>CAWFMK010000001.1:0-759579 GCA_963816915.1 uncultured beta proteobacterium
GGGCTGGGCGATCGCCGCCATGCCGGCGCTCGCCGATGAAAGCCTGGTGGCGCGGGTTGCATGTCGAGCCGGCGCGCCCAACGGCGCATTCGAGCTGCGTGGACACGACGGCAGTCTTCGCGGCAGCGGCGCCTTCGCGCAAGGAAGCAAAACAGGCACCTTCATCTTCTGGACGGCCGGTGGCGCGCGCAGCGCGGTCGTTCCCTACGATCACGACGTTCCCAAGGGGACGGTGGCGCTTTGGTACACCGCGTCGGGACGCGAAATCGCGAAAAAGCTCGAGGCGCCCTACGACCAGGGCAGCGTCCACGGCGTCGTGCGCACCTATTACGCGGACGGGCGACCGCGCACCGAATGCCGGTACGACCACGGCTCGCTGGTCGACGCCCAGGCCTGGGATTACAGCGGACGGGCCCTTGCCGAGGGCCAGGCGCGCGTTCTCGCTGCCCGCGACCTCGAGGCAAACGGCAAGCTTCTGGAAGGCCTGGAATCCATGATTGCGCGCAATTTGCCACACTGCGAGTGACGATGGGGGTCTTAAGGCCCTGACGCAGTTGACCTTCCGCCATGCCCCCCGCATTATGGGCCCGGGCAGGGGTGCGGGCTGCGGCATGGTGCGGCGGCCGGGCAGGGTACGACTAGGTACGGGAGACGCACATGCGCGCACTTTTTGCGATGGGGTTGGCTGCGGCCACGTTACTGGCGGGGTGCCAGATGGCGCCCTCGTCAGAAGCCAAATTTTCTTCGCCCATATTCAACAATTTCAGCGATGTCGCGACCGCCCAGGACCGCGACCGGCCACCTTACATCCTGAGCTATCCTGACGAGACGATGTTCTTCTTCCCGATCTACGATCGCCCGCTCCGGTCGGATCTGAACCTCAAGGCGATCGCCTGCAGGCGCAGTGCGGACGGAGCGCTGATCGTCAGCGCGCGGATCCAGAATCTTGGCGCCGACCTCATTCCGACCCAGGAGCAGCTCTACGGCGACGTTTCGGCGTTTCGCGTCCTGGCTCGGGTGACATGGTCGAATGGGGTGCGCCAGGACGTGTACGGCAGCGTGCCGTTTCCGATGGATGTCTCGATGGTCTTCAATCTCGATACGAAGCAGACACGCTATTTCGCCCAGGATGTCACCAGCATCGAAGTACTGGTCGATCCCGATCAGGTCGTTCCCGATCCGATCCGCGTCAACAATGTGCTCAGCTGGCAAGGCACGATGAACCCCGACAGCCCGAGCTGCGACGTCGTCCGCTCCTAGTCGGTCGCATCATGGCGCGCCAAGCGCGCGTCCCCCCAATGCCGGGGGGCGATTCCGCGGTAGCGCGCGGGTACTCTCTCATTCGGTCGCGCGCGCGCTTCGCGCTATAATTCGACGCTTCGCGCCAGCCGTTTGGGCCGGTGCCCGCGCCGCATTTCGCCAGGTAAATCCATGAAAGTCCTCGTAGCCGTCAAGCGTGTCGTCGACTACAACGTCAAGGTTCGCGTCAAGGCCGACGGCTCCGGCGTCGATACCGCGAACGTGAAGATGTCGATGAATCCTTTCGACGAGATCGCGGTCGAGGAGGCGATGCGCCTGAAGGAAAAGGGCAGCGTGACCGAGATCGTCGCGGTGTCGTGCGGCGTCATGGCCTGCCAGGAAACGCTGCGCACCGCGCTCGCCATCGGCGCGGACCGCGCCATCCTGGTCGAGACCGACGTCGAGCTGCAGCCGCTGGCAGTGGCGAAGCTGCTCAAGGCGCTGGTCGACAAGGAGCAACCGCAGCTGGTCATTCTCGGCAAGCAGGCGATCGACGACGACGCCAATCAGGTCGGACAGATGGTTGCGGCGCTGCTTGGCTGGCCGCAGGCGACCTTTGCATCGAAAGTGGACATCGCCGACGGCAAGGCGACGGTCAGGCGCGAGATCGACGGCGGCCTGGAGACACTGGCCATGCCCCTGCCCGCGGTGATCACCACCGACCTGCGCCTCAATGAGCCTCGCTACGCGACGCTGCCCAACATCATGAAGGCCAAGAAAAAGCCCATGGACGTGATCAAGCCCGATGCGCTCGACGTTGACGTTACGCCGCGCTTGACTACGCTCAAGGTGGTCGAGCCACCGAAGCGTAAAGGCGGGGGCAAGGTCGCCGACGTCAAGGAACTCGTAGCGAAGCTTCGCAACGAAGCCAAGGTGATTTCCTAGCGCGCCACCCCCGCAGTCGCGGCGATTCCCTTCGATCCATCCCAGTCAACGCGGTAACGAACCCCACTCATGACCACCCTCGTCATTGCCGAGCACGACAACAAGGCGCTCAAGGGCGCGACGCTGAATACCATCACGGCTGCGCACAAGCTAGGAGGTGACGTGCACGTGCTCGTCGTCGGGCAGGGCGCTTCCGCGGTCGCCGCGGCCGCCGCGCAGATCGCGGGCGTCTCGAAAGTGCTGAGCGCCGAGGCGCCGCAACTGGCGGCGCAGACCGCCGAGAACGTCGCCGCGCTCGTTGTCGGCCTCGCGGGCAACTATTCACACATCCTGCTGCCCGCGACCGGCTTCGGCAAGAACATCGCGCCGCGCATTGCGGCGTTGCTCGATGTCGCGCAGATCTCCGACATCATCGCGGTCGAATCACCGGACACCTTCGTGCGGCCGATCTACGCAGGCAACGCGTTCGCAACTGTGCAATCCAAGGATGCGAAAAAGGTCGTCACAGTGCGCACCACGGCCTTCGATGCCGCTGAAGCCGGCACAGCCTCAGCCGCGATCGATGCGGTGACGGCGCCGGCCGATTTCGGGAAGGTCGAGCTGCTGGGGCAGGAGCTCAGCAAATCGGATCGTCCGGAGCTTGCCGGCGCGCGCGTCGTGGTTTCGGGTGGTCGCGGCCTGCAGAACGGCGAGAATTTCAAGATGCTCGAAGCGCTCGCGGCGAAACTCAATGCCGCGCTCGGTGCATCGCGCGCGGCGGTCGACGCCGGCTACGTGCCCAACGACTATCAAGTCGGGCAGACCGGCAAGATCGTCGCTCCCGATCTGTACATCGCGGTCGGCATTTCCGGCGCGATCCAGCACCTCGCGGGGATGAAGGACAGCAAGGTCATCGTGGCCATCAACAAGGATCCCGAGGCGCCGATATTCCAGATCGCGGACTATGGCCTGGTCGGCGACCTGTTCGAGATCGTTCCGGCATTCACCGCCGAGCTTGGCGGTTGAGCGTCGACGCGACCACCCACGACAGCGCGACATGAGCACTTATCACGCTCCGCTGCAGGACATGCTGTTCGTCATGAAGGAGCTTGCCGGGCTCGACCAGATCGGCAAGCTCCCGGGCTACGAAGACGCGACCCCGGACACGGTCACCGCGATCCTCGAGGAGGCGGCCAAGTTCGCCACCGAGGTGCTCGATCCGCTCAACGCGGTCGGCGATCGCGAAGGATCGACGCTGGTCGACGGCGGCATCGTGCGCACCCCTACGGGGTTCAAGGATGCATACCAGCAGTTCGTCGCCAACGGCTGGAACGGATTGACCAAGCGGCCCGAGCATGGAGGACAGGGACTGCCGCAACTCGTCTCCACCGCGGTCGAGGAGATGTGGCATGGCGCCAATCTCGCGTTCGCGCTGTGCCCCCTGCTTACGCAGGGCGCCATCGAGGCGCTGGAGCTCGTTGGCACCGACGAGCAGAAGGCGATATACCTGCCGAAGATGGTCGAAGGCACGTGGACTGGCACCATGAACCTCACCGAGCCGCAGGCGGGCTCGGACCTGGCTGCCGTGCGCACCCGCGCGGTGCCGCAGCCCGATGGCAGCTACAAGCTCTACGGCCAGAAGATATTCATCACTTACGGCGACCAGGACTACACCGAGAATATCGTGCACCTGGTGCTCGCACGCACGCCGACTGCGCCCGAGGGCGTCAAGGGCATATCGCTGTTCGTGGTGCCAAAATTCCTGGTCAACGCCGACGGCAGCGTCGGGGCGCGCAACGACGTGCAGTGCGTCTCGCTCGAGCACAAGCTGGGCATCCACGCGAGCCCGACCGCGGTGCTCGCGTACGGCGATCACGGTGGCGCGGTCGGCCAGCTGGTCGGCGTCGAGAATCGCGGCCTCGAGTACATGTTCATCATGATGAACCTCGCGCGCTATTCGGTCGGCGTCGAGGGCATCGGCATTTCCGAACGCGCCTACCAGCGTGCGCTCGACTACGCACGCGACCGCGTACAGGGGCGCGCGCCCGGCCTCGACAAAGCAACGCCGACGGCGACGATCCTGCAGCACCCGGACGTGCGCCGCATGCTGGTGACGATGAAGGCGCTCACCGAGTCGATGCGCGCCGTCGCGTATGTCACCGGCGCCGCGATCGACAACGCCACGCATCATCCCGACGCCGATGCACGCAAGCGTCACCAGGCGTTCGTCGACTTCATGATTCCGATCGTCAAGGGTTGCAGCACCGAAGTCGCGCAGCAGGTCACCTATCTCGCGCGTGCAGGTGCATGGCGGGATGGGTTTCATCGAGGAAACGGGCGCCGCGCAACACTATCGCGATGCGCGCATCACCACGATCTACGAGGGCACCACGGGCATCCAGGCGAACGATCTCATCGGCCGCAAGACCGCACGCGACGCGGGCGTCACTGCGCGTGCGATCGCCGCCGAGGCGAGCAGGGTCGCGACCGACCTTTCGGCCCATTCCGACGCCGACCTCAAGGCGACCGGTGCCGCCCTGTCCTCAGCGGTGACGGCGCTGCGCGAAGCGATCGACTGGATGGTCGCAAATTTCGGCTCGTCGCCGCGCGCGGCGTTCGCAGCCGCTGTGCCGTATCTGCAGATGTGGGGGCTGCTCGCGGGCGGCTGGCAGATGGGGCGCGCGGCGCTGATCGCGCACAAGCAGCTGAAAGAGGGCTCCGGTGACGCGAGCTACCTGCGCGGCAAGATCGCGACGGCGCGCTTCTACGCCGATTGCCTGCTCCCGCAGGCGGGCGCGCTCGGGCACGCGATCACCGTCGGCAGCGAGAGCGTGCTGGCGATCGCCGACGAGCAGTTCTAGTCGCGCGTAAGGCGTTCCAGCGCGTCATAGATGCCGGGTACCGCGGCGAGCACGGCTCCGCCGACAGCCAGGCCCTCGGGTCCAGGATAGGGGAGCGTACGTCCACCTGCCTCCTCGACCAGCAACAGGCCGGCCAACGCGTCCCACGGATGCATGTGCGGCTCGACGTAGGCGTCGTAGCGGCCGGCAGCGGTGTGCGCGAGCATCAGCGCGCCCGCACCCATGTCTTTCACCGCGGCGCCCGCCTCGTAAAGGGCACGCTCGAGCCGCAGGTGCGCGTCCAGCGAATGCCGCGGCACGAAACCTGCGCAGACCATCGCTGCGTCCATGCGATCGCACGCCGAGACGCGCATTGGCGCGTCGTTGCAGAACGCGCCGCCGCCGCGCACTGCCCGAGAACAGCTCGTCCTGCGACGGGTCGTAGATCACGCCGATCTGGCGCCCACCGTCGACCAGGAACGCGATGGACACGCACCAGTAGCGCACGCCGTGGACGAAGTTGATCGTGCCGTCGATCGGATCGACCAGCCACGCACGTGCACCCACGTCGCCGCCGGCTTCCTCGCCGAACATCGTGTCGTCGGGAAACGCCTCGGCGAGTCGCATGCGGATGTGCGTCTCCACCGCGCGATCGGCCACGCTGACGAAGTCCTGCGGCCCCTTGGACTCGGTGTGGAAGTCGATCTCGCGGTGGAAATAGCGAAGCGCGAGCTCGCCGGCTTCGCGCGCAAGCGCGGCGGCGAACGTCGCGCGGGTTTCAATTTCGCGCGGCGTCATGCCGCGGCGATCGGGACGACGCCGTGACGCGCGAGCATGATCGACACCGGTGCGCCGGGCGCAAGCGGACGATCGACCGCCATGCTGATGACGAACAGATCGCCGATCTCCGTCACGATCGTGTATTCCATCAGCGCCGCCGATGTAGGCGGACTTGCGCACGGTGCCTGTCGAGCCCGGAACCTCCCGGTGCGGCGATCTCGACCGCCTCCGGGCGGATCGCGACGTCGACTGCGCCCGGCGCGAGATTGCGGTGCGGCAGCCGAACGGTCAGCGGCCCGAGCGTGAGATCGCCGAAGCGATCGTCGATGCGCTTGAGCGTCCCGCGCACGCGATTCGCGTCGCCCATGAAGCCGGCGACGAACACGTCGCGCGGCTGCTCGTAGAGCTCGCGCGGCGCGCCTTCCTGCGCGATGGTCGCCTTGTTCATCACGATGATGCGATCGGAGACCGCCATCGCTTCGGCCTGGTCGTGCGTGACGTAGACGACCGTCAGCGACAGGCGTTGCTGCAGGTCGCGTATCTCCTCGCGCATCTGGCGGCGCAGCCGTGCGTCGAGATTGGACAGAGGCTCGTCGAACAGCAGCACCGAGGGCTCCAGCACCAGCGCGCGGGCGACCGCGACGCGCTGCTGCTGCCCGCCGGAGAGCTCGGAGGGCAGGCGCGCGTCGAAGCCGGTGAGTCCCACCGTGGTCAGCGCCGATTGCGCGCTTGGCGTGCACGTCGGGTTTGGACAAGCCGCGAGACGGTGAGGCCATAGCCGACGTTCTCGAGCACGTTCATGTGCGGAAACAACGCATAGCTCTGGAACACCATCGAGACGTCGCGCTCGGACGGCCGGGAACGCGAGTGACGTCGGCACCGCCGATGATGATCGCTCCCGAGGTCGGCAACTCGAGGCCGGCGATCATGCGCAGCGTGGTCGTCTTGCCGCAGCCCGAGGGTCCGAGCAGCGTGACCAGCGTCCCGGCCGCGATGTCGAAGCGAGATGTCGTTGACGGCGGCAACCTCGCCGTAGAGCTTGCTGATGATGCGGAATTCGATCGATGGCGGCTTTCATCGACGCGTTCTCGGTATGCAACCGAAAGTTCATGCCGCGCTGCGCGCCCAGTTCGTCCCACAACGCGCGGACGCGACGTCCTGGCGTCGGCCGAGGCGACGCACACCGACGACGCGCTGGATCAGCCAGATGATCGCGAGCATCAGCACGATCAGCACCGAAGAGTACGCGATGGACACGCCGTAGTCGCCGTTGGTGACGCGGTTGATGATGTAGGTCGTCGCCCATTCGTACTCCGCCGAGACGAGGAATACGATCGCCGAAACGGTGGTCATCGAGCGCACGAAGCTGTAGACCAGTGCCGCGACGACTGCCGGCTTGAGCAGCGGCAGCAGGACGCGGCGCAGTGTCGTGAATCCGTGCGCCCCGAGGGTCGTCGATGCTTCGTCGAGGCTCTTGTCGATCTGCGCCATCGACGCCATGCCGGCGCGCACGCCGACCGGCATGTTGCGGAACACGTTGCACACGATCGAGGATCAGTGCGGTGCCGGTGATCTCGATCGGCGGCACGTTGAACGCCAGGATGTACGAGACGCCGATCACCGTTCCGGGAATGGCGAAGGACAGCAGCGTCCCGAACTCGAACGCCGACTGGCCTCGAAAGCGGTGGCGCGTCAGCACGTACGCGGTCAGCAGGCCCAACACCGCGGTGACCGGCGCCGCGATCGCGGAGAGCTTGACCGTCGTCCAGAACGAGCTCCACGCGGTGCCTACCCAGAGCAAACCGTTCGGTCCCGACTCGACGCCGAAGGCCTTGATGTAGTGGCGCAAGGTCGGAGTGTAGTTACGCCCCCACTGCTCGACGAAGCCGCCGACGAACACCATCGCGTAGATGACGATCGTGAGCGTGATCCACGGAATGGCGACTGCATAGCAGAGGCGGCGAACGCGGTCGGGCAGCGCCGTCGGCAGTCCCGAATCGCCCTTCCCCGACATCGACGTGTACACCTTGCGGCCAAGCACCCAGCGCTGCGCGAAAAACGCGGCGAGCGCGAATCCCAGCAGGATGATACCGAGCGCCGCGGCGCGCCCCTGGTCGAGTTGCGCGCCGACCACCGAATAGAACACTTCAGTCGCGAGCACGCCGAAATTCCCGCCGAGAACGATGGGATTGCCGAAATCGGAGATCGACTCGATGAAGCCGATAAGAAAGGCGTTGGCGAGACCAGGGCGCATCAGCGGCAGCGAGACATCGACAAAAGTGCGCCAGCGATTCGCGCGCAGCGTCTGCGCGGCCTCTTCCATGCTCGGCGACACGCCTTCGACGACGCCGACCAGGACCAGGAACGCGATCGGCGTGAACGACAGCAGCTGCGCGAGGATCAGTCCGGGCAGGCCGTAGAACCAGCGCGACGGCTCGATGCCGAATGCTCCACTCGAGCACGTGATTCAGCGCGCCGGAGCGGCCGAAGAGCAGGATCAGCGCCAGGCCGATGACGAAGGGCGGCGTGATGATCGGCAGGATCGACATCGCGCGCAACAGCTTCTTGAGGCGAAAGTCGGTCCGCGCGACGACCAGCGCGAAGCAGAGGCCGAGCGCGGTCGTACCGGCGCCGCAGATCAGCGCGAGCAGCAGCGTATTCCACGCGACGCCGCAGCGCGGACCGCCGGTGAGGCACCCCAGTCCCCACACTTTTTCCTGGAGAAAGCGTCCAAGAAATGCCGACGGCGAAGATTCCCGCCGTCGTCTTGAAATGCGCTGACCAGGATGTTGAATACCGGATAGAAGGTGAAAATCGCGGTCGACACCAGGATCGCCACGATGCAGCCGGCGATGAAGCCGTCGCCCTGGAAATAGCCGCGCTCGGAGAGCCCCAGCGCGAACAGCATCGCGAAGGCGCTCAGCACCAGCGTTGCGCCGATACCGATCCCGAACTGACCCTCGGGCAGCGGGCCGAAGACGTTGGCGAGCGCCTCGAACGACCATCCCTGCGCGCCGATCGCAAATCCCTGCAGCAAGGTGTAGAGAAAACCGGCGCCGCCGATGCAGAGCAGCGCGTTGGCGCGCCATCCGCGGTTGTTGCGCATCAGCAGCGTCACGGCCGCGAGCACCACCAGCGCCCCGCTCGGCAGCAGCCACGTGCGTCCGTGTAGGCATCGCCTGCAGCAGGGCCGGCGAATTCGCCTTGTCGCCCAGCGCGCGCAGCCAGCCCAACGAGAAAAGCGATGCCTCCAGCGAGTACCAGGGAAGGAACAGGAAGCCCACGGCACCGACGACGATCCAGAACGCGATGGCGTTGCGGCTGGATCTCATCTCGCGTTGGCGTTGATTTCTTTCTCCCAGCGCTCGAGCAGTCGCTTGCGCTCGAGGGTCGAGCCGTACTTGGCGCTGTCGTAATTGATGAGCTTGATGTCGGCGAGATTGGGCACCTGCGGCGGCAGCTTCACGTTCCGGTTCGTCGGGATAGCGTACTCGCCGACGTCGAGCCCAATGGCCTGCGCCTCGGCGGTCAGCGCCCAGTCGAAGAACTTGCGCGCATTGTCCGCATGGCGCGCGCCCTTGATGATGGCCATCGAGCCGACTTCGTAGCCAACGCCCTCGCAGGGCAGGATCGCCTTGACCGGAAAGCCGCGCATGATTTCGTTGATCACGCCATGCAGCACTGTGCTGCCAATGCCGGTCTCGCCGCGCGTCACCGCGGTCATCGGTCCGATGCCCGAGCGCGCGTATTGATTGACGTTGGCGTTGAGCGCTTTCATGTAACGAAACGCCTCGTCCTCGCCCATCACCTGCACGAGCGAGGCGAGCATCATGTACGCCGTGCCCGACGAATTCGGGTTCGACAGCATGACTTCGCCCTTGTAGATCGGATTGGTCAGATCCGACCAGCACCGCGGCACCGGCAGCTTCCGCCGCTCGAGCACCTCGGTGTTGTAGCCCAACGCGAGAATGCCGCCATAAACGCCGGCGACGCGATAGCGCGATACCTCCGCTTCTCGACGCGCCCAGTCGTGCAACTGGTCGAGATTCGGCGATTTGTACGTCTCGAGCAGGCCCTCCTCGGCGGCCTGCAGGAAGGCGTCGCCCGGCCCGGCCCACCAGATGTCGCCCTTGGGATTGTTGGCCTCGGCCTTGATCTGCGCGAACAGTTCGCCGGTGGCTTTCTGAGTGACGCTGACCTTGATCGCGGTCGCTTTCTCGAAGCCGTTCGCCATGCCCTGGCACCACGCTGTGTCCGGCGAGCTGCAGTACATGGCGAGCGTGCCCTGACCGAGCGCCGCACCGGCGATGCAGCACACGGCCAGCGCAACGATCGCCGCGACAGAACGGCTGCTGCTCATGGCGCCGCCGCGCAGCTCACGGGAAGACGCGTCACTTAGTGACCGCGCCGCCTCCGACTTCCTTGTCCCATTTCTCGAGCAGCCGCTTGCGCTCCGCCGACGAGCCGTACTTGGCGAAGTTGTAGTCGATGAGCTTGATGTCCGCCGGGCGCGGCGATAGCGGCGACACCGGCGTGCCCACGTTCGACGGCAGCTGGAACGAGGACTTCGATTCGTACGAAAGCTTCTGAGCGGCCGGTGTCAACGCCCAATCGTAGAACTTTTTCGCGTTCTCGAGATTGCGTGCGCCCTTGATGATCGACATCGAGCCGATTTCGTACCCGGTACCCTCGCAGGGCGCGACGCTCTTCACCGGGAATCCCGCCGTCGCCTCCGTTACTACATCGTGGATGAACGCGACCGCGACCATGTTCTCGCCACGGGCGGTGGCTTTGATCGGACCGACGCCCTGCCGCGAGTAGTTGGAGATGTTCTTGTTCCAGTCCTTGAGCATCTTGAACGCTTGATCCTCGCCGAACAGCTGAACCAGCGTCGCGATGGTGGTGTATGCGGTGCCCGATGCGTTGGGGTTGGCCATCTGCAAGTCGCCCTTGTATTCGGCGCGACCCAGATCCTTCCAGCACGCAGGCGCAGGCGCTTTCTTCTTCGCGAGGAGCTCGGTGTTGTAGCCCATGCCGAGCACACCCAGATAGATACCGACCGTCTTGAATCCCGACTGCTCGGCCTGCTTTTTCGCCCACGGCTGCAACTGGTCGAACAGCGGCGACTTGTAGGCGATCGTCAGGTCCTGCTCGGCGGCCTGCAGGTGGGGATCGCCCGTCCCGCCGTACCAGATGTCGTGCTTGGGATTGGCCTTTTCCGCCGCCACGGTGGCGAACGACTCGCCCGATCCCTTGAGCGTCAGGCCGACCTTGATGCCGGTCGCTTTCTCGAACTCGGTCGCGGCCATGTTGCACCATTCTGCGGCCATCGGACAGATCACGTTCACCTGCTGTTGCGCGGCAGCCGGCAGCGCGACAACACAAAGCACGGCGGTCCATAGCGCAGTGGTGAAAAGCGTACGCAGCATCATTCCTCCTTGGTCGGCCTTCTTGTAGTAATTCTGCAATAATCCGCGATACCGCAGCGTCGAGTCAACCGCTGCGACCCTTCGTAACGAAAACATGCGTGGCCAACCTTGATTCGATTCGGGATCGATTTGGGGGGAACCAAGACCGAGATCGTCGCGCTTGCAGAGGACGGTTCGGAGTTGCTGCGCCGTCGCCTGCCCACACCGCGCGAGGACTACGACGCGATCCTGGCGCAGATCGTGGCGCTGGTGGCATCCTCCGAGTCGGAGCTCGGCACGCGCGGATCCGTCGGCATCGGCACGCCGGGATCGTTGTCGTTGGCGACCGGCATGCTGCGCGGCTCCAACTCGGTGTGTCTGAACGGCAGGCCGATCAAGGCCGATCTCGAGCGACTGCTCGCACGCGAAGTGCGCATCAACAACGACGCCAACTGCTTCGCGCTGTCGGAGGCAAGCGACGGCGCTGGCCGCGGTGAGGCGGTCGTGTTCGGCGCCATACTCGGCACGGGCGTGGGGGCGGGTGTCGTGGTCAACGGCTCGGTGCTCACCGGCCGCAACGCGATCGCCGGCGAGTGGGGGCACAATCCGCTGCCGTGGGCTGACGACGACGAGCGGCCCGGACCGCGGTGCTTTTGCGGCCAGCACGGCTGCATCGAGACCTTCGTGTCGGGGCCCGGTCTCGAGCGCGATCATCGCGCCGCGAGCGGACAGCTCCTCGCAGCGGGCGAGATCGTCCGTCTCGCCGAGGCCGGCGATGCCGCGGCCAACGCGAGCCTTCAACGCTACGAGCGCCGGCTTGCGCGCGCGTTGTCGCACGTAATCAACCTCCTCGATCCGGACGTCATCGTGCTTGGCGGAGGCATGTCCAACGTCGACCGCCTGTACTCGGCGGTGCCGCACCTGTGGGGCGAATGGGTATTTTCCGACCGCGTCGATACGGCACTTCGGCGCAATCGTCACGGCGACTCGAGCGGCGTGCGCGGCGCGGCATGGTTATGGAGATCCTAGCCTGGAGACGGATGCACGAAAGGCGATGTCCGCAGGCCCGCGCATGACGTGGCTGCCCGATGGTGCGCGCTGATGCATTAAACTAGGATGCCAAGTCTTCGGGCAAGAGCGAACGCGACATGTCTTCCAGCAGCCCGGTCGAACCAAGCACTCCCCGCGAGTCGATGGATTACGACGTGGTCATCGTCGGCGCAGGCCCCGCGGGTCTCGCTGCTTCGATTCGCCTCAAGCAGCTGGCGACGACGGCAGGCAGGGAAGTATCCGTCGTCGTGCTCGAGAAAGGCTCCGAGCCGGGGGCGCACATTCTCTCCGGCGCAGTGATGGACCCGCGGGCGATCAACGAGCTTCTTCCCGACTGGCGCGAGCGCGGCGCGCCGCTCAATACGCAGGTAACCGAGGATCGCTTCTACTTCCTGACCGAGCAAAAGGCCTATCTCAACCCGCACTGGCTGCTGCCCGACTGTTTTAGCAACGATGGCTACTACATCGTGAGCCTCGCGAATGTCGTGCGCTGGCTCGCGAAGCAGGCCGAGGAGCTGGGCGTCGAGGTATTCGCCGGCTTTCCGGCAAGCGAGGTGCTGTATGACGAGCGGGGCGCGGTGCGCGGTGTCGCGACCGGCGACATGGGCGTCGGCAAGGACGGCAGGCCGACCGCCAATTTTCAGCCCGGTGTCGAGCTCATCGGCAAGTACACGCTGTTTGCCGAAGGCGCGCGCGGCAATCTCGGCAAAGAGGTCATTGCGCGCTACCGGCTTGACGAGGCGCGTGATCCGCAGACCTGGGGCCTCGGAATCAAGGAGCTCTGGGAGATCGATCCGGCGAAGCACGTCCCGGGGCTCGTGCTGCATAGCGCCGGCTGGCCGCTCGACAATGCGACCTACGGCGGCGGCTTCATGTATCACTTCGAAAACCATCAGGTGTCGCTCGGGCTCGTCGTCGGCCTGGGTTACACCAATCCCTACCTGGAGCCGTTCGAGGAATTCCAGCGGTACAAGACGCACCCGCTGTTGCGTGCGTTCCTGCAGGGCGGCAAGCGTATTGGCTACGGCGCGCGCGCGATCAACGCGAGTGGACTGCAGTCGCTGCCGAAGCTCGTCTTCCCGGGTGGCGCTCTCGTCGGCTGCGATGCCGGCTTCCTCAACGCGCCCCGCATCAAAGGCTCGCATGCGGCGATCAAGAGCGCCATGCTCGCCGCCGACGCCGTATTCGACGCGATCACCGCGGGCCGCACGCGCGACGAGCTGGCGGCGTATCCCGCTGCGTTCGAGGCGAGCTGGCTCCACGACGAGCTTCATCGCGCGCGCAACTTCAAGCCGTATCTAGACAAGGGGCTCGTCGTCGGTGCCGCGCTGTGGGGGGTCGACCAACTCGTTTTCCGCGGCAACGCACCGTGGACGCTCCACCGCAAGTTTCCCGATTATGCGAAGCTCAAGCCCGCCGCCGAATGCACGCCGATTGCGTATCCGAAGCCCGATCAGGAAATCACGTTCGACAAGCTGTCGTCGGTCTATCTGTCCAATACGAATCACGAGGAAAGCCAGCCGCCCCACCTCACGCTCAAGGACCCCACTGTGCCGGTGGCCGTCAATCTCGCGCGCTACGCAGGCCCCGAAGCGCGGTATTGCCCGGCTGGCGTGTACGAATTCGTTTCCGACGAACGCGGTTCCGGCCAACGTCTGCAGATCAACTTCCAGAACTGCGTGCACTGCAAGACCTGCGACATCAAGGATCCGACGCAAAACATCGTCTGGGTGACACCCGAGGGCGGCGGCGGACCCAACTACGCCGGAATGTAGCCTGGCCCCTTCACATCGCCGACGATTGCGGTATTGGTGTAGATGAGCCCTCTCGGGATTTCACTGCTCGTGCTCGTCGCGTTCGCGGCGTTCCTGGGGCTTGCCTGGCGCAAGCTATCCATCGTGGCGGCGCTGCGGCCCGAGGTCCGATGGGATCGCGCCGGCGCGCGTCTAAAACGCGTCTTCGTCCACGGATTGCTGCAATCGCGGATGATCTTCGGCGATCCGAAGGCCGGCCTGATGCACTGCGTGATCTTCCTCGGCTTCGTCGCGCTGCTCGCGCGAAAAGTGCAGCTGATCGGCATTGGGTACCGCGAAGGATTTGTGTATCCAGGGCTGGCCGGAGGGCTGTTCGCAGGGGCCAAGGATTTCGTCGAGCTTTCCGTGCTTGCGGCCGTCGGCTACGCGTTTTGGCGGCGTTTCGTCATCAAGCCCGCGCGGCTGGAAGCCAACCGGGAGGCCGTGCTGATCCTGTCGCTCATTGCCGCAATCATGGTCACCGATCTGCTGTTCGACGGGTTTCGCTTTGCGTTGCTGTCCGGTGTGGACCCCGGCATTGCCCACGAACGGAGCTACGCGCTGGTCGGCAATGCACTTGCAGCCGCGTTCGGCGGCTGGAACGAAAACCCGTTGCGCGCTGGATACCAAGCGATGTACTGGCTGCAGATGATGACGGTGTTCGGATTCCTGGTCGTGCTGCCGCTGGGCGAGCACTTCCACATCGTCACCGGCGTACCCGGGCTCTTCTTCGCCAAGCCGGGGCCATTGAATCGCGTGCCGTCGGTCGACCTCGACCGCGCGATGAACGCTGCGGACGGCGAGGAGATGAAGGTCGGCGTGCGTACTGCGCGCGATCTGGTCTGGAAGGACGCGTTCGACGCATTCACGTGCACCGAATGCGGGCGTTGCAAAGAGGCCTGTCCCACGTTTCTGACCGGCAAGCCGTTGGCGTTGAAATGGGTGCATGACAGCGTCAAGCTGCACCTCATGCAGCAGCGCGAGGCGATCGTCGCCGGACCTCCGCCGGCGGGCACCGATGACCCGCTGCCGGCGCTGGTCGGCGGCGTGATCAGCCAGGACACGCTGTGGGCGTGCACGACCTGCGGCTATTGCGAGACGGCCTGTCCGATCGAACTCGAGCATCTCGGCAAGTTCTACCGGATGCGACAGCACCAGGTGATGATGGAAGGCGTGTTCCCGCACGAACTGAAGGCAGTCTTCGACGCCTACGAGGTCCAGAGCAACCCATGGGGTCTCCCCGCCGATACTCGCGGCGCGTGGGCGAATGGCCTGGGAGTACCGACCGTGCATACGGCGGACGACGTCAAGCGACTCGACTATCTCTTCTATGTCGGCTCCGCCGAGTCATTCGATCCGAGAGGGCAGAAGGTCGCCACCGCGTTCGTGAAGGTGCTGCAGGAGGCGGACGTCAAGGTCGGCATCCTCGGTGCCGCCGAGTCGTCAACCGGCGAATGCGTGCGCCGCGCCGGTAACGAGATGCTGTTCCAGCAATTGGCGGCCACGCTCGTCGCCACGCTCAATGGACTCGGCGTCACGCGCATCGTCACCTGCGACCCGCATGCGTTCAATTCACTCAGGAACGAGTATCCGGAGTTCGGTGGTCACTACGAAGTGATTCACCATACGCAGCTGATAGCGCGCCTTGTTGCCGAAGGCCACCTGAAAGTGCGCCCGGTGTTCGAGCGCGTCATCTATCACGAGCCATGCTATCTTGGACGACATAACGGCGAATATGAGGCGCCACGTTCCATCATTCGTATGGTGGTGAGGGATGCTCCCATGGAGTTCCCCCTTAATCGGGCAAAAGCGATGTGTTGCGGCGCCGGGGGCGCGCGGATGTGGATGGAGGAGTCGATTGGCAAGCGCATCAACGTGACTCGCGTCGAGCAGGCGTTGCCGCAGGCGCCGAAGGTTATCGCCACCGCCTGCCCATATTGCGCCGTAATGATGGGTGACGGCGTCGGGACACTCGGGCAGGACGGAGCGATTGAAACCCGTGATCTCGCCGAACTCGTCGCCGAGGCAATGGAGCATCGCCCGCGCGCGGCAGCCATTGCAGCCACGGATGCGCGTGAGCCGGACTAGCTTTCCAGGACGTCAAGCTGCGCAGATTATGATTCGCTTTGTTCCGCTCGCTCGCCGACCATGAACACGCCCCAAATCCCGTTTACACGACCATCATCCCGCTACGCTGGGTCACATGGACGCAGAAGGCAGGTCAACAACAGCCTCTGCTTCCGTTGTGGAACAGGCGCGGCTCGAATGGCTGCAGCAGGTGACCGGACGCTCCGCGACTATACTCGCGTGCTGTTCGGCTGCTCGTGGCGAGGTCAGCCATGATCGAACCTCTCTGGCGCCCGTCCCCTGCCCGCGTCGCGCGGGCGAATATGACCGAATTCTCGACGCGCGTCGCTGGGCGTCATGGCATCGCGCTGCCTGATTATGGCGCGCTGTACGCATGGTCGATCGCGCATCGCGAGGCATTCTGGCGCGAGCTATGGGATTACGCGCAGATTATCGGAGAGCGTGGAACGCGCACGCTGGTCGACGGCGATCGCATGCCAGGCGCGCGCTGGTTCGTCGACGCGCGACTGAACTTCGCCGAGAACCTGCTCGAGCGCCGCTCGCGTGACGCCGCCGCCGATGCGCTGGTGTTCTGGGGCGAGGACAAGGTCAAACGCCGTATGTCGCACGCCGAGCTGCATGCCGCGGTGTCGCAAACGGCGCATGCGCTTGCTGCCGCCGGCGTGGTCGCCGGCGATCGCGTCGCTGGCTACATGCCCAATATGCCGGAGACCATCGTCGCCGCGCTCGCCTCGGCCGCGATCGGCGCGATCTGGTCGTCGGCCTCACCCGACTTCGGCGTGCAGGGGGTGCTCGACCGCTTCGGCCAGATCGAGCCGAAGGTCCTGTTCACGGTCGATGCCTATTGGTACAACGGCAAGCCGCAGCCCATCGTGGAGAAGGTCGCTGAGATCGCGGCCCGATTGTCTTCGTTACGGCGTGTCGTATGCGTCACTTACCTCGGCAGCGATGCCGGCGTGCAAAAGTCGATCGACCTGGTGAAGGAGGGCGTGAGCTGGGACGACTTTCTCGCGCCGCACCACGCCGGCCGCATCGATTACGTGCGTCTGTCCTTCGATCACCCGCTGTACATCATGTATTCGTCAGGTACGACGGGCGTGCCCAAGTGCATCGTGCATGGCGCCGGTGGCGCGCTACTGCAGCACGTGAAGGAGCACCGGTTGCATGGTGACATCAATGCCGACGATCGATTGTTCTATTTCACGACTTGCGGATGGATGATGTGGAACTGGCTGGTTTCCGGCCTGGCGTCGGGGGCCACTCTTCTGCTGTACGACGGCTCGCCGTTCGTCGGCGAGGGGCGCATCCTGTGGGAGCTCGCCGAGCAGGAACGTGTCACGCATTTTGGCACGTCGGCCAAATACATCGATGCGCTTAAAAAGACAGGGCTCGTTCCGCGCACGCAATACCGGCTCGACGCGCTGCGCACGATATTCTCGACGGGAAGCCCGCTCGTGCCCGAAGGCTTCGACTACGTCTACGAGTCCATCAAGGACGACGTTTGCCTGTCGTCGATCTCGGGAGGGACCGACATCGTTTCCTGCTTCGCGCTGGGCTGTCCGACGCGGCCGGTGTGGCGCGGCGAGCTGCAGTGTCGTGGGTTGGGCCTGAGCGTCGAGGTGTACGACAGCGACGCGAATGCGGTGCGCGAGAAAAAGGGCGAGCTCGTGTGCACCTCGGCATTTCCGTCGATGCCGATCGGTTTCTGGAACGATGCCGACGGCTCGAAGTACCACGCGGCGTATTTCGAGCGCTTTCCCGGCGTATGGTGTCACGGCGACTTCGTCGAACTCACCGAGCACGACGGCATGATAATCTACGGGCGCTCCGACGCGACGCTCAATCCCGGCGGCGTTCGCATAGGTACGGCCGAGATCTATCGGCAGGTCGAGCAGCTCGACGAAGTCGTGGAGAGCATCGTCATCGGCCAGGAGTGGCCGCCGGGCGAGTCGGGCGACGTGCGCGTGGTGCTGTTCGTGCGCCTGCGCAATGGCCTGGTGCTCGATGATGCGCTGATCGACCGCATCCGCCGGCAGATCCGCGCCAATACCACGCCGCGCCACGTTCCGGCCAAGGTCGTGCAGGTGACCGACGTCCCGCGCACCAAGAGCGGCAAGATCGTCGAGCTCGCCGTGCGCAACGCCGTCGCCGGCGAGCCGGTGAAGAACATCGAGGCGCTCGCCAATCCCGAGGCGCTCGACCAGTACCG
This sequence comes from uncultured beta proteobacterium, assembly GCA_963816915.1. Lineage (GTDB taxonomy): Bacteria > Pseudomonadota > Gammaproteobacteria > Burkholderiales > Casimicrobiaceae > PALSA-1003. The sequence goes on from CAWFMK010000001.1 coordinate 18,332, forward strand.
CAACCGCTCCGAGCTTCGCACCTGATGGTGCGCACGTCGAAGGGACATCGGTGCTGATCGATCGCGCGCGGTCGCAGCTGCTGATCGTCGATCTGCAGGAAAAGATGCTGCCCGTGATCGCCGACGGCCGCCGCGTGCTCGATGCGTGCCTTGGGCTGATCGAGGCCGCGCAACGCATCGGTGTTCCGGTGGCCGCGCTGGAGCAGTATTCCAAGGGCCTGGGACCGCTGGTCGCCGAGGTGCGCGCGCTGTTGCCCGAAAACGCGATCGCCTCCAAGACGCATTTCTCCGGCGTCGCCGCATCGTGCATGCAATCGCTCCCGGGAAGCGACTGTCCGCAGATCGTCGTCGCCGGCTTCGAAACGCATGTATGCGTGCTGCAGACAGCGCTCGACCTTCACCACGAGGGGAAGGACGTGTTCGTCGTCGCCGACGCCGTCGGGTCGCGCCGCGTCGAGGATCGCGACCTTGCACTCGCGCGCATGCGCCAGGAGGGGGTTCGCATCGTGTCGCGCGAGATGGTCGTGTTCGAATGGCTCGGAGAGGCCGCCACGCAGCTGTTCAAGGACGTGAACAAGGCGCTGCTGAAATGAGGTCGCGGTGAATTTCGTGGCGGTCATTGCGGCGCTCGCGTTCGAGCAGCTGCGCGGTGCACGTTGGCGCGCAGCGCTGGTGCACGGATTCCGCCGCTATGCGCGCGCGCTCGAGCGCCGCCTCAACGCCGGCACGACACAACAGGGGGCGATCGCCGGCGCGCTGGCGCTGGCGCCGCCGGTGCTGGTCGCCGGTGGCATCTATCTGCTGCTCATCCAGCTGAGCGCGCTCGTGGGCATGCTGTGGAGCGCACTGGTGCTGGTGGTGGTGATGGGATTCAGGTCCTTCAGCCACGCGTTCACCGCGATCGGCGATGCGCTGAAAGCCGGCGACGTAGTCGCCGCGCGCAGGCGGCTGATCGCATGGCGCGGAAGCGATGCCGGTGGCGCGCTCGCCGGAGAGATTCCCAAGCTCGCCATCGAGCAGGGGGTGCTCGACGCGTACCGGCACATTTTCGGGACGCTGTTCTGGTTTCTGCTGGCACCCGGACCCGCGGGCGCAGTGCTGTATCGGCTCACGTCGCTGCTCGCTGAGCAGTGGCACGGTGAGGCGACGACGCCGATGGGAGCGCAGCTCGCCCGCTTTGGCCACCCGGTCGCACGCATGCTGTATTGGCTGGACTGGATCCCGGTGCGCCTGACCGCGATGACCTTCGCGGTCGTCGGCGATTTCGAGGACGCGGTCTACTGCTGGCGTACGCAGGCGCGCACGTGGCCCTCACATGAAGAGGGCATTCTGCTGGCCAGCGGTGCCGGCGCGCTCGGCTGCGCGCTCGGCGGGACCTTGACCTCGGCTACGGACGAGCCGGAATTCCGCCCCGAGCTGGGTATGGGCGATCCCACCGACGCCGACACCATGCCGAGCGCCACGGGGCTGGTGTGGCGCGCGTTGCTGGTGTGGCTGGTCCTGCTTCTGCTGCTGACGCTCGCGTACTGGGCGCCGTAACGGCTCGTCCAGCGCTACTCCCAGGTGCGCGCGCGCCGCTCGCTGTCGGCGAGCAGTCGCTGCAGCAGCGTCGACGCGCCAGGGCTGGACGTCACCGCGGCGACCGCGTGCTGGACCGCGCAGCCGGGCTCCAGGTCGTGGCGGCAATTGCGAAAGCGACAGTGGCCGAGCAGCGGACGCAGCTCGACAAAGGCGTGCGCGATGTACTCCGGTTCCAGATGCGCCAGTCCGAACTCCTGCATGCCCGGCGAGTCGACGATCCAGCTCGTGGCGTCGATCGGGTAGAGCGTCGTCTGCGTCGTCGTGTGCCGTCCGGTCTGCAGCGATGCCGACACTTCGCCGATGCGGGCGGCGGTGCCGGGAAGCAGCGCGTTGATCAGCGTCGACTTGCCCATGCCCGACTGGCCGATCAGCACGCTGCGCTGGCCGGCGAGCAATGGAACGAGCTCGCGCGCATGACTGAGCGCGCTGGTGCGGATCACCGGGTAGCCGAGCGCCGCGAACGGTGCGAGCCGCGGCAGCAGTGCATCCGAATCCAGGCAGGTCGCTCTTGTTGGCGACCAGCACGAAGCGGCAGTCGCTGCTTTCGGCGGCGATGGTCCAGCGATGCACCAGCTCGTCGTCATAGGGCGGGTCGGGCGCGACGATGCCCACGATCTGGGTGACGTTGGCAGCGATCAGTTTCTCGCGGTGCGCGTCCGAGCGGTAGCATAGCGACGTGCGCGCAAGCACGTCGACCACGACGCCGCTGCCCGGCGTGCTGGCGTCGACCACGACGCGATCGCCGCATGCGAGGGTGCGCGTGCGTCCGCGCAGCACGCACAGCACCTGACGTCCGTCGTCGAGCACGACCGCGTAGTGGCGCCTGTGCGTCGACGTGACCAGACCTTCGATCACGGCGCGAGCTGGTCCGTCTTGGCGGCGCAGATGCAGTCGTTGAGCGTGACGCCGCCGGCGTCGTGCGTAGACCACGCGACCACTACGCGACCGTAGTGCACCGACAGATCGGGGTGATGGTCCTCGACGTTCGCCATCCACGCCAGCGCATTGACGAAGGCGATGGTGCGATAGTAGTCTGGAAAACGGTACGTCCGCGTGAGACGCTTGTCGGCGTGCTTCCAGTCCGGCAGCGTCCCCAGCAGCGGCTTGAGCTCGGCGGCGCTCAAGCGCGGCGCGCCAGCGCGGCAGTGCTGCGCGGCAAGCGTCGCTTTGTCACCCATGTTTGATGCGCGCTTCATTGGACATTGCCCTGGGGAAGATGATAATAGCGCTCGTTGAGGTAAGCGGCGATATGCAGCTCGTCCTCCGGAAAGTAACCGGTGCCGAGTTGGGTGTTGCAGTACGTGATCTGCGCCGCGAGCTGCGCCGGAGTGGTGACCTTGCGGTCGGCGCGAAGGTAGATGCGTGACGCATCGCCATCGAACCGGCGCGCGTGGCACGCGTTGCAATCGCGCTCCACCATGGCTTCGCCACGGCGCGCGTCACCTCCGGACTTCTTCGCAGCGTCGGCCGCGGCGGCGCCAGCGGTCCACGCCGCGCAAGCGAGCAGCACCAGCGTTGGTTTAGCGATCACCGCGCCGCCGCCTCCAGGCGCGCGATGCGCAGCGCGGCCGGCGGGTGCGAATCGTAGAACGCCGAGTGCAGCGGGTCGGGCGTCAGCGTGCTGGCGTTGTCCTCGTAGAGCTTGACCAGCGCGGCGACCAGCGCCGGCGCCGACGCGTTGCGCGCGGCGTAGGCGTCGGCCTCGAATTCGTGCTTGCGCGAGTACAGCGACGGCGAGCGGGCGCGACGAGAAAGGTGAATACCGGCAGCGCGAGCATGAACAGCACCAGCGCGACGCCGTAGCGCGGTGCCGGCCCGGGAACGCCCAGGCCTGCGTAGAACCACGGCTGCGCCGACCAGCCAGCCCAGCAGCGCGAGCAGAGCGAGGCTCGCCGAGCGCGAACCACGCCGTGCGCTTGAGCACATGGCGCAGCTTGAAATGGCCGAGCTCGTGCGCGAGCACCGCTTCGACTTCCTCGCCGTGCAGGCGCGAGAGCAGCGTGTCGAAGAACACGATGCGCCGTGCCGCGCCGAAGCCGGTGAAATAGGCGTTGCCATGGCTCGAGCGGCGTCGAGCCGTCCATCACGAACAGTCCCTTGGCGGCGAAGCCGCAGCGCGCGAGCAGCCGCTCGACGCGTTCGCGCAGGCTCGGCATCGGCCAGCGGCTCGAACTTGTTGAACAGCGGCGCGATCACCGTCGGATAGAGCGCGAGCACCAGCAGCTGGAACGCGACCCAGGCGAGCCCACGCGTAGAGCCACCACAGCGCTCCGGCGCGCGCCATCAGCCAGAGCACCAGCGTCAGCAGCGGCATGCCGAGCGCGGCGCCGACCAGCGCGCCCTTGGCGAGATCGAGCGAGCCAGAGTCGCAGCGTCATCCGGTTGAAGCCGAAGCGCTGCTCGATGACGAAGGTGCGGTACCACGACAGCGGCAGCGCGATCGCGCCGCCGATCAGCGCTACCGCGACGACCAGCGCCACGTCGCGCGCACAGCGCCGGCACCGGCAGTCGCGCCGACCCAGCGCGACGAGCAGCGCCACGCCGCCACCGAGCGTCAGCGCCAGCAGCACGCCGCGTCGAGCAGCGTATCGATGATGCGAAAGCCGGGTGCGCGCGACCGTGTAGTCGGCGGCCTTGCTGGTGCGCGGCGAGCGAGATGCGGCCGGCGAAGTGTCGCCGGCACCGCTGCGCGGTGCGCGCGCACATGACGCATCTGCCGCGCGCGCGAGCCAGAGCTGCAGGCCGACCGAGACGGCGAGCGGCGGCGAGGAAAATCGATCGGAAAACAGTTGCGGAGTGCAGCCATGCGGTGCGGTCGAGCGGAGTGCGTATGCGAGAATGAGCGCTTCATTTTACGCCAACTCGAGCGCCGCTCATGCCGCAGGACGCCAACCACCTGATCTGGATCGACATGGAAATGACGGGCCTCAAGCCGGAGATCGATCGCATCATCGAGGTGGCGCTGGTCGTGACCGACAGCGAGCTCGCGACGATCGCCGAGGCGCCGGTGCTGGTCGTGCACCAGGACGACGCGACGCTCGCCGGCATGGATTCGTGGAATCAGGGCACGCACGCGCCGCTCCGGCCTGATCGACAAGGTCAAGGCGTCGACGCTCGACGAGGCGCGAGGTCGAGGCGCGCATGCTCGCGTTCCTGCGCGAGCACGTGCCGCCCACGCATCTCGCCGATGTGCGGCAACACGATCTGCCAGGATCGGCGCTTCCTCGCCCGCTGGATGCCCGCGCTCGAGGACTATTTTCACTACCGCAATCTCGACGTGTCGACGCTGAAGGAGCTGTGCAAGCGCTGGCAGCCCGACGTCGCGCAAGGGCGTGGGTGAAGCAGGGCAAGCACGAGGCGCTCGCCGACATCTACGAATCGATCGACGAGCTCAAGTACTATCGCGAGCACTTCATCAGGCGTGATCGCGCCGCGCGAGCGGCCATGAAATTCTGCAGCCACTGCGGCTCGTCCGCGCTCGAGTTCCGCGTCCCCGAAGGCGACACGCTGCCGCGCTACGTCTGCGGCAAGTGCGGGACGATCCACTACCAGAATCCGAAGGTCGTCGTCGGCTGCCTGCCGGAGTGGGACGGGCAGGTGCTGCTGTGCAAGCGCGCGATCGAGCCGCGGCTCGGCCTGTGGACGCTGCCGGCCGGCTTTCTCGAGAACGGCGAGACGCTCGTCGCCGGCGCGCTGCGCGAGACGCCGAGGAGGCGCGCGCGCGGCGTCGAGGTCGACGAGCTGTACACGGTGATCAGCCTGCCGCACATCAACCAGGTCTACGTGATGTTTCGCGCGCGCCTGCTCGATCTCGATTTCGGCCCCGGCCCGGAGAGCCTCGAGGTGCGCGCTGTTCGACGAGGAGGACATGCCGTGGGAGCAGCTCGCGTTTCGCACGATCACGCGCACGCTGCGCAACTTCTTCCTCGATCGCAAGCTCGGCGACATTTCCCGTGCACGTCAGCGCGCATCGAGCGCGCGCGGTCGCCGGACTGTCGCCGCGCGGCCTAGTCGGGTGCGGCCGAGCTCGCAGCGGGCCGATCATCGCAGGGCCGCACGCTCGACGACGTCACCCTCGCGCAGGCGCGTCGCCGAGCAGCGTCGCGCCAGCGACTGGCAGCGCGGCCTGCGCAGCACAGCGCGTAGTCGCGGTGTAACGTCGAGTAGCGTCAGGCGCAGCTCGGGCAGCGGCACAGCGTTGGGCGCCAGCGTCCACCAGCCGTCGCGCAGCACGGCGCCGGCGGCGGCTCCATGCCCGCGCCCAGTGCCCTGGACGCGCGCTTCGACCAGGGCGAGCACGGTCGCCGTCGATGCGATAGCGCTCTTCCCAGCGCGTCTTCTCGACCGAATGCTCCCACGCGAGCGTGAATTCGGTCGCCGGCAGCGTCGCGCGGACGACGCCGGCGACGAGCAGGCAGACCGCGTTCATCGCCATCGGCGTGCAGCCTCAGGCGGCCGGGCCGACGCCGGCACGGCGCGTGCGCACCACGTGCCAGACGACGAACGCGCGCGCCAGCGCGAAGCCGACCTCGTCGGTCCAGCGGAATCGGCGACGACCAGCAGTGCCGCCGCGACGAAGGCGACGACGCGCTCCGACCAGTTGAGCGGGCCGCGCAGATAGCCGATCGCCGCCGCCGCCCCACAGCACGATCGCGACGATCGCCTTGAAGATGATGTAGGCGGTGATCGAGCAGCGTCCGCGCCGCTGCAGCATCAGCGCCGGATCGTAGACCGCCATGTACGGAATCACGAAGCCGGCGATCGCGATGTGCGTCGCCTTCCAGCCGATCCTCATCGGCGACGCCTTGGCGATCGACGCCGCGGCGAACGCCGCCAGCGCGACCGGCGGCGTCAGGTCGGCCATGATGCCGAAGTAGAACACGAACATGTGCGAGACGATCAGCGGCACGCCGAGCTTCAGCAGCGCCGGCGCGGCGATCGCGCTGGTGATGATGTAGTTCGGGATCGTCGGGATGCCCATGCCCGAGGACCAGGCACACGACCATGGTCAGCAACAGCGACAGGAACAGGCTCTTCGAGCCGATGTCGAGCACGAAGCCGGCGAAATTCGACGCCGCGCCCGTCAGCGTCAGCACGCCCGATGATGACGCCGACGATCGCGCAGGCGATGCCGACGGCGACCGCCTGCCTCGCGCCGTCGATCAGGCTGCCGCGCATGATCGCGCAGCGTCTCGCGGCCGCCCTTGATGCACGAAATTCCACGGCGACGAGGATCGCGATCATGGTCGATGATCGGCCAGATGCCGAACTTGAAGAACGATCGCCGTCGCCGAGCCCGAGCGACCATCCAGAACACGATGCGGAACAGCATCGAGCCGAAGCCGCCGGCGATGCCCACACCGAGGATCAGCACCGCGGTGAGCGCGAGTCCGACGATGCCCGCAGTACATCGGCGTGAAGCCGTCGAAGAGCATGAACACGAGCACCGCGAGCGGCAGCATCAGGTACCACTTGCTCGCGGATCGCGTGCCACGGATTCGGGCACTCCTCCTTGGGCATGCCGTGCAGGCCGCGCGCGGCCGGCCTCGAGATGCACCATCCAGAAGGCGGTCACGTAGTAGAGGATCGCCGGGATGACCGCGGCCTTGACGATCGTCACGTAGGGCACGTTCGAGCGTCTCGGCCATGATGAACGCCACCGCGCCCATCACCGGCGGCATGATCTGGCCGCCCATGCTCGCGGTCGCCTCGACCGCGCCGGCGAACACCGACGAGTAGCCGAAGCGCTTCATCAGCGGGATCGTGAACTGGCCGACGGTGAGCACGTTGGCGATGCCCGAGCCGGAGATCGTGCCCATCATGCCCGACGAGATCACCGCGACCTTGGCCGGCCCGCCGCGCGCGTGGCCGACGAAGCCCAGCGCGATGTTGTTGAACAGGCTGATCATCCCGGCGTGCTCGAGAAAGACTGCCGAACAGGATGAACAGGAAGATGTAGGTCGCCGAGACCAGCGTCGGGATGCCGTAGATGCCCTCGGTGCCGAGGTAGAGCTGGCCGACGATCTGGTCGAAGCCGAAGCCGCGATGCGCGATCGCCGAGCGGCAGGTACTGACCGAACAGGCCGTAGGCGAGGAACGCGCGCGCACACGATCGGCAGCGCGAGGCCGAGCACGCGCCGCGCCGCCTCGAACAGCAGCACGACGACGATCGTGCCGACGACGAGATCGAGCGGTCGTCGGCTCGCCCGAGCGCTGGATCAGGTCGGCCTCGAACACCCAGTGATAGAACGCCAGCGCGAAAGCGAGCAGCCGCGAGCAGCGCGTCGTACCAGGCGATGCGGTGGCGGTCGGCTCGCTGCTGAACGGATAGATCAGGAAGGCGAGCAGCAGCAGGAAGCCGACGTGCAGCGAGCGCGTGACCAGGCTCGACAGCGGGCTGAAGGCCGCGATCACAAGCTGGTAGGTCGAGAACGCGAGCGCGCGCCGGCGACGACCTTCCAGCGAGTCCGGTGAGATCGCGCTTGACGCCGGTCTCGTCGAACGCGGCGTCGGCGACTGCGCGACGGCATCGTACTTCGGGCGCTCGATGTCATCGCGGTCTCATCGTCGTGGCAGCTCAGACGCGCGCGCCGCCGCATCACTTGATCAGGCCGACTTCCTTGTAATACTTCTCCGCGCCCGGATGCAGCGGCACCGGCATGCCGTCGAGCGCGTGCTTGAGCTCGATCGCCTTCGCCGCGGAGTGCGCGGCGACCAGCTGGTCGAGCCCGGTCCACAGCGCCTTGGTCATGCCGTAGACGGTGTCGGTGCTGACGTCGTCGCGCGTGACGAGGTAGTTCTGCACGGCCACGGCCGGCAACGTCGCTCGTCTGGCCGCGATAGGTATTGGCGGGAATCGTCGCCGGCAGGTAGGCGGGATCGTTGGTCTTCTTGACGACGTCGGCGGGAATCGGCACCACGACGATGTCGACCGACGTCGCGAGATCGCGCAGCGCGGAGACGCCGAGGCCCGCCGATTGCAGCGTCACGTCGAGCTGCCGGTTCTTCATCAGCTCGACCGCTCTCGCCGAACGGCAGGTACTCGACCTTGGAGAAATCCTTGTAGGAGAGACCCGCCGCCGCGAGGATCGCGCGCGCGTTGAGCTCGGTGCCGGACTTGGGCGCGCCGACCGACATCGTTCTTGCCCTTGAGGTCGGCGAGCGTCTTGATGCCGGAATCGGCGCGCGCGACGATCTGGATGTAGTTCGGATAGATCGCCGCGATGCCGCGCAGCTTCTTGAGCGGCGTCTTGAAGCCCGCGTCCTCGTTGCCCTTCCACGCGTCGGACAAGCGAATCGCCGAGCGTGAATGCGATCTCGCCGCGCCCGGCCTGCAGCAGGTTCAGGTTCTCGACCGAGGCCTTGGTCGCCTGCACCGACGTCTTGACGCGCAGGCATCGCCTTGCCGATGCCGTTGGCGAGCGCGACGCCGAGCGGATAGTAGACGCCGCTGGTGCCGCCGGTCAGCACATTGATGAACTGGTCGGCGGCAAGCGCCGGCGCCGAGAGCAGCGCCGCGAAAAGCGAAGCGAAGCCGAGGCCTCGCGCGAGGGGATGCATGGGAATCCTCCGGAATGGTTCGCAGCTCGAATGACGCACGGCTGCCTGAGCGGCAGTCTTCGCTCGATTATAGCGCACGCCATGAAGTCCCTGGTTTGCTGGACGGGCGAGCAAGCCGCGTGCAACCATCTGGTTTCACGCCATTTTCGCGGGCGATCGTGCAAACCGTCGATACATTGTTCGAGCGCTACGGCGAATTCCATCGCAACCCAGTGAACAAGGCGATCCACTGGGTATGCGTACCGCTGATCGTGTGGAGCGTACTCGGCATGCTGTGGGCGCTGTCGCCGATCGTCGCGTGCATCGCGGTCGCCGCGTCCATGGCGTTCTACGTTCGGCTTTCATTGCCGCTGGCGCTGGGCATGCTGATCCTGGTGGCGCTGATGGTCTGGCTGCTCACGCTGCTGGGCGCGCAAACTTTCTGGGTCTGCCTCGTCGATTTTCGTGGCGGCATGGATCGGGCAGTTCGTCGGGTCACCTGGTCGAGGGGCGCAAGCCGGCGTTCCTCGAAGATGTGCGCTCGCTGCTGGTCGGACCCGCGTGGATTCTCGGCTTCGTCTATCGACGGCTGGGGATCTCCTACTGACCGGCTTGACCGGGGCTAAGCGACCACGCTGACGCCGGCCGCGGCGAGCGCGCGGTGCAGCTCGTCGATGTGATTGCGGCCGGTCGTCTCGACCACGCACACCACGCGTACCGCTGACACGTCGGGGCCGGAAAATGCCCGGTCGTGCACGATTTCCTTGATACTGGCGCCGGTCGAGGCGATCACGTCGGCGAGTCGCGCGAGCCCGCCCGGCCGGTCGGTGATCGAGACGGTGAAACGCGTCAGGCGGCCGTCGGCAACCAGGCCGACTTCGATGACGCGGTCGAGCATGGTGAGATCGATGTTGCCGCCGCACAGTACCAGCACCACGCAGCGGCCCTTGAGATGATCGAGCTTGCCGGCGAGAAACGCGGCCAGCGGCGTGGCCCCTGCGCCTTCGACCACGCTTTTCTCCAACTCAATCAGGCGCAGTATGGCGAGCGCTATCGACGCCTCGTCGACGGTGACCACTTCATCGACGACGCGACGCAGCGCGGCGAAGCTCAGCGCGCCCACGCGCGTCACCGCCAGACCGTCGGCGAGCGTCGGCTTGAGCACGACGTCGATCGGCGCGTTGCGTTCGAGCGCCGCGACCAGGCACGGCGCGTTGGTAGCCTCGACCGCGACGACGCGCACGTCGGACCGAAGCGCCTTCGCCGCGGTGCCGATGCCGGCAATGAGCCCGCCGCCGCCGACCGGTACGACGATCGCCTCGACGCGCGGGGTCTGCTCGAGGATTTCCAGCGCCATCGTTCCCTGTCCTGCGATGACGTTCGCGTCGTCGAAGGGATGCAGGAACACCCGTCCATCGCGCGCGGCGATCTGTTCCGCCTCGATGCGTGCCTCGTTAACGTCGTTGCCGTGCAGGATCACCGTCGCACCGAGTGCGCGGCAATTGCTCACCTTGATCAGCGCGGCAAAGCGCGGCATCACCACCGTCACGGCAATGCCGAGCATGCTTCCGTGATACGCCACACCGAGCGCGTGATTGCCGGCCGACGCCGCGATCACCCCGCGTTTGCGCTGTTCGGGCGTGAGCATCACGAGCGCATTGCGCGCGCCGCGCTCCTTGAAGCTGCCGGTGCGCTGCAGATAGTCGAGCTTGCAGTAGATGTGTGCGCCGGTGAGCTGCGACAGCGGGATCGACTCGACGCACGGCGACATGTAGATTCCGCCTGCGATACGCTCGCGCGCTGCGCGAATATCGTCCAGCGTCACGGGCGCGATCACGGCGGGCCCAGTACGTCGCTGCGCAGCCAGCGTCCGACGACGCGCTCCATTCCCGCTCCCCGCGTGACGAATCCGCAGGCGGCATAGAATTCGTGACAGTCGTCGGTGAAAAGGTAGACGTGCTGGCCCGTCAGGCTCGCGCAAAGCAGCTCGAGCATGCGTCGGCCGATGCCGCGCCGGCGGTGCGCCGAATGCGTCCACATGTCGACGATGTAAGCGTTGCACACTCCGTCGGAAAGCACGCGCCCCGTGCCCACGATGCGCCGTCCGTCACGCGCGAAGACGCAGCGATAGCTTCCGCGAAACGAGCGCTCCATCTGCTCGGGCGTGCGCCCGTTGTCGAAGTGATCGGCGCCGAGATCGATCTTGAGCGCGATCCAGTCGATGTCCTCGCAGGTGGTCGAGAACGCGATCGCCATCGCCGCTCTGCCCGTCGTCAGAAAGGCAATTCGCGGCCGGGAAGCGCCTCACCGAGCACGCGGCGAAATTCTCCCTGGATGCGGCCGAGCGCGGCGGAGTCGTCGGCTTCGAAGCGAAGCACGATGACCGGAGTGGTATTCGACGCCCGCGCGAGACCGAAACCGTCGGTGTATTCGACACGCAGCCCGTCGATGCGGATCACTTCGCGCGCGCCGGGGAAGCGCGCGCTGGCGGCGAGCTTGTCGATCAAGGCGTGCGCCGAGGTGTCTGGGCTGGCGACGTTGAGCTCGGGCGTGCTTACGCTGTCGGGAAGCGCTTCCAGCGTCGCCGACGCGTCGGCATGGCGCGACACCACTTCCAGCAGGCGTGCCCCGGCGTACAGGCCATCGTCGAAACCGAACCAACGCTCCTTGAAGAAGGTATGGCCGCTCATCTCGCCTGCCAGCAGCGCGCCGGTTTCTTTCATCTTTGACTTGATCAGCGAGTGCCCGGTTTTCCACATCAGCGGCTTGCCCCCGTGACGCACGATCCACGGATGCAGGTTGCGTGTCGACTTGACGTCGTAGATCACCATGGCGCCGGGATTGCGCGCCAGCACGTCGGCGGCGAACAGCATGAGTTGGCGGTCGGGATAGATGATCGTGCCGCGTCGCGTGACCACGCCGAGTCGATCGCCGTCTCCATCGAAGGCAAGCCCGAGCTCATGGCCGCCCGCGGCGACCCGCGCGATCAGCGTCTGCAGGTTTTTTGGCTGTGAAGGATCGGGATGATGGTTCGGGAAATGACCGTCGACTTCGCAGTAGAGCTCCTCGACGGTGCAGCCGAGGCGCCGATACAGCTCGGGCGCGTAGGCGCCGGCGACACCGTTACCGCAATCCACGGCGATGCTCATCGGTCGCGACACGCGCACGTCGCCCGCGATGCGGTCGATATAGGCGCCGGCGATGTCGGCGCGTCCAGCGTTCCCCGCGCCGCGCCGCAGCGTCCCCGCCTCGATGCGCGCCTTGAGATCCTGAATGGCATCGCCGGAGAGTGTTGTGCCGTCGATCACCATCTTGAGCCCGTTGTAATCGGGCGGGTTGTGGCTGCCGGTGAGCATGACGCTGCACTCCGTCTCCAGATGCTGCGCGGCGAAATAGCGTCATCGGCGTGGTGACCTGGCCGACGTCGACGACGTTTGCGCCGCTCGCGCGGATGCCCGTTGCCAGTGCGATGCCCGAGCTCGGGGCCGGACAGGCGTCCGTCGCGCCCGACCACCAGCGTGTCGCGCCCGCGCTCGAGCGCGAGCGTGCCCAGCGCCTGGCCGATAACCTCGACCGACCGGAGCGGTCAGCGTCTTGCCGACCACGCCGCGTATGTCGTAGGCCTTGAAAATGTCGGGGGAAAGTTGCATGGCGATGCGGCGGCACTAAGTGTTGTGCTCGCCGCGACCGAAGAATGATACCAGCCGCGTCGGTAGCCAATCCAGCTTGCCGGGGAACGGCGCTCGAGCGAAGCCCGCGTGCCCGCCATGCTCGGGCTGTTCGAGCAGCACTGCCGGGCTTACCTGGGTCGCGTCGGGTAGCGATGCCGCCGGGATGAACGGATCGTTGCGAGCATTGAGCACCAGCGTCGGAACCTCGATATCGCGCAGCCAGGGCTTGCTGCTCGCGCGTGACCAATAGTCGTCGGTGCCCGCGAATCCGTGCAGCGGCGCGGTGACCGCGTCATCGAATGCGTACATGGTTCGCACGTTGCGAATCGCCGTAGGGTCGAGCATCCCTGGAAAGCGCTGCGCCATGGACAGCGCCTTGGGGACCAGCGTGCGCTGGAAAAGGCGCGAATAGAACTGGCTGAAGCCGCGCTCGATGGCGATGCCTGCGGCGGTGAGGTCGAGCGGCGCGGACACCGCGGCGGCGGCGGCGACGTAGCGTCCGGCGTCGGCTCGGGCGCGCCCGAGCCAGTTGAGCAGCGCGCTGCCGCCGAGCGAGACGCCAACCACGTAGACCGGCGCGCCCCGTGCAGACGCGTGGAGGTGCTTTAGCATCCAGCCGACCTCGGCATGGTCGCCGGAATGGTAGGCGCGCGGGAGGCGATTGGGCTCGCCGCTGCAACCGCGAAAATGCGGGACGACGCCTCGCCAGCGATCGCTGCGCACCCGCCGCATGAGCGAAGCCACATAATGCGACGCGCCGCTACCCTCGAGCCCATGCAGCAGCACGAGCAGCGGCGCGCTTTCCGCTCCGGCATCGAGCAGCCAGTCGAAGTCGATGAAGTCGCCGTCGGGGGTATCGATGCGCTCGCGACGGTAGCGATGACGCGGCCGCCTGAGCAGCGCCGGGTAGATCGTCTGCGCATGGCCACCCGGGAGCCAGCGCGGGGCGCGATACTCGCCCGCCGGCACGCTCATCGCGCCAGCGCGCGATCCAGGCCTTCGACGATCGTGCGCAGCACCTTGATGCGCGCGTGGTGCTTGTTCTCGGCCTCGATCAGCGTCCACCGCGCGATCTCGGTGCTGGTGCGGTCGACCATGTCGCACACCGCGACTTCGTAATCGTTCCAGCGCTTTCGATTGCGCCAGTCGTCGGGTGTGATCTTGAAACGCCTGAAGGCCGTGTGCTGGCGCGCGCGGAAGCGGCGCAGCTGCTCGGCTTTGCTGATTTGCAGCCAGAATTTGACGACTACCACGCCGGATTCGACCAATTCCGATTCGAATTCATTGATCTCGCTGTACGCGCGCATCCAGTCGTGCGGCGGAGACAATCCCTCCACGCGCTCGACCAGTACGCGCCCGTACCACGAGCGGTCGAAGAGGGTGATGCCGCCGCGACGGGGCACGTTCCGCCAGAAACGCCACAGGTAGGGATGCAACTTTTCCTCTTCGCTCGGTGCGGAGATCGGTACGGTCACGTACTGCCGCGCATCGAGCGCGCCAGTCACACGGCGGATGGCACCGCCCTTGCCGGCGGCATCGACGCCCTCGAACACGAGAACCAGCGCATGTCGCGCGAAGCGCTTGTGCCGCGACAGCTTGGCTAGTCGACCCTGGTATTTCGCGAGCTCGCTGTCGTAGCGCTTGGCCGGAAACTTGAGAGAAAGATCGAGATCGCGGATCAGCTTGACGTTATCGATCACCGAGGGCGCGGTAGGCACCGGGGCATGGCGCGGCCGCGGCTCTTGCCTGGTTGCCGCCCGCATCGCCGCGAGCAGGATCTTGCCCACCGTCAGGTTGCGATAGTGGTCATCGGCGCCCTCGACGACGTGCCACGGCGCTTCGCCGCTCGACGTTTCGCGCAGCAGCCGCTCCCACACATCGTGCGATTTGTTGTACAACCGGAACGCCTGCCAGTCGTCCTTGGTGACGCGCCAGCGGGTACGCGGGTCGCTTTCGAGCTCCTGCAGGCGCCGCTTCTGCTCGCTCTTGGACAGATGCATCCAGAACTTCAGAAGGACGACGCCTTCGTCGCTGAGCATCTGTTCGATGCGCGGGATCTTCTGCAGGTACGCATCGAACTGGGCCGGACGCATGGTGTCCAGCGCATGCGCGTTGAGCAGCTCGTTGTACCAGGCGTTCATGAAGATGCCGATCCTGCCGCGCGAAGGAAAGTCGCGCCAATAACGCCACATCGGCGGACGGGCGAGTTCCTCCTCGGTTCGGTCGCCGAAAGCGATCACGCGGATATGACGAGGATCCATCCACTCGGTGAGCTTGTTCGCGGTCTCACCGCGCCCGCCCGACTCGACGCCGGAAATGACCAGCAGCACCGGTCCACCGCGCGCCTGCGCAAGGTCGTATTGAGCGTTGAGCAGCGTTTCGCGAATCTTCGGTTCTTCGCGTGCGTACTGGGCCTTGGAGATACGGTGGCCGATTTCGGCGGATTCGAGCATCGCGTGGCTTTCTCGCGCGTCAATCCTGCCAGAAGGGCTGGTGCCTGGCGAACTCCCGCCATGCCTTGTCCATGCGCGCGAGCTCGCGGACGCTCTCGGCGGCGTTCCAGCCGCGCACCATCCCGGCGGCGTGCACGAGTGCCGGCGTGGCCGACGTGGCGCGGGCGGCAGTCTCGAGCAGTGCCTCGGCGGCGGCAGCATCGTTGAGCTTTCCCAGCGCATCCTGCAGCCGGGACAGCGCATCGATATAGCGCGACGCGCGACCGCGGTGAAACAGCGGCGAGAAGAACTCGGCCGCGTAGCGGAGCTTCTTGGCGGCGATGCGCGCGCGATGGCGCTCGGCCGCGGGAAGAGAGCGCAGATGCTTACCACGCTTGCGCAGGCGCCGGTGACACTTGTCGAGCGTCGTCTGCGCGAGGGCGCGTGCCGACGCCGGCGCCTGTGCGGGTCCGGGCAGCGCCGCGATATCGACCAGCGCGGCAGCGCAATCGAGCAGCAGCCGCGTGGTGCGCGCCGACACGATCGCCGTGTCCAGCGCCGCGTTTCGTGCACCGCGCAAACGCGTGATGTGCCCGCGAAGGCGGCCCAAGTCGCGTCGATGCGCCGCCTGCGTCAGGTTCGGTGCGATGCTCTGCAGCGTTTGCTTCGAGAACACGTCGCAGTCGCGTACCGCGCCGGCGGTTCCACCGATCCAGCGCAGCTCGGCGTCGAGCGTCTCGAGTGAAGGCACGCTTGCCGGGTCGACCAGCTTGATCAGGGAGCGCAGACGGCGCACACCCACGCGCAGCTGGTGCACGAATTCACCGCCGCCATCGGCGTGGAGCGCTTCGATATTGGCGCCAATCTGACGCAGGCAGTCGGCGCCGACGGCAGCGAGCGCCGCGGCTGCGCTGGCGTCGCCCGGCAGTTCGATGCGCTGCGCTCGCGCCGGGGCTGGCGGCTCACCCGAGCGCAGCGCATAACCTCGCTCGGCCTTGCTCGCCTGCGCCACCGTGACGGGTAACTCGGCTGCAATCGACTTGGCGAGCGCGAAGAGCTGGCGCACGTCACCGTCGACGAGCTCGATCTCTATTTCGCATAGAGGCTCGCGGTGGCTGCCGGCGACGATCAGCCCGCGATCCAGGCAGAGCAGCGCGCGGGTGCCGTCGGCGAAGCGCAACGGCTGCGTGCTTCGGCGCACCGAGGTCGTGAACACCGTGACCAGGCGCGCATCGCTGCCCGCGAGCGCTTTTTTCCATGGCGTGAGCGCGAGCCACTCGCGATCCACCCGCGGCGCGGCGAGCGGCCATTCGAATTCGAGGCGACGATGCAGGCCACCCGCCGCGTCGCCCGAGCCCTTGGCGGTCTGCACCCAGCGTCGACCGCTGCGCCGTATGCGCAGCGTCACGCCGGCGGCGCGCAGTTCGCATTCCTTGGTGTCGTAGTAGCGGCTTACCAGCGTTTGCGTGCGCACGCTGCCGTTGCCCAGGGAATTCACCGACGTATGGTTGCGGACGGCGGCGAGCACGGGCGCCGTCGCCCGCAACTTGATCTCGACTTCCAGCGGCGCACTACTTTGCGCCGTTTGCTGCCGGAGTCATCGAATCCACGAGGTCAGTGCGCGGCGTGCTTGTCGGCGAGCGCGCTGCGCTTGAGATACGTCTCGCGCGCAAGCTCCGTGTCCTCGAGGAAATGCTCGAGCTCCGACATCAGCAGTGCCTGCGGACCATCGACCAGTGCCTTGGCCGGATTGGGATGGAAATCGACCAAAACCATGTTGGCGCCGGCGACGATGCCCTGCGCGACCACATGGAAAATGTCGAGCAGCCCGTCGGGCGCGGCGGTGCGTGCGCCCACCGAGTGCGACGGGTCGATACATACGGGCATGCGCGTAAGACGCTTGACCACCGGCACGTGGGCGAAATCGACGAAATTGCGGTGCGGATCGCCCATGTTGGTCTTCATGCCGCGCAAGCCGAAGACGACCTTGCGGTTGCCCTCCGAGGCGAGATACTCCGCAGCGTTGAGCGACTCGTCGAGCGTGATGCCGAAGCCGCGCTTGATGAGCACCGGGAATTCCTGCTGCTTGCCGACCAGCTTGAGCAGCTCGAAGTTCTGTGTGTTGCGCGTGCCGATCTGCAGCATCACGCCCGCGGGGTTGCCGGTCGCACGCAGCGCCGCGCGGATCTCGTCGATGTGCGATTCATGTGTGATTTCCATAGCGATCACGCGGATGCCGTACTTTCCCGCGAGCTCGAATACATAGGGCAGGCACGCCGCGCCGAAACCCTGGAAGGCATAAGGATTGGTACGCGGCTTGTAGGCTCCCATGCGCGTGCACACCTGCCCGTTCGCCTTGAGCGCCTTCATCATGGCTTCGACCGATTCCGGGGAATCGACTGCGCAAAGCCCGGCGAAGATGTTGAGCGTGTCCTGTCCGAACCTGACTCCCTGATAGTCGAAGGAAGTGGGGCGATCGTCCCCCAGGGTGTGGCGACCGAGCACGCGATAGGCTTCGGACACACGGACCACCTTGGCCACGCACGGCAGCACCTGCATCTGCTCCACGCTCAGTGCACCGGTGTTTCCGATGAGGTAGATCTCGGTCAGCGTGACCTCGGCCCCGACTTCCCGGTGCACGCGGTACTTGATGCTGGGAAGGCGTCCGAGGTGCGCCTCGAGGATCTTGTAGTCGGTACTTTCGGGCGAGGAATTCGGTTCGAGGATGAGGATCATGCGGCCCTACGCTTGCGCGTTTTTTCCAGTAAATTCAAAAATTTGCCCAATTTTATCGCGAAACGAGGCAAGCCGATGCTGCAATGCACTAGAAAAATATGCGACAGCCCCCCGCCTGCTGTCCACGATTTCGTTGCCTGGGGCGTTAGGCCTCCCGTAGACTGCCCGCTAATGCCCGAAGGCGAGATCGACCCGAGGCGAGCTGCAGATGGCTACGAAACCGCAATCACGGAGAAAACATTGAAACAGCTACTGACCCTCGTCGTGCTGGGCTTTTTCGCCAGCGGCGCCTATGCCGCAGACGATAAGACCGCAACTAGCACCACCACCAAAAACTCGCAACAGAACAAGATGACGACCTGCCAAGCCGAAGCCACCGAGAAAAAGCTCGAGAGCAAGGCGCGTCAGGATTATGTGAACAATTGTCTGAAGGCCAAGCCTGCGGTGGCGGAAAAGCCGGAAAACAAGATGGCGATGTGCAACAAGAAGACCGCGGGTATGAACAAGGATGACCGCGCCAAGGCGCAAAGCGAGTGCATGAAGGCAAGCTAAGCGTTTCGCATCCGGTCGGGTGATCTCCTGTCCACCCGGCCGCACTGACAAGGCGGCACCGGAGCAATCCGGCAGCCGCCTTGTTTTTTGTATTGGCTTCTCTGATCGCGACAGTTGCGCGCTGTGAAGCGAGACTGGTCCTCCGATCCATCGTCCGAGTGCATCGGCCAAGCGTCTGATGTGCGCGCTCCATCCGTCGGCGTTAATGCGATGTGGCTTCGACAAACCCGTCGGGCCGCATTTCTCAACACACCAGGAAGGAGACGATCATGCACACCAAGACGATCATGATGGCATTGCTGGCGACGTTTCTCGGCGTGGGCGCTTCGATGGCGCAGGCCGACGACCCCGTTGCCAACCCCAAGGCAGCGCGTACGCCGCCGCCCGCCGCGGCTGCCGCGCCATCCGCCGCCCCCGTGGCACTGTCGCAGCAGGACAGGATGCGACTGTGCTCAAAGCAGGCGACCGGCAAGAAAGGCGCCGAACGCAAGGACTTCATGAAAACCTGTCTGTCGAAAAAGGAGAAGGCGTAGCAATGGATCGCGGCGGCGGCAGGACCGCCGTCGCGTTCTACGCGCGCTTGCGCACGAGAAGTCCCTTGAGGTATTCGCCTTCGGGGAAGTTGAGCGCGATCGGGTGATCCTCGGCCGCGGCGAAGCGCGTGACGACGGTCGCGTCGACGCGTGCGTCGAGCGCGGCTCCGGCGACCACTTTCTGGAACAGATCGGCCGATATGCCACCCGAGCACGAGAAGGTCGCAAGCAATCCATCCGATCGCAAGAGCTTAAGCGCGAGCAGATTGATGTCCTTGTAGGCGCGCGTCGCCTTTTCGGCATGGTGCGCTGTGGGTGCGAATTTCGGCGGATCGAGCACAATGAGATCGAATGTCTGCGCGGCGTCGCGAAGGCGTCTGAGCTCCGAGAACACGTCGGCGTCGCGCCAGTGTGCGCGCGTCGCATCGAGTGCGTTCAGCGCAACATGCTCGTGTGCAAGCGAGAGCGCATCGGCAGAACTGTCGATCGACAGCGTGGAGCGTGCGCCACCGGCGAGCGCCGCGATGCTGAAACCGCCGCTATAGCAGAAGCAGTTGAGCACATCGCGGTCGCGCGCGAGCGCGCGCACGCTTCGGCGGTTGTCGCGCTGATCGAGGTAGAACCCCGTCTTTTGTCCGTGGACGACATCGACGCGATATTCGAGCCCGTCCTCGACCAGCGCAACGCGATCGGGGAGACTGCCGCTGACGATGCGGCAGCGGGGCGGCAACCCTTCCAGCGTGCGTACGTCGGCGTCGGAGCGCTCGTAGACCACGCTGCAACCGGTACTGTCCTGTAGCGCCGCGAGCAGCACCTCGCGCCAGTGCTCGGCGCCGCAGGCGAGGATCTGCACGACCAGCACGTCGCCGTAGCGGTCGGCGACCAGCCCGGGCAGCCCGTCCGATTCGCCGTGCACGAGGCGGCAGCCGGTGTGCCGCGCGTCGAGCAGCGCATCGCGCGCGGCGACCGCGCGCGTTATCCGCTCGCGCAAGAACGCCGCATCGACCTCGGCGTGCGCATCGAAGCTCCATACGCGTGCGCGGATTTGCGATGAGGGACTCCAGGCCGCGATCGCCACGCATGTGCCGTCAGCCGAGTGGATCGCGACGCTGTGGCCGGATTTCGGCTCGGCGTCGACGCGGTCGATCGCGCCGGCGAAGATCCACGGATGGCGCTGGCGCAGCGATTTGTCGCGTCCCGGCTTGAGCGTGACGCGCGCAATGGCCGCCAACGCTTCAGCCGACGGCGATGCCGAAGAGCCGACCCACCCCGAAGGTGACCGACGCGGCGAGGCCCCCGAGCAGCAGCATGCGCGCGCCCGATGCGAAGGCCTGGCGTCCGGTGAACAACGACAAGGTCGCGCCGACGCAGAACAGCGCGAGTGCCGTGAGGATGCCCGCGGTCAAAAGCGCGTTGGCGCCGCTACCCACCGCGAAAGGGACCAGCGGGATCGCGGCGCCCAGCGCGAAGGAGAGCAGCGACGAGACTGCTGCACCCCACGGCGAGCCAAGCTCCGCCGGATTGAGTCCCAGCTCCTCGCGGGCCAGCGTGTCCAGCGCGTTCTCGGGATCGGCGACGAGCTTCTTGGCGAGGCGCTGCGCCTCGCGCGTCGGCACACCCTTGGCGGCGTAGATCAGCGCGAGCTCCTGCGCTTCGGCGTCCGGATATTCGGCGAGCTCGTCGCGCTCCAGACCGATCTGGTACTCGAAAAGCTCGCGCTGCGAGCGCACCGACACGTATTCGCCGGTGGCCATCGCGAATGCGCCCGCGGTCAGCCCGGCGACTCCCGCGAGCAGGACCACCGAGCTCGTCGAATTCGCGCCGGCGATCCCGAAAATGAGACTTGCATTGGACACCAGCCCATCGTTGACGCCGAAGACCGCCGCGCGCAGATTGCCCACGCCGCCGAGTCCTCGATGGCGTCGCTCCATGGTCCCCACCGCCGGGGCGACGTGGCCTCCGGGCTCGCGCCGGGAGTAGATCGCCATGCCGCGCACCTTCATCGCGGCCAGCACCGAGCGCAGTCGGCGCGGCCCGAACACCCGTACCAACCCGATCACCAGCCGAGTGCGCAGGTCAGGCAGGTACGGCGCGGGCGCCGGCTTTCCGCTCGCGGTCAGCTGCGCCCGCCAGATCGCCGCCTGCGCCTGTGCCTCGCCGGCGAGGCGCGCGAACAGCTCTCCGCGCGGCGTGCCCAGTTCCGCCTCGGCGCAGGCGTGATAGAGAAGTACGGAGCGTTGCTCCTCGGTCCAGCTCTCGAGTGGATTGCTCATGGCGGTCAGACCGCGCTTGACGGGCACGGCGATATGCAATGTTACCGCATCGCAGCGGGCGCATCGTGCGCGGCTGGCGTAGAATCGCGCGCCTTCCCCCCTGTCTCCGGAATCTCAGTCATGGTTCAACGTAAGCGAGCGCTTGGCGTCGACGATCTGTGGTCGCTAAAACGTGTCGGCGTGCCGTCGATCGCGCCCGACGGATCGAACGCATGCGCCGCGGTGACCCGCTACGACATGAAAAGCAACGAGGCGTGCACCGATCTCTGGCTTTTTCCGACGGACGGCACGGCGGGGCGGCGGTTGACCGCGGGCGACAAGGACAGCGAGCCGATATGGTCGCCCGATGGACGCTGGATCGCGTTCACCGCCAAGCGCAAGGACGACGACGAGCCACAGATCTATGTGATCGCCCCCGACGGCGGCGAGGCGCAGCGCCTGACGCAACTGGCGACCGGCACATCGGCGCTGCGCTGGTTTCCCGATTCCAAACGGATCGCGTTCGTATCCTTTGTGTGGCCGGGCATTGCCGGCGAGAAAGCGCAGGCGCGGCGAATGAAGCAGCGCAAGGATTCGAAGGTGAAGGCGCACGTAACCGAGCGCAGCGAATTCCGTTTCTGGGATCGCTGGCTCACCGATGGTCGCGAGGCGCATGTGATGGCGGTCGACGTCGCCACCGGACGTTCGCGCGACCTTCTCGCAGCGACCGGCCTCGCGCTGCAACCGTGGTCGCCTTCCGCTGACCACTACGACATCAGTCCGGATGGACGGGAGCTCGCGCTCAGCGCCGACCTCGCTCCCGAGCCGGGAATGATGCACGAGTGCGACATCGTCACCGTCGATCTGCGCAGCGGACGCAGGCGTACGCTCACCGGGCGCAGCGGTTTCAGCGACGAGCAGCCGCGCTATTCGCCGGACGGCCGCTTCCTGGTCTGGCGCTCGTACAATATCAAGAGGGCATTCAACGATCAGGGCCGCTTGACGTTGTTCGAGCGCGGCTCCCGACGCGCTCGCCGGCTGGCGCCGCGCCTGGACCGTTCGGTCGGTCGGCTGGCGTGGGCGCCCGATGGCGAGACCATCTACCTGGTCTTCGAAGACCGCGGACACCAGAGTCTGCATCGCCTCGGACTGCGCGATGCGTTGCCCACGCGGGTGGTCGCGGGTGGGCACATCGACAGCTTCGACATCGCGCGCAACGGCAGCTGCCTCGTGTTCTGGCGCTGCGCCGCCTCGTCTCCGCCCGCGCTGTTTTCGGCCACGCCCGGCGGCAGCGCGGAGCGTGCACTGGCATCGCCGAACCGCGAGCGCATGGACGCCGTACGACTCGGCGAGGTGCGAGAGTTCACCGTTCGCGGGTGGGGAGGCGAGCCGGTGCAGATATTCGTCACCTATCCGCCGAACTTCGATCCCGCCAGGAAATGGCCGCTGCTGCACACGATTCATGGCGGGCCGCACGCGGCACACACCGACAGCTGGCATTGGCGCTGGAACACGCAGGTCTTCGCGGCGCAAGGCTACGTCGTAGTCGCGGTGAACTACCACGGCTCGTCGGGGTTCGGCCAGGCATGGCTGGAATCAATCACCGCAAACTACGGCGCGAAGGAATTCGCCGACACCGAAGCCGCGACCGACTTCATGCTGCGCCAGGGATACATCGACCCCAAGCGTCTGGTCGCCGGCGGCGGCAGCTACGGCGGGTTCATGGTCGCGTACATGAACGGGCACACCGATCGCTATCGTGCATTCGTCTGTCACGCCGGCTGCTACGACTGGGTAAGCATGATGGCCACCGACGGCTACAAATTCTTCGCCAAGGAGCTGGGTGGATTCCACTGGGACAAGCCCGCACAGGTCATGCGCCAGTCGCCGCACCACTACGCCCGGCGCTTCAAGACGCCCACGTTGGTCATGCACGGCGAGCTCGACTATCGCGTGCCGGCAACGCAGGCGCTGCAGTACTACGACACGCTGCATGCGCGCGGCGTTCCCGCACGCCTGGTCTACTTCCCGGACGAGAATCACTGGATTTTGAAACCGCAGAACTCGCGGCTGTGGTACTCGGAGTTCTTCGCGTGGCTCAAGCGTTACGCGTCGCCGGGATCGCGCCGGGGTCGATGAGCCGGCATTGAAAATGCTCGCCGCCGCGCCGCCGGCGCTTGGCGCCAGCTGCGCTAGCGAATGCGCTTGGCGGGAAATTCCTCGTCGATGTTGTCGCGAAAAAAGCTCCATGGCGACGACGAGCCCTCGAATCGCTTCCAGGTGTCGTTACTGACGCCTGCGTAGCTGAAGGTTCCCGACGAAAGCTCGACCACCAGCGTGCGGGTTTTCTCGTCATACCCGGCGGCGCGCAGATTGCCGCCGGACAGTCGCTTCATTTCCATCACCGACGTTCCAGGTCGCTGCGCGAGGCAGTAGCCGTCCTGTCTCGCAGGTAGTAATCCACGAGTGCCGAATCGTCGGATTGCGCATAACCTGCGCGTACGGCAGCGATGAATGCATCGTGTGCGGCGTGCGCAAGCGGCGCGTCGAATCCAAGCGTCGCGGCAGCTTCGACGGCGATGCCGGAATCCTTGGCGAGCAGCGTCATCGCCGCGCGCGGCTCTGCGTCGCCTTGCAGGCGGCGGCGCATACGATCGTCGACGATCCAGCTCGCGCCCGAGCTCGCATTGATCACTTCGAGCAGCATCGAGACGTCGATCCCGGCTAGCGTGGCGAGCGCCATGGCTTCTGCGCCGGCGGCGAGGTTCGCAGCGGCGAGTTGATTGTTGAGCACCTTGACCGTTGCCGCCATTCCCGCATGCGCGCCGACGACGAAGTGCCGGCCTGAGATCGTAGGAAGCACCGGCGAGCAACGACCGATCGTCCGCGCATCGCCCGAAATCATCATCGTCATGGTGCCGTCCGACGCGCGCAGCGGTCCGCCGGACACCGGCGCATCGAGCAGGCCGATTCCGAAGTTTCGCAGCCGCTTCGCGACCCCGGCGACGAACGCCGGAGCGACGGTCGAGCACAGCATCACGACGCTGTCCCGCGCAAGCACCGGCGCGGCCCCCTGGTCGCCGAACAGAACTTCTTCCACCTGCGGCGCATCGACCACGAGGACGATCACGATGGCGCACTCGTCGGCCAGCGCCGCGGGAGTCGCCGCCGCGAGCGCGCCGGCGCGGACCGCGCCCGATTGCGCGCTTTCGCGGATGTCGCGGGCGCGCACATCGAAACCGCCGCGCACCAGGCTTTGCACCACGCCGAGCCCCATCGCTCCGGTACCGATGACGCCCACGCGGGGCAACCTGGTCACCGCTCGCCGCCTCAGGGTTTGGGCGCAGCGTAGGGCTGGCAGTCGTCGAGCTTGGTCGCGACCCCGTATTCGATCAGCGTGAGGTCCTGCCCGCGTCCACGCAGCTCGAGGCTGCCGTTGGTGTAGCGAACGCCGCCACCGGCGGCGGCGATCTGGTACAGCGTGATCTTTTCGCCGGTGGCGGTGAGCATCCGGGCCTCGCCGGGTTCGAAGCGGATGACGGTGCGCTGCCCAGCGAGCTGGCATGCAAACGTGTTCTTGACCGCTTCCTCTTCCTCTTTGCTTGGCTTGTGCTCGCAGGCGACCAGCATCGCGAGCGCGACTGCGCCCGCGCACAGCGAAGGGCTATGACGCATCAGGACCTCCCATTCGGGCCAGCGCTCGTGCGACACTCGATTCGTTGCGTGGTCATTCAAGCTCATTTGACAATGTCGCAAACGCGCGCGGGCTCAACGCGGCCGCGTGTCTGTGGCGTGGTGACGAACTTGCAAAGATCGAACTGCTGACCGCCCAGCGCGCCGGCGGCAACTCTCATCGCATCGTCGGCGAGCATCGGTTCGCGGGCGATGATCCGTCCATAGCGCAGCGACGGGTGACCAAGCGCCACCCAGCGATACTCGGGGCCCACTGCAATCACGATCGATTCGCGACCGAACGGATACCACCACACGCCCAGAAAATTCACGGTGGTGATCTTGAGCGCGCCCGGCACCGCGGGATCCAGTGTGCGCACCCGCGACTCGCTTATGTCAGACGAGCCATCCGCCCGGGTGCAGCGCGTCCGCGCCGCGAACGCACCGTTCTCGGCGGCTGTATATTCGACTTCGGTGTCGCGCGCACAGCGGTTCTGCAGGAAGCCCGGAATCGAGGCGATCTCGTACCACTTGCCCGCGTAACGATTGAGGTCGAAGTCGGGGATCGGTGTCAGCGCGCGGGCGGGCGCCGTCCACGCCACTACCGCGGTGAGCAATACCCATGGCAGGCCTCGGCGGGAGCTTCGTCGAAGCAGGTCGAGCGATCGGATCATGATGGACGCGGTCCGGAAAAGCGCTCGATAGCATACCGTATCGGTTCGCGAGCGAGCGCGACACATCCCCGAACGCGAATGGCCGAGCGCGCGATCAGCAGTCGACGACGTTGACCGCGAGTCCGCCGAGCGAGGTCTCCTTGTACTTCGCCATCATGTCGCGGCCGGTTTCGTACATGGTCTTGATGACCGCATCGAGCGCGACGCGATGTGTGCCGTCGCCACGCAGCGCGAGCGAGGCGGCGTTGATCGCCTTGACCGCGCCCATGGCGTTGCGCTCGATGCAGGGAATCTGCACCAAGCCGCCGACCGGATCGCAGCTCATGCCGAGATGATGCTCGATGCCGATCTCGGCGGCATTCTCGATCTGCGCGTTGCTGCCCCCCAGCGCGGCGGCGAGGCCCGCTGCTGCCATCGAGCAGGCGACGCCGACCTCGCCCTGGCAGCCGACTTCGGCGCCCGACAGCGAGGCATTGCGCTTGCAAAGACCGCCGATGGCGGCCGCCGTGAGCAGGAAGGCCACGATGCCGTCCTCGTTCGAATCCTGGTAGTACTCGCGGTAGTAGCGGATGACCGCGGGGATGATGCCCGCGGCACCGTTGGTCGGTGCGGTGACTACACGCGAGCCGGCGGCGTTCTCCTCGTTGACCGCGATCGCGTAGGTGCTGACCCAGTCGATTGGCTCGGTCGGGCTGCTCTTGCCAGCTGCGCGCTGCGCGAGCAAGGCGTCACGCAGCCCCTTGGCGCGTCGGCGCACGTTGAGACCGCCCGGCAGCACGCCGTCGTTGCGCAATGCCTCGCTCGATGCTGTCGTTCATCACCGACCAGCGCTCGAGCAGGCCGTTCCTGCACCTGGTCGGGGCTGCGCAAGGCGAGCTCGTTGATGCGCATCATCTCCGGAATGCGCTTGTGCGCTTCGGTGCCATGCGTGCAGCAGTTCGCGCCGCGCTGGTGAACGGATAGGGCACGCGCAGCGTCGGACCTGGTCGCCCAGCTGCTCGGCTTCCTGTTCGTCGACGACGAAGCCGCCGCCGACCGAATAGTAGATCTTGCGCGCAAGCGGCGCGCCTTCGGCATCGAAAGCGGTGAAGCGGATCGCCGTTGCTGTGGAAGGGCAGCGCCTTGTCGATGCGAAAGCGCAGATGCTCCGCTTCGCGGAATGCGATCGGGTGCGTACCGGCGAGCGAGAGCATTTGTTGCGCGCGGATGCGCTCGATCTTGGGCTCGACCTGGTCGGGATCGATGCGGTCGGGCGCTTCACCCGAAAGGCCCAGCATCACCGCGCGATCGGTGCAGTGTCCGCGACCGGTGAGCGCCAGCGATCCGTACAGGTCGACCACCACGCGCGCGGTGCGTGGCAGCGACCCGTCGGTCCGCGAGGCTCTGCGCGAAACGCAGCGCGGCGCGCATCGGTCCGACCGTGTGCGAGCTCGACGGACCGAGGCCGATCTTGAATAGATCGAATGCGCTGACGAACATCGACGTGCTCCGTGCGGGCGTGTAGCGGCGTCGCGACCCTCGAACGGGGCAGTCACGATGCTAGACTTCGATGGATTGTAACCCGGGACCGGTTGATGAGAGCTGGCGTGGCCGTGCGCGCCACATTCGGCGTGCTGCTTTGGTTGGCGGCGGCTTCCGCGGCGACCGCCGCGGAGAGCGCGCTGGACGCGTACGCGCACGGTGACTACGCTCAAGCACGCGCCGGCTTCGGCGCAGCGGCGCGCGGCGGCGACCGACTTGCACAATACAACCTGGCGATGATGCTGCTGCGCGGCGAGGGCGGCCCCGCCGACGCGCAACTGGGCGCCGAATGGCTCACCAAAGCGGCCGAAGCGGGAATGGCACAGGCGCAATACAACCTCGGGCTGCTCTACGAAGGCGGCGTCGGCGTCGCGCGTTCGCTGATCGACGGCGACCGAATGGTGGCAAAAAGCGGCGGAGCAGGGTCACACCGACGCGCAGGTCGAGCTGGCCACCCAGTATTTTCTCGGTCGCGGCGCGCCCAAGGATTGGAAGCTCGCCGCGCGCTGGTACGAAGCCGCCGCTGGCAACGGCGATGCGGGCGCCCAGTACATCATCGGCAGCTTCTACGAGCACGGCGATGGCGTCGCGCCCGACCTGCGCAAGGCGCTGGCGTGGTACGTCCTCGCCGCCCGCCAGGGCGACGTCGGCGCGGCGGCGCAGGCCAAAGACGTCGCGAGGCGGCTGTCGGAATCGGCGCCTTCCGGAGCGGCGCCTTGACGGGGTCAGTCGCGGACGGCGGGAATCCCCGACGCCGACGTGTGCGGGCGCATCGCCGCGGCTGACGCGGGGGGCGTGAAGCGCACCGCGTCCCGGTACGACAACACCTCGGGAAGCTCGCCGCCGGCAAGTTGAATCTGGGTGGCTTGCCACCAGTGCGCGTCGAGCAGATCGGCATGGGCGGCCAGGAAGTCGCCGCGGATGCCGGGGTCGGTCAGCAGGAAGGTCTCGAACTCCTCCGGAAAGACGTCGTTCGGACGCGACCGGATACCAGACCTCGTTCGACATTTCGTCGTATCCCGCGGGCGCAGGCGGAATCTTCCGGAAGTTGCACGCCGTGAGGTAATCGATCTCGTCGTAGTCGTAGAACACGATGCGGCCGAAGCGGGTGACGCCGAAGTTCTTGAACAACAGGTCGCCCGCGAAGATGTTCACCGCGGCGAGCTGCCTGAGCGCGTCGCCGTAGTCGCGCATCGCGCGTGCACGCTGCGCCGGCGTGGCGGTCTGCAGGAACAGGTTGAGCGGGGTCATGCGCCGCTCGATGTACAGGTGCTTGACGACGATCATCTCGCCGTCGTCCTCGATCAGCGACGGCGCGACCGCCTTGAGCTCGGCGACAAGCTCAGCCGTGAAGCGCGCGCGCGGGAATGCCACATCGGAATATTCGAGCGTATCCGCCATGCGACCGACGCGGTCGTGGTGCTTGACCAGCACGTACTTTTCCTTGACCTTCTCGCGCGTGGTGTCCTTCGACAGCTGCGATCTTGTCGCGGATCACCTTGAACACGTACGGATACGACGGCAGCGTGAACACCGTCATCACCAGCCCCTTGATGCCGGGCGCGATGATGAAGTCGTCGGTCGAGTGCTTGAGGTGATGCAGGAAATCGCGGAAGAAAAGCGTCTTGCCTTGCTTCTGCAGTCCGACCATCGTGTAGAGCTCGGCTTCGCTGCGATCGGGCACGATCTGTGCGCAGGAAGGTGACGTACGCCGACGGTACTTCCATGTCGACCAGGAAGTACGCGCGATTGGCCGAGAACAGCAGCGCGATCTCCTCGCGATCGAGCAGCAGCGCATCGACGTAGAGCCGCCCGTCGGCGGTCGTGCTTGATCGGCACCACGAACGGATGCAGCTGATAGCCGTTGACGATGCGGCCGACGACGTAGGCGGTCCGGTTGCGGAAGAACAGGCTCGACAGCACCTGGATCTGGTGGTTGGCTTCCAGCCGAAATGGTCGCGGAAACTGTGCGCGGAACGCTGCCAGCAGATTGCGCGAGATCGCGGCGAAAGTCGCGCGAAGCGGCGCTCGAGCCGGAAATCGAGCACGATGTCGATCAGCGCGTGGCGCAGTCCATGCTGACGCGGGTAGTACGAGCGATACGACGGCGGATCGGCGTCGATGTGCTCGGTGGAAATCGCCGGCCGGACGAACAGGCAGCGGTTGTGAAAGTACGTGCGCTGCAGGATCTTGCACGACACCGAGTTGAAGAAAGTCTCGGCGCATTCGGGCTGCCGGTGGTCGATCAGCAGCCCGATGTAGTGGCGCTTGACTTGCTCCCAGCGCGCTTCGTCGATGTTGGCGCAACCGAACTCGCGCTCCAGGCGCGCCACCGTCTCGGCGACGCGGCGGTCGTAGAAGTCGATGCGGTCCCGCGAGATGTGCGCGATGGCGAGCCAGTTGCCGGCCTCGAAGTGCCGTTTGGCGGCGCGCGCGCAGTCGCGAAACAGCGCGTAGTGGCGGTTGAAACCGTCGAGGGTCGCCTGCGCGATCGCCTGCGTGGTCGCGTTCATTGCTGGCGCGACTTCAGCTCCTCGTTGAAGGCGTTGTACTCGTCGATCACGACTTTGCCATTGGCGATGATCTTATCGACCAGCGCCTGGTTCTCGGCGACGTATTTCTTCACGCAATCGGCATAGGTCTTGTAGTTCTTGTTGAAGCGGTCGATCGTGCGCGAATCCGACTTCGCCATCGGAATTTCCGGCTTGACGCACGTCGACTGCGGCATGGTCAGGTTTGGCGCGGCTGCCGCTGTGGCCGAAGAAGGGTCGGTAGTGGCGGGCGTCTGCGCTGCGCACATCGTCGCGCCGGCGAACAGCATGGCAAGGCATAGCGAGCGGATCATGAGAACCTCGTGCGTGTCCAAATCGTGAATTCTACCGCGTAGAGGCTGTATCAGCGCACCAGCGCCGCGACCAGGCCGATGCCGACCGCGACGAGGTCCACCGCCCACGAAGGGCTGCTACCCCAAGTCTCATTCCCCATCCATGGGAGGCTCACCGAGGAGCCGGACTGGACAGGGGGCTTGAGCAGGATCGCATCCGCGAGCGCATCGACGTCGATGCTGGTGCGTCGTGTCTGAGCCGCGTCGAGCTCGCGAACGGTCGCGGAAATCGCGTCCGGATCGAGGATCGAGATCGGGGTGTGGCAGTAGGCACACGCGATCTCGTTTTTCAGATCCACCGGCGCGCCGCAGTTAGAGCACTGGATCATGCACACCTTGGCCTTGAGCGAAGCGAGCTCCGCGCCAGAGACGGGACGAATGAAGTTCTTTTCACGCAGGAACTGCATGAACGGCGAAAGCCTGCCATGACCGAAAGGGCAGCGGTAGTAGCTGAAATGCGTCGCGCGCTGAAGGTCCTGCGTCAGCGCCAGGCGCGTTGCGCAGCGGGGGCAATCGAGAAGCCCGGGCAGGGCGTTGTGCTTTTCGACACGGTGCGCGTCGAGCGCCTTGAACACTTCGAGCACGCCGCCGGGCGAGAGGCCGGTGCTCTCACCCGGGTCGAAAGCAGAAATCGACCGTCGCGCGGCCGACGATGGCGCGCTCGAAATCGAGCGGCACCATCGGCGCGCTGCAACCCGGGCAGTTCATCCCGCTGACGGCAGCTACAGCTCGCGCGCAGCAAAGGTGTTGCACTGCCGCAGATCGCCCGTCTGCAGTCCGATCCGGAACCAGCGCACGCGCTGCGCCGACGAGCCGTGCGTGAAGGCTTCCGGCACGACGTAGCCGCGCGTTGCTTTCTGGATGCGGTCGTCGCCGACCGCCGTGGCGGCGGCGATCCCCGCCTCGACGTCGCCAGGCTCGAGCGCGCCTCGCGCCTGCGCCGAATGGCCCCAGACACCGGCCAGGCAATCGGCCTGCAGCTCCTGGCGCACCGACAGCGCATTGCGCATCTCGGGTGAGGCATTGGCGCTCTTGCGCTCGACCTGGCTCATCAGGCCGAGCTGATTCTGCACGTGGTGGCCGATCTCGTGCGCGATGACGTACGCGCGCGCGAAATCCCCCGGCGCACCGAAGCGTTGCGAGAGCTCGTCGAAAAACGCGAGATCGAGATAGACCTTCTGGTCGCCCGGACAATAGAACGGCCCCATCGCCGCGCTCGCCAGCCCGCAGGCCGACCCGACCTGTCCCCGAAACAGCTCGAGCTTCGGAGGCTGGTAGCGCGTTCCCATTTTCTGGAACTCCTGGCCCCATACGTCCTCGGTATCGCCCAGCACGCGCGCGACGAAATCGGTCTGCCTGTCGCGCGCGCTGGCGGGCTGGCCGGACGGGTTCGTGGGAACCGGGACTGAAGACTGCTGCGTCGGCGCGCCGCCGTCCCCCAGCAGCGCCAGGATGTCCAGCGGATTCTTGCCCAGAAGCAGGCTGACGATGATGACGACGACGACCGCGCCGCCGCCGAGATGGATTCCACCGATGCCGCCCCCGCCACCGGTACTTTCTTCAACATTGTCGCTGCGGCGAAAATCTCCCCAACGCATGTCCGTGCCTCCTTGGTTCGCGCCGCTCCAGCCCGTCCCTCGGGATTTGCGCCGTTTCCCCTCCCACGTGACGACATCCTACCCGAGTTCGTCGATGGATCGCGGCCAGCTCGACTTGAGCAGGCGCGACAGCGCCCGGTCGGCGAGGATCGTGCCTCCGGTTTGGCAGCGTGCGCAGTAGTTGGTTTCGTTCTCGGCGTAGACGATGCGTTGCACTGGCGCCCCGCATACCGGGCAGGGCTGCCCGAACTTGCCGTGCACCGCCATCTCCGGGCGAAAGGCGGTGACTTTCGACGGGAAGCCGGCGCCGACCTGCTCGCGCAGGCGCTCGGTCCACTCGTGCAGCACCGCCTGCGTGGCGTCATGCAGCCGCCCGATCTCACCGGCGGAGAGCTTCTGCGTGAGCGCGATGGGCGACAGTCGTGCGCGGTGCAGGATCTCGTCGGAATAGGCGTTGCCGATGCCGCTGAAATTGCGTGGGTCGGTCAGCGCGCGCTTGAGCGTGTGGTTCTCGCGGACCAGCCGCGCCGCGAAGTCGGACGCGCCGGCCGACAGCGGCTCGATCCCGCCCATGTCGAAGGTGGCAAGGGCGTCGTGTCCGCGAACCAGGTGGATCGACGCCCGGCGCTTGCTGCCCGCTTCGGTGAGCACAAGCGCGCCGTTGTCGAACTCGAGCACGGCGAGCACGTTGCGACCGCCGGCCTTTGCTGCGTCGTCCTGCCAGCGCAGGCGTCCTGCGATCATCAGGTGGACGACGATGAACAGGCTGCCTTCGGTCGCGATGACGATGCGCTTACCGAGGCGCCGAACAGCGTCGACTACGCGCCCCTCGACGTCGGTGAGCGGCGGCAACGCCGTGCGCAGAACGAAGGGATTGACCACGCGAACGTGCTGCAGGCGATGACCGACGATGCGCGCGGCCAGGCTCTCGACGTACACGGTGACGTCGGGCAGCTCGGGCATCGCGTCAATGCACGCCGAACGCGCCGAGCGCCGCGGCAGCGACCAGAAACCACAACGGATGCACGCGCGTTGCCAGCGCGAGCACGGCGGTGACAGCGGTGATCGCGTAGGCGACCCAGGTCTCGTCCGCGCTGCGCGCCAGCACGTAGCCACTGGCCAGCACCAGGCCGACGGTCACCGGCGCCAGTCCGCGCTGGATCGCGACGCGCAGCGGCGCATCGCGAAAGCGATTCCAGACGTGCGATACCGCATACGTGAACACCGACGTCGGCAGGCAGATCGCGACGGTGGCGACCAGCGCGCCGAGAAAGCCGTGGACCTTCCAGCCGATGACGCTGACGATAAGCATGTTCGGTCCCGGAGACGCCTGCGAGATCGCGAACGCCTGCGCGAACTCCACGTCGGTCAGCCAGTGCTCGACATCTACCACGCGCCGGTGGATCTCCGGAATGATCGCGTTGACTCCGCCGATCGTGAGAAACGAGAGCGCTCCGAACTGCTGCGCGAGCTCGATGAGCGCTGGCGGAATCATCGCCGGGTCCACCATGCGCACGCGACTGCCAGCGGCGCGAGCACGGCCAGCGCCCACAGCAGCGGCACGCGCAGCAGCGCCAGCGCGACGAAACCCAGCACAACGATCGCGACCTGCCACGCCGTCCCCGCGAGCGGGCGCGCCATTTTGAGTCCCATGGCCACCACCAGACCGGTGGCGGCGGACGACACCGCCGCGGTCCCGTCGCGCACTGCGCTTAGCTCATCGAAGCGCGCGTACAGCGCGGCGAGCGCGAGCACGATCAGGAATGGCATCAGCATCAGTCCGAGGCAGGCAGCGAGCGAGCCGAGCGGTCCCTGATAGCGGCTGCCGACGATGATCGACATGTTGATGATGTTGGGTCCCGGAAGAAACTGCGAGAGCGAAAGGAGCTCAGTGAACTCGCGCTCGGTCATCCAGTGCCTTTCCTCGACGAGCATGCGACGCGCAAATGGCATCACGCCGCCGAAGCCGGACACGCCGACTTTGAGGAAACCTAGGAAAAGATCCGATGAGCTGACGCCCGCCGGCGCCTGCGGCGAGCTGAATTCGCTCATCGCCGCCGCGCCGTCGGCGCGAGGGCGGTGCGGTCGCGACAGGAACGACCGGCTGCGTGGCGACACGCAGCAGGCGCGCTGGAGATGGGCGGGATCGGAATCGCGAGCAGCATTGCCAGCAATTGTAACGCGTGTGGCGTGCTGCGTTGCATCCGGTTATGCTGCGCGCGCAACGCGAGAGCCCGATGCGCTCACTTCTACGCTCGCTACGCTGGTTCGCCCGGATGGCCGACGCGATTGTCGATGCGGTCGGCCGGGTCTGCGCGTGGATCGTGCTCCTGGTGATCGGCGCGCTGTTCGCGCAATGGCCGTTGCGTGAGCTGGTGGGTGGCGGCCACATACTCGCCAACGACTGGGGACAGGTCGCGCACGCCGCGGTCTTCTCTCTGGGCATCGCCTATGCGATGCGCTGGGACGGCCACGTGCGGCTCGATGTGTTCTACCAGCGGTTGTCGTTGCGGGGCAAGGCGCTGGTCGACCTGGCGGGTAGCGCATTGTTCGTCGTGCCATGGGCGTCGATTGTGCTCTGGTACAGCATTCCCACTACCGTGCGCTCGATCGGCGCGCTCGAGCAATTTCCCGAGACCTGGTCGCCCGGATACTGGATGCTCAAGGTACTGCTGCTCGCGTTCACCTCGCTGCTTCTGCTGCAAACCGCCGGCCATATCGCGCGCGACATCGGCGTGCTTCTCGGCCCGGCCGCGGACGGCGACGCTGCCGCCTCGCCGCGATGAGCGGAATGGCGCCGGTGCTGGCGTTGCTCATGTTCGCGTCGGTGTTCGCGCTTTTGCCGTTCGGGTTTCCCGTCGGCTTCACGCTGATGGGCAGCGCCTTGTCGTTTGCGCTGATCGGGAACGCGTTCGGGGTGTTCGACCTGCCTTTGCTCACGGCGCTGCCGCAACGCATCGTGGGCCTGATGGAAAACGATCTGCTGCAGGCGATTCCGCTGTTCGTCTATCTCGGGGTGATCATGCAGCGCACGACGCTCGCAGCCCAGCTGCTCGAAGCGATGAGCGGACTGTTCGGATCGCGCGCCGGCGGGTTGTCGATCTCGACGGTGATCCTGGGCGCGCTGCTGGCGCCTACCACCGGCGCCGTCGGCGCATCGGTGCTCACGCTGGGTTTGCTCGCGCTGCCGGCGATGCTCGACGCCGGCTATCGCAGGAGCCTCGCAAGCGGTGTGGTGTGCAGCGCGGGAACGCTGGGCACCGTGCTGCCGCCCTCGATCATCCTCATCGTGCTCGCCGACCTGATGCGCGGCGCCAATGCCGAGGCGCAGATCATGCGCGGCGAAGATGTGCACGGGTCGCTGGTGATCAAGGACATCTACCTAGGCATGCTCGGGCCGGTGGGTGTGGTGCTGGCGCTGTACCTGGGGTACGTGATCACGGTCGCGCTGCTCAGGCCGGCTAGCTGTCCGCCGCTTCCGCCGGAGCGCCGGCAACGTCTGCCCTGGACGCGCCTGCTGATCGTGGTCATCGGGCCGCTGGCGTTCATCGCGCTGCTGCTCGCTTCGATCGTCACCGGACGCATCTACACGGTCGAAGCGGCCGCGCTCGGTGCGATCGTGGCGACCCTCTACGCGGTGTTGCGCCGGGAGCTCGATTTCGAGCGCCTGGGTGAGACGGTGCGCAGCGTCATGCGACTGACCGGGATGATGTTCCTATTGCTGATGGGCGCTTCGACCTTCACGCTGGTGTTTCGCGGGCTCAACGGCGTGCAGACGGTGCACGCCTTGCTGGGCATGCTGCCCGGCGGCCTCGATGTGGCGATCGTCGCGGTGTTCGCGGTGACGTTTTGCTTCGGGTTCTTTCTCGATGCGCTGGAGATCGTGCTGCTGGTCGTCCCCATCGCGATTCCGCCGCTGCTGGCGCTGGGCGCGCATCCGGTGTGGGTCACCGCGCTCATGGCGCTGACCGTGCAGACCAGCTTCCTCATGCCGCCGTCGGGATTCGCGCTGTTTTTCCTGCGCTCGATCGCACCGCGCGACCTGGCTACGCGCGACATCTATCGGGGTGCGCTTCCGTTCATCGTGATCCAGCTCGTGGTGGTCGCTCTTCTGTGGCGCTTTCCGGGTCTCGCAACGACTTTGCCGGCGATGCTCGACTAAGTGCCGCCGGGCCGCCCCAAGGCACTTGCCCCCTGGGGGGAACGGCGCTCAGCGACGTTCGGGGGGAACAAACAAGCTCGAGAACGCGGGGCTTACGGTTTGAGCGAGCGATACAAAAAGGGAAAGCTTACGTCCATGCGGTAGTCGACGTCGGAATGCGTGTCGTCGAATTCTTCGTAGGTGTGCTTGATGCCGGCCTGCGCGAGTCGCTTGGAGAGGATGCGCGTGCCATAGTGGATGTGATACTGGTCGCGCCAGCCGCAATCGATGTAGATCCCGTGCAGCGATGACAGCGCTGCCTTGTGCTTCGCGACCATGTTGACCGGATCATTGGCCAGCCAGCGCTTCCATCGCGCCGCGATGATTTCGCCGCTCTCCATGTTGAAGGGAACGCGGAAGCCCAGCGCGGCGCGCCGGTCGGGATCGTAGGTGGCGGCCATGCACAGGTTCATGATCGCGTGACCTTCGGCCTGGGTAAGCTTTTCGGTCGCCCATACATGCTCCAGGAAGCGCTTGATGCGGCCGTCGTCCCGTCCCTCGGGCAGACCCTTGCGCCGGCTCTCGGCGAGCGCATCGTATTTGCCGGGGACGCGCTTGCTGGCACGGTACTTGGCCAGTTCGTTGAGCGTGTTCGGCCAGTCGTGCCAGTAGACGAAATCAAAATACGAGTCACCGGAATGATCGGCGATCGCGCCCCAGTGGCGCGCGTATTTCATGCCGTGCACGATGGCGCCGTAGCCACCCGAAGACTTGCCGAAGCAGCCGCGATGATCGCGCGAGGCCAGTGTGCGGAACTCGCGGTCGACGTACGGGATGAGCTCCTGGATCAGATAGTCGGCATAGTCGCCGATCGCCGACGAGTTGATGTACTGGTTGCCGCCAAGCGCAGTGAAGCAATCGGGGAACACCAGGATCGTCGGCCCCATCTTGCGCTCGTGGATGAGCCGCGCGGCACGCTCGATCAGGTTTTCGGCGAAAGGCTTCCAGTTCGCGTGCGCGAGGCCGGACCCGGTGAAACCGACCAGGTCGTAGAGCACAGGGAAGCGTCGCGCGCGTCCACCGGTCGCGCGCGTCGCGCCAGTGTCGTATTGCGGCGGCAGCCACACGCCGAGCTTGCGCACGTGTGGATCGCCCAGTGGATTGCCAAGGAGAACCTTCGAGGTGTGTTCGAGCACGACCAGCTTTCCGGCGTGCCCTTGGGGACGTTTGAGCGCCATCGAATGCTTCCCGGCGAACCAAGATTCGCGATTGTAGCGCGGGGTGCATTGCGGCCCCGGCTCGGGGCTTGCCACCGCTATCATTTAGGATCTGATCGAGTCGCAGGAACGCATGAGACCCGGCGCGGTCCTACGACTCATCCGGTTTGCCGCAAAAGGAGGTCCGATGCGTTCGTCATCCCCAATGATCGCCGCGATCGCCGTGCTGTGCGCCGCCTACGCAGCGGACGGCATCGCCAGCCTTCCCTCGCTGACCGAATGCCTCGAGGGTTCCGACTTCATCGGCAACGCGGCGCTCGCACGCGACGCGGGCATGACCGGCCGACGCTTCATCGAGCGCATGCAGCAGGACTTCATGACCATCCATGCGTTCCCGCAGCAGCTGCGCTGGTTCGCGCATGACGAGGAGGATGAGGTTTTCCTGACCGAGGCCGCGCGCACGGTGTTCGACCAGCCGGCGCCGCCCGAACAGCATCGGCGCGCATTCCTAGAGGCGTGCTTCGAGCGCATGGCCGATTCCGCGAATGCGCCGGCGCCGGTCGACGCACCGGCGACTGACTCGGAAATCTAGCTCCCGGGCACTCGCGGACGCTCGAGCATCGCGCAGACGCCAATTCCGCCGGCGGTGCAGATCGAGATCAGGCCGCGTCCCGATCCGCGTTGCTCCAGCTCGCGGGCAAGCGTCGCTACGATGCGCGTGCCGGTGGCGGCGAATGGGTGACCCAGCGCGATACTGCTCCCGACCGGATTGAGCCGGGCGCGGTCGATGCTTCCCAGCGCACCGCGCCCCAGGCGGCTGCGGCAGTACTCCTCGGACTCCCACGCCTTGAGAGTACATAGGACCTGCGCCGCGAAGGCCTCGTGGATTTCGTAGATATCGAAGTCCTGCAAGGTAACGCCGGCGCGCGCCAGCATCGCTGGCACGGCGTAGGTGGGCGCCATCAGCAGTCCTTCGCGCGGACCCGCGATGCCCGCGAAGTCGACCGCCGCCGACGCGCCGTGCGTGATGAATGCCTGCACCGGCAGCCCGCGTTCGCGCGCCCATGCTTCGCTTGCGATGAGCACGCACGATGCGCCATCGGTAAGTGGAGTGCTGTTACCCGCGGTCAGCGTCCCCGTGGCGCTACGGTCGAAAACCGGCTTGAGCGCGCCGAGCTTCGCAATGTCGGTGTCGGCGCGAACGGTATTGTCGGCGGCGAGTCCGTTGAACGGAGTGACCATGCCTTCGTAGAAGCCCGCTTTCCATGCCGCGGCGGCGTGTCGATGGCTCGCCAGCGCGAGCTCGTCCTGCTCGGAGCGACCGATGCTCCATTCCTTGGCCATGATCTCGCAGTGCTCGCCCATCGACAGGCCGGTGCGCGGCTCGACCACGCCCGGCGTCCCGGGCTTGAAATCGCGTGGACGCACTCGCAGCCACGGCTTGAGGCGCGCGGCGAGCGTGCGCGCGCGGGCGCTTTCAAGCACGATCGCGTTGAGCGCGCGACCGTACACGATCGGCACTTCGCTGGTCGTGTCGACGCCGCCGGCCACGCCGGCCTCGATGTCGCCCGATTCGATGCGCCGCGCGATCTGCAAGGTCGCGCTGAGGCTCGTACCGCACGCGCGCTGCACGTCGTACGCGGGCGTGTGTGGATCGAGCCCGCTGTTGAGCGCCGCTTCGCGGGTCAGGTTCCAGTCGCGCGAATGCTTGATAACGGCGCCGGCAGCCACTTCTCCCAGCCGAGCGCCGCGAAGATCGAAGCGCTCGACGAGGCCAGTGAGCGCCGCCGACAGCAGGTCGAGATTGCTTGCGCCGACATACGCGGTATTGCTGCGCGCGAAAGGAATGCGGCAGCCGCCGATGATGGCAGCGAGGCGTGGCGAGGAAGTCATGGTCGTCTCCGGACGCTTGACCGGAAAGTATGACATCCGACGCTGGTCGGCGATGCGCCACCGCCGGCCCGGCAGCGCTTGCCGGCTGTCGCGCGCCCGCTTAGGCTACCGGCGGCCTTCGACTTTGGAGAATCTCATGCGTATAGCTTTCGCACTTGTGTTGACCACGACGCTGTCCCATGTCGCCGCAGCGGCGATGCCCAATGCCAAGCCTGGGCTGTGGGAGACGTCGTCGACCATCGTGATGGAAGCCGCGCCACCGTCCAGTCCGCGCGATTCGAAAATGACGGCGGACGAGCGTGCCAAAATGCAGCGCTCGCTTTCTCCCCACGGCGGCAAACCCGTGATCTCAAGCGACCGCATGTGCATGACCCCCGACATGCTGGAGCGTTGGGAGGCCTTCGGCAGCACGTCGTCGGCGGGATGCCAGCGCAACGTGGTCGAGCGCACCGCTCAGCGCGTTCAGCTCAGGATGGCGTGCAGCGGCGGTTCCACCGGCACCGCGGAATTCAGCGCCTCGGGGCCCGATCGCATCGTCGGCAAGATGAACATGCTGATGCGCAATGGTGCCAACGAGAGCAAGGTCGACATCGTTCTCGAGTCGCGCTGGATCAGCGCCGACTGCGGTGGGCTCAAGCCCGGAGAGCGTCAGGTGATGTCGCGCTGATTGAGCGTTCCCTGAAGGCGCTCCGTATCAGCGGAACGACAGCGCGCTCAGCGCGAGTATGAGCGGTGTTGACGCCGCGGCAATCGCGGTCGAGATCACCAGGCTTGCCGCCACCGGGCCACCCAATGTTTCGAACTGACGCGACATGAGGTAGACGTTGGCGCCCACCGGCAGCGCGGCCAGCATCACCACGGCCTGCGTTTCTAGCGGCGGCAAATCCAGCGCGCGGGCAAGCACGAACACCACCGCAGGCTGGACCATGAGTTTCATCGCGCAGATCGCCGCGCTCTCGCGCCAGCCTTCGCGGATGCTGTATTGCGCGAGGCCCATGCCGAGTGCGATCAGAGACAGCGGGACCGCGACCTGTCCGACAAGTTCCAGCGTCTGCGCCAGCACGCCAGGCAGCGCCACGCCGGTTGCGCCCCATGCGGTGCCCAGCAGAATGCCACCGACCACCGGATTGGTCGCCACCGCCTTGGCTGCGGAGAGGTACCCGCGCCACGACATCGAGCGGTGCCGGGCCCATTCCACCGAGACGGTCACCAGCGTCCACAGGATCAGCGAATTGAACACCAGGACCAGCGAGACGACCGGGATCGAGGCTTCGCCGAGAGTGATCTTGGCAAGCGGCACTCCGAGCAGCACGTTGTTGGAAAAAATACCGCCCAGCGCGAATACCGATTGACCCACGCCGTCCAGCCGAAAAACGCGCTGCGCGACGAATTTGCCGAGCACGAACACGATCAGGCACGCGCCGAAATATGCGATGAGCAGGCGACCATCAACTGGTGGCAACTTCCAGAATTCGCTCATCAATCGAAACAGGAACGCAGGTATCGCCACCGAAAAGACGAATCGCGTCAACGCATCGGAAACTTCCTTTGGCCAGCGCCCCCAACTGGCGAGCGCGTAACCCACGAACACCAGCACGAAGAGCGGGGCGGTCAGCCCGACGAGGCTCAGGAAGGCGTGCATCGGCGCTCGCACCCGCCGCCCGGCGCGTGTGGCTCCGGACGCGAAGGCATGCGGCTGCTAGGTGGCGCGATTGCCGATCAGGTTCAGGAACTCTTCGCGCGTGGCGGTAGATTCGCGAAAGGTCCCGAGGACCGAAGAAGTGATCATCACCGAGTTTTGCTTCTCGACGCCGCGCATCATCATGCACAGGTGGCGCGCCTCGATCATCACTCCGACACCCTTGGCGCCGATCAGCGTCATCACCTGTTGCGAGATCTGCTCGGTCAGTCGCTCCTGCAGCTGGAGCCGGCGCGCGTACATGTCGACCAGGCGCGCGAGCTTGGACACGCCGAACACGCGTCCGCTCGGGATGTAGCCGATGTGGCAGCGTCCGAAAAACGGAAGCATGTGGTGCTCGCAGAGGCTGTACACCTCGATGTTCTTGACGATCACCATGCTGTTCGTTTCCTGCGTGAACACCGCGCCGTTGAGCAGTTTGGCGGCGTCGGTGCGGGAGCCCGATGACAGGAACTCGTACGCCGCGGCGACGCGCTCGGGCGTTTTCAGCAGTCCCTCGCGGTCGGGGTCCTCGCCGATCTCGACAAGCAGTTCGCGCACCAGCGCGGCGACTTTCTTGGTATCCATGCGGCGTGCCTCGGCGACGGTCTTTCGGGGGTTCATTATCCCACGCACCCCCGCGCACGCGCGAAGCTCATCCAGCGGTATGATCGCAGGCGCAACCTACTGCGGAGAGCGCACATCATGGGCAGGAACATCGAGCTTAAGGCATCCGACGGCTTCACGCTTTCGGCCTACCGGGCGGATCCCGCGGGCACGCCGCGCGGCGGCATCGTCATCGCGCAGGAGATTTTCGGAGTCAACAGCCACATACGCAGCGTCTGCGACGGCTATGCGTCGGACGGTTATCTCGCCGTCGCGCCGGCGCTGTTCGACCGCATCGAGAAGAACGTCGATATCGGCTACACCCCGGCCGACATCGCGCGCGGACGCGAGTTGAAGGCGCGTGCTGCCACCGAGGCCGCGCTGCGCGACATCAGCGCGGCGCGCGATTCGATCGCCGCCAGCGGCAGGTTCGCCGTCCTAGGCTACTGCTGGGGCGGTTTCATCGCCTGGATGAGCGCCTGCAAGCTCTCCGGCTTCGCTTGTGCGGTGTGCTATTACGGAGGCGGCATGCTCGAGGTGGGGGCCGAGATGCCGCGCTGCCCGGTGCTGGCGCACTTCGGCGAGCGCGACAGCGCGATCCCGGTCGACGGCGTGAAGCGCTTCGCTGCGGCACAGCCCAACGTCGAGGTGCATATCTACGCCGCCGATCACGGGTTCAACTGCGACCAGCGCGCATCCTACGATGCTGCCGCGGCTACGCTGGCGCGCCAGCGCACGCTGCAATTCCTTCGCGAGCACGTGGGCTGAGGAGGGAAACCCGCGCGCCTCGCCGCGCTTCGCTCGATTGCTTGACAAAAGCAAGCAAATTGCAGAAATTGGAGGCGAGGCGGGCGCCGGCCCGTCCGAGGGCTGGGCATGGCATCGATCGACACTCGACTCGATTCGCGCGTCGCACAGGTGCGGCGCTTCAACCGCTTCTACACGCGCGCGATCGGTGTGCTCGGCGAGCACCACCTGCAAAGTTCCCTGTCGCTCAGCGAAGTGCGCGTGCTCTACGAGCTCGCGCATGCCGATCGCGAGAAGCCGGCGAACGCACGCGCGCTGGCCTTGGCGCTCGGACTCGACGAAGGCTATCTCAGCCGGATCCTGCGCGGGTTTGCGCAGCGCGGCTGGCTGCGCCGGCAGCGCTCCACTGCTGACGGGCGCAAGACGCTGCTGTCTCTGACTGCGCGCGGTCGCAAGGCGTTCGCGCCGCTCGAATCGCGCTCGTACGCGCAGTCGGCGGCGTTGCTGCGCGCGCTCGCTCCGCATGCCCAGGAAGTGCTGACTGCCTCGATGCGCACCATCGAGCAACTGCTCGAGCCTGCGGAGCAAATCGACGAAACCTCGCGAGTCGTGCTGCGCGAACCGCTCCCCGGCGACCTTGGATGGGTCGTGCATCGCCACGGTGAGCTGTATGCGCAGGAATATGATTACGATGCGCGCTTCGAGGCGCTGGTCGCTCGAATCATCGCCGATTTCGTCGAGCATTTCCGGTGCGGGCGCGAGCGCTGCTGGATCGCGGCACGCGGCGACGACATCGTCGGCTCGGTTTTCGTGGTGCGCAAGACCAACTCGGTGGCGAAGCTGCGCTTGCTCTACGTCGAGCCTTCGGCGCGAGGCCTGGGACTGGGTGCGCGCCTCGTCGAGGAATGCATCTGCTTCGCGCGCGCGGCGCGCTATCGCAAGCTCATGCTGTGGACGCAAAGCGAGCTCGCGGTTGCGCGTCAGTTGTACGCGCGGGCGGGGTTCGAAAAGCGCGCGTCGGAGCCGCACCGAAGCTTTGGCCGCAACCTAGTCGCGGAAACCTGGGAATTGCGGCTCTAGGCGCGGCTACAGGTCGCAATCCCGCGCCCCCAAGCGTTACACTAGCGCGGCGCGGCAGGCAGCCCGACCGACCAGGGAAGCATTCCGCGCCTTCGAACGCAAGGGAGAACTGCGATGAAATGCTCGACGTGCGGGTACGAGATCCAGTCCGGCGCCAAATTTTGCGTGCAGTGCGGCAACACGATCATCGCCGCATCGCCCGCCGCCGCGGGATTCGCGCCGCTGAACACGCCGACCGTGTCTCCCGCATCGCGCGCGGCGGCGGCTTCAGCCACCGGGCCGCGGCCTGCTTACTCGCCGTCGCCGGCGGCGGCCGAACAGACCATGGCGGCCAGCGCCAGCACGCTGTCACGCGCGCCGCCGCTCGCGACTTCAGCACCGATCCCACCGCCTGCGCCCGCATCGCCGATGAAGC
Source organism: uncultured beta proteobacterium (assembly GCA_963816915.1). Taxonomy (GTDB): domain Bacteria; phylum Pseudomonadota; class Gammaproteobacteria; order Burkholderiales; family Casimicrobiaceae; genus PALSA-1003. The sequence goes on from CAWFMK010000001.1 coordinate 61,754, forward strand.
TCGGTCTGATCGCCGGCATCCTGGCGCTGCTCGTCGTCGTCGGCATCGGAACCTTCGTCGCCTACAAGATGATGTTCTCGTCGGAGCTGAAGGAGACGCCCGCAGCGAGCAGTACACCCGCACCCTCGGCGCCTATGGCGCAGCCCTCGGAAGTGCCCAAGGCAAGTATGACTCCGTCCAGCACGACCGCCGGCTCGAGCGACACGTCGCCGGCGCAGCCGGCCGCGTCGAGCGCTCCCGCCTCCGCCGATGCCAAGACGACCGACGCCGCGAGCACCGATGCGTCCAAGGCAGCCGCGCCGGCCATCAAATCGAGAACGACCTCGACCAAGTCCGCGACCCCGCCGAAATCCGACGCCGCGCCGACGAGCACCGCCGCGCCTGCGCCGAGCACGACGTTGCAGCCGCGTCAGGCGGCGGTCGCGCCCGCACCCGTTGCCCCGCAGGTTGACCGCTGGGAGTTGATGCGGCAAGCGTACGAGGTGTGTTCGCGCGAAGGATTACTCGATCGCCTGTCGTGCAACGCCAGCGTCGGCCGTCAATACTGCGAAGGCTATTGGGGCAAGGTTCCGCAGTGCCCCACGGGCGTCTACGGAGATCGCGGGAACTAGCAGGGTTCGCAACGGCCCTCAGCCTGAGCACGCGCGATGGGACACATTTACTGGAACGATAGCTCGAGGCTATTCGACAGCGGCGAGCAGGTCGACGTGCTCGCGCTCGGTGATTCCTGGTTCCACTACCCGTTCAACAATCTCGTCACGCCGCTGTACAACGCGCTCGAGCAGCCTTCGATTTACGTGATCGGCGAGAGCGGCGCGCGTGCCGATGAGTTGTGCACCGGCTCGTGGCTGGCGAACTTTCGCAAGATGCTGGTCTGGTATCCTGGCATTCGTCTAGTCTGCATCATCGCGGGTGGAAACGACTTCGCGGGCATCGGGGATCTCGATGACAAGATCCTGCGGGCCGACTGCAGCGCAGCGACGACCGTTGCAGGGTGCTATCGGCCGCTGCAGCCGCAGGCGGTCTTCTCCGCGGTTGAGCACGCGTATCGCATCATTCTGGCCGCAGTGGCGGCGGTGCGTCCCGACGTCGTCGTGCTCGTGCACAACTACGATTACGCGATTCCCGATGGGCGCACGCTCGCCGGACTCAAGAGCTGGCTCAAGCTGCCGATGGACAATGACCGCGTCCCGACGCCAGGCGCGCCGCTGGGCGGGCTGCGCCGTGAGATCGTGAGCGACCTCATCGACAATTTCACCTTGTCGCTCGACTCGCTCATCGCTGCCGTGGCGCCGCAAGCAGTTGCGCTGGTGTGGTCTGCAGGGACGCTCTCACCGGCGCAATGGGCGAACGAGCTGCACCCGACGCCGCGCGGCTTCGAGAAGATCGTCGCCGACTGCTGGAGTGGTCCGGCGCGCGCCGCGCTCGGTCTTTGACGCGAGCGTCAGCGCACGCAGTTGCGTCCGGCCCGCTTCGCCTCGTAGAGCTTGCGATCGGCGTCGCTCAGCATCGCGACCGCATCGGCGCACTCGAGGTCGATGGTCACGCCGATGCTGATGGTGACCTGGAGACCGGCGTGGATGGTGTCCCAGCGGTGCCCGGCGACCGCGGCGCGCAGCCGCTGGCATGCGGCATGCGCCTGCTCGAGCGTGGTGTCGGGCAGCGCGAGCACGAATTCCTCGCCGCCGTAGCGCACCGCCACGTCGGATGGCCGGCACGCCGCACGCAGGATGCGTCCGACAGTGCGCAGCACCTCGTCGCCCACCACGTGTGAAAAGCGGTCGTTGATCGCCTTGAAGTGGTCGATGTCGGCCAGTGCGACGCTGAAATTGCGCCGCGCGCCGCGAAGCTCGTCGAACATTCGGTCCAAATTGGCGTCGAGATAGCGGCGGTTGGCCAGCCCGGTCAGCGCGTCGATGTGCGCGGCTTCGGAAAGCTGCACGTTGACTTCGGCGAGATGGTCGCGCTCGGCGCGGTATTTTTCGGCCTCCTCGCGCACCTTGCGCACGGCGATCTGCACCAGCAGGTCGCGCGCCTTCGCCTCCGCTTCCTCAGAGCGCATGTGCTGGTCGAGCGCATGATATTTCTTGAAATGCGCAAGCGCCTCCGCCATGTCACCCTGCGCTTCGCGACACGCCGAGAGCTCGAGGTGGGCGCGCATGACCCTGATCTTGTTGTCGAGCTCTTCACCGATCGACAGCGCGCGCTGCAACGGCTCGATCGCCGCCTCCGGGCGACCGCACAGCCGCAATGCCTCGCCGATGTTGACCAGGCACAGAGCTTCGTTCATGCGATCGTCCATCGATCGCACGGTTTGAAGCTGCCGCTCGAAAAGCGCCATCGCCTGCTCGATATCCCCGAGAAACGCGACCGCGCTGCCGATGTTACCCAGTGCCAGCGCCTGCAGATGCAGGTCGCCGACTTCGGTGGCCAGCGCGACCGATTCGTCGAAATACTGTCTCGCGCGGTGGAATTCCGCGGCCACACCGTCGGGCGCGCTCGTTCGCTGCGATTCGCCGACGCGCAGGCAGAGGACGCCAAGGCTGTTGAGGCTCGCTGCGACGCCGGCGCGATCATCGAGCTGCCGCCGCCGTGAAAGCGCGAGCTCGTGGAATTCGCGCGCCTTGTCGAGCTCACCCAGACGCGAGTAGACCATTCCCAGCCCGTGAAAGACACCCGCTTCGAGGGCTGTGTCTTGTTGCGTATGCAGCAGCGACAGCGCTTCTTCGAAGCGGCTGAGCGCGCGCACATAATCGCCGACGTAGAGCTCGACGGTGGCGATCCCGCGCAGGGCACGCACCTGCCCGTGCACATCGTTGAGAGTTCGCCACAGCGCAAGCGCCTCCAGATGGCGCGCGAGGGCGTCGGCGTACGCGAAAGTCGCCAGCTGTGCATCGGCGACAGCTTCCACGGCCTGTGCGCGGGCATGCGCATCGTCCTCGCGCTGCGCGATCTCGAGCGCTTCCAGCCCGACGCTCAGGGCACGCTTCGGGTCGCCCGTTCGTGCGAGCTTGTGCGCAAGCATGAGCAGCGTCGGCAAGCGCGCGTCTTCTCCGGTCGCGGAAGGCGCGCGGGCGGGAGCGTTATCGACCTCGAGCGGGGCGCTAGTAGACACGATTCACCTTTGCAAAGGCCCCATTTGAAGCTGAGAAAGCGATTTTCGTGCCTATACCCAGCAGATGTGCATGCTGTAGCATGCAGGCAACGGCACCAAGAAGGCCAGCGCTCGTAAAAGGAGTTCTTCGCCAAACGCGGAAATCGCGCTATTATGCTTCCATCATAACGAGGTTTGGGACACAGCCATACCTCAACGCAAGCCATCCGCCGAGACGTCATCATGAAATGTCTTATTTGCGGGCGCGCTGGGCTTCCTGGCGCCAAATTGTGCGCAGACTGCAGTTCTGCGCGTAAAAGGGCATTCGCGGCGACCGTGACGCAACCGCTGCTCGCAGCGGCTGCCTGCGGGGGGCGGCCGCTGCTACGTCCAAGCCAATCCATCGCGGCCACCGCGCGTCGAAGCGCCGAGCGCGGGCTGACCAGCAAGCCGGTCGACCCAGCGCCCCCCGAGCCAAGCCGCGCACGGCGCCTCGATCGCGCGTTCCTGGGTGCAGCCATCGCCGGAGTAACGCTGCTCGCGGCCTTCATCGCCTACCACCGCTTGCATGAGCGCGGTGCCGACGCCCCGCAAGTGGCCGAGGTCCCGCCTGCTCCGGCTCGCACGCCCGTCGCGCCTTCGATGGTGCCCGCCGGTCTCGCCCCCAAGTCCGTCTCGCAAACCAGCATTCCCGAGCATGCTTCCAGCACCTCCGAGCCGGTCGCGAAACCCGAACCCCGCAAGCGTGTCAACCGCGCGAAGACGCCGATCCCCGACGCGGTGCCGCCGGGGCCCGATCCTGCGCCGCAAGTCATCTATGCGATCGCGCCCAAGGTCGTGCCTGCGCCGGTGGTACAGGTGCCGACGCCCGTCGATCCCATGCAACAGATGCGCGAAGCGCTGGCGCGCTGCGCGACGGGCGGACTGTTCGACCGAATCGTCTGCGACCAGCGCGTTCGCCGCGAATATTGCGATGGGCGCTGGGGCACCGTTCCGCAGTGTCCGAGTGGGGTCAGCAACGAGCACGGACAGTAGCGCGCGCGGCTCAGCCGCGGCCGACGAAGGGCATCTTGGTCGCCATGATGGTGAGAAACTGCACGTTGGCGTCGAGAGGAAGGCTCGCCATGTACCTCACCGCGCTGGCGACATGCGCCACATCCATCAGCGGTTCCACAGCGACCTGCCCATTGGCCTGGGGAACGCCCTTGGCCATGCGCGCAGCCAATTCCGTCGACGCGTTGCCGATATCGATCTGACCACACGCGATGTCGTACTTGCGTCCGTCCAGCGAAGTCGACTTGGTAAGGCCGGTGATCGCGTGCTTGGTCGAGGTGTACGGCGCTGAATTGGGACGCGGCGCGTGTGCCGAGATCGACCCGTTGTTGATGATGCGTCCGCCACGCGGCTGCTGTGCCTTCATGATGCGCATCGCCGCCTGCGTGCAAAGAAAAGCGCCGGTGAGGTTGATGTCGACCACTGCGCGCCACTGCTCGAAGGTGAGATCCTCGAGATTGACCGCAGGCGCGCCGATGCCGGCATTGTTGAAGAGCACGTCGAGTCGGCCGTATGCTTGCTTCACCGCGTCGAACAGCGCGGCGACGGATTCGGGATTGCTTACATCGGTGACGACGGCCAGCGCGTTGCCCGCGCGGTCCCCCGCCAACTTCATCGTCTCATCGAGCGCATCGCGGCGGCGTCCCGCGAGCGCGACCTTGTAGCCCTCGCCCAGCAGCGCGAGCGCAGCGGCGCGGCCGATGCCGCTGCCAGCGCCGGTAACCACGGCGATCTTCGAAGCATTCATCGACAGTCCTCCTTGGGCGGCGCGAAATGCGCACGCGATTGTAACGCGATGTGCAAACCTCAGAGATGGCCGCGGCCGAATGCCTCTGGAAGCAGCTCGCGCAGCCGAAAGCGACGGCTGCCACGCTCGTCGTCGTTGCAGCACACGACCAGCGCGTCGGCTCCGAACTCGGCGATTACCTGCCGGCATGCGCCACAGGGTGGGGTGGGTTGCGCGGTCGGTGTATAAATCGCGATCGCGGCGATGTCCTTCATCCCCTGCGCCACGGCGTTGAAGATGGCGACGCGTTCCGCGCACATCGACAACCCGTACGACGCGTTCTCGACGTTGGCCCCGACGTGGACCTTGCCATCGCTGGCGAGCACCGCAGCGCCGACTGCAAAGCCGCTGTACGGCGCGTACGCACTCTGCGCCGCAGCGCGCGCGCTGCGCATCAGCTGGTCGAGCGTCGTATCGGGGAAATCCATCGGAAGGGTCGAGCGCTGCCGCATTATGGCGCGTCGGCGAGTTGATTCACAGGGCATCGTGGCTCCGGATCAGAACATCGGCTCTGCTAACATCGGGTTGCGCTCGCCCCCGCAGCTCGCAACGCCATTTCGCATGTCATCCGAAAGCACTCCCGCAGATCACGCGCGCGTCGCACAACGTGCGATGAGCCGACAGGCGTTCCTGCGCGTGTTCCCGGGCGTGATGGTGGCGATGTTCCTGGCTGCGGCCGATCAGACCATTCTGGCCAGCGCGCTGCCGACCATCGCCAGCTCGTTGGGCGGCCTCGCCGACCTGTCCTGGGTCGTGGTCGCGTATCTGCTCACCGCTACCATCGGCGCGCCGCTGTATGGCCATCTCGGTGATCGCTTCGGGCGCCGGCGCATGCTGCTCGCCGCGCTTTCGATATTCACCGCCGCGTCGGTGGCGTGCGCGCTCGCGCCAAACCTGCTCGCGCTCATCATCGCCCGTGCGCTGCAGGGGCTCGGCGGCGGCGGGCTCATGACGCTCGCGCAGGCGCTGATCGGGGAGCACGTGTCTCCGCGCGAGCGCGGTCGCTTTTCGGGCTACTTTGCGACCGTGTTCGCGCTCGCCAGCACGTCGGGTCCGGTGCTCGGCGCCTACCTCACGGAGCACCTGAGCTGGCGCGCGGTGTTCATGATCAACATTCCGCTGGGATTGCTCGCGGCGGTGCTCGCGCTGCGCATCCCGCTTTCGGCGAGCCCGAAGCGCGGTCGGTTTCGTCCAGACTTCGTCGGCGCGATCCTGTTCTGCACTGCGATCCCGCTGCTGCTTTTCGTGCTCACCTCGGGGGGACATCGGCTGGCCTGGACCTCACCGTGGCTCGTTACGCTCACGGTCGTGGCGGTCGCGGGTCTCGTGCTGCTGGGCTGGTGGGAGCGCCGCGCAGAGGATCCGCTGATCCCCATCCGCTTCCTGCGCGTGCCGGCGATCGCGCGCTCGGACGCGCTCGTCGTGTGCTTCGCGGCGGCGCTTTTCTCGACCATCCTGTACCTGCCGCTGTACCTTCAGCTCGGACGTGGCCTTCGCATCGGGCAATCCGGTGTGCTGCTGCTCCCGATCACGCTGTCGATGGTGGTCACGTCGGCGATCGTCGGTCAGCTGATCACGCGCACCGGCCACGTCAACATCTACCCGCGCGTCGGACTCACGCTCGCCACGTTCGCCTTCGCCGCTCTCGCGGCAAGCGTGAGCCGCGCGCCGACGCCGGTGATCATGGCGCTGACCATGTTCGTCGGCGTGGGGCTGGGCACGGTGATGCCGCCAACGCAAGTCACTGTACAGCTAGCTGCAGGGCGCGACGCGCTCGGTACCGCAACCGCTTCGATCTCGGTCTGCAGGTCGATCGGCGGTGCGCTTGGCGTCGCCATCACTGGGGCCCTGCTGTTTGCGGCCATCGGCGGCTCCGATGACGCGCAGGGGGTGCTGCGGCAGGTGATCGAGGAAGGTCCAGCGTCCATCGCCCGACTGACGGCCGAGCAGCGCGCCGTCGTCGCTACGCATCTCGATTCCGCATATCGCGTGATCTTCGCGGTGCTGGCCGCAATCAGCGCATGCGGCGCACTGATCGCGTCCACCGTGCCGAAGGTCGACTGGGAAGAGCGCGGCTAGAAAGAATCGATCATCGCTTCGCCTTCCGACGCCGCGCCGATACCGCGTGAATCCGACGCATTGACAAGCCGCGGCGCGCGGAATACAAATGGCATCGACGTCGCGCGCGGCGAGCAAGCCCACGAGGAGAACCCTTGGCTATGATCGAATGGAAGATCGACGGCAAGGAATTCATCAATTGCAACTGCGCCTACGGTTGTCCGTGCCAGTTGAACGCTTCGCCGACCAAGGGATTCTGGGAGGCCATGAATGGCCTGCAGATCGAGCGCGGTAATTTTGGCCATGTGAAGCTCGACGGGCTGCGCACCGTCGCGCTCTATCAGTGGCCCGGCCCCGTTCATCTCGGCAACGGCAGCATGCAGCTCATCATCGATGAGCGTGCCGACCCTAAACAGCGTGATGGGCTGGTCAGGATCATGTCGGGCGAGCACACCAAGGACATGGCGACGATGTGGTGGGTCTACGCGGCGATGTGCACGAAAAAGTTCGAGCCGATTTTCTCGCCGATTCGACTGGAAATGGGATTCGAAGCACGCAGCGCCGAGCTCGTCGTTCCGGGCATCGTTGAATCGACCGGCGAGCCCATCCGCAATTCGGTCACCGGTGCCGAACATCGCGTGCGGATCGATCTGCCGCACGGCTTCGAATACCGCCTCGCGGAGTGCGCAAGCGGTCGCACCAAAGCGTCGGGAGCGATCAAGTTGGATTTGCAGAATTCGTACGCGCACTTCCGCGAAATTCATCTTGGCAATGAGGGCATCACCGTGCCGGCGCGAGTGTAGTGCGTGCCGGAACGCCATCGCGCGCTCTTCGCGCGCAGTCAATTTCCTAAGGAGGAATGAACGTGGCGAAATCGAAAAGCAGAAAAAGCGCAAGCGCCGACAGCGTCTATCGCATCACCGAGGTCGTCGGCACCAGTGCTGTCTCATGGGAGGAGGCCGTAAAAAGTGCCGTCGCGACCGCGTCGACTTCGCTGCGCGATCTACGTATCGCCGACGTCGTCAAACTGGACGTGAAGATCGACGGCGGCAAGGTCATCGCCTACCGCGCGCGCGTGGCGCTGTCTTTCAAGTACGAGGCCTGAGGCGCGTTTGAGGCTGCGTGTAGACCGTCGCGCAATGCACGGTCACCACGCGGTCCGAGATGCCGGCGCTGTCAGCGGCGGTCGTCGCCGACGGCCGCTGCATGCGGAGCTCGAAACGGGAAGGCGCGTGTAGTACTAGCGTTTGTCTGGTGGCACGCTGATCGGTTGCACTCCGGGGGCGCTCGTCGGACCGCCGGAGATGCTTCCGCTCGCGCCCGGGCGCGAGCTCAAGCCCATGCCGCCCGAGACTCCGATGTAGGGGCGCATTCCCGCCACGATTTCCTCGACGCTCGCGGCGCCGGTGATCGTCGAGAACACCAGACGCGGGCACTGGTCGGCATCGATGATCATGAGCTGTTCGCCACGCTGGCGCATCCGGTCGCGAGCGACCGCGCCGCGTTCCGACATGTCCACCGGTGGAACCACATCCTGGTAGACGACTGCGCCGCTGCGATCGATGACGATGTCGCAGGTGACGGCCTGCGCGGCCGGTCCGAGCAACGCCAGCGAAAGTCCGGCGACTCCGGCAAGCCCTATCGGTCGTTGGACCATGTCTGCCTCCCGTTGCCAAAGAATGCATGCTATGCCGTCGGGGCGCCCCCCGCAACCCGGCGAACCGGACGCCTAATAGGCGACCACGCTCGACAGGCGCGCTGCAAGAATGTCGGTATAGGCCGGAAGCGTTGGATGTCGTTGTGACCGGCGCCTTCGATCACGACCAGGCGGTCCGCAAGCGCGCGATCGGGATCGGCTCCTTCACCGCGGCGATGATCTCGTCGGTGCGCAGCGGGTGCTGAGCAGCACGCCGCCGTCGACAAAGCCGATCCAGCGTTGCGTACGGCCGAGGGCCTTGATCACGGCGCGCACTCGCGAATTCCGGGCACGTCGACCACGCGCAAGCCGGAAGGCCGATGCTCGATCGCGAACAGCAGCGCTGCCACCATTTGCGCGAGGCTGACCAGCCCGAGGCGGCGCGCCGAATCGCGTGTCGCCGGGATACGCTCGAACAGTGCGTAAAGCGGGCAGAGCAGCAGCGGCCAGCGATGACCTGGGCCGACGACGTACCACGGGCGCACGATGGTGCTGTCGATGCCGGTCGCGCGGACCAGCGCCTCGCCCTCGCGTCGCGCGCTGATGTAGGCCTGCATCACCGGTGCCGGCTGCGCAACGCTCACGTAGACAAGATGCGCGACGCGGGCGTGCCTTGCCGCCGCACACGCCTCCCGGATCGACGCGAGATCGACCTCGAGAAATTGACGCGCCTTGCGCGCGTTCGGGTGCGGGGTGCCGACGAGATGGACCAGCGTATCCGCGGGCGCGATCGCGTCCGCATAGCTGGCGGCATCGAGCGCGTCGCCCACGACCGCGCTCGTCCCCGGAGGCAGCAGCGGTACCGAAGCGGCCCGCGCCAGCGCTCGTATGCGAATGCCACGTTCGACGAGGCGAGCGATAAGGGCGCGTCCTACATAGCCGGTCGCGCCAGTGACGAACACGCAGCGTTGAGTCATCGTGCTCGCCGTATCATCCTAGAATGCGCGTGCGGCGAAGTACCCCGCGGTCGACGCCGCCGCAGTGATCGCCATGCCCCAGAGCACATCGACGATGACGAAGCTGACCGTCCAGCCCTTGAGCGTGGCGAGGTTGGAGAGATCGTAGGTCGCGTAGGCAAGCAGTCCGAGCAGCGCGCCGAGCACCGCAGGCCGCACCCAGCCACCCTGCGCGACACTCGGCTCGACGCAAAAGAACACCATGCCGGCGACGTACAGCGGGTAGAACAACGCGGCCGCCGCCCACTTGGGCGTGTCCAGAAGCAGCGGACCGATCTGCGCCTGGTAGAAATCCTTGGCAAGATATCCAAGCCACAAAAAATCGCCTACACAAAACACGAGGAGGGCGGCGACGAACGCAGCGAGCAGTGGCGACATGGCGTCTTGGATAAAAGGGCCGAAGGCGAGCCCTGCGTCAGATCATACCGTTGCGATCTGGCCTGAAACAGGCATCTAGCTCTGGATACGCGATCACCTCCGAAACGGATGCAGCGTTGCGTTAACATTACGCGAGGACGCGCCATAAACTAGACCCGGAGGCAAGACCATGTACAAGTCGACGATGGCTGCCGCCCTGTTATTGAGCGGCTCCCTTGCCACATCAAGCGTCTTGGCGCAGGCGCAGCGCATCGAGGCGGACGTGGTCACGGCCGATGCGAACGCGCTGCAGTTGCGCTCGCACGCGGGCAACACGGTGCAGGTGATGGTGGACGATTCGACGCGCGTGACCGCACGGTCCGCATCGACCCTCGAGAGCATCGTGCCGGGTGCATTCATCGCCACGACCGCGGTCCCGGGCCCCGACGGAACGCTCACCGCGGTCGAGGTGCGCATCTTCCCCGAGTCGATGCGCGGGACGGGCGAAGGCCACCGACCCATGGTCGGCGCGCCCGGAAGCACCATGACCAACGCGACGGTGAGCGGCTCAACGCGCGCCATCGCGTCCAAAAGCACGATGACCAATGCAACCGTCGCCTCGGAAGCGGCGTCCGGGAAGGAAGGACTCAAGCTCAAGTTGACTTACGCCGGCGGCGAGCAGGTGGTCACAGTGGCGCCGGGCACGCCGGTGGAGTTGATCGAGCCGGCGACCAGGTCGGCGCTGGTACCGGGTGCGCACGTGCTGGTTTTCGCCGAGCCCCGCGCGGATGGAGTTCTGTTCGCACAGCGTATCAACATCGGCAAGAACGGTTATGTACCGACGCGCTGAAATCGGACCTATCGATGTCTGACTCGAGCGGGTCGCGTTGAAATCCATCGCGCTCGCATTGACGTGCTGCCTGTTCGTAGGCAAGGTCGCCGCTTTCACCTTCAGCGACGGCACGGCCACGACCTGCTCGGCAAGCGGGCGTCAGGTCACCGAGGTCGACGGCGCGTCCGATAGTCGGGTGGTCAAGCTCAACTACACCGCCACGACCGAGCGCGGTCCTGGCGGCGCGGGCTATACCATCACATGGAACGCCGCCAAGCTCGCAAGCCTGCCGCCCGCGGTGCACGACCTGATCTTCTTTCACGAATGCGCGCACGCTACACTTCCCACCCAGGACGAGCTGCGCGCCAATTGCGAGGGCTTGCGCATGATGCGCGCGGCGGGGCGCGCGGGCGCCGCGGTAGAAGCGCAGCTTGCACTGTTCTATGGGGCGGCCAATCCGTACTGGGTGAACACGCTCAAGTGCGCCAACCCTACCGTGGCGCCGGCGGCGCTGTCGGGCGCGCCCGCCGATTAGATCCGGCGCGCCGCGTCGCGATCGGGTCTCACGGTCCCGGCGCGCACATCGCGACGCCGAGTGCACCGCTGCCAGCCGCGCTCCAACCGAGTGCGAGCATTTGATCGCGTAGCGCCATCGACGTCGTGTAGCGATGGTTGAGGCCGGGGCGCTGATCGACGACGCCGAACACCGCGACGCTGCCCGCTGCGCAGTTCCCGTCGACCGGATCGGGAACCGCGGGCCGCGGCACATCGGCATTCTGCGGCCAGACATTCGGCAGTCGGTGAAGCGAAGCGTCGCAGGTCGGAACGCGCGTTGCGTTTCCGATGTGACCCCGCGTCCGGCAGGCGTTGGTCCCCGGGGCGTCGATGCGCACCGTCTCCGCGTAAACGTTCATCGATTGGCCCGTGCGCTGCCATCCGGCAACGCACGCCTGATCGAGCGCAGCGATCAGCGCGGTATCCGCCGTCATCAGGAAGAGGTCGGACGCGGAGCAATGATATTCGACCGCCGTCGTCGTAGTCGCGGGTGAGGCTGGCGCGACATTGGTTGCGCCGGAATTCGGATCCGCCATCAGTGAAGATTCATCGACCGCTTCGAAATCGCTGCCATGCAGCAGCGAAAGCTGGTGCAGCTCGTCGTCGTCCCAGCGCGGATCGGGGGCCCCGCTCAGGAACCACGAGCTGCCGTTGTCGGCGAGAAACATTCCGTAGCGCTTGAGCGCTCGCAGGATCACCTTGACGTTGGGTCCGAAGCTCGAGATGTCGACGCTCTGTTTGAGCCGGAAGCGCTGTCCCATCGGAGGGTAGGCGATGCCGGTAAGGTTCGACGCCTTGTGGCGTGCAGGCCAGATGAAGCTGTTGCGCGTTTGCGGAGCGGTGAAGCGCAGCGCGTGATGCAACTCGCCGGCGACGACCTCCTCGTAGCGCACCAGCCCGGGCAGGATCGGCAATCCCGCGGCATCGGCCGACGTCCAGGTCGAAGGACGCAGTGCGTTGCTGTCGAGATTGAACACCGCGCCCGATCCCGCGTGCCAGGTGCCGTCGCCGTTGGGGTATGCGGCGAAGAGCTCGTAGAGCTTGCCCGCGTCGCGATCGACGATGAGCACGTGACGATCGCCGCTGCTCTGCGAGCCGCCCTCGATCGGCGCGTCCGGGGGGATGGGGTAAGGCCCCGGATCGCTTTCCGGGGCGTAGTCGAAGCTGACCGCCACTTTCGGTTGCGCCGAGGTGACGACCACGAAGGGAATGCCGTTCGGCGCGCCGGCGTACACGGTGCCAAAATCGGCGTGCGCGCTGCGCGTCGCGCCGATGGTATTGACGTACGCCGCCGAGTTGACATCAAGCGGCAGCGTATCGATCGGCACGTTCCAGACATTGTTAGCCGGGAACATGGGCCGCACCGAAATCGCGTCCGATGCGCAGGCCATGGTCGAAACGGCCACGATCGCGAACACGGGTAGCTGCGCGAGCGACACGAGCACCTGCGTAGGCCCTTTATTCGCCATGCCCGATTATGCCAATATCATAATGGCCGGGCAACCCTCTCCTGCGCGCGGCCGGGTGTCCCTGTCTCGGCGCTATGCCGAAAGCCACGCTTTCACGCGTGGATGCGCGAGCACATCGCGATTGACGATGTATTCGGGCTTTCGCCCGGCCAGCGCGTCGACGATGCTCCTGAGTCCGGTCGACGCCATGTTGTGGAAGCATTCGTCGGTCCAGCACAGCGAATGCGGCGTGACGATCACGTTGTCCATCTTGAGCAGCGGATTGGCAGGATCGACCGGTTCCTGTTCGAACACGTCGAGCGCGGCACCGGCGATGCGGCCGGCGGCGAGCGTGTCGATCAGCGCCTTCTCGTCGACGATCGGGCCACGGGCGACGTTGATGAAATACGCGTCGGGCCGCATCAGGGCCAGCTCGGTCGCGCCGATCAGGTGGCGGGTGCGCGCATCGAGCAGACAGCAGACGATCACGAAATCGGATTCGCGCATGAGCTCGTCGAGCGCGACTTTGCGCGCGCCTAGCATAGCCCAGTTCGATGTCGTTGGCGTAGGGATCCGCGGCGATCAGCTTCAGTCGAAGGTGCGCGCCATGCGCAGCAGCTCCATGCCGATGCGCCCGGCACCGACGACGCCGAGTGTCCGTCCGGTGAGGCCACGTCCCATGTTGTCCATGCGCTCGTTCCAGCGGCCGTTGCGCGTGAGCCGATCCTTGAGCATAAGCCTGCCGGCCAGTGCCAGCACGAAGGTCAGCGCCGTGGTCGCCACCGGGCGCGGCATCGACGATGGCGTATGGGTCACCACGACGCCGGCACGCGACATCGCCGGAATGTCGACCGAGTCGTAGCCAACGCCGTGACGCGCCACCACGCGCAGCCGACAGTCAGGCCTGGCCACCGCAGAAGCCGGAACGCGCGCGATGTTGACGTAGAGCGCGTCGTAACGCGCGGCGTGATCCGGATCGATCTCCGAGACGACCTTGGGCAAGTATTCCCACTCGACATCCGGCGCCTCGTCGAGGATGGCGAGCGCGCGGCGTCCGAAAGCGGGGTCGCCGCGTGCATCGAGAATGTCGCGGGTCAGACCCACGCGAAATGTGCTCATTCGAAGTCTCCTGTCGGTGGGGGTCGGCTCGCCGCGTCATAATACGGGGTCGACGGAGTCCGGGGTCGGGGGACGCCGTCGACGCGCACGCGCGACCGACGTGCGCTCGAATTCACCAGGAGAACGCCCATGGACCAGGAAACCTTCAATCTGAGCATACGCAAATTTCTAAAGATGGTCGGCATCAACTCCCAGCGTGAGATCGAGCAGGCAGTCGCCACCGCCGCGTCCAAGGGCTCGATCAAAGGCAGCGAGGTGTTTCCCGCGCGGGTCAGGCTGCACGTCGACGGGCTCGGCATCGACGTCGAATTCGACGGCGAGATCAGGCTCGAATAGACCCGCATCGAGGCGGTCGCGCTAACGGGCGATCAGCGCCTGGCGCGCGAGCGCGGTGAGCGTCGCGCCGACGCGCGCTTTGGTGGGGCCTGCGCTCGAATCGCTCCAGGCGGCGGCCGCCACTCGCTCTTGCGAGCGCTCGCCGTCGAGCAGCGCCAGGACGCGCCGCTGGTCGTCGTCGAGCGTCACCCACTCATGGCGCAGGTTGGCGACCTGTACACCACGCTGGCATTGCAGCCGCGCTACCGCGCTACCCAGCGGGCGCTCGCCGATCTCGACGGTGAATGGCGATGCGATTGCTCTCAATTCGACCACGCCGACGGCGAAGGCCTGCAAAAGGTCGGAAGCGAGCGCGACGCGCTCGTCGGCGGGCACCTCGGGGATGCCGATACGCTTTCGCGCCGTCGCGCACAGCACGTCGAACTCGATCGCCTCGGGCGAGCATTCGATGAGTATGCCCATGGCGGCCTGGGTCAGCGCCCGACGCGTGTGGAGCGCGCTTCCTTCGGCCGAGCGAAACTCGACGCCCTGCTTTCCAGCGGCGTCGGTCGACGGATGCGCGGTGGCACGCGTCGCGACGTGCATGCCGAACAGCCGATCGGGTGAGAGCGAGCGATGAAGCGCGACATCCTGCCGCACGAGCAGCGTCTGCCTGAATGTCTGGTTGCGCAGGAAGTCGAGGAATTGCTCGCGCTGCAGCAGATCAGGCGCGAGGCGCGCAAGCATTGCGCTCGCGTTGGGCGCGAGGTCGTGCGTGAGCATCGCCTTCATCTCGGCTTCTCCCAGGTAGCGCAGGCCGCGCCTGGTGGCGCGCTCCATGAACTCGTGGAAGTAGAAAGGCTGATTCACCGCCTCGAGATGGTCGTGGAAGATGTAGAAATCCGGCTGCTGGCGCAGGCGCGCGGCCTCGTCGCGAAGCGCAGTCGCGTAGGCGGTCTGGTCGGACTGCAGCGATTCCGCGAGGAAATCGAGCAGCGCGCGTGCCTGCACTACCTGCGTCGCGGGGTCGCCGAAGCGGCGCACGTGGTAGCGCATCGCGTCGCGCACTGCGCCGCGCGTCTGCCAGCCGGGCAGCGTGTTGTAGCTGATGTAGGCCACGCCGTGCGGCGCCAGCATCCGGGCGCACACCTCGAAGACGCGCTCCTGGACCTCCGGCGGCACCCACGACAGGACGCCGTGCGCGATGATGTAGTCGAAGCGCTCGTCGTCGCGTTCGAATGACCGCAGGTCGGCCTGCACCAGTTCGATATTTGGCAATCGCAATGCTGCGATATCGGCGATGCCCTGCGCCACTTGCACCGGCGACAGATCGACACCGACGAAGCGCGAATGCGGCAGCGTCGCGGCCATGGGAATGAGATTGCCGCCGGAAGCGCAGCCGATCTCGAGCACGCGGCAAGCATCGATCGGCGCCGGCGAAGCGCCGAACAGCTTCGCCACCGTGGCCAGTCGGTCCGGATGCGATTGCGCGAAGGGCAGGCTGTGATACGGCAGCGCGTCGTACGCCGCCCGCAAAGCGTCGCCAGGCGGTGGCAGTTCTCCGCTCGCAGACGACGTCCTCGCGTCGCCGCGCGCGGCCCCAGCGCTCACGGCGTCGCCCACATCCGCAGCAGGTTGTAGTAGCACGCATACAGCTGCGTGATCTCGGGAGTCTTGGCCAGAGGCTGCTCCAGAGCGTTCAGCGTTTGCACGAGGTTGAACAGGAGCGTGCGCTGCGCGAGGTCACGGACCATGCTTTGCGTCCAGAACACGATCGCGATGCGGGTACCGCGCGTCACCGGCGTGACGCGGTGCACGGTGTCGGGGATAGAGCACCATGTCACCGGCCGGCAGCTTCGCGCGAAATCCTCCGGGGATGCCTTGAGCGATCAGCTCGCCGCCGGCGTAGTCGCCGGGATCGGTGATGAACATCGTCGCCGACAGGTCGGCGCGCATCGGCGTCGTCCCGCCCAGGATCGCCGCGTCGGAGTGGTCACCGTAGTCCATGCCTTCGACGTAGCGATTCATCATCAGCGGACTCATGATCGCCGGCAGTGCGGCGTTGAAGAACATCGGATGGCGCCGCAGTGCCTTGAGCCCGATGTCGGACGCCGCCCGCGCCTCCGGCGTATCGTCAGACGCTTCGTTGTTGTGTTTTTGCGGCGCGGCGATCGAACCGGCGCTGCGCGGCCGTCGCTCCATCGTACGCGCGTGGCCAGCTCTCGCAGCTGGCGCAATTCCTCGCCGTTGAGGACGTTATGAAGGTGATGGATCATGCATGGACATCGAGCCGGCCGGAGCGGCCGCCAGCCGCAGCATAGGCGCCGCCGCAGCACTTCGACAAGTGCCGCCGCGGCGCTCGACCGCGGGGGGTTAGAGCTCCTGGAACGCGACCGCGAAGGGGCGCGGCAGCTGGCCCGGCTCGTTCACCATTTTCACCTGCACGAACGAGCTGAGCGCTCGGAACGCTTCGCGCATCTGGCGCGCGCCGTCGGCGGTGGACTGCATGTGTCCCCAGCGCGTGCGCCGATTCCACGCCCGCGAGACGACCAGTATGCCGAGCGAGAGCTCGTCGAGCTCGGGGTCGCGGCTCATGAAGCTGCCGAACGGTGCGAGCATTTCGATCTGCAGAGGGTTGCGCGTCCAGTCGGTGTTGATGCGCTGCGCGAGCGCAGCAGCGCGCGCGACGATGCTGCGCGCGCGCTCGCGCGGCAACGGATCGACGACGCGCGCCGTTGCGAATTCGAGAAAACGTCCGGTGATGCGGTACTCGTCGCGCGTCTCGTCGGCCTCCAGGAGACCGTCGGCCACCAGCTCGCCGACCAGACGCGATCCCTTGGATCCGTGAACAGCGAAATCATGGCGCAGATTGCGGCCTGAAAGCTGCGCTTCTTCGGGAGAGACGCCGGCGAGGCGCGCGAGCACGCGGCCGGTGGCGGCACGCAACGCCATGGCGTCCATGCCGTAATACTCGCGGTGGGTGACGAGAGTCCTGACGCGCATCGAACGTTACCGGTAGATGGACGAGATATGACAATAGCATGGGACCGGCGGGGTTCGTCAAGAGTCGGCTATATGCCCGGTGGCAAAACACGTCAGGCGGGCATGCGCGCGCCATCGACCGTCTGGCGATGGACCGTGGCTGGGCGGCGTGGCCGAGCCGCCGGCTACGATCGAGGAGGTGCGCTGAGGGCGGGGCCGTCGGTGGCCTTGACCCGCCCAGCCATGACCGGCTCCGACGCCGGCGACCACTGCGCGACCAGATACAGCGGCCGCTGCTTGACCTCGACGAACATGCGCGCGAGATATTCGCCGATGATGCCCAGCGCCATGAGCTGAAGCCCGCCCAGGAACAGCACCAGCACGACCAGCGTCGGATAGCCGCGCACAGGGTTGCCGTACACGAGCGTGTCGACAATGACGAAGATGCCATAGGTGAACGCCACCAGCGCGGTGAGGACCCCCACGTAGCTGGCAATCTTGAGAGGGGTCGCCGAGAACGACGTGATGCCCTCCAGCGCGAAGTTCCACAGCTTCCAGTAATTCCACTTGGTCTCGCCGGCGAAGCGGCCGTCGCGGTCGTAGACCAGCTCGCGCGTCGGAAAACCGATCCAGGCGAACAGGCCCTTCATGAAGCGGCTGCGCTCGGGGAGCCGCCGGAATGCGGCGACCGCGCTGCGCGAAAGTAGCCGGAAGTCGCCCACGTCCTCGGGAATGTCGATTTCAGAGAGACGGCCGATCACGCGATAAAAAGCCTTGGCGGTGGTGCGCTTGAGCCAGCTTTCGTTGGCGCGAAACGCGCGCCGCATGACGACGACGTCGGCGCCCTCGCGCCACGCACGCACCATGTCGGCGATCAGCTCGGGGGGATCCTGGAGATCGGCATCCATCACGATCACCGCGTCGCCCTGCGCGTGGTCGATGCCTGCGGTCATCGCCACTTCCTTGCCGAAATTGCGCGACAGTGCGACCAGTGCTACGCGCGGGTCGGAGGCATGCAGGTCGACAAGTATCACGCCGCTTTCATCCCGGCTTCCATCGTCGACGTAGATGATCTCCGCGGGTGCATCGAGCGCGTCGAGCGCGGCCGAAAGCCGGCGATGCAGCTCCGGAAGCACCGCGGCTTCGTTGTATACGGGCACGACGACCGACAAAGAGCCGCGCGCCTGAGGCGGCACCACGCTGGCCGCGCCCTGTCGCGCGACGGGGGTCAGAACGTCCATGTCCGGTTGACCAGGTAGCCGCTGATCAGCACCACGCCGGTGGCGGCCACCTGCGCGAGCAGGTAATAGGGTGCAACCCACGGCAGCAGCATCGCGACCACCGCGGCGTTGATCGCGATGCAGAGCACGGCGACCAGCGCGAAGCGCGGCAGCGCATGTTTGTGCGGCTGCTCGCTTTCGAACGTAAAACGGTGATTGAGCCGGTAGTTGACGAGCGCCCCGGAGACCGCGCCGGCGGTCGTTGCCGCCACCGCGCCGATCGACGCGAGCTGCACGAGCACGATGAGCACGGCGTAGTGCACCGCGGTGCCCGCCGCTCCGGCAAGCGCATAACGAAGGAATTGCGGTGAAGCGATTCCGTGCCGGGAAGAAGGCCGTGGCGGCGTCATCGATCGAAGCATCGCCAGGCGATCGGTTTCGGCGTGATGAGTGGGTACAAGCGGATGATTCAAGCGATCATGGGGCGTCGGGGCAGCCGATGCCGCGCATTCTACGCCTGCCGGCGCGGCCCGATCCGCCGCCTGCGCCCGGGTCGGTCAGTCCGCCGGCCCGACGTACACCGGCGCCGGGCGCGTGAACCAGTCGAGCAGGACGGCGTAGGCGGTGAGATAGTTTTTCTGCTGGAAGCTCGCGTGCGAGACGCCTGCCATCACGGTGAACTGCTTGTCGGGGTTGGGCAGCCGCTTGAAGAACCCGATCAGGTCGTCGAATGCCGCGATGCCGTCGTATTGACCGCGCATGACCAGCGTGGGCATCGCGATGCGCAGCGGGTCGACCACCGGCAGCTTCGAGCACATGTCGATGTAGGTTCCATTAGGCATCGAGTCATCGAGCGCGAGGATGGCGTCGGCGAACGCGTCGACCACAGCGGCGTCGGCGGTCTCGGGATGATCGCGCTGGAAAATCGAATGCACGAATGCGCGATCGATGGGACGACGGCGGCTCGCCGTGAACTCGGGCAACTTCTTCCGTCGCTGCGCGAGTGTCGGAGCGCCTTCGCCGGTCCAAACGAACGCGTCGAGCGCAAGCCGCGCCACGCGCTCGGGATGACGTTGCGCGAACAGCGCGGCGCGCAGCGCGCCCGATGAAATGCCGTACGCGTGCACGCGCTCGATGCCCGATGCGGCGCGCATGTAATCGGTCGCCGCCGTGAGATCGTCGGCGCCATTGGCAATGTCGCAGTCGATGTCGCGCGACTTGTCGGATCGCCCGTAGCCTTCCATGTCGACCGACCAGCAGACGAACCCGCGTCGCGCGAACCAGTCCATCACCGACGAATCCGGCCGGCCGGGCACCGACAGGTCGAAGGTCGGTTGCGATGCCATCGACGAGCCGTGCACGAACAGCACGCACGGCTTGCCGAGTGGCGAGCCCATGAACTTCTGCCACAGGAACAGTCGCACCTCGCCCTTGCTCGTCCAGTGCTCGATGCCGTTGACGGCGTGGTCTGGCGAATGAGTCGGCGTTGCGATGCTCACGAGGCCCTCGTATGGGGGCTATTCCACCCGCGCACCGGTCTCGCGGATGATCTTCGCCCAACGGTCGCGCTCGGCGCGGAAGAATGCCGCGAACTCCGCGGGCGTCGAGCCGACGGCCTCGACACTCGCTGCGGCCATGTAATCTCGCACCTCGGAAGTGGCGAGCGACGCGACCACCTCGCGGTAGAGCCGGTCGATCACCGGCGTGGGCGTGGCGCGCGGGGCGAGCAGGCCCATCCAGACGTAGGCCTCGTAGCCGGGAACGCCTGCCTCGGCGACGGTGGGTACGTCGGGCAGTTGCGGCGCACGGTGCCCGCCGGTGACGGCGAGCGCGCGCAGCTTTCCCGCGCGGATGTGGCCGAGCATGCCCGAGAGTCCGGGGATCGAGACCTGGACCTGGCCGCCGATGAGGTCCGTCGTGGCCTGGCCGCTGCCTCGGTACGGCACGTGGTTCATGCGCATGCCGGTCATCGAGCACAGCAGCGCGGCGAACAGATGCTGTCCGCTGCCGTTGCCCGACGAAGCGTAGTCGATCTTGCCGGGATTCGCCCTCACGTAGGCGATGAGCTCCTGCAGCGTTTTCACCGGCAACGATGGGTTGACCACGACGACGCCAGGCTCGCGTCCGATCAGCGAGATCGCGGCGAAATCGGCGATCGGATCGAAAGAAAGGCCGGAGTACAGCGTCGCGCTGATGGCGTTGGTCTGCGATGCGAGCAGCAGCGTGTACCCATCGGGTGTCGCCTTGGCGACCGCTTCGCTGCCGATGGTCGCCCCGGCCCCTGGGCGATTCTCCACCACGACCGCCTGCCCCAGGCGCTTGCTCATCTCCTGCGCCATGAGGCGCATCGGTCCGTCGACGGCGCCGCCCGGTGAGAAGGGCACGATCACCCGCAACGGGCGCGAAGGAAAATCCTGCGCGCTCGCGGCAGCTGCGGCGAATGCCAGGATGAGCGTGCCGGAAAGCGCGCGCAGGGTTCGGCGCGCCGCAATGCGTCTACTTGCGAGCACCGCAACCCATCTGTTCCAGCTTGAGTTCGAATATCCGATGCGAGACGTCGTCGCGACCGGGCTCTACCCAGGTAACGTCGGGAGTGATGAAGGCCCTGCGGTAACCCAGGTACTTGCCGCCTTCGGTATAGTTGACCTCGAGGCAGATCGCGGTCCGTCCGGCATTGAAGTGGACGTCGCGCGACTGCATCGTGGAAGGGTCTGACATCCGCGCGCGCAAGCGCTCGACCGCCTCCGTCTGCAGCTGCTCTTCCTCCGCGAAATTGAGCGAGGGACGATCGGCGGCGAACTTCGCGAACGTTTCCTCGCTCTCGCGATGAATGTCCTGTTGATTCGCTGCGGCAATTTCGCCGCGGTGGCGCTGCATTTCCTCGAGCTCGCGCGTGGCGGCCGCCTTTTCGGCGGCGAAGGTTCGCGCGGGGTCGGCGCTCGCGGCGTTCTTGTCATCTTTCGACTTGCCGCAGCCGCCAACGATGATCGCGGAGCACAGCAGGGCAACATGAATCCGGCGTAAACGCATGCAACCTCTCGAAATGGCACCCGGGCCTGAATACCCTCCGGATTGTCGCAACGCGCTGCAGCTAAGGCAAGGGCGCAGCGCCGCGTGTTGCTACAGCCGGCCGCCTTCGACCGGCAGGCCCTCCGCGCGCCAGCGCAGCATTCCACCCATGAGATTCGCGACTTGCTGGATGCCGGCCTGTTGCAGGAGGATGGTAGCCTGCGCCGAGCGCGCGCCCGACCGACATACGGTCACCACGGGCCGGTCGGGCGAAAGCTCGGCAACGCGCGCCGAGAGCTCGCCCAGAGGCAGCAGCCGAGCGCCGCGTATGTGACCCAGCGAGCCTTCGAACTCGTCGGGCTCGCGTACATCGACGATCTGGACTGCGTCCGCCGCCTCTTCGAGCGCATGAGGCGTAATCTCCCAGATCCCCGCGAAACTGTAGTTGAGCGCCGCCCATGTGGGATCGGGGGGCAGCGAGTTATCGGTGTCGGGCTGCCCGCAGCGCAGGTTGGCAGGCACCGCGACGTCGATCAGCTTGGGATGTGGCAGTTTGAGATTTCGCATGTAACCGGTGAAATCGGACTCGCCGACGTCGCCGCCGAGCCGCGGATTGAAGCGCTGCTCCTCGGCGACACTGGTCGACGTGAGCCCGCGGTAATCGTGAGCTGGATAAAGCAGGCACGATGCCGGCAGGCTCAGGATCTCGTCGTGGACCGAGCGGTACATCGCGTGCGCATCACCCTCCTGGAAATCGGTGCGACCGCTCCCACGGATGAGCAGGCAATCGCCGGTGAACGCCATGCTGCGGTCGTCGAGCACGTAGCTCATGCAGCCGCGCGTGTGGCCCGGTGTCGCCCGTGCCTCGATATGGCGCGCACCGAACAAAACGCGCTCGCCATGGCCGATCAACCGGTCGGCGCCCTTGGCGCCGCTGGCCGCGGGCATGATTATCCTGCTGCCGAGGCGCTGCTTAAGGAGCCACGCGCCGGTGACATGGTCGGCGTGCACGTGCGTGTCGAGCGTGGCCAGCAGCGTGAGGCCGAGTTCCTGGATCTGCGCCGCGTCACGACGCACCTGCGCGAACACCGGATCGATCAGCAGCGCTTCGCGCGAATCGCTGTCGCCGAGCATGTACGAATAGGTCGACGACTGCGGATCGAAGAGCTGGCGAAAGATCAGCATCGCGCCCCCGGCCCGGAACCCGTCACCGGCCGCGATCGTTCACGGTGTGCACGTGGCGACATAGCCGTCGGAGAGCGCAACCATTGCGGTCAGGACCGTGCAAGTCGCAAAAAGCGTCACGCGAAAATGGACGAGGACATGCGTATCGACCTTCACAAATCAGTGCGCCGTGGGTGGCGCGACGGTAGCACCCTGGACGCCGTTGCGCTCGAGCGAGCGTGCCACGAACCCCGATGCCTTGGCTTCTTCGACAAAATCGCGGAGGTAGCGCGCGCCCGCCGGGCGATTTTTAGGAAGCGCCATCGCCTGCTCGATGACCATGAAGCGCCCTGGCAGCACGCGCACGTCGCCGACGCGGCGCGCATCGAACTCGAGCTGCTGGCGCACCCCGGCGGAGGCCTCCAGCTTCTGCGAACGCATCGTGTCGACGACGACGGGCGAGGCGGACACGCGCACCAGCCGTGCGTGCTTGAGCTCGCGCGTGAGATACAGATCGTAGGCGCTGCCAGTGGCCACGACGATGCGCACGCCGTCACGGTCCACCGCAGCATTGTCGGAAATCGGCGATCCCTGCCCAACCAGATAAACGCCCTCGATGATCACGTACGGGGCGGTCTGCTCCATGTCGGCGGCGCGCACCGGATCGATGGCGACGAAGGCGACGTCCCAAAGGTTGGATTTCGCCGCGTCGACGACCTTGCCCGCGGCGTCGAAGGTGACCAGTGTCACCGGGACACCCAAACGTCGACCGAGCTCGCGCGCAAGATCGACCGAAACGCCGCGCGGCTCGCCGGTCGAGGGATCGCGTGTCGCAAGCACGGGGTTGCCGAAGTTGATGGCCGCACGCAACCTGCCATCGGGTGCCAGTTCGGCCGCGGCGGCGCTTCGCGGCGTCACCTCTGCGGACGGCAAGGTCGAGGAACACGCGCAGAGCAGCACCGCGCTGATCGTGGCGCAGAGCAGCGCGCGGCAGCATTTCTGGCGGCATCCTCCCATCGCGTGAAGTATACCGCGCACGCGGCGCTACGGGCGCAGCCCGCAGCGCTCAGCCGGCGCCAACGCACCGGGCCGCCGGACGAGCTATGCTCAGAAGTGCGAGAACAACGCGATCAGAATGATGATCGGGATCGGGATGCCGATAAGCCAGAGCAGAATCGAGCGCATTGGGGACTCCGTAGTTGAAATTGTGTGAGCGTCAGCTCGCATAGGTTGGGGCTTCGCGCGCACGCAAGGCAGGTTCTGCAGCTACTCTGACGACGCCGTCGCGCTGCCGGCCGCCGATGGTCGCCGCGAAGCTCGCGCAGAATGCGCCGAACAACAGGGCTACGAATAGCCAGAGCGACGTCTTCGCCATTGCCCTGCGCGCGTTATCCGCCGCGGTACGCGCCGCGAGCTCGGCATCGGCGACCGCGCTCTTGGTCTGTGCAAAGACCGCATCGACACGCTTTTCCGCGTCCGCCTGCGAAAGTCCGGTTTGCGCGGCGACGACGCGCGCGGCGTATGCCCGGTCGGCATCGGGCAACGAACCCTTGCGCATCGACTCGGCGAGGATGCGCCCGAGTTCTGCGCGGGAGGCATTCGTGCTCTGCGGGTTGGGCAGGCTCGCAGTGGGCGCGCTATTAGTGCCTACGTCTGCGAGGCGGTCGCTACGCAGAAGTTGGTCGGTAAGATATGGGCCCGAGGTGGCGAATACCGCTTGCGGGCCGGCGGCCACCGTGCCCGTGGGGGGGGCATCAGTCAGCGTAATATTGCTCGTCGAACTTGTGATGGGTGAATCTGTTCCCGCCGTGGCAGCGGCCATCCCAGTTCCGGCGGCACCGACGGTGGTCGCCGCAAGCTTCGCAGTTCCGCTGACAATCGATGTCGCCACCGAGCCCAGGAAGGCAGCAGTGATCACACTACCCACGGCCCAGACCAGGAATCCGTGCGCGGTGTCGCGGAAGTACACCTCGTCGGTGTGCAGCGATGCCCAGCGGGTGCGCAGCCGCCCAGCGAGGTAGCCGCCCATCCCGGAAGCGATACCGTGCGTGACGAACAGCCAGACGATCGTCGCAACACCGAATGTGCCTACAGTAATACCTGCACCGGTCCACGGCGACACGGATGACAGCCCAAGCCCGACTCCAAGGATCATCAGAATCAGGGCCAGCGAAGCGGCCACGAAGGCGCCGCCGATGATCGCGGCCCAAGAAACGCCGGAAGCAGTCGATTCCGCAGGAAGCGCGGTGTCGGCCATGTACTCGGGTCGCCAGCCTGCAGGCGGAGTCGCGATATTGTTCATACGTGTGCCCTTAAAAAGGTGATAGCGCTGGGTCGCGCTGGGTCGTTCAGCGAGCGCATGGTGCGCTGGCTAAACCAGTGCAGGTATCGGGAGCGGTCTGATTCGCGTGTAGGAAGAGCGGGAACCCGCCGTGGCGGGCGTAAACGTTGCGCATGTCATGTAGGCAGTGTCCTGACACGAGAATCATCCAATGTCCGACTGACGCAGCATCGCTTGGCGGTGATCATGCATGCCGGCGGACAGCCGTTCGCACTAACGGAGCGATGAATGAGCGTATTCGAAAAAATGAGATCGACGCTGGGCACGTACAGCGATACCGACGTGCGCAGCCTGCTGCACGAAGACCACGAGAAAATCCGCACGCTCGCCAAAGAGCTTGCAGAAACCGATTCGGCGGCGCGCCGGAAGTCGATCGTACGCGAGTTGAAGCCCTTCCTGACCGCGCACTCGCGCTCGGAGGAGGCGGCCGTCTACACTCCGCTGATGGAGCTCAAGAGTTCGCCGGATTCACGACTGGCGGGCAACGAGGGCTTCGTCGAGCACAATCTTGCCGACATCGTCATGGAACGCCTCGCCGCCACCGCTGATGCGTCGTCCGACATGTGGCGCGCTCACGCCAAGGTGATCCACGATCTTCTCGAGCATCACATCAAGGAAGAGGAAAGCGAACTGTTCGAGGAGCTGGGCGAGCATTTCACCGATGAGGAGCGCGAAGCGATGGGGGCACGGTTCGTCGCTGGCAAGGTCAAGGTGGCAAAAAAGGCCACGGCGTCCGCGTCCGCCTCGCGCAATGGCGGAGCGCGCAAGCGTGCCGCGGCAACCCCTGCCTGAGGGCAGCATCCACTCATGAGCGCTGGCGAGCGGCCTGACGCTCTACCGACGGCGCAGGCGCAACACGCCGCCGCCGCCGCCGGACTCGTTTATGTTACCGATGCCGAGCCCGGAATCAGGCGAGAACGCCGTGGCGACGGTTTTCGCTACGTCGGCGTTGACGGCGGCGAGATCGCCGATGCCACCGAGATCGAGCGCCTCGCGCGCCTTGCCATACCGCCGGCGTACGAGAGCGTCTGGATTTGCCCGAGTCCGCGCGGTCATCTCCAGGCCACCGGCCGCGACGCGCGTGGCCGCAAGCAGTATCGCTATCACCCGAAATGGCGCGAAGCACGCGACGGAACGAAATTTGCGCGCATGACCGAGTTCGCAGCTGCACTGCCTAAGCTTCGCCGCCGCCTCAGGCGCGACCTGGCGAGCAAGGAACTGTCGCGAGAAAAGGTGCTCGCCGTGATTGTCAGCCTGCTCGACGCGACGCGGGTCCGCATCGGCAATGCCGAGTATGCGCGCGCCAACGACAGCTACGGGCTGACGACCTTGCGCAACCGGCACGTCAAGTTCCTGCGCGAGGGGAGGCTGCTTTTTCGTTTTCGCGGCAAGGGCGGCGCCGCGCATGAAATTCCGGTCGACGATGCCCGTCTCGTACGGCTGGTGCGGACCTGCCATCAGCTCCCCGGGCAGCGCTTGTTCCAGTACCTCGACGAGAACGGCGAGAGTCGGCCCATCGATTCGGACCAGGTCAACGCCTACCTGAGGGACGCCATGGGCGCCGACTTCACCGCCAAGGACTTCCGCACGTGGGGAGCGACGCTGCGCGCCGCGGCGATACTTCACGCGACGCCGCTGCCTGAACCGATGTCGCAGACCGCGGTGAAATCGTGTATCACGCAGGCGGTGAAGCAAGTTGCCGCCGATCTGCGCAATACCCCGGCGGTATGCCGCAAGTCTTATATCAATCCGCTGCTTTTCAGCGCGTGGGAAGAAGGACGGCTGCACGCGGCGATCGCCGACAGCATTGCCAAGCTGCCGCGGCGCGCCGAGCGTGAGGTGTTGCTGTTCCTGAAGCGCTATGCGGCAGACCGCAAGCGAGGGATCAAGCGCGGGTTGCGCATGGCCCCGGTCGCTCGCCGGCGCAGTCGCGATTCGCGTGCGCCAATGGCGCAGGCAGCCTGATTCTTCGAGGACAGCCTGCGCCGCGTGCTGGTCAGCCCTTGATCTGGCCGCGGATCTCGCCGCCGGGATTCTTGGCGCTGTGCACGTTGACGTACAGGTTGCCCGCCTTGTAGGCGGCGTATTGCTCTTCGGTTAGCTTCGCGTCAGGTGACGAGGCAAAGGTATTGTCACCGGTCTTGGTAAAAGGAACGATCACCGGGCCGTTGACCCCGACGGCGCCCATGTGAATGTGCGACGCGGTTGGCGTCATGCCACTGACAGTGACCTCGACCTTCACGCTGCGATCGTCCTTGATCGTCACCTTCGCCGTCCCCGATGCCGTGGTGGTCACCGGCGGAACTTCGTTGGCGCCGCTCAGCGCAACCGTCTGCTCGCCCATCATCGGCGCCATGGACTGACAGCCTGCCAGGACCGCGAAAGAACCCGCGATCACCAGCCCAAGCCACTGCGACATCCGCTTCGTCATCATCGTTCGTCTCCGTCTTGAAAGAGGGCTCCCCCCGGGGCGCGGCCGTGCAACGCTGGCTGCACCGCTACGATAGCACTACCCGCGAGGTTGGCGAACCCGTAGGCGCGTCGCCGCGGTGGAGACCGGTTTCAGTGTGGCGCCTGCGTCCGGTGGAATAATTCGAGGCAGCACCTGTACGGCGACTTGCCGACTGCCACAGCTACTCCTTCACTTCGTCGGTCCAAACCTTGAAGCCGGCCAGCGTGTTGGGGCCGAAGCTGGTCGCGATCGCAACATCGGCGGCGTCGCGGCCGCGCGCCATCAGGATACGGCCGATGCGCGGGATGTTGCTGCGCGCATCGAAGGTGTACCAGCGTCCGCCCAGGAACGCCTCGAACCAGCCCGAGAAATCCATCGGCAGGTCGGATACCGGAACGCCGATGTCGCCCATGTAGCCGGTGCAGTAGCGCGCCGGGATGTTCATGCACCGGCATAGCGTCAGCGCCAGGTGCGCGTAGTCCCGGCAGACGCCCACGCCTTCGCGATACGCCTCCGCCGCGGTCTTGCTGGCGCGCGCATGCTGATAGCCGAAGGCTATGTGCTTGTGCACGAAGTCGCAGATCGCCTGCACGCGCGGCCACCCCGCCGGCGTGCCGCCGAACAGGTTCCATGCGACCGGCATCAGGACCTCGGTCTCGCAATAGCGGCTGCCCAGCAGGTAGACGAGCGTTTCCTCGGGCAGGTTCTCGATGGGTAGCTGCATGGCATCCGGCGCGACGTCGTCCGGCAGCCCGCTGTCGTTGATCATCGCGTCGGCGGTGATGCGCGTGCGGCCGGTGGGCGCCACCAGCCGCGTGCACCAGTTGCCGAACGAATCCCTGTAGCTGCGCTGAGGCAGGGAGGGCGAGGTGATGATGTGATCGGGCATGACCATGTCCGACACGCGCGAATAATGCACGTTGAGCATGAGGATCATCGGCGTGGGTTGCGGACAGTCGTACAGCAGCTCATAGCCGAAACGTATCTTCAACGTGTCATCTCCGAGACGTGTGCTGCATGCACGCGATGCCGCGACCGGTGCCGCGTGGTCGCCGCGACGCCACGACGTCGAGCCCGTCGCGCAGCGATTCGATCACCGCCCGGACCAGCGCCGCCGGAATGCGGCCGTCGTGGACGTGCTTCTGGTTCATCTCGAGCTCGACGCCGATGTAAAAGCCCGGAGCGAAACGCCGGCGCAAATGCGAGGTCAGACCGTCGTTGCGTCCCTGGTATGGATAGTTTCGGCGAACCTTCAACGGGTCGATGCGCGATCCCAGCGACTTGCTCCAGCGATCGCACAGCGCGCGCTCGCCGGCGCGCTTCGGATCGTAGAGCAGCGAGACATCGGCGTTTCGTCGCTCGCCGTCGAGCACCGGCGTGAAGCTGTGCGACGAGACGTGGACCACGCAGCGCCCGGACGCGATCGCGCGCTCGACCGTGGACTCGACGCGATCCCGGTACGGACGATAGTACGCCGCCAGCACGCTTTCGCGCTGTATGGCGGAGAGCGCGCGCGAACGCTCGGAATACAGCGCTCGATGGCCTGCCGAGCGGTTGAGATCGACCAGCAGACGGCTCACCGTCGAGACCACGAGCGGCGCGTCGAACGCGCGCGCGAGTCTCCGCGCCATGTCCAGCGCGCCGTCGTCGTAACCGCGATGCGTTGCGAGTAGCGCCTGCGCATCCGCGAACAGGTGCCGATATGGCGCGGGAATTCGGTTGCCGCCGTGCTCGCAGCTCACGATGAGCGAGATCGGCGTCGCAGTGTTCACCAGCGCAGTTCCGGCAGCTGTGCGAACACCTGGCGCGTTCCTTCGCTCCACGCGGCGGAGAGCGCCGAGAAATAGGGGTCGCGGTGGTCGAAGCGGCGGCGCATCGCGACGCACAGGCTGTCACGCTCGTAGCAGATGAGGTCGATCGGCATGCCGACCGACAAATTGCTGCGCATGGTGGAGTCGAAGGACACCAGCACGCACTTGGCAGCGTCCGCCAGATCGGTGCCAGGACGGATCACGCGATCGATGATCGGCTTGCCGTACTTCGCCTCGCCCGTCTGGAAAAACGGCGTTTCAGACCCGGCCTCGATGAAATTGCCCTCGGCATAGATCCGGAACAGTCGCATCGGCTCCCCGGCGATCTGGCCACCGAGGATGAACGAGGCATTGAACTCGAGGTCGCTCGCTTCGAGGTAGGCCGAGTCGCGCCGTTCGACCTCGCGCATCGCGTCGGACACGATGACCGCTACGTCGAACATGGTGCGCGCGGTCCAGATGTTCGGCTGCGCCTGCGGGTCGTCCCCGCGCTGACGCAGCGTGGTGATGACCGCCTGGGTGCCCGCGAGGTTGCCCGAGCTCAGGAGCACGATGACGCGCTCCCCGTCACGCTCGAAGATCGTCATCTTGCAGAACGACGCGATGTTGTCGACGCCGGCGTTGGTTCGCGAGTCGGACGCGAAGATCAGGCCTTTCTCGAGCAGCACTCCGACGCAGTAGGTCATTCGCGATCTTCTTGTTCGTGCACCAGGCAGATGCCGCGCATTCTCACAGATGCATCGACGTTCGTCACTCGCCCGCTTGTGGTGCAAGTCGCGCGCGTTCGGTGCGCGTCCAGCCGTGTGTGGCGCTTTTCGGGTAATCTGTGCGGCCTTCGAACCAGCACCGCGAGTCTGCGATGAAATACCGAAAATTGCCAGGGACCGATCTCGACGTTTCGGAAGTATGTCTCGGCAGCATGACCTGGGGCCAGCAGAACAGCGAGGCCGAGGCGCACGCGCAGCTCGACTACGCGGTGGCGCAGGGGATCAACTTCATCGACACCGCAGAGATGTATCCGGTGCCGCCCAACGCGACGACGCAGGGTCGCACCGAATCGCATCATCGGCACATGGCTCGCGCGGCAGCGCCGTGACAAGTTGGTGATCGCCACCAAGATCGCCGGCCCCGGCCGCCGCGACTGGATCCGCGACGGCCGCACCGACGTCACGCGCGGGACCATCGCCGAGGCCGTCGACACCAGTCTCGCGCGGCTGCAGACCGACCTACATCGACATCTATCAGATCCACTGGCCGCAGCGAAACGTTCCGATGTTCGGCTCGACCGAGTTCGATCCTGCGAAGGAACGTAGCGGTCCGACGATTCGCGAGCAGGTCGAGGGCATGGCGGCGATGATCAAGACGGGGAAGATCCGACACTATGGGCTTGTCCAACGAGACTGCATGGGGCGTGTGCGAGTTCTGCCGCGTCGCGAAGGAGCTGGGCGTTGCCCCGCCGGTGACGATTCAGAACAGCTACAGCCTTGTCTCGCGCAGCATCGACAACGATCTCGCCGAGGTGCTGTTTCGCGAAAAGATGTCATTGCTCGCGTACAGCCCGCTGGCGGCGGGCATGCTCTCGGGCAAGTATCTGGGCGGCGCGAAGCCACCCAATTCGCGCTTCACGCTGTTCGACACGCTCGGACAGCGCTTTCGCAAGCCGATGGTCGTCGAAGCCATCGAGGCGTATGCCGAGCTCGCGCGCAAGCGTGGCATTTCGATGGTGAACCTGGCGTTGGGCTACGTGAAGAGCCGCTGGTTCGTCGGCGCGTCGATCATCGGCGCGACGACGATGGCGCAGCTCAGGGAAGACATCGCCGGCGCGCAGTTCGAGCTCGACGCGGAAACGCTGGCGGACATCGCCGAGCTCCAGGCGCGCTACCCGAATCCCGCGGGGTAGCCGTGTTTGGTTTCCCCGCGAGGCCGCCGTGGCGCTGAAGTCGACGATTTGCAAGGCCGACCTCGCCGTCGCCGACATCGGCCGCAATCGCTACGGCGACTACGCGCTGACGCTCGCGCGCCATCCCTCTGAGACCGACGAGCGCATGATGATGCGCGTGCTCGCCTTCGCGCTGCACGCGAGCGACTCGCTCGCGTTTGGCAAGGGGTTGTCCACCGAGGACGAGCCGGATTTATGGCAACGCGACCTGACCGGCGTCATCGAATCGTGGATCGATGTCGGTTTGCCCGACGAAAAGGACATTCGCAAGGCGTGCGGCCGCGCCCGCGAGGTTTATGTCTATGCGTATGGGGGCCGCTCGGTCGCGCTCTGGTGGAACAAGGTGGGCGCCAGGGTTGAGGGCCTGTCGAGACTTCGCGTTGCCGAGGTGGCGCTCGAGGCGAGCCGCGCGCTGGCGGCGATCGCGGCGCGCTCGATGCGACTGCATTGCACGATGCAGGAAGGCCACATCCTGTTCGCCGACGAGTCGACCTCGGTGTCGATCGAACTGACGACGCTCAAATCGGCGACCGCTTGAGCGCTAGCGGTTGACCAGCGCAACGCCGACAACCGCGATCACCATTCCAGCGATCGCCATCGGCGTGAGCGTCTCTCCGAAGGCGAGAAACGCCAGCACCGCGGTCACCGGCGGCGTCAGGTAGAACAGGCTCGACACCTGCGTGGCGCGGCCGCGCCGGATCAGCACGTAGAGCAGTCCGATGGCGCCGATGGACAGCACCAGCGACAGCCACGCCAGCGCGAAGACGAATGGCACGCTCCATGCGATGCGCATCGATTCGGTGAGCGCGGCCAGCGGCAGCAACACCATGGCGCTGGCCGCATACTGGATCACGCCGCCGGTGCGAAAGTCCATCGCGCTGCCGAATCGTTTCTGGTAAAGCGTTCCCGCGGTCATGCTGACCAGCGCGAGCGCGGCGAGTGTCAGGCCCTCGGGGCTCATCGCCGAGCCGACGTTCCTGGAGAGCACCAGCGCGACGCCGATCAGGCCGAGTACCAAGCCCGACCACTGCCTCCGCGTCGTGCGCTCGCCGAACAGCGGCGCCGCGGTGAATGCCGTGAGCAGCGGCTGCAACCCGACGATGAGCGCGACCACGCCCGCGGACATCCCGTTCGCGATCGCACTGAACACGCCACCGAGGTAACCGCATTGCACCAGCAGGCCGGCGATGGCCGCGTGCCACCACGCGCGGGGGCTGTGCGGCCAGGGTGCGCGCATCAGCACCGCTACGACCAGCAGCAGCGAAGCGACGATGACCATGCGCAGCGCCAGGAAGGTGAGCGGTTCGGCGTAGGGCAATCCCAGCTTGGCGCCGATGAAGCCCGTGCTCCACAGCAGCACGAACAGCGCGCCGACGGCCGGGTGTGGGCGAGGTGTCGTGAGGCCGGGTGCGGGCGCCGCGCGCCGCGTCGGAGGGGGCACTAACGGCGCACGCCGGGCGCTTCGAGCGGCAAGCCTTGTCCGCGCCACGCCAGAAACAGTTCGACGTCGGTGAGCTCGGGCGCGCCGTAATCGGGCATCTGCGCGCGAATGCCGAACAGGCACGCCCGGATGCGCCGCTGCAACGATCCCAGCGATTGCCATTCGAGCTTGTACGCCGGGAACGCGTTGCCGTGCCCCTGGCTCAGCGTTTCCGAATACAGGCGCTGGCCCCAGTGCTGCTCGTGGCATTGCGCGCATGCCAGGTTCATCTGGCCATGGCGCGCGTAGTAGAAGTCGCGCCCCCGCTCCCACGTCGCGCGCGCCGGACCCGCGATCGACACCGATGCGGGCAATCCACGCGACTGCGTAGCCAAATACGCGGTCAAGGCAAGCATGTCGTCCGACTCGCGTTGCAGGGAGCCAAGCTTCTGGCGGCGCACTCTGCAATCGTCGATGCGCGCCTCGAGATCGAGCACACCGGCGGCCGACGCGTCGTACGCGGGATAGCGTGCGGCGACGCCGCGCATCGACGTACTGGCGTCGCCGTGACAGCGCTCGCAGCTCGGGGCGTCGGCGCTCGCCTGCTTCCAGAGGCGTTCGCCGCGATCGACCCAGAGCATCCCGGGATTGGCGAAGTCGTCCGCCTGCATCGCGCGCACATCCGCGCCGGCGAAAGTGATTCCGGAGCGAAGCTCGGCGAGCGGCAAGGCACGCGTCTGCGCGTCAGCGCCTGGCGCCGCGATGAGTACGGTAACTGCCGCCGACAACGACAGGACGCGCACCCCGCGCACGCCTGGGCTGCCTCGATCACGCAACCTTGATCGCCGCCTCGGCACTGCCGCGGGCGCCGCTGTCGTCGATCCACTCGAAGGCCAGCGTACCCGAGTCGCGCGCGGTCACGAAAAATCGAAGGTACGGGTTGGCCGCGATGCCGGGCCCCATCTGTACCGAAAAAACCGGCTCGCCGTTGTAACGGCAGTCGAAACGCTTGATCACGTTGCGCGGAATGGA
Organism: uncultured beta proteobacterium; assembly: GCA_963816915.1. Classification (GTDB taxonomy): domain Bacteria; phylum Pseudomonadota; class Gammaproteobacteria; order Burkholderiales; family Casimicrobiaceae; genus PALSA-1003. Next base: position 95,394 of record CAWFMK010000001.1, read on the forward strand.
CTTGCCGGCGGCATCGGTACGGTATCCCGTCTCCATGGCGTGACGGATCGAGATGCGCACCTCGAAAGGGTCGCCGCGGCGGCATTCGGGGGGGACGTTGATGCGGGCATCGGCCATGGTCAGCTCGGCGCTCAGCTCGCATCCAGGCAGCCGGCGATGGTGACTTCGACGTCGACGCTCGCTGCATAGGTTGCCGCGTCGCTCATCACCGCGATGGCGACGATGCGCTGCGCGCCTGCAAGACGCACGCGGGTGTCGATCTCGACGCGGTCGGGTGCAAGCGGATACTCGAACACGGCCATGACCGGCACCGGATTGCGCCCGGAAAAAAGGTGAATCGACTGCAATGTGGAGGCGGCCGCGAACGGACCGTCCATGGTCATGTGCAGTGGCACCGCCTGGCCGTTGTCCGCGAACAGCGGCATGTCCAGATGCAGGCGCTCCCAGCGCGGCGTGCGTCCGTCGAGCAGCGTCGCAAGCGCAGGCAGCGGCGGAAGCGTCTGCGCATGCGCGATGCGAAGCTTAGCAAGCATCGGTGTCGCCACGCCCACGCTCGCTAACTGCAGCAGGCGGCGGCGCGACATCGATGTGCCGACCCCCGGGGAATGAGATGAGCGCGTCATTTCAGGGTCGCCAGGTACGCGACGACGTCCTCGACCTGAGCGGCGGCGAGTATCGGATGCCCGCGATAGGTGTCGGCAACGCGGTCCAGACCGACGGTGCGGTAATAGGAAGGCATCGCCGAGGCCGCGTTGACGCGCTGCATGTCGACCACGCGCAGGCGCAGCTGACCGACGCTCAGGCGTCGCCCCACGCCATCGAGCGCTGGGCCGACGCTGCCCGATACGCGAATCGCCGGGTCGGCGATGGCGTGGCAAAGAATGCAGTTGGCATCGTCGTGCGCGATAAGCAGCGCGCGGCCACGCGCGGGGTCGCCAGCATCGGCCAGCGCTGTCGGCATCGCATCTCCGACGATGAGAGCACCCGTCGCATCGGGGTCGACGCTTGAGGCGGCGCAGCACAGCGCCACCCAGCCGCACGACAGCGTCGATGCAAGAGCGAGCCAACTGCGAAGACGTCTGGAACTCACGCTTTGATTTTATCTCCAATCGGCTTGAGCCGCGTCGCGGCGCGCGCCGGGTCATTCGCGCGGGACGCGAGTTGGAGTAAGCTAGACCGAAAAACGTTCGGTGCCGATCGTTCTGCCCTCGGAGGATTTCGCATGGCCAAGCTCAACATCAACGGCAAGATCCGCGACGTGCAGGCGGAGCCTGATACGCCGTTGCTCTGGGTGATCCGCGAACAGGTGGGTCTGACCGGCACCAAGTACGGCTGCGGCGTCGCTCAATGCGGCGCGTGCTCGGTGCACATCAACGGCGACGTCGTGCGCTCGTGCTCGTATCCACTGTCGGCAGTGAAGGCGGGCGACAAGATCGTCACCATCGAAGGATTGTCGAAGGACAGCACGCACCCCGTGCAGCTCGCCTGGGCGGCGATCGACGTTCCGCAATGCGGGTATTGCCAGTCGGGACAGATCATGGCGGCGGCTGCGCTGCTCGCGATGAATCCGAAACCGAGCGATCAGGATATCGATGCCGCGATGACCAACATCTGCCGCTGCGGAACCTATCAGCGCATACGCGATGCGGTCCATATCGCCGCCGGCACCGCGAAGCCCAGCTGGCCCGGCCTCGCTCCGATCGTGCAATCCAAGGCCTAGGAGATACGATGAAAACAATCCGCTCCGGTCGGCCAGTCCGCACGCCCGATCTTTCCCGGCGCAGGTTCGTGGTCGGATCCGCTGCCGCCGGCGGCGGTCTCGCATTGGGTCTCTATCTGCCGCTCGGTTCCGATGTGATAGCCGCAGCGAGCGCCAGGGAAGCCATGCCGGGCGCCGAAGTCAACGCGTGGGTGCTCATTCGTCCCGACGAGACCTGTGTCGTGCGCGTGGTGCGCTCGGAAATGGGACAGGGCACGCTCACAGGTCTTGCGCAGCTTGTCGCCGAAGAGCTCGAGTGCAACTGGAACAATGTCACCACAGAATCACCCACCGCCGGCCAGAACTACGCGCGCAAGCGCGTCTGGGGCGAGATGGGCACCGGCGGCAGCCGCGGAATACGCACATCCGAGGACTACGTGCGTCGCGGCGGCGCGGCCGCGCGCATCATGCTGGTGCAGGCCGCGGCGAACGACTGGAAAGTGCCGGTCGCAGAGCTCAGCGTATCCGAGGGCGTGATCACGCATGCACCGTCGGGTCGCAAGACGACCTACGGCAAGGTCGCCGCGGCGGCCGCGAAGCTCGACGCGCCCGATCCCAAGTCGATCATGCTCAAGGATCCGCACGCGTGGACCATCGCTGGGAAGCCGGTCAAGCGTCTGGACACCGCCGACAAACTTAACGGCAGCAAAGTCTACGCGATCGATCTCACCATGCCGGGCCTGCTCAACGCCGCGATCAGGCAATGCCCCGTATTCGGCGGCAAGCTCGCGAGCTTCGATGCTGCCAAGATCGCGGGCCGTCCCGGCGTGAAGCGCGTGGTCAAGGTCAACGACCAGGCGGTCGCGGTGGTGGCCGACACCTGGTGGCACGCCAAGACCGCCCTCGACGCGCTGCCCGTCGTGTGGGACGAAGGCGAGGGCGCGTCGCAGTCCAGCGCCACCATCGCCAAGCGCCTCGAGGCAGGGCTGACCGCGCCCAATGCTTACGTCTCGCGCGACGAGAACGACGCGCTAAAGGCGATCGAAGGCGCGGCGAAGAAGATCGAGGTCGTCTACAGCACGCCGTTTCTCGCGCACGCGACCATGGAACCCATGAACTGCACGGCGCGGGTTGGTAGCGACCGCGCCGAGTGCTGGGTGCCGACGCAAAACGCCGAAGCCTCGCTGGCGTCGTTGTCGGAGGAGTCCGGTCTGCCTCTTGCCCAATGCGAGGTCTACCGCCTCGATCTCGGTGGTGGCTTCGGCCGCCGTGGCGGCACGCAGGACTACGTGCACCAGGCCACCGCCATCGCCAAGCAGTTTCCCGGCGTACCGGTGAAGCTGATATGGAGCAGAGAGGAGGACATGACGCACGACTTCTTCCGCCCGATCTCGCAGGCGCGCGGCGTCGCCGGCTTCGATGCAACCGGCAAGCTGGTCGGCGTGCATCTGCGGGTGTCGGGACAGTCGATCAATGCCTTTCTCAATCCGTCCTCGGTGGCCGACGGAAAAGACGAACGCCAGATGCAGGGCTACTACGAAAAAGCCGGTGACGCGCAGCTCGGTTACGACTTCCCGGCGTTTCGCCTGGAATACGCGATGCGCAACACCCACGTGCCGGTGGGGCCGTGGCGTGGCGTCAACACCAACCAGAACGCGGTGTACATGGAGTGCTTCGTCGATGAAATGGCGCGCGCGGCGAACGCGGACCCGCTGCAATTCAGACGCGCGCTGATGAGCAAACATCCCAAGCACCTCGCAGTGCTTAACGCAGCCGCCGAAAAGGCAGGCTGGGACACGCCGCTGCCTGTGGGCGTGCATCGCGGCCTCGCGCAGTTCATGGGTTACGGCAGTTACTCGGCCGCCGTCGCCGAGGTTTCGGTGGACGCCCAAGGCAAGCTCAAGGTGCACCGCATGGTGCTCGCGCTCAACTGCGGGCACGCGGTCAATCCGCAGCAGATCGCGGCGCAGGTGGAAGGTTCGGTCGCGTTCGGCCTGACCGCGACGCTGTATGGCGAATGCCCGGTGGAGAACGGGCGCATGACTTCGCGCAACTTCGACACCTATTCGATCCTCCGCCTGGCCGGCATGCCCAAGATCGAGACGGTGATCGTGCCGACCTTCGATTTCTGGGGAGGGGTCGGGGAGCCGACTATCTGCGTAACGGCGCCTGCCGTGCTCAATGCGCTGGCGGCGGCGACGGGCAAGCCGCAGCGCACGCTGCCGCTCAAGAACGCGGGATTCGTCTAAGGCGGCTGAGGCCTCAGGTCGTCGCGACGGTCTCGACCGGTGCGACGACCGCTGGCTCGTCGGCGGTCACGCTGGCGAGGTACTGGTGCACGAAAGCGATCGCCATGCTGCCTTCGCCCACGCCCGAGGCCACTCGCTTGACCGAGCCATGGCGCACGTCGCCGGCGGCGACGATGCCCGGCACGCTGGTCTCCAGCAGATACGGATCGCGTGCCAGCGGCCACTCGCCCTGGTTGTCGGCAACAAGGTCCATGACGTCGCGACCGGTGCACACGTAGCCCTTGTCGTCACGGATCACGCAATCGGGCAGCCACGCGGTTTCGGCGTCGGCGCCGATCAGCACGAACAGCGCTGACGCCGGCTCGGTCGTCACCGCGCCGGTATCTCGATTCTCGATGACGATGGCGTCGAGCCGATGCTCGCCTTCGACGCGCAACACGCGCGAGCGCGTACGCACTTCGACGTTGTGCTTGGCCGCGAGTTGCTGGATCAGGTAATACGACATGCTCGCATCGAGCGATGGGCCGCGCACCAGCAGCGTCACGCGACGTGCGTAGTTGGAGAAGTACACCGCGGCCTGGCCCGCCGAGTTGCCGCCGCCGACCAGGAAAACGTCCTGCCCCGTGCACGACATCGCCTCGCTGCGCGCGGCGCCGTAATAGATGCCGCGCCCAAGCAGCGCGTCGGCGCTGGGAATGTCGAGCTGCCGCCAGCTTACGCCATTGGCGAGCACTATCGAGCGCGTCCTGACGGTTTCATCGCCATCAAGCAAGACATGGCGCTCATCGCCATCGACCGCCAGCCCCACGACTTCGCGTCCGACCAGGATTTCCGCGCCGAAGCGCTGCGCCTGCTCGAGCGCGCGGCCGCCAAGGTCGTCGCCGGACACGCCGGTCGGAAACCCCAGGTAGTTCTCGATGCGCGTCGAGGTACCAGCCTGTCCTCCCGGCGCTTCGCGCTCGATGAGAACGGTGCGCAATCCTTCGGACGCGCCGTACACCGCGGCGGCGAGCCCCGCGGGCCCACCGCCGATGATGGCGACGTCGTAGAGCGCCTCGCGCGGACGTGTCTGCAGCCCCAGCTTGTCGGCGAGCTCGCGCAGGGTCGGCGTCACCACGCGCTCGCCGTCTGGAAGGATCACCATGGGATAGATATCGCCCTGCCGCGGCGGCGGCACTTCTCCCCACGACTGCGGACGCGTCGGATCGAGCCATCGAAAGACGATGCGGTTGCGCACGAGAAAATCGCGCAGCTGGTGACACGCAATGTCATATTGGTGCCCGACAATGGTCACTCGCGCCGGCGGCGGCTCGGCGGCGATTTCGCGCAGATGCGTGAAGCGCCGCGTCATGGTGCGCGTAAGCTCCGAAGAGAAATGCTCGCATGCCGAAAAGAGCTCGGCGAAATCGGTGACGTCGAGCCTCGCCACGCGCGAAGGCTCCAGCGCGCGCAGGCTGGCGAGCGCGGGCGCGCCCAGGAGCAGGGGGAGCTCGCCGAAATACTCGCCGGCGTCGTAGGTGTTGATCCGCCGCTCGCTGCCATGCACGACCTTGCGCACTTCGAGCTTTCCATCGACGAGCATGAAAAACGACGGTTGCTCGCCCTCGTGCACGAGCCAGTCGCCGGTGCGCAGGTGGACGTCGGCAAGTCGCGCGGCGAGCGCGCCCGCCTCCTCATCCGGAAGCGACGCGAACAATGGGATCGAGTGCAGCTCGGCAGAGGTGATCATCGGTGGTCGGAGTGTTTGGCGCGGTGCGCGGAGGCCGCGCGCGGCATGGGATCGAACATGAGGTCGTCGACGTAGCAGTAACCCCACGTCTCGCCCGGCTCGAAGGAGCGGATTACCGGATGACGCGTCGAATGAAAATGCTTGGTGGCGTGACGGTTCGGCGAGTCGTCGCAGCATCCGACGTGGCCGCAGATGAGGCACAGCCGGAGGTGAACCCAGCTTGCGCCGATCGCGAGGCACTCCTCGCACCCGCGAGCGGAGGGCGTGACATCGGCGATGAGTTGCAGGTGGGAGCAGGCAGGCTCGTGCGGCATGGCGGGTTGGATGCGCTGCGACAGCGTACGGCAGTTTTGCGCGCCTGAAAGTCGGCGTGTTCAAAGTATGCGGTCCGCGGCGACGGTGCGCAAGATTTACCGGATTGTAATTCTGCCGCGATCGTGGACGCGCGATGCAGCTTGTCCGCGGCCTTCACCGCCTCCGTGAAGGCGCGACGAGCCAATGGCACGCGTGTTGCAATCCCTCCGCATGACGCGGCATTCGTGTCGCATGCGCTCGGATAACACCGTGAACCGCGCACGCTTTGTAGGCTCTTTATTCCTTTTATCAACGCTCGCAGGGTGTGGCCACCAGGCCAACCTTCCTGAACGAGACGGCATGGGGCCCGATCCGGCGCTTCCGCCGCCGGATGTCTCGGTGATCCCCACCGTCAACATCGCACCCGCCAAGGGATGGCCCGCGGGGGCGTCACCGCAATCGCCCGCGGGCACCCATATGACGCGCTTCGCGGAAGGACTCGATCATCCGCGCTGGGTATACGTGCTTCCCAATGGGGACGTGCTGGTGGCGGAAACCAACGCTCCGCCCAAACCCGACGACGAAAAGGGAATCAAGGGCTGGATCATGCGCATGATGATGGCGCGTGCGGGTACCGGCAGCCCCAGCGCAAACCGAATCACGCTGCTTCGCGACGCCGATGGCAACGGTGTCGCCGAGACGCGCAGCGTATTCATCGAAGGGCTCAACTCTCCGTTCGGGATGGTGCTGGTCGGCAGCGACCTTTACGTCGCCGACACCGATGCGGTGCTACGCTTTCCCTACACGCCGGGACAGACCCGCATCACCGCGGCGCCGGTCAAGGTGGCCGACCTGCCCGCCGGACCCCTCAATCACCATTGGACCAAGAACGTCGTCGCGAGCGGCGACGGACGCAAGCTTTACGCGTCGGTGGGGTCGAACAGCAACGCCGCCGAGAATGGCATCGACAAGGAGGACGGGCGCGCGGCGATCTGGGAAATCGACCGTGCCACCGGCGCGCATCGCGTATTCGCATCCGGTTTGCGCAACCCGGTCGGCATGGCGTGGGATGGCGACCGCGGCGCGCTCTGGGCTGCGGTCAACGAGCGCGACGAGCTGGGCAGCGACCTGGTTCCCGATTACATGACCTCGGTGCGCGACGGAGGCTTCTACGGGTGGCCCTACTGCTATTACGGTCGCTACCTGGACACGCGCGTCGAGCCGCAGCGCCCCGATCTGGTAGCGAAGGCGCTGGTGCCGGACTACGCCCTCGGTGCGCACACCGCCTCGCTGGGTCTGACCTGGGCTGGCGACACGGCGTTGCCGGCGCCATTCCACCACGGCATGTTCGTGGGACAGCATGGATCGTGGAACCGCAAACCCTACAGCGGCTACAAGGTGATCTTCGTTCCGTTCACAAACGGCATGCCCTCAGGCGACGCGGTGGACGTGCTCACCGGATTTCTTTCATCCGACGGCGACGCCTACGGTCGGCCCGTCGGCGTCGCCATCGATGCGCGTGGTGCGCTGCTGGTCGCCGATGACGTCGGCAACATCATATGGCGCGTGCAGTGACCGGGCGTTGAGTGGCCCCGGTGACCGCCGTGAACGCACCGCGGCGCGAAGGGTCTGACCCAAAGTCGCGGGCCAGACCGCGGCGACCTGCGTGTGTGATCCTCGGAAGTGGAGTTAATATCGAGCCATGAAGTTCATGTGGCCCCAGATGTTGTGGATGCTGCTGGCGGTTCCGGCGCTGGTGTGGGCCTATCTCGCGCTGCTGCGGCGGCGCAAGAAGTCGGCGCTGCGCCTGGCGAGCCTCGGCGTGGTGCGCGAGGCGATCGGTCCCGCGCAGCGCTTTCGGCGCCACATCCCGCCCTTGTTGTTCCTGCTGGCGGTGACTACGCTCATCATCGCCATGGCTGGACCCAATGCGGTGGTGACGCTGCCATCGCAGCAGCAGACGATCGTGATGGTGATGGACGTTTCGCTCAGCATGGGCGCGAAGGATGTCGATCCCAATCGCATCACTGCTGCGCAGGCGGCGGCGAAGGCCTTCGTCGAGGATCATCCACCCGACGTTCGAATCGCCATCGTCTCCTTCGGCGCGACCGCAGCGCTGGTGCAGCCGCCCACCCGTAGTCGCGAGGATCTGCTCGCTGCCATCGATCGCTTCGAGCTTCAGCGCGGGACGGCTACCGGCAGCGCCCTCTACGTGGCGCTGCAGACGCTTTTCCCCGACGAGGGCATCGACCTGGAGTCGCTGATCTTCAAGGGGGCTTGGTCGCGGTCGAACGCGCAGGGCACCAGCCTGGACAAGGCGCCCAAGCCGCCGAAAAAGGAATTCAAGCCGGTCGAGCCAGGGTCATACGGCTCGGGCGTGATCATCCTGCTGAGCGACGGCCGGCGCACCACGGGTCCGGATCCGCTCGACGCCGCACACATGGCGGCCGACCACGGCGTACGCGTATTCACCGTCGGCTTCGGCACCGCCGAGGGTGGATCGATCGGCTTCGAGGGATGGTCGGCATTCGTTCGTCTGGACGAAGAAACGCTCAAGGCCGTTGCCGACATCACTCGCGGCGAATACTTCTATGCCGGCAGCGCTGCCGACCTTCGCAAGGTCTACCAAGGACTGACCGCCAAGCTCGTCCTGGAGAAAAAGGACACCGAGATCAGCTTCCTGTTTACCGCGGTCGCGACCGCGCTGCTCCTGCTGGCGATGCTGCTGTCGCTGCTGTGGTTCCATCGCAGCCGTTGACGCTACGGCGTCCGCGATCGGAAGGCATCCAGGCGCACCGGCGCGCGATCAAGGCGCGGGCGATCACCGTGTACCGCTGCGCGCTGCCGGCATGCCTCGCGCTCGCATCGTTGTTCGCCGTGCCGAATGCCGCCGCGGCGATCTGGGGTTACGTCGACGAGCACGGGCAGACCCACGTCGCGAGCGAACGACTCGACGACCGCTACGAGCTGCTCTACAAGGGCCCGAGCACGGCCGAGCTGGCGTCACAATCGCGCTCGGCGAACACCGATGCCGAAGCGTTGGGGCGGACAGCGCACTACCAGCGACTGCTCAACGATCCGCGCGTGGCGGGCTATGACGCGCTGATCGGCCGCAACGCCGCCGCGCAGGGTATCGATGCCGCGCTGGTCAAGGCAGTGGTCGCGGTCGAGTCCGCATTCATCGCCGATGCGGTCTCGAACAAGGGCGCACTGGGCCTCATGCAGGTGATCCCGGAAACCGCCATGCGCTACGGTGTCCTCGCGGACAAGCATCGCAGCGTCGAGCAGAAGCTGCTCGACCCGCGCATCAACGTCGGGATCGGGACGCGCTACCTGCGCGATCTGCTGACCATGTACGCCGGCGACGTCGCGCTCGCGCTCGCGGCATACAACGCCGGCGAACAGGCGGTCGAGCACTACGCGAGGCAGGTCCCGCCATTTCCGGAGACGCAGGAATTCGTCAAGCTCGTGCAGCAGTTCTACGCGCTCTACCAGCCCGCCAAAGCCGCGCCGTCGCGCGCAGCGGCGCGCATGATGGTGCCGTCGCAGCGCACGCGTTGAGGCACGTTGAGGCGCCTTGAAGCGACCGCGCAGCTACCGGCCCCAGCGCAGCGCGAGCGGGTTAGCCTCACGCACGAGTTCGAGCAGCCCCGCGCGTGCCTGCGGATGGAGCGGTTCGAGGGGATGACGCACCGCTTCGCTGCGGATGACGCCGCCTTCCGCCATGACGGTCTTGCAGGCGCGCAGCCCGCACTGGCGGTTCTCGTAATTGATCAGCGGAAGAATGCGCGCGTAGGTCGTGGCCGCCTCGTCGCGCCGGCCGGCGCGATGCAGCTCGACGACGGGCCTGATCAGGTCCGGCAGCAGCGCGCTAGGCATCGTCCCGGTCGCGCCGGCGTCGAGGTCGGCCATGAGCGTGATCGACTCCTCGCCATCGAACGGGCCGACGATGGCTGCACCACCGGCGGCGATGAGGTTGCGCAGCTTCGCCGCGGCGCCGACGACCTCGACCTTGAAGTAGCAGGCGAGAGGCACCTCGCTGACGAGACGCACGAGGAAAGGAACCGAAAGCGCAACGCCTGACAACGGTGCATCCTGGATCATGATCGGCAGCTTCGCCGCGTCGGCAACACGCGCGAAGTGCTCGATCATGCCTTTTTCGTCCGCGCGCAGGCTCGCGCCGTGATACGGAGGCATCATCATCACCATGGTTGCGCCTGCGGCGGCCGCCTGCTTCGCGCGCGCGGCCGCGATCTGCGTGCTGTAATGGCTGCAGGTGACGATCACCGGGACGCGAGCCGCGACGTGCGACGTGCAAAGCTGGAGCAGCGTCGTGCGCTCGTCGTCCGAGAGCAGGAACTGCTCCGAATAATTGGCGAGAATGCAAATGCCGTCGACGCCCTGGTCGATCATGCAGTCGAGCACGCGGCGCTGGCCATCAAGATCGAGTTCGCCGCTGGCGGTAAACGGCGTTGGCGCGATCGGGAGAACGCCGGTCAGCGCTCGGGGTGGGGTAGCGGGCACCTGCGGTTCCTCCAGGTTGTCGGCAGCGCGGGCGAGTTCGGCGACTCGCTTCCACGGGCCGTCATTCTAGCGTGTCGTCGAACGCAATCGCACGCCAGCGCCACGATGATCGATGCGTGTCGATTCGGACCTACAATGAATGCCCCGATCAAGCCGACGCGTGACGTGACCATCCGATGAGACTTTCCGTTCTCGACCAATCGCCCGTGTCCAAGGGGCGTCCAGAAAGCGACGCCATCGGCGAATCGCTGGCGCTGGCGCGACTGTGCGATTCGCTGGGCTACTACCGCTACTGGGTCTCCGAGCACCACAACAGCGGCAGCATCGTCGGCACGGCGCCGGAAATCCTGATGGCGGCGATCGCGGCGACCACGGCGCGCATTCGCATCGGCAGCGCCGGCGTGATGCTGCCGCACTATTCCGCGCTCAAGGTGGCGGAGCAGTTTCGCGTGCTCGAAGGCATCGCGCCGGGGCGCATCGACCTCGGCGTCGGGCGCGCCCCGGGTTCGGATCGACTGACTGCGCTGGCACTCAATCCCGACGCCGATCGCGCCGCGGAATTCTTTCCGCGCCAGGTCATCGATCTCGCGCACTGGCTCGCCGGCGAGCCGCTCGAGGCCGAGCATCCGTTTGCCAAGATCGTTGCGCACCCGCGCGGCGCGACGACCCCGGAGATCTGGATCCTGGGCAGCTCGGACTATGGAGCGCAGCTCGCGGCGCATCTCGGATTGCCGTACGCCTACGCGTATTTTTTCACCGACGGCAAGGGTGTCGAGCAGGCACTCTCGCTTTATCGCGATCATTACCGGCCGAGTCCGCGCTATCCGCGTCCGATCGCGACCGTATGCATCTGGGCGCTCGCAGCCGACAGCGACGACGAGGCGCAGCGATTGCTCAAGTCTCGCGAGTACTGGCGTGTCGGTTTCGAGAAGGGCATTCGCCAGCCGCTGGTGTCGCCCGAGGAGGCGCAGGCGTATTCCTATTCGACCGCCGACCTCGAGCGCCTCGATGCGCTGCGCCGCAAGGCCTTTGCCGGCACGGCGTCGCACGTCGCGGAAAAGCTGTCCGCCGAGGCTGCGCGACTGGGCCTGGACGAGCTCGTGATCAATACGTGGACCTTCGATCCCGCCGCGCGGCGGCGCTCCTACGAATTGCTGGCGCAGGCGTTCGGATTGTCATCCGGCGGCTGATCCAGCGCGAAGCAGATTCGTGGTCGCTTCGCTCGATCGGAATGCCAAAGCCATGTCGTCCCGAGCGCGCCGAGGAACCTGCGATGTCGGCCGGCGAAGACGAAGTCAGACGTTGACGAGCCCGAGCAGCGCTCCGCCGTAACGCTCCAGCTTTTTCGCGCCGATGCCCGCGATCGCGCCCAGCGCAGCGAGCGTGCGCGGCCGCGCCCGCGCGATGTCCTGCAGCGTCTTGTCGTGCAGGATCACGTACGCCGGCACCGCTTGCGTGCGCGACTCGGCGAGTCTCCATGCCTTGAGCTGGTCGAGGAGCATCGCTCCCTGTTCTCCCAGCGAGGCGTCGACTGCCGCGCTCTTGCGCCGGCGCGCGCGCTCGGGACGTACGACGCGGCGCAACCAGACCGCCTGCTCGTCCTTGAGCACGGCGCGCGCTGCATCGGCGAGCTTGAGCGCGCCGTGCGCCTCGTGATCGACGCGAAGCATCCCGAGGCTCACCAGCTGTCGGAAAATGTTTCGCCAGGTCGCGTCGTCGATGTCGGCACCGATGCCGAACACCGAGAGCTTGTGATGATCCCAGCGCTGGACGCGCTCGCTGTCCTTGCCGCGCAGCACATCGATCACGTGCACCGCGCCGAAGCGCTGTCCGGTGCGATACACCGCGGAGAGCGCCTTCCGCGCCTGGACCGTCGCATCGAAAGTCTCCGGCGGTGCGAGGCAGGTGTCGCAATTACCGCACGGCGTGCTCGATTCGCCGAAATAGGCGAGCAGGCGCACGCGCCGGCATCCCGCGGTCTCGCACAGTCCGAGCAGCGCGTCGAGCTTGGCGGCGGACACGCGCTTGTAGTCCTCGCCCGCGTCGGACATGTCGATCAGCCGGCGCTGCTGCACGACGTCAGCGAGGCCGTAGGTCATCCACGCATCCGCGGGTGTGCCATCGCGACCGGCGCGACCGGTCTCCTGGTAGTAGCCCTCGATGCTCTTGGGTAGGTCGAGGTGCGCGACGAAGCGCACGTCGGGCTTGTCGATGCCCATGCCGAAGGCGATGGTTGCGACGATGACCACACCATCGTCGCGCTGGAAGCGTGCCTGATGCGCCAAGCGCAGGGCGTTGTCCATGCCAGCGTGGTAAGGAAGCGCGCGCACGCCTTGCGCCACCAGCCACGCCGCTGTCTCGTCGACCTTCCGCCGCGACAGGCAGTAAACAATACCGGCTTCGTCGGGATGGTCCTCGCGGATCAGGCGCAGGAGCTGCGCCCGCGCATCGTCGCGATCGACAATCGTGTAGCGGATGTTGGGGCGATCGAAGCTCGACACGAACACGCGTGCGTCGCGCAAGCCGAGGCGAACGATGATCTCCTCGCGCGTCTGCGGGTCGGCGGTCGCGGTGAGCGCGATGCGCGGGACGTCGGGGTAGCGTTCATGAACCAGCGAGAGCTGCAGATACTCGGGACGAAAATCGTGACCCCACTGCGACACGCAATGCGCCTCGTCGATGGCGAACAGCGCCAGCCGGCTGCGATCGAGAAGGTCCAGAAAGCGTCCCGTGGTCAGGCGTTCCGGCGCGACGTACAGGAGGTCGAGATTACCGGCCTGCAAGGCGCGCTCGGTCGAGCGCGCCGCGTCGGCGTTGAGCGATGAATTCAGGAAGGCGGCGCGTACGCCGAGCTGCGACAGCGCGGCAACCTGATCATGCATGAGCGCGATCAGCGGCGAGACGACGATGCCGGTGCCCGGGCGCACGATGGAAGGGATCTGGTAGCACAGCGACTTGCCGGCGCCGGTCGGCATGAGCACCAATGCGTCGCCGCCGTCGACCAGGTGGTCGACGACCTCGCCCTGCGCACCGCGAAATGCCGGATAGCCGAAGGTACGGCGCAGGACGTCGAGCGCCGAATCGGAAAGCGTTGCCTCAGCCATGGCTCATTGTCTCAGATGACGCTGCGGACGAGGCTCAGACGAACGTCGCATTCCGCCGTCGTGATGTGCCCGGACGCCGATTTCCGGTCAGTTGGTCGTGATCGAGAGCGTGATCAGCGCCACCGCCAGGCGTCCTGCGGTGTCGCACATGAGGTCGCACACCGTCGGCAGAGCGAGCCGCGTTTCCTGGCCGCACGCGGGGCAGCAGGCTCCGGCCGCGCTCGCCCCGCGATCCCTGCAGCACCGCACCGGCGCGGCGGAACTTGTTCCGGGATGCGGTTGCGCCCATGCGGGCGCCGTGTAGAGATCGTCGATCGAGCGCTGGTCGCTCATCGTATTGCCAGGGATTTTCAGGCGACAATCGGCGACCGTGGCAACGTCGTGCATTGTAGGCGAGAATGGCGCGCCCGGTGATCGTTGCGCGCCGATCACGACGCGTTCGACGCGACTTCTGCGCGCGCCATGGAGCGAAGCAATGGGCAAGGCCCGGCTCGAAGCATTCAGTGATGGAGTCATCGCGGTGATCATCACCATCATGGTGCTCGAGCTCAAGGTGCCTCATGGCACCGATCTCGCCGCGGTGCTGCCGCTGATCCCGGTGTTCCTGAGCTACGTGCTGAGCTTCGTGTACGTCGGCATCTACTGGAACAATCACCATCACCTTCTGCACACGGTCGAACACATCAACGGTCGCACGATGTGGGCGAACCTGCATCTGCTGTTCTGGCTCTCGCTGATCCCGTTCGTCACCGGGTGGGTGAGCGAGAACCATATCGCACCGGTGCCAGTGGCGATGTACGGCGCAGTGCTGTGGATGTGCGGGTTCGCCTACTACATCCTGGAGCGCCTGCTCATTGCGCACCACGGCGATGACTCGGTGCTGGCCCGCGCGGTGGGCCGCGACGCGAAGGGCATCGCGTCGGTGATGATCTACACCGTTGCGATCGGGGTGGCGTTTTTCGAGCCGCTGGTCGCGTGCGCGCTGTACGTGGTGGTGGCGATCATGTGGTTCATTCCCGACCCGCGCATCGAACGTCCGCGCGCGCAGCGCTAGCCGCAGGGACACTCCAAGGGCACGGGTCGGCGCGCTGACGCTGGCGCGCGCCAGCATCCCGCTATGCGAGTTGCGAGATCCCCGCCAGCAGCCAGCCCGAACCACCCGACACCGGCTTGCTCAGGTTCCAGACCTCATCGATGGCATGGGGGACGGGGTCCCCGTCCTCCTTGACCAGCCCCGTGAAGCGGACGCTGGCCCAATGCTGATCGCCTTCGGTGGCGACTTCGAGCACCTCCGCATCCAGTTTCACGATATCGGTCGGGTGGTGAATGCCACGCGTGTCGAGCTCGTGTCCGATTTGCTCGGCCATCGTTGCGGTCATCACATCGGCCAGCGCGTTGCGGTCCGCCGCGTCGTAAGCGCGCTGGATCTCGATGTATTGGCGCTTGGCCTCGCGCGCGAAACCAGCGGCGTCGAAGCCGGCCGGCAACGGGTGACGATTGATGCCGAAGGTCGCCGCAGCAGGCGCCGTGGCGGCGGGTGCTGCCTCGAGATCCAAATTCGACGGGATGTGCCAAGTGGGTGTCGTCGACGAAGGCTGCGCCTGCGCGAAGGCATCGCGCGAAGCATCGCCAGCATCGCCGGCGTAGCGCAGCGGCGCACTCACTGGGGCGCGCCGGCCGAGGAACAAGCGCACCAGGTACACGCCGCCGAACAAGATCAGTGCGAGCACGAGCAGCGAGCCGAATCCCTCCGAGAGCCCGAAGTGCGACAGCAGCGCGGCGAGTCCCAGTCCTGCGGCGATGCCGGCGAGCGGCCCCATCCACCGCGACATCCCCGATGGCGCGGCTGCGGGTGCCTTGGGCGCGGCCGCCGAGGCAGACTGTGGTGTCGCGGGCGTGGTCGCATTACCGGGCGCGGCAGGGGCGGCGGGGTTGGCCTGCGCGGGTGATGCGCGCTGTGGCGTCACGCTCTGGCGCTGCGCGCCGAAATTGCCGCCGCCGCCCATGCGGCGCGCTTCCGCGGCGTCGTTCAACGTAAGGGTCGCGACAATCGCGGTCAGCGTCACAAGGGTGGTGATTCTCACGGCGTTTCTCTCCGAAGGTGGCACGCTGCAGGTGGGGGCGCTCGGGCCGCCGCGCAAGCCAAGTGGATCCAAATTGCGCATTGTTCCGCACCTGTTGGCCAGCATACGTCATCCCGATGGCGGCCGCTATAATATGTCTTGGCTCACACGTAGGTCGCTCGCATTCCAAGGGGAACGAACATGCTCGCTCGATGGTCAATGGTGATCTGTCTCGCGACGTTCGCGGCGTCCGCGTACGCGGAGGATTCGCGCCTCGACGCGGTCCAGAAGAGCGGCGCGCTGCGCGTGTGCACGCCCGGCGACTACAAGCCGTTCAGCCTCGCCAAGCCCGATGGCACGTACGAAGGCATCGACGTCGATCTCGCGCAGTCGATGGCCAAGTCGCTGGGTGTCGAGGCGAAATTCGTGAAGACGAGCTGGCCCAAGCTCATGGACGATTTCGTCGACAAGTGCGACATCGCCGTCGGCGGCATCTCGGTTACGCTCGACCGTCAGAAGCGAGCGTTCTT
Source organism: uncultured beta proteobacterium (assembly GCA_963816915.1). Taxonomy (GTDB): domain Bacteria; phylum Pseudomonadota; class Gammaproteobacteria; order Burkholderiales; family Casimicrobiaceae; genus PALSA-1003. The sequence goes on from CAWFMK010000001.1 coordinate 111,586, forward strand.
CACCGAACCGTACATGGTCAACGGCAAGGCGCCGATCACGAGGTGCGACAACGTCAAGAGATTCCAGAGCATTGCCGACATCGACAAGCCCGGCGTGACGGTCATCGAGAATCCGGGTGGCAGCAACGAGCGCTTCGCGCGCGCCAACTTCAAGCAGGCGAAGATCGTGATCTTCGAGGACAACACCCGGATCTTCGACGAGATCCTCAAAGGCAACGCCGACGTCATGATCTCGGAGTCGGTCGAGACCCTGGTGCAGCAGAAGCAGCGCCCGGGATTGTGCGCGGTCAATCCCGACAAGCCGTTGCAGTATGGCGAGATGGGCTACCTGCTGCCGCGCGGAGACGTGGTGTTCAAGGCGTGGGTCGACCAGTGGATGCACCTCGCGAAGGCCACGGGCGATTACGACCGGGTGGTCGCGGTCTGGATCAAGTAGCAGCGCGCCGATCGGCAGCGCGCGAGCTCGCGCTGCCTCGCACGCCTGGCTGGCGTCTCAGCTCGCCGGCATCTGCGCGATCACCTGCGCGACGCAGGCGGTGAGCTTTTTGGCGTACGGCACGTGCAGGAACTCGTTGGGGCCGTGCGCGTTCGCGTGCGGCCCGAGCACGCCGGTGATGAGGAACTGCGCATCCGGGAAGTGCTTGCCCAGCATCGCCATGAACGGAATGGTGCCGCCTTCACCCATCGCCGCCGAGGGCTTTCCGTAGAAGCGCGACGATGCCTGGTCGATCGCCTGCGACAGCCACGCGGCCGTCGGCAGCGCATTCCAGCCGGTCGCCGCCGACTCGGCTTCGAAGCGCACCGTTGCACCGTACGGCGGATCGTCCTCCAGCGTGCGCTTCAACGCCTGCGCGGCGCGCTCGCCGTCGAGAGTCGGCGGAATGCGCAGCGAGAGCTTGAGCGAGGTTTGCGGACGCAGCACATTGCCCGCATCGGCGATCGAGGGCATACCGTCGGCGCCGGTAATCGACAGCGCCGGACGCCAGGTGCGATTGAGCAGCGCCTCGGCGCGGTCGTCGATCATGGGACGCATGCCCTTCGCGAACGGATATTTGTCGATGACGATCGCGCCGAGCACGTCGGCAGCGCGTCGCGCCTGTTGCGCGCGTTCGGCCGGAATGCCGGCATGGAACGCGGCGGGGAGGATGCGTCCGGTCGCCGCGTCCTCGATGCGGTCGAGCAGGGCGCGCGCGATGCGAAACGATGACGGCACCACGCCGCTGGCATCGCCCGAGTGCACGCCTTCGGTGAGCACCTCGACGCGAAGCGTTCCGCCCACCAGGCCGCGAAGCGAGGTCGTCGCCCACAGCCGTTCGTAGTCGCCGCAACCCGAGTCGAGGCCGACGACGAGCGCAACGTCGCCCATGCGCGGCGCGAGCTCGGCCAGATACGCGGGCAAGTCGTAGCTGCCCGATTCCTCGCAGGTCTCGATCATGCCCACGCAACGCGGGTGTGCGACGCCCTGCGCCTGCAGCGCGCCGATCGCCGACAGCGCGGAAAAAATCGCGTAGCCGTCATCCGCGCCGCCACGGCCGTAGAGTTTGCCGCCCTCGTAGAGGGGATCCCACGGTCCGTAACCGTCGCGCCAACCGACCATCTCCGGCTGCTTGTCGAGATGGCCGTAGAGCAATATGCTGCGGTCGCCGCGCGTGCTGCTTGCCGGAATGTCGAAAAAGATGAGCGGGGTGCGTCCGGGAAGACGCACGATCTCGAGCGTCATCCCCAAGATCGGCTGTTTTTTTGCCCATGACGCTGCCAACTGGACAACGCGTTCGATGTGGCCGTTAGCTTCCCACGCCGGGTCGAAATGCGGCGACTTGGCCGGAACGCGGATGTACTCTGTGATGGTGGGAACGATCTGCGCGTCCCAGAGCGCAGCGATGCCCGAGGCCAGCGTGTCGTGATCGATGGCGTGATCCATGAGGAGGGGGGATGGTCGCAATCCCGCATTATAGGTGCACGGGCGCCGGGCCTGCCGCAGGGCTGTTCAAGGGATGATGACCCTGTTTCGTGCTCTGTGGGTCGTCGACCTCCTCACGGCGCTGGTCGCGGCGGCCTTTTTCGTCATCGGCGTCGCCGATGGCTCGGTATCGAGCGCCAACATCGCGTTATGGGCGGGGCTGCTTGCGGCCATCGCGATCGTGGTCGTCGGCGCGAAGGCATTGCGCAACCGCAATCATCTCGCCGTGGCGTGCGGGTTGGCCGCGCTTCTCGCGCTTCCGGCGCTCCTGTTCGTGTTTTTTTTCGGCGTCGCCATCGTGAGCGGCGTGCGCTGGAATTGACCAGGACCTGTCGACCCCTATGACGCGGGATCCGCCACCTCCGCTCGACCTCGAGGACATTTCGCGCCGCACGATCGAAAGCTATGTGCAGCGCGCGCAGGATTTTCGCGAAGGCACTCGCCATCACGACGTCAGCCAGAACATCGCTGCACTGCTCGAGCACATCGAGGCGTCGCCGCCGTTCACACTGCTCGATTTCGGCTGCGGCCCGGGGCGCGACCTGCAGACGTTCAGGGAGCTCGGCCATCGTGCGATCGGGGTCGAAGCCGCGCCACCCTTCGTCGCGATGGCGCGCGAAAGCGGCTGCGAAGTGTGGGAGCAGGATTTTCTCGCGCTGTCGCTTCCGGACGCGTATTTCGACGGGATTTTCGCCAATGCATCGCTGTTCCACGTGCCGATGGCGGAGTTGCCGCGCGTGCTCGGCGAATTGCACGCCGCGCTGAAAGCCCGTGGCGTGCTGTTCGCGTCGAACCCGCACGGTGACGACGAGGAAGGCTGGCGACGCGGCCGCTATGGCACATTCCTGCGCTGGGAGACGTGGCAGCGATGCATGGTCGATGCGCGATTCACGCTGCTCACGCACTATTATCGGCCGCCCGGATTGCCGCGCGAGCAGCAGCCGTGGCTCGCGAGCGTGTGGCGTCGCGTTGACGACCGCTGAGCGCGCGCAGCAATTGAGTTGCCGCGACCGAAATTTTCGGTTGCGCAATCGCCGCGATGGGATAACAATGACGACGTCATGTCATGACGACGCATATGATCAAACCCGCGGAAGGAAATCCCCATGTTCAACCGCCGTGACGGCACCCCCGATTTGAGGGCGGGCGTCAAAGCCCCCCTGAAGCCAGCTCATTACGAACCTCCGGAAGCGCACGCGCGTCCGCCCGCACCGACGACGACCCGACCTTCAATGCCCAGCGCACCCGCGCCTGTCCATGTAGGCGCTGCATCGTCGACACACGATGTGCACGCGCCCGCGCGCCCTGCGACGCCCGCGGGCCCGGCGCCCGCAGCGCCTGCCAGCGCGGCGGCACCGCCACCGATGCAGATGACGGCGACCGCCGGCGGCAGCACGTTGAGCGTCGGCGTTAACATTCACCTGAAGGGTGTCGAGATCTCGAATTGCGACGCGCTCGTGATCGAAGGTCAGGTCGAAGCCACCGTTCGCAGCAAGAGCATGCAGATCGAAAAGCCGGGCACCCTCAACGGTACGGCGGTCATCGACGTCGCCGAGATCCATGGACAGTTCACCGGTGAACTCACCGCGCGCACGCGGCTGATCGTGCACGGCACGGGACGCGTTTCGGGGACGATTCGCTACGGCAAGCTGGTGGTAGCGGAGGGCGGTGAGTTGACGGGAGACATCAAGCAGCTTGATGGCACTGAGGAGGATCCGCAAGTGCCGCTGCTCAAGCCCGATTCGCGGCACGCCGCGACTGGCACGAACGCATCGAGCTGAGGCCAACGCAATCAATGCTTCACGGGTGGCGGGCGGCTTCCAAGTCGCCGCCACGCCGGCTCATGAGTCAGCCGCGTCGGTCGCGGCGTTCATGATTTTCGCGCCGATTGTCGTCATGCGGCGACTAAATTACCCTCGATCGACGGTTCCTACACATATATCGGCCAGCTCCTACACGATTGGAAACAATTAGCTGACATCGCGTCAATGCGCCGGCGCGTTAACGTGTCTTCATGTACATATCGGGCACGTCTACGCGCAGCCCGTCCACGGAGGTCAGCATGAATGGTTCATTGAAGAGTGTCGTCGCGGTTGCAGCGCTGGTCACAGCCGGCCAGGCCGCGGCACAGGTCACCTTGTACGAGGGCGAAGGATTTCGCGGTCGCGTGTTCCAGACCGCGCAACCGATCGGGAGTCTCGATCCCACCGGATTCAACGATCGCGCGTCATCGTTGATCGTCGAGCGCGGGCGCTGGCAAATCTGCGAAGACGCTCACTTCCAAGGTCGTTGCGTCGTTCTCGGCCCGGGAAATTACCCCGAGCTGTCGAGCATGGGATTGAACCAGCGAATTTCGTCGCTGCGACCCGCCGGGCGTAACGTGGCCTATGCCGAAGTTCCGCCACCGCCTCCTGCGCCCGTATACGAGTACCGCCAGCGTCCGAATGAGAAGCTCTATCAGGTGCCTGTGACGTCGGTGCGCGCGGTCGTCGGTCCGCCCGAGCAGCGCTGCTGGGTCGATCGCCAAGCCGTCCAGAGCGGCGGTGGCCCGAACGTTCCGGGCGCGATCGTTGGCGCGATCATCGGCGGCGTGCTAGGCCATCAGGTCGGGGGCGGACGCGGGCAGGACGTCGCGACCGCGGGCGGCGCGGTTGCGGGCGGCGCGATCGGTGCCAACGTCGGACGTGGAAGCGGGACGACCACGTATCAGGACGTGCAGCGCTGTACTACCGTGCAGAGCTCGGGGCCGCCCGATTACTGGGACGTGACCTACAATTTCCGTGGGCTGGAGCATCGCGTCCAGATGACCGCGCCTCCGGGCCCCACGATCACCGTCAACGGCAACGGCGAGCCGCGCGCGTAACGCGGCAGCCATCCATGATGGCGGCCCTTGCGGCCGCCATTTTTTTGGCGGCTCGTCGATAGCCGACGGATCAGCGACCCTGCGCGGTGAAAATCGCGCGCACCGTCTCCATGGTGTCCGCATCGGCGGCGTTCTTGTCCGGACGGTAGCCCTTGACGCGCGCAAAGCGCAGCGCGAAGCCGCCCGGGTAACGCGGGCTCGCCTGGACGTCATTGAATGTGATTTCGACCACCAGCTCGGGCCGGACGTAGACGGTCCACTGGTCGCGCGAGACCTCGCGTTTCTGCAGCTCCTCGGTCTGCCACGCGAGCATGGCATCGGTCATCCCCTTGAAGGTCTTGCCGAGCATCACGTACTTGCCGGTCGCGGGATCCATCGCTCCCAGGTGCAGGTTGGAGAGCCATCCGCTGCGCCGACCATGTCCCCATTCGGCGGCGAGCACGACAAGGTCGAGCGTATGGGCGCGCTTCACCTTGAGCCATTGGGCGCTGCGCGCGCCTGGGTCGTACGGCGAATCCACGGCCTTCACCATTACGCCCTCGTGGCCGCGCGCGACCGCGTCGTCGTAGAACGCCTGCGCGGCGGCGAGATCGCTGGTGACCAGGCGCGGAATCAGCAGCTCGTTCGGCAGCGCGTCGCCCATCGCGGTGAACCGCTCCGAGGCCGCCGCGCCCACGAGATCGGTGTCCTCACAGCGCAGGCAATCGAAAAAGAAGACCGACAGCGGCATGTCCGCGCGCATTGCATCGATGTCCTGCACCCGCCCGAATCGGCGCATGGTGTCCTGGAATGCATACGGCGCGCCGCCATTGCGGAGCGCGATCGCCTCGCCGTCGAGGATCAGCGACGATGCCCGGGCGTTGGCGACCGCCGAAACGATCTCCGGCGCCGCGGGAGTCACATCGTTGCCGGTGCGCGAATAGATCCGGATCTCATCGCCACGCTTGTGCAACTGGACGCGCGCACCGTCGAGTTTCCACTCTAACGCCGCGATCGGAATGCGCGTCATCGCGTCGTCGATGTCGTCGGCCGCCTGGGCAAGCATCGGCGCGAGCGGCTGGAAAAGCGCGATCGCGAAGCGGTCCAGGCCCGGCGCTCCTTCCGCAAGAGCCGCCGACGCGACACTTGCGATGCCGCCTGCGATCATTGCGGCGCGACGAACCGCATCGGCGGGAAGCTGTGCTGCGGAGGCGACGGCCTCGATCATCAGACCCTCGAGCGCGCCCTGACGCAGTTCGCCGATGAGCAGCCGTGCGAGAAAATCCTGTTCGGCCGATGTGGCCCGAGAGAACAGTTCGGACAGCAGGTGCGCGCGCTGCGCCGTCGACCCTTTGCCGCTCGTGGTCGCGATGCGCTGAAGGATCGCGTCGACCTCGACCAGCGCCAGCGTGGGCGTCGCTGCGCCGACGCTGCTGGCGTCGCGAAGCGCCGCCCACCCGATGCCGGTTTTTCCCTGCCGCGTAAGGCCGGCCAGGTACGGCACCGCGATGTCGATCTCGGCATGCGAGAGATCGCGCAGCAGCTCGGCGATCAGCGAGATCTTGGCGCGCCGGCCCGGCTGCTCGCCGACGCGACTCGACGTATCGACGAGTCGCGCGAGCAGTGTGGGCGAGTCGGGAGAGCTCAAAGCGAACGACCTCGCGCTGATCACCTCCCGCGATCAACATAATGCCAGCCCCTTGGTGCGTCAATGGAATTCGCACGACGCCGCGATCGGCAGCGGACTGCTATGCTCGCTGAAGCGTCGAGGAAGGGTCCGATCGTTCTCCGGCTCTACCCCGCCGCGTTCATGACCGGGGGTTATCGCGGCCATGCGCACGACCGGCGGCACCGGTCGAACCGGCGCTGTTAAACTCTCCAGCCTGTCCGACCCAGAGGGCGCACGAGCTCTTGCGCAAGGCCCCCATGTCCATCGTTTATCTGAAGCAAGCCACGAAGACGCCGGAAAGCGAATCCGGCAATGCGCGCGCAGGTCGCCGAAGACATGCTGACCGAGATCGATCGCGGCGGCGAGCAGGCCGTGCGCGACTACGCGGCGAAGCTCGATCGGCTGGACTGGCGATATCGTCGTGACCGATGAACAGATCGATCGTCGTACGCGCGACATCGCGCCGGCGGTGAAGCGTGACATCGAATTTGCGACGGAGCGTGTCCGGCGCTTTGCGCTCGCACAGCGCGAGTCGGTCCGCGAATTCTCGACCGAAGTCCACCCGGGACTCATCGCCGGTCAGCGCCTGATCCCGGTCAATGTTGCCGGCTGTTACGTTCCGACCGGTCGTTACGCGCATATCGCGTCGGCCTACATGGGCATCGCGACGGCGAAGGCGGCAGGCGTTCCGTTCGTCGTCGCCTGCTCGACGCCGTATCGCGGCGAAGGCATCCATCCCGCAAGTGCTCTACGCGATGAAAGTCGCCGGTGCCGATGCCATCCTCACGCTCGGTGGCGTGCAGGCGATCGCCAGCCTGGCTTACGGACTTGTTCACCGGCAAGCCGGCGGACATCATCGTCGGTCCGGGCAACAAGTTCGTTGCCGAGGCGAAGCGCGTGCTTTTCGGCCAGGTCGGCATCGACGTGTTCGCCGGTCCTTCCGAGGTCGCGGTCATCGCCGACGATTCCGCCGATGCTCACGTGGTCGCCGCCGACCTCGTCGGGCAGGCCGAGCATGGCCATGAGTCGCCGGCGTGGCTGATGACCACTTCGCGCCGCGCTCGCCGAGGACGTGATGGGACACGTGCCGCGACTGATCGACGCGCTGCCGCCGACCGCGCGCGACGCTGCAGGTGCGGCGTGGCGCGACTACGGCGAAGTCGTCGTCGTCGACACCCGCGAGGAGATGGCGCTGGTCTCCGATCGCTACGCGCCCGAGCATCTCGAAGTGCATGCGCGCGATCTCGACTGGTGGCTCAAGCGGCTGACCTGTTACGGTTCGCTGTTTCTCGGCGAGGAGACCACCGTCGCGTTCGGCGACAAGGCATCGGGGCCGAATCACATCCTGCCCACCAAGGGCGCCGCGCGTTACTCGGGCGGATTGTCGGTGCACAAGTTTCTCAAGACCGTCACCTGGCAGCGCATGACGCGCGAGGCCAGCCGTGACATTGCCCAGGTCAGCGCCCGCATTTCACGGCTCGAAGGCATGGAAGCCCACGCGCGCACCGCCGACGATCGGCTCGAGAAGTATTTTCCCGGCGAGCGATTCGATCGCGGATCGCCGGTCACGGCCTGATTGCTCATGTCGCTGTCCGCGCTGTTCGTCTTTCGGGGCGCGTCGCGGCGGTGACAGGGGCGAGCTCGGGCATCGGCAAGACGATCGCCCTCGCCCTCGCCGACGCCGGCGCGGCGGTCGTGCTGATCGCGCGCCGCGAAAATGAGCTCGAAGCCGCACGCGCCGAAATCGAGCGCTGCGGCGGGCGCGCCGCCGTGCTGCCCTGCGATCTCTCCGATCGCGCCGCGCTGCGCGCGTGCGCGTCGCGTGCGACGCAATCCTTCGGCGCGCCCGGACATCCTGGTGTCGGCGGCCGGGATGAACGCGCGCAAGGCGATGCTCGATGTGACCGAGCAGGATTGGGACGCCACGTTCGCCCTGAATCTCGATGCGCCGTTCTTCCTCGCGCAATACCTCGCACCGGCGATGATCGAGCGTCGTTGGGGACGTATCATCAACATTGCTTCGCTGCAGATCGGTGCGCGCTTTCGCAGATTCCGCTGCTTACGGCGCCATCCAAGGGTGCCGTCGCGCAGCTGACGCGTGCGCAGGCGCAGGCGTGGTCGCGCCATGGCGTGAACGCCAACGCGATCGCGCCCGGCTTCTTCGCTACGGCGCTGACGGCGCCGGTGGCCAGCGATCCTGCACGCTGGTCACAGATGGCAGCGCGTACGTTCATCGGTCGCAACGGCGAGTTGCGCGATCTGCGCGGCATGGCCGTGTTCCTCGCGGCGCCTGCGTCGGATTACGTCACCGGGCAGACGATCTTCGTCGACGGTGGATTTACTGCCGGATGACGCGATGAAGGCACTCGTCTATACCGGCCCCAACGAAATGACGTATCGGGACGAAGCGCGGCCCGCGCCGGCGCCAGGCGAGGTGCTGATTCGTGTCGATGCGGTCGGCATCTGCGGATCGGACATGCACGCCTACCACGGCCGCGATCCGAGACGGGTGCCGCCGCTGATCCTCGGCCACGAGCTCGCCGGCGAAATTCTCTCGGGACCGGGAGCAGGGCGGCAGGTCACGGTCAATCCGCTGATCACCTGCGGTCATTGCGAGTTCTGCGTCCAGGGCCGCAACAACCTCTGCGCGAATCGGACGATGATCGGCATGACGCGCGCCGGCGCCTTCGCCGAGTACGTGACGACAGCGGCCGGCAGCGTGATCGATCTCCCGCACGGCATGTCGTCGCGCGCGGCGGCGCTGACGGAGCCTGCTGCCACGGCGCTGCACGCGATCAACGCAGCGACGCGAGTCCTAGCGCGGCCGCTTCCGGAGTGCTCCGTGCTCGTCATCGGCGCGGGCGCGATAGGCTTACTCGCTTCGCTGTTGCTGCGAAGCTATGGCTGCCGGCATCTCCGGCTTGCGGAGACCAACCACTTGCGGCGCGCAGCGGCTGAGAAGGCCGGCGGCTTCGCCACTTATGATCCAGCCCATGCGCAAGCAGCGCCCGAAGGCAGCATCGACCTCATCATCGACGCGGTCGGCGCGCGCGCCACGCGCAACGCAGCGCTCGTTGCCGTCAAGCCGGGCGGCGTGGTGCTACACATCGGACTTGCCGACTGGGCCTCGGAAATCGACATGCGCAAGCTCACCCTCGGCGAAATCTCCCTCATCGGTACGTACACGTACTCGACCGCCGATCTGTGCGCGGCCGCGACGTGCGCTGCACGAGGGAGCGTTCGGCGATCTCGCCTGGGTGGAAGAGCGCTCGCTCGCCGAGGGTGCGCAGGCGTTTCGCGATCTCGACCAGGGCCGTGCTGCCGCCGCCAAGATCGTGTTGCGCCCGCGATGAGCAACATCGTCTTCAAGCACGTCACCCGGACATTTCGTCGCGACGGCAGGGACGTTGCCGGCACTCGACGACGTCAGCTTCGAAGTTCGCGAGAAGGAGTTCGTCGCCATCGTCGGTCCCTCGGGCTGCGGCAAGACCACCTGCCTGCGCATGGCCGCGGGGCTCGATTTCCCGACCACCGGCTCGCTCACCGTGGCGAGCAAGCGCGTCACCGGTCCGGGACCCGATCGCTCCGTCGTGTTCCAGCAGTTCGCGCTGTTCCCTTGGAAGACCGTGGTCGAGAATATCGACTTCGGCTTGCGCGCCACCGGCGTCGCTGCCGACGAGCGCCGGTCGCGCATCGAGCGCTACGTGAACCTGATGGGCCTGCAGGGATACGAATCCGCATTTCCGCACCAGCTCTCGGGCGGCATGCAGCAGCGCGTGGCGATCGCGCGCAGCTACGTGCTCGACCCAGAGGTGTTGCTGATGGACGAGCCGTTCGGCGCACTCGACGCGCAGACGCGGGTGGTCATGCAGGAGGAGCTGACCAAGCTTGCTCGCGCGTGAACCCGCGCACGGTGCTGTTCATCACGCACTCGGTCGAGGAGGCGGTATATCTTGCCGACCGGGTCGTGGTGATGACGCGCCGGCCGGGACGCATCGCCGAGATCGTCGACATCGCCGTCGGTGCGCAAGGCCGAAGCGCTGGGACCGTCACGAGCGCATCGAGGACGTGATGGACGAGGCGTCGTTCGTCAATTTGCGAACTCGCATCTGGCGCCTGTTGCGCGAGCAGCAGGCGCGCGGACGAGCACTGAGATCTTCACCACCAGGAGGAGGGCAATGATGAGAACAATACGAAAGCTTCTGAGCGCGACCGCGCTTAGCCGCGGCTGCGACGATGGCGCAGGCGCAGGTCACCGAAATCAAGGTGAGCTATCAGCCCGCGCTGTACTGGGCGCTGCCGTTCTACGTCGCCACCGAGAAGGGCTGGTGGGCGGAGCTCGGTCTCAAGCCGACGTTCAGCACGTTTCCCGCGGGCGTGCCGCAGATCGCGGCCTCGGCGTCGAAATCGTGGGATGTCGGCGGCACGGGCTCGGTCCCGGCCGTGCTCGGCGCCGTGCGTTACAACCTGCTCACCATCGGCCTGACCAACGACGAGTCCGCCGGCAACGCGCTGGTCGCCACCGCGGCCAAGGCCGACGGTTTCATGAAGAATCCGCAGTCGATCAAGGGTCAGACGATCGTGCTGACGGCGAACTCGACCGGCGACTACGCGGTGCAGTCCTGTCTGGCCAAGTGGGGTCTGAAGAAAGCCGACGTGACGATCAAGAGCATGGGGCAGGCGGAGATCATCTCGGCGATGTCGTCCAACAATGCCGACCTCGGCGGGCCTGTGGGCGCCTAACATCTACACGATGGAGGAAAAGGCCGGCGCCAAGGTGATCTGCTCGGGGAAGGAGACGGGAACGGTGATACCGGGCGCGCTCGTCGTGCGCGCCGATTACGCGAAGGAGCAGCCGCAGAACGTCGCCAAGTTTCTTGCGATCTACCTGCGCACGTGGAAATGGATGAACGCGCACCGCCGCGAGGCGATCGCGATGATGAAGAAGTTCTACGACCTGGGCGGCGTACGATCTCGGAAGCGTCGATGAACAAGGAGTTCGACACTCGTCCGACGTTCGATCTCGCGCAACATCTGAAGATCATGGACCGCGCCGGAGGCCGCTCGGACGTCGACAAATGGATGACCCAGATCGCCGAGTTCATGAAGGGTACCGGCGCGATCGCCGACGTGCCGCCGGCGTCGCAATACATCAGCGACGACTACATGCGCATGGTCGACCGCGATCCGAAGCTCAAGGAGTTCGCCAACCGCAGCAATTGAAGCGGCGCGTCGATGCGCAACGGAGATCGGCCGCATTCCGGCTTGGCGGTCGGCGCGACGACATTCGCGGCGCTCGTCGTTGTCTGGTATGTCGCCACGACGGTGACGCACTTTCTGCCGCAGGTGTACTTTCCGACGCCGGCGGAGGTCGTGTCAGGCGTTTCGGCAGATCGCGATCCGGGGTTACGCCGACGGCAAGCTCTATCGAGCACTTCCTGCACAGCTGCTGGCTGGTGCTGATGGGCTTCGCGGCGGCCGTTGGCATCGGTATTCCGCTCGGCATGCTGATGGGCTGGAGCCGGCGCGCCGAGGCGCTCGTCAATCCGGCGTTTCTCCTGCTGCGGCCGATTCCGCCGCTGGCGTGGATCCCGCTCGCGATCGTGTGGCTTGGGCTCGGCGATGCGGCCAAGGTGCTGGTGATCTGGTTCGCTGCGTTCGTTCCCGCGGTGATCAACAGCTACGCCGGCGTGCGCTCGATCGAGCCGCACCTGATCGAGGCGGCGCGCTCGCTGGGTATCGGCCGGACCATGCTGGTGCGCGAAGTGCTCTTTCCCGGCGCGCTGCCGCTGATATTCACCGGTCTTCGCCTGTCGCTGCAGGCGTGCTGGACGACGCTTGTGGCCGGCTGAACTGATCGGTGCGATCGTCGGCCTGGGCCACGTGCTGTATCAAGCAGGCCTCGATCTCTTTCCGGCGATGATCGTCGTCGGCATGATGGGTGTCGCGGTCGCGGGCGGCCTGATGACGCTTGCGCTCGGTTGGCTCGAGATGCGCGTCGATGCCGTGGCGGCGCGCGTTGAGCATGCAGAATTCGCTTACGCGGCGCGAGTTCGTCGTCGCTCAGCGTCGCTCGGGCTTCTCGCGATTCTTCGGCGTGTGGACGCTCGCCGTCGCTGCTCGGGCTCGCGCCTGCGCAGTTCCTGCCGCCACCTTGGGCGGTGGCGGCGAAGTTCGTCGATCTCACGCATGAGCCGTTCGTCGGCTACACGCTGCAGCAACATCTGCTGTCCTCGTTCCTGCGCTTCGGTATGGGCTTCGGCCTGGGCGTGCTCGTCGGGGTGCCTCTGGGGCTCGCCCTCGGCTGGTTCCGCTGGCTCGACGTCGTCGTGTCGCCGCTGTTCGACGCGCTGCGCTTCGTCGCACCCATCGCCTGGGTGCCGTTCGCGGCGCTCTGGTTCGGAACCGGTATCGGCGGCCCGGTGCTGGTGATTTTCACCGGCGCCTTTCCGCCTTGCGTGATCAACGCCTACCGGGGAGCGCGCTTCGTCGATCCGCTCCACGTCGAGGCGGCACAGACTCTCGGGGCGAATCATTGGCAGATCATCAGCGAAGTGCTGCTGCCCGCGTCGGTGCCGTCGATCGTCGCCGGATTGCGCGTGAGCGCGGGGCTGGCCTGGCAGTCGCTGGTCGGCGCCGAGCTGATCGTGGCCTCCAGCGGCATCGGCTATCTGCTGGTCAAGGGCCAGGCCAGCATCAGCACGTCGATCGTGATGTCCGGCATGATCGCCATCGGGATAGTCGGCTTTGTCATCGATACGCTGCTGCAGCAGCTCGAGTCGCACATCCGTCGCCGGCGGGGACGTGCCTGAGGTGGTCGTGATCCGGCACCGTGGAGGCTTTTGAAGTGAGCCGTGTCGCGATTCGCACCCTGCACGCGCGCGAGATCCTCGATTCGCGCGGACGGCCGACGGTCGAGGTCGATGCGATCCTCGATGACGACAGCTTCGGTCGCGCCAGCGTGCCCTCGGGTGCGTCCACCGGCGCCGCCGAAGCCCACGAATTGCGCGACGGCGATCCTGCGCGCTACGCCGGCCTCGGCGTGACCAGAGCGGTCGCCAACGTCAACGGCGAGATCGCATATGCGCTCCGCGATGCAGATGCCGGCGATCAGCGCGGTCTCGATCATCGCTTGCGCGAGCTCGACGGCACGGAGCAATTGACACGTCTGGGCGCCAACGCAACGCTCGGCGTGTCCCTGGCAGTCTGTCGCGCGGTCGCCGCGTCGCGACGTCAGGCTCTCTATCAGCGCATCGGGGAGCTCGCCGGGGTGCTGCCGATGCTGCCGTTGCCGATGACCAACATCTTCAGCGGCGGCCTGCACGCCGGCCGCGGCATGGACGTGCAGGACTTCCTCGCAGTGCCGATGCGCGCGACGTCGATTGGCGAGGCCATCCACCTGATCGCCAGGGTGCGCTCGGCTGCGACCGAGGTTTCACGCGAGCGTGGCCTGCCGACGCTGCTCGCCGACGAGGGTGGCTTGAGTCCCGGTTGCGAATCCGGTCGTGCGGCTTTGCAGCTCATGGTCGAGTCGATCGAGCGCGCGGGTTTGCGGGCGGGCGACGATTTCTGCATTGCCATCGACGTCGCCGCCAGTACGCTCAAGGGTGCCGACGGACGCTACCGACTGGCGCGCGAAAACCGCGAATTGAGCGGCGAGGCGATGATCGACATGATCGAAGCGTGGGTGCACGAGTTTCCGGTGGTGTCGGTCGAGGACGGCCTGGGCGAAGAGGACTGGGCGGGGTGGCGATCGCTCACCGAACGGCTTGGCGGCAAAGTGCAGCTGGTGGGCGACGATCTTTTCGCCACCAACCCGCAGCGGGTGGCGCACGGCATCGAGCAGAGAGTCGGCAACGGCGTGCTGGTGAAGGCGAATCAGAACGGCACCCTGACCGGTACGCTCGATGTGATTGCACAGGCCAGGACCGCAGGCTACGCGACCATCGTGTCGGCGCGGTCGGGCGAAACAGAGGATGCGTTCATGTCCGATATCGCCGTCGGCGGCGCCGCGGGGCAGATCAAGATCGGCTCGCTGCGCACGTCGAGCACCGTAGCCAAGTACAACCAGCTCCTGCGCATCGAGGAACAGTCCCGCGCACCCTACGCCGGCGCCATTGCGCTCGGGTCGAGGTACTCGCCGTGAAAAAACGCAGCCGTGCTCCGTCGATGAAAGCGCGATGAGCCCCGTCGCCGTGCCTGACCTGCGTCTGCGCGATTTCTTGCGCGACCACGGGCTGGTAGCGCCGGGTGAACAAGCGACCTGGACGCCACTGACCGGGGGAATCTCCTCCGACATCTGGCGCGTCGATCTGCCCGATCGGAGTCTTTGCATCAAATGTGCGTTGCCCAGATTAAAAGTCGCTCAGCCATGGCACGCGCCTATCGAACGCAACGCTTACGAGTGGGCGTGGATCAACTTCGCCGCCGCGCACTTTCCCGATTCCGTGCCGCCGCCGCTTGCCAGCGATCCGGAGCAGGGCATTTTCGCGATGGGCTTTCTCGATCCGGCAACCTATCCAGTGTGGAAGCAGGCTCTGCTCGACGGTCGAGTGCACACGCAAACGTCATCGCGGGTGGGACAGATCATCGGGGCCCTCCACGCGGCAAGCGCATACGATCCGGATGTCGCACGGCGCTTCCCGACCGACGCCATTTTTCGCGCCATCCGTCTCGAGCCCTACTTGCTCGCCACTGCGGCTCGTCATCCCGACATCGAGGCTGCGCTGTGCCGGCTGTGCGAACGCACCGCGCACAACCGCATCGCGCTGGTGCACGGCGACGTGAGCCCGAAGAACATCCTGCTCGGACCGAAAGGGCCGGTGTTCCTGGATGCAGAATGCGCGTGGTACGGAGACCCGGCATTCGATGCGGCGTTCTGCCTGAACCATTTTCTGCTGAAGTGCATTGCCAGGCCGCAGTCGTCGGAAGCCTTCCTTGCGGCTTACCGCGCCTTTTCCGACGCCTATCTGTCCGCTGTGACGTGGGAGCCGCGCGCGCAGATCGAGGGCCGCATCGCGAGCCTGCTGCCTGGACTGTTCCTCGCGCGCATCGACGGCAAATCACCCGTCGAATACATCACCGACGAGCGCGACAAGCGTGTCGTACGCGACACGGCTCGCACGCTCATCATCGACCCGCCTGAACGCCTCGCCGAGGTTTCGGCGCACTGGCGCAGCGCGCTCAGCGCGAATCGCGCCTGGTAAACAGAGTGCGATCGGCGAACTTTGCCGTACCCGCGGTAAAGTAGGAGTCGAACCAGGGTTTGGCGCCGCCCACGGGGGGGCGCTGCAGGACCTTGGGCAAGCCTCCGTTGTCGTCCACGGACACCCGGAAGGCAAAATGGTCGAACAGCTTGATCGCCTCGATCGCGTAGGACACCACGATCCGCGGGTTGGTGATGCGAATCAGGTTGTCGCCGTTGTTCGCCTCCCCCGACGGCGACAGGTTCGACGAACCGGTGAACAATACCGGGTTGCTCCCATTGAAATCGCAGACCACGAACTTGTGGTGCATGGAAATTCCCGATCCTCCGGACCACTCCTGCTGGAACGGTGGCGGCGCCGATGCCCCCAGTGCGGCGAAGCTGACGATGGCACGCCGGCCATTGGGCTTGCTGAGCGTCAGGTTGCCCTTCTTGTCCGACGTGCCGTAGGTGAACATCGCCGGCGCCTGCACCGCCGCATCAATGGCATTGCGGACGAGTCCGGACGAGTTGTAGAGAAACGCGATCGCGAAAAGCACCGATTGCTGCGCACCGGCGATGGCCTGCGCCACCGGCTCGAGCGAGAGCTTCGAATCGGCGTGGGGCGAGAAACAAAATGCGTACCCGGTTCCGGAAGCGTCCTGCACGTCGTGCCAGGCGTTTTCCGTCGCCGATCCCCGAAATGTCTTGGGACTTGTCCAATATGCGGAGAACAGATCCCCGTACAGCTTGGCGACATCCTCGGAATTGAAGTCCAGCAGATTGTTCGCCTGGATGCACATGCCTCTAAGCGAGAAATTGGTCGACCCGGTAAGCACGCGAAAAGGTTTGCCGTCGCGCTTGGCGATGATGACCTTGTTGTGCTGCAGGCCGGAGAAATGCATCCGCTTGACGTGGTCGGCACCGGCGCTTTGTTGCAGCTGCCCGGCCGCAACGCTCTCGCATGTCGCCGCTCCGCCGTGGTCTGCGGAATCGTCGATGATGATGCGCAGCCGATTGCCATAGCCTGTCAGGCGCCTGACGACATTGGGTTCGCAAAAATCGTAGGCGAGCACGTCCAGCGTCACGCTGTCATCGCCGGCATAGGCGTCGAGAAAGCCCAGCAGCGTGTTGCGCGACTCAAAGCCGAGCCACGCGTACATCGGTTCATACTGCTGCACCCCCCAACCGAGTTCGGTGCAGCCGGCACCTGCCGGCGGCGGCAGTATGTTGCGTCCGCCTTGCGCTTTGAATTTTCTGTCGTACGCTTGCGACGATGCAAACGCGCGGGTGAACGCGATGTTGACGAAATCCGGTACCGTTCTTGGAGACAGGTCGATCGACACTTCCTGTGCAACCGTCTGGGAGACTTGTCCTTGCGCGTCCATGACCGCGACGCTTACCCGGTAAGTGAACTGGCCAGTTCCGATCTCTGTGGGAACATGGACCCAGCGAAAGATTTGGAAAGGCGCGTCCTTCGACGAGAACGGAGGCTCGTGCCCCGGCCCATATTCGAAGTTGAGCAGATTCTTGAGAAAGCCATACTGTTGCGAGCCGGGGTACCGTACCTCGATGCTGAAGCCGACGAAGTCCGTCGTTCTGAGACTTTCGTCGAGGTCCATCGCGAGAAGGCAGCCGCCTTCTCCGCGATAAGCCGTAACCGTCAACCCGTTGGATGTTTGCGTTACCCACAGCGATGCCATGGCTTCACCCCCTCGGATGGTTGGGTCACCGAAACCGAACAGTACCGATTCGCTTTCAGCGCGCGCACCGGATTGAGTGCGTGACGAGTAATATTGTCGGCCGAGTTGGTTTGTTGATCAACTGACACGCTAACAGCGGGTCTTGCTCTCCGACGCCAGGTCACCAGGGCCACGCCAAGTCACAAGGACGATCGCCATGGCCCGATCCATCAACGTGATCGTCGACCTTTCTCACCACAATGAAAGAGTCGACTTTGTGAAGGCGAAGAAGGATGGAATCGTCGGCGTGATACACAAGGCCACGCAAGGCTTTACGTATGTCGACGGGACATACAGCGCGCGACGCAGAGCCGCTTCGGACGCCGGACTGCTATGGGGCGCTTATCACTTCGGCGTGGGAGGGGACGGCTCCGACCAGGCGGATTTTTTTCTCAACACGGTACAGCCGGACGGTGGAGTGCTTCTCGTGCTCGACTACGAGCCCAACCTGACGGGCCCGACGATGTCGCTGGACCAAGCGTGTGAGTTCGTCGAGCACGTTGCGGAAGCGACGGGACGCTGGCCGGGGTTGTATTCGGGTCACCTGATCAAGGAGCAGCTCGGAGGGAGGCCGCCCGACCCGCGATTGTCCAATTGCTTTCTCTGGCTCGCGCAATACAATGGCCCGACGCCACTCGGCATACCGCCGACGTTTGCAACGTGGACATTCTGGCAATACACCGATGGCGTTCAGGGCGCGCTGCCGCATCGCGTTGACGGCATCGGCTTGTGCGACCGGAACAAGTTCAACGGGTCACTTGCGCAGCTCAGGAGGCTGTGGGCCGTCACGGAGCGGGAGCGGCGAAAGCCGGATCGGCCCGCGCGTCCGGCCGCGGCTTCCAACCCAGAGCATAGTAGCCGTCGCGGTCGCGTGCCCACGGATCGAAGGCGTTGATCACCGGACCAAGTTCCACTTGCAGCTCGGGGATGTTGCGTAGCAGAACGCGCTTCAACGGGGAAACCTCGACTTGATGGCCATTCGACGGGCTGCGCTCGAGCACCTTGCCGTCCGGGCCATTCTCCATGACCCATTGGATGCCAAGCCGACTGTAGAACTCCGGCCGGAAGCTCGACGTGAAGAAGCGGTCGCTGAAAAGTCGGCGCGACGCGTTGAGAATGAATACCTGCAGCTGAGTCTCCGAGATGGCGAAGCCGTGGGGGCGCGCGAATTCCGCTAGCCAGCCGACGACGATATCGACGTCTTCGATGTTGTCCACCATGCTGCCGTCGGCAAATCCCAGGCAATCGGTTATGGGCGTGCCGTCGTCGTTGATCTGCACGTCGGTTATGATCTTCGAGGCGTCGCAGCGGTGCGTTCCATAGACCTCGCGCAGCACTTCCGTCATGCGTTCCTGTTCCTGACGCTCGGGCGCCGCGCTGTCCAGTCGATGATCGACGAAATCGTCGAAACTGCGCAGCTGCTTGAGCCCATATTGCCGGCGAAACTCATTGAATCGCGGCACACCGCGCTCACGGTCGCGAATGATGTCCAGAGCCACGACATCGATCTTGCCGGTCGCGGTATGCAGGCGGGGCAGGCGGAGATTTTGCAGGAACTGCGGAGCGTTTTGCAGCGTCAGCAGCCCCAGCCGCTGCCGTCCCATCGAAAGCGCCCAATTGCCGAGGCCTCGCTGCCGCATCGCTTGGGTGGCATTCCCACGGAGCGTATCCACGACCGGGATCTTGCTTCGGATCACATTGGCATCCTTGTCCAGCTCCCTGTATTCGAGCAGGTCGGGCACCATCGCGTGCAAGCGATACACCGAGACGAATTCCTCGGGAAAACTGAAAGGCGACCCGAAATGATTGACCCCGCCGTTGACGTGACTGGGATTCTTCAGGGTCCAGAGGTCGGGCGTTCCGGAAGCGTGCCTGGTGAATAGCGATCCGTCCTCATAGACTCGACTTCCCAGACCGAAGATCCCTGGACCGGAAGCCAGCACCGAGTACCATTGCGCCGCTTTCGCGGCGTCGTTGGGCGCCCCGAAGTTGCGAGCGACAATTTGCGCGAGCGCGGTTGCGGCGACATCGTCGTCCTTGAGCAGCCCGCCCCAGTTGGCGTTGGCCGCCTTGTACAGCGGCTCGTTGTAAAGCAGCTGCGGCGTCCACTCGATGGTATGGATCTTGGCGATTTCAGCCGCGACGACCAGGCGCGCGACTTCGAATAATTCGTCGGCGCTGACATCCCGGTAACGAATCACCACGTCGGGACGTGCCGGATTGCGCAACCCGCAGTCCGCGTCGGGGGCGTCAGTCGCCTGCTTCCGGAAGGCAACGACAAAGGCGTTGTGCTCGCGCGCAAAGAGGTTGTGATAGAAGCTCAAGCCCACCGACCAGTTGTCGGGGAATGCCGTCGCTTCCTGACCGGACCATTGCGGATTCATCGGATCGGAGGCGTCGAGCAGTGGAAGGTAGCCGTGCGGTTGGCCGAGACCCGCTTGCTCACTAACCGGCTCGAGCCTCAGCTTTGCGGGATCGCTGCTATCCCGTTTGACGCGCTTGCGCGAGATTTCGTCGTAACCGTAGAGCTGGGAGGCGTCCCACCACGCGGTGACGGTATTGCGCGTCGTCTTGTACGCTCGCGTCAGGTGTGACTTGCCGCCAGCCTGGAACACCGCCGGCTCGGAGTCCTCGGCCACATACGCCGTGTCCATGCGGTCATCCGGCCGGCATCCCAACGTCGCGATTTCGTCTGCGGCGAGCGGCTTGTCAACGTTGTCGACGCGATGGGCGGCGCAACCGAGCGCCATCATGTCCGACTGGTTGTGCCCTTCCTGCAGATGGGAAAACCAGTCATGGGTCATGAACTGGATCCAGAACGCTGCCAGAACGTTCAGGTTAGGCGCTTTCTTGTAATCGCAATCGGCATCCAATGAATATCCGGGGAGGCCATGTCCCTCATTGCACTTCTCCGGATGCGATTGAATGCGTGTAAAAAGCCTGCGACTGATCAGCTGGGGATCAGGGTTGAGCAGGGCCAGCCGGCCACCGTGCCGGTTTTGAGCCAGCTGATTCTTGCCCAGATCCGGAAACGTCGAGTCGAATCCGACGTTTCTGGCGAAGGACTGATTCGTCGCGCCCATGAGTGGATTGCGCAGGTCGTTGCAGATTCCGTTCAGGTTGCGAAAGCGCATCAGTTCGCCGCGACAGATCTGCTCGGCCGCGCCGCCGACCGCGTCGTAACTGGGATGCTGCCTGGGCAGGCGCATTGCGTCCCAGGTTTTCAAGGCTCGTCCGTCGATGCCGTCCCGGCCCAGCACGAAATCCTTGTAGGTGCCGTCGTTGTCGAAAAGATTGAACTTGATGAGCTCCACGCGCTGGTACTCGAGATCAAGCACCGCGCCGTCGATTCCCCTGCCATTGCGACCGAGGTGAGATCCGTTGGCAGCAGAGTCCGGAGCCAGGCTAAGCAGGTCGCCAGCGCCCCAGTAGTTGGCCCAGTCGACGTAGGGCAGTTCCCTGAAGCGCACGGCGGAGTCCCCACCGCGGCAGCGCGCCGTGTCCACGTTGACTTTGCCCAGGAATCTGCCGGCGCGATCGTCGGCCAAGCGACGAGCCCCGTCCGCGACCATCGTCGCGCATGCCAGATCGTCCTGCGGATCGAGTCGTGTCGTCGTACTCGCGCACGCTCCGAGCAGGAATGCCGCACTCAGGAGCGAAAAGGGAAGTTGTCTTCTCATCAGCGCGGCGTCTGTCTCGTAGATTCACGCAATAAGCTGCAAAAGACCCGACGCGTTTCGCTTCGTTGGAGCATTGCAATGCTGACCTTCTTATCCGACAATTTCAATGGGTGAGCTGTTGCGAAGATCGCTGCACCTGCTAAGGAGGGCGTTCAACATGACTTACGATGTGCCACAGTTGCTCAGCTTGTCGCAAACACAGCTCGATGACCTTTTTACCAGCAGTCCCGCTGGCGATATCCCGGACGGTGAGGCGAAGGGAACCGCGATCATCGCGCCCGGCACAACTTACAGTGTCGACATCGCCGATCTGATAAACCACTTTAACTGGCAAGGCAAGATTTTCGATGCGAAGAGCGGAACCTTGAAAAACCGCATTCTCGCGCTGGGGCTGAAGGCCATCATCGCCAAAGTCTACAAGGGGCCGAGCTGGCTGGACGGCAAGGAGTGCATCGTGCTCGATTATTCGGAGACGTCGCTCGTTGCGCACCGGATCCGCGATGAGATCCGGCTGATTGCGCCGGATCGCTATCTCGGGGTGGTTTACTTGGCCAAGAAACGGCTCATCAACTTTGCGCTGGAGTTCCAAGCGGCCAGGGGCTAAGCGACAAGACGATCCTGGCGCGCGAGCACACCATGGTCAGGCTAAGCCTTGCCGGCGCCGCACTCGGTGAAGTAACGCAACGCACGCAATCCCGGAAGGAAGAAATAGGCACCGCCACGCACCGTGACGAACTGGGGTAGCCCCGAGAGTCGGCGTCGCAATCCCCCGTCGGTCTGAATCGTGAATTGGTCGGTCATCGCACAGCCGGGAATTGGCTCGCGAGTGCCCAAGAGTGGGTCGCGCTCACCGGTCAATCCGGAGAATTTCGTGTTGACTGTCCACGCGTTCTGCAAGAACTCGAATTGACGTGAGATGTTGGCATTGAGACAGATGAAGTGCAGGCCGCGTTCGGGATCATTCGGCGGTGCAGGCGCGAGCGCGTCTTCAGGCAAGAGCCCCGGCCCATATTCGCGGCCTCGGCGCAGAATACGGTGAAAGCGAACGGGGGACATCAGATCATCCCGGAAGCCTTCTGGCCCGAAACCGAGCATGGTGATGAGTTTTGCGAGTCCCGTCGGGCGCCCGGGGTAATCGGTGTTGCGCGGATTCTCGCGACGCACGTGCGCACCAAAAGGGCAGCCGGCGCCCAGCGGATCTGCAGCGAACGTGAACTGGTTCTGCCGTATCTCATCGGGCATCCGATCCAATACCCGGAATCGCTTGGTCTTGCACCGGCACCAACGGATCACCTGACCTGGTACGTCCTACAAGCTTCGCACCGAGCTTGTCGGCTTCCGCAGGGCTTCCGCTGGCCTGCCGGTATATGAACTGCCAGAAACCGCGGACGTCCTGTCGCAACTGGCGCATCACTAGATACGTTCCGTTGCGTCCGATATCTTTCTTGTCCGGGGCGTCTTCCGCGAAGAGCAGACCCTCGGCGAATGCGGCATCGGCCCGAATCAACGGTCGATCCGTATATTTGTCGTACTCGTTGGGATATCCGAGCAGAAACTCGCCGAGCGCGACCACGTTGCTGTAATCAAGTTGCGGGCTGACCACATCACGGTGACGCTCCCAATCAATCTCGGGCTGACTGATGCCGTCTGTGAAACCGAAAGGTTCCACACCATCGAGATTTGCCGTTCCCAGCCAGCGCTGTTCCTGGAACGCTTCATGCCAGGCGCTCCCCTTGGCGTCTTCCACGAATTTCTGCAGACGCCCCGCTTCCGTGAAGAACATGACCATGAGATGCGGCTCGGTCGCGGCGGCACCCCATTCCCACCGAGAAGGCGCGTTGCTGCCGACGTCACCGAGGCGGCGGGCACGATCTTCCCTCGCCATCCCTCCCAGGAACTCCGCCGAAAAGCCCGCAACAACGGACGGCGGTACGCCGAGCGACTCGAGGCCGCTGGCAGTGAAAGCGACCTGCATCGCGGTGGGCGGGGATGGGGTTGTCGCAACAGCGCTGGTGATGCGAGAGTTTCGTAACCAGGCTCGTGCGGCGGCTACGTCTTTCACGCGCAGGTGGACGTACGAGCCTTCAACCATCTTCCCGTACCCGAAACGAACCAGGCCCTGCACGTCACTGTAATCGACTTCGCTCGCCTTCATAGAAGGGTCACCCATTCGCTTATTTGTTGTTCGCTCATCGACGATGACTGCAAGCCCTCGCGGATGCGACGATTCCTCTCCAGATCGATCGCCGTCAGTCCGGGATAGGCTTTGTACCAGACCTGCGCGGGGAGGGTGTGGCGGCGCAGGAAGTTCCTGTATTTCTGCTCATCCGAACATCCATCGCGCACGAGCCAATTCGTTCTCGGATAACCGATGGCGCTGCTGAAGCTGGCGTTGAGACCGAATCCCGCCTTGTTGATGAAGTCGTCCATGTAGCTCTCGACAGTGCCGTCGTAATTGCTGAAAAAGACCCCCCTCTCATTGCCGTCGAGCAGCACCCAGCGCGCAAAATGAATCGTCCGTATGCGGCCCAGGCGGCCTGGTCTGACGAGATGTCGCGCCGCGTAGTCAACGGTGCCGAGAACGACGTACAGGGTCAACAGCCGCACCAGGCCCGGCTTCCGGCTTGCCATCGCGTTGAACTGATTGGTGACGTCGTGATCCTCCAAGACGCTCAGCGCGTCGGCGTGCGCCTGATCCACGCGCGAACACAGCTCGACATCGGTCTTCTCGAGGTGGCGAAGCCGAATGAGCAAGATCGGTGCGATGACGATGAGCAAGGGCAATGCAAGGACGATAAGCAGCGGAACGCCGATCAGATGAAGGGTGTTCCTGATCCACCAACCGATTGGTGTCGGATCGTCGTCAGTCAAAAGCAGGCGTCCGGCTGATTTCTCCGCTTCGACGAACTGGCGCAGCGTCGTCCAGACCTCGCGCGGAGGAATTCCGGTCAGAGCGGCCGAATGACTTCTGCAATACGCTTCGAGCGCCGCCGCCAGCGCGGCTTCTTCGCGAACGCGGCGCAGCGTTCTCCCCCAGCCATTCACGTAGCTCGCAATCGCGGACGTGTTGCGGGCTCTCATCCATTCAACCAGATCCGCGTCGCGAGTGAATCCCTCGCAGCACGAGAAGATCGACGCCAACCCTTTGCCAGCGCGTTTGACCAACTTCCCGAGAAAGGCATCGACGTCGTCATCGGTGTCGCCCAGGAAAGCGAGATACAGCGGATAGGTGCGAGCCGGCATGCCGTAGACGCGGACATCTTCCACCGTCTTGTCGTCCAGGATGACGAAGCGCGCGAAATGCAGCGTGTCGAATTCTCGGAAGGGCAGCAACGCGTTGTCCGCGTTCACGCGTCCAGGCGCATCGTTCATCGAGGCGAGCAAGCCTCGCAGCTCCGTCTCGCGCAGACCATTGATCGGCGCCAGGATCATGAAACCCGATTGCGGAGTCATGGTGGGCTACTTGAAAGTCTCGTCCCCGGTAGGCTCGTAATGCGGCACGCGGTTCATCGTGTGCCGTAGCGTCGAGAGTTCCAAATACATCCGATGTCGAGCACGGCTTTGGTTGCCCAGCGGCCGGTGCTCGGGAACGCAATGCCACGGATTGTAGGACAGACGCTTCGCAAACTCCATTTGCTCGGGGGAGTTGAAGGTTTGCCGCGGAATACGCAGCGTGGCCACGGATAGGCGGGGGGACAGCCTCTCGGGCCATAGCACCGCATTGTTCTCAATGGGCATGAGATGCGGATCCGTCTGCAGCTGCAGCCGAATGTCGAACTCGATATCCCCGTTGGCGAGCGCCGCGACCATCGCGTCGCGCAGATAGTCGTCGGGAGGACGCAAAGGAAGTCGGGGAATCGGCGTGCGCTTGTTCGTTTTCGGCCATACCGAATACTGCATCGCCTGACCTTCACCCAGAAGGTATGGAACGCAGCTGAAGTAGGGTGCCTCGAACGGGCTGCTCTGAGTCTTAATCCAGAGCGACTGCATGATGAAGTCCAGCACGTGTGGACGATGGAAGTTGAGGAAATAGAATATCGAAGCGTTCTTCACGCTTTCGATTTGCAGTTGCGCGTTCGCCTTTGTATCCGGCGTTACGAAGGTGGGCGTGGAGACGCCGAACATGTCCTGTGTGAACTTCTCTTCGTCCATCAACTTGGGGCCGGCGACACCCATCAGCTTGATACTGATGCTCATGAAGCCCACATCGTCGATATCAGGCGTGATGTAAGGACCGGGGCCGGAAAACCGCACCCAGGCACGGTAGGTCTGAGGCCGTGCGTAAATCCCTCTGCGCAGATTCTCCGGCAGATCCTGGTGAACGATGAATTCTGCGCGCACGATGCCGTGAGTCTTGGTATTTCCCCCTCGCTCGAATCCGCCGGGCTTCCAGAGATCGTTCATCTGCGTCCGGAAGCTGGCGATAATGGACTCCAGGTACTTCTCTTCGTCCGCCGAGGGCTTTTCTTCGGCGATCCTCAAATGCTCGTCCGTACGTTTCATGTTGATCAACGCCGTGGTCAATCTTGTCAGGGGATCGCGAAGCACCGCATCGAATGCGGGGCGGAAAAACGGGTCGAATCGGCGTTCGAAATGCACGACGGCGATGGATGTATCCGCCACCCAATTCAGGAACTGCGATCCGGTGTTGGCCCGTGGCACGGGGCGGCTAACGTTTGAATTCATGGCTGCCCTTGATCAAGAGTCTGCGAAAGCGCCTCGCCGCAGGCAGCAGTGTCCAGACTGGCTCCGGCTGGCGATGGTTCATTGCGCTTTTGGCAGCGTTTGTCATGGCGTTCAGGCGGTGACCTTTGCGTCTTCGATGATCACGTCGCTCGCCTTTTCGCTGACCATGTATACCGCCGAGGCAATGAAGAATCCTGGAATCTTGGGAAACACCGACGCATCAACTACGCGCAGGTTGCGCGTGCCGTGGACCCGAAAACGACTGTCTACCACGGCGGTGAGGTCGCTCGCGGGCCCGATCTTGCACGTGCACGAGGCATGGTGACCCCAGGCGTTGTCCTTGATGAACTGACGAATTTGCGCTCCATTGCGAACGTTCTTGCCGGGCAGAATTTCCTCCTCGATGGCGTCCTGACAGCGCGCGGCGATGCGGCGAACGGTTTCCACACCCTCCGCCACCGACGCCAGGTCATCGACACCGGGCGTGCCTTCGTCGAAATAGTGAAAATTGATGTCCGGAACGTCGCGCGGATCGGCGGAACGCAGCGTCACGCGCCCCGCGCTGTTGTTGGTATGCGCTTTGAGTATGGCCCAGCTGAAAAAATCGTCTTCCCGCGCGATGTCGGCCGAATAGCCGGGGAAATAGCCCTTGAAGGATCCTAGCAGGCCAAAGATGAACAGATCCGGTTCCGGTCGGTCCGGGAAGGAGCGCTTCATCATCGATATGACGGCTCCGTTGGTCGTGTAGGCGCCGCGACCTTTGAGCCATTCTTCGAATTGCAAGTCGGGCGCTTCACCCGGAAGCGGGGGACGCAGCTTCATGCCCTTGGTGAGCGCGAAACCAAGCTTCATTTTCGATACGACGCACACTTCATAGCGATCCTGCAGATTTTCGCCTACGCCCGGCAGATCGACCCTGACCGGTATACGGTACCGCTCGAGCTCCGACCGCGGCCCGATGCCGGACAGCTTGAGAAGCTGCGGTGTATTGAACGCACCCGCGCACAGAATCACCTCTCGCGCCGCCAAAGCCGTAAGCGTCGGCGCCGGGCTGTCACGGTCACACCGGGGATCTGCGCCATACAAGTGCTCTCCGGCCAGATATTCCACGCCCGTCGCGCGATTGTGCTCGTCGAACAAGACGCGGGTTGCCAGCGCATGGGTGCGCACCACGAGCTGGCTTGGGCAGGCGCGCTGCACACGACGAACGTACTCGCGGCTTCCGACGCGCCGGCCTTGATGCGTGGACAGCGGCGTCATGCAGATCCCTTCGCCGCTCTGTACGACCAACCGCCAATCGTTGGGATCGAGGCCGGCTTCGAGGCGTTCCGGCACTCGAGTAAGCGGTTCACCGAGTGTCGCAAACGATTCCTGTACCGCGGCTGCGACAAGTTTCTTCAGCAATTCGTCGCGCACCATGAGCAGCGGATCAGCGACGTTGGTTGCGAGCCAGCCTCGGAAACCGTGGCGACTCCGGGTTACCGCGGGCGGGACATATTCGCAGCGTTCGAGGCGCTCGAAATAGCGTCTCATGCTGTCGCTGGCCCAGGACGGGTCACCGGTGACGCGAGCGATATGGTCCCAGTCGCCGTTGTGCGGATAGATCACGATCATCGCGCTGTGGGCCGTGCATCCGCCCAGCGTCGCGCATCGCGGATAGAGCACGCCGTCGCGTCGGGCCTGGAATTTCTCGTCACGCTTCTGCTGGATGTCGTCCGCGTAGTGGCGAACGAAGAAGTTCCAGGCAAAGCGCTCGTCTTCCGAGGCGCGCGCGTGAAATGCGGGGACCTGATACTCGTAGGGTTCTTCGTCGCCGCCGGCCTCGAGCAGCAATACTCTGAAACCTGCGAGGGCCAGATTGGCTGCCAGCGGGCCGCCGCCCGCGCCGGAGCCGACGATGACATAGTCGAACGTCCCATCCTTGCCGCCCGCCTCGCAACCGAGTGGTTCGGCTGCCGACGCCGATTCGTTCCGCCTCAAGACCGACGCGCAGCCACTTATGAATGCGCTCGCCGCGGAGGCGCACGCGACACACGCCTGGACGAAGCGCCGCCGGGAAAGGACGCCAGCGACAGAGATGCGGGTGTGACGGCTCTTGGTCAACGTTTAGAACCCACGTCGCGAGCCGCCCACCCGATCGAGATGGCAACGCGTGACCAGTCAATACGGTCAACCACGCTTCACCGGCCGTTGCGAAGATGTGTCCGGAGCAGAAAGTAGACGCAAGATCACGTCTACTTCGTTCACAACGTCTTGAGAAATTCGATCAGGGCACGCTTGTCCTGGTCGCTCAAGCCGGGCTCCTCGCTGAAATATTCGGTACCGAAGTAATGGCCGCGATTGACCACGAAATCCGGGCACTTGCTCACTTCGAGCAGGGGCTCGACCAGGTTCGCAAAGGCTTTTCGCGCATCGTCGTCGCTCGCGCCGGGAGGAAGCGCCTTGAGGTCGCGCTTGGCATCAAAGAGAAAACGAAGCGTCTTGTCCCGCTGCTCGAGGTCGATGTTGGACAGCAGATTGATCGGCGTGCCTTTGGGAATCGGGCCGATCTCGATCCCCCCTTCATTGAAAAGCCACGGTTGGGCGTAGCTCAAAGGGCCGACGAACTGCTGCAGGAAATCCGGCAGATATCCTTTCGGAACGCGCAGATACGTCGTTGCCGAAGTCACGTCCATAACGCCGGGAACCAATTTTCCGGAGGCCGTCATGTACTTTCGATCGCCCTTCCGTTTCTCCGGCCAGAGCAACTGCTCGATGCCGCTGTCGAAGGACTTCATGCGATCTCCAACCGTCCCGCTCCAGTAGAAGTCCCCCAGCGAATTGTTCAGAAGAAAGGGTGCCGACGACCAGAGACTGATGAGCGACGGCGGGCGAATGTATCCACGTCCACCCGCGGGCATCGCGTACGTGCGTGGCGCACCCGTGATCGGGTGATGAACGGTAATGGTTCCCACCGACGGTAGGCTCTTGTAGGTATGCGACGAGAAATTGTCCCAGATGTCGCCGGCGAGCGCGTTGGTCGCGAGCGACGAGCAGGCGTTTGTCTCAAGCAAGGTGACCGGTACGCGCAAATCGGTCGAGAAATAATTGGCAGACGCAAAATCGTCGGCCAACGCGATGCTGGTCATCGACTTCTTGAACTCGTTGCTCTTGGTGTAGGCCCAGTAATCGTTCCAGCACCTGAGGTAGTTGCCGCCCGCGCAGGATCGATCCTGGAAGTAACGGAATGCCTCCTCCGGCAACTTGCTCGAGTGGCAGCGAGCGCAGCGCTCCGCAAACACGACCTTTCCGCGGTCGAGTTCGACCTTGTTTCCGGAAAGGTACGCAGCACCGCCCGGAGCATCCTTCAGGTAATCCGGGCGGGCCGTGGCAAGAAAAAACAGCGCCACATCGGGAGTCTGCGCTTCGGTGGCCTTCCAGTAGCTGGAGTTTCTGTCTGCGACGGCAATTTCGAAGGGGGTGAACTTGGTACCTCCGATGAACGGCTTGAAGTGCTCCAACCATTCTTCGCTGAACAGACCGATGTTCACGAAGACGCGGTTCAATGCGCCGAGCGCACCGACGGAATCCGATCCGTCCTTCAGGACCCGGGGTGTCCATACGGTATCGGGCGCCTGAAAGAACTGCGCAAGAGGACTGCCGGGCGGAACGAACTTGTTGAGGTGCTCGTTGTTCAACTCACCACCTGCGAGATCTTCTCGGCCCCATTTCTTCGCCAGCGCCATGCGCGCGCCGAAGTTGTAGACGGAGTTCATCGTGCGCGGGTTGTTCATGTAGTCGGTTGAAACGAACGACGTATCGAGCGCGCCGGGGCGCGAGGTATGGAAGAGCTGATACGCGAAACTCGATTCGTCCACGTCCCACACGAAGATCCGGTCGACCCAGAAATATTGCGCGCCCGGATTGGAGTTGAGATTTTCCCACTTGGGGTGTTCAGGATCTGCCGGCGGATTGCTCGGATTTGGCCCCACATGACAGAAACCGCAGGACATGCCGACGCGGTAAGGTTTGATGAGATTCTTGTCGTTGTAATAGGTGGGATCCGTGTAATAGCGCTCGGGGTCCCAGCGCTTTGCCGCCGCTTCGTCGAAGTCCGGATTGGGAAACAGTCGCAATCCGATCACACCGGTCGCATAGCCGTAGTAGGAGCCCACCGGGACGGTCCTGCCTCGGGCCCCGATCTTAACGCCGGGATACTTCGCTTCGTTCTCGAACGGATCGGGCGGACAAGCCTCGTTTCTTACATCGAGCCACAGGCCGTATCGGTCCTTTCTCGGTCCGTTGGTTTTGTCGAAGCAGGGCTCGTTCACCAGTCCGAGATAGCGCCACCGGTTGTCGCGGCTGTACTTCAGGCTGGGATGGTTGGACAGAGTCTTCAGAAAATCCAGGATGCCCGCGCTTTGTACGGAAAGCACGTTCCACAAACGGTCGTCGCCGCCCGTCCACACGATCCAGTTGTTGCGCCCCTTTACCGCAGCCGAAACGGCCTGCTCCGGCGAGATATTCGGGAGGTACGGCGCTAACGCGGCGGCCACCTGGGGTGAGCTTTTCGTCACCCCGTAATCCATGTCGCGGAAGTAATCCTCGTCGGCCGCGGGAAAAGTCTCTGCGCCGCGACCAACGCACCGCGCCTCGTCCAGAACACGGCCGGAAGCCTGGCCGCACGTTGAGCTTATGGGCATCGTGCTGCAGGATAATCCCAGGACGCTCAGTGCCGGGATTAACCATGATAAGCGCGAGTTGCTCATCGTCATCGCCCGATCCCGTGAAGATGTCGGTGCAGCACACCCATTCGAAACTCAGATAATCATGTTTCATGCGGCAGGTCAAGAGCGCGACAGGCTTTGTGTTGATGGCGGAATGGACGTTCACCGTTGGTCCGTCATTACCTCGGGCCGCGGGTTCGCCCGTTGTCCCATTGCGCCCACCGTTCGAGACTGATTTGTCGAATGCTCACTTGAGACGATGCTGGAAATCCGGTGAAATAAGTAGCCGTCGCCTGAGGGCGAAGAAGGCGAGAGCCAGGAATTCACCGCGGCGAAGGGTTTTCGCCAGGACGTCGATAAGGAGAGCATCAAATGAGCGACCCCATCGTATGTACACCGAAATCATTGCCACGCGACAAATGGGTGGAAGCCGCCCGCAAAGCCGTCGAGATCAACCCGGCGAATCAACCGCCAACAGCCGTCATGGCCCGCGGGCTTGGCGGCCCCGGTTCACAACTCGAGCGCATTGCAGTCATGATTGCGAAACGCTGGCACACCAACGGCGTGCGCCTGACGGTCGGGTTTCTCGACAATCCACCCGCCGATTTGCGCACGCGCATCATTGCGCACATGAACGCCTGGGCGAAGACGGCAAACGTCCAGTTCACTGAGACCAAGACCAATCCTCAGGTGCGCATTGCCCGCGCGTCGTCCCCACCGGAGGTCGCCGGCTACTGGTCCTATCTGGGAACAGACATTCTCAGCATTGCGGCCAACGAACCGACCATGAACCTGGAAGCGTTCACGATGAGCACGCCAGAGTCCGAATTCCACCGCGTCGTCCGACACGAGACCGGCCATACGCTTGGCTTTCCGCACGAGCACATGAGACGCGAACTGGTCAATAAAATCGATCCGGACAAAGCGATCGCGTTCTTCGGCACGACCCAGGGATGGACACCGGAAGAAGTGCGGCAGCAGGTTCTTACGCCCCTGGAAGAGTCATCATTGATCGGGACGACCCACGCCGACCCGCATTCCATCATGTGCTACCAGATCCCCGGCAACCTGACCAAGGATCACAAACCCATCATCGGGGGCATTGACATCGACACCCGCGACTATGCATTCGCACAATCCATTTATCCCAAGAACGTGGATTGACGAGACGCCTTATAGGATTGCATGCCACGCTGGCGACGAGACGTAGATCGCCCATAATTCGATTGGGCGGTTACGATCTCGTCGCCATCGCTGCGGCGGTGACTTGCTCGCGCAACGATTCGAGCGATTTGACGAGCGCGTCTTTTCCGGTTGCATTGGTTGCCGGGTGGGCCATGGCCTGGAAGAAACGGATGTGGTCGGTAACCGAGCGCAGCGCGCTTAGCGACCCTCCGCGGATCGCGGCGTTCGAATAGATAGACAGCATGTCGTTGAAGTCCGTCGCAGTGATCTCCTGCCGGGCCATGCATTTTCCGAGCAAAGCATTTCCCATCAGCGTATCGGCCCAGAAATCCGTTCCCGGCTTGGTCTGCTCAGCGATGGACTTTATTTGCTCGAGTCCGCTCTTGATGGCATCCCGACGTTTCCGTGCGGCATTCGATCGGGGCCGACGTGCCCCGGACGGCCACGCCAGGGCGATTTCGGCGGCCAGGTGATTCGCGAGCGAGTAGTACGCGTCGCTGCTACCCGTGGAGACACCCAGTGCGTACGCTTCGTCGTAGCACTTGGCCATCTGTTGCAGAAATTCGCGACAGGCTTTGGCATCTCCCGCCACCATTGCCCTGCGCTTGTACAGGCTGCCCCTGAGCGATAGACGCTCGGACGTCCTGCCAATCACCAGCAATGCGTCGAGAATCCGCTCCGCTTCCGTGAAAAGTTTCTTCGCCTCCGCGTGCACCTCGCGCGGCGCGTCGGCGGCGCGAACGCCCAGCATGTCCGAGAAAAGCTCGACGGCCGAACGCGCACTGAGGTTGACCAGATGCTCGAGCGATTCGACCGTCGCATCGGACGGATACAGGCTTCTGCTCTTTTGATAGTAGGACAGCGCCTCCTCGAACAAGCCGAGTTCCCCGAATGCGCTACCCAGCGCGGCGCAGGTCGCCGAAGATTCGAGCCATCCATGCGAGCTGCTCGAAGCAAGCGCACGAAGTTCGTCAAGCAATCGCTTGGCGGTGTCGCCGTCAGCGGTCCTCGCGCGAAGCGTGATCACGTCGACCAACCGCCGCAATTCCACGCCGGCAACGATTCTGGCATCGCCACCCGCGGGCGGGCGCCGGGGCATCCCCAGCGAGAAGCCGGGATCGCCGTAGCATTGATACGCGCCCCAGGTGTTGGAGCCACCGCTGGAACGATACACCTCGTTGCGTGCCGCCTGCACGGCGTCGCCGAATGTCGCACCGCTGAGCATGCCATCGTAGAACTCGGTGGCGAAGGTCGATGCCGCGCTGTCGTCCACGGCCCAGCCGGCAGCCACCACGGCGCGCACCCCCATGCGAATGAACTGCGCCGCGACGTTAGCCGCCAACTTGTGATAGGGGGTCGCTTTTCGCTTTGCTTCCCCTCTCATCTCTCCCAGATGACAGCAATTGATGAACACAAGCTCGGGAACAAAGCGCATCTGCTCGATCTCGGCCGGGGTAAGGAATATGCCCTTTGCCAGAACCATTCCGGTGACGGTCTTGGTTGGGGCATCCCCGTCGCCATCGGCGTCCTGCCCCTGATCGCCGTCCCCGTACACTGCGTACTCGAAAGCACCGTGGCCGGCCAGGTGAAGTATGCGATAGGGGCGCGCGTAAAGCGCGTTCAGCGTTGCTTCGGGCGTGGCGTCGGCCTCCACGAGTTCCACGACCTGCGCGTAGCCGCCATCACGCAGGTGCTTCGCCACTGCGCGCGCTTCTGCAGCAGCGCCGGGCAACGGTGGAAAGTCCGGCGATGGGTCGGCGCTCGTAGGATCGCCCACCACCAAAGCGGAATAGTCGATCGCGTGCACGACCTTCTCGCGGAACTCTTCCAGGACCAGTTGTCGCACCATGCCGGCCTGCACGGACAACGGTGCCGAGGCATCGTCGTACCGGTCCTGCAGGAGCTCCCAGGGATAGGCGGCGGCCTGTTCATCGAGCATGAGAGCGATGTTGCGGCGATCAGGCGCCGCTTCCTTGAGCGCATTGGGAACGAGCAGTTCGAACATCGTGAAGCAAACGTTGGGATCGGTCGCTCCCGAAACCGTCGCACGCTCGAGAAAGCTCTCTACCAGCTTGCGCTGGGTCGGCTGCAGGGACGACTCGGAGCGGGCGCGATCTCCAAACGTCTCGAACTTTAGCGCTCCGTCCTTTTGCGTGGAAATGCGCACCCGCTGCCACCAGTTGGGCTCTTCTTCGAAATCCGCTCGGCGCTGACCGTCGCGACCAGCGATCAACAGCTCTTCGATGTCAAATGCCGAGCGTATCTCGGCTGACGAGCCCAGGCGCAGCAGTGCCTTCGCGGCCCGGATCGCGCGATCTTCCCAAAGTTCGATGAAATCGATCTTGTCGATGAATGCGGTCACCGAGCATTTTGTCGGGTTCGCTGTGGCGCCTGAAGGGCCGGTCTTTTGAGCATCGATTTGCTTCAAGCGAAGATTCGCCTGAGATACGCCACGCAGCATCGCCTGCAGCGAGTCGGCAACGCTGAGGCCCGCTTCCCCGGATCCGACCAGCAAGCTTGTAAGCGAAATATTCAGGCACACATCTTCGGATGCGATGGCTGCGTCGCTCGCGCGTCGTGCGCGCTGCTCGTCCACGAGTGCGAGGGCGTACGTCGTGGCGGCATTGGCGAAGGTGCTGGCCAGCGCCCCCGAAGAAAGCTCGCCGACCATGCTCAAGCCGATGACGATCGCGCCGGGGTGGGCCCCTCGTTCCAAAACGTCGTCTTCGTTGAGAAAGAGCTTGACCGTGTCGAGCCCCCCCGGATACAAACGCAGGCGCTGCGCCTCGCGCAGACGCCCGCCGAGCTGACGATCCATGTAAGCCTCTGCGCTTACGATCGTGTCGCCCTCGTAATGACCGATCACTACAGGGCTGGCTGCGCCGGACAGATTGCCGTGGACCACGCGGATTTTCACCTTGCGCTCCGGCGCCTTGGCTCCGGCATCGCGACGGCTGGAGCCTAACGCCGAGTTCAGGATGTCCTGCTCGTCAGGGAACATCGTCGGCAACTCTGCACGCAGAACGAAGGTCCCGGGCGTCGCGCCGCGGCGCGCAGGAGGTGCCTTGGGCAGTTTGGCGGTCGCGCCCAGCGCGAGCAAGTCGAGCAGCGCCGGAAAAGTCTCTGGAACGTCCGCAAGATCTCCATGCACTGCATCGATGTAGTACGTACGGGCACTGAGCTCCGGCGGGATCCCGGTTGCCCAGGGTACGCGCCCATCGCCTTCGGCGCTTGCTATCACGACGACCCGTTGTCCGGCGGGCGCGCCCGGATCGACCGTGATGTCGACCGCCGTCGCGTCAGCGCAGCCCGCGACATAGATCATCCGTTCCGGATCGATGGGACTTGCCTGTAGCATATCGCGAATTCTTCGCGCTTCGGCGAGTTGGCTGGCGTCGGGTAGAAGCCATTCGAAGCCGGCTGACTGGGAGGTGGCCACTTCGCTCTTGCCGATCCCGCGCTGTCCGGCAAGGTCCTGCGTTTGCAGCGCCCGCCAGCCGTCCAGCTCGTAGACGTCGATGGTGCCCTTGTAGGGCAGCAGCTCCAGTACACCGAAGAAGCGCGTGATGTAATTGAGGAGATCGGCGTAAGAATGCTTGAAGTCGAGCAACGCCAATTTCCTGACCAGCGCGTCGCGGCCAATGAGCATGCTGGCAATCGCGTGCGATCCGCCGTTCGGCGTGCCCAGCATGATGAAGCGCGCGGCGGGGTTGACGCACATGCGCTTCCACAGCGCCTGACCGTCGGGGTCGGCCAGCAGCGCCCGAACCACCAGCCCTCCCATCGAATGCGCGATGATTCGGACTGGCTGCTGCTGCGCTTCGCCCTTCTCGACCGCCTGCGCCAGCACCGCGCGCAGGCCCGCTGCGGAGTCGCTGATCGTCTTTCGCCAGTCGTATGGAAACGCGATCACCTCGTGGCTCTGGCTCAGATAGCGCAACAAGCGCCCATAAGAGTCGGCGACCAATCCATAGGGTTCGATGTTCGCCCCTGACATCTCCAGCTCGGCCAGGCCGCCCGCCGCCAATGCCAGGTAGTTCATCCACACCGGGTTATCCCCCACCTTGAGCGTGCTGCCCATGATTCCAGGCAGCACGACGACGAGTGGCTGCGGCGCGACGGTGCGCTTCCGGTAGTCGTCCTGAGTGATCACCGACGGCTTCTTCTCGAGCGTGTGGAAGACGTCCGCGTCCGGATGCACCAGCGCGGCGACGACCCGACTCGCGGTATCGGCATTTCGGAAGTAATGAAAATGATCGACACCGCCACCGGTGTCGATCCAATAGCGTATGACTCCGGTCCTTTCGGCGCCGCCGAACATCGACGGTGTGTTCACGACGAGGTCATTGTCTTCCTGGTAGTAAAGATCGGTGACCAGCGCCTTGAGGCTGCTCCACGCCGTGTCGCCGGCGATGTCGCCGCCGACCACGTGCAGGTCGGCGCGCGTCGTCTGCCCCGGGCGATTGAGGATTCGCACCAGCGGCGATGTCGGCATCTGCGCCTCGAGGCCAGGCAGTTCCTGCGGAAGCGTGCGCTTCTTGATGACCGCGAGCAGCAATGCCGAGGTCGCGTCGTAAACCGGATTGGACCGGAAGCCCGGCATCTGCTCGAGTACGTTGACGGTGATCGAGAGGTAGCGATCGAGGCGCCCATCCGCAAGCGTCGTGCCGCGAGCGGGACACGCAACTCGCACGAACCGCTCGATTTGAAATTTTTTGTCGGCAAGCAGCTTGCGCAACGCCTTGAGCGCCGCGAGGTCGGGCTTGCGATCCGGCTGCGCAAACACCGCGAGATCGTCATCATCGAATGGCGAGCGGCTTTGCAGCATTGCGCGGCACAGCAGCTCCCCGACGAGGCCGCCGCGCGAATGCGACACGAGATGCAGGCGCGCCGAATCCGGGAGCTCGCGCGCCAGTTCGAGCGCGTTCTCGATCGGGCTCTGACTCAGCGTTCGGTGCTGGAAGGCCAGGATCTGACCTCCGTATGCCTTGTCCAGCTCGGCGTAGCGGCCGTTTGCGCCGCCTTCCCAGAGCCCGCCAAAGCTGCCGTCGGTCGTCGAGGCGGTGCCGTGGATGAAGACCAGGACCGGCTTCGTGGCATCGAGCTTCCCGAGCGGTTTCAAATCCGTTGCGCTCGAACCTGCGCAGCGATAAAGCCCGGGGCCCGGTTGGAGCTTCCCTTCGATCTTGTCCCTGGCGAACTCGGTGATATCGCCTGCGAGGTCGATGCCGAGAACTTTGAGTCGTTTGATCACCCAGGGTCCGACTCCGCGGTGCGCACCACCCAGAGGCAGCGCACCGGGCAATTCGTAGCCGTCCGCCGTTGCATCGCGACGTGCGGCGCCGGGAAAATCGGCTTGCAGCGTATCGGCGCGTTGCCATAGCCGGACGCCTCCCTCCAGCTCGAGCTCGACGATGTCGTCGTCGGCGACCTCGAGTCGATGCGGGACCGTTGCTGCCCTCGCAGCTTGAACCTCGACGCTGTACCTGGGTGTTACCTGACCGGGGAACGACTGTGCGAGATCGCTTGTGCTCGGTGTCAGATCCAGACGGCCGTGGACGATAATGTTTGCCATGTACGCCATCCCCTCGAGGTGTTCCGAATCATCGCTGCCAACACCAACAACGTCGACCTGCTCAGCGGCCGGCTAGCCCAGGGACTTGAGCTCCTCTGCCGGCAAGCGCACCAACTTGTATCCGCGCGTGCGCACCTGAAATACGAGGTCATCGGTACCTCCAGGCCCGTCGCCATCACCTGTGTCCCAAAGGGCGATCAGCGTCAATTCCTTGCCACGAAGCGCCAGCGCGTTGTACAGCATCCACAGATTCGTGCGCTGCCATATATCGTAGCCGGCTTTGCCGCGTAGCCATCTGGGCAACTCCTCGTTCTCCATGAGGACGCGTGGATTCAGGCGGGTGCACAGCCTGTAGTAGCGCTCGACGCAATCCGGGCCCGCATGCTGGACAGAGGTGACGCAAAAGCGTTCGCGCGGCAATGCCAGGTACAGCCGCGTGGGGATGCCGACTTCGGCGCAGACTTCGTGGAAAAGAAGGTCGCCCCCGCATGCGCCACCGCAGACACCGACGATCTTGCCGTCGCTCAATGCTTGCTCCGCAGCGATCGCTTCGCGCAATAGGTCCCGTACCTTGTCCTCCGCGGCCTTGGTAGGCGGAAAGCGCGGCTGCGCGCGCCCGGGCTTGTCCACCATATGCCCAGTGAAAAGCAGGACCCGAAGAGGCGGTGCGGCCGGCTTTGCCAGGGCCGGTTGTGCGGCGCTCAACTCATCAAGTGTTGCAAGGGCGGCAGCGACGAAGTCCTTGCGCACGTCGAGCTGCCGAAACATATCGAGACGGCCGTAGACCGAGCTGAACACCGAGGCCGGCCGATCGGTCAGTGCGTCACGATAGCGCTGGGCAACCGCCTTGGGCCGGGTAGCGGTGAGCAGGGCAAGGTCGGCCTCGAATAGCTCGAGCCAGCCCGCGTCGTCAGCTCCGCCCACCGGTTGCGGTTGCTGCGACTCCCGTCCGGCATTGAGCGAGAGCTGAATGGCGCCGGCGAGTTGTTCGAACTGAGTCAGGCTGGCCGCGAGCTCGCGTTTGGCGTCGTCATCGCTGTCGAACTGATCAGCCCACACCTCGGGCATCGCCTGGGCAAGCTCGTTTCGGATGCACAGCAGCTCCAGCGCGCTCAGCCCCGGATACGCATGGTTCAGATCCTGGCTGAAGGCGTCCGAATAGCATTGCAGCGCCTCCTTGAGTCCGGGTGCACATAGCGCTGCCTTGCGCGCTTCGTCGCCGGATTTCCCGGCAAGGCCTTCGCGCCAACGCGTCTTGACGTTGTGTCCGCGCAGTGCATACGCCTTTGCACGCTCGCGCTGGTCGCTCACCGATGAGACGATGACGCGCTGGATGGCTTGACCCGACCGGGTGATGTCGCCGAGCCGCTCATAGATGCTTGCCAGGCGTTGGTTGGCTTCGATGTCGTCCGGGCGCAGCTCGCGCAGCCATTCGAACGACTCGCGAGCACCCGGATTCGATTGAAGGGTGAACTGCGCGCGCCCGACTGCACGCAGACCCTCGCTCGCCCAATCGAAGTTGCGCGCTTCGTGTGCGAGCAGACGCAGGTCGCCTCGCTCGTCCGCTTCCCACGCGCGCTGGACCTCCTCGAGAAAATCACCCGGTACCACACGCAATGCGGCTGCGTCCGGCGCCTTTAGGTTCGGCAGGACCTGGTAGACGGGACTGTCGATACGCGAGGAATCGAGCGTGGCCTTCAGCGATCGCGCCAGCGCATCGACGCTGGAAGCGGGATCGTTCTGATCGTAGGCCAGATAGCGATCGGTATGCAGATCGAACGGATAGTCGTCGACGTTCGCGCGTAGCAGGAAAGTGGCATTCGGCCGCATACCGTGCCGGATTCCAAGTTCGTAAAACACATTGGCGTTGTGAATCGAGATATCGGCGATAACGAGATCGGCACACACCAGAAGTCGAAACATGTCCTCCCGGATGTTGCCCTGCTCGACGATTTCGGTGGTGGTGTTGCCGGTAACGCCAATTTGCGCGAGTGCGGGCTGAATCAGTTTTTCGTCAACGGCGTCGAAATCGACTCCTGCTTTGGCGCCGAACGGTCGGATGATGAATGCGCGGGTCATTTACAGCTTGCCTAGCGATCAGTCACATGCTAGCGTTTGGCCCTGTTGTCCTGTTTACGACAGGATGCTCACTTTACCTGCGTGGTGGCGAATGCGCTACTCGACCGACCAGAGTCCGGTGCATTGTGAGCGTGCCGACAATCGGAGCCGCTCCCGCAAGGCTTCGTATATCGCTAAACGACCCGCGCGTCGTGGTTCATCGCCCAGACCAGCCGCAGCTAAGACCGCAGGCACCGTCGCCTCGCCCCGGATCGTATGGGTTCTCGCGTTTTGCCTAGCTTCGTTTGCGCACGCGCAACCGGTTGCCGACGGTACTTCGGATAACCCAATCGACGTACGAATAGATCTGGGCTACATGTACGACAACAACGTCAACAAGGCGGCCAACGGTTTAGAGCGCCTTACCGATCAGTTCTACAACCTGAATGCGACTGCGACCCGTAGCCTCCCCATCAACGAGACCAGCCGAGTCGTGTTGGATGGAGGGGTCGGCGGGGACTTGGCTAGATTCTTCCCAAAGCTGGGTCGCGTGTTCGGAGAAATCGAAGCAGCGTTTCAGTACCGTAAGTCGGCTGAATTCTACGCCCCGACACTTTCCTTGTTTGGGCGCGCTTCCGCAGAACACTTTGGATCTGCACAGCGCAGCGGTTACCTTTACTCCGTTGGAGTTTCGGTACTCCAACCCATTACGGACCGCATGAACCTGTTCGGTGTGCTGGCGTATAACGGGCGCAACGCCAACAACTCAGTATTCGACGCATACGACAACTCGGTACAGCTCTCTTTGGACTATTCACTTGTAGCGCACGGCACGGTCTATCTGAACGGCGAATATCGTGCGGGCAACGTCGTGTCCACGGGGCCCGCGTCACTGGTGAATCTAGATATTGCCCAAGTCTTCGTCGCCGACGATGCGTATACGAATCCGCAGCTGATCAGCTATCGATTCAACGCTAGGACGGTCATTACGACGCTCGGCTACAACCTTCCGTTCGGATCGAGTGGTTCGCTCGATGTCTCCTGGAGATGGGCACAGTCGACGGCGACGCAGAAACCCGATTTCCAAGGCACACCGCGCTATGTAGACAACCAATTCATCATCGCTTATCTAAGGCGCTTCTGAGGACTCGACAATGACTTGTAGACGCGTTATTGCCTGTGTCAGCTCGGGCCTAATGACGCTCTTGCTGGCTGGGTGCGGTGGTGGAGGCTCCGGAGGAGACATTTCCCCATCGGCTCCACCATTGTCCACCGCCACGGGGTCAGACAGCTTCCTCTTATTTCCCAACCCGCAGGGAGTACCTGACGGTTCGTCCCCGAAAATCGACTCGAGCGCTTATGCGCAAGCCTATTACGCAGCGATCGACCCGGCAAACGAGAAGGATACGCTGGCCAAGTGGAAGGCCGCAAACAAGTTCGACTCGAATACGGGAGTTCAAGTCACCGCAGTGTTTGGAGACAGCCGGGACCTCGGTTACGGGCGGCGGATGACGGCGCGCAAGAACCCGGATCCCGACGGCACGATCGCGTTCCTGGTGGAGAATTACCTGGCCAATCCGGGTGCCGCATACGGTTTCGCCCAATCGCACCTGAGTCTGGACGCTGCCATAGCTCAGGACAAACGCTGGCTGACGCTGATCAATGCGATCGAATTCAGTTCGAGTCCGGGCGGCGGTGTGAAGTTCGCGAAATTCTTCAGCTTTGATCCGGTGACGGGACAGCGACAACTGGCGATCGACATGGATGGACGAGGCAACAAGTTCATGCCGGGGCCGTGCATCACCTGTCACGGTGGGCGCGGCGATGCGCTGATACCGGACGCAACCGGAAACCTCGCATTCCCCGTGGTGCGGAACTCGGCCTCAGGTGCGCCCGGCGATGTGCAGGCGCACTTGGCTCCCTTCGAATTAGGTATTCCCTCCGAAGTAGCCACAGGCACTTCCTTGAAAGTGGGCGCCATACAGTTCTCCACGCAAGCGGGCTACACTCGATCTGAGCAGGAGTCGGCGCTCAGGACTATGAATATGTTTGTGCTGTGTTCGTATCCGCTGGCGTCAGGGGACACACCGAAGGGCTCGGAGGACTCCTGTCGGCGCGCAGCGAACGCCAGCGAGTGGCAGGGAACTGCCGCCGCCGACCTCATCAAGCAGGCTTATGGCGGCGATGGGCTGCCTAGCCCGACCTATACGCTTTCCGATACCTATATGCCGCCCGAAGGATGGCCGAATGATCAGACCGCTCTCTACCAGAATGTAGTAGCGCCGTCGTGTCGCAGTTGCCACATTCTGCGAGGCAGCGGTATCGCTGCGGGGTCCGACATCGATCTAACGACGTTCGATAAGTTTCAGGCCTTCGCAAAGTTTCAGGGAACTGCTTATCCGCGGAATCAGGGATTTGATGATCGTATCAAAGCGCATGTGATCGACCGGGGTGACATGCCGCTCGCGAAAATCGTGTTCGACACGTTCTGGAGTTCGACCAGTCCGGGACCATCGACGCTGGCCGCATTTCTCACAAACCAGGGGTTCACAGTATCGGATGCCAATAACGCAGTGCTTCAGCCTGGGCGCCCGATCGCGGATCCGGGACCAGATCGAACGATCACAAGGACAAGCACGCTTTCGGCAACGGCCAGTCTATTCGCAGATGGATTTAGGTGGTCGTTCGTTTCTCGTCCCGTCGGAGCTGCTCCGACGCTGGACGATCCCAATTCCGCAACGCCGACATTCAACACGACGATGGACGGGACCTACGTCCTTGAACTCGTCGCGAGGAAGGGGCCGACGCAGAGCGCGCCGTCTCTGTTGACTCTTGTCGTCAATAGCGCTCAGTCTCCCGGGCCTGATGGGATACGTTTTTCTCATATCAGGAATGTGCTGGAGTCGGATTCCGCAGGTTGCAAGGGTTGCCATCTGCCAACACCTGGCAGCGCGTCGGCAGGGCCTCCGATCCTTTTCGTCGATAATCAGGGCAATCCACGGGCCGATGACGCGGCGTTCTACGCTGAAATACGGAGCCGGATCAATTTTACGGAAATCGTTGCGAGCCCGCTGCTGCGCAAGCCCGCCGGCCATCACCATGGCGGCGGCGGCCCGTTAACGGGGTTCGACGACGAACTTGCGCCCGGTGCTGGTGACCGCGCGAACTACGATTTGTTCTTGAATTGGATCCTGAACGGGGCGCCGCGGTAGCGTGATAGTTTCCTAGGGACGATAGGAGCGTCCTGGCGCCTCGTATCTCTTGTCCGGAAATATGAACGTTGGCGGCAGTGTTCGTCCGACCAGCGTCTCGATAAGCGCGAGCTCTTGGTCAGTATGGTCGATGAACGGTGCCGGGCGGATGCTCTTTCCGCGATTCTTGGTACCCCCGATGATATAGAGCGGCTTGTTATGGTGGGTCGCTGCAACGGTTTCCCTGCTGTCCGGGTCATCCTTGGCCGTTACCTCCGCAACCCCAAAACACGTGCAGAAATAAGTCTGTTCCTGATCGGCCTCGACATACACCCCGGTTCCGAGGATCCGGGCGGTAGCAGTGACCGTTTGAATCTGAACGGGACCTGGGGGATATACGGAAAGCAGCTTGCCCGCGAGTAACTTCAGCCCTGCGAGGCGAGTTGAAGGTTCCGCGCCTCTTTCGGCATCGAGAATGACATGACTGTCGGCGCGCAGCATCATCGAACAGTCGCTAACGACGAACACAATCTCGCTGTCCTTTCCCGTACGCAGGGTGTCACCGGGCCGGATTTGCGTCTCAACAGTCACTTGCTTGTCGTTGACGGTGGCGGTGCCCGAACTGCGAAACACCGACGTCCCTTGCGGAAGTTTTGTCGCGCGGCCGCTAACGATCTGGGCAGCAAGCGGGCTGCATCCGGCGAAGCCGCCCGAAAACAGCCCCGCGGCAAGAGCTTGAATCAGCAATCGACGACGTGGGTCATCTGTTTCGGTAGATCTTTTCACGGCGGTTCCTTTTCGACTTTCGGTGGCGATTATCCTTGGCTACGGTGTGGGTAGGCCCGTTGCGTCGCCCCATAAGGAGTTACGTTTTTCCAGAAATACGGCCCACAGAGTGTCCACCTTTTTGGCTGTGACGGGAAGCCCACCAGCGTCATCGAATCGATCGTGTGCGCACCCAATCGCGAGCTGAATCCGGCAAATTGCTATGCTTATTATTCTGCGGCCACCATCCGACCTGAACTGGTCAAATCCAACATGAGCTACGTCCGAAATTGTGAAAGTGACATCTTCATCAGCTACGCCCACTTCGACAACGATTCGATGTTTGCGGAAGAACGAGGCTGGATCGAGGTATTTCATCAAGCGCTCGAGGTCCGGCTGCGCCAGCTTCTAGGCGAAGAGGCCAATGTCTGGCGCGATCCCGCACTGTCCGGGAACGAATACTTTACAGACACCATCAAGGCGAAGCTCCTGAAAACGGCACTGTTGCTATCAATTGTTACGCCGCGTTACGTCAAGTCGAAATCGTGCCTGCAAGAGGTTGAAGAATTTTGCCGCGCTGCCGAACGGACTGGAGGAATACGCTTCCAGGACAAGGCACGCCTTCTCAAGGTCGTGAAGACCGAGGTCGCCCGGCAAGAAATGCCGTTGCCGCTGCAATCTCTTCTGGGCTATGAGTTCTTCGCACTCGATCAAGCGAAGCGGCCGCGCGAGTACCGGCTTCCCCCGAACGCCGCCGACGAATTCTACAAGGCCTGCCTTGATACGCTCGAGGACCTGGCCTACGACATCAAGATGACACTGCAGGCATTGCGAACGGTCGCGCCGCAAGACGCAACAGCGCAACCCGCCAAGCTCCAGCGCGTCATCTACATTGCCGAGACCATTTCCGACCTGCGTCCATTGTGCGATCAGATGAGGCGCGAGTTACGCCAGCATGGCTTCGTAGTGTTTCCCTGTGAAGCCTCTCCCGAGAACGGCGCTCGATACCGCGAATTCGTAGCGAGCCAGCTCCGCCAATCGAATCTTTCCGTGCACTTGCTGGGGGAGTTGTACGGCACCACGCTGGAAGGGGAAGACCGTTCCACCGTCGAAATCCAGATCGAGCAGGCAGGCGTCATCGCACAAACAGGCGCATTGCGCAGGGTGCTCTGGCTTCCCGAAGGCCTTCTACCCAGGGAAGAGCGGCAACAGCGTTACATCGACACGCTTCAACAACACGCGGCCGATCAGCCCAATACCGAACTACTCAAGACCAGTATCGAGAACCTCAAGACCTACCTCCTGCGCAAACTTGCGGAGGAGGCCAAGCTGCAGGCGAGCGACAGACGGGTTGGGGCTCCGCTCGTGATCTATTTGATCCACGACCAGCGCGATGCTCAAGACATCGATCCACTTCGCGACGCCCT
The DNA here is from genome assembly GCA_963816915.1 of uncultured beta proteobacterium. Classification (GTDB taxonomy): domain Bacteria; phylum Pseudomonadota; class Gammaproteobacteria; order Burkholderiales; family Casimicrobiaceae; genus PALSA-1003. The sequence continues at coordinate 156,256 of CAWFMK010000001.1, forward strand.
GATGACGCTCGGCTACGAGGTCAAGCCCTCGTACTTCGAGGGTGACGAGACAGAGCTGCGCGAGTACCACCAGGAAAATCTCGTTCAATGCGATGCCACGATCATCTACTACGGGAGAACCAGTGAATTGTGGGTGCAACGCAAGCTATATGACTTGCGCAAGGCGTTCGGCCTGGGGCGTCAGCGGCCGTTTCTGGCAAAAGCGATTTTTGTTGGGGCACCGCCGAAGCAGGAAAAAGAGCGTTTCCGGACGCAAGACGCGATGGTCATCAGTGCGCTGCAAGGATTGGCCGCCGACACGCTTGCCCCATTCCTGCGGCCACTGACGTCGCAACCATGAGCGAGCCGGGGGCGGGGATCGGGCAGGAGATGTTTAACCCGTTCGTCGGACTGCGCCCTTTCGACGAACACGAATCCTACTTGTTCTTCGGACGAGATGGGCAGAGCGATGAACTAGTCCGGCGGCTCGCCCGAAAGCGTTTCCTGGCGGTGGTCGGCGTATCGGGTAGCGGGAAATCTTCGCTGCTGCGAGCAGGTCTGTTCGCCAACCTCCACGGCGGATTCATGGCTACGGCGGGATCGAGTTGGCGCATCGCCCTTATGCGCCCGAGCAACGCGCCAATCGCGACCCTTGCTGAAGTGCTCAACGCTGCGCTTCGCAATCCCGAAGTCGCTGACGGTGACGCCATTCCAAAGGCGCTCATCGAGGCCACCCTGCGGCGGGGCTCGCTAGGCTTGATCGATGCAGTTCAGCAGGCACGTCTGCCGCGGGACGAGAATGTCCTGGTGGTGGTCGATCAGTTCGAGGAGTTGTTCAGGTACAAGCGCGTGCGCAAGGACGCGACCTCCGAGGGTGATGCGGCGGCTTTCGTGAAGTTGCTTCTCGAGGCACCACAGCAGGCGGTAATACCGATTCATGTCATGTTGACCATGCGCTCCGACTTTCTGGGCGATTGTGCAGAATTTCGCGGTCTTCCCGAGATGATGAACGATAGCCAGTATCTGATTCCACGGATGAATCGCGACGAACGACGTCAGGCGATCGAGGGCCCGATAGGCGTCGGTGGCGGCCAGATCAGCCAGCGGCTGGTGCAGCGGGTCTTGAACGATGTCGGTGAAGATCCGGACCAGTTGCCCGTCCTCCAGCACGCCTTGATGCGCACCTGGCAGCATTGGGAACAACACCGACAGGATGGTTCGCCCCTGGACCTGCAAGACTACGAGGCCATTGGGACGATGGCCCGTGCGTTATCGCTGCACGCTGACGAAGCCTACCAGGAGCTCAACGCCGAGCGAAGCCGGAAGATCGCTGAAAAGCTCTTCAAACGCCTGACTGAAAGAGGTCCCGACAGCCGGGAAACTCGCCACCCGGCCCAGCTCGAAGAATTGGGCGCTGTGGCTGCGGCGCAGCCCGCTGAAGTGATCGAAGTGATCGACAAGTTTCGCAATCCGGCTCGATCATTCCTGATGCCGCCGTTCGGGGCAACGCTCCAGAATGATTCAGTCATCGATATTTCACACGAAAGCCTCATCCGCAAATGGAAGCGACTCGACGGCTGGGTCGACCAGGAGAGCGATTCTCGCGTCATGTACTTGCGCCTTGCCGACGCGGCGAATCGGTATCAGGCCGGTAAGGCTGGCTTGTGGCGCAATCCCGACCTTCGGCTTGCCTTGGACTGGTTCGAGCGTGAACGGCCCAACGCCGCATGGGCACAACGCTACGGCGGCGGCTTCGAACGGGTGGACACGTTCCTGCGCAAGAGCAAGTGGAAAGCATATCGTGTCAGAGGCCGTGTGATTGTGGTTGCGGTCGCGCTCGTGGGTCTCAGCGTCGCTGTAGCGATCATTAGCAGACGAGAGAAGATCGCCAGCGAGCGAGCCGAAAACCAGGCCAAGCAGCAATTGCAGGTATTCAACACCGTCAGAGAGTTCACCTACGGCTTCGCCGACAAGCTTGGAAAGATTCCGGGAGCAGGGAACCTCGTGATCGAGCTGCTGGAGCAGAACGTTCGCACCTTGGAGCAGATAAAGAACCTTGGCGGCGAAAGTCAGGCATCGGCGCGGGAGCGGGCAAGCAATTTGCTGAAACTTGGCGATAAGTACTTGCAGCGCGGCGATCTGCCGCTGGCTCGCGACGCTTTTGAAAAATCTGGGCCGCTTATTCAGATGCTGATCGAGTCGGATCCCGGCAACCCCAATTGGCGGCGCGATCTTTCGATCTATCACGAGCGAATGGGCAACGTGCTCATGGCCCAGGGCGCCGCGGCGGCCGCGCTGAGTGAGTACCGCACTGGTATGGAAATCGTCCAGCAGCTCAGTGCGCAGGACCCGAGCAACGTCAGCTTGCAGCGCGCACTCTCAAACAGCCACGAAAAAATCGGTGATGTAATGTTGGCCGGTGGTGACGCTGAGCGCGCCTTGGGGGAGTACCGGATCGATCTCGAGATCGCCGAGCAGCTCGCCAAGCAGGACCCGAGCAATGGCGATTTGCAACTCGATCTCGCGATCAGCCACGACAGAATGGCCAGAGCGTTCGCGGCGGCTGGGCAAAACGCAGAGGCTGCGCGGCACCAACAACTGGCACAAAAGATTCGGGAAGCTCTCAACAAGAACTAGCGGCGGCGAGCGGCGCGACACATAGGGGCCCGAAAGGACACCACACCACACCCGATCCGCGCCATGGTACCGCTGTTGGCTTGCACCAGGCGGCTGAGAAGTCCCCGAGGGTATGCTTCAGCGGTTCCTAGAGTAGCCTACAACGTGCATATTCGGGCTTGATGCTCTCGGTGGTCCGAGGTAGTGTACAGGCGTGATTTAGGGGATGCCGCACAGATCCGCTTTCTACTGATCTAAGGGCTTTGGGACTGTGCCCGTCTAATGTCTTGTGGTCATCAACAACAGGTGACAACAATGATTAAGACGATACTAAGATTGCTTGCGATCCTATTCGTACCGATTTCGGCAGGGTTGGCGATTGCAGCCAATCCGATGTTTTCGGACACGTGTGCTCGCTCTGGATGTCACGCTGCTTTGTCCTCGCAAACCGACAATCCTGACTCAACCGGTGGGAGACCAATCCGGGCGGCCAACAATCTAGCGTATCTCAACGTCAAGATTTCAGCAGGCATGGGGGGGTTAGCCAGTCTGAGCGCAACTGGGAGAGCGAGCATCGTTGCAGAAATAGGGACCAGTCTCAACGTTCGCGCCGCAGCAATAACAAGTACGGCGCCCCCAAACGGCACGCGTGGAGTAGCGTACTCCTTTACCTACACGGCGACCGGGACGCCCAGTCTCCGCGAGAATCCCGGCCTTCCAAATGCTTTTGCCGTAACTCAGGGTGCATTACCTACCGGCCTGACGCTAAACGGAATGACAGGTGAAGTTACCGGTACGCCAACCGTTGCCGGCCTGTTCACGGGCACCGTGACTGCATCGAATTTCATCGGCGCTCCCAGTCCGCAAGCTTTCGCCATCTCGATCGCCGCTCCACAGGTTGCGCCGACGATTACCAGCGCTCCTCCACCGAATGGCACGCGCGGCGTGGCGTATTCCCACACCTACACCGCGACCGGTACCCCGGCTCCCACCTTTGCGGTATCGACAGGCGTGCTGCCCACGGGACTCACGCTCAACGGAACCAGCGGTGTTGTTAGCGGCACGCCGACCGTGGCCGGTATGTTTAGTGGTGCCGTGACGGTATCCAACGGAGTGAACCCCGCTGCCACACAGAACTTCGCCATCACGATCGCCGCTCCACAAGTTGCGCCGACGATTACCAGCGGTCCTCCACCGAATGGCACGCGCGGGGTGGCGTATTCCCACACCTACACCGCAATCGGTACGCCGGCTCCCACCTTTGCGGTATCGACAGGCATGCTGCCCACGGGACTCACGCTCAACGGAACCAGCGGTGTTGTTAGCGGCACGCCGACCGTGGCCGGTATGTTTAGTGGTGCCGTGACGGCATCCAACGGAGTGAACCCCGCTGCCACACAGAACTTCGCCATCACGATAAACGCTACGGGTTTGTCGGCGGTGAATCTGAATCAGCACGGCTTGACCGGTTCCTGGTACGAGCCGGCAACCAGCGGCCAGGGGTTCGAAGTCGAGGTGTTTCCTAATCTGTCGGGCCCTGGAACGGGGTTGGTCTTCGTCAGCTGGTTCTCCTACGATAGCGTCGTCGGCGGAGCGGACCGCCAGCGCTGGTACACACTCAGCGGGCCGGTGGTCAACGGGCAGCCCAACGCCTCGCTGACAATTTATCGAAACATCGGTGGCAACTTCAATGCGCTGCCCGTTACCAATGCGGTGGCGGTTGGGACCGCCACGTTGAGCTTCGATACATGCTCGAGCGGTCAACTAACGTACAGCTTCGCTGACGGCACGGGTCGCATGGGGACCATCCCGCTGACGCGGCTGACGCCGAACGTGACCTGTTCGGCAACGGGCACACCGGGTACCAATGCAGACTTCGCGTTTTCCGGCAACTGGTACACCCCCGCGACATCGGGCCAGGGCTTCACCGTCGAGGTCAACCCGAATTCCGGGCTGTTCGCCGCCTGGTACACGTACGCACCGAGCGGCGCAGGCGCCGGGGCAGCAGGGCAGCGCTGGTACACGGCGCAGGCCGGCATTTTTGCGCCGGGCACGCGTTCGATCCCCGTGCGGATCTATCAAACCACCGGAGGGATGTTCGACATGCCGACGGTTCCACCGCCGACAACGGTTCAGGTTGGAACGGGAACGCTGGGATTCCAGAGCTGCACGAGCGCGACGTTCAACTACAATTTCACCGGTGGCAGCAGTAGTGGCCTGTCGGGCACTATCACCTTGAGCCGCGTCGGCCCGGTGCCCCAAGGCTGCTCGCCATGAAAGCGTTCCGCAAAGGCTTAAGCAAATGGCTTACAGTCATTCGGTCACGACATTCCCCTCTCCCAGCGGGAGCGAGCCAGGCGTGAGAGCGGAGTCGTTGCCAATGTCGGTTATCCAGGCAAAGCTCCGCGAGTTGACTAGGACCGGCGGCCGCGATCTGGGTCGGGGTCGACCTCACATCGGGGCGTCGACCTTCGCAACCTGATTCGACTTAGATGTTCAACGCAGACCAAGCCGATCACTCGTCAGGTTTTTGGCAATCCAGGAACCGCTTGCCAGCACGTGCGATAGCGGCGTCTTGACTGCAACCTGCTGAGTTGGCGCGCCGTCCCCGGTCATCGACCTGAGACTCTCAAGTTGATCGTCAAACACTCGGATTCCCTGTTGGCTGCTTCCCGGACGTGCAGGTTGTTGGCGATGTGCCACGGTTTTCAGTCCGCTCTGGTGTACGCCGCCAGGCCATAGCGTCGCACCCGATGAACGTTACGCGAATCCTGGTTCGTCCCAAGGCGAGGAATTATTATCCTCCCCATCGGGGACACTGAACCATGAACGGCATTTTCATCAGCTACCGACGCGACGACGCTCCAGGCTATGCCGGCCGACTCTATGACCGACTCGCTGCCCACTTTGGTAGCGAGCGCGTATTCATGGACGTGCAGGGGATCGAGCCGGGGGTCGATTTCTTCGACGCGATCGAACGCGCGCTGGGTTCATGCGAAATTCTGATCGTGCTCATCGGCAAGGACTGGCTCGCAACCGACAGCGCAGGTCGGCGCCGACTCGACGACCCCGCCGATTTCGTGCGCATCGAAACCGCGACGGCGCTTACCCGCGGTATCCGTGTAGTGCCCGTACTCGTAGAAGGCGCGCACATGCCGCGCGCCGACCAATTGCCGCCGGATCTGCTGGCGCTCGCCCGCCGCCAAGCGGTCGAGCTCAGCCACAAACAATGGGATGCGACCGGTGCCGATTTGATTCGCACCCTGGAGAAAATACTTGATCACGACAAGGCACGAGCCTCCGACGCCCCGCCTGCGGGGCGCCCGCGTGCTGAACCGCAACCTGTCCAGCCCGAGATGCGGCTCGAAGCAACGGCGGGGGGTGTGGCGGGGCGTCCTAGCAGACTCTGGCGGTGGCTTGGTGCGGCTCTCTTGTTCGCCACCGCCGTTGCGCTCTATCTGACGCATCCCTGGCGTCAGGACGTCAAGCCTGCGCCGCCCGCACCCAATCCACCCGTTGCCTTCGTGGCACCGGACAAGCTGGAGTTCGCTGAACAACCGCTGCAGGCCGCTGGCCCGCCCTCCGAAATTACGATCCTTAACCGCGGTGGGGCAGCGCTTCACATCAGCAGCGTCAAACTCGAAGGTCCGGGCGCAGCGGACTTTGCGCTCAGCGAGAATCAATGCAGTCGTGGCGACCTCCTCCCTGGCGCCTCGTGCAGTATGAAAGTCAGCTTCAGGCCGCAGACCGCAGGCTTGCGCGCCGCCACGCTCATCATCACCCACGACGCCGCGGCCGCGGTAGCGATGATCAGTTTGCTCGGGCGCGGCGCCGAGCCGGTAGTGGCCCAGGTCACGCCACCGACCGACAAGGCCAAACCACCAGCCACCGTTGCTCCGGTTCCTCCGCCCGAGCGCAAAGCCGATGTCGCTGCTCCGCCACCGAAGATCCTCCGCTTCGAATCGCGCCAGGTCGACGACAAAGTGCAGCTCTGCTATGGCGTGGAGAACGCCGCCAGCGCGACGATCACGCCTGAGCCCGGAGCCGTGCGGCCGCTGGAAAAAGAGTGCGTCCTTGTCGCCGGAGGTGGCGGTAAGACGTACACCCTGAGCGCGCGCGGCGCCGCAGGTGCGGTCGTCACTCGCGCGATCGCGGTCGAGGCAGTCGTGAAACCACAGTCCGCGCAACTCATCGCCGTCCCGAACCAGATCGGCAAGTCGCGACGTGACGCGACCGCCGAGCTCGAGGCGGCCGGCTTAGAGGTGCTTGTAGTCGAGAGCAAACCCGATTCGAAGATTGCGGCAGCGGCGGATACGGTGGTGTCACAGTCGCCAAAGGGCGGCGAACAAGTGAAGGCTGGCGATCGCGTCACGCTGGAGATCATGCGCGCTCCGACAGCGACGGCCGCGGTGCCACCTGGCTTTCCCCGCGTCGGCGACAGCTGGCAGTACAACTTCAGGAGCATGTGGAAGAACGTGGAGCCGCGCACCTTCTTCCACCAAGTTACAGGGGTATCGGATCGCGAGGTGCGGGAGACGATGAGCTTTGTGGCGAATGGCGGCAAGATCTCCGAAAGCAAATCCTTTGGCCCCGACAATCGTTTCGTCGAGTGGCGTGGCCAGGGCTATTACTTCGTCGAGTTCAACCCCTTCCTTCAGGCGTTCGGCGCACTGCAACCCTGGACAACGTGGAAGTCGCTCGCGACGCCGATCGAAGACCCGCTCTTTTGGTACAGTCAGGGCCGCGTCATCGGATGGGACTCTGTGTCGGTGCCGGCAGGGACCTTCAAAGCGCTGCGCGTCGAGCTGAACAGCAACCGCAATGCCAGCGCCAGCTCCGCAGCGCAGGGGACGCCGGCGCGCATCATGTATGTCCTATGGTATTCGCCGGACGCCAAGCGCACCGTAAAGCACGTGCGTACGGTCTTTACCACGGACGGAACGAAGTTGGCCGAGGACACCTACGAGTTGGTGAAGTACGTGACCCAGTGATCGGACTGCATCCTTGTCGCAGATTGCCGACGACTTGGAGTTCACGCTGTACAAGAACGTGCCCGAATTTCTGTCGGTCAATGTGAAGGTTGGCGTGCCCACCTTCACATAAGAGACGCGGCTCGCCTCGAATGGTAATGCGGCGTTTTCGGCAAAGATGGTCGGTTGTCAAGAGGATTGGTCCGCGGATCGCACAGGTAATCAGCGGCAGCACTTCGGCTTTAAGTGGACTACATTGCGTGCAGGCTGACGCTGAAATGCGCCCGCCTGCACGAGTCCGTAAGTTCAGGATTATTTGAGCGCGCCGGCCGATTCCGATCTTGGCAACATGTCCTGAATCACGCTCATCGCTCGATTGAAAGGAGAAAAGAACATGCCCAAAATGAAGCCAGCCAAGCGTACAGCCAAGCGAGGTGCCGCCAAGCGTGCGTCGCCAGCGACCGTGTCGGCGTGGCAGGACGACCCGGCATCAGGCCTGAATGTCATTTCGCGACCGGTGCCCGATCTTTCCAAGGGCCTTCTGAAGTACAAGATCAAGGGACCCAGCGTTCCTCCCGGTATCTATGCGAAGGGGACGGCCCAGTTCCGTTATTGGACCGCCGCGGAAGCATTGCGTCGTGGCGGCGACTTTTGGGCACCGTTACTGGGTGTCAAGCAGTGGGAGCCTGGCGCAGTTTTGGCTGTCAACCTGGATAAAGGCGTCGACCTAAACGCGTACTACGACCGCACCGAGCTGGCATTCTTCCACCAGAAGGTTGGGCAGGTTACCTACTACTCGGGCGAGAGTCCGGACGTGGTGTGTCACGAAATGGGACACGCTTGTCTGGACGCGCATCGTCCGCAACTGTTCGACGCACCTTTCATCGAAGCGGGGGCGTTTCACGAGTCCTTCGGTGACATGAGCGCCATTCTCTCGGCGCTGCAATTGCCGAGCGTGCGCGCTGCGGCATTGAGCGGCGTCAAGGGCTACAAGTCGTCTCAGTTGTCGCGCTGCGCCGAGCAACTCGGGGACGCCATCCGCGCGGTCGACAAGGCCGACGTCGACCCCGACTGCCTCCGCAATGCATACAACGCCTTCAAGTACGTCAATCCGCAGACGTTGCCCGACAGCGCGCCGGCCACCGCGCTTTGCGCCGAGGTGCATTCCTTCTCTCGCATATTCACCGGCGCCTTCTATGAAATTCTGTCGGGCATGCTCAATATCCGGTCGAAGAATCCGACGCAGGCCGACCTCGCTGCGGTCGCGGCGGATTTCGCGCAATTGCTGATGGACGCGACCAAGGCAGCGCCGGTGCAGCCCGACTATTTCGCGCGGGTGGCCTCGCATATCATCGATGCCGATACCGCGCGATTCGCGGGCAAGTATCGAAGCGCTCTCACGACGACGTTCGTCAAGCGGTTGATTGTGCCCAAGACCTTGGTGCAGGCACTCGCGCCGCACAAGGCGAAGAGCCCGGCCGTGGCAGCCGCCAGAATGGAAATGGCAGCACCACCCGTAACCCAACTGCAGAAAGTGACTTTGGATGGACAGGAATTCGGGCTGCGCGAGAAGAATCTGGTGGTGGTCGCGCCGGTCGAGCAGAAGCCATTGCTCAGCGCGGCAGCGGGATTGGTACAACGGCAGACCGGTCCCGACGCCGTGCAACAAGCGGCGCATCGCTTCGTAAAGATGCTGTTCTCCCATGACCGTGTCGATACCGATTCGGGCGCGAAAAAAGTCGGAATAACGCACAGCACCCCGCGTGACAAGCTGCGCAAAACGCATGTGCTGATCAAGACCAAGGACGGATTGAAGCTTGCGCGCCGGCTGTTTCACTGCGGTTGCACCGTACCCGGCGGCTCGTGTTCGCGCTGAGGTCGGAAGCGGATTTCGCGGTCGCCGGACGAGCATTCACGGCGGCCGCGGAGCGCGGATGTGTCACCGGTGGAAGCGTTCCGGACCGTGCGCTCGCCAGCCGACTCTCGCAGGACTAGAATAGTCAGGACCGAGCAGGATCGTGATGGCAAGCAAGACATCCAAGCCCAAGGCCGCGACCGCGGGGCCGCCCGGACCGGGCGCGACAAAGAAGACCGCGCGCCGTCATGTCGCGCCGCCGCCGGATGTGGCGACCACCGCTGCGGCGCAGCTGCCGCGCGTTACTAAGGGTGAGGTCGCGGCAGCGAAGGCGAAATTCGAGCAGGGAATCCTCGCCAGAGGCGAGGCGGTCAAGGCCGGCAAACCGCTTCCCCCTGGTGCAACGCACGAGATCGTTGGCAAGCAACGCAGTGGGGCACCGATTCTCAAGCGCAAGCGGTTTTCCCTCAAATAGGGCGATCTCACCGCTTGGCCTACGAGGCGATCGAACAGAGGCAGGTCGACGTCATCGACATCTGCTCGACCGATGCCGAGATCGACCGCTACGGATTGATGGTGCTCGCCGACGACAGGAAATATTTTCCGCGCTACGCCGCCGCGCTCCTTTACCAGGCAGACCGGACACCGCCAAATGGGGCGCCCTGATCCGCGCCAACAGGATCAAGCCCGAGTGAGCATGGCTACCGGCCCTCGCATTACGCCCGTCGTTCCCGGCACGCGCGCCGACCTCGCCGACCCGAGCGCGAGATCGTTGCTCAGCGCGGGCGCGTCTCGCCGCTCTATCGCGTGCTGCTCAACAGCGCTCCGCTTGCGGGCGGATGGGAGAAACTGCTCACGGCGATTCGCAACCAAAGCAGCGTTCCGCCGTCGCTGCGCGAGCTCATGATCCTGCGCGTGGCGGTGATCAACCGCGCGTCGTTCGAATACCACGAGCACTTGCCGCCTGCGCGTAAGGCGGGACTGTCCGAGACCAAGATCGAGGCGGTGCGCACGTGGGGATTACCGGAACCGTTCGAGGCAACGGCCGCGGAAGCATCGAACTACGACATCTTCGATGCCGACGAGCAGCTCGTGCTGAGCTCACCGATGCCATGACCCGCGATATCGTCGTCTCCGATTCGATCATGGATCGCCTGCGCGCACGCTTCGACGAACGCGGTGTACTCGAGACCGTCGCGACCGTCGCTGCGTACAACATGTCAAGGTTGCTCGTGGCGCTCAACGTCGAGCACTGAGCGTGGCATTCGACGCGGCGTGGGTCATCGACTTTGAATGGCCGGCGGAGCGCGCGCAGCTCGCGTCGTTGCATACCTCCGGCTCTGCGCGCTGGATGGCGGTGCGGATGACCGAGTGGAGCTCGCGCGTGCGCCCGTCGTTCAGGAACAGCACCCGAACCATGTATCGGGTGCTGCCGACGGCGTGAAGGCTTCGGCGACGGACCTGTTCGGGCGCACGCGCTTGTGTCAGCAGCCCACGACGCATTTTCCGCTGCCGTCGAATTCCATGGTCTTGCCGCTCAGTGCGGGATAGACCGGGCGTCCCTGCACGAGCGCAACGAACGCCGCGGTGCGTGACGTCTGGCGCAGCTTGCCTCCGGCGGTCGCGGCCTCGTTGACGTGCGAGACGATCACCGACGCCGGCTGCACCAGCGTGTTGACGACATATGCGGCGGCCTCGGGCGAAAGCGCGCTTGACCCGAAATTGAGCTCGAGAAGGTTGACCTTGTAGAAATCGCGCTCGATGGTCTGCATTTCGGCGTGCATCCCCGTGTCGCCGCTGAGGTATGCGACGAGACCGTTGGTGAAGCGGATCACATAGCCGCCCGGGGGACCGAGCACCAGGCTCGCATTGTCGGGCTCGAGGTTCTTGCGCTCGGCGTCGCCGACGAGCGCGATCGGCACGGTGCTGTCGTGTGTCGCAGGCACCAGGACGATCTCGACCGGCTTGGCCGTCGCCGAAGCCTTGATCGTGCGCGACCCGCCGGTCTGCACGGTCGCCAGGCAGGGCGCGGCGAGCGGTGCGACGATGTCGGCGCCGGATAGCGGACATGCGGTGGTCGGCTTGCCGCGTATGGTCTCGGCCTTGCGGCCGATGAAGTTGGCGAGCGGGACGACCATGACGACCGCGGCATTCTTCGCGGCCACGATTTCACCGGTGGTGGAATTCGGCGCGGCCGAGGCGACCTGCGGGTTGTCGCAGGTCCCAGCTTCGGCGGCCTTGAGCCTCATGTCGCCGATGTGATCGCCGTGCGCGTGGCTGAGGATGACCACGTCGATCCTGCCGAGTCGCGGATCGTCGCCGCCGGTCACCGATTGTCCCGCGTCGTAGAGAATGCGAACGCCCGTCGGATCCTCGAAAATGGTCGCCCGATCGCGCGCGCACAACTCGCCCACGTGCGAACCGAGGGGCGTGACCTTGACGTTCTGAGCGCTGGCAACGCCGCCTACCGCGCTGATGAGCAGGCCGATGCAACAAGCCGGAAGCATTCGCATGGGTTCTCCTTGATGGACAGATTCGGCGTGGAGGTACTGCCATAGCCTACAGCGCCGCATCGACATTATTCCGTGTCGCGATTGCAAAATGCGAGGCCGCGAACCATAATGACAATGGCATTGCCCGCTGGTCGTTTGTCCGTCGCATCGAGAGGCCCCCTATGGATCTTGCAGGCTGCTCCTATCCCATTCCTGCAACGCATCGGCCGATCTTGCTGTTCGTGCTTTTCGCCGCGACCGTCTTGCTCGCGTCGACGGCGCGGGCGCAGGGATTTCGCAATGGCGTGCAGGACGCGCTCGGCGGGCTGTATCGCGAGAATCCGTACGCGCAACGCCTCGGCCACGCGACATCGCCGCACGACAGCACACCGATGGGAATGATGCGGCACTGGAACGAAGTCGCAATCAACGCCAGCGGGCTCGACCACACACCGGTCGCCAGTGGAGAAGCGCGCGTCTTCGGCGAGCAGCTGGGGCCGGCGCGATCGAGCCGCGCGATGGCGATCGTGCACATCGCCGTGTTCGAGGCGGTCAACGCGATTTCCGGCCGCTATCGAAGCTACACGGGTGTTTCCGCTGCTCCGCACGAAACCTCGATGGAGGCCGCCATTGCTCAAGCGGCGCACGACACGTTGAGCGACCTGTTTCCCTCGCAAAAGCCGGCATTCGACGACGATCTCGCGCAGGACCTGGCGGCGCTTCATGGCCGACGTCCCATCGCCCTGGGCACCGACCTTGGACAGCGCGCCGCCGCGGCGATCCTTGCCCTGCGCGCGGCGGATGGGTCCGCGAAATCAGAGCCGCGGGTCGGCATCGAGTTCTTGACCAGCGGCGACCCTGGAAAATGGCGGCAGGATCCGGTGAGCCAGAGCCCGATTGCGCTTGGCGCTTATTGGGGCGGGGTGAAACCGTTCGTGATGAGCAGCAGCTCGCAGTTTCGCGCGCCGCCGCCGCCCGCGCTCGACTCAGCAGAATACGCGCGAGCCTTTGCCGAAGTGAAAGCGGTCGGCGGCGACGGCATCACGACGCCTACCGTTCGCACCACCGAGCAGACCGACACGGGGATTTTCTGGGCCTACGACGGCACGCCCAGCCTGTGCGCGCCGCCGCGACTCTACAACCAGATCGCGATGCAGATCGCAGAGCGCATGGGGTCGGATGTGGTCGAATTATCGCGGCTGCTTGCGCTCATCAATACGGCGATGGCCGACGCCGGCATCGCGATCTGGGAATCGAAGTACTACTACCAGTTCTGGCGGCCGGTGACCGGCATCCGCGAGGCGGAGGCGAACGCTGCGTTGTCGCTTCCTGGTGATGGCAACGCGGCCACCGTCGCCGACCTCACCTTCATGCCGCTCGGCGCGCCGGCCAGCAATCTCACCGGACCCAACTTCACGCCGCCGTTCCCCGCGTATCCCTCGGGTCATGCGGGATTCGGCGGTGCGTTGTTCCAGACGCTGCGCCGCTTTTATGGCACCGACCAGATTCCATTCACCTTCGTTTCCGACGAGTTCAACGGGGTGACGCTGGATCGCGACGGCAATGTCCGCCCGCTCATGCCCCGCACCTTCAACTCGCTGTCCGAGGCTGAAGAAGAAAATGGCCAGAGCCGTATTTATCTCGGAATCCATTGGTCGTTCGACAAGGTCGAGGGCATCTCACAGGGAAGCCAAGTAGCCGACTATGTCTTCGAGCATGCTTTTCTGCCGGTGCGGCATTGAGGCCGGCGCTGCGATCGACGCAGCTGTACGGGCGATGACGTCGTCACTGCGACGCCGGGCTCCGGCGCTGCGTCGCCATCTTCCCGCGGCTCACGTTGTCGCCGTCGCTCGGGCGCAGCGTCCAGAACGCGATTGACGACACGATGGTGAGCCCGCCCACAGTCAGGAAGGTGCGGTGCAGCGCGGTCATCACTGCCTGCTGGTCGGTCTGCGCCACGCTACCCAGATACCATCCCGCGATCAGCGAGCCACACGCGAGACCGAAGCTGAGCGAGAGCTGCTGCAGGGTGCTCGCGATCGAGGTCGCCATGCTCGAATCGGTGGGCCTGATCTCCGCATAGGCCATTGAGTTCAGGCTCGAGAATTGCAGCGAGTTGCAAAACCCCTGCGTCAGCCCGAGCAACACGATAAAGGACAGCGGCATGCTGGGCGTGATGAACGAGAACATGCAGATCGTCGCCCCGACCAGCACCGTGTTGACGATAAGCACTGCGCGAAAACCATAGCGACGCAACAGCGGAGTGCTCAGGAACTTCATGCCCATGGCCGCAGCGGCGGTCGGCATCATGAGCAATCCCGATTCCCACGCGGGTAGCCCAAGCCCGAGCTGATAGAGCAGCGGCAACAGAAAGGGCATGCCGCCGACCCCGAGCCGCGTGGCGAAGCCGCCAACCACCGACACGCGAAACGTCCGTAGCTTGAACAGCGCGAGGTCGAGCAGAGGATGCGCGACACTTCGAGCGTGCCAACCGTAGGCGGCCAGCAGGCTCACCGATACCAGCAGGAGCACGCCGGCCTCCACGATGCCGATACTGTGCTCGCCAAATATTTCCAGCAGCCAGGACAGGATCGCCGTGCCCGAACCGAACAGCACCAACCCGACCACATCCAGCGGCCGCGGCCGCTCGCCATGATAGTCGGGCATGTAGCGATGAATGATGAACAGCGCAGCGATGCCGATGGGCACGTTGACGAAAAAGATCTCGCGCCAGGACATCCAATGCACGATGAGCCCCCCTACCGTCGGGCCCAACAGGGGGCCGATCAGGGCAGGAATGATGACGAAGTTCATCGCGACGAGCAGTTCCGACTTGTCGAATGTGCGCACGATGGCGAGGCGGCCGACCGGCGTCATCATCGCCGCCCCCAAACCCTGAACGATGCGCGCGGCCACCAGCATCGGGACGTTGACCGACAACCCGCATGCGACCGAGGCCAGCGTGAACATGGCGACGGCGATGCTGAACACGCGGCGTGTCCCGAAGCGGTCGGCGATCCAGCCGCTCACCGGGATGCCTACCGCGAGGCTCAGGATGTAGCTCGTCACCACCGCCTTGAGGCTTAACGGCGCAACGCCAAGGCTCGAGGCCATCGAGGGAATCGCGGTGTTGACAATGGTCGAATCGAGCTGCTCCATGAACAGCGCGGTCGCGACCACCCACGGCAAATATCGCTTAGCCGTCATACCCGACGCGGGCGCGGCTTGCGCGATTTCCGACTTAATCGGCATTGCAGGCGCGCTAGGGCTTGGCCTTTTCCAGCGCGATCCACTCGTCGATGCGTGCCTCGAGCACCGTCAGCGGCAGGGCGCCGTCGTCGAGCACCGCGTTGTGGAAGCGGCGCACGTTGAACTTGTCACCGAGTGCCTGCTGCGCCTTCGAGCGCAGCGCCTTGATCTTGAGTTGGCCGATCTTGTAGCCTAGCGCCTGACCCGGATTGAGAATGTAGCGGTCCACCTCGGCGATCGCGGCGCTCTCCTGTATGCCCGCGTTGTCGACCAAGTAGCCTATAGATTGCTCGCGGGTCCAGCCGAACGCGTGCAGACCCGTATCGATCACCAAGCGGCATGCACGCCACATCTCCGCGGACAGCTGGCCAAATTTGGAATACGGATCGCGATACATCCCCATCTCGTCGCCGAGGCTTTCGGCGTAGAGCGCCCAGCCCTCGCCGTACGCGGTGTACCAGGCGCTGCGCCGGAACCGTGGAAGCTCCTTGAGCTCCTGCGCACGCGCCATCTGGAGGTGATGGCCGGGCACCGCTTCGTGGAGCAGAACGACCTCCATGTCATAGGTCGCGCGACGCCGCAGATTGTTGGTGTTGGCCTCGAAAAAGCCGGCGCGGCTGCCGTCGAGCGCGCCGGCGGTGTAGTGCTCGGCGTTGTCGCCTTCGTACGCTTGCATGGGGCGGATGCCGTAGGGCGTGCGAGGCAACTCGGCGAACAGCTTGGGAAGTTCGGCATCGGCGCGCTTGGCAATGTCGCGATAGTGCATCAGCATCTCGTCGGCGCTGCTGTGGAAAAACCGTGGATTGGATTTGAGCGATTGTACGAACTCTGCGAATGTTCCCTTGAATCCCGTCGATGCGATCACCTTGTCCATTTCGAGGCGGATGCGCGCGACTTCTGCGAGCCCGATATCGTGCACCTCCTGCGCCGTCAGGTTGGTCGTCGTGTTCGCGGCGACCAGCAGGTCGTAATAGCGCTTCCCACCAGGCAGCTTGGACGCAGCGAGCTCCTCGCGGCAAGCCGGCAGGTATCGGGTCTCCATGAACTGCTGCAGTGCTACCAGGGCCGGGCGCACGCGATCCTTGAGTACCGTGTCGGCTGACGCTGACAGGCGCTTGCGCTCTTCTGCCGGAACCGACGCAGGGAAACTCTTGAACGGCAAGTACAGCGGCGATGCCGCGACGTCGTCGCCGGTGAAGGCGGCGATCTGCCCGGGCGTGCGCAACATCGCCACGCGTGGAGGAACCCACTCGGACTTGATGCCCGCCTCCAGTGTAGCGATGGTTTGCTGCAGCAACTTGGGAAGCGCGTCGAGCCGCTTGAGATAGTTTTCATAGTCGCGCACTGTCGCGAACGGAGCCGCCCGGGCGAGCGACTGGAAATTGGAGTGCGGGCCGCTCGCCGTCGTGATCTGCAACCAGCTATCGTAGCCGGCGCCGAAGGGCAGGTCGCCGTAGAGTGCGTTGCGTTCATCCGCGCGGCGCAGGTCATAGACCATGACTCCGAGAGAGACGCGATCCTGCGTGGAAAGCGTCGCCGGATCGAAGCCGTCGAGTTCGGCCAGCACTGCCTTCACGTGCGCCTTGCGACGCGCGACCGCTTCGGACGACGCATCGTGAAGGCGGTCGTTGTAGCCTTCGATGCCGAGATAAGTCGCGATCTCGGGAAATTCCTGCAGGTCGTTGTTGAATTCGCGCTCGAACAGGGCCTGCAGCGCAGGGTTGGGGGCGG
This sequence comes from uncultured beta proteobacterium, assembly GCA_963816915.1. Taxonomy (GTDB): domain Bacteria; phylum Pseudomonadota; class Gammaproteobacteria; order Burkholderiales; family Casimicrobiaceae; genus PALSA-1003. Next base: position 173,148 of record CAWFMK010000001.1, read on the forward strand.
TGATCGGGACGGCGGACGTCGCTGCGAACGCAGGGTGTAGGAACGCGAGCAAGACGATGGCAATGAGTCTGCAAAGCATCGGGAGTTCCTCGAAATCAAGGCGGTCGTCGGCGTTCTCGGTCCTGCTAGAAATCGCACGCGACAACTTGTGACAGTGAACTATCAACCGCGTAACGTCAATCAACGGGTGACGTCGAGCGCACCACCTGAGAACTGCGCTCAAGGTCACTGGCAACGAAATCCAGCAGAAGACGATCTTCTGGACTTCGCCCGACGTGCGCCAAGCACATCGACTGGCGAAGGCCTCCGGTATGATTGCGACCTCAGACAGTCGGACGATCGGAGCTTTTCGTGCCTTCACCCCAGACCCGCAAACCCCGCAAGATAGGGATCATCGGCGTCGGCTTCGGCGCGGCGGTGCACGCGCCGGGCTTCCGATCCGAAGCCTGGGACGTTGCTGCCATCTGCAGCCGCTCGCGTGACAAGGCACAAAAAGCCGCCGCCGAAGCAGGCATCGCCGACTCCTATACCGATCCCATGGAGGTGATCCAGCGCGAAGATCTCGACGCTGTCTCGATCATCACGCCCCCGGGTGCGCACCATGCGCTCGCGATCGCCGCGCTGCGGGCCGGCAAGCACGTCCTGTGCGAAAAGCCTTTCGCGCTCGATGCGACGCAGGGCCGGCAGATGCTCGATGCCGCCGAAAAATCGGGGCGCACAGCCATGGTCGCGCACGAATTTCGGCACACCCCTCAACGCGCCTACATCAAGCAGCTGCTGGCGGAGGGCTACATCGGCACTTTCCGGCTTTGCACGATCGAGCTGTTTCTCGACCGCTACGTCACGGCGCAGCCCCGGCCTTTCACCTGGATCGCGCGCAAATCCGAAGGTGGAGGGTTGCTGGGCGCGCTCGGCTCGCATTACATCGACGGGCTGCGCGACTGGTTCGGCGATGTCTCGGCGGTGAGCGGCCGATTGGAGACGTGGCGCCCCGACCTGATCGACGCGAGGGGCAAGTTTGTGCAGGCCGAGACCGACGACACCTTCTCGATGACGCTCACTTTCGAGAACGGTGGCGTGGCGACGATGAACGCATCGTTCGCCGTGACCCCGACCCGCGGCGCGCGCATCGCGGTCATGGGCGACCGTGGCACACTGCTCGCCGAGCAGCCGGGTCCGAATCCGCTGCAGGACGGTGTTGTCGTGGCCAGCCGCGATGGCGCGCCGCTCGCAGCGCTCGCAACGCCGGCGCGATACACGCCCTTCAGCGACGAGCGCGATCATCGCCTGATGGCGTTCCGCCTGCTGGTGCGCGAGTTCACCCGGGGGATAGAGGCTGGCATGTCGCCGTCACCCAACTTCACCGACGGGTTGCGCTGCCAGCAGGTTCTCGACGCGGTGCACGAATCGTCCGCGTCCGGACGGACGGTGCAGTTGTAGGGCGGAGGCGCGCGACGCCCACGGTGTTCCTCGCACATAATGGTTAGCGCCAAGAAGATCCCGATGACCGATCGCCAGTTCGCGCGCATCGCACGCGCATTGGCGGAGCCGCGCCGCTACCAGATTCTCAAGCAGATCGGAGCCTGCGACGCGGCGCTGCCCTGCAGCGCCCTGCAACAAGTCCACGACATCAGTGCCGCGACGATGTCGCACCACATCAAGGAGTTGGAGACGGCAGGTTTGGTCGAGATCACGCGCGACGGCAAGTTCATGAATCTTGCGCTGCGCCGCGACGTCCTGCGCACCTATTTGAAGCGACTCGCCGAGATCTAAGGTTATTTCGAAAAGACACTTGAATTCCGACGCCTTCGATTAGAGACTTGTCTAAGCGTCAAATTGACGTTTCGACAGGAGCTGAAGGCAATGAGCGAACTCAAGGGCAAGGTAGCGATCGTGACTGGTGCATCCAAGGGCATCGGCGCGGCCATCGCCAGGAGTCTGGGCGCCGCAGGCGCCGCGGTGGTGGTGAACTACGCGTCGAGCAAAGGGGGCGCGGACAAGGTCGTGAAGGAAATCACCAGCCGCGGCGGCAAGGCGATCGCGGTGCAGGGCGACGTCTCGCTCGCGGCCGACGTCAAACGGCTGTTCGCGGAGACCAAAAAGGCCTTCGGCGCGCCGGACGTGCTGGTCAACAACGCGGGTATCTATCAGTTCGGCCCGCTCGAGAATGTCACCGAAGACGAATTCCATCGCGAGTTCAACACCAACGTCCTCGGTCCGATCCTCACCATCCAGGAAGCGCTGAAGCACTTCGGTCCCGACGGCGGCAGCGTGATCAACATCAGTTCGGTGGCGAGCGAAAGCGCGCCACCCAACTCGGTGGTGTATTCGGCAACGAAGGGAGCCGTGGATTCCATCGCGCGGGTTCTCGGCAAGGAGCTCGGCGCGCGAAAGATCCGCGTCAATACGATCGCGCCGGGCGGCGTGGAAACCGAAGGCGTACACAGCGCGGGAATCATCGGCAGTGATTTCGAGAAGCAGATGGTGGCGGATACACCGTTGGGGCGCCTGGGGCAGCCCGACGACATCGCGGAAGTGGCGGTATTCCTCGCCTCCGATCGGGCGCGATGGCTGACCGGCGAGCGCATCACGGCTTCCGGCGGCTTGCGCTAGGCCGCGTCACGGTCCGCGCTCGATCGCGCCAATTATTGACGAATTCGACCAGCGGGCCGGGCAGATCGGGTCAGGTCAGTAGTCGGTGGCCTGACCCATCATATCCGGATGCACGTTCAACTCCTCGATGCTTGCGTCCTGTTCGGGCAACCCTCCGGACATCTTCATCAATGCGGTGAGCAGCATGCCCAGGGATCCCCCACCGATCAGCGCCACCACCAGCCACCATGTTGAAATCATGTGATGCCTCCGTTTGCCGGTTTGGTTATGGCCAGGATTATTGTTGGCGTCCTGGCTGCGCCCTTCAGCCCTTCACGACAGGGCCGAAGTTGCTTGTTTCGCACAATGTGTTACACCGCACGTTAAAAAAAGGGCCGGAGTGACCCGGACCTCGGCGAAAACTTTCGAATGGAGTCATCGTCTCGTCTCAATCCCAGGATAGAGCGCCACCGGTCTGATACTCGATCACCCGCGTCTCGAAAAAGTTCTTTTCCTTCTTCAGGTCGATCATTTCGGCCATCCATGGGAAGGGGTTGTCGGCCTTGTCGAACAGCGCGTCGATGCCGATCTGCTGGCAGCGGCGGTTGGCGATGAAGCGCAGATATTCCTTAAACATTCCGGCGTTCAATCCAAGCACACCGCGCGGCATGGTGTCCTCGGCATAGGCGTATTCGAGGTCGACGCCCTTTTTCATCAGCGTGCGGATCTCCTCGCGGAATTCCGGCGTCCACAGGTGCGGATTTTCCATCTTCACCGTGTTGACGAGGTCGATCCCGAAGTTGCAGTGCATGCTCTCGTCGCGCAGGATGTACTGGTACTGCTCCGACGAACCCATCATCTTGTTCTGGCGCCCGAGCGCGAGAATCTGCACGAAGCCGACGTAGAAGAACAGTCCTTCCATGATGCAGGAGAACACGATCAGGCTGCGCAGCAGCTTCTGGTCGTTTTCCATGGTGCCGGTCTTGAACGCAGGATCGGTGAGCACCTCGATGAACGGCATCAGGAACTCGTCCTTGTCGCGGATCGACTTGATCTCGTGGTACGCGTTGAAGATCTCGGATTCGTCGAGCCCGAGGCTCTCGACGATATACTGGTACGCGTGCGTGTGGATCGCTTCCTCGAAGGCCTGGCGCAGCAGGTACTGCCGGCACTCCGGCGCGGTGATGTGGCGGTACGTGCCCAGCACGATGTTGTTGGCGGCGAGCGAATCGGCGGTGACGAAGAATCCGAGGTTGCGCTTGACGATCAGGCGTTCGTCGTCGGTGAGTCCATTGGGGTTCTTCCACAGCTCGATGTCGCGCTGCATGTTGATTTCCTGCGGCATCCAGTGATTGGCGCACGCGGAGAGGTACTTGTCCCAGGCCCACTTGTACTTGAAGGGGACAAGCTGGTTGACGTCTGACTGCGCGTTGATGACGCGCTTGTCCTCGGCGCGCACGCGGCGAAAGCCGTTCTGCATCGCCTGCGCTTCGACTCCCAGGTCGTGCACCGGCTCATTTGACAACTGAGGCGACAGAATGCCGCCGGCGATGTTGCCAACTGCGTGCGCGCGAATCGTCTCGGGCGTCGAAGGCTGCAGCACGGGCTGCGCCGACGGTGTCACGAAATCGTCTTCGAAAGTCAGCATACTGTCCCTCGTTGGCTCGTATCGCTAAAACAAAAACAGTTCCTGTCCTGGCAGTCGTCTTCTCCTCGCACCGGCAATGAGATGCCGGGCGGGGAATGTTCTTCCTGCTCAAAACGGATGAAAGCGCTAATGCACTGCGTTCAGCCTCTCGTACAGATAGTCCGGCGCGAAGTCGATGCCATTCGACCACGCGATCGTGGCCAGCCCGTAATCGAGCTGGAACTCCGCAAAGCGTTCGCGATCGCGCAGCGACTCGAACTCGTCGCCATACAGCTCATCGGCAAGATCGACCACGCCCTTGCGCCCATCGTTGAACTCCAACCAAACCTTGTAATCGCCTAGGTAACGTGCATCCACCACATGACAGGGGACATACTCGTACTGAGCCATCGACTGCCTCCCGTGCGTTGTTCGACAAAACTGAAAGAACGCTCCTGCACGCTCCGCGTACAACGCATCGGTTCCTGTCCGGGCTCGCGGGCGTCGTGTTCGCACTTCACTTCATCGATCCCTTTGCGCTCTGGCTCATGTCGGCTAGAGCGGCGGGATTCGCAGCATCTGGCCCGGATAAATCAGGTCCGGGCTTTTCAGCATCGGCTTGTTGGCTTCGAAGATCGCCGGATACTTGTTGGCGTCTCCGTAATATTGCTTGGCGATCTTGGACAGCGTGTCTCCGCGCACCACGGTGTAGTACTGCGCTTCGGGAGCGCTCTGGTCCACCGTCATCTGGTCGTTGACCTTCTCGACGCCGTGCACGTTGCCCGCGCATAGGACGATCTTTTCCCTGGTCGGCTGGTCGGCGGCGATGCCGTAGACCGTCGCTGTCGACGTAGCGCCGTCGAAGGTGACGGTGAGTCCGGTCGCCTTCAGGTTCTGTTCCTCGATGTAGGCAAGGATGGCGTCACCAGCGGCGGCGTTGGCCGCCTTGGATTTCTCCACGTCGGCCGGATCGGCCTGTGCCTGCGCCATCGCCGCCTGCGCAGTGCCCTTGCTGAACAGCTTCTCGCCGGCTTCCTTGATAAAACTGAGCAAACTCATCGCTTTCTCCGCTGACTGGGTTGGGATGAACCCATGGACATCCTCCCAATCCTTGCTACTTTGCTATTCGTCCGCTTCGCGCATGCAGACGATCTTCACAACCGGGGCCGGATTGTGGCTTCGGCCGCTCACTTCGTTCGCTTAACGCTCGCTGCGCTCACGTTAGCCTTCGCCGCAATCAGGATTGCTGCGCCTGTCATTGACAGGCTTCGCAATCCGGATTGTCGATCGAGCAGAACTTGGCTTCGGGCTCCTGCACGGTGTTGCGAGCTGGCGCCGACTTCACGGTCTTCGCGCCCGTCGCTGCACCGACACCGCCGCCCGACACCGACACCGCATTCAGCTCACCGCCCTGGCCGGTCGATTTTTCGGCCGACGTCGCACCCATCGTGCGCAGGTAGTACGTTGTCTTGAGTCCACGCACCCAGGCCAGCTTGTAGGTGTCATCGAGCCTCTTGCCCGAGGCACCCGCCATGTAGATGTTGAGCGACTGCGCCTGATCGATCCATTTCTGACGGCGCGCACCCGCCTCGATGATCCACTTGGCGTCGACCTCGAAGGCCGTCGCGTAGAGGCTGCGCAACGGCGCCGGGACACGGTCGATCTTGGCGAGCGAGCCGTCGAAATACTTGAGGTCGGCGACCATGACCTCGTCCCACAGGTTCTGCTTCTTGAGCTCGTCGACCAGGTGCTCGTTCACCACCGTGAACTCGCCCGACAGGTTCGACTTCACGTAGATGTTCTGGTACTCGGGCTCGATCGATGCCGCCACGCCGACGATGTTGGAAATCGTCGCCGTCGGCGCGATGGCGATGCAATTGGAGTTGCGCATGCCGTGCTCCTGGATGCGCGCGCGCAGCGAGCTCCAGTCCATCGTCACCGACTCATCGATGTCTACATAGCCGCCGCGTTCCTCGCGCAGCAGCTTGAGCGAATCCTGGGGCAGAATGCCGCGGTCCCACAGGCTGCCCTTGTAGGTCGCGTAGCGGCCACGCTCTTCGGCGAGCTCGGTGGACGCCCAGTACGCGTAGTAGCACACCGCTTCCATCGAGCTGTCGGCGAAGCTCATCGCCTCGTCCGACGCGTAAGGCATGTGGCGCAGATGCAGGCAATCCTGGAATCCCATGATGCCAAGCCCCACGGGCCGGTGCTTGAGGTTGGAATTGCGCGCCTTCGCCACCGCGTAGTAGTTGATGTCGATCACGTTGTCGAGCATGCGCATTGCCGTGGTGATCGTGCCCTTGAGCTTCTCGTGATCGAGCTCCCATGGGGCGTCGTCGCTGCCGGCGCTGCCCTTGCCCGCAGGCTTCATGTGATTGAGCAGGTTGATCGATCCCAGGTTGCATACTGCGATCTCGTTGTCGCTGGTATTGAGCGTGATCTCGGTGCACAGGTTCGAGCTGTGTACCGTTCCCATGTGCGATTGCGGCGAGCGCACGTTGCACGCATCCTTGAACGTGATCCACGGATGCCCAGTCTCGAACAGCATCGACAGCATCTTGCGCCACAGCTGTACCGCCGGCACCTTCTTGAACAGCTTGAGCTCGCCGCGCGCGGCGAGGTCCTCGTAACGCGTGTAGGCTTCCTCGAACTTGCGGCCCCACATGTCGTGGAGGTCTGGCACGTCAGAGGGAGAGAACAGCGTCCAGTCGCCGCCTTCCATCACCCGCTTCATGAACAGATCGGGAATCCAGTTGGCCGTGTTCATGTCGTGCGTGCGTCGGCGATCGTCGCCGGTGTTCTTGCGCAGCTCGAGAAACTCCTCGATATCGAGATGCCAGGTCTCCAGGTACGAGCACACCGCCCCCTTGCGCTTGCCGCCCTGGTTGACCGCGACGGCGGTGTCGTTGACTACCTTGAGAAAGGGGACTACGCCCTGCGAGCGTCCGTTGGTTCCTTTGATGTGGCTGCCGAGCGCGCGCACGTTGGTCCAGTCGTTGCCCAGCCCGCCAGCGAACTTGGACAGGAGCGCGTTCTCCTTGATCGCTTCGTAAATGCCGTCGAGATCGTCGGACACCGTGGTCAGGTAACACGACGACAGCTGCGATCGATGCGTACCTGAATTGAACAGCGTCGGCGTCGAGCTCATGAAATCGAAGGTCGACAGCACGTTGTAGAACTCGATCGCGCGTGCCTCGCGGTCGACCTCGTTGAGCGCGAGACCCATGGCGACGCGCATGAAAAACGCCTGCGGCAGTTCGAAGCGGCGCCCGCCCACATACTGATCGACCAGAAAATAGCGGTCGTACAGCGTCTGCAATCCCAGGTAGCCGAACTGCATGTCGCGCTGTGGAACCAGCGCCGCGCCGAGCACCTTCAGGTCGTATTGCGCAAGCGTCTCGTTGAGCAGGCCGATCTTGATTCCATGCTTGACGAAGCGAGGAAAGTATTCGGCGTACTTGGTCGCCATGGCCGCGTGCGTCGCTTCCTCGCCCATTGCCTCGAAGCGAAGCGAGTCGAGCAGCAAGCGGGCGGTGACGAGGCTGTACGCCGGATCCTTCTCGATGAGAGTGCGCGCCGCGAGCACGACGCACTTGCGCACTTCGTCCATCGGCACGCCTTCGTACAGATCCTTGAGCGTCGCCTTGAGAATGCGTTCGGGCTCGACATCGCTGAGGCCATCGCACGATGTCTTGACCAGCTCGACCAGCCGCGGCATGTCGAGCGGACGCTTGACGCCGTTGTCGAGGACGTTGATCGCGACAGCGTCGCCCTTGGTCTGCTTCTTCTCGTGCGCGCGCTCCTGCGAGCGCTTTTCGCGATAGAGCACGTAGGCGCGAGCGACTTCGTGCTCGCCGCCGCGCATCAGCGCGAGCTCGACCTGGTCCTGGATTTCCTCGATGTGGATGGCGCCGCCATCGGGCTTGCGCTTCATGAGCGCGGCGACCACGTTGTCGGTGAGCTGCGCAGTGAGCTCGCGCACGCGCGCCGACGCCGCGCTCTGGCCGCCATTCACCGCGAGAAATGCCTTGGTCACTGCAATGGCGATTTTCGACGGTTCGAAGCCGACGACGGCTCCGTTGCGCCGTATGACTTTGTATTGGGCCAGGCGCGGATCGCTGTTCGCTTGCAGCGTTGCGCCGGCTTCGCCGGCCATGACATTGCGCGGCGCTTGGGACGTGGGTGATGGGTTGGGGCTGGCGACCTGCATTGTCCGTTCTCCTGGTAAATCTTATGGTTCTATGAGTGCATCCGCGCCATCGCCCCGCGTTGCGCAATTCGATACCGGCGCGGTATTTCCGTCAGCGGCGCGGCTTCGACCTGCACCCTCCCGTAGGTGCTCCGGGGCCGCTTACGGAAATCCCTTAGGAATCAAAACCTACTATATCTTGTGTTGAAGTGCCGAATCAACACTAATCATAGTAGCTCGCCGCCGACCATGCAAGAGCTTTTTCATGCACACAAAGCGAGTCGCAAAAGCACCGACAAATCATGCAAATAGATGCGCGGATGAGATTGGTGCACCGCAAATCCACCGCTAATCCACCGACTCGTGCACAGGTGCATGTCTTATGCGCGAGACGACCCAGCGGCGGTCGAGTTGACTGTTTTTCAGGCGCCTGGCGCCAAGGTCATGCGTTGGCGTTGCGCGCAGCCCCTGGACGCCTCAACATGTCGCGGGGATTGTCCGCTGCGTGCTCCTCGTCGCCGAGAAAACGCGATGGATCGCGTCCACACCATAGCCTCTCCATGCCGCGCTTTTCCGCCAACCTGTCTTTCCTGTTCAACGAGGTCCCGTTCCTCGATCGCTTCGGCGAGGCGGCGCGTGCCGGCTTCACTGCGGTCGAGTTCGCCTCCGGCTACCATCATCCTATCGACGAAATCGCCTCACGCCTGGCGACGCACGGCCTCGAGCTGGTGTTGATGAATGTTCCACAGGGCGACTTGAGTGCCGGCCAGCGCGGATTGGCGGCGATTCCAGGGAGCGAATACCTCTTTGCCGCGAGCATGAGCGACGCGCTTCGCTACGCGCGCGGCCTGGCCTGCCGGCGCATCCATGTCATGGCCGGCGTGCTGCCCCAGGTGGTCGACGACGGTGTGCGCGCGCGCCATCGCGACACTTTCGTGCGCAATCTCCGCTACGCAGCCAAGGAGGCCGCGGGACAGGGGGTGGCGCTGACCATCGAGCCCATCAACACCGGCGACATCCCTGGCTATTTCCTGAACACGCAGGCCGAAGCGCACGCGATCCGCGAGGAAGTCGGCGCCGACAACCTGAGCGTTCAGATGGATTTCTATCATGCGCAAATCGTCGAGGGCGGACTCGAGGAGAAGTTTCGCCGCTGGCAGCCGCACATCGGCCACGTGCAGATCGCCGGCGTGCCGGGACGCCACGAGCCCGATACCGGCGAAGTGAACTACGCGTACCTGTTCCGACGGCTCGACGAACTTGGCTACGAAGGCTGGGTCGGCTGCGAGTATCGCCCATTGCGCGACACGCGCTCGGGACTCGCGTGGCGACAAGCGCTGATTACGGATGCGGGTTGAGCGAGCCTCCCGACCCGCCGCCAACGCCGGTTCCATCGAGCGTGTTGCACACGACGCCACGCACGCTATCCACCCACGCCCGGTCGTCGCCGCTGCTGAGCTCCCACAAAGGATAGAACCGCGATCGGCTCGCCGGCGTGGGTGCCCAGACGAGCCGCGCCTGCGTGTGCGCGCCAAAACCGGCGCGCCGGATGGCCTCGGTTGCGGGCATCACCGCATGCGGTTCGCTGCCGGGCAGGCGAGCCGACTCGAGCACCTCGCCGGATGCCGTATCGACGGCGGCAATGGCGGTCGCGGCCGCAGGCGCGCCGAATACCACCAGGACGAAATCGCGCGCTTCCGTCCGGATGGGGGCGACCGCCCACGCGCGCCCCGGGACGTCGGCCGGAACATGCAGCGCCGCACGCGCGCGGCCGATGGCAAATTCGAGCGCAGCGCCGTCTTGACCATTCATGAAATCGGTCACCTCGTCAGAGGCCTCCTCTATCGTTGGTGAGTTCGGAGAACAGCGCCCCATCGTAAACGCGCACATACAGCCGCTGCGCGCCTGCGACGACCATGCGAAAGGGGTAGAAAGGCGAGAGTGATTCCCGGCACGGGCGCCATACCAGCGTGGGGTGCACCGATATCGCGTCGCGCTGCAAGCGCGGTGCAGCCGCCGGCCCGGAAGGCGCGAGTTGCTGGCTCAGCACGTGCTCGATGACTTTCGCGACGTCGACGAATACAAAAAGGGAGGCGTCGGGACTAGGTACCGAAATGGCCTGCTCATAGTCTCCGAGACGGGCATCGATGCCGACGAGCGCGCGCACGTTTCCGCGGACGTCGATGGTGGGCACGATCCAGTATTCGCTGTTGGGACGGTCCAGACGCTCGACCAGCAACGCGTCACCGGCGCTCACGTTCTCGAAGACCCTCGACCAGACCGGATGCGTGAGCAGACCAGCGTTGCGCAGCGCTTCCGCCAGTCCCGCGCGGACGCCTTCCGCGGCTAGCAGCGGCTGTGCGGCGCGACGCCGCTCACGCTCGACGGCCGGCGAAAGTCGCGACGGGTCCGCGGGCCGCGGAGAAACGGGCGGGTCGGGTGGATCAGGATCGCAGACCGCGACGAAGCGGCCCAGCCATTGCGCGCCGAAGCCATTGGCGGTGAGGTAGTAGCTTTGCCACGTGACATAGGAGACGTTGAGGTCGGCGACACCGCGGTTGCCACCGCTGCCGCAAACATCGCCGTCGGCATGGGGCGGGGGCCCCGGCGCCGAGGGCACCGGCGGCCACGGGTTATTCAGATCGAAGCCGTCGATCGTGTACGACGTATCGTGAGGGCCCGTCGGCGCCGCGCTCGCACTGTATCCGCGCACGACCACCCAGTGATTACCGCCGTATACCAGCACGATCGACGCGCATTGGTAGCGATGGATGGCCCAGCACAGCGTACGGCTGATCGGTTCCTCGCTGTCGGTCGAATCGAGCACGAAGTGCTTGACGGCCTGCCGGTTGTTGAGCGTCCAACAGAGCCCGTCAGGTGGCGTCAACCAGGCGGCGGGCTCGATCGAATGCGTATGGTTGTCGTTATAGAGCCCATCCTGCGGGAGCAATGGCTGGCCGATGGCGCGAAGCACCATCTGCGCGCAAGCGCCGCCGCAATAGACGTCGGTATCCTGCTGGTGGTATGGAACGTCCAGATGCTCGTGCATATGGTATCTCCTGCCGGACGTGTAGTCGCCGCTTCGGAATGCATTGCGAACTTCCGTCGCGCGGCGGTCTCGTATAAGCTGGAATCGTCGGGAATATATCGCGCCGGCGCCGGCAGCGACAGTGGCAAGGCTCGATCGCGAGTTCACGCAGACTGCCGCCGCGCGACGTCCATGTCCAACGAGTCGAGCGAATCAGCATCATGAACTACGAAGGTCTGTGGTGGGCGGCGGGCGGCGCCGAGGCAGGTTGGGGCATCAACTTCGCGCACCAGGGCGACGTCATCTTCGCAACCTGGTTTACCTACAACGTAAACGGCCGCGCGTGGTGGCTCACGATGACCGCCAACAAGACCGCGGACGGCGTCTACAGCGGCCAGTTGATCCGGACCAACGGAGCCCCATTCAGCTCGTATGTGCCGCCGGCGACGCCGACGGTGGTCGGAAACGGCACGCTGACCTTCGGCAGCGCGACTACCGCGAACTTCGCGTATACGGTGAGCGACGGGGCGAACGCGGCGACCCAGACCAAAGCCATCGAGCTGCAGACCTTCGGTCCGGTTCCCGTTTGCGTGTGGGGCGCGCAGCCCGATCTGACGCTGGCGACCAATTTCCAGGACCTGTGGTGGGCGAGCGGCGGCAGCGAGCCGGGATGGGGCATGAATCTGACGCAGCAGGGGACGACGATTTTCGCAACGTGGTTCACCTATGACGCCAATGGCGATCCGCTTTGGCTGTCGGTCACCGCGCCGCAGACGGCAGCGAACACGTTCAGTGGAACCTTCCTGCTGACGGGCGGACCGGCTTTCAGTGCGGTGCCGTTCAACCCGACGCTGGTGACACGAACGCCGGTAGGCGTCGCGACGTTCACGTTCAGCAACGGCAACGCAGGGATGTTCACCTATCTCGTCGACCTCGGCGACGGCATGAACAAGGCGACCCAAAGCAAGGCGATCACGCGCCAGGTGTTTCGCGCGCCGGGCACGGTCTGCCAGTAGGAATCTGCGAAAGCGGGACCCGGCTCGCTGCTCACAGCGCCGCCTCCTATGATCGGCGGCGTTGTTTTCATACCACGGGTCGGCGGCCCGCGCTGATTCGCGGGCGCTCGACCCCAATGCGCTGCGCGCATCGGGTCCCCTTTCGCTGCTCACAGCGCTACCGACATTCCTCCGTCGATGACGAACATCTGCCCGGTGACGTAGTTCGACGCGCGTGACGCCAGGAACACCGCGAGTCCGGCGAGTTCATCGGGCTCGCCCCAGCGTCCTGCCGGCGTGCGCTTGCATACCCAGGCGTTGAATTCGGCGTTGTCGATCAACGCGCGATTCATCTCGGTAGCGAAATAGCCCGGTGCGATCGCATTGACCTGGATGTTGTGCTGCGCGAGCTCGACGGCCATCCCGCGTGTGAGCTGGCGCACGCCGCCCTTGGCCGCGGTGTAGGGAACGACCGTCGGTCGCGCCAGCTCGCTCATTAGCGAGGCGACATGCACGATCTTGCCGCGCCTGGCGGCGATCATCCCGGGAAGGACCGCCTGCGACATCGCAAAGGGCGCGGTCAGGTTGGTGGCGATCACCTCGTCCCACTGCTCCTGTGCAAAGTCAACGAAGGCGCCGCGGCGCTGGATCCCTGCGTTGTTGAACAGGATGTCGATCGCGCCGTGCCTGGAGACTACCGCCGCGACGCCTGTCGCGATCGCGGCGCGATCGGTTACGTCGAACACCGCCGTTGATACAGCCAGCCTCTGCGCGCTCAGCTTTTGCGCGGCCTCGTCGAGTGCTTCCTGCTTGCGGCCATTGAGCACCGCGATCGCGCCGGCGCGCGCCAGCCCCTGCGCGATCGCGAAGCCCAAGCCGCGGTAGGCGCCAGTGACCAGCGCGACTTTGCCTGAAAGATCGAAGAGTTGGTCCATGATGCTTCGCCGGAGTGGAGGGCGCCATTATGGCGAACTTCACCGCGGCACGCTCGCTGCGCATTATTCGCGTTGCCGCGCGGATAGCGCGGGTGTAGCGTGGAGTCGCGAAACGAACTATATGCACCGTGCATTCGATCGAGGGAGGGACTCTGCGCAACGCACCACCGATCAGCGCCACGCCGCGGCCGCCCGATCGGCCACCCGACGGCACGTGGACACGCCTGCTGCGATGGCAGTGCGAAATCGCGCTCGATGTCTGGCTGTCGCTGCGCGCGCTCGGACGGGTGCTGTGGCTGTGCCGGTTCTCGCTCGGTCCGCTGCTGATCGGCGCCTATGCGTTGCTGCTCAACGACCAGGCGCAGGAGGTGCTTCGCGAATTCGCCGCGCGCGACGGATGGTGGGGCGATGTGGTCGAGTTCCTGGTGTTCGCGCTCGTGTTCCTGCTGTGGGCGGTGAACACATGGCTGTGTGCACGGCTGCTCACCGAGCTACGCCTGCCCGACTCGCCGCCACACCTGCCTCACGAGCTGTTCTATCGCATCTGGGTGCCGCGCGCACTCGGCGCGGTGGCGGCGATGGTTGTTCCGGCTGGCATGCTGATCGCGTCGCAGTCGTACGTCGGCCACTCGCCAACGTCGCTGCTGCAGATGCGCATCATCGCCGTGGCGCTGTTCGCCATCGCCGCCGTTTTCATCGTCTACATCGTATTTCGCAGCCGAATGAACCTCAGGATGCTCGGTGGTGGCCAGGACACGCGCGATCGAGTGCAGGGACGGCTTACGATTCCGGAGTTGCACTCGTTCGACAGGCGCGTATTTCTGTTCACCGTTGCGGTGACGCTGGTCACCTTCTTCTATTTCTGGCTGGGACATCCGGCACCGAGTCCGGTGGTCGAGCTCCGGATGCTGGTGTTCAACGTCGCGCCGCTTGGCGCTGCGGCGATTCTGCTGCTCGCGCTAGCGGCGTGGATTCCTTTTGGCAGCCTGCTGGTCTACTGGTCGGCGCTGTCGTATCGCGTTCCGTATTTCGCCCTGATGCTCGCCGGCGCGCTATTGTTCAGCCTGTGGAACGACAACCATGCGGTGCGTACTCTCGAGCAAAGCGCGACGGCGAAAGCGGCGGCAGACGCCGTGATCGCGAGCGGCCAGGACTGTGAGATTCCACCGCCTCCGGATGCGAAACCGCAGCCGCCAGGCACGAAATACCCGCTGTGCGGCTACATCCGCCGCTGGCTGCGCGCGCGAGCCACCGACATCGCGCCGGAGAGCGCGGGCCAGCCGTATCGCGTCAATATCGTCGCCGCCGCCGGTGGCGGCATCCGTGCCGGTTACTGGACCGCGGGTGTGCTCTCGTTCTACCAGGACAACGATCCGACCTTCGCAGCGCATACGCTGGCGATCAGCGCCGTGTCGGGCGGAAGTCTGGGCGCCGTGGTGTTCGATGGCTTGCTGATCAAGCAGCGCGAGGCGCGAGCGAAAGGCAGCGACCTTCCGGCCTGCGCCGGTACCTTCGAAAAGCAGCCGCTGACCTGTCGAGCCACGTCGATCCTGGGTGGCGATTTTCTGGCGCCGACGCTCGGTGTCATGCTGTATCCCGATCTGGTGCAGCGATTCCTGCCGGTCGCGTTCCCGTTGACCGACCGCGCGCGGGCATTGGAGACGAGCTGGGAGTCGCGCTGGCAGGAAGTCATGCACGACGACTGGATGAATGCTTCCTTCGACGCGCTCGCCAATCCAGACCCCGATGCCGCCAGTGGTCTGCCGCTGCTGCTGCTCAACGTCACCGACGTGGAGGACGGCAAGCGCGCCCTGGTGAGTCCGCTCGCGGTCGCACCGCTCGAGTTTCCGGACACTACCGACGTGCGCAAACTGATCGGCAAGCCCTTGCGCATGAGCACCGCGGCGCACCTTTCCGCGCGATTCATGTACGTGAGTCCGGTCGCGACCGTGCGCGTGACCGGCGCCGATGGTACCGAGCGCACATGGGGTCATCTGGCCGACGGGGGCTACTTCGAAAACTCGGGCGCGGCGACAGCTCAGGACGTGCTCGCGGCGCTGCAGCGCGCAACGGCGCAGGAAGGCCTCGGCAAGCGCGTCCAGCCGGTAGTCATGTTGCTGTCGAACAACCCGGATATGGCGCAGCCCACAGAGGATCCTTCCACGACTCCGCCCGATTCGCTACGCTTCGCGGTGGAAACGCGCGCACCGCTCGAAACGCTTCTGCAGACCCGTGAAGGGCGCGGCACCCAGGCTCAGGCCGTACTCAAGCGCGCGGTGGAATGGCGCGACACGAACACGGAGCGCGGCATTTTCAAACTTTATCAGCCGCGCAAGGATATCGTGCCGTTGCCGCTGGGCTGGATGCTCTCGCCGTCCGCACGGCGCGCGCTGGACACACAGATCCTCCAGCAAAGCCTCGTGCCGGGCGGGACGCTGCGCTAGGTTGACTCGCCGCTTCGTAAGCAGACCGCCTAAGCCGCGACCTTCGCTGGCATGTCGGCCTCCGCCGGACGCGCCGCGCGGAACGATGCGACCAGCTCGGCTTCCTTCGCCTTTGCCGCTGCCAGATGTCGATTCTTCACATGGCCGTAGCCGCGAATATGCTCGGGAATCGACGCCAGTTCGACCGCGATCGCATGATTGTGCAGAGCAAGATGCGGAAGCAATTCGTCGATCAGCGCTTCGTAGTCGGTGATCAGCTGGCGCTCCATGCGCCGCTCGGCCGTCTTGCCGAAAATGTCGACAGCGCTGCCGCGTAGTCCCTTCATTTTCGTGATGACGCGGAATGCGCTCATCATCCACGGGCCGTAGCTGCTCTTCTTGGCTTCGCCAGTCTGCGCGTCGGCCACGTTGGTCAGCGGCGGTGCGAGATGGAAGCGCAACTTGTAGTCGCCTTCGAACTGCGCCGACACGCGCTTCATGAATTCACCGTCGGTATACAGGCGCGCCACCTCGTATTCGTCCTTGATCGCGAGCAGCTTGAAGTAGTAGCGCGCGACCGCTTCGCTGAGGGAGGTCATGCCGGGAACGCGCGCCGACTCGGCAGCTAGAACCTTGGTGACGAAATCGACGTAGCGCTTGGCGTAAGCCGCGTCCTGGTAGCCGGTGAGGAATTGCGAACGACGCGAGACGATCTCGTCGAACGAGGTCGACAGTCGCTGCGAGTCGGGCTTCTCGCCCGGAATCGCTGCGGCGACAACGCGCTCGCGGTCGACCGCGGCCAGGCGTCCCCAGTTGAAGCTTTGCGTGTTCGACTCGACCGCAGTGGCGTTGAGCTCGATCGCGCGCAGGATCGACTCCTTCGACAGCGGCAGCAATCCGCGCTGGAACGCGTAGCCGACCATGAACAGGTTGGTCGCGATCGAATCGCCCATCAACCCGGTGGCGAGCTTGGTAGCGTCTAGGAACTCGGCGTCACCCGGCGATACCGCGTCCTTGATTTCCTTTTCCATCGAGCCCAGCGGGAAGCGCAAGTCGGCGTTGCGGGTGAAATCGGCCGGCATCACCAGCGCGGTGTTGACTAGCGCCTTGGTCACGCCCTTTTGCATCTTGGCCAGCGAATCGTCGGCGACGCTGGTAAGAATGTCGCAGGCAAGCACCAGCCGAGCCTCTCCGGCGGCGATGCGCGTCGCGTGGAGTTGATCCGGCGAGTCGGCGATGCGCACGTGGGAGACCACCGCGCCGTTTTTTTGCGCAAGGCCCGCCATGTCGAGCACCGACACGCCCTTGCCTTCGAGGTGGCCCGCCATGCCGAGCAGAGCGCCGATGGTCACGACTCCGGTCCCGCCGATGCCGGTGATTAGGATGCCGTAGGGATCAGCCGAGCTGGCGAGGACGGGGTCGGGCAGCGACGAGAAGTCGCCGGCCGCAGCCTTTTTTGGCTTGCGCAGGCTTCCGCCTTCGACCGTCACGAAACTGGGGCAGAATCCATTGACGCACGAATAGTCCTTGTTGCACGACGACTGGTCGATGGTGCGCTTGCGGCCGAACTCGGTTTCCACCGGCGCAACCGACACGCAGTTCGACTTCACGCCGCAATCCCCGCAGCCCTCGCACACCAGCTCGTTGATGACTACGCGCTTGGCGGGGTCGGGATACTTGCCGCGCTTGCGCCGGCGGCGCTTTTCCGCAGCGCAGGTCTGGTCGTAGAGCAGCACGGTGACGCCGGGTGTTTCGCGCAGCGTGCGCTGAACCTTGTCGAGGTCGTCGCGGTGGTGGATCTCGATGTCCGAGGCGAACGTTCCCGCGGGATATTTTCCGGGATCGTCGGACACCACGACGATGGTCTTCACGCCTTCGGCAGCGACCTGCCGCGCGATCATGGTGGGCGAAAGCGGGCCGTCGAAGGGCTGGCCGCCGGTCATCGCCACCGCGTCGTTGTAGAGGATCTTGTAGGTGATGTTGACGTTGGCAGCGACGGCGGCACGGATGGCGAGAATGCCGGAGTGGTAGTAGGTGCCGTCGCCAAGGTTGGCGAAGATGTGCTTCTCGTCGGTGAACGGCGCCAGTCCGATCCATGGAACGCCTTCGCCGCCCATGTGCGTGAATGCCGACGTGGACCGGTCCATCCAGATTGCCATGACGTGACAGCCGATACCCGCGGTGGCGCGGCTGCCCTCGGGCACCTTGGTCGATGTGTTGTGCGGGCAGCCCGAGCAGAAATACGGAACGCGTTGCAGCGTCATGCGCGGCTTGGCAAGCGCGGCTTCCTTGTTGTTGATGAACGCGACGCGGTTCTTGATTCGCTCCATCGTGCGCGGATGCAGGGCGAGGCGCTCGATGCGCTGAGCGATCACGCGCGCGATCATCGCCGGCGTGAGCTCGGCTGTTGCCGGCAGCAGCCAGTCGCCGTGAGGGCGCACCCACTCGCCCTTTTCGTCGAATTTGCCGACTACGCGCGGACGCACATCGTCGCGCCAGTTGTAGAGCTGCTCCTTGAGCTGGTACTCCACGATCTGGCGCTTTTCCTCGACCACCAGAATTTCGGAGAGGCCTTCGGCGAACTGGCGCACGCCTTCGGGCTCGAGCGGCCAGGGCATCGCTACTTTGAACAGGCGAATGCCGATCTCGGCGGCATCGGCTTCAGTGATGCCGAGGTCATCGAGCGCCTGGCGGACGTCGAGGTAGCTCTTGCCGCTGGTGATGATGCCGAGCCGAGGCTTCGGCGAATCTATGACGATCCGGTTGAGCTTGTTGACGCGGCAATAGTGCAGCGCCGCGTAGATCTTGTAGTCCTGCATACGCGCCTCGGTCGCGAGGAACGCATCGGGCCAGCGAATGTGCACGCCGTCGGAGGGCAGCGGGAAATCGTCGGGCATGACGATCTCGACGCGATCCGGATCGATCAGGACCGAAGCCGAGCTTTCCACGGTGTCGGCGACGCACTTGAAGCCCACCCAGCAACCCGAGTAACGGCTCATCGCCCATCCGTGCAACCCGAGGTCGATGATCTCCTGCACCGACGACGGATAGAGCACCGGCATCATCGCCGCGGAGAACTGATGGTCGGACTGATGCGGCAATGTCGACGACTTGGCGGCATGATCGTCGCCGGCCAGCACCAGCACGCCGCCGTGCTTCGACGTGCCCGCGAAATTCGCGTGCTTGAATACATCGCCGCAGCGGTCGACACCGGGACCCTTGCCGTACCACATCGAGAACACACCGTCGTACTTCGCGGCCGGATACAGGTTGACCTGCTGCGTGCCCCAGATCGATGTCGCCGCGAGGTCCTCGTTGAGCCCCGGCTGGAACTTGATGTGCGCGCGCGTCAGGAATTTCTCGGCGCTCCACAGCGCCTGGTCGAGCCCGCCCAGCGGCGATCCGCGGTACCCCGAGACGAAGCCCGCCGTGTTCAATCCCGCGGCCGCGTCGCGCTGGCGCTGCATCATCAACAGGCGCACCAGCGCCTGGACGCCGGTCATGTACGCGCGCCCGGAACCAAGTTCGTACTTGTCGTCGAGGGAGACGTCACGCAGCGCGACGGCGCCGACAGGGGAGGTAGCCATGTGCACGAACTCCAGAAATTGTGTTCTTGGGGCGTATCCCCGGTCGGCGGCTTGTGGCCACGTCGCGGGAGGGCTGTCTACGCCCGCTATATTGTACCCGTGTTGCCTGTTTTCCACGCGCCGGACCCCGTAGCCTGGGATCGACACGACCCCGCGGGCAGCAATGAAAACGGCCGCCCGAGGGCGGCCGTTTCAGAACTTCAGGCGGTTCGAGCGCTCGCGACGTCAGATGCCCAGCGCGCTCTGCGTGGCGTTGTCGAGCGTCCCGGTTGCGGCGATGCCGTTTTTTTCCTGGAAGCTTCGAATGGCGCTTTCAGTGTTGGGTCCCAACCGGCCGTCGATGGCGCCCGGACTGTAGCCCTTCGCGTTCAGCGCTTCCTGGGCCCTGCGTACGGTTCCGTCGCCGGTCATCGTGTTCGCATTTGTCGCATTCGATGACGGAACGTGGCCCTTCGCATCGGTGCCTTCATGCCCCACATAACCGCCCACACCGGCGCCGATGACTGCGCCGACAGGCCCGCCTACGACCGCGCCGGCGACCGCACCGCTGGTTGCGCCGATGGCAGTGGCCTTTTGCTTGCCCGTCATGTCTGACGATTGAGTCTTGGTGGATGCCGTACCGGTAGATGGCGTGCTAGTCGATGGCGTGGTCGCCGATGACCCGCTGGATGGGTTCGTCGGCGCCGAGCCGCTTGTGGGCGTAGTCGAATCACTTGCTGCATAGGCTGCCGAAAGTCCGAGTGCGAGCGCGGCTGCGGTGGCATAACGAGCGGTGCGTTTTAGTTTCAGCGTGTTTTCCATGTTGATGCTCCATCGCGACGTAGACGGACCAAAGGTACGCCAGCCGCCCGTGGAACACAGCAGGCGAAGGATGATTTTCTTGTAGGAGCTTAGGTAGTGCGAAGCAGGGCGGACATTACGGCTAACTAGGTCTCATTGCTTTTCTACGACCACCCGCCCCTGGCCACTGAGAAAGACGTGGTAGCGGTTCCCGTCTTTGCAAGAAGCGACATGATCGTTATCGCCCTTCGTAGCGACTTCCACCACCTCGCCGCATGGCAGGCCTTGCAACGTGATTACCGTGAACAGGTCCTTCTTGACCGCATCGTCGGCCGCGAACGCCACGTCGGTGCTCAATGCCCCGGTGATGATGCAGAATGTCATGCGCAGTGCAAGTGTTTTCATGGGGAGCTTTTATTCAGATCTTTGCGAATTTCGCCGGATCCGAAAGTATGCCCCAGATCGCCTCCCTCGAGGCGGCGAGGGCGGCGGCCAGCGCGGCATCGCTGTTCTGCAGCAGCGACAGGACTTTGAGTATCAGCAAATCGTATGATCGGCGCAACTCGCCCACTGTCGTCTTTACCTTTCCAGCGTAGAAATTCCGGAATTGAGTCAGCAGGTCGTCGACCTGATTCTTGAGCGCGATCTTCGTGAGCACACCAATTGCCGGGGTGTCCTTCAAGCGTTGCTCAAGCGAGGCAAGATCGAGCGGCGGCGTCTTCTGATTCGACGTCTCCGGGGCCGCCGTTTCTTTTTTCTGCACGGGCGTATTCGGCGTGGACACGGGCGAAGCCGCCTTCGCGGTCGGCGGCGCAGCCTTGGCTGGAGCCGCCGCAACGGGCGCCGACGGTGCGGCCCGCGCAGGTGCTGGTGCCGCTTGCGACGCCGCGCCTGGATTCGCAGGTGCCGCCGACGCAGCGGGGGTCCTCACGTTGGCGCCCTCAGGTGCCGACTTGGTTGCAGCCGCAGGGGCGGCGGCTGGGACATCGACCGCGGGCGTGGTCACGCCGGTGCAGCCGATGAGCAGGAGCAACTCGCCGACAGCGAGCGCGCGGGCGACGCGAAAGGCGAAGAGTCTCGCCGCGAAGTTCAAGACGATCGGCATGCTCGCAGTGTAAGGCTCGCTTTGGTGGAATTACAAAAATACGGGACTCGCCAGTAAGAGCGATGTCGCGTGCCACGAGGATCGAATGACGATGCGAAGAACCCGAATGTTGTTTTCACTACTGCTTGGCGCGGCGCTGCGGACACGGCGACGCGCGGACCTATGCCGTGCCCTCGACGAGGGGCTTGCGCGATCCCGACGGCGCTTCGATACCGTCGGGTCCGCCTATCATTTCGGCGTCGAGTTGCGCGAGCCAGAAACGCATACCCATCGTCCGGAACATCGCGCGCGCCGTCGCGATGTACCCGTCGCTGACATCGTTCTCGCCGAGCCGCGCGTGCAGCACGCCCAGCCCCGACGTGCACCGTGCGCCCAGCGATGCCATTCCCAGTTCGTTGGCGAGCTGCAGCGCCTGCTCGAAGTGATCGCGCGCAATCTCGGCGGCCGCATCGCCGGCGCTGGCCGCGACCTCGCCCTGCATGTGTAGCGCATAGACGATGTTGCCGCGCTCCTGCTGCTCAGTCGCGAGTCGCAGTGCTTCGTCGGACAGCTGCGACGCCTCGGCCGTGTCACCGGCGAGAAGATGTGCTTCGGCGCACTTGACCAGAAGCAGCGGCAGCCGGCTCAACCTTCCCATTGTCGTCGCGCTTTCCACCGCGTCGCGCACATGCCTCAGGCCATCGACAAGGTTGCCACAGCGCGCGTGCGCGAGGCCGAGGTCGGCGGCGATCGGCGGGCGCAGCAGCGGAACGCGATCGGTCAACGCCAGCCCGCGCCCGAGTATCGGTACCGCGGCCTCGAACTCGCCCTGGCGAATGCGCGTGCCGCCCAGCCCAAGGCACGCATGGCACACGCTGTACGTGTGTCCCGAAGCGTCGGCGATGCGTATGCCTTCTTCGGCGACATTGCGCGCACGCTCGAAATCACCCAGCTCGGCGAGCGTCCACGCGAGGTGACTGCGTGCGCGCACGGACGGCAATCCGACCTGGCCGTGGCCACGCTGTGCGTTGCTTGGCTCGATCATGCGGATCACACGGGTGAGAAAATCGCGCGCGTGATCGTAGTTGCCTAGCGTGCGGTGGATCTCGCCGGCGCTGAGCGCACCCATTACCAGGATCTCGGGGTCGTTCAGCTTCTCGGCGAGCGCCAGTGCACGCTTCGCTGACTCGAGCGCGAGGTGCGAACGCCCGACATTGCCGTAATAATTGCTCATGAACGACGCGACTCGCGCAAGGCGATGCTCATCGCCCAGCGTCCCGGCGAGCTCCTCAGCCGAACGCAGAACCTCGACTTGCCGGCGGTGCCGTCCCAACGGGACGAGCGCATTGCGCATGTCGAGCAGCAGATCGATCGCGACCGCCTGCAATCTTTTTTCCGGTGGCAGCCGCTTGACCACCAGCAGTGCGCGCTCGAAGCATGCGATGGCCTCCACCTCGGCGAACTGCTGCGCGGCCTGACGGCCGGCGTCGCGCAGATACACCAGTGCCTGCTCCCATGCCTCGCCCAGCACCGCGTGACGAGCGAGTACCTCGACTGGCGCGCCGTCCCCCAGCGCGTGCATGATGCGCAGATGCAGCTCGCGGCGGCGCTCGCGCAGCAATGTCTCGTAAGCGACCGTCTGAGTGAGCGAGTGCTTGAATTCGTAGGCGAGTTGCTCGCGGTCGGCGCGCCCGATCAGCAGCCCGGAGCTTTGCAGGCGCCGCAGTGATTTGCGCAGCAGCTCGGTGGGCATGCCCGCGACTTCGGCGAGCACGCCGACGCTGGCTAGGGCCCCAACCGCGGCGAGCGCCTGCAGCACGTGCTTGTCGTCGCCAGGCAGCCGGTCGATGCGCGCCGCCAGCACTGCGCGCACAGTGGGCGGGATCTCGACCATCTCGCGCTGCGTGACCATCCGGTAGCGCCGTGGCTCGCCTTCGAGGTCGCCAGACTGGATGAGACTGCGCACGTGCTCCTCGATGAACAGCGGATTGCCGCCGCTGCGTGCCGGCAGGTCGTCCTTGAGCCGGCCGAGCGACGGATCGTCGCCGAGCAGCTCGGTAATGAGATCGCGACAAAGCGGATGCGCCAGCCCTTCCAGCCGCACCTGCGCAGCGCCTTCGATCGCGAGCTCGCTGGGGTCCCAGTCGGAGCGGTGCGTGAGCAACACCAGCGTCGAGCGCGGAATATTGTTGACCAGCCGGGCCAGAAACTTGCGGGTGTCCGAGGTTACCCACTGCAGATCTTCGTAGCACAGCACCAGCGGGCGATCCGACGCGACCCTTCGATTGAGCCACAGCAGCGCATCGACGACCTGCTGGCGGCGCTCCTTGTCAGGAATGTCGTGAAAGGCATGCTCGGGTGGCAACGCGTGGAGGATCGCAAGCACCGGGATGACGACGTTGTTCATGTCGCCGCCTAGCGCGACGACGCTGCCCGCGACCTTTTCCCGGATCGTGTTCTTGTCGTCGCCGTCGGTGATGTTGAAATACTGGCGCAGGATGTGGACGCCCGGTCGGTAGCCCGCACCGCTGCCGTATGGAGCGGTGCCACCATCGAGCATGAGAACATTGCGTCCGGCGAGCGTGCGCATGAACTCGTACACCAGGCGCGACTTGCCGATGCCCGGGTCGCCGACGATTACCACCAGGCGGCCCTGGTCGCCGCTCCTGATCTCGTCGAACACTGCCAGCAGTCGCGTCAGCTCGCTGCCGCGCCCAACGAAAGGCGTGATGCTGCGCGTGGACGCCGCGTCGAAACGCGAGCGCACGATCGTTGCGCGGCGTATCTCGGCGACATCGATAGGGCGGTCAAAACCCTTCACCTTCATCGGTCCGACAAAGCGCGCCTCGACGTGATCGGCGGTGAGACGCACCGTGTCCGCGGTCGCAAGGATCGTTCCCGGCCGGGCGAGCTGCTCCATGCGTGCGGCCAGGTGTACGGTGACGCCGATCGCGGTGTAGCTGGCGTGCAGCCCGTGCTCGGTGAGGCGGAGGACCGCCTCGCCTGAATTGAGTCCCACCCGGATAAGGATCGGGACGCCGTGCGTGCGCTGGATCTCGTCTCCGTAGTGGCGCACCAGGTCCTGCATAGTCAGCGCGGCGCGCGCGGCGCGTATGGCGTGGTCCTCGGCGGCGATCGGCGCGCCGAACAGCGCCATGATGCCGTCGCCCATCACCTGGCTCACCGTGCCGCCATACTGCTCGACCGCCTCACACATGTGTTCCAGCACCGGGTCGAGCAGCGTGCGCGCCTCTTCCGGATCGCGATCGGCGACTAGCTCCATCGAGCCCTTGAGGTCGGCGAAAAGCACGGTGACGAACTTGCGCTCGCCTTCAAGCGGTGGCGCAGGTGCCAGCCGCGCGTGATGCTCGCCGGGCCCGAGCATTGCTCTCGGCTGCGCGACCGGATGCGCGCATTCGAGGCAGAATTTCGCGGTCGGCGGAAGTGCGGTCCCGCAAGCCTGGCAGCGCAACTGGAAGTCGTTGGATAACACGGTCAGCGCAGCCGCAATGAAGTCGTCCTCACGCCTTCTTCATAACGCATCCGGGGCGCATTCGACAAGCGTCGCGCCGGAACTTTGACTGCAAGGCGCGGGCCTGCGCTCGACGCCGGGCAAGCCGGGCGCTGCCGCCGGCTCCGGCTAAAGCAGCGTCTTGAGCACGAACGCGGGTACCGGCTGCGCGTAGCCCTTGAGCGCGAGAGGACCGACATTCTCGGTCTGCGCGGCGTCGCCCAGCGCGGCGCGAATGCGCCGATCAACCAGGATCTGACCGCTTTGTGCCTCGTCGGACAGGCGTGAGGCAAGGTTGACTACGCTTCCGATCGCCGAGTAGTCGAGACGTCCCTCGAATCCGAACGCGCCGAGCGTCGCGAATCCCTGTGCGATTCCGATCCCGAGCGCCAGCTCGTAGCCGAGCTTGCCCCAGCGTGCCTGCAGCGGCATGAAGCGCCTGCTGCATGGCGAGCGCCATGGTCGCCGCACGTTTGCCGTGCTCGGCGACCGGCAGCGGATCGTTGAAGAAGATCAGGATGCCGTCGCCCGCGAAGCGATCGAGCGTGCCCTCGTGCTCGGTCACGATCGCTGCCCATCGCGACCTGATAGTCGCGCAGCACCGACTCGACTTCTTCGGGCTCGGCGCTGTCGGTGAACGCCGTGAAACCGCGCAGGTCGGTGAAGACGTAAGAGATTTCGCGCCGATGCGGTGCGAGTATCGACGTTTCGCCAGCGGTGACGATCGCTTCGGCCACGGCCGGCGAGAAGAAACGCTTGAGCTGGGAGAGCCGCGCGAGCTGTCCGACCTGCTCGGCGACGCGCTGCTCGAGCTGTTCGTTCCAGTCCTTTAGCGCAGACGCCTGTTGCCTGACCTCGTCCTGCAGCGCCTTGACCCGAAGCAGCGAGCGAACCCGTGCGAAAAGCTCGGGCTGGTTGATCGGCTTGGACAGGAAATCGTCGGCGCCCGCCTCGATGCCCTTGACGCGCTCCTGTTGAGGGTCGAGCGAAGTGACCATCACCACGGGCAGTAGCTCGGTCTCCGGATCGGCGCGGATGCGCGCGCAGACCTCGTAGCCCGAAAGTCCCGGCATCATGACGTCGAGCAGCACCAGGTCGGGCTTCTCGGTGGGCATCTTGGCGAGCGCTTCCTCGCCGGTGCACGCGGTCGCCACCGCGTAGCCTTTGACCCCGAGGAGGTCGGCGAGCAGCTTGACGTTATGCGGCGTGTCGTCGACGACGAGCACTTTCGACGGCGTGGTCACTGCGCCTGCTCCCCCAGCGCCTTGCGAACGGCGTCGAGAAATTCCTTGAGGTTGATCGGCTTGCCGACGTAGGCGTCGAAGCCCGCCTCGGTGATCTGCTTGCGGTCCTGCTGCATCACCGAGGCGGTGACCGCGATGATGGGGATTGCCGAAGTCGACGCGTTCGAGCGTATCTGGCGCAGCGCTTCGATGCCGTTGATGCCCGGCAGCTGGATGTCCATGAGCACGAGATCGGGCTTGTGCTCGAGCGCGAGCTTGACGCCGTCCTCGCCGGTCACCGCCTCGAGCGTCTTGTAGCCCTTGACCTGCAGTACGTCGCGCACCAGCTTCAGGTTGCGCTCGTTGTCTTCGACGATCAGGATGACGCTCATGTTTTCGCCGGTAGCGTGAAGTAGAAGGTCGAACCTTTGCCAGGCGCGCTTTCGAGCCAGATACGGCCCCCATGCAGCTCGACGAAGCGCCTTGTCAGGGCCAGGCCGAGGCCCGTCCCCTCCTGCTTGCTGGTGTAGCTGCGGCCCACTTGGCGGAACTCCTCGAACACCGCGGGCTGGTCTTCCGGCGCGATGCCGATGCCCGTGTCGTGCACAGAGACCACGAGTTCGCCATCTGCACGTCGCGCGCTCACATCGACACGGCCACCGTCAGGCGTGAACTTGACAGCGTTGGTCAGCAGGTTGAGCAGGATCTGCTTGAATTTGCGCTCGTCGGCGATGATCTCCACGAGCGTAGCATCGACCTGCTGGCCCAGTGAGATACCGTGGCTCTGCGCGCGCTCGCGCACCAGCGTCATCGCGTTGGAGATGGCGGAAGCGATGTCGAAGGTTGACGGCTCGAGCTCCATGCGTCCGGCCTCGACCTTGGACAAGTCGAGTATGTCGTTGATCAGCGTCAGCAGGTGCTTGCCCGAGCTGAAGATGTCCTTGAGGTAATCCTCCTGCTTGGGGTTGAGATCGCCGAACAGGCGCTCGAGCAACACCTCGGAAAAGCCGATGATCGCGTTGAGCGGCGTGCGCAGCTCGTGTGACATGTTGGCCAGGAATTCGGACTTGTGCTTGTTGGCGACTTCGAGTTGCTGGCTCTTTTCCTGGATCTCGTTGAACAAGCGCGAATTCTGGATTGCGATCACTGCCTGATCGGCGAAGGTCTTGAGCAATGCGATATCCTTCTCCGAGAACGGCCCGACATAGTCGCGGCCGACGAAGATGACCCCGATCCCTTTGCCTTCCCACACCATCGGCGCAAAGATGACGCCCTTGTAACCCACCGCGCTGCATGCGACTCGGGTCTTCTCCGGAACTCCCTCGCCATGGGCGACATCGGGATAATGCACCACGGCGCGACTCACGATAGCGGCCCCCGTCCCGCTTTCCCCGTTCAAAGGCAAGGGGAAAATACGGCGCAGGCCGTCTACTCCGGGGCCGTGGTAAGCGCGCTGGTGGATCAGGCCGTCGTCGCCCACCAGGTTGATACCGAGCGTACTTTCCGGCAAACAGACGCTCGCAGCTTTCCAGGATCTTGTCGAATACCGGGCTAGTGTCGGCGATCGAGCTGCTGATGGCGGCGAGGACTTCGCCCGACGCGCGCTGCTGCTCGAGTGCTTCCCTCGTCTCGTTGAACAGCCGCACGTTCTCGATGGCGATCGCCGCCTGGTCGCCGAACGTCTGCAGCAGCGCGAGCTCGCGATCGTTGAACGAACGCACCTCGTTGCGACGCAGAAGAATCGTGCCGAAGGGCTGGCCCTCGCGGTAAAGCGGCATCACCGCCACGGTGCGATGTCCGTATTGCTGCGCGAGTTCATAGCTGAGAGGGTATTCGGCACCCTCGTCGAGCATGTCGTGCACCTGGATCGCGTGCCTTTCGAGCAACGCGCGGCCGGAGACCGACTCGCGGTTGATCGGAATCGCCTCGACCGTCGCCACCGGATCCGGCGATGGCCCCTTCGATGCGAGATGGCGCAAGTGGTCGCCTTCGATGAGATACATCGACGCCGATGCTGCATCGCACAGTCGTGCGGCGCGCTCGGCGATCGCGTCGAGCACCGGCAGGACATCGGTCGGTGAACTCGAGATCACGCGCAGAATTTCCGCGACCGCCGTCTGCTGCTCGAGCGCCTCCCTGGTCTCGTTGAACAAACGCACGTTCTCGATGGCGATCGCGGCCTGGTCGGCGAAGGTTTTCACCAGTGCAATCTGCTTGTCAGTAAACTGGCGCACTTCCAGGCGCCAGAGCGCAATCGCCCCGATTGCGCGGTCCTCGCGCATCAGCGGCACGGACAGGGCGGTATGATGTCCGACCCGCCGTTGCATGTCGCGGCCCACGGGGAACTCATCCTCTGAGGCCAGGGCGAGGTCTTCGACGTGAATCGACTCGCCGTCGACGACGGCGCGACCGCTCAATGAGCCGCGATTCAGAGGAAAGATTTCGCCCGCTTCAAGTGCGCGCGTGCTACCGAGACCTGCGGCGACTCGAAGCGCATCTCCCTCGACCAGCAAGATCGTAGACTGCGCAGCGTCGCAAAGCTTCAGCGCACGCTCTGCAACGGCATCGAGCATAGGCTGCACGTCGCCAGGCGACCCGGCGATCACGCGCAGGATCTCGCTGATCGCGGTCTGCTGGTCGAGCGTTTCCTTGGTCTCGTTGAACAAACGTACGTTGTCGATGGCGATTGCGGCTTGCCGTGCAAAGGTCTCGACCAGCGCAACCTGGTCCGGTGAGAACATGCGAACGTCGCGGCGGAACAGGAAGATGGCGCCGTAGGCGCCGCCTTCGCGCATCAGCGGCACCGACAGCACGGTCCTTGAGCCGAGCTTGAGATTGCTCTCGCGCGACGCGACGAACTCGCTGTCGAGGAGCGGCACGACGTCGGCGATGTGGATGGTCTTGCGGTCGGTAACGGTGCGCCCGGTCAGGGTCGAGCGGCTCGTCGGGATCGGCTTGCTCGGCTTCGCCAGCGGCTCGCCACCGACCGAATAGTCGGCCACCGGCACCAGCTCGTCACCCGCGACGAGCAGGATGCGCGCATACGGCGCATCGCACAGCAGCGCAGCGCGCTCGGCGACGGCTTCGAGGACCGGTCGCACGTCGGTCGGCGAGCTCGAGATCACGCGCAGGATCTCGCTGATCGCAGTCTGCTGCTGCAGCGAATTCTTGAGCTCGCTGGTGCGCTCCTCGACTTTTCGCTCAAGGCCGGCGTACGACTCGCGCAGCTGCGTCGACATCACGTTGAAACGGTTGGCAAGCGCTTCGAGCTCGTCACCGGTGTGGATCTCTATTTTCTGGTCGAGCTCGCCGGCGCCGATGCGCTGCGCGCCTTCCTCCAGCGTGCGGATCGGGCGCACCATGCCGCGCGCAAGCGCCAGCGCTCCGATCGCGGAAATGATCATGCCCGCCAGCAGCAGCAGTACGGTGCGCACGATCGACGCATTCAGCCTCGCGTACACCTCCGAGACCGGCTGCTCGACGAAGACGTACCAGCGCAATGGGGGGATCGGCGCCACCGACGCGAGTACCGAGGTTCCAGTCAGGTCGATGGACACCATCGCCGGCTCGGCGTCGTCACTGCGAGCGGCGTTCATCGCCGCCTTGACGTGAGGCAGCTCGGACATCTGCGTCTTGCGCAACACCAGACCGATGTCGGGATGCGCGATCAGGAAACCGTTGCCGTCCACCACGTACGCCAGACCCTTGTCGCCGATCTTGATGCGCGAGACGACATCCCAGATGAACTTGAGGTTGACCTCGGCGATGGTCACCGCGCCCTTGTCGCTCGGCCGGATCGCAATGGTCATGTAGGGCTCGGTCTCCTTGCGGAAGTAGACCGGCCCGAACCAGGGCTGTCCCTTCTTCGCATTGCGGAAGGCGGGCTCGTCGGAGCGGTCCTTGAGCGACCCGAGGTTGTCCATGCCCAGACGCGACACCGCGATCTGCTCGCGGCCTTCGGCGTCGAGCTGCGATATATCGGTCACTTCCGGTGCCTGGCGCAGGAGTTTCAGAAACTCGATGCGCCGCAGCTCGCGATCGTTGGCGTCGAGTTGTGGCAGCGCGGCGTAGGCGAGCTGCTGCTCGATCTGGTGAATGTACTGCTCGATGCGCGATGCCGCGCCGATCGCTTTCTCGTGCTGGAGGCTCGCCAGCGCCGACTTGGTTTCCTGGTAGGTGAAGTAGATGCTGATCGCGCTCGACGCGAGCAGGGCGATCATCACCAGGGACAGGATCAGCAGCAAATACTTGCGAAACAGGCGGCCGCGGCCGACCTTCAGCGGGACGCTGGCGGGCGCAGGGGCGGCAAGCGGTGCGGACGCCATCGAGCTAGCGCGCGCAGTCCGCGCGACAGCGGGCGTGCATTCGACAGCAATGCGGATGGGCTGGTCGCGGCATCACGCCATACCGTACACGCGAGTATCGCGCGCGGCAACCGAAGTGCACGGCGCCCGGATCATGGGACAACTTCGGCCGTTCGCAGCAGCACGCCCTGGGGGATCGTCAGACTGAGCGTCTTGGCGGTCTTGAGTTTGACCGCCAGCACATACCTGTCCGGCTGCTCGAACGGCAGCTCCGCCGGCTTGGCTCCCTGAAGAATCCTGTCGACGTAGGTTGCGGCGCGCCGGAAATTGTCGACGATGTCGGGGCCATAGCTCATCAGCCCGCCGGCTTTGGCGTAGTCGCGAATCAGGTAGATCGATGCGGGAAGCTGGTCGATTTTGCCGTCGGCGAAGCGCGTTTCCAGCGTCATGTTCTTGCCTTCGACGTAGCCAAGGGCGCGCATGCGCTGAACAAAGCCGTTGTAGCGCCCGGTATCCAGCGAAGATTGACGCGAGCCGAAGTAGAAGAATCCGATACGCCAACTTTGGCTTGCGCCTGTGCGACGCCGGGGAGCGACAACACGAGCGCGCTGCCAGCCGCGGCGGCGAATCGGCGTCTCCTCATCACTGGATGACCTCGTCGGCGCGCAGCAGCATTTCTTGCGGGACGGTAATGCCGAGCGCCTTGGCAGAGCGCAGATTGATTACCAATTCAAACTTGGTCGGCTGCTCGATCGGAATCTCGGCCGGATTTGCGCCGTGGAGGATCTTGTCGACGTAAAGGGCAGAACGACGGAACTGCTCGGTGATGCTGGGCGCATACGCTACCAACCCGCCGGCGCGTACAAACTCACCGAACTCATACACCGCCGGAATGTGGTTTGCGGCCGCGAGATTCACGATCTCCGTTCGATTCGCAAGCGTGAGCGGGTCGGTCACGACGAACAAGCCGTTGGCGTGCTGCTTGACCATGCTCGTGAACGCGCTGGCGATACCTTCGTGATCCTGTACGGGCACGACGAGCGGAACGATGCGAAGCCGGGTCGCGGCGGACACGGTCTGCACGCGGCGCTCCTCGATCGACGCCGTAGGATTCCAGAGGATGGCCATCCGTGTGACGCCGGGTGCGATCTCCTTGAGTTCCTGAACAGTCTTGCCGACCAGGCCATCGCCAGCCGCTCGCGCAAGTCCGGTGAGATTGCCTCCAGGCCGCGCGAGTCCACTGACCAGGCCGGCGCCGACGGGGTCAGGGACCCCGATGAATACGATCGGGATCGTCGAGGTCGCCTTTTTGGCTTCGACAGCGCCCAGTGTCGAAGAGATGACGATTACGTCGGGGTGCAATGCGATTACGTCGGCAAGGCTTCGGCGGAACCCTTCGACCTGGCCTTCTGCCCAGCGGACGTCAACGATGGTGTTCTTACCGGGGACGTAGCCCAGTTCGCGCATCCCCGCCATGAACGCATTGAGGAAATGCTGGTTCGCGGATGGAGCGCCGGCCTCGATGAGCGCGACGCGTACGCTCTTGGGCGCGTCCTGAGACCAAGCTCGCGGCACGACCGTGACGCAGAGTGCTCCGATGAATGTGATCAACGTGATGAACGCGCGCCGGTCGATCACCGGATCACCTCGTCGGCGCGCAGCAACAGCGCCTGCGGTCCTAGTCGCACGCAGCTTCGTCCGGCTGTTCACGGTGACCTTTCAGGCGAGGACAGGCATCGAAGCCGCATCAGTCGGCGACTTCGCGTGCCGCGCCAGCGGCATATTAGCCTATGGGGCTCGCCGGGCGACTAGTGACACGCGGTTCCAGGCGGTCGAAACACCTGGCGCGTGATTTCCTTGACCTGGATCGACTGGCCGGCTCCGCCGTTGACGTTCACGCTGTAGGTGAAGGTGGCGTTGTTGCCGTCCTGGAAGGTCAACGATACTGCGCCCGCATCCGTGTACGAGACCAGTCCGGAATCGAACGGCACCGTGCCCCAGTTCGGCCCAGTCGTCCGATAAAGGACGCCTTGGTAGGTGGCAGGGCCGGTCTGGAAGGCTGTCGCCGACATCCAGTCGGCCGCATGGGCGGCGTCGTAGGTGAACCAGACCGCGAAGATCGCGTTGCCTTGGTGGGACAGGCTGATGCCCCAGCCACTTTCCGAACCCGGCGGAGAGGCCCACCAGAGGTCGGTATAGTTGGTTGCCTTGGAAAGGTCTGCAAGCGCTCCCCATACGCAGGTCGGCGTGGGCCCGAAAACCATCAAGGTGATCGGCTGCCGGACTTCCACGACGTTCGGCGTGTAGATGAGCGTCCCGGTCGTGGGGCTGTCGAATTTGAGGGTCGCCGAACCGACGAAGGGGGCGCTGGTGAACGCGCCGTTGTTGTACGGGATGGTCGAATACGGGGAGCCGTTGGTCAGCACCAGGTTGCCGCTGTACTCGTTGTCGGACGTGCGCGTCGCCGTCATCGAAAGCCATTGCGGCAGGTTGAATCGACCCTGATAGGTGAACCAGGTCGCGAAGATAGTATCTCCTTGGTGCGCTATGTTGATGCCCCAGCCGGGCTGCGAACCCGCGGGAGCGGCCCACCATATGCCCTGGTAGTTGGTGGCCGGCTGGGCAGCGGCCACGGCAGAGGCGAACAGGGTGACCGCGCCGATGAGCGCCACCGCGTGCCGCATATAGGCGATGCGTCGGATGAAGCCGCGCAAAGGCGCGCCGCTTCGGTCGATTCCGTTATCGATTGATCGCATGGCCATCTCCTTCCTTCGACATCGGCCGGCTGAGGTAGAATTTCATCAGACGCCGACATCCGCGGCAATATGCCCATGGGTGCGAACACCCGCGGCGACATTCCCATTCCCTGTGAACGATACGCTTCTTGCCTGCGTTGAACTGGAAAGCGCGGCCAATCCCGCGGCAACAGTGATCTGGCTGCACGGTCTGGGGGCCGACGGCAACGACTTCGTTCCCGTGGTCCGCGAACTGGCGCTGCCTTCGACGTTTCCGGTGCGCTTCGTATTTCCGCACGCGCCGATTCGTCCCGTCTCGATCAACAACGGCTTGCGCATGCGCGCCTGGTACGACATCGCGGGGGCGGATTTCAACAATCGCGCGGATCTGGCCGGTGTGCGCGAATCGCAGGCGCAGATCGAGGCGCTGATTGCCCGCGAGGTCCGGCGCGGCATCGCGTCGAATCGCATCGTGCTCGCAGGATTCTCGCAGGGTGGGGCGGTTGCGCTCTACGCGGGTTTGCGCCATGCCGAACGTCTCGCCGGTATTATGTCGCTGTCGGCGTACCTCGTCGCCGCCGATACGCTCAGGGACGAAGCGGAAGCGGCGAATCGGGACGTTCCGATTTTCATGGCGCACGGCAGCGCCGACCCGATGGTGCGCTTCGCCTGGGGCGAGGCGTCGTGGAGAGCGCTGGTGCAGGCGGGCTATTCGGTCGAGTGGCACACCTACCCGATGGAGCATTCGGTGTGCATCGAGGAGATCGTGGCGATCTCGGCATGGCTGCAGCGCATCCTGCGCAGCTAGGTCAGGGCGCGCGCATGCGTGACCGTGCGCCGTCGTCGCTTACGGTCCTGAATCCCAGACGCTCATAGAGCCCGCGCGCCGGGTTGCAGTCGAGCACCAGCAGCTCGACTGACTTGTCGCCGGCGCGCGCCAGTGCGAGCACCGCGCGAATCATCGCGCTGCCCAGGCCACGATTGCGCTCGCTCGCGATGAGCTCGATGTCGCGCAGGAATATCTTTCGCCAGTGCCGGCTGATGGAGATGCGTCCGATCAGCTCGTCGCCGCGCGTGACGAGCGCATTGCGCGCCGCCGCGTAATGGTCCGAAAAATACGTACGCTGCCAGGCTTCGTGCCAGCCCCAGGTCGCATCTACATAGCCATGCAGCGCCTCGCGATGCAGCGCGAAAAGCCGATCTTCATCGTGTGCCGTAGCAGCGCGAAGCGAGCAGCCGGAAAAGGCTGGCTCGGCGACCAGCCGCATCGCGAGTGCGTCAATCCAGCTTGCCGCCACGCTTGGCGGGGCTATGCTCGTTTCCATCCTTGGGCTTGATTCCGCGACGCGCGAGTGCGTCGCGCAGAAGGAATTCTATCTCGGCGTTGATGCTGCGCAGCTCGCTTTGCGCCAGCCGCTCGAGACCGGTCCATACCGAGGGATCGAGCCGTAGCAGAAACGCCTTCTTGTCCGCCATCGAGACTCAGCCGCCGGTGCCGGGGCCGCACACGGCCGCGCGCTTGACCATGGTCATTGCGCGACCTGGAAGCGCCGCCACAGCACCCATTGGCAAAGCAGGATCGATACGACCAGGAAGGCGACCAGCGCGAACAGGATCGCGGTATCCATATGTGGCGGCGTCCGAGCGTTGGCAGCGACGACCAGCAGCTGCAGGCCAAGCATGAACGTCGCGGTCACCGCCGACATGACAAGCCCGACGGTCGCAATGGACGAGAGCGTCTGCGCGCGACGTTCGGGCGCAATCCAGTAGTCGCGCGACGGGATGCGCAGGCGGCTCGGCACGAGAATGGGCAGCATCACCGTCACCAGAATCAGCACCGCAGGAACCCCGAGGCTCAAGCCGGTCATCACCAGCAGATAGTGGGTGCGCCCCACGAAGCCGTCCGCCACGCCGGCGAGATCGAAATGCGAGGCAACGCGCGGGGGCAGGCTGGAGGCAGTCATGACCAGCGCGACACCGTTGGCCGTCAACAGCAGCGACATCACGATCGCGGCGAGATATTGCATGGCATTCTCCAGAGAGGTGCGCAGTCAGCACGTCTGCTTGCGCCCGCGCGCGGCGAACAGCGCCCACGCGAGGCCCAGCGCCGCGCCAAGCGCGAGCCCGACCGGCGAATTGCCCAGCGCCGTCCCCAGCGCCATCCCTGCACCCGCACCCACTGCCGTCCAGATTCCCGGCTTCCTCGCTCTGGTCACCATCGCTTGTTCTCCTTAGTTGTAAAGCGTCCCGGTATTGATGACTGGCTGCACTTCACTTTCGGCGCACAGCACGGTCATCAGATTGCTGACCATCGCCGCCTTGCGCTCGTCGTCGAGCGCGACCACCTTCTTGTCGGATAGCTCGTTCAAGGCCATCTCCACCATCGATACCGCGCCGTGGACGATCTTGGTGCGCGCGGCGATGATCGCCTCCGCCTGTTGGCGGCGCAGCATGACTTGCGCGATTTCGGGCGCGTAAGCCAGGTGCATCAGGCGCGCTTCCTCGACCACGACGCCGGCTTTTTCGAGTCGTTGCTGCAACTCGATCACCAGCGCACGCGACACGATGTCGCCGCTGGCAAGCAACGTCGGCTCGGGATTGCCGGCAACGTTGAGGTCGCCGTGGTCGTACGCGAACGAGCTCGCGAGGTGACGCACCGCGGCCTCGCTTTGCAGCTTGACGTAGTTCTCGTAGTTGTCGACGTCGAAGCTCGCCTTGGCGGTATCGTCGACGCGCCAGACCACGACCGCCGCGATCTCGATCGGATTCCCGCGCTTGTCGTTGACCTTGAGTCGCTCGCCGTTTAGGTTGCGCGCGCGAAGCGAGATCTTGCGCCGGGAATAGAAGGGATTGGTCCCGCGCAGGCCGGCGACGCGCGTGGTGCCGCGGTAGCTGCCGAAGAGCTGCAGGATCGCGGCTTCGTTGGGCTGAAGCGTGTAGAGCCCGGCGAGGATCAGCGCGCCGACGATGAATAGCAGCACCGACCACAGCATCGATCCGATGAGACCTGGAAGACCCAGCGCAACGGAGAGCTGAAGCGCATGCGCGAACTGCCAGATGGCGTAGCCGATCGCAAGCAAGCCGATCGCCAGCCCGACAAATCCGTTCCACGTGAACACCGGGCCTTCCTGATGCACGCTTTTCGCGGTGGCGCTGCGTTCCATGGTGCCTCCCTGGGTGACGGCCGCTAAGACGATCCGGCGGAGATCCCGACGGTCGCGATATTGCCCTGCTGCGATATTGTATAGATATCGTGATGATATCACTACAA
The DNA here is from genome assembly GCA_963816915.1 of uncultured beta proteobacterium. GTDB lineage: Bacteria > Pseudomonadota > Gammaproteobacteria > Burkholderiales > Casimicrobiaceae > PALSA-1003. Next base: position 209,432 of record CAWFMK010000001.1, read on the forward strand.
TATCGAATGTCAAGCTGTTGGTTGGCGACGTCCGCAGGGCGAAAAAAAAGCGCGGCAACCACGAGGGCCGCCGCGCCAGGAAGGGACGCGCCGTCAGGGGAAAGCCGGCGCGACCAGGAGAGATGAGGTGGACGCCGATCAGCCCAGCGTCACCGGGATGAAAATGCGCGCGTCTTCACGTTGCACCAGCAGCGCGACCGTCTTGCCGGCCTTCGCCACCAGCTCCTTCAGTTGCTCGGCGCTTTTCACCGGCGTGTTGTTGACCGCGACGATCACATCGCCGGAACGCACCCCTGCACGGGCGGCCGCGCCGGCGACGTCCTCGACCACCACGCCGTTGGCGAGCTCGGTGCCGCGCCTTTCTTCCGCCGACAGCGGACGCACGGCAACGCCGAGCCTGCCCTTGCCGAGCTCGGCCTTGTCGGCGCTGGCGACCTCGCTCTTGTCCTCGAGCGTGCCTACCGTGCCCGAAAGCTCCTTCGCCGCGCCGTTACGCCACACTTCGAGCGTCACCTTCGACCCCGGCTTGACGCTCGCGACCATCGGCGGCAGCTCACCGGAGCGGCTGACGTCCTTGCCGTTGAACTTGAGGATCACGTCACCCGGCTCGATACCGATCTTCGCACCCGGACCATCCTTCTGGACCGAGCCGACCAGCGCACCCGAGGGCATCTTCATGCCAAAGTTTTGCGCAAGCGCCTGGTTGACATCCTGGATCGACACGCCAAGACGCCCGTGCGCGACCTTGCCGGTCTGCTGGATCTGATCGCCTACCTGCATGGCGACGTCGATAGGCACCGCGAAGCCGAGGCCCTGCGACCCACCGCTGCGGCTGAAGATCTGCGAATTGATGCCGATCACCTCGCCCTTGAGGTTGAACAGCGGGCCGCCCGAGTTGCCGGGATTGATCGCGGCATCGGTCTGGATGAACGGCACGTACGAGTCGCCCGGCAGCGAGCGCGACTTGGCGCTGACGATGCCCGACGTTACGGTGTTCTCGAGGCCGAACGGGGTTCCGATGGCGACGACCCATTCGCCCACCCGCGTGATTTCAGGATTGCCGATCTTCACCGTGGGCAGGTTCTTGGCGTCGATCTTGAGCACGGCGACGTCGGTCGTCTTGTCGACGCCCAGGACCTTGGCGGTGAATTCGCGCTTGTCCACCAGCTTCACGCTCACCTCGTCGGCACCGTCGACGACGTGCGCGTTGGTCATGATGATGCCGTTGGGGTCGATGATGAAGCCGGACCCTTGACCGCGCATCGGACCAGGCTGCGGCGTGGGGATGCCACGGAAAAACGGCGCCAGCTCTTCGGGGATCTGCGGCATGCCGCCTTCGTGAGCAGAGACTTTCTTGCCGTCGGCGGTGACGCTGATATTGACGACGGCCGGACCGTACTTCTCGACGAGTCCGCTGAAGTCGGGCAGCGCGGCGGCGACGGCGGCATTTGCCGGCGCGACCGCTGGTGTGGGGGTCTGCGCTACCGCGGGCGCCGCGCTCGACGCCGCTTGCGCAGTGTGCATGGAAATGCGGTCGGCGCCGATCGCGCCCAGGGCGAAGGCACCCGCGATCGCCAGCGCGACCGCACTGCGTTTAAAGGATTTAGCTTGCATGGATAGGCTCCTAGGTTGAAAGCGGCGCCGGATCCATTCCGGCTCGTTAGCAACAATAGGGGCCAAGACTTAAGGGAGACTTAAGGCGCAAGCCTTCCGGCACGTCTCCGGCGCCGATCGCGCCAGTCGGACTGGATGAGTTGTAAAAAAGCGAGTTCGCCTACGTGCTCCCGGAAAGCGCAAAACGGATCGTCACCCCGAGCCCGCGACCCTCGATGCCGCTGCCGAGCTCGACACGCGTCCCATGCCTTTCGGCGATGCGCTTGACGATGGCCAGCCCCAGGCCGCTGCCGGACGCGCCCGACTGAGCCGCCGCACCACGATAGAAGCGGTCGAACACGCGCGGCGCGTCGGCTGAGCCAATGCCCGGGCCGTTGTCGCGCACCGTCAAGCGAGCCGACGCGCCCTGGCGCGCAACCTCGACATCGACGCGCCCCGGGGCGGAGGTGTAGCGCACAGCGTTGTCGACCAGGTTGGATACCAGCGTCGACAACGCCGCGGCGTCGCCGCGTATGCGCACCGAAGTCGCTGTGTCGGCGCCGAGGTCGATGCCTTTGGCCGACGCTAGCGGCGCCAGCTCGGCGACGACGTCGCGCGCGATCGCGGCGAGGTCTATGTCGCCGTCGCTGCGCTCCGGAACCCCGGGCTCCTCGCGCGCCAACGCGAGCAGCTGCTCCGACAAACGCGTCGCGCGCTCGAGGCCACCCTTCAGCTCGCCCAGCGCGGCGCTGCGCTCGCTGTCGTTGGTGGCGCGCTCGGCGAGCTGCGCCTGCAGATGCACCGCGGTCAAGGGCGTGCGCAGCTCGTGCGCGGCATCGGCGATGAACGATCGTTGTGCGGACAATGCTTCGCTCAACCGCAGCAGCAATCCATTGAGCGCGTGCACCAACGGTTGCACTTCGCGCGGCAGGCCCGTTTCCGGAAGCGGCTCGAGCAGCGCGGGCGAGCGTCGCGCGACGTCGGCCGCAACGCGGTCGAGCGGGGAGAGGCCGCGCGCGATCGTGTACCAGATCAGGATCCCGAGAAAGGGCATCACTGCAAGCAGCGGAACGATCGCGTGCAAGGCGAGACTCGCAGCGAGCTCGCGGCGCGCGCTCATCGGCTGTGCGACCTGCACCACCTGGTCACCCGAGAGCGTGCTGAAAATGCGCCACTGGCCGCTTTCGTTGGACAGCGTGGTAAAGCCCAGCTGCGCATACTGCGGAAGCACGCGCCGCGGCTGCGACATGAACAGCTGCACGCCGTTACGGTCCCAGATCTGGACGACCAGCGTGTCCGAGGCCGGCCCGGTGCTGCTCGGCGAGGGTGGCAGCGCCACGAACGGCGCATCGGTGAGCGACGCCGCCATTTCCTTGAGCTGGTAATCGAACAACGCGTTGGCGTCTTCGCGGGCGCGCAGATAGGTGCCCACCGCCGCCGCCGCAATTGCCAGCAGCATGCCGCCGAGCAGCCACACCAGAAGCCCACGGCGAATCGAGATCATCGCAGGCATGGCGACGTCGCGTCCCGGCTCATGGCACGCGCGCCTCAGGCCTCGCCGCCATCCAGCCGATGCCGCGCACATTGCGGATGAGGTCGGCGCCTAGCTTCCTGCGCAGCGCGTGTATGTGCACCTCGACGGCGTTGCTCTCGACCGCGTCCCTCCAGCCGTAGAGTTTCTCCTCGAGCTGCGATCGCGACAGGATTGCACCGGGTCGCACCAGCAATGCTTCGAGCAGCGCGAATTCGCGCGCGGAGAGCGCGACCGGTGCGCCGGCGCGACGAACCTGGCGCGCTGCTGGATCGAGCTCGATCTCGCCATGAACGATCACCGGGTCGGCGCGTCCGGCGTTGCGCCGCGACAGCGCGCGCAGGCGCGCCGCCAGCTCGTCGAGCGCAAACGGCTTCACCAGATAGTCGTCGGCGCCGGCATCGAGACCGGCGACTCGATCGCTGATGGCGTCGCGCGCGGTGATGATGAGCACCGGCCGGCGGTCGCCGCCGCGACGCATCGCGCTCAGCACGTCGAGGCCCGACTTGCGCGGCAGCCCCAGGTCCAGCAGCAGCGCGTCGTGCACGCGCTCGGCGAGCGCCAGCTCGGCGGCGCGCCCGTCGCGGACCCAGTCGACCGTGAAGCCGTCCTGCGTGAGTCCGCGACGCACGCTTGCGCCGATCATCGGATCGTCTTCGGCGAACAGGATGCGCATGAGCCCGCGATCGAACGCCTATTCCTTGGGATCGAACTTGAGCGATGCCGAATTCATGCAGTAGCGCAGACCGGTGGGCGCGGGGCCGTCCTCGAACACGTGACCGAGATGCGCGTCGCAGGCCGAGCACAATACCTCGGTGCGGCGCATGAAGTGGCTGGTGTCGGCTTCGTTGCGCACGTTCTCCGCGACCGCCGGCTGATAGAAGCTCGGCCAACCGCATCCCGCGTCGAACTTGGTGTCGGACTTGAACAGCATCGCTCCGCACCCCACGCAGCGGTACTCGCCCTTGCGCTCGTTGTCCCAGTACTCGCCGCTGAACGGCGCCTCGGTGCCTTTTTGCCGGGTCACGCGATACTGCTCGGGCGCGAGCTGCGCTTTCCATTCGGCGTCGGTTTTCCTGACCTTGTCAACCATCGCTTGTCTCCTGGCTAATCCCGCGTCAAGGACGGGGCTATCTGTTGGCTCGCGTCCGCTGCCTTGCGCGCCGCATGCAGTATAGTTGAGGCTTCCGAGCTGTTTTACCACTGGTGGCGCGCCGGAAAGCGCGCCAGGATCGTCTTGGATTCGTCGATCGCTACCTCGTTCCGCAGGGATGCCCGCGTCATCGGCGTGATCGGCGTCGCGCACGGCCTTTCGCACTTTTTCCAGCTCGTGCTGCCACCCCTGTTTCCGCTGCTGCGCACCGAATTCGATGTGAGCTATGCCACCCTGGGCGCGCTGATGAGCGTGTTCTATGTCGCCAGCGGGATATGCCAGTTCGGCGCCGGCTTCGCGGTGGACCGTTTCGGCGCGCGCCCGGTACTGCTTGCCGGCCTGTCGCTGCTCGCTGGCAGCGTGCTGGTCGCCGGCATCGCGCCGGGGGTGTACTGGCTGTTTCCGTTGGCGATGCTCATGGGTCTTGGTAACGGCGTGTTCCACCCGGCTGATTTCGCGGTGATCAACGCCAACGTGGACCCCCGGCGGCTGGGTCACGCCTACAGTGTCCATGGCATCGGCGGAAGCTTGGGCTACGCGATTGCGCCGCTGGCCAGCTATGGCGTGGGCGTGATCTACGGCTGGCGCGCGTCGCTGCTGCTGTTCGGTGCGCTCGGCCTGATCGCGGTCGCGGTGCTCTCCATGCAGCGCGGCGCGCTGAGAAGCCGCGCGCACGACGCGGCGGTGCCCCGCCACACCTGGAAAAACAGCGTCGAGCTTTTCAGGCAGACGCCGATACTTCTGTGCTTCGTGTATTTCGCCGTCGTCACCATTGCCGGTATCGGCATCCAGACCTTCGCGGGGACCACCTTGCATGCAGCATACGACGTTTCGTTGGTGGTCGCGGCTTCTGCGCTCACCGCGTATTTCGTCGGCAGCACCGTCGGCATTCTGGTCGGCGGCTTTCTCGCCACGCGCACGCAGCGTCACGATCGTGTCGCGGCAGCCGGACTGGCGTCGGGGGCGGCGTTGATGCTGCTTCTCGCGGCCGCGCCCGGTCTCGCGGCGTGGTCGGTGACGCTGCTTTTCGTCACCGGGTTCGTGCTCGGCGCGACCGGCCCATCGCGCGACATGATCGTACGCAATGCGACTCCGCCGGGAGCCTCGGGCCGCGTCTACGGATTCGTCTATTCCGGGCTGGATCTGGGCGCGACGCTCAGTCCGGTCAGCATAGGGCTGCTGCTCGACCACGATTCCCCTCGCGCGGTGTTCGTATTCATCGGCGTCGCACTGCTGCTCGCGGTGGCGACGGTGATCCGCGTGCGCAGCGGCGGACGTGCGGTCGCGGTGAGTCCGCGCGGCGCCGACTGATCGACCCATCCATCGAGGACCGCATGACTCGCCGTATTACCAACCGCACGGCGACCCGCTCCCGCGCCGCGGCTGGAATGCGCCGCACCTTCGCCGTGGCGTGGTGCATCGTCTTGCTCGCAGCCCCGGCAGGCGCGCGCGCCGAAGTAGGTGAAGTGCGCGCCGCGCAGCAGTTCGGCTTGTCGTATCTCCCGCTGATGATCATGGAGGATTCGAAGCTGGTCGAAAAGCACGCCCGAACGGCCGGCCTGGGCGACGTCAAGGTGACATGGGCCAAGCTCGGCGGTCCGGGCGCGATGAACGATGCGCTGCTTTCCGGCAGCCTCGACTTCGGCACCGGCGGCGTTCCATCACTGGTGACGCTATGGTCGAAGACGGCGGGCACGCCGAACGAAGTGCGCGGCGTCGCCGCGCTCAATTCGATGCCAGTCGACCTTGTCACTTCGAACCCGAACGTCAAATCGATCCGCGACTTCACCGACAAGGACAAGATTGCGGTGACGACGGTCAAGGTCTCGACCCAAGCGCTGTTGCTGCAGATGGCGGCCGCGCAGGCCTTTGGCGAGCAGAACTACGCCAGGCTCGATCCGCTCACGGTGTCGTTGCCGCATCCGGATGCGATGACGGCGCTGCTCGGTGGCAGCGGCACGATCACGGCGCATTTTTCATCGCCGCCGTTCCAGTACCAGGAAGTCGCCCGGCCGGGCATTCGCAAGATCCTCAACAACTACGACATTCTCGGCGGTCCGGCGACCTTCAACGTGGTGTGGGCGAGCGCGCGATTTCGCGACGCGAACCCGAAGACGTATGTCGCGTTCGTGGCGGCGCTGGAAGAGGCGACGGCGACGATCAATCGAGACAAGCGCGCCGCTGCCGAGACCTACAAGCGCATGTCGGGTACCAAGGAAAGTGTCGACGAGCTGCTGAAGATGATGGAGGACCCGCTGGTCGACTACACGCTGACGCCGAAGAGCATCATGAAGACGGCGGACTTCATGGCCAAAGTCGGCACGATCAAGAACAGGCCCGCGTCGTGGAAGGACCTTTTCTTCCCGAACGTCTACGCGCTGCCGGGCACCTGATTCAGCGCATCCGACGGCAACGCTATTCGCCGCGTATCCCCGCAGCCTTGATGACGCGTGCCCAGCGATCGAGGTCGGTCTTCATCAGTGTCGAGAACTGCTCGGGCGTGCTGGTCACCACCTCGAGCCCCTGACCGGCCAGTGTCTCGCGCATGTCGGGCGCCGAGAGGATCAGCGTGACCTCGGCGTTGAGCTTGGCGATGATGCCCATCGGCGTGCCCACGGGGGCGAGCAGCCCGTACCAGAGATCGACATCGAACTCGGGATAGCCCGATTCCGCGACCGTGGGAACATCCGGCGCGGCCGGCGAGCGCTTGGCGCTGGCCACCGCGAGAATCTTCAGTTTGCCGGCCTTGGCCTGCGGCAGCACCGCGTGCAGCGCGTTGAACATGAATGCGATCTCGCCCGACATCAGTCCCGTGATCGCGCCCGCCGAGCCCTTGTAGGGAACGTGCAGCATGTCGATGCCAGTCGTCGTCTTGAAAAGCTCGGTGGCGAGATGCTGCGGTGTGCCGACTCCTGGCGAACCATACGGCAAACCCGGATGCGCCTTTGCGTAGGTGACGAATTCCTTCACCGTGCTCGCTGGAATCGCATTGCTCACGGTGATGGCCAGCGTGCCGGTCGCCATTTTCTCGACGGGCACGAGATCCTTGACCGGATCGAAGGGCAGGTCGCGCGCGAGACTTACGTTCATCACCAGCGGATTGCCCGATAGCAGCAGCGTGTAGCCGTCCGGTGCAGCCTTGGCGACCTGCGCCGCTCCGATGTTTCCGCTCGCGCCGGGACGATTGTCGACGATCACCGGCTGTCCGAGGCGCTCGCCGAGTTTCTGTCCGACGGTGCGCGCGAGGATGTCCATCCCGGTGCCGGGCGTGAATGGCACGATGATCTGGATCGGCCGCACGGGATAGCTCTCCGCCGAACTTTTTGCCGGCGATTGCGCGGAGGCGAACGGTGCGCATACGCCGAGTGCGCAAAGCAACGCGGGGACGAGGTGTCGTGGCAGAGGCGGATTCATTGGATTCTCCTTCGGAGCGGGATCCCTTACGCTGGCGATCGCGTCGATGCGGTGGGCGAACCCGCCAGCGCCGCGCGATCATACCCCGCAACACGCTTGTAGCGCTCGGAGATGGCCTTGAGCTCGTCGTCGCCGATCACGTCCTCGATCCGCGCGAAAGGCTTGTCGCCGGTGCGTTCGAACACTTCGCGCAGGATCGCATCGGGCGGGTTCGCTCGGTTGGTGCGCACCACGGCAGCGGTCGCCTCCCGTCGCCGCGCTTCGTAGTCCTGCAGCGCACGCGCCGCGTCGTGATGCGAGGACATCGCGATGGCCAGCGCATCGGTCAGTGCGCGCGCATCGAGGATCGCCTGTCCCGCACCATTGGAGCCACGCGGCACCATCGGATGCGCGGCGTCGCCCAGCAACGTGGCGCGTCCGCGCGTCCACCACGGCAGCGGATCCTGGTCGATCATCGGGAACTCCAGAATCGAATCGGCGGCGCGGATCAGCGCCGGTACGTCGAGCCAATCGAAACGCCAATCCTCGAAAGCGTAAATGAAATCTTCCAGTCGTCCACGTCGATTCCAGTCGCGCTGGTGGTGTCGGGGCGTCTCGATCTCGGCGACCCAGTTCACCAGTTGGCGGCCGGCTTCGTCCACCTTATTGCGTATGGGATAGATCACCATCTTGCCGGTGGCGAGCCAGCCCGCGCGGACCATGCTCGCACCGGAAAGGAACGTCGGCCACACGCTCACGCCGCGCCACATGTTCACGCCCGAATACAGCGGCTCGCCTTCGCCGGGATGGAATTGCTTGCGGACCGTCGAGTGCAGGCCGTCGCAGGCGATGACGACATCCGCGGTTTGCGGCGGCAGGGTCTCGCCGGTCGTCGGGCGAATGAACTGCGCGCTCGCCGAGCGCTCCGTCTGGTCGACACCAGTGCAGCGCCAGTCGGTGTGGATCGCGCCTGCGCCCATGCGCAGCACGACCGCGTCGACGAGCACCTGTTGGAGGTCCCCGCGATGAATCGAGAACTGAGGCCATTCGTAACCCGCGTCGCGGCCCGCGGGCTCGCGATAGATGAGCTGGCCGAAGCGATTGAAAAATGCCGACTCGCGCGTGGCGACGCCTACCTTCGCGAGCGCGGGCTCCAGTCCTAGGCGCGCCAGCTCGCGCGTGGCGTGCGGCAGAATGTTGATGCCCACGCCGACCGGCTTCAATTCGGGTGCGGCCTCGAATACGCGCGAGGCGATGCCGGCCTGGTGCAGCGTGAGCGCGAGTGTGAGGCCGCCTATGCCGGCGCCGACGATGATCACTTCCATGACGTCTTCGGGCGTGAAGTGGCTGCTATCGTAGCATCGCTGCGCCCGCCCGCCGGACACGCGCGAGCGTCGCTTCGGCTTCTGCCGAGGTGTGCTTCGGGGCTACACTTGTAGCGGGGAATTCGGTGGCGTCTGCGACGTCGAAGGCAGACCGGCCTCGTCGACGAATCGACCGAACGGAAGACTTCGCGCAAAAGGAGCAACCTTGAACCTCAGACTCTGCTTCAACGTAATCGCGGGCGCGCTCGCATGGCAGTGCTGCGCCGCGCAGGCGTCCCCATCGTATTTCAACGTTTCGCATGGCGCCGGTCCACACGACGTCGCGGCGACACCAACGCGCGGCGGTCCTGTGTTCTACACCGCGCAGGCGTCCGGAAAGCTGGGGATCCTCGATCCCGCTACCGGCAAAACGGTGGAAGTTCCGCTCGGTCCGCGCTCGGCGCCCCACGGAGTCATCGTCGGCCCCGACGGCAACGCCTGGATCACCGACGGCGGGCAGAACGCCATCGTGCGCGTCGACGCCACGACGCACGCGTTGAAAGTGTTCCCACTTTCGAGCGATACCGGGTATACCAATCTCAACACGCTGACCTTCGACAAGCAGGGGCTGGTGTGGTTTACGGGGCAAAGCGGCTACTACGGCAGGCTCGACCCGCGCACGGGCGTGGTCACGGTCTGGAACGCGCCGCGCGGCAGCGGACCCTATGGCATCACCACGACGCCGTCGGGCGAGGTGTACTACGCGTCCCTCGCGGGCAACCACATCGCGAAGATCGACACCGCCACGGGCGAGGCAACGGTGATCGAGCCGCCCACGCGCAACCAGGGCGCGCGCCGCGTGTGGTCCGATTCGCGCGGCCGCATCTGGGTCAGCTACTGGAACACCGGGCAGGTGGGCATGTACGACCCGGCGACGAAGTCCTGGCGCGAGTGGAAACTCCCGGGGAGCGCGCATGCGTATGCGGTGTGGGTCGACGACAAGGACAAGGTGTGGCTCACCGACTGGAGCACCAACGCGATCGTGCGCTTCGATCCGGCGACCGAGAAATTCGACAGCTTTCCCTCCGACCGCGATCGCGCCAACGTGCGCCAGATGCTGGGGCGGGCGGGCGAAGTCTGGGGCGCGGAGTCCGGGGTCGACCGTCTGGTAATGGTCCCGGCGCCCTAGCTCTTGCCCCACGCAGGTGCAACCCGCCGGGCGCGGCGCGCCACTGTCACAACACGTAACATTGTGTTGGTCGATAAGGGCACCCGGACCCTTTATGCTTGATGGGTTTGCGCGCTAACCGAGGATGTCCCGGATGTCGTTGGTCGAAACCGCACTGCGTCGGCCGTACACGTTCATCGTGATGGCGATGCTGATCGTGCTGGCGACGCCGTTCGCGCTGCTCAACATGGCGACCGACATCTTTCCGGAAATCAACATTCCGGTCATCAGCGTCATCTGGAACTACAACGGCCTGTCGGCGCAGGAGATGGGCCAGCGCATCGCGGCGCAGAACGAGCGCAGCCTGACGACCACGGTCAGCGACATCGAGCACATCGAGTCGCAGTCGCTGGCCGGCATCACCGTCATCAAGATCTTCTTCCAGCCGACCGCCAACATCCAGACCGCGATCGCGCAGGTCGTCGCGATCGAGCAGACGCAGGTGCGCCAGCTGCCGCCGGGCATCACGCCGCCGCTGGTGATCAAGTACTCGGCGTCGAGCATTCCGGTGGTCCAGCTCGGCTTGTCGAGCCCGACGCTGCCCGAACAGACGCTCTTCGACGCCGCGGTCAACGTCCTGCGCCCGCAGCTGATCACGATTCCGGGCGTCGCGGTGCCGTTCCCCTACGGCGGCAAGAACCGCCTGATCTCGGTCGACCTCGACACGCACGCGCTGCAGGCGCGCGGGCCTGTCGCCGGCCGACGTCGTCAACGCGGTCAACGCGCAGAACCTGATCCTGCCGTCGGGCACGGCCAAGTTCGGCGACACCGAATACACGGTCAGGATGAACGGCTCGCCCGACGCGATCGCCGGCCTCAACGACCTGCCGGTGCGCACGCAGCAACGGCACGACCACGTATCTGCGCGACGTGGCGCTACGTGCGCGACGGCTTCTCGCCGCAGACCAACATCGTGCGCCAGGACGGCGCGCGCGGCGTGCTGCTGTCGGTGCTCAAGAACGGCGGCGCGTCGACGCTCGACATCGTCGTCCAACCTGCGCGCGATGCTGCCGCGCGTCGCGGCGACGCTGCCGCGCGACGTCACGATCACGCCGCTGTTCGACCAGTCGGTGTTCGTGAAGGCCGCCGTGCAGGGGCGTCGTCGCGCGAAGCCGCTGATCGCCGCCGTCCTGACCGCCGCGATGGTGCTGCTGTTCCTCGGCAACTGGCGCACCACGCTGATCATCGCGCTGACCATTCCGCTGTCGATCCTGGCCTCGATCCTGGCGCTGCAGATGCTGGGCGAGACGCTCAACCTCATGACGCTGGGCGGACTGGCGCTCTCGGTCGGCATCCTGGTCGACCAGGCGATCGTGACGATCGAGAACATCGAGCGCCATCTGCACCTGGGCACCGACCTCGACGACGGCGATCCTGGACGGCGCCGGCGAGATCGGCGTGCCGGCGTTCGTGTCGACGCTGTGCATCTGCATCGTGTTCGTGCCGATGTTCTTCCTGTCCGGCGTGGCGCGCTTTCTGTTCGTGCCGCTGGCCGAAGCGGTGGTGTTCGCGATGATCGCGTCGTACATCCTGTCGCGCACGCTGGTGCCCACGCTGGTGATGCTGCTGATGGGCGCATGCACGCGCCGAGTCCGGCGCGCGGCCCGAGCCTGCTGCAGCGCGTCTATCGCGCGCTTCGACGCCGGATTCGAGCGCGTGCGCGCGCGCGTACACGTTGGCTCTCTCGTCGCGCCTGCTCGCCGGCGCAAGCGTCTTCGCGTCGCTGTTCCTCGCGTTCTGCGTGCTGTCGTGTCTGCTCTATCCGGTGCTCGGGCGCGACTTCTTTCCGAGCGTCGACGCCGGCCAGATCCGGCTGCACATGCGCGCGCCGACCGGCACGCGCATCGAGGAGACCGCGCGGCTCGCCGACGAAGTCGAGGTCGCGATCCGCGAGATCATGCCGCCCGATCAGCTCGACACGATCCTCGACAACCTCGGCGTGCCCAACAGCGGCATCAACCTTTCCTACAGCAACGCCGGCACCATCGGCACGCTCGACGGCGAGATCCTGCTGTCGCTACGCGAAGGCCACCGGCCGACGCGACGAGTTCGTGGCGAAGCTGCGCGCCGAACTGCCGAAGCGCTTTCCCGGCGTGGAGTTCTTCTTCCAGCCGGCCGACATCGTCACGCAGATTCTGAATTTCGGGTTGCCGGCAGCGATCGACGTGCAGTTCACGGGCGCCAGACCTCGCCGAGAACGCGGCGCTGGCGCGGCGAGCTCGTCAAGTCGATCCGCATGATTCCCGGCGCGGTCGACGCGCACGTGCACCAGCGCATGGATGGGCCAACGCTCGATCTGCAGATGGATCGCACGCGGCTGCAGCAGGTGGGACTGACGCGCATTCAACGTCGGACAGAACGTGCTGGTGTCGCTGTCGGGCAGCTCGCAGACCGCGCCGGCGTTCTGGCTCAACCCGCAGAACGGCGTGGTCTACAACGTCGCGGTGCAGACGCCGCAATACCGCGTCGATTCGCTCGATTCGCTGCTCAATATGCCGGTCGCGCCGGGCACCGGGCAGGGCACCGGCAACGGCGGCAGCGCGCAGCTGCTGGGCAACCTGGTCGAGGTCAAGCCGAGCCGGCAGCTTGCGGTCGCATCGCGCTACAACATCACGCCGGCGGTCGATATCTTCGTCAGCGTGCAGGGTACCGATCTGGCCAGCGTCGCCGACCGCGTGAAGGCGCTGGTCGACGAGATGCGCCCACGCCTGCCGCGCGGCAGCGAGATCGCGATGCGCGGCCAGGTGCAGACCATGCAGCTCGTCGTTCGTCGGGCTCGGTGTCGGTCTGGCGATGGCGATCGTGCTCGTCTATCTGCTGATCGTCGTCAATTTCCAGTCGTGGATCGACGCGGTCATCATCGTCGCCGCGCTGCCGGCTGCGCTCGCGGGCATCGCCTGGATGCTGTTCATCACCGGCACCACGCTTCAGCGTGCCGGCGCTCACCGGGGCGATCATGACCATGGGCGTCGCGACCGCCAACAGCATTCTGCTGGTATCGTTCGCGCGCCAGCGCCAGGAGGAGGGTGCGACGCCGCTTTCGGCGGCGCTCGAAGCCGGCGCGACCCGGATCCGGCCGGTGCTGATGACGGCGCTGGCGATGATCATCGGCATGATCCCGATGGCGCTGGGGATCGGCGAGGGCGCCGAGCAGAACGCGCCGCTGGGACGCGCCGTCATCGGCGGATTGCTGTTCGCCACCGTTTCGACGCTGCTGTTCGTCCCGGTGGTGTTCGCCGGCGGTGCATCTACGGCTTGCCCGACGCAAGGCGGTGCGCGCGGCGCACGTCGCGCCCGGTTCGGCGCCTCAGGAGGCTTAGGACTGATGTCGGAACAACGCCACGCTTCGCTGGGCATTCACGGCGTCGACGCCGACGATCCGGCGCATCTGCTCAAGCGCGGTCAGATCATGCGCCGTGCGCGCATCGGGATGATCGTCGTGCTCGTCCTGCTCGCCATCGGCGCGGGACGCACGGTGATCAGCCGCATGTCCAATGCGCGCTCGCTGGAAACAGGAACCGCCGAGCGCGCCAAGCAATACGTCAAGACCGCGCAGCCCAAGGCCGGGGGCAGCGGACAGACCTTGTCGTTGCCCGGGACGCTGCAGGGATTCGTGCAGGCGCCGATCGCGGCGCGCTCGAGCGGCTACCTCCGGCGCTGGACCAAGGACATCGGCGCCAAGGTCGAGAAGGGCGAGCTGCTGGCGGAGATCGAATCGCCCGAGATCGACCAGCAGCTTTCGCAGGCGATCGCGTCGCGCCAGCAGGCGGCCTCCAGCCTAGATCTCGCCAAGAGCACCTTCGAGCGCTGGGAGAGCCTGCGTGCCAAGGACGCGGTATCGCAGCAGGAGCTCGAGGAGCGGCGCAGCACGTATGCACAGGCGCGCGCCAACCTCGCGGCAGCGGATGCGAACGTCGAGCGCCTACGCCAGCTCGAAGGATTCAAGCGAGTCCTGGCGCCGTTCGCCGGAATCATCACACGCCGCAACGTCGACGTCGGCGACTTGATCGATGCGAGCAGCAGCTCGTCGAGCCGTCCGTTGTTCGTCCTGGCTCAGACCGATCCATTGCGCGCCTATGTCAGCGTTCCGCAGGCCTATGCGCAAATGATCAAGTCGGGCCAACAGGTCGTAGTGACACAGGCCGAGCTGCCTGGGCGCACGTTCAACGCGGAAGTCGCGCGCACCGCGGCATCGATCGACATCGCATCGCGCACCATGCAAATCGAGGTGACGCTGTCCAACCGCGACGGCACGCTGCTGCCCGGTGCGCTGGTGCAGGTGTCGCTTCCGTTGCAGGCGAGCAAAGCGCTGGTCATTCCAACCAACGCGCTTCTGTTTCGCGGCGAGGGCATCCGTGTGGGCGTCGTCGATGCCAGCGGCCGCGTGCGGCTCAAACCCATCCAGATCGGACGCAACTTCGGGCAGACCGTTGAAGTGCTCGACGGTCTTTCCAGCAGCGATACGCTGGTGCTCAACCCGTCTGACTCGCTGGCCGAGGGCGACCAGGTGACGGTGGCAACAAGCGCGAAGGAAACGCCGTGATCCGACGCGTCGCCGGGGTCGTTGGCGCGGCGCTGCTCGCCGCCTGCGCCGCTGGACCCGACTACCAGCGCCCTTCCGTCGACATGCCGGTGGCGTGGAAGCTCGAGGAGCCGTGGCGCGAAGGCGCCCCCAATGATGGTGTGGCAAAAGGCGCGTGGTGGAAGCAGTTCGGCGACGCCCAGCTTGACGCGCTAGAGGGGCAGGCGCTCGACAATAGTCCGACACTTGCGCTCGCGAGCGCCCGTCTGGACGCAGGCGCGCGCCAACGTCGCGTCGAACGTCTCGGCGCTGTTTCCCCAGTTCGGCATCGCGGCGCGCGCGGCACGCCAGAGAATCTCCGCCAACCGTCCGCTGACCAACTACGGCTCGCCGAATTTTTCGACCGTGCAGAACGATTTCATCGGCGCGTTCACGGTCAACTACGAAATCGACATCTCCGGCCGCATTCGGCGCACGATCGAAGGCGCGCGCGCCTCCGCCGAGCAGAGCGTCGCCGATCTCGAGAATACGCGCCTGCTGCTGACGACCGATCTCGCCGCGGCGTACTTCAGCCTGCGCGAGCTCGACATCGAGCTCGACGTGCTCGCACGCTCGATCGCGCTGCAGCGCCGCGTGCTCGAGCTGGTGACCGCGCGTCACGATCTCGGCGCCGCCACCGGGCTCGAGCGTCGCGCAGCAGCAGGCGCTGCTCGACAGCACGCTCACGCAGGTCGACGTTCTGCGCAAACAGCGCTCGCAGTTCGAGCACGCGATCGCGACCCTCACCGGCACGCCGGCGCCGCTGTTCGTTCTTGCGCCGGAGGTGCGCGACCTGATGCTGCCCGACATTCCGCTCGGCGTGCCTTCCGACGTGCTCGAGCGGCGGCCCGACGTCGCGTCGGCCGAACGCGCGATGGCGGCCGCCAACGCGCAGATCGGCGTCGCGGCGGCGGCGTTCTACCCGAGCATCACCATGGCGCCGATCTACGGTGTGGAAAGCACGTCGATGGCGACCCTGTTCAACGCGCCGAGCGTGCTCTGGTCGCTTGGTGTGTCGCTGGTGCAACCGCTGATCGATGCGGGGCGGCTGAGTGCGAACGTCGATTTCGCGCGCGCCGGCTACGATGCTGCGGTCGCAAGCTATCGCCGCGTCGTGCTCACTGCGATGCAGGAGGCCGAGGACGGCATCACCGGCATCGCCGATCTCGATCGCGCGACAGCGCAGGCGCAGGTCGCGACCGCCAGCGCCCGGCGCGTCCTCGAGCTGGCGAGCATCCGTTACGAGGGTGGCGTCGCAATCTATCTCGACGTCATCACCGCCCAGCAGGCATTGCTCAACAGCGAGCGGCTGGCCGCGCAGCTGCAGGGACAGCGACTGGTGACGTCGGTGTTCCTGATCAAGGCGCTGGGCGGCGATTGGCAGGGCGCCAAGGTCGCCGGACAATGATCTTCGCGTAGTCGAGGGAATCGACCATGGACCTGGGCATCGAAGGACGCAGGGCGCTGGTGTGCGCGGCGAGCAAGGGCATCGGCCGCGGCTGCGCCGAGGCGCTTGCGCGCGAAGGCGTCGACGTCACCATCCTGGCGCGCACCGAGGGTGCGGTGCGCCGCACCGCCGACGAGATCGGCGCAATGGCGGGGAGGCCGGTGCACTGGCTCGCGTGTGACATCACCACGCCCGAGGGCCGCGCCGCTGCGCTGCGCGCGTGCCCCGATCCCGACATCCTGGTCAACAATGCCGGCGGACCGCCGCCGGGCGATTTTCGCGACTGGGATCGCGACGCATGGATCGCCGCCATCGATGCCAACATGCTCACGCCGATCGAGCTCATGAAGGCCACCATCGATGGCATGATCGCGCGCCGCTTCGGCCGCATCGTCAACATCACGTCGTCTTCGGTGAAGGCGCCCATCGACATCCTCGGCCTGTCCAACGGCGCGCGCAGCGGCCTTACCGGGTTCGTCGCCGGTGTCGCGCGCAAGGTCGCGCGCCACAACGTCACCATCAACAATCTGCTTCCGGGATCGATCGATACCGACCGCCTGAAAAAAACCATGGAAAGCCGCGCCAAAACCGGCAACAAGCCGCTCGCCGAAGCGATCGAAGCCGCGAAGGCAGGCATCCCGGCGGGACGCTTCGGCGAAAGCAGCGAAATCGGCGCAGTGTGCGCATTCATATGCAGCGCGCAGGCATCGTATCTCGTCGGGCAGAACATCCTGCTCGATGGCGGCGCGTACCCGGGAACATACTGACTGGCCTTTCCTGCCTTGTCGCCCGATCCAGACGCGGGAATATGCGCTGAGCGGAACGAGTACTACAGGGATGTCTTTGCGACGGCGACGGTTGTGATCGTGTTGGGGAGCGCGATGCGCAGGTCTAGGGTCAAGGAATTCGTGCGCGGCTTCGGCCTGCGCCAGCTTCGCATCACCACGGGCCTGGTGATGTTCTGCTACCTGCTGTCGCATTTCACCAATCACGCGCTGGGCAATATTTCCTACGCCGCGATGAAGCAAGGACTCAACGTGCACATGGCGATCTGGCGGTTCCCGCCGCTAGCCGTGCTGCTGTACACGGCCGCAGCCATCCATGCGTCGTTGGGCCTGTGGGCTCTCTACCAGCGGCGGCAGTTCCATTGGAAGCTGCCCGAACTCCTCCAACTCGCGCTGGGGCTGAGCATCCCCGGATTGATGCTGCAGCACCTGGTCGGCTTGCGGCTTCCGCCGATTCTCGATGGCACCGAGCGCTACTATTCGCACGCTCTTGCGTACTACTGGTTGAACCGGACCGACCTCCGCCTCGCGAGCTTCACCGGGCTGTTCGTCGCGTGGACGCATGCCTGCATCGGCCTGTTCTTCTGGCTTCGCATGCGCCCGATCTTCACACGCATTGCTCCATTCCTGCTCGCCGCTGCGGTGTTGCTTCCGGCGCTCGCGGCGCTCGGCGTCTACGAGGGCGCCCGAGATTACCTGGAGTTGCAGAAATCTCCAGAGTGGCGCAGGCAGGAGCTTACGCAGCCGACGACACCGGCTCATCGTGTCGTGAACGATCAAATCAAAAGCTACTCAACGATGAGCTGGCTGGCGCTGATACTCGTAGTTTTCGCCGCGCGCGGCGCACGCGAGCTGCGCGAGCGCCGCCGCGGCCTGATACGCGTTTCGTATCCCGACGAGCGACGCGCGATGGTGCCACGCGGCTACAGCGTGCTCGAGGCGAGCCTTCGCTTCGGCATCCCGCATGCCAGCGTCTGCGGAGGACGCGCGCGCTGCTCGACGTGCCGGGTGCGCGTACTTGGAGACTGCAGCGACCTGCCGCCGCCGAGCCGCCGCGAGATGGTGGTGCTCAACCGCGTCGGCGCCGGCGGCAACCCAGCGGTGCGGCTCGCCTGCCAGCTGCGGCCGGTCGGCGACATTATCGTGGTGCCGATCCTTCCCGCCGACACCGATGCCGCATGGCTGCGCAACGTGAGGCAATACCGCGGCGGAAAGGAGCAGTACATCGTAGCCATGTTCATCGACATGCGCGAGTCGTCGAAGCTCGCCGAGACGCGGCTGCCCTTCGACACCTTGTTCATCGTCAACCGCTTTCTGACCACGGTGTCCGAGGCGGTGCTCAAGGCGGGTGGCTCACCCAACCAATTCGTCGGCGACGGGCTGCTTGCGCTGTTCGGTCTGGCGGCCGAGCGCGACGTCGCTTGCCGCCAGGCGATGCAGGCGGTCGCCCATATCGGCAACGGCGTCGATCGCCTGAACGCGCTGCTCAAGGACGATCTGCCGCAGCCGATACGCTTCGGTATCGGCGTGCATGGCGGCAGGGCGGTCGTGGGTGACATCGGCTACAGCGGGCACTTCGTATTCACCGCGCTTGGAGACGCGGTCAACGTGTCGGCGCGACTGCAGGACATGAGCAAGGACCTGCAATGCGAAGTCGTGATTTCGGACGAAGTGCGGCGCTCCGCAGGGTATGCGACAGAGCAGATGAGCTCGACCATGAGGTCGTTGCGCGGGCGCGGCGCGCAGATTGGCGTGTGCACGGTCGAGCGCGCGCGGGAGCTGGCGCTTCCCGCCTAGGGCTTGCGAAGACTGGACCAGCCGTCCTTCGGCACGCGCGCGAGGATTTCGAAACCCTTCGTCCCGAGCGGACGGACCACCGCGGCCTCACCCTCGGCGAGATACGATTCGCTGGCCACCGCGCGGAATGGATTGCCGTGACTGACGATCACCAGGTCAGTTCCCGCGCGCGGGGGCGATGACAGCAGCGCTCGTAGCTCGGCATAGCGATCGGGCGAGTCCGGTCGCGCGGGGCCGCCACGCACCGCGGCGCTTGCGGTTGCCTTGCCGAAAATCAGGCGCGCGGTTTCCAGGGTTCGGCAAAACGGACTGGCGAGCACGTCGCCGATCGGCAGGTCGAGCGCGCGCAGCGCGACGCCGATCTGACGGGCTTCCTCACGGCCACGGTCGGTGAGGTTGCGCTGCTTGGCGCAGTCCTCGTAGCCGGTCATCTGGTCGTCGTTTTGTCCGAAATCGGTCGAGGCGTGGCGAAAATAGATGATCAGTCCGCCGTGACGCAGCGCATCGAGCAGCGCCGGTCCCGACAGTACCGGCGCTGCAGAGTCCGCGGCCCAGACGGGTGCCATGAGCAGACACGCGAGCAGCGCCAGCAGCGCGCGGCGTCGGGGCATCGACCCGAGCAGGGCGGCACGATTCATCGTCGTTCGACCGTCGCGCCGGACGTCGGTTTCATGCTCAGCGGCGGCGTCATCGAGTCTCGTCGGCGGGAGAACACGCCACAGCCTCGATGCAGCTACAGCGTATGGATGCGCAACACCTGCGCCAAGGAGGGCACGCAAGGATCGTCGTCGAAGGCGATGTCGCCGCCGGGAACAGGCTCGCCGGACGCGCGCACGGCCGAGAAATCCTGGAGTACGCGATCGAGCAGGTGCGTCGGAACGACGTTGCCCATCGCATTGAAAATGCTCTCGATGCGGCCGGGATATTTTTTTTCCCAATCGCGCAGCATCTCGCTCACCTGGCGCCGCTGCAGGTTTTCCTGCGATCCGCAAAGGTTGCACGGAATGATCGGAAAGGCCATCGCAGCGGCATAGCGCGCGAGGTCGCGCTCGCGCACGTAGGCAAGCGGTCGGATGACCACGTGCCTGCCGTCGTCGGAGGCGAGCTTGGGCGGCATGGTCTTGAGCTTGCCGCCGAAAAAGAGGTTGAGAAAGAACGTCGCCATCATGTCGTCGCGATGATGACCGAGCGCGATCTTGGTTGCACCGAGGTCGCCGGCGACGCGATAGAGCACTCCGCGGCGCAGGCGCGAGCACAGCGAGCACATCGTCGCGCCCTCGGCGATGACGCGCTTGACCACGCTGTAGGTGTCCTGTTCCGCGATGCGAAACGCGACGCCACGAGCGCTCAAATAACGCGGCAGGACCTCGGCGGGAAAATCCGGCTGCTTCTGGTCGAGGTTCACCGCGACGATCTCGAAGGGGGAAGGCGAGCGTCGCTGCAGCGAGAGCAGGATGTCGAGCAGACCGTAGCTGTCCTTGCCGCCGGACACGCACACCATCACCCGATCGCCGGCCTCGATCATGGAAAAATCGGCGATCGCCTGGCCGACCTGCCGGCGCAGGCGCTTGCGCAGCTTCTGGACTTCGAACGCTTCCTTGTGCGCCTGGCGTGCGGTCGGCGCCGGCGGCAGCGCGAGTTCTGAAGAAGCCAGATCCATTTGTTGCATTACTGGGTTGGCGATGCGTTCGCCTTCTTCGCCGCCATGCCAAGCCCGATGCGCGCGGCGCCGCACATGATGATCTGGAATCCCACCAGGTAACCGATGAGCACCAGCGAGCCCAGCGGCCAGCCGATGGCGATCAGGATCGCGAGCCCGATCGAAAGAATTCCATTGGCCATAACCCAGCCCCATCCGGCGCGCGGCCGCAGCTTGAGCGCGAGCATGATCTCGACCACGCCGGAGCCCGCCATCAAGGCGCCAACCAGCAGCGCCAGAGAGGCGGCGCCGGCGGCGGGATTCGCAACCAGCATCAAACCGAGCAGCAGGTATAGCACCCCCACGGCAACGCGCCAGCCGAAATTCGCCTCGCTGCGCGTGCGGACTGCGACCACGACGGCGATGACGCCGGCGACGATCGCGAACCAGCCGACATAGAGTGCCGCGGCGACGGCGGCCATCACTGGAGCGATCAACGCGAGAATGCCGGCGATGACCAGCAGTATTCCTAGAGCCAGCGACCACCCAGGCGACAGGGAAGGCGATGCAGCGGGCGGACGTGCGGTGGTAGTCATGTCGAACTCCCCCAGTGAAGTCGGCGTCCGCATTCGGGACAGGTATCCGGCGGCCGCTCAGGTTTGGCTGGGGCCGGTCCGACGTCACGACGGCGGCGCGAAAATCGATGGTAGCACGGGCGTCGCGGTGCCGGCGGCCCTACAATAGCGCGAGCCGGAAGCACCCCGGCGCCCACGGGAGGGTAATGGAGACGCTTCTGGTGGCCAATCCGAAAGGTGGCAGCGGCAAGACGACGCTCGCCACCAACATCGCCGGCTGGCTCGCGGGTCGCAAGCAGCGCGTCGTGCTCGCCGATTTCGATGCGCTGCGTTCGTCGAGCGGATGGCTGGAGCGCCGTCCGCCGCTGTTTCCGCGCATCGGCGGCTGGACGCCTGATTCGACGAAGGAAACGATCAAGGAACGCAAACCACACTGGCTGGTGATCGATACGCCCGCGGGCCTCCATGGCGACGCGCTGCGCGACGCGATACGCCGGTCCGACCTGCTGCTCGTCCCTGTGACGCCGAGCGCGTTCGACATGGCAGCGACCCAGCATTTTCTCGACCAGATCGCGGAGTACAAGGCAGTGAGGCACGGCAACATCGCCATCGGCCTGGTCGCCATGCGTGTCGACAGTCGCACCCATAGCGCCGGCGAGCTTGAGGAGTTCCTGGGCAAGTTCGACTATCCGCTGGTCACGCAGTTGCGACAAACGCAGGTCTACGTGCATTGCGCGCGCGACGGACTCTCGGTGTTCGACCTTCCACGCTCGCGCGCCGAGCAGGACTGGGAGCAATGGCGGCCGCTGACGCGCTGGATCGCGAAGCACAGTGCGGTGAAGAACGGCTGACCCACCCACCACGGCGCGCCGTCGGCGCGCGATCAAGGAGGATCGAGTGAGAGCATCCCTCAAGGCATTCCGTATCGGTTTTTCCGCCGGATTGTTCGCGATGATGTGCGCGATGCCCGCAACCGCGCAGACCTTCGATAAGCCCGTTCGCATCCTGGTCGGATTTCCCGCGGGCGGAACCGCGGACCTGATCGCGCGCGTGGTCGCCGACAAGCTCAAGGACTCGCTCGGCGTGCCCGTCATCGTCGAGAACCGTCCGGGAGCGATCGGACGCATCGCTGCCGAGGTGGTGAAGAATGCCGCACCCGACGGCACGACCATCATGGCGATGCCCATCGGACCGATGGCGGTAGTGCCACACAGCACCAAGAATCTCAACTACGATCCGCTGAAGGATTTCACGCCGATCGCGATCGGCGCGACGTTCCAGTTCGCGATCGCGACGGGCCCTGAGACCGGTGCGAAAAACTGGCAGGAATTCACCGCGTGGGTGAAAGCGAATCCAGACAAGGCGGCGTTCGCGACGTCGGGGGCGGGAAGCCTGCCGCACTTCTTTGGCCTGCTGCTTTCGACCGAGCTCGGCGTGCCGATGTTGCACGTCGCGTACAAGGGCTCGGCGGCATACATCAACGACCTCATCGGCGGGCAGGTACCGGCGGCGATCGACGCGATGGCCGACCTCACCGAGCTGCATCGCGGCGGCAAGATCCGCATTCTCGCGAGCTCGGGTGCGCAACGCTCGACGGCGCTTCCCGACGTGCCGACATTCAAGGAGGTCGGAGTCGTCGGCGTGGAGGCGATAGGTTGGTTCGGATTCTTCGGTCCCGCGAACATGCCCAAGCCGATCGTCGATGCGCTAAACCGCGGCATCAACAAAGCGCTGCAATCACCCGACGTGGTCGAGAAGCTGTCCAAAATTGGCATGGATCCGGCGACCGGAAGCCCCGACGATTTCGCCAAGCAGCTGGCGAGCGACTATGCGAAGTGGGGGCCGGTGGTGAAGGCGTCGGGGTTTACGTCGGAGTGAGGGATTGAGGCGGTGACAGATAGGCCGACTGCGGTGATTCCCAAGAGGTGCCGTCGAGCTTACAGCGCGCGGACGACCGACGGGAAGTTTTGGGTCGGCTTTAATATCTACTTCGGATCAGGCATCGAAAATAATCATCGCAGTGGAATGAAGTGAACATCCAAGAGTTCATGCAGGGCTACAGGGCGGCGTGGGAACGGCGCGATCCGTCAATGTTCGCCGCGCTCTTCGATCCCGATGGACACTACTACAACACCCCATTCCAAGTTCAGCGCGGCACCGACCAGCTCGTCGAATACTGGAAGCGAGTACAACTGCAGGAAGATGTTCATGTAACGTTCGAGGTTCTGGTCAGCGCCGCCGGTTCCGGTATTGCGCACTGGCACGTCACCTATCAGGTGGCTTCTGAAGAGCTCTTCCAGGTCTGGGCCCAGTCGACCGGCACCAACCTCGTCACGCGAACGATTGGCGATCCGCTGCCGCGAATGGTTCTCGACGGATTGCTCCAAGCTTCGTTCAAGGAGGGCTTGTGTTCGGAGGCACGCATCTGGTGGCACAGCATGCCGCAGCCAGCATGAAGTGCTACGGCGCCCCTTCTCCATTGAGGGGGTCTATGTCGCCCGAAGCTCCTGGTAGCTGCCGAAGTCATCGAATGACGCCTATTGATAGTTACTGGACGCCATGAAAAGAGAAATCATTCGCGTAGAGCCCTTGTCGACGTATCTGGAGAGCTGGAAGGCTCCGACTTCCGCCGTCACGCGAAGCTGCGACACGATGTACGTCTCCGGATTTCCACCGTTCGACCCCGACACCGGACAAGTGATCGACGCGCCCATCGAGCGCCAAACCGAGATTGTCCTGGATCAGATGAAGCTCTGCCTCGAGACGGCGGGATCTTCCCTCGCGAACGTCCTCAAGTGCAATGTGTATTGCACGTCGGTCGAGAAGTTTGCCGCGGTGAACGCGGTCTACGCGCGCTATTTCCCGAAAGATCCGCCGGCTCGAATCTTTGTCTGCGTTCCCGCATGGCCAGGCACCTTCGACATCGAGATAGACTGCATTGCTGCCGTTTAACCCTGTCACGGAGACATCTTGGCCGCCTATCTGATCGTAGAGCACATCATCACCGACGCCGCCAAGTTCGATGAATACAGAACCAAGGTCGCTCCGATGATCGCCAAGCATGGCGGGCGTTACCTGACAAAAGGCGCAAGCCACAAGCTGCCCGAGGGCGGCCACTGGAAGCCGGAACGAGTCGTCATCATCGAGTTTCCCGACATGGATGCACTAAATCGATGGTACAGCTCGCCCGAATACCAGCCGTTCATCGCCCTTCGCAAAGCGTGCACGAGCGATCTTGACATGCTGTTCATGCTCGAAGGCGCCTAGACGTGCAATCTGACCAACGCTCAACCGATGCTTAGACCCGCATGCCGGATGCTCTTTCTTCCAGGGTGACCATTCGCCGGGCCGCTCCGCGCGACGAGAAGCGCTGGCGCGAATTATTCGACGGCTACTGTATTTTCTACAAGCGCACCCCGTCGGAGCCGCTCGCCCGTCATACGTGGGCGCGCATCATGGATGACGCGTCGCCCATCTGTGCGATCATCGCCGAGGATCAAACTGGCTGCGTCATCGGCATCGCCAACTACGTCGTCCACGAACACACGCTGGGCCTGACTCCGGTCTGCTACCTGGGCGACCTGTTCGTCGATCCCGCGCGACGCGCAGTCGGGGTAGGCGAACGGCTCATCGCGTGGCTGGTGGCCGAAACCAAGCGCCAGGGCTGGTCCCGGCTCTATTGGCACACGCGCCTCAACAACTATCGCGCCCGGGGCCTGTACGACAAGTTCACACCGCATAGCGACTTCGTTCGCTACACGGTATATCCGGAAGCTTGACGCTTCCGCGCGCCAGTCCTCGCTAGCGCGCGCGCCGCCGCTCCTGCAGCGCGAGCAGGAGTCCGCTGGCGACGATGATGGTCATGCCGATTCCCGACCAGCGGTCCGGGAGTTGCCCGAAGACGAGGTAGCCGTACATCGTCGCCCAGATCATCTGCAGGTACGAGAACGGCGTGAGCAGCGACGGCTGCGCGTGCTGGAAGGCGCTCACGATCAGCCAGTGCCCGATGCCGGCGAACAGGCCGAGCGCGAGGAACAGCGTGTCTCGCGGCGAAGGCGCGCTGTATTCGGCCTGCCACGGCACCAGCAGGGACAGCACGACGGTGCCCACAAGCGCGCTGTAGAACAGCGTCGTGTGCACGTTCTCCTCCACCAGCTTGCGCGTGAGCAGAAAAAAGAGCGCATTGCACAACGCGGCCACCAGCAGCAGCAACGCAGCGGGATGGAATACCGCGGAGCCCGGCCGCACCAGCAGCAGGATGCCGCAGAAGCCGACCGCGGTCGCGATCCAGCGCCCGACATTGGGACGCTCTCCCAGCAGCGGCCCCGAGAGCACGACGACGAATATCGGCGCGAGGAAGGTGATCGCCGAGCCTTCTGCCAGCGGCAGATAGCGCAACCCGCGCGAAAAAGCACACTGTCGCGCTTAGCAGGAACGCCGAGCGCAGAAGTTGCAGGCGCAGGCGCCGCGTGCGCCAGAAACCGCTGCCGCCCTTGCGCCAGGCGAACGGCGTCACCACCAGCATCTGCCCGGCGTAACGCGCCCATACGACGAGGAACAGCGAGTGGTCGCGAACCAGGTACTTCGCGGTGGCGTCGAGCGACGACAGGCACAGCCCCGCCAGCAGGAACAGCGGCAGCGCGCGCGAGAGCGAGCTCGGCGCGCGCGTCGGGGAGGATGCGTCAGGCGAATCGATCGCGCATCACCCCGATGAGCGCGGTCAGGCTACGCCGCGAGCAGCTCGCGCAGCACGAAGGGCAGGATGCCGCCGTGATGGTAGTAGTCGACCTCGATCGGCGTGTCGATGCGAAGCAGCACCGGCACCGTCTGCGTCGAGCCGTCGGCGCGCCGGATGGTCAGCGTGACGTCCATCTGCGGCCTGATGCCGCCTTCGAGACCGCTGATGTCGAATCGCTCGTCGCCCTGTGATGCCGAGCGAGGCAATGCTGTCCGTGCCCTTGAACTGGCAGGGCAGCACGCCCATGCCGACCAGGTTGGAGCGATGGATGCGCTCGAAGCTGCGCGCGATCACCGCCTTGACGCCGAGCAGTTGCGTGCCCTTCGCCGCCCAGTCGCGCGAGCTGCCGGTGCCGTATTCCTCGCCGGCGAAAATGACCGTCGGCGTGCCGCGCGCGATGTAGGTCATCGCGGCGTCGTAGATCGGCACCTGCGCGTTCTCGGGCTGAAAAGCGTGGTGACGCCACCTTCGATGCGCGAGCCATCGGCCTTGGGCGGCAGCATCAGGTTCTTGATGCGGACGTTGGCGAATGTGCCGCGCATCATGACTTCGTGGTTGCCGCGGCGGCTGCCGTAGCTGTTGAAGTCGGGGACGCCGACATCGTGCTCGAGCAGATAGATGCCGGCCGGCGAGGTCGGCTTGATCGATCCGGCCGGACTGATGTGGTCGGTGGTCACCGAGTCGCCGAAGATGCCCAGCGCACGCGCGTTGCGGATCACCGGCAGTGCGCCGGGATGCATCTCGAAGTCCTTGAAGAACGGCGGCTCGGCGATGTAGGTCGATTTGTCCCAGACGTAGACCTGCCCGGTCGACGTCGGGATCGCATTCCACAAGCGGGTTGTCCTTGGTGAAGTCGCCGTACAGACGGCGATACGTCGCCGGGTCGGTCGCGTATTGCATCACCGCGCCGATCTCCTCGGTCGACGGCCAGATGTCGCGCAGGAACACCGGCTCGCCGTCGCTTGCCGGTGCCGAGCGGCTCGGTGGTCATGTCGATGTTGGCGCGACCCGCGATCGCGTAGGCGACCACCAGCGGCGGCGACGCCAGGAAATTGGCCTTGATGTTCGGATGGATGCGCGCCTCGAAGTTGCGGTTGCCCGAAAGCACCGCCGCGCAGACCAGATCGTTCTTGGTGATCGTCTCCTCGATCGCCGGGTCGAGCGGACCGGCGTTGCCGATGCACGTCGTGCAGCCGTAGCCGGCGAGGTAGAAGTTGAGCTTCTCGAGCTCGGCGAGCAGGCCGGCGCTGGTCAGGTACTCGGTGACCACGCGCGATCCCGGGGCGAGCGAGGTCTTGACGTGACGCTTGACCTTCAGCCCCTTGGCCGCGGCCTTCTTGGCGAGCAGACCTGCGGCGAGCAGCACGCCGGGATTCGATGTATTGGTGCACGACGTGATCGCGGCGATCAGCACGTCGCCGTTGCCGATGTCGATTGGCTTGCCAGGAGCAACCGGCACCCGATCCTGGGTCGGGCGGTTGTCGACCATCTCGACCACGTCGAGCGGCGGCCCGTTGGTGTGAAGCTGTTGCGCATTGTCGTTGACGGCGGGAGCAGCGCCGCGCATCAGGCCGGTCGCATAGCGCTTGGCGAGCTTGTCCGCGGGCTGGTTGAAGCCGTTGTCGGCGACCGGCTTGGAGAACAGCGTGTTGAACGAGTCCTTCATCTTGCGGAGCGTCGATGCGGTCCTGCGGGCGCTTCGGGCCCGCGAGGCTCGGCACGACGCTGCCGAGGTCGAGTTCGAGCGTCTGCGAGTAGTCGATCGCGCCCGCGGCGGGCATGCCGAACATGCCCTGCGCGCGATAGTACGCCTCGAAGGCGTCGATTTCCGTCGGCGGTGCGTCCGGTCTTGGTCAGGTAGTCGACGGTCTTGTCGTCGACCGCGAAAAAGCCCATCGTCGCGCCGTATTCCGGCGCCATGTTGCCGATGGTCGCGCGATCGGGCACGGCGAGCGACGCGGCGCCGTCGCCGAAGAACTCGACGAACTTGCCGACGACCTTGGCCTTGCGCAGCATCTCGGTGACGGTGAGCACCAGGTCGGTCGCGGTCACGCCTTCGCTGCAGGCGGCCCGTCAGGTGCACGCCGACGACGTCGGGCGTGAGGAAGTAGACCGGCTGTCCGAGCATGCCGGCCTCGGCCTCGATGCCGCCCACGCCCCACGCCACCACGCCGATGCCGTTGATCATGGTCGTGTGCGAGTCGGTGCCGACCAGCGAGTCGGGGTAGTAGACGCCATCCTTGTGGTGCACGCCGCGCGCCAGGTACTCGAGGTTGACCTGGTGCACGATGCCGATGCCGGGCGGCACGACCTTGAACGTGTCGAACGCCTGCATGCCCCACTTCATGAACTTGTAGCGCTCGCCGTTGCGCTGGAACTCGATCTTCATGTTGAGGTCGAGCGCGTTGCGGCGTGCCGTAATGGTCGACCTGCACCGAGTGGTCGACGACCAGGTCCACCGGCACCAGCGGCTCGATCACCTTCGGGTTCTTGCCCATCCGCGCGGCGACGCCGCGCATCGCGGCGAGATCGCACAGCAGCGGCACGCCGGTGAAGTCCTGCAGCACGACGCGCGCGACGACGAAGGGAATCTCCTCGGTGCGCGCCGCGGTCGGCGCCCAGTCCGGCGAGCTGCCGCACGTGCTCTTCGGTGACCTTCTTGCCGTCGCAGTTGCGCAGCACGCTTTCCAGCACGATGCGGATCGACACCGGCAGCCGCGAGATCTTGCCCAGGCCGGCGTGCTCGAGCGCGGGCAGCGAATAGTAGTGCCCCGTCGCGCCCGAAGCGATTGTGAATTGCTGGCGGGAGTCGAACAGATTGTGCGTCATGGAAGGCCTTTCGTTGCTGGTGCGTCGGCGGGGCGCGCCCGGTGCGGGCGCCGGACGTTAGGTCGCGATTACTTCTTCTGCATGATCTGCTTCATGTTGATCGTCTGCCCGTCTCGAGCGTCACGTCGCCGGGCTGCTGTCCAGGCCGGCAGGCACCGATCCACTTGGCGTCGACCGTGGTCTTGCTTTCCTTCATGTTCACCATCGGCGGATCGTAGGTCGCGGTTCCTTCCATGTGATACGCCGTGTTGCCGGCGAAGGTCATGACCGAGACCGTCTTCATCGTCGTCGGGCCGAGCTTGCACGTCGCCGTCACGGTCATCCTGTTGCCGTCGACATTGCGGTCGGTCTGCGAGCACATTTCCTTGGCAGCGCCCATGCCGAACTCACGCATCTGCGCCTGCACCGATTCGTCGAGGCACATCGTGGTCAGTCCCTTGCGTTCGGGCTGTGGACCACCGCCGACGCGGGTGACCTCCCACAGCCCCGACTTGAGCACGGGCGGCTCGGCGGCGAACGCCGCGCCGGCTGCAGGCCAGCGCGATGACCATGCCGAGGTGCCGGATGGTTGGGCAAGCTTGCATGGTGTCTCCTGAGTTATCGTTAAGAAAGGTCAGATAACGAACAGGTCGACGAATTCGTGCACCGGCGTCGCTTCGAGCGCTGCGGCGTCGAGCGCACGCTCGAGGATCGCGCGCTGCTGCTTCGCCGGGAAACGCCGCGCGAGGTTGGTCCTGAACTTCTCGACCAGCACCGGAATGCCTTCCTTGCGACGGCGGCGATGGCCGATCGGATATTCGACGACGACTTCCTTGAGCTTGCGTGCCGTCGTTGAACTCGACGGTGATCGCATTGGCGATCGAGCGCTTGTCCGGATCGAGATAATCCTGCGAGAACTGCTTGTCCTCGACGCAGACCATCTTCGCGCGCAAGCGCGTCGATGCGCGGATCGGTCGCGACCGCGTCCTCGTAGTCGGCGGCGGTCAGCCGGCCGAAGAGGAGCGGCACCGCCACCATGTACTGGATGCAGTGGTCGCGGTCGGCGGGGTTGTCGAGCGGGCCCTTCTTGTCGATGATGCGGATCGCCGACTCGTGCGTGCGGATGGTGATCTTCTTGATCTCGTCGATGCGGTCCTTCACCTGCGCGATGCAGCTGCATCGCGCATTCGACCGCGGTCTGCGCGTGGAATTCGGCCGGGAAGCAGATCTTGAACAGCACGTTCTCCATCACGTAGCTGCCGTACGGGCGCTGGAACTTGAACGGGTTGCCCTTGAACAGCACGTCGTAGAAGCCCCAGGTCTTGGCGGTCAGCACCGACGGATAGCCCATCTCGCCCTTGGCGCCATCAGCGCGAGGCGCACCGCGCGCGCCGTCGCGTCGCCGGCCGCCCAGCTCTTGCGCGAGCCGGTGTTCGGCGCGTGGCGATAGGTGCGCAGGCTCTGGCCGTCGACCCACGCCAGCGACACCGCGTTGATGATCTCGTCGCGCGAGAGGCCGAGCATTGCCGCGACGACCGCGGTCGACGCGACCTTGACCAGCACCACGTGATCGAGGCCGACGCGGTTGAAGCTGTTCTCGAGCGCGATGCACGCCCTGGATCTCGTGCGCCTTGATCATCGCGGTCAGCACGTCCTTCATCGTCAGCGGCGCCTTGCCCGCGGCGACCGCGTTGCGCGACAGCCAGTCGGCGGTGGCGAGGATGCCGCCGAGATTGTCGGACGGATGGCCCCATTCGGCGGCGAGCCAGGTGTCGTTGAAGTCGAGCCAGCGGATCATCGCGCCGATGTTGAACGCCGCCTGCACCGGGTCGAGCTGGAACTGCGTGCCCGGCACCTTGGCGCCGTTGCGGCACGATCGGTGCCCGGCACGATCGGCCCCAGCAGCTTGGTGCAGGCCGGATAGGACAGCGCCTCGAGGCCGCAGCCCAGCGTGTCGATCAGGCAGTTGCGCGCGGTGTCGTAGGCTTCCTTGCTCGTGATCTTGTAGCTCGCCGCGTAGTCGGCGATGTCGACGAGAACCTTGTCGGGCTTGGGACGGACGTTGGAAATGGGAGCGGACATGAAGGAACTCTGCGCCTTTCGCGATGACGATGCTTATTTTTCCGGCGCCTTTCCGATGTTGTAACCGGCGATGCGCCATTCGCCGTCCGCTTCCTTGCTCACGATCAGCGTCTCGCTCGCGAGAGGCGCATTGGCGAACTTGGTGAGATACGAGATGGTCACGTATTCGCCCGTCGACGGCGCGCCGCGCAGCGTCGTGGAGAATTGGGTATTCTTTAGCTCGCGCATCGTCGTCTTGCCCAGTTTCGAGTGCATATCTTCCAGCTGGCTGATCCAGTCGGCTTCGCTCACCCCGAGCTTGAACACCTCGGCGGCGCCCTTCCAGCTGTCGCCGAAATTGCCGGCGTCGAGCACCGCAAGCCAGTGATCGCTCGCGAGCGTCGCCGCGCCGACGGCGTCGGGCGGGACCGGATCGCCGATCGCGCGTCCTGTCGCCGCCGCACCCACGCTGCCCTGCGCCATCACGAGCTGCGAGTGCGCACCCGACAGCGTCGCGAGGAATATCGCCATGCAAAGAGTGCGGATGGTTCGGTTCATGGCAGATGCTCCGTTATGGCCGCTGAGCCAGCGGCACGAATTCCTGGTCCTCGGGACCGATGTAGTTGGCGCCAGGGCGGATGATCTTGCCGTCCGTGCGCTGCTCGATCACGTGCGCGGCCCAGCCCGAGGTGCGCGAGATCACGAACAGCGGCGTGAACATCGCGGTCGGCACGCCCATCATGTGATAGCTGACCGCCGAGTACCAGTCGAGGTTGGCGAACATCTTCTTGGCGTCCCACATCACCGTCTCGAGGCGCTCGGCGATCTCGAACATCTTCATGTCGCCGCGCGTGCGACCGACAGCGTGCGCGCGACGTCCTTGATGACCTTGTTGCGCGGATCGCTCGATCGTGTACACCGGATGACCGAAGCCGATGACGACTTCCTTGCGCCTCGACGCGGCGACGGATGTCGGCCTCGGCCTCGTCCGGCGTCTCGTAGCGCTTCTGGATCTCGAACGAGACTTCGTTGGCGCCGCCGTGCTTCGGCCCGCGCAGCGCGCCGATCGCGCCGGTGATCGCCGAATACATGTCGGAGCCGGTGCCCGGCGATCACGCGGCCGGTGAACGTCGACGCGTTGAACTCGTGCTCGGCGTAGAGGATGAGCGAGGTGTGCATCGCGCGCACCCACGCCGGCGACGGCGCTTGCCGTGCAGCAGATGCAGGAAGTGGCCGCCGATCGAATCGTCGTCGGTTTCGACGTCGATGCGCCGCCGTTGTGGGTCCAGTGATACCAGTAGAGCAGCATCGAGCCGAGCGACGCCATCAGGCGGTCGGCGATGTCGCGCGCGCCCGCGGTGCCGTGGTCGTCCCTCTCCGGCAGCGCGCGTGCCCAGCGCGGACACGGCGGTGCGCAT
This sequence comes from uncultured beta proteobacterium, assembly GCA_963816915.1. Classification (GTDB taxonomy): domain Bacteria; phylum Pseudomonadota; class Gammaproteobacteria; order Burkholderiales; family Casimicrobiaceae; genus PALSA-1003. The sequence continues at coordinate 241,463 of CAWFMK010000001.1, forward strand.
CACGTCCATCGGGTGCGCGCTCGCGGGCAATCTGCTCGAGCACGACCTTGACCGCGCGCCGGAATGCCGCGCAGCGCCCGCAGCTTCGTCTTGTAGGCGGCGAGCTCGGCGGCGTCGGCAGCTTGCCGTGCACCAGCAGGTAGGCGATCTCCTCGAATTCGCAGGTGTCGGCGATGTCGAGGATGTCGTAGCCGCGATAGTGCAGGTCGTTGCCGGTGCGGCCGACCGTGCACAGCGCGGTGTTGCCGGCGACGACGCCGGACAAGCGCGACCGATTTCTTCGGCTTGACGGGCGCGGTGGCTGCGGTCGTCGTTCGATGCTCGTTGTCCGGTCGATGGATGCGCGCTCATTGCGCCTTGGCGAACAGCGCGTCGAGCTTCTGCTTCGTAGGCGTGATAGCCGAGGTAGTCGTAGAGCTCCGCGCGCGTCTGCATCGTGTCGACGACCGCTCTGCTGCGTGCCGTCGCGGCGCAGCGCCTGAGTAGACGCTCGAGCGCCGCCTTGTTCATCGCGCGGAACGCCGACAGCGGGTAGAGCGCGATGGCGACGCCGGCGCCGCGCAGCTCGTCGACGGTGAACAGCGGCGTCGCGCCGAACTCGGTGATGTTGGCCAGCACCGGCACCTTGACCGCGTCGGCGAAGCGCCGGTACATCGCGAGCTCGGTCATCGCTTCCGGGAAGATCATGTCGGCGCCGGCCTCGACGCAGGCGCCGGCGCGGTCGATCGCCGCGTCGAGGCCCTCGACCGCGAGCGCGTCGGTGCGCGCCATGATCGACGAAATCGGGATCGGTGCGCGCGTCGACGGCCGCCTTGATGCGGTCGACCATCTCGGCCGTGCGAGACGAGCTCCTTGTTCGGCCGGTGGCCGCAGCGCTTGGCGCCGACCTGGTCCTCGATGTGCATCGCCGCCGCGCCGAACTTGATCAGCGACTTCACCGTGCGCGCGACGTTGAACGCGCGACGCGCCGAAGCCGGTGTCGACGTCGACCAGCAGCGGCAGCGACGCAGGCGTCGGTGATGCGGCGCACGTCGGTCAGCACGTCGTCGAGCGTCGAGATGCCGAGGTCGGGAACGCCCAGCGATCCGGCGGCGACGCCGCCGCCCGAGAGATAGATCGCCCTGATAGCCGGATTTCTCGGCGAGGATGCGCGTGATAGGCGCAGATCGCGCCCGGCACCTGCAGCGGCTTCTCGGCCTGCGAGCGCCGCGCGAAAACGCGCCCCGGCGGCATGGTCGCGCTCATCGCCGCACCGGCTTCGCGTGCGAGTGCACGCGCTAGCCCAGCAGCGACGCGACGCCGGCGCGCTCTTCCTCGAGCTCCTTCAGCGTCGCGTCCATCTTCTCGCGCGAGAACGCGTCGATCGTCGAGGCCCTGCGACGCGCGTGTATTCGCCGTTCGCCGTGGTCACCGGGAACGCCGTACATGACGTCCTTCGGGATGCCGTAGCTGCCGTCCGACGGGACACCCATCGTCACCCACTTGCCTGCGCTGCCCAGGATCCAGTCGCGGACGTGATCGATCGGCGGCGTTGGCCGCCGACGCGGCGGACGACAGCCCGCGCGCCTCGATGATCGCCGCGCCGCGCTTGCCGACCGTCGGCAGGAACACGGTGCGGTTCCAGTTCTCGTCGTTGATCAGCGTCCTTCAGCGACTGCGCCATCGGCGGTGGCGAAGCGATAGTCGGGATACATCGTCGGCGAGTGGTTGCCCCAGACGATCAGTTTTTCGATCGAGCCGACCGGCTTGCCCGATCTTGGCCGCGAGCTGCGACAGCGCGCGATTGTGGTCGAGGCGCAGCATCGCGGTGAAGTTCTTCGGCGGCAGGCCGGGCGCCGACTTCATCGCGATGTAGGCGTTGGTGTTGGCCGGATTGCCGACGACCAGCACCTTGACGCCGCGGCTTGCGACAGCGTCGAGCGCCTTGCCCTGCTCGATGAAGATCTTCGCGTTCTCGAGCAGCAGGTCCTTGCGCTCCATGCCCGGACCGCGCGGCCGCGCGCCGACGAGCATCGCGATGTCGGCGTCCTTGAACGCGACCTTCGGGTCGCCGCTGCCGCTCATGCCGGCGAGCAGCGGAAACGCGCAGTCCTCGAGCTCCATCATCACGCCCTTGAGCGCGGCCTGCGCCTTGTCGATCGGCAGCTCGAGCAGCTGCAGAATGACCGGCTGATCGCGTCCGAGCATTTCGCCGTTGGCGATGCGGAACAGCAGGCTGTAGCCGATCTGGCCGGCGGCGCCGGTGACGGCAACGCGAACGGGCTTTTTCATCGAGAACTCCTGGACGGGCGATGGTCGCGGAGTCGTGAGGGCGCGGCGGCACGCGACGCAGGCGTCGGCGCGACCGTCGACAGTCGATGATCTAAAGGCGCTGCCGGCTCGCTGTCAATTAACTCTTATATAAGATATATGATATAAGATTCAGCGATGCAGCGAGCCGGCACCGCCGCCCCATCTTCAGGCCGCTGTCATGCTCCAGCTCGCCCAGGCGGCACCTGCCGTTCCAGCCGCTGTACCTGCAGATCAAGGCGCTGCTGGTGGCGAGCCTCGAGGCGGGCGAGTGGCGCCCGGCGAGGCGATCCCCAGCGAGATCGAGCTCGCCGCGCGCTTCGGCGTGTCGCAGGGCACGGTGCGCAAGGCGATCGACGCGCTCGCCGCCGACAATCTCGTCGTCCGCCGGCAGGGGAAGGGCACGTTCGTCGCCACGCACACCGAGGAAAAGACGTCGCTGTTCCGGTTCCTGCGCATCCGCCGCAACGACGGCGATCGACGAGTATCCGGCGAGCCGGCTGCTCGACGTGCGGCGCGGCAAGGCGTCCGCCGAGGTCGCGCGGCTGCTCGCGCTGCGCAGCGGCGATGCCGTGATCGTCGCTGCGCCGCGTGCTCGAGTTCTCGGGCGAGCCGGTGGTGCTCGACGAGATCATGCTGCCCGCGGCGCTGTTCACGCGGGCTGACCCGGGCGCGCGTCGAGGCCTATCGCGGCTCGATGTACAGTTTCTTCGAAACCCAGTTCGGCGTGCGCATGCTGCAGGGCGCAGGAGCAGCGTGACGGCGATCGCCGCCGACGCCGCGACCGCGTCGCTGCTTCGCGTGCGCAACCGGCGAGCCGCTGCTGGCGGTCGAGCGCGTGACCTTCACTTATGGCGACCGTCCGGTCGAATGGCGGCGCGGCCTGTGCACGACGCGGCGTCACGCCTATGTCAACGAGTTGCGGCTGAGCTCGCGTCTGGCGAGGCGTGCGCCGAATCGCGCTATAATTTGTCTTGAGCGCACCGTGCGCGAGATGCGGTGAACTGGTCCGTTGCGACCGGCTTGCCGTCGGCTTCCGGATTTCGCGACCGCCCTACCGACGTTTCTGGCGAGCAACCCTTGATCAAGCCGCGCCCGGTCTACCTCAATCTGGTGCAGATCCGGCTGCCGCTGCCCGGGCTCGTGTCGATCCTGCACCGGATCAGCGGCGCTCGCGCTGCTGTTCTTGTCGGCATTCCGCTCGCTCTCTACGCGCTCCAGCAAAGCCTGAGCTTCGCCGACGCATTCGCCGAGCCTCAAGTCATTGTTCGCCAATCCGCTCGCCAAGCTCGTGCTGATCGGGCTGGTCTGGGCGTACCTCCATCATTTCTGCGCCGGCATCCGCTACCTTCTGCTCGACCTCGACAAGGGCATCGACCTCAAGCCGGCGCGCCAGTCGAGCGTCATCGTGCTCGCGGTCAGCCTCGCGCTGACGCTGATCATCGGTGCGCGGCTATGGTGAGGCCGCACCGTCGTCGGCGCGCACTACGGCTGGCTCGACTGGCTCGTGCAGCGGGTCACCGCGGTCGTCATGGTCGCTGTACACGCTGCTGGTGCTGGCCATCGTGCTCTACCACGGCGGCATCGACTACGCCGGGTGGCAGGCGCTGTTCGCGCGGACGGCCTTCCGGCTCGCCACGCTGCTGTTCGCGCTCGCGCTGCTCTGGCACGCGTGGATCGGCATGCGCGACATCTGGATGGACTACATCAAGCCGACCGCGCTACGCCTGGCGCTCGAGGTGCTGACCGTGCTGGCGCTGGTCGGCGTACGCCGCGTGGATGGTCGCAGATCCTGTGGGGACGCACGTGAGCGCCGCGGGGCCGTCCCCAGGCGATCATTGCTCCCCCTCAGGGGGCAGCGCAGCGGCGAACGTCGCAAGCGTGGGGGTCGGCTGATGACGTTGCCGGTCCGCAAGTTCGACGCGATCGTCGTCGGCGCCGGCGGCGCGGGCATGCGCGCGTCGCTGCAGCTCGCCGAAGCCGGGCTCTCGGTCGCGGTGCTGTCCAAGGTATTTCCGACGCGCTCGCACACGGTGGCGGCGCAGGGCGGCATCGGCGCCTCGCTCGGCAACATGGGCGAGGACAACTGGCTCTGGCACATGTACGACACGATCAAGGGCTCCGACTGGCTCGGCGACCAGGACGCGATCGAATACATGTGCAAGATGGCGCCGCAGGTCGTCTACGAGCTCGAGCACTTCGGCATGCCGTTCGACCGCAATGCCGACGGCACGATCTACCAGCGGCCGTTCGGCGGCCACTCGGCGAATTTCGGCGAGAAATCGATCCAGCGCGCCTGCGCGGCCGCCGATCGCACCGGCCACGCGATGCTGCACACGCTCTACCAGCGCAACGTGCGCGCGCGCACGCAGTTCTTCGTCGAATGGATGGCGCTCGACCTGATCCGCGACGCCGACGGCGACGTGCTCGGCGTGGTCGCGCTGGAGATGGAAACGGGCGACGTCATGATCCTGCAGGCGAAGGCGACGCTGTTCGCCACCGGCGGCGCCGGACGCATCTTCGCCGCCAGCACCAACGCCTTCATCAACACCGGCGACGGGCTGGGCATGGCGGCGCGCGCCGGCATCCCGCTCGAGGACATGGAGTTCTGGCAGTTCCACCCGACCGGCGTCGCCGGCGCGGGCGTGCTGATCACCGAAGGCGTGCGCGGCGAGGGCGGCATCCTGCTCAACTGCAACGGCGAGCGCTTCATGGAGCGCTACGCGCCCAATCTCAAGGATCTTGCCTCGCGCGACGTCGTCTCGCGCTCGATGGACCAGGAGATCAAGGAGGGCCGCGGCTGCGGTCCGAACAAGGACTACGTGCTGCTCAAGCTCGATCATCTCGGCCCGGAAGTGATCAACAAGCGGCTGCCGTCGATTCGCGAGATCGCGATCAAGTTCGCCAACGTCGATCCGATCAAGGAGCCGATCCCGGTCGTGCCGACGATCCACTACCAGATGGGCGGCATCCCGACCAATATTCACGGCCAGGTGGTCGCGCCCAAGCGGCGGCGACCCCAACGCGATCGTCAACGGTTTCTATGCGATCGGCGAATGCGCCTGCGTGTCGGTTCACGGCGCCAACCGGCTCGGCACCAACTCGCTGCTCGACCTGCTCGTGTTCGGCCGCGCCGCCGGCAACCACGTCGTCGACCTGCAGCTGCAGCGACGCGAGCACAAGCCGCTGCCACGCGATGCCGGTGACGCCTCGCTGGCGCGGCTTGCGCGTCTCGACAGCGCCACCAGCGGCGAGCGCGTATCCGACGTGGCCGCGGACCTGCGCAAGTCGATGCAGGCGCATTGCGGCGTGTTCCGCAACGCGGCGCTGCTCGAGCGAAGGTGTCGACCAAGATCGGCGAGCTCGAGCAGCGCGCGATGCGCATCGCGATCAAGGACAAGAGCAAGACGTTCAACACCGCGCGCGTCGAAGCGCTCGAGCTCGACAATCTGATCGAGACCGCGAAGGCGACGATCGTCTCGGCCGCTGGCGCGGCAGGAGTCGCGCGGCGCGCAGGCGCGCAGCGATTATCCCGAGCGCGACGACGCGCAACTGGCTCAAGCACACGCTGTGGTATCGCGACGGCAACCGCCTGACTACAAGCCGGTGCACCTGAAGCCGATGACGGTCGAGTCGTTCCCGCCGAAGACGCGCACTACTGAGACGCTGGACATCAGATGAAATTTCGCGTCTACCGCTACGATCCGGACAAGGACGCCAAGCCGCGCATGCAGGACTACGACGTCGCGCTCGATCCGCACGACCGGATGCTGCTCGACGCGCTGATCCGGCTGAAGGCGCAGGACGACACGCTGTCGTTCCGCCGCTCGTGCCGCGAGGGCGTGTGCGGCTCCGACGCGATGAACATCAACGGCAAGAACGGCCTCGCCTGCATCACCAACCTGCGCGAGCTCAAGGAGCCGGTCGAGCTGCGGCCGCTGCCGGGGCTGCCGGTGATCCGCGATCTGATCGTCGACATGAGCCAGTTCTTCAAGCAGTACCATTCGATCAAGCCGTACCTGGTCAACGACACGCCGCCGCCCGAAAAGGAGCGCCTGCAGTCGCCCGCCGAGCGCGAGCGAGCTCGACGGCCTGTACGAGTGCATCCTGTGCGCGTGCTGCTCGACCGCGTGCCCGTCGTTCTGGTGGAACCCGGACAAGTTCGTCGGCCCCGCCGGGCTGCTCGCGGCGTACCGCTTCATCGCCGACTCGCGCGACCAGGCGACCAGCGAGCGGCTCGACAATCTCGAGGACCCGTACCGGCTGTTTCGCTGCCACACGATCATGAATTGCGTCGACGTCTGTCCGAAGGGCCTCAATCCGACGCGCGGCGATCGGCAAGATCACGCGAGCTCATGGTGAAGCGCGCGGTCTGAGCGACGCAATGGACGCCATCGATGCGACGATGCAGAACCGCCTTCGCTGGCGCTGCCGGCGCGGCATGCTGGAGAACGATCTGATCCTGACCCGATTTCTCGATGCGCGAGGAGCAGCGATCAGCAAGCCGAGGTCGTCGCGCTGGACGCGCTGCTTGAGTTGAGCGACAACGAGCTGTGGGATTTGCTGTCGGGCCGCAAGAGCCCGCCGACGCGCGGTCATCGCACCGCTGGTCGAGCAGTTGAGAGCCATCTGAGACTAGCGCGGGCCGCACGCAGTTGCGAACGACGTGGCCCGATGACGATTGCCGCCTGGAGCACGACGCCATGACCGACCGAACCGCAACCCTCAGTTTCAGCGACGGACTCGCCTGCCATCACCTTCCCGATCCTCCCCGGAACCATCGGCCCGGAGGTGGTCGACATCCGTTCGCTGTACGCCAAGACCGGCCGCTTCACCTACGACCCCGGGCTTCATGTCGACCGCGGCGTGCGTGTCCAAGATCACGTACATCGACGGCGACAAGGGCGAGCTGCTCTATCGCGGCTACCCGATCGAGCAGTTGGCGGTGCAGTGCGACTTCCTCGAGGTGTGCTACCTGCTGCTGCAAGGCGAGCTGCCGGACGCTGGCAGCAAGGCGGACTTCGTGCGCAACGTCACGCAGCACACGATGGTGCACGAGCAGATGAGCCAGTTCTTTCGCGGCTTTCGTCGCGACTCGCATCCGATGGCGATGCTGGTCGGCGTCGTCGGCTCGCTGTCCGCGTTCTATCACGACTCGCTCGACATCACCGACGCCCACCATCGCGCACGTCTCGGCGATCCGCCTGATCGCCAAGCTGCCGACGCTGGTGGCCATGTGCTACAAGTACACGATGGGCCAGCCGTTCGTGTACCCGCGCAACGAGCTCGGCTACACGGCGAACTTCATGCGCATGATGTTCTCGGTGCCGTGCGAGGAGTACAAGATCAACGACGTGCTGGTGCGCGCGCTGGACCGCATTTTCATCCTGCACGCCGATCACGAGCAGAACGCGTCGACGTCGACCGTCCGCCTGGCGGGATCGTCAGGCGCGAACCCGTTCGCGTGCATCGCGGCGGGCATCGCCTGCCTGTGGGGACCGGCGCACGGCGGCGCCAACGAAGCGGCGCTCAACATGCTCGACGGAGATCGGCGACGTGTCCAAGATTCCGCGATTTCATCAAGCGCGCGAAGGACAAGAATTCCGGCGTCAAGCTCATGGGCTTCGGCCACCGGGTCTACAAGAACTACGATCCGCGCGCGAAGCTGATGCGCGAGACGTGCTACGAGGTTCTCGAGGATCTCGGCCTGCACGACGATCCGTTGTTCAAGCTGGCGATGGCGCTGGAGAAGATTGCGCTGGAGGACGACTACTTCGTGCAGCGCAAGCTCTATCCGAACGTCGATTTCTATTCCGGCATCGTGCAGCGCGCGCTGGGTATTCCGGTCAGCCTGTTCACCGCTATCTTCTCGCTGGCGCGCACCGTCGGCTGGATCGCGCAGTGGAACGAGATGATCTCGGATCCCGACCAGAAGATCGGCCGTCCGCGCCAGCTCTACACTGGTGCCGTGCGGCGCGACGTCCCGCCGATGGCCAAGCGCTGAGGCTGCGCGCTTGAATCGCGGCGATCATCCCTCATCTAAAGGGTAGACACCATGTCCATGATGCAAGACTACGAGCAGACGACCACGCTTTTCGGCGGCAACGCGCCGTTTCATCGAGGAGCAGTACGAAGCCTACCTGTCGAACCCGGACGCCGTCGGCGCCGACTGGCGCGCGTATTTCGATTCGGCTGCGCGGCGATGCGCACGACGTCGCGCACGCGCCGGTGGTCGAGTCGTTCATCCAGCTCGCCAAGAATCGCAAGCTCGCCGGCGGCATGGTCGACGCGCAGGCGATGCACAAGCAGGTGCTGGTGCTGCGCCTGATCAGCAAGTTCCGCACGCTGGGCATGCTGCACGCCGACCTCGACCCGCTGAAGCGTCAGGAAAAGCGCTACATCGCCGATCTCGACGTGTCGACCTACGGCTTCAGCGACGCCGACTTCGACACCGAGTTCGACATCGGGTCATTCAAGGGGAATCCTCCGGGACAGGATCGCATGCGTCTGCGCGACCTCATCCTGGCGCTGGAGCGAGACCTACTGCGGCACCTTCGGCACCGAGTACATGTACATGGCCGACACGCCGCAAAAGCGCTTCATCCAGGAGCGCATCGAGCCGCTGCGCTCGCGCCCGTCGTACGCTCCGGAATTCAGCGAAGCATATCCTCGAGCGCCTCACAGCCGCGGAAACGCTGGAGCGCTATCTCGGAACCAAGTACGTCGGGCAGAAGCGCTTCTCGGGCGAGGGCGGCGACACCATGATTCCGATGCTCGATCACCTCATCCAGAAGGCGGGCGGCGCCGGCGTCCAGGAGATGGTGATCGGCATGGCGCACCGTGGCCGCCTCAACGTGCTGGTCAATACGCTGGGCAAGATGCCCGCCAACCTGTTCGCGGAGTTCGAGGGCAAAGCCGCTGCGGACCTTTCGGCCGGCGACGTCAAGTACCACCAGGGATTTTCGTCCGACGTGGTCACGCCGGGCGGTCCGATGCACCTGACACTCGCGTTCAATCCGTCGCACCTGGAGATCGTCGATCCGGTGGTCGAGGGCTCGGTACGCGCGCGGCAGGATCGCCGGCGCGACCCGACCTGCGACCAGGTCATGCCGGTGCTGATCCACGGCGACGCGGCGATCGCCGGGCAGGGAGTCGTGCAGGAAACGCTCAACCTGTCGCAGACGCGCGGCTACCGCACCGGCGGCACGATCCACATCGTCGTCAATAACCAGATCGGCTTCACCACGTCCGACCCGCGCGATACGCGCGGCACGCTGTATTGCACCGACGTCGCGAAAATGGTCGAGGCGCCGATTTTCCACGTCAATGGCGACGACCCGGAGGCGTGCCTGCTCGCGATCGAGATCGCGATCGACTTCCGCCAGAAGTTCGACAAGGACGTGTTCATCGACCTGGTGTGCTTCCGCCGGCAGGGTCACAACGAAGCCGACGAGCCGATGATCACGCAGCCGCTCATGTACAAGAGCATCCACGCAGCATCCGGGCACGCGTGCGCTCTACGCGCAGCGCCTCGTCGAGGAAGGCGTGGTCACCTCTGCCGAGGCTGAGGCGATGATCGAGACCTATCGCAACGCGATGGACAAGGGCTATCACACCAACACCACGATCCTGTCCAACTACAAGCCGCCGTTCGCGGTGGACTGGGGGCGTTTCGTCGGCAAGCACTGGACCGACAACGCCGACACGCGCATGCCGATGAAGCGGCTGAAGACGCTCGCGCAAAAGGTGACTGACGCTGCCGGACAACTTCAAGCTTCATCCGCGCGTCGAGAAAGTCATCGCCGACCGGCGCGCGATGGGCGAGGGCGAGCTGCCGCTCGACTGGGGCATGGGCGAGACGCTCGCTTACGCGATCGCTGCTCGACCAGGGCTTCGGCGTGCGCCTGTCCGGACAGGATTCGGCGCGCGGCACCTTCTCGCACCGCCATGCGGTGCTGCACGACCAGAACCGCGAGAAGTGGGATGCGGGTACCTGGATTCCGCTGCAGCACATCCGCGAAGGCCAGCCCGACTTCGACGTCATCGACTCGGTGCTGTCGGAAGCGGCCGTGCGTCGGATTCGAATACGGATACTCGACCTCGGAGCCGAACAAGCTGGTCGTCTGGGAAGCGCAGTTCGGCGACTTCGCCAACGGCGCGCAGGTGGTGGTCGATCAGTTCATCGCCGCGGGCGAAGTGAAGTGGGGCCGAGTCTGCGGGCTGACGCTGCTGCTGCCGCACGGCTACGAAGGACAGGGCCCCGAGCACTCGTCGGCGCGGCCCGAGCGCTATCTGCAGTTGTGCGCGGAGCACAACATGCAGGTCTGCGTGCCGAGCACGCCGGCGCAGATCTACCACCTGTTGCGGCGGCAGATGGTGCGCGACTTCCGCAAGCCGCTGATCGTGATGAGCCCGAAGAGCCTGCTGCGGCACAAGGAGGCGGTGTCGACGCTGGAGGAGCTCGCCGACGGCCACTTCCATACCGTCATCGGTGATGCCGAGAAGGTGGCCGCGAAATCGGTGCGACGCGATCATCGTCTGCAGCGGCAAGGTGTACTACGACCTCGCCGCGTATCGCCGCGACAACAAGATCACCGATATGGCGATCATTCGTCTGGAGCAGCAGTATCCGTTTCCGCATGCGGACTTCAAGGCCCAGGTCGCCAAGTTTCCCGCCGCCAGGGAAGTCGTCTGGTGCCAGGAAGAGCCGCAGAACCAGGGCGCTTGGTATCGTCTGCGCGCCTATCTGCGTGCGGACATCGCGGACGCGCAGGTGCTGGCGTACGCCGGCCGCCCGATATCCGCCTCGCCCGCGGTCGGGTACATGTCCAAGCATCTCGCGCAGCAGCATCAGCTCGTGCTCGATGCGTTCGCGTCCAAGCTCGGCTCGGGTGAGATGGTGACAGCCCACTAAGAGCCCACTAAGCGCGCAGCGCACGCGCAACGCGAAACCGCAAACAGGATCCAAGATGCTCATCGAAGTCAAAGTGCCGGTGCTGCCGGAGTCGATCACCGAAGCGACGCTGGTCAATTGGCACAAGAAGCCGGGCGACGCGGTCAAGCGTGACGAGAACCTGATCGACATCGAGACCGACAAGGTGGTGCTCGAGCTGCCGGCGCCCTCCGCGGGCGTCATCACCGAGATCCGCAAGCCCGATGGTTCGACCGTCGCCGCGCAGGAAGTCATCGCCGTGATCGATTCGTCGGCGCAACCCGCAGCAGGTGCGGCACCCGCGGCTGCGGCTCCGGCTCGTCCGAGCGCGCCTTCGGCGCCGACTGCCGCGCCTGCGTCGCCGCCTCCCCCCGCAGCCACGGCGCCGCCGCGGCCAGTCCCCCCGCGAACCCGGCGTCGGCGGTGGGACCGGGGGCAACCGCGATGCCGGCAGCGCGTAAGATGCTCGCAGAGCAGGGCATGTCGGCGAGCGAGGTTGCCGGCAGCGGGCGCGGCGGACGTGTGACCAAGGACGACGTGCAGCAGGCGGTTCAGGCCCGCAGCGCGGCGCCCGCACCCGCGCCGCCGCCCGCCGCCCGAGCGCCGGCGGTGTCGACGCCGGTGAGCCTGGGATCGCGGCCCGAGCAGCGCGTGCCGATGTCGCGCCTGCGCCAGCGCGTCGCCGAGCGGCTGCTGCAATCACAGGCGACGGCTGCCATCCTCACCACGTTCAACGAAGTGAACATGGCCGGGGTCATCGAGTTGCGCAACCGCTACAAGGAGCGCTTCGAGAGGGAGCACGGGGTCAAGCTCGGGTTCATGGGATTCTTCGTCAAGGCCGCGGTGCACGCGCTTAAAAAGTTTCCTGCGGTGAACGCATCGATCGACGGCACCGATATCGTCTATCACGGCTACTTCGATATCGGCATCGCGGTGGGCAGCCCGCGGGGTCTGGTCGTGCCCATTTTGCGCGACGCCGACCAGCTCTCCATCGCCGAGATCGAGATGCAGATCGCGGAGTTCGGCAAGCGTGCCCAGGACGGCAAGCTCACGGTCGAAGAGCTTACCGGCGGCACGTACACGATTTCCAACGGCGGCGTGTTCGGATCGATGCTGTCGACGCCGATCATCAATCCACCGCAGTCGGCGATCCTCGGCGTGCACGCGACGCGCGACCGCGCGGTGGTCGAGAACGGTCAGGTGGTGGTACGGCCGATGAACTATCTCGCGCAGTCCTACGACCACCGCATCATCGATGGCCGCGAAGCGGTGCTGTCGCTGGTCGCGATCAAGGAAGCGCTGGAGGATCCGGCGCGCATGCTGCTGGATCTGTAGCCCGCCATGGCCGACTTGGATGCTCCCCCCGCACGGCACGGCGCGCCACTCCCCCCAGGGGGCGAGCGCCCTGGGGCGGCCCAGCGGCACTTCGACGTCGTCGTGATCGGCGGCGGTCCCGGCGGGTACATCGCCGCCATACGCGCCGCACAGCTGGGGTTCGCGACCGCGTGCATCGACGACTGGAGCACCGCCGACGGCAAGCCCGCGCCCGGCGGCACGTGCACCAACGTCGGATGCATTCCCTCCAAGGCGTTGCTTCAATCGTCCGAAAACTACGAGCACGCAGGACACGCCTTTGCCGAGCATGGCATCGACGCCAAGGGACTGTCGATAGACGTCGACCGCATGCTGGCGCGCAAGGACAAGGTAGTCCGCCAGAACAACGAAGGCATCCTCTATCTGTTCAAGAAGAACAAGGTGACCTTCTTCCACGGCATGGGCAGCTTCGCGGGCGGGGCGCCGGGCGCGTGGGAGATCGAGATCACTGGCGCATCGGCGGCAACGCTGACGGCGAAGAACGTCATCGTCGCCACCGGTTCCAAGCCGCGCGCGCTGCCCGGCGCGCCCTTCGACAACAAGCTGATCCTCGATAACGACGGCGCGCTGGCGATCGCCAGTGTTCCGAAGCGTCTTGGTGTCGTCGGCGCCGGTGTCATCGGCCTGGAAATGGGCAGCGTCTGGCGGCGGCTCGGGTCCGAGGTGACTATTCTCGAAGCGCTTCCGGCGTTTCTCGGCGCGGCCGACGAGCAGTTGGCGAAGGAGGCTGCCAAGCTTTTCGCCAAGCAGGGCCTGGCGATCGAGCTGGGCGTGAAAATTACCAAGGTGGACGTCGCCAAGACCGTGAGCGTCGTGTATGCCGACGCCTCGGGACAATCCAAATCGGCGACCTTCGACAAGCTGATCGTCGCCATCGGCCGCGTGCCGCACACCGCAGGACTCAACGCAGCCAAGATCGGGCTCTCGCTCGACGAGCGCGGCTTCGTGGCGGTGGACGATGAATGCCGGACCAATCTCGCGGGCGTATGGGCGATCGGTGACGTCGTGCGCGGCCCCATGCTCGCGCACAAGGCCGAGGACGAAGGCGTCGCCGTCGCCGAGCGCATCGCCGGCCAGCACGGACATGTCGACTTCAACACGGTGCCGTGGGTGATCTACACGTCGCCGGAGATCGCATGGGTCGGACAGACGGAACAGCAGCTCAAGGCCGCCGGCGTCGCGTATCGCGCGGGATCGTTCCCTTTTACGGCCAACGGACGCGCCCGCGCGATGGGCGACACGCGCGGCTTCGTCAAGTTCGTCGCCGACGCAAAAACCGACCGCATCCTGGGCATGCACGCGATCGGCCCGATGGTCTCCGAGCTCATCGCCGAGGGGGTCGTCGCCATGGAGTTCGGCGCGTCGAGCGAAGACATCGCTCGCATATGCCATGCGCATCCTTCGCTGTCGGAAGCGGTGCGCGAGGCGGCGCTCGCGGTCGACAAGCGCACGCTCAACATTTGAGCGACGCGGATCGCCGCTGCGGACTGTGAACGACGCACTCCGCAGCGAAGCGATGGCGGCGTCCGAAGCGACCGGCGCAGCGCACACGAAAAGCGGCGTGCTCCAAGCCGCGCTCGCCCCGCAGCTCGCCAGGCGCGCCGTTACGCTCGATCGGGCGCAGGAGGCCGCGCTCGCGCGCCTGGAGCGCCTCTATGACGAGCTGATCGCATTCCGCAATGCGCGCCGCTCGCTGCTGCGGCGCTGGCTCAACCCGCCTGAGCTGCCGCGCGGCGTCTACCTGCATGGCGGCGTCGGCCGCGGCAAGAGCTTCCTGATGGACGCATTTTTCACGACGCTGCCTTACCGGCGCAAGGCGCGCGTGCATTTTCACGCGTTCATGAAGGCGGTGCACGACGACCTGCGCGGGCTCGCGCGCATGGAAGACCCGCTTGCCGCGGTGGCCGCACGCATCGCGCGCCGCAACCGCGTGATCTGTTTCGACGAGTTCCACGTTTCCGACGTTGCCGACGCGATGATTCTCGGCCGCTTGCTCACCGCGCTATTCGACCGCGGGGTTGTGTTCGTGATGACCTCGAACTACCGGCCCGACGATCTCTATCCCAACGGTCTGCAGCGACACGCTATCCTGCCCACGATCGCACTGCTCAAGGAGCGCCTCGACATCGTCGAGATCGATGCCGGGATCGACTATCGATTGCGCGCGCTGGAGCACAGCAAAGCGTATATCGTTGCAGCTGCCGGCAGCGCCGACGCCGAGCTCTCCGCGCTGTTCGAGCGCATGCGCTCGGCGGCCGACGACGCGCCGGGGCTGACCATAGAATCGCGTACGCTCAAGGCCAGGCGGCGCGCGGGTAGCGTGGTGTGGTTCGATTTCACGACGCTATGCGAAGGGCCCCGCTCTCAGCTCGACTATCTGGAGCTCGCGCGCCGCTTTGCGGTGGTCATCGTGTCCGGCGTGCCGCGGCTCACGCCCGACATGGCCAACGCCGCCAGACGTTTCACCTGGCTCGTCGACGTGCTCTACGATCATCGGGTAAAGTTGCTGGTATCGGCGGCGGTGCCGGAGGCTGAGCTCTACGTGGCAGGACCCAACAGCCACGAGTTCGCGCGCACGGTCAGTCGCCTGGTCGAAATGCGCACTCGCGAATACATGGCGTTGCCGCACGAGTCCGGCGACGCCGCGGCGGTCTGACTCAGGAGGAGAAACCCATGCAGCAAGTCCAGCATTTCAAGGCCTATCGCACGTTCCAGGAAGATGGCGTCGTTCGCAGCCGCTTTGTCGAGATGTCGCCTTCCGACCTCGACCCCGGCGACGTACTGGTGCGAACCAAGTATTCGACCATCAACTACAAGGATGCGTTGTCGCACAACGGCGCCGGCAAGATCATGCGCAAATACCCTACCGTCGCCGGGATCGACATGGCGGGAACGGTGGAAAGCTCGGCCGATCCGCGCTTCCGCCACGGCGACAAGGTCATCGTCCACGCCTATGACATGGGCGTCGCGCACGACGGCGGCTACGCGGAATATGCCCGCGTCCCGGCAGACTGGGTGGTGCGCCGCTCTCCTGACATGACTGCGTTCGAGGCGATGACCCTGGGGACTGCAGGCTACACAGCGGCGCTGGCGGTCGAGCTCATGCAGCACAACGGGCTCAAGCCGGAGAATGGGCCGGTGATCGTCAACGGCGCGACCGGAGGCGTGGGCAGCGTTGCGATCGACATCCTGAGCAAGATCGGCTATCACGTCGTCGCGCTCACCGGCAAGGCCGAGGAAGAGGCGTATCTCCGGTCGATCGGCGCCTCCGAGATCATGGCGCGGCAAAGCCTGGACCTGTCGTCGATCAAGCCGCTGGGCAAGGCGACGTGGGCCGGCGCGATCGACAACCTGGGTGGCGACCACCTGGCGTGGATGCTCTCGACCATGAAGCAGTGGGGCACCGTCGCGAGCGTCGGGCTCGCCGCCGACGTGAAGCTCAATACGACTGTCATGCCGTTCATCCTGCGCGGCGTGGCGCTGCTGGGCATCAACAGCTCGGAAGGCGCGATGCCGATGCGCCAGAAACTGTGGGACCGGCTGGCCAAGGAGTGGAAGCCCTCGCGCGTGCAATCCAAGGTGCGCACCATCGACTTCGACGAGCTGCCCACGCACTTCGACGCGTTTCTCAAGGGCATGATCCGAGGGCGCACCGTCGTTCGCATCGGCGCCGATCCGGTAGGAAACTGAGGGAAACTGAGGGAAACTGAGGGCAACTGACCCCGGGTTGATCCTGCGCAAGGGCGTGCTCGCGACGGCGCGCTATGTTGCTCGGGCCACACCGGGGAGACCACGCATGCCCAGTTACGAGCAAACGCATCGCCGCTCGATCGCGCATCGAGACGCATTCTGGCGCGAGCGCGCCGCGCTGATCGAATGGGAGACGCCTTTTTCGGCGGTGCTCGACTTCAGCCGTCCGCCGTTCGCGCGCTGGTTCGTCGGCGGCCGCACCAACCTTTGCCACAATGCCGTTGATCGCCACTTGGCGAAGCGCGCGCAGCAGCCGGCGCTGATCTTCATTTCCACCGAGACCGGGCAGCAGCGCACCTATACCTACGCGCAGCTCGCCGACGAGGTCAATCGCTGTGCCGCGATGCTGCGTGCGCTCGGCGTCGGCCGCGCCGATCGCGTGCTGCTGTACATGCCGATGATCCCGGAAGCGGTGTTCGCGATGCTGGCCACGGTGCGCATTGGCGCGATCCACTCGGTGGTGTTCGGTGGCTTTGCCGCCGCCAGCCTGGCGACGCGCATCGACGATGCACGGCCGAAGGTCATGGTGACCGCCGATGCCGGCATGCGCGGCGGCAAGGTCATTCCCTATCGTCCGCTGGTCGACGGCGCGCTGCGGCTAGCCAAACACCCGCCGCAGCACGTGATTGTGGTCGACCGCGGTCTCGATGCGGCATCTGCTGCGGCGCCTGCGCACGCGTCCGCACGCAGTCTCGACTACGCGACGCTGGCCGCGAAGCACGACGGCGAGAGCGTACCCTGCGAATGGGTCGAGTCGTCGGAAGCGTCGTACATCCTCTACACGTCGGGCACCACCGGGAAGCCCAAGGGCGTGCAGCGCGACACCGGGGGCTACGCGGTAGCGCTGGCGGCATCGATGCGAGATATCTTTTGCGTCGCGCCCGGAGAAACGATGTTCACGACCAGCGATATCGGCTGGGTCGTCGGTCACTCTTACATCGTCTACGGTCCGCTCCTCAATGGCTCGACCACCATCATGTACGAGGGGCTGCCGATCCGCCCCGATGCCGGCATCTGGTGGGAGCTGGTCGAGCGCTACGGCGTGTGCTCCATGTTCAGCTCGCCCACGGCGATCCGCGTGCTCAAGAAGCAGGATCCGTCGTTCATGAAAAAGCACGATCTTTCCAGGCTGAGATACCTGTTCCTCGCCGGCGAACCGCTCGACGAGCCGACGGCGCGCTGGGCGTCGGAATCGCTCGGCGTCGCGATCGTCGACAACTATTGGCAAACCGAGAGCGGCTGGCCCATTCTGTCCGCGCAACCTGGGATCGAGGATACGCCGCGCAAGTTCGGCAGTCCGTCCTTCGCATCGTGCGGATACGACGTTCGCCTGATCGACGAGGCGAGCGGCAAGGAGGTCGGCACCGACCAGAAAGGCGTGCTGACGCTGGTTCCGCCGCTTCCGCCGGGATGCATGAGCACGATCTGGGGCGACGACGAGCGCTTCGTCCAGACGTACTTCTCGACCATCCCCGGCGTGCAGGTGTATTCGACCTTCGATTGGGCGACACGCGATGCCGATGGCTATTATTTCGTGCTCGGACGCACCGATGACGTCATCAACGTCGCCGGGCACCGCCTGGGCACCCGCGAAATCGAGGAAGCCGTACAAGCGCACGCCGGCATTGCCGAAGTCGCGGTAGTTGGCATCGCCGACGCGATCAAGGGCCAGGTTCCGATCGCCTTCGCAGTGGCGAAGGACCCTGCGCGCGTCGGCAACGCTGATGCCGCGGCGGCGATGCGCCGCGAGGTGATGGACACCGTCGACCGCGAGCTCGGCGCAATCGGCCGACCGGCTGCCGTGCATTTCGTCGCGTCGCTTCCCAAGACTCGCTCGGGCAAGCTGTTGCGGCGCACGATCCAGGCGCTCGCCGAGGGTCGCGACCCGGGA
The DNA here is from genome assembly GCA_963816915.1 of uncultured beta proteobacterium. Taxonomy (GTDB): domain Bacteria; phylum Pseudomonadota; class Gammaproteobacteria; order Burkholderiales; family Casimicrobiaceae; genus PALSA-1003. The sequence goes on from CAWFMK010000001.1 coordinate 259,699, forward strand.
GATCTCACGACGATCGAGGATCCTGCGGCGCTCGAGTCGATCCGAAGCGTCCTCGCATGATGACGACCGCCCGGCCGCGATCGTGCCGCCCGTGATCGCGGGGCACGTCGCGCTCGCGCGCGTTACCCGGGGCGACGCCGTCGACAGCGTGCATTACGGCTCGGTGGCGGTGGTCGACGCCAGCGGACGACTCATCTACTCGGCGGGCGATCCGGAATTCGTCACCACTACGCGCAGCGCACTCAAGCCGTTGCAGGCCGTTCCGTTCGTGGCGGCGGGCGGAATCGAGCGCATGGGCTATTCGATGCCGCAAGTGGCGCTGCTGTGCGCGAGCCATTCGGGAGAGCCGCGTCACGTCGACGCGGTCGCCGACATGCTCGCGCGCGCGGGCAACAGTGCTTCCGACCTGCAATGCGGTGTACACCCCCCGTTGTACTACACTGCACGCGAGCAGTTGCCTCCGGCGGGCGCGGTCTTTTCTCCGCTCCAGCACAACTGCTCGGGCAAGCACGCCGGCATGCTCGCGTACTGTCGCCTTTGCGACGAGCGCATCGATACCTACCTCGCCTACGACCACCCGCTGCAGCAGGCCATACGCGGCGCGGTTGCGCACTTGTGCGGGGTCGATGAATCCAGCCTCATCGCCGGCATCGATGGGTGCTCGGCGCCAAACTATGCCGTGCCGCTTTCGCGGCTCGCCTACGCTTTCGCCCGTCTCGCCGGCAAGACCGACGATTCGCGCTACGGTTCCGCGCCGTTGCGCCTTGCAGCTGCGATGAGCTCGCATCCGGAGATGGTGTCGGGCGAGCGACGCAACGATCTCGCCCTCATGCGCGCCGGCGGCGGCGACTGGGTGACCAAGGTCGGTGCGGAGGGCGTACAGGCGCTTGGAATACGCAGCACCGGATGGGGAATCGCGCTCAAGGTCTCCGATGGCAATGCGCGCGGATTGCACCCGGCGACGGTTGCCGTCCTCGACCAGCTCGGCCTGCTCGACGATGCGCGCCGCGCCGCGCTCGAAGCCTGGCGGCGGCCCGAGATCCGCAATTACCGGGGCCTGGTGACAGGGCACGTGGAACCGATGGTGAAGCTTGCCGCTCTAGGCTGAAAGGCGCCGAATCTCGGGGCGAGAAAGCGTGGCGGGGGCTTGAACTTCCGCGTGTTGTAGCGGTCTAGCGCTGCAGGCTGCCGAACGCACTGCGGGTCCCGGTCAGCCGGGTCGCTCGGCTATACTGCCGGCGGACGTTGCGCCTGTGTGGTGCGGCGAAAAGACCAATGACACAGGGACCGCCCGCGGATGGCTGACCGCGAAGTAGATCAGCAGCTCGTAGAGCGCGCGCAGCGCGGTGACAAGCGCGCATTCGAGCTGCTGGTGCTGAAATACCAGCGCAAGCTGGGACGGCTGTTGTCGCGGCTGGTGCGCGACCCAGGAGAAGTCGAAGATGTGACGCAGGAAGCGTTCATCAAGGCGTACCGGGCGCTGCCATCGTTTCGCGGCGACAGCGCGTTCTACACGTGGCTGTATCGTATTGCGATCAACACGGCCAAGAATTATCTGGTCGCGATGGGGCGGAGGGCGCCCACGTCGACAGGGTTTGATCACGAGGAGGCTGAGAATTTCGAGGACGCCGAGCAGTTGCGCGATGCGGCGACACCCGAGGACGAGATGCACGGCAAGCAGATCGCAGACACCGTCAACAAGGCGATGGATGCGTTGCCCGAAGATCTGCGCACGGCGATCACGCTGCGCGAGATCGAGGGGTTGAGCTACGAAGAGATTGCCAACGTGATGAACTGTCCGATTGGCACGGTGCGCTCCCGGATATTCAGGGCGCGTGAAGCGATCGCGGCCGAGCTGCGGCCGCTTTTGGGGACGGACAAGGATCGGAGATGGTGATGGGCACATTCCAGGCTGATGCCGGCGCACACCGCGCTGGTGCGTCGGAGCCGAAGCCGGAGGAAATCTCGCTGCTGGTCGATGGCGAGCTCGACGCCGAGCGCGTCGACGCCGTGTGCGCCGGCTTGCGTCAAACGCATTGCACCGCGACGTGGGTGTGCTACCACGTGATCGGCGAGTCGCTGCGCGGTTCGTGCGCGACGACACCCGGATTCTCGGCCCGGTTTGCCGAACGCTTCGCGGCGGAACCGACGGTGCTCGCGCCGCCGCGCCGGCGACCAGCCCCCGCGGCCATGGCGCTCGCGGCGGCGGCGACGGTGGCAGCCGTCAGTGTCGTCGGCTGGGTGGCGTTGTCGACCATGCCTACGCCGGACACGGCGATGATGGCGGCGCGTCAGGCTGCGCTGGTGCGTGCCGCCGACGCGCGGCGAGCGGTCGACAACGAGTATTTGCTCGCGCATCAGGAATATTCGCCGTCGACGGCCATTCAGGGCGCACGCCCATATTTGCGCGCAGTCGCCGCTAGCGAACCGGATGCGCGCCCGTAGTCGCGGCGCACCGGCGCGCGACACGATCGGGGCGCCGCTGCGCGCCGGCCGGGACGCGATTCGCGCTCCTCTGCGCGCGAGCGTGCTGGCGGCGGTGCTGGTCGCGGCACCGGTCCAGGCCCAGGACGCGGCGCAGTGGCTGCAGCGCGCGGCAAACGCGGCGCGGACGCTCGACTACGTAGGAACGATCTCCAACCAGCACGGCAGTCGCATCGAGACGTCGCGCCTCGCGCATTTCAACGACAGCGGCGTCGAATACGAGAAGCTCTCCAGCCTCGACGGTCCAGCGCGCGAGGTCATCCGTCTCAACGAGCAGGTGCGCTGCTACTACACCGACGCCAAGCTCGTCCGCGTCGAGCCGCGCGCACTGCACAATGTCTTTCCATCGCTCCTCCCCCAACAGATGGCGACGCTCACCGACCACTACATCATGCGCAAGGCGGAGACCGCACGCGTCGCCGGGCTGGAAACGCAGGCGTACGTGTTCGAGCCCAAGGACACGCTGCGCTACGGCCACAAATTCTGGGCGGACATCGGCACCGGATTGCTGCTCAAGGCACGGCTGATCAACGAGCGCGGCGATCCGGTCGAGCAATTCGCCTTCACCGACATCCAGATTGGAGGTCGCCTCGACCGCTCCAATTTCAAGACGGTGTTTCCGCCCGCACCCGCCGACTGGCAAGTCATCGAAACGCCCGGCGCCGACGTGCTTCCGCAGGAAACCGGCTGGGTGGTCAAGGATCTTCCCGCGGGTTTTACCAAGGTCGTCGAAGGCTTTCGCACCTTGCGCGGCAAGCCGGACAAGGTCGCGCATCTGGTATTCTCCGATGGCCTGGTCGCGATCTCCGTATTCATCGAGCCGACGCCCGCGTCGCCGCAGCCGGTCGGGTTGTCGCAGCAGGGCGGTGTCAGCGTCTACAGCCGTCCGCTCAACGAGCACCTGGTCACCGTGCTCGGCGAGGCGCCGGGCTCGACCGTGCGTCAGATCGCCTATTCGGTGGGCCCGCGCTGACGCAGCGCGCTCGTCGACGACACATCACCAACGACAAAGGTACCTAGCATGACTTTCCGCGCTTGGACGATGCTCGCCGCATTGTCGAGTTTCGCGTGCTTCGCCGAGGCCGTCACCGCGCAGTCCGCACGCCTGCCCGATTTCACGGAGCTCTACGAGCAGCAGGGCGCCGCCGTAGTGAGTGTCGACGTTACCCAGAAGGCGAAACGCCCGCAGATGCCCGAGCTTTCGGAGGACGATCCTTTCTACGAATTCTTCCGACGCTTCGGACAGATTCCTCGGGGCGCGCCACGCGAGCGCGAATTCGAGCAGCAAGCCACGGGCTCGGGCTTCATCCTTTCCGCCGACGGCTACGTGCTGACCAACGGCCACGTGGTCGACGACGCGAACGAAGTGACGGTCAAGCTCTCCGACAAGCGCGAATACAAGGCGAAGGTGGTCGGCACCGACAAACGCACCGATGTCGCACTGCTCAAGATCGAGGCGACCGGCCTGCAGAAGGTGAACATCGGCGATCCCGAGAAACTCAAGGTAGGCGAGTGGGTCGCCGCCATCGGCAAGCCGTTCGGGCTGGAGAACACGATCACCGCCGGCATTGTCAGCGCCAAGGGTCGCGAGCTGCCCAACGAGAACCTGGTTCCATTCATCCAGACCGACGTTCCGATCAACCCCGGCAATTCGGGCGGGCCGCTGTTCAACATGAAAGGTGAAGTCGTCGGCATCAACTCACTCATTTTCAGCCGCACCGGCGGCTACATGGGACTCGCCTTCGCGATACCGATCGACGTCGCCATGAACGTGGTCAAGCAGCTGCAGGAAAAAGGACGCGTCACCCGCGGGCGCATCGGCGTTCAGATCCAGGAAGTCACGCGCGAGACGGCGGAAGCCTTCGGCCTGGCGAAGGCCAGTGGCGCGCTGGTGAACTCGGTGGAAAAGGGCGGTCCTGCGGAAAAGGCGGGCATCGAATCGGGTGACATCATCCTGAAGGCCGACGGCAGGACGGTGAACACCTCGTCCGAGCTGCCGCGCATAATCACGCAGGTCAAGCCCGGCTCGAAGGTGACGCTGCAGATATGGCGCAAGGGCGCCACCCGCGACATCGCGGTGACCGTCGCCGAGCTCAAGGAAGAAGAGGCGGCGAAGCCAACGCGTCGTGGGGCGCCACCCAGCAAGGACAAGGCGAAGCCGAATCGCATGGGACTCGTGCTCTCGGACATCACCGACGAGCAGAAAAAAGAGCTCGACCTCAAGAACGGCGTGGTCGTCGAGGACAGCAGCGGAAGCTCGCGTGGCGACATCCAGGCGGGCGACGTCATCGTCGCGATCATCAGCCGCGGCGCGACCATCGAGGCGAAGTCCGCCGAGCAGGTCAACGGATTGATTGCCAAGCTGGAAAAGGGCGCTTCGGTGACCTTCCTGCTGCGCCGTGGCGAGCTTCAGTTCTTTTCGACCATTCGAGTGGGCGCCGGCGAATAGGCGTCAGCGTGGAGCTCACGTTGCTCGCGCGCGCGTACTGCCACCTGTGCGATGAAATGCAGGCTGCGCTCGCGCCGATGCTCGTGGGAACCGGCGTCGAGCTGCGCGTGATCGACGTCGACGCCGACGTCGCGCTGGAGTCGCGCTGGGGCGAGCAGGTTCCCGTCCTGCTCGACGGCGATAACCTGCTCTGCATGCATCGCCTGGATCGCGCCGCGCTGACGAGGTGGCTGGACGCGCGTGCCGCGCCGGTCGCGCCGGAACGGAAAATCGGTTAATATTCAGCTTGTTCCGACACCGATCCGGACCGAAGACAGGGGCACTGTACGGTGCCCCTTTTGTTTAGGGTAGGGCCTAGTTCACCCGATGCAGCACATCCGCAATTTTTCCATCATCGCCCACATCGACCACGGCAAATCGACGCTGGCCGATCGCTTCATCCAGCGCTGCGGTGGATTGTCCGATCGCGAGATGGAAGCGCAGGTCCTCGACTCGATGGATCTCGAGCGCGAGCGCGGAATCACCATCAAGGCGCAGACCGCGGCGCTTTCATACGAAGCGCGCAACGGCGAAACCTACAGCCTGAACCTGATCGACACTCCTGGGCACGTCGATTTCGCCTACGAGGTGTCGCGCTCGCTCGCCGCGTGCGAAGGCGCGCTGCTGGTGGTCGATGCATCGCAGGGAGTCGAAGCGCAGACCGTCGCCAACTGCTACACCGCCATCGAGCAGGGCGTCGACGTGGTGCCGGTGCTCAACAAGATCGACCTGCCGTCGGCCGAACCCGACCGGGTGGCCGAGGAGATCGAGGACATCATCGGCATTCCGGCGCACGACGCGATCCGCGCCAGCGCCAAGACCGGCGAGGGCGTCGACGACATCCTGGAAGCCGTCATCGCGCGCATCAAGCCGCCGGTGGGCGACCCCGCCGCGCCGCTGTCGGCACTGATCATCGACTCCTGGTTCGATAACTACGTCGGCGTGGTGATGCTGGTGCGCGTCATGGATGGAACGCTCAAGCCGCGCGACAAGGTGCTGCTGATGGCCACCGGCGCCACCTATAACTGCGAGCAGGTCGGCGTGTTCACGCCGAAGGCGCTGGCGCGCGACTCGCTTTCTGCGGGCGGCGTGGGCTTCGTGATCGCGGGGATCAAGGAACTGAAGGCGGCGCGCGTGGGCGACACCCTGACCCTTGCGACACGTCCGGCCGCGGCACCGCTGCCCGGTTTCAAGGACGTCAAGCCGCAGGTATTCGCGGGACTCTACCCGGTCGAGTCCAACCAGTACGAAGCCCTGCGCGATGCCCTCGAGAAGCTCAAGCTCAACGACGCGTCGCTGCACTACGAGCCCGAGGTCTCGCAGGCGCTCGGGTTCGGCTTCCGCTGCGGCTTCCTGGGGCTGCTGCATATGGACATCGTGCAGGAGCGCCTCGAGCGCGAGTACGACATGGATCTGATCACGACCGCGCCGACGGTGATCTACCAGGTGCTCCTGCGTGACGGAACGCTGCTCGAGATCGAGAACCCTTCGAAGCTTCCCGATCTTTCTCGCGTCGAGGAAATCCGCGAGCCGATCATCACCACCACGATTCTCACGCCGCAGGACTACGTCGGCCCCGTGCTCACGCTCTGCACCGAGAAGCGAGGCGTGCAGAAGAACATGCAGTACGTCGGTCGTCAGGTCATGCTGACCTACGAGCTGCCGCTCGCCGAGGTCGTGATGGATTTCTTCGACAGGCTGAAATCTGTGTCGCGCGGCTACGCGTCGCTCGACTACGATTTCAAGGAATTCCGCGCCGCCGACGTCGTCAAGCTCGACATCCTGATCAACGGCGAGCGTGTCGATGCGCTGTCGGTGATGGTGCACCGTGCCAACGTGCTGTATCGCGGGCGCGAGGTTGTCTCCAAGATGCGTTCGCTCATCCCGCGCCAGATGTTCGACGTCGCCATCCAGGCGGCGATCGGGGCGCAGATCATCGCGCGCGAATCGGTCAAGGCGCTGCGCAAGAACGTGCTTGCCAAGTGCTACGGAGGCGACATCACGCGCAAGCGCAAGCTGCTCGAAAAGCAGAAGGCCGGCAAGAAGCGCATGAAGGCAGTGGGCAGCGTGGAGATTCCGCAGGAGGCATTTCTCGCCATACTTCAGGTCGGCGAAAAATGAGCATGTCCGGGGCTCCGACGCGATGGACGTCAACGGCCACCCCCACCCCCTGCGGTTCCGGCCGCCACGCTCGTAGGCTGCTACCTCGATGAATTTTGCCCTGATCCTGTTCGTGCTCACGGTCGTGACCGGTGTGATTGCGCTTGCCGACAAGCTGGTGTTCGCGCGCACGCGCGCCGACGGCGCACCCGAGCCGTGGTGGATCGAATATCCGAAGAGCTTTTTTCCTGTTCTGCTCATTGTGTTCATGCTGCGTTCGTTCATTGCCGAGCCGTTCAAGATCCCGAGCTCGTCGATGCGTCCCACGCTGGAGGTCGGTGACTTCATTCTTGTAAACAAGTTCGCCTACGGCATCCGGCTGCCAATCATCGAGAAAAAGATCTTTCCCACCGGCGATCCGCAGCGCGGAGACGTCATCGTGTTCCGCTACCCCGCCAACCCGTCGCAGGATTTCATCAAGCGGCTGGTCGGACTCCCTGGCGACGAGGTCGTCTACCGGGACAAGAAAATTACCGTCAATGGCGTACCCTGGCCGCAGACTCCGGACGGCAGCTACGGCTATCTCGAGGGCCTGGCGTACGTCAATACCGAGCGATTCCTCGAGAAGACCGGTGACCGCGAGCACACCATCGCGGAGAATCCCGCCGTTCCTCCGGTCTTTCCGCACAATGTCCGTCAGTTCCCCGGGCGGGAAAACTGCGTTTACAATGAGCGCGGTTTCACCTGCAAGGTGCCCGACGGAAGCTATTTCATGATGGGCGACAACCGCGACAACAGCGACGACAGTCGCTATTGGGGATTCGTCCCCGATGATCACATCCGCGGCAAGGCATTCTTCATCTGGTTCAACTGGGACGACATCAGCAGTCTGGCTTTCAAGCGGATCGGCAGCTCGATTCACTGAGAGGGGAGAGCACATGAGCACGAGCGAATACCGCGGCACGCAGCGCGCGGGTCCTTCGTTATGCAGTCGTCGCCATCAGCGCGGGCTCACCATCACCGGATTCGTTCTGGTCGCCATCCTGGCCGTGATCGTCGTGATGGTCGGATTCCGCATGATTCCAGCGTACATCGAGTGGTACACCGTGCAGAAGCTCATGGCCAACACGCTGGCGACGTCCAAGGATGGATTCACCATGTATCAATTCCGCAGGGATTTCGATCTCAAGGCGGCGGCGGACTATATCGAGTCGGTGCGCGGCAGCGACATCGAAGTGACCAAGGATGGAAACCAGTTGGTGGCCACTGCCAACTGGACGAGGATCCTGCATCTGGTCGGTAACGTGAGCCTGCTGCTGGAGTTCGAGGCAACGGCGACGAAATAGCCGAGCATGCCCTTCGACGCAGGGCATAAGCTGGGACACATGTTCCAGCGCCCGGAATTACTTGTGCAGGCGCTCACGCACCGCAGCGCCGCGTCCGAGCACAACGAACGGCTGGAATTCGTCGGTGACGCGGTGCTCGACTGCGCAATCGCGCTCGCGCTGTTCCGTCGCTTCCCCCACCTTTCCGAAGGCGAGCTCTCTCGTGTGCGCGCGAGCCTCGTCAACAAGGATACTTTGCACCGTCTGGCGCTGAAGCTCGACGTCGGGCCGCATGTTCGTCTCGGCGAAGGCGAGATACGCAGCGGCGGTTCCGCGCGGGCTTCGATCCTCGCCGATGCGCTCGAAGCGCTGTTCGGCGCGGTGTTCGTCGATGCCGGATTCGAGGCTGCGTACGCCGCGATCGAGCGCGTCTACGCGAGCGAGCTGGTGGCGCTCGATCCCGCAGCGTTCGCCAAGGACCCGAAGACACGCCTTCAGGAGTGGCTGCAGGCACGCCGCCTGCCCGTCCCCGAATATGCGATTGTCGCGGTCAACGGCGAGGCGCACTTGCAGAGCTTCGATGTCGTTTGCCGCATTCCGGGATTGGGCATCGAAGCGCCAGGCTCGGGACCGAATCGCCGCGCGGCGGAGCAGGCGGCCGCGACGCGCGCCTATGAACAGGCAGCGGAACGATGATCGCCTCAGGCACCAGGGAGGTGCTCGCGCGCCCGGAGGATTTTCGCTGCGGTCGCATCGCGGTCGTTGGACGGCCCAATGTCGGAAAATCGACGCTGGTCAACGCGCTGGTCGGTGCGCGCGTGAGCATCACTTCGCGCAAGGCGCAGACCACGCGCCATCGCGTGGTCGGCATCCTGACCACGTCCGAGACGCAGTTCATCTTCGTCGATACGCCCGGATTCCAGACGCAGCATGCCTCTGCGCTCAACGAGCGCCTCAATCGCTCGGTGCGCGCGGGCGTCGGCGGCGTGGATGTAGTTCTCTGGGTCATGGAAGCCGGCAGGATCAGCGCGGGCGACCGCGAGGTCATGGCGCTGCTTCCCGGCGACGCGGTGGTCATCGCCGTGCTCAACAAGGTCGACCGCGTGGCCGACCGCGCCAGCCTGCTTCCCGCGATCGCCGATGTCTCCGCGCTGCGCGAGCTCGCGGCGATCGTGCCCGTCAGCGCCGAAAAGGGCTGGCAGCTGGACGATCTGCTGCGAGAGATTCGCCGCCACCTGCCTGCTGGCGCCCCGGAGTATCCTGACGACGACGTCACCGACCGCGACGAGCGCTTTCTCGCGGCCGAGTACATTCGCGAGAAGATCTTTCGCCTGCTCGGGGCCGAAGTTCCGTACGCAACCAGCGTCGTCATCGACAACTTCGAGCAGACGGCCGGGCTTCGCACCATCCACGCCACCGTCTACGTGGAGAAGGACGGCCAGCGCGCCATGCTGCTGGGAGCCGGCGGGGCGCGCATGAAAAGCATCGCCGCGTCGGCGCGCCGCGACATGGAACGACTCTTCGGCGGCAAGGTCTTTCTCGAGGTATGGGTCAAGGTGAGATCGGGCTGGGCCTCCGACGAGCGCATGCTCGATCGCCTGGGATACTGACGTTGACGCCATGAAGCAACCTCGCGAACGCAAGGACGACCAGCCAGCCTTCGTGCTGCACGCCTATCCCTATCGCGAGACCAGCCTGATCGTCGAGGTGTTTACCGCCGCGCATGGACGGGTCGCGCTGGTGGCGCGCGGCGCCAAGCGCCCGCGCTCCGAATTGCGCGGCATTCTGCACGCGTTCCAGCCGCTGACGCTCTCGTGGGCCGGAAGCGGTGAGTTGAAGACGCTGATGCGCGCCGAATGGCGGGGCGGGCTTCCCCTGGTGTCAGGGTCGGCGCTGTTGTGTGGCTTCTATCTCAACGAGCTGCTGCTGAAGCTTCTCGCGCGCGAAGATCCGCATGCGCATCTGTATCAGGCTTACGAGGACGCGCTGACGCAGCTTGCCACGGGCGCCGAGCAGGCGCCCGTCCTGCGCCGCTTCGAGCTGCAATTGCTGGCCGAACTCGGTTACGCGCTGCCGCTGCGGCACGAGGCGGACACCGGCGCGCCGGTGGATCCCGCTGCACGCTACTACTATGCGTTCGAGCGCGGACCCCGGCTGACCGCCGCCGAGCCCGGCCGGCGCTATCCGCAGGTCCGCGGGGCCACCCTGCTGGCGCTTGCCGACCTCGATTTCGGCGAAGCCGCCGCCGCCACCGAAGCCAAGAGACTGATGCGCGAGGTGCTCGACCACTATCTCGAGCAGCGCGCGGTGTTCAGCCGACGGGTGGTGCGCGACCTGCGCTCGCTCGACGAGGAATCCAGCGAAGGCCATAGCATCCATGATTGAGCTCGGCGTCAACATCGATCACGTCGCCACCGTGCGCCAGGCGCGGCGCACCTACGAGCCCGATCCTGTATGGGCTGCGGTCGAGGCGCATCTGGGCGGCGCCGACGGCATCACGGTGCACCTGCGCGAGGACCGGCGGCACATCCAGGATGAAGACGTGCGCAGGCTGCGCGAGCTGGTGCACATCAAGCTCAATCTGGAGATGGCCGCGACCGACGAAATGGTCGCCATTGCCTGTGCGCTCAAGCCCGAAATGGCGATGCTCGTGCCCGAAGGGCGGCGCGAGATCACGACTGAAGGCGGGCTCGACGTCGCCGGCCAGAAGCCGAGACTGAAGTCCGTGATCGCCAGGCTGGCCGACGCCGGCATCGTGACCAGCGTGTTCATAGACGCCGACACCGCTCAGGTCGAAGCCGCGGCAGGCGTCGGGGCGCGCGTCTGCGAGATCCATACCGGCCCGTACGCGCACGCGTTTCACGCGCGCGGGCGCGACGCGCGAAGCGCGCCGGTGATCGCCGAGATCGCAAAGATACGCGCGGCCGGCGAAGCAATCCGCGCACTCGGCCTTCGCTTCAACGCCGGCCACGCGCTCAACTATTTCAACGTACAGCCCGTGGCCGCGCTCGAGGGCGCGCGCGAGCTGCACATCGGCCACGCAATCGTCAGCCGTGCGCTGTTCGTGGGACTGCGCGAGGCCGTGCGCCAGATGAAGTCGTTGATACGCGAGGCGGCGACGCCGTGATCGCGCTGCCGCGGGGTCCGGTGATGCTCGACGTCGCCGGCACCGAGCTCGTCGCCGAAGATCGCGAACGCATCGCGCATCCGTCGGTTGGCGGTGTCATCCTTTTCGCGCGCAACTATGCATCGCCCGCGCAACTCAGGGCGCTCACGGCATCGATTCGCGCGATCCGAGCGCCGGCGCCGTTGATCGCGGTCGATCACGAAGGAGGCCGGGTGCAGCGTTTCCGCGAAGGCTTCTCGGTGATCGCACCGATGCGCGCGCTGGGTGAACACTGGGATCGCGACGTCCGGGGCGCCGCGCTCGAGGCCGAGCGGATCGGCAATCTCATCGGCCACGAGCTCGGCGCGCACGGCGTCGATTTCAGTTTCACGCCGGTGCTCGATCTCGACTACGGCGGCAGCGCCGTCATCGGCGATCGTGCCTTTCATCGCAATCCTAATGCGGTCGCCCAGCTGGGCGTCGCGCTGTGCCGCGGACTGCGCAGGGCGGGCATGCCCGCGGTGATCAAGCATTTTCCAGGGCATGGCTTCGTCGCCGCCGATTCACACGTCGAGATTCCGGTCGACGCCCGCTCGCTGGCGGCCATCGAAAAGGATGATCTCGTGCCGTTCGGTGCGCTGATTCGCAACGGTGTGGCGGGTGTCATGCCTGCGCATGTGGTGTATCCGGAGATCGACCGCCATCCCGCAGGATTCTCGCGCGTGTGGCTGCAGGATATCCTGCGCGCGCGCCTGGGTTTCGACGGCCTGATTTTCAGCGACGATCTGGCGATGGCGGGAGCGCGCGGGGCCGGCGACATCGTTGCGCGCGCCGAGGCGGCACGCCAGGCCGGCTGCGACATGGTCCTGGTATGCAACGAGCCGGCCATGGCCGACATTCTGCTTTCGCGGTGGACACCGCCAGCCAACGCGGCGCTGGTGCCGCGGCTGGCCGCGATGGAAGCGAAGGGTGCGCGCGCCGTGGCGGCGTGACGAGGTGACGCACGACAACGCCCGGGGCGAGCGTCGGGTCAGGCGGACTTGAGCATCGGCGTGACGCCGAACATCTCGCCCGCAACGTCGACCGCGAATCGTGACACTCTCAGCAGGTCGTCGGCTGCTGGCGAAGCGGTGCGCACGTAAGCCATCGCAATCATGCGACCGTGCTTCCGACTGTACCCCGCCGAGGTGATTTCGCCGACGCTCTGTCCGTTCATCAGGACCGGCTCGCCACACCACGCGAACGCGCTTGCGTCTTCGAAGCTGAACATGACCAGACGCTTACTGACGCCGCGCTCGCGCTGCGCGAGCAGCGCCTCCTTGCCGATGAAATCGTGCGGCTTCTGCAGCGACACTGCGTAGTCGAGCCCCGCCTCCCACGGCGTCTCGTCGGGGCCGAGCTCGGCACCCCACGCGCGCCGTCCGGCCTCGACGCGCAGGGCATCGATGGTGTAGTAACCGGCATCGCGCAGCCCGAATGCGGACCCTGCGTCGAACAGCGCGTCGTACAGCGTCACGCACTGGTCCGTCGTGACCAGCAGCTCGTAGCCCAGGCCGCCGACGTAGCTCATGCGTGCGGCGCGCGCACGCGCGTAACCGACGTCGATATCGCGCGTCGTGGAGAATGGGATGCCCGTCTTTCCGAGATCCTCGCCGGAGAGCTTCTCCAATAGCGGCTGCGCGGCGGGGCCCATGACTGAAAGCACCGAATACGCGCTGGTCACGTCGACCAGCACCGCGAATTCATCATCGTGGCGATGACGCGTGATCCAGTCGGCGTCGCGCGTCACCTGCGCGGATCCGGTCAGGATGAAAAAGCGCTCCGGCGCGAGGCGGGTAATGGTGAGGTCGCTCTCGAAGCCGCCACGCTCGTTGAGCATGGCGGTATACACCATCCGCCCGATCGCCACGTCCACATCGTTGGCGCACAGCCGTTGCAGCAGCGCCAGCGCGTCGCGTCCTTCGAGCACGAACTTGGCGAAAGACGTCTGGTCGAACACCACCACCTGCTCCCGCGTCGCGCGTTGTTCGTCGAGTACGAAGGGCAGCCAGTCCGGGGTGCCCAGTGTCGGGGCGGGCAGCGTCGCCTCCGGCGGAAGAAAATAGTTGGCGCGCTCCCAGTTGAGTTTGCTGCCGAACACGGCGCCCTTGGCGCGCAGCCGGTCGTAGAGCGGCGAGCGGCGCAGCGGCCGCACCGTCGACAGCTCCTCGCGGGGCCAGCGCATCGCGTAGTGCAATCCCAGCGTCTCCGCCGTCCGATCGACGAGATGCGCGCGATTGATGTGGAAAGGGGCGAAGCGCCGGATGTCGACGTCCCACAGGTCGATCGGCGCCTCCCCGCCGAGAATCCATTCGGCCATAAGTCGACCGGCGCCGCCGGCGTTGGCGATGCCTGCCGAGTTGAATCCTGCGCACACGAAGTAGTTTCGAACCTCCGGCGCCTCGCCGAGGATGAAATTGCCGTCGAGCGTGAAGCTTTCGGGACCGTTGAGCAGCATGCGGATCTCCGCAGTCTCGAGACAGGGCGTCCGATGAATCGCGTTGGTCATCAGAATCTCGAACTGGTCCCAATCCTCGCCAAGCAGCTGGAACTCGAAGTTGTCGGGAATCGCCTTCACGTCCCACGGTTTGGCGACGGGCTCGAAGCCGCCCATGGCCAGACCGCCGACTTCCTCCTTGTAGTAGATGTAGCCGTCGGGGTCGCGCATGACCGGCAGATCGGGATGCACACCATCGATGGGCTTGGTGACGATGTAGAAATGCTCGGCCGCGAACAGGGGGACTGCGACGCCGGCCATCGCGCCGAAGGCGCGCGCCCACTGCCCGCCGCAATTGACGAGGCTCTCGCAGCGGATTTCGCCCTCGCCGTCGCCGCTTCGCCAGCGCACGCCGGCCACCGCGCCGCGCTCGACGATTACGCCGACGGCGCGCGTGTGCTCGCAAATGCGCGCGCCCCGCATGCGCGCGCCCTTGGCGAGGGATTGCGTCAGGTCGGTCGGATTTGCCTTCCCATCGCCTGGGATCCAGACCGCTCCGGACAAGTCGTCGGTACGTAGCAGTGGATAGATCTCACCGGCCTGCGTCGGCGAGATGAACTCGAAATCGATGCCGAAGCTTTTGGCACGCGCCATCTGCCGCTTGAGCAGCGTCAGTCGCTCAGGTGTCTTGGCGACGTTGAGGCTTCCGCATTGTTTCCACCCCGTCGCCAGCCCGGTCTCCGACTCCAGACCGGAATAGAGCTCGATGCCGTAGCGGCTCATGCGCGTGGCGTTGCGCGTCGCGCGCAGCTGGCCGACCAGCCCGGCGGCGTGCCACGTGGTACCGCAGGTAAGCGTGCCCTGCTCGAGCAGCAGGACGTCGCGGCAGCCCTGTTTGGCGAGGTGGTACGCGGTACTCGCGCCGGCGATGCCACCGCCGACGATCACGACTTGCGCGTGCGCAGGCGGCGCGCCTGGGAGGGAAGAGAGCACCGCCGCCGATGTCATCGCTCAGCCGAGCTTGAGCGCCGCGATGCCGGCGACCACGCTCGCCGCGCCGGCGATGCGCCGCCAGCCGAATCCTTCCTTGAGCCACACCGATCCGATGAGTGCGGCGAACAGCACCGACGTCTCACGCAATGCCGCGACCGCCGCGATGGGCGCTTGCGTCATCGCCCAGAGCACGATCGCATAGGCGCCGAGACTGCACGCGCCGCCTACCATCGCCATGCGCGTCGATGCGCGCAGATACGTCAGCGCCGGCCGTCCGCGCCGGGCGATGATCCATACCAGAAACGGAATGCCTTCCAGAAAAATGAGCCACGCCACGTACGATAGCGCATTGCCCGACGCGCGCGCCCCGCTGCCGTCGACCAGCGTGTACGCGGCGATGATCGCGGCATTTGCAAACGCCCAGCGCGCGGCAGCGGGCGGGTGTTTTCTACGCGCTCCTGCTTCGGTTTTCCGAGAGGGAACAGCTGCGCTCGCGCGACCCGTCGACTCGCCTGCGCGCGATCCCCGCGCTTTGCGCGGGGCCACTCGCTGCGGGCTCGCGCCGGCCCCCACGAAAGCGATGCTGACGATGCCGGCGGAAATGAGCACGATGCCGATCATCATCGGCACGCTGGGCAGCTCGCGCAGGAACAGGCTGCCGAGCACGGTCACGATCAGCGGCGCGGTGCCGCGCATAAGCGGATAGGCAAACGACAGATCGCCTGTGCGGTACGCTTGCGCCAGCGTGATGTAGTAGCCGAAATGGATCGCCGAGGAGGCGGCGATGAACAGCCACGCCGACGCGTGCGGCAAAGGGACGAACGGCAGCAGCAGCAGAGCCCACAACGCCGACCCTGCGACGACCGCCGCGGTGTCGAGCATCGGGTCGCCACCTGCCGACGACTTGAGCAACGCGTTCCAGCTGGCGTGCAGGAAGCCCGCGCCGAGCACGGCAAGCGCCAGGCCGGCCGTGAGTTCCATCAGTGCCGGTTCACGCTATGTCTGCGCATGCAAGACTTACGCGGTGTGCGGATTGCGCTTTTGCCAGCCTGCAGGATCGTCGGCGGCTGCGCTGGCCAGCATCGCCCCGGGCGCCGCCTCGGGTACATCCTTGAGCCTGGTCTTGGCGAGCACACCCGCTTCCTCGAGGATCGGGTACGCGATCGAGCAGATGTGCGAATTGATGCGCTTCAGATCGCTGATCATGTCCAGGTGCAGCGACGACGTTTCGATGCTCTGCACGGTATTGCTGGTCAGGCGCTCGATGTGCGATTCGGCGTAGGCGCGCTCGAGGTCTCGGAACAGCACCTTCTCGGCGAGCAAGCGCTGGGCGCTGGCCAGATCGCCGTGCAGGAACACGCTCATGCCCAGGCGCAGGTTGGCGAGCAGCCGGCCGTGCAGATCGCAGATCTCCTGCATTCCCGCTTCGGAGAACTGGCGACCCTTGTCGATCTTCTTTTCCTCGAGATCGGTGATGATGCGCTCGATGATGTCGCCGACCTGCTCCATGTTGATCGCGAAGGAAACGATATCGGCCCAGCGCCGGCCTTCCTTGTCGTCGAGCGCTTTGCGGCTCACCTGGGTGAGGTAGAGCTTGATCGCCGTATAGAGGTTGTCGACGATGTCGTCCATGTTGCGCAGTTTCTGGCCGAGCGCGCGGTCGTTGGTCTTGAGCACCGTGAGCATGCCGACCAGCATCTGCTCGATGAAGTCGGCGAGGCGCACCGCCTCGCGCGCTGCATTGCCGATGGCGAGCGCAGGAGTCTCGAGCGCCGAGGGATCGAGGTATCGCGCCCGGGAGGGATCGTCGGTGTCGGGGCGGGTCGGCAGCAGTCGCTCGGCCAGCCGCGCGATCGGCTCCGTGAAGAACAGGAATCCGCCGGCGATGGCGATGTTGAAAAGCAGGTGGAAGTAGACCGCGATCTGCCCGTCGTTCAGCGGCCAGGACGTGAATCCGCGCTCGATGTAGGGAAGTAGAGGCACGATGATCACGCACCCGAGGAGGCGGAACAGAAGATTGCCCAGGTTGACGCGCTGCGCCTCGGGCGGCGCGGTTAACGAATTGAGCATCGCCAGCAGCCCGCTGCCAAGGTTGGCGCCGAGCACCAGTCCCAGCGCGACGTGCAGCGCGATCACCTTGGACGTCGCCAGCGTCGCGGTGAGCAGCACCACCGCGAGGCTCGAATAGGACAGCATGGTGAACACCGCCGCGACGAGCATGTCGAGCAGCACGTCGCCGGTAAGCGAGGCGAAGATCACCTTGACGCCGGCGCCTTGTGTGAGCGGACGCGCCGCCAGCACGATGAGCTGCAAGGCGAGAATGATGAGCCCGAGTCCGATGAGCACCCGGCCGACGCGACCGATGGGCGTGGACTCGCGGCGCATGAACAGCGTCACCCCGACGAAGATCAGCAGCGGCGACAGCCACGACAGGTCCATCGAGAACACAAGCGTCATCAGCGCGGTGCCGACGTCGGCGCCGAGCATCACGGCCAGCGCCGGAGCGGTCGCGATCAGGCCCTGACCGGCGAACGACGCGACCATCATCGCGGTCGCGTTGCTGCTCTGGATCAGCGCGGTGATGCCCAACCCCGAGGCAAATGCGGCGTAGCGGTTGGATACGCTCTCGCGAAGCAGGCGGCGCAGGTCGCCACCCCAGATGCTCAGGATCCCGGTGCGAACGATGTGCGTGCCCCAGACCAGCAGCGCCACACCCGCAAGCAGGTTAAGGAGGATCTTCATGCGCGCACCCCGACGCCGGTGCGCACCGATTCCATGACGTCGATGAAATGCGACAGCGACGGCGTCGGCCAACCAGGCTGCTTGGCCGCGTCGTCCCACAAGCGCAGCTCGACCGCACGTGCCGCACCGGGCAGCGCGGCGAACGCCGTGGCTTCGGCGGCGCTATGTGCACCGCCTTGCAGAGCCAACGACCGTTTCGAATCTTCCGACAGCGCTTCGCGATACCCGGGCCGGGTCGCGCACAAGTAACGCTTGGCATCGACGTGCAGCCGAATCGGCTCGAGGACATCGTCGCCGAACAGCGGACGCAGAAAAGGCAGCGCGAAATACTGGTGGACGTCGTCGACCCCGCGCGCCGTCGGCGTGTCGCCCCGATCGTTCAACAGGTGGCCGAGATCGTGCAGCAGCGCGGCTGTCACCAGCGCGGCATCGGCACCCGCGGCTTCGGCGCGCGCGGCACTCTGCAGCGCGTGCTCGAGCTGCGTTACCGGCTCGCCGCTGTACATGCGGTCGCCCTTGGTCGCGAACAGCGCGACGATGTCGGGGATGGTCAGTGCCACCGGTGCATCCGCACTGCGTCGTTGCTCGCGCGGTCTACCATGGGAGCGAGTAAGTCTTGGTGTTGGTAAAGCTTTTCATCGCTTCCTGGACGCCCTCTTTGTAGCCGAGGCCGGAATCCTTGATGCCGCCGAAGGGCGTGAGTTCCAGACGGTAACCCGGCACCTCGCGGATGTTGACGCTGCCGACATTGAGCTCGGAGACGAAACGGGTGATCCAGTCGAGTCGGTTGGTGCACACCGATGAAGACAGTCCGTAGTCGGTCGAGTTCGCGATGGCGATCGCCTCGTCGATGCTCTCGAAGCGGATCACCGGCGACACCGGGCCGAAGGTCTCGTGCTTTACCACTGGCATGTCGGCAGTGACGTGGTCGAGCAGCGTCGGCGAATATAGCGCGCCGCGCCGTATGTTTCCGCAGAGCAGGCGCGCGCCGCGGGCGATCGCGTCGTCGACGGTGCGCTCGAAGGATTGTGCGGCGGTCTCGTCGATGACGGTGCCCATGTCGGTATCGGGATCCATGGGGTCGCCGTAGCGCACGGCGCGGGTGCACTCGAGCAGCTCGTCGACGAAGTGGTCGGCGACGCTGGACTGGACCAGGATGCGCTTGACCGCGGTGCAGCGCTGGCCGGAGTTCTTGTACGAGCCGGACGCAGCGAGCGCCGCCGCCTCATCGAGGTCGGCGTCTTCCATGACGATGATCGGATCGTTGCCGCCGAGCTCTAGGATTTGGCGCTTGTAGATCGCTTTGGCTGCGATCGCCTTGCCGATCGCCACGCCGCCGGTGAAGGTCACGAGGTCGACGTCGTCGTTGGTGAGCATCTCTTCGGCGATCTCACGCGGATCCCCGGTGACCACCGCCAGCATTGGCGGCGGCAGTCCGGCTTCGTACAGGATGTCGGCGAGCAGTAGCGCGCTGAGCGGCGTTTTCTCGCTGGGCTTCAACACCATGCGATTGTTGCTGGCAATCGACGGAGCGACCTTGTGCGCGACCTGGTTCAGCGGGTGGTTGAACGGCGTGATCGCGGTGATCACGCCCTGCAGCGGCTCGCGCAGCGTATAGACCTTGCGCCTGCGGCCGTGCGGCGTAACGTCGCATGAAAAGATCTGGCCGTCATCGACCAGCGCAGCGTTGCCGGCGAAGGTGAACACGTCGCAGGCACGGCCGACCTCATAGACCGAGTCTTTCTTGGCAAGCCCCGACTCGGCGGTGATGAGATCCGAGATCTCGTCGATGCGTTGCGCGATCAGCTCGGCGGCGCGGTGGAGGATGCGCGAGCGGTCGTGGCGGGTCAGCGTGGACTTGAAGCGGCGAGCGATCGCGTAGGCGTCGCGTATCTCGGCGACGGTGCCCTTGGGCACGCTGCCGACGATCGCGCCCGTATACGGGTTGTGCACCTCGATCGCGCGGTCGCCGCCGATCCGCTCACCGCCGATGCGCATTTTCTCGCGCAGCACCCCACCGCTGCGCACGCGCGCGAGTTCGGTCATGAGGTTCATTGCAGGTGGTTCAACGCCAGGTCGAAGGCGTCGAAATTGCGCCAGCGCCGTCCTGCCGCAACACCGCGGGCGACACGATTTGCGATCAGCGGAACGCGCTGCTCGGAGACGCCCCCGTGCGAGCGCAGCGGCACGTCGAGCCCGGACAGATCGTGCCGATTCACACTCGAGCCGAGCACCGAAAGCCGTTCCGCGACGATAACCAGGTCGCCGACGCGGTCGGGCGGCAGCTCGAAGCGCGCGCACGCATCGTCGCGCGAAAGCACCAGGTCGACGCCGGGGAGTGCGGCGATGCGTCGACGCGCGTCCTCGATGCGCGCCGCCGGCAGGTATGCGGTGGCGAACGAACCCAGCGCTCCGTGGTGGACGACGTAGGGGTCGGTGATGGGCAGGATCACGCGCGCGACGTCCGCGCCGTACCAGTCGTCGAGCAGGTCCTGCAGGTAGATGATGTTGGGACGACCGAAAGCATCGGTTTTCGCGTTCATACCGTGGTCGGCGGTGAGCACGATCGTCGCGCCGAGCGCATCGAGCTCGCTCAGGTAGCCGTCCATCATCGCGTAAAAGGCGTTGGCCTGCGCGGTGCCGGGCGCGGCCTTGTGCTGGACGTAGTCTGTGGTCGACAGATACATGATGTCGGGGCGCTCCCGCGCCATGATCCTGACGCCGGCGGCGAACACGAATTCCGACAGCGCAGCGCTATACACCGAGGGCACCGGCATGCCGACCAGACCGACGACATCGTCGATGCCGTTCGAGCCGACGCTCACCGTGTCGGCTTTTTCCGACGAGAAGCAAATGCCGCGCATGCGATGCCCGAGCAATCCACGCAGCTTGTCCTTGGCGGTGATCACCGCCACCTTGGCGCCGGCCTCGGAGAACGCAGCAAGAATGGTGCCTGAGCGGAGGTACTTGGCGTCGTTCATCATGACTTCGGCGCCGGCTTCCCGATCCCAGAAGTAATTGCCGCAAATGCCGTGCACCGATGGCGGCGCGCCGGTGACGATCGAGAGATTGTTGGGATTGGTGAAGGAGGGCACGACGCAGTCTGCGGTAAGGCAGGTGGCGCGGCCATCGAGCGCGCCCAACCAGGGCGCCACGCCCGCCTCGATCGCCTGGTTGATGTAATCGGGCTCGCAGCCGTCGACGCACACCACGACCAGCGGCTGTTCCGGCCAGCGGTACCGGCGTCCGTTGACGGTGACCGAAGGACGTGTCCCGCTCATGTCGCTCAGCGCGCCTTCCTGCTGCCGACCACGCCCAGGCGACGCGTTGTCTGGGTTTGCGCTCCGTGCGCCTTGTGCATGCGTTCGCGGCTGGCCATGACGTGATCGTACAGTGCACGGCCGGCGGCGGATGCGTTGCCTGCGGCGATGCGATCGACGATCTCCCGGTGTTCGCGCGTCGATATCGTCAGTGTTCCGCCTTGCGCGAGCGCCTGTCGGCGAAACAGTCCCAGTTCGTTGACCAGCCGCCGATACGTCGTCAGCAGCTTGGCGTTACCGGTGAGCGTCACCAGACGGTCGTGAAAATCGAAATTGAGCAGCCAGTAGGCATCGACGTCGTTCCGGGAGGCGGCGCGCTCCATGCGCTCGACGAATCCGCGCAGCTCTCGCACGTGCTCGGCGGTCGCGGTCTGCGCCAGCCGCCGGCCGGTCCATTCGTCCAGCACGGCGCGGACTTCGTAAATCTGGTCGGCTTCGTCGATGCTGATGCTGCGCACGAATACACCGCGATTCTTTTCGAGACGGACCAGTCCCGACTCCTCGAGCGCGCGAAACGCCTCGCGCACCGGGCCGCGCGACACCCCCAGCGATTCGGCGATGTCAGCTTCGTTGAGCTTGACACCGGCGCGAAGCTCCCCGCCTACGATCATGCGCTCGAGCTCGCGCTGCACCAGCATCGGGAGCGAGTGCGAGCGGACCAGCGCGATGGTAGCGGCAGGCGGCTGCGTGGTCAGGGAACGCCCATTCGACCGAAGCGCGGCGCGACTTGCCGTCAGGCCAGGTGCGGACTCCGTCGCGGCCTTGAGTGCAACTTTCGACATCCTTGCGATTAGACGCCGCCAGGTGTAGATTGTCAACAATCTGCAATCCAGGCGGCAGGCCGGCGAGATGCAGGTACGCCGGCGCATTTCATCCCTGCGTCACGACGACCGACCAAAATCGGCGTTGCCTGACGCAGGCGGGCAGCGTAGGATTTTTGGTTTGGTCGTTCGCGCTTCAATTCACCTTCGGGAGACAATGATGCAAGTCGCGGGATGCAAGACGTGGGGACGCGGTATTACCATCGCCGCGGTCGCTGCCGTCGCGGTGTGGGCTGTGCAGTGGACAAGCGAGGCGGTGGCGCAGAAGACCGAGCTGCTGGTCTACACCGCGCTCGAAACCGACCAGATCAAGGCGTACGAAGACGCGTTCTACAAAGCGTATCCCGACATCGGGATCAAGTGGGTTCGCGATTCGACGGGGGTGATCACCGCCAAGCTGCTCGCCGAGAAGGCCAATCCGCAGGCCGACATGGTGGTCGGCACGTCGGCATCGAGCCTCGCCGTGTTCGCCAACGAGGGCATGCTGCAGGGCTACGCGCCGAAGGGCCTGGACAAGATCCTGCCGCAGTATCGCGATCCGAAGAATCCCCCGGAATGGGTCGGCATGGACGTGTACGGTGCCGCGATCTGCTTCAACACGGTCGAGGCGGCCAAACTCAACTTGCCCAAGCCGGAAACCTGGAAAGATCTGACCAAGCCGGTCTACAAGGGCAGGATCGTGATGCCCAACCCAGCATCGTCGGGCACCGGATATCTCGACGTCGCGGGTTGGCTGCAGATGTGGGGTGACGCGGACGCGTGGAAGTTCATGGACGGGCTGCATAACAATGTCGCGCACTACACGCATTCCGGATCGAAACCCTGCAAGGAGGCGGGCTCCGGTGAATTCCCGATCGGGGTCTCGTTCGAATATCGTGCCGTGACGACGAAGAAGGGTGGCGCGCCGATCGACATTATCTTTCCCAAGGAAGGCCTGGGCTGGGACCTCGAGGCGTCGGGCATCATGAAGACCACCAAGAAACTCGACGCGTCGCGCAAGCTCATGGACTGGCTGGCGACGCCCGATGCGATGGCGCTGTTCGCCAAGAACTTCGCCGTGCTGGCGATGCCCGGCGTCGCGAAGCCCCTCGACTTCGTGCCGGCGGACTACGAGCAGCGTCTGGTGAAGAACGACTTCGCGTGGTCGGCGAAGAACCGCGACAAGATCCTCGCCGAGTGGACCAAGCGCTACGACGGCAAGTCGGAACCGAAATAAGCAGGTGCATGCGGCGCGCCGTGATCTTCCGGCGCGCCGCCCGTTTCGTTTTCTGTTTCTGACACCGTGGCGAACACCGCGTCGACGCATCCGCATTTCCTGAAGCTCGAGGGTGTTCGCAAGACCTTCGGGAGGTTCACCGCTCTCAAGGGCATCGCGCTCGCCATCGAGGCGGGCGAGCTGGTCACCTTCCTGGGCCCTTCGGGCTGCGGCAAGACGACGCTGCTGCGCATCATCGCCGGGCTGGAGACGCAGGACGATGGCAGCATCGTGCAGGCCGGCCGCGACATCTCGCGGCTGCCGGCGATGCAGCGCGACTACGGCATCGTGTTCCAGTCCTATGCGCTGTTCCCGAACCTGACCATCTTCGACAATGTCGCCTACGGGCTGGTCAATCGGCGCAAGGGACGCGACCAGATCCATCGGCGAGTCGGCGAGCTCCTCAAGCTGGTCGGGCTGCCCGATGCCGGCGCCAAGTATCCGGGGCAGCTGTCCGGCGGCCAGCAGCAGCGCATCGCGCTGGCACGCGCGCTGGCGACTTCGCCGGGCCTGCTCCTGCTCGACGAGCCGCTTTCGGCGCTGGACGCGTTGGAGCGGCTGCGCCTGCGCGGCGAAATCCGCGCGTTGCAGCAGCGCCTTGGCGTGACCACGATCATGGTCACGCACGACCAGGAGGAGGCGCTGTCGATGGCCGACCGCGTGGTGGTGATGAACCACGGCGCGATCGAGCAGATCGGCACGCCGCAGCAGATCTACCGCGAGCCGGCGTCGGCGTTCGTCGCCGATTTCGTCGGCAAGATCAACATCCTGTCAGCGGTCGCCGAGCCCGGGGGGAGATTTCGCCTGGGCTCGCTGCTGCTCGACGGCGCCCACGGCTCGCCTTCCGTGCCGCCGGGAACGCGGGTCCGGCTTTATCTGCGCCCCGAGGACGTGGTCATCAATGGCGCTGCATCGATGCACGGCAACGCGGCGCAGGCGAAGGTCGTCAAGGTCGAATTCCTCGGCGCGTTCTGCCATGTGACTGCCGCGATCGCAGGTGTGGAGGAGCAGCCGCTGCTGATCAACATCTCGCGCCACAGCATCGACCAGATGAGCCTTGTCGAAGGCTCGTCGCTGCACGTCGGCCTGCCTGCCGACTGCCTGCGCCTGCTGTGATGCTCGGCCGCGCGGTGGCGCGATGACCTCGGTGACCGTCGGCGGGCTCGCGGGAGCGGATGCACCGCGCGCAAGGCCGGCGGTGCACTGGAGCGATCGCCTTGTCCAGGCGCTGCTGCTAGGCATGTGCGCGCTTCTGGTGCTGTTCCTGCTCGCGCCGCTGTTCATGATCCTGGTCAAGAGCGTGCAGGACAAGGACGGCGCCTTCGTCGGCCTGCAGCAATTCAACGAGTATTTCCAGACGCCCGCGCTGCGCCAGTCTATCCTGCATACGATTTCGGTGGCATTCGCGGTCACAGCCATCACCATTCCGCTCGCCTTCACCTTCGCGTACGCGCTGACGCGATCATGCATGCCGCTCAAGCGCACTTTCCGCGTCATCGCGCTGACACCGATCCTGGCGCCGTCGCTGCTCGCCGCGATCTCGTTCATCCAGTGGTTCGGCACGCAGGGCCTGCTCAAGGCGCTGCTCGGCGGCGCCAAGATCTACGGACCGATCGGCATCATCCTGAGCTCGATCTACGCGGTGTTTCCGCACGCGCTGATGATCATTCTCACGGCGCTGCTGCTGGCGGATGGCCGCCTGTACGAGGCCGCGGAATCGCTGGGCACACCGATGCTGCGGCGGTTTTTCACCATCACGCTCCCGGGCGCGAAGTACGGACTCATCAGTGCCGCGATGGTGGTGTTCTCGTACACGATCAGCGACTTCGGCGTTCCCAAGGTGATCGGGGGCAACTTCAACGTGCTGGCGCTGGACATTTTCAAGCAGGTGATCGGCCAGCAGAACTTCAACAAGGGTGCGGTGGTGAGTCTCATCCTGCTCGTCCCCGTGCTGCTCGCGTTCATCGTCGACTGGACCATGCAGGGGCGGCAGAGGGCGCAGTTCTCCTCGCGCGCGGTAGCGTACGCGCCGAAGCCGGCGCGCGGGTTCGACGCGGCGATGTTCGTGTACTGCGCGCTTATCGGCGTCCTGCTGCTGGCGGTCCTGGGCATGGCGATCTACACCTCGTTCATCAAGCTCTGGCCCTACGACAAGACCTTCAGCCTGCGCCACTACACGTTCGGCCTGATCGATGGTGGCGTGATCTCTGCGTTCTTCAACAGCCTCCAGATGGCGTTGCTGTCGGCGGTGTTCGGCACCATGATCATTTTCGGCGGCGCGTATCTGCTCGAAAAGACGCGCGGCATGAACGGGCTGCGCGCGCTGATCCGGCTGCTGGCGGCGATTCCGATGGGCGTCCCCGGTATGGTGCTGGGCCTGGGGTACATCTTCTTTTTCAACCATCCCGACAATCCACTCAACGTGCTCTACCACGGAATGACGATCCTGGTGATCTCCACGATCGTTCACTACTACACGTCGAGCCATCTCACTGCGGTGACCGCGTTGAAGGCGCTGGACAATGAATTCGAAGCGGTGTCCGCGAGCCTCAAGGTGCCTTTCTACAAGACGTTTTTCCGCGTGACGGTGCCGGTATGCCTGCCGGCTATCCTCGACATCGGCCGCTATCTCTTCGTCAACGCGATGGTAACCATCTCCGCGGTGGTCTTTCTGTATTCGCCGGACACCAAGCTCGCATCGCTGTCGATTCTCAATCTCGACGACGCCGGCGAAATCGGGCCGGCGGCGGCGATGGCCACTCTGGTGGTGTTCGCGTCGACGAGCGTGTGCCTGCTCTACGCCGTCGTGACCCGCTTCTTGCTCACGCGCACGCAGGCGTGGCGCAAACCGATCGCGCTTTGACGCGCATCTGAGGTCTAACCCAGGAGTCGAACATGAGCAATTTCGATCGCGATCCGATCCTCCTTACGCCCGGACCGCTGACCACATCGCTGCAGACGCGCAGCGCGATGCTCCGCGACTGGGGATCGTGGGATGCGCGCTTCAACGCGGTGACCGCGCGCGTGCGCGAACGGCTGCTGTCGATCATCGACGCCGGTTCGACGCACGTATGCGTTCCGATGCAGGGCAGCGGAACCTTTTCGGTCGAGGCCGCCGTCAACACGCTGGTTCCCCGGGGCGGCCACGTCCTGACGCTGGTCAACGGATCGTACGGCAAGCGCATGGCGCGGCTCACCGAGATGATGGGGCGCAGGAGCAGCGTGCTGGAGACCGCCGATGGCGTGCCGGCCAGCGCGTCGGAGCTCGGGCGTGTGCTCGATGCCGACGCTTCGATCACTCACGTCGGGCTCATCCATTGCGAGACGTCGACCGGAATTCTCAATCCCTTGCCGGAGATCGCCGCGGTCGTCGCGGCGCGCGGGCGACGCCTGATCGTCGATGCCATGAGCTCTTTCGGCGCGCTCCCGATCGATGCGGCGGCGCTCGCCTTCGACGCGCTGATCGCTGCGTCGGGCAAATGCGTCGAGGGGCCGCCAGGGATGGGCTTCGTGTTCGTGCGCAAGGGCGTGCTGGAAAGCTGCGCCGGCCATTCGACGTCGCTGTCGCTGGATCTGCACGACCAGTGGACGTACATGGAAAAGACGACGCAATGGCGTTTCACGCCGCCGACGCATGTGGTGGTGGCGCTCGACGCCGCGCTCGAGCAGTACTTCGCCGCAGGCGGACAGCCGGCGCGGCTTGCGCGCTATGCGGCCAATTGCGAAACGCTGATCTCGGGCATGAGAGAGCTCGGCTTCGAGGTCTTCCTCGATCCGAAGATCCAGGCGCCGATCATCGTCACCTTTCATGCGCCGGCCGATGCGCGTTACGCATTCAAGCCGTTCTACGACAAGGTACGCGACAAGGGCTTCGTTTTGTATCCGGGCAAGCTCACGCAGGTCGAGACTTTCCGCGTCGGATGCATCGGTGCGATCGGCCCCGACGAGATGCGTCATGCCGTGAATGCGATCCGCGATTCCGTTCGCGAGCTCGGGATAAAGCAGGTCGCGCGCGCAGCGGTTCGGGCCGCCTGATCTGCTGCGGCCGAGCAGGCGGCGGGCGACCCGCGGCGCCTGCGCGTCTGATCGGCGATGGCCCGCGTTCAGAAATCGAGCGCGGCGCTGCACAGCCGGCGCAGCGCCGCGCGATCCTCTTCGCTCATGGGCAAAGCCGCGCTACGCAGCAGCCAGTCGACGACAACGAGGCTCGCGTCCGCGGTCACGATATCATGGCCTTCACGGTTCGCGATCAATGCCGCGCCCTCGGTGGCGTTGACGCGCCGGAATTCGACCACCTCACCATCGATCGCTTCCGGCGTGAACTCGGCCGCGAGCGCGAGATCGTGCGCGAACACCGTTTCCCGCTCAAGGCCGAGCGGGTGCGACCGGCAGATGCGAATTTCGGCGACCAGTATCGCCGCGGCCGCGACAGCGGTGGAAATCCCGGCTTCCTCCCATGCTTCCCTGAGCACCGTCTCCGCGACGCTCGTGCGCGCTGCGATGCCGCCGCCGACCAGATTGTCGAGCATGCCCGGATCGATGGCCTTGCTTGGGCTGCGCCGCCCGAACCAAAGCCAGCCTCCGTTCGGCCCCTGCACCACGCCGTTGACGTGTGCCGCGTAGGTGCGGATGCCGAAATAGCGTGCGGCGCTGCGCTCGAGATCGAACGATGGGGTCACGCCGAATGCGCGCGCCACCGCGTAGCGCTCGTCACGCCACGCGCTCAGCAAGCCTTCGGAACTGAGCGTGCGGGCCACGCGCTCCATCGCGTCGCTGCGCGCGCCATGCGAATCGAGCGCATCGACGAAGCGAATGTGGTCATGTGCCACGACCAAGGTGTCGCTGAAAGCTTCGAGACGGCTGGCGCGTGCGTCGTCGAGCCAGCCGATGGCGCCCCCGTCGACTACAAACCGGCGAAGCGGCACGGTCGGCGGCGCGAGCAGTGCCTCTAGTCGCCTGCGAATCGCGGTTACAATAGACGTCAATTCCGACCGCCGCATCCGAGCATTGTAAATGCACCGCTCGCGGCCAATGCCCATGCCCTCTGATGTCCTCGCCCTGTTCGACCTCGACCACACGCTCATGCCGCATGACAGCGACGAGCAATGGGTGGCCTTTCTGGTCGAGCAGGGCGCGCTCGACCCCGTGCGCTACGACGCCGCCAACCGTGATCTGATTGCACGCTACAACCGCGGCGAGGCGGGAACACTCGAATTCACCGAGTTCTACCTCTCGACCCTGATGCGGTTCGAAGACGTCGAGTTGCGAAGCTGGCTCGACAAGTACCTTGCGCGCAAGATCCGCCCGCGCATCCGCGACTCCGCTCGGTCGCTGGTCGAGCGGCATCGAGCGGCGGGTGACCGCATCGTGTTGACCACGGCGGTGATTCGTTTTCTCGCCGAGCCGATCGCCGCCGAATTCGGCATCACCGACGTCATCGCGACCGACGCCGAGCGCGTGGGGGGACGCTATACCGGGAGGCTCACTGGCGTGCCTAACATCCGCGATGGAAAATTCCAGCGCCTGGTCGAATGGCTGGCGGCGCGCGGCGAGCGGCTGAGTGACTTTCGCGAATGCTGGTTCTATGCTGACTCGGTGAACGATCTGCCGCTGTTCGAGCATGTCTCGCACCCGGTCGCGGTCAACGCCGATCCAGTGCTCGCTGCGCATGCCCGACACATGGGCTGGCCCGAAATGCGCGTCGCCTGATCGCCGAAGCGGTCGCCACCGTGCCGGCCGACGTCCTTGCGCTGTTCGATCTCGACCATACACTGTTAACGCTGGACTCGGACGATGCGTGGGTCGAATACCTGATCGGGCACGGGGTCATCGAGCGGGCGGGGTTCGAACAGCGAAACGACCTTATCGTTGAGCGCTACCGAAAAGGCGAGGTCGGGCCGCTCGAATTCACCGAGTTCTATTTGTCGACCTTCGTCGGGCATCCGCTGGCGCAGCTTGCGAGATGGCGCACGGATTACCTCGAACACTGCATTCTCCCGGCGATACCCGCTTCCGCGCGTGCGGTGGTAGCTACGCATCATGACCGCGGCGATCTTTGCGTCCTGACCACAGCAACCAATCGTTTCCTGAGCGAACCGATCGCGCACGAGCTCGGTTTCACCCACGTGATTGCGACCGAACCGCAAATGCGAGACGGTGGCTTCACGGGGAAAGTCGACGGCGTTCCGAACATGCGGGAGTGCAAGATCGAGCGCCTCGACGCATGGCTCGCGGGCCGTGGTCGCGGCCTCGCCGATTTTCGCAAAAGCTGGTTCTACAGCGATTCGCTCAATGACATTCCGCTGTTGTCGAGGGTGACGCACCCGGTCGCGGTCAATCCCGACCCGGTGCTCGCCGCGCTTGCGACCAAGAAGCGCTGGCCGGTGATCGAGATCAGGTAGAATCCGCGCTTTTTGCGAAAGGCTCCATGAGCGCGGTCATCATCGACGGCAAGGCGCGCGCGGCCCTGCTGACGGCAGAGGTCGCTTCACGGGTCGCGGTCAGGACGAGCGCAGGCAAACCACAGCCAGGGCTGGCCGTCGTGTTGGTAGGCGACAACGCCGCATCGCAGATCTACGTGCGCAACAAGCGGTCGACGACTGAGCGCGTCGGCATGCGTTCGCAGGCCTTCGATCTGCCGGCGACGACGACACAGGATGCGCTGCTGGCGCTGATCGACCGCCTGAACGCCGATCCGGACATCCATGGCATCCTGGTGCAACTGCCGCTCCCGAGGCACATCGATGCCGACGCCATCAACGAGCGCATCGATCCGCGCAAGGACGTCGACGGCTTTACGCCCTACAACATCGGGCGGCTGGTGCAGAAGCGTCCGCTGCTTCGGCCGTGCACGCCGTACGGATGCATGCTGCTTATCCGCGAAACGGGGCGCGAACTCGTCGGCATGCACGCGGTCGTGATCGGTCAGTCCAACATCGTCGGGCGGCCGATGGCACTTGAGCTGCTGATGGCGCGCTGTACCGTCACGATATGTCACTCGGCGACGCGCGACCTGCCACGCCTCGTCTGCGAGGCCGACATCCTCGTCGCCGCGATGGGCAGGCTCGCGTTCGTTCAGGGTGGATGGATCAAGCCGGGCGCGATCGTCATCGACGTTGGCACCAACCGCACGCCCGACGGCAAGGTGCGCGGCGACGTTGACTTCGAAGGCGCGCGAGAACGCGCAGGCTGGATCACACCCGTTCCGGGCGGCGTGGGTCCGATGACCATCGCCATGCTGCTGTCGAACACGCTGACGGCGGCGGAATTGCAGGACGCGCGCTAGCAAGCGGCGCCTCTTTGCGCGGATTTGGCGTCGTATCGCGAAGACGGCGCGGTGAACCGACTTGACCGGGGATCGGCGACGCTTGGTCAGCCGAACAGCACCGTCGCGAGAAGACCCGCGATGCCGAGGCCGAGCGCCGCGATGGCATCGCCTGCGATCAGTCCCCCGCCGAAAAGCGATGTGCTGCTCATGTCTTCGGGCAACATCGTGCGGCCACGAGCGGGTTTCGCCTTCGAGTACGTATTGATTAGGCTCGACACCACACCGCCGCCGCCGAACCACAGCGAGGTATGAAGATTGAAGAAGCCACCAAAGGACAGCGCATACGGCGAGGGAAGAACGATCGCGTCGAGCACGAAGTCGACGGCGAAACCGCGCCGACCCGATGCGACGAAACGCTGGTAGCGCGGACGCGACTTGATCAGTTTCCGCGCCAACTCGATTGCGAAGCCGATTCCTACGCCCGTCCAGATGGCGGTGCGTTGATAGGGGTTGTCTTGCGTCAGGCTGCGCAGAACGCCGACAAACTTGTAGGTCATCGCGGCGCTCCATTCGGGCGGTTGCTCGCTCGCCTTCATCACCGTTTGATCGAGCAACAGCACCGGGTAAGCCGCCATGAACACCTTCGCGAAAGCCACGGCGAGGACCGCGCCGACGAAGATGCCGACGACCTGGTAACGGAACTGGATGACGCGGTTGGTGCCGAGGCGCGCCCCGGTGGAGCGATCCTGCTGCATGTCGCACGCGACGCTGGTCGACACCAGCAGCACGGTGCCTGCCATCAGGCCCACTGCGGGGTCCTTGAGGCCAATCGCCGCCATCAGGACCACGGACACGACGAACGCCGACGAGATTGGGTTGTTGTCGCTGATGCCGAGCGAAATGCCGTTCACCAGCGCGAAAATGAACACCAGTGCCACCGCGAACAGCAGGTAGCCCACGGGCTGGCCCAGCACCAGATGCCCGCTTGCCACGATGCCCATGCCCCAGCATGCCACCCAGAGCACCAGCCGAAGCGTGTTGGTGCGCTTCCAGTCATCCTGCGGTGACGCGGGTGCGTTTGGCGCTGCGAGGCCCGCGTAGCGTCGATACGCCTGGACCATGATGAGCGAGAGATCGACGATCGCAGCGCCCATGATGGCGCCCAGCGCAATCAGGAACGTGATCTTGCGAAAGGGGTCGCCTTCCTTGAGCCATCCGATCGAGACGAAGTAGGGCACGAGCGCCGTGCCGAGCAGTCCGGCGACGATGGTCGGCACGCCGATGCGTGCGCCGACCACCATCCCGGCGCCAAAGGTTGACATCGAAAGATCGATGGCGCCCAACAGCGCAATCTTGGCCGCAGCGACGCCGCCAGCGATGCCCAGCGCGATGCCGGTGCCCAGCTTGTTGACCGAGGCTCGGAGCAAGACAGGGTCGGTCAACGCGCGCAGTATGTTCGCGACCGCGAGCCCCGAAGGGTACGTCAGCCGCATGCGATCGACGAGGATCGGAGTGTAGAGCATGCCCACGCCGGCGCCGAACATGCCGATGCAAAGCATGTAGAGCACCATCTGCCACACCGGCGGCTGCGACAGGCCCATCCATACCATCGCCTGGATCAGTACGCCCATCGCGCTCATGCCTGCGACCGAGGCGGCCGCGGTCTGCATGTAGTTGGCGCCGTGTTTTCCATCGGCGCCATAGCCGTAGGTGACCGTCGAGCCCAGGATGCCCGCCAGCACCTGGCCCCCGACGAAGAAGCCCAGCGAGAAGTTCATGTACGACGCAGCCACGCCGCCGAGCGGGCCCAGCACCAGCACGCCGAAGGCGATCAATAGCGCGTGATACTTCCACGTGCCTTGCGCAGGCAGCCAGCGCCACCGGGGCTGCGCAACGTCACGCGTGATCGGGGCGTAATCGTCCATAGAAGGACGGATATTACATGTCGGAACGTGGACGGTCAGCGACGGGTTGGTGCCCGCGCGGGACCGGGAGCAACGCGACGCGTCCGTCGACGCGAGACTGGGCAACGATCCGGGACGATCGCTGTAGTAAGATCAATTGGTTCGGCTGCGCAATTTTCTACTGTTGACAAACGACATTCTGTTCGCCAGCGACAAATCGACGACGCCACGCGCCCGGGTGCGGAGGACGGACCTCCTGACAACTCTGCACGGGTCTTGAGTGCTATTCAATTCGTTCCCCTTCATTTTCGTGTTCATGCCCATCGTTCTGGTGGGTTTTTTCACGCTTGCGCGACGCAGCAACCGGCTGGCTGCCGGCTGGCTCACGCTCGCCTCGCTGGTATTCTATGGATGGTGGGATCCGCGCTACGTCGTCTTGCTGCTGGCGTCGATCGGCGTTAACTACCAGTTCGGAAAGCACCTCGCGCTGCTGCACGCGTCGAATAGGAAAGCTCGCTCACGACAGCTGCTGTGGTTCGCGATTGCAGCCAACCTTGCGCTACTCGCTTACTTCAAGTACGCCGTCTTCTTCGTTTCCAACCTGCAGACGCTTGTCGGTCATTCCAGCCCGCTTCCGGATATCGTCCTTCCGCTGGGCATCTCGTTTTTCACGTTCACGCAAATAGCGTTCCTGGTCGATGCCTACCGCGGTCTCGCGCGCGAGTACAGCTTCACGCACTACACGCTGTTCGTCAGCTGGTTCCCTCATCTGATCGCGGGACCCATCCTGCATCACCGCGAAATGATGCCGCAGTTCGACCGGCAAGCGACGTATCGTCTCAACTGGGAAAACATCGCCGTTGGCCTGACGATGTTCATTTTCGGGCTGTTCAAGAAGACCGTCATCGCCGATGACATGGCCGGCTTCGCGTCTCCCGCGTTCGATGCGGCGGCGGCGGGTGTCCACCTCACGCTCCTTGAGGCCTGGGGCGCGGCGCTCGCCTACGCCTTTCAGATCTACTTCGACTTCTCCGGATACACCGACATGGCGCTCGGCGCGTCGCGCATGTTCGGCATCGTCCTCCCGCTCAACTTCGCTTCGCCCTACAAATCACGCAGCATCATCGAATTCTGGAGACGCTGGCACATCACGCTCTCGCGGTTTCTGCGCGACTACGTGTACATCCCGCTGGGCGGCAACCGCAAGTCGACGGTTCGCCGCTATGAAAACCTATTCCTGACCATGCTGATCGGAGGGCTCTGGCACGGGGCGGGGTGGACCTTCGTATTCTGGGGAGCGCTGCACGGCGCGTATCTGGTCGTCAACCACGGCTGGAGGGCGATTCGCGCCCGCACCGGATTATTCCTGCCCGGCGCAGATGCGCTGTCCACGCTGATCACTTTTCTTGCGGTTGTCGTCGCTTGGGTCTTTTTCAGGGCGGCCGACTTCACGACCGCGGCCGACATCGTGGCGGCGATGACGGGGCACCATGGGATTGTTCTACCCGAGCAGTGGGCAAGCGGCTCGACCTTGTCTACGTGGTTGGCAGGTCACGGAGTGCAATTCGCAAAATTGGCGCACTTCGACCGCGTCGCGCAGCTCAACTGGCTGTGCTTCCTGCTCGTTTTTTGCTGGGTGGCGCCGAATACGCAGCAGGTTTTGGCGGTGTACCAACCGGCATTGCTCACGCCGGGCTACGGGACACTCGGCGATGCGGGCTGGCTCGCCTGGCGACCCGGCTGGAGATGGCTCGCCATGCTTGTGTCGCTCGGATCCATGGCGCTGCTGTCGATCCACCGTTACAGCGAATTTATCTATTTCCGGTTTTGAATGAGCGCGAGGACATTCAGCATCGCATGCCTCACCGCGGTCCTGCTCGCCGTCGGTTGTGTCGGCCTGTTCAATTGGATCGTCGACCCGTATGGCTACTTCCGCGACGTGCAGATCGCCGGATTCAACGCCAACAAGCCGAAGGCCGCAGGCAACGATCGGCTGGTCAAGCCGGCGTGGGCGGCAAAACTCAAGCCGGAGGCGGTCATCGTCGGCGGATCGGTTGCCGAAATCGGGCTGCCGCCCACGCACCGCGGATTCACCATGGATGGAGCCTTGGTGCCCTTCAATCTGGGCATGGCGCGCGCGACCTGGAGCGAGACCTATTGCCTCGCGATGTTCATGATGCGCCAGGCGCCGCTGAAGCGGATGGTTATAGGCGTTTCGGGCATCGACGTGACGACGTGTCCCTCCGACGTGGAGCAGGGGCGCGCGGATTATGGAAAGCTCCTGTTCTCGCGCGCCGCCTTCGATGCGTCGCGCGAGACCCTTCGGCTGCAGCGTCAGCGGGCGACGATCAGTCCCGAAGGGCTGTGGGACTTCGATCGCTATGACGAGCATCTGCAGACCGAGGAAGAGGTGGCACAGAACTTCGCAGTCGTGATGAAGAGCGAGCTTTGTGCATCCGCCTCGGTCGGCTCCGCCGCGCCTGCGAGCATCCAGCCGTTGAAAGCGCCGGTAGCGGCCGAGCGGGGCGGAGGATTGCGAAACCTGATTCGGCTGGCGCTAGCCAGGCGCGTCGAGCTGATCCTGCTTTTCTATCCGACGCACGTGCTGCTTAGCGAGGCGCAGCGCAGCTGCCAGGGTGCGGACGCGCGCTGGAACTGGCTCTGGCAGCCCGTATCCATCGCGGAGCAGGAGGCGGCAGGCCATTCGCGCCAGATCCAAGTCTGGGAATTCTGGGACTACTCGACCCTGAACGGCGAGAGGATCCACGCGGGCAAGCCGGCGCGCGACCGTTTGTGGCAGGACTCGATCCATTTCAACCACGAGCTAGGCGACGTCGTTTTCGACGCGATCTATCGGGGGCGTCCGGGATACGGAGCGCAGGTCACGGCGGCGAATTTCGATGACCTCGCCTCCCGCGGCGAGGAGCAGCGCTCGAAATTTCTTGCGGCGAACCCGTGGGTCGCTGAGGAATTCGACGAGGTGAAGCGGCGGGCGGGTTTCGGCGATGCAGCTGCGCGATGAATGCCGTCTACGAAGCTCGCAGGTGCCAGGCCCGGGGGCGGGTGAAGGTCTGTATGCCGTAGGTCGACAGCGTGAGCCCGACGCCGGAATGTCGCATGCCCGACCAGGGAAGCCGTGGGCTGACGCGGTCGCAGCAATTCCAGTAAGCCGACCCCGAGCTCACCTGCGACAGGATGCGCCGCGCCCGCGTGCGGCTCGTGGTGTAGACGCCCGCGGTCAGGCCGTATTCGCTGTCGTTCATGAGCGCCACGGCCTCGTCATCGCCGCCGACCTTCTGGATGCCGATGATGGGGCCGAAGCTTTCGTCCTTCATCAGCGCCATTTTGTGGTTGACGTCAGCGAACACGGTAGGCTCGAACCAGTTGCCCTTCTTTTCGACGATCTTGCCACCCGTCAGGAGGCGCGCGCCGCGCTTTTTCGCGTCGGTTACCTGCTTTCCGAGCACGTCGAGCTGCGCCCGCCTGGTGATCGGACCAATATACGTGCGCTCGTCGGTCGGATCGCCCATCACGTAGCCATTGACCTCGGCGACGAAGGCGTCGACGAACGCATCGTGGATTTTTTCGTGTACGTAGATGCGCTCGACCGAGCAGCACGATTGCCCCGTGTTGTAGAACGCGCCGTCGGCGATGCCCGCTGCCGCCTTGGCGACGTCGACGTCGTCGCAAACGTACACGGGGTCCTTGCCGCCGAGCTCGAGCTGCACCTTGATCATCTTGCGCCCGGCCTTGGCGCCGATGCGCTTTCCGGTCGCGTACGAGCCGGTGAAAAAGACGCCGTCGATGGGTTGGTCGAGCAGCGCGGCGCCCACCTTGCCGCCACCGATCACCGGAATGAACACGTCCGCGGGAACGCCCGCGCCGACGAGCATCTCGGCGATGTGCGTGCCCGTCAGCGTCGCGAATTCGCTCGGCTTGTACAGCACCGCGTTGCCCGCGAGCAGCGCCGGCACGAAGACGTTGCCGCCGACGAAATACGGGTAATTCCACGCCGAGATGTTGGCGATGACGCCCAGCGGTTCATGCGTGATGCGCTCTTCGAGCTTCTGGCCGGCGTCGGCGTAGACCTTCTCCTCGCGCAACGCACGCGCCGCCTCGGTGAGAAAGAAGTCGATGCGCCCGAGCAACCCGTTGAGCTCGTTGCGCGACTGCTTGATCGGCTTGCCCATTTCGCGCGTCAACGTCTGCGCGAGCGTCTCGTGCTTGCGCGTGATGTCCTCGCGAAAAGCGGCGATCGCGGCGAGACGCTGCTTCATCGGAGTCGCCGCCCAGGAGGGCTGCGCCGCGCGTGCGCGCCGGTACTTCGCGCGGATACTGGCGGAAGTGTCCTCTGCGACTCTGGCGACGACGGCGTTGCTTGCGGGGTCGAGAATCTTCAAGGCAGTTCTCTGCAGGGATCAGTGGCGTGCGCGGGCGAGAAAGTCGTCGAGCAGCGGCGTGTCGTCGATGAACGAAGGGTTTTCATGCGGATGGAATTCGGGATGCCACTGCACGCCGAAAACGTATGACGGTCCGTTCCAGCGCAGCGCCTCGACGACACGGTCGGGCTCCGACCAGGCCTCGACGCGCAGGTCGCTCCCCAGCTTCCTGGCCGCTTGGTGATGCACCGAGTTGGTCTTGGTCAAGGTGAGGCCGGGATACAAACGGGCGAGGCCCGAACCCGGGACGATTGACGTGGCATGCACGTTGTCGGCATAGATGTCCCAGTCGCGATGCTTGAGCGCGCCGGTGAGCTGCGTGCCGATGTCCTGGTAGAGTGTGCCGCCGAAGGCGACGTTGATGATCTGCAGACCACGGCACACGCCGAGCACCGGCTTGCGCAGCTCGACGAAGGCGCGCAGGAGCGCGATCTCGTACTCGTCGCGGATGCGGTCGCCGTTCCACTCGGGCCTGAGCGCGGACTCGCCGTAGCTTTCGGGGCAGACATCCGAGCCACCCATGAGGACCAGCGCATCGAGCTCGCGGGCATAGTCCGCGACGCCGATGCTGCTCGCCTTGCGCCGCGTGCTGCCCTCGGGTGACGGGATCATGAGCGCCATCGCATCCTTCTGCATCACCCAGTGCGCCATGTTCTGCTCGATGTACTGGAGCGTCATGCCCTTGAAGATGGGACGCTTGGAGTCGGCGTGGAAAAAGCACGCCGAGATGCCGACCTTGACCATGGCCCTACGCGGTAGCTTCGGAGAAGATGCGCTCGAAATCGGCACGCGTGCACGGCCGTGGATTGGTCTGGTGGCATGTGTCGTTGACGGCGACGTCGACCAGTGCGGCGACGTCGGTGCTCGTCACCTTGCGCGCGCCTCGATACGCCGACAGCGTCAAAGGAATCGACAGGTCGCGCTTGAGCGCGACCAGCCAGTCGATGAAAGCCTGCGCAGACGCGTCGGTTGAGCTGGCGCCGACGCCGACCACGTGCGCGAGCTCGGCCATTTTGTCCCGCGCCGCCGGCAGGTTGAAACGCATGACGTGGTCGATCATGATCCCGTTGGCGAGCCCGTGATGCAGATCGGCCACCGTCGACAGCGCGTGCGCGCAGGAGTGCACCGCGCCGAGATCTTTCTGGAATGCGATCGCGCCCATCATCGAGCTCATCATCATATCCGAGCGCGCATCGAGATTGTGCGGCTCGCGCACCGCGGTGCGCAGCGAGCGCGCGGCGATGCGCGTGCCTTCGAGCGCGATGCCGTCGCACAGCGGATGGTACGCAGGCGACAAGTACGATTCGACGTTATGCGTCAGCGCGTCCATGCCGGTCGCAGCGGTGATGTGCGCCGGCAGGTCGAGCGTGAGCTCGGGGTCGGCAAATACGGCCTTGGCGAGCAGCTTGGGCGAGAAAATGATTTTCTTGATGTGCGTGGTGTCGTCCGACACTACGCTCGAGCGCCCGACCTCGGACCCGGTTCCGGCGGTCGTGGGCAGCGCGACAAACCACGGCAGCTCGCCCTCGATCGCGCGCACCTTGGGATGGTCCCACGCGTACTCGAGCACGTCGCCTTCGTGCGTGGCCATAAGCGCGACCGCCTTCGCGACGTCGAGCGCGGCGCCGCCACCCAGCCCGATGACCGAATCGGCGCGGTGCGCCTTGTACGCGGTGGCGCCGCGCGTGACCTGGCTCGCCACCGGATTGCCGACGATGTCGGAATATACGCCCACGTCGATCCCCCGCAGGTCGGCGATGAACGATGCCAGCATCGGCAACGGCGCGATGCCGCGGTCGGTGACGATCAGCGGACGCTTCTTGCCTTGCGCCCTGAGATGGTCGGCAACGAGCTTGCGCGCGCCGGGTCCGAAGTGGATGGTGGTCGGAAAGGCGAAGCGATGCAGGGTCATGGATGGAGTCGTTTGCGTCAGATGATTTCGAAATAGCGCTTGAGTTCCCAGTCGGTGACGCCGTCGAGCCACTGCCGCCACTCCCATTCGCGCGTCGCCGCGAAGTGCTCTACAAAGTCGTCGCCGAAAAAATCGCGCGCGATCTTCGAATTGCGGAAGTTGCGCGCGGTCTCGATGAGCGTGCGCGGTGCGCGCGGCACGTCCTCGGCGCCCTGATTGGTGCCGTGGATCGGCTTGGTGGTGAGCTTGAGGCCCTTTTCGATGCCGTACAGGCCGGCGGCGAGCACCGCGGCGCTTCCCAGGTAGGGATTCATGTCCGCGCCCGGGCAGCGGGTTTCGAGGCGTGTGGACTTGGGCGATCCCGCGATCACGCGAAAGCTCGCGGTGCGGTTGTCTAGACCCCACGTTGGCTTGACCGGCGCCCAGAAGCCGTCCACCAGGCGCTTGTAGCTGTTGATAGTCGGCCAGAACATCGGCGCGAATTCAAGCAGGCACGCGATCTGTCCGGCAAGATAGCTCTCGAACACCTTGCTCATGCCCGTCTTCGACTCTGCGTCGTAGAACACGTTCTTCTTGCCGTCGGTGAGCGACTGATGGATGTGTCCCGAGCATCCCGGATATTGCGCGCTCCACTTGGCCATGAAGCTCGGCATGATGCCGAAGCGCGAGCCGATCTCCTTGGCGCCGGTCTTGAACAGGATGGCGCGGTCGGCGGCTTCGAGCGCTTCCGAGAACTGGATGGCGGCTTCGTACACGCCAGGGCCGGTTTCGGTGTGCAGGCCTTCGATGGGGATCCCGAAGGCGCCCATCTCCACCATCAGCGCCTTGAAGAATTCGCGGTTCTCGTTGGCGCGCAGCAGCGAGTAGCCGAACATGCCCGGCGTGATCGGGTCGGGGCGAACGTAGCCCTTGTCCGCCCACGACTGCGGCGTCTCGGCGAAATTGAACCATTCGAATTCGATGCCGCACATGGGCGCGAGGCCGAGCTTTTCGGCGCGCGCAAGCACGCGCTTGAGCGTCTGCCGCGGGCAAAGCGGATGCGGCACCTGCTTGCCCTTGTGATCGGCGACGAACTCGCCGAGAAAAAGGGCACGCCGTCGTCCCACGGCACGTTGCGGTGCGTTCCCAGGTCGATGCGCGCCAGCGCATCCGGAAAGCCCTTGTGCCAGCCGGTGAGCGTCGTGTTGTCGTAGCACTGGTCGCCCATGTCCCATCCGAACACCACATCGCAGAAGCCGAATCCGCCCTCGACCGCCGAGAAGAACTTGTCCTTGTGCAGGTACTTGCCGCGAAGCACGCCGTCGATGTCCGAGACCGCGACCTTGACGCGCATACCTGGCGACTCGCGGACAGCGTCGAGCACCTTCTTGACGGCGATGGCTTGCGGCATGGAGTCTCCCGGATCGCGCTGCCGCACGTGGGCTGGCGGGCGAAGCGCGATTCTACCGCGGACGCCAAATGGGGTGCGCTCGTGTCGACAACCCATCCATGCGTCACAATGCAAGCATGACATCCGACCCGGCACCGCGCCCGTCCGAGGCGGCTTCGCGCGGCAGCGCGATGACGGCACTTCACGGCGCGGTGGTGCTGTTCGGCCTTGCGGGCCTGTTCGGCAAGTGGATAGATCTGCCCGCCGCGACCATCGTGCTCGGCCGCACCGGCATCGCCACGCTGGCGCTGCTTGCGCTGCTCATCGTGCGCGGACGTGATTTCGGCCGCTTCGAATGGCGTTTCGCGGTCAACGGGGCGCTGCTCGCCGCCCACTGGGTGGCGTTTTTCCAGGCTATTCAGAGCGCCACTGTAGCGGTGGCGCTGCTTGGATTCGCGGGGTTTCCGTTGTTCGTCGCGCTGTTCGAGGCGCTGTTTCTCGATCGCAAACTCAGCACACGCGAGTGGCTGCTGACCGCCACGGTGTGCGCCGGCCTGCTCTTAATCGTGCCCCGATTCGACCTCGCCAATCACACGGTGCAGGGGCTGCTGTGGGGCGTGTTCTCGGGAGCGACCTTTGCGCTGCTCGCGGTTTGGAACCGCGCGCTCGCGGAGCGGCGCGCCGCCAGCCAGATCGCACTCTGGCAGAACGCCATCGCCACGCTGTGTCTCGTACCGTCGGTGATGCTCGCGCCGTCGCTGCCAAGCGCGCGCGACATCGTCCTGCTGATCGTTCTCGGCGTGGCGTGCACGGCGCTCGCTCATACCTTGTTCATCTGGAGCCTGCGCACGGTATCCGCGCATACCGCCAGCGTGATTGCATGCCTTGAGCCGGTGTACGGCATCGTTCTTGCAACGGCGCTGCTGCACGAGATCCCCGACGCACGCATGCTCGCAGGCGGCGCATTGATCGTCGGCGCGTCGCTCTGGGAAAGCATGACTGCGGCGCCGCCGCTGCCGCAGGCATAGCGCCGGCGCCCGCGCTTGTGTAGCATCGCGCGTTCGCCGCACGATTGCGCGGCGCGGCTCGATCGGCTCAAAACAATGCACATCGGCATCGTCGGACTGGGACGCATGGGCGCTAACATGGCGAGACGGCTCGCCAGCGCCGGCGTGTCGGTCGTCGGCTACGATCCGGATGCGGATGCGCGAGCGGCGCTCGCTGCGGACTCGTCGTGCGGGTGCGTCGACTCGCTCGATGCGCTGGTGCATGCGCTCCCCACACCGCGCGTGCTCTGGCTGATGGTACCCGCGGGCGAGCGCACCGATGCCGTTCTCGCCGACCTCACGCCGAGGCTTCATTCCGAAGACGTGATTGTCGACGGCGGTAACGCCTTCTACAAGGACTCGGTGCGCCGCGCGGTCGAGCTCGCAAGCTACGGCATCCGCTTCGTCGATTGCGGCGTTTCCGGCGGGATTTGGGGACGCACTCAGGGCTACGCGCTGATGTTCGGCGGTTCGCGCGCCGCCGCGCACGCGATCGAGCCGTACGCGCGCATCCTCGCGCCGGCGGCGGATCGCGGCTGGCTGCATTGCGGCCCGAGCGGGTCGGGGCACTTCGTGAAAATGATCCACAACGGCATCGAGTACGGAATGATGCAGGCGCTCGCTGAAGGCCTGGCGCTGATCGACGGCAAGGACGAATTCGAGCTCGACGTCGCCGCGATCGCGGAAATGTGGCGCCATGGCAGCGTGGTGCGCTCGTGGCTGCTCGATCTGACCGCGGATTGCCTGCGCGAGGACTCTGCGCTGACCGACATCGCGCCGCAGGTGGCGGATTCCGGCGAAGGTCGCTGGACGGTGGTCGAGGCGGTCGAGCAGGGTGTTCCGGCCCCCGGGCTCACCCTCGCGCTGATGGCGCGCTTCGCGAGCCAGGGTAACGCCGACTACACCAGCAAGCTGCTGGCGATGATGCGCAACAGCTTCGGTGGCCATCGTGTCGAAAAAAACGCGCCATGACGGTGGTGCTGCCATGACGGTGGTGCTGCCATGACGGTGGTGCTGCCATGAATGTGGTGCTGATGGGCGTCTGTGGGTGCGGCAAGACCAGCGTCGGTCGCGCGCTCGCCGCGAAACTCGGGTGGAGCTTTCTCGACGCCGACGATTTTCATCCGCCGGCGAACGTCGCGAAGATGGCAGCCGGAATCGCGCTCTCCGACGAAGACCGCTGGCCGTGGCTGGATCGCCTGCGCAGCGAGCTGGCGAATATCGACTCGCGCGGCGCCCATGCGGTGCTGGCGTGCTCGGCCCTGCGTAACCGCTACCGCGATCGTCTGTCTCACGGGCGCGAGCTGCGCTGGGTCTACCTCAAGGGTGATATGGCTACGATCGAATCCAGGCTGGCGTCGCGCAGCGGCCACTTCATGCCGACGTCGTTGCTCGCGAGCCAATTCGCCGCACTCGAGGAGCCTGCGCAGGCGCTGGTCGTCGATATTCGGCAGGAAATCGACGCTCAGGTCGCACAGATCGCGCAGGCGCTCGCGGCGGGCGTGGGCTCGAGCGCATGAAGCCTCGCGACAGATCGCGGCCCGCGACCGCTGTCACGCAGCTGGGACGCGACCCGCGCAAGCACCTGGGAGCAGTGAACACCCCGGTTTATCGCGCGACCACTATCCTGTTCGACCGGGTCGCCGATCTCGAGGCTGCGATGCAGGGGACGTATCCCGGCGTGACCTACGGGTTGCACGGCATGCCGACCGTCACCGATCTGCAATCGGCGTTCGCGACGCTCGAAGGCGGGCATGCAGCGCTGGCCGTGCCGTCCGGCCTCGCCGCGATCACGCTGGCGCTGCTGGCGACCACCGGCACCGGGGACCACGTTCTGCTGAGCGATTCGGTCTACGGACCGACGCGGCGCTTCTGCGATAACCAGCTCAAGCGGCTCGGCGTCGAGATCACATATTACGATCCGCTGATCGGCGGCGA
Organism: uncultured beta proteobacterium; assembly: GCA_963816915.1. GTDB lineage: Bacteria > Pseudomonadota > Gammaproteobacteria > Burkholderiales > Casimicrobiaceae > PALSA-1003. The sequence goes on from CAWFMK010000001.1 coordinate 302,684, forward strand.
TATCGGACGCCTCATGCGACCCAACACGAGCGTCGTCTACACCGAATCCCCTGGGTCGCTGTCGTTCGAGGTGCAGGACATTCCCGCGATCGCCGAAGCCGCGCACGAGGGCGGCGCGCTGGTGATGCTCGACAACACGTGGGCGACGCCGCTCGGCTTCCATGCGTTCTCGCACGGCGTCGACGTTTCGGTCCACGCTGGCACCAAGTACCTGGGCGGGCACTCCGACGTGCTGATCGGGATCATTACCTGCAGCGAAGCCGTGTTTCCGCGCATGCATCGGCTGTGGACCGACATGGGCGTCACCGCGAGCGGCGACGACTGTTTCCTGGCGCTACGCGGGCTGCGCACGCTGGCGCTGCGGCTGGAGCGACACACCGAGAGTGCCCTCGCGATCGCCGCGTGGCTTCGCGAGCGTCCCGAGGTTGCCGAGGTGATTTTCCCGGCATTGCCGAGCTCGCGCGGGCACGAGCTGTGGCAGCGCGATTTCACCGGCGCATGCGGATTGTTCGCCGTAGTCCTGAAGCCGGTGTCCAAGGCGCGCATCGACGCGATGCTCGATGGAATGCGCCTTTTCAAGATGGGATTCAGCTGGGGCGGATTCGAAAGCCTGATCCTCCCCATCGATCCCAACCGCGTGCGCACCGCGACGCGCTTCGAGGCGCACGGGCCGTGCCTGCGGCTGCACGTCGGGCTGGAAGCGGTCGACGACCTCATCGCCGATCTCGACGAGGGCTTCGCCAGGATGGGCGCCTGACTACTCGCGGTGCGGGAGCGGTCCGAAAAACATCTTTTTCAACTCGGTGGCCCCGATGACCGCGCGAGCTCGCTGATGGTGCAGTACACCAGGATGAGCACCGCCAACAGGATCTGTATCGCCCAGAAGTGCGGCCATACGATTTCCGAGAGCAGCTTCTCGTTCGCCGCGGCGAAGCCTGGTGCCACCTTCCAGAAATCGTACAGGTGCTCGAGGTAATGGATGACCAGCGCGATCAGGAAATAAAGCGCGGTCTTCCAGCACACGTTCCAGACCAGCGGCTTTTCCGGATAGCGGTTGATGAAGGGCAGCGCGTTGGCGAGCAGCACCGACTTGCCAAGGATGAGCGCGCCGACCGTGACCGACGTCGTCGTGCTGATGTCGATTCCGGTGTTGCGCGTCATCAGCGCACGGATCAGAGCGACGATGATGTGCAGAATGACGAAGAAATACAGCGTCGGCGGAATGAGCTCGAAGAACTCGTGCTTCACCGTCGCCGTGAATTTACTCATTACGCGAGCTCATCCGGCACTCCCGTCATTCAGCGCACTCGTCGTGCGCCGGCCTTGATCAGGGGATCATTCCGCATTCGAACATCTTGTTGACGATCGGTCCCGCGACCTTGTCGAAGAAGGCCTGCCGCGCCTGGGGATCGTTGCGCAGGAAATTAACCGCCCTTTGCTGTTCCGGCGACTTCGGCTGACCCTTCTGCGCCCACAGTTGCTGGCAGCTCGCGTTCTGGTACTTGCTGATCACCTTGTTGGCGACCATGTCCATGATCATTCCCTGGCCACCGGCGATCGCCGCCGCACCCATCACCGAGACACCGACCAGCAGACCAACGATTCTCTTGTTCATTGCGTACTCCTCATTCCGGTAGTGGATCAACAATTGATGCCGGTTGTCCGGCCTCCGATCACTGTGACGCGGTCGCTCGCGGGATCGTAGGTGAGTTCGTAGGTCGAGCCATCGTGGCCGCCCGCGCGTAATTCGAATGCTGTCCGCACGACACTTCTCGGGCGATGCAAGAGCCTTCGCGAATGGAAGCTGGTTTGGATTGAAAATGATATCGTGTTCCAGGCAATTGAAAGGTAGCACTATGTGCAAAGCGTTTTCTACCCTCGCGAGATGAGAGCGCCCTCGGCGACGCCTGCCTTGGCCAGCACCGCTCGCCGCACCAATCCGATGTGCTCGCGCAGCGTATAGACCTCGCTCGCGAACATCACGGGCGTTTTGAGACCTTCTGCGGTGACCTCGATGCGATCCAGGTCCTTGCGCCATTGAGCAATCGGCAGTGCGCCCTTACGCGTCGCCACATCGCGCTCGAGGAAAACGAGCTCGCCATACAAGCGATAGATGCGCGAGCGCACCCGCCAGCGTAGGACGCTCGGCAGGTAGCCTGCGATCGGGACTAGAACGACGAGAAGCGGGACGATGACGATGATTGCGCGTTCCACGTAGGTCGCGATCCAGAACGGCAGCACGCGATACAGGAAGCTCGACCCGAAGCGCTTGTGCTGATCGGCGTAGGGGGAGACGCGCAGGTCCACCGGTGCGATGCCCGGAAACTCGCCGGCTTCCTCGAAATAACCCTGGCCGCTGTGAATGTCGCGCGCCGCGTCGACCAGCAGGTTGATCAGCGCAGGATGAAATCCGTCGCGCGCAGCCAGCATGGCCTTGGTACCGATCATCTGGACGTCCTGCTCGGGCACGTTGAGTGCGAGGTCGATCGCTCCGGCGGGAAGCGTGAGCTTGGTTATGTACGAAAAGCGTCGCGGATACGCGGCGGCGTCGCTCAGGCTCATGAGTTTGAGCGCGGGGTCGCGCGCCGCCTGCTGGATCGCCGGCGCCTGCGCTCCTCCGACGAACAAAGCCGCGTCGACGTCACCTTCCTTGAGCGCCTTGAGCGCTTCGTCGCCTCCCAGCGCCGTCACCTCGGTGTTGTCCCGAGGAATTCCGCCGGCCATGAGCAGCCCGTTGGCATCGAGCATCTCGTCGACGAAGGCGCGCGTGCCGCTTCCGGGAACGCCCGCGGCCATGCGCTTGCCGTGCAGGTGGTTGAGCTGAGTGAGCGTCGCCTTGTCGCGATAGAAGATCCACAGTGGCTCGTAATACAGGCTCGCCAGCATCACCAGGCTTTCCGGAACCGGGGCCTTCGCGACGCCGGCTTGCAGAAACGCGATATCGACGCCTGACTTCGGATCGAGCAGCAAACCGAGGTTGTCCACCGCGCCGCCGGTTATGCGCTCCTCGACGATCACGCGGTCCCGGCGAAGGATCTCGATGTATCGCAGCGCGAAACGGTGATACGCCCCTGATTCCGGGCCGCTGGCGAGCACGATGTGTCGCGGCGGCCCTGGCTGTACCAGTTCGACTGAAGCCCACACCGCGACCGCCACCAGCACGAGCACCAGCGCCGCAAGGCGAAAACGGTCTCGGCGGGTGAGCAGCGACAGTTCGGGGATGTGCATGCGCCTCCCGGCACAGTGGTCGACGGAACGCCCGTCGATTGTCTCATCACTGCGGATCGCGGCCAGCAGCGCGCTGCCCGGAAGGGCCGGCCAGACAAGGCCACGGCGCCGGATCGCATCTTCGCATATACGGGCGCGTGGTGCGTGTGATCACGATGCCCGGCGTTTGTGCGGGCCCACGTACGTCCCGCGAGCGAGCTTCGCGCACGCTAGAATCCCACCCCTGCAATCTTCGAGGAGCATGGATCGTGCAGAACAAGAAAATCATTGCCGTGGTCGGCGCCACCGGTGCACAGGGCGGCGGACTCGCGCGCGCCATCCTCGCCGATCGCGACGGACCGTTTAGCTTGCGCGCGATTACACGCAAGCCCGACTCGGGCAAAGCCAGGGCACTTGCTGCGCTGGGCGCGGAAGTCGTCACCGGTGACGCCGATGACGCGCCCAGTCTCGACCGTGCATTCGGCGGAGCCTATGGTGCCTATTGCGTCACCAATTTCTGGGAGCATTTTTCCACGGAACGCGAAGCGGCCCAGGCAGCCGCGCTCGCGCGTGCGACGCGCAGGGCGGGTCTGCAGCATGTCGTCTGGTCCACGCTCGAGGACACGCGAAAGTGGATTCCGCTCAGTGACGCGCGGCTGCCCACGCTCCAGGGCAAGTACAAGGTGCCGCACTTCGACGCCAAGGGCGAGGCGGATCGTGTGTTCGCCTCCGAGGCAGCGCCCACGAGTTATCTCCTGGCCGCGTTCTACTGGGAAAACTTCATCTATTTCGGCATGGGTCCGCGCGCAGGTGGCGACAAACTCGTGCTCGCCTTGCCGCTGGGTGGCATCAAGCTGCCGGGCATCGCCGCGGAAGACATCGGCAAGTGCGCGCTGGGCATTTTCCGGCGCGGGGCGGGCACGGCGGGCCAGCGCTTCGGCATTGCCGGAGAAATTCTGTCGGGGTCGGAGATGGCCGACAAGCTTGGCCGCGCGCTTGGACGCGGCGTCGAATTCCAGGACGTTCCCTTCGAGGTCTATCGAGGGCTTGGCTTCCCCGGCGCCGACGACCTGGGCAACATGTTTCAGTTCCAGGCGATACTCGGCGACGAGTTTTTGCGAACTCGCGATGTCGCGCAGTCGCGCGCGCTCGATCCGCCGCTGCAGTCGTTCGATGCATGGCTCGGCGCGAACGCGAAGAAAATTCCGATCGCATGACGCGGCCCAGGCTGCTCAGCGCTCCTCGATGCCCAAATAGACTTGCTGCACGCGCTTGTCGGTGCGAATGGCCGCTGGCGGACCCTCGGCGATGATGCGTCCGCGATCGAGCACGATGACCCGATCGGCATGCGCAAACACGACATCGACGTCGTGTTCGGTGAATACCGTCGCGATGCCCTGGGCACGTACCGCTGCCACCACGTCCCGCATCAGACTGCTGCGTTCCGAGGGTGCGGTGCCGGCGGTCGGCTCGTCCATCAGCAGCAAACGCGGCGTGGTTGAGAACGCGATCGCGATCTCCACGCGCTTGAGATCGCCGTATGCCAGCGTGCCGCACGTGCGCTGCGCGAGCGCGCCTATCGAGAATCGCGCGAGCAGCGCGTCGGCTTGCGCGCCGAACTGGCGGTCTGCACGAGCGCGCATGTTCCACTGCTTCCCGGCGTGCGCGATCAGCGCCACCTGCACGTTCTCGCGCACGCTCATCGATGCGAACGTGGCCGCGGTCTGGAAGGTGCGCGACACGCGCCGTCGCGCGATGCTTCGCGGCGGCAATCCGTCGATGCGCTCGCCGGCCAGCAGGATCGAGCCCCGATCGGGGACCAGCTGTCCGTTGATCATGTTGAAGCAGGTCGATTTGCCGGCGCCATTGGGTCCGATGAGCGCAATGATTTCGCCGGGCGCGACCGCAAACGAGACGTCGTCGACCGCGTCCACGCCGTCGAAGGCCTTCGACACCCGTTCGACGCGAAGCAGCGGTTCGCCACGTGCGGCGGCGTCGCTCATCATTTGCGCGCGTGGCGAATCGCGACCCACGCGCCGGCGATGCCGCCCGGGAACACAATCACCAGCACGACGATCGCCACTCCGAGCGCCGCCCGCCAGTAGTCCGTCACGCGAGGCAGGGAGTCCTGCATCCAGGTGAGCGCCGCGGCGCCGATCAGCGGTCCGAAGACAAAATCGGCACCGCCAAGCAGTACCATCACCAGCGCATCGACCGAGCGCGGAATCGCCAGGCTCTCCGGCGATACGCTGCCTTTGGAGAAGGCGTAGAGCGCGCCGGCGAGCCCCGCGAAGCCGCCGGCCCAGGCGAAGGCCAGCCATCGCGTGCGCCGCGTATCGATGCCGATGGCCTCGGCGCGCAGTGCCGAGTCGCGCGCTCCACGCATTGCGTAGCCGAAGGGTGTGCGCGGAATCCATGCCAGCGCCACCAGACTCGCGGCCGCGAGCGCGAGCACCAGGAAAAAATACGCGCCGCGTCCCGCGAACGCGCCTTGCGGCCAGACGCCGACGATACCGTTCGAGCCGCCGGTCACGTCGTCCCATTGCATGACGATCGACCAGACGATCTGGGCGAGCGCCAGTGTGAGCATCGCCATGTAGACGCCCGACGAGCGTACGCAGATCCAGCCGAACAGCAGCGCTCCCGCGAACGCCGCGGGGCCGGCGAGGGCAAGTGCGCCGGCGCTTGCCCAGCCATGTTTGACCATGAGCGCAGCCGCGTAGGCGCCGAGCCCGAAATAGCACGCGTGACCGAATGAAATCATGCCGCCGGGCCCGAGCAGCAGCGCGAGGCTGGCCGCGAACAGCGCGAACACCATCACATCGGCGCCGAGGATCAGCGTGTAGTCGTCTGCGAGCACGGGCAACAGCGCGAACCCGGCCAGCAGCACGCCGGCGGCGATCAACGCGTTTCGTCCCAGCGGTAGCACGGTTGCGCGGTGCTCGACGCGCCGCGAAGTGGCGACCGCGTCATCACTATGCCCGAACAGTCCCTGCGGCTTGACGGCGAGCACCGCCGCCATCAGCACGAATTCCACGACCAGCGTGAGCTTCGGGAATGCGATCTCGACGCCGCCGATGTCGACGCTGCCCAGCGCGATGCAAAGCGACTTCGCGAGGCTGATCGCGAGCGCCGCGACGAATGCGCCGGGGACCGACCCCAGTCCGCCGACCACGGTCACCACGAACGCGTCGGCGATGCTCGACAGGTCCATCCCCAGCGTCGCGGGTTCGCGCGGCAACTGCAGGGCGCCCGCGAGCCCTGCCAGCGCAGAACCCAGCGCGAACACCGCCGTGTACAGCGTGCGCTCGTCGACGCCCAGCGCGGCGGCCATGCTGCGATTCTCGCTCGCCGCACGCACCAGCACGCCAAAGCGCGTGTGACGGATCATCCACCACAGCAGCAGCAGCACGCACGGGCCTACGGCGATCAGCAGCAGATCGTAGAGCGGCACGGCACCGGAGCCGAGCGCGACCGAACCCGACAGCCCGGGTGCGCGGGGGCCGAGCAGGTCCGCCGGTCCCCACACCGCGAGCACGACGTCTTTCACGATGAGCACGACGCCGAAGGTCGCCAGCAGCTGCAGCAGCTCGGGCGCGTCGTAGAGTCGGCGCAGCAGCGTCGATTCGATCACCGCGCCGATGACGCCGATCGCGATCACCGCGATCAGCACCGCCGCCCAGTAGCTGAGCGCGCTTCCGTTACCCACATGCCCGATGAGCGTGTACGCCAGGTACGCGCCGAGCATCATCAGCGAGCCATGCGCGAAATTGACGATGCGGGTTACGCCGAAAATGAGTGTCAGGCCGCACGAGAGCAGGAACAATGCAGATGCGCCGGCGAGCCCGTTGACGAGCTGCAGCAGCAGCGTGTAGGCGCTCATCTCGCGGTGGCGCTCACATCACGGAGCAATGCACGCCTTCCTCGCGGAGCGGGCGCGCTGGCGCGTCGTGCGCGTGCAGCCTCAATCGGGAGGACGGTGCGCGCGCACCCAGTCGTCCGATGGAAGGTAGCTTTTGCCATCGGCATACTTCCAGTCGACCATGACGCCCTTGCCATCCTTCACCGCGAGCCTCCCCACGTAGGCACCCATCGTCGACTGGTGGTCGATCGCGCGATAGACGATCGGTCCGAACGGCGTGTCGACGGCGAGCCCGGCCAGCGCGGCGATCATTTTTTCGGTGTCGGTCGAGCGCGCCTTGCGTATCGCCGCCGCGGCGCTCATAACAACGCTGTATCCGACGACCGACCCCTGTCGCGGGTAGTCGTGGTATTTCGCCTGGTAAGCATCGATGAATCGCTTGTGCTCGGGCGTCGAGATTCCCGACCACGGATAGCCGGTGACGTACCATCCGACTGGCGCTTCGTCCTTGAGCGGGTCGAGGTATTCGGGCTCGCCACCGAGCAGGTTGAACACCGGAACGTTGCGGAACAGCCCGCGCAGCTCGCCCTCGCGCACGAACTTGGCGAGGTCGGTCGCGAATAGCGACGAGAATATCGCGTCGGGCTTGGCGTCCGCCATCGCCTGTACCACTGGACCGGCGTCGATCTTGCCCAGCGGCACGGCGAACTCGACGAATTCGATGCCCGTCGGCTGCAGCGCGATCATCTGCTGCTTGAATGCCGCGGTCGCCGATTTGCCGTATTCGTAGTCGGGATAGAGGATGGCCCAGCGCCGCTTTTGCAGACGAGCGGCGTCGGGGACGAGCATCGCGGTCTGCATGTACGTCGAAGGACGCAGGCGGAAGGTGTAGCGGTTGCCGTTCTCCCAGACGATCTTGTCGGTCAGCGGCTCCGAGGCGAGGAACAACACCTTGCGCTGCCGCGCGAAATCCGCCACCGCGAGTCCGACCGCTGACGAAAATGTCCCCATGATTAGCGCGACTTTCTCGCGCGACACCAGCTCCTCGGCAACCCGCACCGCATCGCCCGGCGCGCCGGTGTCGTCGCGAACGATCAGTTCCACAGGACGGCCCAGCAATCCGCCGCCATGGTTGATCTCTTCGACGGCGAGTTCCATGCCCTTTCGATAAGGGTCGAGAAACGCTGGAAAGGTCTTGTAGCTGTTGAGCTCGCCGAGCTTGATCGGCTGCGCAGACGCCGCGAACCCGAACAGCGGCGCGAAAACGAGCGTGGCATAAACCAGGGCCGAACGTGAGGTCATGAATGCTCCACTGTGCCGCGACTACCGCGGCGGGCGTCCGGGACGGACGATGCGGGTCAGCCATGATAGCGGTCGCGCGGGTTCCGGGGAAATCGCGGGCAGAGCAGCCGCGTCATCGACAGGGTCGCCGGCATGCTATTCGCGTAGGAGGCGCTCCGCTTCTATGGTTATGCACAGAAGTCGCTGCCTTGGCGATCGCCAACAGGTAAAATCGGCGGTTTGCCCTTGAATTCGCCATGGTCGTCATCGCGCAAGCGCGCCCGGCCTTGCATGCGGCCCCGATGCTCACGCCCCGTTTTGGACTGACCTTCGAAGCCTTCTACGCTGACGCGGGTCTTGCGCGCGTCGATGCGTCGTTCGTGTCCCATCTGCAGCAGGCCGACCCCTCCCTGCACGACCGACTGCAGGCCGCACGCGCCGATCCCTCGTCGCTGTCGCGTTTGGCGGAATCGGAATTGCTGATCGCGCTCGCGCGCCATCTCGAGGACTTCCTGGGGCAGCTGTTCGCGGTCGAATCGGAGGTCGCTGAGTTGCAGGCCGCGCAAAACGAGCTCGCGCCGATTTACGCCTGCAAGCGGCAGGTGGTGCAGCGCAAGGCGCTCAATCGCTACAAGGCCGACGTCGTCGCGGGCTTCGACGGCGAATCGCTGCGCACCCAACTCGAGGCGCGCATCGGCGCACCGCTCGTTGGGCTGCCGGGCGAGCTTGCCTTTGCGCGCGCGGTGGGCGCTTGGGCAATCGACGAGACAGCGCACGAGGCCGACATCGACCTGGCATTGCGGTACGCGGCGTGGGCGGTGCAGACCCCGACAGGCAAGGCTCGGCACAAGACTGGCGTGCTGTTCAAGGCACCGCGCAAGCTGGACTTCATGCGCCTGGTCCCAGTCGAAGTCGAAAGCCGCGAGGGTGTGGCGATGCTGCGCCTGCCGGAAGACCATCTGCGGCGCCGCGAAGGATTCGCGCTCACCGACCCCGGCACCGATCTCGCCGGCGGGCTCGACCAGGCGCATTACTGCATCTGGTGCCACGAGCAGCAGAAGGATTCGTGCTCGAGCGGGATGCGCGAGAAGAAGACTGCCGACGGCGCGCCTGCCCCGTTCAAAAAATCCGTATTCGGCGTGACGCTGGCCGGTTGTCCGCTCGAGGAAAAGATTTCGGAGTTTCACAAGCTGCGCAGCGAAGGCTGGGCGCTCGGCGCGCTGGCCATGATCTGCGTCGACAATCCGCTGGTCGCTGCCACCGGGCATCGCATCTGCAACGACTGCATGAAAGCGTGCATCTACCAGAAGCAGGAGCCGGTCGACATCCCGCAATCGGAAACGCGCGTGCTCAAGGACGTGCTCGCGCTGCCGTGGGGCTTCGAGATCTATTCGCTGCTCACGCGCTGGAATCCACTGCACCTGCGGCGGCCGCGGCCGCGCGAGGCGTCCGGCAAGCGCGTGCTGGTGGTCGGTACCGGGCCCGCGGGATTCACGCTGGCGCACCACCTGATCAACGACGGGCACACGGTGGTCGGCATCGACGGCCTGAAAATCGAGCCGCTGGCCCCGCGACTCGCGGGAGTGGACGTGCGCGGCGCGCGCACGCCGTTCGACCCGATCCGCGATGTGGCGGCCCTCTACGAGCCGCTCGACGATCGTGTCATGGCGGGCTTCGGCGGCGTGGCGGAATACGGCATCACCGTGCGCTGGGACAAGAATTTCCTGAAAATCGTGCGCCTGCTGCTGGAGCGGCGCGAGCGATTCGCGCTGTACGGCGGCGTGCGCTTCGGCGGGACGCTGGACGCCGCCGGCGCCCTTGAGCTGGGGTTCGACCACATCGCGCTCGCCGCGGGTGCGGGCAAGCCCACTGTGCTCGACATGCCCAATGCGCTCGCCAACGGGGTGCGCACCGCCTCGGATTTTCTCATGGCGCTGCAGCTTACCGGCGCTGCGAAGCGCGACTCCCTCGCGAACATGCAGGTGCGCCTGCCGGTGGTCGTGATCGGCGGCGGGCTCACCGCGATCGACACCGCGACTGAATCGCTCGCGTACTACCCGGTCCAGGTCGAGAAGTTCCTGGCGCGGCACGAGACGCTGGTCGCCGAGCAGGGGGCATCGGCGGTCGAGGCGTCCTGGCTGCCGGAGGATCGCGAGACAGCCGAACAGTATCTCGCGCACGCACACGCCATTCGCGCCGAGCGCGCCGCTGCACTCAAAGAATCGCGTCCGCCGCGCATTCGCGAGCTGCTCGACGCATGGGGCGGCGTGACCATCGCCTATCGGCGCCGGCTCATCGACAGCCCTTCGTACACGCTCAACCACGAGGAAGTGGAAAAGGCACTGGAAGAAGGAATTCACTTTGCCGAAGGGCTCACGCCGCTCGCCGTGGAGGTCGACGAGTGTGGCCGCGCGGCCGCGCTCAGCGTATCGGTGCAGCAGCGGGATGAGGCGGGCGTGTGGAAGGAGTTCGCCCGCGCCCGCCTGCCGGCGCGCACGATCCTCATCGCCGCGGGGACGCATCCCAACACGGTGGCGGCGCGTGAGGATCCTGCGCACTTCCATCTCGACGGACGGTACTTCCAGGCTCTCGCCGAGGACGGGCAGCGCGTCGAGCCGGAAAAAGGCCTCGCCAAGGCGGCGACGCCTTACGTGCTCACAGCGGTCGAGCCCGACGGCCGCGCGATCAGTTTTTTCGGCGACCTGCATCCTTCGTTTTTCGGCAACGTGGTCAAGGCGATGGCGAGCGCCACGCAGGGTTACCCTATCGTGAGCCGGATGCTCGGTCGAGTAAGCGCGGCGTCTGCCCGGTCCGACCGAGCGTTCATCGCGATGCTCGACGACCTGCTGCGCGCGCGCGTCGAGCGCGTCGAGCGCCTGACGCCGACCATCGTTGAAGTCGTCGTGCGCGCGCCCGCCGCAGCGCGGCGCTTCGAGCCTGGACAGTTCTACCGCCTGCAGAACTTCGAAACGCTGGCGCGCGACGTCGACGGCACGCGGCTGGCGATGGAAGGATTGGCGCTGACCGGCGCGTGGGTAGATCGCGAGCGCGGACTCGTGTCGACGATCGTGCTCGAGATGGGAGGATCGTCCGATCTGTGCATCGGGCTGCGACCCGGCGAGCCGGTGGTGCTTATGGGACCGACGGGTACGCCAACCGAAATCGCGCACGGCGAGACGGTCCTGCTGGTGGGCGGCGGCCTGGGCAATGCGGTCCTTTTTTCGATCGGGCAGGCATTTCGCGCTGCCGGGTCGCGGGTGCTCTACTTTGCGGGCTATCGCAAGATGTCCGATCGCTACAAGGTCGCCGATATCGAGGCCGCGTCCGATGCGGTGGTCTGGTGCTGCGACGAGGCGCCCGGATTCGAGCCCGACCGCGCGCAGGATCGCAGCTTCGTGGGCAACATGGTGCAGGCGCTGATCGCGTATGCGCAAGGCCGGTTGGGCACACAGCCCATTTCGATCGGCGACGTCGACCGCGTCATCGCGATCGGATCCGACCGCATGATGGGCGCGGTCGCGGCGGCGCGTCATCGCGAGCTCGCTGCGTACCTCAAGCCCTCGCATCGAGGCATCGCATCGATCAACTCGCCGATGCAATGCATGATGAAGGAGATCTGCGCGCAGTGCCTTCAGCCGCAGCGCGATCCGGACACCGGCAAGGTGCGCTATGTCTTCTCGTGCTTCAACCAGGACCAGCCGCTCGACGCGGTGGACTTCGACGCGCTGCGCGGGCGCCTCGAACAGAACGCGGTCCAGGAGAAGCTGACCGCGCAGTGGATCGCACGCTGCACCAAGGATAGCGTTCGCACTCGGATCGATACCGACTGCCGAAAGATATCGTTACAAAACAGGCGCTAACCGAGTAGCAAGGCGTGCGACAGTTTCATCCATCGCGTGGATGGGTGCGAACTGAATGGGCAGATTCTGCACGGAGCCTAGCGAGCCGGTGCATCTCATCAACCCGCTGTGGGACGATCACGGCGGCAGCGACTGGCGCACGATCGAGATGTATCGAGCGATGCGATCCGACGCGAACGTTCGCCTGTGGAGTCGCTTCAGTCCCGCCGAGCGCTTCGCACTCGAGTATCCCGTCGAGCTGATCCGCCCCTGGCAGGGGAGAATTCCGCGGGGAGGTACCTTCGTTTTCGTGGGCGTGTATTTTCGCGTCGGACATTGGTTCAAGTTCACGCTGCCTCGCCGCACCATTCTCGTCTACAACACGCACCAGCCCGACCGCCTGCACAAGGTGCTGCAGCGCCTTCGCTCGTGGCATCGAACCCCGGTCGAGGTGGTGCATACCTCACCGATGCTGCGCCGCCTGTCCGGACATCCCGGCGTGGTCATCGAAAGTCCCATCGACCTGGTGCGATTTTCCCCGCGCGACGGCAGGCACGATGAATGCGCGGGTCATTTTCGCGTCGGACGCCTGTCGCGCGACATCCCCAGCAAGCACCATGAGGACGACGCGATGGTCTACTCGGCGCTGCTCGAGGCCGCTGTCGATGTGCGTGTCATGGGAGGATTGTGCTTGGCATCGCGAGCGCCGCGACTTCCGCCGAGCGCGCTCATGCCGGCTGGACGCGAGCCCGCCGCTGATTTTCTTCGCCATCTGGACTGCTTCTATTACCGGACCAGCGAGCGCTGGCTCGAGGCCTACGGTCGCGTCGTATTCGAGGCCATGGCGTGCGGCCTCCCCGTGGTCTGCGGACACCGAGGCGGCTACGCCGATTACATCGCCGACGGCGTCAACGGCTTCCTGGTCGATTCGGCCGAGCAGGCAGTACGCGTGATCCTGCGCCTGCGTGGGGATCGGGAATTGCGCATGCGCATCGGCCGGGCGGCCAGACGCAGCGTCGAGCGCATCTACGGGGGCGCCGCGTGGGAGCGCAAGCAGTCGTATTTCCGACTCGCGCCGGAGCGTGGACGCGCGCTGGCTTACGCGGCCGAGTATTCCTAGCCGCGCCCGCGCCGCGCGGATGCGGCGATCTGGGCTCTCGAGCCGTGCCTAGACCACGCGCACGCGGATGTTGGGCAATCCGTCGATGTGACCTTCCATCACGTCGCCGACTACCACCGGACCGACATTCTCGGGCGTGCCGGAATAGATGATGTCGCCGGGCGCGAGCTCGAAGGCCTGCGACAGCTTGCTCACCTGCTCGGCGACCGACCACATCATCATCGACAGGTCCGCGTTCTGCTTGGTCTGGCCGTTCACCGACAGCCAGATCGCACCCTTGGTGAGATGGCCCACCGACGTCGCGGGCTGCAGCGGCCCGAGCACAGCGGAATGGTCGAAGCTCTTGCCGATCTCCCACGGCTTCTTCTCGTCGCCCATCGCACGCTGCAAGTCGCGCCGCGTCATGTCCAGACCGACGGTGTACCAGCCGACGCAGTCGAGCGCCTTTTCCATCGGAATGTTGCGGCCGCCGTTGACCAGCGCAGCGACCAGCTCGACTTCGTAGTGATAATTCTTGGTGAGCGTCGGATACGGATGGTCGACTACCTGCCCCGGAGGCACGACCTGGATGGCGTCGGTCGGCTTCTGGAAAAAGAATGGCGGCTCGCGATTGGGGTCGGAGCCCATCTCGCGCGCGTGGGCCGCGTAGTTGCGACCGATGCAATAGATGCGCCGCACCGGAAACTGTTCCGAGCTTCCGGCGATGGGTATGAACGTGCTCGCCACCAGGAACGGGCTGCGCACCTGCGTCTGTGCGCTCGCCGGCAGCGCGTAGGCGGCAGCGCCGCCAGCGGCCAGCGCCGCTGCAGTGCGCAGCATGGAACGTCGCTTGTTCGATTTCACGGGGATCCTCCTAGCGGCCCTTGGAGCTGGCCTTGGTTCTCGGCATGATGCGCGGGACCGAGGGAGGCATCGGCCGCTTGCCCTGTGCGAGGGGCTGCGCCGGCGCCTTGCTTTCCTTGCCCTTGAAGCCTGTGGAACCCTTGCCCTTGCTCATGATTCGTCCTCGTGGGTGAAATGTGGAAGGTGTGCATTATCGTACTCGTCCTGCCTGCGCGCGCAAGATCAGGTCGGCTTAGGTCTCCTCCGTGAGCAGCGACACGTGCAGACGCGCTCGGCGCGACAGCCACAGGCTCGGCCGGTAGCGCGGGTCGCCCGTCGCCAAGTGCATCTGCTCGAGGATCCCGAGCACGCGCAACGGCCCGAGCGCGTCGCCCCAAGCCAGCGGACCGTGCGGGTAGGCGAGCCCCAGCCTCACTGCGAGATCGATGTCGCCCGGCGTGGCGATACGCTGCTGCGCGATCTCGCAGGCAACGTTGACGATGTGCGCGAGCACGCGCTGCACGACGAAGCCGGGGCTGTCGCGGATGACATCGACCGCGACGCCGTCGGCGGAGAACAGCGCATGCGCGGCGTCGCGCCGTTCAGGGTCGGTGACCGGGGTGGTCATCAGGGTGCGCTGGCGGTCGAACCCCGGCAGCGGATCGAGCGCGATCGTTCGCGCCGGATCCAGTCCTTGCGCAAGCGCCGCCGACGTCGCATCGATTCCGAGCGGCAAAACCACGCATAGGGCATCGCGATGCGGCCGCGTTCCCGCATCGACGCGCGCGCCGAGCACGGGAAGCAGCGCCGCGAGCGCGTCGCGCGAAGCCGTCTCGGCTTCGCCGATCCAGACCAGCTTGGCCGGCGCGACCGCGGGCGCCAGTGCCGTCGCCGCCGTTTGCGCGTCATCGCCATACGCATAGAAGCCGCGCTTGGTCTTGCGTCCGAGCACGCCGGCGGCTAGGCGCTGCGCGGTGAGCGGTGAGGGGCGAAAGCGCGGCTCCTCGTAGTACTGGTGGTAGATCGACTCCATGACCGGATGCGAAACGTCGAGCCCGGTGAGATCGAAGAGCTCGAAAGGGCCCATGCGAAAGCCCGCGGCGCGCTTGAGTATGCGATCGATGGTCGCGTAGTCGGCGACGCCCTCGCTCGCGATGCGCAGCGCCTCGGTGCCGTAGCCGCGACCCGCGTGGTTGACGATGAACCCCGGCGTGTCGCGCGCGCGCACCGGCGTGTGGCCCAGCGCCGCGCCGAACTCGAACAGGCGCTGTTCGACGCTAGGCGAGGTCAGCAACCCGCCGATCACCTCGACCAGTTTCATCAGCGGCACCGGACTGAAAAAATGCAATCCGGCGACGCGCTCAGGCTTGGCGCAGGCACTGGCGATCGCGGTGACCGGGAGCGACGAGGTGTTGGTCGCCAGGATGCAGTCCGGTCCGACCGCGCCTTCGAGCTGCCTGAACAACGCCTGCTTCGCATCGAGTTTTTCGACGATGGCTTCGATCACGATCGTGCAGCCGGCGAGACCGGCGAGCGACGGCGGCAGCGCGAGGCTCGCGACCGCGCGCTCGGCGACATCGTCGCGAAGTCGTCCTTTCGCGACCAGCGCGCGCAGGACCTGCTCGATCGAAGCCTTGGCTTCGGCCGCGGCCCCGCATCGGGCGTCGAGCAGGCGCACCTCGAAGCCGGCCTGCGCGGCGATCTGCGCGATGCCGCACCCCATGAGACCGGCGCCGACGACGCCGACGACGTCCTGCGTATCACTTGACTCGCTCATGTGTCTCCAAGCAGTGGCTTTGTCTTCCGCCGAGGGCGTGAGCACGTTGGCCGTCGGCGCTCTGCCAACCTTCGTCGATCCCCGCGCCCGCGGCAGGGGCGGCGGTATTATCTGTCAGATAATCGACCCCCGTCGCGACTCCGAGGCCCAGCCTTTTTCCATGCCGCGCATCTACACCTCGAACCGAGCCTCCGAGCGCGAGCTCGCCACGCCCGAGCTGGTCGCCTCGCTCCCGCGCCGCATCAGCGATATCCCGACGCTCGCTTCCGGCGGTGGCGCGAATCCCGCGCTTCGGCACGGGGGGCGAATGTGGACCTATGCGCAGCTGGTCGACGCCTTCACGCACGCATCGCGATCGCTGACCACGGCAGGCGTTCGCGGTGGCGACCGCGTCCTCGTCGTGGGCGAGAATTGTCCCGAGATGCTCGCTCTGGTGTTCGCGGTCTCGAGCATCGATGCCTGGCCGGTGATCGTCAATGCGCGGCTGTCGGCGCGCGAGATCGCGGCCATTTCGACGCACTGCACTCCGCGGCGGCGCCTGTTCCTCACTGCCGCTTCCAGCGACGCCGCGGCGCACGCAACGCGCGCAGGGGCGGAGGAATCGATCCTCATTCCCGGGATGCCGGCCGTGGCGATGTCGGCGCGCGACGATGCATGCAAGGCCGAGCCCGTGCACGACGGTTCCGCGTGCCAGGTCGCCGCGTTGATCTACACCACCGGAACGACCGGCGAGCCCAAGGGAGTGATGCTCAGCCACCGCAATCTGCTGTTCATCGCGCGACTGTCGAGCGCGCTGCGCAGCCTGCGGCCGAGCGATCGCGTCTACGGTGTGCTGCCGGTATCGCACGTCTACGGGCTGGCGTCGGTGAGCTTGGGAACGCTCTACGGCGGCGCGTGCCTCGTGCTGCAGACACGCTACACGCCCGAGGCGATGCGTGACGCGCTCACTGGAGCGGACGCGCTCACCATGCTTCAGGGCGTGCCTTCGATGTATGCGAAGCTGCTCGATCGTGTCGAAAGCGACGGCGCCTGCCCCGCGGTGCCGCTGCTGCGCGCGTGCTTTTCCGGCGGTGCGCCGCTCGACCCGGTGCTGAAACGCCGCTTCGAGGAGCGATTCGCCGTGACGCTGCAAAACGGCTACGGCTTGACCGAAGCCTCGCCGACCATCGCTCATACGCGGCTCGATGCTCCGCGCAGCGACTGTGCCGTCGGGCCGCTGCTGCCCGGGGTGGAAGCACGTCTGATCGATGCGCGTCGGCGCGACGGCCGTGATGCGCCCGTGAACGAAGCGGGCGAGCTGTGGGTGCGCGGCCCCAACGTGATGCTGGGCTACTACCGCAACGAGGCTCTGACCGCGGCCACCGTCGATGCCGAAGGGTGGCTCAATACCGGCGATCTGGCCCGCTTCGACCCCGACGGAGCGCTCATGATCGTGGGCCGCACCAAGGAGCTCATCATCCGCTCCGGATTCAACGTCTATCCCGCCGAGGTCGAAGCCGTGCTCAACGCTCATCCGGCGATCCTGCTCTCGGCGGTCGTCGGGCGCGCGGTCACCGGCAACGAAGAGGTGGTGGCGTTCGTCGAGCTGCGTCCCGGGGCCCGGACCAACGCCGACGAACTTGCGGCGCACGCGCGTGCGCTGCTTGCGCCCTACAAGCAGCCAGCCGAGATCCGCATCGTCGAATCGCTGCCGGTCGCCGCCAACGGCAAAGTGCTCAAACATCGCCTGTCGGAAGGCATATCGCGCGCTGTGTCGACGCCGAGCTGACGGCGTAGGCGGATTGACGGGCACTCGATGGGCTACCCGCGGAATCACCGGGCCAAGTCGCCGATCCGGTAAAATTTGCTTCGGAGCCCAGCGATGCGAGACATTCCCGGCGCTATCCTCGTGGCGACGATCTGGACCTACTGGTTCGGCGTCGGTGTCATGATCCTGCGCGTGCACCGCAAGTCACGGCGCCTGGGTGGACTCGTGCCCGAGCAGCGCATCGAACGCCTGCTGTGGCTCGTCCTGGTGCCGGCGATCGCGGCATGGATCGTGCTGCCGTATCTGGCGCTGGTGCGGCGCGGTCCCTTGCTGCACGCGCCCGCGTTCGCGATGGAATCGGCAGGTTACTCGATGCTACGCTGGATCGCAGCCGGATGCGCGCTGCTGTGCCTGCTATTGACCGCGTGGTGCTGGGCGCGCATGGATTCGAACTGGAGCATGGCGGTCAGCGAAGAACAGCGCGGCGAGCTGATCGACGACGGCCTGTTCGCGCGCGTGCGTCATCCGATCTATGCCCTGCAGGTGCTTCTGATGCTGTGCTCCACAATCATCGTCGCGACGCCGCTGATGGCAGTGATCGCGGTCGCGCACATTGCGGTCATGGTGATCAAGGCGCGCAACGAGGAAAGACACATGCTCAAGATGCACGGCGATGCGTACGCACGCTACCTGCGCCGCACCGGCCGGTTCATCCCGCGCCTGGGCGCGCACCCCGCCTGAAATCGTGCGGCGCGGACCGCTTCGGCGCGCGTGGCCTCTGCTTGTGGTGATCGCGGTGATGGTGGCGTCCGGATGCGCGGAACAGCGCGTGGAATCGGCACACCCGGTGTTGTCGCCGTCGACGGCGCCGCCACGCCCACCCCCGAATGATCCCGCTGGCGACGAGCGCGTCCTGGCGCTCGATCCGGAGCACATCACCGCGCGACAGGTCCGCGAAGTTCTCGCGTCGGCCCCGGCGCCCAGGATCATCGCGCTCCAGGGCAGCCTCGATTTCATCACCATGCAGCCGTTCTCCGAGTTCCTGATCGCGATGGGCTACCCGGCGGATCGCCTGCGCAATCCCGCCTCCGGAGCGCTGTCGTATTCGAGCTACATCGACAGCGCGCACCTCGCCGGGACGCTGGCGTGGTACCGCGAGCGCGAAGGCATGACGCCCCTGCTCATTGGTCACAGCCAGGGCGGCATGATAGTGGTTCGCGTACTGCATGAGCTCGCTGCCGCGTTCAATCCGTCGATCGAGGTGTGGAATCCGGTGGCGGATCGCGGCGAGGGGCGCGACTGGTTCGTCGATCCCGACGACGGCGCGCGCCGCAGCGTCGTCGGGCTCAGGGTCGACTTCGCCGCCGCGCTCGCGACCGGCAAGTTGCCGCGGCTGCTGCTCGGCCAATGGACGATGCTGGGCAAGCTTCGCGGGATTCCGGACACGGCGATCGACTTCACCGGCTACACCATCGACTGGGACCCCATCGCCGGAACCTTTCCCGGCGGAGAGCCCTACCATGCGCTGGGTAGCGCGCACGTGCGTAACGTCGACCTTCCGGCGGCAACCAGCCACGTTGGTCTTCCCGACATGCGGGCGCTCGCGGCCGATCCCGCGGCGCGCGCGCTGATCGACGCGTATCGGCCGCCTCCGGAGCTTGCCGCAGCGGACGCGGCAGCGACGGGCGATGCCGGCCGGTTGATCGCCGCCGCCGATCTCTGGTATAGCGTTAAGAAACACTGGTGCCTGGACGCGCAGCACGCGATTCAGGCCCGACGTGCGCTTGCGGCGCGAGCGCCCAGATGATGCATCGCGTCAACCTGTTCCAGGCGGCGATGCTGCGCTGGCGCGCGTTGTATCCGTACAACGCGGTCCACGTGATCGAGATACCCGGCGCACTCGACCGCGCGCGTCTTCGCGCATCGATTCGCGATCACCTGCAGGGGCTTGGATTGACCGGGCTCATCGTCGATCCGAGGCAGCAGTCCTACGAGTGGACGGGTGGCGAGGCGGCTATCGAGCTTCGTTCGTTGGAACCGGTCGAAAACGTGCGCGCGGCGCTTCGCGAAGCGATCGAGCGCGAACTCAACGCCGCCTTCCCGGCCAAGGGACGCGTCGAGCCGTTTCGTTTCTTCGTCGTCGAGCAAGACGGCGCGTTCCACCTGGGACTCGCCTACGATCACTTTATCGCCGGCGGCGACTCGATCGTCGCACTTCTTCAGGGCATCGTGGCGCATTACGCAGAACCGCGAGCGAAGCAGACCAGCGCATTGCAACCCTACGGGCCTTCTTACGCACGCCTGCTCGGCAGCCAGACGGGCGCGATCGTGCGCGGACTGCCCGCGCTGGCGCGTATGACCATGAGTTGCCGGCGCTCGATCCGCCTGCGCTACGCCGCACCGCAGGACGGATACAACGCCTTCCTGCTCGAGCGCATCGAGCGTGACGATCGCGCGCGCCTGGAGGCCGGCGCCGACGCATGGGGCGTCACCACGCACGACCTCCTTATCGCGATCCTGATCACGTCGGTGGCGCCTCTGGCGCACGCGCGCGGACGTTCCGACCGTCGCAACGAGATCGCGATCGCCTCGATCGTCAATATTCGCCGCGACCTGGGCCCGCAGGCCCGCGACGCGCTTGCGCCGTGTCTTGCGTCGTTCCGCGTCTCGCACCGGATGGACGACAATGCGAAGCTGCGCGATGTCGCGTCGGCGGTGTACGCGCAGACCGGTGCGATCAAACGCGGCAAGCGCTATCTGCAGACGCTGCTGGCGCTTGGTCTCGCCGGCCTGGAATGGGGGTTCATGTCGTTGCCGCAACGACACCGCTTTTTTCCCAAGCACTTTCCGGTATGTGCGGGCACTACGCCGCTCAACGTCGACGCGCTCTGGAGAGAACGTGGCGATGGCGAACTGGCCGGCTACGTGCGCGGTGTATCCACCGGGCCGCTGGCGCCGATGGTCCTGTCGTTCACGATGGTCGATGGGATCATCAACGTCGGCATGTCTTTTCGCACCACGGTATTCGAGCGCGGTGCCGCCGAAGGGGTCGCTGCTGCTATGCTTCGCATGATCAGGACGCTTTGACGCATGGATCGCACTCGCTCTCACACGCGCCGTGACCGCCCCCCGTTGTTGCCGACGCTCGCCATCGCCGTGGTTGTGGCGCTGTCAGGTTGCGCGACGCCTCGCAGCGTAGTCGCGCAGGACTCCGACGCCGGTGCACCCGCCGCGCGCGCGCCTGCCGCGCCCGCGGTACCGCCGAAACTGCCGACCTTCGATGCGGAGACGCGAAGACGCATCCTCGCGCTGGATCCGGAACATATTACCGAGAGCGACGTCCGCGGCACACTCGCCGCCGCACCCGCGCCGCGCATCATACTGGTGCACGGAGGCGTCGTCGGAACCAATTTGCTGATGGTGTCGTTCGGTCGTTTCCTTTCCGCCATGGGCTACCCCGATGATCGCATTCGCGATCCGTTCGACCACGCGTGGTCGCAGGATCCCTTCGGCAGCGCCGAGCGCATCGCCGGCGAGATCGCGTGGCACTACGAGCGCGAAGGTGTGAGACCGATGATCATTGGACATAGCCAGGGAGGCATCCAGACGGTGAAGGTGCTCTACGAGCTCAATGGCACCTTCGAAAACGCCATCCCTGTGTGGAACGCCGCGATCGACCAGCCGGAAGCGCGGAACTGGATCTTCGATCCGCTGACCAAGGTCAAGCGACCGGTGGTCGGGCTGTCGGTGTCATTTGCCGCGGTCGTCGGGGCGGGGGGCATCGCGCTGGCCGCGCCGCCGCACTGGATCATGGCACCGCGCCTTCACACGATCCCTAACACCGTCGACGAATTCACCGGATTCGTCATCGCCTTCGATCTCATCGCCTGGACGCTGCCGGGGACACACAGCGCAGCCTACGAGCACAACGGCACGGCCATTGTGCGCAACGTCGAACTCCCCGCAAGCTATAACCACGTGTTCGTGCCGATGACCCGTTCACTGGCGGACGATCCCGCGTTGCGGGACTGGCTCAACGCCTATGTCCCGGGACGCGACAACGGAGACCCGCCCGGAGCCAGCGAGGGGCGCGCGACCAACGCGCTATTCGCAGCCGACGTGTGGTTCAGCATCAAGAAGCACTGGTGCCTCGAGGCGCAACGACTGCTTGGTGCGCAAAACCCGGCGGCGGAGCTACATTGACTCAACGCGGTCTGTAACGCGATTTTCGGGGGGATTTCGCATGCGCACGGGACCACGTCATCCGCAGCTGGCTGCAGCCGGCTATCGGCTGTTGCGGCCGCTGCTCGAGCGCTTCTATGCGAGCCGCAGCCTGTATACGTCCACGAGCCGCCACGCCGTGGCCAAGTTGATCGACATGCGTGCCAGGCTCGATCGCGGCGACACGGTCCACCTCGCCGGGGTGGGTCCCGCCGGCCTGCACAATTCGGGTGTCGGCCTGATCGAAGTGTCGCGCGAGCACGGTCCGCGCATCGTGTGCAACAACGAGGAAGAGCGCTTCTCCGGCGAAAAGCACAGCACCGATTTTCCGCGGCACGCGCTCGCCTCGCTGACGACGACGATGGACCAGATAGGCATCGGCCCCGAGAGCATTTGTGCGTGGCTTGGAACCTGGGACTACTCGGCGTTCGCAGCCATGGTCGTGCGCACGGTGCTCGAGGAATTCCCGGCGAGCCTGAGCCTGCTCGGCACCCGCGAAACGCCGTTCATGAATGCGTCGCAGCTCGCGCCGTCGCTGCGCGGGCCGCGGCACCTTGCGCGCGCGATAAACCTTACCGAGCCGGTCCCGATCATCGGCATGCCCCATCACGACAACCACGCCTGGTTCTCGTTTGCCGTCTCCCCCTTCGCGCGCAGCGATGCTCCGGTGATGATCACGGTGCTCGACGGCACCGGCGACTCGGGGGCGATGTCGCTCTATGTCGCGCAATCCGGGACGATGCGCCTCGTCCGTTGCAACCGCAGCGTTTTCGATTCGCTCGGCACCTATTACGGCGTGATCAGCTCGACGCAGGGCGGTTGGACGTGGCTGTCCAGCGAAGGCCGTTACATGGGCGCGGCGGCCTATGGCGAATCCGACCGCGCGTCCAACCGGGTCTACGGACGATTGCGCGACATTCTCAGCCTCGAGCCCAACGGCGAGGTGCTGCTCAACCGCGACCTCGCCAACTGGCCGCGCAACTTGTTCGACCGGCCGTATACCGACGCGCTGACGAGCATTCTGGGCGCTCCGGTAGCATCGAAGGACATGTGGAACCCGGACCGGGTGCTGCGCGTGGAGGACATCCGCCATCGACCCGACACGCAAGACCGGCTAGATAAGGCCGCGGCGACGCAGCTCGTGTTTGAGGATGCAATGGTGCACGTGGTCGATCATTTCATCCGCAGTACCGGGAGCGATCGGCTGGTGCTCACCGGGGGCACCGCGCTCAACGCGGTCGGCAACATGCGTCTGCTCGAACACTTCGACGAAGCGTATTACCAGCGCGTGCTGGGCAAGTGCACGCGGCTGCACATTTGGGTGCCGCCGGTTCCGAACGACGCCGGCGTCACGCTCGGCGCGGCGTACATGTTCTCCTACCTCGCGGGCGCGGGCGTCGGTGAGCCGATGCAGCATGCGTTCTACTGCGGCACCGGCCCGACCCGCTACGGCTTGGAGCGCGCACTCGCCGCTGCGCACGACGTGCGCTGGATGAGCCTCGGCGATGTCAGCACCCCGGGTCACCGCGACGCAATCGCCGACCTGATGGCGTTCGTCACCGAGCGTGACGGCATCATCGCGGTATTCCAGGGCGCCGCCGAGACCGGCCCGCGCGCGCTTGGCCATCGCTCGGTGCTGGCCAATCCGTGCAATCCACGCACGCGCGAAGTGCTCAACGACCGGGTCAAGTACCGGGAGGCGATCCGGCCGCTAGCGCCGATGATGACGCTGCAGGCGGCGCGCCTGTGGTTCGAGCTATCCGACGGCGCATCCGACGACGATTACAACGCTTACAACTACATGGTGCTGACCGCGCGCGCCAGGCCTTCGGCGCGCGCGCGCATTCCGGCGGTGATCCATGCCGACGGAACGGGAAGGCTGCAGATCGTGCGTCAGGCTACCGATCCACTCATGCACGCGTATCTAAAGGCGCTGGGACGCCGCATCGGCGTCGAGGTCGCGGTCAACACCTCGTTCAACGTCGCCGGACCGATCGCGCAAACGCCGCAACACGCCATCGACACCTTGCGGCGCTCGCGGGGCATGGATGCGGTGCTCATGTTCACCGACGAAGGCGACGTCTATGCGCTGTGGCACGGCGATGCCGGTCAGAGTGCCGGCAGGGCGCGCTTCCGTCACTGGCTCGCCGAATGGCAGGAGCAGGGCGTCGACAATCCCCAGCTCGCGCAGGCCTGAGCAGCGCGATGATGGTTTCGGATCGGCTGGCTCGTTGCCCGAAAGATCGAAGCAGGCGATAATTGCGGTTTGCCCGCAAGTCCTCCGGAAAGCCCCTTCCCGCCGGCCGGGCTTTCGACAAACCATTCTTTCAAAAAAGCGATGTCAGGCGCTCTCGCCGGAAAAGTCGCGCTGGTCACCGGCGCAGCCCGTGGCATCGGCCGCGCCGTCGCCCACAAGCTGGGTTCGGAGGGCGCCGATCTCGCGGTGAACTACTACAACAGCCATGACGAGGCCGAAGCGCTTTGCGCAGAGCTGCGCGCGTCGGGCCGACGTGCCATTGCGGTCCAGGGAAGCGTTGGCGTGCCCGATAGCGTCGGCGAAATGTTCGACGAGATCGCACGCCATTTCGACCGCGTCGACATCGTCGTGAGCAATGCCGCGTCAGGCGTGCTCAAGCCGGCGATGGAGATGTCGCTCAAGCACTGGCGCTGGTGCATGGAGACCAATGCTTTCGCGCTCGACCTGCTGGCGCAGCACGCGGTTCCGCTGATGAGCGGCGGCGGACGCATCATCGCGATGTCGAGCCTGGGAGCGCAGCGCGCCATGCCCGACTACGGGTTCATCGGCGCATCGAAGGCGGCGCTGGAATCGCTGGTGCGCACGCTCGCGCAGGAACTCGGCGCGAAGAATATCCGGGTCAACGCCGTGAGCGCGGGGGTGGTCGACACCGACGCGCTGCACTATTTCCCCAACCGCGAACAGCTCTTGTCGAACTTCGCGGCGCGCGCGCCGGCGGGGCCGGTGCTCACTCCCGACGACGTCGCCGGCGCGGTCTATCTGCTTTGCCTTCCGGAAGCGGCCATGATCACCGGCCACACGCTGGTGGTCGACGGCGGGTTTTGCATTTCCGGATGAGCACGCGATGACGCCGATGCTCAACGACTCCGGTCTGGCCGGCAAGGTCGCGGTGGTGACCGGCGGCAGCCGAGGCATCGGACGCGCGATCGTCGAATTGCTCGCGGCGCATGGTGCTGACGTGACTTTCTTCTTCCGCGACAACACGACCGCCGCCGCCGAGGTTTCGGCGAGCGCAAGTCGCCTCGAGGGTGCGCTTCCCGTCTCTCACGAGCAGGTCGACGTGCGCGATGCCGCGGCGTGCGCCGCTGCGGTCGAGCGCGTCGCCGAGCGCGCGGGCCGCATGGATATTTTGATCAACAACGCCGGGGTCATTCGCGACAACCAGCTCGCCGCGATGGACGACGAGGACGTCGAGCTGGTGCTTGATACCAACGTCGGCGGCGTGTTCAACATGGCGCGCGCGGTGGTGCCGCACATGATCGTGCAGCGTTCCGGCAAGATCATCAACCTGTCGTCGGTGTCGGGAGACAAGGGCGGCCGCGGCCAAAGCAACTACGCTGCGAGCAAAGGGGCGGTAAACGCGTTCACGCGTGCGCTCGCGGTCGAGCTCGCGCCGCGCAAGATCACGGTGAATGCGGTCGCGCCGGGTGTGATCGAGACCGAGATGTCGGAGGCGGTGCGCGACATGGCGGGGGGCGAGGTGAGCTCGCGCATCCTGCTCAAGCGCTATGGGAAGGCGGAGGAAGTCGCGTATGCGGTTGGCTTTCTCGCGTCGCGCTATGCAGACTACGTAACCGGACAGATTTTCGCCGTCGATGGCGGCTTCAAAATGGAGTGAAAAAAATGGCACTCAGCGAGATCAGCCAGGAAGAGATCAAGGCGGTGTATCCGAAGGTCGCGGAAACAATGGCCGACGCTCTCGGCTGCGACGTCGATGACGTCAAGCCCAACGTGTCGCTGATCGAGGACCTCGATGCCGAGTCGATCGATTTTCTCGACATGGTGTTCCGGCTGGAGCGCGCCTTCAAGATCAAGATCCCGCGCGGCAAGATCGTCGAGAACGCACGCGGCGATCTCCCGGAGTCGGAGTTCGAGCAGAAGGGCGTCGTCACCGATAAGGGGATGGCGCAACTGCGCTCGTACCTTTCCGAAGTGCCCGCCGAGCGCTTCAAGACGCCGATGAAGGTCGCCGACATTCCCCGGCTGTTCACTCCGGAGACTTTCTGCAAACTCGTCGTGCGTGCGCAGAAGGAAGCGGCGGCCGCCTGAGGGTCGCCGAGGCCACCCGAGGCCGCACAAGGATGCATGGGCGATCATTTCTCTGCGTTTTCGTTCGTCGATCGCATCACGCTGCTCGAGCCAGGACGGCGCGCGCGCGCCGTGTTCGAGATCCCGCATGACATTCCCGCGTTTCCGCGCGCGCTGGTCGCCGAGGCAGTCGGACAGCTTGCTGCGTGGGTCGCGATGAGCAAGATCGATTTTCGCGGCCGGCCGGTCGCGGCGCTTGCGGACGAGACACGGTTTTACGACGCGCCGCAGCCGGGCGAGACGCTCGAGCTCGCGGTCGACATCGATGATTGCGATGACGAGGCGGTATCGTACGGCGGTACCGCGAGCATTGATGGACGGCGGGTGACCGAGCTCGAGCATTGCCTGGGTCCGATGCTGCCTTGCGCCGACTTCGATGCGCCGGAGGCGTTGCGCGAGCGTTTCGCGCTGCTTTGCGCCGAGGGTGCACGGCCGGGGCGCTTTCGCGGCGTGTCGATGCAGCCCGCTGTGCACCTTGCGCACGAACCCGGACGCTCGCTGAACGCGCGGCTCGCCGTGCCGCTCGACGCGCCTTTTTTCGCCGATCACTTCCCGCGGCGCGCGGTGTTTCCGGCGACGCTCATGCTCGACGCGCAGATGCGTCTCGCGTTCGAGCTGGCGGCGGAAACGCCTGCCTCTTCTGCATGGACGCTGCGTCGCATGAGCAAGGTCAAGGTGCGCTCGTTCACGCTCCCCGGACAGTCGGTCGAGCTGGGCGCTGAAGCGGCGCCGGTCGAGGCAGGCAAGCTCAAGGTCGCGCTGTCGGCTCGTTACGACGGCAAGACCGTTTCCACTGCCCGCGTCGAGTTCGAGGACAGCGCATGAGCCGTCAACGCAGGCGCGTCGCAATTACCGGCGTCGGCATGGTTACGCCGGTCGGCAACGACGTCGAGCAAAGCTGGAGCGCGCTCCTGGCCGGACGCAGCGGCGCCGCACCGATTACGCTGTTCGACGCCAGCGGCTTTTCGACACGCATCGCCGCCGAGGTCAAAGGCTTCGATCCAAAGGCAGCGGAGCCCGATCGCAAGCTGCTTAAGTTCGCCAACCGCTCGCACGGCTTTGCGCTGGGCGCCGCCGAGCAGGCGTTCGCCGACGCCGGCATTCTGCCGACGCCAGAAAGCGGCGAGCGCTGGGGCTGCGCGGTGGGCACCGGCATGATGGGTGTCGCCTACGCCGACCTCGCGCGCGTGCAAAGCCATTCTGCCGCCGACGGCGAGCTGCATCCCGACGCGCTGCTCACTGACGATGCCGCCAACGACCCTCTGGTGTTCTGCCGCAGCCAGTCGACCGCGGGTGTGGCGCTGCTGACGCGCCGCTTCGGCATCCGCGGTTACGCGACCTCGGTGCACACCGCGTGCGCATCCGGCGGGCAGGCGATCGGCACCGCGATGAAGCTGATTCGCCGCGGCGCCGTCGACTACGCGCTCGCGGGTGGATTCGATTCGATGATCAGCCCCGTGGGCATCGGCGGCTTCTGCCTGCTGTCCGCGGTGTCGACCGACAACGACGATCCGCAGCACGCGAGTCGTCCCTTCGACGTGACGCGCAATGGCTTCGTGCTGGGAGAAGGCGCCGGTTTCGTCGTGCTCGAAGAGTGGGAGTCGGCGCGCCGGCGAGGCGCGCGCATCTACGCCGAGCTGGCAGGCGACGGCAACTCGCTGTCGTCGTATCGCATCACCGACTCGCCGCCCGACGGCGACGGACCGATCCAGTCGATGCGTGCGGCGATCGCCGACGCCGGGGCGACGACTGGCGACATCGACTACATCAACGCGCATGGCACCTCGACGTGGATGAACGACAAGAGCGAGTCGGCGGCGATCCACGCGGTGTTCGGTGAGCGTACGCAGGACGTGTCGGTCAGCTCCACCAAGAGCTCGATGGGACATTTGATCGCGGCGGCCGGCGCGGTGGAAGTTGCGGTCTGCGCGTTGACCATCCATCACGGCGCGATGCCGGTGAACGCGAATCTGGTCGAGCGCGACCCGGAATGCAATCTGAACCTGGTGGTCGGTGAGGCGCGCAAGGGGCGCGTGCGCATGGCGCTGTCCAATTCCTTCGGATTCGGCGGATCTAATAGCTGCGTGGTATTGCGCGCGCCCGACGAGGTCGATGCGCTGGATGGTAGCCGGCGATCATGAGTGCGGACACGAGCGACGCGCGCGTGGTAATTACCGGGAGCGGCGCAGTCTGCGGGTCGGGAATGAACGCCGATGCGATCATCGACGCGATCGTCGGGGGACGCTCGGCGATCGCACCAATCGCGCAATGGGACACGACGGGCTGGCCTGTTACGATTGCGGCCGAAGTGCCCGACTTCAACCCGCGCGCGCTGGTCGAGGACCGCAAGCTGCACAAGCTTATCCGTCGCACCGACATGTTCGGCATCTATGCGGCGAGCCAGGCGATCGACAGTTCGAAGGTCACTGCCGCGCGCGATGCCATGGAGCCGGTGCAGGCAGCGCAGTTCTCCGACCGAAGCGGGCTCTACGTAGGCTCCGGCGGAGGCGCGTACAACACCCAATACGAATACTTTCCGCTGATGAGCGAGACCGGCGGCGCGCTGGGCGGCTTCGGACGCGAGCTCACCAACGTGGTCAACCCGATGTGGCTGCTGCGCACGCTACCCAACAACGTGCTCTGCCACGTCGGCATCAAGTACAACTTCAAAGGCAGTAATGCCTGCATTACCAACCACAGTTGCGGCGGAACGCTCGCGGTCATCGAGGCCGCCGAGGCTCTGCGCCGAGGCGAGGCCGAACGCGCCGTCGCGGTCGGGCATGACGCCCTGATCGAGCCGCAGATGGTGCTCTACTATCATCAATGCGGGTTGCTCGCCAAGGACACCATCCGGCCTTTCGACGCGCAGCGTAGCGGCAGCGTATTCGGCGAAGGCGCAGGCGCGCTGGTGCTCGAGACCGACGCGGGGGCGCGCGAGCGCGGCGCGACGGTGATAGGTGAAGTGCTGGGCGGCGGCTACGCCGGCGAGGCCCTCGGGCTGCTCGCGATACGTGACGACGGCGACGGCGTGGTGCGCGCAACGCGTCAAGCGCTTGCGGGGGCCGGACTCGCGCCGAGGGACATCGGCATGATCGTCACCCACGGCAACGGAACGCAGCAGTCGGATGCGTCGGAGGCGGCCGCGATCCGCACCGTGTTCGGCAGCGATGTACCACCGGTCACGGCGTTCAAGTGGGCGATCGGGCACCTGATCGCGGCCGCCGGCATGATCGAGACCGTTCTTGCGCTGAAAGCACTCGAACGCGGGGTCGTGCCGGGAATCGCCACGCTCAACGACGTGGATCCCGCGTGCGCGGGCATCGGCGTCAGCGCCTCGGCGCGCACGCCGCGCTCGCCGGTCGCGCTCATCCTCTGCCGTGGCTTTGCGGGAACCAACGCCGCGCTGATCGTTCGCGCCGCATCGCGCGGCTGATCGCGATGGCTGCCGCCGGTACCGCGGCCGAATCAGCGAAGCCACCGACGCGCTGCGGCATCGACCGCGTCGAGCTCGCGCGCATGGAGCGCCTGCTGGCTGCCACCGCGGGCGACGACCTGCGGCGCATGTTCACCGAGCAGGAGCTCGCCGACAGCGAGGGATCCGGACGTGTCGCCAGCCTCGCCGCGCGCTTCGCGGCCAAGGAGGCCTGCGCGAAGCTCTTTCCCCGCGAACTCGCGCTTGGCCAGTTCGAACCGACGGACTTCTCGGTCGAGCGCGACTCGTATGGCGCGCCACAGATCCGCGTGGCGCACAGGGCCCAGTCCGTGCTCGATCGTCATCGCATCCGCGACATCAGCGTGTCGCTGACGCACGACCGTACCGCCGCGTCGGCGGTCGCGCTTGCGCTGCCGGCGCACACGGAAGTTCCGCTAGCCGGCAAGCTGCTCTATCGCGTGCTGCCGTTTCGCCGCCGCGTCATTCTCGACAACCTGCGCAGGGTGTTCGGTGGAACCGTGTCCGAGGACGAGATCGAGCGCCTCGCGCAGGCGCACTACGCGCACTGGTGGCGGCTGCTCGGCGAATTGATCCGTTTTCGCTGGCTGTCGGCGCAGCGGCGCGCGGAGATGGTCAGCGTCGAGAACGTCGACGTCCTTGCCGCAGCGCTTGCGCGCGGGAAGGGCGTACTGATCCTCACCGGACATTTCGGCAATTTCGAGGTCGCCACAGTGGCCGGGCTCGCCGGGTTTCCGGAAATGCATGGACGCATCCACTTCGTCCGGCGCGCGATCAAGCCGCGCTGGCTCGATGAATGGGTGAACCACCGTTTCCGGCGCGCCGGCTTCGGCGTCCTCGGCAAGCGTGGCTCGCTCGAGGCGATTCTCGAGCGCCTTTCAGCGGGCGACATCGTCGTCTTCCCCTTCGACCAGCACGCCAGCCCGCCGGACGGCATCAAGAGCGAATTCTTCGGACATGCCGCGTGGACGTTCAAGAGCCTCGCGATCATCGCGCTCAGCACCGACGCGCCGGTGCTGCCCGCAGCGGGATGGCGCGAGCCGTCGGGACGCCATGTGTTGCGCTTCGAGCCGCCGCTGGCACCCGCCGAAAGTCCGAACGTCAACGATGAGATACGGCTGAACACGCGCGCCTACAACGTGGCGCTCGAGCGGCTGGTACTGCGCCATCCCGAACAGTGGTTCTGGGTGCATCGTCGCTGGAAAACGGTGCGCTGAGCGGCACGGCCCCGGGTGGCCCGGACGATGGCGCGGCGCTATAATCCCATGTTTGCTGCGCTGCCGCGGTCGCCTTCGCGCGATCCGCCGTAGCGCTTGCGCTGACCGACAATGTTCGACCACATCCCCAACCTGCTCGCGCCGAAGTTCTTCGTGCTCTACGCGTTCATAGCGTCGGCGGTGTTCGTGCACTATCGCGGGACCGTGCGGCATCGCTTCTACCGCCAGATCACCGATCATTCGACGTTCATGGCACCGTACAACGTGCTCATGTACATGTTCTCGGCGGTGCCCAACAAACCGTTCATCGATGTCGCGCGGTTCCCCGAGCTCAAGCCGCTGACCGACAACTGGGAGATGCTGCGCGACGAGGCGCTCAAGCTCTTCGACGAGGGTTACATCAAGGGCGCAGCGAAGTACAACGACCTCGGCTTCAACTCGTTCTATCGCCGCGGGTGGAAGCGTTTCTACGTCAAGTGGTACAACCAGCCGCTGCCGTCGGCGCAGGCGCTCTGCCCCAAGACCGTTGCGCTGGTGCAGTCGATTCCCAACATCAACGGCGCGATGTTTGCGATGCTTCCGCCCGGAGGCGATCTCGGCAAGCATCGCGACCCGTTCGCGGGATCGCTGCGCTATCACCTCGGCTTGTCGACGCCGAATTCAGACAAATGCCGGATCTGGGTCGACGGGCAGGAGTATTCGTGGCGCGACGGCGAGGCCGTCATGTTCGACGAGACCTTCATGCACTGGGCCGAGAACAAGACCGACACGCTGCGCGTGATCCTGTTCGCGGACATCGAGCGGCCGCTGAAGAGCAAGATCATGTCGCGCATCAATCACTGGTTCAAGAATACGGTCATCCGCGCCAGCGAGACCAACAACGAGGAAGGCGACCGCGTCGGCGTGCTCAATCGCATCTTCGGGGTTGCTTACTATCTGCGCCTGCCGGGGAAGGCCCTCAAGCGCAAGAGCAAGACGGCGTACTACGTTCTGAAGTGGACGCTGCTCGGTGGTCTCGTGGTGTGGCTGCTGGCGTGAGCGGGTGATCGCGATGCGGCGGCTCGTCAGCTGTTTCTGCACCGCGCTGTGCTTCGCCGCATCGGTGTCCTGCGCGCTGGCTCAGGATGCGTATCCTTCCAAGCCGATTACGCTGGTGGTGCCGTTCCCGCCGGGAGGCGTCGCCGACATCGTTGCGCGTCCGTTCGCGGAAGCGATGAGCCGCACGTTGAACACGCCGGTGGTCATCGACAACAAGCCGGGCGCCGGCGGCGGCATTGGGATGGGGTACGTCGCCAAGGCCAAGCCCGACGGCTACACGCTGCTGCTGGCGTTGTCGTCGATCGCAATCCTGCCGACATCGGATACGGTATCCGGGCGGGCGCCGATGTACCAGCTCGATCAGCTGACGCCGCTGGCGCGGCTGACCGCGGATCCCACGGTGCTCGCGGTACGCGCGGATTCGCCATGGAAGACGCTCGACGACTTCATCACCGACGCCAAGAAAAGACCGGGCGGCATCGCCTACGGCTCGTCGGGCAACTACGGCACCATGCACGTCCCGATGGAAATGTTCGCGGCCGCGGCCGGCATCAAGCTGCTGCACGTGCCCTACACCGGCGCCGGCCCGGCGGTGATCGGCTTGTTGAGCGGAAACATCGAGGCGGTGGCGTCGGGGCCGTCGACGGTGATCCAGCATGTCAAGGCGGGCAAGCTCCGCGTGCTCGCATCGTGGGGCGACAAAAGACTCGCGTCGCTGCCCGACGTTCCGACCTTCGTCGAACTGGGCTACGACGCGGTGTTTTTCCAGTGGTCGGGGTTGTTCGCGCCGGCAGGAACGCCGGAACCGGTGCTGACCCGGCTCGCTGCGGCCTCCAAGGTCGCCGCCGCCGATCCCCGTTTCGTGGGCGCCCTGGCGGCGGTGGACACCCCCGTCCAGTACCTGGATGCCGCCGACCTTCAGCGCTTTCTAGACGCCGACGCCAAGAAGCTGGGCGACGTCGTGCGTCGCATCGGGAAGGTCGAGTAGCGGAAAGACCCCGCCCCGCGCTGCCGTCGGGGCATGGAACTTGCTGGCGATGTGGGGGTTAGAACAATCCCGCGACGCCGGTGACATGATCGCAACCGATCGGCCACGCGGCACGCTGTGCGGCCGCCGATGACCTTCTCCGACATAGCCGCCGTGCTGGCGGACAATGTGCCGCTGGCGGTCTGCCTGCTCGGGTTGATGGCTGTCGCAGGGGTCTTCGTCGCGCTGCTCGACCGCCGCCGCTCCCGGCCCGCCGGCAGTGCCGTGCCGGGCCGCGTCGGCGCATCGGGCGACGCCGCCAGCGCGTCTGGCGAGCGTCCGGGCACCGAGCTCAAGCGCACGCGCGAGGCGCTGCGCACCACCGAGCAGCAACTGCGCCTGATCACCGACAGCGTCCCGGCGATGATCGTCTACTACGATCGCAATTTCATCTGCCGCTTTGCCAACTCGCAGTACGCGCAGTTTTTCGGGTTCACGGTCGACGCGATACTCGGGAAGCATCTGTCCGAAGTCATCGGCGCGCAGAGCTACGAGACGACCGCCGCGCATTTCCAGCGCGTGCTCGCCGGTGAAGCGGTGAACTACGAGCGCTCGCATTGCAGAGCTGATGGAAAGCGACGCTATATACGCGTTGCCTTCGCGCCGGAGAACGACCGCGATGGCGCGGTGAAGGGCAGCTATGCCCTGGTGACCGACGTCACCGCGCATCGCGACGCCGAGGAGGCCATCCGCTCGCATGCGCTTCGCCAGGAGGCGATAGCGATTTACGGACAATACGCGCTGGAAACGCGAGACATCGACAAGCTCATCGCCAACGCCGCCGCGATCATCACCTCGGGACTCGACGTGACGCATTCGGCAGTCTACCGGCTGGGCACGCCGGGTGATCCTCTGCAGCAGATAGCCGGGGTAGGGTTCAGGCCCGGACCACCGGCGACCGTGGCTCTTGACTCCGCGACCGGCCAGGCGCTCGGATCGGTGAGCGCGCGGCTGTTCGATGCCGATGCAGCGGCCAGTGCACTCCCGCCGCATCTCGCCGCCGAAGGCATAAGGAGCGGCGTCGAGATCGCGATCCCGACCTCCGACGGTCCCTTCGGCGTGCTCGGCGCGTACAGCCGCTCGCGCAACGCATTCGGCAGGGACGACGCGAGCTTCTTGACCGCGATCGCGACCTCACTGGGCACGGCCATCGGCCGCAAACGCTCGGAGGAACGCCTCGCCTACGTTGCGCAGTTCGATTCTCTGACCGGGCTTCCCAACCGGACGCTGTTTCGCGATCGCCTTAGCCAGGCGATGTCGCGTGCCGAACGCAGCGGCAGCCCGCTGGCGCTGATGCTGCTCGATCTCGACCGCTTCAAGGAAATCAACGACACCCTTGGACATCGCGCCGGCGATCGCCTGCTGCAGGCGGTCGCCGAGCGGCTCACCGCGATACTGCGCACGATCGATACGGTGGCGCGCCTGGGGGGCGACGAATTCACCGTGATCGTCGAGGACGCGCAAAGCGTGGAGAACGTCACGCGCATCGCCGAGAAGGTCGTCGGCGCGCTCGCCGGGCCATTTCCGCTCGACGACCAGGAGTACTACCTGACCGTGAGCGCCGGCATCACCATGTATCCGCAGAACCCGGGCGACATCGAGACGCTGATCATGAACGCCGACGTCGCGATGTACGACGCCAAGGACAAGGGCAAGAACAACTTCCAGTTCTATCGCAGCGAGATGAACGCGCTCAAGCAGGAGCGTATGAGCCTCGAAGGCCAGCTGCGCAGAGCGGTGGAGCGCGGCGAGCTGTTCGTGCTCTACCAGCCGCAGATCGATTTGCGCACGAACACGGTGGTCGGCGCGGAGGCACTGCTGCGCTGGAGGCACTCCGAGCTAGGGCTCGTCGAACCCAGCCGCTTCATTCCCATTGCCGAGCAGAGCAACCTCATCCTGCAGATCGGCAAATGGGTCCTACGCACCGCGTGCGCGCAAAATCTAGCGTGGCAGCGCGCCGGCATGCCGACGGTTCGCGTGGCGGTCAACGTCTCGGCGCGCCAGTTTCGCGCCGGGCTGCTCGACACCGTCGCCTCTGCGCTCGCAGACACCGGGCTGGCGCCCGATTGCCTCGAGCTCGAAATCACCGAGGGACTGCTGATCGAGGATCCGAAGGCAGCCAGCGACGTGCTCGCCAAGCTCAAGGCACTCGGCGTTCATGTCGCCATCGACGATTTCGGGCTGGGATATTCGAGTCTGAGCTATCTCAAGCACTTTCCGCTGGACAGCCTCAAGATCGACCGCGGCTTCGTGCATGGTCTTTCAATCGATGCAGACGACGCCGCGATCGCACGCGCCATCATCGCGCTCGCCCACAGCCTCGAGCTCAAAGTCGTCGCCGAAGGCGTCGAGACCGCGCAGCAGCTCGCTTTCCTGCGCGAGCACAAATGCGATGCCGTCCAGGGTTTTCTGTACGGCGCGCCGGTCGACGCCGAGGAAATGGGCGCGCTGCTGGCCGTTGGCGTGTGCGTCGACGCCTGACTCGCGCTACGGCGGCAGGAGTGCTATCGCCGGAGGTCGTCGACGATCCAGAAGACGAACGCGACGGCGATGCCGCCCCACACGATCGCCATCATCGTCGATTCGGTGTAGTACTTCCACATCAGCGAGTTGATGGCGCACAGGAGCACCACCATCAGCTTCAGAAGCCGATTGCCGATCGCACCGTAAGTAGCTGATTGCGCCATGGAGTTTTGACTCGCCGTTGCCGTTTGCGCAGTGTGACATCATCGCCGCATCCGTTGCAACGTCCCCGATTGAAGATGCACGGGAAATGACGGAGATCGACGTCGCAATAGCAACATCGGCGATCGGCCAGCGTCAGGATTCACGCTCCGCGAGCCAGTGCGACGAGTGCGTCGATGTGCCTTCGACCAGATATTGCTTCGCGCGCCGCTGGATCTCGCGGTCGGCGACGCTCACGCGCTCGTGCTGACGAAGGTGCTCCAACCACGATTCGTCCATGAAGGTCTCGATGAAACGCGTGGGGTCTTCCGAATCATGAAACAGCTGCCAGAAATACGCGCCGTTGCGGCGGCGCATCTCGCGCAGCTCCTGCATGGCGGCCACGAAATCCGCGCGCTTGTCGGACTGCACTCGATAGCTGATGGTTACCAGGACCGGCACATCGGATTGAGGCGCTTCGGCCAGTACGGGCAGCGGCCAGTCCATCGAGGGTGAAAAATCGAGCACCTGGTGCTCCCCGAGCTTGAACCCAAAGGTGAGCACCACCGCGAGCACCATCCCGAGCGCCGCCGCGCCTAGCGTACGCGGAATGCCGATGTATGTCGCCACCTGCCCCCAAAGAATGCTGCCGAGTGCCATCCCGCCCATGAACACCACCACGAACGCCGCGAGCCCGCGGGCGCGTACCCATGGCGGCAGCGTCATCTGCGCGGACACCTGAAGCGCGGAAAGTATCGAGATCCAGGCGACGCCGGTCGCCAGCATGGCGAGCGCAAGCAAGCCTATGTTCTGGACGTATCCAAGCGCGAGTGCGGCGATTGCGTAGAGCACGCTTGCACCCGCGACCAGCGCGTCGCGGGAGACCCTCGACCGAATCCGCGGCAGCAGCATCGCTCCGCCGACGGCTCCGAGTCCGATGCAGGTGAGCAGGAGGCCATAGGTCTCGGGTCCGCGCCCGAGCTCGCGACGCACGATCAATGGAAACAGCGACCAGGTCGCGCTCGCGAAGACAAAAAACGCCGCTCCGCGGATGAGCACGACCTGAAGTGCGCGCGTGTGCATGACGAAGCGCATTCCGACGCGCATCGCGCTGAAAAAGCGCTCGGCGGGCAACGTGCTCTTGTGGTGCTCGCGCTGCCAGCGCGCGAGCACCACCACGATGCCGATATACGACAGCGCATTGAGCAGGAAGACGAGCCACGCGCCGACCGCCGCGACGAGAACGCCGGCAATTGCCGGGCCGATCGCGCGCGAAACGTTGATCGCGATGCTGTTCAAGGCGACCGCGGATGGCAGCTCGTCGGCTCCGACGAGATCCGGAACGATCGCCGACCATGCGGGCATCATCAGCGCGCCGCCGACGCCGAGCGCGAAGATGAATCCTATCAAGCCCCACGCGGTCGTCAGCTCGAGAAACGTGCAGACCGCGAGCGCGCCCGCGACCACGAGCAGATAAACCTGGATGCCGATCAGCAGGCGGCGGCGATCGATGATGTCGGCGAGGGCGCCGGCGGGCAACGCGAGCAGCATGAGCGGAATGCCGTCCGCGGCTTCCACCAGCGCCACCATCGACGGCGACGAGGAAAGCGACGTCATCAGCCACCCGGCACCGACGTCCTGCATCCAGGTGCCGACGTTCGAGACGACGGTCGCTATCCACAGATTGCGGAACAGTGTGTGGCGCAGAGGGCTCCAGGCCGACGCCGTTGCTCGCGGATCTGCGGGTTGTGCGCTCATGGCTTTCTGCGCAGCGTCGATGGGGGCGGGAGCGGCACCGCCCTCACCGCGGTTCGCGGCGTCTAGCGGCCCGGCTCCTCGCCGGCACGGCTCGCCTCGAAAAGGAACCACGCGCGCCGCTCGGTCTCGTCGATCCAGACTTCGAGCAGGCTTGCGGTGGCAACGTCGCCGTGCTCGTCGCACACGGCGTGCGCAGAACGCATGCGGTCACCGAGCTGGGCGTTGTCGTCTCGCAACTCGGCGAGCATGTCCAGCGGCGTGACATAGTCGGCGTCGTTATCGGGCACGCGTTGCAAACGGGCAATGTGACCTATCGAGCGCAACGTGGTCCCACCGACCTTGCGAATGCGTTCGGCAATCGGATCGGTCATGGCGAATAGCTGATCGGCCTGCTCGTCGAGCAGGAGGTGGTAGTCGCGGAAATGCGGCCCCGACATGTGCCAGTGGAAGTTCTTGGTCTTCAGATAGAGGGCGTAAATGTCGGCGAGCAAAGCGTTGAGCGCGGCCGGGATGTCGCGCCGTGCCTCCGCTCCGAGGCTGCTCGGCGGATTGGTCTTCGAAGCTCTGCGCGATGCGGATGCATTTTTTTTCATGGTGATTCCCCACAGACCGCTGGATCGAGCTCGAGGAACTCGATCAGCTCTAACCGATCGGGCCCGCGGCGGTCGGCGCCACGGATTGAGCGCACGGCTTGCGACCGTGTCAAACCAACGGAATTATAGAACGAACGACCCTTGCACGATGTCGAGGACGTGTCGGTCTGTGTCATTCGGCGTACTGCGACGACAGCGCGGGCGCAGCAGGCCGCCAGAGACTAGCGCTCCATGTCCTTCTTTACCTTCTCCAGCGCGTCTATCAGACCGTTGACCGCCGTCTTGGTCAGTCCGCGCTTGTCGACGTCGAAATCGATCAGTAGTCGCTTCTTGTCGTCCGAAACGTGGCAGGTGATCGTCCCGCTCTTGCCCAGATCGAAAAAAATCTTCTTGTCGGCCATGATGTCGAATCGATAGTTGTCGGTGGGTCTGGGAATATAGGACAGACCCGAAGCCGGTGTCTATCGCGCACCTCGGCGCGAACCGAGCTCGACTGCTGCACCAGATTGGGCAGGCGTGCGCAGCGGCTAGCGTACCTTGCAAGGGCGCATGCTTCGCGCCGGTGCAGCTTGATCTGCGTCAAGGACAACGAACATGGCTTGTATGTAAAAGAACTCCGGTTCGCAGGAATTTGCCGTTTTTCCGACACGGTCGCGAGCGCCGGGAGGCTAAACCAACGCCACCTGCTTGCGGCACGTCCATCGAAATGGGAGATCGCATGAATCCTTTGTTCAGGGTGCCGCTCGCGCGTTTGCTCGCAGCGGCATTTTCCGTGGCGTTTACGGTGTCCGCGGTTGCACAGCAGATTACCGGGATTCCGGGGTCGCCGAGCGCAACGACGACGATCCAGGGCGGCCAGATTCCTGCGCCGCCCCAGAAGTTCGGCGGCAAGATCGAGCCGACAACCAAGGGCTCGCAGCCGTACTGGCCGGCGCGCATCGTGCCGCCCAAGGGCGCGCCGAACGTGCTCCTGATCATGACCGACGATTCCGGCTTCGGCGTGCCGAGCACTTTCGGCGGCGTGATACCGACGCCGGCGCTTGACCGGATCGCCAACAACGGGCTGCGCTACACCAACTTCAATTCGACGGCACTGTGCTCGCCGACGCGCGCCGCACTGATCACCGGTCGCAACCACCACTCGGCCGGTTTCGGTGTCGTCGCGGAGCAGGCAACCGGATATCCCGGCTACGACAGCTTTATCACGAAGGACAAGGCGACGATCGGCACGATCCTCAAGGACAACGGCTACCGCACGTCGTGGTTCGGCAAGAACCACAACACGCCGTCGTTCCAGGCGATCCGCCACTGGCCCGTTCGACCAGTGGCCGACTGGCATGGGCTTCGAGTACTTCTACGGTTTCATGGGCGGCGACACCAACCAGTGGCAGCCGGACAACCTTGCCCGCAACACGACGTACATTTATCCGTTCCTGGGCAACCCGAACTACAACCTGACTACCGCGATGGCCGATGAGGCGATCGCGTACATGAACCAGATCAACACGCTGACGCCCGACCAGCCGTTCTTCGTCTACTACGTGCCGGGCGGTACCCATGCGCCGCATCACCCGACGCCGGAGTGGATCAAGAAGATCAGCGACATGCACCTGTTCGACCAGGGTTGGAACAAGCTGCGCGAGCAGGTCTTCGAGAACCAGAAGAAGCTCGGCGTGATCCCACCGAATGCGAAGCTCACCCCTTGGCCGGACAAGATCTGCTGAAGCAGTGGGACGCGCTGTCCGATGACGAGAAGAAGATGTTCCTCCGCCAGGTGGACGTCTTCGCCGCCTATGTCGCCTACACCGACCACGAGATCGGCCGCGTGATCCAGGCGGTCGAGGACATGGGCAAGCTCGACAATACGCTGATCATCTATATCAACGGCGACAACGGCACGAGCGCGGAGGGGACGCTGATCGGCACGCCCAACGAGGTGGCGATGTTCAACGGCGTCGAGGTGCCGGTCGCCGACCAGCTCAAGTACTTCTACGACATCTGGGGCTCGGACAAGACGTACAATCACATGGCGGTGCCCTGGGCGTGGGCATTCGACACGCCGTTCACCTGGACCAAGCAGGTCGCGTCGCACTTCGGAGGCGTGCGGCAAGGCATCGGCGATATCGTGGCCCGCGGTTATCAAGGACAAGGGTGGCATACGCAATCAGTTCCACCACATCATCGACATCGTGCCGACGATCCTGGAGGCGGCCAGGATAAAACAGCCGAGCATGGTCGACGGCATCAAGCAGAGCCCGATCGAAGGCGTCAGCATGACGTACACGTTCGACAAGGCCAACGCGAACGTGCCCTCGCGGCACCACACGCAGTACTTCGAGATGATGGGCGACCACGCGATCTACCACGACGGCTGGATCGCGAGCACCAAGGTCATGCGCCCGCCGTGGGACATAAGCGGTGGCGTAGGCTCGGACCCGGCAAGCTACCCGTGGGAGCTGTACGACCTCAAAAGCGACTGGACGCAGTACGAGGATCTGGCCGCGAAGAATCCGGCGAAGCTGAAGGAGTTGCAGGCACTCTTCTGGCAAGAAGCGAAGAAGTACAACGTGCTGCCGCTCGATTCGACCGTGGTGACGCGCCTGATCACGCCGCAAACCGAGCATTACCGCCGGCCGCAATGTGTTCACGTGGACGGCTCCGCTGACCGGAACTCCCAATGGCGATGCCCCCTCGATTCTCAACGCTTCGTACAACTTCACGACGGATGTGGACGTTCCACAGGGCGGCGGCGAAGGGATGTTGATCACTCAGGGCGGCCGCTTCGCCGGCTACGGCTTCTACGTGCTCAAGGGCAAACCGGTGTTCAACTGGAACCTGGTGGGTCTGAAGTGGGTTCGGTGGGAGGGCGCGGACGCTCTCACGCCGGGCAGGCATTCGCTCGAATTCGACTTCAAGTACGATGGCCTCGGCATGGGAACGCTCGCGTTCAACAACATGAGCGGGATCGGCCGCGGCGGCACCGGCGTGCTAAAGGTCGACGGCAAGGAGGTCGCGCGCCAGACGATGGAGCACACGATCCCGTTCATCCTGGCCTGGGACGAGAACCTCGACGTAGGGTCCGACACCGGTACGCCGGTGGACGACCGCGACTACCAGGTGCCGTTCAAGTTCACCGGCAGAATCAACAAGATCACGCTGACCATCGACCGGCCGCAGCTCTCGCCGGCGGATATCAAGAAGCTTGAGGTGGCGGCGCGCAACAACAAGACGAGCGAGTGATTCCAACCATTGATAAAGGAGCTGGCAATGAAGAAAGCAATCGCGCTTGGTGTAGTCTTGGCAGGTGTCGCCGCAGGCATCGCGTACGCGCAGCAGTATCCGATACTCGACGCGGTCGCCGGCAAGGTAATCCAGAAGTACCAAGGCTCATCGTGCGAGCAGTTGTGGCAGGCCAAAGGCGCGCCGAAATCTCCGGAAGAGCAGCGTGTTCTCGGACTGTTGAAAAGCGATCCGCAAATGCGTGCGGCTTTCATCAACAAGGTGGCCGCGCCCATCGCCAACAAGATGTTCGAGTGCGGGATGATTCCGTGATGCAACGCCGAGTGCGAGAGCCGGTCATGTCGCAGCAGAGCAATCGAAAGCGCCGGTGCGGCCGT
Source organism: uncultured beta proteobacterium (assembly GCA_963816915.1). Classification (GTDB taxonomy): domain Bacteria; phylum Pseudomonadota; class Gammaproteobacteria; order Burkholderiales; family Casimicrobiaceae; genus PALSA-1003. Next base: position 344,270 of record CAWFMK010000001.1, read on the forward strand.
GCGCTGACACTGATGGTTGGCCTGCTCGGCGTCGCCGCGGTCGCGGCGCAGACGACTACGCCCGCGGCGAAATCGGCCCCGCCCGCCAAGGCGACCAAGGCAGCCAAGCCCGCCCCCTACAAGCCGGTGATCGAGTCGCGCGCCATGGATTTGCTCAAGGCGATGAGCGCGCGCTTGGCGGCAGCCAAGTCGATGTCGTTCACGGCGACGGTCGGGTACGAGTTTCCCAGCAAGCTCGGTCCACCCATCGCTTACACCGTGCGCTACGACGTGACGATGCAGCGCCCGGACAAGCTCAAGGTGATTATTCCCGGGGATGGGCCGGCGTCCGAGTTCTACTACGACGGCAAGACGATGATGGCTTATGCGCCGGCCGAGAACCTCGTTGCGGTTGCGGACGCACCGCCGACCGTCGACGCTGCATTGATGGCTGCGTACAACAACGCAGCGATCTTCTTCCCGTTCACCGATCTGCTCGTAAGCGATCCTTCCGTCGTACTTAACGACGGCACGGTCCTGGCCTTCTACATCGGACCGTCCGGTGTGGTCGGTGGTGCGAAGACGGATATGGTGGCGTGGGCCAACAAGGACGTGTTCCTGCAGGTCTGGATCGGCGTCGACGACAAGCTCCCGCGGAGGGTTCGCGCGGTCTATGCAGCCGACCCGTTGCAATTGCGCAACGATCTCGAACTCTCGAACTGGCAACTCGATTCGACGATCGCCGCAGACGCGTTTACCTCGCCAAAGGCGCTCGCGGCGCCGCGGATTGCCATGAAGAGCCCGACCTCGAAACTCCCGTCGAACATCAAGCCGCTGGTCAAGATGTCCCCGGCGCCGAAGCCGCAGCCGAAGTCCCCCTGATCGGAGGTTTGCGAATGAACACGATCGTCAACGTCATGGCCGCGCTGATCGCCGGTTCGGTCGCCCTCGGGAGCGGTCCGGCGGCCGGGTGGGCATCGGCCAATCGCGCGGGCGGCAGTACATCTCACTCGTACGGCTCGACCAGCCACGAGAACCGCTACGGCGGGAGCTCCACGCACGAGGCCGGCGAGGGCACCGAGCACACCAATGCCTACGGGGGCAGCACGGCGCACGCGGAGGGCGGCGGCACCGAGCACACCAACGTCTACGGTGGAACGACCGCGGGCGCGTACGGCGCGGGCGCCGTGCATACCTATCCGGGGGGCGCGACGGCGTATCACCCGCCGGGGTATCCGGCGGCGTATCCGACGTATCCCGCCTATCACCCACCGGTCGCGGTGCCTTATTACGCGACCACCTGTGCGGGCTGCGCCGCCGCCGCCGGCGCGGTCGTCGGCATGGCGGCGGGCGCCGCGGTCGCGTCGGCCAACACCGCGGCAGCGACATCGAATGCCTACGCAGCGGGAGTTGCCACGGGCAGCGCCAACACCGCAGCAGCCACGGCGAACGCGTACAACGCCGGCGTTGCCACCGGCGCCGCTGCGGCAGCCGGGGCGCCACCCGGGAATTACACCATGGGCGTCAACTACGCGGCGGTCCCGGCGGGCGCCATCATGATCAACAAGAACGGCACCACCTACTACCTGAGCGGCAACACGTGGTTCCAGCCTGCGTACGGCGCCAACGGCGTCTACTACCAGGTGATTCCGACGCCTTGAACGCACGCCCTTTGGGCTTCGCAGTGCGCGAGGGCGGGGTTCGCGCCTGTCCCGACGGCAACTTGCGCATCGAAGCCGATTACAATCGGGCATTCTGACGCAGTGCCCGGGAGGGGCGTTCGATGTGCCACAAGCGCTTGATCGGGGTCGGATCGTGAGCTCATCGCAAGCACCACAGATGATCGCTTGCGCCGACTGCGATCTGCTGCAGCACGTTCCGCCACTGTCGCCCGGGGCGAAGGCGCGCTGTCCCCGCTGCGGATGCGTGGTTGCGAAGCGGCCGTCGGGCCCGAAGGACCTCCCGCTGGCGCTCGCGTTCGCAGCGGCAGTCACCTTCATCCTCGCCAACGCCGTGCCCCTCATGGATCTCTCGGTCGTCGGCCGCACCGCAAGCACGACGATCGTCGGTGGTGCATACCAGATGTGGCTTGAGGACGAACGCATCACCGGCGCCCTCGTCACGTTTTGTGCGGTCATCGCTCCCGGCGGCTACATTGCCTTCATGCTGACGATCCTACTCGCCACCCGACGCTCACCGGTGCCGCACTGGGCTGGCGAGCTGCTGCGCTGGGCGAACCATTTCCAGGTCTGGTCGATGCTCGAGGTCATGATGCTCGGCATTCTCGTCGCGCTGATCAAGATCGCCGAGCTCGCCACCGTGAGTGCGGGGATCGGCATGTACGCCGTCGGTGCCCTGCTTGTGCTATTCCCTGCGATCATCGTGACCTTCGATCCGCGCGAAATATGGAACCGGGTCGTGTGGGCTAGCGACGACGCGAAGCCGCGAGCGCCCGAAGGAGCGGTCGTCACGGAGCCGCGCCGATGACGGGCGTCGCGCTCACTGCCGCTCAGGCGGGACTGGTGTCGTGCGAGGCGTGTCAGCTGCTCGCGCGCCCCGCCAACCCCGAGGAGCCGGGTTACTGCCGGCGTTGTGGCGAGAAGCTCGAGTTCCGTCGCCACGCATCGATCCAGATCACCTGGGCGCTGATCATCGCGGCGGCGGTCTGCTACATCCCCGCCAACGTGCTGCCCGTGCTCAACACGACGCAGCTCGGAACAACCGAGGCCGACACCATTCTCGGCGGCGTGGCGTTCCTGTACACCTCGGGCTCGTGGCCGCTCGCGCTGATCGTGCTGATCGCGAGCGTCATGATTCCGCTCGGCAAGCTGGTCGCGCTGGCCTACCTGCTGATCACTGTCCAGAAGGGCTCGGTAAAAAACAACCACGACCGCACGCGCCTTTACCGCATGGTGGAATTCATCGGACGCTGGTCGATGCTCGACGTATTCGTCGACACCTTCACCGTCGCGCTTGTTCAACTGCAACCGCTGATGTCAGTCGCGCCCGGCACTGGCGTGTTATTTTTCGCGGCCGTCGTGGTGCTTACCATGCTCGCCGCCGAGTCCTTCGATCCGAGGCTGATCTGGGACTCGGCGACACCCACCCCTGTGCCCAATGGCTGAAGAACCGGATCTCGCGAATCTTCCGCAGGCGGTCGTGGCGCCCAAGAAACGCCTGCGCGTGTCGATCGTATGGATCATCCCGATCCTCGCGGCGCTCATCGCTGCCGGCATCGCCATTCAGCGCATCCGCAGCGAGGGTCCCAGCATTACCATTTCCTTCAAGGCCGCGCAGGGCATCGAAGCCGGCAAGACATTCATCAAGTACAAGGACGTGCGCATCGGCCTGGTGACGGCCGTGGAACTGTCCGAGGACTACTCGAAGGTGGTGGTGAAGGCCAAGATCGCCAAGCATGCGGCCGGCCTGATGGTCGACGACGCGAAGTTCTGGGTCGTTGAGCCTCGCATCACGCTGAGCGGCGTCTCGGGACTCAACACGCTGCTGTCGGGAAACTACATCGGGTTCCATGCCGGCGTCTCGGATGAGGACCGGCGCGATTTCGTCGGCCTCGACGAGCCTCCGCCGATCACCGACGAGCGCGGCAAGCAATTCGTGCTCAAATCCAACAGCCTCGGCTCGCTGGGCGTCGGTGCCCCGGTTTACTACCGGCGCATTCCGGTCGGGCAGGTCATCGCGTACAACCTCAACGCGGACGGGAAGTCCGTCGAGATCGTCGTGTTCGTCGAGGCGCCTTACGACAATTTCGTCACCAATGAATCGCGTTTCTGGAGTGCGAGCGGCATCGACGTGACGGTCGGAGCGGACGGCGTCGATGTTCACACCGAGTCGGTCACGGCGCTGCTGGCGGGCGGGCTTGCCTTCGCGACGCCTGACTTCGTGGCTGCGGGAGCGCACCCAGCGGCCGAGAACAGCGAGTTCACGCTGTATCGCAATCGTGCGACCGCGATGAAGCAGCCGGACCCCGTCGAGCGCCGCTTCGTGCTTTATTTCAACGAGTCGGTGCGCGGGCTGTCGGTCGGTGCGCCGGTCACGCTGTACGGGCTGCGGGTCGGAGAAGTCGCCGAAGTCGGACTGTCGCTGGAACCACAGAAACTCATCTTTCGTCCACGTGTCCTGATCACGTTCTTCCCCGATCGGCTGGTGGGGCTCATGTCCCAGCGCGCGCAGGCAACGACCGGCAAGGCGATCACCGAGATCCCCGAAAAGGATCGTCTGCGCACGTTGCGCCGCATCGTGGAGGAGCGCGGTTTGCGCGCGCAGTTGAAGACTGGCAACTACCTGACCGGCGAGCTTTACGTCGCGTTCGAATATTTTCCCGACGCGCTAAAACCCAAGCTGGATTGGAACCAGGAACCGCTGGAGCTGCCCGTGGTTCCGGGCGGGCTCGCAAACCTCGAGGCCAAGCTCAACAGCATTCTCGGCAAGATCGACGACATGCCGCTCAACGCGATCGCCAGCGACGTCAAGGATGCAATCGCGACGCTCAACCAGACGCTGAAGGACGCGGACGTGCTGGTCGGTCGCGTCGATGCGCAGTGGGTGCCCGAGGGGACGAAGACGCTCCAGGAGCTGCGCAAGGCTATCGCCGCCGCCGATCGGACCCTCAACAATGCCGATGCGGCATTCTTGAGCAAGGATTCGCCAGCGCCGCAGGACCTGCGCGACACGCTGCAGGAGGTGACCCGTGCCGCGCGTGCGATCCGGATCTTCGTCGACTATCTGCAACGCCATCCGGATGCGCTGATCCGGGGCAAAACCGAAGGAAAGCCGTGATGCGTCAGATCGCCACCGTTGCCAGCCTATGCTTCGCGGTGGTCGGCGCGGGATGCTCGTCGACTCCGTCGCACTTCTACACGTTGAGCCGTGTCGAGGCGCCGTCGGGCACGCCGGGCGCAAATCCATCCGACTTGTCGGTGATCGTCGGCCCCGTGTCGATCCCCGACATCGTCGACCAGCCGCAGATCGTGGTGACGACAGGTCCCAACCAGGTATCGCCCGACGAGTTCAATCGCTGGGCGTCGCCCCTGGACAACAATATCTCGCGGGTGGTCGCCGAGGATCTGGTCGTCATCCTGGGAACGGGTCGCGTTTCGCTGTTCCAGCAGTCGGCGAACGCTGAAGCGGCATATCGCGTCTCGATCGAGGTGCAGAGCTTCGAGTCTGCACTCGGCGAGGCGGCGACGTTGAACGCAGTCTGGGTCGTGCGGCGGACGCGCGACGGCAAGGCAGAAACCGGACGGACGAACGTGCGCGAGCCCATCCAGGACAAGAGCTTCGATGCGATCGCGGCGGCGCACAGCCGGGCGCTTGCGCGCATGAGCCAGGACATCGCTGGCGTCATACGGGCGCTCGACCGAAACGCACCGTGATCGTGTCGTCGCGTCGGGGTTCGGGCGGATGAGCCATTCGATGTTCGCTGCACGATGGGCGGGTGCCTGCGCCGTGGCGGCGTTTGCCACAGTGAGCATCGCGCAGCCGCAGGATGCGCTGCAGACGGTCGTGGCCGAGAACGCCGGGCTCACCGCGCAGATCGCGGAGCAGAGCGCTGCACTCGACATGACGCGGCTCGAGCTCGCTGAACTGCGCAGAGCCAAGCAGGATTTGGATGAGCGCATGCGCCGGATCGCGCGGCGCGCGGTGGTGTATGCACTTGGGCAGGAATTCGCGCAAACGCTGACGGAACAGATGCGTGAGCTCCCCCGGTCGGAACGCCTGGCCGCTGCCCGCGAGAAGCGCGACGATGGGCTGGCCGCGCTGAGCGACGACAACCTGCGTAGCGAGCGCGCGCTCGCGCGCCTGGACGATCTCGACGCCATTACCGCGCAACGCCTCGCGGAAGCGCAGGCGGGCCTCGTGCCACAGATGCAGCAGACACTTGCTCCCGCGGTCCGCGCTGCGCTCGGCGAGCAACGCGATCTGCTCCAGCGTCTGACGATGCTGCAGGAACAGCGAATGCAGGTGCTCCGTGAAACCGACGAAGCCGCTCGCGAGCTGGAGCTGCGCAGTGGCGCGGCGCGCGCGGAGCTGACGCGATTCCTGTTCTGGATCCCCGCACCTCCCAGCACCCGAACGATCGGCGGACTCGCACCAGCGATCGCATGGACGCTATCGCCTGCCAATTGGGAGGCGGCGGTCTCGTTTGCGTTGCAGGAAATAGTGCGCCGGCCGGTCCTGCCAGCGATCGCCGCATTCGTCGGTGTACTGCTGTTGATCATGCGGGGACGTTTGAAGCGCACGCTGGTCAAACTTTCGCCGGCATCGGTAAGCTATGAACGCTACCGGATAGGCCACGCGCTGGTCGCTCTCGCGATCACCTTCGCGCTTGCGCTTCCTGTTCCGCTGCTGCTGTGGGCGGCGGCCAACTTGCTGGCCACCGCGCCGGACAGCGAGCGCTTCACGCTCGCGCTAAGCGCTGCGCTGTTCGGCATCTCGAAGCTGGTACTCGCGATTTCCATGCTCGCCTGGCTGCTCGATCGAAACGGCGTCACAACGCGTCATTTCGGCGCGGACGAGGCGTTGTTGAACTCGGTCGCCCGCAAGCTGCGCCGATTCGAAGCGCTGCTCGTGCCGCTTCTCTTCGTGGCGGCACTCAACGGCCTCGATCACGCGCCGTTCGCCAACCGCGAGAGCCTGGCGCGCCTTGCCTTCGGCGTGGCAATGATCACGCTCGCTGCATTCTTCTACACGCTCTGCCGCCGCGATGCACCGCTTATGCAACGGCTCGTTGCGCGCGCACCGCGTGGCTGGATAGTCCAGCTGCATGCGCTGTGGCTCATCGTACTGATGGCGATTCCGCTTGCCGTCGCGGCGCTTGCCGCGGCCGGGTATATCGTTGCGGCTGGCTATTTTTTCGGACGCATCCTCGACACGCTGTTTCTCGCCATCGGCGCTGGCATGCTCTACGGACTGATGGCGCTCTGGGTGCAGGTACAGCGCATGCATCTTGCCCGAAAGCGCGACGAGCAGGACGCCAGGCCCAAGACCGCCGCAAGCGTTGTTGAGGTGGGCAGCGAGATTGCCGAAACGCGCCCGGCGCAGCTGGACCTCGCCGCGATCGGCCAGCAGGCGCGGTCGATGTTCGACGTCCTGGTGACGCTGCTTGTGCTGGGCGGCGTCTGGTTGATATGGAGGGAAGCGATCCCGGCACTGTCGGTGATCGGCGACTATTCGCTGTGGACCTATTCGGAGCAGGTCGACGGCAAGCAGATTGCGCATCCATTGACGGTCGGCCATCTCCTGCTCGCGACCATCGTCGGGGTAGTCACCGCGGTGTTAGTACGCAATCTCGGCGCGCTGCTCGACATCGTATTGTTGCAGCGTCTCGAATTCCAAACCGACGCAACCTATGCGGTCAAGGTCATCGGGCGCTATGTGGTCACTATGATCGGTATCCTGGTTGCGTGCAATATCCTCGGGATCGCGTGGTCCGATGTGCAATGGCTCATCGCCGCGCTCGGCGTCGGTCTGGGCTTCGGATTGCAGGAGATTGTTGCGAATTTCGTGTCGGGTCTCATCGTCCTTGCCGAGCGGCCCATACGCATCGGCGACGTCGTTACCGTGGGCGGTGTATCCGGCAAGGTAGCCAGCATCCATGCGCGCGCGACGGTGGTGGTCGACTTCGACAACAAGGAAGTCATCATTCCGAACAAAGCCTTCATCACCGAGCGCGTGGTCAACTGGACGCTCTCGGACCAGACCACCCGCCTGCTCATCAAGGTGGGAGTAGCGTATGGTAGCGACATTGCCGTTGTGCAGCGTGTGCTTCTCGATGCGGTAAAGTCCAATCACGGCGTATTGGAAGAGCCGGCGCCGTCCGTTTTCTTCGTGGGCTTCGGCGACAGCTCGCTCGACTTCGAGATCCGTGCGTTCGTCGATTCGCTGGACAAGCGCCTGCGCATCCAGCACGAGATCAACGTCGAGGTCGAGCGGGTCCTGCGCGAGAACAAGATCGAAATGCCATTTCCTCAGCGCGACCTGAACATACGGTCGGCGCCGGGCCTCGCCGGCCTGCTGTCAGGCGACTTGTCGCCGGCGCCCGCGGCCGCATCGACAAAGCCACAACGCTGATCCGGAGTTATTGCCATGAATGATTTGAGAGTGCTCCTGCCGGCCGTTTTGGCGGTGCTTCTGACGCTCAGTGGCTGCGCAACGCGTCCGGTCAATCCGCCGATCAAGGAGGCGAGCCTCGACAGGGGGTACACTTTTCAGAACCGCATGAAGTACTTCAAGACAAACGAGAACCTCGTCGTGCTCGCGTTCTCCGGAGGAGGCACGCGGGCGGCGGCATTTTCGTATGGTGTGCTCGAATTCCTGCGGCGTACCGAGGTGACGGGTCCTCTGGGCAACAAAGTTCGCCTGCTCGACGCGGTCGATATGATCACCGGTGTGTCTGGCGGGAGCTTCACTGCGCTGGCCTATGGCCTGTACGGAGACAAACTATTCGATGACTACGAGCAGCGCTTTCTGAAGCGCAACGTTCAGGGCGAGTTGATCGCCCGCGCTTTCAGTCCGCGCAACTGGGGAAGCCTCTCGTCGACGGGATGGGGGCGTTCCGAGTTGGCCTCTCAGCTCTACGACGAGATCCTTTTCAATGACGCGACCTTCGCCGACCTCGATCGAGGCGACGGCCCGTTCATCGTGGCGTCTGCGACTGATATCTCCAGTGGCGGTCGGATGCCCTTCAACCAGAACGTGTGGAATGTGATGTGCACCGATTTGGGTGCGATGAAGCTTTCCCGCGCGGCGGCCGCGTCGTCCGCGGTGCCGGTCGTACTGTCGCCGGTGACAATCAACAACTACGGCGGCACCTGCAACTATGCGCCGCCCGCGTGGGTGAAGCTGTTTACCGAGTCGACGAATCCGCCTCGACCCGCAGCGCGCGCGATACGTGAGCTCAGGGACGCCGAACAGTACGCCGAAGGCGCTGATCGCCCATACATCCATCTGGTTGATGGCGGAGTGTCGGACAACCTGGGCATGCGTGGTGTCCTCGACGTTCTGGAATTGCTCGAATCCCTGCACGAAAAAGGCCTTCCCACACCGCTCGACGGCGTGCGCAGGATCATCGTGTTCATCGTCAATTCGCTGTCGTCACCCCCCACCAATTGGGATGAGCACGAACAACCGCCTGGCACTCTGGCTGTCCTTCTCAAGGCGACCGGTGTTCCCATTGACCACTATTCCTACGAGGCGGTCGAGCAGTTGAAGGATATTGCTGCCCGATGGCAGATGGGTCGCGAGGTACGCAGTTTGGCCGGGTGCTCGACCAACAAGGACTTGCCGATCTGCAAGCTGGTAGAGCCGCCGCAAGTGGAGATCTATCCCATCGACGTGTCGTTTGCGATGCTGAAGAACGACGCCGAGCGCCTTTATCTCAATCAGCAGCCGACGTCCTTCGCGCTGCCCGCGGAAGCGGTCGATCGCCTGCGCGCCGCAGCAGGGACGATCATCCTGGACTCACCCGAGTTTCAGCGGTTGTTGAAGGACGTCGGAGCGACGATCGTGCCCGACCCCGCTGCCGGTGCGAGCGCGCCGGCGAAGGCCCCTTGAGGGCGATGCATCTCACGAGACCATTCATTGGAGGCAAGATGAAATCGAACGCGAAGCGAATGATGCTGCCGTTGCTCGTCGCCGCGACGCTGGGCGCCGGTATCGCACAGGGCAAGGAATGCAAGGGCGTTAATTTCCCGGACCAGGCCCAGGTCGAGGGCAGCACTCTGGTGCTCAATGGTCTCGGCCTGCGCCAGGCAACCGCCTTCAAGGTCAACGTCTACGTTGGCGCGCTTTACGTGACCAAGGCGTCGGCAGACGCGAACGCGCTGCTGGCATCGGGCGGTCCCAGCGAGGTGATCATCCAGTTCGTCCGTAACGTCGGCGCCGACGATCTGCGAAAAGGGTGGAGCGAAGGCTTCGAGAAGAATAGCAAGGACCAGCTGCCGGCGCTCAAGGACCGCATTGCCACGCTCAACGGGTGGATGACCGACGTCAAATCGGGCGACAGGTTGACCTTTATCCGCAAACCGGGCGCGGGCGTTATCGTCGAGGTGAACGGCGCGGCCAAGGGCACGATCAGCGGAGACGACTTCGCCAAGGCGCTGCTCGCGATCTGGCTGGGCGCCGATCCGCCGAATCCCGAGATCAAGGCTGGTCTCCTGGGCGGCGCCTGCGGCTAGCGCGGCGTGTTGCCGACAGCAGTCGCCATCGATCTGCGCGCGCCCATTCGTCCATGCGTCTCGTCTTCGCCGTCGGGGTGTGCGCGCTTGCAGCCCTGGCACCGCCAGCGCTTGCGCAGGACATTGAGCCACGCGCCTACTCCAACGCGCCGATCGGCGTCCATTTCCTGATCGGAGGCTACGCTTACGCGCGAGGTGGCGCGGCGTTCGACTCCTCGTTGCCAATAACGGATCCGCATCTGCGCACGTCCAGCGCGTTGGTCGCCTACGCGAGCGTGTTTGACCTATGGGGAAAGTCGGCGAAGATCGACGCGATCGTCCCGTATACATGGCTGGCGGGCAGCGCCCAATATCAGGGAGAACCCGTGGACCGGAAAGTAAACGGCTTTGCGAATTCCGCATACCGGCTTTCGGTCAACTTGTATGGCGCCCCTGCGCTGCCGCTCGATGAGTTCGTGAAGTGGCATCAGGACCTGATCATCGGCGCCAGCTTGCAGGTCGGCGCTCCGTGGAGCCAGTACGACGACACCCGGCTGATCAACATCGGCACCAACCGTTGGTCGTTCAAGCCCGAGGTGGGTATCTCCAAGGCGCTGGGGTCGTGGACGTTGGAGACGACAGCCGCGGTGACCTTCTATACGGTCAACCACGATTTCTTTGGCGGGAATACGCGGTCGCAGGACCCGCTGTATTCCATCCAGGGGCACGTGATCTACGGCTTCGCGTCTGGAATTTGGGCTTCGCTCGACGCCACCTACTTCGCCGGCGGGCGAACCACGCTCAACGGCACGCTCAACAGCGACCTCCAGCAGAACTGGCGCATCGGGAGTACGCTGGCGCTTCCTGTGGACCGCAAGAATTCGATCAAATTCTATGCAAGCAGCGGAGTCTTCGCACGCACCGGCAACAGCTACGACCTGATAGGCGTTGCGTGGCAGTACCGTTTTGGCGGGGGGCTGTGATCGCCGCGCGCGAGCCTTGGCTCCATCATCTTGAATCAGCGATGGCAAAGCATTTGTGCGACGCGGGGACTCGATGACGCTCGAAGACCTGGCGCTCCTTTCGCGACGTGGCCGCTTCCGCATTGCCGCGCTTGTCGTCGTACTGGTTGCCGTGGTCGCATGGGCTTCGGCACACTTCCTCCAGCCTGCGCCGCCGAGCCGGATTGTGATGGCTTCGGGACCCGAAGACGGCTTGGCTCACCGATATGCCCAGCGCTACGTCGAGATCCTGGCCCGTTCCGGCGTGACGGTCGAAGAGCGCATTACCAACGGCGCGCGGGAGAACCTCGAACTGCTGGAGAATCCGATGTCCGGAGTCGACGTCGCCTTCACGCAAGGCGGGATCGCACGATTTCCCGATGCAGACGATGTCGTGATGCTGGCGAGTCTCTACTACGTGCCGATGTGGATTTTCTACAGTGGCACCGGGACCGTCGTCCAGATCAATGAGCTGCGCTACCGCCGGATCGCAGCGGGCCTGAGTGGCAGCGGCGCGCGCGCCTTCGCTGAGCCGCTGCTTGCGCTAAACGGGCTCACCAGCGGCAACGTGACGGTGCTTCCGATGAGCAACAGCGCGGCGCTGCACGCGCTGCAGTCAGGCGAAGTCGGCGCGGCGATTTTCGTCGATGGCGTGCGCAATCCCTCGGTCTGGTCCGCGCTGCACGATCCGGCGCTGAAGCTGCTGGATTACGAGCGCGCCGATGCCTATCACCGGCTGTTCCCGTTCATAAGCCGGGTCACGCTACCACCCGGCGTCATCGACTTCGCACACAATATCCCGGACAACGAGATCGCGCTTATCGCTACCAAGGAGATGCTCGCCGCGCGCGACGGATTCCACCCGGCGCTGGTAGCGCTGCTGCTCGACGCCGCGCACGAGATCCACGGCGAAGCGGGTTTTTTCGAGGAAGCGGGGGAGTTCCCTGGAACCGCAAAGGTCGATCTTCGCGTGTCGGACGTTGCCGATCGGCACAAGCGCTTTGGACCGAGCTTTTTGTATCGCTACCTGCCGTTCTGGGTTGCGGCGCTCGCCGAGCGGATGATCATCATCGTTCTTCCGCTCGCGGCAGTGCTGTTTCCGCTGTTCAACTACCTGCCGCAATTCCTGCGCTGGCGGGCGCGCTCGAGGATCTATCGCTGGTATGGCGAGCTTGCGTTGCTCGAGCGTGACGTGGCGACGCGTGCCGGCGTGCTGCCCACCGACGACTGGCTGGCGAAGTTGGATCGAATCGAGCGTTCGGTGGCGCAGATCCGCACGCCAGCGGGGTTTGCCAGCGAGGCGTATACCTTGCGCGAGCACATCGCGCTGGTGCGGCGCGCGGTGATGGCACGGACCGCTTCGTCAGTATTTTGAAGGTTGCGCGGGCGATTGGCTGCGCGAAATGATCGCGCATTTCAATTTCATGACAGCGCCAGATCCAACGGTCCTCGCTGCGTGGCTTTTCAGAAAAAATTTCCACACGTATACTGCTCTTGCATTGTTACCGCTGCCAGCGTCGGGGCGGTTCGTCTCGCAGCGCCGCTAACCAGTGGCGCTGTGCTTTGGCCGATGATGTCCCGTCAGTCGCGCCGATAACTTGTCCGGGAGGCAAGTCATGCAAGGGTTCCGTTCACGCGTCCTGTTGTCATCCATATTTGGTCTGATGTTGCTCGCGTCGCACGCTGCAGGGCAGCAGACCATGGGAGTGCCGGGTTCGCCGAGCGCGACGACGACCATCGACGGCAAGCAGCTTCCACCGCCGCCTCCGAAATTCGGCGGCGTGATCAAGGAAGATGCCAAGGATTCGAAGCCGTATTGGCCGGCTACCGTCGTGCCGCCCAAGGGCGCGCCGAACGTGCTGCTCATCATGACCGACGATCAGGGCTACGGCGTGTCGGGCACCTTCGGCGGCGTCATCCCGACTCCGGCCATGGATCGCATCGCCAAGGCGGGACTGCGCTACACGCAGTTCCACTCCACGGCGCTGTGCTCGCCGACGCGCGCCGCGCTGATCACCGGCCGCAATCACCACTCGGTCGGCTTCGGCGTCATCGGCGAAATGTCCACCGGCTTCCCGGGCTATGACTCGGTCATCGGCCCGGAGAGCGCGACCATCGGAACGATTCTCCGGGACAACGGCTATGCCACCTCGTGGTTCGGCAAGAACCACAACACGCCCGACCTACCTGTACAGCGCGGCCGGTCCTTTCGATCAATGGCCCGTCGGCATGGGCTTCCAGTATTTCTACGGATTCATGGGCGGCGAGACCGACCAGTGGACGCCGTACCTGTACCAGAACACGACGCCCATCTTTCCGTGGATCGGCAAGCCCGGCTACAACCTCACCACCGATCTGGCGGACGAGGCGATCAAGTACATGAGCAGCCTGAACGCGGCGGCGCCCGACAAGCCGTTCTTCGTCTACTACGTGCCCGGCGGCACGCACTCGCCGCACCAGCCGACCAAGGAATGGATCGACAAGTTCAAGGGCAAGTTCGACATGGGCTGGGAGAAGCTGCGCGAGCAGATCTTCGCCAACCAGAAGCGGCTCGGCGTGATCCCGGCGAATACCCAGCTCACGCCGTGGCCGGCTGACCTGCCGAAGTGGGACTCGCTTTCGCTGATGCAGAAAGAAGCTCTACGCGCGCGAGGCGGAAGTACTTCGCCGGCTATGCCGCCTATACCGACCACGAGATCGGCCGCGTCATCCAGGCGGTCGAGGACATGGGCAAGCTCGACAACACGCTGATCATCTACATCAGCGGCGACAACGGCACCAGCGCCGAAGGCACGCTGGAGGGCACGTTCAACCAGATGACCGCCTACAACGGCATCCTCGACGCTCCCGGAAGCCGTGCAGATGCTGCATTACGAAGACTGGGGCTCGGACAAGACCTACCCGCACATGTCGGTGGCGTGGTCGTGGGCGTTCGACACGCCGTTCAAGTGGACCAAGCAGGTGGCGTCGCATTTCGGCGGAACGCGGCAGGGCATGGCCATCTCGTGGCCCGGCCACATCAAGGACGCCGGCGGCATCCGCACGCAGTTCCATCACATGATCGACATCGTGCCGACGATCCTCGAAGCCGCAGGCATCCAGGCGCCCGCCACGGTCGACGGCATCGCGCAAAGGCCGATCGAGGGCGTGAGCATGGCCTACACCTTCGACAAGGCGAACGCCAATGCGCCGTCGAAGCGCGACACGCAGTATTTCGAGATGTTCGCCAATCGCGGCATCTATCACGACGGCTGGTATGCCTGCACGACGCCGCCCGCGCCGCCCTGGGCCTTGGGAACGGCCAAGCTGCCCGACGTGAACGAGTACAAGTGGGAACTCTACAACCTCACCGAGGACTACTCGCAGTACAACGACCTCGCGGCCAAGAATCCCGACAAGCTCAAGGAGCTGCAGGCGTTGTTCCTGACGGAGGCGGCGAAATATCAGGTCCTCCCGCTGGACAACTCGATCCTCCCGCGCCTCATTACGCCGCGGCCGAGCGCGACCGCCGGGCGAACGGTATTCACCTACACGGGTGAGAACGCCGGCATTCCGGTCGGCAATGCGCCCAGCATCCTGAACAAGGACTACACGATCACCGCCGAGGTGACGATTCCCAAGAGCGGCGCGGAGGGGATGATCGCGACCATGGGCGGCCGTTTCGGCGGCTACGGCCTCTACCTGCTCAAGGGCAAGCCGGTCTTCGTCTACAACCTGCTCGATCTGAAGCGGTACCGCTGGGAAGGCGGCGTGGGCGGTGCCGACTGGCTGGGCGGTTCGCTCAAGCCCGGCAAGCACACGATCGTGTTCGACTTCAAGTACGACGGACCCGGCTTCGGCAAGGGCGGCACCGGCGTGCTCTCGGTCGATGGCAAGGAATTGTCCCGCCAGAAGATCGAGCACACGATTCCGTTTCTCATGGCCATCGACGAGAGCTTCGACATCGGGAGCGATACGCGCACCGGCGTGGACGACAGCTACAAGCTGCCGTTCCGCTTCACCGGCACGATCAACAAGCTGACCTACAAGCTCGGGCCGGAGCAGTTGACGGCCGAGGATCGCGAGGTGATGAAGAAGGCGCTCGCCGCGGCGCACGACTGAATGTGGCACAGGCAGTCGGGCGCACGTCCGCCCGACTGCCGCTTGACATGTTCAAGACGCAGGCAGAAACTTTTGCTTGTATTACTGTGAGCAAGGAGTGCCGATGAAAAAGCTGATGATTGCATTGACCACCGCAGGTCTGTTGAGCGGCGCGGGGTTCGCCGCAGCGTGCGACTACGCTCAGGATGCATCGATGGACGCGACGCCGATGGCGAGCGTGGGAACGCCCGGGCCGACGGTCGCGAAGGCCGACGCCACGGTCGACAGCAGCAAGAAGGCCGCTGCCAAGACGTCGAAGAAGACGGCGACCAAGGCAAGCGCGATCAAGCCCGTTGCACTAGTGCAGCAGAACTGACCGCGCAGTCGCGCAGGTTGCAAAAAGCCCGCCTAGCGCGGGCTTTTTGCTGGGCATCGCAGCGCAGTGCCACAGGCGTGGCGGCGGCGACGTGCTGAGCGGAGACGGAATTGCGCGCTTACGAAGGAGGCGGTAACGGTCGCGCGGTATCGCCGATGATTTCCCTGGTCGCCCGTATCGCCTCGTCCAATATCACTCGGACCGCCGCGATCTCTTCGGAACCCAATCCTGGGTCGGCTTCCTGGCCGGCGGTACCCGTTCCGAAATTACGGCGCAGCGCTACGAACGTATCGAGGAGATCGAACAGTCGCAGCGCGGCGCTTCTTTCGGAAACCGATATGCGCTCCCGAAGAACGTCTGCACAGTTGATCTGGTCCTGTCCGTCCCAGAGGTGTCCACGAGGTTGATGCATGCCTTGGCCCTCAAGCGGTCGCATCCTCCCGCGTATTTCAATACACCCATCTATCAAGATTGAAAATGTCTGTACGTTAGCGGACGATTTCGACTGGCCGAAAAAAAGGCGGCCGAAGCCGCCGCGCTTGGTGCAGAGCACTCAGGCAACGCGCCTGCGCATGCTGCCGCACCCCCCGAGTCCGCGGTGCTATAGGCCCAATGAAACGAAAAGCTGTTGCTCGGGGCGACCGGAGAGCGGAAGACGTCGACTTATCAGGGGCCGATGAGGCCATAGGTACCACCGTCGCAGTCGGATATGAAATTCGAAATTCGCCGGATCCGGGCTGACGCCGTTTCCGCCAACGATGGTGAAGGTGGGAGGGGTTTCGTTGACGCTCCCTAGACTGCCACCCGGCGTTATGAGCGTTCCGGTGAAGTTGACCGTCCACATGCCCGGGGCAACATTGCATTTCTGCGCACAGATACCAGCGCCGCCATCATGGCGTCAGGTGCAGGCGTGCGCCACGTGCGTCGATCGCGAGTCAACCGGCAGCAACGTTGACACAAGATTTGGCCCAAAGCATACTAATTTGTAGCATGCAATGAAGCCAGCTAGCCTTCCAAAATGTTCACAATAGATTGCGTGCATGGACTGCGTGCGCATGCGCGAATAGTACTAGCGCTCCGCAAAGGCCTCGTCCACATCAAAAGGAGGAAGTGATGTCTCATATTCCGAGATCTTCCAGGCACGCCGTATGGGTAAGCACCGCGGTGGCGGCCACCATGCTGGCTTGCGGTGTCCCGAGCGAGGCTCGCGTCACGAAGATCGTGATCGATGCGACCGCTCCCCTCACCGGTCAGAACGTCGGCTACACGCAGATACGCGGTCGCGCTTTCGGCGCGCTCGATCCCAACGATCCGCACAATCAAATCATCACCGATATCCAGTTCGGCAAGGATGCTGACGGCATGGTGCGCTATGAGGCGACGTGGACGCTCACGATGCCCACGGACCTCAGCCAGGCGAGCGGCTTCATGTGGCACGACGTGCCGAACCGGGGTGGCGCGATCACCATCGTGGCCGCCGAGCGAAATCTCGGCGACATCGGGCTCTCGAGTGCATGGCAGGCCGACAATGCAGGCTCGGGAGGAGGCGGCACCGCGACCGCAATCCCGACCAATCATGTGCAGGCGGTCAATGGCAACCACTGGGTCGCGGTGCCAATGGCGAAGAACCCCGACGGCTCGCTCGTCACTGGAACGGTGCTGGGAAGAATCGTCAATCGCAGCGGTGCTGCGTCGCAGCCACTCAACGTGATGGGCAACCCGATTCCCTACCTGCCAGCCACCCTGGACACTACGCAAGCCACGCTCACCACACACACCCATGAGACGTATACCGGCGTCATCACGTCGGGTCCAACCATTGCGAGCGCGGATTGGGCATTCGCGCACTGCGATGCGAACAATCCGTTTCCAGGGACAGCGCAGGATCTCGATGTGACTCATCTGCCGGGATCGCTTCCTGTGCACATCTGCCTCAGGAACGGCTTCGATCCGAGCCTAGTCTACCAAGTCGTCTATCCGTCGAAGGGCGCGTATCTGTTAGGCGTCGGCGTTGCCGCGTTTCGCGATGTGGGCTCGTTCTTCCGTTACGCGGCGGCCGACGACTCCGGCACACCGAATCCGATTGCCGGAAAGGTGCGCTGGGAGGTGATCCGGGGCGTCTCGCAATCGGGTAACTACACGCGCGGCTACATTATGCAGGGCTTCAATCAGGACGAGGCGAACCGGATCGTGCATGAAGGCGCATGGCCGATCATCGCCGGACGCCGTATCGCCTCGAACACTCGCTGGGGTCAAACCGACGGAGTGCCCGAGCTCTATCAGTTGAGCGGCGAGGGGCCGCAATGGTGGTCCGATTTCCCCGATCCCATCCGCGGCTATCCATCGTCCAGTGTGCTGGATCGCTGCAATCTGAACGGGACCTGCCCGAAGATCATCGAGCACTCCGGCGGGTCCGAGATCTTCGCGCTACGCCTGGCGATGGAGTGGACCGGGTCGACCGGCGCTAGCGATATCCCTGTCCCGTCCAATGTGCGTCGCTATTACGTGCCGAGCACGACGCATGGTGGCGGAGGCGGCGGCTTCAACGAGAACATCGCGAACAACCCGGTGAACTGTCCAGGCAACAACTGGGGACCGAGCACGCTCAGGGCCAACCCCGTACCGGAGACCGAACTCGTGAACCGGCTGCGGATTGCCATGCGCGATTGGCTCATGATCGGCACACCGCCGCCGCCAAGCGTCTATCCAACGGTCGCCGGGGGAACCCTGGTCGACGCGACGAAAGCGGCGATGGGCTTCCCTTCCAACGTACCGGGCATTCCCGATTCGATCTTCCTGCCCGAGAACTTCGTCAACCAGACGCTCGACTACAACTGGGGGCCGCTGTTCAATCCAATCGACATTACTGGCGTTCCGACGAACCAGCCGCCGCCGATCGTGCACGTGATTCCGCTGAAGGTGCCAAAGGTCGACGCCGACGGGAACGAGCTGGGCGGCGTGCCGACAACGCTACGCGATGCGCCACTCGGGACCTATCTCGGCTGGAACATCACGGCGTCGGGATTCCATGCAGGTCAGGTGTGCAATTACGTTGGTGGCATGATTCCGTTCGCACACACGCTGGCCGAGCGCACCTTGAGCGGAGATCCACGGTTGTCTCTGCAGGAGCGGTATGGAAGCCACAACGGGTACGTGCTGGCGGTGAAGAACGCAGCCGGGAACGCCTGGAGGCAAGGCTACTTGCTCCCGCAGGACATGATCAACCTCGTCGGTCAAGCTCAGGCGAGCAACGTTTGCACTCATGGCGCATCGGGGCAGAGCTGCGACCCGGCGGCGCCGTAGCGGCCTTCGCATCGCATAGCCGAAGGCGGCAAGAGCCGGGCAACCGGTTCTTGCCGCGGTGATTTCGCGACGACCGCTGATGCTACGAAAGCACGGCGCCGGCGAGCACAGGATTCATGATTTCGGCGCACCAGACGGCGGCTGCGGCCGCCGTTCTTTTTCCGGGATCGATCGCCAAAACCGTTGCTAGCTGGTGCTGTTGAGAGGATTCGAACCTCTGACCTACTGATTACGAATCAACAACGCAGGATCGTACTAACACGTTGATTGCATGCCCACGAACGCGTTGAGTTGGTGACAAATCTAGGGCCATTTCCAACGGCAATCCCTAGGGCTACGGGTCCGAGTTGTCACCAAATTCCTGAGCCACTCAACGTTATCGAAACTCTGGCGAGTTCTGCATTCGGGATTCCCAACAGACCGGTCCCTTGCTGCCGTTGAGCTTCATACTGCAACGACAGCAAGGCCGCGTTTGCAGTCATCGGTCCGACGCCGGTCTACTGGCGCTATCGGCCACAACCGGAAGTAGCCCGTCGTACCCCATAGCGGCCGCTCGCTCGCAATGGCTAGACCAGATTCCGCCCTGCGCTGGCTTGGACGAAAGCCTCTCTGGAGGCGTAGCATGGCTGTGCTTCCATTCGGCACGGAGGTTCGGTGGTGGATCGGCGAACAGTCATACTGGCTGTTGGGGGCAGCTTACTTACGGCGCCATTCGCCAGCCACGCGCAGAAGGCGGCGAAGGTCTGGCGTATCGGCTTTCTGTCCAACGCCGCCCGCCCAGCGGATGGCGCTCTACCCGCTGCGTTCCGACAGGGGCTCGAGGAGCTCGGTTACGTCGATGGAAAGAGCGTAACTTATATAGGCCGGTGGTCTGAAACCAAGTACGAGCGGCTGCCAGGGTTGGCCGCTGAGCTTGTTGGCCTCCCAGTCGATCTACTGCTAACGACCGGCGCGCCGGCTGCCGAGGCGGCGAAGAAGGCCACATCGACCATCCCAATCGTTTTCGTCGCACCAGGCGACGCGGCGGCCACGGGCCTGGTCACGAGCCTTGCGCAGCCTGGGGGAAATCTCACCGGGATCTCTGATCCGGCCACCGAGTTGAGTTCCAAGCGGCTCGGACTCCTGAAGGAAGCAGTGCCAAGCGCGACGCGTGTCGCGGTAATGTGGAATGCAAATGATCCGGCGATGACGCTGCGCTACAAGGAAGTCGAAAGGGCCGCGCGAATTTTGCACATAAGTGTCGAGCCTCTCGGCGTGCGCGAACCCGATGACATCGAGAAAGCCCTCTTGACGATGACCGGAGAGCGCCCGGACGCGGTCTTTCTGGTATCGGACTCGCTCACGAACGTCAATCGCAAGCGGATCATTGACTTTGCGGCCGCACACCACATCCCAGCGATGTATGAGTTTGGCTACTATGTCCGGGACGGAGGCTTGATGTCATACGGCCCGAACATGGACAACATGTTTCGTGCGGCTGCGCTCTACGTCGACAGAATCTTCAAAGGAGCGAAGCCAGGGGACCTACCGGTGGAGCTGCCAATGACATTCGAATTGATCATCAACCAGCAAACCGCAAATTCGCTGGGCCTCACGATCCCGCAGTCGCTCCGTATAAGCGCCGACAAGGTGATCGAGTAGCACTGCGAATGTCCGCTATCGAGAAACGCTACTGACCGGAACGGGTCGAACTGCGACCGTCGGGCATCCGGTAGCTCGCGGCCACAACCGGCCCGTCGCCACCATCACACAATTTGCTTCATAGCAGCCGTTCCAAGATGCCGCTATATGTGGCTCCAAGTGCGGACCCACACGCGCTGACTACAGCGCGAATGCCGGAGTCTGCGCCCGACTCCCGAGGCGACCTCGGGCATTTGACGCGGAGCTAAGCTGCGAATATCGTAGGCGCGCGCGAATAGTCTTTCGGGGGCAATCAGTGCTGCCGATAAACATTGCGTGTTGTGGCCGCCTTGCAGCGATTTGCTTGGTAGCTTCACTTCCCCTTTCCTCGATCGCGAGGTCATCATGAAACGCGCACTGCCGATCTTGTTGCCTATCGCCATGTTGGTGCCGCCGGCGCATGGCGCCGACAGCGCCGCCGGCAAGAAGCTCTACGACGCAAATTGCGTGCAATGCCACAACGCCAGTGTCCACACGCGGCCCGACCACAAGATAAAGTCGCTGGCGGCGCTCGACAAGCAGTTGACGGGATGCAGCGCGGGTGCGCACATGAACCTAAGCGACGCGGACCGGGCGAACGTGGAGCAATACCTGAATGAGCAGTACTATAAGTTCCAGTGATCGCAGCGGATTGCGCGATTCACTTGGGCTGATGCCTGCCTTGTTGACGAGCGCCGGCTACTGCGGAAAGGTCCTTCAGAGCAGACTCGTACATCAACGGCCACGCAATGACCGGCGGTAGAGGGCGAATCTAACTCTCTCCGCCACCAGCATATTCAGCAGCGGTTCGCGGACTTCTGAGAACGGCCAGTTGCAGACCGTCGCTCTCAAACCTCAATTTGCTGGGAAGCAGACGTTTGTTTGGGGATCAAAAGCTGTCACCCTGAGCGTCCCATCAACGGATAGGTCGACACCCGACGCGCGCCGAGCGCTATTTCAGGAACCCGCTCATGCGGGTGGTCTCTGAGCTCAGCCGGTCGTTCTCGTCGTCGTCGAGGGCGAGCACTCGACGTTGTAACGGTGTCAGTGCCGCCACGGTTTCCGGGCGCAGCAGCGCCTTCTGATACTGCTGTTGCGGCTTGTCGTTTCGCGTGTAGAACGCATGCAGCGCCCGGCGGCAGCGGTCGGTGCAATTCACGCCCCACGCCAACCACACAGGAGTGCACATGCCGGGAATCTTCGAACTATCAAGAGGAAAGAGTGGCAAAATCCACTTCAACCTGCTCGCATCCAATCGGAGAGTGATTTTGACGAGCGAAGCATACAATCGCAAGCAGTCTGCGCTAACCGGAATCGCCTCAGTCAAGAAGAACGCGAAGAAACGCGATAACTTCGAAAAGCGCACCGCGAAAAACGGCAAACACTACTTCGTCCTCTGCGCACATAATGGAGAGATTGTGGGACAAAGCCAGATGTACGCGCATGCCTCGAGCGCCTATGTAGGAATCCGATCGGTCATGAACAATGCGCCGGCGGCGAAGGTCAGCGACCTAGTGAGCAGTTAGATTGCGTTGCGTTAGGGTTCGCCCTTATGCCCTTCGATTTTGCACCCCCGTAGTCGACGCTCCTGGGGCGCGAACATTGGGCAGCGCTGTTTCACACCGTTCCAAATTCAACTCGGGGGAGATAGAGATGATGCATTGGATCTGGACCATCCTTATCGGTTTCGTCGCCGGGCTGATCGCCAAGGCAGTCACCCCAGGCTCGGGACCTTCAGGATTTTGGCTGACGGCGATCCTGGGCATTGCGGGCGCGCTTGCCGCTACGTTCATCGGACAGCTCATGGGCTTGTATCCCGAGGGTCATCCAGCGGGCTTCATTGCATCGGTTGTCGGTGCGGTGGTTCTGCTCGTGATCTATCACCTGATCGCGAGAAAGTCGCAGTAATCCGACACGGAAGGAGAATCTCATGGGACTGATGGACATGCTGACGCAAGCGATGAGCGGTGGTAGCGGGACGCAGCAATTCGGACAGATCGCGCAGAACGCGCCGAGCGATGTGCTGGCCAAGGGGCTGTCGGCTGCATTCGCATCTGACCAGACGCCCCCGATCGGCAATATGGTGGGGCAGTTGTTCGGCCAGTCCAATGGTGCACAGCAGGCCGGTATGCTCAATCAGCTCCTCGGTGCTCTTGGTCCGGGGGTCATGGCCGGCCTCGCCGGGGGTGCACTTGGAAGGGTCATGTCCCCAGGGCAGACGCAGATCACGCCGGAACAGGCCTCGCAGCTAACACCTCAGCAAGTGCAGGATGTTGTGAATCATGCAAACGAAGTGCACCCGGGTGTTGCTGACCAGCTAGGCCAGTTCTATGCGCAGCACAGGGGTCTTATCAATACGCTAGGCGGGATTGCGGCCACCATCGCAATGACGAAAATGAAAGATCACATGTCAGGGCAAGCGTGATAGACGGAGTGTGGACCTGCGAAAGTTGTATCGACCGCTGGCGAGGTCGCAGCCAATGGGCGTAACGGCTAATATCGATCACTCCGCGCGCGTGCTTGGTCAAGACCCACGCGGGCGCGCGTTGATCCTCGCACTCGCAAATGTGACTAGCGCCAACCCATGTTGGCTGCGACCCTCGCCGCTGGCTGTGGCAGCAGACGCCATGGGACGAAGTTGAGAAGGGTTCGGTTGATCGGCAACGCGCGTCGTTTGACGTTCCGCGTATTTACACGCTGTCGAAGATATCGAAGACCAATCATGGCGATGCGAACAAATACGTGGTGATCTTCGACGCCAACAAGCCGACGCTCTCCGATCCCAACAAGATCTACCCTGGGCAAGTTCTGCGCATCCGCCCGATCTAAGCAATCCCACTCTACCAATACGCCAACTTCTGGAGAACCCAAATGAGAACGATCTTCGCATCGGCCATCGTTGGCCTTGCACTGACAGTTTCCACCGCTAGCAACGCTCAAGCCCCCGCCGGTTCGACCGGTGAATGCAAGGACGGCTCGTACACCAGCGCAGAATCGAAGCGCGGCGCGTGCGCCGCTCACGGCGGCGTCAAGGACTGGTACGGCACCTCGGCGGCCGCCAAGTCCGGTTCCGCGCCATCTGCATCTACCGCCGCAAAGGCTCCGGCCCCTGCGATGGCTGCCGCTGCTGCTCCTGCACCCTCGGGATCGACCGGGCAGTGCAAGGATGGAACGTATACGACCACTGAGACCAAGAAGGGTGCGTGCGGCGGTCACGGTGGCGTCAAGGAATGGTATGGCAGTGCGACCCCCACGAAGGCAAGCGCCGCACCAACGGCGCCGGCCACGGCTCAGGCAGCAGCCCCGCCGGCCGCGAAGAGTTCAAGCACTCCGATGGCAGCTGCGCCTGCGGCCGGCGGCGGACCCGGCCAGGTCTGGGTCAATACCAGTTCGAAGGTGTACCACTGCCCAGGTACTGAGTGGTATGGCAAGACCAAGGCGGGCGAGTACATGACAGAATCCGCAGCCAAGGCTGCGGGTAATCACGCCGACCACGGCAAAGCGTGTAGTTAAGGATGTCGCGGGCGTAGCAAGCAAGAGGTTCGGCAGTATCAAGTGGCGGACCCATATCGGGCCCGCCATTTGTTTGCGTACATAGGCAAGGCTGACGCGCCGCCGCGTGCTTCGGCGCACCGTTTAGTTTCTGCCCAGCTTAGTTTCCCGCCGGCGGGCTAGCCGCTGCGCCGACAGGCTGCTTATTGGATTTCGAGTGCCCGCTCTCGCCAGTCCAGAATTGCCGCTTGGGGTCGACTGCTGCCGCATGCATGCGCAGCACAGCGGGCGGCACGCGGCCAACTGGAGACAGCGACGCGAAACACCCGGAAAGCAGTCACTCGCCGGCGCGCGGCATCAAGCGACGCCGCGGTGGTGAATCGCGGACGCCGCCGAGCCGCACAGGCGCAAACGCCGAAGTTGTAACGAAGACGTCACGGATGCATTTTGATCAGACGGCAAGTGAGGCGAGGAACCTGATCGCCGGTCACCCCGGGTGCAGCGACTCCTGTGCCAAGGATCTCACTATTATTGTCGACCGCTATGAAATCAAAGGAAACCGGCGGCAGTGGAATCGTGCCGCCAGACGGGAGAATGATTTCGTTGGTTGTGTAATTGATGTGGCCAAAGCATGCGTTACCGAACGTGGCGGTTCCCGCAACGTGCGTCGACACCGACCCTGCACTTGAACTGAACGTTCCATAGCCCTCGTAGAATCCATTCGCGTCGCCGTCGACAGTGCCGATAAACGTGACCGGTTCTGCGCCCGCGCCGGTGAAGGTGCTGCCGAAGCATTGAAAGCCATAAGACCCGCGCGATTGCACGGCACATACCCGACTTTGCGCGCTGGTTAGGACGGCGCCCGAGGCCGCATCGGCTGCGTTGGCCAGCGGCGAGGTCATGTAGCCGACCGCGATCGTGATAGCTATCGTGTAACTGTATCGAGTCCACATGCTCGTCTCCTTGAATTCACGAGGTTGGCGCCGTGTCCGCGCACTGCCGGATCTCGCCGAAAGTGCTGGTCATGGCCACGCCGAGCATGCGACGGTAACCAGGACTAGTCTGTGCGTAAATGCACGCTTTCAAAGCGAGCTAGCTTGGCGAACAGTGCGAAGCGCGCCCGAGGGATGCTGCATCGCTACGACGTGGCCGCGCGGCTCAGCGTTGATCGTCGGTTTCTGAGCGTGTGGCGGCCACCATACGCTCGAGCCGCGCCACGTCGCAAACCACCAGCACGCGGCTCTGCCGGGCAACCACGCCCAGTTGCGCAAGGTTGGACAGCTCGCGCGTTACCTGCTCGCGGTAGGTGCTTACCCGACTCGCCATTTCGGAATGACGTGGCGCCGGGGTGATCTGCGCAACGTTGTCTACGACGCCTGCTTCTCGCGCGCGACGCAACAACTCGCCGTGCACGCGATTACGCACTCCGAGCGTGCTGAGATCATACAGTCGGCTCGTCAGATCGCGTATCCAGGCCGCCAGATGGTGCATCTGCACGGTGGCGGCTGACGCGTTCCCGCTGACGAATTCCATGAAATCACCAGCGCGGATCGCTCCTAGAAAAACCTCTGAGAGGGCGACGATGTCGGCCGATCGCATGCGGGAATCGATGGCCGCC
This sequence comes from uncultured beta proteobacterium, assembly GCA_963816915.1. Classification (GTDB taxonomy): domain Bacteria; phylum Pseudomonadota; class Gammaproteobacteria; order Burkholderiales; family Casimicrobiaceae; genus PALSA-1003. Next base: position 369,953 of record CAWFMK010000001.1, read on the forward strand.
AGGTCACCGAACCACTCTCCAGCGCACATGTCGCGGTAGGTCACCTGATGCCCTTCGGCGCCGAAGGCCGTGACGCGCACGGAACCCGAAACGATGAAATAGACGTCGGAATCGCTTGCGGCCCGCGAAAGGATGCGCTCACCGGATGCAAATCGCCGCCAGCGGCACCGCGCACACACCGCGTCCAGCGCTTCGGCTGGCAACGTCGCAAACAGGGCGATGCAACGCAGGGCGGATCGTGGCGGCACTGTGACCGGGGATGCTCTCACGCGAGGCGACGCCGCTATATCCGGGGTGGCGCGACTTGGGTCATGCGTTCGCCCAGGTCGAGCGATCGTAGCTCTTGGCGGATTCGATCGGGTTCGATCATCGTCCCGAGAGTGTCCAGCAGGTCCGCGGCGTCCCGCAAATGCTCTCGGGCCGCCGCGTGGTTGCCAAGTTTCCACTGCAGTCTTCCGTAAGCGGCCAGGGTGAGCCCCAGTTCGTTTTGCGATCGGCTTGCGCGAGCTGCAGCCAAGGCCACCTCCAGGTAGTGCTTTGCTTTGGGCCAGTCGGCTGCGCGAAACGCGATTTCGCCGAGCGCTCGGCACGCCTGGAGACGCAGAAATATCAATTCCGCGGCTTCCATCGATTGATCGACCCGCTCGAATGCCCCCTTTGCCTTGGCATCGTCACCGGTCGCGAGGAGACCTTCGCCGAGCATGCTGCAGGTCAGGGCCCACGCCGAGCTGTGCCCGGAGCGTTCGAGAAGCGTTTCAACGTATTGCAGCGTCGCCACGCCGACGCCATCTGCATCGTCTCCCTCGCAAAGCGTGCGCGACTGCAGCGTTTGCGCAAACCCCTGGAAATACGTCGTCGGCGCCTCGCGCACGGCAACTTCGCAGTAGCGCCGCGCATCGCCCCAATCGCGCTGATTCATCCGCGAATAGGCGCTCCACATCGAATGGTAGGACACAATAGCAGCATCTTTCCGAACGGTACCTTCCTCGATAGCGATGCGATATTCGTCGATCGCTTCGTGCCATCGTCCAGCCCACACATGGGCAAGGCCGGCAGCGGCGCGGGCAAAGCTGTACCAGACGGGGTCGAAGTTAGTGCCGAGCTTCTCCAGGCCTTTATCGCGATAAAACGGCACCTGGTCGTAATTGCCAAGCATCAGCTGGGCCCAAGCAAGGATGATATTCGCAGCCGCAGCATCCGCATCGTTGCCGCTCTGCTCGCACAACTCGACCGCGCGCTCTAGGGTGGGTACCGACGCGGCGATTTGACCCGCCGTCCACTGCCGATGGCCCAGGCGTCCGTAGAAAGCACCCAACAAGTCAGGTTCGTTGATTTCAAGCGCCAACGCTTCGTGCCTCAGAATCAGCTCGTAGTACTCTTTATGGCGATGCAGAAAATGAAATTCACCCGTCTGATCGAAAACTAGCCGCAGACGTCGACGGCGATTCTCGGCCGTATCGGCTAGGCTCTCCAGAACCTCCAGGGCCGCGTAGAAGTAGTCGATCGCCTCCTGCATCGCATTGCGAGCCGCTGCCTTGCGGTTGGCGAGCACCAGATATTCGGCCGCCTTCTCGCGTTCGTCACTGCGGGAAAAGTGATAGGCGAGCAACTCGTATTGCTCGCCGATCCGCTCTGCGGATATCCGCTCGATGGCCCGGCCCGCCCGCCCATGAAGTCGACGACGCTGCTTTTCGAGCAGGCCCGCATAGGCAACCTCTTGCGTGAGCGCGTGCTTGAAGACGAACGTTCCACCAATGGCCGATGGCTGCTCGAACAGCAATTCAAGTCGAATGGGATCTTCAAGCTGTGTTCCGACCGATTCCTCGCCATCCAAGATCGCCGCCAGCAGCGTTAGGGAGAAATCGCGCCCGAGCACCGCCGCCGCCTGAACGGCGCGCTTCGCGTCGCTGTCGAGGCGGTCGATGCGCGCGGCCAGCACTTCCTGCACGGTCTCAGGCACGCGCTGTTCGATTTCGCCCTGCTGGAGGGATGCGTGGGCGAGCTCCTCCAGAAAAAACGGATTGCCGTCGCCGTGGGCGATGATCGCGTCGGTAACCTTGCCGTCGGTGACCCGCGCCAGGGTGGCCAGCACCAACTGGCGACTTGCCGTCGAATCGAGAGGCCGGAGTGCCAGGGACAGCGCGGGCGGGCTGCAGTCCCAGGGCGGGATGTACCCGGGTCGGAACGTCGTCACCAGCAGGACACGATGACCATGGAGCGAACCGACAAGCGATGCGATGAACTCCTCCGAGGTGCGATCGATCCAGTGCAGATCTTCGATGATGAGCGCGATCGGTCGCCGGCGGCTTTGACCCTTCCAGTAGTCGCGCAAGATGTCGAAGGTACGTCCCTTGACGCTCGCAGGGTCGAGCTCATGGAGCGCTTCGATTCCCTCGCGCTGGCCGAGCAGCAGCAAGAGAAAGGGGAGCGCGGCGTCGGCGTCTAGGCCGGCATCCTGAAGGCCGGTCCGCAGCTTGGAAGCCAACGCTTGCGGCTCGGCGTCCTCGTTGAGGCCTGCGCACCGCCGCAGGAGATCGATGAGGGGCAGATACGGTATTCCAGCGCCGTAGGATACGCAGCGGCCCTCGTACGCGGAGTCTGTACCGAGGGAAGCTCTGAATTCGAGGACAAGCCGAGACTTGCCCAAGCCGGGATCGCCCACGATGCCGACGACACGACCGTCGCTGCGAGCAGCCGCAGCAAACGCGTCCACCAGCGTCTGCAGCTCGGCTTCACGCCCGACAAAAGGCGCCAGACCGCGTTGGCTGCCTTCGACGCGCGAGCGGCGCGCGCCCAGGCCGATCACGCGCTGCGCGGCGATCGCCGTGCCCTTGACCGTGACCGGGGTGGTCGCTTCGAGGGCGAAGTAACCGCGGATGCGCTCGGCGGCGTCGTAGCTGAGGATGATATCGCCCGGATTGGCCGCCGCCTGCAAGCGCGCGGCGAGAACGGTCGCGTCGCCGAATGCGGTGTAGTCCATGCGCAGGTCATCGCCGATTTTGCCGACGACGACCATCCCGGTGCTGATGCCGATGCGCAGTTGCACACCGCGCTGATCGAGGCGTTGCGTTACCGTGTCGCGAAGCGAAATCGAGGCGAGAACGGCGCGGCGCGTGTGGTCCTCATGCGCAATCGGCGCGCCGAAAAGTGCCATGAAGCCATCGCCGAGAAATTGATTGATCGTGCCTTCGAAGCGGTGTACTTCATCCAGCGCGAGCGAGAAAAACTCGTCGATAAGATCGTGGAAAGGCTCTGCTCCGAGACGATCCACCAGTTCGGCCGAGCGGACGATGTCGCAGAACAGCACGGACACCTGTTTGCGCTCACCCTCCAGCGCATCGCGCACTGCAAGGATCTTGTCGGTCAGATGACGCGGAGTGTAGTTCCGTGGCGAGCCAATCCTCGGCGCGGCGTGCGCGCCTCGGAGCGGCCGCCCACATTGGGAGCAGAAAAGCGCCTGGGCTGAGGGGAATGTTCCGCACGCTGGACACGCCGTCGGGCCTGCGCCATGATCCGCAGACTCAGTCGGCTTCGCGATGTTTCCCATAGGCCTACCCAATCGGGACGGCTAGTCCAACGCGGAGCCAAACTGCCGGTGGCGTACGCGCACGGCTCTCAGTATATCCAACCGTCGGGCGGATCGGGAGAGTACGCCAGCACCTGTGGTGGGCACTCTTCCGCGTCCGAATCTAGGTTGCTCACCCTCAGCGGCCTCGGGTCAGGCAACCTGCAGGACCTCCCTCTTACGCAGCTACAATCAGCTTGCCACGATTGCTACCATCGAACAGCATGTTCAGCGCGGTTGGCATATTGTTCAATCCGTCGATCACATGCACTCTGTACTTGAGCCTCCCCGCCTGATGCCACTGCGCCAACGCGGCGATGGCTTCCGCGCCACGGTTCCAGTAGTCCAGAACAAGGAAGCCTTGCATGTATGCACGCTTGATGATCACCTGCATTATGTTGCGCGGCCCCGCTCGCACACGTCCCTCGTCGCCCGAATCGTTGTACCCAGATATCATTCCGCATAGTGCAACCCTGGCACCTACGTTGATGCAATCGAGCACTGTCTCGAGCGTTTCACCTCCCACGCTGTCAAAGTAGATATCGATACCTTCCGGACAGTGTTTCGCCAAGGCCTTGGCAAGAGGCTCGTTCCCCCGGTAGTTCACGGCGGCGTCAAATCCCAGCTCGTGGGTAATCCACTCACACTTCTCATTGCTGCCAGCAATGCCGATCACGCGGCAGCCAAGAATTTTTCCGAGCTGTCCGACTAGCGAGCCGACCGCGCCGGCGGCTGCGGACACGACAAGCGTTTCGCCCGCCTTCGGTTTGGCGACATCAAGCAGACCGAAGTAGGCGGTCATGCCGATATGACCGAACAATCCCAGATGCAAGGTCAAGGGAAGGTTTGGATCTTCCGGCAACGGTATCACTCGATCGTCCGGGCCTACGATCGCATAGTCCTGCCACCCGAACATGCCGTACAGCGGCATGCCAACTCGCAGGGCGGGATTGTTCGACTCGACAACCGTTCCAACGCAAATGCCCCGAACGACATCGCCCAGATTTTGCGGTGGAAGATAGCTTTCCCGCTCCCACATCCAGATGCGGTTGGCGGGATCAAGCGACAGCAGCTTGTTGCGCACCAGCGTCTCGCCGGGGCCCGGCCGCGGTAAGGGGGCGTCTTCGATCAATTCGAAATCCGACGCTCTCGCCAACCCCTGCGGTCGGCGGGCAATGCACCATCGGCGGTTCACCGCCCGATCCATCACGGCCCCCTTGTGTTCAGCGGATGGAATATCAACCGTCAGCGGTTCAGGCCATCGCGGGCGAATCGCTGATCCAGACAAGATGCTGCAAGTATATCCGGCCGCCGGGCGGTCCGAAATCTTGTCGGTGCGAGGCGTATCTGTCGGAACACGAGGTAAGGCGACGGGCTGCAACAATCGCATGGATCGTGTGCGAAATCGCACTGCCCAGGCCGCTCCTGGATATCTATCTTTACCTCAGCGGCGGAACAAATGTCGCGCAACCAAACTTTCATGGAGGTGTGAGATGAAGATGGCCACATTGCTGATCGCATGCGTCGCGCCCTTGTTCGTCGCCATGCCGGCGACGGCTACCACGCCGACGGCTACGCAAGACGATTGTCCGAAGCATCTGAATCACCGCAGCACCGCGGAGGTGGTGCAGTCGCACCTGACCGCATTCTTGCTCGGCGACGCGGCGATGTTGGCGTGCGACTATGCAGAGGACGCGGTGCTGATCCTGCCTGGGTTCGTCCCCACCGGGATCGTGCAGGGGCGCGGGAACATCGCGGCGGTCTATGCGTCTTTCTTCGCGCTGCGCGGCGGCGACGTCAACGAAACGACGACTTCGCTAACGATCTCGGACGACATCGCGATGCTCGAATACACGGTCACCAGCCAGCATGTAAGCGTCAGCGACGGAGTCGATTCATTCGTCATCGACAAGGGCCAGATATCGGCCCAGACCGCGCACTTGGGAGGGTTCGCGCTGATGCCTTAGGATTGGTCGAGATGCCAGGCAATGGGGGTACTTGGCATCTCGGGTTCGGCGCATGGCGCCACCCTCGGGGCCCACGCGTTTCACTCGGGGTAAGTTCGCGCCGACGTTCATCGAGACTCCTTAGGGCCCGCCCTCCTACAGAAAGACGTAGCTCACATCCGCCTTGAAAGGCGCAAACTACCAATGCGTCGAACATTTAACGCTACGTGGATTCGATACTGACAAATGAACGCAGAATATTGGCTCGTCTTTGAGCCGAAGCCGGGCATTGTTACGAAGCCGGAGGCTGAAGCGGGTACCCTGGACAGACGATACCGCATCAGACTGCCGGGTGATCCTTCCGACAACCCACAGCTAATTCAAGACGCCATCAAAGGTTTCGAGTCGTATCACGATGTCAAAAGCTGGAAGGAATTGGCTTTTGCCTATCACACGGAAACCTCGAATTTGCCTTAGGTCGAATGACGATGGTCCCGGCTCGGGTGTGGGGTGGGATAGTCGCTCGGTGTTTTCTGCCGCGTCTGGCAGGCGATGTTCGCTGCTACGGCAACGCCAAAATCACAATCGCATTGTCGCCCTTCGCTTTATAGGTGCCGTTGTTGTCCCCCGCTGCGACGGCGATGAACTGTTTGCCCTTCACTGCATAGGTGATGAGACCGCCGTCGATGGCGCCAGCACCAAGGCGAAGTCGGTTCAACAGCGCCCCGGTCTTCGTATCGAGTGCGAACACGTCACCTTCCGTATCGGCGGTCAGAATCAGCCCGCCAGCGGTCGCGGTGAGTCCCGCCACGGGCGGAGCCGGAATGCGATAGCGCCATTTCAGTTGGCCGCTTGCGGGATCGATGGCATTGACCAGACCGAACACCAACTCGATGGGGTCGCGGTCGCCGTAGCCGGTGGGCGTGGCCCAGCCAAGATAGGTTTTACCGCGGACATATTCGGGCATAGGACCTTTGATCGCCTTGGCGCACCAGTCGATGCCATTCATGTACAGAAGATTGGTGTCGGGGCTGTAAGCCGGCCCGTTCCACTGGACTGCGGCAATCGGGCATAGTCGGATGTTGGCATCGGTTGGGATCGCGGTCGTGCGATTGGTGTACTGCGAGACGAGCGAAGTCGTGAACCGAAGCTTGCCCGTTGCGCGATCGACGACATGCAGCACTCCGTCCTTGCCCGCGCCAGCTGCGAGATGGCTGCCATCGGCAGGATCGAATGCTGCGATCACCGCGGTATCCCAGTCGCGGTCCTCGGGACCGATCAGCTGATGCCACCACTTCAGTTGCCCCGTCGTCGCGTCGAGCGCGACGATTGAGTTGGTGAAGAGGTTGTTGCCTGGGCGCGCTTCATTGTTGAAGTCAGGGCCTGCATTGCCCACAGGGATCAACAGCAGGCCAGCGATCGGATCGAGGCTGTAGCTGGTCCAGGTGCCACCACCGCCATGCTCGATGCTCGCCGGATTGCGCCACGTTTCCGATCCCGTCTCACCGGGACTTGGAATGGTGTGCCACCCCCAGATCTTCGAGCCGTCGCCGGCGCGGAAGGCCATCATTTCGCCGCGGATTCCAAGATCTCCTCCGGCCTTGCCGATGAAGATCATGTCCTTCCACACCAGGGGCGCGGCGGTTGCATACTCGCCGCCACTGGCGTCCATCACGGTTTGATCCCATAGCAATGCGCCGGTCGCCGCGTCGAGCGCGATCAGGTGGCCATCCGGGGTTCCACGAATGACCCGGCCACTAGCTATGGCCGCGCCCTTGTTGTTGTGCTGCCCCATGTGCTCGCCGGGCGTGTGTTGGTAGCTCCACCGCTTCGCACAATTGGCTGCATCGATGGCGAACACCCCCAACGCGGAAGTCGTGTACAAAACCCCGTTATAGACGAGCGGTCCACCCTGAAACGATCCTTGTTCGCCCAGCTTGAACGAGCACACCGGCTTGAGATTGCGGACGTTTTGCGCATTGATCTGGGTGAGCTTCGAGTACCGGTAGCCGAGGTAGCCCTTGTTGGAAGTGAGCCACTGATTCGGGTCGATGTCTGCCTTGTCCAAGTCGGCTTGCGTTGGCCCCGGGGTGGTCGGCTGCGCGTTGACAGTAGGTGGCGATTGGGGTCCCTGCGCATTTGCACAGAAAGCGGAAAATGCGAGTCCCATGAGAGCGGTCTCGAGAGCGCATCGCAATCGCCGCTGGAAGCTCGGCTTCACGATGGACATTTCGCTGCATGCGTCGATGCCTAACGCTCGCTGCCATGAATCGAGATCGGTCAACATAACGGTGCCCTCTAAAAATCTTGTGGCCTAGGGCGGCAGCTTAATCCTGTCGCAAACGGCATTCGCGACAACATTCTAAGGGGATTGGTTCGTGCTGCGTGGGTCTGATTTACTGCGGCGGATCCCCAACGCCTACACTTGCTCGGTACGTTGCGCGCTCGCTGGCTTCACTGCGCTGCCGAGCAGTGCTTGAAGCAAGCTATTCTTGCGCAAATTGTCTCTCGCCTCAGCAACAGCCGACGGTGCGACGCCCTACGTGGCCACCAAGCACGGGGTGATCGGGTCGCCCTCCCGCGCGCGGCTGCGATGATTTTCAAGTACCCTCGATAGGGATAGATCATGATCCAGGTTTGGAAAACACCAGTTACGGGCGTTGCGCTCGTCGCCTTGGCGTTGATGCCGTACACGACGCGAGCTCAGGATCGAACGTCTGTCCGACTCGCCCCGGCCTCGATGAAGCGCGTTGGTACGATCGACGAGCGCTATCAGTCATACAACGTCGAGATGTTGGAGGTGACGGGCGGTAAATTCTGGAAGCCGTATAAGGATATTGCGCAAGCTGGTGGCGCAACCTTCGCCTGCGTCGGGCGCTGAGGCCCAGAGCGGCGACACGCCCACTGGGATGAGCTCTGACCTCTACCAGTACCGCCCACCGCTTGACCTCACCAACCGTCGTCTGCGCGCCATGGCCAAGGCGCTCGGTCCAGCCTACATGCGGATCAGCGGCACTTGGGCCAATACGACCTATTTCGCCGACACGGATACACCGCCCAAGGACCCGCCCCCGGGCTATGGCGGCGTGCTCACGCGTCAGCAGTGGCTGGCGGCGATCGACTTCTCGCGCGCGGTAGACGCGCCGATTGTCACCTCGATGCCGACCGGAACCGGCACTCGCGGCGCGGATGGGCTCTGGAAGCCCGACCAGGCCCGTCGTTGGCTTGCCTTCACGAAGGCCCATGGCGGGACGGTCGCCGCGGCCGAGTATTTCAACGAGCCCACGTTGGCTTCGATGGGCGGCGCCCCGAAAGGATACGACGCGGCGGCGTTCGGGCGTGACTTCCGGGTATTCGACGCTTTCATGCGTAAGGAGTATCCGGGCACGAAGCTTCTCGCTCCCGGCTCCGTCGGAGAGGCTGACGCCGACTGGGCCGTCGCAAGTGGCGGGTACGGGAATCAGGAAGTGCTGCTCGCGGCGGATCTCGCCGCGTCGACGGGCGACGCCGACGCATTCTCCTACCACCACTATGGCGCTGCGTCGCAGCGGTGCGCGGCGATGGGACATCAGACCAGCGCCGACCAGGCGTTGTCCGAGGACTGGCTGGGCCGTACCGACCAGACGCTCGCCTACTATCGCGGCGTGCGCGACAAATTCATGCCGGGCAAGCCTTTCTGGAACACGGAGACGGCGGACGCGGCTTGCGGTGGCAATCCGTGGAGCGGCACCTTCCTGGACACCTTCCGCTACCTCGACCAGCTCGGCCGGCTCGCTCGTCAGGAGCGTGAACGTCGTCATCCATAACACGCTGGTCGCCAGCGATTACGGGCTCTTGAACGAAGACAGCTTCGAGCCCAAGCCCAACTTCTGGGGCGCGCTGCTCTGGCGCCGTTTCATGGGGACGACAGTCCTTGACGCAGGGTTTGCTAACCGCGCTGGCATGCACGTCTATGCGCATTGCTTGCGCGACGTGCCTGGCGGTGTGGCGATACTTGTGTTGAACACCGCGCGTAAGAAGGCCAACTCGCTGACTCTCCCGGCTGCCGCGAACCGCTACACGTTAACGGCGGCGAGCCTGACCGATAAGACAATCTCGTTGAATCGTGCGCCATTGCGGCTTGGGCCGAACGACGCTCTCCCGATGATGGTAGGTCTAGCGACCGCTGGCGGCCAATTAGTCTTCGCGCCTAGAAGCATCACGTTTCTTGCCATTCCGTTTGCAAAGAACGAAGCATGTCATTGAGCGGGTTTCAGCATCGCGCTGCTTGCCCAGGCTGGTGGCCCATATCGGCCGCCGCGATGAGACCCAGCCCTCGCAAGTAACGCGCGAGCGGTACTCGGTACTACCGTCATCAGGCTAAAGGAGCACCGGATGAAGATCGTGTTATTGGGTGCAACAGGTTTCGTCGGTTCGGCAATTCTGAGCGAAGCGCTTACCCGAGGCCATATTGTCACCGCAATCGTCCGGCATCCCGAAAAACTCGGACCGCGCGGCGGGCTCATTGCAACTGCCGGCGACGTCAATGACACAGGCAATCTGGCGAAACTCTTCGCCGGTCAGGATGCGATCGTGAGTGCGTTCAATGCTGGCTGGAAGAATCCGAATCTGTACGAAGACCAGGTGCGAGGCACGACATCGATCATCGCGGCGATTAAGCGCGCGGGCGTTAAACGCGTGCTCTGGGTGGGGGGTGCCGGTGGATTGGAGGTGAAATCTGGTGTGCGCCTCGTCGATGACAAGGACTTCCCTGAGGGGATTCGTCCCGGCTCCATGGCAACCATTGATGCGCTGGAACAATTGCGAAAGGAGCCAGAACTCGAATGGTCGTTCCTAGCGCCTTCAGCGAACATGAAATCGGGCAACCGGACAGGCAGCTTCCGCCTGGGTAGCGATCAACTCCTAGTTGGAGCGAATGGCAAGAGCGATATATCCGTTCAGGACTATGCGGTGGCCATGATCGATGAGCTCGAGCATCCTGCACATATCCGCCAGCGCTTTACGGTCGGATACTGACGATTATTGAAGCGGCGGCGGCCTTCCCTGCCATCGCGGTATCCCCGCGAGGCTCACAGTAGTCCACGACACCTGCTTGTCTACCTAACCTTTCTGTTGTTACGGTTCAGCTCCGAATCCAGTTGCTATTGACTGGATCGCTCGGTGGCGCGCGTTCATTGCGAGCGCGATGCGCCGGTGCCCTTGGGAGATTCGCGGCCCCGTTCGGCTGTAATGAGGTGCGTGATCCTCGCCGGGCGCTCCAAGAATCGCTGAACCCGCTCCTGCAATATGGTATCCGCTTTGGTGACACGCTCGTGCTGACGCAAGTGCTCTAGCCAGGATTCGACAAGGAAGGTCTCTACGAACCGACCCGTCTCGGACGCATCTTCGAAGACACCCCACGCATACGCACCGTCCCGACGACGCTCCAAGGACAAGGGCTCAAGCGCAACAAGAAAGGCATCGCGGTCCTTCTTGCCAATGCGGTATTCGATCTCAATCATCACCGGACCCGCTCGTTCTTGCAGATCATCGGCAACGACCGGCTCGGGCCAACTCATGGAAGGCGTCAAGTCGAGCCCTGCACCTGTTTGCAGCTTAGAGCGCCACGTCAGCGGAATGGCGATGAGGGCGCCGAGCGCCGCGAGGAAATGCGCCGTCGGTAACCCACCTATGGCAGCAATTTCTCCCCACGCTACGCTGCCGAGCGTCATTGCCCCGAACAGGACGGTGACATAGATCGCCAGCCCGCGCCCGCGAACCCATTCAGGCAGCGCCAGTTGCGCCGATACATTCAGAGTTGACAGCGTGGCAATCCAGCAGACACCTGCAAACAGGCTGGCCAGAAGGGCAGCGGTCGCACTATGCGCGCTGCCGAACAGGGCGAGCGCTACGGCGGTGCCGACCGTCCCGGCAGCGACCAGCCGATCGGGTCCAAGCTTCGCCTTAAGCCACGGCAGTGCGAACGCGCCGCCGATCGCGCCCACCCCGATGGCTCCTAGCAAAATACCGTACAGCTGCGCGCCGCCCGCGATCTGCACGCGCGCCACGAGCGGCAGCAGCGCCCAATAGGCGCTCGCAAATAGGAAAAAAGCAACGGCACGAAACAGGGTTGCGCGCAAATGCGGATTGTTGCGCGCGTAACGTGCGCCTGTGCGAATCGCGCTGGCGAGGCGCTCAGCGGGCAGGCGTCGACCCGTTCTCGACGGCGTACGCCACCAGACCAGCGCACCGATGGTGCCAAAATTGCTGAAAGCGTCCAGCCAGAAAGGCGCAGCGATACCAAATCCGGCGGCAATTATCCCGCTCAGAGCTGGACCCACGGCGCGGCTAATGTTGATTCCGACACTGTTGGCGGCCACCGCCGCGGGCAGGTCGGACTTAGGAACAAGCGCTGGCACGATTGATTGCCAGGCCGGTGCCGTTAGCGCGCTTCCGGCACCGATCACGAACATGAACAACAGGAGCGTGACGGGCGTGACGAGATCGAATGTGACCATTGTGGCGAACACCGCCGACACGATCATGATTCCGAGCTCGACGACGATGAGGAAACGCCGCTTGTCTATGATGTCGGCCAGCGCTCCTGCGGGTAATGCAAACAGGAACATCGGCAGGCTTGTCGCTACCTGAACCAGCGACACCATCACTGGATTGTCATCCAAGCTCGTCATCAACCATGCAGCCGCTGCGCTGTACATCCAACCGCCGATGTTGGAGACGACGGTCGCGGTCCAGATTACCGCATATGTGCGGTGATGGAACGGGCTCCAGGGAGAGTGCACGGGTTCTGACGACGGCCCAGTGGCCATTTGGACAGACTCCTGCGATCGTTATGGTATGCAACGGCGCGCCGACGCCGCGTAGCTTGCGCCCAATGTTGTCGTCGGATGCTATCGGGTTGGCGAAGATAGCGTCCTATAACCAACCTCCGGGACGCCGCATTCTGCGGCAATTTCCCGCGCAAGCAACCGGACCGGCGCCATCGATTCGATTACCCGACTTGAACTGCGAGCATCGAAATCGACCCGCCATCGAAGCCCTCTACCGGGAAGCCGACTGCGTCACCCTCCCGGTGCTGCGCAAGAACATAGACAAGCGGCAAGTAATGCTCGGGGGTAGGCGCCGACAAGTGGGCGTCTCGACCCATGCCTTCGTATGCGACCAATGGAGAGAACCGGCCGGCGCGCAACAGCTCGCGCGCTCGATTCTCAAATCGGAGCGCCCAGTCGTAGGGTCCAGCGGAGCGATCGCCCCAGGAGTACGTATGCAGGTTGTGCACGATGTTGCCACTGCCCATGATGAGCACGCCCTCATCGCGGAGGGACTGGAGCTGCTTGGCGACTTCGTAATGCCACGATGACTCGCGTGTCTCGTCAATGCTCAGCTGGATGACCGGGATATCTGCTCCTGGATACATATGAACGAGCACGGACCAAGTTCCGTGATCGAGTCCCCAGTCGCGGTCGATTCGAACTGAGATCGGAGAAAGCAGTTCCCGAACACGATGAGCCAGCTCTGGCGAGCCCGGGGCCGGATATTCCACTTCGTGAAGCGGCTTTGGAAAACCGCCAAAATCGTGAATCGTCCTTGGCCGGCCGGTAGCCGTGACCGCGGTTTCAGGCACGTACCAATGCGCGGAAACGCTGAGGATCGCCTTCGGCGTCGGAAGGGAAGTCCCCAGTTCCGCCCAGCGTTCGGTGAATGGGTTGTGAGCCAACGCATTCATCGGGTTTCCATGGCCAACAAAAATCGCCGGCATCGTCGAATGTGCACTCATGGACCGTTCCTATCGCTGGTCGAGTAACGCTTTACCGCGCGCTTGACCGACGATGCGATCAATCACCAGTCTCCGAGCGTGCCGTAGAGAAAATATCCCACGCGGCAATGAACATTGCCGCGATAACGGGCCCGATCACGAAACCGCTTAGACCAAATACCGCGATGCCGCCCAAGGTCGAGACGAGCACAACGTAGTCGGGCATCTGAGTGTCCTTGCCTACCAGGAGCGGACGCAGGATATTGTCGACCATGCTGATGACGAGGACGCCGTACGCGAGCAGCACGATGCCCTGCCACGTAGCACCCGTCACGAGCAGATAGACTGCCGCCGGAAACCAGACCAGGGCGGCGCCAACAGCGGGCAGCAGCGAGAGAAAGGCCATCAATGCCCCCCACAACAACGGCGCATGGATGCCCAAGAACCCGAAGGCCAAGCCGCCAAGCATTCCTTGCACGAGAGCCATGGCGATATTCCCCTTCACCGTGGCGCGAATTACGATGGTGAACTTGTCGGAAAGATTGTGCTGCTGCTCCGCTTGCAAGGGGAACGCACGCCTGATGCGCTCAGCAAGGGTCTCGCCGTCACGAAGTAGAAAGAACAGCAGGTACAACATGATAAAGAAGCCGATGACAAAGTCGACGGTGTTCTGACCAATATTGAACGCTTGGCCAGCAATGAATTTGCTGCCCGTAGCCAAGCTGGCGACCAGTTTATCGTGCATCACGTCAACGTTCGTAAGCCCGAACCGAGCTAGCAGGTCGGTCAGCCATGCGGGAAGGGTGGCAAACAATCGCTGAAAATACCCGCCGAAGCTCAATTCTCCCGACTGGATCCTGACAACCACGTTCGCTCCCTCCTGCAGCAACAAAGCGGTGATCAGCGCCAGTGGTAGGATCACCACTACCAAGATGATCATCACTGTGGCGAGCGCAGCCAGTGTCCGTTTCTGACGCATTGATCGCGAAATTCGCCGATACAGGGGCGTAAATACGATTGCCAGCACGATCGCCCAGAATACCGCTTCGTAGAATGGGTAGAGAAGCCATCCGAATGCTAGCGAAATCGCGATCAACAGCAACAGGAAGGTCGTATCCTCGAACGCACGCTTCTTGGATGAGCTTGGGACTTTCATGGCTTCGAGGTATAGGGATGGTCCGAGAATATAGATACGATGGTCAGTAAATAGCAATACGCGTCAGGTTCCAACAGGCTTCGCACCATGTGAATGAGATTGCCGACCGATGCGTTGCCCGTTGAGTGTGCGCGCAGTCGCACTGCAGGTGACCCTGTCAGGCGCATCCTAATTGAGTACGCCTTTGAAAGGAGGAACATGCAATGGCGAGCTCGAACCCGTGTATCGAAAAACTATTTCACAACGCGCGCACGCACAGCGCCTGGATCGATAAGCCCGTTACGGACGAAACGCTGCACGAGCTGTACAACGCCCTACAATGGGGACCAACTAGCGCCAACGCTTCACCCGCCCGCTTCGTGTTTATCCGCTCGGCAAAGGCGAAAGAAAGACTGCGGCCGTCCCTGGCGCCTGGCAACGTGGAGAAAACGATGACGGCACCCGTTATCGTGATCGTCGCCTACGATCTCCACTTCTACGACAAGCTGCCGAAGCTTTTTCCCCACAACCCCGCGATGCGCAACCTGTTCGCGGCCAATCCAGCACTCATCGAAGTCACCGCGCGGCGCAACTCATCGCTACAAGGAGCTTATCTGCTGCTCGCGGCGCGGGCGCTGGGCCTCGACTGCGGGCCAATGTCGGGCTTCGACAACGCGAAGCTGGACGAAGAATTTTTTGGCGCGGGCAAGGAATGCGAAGGATGTGATCAGGAATTCTTTCCTGCAGGTCATGTGAAGTCAAATTTTCTGTGCAATTTGGGCTACGGCGATCCATCAAAGCTATTTCCGCGTAGTCCGCGTCTCCTATTCAAAGAGGCCTGCACATTGTTGTAGGTGGAATATCTCGGGGACCGCAGGTAACCGCACCACCGGATCGATCGCAGATTCGTGGCGTCTTACGTGACGTTGTGCGGCCGGGACGGCAAGACTGCGTCAACAACGCAGGCGCCAGCGACGCAGGCAATATCGCGAGCGCTGCGTCCTAAGCGCCAATCGTCTTGAGCGCTTGTCGTAGTGCCGACGCGCTCTATCCTAGCCGAAGGTCTTCTTCGGACGACAGCGTCGGCATGATGATCGCTGAGATTCCGTCGCGGCCGAGACGCGCCGGCGTCGTTGCACCCATCATTACATTGCGAAGCGCGCGCGACACCAAGAGTCGTCGCGGTTCAATGGGCCGGGCCGCCGCACAGTAAGTCCAGTATCTCTGTACGCCTGCTCTAGGGCAATGGTCCTCCTGTGCGTTACCACGTGCGACGTCTTTGCGGGCGCTCCCGATTGACAGGTGTCTGTCCTGAGCACAACATTCGATCGCGACGGTCATCGATCGACGAGCCCAAATCGGCACCCGTTGTGACGACGGGAGGGCCGTTCGCGAAATCTACACGCTGAACCGTAGGACTGTCTCCTTGCGATGATCTAGAGGCCGCTTCGCTCGCGATGTGCCTCCAGCACTGCCGCGACGCTGGATCCGCGGCCGCTTGGATCGCAACGCAGCCCACAAGCCGATCTTAGGCAAATGGAAAGATCACCATGACAACGTCTTCAACCGGCGCGATTTCCCCAAACGATGAATCGTTTGCTGGGCTTGACGCGCTGCTGCCTGATCTTGAAAAGCTCTACACGGACATTCATGCGCACCCGGAGCTGTCGATGCAGGAAACGCGGACTGCGGGCATCGCCGCGCAACGGTTGCGCGACGCGGGTTACGATGTAACGACAGGCGTCGGCAAAACGGGCGTCGTGGGGCTATTACGCAACGGCGACGGTCCTGTCGTGATGTTACGCGCCGATATGGATGCATTGCCCGTCGCGGAGGCGACCGGCCTCCCGTATGCCAGCAAGGCGACCGCGACGGACCGTGAAGGCAAGAGCGTGCCGGTCATGCATGCGTGCGGTCACGACATGCACACGACGTGCCTTGCCGGCGCGACGGCGCTGCTCGCGCAGATGCGCGACACGTGGCGACGGTACGGTAATGGCGGTGTTCCAGCCGGCGGAGGAAACCGCTGAGGGCGCCCAGGCAATGATCGACGATGGATTGTTCAAGCGCTTCCCCAAACCGAACGTGGTTCTCGGACAGCACGTCATGGTCGGGCCGGCCGGCTCGATCGGGGGCCGCAGCGGCGTCATCACCTCGGCGGGAGACAGCTTTCAGATCCGCCTGTTCGGACGCGGCGCGCACGGCTCGATGCCGCAGACGAGCATCGACCCGGTGGTGATGGCCGCCGCGACGGTGCTGCGCCTGCAGACGATCGTCTCGCGGGAGATCGCGCCCACCGAAGCCGCTGTCGTCACGATCGGAGCGCTGCAGGCGGGAACGAAGGAAAACGTCATCCCCGATGAGGCCATCATCAAGCTCAACGTGCGCACCTTCGACGAAGGTGTGCGCAAGCGCGTGCTCGCGGCGATCGAGCGCATTGTCAACGCGGAGGCTGCAGCTTCCGGTGCGCCAAAGCCGCCGGAAATCACTCCGCTCGATCGCTACGCGCTGGTGGTGAATGACGCCGATGCGAGCCAGCGGATCGCTGCCGCATTCCGGGAGCATTTCTCGCCGGCGCGCGTGGTCGAGACCGGGCCAACGTCGGCCAGTGAGGACTTCGGCTCGTTCGGCGCGGAGTGGCACGTGCCGTCGGTGTTCTGGTTCATCGGTGGAACCGATCCTGACGATTTATGCCAAGGCGAAAGCAGCGGGCAAGGTCAACGAGATCCCGAGCAATCACAATGCGCGCTTCGCGCCGGTGATTCATCCGACGCTGCGAACGGGCGTGGAGGCGCTCGTAGTCGCCGCGCGGGCGTGGCTTTCGCCTCGCGGAGATGCGGCATAGCGCTGCTCGCTGGGGCGATAACTGACGTTCCTATTGTGGCCGATCCCGTAACGCCCACGATCGTTCCCGCCATGAAGCTGTTTCTGGTGGCGCTGGACTTTGTCGGCACGTTCGTTTTCGCGCTGAGCGGCGCTGTTGCCGCCGTCAAGCGGGAACTGGATTTCTTCGGCGTTCTGGTGTTGTCCTTCGTGGCGGCGACCACCGGCGGCATTATTCGTGACGTGCTGATCGGCGCGATCCCCCCGGCCACGCTGGTTGACTGGCGATACCTCGCGATCTCGCTCTTGGCGGGTATCCTGACGTTCTACTGGTTTCCGCTCATCGACCGACTGAAAAGCCCGGTGCCAACTCTTCGACGCGGCCGGACTCGCGTTGTTCGCCGTATCCGGCGCGCAAAAGGCATTGGCCTACGGTCTGGATGCGCCTATGGCTGCACTGCTTGGCATGTTGACCGGAATCGGCGGTGGCATGGCCCGCGACGTCCTGCTCAATGAAATTCCCACCGTGCTGCGCGCCGAATTGTATGCCGTTGCGGCCCTCGCCGGAGCCGGCGCCGTGGTGATCGGCGAATCGCTCGGCCTGCCGTCGACGGCAACGACCGTGATCGGACTCGTGCTGTGCTTAGGCTTGCGATTGGGCGGGATCTATCGGGGCTGGCACCTTCCGAAGGCAATGCCGCCGAAGTCCGCGAGCAGGCGATCGCGACAGCGAGTAGGCCATCGCTCGCGAGGACGGCGAAGGTTAAGCGGCCATTGCTGCCGTTGGCGGCTTCGGGGTTCAAGCCCGTAGAGTCTTGGCAGGACGCCCGCGGCTAGGTAGGCCGTGCTGTCCAAAATTACGAACGAAGCGCCGGCGGTAGAATGAGGCATGCAGCCGGTGCCACCGCTGTTGTCGTTTCTGTTGATGATTGTCGCCGGCTGGGTTCATCGCGATCAACTGATTGTTATCGAGTTCCTTCAGGCTGAAAATCGACTGCTCAAGGACCGGCTCAGAGGAAGACGCATCCGCTTTACTGACTTTGCCGATGCGGCGTATCTGGCGCAGCTGCTGCGGCTGGGGTTGTTGCCGGAAGGCTACATCTATCCGCGCGAGGAACGTGCGGGGCGCGATCTGGGGCGCAAGCGGATGCAGCTGGTGCGCTGCCAGACTATGCAGATCCTCGCGATCGAGAACATCCTGGCACGACAGACGGGTGCGCGGATGAGCGGCGAGCGGGTCAAGCGCCTGACCGCTGAGCAGATCGAGGAGCTCGGTTTCGCACCCGATGTGGCGTTGGCCGTGGAAGCCAACCGTGCGGTCAGTGCGGCGCTACAACAACAGATCGCGGTGCTGGAGAAGCGGCTCAAACAGCGGGTGAAGTTGCGCCCGGAATATCGTTTGCTGAAGACGGTGCCCGGCATCGGTGAGACGCTGGCCACCACGATCATGCTGGAAACGGGGACGATCACGCGCTTTGCCAGCGAGGGCAATTTCAGCTCCTACTGTCGCCGAGCCGACAGACCTCGCCAGCGCCTTTGCCACGATGGGAAAGGAAAGGACGGACGCGCTGATCGTGAGATCCGATACTTTACTCGTCGTCCATTACGGCGAGATTGGCCGGCTCGCCGTTCAGCAGCGGCTTCCCACAGTAGGCAGCGCGAAACAGTTCGTCGAAACCAGAGGGCTTTTCGCTACGGCGTGAATGTCGTTGAGACGTACCGGCACGCCGCTGTATATGTGGACAAGATCCTCAAAGGCGCCAAGCCGGCTGACCTGCCCGTCGAGCAGCCGACCAAGCACTTGCTTACGGTCAACCTCCAAACCGCGAAAGCGCTAGGGATCACGATCCCGCAGTCGCTGCTGTTGCACGCCGACGAAGTGATCCAGTAGTGGATCGTATATATGTGCGTGCGGGCCCGGTTAATGACTGGCGTCAACGCGCGGGAGTATGGAACGATGGCCCTCTCTAACGACGTGTTCACAGTATTCATCAGTCACAAGCACGACGATCACGCACTGGCGGTCGTTGTGAAGAACGCCATGGAAGGCCTCGGTAGTCCGGGGCTCATCGACTGCTTTGTGTCTGGCATCGACATCACTGCGGGCGTGGACTGGCGGCGCGAGATCCGCAGCGCCCTCGCCAGGAGCCACCTCCTCATGCTGCTCTTCACCTCACCGTCGAAGAATTGGAACTGGTGCCTCTACGAGACCGGCCTGTACACCCGCTTCGATATGACCGAAGTCGGCTCGGTGGTCTGCCTGTTCAACGCCGATCAAGCCACGCCGAGCCCGCTCGCTGACCTGCAGGGCGTGCCCGCCGAGACCGATAAGATCCGAGCCTTTCTCGACCTGCTCTGCCGCAAGACGTGGGTTGCGTGCGCATTGGTGGGACAAGCTCGATGTATTTGCGCAGGCGTGATTGCATGAGAACCAGTCGCCGCGCATCACTTTTCAAGCGAGCAAGAAGCTCGTAAGGACGTGCTGATGCGCAGTGCTGTTGGCTCGCCGAAACCGCTCGACGCCGGATCGAATTGTCAGAGTGAGCGCGGAATTGTCAGAGTAGTTAGCGAGCGCTATCGCGGAGAACAAAGCTAGCTGGTGCTGTTGAGAGGATTCGAACCTCTGACCTACTGATTACGAATCAGTTGCTCTACCAACTGAGCTACAACAGCCCGGAAATGCGAGGCGAGTCACAGCTTTTTGCCCCTTCGGCGCGGTGCGTATTATACCCGGGCACGCCGGCCCCTGCCAGGCGGCATACTACGCTCCTGTCACTCTCGGCAAGCCGATTGAAATCAACGCGCCACCTAGTCGGTTTTCATGCGGTCACGTCACGCTTGCGCCAGCGCGCGGAATCGATCGAGACACTGTTCGTGCTCGCCGGGCGCCACGATGCTCGCATGCGCGAGCTGCTCGAGCGCGCTACGCTGGCTGGGGTCGACGTGCAGAAGGTCGACGAGCGCCAGCTGCATGCGCTCGCCGGACACGATCGACATCAGGGCGTGGTCGCCGCGATCGACGGTAGCGTGCCGTTGGTCACCCTTGATGAGGTGCTGGAATCGTGCGACGGTTCGCCGCTGCTGCTGATTCTCGACGGCGTGACCGACCCGCACAACCTCGGCGCCTGCCTGCGCAGCGCCGACGCGTTCGGCGCGCACGCGGTCATCGTTCCCAAGGACCGCGCTGTCGGGCTCAACGCCACGGTGGCGAAGGCCGCGTCCGGCGCGGCCGACACGGTTCCGCTGGTGTCCGTGACCAATCTGGCGAGCGCGCTGCGCGAACTCAAGCAGCACGGCATCTGGCTGGTGGGTGCCGCCGCCGACGGCGCGGAAACGCTGGGCTCCGCCGAGCTCTCCGGTCCGCTGGCATGGGTGCTGGGTGCCGAAGGAACGGGGCTGCGCAGGCTCACTCGCGAGCTCTGCGACCGAACGATCAGCATTCCACTGCAGGGCAGCGTCGGCTCGCTCAACGTTTCGGTCGCGACCGGCGTCTGCCTGTACGAAACCGCAAGACAGCGGCTGTCGGCAGCCACGCGCTGATCCTGCCAGGGAGCAGGGCGTCCGCCGAGGTTGTCACCGCGATCGTCCACGACTAGCATGGCGCCTTGCTCGCGGTCTGGCGAGCCCGTTCCCGAGGAAAGCCCATGTCGTCCACTGACCGTAAAACTCGCTTTGCGCGCGCCACGCTGTGCGTGGCATTGGGCATCATGTCCGCCGCGGCTGCCGCCAAGGGGACCTTGGTCTACTGCTCGGAGGGCAGCCCCGAAGGGTTCCAGCCGCAGTTCTTCACCACCGGCACCACGTTCGATGCGGTGTCGGTGCCCATGTTCAACCGCCTGGTCGAGTTCCAGATCGGCACCACCAACATCGTTCCCGCACTGGCGGAATCGTGGACGGTGTCGCCCGACGGCAAAACCTATACTTTCAAGCTGCGCAAGGGCGTCAAGTTCCACAGCAACGCCAACTTCAAGCCGACGCGCGACTTCAATGCCGACGACGTTGTCTTCTCGTGGAACCGCATGGCAGACGACAACCATCCTTTCCACAAAATGACCGCCGGCCAGACGTTTTCGTACTACGAAGACATGGGCATGAAGAACATCGTCGGTAGCGTCGAGAAGATCGACGACTACACGGTGCGCTTCAACCTCAAGCGACCGGAGGCGCCGTTCCTTGCCGACATGGCAATGGATTTCGCGTCGATTCTGTCCAAGGAATACTTCGAGACGATGCAGGCCAAGGGCACGCCCAACGCCGCCGACGTATATCCCATCGGCACCGGCGCCTTCGAGTTCGTGTCGTATCAGAAGGACGCGATTATCCGCTACAAGGCGTTCGACCAGTACTGGAAAGGCCGTCCGAAGGTCGACAACCTCGTCTACTCGATCACCCGCGACGCCACCGCGCGCTACGCCAAGCTCAAGACCGGCGAGTGCCAAGTGATGGCGTTCCCGAAGCCCGCTGACCTCGACGAGATGAGAAAGGACAAGAATCTGGTCGTGCAGCAGAAGGAGGGGCTCAACATCGGCTACATCGCGTTCAACGTCGAGAAGAAGCCCTTCGACAACAAGCTGGTCCGCCAGGCGCTGAATCTGGCCACCAACAAGGATGCGATCCTGAAGGCGGTCTACCAGGGTAATGGACAGACCGCCAAGAACCCGATCCCGCCGATCCTGTGGAGCTACAACAACGCGGTGCAGGATTATCCCTACGATCCGGCCAAGGCCAAGCAGCTGCTCGCGCAGGCCGGCTTTCCCAATGGCTTCGAGCTCGAACTATGGTATCTGCCGGTCACGCGTCCCTACAATCCGGACGGCAAGCGTATGGCCGAAATGATCCAGGCCGACTGGGAAAAGGTCGGCGTCAAGGCCAAGCTCGTGACCTTCGAATGGGCCGAATACCGCAAACGCGCCAAGGAAGGCCAGCACCAGGTGGTGATGTTCGGATGGTCGGGCGACAACGGCGATCCCGACAATTTCTTCGTCCCCCTGCTCGGGTGCGAGGCAGTCAAGGGCGGAGGCAACAACGCGCGTTGGTGCAATCGGGCGTTCGAGGACCTGGTGGTGAAGGCCGCACAGACGCCCAAGCAGGCCGATCGCGCCAAGCTCTACGAGCAGGCGCAGGTGGTATTCAAGGAAGAAGCTCCTTGGATCACGCTGGCGCATTCGATCCGCTTCGATCCGGTGCGGACCGAAGTCAAAGGGTACAAGATGGACGCGACCGCGCATCACTACTTCGACCAGGTCGAGGTGAGTGGCAAGTCAGCACCAGGTGAGTGACAAGTGAGGTGCTAGTGTCCGCAGGACCCTAGCGGCTGATGCTCGCGTTCGTCCTTCGCCGCGTCGCGCTGATCGTTCCCACCTTCGTCGGCGTGACGCTGCTTGCGTTCGCGCTCATCCATCTCATCCCGGGCGACCCGGTCGAGAATCTTTCGGGTGAGCGCGGCATGGATCCGGCGCGGCGAGAGCGCCTGCTGCACGAGTTCGGCCTCGACCGCTCGCTGCCGGTTCAGTACGCCGAATACGTCGGCCACGTTCTGCGCGGCGACCTCGGCTCATCGCTGACCACGCACGAAAGCGTGCTCGGCGAGTTCGCCACGCTGTTTCCGGCGACCGTCGAGCTGGCGTTGTGCGCGATGCTGCTGGCAACGCTGCTAGGCATCCCGGCCGGCGTGATCGCTGCGCTCAAGCGCAACACGGCCGCCGATTACGCGGTCATGGGCGTTTCGCTCACCGGCTACTCGATGCCGATTTTCTGGTGGGCGCTGCTCCTGATCCTGTTCTTCTCGGTGCACCTGGGATGGACACCGGTGTCGGGGCGCATCGCGGTCGAATACGACGTGCCGGCGATGACCGGATTCATGCTCATCGATGCGCTGCGCTCCGGCGAGCCGGGAGCGCTGCGCTCGGCACTCTCGCACCTCATCCTGCCGGCAATCGCGCTGGGCACGATCCCGCTGGCGGTCATCGCACGCATGACACGCTCGGCGATGCTCGAGGTGTTGCGCGAGGACTACATGCGTACCGCGCGCGCCAAGGGCCTGTCGGCGTGGCGCGTCGTGCTCGTGCACGCGCTGCGCAACGCGCTCATTCCGGTGATCACGGTGATCGGCCTGCAGGTGGGTCTGCTGTTGTCGGGCGCGATTCTCACCGAGACGATCTTCTCGTGGCCCGGCGTGGGCAACTGGCTGGTGCACGGCGTGCAGTCGCGCGACTATCCGGTGGTGCAGGGCGGCATCCTGCTGGTTGCCGCGATCGTCATCTCGGTGAATCTGCTGGTCGACCTGCTCTACGGCGTGATCAACCCGCGCATCCGACATGGCTGAAGCCGCAACCGCGCGCATCACCGCGATCGCGCCGCCGACCCCGCTGCGCGAATTCTGGAACGCGTACCGGCAAAGTCGCGGTGCCCTGATCGGGCTGGCGATGATCGTGTTGCTCATCGTGCTCGCGGTCGCGGCCGGCGCGATCGCGCCGCATCCGCCCAACGAGCAGTTTCGCGATTTCACGCTGACCCCGTCGGCATGGACCGCGGAAGGGACGTCGCGCTTCCTGCTCGGCACCGACGCCGTGGGACGTGACATCCTGTCGCGACTCATCTACGGCACGCGACTGTCGCTGCTGATCGGACTTATCTCGGTGAGTCTCTCGATGACCCTTGGCGTCGCACTCGGCCTGCTCGCCGGCTACGCCCGCGGACTCACCGAGACAGTCATCATGCGCCTGATGGATGTGATGCTGTCGTTGCCGAGCCTGCTGCTGGCGATCGCCGTCGTCGCGGTGCTGGGTCCCGGGCTCATCAACGCGATGTATGCGATCGCGATCGTGCTGCTGCCGCATTTCGTGCGCCTGACGCGCGCTGCGGTGATTGCCGAGGCGGGCAGGGAATACGTCGCCTCGTCGCGCATCGCCGGCGCCGGTCCGCTGCGTCTCATGTTCCTGACCATCCTGCCCAACTGCATGGCGCCGCTGATCGTGCAGGCGACGCTTGGATTCTCGTCGGCGATCCTGGATGCCGCCGCGCTGGGCTTCCTGGGCCTGGGCGCCCAGCCGCCGACGCCGGAATGGGGTTCGATGCTGGCCGACGCGCTCGAGTTCATCCAGCGCGCGTCGTGGGTGGTGACCTTTCCCGGCCTCGCGATCCTGGTGACGGTGCTGGCCTTCAATCTCATGGGCGACGGATTGCGCGATGCGCTCGATCCGAAGCTCAAGCACTGAGCGCAGCGCATGGCGCTGCTCGAGATCGAAGGCCTGCACGTCGAATTCGGAAGCGAAGCCTCGCCGCTGATCGCGGTCGACGGGGTCGACCTCAGCATCGACGCCGGTGAAATCGTCGGCTGCGTCGGGGAGTCGGGCTCCGGCAAGAGCATCACCGCGCTCGCGGTCATGGGACTGATCGATTTCCCTGGACGCGTCCGGGCACGGCACATGCGATTCGGCGGATATGACCTGCTGTCGCTCTCGCCGCGGCGGCGGCGCGCGCTGGTCGGCAAGGACATCGCGATGATCTTCCAGGATCCGCTGGCGAGCCTCAATCCGTGCTTCACCGTCGCCTTCCAAATCGGCGAGGCGCTGCGCGTGCATGGCAGTGCCGACGAGCGCCGCAGCCGGTCACTGAGGCGGCGCCGCTCGCTCGAGCTGCTGCAGCAGGTCGAGATCCCGGACGCCCCGCGACGGCTCGACGCGTATCCGCACCAGCTCTCCGGCGGGATGGCGCAACGGGTGATGATCGCGATGGCGATCGCATGTCGTCCGCGCCTGCTGATCGCCGACGAGCCCACCACCGCGCTCGACGTGACGGTGCAGGCGCAGGTCCTGGATCTTCTTGCGCGCCTCCAGCATGAGCACGGCATGGCATTGCTGCTGATCACGCATGACCTCGCGGTCGTGGCACAGACCGCGCAGCGCGTGGTCGTGCTCTACGCCGGGCAGGAAGTCGAGTCCGGCACGCTGCCTTCGCTGTTCGACGCGCCACGCCATCCGTACACGCAGGCGCTGCTCGCTGCGCTGCCCGAGCGCAACCGCGAAGGCGCGCGCCTGAAGGCGATCGCCGGCACCGTACCCGCTCAAAGCGAGCGTCCTGCGGGTTGCCTGCTGTCGCCGCGCTGCGAGTACGCTCGCGTGTATTGTGTCGAGCGCCGGCCGCCGCTCGAAGGGAGCGCCGTTGCCAAGGTGCGCTGCCACTTCCCGCTCGATCCGAACGGCGTGCCGACGCGCGGCTGGCGCGCCGCCGAGCACGAGCCGACCGCTCCCTGAGCATGGAAGCTATCCGACCGTTGCTCGAAGTCGCCGGCTTGTCGCGACACTATCGCGTCGCGCGCGGCCTGTTTCGCCGCCCTGTGATGGTGCACGCGCTCGAGGGCGTGAGCTTCACGCTCGACGAAGGCCGCACCCTGGCGATCGTAGGCGAATCGGGTTGCGGGAAGTCGACGCTGGCCCGCCAGGTCACCATGATCGAGCGACCGAGCGCGGGCTCGGTGAAGTTCGACGGCATCGACGTGGCGCGCGCCGACCGCGAATCGCTCAGGCGCTTGCGTCCTTCGGTGCAGATGGTGTTCCAGAATCCGTACGCGTCGCTCAATCCGCGCAAGCAGGTGATGACGCTCCTGCAGGAGCCGCTGGTCATCGCCGGGGCCATGACACCGGCACAACGGCGCGAAGCCGCGGAAGCGATGCTCGACGAGGTCGGCTTGCTGCCTGAGCACGCGCGCCGCTACCCGCACATGTTCTCCGGCGGCCAGCGGCAGCGCATCGCCATCGCGCGTGCGCTGATGACGAAGCCGCGGCTGCTAGTGGCCGACGAGCCGGTGTCGGCGCTCGACGTTTCGATCCAGGCCCAGGTGCTTAATTTACTCATGGACCTTCAGCAGCGACGCGGTGTCGCCTACCTGTTCATCTCGCATAATCTCGACGTCGTTCGCCACATCGCCGACACCGTCGCCGTGATGTACCTCGGTCGCGTCGTCGAGATCGCGTCGCGTGCCGTGCTGTTCGCAGCGCCGGCGCATCCCTACACACGGGCGCTGTTCGCGAGCACGCCGCGCCTGGAAGCGAAGCGCGTCCCGTCGGCACAGGTGCGCGGAGAACTGCCTTCTCCGGTCGCGCCGCCGTCCGGGTGCGCCTTTCACACACGCTGTCCGTATGCCATCGAGCGTTGCCGCGTCGAGCTGCCCGTGCTCGCGCCGTTCCGCGACGCTCGAGTGGCGTGCCATCGCGTCGCCGAGCTTGCCTGAGTTGCGGCGCGGGTTTTCCGCGCTCGGTGTGTCGCCGGGCGTTCTTCCTACATCCGAATCGGACGCGCACCGATAGCCCGTGCACGGTGCTTTGGCCAAGATGGCCCGCATCGGTACCCGGGGGATTGCATTGGCGAACGGATGGGCCGGCAAACTGCGCCGCATCGGAGCGATTGCGATGGACGCGGCGCGCAAGTGGATCGACGATCGCGCGCCGAGCATGGGCGCGGCGCTGGCGTACTACACGGCGTTCTCGCTGGCACCGCTGCTGGTAATCGTGATCGCCATCGCCGGACTTACGGTCGGCCATGACGTGGCCCAGTCCGCGATCCTCGCGCAGTTGACCAACCTGCTGGGCGATGCCGGTGGCCAGGCGGTGGAAGGGATGCTGCGCGCAACGTCCGATCTCGGGCACGGCGTGGTCACGCTGGCGATCGGTGTGATTACGCTGGTCATCGGCGCCACCACCGCCTTCGCCGAGCTCGAGGACGATCTCAATCGCATCTGGAAGGCCGAGCCGGCGCGTCGCAGCGGCGTTTGGAATTTCCTGCGGGCTCGCCTTCTCACCTTCGGCCTGGTGCTCACCATCGCCTTTCTGCTGATCGTATCGCTGGTCGTGAACGCGGCGCTGGCGGCGCTGGGCAAGCACCTCTTCACTGGCGCCGAAGTGGTGATGCAGGCGCTCGATTTCGTGGCGTCGGTGGTGGTCATCACAGTGCTCTTCGCGGCCATCTACAAGATACTCCCCGATGTGGAGATCGCGTGGCGCGACGTTTGGCTGGGCGCCTTCGTGACCGCCGTCCTGTTTGCAATCGGCCGCCTGCTTATCGGGCTGTACATCGGCCACAGCTCGGTGGCCTCCGCATTCGGCTCGGCGGGGCCGTTTGTCGCACTCATGGTGTGGATCTATTACTCGACGCAGATTTTCCTGATGGGCGCGGAGGTGACCTACGTGGTCGCCAGCGGGCACTCGAAGAGCGCTTCTTCGAAGCCAGTCTCAGGATCGACGTCGCGACCTGAGCAGGCGCACGCGCCTGGTGTCGCAGAAAGGCCTTTCGCGTCACCGGTCGCGCTACCGGTTGTATATGCGCGGCACGGCGTGTTCGGAACATCGTCGCCAAGTGCAGCAACCGCCGCCTTGCGGCTGTTGCAGGCCTCGCTCGCCGGGTGGGTCGCCGGATGGATTTTGACGCGGGTCGCGCGTTCGCGGCTGCGTGCGGTCAACTGAGACGGAGCTCGACATGCTCATGCAACTACCCAACCGCGCCATGCAATTGATGCGTGCCACCACATCCCTGCTGCGCGTCGCGCGCGCACTGGGCCGGGACCTTTACGAACTCGCGAAGCTCGAAGCGCAGCTGGCGCTCTCAGCGGCGGCGACCGTTGCCGGCCTGGGCGCCGCCGTGCTTCTGCTGGCGGCGACGGCGTGGCTGCTGCTGGTGGGCTCCCTGGTGGCATGGATCGCGGATCGCTGGCTGAGTCTTCCGCTCGCGCTGCTCGTGATCGCGGTGGCCATGGTCGTGGTCGCCGTTCCGGTGGGCTTCGTTGCAGCGCGGGTCTCGCGACGAATGGGCTTTCCCGAAACCCGCCGACGCATCGACGAGGTGATGAGTGGGCGACAAGTCGACGCTTGAGCTGGAGCGCGACATCGCGCGCGTTCGTGAGCGGACGGGCGTTGAGGTCCTGAAGCTGCGTTCCGACGCTGCGCGCGTCAGGGCGGCGGTGCGCGACCTCGGACGATCGCGCACGACTTGGGCGGTGATGTTCACAGCCGCGGCGGCGCTGGGCGTGGTCGCGGGACTTCGCAACCGGCGCCAGCGACGCTAAATGGGGCGAATGCCCGCGAATTGACGCTGCTGGGCGCTTTGGGCATTATCCGTCGCGGGGCGCCGCGCCGGTAATGGCGCGTACGCCAAGCGTTCCGTGCTCGCCTTCATCCTGCGCCGTCTGCTCCAGTCCCTCGTCGTGATGGCGGTGGTGGCCTTCATCGCGTTCGGATTGTTCAATTTCACCGGCGATCCGGTGACCTTCATGGTCGGTCAGGACGCGACGCAGGAAGACCGTGCGCGCCTGCGCGCGGACCTCGGGCTCGACCAGCCTTTCTACGTGCAGTTCGGGCGTTTTGTCGGGCGCGCTGTTCATGGCGAGTTCGGACTTTCGCTGCGCCAAGGGCGTCCTGTGTCCACGCTGCTGAAGGAACGCCTTCCCGCCACGCTGGAGCTCGCGTTTACCGCCGCAGTGCTCGCGCTGGCGATCGGCATACCCGCTGGCGTATACACTGCGCTGCGACGAGACTCGTGGCTGTCCCAGGTCCTGCTCGCAGCCTCGCTGGTCGGCGTCTCGCTGCCCACCTTCCTGATCGGCATCCTGCTCATTCTGGTGTTCGCGGTGCTGCTGGGGTGGTTGCCTTCGTTCGGGCGCGGAGAGACCGTCGCGATCGGGTGGTGGACGACTGGATTCCTGACCAAGAGCGGACTCAAGGCGCTAATCCTTCCGGCGATCACGCTATCGCTGTTCCAGATGACGCTGATCATGCGACTGGTGCGTGCCGAAATGCTGGAAGTGTTGCGCACGGACTACATCAAGTTCGCCCGCGCTCGCGGCTTGTCGGACCGCGCAGTTCATTTCGGCCACGCCCTCAAGAACACGCTGGTTCCGGTCATCACCATCACCGGCTTGCAGCTCGGCGCGATCATCGCCTTCGCCATCATCACGGAAACCGTGTTCCAGTGGCCAGGCATGGGGCTGCTATTCATCCAGGCGGTGGGATTCGCGGACATCCCGGTCATGGCTGCATACCTTTGCTTCATCGCGCTCGTATTCGTGCTGCTCAACCTGATCGTCGATCTGCTGTACTATGCCGTGGACCCGCGCCTGCGGATCGAACGCCTCGCGGCGGCGCACTGACGTGCCGATGCAGCCAGCGGCGCGCCGCTCCCGCTGCTCCGTCCGTTTCGCCGGCCGCCGCCGGCTCATACCTGATTTCGCCTGATCGACCGTGTCATCTACAGCGACCCCCAGCCCCATCGAAAACCTGCGCCAGGATCATGCCGCGCTGACCGCGCTCCGCCGTGATCTGCACGCGCATCCCGAGCTCGGTTTCGAAGAGCACCGAACAGTCGAGGTGGTGACGCGCGAGCTGGCCGCGCTTGATGTGGAATACCACGCGGGGATCGGCAGGACCGGCGTGGTCGCGGTCATTCCCGGGCGAAGCACGGCCAGCCGGCGAAGCATCGGCCTGCGCGCCGACATGGACGCGCTGCCCATGCACGAGGAAAACGACTTTCCGCACGTGTCGCGATTCAAGGGGCGCATGCACGGCTGCGGGCACGACGGGCACACGACCATGCTGCTCGGCGCGGCGCGCTATCTTGCACGCACGCGTCGCTTCGACGGCACCGCCTACCTCATCTTTCAGCCCGGCGAGGAGGGCTTCGGTGGCGGCAAGGCGATGATCGACGACGGGTTGTTCGAGCGCTTTCCGGCCGACCAGATCTATGCGCTGCACAACTGGCCTGGTCTGCCGCCGGGCAAGATCGCGGTGCGGCCGGGGCCGATGATGGCGGCCGCGGATCGTATCGAGATCCACATCGAAGGGCGTGGGGGACATGGCGCGCATCCGCAGCAGGTGATCGATCCGGTGCTGGTCGCCGGACACGTGATCACCGCCGCGCAATCGATCGTGTCGCGCAACGTGAGCCCCATCGATACCGCCGTGGTAAGCCTGTGCGCGATGCATGCCGGCAACCTCGCTGCGATGAGCGTCGTGCCGCGCGACGCTCGGCTGGTCGGCACGGTCCGCACCTTTCGTGCGCAGACGCAAACGCACATCGAGGCGCGCCTGCGCGAGCTGGTTCATTCGATCGCCGCGGCGTTCGGAGCGACCGCCACGCTAAAGTACGAGCGCATGTATCCTGCGACGATCAATACGGCGCGCGAGGCTGAATTCGCGGCCAGCGTCGCCGACTCGCTGGTCGGCCCCGAGAATGTCGTGCGCGACCTGGAGCCGTCGATGGGCTCGGAGGATTTCTCGTTCATGTTGCAAAAACGTCCGGGTGCTTACGCGCGTCTCGGCCAGGGAGGCGCCGAAGGCGGCTGCTTCCTGCACAACACACGCTACGACTTCAACGACGAGGTCATCCCCCTGGGGGCGGGCTATCTCGCGGCGCTCGCGGAAGCGGCGATGCCACTGCCGCGGTGAGTGCCGAGCGCCATTTCGCGGTTTCGTATGCCGAGGCGCGTGAGAAGTTTCGCGCGGGGGCCGCGGCGCGCGGCGCGCAACAGTTCGCGCACGTGCATCCGGAAGCGAAGGGCGCGCAGGGCGAAGCGCTCGCGATGGACTTCGCACTGCTCGGGCGAGCGGACGCGCCGGGGCTGCTCCTGATCCTTTCCGGTACGCACGGTGCGGAGGGGTTTTGCGGATCCGGTTGCCAGGTCGCGCTGATGCACGACGATGCGTTCCAGCGTGCGATCGACCGCAGCGATGCGCAGGTGTTGATGCTACACGCGCTCAATCCGTACGGGTTCTCGCATCTGCGGCGGGTCAACGAGGACAACGCCGACCTCAATCGAAACTTCGTCGACTTCGGCAGAGCGCTTCCGACGAACGCCGCTTACGCCGAATTGCACCCGCTGTTGCTGCCGGCGACGTGGCCTCCTGCACCCGACAACGAGGGCAGGCTTGGCGCGTGGTTGGCGGCGCATGGACCGGCAGCGTATCAGGCCGCGATCAGCGGCGGGCAGTACGAGTTTGCCGACGGCCTGTTCTACGGCGGACGCGCGCCGTCGTGGAGTAACCGAGTGCTGCGGCAGGTCCTGCGCGAGCACGCGGCGACGCGGCAGACGCTGGCTTGGATCGACTTCCATACGGGCCTGGGGCCACTGGGCCACGGCGAGAAGATCTACGCCGGCGTGAACGATACCGCGGCGGTCGCGCGCACTCGCGCGTGGTGGGGCGACGACGTGACTACCTTTCTCGACGGGTCGTCGAGCTCCGCGCCGCTCACCGGCATCAACGGTCACGCCGCGCGCGACGAAGCACCGCATGCGGCGTTCGCCGGGATCGCCCTCGAATACGGGACCTACCCCATTACCGAGATGCTGCAGGCGCTGCGCGCCGACCATTGGCTGCACAATCATCCCGACGCGCCGACGGCACAGCATAATTCGATCAAGCGCCGGCTGCGCGACGTTTTCTATGTCGACGATGACGCCTGGAAACAGAAGGTTTACGCGCAGGCGCTTCCCGCCTGCACGACGGCGCTGACGCGGCTGGAAAAAGCCGCGAGGCACGAGCAGGTTTGAAGCTCAAGTTTCAATTTCGGAGGAATCTCATCATGCACAGATCGACAAGGCTGGCCATCGCGACCGCCATCGCAGGTCTCTCGGCGCTTTTCATCGCCAGCATCGCCGCCGCGGTGACGTTCAAGTATGCCGACCAGGGCGATGCGGTCTCCATGGACCCGCATTCGCTCAATGAATCGCTGCAGCTCACCATCACCGGCAACGTCTACGAGCCGCTGGTGGGGCGCGGCAAGAAGCTCGAGCTCGTACCGCTGCTGGCGACGTCGTGGAAGCAGATCGCGCCGACGGTATGGCGCTTCACGCTGCGTCCGAACGTCAAATGGCACGACGGAACCCCGTTCACTGCCGACGACGTGATCTTCTCGTACGAGCGTTCCAAGGACGACGGCTCCGACATGAAGACCAAGATCGCGCCGATGAAGGAGGTCAAGAAGGTCGACGACCTGACGGTGGACTTTGTCACCAAGGAGCCCTTCCCGATCCTGCCGGACACCCTCAATACCTGGTACATCATGAGCAAGGTGTGGTGCGAGAAGAACAACGCGACCACGCCGGTCGATGTGCGCAAGGGCAAGGAAAACGCGGCGACTCTGCGCGCCAACGGCACCGGGCCATTCATGCTCAAATCGCGCGAGCCGGGCGTGCGCACCGTGTTCGTTCCCAACCCGAACTACTGGGAAAAGGTCGAGAGCAACGTCACCGAGGCGATTTTCACGCCGATCAAGAACGACGCGACGCGCGTCGCGGCGCTCATTTCCGGCGACATCGACATGATGGAACCGGTGCCGCTGCAGGACGTCGACAAGCTCAAGGCCGCGGGTAACCTGAACGTGCTGCAGGGACCGGAGCTGCGCACGATTTTCATCGGCATGGACCAGTCGCGCGACGAGTTGCTTTTTTCGAACGTCAAGGGCAAGAACCCGTTCAAGGACAAGCGCGTGCGCCAGGCGTTCTACCAGGCGATCGACATCGAGGCGATCAAGAGTCGCATCATGCGCGGCGCGTCGACGCCGACCAACCTGATGATCGCGCCGGGGATCAAGGGCTTCGTTCCGGAGATGAACAAGCGGCTTCCCTACGATCCGGTGGCGGCCAAGAAGCTGCTGACCGAAGCCGGCTATCCCAACGGGTTCGAAGTCGGCATGAACTGCCCGAACGACCGTTACGTCAACGACGCATCGATCTGCCAGGCGATCACCGCGATGCTTGCACGCATCGACGTGAAGGTGGATCTGATGGCCGAGACCAAGGTCACGTATTTCCCGAAAATCCTTTCGCGCAACACCTCGCTCTACCTTCTGGGCTGGACCCCCGATTCCTACGACGCCCAGAATGCGATCTACGCGCTGTTGATGACTCCGGCGCCCAACGGGCAGGGGCTGTTCAATCTGGGCAGCTACAGCAACAAGCGCGTCGACGAGCTCGGCGCGCAGATCGCGAGCGAGCTCGACCAGAACAAGCGCAATGCGATGATCGCCGAGCTGTTCAAGATCCACGGCGAGGAATTCGGAACGCTTCCGTTGCATCAGCAGGCCCTTGCCTGGGCGGCCAAAAAGAATATCGAGCTCGTTCAGCTCGCCGACAACACGAACCTGCTCAAGTGGGTCGTGGTCAAGTGACCGCAGGCATTGGCGGATAGCGACTGTGCAGAAGGCGATGCGGCTGCGTATCGCCGGGTGGTGGGACAGCGACATCGCGTACAGCTTCCGGCACTCGCCGGTCGCGATCGTGTCCGCGTTTGTACTCGTTGTGTGCCTGGGCGCCGCGATATTCGCGCCCTGGGTGGCGCCGCACAATCCCTTCGATCTGGCGACGCTCAACCTGCTCGACGCGCTCTCGCCGCCGCACGGCATGGCTGGCGCGCGTCCGGAATTCCTGCTCGGCACCGACGACCAGGGACGGGACCTGCTGTCGGCGATCATGTTCGGCGCGCGCATCTCGTTGCTGGTCGGGCTGGCCTCGGTGCTGTTCGCCGTGGTGGTCGGTGTGTCGCTGGGACTCATCGCAGGGTATGGCGGTGGCAAGCTCGATGCGTTCATCATGCGCGTGGCCGACGTGCAGCTTTCGTTCCCAGCCATTCTCATCGCGCTCCTGATCGATGGAGTTGCGCGCGCGGTGCTCCCGCGCGACGCGCATGGCCCGGTGGCGCTGTTCGTGCTGATCTTCGCGATCGGCATTTCGAACTGGGTGCAGTATGCCCGCACCGTGCGCGGATCGACGCTGGTCGAGAAGAACAAGGAGTACGTGCAGGCTGCGCGCGTGATCGGCATCCGGCCCTTCTCGATCATGCTCCATCATCTGCTGCCCAACGTGCTGGGACCGGTGCTGGTGCTCGCCACGATCAACATCGCGACGGCGATCATTACCGAAGCAACGCTGTCCTTCCTTGGCGTGGGCGTTCCGCCGACTCAACCCTCACTAGGCACGCTGATCCGTGTCGGCAACGACTTTCTGTTCTCTGGAGAGTGGTGGATCACGATCTTTCCCGGCGCCGCGCTGGTGATCATGGTGCTCGCGATCAATCTGCTGGGCGACTGGCTGCGCGACGCACTGAATCCGAAATTGCGCTAGCGAGTTTGTGCGCTGGCGCGCGCGTTCCGCGGAAATCAGGCCGCAAGGCGACAGGGTTCCCGTCGGCGCGCATTCCTTCGTTGTGCTACGCTTTCCGGCAGGAGGTTCCGCATGCGTAAAAGCATCCTGATTTCCGTGTTGCTGCTGGGAGGATGCCAGGCGTGGTGGCCACCGTGGAGCGAGGTGACCGGCAACCGTTACACGGCCACGGAGCTCAACCGCAGGACGGCGATCATCGACCAGGTCGACAACCAGGGTTCTTTCGCCTCCAATCCGATCAAGATCGAGCCGGGTCAGCACCGGCTCGTGCTGCAGGGTCCCGCGCCCGGATGGCAGGGGGGCGCTCCAGTGAAGGTATTGACCCTCGACGCGCAGCCGTGCAAGCGCTATTACATCAATGCGCAATTCAGGGATGCGATCAACCCGGATTGGACGCCGGTGATCGATTACGTCGAAACCATTTCGGATTGCAGGATCATCACCGCCCAGAATTGAGTCCGCCGGCAGCGCATCCAACGGCGCGCAGCGCATCATGAGCGCCGTCGTCGGTGCGCTGCTCCGGGTCGACGCGCTTCGCGTCGAATTCCCCACTCGCCGCGGCACGCTGGTCGCCGTCGACGAGATCTCCTTCTCGATCGCGCCGGGCGAGGTCCTCGGCGTCGTTGGCGAGTCCGGCGCTGGCAAGTCGATCACCGGCGCCGCCATCATCGGGCTTATCGATCCTCCGGGGCGAGTCGGCGGCGGGCGCATCATGCTCGGCGAGCGTCGTATCGACAACCTCGGTACGGAGGCGATGCGGCGCGTGCGCGGCCGGGAGATTGGCGCCGTGTTCCAGGATCCGCTGACATCGCTCAACCCGCTCTACACCGTCGGGCGGCAGCTTACCGAGACGATCACCACGCATTTGGACCTGAACGCCGCAGGCGCGCGCAAGCGTGCGCTCGAGCTGCTCGCTGAAGTCGGCATTCCGGCGCCGGAGCGGCGCTTCGATCACTATCCGCACCAGTTCTCCGGCGGCATGCGCCAGCGCGTCGTCATCGCGCTCGCGCTCGCCGCCAACCCCAAGCTGATCATTGCCGACGAGCCGACTACCGCGCTCGACGTATCGATTCAGGCACAGATCATCGCGCTGCTCAAGCGCCTTTGCCGTGATCATGGCACCGCAATACTGCTGATCACGCACGACATGGGTGTGATCGCCGAGACCGCCGATCGCGTCGCGGTCATGTACGCGGGTCGCATCGTCGAGATTGGCCCGGTGCTCGAAGTGATCCATCATCCGGCGCATCCTTATACGCGCGGGTTGATGGGGTCGATTCCTTCGATCGTCGCCGAGCGCGAGGACCTCGCGCAGATCGACGGCAGCATGCCGCGGCTGACAGCGATTCCGCACGGCTGCGCGTTCCATCCCCGCTGTCCGCATGCCTTCGATCGTTGCCGGCGCGAGCGACCCGAGCTTGCTTCGGTCGGGGCGACGCAGGCCGCGTGCTGGCTTCACCAGACGTGAGCGGCGGATGAACGCGACCACGGTCCCGCTGCTCGAGCTCATCGACGTCGCGCGTTATTTCGACGTGTCGCTTCCATGGCTCAACCGCGTGCTCGAGCGCAAGCCACGGCAATCGCTGCGCGCGGTCGACGGTGTGAGCTTCAGCATCGCCGCCGGCGAGACACTCGGACTGGTCGGTGAGTCTGGGTGTGGCAAGTCGACCGTCGCGCGCCTGATCGTCGGGCTCTATCGCCCAACTCGCGGAGAAATACGCTACGCCGGCGCGCGCATCGATCGGGGGGAGCTACCGCTGGCGACGCGGCGCAGCATCCAGATGATCTTCCAGGACCCTTACGCGAGCCTCAACCCGCGCTGGCGCGTTCGTGACATCGTCGCCGAAGCCCTACGCGCGCATGCACCAGACACCGATGCCGCTGTGCTGGATGCGCGGGTGGCGGCGCTGCTGGGCCAAGTCGGTCTGTCGGCGGCGGATGGCGGCAAATATCCTCATCAATTCTCGGGCGGACAACGTCAGCGCATATCGATCGCGCGTGCGCTCGCCACCAATCCGGCCTTCCTGGTATGCGACGAGCCGACGTCCGCGCTCGACGTTTCGGTGCAGGCTCAGGTGCTCAACCTCATGCGCAGGCTGCAGCGTGAGCTCGGGCTCACCTATCTTTTCATTTCGCACAATCTGGCGGTCGTCCATCACGTCGCGGACCGCGTGGGGGTTATGTACCTCGGGCGCATCGTCGAGCTTGCGCCAACGCGAGCGCTGTTCGCGCAGCCACAGCATCCGTACACGCGCATGCTGCTCGCTGCCGTGCCCGACCTTTCGCTCGCGGGCAAGCCGCGCACCGCGGTCGGCGGCGAGGTGCCCAATCCACTTTCTCCGCCTTCAGGCTGCGCGTTCCACCCGCGCTGTCCGTACGCCAACGAGCGCTGTCGTCGGGAAATACCAACGCTCCTGACCAGCCCGGAGGCCGGCTCGACCGTGGTGGCATGCCACGCGGTGGAAGAGCGGCGGCTCGCGCCCGCGATGCTGCGCGCGGGCTGAATCGAGCACCTCCGATCGGCTATAATTATTCTTTCGAGCGGAATCCGGCCCAGTCGCCATTCCGCGCGTGGCAACCCCGCACGACGCGCCGTCCAGGGCGCGTGCGTGCCCAGCAGAAGAATTCGAATTGCGCCTGACTCAGATCAAGCTGGCCGGATTCAAGTCCTTCGTCGATCCGACCAGCATCGCGACCCCGGGTCAACTCGTCGGCATCGTCGGCCCCAACGGCTGCGGCAAGTCGAACGTCATCGACGCCGTGCGCTGGGTGCTGGGTGAATCCAAGGCGTCGGCGCTGCGCGGCGAATCGATGCAGGATGTCATTTTCAATGGCGCTGGCGATCGCGCGCCGGTCGG
The DNA here is from genome assembly GCA_963816915.1 of uncultured beta proteobacterium. Lineage (GTDB taxonomy): Bacteria > Pseudomonadota > Gammaproteobacteria > Burkholderiales > Casimicrobiaceae > PALSA-1003. Next base: position 407,182 of record CAWFMK010000001.1, read on the forward strand.
GCGCGCCTCGGTGGAACTGTACTTCGATAACAGCCAGGGTCGCATCGGCGGACAATGGGGTGCCTACGCCGAGCTCTCGATCAAGCGTGTGCTGACCCGCGACGGCGACTCGACCTACTACATCAACAACATTCCCGTTCGCCGGCGCGACATCCACGACCTTTTCCTGGGCACCGGGCTTGGCCCACGAGCTTACGCGATCATCGAGCAGGGAATGATCGCACGGGTTATCGAAGCGAGACCCGAGGAACTGCGCGTTTTCCTCGAGGAAGCCGCGGGCGTGTCAAAGTACCGCGAACGCCGTCGCGAGACCGAGAGTCGCATCGCCGACACGCGCGAGAACCTTTCGCGCGTCGAGGACATCCGCATCGAGCTCGGCGCGCAACTGTCGCGCCTGGAGGCACAGGCCAAGGTCGCGGCCGAGTTTCGCGACATGGAATCGCGCCTCAAGCAGGCGCATCACATGCTCTGGTTCGCGCGCCAGCAGGACGCCGTGCGCGGCCGCGAAAAGCAGAGCTCCGAAGTCGCGAGTCTGGTCGCGAGTTTCGAGGCGCTGCAGGCCGATCTGCGCGCCGCGGAAAACAGACTCGAGGCGTTGCGCGCGGACCATTATGCGGCGGGCGATCTGTTGCACGAGCGGCAGGGCGCCTTCTACGCCGCCAACGCCGAAGTGACGCGGCTCGAGCAGCAGCTTGCTTTTGCGCGCGAAAGCGAAGGACGCCTTGCCCAGCAGGTGGCGCAGATCAGCGAGCAGATCGGGGCGTTTACCGCGCAGCAGCAAAGCCTCGCCGAGGATACGCGCAGCGCGGAAGCCGATCTCGAGCACGCGATAGCCCAGCGCGAAGTCGCGGCGCAGGAGGAGGCCGCGGCCCTCGCGGCGCTGCCGGCGCTCGACGCCACCGTGAACGATACCAATGCGGCGATGACGCAGCTGCAGCAGCGCATCGCCGAGTTCGAGCAGCAGACGCGCGTGGCCGACACCCGGCGCGAAAATTCGGCGCGGGTGCTTGCCGCAATCGAGCAGCGGCGCGCACGGCTGGACGCCGAAGCGGCCGAGCTTGCATTGCCGACCACCAGCCAGATCGACGCCGTCGAAGAGCAGCTCGCGCAGGAAACCGCCGATCTCGCCGAGCGCGGCAAAGCGCTCGCCGAGCTCAACGATGTCGTGCAGTCGCTCCAGGCGCGGCAGCGATCCACCAGCGACGCCTGGCAGCAGTCGAGCAGCGCGCTGGCCGATCGCGAGGCGCGCGCACAGGCGCTCTACGCGCTGCAAGCCAAGATCGGCGGGGGGCAGGATGCCGCGACGTGGACGGCCGCGCACCAGCTGGAGCACGCACGCCGGCTTTGGCAGGAGATCGATATCGAGCCGGGCTGGGAAGACGCGCTCGAGGCCGTGCTGCGCGAGCGGTTGAATGCATTCGAGCTCGCAGCGCTCGACAAGGCGTTGCATTGGGGCGAAGGCGCACTCCCGGGACGCATCGCCGCGTATGCGGTTGACGCGCTGCCGGTGCAGGCGCCGGAGCAAGCCTCGTCGTCGCGCGCCAACGCGCAGGGTGCCGAGACGCTGCTTGCCAAGGTCAAGAGCCGTCGCCCGGCGATCACGCGCCTGCTCGCGGACTGGCTGCATGGCGTTCGCTGTCGTGACGATCTCGCGCGTGCGCTCGCCGACCGCGCATCGCTGCACGAAGGCGAATTATTCGTCGTGCCGCAGGGACACGCGATCAGCGCCGAGGGCCTGAGCTTTTTCGCGCCCGATACCGAACTCCACGGTGTGCTTGCCCGCCAGCGCGAGCTGCTCGAGCTCGACGTCGCGATCAAGACAGCACGCGCCGATACGGAGGCCGCTGCTGCCATGCGCAGCGAAGTCGAGGCCGAGCTCCAGCTGCGCCAGCAGGAATACCACGGCGAAAACATGGCGTTGTCGTCGCAGCAGCGTCGCTGCCACGATCTCGAGCTCGAGCTGCTCCAGCTCAGGCAGGCCGCCGAAGCGGCGGAGCGCCGTCACGCGCAGATCAGTGACGAGCGCAATGCGCTGACTGCGGAGGATGCCCAGGAGCGCGGCGCGCTGGCCGCGATCGATGCCGAGCTCGACCACGCACGCGGCAAACTCAACGAAGCGATGGCCACTCGCGACGCGATGCGCCATACCGTCAACGAGGCCGAAGTCGTGCGCGCGCGTGGACGCGAACGGGTTCGCGTGGCCGAGCGCGCCGCCCAGGAAGCAGGATTCGCCGAGCGGTCCAGCCGCGAGCGCCTGGCCGAGCTGGCGCGACGCAGGGAGATGCTCGATGGACAGCTCGCCCAGCAGCAGGCGTTGCTCACGGAGCGTACGGCCGAGCGCCAAGGCATCGACTGGACGCCCGTTGAGGCTGCACTGCAGGCGCAACTGGTCGCGCGCGGCGGCGCGGAGCAGGCGCTGGCTGCAGCGCGCGATGCGCAGGAGCAAGTGGGGACCGCGCTGCGCACCGCCGAAGAGGCGCGGCTGGCTGCCGACCAGAAGATCGAGCCCGCACGCGGGCGCATAGACGACGTCCGCCTCAAGGAACAGGCAGCGCGCATCGCCGAGGAGCAATACGCGGCGCAGCTTGCCGAGGCGCATGCCGACGTAGGGGTGCTGCCGGAACAGCTCAAGGCGTGGGGTCGCGCCAGCGCGCTTCCGGCCGAAATCGAACGGCTCACGCAGGCGATCACGGAGCTGGGCGCGGTCAATCTCGCCGCGCTCGATGAGCTGACGCAGGCGTCTGAACGCAAGGCCTACCTTGACGCACAGGCGCAGGACCTCACCGAGGCGATGACCACGCTGGAAAGCGCGATCCGGCAGATCGACCGCGAATCACGGCAGCTCCTGCAGCAGACCTTTGACGTGGTCAACGCCAATTTCGGCAAGCTCTTCCCAACGCTGTTTGGCGGAGGGCAGGCGAGGCTGCTCCTCACCGGCGAGGAAATTCTCGATGCCGGCGTACAGGTAGTGGCGCAACCGCCGGGCAAGCGCAACACCTCGATCCATCTGCTCTCGGGCGGCGAGAAATCTTTGACCGCGATCGCGCTGGTGTTCGCGCTGTTCCAGATCAATCCGGCGCCGTTCTGCCTGCTCGACGAGGTCGACGCGCCGCTGGACGACCCGAATACCGATCGTTTCTGCGCGCTGGTGCGCACGATGGCCGACGCGACACAGTTCCTGTTCATCAGCCACAACAAGATCACGATGGAAATGGCGAGCCAGCTGGTCGGCATCACCATGCCCGATCCGGGCGTGTCGCGCGTGGTCGCCGTCGATATCGCCGAAGCGATGGAGCTCGCCGAAGCGGCGCCGTAACCGTGAGCATGCCGGCGATCAATCCGCTGTTTTTGGCGCTTCTGGTGGCGGGCGTGCTGCTGGTGATCGGCGTCGTGCTGATGAACTGGCTGCAGGAGCGGCGGGTGCGCAGGCGCATCGACTCGACATTTCGCAAGCCGACGGGCGGAGCAGACTCGGACCGTGTGGAGCCCCAGCTCGGCGACGAGTCGAGCGCTCCGGCGCCCACCGATGACGTCGCCGAGCCGGCGCAAGCCTATGGCGAAGAGGAGATGATCCCCGATCCCGCCGACGTCGCGGTGGTGCCCATGCCGGCGGGTCCGTCGCGCATGGAAAAGGCCGCGTCGGGGCCGGATCCGGACATCGAGTGCGTGATCATGCTGCAGCCCGAACAGCCGGTGACCACGCACGCCCTGTCCGGCGCGCTGGCGATGCGCACCGCGAAGCCGGCGCGCTGGCTCGCGCGGCGTGGGCCCGGGCTGCCGTGGCAATCGCTTGACGGGGGCGCTCCCGGCCCGTGGACCGAGCTCGCGACGTGCATGCTGCTCGCCAACCGTGCCGGTGCGGCATCGCGAGCCGACCTTGAAGGCTTCGTCGAGGCGACCGCGTCGATCGCCGCATCGCTGCAGGCAAGCTACGCGCTGCCGAACGTCGCGGCCGAGGCCGCGCGCGCCGAGGAGCTCGACCGCTTTTGCGCGGACCTCGATGTACAGATTGGCGTGACGCTGCTCAAGAGCGGCGGCGGGCAGATCGTTGGGACCAGACTGCGCGGCGTCGCCGAAGCCGCGGGATTCAAGCTGAGTGCCGCAGGCCAGTTCGAGTACATGCAGGATGACACCGGCACGATGCTCTACGCGCTGCAGCATCCCAAGCAGGAACCGTTCACGCTCGAAGGGCTGCGCATGGCGGGCACGCCGGGCGTGGTTTTCGTGCTCGACGTGCCGCGCGTAACCGACCCGGTGCGGGTCTTCGATCAGATGCGGCTCGCCGCCAAACGCATGGCGCAGTCGCTGGAGGCCATGCTGGTCGACGATAATCGCAGGCCGCTGGACGACGCGTCGCTAGCGGCGATCCGCGCGCAGGTACAGGCCACTGCCGAGGCGCTGCGCGAAGCCAACATCGAGCCCGGCGGCCCGCGCGCGCTGCGTCTGTTCGGCTAGGCTCCCATGGCGGGGCCGGCCAAGGCAGCCAAACGCGTACTCGCCTTGCGCGCCGCGCTCGAGGAACACAATCACGCGTATTACGTGCTGGACGCGCCGACGGTGAGCGACGCCGAGTACGACCGGCTGTATCGCGAGCTCCAGGAGCTGGAGACGCAGTTTCCAGAGCTGGTGACGCCGGAGTCGCCGACACAGCGCGTCGGTGGGGCCGTTGCGCCGAGCTTCGCGCCGGTGCGCCACCGCATGCCGATGCTGTCGATCCGCACCGAAACCGACACTTCGCCCGCCGGCGCAGCCCGGTTCGATGAACGCATGCGCCGAGAGCTCGGTCTTGGCGTCAATGATCCGCCGATCGCATACACCGCAGAGCTCAAGTTCGATGGACTGGCGATCAGCCTGCGCTACGAACAAGGCCGCCTGGCCGTTGCTGCGACACGCGGCGACGGAGAGGTCGGCGAGGACGTCACCGCCAACGTGCGCACCATTCGCGCCATTCCGCAGCGTCTTCGCGGAAAGGCGCCTGCGGTGCTCGAAGTGCGCGGCGAGGTGTACATGACGCGGCTCGACTTCGCCACGCTCAACGCTAGGCAGGTCGCCGCGGGGCTGAAGGCGTACATCAATCCCCGCAACACGGCCGCAGGGGCGGTTCGTCAGCTCGATCCGCGGATGACCGCCAGCCGCCCGCTGCGGTTTTTTGCATACGGGATCGGGGAGACTCAAGGCTGGGCGCTACCCGAAAGCCAGAGTGCACTGCTCGACGCGCTGCGCGGCTTCGGTCTGCCCGTCAACGCCGATCGCCGCGTCGCCCGCGGCGCCGATGAGCTGATGGCGTTCTATGCCGACGTCGCCAAACGTCGCCTTCAACTGCCTTTCGAGATCGACGGCGTGGTCTACAAGGTCGACGCGCTAGCCCTGCAGCAGCGCCTCGGCTTCGTCACGCGCGAGCCGCGCTGGGCGGTCGCCCACAAGTTCCCGGCCGAGGAGATGCTCACGCAGGTGCTCGGCATCGACGTGCAGGTGGGTCGCACCGGCGCGATCACGCCAGTGGCGCGCCTGCAGCCGGTGTTCGTTGGCGGTGTCACCGTCACCAGCGCGACGCTGCACAACGAGGACGAGATCCGGCGCAAGGACGTGCGCATCGGCGATACGGTGGTCGTGCGTCGCGCCGGCGACGTCATTCCGGAGATCGCTCGCGTCGTGTTGGAACAACGGCCTCCCCGCACGCGCGGTTTCGACATGCCGACCCTCTGTCCAGAGTGCGGCAGCGCGATCGTGCGCGAGGAGGGCGAGGCGATCGCGCGCTGCTCCGGCGGGCTCGTGTGTCCCGCGCAGCGCAAGCAGGCGCTGCTGCACTTCGCCAGCCGGCGCGCGATGGACATCGAGGGGCTCGGCGACAAGCTGGTCGATCAGCTCGTCGACGCCGACATCGTGCACACGCCGGCCGACCTGTACCGGCTCGGGGTCGCGGCGCTCGCCGAGCTCGAGCGCATGGCCGAGAAGTCCGCCGCCAACGTTGTCGCGGCGATCGAGCGCAGCCGCAACACCACGTTGGCGCGCTTTATTTTCGCTCTGGGCATCCGCCACGTCGGCGAAACCACCGCCCGGGATCTCGCCCGCCATTTCGGCGCGCTCGATGCACTGATCGAGGCCGACGAGCCCGCGCTGCTCGAGGTGCCCGATGTGGGGGGCGTGCTCGCACAAAGCATCCTCCAGTTCTTTCGCGAGCCGCACAACCGCGAGGTAATTGCCCAGTTGCGCTCCGCCGGGGTACATTGGCCTGACGTCGAACCGCAGCGCAAGCCCGCGGGACGACTTGCCGGCATGACGTTTGTATTGACCGGAACGCTGCCTACGATGTCGCGCGACGAGGCCAAGGGAGCCATCGAGGCGCAAGGCGGCAAGGTGGCCGGCAGCGTGTCGAAGAAGACCCAGTACGTCGTCGCGGGTGCGGACGCGGGCAGCAAACTCGATCGCGCGCGCGAGCTCGGCGTGGAGATCCTCGACGAAACCGGATTGAAGGGATTGATTGATGGCACTCGCTAAGGTCACGAAGGCGGTCTTTCCCGTAGCGGGGCTGGGCAGCCGCTTTTTGCCGGCGACCAAGGCGAGTCCGAAGGAAATGCTCCCGGTCGTCGACAAGCCGTTGATCCAGTACGCGGTCGAAGAAGCCGCGGCTGCGGGAATCACCGATATGATCTTCATCACCGGACGCAACAAGCGTGCGATCGAGGACCACTTCGACAAGGCATACGAGCTGGAGACCGAGCTTGCCGCGCGCAACAAGAGCGAATTGCTGCAGGCGGTTCAAGCCGCGGTTCCCCAGGGGATCAACTGCATCTACATCCGGCAGTCCGAGGCGCTGGGTCTGGGCCATGCCGTGCTGTGCGCCGCGCCGGTGGTGGGCGACGAGCCCTTTGCGGTGCTGCTCGCCGACGACCTCATCGACGCCGACGTGCCGGTCACGCGGCAAATGGTCGACGTTGCGAAACGGGAGGGCGCATCGACCATCGGCGTGATGAACGTCCCGGCGGCCGAAATCGGCAGCTGGGGCATCGTCGAAGCGGATCCCGAGCCCGCAGGTGCGCGCATCAGCCGCATCCGGCGTATGGTGGAAAAGCCGAAAGCCGGCAGCACGCCGTCGACGCTGGCGGTCGTCGGTCGCTACATTCTGACGCCGCGCATCTTCCATCATTTGCGCACCATGCCGCCAGGCGCCGGCGGCGAGATCCAACTCACCGACGGCATCGCGCGCCTGTGCGCCGAGGAGCGCGTGGTTGCCTACGCGTTCGAAGGGAGGCGCTTCGATTGCGGCAGCAAGCTGGGGTATCTGCAAGCCACGGTCGAGCTCGCGCTGAAGCACCCGGAAGTCGGCAAGGGGTTCGGCGAGTTCCTCAAGCAGCGGCGATGACCTTCAACGAGCTGCGCTACATCGTCGCGGTGGCGCAGGAAAAAAGCTTCGGGCGCGCCGCGCAACGCTGCTTCATCAGCCAGCCCGCCCTCTCGGTAGCCATCCAGAAGCTCGAAGAGGAGCTCGGCGCACAGCTGTTCGAGCGCTCCAAGTCCGAGATCACCATCACCTCGGTGGGCGAGCGTGTGGTCGAGCAGGCGCAAAAGGTGCTGGAAGAGGCGGCGCGCATCCGCGATATCGCGCAGGCGGGTCGCAACCAGCTGGTCGGCGTGTTCCGCCTCGGCGCCATCCACACTGTCGCGCCGTACCTGTTTCCGGACCTCATTCCTGCGCTCAGCGAGCGCGCCCCGGAGATGCCGTTGGAGATCGAGGAGAATCTCACCGAGCATCTGGAGACAGCGCTCAAGTCGGGTCGCATCGATGCGGCGATCGTCGCGCTCCCTTTCCAGTCACCGGCAGTCGTCACCGACTTTCTGTACGAAGAGCCTTTCCAGGTAGTGGTGCCCAGCCGGCATGCGTGGGCCCGCCGCACCTCGATCGCACCAGCTGAATTGACCGGCGAACACACCATACTGCTCAACGTCGGACATTGCTTTCGCGATCAGGTGCTCGATTCGTGTCCGGAACTCAATCGCGACAGTGCCTCGATGACGCGCACCAACTCTCTGGAAACCATCCGCAACATGGTTGCCTCCGGGCTCGGCGTTTCGGTTCTACCCCGCGATGCGCTCGTGCCCAAATACCACAGCCTCATGGTGGTGCCGGTCCCGTTCACCGAACCGGCGCCGTCGCGCCGCATCGCGCTCGCCTACCGCAAGAGCTTTCCACGGCCAGCGGCGATCGCGGTGATACGCGACGCCGTGGCGGCGTGCCGTGGTCCTGGCATCGAGGCCAAACCGCAAGTCGTCGCCAGAGCGCGTCGCTAGCTGTCGTGCAGGAGCGCGGTAAGCTCGGTGAGATTGCGCACGATGGCGTCGGGCGGGGGCGCGTGGCGCTCGACGCTGTCGTCGCTGCGGCGTACCCAGATTGCGGTGAATCCGAAGGCCTTGGCGCCACCGATGTCCCATCCGTTGGACGAGACAAAGCCGATGCGTACGGGTAGCAGCTTCAGATAATCGACGGCGAGCTGATACACGCGCGGACTCGGTTTGTAGACGCCTGCTGCATCCGCCGAGAGAATGACGTCGAGGTGACGCGCGAGGCCGGTCGCCGCCGCCAGCGGCTCGAGCATGGCGCGCGTTCCGTTGGATAGGATCAGGCGAGGCAGAGGCGCGAGTGCGGCGAGCGCCGACTCGGCATCCGCGAACGCACTGAGATCGAGGTATGCATCGAGCAGGCGGTGTCGCGCTGCGGCCGTCATCGACAGCCCAAGTTGCTCGGCGGCGTAGTCGAGCGCATGCGCGGTGAGCGCGGCGAAGTCCTCGCGGCGCTGGTGCGGACTTTGCATCAGGCTTTGCAGCCACGTGTATTCGAGCTGCTTGCGGCGCCACAGCACCGACAACTCGCCCCCGTGCCCTGGATGGATGCGCTCCACTGCGTCCTGCACCGAGTGCACGTCGAACAACGTGCCGTACGCGTCGAAGACCAGCGCGTCGACGGACAAGGCCTTTGCGGATTGCTTAATCATCGGTGCGCCTCCGTGCTAATTTTCGCAATCATCCCATGCAAAAACGGCACAGATTCATGGAATACCCGCGCGAGCGCCGCGAAAACCTAAGCAAAAAAATAGGGGTTACACTTGCGTGTAACCCCTCGGTTCCATGGTGGGCGATACTGGTTTCGAACCAGTGACCCCTGCCGTGTGAAGGCAGTGCTCTACCTCTGAGCTAACCGCCCGCGCGCGAACCCAGACAGGAGCGCGTATTTAAGCACGCAGCGCGATCGAGGGTCAAACCGCCGTTGGGTTTTGTCTAAGGATGTCCTGGACAAATATCGCACTATATTGGTGCGAGACTGCGGGCGTTGGATCGCTTCAGAACGTATCCGGAAGGGTCGTTTTTAGATAAGCTTCTAGACGCAAAAGCAAAAATTTTCTTGGCTCAAGTCTTGCTAAAACAGTCTCAAATCTCCGGTTTTGACCCAGTGTCCCGTACCATTTACGACGAAATGCGGGCGTCGGAAGGCGTCCGGGCGCATTACCAACCCTTCGCCGATTGGCTAGACCGCACCCCCTCGGCAAAAATTGCGCAAAAACGCGATGAAGCCGAGCGCGCTTTTCACCGTGTCGGCATCACCTTTGCCGTATACGGCGAGGACGGCGGCACCGAGCGACTTATCCCCTTCGACATCGTGCCCCGCATCATTCCTGGAAGCGAGTGGCGCACGCTCGAGCGAGGGCTCAAGCAGCGCGTGCGTGCGCTCAACCTGTTCCTGCATGACATCTATCACGAGCATGCCATTCTCAAGGCCGGCGTGATCCCCGAAGAGCGCGTGCTCGGCAACGCGCAGTATCGGCGCGAGATGCAGGGCATGGATGTTCCGGGCGGAATCTACGCGCACATCGCCGGGGTCGACGTGGTGCGTGCGGGCGAGGGCGAATACTTCGTGCTCGAGGACAACCTGCGCGTGCCGTCGGGCGTCTCGTACATGCTCGAGAACCGCAAGATGATGATGCGCCTGTTTCCCGAGCTGTTCGCGACACAGGCCATCCGCCCGGTCGAGCATTATCCCGACCTGCTACTGGAAAACTTGAGGGCCGTCGCGCCCTCCGCCGAGCAGCCCGAAGTGGCGGTGCTCACGCCGGGCGCATACAACTCGGCGTACTTCGAGCATGCGTTCCTGGCGCAGCAGATGGGCGTCGAGCTCGTCGAAGGCCAAGACCTTTTCGTCCAGAACGACGCGGTGTACATGCGCACCACGCGGGGTCCGCAGCGCGTACACGTGCTTTATCGCCGCGTCGACGACGATTTCCTGGATCCGAAAGCCTTCCGCGCCGATTCGATGATCGGCGTTCCTGGATTGTTTTCGGCGTACCGCGCCGGCAAGGTGACGCTGGCCAACGCCATCGGCACCGGCGTTGCCGACGACAAGTCGATCTATCCGTTCGTGCCCGAGATGATCCGGTTCTATCTGACCGAGGAGCCGATCCTCAACAACGTGCCGACCTGGCAGCTGCGCAAACCCGACGAACTCTCGTACTGCCTGGAGCATCTTGCCGAGCTCGTGGTCAAGGAAGTCCACGGCGCCGGCGGCTACGGCATGCTCGTCGGGCCCGGCCGCGAGCAGTGCCGAGCGCGCGGCGTTTCGCGACCGCATCGTCGCGCAGCCCGAGAAGTACATCGCGCAGCCCACGCTGTCGCTGTCGACGTGTCCGACCTTCACCGAATCGGGGCTGGCGCCGCGGCATATCGACCTGCGGCCCTACGTGCTTTCTGGAAAGACCGTGAACCTCGTCCCGGGTGGACTGACGCGAGTGGCGCTGCGCGAGGGCTCGCTGGTGGTGAATTCGTCGCAGGGCGGCGGCACCAAAGATACCTGGGTCATCGCTTAGGACCCGACGATGCTCTGTCGCACCGCCAACGAGCTCTACTGGATGGCCCGCCACATCGAGCGCGCCGAGAACACCGCGCGACTGCTCGATGTCACCTACCGCATGTCACTGCTGCCCTACGAGTTGATCGAGCCCGGCCTGGCGTGGGCCGAGCCCTGGGCGGTCCCGCTGATCACGTCGGGGCTCGCAACCGAGTTCTATCAGCGCTTCCAGCAGCTTTCTGCCGAGAACGTCCTGCGCTTCATGATCGCTCGATGCCGGCACACCGTCGTCTATCTACTGCTGCCTGCGCGCGGCACGCGAGTCGGCGCGGTCAGTGCGCGGAGCGATCACTTCGGAGATGTACGAGGATCTCAACTCGTCTTGGCTGGAGGTGCGCGTCCAGGACTACGACCGCATCCAGGCCCACGGCGTATCCGAGTTCCTGGAGTGGGTAAAGATGCGCTCGCACCTGTTCCGCGGCGTGACCTTCGGGACGATGCTGCGCGACGAGGCATACCACTTCATCCGCCTGGGGACGCACGTCGAGCGCGCCGACAACACGGCGCGCATTCTCGACGTCAAGTACCACACGCTGCTGCCATCGGCCGCCGACGTGGGCGGCGCAGTCGACTACTACCAGTGGGGCGCGCTGCTGCGTTCGGTGTCCGGCTTCGAGTCCTATCGCAAGATCTACAGCGACGTGATCACGCCGCGGCGCGTGGCCGAGCTCCTGATCCTGCGCGAGGACATGCCGCGCTCGCTGCATTCGTGCATGAACTTCATCCACGAGACGCTTGAGGTCCTGTGCGACGCGAACTCGAAGGAAATCGAGCGCGCGGCCGGCGAGCTGCACGCCGGACTGCATTACGGGCGTACCGACGACATCATCGCGCTCGGGCTGCACGAATACCTGATGGAATTCCTCGATCGCATCTCCGCGCTGAGCGGCGAGATCAACCGACACTTCCTCGTGCCGACCTATTGAGCGCGTGTTCGCAAAGTATGCGCGCCTGTGCCCGCCGTGGCAGGGCGACGTTGCGATCCGGTAGAATCCCGTTCTTTGCAAGCGTTGATTCCATGACCTATTGCGTTGCCATGTCGCTCGATGCGGGAATGATCTTTGCATCGGATTCGCGCACCAACGCGGGCGTCGACCAGGTCGGCCGCTTTTCCAAGATGCGTGTTTTCGCACGAGAAGGCGACCGCGTGATCGTGACCCTGTCTTCGGGCAACCTGTCGATCACCCAGAATGCGCTGAACATTCTCGAGCAGCGCGCACGATCGGGCGACGCGCAGCAGCATCTCTGGAATGCCAAGTCGCTGTTCGACATCGCGCGCCTGGTCGGCGATGCGCTGCGCGAGGTGAAGACCCGCGACGGTCCGTACCTTCTGCAGAACAACATCGACTCCAACGCCAATTTCATCGTCGGCGGCCAGCTTCGCGGCGAGCCGCCGCGCCTGTTCGAGGTCTACAGCGAAGGCAATTTCATCGAGGCGACCCCGGACACCTGCTATTTTCAGATCGGCGAGAGCAAGTACGGCAAGCCGGTGATCGACCGCGTCATCCAGCGTTCCAGCAACTTGCTCGAGGCGACCAAATGCACGCTGGTTTCGTTCGACTCGACCATGCGCTCGAACATCTCGGTGGGCCTGCCCATCGACTTGGTCGTATACGAAACCGACAGCCTCAAGGTGAAGCTGCAGAAGCGCATCGAGGAGTCGGACCCGTACTTCCAGATGGTGCACAGCGAATGGGGCGAAGGACTGCGCCGGGTGTTCGCGCAGCTGCCCAATCCGGACTGGATAGGAGACGGCAGTCCCTGATGGCCATCCGCGTCGCGCTCCAGCACCGTACCACGCTATCGCTTCGACCGCCAGGTCAATGTCTCGCCGCACGAGATCCGGCTGCGGCCGGCGCCGCATTGCCGCACGCCGATCCTCGGCTATTCGCTGACGGTCACGCCCGCCAAGCACTTCCTGAACTGGCAGCAGGATCCCTACGGCAACTGGATCGCGCGCGTGGTGTTTCCCGAGCGCACGGAGATGCTCGAGATCGTCGTCGATCTCACCGCCGACATGACGGTGATCAATCCCTTCGATTTCTTCGTCGAGCCGTACGCCGAGCAGCTATCCCTTCACGTACGCGCCGACGCTGGCCAAGGAGCTCAAGCCCGTTCCTGGAAACTGCGGACATCGGGCCGCGACTCACCGCCTGGCTCGGAGCGCTTTCGCGCGACTATCCGCGCCGACGAGAGCACGGTGCTCATGCTGGTGCGCCTGAACCAGCAGCTGCAGCAGCGAAATCCGGTATCTGGTGCGCATGGAACCGGGTGTGCAGACGCCCGAGGACACGCTGGCGCAACGCCAGCGGTTCGTGCCGCGACACCGGGTGGCTGCTGGTGCAGATCCTGCGCCATCTCGGCCTTGCCGCGCGCTTCGCGTCGGGCTACCTCATCCAGCTGGTCGCCGACGTGAAGCCGCTCGACGGGCCCGTCGGGCACCGAGACGCGACTTCACCGATCTGCATGCGTGGGCCGAGGTCTATCTTCCCGGCGCCGGCTGGATCGGACTCGATCCGACGTCCGGATTGCTCGCCGGCGAAGGCCACATTCCGCTGGCCTGCACCGCCGACCCGGGCAATGCCGCGCCGGTCGTCGGGTTCACCGACGTATGCAACACCGCCTTCGACGTCGTCATGACCGTCACGCGGGTGCACGAGGATCCGCGCGTCACCAAGCCTTACACCGAGGCGCAGTGGGCCGCGATCGATGCGCTCGGGCGAGCGTGTCGACGCCGACCTGGCGGCGCACGACGTGCGCCTGACGCAGGGTGGCGAGCCCACCTTCGTGTCGATCGACGACATGGACGGTGTCGAATGGAACACCGCAGCGCTCGGCGCGAAAAAGCGCGAGCTCGCCGAGGCGTTGCTTCGCCGGCTCAAGGACACGCTTTGCACACGGTGGATTCATGCACGACGGACAGGGCAAGTGGTATCCCGGCGAGCCGCTGCCGCGCTGGGCGCTCGGCGTGTACTGGCGCACCGACGGCGAGCCCCTGTGGCGCGACCCGGCCCTGATCGCCGAACCCGCGAAGCGAAGGATCGACCGGGCTCGCGACGGCGCGCGGCCTTCACCCGTGAGCTGGCGCGACGGCTCGGGCTTCCGCCCGACGCTGGTCATCACCGCGTACGAGGACGTGCCCAAGCTCCTGCTCGAGGAGGCGGCGCTGCCCGACAACGTCGACCCGCTGAAGGCAGATCTGTCGCTGCCGGGCGAGCGCGCGCGGCTCGCACGCTCGTTGCTCGCCGGCTTGGACAAGCCCGCCGGTTTCGTCCTGCCGTTGAAGGCAGCTGCCGTCGAGGGCGCGGACAAGCAATCGGTGGCCGTAGCGAGCGCGTGGGAGTCGAGCGCCTGGCCGCTTCGTCGCGAGCGCCTCTATGCGGTAGCGTGGCGATTCGCCACTGGGTTTGCGCCTGCCGCTTTCATCGCTGCCCGACGTGCTGCCCGAGGATGCCGATGTCGAGCACCCGGTCGATCCTTTCGCGCCGCGCGCCGCGCTCGCCGCGCGCAGCGAGCTCGGCTCGGCGCCGCGGTCGCGTGCGCGGAGGCAAGCCGCGCGAGGTGGTCAAGACTGCGCTGACCGTGCAGGTGCGCGCGGGCATCTCTACGTGTTCATGCCGCCGCTGAAGCGCATCGAGGACTACGCGGCGCTGCTCGCCGCGATCGAGGACACGGCACGCGATGTCGGCGCGCCGGTCGCGATCGAGGGCTACACGCCGCCGCGCGACCCGCGCGTGCGCGTGCTCAACGTGACGCCCGATCCCGGCGTGATCGAAGTCAACATCCATCCCGCGTCGTCGTGGCGCGAGCTGATGGCCACAACGACGACGCTGTACGAGGAGGCACGGCAAACGCGTCTCGGCACCGAGAAATTCATGCTCGACGGCCGCCATACCGGCACCGGCGGCGGCAACCACGTGACACTCGGCGGTGCCACGCCCTCCGACAGCCCGCTCCTGCGCCGTCCGGACCTGTTGCGCAGCCTGTTCACGTACTGGCAGAACCATCCCGTCGCTGTCGTACCTGTTTTCCGGAACGTTCATCGGGCCGACCAGCCAGGCGCCGCGCGTCGACGAGGCGCGCGACGATCGCCTCTACGAGCTCGAGATCGCGTTCCAGGAGCTCACGCGCAAGCACGGCGACGGCCAGGACCGAGGCGCCGCCGTGGCTCGTCGACCGGCTGCTGCGCAATCTGCTGATCGATCTCACCGGCAACACGCACCGCGCGGAGTTCTCGATCGACAAGCTCTACTCGCCGGACACTGCGACCGGGCGACTGGGACTGCTCGAGTTCCGCGCCTTCGAGATGCCGCCGCACGCGCGCATGAGCGCAGTGCAGATGCTGTTGCTGCGATCGCTGGTGTCGCGTTTCTGGCAGCGAGCCGTATCGCGGACGTCTGATCCGATGGGGCACCGCGCTGCACGACCGCTGGCTGCTGCCGCATTTCGTGACCGCCGACATCCGCGACGTCGTCGCACGAGCTCGACGCCTTCGGCTATCCGCTTCTCGCTTCGAATGGTTCGCGCCATTCATCGAATTTCGCTTTCCCGCGCTTCGGCACGCGTCGACTGCGACGGCGTCGACGATCGAGCTGCGGCAGGCCATCGAGCCCTGGCACGTGATGGGCGAGGAGGTGAGCGGCACCGGCACCGCTCGCTACGTCGATTCTTCGGTCGAGCGCCTGCAGGTCAAGGTCGACGGCATGATGCCGCGGCCGGCACGCGGTCACCTGCAACGGACGCGCTCTGCCGCTCACGCCGACCGGCGTTCCGGGCGAGTACGTCGCCGGCGTGCGCTTTCGCGCCTGGGCTCCGCCGTCGGCGCTGCATCCGACCATCGGGGTCCACGCGCCGCTGACCTTCGACCTGGTCGACTTGTGGGCGGGGCGCGCGATCGGCGGCTGCACGTATCACGTTTCCCATCCGGGCGGCCGCAACTACGACACCTTCCCGGTGAACGCGAACGAGGCCGAGGCGCGTCGCGTCGCCCGCTTCTGGTCGCACGGCCACACCCCCGGTCCGCTGAGCGTGGCCATGGAAACCACGAATCCGGCGACGCCGACCACGCTGGACCTGCGCTGGCAACCGGCGAAGGCGTCGATCAAGGCGTGGAGCGCATGACGCTGCGCACCCGTTTCGCACCTAGTCCGACGGGGTTTCTGCACCTCGGCAACATCCGCTCGGCGCTCTACCCCTGGGCTTTTGCGCGCAAGCACGGCGGTACCTTCATCCTCCGCATCGAAGACACCGACGCGGAGCGCTCGACGCAGGAGGCCGTGCAGGCGATTCTCGACAGCATGGCGTGGCTGGGTCTGGATTACGACGAAGGTCCGTATTACCAGACGCAGCGCATGGACCGTTACCACGCGGTCATCGTGCGCATGCTCGCCGAAGGCAGTGCGTACCACTGCTACATGTCCGCCGAGGAGCTAGAGCAGTTGCGCGCGCAGCAGCAGGCGCGCGGCGAAAAGCCGCGCTACGACGGTCGCTGGCGACCCGAACCGGGGAAGACCCTTCCGACACCGCCGGCAGTCACGCCGGTGGTGCGCTTTAGAAATCCGCTGCACGGTTCGGTCGCTTGGGACGATGCGGTCAAGGGACGCATCGAGATCGCCAACGACGAGCTCGACGATCTGATCATCGCGCGCTCCGACACAACCCCGACCTACAATTTCTGCGTGGTCGTGGACGATCTCGACATGCGCATCGATCACGTCATACGTGGCGACGATCACGTCAACAACACGCCACGCCAGATCAACATGATTCGCGCGCTGGGTGGCACGCCGCCGGTGTACGCGCACTTACCGACTGTGCTTACGCCGGAAGGCGACAAGCTGTCCAAGCGCTCGGGTGCGCGCGGCGTGCTGCAGTATCGCGACGAAGGCTATCTCCCCGACGCGGTCGTGAACTATCTGGCAAGGCTGGGTTGGGCGCACGGGGACGAGGAGATATTCACGCGCGAGCAGTTCGTATCGTGGTTCGATCTCGCGGGCCTGTCGACGTCGCCGGGGCGCTTCGATCCGGAAAAGCTGGCATGGGTGAATCACGAGCACCTCAAGCGGCTTTCTGAGCAGGATTTGGGCGCGCAGCTTCGTCCCTTTCTCGAAGCCGCAAATCTTGATGTGCCCCGTGGGCCCGATCCCGCCGCGGTTGCGGCACTGCTGCGCGATCGCGCGACGACGCTCTCCGAAATGGCGGATGCAGCGCATTATTTCTACAAGGAGCCAGGCGACTGGTCGGCCGTTGCCAACAAGTTCAGCGCTCAGATGACCGACGCGTTCAAGGCAGCGCTTCCTGAGGTCATCGACGCGTTCAAGACGATCGATTGGGAACGCGAGACGATCGCCGCGACGATCAAGTCGGTCGCGGTGAAGCACGGGGTGAAGCCGCCACAAGTGATGATGGGGGTTCGCGCACTGGTCGCGGAAGTGCTGCAAACGCCTCCCATCGACGCAGTGCTCGCGCTCGTGGGGCGTGAGCGCACCATTGCTCGGCTGCGCCGCGGCCTTTCAGCCACGCCGTGACAGCGGGTCGTAGCCTGTCTGCAATCGCGCACCCGTCTGCGTTCGCGATTGTTTCGCAGGTCACGTTCCGGTAAACTGCGAATTTCCGGAACTTGTCGCCCATGACCAAGTTCGTGTTTGTGACTGGCGGCGTCGTTTCCTCGCTGGGGAAGGGCATCGCCGCCGCTTCTCTCGCCGCGATTCTCGCCTCCCGCGGCATCCGCGTCACCAATCTCAAGCTCGACCCCTACATCAACGTCGATCCTGGAACGATGAGTCCGTTCCAGCATGGCGAGGTCTTCGTCACCGAGGACGGCGCGGAGACCGACCTCGATCTCGGGCATTACGAGCGCTTCACCGACGTGAAGATGGGCAAGCGCAACAACTTCACGACCGGCCAGATCTACGAGAGCGTAATCCGCAAGGAACGTCGCGGCGACTACCTCGGCGGCACCGTGCAGGTGATTCCGCACATTACTGACGAGATCAAGAACTGGATCATCAGCGGCGCCGGCGATGCGGAGGTCGCCGTCGTCGAGGTGGGTGGCACGGTGGGCGACATCGAATCGCTGCCGTTCCTGGAAGCGATCCGGCAAATGGGCATCACGCAGGGTCGCGACAATGTCTGCTACATCCACCTGACGCTGCTCCCGTTCATTGCAGCCGCAGGCGAAATGAAGACCAAGCCGACGCAGCACTCGGTGAAGGAGCTGCGCGAGATCGGTATCCAGCCCGACGTCGTGCTGTGCCGAGCCGATCGGCCGGTGCCGGACAGCGATCGACGCAAGATCTCGCTGTTCACCAACGTCGCGCCCGAGGCGGTCATCCCCGCGCTCGACACCGACTCCATCTATAAGATTCCCGGCGCGCTGCACGCCGAAGGCCTCGACGAGATCGTGTGCCGCAAGCTCAGCCTTTCGCCGCGGCCCGCCGACCTCACCAACTGGCGCCAGCTGGTGGACGCGCTGGTACATCCCGAGCACGAGGTCAACATCGCCATGGTCGGCAAGTACGTCGACCTTACCGAATCGTACAAGTCGCTTTCCGAAGCGCTCACGCACGCCGGGATCCATACGCGAAGCAAGGTCGTGATCCACTACGTCGACTCGGAGGTCGTGGAGCGAGATGGCGTAGGCTGCCTGGGTGATATGGATGCGGTCCTGGTGCCCGGCGGGTTCGGCAAGCGCGGCGTCGAAGGCAAGATCCGCGCGATCCAGTATGCCCGCGAGCACAATATTCCATACTTGGGAATTTGCCTCGGCATGCAGCTCGCCGTGATCGAGTACGCGCGCCACAAGGCGGGCTTGGCCGACGCCAACAGCACCGAATTCGAAGCCAACGCGCCGCACCCGGTGGTCGCGCTGATCAGCGAATGGCAGAACCGTGACGGCAGCGTTGAGCGCCGCGACCAGTCCTCCGACATGGGCGGCACCATGCGACTCGGCGCGCAGCCGTGCGAAGTGGTTCCGGGTTCGCTGGCAAACCGCATCTACGGAACGACCACCGTGTCCGAACGTCACCGCCATCGCTACGAGGTGAACAACCATTATTTGCCGCGACTAGAGGCTGCCGGGCTTACCGTCGGCGCCTGGACCAAGAGCTCGGTCGCTGGAGATCTTTGCGAAATGATCGAGCTCGCGGATCATCCGTGGTTTTTTGGATGTCAGTATCACCCCGAGTTCACGTCCAATCCGCGGCGGGGACATCCCCTGTTCATAGCTTTCGTCAACGCCGCACTGGCGCGCCACCGCGGCTTACGTGGCGATTCCCTGCGAACGCGACCGCAGCTGGTCGCCTGAGCGCGGTCTTCCGATGCAGCTCTGTGGATTCGAGGCCGGCCTGGACCGGCCTCTGTTTCTGATCGCGGGACCCTGCGTCGTCGAATCCGAGCAGCTCCAGATCGATGTCGCGGGCCAGCTCAAGGAAATGTGCGCCGAACTGGCGATGCCTTTCATTTTCAAGTCGTCTTATGACAAGGCCAATCGCAGCTCGTCGAAGTCCTATCGCGGACCGGGCATGCAGGAAGGCTTGCGCGTGCTGGCCGAGGTCAAGCGACAGATCGGTGTTCCAGTGTTGACCGACGTGCACGACGAGGACGAGGTCGCTGAGGTCGCTGCAGTGGTCGACGTGCTGCAGACGCCGGCCTTTCTTTGCAGGCAGACCGATTTCATCCGCGCGGTCGCCGCGTCCGGCAAGCCCATGAATATCAAGAAGGGCCAGTTTCTCGCGCCCGAGGACATGGCCAACGTCGTCGCCAAGGCGCGCGAAGCGAGCGGTAGAGACAACATCCTCGTCTGCGAGCGCGGCGCGTCTTTCGGCTATCACAACCTCGTCTCGGACATGCGCGCGCTGGCGATCATGCGCGCCACCGCGTGCCCCGTTGTATTCGACGCGACGCATTCGGTACAGCTGCCCGGCGGACAGGGGGCGACCTCCGGCGGGCAGCGCGAATTCGTTCCGGTGCTCGCGCGCGCCGCGGTCGCCGCGGGTGTCGCCGGCATTTTCATGGAAACGCACCCCGATCCCGCGCACGCGCTTTCCGACGGACCGAATGCTTGGCCGCTGGATCGGATGCGAGCACTGCTGGGCACCCTGCAGGACATCGATCGCGCGGCGAAGCGAAGCAGATTCGCCGAGACCGACCTCATGGTTGCGGTCCAATGAGCACCGGAGACGCTTCCGGGTTCGCAAGCCGAAAACCTTCACCATTTTCGATCATCCCACTAGAAGCGACTGCCCATGAGCGCCATCGTCGACGTCATCGCACGTGAAATTCTGGATTCGCGCGGCAATCCGACCATCGAAGCCGACGTCGTGCTCGAGTCCGGCATCAGCGGGCGCGCCGCGGTGCCTTCAGGCGCCTCGACCGGCTCCCGCGAAGCCATCGAGCTGCGCGACGGAGATGTTGCGCGCTACGGCGGCAAGGGTGTGCAAAAGGCTGTCGAGAACGTCAATACCGAGATTTGCGAGGCGATCATCGGTCTCGACGCGTCCGAGCAGGCGTTCGTCGACCGCACCATGATCGATCTCGACGGCACCGAAAACAAGTCGCGGCTCGGTGCGAATGCGATCCTCGCGGTCTCGTGCGCAGTCGCCAAGGCGGCGGCGGAGGAATCGACGCTGCCGTTGTACCGCTATCTGGGTGGGGCGGGCGAGATGGCCTTGCCGGTGCCGCAGATGAACGTCATCAACGGCGGCGCGCACGCCAACAACAGCGTCGACATGCAGGAGTTCATGCTCGTGCCATTGGGCGCGCCGACGTTTCGCGAAGCGCTGCGCTACGGCGCCGAAGTGTTCCACGCACTAAAGAAGCTGATCGACGCCAAGGGGATGCCCACGACCGTTGGTGACGAGGGCGGCTTCGCGCCCGATCTTCCCTCCAACGAGTCGGCGCTGCAGATGTTGCTCGAGGCGATCGACACCGCCGGGTACACCGCCGGCACCGACATCGCGCTGGCGCTCGACTGCGCAGCCTCGGAGTATTACCGCGACGGCCTCTACGAGCTCGAGTCGGAGCACGCGAAGCTCACCCGGTCGCAGATGGTCGACTATCTCGCGACGTGGGTCGACAAATATCCGATCATCTCCATCGAGGACGGCATGGCGGAAGGCGATTGGGATGGCTGGAAGCTGCTCACCGACCGGCTCGGCAAGAAGGTGCAGATCGTCGGCGACGACCTTTTCGTCACCAATACCACGATCCTGAAACAGGGGATCGCCAAGGGCGTCGCCAATTCCATCCTGATCAAGATCAACCAGATCGGCACCTTGACCGAGACCTTCGCCGCGATCAGCATGGCCACGCGCGCCGGCTACACGACGGTCATCTCGCACCGATCCGGAGAAACCGAGGACAGCCTGATCGCCGACATCGCGGTGGGCACCAACGCGGGCCAGATTAAGACCGGATCGCTGTCGCGCTCCGATCGCGTCGCCAAGTACAACCAGCTGCTGCGAATCGAAGAAGACCTGGGCGATGTCGCCAGCTACCCCGGCCGTGCGGCCTTCCATCAACTGTAGATAGCCTTGCGCGTCCTCGCCGGCCTATTCACAGTCCTGATCCTCGCCCTGCAATATCCGATCTGGCTGGGCAGGGGCGGGTGGCTGCGAGTGCACGAGCTCGACCGCCAGGTCCAGGCACAGAAAAAAACAAATGATGCTCTCGCGGTCCGCAACGCTGCGCTCGACGCCGATGTACGCGACCTGAAACAGGGATACGAAGCGATCGAGGAGCGCGCGCGCTCGGAGCTGGGCATGATCCGCAGCGACGAAGTCTTTTTTCAGCTGCCGGTCAATCCGCGCCCGACTGAAGTGCCGAGAGTCGCGCCCGCCCCGGCGAAATAATCTGCCATCGGAGTCGCAGCAGCGGATCCGCCTAGCGCACCCCGTTGCCGCGATCTTGGCCAGCCATGCCGCGCATCACCTCGCCTGACAATCCCCGCCTCAAGCAGGTCATGCGCCTTCTCGCATCGTCGCGCGAACGGCGCAAGGTAGCGCGCTGCGTGCTCGAAGGCTTCCATCTGGTCGATGCGTATCTCGATCGGCACGGTCCTCCGGAGACCGTCGTCGTGCTCGAAGGAGGCGTGGAGGATCCGGGCATGCGCCGGCTGCGTGATCGCATGCCGCCTGCGCACGTGCTCTCCATTTCGGGATCGCGATGGGCCGACCTCACCCAGCTGCCGATCGAAACGGCGGTCGTCGCTGTGGTGCCGGCGCCGGTGCCATCTACGTCAGGGCCCGCAGACTTCTGTCTGCTCCTCGAGGACGTGCAGGACCCGGGCAACGTCGGATCGATCGTGCGCACCGCCGCGGCTGCGGGTGTCGCGCAGGTGTACATGTCGGCGGGCTGTGCTTTCGCATGGTCGCCCAAGGTGCTGCGCGCAGGGCAGGGCGGCCACTTTCACCTCGACATTTTCGAAGACGTGGATCTCGCGGCATGGATGCGCGCATACCAGGGCACGACGATCGCGACGGTGGCACGAGGCGGAGAGTCGCTGTTCTCCGCGAGGCTGCGTGCGCCCATTGCGATTGTGATCGGCAACGAGGGCAGCGGCGTGTCCGACGTGCTACGCGATACCGCCACGCATCGGCTCACGATTCCCATGCCCGGCAGGTTTGAGTCGCTCAACGCGGCGGCCGCGACCGCGGTCTGCCTGTTCGAATGCGTGCGGCAGCAGCAGGCGACCCGTCGCTAGTTATTGACGTTGAGCACCGCCGCAAAATGAAGCGAAGCGACGCACCCGTTGGCAGGCACTGCGGTCATCCTGCCTTCAATACCTTGCCCGGTCGGGTGGAGTGAATCGATGGTTGCCGGCCGGACAACACCATCCTGTCCTGGCCCTGTGCACGCCAGTGTACCGGCCATCTGATAGAGCCTTCCGAGGTGCGTCAGCGGTCCTGACACAGTGCAGACCATGCCGGTGTGAGCGGTATCGACGAAAGTGAACATCAGCGTTGCGGACGCGTCACCAGCCTGTGTGACGACCAGCGTGTACCTGCCGCGAAATGCAGGATCATTGTTTGCCGGGTCGGAACATGCGCTGATCGCGCCGGACATCGACCCGGAATAGTTGCCACTCATCGCATACGATGTCAGCGTCTGGCGCTGTTGATCTCGTGACGGTCCCCACGCCATTGACCGTGTAGGTCAGTGTAGCGTGATAGATGTCGATCGGCGTGAACGTGGCAGTCCCCACCGCGGTCTGCGTTACGCCCTGCCATGGCGCATTGAAAAACGTGCCGTTCGTGAGGTAGAGCGTTCCGGTATAGGCTCCGGCGCCGTTATCGGTCAGCTGGGCGGTCTACCAGGTCGGCTTGTTGTCGGGCCCATAGATGAAAAATGCGAGGAACTGGAACGTATTGCTTTGCACTAGGAACACGCCCCAGCCTGACTCGGCGGTGTCGTAGTATACGTCGGTGTACTCGAGCGCCTGCGCGGAGCATGCAACCAGAAGAGAGGCGACGAGAAACAGACGTTTCAGCATGGCGCGCTCCACTTGAAGCAGGGCGCGCGGATGCTAGCACACAAACCTGTCCACCTGCTGACGGCGCGCGCACGCCTAGTCGGGCGGGAAACTCAATGTAGAACGCCCGAGAACGTTGCGTCTTCGCGACACCCGCCGCTGGACACGGGCGCTGAAAACCGGCCCTCGAAGCCCAAAGCGGTAGCGGTGATTTCTCCCATCGACGCCTGGGTATCTGTTCCGTCGGAACATTTGTAGGCGGTCGCCGGCATCACATAGAGCTTGCCGAACGGTGTCAATGTTCCGGAGAACGTACACGTAAGGTTCTGGTAAGTGAAGGTAAATACCACTGCGCCACTGCTGGATTGGTTGACCTGAAGGCCACCAAAGTCGCTGTAGGCGCCGTTGTTGGCGGGGTTGGGGCAACTGGAATAGACGCCCGACTGCGCGAACACATACGAGCCTCCGATCGTGATCTGCGTAAGCGACTGCCGCTGTATCGCCTTCGCCGTTGTTATCTGACCTGCCGTCACGATCCAGATGAGGTTGGCGGTATAGGGGCTGGTCGGCTGGAACGACGCCGTGCCAACTTCGGCCTGCGTGAGGTCGGACGCTTTCCACGGCATGGCGTAGTAGGTACCGGTGGTCGCGTAGAGCTTGCCATTGTAGTTTCCGCTTGCATCAAGCGTGAGTTGTGCGGTGTACCACGTGGGCTTGTTGTCGGCACCGTAGATGAAAAAGGTAACGAACAGGAATTTATCGCTCTGCACGACGTTGGCGCCCCACCCCGACTCGGCCGGGAGGTACCAGATGTCCGTGTAGTCGGTTGCATCGACGCGCAACGCCGTGAGTAGTAGTACACAGAAGAGGATTCGCTTGAGCATGAGGTCATGGCTTTTTTAATGACGATCGCATAATTGTAGCAGGATCAGGCCGTATTTACCGCAACTGTGTTCGCGAATGCATCGATCGCGCCGCGCCATGGACATCCGCCCTGCGCGCCGTGCGCTGTGCATGCGAGCGTACCCGCCGCAATTGCGCGCGCGAGCGCAACCTCGGGCACCGCTCCGGCGTCCAGCGCCGCGGCCAACGCGCCGGTGAAGGCGTCGCCGGCGCCGGTGGTATCGACGATCGGGACAACAGGGGCGGTTGCACACAGGGCGTGTTGTGAATCGCGCCATAGCGCTCCGTCGGCGCCGAGTGTCACGACAATTGCGGTACGGGTCAGATCCGCGCAGGCGGCCCGCGCGAAGTCTCGGGCGGCTTCCGGCCAACCGAACATGCGAGCGAGTGCGGCTGCCTCGGTTTCGTTGGCTACAAGCACGCTCACATCCCGCAGCAACTCCATGGGGACCGGATGAAAAGGCGCGGCATTGAGCAGCACGCGCGATCCGGCGACGCGCGCGCGTGCAAGGATCGTCGCGTTGGCGAGTGCCGGAACCTCCTGCTGGAGGACGAGCGTGGCGTCGGCGCCGAGCGCATCGGCAGGCACCCCCAGCGGATCCGCATGGGCATTGGCCCCGGCGACGACCACGATGCGATTTTGGCCAAGTCCGTCGACGAGGATCGTGGCGCAACCGGTCGCGATCGATGCCCGCCCCACGCCGCGCGTATCGACGCCCGCGTCGATCAGATTGGCCAGTGCGAGATCGGCGAACACATCCTGACCGACGGCGCCGAACATGCGGACGCTGGCTCCGGATCGAGCTGCGGCGAGCGCCTGGTTGGCGCCCTTGCCTCCCGGCATCGTCGCAAAGTGGTTGCCGGCGACCGTTTCGCCGGAATCGGGAAAGCGCGCGACGGCGCTGACCAGGTCGACGTTGATCGAGCCGAAAACGACGACCATGCGCCGGCTCAGCTCACCGGATAGCGGTTGACGACGCCCTTGACCAGCAGGATGTTGCCGTAGCGCCGCAGCTCTGCGGTGCGCACGATGGCGAACGCGCTTCGCGCGCGCTCGTAGAACGCCTCGCGCTCCAGGCTGGCGAGCGACGACAACGGCATGTGAGGCTCGAGCACCGGGCTGAATTCTTGCACCGGCTCAGGTATCGCCGCGGCATCGCCGGCGACTTTCATGGTCAGCGCTGCGGGCGTGACCGATACATCGATGGGAAATACCGTGAGTACGGCTTCGAGCGCGTCACTGGCCTTGAGGGTCGGCAGGTGGATCACGCGACGGGCGACGCTGGCTGCGGGAAAGTTGGCGTCGACTATAACGAGCTCGTCGCCGTGGCCCATCGCCGCCAGCGCATGCAGAAGATCCGCGTGAAGCAGGGGATGAATGTTCTTGAGCATTGGTTCAAGCGCCTTTCACGCCGCCGGCGGTCATGCCGACGACGATTTCCTTCTGGATCACTATGGTCAGCAACAGCACCGGAATCGTGACCACCAGCGCGGCAGCTGCCAGCGGGCCCCAGGCGAGTTGCTCGAAAGTGAGGACGTTGTAGACCGCTGCCGGCAGCGTTCGCGTCGCCCTTCCTGCGAGGACCGCCCCGAAAACGAAATTGTTCCAGGAAAAAATGAACGACAGGATGGTGCCGACGACGATGCCGGGTCGGGCAAGGGGCAGCGCCACGTAACGAAACGTTGTCCACACGCTGCCTCCATCGATCAGCGCGGCTTCCTCGAGCTCCCTGGGCAGCGTCTCGAAGTAGCCCGCCATGATATAGACGACGATGGGCACGGTGATCACGAGATGCGCGATCACGAGCGCGGTCAGCGTGTTGTTGAGGCCCAGGAACTGGAATACCGTGAACATGGGGATCAGATACGACAGCGCCGGGGTCATGCGCGCGATCAGGATCATCACCGTGAGCTTGTGCGCATGCGCACGTGCAATGCCGTATCCGGCGGGAACGCCGACCAGCAGCGCGATCAGCGTGCCGAGTCCCGATACGACGACGCTGTTCCAGAAATAGAGTCCCATCGAGTTGTCGGCGAAGACTTGCACGAAGTTGGACAGCGTCGGTGGGCTTGGAATGAAGACCGGCGGATAGGCGAGGTTGTCGATCTCGTTCTTGAGCGACAGCGATAGCATCCACAGGAAGACCATGACGGCTGGCGACACGATCACTACGACCGAGAGCCAGAAACCGATCTTGCGCAGCGCGCGACGCAGACGCCCTCTGCGCGCCAGCGGTGATTGCGAGGCGGACGTCAAGGCGATCATGTCCACTTGGTCCGCTGACGCACGTAGAGCAGAAGCATAGCCAGCGCGAGGATGAGCGCGAAGAATACGACCACCACCGCGGAGGCATTGCCGACGTTGTAGAACGCGAACGCCTGCAGGTACAGGTAGAGATTGATGGTTTCCGAGGCGGTCCCCGGGCCCCCCTGGCTGATGACGTAGATCGTGTCGAAGGCCTTGATCGCATCGATGGTGCGGATGACCGCGGCCACGACGATGAACGGTGCCACCAGCGGGAACGTGATGTACCGAAACAGTTGCCACTCCGACGCGCCATCGAGACGCGCGCTCTCGTAGGGCTCGATCGGGAGCGCCGCCAGGCCGCCGAGCACGATCAGCATTACGAGCGGCGTCCAGTGCCAGATTTCCACCAGCACCAGGCTCGGAATCACCAGCGTCGGCGAATAGACCCACAACGAGGGCGGAAGCCCGATCAGTGACAGCAGGTAGTTGAGCACGCCCTGCTGCGGGTGGAACATCATCGTCCACACCAGCGCCACCGCTACCGGCGTAGCCATCATGGGCATCGTGAATATCGAGCGCAGTACGCCGCGAAAGGGAAATTCCCGGTGAAAGATCAACGCGGCGACGATGCCGAAGATGAGCGGAAAGATCACCGCGAGCACGGTGAAATAGAGTGTGTGGCCGACTGCCTCGTGAAAACGGGTGTTGGTCGCCAGCTTGACGTAGTTGTCCGCGCCGACGAAATGCGGCGTCGACCCGATTTTCCAGTCGAACGCGCTCATCCACAGCGTGAACATCCACGGGAAGATGATGACCGCGCCGACGACCATGAGCGCAGGAACAATGAACAGCACATAGCTGCGCTGCCGGCGCGCCAGGAAGCCTGGGCGTGCCGTAGATACCGAGTTCATCGCGGGCGTCGGCGTGGACGCCTCAACTTTTCTCGCTCTTGTCCAGCACCGGCTGAAACTCTGCGGTTGCCTTTTTAAGCTCGGTGGCCGGATCGGCGCCGTTGATCATGTTGGTGAGCGCGATGCCGAAGGTGTCGCGGAACTCGGTAACCGGCGAGATCACCGGCAACCCCGGCTCGGCGATGCTCGCGGATTTCAGCATGCATTCGACCCATTGTTTCGGCGCCTTGAAGTCCGATGCGTTCTGTGCGGCGGCATAGGCCGAGTTGCGCACCGGGGCGCCCGCGGCAGCCTGCAGCATGCGCGTCTGGTTCATCTTGTTCGATGCCCATTGCAGGTAGAACCACGACGGCCCCTTGCGCTTGCTATACGTGGAAATGCCTTCGCCGTCGCCGAACAACGCCGAGACCTGCTTTTTCGGACCCGCCGGCATGACGCCGTAACCGACCTTGCCGACCACGCGCGACTTGGTCGGATCCTCCAGCGGTTGTGCAAAGCCGATGCCATCCAGCCACATCGCTGCCTTGCCCTGCAGAAACAAGCTCTGCGATTCGTTCCAGTTGTAACCCGCCACACCCGCCGGTCCGTATTTCGACATTAGCAGCGCGTACATCTTCGCGCCTTCGATGGCTTCCGGCGAGTCGGTCATCAGCTTGCCGTTCTTGTCGACGAACCCACCGCCATATCCCAGCAGGAAGCTGGTCCACACCGGCACGTTGGCGTTCTTGAGTCCGCGCCCGACGAAGCCCGCAACACCTTTGCCGGGGTCGTTTAGCTTCGCTGCGGCATCGGTCATCTCGGCGAAGGTTTTCGGATAAGCGATGCCCTTGGCGTCGAAAAGCTCCTTGTTGTAATAGACGACCCACGGGTCGAGGTTCATCGGAAGGCTGTTGACCCGGCCGTCGGGCTCGACCGCGTAATTGAGCCCGCCCCTGGCGAAGTCGTTGAAGTCCAGGTTGGGATCGGTAACCGCCTTGTCGGCAAGCATCGGCCGCAGGTCGGTGAGCCAGTTGTTCTTGGCGAATTGGCGCTTCTGCACGTGGTACGAAAGCGCAATGACGTCGAAGCTCGGATTGCCCGAGTTGAACTCGATCACCGCCTTTTGCCGCTGCTGCTGCTCGGGAATCATCTCCGAGCCTACGCTGATTCCGGTCAGGTCCTCGAATTCTTTGTGATACTTCGTGAGCAGATCGCCGCGCGGGCTTTTCACGAGCAGGACCTCGATCGGCTCGCCCTTGTAGCGCTTCCAGTCGAACGCTGTCTGTGCCTGCGCGCGCGGCGACATGACTCCCGGCAGCGCGCCGAGCGCAAGCGCGCCGGCTCCAGCCTGCAACAGGCGACGCCGCGTCGAATCGGCGCCATCGTCACGAATGTCGTCGGTCATGATTTTCCTCCTGAGATAGCGAATACGAGTGCGCCGTGCATCGCCGGCGTGTGACGGAAATGATACCCGACTGGCGCATGGTGCGGCCGCGCTAATGAATCTGGTCAGCTTCGCCGATCGCCTTCATCAGCAGGTCTGCCGTGCATCCCGGAGCACGCGCGACCGAAAGGATCCTGCCTTCACGCCGCGCCAACAGCTGGGCTGCCTCGGGAAGCCTCGATACCGCGCTCGCCGGTACCACGACCGCGCCGTGCCTGTCGGCGTGCACGATGTCTCCCGAGGCAACGTGCATGCCGAGGACGTCGATCTCGCCGCCGAAATCGACCGCGTGAACGAACGCATGGGAAGGCCCGATTTTCGCTGCGAGAAACTGGAAGTCGGGCGCCCATTGATCGATGTCGCGCACCGAGCCGTCGGTGACGACTGCTCGCGCGCCCAGTCCACGGTGAATAGCCGATTGAACCTCCCCCCAGAATGCGCCGTAGCCCGCGTCATCGTCGAGGTCCTGAAGAAGCACGATCGAAGGCTTTGGTCCGCTGTCGATGTAGCGATAGTATTCATGGCGCGCGCGGCGAAGCTCGGCCGCGGGAAGCGCCGAAGGATGACGAGCGCGTATGCGTACCGTGCGCGCAAAGCCGACGACCGGACGCATCGCCGGAAATCCGCACACCGCGGCGCGTGTCGTATAACCATATCCTCGGCGCTCGGGCACGACCAGCTCGAGCGCGTTGCATATAGTGGGCGTATCGAATGCGGCGAGCGCGGTCAATTCGGCCTCGGTGGGCAATGCGACGTTCATGCGGTACTCCAGTGAATGATCAGGCAGCGTCGCGAGCGGCGACGATGCCCGTGCGCGCGATCGAAGCTATGAAAGCGCGCTGTGCTTCGCGATCGAGCGGCACGAGCGGCGGCGACAGTGTTTCCCAGCTCGGGTCGCCACTCAATTCCGCGAGCAGCGCCTTGAAAGCCGCGAATATGGGCACGCGGTCGAGCAGCGAAACGAACGCTTCCACGCGTGCGAGATCGTCGCTTCCGCGCGCTTGCGGCGCGTCGTGCAAGCGCCGGATGAGCCTGGGATAGAGGTTGGCGACTCCGCAGATCGTTCCGGCGCCGCCGGCGGCAAGCGTTGCGGGCAGGTGCGGCTCGTGACCCACGAAGATCGACAGCGAACGGAAGCGCTCGAGCAGACTTCGCGTGTGCTGCAGGTTGCCTGCGCTGTCCTTGACGCCGGCGAGAATGCCCGGATAGGTCGTTGCCAGTCGCGAGATCACGTCGGCGGGGATCGCGACGCCGCTCAGTTGCGGGATGTGATAAAGGTAGAGCCTGAATCGCGCATCGGCGACGCCGTCGATGAGCCGTGCATAGCCCGTGTAGATGCCTTCGTCGCTCAGTCCCTTGAAGAAGAACGGCGGCAGGACGAGCTGCCCTGCCGTACCGACGCTGATCGCATGCCGCGTGAGCTCGATCGCGTCGGCCAGCGCAGCACAGCCCGTGCCCGCGACGATGCGTTGCCCCGGAATGCCTGCGCCGAGCAGGGCATCGAGTCCCTCTCGACGCTGCGCGACCGAAAACGATTGGCCCTCGCCGGTCGTGCCGAACAGCGCAATGCCGTCGACGCCCGCCGAGAAGAGCCGCTTCGCGTGCATCGCGAGGGTGTGGGCGGCGGGAGCGCCCGTGGCGTCGAGCGGGGTCAAGGTAGCGCACCAGACGCCGCGAATGCGTTCGGTCATGCGTGCTCGGGGGAGCCGTAAAGCAGGCGGCACGGCAACGGCGCTTCGAGTGGGCGGGACACGGCCGCTAGGATAGCATCGATGACCAGGGCGATTTTCGGCGCCGTCGCTTTCGGGAGCGTCCCGCGCGACCATGCATGGATCGACGCCGCCGCATCGAAGCCGAGGACGAAACGATGATCCGAGTCGACGCGCACCATCATGTATGGCGCCTGGATCGCGGCGACTATGGGTGGCTGCGTCCGTCGGCGGCGCTGCAAGCCATCTATCGCGACTTCGACCTCGACGAGCTGCGTCCGCAGCTGCGGCATGCCGGCATCGATGCGAGCGTGCTCGTTCAGGCCGCGCCCACAGTGCAGGAGACACAGTTCCTGCTCGAAGTCGCCAGACAGAATTCCGACGTGGTGCGCGGCGTGGTCGGATGGGCCGATCTCACGGCGGCCGATGCGCCCGATGTGCTTGCACGCATGGCGAGCAATGCCATGCTCAAGAGTGTGCGCCCGATGCTTCAGGATGAGCCCGACGCACGCTGGATACTTCGAGCCGAGGTGCAGCGAGCACTTGCCGCGATGCCCGGGCTGGGTCTGCGCTTCGATGCGCTGGTCAAGTCGCGGCATTTGCAGCCGCTGCTTCGCATGCTCGACCAGCATCCCGACCTCGCCGTCATCGTCGATCATTGTGCGAAACCCGGCGTTGCGCACGGCGAATGGCAGCCGTGGGCCGACGATCTCGCGGCGATCGCGAAGCATCCAACGGCCTGCTGCAAGCTCTCGGGACTGGTAACCGAAGCGGGCGCGAAGTGGAGCGTCCCGTTGCTGCGCCGCTATGTCGACCACGTGCTGGACTGCTTCGGTAGCGAGCGTGTGATCTGGGGCAGTGACTGGCCGGTCGTGACGCTGACGGCGAGCTATGCGCGGTGGAACGCAGCCACCGACGAACTGCTGGCCGGACTTTCGCCCGAAGCGCGCAGCGCCGTGCGTGGCGAAAACGCGATCCGATCCTACGGGCTTGACGCGCGCGCTCAGTAGACGTGGCGCTGCAGGTGGGCGCGGTGCATGACCGTGGTGGCGATCTCCTCGATGGACTTGGTGGTCACGTCGAGCATCTGGATATTCTCGCGCCGCATCAGCGAATCTGCCTCGCGCAGCTCGTAGCGGCAATTGTCAAGACTGGCGTACGTGCTCCCCGGGCGCCGCTCGCCGCGTATCTGCGACAGCCGCTCGGCGTCGATGGTCAAGCCGAACAGCCGGTCGCGGTGCGGCAGTACCGAGCGCGGCAGCTTGTGATCGACGAAGTCATCCGGAGTCAGCGGAAAGTTGGCGGCGCGTATCCCGAACTGCAGCGCGAGGTACAACGTCGTCGGCGTCTTTCCGCAACGCGAGACCCCGACCAGGATCACCTGCGCCTTGGCAAGGTCCCGCGTCGACGCGCCGTCGTCGTGCGCCTGGGCGAAGTTGATCGCTTCGATGCGCGCAAAGTATTCGTGGCTGTTGGCGATGCCGTGCGAGCGGCCAGCCGCGTGCGAGGACTTGGCCCCGAACTCCGATTCGAGAGGCGCGATGTAGGTTCCGAACAGATCGAGCACCAGCGCATCGGCGCGTGCGAGCTGCGCGCTCATCGCCTCGTCTACGATCGAGCTGAATATCAGCGGACGCTTTTGCTGCCCTTGCGCGCGGGCATTGATGCGACGCACGACCTCGTCGATCTTGTCCGGCGTGTCGACGAATGGAAGTGTTTCGCGGTCGAAGCGAATGTCCTCGAACTGGGAAAGCAGACTGTTGCCGAGCATCTCGGCGGTGATGCCCGTGCGATCGGAGACAAAGAAAACCGTTCGCTGGTCCGGCATTGTCACCAGTCCTTCCATACAGGCTGGACTCCGGCCGGCAGCTCGGGCATGTCGCCCAAATCGATCCAGCTCTCTCCGGGGCCATGATAGTCGGATCCGGACGAGGCGAGCAGTCCGAACACCCGCGCATGGCGGGCGTATTCGGCAGCCTGTGCGTGCGTATGGCTCGAGGACAGCACTTCGATCGCGTCGCCGCCGAGATCGCGAAATTCCGCGAGCAGCGCGCGCATCTGCCGGCCGTCGATGGGATAACGGCCCGGGTGCGCCAACACCGACTGCCCGCCCGCGGTCGAGATCCATTCCAGTGCATCCGAGAGGGTAGCCCACGCATGTTTGACGTAGCCCGGCTTGCCCGCCGTGAGGTAATTGCGAAACACAGCCTTGGCGTCGGAAACGTATCCACGTTCGACCAGGAAGCGGGCGAAATGCGTGCGGCTGATCAGGCGCTCGTTGGTGACGTAGCAGGCCGCACCCTCGTACGCCCCCTCGATGCCGGCGCTTTCGAGGGAAGCCGCGATCTGCCGCGCGCGCCGGTCGCGACCGGTCCGAATAGACTCGAGGCCGTCCTGCAGTACAGCGCAGGCGGGATCGATGCCCAGGGCCACGATGTGCAGCGTAACGTCGTTCCAGCTCACCGATAGCTCTGCGCCGTGAATGAACCGAACTCCGGCTTCCTCGGCGGCTGCCCGCGCCTCGGCCAGGCCGCCGGTTTCATCATGGTCTGTGAGCGCCCAGACCTTGACACCTCGAGCTGCGGCGCGTTGCGCGACCGCCGCCGGGGCGAGTAGGCCGTCGGAGTAGGTCGAATGGCTGTGCAGGTCGTAGCGAGGCATAGGAAGTGGGGCCAGCCAATGGCAAAAAGACACCCGAAGCAGGCTATTCTAGCAAGATCGGGGACGCCTTCAGTCTTGAAACGGGGCCCGTTCGTCGCAATGTGGTCTAATTAGTGTCCTTTTGGCGGCTTTTGGCCGCCGTTCGCCGGATACCCTTGCATCTAAACCAGCTTTGATAAACAATTATGCCAATGTCGTCTTTCGAGGGTGCCGTGGCTCCGTCCGCTGCGTCGCAGTTTGGTAGGCCCATAACCAAGACGAAGAAAACGTGAAACTCTTTGACCGAGTGCTGAACCCGCGCGAAATACGCCGGCGGCTGGGATTGAATCAGGAGCAGTTCTGGACCCAGATCGGCGTCACGCAAAGTGGCGGCTCCCGCTACGAGAGCGGGCGCGAGATGCCCAAGCCGGTTCGCGAGCTGCTCCGGCTCGTTCACGTCGAGCAGATCGACTTGTCTCAAGTCAAGCGCGTCGACTTCGAGATCATCAGCTACCTCAAGGAATCGCATCCGGATCTCTACCGCAGCCTCCGTCGTGCGGTTCGCAGCAAGCATCGTCGCCCGGATGGTCCGGAAGCAGAGCTCGCCGACGATTCGTTCATGCAGAAAATGAACGAGAACCGGGGCGAAGTGCTCGACGACGTCA
This sequence comes from uncultured beta proteobacterium, assembly GCA_963816915.1. Taxonomy (GTDB): domain Bacteria; phylum Pseudomonadota; class Gammaproteobacteria; order Burkholderiales; family Casimicrobiaceae; genus PALSA-1003. Next base: position 441,044 of record CAWFMK010000001.1, read on the forward strand.
CCGGTCCCAACTAGTCCGGCGATCGACGTTCTGAACGTCGCGCGTCTCGCGTGCGACGTTGTGCTGCCACAAAATTAACTGACTGCCGGACCGTCACGCTAAAATTGCGACGACCGCGCGGCGCCTTGCTCGCGGCTGCACGGTTGGAGAACGAAGCAATGAGCGAACCGCGACGCGTCCTTTCGCTGGATGCATTGCGCATGGCCGATCTCGCGCAGGTCGGTGGAAAGAATGCCTCGCTGGGCGAGATGATCGGGGAACTCGCATCGCAGGGCGTGCGCGTTCCCGGGGGGTTCGCCACGACGGCGCAGGCCTTCAGAGAATTTCTCGATAGCGCCGACTTACCAGGCCGTATCGATGCCGCGCTCGGAACCCTCGATGTCGACGATGTGAACCAGCTCGCGCAGACCGGCGCGCAGATCCGCCAGTGGATCGAGGACGCCGACCTGCCGCGGCCCCTGATCGATGAGATTTCCAATGCCTACGCCGTGCTGGGCGGGGGTACCGAGCCGCTGACAGTCGCCGTGCGCTCCTCGGCGACCGCTGAAGACCTGCCAGAGGCTTCGTTTGCGGGCCAGCAGGAAACATTCCTTAATATCAATGGTATAGACAATGTTCTTCAAGCCGTAAAGAAGGTTTTTGCCTCGCTCTACAACGACCGGGCGATCGCATACCGCGTGCATCAGAATTTTCCACACGCTGAGGTGGCGCTCTCGGCAGGGATTCAGCGCATGGTGCGCAGCGACGTCGGGGCGGCCGGCGTGATGTTCACGCTCGATACCGAATCAGGGTTCGATCAGGTCGTATTCATCACCGCGGCGTACGGTCTTGGTGAGACCGTCGTCCAAGGCTCGGTCAACCCCGACGAGTTCTACGTCTATAAGCGCAATCTCGACGCCGGACGTCCTGCGATCCTGCGCAAGACTCGCGGCGAGAAGGCGATCCGCATGGTGTATTCGCGTCAGTCGAGCGCGGGCGCGTCCGTGACGACGCTCGAGGTGCCGCCTGAAGAGCGCAGCCGTTTCTCGATCAGCGATGCCGAGGCGGAAGCGCTGGCGAGGACCGCGCTCACGATCGAGCGCCACTACGGCCGTCCCATGGACATCGAGTGGGCGCGCGACGGGATCGATGGCCATCTCTACATCCTGCAGGCACGGCCGGAAACGGTGAAATCACGTGCGGGTCAGGGAGAGAATCTGCGCCGCTATCGGCTCAACGAGCGCTCCGCGGTGCTCGCCAGCGGCCGCGCCATCGGGCAAAAGATCGGACAGGGAGAAGTTCGCCTGATCGCGTCCGCGAGCGAGATGGATCGCGTGAAGGCCGGCGACGTGCTGGTCACGGACATGACCGATCCCGACTGGGAGCCAGTGATGAAGCGCGCGAGCGCAATTATCACCAATCGTGGCGGACGCACCTGCCACGCAGCAATCATCGCACGCGAGCTTGGCATTCCGGCCGTCGTCGGATGCGGCGATGCGACCAAAGTGCTCGAGGAGGCGCAGCAAGTCACCGTATCGTGCGCTGATGGTGATACCGGTCATGTCTACGAAGGTCTGCTCGCGATCGACATCGTCGACGTCGCGCTCGACAAGATGCCTCCCGCGCCAACCAAGATCATGATGAACGTCGGTAACCCGGAGCTCGCGTTCGAGTTCCAGCGCCTGCCCAACGAAGGCGTTGGTCTGGCGCGCCTCGAATTCATCATCAATCGCAACGTGGGAGTGCACCCGAAGGCACTGATCGGATACGACGCGCAGCCGGCCGAGCTCCAGCGCGACATCGCGCAGCGCATCGGCGGATATGCGAGCCCGACCGAGTTCTACGTCGCCAAGATCTGCGAGGGTGTAGCGACGATTGCGGCTGCGTTCTGGCCGAAAAAAGTCATCGTGCGTCTTTCGGACTTCAAGTCCAACGAATACTCCAACCTGCTCGGCGGTGCGCGCTTCGAGCCGCACGAGGAAAATCCTATGTTGGGTTTTCGCGGCGCATCGCGCTACATCGCTTCCGAATTCTACGACTGCTTCCAGCTCGAATGCCAGGCGCTCAAGCGCGTGCGCGACGACATGGGATTCGACAACGTCGAGGTCATGGTGCCGTTCGTGCGAACGCTCGGCGAAGCGAAAGAAGTCGTCGATCTTCTCGCCGAGAACGGGTTGCGCCGAGGCGAAAACGGATTGCGCCTGATCATGATGTGCGAGATTCCGTCGAACGCCGTTCTCGCCGACCGTTTCCTCGAGCACTTCGATGGATTTTCGATCGGCTCAAATGATATGACGCAGCTCACGCTTGCGGTGGATCGCGATGCCGGGGGCGCGATCTCCGCAACCTTCGACGAGCGCGACGACGCGGTGAAGGCAATGCTGTCGATGGCAATCACTGCGTGTCGCAAGGCGGGCAAGTATGCGGGCATCTGCGGGCAAGGTCCCTCAGACCATCCGGACCTCGCCCAGTGGCTGGTCGATCAGCACATCGAGAGCATGTCGCTCAATCCGGATACCGTCGTCGAGACTTGGCTGGCCCTCGCGAAAGGCACGCGAGCGTCGACGGCCTAAACCCAAGACGCCTCATCCGTTTGGCTGATTGACGCGTGCGACATGGATGGCGCGCAATAACGTAGTGACCGACCTGCAGACAGTGCGCACTCCGCTCGCACCTTCGCGCATGGCGGCGCTGGCGCTCCTTGTCGCGACCACTACGACCTGCGGGCTAGTGGCTTGGTTGCCCCTGCCTGCATGGGCGCAGGGGGGGACGGTGGTGGTGATCGGCATGTATGCGCTGCAGTGTGTGTGGCGTTGGGTGACGCTTTCTTCGCCTCGAGCGATCACCGAAATTGTCGTGCGCAGCGACCGCCAGATCCGCTGCACGGAGCGCAGCGGACGCTGTGTCGAGGGGGTCATCGCGGATGATTCGTACGTCGGCGCATTGCTTACGACGATTGTTTTCCATGCGCCGGGACGTCGTCGCGCACGAACGCTGGCATTGCTGCCAGACATGCTTTCGCGGGAGGATTTTCGTCGCCTGCGCGTCCTGCTCAGGCTAGCCAGGCTAACCTCCGGCCGGGATCAAGCAAGCGCCCATCCCAGCCGTTAATTGCGTGTGCGCTGCCGCGGCAACGACGCGCGATCTCCAGCGCGAGTCACGAGCGCAGCCATGCCGACGCGTCGATGATTCCGCCGCTTTCGGATTTCGGCTGCCCGTCGAGCAGGTACAGATAAAGCGGTGCGAAAGCGTCGGGCGGCGGCAATCTTGCATTGTCGTCGCCTGGATGACTCTGCGCGCGCAACGGTGAACGCATAGGTCCGGGTACGACGCCGTTGACGCGCAGCGTTGGCACGGTCTCCCATTCGTCGGCCAGAATGCGAAGCAGCGCCGACAATCCCGCTTTGGCCACGGCGTAGGCGCCCCAGTAGGCGGCAGGATCTTCGCCACGGGTGTCCAGCGTGAATACTACGCTCGCGTTTGGCGCGGCGCGCAGCAGCGACAGCAGTGACCGCGTCAAGCCGAATGGCGCAAGCAGATTGACGCGTGTCGTCGCTAGCCAGCCATCGAAGCTCTGATGCTCGACTGGACCCAGCGAACCGAGTTGCACCGCGGTATGGATGATTCCGTCGAGACGCCCGTGTTGCGCCTGCAGCGCGCTGGCGACATTGCCGAAGTCGTCGGCTTTGGCGGTCACCAGATCCAGCGGCAGGATAGTAGGCTCGGCGTGGCCCGCCGCCATGATTTCGTCGTAGACGGACTCGAGCTTGCGAACGCTGCGCCCATGCAGCACGACCGTCGCGCCTCGGCCCGCGCATGCCAGCGCAAGCACGCGACCCAGCCCGCCGCTCGCGCCGGTGACGAGCACGACACGATCGGCGAGCACGGCACGCGTCGGCGCGGTTGGCGAGGGTAAGGACATGGTCGACTCCGACAGAGCGAGCCGATGATAACGGATCGGCGATACCGACCGCGCAACGCCACTTTGCTGCGTCCACGTAGTGCCGTCGGTTGCCTAGAACTCTGGGCAAACGCTATAATCGCCGGTCAGCTGTGGGGCTATAGCTCAGCTGGGAGAGCGCTTGCATGGCATGCAAGAGGTCAGCGGTTCGATCCCGCTTAGCTCCACCATCCGTTTCTCGCACCACCTGCCTCGTCCCCATCGTCTAGAGGCCTAGGACATCGCCCTTTCACGGCGGTAACCGGGGTTCGAATCCCCGTGGGGACGCCATTAAAATCAATGTGTTAACTTTCATGGGTTTGGTGCCTGTGTCTGGATTGTGTCTAAATAGACACGAACGCCCATCCATTTGGTCGTCGGGAGGGACATCTTCTTGCCGTACCGCCAGGCGACGTATCCCGCGATCCCAAAGATGATGAGCCCAATCAGGTAGCCGACACTGGGTAGAGTGAGGCTGAATGCATCGAGTGCGAGGAGTTGGTCATTCACCGTGTGGTATCGACCGCCACCGATCAACGCTTTCCAGAGGAAATTCGCGTGAGAAGAATACTGGTCCCGGTCGACGGCTCGGACAACGCACTACGAGCTGTGCGATACGCAGCATCGCTGGCGAAGGAACTCCGCAATGTGGTACTGGAATTGCTGAATGTCCAGGATCCTTTGCCACAGAAGGTGCACGATGCCCTGTCTAAAGAGGAAATTGCCCGCTGGCAATCCGGTTACTCCGATCTCGTCATGCAACCCGCAACGCAGATTCTCGACGCCTTGCATATTCCATACCGGGTAGGCACTCGCGTCGGTTCACCGGGAAACGAAATCGCGCAGCAAGTACTCGACGCCGAGTGCGAAGCAATCATCATGGGAACCCGCGGCCTGGGTTCGCTCGCCAACCTGGTGATCGGTTCGGTCGCCACCAAGGTTATCCACATGGTCCAGGTCCCGGTCACGTTGATCAAGTAGCGGGCGACCAGGAACCAGCATGCGCGCCCCATTGCCAGTTACGGACTTCAAGGAGGTCTTGGCCGTGCTTGCAGATATATTCCTTGTGCACGATCAGCTTGTCCCTGAGCTGCTGCTTCAGTAAGGCCCCTTTGCTGCCCGTCTGCGGCAGGCGGTCGATCGTGTCGATGACGAGATGGAAGCGGTCCAGATCGTTCAGCACCGTCATGTCGAAGGGCGTCGTGATAGTCCCTTCCTCCTTGTAGCCGCGGACATGGATGTTGCCGTGGTTGGTTCGACGGTAGGTCAGCTTGTGAACCAGCGACGGGTAGGCATGGAAGGCGAATATGACTGGCTTGTCCAGGGTGAAGAGTGCGTCGAACGCGGCATCGCTCAGTCCATGGGGATGCTCGCTTTGCGGCTGCAGCTTCATGAGGTCGACGACATTGACCACCCGAATCCGCAGCTCGGGCAAATGCGCGCGCATGATGGAGACCGCAGCGAGCGTTTCTAGCGTCGGAACATCACCGCAACAGGCCATGACCACGTCGGGTTCGGCGCCCTGATCGCTGCTCGCCCATTCCCAGGTGCCGATTCCCGCGCTGCAATGTTTGACGGCGGCGTCCATCGTCAGCCACTGCGGCGCCGGGTGCTTGCCTGCGATCACGACATTGACGTAATGGCGGCTGCGCAGACAGTGGTCCATGACGGAAAGCAGGCAGTTCGCGTCCGGCGGGAGGTAAATCCGCACGATCTCGGCCTTCTTGTTCGCGACGTGGTCGATGAAGCCTGGATCCTGGTGCGTGAAGCCATTGTGGTCCTGGCGCCAGACGTGCGAGGCAAGCAGATAGTTCAGCGAGGCAATCTTGCGTCGCCACGGAAGCTTCGAAGTCACTTTCAGCCACTTTGCATGCTGATTGAACATCGAATCGACGATATGGATGAATGCCTCGTAACAGCCAAAGATTCCGTGCCGCCCGGTAAGCAGGTAACCCTCCAGCCAACCCTCGCATTGATGCTCGCTGAGCACTTCCAGCACACGACCGCTGCGCGCGAGAAATTCGTCGCCCGCGTCAGTCGCGCCTTCCCACTGGCGATTCGTCGTTTCAAAGACGGCTTCGAGTCCGTTCGACAGCGTTTCATCGGGGCCGAACACGCGAAAATTTCGCTGCTCGGCGTTTAGCTTCGTCACGTCGCGCAGGAATCGTCCGAGCACATGCGTGTCGCCGATGCCGCGGATTCCGGGCGACGGGACGTCGACGGCATAGTCGCGAAAATCGGGCATCTGCAAGTCGCGCAGAAGAATTCCGCCGTTTGCATGGGGATTGGCACCCATGCGCCGATCGCCCTTGGGTGCCAGTTCGCGCAGTTCCGGGATCAGGCGGCCGCGGTCGTCGAAGAGTTCTTCCGGTCGGTAGCTCCTCAGCCAGTCCTCCAGCATCCTGAGGTGCTCCGGCGGTGTCGCGGATGATACGGCGAGAGGGATCTGATGCGACCGAAACGTGCCTTCGATACGGAGGCCATCCACCACTTTGGGTCCGGTCCACCCTTTCGGCGAATCCAGGACGATCATGGGCCAGCGCGGGCGCGTGGTATTGCCGCTTAGGCGGGCGGACCGCTGGATCGATCGGATCTGTTCCACGGCCGCGTCGAGCGTCGCAGCCATGGCCTCGTGCATCAGCGCGGGTTCGTGACCTTCGACAAAGTAGGGCGTCCATCCATAGCCGCGCAGCAGCTGCTCCAATTCCTCGCGCGTGATGCGGGCAAGGATGGTTGGATTCGCAATCTTGTAGCCGTTGAGATGCAGAATCGGCAGCACCGCGCCGTCGGTGACGGGATCCAGGAACTTGTTGGAGTGCCATGCGGTTGCCAGCGGACCCGTTTCCGCCTCGCCGTCGCCAACAACGCAGGCGACGATGAGATCGGGATTGTCGAATGCCGCACCGAACGAATGGCTGAGTGAATATCCAAGCTCTCCGCCTTCATGGATCGAGCCCGGGCATTCCGGCGACGCATGACTCGGAATTCCCCCTGGAAATGAGAATTGAACGAACAGTCTGCGCAGTCCGCGCTCATCCTGGCTTATGTCGGGATATATCTCGCTGTAGGTACCTTCGAGGTACGTGTTGCTGACGACGGCGGGACCCCCGTGCCCGGGACCCGAGACGTAGATCATGTCGAGGTCGTACTTCTTGATGACCCGGTTCAGGTGCACGTAGATGAAGTTTTGGCCGGGAGTCGTTCCCCAGTGTCCCAGAAGCATGTGCTTGACGTCGGCGAGCGTCAGCGGCCCCCTCAGGAGAGGATTGTCGTAGAGATAGAGCTGGCCGACCGAAAGATAGTTGGAAGCCCGCCAATAGGCATCCATCTTTTCCAGCATTTCCGGCGTGAGAGTGTGGGCGTTCATGGCTCGGGAAGATAACCTGCGCTGACGACATTATCAGGGCACGAGAACGGCCGTGCCGTCGAACGGGCCGTGCCGGCGAATGCCTTCAGTGCCTACTTCCTGTGAGTCCGCTCCGTTTTCATGGTACATCTCACTGGTACAAGATGGCGTGAGGCGCGGCGCGTAGGTCACTGACCTGCAACGGTCTTCGGGTAGTCCCGTTGGTTTCCCCGTGGGGACGCCATTAAAATCATGGTCTATTCCGGTGACATAGGTAACGGTTTATACCGGAGACATGGGTAACACTTTCGGCGCGAAGGGGTTGTCGACCGGCTCGAGGCGGCATGCCTCATGATCGAAGAATCCTAAGTGGTAGTGCATGAAGGTGACGAGCCAGATTCTATCGCTCACTTCCTCGATCCCCACGTGTTCTGCCAACATCGCTTCAGCTTCAGGGCAAAACATCAGTCTCATGGATGATGGAGCCGAAAGAAAATACGAGCGGGATCACGCGAAGCCTCGCGTAGTCGATGCTCTCGCCGACGCGCGTTTCCGCGAATTGGTGAGGTCTATTGGCAAGGACCCTGATCATCCCTGGATTGGCGGCTATTTCGACTACGAATGGGAGCGCGGCAGGCATGTCTTCGAAACAGGAATCGGTTCCCTGGAAGGAGCGAAGGTGCTGGAGTTCGGATGCAACTACGGGGCCACTGCGATCGTCCTCGCAGCGCTGGGCGCGCGCGTCGTCGGGGTGGACATCAATGCCTTTGCCTTGCAGCTTGCGCGCGAGAACGTGGCCCGGTACGGCATGTCGGATCGAGTCGACCTCGTCTCTTACAAGGAGACGTCGCCACTATCTTTCTCGGACGCGACTTTCGACCACGTCGTGTGCAACAGCGTTCTCGAGTATGTCGAAGCGAACGACTTGCAGGACGTACAGCGCGAAATCAACCGCGTGCTAAAACCTGGAGGCCTCATCATTGTCGCCGGCACCAGCAACCGGCTCGCACCAAAGGAAATTCATTCGGGCATCTGGCTGGTGAATTATCTGCCCAGGGTCTTCGATGCATGGACGGGAAGTTCCGGACGTCAGCGCGGCGTATACCCCTGGCGAGTTCGCTACGGGTTTGGCAATTACGAAAACCTCGACTGGTCGGATCAGGGCCTCGCCTATCTCGAAGCGCGCCGACGGTTTCAGTCGCCGCAAAATCACCGGCTGCTGAAGATCGGTCACCGATGCGCGCGATATCTTGGCGTTGCGCTTGGGCTTCTGACGCCATCGATGGCGGTGAGGCTGCGCAAAATCCCGGCGACGACGCGGGCCGATCGACCCGGCTACTGAGGTCAAGCATTTCAATCGCGTAGCTGGAATAAGTTTCCCTGGCTACCAATCGAATAAAGCATCCGGTCAGGGATTCCGCACTGGAGCTGTATTACAATTGGATACAATTCGACCGTAACCCTTCGTTCGCCGCCTTCGCTTGGGCACGTGATTCAGCGGGCCTGATCGATACTCGACGAATGGTGATAGGGTTTGCCCGCCAGGGCCCGGGATATTGCTTTGGCATTGGCCGCCGGCGTAACGCGTTGCGCGTGGCCAAGTCCAAAACCTGATCCTGCAACTAAGGGACGCCGGAGGAAGGAACTACCTTGCTGCAGGTGTTGCTGACCATCGACACGGAGTTTTGGCCGTCGACGCCACGCGAGTGGCCGGCGGCCGCCCTTCCGCGCCCGTTGCCGACCCTGGAAGACGACTACGCGCGCGACGTCATGGGACATACGGCAAGCGGGGACGATGGCTTGCCCTACCTGCTGGATTCGTTGGCGGCCCACCGCCTTAACGCAGTGTTCTTCGTCGAATCGCTGCACGCCTCGGCGTTGGGCGGAGCTCTGCTGCAACGCATGGTGCGCACCATTCGTGCCGCCAATCAGGACGTGCAGCTGCACGTCCATACCGAGTGGCTGTCAGAAGTGACGTCGGCCACTCTGCCGCGGCCCTACCGGCAGAATTTGGGCGACTTCAATCTCGCGGATCAAACCCACATCGTGCGCCAGGCGCTGGGCAATCTGCGCGCCGCCGGCGCGCCTGGCGTGGTGGCGCTGCGCGCGGGCAACCTCGGCGGCAATCAAAACACCGTGTACGCGGCCAAGGCGTCAGGGCTGACCTGGGACATGAGTCTCGATCTTGCCCGCGCGCGCGCGTTGTTTGAGACGGTTCAGGATCGAGCCCGACGCGAGGGCGCGGCGAGCGCCTGTCCGACCATACCCTTGGCTTGCGTCGAAGACTATCCAGGCCATTTCCGGCACATGCAACTCGCGGCGCTGTCTTTCGCCGAACTCCAGCATGCGCTGTTCTGCGCCGAACGGGAGCAGTGGCCGTACTTTGTGATCATGCTGCACAGCTTCGAGCTGATCAAACGGAATGTGTCCCGTGGCACCCTTGCGCGCCCGCACGGCATCAACCAGCGGCGTTGGAATCAGCTGTGCAAGCTACTCGACCAGCGCCGCGATATTTTTCGCACGGTGACGTGCCACGATCTGGTGCTTGCGGGAACGAACGGAAGCGGTAGGCAGGTGGCACGGACGCTGCCCAGCCATACTCTCTGGCGCATCGCAGAGCAGCTGGCGTCCCGAATTCTGTAGTCGAGTACAGCCACTGGCGGTGGCTGGGAAAATTTGCTTTTGCTCTAAACGAACACCATTTCACGAACTCACTTAGCGCGCGGTTGATCGGGGACAGCGAGTCAAGCTGCGTCCGGACGATGAATTGTCGTTAGAGATCTTTTGTCCGATCGTAAGGATCGGTGCGCTTCAAAGCCGGTGGGAAGGTTTGGCTATCGATTGCGCCGCCCGTTCGGGCAACAAGGCGGTTGACGTAACCGGCAATCGCAGCGGCGTCCGCGACGGCAAGCTGCAAGCCGTTGCACGCACTAGCGATGCGACGCTTGGCTTCCAGGGGAAGGTTTTCAACCTCGCCCTCGCACAGCGGATTGAGATCCAGAAGAATTGCCACGAGGCGGTCGGGCATATCCCGACTCTTCTGAACCAGGGTCGACAGGCGAGTAGCTGGTTCAACGCCCGAGGGTTTTTCCGGTCGTTGCATGCGTCGCTCCCGGTAATCACAACTTCGATGGGAAAATTGTAGTCTACGGAGGAGCCTTTCCGCAACCATGTTGTTGGGGACAAGTTCACATTGGAACGCGCCCGCCTCTAATCTAAGGACGTTGCACATTCGCGCAATGCAAGGTCAGGTTGTCACCGTTCGCTGAGGGAGTATTGGAGTCCCAGGCTCGCGCGAAATCCGACTGATGAATTCGCGAAACCGAAACCGAGGCCCGCTGCAAAGGTCGCTTTCTGCATCAGAACATATCGAAGCGCGGACTTCAGATATTCCTTGACCTTGTCCGCCGAGCTGCGACCTTAGTGATCGCGGATGAGAGCTCGTCCTCCGAAACACCGAGCCTCTTGGTCCAGTAGCTGACTTCATGGCGTTGGCCGAGGTTGATGCGGCTGCGATCCGCCGTGCCGCGCTTGCTTTTTGTCGTCCATCGCGTTCTCCGTTCGAGAGATACGCGGAGTATTCGCGGCTGGCCGCAGAGGGCCATCAGAGGAAGTCTGATTTCCACGCAGGCAGCATGGCCGCCTCATAAAAAATGCCTTGCCCAACGTCGGTTGGTACGGAATGGTACAAAGCTCTGCTACAATCGGTCAGCAGTAAGAGGTACGAAGTCCGATCTTCTATACGCTTGCTGATCCCCTTCTGAATCCCCTTGGGGATGCCATTCTCGGTGGCACCAGGCAGGCGACGATCTCACCGGCGGACCCGCTGCGGAGCAAGGGCTGTGCATCTTTGCTCGTCCGAAATGTGTGTTGGATTCCGGGAGCTAGGAAATGGTCTCGATTTGGTGGTTGGTGGCAGCATTCGTTTGCGGCGGAGGAGCGGGTCTGCTCCTTGCCTCGCTGATTCATTTGTCCGAACGAATGCCGAGGTACGCAAGGGTTCCTGAGTCGAGCCTGGAGCTCGACATGAATCCCACGCAATGGTAGGCGGCAAGACCAGCACTTTGATGCTGGGGTAACTCCGCGAAATCGCGCTACGCTGGACTTGCGGACGGCCGCTGTTTCAGCTCCGCGAGCCGTCGATCTCGCCAATGAGATCCTTGGTCGATACGATCGCACCGTCGAGCAGCGAACGAATTTCCCTGAGCTTGGCCGCGCGCACCGGATCGTCGGACACCCCTTCACCCAGGGCGCGGCTTAGATCCATGCGCACCGCGACCAGCGTGTCGAGGAGTGCATCGATGCGAAGCTTGCGCGAGAGCGCGTCCAGGTTCGGGCCGGACGTGTCCGCGGTCGATCGCACCAAATTCAGTGTTGCGCTCACCGGGTTGTCGCCCACACGACGTAAGTGACTCATAGCAGCTCCGATTGGCCTCCCACCGATGAGCATGGTGCAACGACCTGTTTATCATGCAAAATTGGTACGCATGCGTACAGACCGGTGTGACGCTTAGGAAGCGATTCGAAGCCGACGTGAATGGCGATGACCTCAAGGTGGCATCCGTCACAGTGCGCTTCTCAATGTACGCATCCGTACCGCTCTTGCGTCCGACGCCATGCGTCGCGACCATAGGAAGCTAATGAGGGAGGCGTCCAGTGACCGGCATGCGCAGAGTAGGTGATCGCGATCCCCGCCCCGGTACCGCGGGCCAAGACGCGACGGCCGACGATACGCGCCGCCAGCGCATGTATGCGCTATTGGATACGCTGGTCGCCGTGCGCATGGATCTCAGTCGCGCGCTTGGTGGCGGCGTCGCCGCAGGTCCCGCTGCGGCGACCAAACTCAAGGAAATACGCGCGCTGCTCGATGGCGCAATTGTCGCCACCAAGGCTCTGATCGGCGAGATCGACAAGACGGCCACCCCGCCACAAGATTGATTTTGGGGTGCACCGCGTCCAAGTGCGAACCGCATCTTGGGCTGAGCGTCCCTCGGTCTGGCGCGGTTGTCATTGACTCCGCACGCCGGCTACGTTACCCGTCGTTTGGCATCCAAACATCGTGCTGTTCGTCAAGAAGCGCGATGAGAAGCCGGATATCGTCACCTGACTTTCGATAAAAGCGAACGTGCCCCCGTCCCCGTTATTGCACGAGTAGCTTCCGACCGAGTTCCCCATCTGCCCCGACTGCGCGTACGTGCCGGTGTACGTGCATATCAGCGTCGCACTTTGGCTCGTGATATTGATCGCGGTACCGGTTTGAATGATCTGAAATCCCGTGAAAACATCATTCGTGCCGTTGTTGAGAGGGTTCGAGCATGCGGTCGCGACCTGGTGGACGCCGCCGCCATAGACACCCGTGAAATTGTCCAGCACCAGCGTTTGCCGCGTCATGTTCTTGGACACCGTCACTCCGAACGCGGTGTAGTCGAGACGGCCATTGTTGACCGAGGTCGAGGTCCAAGTCAGGTTGCCGATGGCGGCAGCGGTGACCGCGCCTGGGTCGAAGGCAGCGGCACCGTAGTAGGGACCCATGTTCGCGGACGCCTGCCCTGTCCATGCAGGCGTTCCGGGCACGTTATTGAGCACCGCGTAGAACCAATAGGGAACCCCAACGTTGTTGTAGACGAAAACGGTAGCGAAAATCACCGATCCCCGCTGGACCAGCTGCATGCCCCAGCCCGACTCGGTCGGCACCCACCACAAGTCGCTCTGGTCCGTCGAGAAAGAAGTTGCCTGAACCGGGCTCAACACCGCGGAAGCGGCAAAAAGAATCGCTACCAGTACCGTACGCATTGTTCTCATCAGTTTTCCTCGGCTGCAAGTCCTGTGAAAGGTTACCGCGGCAATCGGGAGCGCGCCAGCACTTCTGACCCGCCGGGGTGTCGAATGTTCGCGTTCGCCCGCGCCCATGGTTGCGACGGACATTGTATGTAAGGTACACAGGCCTAGGGGCGACTCCTTTAGCACGTCGCGCTCGAACTCATGGAGGTATGGATGGATCTGTACAAGGGAAGCATGGCGGCCATCGCCGCACTGTTCGGAGTCGCCTGTAGCGTCGCTACTGCGGGTGCTCTGCCCGAGCCGGCGACGGACACACCCAAGGCAGCCGCGTCGTCGCCGGCGACCGCCGTCTTTGCTGGGGGTTGCTTCTGGGGCGTCGAAGCCGTGTTCAAGCACGTTAACGGCGTGATCTCGTCGACATCGGGCTACTCGGGCGGCTCCGCCGCGACCGCCAAATATCCACTGGTGGGTTCCGGGATGACCGGGCACGCCGAATCGGTCGAAGTGAAATACGACCCGTCGAAAGTGACGTACGGGCAGCTGCTGCGCGTGTTTTTTTCGGTTGCACACGATCCGACGCAACTCAACCGGCAGGGGCCCGATTGGGGAAGCCAGTATCGCTCTGCCATCTTTTTCACCACGCCGGAGCAGGAGCGGGTGGCTCAGGCTTACATTGCGCAGCTGCAAGCCGCCAAGGCCTTTCCCAAGCCGATCGTGACTGAAGTGGTCGCCTTGAAGGCGTTCTACCCGGCAGAGGACTATCACCAGAATTACCTGGCGCTTCATCCCGACCAGCCCTATATCGTCTTCAACGATCTTCCCAAGCTGGCTGCGCTGAAGACCGACCTTCCGGAACTCTACGTCAATAAGTAGGGCGCCGCCCCTCCGCGCAGCGTGCGCTGGCGCCGCGTAGAGTCGCCTTCGACCGCGTTATTGAGCGCTACGAGCGCGCCGCGGCCGGTCGCCGGGCGCTGACCGTATAGTATTGCGCGCTTTCGGGAGAAGTGCGCGCGCCGTAGTCCCACCATTCCCGCTCGATCTCGAATCCGCGCTCCTCGAGAACGCTGACGAGGTCGTCGGGTGACAGGGGACGCACGTCGACGCGGGTGTCGATGCGCTGCATGACCGCGCCGTCGGCGGTAGTCAGTTCATAGCGGCGTTCCACGCGATTGATCCCCGGAGCCACCGCCACGACGCGCTTGCTGCGCATCAGAAAAACCTCGCCCAGCGGTCGGCGGTAATCGAGCGCGAATTGAGATTGATACGCGCTCGAGCGCGGAATGAAGGCGTCGACCATGATCAGGCCGTCTGGAATGAGCGAGCGAAACACGCCGTCGAGCATGCGCTCACGGTCGCCTGCGCCACTCATGTAGGTGATCAGCGAGTATGGGCACAATACGGTTTCGAAACATTGTTTGAATGCAAGGCGGCGCACGTCCATCAGACATGCCGGTGGTTCCAGGCCGCGCTCGCGAGCCTTGCGCCGAAGCTCGTCGAGCATTCCTGGCGAGCAATCGATGCCGATCGCATCGATGCTTCGCTCGAGCAGGGCCAGAAGAATTCGTCCGTTGCCGCACCCGGCTTCGAGCACGCGGCCATCGTTTCGCTCAGTCTGATCGACATAGAGCCCAATGTCGTCGAATGGCATGTTGCGTGCCATATCGACATCATAGAGATGCGCGATACGGTCGTAGTTGTCTCTCGGGGAAGGAGCGTGGTGCATTCACATTCCGATCAAGTTGCGATACAGACCGCCCTGTATCTATGTACAGCGATTCCAGGAGAAGGCTGCGAGCCACCGGATCCTGGGGCAGACCTGCCCGACGCCTCAGATCAAGCCGCCGATGATATTGATGCTCATCGCCAGAATCGCGATATTGAACACGAATGCGAGTACGCCATGCACGAGCGTCAATCGTCTCATCTGCCGCGTGGTCACCATGACATCGGACACCTGCGAGGTCATGCCGACAACAAAAGCGTAATAGGCGAAATCGAGATAGTCCAGATCCCGGTCACCGGGAAAGCGCAGTCCACCGCGATGTCCGCCGCTATCCGCGTCGCGACAGTAATACCAGCGCGCATAGTGGAATGCGAACAGCGTCTGGATCAGCAGCCACGACAACAACAGCGCGGTGATCGAAAGCGTCAGGTGACCCATTCGACTGCGCACGGGAAGATCATGAATGTCGCCCACCAGAAATCCGATGGCGACGAAACTGGCGCTCGCCGCAACGAGCACGAGAACGAAAATCACGTACCCGTTCTGATCGTATGATTGGGCACGTACACGCGTCATCAGTGCGTCGGCGCGCGCGACGGTCTTCCATGCGAACGCCAGGTAAGCGATGGCGCCGACATTCCAGCTGACGAGCAGCCGCGTGTGCACCCGCACCCAGGGCTCGAGCACCACGAACGCGGTGGTCGCGATCGCGAGCGCGATCCCAAGCCTGCGCGCAGCGCTGAGGCGAACGATCCAGGGAAGATTGGGAAGGACTTGCGCCACGTCGCAAAGTGGGGAGCCGATGCGTGCGGCAAGAGCTTAGCGCATTTGCAGGAAGCTAGCGTGGCCAATTCCGCCTACGCCGGAACCTCGTGGGCGATGATATGCACCTCGGCGCGCGGAAGCGACTTCACCAGCAACCGGTAGATGTCCAGGTCGAATGGAGCGCGCGGCGCCGATTCGATCAAGGCCGACAGCGCTCCCTCGTCGCGCGCCGTCCCGAGCCAGCACCAATCGCGAAACAGGTGAAGATCGCTGCGCTCGCCGGTGATATCGCGCTCGCGCACGGCGATCATCCCCGGGTAGGGCCAGCGCTTCAGCGCGTGTGCCGCCAATGCGTTGCGCAAGCGGTGCGCATGCATCTCGAGCGGCTCTTCGCCTACGCACGCGCCTGCGCAGCGCCGCACCTGCCTCGCAAAACAAGGACCGATACGACGTTCAAGACCCAGCGCGGTCCAACAAAGGCGCGACTTGGCCGCCAGCGCCCGCAGCATTGCGCGAGCGGCTGCGCGGGAGTTGTAGGGCCCATAAAATCCGTCGAGCGCCGCGGAATCGATCGCGGACGAGAGCACGTATGCCGGAGTGGACGACGCGGTGAGCCCGATCGCCACCATCGCCTGCCGCCGACGCAAGCGATGATTGTGTGCCGGCAACAGCGCCTTGATGAGCTGCGACTCGCGCAGCAGGGCGCCGAGCTCGCCAGCGGTCGTCTCGAATTCGATGCGCTGGATCTCCGCGGACAATCTGAGATCGTTGGCGCTGCGATAGTCGGACGAGAAATGCGCGGCCACCCGCTCACGGAGGTTGATGCTCTTGCCGACGTAAAGCGGCAGGGCGTTGAGCCCATAGAAAAGATAGACCCCGGGCGATTCGGGAATGTGCGCCAGCGCATCGGAGGGGAGCTGCGGCGGCAGGCTTGGCGTGCGCAGGATTCGCGCCACGACCGGGTCGATTTCCTGCGCACTCTTCTCACGATAAACGCATTGCGTGAACTCCCATAGCGCTCGCGCGTCGCCGAGAGCGCGATGGCGGCGCGTGCCGTCGAGACCGTGACGCTCGATGAGGCTGTCCAGATTGTGACGCGAAGCGCCCGGATAGAGGCGGCGCGACAGCTTCACGGTGCATAGCACCTTCGCCGAAAAACCTCGTCGCAGGCGTGCGAACTCGTGCTTCAGAAACCCGTAGTCGAAGCGCGCGTTATGGGCGACGAACAGGCAGCCGCGCAAACGTTCCGCGAGCTCGTCCGCGATTTGCGCGAAAGTCGGCGCGCCCGAGACCATGGCGTTGCTGATTCCGGTCAGCGCCTGGATCGCGGCAGGAATGCTGCACTGTGGATTCACCAGGGTGCTCCACTCGCTCACGCACGCCCCGTCGTCGACGCGCACGACGCCGACCTCGGTGATGCGATCCTCGCACGCGGTGGTGCCGGTAGTTTCGAGATCGACGAAGGCGATGGACGAAGCGAGCATGGCTTGACGAAAGAACGATCGTTCGGTAGTGTAGCGCAATGGCGAACGACCGTTCCTATCTTGCGTCGCTGCAGGATTATTATGCGCGGCACCGCGCCCTGCCTTCCTACGCCTCGATCGGCAGCCTGCTCGGCCTCCGGTCGAAGTCCTCGGTGGCGGCGCTGGTCGCACGCATGAAGCTCGCGGGACTGCTGCAATCTACACCTGACCGGCGTCTTGCCCCGACGCGGCGCTTTTTCGAGCGTCCGCTTGCCGAGTCGCCCGTGCATGCGGGTCTGCCGAGTCTGATCGACGATGCGCCCGCCGATGCGCTGACCCTGGATGACTACCTCATCGAACACCCGTCGCAGACGGTGCTGGTGCGGGTCAAGGGCGATTCGATGATCGACGCCGGCATTTTCGATGGCGATCTTGCCGTCGTCGAAAAGCGCAGCTCCGCGCGCCGCGGCGAAATCGTGATCGCCATCGTCGACAATCAGTTCACGCTCAAGCGTCTCGACATCGAGCGAGGCAAGTTCATCCTACGTCCGGAAAACAAGGCGTACCCGATTATCCGGCCCGAGGGGACCCTCGAGATCTTCGGCATCATGGTCGGACTCGTTCGAAAGACCGTCTAAAACCATCTGCGTCCTGCTCGAGTCCTGCGCCAATCCTTCGCCCTTCGGCTGCTTTAACGTAGCCCGCCTCGTTGCACGAAAGCGCGCGAGCGCTTGGAGCCCCGGCTAGGAAGGCGACTGGCTGGTGCAGTAAGGACCCGACGGCCTGGCGTGGTGAGCGCGAAGGTGTTTGCCCAGACCTACGAGCTGCGCGACTGAGCCGATACAGCCGTCGTGCCGGCATCGCTATGCTTGTCGTGCCGGACCGCGGCCACTTTTTGCACCTCGACCAACGTGTCGTAGAACGTCGCAGCGCGTCCCATGTCGGTCAACGCCTGCCCCGTCACCATGTTGGCATTGGTCGAATCCGGCGACAGCTTGCGCCACCAGATGGACATCGCGACCACTACGCCTTTACGTGCGCGGTCGGTGATGCGAGCGGTGAGCACGAGGCTGCCGCGATCGTTGAAGACGCGTACCTTGTCGCCGTCGACGATGGCGCGCGCCGCGGCGTCGCTGGGATTCATGTCCAGCCGCGGTGTCTTTTCGGTATCCAGGAACACCGGGAGATTGGCGAAGGTCGAGTTGAGCGCGTTACGCGCGGGCGGCGAAAGCATCGCCAGCGGAAAGCGCGCTGCGAGCGACGGGTTGCTGGCGACCGATTCGCGAGGGGGCGTGAAGGCGGGCAGCGGATCTAATCCCTGTCGCGCCAGCGTCTCGGAATAAAACTCGCATTTGCCCGACGGCGTCCGAAATCCGCCGTTGGCGAAAGGCGCGAAGGGGGAGGGCACGTTGAGGCGCTGCCAACCCTGCGCACGCAGCGTGTCCCAGTCCATCCCCGCGGCGCGCGGGTCGTCCGCGACGAGCGCGTTGCGCGCCATGTCGTCGTCGCTTTCGCGGAAGCATTCGTCGTCGAAGCCCATCGCCGTGGCCAGGCGCCGGAAGACATCGGTGTTCGGCTTTGCCTCGCCCAGCGGTTCGATGGCGCGATTGTTCGCGAGCACGTAAAGGTGACCGTACGACGAATGGATGTCGACGTGCTCCAGTTGCGTCGTCGCCGGCAGCACGATGTCGGCATAGTCGGCGGTGTCGGTGAGGAACACGTCGTGCACCACGCAGAAAAGGTCGTCGCGCGCGAGACCGCGCAGGACCTTGCCCGACTCCGGAGCGACTGCGACCGGGTTCGAGTTGTACACATACAATGCACGGATCGGCGGAACGGCGTCGAGCAGCGCATCGCCGATCGTCGACATGTTGATCGTGCGCGGCGAATTCCAGATAAGGTCCGGGCGCTCGAGCGCCTTGAAGTTGATGGGGTAGGTACCGCTCGACGAGAGCAGCGCGCCGCCGGCGGGGTCGCGCCATGCGCCGACCAGCGCAGGCAGGCACGCCACCGTGCGCACCGCCATCCCTCCGCCCGCGTGGCGCTGCATGCCATAGTTGAGCCGGATGACCGCGGGGCGCACCGATCCGTACTCGCGCGCCAGCGCGACGATCTGCGCTTCATCGAGGCCGGTGATCGAGGCCGCGCGCGCGGGTGCCCATTCGGCGACGCGCTTGCATAATGCATTGAATCCGAGCGTATGGCGTTCGATGTAGTCGTGATCCAGCAGGTCTTCGGCGACCAGCACGTGCATCATGCCGAGCGCGAGCGCCGCGTCGGTACCCGGCAGCAGCGCCAGGTGATCGTGG
Source organism: uncultured beta proteobacterium (assembly GCA_963816915.1). Lineage (GTDB taxonomy): Bacteria > Pseudomonadota > Gammaproteobacteria > Burkholderiales > Casimicrobiaceae > PALSA-1003. The sequence continues at coordinate 460,350 of CAWFMK010000001.1, forward strand.
CATTTTTCGGCGCGTCTGGCTGCGGTAGGGATCGACGGCGATAAGCTTCGCACCGCGGCGCTTGGCTTCCTGCGATCCGGCTCCACAAATGCAGGTTGGAGACGACCGGGTTCGATCCCCAGATCAGAATCAAGCGGGCGTTCTCGAATTGCTCCAGGTCGGTGCCGATGGCCGCGCCGATGGTCGCGATATAACCGGCCTTGCCGGCGGTTGCGCAGATGGTTCGGTCGAGCAGCGATGCGCCCAGCTTATGGAAAAATCGCCGGTCCATGGACCCGTATTGCAGCATGCCCATGGTGCCGGCGTAGCTGTAGGGGACGATGGACTGCGGGCCGTCGGTCGAGGCAGCGATCGCCTTGAAGCGTTCGGCGATGGCGCCCAGCGCTTCGTCCCAGCCGATGCGCTCGAAGCGGCCTTCGCCCTTGGCGCCGATACGGCGCAACGGATAGCAGCACGCGCTGGTCTGAATAGGTGCGCTCGAGATAGCGCGCGACCTTGGTGCATAGCGTGCCCCGCGTAGTCGGATGCTCCGGATCGCCTGCGATATCCACTGCGCGTCCATCGACCACACCGATGTGCAGTGCGCAGGCGTCCGGGCAGTCGTGCGGGCACGCGCCACGCACGACGATGCGAGCGAGCGGCTCGGTTGGGATGTGGCTGGCAGGCATGAAGGGCGTTTCGAGCGTGCATTGTAGTCCGGGTCTCTCTGCATTGCGGTATCTTGACGGGCGTCGCACGCACCGTGGAGCATCCCCTGATGGCGGGCCTTCCTGAAGTCGTGTTTGGAGGATTCAGCATGCCCGCGCTCGGTCTGGGGACCTGGCGCATGGGCGAGAAGCGCACCGAGCACGCGCGCGAGGTGGCCGCGCTGAAGCTCGGCCTTTCGCTCGGACTTCGGCTAATCGACACCGCGGAGATGTACGGCGACGGCGGAGCGGAGCGGGTGGTGGCGGATGCGGTCGAGGGCGCCCGCGAAGAGGTCTTCGTCGTCAGCAAGGTATACCCGCATAACGCCACCCGCCGCGGCGTGATCGCCGCGTGCGCGCGCAGCCTCAAGCGACTGCGCACGGGGTACTTGGACCTGTACCTGCTGCATTGGCGCGCAGACGTGCCGCTCGCTGAAACGGTCGCCGGGTTCGAGGCGTTGCGCGCCGAGGGCAAGATCCGGGCGTGGGGTGTCTCGAATTTCGATGTGGCCGACATGAACGAGTTGGCTGCATTGCCGGATGGCGGGCATTGCGCCGCCAACCAGGTCCTGTACAACCTCGCTCGGCGCGGCGTCGAGCACGACCTGGCTCCCTTGTGTCGCGAGCGCAGCATCGCGCTGATGGCCTATTCACCGGTCGATCAGGGGCGCCTCCTGCGCCAGCGCGCACTGGTCCAGGTGGCGAAGGACCTCGAGCTGACGCCCGCGAAGGTCGCGCTCGCTTGGTTGTTGACCCGGCCGGGGACGTCGGTGATCCCCAAGGCGGCCGATTCGCAGCATGTACGCGAGATCCGCGAAGCCGCGGATCTTCGGCTGCCATCGGCCTCTCTGGCCGCCCTAGACAAGGCGTTCCCCGCGCCCAAGGGAAGCACGCCGCTGGAAATGTTGTAAGCCACGATGTGACCTTGGCCGCACGGCGGCAAGCGTGCGGCAGGCGGGCCACTGCATTGCGGCACGAGCGTTTCTGAAGGCAACGCGGCGCCGCGCCTGCGGGGGGAAATAAATCAAGAGCTTAGACCCTCGATCGGCAGTCACCGATGCATGGCATGGTTGTTGCGTCGAGCATGTCAGCAACGGTTATATCGGGCTGGCAACGTAAACGAAGGAATCTGCCATGGATTACACCCATTACGACTTTCTTGAACTGCCGCCAGGCGCGTCACTGGCACGTATCGAAGCCGCGTACCAGACCCTGCGGCAGCGCATGAACGGACATTCGGATCCGACGCTGCTGAGCAAGGTTCAACAGGCGTACATCGTGCTGTCGGATCCCAAGCTTCGGCGCGCCTACGACGAGTATCTCCAGAACATCGCCGATGAAGCCGACCTCGAATTGAAGGCGACTCTGGACGAGCATGCCACCCGCATTCCGCGGCGCGTACAGGACGTTCCGGCTCCGCTCCTCGCGGTCGTCAACGCGTGGGCCGCATGAGCGACATGCGTGATCGCAGCGTCGCGCTGCGCGACAGCTATCGCAACGAGCCGATGCACCGTGCGCCGTCGCGCGCACGCCTGCGTCCGCACTCAGCGCTGGTCGGGGCATGGCGCCGCCGACTGCCTCCGGTGCGCAAGGCACTCGCCCGCCCTCGTCCCGCCCTGATGGCGGCTCCGCGGCGAGCGCTTTCGATCCATGTTTAACGCCCGCTGCGGGCATGCGAGTCCATCGTCCATCCGCATCGGCTGCACGGACGATTCGCGCCGCGCGGCGATGTGGCAATATGCTCATGTAATGGAATTGGGCACGGGGCACGTACCGCTATGAACGACAGCGCCGCGGGGCGGCGCATCGATGATTGAACGGGGGGCACGATACCGTGGAAAAATGCGTCAACTGCCAGTTTTATGACCGGCGCAACGCGCGCCCGAACGATGGTCGCGCCCCGGTAATGTGGGGCCAGTGCCGGCGGCATTCACCGCATCTGTCGCCGGTGGGCGGGAAGAAGGCCTATCTCGTCGAAGGCGTTTGGCCGCTGGTTCGCGATGACGACTGGTGCGGCGAATGGCGCGCCCCGGCTCGGTCCACCATCGGCCGCACACGTTTCGGCGTGCGTCCTGCGGAAGTCAGCGCCGTGCCGGCCAACGGCCCTAACGCTCCCGCCTCCGAATCCGACACTATCCCGGTCGTTCCCTTTGCCGCAACCGGCGACTGAAGGTACGTCGGCCCAGGCGCCGCTACAGCCCCGACACCGCCACCATGTGCATTTCCGCGGCGCCAGCGCGCGCGGCGCGCGCGGCAAGATATTCTGCTGAATCGTAGAACGAGCGCGCTTTTTCCAGCGTAGGAAACTCCAGCACGACCACGCGGTTCGGCGTGCGGCTGCCTTCCAGGACCACAGTTTCGCCGCCGCGCACGAGGTAGCGTCCGCCGTGCTTGGCGATCGCCTCTTGCGCCAGCGTCTTGTACTTCTCGTATAGCACCGGGTCGGTCACTTTGCAGTCGACCAGAATGTAAGCCGCCATCTCCCTGCCTTTCATCGTTGATGCGGGCGCAACGCGAAGTGTGCGGTCGTACGCCGCGCGCTGCAAGGGCACGGCGAGCGAGCGCGGCGATCGGCTACCATGACGTCCGTGACACCTGCATTTTTCGAGGCGCTCGCCGGCGGCGCTGGTGCCGTGACCCCCAACCGCCGACTTGCGCGGCAGCTCCAGCGATCCTTCGATCGCGAACAGGCGCGTGCGGGGCGTCGGGCATGGCGAACGCCATCGATCCTTCCCTATGCGACTTGGCTCGAGCTGCTGTGGCGACGTCGCAGCGAGCAGGCAGACCATCGCGCGCCACGCTCGCTGCTGACGCCGACGCAAAGCGCGCAGCTTTGGCGCCGCGTCGTCGAGGCCAGATCCACGCCGCTGTTCGACGCGCAAGGCGCTGCCGATCTCGCCGGAAAGGCGTGGTCGGTGGTGCATTCCTGGGGAGAATCGCGCGAGCCGTGGCGCGCATGGGATGAAGGCCATGCGGGCGACGACCCGGCGGTGTTTGCCCGGTGGGCGCGATCCTATGCCCGCCTGCTCGCTCGCGAGCGCCGCATCGACGCGGCGCAGCTCGCCGATGCCATCGCTGAGGAGCTTGCGGGCGATGCCTTGCGCGATACGCACGCGCTATTCGTCGGTTTCGTGCGCACGACACCCCAGCAGCAGCGGCTGATCGAGGCGCTGTCGCGCCGTGGCGCACGCATCGAGCTCATCGCCGCGCCATCGCATCCCCGTCCAGTGGCGCGGCGCACACTCGCTGCCACACCGCGAGACGAATTGCTGGCGGCGTTGACGTGGGCCCGCGAAAGCTCGCTCGCGGATCCCGAGGCAAGCATCGGCATCGTGATCGAGGATCTCGCGCAGCGGCGCGACGAGGCCATTGCGCTGGCCGACGAAGTGTTGTGTCCGCAACTGTGTCTGCCCGCATTGCTCGGCGCACCGCGTCCTTACGAAATATCGCTTGGAATCGCCCTGGCGCAGGTACCGCTGCTGGCGAGCGCTCTAGGGCTTATCGGATTGAGCCTGGCGCCGCTTCCGGTCGCCGAGGCGGCAGCGCTGCTGCGATCGAGCTACCTTCCCGATGCCGAGGTATCGGCGGCGTCGCGTGCGTCGATCGAGCGCGAATGGCTCGAGCGCGGATTGAACGAGATCGCGGTCGATGACGCTATCGGAACGCTCATCGCGTATGCGGATGCCCTCGGGCAGCGATGGCGCTCCGGCCTTGCGACCGCGCTGAGCCACGTGCGCCGCGGGTCGGCGACGCCGCGCGAGTGGGTCGACGCCTGGCGCGCGTGGCTTACGCAGGCGGGCTGGCCGGGCTCGACGCCGCTCGACAGCGCCGAGTACCAGGCGCGGGAAGCCTGGGACGATTTGTTGTCCGAGTTCGTGCGCCTCGGCGTGGTCTCGCCACGCCTGCGGCGGAACGAAGCGCTGGATCTGCTTCGCACTCTGGCGCGCGAGCGCGTATTTCAGCCCGAAGGTACCGACGCGCCGATCCAGATCATGGGAACGCTCGAAGGTTCCGGACTGGTGTTCGATGCGCTCTGGGTCGGTGGATTGTCGGCCGACCGTTGGCCCAAGGCACCCGACCCCAATCCGCTGATTCCCATCGCCTGGCAACGCGAGCGCAACGTTCCGCAGTCCAGCGCCGCCAACGCGCTCGATTTCGCACGCGCGCTCACAGAAGGGTTTGCCGCCGCAGCTGCAGAGGTCGTTTTCAGCAGCTCGACGCGCATCGATGACTACGTGCGCGCGCCGTCGGCGTTGCTGCAAGACTACCCCGAAGACCGCATCGCGCAGCGAACGCCGTTGTGGACTACGGTGATGAGCGCCGGTGGCGCGCTGGAACGAATCGATGACGACCATGCGCCAGTCCTCGAACCGGGGACCGATGTCCGCGGTGGCGCATGGATCGTCGAAGCGCAAAGCGAATGTCCCTTTCGGGCCGCCGCGACGCACCGGCTGGGCGTCAGGCCATGGCCCAAGGCCCCCGCCGGCCTCTCGCATCCGGAACGCGGCCGCATCCTGCATGAGACGATGGCAGCGCTATGGCGCAAGCTACACGACCACGCAGGATTGATGGCGCTCAGCCCGAAAGCGCTGGAGACGTGCATCGAGCAAGCAGTGGAGGAGGGGTGCGCGGCGCTCGCCGAATCGCGCTGGCGATTGTTGCCGCGCGCAGTGCGCGACGGCGAATCGCGCCGGCTGCGCGCAGTCGTCGCGAAGTGGCTCGATATCGAGCGGGCGCGACCGGCGTTCGCGGTGTCGACGATAGAAGGTGATGCCGCGATCGAGCTGGCCGGGCTGCGCTTCCGGCTGCGCGTCGATCGCGTGGACGCGCTCGCGGACGGCGGCGCCGCGATCATTGACTACAAGAGCGGCACCCAGGAAACGACCAAATCGTGGTTTCGGGATCGGCCGTGCGGCTCGCAGCTCGGCATGTATGCTCTCGCGCAACGCGAGTCGCAACCCGCGGTCCCCATTCGGGCCGTGCTCTACGCCAAGCTTCGCGCCGACGAGATCGCACCCGTCGGGATCGCGCTCGACCGTTTCGCATGGCCGGCGCTCGCCGCGGCAGATGCCCGGCGATTTCCCACCTGGAGCGCAATGGAAGCGTGGTGGCGCACGAGCCTCACCGGTTTCGCCGCGGATATCGCGCGAGGATGGGCGGCCGTGGATCCACGCAACCCCTTGCCGTGCCGGTATTGCGGCTTGCAGGCGCTTTGCCGCATCGACTCGGTGCGCCACCCCGACGACGAGGAAGGCGAGGATGAGTGACGCGCCATTGCGCGATGCCGACGCGCGTGCCGCGGCGCTCGATCCGACGAGGTCCTTCGTCGTCCAGGCGCCCGCCGGCTCGGGCAAGACCGGACTGTTGATCCAGCGCTATCTCGCACTCCTCGCGACCGTCAGACAACCCGAGTCGATCGTGGCGATGACCTTCACGCGCAAGGCCGCGACCGAAATCCGCGAGCGCATTACTGAGGCGCTGCGCGCCTCGACCGAGGACATCGAACCCACCGATGAATATGCAGCGGCGACCTGGCAGTTGGCGCGGCGGGTGCTCATTCGCGACGTGGCTCAGGGCTGGCACCTGCGCGAGCATCCCGCGCGGCTTCGCGTAATGACCATCGACGCGCTGGCGAGTGCCCTGGTGCGCCAAGCGCCGCTCGCCACGCGCCAAGGCTCGGTTCCCAGGGCCATCGAGCGGGCGGAAGGACTCTACGAACGCGCGGCGCTGGATGCGCTGCGCGCGGCGGCACCCGATGATCCCGCGTGGCGCTCGATACTGCGCCATCTCGACAATGACGCCTCGCGCGCGGTAGCGCTGTTCACGCAGATGCTCAGCCGGCGCGATCAATGGACGCCCTTTCTGCAAAAAGACGATCGCGAGAGCCTGCGCGGCGCGCTCGAACGCGCACTCGCGGTCGAAGTGGAGCGCGCTCTTGCCCCGTTGCCCGGTTTGTTTCCCGGCGAAGAACTCGCAAGCTTGCTGGATCATCTTGGTTTCGCGGTGAATAGCCTGTGCGCGGACGGTCGTTCGCATCCGCTGGCTGCGATCGTGATGAGGCGCGCGCTTCCGCTAACGACCACTGCCGGGCTCGAGCAGTGGCGCGCACTGGCGGACTGGCTGCTGACGCAGAAGGGTGAATTCCGCCTCACCGCTGAAGCGGGCATGGGGTTCCCGCCGGCAGGCGGGGCGCGCGTCACTAGCGACGCGGGCGAGTGGAAAAAAACCATGAGAGCGCTCCTGATGCGCCTGGCGGCTTCGCCGCGACTGGCACAGGCGCTCCAGCTCGCGAGGCAGCTTCCCGCCGCGAACTACGAACAGGCCGATTGGGAATTCGTCGCAGCGCTGTTCGACGTGCTGCCGCGCATCCTTGCCCACCTGCGGTTGATCTTCGGTGCGCAGCGCGCGATCGATTTCGCCGAGGCAACCCGGATCGCGCTGGACGCGCTCCACGACCCCGCCACGCCCAGCGATCTGCTCCTCGCGATGGACATGCGCATCGAGCACCTGCTGGTCGACGAGTTCCAGGATACCTCGCTGGTGCAAGGCAAGCTGATCCGGCGGCTGATCGCGGGCTGGGTGCCGGATGATGGAAGGACGCTGTTCCTGGTCGGCGACCCCATGCAGTCGATCTACGGATTCCGGCAAGCCGACGTGACGTTGTTCATCGACGCCCAGCGCAAGCGACGCTTCGCCGACGTTGATCTGGAACCACTGAAGCTTGCGCGCAATTTCCGCTCGCGCCCCGCGCTCGTCGCCTGGGTGAACCGCGTGTTTTCCGAAGTGCTCGCTGATGCGGATGTGCTCGCGCAGGGTGCGGTGGCCTTCAGCGCTGCCGCCGCGACTCGCCCCGCCGACGCGAGCGCGACGGTCAGCATCGACGTGTGTCACGACGCGGCCAGCGAGAGCGACCGCGTCATCGCGCACCTCGACAACGCGCTCGCTGGCGGCTACCAGCAAATCGCCGTGCTTGTCCGCAAGCGCGGCGATCTGGACACGCTGCTGCCGGCGCTGCGCGCACGCGGCATCGCATTCACGGCGGTGGGCCTCGACCGCCTTCTGGAGCGTCCGGCGATGCTCGACTTGCTCTCACTCACGCACGCGCTGCTGCAGCCTGCCGACCGGCTCGCATGGCTCGCGACGCTGCGCGCGCCATGGTGCGCGCTGGCGTTGCCCGACCTGTTCCGTGTCGCAGCCGAGGCGCCCAGCGCGGCGGCCCTGTTCCATCGGATGCGCCAGGGCGAAGCAATCGAAGGACTCTCCGCCGATGGGCGCAGGCGCCTGGCCCGATTCGTGGAGAACCTGGCGCCTGCGTGGGAACGCCGCGGTCGGGCTTCGCTCGCCGGTTGGGTGCGCGGCACCTGGCTCGCGCTGGGGGGGCCAGCGTGCGTCGACGAAGCCATAGACCTCGCGGCGTCGGAGCGATTCTTCGCGCTTCTCTCCGAGCATGCCAGCGGCAGTGACATCGCGAGCTGGCACGACTTCGTCGACGCCCTGTCAGGGGTCGCGGTCGAGCCGGACGTGCAAGACAGCGCACGCGTGCAGATCATGACGCTGCACCGAGCCAAGGGTCTCGAATTTGACGTCGTGGTGATGCCGGGGCTCGCACGTTTTCCGCGGGGAGCAGATGCGCAGCTGCTGCTGTGGCGCCAGCGTGAGCATGGGCTGCTGCTGGCACCGCTCAAGGGGCGTACGACGTTCGGCAGCGATGCGCCGTTGTACAAGTACGTGAAGAGTATCAACGCAGCCGAGGAGCGTGCCGAGCTCGGCCGCCTGCTGTACGTCGGCTGCACGCGAGCGCGCGAGCGCCTGCACCTGAGTGCGACGCTATCCGCCGAGCAAAAGAATGGCGGTGCGCTTCGTTGGCGGCGGCCCGCGCGATCAACGTCACTCGGCTTGCTGTGGAATGTCGTCGCACCCGCGGTCCCGCCGCCGATGGCGGCGAGCATGGGATCCGACGCACCTGTGCGCCTTCCGGTTCGACTTTCGCGCCTCGTGTACGACTGGAGCCCACCCGCGCCGGTGCTCCCGGTGCCTTCCCGAGCTGCCAAGGCCGAAGACACCCGGGAGCCGATTGTGTTCGACTGGGTTCGCGAACGCGCTCGCCAAATCGGCGTCGCCGCACACGACCTGCTGCGACGCATCGCCGACGATGGCATCGCGCAATGGAACGTGGAACGGGCGCGTGGCGAGCATGCTCGCGTCGAGCGCGAATGCCTCTCGATGGGCCTGGCGCCGGCGGAGGCGAAAAACGCCGCCGACCTCGTGGTCGACGCTGCGGTCGCGCTGCTCGATGATGCGCGCGGGCGTTGGTTGTTCGATCTGCGACACGGCGCCGCGCAAAGCGAGCTGGCGTTGACGGGATTGCTGGACGGCGCGTGGGCGCACATCGTGGTCGACCGCACCTTCGTCGATAGCGAGGGTACGCGCTGGATCGTCGACTTCAAGCTGTCGCGTCACGAGGGCGCCGATCGCGATGCATTCCTGGACAGCGAAAACGAGCGCTACCGCCCCCAGCTCGAACGCTACGCTCGCGTGGTGCGCGGCCTCGATGCACGCTCCATCCGCCTCGGCCTGTATTTTCCCCTGCTGCGCGCGTGGCGCGAATGGAGCTTTGCGGGCTGAATCGGCGTCGTATCCTGGAAGCGCACTGGACCCGCAGTGCTGCAACGCGGTAAAATTATTGATTTTCAACACCCTCCGCATGGGTTTCGTTTCCAGCGGCGTTGAGCAAAGTGCGCGTCCATCGAGGTTTTCCCGCCGCGTCTGAAGGCCACGTCGCATTGACCATCGGCAACTTCGATGGCGTTCATTGTGCGCATCAGGGGATGCTCAAGCGGCTGAGCGAAGCCGCAGCGGACTTGCATCTTGCCCCGACCGTGCTCACCTTCGATCCGCACCCGCGCGAGTTTTTTGCTCGTGAGCGCGCGCCCGCCCGCCTGTCGACGGCGCGTGACAAGTTCGAGCAATTCCGCGCCTCCGGCGTTGCGCGCGTCTATGTGGCGCGCTTCAATGCGGCGCTTGCAGCATTGTCGGCGCAGGAGTTCATCGAGGGCGTGCTCAGGATGACGTTGCGCGTGCGCTGGATGCTGGTGGGCGATGATTTTCGCTTTGGACACGACCGTGCAGGCGACCTCGCGACGCTGCGGCTGGCCGCACGCGATTTCAGCGTCGAGGCGATGCCGACCGTATTCGTCGCCGGCGAGCGCGTGTCGAGCACCGCGGTTCGCTCCGCGCTGGTGGCGGGCGATCTTGATCGAGCCGCTGCGTTGCTCGGGCGACGCTATGCACTCTCCGGCCACGTCGCGCATGGCGACAAGCTCGGGGCGGGCCTCGGATTTCCCACGGCCAACATCGTATTGCGCCACAAGCCTGCCCTTTGCGGCATTTTCGCGGTTCGCGTGCACGGGCTCGGCAGGTCGCCACGCGCAGGGGTGGCAAGCCTGGGTGTACGGCCGACCGTGAAATCCGGCGCTCGTCCGCTGCTCGAGGTCTTCATCTTCGACTTCGGCGAATCGATCTATGGCCGGCGCATCACGGTCGAATTCATGCGCAAGCTGCGCGACGAGGAGCGCTACGACGACCTCGACGCGCTCAGGCGGCAGATCGGCATCGACGTAGCGCAGGCGCGCGAATACTTCGCAACCCATTCCTGAATCCGGACAGCCCTCGATGCAAGAGCAACAAAAGGTCGATTACAAGTCGACACTGAACCTTCCCGATACGCCTTTTCCGATGCGCGGCGATCTCGCGCGCCGGGAGCCGCTCTGGGTCCAGGACTGGAAAAAACGAAAAGTCTACGAGGCGATCCGCGCGGCCAGCCGAGGCCGGCCGAAATTCATCCTGCACGACGGGCCGCCGTACGCCAACGCCGCGATTCACATCGGCCATGCGGTCAACAAGATACTCAAGGACATCGTCGTCAAGAGCCGCCAGCTCGCGGGCTTCGACGCGCCGTACGTGCCCGGCTGGGACTGCCATGGGATGCCGATCGAGGTGCAGATCGAGAAGACGCATGGCAAGCATCTTTCGACCGCGGAGACGCAGCGCCTGTGCCGAGCCTATGCCACCGAGCAGATCGCCATTCAGAAGGCTGATTTCCAGCGCCTTGGCGTGCTCGGAGACTGGGACCATCCGTATACGACGATGGCCTACGCCAACGAGGCCAACGAGATCCGCGAGCTCGGCAAGCTTCTGCAGAAGGGGTTTCTGTATCGCGGCCTCAAGCCCGTCAACTGGTGCTTCGACTGCCAGAGTGCGCTCGCCGAGGCCGAGGTCGAGTACGAGGACCGCCAGGACATCGCGATCGATGTGGCCTTTGCGCTTGATGAGTCGGAGCGCGGCGCGTTGGCGCGCGCGTTCGGTCTCGACGCGCTGCCCGACGCTCACGCCGCCGCGGTGATCTGGACGACGACACCGTGGACCATTCCGGCGAACCAGGCGCTCAACGTGCATCCCGAGTTCAGCTACGCGCTGGTACAGACGCCGCGCGGTCTTCTCGTGCTCGCGGAGGATCGCGTTGCGCCTTCACTCGCGCATTTCAAGCTCGAAGGCAGGATCATCGCCGTCGCGAAGGGAGAGCGCCTGGAACGCATCCGCTTTCGTCATCCCTTCTACGACCGGGACGCGCCGGTGTTCCTCGGCGACTACGTCACGCTGGAGCAGGGGACCGGGATCGTCCACAGCTCGCCGGCCTACGGCGTCGACGACTTCCTGTCGTGCCGGCGCTATGGCATGTCCGACGACGACATGCTCAACCCGGTGCAGGGTGACGGACGCTACGCACCCGACCTGGCGCTGTTCGGCGGACTGCGCATCTGGGATGCCAACCCGAAGATCGTCGACAAGCTGCGCGAAGTCGGCGCGCTGCTGCATGCTGAGAAGATCACCCACAGCTACATGCATTGCTGGCGGCATCGCACGCCGATCATCTACCGTGCAACCACGCAATGGTTCGCCGGCATGGATGACGTGCCCGGCTATCGCGGCATCAAGCCGGCGGCGACCCTGCGCGCGACGGCGCTCGCCGGGATCGAAGCGACGCAGTTCTTTCCGGCGTGGGGCAAGTCACGTCTTTACGGCATGATCGCCAATCGCCCCGACTGGACGCTCTCGCGTCAGCGGCAATGGGGCACGCCGATGCCGTTTTTCGTCGACAGGAAAACCGAGGAGTTGCATCCGGATACCGCAGCGCTCCTGGAGCTCGCAGCGGCCAAGGTCGAACGTGGTGGCATCGAGGCCTGGTACGAAGCCACGCACGAGGATTTCGGCGTCGACGAGCAGAAATACCGCAAGCTCACCGACACGCTGGATGTGTGGTTCGATTCGGGCTCGACGCACCAGACCGTCCTCCGGCATAACCCCGAGCTTCGCTTTCCTGCCGACCTGTATCTCGAGGGTTCGGACCAGCACCGAGGCTGGTTTCATTCCTCGCTGCTCACCTCGTCGATGCTCAATGGAACCCCGCCCTACAAGGCGCTGCTCACACACGGCTTTGCTGTTGACGGGGACGGCAAGAAGATGTCGAAGTCGAAGGGCAACGTCGTCGCGCCGCAAAAGGTCTGGGACGCGCTAGGCGCCGAAATCCTGCGGCTTTGGGTGGGTGCCACCGACTACTCGGGCGATCTTTCGATTTCCGACGAGATCCTGAAGCGAGTCGTCGAAAGCTACCGGCGCATCCGCAATACGCTGCGCTTCCTGCTTGCGAACACCGCGGACTTCGATCCGGCGACGGACGCGGTCGCGCTGGCGGACCTCGTCGAAGTCGATCGCTACGCGCTCGCGCGGGCCGCGGTGCTGCTCAACGATATCGCCGCCGACTACGACCGCTACGAGTTCCATCTCGTCGTCCAGCGGCTGCAGACGTACTGCTCGGAGGATCTGGGCGGGTTCTATCTCGACGTGCTCAAGGACCGCCTCTATACCGCCGGCAAAGGCAGTCACGCGCGGCGCTCGGCACAGACCGTTCTCGCGCTCATCCGCGACGCGCTGCTCAAGCTGATGGCCCCTGTGCTTTCGTTCACCGCGGAGGAGGCGTGGCGGGTGCTCTACCCGGACGATAAATCGATTTTCGTCCACACCTGGACCGGCGCGCTGCCCGAGCTTCACGACGCAGACACGGTGCTGGACAAGTGGCGCCGCATCCTCGCGGTACGCGGGGTCGTGCAAAAGGAGCTCGAGGCACTGCGCCAGCAGGGAACCATAGGCGCTTCGCTCGAGGCCGACGTGACCATCGTCGCGACCGACGAGGACTACGCCGCGCTGGCGTCACTGGAGGACGATCTTCGATTCGTGATGATCACGTCGGCCGCCCGCGTCGAGCGCGGCGACACGCTCGCCGTGGCCGTCAATCGCAGCGGACACGACAAGTGCGAGCGCTGCTGGCATTGGCGGGACGATGTCGGCGCCATGGCGGGCCATCCCGCCCTCTGCGGGCGCTGTGTCGCCAATCTGTTCGGCGCGGGCGAACCGCGACGGTACGCGTGATGGCGGCAGTGCGCTCGCGCCATGCTCCCGGGCGATGGCTTCCTTGGCTGGTGCTCGCATTGGTCGTGCTGCTCGCCGACCAGGCGACCAAGCTGATGGTCATGCGCTCACTGCGTGTCGGCGAGGAGCGCGCTGTCACCGACTTTTTTAGCATTGTGCTTACTTTCAACGCTGGCGCCGCGTTCAGCTTCCTGGGCGACGCGGCCGGATGGCAACGCTGGCTGTTCAGCGGCGTCGCGCTTGCCGCGTCGGCGCTGATCATTTGGCTGCTGCGACGTGGCGGCGATGCGATCTACTGCACGGCGCTGGGCCTGATCCTGGGCGGCGCGCTGGGTAACCTGTGGGATCGGGCGACACTGGGACGCGTCGTCGATTTCCTGTACTTTCACCATTTCCTGCCGCGCGGCTGGCCGGGCGTGGCGCTGGTTGACCCGTTTCCGGCGTTCAATATCGCCGACAGTGCGATCAGCGTGGGCGCGGCGCTGCTGATCATCGACAGCTTCCGCCGTCAGCCGCGGCACGCGACATCGAAATGACTGTCATGGCCGAAGTTCTTCTCGCTAACCCGCGCGGATTTTGCGCTGGGGTCGATCGCGCCATCGCCATCGTCGAGCAGGCGCTCACGCAGTTCGGGGCGCCGATCTACGTACGCCACGAGGTGGTGCACAACACCTTTGTCGTCGAAGAGCTTCGAGCCAAGGGTGCCGTATTCGTTGACGAGCTCGTCGAGATTCCTGCCGGAAGCACGGTCGTGTTCAGCGCACATGGCGTCTCGCGCGCGGTTCGCGCAGAAGCCGAGGCGCGCGGATTGACGGTGTTCGATGCGACCTGCCCGCTGGTCACCAAAGTCCATGTCGAGGTCACGCGCATGCGCGATCATGGCTTCGAGATCGTGATGATCGGGCACGCCGGCCATCCCGAGGTCGAAGGCACCATGGGCCAGGCTGATGGCGGGATCCACTTGGTCGAATCGGCCGACGACGTCGAGCGCCTGGTCGTGCGTGACCCCGAGAACCTCGCGTATGTCACCCAGACGACGCTCTCCGTGGACGACGCGCGCGGCCTGGTCGACGCACTCAAGCGACGTTTCCCGTCAATCGCGGGACCCAAGCGCGACGATATCTGCTACGCGACGCAGAACCGTCAGGATGCCGTGAAAGTCATGGCGCCGCTGTGCGACCTGGTGATCGTGGTGGGCAGCCCGAACAGCTCGAATTCAAACCGGCTGCGCGAAGTCGCCGCGCATCGCGGCATCGACGCCTACATGATCGACGATGCCCATGAGCTGCAACCGCAATGGCTCGAAGGCAAGCGTCGCATCGGCGTGACCGCCGGGGCCTCGGCGCCCGAGGTTCTCGTTCGCGCCGTGATTCGGCGGCTCGACGAGCTTGGCGCGAAGCATATACGCGAGCTTGACGGCGTGACCGAGCAGATCGTCTTCCCGATGCCCAGGGGTCTGAGCAAGCCGTCCAGCGGGGCGCGCTAGCGCTGTCCGAGATCGCGTCGCGGGACGGGGCATTGCGCCTGCTTCAGCGAGCGCATCCACCAAAGTCCCGCGCCCAAGGCGCACGCGGCCAGCAGCGCCGACGTCGCCGCACACAACGCCGCGCGTCCGTGCTCGCTCCAGCCTCGCACCACGCCTTCGGCTACGTACCACGGTAGGAGCAGCAACGACCACTGCAACGCGCGCCGCCGCTCGAGCACGACGCCCGGCCAGAAAAGCGCAAGCGGCAGCGCCTTGAGCGCGAGCCAGAAGGCACCCGGACGGATGGGGGCGAGGATCACCTCCCAGAGTATCTGCAACAGCAGGAGCGCGGCGAGCAACGCGGCGAACGCGCGCCGCGCGCGCGCGCCGGAATCCATCAACCTACCGCCACGTACTCGAACATCTCATAGCCGGGTCCCTGGTCCACCAGCTTGGTGAGTACCACGGTGCTTGCGGCGGGTCCGCGCCGCAGCGCGATCGCCTGCTCGATCTGGAACGCGCCCGCGGGCACGAGCGCCATGGGCGGCGATCCCTCCTGACCTTCGTCGGGCAGGAGCACGACAGGTTGCAGCGCGGCTTCGTTGCCGCCCTCGGGGTGCGCCGCTGCAGCTTCCGGGCTGTCGGTGAGCAACTCGCAGCCGAACTCGAGTCCGGTGCTGCGCAGCGTGTTTCGGAACCAGCGTATGCTCGCGACCTGCAAGGTGTTGCGCCCCTCGACGCGCAAGGCGATGAGGTCGCCGATGCGCAGCGGCGCGTGCGTGGAATCGATCTGCCGCAGGGCGTAACCCGCGGGCGTATGGTTGATGACCTGGCAGGCATGCATCGGCGGCAAGCCGCTGGGCGCGTTGCGTACGTTGGCGTGGGCGCCACGGCTATACTGCCAAACCGCAGGAAGACCGGCGCACATGACCACGCGCGCTCTCGACGGAAGCCGGTTGAACTGGCGCGCTGGCGGAATCGCCCACTGCCTGAGCAGGCGCCGCAGCAGCGCCGCGTATTGCATCACCGCGCCGGGCTCGCTGCCGACGCTGGGCGGCGCGGCGCCACCGGCATCGAGCGCGCGCAGCTGCTCCTGGATCTGGAAGGCGAGATCAAAAGTCAGCAGAAAAAGCTTGCTGCCCTCGATGTTGCCACCCTTGTTCGCCGAGAAAGGCGGGAAGTCGTGCCCCAGCGGGATGATCGCCACGGCTTTGGCCAGGCGGTGCACTGGCGCGACGTCGGTGATCTTGGCCCAGTGCGAATACTCCTGCAGATACTGGAGCACCTGGCCGAGCTGCCCGGGCAGGAACCCGTAGGGGTTGGCGAGCGCGAGCAGCAGCGCCTGCATGTACAGACGCTCGGGAGTCGCTTCGGGATTGTCGGTAGCCACAGGCGTCTGATGCAGCCCGCGGTCGTAGGCGAACTTGTAGATCAGGTGCGCATCGTGCCAGGTGCGCGCCGGCACCGGCGAGTACGAAAGGTAGCTGTTAATCAGGACCCGCGCCTTGCAATGCAGGCACCGATGGATCAGCGCGACCAGCAGGCGGTTCCCGGTGAGCAGGATGCGCTTGCCGGCTTCGTGCGCGAGCAGGTGCTTGTAGGCGGTTGCAAGTTCGGAAGCGAGCGTGAGAGACGCCTTCGCGGCTTCCAAGGCCTTGCCCGACAGCGGATGCGCGGCGCGCGAAAACTGTCGCTCCAGATTGGGCCACAGCGCTTGCGCGCTGGCGTAGTAGCGCTCGGCAAGCTCCAGCCGCCTTGCTTCCGACAGCGGCACCCGATTGGTCGCCGCAAGGGCATCGCCGATGACCCGCGCGGCTTCCACGGGGTCGCGCTTGAGCAGGTCTTCCAGCCACGGCCCGACCTTGGCCAGCCGGGTCTCCGGCGGGTTGGAAGGTCTTTCGTCGAGCTGGGGAAGGCTTAGCGCGAGGGCCATGACGTTGGAATAAGTCCGGTTTGCGTCGGATTGTAGACGATGCGCCCCTTATTTGCGCTGCTTACCCTGGTATCGCCTGCAAAAATTGAACCACCGGGGCGATCTGGTCGGGGGTGAGTAGCGTCGGGGCGTGCCCTACATCCGGGAATTCGACCACCTTGGCGCGGGGGCCACGTTCGCGCATTGCCGCGGCCGTCGACGCGGACAAGAGGTCGGATTCGGCTCCGCGCAGAACGAGCGTCGGGCACCGGATGGCATCCCATTGCGCCCAAAGATCCCCAGATTGCGATCCGGTAGCGCGAAAGGGTACGGCGATGCCAGGGTCGTACTTGAGCTTCCATCGGCCGTCCTGCGACTGTTGCGCGACGTTGCGCGACAGATGGTGCCACTGAGCATCGGAAAGCTTGCCGAAGGTCGCCGAAATCTCGCGCACATACGCGTCGAGCTGCTCGAACGTATCGAATACCGGGGATGATCCGACGTACGACCCGATGCGCGCGATGGCCGCGGGCTCGAGTAGGGGACCGACATCGTTGACGACGAGGCGGTCGATGGGCGTCTCCGGCTGCGCCGCGGTGAGCATGCCCAGAATGCCGCCCATCGATGTTCCAACCCACGCCACCTGCTCGACGCGAGCGTGCGCAAGCAGTGTTGCCAGATCGACCAGATAGGTCGCAATCGTGTAGTCGCTGGGGTCGCGCAGCCATTCGCTATCGCCGCGTCCTGCCACATCGGGACATAGAACGCGAAACGACGGCGCCAGCGCGCGTGCGAGATCGTCGAAATCGCGACCGCTGCGTGTCAGGCCATGGACGCACACAACGACGCGATGATTGGTCGGATCGCCCCATTCGACATACGCCACCCGGTGGAAACCGTGAGGGCTCAAGCTGCGGAAAAAAAACTGACGGGGTTCGAGCATGCGGGCGACGCGGAATGTCCATCGCATCGTGGGCGTATTCGTGTGCGGCGTCAACGCATCGCGTCAGAACAGGAGATCGGATGGAAACAGCGGCAGGAATTGCGCCTGGTCGCCGGCGAGAAACGCGGCGATCTCGTCGCGCCGCGCCAGCGTGTCGTCGTAGCCCAGTCGCAACAGCTCGCGGCAATAGCGTTTGTCGAACATGAGGTACGACAGCAGGTTGGCGCCCCTGGCGTCGTTGCCGCCGAGACCACGCAGCAGATAGCGTACGCCGGTGGGCAGTCGCTCGGCGTGTGCGAGCGCCATCGAGCCCAGGTCGCGGCTCGGCGCGAGCAACAAAGCATCGACGTGCGAGATCTCGGGGTGGATGCGCCGCACTTCCGGATCGATGAGGGTCCAGGCGTGATTCAGCGCCTGCATCCGTTCAAAATCGGCGCCGAGGTTGTCGAGAAAGATGCTCGTCAGCGCATGCCCTGCGACCTGTGCGAAAGACGGATAGCTCGCCGGTCCGTTGTGGCGCGCGAGCGCTCCCTGCCCGCCGGTGAACTGTCCGACGGCCACCACGAGGATGCGCCGTGCGCCCAGATGCAGCGCCGGCGAGATAGGCGCGATCTGGCGCATTGACCCGTCGGCGTAGTAGTCGTCGTGGATGCGCGCGGCGGGAAAGATGAAGGGTATCGCGGTCGACGCCAGCAGATGGTCGATCGTGATGCTTTCGCGCTGCCCGCGACGTCGCGTGCGCTGCCATGGCTCGATCGTCGGTGCGCCTTGAAAAAAAGTCACCGCTTGGCCGCTCGTGTAGCTGGTCGCGTTGATGCCCAGCGCATGCAGGGTGCCATCAGCGATGCGCGCGTCGACTGCCGACAGATCGAGCGCGCTCTCGAGCAGGCGGCGCAGCGGCGCATTGTCGAGCATCGACGCTGCCCCTTCCGGGCCACGGCCACCTACCAGCACCGACGCGAGCCAGCGCATCCCGTGCGCCGAGACCGCGGCGAGCTGCGCGCTGTAGACCGTGTCGACTTCGATGTTTCTCCACAGTCGCAGCAGGCGCGCCACGCCGCGACGCCAGCGGTCCGCGTTCACCGCGAGTGTTGCCGCGTTGAGCGCGCCCGCCGACGTCCCGCTCACTACGCGAAACGGCGCGCGCGCCTTGCGTCCGAGCACGCGGGCGACACCACGCAGCGCGCCGATCTGGTACGCCGCGCGGGCGCCGCCGCCGGACAGGACGACTCCCGTCGGATATTCCGGGGACGGCATCGTCCTCAGCGCGCCCGCAGCGTACGGTCCAGGATCAGCAGCATCGCCGCGGTCGCGCCCCAGATGTAGCGCTCGCCGAACGGAATCGCGTAATAGTCCCGGCGCAGCTCGCCCAGCATGCGGAAGTGGCGCTGCTGATTGGACGGCTCGAGCAGAAAGGTAAGCGGCACCTCGAACACATCGGCGACTTCGACCGGATCCGGTTCGAGCACGAACGGAGGCTCGACCCACCCAACCACCGGCGTGACGCGGTACCCGGTGACCGTCTCGTAGTTTGCGAGTCGCCCGAGCACGCCAACGCGTTCGCGGGTCAGGCCGATCTCCTCCTCGGTTTCACGAAGCGCGGCGTGCTCGATGTCTGGATCGTCGGGCTCGACGCGACCGCCTGGAAAACTGATCTGCCCGGCGTGATCGGGAAGATCGGCGCTGCGCTGGGTGAGCAGCACGGTCAGGCCCTGCGGCCGGTTTACCAAAGGCACCAGCACTGCGGCGGGCTTCAGTTCGCCTTCGCGGCCCGGCAGGCGAAAGCCGTCGGACAGGTTTTGTGCTGACGCGGGCGCGGGCCGCGCGAGCTGGGCGCGCAGCCATGACTGCTGATCGATGGGCGAGAGCTCAAACAGCGGAAATGACATTGATCACTGCGTGGCGTGCGCGACTGCATGGCGCCGCGTCCATCCGTCGGATGCGCCGATGATACCGCGACCTGGCGGGCGGCCGCGGAGACACCTAGCCGCTCGTCGTGTCCTCGAAGACGCGCACTTTCAGCGCCTGCGGTACGCCACTCCGACTGCCAGCGCTAGCGAGCGGGCGCGCTCGCGCGGCAGCTCGACATTGATGCTCTGCTCACTGGCGAGCAGCACGAATTCATTACACATGAATCGCGCCGCGCGCATGAAATCGCCCGAGGGGACTAAGTCCTTACGAGCTAAGGCGCGTCGTCACCGCCGAGCGACCCGACGGCGCGCGATGCATCAGCTCGTGCAGGTGCGCGAAACCTTGTGGCCAGGGTCCGAAGCCCGATTCGGCATTGATATGTCCCGCGTTGCGATAGGGGACGAACACGCTCCCCCACGCGGACGCCAGCGCCGCGGCGCGCACGAGTTTGAGCGACGGGTCGTCGGAGCTTGCGACCAGCGTGGTCGGAAAGGGCAGGGCGCGGCCGCCGAGCGATGCGTCGAAACCGAAGCGCTCGGGATCGGCCGGGGCGACGAGCAGCGCCGCACGAATTGTCGAGCCATGGTCCGCGGCGCTGACCGTGGCGAGGCATCCGAACCCGTGCGCGATGATAATGGGCGCTGTCGGGCAGGTATCGATCCGTGCCTGGATGGCGAACGTCCACGCCTTCAAATCCGGCGTCAGCGCATCGCATTGGACCACACGACGCGAGCCTTGAATCTGTTTTTGCCAGTGCGTCTGCCAATGCGCGGGCGCGCTGTCGCGCAGGCCGGGAACGATCAGCACCGGCGCATCGAAGGCGGCGCCGCTACCCGCAGCCAGCGGATTTGCAAACGCCTCGCCGGTGGCTGCCGGATCTTGCGTCGAGCGATCTATCCTCACGTTATTGTCCCCAGGATGAAGAATGGAATGGGCCTGCATCAGCAGGCAGCATCGCCAGCCGCGCTATCGAAGCGGCGATGCGTAACGGTCGTCAGCCCGCGGCCTCGCGCAACAGGCGCCGACATCGTTCGACCTCGAAGGCAGTGGCCCGGCCGTTGCGCGCCGTGTACTGCGGCCCGATCAGGATGACGACCGGGCCCGTGAACGCCTGCGCGGCAATACCCGGCAGCGCGCCGACGTTGGAAAAAATCGTTCGCGACTGCGCCAGCGATGCGCTCTCGACGATCGCAAGTGGCGTCGACGCCGGTTTGCCAGCCGCGATCAGCGCCTCCGAAATCGCTTGCGCCTGTCCCGCGCCCATGTAGATCGCCGCGCTGTCGGCAGCGGCGACGCCGCGCGCCCAATCGCTCTCGGCTTCGCCTTCGCCGACGCGAGGCGTCGCGAACACCACGCTGCGCGCGACACCGCGCTGCGTGAAGGAAATGCCGAGCTCCGCGGTCGCGGCCAGTGCAGCGGTGACCCCCGGCACGATCGCGTACGGCACGTGGGCTGCCTCCAGCGCCGCGATCTCTTCCTGCGCACGGCCGAAGAGCATCGGGTCGCCACCCTTGAGCCGCACGACGGTCATGTAGCGTGCGGCGGCATCGACCAGGCGCTTGCTGATGAATTTCTGAGCCGTCGAATGCTTGCCGCAGCGCTTGCCGACGGCAACCTTGACGGCGCGCGCGGCGATGGCAAGCGTTCCCGGGTGCACCAGCGCATCGTGGAACACGACATCGGCCTGCTCGAGCAATCGCGCGGCACGCAAGGTGAGCAGATCGGGCGCGCCCGGGCCCGCGCCAACCAGGTAGACGGTTCCTTGGACGGCGGGATCTTCTCGCCGAGCCGCTGGTTCGCGCCGCTTCAGCACGAGCGGGCGAGCGCCTTGGGGCGGTCGGGTGGCGCTCATCGGATCATCCCCGCGGCGACCGTGTTGTTGTCGGCGGGATCGATGAGAATGAAACTGCCGGTCGCCGCGTTTTGCTCGTAGCGATCGGCGAAGATCGGCTCACCGAGCGCGATCGCGACGCGCGCAATGTCGTTCATGCGCAGCGATTCGTCGGCCGGCTCCTGCGACTGCGTCTCGACGTTCCACCGATAGTTGATGCGATCGATCCTGGCGTGAAGCTCGCGCGTCGTGTGACGCATAAGCAGGCGGCTCTGCCGTTCAAAGGGCGCCTGCGACAGCCAGCAAAGGTCGGCGCTGATGCTGCTCGCGGGTGGCGGCAGGTCGCCCGCCGCGACCACCATGCCGCCGCGCGCGAGATCGATCTCATCTTCCAGCTCGAGGCTGACCGCAGCGTGCAATCCCACTTGGCCCTGCGTGCCGTCGAAGGTCCGGATCGACCGGATCTGCGTCTTCTGCCCCGAAGGGAGGACGATCACCGGGTCACCGGCGGCGATGGCTCCTGACTCGACGCGCCCGAGGTAACCCCGACGCTCGCCGTTGCGCGGTCGCGAAACGTATTGCACCGGAAATCGAAATGGCGCATGTGCGAGCTCGTGCGAGACCTCGACAGTTTCAAGGATCTGCAGCAGCGTGGGGCCGTCGTACCACGGCAGGTTGTCGCCACGCTCGACGACCATGTCGCCGTCGAGCGCACACAACGGGACGAAGCACGCATTGTCGATGCCGGTGCGCTCCGCAAAATCGAGGAAATCGTCGACGATCGCCGAGAACGCGTCAGCGCGATAATTCACCAGATCCATCTTGTTGACGGCGACCACCAGGTGCTCGACGCCGAGCAGGTGCGCCAGCGTCGCATGGCGACGTGTCTGCGTGACTACGCCCTGTCGCGCGTCGACCAGCAGGATGGCGAGCTGCGAGGTGCTCGCAGCCGTCACCATGTTGCGCGTGTACTGCGCGTGACCCGGCGCGTCGGCGATGATGAACTTGCGCAGGGCGGTGGCGAAATAGCGGTACGCGACGTCGATGGTAATACCTTGCTCGCGCTCCGCAATCAGCCCGTCGGTGAGCAGCGACAGGTCGAGGGCCACGCCGCGCCGCTCGGACGTGCGCTCGATGGACGCGAGCTGGTCGGCGAGTATCGCGCGGGTGTCGTAGAGCAGGCGTCCGATCAGCGTGCTCTTGCCATCATCGACGCTGCCAGCGGTGAGCAGCCGCAGCACGCCATGATCGAGCACCTCGACGCGTTCAGCCGCGGACATCAGAAATACCCCTCTCGCTTGCGCAGCTCCATCGAGGCGTCGTTGGT
Organism: uncultured beta proteobacterium; assembly: GCA_963816915.1. Classification (GTDB taxonomy): domain Bacteria; phylum Pseudomonadota; class Gammaproteobacteria; order Burkholderiales; family Casimicrobiaceae; genus PALSA-1003. Next base: position 482,911 of record CAWFMK010000001.1, read on the forward strand.
CTGATCGTCGAGTCGGGTGGCGCCGCGCTCGGTGACGGTGGTCGCCGCGGTCTCGGCGATGATCGCCTCCACGGTGCCGGCGAGCGATTCGATCGGCGCGGTGCACGTAATGTCGCCGACCGTGCGAAAACGCACCGAGATCGTTTCCGCGCGCTCGTCGTCGCGTGGCGGCGTCAGCGGTGTCACCGGCACCAGCAAAGCATTGCGGCGGACGATCTCGCGCCGATGCGCGAAGTAGATCGTCGGGACCTCGAGACGCTCGCGCCAGATGTACTGCCATACGTCGAGCTCGGTCCAGTTACTGATGGGAAACATGCGGACGTGCTCGCCCGGGGCGACGCGTGCGTTGTAGAGGTTCCACAGCTCCGGACGCTGGTTTCTCGGGTCCCATTGTCCGAACGCGTTGCGAAACGACATGATGCGTTCCTTGGCACGCGCCTTTTCCTCGTCGCGTCGCGCCCCACCGATGCAGGCGTCGAATCCATGCTCGGCGATCGCATCGAGCAGCGTCACCGATTGATGGCGGTTCCGGCTCTCGCCGGGGCTGCGCAGGACGACGCGTCCACTGGCCATCGAGTCCTCAACCGAGCGCACGATCAGCCGCTCACCGAGCTCACGCGCGCGTTTGTCGCGGAAAGCAATGACCTCCGGGAAGTTGTGACCGGTGTCTATATGCAGCAGAGGAAACGGAAACGCGCCGGGCCGAAACGCCTTTTCGGCGAGCCGAAGCAAGACGAGTGAATCCTTGCCGCCGGAGAAGAGCAGCGCGGGATGCGCGCACTGGCCGGCAACTTCACGCAGGATATGGATGGCTTCGGACTCGAGCCAGCCGAGGTGGTCAGCGTCCACGGCGCGCCGCGACGCCACCTGCATGCGCACCGGCGCGTCGAGGAGCGCCGCATCATTCATGCGCTCACCTCGTGGTTTTCGACGCGGACGGGGATGCCGATCGGAAATCTATGCAAGCCGCACTCCTTGTGTTCGGGCGCTTCCCACCACCAGCGTCCGGCGCGCACGTCCTCGCCGGGCGCCACCGCACGCGTGCACGGCGCGCAGCCGATGCTTGGGTAGCCCTGCGCATGCAACGCGTTGGTCGGTACGTCGTGTGCTCGAACGTATGCCCACACGTCGTCTTCCGACCACGCGGCGAGTGGGTTGAACTTCGGTATGCCGTGCGCCGCGTCGAATTCCTCCGCCTGGAGTGACTGCCGCGAAAGCGCCTGTGCGCGGCGTTGACCGGTAACCCACGCCCCGCTGCCCGCGAGCGCACGCGAAAGCGGCTCGGTCTTGCGGATCGCGCAGCACTGCTGGCGCAGCGGCACCGACTGGTAGAAGGCGTTGGCGCCATGCTCGCGCACATAGCGCTCGAGCTGTACGCGGTCGGGATAATGAACGTCAATGGTCAGCGCGTAGTGTGCACGCGTGCGTTCGATCAACGTGTGGGTAGGCTCGGGGAGCCTGCCGGTGTCGAGCGTGAAAATTCGGATCGGCAGCGCGTGGCGCGCGATCATGTCGGTGAGCACCATGTCCTCGGCACCGAAACTGCTCGCGAGCGCAACCGCCGGATGGCGAAGGACCGTGCGATGGAGGAGGGCCAGCGCATCCGCGCTGCGGGCGTCGGACGTCAACGGGGCGGGCGCAGCGCTCATGGCGACGGCTTCGATTGAATCGTGGAGCCGCGCCGGCGGAACAGCGGAAGCGGCTGCTCGACCGTCGACTGGTAATTGTCGCTGAAGTCGGCGAACGCGGTCAGCGCGACATCGAGGTCGCGATCGGCGCGTAGCGCGAAGGCGTTGAACCCGCACGCGCGGAGATAGTAGAGCTGATCACGCAGCACGTCGCCGATCGCCCGCAACTCGCCGGTGTAGCCAAGCTTCTCGCGAAGCAGTCGCGCGCTCGAGTATCCGCGCCCATCGGTGAACTGCGGGAAGTCGATCGCGATGAGCGCGAGCACAGCCAGATCGTCGCGCAGCGCCTCGGGGTCATCGGCGGGGCCCAGCCACACGCCGACACTTCCCCGTGCCGCTAGCGCTTCCTTGTGCTCGCGCCACAGCGCAAAAGGCACGATCGCCGGGACATCCGCCGGCACGTCGTCGAGCCCGGCCGCCTCGCGCAGCAGCATCCACACATCCTCGACGATGGCACGGTCCTTAATGAGCCGGGGCATACACGCGCTCCTTGAACGGATCGATGCCCAGACGTCGCACCGTGTCGATAAATCGTTCGTCGGCCTCGCGGCACTCCACATAGACATCGACCAGGCGCTCGATGACATCGGGCATATCGCGAGCGGCGAAAGATGGCCCGATCACCTTGCCCAGCGACGCCTGCATGCCCTGGTCGCCGCCGATTGAGACCTGGTACCACTCCTCGCCGTTCTTATCGACGCCGAGGATGCCGATATTGCCGACGTGATGATGCCCGCACGCGTTCATGCATCCGGAAATGTTGAGCGCGAGCTCGCCCAGGTCGTAGAGGTAATCGAGATCGTCGAAGCGACGCTGAATCGCTTCCGCGATGGGAATCGACTTGGCGTTGGCGAGCGAGCAGAAGTCGCCGCCCGGACAGCAGATGATGTCGGTCAGCAATCCGATGTTCGGCGTCGCGAAGCCCAGTTCCTTGAGCTCGCCCCAGAGCGCGAGCAGCGCGTCCTGGCGCACATCGGTGAAAATGAGGTTCTGCTCGTGCGAGACGCGGAGCTCGCCGAAGCTATAGGCATCGGCCAGGTCGGCGACCGTATCCATCTGGTCGGACGTCGCATCGCCCGGCGGTACGCCCGTTTTCTTGAGCGAGAGTGTGACCGCAGCGTATCCCGGCACTTTGTGTGGAAACACGTTGCGCTTGACCCAGTTCGCGAAGCCGCGGTTGTCGGCGACCGCCGCACGGAAACCGGCGTCGTCGCCCCCGAGCGCGTCGTAGGCAGGCGCGTCGAAGTACGACGCGAGGCGCGCGATCTCCTCGTCGGTCACCGTCTGCGGACCACCCTTCAGGCGCTCCCAGTCGGCTTCGACGTGGCCGCGAAAGACGTCGAGGGTCATTTCCTTGACCAGGATCTTGATGCGCGCCTTGTACTTGTTGTCGCGTCGGCCGAAGCGGTTGTAGACACGCATGATCGCGTCGAAATAATTGAGGATTTCGTCACCAGGGACGAATTCGCGTATCACATGACCGACGATCGGCGTGCGCCCCAGTCCACCGCCCACCAGCACGCGAAAGCCGACTTCGCCGTCGGCGTTGCGCACCGCGTGTACACCGATGTCGTGCACCAGCGTCGCGGCGCGGTCGATTTCCGATCCTGATACCGCGATCTTGAATTTTCGCGGCAGGTACGCGAATTCGGGGTGGAACGTCGACCACTGGCGGAACAATTCGCAATAGGGGCGGGGATCGACCAGCTCGTCGCGCGCGACGCCGGCGAAATGGTCGGTGGTAATGTTGCGTATGCAGTTGCCGCTCGTCTGGATGGCATGCATCTCGACCCGCGCCAGCTCGCCAAGGATGTCGGGAACGTCCTCGAGTCGCGGCCAGTTGAACTGGATGTTCTGACGCGTGGTGAAGTGACCGTAGCCTCTGTCATACTTCCTGCCGATATGCGCGAGCGTTCGCAACTGACGCGAGGAAAGCAGGCCGTAGGGCACGGCGATGCGAAGCATCGGCGCGTAGCGCTGGATGTAGAGCCCGTTTTGCAGGCGCAACGGGCGGAACTCGTCCTCGCTCAGCTCACCTGCGAGAAAACGGCGGGTCTGGTCGCGAAATTGCGCGACCCGCTCATCGATGAAACGCTGGTCGTGTTGGTCGTACCGATACATGATTTGCAGGGTACCGGCGGGGCGTCATCCGGAGAAGGCGTGCCCGGTGCTTATCTGATAGCCCTTCGCTATATGCCACCTCGCCCTTGACGACCGGTCTCATTCTTTTTGCGCACGGCGCACGCGATCCGCGGTGGGCACAGCCTTTCGAGCGCCTGCGCGAGAAAGTGGTGCGCGCGCGACCGGGAACGCCCGTGCGCCTCGCCTACCTGGAACAGATGCGCCCCGATCTGGACACCGCCGTCGACGAATTGCTCGAGGTCGGCTGCCGCGTGATCTGCATCGCGCCGGTGTTCCTAGGCCAAGGCGGGCATGTTCGCCAGGATCTCCCCGTTCTGGTGCAAAGCGTGTCGTCGCGCCATCCCGAGGCGCACATTGCGCTCGCCGAGGCTGTCGGCGAGAACGACGCGGTGCTCGACGCCATCGCCGCGGCCTGCATTGCCGTGCTTACCGACTGAGAGCCGTTCTTGCACGTCGCCGTGCTCGGTGCGGGTGTAGTCGGGTTGGCGACGGCGCACTACCTCTCGCGCGCCGGGCACGAAGTCACCGTCGTCGACCGTAACGATGGCGTCGGACTAGAAGCCAGCTACGCCAACGGCGCGCAGCTCTCGTACAGTTATGTCGCGCCGCTCGCCGGTCCCGGCGTGCTGCCGAAGATTCCTCCGTGGCTGCTGCGTCGCGATTCGCCGCTGCGCTTCTATCCCGCGCTGGATGTGCAGCAGTGGCGCTGGCTGATCGAGTTCGTTCTCGCGTGCAATCGGACGCAGAGCGAACTGACGACCCGGAGGCTGCTCGCACTGTCTTTTTACAGCCGCAGACTGATGCACGAGCTGCTCGCGGATGTGCCGCTCGATTTCGGTCACGCGACCAACGGCAAGCTGGTCGTCTTTTCGGATCCTGCGGGTTTCGATGGCGCTCGCCGGCTGGTCGACTACCAGCGCTCACTGGGCTGCGACCAGGATGCGCTCGATCGCAATGCCTGCCTTGAACTTGAGCCCGCGCTGAGCGCTGCCGGATCCAGGCTCGGCCGGCGCGTTGTCGGCGGTATCTACACCCGCAGCGAGGAGGTCGGCGACTGCTACCGATTTTGCGTCGGGCTGGAGCGTCATCTCGAAGATTGCGGCGTGCAGTTTGTGCTTGGAACGTCGATCTCGAAGCTGCACTTGGGCAACGGCCGCATCACGCATGCAACAACCTCCGGCCGAGAATTGAGCGCAGATGCCTTTGTGATCGCGCTGGGCGTTCACGCACCGGCGATCGCGCAGCCGCTGGGCATCCGTTTGCCGATCTACCCGCTCAAGGGCTACAGCCTAACGTTGCCGGTCAGTGGCCCATCGCCGCGCGTCAGCGTGACCGATTTCAAGCGCAAGGTCGTCTATGCGCCTCTGGAGAATTCGGGTGTCGCGGAACTGCGCGTCGCCGGCATGGCCGACATCGCAGGCTACTCGACGCGCATAGACCCGGTGCGCATGAAACAGCTTGTCGCGGAGACCCGCAGCGCATTCCCCGAAGCAACCGACTTCAGCGCCTCGCCCGAGCGCATGCAGGCGTGGAACGGATTGCGACCGGCCACACCCAAGGGGACCCCGCTGCTGGGAAGGACCCACGTGTCGAACTTGTTCTTGAACTGCGGGCAGGGCGCGCTGGGTTGGACGCTGGCGCTGGCCTGCGGCAGGGTCGTCGCCGATACGATCGAGGGGCACCCGGCGGCCGTACGTATGGATGGGTTTGCTGTCCCGACCTGACTGTCACTGTCGACCAGCGCACCTAACCCATCAGATAAGCGCTGTAATACGCTGATTGTTAATATTTTTCAACTTACCACTTCAGTTACAGCAGCTTGTCGAGTGTCACTGGCAGTTCGCGGACGCGCCTGCCCGTCGCGTGGAAAATGGCGTTGGCGATGGCGGCTGCGGTGCCGACGATGCCTATCTCACCCAGGCCCTTGGCCCCGAGAGGGCTGATCCGATCGTCCTGCTCGTCGACGAACACGACGTCGATATCGCGAATGTCGGCGTTGGACGCCAGGTGATATTCGGCGAGATTGCGGTTCATGAAACGAGCCAGACTATCGTCGCGCTGGGTTTCCTCGAACAGCGCCATTCCGATTCCCATAACCACCCCGCCGAGAATCTGGCTGCGCGCGGTGATGGGATTGAGGATCTTGCCGGCGGCCACCGCGCTCACCACGCGCGTAACGCGCACCACGCCGAGCTCCTCGTCGACCCGTACCTCGGCGAAGATCGCGGAGTGCGTGTAGCTCGCAGCGCGTTTGGAGCCGATGAGGGATGGTTTCGCAGTCTTGTTCGCCTCCAGTTTCTCCACGCCCGCCGCTTGCAGGACATCGGCGAGCGTAACCGCGCGCGAGCGATCATCCCGGTGCTGGATGCGATCGTCGACCAGTCGCAAATCGGCAAACCGTGAGCGCGACAACGGCGACGACTTGATCCTGCGCGCGCTTTTGAAAAGATCGTTGCGCAGTGCTTCACACGCAGCCGCGACGGCGGATCCGGCCGAGGTCGCCGTCCAGGAACCTCCTTCGACGGGCGCTTGCGGAAGCGACGAATCGCCGAGCTTCACGCTCACCCGTTCGATCGGGATGCCGAGTGTGTGCGCGGCGATCTGAGAAAGCACCGTGTACGTTCCCGTGCCGATGTCGGAGGTCGCTACGCCTATCTCGACATGGCCGCCGCGCTCGACGCTGGTGCGCGCCGACGTCTTGGTAAACATCGCTTCCCAGATGCCGCCCGCCATGCCCCAGCCGAGCAGCTCGTGGCCATCGCGCATCGACCGCGGCGCCGCGCTGCGCCGATCCCAGCCAAAACGCCTGACGCCTTCCTGGTAGCAGCTGCGCAGCTCCTTGCTAGTAAAGGGTTTGTCTTCGTTCTGATCGCGGTCGGCGTAATTGCGCAGTCGCAATTCGACCGGACCGATGGCCGCGGCGTGCGCGAGCTCGTCCATCGCCGATTCGAGCGCATAGACGCCCAGCGTTGCACCGGGTGCGCGCATGTCGGTAGGCGTCGGCGTGTCGATGCGGGCAAGACGGTAAGTGAGCTTCACGTTGTCGCACTGATACGCGAGTCCTGACCAATCCACCACCGACTCTTGATGCTCCTCGAACCGCGAGGTGCAGGCGATGGCGTCGTGCATCACCGCCTGCAGATGTCCATCGCGATCCGCGCCGAGCGCCACACGCTGCAAGGTATCCGGGCGATAACTCACGCTGAAGCCCTGATCGCGCGTCAGCGTCACGCGCACCGAGCGCTGCAGATCCAGCGTCGCCATCACCGCCAGGAAAAGCTGGTACTGAGGGCGAAGCCCGATCCCGAAGGCACCGCCGACGTAGGGCGCGACGACGTGGACCTTGTCGGGTGACAATCCGAACACCGCCGACACGTACGAGCGCGTATTCAAGACTCCCTGTGTCTTGTCGTGCACTGTGATCTTGCCGTCGTCTTGCCATTCCACCGTCGTCGCCTGCAATTCCATCGGGTTGTGATGCTCGATGGCGACGCGATACTCGTGGTCGACGTGCAACGGCGCGCTTGCCATGGCGGCGACCGCGTCGCCGCGCGGCTCGGGCGGAGGGCCGCCGCGGCGCTTGGCGGGCTCGGCGGCCGATTCCCGTACCCGTTCAACGTCGATCGTGGCGGCATCCGGTCTGTATTCGACGCGCACCAGCGATGCCGCATAGCGTGCGGTTTCAAGGTCCTCGGCGACGACCAGCGCGATCGGCTGGCCGCTGAAGTAGATCCTGCCATCGCGCAGCGGTCGGAACGGGCGCCCCGGTGGGCCCACGGCGTCGTGATACTTGTAATTGAACCATGCCGCTCCCGGGCGTTTCTTGTGCGTGTAAACGCGCAAAACGCCCGGCATGGCGAGAGCCGCGCGCATATCGATGCGCGCGATGCTTCCCTTGGCGATGGCGGCTGACACGACCCAGCCGTGCGCGAGTCCCCTGGCGGGAAAATCGCCCGCGTAGCGCGCGCGCCCAGTGACCTTCAGCGCGCCGTCAACACGCGTATGCGATGCACCGGGAAAGGGGGAGACGGCTGGCATGAAGCGTTACCGGATCGACTTCGAGCTCTGTGATTGCGGCGTGCCGGCCGCGGCCTGTCGTAGTGCGCGCACGATGGCGCGGCGGGCAAGATCGATCTTGAAGGCATTCCGCGAATAGCCGCGGGCGCCGGCCAGGAGCGCATCGGCGACCTCGGCGAAACGTTGCTCGGTGGGCTCCTGCCCGGCAAGCAGCGTCTCGGCTTCGGGGACGCGCCAAGGCTTGTGCGCGACACCGCCGAGCGCGATGCGCGCGCTGCGCACTGCGCTTCCATCCACGTCCAGTCCCACCGCGACCGAGACCAGCGCAAACGCATACGACGCGCGGTCGCGCAGCTTGAGATAGGTGTAATGCGTCGCGAATCGGCTCGGCGGCAGCTCAATGGCAATGATCAGTTCCCCTTGTCGAAGCGTGTTGTCGATTTCCGGATGCGCTCCTGGAAGGCGATGGAATTGCGAGAAAGCGATGCTGCGATCGCCCTCGAGGCCGCTCACATGCACCACCGCTTCGAGCGCGGCGAGCGCGACGCACATGTCGGACGGATGTGTGGCGATGCAATTCTCGCTGGTTCCGAGAATCGCATGGATGCGATTCACGCCGGCGATCGCCGGGCAGCCGCTTCGGGGCTCGCGTTTGTTGCACGGCGTGGACGCATCGTAAAAATAATGGCAGCGCGTCCGCTGCAGCAGATTGCCACCGGTCGTTGCGGCGTTGCGCACCTGTGGTGAAGCCCCGGCGAGGATTGCGCTGGCGAGCAGCGGATACTTGGTCGCGATGCGCTCGTCGTAGGCGAGATCCGAATTGCTGACCAGCGCGCCTATGCGCACGCCGCCGCCATCTGTTGCGCTGATGCCGCCCAGTGGCAGGCGGTTGATATCGACGACATGCGTCGGCTTCTCGACGTTGTACTTCATCAGGTCGACGAGGTTCGTCCCGCCCGCAATGAAGCGCACCCTTGCATCCGACGCCGCCACACGAACCGCGTCCGCCACGGTCTCGGCGCGCGTGTATCCGAACGGGCTCACGTGTTCTCCGCGCTCATGATTGCGCGCTCTTCGCCTGCACCTGGCGGATGGCGTCGACGATGTTGGTGTACGCGCCACAGCGGCAAAGGTTGCCGCTCATCAGCTCGCGAATGTCATCGTCGGAGCGCGCATGACCCTCGTCGATGAGCCCCACCGCCGAGCAGATCTGGCCCGGGGTGCAATAGCCGCATTGGAACGCATCGTGGTCGATGAACGCGCGCTGCACCGGGTGCAGCACGCCCCCACGTTCGAGCCCTTCGACCGTGGTGATCGACGCGCCGTCCTTCATGACCGCCAGCACGAGACAGGCATTGATCCGCTTGCCATCGACCAGCACGGTGCATGCACCGCACTGACCGTGGTCGCAGCCCTTTTTCGTGCCGGTGAGAAGCAGCTGCTCGCGCAGCAGATCGAGCAGGGTAGTCCAAGGCCGGATCTGCAGGCGATGCTTCTCGCCATTGACCGTCAATTCGAGAGGCCGGACGCCTTGCGACTGTGCTGCGATGTCACTCGTAAGCGGTGCCGACGGTGCGTCTGCGAACATGGTGCTCATGTGCGGAACGATTCGTGTATTCGCGGCGGAGGTCACAAAATAGCAATTCGCGCCGTGCCACGTAATCAGCCGCTGCGCCAGCGCACGTAGGTTTTCCTCCTACCGGCGGGGCGCGTATCCGCAGCGGGTGGCCCTTCCGCGCGCACCGAACCGGTGGTACGATCGGTCGAACGATCGTTCTATGCATCCCGCCAACGTCCTTCCCTCTTCTGACGGCGCAGTCGCTTCCGCCGACGCGGAGCCGCATCTCGCGAGGCTCAACGCAGAGCAGCGGCTAGCGGTCGAGTTCGACATTCCGCCGCAGTGCGGACGCGGCCCGTTGCTTGTCATCGCGGGCGCAGGGTCCGGAAAGACGGACATGCTCGCGCATCGGGTCGCGCATCTTGTGCTCAAGGGTGCCGATCCGGCGCGCCTGCTTCTGCTCACGTTTTCACGCCGGGCTGCGTCGGAATTGGAGAGGAGGGCTGGCAGGATCATGCAGCGCGTGCTGGGGAGCTCGCGCCTTGGGCATGTTCCAGAGCTTCCGTGGTCGGGAACGTTCCACGGCGTGGGCGCGCGGTTGCTGCGAAGCTATGCCGAGCGAATCGGACTGCACCCCTCGTTCACGATTCATGACCGCAGCGATTCGGAAGACCTGCTGGCAATCGTTCGTCACGAGCGCGGGCTCTCGAAGACCGACTCTCGGTTTCCGACCAAGTCCACATGCCTGGCGATCTACTCGCGTACCGTCAACAGCGAAGAGGCGCTGGATTGCGTACTCAAGATTGCTTTTCCATGGTGCGCGACATGGGAGGCGGAACTGCGCGATCTGTTTGCAGCATATGTCGCCGCCAAGGGCGCACAGAACGTGCTCGACTTCGACGATCTGCTGCTTTACTGGTCGCACATGATGCAGGAGCCTGCGCTCGCCGAGGAAGTCGGAGCACGGTTCGATCATGTGCTGGTCGACGAGTACCAGGACACCAACCGGCTGCAGTCGTCGATCCTGCGTGCCATGAAGCCCAACGGGTCGGGGATCACCGTGGTCGGCGACGATGCGCAGTCGATCTACTCGTTCCGTGCCGCCACCATCCGCAATATCCTCGACTTGCCAAAACAGTTTAATTTGCGCGCGCAAGTCATTACACTGGAAAGAAATTATCGATCCACGCAGGCCATATTGAGCGCTTCCAACGCAGTCATCGGGCTGGCTTGCGAGCGCTTCAGCAAGAACCTCTGGTCAGAGCGAGCCTCCTCGCAAAAGCCCGATCTCACCGCTGTGCGCGACCAGGCCGACCAGGCCGCGTGCATCGCTGAGCGGGTTCTCGAGTACCGGGAGCAGGGCATCGCGCTCAAATCGCAGGCGGTTCTGTTTCGAACGTCGAGCCACAGCGCCCATCTCGAGCTCGAGCTCGCGCGCCGCCAGATTCCATTCGTGAAATTCGGTGGACTCAAGTTCCTCGAGGCGGCGCACGTGAAAGACGTGCTCTGCGTGCTGCGCTGGGCGGAGAATCCGCGAAGCCGCATGGCGGGGTATCGGGTCGTACGCCTGCTGCCAGGGGTAGGGCCTGTAACTGCGGGCCGCCTGCTCAACAGCATGGATGCCGCGCTCGATCCGATTGCGGCCCTGACCCGATTCCCGCCAGCGTCCCCTGCTGCCTGTGACTGGAACGAGCTGGTCCAGCTGGTGACGACGCTGCGGCGCAGTCCAGCGTGGCCGGCGGACATGGAGCAAGTGACGCGCTGGTACGAACCTCACCTGCAGCGCATCTACGAAGACACGCATACACGGCGCGCCGATCTGGCGCAACTTCAGCAGATCGCGACGACGTATCGGTCGCGCGAGCGATTCCTGACCGAGGTGACGCTGGACCCGCCGTCGGCGACGAGCGCGGAGGCGGGGGTGCCTTCGCTGGACGACGATTACCTCATCCTTTCCACCATTCATTCGGCAAAAGGCCAGGAATGGAAGACGGTCTACGTCCTCAACGTGGTGGACGGAGCGATCCCGTCGGACATGAGCACCGGAACAAGCGAGGAGATCGAGGAAGAGCGGCGCCTGCTCTACGTGGCGATGACGCGCGCCAAGGATCATCTGCATTTGATGCTGCCGCAGCGCTTTCACATGCACCAGCAGTCCACCTATGGCGACAGGCACGTCTATGCGTCGCGCACGCGCTTCATCCCGAACTCGATGCTTCCACTGTTCGAGTCGCGTGCGTGGCCGCTCGTATCGCGCGACAAAGAACACGAGTCCTCGCCGCGCGCGGCTGAGCCGTATCCGCCCATAGACATTGCGGCGCGCATCGGTGCGCGATGGGGATTGCCGCCCGGGAAGTAATCAACGGCCCCATCGCTGCTTCGGTCGTATAGCGGCCGCAAAATTTCTCGCGGGATCGCGGCGAGTCCACGCCTGGCCGCTACCATTCAGTCGACGAAGGTGGTGTCGTCCGGTGCCTGCGGTGGAATCTTGATGGCGATCGACTTCACCGGACCGCTGCTGACGAGCTGGCCCTGATGCGGTGTGCCCCGAGGAATGATGAGCAGCGTCCCCGGTTTGAAGTCCCTGCGTTCACTGCCGAGCCACATCGAACCGCTTCCTTCGATGATGAACTGGATCTCGTCGGCATTCCGATGGATGTGCTTGCCGACGTTACCCGTCTGGACCGCGAGCGTTGCGTTGTCGGTCACGACCAGCGTTTTGGAATGCAAGTCGGGATATGGCGTCGCTGGAAGGTCGGCATGCTTGAGCGCCGCAAGATCAATGACTGCGGGGGTCAGAGGCGCGGCTGCGGCGTGCGCTTCGGGGATCGCGCGGTGCACCAGCGGCGACATTACGATTCCAGCGGAGAACGCGACGGCGATGGCCACGCCAAGAGTGGTTTGCGTGTGACGCATGGTTTGCTCCTCTCGGTAGTTGCAAGCGTTGAAGAAAGCAGGCACGACCACCTAGTCGCGCTCGAGCAACCGGACCCAGGCCCGGATGATGCCGGAGGAGATACCACGAAGCTCGTGTAATCCACCAGAGCCAGATGTGACCTCGAGAAGGCCCTCCTGCCAAAGCGCTCGCGACTTAACATAATATACATTATACGCATTAAGGAATGGGCGGTTCGTGGGTGAACCCGTCGGTATCCTGATGATCGAGAGTGCTCCGGGGTAAAGATGGCCCCGAAATCGAAGTAATCGATGGCCGAAAGCGCGAACGGCAAGTTTTCACCATTTGGGGCTATCGTCATTCGACTTCGAGACACCTCTCGCATTCGGGACCAGTGTTACTCCGAAACGCGTAACGCCCTCCGGGCGAAGCGCCGATCAGTAGCACTGGAAGCGATGTCGCGTACTTTTTCGAAGCGATGGTGTGACTTTGACGGATTTGGCGGTTGGGTACTCTAAATTGAACAATCTCCTCGCGCCGAGGAACATCGGCCGAGCCGGCTTGAAAAGTTCCATCTTCGCTTCTGTCGGATCGGCGTTACAGTGACCCCGAGGTTTGATGCCGTTAAGCGGTCGCCGGAGTTGGTTCCCCAATGGGTAAATCGTCTGTGCGCCGCGCCATCGAAGCCTTGCTCGCGCGCCGTTCATTCCAGTTGCAGATATTAGGCGATATGCGCCAACCACGACCGCATCGGTCTCCTTGGCCACCCGTGCCGCCGAAAGAATTTGAGCCTGTAGCTAGAACGCGCAGCTCGAGGGCACGGGTCCGACCCTGACCAAATCGATAGCGCCGGACTGACCGCTGATTGAGCCCGAGGTAAAGGCGTATGTCAGTCTTGCCGAGTTGCAGCTGCTGAAGGTCAACGTAGCTGACCCGACCTGAACGGTGCTCGGCGCCGGCGTCGTGCTGTTCAGTATTCCGCCGGTGGTTTCATAGAGCAGCACCGGAATCAAGCGCGCACCCGGCGTGTATGACGCCTGCCCCGTGAACCAGCGCTGACCAGAGACACCCTGCGCCTGACCGGCAACTCCATATGTGTACCACGCGAAGAAGACAAACTTCGTCACCGGGTTCACCTCGGCCACGAACCCCTGCCCTGATGTCGTCGGATCGTACCAATTGCCAGAAAGACCGAAATCGGAAGGCCCCGGCGCACTGTCGGCGGTTGCGCACAGTACGTTCGATATCAGTCGCGTGAGCGGCACCGTCCCGCTGCGATTCGAGCCGTCCGTGAAGGTGTAGTCGTACCGCGCGGTCGAACAATCGGTAAACGTGATCGTTACATTGCCGACCTGCGTTGCAGATGTGACGGGCAAAGCGTTGAAATTGCCGTCGATGTTCTGATACAGCGGCAGCGAGGCGCTGTTCGTGCCGCCGTGGACTGTGCCACCAAAGGTGTACCAGCGGCCATGGTCGGCGCCGCCGCTGGTCGTCGCGTCAAACGTAAACCAGCTTCCCTGCAGGAATCCTGAACCCGCTCCTGCAATATCCTTGAAGACTTCGATCTCGAATCCCTGCCCGCTCGTCGCCGCCTGATACCATCCTCCGGTGAGACCCTGCTGATCAATGTTGAGCATACCGGGCGAACTGCTGCTCGTACCTACACCGGTGATCGAATAGAAACGCGCAAAGTGAAGCGACGGGGCTTTTGTCGGATGATAGGCGATTTCAAGCTCGGTAGACCGTGGTCCCGCAGCGCTCGGCGTGAATACGATCGTCGCGGTACAGGTGGATCCATTACCAGTCGTTTGACCGACGCAATCCGAGGTTGCGCTAAAGTCCTGGGCATCGTCTCCGGCCAGTAGCACGGCGTCGATCACCTCAGTAGTCGACTCGGCATTGTGCAGCATTAGGAGCTGCTGGGCTGCGGAGGTCCCGACGACCTGGTTACCGAAATCGATCCAGGGCGGCGACGGCACCATGCCCAGCGTGATGTCCCCCACAACGGTAGCTAGCACGCTGAACGAGGCCGACGACGGCGTCGCATCTGACGTGAGGTTCACGGTCGCCAAGCGTAACTGCGGTGAAAACGCCACGAGATCCGCCGTCGTGTCGATACGACACTGGCCACCGGGCGCGATCGTGATCGGGGGTGTGCAGGTTCCCGCGACGGAAAAGTCACCCGACTGGGGACCTGCAACGGTCACAGCAGAGATCGTGAGTGGCGAATCGCCGATGTTCGTCACAAACATAGGTTGCACACCGCTCACCGTCGCGAGGCCGAGCGGACCAAAATCGATCCCAGATCGGCTCAGATGTACAACAGGCGCTGCGTAACACTGCGCGGCGCAAGAGAGTACAGCTGCAAGAATCAACGCAGATCCGCGCGCGCGGGCAAAGAGATCGCGAAGCATCGCCGCCTCCCATGAAACTTGCGCCAACATCTTATGGTGCGCGAGGCGATTGTGCAATCCGAGGGGAATATTCACGTTCGCCGGATCCGAGTGACGCGTTGCGCCATGGCATTCTGGTTCGTCCGTTGTGAGCGCCCGCCGAAGACCTGCGGATCGTTCCTACCGCTTATGCGTTCGAGCGGCGGCTTCGGCAGGTTCGATGGTCGCTTCTCAGCACAGCGACGTCAGGTCAAGATCGATGATCGTCACTCCCTCGCCAACGCCGAATGTGCGCAATCGATTTGCGGCCGCCGGAACCGGCGGCCGCTGCCGGCCTTAATGAACTACACCTCGGTCTGCTCGACAATCTCCAGCGCGTCGTCGACCTCGATCCCGAGGTATCTGACGGTGCTCTCAAGTATATTCGCGCGCC
The DNA here is from genome assembly GCA_963816915.1 of uncultured beta proteobacterium. Lineage (GTDB taxonomy): Bacteria > Pseudomonadota > Gammaproteobacteria > Burkholderiales > Casimicrobiaceae > PALSA-1003. Next base: position 498,038 of record CAWFMK010000001.1, read on the forward strand.
GCAAGTCGCATTTGGTGCTGGCTACACCGTCACGGGTGTGGCAGTTCCTAGGAAGACGCGAAGCGCAGGACAGCGCACTCCACCAGCAAGCGGTCTTTCGTTCCAACAAGGCGCTCCTGTTGTGGATCCAATCAAGAACATCGTAATTATTGCAGTACCTGCATTAATAGAACCGAATATTGCAATTCCCTTCAAGTACGCTCCATCGCACACTTCGCTCAACAACTGCTGCCATTTGATGCAGCAGTGAAGAAGGAGGCGAAGTGGACCTACAGCAAGATCAGCTGCAATCGTGGATTGGGCGCAGTGAACGATTCGAAGACGCCATCTATCCGACACCAGTCGTGGCGCTCACCGCCACGTTGGACCATCCGGCGACGCCGGTAGCCGTCGGTACACTCCTCCCGCCACTTTGGCATTGGCTCTACTTCCTGCCAACGCATCGGCAGAGTGAAATCGGCGCCGACGGCCACGCCAAACGCGGCACCTTCCTTCCGCCGGTTCCCCTGCCCCGGCGCATGTGGGCTGGCAGCCAATTCGACTTTCGTTCCCCAATCCGTGTAGGCGACCGCGTTGCTCGCACCTCGACCATCGACGACGTTTCGATCAAGGAGGGTCGTAGCGGCACGCTAGTGTTTGTGAAGGTTCGCCATGAGGTGCGCTGCAACGAGGCCATCGAACCGGCGCTCGTCGAGTTTCATGACATCGTCTACCGGGCGGCACAGGGCCCGGGCGATGTCGCCCCGCCGCCTCAAGTCGCGCCGACCGACGCGGCCTGGCGCCGTGAGATCGTGCCTGATGACGTTTTGCTGTTTCGGTACTCCGCACTTACCTTCAATGGCCACCGCATCCACTACGACCGCCAGTATGTGACGCAGGTCGAGGGCTACCCGGGCCTCATCGTCCACGGCCCGCTGATCGCCACGCTGCTGATGGACCTGTTGCGCCGCCAGTTGCCCGACGCAGACGTGGCGAGCTTTCGCTTCAAGGCCGTGCGACCAACCTTCGACCTGAATGTATTCCACGTTAGCGGCGGCCCGCAAGCCGACGGCAAGACGATCCGTCTCTGGGCCTCCGATCACGAGGGTTGGCTGACGATGGACGCAACCGCCGTGCTGCGTTGATTCACTCACCATCAACAGAGAAATACACATGCAGCCACTCAAGGGCATCACCATCGTCACGCTGGAGCACGCGATTGCGGCGCCCTTCGCCACTCGCCAATTGGCCGACCTTGGCGCGCGCGTCATCAAGATCGAACGCCCCGAGTCCGGTGACTTCGCGCGCGGCTACGACCAACGTGTTCGTGGCCTCGCGTCACACTTTGTCTGGACCAACCGTTCCAAGGAAAGCCTCACGCTTGACGTCAAACACCCCGAGGCAGCTCGAGTGCTCGAGCGACTGATCATGGAAAAGGCCGATGTCGTCGTACAGAACCTGGCACCGGGCGCTGCAACGCGCCTCGGCCTCGGCTACGACAAGCTCTCTGGCGCAAAGCCAGCCTTGATCGTTTGCGACATTTCCGGCTACGGCGATGAACCGAGCAATCCCGGCCCCTACCGGGACAAGAAGGCCTACGACCTCTTGATCCAGAGCGAAGCCGGCTTTGTCTCAGTTACCGGTACAGCGGAAGAGCCGTGCAAGGCGGGGCCTTCGATCGCAGACATCGCCGCAGGCATGTACGCGTACAGCAGTATCCTCGCGGCGTTGTTGCAACGCGGCCAGACCGGCAGGGGACAACGCATCGACATCTCGATGCTGGAGTCGTTGGTCGAGTGGACCAGCTACCCGCTCTACTATGCATTCGAAGGAGCGGCGCCGCCGCCGCGAACTGGGGCGAGTCACGCAACGATCTACCCTTATGGCCCGTTCCCCGCGGGCGACGGCACCACGGTGATGCTGGGTTTGCAGAACGAGCGCGAATGGGTGAGCTTCTGCGACAAGGTGCTGCAACAGCCCGAACTCGCCAAGGACGCGCGCTTCACGGCCAACTTCAAGCGCGTGGCGGAACGCACGGCGTTACGCCGAATCATCGTGGATGCCTTCCAGCCGTTGACAGGCGCGCAGGTGGTCGAGCGACTCGAATTCGCCCAGATCGCCAATGCTCAGGTCAACACCATGAATGACGTGTGGACGCACCCGCAGCTGCAGGCGCGAGGCCGATGGACCGAAGTCGGAACGGCCGCGGGGCCCGTACCCGCCATGCTGCCGCCCGGTACTTGGGATACCGGCCCGCGGATGGATCCGGTACCGTCACTCGGCGAGCACACGGACACTATCCTGGCGGAGCTCGGCTACAGCGCGGCAGAAATCGCCGGCCTGCACACCTCCAAGGCCGTCTGAGATGGCTGTCATGCCGGCCGAACTGCTGCCTTCCGCTCGTACTTACCTCTTCGTGCCCGGCACGCGCCCGGAACGATTCGACAAAGCGCTGGCCAGCGGTGCCGACAGGGTCGTGCTCGATCTCGAGGACGCCGTGGGCCCGGACGACAAAGCCAATGCACGTCGCGCCATCGCGGCATGGATGCAGGGTGCAACACCCATGGATCGGTCGCGCGTTGTGGTGCGCATCAATGATGCCGGCTCATCCTGGTTCGCAACCGACCTTGCAGCGTTGGCCGACGTGCGTGCGACTGCCGTGCTCTTGCCCAAGGCCGAGTCGGCAGCGCAGGTCGCCGCAAACCCGGGATGCGTTGCCGGGCGCGAGCATCCTCGCGCTCATCGAAAGCGCACGCGGCGTATCCGATGTGGACACCATCGCGGCCGCCGGCGTGCAGCGCCTGGTCTTCGGCACGCTTGACTTCGCACTGACCTCGACATGGACATCTCGACAGACGCCTCCGGCCTTGCCTATGCAGCAAGCCGCATCGCGATCGCCTCGCGCCTGGCCGGCCTGCCGGCACCGGTCGCAGGCGTCACGCCACAATTGGACGACGAGGAACGCTTGCTGTCGGATCTTGCGGATGCGCGACCGTTCGGCTTCGGCGCCAAGCTGTGCATCCATCCACGCCAGGTACAGCCGATCCACACCGCGCTGTATCCGAGCGCGCAGGCATTGGACTGGGCTCAGCGCGTTCTTGCTGCCGATGCTGCATCGCCCGGCGCGGCCCGGCTCGACGGTCGCATGATCGACCGTCCCGTCGTTCTGCAGGCACAACGCACCTTGGCCCTTGCCCGCAACTGACCCTATCTCCCAACTTCCACCGCAGAGAGACAGCACCATGGCCTCCACCATCATCGACTCGCGCATCTTCGGCGATATGTTCAGCGACGCGCGCATGCGCGAAGTCTGGTCCGACGAGAACCGCACCGCCAAGTACCTGGACATCGAGCGCGCTCTGGCCAAGGTTCAGGGCGAACTCGGCATCATCCCGAAGGAAGCCGCGGACGAGATCGTCCGAAACTGCAATCTGTCGCAGATCGACTGGGTCAAGCTGAAGGCCAAAGACCGAGCAGATCGGCTATCCCATCATCGCGGTGGTCAACCAGATCAATGCCAATTGCCGGGACAAGCTCGGCGAGTATTGCCACTGGGGCGCCACCACGCAGGACATCACCGACACGGCCTCCGTGCTCCAGATGCGCGAAGGCCTGGCGCTGGTCGAGCAGGATCTCGACGAGATCGGCGATGCGCTCAGTGCCCTTGCCAAGAAGTACCGCGACACGCCCGTCATCGGCCGCTCCAATCTGCAGCAGGCCACACCCATCACCTTCGGCTACAAGATGGCGAGCATCCTGGCCGGGATCGATCGTCACCGTGAGCGGCTGCAGCAACTCAAGCCGCGCGTCCTGATGGGCGAGTTCGGCGGCGCGTCGGGCACCTTGTCCTCGCTCGAGAGGGGCGCCATGGAAACCCAGGCCGGCCTGATGAAGGAGCTCGGACTGGCGCAGCCGCTCATCTCCTGGCACACGGTGCGCGACACCATCGCCGAAGTCGGCGCCTTCCTCGGGCTGGTCGGCGGCTCGCTCGGCAAGATCGCGATGGACGTCAAGCTGATGATGCAGACCGAAGTGGCAGAGGTCTTCGAGCCGTTCGCCCCGGGCCGCGGATCGTCGTCGACCATGCCGCAGAAGCGCAACCCGATCTCCTGCCTGCTACATCCACGCCAACATCTCGGTCGCACGCCAGCACGCCGCTGCGCTGATGGACGCGATGGTGGCCGATCACGAGCGTTCCACGGGCCCCTGGGAGATCGAGTGGGTGTCGCTGCCAGAAATCTTCTGCCTGATGTCCGGCGCGCTTGAAGCAGACCAAGCTTCATCCTCAAGGGCCTGGAAGTCGACGCGACACGCATGCGCGCCAACATCGACATGACCAACGGCCTTGTGATGTCCGAGGCCGTGATGATGGGACTGGGCCCGTACATCGGCCGCGAGTACGCGCACGACCTGGTCTACGACTCTGCCGCGAGGCACTGGCCGACAACCGACCGCTGATCGAGATCCTGGCCGCACACCCGGAGATCAACAAGCACGTCGACGCGAGCCGCAGCTCGATGCGCATGTGCGAGCCGGCGAACAACCTCGGCCAGTCGGGCGTCATGGTCGATCGCGTGCTTGACGCCAGGCGCTGAGTTTCATCTTAGCCCAACGCTTCCAACCGACCCGCGAAGACCGGTACGCATTTTGCGCCTCTCACTCCGGAGACAACCTCGTGAACATCCGAAAACTGCTGAAGCTGCTCTACGTGCAGGTCCTGATTGGCCTGATCCTCGGCATCACCGTGGGCCACTACTGGCCCGAATTCGGCGCCGCCCTCAAGCCGCTCGGCGATGGCTTCGTCAAGCTCGTCAAGATGATGATCGCGCCGGTCGTGTTCTGCACCATCGTGAGTGGCATCACTTCGCTGGGCGACTCGAAGGAGATCGGCAAGACCCTGCTCAAGGCGATGGGCCTCTTCTACGCCCTGACGATTCTTGCGCTCGCTCACCGGCTTGGTCACTGTCTTGCTGATTCAACCGGGCGCCGGCATGCACATCGATCCGAAGAATCTCGACGCCTCCGTGGCGACGCGCTTCGCGAACGAGGTGCACATCCACGGCTTCACCGACTTTGTGATGCACATCATCCCGAACGCATTCGTCGGAGCTTTCGCCGAAGGCGAGGTGCTGCCGGTGCTGCTGCTCGCGGTGCTCTGCGGATTCGGCCTGACGAAGATCGGGACTGCCGCCAAGCCGGTGCTCGAAGCGATCGAAGGCTTCTCGCACATGCTCTTCGCGGCGTTCGGCATCATCATGCGGCTGGCGCCGATCGGTGCTTTCGGCGCGATGGCGTTCACCGTCGGCCGTTACGGCATCAAGTCGATCGGATCGCTCGGGTTGCTGATCGGGACCTTCTATGTGGCCTGCATCTTCTTTGTCGTCGTGGCACTCGGTGTGCTCTCTCGCTTGCACGGATTCAAGCTGTGGCAGCTGATGCGCTACATCAAGGAAGAGTTGCTGGTCGTGCTCGGCACGTCCTCCAGCGAACCCGCGCTCCCTCGACTCTTGCTCAAGCTCGAGCGGCTTGGCTGCAAGAAGGGAGTCGTCGGATTGGTGCTTCCGACCGGCTATTCGTTCAATCTCGATGGCACGGCCATCTATCTCACGCTGGCGTCGATGTTCATCGCCCAGGCCTGCGACATCCATCTGTCTTGGCTTCAGATCGCGTCGATGCTGGGCATCATGCTACTGACGTCCAAGGGCGCAGCAGGGGTGACAGGCAGTGGCTTCGTCGCCTTGGTTGCCACGCTCACGGTCATGCCTGATCTGCCGGTGGCCGGCGTGGCGCTGATCGTCGGAATCGATCGCTTCATGTCCGAGGCGCGGGCGCTCACCAGCACCATCAGCAACGCCGTGGCCTGCATCGTGGTGTCCATCTGGGAAAACGCCTGCGATCGACAAGTGCTGCGACGCGAACTGGCGGCAAACTACGCCAACACCGAGGATGAACTCGAAGAGGGCGCCGGAGACTTGCCTGCGCCGCTCGGCCACGCTGGCCCAGTGCACTGAACGCGGCGTGCCAATACTAAAAGCACCGGCGCCCCGAGATATTCACCTCACTGCGCGGCGACCTTGGGGCTTGCCGCGCTTTGCCTTCAGCTCCAAGAAGAAGGCGTAGAGCTGCTGCGCTGCCGGGGATAAGGTCCGACCTTTGCGCCTGATCAGCCCGACTTTGCGGGTGATAACCGGGTCGAAAAGCGGAACGCTGACCAGCAGGGGATGGTCCGCGTCCGGCATGGCGATCGACGGCACGGCGGCCACGCCCAGACCCGCCTCGACAAGGCCAAGCATCGTTGTAACGTGCTGGGTCTCGTAGATGCTCTGCGGACGGCCAGGCAGGCCCGAAAGCGCCTGGTCCAGCAGCAGCCGATTGCCCGACACCTTACTGACGGAGATGTAGTCGTACTGGCCGAGCTCGGTCCAACTGACGCGACGCTTGCTGGCAAGAGGATGGTCACGCCTGCAAGCCGCAACGAAGCGCTCCTCCAGCAAAGGCTTGAACTCGATCTCAGGCTCCTCGCCGCCTACAAAGTTCAGCCCGAAGTCAGCCTCACCACTCGACACCACCGACAGCACCTCATTCGCGCCGGCGTCGAAAACCTTCACCCGGATCTTCGGATAGCGTTCGTGGTAGCGAGAAATTACCTGCGACAGGAAGTAGTAGACGGTCGACGGCACACAGGCGATGGTCACCTCGCCCATGCGCGTGGCCGCCACACCCCTGATGCCCAAGAGCGTGTGGTCGAGGTCGTCCAGGAGTTGCTGCACTTTGCGATCGAAGTCGCGTCCCACCGAGGTCAGGTTCACGTGCCGGGTGGTGCGATCGAGCAGTCGCACGCCGAGCGCTTCCTCGAGTTTTTCGATGCGTCGGCTGAAGGCCGGCTGGGAAACATGCAGCGCCTCGGCGGCCTTGCGAAAACTGTTGAGCTCGGCCACCGCCCGGAATGCCTGCAGGTCGTTGAGGTTGAAGTTGATGGCCATGCACAGATCCCCAGAGAGCAGTCTCGCTGATCCACAGTGTGCATCAATCGTTCCTAAACATGCAATTCACGGAAGACGTTCGAAAGCCGAACATACGTCCTGGGCTGAGCGAAAAGCCTCCCCCTGTTCCGCGCTTGACGATCCACCGGAGTAGACGAATTGAAGATGCATAAGAATCGAAGATCATGGCGCCGAGGTCTCCGTCATGACACCACCGACCAGATGCGGACGTACGTCCCATGGGGGCAGGTCGAGTGGAACAAGGTGGTCCTGGATGCGAAGATCACTGCGGACTGAGATGAGCCAGTCGATTCCTTGCGTGCTGATGCGCGCCGGTACCTCCCGCGGCCCTTTTTTTCTGCGCGAGTGGTTGCCGGAAAGCGACGAGGCGCGCGATCAGGCCCTGATCGGAGCTATCGGCGCCTCCGACCCGCTTCAGCTCGACGGTGTGGGCGGCGGCAGCACGCTGAACAGCAAGGTCGCCATCGTGTCGCGCTCGTCGCAGGCGGGCTGCGACATCGACTATCTCTTCGCGCAGGTGGGGGTTGGCCACCGTTCAGTCGACACGCGGCCCAATTGCGGCAACATGCTCTCCGGCGTTGCGCCCTTCGCGATCGAGCAGGGCCTCGTCCCTGCGATGGACGGCACTACCAGCGTTCGCGTCTACAACGTCAATACCAAGTCGAGAATCGACGTGACGGTGCGAACGCCTGGCGGTCGCGTGACCTATGAAGGCGACGCGCGCATCGATGGTGTGGCCGGCACAGCGGCGCCCATCCTGCTCAACTTCCTCGATGCGTGGGGTGCAGTCACCGGACAGGTTTTTCCAACAGGCAAGCGCATCGACACGATCGACGGGATCCATGTCACCTGCATTGATGCGGCCATGCCGCTGATGATCGTGCGCGCCGGCGATCTCGGCGTTACGGGACGCGAGAGGCCGGCGGCGCTTGACGCAAACACAGCGCTCCTCGATCGGCTGGAGAGCCTTCGCCTCGAAGCCGGGCGCAGGATGGGCCTCGGCGACGTGTCCGACAGCGTGATACCGAAGCCGGTGCTGGTCAGCACAGGCATGTCGAACAACAGCATCACCTCACGTTATTTCACGCCGCGCAAATGCCATGCGTCGCACGCCGTGACGGGCGCCATCGGCGTCGCCAGCGCGTTCGCGTTGCCAGGAACGGTCGCGAGTGGGTCGGCGCGCGAAGCGGGACGCCATAACCTGGTCGTGCTGCATCCAGCCGGTCAGATCGATGTGGAGGTCGAATTGCGCGGCCGCGCGGAGGCCGCCACAGTCGAGCGCGCCGCCCTCGTTCGCACGGCGCGAAAGATCATGCAAGGCGACCTGCACCTGCCCGACTATGTGTTCTCGCGTCCAGAAGCAGGAGATGTTCAGGCCTCAGATTTTCCGCGCAAAGCCTTGACTATCATCGTGCCGACGCGCGCCGGTGGCGGCAACGACACCATGGCTCGCATCATCGCCACGAAGTTGGGCCCGCTGCTTGGGCAGCAGGTGCTGGTGGACAACAGAGCCGGGGCGAACGGCGCCATCGCAAGCGAGTACGTCGCGGCCGCCGTGCCGGACGGCCATACCTTGATGTTCGGGTATGTTGGTACGCACGCGATGAACCCCGCCCTGCAAAGGTTGGATTACGACCCGGTTGCGGATTTCGAGCCAGTCGGGCTCGTCGGTTCTTCGCCAACCTTGATGGTGACCCATCCGGACCGGGGCGCTCCCGACCTGCATACGCTTGTCGCTCGCCTTAAGGAGGCGCCTCGCTCTTACAGCTATGCCTCTGCAGGCGACGGGACGCCGCCGCATTTCGCCGCCGAATTGTTTCAGCTCAGCAGCGGAACCTCGATGGCAAGCGCGACTTTCGAGGGGGCCGCACCTGCAATCGCAGACACGGTCACCGGTCAATCGCAGATCATGTTTCCCAGTCTGTTCACGGCATACCCTTTCATTCGTGCTGGAAGACTGCGCGCCTTGGCGGTGGCAGGACCGAAGCGCCTGCAGGCCTTGCCTGGCGTGCCGACGCTCGCGGAGCTGGGTGTCATCGGGGTGGATGTCGGGCAATGGTATGGGCTGTTCGCGCCGGTCGGCACGCCCGCGGCAGCCATCGATCGCCTCAATCAGGCGCTTAACAAGGTGCTTGTGGATCCTGAGGTCGTCGAACGCTTCGAGAGCCACGGTGCACGCGCCGAGCCCGGAGGTGCCGACGCGCTTGCGCAGAGATTGCATGCGGATCTAAGCCGTTGGCGCCGAGTCGTGGCTGAGGCAAAAATCGCACCGAAAGAGTCGCGCCAACTCGCGCTGGATTGACGGACGTCTTTTACAGATTGGCGTGTTCGCGCACGCAGCTTAGATCCGACGGTCTTGGCTGCTCGCAGCGCCTGACCGGCCATAGCGAACTCTGTCGTGGCTGGCGGCTTATGGCTGGGTCGAGTCCGTCCACTTCGACTTTCCGAAGTCAGGTAACGTGCATGCAGTTGCCGTTAGGCAAATGTAGTTCTACACCCGGACTCGACCCCAAGCAGCCATTCCGCCTGCGTTTAGCCTGCGGTCGGGATCGCACGCAGGACGTCCCTGAAAACGCCAAACTGCAATTTGAACGCTTGCGGGCTGTAGTCTTGGTAGTAACCTGCCGTGACCGCGACAACGAGATTGCTTTCCGGGACGATGCGAATTGACTGACCACCTCGACCCAGTGCGCCAATCCAGCCAACCACGCCCGCGTTGGTCCGGGCGTGGCCGAGCCACCAGAGATAGCCATAGTACTGATCGTCCGTCGCCTTGATTTTTGATGTCGTTGAGGTCTCGATCCAATCTTTAGAAACGATTTGACGGTCGTTCCACCGACCACCCGCGAGGACAAGCTGCCCGATTTTCGCCATGTCGCGCGGGCGCAAGCGCAACCCCCCTCCGGCATCAGTATCCGCCTTCACCCGGGTCCACTCTACGTCGGCAATGCCCAGAGGCTCGAACAACACTTCTCGGGCAAATTCGTCCAGGGGCCGTCCGGTCGCCTTGTGAACAATGGCGGACGCGAGGGTCAGCGCTCCGGTGTTGTAGAAGAACTCCTGGCCTGCCGGCGCAGTCGACGCGGAAGACCGAGGACGTAACGAGACGGATCCGCCGCCATATGCATCCGCGCCTCGTCGTTGTTCAAGTCACCAGTGGCTGGGGGTCGCTTCCACCCACTCCAGACCCATCGTCATGGTGAGCAAATGCACCAGTTGAATGCGATCCTTCTCAGGCGACCGCAAGTCTGCGCACTCGGGGAAGAAGCTGAAGATCGGTTCGTTTACGCTGCGGATTAGTCCTCGATCGATAGCGATCCCGATTGCAAGCGACGCAACGCTTTTTGAAACCGACTTCACGTTATGCAGGGTGTCGGCATTAAAGACGACATTCTTCACCCGGCTACCAAAAAACAGGCCAGGGACCTCGTCGGGACCGCTGAAGTACCGCTCGAAGACTAGCTTGCCGCTGCGAGCGACAAGCACGGAATGTATGTTCGATGAGGCCGCGAGTTGATCGGCCATCCTACAAAGCGCACCACCATCAATGAGCTTGTCCTCATTGCTGGTTGAGATCACCCATCCATCTGGTCGCGCACTTGGGGCACCGCAACCATCGGACGGCTCCGCGAACGCGGGCAATCCATGGAGCGATGCCAGCGCCGCCCCGCCGACAAGTGAACAAAACTGGCGACGTCTCATACTCCGTCCCTTGACCCAGGTGAAGCCGACGCGGGCAGTGTAGGCTAGCGACACTCGGTCTACCGGAGCAATGAAGGATCGCTATTGGCCGACGGTCACAGATCGGCGACTGCTAACGACCCGTTGGTCACCTCTGCGATTTTCTCTTCGACTGGCCGGTGTACCTTAAGACCGGTCATTCCTGGCGCGCGTGTTAGCGTCTGCGCAGCGCTCCGCACGTCGCGCGAGTCGGGCCACATTGTAGGGTCAAGGGCCCCGACAATACCTCCGCTTGCGCCGTCAAGGATGACGCGGCGTACGGAATTGTCCTGCCTGAGAGATCACTCATGGCTAGATCCGAGATGACAACGGTCGCAGTTCCCGCTGCGAGCGCTTCGAACTGCACGCTCGCTATGCGGCCATCGCTGTTCCCAGGCATCGCATTCGACAGGTCAATTGCGATGGTAGTTTGACCGGTTGCACGTCCGTCTTCGGTGAGGAAACTTGAGGGCGCTGCCACGCTGCTCCCGTCACCTCCGCGCACACCCCGTAGTTGCAGCATTTGCGGGTCCACCGACACCGTGAATACTAGCCATCCGATGTTGCTGGGTGGCTGCATTCCGATAACCAGCTCGTATGGTTGTCCTGAACCGATGACCTCGCCCGTGCTTAACTCGATGTGCGCGGGCGCATAGCGGATTGCTGGCGTCGCCACGCCGGAAATGGCGCGATCGGCGGACTCACGGACTTGCAAGGCGTCAGGCTGCCGCGGCGGATCTACTGGCACTAGCGAGGGTGCAACTGGGCGAGCAACCGTTGATGGCATGCTCGTTGAGGCCAAACGCGACGACGCGGGCGAAACACTCAACCCGGCGTAATGATGGATGCCAAGCAACAGTAACGCCGCTGCCAGTATAAGAGGCACCTTGTGTCGCTGAATGAGTTTACGAGCTCGCACGGTAATTTAAGTTCTCACAGTCCCGCTTCGTGTCGCATCCGCGATCGCAGGTGTGCTGGCGGAAAGTATCGGCCCTCCGGCACGATTGGATGCGCTGGAGGCCGTCTTAGAGTAGCGAGAGTCGTGCAATTAAATGCTTTGCGCAAGTACCAGATTGCGCAGCGTGTTCGCCTGGTCGATCAGCAGTGACGCCGTCTCGGGCTTGGTATCGCCGTTGGCGAGCACGCGCTGCACCGCATTGATGTAGCCCTGCAGGAACACGGCGGCTTGAGCAAAAGCCTGTTTGCTCGCAGCGGTGCCGGTGCCGAGGGTATAGCCCACTGCGATGCTCTTCGTAGCGGCATCCAGGGTCGGCAACAGCAATGTGTCAGCGCCCTTGATCAACAGGAAAGCCGTCTGATTGCGCAACAGTATCGACGACGGGTTCAGCGGAAATTGGCGCACGTCGGCACACAATGGACCGCATTCCCAACCATAGCCCCAGATCGAGTGCTGCGCGCGATCGATCTCGTCCTGCGCGTCCGCGGCCAGCACGAAGCCCTTGGCGACCGAATCGAGAGCCGCCTGCGTCACCTTGTTCACGTAGTCCTGATGCGTCGGGTACAGACTTTGCAGCACCGCGGTCGTGAAAGGCACGTGCGTGCCGCCGAGGACGCAGGTGTCGGCGGCTTCCTTGGCCACCGGCACATCGATTTCAGCCGAGCGGATCGCGCCAATAGCGTTGCCGAACGCGTCGCGCGCGACGCCCGCTGCCGGAGGGTTAGTCAGGATGAAACGGTCGGCAATCGGCGGCGGCGTGCCGAACCGAATCCATTTATTCATCGCGTCGGCCGAAGAGGCATAGAAATAGCGTGTCTCCACGCGAGAGCGCGCAGGCGTGACACAGGTGTCCTGCGCCAGTTGTCCGAGATCGCGCTGCAGCAACGCAGCACGCGACAGGAGCGAGTACTGATCCGAATGCGATTGGCCAGCGACCGGCCACATCCGGAACGTGTTGCTGTCCGGCTGTAGCGCGGCAATTTCATTTGTAATTCCCGCAAACTCCGTCTCGCTCAGCACCTTCATGACGGGAGTCGCCCCATTGTTGCAGATGACCTCCCCGCCTTCGGACATGATGATGCCATCATAGGCAGGATCGCGAGAGTGAATGGCGTTCGCGTATACGCCGAGACGACCCGCGGATTGCGATTCGCCGGTTCCGATGATTACCTGCGCGTGCAACCCGCCCAAAACCGCGGGCACATTGCGGACTGCCATAGCCGCTTGCGAGAAGATGTCGTAAGACAATACGTCGTTGGCCTGCGCACCATTGCCGTTGACGTTGAGCGATGAGTACCGTAACGGACTCCAGAGTCGAAGTCCATTGGGTGAACTATTCAGCCCCGCGTTCTGGGCCGAGACCTCCACATAGGCGTAGCCTTCGCGCATGATGAACGCCTTCGGCTTGAGCCACCACACCGGCGTATCGTAGCCGTTGGTCACATTCGTCCATTCGACGATGACGGTCCCGTTGAACTTGGCCGGGTCCGTAGGCCTGATTACCCTCATCCGCGACCGGTACGGAATGTTGGGGGTGACGATATTCGCGATGGGAGAGCATCGGTTTGCATTGCCAACGGCGCCTGACGGGGCGGCCGCGTCGTAGCGATTGGCCAGGCCGTCGAAAAAGAATTCCTGCTCAACATAGCCGAAATTCTGGAGCACGATATCCGTTGCCCAGAATGTGTAGTCATGGTCTGCTGATCCCGGCGTATCGCCCGGAATTGGTCCGGTAACGGTGGGTGTTGGAACGACGGCTTGCGCGATGCTCGCGAACAGGGCGAGCGCTGTCAGTAACAGACGTCCGCAGCGCGAAATGTCAGGAACTTTGATTGAGTGATGCATTAAATCCTCCTAAATGAATTCTCAGCCGAACAGGCTTGGCGCATTTTTGGCATGCGACGACAACCAAGCAATGATGGCATTAAAACGCGATCCTGATCGAAGCGCAAACCGCGCCGACGCGTGCCACGCTTACGGCGGATCGTCGCGATGGTGCAGCGCTGCATGAAGGACGAACGATTTCTGAAGTCCGTTCTAGTTGAGAACCCGAAGTTGGTCGGAACCAGCATGGCAAACCTAAAAGTCTCGTGAGTAAGCCCGTTGAATTCTTACCAGGTAAGCTAGGATCGCTCGTCGACATCTGGCGTGCCGATCAGGGCAAGCAGCAGAAGGTGCTTTCGCCGTGGTTGAACCGTTCGAGTTGACCTCATTCAAGAACGGAGAATGGGTCCAAATGTTTGAACGCGCTATCATCGGGTGATTGAATTGAGGCGGTCATAGCCGGTCGTTGGCGGGGGGACTGATGGCTGCAATGTCGCTCGATTGCGGCCGTTCAGGCGCCGCTCATGAACTGCAGCTGCCGGCCGTGACCGGCCATTCAGGCGGCGTCGCCCCGTTGCCGCTGGATGCACTCCTCGAGGGCTTCTTCTGCTTTCATTCGCGCGACATTGATACGCTCGGCCAGCGTCGCGACGTAGACAGGTAAGACGATCATCCAGATCATCAAGGCAACTGCTACGAGCAACTCGTGCTGCCACCACTGGACCATCGAAACGACCAGCACGAATCCGATTAAACAGAGGAACTGGGATACATACAGATACAAACGCCCATACCGAAACCCGTTGTCGAAAGTGATGAACGGGTACATGCCGACGAGGGCCGCGCCGGCTCCGCCCGTGATAAAAAGCCAAAATGTAGTGGCACCCACGTCAACAAGAATACCCAGCACACGTCGCGCTACGTTCGCGGACGGCCATTTCCATATAGCGGAGAACATGCCTATTGCTAGAATTAGCCACACTGCCTGGGCTGTCAGAGCAATTCTGTCGTGTTCGTCAATGAAGCCCACTCTGCGACTGGCATACCAGCAGACGTAGAGCGTGACCACCAAGGCGATTGAGGCCCGGAGGGCCGCCTGTTCGAGTTCGCTTCCGGACGGGCCAGTGACATACCTCCGCCATGCTGCGGTTAGGTTCATGCGATTGTCCTCCCTGTTGTCTATGGTGACACCCGACCGGTTATGTGCCGCGTCTATGCTCGGCAGCGCTGTCCGACCGGAGGTACGCAAAGAACTTTGAATGATCCTGTGTCGCAGACAGTGACGCAAGGCGTCAGAGATCGCGGCTCCGACGCTCAGGCGTCGCGCGCGACGAGCTCGAAGCGCGCGGTCATAAGGGGCGGGTCGCCGGTTCCAAACCTGCCGTGCCTACCAAAACCCGAGGGCGAGATGGATGAGAACACGATGTTGGAACGAATCTTGGAGCTGCATCCACGCATCTTTCGTGGCGAGCGGCCGGCATCAAGCACCCATTTCGCAGCTATTGGCACAGTGTCCCCGCCGGCGGCGCGAACAACTGTCGGGTGATCTGCTTCACTTGGCTGACACCCTTGACGGTGTACGCAAACGTCGCAGCATTGCCGTTTGAGAAGCTCAGCGTCGCGGTGCCCACCGGCGTGCGCACCACCAGCGCGGGATTGAACGGCACCGCGCTGAATGGCGGTCCCGCAGTCTGGATCAACTGCCCGCTGTACACACCCGCTCCCGCCTGGGTGGCGGTCACCGAAAGCCAAAGCGGAGTACCGTCCACGTCGTAGGTAAACCACGTCGCGAAAATCGTGTTCCCCTGCTGCGTAAGGTTGATACCCCACCCCGACTCCGCGCCGCCGCCAACCCACCACAGGTCCTGATAGTTCATCGCTGCGATAAAATTCGGTTGCGCCCCGTAGGCGCACGACGGTACGACACCGAATGCCTGGCGCGTAATGGCCTTAGTCTGGTGTGTTCCGTTCACGACGTAGTCTAAGCTGGCCCGGTTGACGTCGTTGAAGGTCAACGTCGCAGTGCCGACGGGGTTGCGTATCACCGCCGCTGGATTGAAGGGCATAGCGCTGAATGCCGGACCGTTGGTGGCAATCAGCTGGCCCGCATAGATATCGGGACTCGACCCGGTCTTGTTGGCCGTCATTGACAGCCACCACGCCTTGCCTGTCAAGTCGTAGGTGAACCATGTCGCAAAGATCACGCTACCCTGCTGCGCAAAATTGATGCCCCACCCGGACTCCGACCCCGCCGGTGCATTCCACCACAGGCCCTGAGCCTGGACGACCGCCGCCTCGGCGCCGCGAACCGCCGCCGTTACGGCGGCGCCGGCGTTGAGCATGCCGGCGCCGCAGGTGTCTATCGTGCAGATGCATTCGTCCTGACTGATGGGATTACCAAAGGGGTCGATTTGCGGCAACATGCACTGCGGCACCCCGGCGTCGTCGCTGGTGGTTGGAAATTTCCCCGCAGTCGACTGCAGTATGACTCGGACCTGCTGAGGAGTCAGCGTCGGCTGAACGGAGAGAATCAGTGCGGCCGTTCCCGCAACCAGTGGCGTCGAAAAGCTGGTGCCCAGCGATGGATTGAAGCTGTCGGTGTAAATCGAGGTGAGCGGGACGGTCGAGCCCGAGTTGGACGTCGTCAGAATCGGGTAGAGGCACGGGGTGCCAGTAGCCGTATTGACGCAATTGCCTCCAGGGGCGCTGATTGCGACCTCGGGGCCGAGGCTGGAAAAACCATTCTTGGTCCCAGCGTGGCGCAGACCCACTACGGCGATGACACCGCTGCAATTGGCCGGCACCCCGACGGCTTCGCCCTCCGAATTGCCGGCTGCAGCGACGATCACCACGCCTGCGGCGATAATCTGGTTGACCGCGTCCTGATAAGCTGCGTCGCAGGTGCCGTCGCCCCCAAAGCTGATGTTGAGGACGCGAGCCGGCGTCGGGTTGGCTGGCACACCAGGCACCGAAAAGCCGGCCGCCCACAGCATCCCGGCGATGATGTCGGAGTCGGCGCCGCCGCACTTCCCCAGCCCACGCACCGGCAGCACGCGCAGATTCGGCCCGACACTCGCCATGCCAATGCCGTTGTTGGTGAGTGCTGCGATCAGCCCCGAGACCCGGGTGCCATGCCATGAACTGTTGCTCGGGTCACAGCCGAAGAGGGGGCTGTTCCTGTTGTTCGCCTCCGCCGCAGTCACCCAGTCCCCCGGGTCGGACGCATCGGCGTCGCGGCCGTCGCCATCGTTTGCCACCACCGGATCGCTGACCATGTCGTAGCCCGGCAACAGCTTGCCGCCCGCCGACACTGCGAGCAGGTCCGGATGTTCGTAGCGCACCCCGGTATCGATGTCCGCCACCACGACAGCGGGATTTCCCTGCGTGACGTTCCAGGCCGTTTCGATATCGATCGATGAGAGCGCTGCGCCGCTTGGCGCGCGCAGGTACCACTGGCCCACGGCCGGCCCATTGCCGGCGACGCCGCTGGCGTACAGCGGATCGTTGGGCGCCGTGACGATGTGCTTGCGTCCGTCGGGCACGGCGTACTCGATGTCGCTTTCGGCACCCAGGCGTTGCGCCAGTTGAGCAGAGGTGATGCCGCCTGCGTACACCACCTCGGAGCGCTCGGAGATCGCGGCGCCTGCGCTTATCGCCATTCCCAGCCTCTGGCTCAATACCTGGGCTCGACTTACCCGCTGTACGGTCGCGGAGAGTTTCTGCGCCCGTAGCAGCGGCGAGTCGAGCTTGTACTTGACGATCACTCGAGCGGTGCTGGTGTCACCAACAGTGACGCTGGTTTGCGCGTGCACGTACGATGATATGGCGAGCAGGCTCGCACATAGCGCCAATAGACGCAGGAGTTTCTTGCGAGTCAACTAGGTTCCTTTTCCAGCTATCGGCAGTTCGGAATAATTCCGTAGCGATGAATTTTACGCAGTAAAAGTTGGCGGATGTGTTACCAAATGTGTTCGGTAGCTGAACCTGCTGCGCTGATGTTCATTGAACGTTAAAGCTCGTGATGACCGCAAACTTGTTATCGCTGACTAGTTTTTTTCGATGTGTGTTACCTCGAGGTCGTCGAAACGGGCTTCAACCGATCGAGTTCCTTCTGTTCCAGCCCATAACTATTGATGCCATATTCTGGCGGTGAGCTGTGAACGTCCCCCACACCGATTAGGATGAAGCCGCCGATCTTTCGCAAAACTCCGCGCTCGAGAAGTTTTCACACGCCTCGGCCCGCCAGACTTCTGCGGCGCCGACCCCAATGACCGCAAACAGCCGTTGAGCGGTCGTTCCGATAGCACCGTGAATCCATTACCGGTGCCAAAAATATATCGCCGTGGCTGGCTGATCGCACAAAAGATACGTCTCCCACCATCTCGCTCGCGCATCAAATACTACTTGCACCATCGCCAAAGGAATTTCGTTCTTTGTCCTGCCCACAGTCTCGTTTTTCCTCTTGCGCTTTGCGATTTTCGATGGCACCTTTGCTCGCATGAAACTGCCGCATCGTCCTCGCCTGCAATGCATCATGCCTAACGTAGTCCTGAGTATATCGACCTCGTCCAGCGCCCTCGCGCTGCCGACCCGTTCGTCCCGAATACGCTGACCCGTCGCCATCGAGACCAGAACGAAGCCCGCCGCGTGCGGGCTTTTTCATCCGGTGCTGACCGTTCACCAGATCAAGGAGAAGTTCGCAGGGCTGCGTTTCTACTACAGCCTGGACTCGTCGATCCCGAAGTCGAACCGCCCGAGTCCCGCGTTCGCGAGCACCGTCGGGGGTTCAGGATCAGCGGACGCCGCGGCGATGCGCTCACCCCTGAGGAGTGGAGAGTGCGGATGGAGGCACGCCAGGCCGAGATGAAGCGAAAACTGGACCAGGACCTCGATCGGGAGTAGTCGTGACTACCGGCGGCAAACCGATCGGCGCACACGGTGCGGAGTGCCATAGAGATTCGCTGCACCAACACCATCGCGCGCTAACGGCACCTCGTGGATAGGCGAGAGGTGCCGTATAGACGCTGCGATCACTCTCCGTCGTAAAGGCCGGTAATGTTGAATTGCGCGGCGCTGGTCATGTCTGCAGCCATGTCCACCGGCAGGATGTATCCGGCTATCGCATTCGCCTTGTCGACCTGTGCGACATTCCTGAAATAGGCCAAAGGATCGGGGTACATCATCGCTATGGTCGCCGGGTCTATAGCTAGCGAAAAGCCCCAACGGTTGCATGCGCCCGGACCCACGTTGACGCCGCTGTTGATGCGGGTCGGATACACCATCTGCGCCAGCCGAATACCACCCTGCGCGAGACCCATGCTGTCACGCAAAGGCACTACCGGAGTGGCGCCCGGAGCGGACGTGATGGTTATCCGGGGTGAATTCGCCGGGCCCACCCCCGTCGAAATCCATTTGACCATCTTCTCGTACGCCGAAGCGAGCACGAAAGTCGTTGGGACACGTGTGCCGACGGGCTTGAACTCACACCCTCCCGTCGAGCCGCCTGTGTAGGGTGGATCGAGGTTCACAGCTTCGCTCGAAACTCCGTTGTCCCGCAACTCAAGCGGTTCGCGGCTGTTTCGCAGATGTTGATCGACGTGCGAGGCGCCCGCCACTTCCCAGCTGCGCACAAGCGGTGGAAGCGGGCTGTCCTGGCGGGCGTTCGCCTCGTTGAACAGGACGACGTCCGACTCCGTCAGCACCTTCATAAACGGAACGGTCAGATCGGTACGAATCCTGTTGCCCAGCGTCGAGAGGGCGAGGATCCCGTCGTACAGATCAGCGAGCGGCTGGATCGAATTCGCATAAGCCGCCAGCTTCTGAGCCGACTGGGACTCGCCGGTGGCGATGATTATCTCGGGCTTGAGGCCGTGGAGCATATCCACTGCCCCGGGCGCTGCCAGAGCCTGCCCCGCCTGCGAGTACACGTCATACGCCAGCGAATCATCGGTGACGGTGTTTCCGACGGTGACGTCGAGGGTTCCGTAACGCGTCGGACTCCAGGTCTTCAGCGCGTTGACGCCGACACGCTGCGCCGAGACACCGACCCAGACGTAGCCCGAACGCATGATGTTTTCCCAGCCGAAGAACCAGATGTTTTCGGCATCGAAGTTGTTCGTCACGTTGTACCACTCGACCAGCACGACGCCGTTGAACTTGGTCGGATCCGAGGGTCGCCGGACGACAACTCGCGTCTTGTACGGGTTGTTGCTGCCCGGGTTGATCACCGTGCCCGTCGAACTCGTGTCAGGGTTCGTCTGGTTCGGTGTCGCATAGCGCGTCGCCGTCCCGGAGATGAAGAACTCTTCCTCGACATAACCGTGGCCTGCGAGATCGTGGTTGGAGCTAAAGAAGATATAGTTGCGCGACGAATCTCCGGGCGCAACGGTTTGCACGATGGGTCCTGTCACTGTCGGGTTCGGCACTTGCGCCGCCGACAGCGACGAGAAACAAGTGGCGCAAGCCAGCGCGCCGAGTGCGAGCGGATACAGAATACGATCGCAGAACGGCCAGCGAGTGTGTGAATGCACGGACGGTCCTCCTTCGATAGGTGTGGCTGCGCGAGTACGATTCGCGGCGACGGTTTGGTATCTCCGACGCGCACCCATTCTCCCACAACCGACTATCGAGGGACATCGAAATTCGGAGCGAATCGCTCCTCGACAAAATTAGTAACAACTCGAATTTCGGGCTCTCTCGAACTTTTGCGATCGGAGAAGTTCCCTCACCACCGGACTCAGCAACGCGCTCGGAATATATCCCCCGCCGTCGATTGACGAAGAAGCGTTGCCATGTTCCCTTGGCTGAGCTGTTGGGTCAGGCCGACAGTGCGAACCCGTTTGATCGACGGGCGATTTAGATCGCTCGGATGGCAAATCGTATGAGCGGTGAGGAGTGCGCGGCCTTTGCTGCTGTTACTTGTGGATCTTTCGAGCTTGCGACCTTTCCGGTCCCTTCGGCCAATTGTGGATTCGCAAACGCTCTAGGCGCCCTTCCCGGGCGCTTCAGTTCGCAAGAGGGCCTCGGCCGCGGGTCTGAGCGCTTCGATGAACTCCGCCGGCGAGTAGTGCCGATTGGCGGTCAGTTCGGTCCGCGTAGGCGCAAGCGGGATCACGACGTCGGCGCGCGAACGCGGCTCCGATTTAAGCCACAGCGCGCGGATGCCCAGCGCCGAGATCTGCAAGAGCCTCGGCTGATAGGACCGGTCGGCGAAGCCCTTGCCGGTCTCGGTCGCCGAGCGCAGCTCTTGGGAAACCGAACGGAAGCGCGAGTTCACGTTCAGCCCCGAGAAGCGCGGTTGCCTCCCTGCCGAGACCTCCGCCGCGACCACTTCGTCCCCGCTCGAGAACTCATGCCGCCAGGCCGCGAGTTTCGCTTTACTGAGGCTCGCCCCCGCCGCCACGCTGTCGAGCCCGAGCGTGTATACCGGATAGGAAAGCCCCGGGCTGGAAAGGCTACGGGGTGAGTTGACGAGACTGGCGGCGAAATTCGGCGCGCTATTTCGGACTCCAGCGCTCCCCATCAGCGCCGGCAGCATGGCCTGAAGGGCGTCGACGGACGGTTGCGGCGGTTCGGGTCGTTCGATCGGCACGGCGTTTCTCCGGCGTCATTGCGTGAAATAGGTGTGCGTCCAGGTTCCGTTGCCCTGGTAGGTCCCGCCGGTCAGCGTGGCAGTGCTGACCAGAGACTGGCCGTAGATCGGGTCGGTCACCCAGACCATGTTGGTCGGCTCGATGCCGAAGAAGCCGATGAAATGGCCGCCCCCGCCAGACCACCCGATGCGAATGCAGGGTGGCGTTCCAGCGTTGACTGATTCGGAAACGGCGGAATATGTCGCCGCAGAGCTTTGCTCGGACTTGAGATGGCCGACAAAGGTCAGTGCCTTATCAACGTAGCCGGTGACATTGCAATTAGTGGAACCGGGGTTCTTGCAGCAATCAGTCCGTCCGAGCTGGGCATTGACCACTTGGCATTGGGTGACCGTGCTGGTGCTGTTGTAGTAGTGGGCCACGCCGGTCGCGACCGCCGCCCAGCACCAGTTGGACTCCTGCTGCGCCGGGACGGTGAAGTTCAGAAGGTGGGCAGTCGGCTGCCCTGCAATGCCGTAGGAGCAACCCTGGAAGCCGCGTCCGGTCACGCCGGGCTGGAGCAGAACGATGGTCCAGTCGATCGAGGATCTGCCGAGCGTCTCCGCACTGAACGGATAGGCGGCGTTGCAGCCGCTGTTGTCCGAATAGCATTGATTGAACGCAGCGTTGTGCGGGATCGCATACCAGTTATGCGCGGGGTCGCCCGACCAGCACGGCCCGTCGGCCCAATCGGCCTGCGCGAACCAAGCGAAATTGGAGTCGGGGATCGTCTTCAGATTCGCGCCGACGATCTCGACCGACGAGCCGGGCGCGACTAGGTACCAGCCGCTCTTGCGCCAAGGCTGCCCGCTGCAGCCCGAGTCAAACCACAGGATCGCGACGTAGACCGGGTCGGTATAGCCGTTCTGATACCAGAGGCCCATGGACGTGTTCCTCCCTCGACGAACAAATTCAGCGCGCGCCCTTCTTTTTGCGGGACTTCTGCTGCGCGCCGGCCGGGAGGCCGTGGCCGACCCCCTGAGCTTCGCTCGCCGGGCGGGTGAACAGCAGCGTCGAGATCTTGGCGGCCATGTCGCCCCGAGAGCGAATCGGAAAGGCCGAATTCGGCATCAGGTGCAGCCAGGCCAGCGCATAGGCCGGCGACAGCCGCTTCGCTTTCGCCTGAGTAGTTGGAGCTGCGACGCGTTCGGCAGGTCTGCGTACGGTCCGCGGCTGAGGCTCTTTTGGCGGCATCTGCGTCCTCCCGAAATTGACGGTACGTACGTTACCACCAATCGTAGCACGTTGGATCAGACGGTCCATACGGCGGATGCAGGCGGCATGATTCGATCGATTCGGTAAACTTCGCAGCTTCTCAGCAACGCACGTTTCACGATGATCGAGCAGCCCGGCGCGATGTTCCAGCGCGCATTCGAGCTCCACCGCAAGGGCGACGTGACGCAGGCGCTGGAGGCCTACAACCAGCTGCTCAAGCGTTGGCCGCTGCACGCGGAGACGCTGCATTACTCGGGCGTCCTGCTCTTCCAGACCGGAAAGCTGGACGATGCGATCGCGCGCATCGAGCACTCGCTGCAGAGCGATCCACGCGCCGCCGACGCGTGGTGCAACCTTGCTCTGGTCTATCAGGCGCAGGGTCGCTACGACAAGGCGCTCGGGGCACTCAACGAGGCACTTCGTCACCAGCCGCGGGATCCGGTGATCCTGAACAATCGCGTCGCCATCCTGCTGGCTGCGGGTCGTGCCGCCGACGCCGAGGCGACCGCGCGCCGCGCGCTAAATATCGACCCCGACAACGTCACGACGCTGTTCAACATGGCGCTGTGCCAGCAGGCGCAGGGGCGCATCGACGAAGCGCTGGCTTCAATTAGGCGGGCAGCGGAAGCGGATCCCGCAGCCATCCGTCCGGCAGGACTCAAGGCGCAGATCGAGGAGTCGCTGGGCCAGCTCGACCAAGCGAGCGCCACCCTTGGCGTGGCGCTCGCCAACCGCGAACACGAGCCGGCGGCCTCGCAGCTGCACTTCCAGCGCGCTCAACTCGACCATCGCCGCGGTCGGATGGTCGAGGCGGCTGGCGGACTGCGCCGCACGCTCGCGCTCGACCCGTCCTTCGCACCGGCGCTCTCGGAGCTCCTGTTCCTGAACAAGCAGCTCGTGGATTGGAGCGATCTCGATGCGCTGCGTGCGAGATTTCGCGAGTGCGTCTCCGCGGGACTGATCGGGCTTTCGCCGTTCAGCCAGTTGAGCGACCCTTCCACCCGTGCCGAGCAGAAGCAATGCGCCCAGCTGTGGAACACGGCGCATCCGGCGCTGATACGCCCTCAGCGCAAGCCGGCGCAGGGGAGTCTGCGCATCGGATACGTCTCCGCCGATTTTCGCCAGCACGCGACCGCGGTCCTTGCGGCCGGATTGTTCGAGGCGCACGACCGAACGCGATGCGCCGTGTTCGGCTATTCCACCGGCGCGAGCGATCAAAGCCCGATGCGCGCGCGCCTCGAGTCGCGCTTCGATCGCTTCGTCGATGCGCACGGCTGGCCGCATCGCAAACTCGCCGCACAGATCGCCGCCGACGGCATCGACGTGCTTGTCGATCTCAACGGCCACGCAAATGGGGCGGTGACCGGGGTGTTCGCGTTGCGCCCTGCTTCGCTGCAGGTCAGTTACCTCGGCTATCCAGGAACCATGGGCGCCTCGTTCATCGATTATTTGATCGGCGATGCGATCGTCACGCCGTTCGAGCATGCGCCCGACTACGACGAAACGCTGGTCCAGCTGCCGGCGTCCTACCAGGTCAACGATCGCGCGCGCATCGTCGGCGAGGCACCGAAACGCGACGAACTCGGCCTTCCCCAGGACGCGTTCGTATTCTGCAGCTTCAATCACACCTACAAGATCAACCCGGAGGTTCTCGATGCGTGGGCGCGTATTCTGAGCGCGGTGCCCAACAGCGCTTTGTGGCTGCTTCGCGCAGCCTTCGATGAAGCCGCTGACATCTCTGCACAAAACATCTGGCGCGAAGCCGAGTCGCGCGGGATCGCACGCACCCGCATCGTGTTTGCCGCGCGCCGTCCGCATGCGGAATACCTCGGACTCTACCGGAGGGCGGACCTTTTTCTCGACACCTGGCCGTACAACGCGCACACGACGGCGAGCGACGCGCTATGGGCAGGCTGCCCAGTGCTGACATGGCTTGGCGAGACCTTTGCCGGGAGAGTGGCAGCGAGTCTCCTCACCGCGGTGGGATTGCCCGAGTTGATCGCACCCGATGTCGATGGCTACGTCGCGCGTGCGACGGCGCTGGCAGGCAATGGCGTCGAACTCGCCCGCTATCGCCTGCATCTCGCCAGCGCCGGACGCAGCAGCGCATTGTTCGACACGACCGCGACCGCCCGTGCGCTCGAGCGCGCGTATGAAACGATGGCGGACCAGGCGCGCAGCGGGATTCGCGAGGCGTTTCGGATTACATCAGACGGCGCGGTGGCCGCACCCGACACGCGCGCGATACTGTAGATCGCTGCAGCGGGCTAACGCCCCAAGTCGAGCGCCGCGGTCAGGTCACCCGTTCCCGCGCGCACGCCGGGCAACGGCTCGAGCCCGAATCGCACCGTGATGAATTTGGCGATCGACGTGGTGTCGTAGCTCGTGTGATCGACGTAGTTGCGCCGCGCGAACGGCGAAATGATGATCGCCGGAACGCGCGAGCCGGGTCCCCAGCGGTCGCCCGGCGGCGGCGGAACGTGATCCCAGAATCCGCCGTTCTCGTCGTAAGTGACAATGATCACCGTCGACGCCCACAGCGGACTCGCGCGCAGCTTGGACACTAACTCACTGATGTGGATATCTCCGGACAGGACGTCGGTGTTGCCTGGGTGCTCGTTGAATGTGCCCTGCGGCTTGTAGAAAGCCACCTGCGGCAGCTCGCCGCGTGCGATGCCCGCAACCAGGTCGAGGTAATCCTTCAAATGCTCCTCGCGCTCGCGTGTCCCGGGCGCGTAGCGCGCGAAATAATTGAACGGCTGGTGATGCACGACGAAGTAAGGGGCGCCGGGCTCGTTGTTGTAGATGATCATGCGCTTCGCCGCCGGGTCCTGCATCCCGTCCTTGAGTGCGAGATTCCAAGCACCGCCGTACCACGCCCAAGTCACGCCTTTCGCCGAGAGCGTGTCTCCGATCGTCTTCATGGTCTGCGGCGGCAGGGTGTACGCGGCGGAGCCGGCAAAGCGCGGGTCGCCTCCCTTTGCAGGGGGTACGCGGCTGGGCTGATAGCGCGGATACGCCGTGGTCAGCGCATAACCGTCGGGCGTGAATTCTCCCGGGGTGAAGGCTGCGGGACCATCGAGCGCGGACGGCGGCGAGTCAGGACGTCGCTTGAGCCATCCATGCGCGTCGAGCTGTGCGCGCAGCGCGGCCGGCGCGTCGGCATCCACGGGGGTGCACGCGCAGATCAGCCAGAAGTGGTTGAGAAACGAATCGCCGAAGGCTCCCATGAAAAAGTGATCGGCCAGCGTGTACTCCTGTGCCCATTTCCACATCGGCAACTGCGAACCGTCGTAGTAGCCCATCGACAATGCGCCGGCGTCGGACACCTCGGCGAAACGATTGTTGCGGCCACCGTTGATCTGCTCCTGCTGCGGGTAGAACTTGTGGATCAGGTCCCTCGTCTTCGCCGACAGAGGCTGGTTGACCGGCGGAGCATCGATGCGGAACGGTCTGTTGGGCAGCTCGCGCGGGAATGCGGGGTCGGGCGCGCTGCCCTTCCACACCGGTGGCAAGTGCGGCAACGGCTTTCCGTCGTAGTCGACTTGCGTCATCTGTTCGATGGTGGCATTGGCGACGCCGTCCGCGCCCGGGAACAACCCGTACAGATTGTCGAAGCTGCGATTCTCGGCGTAGATGACGACGATGTGCTCGATGCGCTCCAGGCCTGCGCGCGCGGTCGTCGCCGGTTGCGCGCACCCCGCGAGCAGAGCGGCGATCGCAAGACCGCGTAGCAAAACACCGCCCTTCATGACTCGCTCAGGGCCGGCCGACGCGCCCCGGCAGCGGCGGCTGCCAAAGCTCGACCTTGTTGCCGTCGGGGTCGATGAACCACCCAAAGCGTCCATACTCGTGCTCCTCGATTTCACCGACGACCTGCCCGCCGCCAAGATGGACCTGCCCCAGCGCGCCGTCGAGATCGTCGACGATCAGGTTGAACATGAACGCGCGCGATGAGGGCGAGAAATAATCGGTATTGGCGGGAAAGGGGCTGAACACGGCGAAGCCGTTCGGTGGCATCTCCGACGGCTGGAACTCGATCGACGTCTTGCCGTTACCGATGCCGAGCCACTGCGCGTACCATGCAAGCAACTTTTCCGGATCGGGCGACTTGAAGAACAAGCCTCCCAGGCCCAACACTTTCGCCATCGCTCCCCCTCCCATGCAGATTGCTCAGCGCAATTCTATTGTCGCGCGCACCGTGCCCGCGCGCTCGTGTCTGGCAGTCAATGCGATGCGGTCGCCTCCCCTGCCCCGCACCACCCATTCCATCTTCGCACGGTCGTCGGTCACATGGTAGTCCGGCCAAAACGAAATCCCGGTGTGCTTGTACGCCTTGCCTTCGAGCTGGCCGGCGTCGTCGCGCAGCTTTCCCGAAACCAGCTCAGCGCCATCGGGTAGTTCGATTTCGACGATCACGCCGCGTACGATCTTGCGCTCGAGGGCTCGCTTGCTCACGTAACTCGGCAGCCATCCCGTGTTCTGCACCACCATGCGCACGCGCCAGGTTTCGCTGCCCAGCGGCGTAGCATCTGCGGTCACAAGCTCGAGCCGCGGCGAGATCAGCGCCTGCCATAACAGCCATTGCGGAAAGCGCGCGACTTCGCGCTCGAGAAACGGCGGCGGCGGATTGCTGAAGGCGTGAAGCCGGTTCCAGCCGCCGATCTCGATCTTGCCGAGCTGTGGATGGTCGAAGGGTTTCCAGTCCACGTGCGCGGCGCCGCCGGCCTTTTGCTCGCTCCAGCGGAATAGCTTGAGGTCGTCGTCGATGGGATGATCGCGAAACCAATCGATGTAGAGGTACTTGTCGATGCCCGCCTCGCGCATCGGGCTCCAGATCTCGACTACCCACGAATAGGCCCCGAGGTGGTCGTAGAGCCAGTCGGAGGTCCCGCCGATCACCTGCTTCGGGTGGTAGCGGAACTCGTGATACACCGAGATCGCGGGATAGCCTGTAGACGCCGTGCCCTGGTGCCCGATTTTCTGGTAGGTCCATAAATCTTCCGCCGGCATTTCCGAATCCGGCGAATGATCGAACGGACGCAGGAGCACGCCGCTCCAGGTATGGAAGCTCGACCCGCCACAGATGTTGAGATGCGAGGTCAGGAACGCCACCTGGGCGCGCACCTCGGGCTCGGAAGTCGGATATGGGCCGGCACCAACCTGATCGAATTCCTGGCGCCAGTGGGCGGGGTAATTGCGATTTAGATCAATACCTTGCTTTGCTTTTTTAATCTTTAGCGTGAAACCGTCATAGCCCTCGACCGTGCCTTCCGGGACCAGGCGGTAGTAGATCCCTCCGACTTCGGTGGGGTCACGGCGGACCAGCAGCCGCGGCTCCTCCGGATGAGGCTTCCATAGGCCGTTGGCATCGGGGATACGCATCTGGAGGATGCGCCCGTCGCCGTCGACATCCTCGATATTCAAGCCTTCGATGGCGTCCTCGTCGAACGGGTACGGCCGTGTGCTCGATCGGATTAACTTCGGCCTTTCTGACAGCGCCCATTCGGGGCCATCCGGATTGACGCGCGGGCAGATGTAAAAGGCGCGGGTATCGAGCGCACGCGTCACCTCAGGGTCGGTCCCGTAACGCGTCACCAGATGATTCAGGAAATAGGTGCATGCAACCGAGGCGGCGACCTCCGTGGCGTGTACGTTGCCTTCAACCCAGAACGCGGGCTTATCGGTTGCCGATCCGGTGTCGCGACGGGTGACCGTCAGCAGCCAGATGTCACGCCCTTCATGGCTCTGGCCGATGGATTCCAGCGTAACCAGTGTCGGATACTCGTCGGCGAAGGCCTTCAGAACCGCAGTCAGCTCCGCGTAGCGGTAAAAGCGGTCGAACCGTACGTCGGGCATGTGCGCGCCATTTCAGGCAAAGCGCGCAGTGTGGATGCGCCGACCCCGGGACGTCAACGAAACCCGGCGCGGCATCCTCTCGATATGTGACGAGCGTGACGGCGCTAGATGCCCGCGTACCACTCGTAGCCGTTGTCTTCCCAGTAGCCGCCCTTGCCGCCGCCGATCTTGTCGAACGACGACACCAGCTCGAGGCGCATGATGTACTTGGCGTGCTTGTAGCCGAGCTGACGTTCGACGCGCAGGCGGATCGGCGCACCGTTGGGGACCGGTAGCGGCGCATCGTTGAGTTCATACGCCAGAATGGTCTGCGCGTGGTACGCGTCGTCCATATCGATGCTCTCGTAGTACGGGCTGGTCTGGTTCGCTTCCATCGGGTCGGCGCAGTAGAACACGACGTAGCGAGCACCGGCGTCCGGCTTCACTTGCTCGAGCAGCGCCGCCAGTCTGGCGCCCTTCCATTTGGCAATCGCGCTCCACCCTTCGACACAGTCGTGACGCGTGATTTGCGTCCGGCTGGGCAGCAAGCGCACGTCGGCAAGCGACAACAGCATTGGCTTCTCGACCAGACCGTCGACCTTGAGCTGGTAGTCGGCGAACCCTTTCGCCGCCATCGCCTGATACATCTCGTTGTCGGGAATCGCGGTGCCGTTGCTGCGGAATTGAGGGGACATGTCGGCGGGCGTGAACTCCTGCGCCATGCTCCTGCGTCCGCCGATTCCCCGTTGGACGCTGCGATTCAGGCTTTCGCCGACGCCGAGCATCTTCGGGAACCACTCGCTCTGCGATAGTTTTTCGCAGCCCGCCAGGACGACGCTGCCCGCCGCGGCCAGTCCTGTCCCGAGAAAGCGCCGGCGACCCGGTTCAATGCTTCGCTTCATGACTTTTCTCCGCATCGATGCGATAGCGTCCGGTGATCATCGAGCGCATATGATTCCAAAAACCGCTGACGATGACCTCGAACACGTGAATCAGGACAAAGCCCACCAGCAGCCAGGCAACGATGAAATGAATCGCGCGCGCCGCCTGGCGTCCGCCGAACAGGTCCACCCATCCCGGCCAAAAGGCATCGATGCCCGGCGACATGGCGAACCCCATCAGAATGACCAGCGGCAGCAGGACGAAGATCACGGCGAGATACGCGAGCTTTTGCAGCACGTTGTAGCGCTTGGCGGCCTCGCCGGTGGGGTGCTTGAACTTGAGGTGATCGACCACCGACTCACCGATCCCGCGCAGCTCGCTTCCCGTGGGCGCGAGATCGCGCTGCAAATGGCGGCTTAGGCCCGAGTAGGCAACGAAGCACAGGCCATTGATCACGAAAACCCACGCGAAAAAAAGATGCCACCGACGCGCCATCGCCAGCCATTGGTTGTCCGGAACGGTAAGCCACCACGGGAACGCGCGCGGCGTCATCTCGCCACTTCGGTCCTTGGATGCGCCAAGAAACCCGGTCGTCGTGAACGAATGCCCGAAGACCCGCGTGACACCGGTCAGCTCGCCGTTCGGCTTTTCGAGCGCGCTGATTTCGAGGACCGCCGGCGTGCCGTCGTACGAGGATTTGCCCCAATTGAGCGAAGGATGCGCGTTGAAGATATTGAGCCCGCTCATGAGCAGCAGCGCCAAGGCGATCACATTGATCCAGTGCATGACACGCACGGGAAGCGTGTGCCGGTAATACAGCGCACCGGCGCCGCTGGCGCGTGCGCTCATGGCAGCGTCTGTCGACATCAGGTTACCTCGGTATTGGACAACGATGCTCGGCCAGTGTCCCAGCGATCCAGTGTACCGCGCCGCGATTTCATCCCCGATGCGCCATCAGCGGATGCTTCGGGCGGACCGGGCGAGGTGTCGCGGACCGCTCACGTTGGCATTGTCGCGCTCGAAGTAGCGTAGCTTACGGTCGATTTCGCGGGAAATGCCGATTCGAACGCTGACCCCGATCTTTCCCGGCGCGAAAGGAGCGCTTCCCAGCCAGAGCGGGCCGGAACCACAGAGGTCGACGCCGTCAAGGCGCCGATCGATGTCCATGGCCATCGCCAACCGGCCGGGCCCGCGCGCGAGATCGTGCAGACGCTGCGTGCCGCGATGCAGGCGCATGGTGTCAATGCCTTCGGTGGGCTCGAGCGCACGCAGCAGTACCCCTGCCCCGACGCCCGGCGTCTCTGCGCTCACGTTGATCGCGAACCAGCATCCGTACACGAAATAGACATACGCGTGCCCGCGTCGAAGAAACAGTGAATGGTTGCGAGGGGTTTGTCCGCGGAAGGCGTGTCCGGCGGCGTCGCCGACGACGTAGGCTTCGGTTTCGACGATGCGCCCGGCGAGACGGACCGATGCATGATCGTGCACCAGCGACTTGCCGATCAGAAACCTGGCAAGCTCGGCGGTGTCATAAGGCAGTTCTGCGCGTCTCAGGCGGCGCATGGCAGTGCGGTACGGTCGCCGGTCGGGTGGACGGAGCGCGAGAGCGGCATCATAGCAAAGCGCTTCGACAGATGCGCCCGCAATTGCGCGCCCCCGGTGCGACCGCGATAATGCGACCGGAGCCGTGGACCCGTAGCCTCGCAGGCACGACCCGTGCATCGAGCTTTATGCGGCAAGCGCGTCGCTTTCACGAAGGAGTGCAGCATGCTGGCAGCCGCCGAGCCGGAAATCAGCGCCGACCGCCGCGCGTTCTACGATCGCATCGACCGCGACAACCTGACGCCGTTGTGGGAAGTGCTGGGCAATCTCGTGCCGCAGCGGCCGGTGACGCCGTGCCTGCCGGCTCACTGGCGCTACAGCGAGGCGCGCCCCTATCTGATGGAGGCGGGTACGCTGATCAGCGCGCGCGAAGCCGAGCGACGTGTCCTCATCCTCGAGAACCCCGGCCTGCGCGGCGCCGCGTCGATCACGCACAGTCTGTATGCAGGACTGCAACTGATCCTGCCCGGCGAAGTCGCACCGAGTCACCGGCACACGCAATCCGCGCTTCGCTTCATCATCGAGGGCGAAGGCGCGTACACCGCGGTCGACGGCGAGCGCACGACGATGCGCCCGGGGGATTTCATCATCACCCCTTCGTGGACGTTTCACGACCACGGCAACCCCGGGAAGGATCCGGTCGTCTGGCTCGACGGCCTGGACATTCCGATCGTCGCATTTTTCGATGCCGGATTCGCCGAGCGCCATCCGGACGAGTCGCAGCCCGTCACGCGGCCGGAAGGCGATGCGCTGGCACGCTACGGCGCCAACATGATGCCGCTGGACTACGCGGTGACGTCCGGGACCACGCCCGTATTCAGCTATCCGTACGAACGAAGCCGCGACTCGCTGGACACGCTGCGCCGGCATGCCGACCAACATCCGTGCCACGGTATCAAGCTGCAGTACGTCAATCCGGCGAGCGGGGGTTATCCGATGCCGACCATCGGTGCATTCCTGCAGTGGCTACCGGTAGGTTTTCGCGGGGAGCCCTACCGCTCGACTGATGGCACCGTCTATTGCGTGGTCGAAGGCCGCGGGCAGAGCGTCGTTGGCGATCGCACCTTCGACTGGAACGCACACGATGTTTTCGTGGTGCCATCGTGGTGCCGGGTCGCGCATCGCCCGGCGACCGATGCGGTGCTGTTCAGCTATTCCGACCGGCCGGTGCAGAAAGCCCTGGGTTTGTGGCGCGAGGAAGCGCCCGCCCGCGCGTGATCGGATCGCGTCGCACATGAGTCGTCCATAACCAAGAGTTCCCAAGGAGGAAGCGATGTATATCCTGAAGCGCGCGCTGCGCGCATTGGCCGCAACCGCATTGATGCTGGTCGCCGGCGTCTGTCTGGCGCAGGGCACCGTGAAGATCGGCGTGATTGCCGAGTTCTCGGGACCTTTCGCCGACTACGGCGGACAGATCCTGGCAGGCATGAAGACCTACCTCAAGCAACACGGAGACGTGTTCGGCGGCAAGAAGATCGAGCTCATCACCAAGGACACCACCGGTGCCGCGCCCGACATCGCCAAGCGCCTGGCGCAGGAGGTAATCACGCGCGATAACGTCGACATCCTTGCCGGCTTCGGGCTCACGCCCAACGCGATGGCGGTCGCGCCGGTCGCGACCGAGGCGAAAAAGCCGATGGTGATCATGAACGCCGCGACCTCGATCATCACGACGAAGTCGCCGTACATCGTTCGCGTTTCGCACACGCTTCCACAGGACGCGCAGCCAATCGCGCAATGGGCCGCGAAAAACGGCATCAAGCGCGTCTTCACGCTGGTCTCAGACTACGGCCCGGGGATCGACGCCGAAGGTGCGTTCATCAAGGCGTTCAAGGCGGCGGGTGGCGAGATCGTCGACAGCGTGCGCACTCCACTGGCCAATCCGGACTTCGCCCCGTTCCTTCAGCGAATCAAGGATTCGAAGCCGGAGGCGGTTTTCGTTTTCCTTCCGCCGGGCAGCCAGACGATCGCTTTCATCAAGGGCTACGAGGAGCGAGGTCTCAAGCAGGCGGGCATCAAGATCATCGCCACCGGCGACCTGACCGACGACGGTGTGCTCGAAGCGATGGGCGAGCCGACGCTGGGCATCATCACCAGCTTCCATTATTCGGCCGCGCACGATTCGCCGGAGAACACGGCTTTTAAGAAGGCGTACATCGAGACCAACGGCACGCGGCTTCGCCCGAACTTCATGGCGGCGGCGGGTTACGACGGAATGGCCGCGATCGCCGAAGCGCTCAAGAAGACGCAGGGGTCGACCGACCCCGAAAAGCTCATGGCGGCGTTCAAGGGGATGAAGATCATGAGCCCGCGCGGTCCGATCATGATTGATCCCGAGACGCGTGATGTCGTGCAGACGGTGTACATCCGGCGCGTCGAGAAAGTGAATGGCGGGTTGTACAACGTCGAGTTCGACAAGTTTCCCGATCAGAAGGACCCGGGCAAATAACGCTACCCGCAGCGCCACTCCGCACCGGGAACGATGGTGCTGCCGCACTGTATCGATTCGTGCGGGAGCATCCGCGCTTGCTCGTGCTCTCGGGGGCCGGGGTCAGCACCGATTCGGGCATTCCGGATTATCGTGACGCCGATGGCGCGTGGAAGCGCACGCCTCCCACGCTTTACGACGAGTTCGTGCGTTCAACCCGGGCCCGCAAGCGCTACTGGGCGCGCAGCATGCTGGGGTGGCCGTACGTCGCGAAGGCGCGACCGAACCGTGCGCACTACGCACTGGCGCGACTGGAGGCGCTCGGTCACGTGCGGACCCTGCTTACGCAGAACGTCGATGGTTTGCATGGCCGGGCCGGCAGCACGACGGTGATCGAGCTTCACGGTTCGCTCGAGCATGTCGGTTGCCTCGATTGCGGCGCAAGCTTCCCGCGGGAAGAGGTTCAGCGCTCGATGATCGAGCGTAATCCCGAGTTCGCGCGCGAAGCCTTCACTGCGGCGCCCGATGGCGATGCGCTGCTTGAAAGCGGCGGTATCGATGCCTTCGAGTCTCCCGCGTGTCCTCAGTGCGGAGGGATGCTCAAGCCGGGTGTGGTCTTTTTTGGCGAAAATGTTCCGCGCCCTCGCGTCGACGCCGCGTTCACGGCGATGAGCCACGTGGATGCGCTACTGGTCGTGGGCTCATCGTTAATGGTCTACTCGGGTTACCGATTCTGCGAGCGCGCGCTCAGCGCGAAGCAGCCCATCGTGGCGATCAATCTCGGACGGACGCGCGCCGATCCGATGTTGAGCTTGAAACTTGTAGCGCCGTGCGCAGTTGCACTGTGCGCACTGGTCGATGCGTTGGAGCGCGACATGAGCGCGTAAAAATTTCGTGAGGAAGGTTGACCTGCCTTCTGTTGCGGCGCGTCATGACATTGTCATATCCCTGCTCCATCCATGGGCGCGCTCGGCGACGGTATCGCGCAGGGCAGCGCCGGTTCCACGCGACATGAAGACCCCGCCGTTGTGGGGCCTCAGCGCACGTACGGTGTATCTCCACGACGGTCGTGCGACCACGGTCGACACGGCAATCCGCCTGCACGACGGCGAGGCGGCCAAGGCGAGGGATCGTGACAGGCCTTTCCCGCGAAGCTCCAGACCCAACTCCAGGCTTTTCTGGGTTCGATCTGACGTGTCAGCGAGGGCGCGCGCAGCAACTCACCCTCTCTATTTCTCCTCAGTTCGGCGGCCGCGGGTGAAGTCCCGCCAGGGGTGCGCGGCGTAAAAACGCTGCATCCTTGCCCAGGATAAGCTTAACGAGGTCTTCGAGAACCGGTTCCTCGATTTTCTGGCTGTGAAACTCCAGCGTCACGCGATCTAGCCGGTCGACATTGGCTAGCGCAACCGCAACGAGCGACGTCTGATAGTCCACGCGGAACGACACCGCGGCCGGGATTTCCGGCGGGACCGAAATGGCGCATGTGCGCAGGGTGCCGTCGGCGGCTTCGACGCGGTGGCTCGTGTATTGCAGTCCCGAGCCGTCGAGGGTCTTCTCGACCGACGCGACACCACCGGGCGCAACCGTGAGCGTGAGTGGCTTCGCCGCCGCGATGACATAGTAGAGATTTATTTCATCTAGTATCGGGTAGCCCACGATGCGTCGCTCATGCTGCCCGACCGAACCGCGCCCGAAGTGAGGCGACTCGAAGACGAGTCCGTGCCCCAGATCGAAGCGATGATCGATCGCGGGCTTGAGCCCATCGAGATAAGTGACGGCTTTCTCGAGCCAGCGGAACGTCTTGCGCATGCGCGCATCCAGCTCGTGGAATCCCTCGACATCGGCGCGAGGCTGCGGGGATTGGCGCGCGGCCTCGTACTGCGTTCGAAGCTCGTCTAGCAGCGATGGATGGTCCGGCATCTGATCTCCGTGTGGGAATTGATTCACTCGGGAAGGTGCTGCCAAGTCCTGCATGGATTATGACCGCATATAATCCAGATATACGATTTGCACAGCGCCGGTCGATGAACGCAATATCCTCCAAGCAAAGAATCTGGCTGGTCACCTTCGCCGCCGCCGCGATTCTGATGGTCACCATGGGCGCGCGGCAGTCGCTGGGATTGTTCATCTCGCCGCTCAACACCTCCACCGGCCTCGGCATCACCATGATCAGCCTGGCGCTGGCGGTCGGGCAACTCATGTGGGGCGCCATCCAGCCGATCGCCGGTGCGGTCGCCGATCGTTATGGTGCGGGGAAGGTGCTCGTTGCGGGCCTCCTCGTGCTCGCGCTGGGTACCGCGCTGACACCCTTCATGACGTCCACCTTCGGAATGATCGTCTCGCTCGGCCTGCTCGCCGCCGTCGGCGCAGGGGCAGGAAGTTTCTCGGTGCTCATCGGCGCTGCCGCACAGCACCTGACCGCCGACAACCGCGGCAAATCGGCCGGCATCATCAATGCGGGCGGCTCGCTGGGACAATTTGTGTTTGCGCCGCTGGCGCAGGCGCTCATCCAGGCGCTGGGATGGATGGGCGCGATGTGGTCGCTGGCCGCGATCACCCTCGGCGCCCTGCCGCTGGTCCGCGTGGTGAGCCCTTCGCGTCGCGGTCACGCAGCCGAGCCGACTCGCTCGGCGCCTTGGCAGGCGGCGCGCGAAGCGATGGGCGACCGCAGCTATCTGTTGCTGAGCGCCGGCTTTTTTACCTGCGGATTCCACATCGCGTTCCTGGTGACGCACCTGCCCGGCGAAGTGAATCTGTGCGGACTCCCGCCGTCGGTAGCGAGCTGGTCGCTGGCGCTGATCGGCCTCGCCAACATTGTCGGCAGCCTGCTCGCAGGAACGGGCACCCGGCGATTCCGCAGCAAATACATCCTGGCAGCGATGTATGGATCGCGCGCGGTCCTGATCGGCTGGTACCTCGTCGCCCCGAAAACCGAATTTACCTTCTACATTTTTGCCGTTGGCCTGGGGCTCACCTGGCTGGCGACGGTCCCACCGACTGCGACGCTGGTCGGCAAGCTCTTCGGCGTACGCTACCTGTCGACGTTGTTCGGCCTCGCCCTGTTCTCGCACCAGGTCGGCGGATTCCTCGGCGCGTACCTGGGCGGACTCGCCGTCGAACGCAACGGCAACTATCTGTGGATGTGGTACGCCGACATGTTCCTGGCGCTCATGGCGGCGCTGGTCAATCTGCCGATCCGCGAAGCGCCAATCGCGCCAGTAGCGGCCACCGCTTAGATGGGCGACGACGCGCCGCCACCGCCGGAGGGAATCTTAAGCCGGTGGCATCAGCTCTTCCCGGTGCTCACCGAGCCCGAGATCGAGCGCATGAAACGCTTCGGCACGATCAAGCACTATCGCAAGGGCGAGCGGCTGTTCGCGGTGGGCGAGCCCGCGCCGGGAATGTTCGTCATTCTCAAGGGCGCCCTCTCAATCAGCCAGCGCGATGGACGCGGCCGCATCGTGCCGGTCGCGCGCCAGGGCCCCGGACAATTCTCCGGTGAAGTCGCGCAGCTTTCCGGCCGCCGTGCGCTGGTCGACGTGCACGCCGACGAGGACGCGGAGACGCTACTGATCCCGCCGGCGCAGCTGCGCGCGCTGATCATCGCCGAGGCGGATCTGGGCGAGCGCATCGTGCGTGCGCTGATCCTGCGCCGCGTCGGCCTGATCGAGTCCGCCGCGAGCGGACCGGTGCTCATGGGACGGCCGGACTCGCCGGAGCTGCTGCGATTGCGCAACTTTCTTCAGCGCAATGGCTACCCGCACCAATTCATCGATACCTCGACCGACGCCGACGCGTCGATGCTTGCCGAGCAATACGGCGCTAGGGCTTCCGACGTGCTCGTCGTCAGCCCCGACGGGTCGGTGCTACTCAGTCCTTCCGAACCGATGCTCGCGCGGCGAATCGGCATGGTCGACTCCGTCGAGCACGACGAGCTATTCGACGCGGTGATCGTCGGCGCCGGTCCCGCCGGCCTCGCGACCGCCGTCTACGCCGCATCGGAAGGACTTCATGTGATGGTACTGGATTGCCGCGCCTACGGCGGCCAGGCGGGCGCGAGCGCACGCATCGAGAACTACCTCGGATTTCCTACCGGAATCTCCGGCCAGGCGCTGGCCGGTCGAGCCTTCGTGCAGGCGCAGAAATTCGGCGCCGAGATCATGATTCCGGCGCAGGCCGCTGCGCTGGAATGCAAGGTAGAGACCGCCGGAGGCCGACTCGTCGTGGAATTGTCGGATGGACGACGCCTGCGATCGCACACGGTCGTGGTCGCGAGCGGCGCGCGCTATCGACGCCCTCCGGTGCCGCGCCTGAGTGAATTCGAAGGTCGCGGAGTGTCGTATTGGGCTTCAGCGCTGGAAGCCAGGATGTGCGCCGACGAGGACGTCGTGTTGGTGGGGGGAGGCAACTCCGCGGGTCAGGCCGCCGTGTTCCTGGCGCGTTA
The DNA here is from genome assembly GCA_963816915.1 of uncultured beta proteobacterium. Classification (GTDB taxonomy): domain Bacteria; phylum Pseudomonadota; class Gammaproteobacteria; order Burkholderiales; family Casimicrobiaceae; genus PALSA-1003. The sequence continues at coordinate 535,560 of CAWFMK010000001.1, forward strand.
CGCGCGCAAGGTCTTCATTCTGGTGCGTGGCGCCGGCTTGGCCGCCAGCATGTCGCGCTACCTGATCGATCGCATCGAGGCGACCGCGAACATCGAGTTGCGCGCGCACACGGAACTGACCCGCCTGGACGGCACCTCCGAACACGGACTCACGAGCGTCGGATGGCGCGACAACCGGACCCAATCGGAAGAGCATCACCCGGTGCGTCACGTCTTCATGTTCGTAGGCGCAGATCCGGAGACCGACTGGCTCAAGGACTGCGGCATCGAGCTCGATACGCACGGTTTTATCCTCACCGGGCGCGATGTTGCACGCGGGGGAACGCAAGGTACGCGTGCCGCGCTTGAATCGAGCATTCCCGGTGTGTTCGCCGTGGGCGACGTGCGCTCGGGATCGGTGAAGCGCGTCGGCGGAGCCATCGGCGAAGGCGCGGCAGCGGTGGCGCTGATTCACCAATATCTCTCGACACTTGCCGCGTAGGCGAAGCTCAGCAAAGGAATCAAGTATGCGACCTGATCTCGTTCCACATACCGCGCTGGCGCGGATGCTATGCATTTTCGTCACGATCGCAGTCGCCGAGTTCGCGCGCGCCGCCGACTTCGGGCCCGGCTTCAGCACTCGGCAGGTCGCAGTCGACGGCGCGGTGATCAGCGTCGCCGTCGGCGGCAAGGGGCCCCCGGTGCTGCTGCTGCACGGCTATGCCGAAACGTCCCTCATGTGGAAACCGCTGGCCGCGCAAATGGCGCCCAGCGCCACCGTCATCGCCCCCGACTTGCCCGGCATTGGAGATTCGTCGATTCCCGCGTCAGGCATCGACATGAAGACCTCCGCGCAGCGCATCCACGAGGCGGTGAGCAAGCTCGGTTATTCCAAAGTGCGGGTCGTCGGTCACGACATCGGACTGATGGTCGCCTATGCCTATGCCGCGCTGTATCCTCAGGAAGTCGAGAAGCTCGCGCTGATGGACGCATTCCTGCCCGGGGTTGGCGGCTGGGAGGCGGTGTACAACAACCCGGGGATCTGGCATTTCCGATTCTACGGCCCTACGCCCGTGGCGCTGGTCAAAGGTCGCGAGCGGATCTACTTCGAACATTTCTGGAACGACTTCGCCGCGGACAAGACGCATTCGATTCCGGAAGCCGATCGCCGTGCGTACGTGGCGGCGTATTCGCGCCCCGGACGCATGGCTGCCGGATTCACCTACTTCGAGTCTTTTCCGAAAACCGCGGTCGACTTCGCGGAACTCGCGAAGACACCGCTGCCGATGCCGGTGCTTTCGATCGGCGGCGAAAAGGCCAACGGCAACGCGCTCGGTGCGCAAGTGCGGCTGGTCGCCAAGGACGTCAACGTGATCGTTCTCAAGGATACAGGCCACTGGATACTCGAGGAGCGCCCCGACGAGACGATGTCGGCGCTCATGACGTTCCTGAAGTAAAAACGCACCCATCAGAGAAAGCAAATCGATGATCGAACTGCGCCACTCCGCCGATCGCGGGACCGCCGACTTCGGCTGGCTCGACAGCCGGCATACATTCTCCTTCGGCGAATACCACGATCCGCGCCACATGGGATTCGGACCGCTGCGCGTGATCAATGAGGACCGCGTGAGCCCCGGACAGGGATTCGGCACGCATGGACACGCCGACATGGAGATCATTTCCTACGTCCTCGAAGGCGCGCTCGAGCACAAAGACAGCATCGGCACCGGCTCGGTGATCCGGCCCGGCGACGTGCAGGTCATGTCCGCGGGCACCGGGATTCGTCACAGCGAATTCAATCATTCACGCAGCGAGCCCGTGCATTTTCTGCAGATCTGGATCGTGCCGGACAGGAAGGGCATCGCGCCGCGCTACGAGCAGAAGACGTTTTCCAAGCAGGACAAGCGTGGTCGGTTGCGCCTTGTCGGGTCGCCGGACGGGCGCGACGGCTCGATCGTCATTTACCAGAACGTCATGCTGTTCGCGGCGCTCCTCGACGAAGGACAGAAGGTCGAGCATGCGCTCGCGCCGAAGCGCAAGGCGTGGGTGCAGGTCGTCCGCGGGTCGATTCGGATCGGCGCCGACGAGCTTACCGCTGGCGACGGCGCGGCGATCGACGGCGAGCCGGCGGTTCGTCTCGCTGCGACTCGCAACAGCACCGAGATCCTGCTTTTCGATCTGCCCTGATCGTCGCGAACGGTCCTCACCCGACCGCCAGTTCCCGCACCGGGCGCACTTCGATGCTGCCGACGCGTGCCGGCGGGATTTTCGCTGCCAGCGAGATCGCCTCGTTCAGGTCCTGCGCATCGATCAGGTAAAAGCCGGCGAGTTGTTCTTTGGTCTCTGTGAACGGCCCATCGGTCACCGACACCTTGCCGTTGCGAACGCGCACCGTGGTCGCGATATGCGCCGAGGAAAGCGCCTCGGCGGCGATGTAATGCCCGCTCTTGCGCAGTGCGTCGCCGCACGCGTTGCATTCGCTGTCGGCGATGCTATCCAGCTTTTTTTCGTCGAGGTACACCAGGCACAGGTATTTCATGGTCGACTCCTGTCGTCATGGATCGGGTGCCGCCGGTCGAATACATGGCGTCTTTCAGGCGTGCGCGCAGTCCTTTGCCTGCACCGCGGCGGGCAGGATCCGGGTGATGGCGATCATGGGCCAGCGCATCCAACGCTCGACGTCGGCACGCTTGCATCGGTACAGCAACAAGAGCAAGGCCAACAGAGTTCCGCCCGGCATCACCATTTCCAGTAGGAAGTAAGGCCCGAACTGCTTGCCGAATCGCTGCAATTTTCCCCAACCGCGCACGACGTTGTCCATGTCCCGCTCCTGTTCGACTTCGCCGACCCGAAACCGCTCGGGTCCTCATGCAGTAGTCGAGCGGGGAAGCGGCAAATCGACATCGCGGCATCGAAATGTATGCGCCTAGGCGCGGAACGCGTGGACGTGGGTCTTCATTTCACCTTTGCAGCTCGGCAAGCCGCCGCTGCAGGAACCTCCGTTCGGGTCCCTGGCGGCTGAGCGCAATGGCGCGCTGATACGAAGCACGCGCCTGCGCATGGCGTCCAAGTCGGCGGTTGAGGTCGGCCTGCGCCGCGTGCGCGAGGTGATAGTCGTCGAGATCGCCGCTCGCGAGAATGGCATCGATCAATGCGAGGCCGGCTTCCGGACCGTCGCGCATCGCCACGGCCACCGCACGATTGAGCGCCACGACCGGTGAGGATTCGATGCGCAGCAGCACGTCGTAGAGTCCGCAGATCTCGTTCCAATCCGTGTTTTCGACGCTGTCCGCACCTGCATGCACTGCGGCGATCGCCCCCTGGATCGCGTACGGCCCCGCGGGGCCGCGCTCCAGCCCCCGCCTGACCAGCGCGCAACCTTCATCGATGTGCGCCCGGTTCCACGCCGAGCGATCCTGGTCGGCAAGCAGGATGAGCTCGCCATCCGCCGATGTGCGGGCTGCGCGTCGCGATTCTTGCAGCAGCATCAGTGCGAGCAGTCCGATCGCCTCAGGCTCCGGCAGTAGGCTGACCAGCAGCCGGCCGAGCCGGATCGCCTCGCCCGAGAGGTCGACCCGCGTGAGCGCCTCCCCCGACGACGCCGAGTAGCCTTCGTTGAACACCAGATAGATCACGCGCAGCACGCTGTCGAGGCGTTCGGCGAGCTCAGCAGGCGCGGGCACCTGATACGGGATGCGCGCCTCGCGGATCTTCGCCTTCGCGCGCACGATACGCTGCGCCAGCGTCGGCGCGGCACTCAGGAACGCCTGTGCGATCTCCTCCGTGGTGAGCCCGCAAACTTCGCGCAGCGTGAGTGCGACCTGCGCGTCGGCGGCGAGCGCCGGGTGACAGCAGGTGAATATGAGACGCAGGCGGTCGTCCTCGATGTCCTCGCGGTCCTGCGTCGAGGCCTCGTCCGGAATCGCCTCGACCACCTCGGCCACGTCTTCCATCGAATCGAAGCGGGCGTCGCGACGGATGGCGTCGATCGCCTTGAATCGTCCCGCGGACACCAGCCAGGCGCGCGGATTCGCAGGCACGCCGTCGCGCGGCCACTGCTCCAGCGCGGCGCGAAAGGCGTCGTGCAGCGCCTCCTCGGCAAGGTCAAAATCACCCAGCAGTCGCACCAGCGTCGCGAAGACGCGGCGCGACTGCGTTTTATAGATCTCGGCGGCCGCCGCGCGGGCCTGCTCGCCCTGGTTATCCGTCATCGATCCGTCATCGGCTCATGTGCATCAGTGTCTGCGCGTACGCAGGCGCGGTCGGTTCGTGCATGAAATAGACGTGGATGCGCTGCCACGACGTCGCCTCCAGGCGCGTCGCCCACGCGCGAAGCTCGTCTTCGGAGTAACTCTCGAGCCTCAGCCGGACGTAGCCCCACGGCGCGGTCTCGACCATCGGCGGCTGCGTGCTGTCCTCGCGCTCGGAAAGGCAGAGCGCCGCGCCAGCCTGCCTCAACGCCTCGTACACCTCGTCGTCGAACCAGCTGTCCTCACGGAACTCGAACGCGGCGCCGTGGTTCTGCGGAAGTAGCGCGAGAAAACCGGTCAGACGCGGAAGGTCCTTTTTCAGGTTGGGCGGCAACTGGAAAAGCACCGGCCCACGCTTTTCACCGAGGGTATCGAGAGTGCGATACAGATAAGCCAGCGATTCGCCCGCCGAATCGGGCTTGATGCGCGCCATGTGCGTGATCCGCCGCGACGCCTTGATGGCAAAGCGAAATCCTTCTGGCGCGGTGGCGGCCCAGTTTTCCAGCACCGCTGGCTGCGGCATGCGATAGAAGGTGTTGTTGATCTCGACCGTGGGCAAGCGCTCGACGTAATAGCGCAGCATCTCCTCGGGCTTGATCGAATCCGGGTAGAAGTCGCCCTTCCACTCCTTGAAGGAATAGCCGCTGGCGCCGGCCAGGATTCGCGAGCTCATGTGTTCGATCCCTCTTTGCTTTTAAAATCCGCCATGGCCAAGAACCCGCTCAGCGAATATTCCGCCAAGCGCTCGTTCGACGCCACACCCGAGCCAGCGCCGGCCACGCCCATTGCGCGCGCCGGGCCCCTGCTTTTCGTCGTGCAGCAGCATTCCGCGCGGCGAATGCATTACGACTTCCGCCTCGAATGCAACGGCGTCCTGAAATCGTGGGCAGTGCCGAAAGGGCCGGCACTCGATCCTAACGAAAAGCGCCTTGCGGTGCTCACCGAGGACCATCCCTACGATTATGCGTCGTTCGAAGGCGTGATCCCGCCGCGCCAGTATGGCGCGGGCGAAGTCATCGTCTGGGATTGCGGGGTCTATTCGCCCGACGAGGGCGGCGCGAGGTGGTTTCACGATCGCGAACGCGCCGAGCGCGAGGTACGGCTGGGGCTCGAGGCGGGCAAGCTCAGCATTCTGCTGCGCGGGACCAAGCTCAAGGGCTCGTTCGCGCTGGTGCGCACCCGCGAGGCGGCGCAATGGCTGCTGCTCAAGCATCGTGACCACTTCGCCTCCACCGTCGACGTCACCTCACAGGACCATTCGGTGCTTTCGGGAGTCACGGTCGTCGACATGAAAATCATGCCCGCACAGCGCATGCCGGCTTCGCGCCTCGCCCCGACGGGGACCACGGTCGCAATGCCCAAAACCCTCTCGCCGATGCTGGCCGAGAACGGCACCAAGGTGTTCAATCGGCCGGACTGGAGCTGGGAGCCCAAGCTCGATGGCTATCGCACGCTCGCCTTCATCGACGAGCAAAGTGTCACGTTGCGCTCGCGGCGCGGCCTCGACCTGTCGTCGAAATTTCCTCGCCTGGCCGCTGAGCTCCGCACGCAGGCGGCGCACGGCATGATCCTCGACGGAGAGATCGTGGCCTTCGGCGACGACGGCAAGCCTTCCTTCGGCGCGCTGCAGGAGCGCGCGCAGCTTCGCACCGATCGTGAAATCGCGGTGGCGGACCAGGACATTCCGGTCGCGTACTTCTGCTTCGACCTGCTGCATTTCGCGGGGGTCGACCTGCGCGCATCGCCGTACCGAGACCGGCGCCGCTATCTGGCGCAATGCCTTCTGCCATCGACACGCGTGCAGCTGGTGCATTCGATCGACGACGGTCCTGCGCTGGAGACTGCGGCGCTCGCCAGCGGCTTCGAAGGCGTCATCGGCAAGCGTAAAGACAGCAAATACGAAGCGGGACGGCGCTCGTCGTCGTGGGTCAAGATCAAGTCGACGCAGAGCGCGGACTTCGTGATCGGCGGCTACACACGCGGCAAGGGATCGCGTGCTCCGCTGGGCGCGCTGCTGGTCGGTTACTGGGACAAGCGGAAGCTGCATTACGCTTCGCACGTCGGCTCGGGGTTCGACGAGCGCACGCTAGCGGCGGTGAGATCACGGCTCGAGACACTGCGGCGCGACAGCTGTCCATTCGTCGCGACGCCCGAACTTAACGGGCCGACCACCGGGGTCGAGCCGAAGCTCGTCGCGGAGGTGAGCTTCCACAGCTGGACGCGTGACGGGGGCCTGCGCGCGCCGGTGTTCCTTAGACTTCGCGACGACATCGATCCCAGGAAGATCCGGCGCGTCACGGGTGCCGCTTCAGATCCGATGCCGAGCGCGAGCGCCGCTTCGGTCGAGGCTGCCCGTGACAGCGCCATCGATGACGTCGTCGCCCAGCTCGACGACAGGCGCGCGAGCCTCACGCTGGATGTCGGCGCACACCGCGTGCGTCTGACCCACCTCGACCGCGTGTACTGGCCGGCCGATGCCGCACTGAAGCAGGCCGCGCTCAGCAAGCGCGATCTGCTGCGTTATCTGGCGCAGGTTTCGCCATACATCCTGCCGCACCTGGCGGATCGGCCGCTGACCATGATCCGCATGCCCGACGGCATCGGCGGCCAACGCTTTTTCCAGAAGCACTGGGAACAGGAGCGTCCGGCCTTCGTCGAAACCATTACGGTGTACTCGGGGCACAAGGATGAAAGCCACGAGTATCTTTTATGCAACAACCTGCCGACGCTGCTTTGGCTGGCGCAGTCGGGGACGCTCGAGTTCCACATCTGGCACTCGCGGGCTCGGCCGGGGCCCGATGCTGCATTGCAGAACACCGATTACGCGAGCTCGCTCGAGGCGCTCGAGGATTCGGTGCTGAACTACCCCGACTACGTGGTTTTCGACATCGATCCCTACATTTACTCAGGGAAAGAGGCCCCGGGAGGCGAGCCCGAGCTCAACGTCGTCGCATTCGAAAAGGGCAAGGAAGTGGCGTTCTGGCTGCGCGAGGTGCTCCAGGGCTTGGGGCTGGAGCCGATCGTCAAGACCTCGGGCAAGACCGGGCTGCACGTGTTCGTGCCCATCTGTCGGACGCTGGATTTCGACGCCGCCCGCCATGTTTCGGAGCTTGTCGGGCGCCATTTGATGCGCCTGCACCCCCGCGATATCACGCTGGAGTGGAGCATTCCCAAGAGAACGGGCAAAATATTCATGGATTACAACATGAACGTCCGCGGGAAGACGCTGAACGTGGCGTACTCGCCGCGGGGCGAATCGGGCGCGCCGGTGTCGATGCCGCTCACGTGGGAAGAGCTGGCGGGCGCGCACCCCCTCGACTTCAGGATCACCAATGTGCCGCAGCGGCTGGCACGGTCGGGGGATCGCTGGCGCGATGCCCTGGAGCGCAAGCAGAGCGTCGAAACGGCGCTTGCGCGCCAAGGACTGAACAAGCCCTAATCGGAGGCACGAATGGCTGCACGATCGATCGCATCGCTGAGCGTTTCGTTCGGACTGGTCTCGATACCGGTCAAGCTCTACTCGGCCACCGAGGCGAGCCGTTCGATTTCGTTCAATCTGCTGCACAAGGACTGCGGGTCGCGCCTGAAGCAGCAGTACCTGTGTATCAAGGAAGAAGTGCCCGTGGCCCGCGAGGACATGGTCAAGGGCTACGAGTTCTCGAAGGACCAGTACGTGATCTTCACCCCGGAGGAACTCAAGGCGCTCGAGGAGGCCGGCACGCATACCGCCGAGATCACTGAGTTCGTGCCGATCGAGGCGATCGATCCGGTCTACTTCGACAAGGCCTACTACCTCGCCCCCGACAAGGGAGGCGCCAAGCCGTTCGCGCTGCTAACGAGCGCGCTGCGCGAATCGGGACGGTGCGCGCTCGGTCGCTGGGCCGCGCGCGGCAAGCAGTACATCGTGATGATCCGGCCGGTCGAGGATGGGCTCGTGATGCAGCAGCTGCTTTACGCCGGCGAGGTCCGGTCGATCAAGGACCTCGACATCCCCAAAACCGAGGTCAAGGACGCCGAGCTGAAGCTCGCCAAGATGCTCATCGAGCAGCAGGCCTCCGAGACTTTCGATCCGTCCGCGTACAAGGACACGGTGAGCGAGCGCGTCGAAGCGGCGGTGCAGCAAAAGGTCGCCGGCCAGGAGATTACTCTCGCTGCGGCGCCCGAGGGTGGCGCGCAGGTAATCGACCTCATGGAAGCGCTGCGCGCCAGCCTCGAGAAAAAAGCACCGGCCAGGGGACGCGAGGCGGCGCCGGAGGAGCGCAAGCCGCCCAAGCGCGCGCAGCCGGCCGAGATCGCCGCGCCCGCCGCGCGCAAGGGCGCGCGCAAAAAAGCCTAGCCGGTCCCGACCCGGGGCCATGCGCGCCTCATGCATTCCTATGGCGTCCGCGACGTCGAGAAGCTTCTTGGTCTGCCGCGCAGTACGATTCGTGCGCTGATCGCGGCCGGCTTCGTGACGCCGGCTCGCGGACCGCGGCGCGCGTGGCTGTTTTCCTTCCAGGATTTGATCGTGCTGCGCACTGCGCAGGCGCTCACCGAAGCCAAGGTTCCGGCGCGACGCATCACGCGCTCGGTACGCGAGCTGCGCCGCCATCTTCCCGAGACCATGCCCCTGTCGGGCCTGTCCATCAGCGCGGTCGCCGATCGCGTCGTGGTGCGCGAGCGCAACGGCCGCTGGCAGGCAGAGTCTGGCCAGTATCTGCTCGAATTCGAAGGCGATCCCGCGGACGGCTCGCTCAGCGTGATCGAGCGTTCCGATGCGCGTGGCGCGCGTCAGGACTCTCCGTCGTGGTTCGACCGCGGCGCGGCACTCGAAGCGTCCGACGCACCATCGGCAATGGACGCTTACGCACAGGCGATCGCGGCGGACCCGGCGTGCCTCGATGCCTACGTCAATCTCGGACGGCTGCTGCATGAGACCGGACGCCTCGTTGAAGCCGAGCGCACATATCGCAAGGCGCTGCAGATCTGCGGAGACGACGCGCTGCTCCACTTCAACCTCGGGGTGCTGCTCAACGACATGGACCGGTTCATTCCCGCCATGGCCGCCTACGAGGCAGCACTGGCCGTAGATCCCAGCCTCGCCGATTGCCACTACAACCTCGCGCTGCTATGCGAGCGGCTGGCGCGACCGAAGGAAGCGATACGGCACATGGCGCGCTACCGCGCGCTGGTGGGGACGGAGCCGGGCTAGGCGACCGGGTGCATCGCCGGCTCTCAGGCAAGCTTACGGATCCAATCCGACACAGCGAGGGCAACGCCCGACTGCACTTGAGCATCGGTTCGGCCGCTGCGCGCCGGGACGTGGAACGAATGGTCCGCATCCTGAAACATTGCCAGTGAGGCGCGCGGACCGAGTTCCGCCGCCAGCTTTCGCACCAGTGTTTCATCGGCAAGCTGATCGCGCGTGCCTTGCAGGAAAAGCATCGGAATCTCGACATCGCGCAGATGGGTGCCGCGATCGCTCGAAGGCTTTCCGGTCGGATGCAGCGGAAAGCCGACGAAGACCAGACCGCGCACGCCAGGCAACGGCGAGGCGGCCTGCGCCTGCGAGGTCATGCGTCCTCCGAATGATTTTCCGCCTGCGAACAGCGCGACCTTCGGCAGCCGTCGCGATGCCTCGTCGACAGCCGCTCTCACCGTCGCATGTGCCAACGCTGGCGCGTCGGGCCGCTTCGATCCCGCTTCCATGTAGGGGAACTGATAGCGCAGCGTTGCAACCTCGTGCTTCGCGAGCTCATTGGCCAGCGCTTTCATGAACGCGTGCTTTATTCCAGCGCCGGCTCCATGCGCGAACACGTAGCATGCACGCGCTTGCGCGGGAACTTGCAGCAGCGCGGATACGCGACGCGAATCTTCGACCGCGATCGTCAATGCTAATGATGACATCCTCGGCTCCCGCCTAATCGGTCACGATATCGTGTGGGATATTGTCCGACAATCAATTAGCGCAGCGCCGATTGCGACACGCAAAGTCGCTATGGCATCGTGGCTCGGCTCGCACGGTGCGTCGGCCGTTTTACACCGCCGTCATCGTCGAGCGCATTCCACATCCCTATGGAGAAGCACATGGCACAGTCATCTCAAGGCAACAAGGGCAAGCAAGGGCCAGGGTCGATGGATCAGAACGACCGCGACCAGAGCAACAAGTCATCCCATTCGCAGTCAGGTGGCGGGCAATCCAGTCAGTCGCACGGCGAAGGAACCCATTCGGGCCAGCAGGGCGACGTCGATCGCCGCCAAGGCTCGCAGGGCTCGGGCGGCCAGCAAGGCGGCGGCCAGGGCGGCGCACGTGGGCAATCACAACAAGGCGGTTCACGCGGCTCGTCACAGCAAGGCGAACGGGACGACGATTCGGATACGCGCGACAACGAAAGCGATCGTCAATCCGGGTCGACGCGTGGCGGCACCAGCGAACAGCATTCGCAGGCTGGACGCCAAAGCCACAAGAACAAATAAGAACCAAACAGGGACCAATAAGGAACGAATAACGAACGCTCGGGAGGTCGTCCGGGGTTGGCGCGTCGTACGGGGAGACGGCGCGCCAGCACCTTGGGCGACGCGTTCAGGTCATTTGCCCCGCTCGGGGATCGGGAGAGGGTGCGCGCGTAGGGCCTTGGCCACGGCGACGAGGTTGCGCGCAGCGTTACGGCCGGTGCGATGCGAATACGCGTGCGCCCGCCGCGTGTCGAGGTAGTTGGGTCCCGGGCCGGGCCCGAGATGCCAGTAAGTCCAGGACTGGGCGGGGATTGTGAAGCCGATGTCGATCAGCGCCTGGCAGGTGGTCGCCACGATGTGGTGCGCGCCGTCTTCGTTGCCGGTGATGACCACGCCGGCCACTTTTCCGAACGCGACTGGGGCACCGCCCCGTTTCGATTCGGAGATCATCGCGTCCATGCGTTCGAGCATGCGCTGGCACACGCTGCTGGCCTGCCCCAGCCACGTCGGCGTCGCCACCACCAGGATGTTCGACGCCAGCAGCTTGCGGCGCACTTGCGGCCAATCGTCCCCGTGACCCTGGTCCGACTCCACCCCGGGAAGAATGTTGAGATCGACCAGCCTGACGAGCTCGCTGCTCACATGCGCGCGCTCGAATTCGTTCATCATCACCCGCGCCAGCGCTTCGGTATTCGATCGCTCGGGTGAACGCTTCAAAGTGCAGCTCAGCACGAGTGCATGCATTCGGCGCGGCTTTCGGTCACTGTCTAAGGTACGCTCGCGCACGCTATTTGCAACATGGGTCGATGCGCCTTATCGTTGCCATGTTTTGTAGGATACGGTCGTGTTTCCATGAGCTCTTTCAACGTGCTCTCGACTGCAGAAACGCCTCGTCTGGCCCAGCTGTCGGCGAGGATTCGCGCGATTCCAGACCAGCTCGCGCTGGTGCAACTTGACCTCAAACGCGCCTGTGGTCACGACGCGCGACCCAATCCGGTTCCAGTCCAGGACGCCATTGCCGATGCCTGCACCCAGCTGCATCGAACCCTCGTCGAGGTTACCGAGCTCGTCCGCGAGTTCGAAGAACTGGAAAAAAACGCCGGCGACGGCGCAGGAACATCCCCCCCCCCCGACTCGAACGACCTGCCCGCCCGGGAGAGTGAATCCGGCCACAACGAAGGCAAGTATTCAGCGAAACGGTGCGCTTCGTAATCGGCGCCGTCCGAATGTCGTGTAGGCAATCTGCGCGTCGCCCGCGCAGTCAGGCTCGCGAAAGCCCGAGTGCCTGATTGCGGCACGCTTTTGCCCAAGCCCCTCGCGGGTTCTGTCACGCCACGAGGCGGTAGCCGACCGCGGTCTCTGTGGTGAGAAACCGGGGTTGAGACGGGTCGTCCTCGAGCTTTCGGCGCAAGTTCCCCATATGAACGCGCACATAGTGCTCGTGCTCGACATAGGCAGGTCCCCACACCTCGCGCAGGATCTGCCGATGCGTCAACACCCTTCCCGCGTTTTGGATTAGCAGCGCCAGCAGGCGAAATTCGATCGGCGTGAGGTGCAGCGCCGCGTCGTGCTTGCGAACCATCCGCCGTACCAGATCCACCTCGACGTCGCCGAAGCGAAAGGGCGTGGCGTCCTCGCTCGCACTGCCTGCGCGACGCCGACGCAGCACGCGGATTCGCGCGAGCAACTCGCCGACTCCGAACGGTTTGCTCAGGTAGTCGTCGGCGCCGGCATCGAGAGCCTCGATCTTGTCCAGTTCCCCGGTACGTGCCGAGAGGACCAGTATGGGGACCGACGACCAGGCACGAAAATCGCGGATGAAGTCGACGCCGTCGGCATCGGGCAGGCCGAGATCGAGGATCACCACGTCGGGCTTGCGCGTACCGGCGTCGATAAGTCCTTGCTTGACCGTCTCCGCCTCGACGATCTGCCAGCCTTCGGCCTCCAATGCGGTGCGCACGAAGCGCCGGATCTGGCGCTCGTCCTCGATCAGCAAAGCCACCGGCGCGGGTTCGCTCATGGCGCAATGATATAGGGCTTGCCGATTCGTTCGCTCAAGGCACGCTGCCGTCCGCCATCTCGGCGGGTGTCGTCGGCGGCGTGCCCAGTGGCAGCGTGAACACGAAGCGTGCGCCGCCGCCCGTGTTTTCCTCCACCCAGATCCTGCCATGATGCGCTTCGACAATGGCGCGGGCGATCGCCAGCCCTAGCCCGACGCCCGGCGTCGCCGACTCGCGGGCGCCACGCGTGAATTTTTCGAAGATCGATTCGCGGCGGGCAGCAGGAATGCCGGGACCCGTGTCGCTCACGCTGACCCTGAGCTCGGCGCCCGATACCTCGCTCGAAATGGTGATGAGTGTTTCTGGCGGCGTGTATTTGCACGCGTTTTCGATCAGGTTGTAGAGCACGCGTTCGATCAGCGTCGCGTCGAATTCCACCAGCGGCAACTCGTCCGGAAGGTTGACCTCGACGCGACGCGACGCCAGCGCGGGCCGCGCGGCCTTCAGCGACGTGCCCACCAGTTCCTGAATCGAATGCCACTGCCGGCGCAGCTTTACCTCGCCGCTTTCGATGCGCGCCATCTCCAGCAGATTGTTAACCAGCGCTCCCATGCGCCGCGCTTCGCTGGTGATTGCCTGCGTGGTTTCCATCTGCACGCCGGACAGTGCCGGCTGCGTCATCGCGAGCGACTCCGCCAGTCCGACCAGCGCGGCGAGCGGCGTGCGCAGATCGTGCGACAGCGCCGAGAGCAGTGAATTGCGAAGCCGTTCCGATTCCATGCCGATGAGCGCATGCTGCGCCACCTCGACGTAATGGACGCGCTCCAGCGCAATCGCCGTCAGCGCGGCGAATGTGTCGAGCTGGCGCCGCTGCTCGGGGACCAGGAGCAGGCGTGGATGGCTCGGCTTGATCACCAGCACGCCGCGTGTGCGCATGGGTGCGCGCAGAGGAAGGTACAGCAATTCGTTACCGGCCAGCGTGTCGGTGCCGAATCCCGCCGGCTGCGACTTGTCGTAGGCCCATTGCGCGGCGCCCTCGTCCACCACGAGCCCTTGCGCACTCCCGGCGCCGATTTGCAAATGATCCTTTTCGTCGGGGACCAGAATCGCGACCGTCGAACGAAAATTCTGGGTGATGATCCGCGTTGCCGCCTCGACGACATCAGTGGTAAGAAGCAGGCTCGACATGTCGCGCGCGAACTCGTAGAGCGCCCGGGCACGCTCCTCACGGTAGGACGCGACCCGTGCCTGATAGCGCAGCCCCGCCGTCATCTGGCCGATGATAAGTGCGACGGCCAGCATGACCATGAACGTCACGAGGTACTGGAAATCGCTGACCGCGAAGGAAAAGCGCGGCGGGACGAAAAAGAAATCGAAGATCCCGACGCTGACGAAAGCCGCCAGCACCGCGGGACCGCGTCCCCACTTCAGCGCCACCAGCACAACGGTGAGCAGGAATACCATGACGATGTTGGCGAGATCGAAGTAGTCCGACAGCGGCGTCGCCACCAGCCCGGTCAGACAGCACGCGAGCACCGCCCACAGGTATCGCCGACGCTTGGCGCTACGCCGTGAATCGGGTTCGCCTTCGATCGGCGTCTCGCGGCGCATCGGCGATGGCGAGTCTCCGCGCCCCACCTCGATCAGATCGATGTCGGGCGCCAGGTTGCCGATTCGAATCGCTGTATCGCGACGCCAGGGCCACGTCGAGGTTCGCCGCGCGCGGCCGACGACGAGCTTCGAGCAGTTGTGCGTGCGCGCGTAGTCGACCAGGACCGCGGCCGGATCGGCGCCGGTGAGGATTCCCGTCGCTGCCCCGAGATCCTGCGCCAGCCTGACGGTGTGCAAGATGCGCTCGCGCTCGGGAGCCGGCAATCGCTGCAACGCAGGCGTTTCAACGTATGCGGCGGTCCACGGCACGTCGAGCTGCGCCGCCAGCCGTGCGGCGCTGCGCACGACGTCCTCGCCGCCCGGATCGGGGCCGATGCAGCAGAGCAGCGAATCCTCAGTCTTCCAGACGCGCTCGATCGCCTGGTCCGAGCGATACGCCTGCACGTCGGTTTCGACGCGATCCGCGGTGCGACGCAGCGCGAGCTCGCGCAGCGCCATCAGGTTGCCCTTGCGGAAAAAGTTGCTGGCGGCACGCTCGATCTGCTCTGGCAGGTAGACCTTGCCGGCGGCCAGGCGTCCCAGGAGATCGTCCGCCGAGACGTCGACCATCACGACCTCATCGGCCTGATCGAAGAACGCGTCGGGGACCGTTTCGAAAACGGTGATGCCGGTGATGCCGCCGACGACGTCGTTCAGACTCTCGATGTGTTGCACGTTGAGCGTCGTGAACACGTCGATGCCGGCCGCGAGCAGCTCGTCGATGTCCTGCCAGCGCTTGGGATGGCGCGACCCGGGAATGTTGGTGTGCGCGAGCTCGTCGACCAAGATCAGCGCCGGATGCCGACGCAATGCCGCGTCGAGATCGAACTCGTCGAGCAGGCGCCCCTGGTATTCGATCTTGGCGCGCGGCAGGATTTCCAGCCCCTGCAGCAGCGCCTCGGTTTCCTTGCGTCCGTGCGTCTCGAGCAGGCCGACGACGACGTCCTTGCCGTCGTTGCGCAGGTTGCGCGCAGCGGTGAGCATCGCGTAGGTCTTGCCCACGCCCGCCGAGGCGCCGAAGTAGATGCGCAGTCGGCCGCGCCGGGCGGACGCCTCCTCGCTCTGGACCTGCGCGAGGAGCGCGTCGGGATCGGGCCGGACGTCGGACATTTATCGATTGATCATGGGCGAGTCCTGGCCGGCAGCGTACCCTTTGCCGCCCCGTGGCGCTACTTCGAGGAAAGTGTTACTTGGCCGGGCGATCGAGATCGAGGTTCAGCTGAACAACGTTGACGCGTGGCTCGCCGAGCACGCCAAAGGTCCGGCCGGTGACATGCTGGTCGATAAGCGCCAATACCGTCGCCGCCGGCACGCCGCGCGCTTTGGCCACGCGCGAGGCCTGGAACCGCGCCGCCGCGACGCTGATGTCGGGATCGAGTCCACTCGCCGACGCGGTCACAAGATCAGCCGGAACCGGCGCCGTGTTGCCGGGGTCTGCATCGCGCAACGCCTTGACGCGATCCTTTACCGCGTCGCTCAACGCAGGGTTGCGTGGTCCGAGATTGGAACCCGACGACGAGGCACCGTTGTAGGGCTGCGGCGAGGTTGCCGACGGCCGGCTCCAGAAATACTTCGGATCGTCGAAGGGCTGGCCGATGAGGCTCGACGCGATCACTTTATTGTCCTGCTGGACGAGGCTTCCGTTGGCGGCGCGGGGAAACGCGACTTGCGCGATGCCCCACGTCAGGAGCGGGTAGACGACCCCGGTCAGCACCGAAAGGACGACGAGCATGCGCAGTGAGGGGAGTAAGTCAGCAAACATTGTGGTCTCCGATCAAGCCAGGTGAAGCGCGACGAGCAGGAGGTCGATGACCTTGATGCCCACAAAGGGCAGCAGTATCCCGCCGATGCCGTAGATGAGCATGTTGGTCCGCAGCACCTGCGCGGCCCCGACAGCGCGATATTTCACGCCACGCAGTGCCAACGGGATAAGCGCCGGAATGATCAGCGCGTTGAAAATGACAGCCGACAGGATCGCGCTTTGCGGCGTGGCCAGATGCATGACGTTCAGCGCGTCGAGCACGGGGTAGGTACTCGCGAACGCGGCGGGGATGATCGCGAAGTACTTGGCGACGTCGTTTGCGATCGAGAACGTGGTGAGCGCACCGCGCGTCATCAACAGCTGCTTGCCGATCTCGACGATCTCGATCAGCTTGGTCGGGTTGGAGTCGAGGTCGACCATGTTCCCCGCCTCCTTCGCCGCCTGCGTGCCGCTGTTCATCACCACGGCGACGTCGGCCTGCGCGAGCGCAGGTGCATCGTTGGTGCCGTCGCCGGTCATCGCGACCAGCTTGCCGTCGGCCTGGATTTCGCGGATCAGCTTAAGCTTCGCCTCCGGGGTGACCTCGGCCAGGAAATCGTCGACGCCGGCTTCCGCCGCAATGGATGCGGCGGTCAGCTTGTTGTCGCCGGTGATCATGATCGTCTTGATGCCCATGCGGCGCAGCTCGGCGAAGCGCTCCTTGATCTGCGTCTTGACGATGTCCTTGAGCTCGATCACGCCCAGGACACGCCGTCCTTCGGCGACCACCAGTGGTGTCGCGCCGCGGCGCGCCACCTCTTCCACGCGCGCGACAGTCTCGTTGTCGATGCTGCCGCCCTGCGGGACGACCCATGCGCGGATCGCGTCCAGCGCACCTTTGCGGATCTCACGGCCTTCGAAGGTGACGCCGCTCATCCGCGTCTGAGCCGAGAACGGGATAATCGTGAAACGGCCGGGCGTGAGCGGCGGCGGGACGATGCCGAAGGCGCGCTTGGCCAGCGCGACGATGCTCTTGCCTTCGGGCGTCTCGTCGCCGAGCGAGGCGAGCAGCGTCGCCTCGGCGAGTTGCTGCTGCGTCACGGTCGCGACGGTGTGCAGCGATGACGCCTGCCGGTTGCCGAAGGTGATCGTGCCGGTCTTGTCGAGCAGCAGCACGTCACAGTCGCCGGCGGCCTCCACCGCGCGACCCGACGTTGCGATTACGTTCGCGCGCATCATCCGGCCCATCCCGGCCACACCGATCGCCGACAGCAGTCCGCCGATGGTTGTCGGAATCAGGCAGACCAGCAGCGCGACCAGGACCGTGATCGACACCGGGGTGCCGGCCTTGGCAACCTCGACGCTGTAGAGCGAATACGGGAGCAACGTGACCGTGGCAAGCAGGAATACCAGCGTCATCGCGACCAGCAGGATCATGAGGGCGATCTCGTTGGGTGTCTTCTGTCGCTTCGCCCCCTCGACCATCCCGATCATGCGGTCGAGAAAAGCCTCGCCCGGATTGACGCTGATGCGCACAATGATCCAGTCGGAGAGCACGACGGTGCCGCCGGTCACGGTGTTGAAGTCGCTGCCCGCGGCTCGGATCACCGGCGCGCTTTCGCCGGTGACTGCGCTCTCGTTGATCGATGCGGCGCCAATGATGACTTCGCCGTCTCCCGGGACGAGATCGCCCTGCTCCACGAGCACGATGTCACCCTTGCGCAGTTGGCTCGACGGCGTCGCAATGCGGGCGGCATCGCGCTCGGCGCGGTTGAGCTTCTTCGCGATGGTGTCCTTGCGCGCGCTCTTGAGCGATGCCGCCTGCGCCTTGCTTCGCCCCTCGGCGATGGCTTCCGCGAAATTGGCGAATAGCAGCGTCGCCCAGAGCCAGAGCGTGGTCGCGAGGATGAAGCCTGCCGGCGCTTCACCCTTGCCGAGCACCGCTTGCACCCACAGGATCGACGTCAGGATGCTGCCGATGTAGACGACGAACATCACCGGGTTGCGCCATTGGTAGCGCGGGGTCAGACGCACGAAGCTGTCGACGAGTGCGTGCTTCATGAGCTCCGGATTCAGGAACCACGAAAGCGCGCTTTGCCGCGCTGCGAGAGTAGTCATGTCCTTGCCTTCAAGGGTTGCGCGCAGGTCACTGTGCGTTGAACAGCAATAGGTGCTCGACGACTGGGCCCAGCGCGAGTGCGGGAACGAACGTGAGCGCGCCCACCGTGATCACCGTTCCAATCAATACCGCGACGAACAGCGGGGTATGCGTGGGCAACGTGCCGGTGGACGCCGGCACGTGCTTGGCGGCCGCCAAGGCGCCGGCGAGTGCGAGAACAGGAATCGCCAGCCAGTAGCGCGCGAACAGCATCACGATGCCCAGCGACGTGTTGTAGAACGGCGTGTTGGCCGAGAGCCCCGCGAAGGCGCTGCCATTGTTGTTGCCGGCGGACGAGAATGCGTAAAGGATTTCCGAGAAGCCGTGCTCCGCCGGATTGGCAACGCCCGCCTTGCCGGCATCGACCATGACGCCCAGCGCCGTCCCGCAAAGCACGAGGAAAGGCGGAATCAGGATCGCAATCGATGCCATCTTTATCTCGAAAGCACCGATCTTCTTGCCCAGATATTCGGGGGTGCGTCCCACCATCAGGCCGGCGATGAACACCGCCACGATGGCGAACACGATCATTCCGTACAGGCCCGATCCGACGCCGCCAAATATGACCTCGCCCAGCTGGATCAGCCACATCGGGATCATGCCTGCCAGCGGCATGAACGAGTCGTGCATAGAATTCACCGACCCGTTCGAAGCCGAGGTCGTGGCAACGGCCCACAGCACCGAGTTGGCGACGCCGAAGCGCGTCTCCTTGCCTTCCATGTTGCCGCCCGGGTTGGTGACGCTTGGAACCTGGTCCACGCCGAGCGCGGTCAGAGCAGGGTTGCCCGCGCCCTCGAGCGCATAGGTGGCGGCAAGGAGGACCACGAACAGCAGCGTCATCGCCGCCAGCAGCGCCCACCCCTGGCGCGTGTCGCCGATCATCTTTCCGAAGGTGTAGCAAAGCGCCGCGGGGATGAGCAGGATGGCGAGCAATTCCAGGAAGTTCGTCAACGGGTTCGGGTTCTCGAACGGATGCGCCGAATTCACGTTGAAAAAGCCGCCGCCGTTGGTGCCGAGCTGCTTAATCGCGATCTGCGACGCCGCCGGCCCGAGCGGAATCGTCTGCTCGCTCGTGGTCGCCTTCTCGGTGACCGGGTTGCCCTTGTCGTCCTTGAGCGGCTGTCCATCCGCGCCATTTTTGGGGTTGTCGTAGGTCACCGACTGGATAAGCGTGACGGTCGCGTACTTGTCGAACGTCTGCACGACACCCTGGCTCACAAGCACGAGCGCGAACACCAGCGATAGTGGCAGCAGGATATAGACGACCGAGCGGACAAGATCGAACCAGAAGTTGCCGATGCCCTGCGTGGTCTTGCGCGCGAAGCCGCGGACGAGTGCCACGAGGACCGCCATACCCGATGCTGCCGAAACGAAATTCTGCACACCGAGCCCGAGCATTTGCGTCAGATAGCTCATCGTGCTTTCGCCGCCATAGCCCTGCCAGTTCGTGTTCGTAATGAAGCTCGCCGCGGTATTGAATGCCGAGTCGGGACTTACCGCGGCCATCGCCTGCGGATTGAGCGGCAGCGCGAGCTGGAGCCGCTGCAACGAATAGACAACGAGGGCGCCGAGCAGATTGAACCAGAGCATCGCCAGCGCGTAATCGATCCAGCTCATTTCGCGAGCGGAATCGACGCCGGCACCGCGATACATGAGGCGCTCCAGCCAACCCAGCGTGCGCTCTGCACGCGTTGCTCGAGCTTCGTAGACGGCTGCCATGTACGAGCCGAGTGGCTTCACCAGCAGCAGCAGGACCGCGACGTACAGCGCGAGCTGCAACCAGCCCATCGTGTTCATTCGAAATACTCCGGCTTGAATAGCGCGACGACGAGATAGACGAAGATCAGCAGCGTGGCGCCACCACTCAGCCAATAGACCCAGTTCATGAACGGCCTCCATTCGACAGGAGGTCCGCACAGAAGCGTACCAGGCCGACGGTCACAGCAAAAAAACCAATGATCAGCGCAACATAGAGAACGTCCATGGCTTGGGCTCCGGTCCGAATTCAAGAACGCTAGCATGGCGGGCCATGCCTCAAGATTGCGCAAGATCAAGCATCTCGCGTGTAAAGGCAGTGTAAAGAGCGACCTTGCACCGGTCTTTGCAGATTCTGTACATCCGCTTGCACATTCTTGACGCAGTCTTGGCGTCCCGCCACGTACGATTGCTCCCAGTTCGATACGAAAGGAGCAACACATGTACGCCTACTACGAATGGTATTTCCTGCGCGGAGCGCTGCTCGCGCTCGTCGTGGGCGCGTTCGCCGCCTACGCCTTGCTTGCCGCCCCTTGGCAAGAGCGCAAGGCACGGCGGGGTTCGCGCACCATGACCGAGCAAGACGCGCCGGCATCGACGCCCTCCATCGTCAGCGCCACGGTGCGTGACGAGCAGGTGACCATGCCCGACTACAGACGCGTCGCCTGATAACGCTTCGCGAAAGAACGTTATGGAACAGCTGACCTCATTCGTCCACGCACGCTCCGAGCGTGATAGCCGCCCCGAGGACGCAGCCGCATGCGCGCGGGCCGTGCTCCCCCGTCGCGAGTGGCTGCGTCCCCAATCCGTCCTTCTCGACGTCGACGCATCGGACGGCAAGCGTGTGCTGCGGTTAGCGGCGAATCATTTCGCCAGCGGCAACGCGGTCGATCCCGACGTCGTCTTTCGCGCCTTGTGCCGACGTGAACAGGTGGGATCGACTGCGCTAGGCACGGGCATTGCCATCCCACATGCGCGAATCCCGGGGATATCGCGACCGCTGACGTTGTTCATGCGCATTCGCGAGGCGGTCGCATTCGACGCGCCGGACGGCAAACCCGTCTCCGAATTTCTGATCATCATGGTGCCCGCCGACGGCGCTACCGATGATCACCTCGAGCTCCTTGCGATGGTGGCGGCGAGATTCTCGAATCGTGCGTTTCGCGCTTTGTTGGATGCATCGGCGACGCCCTCACAGGTGATAACCCTGTTTTCGGATTGGGACGGCGACCGGCACAATGCGTCGGCGGCGTATCGTCGAGACTAACGCGAGCGCCAAGCCACACGTCCTAAGCGAGCGGCGCGCTCAGGAAAATCGCCAGCCGTCCTCGCTAGCGTCGCGCACCGAGCACTCACCCGCATTTTCGTAGTGCGTTAGGTTCACGATCCGGCGTGGCGACAAGCGAGCCAGAGTCCGATCGAGCAGCGCGTATAGGCGCGGATCGAATCCGCGCGCACGGTCCTCGAGAAGATCGTAAACGTCCGTCTCGTTGCGCGCGGTCCCGAGAAAGCTCCACTCGTCGACGACGTGCAGCTCCGAGCGCTCGCGGATGCCTACAGGGCCGCGATGCGGCCAGCGTGGCCGGCGCTGCTCATCGAGCGCGGCGTAGACGCGCATCAGCTGCTTCTTGCACGCGACGCGCCCGACACACGCGGCAACGGGTTGGTCGACCGGGCAGGCCTGACAACGGTCTTTCGCGAGACCCGAGACACCTAGAAGGACATGACAAAGGCGATGGCGCTGCGAGAAGCGCACGAGCGCGTTGGACGCCTTGCGCCTGGTTGCAAACCAGCCAAAGCATTCCCCGGTTGTGCCGCCAACGCCGTCCTCCAAGCGCGCAATGGAAACGCTGGGAACGGCGTCGGGCGCGAATTTCCACGTGTACTCGGCCTGCCCCCCGCCGTGTGCGGCTTTAAGCGCCGCGGCGTGCAGCCGGGCGCCCAGCACGCCACCGGTGACGCGCCAGGTGATGTCAGTGATCCGGTGCGAGTACTCGAGCGCCCTGGCCGACGCGTGATCGATACAAAAATAGTTCACTACGGCGCGCTTCAGGTTGGTAGCCGCCGCAATCATCAGGTCTCGTTCGTAGTCGGCGTGCAGTGCGTAGACGCCCGACGACTCCGGCATCCGGTCGATCAGCGACGCGTCGAGGTGCGCGGGCAGGAGCGGTCCCTCCAGCAAGCGGGCGATTTTCTGATCGATGACTGCAGGCGGCCATCGACTGTGGATCGCCTGCCACCACTGACAGACGAGATCGGCATCCGGCAGTGCGCGATGTCGAGTCCCCGCGTCGAGCTGGTGGCGCGATGCGAGCGAATCGAGGTCGTGCCGCGGCTCATGCGGATACAACTCGCGCGAGAGCATGACCGTGCAGACGACCTCGGCGTCGAACACGATGCCTGCCCGCTCGAATTCCGCCCGCAGAAAGGCGTAGTCGAAACGCGCGTTGTGCGCGATCAGGAGGCACCCGGACAATCTAGCCGCGAGCGTTGCTGCAATGTCGCGGAAGGCAGGCGCGTCATCGAGCTCGGCGGACGACACCGATGCGCTGCGCTCGGATTCCCGACGCGACCGTGTCCTGACCAGCGTCGTCCAACGATCGATGCAATCGCCCTCGACCGTCACGACCCCGATCTCGGCGATGCGATCGACCGCCGGGCTGAGCCCCGTGGTTTCGACATCGACGAAGGCGAGGCGTCGCGCTCGCGCTCGATGGCTTGGCATGTCCACGACGCATTATCGAACGATCGTTCGATCGCGTCCAGCGCCACGCCCAGCCTTCATCGATAATAAGGCGACCAACCCCCCATCCAGACTCCATGCACACCTTCTTTTCGCTCCACAGTCAGGGTTTCGTGCGCGTTGCCGCCTGCACCCCGCGCACAGCCGTCGCCGATCCCGCCGAGAACGCCAAAGCCACGCTCGAGCTGCTGCGCGAAGGCGCGGCGCAGGCCGTCGATCTGCTGCTGTTCCCGGAGCTGGGGCTCAGCGCCTACGCGATCGACGACCTGCTCCTGCAGGACGCGCTGCTCGACGGCGTCGAGCGCGCGATTGCCGAACTAGTAAGCGCGTCGCAAGCGCTGCCCAGCGTATTCGTCGTCGGCGCGCCGATCCGCCGCAACCAGCGCCTGTACAACTGCGGCGTCGTGATTTCGCGGGGCAGGATTCTCGGAGTCACGCCGAAGTCGTTTCTGCCGAACTATCGCGAGTACTACGAAAACCGCTGGTTCGCGCCCGGCGCGGGAGTCGTCCGATGCGAAGTCACACTCGCAGGACAAACGTGTCCTTTCGGGACCGACCTCGTCTACGCGGCCAGCGATTTGCCTGATTTCGTATTCCACCTGGAGATCTGCGAAGACTTCTGGGCCGCGACCCCGCCATCCTCGAAGGGTGCGCTCGCCGGTGCGCTGATCCTGTGCAACCTGTCGGCGTCCAATGTAGTGATCGGCAAAGCGCTGGACCGGGAAATGCTCTGTGCATCGCAGTCGATGCGCTGCCAAGCTGCTTATGTCTATTCCGCCGCCGGCCCCGGCGAAAGCACCACCGACCTCGCATGGGATGGCCAGGCAACCATCCACGAGCTCGGCGCGCTGCTCGCGCAGACAGAGCGCTTTCCCGCGCGCGCACAAATGGCGCTGGCCGACATCGACGTGCAACGCCTGCGACTCGAGCGCATGCGCACGCCGACCTTCAATGCAGCGGCCGCGGCCGTGGGTCACCCCGAACGCGAGTTCCGTCGGATTGCGTTCGAGCACAAGCCACACCGCGAAAACGTGGGTCTCAGGAGAAGCATCGATCGCTTTCCCTTCGTCCCCGACGATCCGGCTCGCCTCGACCGCGATTGTTACGAGGCCTTCAACATCCAGGTCCAAGGACTGTGCAAACGTCTGCAGGTCACCAATGGCGAGCGCGTCGTCATCGGTGTGTCGGGAGGTCTCGACTCGACGCATGCGCTGATCGTGGCGGCGCGCGCCTTCGATGCGCTCGGGCTCCCCCGCGCGAATATCCTGGCGTTCACGATGCCCGGCTTCGCCACCTCCGATCAGACCAAGGCGAATGCGTGGACGCTCATGCGCTCGCTGGGCGTGAGCGCAGAAGAAATCGACATACGTCCCGCTGCCCGGCAGATGTTAGCCGATCTCGGGCACCCGTTCGCGCGCGGCGAGCCGGTGTACGACGTCACGTTCGAGAACGTCCAGGCGGGGCTGCGCACCGACTACCTGTTCCGGCTCGCCAACCAGCGCCGCGCCTTCGTCATGGGCACCGGCGACTTGTCGGAGCTGGCGCTGGGATGGTGCACGTATGGGGTGGGCGACCAGATGAGCCACTACAACGTCAACGGCTCGGTCGCCAAGACGCTGATCCAATATCTCCTGCGCTGGGTCGCCAAGACGCGCCAGTTCGATGCCGCGGCGACGCAGGCAATACTCTCGATCCTCGCCACCGCCATTTCACCCGAGCTCGTTCCCGCGAAGGACGGCAACATCCAGAGCACCGAGCAAATGGTGGGACCTTACGAATTGCAGGACTTCAATCTGTTCTACGTGACGCGCTATGGCTTGCCGCCCTCAAAGATCGCGTTCCTGGCGTGGCACGCGTGGAACGACCTCTCGCGAGGCAGCTGGCCGCCGGAGTTTCCCGACTCCGCGCGGCATGTTTACGATCTGGCGACCATACGCAAATGGCTGGAGGTGTTTCTGTTCCGGTTCTTCGCCATCAGCCAGTTCAAACGCTCGGCGATGCCCAATGGCCCCAAGGTCGTGTCCGGTGGCAACCTGTCGCCGCGCGGGGATTGGCGTGCGCCGTCGGATGGCAACGCGCACGTATGGCTGGACGAGCTGCGGCGAAACGTTCCGGAAAACGATGCCGAGGTGTCGACCGAAGCAGCGCTCCCAACAGCACGCCGACCTGCCTAAGGCTCGGCATGGCGTCGACCCGCGCATTGCTTCTGATCGACTTTTTCAACCCGATGGATTTCGAGGGAGGATCGCGGCTGGCGAAACCTGCGCTGGAAGCCGCGAAGCGGACGGCAGCGCTCAAGGCGCGCCTGCGCCGCGCTAAAGTGCCGGCGATCTATGCGAACGACAATTTCGGTCGATGGGCATCGGAATTTTCAACACTGGTGCAGGCGTGCGCGCGCCTGCGGGGCGCTCCCGGAGAGATCGCGCGCCTTCTCGCGCCTCAACCCGGTGACAGTTCGATCCTGAAGCCGCGGCACTCCGCGTTCTACGGCACGCCGCTCGAATTCCTGCTCGACGAGCTTGGCGCGAAAACGCTGATCCTCACCGGCGTCGCCGCGGACTCGTGCATCATGATCACGGCGCACGACGCGCACGTGCGCCAGTTCAAGCTCTGGGTGCCCGGAGACTGCGTCGCCTCGCAAAGGCCGGAGTACACCCGCGACACGCTCGCCCACCTGCGGCGCGCAACGCACGCGTCGACGGCGCCAAGCACGGCATCGATGCGCGCGCGCTAAGGTCGTCTGCTGCTCGAGCGAGGCAGCGATTCGGCGAGCAAGCGAGCGTTCCGCAAGGCGTGCACTTCATCGCCCGGCCAATCCCCAGTCGCCTAAAGCGTCATCGTCCACGGTTCCGGACGTCGCCGCGCGATCGAAGAGTGCAGATATCGCGGCGCACGCTTACGCTGGATCGGCGACATGGATCAGGAATTCCGGCATATCCGGCAAGTCGTCGATGAATGTGCCCTTTTTCTTTCCGTCGGCCGAAAAGCGCCGAACGCGCTGCTTGAGACGCTCGGCGACGTAGAAATCGCCATCGGGGCCAATCGCGAATCCCGACGGCGCCTCGAGCTTTTCGTCGATGATCACGCGCGCCGTTTGCTCTCCGCGAGGCGCTTTCGCGGGGATGTCATAGGCGAGGATGGAGCCGGTCCCCGCCGCGCCGATGTAGAGCGTGTCGCCGTCGACGATGAGGTGCACCGGCTTCGACATCTTCTTGTGGTCAATGTGCGCGACCAGCCGACCGGTTGCGACGTCGAAGATCTTCACGCGGTCCGCGGCTTCATCGGCGACATAAAGGTGCTTGCGGTGCACGATGATCCCGCGCACCGAATGGCGCGGCTTGCCGTGCTCGTCGAGCACGACCCTGAGTCCCTGCGGCGCCGGGACATCGGGCGGCGCATTCTCGCCGACTTCGGGCAGGCGCCCCTGACTCGACGCGACCAGCGTTCCCGGGAGGAAGTTGCCATCGGGATAGGACTCGCTCAGGTGGGGTGCGATCGGAGCGGGCTTGCGCGTTTTCGGCAGCAGTGCGATGACCGTGTTGGTGTCCTGGCAGGAAACATACAGCCGGTCGTCGTCGCCAAGCTCCACGTCGAAAGGATGAACCATTGCCGAGACATCCTTGGTTGCGACCACGATGCTGGCGTAGCGGAACGTGTCTCCGTGACGGCGATAGCGGACGATGTGGCTGTCCCTGCGCCACGCGTTCGCGATGTAGAGATCGTCCCCGATCAGCGCGAAACCACGGGCGATGTTCAGTGGATGTGCGGCGGGCGCGTCGTCGAGCAGCAACGGGTGTTTCTTGCGAGGCTTCCCGTCGTCCTCGAACACGCCGATGTTCTCGATGCCGATTTTGCCCTCACCTCGATAGCTGATCCACCACACGATCTGTTTCCTCTCGTCGTAGCAACACGTCTTTATCGGTGCTACTTCGGCTCCTTGGCCGGGACGCGCATGTCGTAGTCGGTCTGCATGCGCCGAAGCGTGAGCACACCGTAGAACACGATAACCGCCATCACCAGGACAAGCACGCCGGTCAGCATGCGCTCGACGTGATACATCGCCTCGCGGTTGGCGACGTACGCCGCGATGATCAGGCAGAGGATAGCAATGTTGATCGCCCAGTTCGCCGCCTTGGATACGACGAAATGCAGCGTTCCGAATCCGGCGAGCTGGTAGAGCATGAATGGCAGGATGGCGACCATGGGAAGCAGCTCGGATGCGCCCAGCTGGATGTCGATCGCGCCCGGAGCCGCCGCATGCAGCAGCGTGCTGTGCGCGAGCTCATGGAACAGCGACGGTATCGCGGAGAGGAACGGCACGACCGCAAGCAACTCCAGAACCAGCGAGCCGCACCAGACGCCCGTTCTGGACGAATCATCGGCGCCGGCGGCGGTGGATTGCGTGCCGATGAACAAGCCGGCGACGATCGCCGACGCGCTGGTCAGCATCAGCAGCTCGACGGTAATGCCGAAGCTCGCCGGCTCGCCCGTCTTGAGCAGCAGGAGCGCGAGAAATCCGGGCGTGTAGAACACCACGCGCACCATGCGCGCCCAGACGCGAGCGTCGCGTTCCGGGGGAAGAATGGGGAGCGCCACTCCATCGGTGCCCAGCGTTGCTCGGTTTTTCGACATTTTTTTGCCCCTTGCTAGTCCTGAGAATAGTTGCCCGACGATTCATACGCTGAAAGTGGTCCAACGTGCAAGATGCCTGCCCCACGGCGCACGCGCTGAAAACCCGCGCCGGCACGCCGCGCTCCGCCCCGCAGAATCAGCTGCATCAGCGCGCGCGACGCGCTCCTTCAGAATCGTCCTCGTGCTGACTTGCTCAATGGTCGCCGGGTTCCTGCACTGGTGGAAGATGGCGCTGGATCCTGCTCACCGTGAAGCTGGTGACCCGCGCAGCCCACTGCGAATCGATCGTCGGAAAGCCGAACAGGCGCGTGTCGAGTACCAGATTGGTCAGGTACACGAATTCGCCGCTGGCGACGATGCTCGCGGGGAACAGCAGCCCCTTCACCGCGCCGTGAGGATGAAGGCCGTCGAAGTCGCCGAGCTTGGCGATCACCTTGCCGTTCTTGTCGAGCACTACGACTTCGTCGGATTGATTGGCCACCACCCAGATATTGTCGTCCTCGTCGACCATGACTCCATCGGCGCCGTTGATGCTGTACGCGAGCACCATCGGTTTGCCCGCGACGCCGCCCGCCACCGGCACCCTGATCACCGCATCGTCGCCGGTGTTGGCGATCAGCATCGCATCACCCGCACGGTTGAAGGCAATTCCGTTGGCACCGAAGGGAGGCAGCCCTGTGGTCTTGAGCAGCGGATTGGTGAGCCACGCCGATGCCATCCCGCCCGCCGCACCCGTGCGCCAGATGACGCCATTGAACGAATCCGAGATATACACGTTGCCGCTGCCGTCGAAGGTCAGGCCGTTCAAACCCGCGCCGCTGCCGCCCATGGCGTTGCCGATGTCGGAGAACACGCTCGACTCGCCGGAGACGGGATTGACCTTGAGCACCTTGGCGGCACCGAAATCCAGCACCAGCAGATCGGACGTCGTCGGATTGAATCCCAGTCCCAGCAGATGCGGACTCGCACCGATGATGGTTACCTGGCGGATCACTTTGCCCGCGTGATTGAACACGATCAGTTGGCCAGGAAGGCTGCTTTCTCCCTTGGGAGGCCATCCGAACGTCGTGACGTAGATGTTGCCGGCGGCGTCTGCGGTGATGCCTTCCGCCGGCGTCGCTCCCGGGGGCAGCGTGGCGAACGTAGTGGCGGGGCTGCGTATCCACGCGGACGCAGAAAACGGCATCAAAACCAAAGCAACCAGCGCCGCCAACAGCAGGTGTGGGCGTTTCATGGTGACCTCCAAAGTTGTGGAATCGAACCCGGCGCGAAACGGCACCGGAAAACCGCCACTTATATCTTGCCGCAACCTCTTTGGTGGAGCAAACTTTCAGAAAAGCTGCGGCGGTAGGGAAGGTCTGTACTGCGATGCCTGTTTACCTCTGAAAGGAGGTTGCTATGAAGATTCGTCAGTGGCTTGCGTTGAGCTGCGCTTTTGCGCTGAGCGCTTTAGCGACAGGCGCTTGCGGACAGGCTGCAGGCGGTCCCGCATCGAATGCCCCGGAGGGGCTGGTCAGGGTTGAATCAAGCCAGCTCGATCAGGTCTATCTGCGCCCCGGCGTGGATTTCAGACGCTACACCAAGGTCATTTTCGACCCTATCCCGGTCGCGTTCGACAAGCTTTGGCTGACCGACATGAACTTCAACAAGATCGCCGTGCTGCAGGGAACCAGCCCCGCGGCTGCGCAGCGCATTGCCGTGGCGACCGGCGCCAGCCTGCACAACGTTTTCGAGGGTGCTTTCCACCAGGCGGGATACGAGACCGTCGCTGAAACAACCCCGGGTGTTCTCCAATTATCGCTGAGCTTGACTGACCTCTACATCAACGCGCCGAAGACCATCACGCAGGCGCTTCCCGCCAGCCGGGTCTTGACGCATGACGCCGGCCGCGCGGTCCTTGGGCTGGACGTCCGTGATGCAGTGACAGGCGAGCTTCTGGCGCGATTCGTCGATTACCAGACGGCAGGAATCCGAGCCCGTCCAAGCATCAGGCTGACGACGACGGCGTCGAACCAGTTCGACTTCGAGAGCATGTTCGGATTGTGGGCTTTGCGTTGCATCGACGAGCTCAAGTCACCATCGCCGGTCGCGATGGCGATGCCTGCGCAAGCACGATAAAGGCCCGCTCTCGCCGTTCGTTGCGCAACCGGCGCGAACGCGCATAAACCCCGCCTGCAAGGCGGGGTTTTTCATTTCATGACGCCGATAAGCAACTGCATCGGCAATGCAACTGAAAAGCAATGCGCGCTTCGACCGCCTGCGGCACACTAAGAGTCCGGTACCAAGGAGCGCCCGGCATGGCACGCATCATCGGAGGCATTGCCGCCTCGCATACGCCGACCATCGGCTTCGCCTACGACCGCAACAAGCGCGACGACCCTGTATGGGCCCCGATCTTCCACAATTTCGCGCCGCTCGCCGAGTGGCTCGCCGAAAAACGCCCGGACGTCCTGGTGATGATCTACAACGATCACGTCAGCTCGTTCTTCTTCGACCACTATTCTGCCTTCGCTCTTGGTGTGGGTCCCGAATGGCCGGTGGCGGACGAAGGCGCCGGCGCGCGCGACCTGCCTCCGGTCCGGGGACATCCGCAGCTCGCCTCGTACATTGGCCACTCGCTGATGGCCGACGAGTTCGACATGTCGTTTTTCCAGCACCGCGCACTCGACCACGGATGCTTTTCGCCGCTCTCCGTGCTGTGTCCGCACGATCCGGAATGGCCCGTGAGCGTCGTCCCGCTGCAGATGGGCGTGCTGCAGTTTCCGATTCCCACGGCGCGCCGTTTCTACAAGCTCGGGCAAGCGTTGCGTCGCGCGATCGAGAGTTACCCCGACGATCTCAAGGTCGCCATCGTTGCGACCGGAGGGCTGTCGCACCAAGTCCACGGCGAGCGCGCGGGCTTCAACAATCCCGGTTGGGACGAGCGATTCCTCGATCTGTTCGAACGCGATCCGGAGCAGCTCGCCGCAATGACCACCGCCGAATATGCAGAGCTCGGCGGGTTCGAGGGTGCGGAGGTCGTCATGTGGCTCACCATGCGCGGCGCGCTTTCGGCGAACGTGACGTGCATGCACCGCAGTTATTACCTGCCCTCGATGACGGGTATCGCGACCGCGATCTACGAAGGCACCGATGAGCCTAATCCAGCCATCGTCGAACGCCAGCGGCGCCACGTCGCCAGCGGGCTCGCAGGGGTCGAGCGACTCGAAGGCACCTACCCGTTCACGCTCGAGCGCAGCGTGAAGGCATTCCGCATCAATGATTATCTGCACCGGATGGTCGAGCCGAACCATCGGGAGGCGTTTCTCCGCGACCCGGAATCGAGCTTCGAGGCGGCCGGGTTGAGCGAACAGGAACGCGACCTGATCCGACGCCGCGATTGGCGCGGCATGATGCACTACGGCGTGATTTTTTTCATGCTCGAGAAACTCGGCGCGGTCACCGGCGTGTCGAACTTGCATATCTACGCCGCGATGCGCGGAGAAACACTCGAAACTTTCCAGCGCACGCGCAATGCTCCGGGCGCGCTGTATTCGGTGGCGGGCAAGGAAGCAACACATCTAGGTTGGGACACCCCGCCGGGGCATTCCGTACGCGAGCAAGATGTTGGCGCGGGCCGGGATTGACCGAAACTCTGCAACTATTACATAGACATGAAGCGCTACGTGGCGGCGTTGCCATCCGCGGTTGATAGGAGCAAGATCGACGAGGCTCGGGGCCGCCCGTGTTTTCGAGTCTGGACGCGATATGGAATTTAGAAAAAGCCCCGGCTGGCTGGACTGGTTCGCTGACCCGTCGAAGCCGCAATTCGAGGTGCCAGCCGGAAGCGTGGACGCGCATTGCCACGTTTTCGGACCTGGCGCGCAATTCCCCTACGCGCCGGAGCGCAAATACACCCCCTGCGACGCGTCGAAGCAGCAACTCTACGCTTTGCGCGACCATCTTGGATTCGATCGGAACGTCGTCGTGCAGGCCACCTGCCATGGTGCCGACAACCGCGCGATGGTCGATGCGCTTGTGCATTCGGGCGGCAGGGCGCGCGGGGTAGCGACTGTCAGACGATCGGTGACCGAACAGGACCTGCGGGAGCTGCATACTTCCGGGGTCCGCGGCGTACGCTTCAATTTCGTCCGGCGGCTGGTGGATTTCACGCCGAAGGACGAGCTGCTCGAGATTGCAAGCCGCATCGCTCCGCTCGGCTGGCACGTGGTGGTCTACTTCGAGGCGATCGATCTGCCTGAGCTGTGGGAGTTCTTCAGCGCGCTACCGACCACGGTCGTCGTCGACCACATGGGTCGCCCGGACGTCAGCAAGGCGGTCGACGGTCCAGAGTTCGAACTGTTCATCAAGTTCATGCGCGAGCATCCGAACGTGTGGTCGAAGGTGAGTTGTCCAGAGCGGCTCTCGGTCACCGGACCGAAAGCGCTGAACGGCGAGCGCGCTGCCTATCGTGACGTCGTGCCCTTCGCGAAGCGCATTGTCGAGACGTTTCCCGACCGCGTGTTGTGGGGTACGGACTGGCCGCACCCGAACCTGAAGGACCACATGCCCGACGACGGACTGTTGGTCGACTTCATCCCGCACATTGCGACGACCGCCGAGTTGCAGCGCAAGCTGCTCGTCAACAACCCGATGCGGCTGTACTGGCCGGAAGAGGCGCGCTGATGGAACAACAGGCTGCGCTCGCAGCTCCGGCCCAGGGCAAAAAAGCTCAACCTTGGTATCTGCAGCTTTGGTTTCAGGTGCTCGTGGCGATGGTCGTCGGCATCGCCTTGGGTCACCTGTATCCAAACGTCGGCACCCAGATGCAACCTCTGGGAGATGCTTTCATCAAGGCGATTCGCGTGCTGATCGCTCCGATCATCTTCTGCACGGTCGTCCATGGCATTTCCAGCATGGCTAACATGGCGAAGGTGGGTCGGGTCGCCTTGAAGGCTCTGGTCTATTTCGAAGTGCTCACCACGGTTGCGTTGATTATCGGCCTCATCGCCGTGAACATCTTCAGGCCTGGCGTGGGAATGAATGTCGACCTCGCGCACCTCGATACTTCCAGCGTTGCGTCGTACTTACAGCAGACACATAACCAAACGACTGCGCAATTCCTGCTCAACATCATCCCGAACACGTTCGTTGGCGCGTTTGCCGAAGGCAATGTGCTCCAGGTGCTCTACATCGCGGTACTCTGCGGCTTTGCACTGAGCTGGGTTGGCGAGCGAGGGAAGGTGCTGAACCAGCTCATCGACGCTTTTTCGCAAATGCTGTTCCGCATCGTCGCCATCGTCATGTGGGCAGCACCGATCGGCGCGTTTGGTGCGATTGCCTTTACCGTGGGCAAATTTGGAGCGGGTTCTTTGCTGTCGCTTGGTCAGCTGTTGATCACCTTTTATATCACCTGCCTCATCTTTATTTTTGGCGTCCTTTGGCCAATCTGCCATTTCTGCGGCTTTAGCCTGCTGAAACTCATTCGTTACATCTGGGAAGAACTGCTGATCGTGCTGGCGACGACGTCGTCGGAAGTGGTACTCCCTCGAATGATCGCAAAACTGGAAGACGTGGGTTGTGAGGAAAGCGTGGTCGGCCTGGTCATTCCGACGGGATATTCGTTCAATCTCGACGGTACATGCCTGTACCTCGCGACGGCGGCCGTATTCCTTGCGCAAGCCACCAATACGCCACTCGGGATTGAGCAACAGATTGGATTGTTGCTGGTTCTCTTGCTGGCTTCAAAGGGAGCTGCCGGGGTCGCAGGTGCTGCCTTCGTGGTCCTCGCCGCCACTCTTGGGTCTGTCGGCACCGTCCCTGTTGAAAGCGTGGCGCTGGTGCTTGGCGTTCATCGTCTGATGTCAGAAGGCTTGACCCCCACGAACCTGATCGGGAATGCCGTCGCGACTATTGTGGTCGCTAAATGGGAAAATGCGCTGGACGAACGTCGGCTTCAACAAGTTCTCGATGGCAACATCAACCAGATGCAGTTGGCTGAAGCCTGACCACCCATGAGGGGCGTTGGCACATGACACAGTGCGTTGGCACCGGAGCGACTTCATGATCATCGACATCCACGGCCACTACACCACCGCACCGAAGGCGCTGGAAGCGTGGCGCAACCGCCAGATCGCGGGCATCAAGAACCCGGCGGAGATGCCGAAGGCGTCCGAGCTTTCCATCGGCGACGACGAGCTGCGAGAGTCGATCGAGGGCAACCAGCTGCGGCTGATGCGCGAGCGCGGGCTCGACCTTACGATCTTCAGCCCGCGCGCGAGCTTCATGGCGCATCACATCGGCGACTTCCAGGTCTCGAGCACCTGGGCCGCGATCTGCAACGAGCTGTGCTATCGGGTGAGCCGCCTGTTCCCCGATCACTTCATTCCTGCCGCGATGTTGCCGCAGAGTCCCGGTGTGGATCCGGCGACGTGCATTCCCGAGCTCGTGAAATGCGTCGAGAAGTTCGGCAATGTCGCGATCAACCTCAATCCCGACCCGTCCGGAGGGCACTGGGACTCCCCTCCCCTGTCGGCTCGCCACTGGTACCCCATCTACGAGAAGATGGTCGAGTACGACATCCCGGCGATGATCCATGTGAGCACGAGCTGCAATCCGTGTTTCCACACCACCGGCGCGCACTACCTGAACGCGGATACGACCGCCTTCATGCAGTGCCTCACGTCGGACCTGTTCAAGGACTTTCCGACGCTGCGCTTCGTCATCCCCCACGGCGGCGGCGCGGTGCCGTACCACTGGGGGCGCTTCCGCGGGCTGGCGCAGGAAATGAAAAAGCCGTTGCTCAAGGACCATCTGCTCAACAACATCTTTTTCGACACGTGCGTGTATCACCAACCCGGCATCGACCTGCTCGCCCGCGTGATTCCCGTGGAAAACATCCTGTTCGCGAGCGAGATGATCGGCGCGGTGCGCGGCATCGATCCCGAGACCGGATACTATTTCGACGACACCCGGCGCTACATCGAGGCCGCTCGCATCGACCCGGAGCAGCGGCATAAGATATTCGAAACCAACGCGCGGCGCGTCTATCCACGCCTCGATGCCGCCTTGAAGGCAAAAGAAAGTTGACCATGACCGAACTCGGAGTCGTCTATCGCAACATCGCCCGCGCCGACAGCGGCGTCGCGGCCAAGCTCGGCGCATTGGGCACGGCGACGGTGCACGAGGCGATGGGACGCACGGGCCTGCTCAAGCCGTACATGCGTCCGATCTATGTCGGCGCAAGCGCCGCGGGCACCGCGGTGACGGTCCTGCTGCAGCCCGGAGACAACTGGATGCTGCACGTCGCGGCGGAGCAGATCATGCCTGGCGACATCGTCGTTGCCGCGGTGACCGCAGATTGCACTGACGGTTATTTCGGGGACCTGCTGGCCACGAGCTTCAAAGCGCGCGGTGCGCGCGGGCTCGTCATCGATGCGGGAGTCCGCGACGTGCGCGTGCTGACTGAAATGAAGTTTCCGGTGTGGAGCAAGGCGATCTCCGCCAAGGGCACGGTCAAGGCCACACCGGGCTCGGTGAACATTCCGGTCGTATGCGCGGGTGCCCTGGTCGCACCGGGCGACGTCATCGTCGCGGACGACGACGGCGTCGTGGTGGTTCCGGCCACGCTCGCGCAGAAAACGCTGGACGCCGCCGCCACGCGCGAGGCAAACGAAGGTGAAAAGCGCGCCAAGCTCGCTGCTGGAGTACTGGGGCTGGATATGTACAACATGCGCGCGCCGCTGGCGAAGGCCGGGCTCAAGTACATCGACTGACGCGCGGTAGTGACCGTCGAACGCCGACTGGCAGGATGAGACACAGATGTCCCTCGACAAACCGTATAAGGACGTTCCCGGCACGACGATCTTCGACGCCGAGCAATCGCGCAAGGGCTACCACCTGAATCAGTTCTGCATGTCGTTGATGAAGCCCGCGAATCGCGAGCGCTTCAAGGCGAACGAACGCGCGTACCTCGACGAGTGGCCAATGACCGAGGAGCAAAAGCAGGCGGTGCTCGCGCGCGACCTCAATCGCTGCATCGAGCACGGCGGCAACATCTACTTTCTCGCCAAGATCGGCGCGACCGACGGCAAGAGCTTTCAGCAGATGGCTGGAAGCATGACCGGAATGACCGAGGCGGAGTATCGCGACATGATGATCAAGGGCGGCCGTTCGGCGGAGGGCAACCGCCACCTGGGAGAGGACGGCGACGCGCAGCCGCATCGCCAGCCGCAGGGCGCTGCCGGCCGCCAGACCATACGCGAATAGGCATGGCCCGAATCACTGCATCCGTCTATACACCGCACGTTCCGGCGATCGGCGCCGCGCTCGACCTCGCCAAGGATCAGGAGCCGTACTGGCAAAAGGTCTTCTCCGGCTATGAGCGCTCCAAGAAGTGGATCAAGGAGAACATGCCGGACGTGATCTTCCTCGCTTACAACGACCACGCCAACGCGTTCTCGCTGGAGCTGATCCCCACGTTCGCGATCGGCACGGCCGCCGAATACGCGCCTGCCGACGAGGGGTGGGGTCCCCGGCCGGTGCCGAAAGTCATCGGCCACCCCGAGTTCGCGTCGCACATCGCGCAATCGGTGATCCAGGAGGACTTCGACCTCACGATCGTCAACAAGATGGACGTCGATCACGGCCTCACCGTGCCACTGTCACTGATGTTCGGCAATCCCCCGAAGTCCGATTTCCGGTGGCCGTGCCGCGTGATCCCGTTTGCGGTCAACGTCGTGCAGTATCCGGTTCCGTCGGGCCGGCGCTGCTTCGCGCTTGGCCAGGCGATTCGTCGCGCCGTGGAATCGTACGACGAACCGCTCAACGTGCAGATCTGGGGCACGGGGGGCATGAGCCATCAGCTGCAGGGCGCGCGCGCCGGCCTGATCAACGAGCCGTGGGACAACCGCTTCCTCGACCGGCTGATTGCCGACCCGGCCGACCTGTCGCTGGTGCCGCACATCGAGTACGTGCGCGAGGCGGGCTCGGAAGGGATCGAGCTCGTGATGTGGCTGATCGCGCGCGGCGCCATGGCCGACGTGGCGGGTGGCGCCAAGCCCAAGGTCGTCCACCGCTTCTACCACGTGCCCGCGTCGAATACCGCGGTGGGCCACCTCATTCTGGAGAACGCTCGATGAACAGCAAGACGATCAAGGTCGCGCTCGCGGGCGCGGGCGCGTTCGGCGTCAAGCACCTGGACGGCATCAAGAACATCGACGGCGTCGAGGTCGTGTCGGTGATCGGACGCGAGCTCGACAAGACGCAAATGGTGGCGAAGCAATATGGAATTCGCCACGCCGGCACCGACCTTGCCGAGGCGCTCGCCCTCGAGGACGTCGACGCGGTCATTCTCTGCACGCCTACACAAATGCATGAGGACCAGAGCGTCGCGTGCCTCAACGCCGGCAAGCACGTGCAGGTCGAGATCCCGCTGGCGGACAGCCTCAAGGGCGCCGAGGCCGTCGCGACCCTGCAGAAGAAGACCGGCCTGGTCGCGATGGTCGGGCACACGCGCCGCTTCAACCCGAGTCACCAGTGGATTCATAACCGGATCACTGCTGACGAGTTCAACATCCTGCAGATGGACGTGCAGACGTACTTCTTCCGCCGCACGAACATGAACGCGCTTGGCCAGCCGCGTTCGTGGACCGACCACCTTCTGTGGCATCACGCGGCGCATACCGTCGATCTGTTCCAGTACCAGACCGGCGGCGAGATCGTTCGGGCGAACGCGGTCCAGGGTCCGATCCACCCGACGCTGGGCATCGCGATGGACATGTCGATCCAGCTGCAAAGCAGCACCGGCGCCATCTGCACGCTGTCGCTGTCGTTCAATAACGACGGACCGCTGGGCACGTTCTTCCGCTACATTGGGGACAGCGGCACGTACATCGCGCGCTACGACGACCTGTTTAACGGCAAAGAGGAGAAGATCGACGTGAGCAAGGTCGCGGTGTCAATGAACGGCATCGAGCTGCAGGACCGCGAATTCTTCGCCGCAATCCGCGAAGGACGGGAGCCGAACTCGAGCGTCGCGCAGGTGCTGCCGTGCTACCGCACATTGCACCAGCTGGAACAGCAGCTGCGCTGAGGTGGCTGCGTTGGCGACGCGGATTACCGGCATCTCGTCGATGGCGACCCGCCAAGTGCTCGACGAACTGGTTGCGTTGTTCCGCGAGCGCTCCGGCTGCGACGTCGAGATCGAGTCGGTCGGCGGCGTCGACGCGGCCAAGCGCGTGCAGGCGGGCGAGGCGTTTGACGTCGTCGTGCTCGCGTCGAACGCGATCGACCAGCTGCTTGCGTCAGGCCGACTGCGGCCGGACAGCAAGGTAGATCTCGTGCGCTCGGGCGTCGCGGTGGCCGTGCGCGCCGGTGCACAGCGGCCCGACATCGGCAGCGAGGACGCGCTGCGGCGCACCGTGCTGGCGGCAGGCAGCTTGAGCTATTCCACCGGTCCAAGCGGCGTCGAGCTCGCCCGGCTGTTCGAGCGCTGGGGCATCGCCGACGCGATCAGGGGCCGGGCCGTTCAGGCGCCTCCCGGGGTGCCGGTCGGCACGCTGGTGGCGCGCGGCGACGTCGAGCTCGGTTTTCAGCAACTTAGCGAGCTGATGCATCTGGCTGGCATCGACGTGATCGGACCACTCCCGGCCGGAGTCCAAATCATCACCACCTTCTCCGCGGGCATCTGCGAAGCGTCGACGCAGCCCGACGCCGCGCGAGAGTTGCTCTCGTTCATGGCTTCGCCCGCCGCGGATGCGGCGAAGCGGTGCCACGGTATGGAGCCCGCATAAGCCCGCCTAGGGCGTGAATGTTGTGCCTGTGCTGCGCGAGGGTTTGATTCGCATGGCAACGCGCCCGCCTGTAAGTATCACGATTGACGTGCGAACCGCCCCTTGCCACCGAAGATTGACGCTTGACCCGTGCCACCGCCTCCCACACACTCGGCCTCGCGCGGTTGAAATGCCTTTCCTCGCCTTCGCGATCCCGAGCGACATCGCAGTTGCATCACCAACTGCGTGACGAGGCGACGGATCATGCCAGCCTTCGAAGATCGCTTGTACGTAGCGCTACGCGAAGCCGGCATGCCGGACGTGCCCGAGCGCTTCTCGGTCGCTCTTGTGCCCCAGGTCCTCCCTCGCGCGCTCCTGGCTGCGATCGAGAGCTTCATCCGCGTCTTCGATCGCGTCACCACGCGCCCCGCGTGGCAAGAGGCGATGACGGCGAGCGGCCCCGCGATCGCCCGACAGCGGCGCTCGGAGGTCTGCTTCTTCAGCGCGTGGGATTTCCATCTCCCGCCGGAGCGTCCCGATCACTTCCAGCTCATCGAGTGCAACGACAACGGCTCGGGGATGATGTTCGCGGCGATCCTCAATCGCCTCTACTACGAGCTCTCCGGGGGTAGCGAGCGTCACGCATTCGAGGCACCGCTGTCCATTCCGGCCTTCGGCCAACGCGTGCTCGGCATGATCCGAACCGAAGCTCGGGCGTTCTTCGATGGGCCCTCGCCGGGTCTCGTGCTGATCCTCGATGACGCGGAGTCCCTGAGAGAGGGCAAGTTCAGGCACGAGCACCTGCTCCTCCGCGATCTATGTCGGCGTGCCGGATGGCGCGCCGAGACCGGCTCGCCGGCCGAGACCACGTGGGAAGATGGACAGCTGCTCTGCCGTGGCGAGCGCGTCGCGTTCGTGATCAACCGCTCGACCGACTTCTTCTGGGAGGGAGAAGCCTTCTCGGCCCTCCGTTCCGCCTACGCGAAGGGCAGCGTGCTCGTGGCGCCGAATCCGTTCACCTACGCGACGCGGAGCGACAAGCGCGTGCTCGAACCGCTCTCGAGGCCGGTCAGTGATCTCGAGCTCGGCATCCGGCCCGACGAGAGAGCCTTGCTCAGCGTTCACGTGCCCGAGACCCGTCTGCTGGGCCCCGCGAACGTCGACGAGCTCGCGCGCGAAAAGGAACAGTGGGTCTTCAAGCCGTGCCACGGGTTTGCGAGCCACGGCATCCTCATGGCTGCGCAGGTGGGCCGCACGCGCCTGTATCGACTCCTCAAGAGGGGCGATTCCTACGTCGCGCAGCGAAAAGCTCCGAAGTCGCGCGTGGACGCAAGCGAGGGCGTATCTCTTTGGACCGACCTCCGCGTCTGGGCCTATCGCGGCGAGCGCGTTCTTCTATCTGGCCGGGCATCCCGTATTCCCGACAGCGTCGATCTCTCGTCGCCCGGGGGCTGGATACCGACCTATGTCGGAGCGTAACGGTGTCGACACCCGCCATGAGCATTCGCGATCGTACAGCCGCATTTTGTGAACGATTTGGTCTTCGCGTTCCGATTCTCTTGGCTCCCATGGCCGGCGCCAGTGCCCCTGCTCTATCGATTGCCGTTGCCAGTGCGGGTGGCCTGGGCGCGTGTGGCGCGCTCCTGATGGCGCCGTCCGAGATTGTTGCTTGGGCTAATGAAGTGCGGACGGCGAGCAACGGCAGATTTCAAATCAATCTCTGGATTCCGGATCCTGTCCCAGTCCGCAATGCGGCCCATGAGAAACTAGTGCGCGATTTCCTCGCGAGTTGGGGACCAGCGGTCGCACCGGATGCAGGCGATGCCACTCCGCCAGACTTCGCCGCACAGTGTGAAGCACTCTTGGAGGCTCGCCCACCCATTGTTTCTTCGGTTATGGGCCTTTACCCACCTGAATTCGTGGCTCGCCTGAAGGCACTTGGCATCTCCTGGTTCGCCAATACGTCGACGGTGGCTGAAGCGAAAGCCGCCGAGGTGGCAGGCGCAGACGTGGTTGTGGTCCAAGGAATGGAAGCCGGCGGGCACCGTGGCTGTTTTGATGCCAGCAAGGCCGAGCACGAACTTGTGGGTTTGACGTGCCTCGTTCCGGCGGTGGTCGACGCGGTGAAGATTCCGGTCGTCGCCACGGGAGGCCTTGCCGACGGCCGAGGGGTCGCGGCGGCGCTTGCTTTGGGGGCGAGTGCAGCACAGGTGGGCACAGGCTTCCTGCGAACACCGGAAGCTGGGATTCCTGCCGCATGGGCGGAGGCGCTCGCAAGTGCGACGCCGGAAAACACGCTTGTTAGCCGCGTCTTCAGTGGACGCGCGGGTCGGAGTCTGGCGACCGATTATGTGCGTGCCGCCATTTCCAACGATGCGCCACGACCCGCGCCCTACCCGGTCCAGCGCGGTCTCACTGCCGCGATGAGAGCCGCCGCAACAAAAGCGGGAGATGTGAGTCGCATGCAGGCGTGGGCGGGACAATCCGCAGGCCTGGCCCGCGCGGAGTCGGCCCGATCGATCCTACAGCGCCTTTGGGACGACGCGGTCGCGATTCTCCGATACTGAGATTCTGCGCAATGACTCGGAACAATTAGGTTGACGCGCGCGGCGAGCCCGGAATCTATTACAGCCAACTTCGTCAGCAGCGCGGTTTGTGAGCATAGGTGCGCGCACCGAGGATGCGTTCTAGTACATCACGCGCCAGCTGCTCGATGTCATCGAAGCCAAGATCGAGCATCCAATCGAAATCCCCGGCGCGACGAAGGCGCAGCTTCCTCAGCGTCGATCGGCGCCAGCAGCGCCGGGCAACGGCGTGCGATTTCCTCCATCAGGATCGTCGCACCAGGCGACGCCCGGCTGTCGATGCGTCGCGTGATCCCGATGACGCGACGCGTGTCGTGCAGCGGGACGGGAAGCAGCGTCAGTAGCCCCGCACCGAGCTCGTAGGAAAGTTGACGGGGCGAGATCGCAGTCAGGAGGTCGCTGTTCAACAGGACTCCGCGCAGGACCGCGAGGTCGCTGGTTTCGACCGCGACATTGGCGAGGGGCAGGCCACGCTTGGTCAGCACGCGCTCGAAGAGCGTGCGGTTCGGTGTATTGATGCGCGGGAGAACCCAGCGGGCGTGCGCAAGGTCGCGCAGTGAGATGCGCTTGCGTTGCGCCAACGGGTGAGCATGCCGAGCGACGATCGCAAGCTCGTCGTCGGCGAGCGGCTCCCCGATGAGATCATTGGCAGACTCCGCGGGCCGCAGCGCTCCGAGAATGAAATCGAGGTCCCCTGCGCGCAGGCTCGCCGCGAGTACCTCGAACGACCCCTCCACCGTCGAGACGCGCAGCCCGGGGTACTTCGCCACCACGCCTGCAATCGACTCCGGAAGCAAACGCGTGCGCCCAAGCGGCAACGCGCCGACGGTGACCGTACCCTCGGTGACGCCCCGCAGCGCTGCGATATCGGCGACCGCATGACGGATCTCCGCCAAGACGCGCTTCAAGCGCAAGGCAAGCGCAGCGCCTGCCAGCGTCGGCAGCATGCCCCGTGGCGTTCGCTCGAACAGCGGAACGCCGATGCTGTCCTCGAGCTGGCGCACTGCGAGGCTCACCGCGGGCTGCGTGATGCCGAGGCTCTCGGCAACCGATGGCATGTGGTGCTGCTCGGTCAGAGCGACGAACGCGCGAACGCGCCGCTCATGGGTCAGCATGCCGAATATCGCGGCGTTGCGCACATTGCTTCCGCCAACCAGCGCGCCAAGCTCGGTCCGAGCGAGCTGCATCTCGGCGTGCACGCGCCGTGCGCGCACCAGCAGCGCGCGACCGTATTCCGTGAGGAGCATTCCCCTTGCGCGGCGTTCGAACAGCAGGACGCCGAGCTCGTGTTCGAGCTTGCGAATCGAGCGGGAAACGGCAGATTGCGCGCGAAACAGCGCGGCGCCCGCCCGATTCGCGCTGCCCTGCTCGGCAACCGCAAGGAACGCTCGCAAGTGGCGCAGCTCAGGTTGCATTCTCTGTCGCGGCTGATAAGATCGGCATGCAGGTAGTCTACCCAAGCGGCACGCAGATGCCGGGGCACGATAAGAATTTTAGCTAACTTCCGAGTAGATTTTCTTGTGGCTGCGGTCCCGTATCAGCGAGAGAATCCGCGCTGGCCCCCCGCCTCGTCACTCATAATCTATTCGGATACCCGGAGGATCAGTACCATGCGCTCGATCGCACGCCTTTTCGCCGTTCTGCTCAGCCTTGCGCTTACGCAGCCCGTGCTCGCCCAGAACCAACCGATCAAGATCGCCGGACTCGTCGAACTGTCGGGGACCGGCGCGACGTCGGGCACCAACTTCAACGACGGCGCGAAGCTCGCGGCCAAGGAGATCAATGCCGCGGGCGGGATTCTCGGACGCAAGATCGAGTACACGTCGAGCGATACCCAGTCGCAGCCACCGGTATCCAAGGCGCTTGCGATCAGGGCAATCGACGACGGCGCCTACGTTGTGATGGGCCCCGTGTTCTCCGGCTCGATCATGGTCAGCATGGCGGAAACGAAGCGCGCCGAGATCCCCAATTTTACGGGCGGAGAGGCTGCAGCGATTACCCAGCAAGGCAACCCGTACATTTTCCGCACTTCGTTCACCCAGTCCTCGGCGATGCCCAAGGTTGCCCGCTACCTCCAGGACACTCTGAAAGCGAAAACGGTCGCCATCATCTACACCAACAACGACTTCGGCAAAGGCGGTCGTGACGTTTTCATCAAGTCCCTCGAGCCCTATGGCATCAAGGTCGTGGCCGACATCTCCACCGATCCGGGCCAGCTTGATTTTTCGAGCCCGGTGCTCAAGGCCAAGCAGGCGAACGCCGACGCGCTGTTCGTCTACACCAACGAAGAGGAGGCGGCGCGCGCGCTGCGCGAGCTTCGCAAGCAGGCGTACGACAAGCCGATCGTCGGTGAGACGGTGCTCACCAGTCAGAAGGTGATCGAGCTCGCGGGCGATGCCGCCAATGGCGCGGTCGCGCACGTGGGGCTCACCGCGGATGCGCCCGACCCCGGCATCAAGGCCTTCGCGGCCAAATTCCAGAAGGAATACGGCTACAAGTCCGACCACAACGGCATGAAGGGCTACACCGCGATGTACATCGTCAAGGCGGTCACCGAGAAGGTCGGCAAGGTCGACCCGAAGGCTTTTGCCAGTGCGATGCACGGCGCCAAGTTGACGGTGAAGGAATACCCTGGCGTGCTCATGGACGTGAGCTTCGACAAGAATGGAGATCTGGACCGCGAAAGCTTCATGACCAAGGTGGTGAACGGCAAGCAGGAAGTGATCGCAACGTTGCCCGCGCTCTCGGCAGGAAAATAACCAGCATCGTCACGGAACGGGCCCAACGATGGCGGATCAGAACACCTTCGGCATTGCCGGACTTCTGGGATGGCCGGTTGCGCATTCGCGCTCGCCGGTCATCCACAACCATTGGCTCGCGCAGCACGGCATCCCGGGCCGTTACGTGCTGTTTGCGGTGCCGCCGGAGAAGCTCGAGACAGCGGTACGCGGCATGGCGGCGCTCGGTCTTCGCGGCTGCAATGTGACCACGCCGCACAAGCAGGCGATTTTTCCGCTGCTCGATCGCGTCGACGAGCTCGCGCGCAAGATCGGCGCGGTCAACACAGTCGTCGTCGAGAAGGATGGCACCCTGACCGGATTCAACAACGACGGCAATGGATTCATCCAGAGTTTGCGCGACGCCGACCCGAAATGGCGACCCGATAGCGGACCTATCCTTGTGCTCGGCGCGGGGGGTGCGGCGCGCGCGGTGGTCGCAAGCCTTGCGGCGCAGGGCGCCAACGAGATCAGGCTCGCCAATCGCACGCTCGACAAGGCCAAGGAAATCGCCGACGCCGTCGGTGCGGTGGTGAAGGTAGTTCCCTGGGAGCAGCGCGAAGCGGCACTCGACGGCGTCGCGCTGTTGGCCAATGCGACGAGCCTGGGCATGGCAGGCAAGCCGCCGCTCGAGATCTCGCTCGATCGCCTGCCCAGGAACGCGCTGGTTGGCGACCTCATTTACATTCCGCCGGAAACCCCGCTCCTGGCGGCGGCGCGCGGACGCGGCAACATCACGGTCAACGGTCTCGGCTTGTTGCTCAACCAGGCGCGCCCGGCCTTTAACGCGTGGTTCGGCGTCATGCCCGAGATCACGCCGGCGCTGCGCCAGGCCATCGCCGCGACGTTCTAGGCACTTTCCTTGGACGTGGCCATCTTCGACGGGCCGAAGATCGACTGCCACGTGCACGTGCTCGATCCCACTCGCTTCCCGTACCGCGCCGACACGCATTACGCGCCTTCGGGCCAGGAGATCGGCACGCCCGCGCAGTTCGCCCAGGTGATGAACGCGTACGGGACGCGGCACGCGCTGCTCGTCGGCCCGAACTCCGGCTACGGCCTCGACAACGCCTGCATGCTCGATACGATTGCGCGCGA
This sequence comes from uncultured beta proteobacterium, assembly GCA_963816915.1. Lineage (GTDB taxonomy): Bacteria > Pseudomonadota > Gammaproteobacteria > Burkholderiales > Casimicrobiaceae > PALSA-1003. The sequence goes on from CAWFMK010000001.1 coordinate 580,114, forward strand.
TCCGGCTCGCTATCGGGGCGTCGCGGTGGTCGCCAACGATGCGACGCTTGACGAGCTGCAGGCGCTCGAGCGCGCCGGTGTCGTCGGCGTCGCCTGGAACGTGACTCACTACGGCGTGGACCACTACCACGGCGCCGAGCCGCTCCTCGAAAAGCTCGTCGCGCTCGACATGTTCGTCGACATCCAGGTCGAGCACGAGCAGCTGCTGCCGATGTTGCCTATGCTCATGGGTTCGGGCGTGCGCATCCTCGTCGACCACTGCGGCCGCCCGACGGTGCATGCCGGGCTGGCCGAGCGCGGCTTTCGTGAGCTGCTCAAGCTCGGTGCGACGCGGCGCGCGTTCGTCAAGCTGTCCGGCTTCGTCAAGTTTTCGCGGGAGCCCCCACCCTACGACGACACCCGGCCTTTTGTCGCGGCGCTGGTCGACGCCTTCTCGCTCGACCATTGTCTATGGGCGTCGGACTGGCCCTATCTTCGCGCGCCGATGCACGTGGATTACGGCGTGCTCCTTCACGCCGTGTCCACGATGTTTCCAGACGCCGCCGATCGGCGCAAGCTGATGTGGGACACGCCGCGCAAGCTGTTCGGGTTTGCGTCATGAGTCGAAGCTATCGATATCCGGCAAGGTGGTTGATTTACTTTGGGAGGCATCCAATGTTTAAGCAGCGCGTGGTTAGAAACGTAAACCGCGTCAGTATGTTCTTGATGGCCGCGGCGCTGCTCGCGCCTTTCACCGCGCAGGCGCAGCCATATCCCAACCGGCCGATCAAGATCGTCGTTCCCTACGCCGCGGGCGGCGCGGTCGACATCGTGGCGAGGACCGTCGGGCAGCCGCTGTCCGAGGCGCTGAAGCAGCCGGTGATCGTCGACAACCGTCCGGGCGCCAGCGCCAACATCGGGATGGAGCTGGTCGCGAAGTCGACGCCGGATGGCTACACGTTGCTGATGGCCTCGAATGGGATCGCAACTAACATGGCGCTGTTCCCGCATCTTGCGTTCGACGGTCATCGCGATTTCGTGCCCATCGCGAAAATCGGCTATGCGCCGCTGGTGATCGTCGTGCCGGCCTCGTCGCCGGCGAAATCGCTCAAGGACCTGATCGCCATGGCCAAGGCCGAGCCTGGCAAGCTGACCTACGCATCGGCGGGCAACGGCAGTTCGGGACACCTGGCCGGCGAGTTGCTGAAGTCGACGGCGAAAATCGACGTCCTGCACGTCCCGTACAAGGGCGGCGCCCCGGCGATCACCGACCTTCTCGGCGAGCGCATCTCCTTCATGCCGATCAATCCGGTCGAGGTGATCGCGCATATCCGCGGCGGCCGTCTGCGCGCGCTCGCGGTCGCGAGCGACAAGCGCTTCGCGCTGCTCCCCGATGTGCCGACCGCCGCCGAGGCGGGCCTCGCTGGTTACGAGGCCTCGGTCTGGTGGGGGCTCATGGCCCCGGCGAAGACGCCTCTCGAGATCGTCCGCATGCTCAACGCCGAGACCGACAAGGTGCTTGCGAATCCAGCGAATGCGAACAAGCTGGCCGAGCTGGGCGTCGTGGTCACGCCGGGGACATCGGAGCAGTTCGCTGCTTTCGTCAAGGCGCAGACGCAACTGTGGTCAGGCGTGATCAAGTCCGCCGGCATCCAGCCTGACTGATGCGATGACGAATGCGATTCGTCGCCGCGTCCTGCACGTTGTCCTGTCGCTTGCCGTCCTCTGCGGCTGCGCGAATGTTTCGGCACCGCTCGACTCCGTCGCGACGCGGACGCTCGCCCCCACCGGCAAGCTGCGCGTGGGACTCTATCCGGGCACGCCGACGTCGATCATTGGCGATCCGGCTACCGGCAATGCCAAGGGAGTCGCATTCGATCTCGGCCGCGAATTGGCGAACCGCGCCGGCGTCCCGTTCGAGCCGGTGGTGTTCCCGAAAAACGCCGAGGTGCTCGCCGCCGCGAAGGCGGGCACCGTCGACATGGTTCTCACCAACGCGACGCCCGTACGCCGGAACGACCTGGATTTCTCGCCCACCGTGCTACAGGTCGAGCAGGGATACCTGGTCCCTGCGGGTTCGGCTATTCGCGCACTCGACGAGATCGACCGCCCAGGCGTGCGCGTCGGCGTGAGCGAGGGAAGCACGTCCGAAGCCACGCTTTCACGCGAGTTCCGCAATGCCTCCGTCGTACGGACGCCCTCGCTCAAGGCAGCAATCGAGATGCTCGCCACCGGACAGATTCAGGCTTTCGCGACCAACAAGGCGACGCTGTTCGAGATGTCGGACGAACTCGCCGGTTCGCGCGTGCTCGCCGGGCGCTGGGGACTCGAGAGCTTCGCCATCGGCATTCCGAAGGGACGCGAAGCGGCGATGTCGCTCGTCGACAGCTTCGTCGGCGACGCCAAGGCCAGTGGCGCGGTGGCGCGGGCGGTCGAACGCGCGGGGCTGCGGGGAACGATGGTGTCGAATTAGATGGACAGGGCGAGGAACGCTCAGTCGTCCGCGGCTCGCTTGATGGAATCGGCGAGCTCGCGCCACGTGGCATCCGATGCAGCATTGGCGAACACGCCCTCGGCGCGCAGCATCGTGACCCACGCCTGCACCTCCGCCGTTGCGGATGCCATGCGAGGCTCGATCCCGACATCGCGCACGGTGACTGCGGCCTCGCGCATTTCCTCGGCGCGACGGCGGCCGTGCTGCACAACGCGCCGCCAGAACCACGTCGGCTGGCGCTCCCAATCGAGTCCGGGAAACGTCTCCGCGAGCGACGCCAGCACTTCACGCTCGACGCCGTAGCGCCGCGCCGTAAGCAGGCTCTCGATCGCGAGCGCTTCCATGCCCTTGACGATGACGCTGCGGCACAGCTTGATCGCGGAAACCACACCGTACGATTCGGATCCCACCGTCGCGGCGAATCCGAGCTTCGCTAGCATCGGTTGCAGCGCCGCAGCGTGCGGGCCGCCGAGCAGCATCGGCACCCGGATCCCGTGCGGCGACACCGAGCTCATCACCGCTGCCTCGACATAGCGGCCGCCGGTGCGGTCCACCACCTCGGCACACGCGGTCTTGGTCCGTGGCGATGCAGAATTGACGTCGAGCACGAAGGTCCCGCGAGCGCACACGCGTGCAATCTGTTCGGCAGCCGTCGTCGTCTGCGCGGCGGTCACCGCAGAGATGACCAACGCGCAATGCTCGATCGCCCCACCCGCGGTCGATGCGAGCGCGACGCCGTCACGCGACGCACGGTCTCGCGCACTTGACGCCCACGACGGGTCTTCCATGAGCACGTCGAATGCCGTCACGGCGCCTGCGCCGGCGATCGCGAGCGCGGCGCCGAAAATGCCCCCGACTTCGCCGTATCCGATCAGCCCGATGCGCAGCACGCCGATGGGGTTGGCGGCCGGCAGCGGCCGCCGCTCCTCGCTTGACCTGTCGATCGATGTGGATGTCATTCGGGACGCATGTTGGCGCGCGCAACGACAGGTTTCCAGCGCGCGATTTCGCTGCTGATCAGTGTGCCGAACGCGTCCGGCGATCCCGGTGCCGCTTCGGCTCCTTCTGCTTCCAGCCGTTCCTTGAGCTTTTCGCTGGCCAGTGAGCGATTGATCTCGGCATTCAGGCGCAGAACGATCTCTGCGGGCGTGCCCGCCGGCGCGACGATTCCATACCACTGGATCGCCTCGAAATTCGGAAGGGTCGTCGCGATCGTCGGAATGCCGGGCATCGACGCCACCGGGACGAGACTGGAAACCCCGAGCGCTCGCAGCTTGCCGGCCTTGACGTGCTGCTGGACGGCAGGAACGCCGGTCATGATCATCTCCACCTGGCCGGCAAGCACATCGGTAACCGCCGGCGCCGTCCCGCGATACGGGACGTGCACCACGTCGATTTTGGCTTTCAGCTTGAAGTACTCCATCGCGAGATGCGCCGCGCTGCCGTTGCCGCCGGAGGCGTAATGGAGCTCGCCGGGACGCGCCTTCGCGAGTGCGATCAATTCGCGCACGTCCCTGGCCGGCACTTGCGGATTCACGACGAGTATATTGGGGACGCGTGCCATCAGCGCCACCGGCGTGAAGCTCGTCAGCGGATCGTAGGCGAGCTTAGGATAGAGCGACGGGTTGATCGCGAGCGTTCCGATGTGCCCCATCAGCAAGGTGTACCCGTCTGCATTCGCGCGTGCTGCCTCGGCCGAGCCGATCGATCCGCCGGCGCCGGGCCGGTTCTCCACGACGACCGGCTGACCCAATGCGTCCTGCAGCTTCAGCGCGATCTCGCGCGCGAGTATGTCAGTAGATCCAGCGGGCGGAAACGGAACTATCAGGCGTATGGGGCGGGATGGCCAGGTCGCCGCGGCGCGTGCTTGCGCAGCGATTCCCAGGATCGCCGATGTCCCGCCCATCGCCAGCACCCCCTGGGCGAGCAGCCCTCCGAACACCGTCAGTGCGTCCCTTCGGGAAGCGTTTCGCAACACATCTCCTCGCCGTCTCGCGACCACCCCGATATTGCATTCACCGGGTTCGTTCGGATGGTGACAAACACCGCTCTTTCGCGCCGTTCGAATGTATGCGCTGCGCGATGCAATCTCGTTATCGGAACCGTGGCCTTTCGTCCGCAGCGCGCCGAAGCCGATAAAATGAATCCAGCCCGCCGGGGCCGTGACTCATTCGACCTTGACGTTCGCGGTCCTGGCGAGATTGACCCAGAATTTATCGTCCTCGACCAGAAACGCATTGAACTGCTCGGGTGACGCGGACAGCGAAACCTCGGTGCCCTCGCGCGCCAGCGCCGCCTTCACCGAAGGTTGCTGCATCGCGGCCACGGTCGCTTCATAGATTTTCTTGACGATAGGCTGCGGCGTGCCGGCGGGCGCGAACATGCCGTACCAGAACTCGAGGTTGTATTCGGGTAGCCCCGCTTCCTTCATTCCCGGAAGTCCGGGAACGAGTTGCGAGCCCTCGCGCGTGCTGACGGCGAGTGCGAGCAGCTTGCCGCCGTTGACCTGGGGTAGCACCGTCGGCGATGTACCGAAAGTCAGCTGCGTATCACCCGCCATTACCGACTGGATCGCCAGGCTGCCGCCGCGGTAGGGAATGTGCGTCATCCGCACTCCCGTCAGCTGGCAGAACAGCGCGGCCCCCAGGTGCGGTGCCGAACCATTGCCAGACGTCGAGTAGTTGAGCTTGCCCGGATCCTTTTTCGCCTCGGCGATGAGGTCGGGCACCGAGCGAATGCCCGTGCCCGGATTGACCGCCAGGACCAACGGAGATGTCGTCATCTTGGTAATGGCAGTCAAGTCCTTCGCCGAGTACGTCAATGAAGGGTTCAGCGCCGGGTTGACCGAAATGCTGCTGGGGCTCGCGATCAACAGCGTGTATCCGTCGGGCGCCGACTTGGCGACTATGTCCGCCGCAATGCTCGATCCGTTTCCCGGACGGTTGTCGACCACCACCGGCTGGCCGAGCGCCTTTCCAAAGGCGTCGCTCATGGCTCGAGCCACCGAGTCGGCGGCCCCACCGGGCGCGAAGCCGACGACGAGCCGTATCGGTCTGCTCGGGTACGCCGCCGGCTGCGCCACCACGTGGGTGCAGACGACGGTCGTGACCAACGACACTACGATGCTCAGCGCTTTCATTGCGCGTCTCTCCATTCGAATGTCCGCTAGGTCAGGATGCGGCCGCCATGCGCAGCACGATCTTGCCCACATGCGCGCCGGCTTCCATGCGCGCCTTGGCTTCATCGAGCTGCGCGAAGTCCATCACCCGGTCGATCCGCGGCTTGATGCGTCCCGCGGCGATATGCGGCATCACTTCCGCGACGAATCTCGGCAGCGCGGCGGCTCGCTGCTCCTTGCTGCGCAATTTGTTGGATACACCGAACAGCGTGAGTCGCTTCGCGTGCAAGGCGCCGAGATCGATGTCCGAATGCAGCAGGCCATCGACATACCCGACAGTGGCGAGCCGGCCTTCGAAGGCAAGCGCACGGACGTCCTCTGCGAACACCGAGCCGCCGACCGTATTGACGATGAGGTCGGCGCCATGTCCGTCGGTGTGCTCCATCACCTTCGACGCGAAGTCGGCCGTGCGCGTGCACAGGCCGACATCGAGTCCGAGGCTGCCGAGCAACGCCAGCTTGTCCGTTGATCCCGAAGTGCCGATCACCTTTGCGCCCAATACCTTGCCCAGCTGCAACGAAGCGACCCCGACGCCGGACGACACGCCGTTGATCAGAAGCCATTCGCCGGTCTTGAGATGCCCCTGCAGCACCAGCATGTCGAACGACACCAGGAAAGTCAGCGGGATACTGGCGGCTTCTTCCCACGACAACGTCGAGGAGACGGCAATGGCCTCGGCCTGCTCCATCAGTGCGTATTGCGAAAAGGCGCCCGCACAACGGCCCATGACGCGGTCGCCCTTGTGGAAGGCGGTGACGCCGTCGCCGACCGCAGTGACCTCACCGGCGCCTTCTCCACCAATGGCTTTCCAGGTGCCAGCCTTGCCATGCAAGCCATGGCCCACGACGAATTCACCGCGATTGAGCGCGGCGGCGTGCATGCGCACCAGCAGCTGGCCCGATGCTGGTCGCGGGACAGGTATGTCCCGCAAATCGAGCACGGTGTCCGTGTCCGTCATCTGCATCCAGTAGGACTTCATTGTCGCTTCTAGCGGCCGGTGAATATCGGTTTGCGTTTCTGCATGAACGCGGTGCGGCCTTCGGTGTAGTCCGCGCTTTCGAAACAGCCGCGGATCAGCGACGCGCACCGCGCCATATCCAGCTCGGGCGAAGGTTTCAGGATTTCGCGCATGATCGCCTTGGCCGCCGCCACCGTCAGCGGCGCGTTATCGGCAAGCGCGCCAGTGTACTCGCCCAGCAGCGTATCCAATGCCTCCGGCGCGCAGATGCGTGACACGAGGCCGATCGCCTTCGCTTCGGAAGCATCGATGCGGCGCGCGGTATAAAACAGATCCTTCGCCACACCGGGGCCGATCAGGTCGACCAGGTTCTTCATCGCGGAATATCGGTACCCGAGGCCCAGGCGCGCGGCTGGAATGGCGAATGTCGAGTCGGTGGAGGCGATGCGAATGTCGCAGCTGATCGCCACGTTCACTCCGCCGCCGATGCAGTACCCCCGAATGCAGGCAAGCGTCGGCTTGGGGAAATCGTAGATGGCGGTCAAAGCCTCCTCGGCCATCGCTTCATAGCGAGTCACCGCCTCGCGCGCGGCGCGCATGTCCTCGAATTGCGAGATGTCGGCACCCGAGACGAAGGCCTTGTCGCCCGCGCCCGAAAAGACAACCAGACGCACGCCATCGTCCTCCCGCGCGAGCCGCAACAACGGCGGCACCGCCTCCCACATCTCGACTGACAGGGCATTGTGCCGGGCAGGGTTGCTGAAGCGAACGTGCAGCGTCCGTCCGTCGAGCCAGGTCTCGATCCGCTCGGTGCTGGATTCGTAGGTGACGTTCGGCATCAATAGGCTCCGGCGGCTTTCATTCGATTGAGCTCATCACGGCTCACGCCAAGTTCGAGCAAGACTTCTTCGGTGTGTTCTCCGCGGCGCGGCGCAGTGCGGGCGATCGTACTCGGCGTGCGCTCGAGTTGCATCGGCTGCCCGACCAGTCGCTGAGGGCCGAGTCGATCGGAGACCACCGCCTTGACCATCCCGAGATGATCGATCTGCGGCTCCGCGAATACCTCGCGCATGTCGCTGATAAGTCCGCTGGCCACACCGCCCTCGTTGAATTGCGCGATCCAGTAGCTGCGATCCTTCGCGGCTAGACGCCGGTTGATTTCCGCATTGAGGGACTCGCGGTTGACCGAGCGGGCCGCCTTGTCGTGATAGCGCGGATCGCTGATCCATTCGGGCGCACCGAGAATAGTGCAGAAGCGCTCCCAGATCTTGGAGCCGAACACCGCGATATTCAGGTACCCGTCACGGGCCTTGTAGACCCCCGTCGGGATGCTGGTCGGATGGAAATTGCCCGCTTGCGTGGCAACTTCGCCGTCGATCAGGTAGCGCGAAGTCTGGAAGTCCATCATGTACACCATCGCTTCCAGCAGCGAGGTATGCAGCCACTGGCCCTTGCCGGAGGTTTCGCGCTCTAGCAGCGCCACCAGGATCCCCTGAGCCGCGAAAATCCCGGCGCACAAATCGGCGATCGGAATGCCGACGCGCATGGGCCCTTCCCCGGGTATGCCGGTGACCGACATGAGCCCACCCATGCCTTGCGCGATCTGATCGAATCCGGGACGCGATGCGAGTGGCCCGGTCTGGCCGAAGCCGGAGATGCTGGCGTACACCAGTCGCGGGTGGGTGGCCGCCAGCGTTTCGTAATCGATGCCGAGGCGGAATTTCACATCCGGCCGGAAGTTTTCGACGACCACGTCCGCGCTGGCGATCAAGCGCTTCAAGGTCGCGATTCCCTCGGCCTCTTTGAGGTTCAGCGTGATCGAGCGCTTGTTCCGGTGGGTGTGCTGGTAGTCCGAGCCGTCCTGTCCGCCGAGCGTGTCGTCGCCGCGCATGTGCTCGGGCATCTGCACCTGGATGACGTCGGCTCCCCAGTCCGCGAGCTGGCGGCACGCCGTGGGGCCCGCGCGCACCTGGGTAAGATCGATGACGCGAAAGCGTTGCAGGGCGGAGGACGCCGGCAGGTGAGGCATACCGATCCTAGGGGAGTGAATGTCGACGCTCGCGTATGGTGCCATAGGCGACGGAAACGTTGGCCATAGATGCTAGACTTTCGCGGCGCATGGCCCACGCCTCCCGGCATCACGCGCTATCGACTTTCTTCAGGTGCTGTCGCCCTCATGGCCAACCTCGAGCTCGCAGGCCTAACCAAGCGCTACCCCGGCGTGGTTTCCGTCGATGACATCAGCCTGTCGGTGGAGCATGGCGAATTCGTGTGCCTGCTTGGTCCTTCCGGCTGCGGCAAGACGACTACGCTGCGCATGATCGCGGGCTTCCTCGAACCGGATGCGGGCGAGATCAGGGTGGGTGGCAAGGTCGTATCGTCGGTCAGATCGGTGGTGCCGCCCGAGCGACGCAACATGAGCATGATCTTCCAGAGCTACGCGGTGTGGCCGCATATGACGGTACGGCAGAACGTCGGCTACGGCCTGAAAATGCAGTCGATGCCGCCGCCGGAGCGCCAATCGCGCACCGACGTTGCGCTCGACGCGACCAAACTGCGCGCGCAAGCCGAGCGCTATCCCGCCGAGCTGTCCGGTGGACAGCAGCAGCGCGTCGCACTCGCGCGCGCGCTCGTGACCAAGCCCGACATTCTGCTGCTCGACGAGCCGCTGTCCAACCTCGACACCAATCTGCGTGGCGACATGCGCTTCGAAATCCGGCGTCTCCACGATGAATTCCACTATACGTCGATTTATGTCACGCACGACCAGGTCGAGGCGATGACCATGGCCGACCGTATCGTGGTCATGAACGCCGGACGCATCGAACAGATCGGAACGCCCGAGGAGGTCTACGAGCGACCCAATTCCGCGTTCGTTGCCCGCTTCATCGGCGGCGGCAATGTCGTCAGCGCAACCTGCGTGTCGGAGCACACGGTGCAAGTCGCCGGGCATACGCTCGACATCGCACAGGGCAATTTCGCGGCGCCGGGCACACCGATGAGCTTTTGTGTCAAGACGCACGACGTCGAGCTGCTGGCCGACGATGCGATCGCAGCAGAGAACACGCTCCCCGGGACCGTCAGGGGCCAGGCGTACCTGGGCAGTCATCGCGACTACGTCGTCGATGTAGGCCAGGACGTTTTAATCGCCGCGCCCGCCGACCTTTCGGTTCCCAATGGCTCTCAAGTGAGGGTAAGGTTCAAGGCAGAGCGCTGTCGCGGGCTCGCCAACTGATCCACGTTTTCTACCCGCGACAGCGTCGCGGGGAGCAAGTACAAAGGCAGTCTTCCAACAACCAAGGAGAATCGCAATGGGGTGGCTAAGATGGTCGACGCGTCAACCGGGCAGCTTCTCTCTGCTGACTGCCGTGCTGCTCGCCTTCGCGGTCGCTGCGCCTGTCGCAGCGCAGGAGACCACGCCCGCGATGGTGGCGGCGGCGGCGAAAGAAGGCAAAGTCGTCTGGTATTCGTCAATCGACGTCAAGGTGGCGGAGTTGATCGCGAAGGCGTTTCGCGCCGAATACCCGAATATCCAGATCGAGGTCGAGCGATCGGGGTCGGAGCGCGTGTTCCAGCGCATCAACCAGGAGTATCAGTCGGGCATCAAGAATGTCGACGTCGTGAATTCGTCCGACGTGTCGCATTTCATTTTCTGGAAGCAGCAGAAGTGGCTCGCGCCTCACACGCCGCCTGACGTGCAGCGTTACCCGGCGCAGTTCAAGGATCCGGAAGGCTACTACGCGGCATGGCGCGCGACGTTGAGCGTGATGGGCTACAACACGAACCTGGTCGCTGCGAAGGATGCGCCAACCAGTTATGTCGATCTGCTCGATCCAAAATGGAAAGGCAAGCTCGTCAAATCGCACCCGGGCTACAGCGGCACCGCCCTCACCGGCACCTACGCGATCGTCAAGGTGCTCGGCTGGGATTATCTCGAGAAGCTGTCCAAGCAAGGCGTCCAGCAGCTGCAGTCGACGACGGCGACGCCGAAGAGCATCGCCAGCGGAGAGCGGGCGGTCATGGTCGACGGCAATGAATACAACATGTTCATCGAGATCGACGCCAAGAGTCCGGTGGCCATCATCTACCCGAAGGAAGGCACTCCGTTCGTGACGTCGCCGACCGCGATCTTCGCCGACGCACCGCATCCCAATGCCGCGCGCGTGCTCCAGAACTTTCTCTACACGCAAAAGATCCAGCAGCTGGCGGTCAACGAAGGCGGAACACGATCGCTCCATCCCGCCGTCAAGGATCCGCCCGGGCGCACGCCGCTGGCACAGATCAAGATCCTGCCCGATGATCCGGCGGCGATGCTTCCGCAGGTTGCCGACATCAAGAAGCGCTATACGGCGCTGTTCGGCAACTGAGCCAGACGATGGCAGCACGCGCCGGCGAAGCCGCGCTCGCGAGTCCGATGGCAACGCGAACGCGGTTCATCGATTGGACCGCGCCCTTCGCGATCGGACTGGTCTTGCTGCTCGCGGCACTGGTACTGCTGCCGATGTTCCGCTTGCTCATGACGAGCCTCAGCGACGATGCCGGAAAGCTGTCGCTGGAGCACTATCGGCAGCTCTTTGTCGATCCGGCGTTCCTGAAACCCCTGCTGACGACGCTGTGGACGTCTGCAGCCGTCGGCATCCTCTGCCTGCTTGCGGCCGCGCCCATGGCCTGGCTGGTGTCGCGCACCGATCTGCCGGCCAAGCGCCTGCTGCGTGCACTCATTCTCGCGTCGTTCGTGACGCCGCCGTTTCTAGGTGCTTTTGCGTGGGTGCTGCTGGGCGGCCCGAACGCAGGCCTGATCAATCAATGGTATTACGCGCTGCTCGGGCTCAAGCCGTTCGAAGCCACCCCGCTGATCAACATTTTCTCTGCGGGTGGAATGGTGTTCGTAATGGCGCTGTACACGTTTCCCTATGTATTCACCTTCGTCGCGAACAGCCTCGATGTCATTCCGAGCGAGCTCGAGGAGGCGTCGGCGATTCTCGGCGCCCCCGCGTGGCGAACGGCACTCGACATCACGCTGCCGCTGGTCGTGCCTGCGCTGCTCGCGGGGTTCCTCATCGCGTTTCTGCAGTCGATGACGTTGTTCGGGACACCGGCGATCCTCGCGCTGCCTGCAGGGATCGACACGATGACCACCAAGATCTGGAGCCTGTTCCAGTTTCCGCCCCAGCTCGGATTGGCCGCCGCGGTGTCGCTTCCGCTGCTGCTCATCACCGTCGCGCTGCTGCGCGCGCAATCCGCGATCATGGGCCGCCGGGGTTACTCGGTGATCGGCGGCAAAAGCACAGGCACGCGCCTGATCCGGCTCGGTGCATGGACGGTCCCGGCACTGGCGTTGTTCGTCTTCGTGCTCGGGTGCTCGATCGTCCTTCCGTACGGCGTGCTGGTGCGAACGGCCTTCGTCAAGAATTGGTCGGGCCCCGTCGCCGGCAACCTGTCTCTCGAGCACTGGCGCTTCGTGTTCTTCGAATTCAGCCAAACGAAGCTCGCGTTCTATAACACGTTCATCCTGGGGATCGCGGCCGCGACAGCAGGCACGATCCTGGTGACGACCGTCGGCTACCTCAGTCTGCGCAAGCTCGTCTGGGGCCACCGCTATCTCGGTTTCCTGGCAACGGCCCCGGTCGCCATTCCCGGCATCGTGCTCGCCGTCGGACTGTTCCTGAGCTACACCCAGCCGCCTTTCGTTCTGTACGGCACGCTGTCGATCATTTTTCTCGCCTACATGACCAAGGAGCTTCCGGTCGGCTATCAGCAGATCGCCGCCTCGCTGAAGGCGGTGCATCCCGAACTGGAGGACGCGGGCCGGATATTCGGCGCCACGCGCCTGCGCGCTCTGTTCGACATAACGGGACCCTTGATACGCAATGGAGTGATTGCGACCTGGATATTCATTTTCATCGGCTCGATTCGGGAGTTGTCGGCCACGATTCTGCTGTTCACGGCGCGGACCAAGACGATTTCGGTCACCATGTTCGATCTGCGCGAGAGCAACGACTGGGGACCGATCGCTGTTCTATCGATTACCATGCTGCTGATTACGTTCGCGATGATCCTGCTGATCAACCACTTCACCGATCGGAGGTCGACATGACCGCCACCCAAAGCCGTGCCCTGCCCGTGCTGGGCCTGATGCTGGGCGATTGCACCGGCATCGGACCGGAGCAATGTGCGCGCGTGCTCGCCGATGGCCGTCTTGCGGGCGCCGCACGACTGCTGGTGGTCGGCGATTCGCGTGTGCTCGAGCAAGGCGGTCGCGATGCCGGCGTCAGCGTGGCGTGGCGGAGCTACGCTGCGCCCGAGGAGGTCGACTGGTCGCGCGCCGAAATTCCGATCGTCGACCTTTGCAATGTCGACCCGGCGACCATGCCGCGCGGTGCCGTGTCGCCGGAGTCCGGCCGCATCAGCGGCGAAACGCTGTCGCGCATGATCGATCTCGCCCTCGTCGGGCGGATCGACGGCATCACGTTCGCGCCGCTCAACAAGGCCGCCCTGCATGCGGGAGGATGGCGCTTCAACGACGAGCACCAGATGTTCGCGCACCTCACACGGCACCAGGGATTTTTCGGTGAGATGAACGTCCTCGACAACCTGTGGATGTCGCGGGTGACTTCGCATGTCTCGCTGCGCACCGCGCTCGACCAGATCACGCCGGAGCGCATCGACGAAGCGATCACGCTGGCCGACAGCACGATGCGCGGCGCGGGATTCGATCCGCCGCGCATCGCCGTTGCCGCGCTCAATCCGCACGGCGGCGAAGGCGGACTGTTCGGGCGCGAGGAGATCGAGATCATCGCGCCGGCGGTGGCTCGCGCCGCGCAGCGTGGGGTACGGTGCAGAGGCCCGTTTCCCTCGGATACCGTGTTCCTCAAGGCCTTCGCCGGCGATTACGATGGTGTGCTCACGATGTATCACGACCAAGGCCAGATCGCGACCAAGCTCAAGGGTTTTAATCGGGGAGTGACGGTCACGGGTGGATTGCGCACGGTGTTCACCACACCCGCACACGGCACCGCGTTCGATATCGTGGGCAAGGGCATCGCCACGACGGGCGCGCTCGAGCAGGCGGTGCGCCTGTGCGCGCGACTCGCCGCCGGACGCAAGAGCAAGCCTGAAACTTCGCACGTCGCGACGGCGGCATCGGCCGCCTGAGCTCAGCAGAGGATCCCAACGCCATGCCAGTCTCGCACGCCACCGCTGTCGATACGCAAGACGCTTCGCTGACCGATTACGTTGCCGGCTTTGTCGTCGACACGCGCTACAAGGACATTCCCGCAGACGTCGCCCACCTCGCCAAGCGCTCGGTGCTCGACGGCATCGGCCTCGCGCTCGCCGGCGCGGCGTCGCAGACCGGCGACATCGTCCGCCGCTATTTCAGCGCGCTGGGGCTCGCGACACAGCACGGCAGCACCGTGATCGGCAGCGATGTGCGAGTACCCGCCCGCTTCGCGGCGTTCGCGAACGGCATTTCGATTCATGCCGACGACTACGATGACACACAGCTCGCGGTAGCGAAGGATCGCGTCTATGGACTGCTCACCCACCCGACCGCACCCGCGCTGCCGCCAGTGCTCGCGCTCGCCGAAAGGGATCGCAGAAGCGGGCGCGACCTGATGACCGCGTACCAGGTCGGCGTCGAGGTCGAGTGCAAGGTCGCCGAGGCGATCATGCCGCGCCACTACCAGCACGGCTTTCACAGCACCGCGACCTGCGGCGCAATCGGTGCCGCAGCGGCCGCGGCGAAGCTGCTCGGGCTCGATCGCGAGACCACGCGTCGCGCGCTGAGCCTCGGCGCCACGCAGGCTGGCGGGTTGCGCGAGAATTTCGGCACGATGACCAAGCCCTTTCACGCGGGACGCGCCGCGGAAAGCGGCGTGGTGGCCGCCGAGCTGGCGGCATTGGGGCTTACCGCATCGCTGAACGGACTGGAGGCGGATCGCGGGTTCTTTCGCGCCGCGGGAGGCGGCTACAGCGCGGACATGATCAACGGCAAGCTCGCTAATCCCTGGACCTTTGCCTTTCCCGGCGTATCGATCAAGCCGCACCCCAGCGGATCGCTCACCCACCCGGGGATGGCCGTCATGCTTGACCTGATCCATCGTCACGACCTTCGACCGGAGCGCGTCAGGCGGGTCACCGTCGGCACGAATCACAACATGCCCAACGCGCTCATCCATCACCGCCCGCGTAACGAGCTGCAGGCGAAGTTCAGCATGGAATTCTGCATGGCGATCCTGCTGCTCGAGCGCAAGGCCGGTCTCGAGCAGTTCACCGACGAAGTGGTCAACCGTCCCGATGTGCAGGCGTTGCTGCAGCGGGTGGACTTCGGCGTCAATGCCGTAGCGGAGGCTGCCGGCTTCGACAAGATGACCACGATCATCGAAGTCGAGCAGAACGATGGCACGATCGTGAAAGGCTCCGCCGATTTCGGCAAGGGCAGTCCCGCGAATCCGATGAGCGACGACGAGCTCGCCGAGAAATTCCTCCAGTGCGCGGACTGGGGCGGCCTCGACGCCAAGCAATCGCGAACGGTCATCGACCTCGCGTGGCGCATCGAGACTCTGCAGGACATCGGCGAACTGACGCGGCACCTGCGCATCGCGCGCCGCGCGTAAGCGAACGACGAAGTCGATCGCCATGTTCGAAGGCTTCACGCAGACGCAGATCGAGACGTCGGGCGCGCGCATCAATCTGCGCCACGGCGGCTCGGGTCCGCCTCTGCTCTTGTTGCACGGCAATCCACTGACGCACGTGATGTGGCACAAGATCGCGCCGCGTCTCGCCGAGCATTTCACGGTCGTGGCGGCGGACCTGCGAGGCTACGGCGACAGCTCCAAGCCGGACGGCGGAAACGATCACTTCGGCTACTCGTTCCGCGCCATGGCTCAGGACCAGGTCGAGGTGATGACGGCGCTCGGCTTCGATGCATTTGACGTGTGCGGCCACGACCGCGGCGGAAGGGTGGCGCATCGCATGGCGCTGGATCATCCGCGCCGGGTGAAGAAGGTGGCGTTCCTGGACATCGTACCCACGCGTCACATGCTCACCAACATCAAAAGGGAATGGGCGGTCGCGTCGTATCACTGGTTCTTCATGGCGCAACCGTACGACTATCCTGAGCAGATGCTGATCGCCTACGGGCTCGAGCGCTACATCCGGAAGAAACTGGACAAGAAAGGCGTCGGCATGGGCGGGTTCACTCCCGTGGCGCTGGCCGAGTACATCCGCTGCTGCACGCCCGAAAACATTCACGCGGTCTGCGAGGACTATCGCGCCGCAGTCGGCATCGATCTCGTCCACGACGAATCCGATCTTGCGACCAGGCTGTCAATCCCGATGCTCGTCCTCTGGGGAGAGCGCAGCCACGTCAACCGCAGCTACCGGCCGATCGATGCCTGGCTCGAGCGCGCGCTCGACGTGCGCGGGAAGATGCTGCCGTGCGGGCACTACCCCGCGGAGCAGGTGCCCGATGAAACGTACGCGGAGCTGCAGGCTTTCTTTGGATCGGGCGATTGACTTGGTCTTGACGGTCATTCGTCGTTGCGATCGCCCGCCATCTCGATCCAGTCCAGCTCCTCCTCGATTCGATGAAAGGCATCGTCGCCGATCTCGTCATTGGCGCGCATGGCGAGGACCGCCTGCTGCGCGGCCTTGACCGCGGCGCGATGCATTTCGCTATGGGCGGGGTGCGACTCGCCGCCGCCCGCATTCGCCTGTTCGCCTGCCAGGTGTGCCCTGAATTCCTGCCGAAGGACGTCCACGAAGGGCGATCGCTCTTCTGCGAGACTCGCAAGTGCGGCACGCAAGGCTCGTTCGCGCGCCGCGACCAGCTCCCGCCCGACGGGGTCCTCGTCATGCAAATCGAGCGCCCGCAAAAGAGGCTTGAGAGTCAGTCCCTGGATCACCAGCGTGCCCAGTACTACGGAGAACGATGTCAGAATGATCAGATCGCGATAAGGAAACGCCGCCGGGAGCGCCATCGCCGCAGCAAGCGTGACGATGCCGCGCATCCCTGCCCACGAAATGACCAACCCGCTGCCGACGGTGGGTCGCAGCATCGGCCGTGGTGGGTGGAAGCCATGCCGGCGATGCCACCACCTGATGGATGCATTGAAGGACATGTGCCAGGCGAAGCGAACGACGATGACCGCCAGAAGCACCGCTCCGGCAATGGCGACATAGCGCCCACGATCCGCTGCTTCGAGACTCTCCAGAATCGGGCGAACTTGCAGTCCGATGAAGATGAACGCCAGGATGTTCAGCGCGAAGATGACGGTCTGCCACACTGCATTCGTCGATATGCGCGTCCGCGCGGAAATTCGCTCAGGTGCCGTTCGCGCGATCGTCATCGCAGAGCAAACGGTCGTCAGCACGCCTGAGAGTCCAACGCGCTCGGCAAACATCCAGACGCCGAACGTCGCGATGAACTGCAGAATGATGGTGGTCGGCACGTGCTGCACGCGTTCGGTCACGCGCAGGATCAACCACCCGCACACCGGCCCCGCCACGACGCTGCCAGCGACAACGAACAGAAAGGTGGGCGCGACAGCCGAAACAGAGAAGCTGTTGGCCGCCACGGCTCCGACAGCGAGGCGAAAAATCAGCAATGCGCTGGCGTCATTGAGCAGGCTTTCTCCCTCGAGAATCGTGAGCAGGCGGTGCGGCGGTCGCAACGGGCGCAGTACGGCGGTCGCGGCGACTGCGTCGGGTGGAGCGACCACCGCGCCCAGCGCAATCGCCGCGCCCCATGGCATCGCGGGGAGGAACGCGTGGACCACGATGGCGACCGCTGCGGTCGTTAATCCAACGGCGAATACGACGAGGCTGCTGACAGGCCCCCAGTTATCCAGGAGATCCCTTGGCGACGCATCGTAAGCGGCATCGAGCAGAATCGGCGCTACGAAGAGCGCCAGCGCAAGGTCGGGGGGAACCGTAAACGAGGGCCCGCCCGGAAGGAACGCGAGCAACGCGCCACCGAGCGCCAGGAATACCGGGTACGGTGCGCCGACGCGGCGCGCCGCCGCGGCCAGGATCACGGCCGCGACGAAGAGCACGAGAAGCTGTTCCAGGTCCGCCACGGGACTTCGCTATGTTACCGGCCACTGGACCACGCGCCAGCGGTGCTCAACTCTGGGTAGCGCTGATTCGCTCGTGGTCTGCCCGTTGTTCATTTGAGCAGGTCACGCAGCTTGTTGGCGGCTTGCGACGATTGATCAGCGCAAATCGTTATCCCGGCTCGCGACAGATCAGCTTCCATGGCTGCTCTGATCTGTGTCGCATCTGCCAGCGGCGCTTTGCGTGAAATCTCGGCATATCGCTCGCCGCCAGGAAGTCGCGAGACATCGATGTCGTATTTCCGGTCCTTGGTGCGGTAGCTCTGAACGTGCATCGGACCCAGCGCGCGAATTCCGGATGGCAGCGGCCAGGATCCGTCGACTGCGCGCAAGTATCTGAGTTGCGCCGGGCTGAGTACCTGGGCCAGCGCCACGCGCCCGGCAAGCAGGTCGCTTGTGCTTCTCTCGCCGAGCCTGAGGTCCAGCGATACGGCGCCGGATGTGCTGTCGCCGTAAACGTCGTATTCGCATTTGCCCTCGCCCGGTGCTGGCGTCAAAGCAGCGTCGAGCTGCGCGCAACGTTGATTAGCCACCTTGAGCGTGAGTACCGATCGACCATCCGCTGCCACTCGAAGACGAAGGCGCAGCCCGCGTCCAAAGAGCGTGAGCGCAGAGTCGTCGAACTGCCACACGTTGATCGGCGCGCCCCTCGGGCGCAGATCGAGCGCCTGTACGATCTCGTTGGCAGCTGCGCACAAGCCGATCTGGATCTCGGCCTGGGGCTCGGCGGGCGCGGCTCGGAGCACAGCCATGGCCGTCGCGACGAGCAGCGTCAGCATCGTGGTCAGCGTTCGCTTCAGGCAGATCATTCTGGACCTCATGCCACTCGATTATCCAACAACGAAAGGATCTGGCCCTGGCGGCCGCTTCGAAAGTTGCGACGAACTCAGCGGTCCGCGAATCCCAGCACAAGCAGTGGCGTTCGGCCTCGGCATTGAACCGCAGGGAACACTCGGCTGAGCACGCTAAACGTGGTATCTTAACGGGCTCTGGAATCGGTCTTCGTGATCGAACGGTGTAGCGGCTTTCCCAAGACGGCTTTTAAGACGCCGTCGGCTGGAGCGCTTGGTCAAGCGCCTCCGTTGTAACCAACCTCATACAAGGATTCGAGTCATGCGTAATTTTATTGCTCTCGTTGGGTTAGTCGTAGCAAGCGCAATCGCGTGGCCTGCAGTCGCGCAGACCAGCACGATGGCCGGCACGGCGCCGGGCAAGGCCGGGGTCGCGGAAACCGTCAAGATGAGCGCCACGATCACCGCGATCGATAAGGCGACCCGCGATATCACGCTGAAGGGACCGCAAGGGAACGAAGTGACGGTGACCGCCGGGCCCGACGTGAAGAACTTCGACCAGATGAAGGTCGGCGACCAGGTGAACGCGCAATATGTCCAGGCGCTTACGCTTGAACTGAAAAAGGGCGGCGGCATGGCGGTGGCTCGTACCGAAAAAGAGGGTGCCGCCGGCGCCAAGCCGGGCAGCCAGCCTGCCGGGGTCGTCGGTCGCCAGGTCACTATCGTCGCCGATGTCGTCGACGTGAACCCCGCCAAGCAGACGATCACGCTGCGCGGTCCGCAGCGCACCGTCGAGGTCGTCGTCGCCGATCCCGCGCAGTTCAAGATGATTTCGAAGGGCGACCAGGTGGAAGCCAAGTACACGCAGGCGCTCGCTATCAACGTCGAACCCGCGATGAAGAAATAGGCACTGTCAGAGTCCGTACGGCAAAGCTCGTCGCGCGATTCTGCCGGGTGATCTTTCGCTACGCTGATGTGATCCAGCGCGTTCCTCCATCGCGCTGGACTGGCGGGCGCCCTTCGTGGCGCCCGTTTTCTTTGTGTATGCTCGAACGCAGGCTTGACGGTCGGTGCACCTCGGGAACACGACAACCGGTCGCGGCGACTCTTCCCGCGTCCAGACGGAGGAGAGCCGCATGAAACGATTTCACGTACACGTCGGTATCAGCGATCGGTCGCGACCGCCGTCAACCTGTTCGGCGTAACGCCAGTGGCAGCGCTGGCCACCGTGGTCGGTGTATTGATCGAGGTGCCGGTGATGCTCTCGGTGGTGAAGATCGTGGGTGCCACCAAGCCTTGGTATGAGCGCTCGCAGGACAATGCTCGTCCGCGCGGAGTGGAAGTCAGTCGTCGAGCCGACAGATGCCTTGATCGGCTCAGATGGCGAAGTCCAGCGCCGGCGACGGCAATCCGCCCAAGTAATGCCGCCCTGGCATCGCACTCGCGGAAGTCGATAAGTCGGCGAAGAAGCGAGACGATGTAGGACCTTTTCGCCCTTTGGAACCGCGATTTACGGCGCTGGTCTGCTGTTACACCATCGGCGCACAGGGCGCGCGACCCGCGCCTTCGGGTGCCGCCGAAGACCCTACCCAAAGGAGTTTCTATGGCAAATCGACACTTCACTCAATCACTGACCGCCGCCGCGGTGTCAATGCTGTTCGCCGCGGGCTTCCCGCCAGCACAGGCGGCCGGAACCGCCGAGAAGACCGCCAATACTACGGCTGCGACAGGCAACACGGCGACAGACGGCGCAACGAGCCACACGAGCAGGACCTCAAACACGACGCTCTCTTCCAGCGACGAGAAGTTCATTGAAGAAGCCGCTCGCGGCGGACTGGCCGAAGTGCAGTTCGGACAACTCGCAGAGCAGAAAGCTCAGAGCAGCGAAGTCAAACAGTTCGGCCAGCGCATGGTGAGCGACCACACCAAGGCCAACGACAAGCTGAAGCAGGTGGCAAGTCAGAAGAGTTTCAATCTGCCCACCGACATGGATTCATCGAGCAAGCGCGAATACGACAAGTTGCAAAAGCTTTCGGGAGCGCAATTCGACCACGAATACGTGAAGACGATGGTTTCCGATCACGAGAAGGATGTCAAAGAGTTTCGCAAGGAAGCGCAGTCCGCCAAGGATCCTGACGTCAAGGAGTTCGCGAGCAGCACGCTCCCGACGCTGGAAGATCATCTGAAGGCTGCCAAATCGGCCGAAGCCGCTGCCAAGAACGAGCGTCCAACGGCGGCGAAGTCTTCCTGAATCCTTCTAGCTCGCTAAAGCTTTGCTCCCTCAGGGCAGCTTTTTTTGGCGTGAGCGACTCAGTTGCGGACGCGTCCGCAAGCGGACGGTGCGATCGGAGCAACAAAGAAAAGGGATGCGGCGACACGGCAAACCTCGTGCCCACGCGATGCGCGCGGGGTTTTGCTCCAGTACCCCGCCATGACGCTCGAAGTCGATCTCTCATCGTGGTTGTCATGTGTTCGATGCGCTGCAGGCGAGTCGCAGCAGTAGAGCCGTCTGCGGATCCTTTCAGACCGTGTAGCGGACCGTGAACACCGTTTCGATCGGTTTTGCGCCTGGCCGCGGAGTGATGATCACGCGGATCGAGTATTCCCCGGACCAGCCAAACACGAACAGTTCGCTATAGTCCGGCAGGCCGCCTGCCTGCGTATGCAGCAAGGGCTTCCTTTCCACGCGACCATGAGGATCGGTCACTTCGATCACGACCTCGGCATCGCTGATCCGCTTGCCGCTCTTTTCGTCGTCAAGCGTGATCAACAAATGCTGCGAACCGCCAGGAGGATGCGCCGGATGCGCCTCGCGGTGGCCACCATCCCGCAAGGCGACCGCGGCCGGCACGATGCCGAGATTGACAATGAAACCCGCCACGGTGGTGCCCTGTTGCGCAGCCACCGGCGTCCAGGCAAGGGCGACAGTCAAGAAGCTCGCTGCGAGTATGCGGAGTGATGGAGCGACCTGTCCCATAAATCCACTTTATGCCGTTCCGTGGCACCGAGCTTGATCTAGGTCAAGAACATGGAACGAGTTCATGCGGCTCGATAGACCGCTTCCGATGGCTCTACTCGCTAACCGCTAAAGGTCGCGAACAAACTCACCAAGCTCTTACGTCTTCCCTTTCCACGGCACGAACAGCCGCTCGACGTAGCGCATCAGAAGGTCGAAAGCGTACGCCACGCCGCCGATCACGAGGATACCCATGATCACGACGTCGGTGCGCAGGAAGTTTGACGCGTTGAGCACCATCTGGCCGAGGCCGACGGTTGCCGCGACCATTTCGGCCGCCACGAGCGTCGTCCATCCGAAGCCGATCGAGATGCGCATTCCCGTAAGAATCTCCGGCATCGCGGCGGGGATGATGACGTGGAAGATCACCTGCCATTTCGACGCGCCCATCGAGTATGCGGCGTTGATCTGCTCGATGGTCACGCTGCGCACACCCGCGCGTGCAGCCATTGCGAGCGGCGCGAAGCACGCGAGGTAGATCAGCACGATCTTCGCCGTCTCGTCGATGCCGAACCAGATCACGATCAGAGGCAGGTAGGCAAGCGGAGGCAGTGGGCGGTAGAACTCGATCGGCGGATCGAAGATGCCGCGCGCGATACGCGATACGCCCATCGCGACGCCGATGGGGACCGCGGTGACGCACGCGAGCAGGAACGCGGCGAAGACGCGATACAGGCTCCACCAGAAGTGCTCGGACAAGGGTTTGCCGCCCTGAATGTCGCCTCGCCACGCATCGCCGAAACTGGTGAAGATCTTCTCCGGCGTGGGCAGGAAGAGGTCCTTGATCCAGCCATAGTGCGTGGACACCCACCACAGCACGAAGAGGCCGCAAACGGTGAGAACGCTGATGATCGTGCTCGGGCCTTCGCCTGGCACGCTGTACCCCTTGATGGTGGGGACCTCGCGAGGTACTTCAGGCGCGCGCTGCCCGGACGTGATGGGGGTGCTCATGCGACAACCTCTTCCGCGTCGCTCCGCGCCGAATGGATGAGGTGCAGGATCTCCTCGCGCAGCCGGATGAACTCCGGGTCGGCCTTTACCGCGCGGGCGTCGCGCGACTCGATGAACCGGCGTCCGAAATCAATCTCGTAGCGGTGAGCGATGCGACCCGGCGATGGCGTCATGACGATGAGCTCAGTAGCGAGGAACAGCGCTTCCTCGACACTGTGCGTAATGAAGAAGAATATTTTCTTGGTCTGCCACCACAGGTCGATGATCAGCTCCTGGAGCTGCTCGCGCGTGAGCGCATCGAGGGCACCGAGCGGCTCGTCCATCAGCATCACCTCCGGGTCGCTGGCAAGCGCGCGCGCGAGCCCCACCCGTTGTTGCATGCCGCCTGAGATTTGATAGATCGCATAGCGCGCGAATTTCTCGAGTCCGACGAGGCGAAGCTTGTCGAGCGCGATGCGCGTGCGCTCTGCCCGGCCCATGCCCCGCATGCGAAGCCCGAACGCCACGTTCTCGATCACATCCAGCCAGGGCATGAGCGCGTGCTTTTGGAACACCACGCCGCGGTCGGCGCCCGGACCGACGACGGGCTTGCCGTCCAGAATGATCTGACCCGACGAGGGCGCCATGAATCCGGCGATGCAGGACAGCAACGTCGTCTTGCCGCAGCCCGACGCGCCGAGCGCAACCACGAAGTTCCCCGGGTCGAGCGTGAGATTGACGTCCGATAGCGCGAGCGTGGACCGGCCGGCGGTACCGGCATAATTCACGGAAACGTGCGAGACGTGCAGCTTGGTCAACGCGCAAACTTGAGCACCGGACGCCGCGAATGCGACGTTCGGGTGCTCGTCTCTGTCAGAAGTTTTCTTCGCCCGCCCTATTTCGCAGCAGCGGCAGCGTACGACGAGTTAACCGCAACGCCGTAATCCGGCAGTGTCTTCTCCACCTGCTTCTGCGACAACTGGAAGTCCGCGGTAGCCTTGAGCGCCTTGGCGGCGGTGCCGTCCTTGGCCAGCCACTTGGTCGCCTGCTCGCTCGGCGCCGGGAACCTGTACAGCGCCATTCCTGCGGGCACGTCCTCGGGCTTGGCACCCGACCACTTCGCGACGGCCTTCACTTCGTTCGAGTCCTTGTTCCACTGGGCCTGGTTCGCGCGATACTTGGCGTCCGACTCGGCGAGGATCTTGGTGAACTTCATCATGAAGTCCTGGTTCTGCTTCGCCCAGTCCTTGTTCGCGACGTAGCCGTCGAACGTCGCTTTGCCGGTGTCCGCCGACAGCTTGCCCGACGACAGGATCACCTTGCCGTCCTTCTTCACTTCGGCCAGCACCGGATCCCAGATGAACGTGGCCTGGATGTCCCCTCGCTGCCACGCCGCGCGGATCTCGGGCGGCCGCATGTTGAGGATTTGCACGTCAGCAGGATTCACCTTCGCCTGCTCCAGCGCGACCATGGTGTGAAAGTGCGTCGTCGAATTGAAGGGAACGGCGATTTTCTTGCCCTTCAAGTCAGCGACCGAGTTGATGCCCGAGCCGTTCTTCGCAACCAGCGCTTCGGCGTCGCCGATGTCGTCGAGGATCCAGAAGAGCTCGTACGGTTCGCCGCGCGACAGCGCCGCGGCAATACCTGCCGAACCGACCTCGCCGATCTGGACCGCGCCCGACGCCATCGCCTTGATCACTTCACCGCCGCCGCCGAATTGCTTCCAGTTAATCTTGTAGCCTGTCGCTTTTTCGATCTCCTTGGCTTCCTGCGCGACGCGATACGGCACGACCATGTCCTGGTAGCCGATCGTCACTTCCTTCTGCTGCGCCAGCGCGACTCCCACGACCAGCGCAAGCGCGATTCCCAATCCCATCCCTCGATTCATTGTCGCCTCCGTGCGAACCGTCCCTGCCCACCGGAACGTTGTGCAATGATATGCCTTTGCGCGTCTTGTATGGGGTGACCATGAATACGATGACCGAAGCCGCCCGAATTCCGGTGAGTGGACGCCAGAAAATGACGCCCTCCGAGGCGTTCGTGGAAACGCTCGTCGCCAATGGCGTGAAGGACGTGTTCGGCATCGTCGGCTCGGCCTACATGGACGCGCTCGACCTGTTCCCGCTCGCCGGCATCCGGTTCATCTCGGTAGCGCACGAACAGGGCGCCGGCCATATGGCGGACGGTTATGCGCGCGTTTCGGGCCAGCCTGCGGTCTGCATCGCGCAGAACGGTCCGGGCGTCACCAACTTCGTGACGTCGACCGCTGCGGCATTTTGGGCTCATTCGCCGGTCGTCGTCGTGACGCCGGAGACGGGGAGCGGCACGCTCGGCCTGGGCGGCTTCCAGGAGATCGAGCAGATGCCGATCTTCTCGACGATCACCAAGTACCAGGTGCACGTCAACAACAAGGCGCGCATGGCCGAGCTTACGGGCCGCGCGTTCGACCGCGCACGCCTCGAGATGGGGCCGGCGCAGGTGAACATTCCGCGCGACTATTTCTACGGCGACATCGAGTGTGAGATCCCGCGGCCGCTCACCATCGAGCGCGGCGCCGGCGGCGACACAAGCCTCGACCAGGCCGCGGCGCTGCTTGCGTCCGCCCAGTTCCCGGTGATTTTGGCGGGCGGCGGCATCATCATGGGGGACGCGACGGCCGAAGCGATCGCACTCGCGGAGCTGTTGCAGGCGCCGGTGTGCACGAGCTACCTGCACAACGACGCATTTCCGGCGCGCCATCGCCTGTGGTGCGGTCCGCTCGGCTATCAGGGCAGCAAGTCCGCCATGAGGATCATCGCCAAGGCCGACGTCGTGCTCGCCCTCGGCACGCGCCTGGGGCCGTTCGGTACGCTGCCGCAGTACGGGATCGATTACTGGCCGAAGAACGCCAGGATTATCCAGGTCGATGCCGATCCCCGGATGCTCGGGCTGGTGAAGCCTATCACCGTTGGCATCTGCGGCGACGCGAAGGCTGCGGCAACAGCGCTCGCGTCCCGTCTATCCGGCCGCAAGCTGGCTTGCGCTGCCAACCATTCGAAGCGACTCGCGGAGGTCGACGGCGAGAAACGCGCCTGGGAAATCGAGCTCGACACGTGGGCGCACGAAAGAGATGCCTGGTCGCTTCAGCAGGCCAAGGAATCGACTGCGATGCACCCGCGCCAGATGCTGCGCGAACTCGAGCGGGCGATGCCGGAGGGCGCGATGGTATCCACCGACATTGGCAACATCTGCTCGGTGTCCAACTCGTACCTGCGCTTCGAGCGCCCGCGGTCGATGTTCGCCGCGATGAGCTTTGGCAACTGCGGCTACGCGTTCCCGACGATCGTGGGAGCCAAGGTCGCCGCACCCGACCGGCCGGCCATCGCCTACGTGGGCGACGGCGCATGGGGTATGAGCTTTGGCGAGCTGTCCACGTGCGTGCGCGAGAGCATTCCCGTGACGGCGGTCGTGTTCAACAACGGCCAGTGGGGCGCCGAGAAGAAAAATCATGTCGACTTCTACGCCAATCGATTCATTGGAGTGAATCTCGGCAAGCAGCCGTCGTGGGCCGCGGTGGCGACCGCCATGGGCGCGCACGGCGTGCGCATCGACAAGCTGTCGGACGTCGGGCCTGCCCTGCGCGACGCGGCGGCGGCCCAGCGCGAAGGGCGGACGACCGTGCTCGAGATGATGGTGACGCGCGAGCTCGGCGACCCTTTCCGGCGCGACGCGCTGTCCCTGCCGGTGCGCCACCTTTCGAAGTATAAATCGACGGCTGCCTGAACGCGGCGACAGCAGCGTGCCGGTTCGTCGGTCAGCAGATGTGCGCGTTCTGTCGCTTCAACTTCCTCGCCGCGGTTGGGTGCTCATCGGGTTTCAACCCGTACCGGCTCCTGGAGTGCAAAAAAAGACTTACATCGCTGTAAGTCCTTAAGTATTTGGCGCGCCCTCAGACAGTCATCGATGACAACATCGTGACTTCAGTCATGGGCGAGGAAGCGAAACCGGCGCGTCACCGAGTGGGACGCCGCCTGGGCCGGCTGCGTAAGTGAGCCAGGGTACGTTGGGTTGGAAGCCAACACCAGGCATTGTGAAATCACATACGCCTGTCGGGAATGCGCCCTGCAGAGCGGCCCACTGAGCGTCGGTAAACGTCACATTGTAGTCGGTCCGATTGAGCGGCTTGAGCTGACACTTCATGGTGTAGATCGTCGGACTCTCGCCGGCAACCGTACGCGGCTCGCGGAAGTAAGGATACGTCGCGTCGCAAACCGTTTGATCGGTGATCTTCACCCCGCTTATCCAACAAGCGTTGACAACATCAGAGGGCTTGTCGCGCACGATTTTTAACCGTACCGGATCCGCGCTTTGATCAGCCTCGATCGCCGCCAGCCAGCGGTCCATGGCTTGGAAGGTGCTCACGCTCGACGGCAACGCCGTCCAGAAAACGTGATTATCCGCATTGCCATTCGTCGCGATCAGCCGGTTACGGTTGACGTAAGTCCGGAAAGGATAGTGATAGTCGTTGTTGTTGGTGCTGCGCGTCGCGATCTCCGGGACTGCTCCCAACTGCAGACCATACGTTACGTTGCCCGTCCGATGAAGCATCGCAGCGACCTCCGCGTCCATCGCGCTTCGCTGAGGTTGCCAAACACCGTTCACGTCATACCCACCGGCATGCGCGTTGACGTCGACAAATTTATCGACCGTAATGAGGCCCGTTTGGAGAGCCGTCAGTCCGTATTGGACGCCGACGTTGTCCCATACCAGATTAGCAAACCCGTCCTGAGATCGGCGACCGAAGATGCTGACCATGAAATCCTGAAACGTACAGCGCACGCCGGTGGGATTGGTCCCGGCGTGGTAGCTGTCGGCACCAGCGCAATTGGTGCCATCATCGGGCTGATTATAGTCGGGAAGGCGTCCTGTCTCGATGTTGAACACGTTCGTATTTGCCGCACCCCAGCCACCGATCGCCGCCCTATCCTGCGTCGAGTAGGTCAATGTCGAATTGTTGAACGCGTGGACCAATGCGCCGCTGTCCGCAAACTCGCGATAAGCGCCCGAAATGGATTCTTCCCAGTCCTGCGCATTCGTAATCCGAATGCCGTTCAACAGGCCCGGGTAACTGTCCTGCGTTAAATGCTGCAGCAGCGCACCACCTGATGCACCGTCGCCGATCGTATACCTGATCTCGCCCAAAGTTTCGATGATGTGCTCCTTGAGCATCACCGTTGTCTCGGCCGCAGTGACGAAGTTGGCATGCTGACTATTGATGAGCATCGACGAAGTCGCGACCGCGAATCCACGGGAGAGTGCTTCGTCGTTTAGCACAGAGCCCGGAGTACCCTGCGAGTAGATCTGGCTCGTTCCAGCGCCGTACAGCATTAACAGCTTCTGGTTCCATTGCGGCTGCCTCGCCCACGGCGTCCACGACGCCGCCGGATTGAAGAGCACCGCAATCTCGTGGATGCCGCGATTCATTGTGCCCCGTTCAATCCTGACAATGTACGGAACTGTCACGCCCTGGTCGGTCGTTGTCATCGCCAGATTGGCTGGCGTCGCAGCGAGCGGGTCGTAGACGGCGAACGTGTTCGACGTGGTGCGATACATGTATCGGTACGCGGTCGGTGCGTTGCATTGCGCGTCGAGCGCCGGGCCTAACGACGGGTTGGCAGTCGTGCTGCACGTCCAAGGCAGCACCTGCGGGCCAGAAAAGACTGGGCCCCCGATGGGATGGTTGGTAAGTGTGATGCTCGCGCTGCCTCCCGGAACGGTCGCGCGGAGTACGTTGGCGCCATCCCGTAGTCCAGTGACCAATCCGTAGAATCGGCCGTCGGCGCGTTTGGCAAACGCGTCGGTGACACTTCGACCGTCCACATCGAGCTTGACCCCTTGGGCGGGGTTTAAATAGCCCGGAACCCGGATTTCGACTAACGCGTCACCGCCGGAGATCAAGTCGGCACGGTTGGACAGCACTACGATTTCCGGCGTAGTCGCAGACGCTACGGCCGAAATGCCTAGAGCTAGCAGCGACAATGTAGTGACGACAGTGCCGCGAGTGTAAGTAATCATTCCTTCCTCCTGTTACGCTGACAAACGAATGGGCAAGTTGCTCGGCAGTCGTGGCAGGATTTAATACCACCTGCTTCCGAAACGCTAACGAACATTTTTGATGACAGTCATCGAATAAAGAACTAAATGCCAAAAAGCGACGATCACCCGCACAACTTTGCGCAACGAGATCGTGGCCACCTGCAGGCGACCGGCGTTGTAATGCTGCGCGAGCCGGCGGCTAGCCAATCCGTAGCAGCTGACCGCGCCATCGTGAATCTTGGACGTGCGAGCCGCGCCGCAAGCGGCTTGTCACTCGTCTATGATCATTTCCAGAAGTGCGAAAGAAAGCGACTTGCCATGAGCGTCAAGCGCGAGCGACGTCGTCACGCCACCGTTCAAGGCACGCTCGCACACGAACTGCAGCGCGCCAAGATTGGGAAGCTCGTAGCGATGAACGTCACCGGCGACGATGCCGGCCATGTGTCGTGCGACAGCCGCAGCGGTAACGCGCTCAACGAGCAGCGGATAGTCCTGTTGTCGATACGCAATGACGGACAGGATGGAGGTATTACCCTTGTCGCCTGCCCGGCAATGCGCGATGTCATACAGTCGTCGGCTCATTCGACCACTCCTTGACCGTGACAGATGCGGTAACTTCGGCTCGGTCGATGAGCGTGGACACTATGCCGACCTGCTCGGTCACGCATTTGCGTGCACCGCCCCCGCCGGCGGGACCGTTGAGGTACAGCGCTTCAACCTCTTCGCCTACGATCGCGGCCTGCTCTGCCGTCCCGGCCCGCGCCGCCACTCGCAACCGGATCTCAAAGGGATTTTCCTGCGCATCGAACGACCTGCCATGCGACGAAGTGCTGCCTATCAGATCAACTCGAATATCGGGAAATGCAGGTTGCAAGCGTTGCAGGATAATTTCACCCGCCAGCCGTGCGCGCGCCGGCGCGTTCCTTCCCGCATAGCTCATCTCGCCCTCGCCCACAAAGCCGGCGACGTAACCCACGCTGACCTTGAGTGTCGGAGATCTGCCGCTCGACCGTCCGCCTCGAACGGCGACGCGATCGGGCCCGATTTGCTGCAACGTTACCTGGCGAAAATCCGCCGTTACGTCCGGGGTTACGTAGCGTCCCGGGTCACTGGCTTCATACAGCAGTTGCTCCTTGACGGTCGCCAGCGTGATGATCCCACCGGTGCCCTCCACCTTGCCTAGCTGAGCATTGCCTTCCTGATCGACGTCAGCGAAGGGAAATCCCACGTAGGCAAGCCCAGGCACGTCCTTGATTCCAGGATCGGCGAAATAGCCTCCGCAAAGCTGCGCCGCGCACTCGAGCAAATGGCCTACGACGGTGCCGCGAGCAACCCTGTCGAGATCCGTCATGCTCCATCCAAAATGATGCGCGATCGGCGCGACGAACAAGGATGGATCTGCCACGCGGCCGGTGACAATAATATCCGCCCCGGAAGCGAGCGCCGGGAGCAGCGCCTCGGCTCCGAGATAAGCGTTTGCCGAAACGAGATCGCCGAATGCGGACAGCGGACCTCCCGTCTCGAGCGCAATGCGATCCGGTGATATGCGGTCAAGCACGTCATCGCCGAGGACGACCGCGACCTTGATCGGTATGTGCTGCTCACACGCTATCGCCAGAATTTCGTCTGCCGCGCCTAAGGGGTTCGCGGCCCCGAAATTGCTGATCAGCTTGACGCCATTTCGCTTGATGATCGGCAGAAGCATTTCAATTCGTCGCTTGAGCAAAGGATCGTACCCTGCCGAAGGATCGCGGCGCTTCCTTAGCTGTGCAAGCGCGATCGTCCGCTCGGCAAGGCACTCGAGCACGAGGTAGTCCAGGTCGCCGCTCTCCGCCAGCACAACCGCCGGCTCCAGTCGATCCCCGCTGAAACCGGCGCCGCTACCGATCCGTACGCTTCTTGAACGTGGCATGTTAGTCGCCAGGCAGGGTGTGAACCTCTGGGAAGAACAGGTCCTTCCATGACGTTGGCTTAGTCTTGATCGAACCGATTCTGTACATGAAATCCGCGGTTGCACCAACCTTCTGTGGAGTTAGCGTGTAGTGGTAATCGCTTGCGCTGATCATCGCGTAAATATCGTCGACGCTGTCCTTGGTATCCTTGGCTTGCTCGAGGTAAACCTTGGCGGCCGCGCGCTTATCCTTGTTGATGGTCGCAATGGCCTCACCAAGCGCGTCGTAGAACGCTTGGTAAGCCTTTGGATTGGCGTCCCGAAACTTTGCCGATGCGGCAATGACCACCGCCGTCGCCGGACCGCCGAGGATTTCATAATTGGTAGTGAGCGTACGGACGCCCGGAAGCTTCATCTCCTGCTCGTGAAATGGCGACGAAGTGAAGTGCGCGTCGACACCTCCTGACTTGTTGGTCAGCGCCAACAATCCGTCGGGATGTGAAAGGCCCACCGTAAACGGGTCGAGCTTGGCATAGTTCGCCTCTCCGAAGACCTTGGCCGCTTCCATCTGCAACATGATGGCCTGCGTCGATACTTTTATCGAGGGGACGACGATCTTGTCCTGATCGCTGAAGTCCTTGATGGACTTGATGTTGGGGTTGCGAACATTGAGGTATAGCGGGTAGGTCGTCATCGCCGACACGCCCATGACCTTGACGTTGTTCTTGGTCTTGTCCCACAACGTAATGAGAGACGGTGCACCAACGGCTATGAACTGAATGGCGCCGCTGATGATTCCGTCGTTCATCACACTTGGGCCCGCGACGCTCACCCAGTTGGCCTTGAGATCCGCAAGTCCCAGGGCCTTGCCGTGCTTCTCCACTAGTTTCTCGCGCTCCATGACCATCAGCGGCAGAAAACTCACTCCGTACTGCTGTGCAACATTAATCTCGCTCACCTCTGCACAGGCAACGTTGACGATAGTGCCGAGTAGTAGCGCGGCCAGCGCGCGACGCGTCCATAACATAGTCTTTCTCCATTCCATTTCAGATCGTTGTTCCGCTACCGCAATGTCAGGAATGCTCTTCAGTTGCGTCAATGTTGCATCCCCCACTTCTTCACGGTGCGTGTCTCGATAGTGCGAAAGATGAAATTCTCAACAATAAGGCCGATAAGGATAACCGTGAACAGACCGGCGAATACATTGGGAATCTCCAGCTGATTCTTGTTTTCGTAAATGAACCAGCCAAGTCCGCCGGATCCGGACGAGACACCGAAAACAAGTTCCGCTGCAATCAGCGTCCGCCACGCAAACGCCCAACCAATTTTGAGGCCGGTAAGGATGCTCGGAAACGCCGCCGGAATCAGAATCTTGCCGACGTAAGCCAGCCCATTCAGGCCGTAGTTGCGTCCGACCATTCGCAGCGTATTGGATACCGAACGAAAGCCAGAGTGCGTGTTCAACGCAACGGCCCATAGCACCGAGTGGATCAGTACAAAGACCAAGCTGCCATTGCCGAGTCCGAACCAAATCAGCGCGAGCGGCAACAATGCGATCGCTGGCAGTGGGTTGAACATCGATGTCAGGGTTTCCAGAAAATCGGTGCCGAAGCGGGACGTGATGGCCAGCATCGTAAGCAACGCTGCGAGAAAAATACCTGCTGTGTACCCAATCAGCAGCACCTTGATCGATGTCCAGGCCTTGCCAAGCAGCCCACCTCCGACAATTCCGTCGACGAACGCGTGGATGGTCGCTGTGAAGGTCGGAAACAATAGGGGGTTGTCGAGTAACCGTGCATAAACTTCCCAAACCACGGCGAGCAACAGGAGGATGAACGCTTTTCGCACGCCACCCTGGTTATAGATGCGCTCCCATGCTGACAACGGTTTCTGCACGACCCCGAAGCGCGAGGAATCCACCAGCTCGCGATATATGTCGGGCCGCCCGGTCACCACGTCAGACATGAGCGGGCTCTTCCTCTTCCACTTCGTCGGCAAACAGCATGTCGTGGATCTTCGTCTCCAGTACCTTGGCTTCTTCGGACTCAGACCGGTTTCGCGGCAAGCTGTCGATTTCAGCTTTTACCTGGCCCGGATGCGGCGACAGTAAAAGAATCCGATTACCAATCTTGATGGCCTCCGGTATCGAGTGCGTGACAAACAGGACTGTAAACTGCGTGTCGTCCCACAATTGCAGGAGCTCATCCTGCATCTTGCGCCGCGTTAGCGCATCCAGCGCCGCAAAGGGCTCATCCATGAGCAGCACGTCGGGCTCCATCGCCATGCCGCGTGCGATGGCGACCCGCTGCTTCATACCTCCGGACAGCGTATGCGGGTAGCTGTCTACGAACTTGCTGAGGTTGACCTTCTCAAGGTACTCGAGCGCCTTGTCGGTGGCGGCCTTGCCTTGTTGCTTGCCGCTCGCGGTGAGTGCGAACGCGACGTTCTCCTTGACGGTCTTCCAGGGCAATAGCTGATCGAATTCCTGAAACACCATCATTCGGTCAGGACCTGGCCGCGTGACCGGCAGACCCTTGAGGCGAATCTCGCCCTCGATCGGAAGCATATATCCGCCGACTGCCTTGAGCAGTGTCGATTTTCCGCAACCCGAAGGACCCAGCAACACAAAACGGTCCGATGGAAATACGCTGAAATCGACACGATATGTCGCGGTGACAAGGTGCTCTCGAGTCTTGTACTGGAGCGTCACGCCCTGCACTTCAAGCAGGGGCGCGACGCCCGTTGCGGCGCTCCGCATCGTCAGCGTAGCGGCAGCAGCCCGCTGGCGGTCATCTGCTGGAGCGCCTGGCTCACCACCCGCTGCCCATCCTCGACGAGCAGGAAACGTTGCGCGATAAGCCGCTTCGCAATCATGCTCGCGGCGAACTGGTAGTTGCCGACCGTTGTATAGCGCTCCTCGATGGATGGCCGCGGGTCACCGTTTGCAAGCCGCTGCGCAAGCGTCTGCGCGAATGGCACGTAGCCGCCCGTGAACGCGCAGATCTGGTTCTTGAAGAAGCCCGACGCGGTCACGTTCCAGCCAAGGTACGTCCCGAGTGGCAGCTGATGCAGGATCGATGGAACGCCCGCTACCTCGTTGCCGTCGCTGTTCGTCCTGACGACGTAGGTCGGAATCACCTGCTTGACGATGGGAGGCTCGCGCGAGATCACACCGGACATGTCGTTGTAGATGAACGTGGAGCCGAAGTCGTAGTCGTTCACCGAGTTCACGATGCCGTTCGGTGCATCGACGGGAATTGCGGGAATGTTGGGGAACCCCATCGCGGCCTTGTTGGCGGGTACGAGCGTGCCGGCCGCGAGCGTGGGATACACGCTTGGAGGCATGTCGATGCCGCGCACAACCCAATCGGTGAGCGCGACGAACAGCGCGCGCTGCTGGTCGCTTTCGGGATTCGGATTCGACTGCAGCACACAGCCGCCCGCGATATTCTGGTTTAGGTTGAAACCGCCGCCACCACCACCATGTGTGGTGCCGGGGAAGTAATAGCGACGCACGTTGGAAGGCAGCGGGATATCGACGTCGGCACGCGTGCCGATAAGGCCCGGGGACATCCGAAGGTCCCAGAACTCGGTCGCCCCAAATGTCTCCATGATCTTCGGACACGTGTTCGTCGCACGGCAGCGGTCGAGCATGCCGGCGGTGGTGCGCCCACGCTGCACGTCCGTGTAGTCCTCCCACCAGAGCACCGGCTCGCTACCGGGCTCGGTCAACGTTCCGGCGCCGCCCGGGAACGCGAAGCGGAAGTTGGTTGGCGTCTGCCGCGCGGCGATGTAATCGTTCATGCCTTCGAGCACCGTGCGTCCGGACTCGTCCTCGTTGAAGCCTAGGTGAACGAATGTCTTGAGCTCGTTACCCGCCTGCGATGTGCCTTCGGCGAGAACGTGCGATGTGCCGCCGGCCAGGGGATTCGCGGTGCCGGAGGCATCCGACACCTCGTATCGAAAGAACGAGATGACGTCACGTTGCGCGGCGAGACCTACTCCCAGCACCAGCGGATCCTTGCCGGTATATACGAGCTGGTACAGGAGCGCAGGATCGGTGCCATTCTTCAGGCACACGCGCGTCGGATCCGGCGTGCCGGGGAAGGGAACGGTGCGGCAATCCGCCCATGCCCAGTCCGTGCTCGGGATCTGCGTGATTGTGCCATCGACGCCGTTCGGCGTCTCGTGCGTGTGCGTCTCGAGCCGCGCCTGGGTGGTATCGAGCGTGAGCGGCTGGTAGACGTTGTTCGTGAACGCGCCGGGCGGAATCGTCGTGAGTGCGATCGTGGTCGTGCCCGCGGGTTCGTTCCAGAACCGGAAAATGACGGGCCCGGTAACCGGCGACCCGTCGGCGTTCTTCGCCACGGGGACCTGCACGGTTTCGTTGCCATTGTTCGCGGCCGGCGCGACGTCGCCCTGCCAGCCACTCCACAGGAGCGTGTAGCCGCGGTTCTGCATGAAGCCATCGCCAGGGTCGCCACCGATGCTGTACGGGAAGTTCCGACTGCCTCGGTTCACCACGTTGTAGAAGAGGACGCCGTTCCCCTTCGATGCGTCGATCGGCTTGATCAGGGTGAACGTTGCCGTGTAGGTCACCTTGCCATTCGCATTTCGAGGCGCCAGGCTGATATCCTGGATCAGCGCATTGTGTCGATCGGCGGGGTCGAGCTCACCTTGCGCGGTACCGATGATCTTTTCGTACTGGCCGACTGACCCGAACGATTGGCCGCTGTAGGTCGGGGATTCGCGGGTCGTGATCGTGATTTTCGTAACCTTCGCCTCGGCCGCGAAGCTCGCAAGCGTCGTGACTGCAAGCATCGCCAGCGCGCGCTTGCCAGCGTGTTTGGATATCCAACCCATGCTCTTCTCCTCTTCAAATCAATATGGGGGCCTGCGTCCGCGTTTGGTCGCTGTTCGGCATGCCGGGGCTGCGACAATTTAAGTCGCTTTTATTTGAAGCCGCAAACGAATAATTTCGATTATAGTTATCGTAATAATCTATAAATCTCGATTGCGAGGAATGGTTGGGCACCCGCACCCGTGGGTAAATCGCCACTGTTGAGCAGCGTTCTGAAGAAGTTGCCCTGGCACGGGACTTCGCACAAGATATTGATCGGTAAATAGCATGTCAGTCAGCTATCTTCAATTACGAGCCTTTGCGGCCGTAGCGCGACATGGCAGCTTCACCCGCGCTGCGGAAGCGTTGTTCACGACTCAGTCGGCGCTGAGCGCGCGAGTTGCTCAGCTCGAACAATCCTTGGGGGCGAAGTTATTCGACCGTACGACTCGGTCCGTGCATCTGACGCGCATTGCACGCGACATGCTGCCCGCAGTCGACCGGATTCTCGGTGATACGGACGCGTTGATCGGTCAGGGCAAGGATATAGCAGCGGGCATAGCCGGGCGTGCAGTCATAGCAGCATTACCGTCCGTTTCGGCGACCGTGCTGCCATCGGCGATCGCGCTATTTCGCGCTAAGTACCCACGGATTTCAATCGTTTTGAAGGATGCGATTGCAGACACCATCGTCGGCATGTTGAACGCCGACGAAGTGGATTTCGCAATATCGAGCCCGATCATCGGCGATGCGCGACTCAGTTTTTCGATATTGACGACCGATCACATGGCCGCTGTGTTTCCTCCCGGGCATCCCCTGGAGACGGTCAACAAGCTTCGACTCGAACAGCTCTCCGAGTACCCTATAATTCTAATGGACCGCAACAGCAGCGTCAGACACATTATCGAAGATGCGCTGCGCCATAAAGGAGAATCCTTCTTCCCCGCGTACGAAGTCGCGTTCATGTCAACGGCAATCGGTTTTGTTCGCGCCGGGCTGGGCGTAACCGTGTTGCCAACTGCGTCGCTAGAGATTCAGAGTGCAAAAGACCTCATATACAGAAGGCTTAGCGAGCGTGCTCTCACCCGGCGAATCGGTATCTTGAAGCGGCGTGATCGCTCGCTCGGGCCTTCGGTCGAGACCTTTGCTACTTTCCTCGTGCAATCATTCAAAGGGCAGATCCGATCTCTGAGCGTCGCGGATCGGTAAGGCGTTGCGCAGAGCGGAGAGACGCAGATTGGCGTAAATTCCACCCAACCGGGAAATCGATGCGCTCCCTTGCCGCGCAAGCCGCCGATCGTGTGGAACTGTACACAGAGTTCCTCGATTCCACGCGCTTCCCGACAGTCGAGCACAGCATGCGGATGCGCCAATTTTTGCAAGAGCAACATGCAGCAACCGTATCGATCTGGTGATTCCCATCGGCCCGCTCACGCTCGAATATGTATTGCGGCACCCGGACGCACTTTTCCCGAGCGTACCTTCCTTTTTGGTCTGGTCTCAGACTGCGAATTGCCTGCGCAAACTTCGGCCAGGGTCTCTCAGCGCAGCGCGAGGTCGACGCGCGCGGGCGTACCCGGCGTCTCACTGTCCACGCCTTTCACGCCGCCTGCCTCGTTGCCGAGACGGGGCGCGATCAGGAACAGACGGTCGCTCTGAACGCCGGTCGCGACGATCGCGTCCTTGACCGCCTGCGCGCGCCGGCTCGCGAGCTGACGCAGAGCGTCGTCGTCGATCTTCGCTTCGGCGAGCAGCATCGCCTCCATATCAGCGGGCGGGACGTCCTTCAACATGCCT
The DNA here is from genome assembly GCA_963816915.1 of uncultured beta proteobacterium. Lineage (GTDB taxonomy): Bacteria > Pseudomonadota > Gammaproteobacteria > Burkholderiales > Casimicrobiaceae > PALSA-1003. The sequence goes on from CAWFMK010000001.1 coordinate 617,180, forward strand.
AGCGCGTTGCGGGGACGGTCGGGCAGCTGCGCCGAACGATATGCCTCGGTGAGCCAGCGATTGCGCTCCGCTGCGCCGATCGTGACCTCGTCGATCGATGCCGGGGCGTTGCCGGACGCGGCGAGCGATTTCATCTTCTCGCCACGGACGGCGGTCTCCACCGCGGCGTGCCGAAGCGCGTCGCGATCGGTCGCGGGATCGGCGCGTCCGCCGATGTCGAGCTTGAGCGCGGGGCGATCGGCGAGCGCCTTGCCTAGCGTGTCGATGTGCTTCTGAGCGTCGGCCGCGATCGACGCGCTGCCCGGCGCGAATGCGAGCGTCGACAGCTCCTCGCCGCTTCCGAACGCGGAACCCAGCAGCGCGAACGGTGCCGTCACCGCCTTCGTGATCAGGTTGACGATCACGCGGCCGATGAGGTCGCCGACGGAGAACTGGGGATCGTCAAGCGACCCCGAGATCGGCAGCTGGATGTCGATCACACCGTGCCGGTCCTTGAGCAAAGCCACCGCGCGCAGTACCGGCAGCTTCGTGGCAGTGGGACTCTCGACGCGCTCGCCGAACGTAAGCTGGTCGAGCACGAGTCGATTCTCCGCGGCGAGCTTGCGGTTTTCGACGCGGTAGCGCACGTCGAACGTGAGCTTGCCCTTCTCGATGCCGTACCCTGCGTATTTCACTGAGTAGGGCGACAGCGGCGGCAGCTCGATGTCGCGTGCCTTGCCGGTGAGATCGAGCGAGAGCTCGCTAGCGAACGGATCGATGCGTCCCTGCACCTCGACGGGCGCGATGCCGTCGACGCTCGCGGTGAGCACAACGTCACCGGGCTGTTTTGCCGACATCGCCGAGACACTACCCGCGACGTCAGTGAGGTTGGCTGAGTAGTTCGGCCTCACGAACAGGTCGGAGAAGACCACGTTGCCGCGCGCCAGCTCGATGCGGCCGATCGACACCGGCAGCGCTTCGCTCGGAGTGTCGCGGCCGGCAGGCGACGCCGGCTTCGCATCGGGCGCGGGTTCCGGGCTCGCCCCCGGTGTTACCAGTCTGGCGATATTGATCGTGGCGTCCGGATAGACAATGACGCGCGCGTAGAAGTCCTCGAGGGCGATGCGACCGGTGACGGCATGGAACGGTTCGCTCGTGATGTCCATGCCTTCGACCACCAGCGATTTCCAGCGTGCAAGATCGGACGACGTCGGCTTGTCGAACGAAGCGAAGTCGGTGACCTTCATCTCTCCTTTCCACGAGCCACGCACCGCAGCGCCGTCGGGAACGTCCATCTCGACCTGTCCCTTCGCAGCAAATACGCCGTTGGTGACGACGACGTTGACTTCGTGCTCGAAATAGGGCTTCAACGCGACCAGCGCGAGTCGCGACGCCTCCAGCGTGCCGTACAGCGACAGCGGCCGGGTCGCGACCGGTCCCGCGAAGGCGACCCGCCCATGCTCGCCGATGCGCCCGCTGAGCTTGAACTGCGATTTCGCGCCGCGCGCGTTCGACAGGTCGCTGGCGAGAAGATCGACGTCGCGGATCGCGAGTTTCACCGCAGGGGTCGGCACGCGGTCCTCGAAGTCAATGGCGCCGTGCTCGGTCAAGGCCTTGGTCGCGGCGAACGTCCACTCCGCGCCGGAGGTCTTCACGTCCTTGGCTTGGCCGGGCTTCAGGACTCGGGCGAACTCGAGCGAGCCATCGCGTTCGCGGACCACACGAAGCGCCGGGCCGCGGCTCTTCAGTTCACCGAATGTCACCTTGCGCGCGCGGACGTCGACGTCGACGCCGGTTGCCGTGAGGGTTGGTACGCGCCACAGCGGGCTGCGGTTGCCGGGCAACGCGAGCGACAGCTCGGAGATCGTGCCCACGCCGTCGCTCAACGTGAGGTTGCCGCCTGGATCGACGCTGAAGCGGGCGGCGAGGTCGAGCGAGCCCTTCTGCACGTCGACATCAAGCACCTCGCCGTAGTACGGAAACAGCAGCCCCAGCGAGAATTTGGCGAACTCGAAGCGGCCGGTTGCTGCGTGCGTCGTCGAGTCGACGTCCGCTTCGCCGGAGAACGATGCGATACGGTCATCCGAGACGAAAGCGAGCTTGACGTGCGCTTTGTCACCCGGCGCGGTCGACAGGCTTGTCGCGTCGAGCTTCACATCGATGAGCGTCGAGCGGAAACCGGAAGACTCGTCGGCGAGCGCGATCGTTCCGTGATCGATCGAGAGCTTTCCGATCGAAAGCTGCCACGGCCGTTCCGGCGCCGCGGGCGTCTCGCGCGCCAATGACGGACCCGGGCGTGCGGTTTCGCGCGGCGTATCCGAGATTGTGCGCGCCAGCTCGAGCGTACCGTCGGCCAGCCGCCTGATGTCGGCGCGCGGTGCATCGATCGCGACCGACGCGATGCGTGCCTGCCGGTCGAACACCTGCACGCGATCCAGCGCGACGGTGATGCGATCCGCCGCCACGAGCCGCGTGCCATCGCGCCGCTTGATCGCCAGCCCGTCCAGCTGCGCATTGCCGCGCAGCTCGAGCCGGCGGTCGGTCGGACCCTGCTCGACGAACGCGATCGTCAGGCGCGTGGTCAGTGCGCCGTCGGCGAGATCGAGCGTCGGCCGCGACGGCAGGTAAGCGACGTAGGGTGGAAGCTTGAGCGCGTCGAGGTCGATATCGAGCGTCGTTTCACGGCGCTCCGCGAACGGCGTCGCCGAGCCCTTCAACGCGAAATGGGAGCCGTTGAGCGTGCCTTCCATGCGCGGCATGACGCGAATATCCGTGGCGTACGAAAGCGACGACACGAACGGCACGGCGATGGTCAGAGCGGCTATCTCGTGCCGGCGGTCGGCGAGGCGATCGTCCAGCGTGATCGCGCCGTCCTCGATCTCGATGTTGTTGAAAGAGAATTGCGGCGGCGGACCGGGTGGGCGCGGGGCCACCGCGCGGTCGACCAGGTCCTGCACGTTGTAGCGGCCGTCGCGCTCGCGCGCGAGCAGCACGCGGGGCCGCGTCAGCTTGACGCCGTCGAACACCGGCGCCCGGTACCAGAGCGACGCGGCGGACACGTCCAAGACGAGCTCATCGAGCGCGAACAGCGGACGTTGCGCCGTCTTGTCGGCGATCACGAGATTGCGTACGACGAGGCGCAGCGCGTAGAGATCGAACGCGACCGATTCCACGGTGGTCGTGCGGCCGAGCACCTCGGTCAGCCGCGTCTCGAGCTGCGCGCGCGCAATCGGCGGAACCGCGACCCAGACAGCCAGCACGAGGAGCGCGATCGTACCGACGGCGTAGAAAAGCCGATGCACCCAGCGCCTGTGCGTTGCGGGGACGAGCGATTCCGAAGTGAAGGACATCATCGCGGGCAGCGCTCCGTGCGGAACAGCGACGACTCAATTCTATGCCGTTGTGACCGGGATCACGACTGTAAGGAGGATGGTGAACGCCCCTGTTGCGTTGCAATTGCGGCGACCGCAGCGCCCTTGTCTCCTGCGGCCAGGGCGGAGATACGATGGCGCCTCCTACAGCAGCCATTCGATGGGGAGGATCGAGCGTGGCGCTTCAGAATGCGGTACTTATTCCCGCCATAGATGCGGTCGAAGGCATTTCGATCGAAGTAGCTGTCGGAATAGAGCGACTTGAAAGTACTTGGTAGTCATCGATTCGATGAGTAACAACCGGCCAGCATGGGCGCCGCGGCGCCCTGCTTCGCTTGGCGGTACCGTGCCCTCAGCGGCTGAATCCAGCATGCAAAGCAACGCGTGTTAGTGGGGGGTGATGTCATCCGCTGCAATTCCTGGACGCGGCGATCGATCCTTATCGGAATGACTATCCGGCCGCCGATCTTGTGTCCCGGAGGAGGCGGCGTGGATCGGCAGACTGACCGCCAGCAAGGTTGTCGGCGTTGCTATTTCGTTCGCGACGCTACCTGGCTATCGTGCGAAAGAAAGAATCCAGTGCACGAGGCGCTTCGCCTGGCTCTCGTTGATCTCTTGCATATTCGGCAACATGCCAACGTCGCTGACCTTGCCTTTCCAATGTTGCTGCTTGCCGTTGTTACCCGAGCCCTCGAGCACAATCTGCGTCAAACGATCCTCCGCATCCGTCTGGCGCGCGTACTTTTGCGCGATGTCTTGCCATGAGGGGGCGTACGGCAGCAGATCATCCGGATTCCGCTTTGCGGGCTTAGCGCGGTGGCAAAGATAACAACCTTTCGCGGATGCGAGCTCGTCCATTTCGTTGGACGCGGTCTCCGCAGCAGACGCGGGTCGTCCGGACATGGATGCGAGGAGGATGAGAAGCATAATGGGAAGGGCCTCATTCACCATGAACCTCCAAGTACGGTTGACCTGCATAGCGCGTGGCCTTTTCTCCCCTACGCGGTCCCTGCTCCTGAGGCTCCTCATGCCGATTGGTCGCAGTGAGGATGGCCCTTCTCACCAGCGCATCGAAGAAAAACCGCTTCTCCGGTCCGTAGCGGCGCAATAGGACCTCGAACTTGCCAGAGGCGTGGGTAGGCACCCGGTTCGATACTTTACCCGGAGAAGCTTTCGGCTTGAAGTAGATGTTTACCGAACCATCTTTGTTGGTTTGCGTCCGATCAAAGCGGTGACAGGCTCGTGATAATGGCTTTAGGATGGTATTCAAGTTCTGCCCATTGACGATTGTCAAAGTGCTTGCGATGAAAGGAGCAGAAGCTGTCCAGAGCCTGGAATGGGCCATTTGCAAGACCGCGACCTCACCACGAGTATCCACTAGCTAGTGCCACTGACGAGATGATGCAGCCGGATACGAGCAACCATCCTCCAGACTCCAAGCAACTGTGCGAGGTCCTCCTGAATCTCGTCGATCACCTCGATGCGATGGTGGCGTACTGGGATATCAATCAGATATGCGTTTTCGCCAACGACGCCTACCGAGCCTGGTTCGGGAAGTCCCGGAAAGAAGTGGTCGGCCTCGCTAGCCCGAGCAGTCGCCCGACAGTAGGTCCGATGCTCGCCTGATACTTTTGCACCAGACGTGACAGCACCGTGCACGCGTTGCACGGCCAGGCATCGGTATGGCCCATGCGAACGCTCCGTTCGATCAGGGCAAGTGCAGGATCGCTGGCTCCCCCAATATGAAATAAGATGACAAGCAGGAACGCGTCACTCGAATGGGACTGACAAGGTATACAAAGACCATGTTTGTCAGCTTGGCACCTATTGCATTTCTGCTTTTTCTTGGCTTTGGCTCCTGCCTGTCATACGCATTGCCGCTACATGACGCCGCAAAGGCGGGAGATGTGGCACAAGCTGCCTTGGTGCTCATGGACGATCCATCCGAGATTAATGTCAAGGATGGTAACGGTTCCACGCCGCTTGCAGTAGCTGCGCAGGAAGGGCATCTGGAAATGGTGAGGCTCCTACTGGAGAAGGGCGCTTCGATCGATACCAAGGCCAATTATCGTGGCGCGCCGCTAACGACCGCTGCGTTCTACTCGAATCCTGAGGTAGTAAAGCTCCTGCGGGCAAAAAGTCCGTTGGAGGCGCGTGGTGCCACGCCGCTCTATATCGCCGCACAGGAGGGGCACGTTGAAATCGTAAGGCTTCTTCTGGAAAAAGGCGCAGCGATCGAAGCCGCTGCCGACGACGGTGCCACACCGCTCTCGACCGCTGTTTTCAATGGAAATACCGAGTTGGTTCAGCTGCTGCTAGAGCAAGGCGCGATGGTTGGCGGCCAGGACAACAATGGTGTTACACCACTCGCACGGGGCGCGCAGCAAGGACACGTAGAAGCTGTACTTTTGCTGATAAAGGAAGGTGCGGAGGTCGATTCAAAGGACAACGATGGTGTCACACCGCTCGCTAGGGCCGCGCAGCATGGACATATAGCGATGATCCGGCTACTGCTGGAGAAAGGTGCGGTGATCGACGCAAAGGACAACAATGGCGTCACGCCGCTCGCCAGGGCTACGCAGATCTGCGATCGGCCTTCAAAACGGCACTTGGAAATAGTGAAGCTTCTGTTGGAAAAGGGCGCCGACCCCACTATGCCAGGGTTCGGCGCTCATACGCGCGGCAAGACCATACTCCAGATCGCCGAAGAACAGGCGCAAGACTACAAGGAAATCGCCGAAGTGCTGCGCCAAGCGTCTTCAAGACACAAATCTTCTCCGCGCCCGGAAAAGAGCCAGTAACATCGTGGACCTTGCGGCACGGCACCGATTGCCGACGATGTATCCAGCCGGGGAGTTCGTCGATGCGGGAGGATTAATGTCGTACGGGGTGGACTACCTCCAGCTGTTTTACCGGGCAGCGAATTTCGTCGGCAGGATATTCAAAGGCGCAAATCCCGGCGATATGCCGGTAGAGCGGCCGACAAAGTTCGAATTGGTGGTTAACTTACGAACAGCCAAGGCGCTTGGTCTGTCTATGCCGCAAGCAGTGTTGTTGCGCGCTGATGAAGTGATCCAATGGTTGCTTTTTAAATGTGGATCTCCGTGCATTCGGGGACGTGATACCTCAGTGTCGTTCGCCTTACGGCCTGCTTCCGAGTACGTCTAACAGGCCGGAGAGGGTCGAGTTCAGAACGCTGCGAACGCTGCCCCGGAGCCGGAAGACGACCTGCATCGCGAAGGCGCAACAAACGAAACAAATCCCCCCTTCCCGCGAAATCGACCTGCCGTATCCCGACGATAGAGTGCTCTCCTCGTGCAGCGTTGATGTGCGATGGAACTCTCTCTTTCATCGTCAAAGGATTCCGCAACGCCACTCATGTTTGCCTAGAACGCCGCGTCCTAGTGTCACCCGACACCAAAAGACGTTATCCATCTACATTATCAGGAGTAGCGCCATGTCCGCAGTCACTTCCGCCTTTCCCGTCATCGATCTCGCTGCAGTCAAGACCCGTCAGCAGGCCGCCTGGTCCACGGGCAACTACGCCGTCGTCGGGACCACGCTGCAGATTGTCGGTGAGAACCTGTGCGAGGCGCTCGACCTGCGCGCAGGCAGCCGCGTGCTCGACGTCGCGGCCGGTAACGGCAATGCCACGCTTGCAGCCGCGCGCCGCTGGTGCGATGTGACCTCCACCGATTATGTGTCCTCGCTGCTCGAATCCGGGAAGGCGCGCGCGCTGGCCGAAGGTCACCCGATCCAGTTCCAGGAAGCCGACGCCGAGAACCTGCCGTTCGCCGACGCGTCGTTCGACGTGGTGATGTCAACCTTCGGCGCGATGTTCACCCCGAACCAGGACAAGGCGGCGACCGAACTCGCGCGCGTCTGCAAGCCCGGCGGCAAGATCGGTCTGGCGAACTGGACACCCGAGAGCTTTATCGGACAGCTGTTCAAGACGATCGGCAAGTACATCCCGCCGCCGCCGGGGGTCAAGTCACCAGCACTGTGGGGGACGAAAACAAGGCTCGACGATCTTTTCGGTAAGACAGCGAAGGAAATCCGAACCACGAGCCGCGAGTTCGCATTCCGCTACCGTTCGCCAGCACACTGGATCGAAGTCTTTCGCACTTACTACGGTCCAATGAACAAGACTTTCGGCGCCCTCGATGCAGGGAAGCAGGCCGCCTTCACCGAGGACCTCCTGACCCTCATGGAGCGCAGCAACCGCTCGGGTGACAGTACACTGGTGCTGCCGAGCGAGTACCTCGAGGTCGTGATCGTCAAGCGTTGAGGCGCACATCAGCAGCGACCATACAGATGTCCGGCATCCCGCTCGGACCCGTCAGGCCAGGATCTTAACGTAAGAGTTCCCTTTCCCTAATTATTTTTGCGGCAGTTATCTCCGGCCTGCCAATCCTGCACGATCAGGAAAACTTTGTGCGAGCGGTAAAGGACCGCAACCGCGCGTTTATGAGTGCTGTTGATGCGGAGGTGAAGGGAGATATCGAATCGCTGAAGCTGCTGACTGCAATTTCCAATATCGAGAGAAACGACTTCGCACAGATACATCGCGATTTGGCGGCAGCGGCTGCGACCCAGCCGAATTGGATCAGCGTCATATTGCTGTCATCGAACGGACAACAGCTTGTGAATACTGCGGTGCCTTACGGGACGGTGCCCCCGCAGGCAAACGACGCGAACTCACTTCGCCTGGCCGTAGGAACGCAGCAACCGGTGATTGGAGTTATCACCCGTGGCAGGCTCTTGGATAGTATGGCATTCCTATCCGTGTTCCCATTGTTCGTGATGGCAACGTTTGTTGACGTTGATCAATCTCTATTGCCGCATTCCCACGCAAACTTCAACTCTGCGTTCGCTGCCTTGGAGTTGCCTAGGGGTTCCTTGGAGTGCCTATACGACCTACCTCCGCATTCCTGCTCCTGGGGACCTACCTGCTACGCCTAATCGCGCTCGCCGCGGCATCGATGGTGTTCTGGACGAGCATCGAACGGGCTTCTGCGCAGACGCCAGTCTCGGTCCCGTTTGCCAATTTTTGCGATATGGTCACGATCGGTCCGGATACGATCATGTCGAACCCGACCGGCGGTAGCGGTACGGTAACGCTTACGCCGGGCGTACCGAACGACGCCAGCGGCGTGTCGTTCGTTAACGTTCAGTCGCAAATCGTTCTGATTTGGTATCCTGGAGCTCCGGATAGGGGCCCGTTCCGCGGCACCCTCACGTGCCATCCAGTGATCTCGGGGCATCCTATCGACATTACCAGAAGCGTTTTCATCGATGTCGGGGGTGCTTTAGCTCACGAATGGCATAACTACACATTCGGACCAATAAACGTCGCTTTTCCTCTAGTCGGCGGAACGCTGACCATTACCGATCCGGAACGTACTTACGAATTAGTCTTCGCGGCCGGAACGGGAGCCATACCGCTCCCCAGGATCTTCCCAGCCGAAGCGGCAACGCTACTGCTCATCGCGCCGTCCTCGGCGATGCCGATACCGACGCTTGTGCCGCTCAGCCTTTGCGCGCTCGGCGTCGTCGTCGCCATGCTCGGCATTTTCGCTCTGCGCCAAGAACGGGTCGCGTGGATTCATCCCGATCAGGCCAAGCCGCGGCGCGCCATCCCGGTGCCGCTCAACCATGACGCGGTGCTGTTCGCCAGCGCCTGGGGAAGCATCCGCTGTAGGTGTTCAGTTATCACAGGAAGCGCATCACGCAGGTCAGCATGAAGGCGTGGTACGCGGCGTTGGAGAGCGCCGACATCAAGGACTTTCGCTGGCATGATCTGCGTCACACCTGGGCGAGCTGGCACGTGCAGGCGGGAACGCCGTTATTCGCCTTCAACGCGCCATCGTCATGGCAGTCCCTGATGCAATCGGGAACCGAAAGGGTATCGCTGTTGACGATACGTAGAACGGAGGAATGGTGAACACATTGCACACGGCGCTGCGATGAGTCTTGCTTTTTAGCAGTCGAAATTCAGCAGGCGCGGGACAGCGACCCACGCCTGCTTGCGCTCGACCTACCGTTTCGCCGGCTGCAGCTCGACAGTTTCGTTTTCGGTGGTCACTTTCCGGGACTACATGAGCCGTCGACAAAACAAGCAGGCAGCTGATAACCGGGAGGCGCGTAACCGTAGGCCGTCCGACCGAAGACTGGAGACTTCGCGCTGAGCGCGAACGAACCCACGCCAACTTGGCCATTGCACCACTGGTCGCCGAGTTGCACAGGCTTGCCGTTCACGAAGCGCACCTCCATTAGCTTCTCGCTATAGACAAACTCCCCATTCTCGTCAACCAGCCGGGTGATCTCCTGGCCCGTCGCCGTGTCGTAAACCGTGCCGGATGCAGGATACATTCGCTTCCCGTCGATGCTGCAGGTGATCCATCCTGACGGACCATGGTCTTGCAACCGAGCCTTGAAAACGGGTGTTGGGCCAGTCATGTCGTAGATGATGATCGCGTTCTCGGAAGCGCTTGGGAACCAGATGGCTGTCTCATCATGCGTCATCGCGAGCCCATGAACGCAGGTTCCATGAGCGCCCGAGCTGGTTACGCACGGGATGGGGCCGTAGTCAATCCGATACAGAATTTGCCCAGTTGTAAGGTCGGCGGCCGTAAAGCCGAGAAAGCCATTGTTGTTAGCATAAACGCGTTTCCACTGTCCATCTACAACATACGGCCGATTCCGGTTGAAAAATGGGCCGATCTGGCGGATCAACTCGTGCGTGCGCGTGTCATACAGGTACAGAATGTTGTTAGCCGGCGAAAGAAGGACCTGATCGCCCCGCGGCGACATCTGGGTATTGTGAGCACGGACGGGGAATTCGTTTATCGGGTCGATCAATGCCCCGTTATATGCACTGACGACATACCATGTCGGCACATTCACCCCGGCGAGCCATAGGGTCTCGCCAAAAGGCGACACGACGCCGCGGTCGCAGCAGCCGCCGTCGTACACCTGTTGCCACGTGAGGTGGCTCGTCGCCAGGTCAACCGCGAGGAGGCGGTCCGTCATCTGCGGGTAAATGAATCCGGTCTGAACGCTCGCATCGATGCCTTTGCAGCTAGGCGCGTCTGGGGCTCCCGTCGGCGTTTGCCCGTGTGTTGATGGGCCCTGCGGCAGTGCAATACGTTCGACGAACTTATACCCCTGGTCGATGTTGAAGACGACGAGACCGGCCCCGCCCTCCGTGAGGTCACCCGCAATATTGCCCGGAAGACATACATAGAGGTATAGCCCATCCTTTGGTGCCGTCTGTGCCAAAGCCGCTGGAACGAACATCGCCGCGGCGACTGTCGTTGCAGCCACCAGCAGGCGACGCCAAGCGCCGGCGTTGCGTCTTATCATTCCATTCATCTCTTCCTCCATTGTCCATCTCTTTCGTTTTCTAAATAGCAGGAACTCCTACCTCGCAGTGCGCCGATGTAGGCGCTGATGGAACCTGCGTGCACAAGGACACACTCGTCCTGGGTTTGGGCTGAGGGCGAGTTGTAGATGACAAGCACAAATTGTACCGTTGATGACCCTTTGCTGATTCTTAAAGACATACTTATTTCAAAATGTTTCGAGAGCGACAGACTGTCAACTTTTTCGACACGTTAGTAATGGCGAACGATCACGCGCTCGCCGTTGCGACCGAGTACTCATGGTGCAAGCCGCCCAGAACCGATTTCGCGAGTACGAGCGCGCCCGCCGACAGTCGATGTCGGTATTCGGATTTTGGGATTACTACAGCGCCCCGCGGTGGATCCGGTACGCCGGGTCCCAACATGCTAGGCGGCCAGCCGCGGTTGTAATGTTCCACCCACGATTTCAGAAGTAAACGCAAATGTTCCTCAGACAGAGGAATCATCCAGTCGAGACATTCTCTCCGTATCGTCCCAATCACGCGTTCGCAGATTGAGTTCGCTTTCGGACTCGCCACTGGCGATCGCAACACTTCCATACCCAACGCCCTGATCGAGTCATCAAGATGCTTGGCGAAGATCTTGTCTCAGTCGCGGATAAGATAGTGATGCGCACCTTCCTCTCTTATGACTTCCCGCAACTGCTTCAGCGTCCAGTCTGCGCTCGGATGTGCGCTCACGTTCACGTGGGCTTGACCAACAGTTCGTTGGCGATGCGCTCCTCGCCCCATAGGGGATTCTCGTTTGCCATTCGTCGAATGAACTGCCGCAGTTCGACCGGAATGGACGCCCGACCTGGTCGCGACTTGTAACGCCAGAACAGTCGCCAACCTGCTAGGTGCCAGCGCACAACCGTCTCCGGTCGACGACAAGCACGCACGATCGCGCGTCACATAACCGGGAGAGCCAAGCAAAGCTTAGCCGAGCGGCGGCATCGATACGTCGGGGCTTTGCTCCACGCTCCTTGAAGAGCGCAAGCTATCGGCGCAGAACCAGGTTTTCCGCTTCGATTGATCGTCGCGGCCTGAGGGCGAGAAACAGCAAGCCGATCAAATCGGCAACGACCCGGAGACCCATTCGAGCCAGAGCGATCACGCCGGACATGCCACAGCCGGCCTCAAGTCGTCCTGCGCGGTCAGTCCACGTCAGATCGAATAATTGCGGAGCACAGGTTGATCGAGTCGAAGCGCTGCTTCAGCACAATGCAAATCGGCGCGCGACATTCGCGGACTGCGCGGCACGTTATCTCGCCGACGCGAAGGACAAACGCTCGATCGAGGCCACCGCTTGGCACATTCGACTGCTTATTCCCTACGTCGGTAGTCTCAACATACACCGAATCCACGATGGTACGCTGCAGTCATTCATCTCCGACCGCCTGGCGTCCGGCGTCACGGCGGTCACGATCAATCGTAGCCTGGACCGGCTGGGGGCGCCGCCACTGCAATCACGAGTCCGAATTTTGGGCATGTTCTGTCGAAAACACTTTATGGCGCTCCAGGCCCGGCGAGCACGCGCCACGAATAAGAGATTGCCGGGCCGCTTGTCGAGAAATGCAGCACAGTGGACTTGGCCACGCCCGGGCTGATCGACTGATCCGCACCGAGCACTGTGATGTAGGGCACGCCCGCAGGCGGCGTGTTGGCGACGATGCCATTCGCATTCGCGAGCGTGACGCCTGACGCGAGCCCGTCCAAGACGAGGTAGAGCGGTCCATCGATCGCGGAGCTGCCCAAATTGGCGATCGCCACGAACTGCGAGCGCGGATCGCCGCCTAATGCAGCGGCCTTGATGCGCACGCGCGACGAGACATCGGTCGGCAATCCCGAGCGAACCGCCACGGCTTCACCAGGTGCCAAGGTGAGATCCATGGCACCGCCGACGGGACTCTGGACGGTGGGGGCGAAACCGGGCCAAGTACCATCGGCCGCCACCTGACGCCCGTCGATCTGCGCCGACGCAGCGTCCAGCATCAAGCCCGCTCCAGTAGGATCAAACGACGCCAGCCTGCTCACAAGCGAACCCGGAGCGGCATTTGCGACGCTTGTGGTCACGGTCGAGGTGCTCTTGTTGATAAGGAACAAACGACGCTCATTCGCGCCTGCCTCTACCCGCCATGCGGAGACACTGGCCGCGTCCTGTCCGGTAACGGTAACAGGTCGCAGGCCGGTCGTCCCCGGGGCGAAGTGGGCAAAGAACAACGCGCCGTAGTACTCGGGCGCGGCGGCCGGCGGTCCCATGGCATCAGAAGAGTCGAAGTAGATGACGTTGTAGAAAGCGTTGCCCTGCTCGGGATGGGTGTTTCCGTTTCGGGCTGCGTTCTGCAGGTTCATGCCGACACCGCCAACCGCGCAGTTCGCATTGACACCCACCTGATCCGGGGGCTGCGGGCAGGCGACATGGAACATCATGTCGAGCGCATAAATGGCGCTGGCCTCGACGTCACTGACACCCGTAGTACCTTGGCGCGCCGAGGTGTTGGTTTCCTCCAGCCTATAGGGCACGCCGTGCTGCGTCGCCCAAGTGCCGTGGGTGTACACCAGGTAGTCCAAGGCGTCGAGGTGGTCTTTCCCAAGCAGCAACGGGATCGTTGCGCACCGCCAGGGCTGCTGTGTGCTGCAGTTGCGAGCGAACGGGTAAAAATGGTCACTCACCCAGGGACCGAACACCCCGGCACGCGCCCTGACCGTGGACGACACGGTATCCAGGATCTGCGGCCAGTTCCAGAACCACCGAGAGGGATGGGTTTGATCCGCGAGCGTGGTCCATGGCACGATGTCGGTGCTCGTACTGGGTACCACGAGTGGCCAATTGCCGGTTACCGCCGGGTCGGAGTACGTCGCGAAGTCGGTGAGGTACCGGCTGGGAAAGGTGGTGCCGTACCCGTCTTGATCGGGCTCATTGCCGAGGCTGATACCGGCAACGCTGCTCTCGGCGCCGGCAAACACGGTCGCGATCCCTTGGACAAAGCTCTTGGTGTTTGCCGGGGTTGACGAAGGTGTCATCGCCGAGCCGAGCACGACACCCCATGGCGGCACGGCGGTCGAAGGCGTTCCCGCATTGAGGACATCCATCGTCGATCTGATCAGGGCGAAATCGGCGTTGGTGATGATGCTGTCCGTGTTGGGCGCGTCTGGACTGTAGGGGGTCGTGTCCTGGGAACCGCCTCCGACGCGGATGTAACCAGTGCCCCAGTTGCGAAGCAGGTTGATGAACGCCGGTTGGGCATTCGGGTTCATATAGCGCTCGATCAGCGTCCACTCGAGGCTGACACCCATAAACCTGGCGGGAATGCTCCCGCCCGTTTGATGACTGTTATCGAGCACGACGCTGGCAGTGGGCAGCGCGTCGGCAACCGCCGTACCCGCCGTGCACATCGCAACAAGCGCAAGCGAGCACCCGAATGTCAGTCTGCACAATCTTTGTTTCACGATGAAGCTTCTCCTGAGGACAATTTGACTGCGTGGCAACGTCTCCGCAGCCGATACATCTGGCAGTTGCTGCGCAGCGCGCAAGAGGTGGCCAGCGCGTTGACAGTCGCCGCACAACCTATCACTCTGAGCCCTCACTGAAGTGCAGTCCAATACCGTTTCTAGGCACGGGCGATACTGGTTCGGTATCAAGGAAAATGATAGATCTAGCAGTTGCGGTACTCGGGCTCATGAACAGACGGACGTGTTCCGTGAGTCGGAAACCCGGCGGCTGGAGCGTCCGCGGGCTGAAGAGGAGGAGTGAATGATGTTTAGGAAATTTAGAATTAACTCTATTTTTATTGCTCTGCTAATGGTGTTTGCGGTTGCAACCGACGTTTTGGCAGCTAGGCCTACAAACCCTGCTGACTGGCCGGCGGTAAAAGATGTCTACACGGACTATTTCCTTATAGGCAACACTAGTCTCAGCGCAGCCAATTTTGGCGCCAATGTCGTGCCGGGTGAAAATTCGGACGCTGCCATGACCCTAAAGCACTTTAACATCGTGACGCCCGACAACGCCATGAAGCCTGATTCTCTTTGGGGCGCAGGTATTACTGGCCCGACCCCCAGTTTCCTTACGAATTTAACTTCGGGTATTAACAACGATATCAGCAGCGGCCAACGCCCGCGGATTCAAGGTCAATGGGCATACGATAAGTTGGCACAACCAGTCGGCTCAGTGGCCGGCCGCCAATGTCACCACGTCCGCAGGCCTATGGGAAACTCCGTGGGATTATGTAACGGCAAAGGCGAATTTCGCCTACTACGTCCAAACGGTAGGCGGGCATTTCAATCTGCAACCATTCAACACCTACTCCTTCGACGTCGTCAACGAGGCGATGAGAGACAACCCCGATAACCCTGCAGACTGGAGGAACGCTCTGCGCACCGGTTACAACCCGGAGGAGCGGCCGTCCAGATGGGCCCAGGCTTACTCCAAAGGTGGGAACCGTTGGGACTATTTGTATGACGCATTCTTCAACATGCGCCAAAACACGATCTCGCTGCTGAACTACAACGACTTCAACGACAACGAGAGAGACGCGAAAACAATCGCGATCGCTTCGATGGTCAAGGAGTTCAATGAAAGGTACGCGGCCGATTCGGCCGCAGGTAAAGGCAGGATACTGCTCGATGCTGCTGGAAACCCCAGGCCGCTGGTCGACACAATAGGAACACAGGGGCACTTCGACATGAGGCTCAATCTGGACACCTTTGAGAGGGCTATCAAGACGTATCTCGACCTCGGCGTGAATGTCGACGTAACTGAGCTGGACGTAATGCCCAACATTGGCTTGGACAAAGGCCAGCGAATACCCAATGGGACTGAAATGAACGGCATCTTTTTGGATCAGGGGGTTTTCTACGCGAAACTATTTAAAATTCTCAGGGAGTACGCCGCCGGTCCTGGAGGTCGTCACGCCGAGTACAAAGGGGGCATACACCGAGTCACATGGTGGGGGTATACGGACCCGGGCTATCACATCAACGGGTATCCTTGGTCGGGAATCGGTCAACCCAAGGAAGCGTATTGGGCCGTGGTGGATCCGGATCAGTACCTCCTTGATGCAGGCTTGCCGGCGAATGGTGTTACCGCGACATTCAATTACGGCGGAGAGGCTTTTACAGCCAGGACATGGGGCGGGAAGTATGCTTACGCGACGCTCGACATCAACGTGCCGGCAGCAACGAAGAACGTTAATTTCACTGCTCAGAACGTCTCCCTGCCCGCCGGGTTCGGCATTGACAGCATCAAGTACGACCCGGCGGACTGCGCTGTGATCCCTGGGAAGCCGTGCCATGTGACGGTGGTTGCGAGGGGGCCAGACCCGGCAGCTGCGTATAAAAATGTTGGTGTGGAGAACACCGCGACGTACGTACTGACTTTCGGGCAGATGGCCGTGTCGTGGTTCGAGGACACCAGCGCCTTGGAAGCGCCCCTCTCCTATGCTGAAGTTCGCTTCAGTGACGGCGTGACCAACTTCAAACAGTACAAGACTTACTACGGGAGCGACGGAACATTGCAAGCGACCGGCGAGACCGAATTGGCGCCTGTACCGAAGCATGGGCACAGCACGCTCATCCTCAACTCGGGAGAACCAATCTCTGCCCAAGTTGGATTACGGTTGAACAAGGACTCCACGACGCAGAAAGCCTGGAGGCTGGCCAAGAGAATTGAAGCCGGAAGAACCTATATGGTTGTGTCTGCGGAGTCAGTTTTCCAAGCAAATGGAGAAACAATGGCCTATGCCCTGACCAACAGAACCAAGCCCGCGACAACTGCCACGTCTAGCCCGCCGGCCGTGCCTGAATCGCTTTCGCGTTCGCCTGTCATTTTACGCGGCGACACTCTTTTGACGCTGGCGAATACGAATGCGCCGGATAGTGAGCCGGATCTGGCGCAGGATAACCTTAAGTTTATGTTTGAGGAGAATTTGAGGAGTCCGGCCGCAGGACCGTACGCATCTCAGGAAGGATACACGATGGATGGCTATATCCACGGCACCAATGTTTACCCAATGATCGTATTCAGGGGAAATGGAGCAACCGGAACTGTCGTGAATGGTCAGAATTCGCTGATAACAAGACAAACAAACGGCGCCGAGGGTCCGCAAATCGCGGACAGAGCGCTGGATCAGGCCGTATGGTTCCACACGCCGATAGACCAGCAAACCGGCGAGATGAAGATGTTCCTGTACACAGGCAGAGGCGCCACCAACCAGCATTACGTGCTGAAAGAAGTGGTAAATGGCAATACGCCGAAACTAGACACCGGTAACGCTATAAGTCAGAGGCAGGCGTCTACCGGCGGATTCGTCGCCTTGCAGGCGGCGAGTCCAGACGCGGGTACCAGTGTAAAGCTGTACGCGTACGACATGGCGCCGTACGTACCGGGCGATGTCAACGGCGACAATGTGGTGGATTGCGCGGACGTGGCAATGGCGAACTCGGCAGTCGGCACGCGCACCGGACAAGCAGGCTTCCTTCCGTCCGCGGACCTTGATAACAACGATGTCATCGATTTCATTGACGTCAAGCTGGTGAGAGTCGCGGTGGCGCGCACTCCCGGGTTCGGTATCTATTCGTGCCCATGAAATGAGGGGCTAGTTCTTGCGAACATCAGCGGCCCGCCACTTGGCGGGCCGTTTGATTTCCTGTCGACGCATCACTCGGCATCCGGGTCGCCCCCGCCCTTGGCTGCGGGCTCAACCGGTCGACGCAACACCGTCCATCCTTACAGACAAGGTTTGAAGCCTATGGCCTTGCTGCGACGTGGCTTAGAAACGATCCAAAGCTTGCACAGGCACGAGTGAGAGGGACCAGGAAACAGCGCTACTGCGATTTAGCCCTTCAATGGTACCGATCTCGCCGAGGCTTCTTGTGGACGTTAGCGCTCATCAGTTGGAAGCACTTAGTCCGAAGCACTTTGATCTGGCACCCCGAATGACGGGCTAGGCTTAACAAATCCAACCGGCGGCACGGCACGATGAATTCGCGGCAGACGTTACGGATCGCCTTTCCATTGGCCTTGCGGAAGTCGACAATGGTCTTGAAGTCGGGCGCCAAGCGCCCGGTCAGCCACATCAACTCAACATTGCGCTGGGTCTCGCGTTCCAGGCGCCGGCTGGACTGCAGGCGGTTGAGGTACCCGTGGACGTAGAGCTTCAACAGCACCGCTGGTGGTACGCGGGACGTCCAGCATCCGCCGGCGTCACACCCTCGAAGCCAAGGCCGGTCAGATCCAGTTCGTCGATGAAGACGTCGATCACCCGCACCGCGTTGTCCTCTGCGAGATAATCATCGAGACACTCGGGCAACAAACGTAACTTGGGTTCGGTCCTCACCCTCGATCAATCGCTTCATCCTGCCGCCCTGAACAAACCCGATGCCTCAGTGTAGGAAATTTTTTCGTTTAGGCAACTTCGGCGTTTTCACGCACCCTCGACCCGTTGCAGACGGTCGAGCGTCGCAGAAGCGGACGTTCTTCCCATCAACTAGGTATCCCTATTTTCTAGTCAGGCCGCACGCAGCCGAGAACCTCCCGGCATGTGTCCCCCAGACTCCTACATGCGTTGCGAATCAACCGACGCGGATAAACCGACACCCGTACGAATCGAGCGTCAGCTTGTCCTCAATTCCTGGCTGCGCACACATCGCTCGTGGTTGCCAACACGGTTTTGAAGTAGCATCCAATGCGCTGCCGCCTGCAGCGCGAACTTAAGGGGGATGAGTCATGCTGAATGTCTTTCGCTTCCTCGTAACTTCGCTTGCGGCTGTCTCATTGTGTGCGAGCGCCCAGGACGCTGGTCCAAAACAGCAAGAGTTCACGCCGAAGTCAGGCAATGGGCGCGTCGTGGTCGTCATTTCCGGCCAAACCGGCATGCCTGGCTACACGATGACGGCGCAGCAGATCGCCGACGCCGGCTTCGATGTATTGCTGGTCGACGGCAACGACTTCTGGATCAAGGACACGAGCCGTGCCTGGAGCATGGTAAAGGACGTGATTACGCGTGCTCAGGCGGGCTCGCACGCGCAGCCTGGCAAGGTAGGCGTTGTCGGCTACTCGCTCGGCGGTGCGTCCGCGCTGACCTACGCGGCGCGGATGCCAGAACTCGTCGCCATGGTTGTCGTAGGCTATCCGCTGACCTCTTTCATCAAGGACCCATCCGACTTCGTCGCCAAGATCAAGGTTCCGGTGCAGATGTTTGCGGGTACCGCGGACACCTATAAGGACTGCTGCTTGATCGAAATGGCGCGTCGACTCGCTGACGCCGCCAAGGCCTCTTCGCCGCCCATGCTGACGCTGCATGAGTACAACGGCGTCGGCCACGGTTTCAACTTGGCCACGGCTGCGCGCAAGGACCAGGCCGCTGGGCAGGACGCGCTGGAGCGGACAATCGCACAGTTGAAAGAGGCATTGCCAGCGGAAGGAACGAAGTAGCCTGCCATCGAGGCGCGCTTCAAGTGCGGCCTTCCGGCTCAATAGCGATTAGCCGGACACACTGGTCCCAATACGAAAATTTTAGGCGCGATTGTCCGCTTTCGGGAACATTCTCGGCAGGCCGCTTCTGGCCGGGTCGAGTCCGTCGACTTCGACTTTCCGAAGTCAGGTAACAAGGATGCAGTTGCCGTTAGGCAAATGTGGTTCTACATCCGGACTCGACCCTTTGCTGCCGTTGAGCTTCGCGCTGCCAGCGGCAACAGCACCGCGCAGCTTGTCATTCGGCCGACGCCCGTCAACTGGCGCTGCCGCAAATAGCCGACCTTGAACACAGCTCTTATGGACTCCGGTCCAAGATCGCTGAAGGCTCATAAGCTGAAAATAAAGAGGGCACTGCGTCGGAACGCAAGTGCCCTTCTCGGTGACCGCCCATTGCAGGAGATAGTCTCCCGGGCGCAGCGATCAGCCGCTACTGCTGGCCCGGCGGCCTGCCAATAGCCACGAAATCGAAGCCGACGATGTTCGCGGCAGAATTTCCAACGTACAGTTGATGACCGCTGCTGGCGATCGCCCATTTCTGAGCGGCGACGTCCCAACACCAAAGCGGATGGTTGGTCGCCGCCGAGTCAATTGTGATCGTCGCGAGCCGCTTCTCGCCTGGATTCAACCAAACTTCCACAAATCCGACGAGGCGCTTCGGAGGCTCGGCGATCGAGGGGGCACTCCGAGGTAACCTCCGCTACCTCGGCACCGGCACGGCTCCCGATGTTCTCTCCGTTAATGGTCGCAGCATAGACCGCTCTGGATCATCAACCCACCCTACTGCTACCCAGCGCGCGCGTCGTTGGTTCGCGCGCGCCGAGATAACAGCAGGTGGCACTTTCGGTTCAGAAGCTACTTTTACCGAAGCCGAAAATGTACGTATCGCCAACAGCGTTCTTATACGAGTAGTTGAACGATTCCAGGTAGCCCGGCACGTCGACGGCACTGTTCTCGAGTGCCGCTTCATTTGCCGGAATCGACATCACCAACTTGCCCTGCGGCTGGAAGCGCCCACGTAGCAAATCGATCAACGCCTGCGCCGTGACGTCATACGTGCCCACTACGGCGGCGGCCTGTGGCTCGACGTTGTCCATCACCCATGCGGTAGCCAAATTGACGGCAAGCACCGTGGGTACGGCCGCTTCAATCTGCTGTACGTGGGCGACATCGATGCCGGTGTTGGTCGATAGCGCAATGTCGACACGTGACTTGTCCGCGAGCTCGACCTGCTTCGGAAACAGCCACAACAGTGCGGCGTTCGCCTGAGCAACGTTATCGACGATGTGCACCAGCGGATCGTTGGCGAACAGAGCTTTCAGGCTCGCCGTCTGGGTGGCCGCCGCGGTGCCCGACTCTACGACTTCGACGTAAAGGTTCACTGGGTTCGAGAAGGGCAAGACATGATGGTCGTTGCGCATCAGGACAATCGACTCACGATGCGCCTGATCCGCCACCATCTGCGCTCCAGCAGACCTCGCAACGGCCTGCGCCTGGCCAGGGTCGACATACGGGTTCTCGAAGAGTCCGAGATTGAACATCTCGGTCAGAAGGAAACGCACCGACGGATTGAGGTCTGCCTCAGCCAGCAATCCTTGGTTCACGGCGTCGATCAGCGGCTGCGGATTCGTGCTTTCCGAGAAGAGGCTGACCCCGGCGTTCACCGCCTTGGCATAACGTTGCGGTATGGTCAAACCAGTTACGCCCCAATCCGTGCAAACACCCGCTGGCGGATTGCACATCACGCCCGAGTCCGTATTGACGTAGCCCTTGAAACCCATGTATCCGCGCAGAAGCGTCGTGATCAAGGTTTTGTTGAACGCAGCGCCGACTTCCTCGAACTGCTGTGTCGGCGACTGCCACCAGTCGGTTGGAAGCTGCACACTGCTGAGAGCGTTAGAAGGTATCGGGTAGTACGACATGATGGCGCTCGTGCCGGCGTCCACGGCGGCCTGAAACGGGACGATGTGGTACGCGAACAAGCTGCCAGGCGTGGGATACGCAGTGAACTGTCCTTCGGCGTTGTGTGCGTCAAGACCCAAGGGCTCCGGTCCATGACCCGGAAAGTGTTTGATGGTCTCCGCGACCGAATCGGGACCGAGTTGCGTGCCCTGGAAGCCGAGCACGAGGCTGCGCGTGATCGAAGCGTTGAGCGCTGGGCCTTCGCCGAAGGTGGTCTCGTTCCGTGTCCAGCGCGGCTCGGTCGCGACATCCACCTGGTAACCGTACATTTTGCGGATGCCGGTGGCGCGCCATTCGGCACGTGCGATCTCCGCGAAATCCTTGACGAGCTGCGGGTCGTTGGCCGCGGCCATGCCGAGTGTGCCTGGCCAGACGGAGAACAGACCGGGCCCTCCACCTGGCTCGAACACGGCGTCGCCACCGCCGAGGTTGTTGAGGGGATTGGAGTTGATCACCAGCGGAATGCCCAGTCGCGTGCCTTCTGCAACCTTCTGCCAATCGTTCAGCGATGACGCAGCCGCGCCCGCGGTTGCAAAACCGCCGCGCAAGGTCAGATAGTGGATATTTAGGCTTTGGATGGTAGCGAGGTTCGCAGTCTGACTGAAAGAGATGATGTGCATCAGCCCGGCTTTTTCCGCCAACGTCATTCGCGACAGAAGATCCTCAACCCGCTGCGCAACTGGCAGCCGCCAATCCTCGTACGGGTCGAGCTGGCCGTTGCCGTTCAAATCCTTGAACAAGTTCCCGCCGATCGTCATGGTGGGCTTGACCGTCGCGGTGACGGTGTTTGCCTTCAGGACGCGAGCCGTCGCGTGCGCGATCATCGTGCTCGATGACGCGCCATTGCACTGCAACGTCCCCGTGATGATACCGTCCACCGAATCGAACGCGGGCAAAACCGCCGACAAGTCGCTCTTGTTGAACGCTGCTTTAAAAAAATGCCCGTCGCTCCCCACAAACAGCGGTGTGGCCGGGCCGATGTGCAGGTTAGTCAACGTGCAACCAGCAAGATCGCCGGTCGTTGCTCTCAATGTCACCGTAACGATGCCTGGCGAGCGTAGGTCGATGGTGTCAGTTGAGAACTGGGCCTGCACCGACGGTAAAGATTGCGCCGAGACGAAAGGCGACGCGAGTACTATCGCCAGCGATACGAATGCGGCTCGAGCTGGAGCTGAATACCAACCGTAGGGTACCTTCATAAAATACGCCTCCTTTTGTGGCTAAATTGCGATTACACCCGCCTTGAGTGGCAGACCTCCACAGCAACAACGCGCCCAATGAGCAGTAAGGCGACGGTCGCCGGCTCCGGTACGGACTTGCTAGGGCCATCGTTCGCACAGGAATCTTCGCTAAGCTGGAGGCAAGCGCAAGCACATCCGATAGCGTAAAAAAGACTCACCGAGGACCGGAAGCCCACTGCATGGATCGCGAGGCCCGCTATGATCCGCGACCCCGTGGCGGGCCCAGTATCCGCGGTCGTGCTGACATCGGTGTGCTCCGAGGGGGTCTCGTGAACTTGCTGGCCTAGCTACCTACCTGCTGGTAGGTTTTGAATGCCGCCCATTAGCGGTCAGCCGGCACTCTATTTCCTCAGTTACCATCAACTCCATACATACACTACTCAACGGGCAAAGATGAGTTCGCCGTGCGGATTACCGATTATGCTATCTGCTATGCGACCCCGGATACCCAAGGGAAGTCTCTCATTCGATATTTGGCCATGTCCAATACCCAATGAATAGCAGGCGATACCGAAAAGGTATCAACATGCGAACGTGGTAAATCCCAAAGAATGATGAATCCAAAAGCGTTATTACATGACACGGTGGGCAGCGCGAGGCAAGGCTGCGCCTGAGGCCAGACCGCTGCGTCACCGCATCGATATTCGATGACCGATCTGCGTCAACTCCGATATTTCATTGCGGTAGCGGAGGAGAGAAATGTCCACCGCGCGGCGGTCCGTCTGCACGTCTCGCAGCCTCCGCTGACGCGACAGATCAAGGCGCTCGAAGGCTCGTTGGGTGTGCAACTCTTCCGCCGGACGCACTGGGGTGTCGAGCTCACTCAGGCAGGGCAGACATTGCTCAGCGAGGCGCGCTCTATTAAAGCTCACATCGACCATGGCCTCGATCGGACTCGCCGCGTCGGTAGGGGCGAGTCCGGTCGGCTCGATGTCGGAGTCTTCGGATCGGGGGCGCTTTTCCTCGTTCCGCAGGTCCTAAGGCGCTACTCGGTGCTGTATCCCGATGTCCAGATCGTGCTGCTTAACGTCATGCTGTCGGCGCAGGTGGAGGCACTGCGTCAGCGGCGACTGCTCATTACGTTCGATCGGTATCTACCCGAGGACCAGGACATCATCGTGGAAATCGTCGTCCGCGAACGCCAGTTGGTCGCACTCCAGAAGGACAATCCGCTTGCTAAGAGATCGGTCGTACCGATGCAGGCGCTTGCTCGCGAGCGCTTCATCGTCGGCCGGGACGCGCGCCACGCCAATCGCATCGCCGCGTTGTGCCAGGCCAACGGCTTCGACCCGCGCATCGGGCAGGAGGCAGGCGATATGGTGACGGGGTTGGCGCTGGTCGCGAACGGCTACGGGGTGCAAATCGTGCCCGAGTCGATCCGCACAGTGAGTATGCCGGGGCTTGTGTATCGACCAATCAAGGCGAAGGGCGATAGTTCGATCGATCTGCAGTGCGCCTACCGGCGGGACGAAACCTCGTTGCTGCTTGCGGCGCTGCTCGGTGTCGTCCGCGAATTTTCCCGTTCGTGGGCGAACGAACCCATTGCGAGGGGCCTTTCTTGAGACAGGGCGCGCATCGCCACGCGCGCTGCGAAATCGGCTAAGCTTCCCCGGCACCACCGCCGGCGTCTTCCTGCGCGGCGATTTCCGATGAACGTGTCATGACCTCTACCCCCCCGTCCCTACCGTGGAGCGTACGACTGAGCGCGCCGCGGCGCCTGGCGATAGTCCTCGTTGTCGGTGTCGTCAGTTATCTACTGCTCGAACATTGGGTGCCTGCGCAGACGAGGTTACTCATTGGCTGGAATCTCGGTGCGCTCACCTATCTTGGAATGGCCTTGATCACGGTCGCCCGTGCCGATCCGACCATGACGCAAATCCGGGCTCGGACTCAAGATCAAAGCAGCTACGTAATCTTCCTGCTGGTCGTCACCGCGGCCAGCGTAAGCTTCATAGCGATCGGCTTCGTCGTTGGCGACATCAAGGGCATGCCTTTCTGGCAACGAACCGAGCACTTGACCTTGTCGGTTACCGCATTGCTACTGTCTTGGCTATTGATACAAGTGCTCTTCGGGTTCCACTATGCGCGCTTGTACTATTCGTATCACCCGGGCACCACGGAGCATCGGGGCGGCCTCAGGTTTCCGGGTGACAAGGAGCCTGACTACCTGGATTTTGCTTACTACTCGTTCGTCGTCGGCATGACTTCACAGGTCTCGGATGTCGCGGTCCTCACCCGGCGCATGCGGCGACTGACCATGGTCCACGGCGTCCTATCGTTCATCTACAACATCGCCATCCTGGCAATGAGCATCAACATCATCGGCGGCGCGATTTAGCGCGAAGCCCCGATCGTCGGGGTAAGCAACGGCCGTCGCAGCTGCCGCACTGCGGAATTCGAAGCACTTGGCCCGAAGTTCCGGAGCACTTTGTTCGACGCCTTCCCGTGAGGGCCTCGCGCTGCCGGAGCGGTCGATCATCGAATAATTTCGTCGGCGCGTACGCTGAAGACGCGTCGCTGTCCGCACACACCGATGCGCAAGATCGCTCGCAGTGTCCACGAATGGCCACGGGAGGTCGCTCGCGATATCGCCAAGACGA
This sequence comes from uncultured beta proteobacterium, assembly GCA_963816915.1. Lineage (GTDB taxonomy): Bacteria > Pseudomonadota > Gammaproteobacteria > Burkholderiales > Casimicrobiaceae > PALSA-1003. The sequence goes on from CAWFMK010000001.1 coordinate 642,211, forward strand.
TGGCTACAAGCAATCGCGCAAAGACCGCAAGAAGGTCGAGAAGCTCTTTGCTCACCTCAGCGGATTCTTAAGCTGGATCGCTTGCGCCTCCGGGGCCGAGCGGCGCAAAGGATGAATTCTTGCTCGCTGGTATCGCGCAAAACCTACGGCGAATGGCGAAGCGACTGATGTTTGCTGCACCGGACCAGTACCAATAGCTGCATAAAGCAGCATCGGGGACGAATCTACTTCCTCGACAACCGGGAATCCTTTACCGAGACCCGCGATCTGCGATAACAGGCGGCGGAACCGCGACCAAACATCGAGTACTTCAACGGTATAGGCCAGGAGCGGCCATTTGAACGAGTCGAGTTGGTCGAGCGTTCGTCGGCTCTTCTACGGGAGTGCCAGCGCACTGACAGCAAACATTTCTAGAAATCGAGTAAAGACGACGGTGATTTTGTGCCATGAGTAGATTTAATCGTCTACTGGCGACGCTAGAGCTCGCAGCGGTTTATCCGCAAGGACTAACGACACAAAAAGAAGGCCCCGACGAGCAAACGCCGGGGCCGTGGATCAACACAAATCATTCTTTTGCTCTAATGCGAGTGCGGGACGCCCGGATCGTTCAGGAAATCTTGGCTTTCTTCGCCACTTGCTGTCCGCTGACGCTGGCCATCGTCTGGGCGAGAAACTGCTTCACCTTGGCTGCCGCCGTATCGCGCCCGTCGGCGATGGTCTTCACGTACTGATCCAGATATTTCTGCGTTTCCCTGGTGTATGTATTGAATGGTTCGCCCATCACGGCCGCCATCTTGGCCTGCGTTTCGGGCACGATTTCAAAACCGATGCGCGAAACATCGAGAACCCGGCGCATGTTGGCTTGATAGAGGTCAGCCCATTCGGCGAGTAAAGAGCTGGAATCCTTGGTCGCCAACAGCGATTTGAGGTGTCTTGAATTCTCGGCGAACGCGGCATTGGCCGCGTCACTTTGCAGCTTGAAAAGACGCTCGTTGGCTTCAGCCATCACGATCGCCATGCGAAGTGTCTTTTCGACATTGGCGTCGCGACCGGCGACGGTGTTTACATTCGGAAGGTGTTGTGTATTAGTAGACATGTGTCGCCCTTTGTAAAACGACTAACGCTACATAGGGAATCCCATATAGATATTCTCGCTTGGACTTACGCAAGTGCGCGGTCACGCGCAAGCGTCGTAAGCGAAGTTCGCCAGGTACTCGACCGGCCATGAATCGGCATCGCGCAAGCGGGGGATGCCTGGGGGAATCGCCAAGGGCTGCACGTCCAACTTGGCAGGGGCGGAAGGGTTGAAGCTGCCCTCTCCGTTCACTCTCAGGGTGCGCGCCGCCGCCGATTGCGTCAAGGCATTTCTAGAATGATCCATTGGTGTCTAACATGAAGTTCGGGATTCCGTATGACCCCAGCGCACTGACTCCGCAAGCATTGACGGTTAGCCTCGGCCATCCATTGAACGCCTGCTTCAATTCATTCGACTGAGCCATCTATGAACAGCTACAAACCCTGGGGTCCCCCGTTGGCAGTTATTTTAGGCGCCGCCGTCTGCGCGGCGGTCTTCTCAACGATTCGACGTCGGTATGTCTGCCCTACCCACCATGCGCAAAAACAGGCGGATCTCAAGGCTTAGGAAAGCGAATTTCTGGACAGTACGGCGTCGCAGACTTCGGTGTAAAGCGCACGGATTCGGCGAGTCGAATCATGGCGATGTTCGCTCGTTTTGAGCACGTACGCTTAGCAGCATCACCTGTGCAAGCAGACACCGCGACGATCGACCATGCTGCGCAAGCCGTTTCAGATCATCCCGCCACGAAACCCGGCACTTTGACCGCCCTCGCGTCGAAGGTGGCCGTGGCCCGGCATCCCAGCCTGCGGTGGCGAGCTCCTATCAGGCAGTCGGCAAAATCGGCGACGCTGCCCTTCCAGAGGTAGAGCGCTTCCTCGATCGTGGGCTCGTCTTCGAGCTCGAGCTCCGCGGCGTCGAGCAGTCCGGAAATGGCGTCCATGATCTGATGTTTTTGCAAACTGTATCGGCTGCGCAACACCCACTCGGTTTCCAGCAGTACCAACAGACTGATCAACACCTTCTCCTGGACGCCAACTTCCCGCTTGATCAACCGGCGGGCTCGCTCGAATTGGGTCTCGTGGTCGCGCACCAGAAACCGCACCAGCACATTGGTATCGAGGCCCAGCATCAGCGCGACAGGCGAGCGATTGCGACCGGCTTGCGGCCCTTCTTGTGCAGCAGGCCCCCCAGGTGCATGACGCTTTTGGTCTTCACCCGCATGACGACGGTACCGTCGGGCATCAACGTGAAGGTCATCCGATCCCCGGGTTGCAAGCCCAGGCTGTCGCGGATTTCCTTGGGGATGGTGGTCTGACCCTTGCTCGTCAGGGTCGCGTTGGTCGCCATGGCTCTCTCCTCATCCTTACCCATTACAGTATAGTAAGGAGCCGTTGAAAGCGCCATCGCCACATCCGGCATCGGCACGTCTGGCCTCGCCGCGCCGGCCGGCGTCTACCATGTTTTAGACCAACGCTGTGATCGCGATTCGTTCTTTTCCCGATGGCGTAGTTTGGCCGGTTCTGAATTGAACTCCGCCACGAGCGCCGGCCACCTACCCGCCCGGTCCGTCGGTCATGATATGGCCCATAAGATCGCTGACATTGCGCTCCATGTCGTCCATGAGGTCGTAAAGTAGGTAGCGCAGGGCCAGCATGCCGACCAGCATTTCGTGCTCGTCCAGGACAACCAGATGGCGGATGTGATGCTTGCGCATCAGTGCTGCGGCTGTAGCCACGGAGGTGTTCACGCTAACCCATAGCGCCGGACTCGACATGATGTCCCGCACGCGCGTGGTGTTGGGGTCGCCGCCGGCGGCGACGACCTTTTCCATCACGTCACGCTCAGTCACCACGCCGACGACCCCAGTCCCTTCGAGGACGGTCGCGGCACCGACGCCGCGTTCGGTCATCGCGCGCGCCGCCCGGACGACCGTATCCTCCGGAGCTACCGTCAAGGGTGGCTTGTTGCCTAGCCGAATCAGTCCCATGCTAGCTCCCCCTCGTACAAATTGACGAGGCATTTTAATCCCGTGATCAGCTCTGAGAACGTATGACTGGCTGCAACGAATCGACCAGCGCCCTTGATCCACGATCGACATACGACTTCTCTCGTACTACATTGCGGCCATTCAGCGTCGGCGGAGGAGTGGCGGCCACCGTCCCTTCTCGGCCATTGGGCTATGCTGATAGGGACGCCCATTAGCCGGTTGGAGTCAAGGACAACGGATAAGGTTACCCAGCGACCGCGGGCCGGACTACGTCGCCGCGAAGCCGCGGGCGCGGTCGATCACCCGGGTAAGTCGCGTGGCCATTACCCCGGGGAGACCGGCGATCCCAGTGAGCAGGAACACAGGGGCGATGGCGACCTGAATCGCATGAGGAATGATTCCAGTGCTGGGGTCGATAGGCATCCCGTGACCTCGTAGCGCGGCAAATCCGCGTTGTGCGCAACAGGATAGCGCACTAGGTCCGGCTGATTACCTGTGCGCTTTAGCCGCGACCCAACGATGCCGGGGTTTCAGGCACCGCGTCCTGCTTATGCGGGCGCGGGTACCAGAACTGGGTCGCCGACGGTCATCACGCCGCCGCGCATTTCAGGGCTGAACCGGATGGTGACCGCGACGCAAATCGCCACCACCCCGGCGACCAGCGCCAGCGCATAGCCGTAGTCGTTGCCTGGCGCCTCGGCAAGTTTTGCTTGGAACGGCCCGTTGTACGAAGCGAGGAAGTTACCGATCTGGTAGACGAAGCCGGGTAGTGTCGCGCGAACCGCGCCGGGGACGATCTCGTTGAGATGCGCCGGGATCACACCCCACGCACCTTGCACCGCGAACTGCATGATGAACGCGCCGATCGAGAGCATCACCGCGGTCGAGCTGAACGCCCACAACGGGATCACCGGCAGCGCCAGGAGCGCTCCGATCGTGATTGCATTGACCCGCCCGATCTTCTCGGAAATGTACCCGAAGAAAAGGCCGCCGGCGATCGCGCCCAGGTTGGCGACAATCAGCACCAGGCTCACCGTGTGATGATCGAACTGGTGCTGCTTTTGGAGGAACACCGGGTACAGGTCCTGCGTGCCGTGGCTGAACAGGTTGAAGAACATCATCAGTACGATCGCGAACAGCGACACACGCCAATTGACACTAAGCGTGGCGATGAATCCGGGCTTGGGTTTGTTCTTCGCCTCGGCGAACGCCGGGGATTCCGGAACGTGCGACCGGATGAACAGCACCATCAGTGCGGGCAGCAAGCTGAACAGGAACATAGCCCGCCAGCCGAGAGTGATGCCGAAGAACGTCTCGCCGTAGAAGATACCGAAGACGATCGAGGCGATCAGGAACCCCGCCGGATAGCCGCATTGCAGGATGCCGGAGACCATGCCGCGCGCCTGCGGCGGGATTGACTCCATCGTCAACGACGACCCGAGCCCCCATTCGCCACCCATCGCGACGCCAAACAGGGCGCGGAGGATGAGAAAAATTGCAAGCGTCGGCGCAAACGCCGCGGCGGCGCCGAGCACGGAGAAGCAAACGATATCGAGCATCAGCAGCGGCTTGCGGCCGAACCTGTCGGCGAGGCGACCGAAGATGAACGCGCCGACGAAGCGCATCGCCAGCGTCAGGAAGATCGCGTAGGCGACGTCGGGTACCGTGACGCGGAACTCCTCTGCGATCGCCGGCAGCGTGAAAACGAGAATGAAGAAATCAAACGCGTCCAGGGTCCAGCCCAGAAACGCGGCGAGCACGACCTTCCTTTGCGGAGCCGTCAATTGCATGATATTCCTCTTGGGTGGCGGTGCTTATAGAGGAAAAGCGGTCGGGCAACCTGAGCGGCTTCGACCTTATCCAACACCGGGACTTTGGAACGATTCAAGTGACGCCTCACTGTACGACGGTGTCGTGCGTCTTTTGGGCCCGGTTCCACGGCCATTGAATTTCAGTTCGCCACGTACTTGGCATAACAGGGTTCATACATCTGCGACTTCACGAAGCCTAGCAGGTCGGCGGGCTCGTTCCCCCGCGCCAGCCCCCCGCCGGTAGGCGACCGCGGCCACCGCGGCCGCAATGTGTGCCGAGACGTCGCGGATATTCTTGAGCGGCGGATAGAGGCTGCCCTGGCGCAGGTCGTCTTCCGTGACTTGCTCGGCGAGCTTATGCGCCGCCGCCATGAACATTTCACTCGTGACGCGGCTCGCGCCGGAAACGATGACGCCCAGGCCAACGCCGGGAAAGATGTACGAATTGTTGCCCTGGCGCGGGACGTAGCTGCGGCCATTCAGTGTCACGGGATCGAACGGCGAACCACAAGCGAACAGCGCGCGCCCATCCGACCAGCTATACGCTTGCGTGGCTGTGCATTCCGCCTTGGACGTCGGATTCGAGAGCGCAAATACTATCGGCCTCTTGTTGAGCGAGGTCATGGTGCGGACGACTTCTTCCGTAAAGGCGCCTCCTACTGCGGCAACGCCGATAATGGCAGTTGGGTGCAACGCCTTCACCGCTTCCAGCAGGCTCCCCACCGGCGCATGATCGTGCGCATAGGGGTGTTTGTGGGCAGCGAGATCGGTTCGTTGCTTGACGACCAGACCGTGCGAATCGACCAGCCAGCATCGTTGCCGAGCTTGTGCCTCGTCTATCCCCTGCGCGACCATCGCTTCGACCATCAGATCGGCGATCCCCGTGGCCGCTTCACCCGCGCCCTGGAACAGCAACGTCTGGTCGCCGAACGCGCCGCCTGTGACCCGCAATGCGGACAGCATTCCCGCCAGCACGACCGCCGCGGTGCCCTGGATGTCGTCGTTGAACGTCGGGATCCGGTCGCGGTATTTCTTCAGCAAGCGGAACGCATTGTGCGTCGCAAAGTCTTCGAACTGGATTACTACTCCCGGGTACAGCTTGCCGGCAGCGACCACGAACTCTTCTACCAGCGCGTCGTATTCCTCGCCGCGCACGCGCGGCTGATGCAGACCGATATAGAGCGGATCGTCGAGCAACTCGGAGTTGTTGGTGCCGACGTCGAGAAGCACTGGCAAGCAGTTATTTGGAAACACACCCGCACATGCGGTATAGAGCGCGAGCTTGCCGACCGGAATACCCATACCGTTGGCGCCGAGGTCGCCAAGGCCCAAGATGCGCTCGCCGTCGCTGACGACGATGATCGCCACGTCACGTCGCGGCCAGTTGGCGAGCACTTCCGCGACGCGACCGCGGTCCGCCGCGCGGACGAAAATGCCGTGCGGACGCTGAAAGATGTGGGTGTACCGCTGGCACGCCAGGCCCACTGTCGGTGTATAGACGATAGGCATCATTTCATCCGGATGATCCATGAGCAGCCGGAAGAAAAGCGTCTCGTTGCGGTCGTGCAGCGCTCGCAGATTAATGTACTTCTCGAGATCGTTAGACTTGCGGCGGAAATTCTCCAGCACGCGCCCCAGCTGCTGTTCCTGCGAAGAGACGTGCGGCGGCAACAGGCCACGCAGACGCGAGATATCGCGCTCGGCTTCGCTGCGCAAGCAAAGCTCAACGCCGTGGCCAGAAGATTGAACGAGCGCCCAAGAAAGACACTAAACTTCGAAACAGCGGCCGAACGGTTCCACCAACTGTTGCGTCAATCGGTTGAGTCCGCAGCCGAACGCGGACGCGAGGACAACATACATCGGACCTCACGAACGACGCGATATCGCGGTCCTCAGGCGTTGACTACTGAGTGATACAGTCGAGACGCAACCTTGCGATCGCGTGTGCGTTATGGAGCCCGATCTCCGCTTAGCAAGTTTTGTCCAATCTCAGAGAACGTATAGCCAGACTCGGTTTGGCGAAAGATCCATACGAGATCAAATCGCGCGTCGGGCCATTGGCGCGTAAAGTTCGCAACCCCGATACCTGCGGCAATAAGCGGAATGTTGTGATGCTCCCACGAAACCAGCACGACGCCCGGCTCCTCCAGGATCGCTGCTGTGACTCCGCCTTCGTTGCCGACAGCGAACGTCGTATCCATCGAGATATTGCGGGCCTCCGCTAGTGGAGTGACAGTCTGGGCCGGACGGCGACCGTGCGGTCCAGCGTCGTCGCTTGAGCGAGCCGCGAAAATCTTCGTCGGAGTTTCGACCCCGTCGTGTGCAGACGAGAAAAAGCCGATAAGGGATCCAGCGCGCACCCATCCTCGGACGGTCAAGGAATGTTTGTCCTCGGATCCGTCCGCTGCAACACCCATGGGCGTGCCGCCGCCCGACGGGGGCTTCTCGCCGTGGCGGATGATCATTACGAGTGTAGGACCCGTCATGTGTGCTAGTTTGGTGCTGGATGCTCCCCAAGGATATTACGCCCGCGTTCCGGCCGACCGGTGCCGGTGAGCGGCCGCGTCGAAGCGCGAAGCGCGACGACCGGTCGGGGCCGGCTCGCGCCCGCCACCTTCGACCTTGCTATGGCCGGTGATGGAAGTACAACAGCCGTTGGGCGTGTGCAGTGCTACGCCCGGACCCGACCCGCAGCAGTCTTTCGTCTGTTCAAGAAGCTGTCATTCGAAAAGACAATAGTGGGCTCCCGTGCTGGGCCTGCGGGCGAGCGGACCGCTTGACCGAGCGATTGGGCGTCGTGTCGCTCCGACAAGCAAAGCCAATTCGGCCGAGAACGGTCTAACATCGAATTACGATTCTGCAAACGCGGCGTTCATGCTCGCCCGCCGCGTAAATTCCATCGTCGATGGCGAATAACCGAGCATCAAGTCCCCCGACTCAGTTCTGAAGAATTACGGCGTAGATGGTCTCGTTCGCGGCAGGGTTGTTTCTCGCTATGTCGACACGAATATAGTACGCGTTGCCTTTTGGCTCGTACGCGTGAGTAAAAGTGCTGATCGCGCCTCTAGAGTTTCCCCCCGTTGTCGGACCGGCGACGTCCGAATCAACGGTTGCGACGCTTTTGATCAGGCCGGCCCCGCTCGCATTGCCAAGGGACATCTCTATGAATTGGGCGGTGACGTGATTACCCGATGCAGCTGAATCGTCATAGTACTGAATAGCGATGCTCGTTGGTGTCCAGCTCAGCGTCGGGACGGGGCAGTAAAGGACGATATTGCCAACCTTTCCGGGGGCGAATTTGACCGTTCCACCCGTACCGATGTACAGGTTGTTCCGGATAGACCCTGCGTCTGGCGTACACGACGTTGCGTTCATCTCCCATTGCTCGAACGCGTACGCGCCGGAACAAAAAAAGGATGTTGCCCCAATTCCTAATGCAATTGCTACTTTGATCATATTCATCTTCGTCATCCTCTCGAACGTGATCGTGCTCATGAGCGATGCGCGACAGATGGCGATGACGACTTGATCGCCAGGCCCCTTGCTGAATCGCTGATACCGATGTATCGAGTTTCGCTATCGCAACAACGCTTGTAAAGGGGTGACCGCGCCCGAAACGTATTAAGGCGATCCGGAGTGCGAAGACCACCCGACGACAGTGTACGCGCGCCCAGTTGCGCCCACGCGCGAGGAGCACATCGGAGCGCTCACATATCAATTAGGGCGAAGGCCCTCCGCCGGGCCCGGGCGCCGCGATGAGCCCGGTTCGAAAGCCGGATCAGCGCCCGAACGACGCCGGCGGCCGATGAACCGTAATAGACGCCGGCCGATGCTGCTCGTCGCGCTCGGTCCACACGGTAATGCGAAGCCGATCGCGCCATGCGCGCTCGGCGAGCGTCGCGATCTCCCGTTCGCGGCTGAGGAACTTGCGCTCGCCTTCCTCGGTCTCGAGCAGGAAGCCCTCGAAGTCGCCGAATCGATCGAAGAGCAGTCCGGCAATCTTGCCGGTCGCGGCGGCACGATGTTCGTCCGGCTCGTGGCCCGGGCGCGGATACCCGTCTCCTGAAGACGACGGATAGATCGTCGACGGATCGCCGCCGAGCGCGCTCACTCGGTCCGCGATCTGCTTCAGATAGCGCTCGAAGACGCGATGCCAGCGATTGCGCGTGGGAATCGCCTGCGCGATCCAGCGCAGAACCGACAGCAGTCGCTCCTCGGGTTCGAGCAGCACGCCCTTCGCCACCACCGGGATGCTGATCTGGAACGTGCCGACGACCTTCCGCCATTGAATCGACGTGATGATTGCCGCGGCTGCTTCTGCCGGCTGGTGCGACGCCGCGAGCAGGATCGGCGGCGGCACCGGCCGTCTGGCCGATACATTGGCGAGCTGACGTGTGACGACCTTGAACGCCTGCCCTTTCTTCACCGTCGCGGGCAGGTTGATCGTCAGCAGCCCCGCGAAGTTCGATCCGGCGCCGGGGGGAATCGGCAGATAAGTGATGCCGCCCGCCTTGCATCCCAGCGTGTGCGCATCGACGCGCGTGAGGCCATGGCGGGCGTAGAGCATGTCGGCGCGCGACAGGATGTCGGACGCATCGGTTCCGGGCAGGAAGATCTGTGCCTGCGTCTCCGCCGGCGCCTGTCGCCAATCGATCATCAGCTCGTCCGGCACGAGGTGCACGGGCAGCCCCTGGATCGTCGGCGCAACGTCGAAAGTCTGCGCCACGAGGTGCGGCGACGAAACGCCGATGATCGACAGGTTCCGCTGCGCCAGCTTGTCGGAGGTCGCCGCGGTCTGGCCGACCGCGATCTGCGGCTCTGGCGGATCGAGGTTGATCTCGGACACGAGGCATTGGTGCGGACTCCGCACGATCGCCTGCTGCACCGATTCGAGGTCGCCGGTGAATGGGCCTACCGGATCGATCGGGTTCACCGGCACTACCTTCGCCGTCTGGTTGATGTCGAGCCAGCAGCCGAAGTACGCCTGAACTTCGGCTCCAGTGCCGTCGGGCGGAATCGGCTGCACGTTCGCCGGATCGATCTGGTTGTTCAGACCACCCGCGGCGGTCGGATCGACGCGAGGCGCGGCAAAGCACGGGATCGTCGCCACCTCGCCATTGACGACGCCAAGGCACGGAATCTTCGTGCCTCCTTGTCCTCCGGTGAAGTATGTCGTCGTCGGCTGGAAGCTGGTCGTCGTGGTCGCTGCCTGGAACAGACGGAAGAACACGCGGACATTCGATGCCGGTGTCGACAGGGCGCGATAGCGCACGCGCGCGATGGCGAAGTTAAACACGGGGATCTGCAAGAACCCCTCCCTGCCGGCGATCGTCAGCTGCGACGTGTGCTCGTCGGTGGATAGGTCGCGGTCGAACGGATGATCCGGCGCGCGCGACAGCGTCGGATCGTTGTACTTCTCAATCAGCCTGGTGATGAAATCGTTCGGCCCGTTCGTCAGGGCCACGTTCGACGTGTGCGGCAGCGATCCACCTATGAGCAGCTTGAATACGCGAAGGTCAGTGCTTAGCCACGAGACCGCGCCGTCCACTTCGTACGGGTTCGGCTGCGTCGTCAGCGTGATGACCGCCTGGCCGAAGACGGTGATCCCGGTGACGCTCGTGATCGAGGCCGACATCGTAATGTCCTCGGTCTCCTGGACGAAGTCGCTGTCGTCGCCAAACACGACGGAAAACGTCCACGTGAATCGCTGTGGAACGGTGAAGTTGTTCTGATCCTCCGAGGCGCTGCACGCGGTGGCTTGAACGCTCATCGCCGAGAGCGGGGGGTTGAAGGCGATCGTCGGAACGACATCGGGCGTGCCGGAGAACGTCGCCGCGCCGATGTTCAAATCCTGCGCGCGAAAGCCGTCCACCACGATGTAGAACGCCGCATCGATGACGGCCGGTACGGCCTGGTGCAGCATCGCGTTGATCTCGTCCTTGCCGAACGTGCTGCGGTCGGTGATGATCGCGAGATCCCGTTCGAGCACCTTGAAGAAGAACGGATCAAGCGACGGAGCGATGACCGTCACGCCGTCCGAGCCGAGCAGCTGCGTTCCGCTGACGTTGCGCTGAAAACGGACCGTCCCTCCGCCGTTGGGGAAGAAGTTCGCCGGATCCGGCGTGTTCATGGCCGAGAACGCACCGTAGAAGTCGCCTGCAACCGCCACGAGGCGGAAGAAGTCGCCGACGAAGTCGTCGGTCGTTGCGGTGCGCGCGAGCAGCGTATCGTCCCAGTTCGTTCCGTCGACCGTCGACCGGAAGTGCGTCTCCAGCAGGCCGCCGATGAACTGCTGATACATCAGTCCGACGACGCCCCTCCCGCTGATGGCCAACGACGCCATCGAGGCAGTGTCGACCGCGAGAAGATCGTCGGACCAGTCGACGCCGCGGTTGAGCGATTTGCGCACGCGCAGCGTGTAGGTCGGGTTCGCGTTGTCGCACCACACAATGTACACGGTGTCGCTGTTGGTCGGATCGACCGCGACATTCAGATCGTTGTTGAGCCGGATCCCGTCGGTGTGAACCTCGGTGACGGGGTAGAGCGTGGCCGGATCGTTGATCGGCACGTCGATGGCCACCAGACGGCCCGCCTTGCCGTCGCTCGGATCCTTCAGCGCCGTGAACGGCGAATCGCCGCCGCCCCAGTGATCGTCGCGCACGACGACGATGTCGGTGACGACGCCGGTGTCGTCGCCCGAGCGCCAGCCTTTGTAGGCGATGTAAACAGTGCCGTCGGGATGAATCGTGGGCCGGATCTCGTAGCCGTCGTGCGGATCGGTGAATCGCGGATCGAGACGCACCTTCTTAAACGACGGCGACGAGGCTCTGGCGTCGAGGCACACTTCGACCGTCGCCGACTTCTTGCTCGCATCGGGATCGTTGTATCCGACATACAGTCGATCCTTGCCGTCATCGTCGCCGCCGCGCACCGTCGTGGCCTCGACCCACGGTTCGTCGATGGCCGTGCCGCCCTTCATGAGAGCGAACTCGCCGCCGCTGATGGGATCGTCGGAGCGCACCACGCTTAGGTTCCCCTCGAGGTTTGGGTCCGGCACGTTGTGACCGTTCATCAGGCCCATGTACAGCTCGTTCGAGCTCCGGGCGAACGTGATCGACTGGTCGTGTGGCGTCCCGTTCGGCACGTCGAATTTCAGGCTCCAGGTCTCGCCGCCGTCGATCGAGACAAACACCGGCCCGTCCGTGTTCCCCGGGTCGGGCGGCGTGAAGGTCGTGATGGCGATCTCGTTCGGATCGTTCGGATTGACGGCGATGCTTGGCTCGCCGTCCGGATTCGTCTCGTTGCTGTGATCGTTGGGGATGACGTTGACGAGGCGCACGATTCTCATCGGATCCCCCGTTTCTGCCTAACGGCAGCGACCAGTGACTCGACGTTCGGCAGATGCGACTCCGGCTGGAAATCATCAGGGTCGAGCGCGATCAGACTGCCTGGATCGAGATCCGCGAAGAACGCGTTCGACGGGCGCGAGACCGGGTGAAGGATGAAGATCCCTTTTTGTCCCTCCGTGAATTTCGGTGCGTTCGTCCAGGGCGGGCGTCTGGTCGTCGGAAAAAACACGGTCGTCGTCTGGCGCGGCGTTCCCAGGAGGACGCGATCGACGCGAAGGTCGGCCGGCGCCCAGAACGCGGCGTTGCGCCGCCGCCTGCTCTTCCGGTCCGCCCCGATGTGCGTCACCTGCGCGGCCACGACCAGCTCGGCGCTCTCGAGCCGCTCCTTCAGATGCCGCTCGGGCAGGCGGCCGATCGCGGTCGCGGTTTCCTGCTCCTGACCGGGATCGACATGCGCGACCTCGTGGACCGCGATGCCGCCGCCGTGGATCCAGCTCCTCGTGAAGAAGATTGCGTGTTGACCGACTTTGAGCGTGCGCGGGGCGGCGGCGCCGACCGTGATCAGCTTTCCGCGAAGATCGCCGAGCACCGGATCGACGCGCAGGCCTCGATCGACGCGCACCACCACGAGCTTCTCGCTGGCTGGCAGAAGCGGAACGGTCGAGGCGCCTAGCTCCGTGACAGTTCCTGTGAAGACGAGGCTGGCCTGACGGGCGAGGTCGTCAATCGACGGCATGGATGCCTCCGTGCAGCTCAGAACCCGGGACTTGTGTGCGGTACGAAGTGTAATGAAGGGGGGATTCATGCCGGCCAAGATTGCACCGAGAGTTGCGCAACCTGAGCCGTAAGGACGACCGGGCGGCTTTCGAGACTATTGAGGGTGAAACGCAAGGATCGACGATTGTGACGTTATAGGCTGCCCGGTTTTCGACGATCCCGTTCACGCCGTCGACGCTGACGAGCTTGGTGTCGTTCGATGACACCGCGAGCGGCGCGCTCGCCGTGGATACGACCACAATGGCCGCGAGGCAGAGACCGGATGCCCTCAGCATGATGCGCCGGACTCGAGCTTTCATTGTTTCCCTGCCGCTTGAGTGGATAAAGCTCACGACCGCTCCAACGCGATGGCGAGCGCCGCCCGGCTCACGTATTCACGGGCGCGCCGGCCGAGGCCGACACTCGGATATTACGCCTGCACATGCGGCAACGCCTGCCTTCACTGGCTCGACGTTGAGCGTGGGTCGATGAGCTTGGGCGTGACCGCAGCGGATCGCGAGACTCCGCGGTCGCGCATGACCAAGTAAGGCGTATCGCCGGCGCCCGCGGGCGCTGCGAAGTTCCACCGTCGCGTGCACGCCCTGACCGTGTAGTCGGAGCTCGTCACTCGCGCAAAGACGTATGGGCTGCCATTGGCTGAACGCCCCTTTTGCAGAATGGTCGCGGTCTCGTGGCGTGATGTCGTACGGCAGCGCCGCGCTTGCGAGGCGCCTGCCCAATGGCCGCTTAGCGGCGAATTCCCAACCGATAACGAGCGGCTGCTTTCGGCGAAGCGGGGGTAAGGTGGTCAGCGGGGTCGCGATGCAGCGCACTCGCAAGCGTGCGCCGCGACTCGCAACAAAACGCTTAAACGCTTGCGAGTTTGCGCTATGAAGAGTCAGTGGCACGCCCTCGTCTGCAGATCTGCGGTACTTTCTAGTTCCAGGCCCGTCACTCCGGCTCGGTGGGGCCGCGCAAGCGTTGCATGGCTGAAGCCGCAGGGCCAACTTCGAACGCCCGCTCAGTGCATCTGTTCCATCGCCGAGAACACACGTTCACAGCGTTGCCGGTCGCGCGCGCCCGCGACACCCGGCTGCGCGCACCAAGCTAGCAGCCGCTCGCCGGCATTATTGGCGCTGGTGGGCGCAGCGCCCTGAAACCGATCGCGCAAGTGTTTGAGTTGCAACGCACGTCGCTGCCCTTGAAGCTCCGGCGGGCATTCGAGACCCAGCAGCAGCTCCAGCTCGAGCAACATTTCTCGGCGCGCTCCCGCGCAGGTCTCGATCCGCACGACGTGCGCGACCGTCGCAACTTTATCGCCGAGCGCGCCCAGCGCCGCGTCACGCCGGCCGATCATCGCTTTCTCCCAAGCGGCAGGGAGCACTGCTAACGCGCTCCACCGTGCGTGAGCCGCCGCAGCGTCAGCGCTGTCCTCGCCCGAAAGCAGTACGCGGTCCAGCTCCTCGCACACGCGTTCCTTCGCCGCCAGGTCTCGCCACACCGCCGCTGCGCGGGTACGTGCGCGCGCAGACAGCGCGGCCTCCACCGCCATCTTCGCGTTCGTGAAGCGAGATTGCAGGCCACGCAATTCAGAATCCGATGTACGCGCCTTGCGCATCCACTGCTCCTGCAAATCGCGAAGCCCTCGGCGGAGGTCTTGCTCTTTCCCTTCCGTCGCCAGCGCGAGTTGCTCGAGCTGCACGCAGATGTTCTCCAGCGCACCGCGTGCTTCGCGCTTGAGCACCTCCGCCTGTTTGCGTTTAGCCTCACGCGCTTCGAACACCGCGTCGCATGCGGTGCGAAATTGCTCCCACAGCGCACGCTCGTCGCGCTGTGTCAGCGTCAGTTCTTTCGCCAGCGCTTGCCATCTGCCCTGGATCACCTTGACCTGGGCTGGCGCATCGCGATCCAGCGCTTTAGCGGCCAGCCCGGTGGCCTCCTCGATCAGCGCGAGCCGGCGCGCCTTCGCCTGCTCGCGCGCCGCGGACAGCGCATCGCGCATCGGCCTCAGGGCGGCGTCGAACCGCGCATCAAGCTTTCTCCACGCCTTTGACTCAACATTACCCAGGTCACCATCGTGCCAGCGACGATCGGTTTCGCGCAGCCAGCGCTCCATGCTGCGCCAGTCGCGCGGTTCGATCAGCAGCGTCTGCGCGTGCGCTGCGGCGGCGGTGATGAATTCCTTGCGCCGCTTGCGTCCCTCCTCTTGCACTGCCGCCTGCTGCGCAAAATACCTGGCAGCCGGCGCGTAGGCCTTTTCGCAGGCCCGGTCAAAACGTTCCCAAAGCGGCTTGGGCACGCCCGCGTGTTGCTGGTCGAGAGCGCTCCATTCGTGGCGCAGGTTCTTCACTTCGGCAGCAAGGGACGGCGCATCCAACGCCAGCGTGGCCGCCGTTTCGGCGCGCTCGCAAAGCTGAACTCGGGCCTGGTGCTGCCCGAACGATTCCCAGCCTTCGAGCTCCTTCAATTGCTGCGTAAGAAGGCCCAATCGTTGTAGGGTAGGCTTAGGTAGCAGACCGGCGCCGGGTCTGCGCGTCCTGATCGCGTCGGCGGCCGCACGCGCGGTCTGCAGTTTACCGGCGGCGAGCGCCTGCTCCGCACTGTGCAAAAGTGTGTGCAGCTGCTGCCGCACGGCAGTGGATTCCTGTTCGGTCGCCCGAATTTGCGCGAGCCTGCGCTGCTCGATCACGCTCAGGGCAGCTTCGAAACGCCGAGTCAGCGCGGGCGACCGAATGCTTTGATCCAGCAACTGCCATCGGTCCGGCAGGGTCGCATCGTCGATGGATGTACCCGCAGCGAGCTGCTCGGCTTCGACGACCAGCACTTCGACGCCGGCAAGCGCCTGGAGCTCTCCAGTCCATCGCTCGATGCGCTGTTGCGCCTCCTTGAGCCCTGACGCCGAGGTATCCGCGTACTTCTGACCTTCTGTATGCAACGCGGCAACCTCGCTGCGCAGGACATCCAACTCGCCCGACGTGGCGGGCGGCTCCGCCCCACCGAGCCATTCGCTGAGGCGGTGCTCGAAGTGCGAACGCGCCCGCTGCTCTGCGTGTTCCTGATCGAAGCGCTCCTGGAGCGCCTGGCGGGCCGCTTCGCAGCGCGCCAAGCGCTGCAGGTCGTCGTCGAGGTTCAGTCCTTGCCAGCGGCGATTAAGCTCGATCAACTTGGTAAGGATTGGGCCGGAGTCCCGCGCCAGCGTCTCCAGCTGCGCCACAATGGTATCGGCTTCGACCGCGTCGTCTTCGCGATTCGCTATCGCACCGAGCTGTTTCCGCGCCAGCCGGGCGACGCCATTATCCTTGTCCCTCGCGCCCTCGGCGAGGGTTCGCAGGCCCTCGGGCGTGCGCACGCGCGTCGCGGCCGCCATGCGCGTCCCCGCGTGCTCGGCCGTGAGTGCGAGCTCGACAAGCAAGCCTTCCTCGCCGATTGCGTCGATGGCGCTGCAACGACGCTCCTCATCGGGAGCGCGGCGGGCAACATCGGCACGGATCGCATCGGTACATAGCGCGGCACTCAGGAATGCCGTCGCTCCAGCGCCGTCCGCGCTTTCGGAGAGCAAGTTGGTCAATGACGCGGCGAGCGCCGCACGTACGATCGCATCGGCCTCGTTTGCCCAGGCCGCGGCGAGTGCCCTGAGATTGGTGCATCGGTTCGCCGCGGCGATGCGGACCTCCGGCGCGGGATCAGTCGCGACCAGCGCGGCAAGCGTGGCCGATTCTGGCGCCAGCTTGGCCACAGCGATGACGCGTTGGGCCGGGTCGGCATGATGCAATGGGGAACGAAAGAGGCGTTCGGTGAGCATGGGCAACGTGCGACCACAGCCGCAACTCGGTCGGGCGTTCGACGTTGAAAAACGCCATGGTAATCAAAAACCGCTTCCTCCGCCGACCGATCCGTAGCCACCCGCAAGAATCGGCAACAAGCACCAGTCAACGGGTCAACTATAGAACTCCGCGGCACCGCTTCGACCCGCATCGGCACTGCAACTTGCCGTTGTGGTGCGTTTCGCCATAGTTGCATGTCAACTCTGTACCGCTTGTGATGTCACACAACGCGTAAAACTCGACGCGATCGCCGATGCGCCGCATGAAGGTATTTGGGGTACAAGAATGATTGATGTACTTGAACAAGCAGCCGCTGCTTGTCGCATCGATGGCACCTCTATGTGCGAGTTCGACGATAGCAATGCGCCGGAGGCAAGCTGCTCTTATTCGCGCTTCCTTTATCGATATTCGCTCGCCAATGAGCTCACCGATCTTCTTCTTAGAAGGAATAGGCGTCGCTGTAAAAAGTCCTCGCCCATCAATCGGACTCGCCTTCACCACGAGCGAGCCGCGAGTGGATGTCGCGAGGGGCAAGGCGGCGTGCGGTGTTGCGGCAGTCATCGGTCAAATATCGACGTGAGCAGATTGCTTTATGGTTCTTTACCCGCTGAGTCTCATCGAGCGGGACTGCCAAGTCACAATGGAAGAGTCTAGCAGCACGTCCCCGCGATGCGTGCAAACGGATGCTGGCGCAAGACTTCGATCAAGCCGGAATCTACAATCCGACACAACGAATCGCCCAGGGGCAATCACCGGGTGAAATGCTCGTTGCGGTCAATCAGGGTGCGCAAGGCCGTTGTAATAGCGGGGCCCCTCTGCACGACCGCTTCTAGTCGTGCCCCGCCCACCCGTGGGACCAACGGTGGATATAATTCCAGGGCGAAGGGACCACAGCCCAAGGAGGATGAAAAGTGACAAAAGCGCCATTACTAAGCGCCGCAGCTACAAAGAAATTAGACACCGCCATGAAGCTACTGCAGGAAGTCATACAGGAGGCGAACCCTCATATGGCGGCGACGACGGCGGACGAGAAAAGAAAAAGGTTAGCCGATCTATTTGCGACAAGAGAAAAACTCACGGCGCAGGTTGCTAAAACATCGAAGGCAGTGGATGCGAAAGCGCGTCAGTTAAGTGCGGCGGCTGCTAAAAAACCGAGGGCAGCACCGCGCAAGAAGAAAAAAGTCTAAAGCTGGCCCGGTACCGCCCAAACTGCCCCGCCAAGCAGCGATCGATGATGTCCGCGTAGAGGCGGCGCGCGTCTGCCATCAGGCATGGTCGATTCCTTCACAGGTTCAGGTACCCAACAATGCCGGGTACCCTCAGCGTAGTCATAGTGGCGACATGCCGGCAATCCGCTGCGGGGCCGGCGCGCCGATCCTTCTGCTAGGCTGCAACAGGTTCCGTTCGCATCCCGGGAATGGCTTGCCCGTGCCCTGCCGCCGGCCTGATCTTGAACCAGATGGCATACAAGGCCGGCAGGAACACGAGGGTGAGCACTGTTCCGCCGAACGTTCCACCGATCAAGGTGTACGCCAGCGTTCCCCAAAAGACGGAATGGGTGAGAGGAATGAACGCCAGCATGGCGGCGAGCGCCGTCAGAATGACCGGACGGGAGCGCTGCACGGTGGCCTCGACCACGGCATCGAATGGCGTTAGTCCATCCTTCTCGTTGGTGCGTATCTGCCCGATCAGGATGAGCGTGTTGCGCATCAAGATCCCGGAAAGTGCGACCAGGCCGACCAGCGCGTTGATGCCGAACGGCTGGTGGAACAGCAGCAAGGTTGGAATGACGCCGATGAGGCCCAACGGTGCCGTGGCGAACACCATCATCATCACGGAGATCGAGCGGACCTGAAAGATGATGGTGATCAGCGTAAGGGCGACCATGATCGGAAACAGTGGGGCCAGTGCGCGATTTGCCTTGCCGGATTCCTCGACGGAACCGCCCTCCTCGATTCGGTAGCCCGAGGGCAGTTTGGCGATGACGGGCTGGAGCTCTGTCCACACGGCGGTCGACACGTCCGGCGGCTCCAAGCCCTCGGCAATGTCTCCACGCACAGTGATCGTCGGCGTGCGATCGCGACGACGCAAGATCGGTTCTTCCATGCGAATTTCCACCGTTCCGATCTGCGACAGTGGAATGCGTTGGCCGGCCGTTCCAACCAGGGTGAAATCGGTGATCTTGCTCGGGTCAAGCCGCGCGTTTCCGGCAGAACGGGCAGCGATCTGCACCGAGCGGATGTCTTCGCGCACGTCCGTGATCGGGATGCCGCTCAACAGGAACTGAAGCTGTTGGGCCACATCGCTGGACGTCAAGCCGATGCTCTGGAGCCTGTCTTGATCGAGCGAAAAACGAAGCGTGGGCACGCGTTCGCCCCAGTCGGCATTGACCGTTCTCATCTGGGGACTGGCCTGCATTACGGCACGCACCTGCTTGGCGATGTCGCGGAGCTTGCCGGGGTCGGGCCCCATCACACGAAAAGCCACGGGAAAGGGCGAATACGGACCGAACACCAGTTGAGTGACCCGCACCCGAGCCTCCGGCGCCAGACCGTCGGCCAATGCCTGTCGCAGTCTGAACTTGAGCGCTTCGCGCGCGTCTTCGCTCTGCGTCAATACGACGATCTTCGCGAACGAGGGATCGGGTAGCTCGGGTGCCATGGCGAGGTAGAAGCGCGGTGCCCCTTGTCCGATGTAGGCGGTAACGGTCTCGGCTTCCGGCTGTCCGGCCAGCCAACTTTCGACCTTGGCACTGGCGGCACTCGTCTGCTCGATGGACGTGCCATACGGCATCTGCACTTCGACCAGCACCTCCGGTCGATCGGAAGTCGGAAAGAACTGCTTCTTCACCAGCCCCATGCCCAATACCGCGACAAGGAACAGGCCAACGACACTGCCCGCGACCAGCCATTTGCGGCGAATCACAAAACCGAGAAGCTCCCGAAAGCGGTTGTACCGTGGCGTGTCATAGATCGCCTGCTGTCCGCCCTCATGCTTCTTGATGTCCGGGAGCAGCTTCACTCCCAGGTAGGGCGTGAACACGACGGCAACGACCCAGGATGCGATCAGCGCGATGCCGACGATCCAGAACATGTTGCTGGTGTACTCGCCGGCGGTCGACTGGGCGAAACCGTTCGGCATGAAGCCGATCGCGGTCACCAGGGTACCGGCTAGCATGGGCGCGGCAGTATGGCTCCACGCATAGGCCGCTGCGCGGATGCGGTCGTAGCCTTCCTCCATCTTCACCACCATCGTCTCGATGGCGATGATCGCGTCGTCGACCAGCAGCCCCAGCGCCAATATCAAGGACCCGAGCGTGATCCGGTCGAAGTTCTTACCGGTGGCCGCCATGACGACGAACACAGTCGCCAAGGTCACAGGAACCGCCGCGGCTACCACGATGCCGACGCGCCATCCCATGCTTAGAAAGCTCACGAGCATGACCACGCCGAGAGCGACGAAGAACTTGACCATGAACTCGTCGACCGACTCCCGAATATTGACCGCCTGATCCGTGACTTTGGCGAGGCTCATCCCCAGAGGCATTTCCACGTTGATCGCCGCCGCTTCTCCCGCCAGCGCCTTGCCGAGGTCGAGGCCATTCCACCCCTCACGCATGACCACGCCAAGCAGCAAAGTCGGCTCGCCGTTGTTGCGGATCAAGAAAGTGGGCGGGTCTTCGTAGCCGCGCTTCACTTCGGCGATGTCGGCTAGCTTCAGCGTGCGCCCTTGCGTGGCGATGGGGGTATTGCGGATGCCGTCCAGATCATCGAAGGCGCCGTCCAGCCTGAGGAAGATTTGCGGCCCCTTGGCTTCGATCGATCCGCCGGGCGTCATGACGTTCCGGCTGTTGAGCGCGGTGAAGATGTCCCGCGGGGAGACGCCCAAGGTGGCGAGGCGGTCATAGGAGAACTCGACGAAGATCCTCTCCGCCTGCTCGCCGATGATGTTCACCTTCTTGACGCCGGGCACGTGAAGCAGTCGTTGTCGCAACGCCTCGGCTTCGCGGACGAGGTGCCGTTGAGGCTCACCCTTCGCCTTCAGCGCGTACAGCGCAAAGGTCACGTCGGAATATTCGTCGTTCACCATTGGACCGACCACGCCAGGCGGCAACTGAGCGGCCTCGTCGCCGAGTTTCTTCCGCGCCTGATAGAACTGTTCGGCGACCTCGGCGGGCGGAGTACTGTCGCGCAGGACCACGGTAGTGAACGCCAAGCCCGGGCGCGTGAAGGTCTCGGTTCGGTCGTACCAGCGGAGTTCCTGCATCCGCTTCTCCAACTTTTCCGCGACCAGCTCTTCCATCTCCTTTGCCGTAGCGCCCGGCCAAGCCGTGACGACGGTCATCTGCTTGATCGTGAAAGCCGGGTCTTCCGCGCGACCCAGCGTCAGGAAGGCGACGACGCCGGCGATGGAAATGGCGACGAGCAGAAACAACGTGACGGAGCGCTCGCGTACGGCGAGGGCGGAGAGATTGAAGCCGCTCATTGGGCTACCCTCCACGCTTCGCGCTTCGGGGCTAATTCGCGCTTGGGACGGCCCTGCGCGCTCATGACCCTGCTCCGCCTTTGAAGGCCACGTCTGGTGAGGCCTCGTTGCCGAATCGCACGTGCTCGCCTTCGCGTAGCAGATGCGCGCCGAGCGCAACCACGCGATCGCCCCCCTTGAGGTTGCCGACGACCGAAGCCGCTTCGTCGCTGAGGCGGGCGATTTGCACGGCACGCCACGTGACCCGCGGCGTTTCGCCCTCAAGCAGCCACACGCCGGGGCCCTTGCCCGAATCGTAGATCGCGCCGATCGGCACCTGCAGCGCCGGGTCGAGCGGGCCGTCCGAGAGCTGGACGGAGATGGTCGAACCCAGCGGCGCGCCCGCCAGAGGACCCGTCAAGACGTACCGAGCCTCGAACGTTCGAGTCTGACGGTTTGCTGCGTCCGATAACTGGCGAAGTTGCGCCGATCCTGTCCGCCCGCTTCCGTACAAAGTTGCGCGGCCAGTCGATCCGATCGCCGGGCGCAAGGTTTCGGGAAGCTCGATGACGGCTTCGCGAGGTCCGGCATGGGCCACACGCACGACGACTTGACCGGCAGCAACAACCTGCCCCGACTCTGCCAAGGTTTCGACCACCACGCCGTCTGCATCGGCAAACAGGACCGCATAGCTCGTCTGGTTGCGGGCAACGGTCGCTTGGGCTTGGGCTGCATTGAGCTCGGCTCTTGCCGACTCGGCGTCCGCCTTAACCTTCTCGTAGGCCGATTTCGAAACCGCACCCGTGGCGACGAGGGCCTGGTATCGCGATTCCTCTTGCGAGGTCTGGCGCACGCGTGCCTGGGCGGCGGTAACAGCCTGTTCTTGTGCCTGCAGCGCGAGCGCCAGATCCTTGGGATCGATACGCATAAGCGGTTGGCCGCGGCTGACGTTTTGGCCGGTATCGACCGAGCGTTCCAGAACCTTCCCGGAGACTCTGAACCCCAGGTCGCTCTGCACGCGGGCCGCGACGATGCCGGTGAAAGAACGCTCCGCCGGGGCGGAGTTCTTGACAGTCTCTACCCGCACCAGCGGAGGCTGCGTCCGTGGGTCGGTTGACGAAGTGGCGTCGGTGCATGCCGCCAAGACGAAGGGCAACAGCCCGACGAGGGCAACGAACGGAACAACGCAGCGCTGCATCATTGTTTCGTAGGAATCGACGATGAGCGCTTTCATTCCAACGCCGCCTGCGTATCGAGGTGAAGATCCTTTCTGACGCCGGCGTCCACCAGGCTCGCGGGCGCAAATCTGCGCAGAATTCGCAGGCGGTTCGCGAGGCCACCGGCTGCATATCGGAGTTTCGGCCGCGCCGCGATAGCAGCTTTGAGCACAACGTCGGCCACAATGCCAGGCTCGTCTCCAGCTTCGACTACTTCCTTGAGCCTCTTGCTCAGGGCTGCACGAACCTCGCTATATTCGTCGAGCTTAGAGTCAGGCTGCAGGAAGTTGGCGTCGAACCGCGTCTTCGTGTACGCGGGCTCGATGACCGAGACCCGAATGCCCCTCGTGCGCAGCTCATGGTCGAGCGACTCCGAATAGCCTTCGATCGCGTGCTTGGTCGCCGCATAGAGGGCCATGTACGGCATCGGCAGGAAACCAAGCACGGAGCCGATGTTGATGATGCGACCACCCCCTTGGTGCCGCATGTGAGGCACAACGGCACGCGTCATCCGGACGATCCCGAAGAAGTTCGTTTCGAAGATCGCGCGGGCCTGTTCGATGGAACTCTCTTCCGCGCTGGCCGGCGCGACACCGAAGCCAGCGTTGTTCACGAGCAGGTCGATGCGGCCTTCCAACCGCAACACTTCTGCGACAGCGGTTTCGACCGATTCATCACTGGTCACGTCGAGGGGCAGCATCGCGAACGATCGCTGGCCCGCTTGTGCTCCCCGTCGGCTGGTGCCGTAGACCTTATAGCCAGCGCCCGCGAGCCGCTCTGCCGTAGCTTCGCCGATGCCTGATGAGGCGCCTGTAACAAGCGCTATCTTGCTCTTCACGATGTCCTTTCTTCCGATCTTCATGGGAATGGCTTTCAGTGGGGTGTGGTCTGTCAAAGCATCTCAAGCGCAAGCGCGATACCTTGCCCTCCTCCGATGCACAGCGTCACCACGCCGCGTTCGAGGCCGTTGCGCCGCGTCGAGTGCGATAAACGGGTCGTCAGTAGCGCACCGGTGGCCCCGATCGGATGACCATGCGCGATCGCGCCACCCTCAACATTGACGATGTCCTCGGGCAGGCCGAGCTGGCGCAGGACGGCGAGCGGCACGGCCGCGAACGCCTCGTTGATTTCCACGCGCTCGACGTCGCTTAATTTCCAGCGGGCGCGCTCCAATGCTTGACGCACCGCAGGCGCCGGCCCGATGCCGAACATCCCGGGCTCGACGGCTGCGACTCCGTAAGAGACCAGCCGCGCAAGCGGCTCAGGAGCGTTCGCGTCCGCGAAGGAGCGATCGGCGACGATCATCGCCGCGGCGCCGCTGTTGAGCCCGGGCGCGTTGCCGGCGGTAATCGTGCCGTCCTTGCGAAACGCCGGCTTCAGCTTCGCGAGCACGTCCAGCGTCGTATTGGGTCGATTCGCTTCGTCCCGATCGAAGATCTGCGGACCCTTGCGTCCGTTGACTTCCACGCCGACGATTTCTGCTGCGAAACGCGATGCCGCTTGCGCAGCCGCGAAGCACTTCTGCGACCGTTCGGCCCAGCGATCCTGATCCTCGCGCGTGATCTTGTTGCGCACGATCAGATCCTCGGTGTGCCAGCCCGAATGCTCGCCCGAGAAGGCGTCGTTGAGCCCGTCGCGCAACATGCTGTCGTAGATCTCGGCGTTGCCCATGCGCTGGCCCCAACGTCCGCTCGGCAACAGGTAGGGAGCGCGATCCATATTCTCCATTCCACCAGCGATGGCGGCGTCGACATCGCCGAGCCAGATCTCCTGCGCCGCCGATGCGATCGCCTGCGCACCCGAGCCACAGACGCGATTGACGGTCATCGCCGGCACTGCGACGGGAACGCCGCCATCGATCGCGGCCTGACGCGCCGGATTCATGCGGTTCCCGGCCTGGACGACGTTGCCCATGACGACGCTGCCGATTTTCGTGGGGTCCAGCGATGCGCGCCGCAGCGTTTCGCGCACGACCGCGGCGCCAAGCTCGGTGGCCGGGGTGTCCCCGGTACGCCGGCACAGGCGTGGTGGTGAGGTGTCATTGCTGCACTCCGGGGGCTTGACATGAGCGTATATGCGCGTAACATTAGCGCATATACGCGTATTGTCAAGAGGAATTCTGATGCCCACCCAAGACTCGGCCCAATTGGCGCAATGCAATTGCCTGGCACTGCGCCAGGCAGCTCGTCATGTGACCCAGTTTTACGACCGGTACTTAGCGTCAACGGGACTGCGCACGACACAGTTTTCGATCTTGGCGAAGCTGCACGGGCTGGGACCGATGACGATTAACGCCCTTGCCCGCGAGCTGGTCATGGATCGCACCACGCTTGGCCGCACCATGTTGCCGCTGGAGCGCGACGGTCTGATTGCCATCAAGGATGGCATCCTCGATCGTCGCAGCAGGGAGCTCGCCGTGACCAAAGCCGGTACCCAGCGCCTGCAGCGCGCCGCGAAACGGTGGGTCGAGGCTCAGAAGGAATTCGAGGAGCGGTTCGGCGCCTCACGCGCGGCCGATCTGCGCGGCCTTATGGGCGAGGTCATAACGTGCGACTTCGAGAAGCCGGGCGCAGCTTCGGCTTCGCGACGTCAGTCAACCCGAGCGAGGCTCGCATGATCCGATATCTCGAGGACTTTCAACCGGGACAGAAGTTCGGCTCAGGCCACCTTTCTGTCGACGCTGCGCGCATCAAATCCTTTGCCGCCGAATTCGATCCACAGCCCTTTCATCTCGATGAAGTCAGCGCGCGGGAAACGTTCTTCAAGGGACTGGCGGCGAGCGGCTGGCACACGGCGGCGATGACGATGCGCCTCTTGGTCGATAGCGAGCTCAAGCCAGCGGGCGGCATCATTGGTGCGGGGTTCGACGAAATGCGCTGGCCGCGCCCGGTGCGGCCGGGAGACGATCTCCACGTCGAAAGCGAGGTACTCGACGTGCGCCCTTCGAAGTCTCGCTCCGACCAGGGTGTGATCAAGGTAAAAACTACGACCTTGAATCAGAACGGTGACCCGGTGCAGCTGTTCGTCGGCAATCTGCTTGTGCTCAGCCGTTCCGCCTTTTCAGGAAAAACACATGGCTAAGCTCGACTCGACCGTAGTGATCCCCGGCCCGTGCAACAAGCTCATCGCGTTCGCCGGCGAGCCTCCGCCACGCCGCATCGCGGTCGAAGTCAATCGCTGGCTGATGGGGGCGCACTCGTGACCCGCGCCGAGCTCGAAGCGCCTGTCGTGCGCGCGCTACTTGGTCTCGCCTGGCCCGTTCTCGCCGTGCTTGCGCTGCAGACTTTCGTCGGCGTTGCAGAAACGTATTTCGTGAGCTTCCTCGGCACCAGCGCCATCGCGGGCGTCGCCCTCGTCTTTCCGTTCTTCATGCTGATGACGATGATGTCCAACGGCGGGATCGGCGGCGGCGTTTCTTCGGCGGTCGCGCGTGCGGTCGGCGCCGGGCGCAGCGCAGATGCCCAAGCGCTCGTGTTGCATGCAGTGGTCATTGCGGTGGCATTCGGCGCAGTGTTCACCATCGGCGCACGGGCCGGCGGCCCGGCGCTCTTCCAATACATGGGCGCGCGCGACGACACGCTTGCCAATGCGCAGCTGTATTCGAACGTTCTCTTCGCGGCGGCGATCCCCGGCTGGATCGCGAACCTTCTCGGGTCGGCGCTCCGCGGAGCTGGCAACGTCCGCGTTCCGTCCACCATCACGGCCATTGGCGCGGTCGTGACGCTCGGACTCTCACCCCTGCTCATCTTCGGCTACGGCTTCGTGCCCGGACTCGGCGTCGCGGGTGCGGGCGCGGCTCTCATCCTCTTCAACATCGCTGCCGCGACCTGGCTCGCAATGTACATGCGCTCCGATCGGTCGCCCCTGCGCTTGCGGGCGGTGCGCCTGGAATGGCGCCTGTTCCGCGACATCCTGAAAGTCGGCTTGCTTTCCGCGGTTGGCACCATCGTCGCGAATCTCACGGTCGTCCTCGCGACGAGCCTCGTCGCCGGCTTTGGACGTGACGCCATAGCGGGTTACGGCCTCGCATCGCGTCTCGACTATCTGCTCATCCCGTTGCTCTTCGCTCTCGGAACCGCGTCGGTCACGATGGTCGGCACGAACATCGGTGCTGGACGGCACGCGCGCGCGCGCAAGGTCGCATGGATCGGCGCCGCCATCTCGGCCGCGATCGCCGGGGTGATCGGGCTCGTCGCCGCGCTGTTCCCCGACGCATGGCTGCACTTGTTCTCACGCGAGGAGGAGGTCGTTCGAATCGGAAGCGCTTACCTCGTACGCGTCGCGCCTTTCTACGTATTCACCGGGCTCGGAATGGCGCTCTACTTCGCAAGCCAGGGTGCCGGCCGCGTGACGTGGCCCTTCGCCGCTGGTGTGGCGCGGCTTTCGATCGTGCTCGTTCTCGGCGGGTACTGGATCCACGTCGCACACGGATCGCTTGCTGGGCTCTTCTGGGTCGTCGCAACGAGCCAGATCGCCTTCGGTACGATCAATGCCTTTGCGATGGCGAACCGGCTCACGTTCAAGAGTTCCGTTATCGGGCACTGGCGCGTGCGGTCCGTCAGTCAGCGAGAAGCCTGATTCGTCTGTCGGTAGCGACCTACCGTGCTGCGCGCACTGGACAGACGCTCAGATATCTTAGCACTAGGCAAAAATACACGGCCGGCAGCAACCGGAGCAGTGATGGAGGTAACGAAGTAACGAAATTGCTGAAGCCTCGTGACGTCCGCTTTCTCGAAGTGCCTACGGCTGATGGTCCGTAAGGCGTCGTACGCCGCCGCTCAGGGAAGGCGAACTATCGACCCCTCTCGGTCATTGGGCTATGCGGAAAGCATCCATTCAGCAAAGGAGCTGGCCGGCCCCAAACAGGCGCAGAACGTTCGCGATTGCGTCCGTCGTGTTTGGGATTTTTTCGCCCGGTATGGCAGGCGGTGCTACGCTTGCCGGCGTGTGCGCTCGACTTGCCATCGTCGCTTTTGCCTTCGGAATCGCGGGCTGTGCCTCGGCGCCGACCGCCACCACGGCTTACGTCGGCGAATTCACCGGCGAATTAGTCGACGGAGTGCCGCTTTACCGGTTCCCTGCAATCGAAGTAGTCGGTACGCGGCGCAGCGTGGATAAGGACATGTAAGCGAGCGCCGGGAAAAGCGCCGCGCAAACTTTCCAGTCATTTCATCGATCTGCCTGACCGTTTGGAGGAAGCAACGCCATGCGATTCGTCATTTGTTGCACGCGGCTGTTGTTATTCGTCGTCGGGACAACGAGTTGTGGATCGAGCCTCGCTGGCGTCAATGAAGGCGTGGCGGCCTTGGAGAAAGCGGACTACCCCACAGCACTGAAGGAATTTGATCCGCTGGCCGCACGCGGCGACTCCGAAGCCCAATATCGCTTGGGCCGGATGTACGAATTCGGCAGGGGCGTCTTGACGAACATGCCGCAAGCCATGATCTGGCTGCGCAAATCGGCCGCGCAGGAGAACGCCTCGGCGCAGACAGAACTCGGCGCGATCTACGCGTCGGGCTTCGGCGGTGTACCGCAGGACGATGCGCAAGCGGTAGCGTGGTTCGAAAAGGCGGCAAACCAAGGGAACCCCACGGCGCAATACAACCTGGGCCTGATGTATGCCAAGGGCGGCGGTGTGAAGCAGGACTTCGCACAGGCGGTGGCGTGGTATCGCAAGGCGGCCGACCAGGGACAAGTCGAGGCGCAGTTTAAAATGGGCTTGCACTACGAGAAGGGGGTGGGGATCGCGCAAGACAATGTACTCGCATACGCCAACTATGCGATCGCCGCGCGCAGCGGCGATGCGGATTCCGTTGCGTTCCGCGACGCCATGGCCAAGAAGCTTCGCCCTGCGAAACTTCGCGAGGCCGAGACGCTGGCAGCAGACTGGCAACTGGGCAAACCTACACCCGGGGGTGGTGCCGCCGCGAAATCGCAGGCGGTCCCGACCGCGGCGGCCTCCGCGTCGAGGCCGGACAAATGTTCGTCCACCGGACTCATGGAAGGCGAGAAATTCACGGCGAACAATTGCGTCGTTTCGCTGTACGGCGACCAGCACAGCGTCGCCATTTGGTTCAACGAAGACGCCATCTCGCCGGCGGAGGCAGACAGTTTCCGACTTTCCTCCTACGCCGACGGCAACAAGGGAGGCAAACCGCGAACGCTGGTGCAGATCATGTTCTGCCCGGGCGGGGGCGCGGACACCGCCTCGTCCGCCGCTGTGAAGTCGATCGACGTCAACACCAATCACGCCCGATCGCCAACTGCCGGCTTGCAGCGGGTCGCACAATCACCCAAGGATTTCAAAGTCGAAAAAATGACGGGCGAGATCAAGCCTGGTTCCATGCTGACCGGTAGGATCGTGGGTGGCATGGGCAAGACGACGTGGATTTTGGATTTCGACGTGAAGTTGCCCGAAAAGAATGCGGCGGCAGGGATGACCTGCGACAAGTGAGCGCTGGGTCGGGCTTGGGTCCGCGAGGGCTCGCGGGAAGATCTGCTTTCGAGCAGATTGAGAACTTGGTTGACGAGGAACACTGTTAAGAAAGAGCCCGGAGGCGGACGACGTCAGCGAGAACGTAACAATCGTGATGGAAAAGGTTACCCCGCCACGGTGACCATCGCGCCGGCAATGCCTTCGAGCATCCAGCGCGTTCCCTCCGCGCCTGCTCCAAAGAGTCGAGGGAAGCGCACCAGCGTGCGCACGTCGACAGCCGCGTCGATCTCGATGAGGATAGCCGCCAGCGCCACCAGCACAGTCACGATGAGCGTTGGCAGGAACCAAGAGGTTCGAGCGCAGAGCATCCTAGACGATCGCGAGTCGACGCCGTGTCACGGGCCTTGCCCACGAATGAACCTACGGCAGCAAATCGTGTCTCCAATGGAAGGGACGACCAAGAGATGCTGAACGGATTGACAATAACCGAATTCGCCCGGCGCTTGCTCTCGCGCGTGCGCCGTAACGACGTGTTCAACGGTGGAGCGGCGCTCGGCTTCTACCTGACGCTGGCGATCTTTCCAGCAATGATCTTCCTGATGGCCCTTATTCCTTACCTGCCAATTCCCCACGTCGATCAAGCCATCATGGATCTGCTGCGGCAGGCCCTGCCGAATCGAGCCGCACGGTTGTTCAGCACCGTCGTGAACGAAGTGGCGAGCGAACCGCGCGGCGGCCTTCTTTCGCTCGGCATCGTCGGCGCCGTGTGGGCAGCTTCCACTGGCATGTATGCAGTAATGCAGCAGCTCAACATCGCTTTCGGCGTCCGCGAGCGCCGTCGCTTCCTGCGTGCGCGGACTACCGCGATCCTGTTGACATTGCTGTTCGGCACCCTCGTTCTGGCCTCGTTTTCGCTTGTCGTTTTGGGCGGTGTCGTTCAGGACTGGATCGGGAAACGGTTCGGCTTCGGCTCTCTGCTCCTCGGCTTCTTTGTCGTATTCCGCTGGTTCATCATCGTTCTCAGCCTGATGTTCGGCCTTGCGCTCGTCTATCACTTCGCGCCGAACCGGCGACGTCCGTTCCACTTCGTGAGCGTAGGAACTGTGGCCGCAACGGCGCTCATGATCGTTGCCTCCGTCGCCCTCTCGCTGTACACGTCGCACTTCGGGAATTACAACGCCGTGTACGGTAGCATTGGCGCCATGATCGTGCTGATGTTGTCGCTGTACGTATCGGGTCTTGTCGTCCTCGTCGGGGCGGAGATTGACGCGGTTCTCGAGCGAGCGCCTGCGCCGGCGCGGGCTGGGGAACGGCCGCGGTTGGCGGGGAAGCATCAATCGGCCGCCG
The DNA here is from genome assembly GCA_963816915.1 of uncultured beta proteobacterium. Taxonomy (GTDB): domain Bacteria; phylum Pseudomonadota; class Gammaproteobacteria; order Burkholderiales; family Casimicrobiaceae; genus PALSA-1003. Next base: position 672,480 of record CAWFMK010000001.1, read on the forward strand.
GATGAGCTTGGCTCGTCGCGCGCGAGCGCACTTCGATCACCAGATTGGCTGCGGGCATTGTCGCGCACCCCAACGTCGCAAACGCGGCGTTAGCGGCAATGGATAGACTGTTGCGATTTATGGGACCTCCTCTTGCTAGCTGCAGGCAGCGCGCCCGTCCCTGGCGCGTCGATACCGCATTGAACCATGCGCCCGCTGCGACGTACCCGAAGGCCGAGCATTCGCGAGCATGCCCTGTGCCAGCATCTCGCCGACGACGGGCGATCCCAGCCCCCGGCTGGTCCCGCTGCGGACGGCGACGCCGATTTGTGTGTGCGGCGCAAACCACTCGGCGAACTTGGCTGCCGCCCTTGCGTGTGGCGGGTCCCAGGGATTAGGACCCGCTCGTGGGCTGCGAATACGCGCTCGATGTGGAACCATCAGCGCGACCGGCATCTGCAGGTGCTGCGGTGCCTGCCAACGGTAGACTTAGGCGGTCGCCGGGCCTGGTCATCGGATAACGACTGTGTCAATATAATTAAGCCCCATCTTCTTGGCAATTTCCCTTGAACTCTTCTCGCGGTGCAGTCCGGTCTAAGAAGGTGACCAGCCGCCGACCCGGCGTGCCGGGCAAAAGCGCTACCACGGATTACGGAACGCCTGCGGCTGACGTGCTCATGCAGTTCCGCACAATCATCCGCACCGTTAGAAATCACTACCGGCAGGTTCAAGAGCGATGCGGCGTAAGCGGTGCCCAGTTGTGGGCGCTCGCTGCGGTGGAATCCGGCAAGGGCATCAAGGTAAACGATGTCGCCCGCCATCTCGCGATCCATCAATCCACGGCCAGCAATCTTATCGACAAACTCGAGGAGATGAGCATGGTGGAGCGCCGCCGAAGTGACGACGATCGCCGCGTCGTCTGCGTGTACATCACGCCCGCCGGTCGCGCGCTGCTGCGTCGAGCGCCGAAACCTGCGCAAGGAGTGCTGCCCGGAGCGTTGGAAGCCTTGTCGGCACATGAAGTACGCGCGCTACGCGCGCACCTCGATTCGCTCATTCGCCGCATGCACGCGCGCGTCACGAGCACCGGCATGACGCCAATAGCCGAGCTTCTCAGCGGGGACTCTGCGCGCGCCGGTGGTCGCCGCCGCGGCCCATCGTAGGCGACGGCGCCGTGGCCCTCGCTGGGGCCAAAGCTGCTGGGATCCGCGTTATCTACCGGCCGTGCACGTATTCTTTGGCCTGTACTTCGCGACCACCGGCCTGCCTCGTGCACCTGAGCGTCGGCGTGGTGGTAGTGTTCGCGCTCGCGTGGCAAGTGTGGCATGAACGCGAGAACGCGCTCGCCAATCACGTCGAAGTCGCCGGTCTGTACTGGCACTTCGTCGACGTGGTCTGGATCTTTCTCTACCCTTGCCTCTATCTCATCTCGCGCGCATGACGAAGCTCCGCGCCGACGTCTACGCCTGGCTTGCGCTGCTGGTGCTGCTCGCCGTGACCTGCGGCAGCTCCTACATCTCCATGGGCCCGTTCAAGATCGCGGTGAACCTCACGTCGTGGCGGTAAAGGCGCTCCTCGTCGCGCTGGTATTCATGAAGCTGCGCAGACGTCCGCTGATCCGCGTCGTCGCGGTTGTCGGCGTGATCTGGCTCGCCATCCTGGCCGGACTGAGCGCTACCGACTTCGTATCGCGCGAATGGTAGACCGACGCTTACTTCCCTGTCTTCGCCGCTGGCATCCGATGTTCCTTCTAAGCTTTCATCGCGTGGTGGCAGTGCCAGCCATTGTCGCCGCGAGCGCGTCGGTGTTCACCTTCTTCGAGTTGGATGCCGATTTCCCCATCACGTCGCTTTCTGCCGACTGGGCCCGATCGAGATGCTCGCGCAGCGTCGGCAGAGTCGTCTGCGCGAACTTGACGAGGTCGGCATCCTTACCTGAGCTCGCTTCCTTCTCGAATTCGCTGATCACCTTCTTGTGGTCGGAGACCTGGGCCTTGATGTAGGTGCGGTCGAACTCGTCGCCCGAGAGCTTCACCAGCTTGTCGATCTCCTGCTGCGCATGCTTGTCAAGCTTCGTCGGCAGGTCGACCGCTTTGGTCGCGGCGATCTGCTTCAGGCGGTCGTTCGCCTGCGTGTGGTCGTGCACCATCCGCTGCCCGAACTGCTTCACCTGGGAGTCCTGCGCCTTCTGCTCGGCGAGCTTGCCGGCGTCAACCTCTGCCATACCGGCGATCGCAGCCTTGTCGGTGAATTGCCGATCGGCGGACGGAACGCCCTGCGCCTGCGCTCCAAGCGCGAAACCGGCCGAAACGAGCGCTACGGTCAGCGCGCTCATCGCCAAACGATGCTTAGTCATGATCCTGTTCCTTTTACAGTTTGCAACAATTACCGGCGCGCATAGCGCCGGCCCCATGAATTTGAGTTGGCGGCCATTATATTTGTTCCAATATATATGCGGAACTTTTGAGTGCCGTGTGCGTTCTTAACCGCAAACGGGCTGGTGGAGTAGCGCGTGAATCTTTCTCGACGCAATCTACTTAAGGCGACCGCCCTCGCACCGGCGGTGGCGATGGCTCCTGTGGTCGCGATCGTGCCCTTCGCGACGTTGCAGGACAGCGTCCGAGTGGCGCACGCGGCCGCTCCCGATTACGCCGCGCCGCCGGAAGTTTTCTTCACGCCGGCTGAAGCCGAGTTCGTGGATGCCGCGGTCGCGCGCATCATCCCAAACGACGATCTCGGTCCGGGCGCGAGAGAAGCCGGAGTCACCGATTTCATCAACCATCAGCTTGCGGGGCCGTACGGACGTGCCGAAGATTGGTACATGCAAGGTCCATGGCACGAAGGCACGCCGGAACAGGGCTACCAGCTGCGCCTGACACCGGCTCAGGTCTATCGAGCCGCGATCGCCGCCATCGACGCCCACGCCAGGCAGAAACATGGCAAGCCGTTCGCCGCGCTCGACGCGGCGACGCAGGACCGGCTCCTCGAGGCGATCGATCAGGGCGAGCTCGAGCTTGCGAACTCGCACGCGCGCAAGTTTTTCGAGCTGCTCGTTCAGAACACGAAGGAAGGGTTTCTTGCAGACCCCATCTATGGCGGCAACCGCGACTTCATTGGCTGGAAGCTGATCGGGTTTCCGGGACCGCGCTATAACTATGTGAGCGAGATCGAGCAGTACGGTAAGCAATACGACATGCCATACGTGAGCATTGCCGGACACGACGCCGGCATTCGCGAGGGTTAGAGCGTGGCGAAGCACTTGCCTGCAGTGGACGTGGTGATTGTCGGCTTCGGATGGACCGGAAGCATCCTCGCCAAAGAGCTGACCGATGAAGGCCTGCAGGTCGTCGCCATCGAGCGCGGCGGCTTCCGGGACACGGTGCCCGACTTCGGCACCGACCATATCCAGGATGAGTTGCGTTATGCCGTGCGCAACAGCATCTTCGAGCAGCCGAGTCGAGAGACGCTCACCTTCCGTAACAGCATGGACCAGGTCGCGCTGCCGATGCGTCACCTCGGCTCGTTCCGCCCCGGTGCTGGCGCGGGAGGCGCGGGCGTTCATTGGAACGGCCAGACATGGCGTTTCCTGCCCACTGACTTTCGTGCGCGCAGCCACGTTGTCGAGCGTTACGGCGCGAAATTCATTCCGGCAGACATGACGATCCAGGATTGGGGCGTCACCTACGAGGACATGGAGCCGTATTACGACAAGTTCGAATACCTGTGCGGTGTGTCGGGCGAGGCAGGCAATCTCAAGGGACAGATCCAGCCCGGCGGCAATCCGTTCGAAGGCGAGCGTTCCCGGCCCTATCCCCTGCCGCCGCTCAAACGCAGCATTGGCTCGCACCTCTTCGACAAGGCGGCCAAGGAGGTCGGCGCGCATCCATTCCCGGCGCCCGCGTCGAATACGTCGAAAGCCTACAAGAATCTGTACGGGGTGCAGATGGGCATGTGCACGTATTGCGGCTTTTGCGAGTGGTTCGGTTGCGGCAATTATTCGAAATCGAGCCCCCAGGCGTGCGTGTTCCCAGTGCTGCTCGGCCGCGACAACTTCGAGTTGCGCACGCAGAGCGACGTCGTGCGCGTCAACCTCACGCCGGACAAGCGACGCGCGACCGGAGTGACCTATATCGACGTCGCCGGGCACGAGTTCGAGCAGCCCGCGGATATCGTGCTGCTATGCGCGTACGCCCAGCACAATGTGCATCTCCTGCTGCTATCGGGGATCGGCACCCCCTACGACCCGAAGGTCGGGACGGGCGTCGTCGGACGAAATTACGCCTACCAGATTACGTCGAGCGTCGATGTGTTTGTGGACGAGCTGATCAATCCTTACATGGGCGCGGGGGCGCTGGGCCAGATCGCAGACGACTGGAATGGCGACAATTTCGACCACGCTCCACACGGCTTCATCGGCGGCGGCTACATCGCGCTGTGGACAACCGGGGGCCGGCCCATTCTGCAGAGCCATGTTCCGGCCGGAACGCCGACGTGGGGCTCGAAGTGGAAGCGCGCGCTGGCCGAGAACTATCTGCACAGTGTGAGCATTGCGACGCACGGGAGTGTAATGAGCTACCGCGACGCCTGCCTTGACCTCGATCCGACGTATCGCGACAGCTATGGCAATCCAATGCTGCGCATGACGTTCGACTTCCACGACAACGAGCACAAGATGTCGAGGTTCGTCACGGCCAAGGCCGAGGACATCGCCAAGGCCATGAAGGCGCGCTCGCATCACGTCAAGCAGCGCAGTGGACATTACTCGATCGTGCCTTATCAGACGACGCACAACACCGGTGGCGCAGTGATGGGCGCCGATCCGCGCACGAGCGTAGTCAATCGCTATCTGCAATCGTGGGACGTGCCCAACGTTTTCGTGCAAGGCGCCTGCCTTTTCCCGCAGAACGCAGGGTACAACCCGACGGGTACCGTGGGTGCGCTCGCCTTCTGGGGCGCCGATGCGCTGCGCCAATACCTACGCAAGCCAGGTCCGCTCGTGTCGACCTGAAAGCGCCGGGGAACGAGCATGCGGACGCAACGTCGCCTCGTGGTTTCAGCAGCGCTCGCGATGCTCGCCTGTTGCGCCCCTTCGACCGCCAACCAGAGGGGTACGTCGCCACTGTTCTCGCAGATCATGCGCGGACGATATCTTGTCGCGGCCGGCGATTGCACTGCGTGCCACACGGCCGAAAGTGGCAAGCCATTCGCAGGCGGGCGGCCGATTCCCACGCCGTTCGGAACGATCTACTCGGCGAACATCACGCCCGACAAGCAGACGGGGATCGGCGCATGGAGCGACGATGATTTCTGGCGGGCGATGCACGACGGGCGGAGTATCAGCCACGGCCGCTTGTATCCTGCCATGCCATACCCCTGGTATACGCGCCTAAATCATGATGACGTGCTCGCCATCAAGGCCTACCTCGACACGCGGCCGCCGGTACACAACGACGTGAAGGAGCCCGACCTGCCATGGCCCCTGAGCTGGAGGTCCGTCTCGTTATGGGCGTGGGACTCCATGTTTTTCGACGCCGGCACCTTTCATGAGGATCCACACAAATCGCAGGAGTGGAATCGCGGCGCATATCTTGTGGAGGGACCCGGCCACTGTGGCGCTTGTCACTCGCCCAAGAACATACTCGGCGCGGTCAAAACAGACGAGCGTTTCGAAGGCGGCCTCGGCGAAGGCTGGTTCGCGAGCAGCTTGCGTCCGACCATAGGTGAAGGATTGGGCAGCTGGTCCATCGACGACATCGCGAAGTACCTGAAGACCGGAGCGAACGAACGCACCCGGGCGATGGGTGCGATGAAGGAGGTCGTCGAGAAATCGACGAGCAATCTCAACGACGAAGATCTGCACGCCATTGCGGCTTACCTCAAGGATCTTCCCGGCCGTAACCAGGCGAAGTCGATGCAGGCGTCCGATGACCACAAGGTGCTCGAGCGCGGACGGCTCGTCTACACCGACCAGTGCGAGGGCTGCCACATGGAGAAAGCGGAAGGACTGGCGGCGGTCTTTCCTGCTCTCGCCGGCAACACTGCACTGCACGCCTCGGACGCGACTTCGCTCGCTCGCATCGTCCTCGAGGGCGCAAAGAGCGCGAAGACGGCGCGCAGTCGAGAGGGCTTCGGCATGCCCGGTTTCGCCGACAAGCTCGACGACGCCGACATTGCTGCAGTAATCACCTATCTACGCGCTAATTTCGGTAATCAGGCCTCTGCGGTACCAGCGTCAAAAGTTGCCGAAGTGCGCAGGCAAAGTGGCGCGCACTGAGTCAAGGAGACGATGGCTCTCGGCGCACAGGCCGAGCCAACTAGGCGAGCTGATGACAAGGAAAAGATTGGGCACGCGCTTAGCGGCGCGCGGCCGACAGCATGCGGCCGAGTGTCGGGGCCTGAATCAGGATCGAGAACTCGACTACTTAATACGAGATGGCGATGATCGCGTCGTTGAACTTCCCCGCCCACCGTCTAATAGACCGTACAATTATTGGGGGCAATCCTATTTTGGCGGATAGTTGCATCGGTCATTCCATGCTGCCCGGGCGTCGGATCGGATCGCTCGACAATTCAGTGGTGCCAATTCGCGAGGAAAGGCTAGAATGGTGCGTCGGACCTTCAACCGTTCAAACAGCAATGCCCGCTACGGCCGAGCAACAATGCCCCGAGGCACCGCCAGGATTTCCTCCCGCAAGAAAGATCGGCCGGGCACTCGACATGCAGGCTCCGCACGGCGCCTCCCGGCAGCGCGCGCGGCGCCTGCGCACGCCGCGGCGGCAATGGCCGTGCTGCAGCAATTCCGTGAACTCTTCCGGGTGTCCCAGCAACATTTCCAGCGCGTCGAAGCAAGTTGCGGTGTGAGCGGCGCGCAGCTCTGGGCCTTGTCCGAGGTCGGCGCTACGCCTGGTCTCACCATATCCGAGCTCGCGCGCAAGCTGTCGATTCACTTGTCGACTTCCAGCAATCTTCTCGACAAGCTTGAAGCACAGGAGTTCATACGGCGCGAACGAAGCAAGCAGGATCAGAGGGTTGTGCAGGTCTTCCTCACCGCAGTCGGCGCAAGGTGTCTGCGCAAGGCTCCCAAGCCCGCGGCCGGCGTGATTCCCGATGCACTCAGGAAGATGTCTCCTTCAGCTTTGAGAGCGCTGAAGCGTGATCTCGGCACGCTCCTTGAACTCGCGAGCATACGAAGCCCCGAGGAGGGCATGAACCCGCTCGCCGAGCCTTAAGGTCGGCTGAACATGATTTCACGCGCTGCGGATTGAGTCCCGCGAGAACGTCGGCGCGGGGCTTTTCCCACCTATTGGTTCTTCGACGCTCGATTGGAACCCCTAACTGGGACCGGGAGGTCGTCGCGCAAATCGCGGCCGATCAATAGATCGGCCACGAACGGGATTCGCATCAGGCGCGTGACCAGGTTGCGAACCGTAATGCCGGCCGCGCTCTTCGGCGCGAACGCCGACGCGAATCGGGCTGCGGATTCCTGCTTGTGTTTCAGGAACGGCATCATGCGCTCCTGGTAGCGGGCGAACGCCGCGATGTAGTCCCTGCCGCAGGCACGAAGCTCGCCCGCAAGCATATAGGCTTCGGCCATCCCGAGCCCCGTGCCCTCGCCGGCAAGGAGGGAAACGCAAGCGGCGGCGTCGCCGACAAGTGCCACGCGGCCGTTCGTCCACCGATCCATGCGGATCTGGCTGACACGGTCGAAGTAGAGATCGGGCGCATCGTGCATTACCTCGAGAATTCGTGGGCATTCCCAGCCGACATCGGCAAAGATATTCGCCAGCGCTGCTTTGCCCTTCTGGTCGCTGGAAGGCGTCGGACCGGCCAAATATTCATCGCGAAAGACGAAGAGAAATAGCGTTTTGTCAGCGCGCATGGAGAATCGCGAAATCTGCTTTCCCGGCACCGCGTGGCTCATATAGACCAATTCATTGCGGGGCCGATAGCCTTCGATCTCAAATGCGGCGACGTGATAACCAAGCGGGACCTCGAACTCCGATTGCGGTCCGAACGCGATGTTGCGGATGCGCGAATGCTGTCCGTCGGCGCCAATGACCAGGTCAACCTCGCGCGAAGCGGCATGATCGAAGGTTGCGCATACCCGGCTGCCCTTGATTGAGATCCCCGCTATCGAGTCGCCAAACATCGTCTCCACCTTGCCGTCCAGCGCGCGATAGATCGTAGCCGCAAGGTCAGACCGCGGCAGGCTCGTGAAGCGGCCATGCGTGAGCCGTCTGAAGACGTCCACCGAAAAGCCACCGTCCTTGCGGCCTTGCCGGTCCACGAAACGTACCTCCTTGACCTGATAACCTAGCTCCCGCACCCGAGGGACAAGGCCCATCTTCTCGGCGATGTCGTAGCCGACCCCCCAGAAGTCGATGACGTAGCCGCCACTCCGAAGCTGGGGCGCTTGCTCGACTAGGAGCACCTCGTGACCGGATTCCCGCAGCCAGTAGGCCAGCGTCGGACCCGCGATCCCGGCTCCGTTGATCGCAATCCTCATTTGTGGGCGGTCAGTTCTAACGTGGAGTTCATGCTTCGATCCACGCGTGGTTCGCACAACCCGATCTCGCCGCCCCTGCGAGACCCCGGTGAACGTGCTGGATGGTCTCGCCAGATAATGGAGCGGCCGCCGTGCGTTGACCAACGCCTGACGCAACCGGGTGAACGTACCTTCGTCGCGATAGTCGCCCTCGACATAGCTCAGCAGCGAAACAATCTTCGCGAGCGCCAGCCTGCCATCGCCGCAGGCCGGAAGTGTTCTCTGCTATCACCGTTCGTCCACTATCCCATCCGGGAAAGAAGACACCGAACCACCACAGCATCCAAACGCGGTACAACACCATTCGGTGTACCGTAGCTCCCTGCGATGCTTTATATCTGGTAATATTACTTTTCCACATATTACTAGTCGGGTGATCTTCACCCTCGACCGGCACGCTTTTCTTCGTGTCTCGTCAGTGATGCTGTTCTTGGAGTATTCATGAAGACGCCCGCAACCTCCGCGGCGAATCGCGAGCCGCGCTTGGCGTCGGCCGCGAAAAGCCCGGCGAGGGTCGCGTCCTTCATCGCCGGGTGGTGAGTGACGACCGCTTTCCAGGCGGGATGTGCTGTAAGTGGCGCAGCGGTCGCTGCTGATCTCGGGTCTGGTTGAGGCCGGATCGTCACCGTAGGTGCCACGGTCGCGTGCGTGACCGCATGCGCGATGGCGCACCTGTCCACAGGCGAAAGCCGCCGACGAAGGCGTTCGCGTTGTCACCGAGCCGGCAGCCCGGCGGCAATGTCTTGAGCAGTTTTGCGTTACCGCCGCCCAGCACTACGTCCTCCGGTTCGAGCGCAGCCCGTAATTTTTGCACGACATCGGCAACGTACTTCCGCCACTTTTTCTTGCCGTACTTCTCGAGGCCGCGCTCGCCGACGTAGTCCTCATAGGTGGCCTTCTTGTAAGGCAGGTGGGCAAGTTCCATCGGCTGCACGATGTCGTCGACGATGAGCGTCGAGCCCAGGCCGGTGCCCAGACCAAGGAACAGCATCTTGCCACCGCGGTAGCTGCCGAGCGCCTGCATTGACGCATCGTTGACCATCTGCACCGGACGACCGAATGCCTTCGCATAGTCGAACGCCACCCAGCCTTTCGCCAGGTTCTTCGGCTCGGCGACCGGCCGATTCCGCAACACGCGGCCCGGATAGCCGATGGACACACGGTCGAACTTCCAGCCGCGCGCAAGTTTCTTGACGCCCGCGACCATCGCCTTTGCGGTGAGCTTCCGACCGGACGGAAACTCCCGATGCGGGAATTGCCCGGTAGCGAGAATCTTCACATGCATGCCTCCGATGTCGATCACAAGCACGGACATCGCCGCCTCGCGCGCGAGATTTCTGGCGCTCGCATCACGCCGCTGTCCCGAGGGTCCCGCGCGGATTGACGCGTGACGCCAACCTGCACCTCGTCCGGGACCCGGCCACGGATCTTTCGTTGTGAACAGACCCTGCCAATTGACGTTGTCTTCAAATCCTTCTCCGGTGCCCACGCTCAGCGCGCTTACGCCTCAGCCCGTCGGCGTTTGTTCCAGTCCGCGTTGCGTAGCCGGACCCATCGCACGGGTGAGGTTCAGCGCCGTATTTACCAGCCCGATATGCGAGAACGCCTGCGGAAAATTCCCCACCATGCGGTGGCTGACGGGGTCGTATTCTTCCGCCAGTAGCCCGACGTCGTTGCGCAGGCCGAGCAAGCGCTCGAACAGGGCCCGCGCCTCATCGTATTGCCCTAGGAGAATCAGATCGTCGGCGAGCCAGAAGCTGCAGGCCAGGAAGAACCCCTCCCCCGGCGGAAGGCCGTCATCCCCTTGGCTCGTGGGATAGCGACGCACGAGACCATCGACGGTCAATTCGCGCTGGATCGCGGCGATAGTACGGCGGACGCGCTGATCGGCGGCGGGCAGGAACCCGGTGAGCGGGATGAGCAACAGGCTCGCATCGAGCACGTCGGAATTGTAGCTTTGCACAAAGCAGCCACGCGACTCGCTGTACCCGAGACGGCATACGTCCGCGTGAATGCGGTCGCGCGCGGCGCGCCATCGATCCACCGGACCGTGCCGCCCAAACATCTCCACGGCCTTGACGGCGCGATCGAGCGCGACCCAGGCCAGCACCTTAGAACTAGTAAAGTGCTGAGGACCACCGCGCGTCTCCCACATGCCTTGATCGGCAGACTGCCAGATCTTCTCCAAGTGCTCGACCAGCGCGCGCTGTATCGGCCAGACGTATTCATCCGGGGCGATGCCCGCTTTGTAGGCCTGGTGCAACGCATCCATCAGTTCGCCGAACACATCGAGTTGCAACTGCGCCGCCGCCGCATTGCCGACACGCACCGGGCGCGAACCTTCGTACCCGGACAGCCAAGGTATTTCCAGTTCGGGCAGGCGGCGTTCGCCTGCCAGCCCGTACATGATCTGGATCTGCTCAGGATTTCCCGCGACGGTTCGCTCGAGCCAGCCGCGCCAGGCACGTGCTTCGTTCACGCAGCCGGCATTCAAGAGCGCGAGGATTGCAAGCGTGGCATCGCGCAACCAGCAGAAGCGATAATCCCAATTGCGCACGCCCCCCGGGCGCTCCGGTAGCGAGGTCGTCGGAGCTGCGACGATGCCGCCGGTGGGTTGGTAGATGAGTGCCTTGAGCGTGATCAACGACCGGCGCGCAACCTCTGCCCACGGACCGGACATGTTGCATTGACCGCACCAGATCTTCCACTCATCTTCCGTTCGCTGCAGCGCGCGATGCGGATCGACGGCGCGGGGCACATGCAGGTGTGAGGGGCCGTGCGTGAGCACGAAGGGCACACTCTCCCCTTCCGTGACGTCAAACTCGCTCACCGTGGTTGCGTCCTCACCATGCAATGGTGCAGGCGTGCGCAGCACCACCAGGTCCGGACCAGCGATGGCGCGAATACCACCGTTGTCGGACAGGCGCGTGACCCACGGAACCGAGGCGCCATAATCGAAGCGCAGAATCAGTTCCATGCTCATACGCACGCGCCCGCGCCGACCGGCGACGATGCGGACGACATCGGACGCCTTGTCGCGCATCGGCATGAAGTCGATCAACGTGACCGCACCATCGCTGGTCTCGAATTCGGTTTCAAGAATCAGCGTATCGGGACGGTAGCGACGTCGAATACGGGCATCAACATCGGCCGGCGCAATCCGCCAACGTCCGTTTTCACGCGTGCCCAGGAGCGCCGCCAGACAGGCAGCAGAATCGAAGCGAGGCCAGCACAGCCAATCGATGGAGCCATCGCGGCCCACCAGCGCTGCCGTCTGGCAATCGCCGATCAGAGCATAGTCTTCTATCGCCGAGGACACGGTTTGCCGAGGCCGTCGGCCGAGATGTATCAATATCCTTTTCGAAATCTCGTGCCCTGGCAGCTAGGGCATGGCGGGATTTGGAGATGCTTTCAGCCCAACCCGTGTCGGCGCCTGCGTCGCCTCGGCAACCGTGCTGCCCTTTCTCGGATGAGACATTTGCTTTCCTCCTTCCTGTCGCAGCATGGTTTTCACACTAAGTTGCCGCACGTTGCTTCGAAGGACCCAGCATACAGTATGTGATAATACTACTTGCTGCAAATGCAGACGGTATCGATCCTTCGCAGCGTCGTGCAGCAAGCGAAGGCCCCTAGCCAAGGCACTTATCCCTTGCCTGAGGCTCAGCTCGATCGGTTCCTACTCGATGTCCGCATCGGCTATCCGGACGCAAGTGCCGAACACGCGATTCTGAAATTGGCGCGCCACCGCGCACAACAGGCCCTCGGCACGCCTTTGACGCCAGCGCGTCAGCTTACCAAAGAGCAAATCTTCGCAGCGCGCAAGGAAGTGCTGGCGATGCATATGGGCGAATCCGTGGAAACGTACATCGTTCATCTGGTACTGGCCAGCCGCGACCCTTCTCGATACAGTGAGTCGCTCGCGCGCCGGGTCAATTTCGGAGCGAGCCCGCGCGCAACCATCGCGCTGGATCGTTGCGCACGTGCCCATGCCTGGTTGCAGGGCAAGGATTACGTGTCTCCCGACGACGTCCAGGCAGTTTCGCACGAGGCGCTACGCCATCGCATCCTTATTTCGTTCGAGGCGGAAGCCGAAGGGATCACGTCCGATAGCATCATTGGCGAGCTCCTCCGCCTTGTTCCTGTGGCATGAAGCCGAGCGGGTTCCGTCGTTGGCTGGACGGCATACCCGGCGCCGGGACGCCGCCCGTATTGCCGGCGCCGGATCCCGTACTCAACTCGGCGACGTGGGCCACGCTACAAGATTTGATCGAGCTGCAACGACACGCCGGCAAAATCGAGTTGACGCATGTGCGCTCCGCTCGCACCCGACTGACCGGGAATCACCTGTCGCGATTTCGCGGTCGCGGCATGGACTATCAGGAATCTCGGGCCTATCAACCGGGTGACGACATACGTAGCATGGATTGGCGCGTCACCGCGCGCACCGGGACGGCGCACACTAAGCTTTACCAAGAAGAGCGCGAGCGACCGATCTTTTTGTTTCTCGATCTCAACCCGAGTATGTTTTTCGGCAGCCGTTGCGCGCTGAAATCGGTCGCCGCAGCCCGTGCGGCAGCGCTGATCTCGTGGGCGGCACTGGAGCACGGAGACCGCGTCGGCGCGATGCTCTTCAATGGCACGCACTGTGACGTGCAACCGCGAGGTGGCACCAACGGCGTGCTCCGGCTGATCCGGCACGTGGTCGATCACACCGACCCGCGTGCAGGCGTGAACGCCCCATGGCACCCGGGCGCCTTGAATGCAGCACTGCGCCGACTGCGCCGGGTCAGTCGTCCAGGAAGCTTGATCGTACTGCTCAGCGACTTCTATGGCATCGATGAAGAAAGCGGCAATCACTTGCTGCATCTGCGACAGCACAGCGACGTCGTCGCCGTGCAGATCGTCGACCCGTTGGAAGTGACGCCGCCGGTCGCGGGGCGCTATGGCGTTACAAATGGCGGCGTACTCGGGCCGGAGAGCCGCCGGCCGGCTCCTCTGTCCCGATAGGCGCGAACGACCCAAAGCCGACGAAACGAATGCCCCTAAGCGGCCGTAATTTGTTATGGAAGCGGCCCTGCGCGGATTGAGCCATGAACAAAACCGGGCAGCCCTCAATGGGGTGGCTCATTCGTTTCGTCCCGGAATCCTGACGCGGTACTTCACCGTCAGCGACACACCAGTTGATGTCAGGTAACTTCCTTGACATCTGACCGCGCTGAGACTCGATCTAGCGCGGCACCACTTATCGGAAACCAACGAATCGATCGGCGAGGCAGCTGCTACCGTCGGGTACAGATCGGAAGGAGCGTTCAGCAGAGCCTTTCGGCGGCGATTCGGCCTGGGCCCGGCGTCGTCCGGGGGCGTTGAGGTGTTGACCGTTCTGCCTATTCGCGCGGCCTTTAATCTGCCGTCGGGCACTGCCCGACATAGGAATGCACGAATTCCTACTCAAGAAAGCGGTTGCCACCGACAAGATTCGGAGGCGCATCAGTTTACGTTCTTAGTAGGTTCGGCTCTCGACACGATCACGGTGCGGAGGCACCCATCGACACGGCGTGCAATTCAATTGCCGGAACTATCGCAAGCGAAGCGCTTTCGAATTGCAAGAGGAATCGAATCGAGTGGATTTGAAATCGCCGCTGCAAGCATCGCTGAGAATTCATCTACTGAACGCCGGTCGTTTCGCATTGGACGAACAGCTGGAGCCCGTTGCGCGGCTGATAAAACGGTTTCGCGCGCGCAGCATTCGCAATGCGGCAAGTCCCGCCCGCGACGCCGCGACAGGAGCCGGACGACCACGCGTGATCATCGTGGGCGCAGGGTTCGGCGGGATCGAGGCCGCAAAGGCCTTGCGTGGCGCTCCGGCCGAAGTCATCGTCATCGACCGGCAGAATCACCATTGCTTCCAGCCGCTTCTCTATCAGGTCGCGACCGCGACGCTGTCGCCGGCAGACGTGGCGTGGCCGATAAGGCACATGCTTGCGCGCCAGAAGAACGCGACGGTGCTGATGGCGGAAGTCAACGCCATCGACACCGCAGCGCAAAACGTGCAAACCCCCGAGCGTCGCATCGGCTACGACTATCTTGTCATCGCCACGGGGGCGACGCACTCTTATCTTGGACACGACGAATGGGCCGCGTTTGCTCCTGGAGTGAAAGGGATCGACGACGCGACGCAAACGCGCCGGCGAATCCTTCTCGCGTTCGAGCGTGCCGAGGTATGTGACGACGAGGCCGAGACGCAGCGTCTGCTCACGTTTGCCATCGTCGGCGGCGGCCCCACCGGCGTGGAAATGGCAGGCGCGATCGCCGAGATTGCGCGTCACGCGCTGGCGCCGGACTTTCGCCGGATAGATCCGCGTACTGCACGCATCGTGCTGCTCGAAGCCGGGCCGCGAATCCTGCCCGCACTATCGGAAGAACTTTCGCTGTACGCCGACGATGCGCTGCGCAAGATGGGCGTCGAGGTACGCACATCGAGCCCCGTCACCAATTGCCGTTCGGACGGCATCGAGTTGGGCGGCGGATTCCTGCGCGCCGGAACCATCGTCTGGGCCGCCGGCGTGGTCGCGTCTCCTGCCGCCGAGTGGACGGGCGCACCGCACGACCGGGCAGGTCGTCTCCTCGTCAACCCCGACCTCTCCGTGCCGGGCGCACCAACCGTCTTCATCGTCGGCGACGCGGCGGCGGCCAACTGGACGCCTGGCAGGCTCGTGCCCGGACTCGCGGCCGCGGCAAAGCAGATGGGACGCTATGTGGGAACCCTCATCTCTGCGCGCATTCGCGGCGATCCATTCACAGCCGAGTTCCACTATCGCCATCAGGGCGACCTCGCGACTATCGGCCGGCGCGCGGCGGTCGTCAAACTCAAGCACCTCGAGCTGACCAGCCTGCTCGGTTGGCTCTTCTGGAGCCTGGCGCACATCTATTTTCTGATTGGCGTTCGAAGCCGGTTCGCGGTCGCTTTCAACTGGGCGTGGCAATACGTGACGTTTCAACACGGTGCCCGCCTCATCACCGGAGTTGATGCGATGCGCGAGACTGCGGCGAGTCGAGGCGGCATTCAACCTGACATGAAAGGAACGGACATGCAAACGCTGAAGACCGATACCGACATATTGATCGCCGGAGCGGGGCCGGCGGGACTTGCGCTCGCGGCAGAGCTGAGGCGGCGAGGGGCCAATCCGCTGATCGTCGACCGGCAGCCGGCGGGCGCGAATACATCGCGCGCCTGCGTCGTGCATGCCCGGACGATGGAGGTGCTGGAGCCGCTTGGTGTCACCGAGGATTTAGTGGTGCACGGAGTGAAGGTTCCGATTTTTCGGGTTCGCGACCGCGACCGCGTTCTCCTCACCATCGACTTCTCCGAGATTCCAAGTCGCTATCCCTTTACGCTGATGATCCCGCAGGACCGGGTCGAACGTTACTTGCTGGGCCATCTGGAAGCGTTCGGCGGCAGCGTCGTCCGACCGTGCGAATTGGTCCGCTTCGAGGCGACCGAATCGCACGTCGAGGCGCAGCTCCAGAGAGAGGGCGAGACGCGGACAATCGAGGCACGCTGGCTGATCGGTTGCGACGGCATGCACAGCAGGGTCCGCGAACAGTCCAGAGTCGCCTTCATCGGCGGAGCCTACGAACAGGATTTCGTCCTCGCCGACGTTCACATGGATTGGCCGCTCAGCCGTGAGGAGGTCACCCTGTTCTACTCGCCCGACGGCTTAGTTGTGGTTGCGCCACTTCCTGACGACCGTTTCCGTATCGTGGCCACCGTGGACGACGCGCCGGAATCGCCGTCCGTGGCCTTCGTCCAGTCGATCCTCGACATTCGGGGACCGACGGCGCACCCCGGGCGCATCCGCGATGCGGTGTGGAGTTCGCGATTCCACATCCATCACCGCGTCGCGGAAAGTCCGCGTCTCGGCAGAATCCTCCTTTGCGGTGACGCTGCGCACGTGCACAGCCCGGCAGGCGGACAGGGCATGAATACTGGCATTCAAGACAGCGTGTCCCTTGCCGAGGCACTGATGGAGACTCTGAAGGATGGCGACGACGCCCGGCTAGACACTTGGGCCAGCAAGCGTCATCGAGTTGCTCGCGACGTGGTGGCCATGACCGACCGACTGACCCGGATAGCGACAATGAAATCTCCAACCGGAAAGGCTATGCGCAACGTCGCTGTCGCGTTTGCGGGTCACCTACCGCCTGTGCGAGCTGCTCTGGCGAAGACTTTAGCGGAACTCGACGCTCGATAGGCGTTCTCCCTTGGGCATGAAGACGATGGGTTACCGGATCCTCCTCGCAGTCGCCTCGGGCGTCATCGGCGGGAGATTGAGCGCGGCGCGGGACATCACGTGATCTGCCAAGGAGTTTTCGATGCCTGTCACTCATTTTTCGAAAGGAGCTGCCATGCAACCACGCCTCGACTACACCAAGGTTTCTCCCGGTGCTCTAAAGACCATGCTGGACATCGAGACCTATCTCGCGAGGTGCGGCCTCGAGCGCCCGCTTCTTCTCCTCGTCAAGATGCGCGCCTCGCAGATCAATGGCTGTGCCTATTGCCTGGACATGCACTCCAAGGACGCGCGCGCCGAAGGCGAAACCGAGCAGCGTCTCTACGCGCTCGACGCCTGGCGGGAAACGCCGTTCTATTCCCCGCGCGAGCGCGCGGCGCTGACCTGGACCGAATCGCTGACGCTCATCTCCGAGACGCACGCACCCGATGAGATCTTCCGCGAGGTGCGCGCGCAGTTCTCGGACCAGGAGATGGCCGATCTGACGCTCGCCATTGTTGCGATCAACGGCTGGAACCGGATCTCAATCGGCTTTCGAACCGAAGTGGGTACTTATCAGCCGGCGAAGCGCGCGCCAAGCTCTTCCTCCAGCAGAGCGGATTTCGCGAGCGCGGACCACGGGTAAAGGCTTTGGCGCTACGGGTTATCGGAGAGGTAGGAACCTCGGCCCGGAAGACGTGCTGATCGTCTCTTCGTCCAACGAGCGTGACGAATCGTCGTTCGGAAACGGCCTTGCGTCATACGTCCAAGAATCCTGATACGGTGAGGCTACGAGCGCCTGTCTCGTGGAGGCGGCGCGCTGGCGGTCGGAGCCGATCGTTTCGTCGCGAAGGCGCCCCATAGCTTTCCGGCGCGTTCGCCCCACACCTCTCGTCCGGCTGCGCAACCCAACGATGGAGTCAAATCTGTGAATGTGCTTGTATTCGGTGCATCGGGTGCGACCGGGCGTGAGGTAGTCAAGCAAGCCCTCGACCGCGGGCACTCGGTTAGCGCATTCGTTCGTGACCCCGACAAGTTGGAGATCAAGCATGCCAACCTTACTCTGATGGTTGGCGACGTGACGGAGTATGCGTTGGTGGAGCGTGCCGTCCGAAGTCGGGATGCCGTCGCGAGTGCACTGGGCTCCGGCAATTCCTTAAGTTCGGACCCGGCCTTGATCCATGGCGTCCAGAACATTATTCGAGCCATGGATCACGCAGGGGTACGCCGGTTCGTCTATTTGTCGATGCTCGGAGTCGATGACAGCGGCAAGCAACTAGGCTTCGTGGACAGGTACATCGTGGTGCCGCTCCTATTGCGCAACGTGATGACAGATCACGCGAGAAAGGAAGGGCTCATCAAGCGAAGCGCGTTGGACTGGGTGATCGTACGTCCTCCGCGATTGACGAACGGGCCGTACACGGGGAGATATCGAAGCGGCGAGGATGTCAGGGAAAGAACGCTCTTGGCGTCAATCTCCCGTCCTGACGTAGCAGATTTCATGGTAAAGCAGTTTACGGATGATCTATATGTGCACAGAACGCCAGCGGTGCTGGGCTGACCGATCATCATGCAGACAACGGCGCCGCCGAACATTTCAATCCAGCGGACGCTCACCCGCTACGCGGGTTCGCGCCGCTGATTTCGGGCGTTAGGCGGCGACCGGGTGCGCCATCCGGCTCCGGCCCGGACCGGCGCGAAACGCCGCCACCGTCTGCGGACTCGTGACATCTACATTCCGGCCCTGCACATCGACACGATCAAAGTGAAGACGCGGGATTTTCGATAGCGTATGAGCCAAGGTACTATTGTCTTCGTACATCGCACCCTGAATCTCAGCGAGTCTGTCATGGCACAGAATCCGGCTGAAGACAGAAACGTAATGTCCTTTCCAGAGCTACTATCTTGGGCGCGGAGAGAAATGCCTCCTGTGCACAAGAACTGCACCAACTTGCTCATCCATATCGTTGCGGTGCCGATGTTTGTGCTTGGACATGTGCTGCTTCTCGCTGGTCTTCTCGTAGATCCATAGCTGTTCGTGATTGCAATTCTTTGCGTCGCCGTGCCGCTCGCGGCGCAAAACTTTCGCCACTCGCTCGAGCGAGACCAGGTGCCTTCCTTTACGGGGACGAGGGATTTCCTGCGCCGCCTCTACGCGGAGCAATTCTGCAGCTTCTGGCGCTTCCTGCTTTCGGGTCAGTGGTATGCGAGTGTCCAGGCGAGCCGTGGTGGGGCTTAACCGGGCGGTCAACCGGACGCGCCGATTCGGGGCTTCTACCTGGCGAGCGTCGTCGCGGCGCGCCGGTTACGTTACTCGCTGAACATCTGCCTCAAAGCAATAGCGCCATCGAAGGACCGCTTTCGGCGCTGCAGTCAATCGGTCCTGCGCAAAGTCGACGTTCAGCGGCTGTATAGCTGACATTCATTCCGCAGTTCATTGGCACTTGGGCATTGCGCTGATCCACGATTGAAACCGCTGGCTGCGGGGAACCTAGAAGGGCGCGTCGGCTTCACCATGCTTTTCACAACCGCTTAGCACCCATCGGCCGCGAGCAACAGTTTTCTGGTAAGAGTCCGGTAAGGCTCGCTACCTATACTTGCGCAATTCACCTCGGTCAAGGGACACATGCTCAAGTCGATTTTCGTATACGCAGGTCTCGCGGTGGCGTCTGCAAACGTGCTGGCGACGCCACGGTCGTTGATACTGGAGGAAAGCGAGATCCGGTTCCTGGTCAAGGAAATGGGCGTGCCAGTTGCTGGTGCGTTCAAGCGCTTCGACGCCGCGATTGATATCGACCCGGCCAATCCCGAGCGGTCCAGCGCAAGGATGCGCATTGATATCGGCTCGTTGTCGACCGGCAATGACGAGGCGGACGCGGTCGCCGTCGACTCGGACTGGCTGGACAAGGCGGACGCCTCCTATGCGACGTTCGAGAGCACATCGATACGCGCATTGGGAGGCGATGACTACGAGGCCAAGGGCACGCTGAGCATTCGCAACCGAGGGCGCCCCATCACTGTCCGCTTCAAGAAGGTCGAAGAATCGAAGGGAACGGCGCTTCTCACCAGCGAGTTCACCATTAGCCGATCGGAATTCGGCGTAGGTGGCGGTGAGTGGAACCAACCCGGCGTCGTGGCGGAAGAAGTTCCGGTGAAGGTTCGACTGAGGCTCGGGTCGGCCGTGACAAAGAGCGGCGCCAATTCGTCCCGCTAGCGCGATCCGCCGGGCCGCTCCCCGCGACCGGGTCGACCTTCTTGCGGCAAGGCCCGCCGTGGTTCTTCGCGCCGAGAACGTCGCGCTTCATTTCGACGGAGGAGCGACGAAGGCATTAAACGGAGTGAGTGTCCAAATCCACGAGGGCGAATTCGTTGCCGTCGTCGGGCCTAGCGGATGCGGAAAGTCCAGTCTCTTGAACATATTGGGGACGCTGGAGTCGCCGACGTCCGGCGACCTCTATTTCCGCGCGAGACCCTACTCGTCGATGCGCGACGCATCGCTCTTTCGTCGGCAGCACATGGGGTTCGTCTTCCAGGCGTTTCATCTTATCTCGACGCTTTCGGCAATCGATAACGTGTTGCTTGCCACGATCGGTGCTTCCGGATCGCCGGCCGACCATCGCTCGCGGGCGGTAAGTCTGCTTACCAGGCTTGGACTGGACGGGCGATTGCACCACTTTACCGGCGGGATGTCGGGAGGCGAACGCCAGCGTGTGGCTATCGCCCGGGCACTGATCAATCGTCCGCAAATCATTCTCGCCGACGAGCCCACAGGCAGTCTGGACAGCGTCAGCGCCGCCCAGGTGTTGGATCTGTTGACCGAACTGCGCAAGGAGCACTCTTTGACGATGGTCATGGTTACGCATGACCCCAGCGTCTCGCAGCGTGCCGACCGGATCGTGTGCATGCGGGACGGCAGGATCGACGTCGTAGGTGCGCGCGAATGAATCTCCTTGGCTTGGCTCTCGGGAACGTATTGCGCCGGCCCGCGCGGAGCGGGCTCACCGTGTCAGCGATCGCACTCGGCATCGCGGCCGTCGTCGCTCTGACCAGCATCGCCTGGGGTTTCGAAGCTAGCTGGCAGCAGGCGAACGATGCCCGCGGAACGGACCTGATCGTCACACGGATGGCCAGCGAGAACGCGATGCCTTCGCCATTCCTGGCCGATAAACCGCAGAGGTCTCTCAAGACCTACCCGCACGTCCAGGACGTGGTGGGCCTGCTGAGCGAGATGCTGAGTGTGAATGACGGCAGCCCTCCGGTCTTCGTGTTCGGTTGGGAGTACGGCAGTTATCTTTGGCGGCACCTCAAGCTGGTGGATGGCCGGTGGCCCGCCGACGACGCTGAGCCGGTCGCCGTTATCGGCTCGCTTGCGTCCGAATTGCTTCACCGGAAGTCCGGCGACACCATCGAGATCGAGGGACATCAGTTTCTGGTAGCGGGCGTTTTCGAGAGCTCCGCGGCGATTGAGAATGGTGCGGTACTGATGACCTTGACCCAAGCCCAGGCGATCACCGACAAGCCGGGCAAAGTCAATGTGCTCAACCTCAAGCTCGAGCCCGGCGCGTCGGATAGCGACGTGGAGGACCTCAAGTCGCGAGTCCGTGCCACGATGCCCGGCTTCGTGGCGATCACATCCGGGGAACTCGTAAGCAAGAACACGCTCGTGCGCATCTCGAAGGCGATGAGCAACGCGACGATGCTGATCGCGAGTCTCGTCGGCAGTCTCGTCGTATTCAACACCATGCTGATGAGCATCAACGAACGCACGAAAGAGATCGGAATCCTCCTCGCATTGGGCTGGCAGCGGCGGACGATCGTCAAGTTGATCGTCGTCGAATCGGCGCTGCTGGCGTTGACGGGCGGCTGCCTGGGCATTCTGGGCGGCACCGCCCTCACCTGGGTGCTTGAGCACATCGACCTGATGCGCGGCAAGATCGACGGCGTGGTCTCCGCGCCGTTTCTGCTGGCGGTGATCGGGTTGTCCCTCGTGCTTGGCCTGGGCGGCGGCATTTACCCTGCGGCAAGAGCTGCGCGGCTTCTGCCTGCACAGGCGCTGAGGCACGAATAGTGTGGATGGCACGCGTTGCCCTGTTCATTGTAATTGGTGCCGGATGCGCCGCGTGCTTTGCCGAGCCAGTGGCGGAGGTATCCGGGGAGGATCTTGCGGATGCAATGATGAATCGGCTGTATTCAGATGGTTTCGAGGCGCGGATGACGATAAGCGTCACGAAGAGCAGTGGCGCTCACGCCGGCCCGATCAAGGTGGCCGTAATAGGACAGCTTGGCCCCTGGCGACAACGCTTGCTGGTCAAAGGGATTTCTCCCGACAGCGTCCGCGATCACTTCGTCGCAGCGGAGCGCAAGCCTGACGGATCGATCCACGCGATCCAGTACGACGGCGTGTCGGAGCGTGTCAGCGACGTCGATCCGTTTGCGAACCTTTTCGAAACGGGTGTTGTCGTCTGGGATTTGCTGAGTCCGTGGTGGCAGTGGCCGCTGCAGCGCATCGTACGGACCGACCATCGCGGCGGGCGAGAATGCACCGTCGTGCGGTCCAGGCGCGCAGATGCCATCTCGCCCATTGCCGAGGTCGTAAGTTGTGTCGAGCCCGGCACCCGACTCGCGTTGAGGACACAGTTTTTCGATGCGCGCGGCGCCCTTGTGCGCACGAAGGAGCTGGGCCAGATCGTGCACACCGCTTCGGGGTCGGTTGCGAAGACGCTCTCGATCGAGGAGCCCAACGGCTCGGTTACCGAGATCGACGTGTACGGCGGCGATGACCAATATTCGATACGCGCCGACACCTTCTCACGACTGGACCGGCCGTCCGAGGCGCGTCAATGAGCGAGGCCGTGCAAGCAACGACCGATCCGTCGCTGGGATACGCGTTCTCGGGTCCTTGGTGTGATGACGACTGCGCGACCACTGCCATCATGGAAGCAATAAGCTTCGTCACTCCGCTCCTGGAGACATTTTGTGTCACGACGGTCGCGCGTGCGCTTGGCGAGCCGTTGAGCGAGCAGTTGGCCGAGCAATGTCGAGTCTTCGCACGGGAAGAAGCAGGGCATTCGAGAATTCACAGGCGCTTCAATGCGTCTCTCGAAGCGTACTTGCGCAGGAAACCCCCGGGCCTGCACGCGATGCAATCGCTGCTCGATGCGGCCAAGCACCGTCTGTCGCTCGCCAACCGGCTGCTTGTTGTAGCCGCGATCGAGCACTGCGCGGCGGTGTTATCCAAGGTTTATCTGCAATGGGTAGAGGAGCGACCGTTTCGCATAGCCTTCGTCAAGGACTTGTTTAGCCAACACGCGCGGGAGGAGCTCGCCCACCGCGCCGTCGCCTTCGATCTATCGGTCAGCATCGGACGAAGCGGACGAGCACGGCGTGCCATTGCGCTGTCCGTAGTGGTGCTGGCTGGATTGCTGTACCTCACGGCTGCGGCGGCGTGGATTCTCCATCGCAAGTCGCGTCGCCGAACGGGCAAAACGTTGGCCGCGCTCGCCAGATTCTTTGTTCCGGAACGAAGCTTCTTCGCCCGCGTCCGATCGTGCGCCGGCGATCTCTTTGCCTTCGCACGCGACAACTATCATCCCCTGTGGCTTGTGCAAGACACTTCGATGGATGCGGACGCGTGATGAGAATAGGAGTCGGACCGGGCGGAGTTGCTCGTCTCAGGAAGGTCACTTGCGCGTTGTCAATGGTGTGCGGTGTTGCAGCGTTGTTCAGTTGTGCGCCGGCGCCGCCCGTTTCAGACACGCCGTCGACCCACGAGCGCTCGGTCGATGATGAGCGGAATCTCGGGAAAGTCTATTCTCAGCTCGCTGCCTCGGAGGGCAAGGTCTTCGTCCTGCGGCCCGAGTTGTCGACCGTGCGGATCTACGTCTTCCGTGCAGGCCGTGGCGCGAAGGTGGGGCACAATCACGTCCTCTCGGCGCCGCGATTCACGGGCTTCTTCTACCTGCCGCCTGGCGGAACGTCGCAAGCGCGCTTCGACCTCGACTTCCGTTTCGATCAACTGGAGATCGACAACCCGCGGTATCGCTCCGGACTCGGCAGCGCTTTCGACTCCGTGGTGTCGCAAGACGCCATCGACGGCACGCGCGAACACATGCTGGGCGAGGACAACATGCAGGCCGCGCGATTCCCTTTCGTGCGAATTCACTCGCTGCAATTGTCGGGCGAATCGCCAAGATTTGCGGCAAACGTGCAGGTGGAATTGCACGGGCAGAAGCGGGAGATGTGGATACCACTCAGCGTGGACGGGCTGCCTTCGGCGCTGTCGGTGAGCGGGTCATTCGTGCTTCGTCAGAGCGACTTCGGCGCAACGCCCTATTCGGTGCTCGGTGGTTTGCTCGCCGTACAGGACGAAATCGTGATCGAATTCACATTGGTGGGCTCCCAGTGATTGGCTGGACGAGCTCTCTTCCAGGGCGGCGCACGCAGTCGAGGCCTGCCGCTTATGCGCATGTCGCGATCGGATTGCATTGGACGATTGCGCTTCTCATCGTCGCGACGTTCCCGCTCGGGCTCTACATGCACGATTTGCCCCTATCGTTGCAGAAGCTAAGGCTTTTCAGCTTTCATAAGTGGATAGGCGTCACTGTCCTGGCACTCGTTCTGGTGCGGGCTACGTGGCGGGCAACTCATCGTCCACCGCGACTTCCGGACACCATGCCGCCCTGGGAGCGTGCCGCGGCCCGGATCATGTGCTTGCTTCTCTACGTTCTGATGATTGCCGTGCCGATCAGTGGCTGGCTGATGAGCTCCGCACAGGGATTTCAGACCGTCTGGTTCGGTATCCTCCCGCTGCCCGACATCGTCGCCAAGGACCGACTCTTGGCCCACTCGCTTTCCGAACTCCATACCGCCCTCAGCTTCTTCATGATGGCATGCGTGGGGTTGCATCTTGCTGCGGCGTTGAAACACCACTTTTTCACGCGCGACGACGTGCTTTGCAAGATGATGCCATTCCACCGCCGGCGGATGGATCGCGCTGGACGTAGCGCTCGTTCTTTTCCCGATGTCTGCATCACAGATCAGCTGCCGCGGGGGGGAATCGTCACTGCAGCAGCCGCTAGTCGGCGGACTGAGACAGGTCCGCCGCCGCCGACGCTACTTGCAGATGAAGCACGAACGTCGCACCCGATCCGGGACCGTCGGCTGTCAAAGTGAGATTGCCGCCCATCGCCCGCGCGCACAGCATCGCCACGGGCAGGCCCAGTCCACTCCCCGTACCTTCCGCGTTTTCGCCACGGTGAAAGCGCTCGAAGATCTTTTCGCGCTCCGACGGCGGAACGCCCGGACCATCGTCGCTTACGCTGATGTGCGCAGCGCCGTCAATGACTGCGGCGCCCACTGTGACCTGGCCGCCGGGCTTCGCGTAGCGTATTGCGTTATCGATTAGGTTTCCCAGTGCCTCCCGAAAAAGCGTAGCGTCTGCCAGCACCATAACGTCAGAGCCTTCGACGCCGAGGTCAATCCCGCGCGACAGGGCGGCATTCACACGATCCACGACGATCTCCTCGCACGCCGCGCGGGCGTCGATTCGTTGAAGCGGCATCCCACTGGACTGCGCCGCGTCGGCGCGCGCAAGCGTCAGGAGTTGATTCACCGTGCGAATGCATCGATCGGCGGTCGCGGCAACCTGCTCCAACGACACCGCAGCCCTTTCCGTTTCGCGATGCCTGAGCGCATACGCTACCGACGCTTTCAGTGCCGCCAACGGTGTACGCAGCTGGTGCGCAGCGTCGCCGATGAATGCGGATTGCTGCGCCAGGACCTCCGACAGCCTCCTTAACAATACGTTGATGTCGTCGGCGACGGCCTGGACCTCGGTGGGCGAATTCCGGAGCGTCAACGGCCGGAGGTCCGACGCCGATCGGGCACGCAGGCGTCGCTGCAGGTCGCGAAGTGGCCGTAGGCCACGGCCAATACCAAACCAGACTAGAACAGCGAGCCCGATTGCCAGCGCGAGCTGAGGCGCCGCAACGTAGACGAGCGCCTGATCGGCCGCAATCTCCCGCTTGTGGCGCGTCTCACCTACGATTACCCATGTCCGCGCACCGTCCGGCCTGCGCGTATCAGCCATTGCCACCCAGCGCATGAACTGCCCGGCAAAGACGGCATCAAAATAGGTCGGCGCACCGGCCCGCGGGAGATCAGGCGGCCGCGGAATCTCCGGCGTACCAGCTACGACCAGTCCCTTGTCGTTCACGATTCCATAGCGAAGTTGATCGACGGAGTCGAAGAGGATGGCAGCGACTCCGGCAGTGTTCTCGTTCAGTTCGGTGTCAGATTTGCTGCGCGCGTACAAGTCGATCGCCATCGCGGTGTCGAGCAGTTCTTCGTCATACATCGCGCCCGCCATGTGACGGGAGACGGCGAGCGAGGCGAGTGAACTGGCGAGCCATAGGCAGATCAACGGGACGACCAGCCACAGCAGAAAGACACCCCGCAATGACTGCGGGCGCAAGTCAATCCTGCGCCACACGCTCGAGCGGTATGAGGTAACCGACGCCGCGCACGGTCTTGATCTCGAGCCCAGTATTCTCGAGCTTTCGCCGCAGACGATGGACGAAGACATCGAGCGCGCCGGGTTGAAGGGCGTCCTCAGCAGCGGACGCTTGCGTCCCGAGCCTTGCCTTCGCGACGACCCGGCCCTGCTGCAGCAGGAGCGCTTCCAAGATTGCAAATTCACGTGAAGCGATGGGTATTGTTTTACCGTTGACACGCACCTCACGCGTCCTGGTGTCGAGTTGGACTTGCCCCGCCTTGAGAATCGCATCTGATGCGGCGACACGACGTAGCAGGGCGCGCACGCGCGCCTCGAGCTCACTTAGATCAAACGGCTTGATTAGATAATCATCCGCGCCGGCGTCCAGACCACGCACTCGATCTTCGACTCGGTCGCGGGCGGTCAGTACAAGGACCGGCGTAGCGCGCCTGCGCGCGCGCAAGCGACGCAAGACCTCCAACCCATCCATGCGAGGCAGTGTCAGGTCCAGCACTACCGCGTCGAATTCGCCGCTAGTCAGCCGCAAGTCACCTTGGACGCCGTCGATTGCGATCTCCACCGCGTGCCCGAGTTCGGAAAGTGCGCGAACAACCAGGTTCCGCAATTGCGCGTCGTCTTCGATTACCAAGAGTCGCAATACAATATCTCCGGATAGCGGGATCTTGAAGCTCGATTATCGCTCGATTCATCGTCCGCGATTGCTTAAAAGACGTCAGCGAAGGCTCACTGGTAATGATCCAGTAAGGCGCGGCGTCGTGGGATCGCCTGGCGTACGTCGCCGTTTCAATGGCCGCTTAGCGGAAAATTCCGTGGTGGCCGCGAACGGCGGGAATTGGCCGACGGCCGACGTTCTCTGGCCGAAGTGAACGGCCGGTGTCGTTGCCCGCGACCACGACCCACGTATCCCCGTGGCGGCAGCCATCGAACCGGAACCAGACCAAGCCGCGACGTTCCAGGCCGAACTAAGCCTCTCTGCGGATAACGACGCCCGTCCCGTCTTGCGTCAACTCGAATTCCACTTTCGGCGATTGTCGTGCGCCCCAGGAGTTCGCATCGCGGACCCAATCCGCGTCTTCCTCCAGTCCGGACTGCCGGCGGAAATCGCCTATCGGCACCGTCACGCTGCCATCGAAGGTGACGGGCGCCTGCATCACTTCAGACACTACCCAGTCGAAAACGAACATCATCGCTCCTTTGCAAGACCTGTTCGAACCGTTGCGAAACTTCACGATCGCCACCACGTGCGCCAGATGCCCCCGATACTCCGGCTGGCATTTTCGGTCCGATCGGCATCGGACACCAAGAATATCCTGAATTGCGACACCATCACCCGGTCCACACGAGATCTCGTCCTTGACGCTGGAGATCCGCAGGGCGCGCCTCACTGTCGAGGGCATGTGTTGGTGTCGCGAGCCCCGTCCAGCGCGCCCGGCCGGTTGGCCACCAGCGTGGCCGAACAGGCCGACAAATATGGAACCGATTGTCCAGTAAGTTCCCTCGTCTAGTAGCCGGATCTAAACTGGAATTTCCACGGCCAGCAGTCGCTAGCGGTAGCGTGCTGGCCGCGAGGCATCACCAAGCGCCCGTTGCGTCGTTAATGACTGCTTCCGCGCAAATTGAAAAGTGAGGGCGACAGTCTGGAACTGGCCGGTCAGCGACAGCTAGCGAGTCAATCTGAACGTCCTCAGACACGCCTAAAGCAGACGGCCGGGCTTCTAATACGGAGCTGCTGTTATTGGGAATCAATAACTAGACCGACGGATTAGCAATCCCCAGGTCGACAGCTTGCCTTATCTTACTTGCACTTTCGAAAATGCTCCTCTGCCCACCGGAGGAGCCCATGGCCAAGACACGCACACCAGGCATCACTGTCCTCGCGGACGGCCGGCTGTTCATCGACAAGCGATATCGCGGAGTTCGAATAGGCCTTCGCGTCGGCACCGTCACACAGGAGCAAGCTGAAGAGCGACTTCGCAGGGAGATGGGTCGCGTTGACTGCGACGTAGCGAGTAGAGCGCACGCACGCCCGACCTTCACTGATTGCGCTGCGCGCTATATCGTACAGTCGCGCGGTAAGCGAAGTATCGACATTATTAAATGGCACATCTCGCTGGTGCAGAGGTACATCGGTAATCTCGAACCGCAGCACGTGCACGATCAGACGCTGGAACGTTTCGTGAAGGCGCCTTGCGGACGGTGCAAGCGCGACCACCATCAATCGCAGTCTTGAAGTCGTGCGCACGATCCTCAATCGCGCCGCCCGCTCCTACCGGGACCCGGACGGTCGTCCGTACCTCGAAGGTCTACCCCCGCTCATCACGATGCTGCCCGAGAAGCCGCGCTCGCCCTACCCGATCACCTGGGAGGAGCAGCACGAGCTGTTCCGCCGCCTACCGCCGCACCTTGCATGCATGGCCCTCTTCACCATTAACACTGGACTTCGCGACAGCAACGTATGTGGCTTGCAGTGGGAATGGGAAGTGAAGGTGCCGGAGATCGGGCGCAGCGTTTTCGTCATTCCGCCGGAAGCGTTCAAGACCAAGCGAGCGCACGTTGTGGTATTGAATGACGTCGCGTGGTCGATCATTAAGACGCAGCGGGGCAAGCACCCAATTTGGGTGTTCCCGTTTCGCGGCAGGCGCATGGAAAGGATGAACAACAACGGCTGGCAGCAGGCGCGGCATGAGGCCCGCCTACCCTTGGTCCGGGTTCACGACCTAAGGCACTCATTCGCCTGTCGCCTGCGCGCCGCGAGCGTGTCCGCCGAAGATCGTGAAGCCCTACTCGGCCATGCCAATCATTCGATGGCCGGCCATTACGCGAGTGCCGATGTCGGCCATCTGCTCAAGCAGACCAATCTCGTGCTCAATCGAAGCGGCACGCAGACCATCTTGCGCGTGGCGGATAGTCGCTCGAGACGGACTGTGGAAGTCCAACACCAACGAGGAGGACCTGGTTTAGGGCGCCAAGTTCATGAATCGCGACGCGTCGGCCGGGACCGGTGGATAACTCGTTCCACACAGGTCCCACAGCAGGAAGGAGGACCTGGTTTTCGATGCCAAGTCCTTGATTTTTGGCGCGCCCGGCAGGATTTGAACCCACGACCCCCTGGTTCGTAGCCAGAACCAGATATCGAAAACCATTTCTTCTTCAACCACTTGCGCCTACGGCGGCCCTCGCATCGTTTCCGTACTGAGCGCCACAGAGCCGGACTGATTTACCCGATTCTCACCCGTGCATTCGCGGAGCCGTGATCATCATGTTCAAAAGAGCGACGGATTACAGTCCGTGAGGAGCTTACGTAATTTCATTGCATCATCAATTGCGGCCTCCGCGCAACTTCGCCATCGCAGTCGAATGCAGTGCAATGCAGGGGTACGCAAAACAGCGCAGCTACATTTTCGTATACACCTGGTCGTCGATCAAATGGGTTCTGTCGCCCCCTCTGTCGAGCGAGGCCGTGGCTAATGCGCGCTCGAGTTTTCCGTACGCGCGAAACGCTCATCTTCGCGCACCACCGTGTGCCCGTACCGCAACGCAATCTGAGACTATCGTTACACAACTCGGGCGCACTTTGCGAACACCGGGAGGGGCGGCACAGTCAGCGCAGAATCGCGCGCGTATCCACAAGTGAGCAGCCGGTTAGCTCGGCGGCAAATCGTCGACCCCTTGGGGCAGACCGATGGGGAATCTGCCACGCGCGGGTGCCCCGTACAGGAAATGAAGCGCGTGCCTGCATCGATCCGAGCGCCCATGCTGTTGCGCAGGTCTACCTTATTTACCCGGCAAGCAATGTCTCGTCGAACAACCGCGCCCGCCGCACTGTTTCTGGACGGTTAGTCGGAAGCTCTTGCCGGCCGCCTTCAAGGCGGCTTCGACCCGCGCACT
This sequence comes from uncultured beta proteobacterium, assembly GCA_963816915.1. Classification (GTDB taxonomy): domain Bacteria; phylum Pseudomonadota; class Gammaproteobacteria; order Burkholderiales; family Casimicrobiaceae; genus PALSA-1003. The sequence goes on from CAWFMK010000001.1 coordinate 702,675, forward strand.
CTTGACATTGACTGTAAGATTGTTAAGCTAGTCATTGGTTGACCAATTTCTCCTATGCCCAAGCCGCCACCCATCATTGCGCAGCTGAGCCCGATCCAGCTTCAGAAGCCGGCGGACCTGATCATGCGGCAGATCAGGGCCCTGCTCTCGAGCGGTGCACTGAAAGCTGGCGATCGCCTCCCCCCGGAACGCGAGCTCGCCTCCCAATTTGGCGTCGGACGGGGGCATGTTCGCGAGGCATTGCGCAAGCTCGAGTTCTACGGCGTTTTGCAGACGTTTCCGCAAAGCGGCACGATTGTGGCGAGCCTGGGCGCTGGCGCGCTCGAGAGACTGATTTCCAATCTCCTCGATCTCGACCGCGACGACATCAAGGCTCTTACGGAAACGCGCGGCATTCTCGAGATGCATTCGGCACAGCTTGCTGCGCAAAGGGCGTCGAAGGCGGCCATCGCCGACATCAAGGCGGCGCTCGATGCCTTCCGCTCCGAAGTCGAGGCAGGACGCCCCGCCGTTGAAGAGGACCTTCTGTTTCACTTGGCAATCGCAAAGTCGGCGCAAAACCCGGTCATGACTTCGCTCATCGGCCTGATGACGCCCGACATTATTCGCCTACACAAGGTGTCGCGCGTCTGCGAGACAGGGCGCGCGCAACTGGCGCTGCAGGAGCATAACAAGATCTTTCGGGCGATCGCCGCCCACAATCCAAGAGCAGCGACTCGGGCAATGTCGGAACACGTGCGTTTGATCAAGCAGCAATTCGACGTAGGTGCATTGGAAATAATTGCGTCGCAGAGAAGCCAGGCGCACGCATAGCGCATGCATGACTTTGTAACGCAGCGCGCCAGGTCACATGGCACCAGGGATGAATCCCGTCAGGACGGCGAGCTGATAGGCGATCCTGCGCCGGAGAGCGTCAATATCAATGCGCCCGCCGACCTGGTCGGCAAGCGCGTTGGCATCACTCGTGCGACGCTCGAGGAGACGACGGTCCCGAAGACGCCGCTCTTGATGATGATGCAGGGAAAGTCACGTTCAAGACGATGCCTGCTTTTGCTGAAAGTACGACAGTATGGGAGTAAGCAATAAACGAAGTGGCGGAAACCTATACCGTGATTGCACAGGAGGAATACGACATGGGAACAATTGCTGAAGCTTTTATCACTGGCGGTGCCGAAGTGAGTCAGACGTCACTAATGCTGCAACGGCGCAGAGATTTCCTGATCAAGGCCGCCGGCGGCGCACTCGCGACGAGCGTGCTCGGGGCATTCCCGATCCTATCCAGAGCGCGCGGAGCCCGTGAACATCGGGGGACTTTATCCCGTCACGGGAAGCCTCGCGCAGATCGGACAAGGCTGCGTCGCCGCCGCGAAACTCGCGGTGCAGATGGTCAACGATGCCGGCGGTATCAAGTCACTTGGCGGTGCCAAGCTCAATCTGATCATCTCCGATGTGCAAAGCGATACGACCGTCACGCGCACCGAAACCGAGCGTTTGATCACCGACTACAAATTGTCTGCGATCCATGGCTGCTTTGCCAGCGCGCTGACGCTGATCGCGAGCGAAGTGGCTGAACGTGCAAAAGTGCCGCTTTTGACTGGCTCCAGCTCTGATCAGCTCAACAAGGGCCGAAGCTATACCTTCACGCCTTTCGCGCGCGCATCGCAGTTTGCGCAGGCGCAACTGCGGATGTCCCGGCTGGTGAGCGACAAGCCCAAGGTGGCCGTGATATTCGAAAACACCGCCTTCGGCACTTCGACATCCAACGGTCTGCGCGAGCAAGCGGCCGGCGAGGGCGTGGAGATCGTATTGTTCGAGCCGTATTCGGCAGGATTCACCGACGCCAGTCCGCTGGTCAACAAGGTCAAAGCCTCCGGCGCGAACGCACTGTTTTCGGTGTCCTACCTGAACGACCTCATTCTGATCGTGCGCACCGTCAAGCAGGTCGGCCTCAATATCGCGATCAATGGCGGCTCCGGCGGCTTCGTCATTCCCGACTTCTACAAGAGCGTCGGGAAACTTGCCGATGGCCTGCAGGGCGTGGCGCACTGGAATCACGACATGGATGCCAACGCCCAGAAAGTGAATGCCGTTTACCAGAAGCTGACCGGCGAATTTCTCTTCGAATATGCCGGCGGCCTCGTCGCGCAGACATTCATGATCGCTGACGCGCTCGAGCGGGCGGCATCGACCGACCCGCAAAAAGTGCGCGACGCCATCGCGTCTCTTAACGTCTCATCGGGTTACGCAGCGATGTGTCCCGGCGGCAAAGTGCAGTTCGGCCCCGACGGCAAGAACATCTACGCGCACCCGGTGGGAGTCCAGTGGCAGAACGGCGACTTGGCGAGTGTCTTTCCCAAGGAAGACGCCCGCGCACCGCTGCTGAAGACCTAGACCCCGTCAAGAAACCGATGCTGGAGACGGTGGCACAGGCCGTTGTGAACGGCCTGCTCATTGGAGGCATTTACGCGCTCGTCAGCATCGGTGTCACGCTGATCTTCGGTGTGGTGAAGATCGTCAATTTCGCCCAGGGCGAATTCGTGATGCTCGGGATGTACATCAGCTTCTTCCTGGCCACGCAATTCGGCATCGATCCCATCGTGTCGCTCGTTGTCTCGATGCCGGTCCTGTTCGTTACCGGCGTTCTCATCCAGCACTTCCTGATCCGCAGGGTACTGGGGCTCGACGACATGCCCCAGATCTTTCTCACGTTCGCGCTGTCGTTGCTGTTGGTGAATCTTGCGCTGATGCTGTTCACCGCGAATTACCGCACCGTACACACTGGTACTCGGATGAGTCTCTGCACTTTGGCGGGATCTATGTTCCCGTCGCGAAGCTCATCGCGTTCGTGCTCGCGATGGTGCTCAGCGGGGCGCTCTGGGTTTTCCTGCACACCACCGATCTCGGCAAGGCGATGCGTGCCTCGGCTCAGAACCGTGAAGTGGCGATGCTGATGGGCATCAATCCCAATCGCGTGTTCTGCATCGCCCTTGGAGTGGCGCTCGCGCTGGCGGGCGCCGCCGGCTCGCTGCTGATGCCGTTCTATCCGGTTTATCCGATGGTCGGCCAGATCTTTGTGCTCATGGCATTCGTCGCGGTTGTCCTGGGCACGCTGGGCAATGTCATCGGTGCGCTTGTCGCCAGTTTGATGATGGGCGTGGCGGAGTCGCTCGGGATTCAATTCGTGGGCGCCGACTCGGGGCTGATCGTGGTCTTCCTCATGCTTCTTCTGACGCTGGCATTCAGGCCGAACGGCCTCGCGGGCGGGAGAGCGCGGTAGTGATACTGGGGCTGCGCACTCGGAACCTGGTTTGGTTTGGCGTGGCCGCGGCCATTCTGCTTGCGCTGCCATTGGTGGTGAAGAACTCGTTCGCGATCAACATTTTTATCAGGATACTGCTCTTCGCGTTTATCGGCGTCGCCTGGAACCTCATGGGCGGCTACGCCAAGCAGCTCTCGCTGGGTCACGCGGCGTATTTCGGGCTGGGCGCGTACACGTCGACGCTGTTGCAGATCGATTTCGGCATCTCTCCCTGGATCGGGATGTTTGCCGGCGGCGTTGTGGCGATGCTGGCGAGCCTGCCGATCGGCGCGTTGTGCTTTCGACTGCGCGGACCCTATTTCGCGATCGCCACCATCGCGACGGCTCAGGTCCTGATGCTGATCTTTCTCAAGTTTCGGGATTTCGCGTGGGGCGCCGAAGGCACGACCATCCCGAACCTTGGCAACGCGCCGCTGATGATGCAGTTCGACGCGAAGGCTGCGTACTATTACATCGCGCTCGGTCTGCTGGCGCTCGGGCTTGCGATAACGTACCTGATCGAGCGGTCGTGGATGGGCTATTACCTCGTGGCCATCGGCGAGGATGAAGACGCGGCAGAGGCGATCGGAGTAAACGCCCCGCGGGTCAAGCGCGACATCTACATGATCAGCTCGTTTCTCACCGCGCTGGCCGGCACGTTCTACGTTCAATTCATCTACTTCATCGATCCGAATATCGCGTTCAATTTCAGCGTCTCGATCGAGGCGGCGCTGGTGTCGATCGTCGGCGGGATCGGAACGCTGTGGGGCCCGGTCATCGGCACGGTCCTGCTGGAAACGACGTCTGCCCTGCTCCAACGCTGGCTTGGCAGTTCGTTCGGCGGGATGCAATTGACTGTCTACAGCCTCATTCTGATGGCGGTGATCCTGTGGCGCCCCAACGGGCTGATGGGATGTTCTGACCGATGCGTACGCGCGTATCACCCGCCGCGATCCGGCGCGAGCGTAAGAGCGATGGCCGAAGCGCTCGTCATTCGCAATCTCAGCAAGCGCTTCGGCGGACTGCGCGCGGTGCAGGATGTCAGCTTTTCGGTCAATGAAAACGAGACCGTCGCGCTCATCGGGCCGAACGGCGCCGGCAAGACAACGAGCTTCAACCTGATCACCGGCTTTCACCGGCCCGACGCAGGTTCGGTCGTCGCGTTCGGCCGCGAAATCGTGGGCTTGCGGCCCCATGACATCTGCGCGCACGGTCTGGCGCGCACATTTCAGGTCGCGAGGCCGTTTGGCAGGATGACGGTCCTGGACAACGTCATGACCGGCGCATTCCTGCGCGACAAGAATCCCGACATCGCGCGGGAGAAAGCGCGCGAGGCGATCGAATTCGTCGGGCTGTCCGCCAGGGAGCAGACACCCGCCCGCGCCCTGACGACCATCGACCAGCGGCGGCTCGAGATGGCGCGGGCACTGGCAACACAGCCTCGGCTTCTGCTTCTCGACGAGGTCATGGCCGGGCTGAATCCGTCAGAGATCGATCAAGCCGTCGCGCTGGTCGGAAAGCTCTCCAAGCGCGGGCTGACCATCGTCATCGTCGAGCACGTGATGCGCGCCATCATGTCCGTTGCGCGTCACATCGTGGTGCTCGATCACGGCCAGAAAATTGCCGAAGGGAGTCCCAAGGAGGTCGTCGCGAACGAAGATGTGATTCGCGCCTATTTGGGCTCCAGCTACGCGCATGTACCCGTACTGGGCGAGACCTAATGCTCAAGCTATCCGCAGTCAGCGCCAGCTACGGGTCGGTCCCGGCGATCAGCAACGTCAGCATCGAGGTCGGCGAGGGGGAAGCCGTCGGCCTCCTGGGAGCCAATGGCGCCGGCAAGAGCACTACGCTGCGCGCGATCTCGGGTTTGATGCGGCTGGCAACAGGCTCGATCACGTTTCTGGGGAAAGACATCGCGTCATTGCCGCCGTACAAGGTCACAGAACTGGGAATTGCCCACGTGCCGGAGGGCCGGCAAGGTGTTCCCTGAAATGACGGTGCAGGAGAATCTCGAGATCGGAGCCTACGTGCCTGCCGCGAAGGCCGAGCGTCGCCGGTCGCTTGATCTCGTATTCAGCATCTTCCCCGTGCTGGCCGAGCGTCGAAAGCAGCTCGCCGGCACGATGAGCGGCGGAGAACAGCAGATGCTGGCGGTGGGCCGCGGTCTGATGTTGAAGCCGCGTTTGCTCATGCTCGACGAGCCGTCGCTGGGCCTCGCGCCGGTCATGACCGACGTCACCTTTCAGAAGATTCAGGAAATCCACGCCATGGGCACCGCCATACTGTTGGTCGAGCAGAACGTGAGTCGCGCGCTGACTCTTGTGCAGCGAGCGTACGTGCTCGAAAGTGGCAAGGTGATCATGCACGGCACCAGCGCAGAATTGGCAAATAATAAGCAAGTGCAAACGGCTTACCTCGGCATTTAGTTGGCGGAGGGAGTGGGATTCGAACCCGCAACGCTGAGAGGCTACACTATGAAGGTGCAGGGCTAAATGTCCCTTCGAGTCCCCTGAAACCCTACGATTTGCCAGCGGATTTGCCAGCGGGTTTGCCGCCTGCTCCGGTACTTGTGAATGATCGTGCAAATTTGAGCACATGAAATCATCGGCAGGTGAGCACCCTTGCGCGATTCGAGGCGCCCAGAATCAAATATTTGAATCGTTTGCGGCTGCTCTTCTGGTTATGATCAACCGTAGTAAGAACTGCTCAATCCACCGTCAATTCACAACCGGCGGGGCACAGTGAAGACAACATATGTAGTGCATCGACAACGACCCGCGGATTTTCTTGGCAAATTTTTGGGCACACCGCGAGCAGAGAATAGTGCAGGATCCTCGCGCAACGCGCTGATGCCCTTCCTGAGAGAAGGGTAACACTTCATTCCGGCGGTATAAAACGTTACCCATGTGTCCGGAATCGACCAACGCGACGGGCGAGGACCGACACTAGACAGGAGCCCCACCCACGGCAGAAGCGCTGGCGCCGCCGCTACTTGCTAAATTGTTTGACGATCGTGGCGTCGAACTTGACGTTGACCCTCGCGCCTCCCATCGCGGCATCGTCGATGGCGAGGGTTCCGGCGAGGCGCTCTGCGGTATCGGCGGTCAGCTTGAGAGCCTCATCGGGTTTGGCGGTGCCCGAATACTGAACCTACTGACCGTTGCCCACGACCCAGTAGTTCAGGCGCGGGCCCACGTCGAAATCGACGGTCATGCCTTCGGTCACGTTTCCGCTAGCGCACATCATCGATGTGCAGGCCTGCAGTTTTGCATTGACGTCGGCCGAAGTGAAGATCAGTTGGCGAATCGTCTTGCCGCTAGCCGCATCTGGACCTTTGATCATATATACGTTCGCAACGTTGACGACGAGGGAGCCGGCTTTGCTCTGATAGTTGATCGTTCCGGAGGCCGGGTCCGCAGTAGCAGCGGCCGGCACGAACGCCGCAACGGCTAGCAAGGCCATGACCGGAATTGTCATTGTTTGGCGTGAACGACAAGTATTTGGCATGTGGCCGCACCTTCCTAATTATGTGACATGGTAGATTCACGGCACCGTACCAGACCAGCATCGTCTTGTCGTGCCGACGAGGCAGCGACCGCTGGCAGATGCCCGTGATCGGCTCGTTGCGACGGACACGAGCGAACGTCCGGTTTGCGGGGCACGAGCCGATTTCCGTTTCTGACCGGTCATTGCCGGTCAACTTCGACGTTGCTAAGTCCGGCAAAGGAAGCACGGCAGACGCTGGGTGCGCGCAGTGCTAGGCCCGCACGCGACCCTTCTCGGTCATTGGGCTACGCGGAAAGCAGTCGTTCAGCAAACGAAAACGGGCGCGGAACGTTCGCGATTGCGCCCCCGTCGTGTTTGGGATTTTTTTGCCCGGTATGGCGGGCGGTGCTACGCTTGCCGGCGTGTGCGCTCGACTTGCAATCGTCGCTTTTGCTCTCGGAATCGCGGGCTGTGCCTCGGCGCCGACCGCCACCACGGCTTACGTCGGCGAATTCACCGGCGAATTAGTCGACGGAGTGCCGCTTTACCGGTTCCCGGCAATCGAAGTAGTCGGTACGCGGCGCAGCGTGGATAAGGACATGATGTAAGCGAGCGCCGGAAAAAGCGCCCGCGGCTGTGGGTGGAGTCACAGTTCAATCTTGCGCCCTCCTTGAGTCGCGATTATCTCCGCCTTACGCTGACCCAACTGAGTGTTAGTCAGCGCCACCATCATTATTGATGGCGTGCGGTTCGTGGGAACCACGCTGGAGCTCGCAGCACTATCCGGGTTTCCCGTCGAGACGCGCACGCGACAACACCGGCCAATAGCGAATCGCATACAGCGCAAACGCGGCGGACCAGCATATGCCGGATACGACCACCGTCGTCAGATACGCACTCGGCAGCAACATGCCGCCGAAGACGCGGATCACCGCGGCGAGAACGATGAGTACGAAACACGCAACCTCGAAGCGATCCGCGCACTAAGGGGCGACCGGTATGGCCGCGTCGCGGTACGCGTCATCATGCCGATGGTCATGCCGCCGATCGCCCCGACCGTCAGCGCGTGAATGGCGAACAGTTGGCCCACGAGGCCAATCGCGGCGAGTCCGCGCAGCACGAGGTAGACGACAATCCAGCCGTAGGCGACGTGCAGCACCCATACGAGAGGCGCCCTTCGCGTTCGCCACGGCTGCCACAGGTAGAGTCGTACCGCGTGCGCAAACGCAACCACGAGCGCAATCACGGCAACGAGCAAGCTCGGGAGCCGGCAGCAGGTCGACACCAAGCAGTACGAGCACGCCGATCAGCGCGACATTTTTCAACCAGCGGTTGACGCGTCGCTTGCGCGCCCGGTATGCCGTTGTTGGTGAACATCGGAATCACTCGCCCGCCGATCACGGCCATGATGAACAGGACGACATCGAGACCGACTTGGAGGCTCGCCCGCTCCGGCCATGGAAGCAGGTCCAGATGTGAAAGATGAAACGCGAGCACGGCAAGGGCGAGCAACAGAAGCAACACGAGGAAGAAATAGTTACGCCGGTTCCGGCTCTGCACTACCGCTTTGCCGATGCCGATGGCCAACGCCACGGGAAACGCCACGTTGGCAATCGCTGCCGCGGTGGCGTAAGGGGTCAGGACCAGCACGCGACCGGCCACCCAAAGCGCTGCCAGCGCCATCAGCGCAATCCCCGTGGGTGTCGGCTTACCGGTCCAGTTGGCGACAGCCGTCAACAGGAATCCGGCCACGACCGCCATCGTGTAGCCGAACAGCATTTCGTGGCCGTGCCACGCGGCACTCCGAAGATACGCGGCGGGCAGCTGGCCGGTGTATTGGCAGATCCAGAGCAGGATCGACAGCGCCGCAAAGATGCTGGCAAGCAGGTAGAACGGACGAAAGCCCAGATTCCAGAGCGCGAACCCGCTGCGAGTGCGATTGGCCTGAGGCGGGAGAACTTCAATCTTGATCATCTGCGATCTCTATGGTGGCCGTGCGTTGTTGGCCTGCCCCGGCCCTCTTGGCGCAAATCACTCGAACAGCACAGGCTGGCCGTTGCGGTCGAATGGAATGAACGACCCATGCGAGCCCGCCTTGATCGCGTCGACCATGCGTTGCAGCGGCGCTTCGGCATCGTCGTGCGTCAGCGCGCGACCACGTTGCCCGGCAAGGCCGGCAACGAAGACCATCGTCCACTCGGGGCCGGACGTGCGAGACTCTTCGGCCAGCGCCGCAAACGTCGTGAGTTCGTCCGGTGCCTTGTCGACGCACATCAGCGGCACCAGCGCGCCACCGGCGCCCGCGGCAAAACGCTGCGCGCTGTTCGGGGGTGCTGTCTTCGGGCAATTCCGCGCCCATGAACACGAACAAGCAGGCGTTGCGGTTCCGGCTGTTGCCGAGCCGCGCGCAACAGGTCGTCGAAACTGGAGATGCTCAGGTCAGGCATGGAAGTCGGGGCAGCGATGCTGCATCGAGATGATTGCGTCGCGACCGCTATTGCACCAGCGGCGTGTCGGCGGCATCGAGATCGACGCCTCTCACCTCTGCTTCACCGGCAAGCAGTCGAAGGTATTGGCGCAGCGCCGTGACGTAGGCCAGCTGGCGCAGCGACATCGCCACGGCACCGCGCACCGCGTCGAACGATTGCGCCACTCCCGGCTCGCGCGCCAGCACCTCGACCACATGAAGTCCGAAGCGGCTGTGCACGAGCCGCGGCAGCACGCCCACCTCGGCGTGACCGAACAGTTCGCGCGCGAATTCGGGCGCGCAATCGGTGGCGCTCAGCCAGCCGAGATCGCCGCCTTGGGCGCCGCTCGGACAGTTGGACGAGGTCGCGGGCCGCATCGACGAAACGGTCATCGGTCTTGCCGTCGTGGCAGCGCACGTCGAGCAAGCGTCGTCTCGGCACGCTTGCGCAGCGCCACGACATCCACGCCCGGGGTCACGGCGAAAAGGATGTGCCTCGCCAGCACGCGCTCGCCGGTCCGGTACGTGGCTTCGTGCGCCGCGTAGTGCCGCTTGCAAGCTTCTTCCGACGGTTCGGGCGTGCTCAACGATCTGCTCGAGCAGCGATTCGATCGCGCCGGCAGCGGCTTCGCTGATCACGCCGTCCGCCGACGGCGCGTCGTCCGCGGCCAGGAGTCCGGCACGCTGCGCGGCCTGGCGCAGAAGCTCGGTGCAGGCCCGCTGGCGCAATTCGTCCGGCGACAGCACGGCATCCGGCGCATGCAACGCCACGCCGTTGATGCGCGCCACGTCAGGGGCGATGCGTGTTGCGGTCGTCATCGTCATACTCCATCAAACGCCGGCGCCGGGTTGGCGCGGCAGGTTGTGCCCGGCCGGCACGTTGAGTCGTCGGCTGCGCACGACCTGGTAGGGGCGGAACAGGTAGGCGATCGCTCGCGAAGCCGCTCCACACGTGCACCAGCCGGCTGAACGGGAACAGCAGGAAGATCGTCATGCCCAGCATCAGGTGAATCATGTAGGGCCAGTCCAGCGCGACCAGCGCGTCGGCGTTGGGACGAAAGGTGACGATGCGCTGCGCCCAGTCGGCCAGGATCAGCATGGCGCTCGCGTCCGGCATGCTCGTACGAGAACGGCAGCGTGATCAGGCCGAGAACCAGCTGGACCCAAAGGATGACCAGGATCGCGATGTCGGTGCGATGGCTGGTCAGACGGATGCGCGGATCGAAGATGCGACGGTACAGCAGCAGGCTCAGGCCGACGAAGCAGACCAGCCCGGCGACGCCGCCGGAGTAGATGGCCATGCGCTGCTTGGCGGGCGCGCTGATGAAGCGCTCGTAGAACCAGTGCGGCGTCAGCAGGCCGACCAGGTGCCCGAAGAACAGGAACAGGATGCCGACGTGGAACAGGTTGCTGCCCCAGCGCAGCGTGCCGGTGCGCAGCATCTGCGACGAGTCGCTCTTCCACGTGTACTGGTCGCGATCGAAGCGCGCGAGGCTGCCCATCAGGAACACCGCCAGGCAGATGTACGGATAGACGGTGAAGAAGAAGTAGTGCAGGTAGGACAAGACGGGGTTCATGGGGCCGCTCCTGGGTTGCGCGTTGCACCGGTCGCGTTGCTGGTCCGGACGACGCGGATCGGCTGCGCCTGGCCGGGCTTGGCCTGTCCTTTGGCCGAGCAGCCGTCGAACACCGGCGGTTCGGCCCAGCTTTCGTCCAGCGGCTCGTCGGCGGCCGGCTCGACCGGCTGCGCCTTTTCTCCGGCGAGCTCGATCAATGCGCCCACCACGCTGGCATAGGCGCTCTCGCGCTTGCGCAAGCGCGCCGAAAATCGCGTTGAGGATGTGGACGATCTCGCCGAGGAAGGCGCGCGCCTCGCGCGGCGGCTGCGTGGACACGAACTCGAGCACCGCCGGCAGGTAGTCGGGCAGCTCGCCGGGAGCGAGGACGAGGCCGGCCTTCTCGTAGGTCTGGCCGAGGTCGATCATCGCCGGACCACGATCGCGCGAGTCGCCGTGCACGTGCTCGAACAGGTGCAGCGAGGTGGCGCGGCCGCGGTCGAACAGTTCGACGTAGGCGGCCTCGGTGTCGAGCGGATCGGCGCGCTGCAGCGTATCCATCAGCGCGTCGAGTTCGACTCGGCGCGACGGCGAGACGGCGGCCTCGTCGTCGAGCAGGTCGCGCATCTCCGGCGAGGTGGCCGCGCATCCGCGCATCGGGATAGGCGAGCAGCGCCGCCAGCACGCGCAGGCTGCTTGCTCATCGGTCGAGGAGGATTCAGCGCGAACATGGTCAAACCTCCGCCTTGATGGGAATGGTGCGCTTCTTCTCGCTGCCGAACAGGCTGGTCTCGCTGGTGCCCTTCGGAGCAGCCGTTGCCGAAGCTGAAGCCGCAGCCGCCGCGAACGTTGAACGTGTTCTCGGCGTATTCGCGGTGCGTCGTCGGGATCACGAAGCGGTCTTCGTAGTTGGCGATGGCCATCACGTGGTACATCTCCTCGACCTCGGCCTGGCTGATGCCGACCTGCTCCAGCACCGCCTCGTTGATACGCTTGTCGACGTGCTTTTCGCGCTGGTAGGCGCGCATCGCCAGCATGCGCTCCAGCGCTCGCACCACCGGCACCGTGTCGCCCGCGGTCAGCAGGTTGGCCAGGTACTTGACCGGGATGCGCAACTGGTTGACGTCGGGAATCTCGCCGTTGCTGCCGACCTGGCCCGCGTTGGCCGCGGCGCTGATCGGCGACAGCGGCGGCACGTACCAGACCATCGGCAGCGTGCGGTATTCCGGGTGCAGCGGCAGCGCGACCTTCCACTGCACGGCCATCTTGTAGACCGGGCTGTTGCGCGCGGCCTCCATCCAGTTGTCGGGGATGCCGTCGATGCGCGCCTGCGCGATCACCTTCGGGATCGAACGGGTCGAGGAAGATGTCGAGCTGCGCCTGGTACAGGTCGCGATCGTGCTCGACGCTGGCCGCCTCCTGGATGCGGTCGGCGTCGTAGAGCAGCACGCCGAGGTAGCGGATGCGGCCGACGCAGGTCTCGCTGCACACGGTCGGCTGGCCGGCTTCGATGCGCGGATAGCAGAAGATGCACTTCTCGGCCTTGCCGCTCTTCCAGTTGTAGTAGATCTTCTTGTACGGGCAGCCGCTGACGCACATGCGCCAGCCGCGGCACTTGTCCTGGTCGATCAGCACGATGCCGTCTTCCTCGCGCTTGTAGATCGAGCCCGAGGGGCAGCTCGCGACGCACGCCGGGTTCAGGCAGTGCTCGCACAGCCGCGGCAGGTACATCATGAAGGTGTTCTCGAACTGGCCGTAGATGTCCTTCTGGATGTCGTCGAAGTTCTGGTCCTTGCTGCGCCCGGCGAATTCGCCGCCGAGGATCTCTTCCCAGTTCGGGCCCCAGACGATCTTGTCCATCTGCTTGCCGGTGATGAGGCTGCGCGGGCGCGCCGTCGGCGTGGCCTTCATCTCGGGCGCCGACTGCAGGTGCCCGTAGTCGAAGGTGAACGGCTCGTAGTAGTCGTCGATCTCGGGCAGGTTGGGATTGGCGAAGATGCGCATCAGCAGCTTCCATTTCGCTCCCTGGCGCGGCTCGATGCTGCCGTTGGCCTTGCGCACCCAGCCGCCGTTCCACTTGTCCTGGTTCTCCCACTCCTTCGGGTAGCCGATGCCGGGCTTGGTCTCGACGTTGTTGAACCAGGCGTATTCCATGCCGGGCCGGCTGGTCCAGACGTTCTTGCAGGTGACGGAACAGGTGTGGCAGCCGATGCACTTGTCGAGATTGAGCACCATGCCGATTTGGGCGCGGATCTTCATGCGACTTCTCCCTCGGCTTGCACCGGCTGGATGAGCTCATTGGCGACCGGCGTGTCGAGCCAGTCGACCTTGTTCATCTTGCGCACCACGACGAACTCGTCGCGGTTGGTGCCGATGGTTCCGTAGTAGTTGAAGCCGTAGCTGAACTGCGCGTAGCCGCCGATCATGTGCGTGGGCTTCAGCACGATGCGCGTCACCGAGTTGTGGATGCCGCCGCGCGCGCCGGTGATCTCGGAGCCCGGCGTGTTCACGATCTTTTCCTGCGCGTGGTACATCATCACCATGCCGGGCTTGACGCGCTGGCTCACCACGGCGCGCGCCGCGATGGCGCCGTTGACGTTGAAGAGCTCGATCCAGTCGTTGTCGACGATGCCGGCGCGCTTGGCGTCGTCTTCGCTGAGCCAGACGCAGGGCCCGCCGCGACTCAGCGTGAGCATCAGCAGGTTGTCGGTGTAGGTCGAGTGGATGCCCCACTTCTGGTGCGGCGTGATGAAGTTCAGCGCGATCTCCGGATTGCCGTTCGGCTTGACGCCCTGGATGCCGGCGGTGGTCTTCAGATCCACCGGCGGGCGGTAGCTGGTGAAGCCCTCGCCGAAGGCGATCATCCACGGGTGATCCATGTAGAACTGCTGGCGCCCGGTCAGCGTGCGCCAGGGAATCAGCTCGTGCACGTTGGTGTAGCCGGCGTTGTACGAGACGGTCTCGCTCTCGATGCCGCTCCAGGTCGGCGAGCTGATGATCTTGCGCGGCTGCGCCTGGATGTCGCGAAAGCGGATCTTCTCGTCCTCGCGGTGGATCGCCAGATGCGTGTGGTCGCGACCGGTCTGCTTGCCCAGCGCCTCCCATGCCTTCACCGCGACATGGCCGTTGGTCTCGGGCGCGAGCATGCAGAACCACCTCGCAGGCGTCGATGTCGGTCTCGATCTTCGGCATGCCGCAGGTCGCGCCTCGGCGCAGTGACGAGGCCGCTGAGCTCGCCGAGCTGCTTCACTTCCGTCTGCGTGTTCCAGCTGATGCCCTTGCCGCCGTTGCCGACCTTGGCCATCAGCGGCCCCAGCGCGGTGAAGCGCTTGTAGACGTTCGGGTAGTCGCGCTCGACGACCTGCAGGTTCGGCGCCGTCTTGCCGGGGATCAGCTCGCACTCGCCGCGCTTCCAGTCCTTGACTTCGAATGGCTGCGCCAGCTCGCGACGGACTGTCGTGCATCAGCGGCGTCAGCACCAGCTCGCGTTCGACGCCGAGGTGGCCGACGCAGACTTCGCTGAACTTCTTCGCGAAGCCCTTGTAGATGTCCCAGTCGCTGCGCGATTGCCAGGCCGGATCCACCGCGGTGGACAGCGGATGGATGAACGGATGCATGTCGCTGGTGTTGAGATCGTTCTTCTCGTACCAGGTGGCGGTGGGCAGCACGATGTCGCAGTACAGGCACGTCGTGCTCATGCGGAAGTCGAGCGTGACCAGCAGGTCGAGCTTGCCTTCGGGCGCCTTGTCGTGCCAGACCACTTCGGTGGGCTTGGCTTCCTCGGCTCCCAGATCCTTGCCCTGCACGCCGTTGCTGGTGCCGAGCAGATGCTTGAGGAAGTACTCGTGACCCTTGCCCGCTCGAGCCGAGGATGTTGGAGCGCCACACGAACATGTTGCGCGGCCAGTTGTCGGGGTGGTCAGGATCGGTGCAGCTCATCTTCAGCGAGCCGTCCTTGAGACCCTTGACGGCGTAGTCCTTCGGCTCCATGCCGGCGCTCGCCGCATCGCGCACGACCTGCAGCGGATTCGTCTGCAGCTGCGGCGCGCGACGGCAGCCAGCCCATGCGCTCGGCGCGCACGTTGTAGTCGATCATGCTGCCGCCGTACAGCTTCTTGTCGGCGAGCGGCGAGATGCACCTCTTCCATGCCCAGCTTCTCGTAGCGCCACTGGTCGGTGTGCGCGTAGAAGAAGCTGGTGCTGTTCATCTGCCGCGGCGGGCGGATCCAGTCGAGCGCGAACGCCAGCGCCGTCCAGCCGGTCTGCGGACGCAGCTTTTCCTGGCCCACGTAGTGCGCCCAGCCGCCGCCGCTCTGGCCGATGCAGCCGCACATCATCAGCATGTTGATGACGCCGCGGTAGTTCATGTCGCTGTGGTACCAGTGATTCATCGCCGCGCCGATGATCACCATCGACTTGCCGTGCGTCTTGTGCGCGTTGTCGGCGAACTGGCGCGCCACCGTGATCAGCTGTGCGCGCGGCGTGCCGGTGATGCGCTCCTGCCAGGCCGGCGTGTAGGGCGTGTCGTCGTCGAAATTCTTCGCGGCCAGCTCGCCCGCCAGGCCGCGCGCCACGCCGTAGTTCGCCACCTGCAGGTCGAACACCGTGGCCACCAGCGCCTCGCGCTTCTCGCCCGCCTTGCCGAGCGCGATGCGTTGCACGGGCACCGTGCGCACCAGCACGTCCGCTCTGCAGGTTGTTCGGGAAATGCTCGCTGACGATTCCGCCGAAGTACGGGAAACCGACCTTGGCCGTTTCGGCAGTCGGATGCTCGCCTTCGAGCAGCGACAGCTTGAGCTTCACCTCGTCGCCGTGACGCGCTTCCTTGGCTTCGAGGTTCCACTGGCCTTCGTCGGCGCGCCCGTCGGGGCCCCAGCGAAAGCCGATCGCGCCGTTGGGCAGCACGACCTTGCCCGCCTCGTCGAAGGCGACCGTCTTCCACTCCGGATTGTTGGCCTGGCCGAGCTTGCCGTTGAAGTCCGACGCGCGCACATAGCGATCGGGCACGGTGATCACTTCGCCGTTGGGCAGCGTGTGCTCCTTCAGCATCACCAGCATCGGCATGTCGGTGTAGCGGCGCACGTAGTCGTCGAAGTAGGCGCTGCGCTCCTTGCCTCCGTCGGGGAAGTAGAACTCCTTCAGGATCACGTGGCCCATCGCCATCGCGACGGCGGCGTCGGTGCCCTGCTTCGGGTTCATCCAGATGTCGGCGAGCTTGGCGACCTCCGAGTAGTCGGGCGTCACCGCGACCGTCTTCGTGCCCTTGTAGCGCACCTCGGTGAAGAAGTGCGCGTCCGGCGTGCGCGTCTGCGGCACGTTCGAGCCCCAGGCGATGATGAAGCTCGAGTTGAACCAGTCGGCCGATTCGGGCACGTCGGTCTGCTCGCCCCAGACCTGCGGGCTGCTCGGCGGCAGGTCGCAGTACCAGTCGTAAAAGCTCATGCACACGCCGCCGATCAGGCTGAGGTAGCGCGAGCCCGCGGCGTAGCTGACCATCGACATGGCCGGGATCGGCGAGAAGCCGATGATGCGGTCCGGACCATGCTTCTTGATCGTGTAGACGTTGGCCGCGGCGACGATCTCGTTGACCTCGTCCCAGCTCGAACGCACGAAGCCGCCGAGTCCGCGCACCTGCTGATAGTCGCGCCGCTTCGCGTCGTCTTCGACGATGGAGGCCCAGGCCTCGACCGGGTCGTGCGCGAGGCGCGCCTCGCGCCAGCTCTTCAGCAGCCGGCCGCGCACCATCGGATACTTGACGCGATTCGCGCTGTACAGATACCAGCTGTAGCTGGCGCCGCGCGCGCAGCCGCGCGGCTCGTGGTTGGGCATGTCCCAGCGCGTGCGCGGATAGTCGGTCTGCTGCGTTTCCCAGGTGACGATGCCGCCCTTGACGTAGATCTTCCACGAGCACGAGCCGGTGCAGTTCACGCCATGCGTCGAGCGCACGATCTTGTCGTGCGCCCAGCGGTTGCGGTAGGCGTCTTCCCACGTGCGGTCTTCGCCGGTGACCACGCCGTGCTCGCCGGCGAAAGGTCTCCCTCGGGCTGGAAAAATAGTTCAGGCGGTCGAGAAAATGGCTCATCGAGAGTCTCCGCGGCGGTCGACGTCGGAATGAAGGCTCACGGGTTCTTCACGTACGCGTTGCGGCGCAGGTAGAACCACCAGTTGAGGATCAGGCACAGCGGCGTAGAACACCGCGAAGCCGTACATCGCGATCTGCGGCGTGCCGGCCTTGATCTGGTCGCCGATCACGATCGGCGCGACGAAGGCGCCGTAGGCGGCGATCGCCGAGGTCCAGCCCAGCACCGGGCCCGCCTGCTGGCGGTCGAAGATCACGCCGATGGTGCGGAAGGTCGAGCCGTTGCCGATGCCGCTGGCGGCGAACAGCACGCACGAACAGCAGCAGGAACGCCGGGAAGTACTGCTCCGGCGTCGCCGACTGCGTAGGCCTGCATCATCACGTAGCCCACGGCGACCGAGGCGACCACCATCACCGCCGAGATGATCTGGGTGACGATCGAGCCGCCGACCTTGTCGGAGATCCAGCCGCCGACCGGGCGCACCAGCGCGCCGACGAACGGGCCGATCCAGGCGTAGGCCAGGATGCGCGGGCGCGTTCGGGTTGTTCGAGCGTGTGCTGCATCACGCCCGCGGCGTCGGGCACGTGGCTGACGCCGAAGATCACCTTCATCGACAGCGGCAGCGCCATCGAGAAGCCGATGAACGAGCCGAAGGTGACGATGTAGAGCGCGCGTCATCGACCAGGTGTGCTTGTTGCGGAAGATCTCGAACTGCTTGGCGACGCCCTCCTTCATCGGGCCGAACGCCGCGAGCTCGCATCACCGCAGCGCGGCGACGATGTCCAGCGGAATGGCCACCCACATGCTGATCACGCCCAGGCCGGTGGGCGGCGGCAGGTACAGGTACAGCCCGAGGATCGACGGCACGAAGGCCAGCGTGTACAGCTAGGTGATCTTGGCGAATGCGACGATCGGGTTGCCGGTGTCCGGCGAGACCGTCTTCAGGTTGTTCATGCCGAACCAGCACAGCGACCGACAGCGGCACCAGCGACAGCACCCACGCGAAGCCGGCGTTCTGGATCCAGGTCGGCGTGCCGGCGGCGATCTTGCCGAAGATCCAGCCGCTGTCCTTCACCAGCGTCATCGGCTCGCCGCCGAACGCGCCGAAGATGCCGACCGTCATCACCAGCGGAATCACGATCTGCATGGTCGTCACGCCGAAGTTGCCGAGGCCGGCGTTCAGCCCGAGCGCCGTGCCCTGCAGCCGCTTCGGGAAGAAGGTGCTGATGTTGGACATCGAGCTCGCGAAGTTGCCGCCGCCCACGCCCGACCACAGCGCCATCAGCTGGAACGCCCACAGCGGCCAGTCCTTGTGCTGCAGGACGATGCCGGTGCCGATCGCCGGCGCGAGCAGCATCGCGGTCGTGAGGAAGATCGTGTTGCGCCCGCCGGCCAGGCGGATCAGGAACGAAGCCGGGATGCGCATCGTCGCGCCGGCGATGCCCGGCGATCGCGGTCAGCGTGAACAGCTCGCGCCTGGGTGAACGGGAAACCCAGGTTGAGCATCTGCACGGTGATGATTCCCCACATGCCCCAGACGGCGAAGCCGCACAGCAACGCGGGCACCGAGATCCACAGGTTGCGGTAGGCGATCTTCTTGCCGGTGCTCTCCCAGAATTCGTTGTCCTCGGGGCGCCAGTCGGCGATGTCGGCACGGCTGCCCACCGTGGGCGCGGCCGACTGCGCAGCGGCGTGAATTGGTGGTGTTCATGATGTTCCTTGTTTGACTGTGATCGGCTGGCCCGCAAGGCGGAACGGCTTCGGCGTTGCTCCCCATGAGTTCGGCGCCGCGCACTTCGGTCCAGTACATCCAGATCAGCGAGACCCAGACCACGCCGTACATCAGCATGAAGGCGGACGAGCGGATGCCGGTGAGATCCATCAGCGCGCCGAACATGATCGGCAGCACGAATCCGCCCATGCCGCCGGCCAGGCCCACGACACCGGAAATGACGCCGATGTTGGCGGGATAGTCGTCGGAGATGTACTTGAACACCGACGCCTTGCCGAACGCCCAGGCGATGCCGAGCACGAACATCAGCGTCGGTGAACAGCCAGATGTTGAGGCCGATGTGAAAGGTCTTCGGGCCGCTCGATGGTCAGGATGGTCATGTCGGTCTGCGGATAGGAAAGCAGGAACAGGCAGATCCAGCTGACCCACAGCACCCACCAGGTCACGCTGTGCGCGCCGTACCTGTCGGACATCCAGCCGCCGACCGCGCGCAGCACGCCGCCGGGCAGCGAAAAGCACGCGGCCAGCAGCGCCGCGGCGCGGATGTCCAGCCCGAATTCGCCCACGTAGTACTGCACCATCCACAGGCTCATCGCGACGTAGCCGCCGAACACGATCGAGTAGTACTGGCAGAGCTTCCAGACCTTGGGGTCCTTCAACGCCAGCGAGCTGCTCGCGCCAGGTGATCTTCGAGTCCACCAGGTGGGCGGGATCGGAATAGCTGCAAGAACCAGAACAGCAGCGCGGTGCCGAGCATGATCGCCGCGTAGACCTGCGGCACCACCGCCCAGCCGAACGCCACCACCAGCGCCGGCGCGACGAACTTGTTGACGGCCGCGCCGGAGTTGCCGGCGCCGAAGACGCCCATCGCGAAGCCCTGCCGCTTTCTCGGAAACCAGCGCGCGACGTACGGCGTGCCCACCGAGAACGAGCCGCCCGCGAGGCCGACGAAGAGGCCGAGCACGAGGTACTGCCAGTATTCCGTCGCGTGCGCGATCAGCTAGATCGGCACCACGCACAGCGAGCATCAGGATGAAGAGCACGATGCGCCCGCCGAACTTGTCGGTCCACATGCCGAGCGGCACGCGGATCAGCGAACCGGTCAGCACCGGCGTCGCGGTCAGCAGACCGAACTCCGTCGCGTTGAGATTGAGCGTCTTCCTGATCGGGATGCCGATGACGCCGAACATCATCCAGACCATGAAGCACACGGTGAATGCCAGCGTGCTGACAATCAGCACCGATAGCGCCTGGCGTCGGTTGCCCATCGGCTCTGCCCCTCCCATTTAGATGGTGTTCCTAGCCTAAAGGACCGTATCCCCTCCTGGTTTGATCCAAGTCATAAGATGTATAAAAAATCCATCTATCGGCCGGCAGTCGCGTATCATCGTCGACAATTAGTGACGCCACGATTGGAGTTCGAAGATCATGCGCCTGAAGACTTTCACCGATTACAGCCTGCGGGTGCTCATTTTCCTCGCTGCAAGGCCGCGGCCACGTGCAACGATCGCTGAAATCGCCGATGCCTTCGGTATCTCCGAAAATCACTTGATGAAGGTGTCTCATTCCCTGGCTAAGGCGGGTGTGCTGGCGAACGTACGAGGCAAAGGCGGCGGCCTCGAACTTGCGATGGCGCCGAAAGCGATCAACCTGGGACACGTCGTACGCATCACCGAAGGCGCCCCCCATCCCGCCGAGTGCTTCGGCCCCGACAACACCTGCTGCATAACGCGGGCTTGCAAGCTCCGTGTCGTCCTCGACGACGCGGTGCAGAGCTTCTATGCAGTGCTTGACCGCTATACGCTTGAAGACATCACTCAAAACCGGCCTGTGCTGGCACGGATGCTCGCGCTGCCGAGGCCCGCGCGTCTTACGACCCGCTCCGGCACAGCTAATTCGGCGAAGCAACGTTCTCCGAATGCATAGCTTGCATCAGGGTTCTAGAATTGGCGCTGGCTGGTTGTGCCCGAATCTTTGGGCGCAAATCGGCCACGAATCTAGAAATCGCAAGGCCCTTTGAACTGCGACCTTCGGGTTATTTTCCCGATAGCAAAATAAAAGGGCCTGCATCGCTGCAAGCCTTGTGCCCTTCCTGAGAGAGGGGTAACACTTCATTCCGGACACATGGGTAACACTTCTGTACTTTGCGGGAGCGCAAAGTGCCTTGGCAGGAGTGTTACAAGATGGATGAGCGTCTTCGATTTGTGGCCCGGTTGCTCGACGGCGAGAAGATGGCGGCGCTGTGCCGCGAGTTCGATGTCTCGCGCAAGACCGGCTACAAGATCTTCCAACGTTACAAGGACTGCGGGCTCGAAGGACTGACCGATCGCAGTCGTCGGCCCTACCGGCAGGCCAACCAGCTGCCCGTTCAGATCGAGAAGCTGATCGTGCAGCTCAAGCGCGAGCGGCCGAGCTGGGGCGCGCCCGAAGATCCGCGAGAAGCTGCGGCGGCTGCATAGCGATATCCCGACCCCGGCCATCAGCACCGTGCACGCGGTGCTCGATCGCCATGGCCTGGTCAGCCGCGGGCGCAAGCGGCGCTACCGCGCTCAGGGCACGCCCCTGTCCAGGCCCGCTGCGTCCCAATGATCTGTGGTGCGCCGATTACAAAGGCGAGTTCATGCTCGCCGATCGGCGCTATTGCTACCCGCTCACCATCACCGACTTCGCCAGCCGCTACCTGTTGAGCTGCGAGGCCTGTCGACCACCCAGGAAATCTATGCCTTCACCGTGTTCGAGCGGGTGTTCAAGGAGTTCGGCTTGCCCCAAGCCATCCGCACCGACAACGGCGTGCCCTTCGCCAGCCCGCATGCCCTGTTCGGCTTGAGCAAGCTCGCAGTCTGGTGGCTACGACTCGGCATTCACATCGAGCGCATCAAGCCCGGGCATCCCGAGCAGAATGGCCGCCACGAGCGCATGCACCTGACCTTGAAGAAGGAAGCCACCAAGCCGGCGGCACAGAACTTCCTGCAGCAACAGGCGAAGTTCGACGACTTCATCGATTGCTACAACCGCGAACGGCCGCACCAAGCGCTCGACATGAAGTACCCGGCCGAGCTCTACTCACCCTCACCGCGCCCCTACCACGGTCTCGAGCGAGCTTGCACTACCCGTTCCACGACCGAACCATCACCGTCACCCACTGCGGCCGCATCTGCTTCGGCCGTCGCAAGATCAATCTGAGCACCGTCTTCGCCGGCCAGAACGTCGGCGTCAAGGAGGTCAGCGATAAAATCTGGCTCGTCAGCTTTATGGATTACGACTTAGGCTTCTTCGATCACGAGACCGGTCGCCTCGGCACCACCGACAACCCGTTCGCCGCAAAAGTGTTACCTATGTCTCCGGTATAAAACGTTACCCATGTGTCCGGAATAGACCCATGGATATTGGCTCCCCGACCAGGGCTCGAACCTGGGACCTGCGGATTAACAGTCCGTCGATCTCGACATCGAATTAATCCTAGCAATCAAGTATTTATGCTCTTCTCGATTGGGTCAGGTTTTTGGCCCTTAATGGGAGTTAGCGCCCTGTAGCAGGTAGATGCGCCGAACTAATAGACCCAACTTTAATTTGGCATCAAGGCTGGAGAATTCGAATCAGCGTCACCACTACGCTGGATTCGGCTTTCTGCGTTTCGGTGACCAGAGAGTGACCAGTCGAAGCCGAGATCTACTACATGGACCGGTGCAGCGGACAACTGATCGTCTCCAGTCACAGCCGGCTGGCCGACGCCGATGCCTTCGCGCACAAGATGTTCTTCCTTATTCCTCTCGGCTATCAATTTGGGACCTCGACGCCGACTGTTGGAAGTGCTTGTTTGGCACACAGTAGCCTCATTCGAAAACATGCGCCGCGCGCGGATACTTCACCATTGCCCAGAGCGGCGACTTTTTGGTGGAACCTACGAGTCAACCGCGTCTCGTTCTTCACAACACAAACAACCAGTGTGGTGGTTCGTTCCCCGCGCGATCGGGGGAGCTACACCAATGCGTACGGCAGAAGTCGGTCAAACTCGGTCTTGACCACCTGGTAGCACTCGCAGCATCGCGATTCCAAGCCTGGACGATCTAGCACCGTAATCGCCCCACGTTGGTAACTTATCAATCCGGCCCGCTGCAGCTTTCCCGCGGCCTCGGTGACGCCCTCGCGGCGCACGCCGAGCATTTTGGCGATTAAGTCCTGCGTCATCGACAGTTCGTTCGATTGCAGGCGATCGAGGCTCAGCAACAGCCAGCGGCACAATTGCTGATCGACCGAATGGTGCCGATTGCAGACGGCGGTCTGGGCCATCTGGGTGATCAGGGCCTGCGTGTACCGCAGCAAAAGGTGCATCGTCGGACCGAAACGCCCGAACTCAGTCTTGAGCAAATCGGCCCTGAGGCGAAAGGCGTGTCCCGCGCTCTGCACGACCGCGCGGCTGGGCGTCGTGTTGCCCCCCATGAACAGGGAAATACCGAGTATGCCTTCATTACCAACAATGGCAATTTCAGCGGACGCGCCATCTTCCATGATGTACAACAGCGAAACGATGGACGTGGTGGGGAAATAGACGTATCGCAATTCGCCGCCGGACTCGTACAAGACATCACCGAGCGACATCGGTATCAATTCCAGGGAGGATGCGAGTCGCTCATAATCGCTGGCCGGCAGGGCGTCGAGCAAGTGATTCTGATGGGGACTGTGGCGTCCGGGTGCGACTATGGGCGCGCCAACTTTCGAGGGCGGAGATGAGGCTTTCCCGGCGCTGCGGCCCGGTCTCCCGGCTGCCATGGCGACAGTTTATCCCTTTGGACCCCTGCAACGTCCTGCACCGCACAATAATTCCCGACCGGGATGGTTGGTAGGCTCGTCACACCCTCGCGGTTATCAGGCTTGTCGGTCCACGAAAATGCACCTCGCGCCCTGGACCTGCGGGTCTTGCTATGCTTCGGCACGGGCTTCCAGATGTCGTATTTGATGACAGCCACCACCACAAAACCGAAGGAGGAGTCGCTCCTAGAAAAACTCGGCCCTGGCTTGATAACCGGTGCCGCAGACGATGATCCAAGTGGGATAGCAGCCTATTCTCAAGGTGGCGCGCAGTTCGGATTTAGCCTGCTCTGGACGCTGTTCTTTACCTACCCACTGATGGTCGGTATCCAGCTCGTGAGCGCGAGAATTGGTCGGGTGAGCGGCTACGGGCTCGCGGGCAATATGCGCCGGCACTATCCGGCGCCAATTCTGTACGCGCTCGTTGGCCTGCTTCTCGTTGCCAACACGATAAACATTGGCGCTGACATTAGCGCCATGGCCGACGCAATTTCGATTCTGGTCGGAGGGCCGCGCCACGCGTACATCGTAGCGATCGGTCTTCTTTGCGTCGTCCTCGAGGTGTTCATCTCGTACGTCCGCTACGTCCGCGTTCTCAAGTGGCTTACGCTGTCACTTTTCGCATACGTAGGAGTGGTGTTCACCGTTGACATTCCCTGGGGCGAGGTGGCGCACGGAATCTTAATTCCCACGATCAGTTTGAAGGCGGACTACGTCACCACGGTGGTCGCCATCTTTGGGACCACAATCAGTCCTTACCTGTTCTTCTGGCAGGCCTCGCAGGAGTGCGAAGAATTGCGTGCGGTCAAAGCCGACAAACCCCTCCACAATCATCCGGAACAAGCAATACCCCACATGCGGCGCATGACCGTGGACACTGCGATAGGGATGGGCTTCTCCAACCTCATTGCTTTCTTCATCATGCTGACCACGGCCGCGACGCTTCACGCGCATGGGGTGACAGATATCCAGTCATCCGCGCAGGCGGCGGAAGCCTTGCGTCCGCTGGCGGGCCGGTTCGCGTTTCTCCTATTTAGCCTGGGCATCATCGGCACTGGGCTGCTCGCGGTCCCGGTACTGGCTGGGTCGTCGGCGTTCGCGCTCGCGGAAACGTTTCGCTGGCGACGCGGCTTGGATCTCACGCCACTGCGCGGCGCACGGTTTTACGGTGTCATCGCGGTGGCCACTCTGATTGGTGTCGCTCTTGGCTTCAGTCACATCGATCCCATCAAAGCGTTGTATTGGGCGGCAGTTGTCAACGGCGTGATATCAGCGCCAATCATGGCCGCGATGATGTTCATGTCCGTAAATCCCAAAGTGATGGGCGAATTTGTGATCGGGACAGGCCTGAAGGTGCTGGGCTGGGTTGCGACTGCAGTCATGGCGGCGGCCGTGACCGTCATGTTGTTGCAGCTCTTGTTCTAATCGCGCACGGTTCGCCTAGAATTCAATCGAACCGATACCACTGCGACAATCTCCAATGGGGTCACCCATGCCATTAGCGTCAACGGTCATGATCATTCGCCATGCCGAAAAACCCCCCGAACCCCCCGCCTCTCCGCCGCCGTTTGGCGTTACGCCCGATGGAAGGCAGGATGATCATTCGCTGAGCGTACGCGGGTGGCAACGAGCGGGCGCATTGGTGGCGTTTTTCGCACCTTTCCAATCGGCGCCGCCCCAAGTCCGCACACCACAGTTCATCTACGCGGTCAAAGTCGACAGCGATGACGACAATCCGCACGATGCAGCCGGTGCAAGAATTGGCACCAAAGGGAAGCGAGCGCAGCAAACCGTCACGCCGATAGCGGACAAACTCGGCTCCTTGGCGACCCTCAATCTCACGTTTGACAAAGGCGACGAAGCAGCCATGATCACGTCTGTTCTGGCGTGTCCCGGCGTCGTCTTGATTTGCTGGGTACACGAAAATATTCCCCACATAGCGAACCGGATTCCGACAAACCCCTCCACGCCGGTCCCGGCAGTCTGGCCGATGGACGCGCGAGGCTATGGGCGTTTTGATGTCGCATGGGTATTTGAATTCGACCACGCGTCAGGTACGTATCGGTTCAGCCAAGTCCCCCAAATGTTGTTAGCTGGGGACTTGCCTGAGTAGCTCAACATTGATGCTTAGGTTTTGTGGGCACAGCGCAACGGGGTGCCGGTTGTTTGCTGCGATCCCAGCCCGCAGGGCGTAGAGTATCGATTCTTATCAAGCAATTTGTCTCCCGGATCATCCGAGCTCAACATTGCAGCGCAAGCGTGGAATCACGCCTTCTACTGGCACTACCGAAGGTGAATCAATCTGAATTTCAGAGTGACTGAAACAATGCTCCGGCGTGGTCCTGCGCCAATCGCCGCGCTTGAGACACTTTTCGCAACCAAGCGCGGCAAGGTGTTGCCGCTGCCTCCTAGAATGGCGCATTTGTACGGATGCCTGCGCATGCCGCACCCGATTGGTGATCCCTTTTTGATCGGTCACGTGTTCAGCATCTAGTCATTCACTCCGCAGGGTCGCAAACCTACCATTGGCGGGTAACACAGTTTTAAAAGCGTCTCGTAGCTTTGTATGTGCGCCACCGCTTAGGAGGCCCATGCGCAACTTGCGCTATGGAAGTGCGACCGACCGTGCAGGGAGCCGCTCTCCTCGCAACCCGATTGGGTGCAGAGGCCGCCGCGAACGGTAAAGCGCGACGCCCATTAACAACACAATGGCGACGTTGACGGTCAGCATGCCCAGTTTATATCTTCGAAATCCCGTGAAAAAGTTCGTAGATCTCGATCGGCACATAGATGCCGCCACTTGCGACTGCGAACCACTCGGCCCACCTCCGCCTGCGCCATAACCCGTAGGCCTCGGCAATCCGCAGGGCCGCATAGCCGAAGGCCAGCAACGCCAACAGCCATAGCCGCACGTCCGAAAGGCGGTCCACGGCCTCTAAGAAGATCAACGGATACCGGCTCGCCGGATTGAGATGGTAGTGGCGCACCCACTCCTCGGCAAGTTGTTGCGCGTCTTGATTAATCACCGAGAGCAAGCCGAATCCCACCAGCAAGACGATCACCCCCTTCGTTGCCTCAAACACGGCAACGACGCGCACCCCCGTGGCGCCGGGCGCAGGTTGAAGCGGGACATCCCGGCGCATGAGTAATTGATCAACGCTGGCCACCGGTTCGATACCGAATGGGGCCATGTAACCGCTGCGCGTTTTGAGTTCCAATTCGTTCATGTGAAGGTCGTTTAGGACTGTTTGCACCCGTGCGCTCCTGCGCAGTGTGGGGCGCCGGAAATGTTGAACCCCGATGCGGCGCCCCTCACTATGAGAATGCGAGCAAACTCCGTCTCGGTCTGTACGCCAGCTTGACACGCGGCATCCGGAAGCACGATCTCTGTGCGCAACGGCGCGGCCCGGAGGCTAAAGTTAGCGAGTGCTCCAAAGGGCGAACCGTATTCGAATGTGTCTCGTCCTAATGTCGTTGCGCAGGGGGGCATTTTCCGCTGAGGTCTGATCCTATCGCGCGATGAGCCTTTGTGCGCTACCGCCCAGACTGTCCACTTATTCGCTGTTAGCGTTGCAATTTGGTCAGCTGACGCAGCTCTGCCCGCGTGGGAGTCGGGGCAATGCAATTCAACGGCACCCCATCGACGACACAACTAGCGCAGCGCCTTTACCGGATGTTTCATCTTTGGTATCGAAGACGACCACCTGAACGGGTCGCTGCCGATAGCGTGAGTCCGACAGAATGAACAGTCCGCGTCACTTTCCCTCGAATGAAGCGCCGGTCGACTCTGTGCCGGAGCATATCAGCCAAAATATCGATAGCATTTTGGCTTTTTATCGTCGCGAAGAACAAAAGATAAGCAACTCGCAACGACGATTGGAAAGAGTCGGCGGCTTTATGGGCCAACCGGCTTATCTCGCTGGTATGCTCTGCTTCGTTACTCTTTGGCTGATTGCCAATGCATTGACCGAAGTGTTCGGATTCCAGGCGGTGGATCCGCCGCCGTTTTTTTGGCTGCAAGGCATTGTTAGCCTGGGTGCGCTGCTAACGACGACCGTGGTCCTCATTACTCAGAATCGGGAAGCCAAGCTTGAGGAGCAACGACTGGAGCTGGACTTACAGGTGAACCTTTTGACTGAGCAGAAGACGACGAAAGTTATCCGTCTGCTCGAAGAGTTGAGACATGACCTGCCCATGGTCGGGGATCGTCATGACTCGGAAGCCACGGCGCTGCAGAAACCAACTGATCTCGAAGAGGTACTTGTGGCCTTGGAGGAACGAAGCGATAAAAGTTAATGGCTTGGTAACCGCGTGGCCAGGCGCGCGGCTGTAGAGGCACATGGATGGGCACATGGATGGGTACTAACGGCATGGGTTGGCGCTTATACATCGATCTGGTGAAACAGTCGGGCGTTGCATGGCTCGAGGATCGCGCGCCAACTATGGGGGCTGCTCTCGCTTTCTATAGCGCCTTTTCGTTGGCGCCGCTGCTGATCATCGTCATCGCCGTTGCCGGCGCCGTATTCGGGGTCGATGCCGCGCGCGGCGCCATCGTCGGTCAAATCGTCGGTCTGGTTGGGGCTCCTGCTGCGCAAGCCATTCAGGCATTGCTGAAGGCGGCGCAGGAGACAACGACCAGCATTTTCGCCACCATTGTGGGTCTAGTAACCATGCTCGTCGGGGCGACGACCATTCTGGTGGAGCTGCAGGATGATCTCGACTACATTTGGAAGGCCCCTAGGAGAGAGGGCAGCAGTTTGCTGGCGATACTGCGCGCGCGCATTCTTTCGCTGGGCATGATCTTGGGAGTCGGCTTTTTGCTCCTGATCTCGCTGGTCTTGAGCGGTGCGATCGCGACAGCCGAAGCCTACTCGGAAGCGCACTTTCCCAGCGCAGCACTTCCGCTGCTTCACCTTTGGAATCCCGTCCTCTCGGTGGGCGCGATTACCGTACTTTTCGCGATGTTGTACAAGTGGCTGCCCAACGTGCCGATCGTTTGGAAAGACGTATGGATGGGCGCGTTCATTACGGCTGTCCTGTTCAGCGCGGGGCGCTTTGCAATCGGCCTCTACCTTGGCCGGAGCGCCATCGCATCAGCGTATGGCGCAGCCGGAACGCTGGCCGTGCTCCTGTTATGGCTTTACTACTCTGCGCAAGTGTTCCTGCTCGGCGCGGAATTCACCTGCATCTATGCGACCCACCGCCAGCGTTGCCGAAGTCGTGCGTACTCAGGACCGGGGCCGAGTTTTGCCAAATGAACCAACCGCAAACTACCTCTTGGAGAGAAGGGAATGTTACAGAATCGCGTATCGCTTCAGCCCGATATTGAGCCTGGGCCGCCCGCGGAGCCTCTTCCGCCAGTGCTCCAGACGACGATCAACGTCCGCAGCACGTCGCTTGCCGTGCTGGCACTTATCGCCGTAATTGGTCTTCTGTATCTGGCCCGGGCGGTCTTCATTCCCATAACCATTGCGGTTCTCGCGAGTTACGCGCTGACTCCCGTCGTCGATTGGTTGAAGAAGAGAGCCAGGCTGCCCAAAGCCGTGGGGGCGGGACTGACGCTTACCT
Organism: uncultured beta proteobacterium; assembly: GCA_963816915.1. Classification (GTDB taxonomy): domain Bacteria; phylum Pseudomonadota; class Gammaproteobacteria; order Burkholderiales; family Casimicrobiaceae; genus PALSA-1003. The sequence goes on from CAWFMK010000001.1 coordinate 731,671, forward strand.
TGCTGCTCGTTGGCCTGGGTTTCGCCCTTGATTCGCTGCAACCGCAGGCGATTCAAATCCTGGACATCGTACCCCGCGCTACGGTTAAGTTCAGCAGGGCTTTGCGGTTCAATGCGCTGGGGCCACCGGGGGCGGTCGAAAAGATGCAAAGGGCTGCAAGCGAAATCGAGAAGGCCGCGCATGCGGCTGCGACAACATCGCATTCTCCGGTGTCACCAGCAACGACCGTGGCAAAGGCTCCTGCAGATGCCGCCGGCTTCAGCGTATGGGACTACGTGGTGATGGGGACAGCAAGCGCCATCGCGGGAATTGGCCAGTTGGTAGTGGTCGTGGCGCTTGTGTACTTCCTACTCATCGCCGGTGACAGTTTTCGACGGACCCTAATGCGCATCAGCGGCGACACGTTGTCGGAGAAGAAGATTACATTGCAGATACTCGAGGAGATCAATTCGCAGATTCAGCGATATCTCCTTGTCCAACTTGCGACGAGCGCGCTGCTGGGCCTGCTGGCATGGCTGGTGTTCGCCTGGCTCGGGCTGGATAACGCACTGTTCTGGGGGTGCGTTGGGGGCGTGCTGCACCTAGTCCCCTATGCTGGACCCACGGCGTTTGTCGTCCTGGTCGGTCTAGTTTCGTACGCGCAGTTCGACAGCTTGCAACCAGTCGCTCTTGTCATCGGCAGCATGCTCGCACTCGTCGGCGTGATCGGCCTGCTGCTCGTACCATGGTTGACGCAGAGGGTGGGCCGGCTCAATGCGGTCACCGTCTTCGTTGCCCTACTGGTTTGGGGCTGGCTGTGGGGAATTTGGGGCTTGCTGCTGGGTATTCCTATCGTAATGGCCATCAACGCTGTGTGCGAACGCGTCGAGGAGCTGCAACCGATCAGCGAATTCCTTGGCTACGCGCCCACGAAACACACCGACGAGGCAAACCGAAGGATCACTGCGATATAGTGTTCGCTCCGCACATTCGGGCAGAGTGCTTCGGCAAGTACGATTCGACGCCGCGTAGCGCCGTGGCGGCCGGGATGCGTAGATTTTGTGCTCTCGCCCGAAAATATTCGTCAGGGAACTGGTTCCTTGCACCCGCAATGAATGGCAGTGGATCCGGCGGCTCGAATCCGAGCACTCGAACAGCCGGAGTGCGCTTCCAACGACACCGTGGTGCATGTATTTATTGCTGCGAAGTCGACACTGTGGCATTCGCACAATCGCGAAGCACCGCAAATTGTCTACAATTCTACTTTTGTTCCCAGTTCAACGACCTGCTGCGGCGGAATCAGGAAATAGTCAGGTGCGCGCACTGCGTTGCGTGTCATGAAGGCATAGATTCTCTCCTGCCATCGCGGTAGCTCCGGCCGCAGCGAAGGTACCGGGTCTTCCCGGCCCAGGAAGAATGATGCCGCGGTGGGATCACACCCGATCTGTTCCCCATGCGCTGCCAGCGCCGCTGGGACGTTCGGCTTTTCGGCGAAGTCGAAGCGCATTTCCACGGTTTGAAAGCCGGCAGGCAGTCCTTCTACGTGCACTCGATCCGATTCTGCAACCCGGGGTGCACGGTCAGTCGTGACTTTCAGCAACACCACGCGTTGGTGTATGACGCCGTTGTGCTTGAGGTTCAGTCCCAACGCAGCCGGAACGAGCTCTGACTGCTGCGTAAGGTATACGGCGGTGCCGGGGGTTCGCGGCGGAGCGTTTGGATTTGCGAGGCGCGCGATGAAATCAGCGAGCGGGATCGCACCTTCGTCGCGCTTCGCAAAGGCGACTGTACGGCCACGGCGCCAGCACAGCATCAGGGTTAAAGCGACGGCTCCGACCAACAATGGAAACCAGCCTCCGTCGGGGATTTTGTGAATATTGGCAGAAACGAAGGTGATGTCGAGTAGCAAGAACGACCCCATGACCGGAACTACGGCGAGCCAAGGCCAACCCCAAATTCCACGCGCGAGGGTCGTGAGCAACAACGTAGTTACCAGCATATCTCCAGCGACGGCGATGCCGTAAGCATTGGCCAGCGCATCGGAGCTGCGGAATCCAAACACCAGGGTAAGCACCGCCGCGGCCAAGAGCCAATTGACCTGTGGCACGTAGACTTGGCCGACCGATTCGTCTGAGGTCTGCCGGACGTCAAGGCGGGGCAACGCACCAAGCTGGATTGCCTGTTGTACAAGGGCGAAGGCGCCTGAGATCACCGCTTGACTTGCAATCACCGTCGCCACGGTCGCCAACATCACGGTGGGAAGCAACACCCCATCGTCAAACAGCAGGAAAAATGGGTTGGAAACAGCCGAGGGGTCGGCGAGGACTAGCGCACCCTGACCCAGGTAGTCTGATGATCGCGCCGCCATGGCCGAATACATCAAGTCGTTGCCGCCGATCCCAAGCGGCGGGTAACTGCTCTAGATATACGAGCGGATAGTTCGCAGCTCGACAGACTATCAGGACGACCGGATCATCTCTTTCGCCACATCCGCAAGCGTGTCGACAATTCCGTTGATCTGTCACTATCCGATGCGCGCTTGCAGATTAAAGTTAATCCCAATCGGTCGTTTGACTCGGAGTGGATCGTAATCGTTCGCTGTTGCTGAGTGTTGCTGAGACGAGTTCGCTGTGGAGGTCCCCCATTGTTACGCTCTTGTGAAAATGGCGGCCACATGGAGAGTTATTTCTTTGTGCGCTAAATTGCCGTCCTCCTACAGAAAAATCCTTGATTGGCCGATAGCGCACATGTGCGCAGTGTGCGCATGATGGACTCCGGCAGCTAATTCCGCCGGCATCCATGAGGAGACACGTAATGGTACAAACTGGCACGATCACTAACCCCAGCAAGACGAAAGGCGATTATCTTGTAACGGGTATGTTCAACGACCGCGACAGCGCCGAGCGTGCATATGCCGGCGTTACGTCGCGAGGCTACGATAAGGACGACGTGGATTTGGTCATGTCCGACAAGACTCGCGACAAGCATTTCGGCGACCACACTGGACACGACACAGTACTTGGCACGAAGGCGGCGCAGGGCGCGGGCGTTGGCGGTGCGATTGGGGGAGCGGTCGGCGCAATCGCCGCCGTCGTCGCAGCTGTCGGCACGTCTATCGCGATTCCTGGGTTGGGACTCGTCGTTGCCGGCCCTATCGCTGCGGCCTTGGCCGGTGGCGGCGCAGGCGCTGCAACCGGTGGTCTGGTCGGCGCCCTAGTCGGCGCTGGCATGCCCGAAGAACGAATCAAGCGCTACGAAACGAGCATCAAGGAAGGTGGCATCATGATGGGCGTTCGCGCGCGGAATGTTGACGACGCCGACTATATTGAGCGCGAGTGGAAAACGAACAAGGGTCAAGACATCTATCGTTAGCCCGCACACGTAACCGGACAGGATTCGACAGGCCGCAAACTCGCGGCCTTTTTTTTCGGGAATTGCATGCAGCCCAGCCAGCGTTGACACATCGCGATCGTTCCGGACTTGCTTCGGAGAATGGCGATCGCGCAGGACAAGGTCGGGCCTGAAGTTCCTGCTTCAGTTAGGGCTAAAACACCAGCGTTCCCAAAAACACACCGAAGATAAGTACGATCAGGAAAATCGCGAGCGCAATATAGAACAAGATTTTGGCGATGCCCTTGGCGCCTGCGGCAACTTCTGTGAACCCAAAGAAACCTGCAATAACGGAAACGATGAAGAAAATGACGGCCCACTTGATCACGAATAGCCCCCTTTGTCACAGAATTTATTCAGAGATCGACGCTTCGCTTGCGTTGTAGCACCATTTCAAATCGCTCGCAAATTGCATGTGCAAACGCAGCTGCGGGACATTTGGGCCACCGCACTCCACCAATAAGTACACCGATCGGCGAAATTGGACATGCTTAAGCCCGGCGTACCAGGACGGAGGGCTGTGCGCGACTGCAGGTCCGCTGAAGCTTCAACCGCGTAGAACCGGTGACTGATTCCGGGATTCACTAACCCAATCTGCTGCCAAATAGCGCTCGATCAGACCACGCGTCTCAGCGTACAGACACCTAGTTACCGAAAGGTTGCACGCAACGGCGCGACCGATGCACGACCGGCGGGGGAAATGGTCCACGGCATCCTTATCTCAAACTATAAGTTTGAAGGCGGACTACGTCACCAGGGAGTTGCCCCTTTGCCTCTATTTCCGAACACGCTTCCTCGAAGGCAGCATCGAGTTGGCGCAGCACGGTGAGTGCGCCGGGGCGGTCCAGGCGATCGGCGTAGTAGCGTTCTAATGGCACGCTTCGTCGGGCTAAATTCCTGCCGGCGAAGGCGCCTCGTCGTAACTGTCGGTGTTGCCTCACGTAATTTTGTTACCGGTTGCCTCGCCGAGAAAGTTACCGCTCACCACTCGATTGGAGGCGCATGGCATGACTCATTTTCCATGCCTCCCTTGTGGCGCGGTCATCATGGAGGTGCGCACCTTGATCGGTAACATTTCAGGTGAGGCAACGATCTAGCTCAGTAACATTCTGCTTGAGGCAATGCGGACAGTAACCCTCCCATCGCCATTTCAGGAATCCGCTTTCGGGCTTCCAGCCATGCGTAACCGTTGCGCCTCCGTTTTGTGCCCATCGCCAGTCCACACGACGATAGACCGTGTCCGCAAGCGTTCGGATTTCGTCTTCCTCGCTCGTGCTCGCGTCAAAATATGCGCCCACCGTCAACATGCCCGCCAACAGTATTGCGCTGTCCACGGTCGACAGTTCGCATTGCCATACGCGCTGGCCGGTTTGCATGTCCAGAAAATGATAGTAAAAGCCGTGATGGCCGGTAGCGTCAGGCTCCGGGCCTTGCCGGCTGTTCCAGAAGAATCGCAGTGTGGTGAGCACCGTCGCGATCGCCGCGACACGCGAGATGAAGCCGCGCTCGACCGCGACCGGATAAACGGCAAGCGCGAGCCCGGTGGCTGCAATGCTGGAGGGCCAATCGGGCGCGGTTTTGTCGCGCACGAGCCCATTTTGCGGATTGGTCTCGTGCAGAAAGTAGCCGAAGGTCTCGCGTTGAAGAGTCTCCAGTTCGGCGTCCACCGCGGGTTGATTGGCGTTCATGGCCTCTCGCGGTCGTCGAGCGTGCGGCATCGGCCAAGTATTCGACTCAACCACTTTTTCGCCTCGCACTGTTTCCCCTCTTCCGCTTGGCCCCAAGCGCGTCGTGACTACGTCGCCTCGACGCAAGATCGCATCAAGCTGCACTTCCTTCCCGGCTATGCGCCTGACCTCAATCCGGTCGAGTTTCTGTGGGCCTGGCTCAAGCGGCACGCACTGGCCAACTACCGTCCCGATAGCTTCGCCGAGCTGCGACACACTGCTGCGGAAAGCAAAAATGGGAGCCCGTCGCTCAGTGCGCCGGACTATGCAACGATGAGTTGCCTTTGAGCTGAATTTGGATCTCGCGCTGGATGCTGGACGCTGCGTACCATTGATGTATAGACTGCGCGCCTCAGTTCCAGTGCGCGATGCGGAAGTCGCTACCGATCGCAAACGGCGGGCGCACGCGTGACGAAAATGCGGCCGGGGCTATCCCGGCCGCCGCACGCGAATCCCACGCTACCCGTTACGAAGCTCGGCGAGGGACAGTTGCATCGATCTTAAGACTTCCCGAACTGCGCCTTTGCGTTGCTGACACAGGTATCCTTCGCGGTGCCGGCGAGTGCGTCGCACTTCTCGATCGCTACCTTGAGGTCTGCGTCACGCTTGTCCGCGTTCGCCGCGTTGCGGGCGTCAGTTTGCTTCGTTGCCGCGTCCTGGTGCGTATCGGCCGTGACACGCTCAACCTTGGCGTCGGCCTTAGCCTTGACGAGCGCCGCATCCGCTTCCTTTACGCACACGTCCTTAGAATTGCCCGAAAGTTCGTCACATTTCTCCTTAGCAACGTTGTGGGTCGCTTCGGCCCGCGTGGCACGCGCATCCTCGCGCGCCGTCGGAGTGTTCTTGTACGCGGCTTCGGCGTCAGCCTTAGCAACCTTCTCCTTACCGTTAGCTTCCGCGAGGCAGATGTCCTTGGCGTTACCGCTTCGCGATGAGCAGGCATCCTTGTCCATCTTGTTTTGCGTCTCGGCGTTCTTAACCGCCATGTTGTAAGCATCCTTGGATATCGGCGTCGAATTGATCTTCGGCCCGTACATTTGCGCCGCGGCAGGTCCGGCTAAACCGAGGCTGCCAGCGACAAATAGTGCAATCATCGTTTTGGACATGTTGCTTCCTTAGGGTTCGATTACGGTGCCAGCAGCCTTGTCACAGGTTAAACGCCAAGATTGCAATTTCTGCAGATCGACCACCCCCAGAGTCAACGAATTCGACGTAGGAGCCCCTTAGCGAGAAGGAAGCGTTTCCCCTCTGACACAAAAGATAGGCGCGATAACCAGTTGCGTCTGTACGCCAGCGCACTCAATCCATGGCGGGCCTGCAAGGAGGAGCAAAAGTACGCGCGTCGCTGAGTGCGCCGGGCTTTGCACCGATGCTCGGTGTCACTTCCCTTTGACCTGGGCTCGGATCTCACCCCGAATGCTGGGCGCTATGTGCATTGACGATTACCTACCTTGTAGCTCGCGTATTGGACTGGTTTTGATAAAGGAAACGATTACCGGACCGTTGGTGCCAACGGCACCTTCGTGAATGTGCGATGCAGTCGCCGTCATGCCCTTCACGGTAATGTTTCGCGCTAACAGCGTGATCGGGATTGATACTAACGGTTCCAGCGCCTGAGGCGGAAGTCATTACCGGTGGCACCTTACTGCTTCCGGAAAGGACAATCAGCTGGGTCGACATCGGCGGGGACATCGATGCGGAAGCGACAACGATTCGAAGCGCACCCGCAAGCGCGATCGCAATAGCAGTGCGCTTCGACGAAACAAACTCTTGTTCATAATGTTCCGTTAAGGCAAACAATTACCGTCGCCCTACAGAACGTCTCGCGCTGCCACCGAAGCCACGCGTAACGCGGTATGCAAAATTGCCCTCCCGGGACGGACACTTGGGCAAGCGTCCCCTCTCATCCAACTCGCCGTCGGCGCCCCGCGTGCGGCGCTTTATCCTGTAGTCGTCAATGCCTTCCGCCGTGGCCGGTGGAACGCCTTCCCGGACCATGTCTCATGCAATTCGCGCGCACTAGTCGACACGCACTCTACTGACATCGTCCAATGCAGCGATCCCACCATACTATTCCACGCCACCAGTTGATTACCGGCGCGCTAGGGCGCGAAGAAATGAGGGTATTCACATCTTCTGTTGGGCGTCCTTTGCCGTGTCGTGAATCGCCTCGCCGCCACGCTCGACGTCCTTGCCCGCACCGGCTACGGTGTTGCAACCCGATATTATGCTAAACGCGCCGAGCAAGCCCAGCATCATCAGTACTGCGAGCATATTTCTTGCCATGATTGATTCCTCGTGTTGTGCGTCCCGCGTTCGTCAGACTACCGTCCAACTGCCCTGGACTCGTTTTCAGAGCTTTCCGAGTAGTACCAATACAATCAGAACGACAACGATCAGTCCGACGGCTCCGCTGGGTCCGTACCCCCAACTCCTACTGTGCCCCCAAGTTGGTAATACGCCTACCAACGCTAAGATAAGAACGATAAGAAGGATTGTGCCGATACTCATTTTTGGTCCCTGGAAAGAGTTGTGTATCGATGCGGGTTCCGATGGGGCCTAACGCCCTCGCACTGCGGCGACGTAGCGCACTGCAAATGATACCTGTCGACGCTTGATTTCCTCTGTCACTCGGTCGCCAGCAGCAACGGAATCATTGGGGCCGCTTCGGCTTGTCCCGGAGCCAAAGTATGGCGCGGCATTAATTTTGGTCTCGTCTCCGGAGCCAGCCGGCTTTACGTCGACCGCTACCCGAAATCTGCTAAACCAGCCCATTGCTGTTCTCCCCACGATAGTCGACATTTGGCCGTCCACCGATGGACGGGTCGATTTCCTGCACTCTGCGCCGGTCAGCGGGTTTTCCTGTTTGCCTTGTCAAGTGCCTCCTCGACATTGCCCATCCCCTTCTGTACGTTACCTTCCACCTGCTTCGCAGCGCCTTTGAGCTGCTGGGTCTTATTGCCCGTCAATTGTCCAACCTTCAGTTGAACTTTGCCTGCTACATCCTTTGCAGTGCCTTTCACTTGATCGCGGTTCATGTTGTGCTCCTTAAATGCGGCTCATACACCTGGTCCAGGCGCTATTGCCGCTGTTGCGAAACGGTTGACTCACAGCCGCGCTAAGCGACCGATCAAATAGCCGACAACGAGTGCGCCAGCAACCGCGGCGATCGGACGCGCGCGTATCGATGCGCTCGCCGCGTCTGTCAGTCGAGCTTGAGCTTGCTTCGCTTGCTCGAAATTGGCTGTTGCCCACTGTGCCGCGGTCGTTGCGACACCGGCGGCGCTGTCGACGGCACGATGAACCCCCTCGGCGGAACGGTCCACCTGCGCGGTAGCCTTGTCCGCGATTTTGTCCGTTGTCTTGTGCGCTTCCTGCGCTGCGTCATCCAATTTAGAGTTGATTGGATTGGTAAGACTGCCGCTAGCGGTACTACTACCACCGCCCAATGTCGTGGTTCGTTCCATGGATAGACCCTTTCGAGTAAATTGCGTTGCCCGAGTACGGTGCATTCGCAATGCACAAAGCGGAAATATCAACGCTTCGGCAAACGGAACCAGGCTGATTTTGTCGTTGGACAATGCGTATCTCCAATAGATACGCGCCCGAATGTTGGCGATCACTACGGCTGATGCGAGCCTACCGCCGGCTCGGGCGCCCTGTCGGCGCGCTAGCGCACATAAGCAATCGGCCCCGCGGCTTGGGGTATTCTTTCAGAGATGCGACACCCGGTAGTCTAGAGTCGCGATCCAGTCCGCGGCAGTGCCTCGAATGCGAATCAAAGGCTAATTCGAGCAAAATTAGCGGCTCCCTCGATGGGTAGCGCACATTGAGCAATCTATTTCTGGGTCTTCAGGAAGTCGTGTGGATAGGTTAAAGCGATGAAACGGCCCGGAATCGGCGTGGATACGTCTGTTCGACCCGCACCTTCATAGTTGGCTCCTTAAATTGTCAGCCTGAGGATTGCCATGCAGTGCTAGCCATTTGTGGCTTGCCAACGTAACTCACTTCGGCAAAAGTCCGGCAGGGCTTTTCCCGCAGCGAGGGAATCTCTTCCCCTTAAGGCGTAAAGTCGGATCGAATGCCGTGAATCGATCGACCTTCCAGGCTTCGTTCGCTACATCGCGGGCTGCACGTTCTGCGGAAACAAGTGGCGCCGCGCGTCGTCGTCCATCTCCGCCTTGAACGCGTGCCTGTCTTTTAGCGCCAAAGCCCGCGCCGCTGCCGGTCGTGCACTGATTTCGTCGACAAGGCGCTTGACGTGGGGAAATTTCGTCCATGCGTCGTCGCCCAGGACAAACGGCACCATGCGCGCCCAACCCCACACGTCCATGTCGACGATCGTGTAGGCGTCGCCCAGCATGTACCGGTGCTTCGCAAGTTGCGCGTCGAGAATGCCGTAGTGCCGTTTGGCCTCGAACAGGTAGCGATTGACGGCATACGGCAGTTGCTCGGGCGCATGGTGCTTGAAGTGGACGGCCTGGCCAGAGTACGGACCGACGCCGGTGCCCACGAACATCAGCCAGGAGTACAGTCGACCGCGTGCGGCTTGCGTTTTTTCAGGCAGGAACGTCCCCGTCTTCTCGGCCAGATACAGCAGAATCGCGTTGCTGTCGAACACCGTCGCACCGTCGTCGACGATCGCCGGGACTTTGCCGTTGGGATTGATCGCCCGATACGCCGGCGCGTGCTGTTCGCCCTTCCGTGTGTCGACTGGTATGGGCTCGTACGGCAGGCCCGATTCCTCGAGGAACAGCGCAACTTTGGTGGGGTTGGGCGCGAGATTGTAGTAGAACTTGATCATGGAGTGTCCTTCGATTTGTCGGAAGCGCGAAGCCAGGTCGAGCTGGCCTTCGATTTTAATACGCGGCAATCAGTAGCGTCAGAAACGACTTATCCTAGCCTTGATCGCCAATCAGGGACGAGTCCGTACGACGCATCGGTTGTGGCTCTTGCCGGATGGCTCGTGATTGCGCTGTGACGTTATCTCGAGGATGGGGTGATTCCGGAGGGCGCGAAGCTCTATAGGATCGGCCGTGATCCGTAAGCGTTGGCTGCGAATGGGCTCTTGATTGCGATGAGACCGTCAGCGCCGAGCGCCGCGGTCGAAAACGCGAGCACCATCGCGAACAGGAACGGTAACGATCGATTCATGCTTGACTCCTTTGACAAATCAGAAGCGGGTCGTCAGTTCCGTTAGCCATGGCGGCGACACGTCTACCAGGTACGCCTCCACGGCCTTGTCCCACCCGGCCAGAATGAACACGCCGAGCGCGACCATCAAGCCACCCAAAAGGTATTTGCCACGCTCGCCAATGCGAAGCAGACTGCCTTTGGTGGCCGCGAAGTATTGTCGCGACAGCGAGCCGATAACGACCAGTGGCAGACCCGCGCCGATGCCGAAAATCGTCATCACCAGCGCGACTTGAGCGAGATTCTTGCCTTGGCTCGCAAGCGTTGCCGCCGCGCCGAGCGTCGGTCCGACGCACGGTGCCCATACCAGTCCAAGTAGTAATCCGACGATCAGCTGCCCGCGCAAGCTTTCGACGCGAACCCGGCGCAGCCATCGGTCGCCGAAGGAAGCGAACGACGCCGTGGCGCCGGAGAAGCGTCGTTGCAGCCATCCGCTCAGCATGGCCACGCCGAAGCCGATCAGCAGCACGGCGGCGACGGCGCGAAACCACTCCGCATCGAGCCCGATGGCAAAGCCCACAGTGGCGACGAACAAGCCGATTGCGGTGAACGACAGCGTGAGACCCGCCGCCAGCGCCAGCGCGCCGAGGGGATGCGTCGCGATGGCCGTTCCGACGACGATCGGCACCAGGGGCAACACGCATGGCGACAGAATCGATAGCACGCCCGCCAGGAAGCCCAGGCCGTACGTTCCCCAACCGAGCTCCACCGTCGATGCGCCGGCGGTCAGCCCCTATGACAACGCCTTGCGCAGGCTCGCGGCAATCGAATCTTTACCGGTGTCGCCCGTCGAACGCATCACTTCCTGCCTGCCGCGATAGACGATGAACGTGCTCTGCTGTGCCACCCCCAACGTGCGACGCACGTCCTTTTGGGTGTCGAAATTGACTCGGAGTACCGTGTAGTCCTTGAACTCCGGGCGCGCCAGCAATTCGGAAAGGATCGGCGCTTGCTGCTTGCACGTCGGGCACCAGTCCGCATAGACGTCAATCAGCACCGGCTTGTTGGCCGCTTGCAATGCCTGGAACGTCGCCTGATCGAATGGCTTCGTCTCGGCAGCCCAGCCGCTCGAAGTCAGCGCGAGCAACAGTGTGACAATTAGCGAACGGATTCCAGCTTTCATGGGTATCTCCTAGGGTTTGTACATCTCTGATTTGAGCCCGGGTTCCGACTTAACGTTCCCGAATCACCGCTTTACCGCCTGCCTGTCGTCGAAAAACAAGCAACGACACTCGATCATGCTTCGCCACGCGCTGGATAGTCTTTGGCAATGACGAAATCCAATCCGGCCAAGATGTCGCGGAAATTCGGCCGCGCGAATGGCATGGACTGTATTGCAGCGAAATACAAGGTGCGATCGGGTCGGACCAGAAACACGCCCGGTTCGCTGAACAGCGGCGGTTCCTCGACGCCGGCGGAAGTCATTCCGCGGCCTGCCGAAATATACAGGCCCCACGCGCGCGCCATTCCGATGGTGAGCGAGTGGCCGACCTGTAGCTGCGAGAGCGTCCAACTGGTAGATGCCTGCTTGGCGCGAGCCTCCGTGTCGCTGCTCACCGCGATGGTCTCGACCCCGCGCGCGGCGAACTCGGGTACCAACTTGTCGAGCTCCGAAACATAGGTCTTGCAGACAGGGCAGTGAAGCCCGCGGTAAAAGACGATGAGCGAGAAGCGCTTCGGAGCTGCGGTCGCAAGACTCCATGTCGTGCCGGACAATGTGGGAATTGCAAGATCCGGAGCGAGCTGACGCGGAAGAACTCGTGCCATTACTAGCTCCTCAAGGCGCGAAGCGTGAAAGAATCAGCCGGACGATAACGTGCGCTAGTGTTTGTCACCCAAATGTCGCGCAGACGATGTCCAACGAGCCGTAGAACGGCTGACGGGATTCGCCGATGCGTCCTTTTGTTTGGCCGAATAGAGTACGCGGTGCCTACAACCAAATAGAGTCGAGTGGCGGGAACAGTGATAGGTTCACTACCATGCTTAGAGGGACAGTCCAAGGATATTTCTCACGTTCATACGGGATCAAGCCAATCATCGCCACGAGCATCGAACTTTCCCATCGCTGGTCGTTGATGCGTCAACGCGCGGGATAGTGCTCCCCAAAAACTCGCAAGACTCACGCCCGATGCGGACGCTCCTTGCTACCAGTGCAACAGGCGTGGGCCGAGCAATGCCCCAACGCCGGTCGGGATCAACACGCCGAGCAGATACCAGATCCCGAGGAACGGGGCAGCCATCTCCGGACAATGCAATGAGTACACGAGCGCCCCCAGCGAACCCGACACCAGGCCGGCGGCCGCACCGGCGAGCCGCAGGCGCGTCGGCGCGAGTCCTTTCATCGCCCAAATCACCGCCAAGAACACCGGCACAGAGAGCGTGGAAATGAGGAACGGGCATGTCGTGGATGTTGCTCCCAACAATAGGTGTCGACGCTCGGTGGGGTCGGCACTCGTGAGAACGAACGCGGCGAGCATCCACATCGCGATCACCGTCATCGCCAACGCGCTCGGTATCGCGCCAAGCTTTCTACCGGGTCGTGAAAGTCGAACGGCGAGTATCACGCTCGTCAACGCAAGGCATGCGACATACGTAAACTTGACCCAGAACATAGGCAGCAGGACGGCCCGACCAAGGTCGGACCGCACGCCGAGCAATACCATCATCAGCAAGGCCGAAACAAAGACGCCACATACCAGCGCAATACCGTAGCGGCGGGCTGCAGCGTTCGGCTCAACCGCCGATGAGCCGGTTGAGAGCATCGTCACCAAGGCTTCGGTTTTCAAGTCTCGCCTCGTATTCTTGCGGCCAGCGCCTTGAGGCCGCGGTGCACGCCGACCTTGATCGCCGATACCGACATGCCGGTAACACGCGCTGCTTCCGCCACCGACAGCCCCTCGAGTTTCACGTGAACAATGGGCAGGCGCTGCCGATCGGGTAACAACAGGAGCAGTTTGTGCAAATCACGACGCGCTTCGGCGGCCTCGTTGTCCACCGTAGAGAAAACGTCCATTTCCTCGTCCAGCGGATCGTTGCATTGCTCACGATTCGCGTGTCGGCGCAAGAAATCCACGAGCTTGTACTTGGCGATAGCGTGAACCCACGGAGTCAAGGGCTGGGCCGGATCGTAGGTGTGACGCTGATTGTGCACGGCCAGTAGCGCTTCCTGCACGAGATCCTCCACATCGTCCGGCATGGTAACGAGGCGCTTCCTGAGGAAGCCCCGCAAGTGTGCGGCGAGCTCCATCAAGCACACGCGGTACGCCGCCGCATCTCCGGCCAGACCCCGTAACAACAAGCCCTTGAGGCGCGTTTCGCTCGACTTCACTCGCCCTGCTCTACCCTATTCGTTGATTCGATGCATTTGGTTACTGCCGACTGAACATAAGACGCGTGCTGTACCTCGGCGACAAATTGTGCCCGGCATTGTAACCGTACGCCACTTGCATCCGAACTAACTATGAATCCATAACGGTCGCAATTCGGCGGCCAGGATTACACCTCGCTGCGATCACCCGGGAGTACTCGACTTCATGAATGCGCGCGCCCTTCCCATTGTTATCCTTCTGACGGCTTCCGCAGCCGCTGCTCCGGTGTCCGGTTTTATCGGCTGCCAAGCACAGAGCGGGGCGAACACTGCCGCACTGGTCGAGCTGTATACCTCGGAGGGCTGCTCCAGTTGTCCGCCCGCCGACCGGCAGTTGAGCCACTTAAGGGAAGCGCTCGATCCTTCTGCCATGGTGGTTCCGCTGTCGCTGCACGTCGACTATTGGGACTACATCGGCTGGAAGGATCCGTTCGCGCAAGGCGAATTCGCCAAGCGGCAGACCTGGCTGGCTCACGCCAATCAACAAAGCTTTGTCTATACGCCGCATTTCTTCGTTGGCGGTACGGATCTGCGTTCGTGGCCCGGGGACCTGCGAGACGTGGTTCGGCGCCTCAACGCCCAACCGGCCGATGCGCAAATCCATATCGAGGCGAGCCTAGCAGCGGACGACGCATTGACGGTGACCGCCGACGCAAAGACGCGCGTCCCTGGCGATCGCGCCGATCTGTACCTCGCCGTCACCGAAAACGGTCTGGTGTCCAAGGTCACCCGCGGAGAAAACGGCGGAGTGACGCTAGCGCATGATCATGTGGTGCGCGCCTGGATCGGCCCCATTCCTCTCGCCGGCGGCGAAGGGCGTCTACAGCGACAGATCACCTTGGCTCCATCCTGGAATCGCGCCCAACTGGAGGTCGTCGGCTTCGTTGAGGACAGAGGTTCCGGCAGAGTCCTGCAAGCGGTAGGAGCGCAGCAGTGCGCCCGTACATGAGACCGCCGAGATCACGGCCAAATCACATTCGGTGTCGAACGAGCGCACCTCGGACGTCCTGAAGCATCGCATTATCGCCCGAAGTACAACGACCTTAAGGAGTATCGAATGTTCAAGATGACCGCAGTATTGCTTTCCGCCGGTTTACTGTTCGCCAATGGCGCCGTCTTTGCACAAGACGCAATGAAGCAGGATACGATGAAAAAAGACGGCATGGCCAAGGATGCAATGGGCAAAGACAGCATGGCCAAGGACCCGATGAAGAAGGACATGGACAGCGATTGCATGGACCAGAACGCGATGACCAAAGATGGCATGAAGAAGGACGCGATGGGAAAAGATGCGATGGGAAAGGACGCGATGGGAAAGGACGCGATGGGAAAAGACAGTATGAAGAAGGACACAGTCGCGATGAAAAAGGACTGTATGGACAAGGGTGCCATGAAGAAGGACTCAATGGGTCATGACGCGATGGGCAAAGACGCGCCGGGCAATGACTCAATGAAGAAGTAAGACGCCAGCCAGACCTAGGGAAAGTGGAGCGCGGCCCGATGACCCGCGCTTCCTTTCCTCGAGCGAAGATCCAACAGGAATCCGGCGCCGGAAGCCGTCGGAGGCGAGTTCGTACTGTGACGCAATTCGCCACGAATTCGATTGTTATCGTTCACCTACGGGCGCTGCTTTTTTCCGCTGCGGTCGGAACGGGTCCCATCGGGCCGTCGTCCGCTACGAAGACCGAGCGGCACTAGCAGGCAGAGTCATTCCTTTCCCTCTCGATACCCGCCGTAAAACCGATCGGTCGGTTGCTCGACGCCGATGCAGCCATGAGTCGTCGGATCGCGTCGGATAGCCCAGCGATGCTTCCTGATTGTTCTTGACGTCAGGCAGGTGCGCTCGCCTGGCGATGCGCTGTCGGTTGATGTCAGCGCCCGTCCCTTCTGCTTCGTTCGCGGTGGTTTGGTGGTCGCCGCGCTGTCGACCGGCGAGTCGGTTGCCGGGCCTACGGCGACCGATGTCGCCTCGCTATCGTCGGTCGGCGCATCAGCGAGTGCGTTAGGTGAACCCGCCCCCGCCTCGCCCTCTTGGCCCTTGCCGGAAGCCGCTTGAGTAGCGTCTTCCTCTGCAATGGCATTCATGCGCTTGCGCAGTCCAGCCAAAAAATTACGCGCCGCGCCCGCAACTTGCCTCACCGACTTCTTGGCCAAGCCCTTTTGCAGGTCGAGCTGCGCGACCTCGATCACCTCATCGATCGCCAGCGTCTCGAGCATCGGCATGAGCTGGTCCACCTTCGTCATCAGCTCGAGGTAGCGCCGCCCGAAGGGGGAGATCACCTTTGCCTCGATCGCGAGCGGCTCCGTATCGTAGGTCGCCAGACGGGTGATGCCATGGACCTTGCATAGAGCTTCCGCGGCGTCGATCGCTTCGTTGACCTCCGCATGGAGCTTTTCGAGCTTCGCCTTCAGGGCGCCCTCGACTTGTTCGATGAGTGAGTGCGGCAGCTTGGTGCGCCCGATCACCGAGATGAGATACATGTTCAGCTGCATACTGTTCAAGTAACGCACGAACAGCCGCTTCACTTCCGGGCTATGGAACGTCGCTTGGATCTTGCGACTTGCCGATTCCACGCGACGAAAGTCCACCTTCGCTTCGTTCGCGAGAAGGCGAGCGTTGATGCCGCCTTGGTCCAGCCTGATGGTTGCGTCGCCGTCCGCCATTGCGATGCCCTCCGCCGAGTCACACCTAGTGCTCCGATCATCCCGCGGCACTCAGTGCTTTCGCCAGTCGAAATCGTTCGTTTCGCGGGGGGCTTTCGGCATCAGCCCCAACGGCGCTTTAGCGATCGACCGACAAGAACGCTGACAATAAGCCGAACTGACTGGACTTCACGGCAGGCAACGAGCGCGGTGGAAACGTCGCCTGAACGCGCTTGTCGCACCAATACCGCTTGACCAGCTTGCAAAAGGGACATGGGCGATGATGGCTAGGACGCTCGCCGAGGCCGGTCAGGTGCTGGGATTGGCATCGCGGGCATGTTGCGAGCGCCAGCTGTGGACGGTCGGCGATCCAGATGCCCTGGGTATGGCACACGAGATCGAAGGCGCGGTCGAAATTGATGCGGGGGCTTTGGTTGCATTGTTCGCGGTAGTACTTGAAACCGCCGACCAGCGCGTCCGTTGGACCGAATCCGAGATCGCGCATCCGGCAATAGACGGCCACGACCATGGCCGCTTCGACCTTCCCGATCAAATTGGCCTTCTGGTGATACCAATCCGGAGAATCGGGAGGGCGACCACGGGGAGCGGAGTGCTTGTCGACGAAGAAAAGGCGGACGAGCTCGTTGTGCTCAAGCCCGGTGATGTAACTGACCGTGCGAATTCTGGCGCCAAGCTCGGCACACGTCTTCGCAATCGACAGAGAACGAATGTGGCGCTCGACGAATTGGGTGTGCATCACGCACCTTACCCATCAGGCCGACTCGCGTCGGGGCATTGACCTGGGCTCTGGGACTGTGGCCAGAGTCCCGGCGAAGCGCACGGTGGACAAGGGAACCTGCAGCCCTGGAGGGGCATCGAGAAGCGGC
Source organism: uncultured beta proteobacterium (assembly GCA_963816915.1). GTDB lineage: Bacteria > Pseudomonadota > Gammaproteobacteria > Burkholderiales > Casimicrobiaceae > PALSA-1003. Next base: position 748,857 of record CAWFMK010000001.1, read on the forward strand.
CAGAAGTCGTCGCGAAGCTTGAACAACGACTCCTCGCCGCGGTTTGCTACGATCGCTTGCAGCTGCTGCTGGCCCAAGCCTTCGACCCGTTGCGCCTGGTCGTCCCTGAGGTTGAACCGATAGCACGCGGCCACCGGATCCCTTTTGATGCTCGCCTGTATGGTCATCAGAACGCTCAGGTTCAGCAGCTGAACGTCCGACAAATGTACAGTGTTCGACATATTCGTCCCTCCCAGTGAGCCCCATCGAGCGAGGCGCGGTAGCGACTCCAGTCGCCAGTCGTCGCGGACAGCGTATTGCGCCAGGGGAGGCAAAGTGAACCGTGCGACCACCCGACGGGTTTGGACCGAGGTAGAGACACCCGCGAGAACACAGAGTAGCGATGGATGCCGGTGGCGTCAAGAGCAAATGCTCCTCACCATGTCAATATTTGTTAGCAACTGCTCCGACCCTCTGCGGTCCTACGCAACGGTATCAGTGCAGCGGTTGCTCGCTCGACGGCCGGAGAACAGCGCAACTGCTCAAAACCTGCCAAAAGTTGTACCCTCGCGGGTTGTGAAACGTTGTTCCTGGAGCTTTGTGACTCGAAACCAGAAAGGCTAAGGACATGAGTGAGCGACGCGAACCGACCAAAAGAGGCGGACGTGGCCGAGCGGCCACCACAGAAGGGGAGAAAAAACGTGCAGCCAAACCGGCGGGCATGGCGATGGCGCTGCTGCCGGGACTGCGGGACCGCCTTTTCAAGGAGATGGACGGGGCCAAGATACCCAAAGAGGGCCGGCTGCAGTACCTATGCTCGATGACAGGTCGGAAGCCACAGACGGTTAGACGGTGGATCGAGACGGACAAGCCGGGACTGCCGGACCTGGAGTCCTTCGCCGCGATCTGCGGCGCGTTCGATACCGATGCGAACTGGATGCTGGGGCTGACCAAGACGCGTTATGCGCTTCCACGAGAGCCGGAGCGCGGTGAGGCAACGCAGAGCGGACCAAGCCGGGACGAAAACTTAGCGTGGATGGATTATGTTATCCGACAGCTCGCAGAGGACGCCGAAGGATGCAACACCTTCCATATGCCGGGTGACGACATGGAGCCGCGAATCAAGAACGGTGCGCCGATACTGGTAGACACGCGGACGAAGGAGATCGCCGGCAACGGCACGTACGTGCTCGAATATCAGCAGAGGACGCTGGTCAGAAACGTGGAAAGCCGAATTGGACAGGGCCTAGTGCTGAGCTGCGAGAACCCGAAATACAAGGAAACCTTGATTAAAGACGCGGCGACGGCCAAGCGGATGGGATTAAAGGTGCTCGGACGAGTAAGGCTCGGGATTGTCGTACAAAGACTGTAGTAGCGTCGACACGTGACCTATGCCAGCGCGACCTCGGGCAATCGTGAAGCGTACGCCACACTATCGGTCTCTTTGAGTCGATGAGCTGGACCCGGCGCTGGCCGGAATGCTCGCCGGCACTAATGACGACCGTCTCTGCCAAGGCGATGGGCGCTGCGCGTTTGCTGTGCCCGTCGAGTTGCCTGGATCTTCGCGCTCTTGTGCTCCGCGTCGTCGTCGGGCAATTGAATCAGATTGTGCGCGATCGCTTTGGCGATCGCCTGGTTTCGGTTCAATGCGCCCAGCTTGGTGAGAATTGTGCCTACGTGTATGTCGACCGTGATCTTAGCGATGCCAAGTTCTGCGGCGATTAGCTTCGACGTCTGCCCCGCGGCGGCACGGGTGAGGATTTCTCGCTCCCGAAGATTGAGCTTCATTGGCGGGCGCGGGAAAAGCAGTTCTTCCTCGTAGAGGAACTTTCTCACTGACCGACTGAGAACCTTGCCCAAGACTAACGCCTGGCCCGCGATGAGCAAGCGCTGCTCCGCGCGCCACTGATTAAGCGTTGGGGCCGCACAGTTGAGAGCCATCATTGCGTAGGATGGCGGATCTCGCGTGCACAAGCCGAGTACAAGCCCGGATTGGATGTCATGGCACGCTGCTTCGATTAGAAATAGCTTGTGCCGTGGGTTCATGTCGAAGTGTCTTGCCTCCCAAAAAGCATAGCCGGGCTCTCCGGCCAAGTCGACGCGTGGATCGACTTCCACGTAGGCATGCTCGTCATAAGAGCGGACCCATTTGTCGGCCTGATTCGTCAGTATGTAGGCACGCGATTCCGCGTCGGGCCTTCGGTCGTTCGCCGCGATCCCGAACACGAAGCTATCAAACCCAAGCCTGGCTGTTCCCCACACGAGTGCCTCTTGTACAGTCCCGACAAGCGCACGGTGAAGCGTCTCCGTAACGAGTTCGGTCGCGCACGCTTCCTCCTGGGGTAACCAGATCAGTTTCGGCAGGTGCATCGTCCGTATCACTTGTACTACCTCTTCTACCGCGAAGACTAGGCTCGCCGTTTGAGTGGACAAAGTACTCCTTGCCGAGCAGGTCCGCTATAGGCATATAACAAGTTATATCCGGAGAGCAAAAGGGAACGACGCGCCTTTGCGCGGAACGTTCCTCCTGTCCAATGGGAAACAAGCGGTGTGCTTGGCCTTTTTCGGGTTGACGTGAAAGCCGTCAGGTCACGTTGCCATAACAAGTCATAGATTGACGCCGGCTGCGCGCCCGGTACATTGAATATCATCCCACCAACGAGGGCGGCGACTCGGAACCGCGGGCACTGCACGACGTGCTACGAGTATGTGTAAGCTCATCAACGGCGGTGAGAAGGGGGAGCGATCCCGCGGGCCCGAGATTAGGCCATTCGGCTAATTGCAAACGCACTGATCACATGCGAGCGTTCGGGCATGCGCGCGCGCATTGAAGCGGGCGCGCGCGTCAGAGCGCTGAGCGGTAGAAGCTGGGTCAGGACGAGGCGGCGGAGCGATCGGAAGCGCGCGACAGGAACAGGAGCGGCGTAGGGTGCAAAGCAACCGATGATTTCATGTCTCAGTTTGGCAGCATTCGGGCAACGCAGGCGAGACCCGAACACGGTGAATCGGCCGCTCTGTGCTCTACCAAGAGAGCTAGCAATCAGAAACTCGATATGTAAAAACCACAGTTACGTCGCAAACGGGATCTCCTCAGACTTCTCTCGACTACGTCGCCATAGTAGCGACGCTCACCGAGAAAGCGCAGAGGGGCCACGGCGCCGAAGATTTGTCATGGGACACAGAGAGTTGGATAGACCAACCGAGGGGAGTGACAAGGTGAGCGGATCGAAAAGGCCTAAGACGAAGCCCACGAAGGGGCAGCACGACATCACTAATGGGCGCGTCGCCGAGATGATCGAGCTCGCCGTGGTCCTGACAAATCATCCCGACGCCGCCGAGGCGAAAACGGCGTTCGCGCGCATTGCCAACGAGTTACTGAAGGAGGGAGCGGACGCGACCATCGATCAAGCCATCGAGGCAGCGCCAAGTTGCGGCATCGCGCAGACGCTGCAGCACGCGGTGGAATCCGCCAGCGAACGGGTAGTGATCGACCGCAAGGGGGTACGCACGGAACTGTTGTTGTTCGCGATTCCGATTGTCACGATGTTCGAGGAGAACGTACCGGAAAGCCAGTTCGAATCAGCGCTGAGTGGGCTCTACGGGTTGAAGGATCTCGCCGTCAGCATGAAAAATGGAAGGCTCGAGCTTGCGCAGATGGTGCTGCTGCCAAAGCTGTTCAGGCTGGACGACCTCAACGCCATGCCGTTGTCCATCGTGCGAGAGCGCGGGATCAATCTTGGCACGGGTGCGATGAGTCGAGGTAGTGAGGACTATACGTCTATCACGCAGAACGGGAGCTTCAAGCGTTCGACGGCGTTTCTTCGTTTCCTGGTGGGGCAGCGACAGGTGCTTGAACACGAAGATTATGTAGCGGGTCAAGATGGACTGTGCGAGCGACTGCAGGATCTTACGACGCAGGCTATCAAACGCTACCTGGGACTGCCCTGCCGCGTTCAAGCCATTTACGTGGACTCGTTCCATGACGGTCTGTACTCGGGAATGTGGCTGTACCAAGAGAGGCGGCTGGATCAGCTTGCTCGAGCCAGTTGCGGACAGACGCGAAGGAAGAAAAGTCTGCAGGCCAAGGTAGTGACTTATGGGCCTATGCACCGATTCGAGATGTGGGTCGGATTCTTCACGGGAAACGAAGCTATCGGAGGTCATGTATACCGGCTAAGTTCAAGGCCGAGCGAGGATCCGAGCGGATGCGTGTCGCGGATTACCAGCCGACTCGAGGCGGCCGGCATCAAAACCAACGTCCTCGTGGGCTTCGCTCCCGAAGATATGGGATTTGACATTCAGACCGGACGCAAGCTAGATCTTTCGATAATTGCCACCACGATCTAAGAAGCAGGCGGTCGCAACGATACGAGACGGTTCCGCGCTTCTTGACCTGAACGCGGACGGAGTGGGTGCCGCGAACCTAGACTAAATCGGGACCTTCTGCGCCGTGGCTTGATGGTCTCTAACCGGCCAGGTCGGGACGGTCGAGGTCGCGGTGCAAGTTGCCTGAAAGCGGACACCCATCGTTGGTGAGGTTCTCCTTGAGCCGCGAAACCCTCCCTTCGGTGACCAAGGTCGGCTCCCGATCCGCGCGGTCGAGCTCGGCCAGGTAGCGGCTGATACTTTCCTCCAGCTGCTCCATGCGCTTCTTGAGCTTGTGGTCGGTGAAGTTCTTGTCGCGATTGTTGACCGCCTTGAACTTGCTGCCGTCGATCGCCACGATCGCTTCGGAGAACAGATTGAGCCGCCGGTACAGCACGATGAACTCACGACAGACGTTTCGGATCGCCTTACCGTTGTCCTTGCGGAAGTCGGCGATGGTCTTGAAGTCCGGCGCCAAGCGCCCGGTCAGCCACATCAGCTCAACGTTGCGCTGCGTCTCGCGTTCCAGGCGCCGACTCGACTGCAGGCGGTTCAGATACCCGTGGACGTAGATCTTCAACAGCACCGCCGGATGGTACGCCGGACGCCCGGTGTCGGCCGGCACCACACCGTCGAAACCAAGGCCGGTCAGATCCAGTTCGTCGATGAAGACATCGATCACTCGCACCGGGTTGTCCGCGACCGACAAAGTCGTCAAGACACTCGGGCAGCAACGTAACCTGGTTTCGGTCTTCGCCTTCGACGAATCGCTTCATGCTGCCACTCCGAAGAAACCCGATGCTTCAGTGTAGGAAGTTTCTTCGTTTAGGCAACTTGCGCGTTTTCACACACTCTCGGTCGTAAGCAGTCGCACCCTTCGTCTGCCCGGCTATCGAAGTGTGGTTCGCGCCAGTCGTTTGGCGTTAGCTACCGCCCGACGGTGGATCGGTTCGATGCCTTTAGCCAGCACCCCCAAGGTGGCGTTATGCAATTGCGAGCCCGTGGACGGGAAACGCTTGCCAGCTAGCCACGTCCACCCAAAGGAGGCAGCAAGCACATAGTTAGCACGAACCGTCTCGATGGCCATTGCGTTCCAAGACTCGGCAAACGCCGTCATCTTCTCAACACCCATTTGGCGGAACTCTCTCCGATCGCGCGCCGTAGGGGACATGCCTGCTAGTGCCATGCGTGCGATTCGATAGGCGACGACTTGAGGCGCGGCGACTGCCAGTTCGGCGGCCTTGACGGTAAACGCCCGGCTTTTGCGTTTGCGATGAAAGGGCATTGTATTCCTTGGAGGTTGAAGGACAAGAATAGCGAACAAGCATTGGCCCGTAATACTACCCGCGCAATGGAGCATAGGGTTGCCGGAACGCGCTTACGTTAATTTGTCCAAGGGCTGCTTTCTGGCTTCTACGGGAGTGCCAGCGCACCGACAGCAAACATTTATAGAAATCGAGTAAAGACGGGGGTCACTTTGGTGCCATGAGTGGATTGGATCGCCTACTGGCGACGCTAAAGTTCGCAGCGTTTATCTGCAAGGACTAACGACACAAAAGAAGGCCCCGACGAGCAAACGCCGGGGCCGGGATCGACACAAATCGTTCTTGCTCTAATTCCAGAGCGGGACGCCCCGGATCCTTCAGGAAACCTTGGCTTTCTTCGCGACTTGCTGTCCGCTGACGCTGGCCATCGTCTGGGCGAGAAACTGCTTCACCTTAGCTGCCGCTGTATCGCGCCCGTCGGCGATGGTCTTCACGTACTGATCCAGATATTTCTGCGTTTCCCTGGTGTATGTATTGAATGGTTCGCCCATCACCGCCGCCATCTTGGCCTGCGTTTCCGGCACGATTTCAAAGCCGATGCGCGAAACATCGAGAACCCGGCGCATGTTGGCCTGGTAGAGGTCCGCCCATTCGGTCAGCAATGAGCTCGAATCCTTGGTCGCGAGCAGCGATTTGAGGTGCCTCGAATTCTCGGCGAACGCGGCATTGGCCGCGTCACTCTGCAGTTTGAACAGACGCTCGTTGGCTTCAGCCATTACGATCGCCATGCGGAGTGTCTTTTCAACGTTGGCGTCGCGACCGGCGACGGTGTTCGCGTTCGGAAGATATTGTGTGTGAGTAGACATGTGTTGCCCTTTATGAAACGACTAACGCTACATAGGAAATCCCACATAGATATATTTATTTCGCTTGGACTTAGGCAAGTGCGCGTCCACGCGCAAGCGTCGTAAGCGAACTGCGCCAGGTACTCGACCGGCTCTGAATCGGCATCGCACAAGCGAGGGATGCCTAGGGGATCGCCAAGGGCTGCACGTCCAACCTGGCGGGGGCGGAAGGGTTGAAGCTGCCCTCTCCGTTCACACTCACGGTGCGCGCCGCCACCGATTGCGTCAAGGCATTTCTAGAATGATTCATTGGTGTCGAACATGAAATTCGCGATTCCGTATGTACCCCAGCGCACTGACTCCGCAAGCATTGACGGGTTAGCCTCGGTCATCTATTGAACGCCAGCTTCAATTCATTCGAGTGAGCCATCTATGAACAGCTACAAAGCCTGGGGTGCCCCGTTGGCAATTATTTTAAGCGCCGCCGTCTGCGCGGCATTCTTCTCAACGATTCGACGTCGGCATGTCCGCGCTACCCACCATGCGCAAAAACAGACGGATCTCAAGGCTTGGGAAAACGAAGGCGGTAACCACACTGGCGGAGTAGTCGATGAACCGTGATCAGATAAAAGGCGCTGCGAAAGACCTGGTCGGCAAAATCCAACAAAAGATTGGAGAGCAAATGCGTAACGAATCTCAGCAGGCAAGAGGCGTCGCGAAACAGGTGGAGGGCATGACGCAAAAGGTCACAGGAAATGTTGAGCAGTGGCTGAATAAGGCGAGAAAAACAAATCTATGAACAAGAAGGCGCCAGGGCCGAGTAGTCGCATGGGATTCCGCGAGGCAGCGCGTCACGTCAACGGGTCCCTTGATAGACGACCGGGTTGAATGTTTGAAGCGGTGCGCGCAGGGCCTTTGCTTGGTGCTTTGACGCCCCACAGATCGTCAGCACCCGTGTCGAATTCAGGCGTCGTCAGTGTCTCGCGGAACATGTTCAGACATGAATTCAGCAATCGACATCTGGCACTCGCCTTCGTCGTGAGCGAGCCCGGAGCGGCGCAATCCTTGCATCTGCCAATTGCCGCCCTGGATTCGGGTCGGAACCTTGAGGAGTTTCCGAGGATAGGGGTCACACGGAATCGGGGAGATGTTCATAGCACGAACACCAGCAAGAGAATGATCAACAAAAGCATACCGCCGCCGATATACATTTAAGACTCCGATAGTTGCCGCGCTCCGTCAAGGAAGCGTTGAGCGAGAAACGTAGTAACGCATTGTCTCGCTCCACCCGTCTGTCCGCCCACGCACATAACTCAGCCGGAATCGAAACAGGGGCCGCGCGTGGGTGCGCTGGCGCACCGACAGGCCGCGGAAATCTCGGTAACTTTTACAAACGGGGAACGTCTTTGGTGAGGGGGTCAGCATGTCCGCCCGAATTAGTGCGAGTACCTTGTCTAAGTCTTCGACTGAAACCGACACACGGCGAGTGTGCAACCTTTTGGATACGCTAATAGCGATCCGCATCGACGTGGGCCACAGCGCTAACGGGATCGCCGCTTCACCCATCCTAGGTCCGGAACAGCTGCAGGAGGTACGTGTGCTATTGGACTTGGCGATTGCGTCAACGAAGGAAATATTCGAGTCGGTTTGTCGTTCGCAGAACGCCGATCGGATTGATTCCTCCGCAGACCGCAGAGTTACACAGAGACATACGGCAGCAGTCGTTCAAACTCCGTCTTGACTACCTGATAGCACTCGCAAGACCGCTTCTCCACCCCGGGGCGATCGATCACAGTGATCTTGCCGCGGTGATACTCAATCAACCCCGCCCTCTGCAATTTCCCGGCGGCTTCGGTAACGCCCTCACGACGCACACCCAGCATGTTGGCGATCAATTCCTGGGTCATCGTCAGTTCGTTCGACGCCATACGATCAAGACTGAGCAGCAGCCATCTGCACAATTGCTCGTCCACGGAGTGGTGCCGATTGCAGACCGCCGTCTGCGGCATCTGGGTGATCAGCGCCTGCGTGTAGCGTAGCAGCAGGTGCATGGTCGGACCGTAACGCTCGAACTCATCTTTGAGCAAGTCGGCCTTGAGTCGGTAGGCGCGCCCCGCGCTCTGCACAATGGCGCGGCTTGGCGTGGTGTTGCCCCCCATGAACAGGGATATGCCAAGGATCCCTTCGTTCCCCACGACTGCGATTTCAGCAGATGCGCCATCCTCCATAACATAGAGCAGCGAAATGATGCATGTCGTGGGGAAATAGACATGCTGCAATTTGGCTCCCGACTCGTACAGAACATCCCCGAGATTCATCGCTATGAGTTCTAAACGCGGTGCGAAACGCTCGTAATCGCTGGGCGGGAGGGCGGCGAGCAGATGATTCTGGCGGGGACTGGAGGACGCCGCCGCAGGCAATCCGTCCGGCCCCGGGAAAGTCGGCGCGGTTCCGGTAGTCCGATACGGTCTGTCCTTGGCTTCCATCGCGATAGTGTACTGCTACGTCCGGTATCGCACATGGACCGGCAGGCGCCCATAGGATTGTCGCTTGTGGGACATCGCTTCGCGGCTCAATCGCCTTCCGCCGCGAACGTCCGAGAAGTCGGCGTGCGTACGTCGCCGCACAGACGAGCGCTGTCGATGGATGCTCCACTGAAACGAGAGGGATGGTCGGTTTGCGACGCATCGCCGTGCCGAGCTCCCATCCAATCGTTCATGCACTCGGCCTATTAGGTTGCGGCCGAATGCGTAGTGCCGTGAACAGATGTCATCTCATAACGGAGGTAGGCCATGGGTAAGAAAGACGAGTATTGCACGACGATGGAATCGCAAATCAAGAAGTGGGACACGGAGGTCGATGGCCTGAACACCAAAGGCAAGCAATTGAGCGCCGAAGCTCGCGGCAGCTATGACACGCAGGTCGAGGCGATGCGAGCTCACCGGGATCTCGCTTTCGCGAAATTGAAGGAAATGCGCACGGCCAACGAATCCGCATGGCAACACATGCAGGCCGGCGTGGATGCGGCCTGGGCCTCGATGAAAAATGGCTTGGACAAAGCCACATCGCAGTTCAAGTAAAAGTAATCGCGACCTGGCAAACCGCATTGTTGGGGATCTTAGCTGATATCCCCCCATGTCTGCGACCAAGTGGCCTGTAAACGTTGCTTTCTAGCACCTCGGCCGCATTGAGACGTACGCAATTGCTGGACAGCGCGCAAATCCGACAGTCGCGGGTCTAGCGGCCAGATAGAAGACGGTCGACGAACGACAACAGAGTAACGACTATGACAGTGAATGCAATTAAGACGTCCGTTCTTGTTTGCGGCACGGCTGCCACAATCCTGATTGCGGGCACAACTTCCTTGATTATTTCTCGACCTGCAAGTGCAACACCGGCATTCGCGACACAAACTGGCAAGGCTTGTGGACAATGTCACGAAAGCGCAGCGGGCGGTGGCAAGCTCACGCCATTTGGGGAAGCATTCAAAGCGAATGGGAACAAGTAGGACTGCGGCATCCTCGTGTCCGAATGTCCACGCTGTGCGATCACTATGGTGGTGACTGGAAAGACGTCGTGCAATGAGGGACGTGCCCAGGACGCACCGAAGCACTCAATGAAACCGAAACTTCCCTTGCCGAAGTAATCCGGAATCGGGGTACTCGTGCGGGCGAACCGTCCGGGGGCCTGGCGACTAGCCAAGCCGCCACGCCGTACTGCAAATCTTCCCCACGAACAGCGCGACGAAGACCCCGACCGGGGGCACCGCCGCGCATTTTGCGAGCGCCATCCGGCGCGCTAGTTTTCAGTTTGTCACGGGACCGTTCTCAGCGGAGCCCGAGAAACCCCAAGATTGCGACAATGATCACGACAGCGCCGACGATGTAGATGATGTTATTCATGGCGTACCTTCGCGTGCGTTAAGGACCCGAATCGTGTGGTTATCGCGATTCACCAAAGACTGACGTGGACTGTATCCCTCTCGGCCCGGACAGTCGGTGCGTTAGCGCACGTCAGGTCCGCTGGTTGCAGGCGCGGCGAGGGACGTAAATACAAGCAGCAAAAATCGAGTCTGAGTTGCCCGAATTGGAACGGGCCAATGGCATCGAACGGTTCGGCTAATTGACCGTCCGCTTGCGCACTGTCTGACGGCGGCTTTCAGCAAGGCCAAAGGGCCGCTCTGGGTCGGTCGGAACGGGACGATGACCTGAGCCTCTAATTCGCGCAATTCGCCGACTTGTACTTAACCCATGCGCAATTTTGAATCGA
>CAWFMK010000002.1:0-475435 GCA_963816915.1 uncultured beta proteobacterium
GCGAGCCGCAGCGATCCGAGGCCCGTTTAGCGCAAGCTGACGGGCTTTTTGTTTGGACGACGCCATGCGACTCACTTGCGGATTTACCACTTCCATCCTCCACGCCGACCGCGACGCGCCGATCGAGCACGGCTCGCTGCACAAGCCGCTTCACCTGTCGGTCGCATACGGCTATCGCGACGCGCGCGAGCTCGCCGCGGTGTTCCAGGGCAAGACGCCGGGCTACGCCTACGGCCGCCAGGGTAACCCGACTGCGGCGGCGCTCGAGCAGAAGGTGAACCAGATGGAGCAAGGGGTCGCCTCCGTCTGCTTCGGCACGGGCATGGCGGCGATCGGCGCCATCATGCTCGCGCTCCTGCGCGCGGGCGATCACGTAGTGAGCAGCGCATTTCTGTTCGGCAACACCAACAGCCTGTTCAACACCCTGGAAGCGCATGGGGGCGCGGTCAGCTTCGTCGACGCGACCGACGTCGCGGCGGTCGCCGCCGCGCTGCGCCCGGAAACACGCTTGGTCTTCGTGGAGACCATCGCGAACCCGCGCACCCAGGTCGCCGACCTCAAGCGCATCGGCGAGCTCTGTGCGCAACGCGGGCTGATCTACGTCGTCGACAACACGATGACCTCGCCCTACCTGTTCGTGCCGAAGAGCGTCGGCGCACATCTTGTCGTGAACGCACTCACCAAGTACATCGGCGGGCACGGCAACGCGCTCGGCGGCAGCATCACCGATACCGGCGTATTCGACTGGACGCGCTACCCCAACATCCTCGACAGCTACAAGGGCGCCAACGCTGCGCTGTGGGGCATCACGCAGATCCGTAAGAAAGGACTGCGCGACTGGGGAGGCACGCTCGCCGCCGAGCAGGCGCACCATCTCGCCGTCGGCGCCGAAACACTGGCGCTGCGCATGGAACGCGCCTGCGCCAACGCGCAGGCGCTCGCCGAGTATCTGGCGGCGCACGCGCGCGTTCGCGCGGTCTACTACCCGGGATTGGCGTCGCATCCGCAGCACGTGCTGGCAAGCGCGCTGTTCCGCGCCTATGGTGCTCTGCTCTCGTTCGAGCTCGATCCCGGGCAGGATTGCTTCGATTTCCTCAACAGGCTCGATGTGGTCGTGCTCTCATCGAACCTCGGCGACAATCGCACGCTCGCGATACCGGTCGCGCATACCATCTTCCATGAGATGGGCGCGACGAGGCGCGCAAGTATGGGTATCGCCGATTCGTTGATACGCATCTCGGTCGGCATCGAGGACCGCGACGACCTCATCGGAGATTTCGCGCAAGCGCTGGGATAGGTCACCTTCCCTCGGGCCGGGGCGCGCGCGGGCGGCCAGAGAGTCGATCGCGACGACCAGCCGGATCGCGGGACGTCCGGCTGCTCGGCGGTCATGAGCGCCCGATCGTGTCCACGATTTGCGCCTCGATGCCGTTCGCATCGATGCGCAGGTAGCTCGCGGCACGGTACCAGTCCGCGAGCACCCAGCGCTCGCACGCGTGGCCGTCGACCACCAGCTCGTGATGCGCCGGACGATGCGTGTGCCCGTGGATAAGACGGGTCACGCGGTGTTTGCGCAGGACCGCGGCCACGGCGTCGGCGTTGACGTCCATGATGACTTCGTCTTTCGTCGCGATGGCGCGGCGGCTGCCGAAGCGCATCGCCGAGGCGATCATGCGGCGCACGAAATACGGCCGCGACAATAACCGGTCGCGACGCGTCGGATCCTGCCAGTACGCGCGAAAGCGCTGGTATTCGATGTCGTCGGTGCACAGCAGGTCGCCGTGCATGAGCAGCGTTCGCGTGCCATGGACATCGTGCACCACTTCGTCGGGCAGCAGCGTCGCGCGGCAGGCGTTTGCAAAGCGCTCGCCCATCAGGAAATCACGGTTGCCGGGTTGCAGGAACACCGACACGCCGAGGCCGGGTAACTCGGCGAGCGCACGCGCCACTTCCGCGGCCATAGGCTCGCGCAACTGATCGTCTCCCAGCCAGACGTCGAACAGATCACCTAGCAGGTACAACGCGCCGGCGTAGTGCGCGGGACCTGCGACGAGCGCGTGAAAAGCCTCGACCAGTCGCGGCCGCGCCGGTGACAGGTGCAGATCGGATGCGAAGAGAAAGGGCGCCACCGGGGATGCGAGCGGCGCGCCATCTGCACGGCGCGCCGCTCGGGCGTCAGACGGTTTCCTCGGCGCGCTCGATGATGACGTCGCTGGTCGGGACGTCCTGGTGGCCGCCGCGACTGCCGGTCGGCACACCCGCGATATGGTCGACCACTGCCCTGCCGTCGACCACTTGCCCGAACACGCAATAGCCCCAGCCGTTCGCGTTCGGAGCGCGGTGATCGAGGAATGCGTTGTCGGCGACGTTGATGAAGAACTGCGCGGTCGCCGAATGCGGGTCGGAGGTACGCGCCATCGCCACCGAGTAATGCACGTTCTTGGCGCCATTGAAGGCTTCGTTCTCCACCGGCGCCCGCGTAGACTTCTGCTTGAAGTCCGGAGTGAAGCCGCCGCCCTGGATCATGAATCCGTCGATGACGCGATGGAACAGCGTATTGTTGAAATGACCGCTGCGAACGTACTCCAGGAAATTGGCGACGGACTTCGGCGCCCGCTTCTCGTCGAGCTCGATCGTGATCGGCCCGTGATTGGTATGGAGGATGACCATGGCGAGCCTACGGTGAGACGACCGTCGCGCTCTTGATCAGCACGATCGTCTTCGGAACGTCGGTCGGAAAGCGACCACCCGGACCGGTGGGAGTCGCCGCGATCTTGTTGACGACATCCATGCCGTCGATCACTTTGCCGAACACGGTATAGCCATATCCTTGCGGCGTAGGCTCGCGGAAATTGAGCCGGCTGTTGTCGGCGACGTTGATGAAGAACTGCGCGTTTGCCGATTGCGGATCGCTGGTGCGCGCCATCGACAGCGTGCCCGGCACGTTGGACAGGCCCGCCTTCCTGCTGCTCTCGCCCTCGTGCGGCACCGGCGGCAGCGAGGTGGGCTTCTCGGCAAAATCGGCGGTGTATCCGCCGGCCTGGATCATGAATCCGGGAATCACCCGGTGAAATTGAGTGCCATCGAACTGTTTCGATTTCACGTAAGCCAGAAAGTGCTCGACGGTTTTCGGCGCTGCGTCCGGATAGAGCTCGACGCGGATCTTGCCCATCGAGGTATCAAAATCGACCTGCGGGTTGGCGGCGTAGGATGCGGAGATGGCGAGAACGGCAAACAACGGGGTGAACATCCATGCTAAACGGCGAGACATCGGCAATGACTCCTTCGCTGGTGACGAAATAGCGTGCGTTGCTCGCGCGCGCTATCTCTTGGGTTTGACCGGCGCGGCCGGCTTGACGGACGCGGGTTTGGGAGCGACGACCTTCGGCGGCGTGCTCGACGGCGCCACCGCGTAGAGCTCGCGCACCAGAACCAGCTTGGCTTGCGCGCTCTTGTTCGTCTTGTCGATTTTCACGGCGCGATCGTATTCCGCTCCGGCCAATCGGGTGTAGACATCGCCGAGGTTCTCATGTGCGATGGCATAGTCGGGGTGAGCTGCGAGCGCGATCCGAAGCTCGGCGAGCGCGCGATCGTAATCGCCCTTCTGCGCCCAGATCACCGCGAGGTTGTTGTGCGGCTCCGGAAGCTCGGGGAAATCCTCGGTCAGCAGCTGAAATGTCTCCACGGCGTCGTCGGTGTCGCCCTGGTCGGTCTGCACGACACCCCTCAGGAACCGCGCCTGCGGATTGCGAGCGTCCGCCGCGAGCACGGTGTCGAGCTTGGCCATCGCGGTGACGTATTGGCCGTCGCGGATCATCCGGGTGACGTCGGCGAGCTCCGGCGTGAGTCCCGGCGGCGGTGCGGCGGTCGTCTGCGTCGCGGTCGGCGGCGGAGGCGGCGCCTGTTGCGCGACGGAAATGCTGCTAAGCAGCATTACGACGACGCAAAGGCCGGCTCGGACGGGGGTTGGTTGCATAACGGCGTCGCAGACAGTTTAGCAGAACCAGGTGACGGCTCTCCACGTCGACCTCCGCGGACGGTGTGCTTGCGATAGACGGGGCACGCGTGCAAGATAGCAAGGTCGGCAACAGACCGAGATAAGCCTACCGAATTTCGCAAAAGGAGGAGCAATGGGTATCGAATCCGAAGCGCATGACAAGCCAGTTGTCGAACTCCCGGCTCGGCGCCGGGTTCTCAAGTCGGCGGCCGCGGCGGTCGGAGCCGCCGCCGTATCGGCACCTTTTATTCGCAACGCTGCCGCTGCTGAAACCACAACGTGGAAAATACAGACTTCATGGCCGGCGGGCGTGGGTCTGCAGACATTCAAGACATGGTGTGGAACGATCAAGGAAAAGAGCGGGGGCGAACTCGAGCTGAAGCCGTTCGCCGCCAAAGAGGTCGTCGGCGACTTCGAGCTGCTCGACGGCGTCAAGAACGGCGTACTCGAGGCGATGAATTCCTTCACCCTGTATTGGGCGGGCAAGCTTCCGTCAGCCGCATTTCTCTCCTCGTACCTGATGGGTCTGCGCTACCCGCACGAGTGGGACATCTTCTTCTATAGCAAAGATGGGCTGAAGGACACGCGCGAAATATTTGCGAAGCAGGGCCTCTACTACGTCAATCGCATCCACCACGGCCCGAACATCATTCATTCCAAGAAACCAATCCGCACGATCGAAGATTTCAAGGACCTGAAATTGCGGGTCCCGGGAGGCATGATCGCGGAAGGTTTCGCTGCGGCGGGCGCCAAGACCACGCTTCTACCTGGCGGGGAAGTTTTCTCGGCGCTGGAGAAGGGCACGATCGATGCCGCGGATTACACCGGGCCCGCGGTGAACTGGGATCTGGGCTTCCAACAGGTCACCAAGTACATCTGGACCGGTCCTCCGGGGCTGGAATCGATCTACCAGCCGGTCGACCTGATGGATTTCGTCGTTCGCATGGACGTCTGGAACAAGCTGTCTCCGAAGATGAAGGTATGGGTCGACGAGCAGGTCCAGGTGTATTCCAATATCCATCACGCGGCGATCCAGAAAGCGGATCTCGAAGCGTGGGGCAAGTTCGAGAAGGCGGGGACCACGATCATTCGGATGCCGCCCGAGGACCTGGTCAAGTTCCAGCGCATCGCGGTGCCGATCTGGTTCAAATGGGCGAACAAGGACAAGGACGCGGCGCGTCTATTCAAGTCGCAGCTCGAGATCATGGAGTCGCACACCTTTGGATATGTGACGCCGGATATGTACAAGGGCCTCAAGATCGAAGCATGACCCGCATGGGCCTCCGGTGGGGCCCTCGACTCGGTCCAGAGGCGCCGCGACGGCGCCTCTGTTTTGTCCATTTTTGAAACGTCGGCGCCGATGCCAAGTCTGACTTTTGTCCTGCCGCACTGGCTGTACTGGTCGGTGCTCGTGTTGTTCCCGCTGATTGCGATGTATTTCGTTGCGCGACAGACGCGCAACCCGCCGGATCGCCGCCCGTCGCTATTCATCGCGTACCTGTTCCTGTTTCTGGCGGGGTTCCTCGGGATTCATCGCTTTTATCTGCGCAGCGGGTGGGGATTCGTCTTCATCCCCATCTTTCTGGCCATCCTCTATTGCAACGGCCAGGTTCGCGAGGTGCGTGACGACGAGTCGCGAACGTTCGCGGCCCATCAGGAGGCGCAGGTGGCTGCGGACCTCGCGCGTCCCAAACCCGAAGACACGTCGCCGGAGTCGGCCAAAGCGTTCGAGCAATTGCGCGCCACCGCCGCTGCGCGCGAAACCGAGTACGAGGCAGCCAAGTCCATTCGCGACCACTGGAAGGAGCGTGCGGGATACGCCGCGATGGTGCTTGCGCTGTTGTTGGCCGTCGACGCAATCCTCCTGCCCGGGTTAATTCGCAGGCGCCGCGCGCTCGAGGCCGCCGAACCATCGCTGGAAGCGGTACACCCGGACGCCTCGTCAGTCCACGAGGGTGGCGTTGGAGAGGACCCGACGCTCAATATCCACACGCCGGTCACCGACGTGATCGACCGCGTCAATACCAACGTCGGGCGTTTTGTCGCGTTCTGGGCGCTGATCGCGGTATTCGGCTACTACTACGAGGTCATGGCGCGCTTCGTCTTCAATTCGCCGACCAACTGGCTGCACGAGAGCATGTTCCTGATGTTCGGCATGCAGTACATCCTGTGCGGCGCCTACGCCTACAAGGAAGATCAACACGTGCGCGTCGATGTGTTCTATGCCAAGTTCTCTCCGCGGGGCAAGGCGGCAGCCGATATCTTCACGGCAATATTCTTTTTCATTTTCACGATAACGCTGCTGTGGACCACCACCCGCTTCGCCATGGACTCGATTTCGATGGACGAGCACTCCTTCACCGAATGGGGACTTCCCTACTGGCCTATCAAGCTGATGATGCCGATCGGCGCGGCATTGCTCGTTTTGCAGGGTATTGCGAAATTGATCAAGGACATCATGATCGTCACGCGAAGGGCCGCCTAGCATGGGACTCGAAATCGGCATCGGATGGCTGACGATCCTGCTCTTCGGCTCGCTCGCGCTTCTGCTCATGTTCGGGTTGCCGATGGCGTTCTGCACGGGCAGCCTCGCGGTCATTTTCCTTTACGTCTTCGACAACGGCGCGATCCTCAACATGATGCCGTCGCGCATCTTCCCGTTCATGACCGACTATCAGCTGTCGGCGGTGCCGTTGTTCATCTTCATGGCGGCCGTGCTGGAAAAAGCGGGCATCATCGAGGAGCTTTTCGACGTCATCTACAAATGGTTGGGCGCGCTCAAAGGCGGTTTGGCGTCAGCAACGGTGCTCGCCTGCACGGTGCTCGCGGCGATGGTGGGAGTGGTCGGCGCCACCGAAGTGACCATGGGCATGATCGCGCTGCCCGCGATGCTCAGGCGCGGCTATGAGCCCAAACTCGCGTGCGGAGCACTGTTGGGCGGGGGAACACTTGGAATCTTGATCCCGCCTTCGGTCATGGCGATCGTCTACGCGGTCGTCGCCCAGCAGTCGCTGGGTGAGCTCCTCGTAGGATCGGTATTCCCCGGACTTCTGCTCTCCGGCCTCTACATCGGCTACGTGACTCTGCGTTGCTACATCAATCCGGCGATGGGGCCGGCGTTGCCGGAGGAAGAGCGGGTCAGTTTCCCGGAAAAGCTGCGGCTGCTGCGCAACACGATCACACCCGTGCTGGTGATCCTGCTCGTGCTGGGGGTCATCTTCTTCGGCATCGCAACGCCGGTGGAGGCCGCCGGCATCGGCACGTTTGGCGCGCTGGTGGTGTGCGCGCTTCATCGCCGGCTCAATTGGGTTGCGCTGTACGAGGCCGCCCTCGCTACGCTCAAAGCGACGGCAATGGTGATGTGGATATTCTTCGGCGCGACGATGTTCGTCGGCTTTTTCATCGTCAAGGGGGGGCAGACGTTCGTTTCGGAGCTGATTCTCGCCACTGGGTTGCCGCCATACGGCATCCTGTTCCTGATGATGTGCGTGCTCTTCGTCCTCGGCATGTTTCTCGATTGGGTGGGGATACTGCTGCTGACCGTGCCCATATTTCTGCCGATCATGAAAAGCTTGCCGTTTGCCGGAACGTTCGGGCTGCCGGGTGTGGCAACGTCGGATGTGGCTCTCTGGTACGGCGTGATATTCATGGTCAACATGCAGATGGCTTTCCTCAGCCCGCCATTCGGCTATTCGCTGTTCTACCTCAAAAGCGTCGCTCCACCGTCGATCTCGATGGCGATGATTTTTCGCGCAGCAATACCGTTCATTTGTCTGCAGGCGGTCGGCCTTGCGCTGTGCATCGTCTTCCCGGGCATTATCCTGGGGCTTCCGCATCTGCTCTACGCAGCGCATTGATTCGCCGCTAACGGCGAATGCGAACGACTACTGCTGCGAAAGCCACTTGATCGTCGCGTTGATGAGCTGGCGCGAGATGCTGACCGGTCGCGGCAGCTGCGGCAGGCGTCTAGCGGGAACCATTTCACCTCGGCAATTTCCGCATCGCATGGGCGCGCCTCGCCACTGACGAACGCGCCGCTGGTACCGGTAACGTCGGCTCCAAACTGAAGCTACGCCGCGCGCAAGCTGCGCTAGCTTTCGCTCAGCTTGCCGTCTGATGCCATCGCAGCCATCGCGACGACATCACGCGCCCCTCACGATCTGCCGGTATAGTATCCGCGGCATCGCGATCAAAGCGCCGATAATTCACAGGAGGAATCATGTGGCAGCAGGTCTACGATCCACTTAACAATCCATTTCTGTCGACGGTTCTCGCCGCGCTGCCGGTCGTGGTGCTGCTCGGTGCGCTGGGTTTTTTCCAGATCAAGGCGCACTACGCGGCACTGCTCGCACTGCTCACTTCGCTGGTCATCGCGATCTTCGTCTTCGGAATGCCCGCGCCCATGGCCGGCAAGACCGCGCTGCTCGGTGCGTTGACTGGATTGCTGCCGATCGGCTGGATCATTCTCAATGTCATTTTCCTGTACAAGCTTTCGGAGATCTACCGGCCGTTTCAAGATACTTCAGGACAGCATCGCCGGCATCACCAACGACCGGCGGCTGCAGCTGTTGCTGGTCGCATTTGCGTTCGGTGCATTCTTCGAAGGCGCGTCGGGATTCGGAACGCCCGTTGCGGTGACCGGCGCGATCCTGATCGGGCTGGGGTTCTCGCCGCTCGCGGCGTCGGCGCTGTCGCTGATCGCGAACACCGCGCCCGTTGCGTTCGGCGCGCTCGGCACACCGATCATCGGCCTGCAAAGCGTGACCGGCCTGGACCTCAATACACTGGGCGCCATGGTGGGACGGCAACTCCCCTTTTTCTCGGTGCTGATTCCGTTCTGGCTGATTTGGGCGTTCGCCGGATTCAAGCGCATGCTCGAGATCTGGCCGGCAGTTCTGGTCACGGGAGTAACCTTCGCCGTTCCGCAGTTTCTGATGTCGAATTTCCACGGCCCCACGCTGGTCGACATCGTTGCCTCGCTGGTATCGATGGCCTGCCTGGCCGGCTTCCTCAAGATCTGGAGGCCGAAGACGGTCATGTTAGGCACCACGCGCGATTCCGAATTCGTCACGCCGGAAGAAGCCGACAGGCGCATGGTCCGCCACTCGCACAGCAGAGCCGAAGTTATCTCGGCGTGGCTGCCGTGGATCATCCTGTGCGTGATCGTGTTCATCTGGGGCCTGCCGCAGATGAAGACGTGGCTCAACAGCATTTCCAATCCGCAGTTTCCCATCGAGGGCCTGCATAACATGATCCAGCGCGTGCCACCGGTGGCGCCGCCCAACGCCAAGCCCGAAGGCGCCGTGTACGCGCTGTCGTGGTTGTCCGCAACGGGCAGCGGGATCCTGCTCGCGTCGATCATCGCCGGCTTGGTGATGAAGGTGAACATCGGCGGCATCGTCGCGACGTATTGGCGCACGCTGGTGACGGTGCGCTTCTCGCTGCTGACCATCGCGGCGATGCTGGCCATCGGCGTGGTAACGCGCTACTCCGGCCTCGACGCGACCATGGGCCTCGCTTTCGCCAAGACCGGATGGCTGTATCCGTTTTTCGGAACCATGCTCGGATGGCTGGGCGTCGCACTTACCGGATCGGATACCGCGTCCAACGTGCTGTTCGGCAGCCTGCAGAAAATAACCTCTGAGCAACTGGGCTTGAATCCGGTGCTCATGGCCGCCGCCAACAGCTCGGGCGGGGTCATGGGCAAGATGATCGACGCGCAGTCGATCGTCGTCGCCGCGACGGCCACGAACTGGTACGGCCACGAAGGCGAGATCCTGCGCTATGTTTTTTTCCACAGCCTGGCGCTGGCGTGCCTCATGGGAATGCTGGTGATGGCTCAGGCGTATGTGTATCCGTTCACGTCGATGGTCCTGCACTGACCAGGCGCCGCTCGAGCAGACGCAACGGGCCGCGATCGCGGCCCGTTTTTTCCTGCGGTTTCGCGCGCGCGGACTATTGACGCGAAAGCCGCTCGATCGTCGCGTTGATGAGCTGACGCGAGATGCTGACCGGTCCAGGCAGCTGCGGCAAGGCGTCGAGCGCGAACCATTTCACCTCGGCGATTTCGGCGTCGCACGGGCGCGCTTCGCCGCTCACGTATTCCGCGGTGAACGCGATCATCAACGAATTGGGAAACGGCCACGACTGGCTGGCGAAGTAGCGCAGATTGTCCACGCGCACGCCGACCTCCTCGAGCACCTCGCGGTGGATGCAGTCCTCGATCGATTCACCGGCTTCGATGAAACCGGCGAGCGCGCTGTACATTGCATTGGGGAAGCGGTTGGCGCGCGCGAGCAGCAATTTCTTGCCGCGTGTGACAAGCACCATCATTGCCGGTGAAATGCGCGGATACACCACCAAGCCGCACGCCGGGCATTGCTTGGAACGCTCGTCGGATCGCTCCTGCGTCGGCGTCGCGCAGCGTCCGCAATAGCGGTGGTTGCGGTGCCACTCGACGAGCTGAAAAGCGCGTCCGGCGAGTGCGAGATGACCTTCCGGAATCTGCAGGAACAGCGAGCGCAGGCCTCGCCACTGCCAGCCTGCAGGCTCCATGGCGTCGGCCGCATGGATGGCGATGCATTGCACGCCGTCCAGCGCGCCCAGGTATAGCCGGTCGCCGTCGATGCCGGAGGCCTGCGCGTCGGCGAGCGTGGGCAGGCGAGGTGGCTCCGTCGCGCTGACCAGGATCTTGTCGTCGCGCCAGATGCAGCACAACGTCGCCGGCGCGAGACTTGCAGGCAGTGCCACGCCCGGCGTGAACGCCGGGGGAGTGTTCATCTGCATCGCTGGCGCCCCCGCCGCGCAGCGGACTTCGCGATCAGGTCGCGCTTTCGGAAAGCGATAGCGGTAGCACGCGCAACCGCTTGCCGGTCGCCGCGGCGATGGCGTTGGCGACCGCGGGTGCGATCACCGGCGTTGCCGGCTCGCCTACGCCGGTCGGCTTCTCGCTCGAAGTGACGATATGTACCTCTACCACCGGCATTTCGTTGATGCGCAGCGGCACGTATTGATGAAAGTTGCTCTGCTCGACCACGCCGTCCTTGAGCGTGATCGCGCCGTGCAGCGCTGCGGACAATCCGTAGCCGATGCCGCCCTCCATCTGCGCGCGGATTACGTCCGGGTTCACCGCGATGCCGCAATCGACCGCGCACACGACGCGGTCGACGCGGATGCCGCCGTCGGAGGCGACCGTCACCTCTGCCACCTGCGCGACGAAGGTGTTGAACGATTCGTGCACGGCGACGCCGCGCCCCCGCTTCTCGCCCGCCTTGCCGGGCGCGAGCGGCGTTCCCCATCCCGCCTTGCTGGCCGCAAGATCAAGTACGCCGGCGTGACGCGGGTGCGACCCAAGCATGCTCCTGCGAAACGCCACCGGATCCTTGGCGCTCGCGACCGCAACCTCGTCGATAAGCGTCTCGGTCGCGAATGCGGTGTGCGTCGAGCCGACCGAGCGCCACCACAGCACCGGCACGCCGAGCTTGGTCGTATGCAGGTCGACCTGCAGATTCGGGATCGAGTAAGGCAACGTCGACGCACCTTCCACGGACGTAGGATCGATGCCGTTCTTGACCATGAAGGCCTCGAGCGCGGTACCGCGGAGGATCGATTGCCCAACGATGCGATGCTGCCAACCGACGAGGTTGCCGCTCGCGTCGACGCCGGCCTTGATCGCGTGGTAGTACATGGGCCGGTAATAACCTGCCTGCATGTCGTCTTCGCGTGTCCAGACCAGCTTCACCGGCGCCGCGCCCTTGATCTCGTGTGCGAGCGTCGCCGCTTCGACCAGGTAGTCCGACGCCGAACTGGCGCGACGCCCGAAGCTGCCACCTGCATAGAGCTGGTTGATCTTCACCTGCTCTGGCTTGAGCCCGACGACCTCGGCAACGGCGCGCTGGTCGATGGTCTGGAATTGCTCGCCATTCCATACCTCGCACGAATCCGGGTTGAGCTTGACGACGCAATTCATGGGCTCCATCGCGGCGTGCGCCAGATATGGAAACTGATACTCGGCACTGAACGTCTTCGCCGCATCGGCGAGCGCTTTCGCGGCATCGCCGTCGTTGCGCGCGACGGTCCCGGGGTTGGCCGCCTGCGCCTTGTAATCAGCCATCATGTCGGCCGACGTTCCCTTGAATGCGTTGGATTCGTCCCATTCGATCTTGAGTGCGTCGCGCGCTTTTTTCGCGGTCCAGAAACTGGTGGCAAGCACGCCGACGCCGTTGCGCAGCACGATGATGTAGCGCACGCCGGGAATCTGTTTCGCCTCGTCGCTGTTGACTGACGCCACGGTCGCGCCAAAGCGCGGCGCGTGCGCCACTACCGCGGTCAGCATGCCAGGCAGCTGCACGTCCTGTGTGAACTGCGCGCTCCCGTTCGATTTGGCGCGCGAATCGGTGCGCGGCACACGCTTGCCGATGTAGATGAAGTCCTTCGGATCCTTGAGCTTCGGATCGGAAGGAACGGGCTCGGAGGCGGCGGCGGTGGCGAGCTCGCCGAAAGTCGCTTTCTTGCCGCTGGGGTGAGTCAGGACGCCCTGCTTGACCACGATTGTCTCGGGCGCAACGTGCCAGCGCTTGGCCGCTGCACCGACGAGCATCGCGCGCGCCGCAGCGCCTGCCTTGCGCAACTGCTCGAAGGAGTTGGCCATCGCTGTCGAGCCGCCGGTGCCTTGCATTGGTCCCCACAACAGGTTGTTGTAGAGCGCGGCATCGGCAGGCGCGCCCTCGACGCGTATTTGTGACCACGCCGCATCCATTTCGTCTGCGACCACGGTGGGCAGGCCGGTGAACGTTCCCTGTCCCATTTCCAGATGCTTGACGATGACGGTGACGGTGTTGTCGACGCCGACGCGCACGAACGCGTTCGGCTGCCACTTGTTGTCCAGCGCGCCCGCAGGCACGGCGCGCGCGCCACCCTGACCGGGGCCAGCCATCTGGGCGAACGCCTTGCCGGGAAGATAAAAGCCCAGCGTGAAGCCGGCGGCGGCTGCCGTGGATTTCAGGAAGCGGCGACGCCCGACCGAAGTGTTGACCGACGTGGCAACCGGTTCGGCAAGTGAGGCGGCACCTGAGGTGCCAACTGGGGAAGTGGGTGAATCTGGCATGATTTCCTTGCTCCGGGTGTGTCGCGTGCTCTGGTGCGAATGCATCTGTCGCGTCGCGATCGAGCGCTACGTCAGCGATTTCGCCGCCTCGTGGATCGCCGCGCGAATGCGCACGTACGTCGCGCATCGACAGACGTTGCCGCCCATCGCGGCATCGATGTCGGCATCGCTGGGCTTCTTGTTCTTGGACAGCAGTCCGGCCGCCGACATCACCTGGCCCGACTGGCAGTACCCGCATTGCGGAACGTCGAGCTTTTCCCACGCCGTCTGCACTGCCTTGCCCTCGCGGCTTTTCAATCCCTCGATAGTGGTGATCTCGACGCCAGGCTTGAGCGCCGACACCGGCAGCGTGCACGAACGCGTCGGTACACCATCGATGTGGACCGTGCAGGCGCCGCAAAGCGACATGCCGCAGCCATACTTGGTGCCGGTCAGCTTGGCGCTGTCGCGTAGCACCCACAGCAAGGGCGTGTCGCCGGGTACGTCGATGGAATAGCGCTGGGAATTGATGAAAAGCAGCATGGTCGCTCCATGAAGTCAGGCTCGCAGGGACGCGAGACCGCGCGCGCGAGAACCGTGACCACATGATAGGGGATTCTGCATTCCGGTGAAATACGGCGCGCGACCGTCGAGGTCGCCACTGACGCGCGCGTCGGCAATGTCCATTCTGCAGAGCGGGTATAATTCGCCCTGCTCGTGCCCACCGGACTCGTCATGGAAGCCGAAAGAATCAATCTCCTCGCCAACCTCATTGCCGGTCTACAGCAGCGCGCTGCAGACCTGCGGAGGTATCTTTGACTTCGACGCGAAGTCGTCGCGGCTGAAGGAGGTTACGGCCCTGCTCGAGGACCCCAAGGTGTGGGACGATCAGAAGCGGGCTCAGGAGTTGGGGCGCGAGAAAAAGCAGCTCGACGGCGTGGTGGCCACGCTCACCGCGCTCGGTACCAAGCTCGAGGACGCCGCCGAGCTGTTCGAGATGGCGCGCAGCGAAGCCGACGACGCGACGCTGGTCGCGCTGGAGAGCGACGTTGCCGAGCTCGAGCGCACCGTCGCCGACATGGAATTCCGCCGGATGTTCCACAATCCGATGGATCCGAACCCGTGCTTCATCGACATCCAGGCCGGCAGCGGCGGGACCGAGGCGCAGGACTGGGCGGCGATGCTCGAGCGCATGTACCTGCGTTATTGCGAGCGCCGCGGCTACAAGACCGAGATCCTCGAGCAGTCCGAAGGCGAAGTCGCCGGCATCAAGAGCGCGAGCATCAAGGTGACCGGCGACTATGCCTACGGCTACCTTCGCACCGAGACCGGCGTGCACCGCCTGGTGCGCAAGAGTCCCTTCGATTCCAACGCGCGACGTCACACCTCGTTCGCGAGCGTGTTCGTCTACCCGGAAGTCGATGAGACGATCGAGGTCGACATCAATCCGGCGGACCTGCGCATCGACACCTTTCGCGCGTCCGGCGCGGGCGGCCAGCACATCAACAAGACCGACTCCGCGGTACGCATCACGCACCTGCCCACCAACATCGTCGTGCAGTGCCAGAACGACCGCTCGCAGCACCGCAACCGCGCCGAGGCGATGGCGATGCTCAAGTCGCGGCTCTACGAGCTGGAGCTGCGCAAGCGCCAGGCCGAGCAGCAAAAGCTCGAGGACGCAAAGACCGACATCGGCTGGGGCCACCAGATCAGGAGCTACGTGCTCGACCAGTCGCGGATCAAGGATCTGCGCACCAACGTCGAGATTGGCAACACGCAGGGCGTTCTCGACGGCAACCTCGACGAGTTCATCGCGGCAAGCCTGAAGCAGGGGGTGTGAGGTGACCGATCCCACAACGCCGCCGGTTGCGGTCGACGAGAATCAGATCATCGGGGAGCGCCGCGCCAAGCTTGCCGCATTGCGCGCGTCCGGGCAGGCGTATCCCAACGATTTTCGCCGCGATGCGCTCGCCGCCGAGCTGCACGCACGGTACGGGAGTATGGATGGCGAGGCGCTCGACGCCGCGCATGCCGGAGTGTCGGTCGCCGGCCGCATGATGCTCAAGCGCGTCATGGGCAAGGCCAGCTTCGCGACGCTGCAGGATATGAGCGAGCGCATCCAGCTCTACATCACGCGCGACGCCATCGGGGAGGCGCTCTACGAGGCATTCAAGCACTGGGATCTCGGGGACATCGTCGGCGCCACCGGCATGATGTTCAAGACGCGCACCGGCGAGCTCTCGATCAAGGTGACCGAGCTGCGGCTGCTGTCCAAGGCGCTGCGCCCGCTGCCCGAGAAATTCCACGGGCTCGCCGATACCGAGCAGAAGTATCGCCAGCGCTACGTCGATCTGATCACCAGCCCCGAATCGCGCCGCGTATTCATCGCACGCTCGAAAATCGTTCAGGCGATGCGTGAATTCTTCGTCGAGCGCGGATACCTCGAGGTCGAGACGCCGATGATGCATTCGATTCCCGGTGGTGCCGCGGCGCGGCCGTTTGAGACGCACCACAACGCGCTCGACATGGACCTGTACCTGCGCATCGCGCCGGAGCTCTACCTCAAGCGGCTGGTTGTTGGCGGGATGGAGAAGGTTTTCGAGATCAACCGCAATTTCCGCAACGAGGGCATCTCGACCCGGCACAACCCCGAATTCACCATGCTCGAGTTCTACGAGGCTTACCAGGACTACCGCTACCTGATGGACCTCACCGAAGCGCTGCTGCGCGAAGTCGCGCTCAAGGTGTGCGGCAACACGAGCGTCGATCATCAGGGCACGACCATCGACTTGGGAAAGCCCTTCGATCGACTGACCATGGCCGAAGCGATCGCCAAGTACAACGATCGCCATCTCGCCAGTGACCTCGCGCGCCCCGATTATCTGAAGCACGCGCTCGCCGCGCTGGGTGTCGAGCTGCTCGCGACCGATGGGCTGGGCATGCTGCAACTCAAGCTGTTCGAGGCGACGACCGAAGCGAAGCTCGTGCAGCCGACCTTCATCGTCGCGCACCCCACCGATGTGAGCCCGCTCGCTCGCGCCAACGACGCCAACCCGGCGATCACCGATCGCTTCGAGCTGTTCATCACCGGGCGCGAGATCGCGAATGGATTCTCGGAGCTCAACGATCCCGAGGACCAGGCTTCCCGTTTCGCCGCGCAGGCGGCGGCGAAGGAAGCGGGTGACGAGGAAGCGATGCACTACGACGCCGACTACATCCGAGCGCTCGAATACGGGCTGCCGCCAACCGCGGGCGAGGGCATCGGCATCGACCGGCTGGTGATGCTGCTCACCGGCAGTGCGTCGATCCGCGACGTGATCCTGTTTCCGCAACTCAAGCCCGAAAGCTGAGCGGATCCGGCGGCGGCGCGATGAAGCCCGAGTTCCGGTCGTTTCGCGAGTTCTACCCGTATTACCTGCAGGAGCACACCGGCGTCGCGACGCGCCGGCTGCATTTCGTCGGCTCGTCGCTGGTGCTGGGCTGCCTGCTCTCGGCGATCGTCACGCGCAACGCGTGGTGGCTGCTCGCGGCGCCGCTGTGCGGGTATGGATTCGCGTGGGTCGGGCACTTTTTTTTCGAGCACAACCGTCCCGCGACCTTTTCGCATCCGCTGTACAGCCTGATCGGTGATTTCGCGATGTTCAGGGACATGCTTACCGGGCGCATTCCGTTCTAGACCGTGTCTTGACGTATACCCCCACCGGGTATACGATGTCCTTGTGAATGAATCGACGCTCTCGGTGCCCGCATCGGCTGTTCCCGCCCGCGAACCGTCGTCCGCACCATCGCAACGCACGGTCGATCTTTCGCTCGAAGGCATGACCTGTGCCGCCTGCGCGGCGCGAATCGAAAAGACGCTCAACCGCGTTCCGGGTGTCACTGCGGGCGTCAACTTTGCGACCGAGACTGCTTCGGTGCGCTTCGATCCCGCGCTTGCCGACGTCGACGCGTTGCTCGCGGCGGTGCAGCGCGGGGGCTACAAGGCCACGCTGCGCGACGACTCGCGCGGCGAGCGCGCCGTTGAGGACGCGCGCAAGAAAGCCGCGTACGCAGCGCTCAAGCGCGATTTCGCGATCAGCGCAGTGCTTACCTTGCCGCTGCTTGCGCAGATGCTGCCGATGCTCGCAAGTGCTGCGAGCTTCTCAATGACTCCCCATGCGGAGTGGCTTCCCCGCTGGCTGCAATTGGTGCTCGCCACCCCGGTGCAGTTCTGGATCGGCCGGCGTTTCTACATCGGCGCGTGGCATTCGCTGCGCGGTGGCGGCGCCAACATGGACGTGCTGATAGTGCTCGGAACGACGATGGCGTGGGCCTTGAGCGCCGTCGTCACGGTGCTCGGTCTGCACGACCAGCACGTCTATTTCGAGGCCGGCGCCGCTGTGATCACACTGGTGCTGCTCGGCAAGGTGCTCGAGGCGCGCGCACGCTCGCACACCTCGACGGCAATGCAAGGGCTGTTGCGACTGCAGCCGCGCTTGGCGCAGGTCGAGCGCAACGGCGCGGTGCGCAGCGTGCCGGTGGAGGAGGTGGTGCCCGGCGAGCGCATTCTTGCGCGCGCCGGCGAGCGCATCGCCGTCGATGGCGTCGTGGTGTCGGGAGCTTCCGGCGTCGATGAAAGCATGCTGACCGGCGAGAGTCGCGCGGTCTCGAAGCAGGTCGGAGACAAGGTGTACGCCGGAACGCTCAATCAGGAGGGCGCGTTCACCTTCGATGCCACCGGCGTCGGTGCGTCGACGATGCTGGGCGGCATCCTGCGCGTGCTCGCGCAGGCGCAGGGATCCAAGGCGCCCATACAGCGGCTCGCCGACAGCGTTGCGGGAATTTTCGTGCCGGTGGTCGTCGTGATCGCGCTGCTCACCTTCGGCATTTCGTGGTGGTGGGCGCACGATGCAGCGTCGGCGCTGGTGAACGCGGTCGCGGTGCTGGTCATCGCGTGCCCCTGCGCGCTCGGATTGGCGACACCAACCGCGATCATGGTGGGCTCGGGTCTCGGGGCGGAGCACGGCGTGTTGGTGCGCAACGCCGCCGCGCTCGAGCATGCCGGTCGTTTGCGCGTGCTGATCGTCGACAAGACCGGCACGCTGACCGAAGGCGCGCCGACGGTTTCGGCAGTGATTGCCGCGCCCGGTCACGCGCGCGAGGACGTGTTGCGGGTCGCCTCGGGGGTCGAGCGCTCGGCGACGCATCCGCTGGCGAGCTGCATCGTTGCGGCCGCGGCCGCCGAGGGCATCGTGGCGACGGCCGCCTCCGAATTTGAATCGGTCCCCGGTGCCGGTGCGCGGGCACGGCTCGACGGCGAGACGATCGCCGTCGGATCATCGAGCTACTTCGAGCGCAGCGGCGTCGCGGTGCCCGACGCGCTTCGTGAACCGCTGCGCAGCAACGGATATTCGATCGTGGTCGTCGCCAGGAACGAGCGCGCGATCGGCGCGATCGGCATCGCAGATCGCGTCCGCCCCACATCCGCGCAGGCGGTGTCGCGGCTGCGCGCTGTGGGCATCACGGTCGTCATGCTGACCGGCGACAACGAGCAGGCGGCGCGCGTAGTCGCTGCGCAAACGGGCATCGACGAGGTGCACTCTGGCGTGTGGCCCGCCGACAAGGCGGCTTTCGTAACCGAGCAGAAGGCGCGCGGGGTCGTGGTCGGCATGGTGGGTGATGGTGTGAACGATGCGCCCGCGCTGGCGGTCGCCGACGTGAGCTTTGCGATGGGCGCGGGCGCTGACATCGCGGTCGAGCAAGCCGACATCACGGTTGTGCGCAGCGACCTCAACGCGGTCGTCGATGCGATCCTCCTTTCGCGCGCAACGCTGGCCAAAATCAGGCAGAACCTGTTTCTCGCATTCGCCTACAACGTGCTCGGCATTCCACTGGCGGCGATGGGGCTCCTCAATCCGGTAATTGCGGGTGCGGCGATGGCCGCGAGCTCGCTTTCGGTGGTGGGCAACGCGCTGTTCCTTAAGCGCTGGAAGCCGAATTCATGAAGGAGTCGTGATGCAAACGGTGAAGATGAAGGTCGAAGGGATGACGTGTGGTGGCTGCGTCGCAAGTGTCACTCGTGTGGTAAAGGCGCTTCCAGGCGTCGAAGCTGCCCGCGTCGATCTGGCTAACGGTTCGGCCGAAATAGACTTCGATCCGACGCGCTGCGACGCCGGCGCGATCA
The DNA here is from genome assembly GCA_963816915.1 of uncultured beta proteobacterium. Taxonomy (GTDB): domain Bacteria; phylum Pseudomonadota; class Gammaproteobacteria; order Burkholderiales; family Casimicrobiaceae; genus PALSA-1003. Next base: position 19,246 of record CAWFMK010000002.1, read on the forward strand.
GTAACGCGATCGAGGGTGCAGGCTATGACGTCCGCGCGTAAGACAGGCGCAGCCCCGCGCCGCTCAGGCGCCAAGGCTACGCACGCGCCGGCGAAGCATGCACACCCGATGGTGAAGCGCGAGGATGGCGCGGCGCTCGCCGCGCGCATGAAGCGCATCGAGGGACAGGTACGCGGCATCGCGCGCATGATCGACGAGGATCGTTACTGCATCGACATCATCACGCAGGTAAGCGCGGTTCGCGCTGCCCTCGATGCGCTGGCGCTTCAATTGCTCGAAGGCCACCTGCACGGCTGCGTGCAGCACGCGGTGAAGTCCGGGGATGGCGCGCACGGCATCGAGGAAGCGCTCGGCGTGATACGCACCTTCGCGCGCTGACGGCAGTGGCGGTGCCGTGGCGCGTATCGGACGCTCGCGTCAATGCGCCGTGTTGGCCTCGATCCATTGGGTGAACGCCGCGAGATACTTCTGCAGGAATTCGCGCGTGGAATCGTTGATCAGCGCACCCTGGTCGTCGAAAAGTTTGGCGGCGTTGCCGATGTACGCCTCGGGCTGGTGCATCGCCGGGACGTCCAGGAACACCAGCGACTGGCGCAGCGCATGATTGGCACCGAACGCGCCAATCGCACCCGGCGATACGCTGATAATGCCGCCGGGTTTTCCCGACCACGCGCTGTGCCCGTAGGGACGCGACGCGATATCAATCGCATTTTTGAGCACTCCCGGAACCGAACGGTTGTATTCGGGCGTGACGAACAGCACGGCGTCGGCCTGCTGGACTTTCGCCTTGAACGCAACTGATGGCGCGGGCGGGTTGGCGTCGTCGTCCTGGTTGTAGAGCGGCAATTGCCCAATCTCGACGATCTCCAGCTTGAGCGCGGGTGCCGCCAGTGGAATGAGTGCTTTCGCGAGCTTGCGGCTGAACGATTCCTTGCGCAGGCTACCGACCAATACGGCGACGTTGCGTGGACTTGCCATGATTATCCTTCTCGGAATTAGTGGACAACGACATCGGGAGCTTGGATGCGAAGCAAGTTCCCACTGTATTAGACCACGCGCCGGGCGGCCCGCGCGAAGCGTCGTCGCTCTATCGTGGTGCGCGACCGCGACGAGTGGCATAATTCACGCTCGTCGGGGTGTAGCGCAGCCCGGTAGCGCGCTTGCTTTGGGAGCAAGATGTCGGAGGTTCAAATCCTCTCACCCCGACCAATATCCCGCGGAAAATGCTGCGCTGATGTTCAATGCGCGCCTTGCGCCATCAACGTGCGCTCGTCGTTATCGCTGTTCTCGAGCAGCGCGCGGTAGGTGTTGAGATCATCCTCGTCCATCACGGTATCGGCAGCTGGGCCGGCGCCGGCGATTGGTCGGGGCATGGCACCCGCTGCCAACGTAGTGCCTAGTCCCGCATAGAGATAACGAACACCGAATGCCTTCCTGAGCGCCGCGAAGGTTGGCTCGCCGGTGCAGTGTCCGGGGGCGACGTAAGCTACCTTGTATGTATCAAGCAGGCCCGAGACGATTTTTTCGATCTCGTCGTCCTTGGAAACCACCAAGTGAAACCCGCCTGCAACAAGATGGATGCGCGGGTTGATCTTCGCGGCCGCGTCCACGATCTTGTCGATGCCGGGATGCGAGCAGCCCACCACGATCACCATACCGTCAGGCGTGTTGAGAGCGAGCGACAGCTCGCGCAGTTCGAGCGTTCCCGGCTTATCGGAGACCAATGCGATCAGATGGATGCCGGAAGCGATCTCGACGTTCTTGTCGACGAGCTGGAAATTGGCCGCGGGCCACGCGGCGCCGAAGCGCATCACGTCGGGTGGCGCGCCGTCGTAGTACCGCTGCTCGGGCGGAAGTGACGTGTCCTTGCGATAAAACGTGCTGGGCAAGTCGCTGCCATAAACGCCGAAACCCTCTTTGGGCGCGTAGATCTTTACCTTGGGATTCACGCTTAGCAGGTATGCCAAGCCGCCCATGTGGTCGCCGTGGCGATGAGACATGACGACGAAGTCGAGTTTCGATAGGTCAATGCCTTTGGCCGCTGCGTTCTGCGCAAGAATGTCGCCGTTGTTTCCGGTATCGAACAGGTCTCTCCTACCGGACAATGACTCGGGAGGCGGAAGTGGCGGTGATGACCTGACCCGCTTTCCCGCCGATGATGAGCCAAAAGCAGGATCGGCATAGAACCCAAGCATGAGAATCAAGAGGCGGCTCAGAACCCCTTTCAGAACGTTTAAGGCCGGCTAAAGGACTGAAGACCCCGGCGGGGCGGAAAGTTCGTCCCCGCAGCACGGGAACCTTCACAACCCAAGGAGATCGCCATGAATGCCAAGCCCACTCTCGCCCGTCCGCACGTCGCCATTTCGGTCGCCGCCGGCGCATTGGCGGCGCTGATCTCGCTGGGACTGCTCGGCTCCATCACCGGGTTGTTCCAGCGTGACGGCACGCCGTTCGAGCAAGTCGTCATCGCCGAGCGCGCATGCGCCGACCAGCGCTTCGTATCCGAGCGCGAGCGCTGCGTGCGCGCCTACCTGTCGCGCCTCGAGACCGTCGCGAGCCGCTGAACGCGCGGCTCGCCATCAGGAGATTCCAGCAATATGTCGACCCGCGACGAAGCCGAAGGTCATCGCCGGTCCGAGGTTGATGCCGCCGGAGGGATAGTGGCCGCCCATCACGCTGGCCTGATCGCATCCCGCTGCATAGAGCCCGTCGATGGGCAGGCCGCCAGCGTCGAGCACACGCGCGAACTCGTCGGTCTTGAGTCCCACGAAGGTGCCGAAGCTGCCCGGCAGGACCTTGATCGCGTAAAACGGCGCGCGCTCAATCGGAGCCACGCACGGATTGGGCTTGTGGTCGGCATCGCCCGAGCCGCGGTTGAAGGGAGTCGTGCCACGACCGAATGCGGGATCCGCACCGTTGCGCGCGTACCGGTTGTATTCGGTCACCGTCTCGACCAGACCACGAGCATCGATGCCGCACGACGCCGCCAGCTTCTCCAGCGTCCGCGCGCGCTTGATGTAGCCCGAGCGCACGTATGGCCAGCGCGGCAACGGGAACGGCTTGGACATGCCGAACGGGTAGCGCCGCTGGAAGGCGTGATCGCAGATCAGCCACGATGCCACTTCCTGGCCGGGCGCAACCGCCTCCAGCATCGCCGAAACGTAGTCGTGATAGCCGTTGGCCTCGTTGACGAAGCGTCGGCCATCGGCGAGCACGCCAATGACGCCCGGCTTGCCGCGATCGACGATGTGCGGATAGAGCCCGCTACGACCGTTGCGATACGGCACGATCGACACCGGACACCATGCGATCGGCGACGCGAGGCCGCGATCGATCTGACCGCCTACTGCTTCCGCGAGTCGAAGCCCGTCACCAGATACCGACTCCGGCGGTAGCGCCCAACGCTCGTCCTCGCCGAGTGCCCGCGGCAAGATCTCGTGGCGGCGCAGCGGATCGTGCGCGAATCCGCCGGTGGCGATGACGACGCCACGCCGCGCGCGCACGGTCACGCCGCCTTCGGCGGTCTCGATCACCGCGCCGCAAACCGCACCGTGTTCGCAGACCAGTCGAGTGGCCGGCGAGCCCACCCAAAGCCGCACGCCCAGGGTGTCGGCCGATTTCATGAGCCGACCGATCAGCGCCGTGCCATTGACCAACAGCATGCCGCGGCGGTAGACCATGATGTCCAGCGCGTGCCGCACCATGCGTTTGCACGCGTAAACGAACGCGGCCCACGAGCGCGAGGCGTGCATGAAGTTGTAAAGGTCCGGGCCCGCCATGACGCCCATCCCGAACAGCGAGGTCTCGTACTTCTGCTTGCGCATTTTTCGAAGCAAGGGGGGCTTGAGATGACGGGCATCGAAGGGCTCAGGCGCCACCGAGCGGCCTCCAGTGCCCGCGCCAGGCGTATTGCCATGGATATCGGCGATCCATGTACCGCTAACGAAGCGCAGCTCGGTGTGCTCTTGGAAAAAATCGACCATCTGCGGACCGGAGGCTAGAAACGCTTCGACCCGGGCTTCATCGTAATTGCTTCTCAATTCGTGTCTGAGATAGGTGCGCGCGAGGTCGGGATCCTCGACGATGCCGGCGGCGCGGGCGAGGGAGTTGCACGGCACCCACATCCACCCGCCGGACCATGCGGTCGCGCCTCCGCAAACCGCGTCCTTTTCCACCGCGATGACTTTCAGTCCATGCCAGGCCGCCGTGACCGCCGCCGACAACCCGCCCGCGCCCGAGCCGATCACGAGCACGTCGCAATCGACTTCGCTCGGACGGGACTTCGCGACATCGTCGGACACTACGGTCTCCATAATAAGGCACCTACTACGAGCATCGAGGATTCGGCATGCAGCGCTACCGTACCGACTACGAGGTTTTCGGCGTCCGTAATATCATCAAGCTTCCCGCCAACGCATCGCCTAGGCAAATCGGGACGTCGGTGTCGGCGATTCACGAGCGACGGGCGGTGAATGAGTCGTTGAAAGCGGTCAAAACAGCATTCATATAATGGAATTCCAAGGGAGCAACAAGCAATGCACAAGCTATTCATGGCATTCTTCGCGGCCGTCCTGGTTGCGGGGCCCGCCGTCGCGTCCGACCAGACCGACGTGATGGTGCCCGTGCGCCAGTTCGTCGACGGTTTCAACAAAGGTGACATCAAGAGCGCACTGGCCGCCTGCGCCGACCAGGTGTCGATCATCGACGAATTCGCGCCCTACGAGTGGCACGGCGCCGGAGCGTGCGCGAACTGGGCCAATGATTTCGACGCCGACGCCAAGAAGAACGGCATCACCGACGGGTCGGTGAAGCTCGCCAGCCCCCGGCACGTCGACGTCACCAACGATCGCGCCTACGTGGTTGTGCCGGCGACGTATGTCTTCAGGCTCAAGGGAAAGCGCGTCAAGGAAGCCAATGCGCGACTCACGCTCGCCCTGCAGAAGGGCACATCCGGCTGGCGCATCACGGCGTGGTCCTGGACCAAGCCGTAGCACCTCATCGCTGTCCAAACCTGCCACTCCATGAAGCTCAACGACCTTAACCCACTGCGTTCGAGCGCGCGCGCTACGCTGCCGGCGCAACCGATTTCCGAAGAGATCCTGCTCGAAAAATACGCCAAAGGCAGCGAGCGGGACATCGACGCCGTGCGTCGCCGCGTCGCGCGTGCGCTCGCGGCCGTCGAAGCGCCGGCACAGCGGGCGTCGTGGGAGGAGGCGTTTCTCGCGGCGCAAAACAGCGGCTTCATCCTTGGCGGGCGCATCAATTCCGCGGCGGGAACCGAGCTCAAGGCGACGCTGCTCAATTGCTTCGTCCAGCCGATAGGCGACAGCATTTCGGGCGACGAGAACGGCATCGGCATCTATGTGGCGCTCAACGAGGCGGCCGAGACCATGCGTCGCGGCGGCGGCGTCGGCTACGACTTCTCGCACATTCGTCCGCAGGGTGCGCACGTCAAGGGCACCAACAGTCGCGCCAGCGGACCGCTCTCGTACATGCGGGTGTTCGACGAGAGCTGCGCCACGGTCGAGTCGGCGGGCTCGCGTCGCGGCGCGCAGATGGGCATTCTGCGCTGCGATCATCCCGACATCGAGGGATTCATCCATGCCAAGGACGGCGGGAGTCTGACCAATTTCAACCTTTCGGTGGCGGTGACCGACGCCTTCGTCGAAGCCGTGCGCAGCAACGCCAGCTGGGACCTTGTGCACAAGGCGCTGCCCGCGCCCGAGCTCATCGCGGCGGGCGCGTACCGGCGCGACGACGGTCTATGGGTCTATCGCAGCGTGCGCGCCAGCGCGCTGTGGGACCAGATCATGCTGTCGACCTACGATCACGCCGAGCCGGGCGTGGTGTTCATCGACGCGATGAACCGCGACAACAACCTTTCCTATTGCGAGACGGTCGAAGCCTGCAACCCGTGCGGCGAGCAGCCGCTGCCCGCATATGGGTGCTGCGATCTCGGAAGTGTTGATCTGACGCGCTTCGTGCTCGATCCGTTCGCTCCCGACGCCCGCTTCGATTTCGACGCGTTCGCCGCTACCGTTGCCGTCGGTGTGCGCATGCTCGACAACGTGCTCGATGTGTCGGCGTGGCCGCTGCCCCAGCAGAAAAAGGAGGCGATGGCCAAGCGCCGCGTCGGGCTCGGCTTCACGGGGCTAGGCGATGCGTTGATCGAGCTCGGCGTGCGCTACGACAGCGTCGCGGGACGCGAGACCGCGGCGCTCATCGCCCGCGCAATGCGCGACGCCGCGTACAGGGCATCGGTGGATATCGCCGAGGAGAAGGGCCCGTTTCCGCTGCTCGATGCCGAACGCTACCTTGCGGCGCCGCACTTCGCATCGCGATTGCCCGACGACATCAAGGACGCCATCCGTGAGCACGGGATACGCAACAGCCACGTCCTGTCGATCGCGCCGACGGGAACGATCTCGCTCGCCTTCGCCGACAACGCCTCGAACGGCATCGAGCCCGCGTTCAGCTGGTACTACACGCGCAAGAAGCGCATGCCCGACGAGACGATGAAGGAATACGTCGTCGAGGACCATGCGTATCGCGTCTACAAGCACCTTCACGGCATCGACGGGGAAGTCGAGGTCGGGCACTTCGATCCCGCGCAGACGCGGCCTGCGGGAGCGGTGTGGGATGCGGGTGACGGCACGCGTCGCTCGATGCTCGCGCCGGCCTTCGTCAATGCGCTTGAGATGAGCGCCCGTGATCACATGCTGATGAGCGCGGCGGTTCAGCCGTACATCGACACTGCGATCAGCAAGACGGTGAACGTCCCCGCGGATTATCCGTTCGAATCATTCAAGGAACTCTACCTCGAGGCGTGGCAGGCAGGGCTCAAGGGCATCGCCACATATCGTCCGAACAGCGTCCTGGGCGCGGTGCTGGAGGTCGCGCCAACCGTCGCGCCGCAGGACTTCGATACCGCGGACCCCGACCGCCGCATCCGCCTCGAGCGCGCGCACCAGCCGCCGCTTTCCAGCCTGCGCTGGCCGGGCCGTCCCGAGTTGAGCAACGGCAATCCGTGCTGGACCTACGTGGTGCGCCACCCGCTCGGCGACTTCGCCGTGTTCATCGGCCACATCGAGGACGGCAAGTCCTACCCGTTCGAGGTCTGGATCAACGGAGCCGAGCAACCGCGCGGCCTGGGCGCGATCGCCAAGACGCTGTCGATGGACATGCGTACCGAAGACCGTGCGTGGCTGGACATGAAGCTCTCCGCACTGCAGAAATCGAGCGGCGACGACGGCTTCGAGATGGCGATGCCTCCGGACGGTCGCAAGGTGCGTGTGCCGAGCCTGGTGTCGGGCTTCGCGAAGCTCATCCGATACCGCTGCAACGAGCTGGGCGCCTTTGCCGACGAGAGTAACGGGAAGACCCCGGTGGTCGATGCACTGATGGGCACGAAGGAACCCAAGGCCGGTCCGGACGGCACATTGAGCTGGACCGTGGATGTGATGAATCACGCCACCGGCGATGATTTCGTGCTGTTCCTGAAGGAATTGATCATGCCCGACGGGCAGCGGCGGCCGTACTCGATGTGGCTATCGGGCGAATATCCGCGCGTGATGGACGGGCTATGCAAAGCGCTGTCACTCGACATGCGCGTCTACGATCCGGCATGGATCGGCATGAAGCTGCGCAAGCTGCTCAATTATGGCGAACCTAACGGCGCATTCATGGCACGCACGCCAGGATCGGACAAGGCGCAGACGTATCCGTCGACCATTGCCTATCTCGCGCGGCTGATGATCCATCGCTACGCGATGCTGGGCATACTCAGCGAGCAGGGCTACCCGGTCGAGCAGGCCGGCATACTGGCGGTGCCGCTTGCCGAGCAGGCGCAACGCGGCGCGCTCGAGACGCTTCCCGGCAAGAAATGCCCGGAATGCGGTAACAAGGCGATGATCCGCAAGGACGGATGCGACTTTTGCACCGACTGCGGGTATACCGGCGCGTGCGGTTGATCTTCGCGTCGTAATCGACGTAGGTGCCGTCGCGGATGCGCAAAAAAGCGATAGCAGGTGCGATGGCGGCGCCGCCGCCGTTATTCACGACCGCGACTTGTTCCGCAGCGCCTCGAAATGCTTTCGCCGCGCAGCTTCGGCGACGAACTCCTCCAGCGCCGGATCCATCGCGCTGCGCGATGAAACGATTCCAACAAGTTCGCCATATCGAACGACCGGCAGGTGACGGAAACTGCCCTCTTGCATGATCAGCAGGGCGCATCCGAAGGAGCTTTCCGCATCGACTGTGACCGGTCCGGGAGTCATGACCTGAGCGACGGAAGTTGCCCGCGGGTCGAGCGCGGCGGCGACCACTCGCAGCACGATGTCGCGCTCGGTCAGAATCCCGACCAAACGCGTGCCTTCCAGCACCAGCACCGCACCGGCGCGCTCGCGGGCCATGAGCTCGGCGGCCGTGCTGACGCTGCTCTCCGGCAATACCTTGAGCGCTTTCTCGCGTTGCATGACGCTGCCGACGAGCTCGTCAAACATCACTGGCGCCTCTGGAAGGGCAATGCGAGATCACGTCCTATCCCCTGGAACTTGCTAGACATCGTTCAAGCACGCTACTCGCGTTATTTCGGCGATGACTTGACCCGGATCAAGACAGGGCGATTCGTCGGCGGACTGCGTCGCAGCCGCGCTGTTTCGTCGCGTCAGAAGCCCCTGACGTCTCCGCTTGAGGCCGCGCGCTTCGCCGTCGCCGAAGCACTCGCCCTGACCGGCGGCCAAAGTTTTGTAGCGCACATAACCGATCAGGGCTATGCTGGATGAGTGGGTCTACGAAGCGGCCGTCTACGGAGCGCGCACGGGAAGTCTCCACCGCCTTGCAACCGGGAGCATGCGAGTGCTCGTCCACGGCACGACCGCCCTACCTACCAGCATCGCGACACCCGCCGCTGGCACCGGCAAGCTATCGAGCGAGCTGGTAAGCGAGCCCAGCGTGCCACAGACGCGTTGGACTTCCGAAAATCTGTCATGCCTGTCGGCCGGGCTCGATCAAGTCGCTGTCGAAAGTCTAGAGCGGCTGAGCGCCAAGCGCCTGCGCATCAAGTGCCGTGCCGCGATTTATCGGATCGGCGAAAATTTCCGCAGGCTCTACCTTGTGCGCAGCGGTTCGTGCAAAACGACGCTCCTCGGAAAGGATGGGAAGTACCAAATCGTGGACTTCCACATCACAGGAGACATCGTCGGCATCGATGGCATCGGCAGCGCCTTCCACGAGTGCCAGGCGACGGCGCTGGAGGACATGGAGGTCTGCCTTTTGCCGTTCGACAGGATCGAGGATCTGGCGAGAACCAGCGAGTGCTTCGGACACAACCTGCACAGGCTGCTGGCGCAGGAAAGTGCACGCGCGCATGCACTGATGCTCATGCTCGGGACCATGCGCGCCGAGAAACGCCTGGCGGCGTTCCTGCTGGATCTTTCGCGGCGATATCAGATGCGCGGCTTCTCCTCGTTCGAATTCGTCCTGCGGATGACTCGCGAGGAGATCGGAAGTTACCTAGGCCTCACGCTGGAAACGGTGAGCCGCCTGTTCTCGCGGTTCCAGCAAGAAGGCGTTCTCGAGGTGCAGGCGCGAAGCGTGAAGCTCGACCTGGCGGCGCTCGCGCGCTTCGTCGATCAGGCACGTGGGCCGGCGGTGCGGGCTCGCCCCGGTCACGACGCGTGCCTCGAGCACGGAGTGGTTTTCGCCGAGAGAAAAAGACGGGCGACGCTGGCTCAGCCGCCGGCAAGCTTGAAGTCGATCACGACCTCGTCCTGAACCGCCAGAGCGCCACCCAGGATCGAGTAGGCGCGCACGCCGAAATCGGACTGGCGCAGCACCAGCGAGCCGCTGACCGAAATGCTCTGCGGCAATCCTTCGACGGTCAGAGGCACGTCCATTTCGCGTGCCTGCCCGTGCAGCTCGACCTGCACCCTGGCGGCTAACTTGGGCGCTTCGCCCGCGACCTGCAGCGAGTGAATGCGCACCCAGGGAAAGCGCGCTGCCTGCAGATTGTTCTCGCCGAGCATGTTCTCGCGCGTGGCTTGGGCGGCGTCCTGCGGAACCGGGGTGGAAAAGGCCTGGCCAAGGTTCGACCGGTACGCGGGGTTGTCGACCTCCAATTGATCGAGACGGAATTCGAGATCGAAACGCGCACCGGACAGACCGCTGTCGGGCAGGTAGACGAATCCCGTGAAGTCCGGCGCGGATAGCACGTGATTGTGTCCGAACCGGGCCGAAGCGCCAGCGCGGAAGACATAGATGCGGATTGCGGATGATTGCGGGGTCAGCGCGTAGACTTTTGCACCGGCCTTTCCAAGATCGGCATAGATCTTCTCCAGGCCGGCGGTTTCCTGGCTCGCGCCGGGCGCTGGAGGGCTCATCTGCGAGCCCGGCGGCGTCGTGCTGCAACTCGACAGCAGTACGACCGCGAATGTGCCGAACAGCGCCGCGACGAGTCGCCCGCGAATTGCCAAAGTGTGGGAGGTCATCTGCGCCGAAAATCCGGGGTTACCGCGGCTGCTCGCCGACAAGCCGGCTGGAAAGCCACTACGACCATACTAACAAGACGTCGGCTCGCTTATTCCAAGCATCGGGGGCGTCCGCTGTCCGCTATCCAGCCTACGGACTAGGCGCACCCGCTTGCCGATCACTCTCGGATCGCGACAGTGACCTCGTTCTGGTTTGCCACCCCGATCAATCTCTCGACGAAAGGTTGGGGCTTCAATGGGATGCCTCCTTCCCTCGCGGGTTGGGTATGGGCGCCGATCCGCGTCCTTGGCCTGCGTCGCGGTTAAGCAAATATCCTAACTCAACAAACAGGCTGGTCGAGCACCCGACGCGATCCGCGAGTGGCCCATGCGTGGCGCGTCGCCGGCCCGCAATTTGGCCTTTTTGACCCGAATCAGGGGCACGCGGGGCGATAAAGCCTTACAATACGGCCCCTTGGAATAGACGGCGGTGATATGCCGGTTGGTTGGACCGGGTCGCGAGCACGGACCGCGGTCTTGGCCGCGAGTGCCACGATCAGAGCGGTGCAGTTGTCCGAGTAACGCCTACCCATTCCAGAATACATCCAGCCCCGGCGATCAAGGCAGGCCCATCTCGCCGGTGTGCTGTTTTTTTGCGTGCAACTCATTCAAGGTGCGAACGGTGATGGATACCCTGGAGTGCTTGAAAAAATATGGTCAGCGCCTCGATCTGGAAATCGCCAAGGAGATGGGGGTGCCGCTTGCCACGGTACGGCTGCGGCTCGATCGCCTGGAGGCGGAGGGCCAGGTCATTACCTGCACGCTGACTCGCTTCGAGGGTGGGAAAAGGATCGATGCGCGGCAGTGCCGCGTGTCGGGCTATCTTCCGCCGGCGGCGCCTGGCCGGAAATCGAAACCCACGTCGTAACGCGGACGGTAGTCACGCTGCATGCGAGTAGGCACCGTTGTACCCTAGTAAATCACTCGACCGTTGACCGCAGCGGTCTGCGCGAAATCAGGAGTCCGCATCAATGCAGATGAACCGATCCACAGCAGCCGTGCGTGGACGCTCCCCGTGGTCCGTTCTGCTCGCCGCCGGGATTGCAATCGTGTTTGCAGCGCACGCGGTCGCGCAGGCCCCGGCAGCGACAGGTGCGCCGGCCCCCGCGTTGTCCGCCGGCGAGCTCGAAAGCCTGGTCGGCCCGATCGCGCTGTACCCGGACGATCTGGTTGCGGTCGTGCTGCCTGCCTCGACCGAACCGCTGCAGCTCGTGCAGGCCGATCGATTTCTCGAAAAGCGCAAGTCGGATCCCAACCTGCCGCTCAACGAAAATTGGGACGACGCGGTGAAAACGCTGCTCAACTATCCCGACATCGTGAAGATGATGAGCAGCGATCTCGACTGGACCAGCGCATTGGGCGAAGCCGTCGTCGCCGACCAGGGAGCCGTCCTCGATGCGATCCAGGCGTTTCGCCGCAAGACGCAATCCGCGGGGAATCTCAAGACCGACGGCAAGCAGATCGTCGAGGTAGAAAAAGAAGTGATCAAGATCGTCCCTGCCGATCCGCAGGTGATCTACGTGCCGCAGTACAACCCGGCCACCGTGGTCGTCGCCAGCCCGATGCCGGTCTACGCTTACTACCCCACGCCGTACCCTTCGTATTACTACCCCTACGCACCCGGCGCGGCGTTGGCGACGGGCATCATCTGGGGAGCCGCGATCGGCGCTGCCTGGAGCGGCGCTCGCTATGGCTGGGGCGGCAACAATGACATCACGATCAACCGCAACACCAATATCAATTCCGGCAACATCAATCGCAACAACATCAACAATGCGAATCGCGCCAATGCGGGTAACACGGCCTGGAAATCGAACAAGCAGCCGGGCCAGGTGAGCAGGTCCACCGGATCGACCGGCCGCGTCGGCGACACCCGTGCCGGGGGCGCAGGGGGCTTCAACTCGGCGGGCGGTGCGCAGCGTACGTCGGCGCAGTCCATGGGAGCAGGTGGCGGCAGTGCGGCGGCGGCGCGTAATTCTGCCAGCGCATCGCCGCGCGGCGACTATGGTGGCGGCGGTGCGAACCGCGGCGGTGGAGGAGACGCATTCGGCAGCTACGGGTCCGGGCGCCAGGCGCAAGCCGACAGCTCGCGCGGCGCAGCCAGCCGCAGCTCGATGTCAAGCGGTGGGGCGCGTCAGGCGCCGAGCGGGGGCGCACGGTCAGGTGGTGGCGGCGCTCGTGGTGGTGGCGGCGGTGGTCGAGGTGGCGGCGGCGGCCGTGGTGGCGGTGGTCGTCGCTAGGCCCGATGAATCTCGCACACAAATCGACAAGGCGCTCTTCATGAACGGTTCGGTCATGTCTCCAATCATTCGCCGTATGGCGTTGTTGTTGCTGTTCGCATTGCCGGTGACGAGCCTGGCCGCGGAACAGCAGACGTTTGCCACGCCTGAAGAGGCCGTGACTGCACTGATGACCGCGCTGAAGGCGGATGACGACGCGGCCATGCTGGCGATTTTCGGCGAGAGCCATAAGAATCTCGTCGTGACGTCGGACCGTGCCGCCAATTCGGCGACACGCGCCGAGGTGCTCGCGCGCATGCAGGTTTATCACAATCTCGGAGATTCCGGCCCCGATCGGCGAACGCTGTTCATCGGCGACGCAGCGTGGCCGGTGCCGATACCTCTGGTACGCACTGGCGGACGTTGGCGCTTCGCCACCGAGGACGGCGAAGCCGAAATCTTCAATCGACGCATCGGCGCCAACGAGCGCAACGCGATCACGGTGCTCAACGCCTATATCGATGCGCAGCGTCAATACGCCACCCGCGATCGTGACGGGGACGGGGTGTTGCAGTATGCGCAGAAACTCGGGAGCGCTCCCGGCAAGCACGACGGGCTCTACTGGCCGGCGGACGAAAGCAAGGGCGAAGAGGCGAGCCCCTTCGGTCCGCTCATCGCGCAGAGCGACGGCTATCTCAAGGGTCACAAGGGCGGCGATCCCTACCGCGGATACTATTTCCGCATCCTTTCCAGCCAGGGCAAGAACGCCCCTGGAGGCGCCTACAGCTATGTCATCAATGGTCGCATGATCGCCGGCTTTGCCATGGTCGCGTATCCCGCAACGTATGGTGAAAGCGGCGTGATGACGTTCATCGTCAGCAATAACGGAAAGATTTTCGAGAAGAACCTCGGCAACAATTCCGCACAGCTCGGCGCTGCGATGACGACCTTCGATCCGGGACCCGGCTGGAAGGTCGTCACGCCTTAGCGACAGGGCTGGTGCGCCGGCCATGCCGTTCAACGTTCAGGAGAATCGTTCCCCATGCGAATTCGACCGCTGGTTCTCGCGGCGTGCGCGATCGCGCTCGGCGCCTGCGCCACGCGCCCGATCAACCCGCCGATCACGCTGACTGAGCCGAGCAACGGTTACCGCTTCGAGGCGCGTCAGGCTCAAGCAAAGGATAAGGACAACATCGTCATTCTCGCGTTCTCGGGGGGCGGCACGCGCGCGGCAGCGTTTTCCTACGGTGTCCTTGAGTTCCTGCGTCGCACCGAGGTAGTCGGACCGAAAGGCAACAAGGTTCGCCTGCTCGATGAAGTCGACCTCATCACCGGCGTCTCGGGCGGCAGTTTTACCGCGCTGGCGTACGGTCTGTACGGCGACAAGCTGTTTGACATTTACGAACAAGCCTTTCTCAAGCGCAACGTGCAGCGCGAGATCATCGCGCGCACCTTCAGTCCAGGTTACTGGGGGAATCTGTGGTCGACGGGGTGGGGCCGTTCCGAGCTGGCGGCCCAGCTGTACGACGAAATACTTTTTCATGGCGCGACCTTCGGCGATCTCAACCGCGGCGCTGGACCGATGATCCTTGCGTCGGCAACCGACATTTCGACCGGGTCGCGCTTCGTGTTCACGCAACGCCTGTTCGACGTCATCTGCTCCGATCTCGATGCGGTGCCGCTATCGCGCGCGGCGGCGGCCTCGTCGGCGGTTCCGGTGCTCCTCTCCTCGGTGACGGTCAATAATTACGGCGGCACCTGCAAGCGGGCCACTCCGGACTGGGTGAAGCTGTTCATCGAGTCGGACAACCCTCCCCGCCCTGCGGCGCGGGCGATTCGCTCGCTCAGGTCCGAGGAGGCCTACGCCGACGGTGTGCACCGTCCCTACATCCACCTCGTCGACGGCGGCGTGTCGGACAACGTCGGCATGCGTGGGGTGCTCGATGCGCTCGAGATCGTCGAGGCTCTGCACGAGATCGGGATGAAGACGCCGCTGGGCAACGCGCGCAGAGTCATTGTGTTCATCGTCAACTCGCTTTCGTCGCCGCCGACCAATTGGGACCAGCATGAGGACTCGCCCGGAACGTTCGACATCCTGCTCAAATCGGCGGGCACGCCGATCGATGCTTTCTCATTCGAGGCGACCGAGCTCCTGAAGGACACCGCGGCGCAGTGGAGTTCCGCGCGCCTGGTCCGGAACTCTCCCGCAATGGCGGCGAACAAGGATCCGGCCGTTGCCGCGGCGCTGCGCATGCCCGATGCCGAAATCTATGCCATCGACGTGTCTTTTCCTGCACTCAAGGACAAGGCCGAATTCGAGTATCTGAACCAGCAGCCAACGTCGTTCGTGTTGCCGCCCGAGGCCGTTGACCGTTTGCGCGCTGCGGCGGGGACAATCATCCTCGAGTCCCCCGAATTCAAGCGCCTCCTCAGGGACGTAGGCGCCACGATGGTCGCCGTTCCGCCAGCGATCGGCACCGCCGACGTGGCGCCCTAGCGCTGTTCCGCCACACGAGCCCGGCTCGACTCGCCAAGTTTTGATGGGTTACCCTACACTCGGAGCGTGGAGTAGCGAGCGCCGGCTTGTGACCACAGTAGTCCGTCCTCGAGGAAACATCGCGATGAAGCCTTTGCTCAAACCGTTCGCTTTTGCCACCCTTGTCGTCTGCGTGGCCCTTGCAGCATGCGCGGCCTACACGCCGGTGCCGACCGCGCGCCCGCAGGTCGAGAGCATGCTCACAACCGCTGGATTCAAGACTCTCGTGGCGACGACGCCGCAACAGCTCGACCACTTGTCACGGCTGACACCGGGACAGGTCAGCGTCGTTTCGCAGACCGGCAAGAACTACTTCGTCTATCCCGACAAGGACAAGAGCAGGATCTATGTCGGCACCGAGAAGGAATACCAGGCCTATCAGAAGCTTCGCGCGCAGAGCAACCTGCCGACCTTCAGCGTCGAGTCGGTCTCGCAGAAGCAGGACAAGCAGATGAGCCTGGCGGACCAGCAGGATGCATCAGTGACATGGGGGTTCTGGCCGGGATTCAGCGGACTCGGCTGGCAGTAAAACAAGCGGATCACTAAAGCCTTGATGAGCCAGCGCGTGCTCTGCGCTGGCTCATTTTTCGTGGTACGGCGAGCGGCCGTGTCCGGCGACGACGCGATCACATGGCCGGCTTGCCGGCGTTGATCATCCACGGCGTGCCGAAGCGATCGACGCACATGCCGAAGGCTTCGACCCAGAAAGTCTTGTCGAAGGGCATGCGCACCTGTCCGCCTTCCGACAATGCGCTAAAGATTTTCCTACCTTCCTCCACCGCCGGATAGGTCAGCGACAACGAAAAGCCGTGCATTCCCTCGTAGGGATGGCCTTCCATCGCGTCGGACGCCATGAAAATGCGGCCATCGAGCGACAGCCGCGCGTGCAGTATCCGATTCGGATCGCCCTGCATCTTCTCCGCTTGCGGCGCCTGACCGTGAGTCATCATCATCTCGATCTTGCCGCCGAGCGTGCGCTCGTAAAAGCGCATCGCCTCCGCGCAGTTGCCGTTGAAAAACAGATAGGGATCGGGGCCGCTCATGATGAATCCTTTCTTGGAATCGTCTTGATGAAATAGCGTGGCGTATTGACGGTATTGTGCCGAATCGTCGAGCGCTACTTTCTGGCGTCGATGGTTTGACGAATGCGCTGCTCCGCCTGCCTCAGCTCGGGCGTGAATTCCTTGCCGAAGTCCTCGGCCTCGAAGATCTGCCGGATCTCGACGTCGGATTCGATGCCCGGAAACGGGTTCGGTGCTCGTTTGACCCAGTCGATCGCCTCCTGTTTCGAGTTGACTTTGAAAATCCAGAATCCGGCGATCAGCTCGTTGGTTTCCGCGAACGGTCCGTCGATCACCGTGCGCTTTGCGCCCGAGAAGTGAACCCGTGCGCCCTTGGAACTGGGTTGCAATCCTTCACCGGCCATCATCACGCCGGCCTTCACCAGCTCTTCGTTGAACTTGCCCATGTCCGCTAGGAGTTTCTCATCGGGCAATGCGCCTGACTCCGACTGGCTCGTCGCTCTCACCATCACCATGAATCTCATCGCTGTGTTCTCCTCGTTGGGTTCCGGAACATCCGTCCTCGATCGAGCCGCCTCGCGGCTTGTGCTGGACTACGCCAGCGCCTGACGATGCGCTCGCGCTGGACGGTCCTTCAACCCTAGTCGATCGGGACCCGCCGGAATCGACATCCGGCGAGGCGACGACGCGTTTGGGCGTGCAGTGCGCCTGCTAGGACACCGGGGCGGTCCTGCGCTCGGGCATCTCGCCGAGGACCGTGCAGCGACGGACCACGCGCGCATCCTTCGCCGGATCGTAGGCAGTGGCGCGGTGCATCAGGCAGCGATTGTCCCAGACAATGAGCTCACCCACCTGCCACCGGTGTTCGTAGGTGAGATCGGGATGCACGGCCATCTCGTTGAGCTCCTCGATCAAGGCGCGACCCTCGTCGTACGGCATTCCGACGATGTATTCGGCATGGTCGCCGAGATAAAGGCAGTCGCGGCCGGTTTGCGGATGCGTTCGGACCACCGGTTGGTCGACCGGCGGCGCCTCGGCGCGCTGCGCCGCGGTCATCAGGTCGATGCCGTGACGGCGCGTGCGCGAAAAGTCGAGGTTATGCACGGCGCGCAGGCTGTCGATGCGTCTTTTCCACGCGGGCGTGAGGCGCTCGTAGGCGCCGTACATGTCGCAGAAATGCGTTTCGCCGCCGTTCCCCGCGACGACTTCTCCGTAAATGATGGTCGCCTGGCCGGTGACCCGCCGCCACGATCCGTCGGTGTGCCACGCCAGCGTTCCCTTGTCCGGGTGCTTGCCGTTGGGCTTGCCGTTCTCGTCGAGATTCGACAGGCGATAGATCTCCGGAAACCCGTCGGGCTGGTACTGGTTCATCACGTGCACCTGGACTTCGCCGAAGCGGCGGGCGAACGCCACCTGCGCGGCGGGCGGCAGATCCTGTGGCGGAAACAGGAGCACTTGATAACGCAGGAACGCGCGGTAGATCGCCTCGAACATCGCATCGTCGACGTCGCGCGCCAGCTCCACGCCGTGAATGCGCGCACCGAGTTTGGGCGTCAGGGGCTCGAGATCGAAGGGCCAATCGTCCTGGGCAGCGGTCTTGCGTAGCGGCGCGGATGAATTCATGCGTCCTCGTGGCGGGATGAGCGGCAGCGTCAAGTGCGCCGCCTGCGCAAGGCTCATTTTGCTACAAAACGGAGCGCCGCTGCGGCGTCGCGTCCAACCCCTCTGCTAGAATTGCGACCCCGGACGCGGCCCTCGCGCAGGTTGCCGCAGTCCGCAAAGCACTTGCTCCAAGCAGCCCGCGCGCCCGTAGCTCATTCGGATAGAGCACCGGCCTTCTAAGCCGGGGGTAACAGGTTCGAGTCCTGTCGGGCGCGCCATGTATCGCCACCACCAGATAAGGTGTTGACTATTCGTGTGGCGCCACACCGAGCAGCGCGCTGAACGGGTCGACGTCGTCCCTACACTGGAGCCAAGGCCGTCTTGCGCTGGTATAATTCGCGCGACGATGCGGCACGATCGATGGTGGCTGTAGCTCAGCGGTAGAGTCCTGGATTGTGATTCCAGTTGTCGTGGGTTCGAATCCCATCAGCCACCCCATCTTCCAGCGGGGCGACCCACTCTCGTCACATCGTCGCCGCGCCTCCACCGGGCGATTTGCAACTGCCGTACACCTCTTCAGCGGAAATCCGCAGGCGCTGCGGACGGCAGGAACGGCGGATCCGTTACCGGGATGGCGTCGGTCTGCGATGCCACGTTGAATCGGAGCTGGCGTCCTGGAACGTCGCCGACAACCTGGACGTTATAGGTGCCCGGCCCGAAGTTCCCGAGTGACACATCGTAGTCGTAGGCCGGGGAATCCGGCTGCTCGACGAAGTGCACGACAATGGTACTGCCGTCGATCGTGACGGTAGCGCTGTAGCCGTGACGCGTCCCGGCGTCAGACAACATGCGGACATATACCGGCTCCATCGTGCGCGGCGCAGCGGGAACGACCTCCACGACCGGCGCTGCGATGGCGCGCCCGGGCGAGGTGAGCATCACCAACGACGCGAGGGTTGCTAGAAACAGGGATTTCGCGTGCGGTCCGACCACGTTCGCCCTTCGCCGGGGATCCCGGCTGTGGGCTAAAGTATTCGCGTGCGACCGCGTGCCCACTATCGGGCGCGGTCTGATTCTGCTGTCAGACTCCGTCCTTCGCCCGCAGCGGCTGCGCCGAGGTTGACCTCCTCACGCGCCTTGCGGCGGCGCAGCGCTAGCCGGGCCCGGGTTTGTCGCCTGCGCGCTTGGCTGCGGTGTGCGCAACCGCAAATGCGCGACCTTCGTCGCCGCCGTATTCCTCGTACGCATTGTTGAATGCCTTGAGGAACGCCAGCTTCTGATGCGCGTTGTACTGGTCGGTCTGGGCTTTCGGTAAATCGGATATGTCTCGATACGGCATGACAGCCTCCTGCGGCAAGACTGAGGAGGAGTCAATGTATTGCGACCACGCCGTCGCCACCATCGGCGGATGCGGAAAGTGCTGTAGGCCAAGTCTTACGCGCGCGACGTCTCGACGGCACGTGCGTGGATCGCGCTTGCGTTGCCGGCGTCATTGCCAGTTCGTGGCCGCGACGACGATCGCGCGCCCGGTCGTTGTACCATACGGCGAAATCAGGTCACGCGGATCGGCGCTGCAGATCCGCCACAGGAGGAGCGTTGTCGATTCGCGGCGAGGCCACGTTCGCCGGCTATCGTCGTGACGATGGCCGTTGCGGTGTTCGCAATCACGTGCTGATCCTGGGCCTCAACGGCCTCGTCTCGCGCGCGGCCGCGCGCATCGCCGACGGTGTTTCGGGAACGGTGCTTTTCGCCTCGAGCTATGGTCGTGGCCAGTACGGTGATGATCGCCGCGCGCACAGCGCGCAGCTGGTCGGGCTCGGACAGAATCCGAATGTCGCTGCGACGTTGGTGGTCGGTGCCGATCGTCCGACGACCGACGAGATTGCGCACGCGATCGCGTCCGCCGGCAAGCCGGTCGCCACGGTGGCGCTCGATGACGTTCACGAGGATGCGCTCGAGCTGTCGCTGCGTGGCATCCGCCTGGCGGCATCGCTGGCTCGCGACGCGTCCCGGCTGCGCCGAGAAATCTCGCCGCTCGCATCGCTGTTCCTCGCGGTCGAATGCGGCCATTCCGATTCGACCTCGGGGCTGGTGTCGAATCCTTTGGCGGGCACGATCGTCGACCGGCTGGCCGACGCCGGCGGCAGCGCGGTGTTTGGTGAAACCATCGAATGGCTGGGCGCCGAGCACCTCCTGGCCGCGCGCGCGGCGACGCCGCAGGTCGGCGCAGCGATTGTCGAAGCGGTGCAGCGGCGCGAGCGCGCCGTCGCCGCGGCGGGCCTCGATCTCACCGGCAACAATCCCGGCGCCGAGAACATTCGCGGCGGCCTGAGCTCGATCGAGGAAAAATCGCTCGGCGCGATCGCCAAGGGAGGAAGCCGCAAGATCGCCGGACTGCTCGCCGTCGCGCAGGCGCCATCGTCGCCCGGCGTCTACGTCATGGATGCGCCGGGCTTCTCCCCGGAATCGATGACCGGATTCGCCGCCGCCGGCTCGCAGGCGATGCTCTTCACCACCGGCGCCGGCAACAGCTATTGCAGCGCGATCGCGCCGACGATCAAGATCAGTGCGCGCCCCGATACCAACGCGCACCTCGGCACACAGATCGATTTCGACGCGAGCGCGGTGTTCGCCGGCCGCGAGGACATCGACGCCGCCGCCGATCGCCTGTTCGCGCTGCTGCTCGATGTCTGCTCCGGCACGCGCACCTGGGGTGAACTGCTCGGCGAGACCGGCGAATCGGTCATCCGCGTCGGAGGATCGCTTTGACGGCGCTGCGCGGGAGGATCGGCAGCGTGGCCGTTTATCTGCGCACGATGCTGGTGTTCGCGGCCCTGTGGGCGCTGGTCGCGCTGTGGACCGCGAATCCGATCCTGCTGCCGTCGCCGCGCGCGGTCCTCGAGGCGCTGGTGGGCCTCGCGCGCGATCTCGAGCTGTTCGAGCAAGCCGGCACCAGCCTTGCGCGCATGCTGGAGAGCATGGCCATCGCGACCGCCCTCGCGGTCCCGCTCGGATTGCTCATGGGATTGAGCCGCACCCTCGATGAGGCGATCGATCCGACCGTCGAGATGTTCAGGCCGATTTCCGGCATCGCGTGGATCCCGCTGGCACTTTTCATCTTCGGCATCGGCAACGCGCTGCCGGTGTTCATTATGACCTACGCGGCGTTCTTCCCCATCCTGCTGGGAACCGTCGCGGGCGTGCGCGGCGTGGATCGATCGCTCATCGCCGCGGCGCGTACGATGGGCATACCGCGAGCTAAGATCGTCACCCACGTGGTCGTTCCTGCGGCGCTGCCCGCGTTGATGGTCGCGCTTCGCCTCGGCGTTGCCTCGGCGTGGACGGCGGTGGTGGCAGCCGAGCTCATCGGGGCACCGAGCGGCGTAGGCTACGCCGTCGAGTGGTATCGCGAGCTCCTGATGACCCCGCAAGTCATGGCATTCATCGCGACCATCGGTGCGCTCGGCTACCTGTGCGATAGCTTGGTGCGCGCGCTCGGACGCTGGCTCACGCCGTGGTCGGCGGACCTGGGTCACTCGTGACGGCGACCACCTCTGCGCGCTGGATGCGCGGCATCGCTTTGCCCCTGGCGCTGCTTGCGATCTGGCAGGCTTGGGGCATCGCCGTCGGCAATCCGCGCACGCCGGTGCCGACCCGCGTCGCGGCCGCCGCGGTCGACCTCATCGCATCGGGCGATCTGCCACTTGCGATTCTGCAAAGTCTGGGTCGCGTGTTCGCGGGATTCGCGCTTGCCGCCGCCGCCGCGATTCCGCTGGGACTGGCGATGGGATCGTATCGCAGCGTCGAGCGCAACGTCGATCCGGTGGTCGAGAGCTTTCGTCCGATCGCCGCCATCGCGATTTTGCCACTGGCCATCCTGTGGCTCGGCACGGGCACGCTTAGCGCGGTGGTCATCGTGGCCTACGCGGCTTTTTTCCCGATGGTCATCAACACCGTGGCCGGCGTGAAGCGCATCAATCCCACGCTCCTGCGCGCGGCGAGGACCATGGGCCTGGACCGCGCGCGCGTTCTACGTACCGTGGTTGTCCCCGGCACGCTGCCTGCGATCGCGGTCGGCCTGCGCATCGCGATGGGCGTCGCGTGGACCGCCATCGTCGCCGCCGAGCTCGCGGTCGGCGCCAAGGCCGGCGGCGGGGGCTCGGGCGGAATCGGACAAATGATGTTCGTGTTCTACGCCTACAGCATCGAGCTCAACCGCATTGTCGTGTGCATGATCGCGGTCGGGCTGGTGGCGCTCCTGCTCGATCGGATGCTGCGCCTCGGCATGCGCCTGGCGATGCCGTGGATGGCGCCATGAGCCTGCCGGTCAAGCTGCGCATGCAAAGCGTCACCAAGCGTTTCGAAGCCGCCGATGCGCGCGTCACCGTCGCTGTCCAGGATTTCACATTGGACGTGAGGCAGGGCGAGTTCCTGGTCATCGTCGGTCCGTCGGGATGCGGAAAGACCACGGTGCTCAACGTGCTCGCGGGGCTGGAGCGGGCGAGCAGCGGCCGGGTCAGCATCGACGAGCGCCCGATCGTCGCGCCAGGTCCCGAGCGCGGCGTCATGTTTCAGGATTACGCGCTGTTCCCGTGGCAGACCGTGCGCGGCAATGTAGAGTTCGGCCTTCGCCACGGGCCTGCCGGTCGCGAGCTCGACGGCGCATCGCGCGAGGCGCGGGTTCGCGGCTGCATCGAGCTCGTCGGGCTCACCGGCGCGGAGACCAAGTATCCGCATCAGCTCTCGGGCGGCATGCGCCAGCGCGTCGCGCTCGCACGCCTCATGTCGATCGAGCCCGACGTGCTGCTCATGGACGAGCCGCTCGCCGCACTCGACGCTCAGACGCGCCTCATCCTGCAGGACGAATTGCTGCGCATCTGGGGCCAGGATCGCCCGCCGAGCGATCGCCGCACCGTCGTCTTCATCACGCACGCGATCGACGAGGCGGTGTTCCTCGCCGATCGCATCGCCGTGATGACGACGCATCCGGGGCGCCTGAAAGCGCTCATAGATGTTCCACTGCCGCGCCCGCGCAACGACGCGACGCGCGCCAGTTCCGAATTCCAGGCTCTGAGCCAGCACATCTGGAGCCTTATCCGTGACGAGGCGTATCGCGCCATCGTCACATGATCGTTGCAAGGAGGAATGACCGATGTCCATCGAAAACGACCGCAAGCGCGCTTCGCGTCGACGCTTCATGACCGCCGCCGGGGCCGCTTCATTGTCCCTCGCGACACCTGCGCTGGTGCGCGGCCAGGGCCGTCAGACACTCAAGGTGTCGGTCGGACGGCAGCCTTGGGCCGCCGGCAATTCGCCGGTGACGCAATACATGATCGCCAACAAGACGTTCGAGCGCTTCGCTTCCGACGCGGGCTACGACCTCACGATCGACTATCGCGACTATCCGTCCGCGCTGCCGATGGTGGAAGCCTTTGTCTCCGGCAACCTCGATTTCGGCATGTGGGGCAACACGCCGATCGTGCGCCTGATTGCGCAGAACCAGCCGATCCAGCTGCTCACCGTGGGCGAAGGCCACTTTCGCTTCGTGCTCGCCACGCGCAAGGATTCGCCGATCCGCAACATCGCCGACCTCAAGGGCAAGACTGTCGGAGCGCTGCTCGGTGGCGATCCCTACAACGTGCTGACGCAGATGCTGCGTTTCGAGCTCGGCAATGCAGATCCGCAAGGCGTTCAACATCACCGTCGTCAACACGCCCACGCAGGCACAGGCGGCGACGATCCCGACCGGCATGGACGCCGCGATCCTGATCAACCCGGCCTTTTTGAAGGCGAGCTCGGAGATCGGAACGGTCGGCATCATGAATTCGTTCGGCTACACCGAGAGTTACTATAAAGGACCCGCCGGCGAGGGCGCGGGGCACCTGCTGGAAAGCGTGAAGAAGTCGCCTTTTTATCCCGACGGCTACTACCTGCACCGGTCGTTCTGGATCGGGCATCCGAACATCATCAAGAATCACCCTGCTGTCGTCATCGCGTTCGTCCTCGCGCAGCAGGACGCGGTGACCAAGCTCTCCGCGATGGACGCGGGTCAGGTTTCGGAGCTCTCGCGCAAATACTGGGAGCTCGATCCGAAGCTCGGCAGCCAGGTAGTCAAGGACGACGTGCTGTTCGCACGCGGCTGGTGCTGGCCCACCGAGGGCGACGCCGCGGCGTTGCTCGAGACGTCGAAGTACATGGTCGACGGCAAGCTCATTCCGAAGCCGCTCACGTGGTCGCAGGTTCGCGATGCATTCGCGCTGGCGGCCCCACTCCTTCGAACCGCGTACGACAAGAGCGGCCGCAAACCCGACACGCCGGCGTTCAACACGCCGGACGCCAAGGATCTACGCGGCGCGCCGGTGTGGGATCTTCAGAACTGGCGCGAGCGCACATGAACGTCCTCCTATTCTCTTTCCAAGGCGCACATCCATGATCGTCGGATTCATAGGGTTGGGCACGATGGGCGCGCCGATGGCGCGCAACCTCATCAAGAAGGGCCACACCCTCATCGTGGCCGACACGCAACCCGCGGCCGTGTCGTCGCTGGTCGCGGCGGGAGCGAGCGCGGGTGCGACGCCCGCCGACGTCGCGGCGGCGAGCGAGATCGTGATCACCATGCTGCCCGACGCGCCCGACGTCGAGCGTGTGGCGCTGGGATCGGGCGGCATTGTCGAGGGCATTCAGAAGGGCGCGGTCTACATCGACATGAGCACCATCGATCCCGAGACCACGCGCAGAGTCGGCGCGGCGATCGCGCGCAAGGGCGCGGCCATGATCGACAGCCCGGTCGGCAAGACCGCGGATGCTGCGGTCGCCGGGACGCTCACGTTGATGGTCGGTGGCTCCGAGGACGTGATCGGTCGCTGTCGCCCGGTGCTCGACGCCATGGGCACCGATTTTTTCCACTGCGGCGAGCTCGGCGCGGGGCAGACCATGAAGCTCATCAACAACCTGCTCGCGACCGCGGTGTCTGAGGCATCGATCGAAGCGCTGGTGACAGGCACCAAGTCGGGGCTGTCGCTGGACACAATGATGAGCGTGTTTCGCACCACGATGGCGTGGAACAACGCGCTCGCGATCGCGATGCCGAAGCGACCGCTCGCCGGCGATTTTTCTCCTGGCTTCATGATGAAGCTCGCGCACAAGGATTGCAGGCTCGCGCTCAAGATGGTCGACGGGCTCGGCGTGGTCGCTCCGGTGGGCCATGCTGCTTTTGTCAGCCTGGAAGAGGGCATGCGCCGCGGACTTTCCGACGACGACGTCGGCGCGCTGCTAAAGCTGCGCGAGGAGCACGCCGGCGTGAAGGTGCGCTCGACACTCCCATGAACGGGAAGGGTGCATCGACGCACGACGGATGGGATGCTCTGGTCATCCACCCCGACGACGACGTCGCCGTGGTCCTTCGCAACGTGCGCTCCGGCGAGTCGCTGCGAGTGCGGCGCGCCGGCGTCGTGCTGCGTATCGACGCGCAGGAACCAATCCCGCTCGGCCACAAGATCGCGCTGCACCGGCTGGGAAAGGGCAAGCCGGTGCGCAAGTATGGCGAGTGCATCGGCGTCGCCACCGCTGACATCGAGGCAGGCGCGCACCTGCACGTGCACAACATGGCGAGCCGCCGCGCTCGCACGCTGGTGTGAACTTCGCGCGTGAGCTTCGATCCGGCAGCGAAGCGTCGTATCGGACGGCGTGACGTCTCGGTGTCGCAGCTCGGCGTGGGGACCGCACCCTTCGGCAGCTTCTCGATGGGCGATTCGGATGCCGCGATCGGCGGCGCATTCCAGCAGCTGTACCAGGCGGGCCTGCGCTATTTCGACACCGCACCCTTCTACGGTCTGGGCGTGGCCGAGCATCGACTGGGAGCCTCGCTGCGCACGATCGACCGGCGCTCCGTGGTGGTATCGACCAAGATCGGGCGGCTGCTCAAGCCGGTGGGGGGTGGTGCGGCGCAAGGCATCAGCGGCGGCTCGTCGCCGTTCGAGATCGCCTTCGACTACAGCTACGACGGCACGCTGCGCTCGCTGGAAATGAGCTGGCAGCGCATGCAGACCAATGCGGTCGACATCGTGCTGATCCACGATGTCAATCGCCGCTGGCAGGGAGACCTGGTTGAGCAGCGCTATCGCGAGGCGATGGAAGGGGCGCACCGTGCGCTATCCGACCTTCGCGCGCAGGGAATCATCAAGGCGTTTGGCGTGGGCGTCAACGACTGGAGCATCCTGCAACGCTTCGCCGCCGATGGCGACTTCGACTGCTTCATGCTTGCGGGTCGCTATACGCTGCTCGACCATTCCGCGCTCGACTCCTTCATGCCGGACTGCGAGCGCCGCGGCATCTCGGTGCTGATGGCGGCGCCGTTCAACTCCGGGATTCTGGCCACTGGGGCGCGTCCGGGAGCGACTTTTTTCTACGTCGAGGCCGATGCGCAGATCATGGAGCGCACGCGCAGGATCGAGGCGGTGTGCCGGCGCCACAACGTCGACCTCGCCGCCGCGGCGATTCAGTTTCCGTTGGCGCATCCTGCGGTGGCCAGCGTCGTCACCGGCATGCGCAGCGAGACCGAAGCGCAGCACAACATTGCGCACTGCCGGGCAACGATTCCGCACGCCTTCTGGTCGGAGCTCAAGCACGAAGGCCTGATCGCAGCGCAAGCGCCTGCGGCCGGGGACGGCTGAGCAAAGGTGCATGGCCGCGGGACGCCCCGCCGCTTTTTTTGTGCTGGCCCGGGTTTTGCAGGCTTCGTAACATCCGGGTTCGAGCAGCGACCGCTTTGTAATTCTTTCCACTTGTCCGCGCCGCTGCCGTCGATGCGCAATCGCATGGACGAACCCGCCACAGCGATGGAGGTGGACATGCTTATTCATTCACGTTTGTATCGAACGCGCGCAACAGCCTATGGCGTCGCGCTGTTCGCGCTGGGATTGGCAGCCTGCGCGACGTCGCCGGCGCCGACCGAGCAGGTCGCCGTTGCGCGTGCTGCGGTCGCCGATGCAACGGCTGCGGGTGGCGGCGAATACTCGCCGGCCCAACTTCGCAACGCACAGGACAAGCTTGCGCTTGCGCAGAGGGCGATGGCCGATCAGGACAACGCCCGCGCCCGCGCGCTCGCCGAGGAGGCCGAGGTCGATGCGCGCCTGGCCGCGGCGAGGGCGCGCTCGGTGAAAGCGCAGCGAGCCGTCGCCGAGGTCGACGCCAGCATCCGCGCGCTGCAGGCCGAGCTCGACCGCAAGCCCATGTGAGGCGCGACCCGAGTCGTCGCTCATGCATAGGAGAAGCCAATGAATTCGCACCGAACACGAACTACCGTCGCGACAGTCAGCGCCGTGCTCGCGCTGTCCCTCGCCGCGTGCAACACCCTTCCCGAGCGGAGCAGCGCGCTCGACAGCGCGCGCGCCGCGGTCCACACCGCGCAGACTGATCCGCAGGTGCCGACGATGGCGGGCCTCGAGCTCGGCCAGGCCGATGAAGCGCTGCGCCGCGCCGAAGCGGCTTGGCGCGATCATGACGATGCGCGGGTCGTCGATCACCTTGCCTACCTCGCGCAGCAGCGCGCCGCGATTGCCATCGACACCGCGCGCCAGCGCGCTGCGGAAGCTGCGGTGCAGACGGCCAACGCCGAACGCAACCGTATTTTGCTCGTCTCGCGCACGCGTGAAGCCGAGCGTGCCCAGCGCGAGGCGGCGCTGGCGCAAGTGCAATCGGCCGATGCGCAGCGGCGCGCCGAGGAACTGCGCGTGCAGGCGGAGAACGCGCAGCAGCAGGCGGCCGCAGCCCGGCAGGACGTGACGGCCGCGCAGGCGCAGGCCGCCGCGTCGCAACTCCAAACGCAGGATGCCGAAGCGCGCGCACGGCTGCTTGCAGCCGAGTTGCGCGAGCTGCAGGCTCAGCCAACCGATCGCGGGATGGTCATCACGCTCAGTGACGTGCTGTTCGACACCGGTCGCGCCGAGTTGAAGCCCGGCGGCGTGCACGTCGTCCAGAAGGTGGCGGATTTCCTGACCGAATATCCGCAGCGCACGGTGGCGATCGAAGGATTCACCGACAGCGTCGGCAGCGACCTCGTCAATCGCGAGCTTTCAGAGCGGCGCGCGGCGGCGGTGCGCTATGCGCTCATCGACATGCACGTCGATCCGTCGCGTATCACCATTGTCGGATACGGCAAGGCCTACCCCGTCGCGAGCAACGACACCTCGGCGGGGCGCCAGCAGAACCGCCGTGTCGAGGTGGTGATCTCGGATGAGAATGGCGTGATCGGAAGACGCAGGTCGGGCCCGGAAACGATCGGTACTTACCAGCCGCACTAGCCGCGTGATTTCAGCGCAGCCGCGTCGGCCGGGCTCCGGCTGGCACGCGACGCGCGGCGCGACTTGCCGGACGGGCGCCGGTTGGCGCTCGCCGGCGCTGCGTCGGAGCCGTTCACCGGCTCGAAAACGACCCACGTTGCCTGCGGGAAGTGTGCCTTGAGCGCCTGCTTGCAGCGTGCGATCGCTGCAACCAGATCCTCCGGCCGCGTCATCGCGCGCATCCGCGCCTGCACGGCGATGAGCAAATCCTCGCCTTCCTGCAGGGTGACCAGGGCACGGATCTCGGCGATGTCGTCCTGCGCATTCAAAAATTGCCGGATCGCCCTGCGCATTTTCGGCGACGCGCTCTCGCCGAGCAGCAGGCTGCGCGTCTCGATCACCAGCGCCGACGCCACGATCATGAGCAGCACGCCGATGGCGATGCTACCCCATGCGTCGTAGATGGGATTGCCGGTGATGATCGAGGCCAGCAGCGCGATCAGCGCGATGGAGAGCCCTGCTGCTGCGCCTACATCTTCCGCGAGCACGACGATGAGTTCGCTGCGCCGCGTTTCTCTGAACCACGCCCACAGGCCCAGCTGCCCGCGCACCTTGGCGATCTGCGACAGCGCCATGCGCAATGAGACGCCTTCGGCGACCATGGCGAAGGCGACGATGGCGATCGCCACCCACGGAGACTGAATGCTCGTTGTGTCGTCGAGCTTGCGTATGCCCTCGACGATCGACAGCAGTCCGCCAACGTTGAAAAGCAGCAGCGCGACGACGAAGGACCAGAAGTACGTTGCGCGCCCGTGGCCGAGCGGATGATGCGCGGAGGCGGGCGCCTTCGCCTGCTTGCGTCCGAGCAGCAAGAGGAACTCGTTCGCGGTGTCGGCGAGCGAATGCATGCTCTCCGCCAGCAGCGACGACGATCCCGTGAAGTAGGCGCCCGCGCCTTTGGCCAGCATGATCGCGACGTTCGCGCCCAAGGCGTAGAGAATCGACCCCGCGGTGTCGGGCTTTTGATGATGGGAAGAGGCCGCGTTGCCGGCATCGGTATCCATTCCGTTTGCAGACGCAATATGCAGGCCACGCTCATTACGCTCGGCGGCACGCGTTGCAGCGCCGGCAAATCTTTCATTCCACCGGAAACGCTTACCGCTGAGCGTGCCCTGCGGAAGGCATCGCGCCGCAAGGTCACGATGGCAAGATCCTTGCGTAAATGTGCAGCGTGGATCACCCCGTCCAACCTTCACCCGCCGCGCCACTCGTAGGCCAGTCGACCCCTGACATCACTTGGACCGAGGAAAACGGAAGCGCGGCCTCCCTGCGCGACCTGCGCGGGCAGCCGGTCTTGCTCGCGTTCTTTGGCGATGGCTGGGATCCTGCCCGCCGCGAATGCCTCGCTCAGTACGAGTCGGTCAGAAGATGCATTCCCGGCGGCGCGCGACTGGTGGCATCTGAGGGCTTTCGCGCCCGCTTCGAATTCGACGATCAGAACGCTGCATCGCTCGCATTTCCACAGGGCGCCGGTGGTTCGGCTGACGGAAGGCGCAACGCCGCGCGTTTCGGCGTCGAGGGCATGCAGGCGGTGTTCCTCATCGACGCCGGTGGCATCGTGCGCTGGCGCAATGTCTCCCCGCCTGGCGTGCAACCCGCGCTGCACGCATTGCTCGACGCGATCGCGGATCCGTGGATCCGGCACGGCGTCACGCGACGCGAATTCCTGTTCACCGCAGTCGCACTCGCGGTGGCGGCCGGGGTGTCTCCTCGCTGGGCCCGCGCCGCCGACGCCGACGTGCGCGCGGCAGCGCCGGCTTCCGCCCGCGGCAGGACCACGTCGCTCAACGTCAACGGCACCGATTACCGCATCGACGGCGACGCACGCATCACGTTGCTCGACGCGTTGCGCGAACGCATCGGGCTGATCGGTACCAAGAAAAGTTGCGATCACGGGCAATGCGGCGCGTGCACGGTTCACGTCGATGGACGGCGCGTGAACTCCTGCCTGGTGCTCGCGCGGCAGGCCGAGGGGACGCGTGTAGTCACCATCGAAGGCCTCGCCCAAGGCGGGCGCCTGCACCCCATGCAGGCGGCGTTCATCGAATTCGACGGGTTCCAGTGCGGCTACTGCACATCGGGCCAAATCATGTCGGCCGTGGCCTGCGTGCGCGAAGGCCATGCGCGCGATCGCGATCAGATCCGCGAATGGATGAGCGGCAACCTCTGTCGCTGCGGCGCGTACAACGGAATATGCTCGGCGATCGAGCGTGCGCGCGGCACCGAAGGAGGCCGTGCGTGAGACCCCTGGAGTATCAACGCGCGAACACGGTGGACGAGGCGGTACGTCTGCTCGCAGCAGACCCGTACGCGCGGTTTCTGGGTGGCGGCACCAATCTCGTCGACCTGATGAAGTACGGTGTCGAGGAGCCCTCGCGTCTGGTCGATGTGACCCGGCTGCCCTTGACCGGCATCGAGCCGCTTGCCGGCGGCGGTTTGCGCATCGGCGCACTGGTGAGAAACAGCGATTTGGCCGAGGATCCGCGCATCGTGCAGGCATATCCGGTGCTGTCCCAGGCGCTGCTCAACGGCGCAAGCCCTCAGCTTCGGAACATGGCCACCACCGGCGGCAATCTGCTGCAGCGTACGCGCTGCTACTATTTCTACGACACTGCGTTTGCGTGCAACAAGCGCTCGCCCGGCAGCGGCTGTCCCGCGATCACAGGGCAGAACCGCATTCACGCGATCCTGGGGCAAAGCGAGTCGTGCATCGCGGTTCATCCGTCGGACATGGCGGTGGCGCTGGCCGCGCTCGACGCGGTCGTGCGCGTCCAAGGGCCCGGTGGAGCGCGCTCCATTCCGATCGGAGAGTTCCATCGCCTTCCCGGAAGCACGCCCAATGTCGACACTAACCTGCGCCACGGCGAGCTCATCGTCGCTGTCGACCTCCCTGCGTCGCCCGTCGCCGCACGCTCGCACTATCTCAAGGTGCGGGATCGGGCGTCGTACGCCTTCGCGCTGGTGTCGGCCGCGGTCGCGCTGTACGCGCCGTCGGGCACCATCGAGCAGGCGCGCATCGCGCTGGGCGGCGTCGCGCACAAGCCGTGGCGCGCGCTGGAGGCCGAGCGTGCGCTGCAGGGGCGGGCGCCCGACGCCGCCTCGTTCCGCCGAGCGGCCGACGTGGCGCTGCGAGACGCTCAAGGCTACGAGCACAACACGTTCAAGATCGAGCTCGCCGAGCGCACGATTGTCCGCGCGCTGACCGAAGTGGCCCGGACCTGAGGAACGATCATGGCCGATTCACCGTCCACCCAGTACGTCGGTGCGCCGCTCGACCGCGTCGACGGCGTGCTCAAGGTCACGGGTGGGGCGCGGTATGCCGGCGACTTCGATGCGCCGCGTCTCGCGCATGCGGCGCTGCTGCAGAGCACGATCGCGCGCGGACGCGTGCAGCGCATGGACGCCGAAGAAGCGCGCGGCGCGCCCGGCGTGCTCGCGGTGATCACTGCCCAGAACATGCCGGCGATGTCGCGCCCGTCGGTCCCGCCATCCGGCGACAGCGTGGCACTGCTGAGCCCGACGATCTTTTACAGCGGCCAGACCATCGCGGTGGTGGTCGCCGAATCGGTCGAGCAGGCGCTCCACGCGACCGACCTCGTGCGCGTGCAATATCAGGTGGAGACGCCGGATGTCGACATGGAGGCGCGACTCGCCGGTGCCTTCGCGCCGAATACCGGGAACCGGCCGGCGGACTCGAAGCGCGGTAATTTCGCGCAGGCAGCTGCCGGCGCTGCCACACGGATCGACGCGATCTATCGCACCCCGGCCGAGCATCACAACCCGATGGAGCCGCACGCCACCGTGGCCATATGGGACGGTGACAAGCTCACGGTATACGACGCCACCCAGGGTGTCGGCAACACGGCGCAGAACCTTGCCGAGCAATTCGGCTTGTTGCCGGAAAACGTGCGCGTGATCGATCCTTTCGTCGGTGGCGGCTTCGGATGCAAGGGCCAGTCGTGGCCGCACACGGTGCTCACCGCGATGGCGGCGCGGGTGGTCAAGCGACCAGTTCGCCTGGCACTGACTCGCCGACAGATGTGGACCTCGGTCGGGCACCGTCCCGAGACGCGTCAGGCCAACGTGCTGGCGACTGCGGGAGGCGCGAAGCTTGTCGCCCTGCAGCACCAGGCGCACAACCATACATCGATGAACGATGAATTCATGGAGCCGACGGGCGCATCGCCCTCGTTACTCTATTCCTGCGCGAACGTCGATATCGGGCACAAACTGGTGCGCCTGAACGTCGGTGCGCCGACATACATGCGCGCGCCCGGCGAATCCAGCGGATCGTTCGGTCTTGAGACCGCGATGGACGAGCTTGCAGTTGCGCTGGCGACGGATCCGATCGAGTTGCGGCTGGCCAACTATGCGGAGCGCGACGAGAGCAGCGGCAAGCCGTGGTCGAGCAAGTCGCTGCGCGAATGCTACGCGCGCGGTGCCGAAGCATTCGGATGGTCGCGGCGGGTGCCGGGAGTGGGCTCGATGCGCGATGGTCGCTGGCGGGTGGGCTACGGGATGGCCACTGCCGCTTATCCGGCCAATTTCCGGCCGGCTTCGGCCAAGGCGATCATGCATGCCGACGCGAGCGTCGTGATCCAGTGCGGAACGCAGGATCTGGGCACTGGCACCTATACGATACTTGCCCAGATCGCAGCCGATGCCCTGGGTGTCCCGCCGTCACGCGTTCGCGTGGAGATCGCCGACAGCAAGCTGCCGCCGGCGCCGACGTCGGGCGGCTCGTGCTCTGCGACCAGCGCAGGCTCCGCGGTTCAGCTCGCGGCGCGCGCGTTGCGCAATCGCGTCCTGCAGAACGCCACCTCCGACGAGGCTTCGCCGCTGTGGAACCTCAAGTCCACCGACATCGACGTGAAGGACGGGGTCGCTTCGTCGAAACAGGATTCGTCCAGGCGCATCAGCTACGCCGATATCCTGGCGCGCTACGGCAAGCGCTCGATCGAGCAGGTGGCTTCGGCGCAGCCGGGACGCGAGCGCGGTGCGCCCGGCGAGGCTGCAGGCGGCGGCGGAGAATCATCGAAGGAGGGGTACACCATGCATGGCTTCGGCGCGCAGTTCTGCGAGGTACGCGTCGACGCCGACCTCGGCACGATTCGTGTCGTGCGCTGGACCGGCGCCTTCGCGCTCGGCAAGGTGCTCAATGCCAAGACGCTGAAGAGCCAGCTGCAGGGCGGCATCGTGTGGGGGATCGGGATGGCCCTGCAGGAGGAGAGCCTCATGGATCCGCGCTTCGGACGCTACGTCAACACCAACCTCGCCGAGTATCACGTGCCGGTCAATGCCGACGTGCCTGTCATCGACATCATCATGATCGAGGAGAAGGACGAGCTGGTGAGCCCGCTGGGCGCCAAGGGCGCGGGCGAGATCGGCATCACCGGCGCGGTGGCGGCCATCGGCAACGCGGTCTATCACGCCACCGGCAAGCGCGTACGCACACTGCCAATCACGCTCGACAAGCTGATCGACAATGGGAACGGTGCCATCAACGCGTCGAACTGATCGCTGGGCGCCCGCTAGACACCAGTCCGCTGCGCGCGGACGAATCGTTCGGACATCGCTCGCGACGCCCAGCCCTTGACGGTGAGTTGCTTTCCGGTGAAAGCGACGGCCGCGACGAAAAAGTGCTCGATCTGACGACGGCTCCGTTCCGGTATGTCGCCAATGTCCTCCAGCGTTCCCACCGTCTGATCCCAGGCCGGCGCAGCAACGATGCGGTTGTTGACCTCGGGCTTCCCGCGCTTCGCGCCTTGCTCGCGCTGTTCTATCTTCACCATGCCGAGAATGCGGCACGGGAGTACCACGCCCGGGTAGGTCGCCTGGTGATGAATGACCATCGCATCGAGCGGATCGCCGTCGTCTCCTCGGGTGCCCGGAATGAATCCCCAGTCGAAGGGATACGCCACACCGAGCGGAAGCTCGCGCGAAATCGTGAACGCCCGGATCTTCGGGTCGTAGTCGATTTTCATGCAGGATCCGCGCGGCGACTCCACCACGACGCGCAGCGCGCCTTTATCGTCGAAGGGGTCGAGCCTCGTCAGGTCGCGGCTCACGACGAGGGCCGATCGTGGCGAAGCTCGGCGGTCCGTGTACCGAACGGCGTGGCTCCGCGTGCCTTTCCGCGACTCCGGTTGCGCCGCCGCTTCCAAAGGGGAAATGCGAACCACAGAAACGCCAGCACTGCGAAGGTGGCGGCGCCAGCCAGGACCGAGGGCAGGAGCGAAGCGCGTCCGAACGTCATGCGGGCGACGAGATAGATGTCGATGCTCACGCCGATCGACAGCGGGATGAGCGCAGTCGCGATCATCACCGAGCCAAGGCGAGTGAATTCTGCGGACGCCACCGATGGCTCGCACAACCTTCGATACGCCGCCGGCGCCATGAGCAATCCCATCGACGCGGCGATCAGCAGCAGCGCGACCAAATGCAGGAGAGTGTCGGGAAACTCGAGCTCGGTGAAGCGAGTGTTGAACGCGGCGATGAGCTGAAATCCGAACAGAGCCTGCACGCCGGGGAGCACCATCCGTGCTTCCTCGTGCAAGTCCTTGACCTGGTCGCTCAAAGACTCCCGCTGCGTCGCGCGTTGCGGCATGTCGCGGGACGCAGGCTTCACCCAGCCGGCTGCCCGGTTACTTGACGGCGCGCTTGGCCATCATGAAGAGCGGCGCCACCACGTTGGCCTCGCTGGAGCGGGGCGGGCGGACTTCGCTCGCTCGCTGCTCGCGACGTATGCGTGCGAAGGTCTTGCGCAGGTCCGTGCGTATGCTGGGCACGTAGTTGAACGACGGATCGAGCAGTGATTTCATGAATCCTCTCCTTGGGCGCCACGACGGTGGACATCCGCGAAGGCACGTTAGCAAAGGTGTCATTACCGCTGTATCAGTGACCATCCGAATATGATGTGCGCCATCATGCGGTCCATTGTAGGAGTAGCGCTTACGAACTCGCGCGGGTCGATCGGAATGCCGCGGGCGGTGCTTTTTCCTACGCGTGTTTCAGGCGCGCGCCGATATCGGGGACGCTGCGTCGCCCGCTAAGGTGCTGCGACCGCCTCGAAAGGGACGTCATGGCGTCTGCGCAGCGTTGGCCCCGGGTTCTCTGGATCGTTCGCCACGGTCAGAGCGCGGGCAATGTCGCACGCGACGCGGCAGAAGCGGCGAATCTTCCCGTGATCGATGTTGCCGAGCGCGACATCGATACAAGGCTGTCGCCCCTGGGCGAGCGTCAATCGCTCGCGCTCGGGCGCTGGTTCGGCCGGTTGCCGGCTCGATCGCAGCCCGACGTCGTGCTGTGCTCGCCGTATCTTCGCGCCCGCGAGACGACCACGCTGCTGATGGATGCCGCGGGGATGGGGCCCGCGGTCGATCTGCTGCTCCCCGACGAGCGCTTGCGGGAAAAGGAATTCGGCATCCTGGACCGCCTGACCAAGACCGGCATCGCGCAGCATTACCCGGATCTGCACGCGCAGCGCGCGCATGTCGGCAAGTTCTATTTCCGGCCGCCGGGCGGTGAAAGCTGGTGCGACGTGATTTTCCGGCTGCGCAGCGTCATCGATACGATCTTGCTCGAGCACGGCGATCGGCGCATCCTGGTGGTGACGCACCAGGTGGTCGTGAACGGTTTTCGGTATCTTCTTGAAAAACTCGACGAAGCGCAGATCATGGCCATCGACCGGGCTGCCGATGTTCCCAATTGCGCGGTGACCTCGTACGAATTCGGCGCCCGCCCCGCGATCTCCGGCAAATGGACGCCCCGCTTGATAAATTTCGTGGCACCGCTGGAAGAGACCGGCACCCCGGTGACGGTTGCAAGGGATCTGCCGGTCGCACCCAGGGCATGATCGTCGGGGCGCAGCTCACCCTTGCGCCGTGCCCGCGTGTATGCGAAGC
Organism: uncultured beta proteobacterium; assembly: GCA_963816915.1. GTDB lineage: Bacteria > Pseudomonadota > Gammaproteobacteria > Burkholderiales > Casimicrobiaceae > PALSA-1003. The sequence goes on from CAWFMK010000002.1 coordinate 55,395, forward strand.
GTCGAATCGTCGCGGCCGAGGTCAAGCTCGAAAGGGACGCCATCGGCGAGGCAGTCGCACAGCTGACGATACACCTCGCGCAGTCGGTCGCGAGTGAACTCGCCATCGACGGCACGCAGTATCCGCCGCGCCAACGTTCCCTGCTCCGAGATCGCCAGCACGTAGGGGTGCCACCACTCGGGCTGCCCCCTGATGGCGCCGACTTCGTCGATGAGCTTCCGCCACAGCTGTGCCGCGCTGCGTCGCCAGCCGGGTACGCCAAGCGCGCGCATGTAGGCAGCATCCTGGATGACGGCGTGCTCGCCGTGCCTTACGCAATCGTGAAACACTCGAGCGAGGTCGTCGGTCGCGATCGCTTGCATCGGCGACGGATCGCGATCGTAGAGGGCGCGGGTGACGGCGATCGTCGCCTCCGCGATCGCGAGATCCATGCGCGGGCATTCCTGCGTGTCGGCGAGCCTGATTTCCAGCGCATTGCGATCGAAGCGCGCGATCGCGCCGCGTGAATTCAGCCACTCGTGGCGAAGGATTGCTTCGGGGTCGTAGGAGGCGATCTGCTCGTACATGGGCGCCAGCACGCGCTGCCGGTATTCCGTCGAGCTGTCGACCGATTCGGGAATGATGCTGCCCGCGATGGCCGGGAAGCGCAGCGCGTTAGTGCGATAGCACTCGAGTCGGTAATCGAGGCAGCCGGTATCGCTCGCCTGGACGATCGGCGAGCTCGCTGCGAGCGCCGGCAACAGCGGCAGCACCAGCCGCACCGCGGCGTGCAGCCGCACGAACTGCGCCTCGTCGGCGAATGGCAGGTTGATGTGCATGCTCTGGAGATTGGCCCAGCCGTGTCGTCTGCAGTCGAACAGCCGGTCGTACGTTTGATAGATGCCGTGCTCGTCCCCGCTCCACAGCACCGCCTCGGTATGTGGATTCATCCAGGGATGCATGCCGGTGGGCATCAGGCGCGCACCATGCACCGCCAGCGCGTGGTTGCCGCACGCGATCTCGGTCTGAAAGGAATGGACCAGCGCGTCGAGCTCAGATACGGGGACCGCGTTCTTGAGTTCGACCACGTGCGCCACCAGCTCGTTCGACCAAGCGAGCGCGGGCCCCACGTGGGCGGCGACCCCGCTTGCGGCGCGCTGGTCTAGCAGCGCACGCGCGATTGGGCGCGCATCCAGCGACTGCGCGTCGACGATGGCGTATTCGAGCTCGATGCCGTAGCCCGCGAAGGCGGGGAGGGTGCGGCCGGCGTTCACGATGCGGGCAGGCGCCTTCGCTCGTGGACGCGGCGTGTGATCACGCCGACGATCTCGCGGTAAAGCGCGGGACCGAGCACGGCGTCCTCGTTGCCTGCGTCCACGTTCGGATTGTCGTTGACCTCCATGACCACGCACTGGGTATCCGTCTGCTTGAGGTCGACGCCGTACAGCCCGTCGCCGACGAGATTCGCTGCCCGCACCGCCGTCTTCACCACGATTTCGGGCACTTCGCCGATAGTGAAGCACGCGGTCGTTCCCTCGACACGCGCCTCGGCTTCGCGCTTGATCACCTGCCAATGGCCGGCGGCCATGAAGTACTTGCACACGTAGATGGGGCGACGGTCGAACACGCCGACGCGCCAGTCGAAGGAGGTGGGCAGCCACTCCTGCGCAACCACCAGGTGCGATTCGCGCAGGATGCGCTGCACCGTCTCTTCGAGGGCCTCCGGCGACTCGATCTTGGTCACGCCCAGCGAGAAAGCGCTATCCGGCTGCTTGAGCACGAGCGGGAAGCCCAGCGTCGGAACGATCTGGTGCACGTTGCCCGCGTGCACCATCATCGTTCTCGGCGTCCCCACGCGGTGGCGCGCGAACAGTTCGTGCAGAAAAACCTTGTTCGAGCAGCGCAGGATCGACTCCGGGTCGTCGACCACCACCAGCCCCTCGCTGGCGGCACGGCGCGCGAACTGGTAGGTGTAGTGATTCACCTGCGTCGTATCGCGGATGAACAGCGCATCGAATTCACCGACCCGGTCGAGATCGCCGCGCCCGATGATCTCGGCGCGCACACCGAGGGTGCCCGCCGCGTGAAGGAACTTGTCCAGCGCGCCGGCGTTGGATGGGGAATCAGGGGTGTCGGGACTGTGCAGGATAGCGAGCGACGTGCCGCGCGGTATGCCTTCGCGTTTTGCCGGCTTGTGACGCTGCACATAATCCGAAAGCGTTTCGGCAAAGAAGGCTCGACCGCCGGGGCCCACGTCCACCATGCTCTGGATGCGCAGAGCGCCGAGCGTCCATTTCGATGCGCGCCGGACAAAGCTGGCGCGCAGCAGCGGCGCCCGGATTTGCGCGAACAACTGCTGCGCAAGCGTGTCGAATCGGCGCGTGGGATCGCGCCCGAAGTAGGCGTCGACGGTGATCGAGTCGGACGACTCGTGGGCGAGCGCGCGCTGTACGTGCTGGTTGAATTCGTCGTCGACCCCGTGCGTTGGGTTCTGCAGGTCTCCGAGGGTCTTCACGTCCGGGAGCGGCCGGTGGCCGCGCGCCTCGGCGAGCAGCGAGACGTAGTAGCCGCGCGACTGGTAGCGATCGACGCGGCAGCAGTTGAGCACTCGGGCGACGCGCTGTTCACTGTAGGCGGGATCGGTCAGGTACGTGCGTGCCGAGACGACCGTGACTCCAGCGATCTCCTCGGGGTAGTCGCGCGCGTGGTTCACGATCAGCAGGACGTTGCTCACGCGCGCCGCCCCCTCGCGGCAGGGTACACCACGAGCAGGTTCGCGTCATGCGTGACGATGCCCAGAAGAACCGCGCCAACCACACGGTCGATGCCCATCCAGTACGAGTGCGAACGCCCGTAGGGGTTGGGCTGATAGGGATCGATCACCAGGACCCGGCGACGGGAAGGATCCCAGCCTGCGATGACCACGAAGTGCCCTGCGGGAAGTCCGCGCAGATCGTCGACGAGCGCATCGTCGCCGTATTCGCGGGGGGAGCGGTAGAGATAGGTCGCGCTCAGCCCGGTGAGGATCGGCAGCTTGCAATGCAGGATGCTGCGGATCAGTTGCTGGGGCACGGTGGCGAGACGGATGCGCCCTCCCAGCGCGAGAAACTCGAGGTAGCCGGCAGTGGCTAGCTGCAGACGTGGATCGGCCTTCAGCTCGCGCTGGCGCTGCAGTCGCTCGGCGAGGTCCACGCGCGGCCGCACGAACCAGCTCGGATCGAAAACCAGGAGATTGCACGTATAGATCCTCGCCCTAAAGCCCTGGCGAAGCGCATCGCAACCCAGGAACACCGCCAGCGTGCCCCCGTGCGGAAAGCGGTGCGTGCGCTCGATGAGTTCGCTGAGTGGGACCGCGCGTCCCCAGTAGCGATAGATGGCATGAAGGCACGTCGGGCCGCAGGTGGTCTCATCGGGCTGGGGCAGCGTCGACACCTCGAGGTGGACGAAACCTTGGCGCGAAAGCCGCCCAGGGACGCCGGCGTCCTCTGCAGCCTCGGTGCGGGAGGAGCGCAGCGCTTCGTTCAAGGGCGTAGGAGTCGTAGCGCGGGACATCGCCGCTCACTATCGCCTCGCGCGTGCATGCAACGTATCGGGCGCGCTCCGATTCTTGTGTAGGAGAGCGACTATGCCTGCGCTCTTGTCCGCGCGGGCGCCGCCCCCAACTGTTGCAAGCGACTTTCAACGGTTCTTCCGATGCTCCGAACCTTCGCCATCCTTGCATTACTCCATGGGTACATCGCGTGGCGGCTGCTGCCCGACCTCCCGTACCCCTGGGTGGCGCTCGCGCTTGCGACATGGCTGGTGCTGTCGCTGCTGCTCATGCCTCTCGGCTTCGCCGCGCGTCGCTTTCGCGATCCCGATGCGGGTGATCGGGCGACCTGGGCCGGCATGCTGGCGGCGGGCGCATTTTCTTCGCTGCTGCTCCTGACCCTGCTGCGCGACATCGTGTTGACCGCGGCTCACTTGGCGCCGGCATCATGGATCGACCCGGCGCTCATGCTCCGCTCGCACGCGACGACGGCGCTGGGCGTGCCTTTGCTCGCGGCGCTGGCAACGATGGCGGGCCTGGTCAACGCGAGGCTGCGTGCCGCCATCCGCCGCGTCGACGTTCCCATCGCGAACCTACCGGCATCGCTGCAAGGGTTCACCATCGCCCAGATCAGCGACGTTCACGTCGGTCCGACCATCAAGCGGCGCTACCTCGACGCCATCGTCGACGCGGTCAACGCGCTCCATGCCGACCTGATCGCGGTCACCGGTGATCTGGTCGACGGCAGCGTCGAGCGCCTGTCCCACCACACCCAGCCGTTGTCGCGCCTTGCGGCTCGCCACGGCGCGTATTTCGTGACCGGGAACCACGAGTACTACTCGGGGGCGCGCGCATGGATCACCGAGCTTCGCCGCCTGGGTCTGCGCGTGCTGCAGAACGAGCATGTCGTGCTCGAGCACGATGGCGAAACGCTCGTGGTGGGGGGCGTGACCGATTACGGCGCGCATCATTTCGATCCAGCGCAGCGCAGCGACCCCAAAGCCGCGATCGCCGGCGCACCGCGTCATGCCGCGTTCAGGCTCCTGCTTGCCCACCAGCCGCGCTCGGCTTTCGCAGCGATGCCGGCAGGATTTGATCTGCAACTCTCCGGCCATACGCACGGAGGCCAGTTCGTTCCGTGGAATTTTCTGGTGCGCCTGCAGCAGCCGTTCACCGCAGGGTTGCACCGGCTGGGATCACTGTGGGTCTACATCAGCCGCGGGACCGGCTATTGGGGTCCGCCGATACGGCTGGGTGCACCCTCGGAGATCACCGCCTTGCGCCTGGTCGCCGCCTGAATCCGTTCAGCGCGGCTTGCGTGCACGGCTGCCCTCGAAAGTGCGCCGCGCGTCTTTGTAGTTGTCGGTGTCCTGCTGCCCGCTTTCGATGTCGCGGCGCGCCTGAGCAATGGCGGGATCGGGCGGCACCTTGATCGACGGCGACTCGTCGCGCTCATGCGGCAACTCTGGAGTTGAGCCGCGGCGGCGCGTGGGCAGCGCGACATCGGCTTGGAGCAGCGTCTCTGACCGCTGCGACGATGGGGGTCGTTTGCGCATGGCGTGCTTTCGTAGTGTTGCTGAGGGTTCTCGTGCAATCGCCATGCCACTCGTTACAGGTTGCAAGGCGTTGACGGAATTGAGGCGTAATACGCGTTGCTGCGCGACCGGCGAAAAAACTTCCATGCCTTATGCGCATAATCACCCAATGTAGGAATCGTCCTGCCTCTGAATCAGAGCGTAGCCGATGGTGCGCCACCGGACGTTCGTCCATCCTAGGTGCGCTGCCGGCTCACCGAACCACATATCACGTCGGCCAACTTTCGAAAGGATGTGCCATGCGTAACAAACTTCTGAATTCGCTGATGGCCGCGACGTTCGCGACCCTAGCCGTGAGCGCCGTCGCGCAGAATGCGACACCGCGCGAACCCACGCCGGGCCAGGCGCAGCCGATAACCGGCAACACGCAGAACGGCAGCCCCGTCGGGACGACGCCGTCGATGAACCCGACCTCACCTGGCATGAATTCGCAGTACAACACGACGTCGCCGGGCATGGGCAACACAACGAACGCGCGCATGACCAACGAGCAGATGCGTGAATATATCGAAGCGCGGCGCGCATGCTCGTTGCAGACCGGCGCGCAGGCGCAAGCGTGCAACGATGCCACGAACGCCCGCTTCACCGCGGTCGATCCCAAGTGTCAGAAACTCGCAGGACCGGCGCTCGCCGACTGCCTGCATGGCGCTGATCACGGCGGCAACTAAGTCGTTTCCTAGCTGATGTACATGGGCCACCCGCCCGTGCGGGTGGTTTTTTTGGGGGACGGCGCGTCACGTCGGAGCACCTCCTACAGGCGAATCCGAAAGTTCCTTACAGAGTGATCTCCGTGGATGGAGTAAAGTGGAGGTCCGCGCCCAAGGCACGCGCGACGGCGTGCCTTGCGCGCCGCACCGGCCCGGGTTGAATGGGAGCTCCCGTGGGCAAGTTTCGATCCATCAGGTTGTCACTGCGCTTCATCGTGCCGCTGGCACTGACACTGGCGCTGCTCGCTTACGCGCTCGTGCCGGTGGTGGATCAGCTGACGCTGCGCTGGTGGGTCAACGATCTCGATGTCCGCGCGCACCTGGTCGCCAATACCCTGGGCGACCAGGTCGCCGACCTCGTCAGCGACGGACCCGCCAGCAAGGTCAACGCCCTGTTCCTGCGCGCGATCCAGGACGAGCGGCTGTACGCGATCGCGTTCTGCGACAAATCGAACAAGGTCCGCTACGAGACGCCGACCTATCCCTCGTCGCTGGGGTGCACCGTTCCGCCGCCGGCGCCGGGCGATCATCCCTCGGTGGTGCGCCTGCGCCAGGGACCACTGCACGTCGTGCAATATCCCGTCACGCGAGGCAGCGACTTCCTGGGCACGCTGATGCTGGTACACGACATGAATTTCGTCGAGCGGCGAAGCGTCGACACGCGGCGTTACCTCATCGGGCTGTTCATCGTGCTGGGCATCGTGGTATCGCTGGTCACCGTGGTCATCGCCCACCTGTCGTGGCGCGGTTGGGTCGCGGGTGTTCGCGCGCTGTTTCGCGGCGAAGGGATCACGCAGCCTTTCTCGCCCTTCTCGCAGCCGGCGCCCAGCGACCTCCAGCCTCTCGCCAGCGACCTGCGTATGCTGCTGCGCGAGCTCGACATGAGCCGCCGCGGGCGTGACCAAAGCGGAACGTGGAGTCCGGAGTTGCTGCGGCGTACGCTGCGCGACCAGATGCTGGGCGACGAAATCATCGTGGTGTCGAACCGCGAGCCGTTCATCCATGTGCGCACCGACGATGGCATCCGCCTGCAGCGGCCGGCCAGCGGACTCGTCACCGCGCTCGAGCCGGTGATGCGCGCCTGCTCCGGCACGTGGATCGCGCACGGCAGCGGCAACGCTGATCGCGCAACGGTCGATGCGAACGACCGCGTGCGGGTGCCGCCGGACAAGCCGAGCTATACGCTGCGCCGGGTCTGGCTCACCGAGGAGGAGGAGAAGGGTTACTACTACGGCTTCGCCAACGAGGGGCTATGGCCCCTTTGCCACATCGCGCACGTACGGCCGGTGTTTCGCTCGCAGGACTGGGAGATGTACAAGCGCGTGAATCGTCGCTTTGCCGACGCGGTCGTGCGCGAGGCGCGCACCGAGGATCCGGTGGTGCTGGTACAGGACTATCACCTCGCGCTGGTCCCACGCATGGTCCGTGAAAAGCTTCCCAAGGCGACCATCATCACCTTCTGGCACATCCCCTGGCCCAATCCCGAGTCCTTCGGCATCTGTCCGTGGCGCGATGAGATTCTCGAGGGCATGCTGGGCAGCACGATCCTCGGCTTCCATACGCGCTTCCATTGCCAGAACTTCGTCGAGACGGTCGATCGCAATCTGGAGGCGCGCATCGAGCGCGAATCGTCCACCATCTCGTACGGCGGGCAGCTCACGCGCGTCGAGGATTATCCGATCTCGATCCAGTGGCCTGCGGAGTGGGTGGAATCACAGCTGCCGGTGGCGCTGTGCCGCGCCAAGGTGGTCCGCGTCGAGAACCTGCGCGACGATGTGCTGCTCGCGGTCGGTGTCGACCGCATGGACTACACCAAGGGCATTCTGGAGCGTTTTCACGCGGTCGAAAGGCTGCTCGAAGTGCACCCCGAATTCATCGGCCGTCTGGTGCTGGTGCAGATCGCCGCGCCTTCGCGCTCGTCGCTCGAGGAGTACCACAATTTCGAGGAGCGCGTTCACGAACTGGCGGCGCGGATCAACCAGCGCTTCGGTCGCGACGACTACGCGCCGATCCATCTCAAGGCCGAGCATCACGGTTCGGCGCTGATCAACGAGTATTATCGCGCCGCGCAGGTATGCGTCGTCACCAGCCTGCACGACGGCATGAACCTGGTCGCCAAGGAATTCATCGCGTCGCGCGACGACGAGCAGGGTGTGCTGGTGCTCTCGCAGTTCACCGGCGCCGCGCGCGAACTCCACGACGCCCTGCTGGTCAATCCTTATCATGGGGACCAGTCCGCCGACGCGCTGTACCGCGCGCTGATCATGCCACCTGACGAGCAACGGGTGCGCATGCGCAGCATGCGGCGCATTGTCGCCGAATTCAACGTCTATCGCTGGGCAGGAGCGATGCTGCTTGATGCGGCACGCTTGCGCCAGAGAAATCGCGTCTCGCAACGCATTGTCGAGCACCAGCGCGAGGCGTCCGCGGAGTTCGCGTGACTTACGCGCTGTCCAGCGAAGGGCTCAGTTGCCTTCGCGGTGTCAGCGGAGAGGATGCCCTCCTGGCATTCGACATTGACGGTACGCTCGCACCCATCGCGGCGCAGCCGTGGGCAGCGCGCATTCCCGACGACATCCAGCGCATGCTCGTCTATCTGAACGAGGTGCGCACGGTCGCGATCGTAACCGGTCGCAGCATCGCCGATGCGCGCCGGATGCTCGCCTTCGAGCCCGCGTATCTCGTCGGCAGTCACGGCGCCGAAGGCGTCCCGGGGCGCGCGGCGGACAGAGCAGCGCTGGCGCTCGTCACGCGCGGATGGATGGCGGCGCTGAACTCGGCCGAGAAGCCGTGGCCGCCGACCCCGGGCGTTCTGCTGGAGGACAAGGGGTGTTCGCTGGCCGTGCACTATCGCCACGCCGGCGATCGCGAGCAGGCGCTGCATCTGATCGAACAGCGAGCGCGACGACTTTCTCCGCCGCCGCGGTTGATCCACGGCAAATGCGTCCTGAACCTGCTGCCCGCGGGAGCGCCGCACAAGGGTGACGCGTTGCGCGCCCTGCTCGTCGACTCCGGCCGGACGCGAGCGATCTATGTGGGCGACGACGTCACCGACGAGGATGTGTTCCGCCTCCATCTACCCGGCGTGATCTCAGTTCGCGTTGCGCCGGTGGGCGAGCGCACCACCGACCTGTACCTGCCGCTTCAGGAGGAAGTGAGCGATCTATTGCGCGAGCTCACCGCGATGATCGACCAAGAAGCGGCGGGCTTCGTGCACACGAGAGCGTAGTTTTGGCGGATCCGAAGACGAGCTCTGGGGCAATTTTCCGCAGACTAATCGATAGCCGGAATCGTCAATGGCGCGACACGCCAGTCGCGGCGCCAGGACACGTTATTGTAGAACGTCAGTCGCTGGCGCTGATCTCGCTGTCGTGCCAACGCGAAAGCGCGAAATGCGACAGCCACACGGTGACCCCGAACAGCGCGACGCCGCTCGCGGTAATCAGCAGCAGCGCCGCGAAAAGCCGCGGAATGTTGAGTTGGATGCCGGCGAGGAGGATCTGGTAGGCGAGACCCGCCCCTTGGCCGCCCGTTCCGGCGACGAACTCGGCGACGACCGCGCCGATCAGCGCCAGCCCGCTGGCGATGCGAAGGCCGCCAAAAAAATAAGGCAGCGCGCTCGGGATGCGCAGGCGCATAAGGATCTGCGTTCGCGTTGCGCGACAGACGCGGAACAGGTTGAGCAGTCCCGGATCGACGCTGCGCAACCCGAGCGTGGTGTTGGAAATGATCGGAAAGATCGCCACCACCACGGCGCAGAGCACGAGCGCGGTGCGCGTATCCTTGACCCAGATGATGATCAGCGGCGCGATGGCGACGATGGGGGTCACCTGCAGCACCACCGCGTAGGGAAACAGGCTCATCTCGATCCAGCGACTGCGCACGAACACGAGCGCGATCGCTACGCCGGCCATCACCGAGATCGCGAGGGCGGAGAGCGCGACGCCGAGGGTGACCGCCAGCGAATCGAACAGCAGCACGCGGTCCTCGATCAGTGCGCGCAGCACGCGCAGCGGCGATGGCACGAGGTACGCCGGAACGTCGTAGGCGACTACCAGCGACTGCCACAGCGCGAGCGCCACGATCGCGATCAGCACCGGCGCGGCGAAGCGCAGTAGACGGCCGTGCTTCGCGGTGCCGGATGCGACGGGCTGCGCGCTCATCGTGCTGTACCCGCCGCGCCCGACGCCTCGGCCACCATCCGAGATAGCTGCACGCAGCGCTCGGCGAAGGCGGGCTTGAGCCGGTAATCGTCGCCGCGCGGAAAAGGCTCGTCGATGTCGACCTGCGTGACAATGCGGCCGGGTCGTGCCGCCATCACCACCACACGCGTCGAAAGAAATACCGCCTCGACGATGCTGTGCGTGACGAACACGATGGTGAGCGCGCGTGCCGACCACATCGACAGCAACTCGGCATCGAGCCGCTGGCGCGTGAACTCGTCGAGTGCGCCGAACGGCTCGTCCATCAGCAGCAGGTCCGGCGAAGTGACCAGCGCGCGCGCAATCGACGCCCGCATCTGCATGCCGCCGGACAGCTCGCGCGGGAGCTGATGAGCGGCATCGGCGAGACCGACGAGCGCCAGCGCATCGCGCGCGGCGTCATCGGCCTCGGCGCGCAACACGCCTGCGAGGTCGAGAGGCAGCCTCACGTTGGTGTCGATGCGCGCCCATGGCATGAGCGTCGGCGACTGGAACACCATCGCCAGCCGTCGTCCCTGCGCTCCCGTAGACGCATGATCGCCCCCCCACCAGTGCACCGAGCCAGACGAGGGCTCGATCAACGCGGCTGCGAGATTGAGGAGCGTGGTCTTGCCGCAGCCGGACGGACCGAGCAGGGTGACGAACTCGCCGCGCTCGACGCGAAGATCCACCGGCGCGAGCGCTTCGATGCCGGCGCGATACGACTTGCCGGCCGCGACGATGTCGAGCACCGGCGCGCGGGCCCGTGCGGCGGCCGACGCGGTCAGGGCAGGACCTTTACGTCGCGAACGACCGACAGTGAGTACGCGGACTTGTAGTCGATCCCCGTCCTGGAAAGTCCCGCGCTGCGCAGAAAATCGAAGGTCGCATTCCAGCGCGCGTCGGTCATCGTGAGCAAACCCAGCGTCGCGGCGTCGCCACCGGCGACGATGGCGTGCTCCTTCATCTTGTGGTGACTGAAAGCGAGCAACTCCTCGCTCATCTGCGGATTGTCCCTGCGGATGAGCGCATTCCCCGGCGCCGGGTCGACGAGATAGCTTTTCCAGCCTTCGGCCGATGCGCGCACGAATCGGGTCAGAACGTCGGCGCGCCGCGCCAGCGTGTCGCGAGTGACGACGAGCGCTTCCGAATACGGTGGATAGCCGAGGTCGGCGAGCAGGAACACCACCGGCTTCACGCCGCCCTTCTCGATGGAAAACGGCTCCGAGGTGGCGAAGCCCTGCTGCGAAAGGGCCGGATCGGCGAGGAAGGGCTGCACGCTGAAGCCGTAGGGCCGCTTCTGACTGTCGCTGAATCCGTAGCGCTGCTTGAGCCACGGCCAGAAGGTGGTGTTGCTCGCGGCGCCGATGGCGATCGGCTTGCCCTTGAGCTCCTCCAGACTGGAGACGCCCGGGTGCGCAATGATCGCGGTCGGGTTCTTCTGGAAGGTCGCAGCGATCGTGACCACGGGCACGTTCTGCTCGACCGCCGACACCACCTGCAGGGCGTCGGCCATCACGATGTCGAGCTGCTTCGCGGCGAGCAGTTGCAGCCCGTTGACCTGCGGCCCGCCCATTTTCAGCGTGACCTCAAGACCGTATTTCCTGTAGATGCCCTCCGCCTGCGCCTGGTAGTAGCCGCCATGCTCGGCCTGTGCGAGCCAATCGGTGGCGAAGACCACGCGATCCAGAGTCTGCGCCGATGCGATTGTGGTTGCGAGCAGGATCGCGCACAACAAGTAGCGTATCGGGCGAATCATGTGTGCTCCGGATGTCAGACGCGAAGGCAATTCGGAGATTATGCGCAAGTTCAGCGCGTATTGCGCGTTGCGATCGATGCATCCCCGCCCCCGGCGCCTGGAAAGGCTAGCCGATATCGATTCCGAACCCTTAATCGGCGTGCTGGAACACCTGCCCCGGTTGCGAAGCCAGCGTGAGACGCACCGCGAGCAGCGCCGCCGCGGCCAGCGCGGCGCCGATGCCGACAACGCACGCCGTCCAGCCCGCACGGTCGAAGAGCTGGCCGAGCACGACACTGCCGACGATACCGCCCAAAAAATAGCAGGCCAGATAGATGCCGCTGGCCGATCCGCGGTCGCTCGTCGCCGCACGGCCGATGAACCCAGTTGTCGTCGCCTGCGCGAAAAACGTGCCCACGCCGATCATCGCGAGGCCTGCCAGCACTGCGGGTAGCCGGTGCAGCAGCAGCAATGGCAGCGCCGCTCCGGCGAGCGCGAGCGCGCCCAGCAGCGTACGCCGCGTACCGAAGCGTTCGACTGCGCGACCCGCCAGCGGCGTCGTGAAGATCGAAGGCAGAAAGACGAGATAGACGAAACCGAGCCCCATGCGCGAAAGGGCGATGGGCTCTCGCACGAGGACGAAGTTGATGTAGGTGAACGTGCCGATGAAGGCGAACAGGATGAGAAAGCCGATGCCGAAGCCAGCGCGCAGCGGCGCGTTGCGCAGGTGCTCGACCCAGAACGAGAGCGGAGAGCGTACGTTCGCGGCATCCGGCGAATGCGTCGCCGGTCGCGTACGACCCAGAGTGAAATACACCAGGACGGCACCGGCGAGGTTGAGTCCCGCGAAGAACAGGAAGTTTCCGGCGAGACCGAGATGGTCGGCAGCGGCCGCCGACATGAGCCGTCCAATCAGGTTGCTCGCCACGTTGCCCGTGATATAGGCGGCGAACGCGCCCGCGATGTCGAGCGCTCCGCAGCTCTCGGCGAGATACGAAAGTGTCAGCGCGAATGCGGTCGACATGCACAGTCCCTGCGCGATGCGCAGCATCGTGAACACGGTGAGGTTGGGAGCGATCGCCAGCAGCGCGGTCGGGATCGAGAGCAGCGTGAGGCTCAGCAAGATACCGCGGCGGCGATCGATGCGGCTGCTGAAAAACGCGACCGCCAGCCCCGAGATGGCCATGCCGATCGTGCTCGCGTTCACGGCGAAGCCGATCGCGCCCGGGCTGACCTGGTAGGCGCGCGCGAGCGAGGGAAGAATCGCCTGCGTCGCGAAAAGATCGACTACGGTGAGGAACGCGGTCAGCGCAATGATGAACGAGCGCAGCAGCACGCCGCTCGGCGTGCCGGCAGCAGGCATCGTTGAATGCATCGATGGCATGGTGCTGCTGTTGATCATGGTTCGCTCCGGAATTGCTGCGGCTCGCGCGCGTCGCATCGGCGCACAATGGCGTGTGCGACGCGCGGGCCAGGCACCCGCGATGCGGGCGTTACATCATGTGCTCGTCCTTCGTGTTGTCGCTCGGAAACAGATCGACGGAAATAAGCACCGCCGTCGTGGTTCCTGTGTTCTGCCACCAGTGTGAGGTGCCGTTCTTTTCCGGCGCGACATCGCCGGCCTTGTGCACGATAGGCACAGCGCAGTTGCTTGCGTATTCGACGACTTCGCCGCTGACGATGTAGATCATCGCGGGACGGTTGCTGTGGCTGTGCCAAGGAACGATGCCGCCCGGCTTCATGTCGAGCTGGCGCAGGCGAAACAGGCGGCCCTTCTCGGCGAGAGGCTCGTTCGCGAGGTCAGTCGATGCACGCACGACGTCGGTGACGCCCTTGGGCATCGCCGGGCCGGGCTTTTGTCCCAGGCCGTCGGCGACGCGCTTGTCGGCGGGGCATTCGCCGGCGTGCGCGAGCCCTGCGGAGATTGCGAACATCCCTGCGACCGCGGTGGCGAGCGCCGCGCGGCGCAACGTCGTTTCAAATCCTTTGCTGTCGATGCTCATGTTGATCTGCTCCTGTGGTTGATGTCTCCGGGCGATGCGCCGCGGGCGAACGATTCGTCGTCGTGATGCGCGCACGCTTACAGGTCTCGATGAAAATCGACGGTGCCGTTGGTTGGATCGCGCATGCAACCGGACCAGCGCCCGCTGCGCAAGACTTCGCCCACGATGATCGTCTAGACGAGCGGCTCGAGTTTCGCGAGCAGCGTGGGGATCAGTTCGGAGACGGTCGGGTGAATGTGCATCGCGCGCGTGATGACCGTGTAGGGGGCGCGCGCGTACATGACATCGAGAATGCAGTGGATCGCTTCGTCGGCTTCGATCCCTAGCAGCATCGCGCCGAGGATGCGCTTGTCCGCGGCGTCGACCAGGACCTGCATGCAGCCCTGCGTCTCGCTGCGCTCGCGAGCGCGCCCGACACGTGTCATCGCCAGCGTCGCGACCAGCGCCTTGCGCCCGGATGCACGCACCTCACGTTCGGACATGCCGATGCGCGCCAGCGGCGGATCGGTGTACAGCGCGTACGCGGTGATGCGGTCGCTGACGCGTCGATTCTCGCCGTCGAGCAGGTTCGCCGCGACAATCTCGAAATCGTTGTAGGACGTGTGCGTGAACGCGCCGCGCCCGTTGGCGTCGCCGAGTGCCCACACCCCCGGTACCGATGTCGCCAGCGTATCGTCGACCTGGATGTAGCCCCGAGCATCCGTGGCAATCCCCGTGGTCTCCAGTCCCAGGTCGTGCGTGTTCGGGACGCGGCCGACCGCCAGCAGCAGGTGCGAGCCGTCGATGTCGCGGGGTTCCTGCTCGCAGCTCACCCCGACGCGCACGCCGTCGCCGCTCGGCGCCGCGCGCATGCACCTCGCATTGAGGCGAAAGGCGATGCCTTCCGCTTCGAGCATCGATTGCACCGCGGCCGAGACCGCGGGATCCTCGCGTGCGATCAACCGTGGACCCATCTCCACCACGGTGACGCGGCTGCCGAAGCGCCGGTACATTTGCGCGAACTCGAGACCCACGTAGCTGCCACCGACCACGACGAGATGCTCGGGAAGGAAATCGACGTTCATCATGGTTTCGCTGGTGAGATAGGGGACGTCCTTCAACCCCTCCAAGTCCGGGACCAGCGCACGTCCGCCCACGTTGATGAAGATCTGATCGGCGTGCAGCGTCGCATCGCCGACCTGCACGGTCTTCGCTCCCGCGAAGCGCCCGTGTCCCGAGATCAGCGTGACATTGGGCGTGTTTTGCAGCCACTCGGTGACGCCGCGGTTGGATTGCGCGACGATCCCGTCCTTGCGCGCCTTGACCCGCGGCATGTCCATCCTCACCGTCGAGTCGAGCATGACGCCGAACTCCGAGCCGCGACGCGCCACATGCGCGGCGCGAGCGCTTGCGATCAATGCCTTGGTCGGAATGCAGCCGTTGTTGACGCAGGTTCCGCCGACGCGCCCGCGCTCGATGATCGCGACCTTGCGCCCCGCGGCGCCCAGGCGAACTGTGAGAGGCGGCCCGGCCTGGCCGGTGCCGATCACGATCGCATCGTAACGCTGTTCCATCGCGGGAGCCTTTGCGTCCGACCAGGCGACTCATCGTACGGGCGAGGCTCGCCGGGCGCAACCCGCGCGTCAGCGCGTGCGGCCGTCGAAGCCGTCCACGCCATGTGCGATCTCGCGCGCCACAGCCGCGGTTTCGTGGATGACGATGCCTTCCATGGGATCCACCGGCCGCTGCCAGGGAGCCATCGTCAGCACGCGACGGCCCTCGTCGTATCCTGCCTGCCGGCGTGCCTCGATGCCCGCGGGCGTGAAGTCGATGTCCTTGAGATGATCCTCGCCGTCGATGCGCGGAGCGATCAGGCGCGCGACGTGCATGGTGCTGCCGCATCCCCAGGAAGCGAGCTCCTTGACCTGAGCGGACTCGCGCGCCTCGTCGGGGACGTGCTTCGACAGCTCGCGAATGATGTGGCGCAGATGGTGGATCTGCTTCTGGCGCGCGATGTGGCTCTTGGCGCGGCTGGCGTACTGGATGTCCTTGTGTCTGCCGAGCACTTCCCACAGCGACGCCGGCTCGGGGCCTTCCGGGTTCCACATGTGCACGGTGAAGATCACCGAGTCGCGGCGCGGCTTGTCGTCGAGCACGGCCTCGATCGGCGTGTTGGAATAGATGCCGCCGTCCCAGTACGGCTCACCGTCGATGCGCACCGCGGGGAACGCCGGCGGCAGCGCGCCCGACGCCATGACGTGCTCGAGCGCGAGCGGCTCGTCGCGACTGTCGAAATAGCGCATCTCGCCGTTCTTGACGTTGACTGCACCGACCGTGAGCCGTGTCTCGCTGTCGTTGAGGTAGTCGAAGTCGACCAGCGACGAGAGCGTGTCGCGCAGCGGTGTCGTCGTGTAGTACGAAGCGCTGTCGAGGCCGATGGGCACATGCGGGCCCAGCCACGACGTCGGGTTGGGGCCGAAAAAGGCGCCAGCCCGCTGACCATCGTGGCCATGTTGGCGAGCGCCGCGTTGAAGCCGGGAAGAAATGCGAAGACGTCGGCGGCCGCGCGCTGCTCGACGCGTTCCCAGAAGTCGCGCAGGCGCTCGAGCCGATGTTCCGGCGCGTTGCCGGCGATGAGCGCACCGTTGATGGCGCCGATCGAGGTGCCGATCACCCAGTCGGGCTCGATGCCCGCTTCGTGCAGCGCCTGGTAGACGCCGACCTGGTAGGCGCCGAGTGCGCCACCACCCTGCATGACCAGAACGACTTGTCCGGGAAGCTTCGGCGCGGCGTCCCTGGCACGGACGTGCGCTGCGGTTTGCTTGCGTGATCGTGCCATGGTCGTTCTCACGTGAGCGCGTTTCAGTGCGCGGTCCAGCCGCCCTCGATGGGCAGCACGGCGCCGGTGATCGAGGACGCGCCATCGCTGACGAGAAATGTTGCGAAGGCGGCGACTTCGTCGACCTGCACGAACTTCCTGGTCGGCTGCGCCGCCAGCAGAACGTCGCGGATGACCTGTTGCTCGCTGATGCCGCGCGCCTTGGCGGTGTCGGGGATCTGCTTCTGAACGAGTGGTGTCCACACGTAGCCGGGGCAGATCGCATTCATGGTGATCCCGTGCTCGGCGACTTCGAGCGCCACGGTCTTGGTGAGGCCGGCGATGCCGTGCTTGGCGGCGACATACGCGGACTTGAACGGGCTCGCGACCAGCGCGTGCGCTGAGGCGATGTTGATGACGCGTCCCCACTTCCTTGCCTTCATCGCCGGCAACGCGAGTCGCACCGTATGGAACGAGGCCGTCAGGTTGATCGCGATCACGGCATTCCACTCGTCGACCGGGAATTCCTCGATCGGCGACACGAACTGGATGCCCGCATTGTTCACCAGAATGTCGACTGCGCCGAATTCGCCGAGTGCGCGCGCCATCATCGCCTCGATCTGATCCTGCTTCGAGAGATCGGCGCCATCGTGACGCACTTCGACCGCGTGCTCGGAAGCGATCGAATTCGCTAAGCGCGTCGATCTCCTTCGCGTCACCGAAGCCGTTAAGTATGATGTTGGCGCCGTCACGAGCCAGCGCTCGCGCGATCCCCAGTCCGATGCCGCTGGTCGATCCGGTGACCAGCGCAGTTTTTCCCTGCAGCATGGCGATTCCTTCGCAAGTGCGTGGCGTGAATAGGAGTCCAGGGCGACACCGCGCAGAGCTGTTCGATTTCACGATCGGACGCGCGTTGGATTGGATGTTTGCGCCGCGGCGGCGTTCCCCGTTGCGAGTTAGTCAAGCAGTCTCGGCAGAACTTACAGTGCGGCGCGCAGCGGGCAATCGATCGACGTGAATGCGTGATGTCGGGTCGACGCACGACAACGCTTGCGGCAGCGGCGAGCTCGCGTCCGTCGCTGAAGGCTCGATGGTCAAATGACGGTGGTGCCGGTATGATCCAGCGGGTTCGTCTCGACAAAGATCCGACGTGGTCGACTCCCAGTTCGCGACCCAGCTCGAGTCCCATCGGCGTTACCTGCTGCGCGTGGCCACGCTGCAGTTGCGCGACAGCGCGCTCGCCGAGGACGTAGTCCAGGACACGCTGGTCGCGGCGCTGCAGGGCGAGAAAGGCTTCTCCGGCAAATCGTCGCTGCGCACCTGGCTCACCGGCATCCTCAAGCACAAGGTCGTCGACGCGATCCGCCAGAAGACGCGTGCACCGCAGCTCGCCTCGATCGAGGAGGAATGCCAGCTCGACGACTTCGACGCGCTGTTCGACGAGACCGGTCACTGGCAGAACCCGCCAGCCGACTGGGGCAACCCCGAGTCGCAGCTCTCCGAGCAGCAGTTCTTCGAAGTGATGCAGCAGTGCCTGGAGAAGCTGCCGGCGAACACGGCGCGCGTGTTCGTGATGCGCGAGGTGATGGAGCTGGAGACCGACGAGATCTGCCTTCAGCTTACCATCACCTCCAACAACCTGTGGGTGATCCTGCATCGCGCGCGGCTTGCGCTGCGGCAATGCCTCGAGCAGAACTGGTTCGCCGACAAATCGCCGTCGACACGACCATCGCCGTCGACGCGTGCTTAAGCTGATCCAGCTCGCACGCTTCATCAACTGCCGCCAGGCGGCGCGCATGATGTCCGATGCGCAGGAACGACCGCTGTCGCTCGCCGACCGCATCAAGCTGCGGCTGCACCTGCACTGGTGCGTGGCGTGCACGCGCTACGGCCAGCAGCTCGCTTTCATGCGCAGCGCCCTGCGCCGCTATCGCGAGTAGCTCGGGCAGGCCATTGCCGTGCAATTGCGCGTCGGCATGCGCGGTTCTACAGCGCGTCTCCGCGCAGCCGGGTCTCCAGCCAATGGTCGAGCGAGATCTTGCCCGGCCCGCAGAACAGGATCACCAGGATCATCGTGCCCCAGAGGATGTGATCCTTGATCGCGATGTCGGGCAGTGCGGCATAGGACACGACCGCGATGATGTTGAAGAAGAAGAGCACGAAGGCGCCGAAACGCGTCGCCAGTCCCAGCGCCAGCAGCACCGGCATGCCGAGCTCGGTCGCAGTTCCCATGACCGCGGCGAGCGCGGGAGGAAGCAGTGGCACGTGATACTCGTTGGTGAACAGCGCGAGCGTCACGCTCCAGTCGTGGATCTTGGTGAGCCCCGACATGAAGAACACGCGCGCGACGTATAGCCGGAAGCCGAGTAGCAACAGCGGCTGAAGCCGGTCGACCAGTGAGGCCGTCCTGCAGTAAAGGCTGGCAAGGCGCGTAAATGCAGTAGGGCTGGTGATACTGTTCATGGCTGCGCTCCCTTGCCGCGCGGCGCGCGAAACGCCACCAGCGTGTGGTTGGCGACGTGACGGCGCAATGCCGCGGTCAGGTCGAATTGATCGTCGGCGTCGGCCGCTCGCGCGGCGGCGGCGCCGAGCGTGTCGTTGGCGGCAAGCATGGCAAGCAGCATGTGTTCTCCTGCGGAGAGGCGTTCGATGGTCACGCCATCCTCGCCGCGCGCAACCAGCAGCCTGTCGCCGCCGGCATCGAGATCGACGCGACCGTCGCTCGCGTCGTCGGGCTGGTTCGCTCTCCAGATCCTCAGCAGCGGAAACTCTGAAGTCAGCAGGCGCACTGAAGGATGAAGCCGCATCGTGAGCTCCGGCAGCGCGTCGGCGGGCACCGCCGAGAGCACGTGCAGGTCCATCGGTGGCGCGTCGGCGGCGATCGCGGACTGGTCGACCGCCCATTCCAGGCATGCCACATCGGGGAGGTAGGCAAGATCGCGCGCCGGCCGGTACGATGCGAGAAATAGCGAGAATTCGCCGCCGTAGCCGTTCACGTCGCCGCGCGTCGACGGATGGTCGCGGACGAAGTGCTCGGCCGCGGCGTTGAAAAACGCGGCGCCGACCAATCGGCGCACCACGGGAAACGTTGCTGCCAGCACCTTGCGGTAGTTGCCGAAGACGTTGTTGCGATAGACGGTGACGCGGCTTTTCGCATCGAGCGCGCCAGGGACGATCCCAAGCGTGCGCAGAGCCGACTCGTCGCCGAACAGCGTCGCCACGCAGAAGTTGCGCTGAAGCTCAAGCAGCGACGGCATGACGTGCCTCCAGCATTGTGCGCGCACTCGTCGCTTCGTCGAGCAGGACGTCGAGCGCGGGCAGGTCGGTGTCCCACTCGATCAGTGTCGGCTTCGGACCGAAGCGTTCGAGCGCGGTTCTATAGAGCTCCCACACCGGCTCCGCAACGCGCGCGCCGTGCGTGTCGATCAGGCAGGGGCCGCTCGCATCGAATCCGGCGAGATGGATTTCGGCGACGGCGTCCGCGGGTATCGCCGCCAGATAATCGGTCGCATCAAATCCGTGGTTGACGGCGTTCACGTAGATGTTGTTGACGTCGAGCAGCAGCTTGCAACCGGTGCGCTGCGCGACGGCAGCCACGAATTCCCATTCGGTCATCGGCTCGTCGCCGAAGCGCAGGTACGCGGAAACGTTCTCGACCAGGATGGTGCGATTCAGCGCGGTCTGCATCTCGTCGACGCGTTCGCAGACGAGCTGCAGCGCTTCGTCGGTGAAGGGCAGCGGCAGCAAATCGTTCAGGTGGCGTCCGTCGATGCGGCTCCACGACAGGTGCTCCGACACCGCGGCCGGCTCGATGCGGCGCGCGAGGTCGACGAGCCTTCCCAGATGCGCACGATCAAGACCGTCGCACGAGCCGAGAGACATGCCGACGCCGTGCAGCGAGATCGGATAATCCGAGCGAATCATTTCGAGCGATGCGAGAGCGGGGCCGCCGTCGACGAAATAGTTTTCGCTGTGGACCTCGAACCAGCCGATGTCGGGGTGCTCGCGCCGCACCTGCGCTACATGCGGACTGCGCAGTCCGACGCCCACTGCAGGCGGGAGTGCGGGCGGGGAGGGCATGTTAGCGGATGTGAGGGACGGCGGCGGATTAGGCATCCACCGCCGTGACCGGTCTCAGGACTTCGGCGCGGCCGTCGTGCCGCCCATTTTTTCGCAGCTTCCCTTGGCGACGTACTTCCAGGACACGGGGTCGTTGTCGACGGTGCTCTGGCCGGCGCAGGCATGCTTGCCGGCGGCGCAATCGTTTTGACCGGCCTTTGCGATGCCAAAGCACTTGTCCTTGCTCGAATCCGGTGCGACCGGTCCGGCGGCGACCGCGCCGGCA
Organism: uncultured beta proteobacterium; assembly: GCA_963816915.1. GTDB lineage: Bacteria > Pseudomonadota > Gammaproteobacteria > Burkholderiales > Casimicrobiaceae > PALSA-1003. The sequence continues at coordinate 76,269 of CAWFMK010000002.1, forward strand.
AGGCCAAGCGCGAGGACGCCGGCAATCGCGGCTTGAATCGTCTGATGCTTCATGGATGTCTCCTGGGCAGGTAGTTCGAAAATTTCGCAACGACGGGCGCGTATCGCCCATCAACGACGGGCGCGTATCGCCCATCTGCCGGCTTGGTCGGCCGTGCATTGCATAACTTACACCATCGTCCGGCGGCTGGCATCCGCGCGGACTGTCCCGCGGCGATTCGTGTCCGGCACGAGCACAGTCGCGTTTGGGCGCACACCGCAAAGCCGTTAAGATTCGGCATGCGCTTCACAGTCGCCACCTACAATATTCACAAGGGATTTTCCCAGCTTGCTCGGCGCATGGTCATCCATGAGCTGCGCGACAAGCTGCACGGCCTGTCCGCCGACATCGTGTTCCTTCAGGAAGTGCAGGGCGCGCATCGCCGCCATGCCGCGCGCTACCGCGACTGGCCCGGCAAGCCCCAGCACGAGTTTATCGCCGACAGCATGTGGCATGAGGTGGCCTACGGTCGCAACGCCGACACCAAGCACGGTCACCATGGCAATGCGATGCTGTCGCGCTTTCCGATCACGGCGCAGACCAACCAGGATATCTCCGCACACCTGTTTGAAAGTCGCGGCATGCTTCACTGCGTAATGCAGCTCGGACGGGGCCTGCCGCCGCTGCATTGCATCAACGTGCACCTTGGCTTGTTCGAGCGCGGGCGCCGCTGGCAGGTGCACGCGATGACCGAGCGCATCCGCGCCGCGGTGCCGGCGGGCGAGCCGCTGGTAATCGCCGGCGACTTCAACGATTGGCGCAGCAAGGCCGACCGCGCGTTGCAGCACGAGCTTGGGGTGGTGGAGGTCTTTTCCGCGGCACGCGGTCGTCCCGCGCGCACTTTTCCGTCGGTGCTGCCGGTGTTCCGGCTCGACCGCATTTACGCGCGAGGCCTGCGCATCCTCGACGCCGACGTCCACTATGTGTACCCGCTGGCGCGGCTTTCCGACCATGCCGCCCTCGCGGCGACTTTCGAGGTCGTGCGCGGCAGAACCGAAAAGCCGCGATGACCGGGGCGCGCAGCGGTAGTTCGATGAACCGCTTCGTGCCCGGCAACCGCGTCGTGCTCCTGCGCGACGGCGCGCAGTATTTTCCGGCACTGGTTGCCGCGATCGAGGATGCACAGCGCGAGATCTGGCTGGAGAGCTACATCTTCGCCGACGATCCCGCGGGGCGCCTGATTGCCGCTGCGCTGTCGCGGGCGGCGATTCGCGGCGTTCGCGTGCGCGTTCTGATCGACGGATGGGGTGCCAAGATCTACATGTCGGCCGCGCTGCAGGCCGACATGAAGAAAAGTGGCATCGACCTGCGCAAGTACCGACCCGAAGTCGCGCCTTGGCAATTCCGGTCTCACCGGCTGCGCCGACTGCATCGCAAGCTCTGCCAGATCGACGGGCGCATCGCCTTTGTCGGCGGCATCAACATCATCGACGACATGAACACTCCGCATCACAAGCCGCCGCGCGCGGACTTCGCGGTGCGCATCGAAGGGCCGCTGCTGCCGGCGGTCGAGTACGCGATGCAGCGGGTGTGGGCGCTGGTCGAGCTGGTTCAGACCGGTTCTAGCGACGTTCCGCTGTTTCCCGAACGACGTCGCGTCGCGCGCGTCGGCAATCAGACCGCGAAGTTCGTCGCCCGCGACAACCTGCGCCATCGTCGCGACATCGAGCGGGCGTATCTCGCGGCGCTGCGCACCGCCAGACGCGAGGTCATCATCGCCAATTCGTATTTCTTTCCCGGCATCGGCTTCCGGCGCGCGCTCGCGGCGGCAGCCCAGCGCGGCGTCAAGGTCACGCTGCTTCTGCAGGGCAAGGTCGAATACCTGCTGCTGCATTTCGCATCGCGCGCGCTCTACGGCCAGCTGTTGCAGGCGGGCGTGATCATCCAGGAGTACCACCGCAGCATGCTGCACGCCAAGGTCGCAGTGGTCGACGATCACTGGGCGACGGTGGGCTCCTCGAACATCGATCCGTATAGTTTCCTGATGGCGCGCGAGGCCAACGTGTTCGTGCGCGACGGTGGCTTCAATGCCGAGCTGAAGGCGCAGCTGCTCGAGATGATCAACGGCGGATCGCGGCAGGTGATCGCCGGCGACTGGGAGCTGCGCCCGCGTCTATACAAGGCGGCAATCTGGGTCGCCTATGGCACCGTGCGCCTGGCGATGGGATTCCTCGGCTATGGCGGAAACGAGTGGTTCACGCGCCCGGGTCAGCTTGCCGAAACCGACGATTGAGCGCGCAGGGGGGCGCGATCGTCGTGCTAATATCAGCGACGGCCTGTGGCCTTCGTTGCACCTCGCGACACCGCCGGTCCGACCTTCGATGCGCCGTTCTTCCTCCCTGCCGCTGCCTGCCGCACCGACCGCCCCCACCAGCCTCTCCCGCGGTGACTGGCAGACGGTGCGCTCGCTGCTGCCTTATCTGCTCGAATACAAGGGACGCGTCGCGCTGGCACTGAGTTGTCTGGTGGCCGCGAAGCTCGCCAACGTCGGCGTTCCGCTGCTGTTGAAGCAGATCGTCGATCGCCTCACCGTGGCGCCATCGGCTCGGCCGCTCGTTTTGCCGGTGGCGCTGCTCGTCGCCTACGGCGCGCTGCGCCTGTCGACCACCGTCTTTACCGAGCTGCGCGAATACCTCTTTGCGAAGGTTACGCAGCGCACCGTGCGCACCGTCGCGCTGAAGACATTTCGTCACCTGCACGAGCTGTCGCTGCGCTTTCACCTGGCGCGGCAAACCGGCGGGCTGACGCGCGACGTCGAGCGCGGAACGCGCGGCATCTCGACCTTGATCGGCTACGCGCTGTTCTCCATCCTGCCGACGCTCATCGAGATTGCGCTGGTGTCGGCGATCCTGGTCGCGCGCTACGACGTGTGGTTCATCGGGATCACGCTAGCCGCACTGTGCATCTACATCGTTTACACAATCAGCATCACCGAATGGCGTACCGGCTTTCGTCGGCAGATGAACGAGCTCGACTCGAGGGCCAACACGCGCGCCATCGACAGCCTGCTCAATTACGAGACCGTCAAGTATTTCAACAACGAGCAATTCGAGGCGTCGCGCTACGACGAGAGTCTGCAGCGCTGGGAACGCGCCGCCGTACGCAGCCAGACGTCGCTGTCGCTGCTCAACATCGGACAGAGCGCGATCATAGCCATCGTGGTGACGCTGATCATGTGGCGCGCCACGCTCGGCGTCGTCGACGGAACCATGACCATCGGCGATCTCGTGTTGGTCAACGCGTTCATGATCCAGCTCTACATTCCGCTCAATTTTCTCGGTGTCATCTATCGCGAGATCAAGCAGGCGGTCGCCGACATGGAGCGCATGTTCCGCCTGATCGACGAGCATGCGGAGGTCAAGGATGCCCCGGGCGCGCCGGCGCTGCGCGCAGGCCCGGGCGAAGTGCGCTTCGACCACGTCGACTTCCATTACGAGCCCAACCGGCAGATCCTGTTCGACGTCTCGTTCTCGATTCCCGCGGGGCGCACCGTCGCAGTGGTCGGGCCGAGCGGATCCGGCAAGTCCACCCTCGCGCGCCTGCTCTACCGCTTCTACGACGTCAGTGGCGGGCGCATCGCCATCGACGGCCAGGACGTGCGCGCGGTTCAGCAGGCGAGCGTGCGCTCGGCGATCGCGATCGTTCCGCAGGACACCGTGCTATTCAACGACAGCATCGAATACAACATCGCCTACGGACGCCCGGACGCGACGCGCGACGAGATCATGGCGGCGGCGCGGCTGGCGCAGGTCCATGATTTCGTGATGACGCTGCCGGAAGGTTATGCGACCCCGGTCGGCGAGCGCGGGCTCAAGCTCTCCGGTGGCGAGAAGCAGCGGGTCGCGATCGCGCGGGCGATACTCAAGAATCCGCGCATTCTCATTTTCGACGAAGCCACGTCGGCGCTCGACTCGGCCTCGGAAAAACTGATCCAGGCCGAGCTCGAGCAGATCTCGGCCGACCGCACGACGCTGACCATCGCGCATCGCCTTTCGACGATCGTGCACGCAGACCAGATCCTGGTCCTCGCTGGGGGCCGCATCATCGAGCGCGGCACCCATGCCGATCTCCTCGCCCAAGAAGGTGCGTACGCGCGCATGTGGTCGCTCCAGCAGCAGGAGCGACCGCGCGAAGGAGCGTCTGCGGGCGTCGATGCCGACACCATGCTCTTGTCATCCGAACAGCCCGTCTAAGCGTTTGTTTTGGCGCGGCTATTGGCACAGGCCTTGCTGCCGTGCTATAAAGCTGTGCAACTTCTTCAGGCGTCGCCTCATGAGAATTAGCTTAATCGTTGTATTTACAGCATTAATCGGATTCGCCCACGCGGCGACGCCCGCCGTGGATGGCGTCATTCCTGCCGTTCCGCAGCCAATGACGACGCTGGATGCCGCCAAGCTCAAGCTCGCCTCGGCCAACGCGCTGGTATTCGACACCCACGCCGGCCAGGCCATCTACTCCAAGGGCGCGGATGCGGTGACGCCGATCGCTTCGGTGACCAAGCTCATGACGGCGATGGTCGTTCTCGACGGCGCGCAGCCGATGGATGAAATGCTGTCGGTCGATATCGGCGACATCGATCTGCTCAAGGGAAGCCATTCGCGCCTGCGCCTGGGCAGCGAGCTTTCCCGCCACGACATGCTCCGCCTTGCGCTGATGGCCTCCGAAAACCGTGCCGCGTCGAGCCTCGCCCGTCACTATCCCGGCGGGACGCAGGCTTTCGTCGCGGCGATGAACGAAAAAGCGAACTCGCTCGGCATGACGCATACTTATTTCAACGATCCCACGGGTTTGTCCAGCGAGAATGTCGCCACCGCGCACGACCTCGCGCGCATGGTGCAGGCTGCCGCCGACTACCCGCTGATCCGCGAATTCACGACCACGCCCAGCCACTACGTCGAGGTGCAGCCGACGGGTCAGCTGATCGGATTCAACAACACCAATTCGCTGGTGAAGAGCGGCACCTGGGACATCCAGGTGTCGAAGACCGGATTCATCCGCGAGGCGGGCAAGTGCCTCGTGATGCTCGCAACCATCGCGAGTCGACCGGTGGTGATCGTGCTGCTCGACTCGTACGGACGGCTCACGCGCATCGGCGATGCCAACCGCGTCAAGCATTGGCTCGAAACCGGCGAAGCGATGCCGACTGCAGTCGCAGCGCGCGCTCCGGCGAAGGTCCGCCGGGGGCGCACCATTCCCACCCGCGGCTAGGTTGCGCACCGCGCGGCGCTGCGTGCGCCGCGCTTACGCCTTGCGACGTAGCTTCGCGCGGGCGCCGCGCTCACGCCTTACGATGTACCTTGGCGCGTGCGCTTCGGCTGCTCTGCGCCAGCAATTCTTCCGCGTTCGCTCGCGTCTTCGCGGTCACCGCGTGACCGCCAAGCATGCGCGCGATCTCCTCGACGCGCGGCGCGTCCTCCAGATGCTCGAGATCGGTCCCGATCGCGCCTTTGCGGGTGCGCTTGCTGACGCGCACGTGCGCATCGGCGCACGCGGCCACCTGTGGAAGGTGAGTGACGCATAGCACCTGGCGGCGCCGCCCGAGGCGCTGAAGCAGCTCGCCCACCGCCGCGGCAACGCCACCGCCGATGCCGGCATCGACTTCGTCGAAAACGAGCGTGGGCACCGTCCCGACTTCGGAAAGCACGACCTGGATCGCGAGTCCGAGCCGCGAGAGCTCGCCGCCCGACGCGATGCGCGAGATCGGGCCCAGAGGCTGTTTCGGATGGGTCGCGCTCTCGAACGCAACGCCCTCGCGCCCGAAGCTCGTGGGCTCGTTCAGTGCCGGCAGTGTGACCTCGACGCGACCGCCCGCCATCGCCAGGTCGGCCATCATCGCGGTGACGCGATGACCCAGCTCGGCGGCCGCGAACTTGCGCTTGGCCGACAGCGCGCGCGACAGCTCATCGTAATGCGCACCCGCCTTTGCCGCCGCTTCGGCCAGGCGCGCCGCATCGCCGCCGGCCTCGATCGCCGCCAGGTCGCGCGCGGTCTCGTCGGCCAACCGCGGCAGCGCTTCGGGGCGAACGCGGTATTTGCGCGCAACGTCGTGGATCGCGGCCAGACGAGCCTCGACGCGCGCGAGCTCACCGGGGTCGAGCTCGAGCCGCTCGCGATAGTGGCGCAGCGAGCGCGCGGCTTCGTCGATGCCGATGCGCGCATCGTCGACCAGCGAGACGATAGGCGCGAGCGCGTTGTCGTGCTCGACCGATTGACGCAGGCGATGCGCGAGCGCATTCAGGCGCGACGCGAGCGAGGCGTCGCCTTCGCTCAGCTCGGATTCGCCCAGCACGGCGGCCTCGAGCAGCGAGGCGGCATGCGCGAGACGGGTCTGTGCGGAGGAGAGCGCATTCCACTCCTCGCTGCTTGCCGCGAGTTTGGCGAGCTCGGCGTGACGTGCCGCGAGCGTGTCGCGTTCGGCCTCGCGCACCGAGGCGTCGCGCGCCGCGCTCTCGTGCGCCTCGATAGCATTGCGCCAGGCTCGCCAGGCAAGCGCGACCTCCTCGCTCAAAGTGGAAAAGCCGCCGAACGCGTCGAGCAGCGCGCGTTGCGTCTGCGGCTGCCCCAGCGACTGGTGCGCATGCTGGCCATGGACATCGATGAGGCACTCACCCGCCGTCTGCAACTGCGCGAGCGTCGCCGGGCTGCCGTTGATCCACGCCCGGCTGCGGCCCTGTGCATCGAGCACCCTGCGCAACAGCAGCGAGTCGGCATCGCCCAGATCGTGCTCGACGAGCATCGCCCGCGCGCGCGGCGCATCGTCGAGATCGAATTCGGCGGCGATCTCTGCGCGATCGGCGCCGGGGCGCAGCTGGCGCGCCTCGAAGCGGTCGCCGAGCAGCAGCGAGAGCGCGTCGAGCAGGATCGACTTGCCGGCGCCGGTCTCACCGGTGAGTACCGTGAACCCGGCGCCGAACTCGGCGTCAATGGACTCGATGACGGCGAAATTGCGAATCGACAACAGGCGCAGCATGGAAGAATGGACGGCGTGAGTTGCAGGACGAGAGCGCGGCTTCAGCGGGCGCTCACGGGCTCGCAGTGCGCAGCGCCTCGGCGGTCTCGCCCCAGTGCAGCTTGCGCCGCAGCATCGCGAAGTGGTCGTGATCCTTCGGATGCAGCAGGCGCACGCCGTGCGCGGCGCGACGGATCACGACGCGATCGCCTTCGCTCAGCGGAAAATGAGCCTGGGCATCGCAGTGCAGGCTGGCGTCCTTACCGCCGAGCAGCGCGATCTCGATGACTGCGGAATCGCGCACGACGGTCGGACGATTGGAAAGTGCGTGCGGTGCGACAGGCACCAGCAAAAATGCCGGGACCGTGGGATCGACGATCGGGCCCTGCGCGGACAGCGCATATGCCGTCGATCCGGTCGGCGTCGCGACGATGAGTCCGTCGGCGCGCATCGCGTAGACGAAGCGTCCATCGATAGCAACGGCGCAGTCGATCATGCCACCCTGCGCGCCGCGACTGACCACCACGTCGTTGAGCGCTATGGTCGACTCGCCACCTCCTTCCGCGCGGGTGAGAGTCGCATGCAACATCGTGCGCGTCTCTTCGACATAGCCGCCGGCGAGCATGGTGGCAAGCAGCGTTTCCATCTCGGACAGCGGGACATCGGTGAGAAAGCCCAGCCGCCCCTGGTTGACACCGATGAGCGGAACGTCAAACCGTGCGAGCTTGCGCGCGATCGACAGCAGCGTGCCGTCGCCTCCGATCACGATCACCAGCGATGCTTCACGGCCGAGCTCGGAGGCGGGCGCAGTTGGGTATCCGGAGAGCGGTGTCGACGACGCGGTGTCGGCGTCGACCAGCACGCGATGTCCGCGCGCGGCCAGGAATTTTGCGAGGCGCGCCAGCGGTTCGGCGATGCCCAGCGTGGCGTGGCGCCCTACCAGGCCGATCGTTGGGAAAGCCCCGGCAGACGCGCTCATGCACGGATTAAAGCATAAAATAGAAGCATGCTTGACCCTCGGGCACAACATCTGCTCAAGTCCCTGATCGAGCGCTACATCGCGGACGGGCAACCCGTGGGCTCGCGCGTGCTGTCGCGCCAGTCGGGCCTCGAGCTCTCGCCGGCGACAATCCGAAACGTGATGGCGGACCTCGAGGAAATGGGCTTCATCGCCAGCCCGCACACCTCCGCGGGACGCGTGCCGACGCCGAAGGGCTACCGCTTTTTCGTAGACAGCCTTCTTGTGGTCAAACCTCTGGACCAGGGCGAAATCAGCGAGCTGCAGGACCACTTCATCGCCGACCGCCCGCAATCGCTGGTCAACAGCGCGGCGCAGATGCTTTCGCATCTCACGCAGTTCGCCGGTGTAGTGGCGACGCCGCGACGGCGCGAGGCATCGTTTCGCCACATCGAATTCCTTCGCCTGTCCGAGCGTCGCGTGCTGCTCATCATCGTCACTCCCGAAGGCGACGTGCAGAACCGCATCCTGCATACGGAGGCGGCGTACACTCAAGCGCAGCTGATCGAGGCGTCGAACTTCTTCAACCACGAGTACGCGGGTCGCTCCTTCGAAGCGATCCGCACGCTTCTGTCGGATGAGCTCCGACAATTGCGCGAGGACATCGTAGGGCTGATGACTGCGGCGGTGGACGCGGGCAGCGCTGCGCTGAGCGAAGGCAGCGAGGCGCTGGTTGTATCGGGAGAAAAAAACCTGCTGTCGGCGTCGGACCTCACCTCCAATATGGACCGCATGCGCGGGCTGTTCGAGACCTTCGAGCAGAAGACGTCGCTGCTGCACCTGCTCGACGTGAGCCATCATGCGCACGGCGTGCATCTTTTCATCGGCAGCGAATCGGGGATCGCATCGCTGGACGAGTGCAGCGTCATTACCGCACCGTACGAGCTCAACGGTCAGGTCATCGGGACGCTGGGCGTGGTCGGGCCGACGCGGATGGCGTACGAGCGCGTGATTCCCATCGTCGACGTCACGGCTAAACTGCTGTCGAACGCGCTGGCGCAGCAGCTCGGTGAGCGATAAGCCGGTCGAGGCTCGCGCGGGCGGCGCGAGCGCCGACCATGCCGCGCTGATCGAGCGTTTCTATGCTGCCTTCGCCCGGCGCGATGCCGCGGGCATGCTCGCGTGCTATCACCCGCAGGTCACTTTTTCCGATCCCGTTTTCCCTGCGCTCGACGCGAAAAGGGTGGCTGCGATGTGGACCATGCTATGCAGCCGTGGACAGGACCTGACGCTGGTCGCATCCGACATCGCAGCCGATGCGCAGGGCGGTCGCGCGCACTGGGTTGCCGACTACACCTTCAGCGGCAGCGGTCGCCACGTCACCAATCGCATCAACGCGACGTTCCAGTTTCGCGACGCGCTCATTGTGCGCCACGTCGATCGCTTCAGCTTATGGCGCTGGGCGGCGATGGCGCTCGGCGCCAAGGGCACGCTGTTGGGGTGGCTGCCGCCGGTGCGCGCGGCCATACGCACACAGGCCGCGCGAGCGCTCGACGCTTACGCGGTGGGATCCCCGCGCTGATGGATGCCGAGCCCGCGTTTTCGCATGGCCGCGTGGCGCGCATCGGCGTGCTGCTGGTGAATCTGGGCACGCCCGTCGCACCCAGCACGGCCGCGGTTCGCCGCTATCTCGCGCAGTTTCTATCCGACCGACGCGTGGTCGAGATTGCTCCGGCGCTGTGGAAGCCGCTGCTGCACGGGGTGATTCTCAACGTGCGCTCAGCGCGCTCGGCGCGGCGCTATGCGAGCATCTGGACCAAGGAAGGATCGCCGCTGCTGGTGCATAGCCTGCGCCAGAAAACGCTGTTGATGGGCTATCTCGGACAGCGCCTCAAGCAGCTCGGCCTGCCCGCCGATCACGCACAGGTCGAGCTCGGCATGCGCTACGGCGAACCGTCGATCGAGACTGCGCTCGCAAGCCTCAAGCGCGGCGGCTGCGATCGCGTGCTCGTGCTGCCGTTGTATCCGCAGTACGCGGCGAGCACCACCGCGTCCGCCGTGGACGCCGTGTTCGCGACTGCTCAACGCATGAGGCGCGTCCCGGCGCTGCGCTTCGTCGACGCCTATCACGATGATCCGGGCTACATCAAGGCGCTTGCGCAGAGCATCAACGACTACTGGACCCGCAATGGCCGGCCGAACAAGCTCGTGCTCTCGTTTCACGGTGTGCCGCGCCGGACGCTTGACCGGGGTGATCCTTATCACTGCCATTGCCAGAAAACGGGCCGACTGCTCGCGCAGGAGCTGGGGCTTCGCGACGACCAGTACGTGGTCTCGTTCCAGTCGCGCTTCGGCCGCGCGCAGTGGCTCACCCCCTACACCTTGCCGACATTGCTCGCGCTGGCGCAGGAAGGCCTGCGCAGGGTGGACGTTGCCTGCCCCGGCTTCCCCGCCGATTGCCTGGAAACCCTCGAAGAGATCGCGGTCGAGGTCAGGGACGCGTTTCTAGCCGCCGGCGGCAAGGAATTCCATGCGATTCCCTGCCTCAACGAGCACCCTGCCTGGATCGCCGCGCTGACCGACCTGGCGCTGCGCAACCTGGGCGGTTGGCTCGAGGCCCCGCCCGACGCGCAGAATCGCGAGCGCACGCTTGCCCGGGCCCGCATCCTGGGGGCCGACGAGTAGATCTTCGCGGCGTGCGCTGACGCCGCGACGCCCGAATGCAAACCCATGCGCGCACCATTGAAACCGTGCGAAGCGCCCCCAATTGCCTGTCGGAAGCGATTTTTTAACCTATTTGAAGCCGATTTTCGGCCAAAAGAACGATCTCATGACTCGTAATCCTGATCAGGACAGTCAGGTTTCCGGCGAAGAGCCCAATGGCGTCGCCCGCGACCCGGCCCTCGAAGGTGATCTGAATCGCGGCGGCGACGCCCAGGACGAGCTCAGCGAACGGCTGGGCAAGGCCGAGGCCGAGGCCGCGGAAATGCGTGACGCCTGGATGCGCGCCAAGGCCGAGACCGAGAATGTGCGCAAGCAGGGCCAGAACGACGTCGCCAAGGCGCACAAGTTTGCGATCGAGCGCTTTGCTCAAGAGCTTTTGACCGTCAAGGACGCGCTCGAGCTCACCCTCGCGACCCCGGCGGCCACCATCGACACGCTCAAGGATGGCGTCGAACTGACGCTCAAGAACCTCCAGGCCGCTTTCGTCAAGGCGAACATCGCCGAAATCGATCCGCTCAATGCCCGCTACGACCCGCATCGGCATCAGGCGATGACCATGCTCGAGTCGGATCAGCCGCCGGGCACCGTCGTCCAGGTCTTCCAGAAAGGGTACCTGCTCAACGACCGTGTACTGCGTCCGGCGTTGGTCGCCGTGGCGAAGGCGCGGGACGACGGGGGATCCGCTCCTCCCGGCTGACCCGACGCTTGAACCGGAATACCCGAATCTCCATTTAGCAGACAACCAAACATTCAAGGAACAAAGGAACATCATGGGCAAGATCATCGGCATCGACCTCGGGACGACCAACAGCTGCGTTGCGATCATGGAAGGCGGGCAGCCGAAAGTGATCGAGAACTCGGAAGGCGCGCGCACGACGCCTTCGGTCGTTGCCTACACCGAAGACGGCGAGATCCTCGTCGGCGCGCCGGCCAAGCGTCAGGCCGTCACCAACGCCAAGAACACCATCTTCGCGGTCAAGCGCCTGATCGGGCGCAAGTTCGAAGAAAAGGAAGTGCAGAAAGACATCGCGCTGATGCCCTACAAGATCGTCAGGGCGGACAACGGCGATGCCTGGGTCGAGGTCCGCGGCAAGAAGATCGCGCCGCAGCAAGTCTCGGCCGAGATCCTGCGCAAGATGAAAAAGACGGCCGAGGACTACCTGGGCGAGGAAGTGACCGAGGCGGTGATCACCGTGCCGGCGTACTTCAACGATTCGCAGCGCCAGGCGACCAAGGACGCGGGCAAGATCGCGGGCCTCGAAGTCAAGCGCATCATCAACGAGCCGACCGCGGCCGCGCTCGCATTCGGGCTCGACAAGAAAGAGGGCGACCGCAAGATCGCCGTGTACGACCTGGGTGGCGGCACCTTCGACATCTCGATGATCGAAATCGCCAGCGTCGAGGGCGAGCATCAGTTCGAGGTGCTTTCCACCAACGGCGACACGTTTCTAGGCGGCGAGGACTTCGATCAGCGCCTCATCGACTACATCGTCACTGAATTCAAGAAGGAAGCCGGCGTCGATCTGAAGAACGACGTGCTGGCGCTGCAACGCCTGAAGGAAGCCGCCGAAAAGGCGAAGATCGAGCTTTCATCGTCGCAGCAGACCGAGATCAACCTGCCGTACATCACGGCGGACCAGTCGGGACCGAAGCACCTGTCGATTCGGGTTACGCGCGCCAAGTTCGAGTCGCTAGTCGAGGAGCTCATCGCGCGCACCGTCGAGCCCTGCCGCATCGCGGTCAAGGACGCGGGCGTCAAGCTTTCCGACATCGGCGACGTGATCCTGGTGGGCGGCCAGACGCGCATGCCCAAGGTGCAGGACACGGTCAAGGATTTCTTCGGCAAGGAACCGCGCAAGGACGTCAACCCCGACGAGGCAGTCGCTGTCGGTGCGGCGATCCAGGGCGGCGTGCTCAAGGGCGACGTCAAGGACGTGCTCCTGCTCGACGTGACGCCGTTGTCGCTGGGCATCGAAACACTCGGCGGCGTGATGACCAAGCTCATCCAGAAAAACACGACCATTCCGACCAAGGCGCAACAGGTGTTCTCGACCGCGGACGACAACCAGTCGGCGGTGACCATCCATGTGCTGCAGGGTGAGCGCGATGTCGCGACCGGCAACAAGAGCCTCGGCCAGTTCAACCTCGAAGGCATTCCGCCGTCACCGCGCGGCATGCCGCAGATCGAGGTCGCATTCGATATCGACGCCAACGGCATCCTGCACGTGTCGGCCAAGGACAAGGCGACCGGCAAGGAGAACAAGATCACCATCAAGGCGAGCTCGGGTCTCACCGAGGACGAGATCAACCGCATGGTGAAGGACGCCGAGTCGCACGCCGAGGACGACCGCAAGCAACTCGAAGTCGTGCAGGCGCGCAACAACCTGGACGCGATGACGCACAGCGTGAGGAAGTCGCTGGGCGAGTATGGCGACAAGGTCGGCGCCGACGAAAAGGCGAAGATCGAATCCGCGCTCAAGGATGCGGAGGAGTTGCTCAAGCAGAAGGACGCCGACAAGGATGCGCTGGAAGCGAAGTCGCAGGCGCTGATGACGGCGTCGCAAAAGCTGGGCGAGGCGATGTACGCGAAGACGCAGGCCGAAGAGCAGGCCGCTGCCGGCGCGGGCGGTGCGGCGGGCGGCGCGGATCAGTCGGCTGGACAGGCGAAGGACGATGAGAAGGTCGTCGACGCCGAGTTCACGGAAGTCAAAGACAAGAAGTGATATTCCGTCACGCGGATCGTCCTCGACGTTAGAATCCACGTCGGCGACGGCGTTGCGGAATATCCGGCCGAGTTGAAGCGGGCGCCTCACCAGGATCGTGAGCCGCCCCTCGACTCGGCCGTTTGCTGTTTCGGTCTTGTATCGGATGTATCGGCAATCGTGAAGCGCGGCTCTTGCCGCGCCGGGGAATTCGGGTAATGGCGAAGCGCGACTACTACAGCACACTCGGCGTCAACCGCGACGCCTCCGTCGAGGACATCAAGAAGGCCTATCGCAAGCTCGCGATGAAGCATCATCCGGACCGCAATCCGGATGACAAGGGCAAGGCCTCCGAGGACAAGTTCAAGGAGGCGAAGGAAGCCTACGAGATCCTGACCGATCCCAAGAAGCGCTCCGCCTACGATCAGTTCGGTCATGCGGGTGTCGATCCGTCCGCCGGCTTTGGTGCGGCAGGCGCGCGCGGGTTCGGCAATGCAGAGGGGTTCGGCGGATTCGCAGATGCCTTCGGCGACATTTTCGGCGAAATCTTCGGGGGGCAGGCCGGCGGTCGCGGACGCGGCAGCGGCGTGTATCGCGGCGCCGACCTACGCTACAACCTCGAGCTCTCACTGGAAGACGCAGCGCGCGGCACCGAAGCGAAGATCCGCATCCCGGCGCTGGAGGAGTGCGAGACCTGCCACGGCAGCGGCGCCAAGCCCGGCACGCAGGCCAAGACCTGCCCCACCTGCCATGGGCAGGGGCAGGTGCGGGTCTCGCAAGGATTTTTTTCCATCCAGCAGACGTGTCCGCAATGCCACGGCACGGGCAAGATCATCCCCGAGCCGTGCGCGACGTGCAGTGGCGCCGGCCGTATCAAGAAATACAAGACACTGTCGGTGAAGATTCCCGCCGGCGTCGACAGCGATGACCGCATCCGGCTCGCCGGCGAAGGTGAGGCCGGACTCAATGGCGGGCCGTCGGGTGACCTGTACGTCGTCGTGTCGCTCAAGCCGCATGCGGTGTTCCAGCGCGATGGCAGCGACCTGCATTGCGAGATGCCGATCTCGTTCGCGACCGCGGCGCTCGGCGGTGAAATCGAAATCCCCACGCTCGACGGTCACGCCAGCATCAAGATTCCCGCGGAAACGCAAAGCGGGCAGGTGTTCCGCCTGCGCAACAAGGGCATCAAGCCCGTGCGCGGCAGCGTGCAGGGCGATCTTTACTGCCATGTCGCCATCGAGACGCCGATCAAGCTCACCGGGCGACAGAAGGATTTGCTGCGCGAATTCGAGTCGATCAACGCGCAGGATCCCGAGCGTCACAATCCACGCGCCAAGAACTGGTTCGACCGCGTCCGAGAGTTCTTCGGGCCGTAAGTAAGCTAGCGACCTTGCCCGACGCCGAGGCAGCGCAGCGCTACGACGTCGTCGTGATAGGGGCCGGCGCCGCCGGCATGATGTGCGCAGCAACTGCCGGTGCACGAGGGCTGCGCGTCCTGCTCGTCGAGCACTACGCCAAGCTGGGCGAGAAAATCCGCATTTCCGGCGGTGGACGCTGCAATTTCACCAACCTTCACGCGGCGCCGGCGAACTATCTGTCCGCGAATCCTGATTTTTGCCGCTCGGCGCTGGCGCGCTATACGCCTCGCGACTTCATCGAGCTGGTCGAGCGCTACGGCATCGCGTGGCACGAGAAAAAGCTCGGCCAGCTGTTCTGCGACGAGAGCTCGCTGCAGATCGTCGACATGCTCAGGACCGAATGCGAACGCGCCGGCGTGCACTGGCGCATGCCGTGCGCGGTGTCGGAGGTCACCCGTCGCGACGATGCATTCGAGCTCTCGACAGCGCAGGGCGTGGTGCGCTCACGCTCGCTGGTGATCGCAACGGGCGGCCTCACCGTTCCAAAAATCGGCGCGACGCCTTTCGGTTATCGCATTGCCAACCAGTTCGGGCTCGCAATGGTTGCGCCGCGGCCGGCGCTGGTCCCGCTCGCGCTTGACGCGGCCGATCTGGCCCATTTTGGCGCGCTTGCCGGCGTCTCGGTCGACGCCGAGGCCGCGTGCAACGGCGCGCGCTTTCGCGAGAACATCCTGTTCACGCACCGCGGATTGTCGGGCCCGGCGATGCTGCAGATCTCGTCGTACTGGAAAAGCGGCGACGCCGTCGACATCGATCTCCTGCCGGGGACCGACGTCGCCGAGTGGGCCGCGGCGCATCCCGGCGTCACCCGCATCGACGCGCTGTTGTCGACGCGATTGCCCAAGCGCGTCGCGCAGCACTGGTGCGCCGCGCACCACGTCGATGGAACGCTTGCCGAGCTCGGCGACCGGCGTCTTCGCGAGCTCGCCAGCGCGCTGCATCGCTGGCCGGTCGTGCCCTCGGGCACGCTGGGCTACAACAAGGCCGAGGTCACGCTCGGCGGCGTCGATACGCGCGAACTGTCGTCGAAGACGATGGCCGCGCTTCGCGCGCCGGGCCTGTATTTCATCGGTGAAGTCGTCGACGTCACGGGCCATCTCGGCGGATATAATTTCCAGTGGGCGTGGGCGTCGGGCCGTGCCGCGGGACTCGCGGTCGCGTGAGGT
This sequence comes from uncultured beta proteobacterium, assembly GCA_963816915.1. Classification (GTDB taxonomy): domain Bacteria; phylum Pseudomonadota; class Gammaproteobacteria; order Burkholderiales; family Casimicrobiaceae; genus PALSA-1003. The sequence goes on from CAWFMK010000002.1 coordinate 92,225, forward strand.
GACCTGCGGCTCGCGCCAATCGCTTGTGACCCCGAGTGCTTCGGCTTAGCATTCGCATCTTCGCCGCATATCTCGCGTACTCCGCCTGGAGAAAATCGATGCAAGTCCGCACGTTGTTGGTCGCGATTGCAATGGCCCTGTTCGCGGGCAGTGCCGCTGCGCAGGTCAAGATCGGCCTGATGGTGTCCGCCACCGGGCCGACCTCGGCGATCGGCATTCCGCAAAAGAACACCGCGGAGCTGCTGCCGAAAAAGATCGGCGACACGACGATCGAATACATCCAGCTCGAGGATGGCGGCGACTCCACGCGCGCGGTGCAGAACGCCAAAAAACTGATCGCCGAGAACAACATCGACGCCTTGATCGGACCGTCGACCACGCCCAACGCGCTCGCCATCCTCGACATCATCGCAGAGGCCAAGGTCCCGCTGATGGCGACCGTGGGCACGTCTTCGGTTGTCGAGCCGATCGACGCCAAGCGGCGCTGGGTGTTCAAGACCACGCAGAACGACGACCTCATCGCCGCCGCGCTGATCGGCAACATGGTCAAGAGCAACGTGAAAACGGTGGGCTTCATCGGGTTCAACGACCCTTACGGCGAGAACTGGTTCAAGGTCTTCCGCGCGCTCGCAGCGAAGGCGGGGATCGGCATCGTCGCCAGCGAGCGCTATGCGCGAACCGACCAGAGCGTGACCGGACAGGTGCTCAAGCTCATTGCGGCGAAACCCGATGCGGTGCTCATCGCGGCGGTTGGCGGCCCTGCGGTGCTGCCGCAGGCGACCCTGTTCGATCAGGGCTACAAGGGACGCGTCTACCAGACGCACGCCGTCGCCACCGACGACTTCATCAGGCTCGGCAAGGAGAAAGTCGAAGGCACGACGCTGGCGGCCGGATCGATGCTGGTGATCGACGACATTCCAGCGTCCGATCCGATCAAGACGGTTGCGAGCAGCTACATCGCTGCCTACGAAAAACAGTTCGGCACGCGACCGGCGACTTTTGGCGCGAACACCTACGACGCGGGGCTGCTTCTGGAAAAGGCGATTCCAGTCGCACTCAAGGCAGGCAAGCCGGGCACCGAGGCGTTTCGCGTCGCGCTGCGCGACGCGCTCGAGCAACTCAAGGACGTGACCGGCTGCCAGGGCGTGTTCAACATGAGCGCCACCAATCACAACGGCATGGATGAGCGCGCACGCGTGCTCGTGGTCGTGCGCGACGGCAAGTTCCGACTGCTTCCGGAGTAGCCATGCGAGCAGCGAGAGGGCCTCCGGGCGCAGGCAGCGCGTGGGATCGAGCGACCGCGAGTCGGCGCTGGCGACCGACAGCATGATGGACGCGCATCGGCACCAGGACGGAGGGCGCGCCCTGTGCATGCGGCGCCGCTCGTAGGCATCCTGCTCGCAGCCGGCAGCTCCTCGCGCTTCGGTTCCGCCAAGCTGATGGTGACGCTTCCGGGCGGCGCGCCGGGCGAGGCCGCGGGCGTGATGGCGGAAGCCTCGTTGCGGCACCTGTTCACCGGCGTCGACGCTGTGGTCGCGGTGGTGCGTCCCGGTGATGATGCGCTTGCGCGGCTGCTTTCACGCAACGGCGCACGGGTCACGGCGTGTCCGGATGCGGCGCAAGGAATGGGAGTGAGTCTCGCCTGGGCAGTGCGCGCCGCACCGGTGGCGACGGGATGGATCGTGGCGCTGGCGGATATGCCCTGGATCGCGCCATCGTCGATTGCGCGCGTTGCCGAAGCGCTGCGCGCGGGCGTGCCGCTTGCGGCGCCGCGTTTCCGCAACAGGCGCGGGCATCCCGTCGGATTTGGCGCGGCGTTCTACGCTGGACTGGCCGCGCTCCAGGGCGACGAGGGCGCGCGCCGCATCGTCGAGGCGCATGCGCAGTCGCTGAGGGAGATCGACGTGGACGACCGCGGTGTGCTGCAGGATATCGATACCGCCGAGGACCTGCGCACCTCGCGCGCCTGATCGGTACGCGAGTTGTTCAGTCCCCCGCGTTCTGCCGCCACATGTCTCCCTGGCGGCCGACAATGCGGTTCTCCTCGTCCTGCATTTTCCACCAGCCGCGAAGGTCGTTACCCTCCAGCGGACGCGAAATGAGATAGCCCTGCGCCTCTTCGCAGCCGTGGTTCTTCAGGAACTCGAACTGCGCGACGGTTTCCACGCCCTCGGCGATGACGCGCAGCCCCAGACTGTGCGAGAGGGCGATGATCGCCTGCGTGATCGCCTCGTCGTTGCGGTTTTTCTCGAGGCCGTGAACGAAGCGCTGATCGATCTTCACGCCCTGGATCGGCAGCCGCGCCAGATACGACAGGCTGGAGTATCCGGTTCCGAAATCGTCGACGGTGATCGAGACGCCCATCTGCTTCAACCGGATCAGCGTTGCAACGGCCTTGTCCGGATGCGTGATGATGACGCTCTCCGTGATCTCCAGATCCAGGTAACGCGCAGGCAGGCCGCTGGACTTGAGCGCGTCGTCGACGATCGACAGCCAGCTGTCGTGCTGGAGCTGCTGCACCGAGAGGTTCACTCCCAGGCGGAGCAGCATGTTGTCGCGATGCCACGCCATCACTTGCCGGCAGGCGTCGCGCAGCACGCGCGCACCGAGCGCCTGGATCATCCCCGACTCCTCGGCGATGGGGATGAACTCGTTGGGCGCGATGATGCCGCGATTCGGATCGCGCCAGCGCAGCAGCGCCTCGACGCCGCAGGCGCGGCCCGTGCCCATGTCGATCTGCGGCTGGTAGACCAAGAAGAATTCGTCGTCCATCAGCCCGCGGCGCATGTCGGTCTCGAGCTGCAGGCGCGCCTGCACCCGAGTGTTCATGTCGGCGGTGAAAAAGCGGTACGCGTTGCGGCCGGCGTCCTTGGCCGCGTACATCGCGGTATCGGCCTGCTTGATCAGGCCGCCCGGATCGTCGGCATCGATCGGATATAGCGACACGCCTACCGAGCAGGTCAGTGTGGGCGTCTGCTCGCCGAGCCGGAACGGGGCCAGGAACGACTCGCGCACGCGCGTGAGCACCGTCATGATCTCGAAAGTGGCCTTCGACGGATCCAGCGCAGGCAGGACGATAACGAACTCGTCGCCGCCCAATCGGGCGACGGTATCGCTCTCGCGGACTGCGTTGGTGAGGCGCTGCGCGACCGCCTGCAGCAACTGGTCGCCTGCATCGTGTCCCAGCGTGTCGTTGATGCGCTTGAAATGGTCGAAGTCGAGAAACAGGCACGCGACCTGCTGCTGATCGCGCGATGCCTGCGCGACGATCTGCTTGAGGCGCTGGTTGAGCAGTGCGCGATTGGGCAGCCCGGTGAGGATGTCGTGCTGCGCGAGCTTGTAGGCCTGCGCGGTCGCGATTTCGAGCTCTTTGGTGCGTAGCGCCACTTTCTGCTCGAGCGTGCGCTGGTAGGTCGCGACCTCGGCTTGCGACGAGGCGAGGCGCTCGATCATGTGATTGAAGGTCTGCGTGAGCACGCCGACTTCGTCGCCGGAGCGCGCGGGCAGGCGAACATCGAGCCGGCCCGCGCCGACCGCGCGCGCGGCGCGGGCCAGCAAATGCATGGGCGCGACCAGGCGGCGCGTCAGGAAGACCGTGAGCAGGATCGCGATGCCGACCAGCGCGCCGACCACCGACAACGCTGCGATCATGTTGTTGCGCAGCTTGGCCTGGCTGCCCGCGAGGTTCATGCCCAGACGCACGTAGCCGATGATCTGGCTGGATTCGCCCGAAACCGCGGACACAGGATCGCCGACAGGACCCGATGTGTCGATTTTCTTCTGCGCGGCGCTGCGCGCGACGACGGGAGCGACCATTTCGAGGTAGCGATGGCCGTCGAGGTCTTGTACACCGCTACTCACTGTGTCAGGACGCACGTTGGCGAGCATGCTTGGGAGAGCAGTCGCGCCGCTGAGAGTCCGCATGAGCAGCGGCTTGCCTTGCGCATCGATGACTGCGACGTAAGCAATGTCGCGATCATTGGCGAGCGTCTGTGCCATGCGCGAGAGCGAGTCGGTGTCGCGTTCTGCGACCTCGGCTTCGGAGCGTTCGGCGACCATTGAGACGATGGTCGTGGCCTTGGCCTTGAGACGCGCCTGCTCGTCCTGTACCTGCTGACCGACCAGCAGCGCGAGAATGCCGATGGCTGTCGCGACGATCAGTCCGATCGCCAGCGTGTTGAGCTTGGTGAGCAGCCCCATGCGCACGGGCCTCACCTTGAGAGGCGCGACCGTGATCGGCGGCAGCGAAGAGGGCGCGCGCGTGATCGTCGGTTCACGCATGGCGCTGGTTCCGCGACGCGCCCAGCGCGCCGGTCCGGCAGCGAGGCTTCGGCGGCGTCATCGGGTTCGCGTGCGCCGCCCGGTCAGGCGATGGCCACCGGAATCTTGCCGATGCGCTGCTGCCATTCGCGCGGTCCGGTTTGATGAACCGACGTCCCGCGCGCGTCCACTGCGACGGTCACCGGCATGTCCTTGACGTCGAACTCGTAGATCGCCTCCATGCCGAGGTCGGCGAAGCCGGCGACGCGGGCGCTGCGGATCGCCTTCGATACGAGGTATGCGGCGCCACCGACGGCCATCAGATACGCCGCTCGGTGCCGGCGGATCGCCTCGATCGCGGCCGGACCTCGCTCGGCCTTGCCGATCATCGCAAGCAATCCTGCCTTGCCCAGCATCATCTCGGTGAAGGCGTCCATGCGCGTCGACGTGGTCGGGCCCGCGGGCCCGACCGCCTCGTCGCGCACCGGATCGACGGGTCCGACGTAATAGATCACTCGACTGCGGAAATCGACCGGCAACGGCTCGCCTTTGGCATAGAGATCGGCGATGCGCTTGTGCGCGGCGTCGCGTCCGGTGAGCATCTTGCCGCTGAGCAGCAGGCGCTCGCCGGGCTGCCACGATGCGACTTCTTCGCGCGTGAGTCGGTCGAGGTCGACCCGCTTCGATTCAGGCGCTGGCGTCCAGTGCACATCGGGCCAGCGTGCAAGGTCGGGTGGATCGAGGCGCGCCACGCCCGAGCCATCGAGCGTGAAGTGTGCGTGACGCGTGGCCGCGCAGTTGGGAATCATGCCGACCGGCTTGCTCGCGGCGTGGGTGGGGAAGTCGAGAATCTTGACGTCGAGCACCGTGGAAAGACCGCCGAGACCCTGCGCGCCGATGCCCAGCGCATTGGCGGCATCGAAGATCTCGATGCGCAGTGCCTCGATGGCATTGGCCGGGCCGCGTGCTTTCAGCTCATGCATGTCGATGGGCTCCATGAGCGCTTCCTTGGCGAGCAGCACCGCTTTTTCCGCACTTCCGCCGATGCCGATGCCGAGCATGCCAGGAGGGCACCATCCGGCGCCCATCGTAGGCAGCGTCTTGACGACCCATTCGGTGATCGATTCCGAGGGGTTGAGCATCGCGAGCTTGGACTTATTCTCCGAGCCTCCGCCCTTGGCGGCAATCTTGACCTCGACCGTTTCGCCGGGAACGAGGTCGATGTGCACGACCGCGGGCGTGTTATCCCCGGTGTTGCGGCGCTTGCCGGACGGGTCCGACACGATCGACGCGCGCAACGTGTTGTCCGGATGCAGATACGCGCGGCGCACTCCTTCGTCGACCATGTCGGCGACACTCATGATCGCCCCGCGTGATGTCCATTGCACGCCCATGCCGACCTTGACGAAGGCGACGACGATACCCGTGTCCTGGCAGATCGGCCGATGCCCTTCGGCGCACATGCGGGAATTGGTGAGGATCTGCGCGATGGCGTCTTTCGCGGCTGGCGATTGTTCGGCGGCGTACGCTTCCGCCAGCGCCTCGATATAGTCCACGGGGTGGTAGTACGAGATGAACTGCAGCGCGTCGGCGATGCTCGCGATGAAGTCTTCCTGCTTGATGACGGACACGGGCGTAGGAGCCGCCACCTGCCGGCAACGGCGCGCTGTACGAGGGGGAATCAATTCTACCATCGGCTGCGGCCGCCTTCGGCGCGGGCATTGACGTGCGTCATTGCGCTCGACGCGTCACACTCGGTAGACTGCAGAGAAAAACGACCAAGGCAGCGCCTTCCCGGGGCTGCTCCGCTCACCCAGGAGACGCTTCGACATGGCCAATATCGAGTCTGTTTCGCACGAGACGCGCGTATTCGAACCGCCGCGCGAGTTTGCCGCTGGTGCCAACGTCACCAAGGCGAAGTTCGACCAGCTCAACGCCGCAGCGGCGAAAGACTACCCCGGGTTCTGGGCGGACCTCGCCAAGCGCGAGCTGATGTGGCACAAGCCGTTCACGCGATCGCTCGACGAGTCCGGCGCGCCGTTCTACAAGTGGTTCGAAGACGGTGAGCTCAATGTTTCCTACAACTGCCTCGATCGCAATCTCGAGAACGGCAACGCCGAAAAGACCGCGATCGTGTTCGAGGCCGACGACGGCGCGGTGACCCGCGTTACCTATCGCGAGCTGCACGCGCGCGTGTGCCGTTTCGCCAACGGGCTCAGATCGCTCGGCGTCAAAAAAGGCGATCGCGTCATCATCTACATGCCGATGTCGATCGAGGGCGTGGTCGCCATGCAGGCCTGCGCGCGCATCGGCGCTACGCACTCGGTGGTTTTCGGCGGATTCTCCGCGAAGTCGCTGCAGGAACGCATCATCGACGCCGGCGCGATCGCGGTGATCACCGCCGACGAGCAGGTCCGCGGCGGCAAGCACCTTCCGCTCAAGGCCATCGTCGACGAAGCGCTGGGCGTGGGCGGGTGCGAAGGCATCCGCAACGTGATTGTATATCGGCGCACCGCCGGCAAGGTCGGGTTCTCCTCACCTCGCGACGTGTGGATGCACGAGCTGGTCGCCAAGCAGTCGCAGACGTGCACACCGGAGTGGGTCAGCGCCGAGCATCCGCTGTTTATCCTCTACACGTCGGGCTCGACGGGAAAACCCAAGGGCGTGCAGCACAGCTCCGGGGGTTATCTGTTGTGGGCGATCCTGACCATGAAGTGGACCTTCGACATCAAGCCGGAGGACGTCTTCTGGTGCACTGCGGACATCGGCTGGGTGACCGGGCACACCTACATCACGTACGGTCCGCTCGCGGTCGGCGCGACAGAGATCGTGTTCGAAGGCGTTCCGACGTATCCCGACGCGGGACGCTTCTGGCAAACGATACAGAAGCACAAGTGCTCGGTGTTCTACACTGCGCCCACCGCGATCCGCTCGCTGATCAAGGCGTCCAATGCGACGCCGCAGGCCGCGCCGAAGAACTACGATCTCTCCAGCCTGCGCCTGCTGGGCAGCGTCGGCGAGCCGATCAATCCCGAAGCGTGGATGTGGTACCACGACAACGTGGGCGGCGGACGCTGCCCGATCGTCGATACCTTCTGGCAGACCGAGACCGGCGGGCACATGATTTCGCCGTTGCCGGGCGTGACTCCGCTGGTGCCCGGATCGTGCACGCTGCCGCTGCCCGGCATCGTCGCCGCGATCGTCGACGAGACCGGTCACGACGTCGCCAACGGGCAGGGCGGCATTCTGGTCGTGAAAAAGCCGTGGCCGGCGATGATCCGTACCATCTGGGGTGATCCCGATCGCTACCGCAAGTCGTACTACCCCGACGAGCTCGGGGGGAATCTCTATCTGGCCGGTGACGGCGCGGTGCGCGACAAGATCACCGGCTACTTTACGATCATGGGTCGCATCGACGATGTGCTCAACGTTTCGGGACATCGCATGGGGACGATGGAAATCGAGTCCGCGCTGGTGGCCAATCCGATCGTCGCGGAGGCGGCGGTGGTCGGTCGTCCCGACGATCTCACCGGGGAAGCGGTGTGCGCTTTCGTCGTGCTCAAGCAGTCGCGCCCGAGTGGCGCGGAGGCCGAGAAGATCGCCAAGGTCTTGCGCGACTGGGTCGGCAAGGAGATCGGTCCGATCGCGAAGCCGAAGGACATCCGCTTCGGCGACAACCTGCCCAAGACGCGGTCCGGAAAAATCATGCGCCGGCTTCTGCGCTCGATCGCCAAAGGCGAGGACATCACGCAAGACACCTCGACACTGGAAAATCCGGCGATCCTGGAACAGTTGAAACAGGCTTTGTAGAACGTCGGATCGTCGCGCGCGCAGTTCGCGCTGCGAGACAGCGAGTCGCTACGCCGCCGGTGGCGCGGTCTCGGCGAACGATGCGCGTTTGCCCAGTTTCTCGGCGTGGTTCGCCAGGTTGGAGTACTCTCCGCGCCAGTCGATCGACGGATGGCGCAGGTCCAGGTATCCGAGTGCGCATCCGGCAGCGATATCGGCAAGCGTGTAGGCGTCTCCGCTGCACCATGCGCGATCGCCCAGCTCGTTGGACATCTCGGCAACGCCGCGGCGGATTTTCTCGAGCTGACGCGCAATCCATTCACAGCTTTGCTGCTGCGCGGGTCGCTTGGTCTCGCGCAGCGCGGTGAGCGCCGCGTCGCAGACTCCATCGGCAAGCGCCTCCCACCGGCGAACCGCGATGCGCTGCCGGCTCGGCCCGGGAATGAGCCTCGACACCGGCGTGAGTGTATCGAGATAGCCGACGATGACGCGCGAGTCGTACAGCGGCGTGCCATCGTCGAGCACCAACACCGGAATCTTGCCCAGCGGATTGAACGGCGGCACCGCCGATTGTGCTTCCCAAGGATTGTCGTCGACGTATTCGCAATCGATCTTCTTCTCGACCAGCACGATGCGCACCTTTCGGGCGTAGGGACTAGTGGGAGCCGTGAACAGCTTCATCGTGGGGCGAGCCGAGGGGCGCGGAACCGCTCTCGCGCGTGCGAATGCTTGTCGTAGATTATAGCATTGGCGCGCGCGGCTTTCGATCGCGGATCGGCGCTCGCGCTGTGCTAAGATTCACTCGCCGCATCCGCATCCATGTCGCCCGCCGACGCGCTCTCGCCGCTGACTGCCCTCTCCCCGCTGGACGGGCGCTACCGCTCAAGGGTCGCGGAACTCTCGCAGTACTTCAGTGAGCACGGATTGATCCGCGAGCGCATTCGCGTCGAGCTCGCATGGCTGCGCGCGCTTGGGGACGAGTCGGGAATCGGCGAGCTCGCACCTTTTTCTGTCGCCGCGCGCGCCGCGCTCGAAGACGCCGATGCGAACTTCGGTGTCGTTGACTCGGAGCGGGTCAAGGCCATCGAGGCGACGACCAATCACGATGTCAAGGCGATGGAGTACTGGCTCAAGGAGCGCTTCGCCCGTCTTCCCGAGATCGCCGCGGCCAGCGAATTCATCCACTTCGCGTGCACCTCCGAGGACATCAACAATCTCGCCTACGACTGCATGGTGCGCGATGCGCGCGCCGAGGTGATGCTGCCGGCGTTCGCCGAACTGGTCGCCGAACTGCGCGTACTGGCGCATGCGCACGCGGACCTTCCGATGTTGTCGCGCACGCATGGCCAGGCAGCGACGCCGACCACGCTGGGCAAGGAGATCGCCAACGTCGTCGCCCGGCTCGATCGCGCGATCGCAGGGTTCGCCAGTGCGCCGCTTTTAGGCAAGATCAACGGCGCGGTAGGCAACTACAACGCGCATATGGTGGCATACCCGGACGTCGACTGGGAGGCGCTCGCGCACCGCGCGGTCACCGGACTCGGACTCGAATTCAATCCGTACACTACGCAAATCGAACCGCACGACGCGCTGGCGGCACTGTTCGATGCGCTCGCGCGCGTGAACACCATCATCATCGATCTCGACCGCGACGTCTGGGGCTACATTTCGCTGGGCTATTTCCGGCAAAAGCCGCGCGAAGGCGAAGTCGGCTCATCGACCATGCCGCACAAGGTCAATCCGATCGATTTCGAGAATTCCGAAGGCAATCTCGGACTGTCCAACGCGCTGCTGCGTCATCTCTCCGACAAGCTTCCGATCTCGCGCTGGCAGCGCGACCTTTCCGATTCGACGGTCATGCGTAACGTCGGCGTGGCCTTCGGCTATGCGCTGCTCGGCGTCGTGTCGTGCCGTCAGGGGTTGTCGCGACTCGCGGCCGATCCGGTCAGGCTCGCCGCCGACCTCGACGCCAACTGGGACGTGCTCGCCGAGCCGATCCAGACCGTCATGCGCCGCTACGGCGTGCCGAACCCATACGAACAGCTCAAGGCGCTGACGCGCGGCAAGGGCATTACGCGCGCTGCGTTGCACGCGTTCGTCGACGCGCTCGATATTCCCGCCGATGCCAAGGCTTCGCTCAAGGCTCTTACGCCCGCCACCTATATCGGCAAGGCCGCCGCGCTGGCGCGCCGCATCTGATTCGGCCGCGGCGAGCCTAGTCCTTGGCGCGCTTGTCGCGGCGCTCGCGAAGCCACTGCAACACCACCGGCAACAGCGAGACGACCACGATCGCCACCACGATCCACGCGAGGTTGTCCTTCACCCACGGAATGTTGCCGAACAGGTAGCCGGCATAGGTCAGCGCCGACACCCAGAGTGCCGCGCCCAGCACGTTGAAGCAGATGAAGGTGGGGTAGGCCATGCAGCCGACGCCGGCGAGGAACGGCGCGAAGGTGCGAACGATGGGGACGAAGCGGCCGACGACTATGGTGAATCCGCCATATTTGGCGTAGAACTGCCGTGTCTTGTCCAGGTACTGCGGCTTGAGGCAGCGACCCAGGAAGCTGTCCTTCGGGCGGCAGAACACCTTGGGCCCGACGAAGCGGCCGACGCCGTAGTTGAGCGAATCGCCCAGCACCGCCGCGACGAACAGCGTGAGCACGAGCAGATGCACGTTGATGCCGCTTGCCGCGACCACGGTTCCGGCGACGAACAGTAGTGAGTCCCCGGGCAGGAGCGGAAAGATCACCAGCCCGGTCTCAGCGAAGATCACCAGGAACAGTGCTGCAAACATGAGTGCCGCGTGCTGAGCCGCCAGCGTCGCCAGCGTCTGGTCGAGCGCGAACAGCGAGTAAACGAGCGTGGTGATCATGGGTGCGCGGCGTCGGACAGGTAGCGTCGCGCCAGCGCGGCGACGGCGGCGCCGAAGCGATTGACCCGCTTCAGGCGCATCGCGTCAGGGCAGGATCTTTTCGGCGCCGGCGCCGGTGCGCTTTTCCGCCTTGACCAGATCTTCGCGCGAGACGCCGAGCCACATGACCAGCGACGCCATGACCAGCGCCGAGGAGTAGATGCCGAAGCAGATCCCGATGGCCAGCGCCAGCGCGAAGTAGTGCAGCGTCTCGCCGCCGAAGAACAGGATCGACAGCACCATCATCAGCGTGCAGCCGTGGGTGATGATGGTTCGCGAAAGCGTGCTGGTGATGGCGCCGTTGATGACGTCGGGCACGCTGGCGCGGCGCATCTTGCGGAAGTTCTCGCGGATCCGGTCGGCGATGACCACCGACTCGTTGACCGAGTAGCCCAGGACAGCGAGCACGGCCGCGAGCACCGGCAGCGAGAATTCCCACTGGAACAACGCGAAGAAGCCGAGGATGATCACCACGTCGTGAAGGTTGGCGATGATGGCGGACACGGCAAAGCGCCATTCGAAGCGCAGCGCGAGGTACGCGACGATGCCCACGCAGACTAGCAGCAGCGCCAGCGCGCCGTTCTCGTAGAGCTCCTTGCCGACCTGCGGGCCGACGAACTCGACCCGCTGCTGCGAAACGGTGGCGTCGTCGGCGCGAAGCGCGGTGAGCACCCGGTCGGAAAGCTGCGCGCTCGATACGCCTTCCTTGAGCGGCAGCCGGATCAGCGCGCTGTTGGCGCTGCCGAAGCTTTGCACCGCGAATTCGCCGAGGTTCATCGTGTCGATGACGCTGCGCACACGGGTGAGGTCCGCCGGGTGCGAGTACGCGATCTCGATAACGGTGCCGCCCCTGAAGTCCACGCCGAGATTCAACCCGCGAAAGGCGAGAAAGCCGACCGCGAGCACGAACGTGATCAGCGAGATCACGTTGAACACCAGCGCGTGCTTCATGAACGGGATGACGCGCGTTATGCGGAAGAATTCCATGGTCGGGTTCTATGCAGTGGTCGTTGTTGGACGATGATGGATGCGATGCGTCAAGCGGCGCCGGCCGCCGGCTTCCATACCTGGCCGATCGAGATGTGGTCGAGTTTCTTGCGTCCGCCGTAGATCATCGCCACCAGCCCGCGCGAGATGAACACCGCGCTGAACATCGAGGTCAGGATGCCCAGGCAATGCACGACCGCGAAGCCGCGCACCGGTCCGCTGCCGAAGATGAGCAGCGCAAGACCGGCGATGAGCGTGGTCACGTTCGAGTCGAGAATCGTGTTCCATGCGCGCTCGTAGCCCGCCTGGATCGCCGCGTGCGGCGTGTCGCCCCAGCGCAGCTCTTCGCGGATGCGCTCGTTGATGAGCACGTTGGCGTCGATCGCCATGCCCAGCGTCAGCGCGATGGCCGCGATGCCCGGCAGCGTGAGCGTGGCCTGCAGCATCGACAGAATCGCGATCAGGAGCAGCAGGTTGATCGCCAGCGATATCGCGGAGATGATTCCCATCAGCTGGTAGTACAGGCAGATGAACGCGACCAGCGCGATGAATCCGTAGACGACCGACTTGAAGCCCTTGTCGATGTTGTCCTTGCCCAGCGACGGCCCGACGGTGCGCTCCTCGACGATTTCCATCGGCGCGGCCAGCGCGCCTGCGCGCATCAGCAGCGAGATGTCGTTGGCTTCGCGCGTGTTCATGCGTCCGCTGATCTGCACGCGGCCGCCTCCGATCTCCTCGCGGATCACCGGCGCGGTGATAACCTCGGCCTTGCCCTTTTCGACGAGCACGATCGCCATGCGCTTGCCCACGTTGTCGCGCGTGAGCTCCTTGAAAATGCGGGCACCGGTGCCGTCGAGGCTGATGTGCACCGCGGGCTCGTTGGTTCGTCCATCGAAGCCGGGTTGCGCGTCGTTGATGCGATCGCCGGTAAGGACCACCTGCCTCTTGACCACCACCGGTGCGCCGCTGCGTTCGGTGAACAGGTCGCTGCCCAGGGGCACCTGGCCGGCGCGCGCCTGCTCGAGTGCGCCCGGATCCTCGTTGACCATGCGGATCTCCAGCGTCGCGGTACGGCCGAGGATGTCCTTGGCGCGGGCGGTGTCCTGTACGCCGGGCAGCTGCACCACGACGCGGTCGGCGCCTTGCTGCTGCACGATCGGCTCGGCGACGCCGAGCTCGTTGACGCGGTTGCGCAGGATGGTGATGTTCTGCTGGACGGCGCCTTCCTGGATGCGTTTTTGCGCTTCGGGCTTCAGACCGGCGACCAGGCGCAGTTCGCCGCCCGCGGCGGTGTCGCCTTCGCGAATTTGCAGGTCGGGGAATGCCGACCCGATTTCCTGGTTGGCACGATCGCGCTCGGCGGCGTCGCGGAAGCGGATCACAACGTTCTGTCCTTCACGGCCGACTCCGGAATACTGCACCTTCTTCTCGCGCAGCAACGAGCGGATATCGGTGGTGTAGCGGTCCGCGGCTTTGTCGAGGGCGGCTTTCATGTCGACCTGCAGTAGGAAGTGCACGCCACCGCGCAGGTCGAGGCCGAGATACATCGGCAGCGCGCCGATCGACGCCAGCCATCGCGGCGAGCTCGACAGCAGGTTGAGCGCGACGATGTAGTTGTCCCCCAGCTTCTGCTGCAGCACGTCTTTGGCCTTGAGCTGCGTGTCGGCATCGGCGAAGCGCACCTTGACGCCGGTGGGGTCCACCGATGCACCGCGATAGGCGATGGAGCCGCCCTTGAGCGCATCCTCGACTTGTTGCAGGGTCGAGCTGTCGATCTTGATGGTCGGCTTCGACGTCGACACCTGCACCGCGGGAACCTCGGGGAAGAAATTCGGCAGCGTATAGAAAATGGCGACGACGAGCGCGATGGCGATGAGCGAGTACTTCCAGACCGGATAACGATTCATGTGTGGCGCGCCCTAGGTCAGAGCGACTTGACGGTGCCCTTGGGCAGCATCAGCGATATCGCGCTGCGCTGGACGGTGATCTCGACGTTGGGTGCGATCTCGACGGTCGCATAGGCGTCGGTCAACTTGGAGACTTTGCCGACGATGCCGCCGGCAGTGACCACCTCATCGCCTTTTTGCAGCGACGAGAGCATCGCCTTGGTTTCCTTGGCGCGCTTTTGCTGCGGCCGAATTAGCAGGAAATAGAAGACGACGAAGATCGCGACCATGGGCAGGAACGCCATCAGGTCGCTGCCGGTCGACGCCGGCGCTGCTGCCTGTGCATAGGCGGGTGAAATCAGCACGGTGAATCCTCCTTGCGGCGATGCGGGCGGGGCCTTGGATGCGCCGGGAAGCGCGCGCCGCTCATGGTCGCTGACTGCCTGTGAATGTGGACGAAATAACCGCCTATTCTACCATGCTCGTGCGACCCGCCCGGAACCCCTGCACGTACGCGCCGAGCGCCCCCTCGGCGATTGCCGCGCGCAACTCGGCTGCCAGCGTCAGGTAGTAGTGCAGGTTGTGAATGGTATTGAGGCGCGCGCCCAGGATTTCGTTGGCACGCTGCAGGTGGTGGAGGTAGGCGCGGCTGAAGTGGCGGCAGGTGTGGCACGCGCATTGCGGATCGAGCGGCTGCGTGTCCAGCCGATGGCGCGCGTTGCGAATCTTGATGTCGCCCAGGCGCGTGAACAGCCAGCCGTTGCGCGCGTTGCGCGTCGGCATCACGCAGTCGAACATGTCGATGCCGCTGCCGCACTCCGGCGACGATGTCCTCGGGCGTGCCTACCCCCATGAGGTAGCGCGGGCGGTCGGCGGGCAGGCGCGGCGCGACATGGTCCTGGATGCGCTGCATGTCCTCCTTCGGCTCGCCCACCGACAGTCCGCCGATCGCATAGCCGTCGAAGCCGATGTCGGAAAGCGCGGCCAGCGATTCGTCGCGAAGGTCCTCGTACATGCCGCCCTGAACGATGCCGAACAGCGCATTGCGGCTGCCGGCGTGCGCGGCCTTGGAGCGCTGCGCCCAGCGCGCGCTCATGCGCATCGAGTCCGCCGCCTGGTCGCGCGTCGCCGGCCACGGCGTGCACTCGTCGAAGACCATCGCGATGTCGGAGTCGAGCGTGCGCTGGATGTCGATCGAAATCTCCGGCGTGAGCAGCAGCCGGTCGCCGTTGATAGGCGAAGCGAAGGTCACGCCGTCTTCGCGCACCTTGCGCAGCGGTCCGAGGCTGAACACCTGGAAGCCGCCCGGAGTCGGTAAGGATCGGCGCGTTCCAGCCCATGAAGCGATGCAGGCCGCCGTGCGCAGCGATCACTTCGAGTCCCGGGCGCAGCCACAGGTGGAACGTGTTGCCGAGGATGTATCTGCGCGCCGGAGGTCGCAAGCTCGTGCGGAGACATCGCCTTCACCGTCCCGTAGGTGCCGACCGGCATGAAGACCGGCGTCTCGACGCTGCCGTGCGTCAGCGTAAGCGTGCCGCGGCGCGCGCCACCGCAACGGGCGCTGACGTGGAATTCCATCGCGCCGATTGTAGCGCCTCAGTCGGCGGCGGGTGGCGCGCGCGCGAGCAGCATCGCGTCGCCGTAGCTGAAAAAGCGGTAGCGCTCGCGCGATCGCATGCGCGTACGCCGCGCGGATGGCGTCGTAGCCTGCGAACGCGGACACCAGCATCAGCAGTGTCGAGCGCGGCAGATGGAAGTTGGTGATCAAGCGGTCGACCGCGCGGAAGCGATAGCCCGGCGTGATGAAGATTTCGGTCTCGCCGGTGCACGGGTCGATCTTGCCGTCCTGCGTCGCCACCGATTCGAGCGCGCGCAGCGTGGTGGTGCCGACCGCGACGACGCGGCCGCCGCGCTTGCGTGCCGCTGCGATCGTGTCGGCAGTCGGCATGCGGAATCGTGAAGCGCTCACTGTGCATGCGATGCTGCGCCAGGTCCTCGCTCTCGACCGGCTGGAAGGTGCCTGCGCCGACGTGCAGGGTGAGGTACGCGAGCGCGACGCCACACGCCTCGAGACGCGCAAGCATCGACGCGTCGAAATGCAATCCCGCGGTCGGCGCAGCGACCGCGCCCGGATCGCGCGCGTAGATGGTCTGGTAGCGCTCGCGGTCGTCGTTGTCGGCGGGACGCGCGATATACGGAGGCAGCGGCACTTCGCCGTGGCGTTCGAGATAGTCGACCAGCGGCATGTCGGCGTCGAAACGAAGCCGGAAAAAGCGCCCGTCGCGCTCCAGCGCGGTCGCGCTCGATCCGTCGGGCAGCTCGATGCGGGCACCGATGCGCGGCGGATGGCTGGCGCGAAGCTGCATCCACGCTTCATCCGGCGCGACGATGCGCTCGAGCATGAGTTCGACGCGGCCGCCGGTGGATTTGCTGCCGAACAACCGTGACCGGATCACGCGCGTGTCGTTCATTACCAGCACGTCGCCGGGATCGAGCAGGCTGGGCAAGTCGGCGAACGACAGGTCGGTCAGCGTGGTGTCGTCGACGCGCAGCAGCCTGCTCGCCGAGCGTTCAGCAGTCGGCCGCTTCGCGATCAGCTCGGGCGGCAGCTCGAAATCGAAATCGGAAAGGTGGAAGGTTCGTTCGGACATCGAAACGCGCGCCGCAGGCGCGGCGTTTGGAGCAGGGAGGCTTTTGCCCGATAATGCCGGCTTCGCCGTGCGACGGCAACGCAACTTCGAGGCCGCGTCCCGCGCCCGTTGCTCGCACCCCACGCCGGGATGGCGGAATTGGTAGACGCGCTGGACTCAAAATCCAGTTCTGGCAACAGAGTGGGGGTTCGATTCCCCCTCCCGGCACCAAGAAGGACTTTCTGGGCGTTTCAAGTCGGCTCAGGAAAGTCCTACAAAACACCAAATCTCCCTATGACAACGCGATGTTGACCGCGTCAAACCGTTGCAAACGCGCTCGTTTGCAGCGCCGACTTTATTGGGGTATCGTGGGGGTATCCTGTGCGGAAGCAGCAAAAACGCGAGCAGCGTACGCGGTCAGCGAATACCTTCGAGATCCTCGCGCGGGAGTGGCACACCAATCAGAGCGGCAAGTGGACACCGGGCCATGCCCACACCATGCTTCGCCGGCTGGAGACTCATGTCTTTCCGGCGCTGGGCAAGCGACCGCTCGCCGAGATCGAGGCTCGAGCTGCTCGATGCCCTGCGGCTCATTGAGCGCCGGGCTGGCGAGACAGCCCGCGGTTCGAATGAAATCGCCCATCGAATGCTGCAGGCGAGCAGTCAGATCTTTCGTTACGCGATCGCGACTGGTCGTGCGCATCGCAACCCTTCGGTGGACCTGCGCGGGGCGCTGAAGGCGAAAGAGAAGACGCGCAACCTGGCGGCACTCTCCGAGCAGGAGCTGCCGGCCTTCATCAAGAAGCTTGATGTCCATGACGGAGCGCCGCAGACCAAGCTCGCAATCCAGCTGCTCCTGCTGACGTTCGTGCGAAGCGGCGAGCTCCGCGGCGCGCGTTGGTCCGAGTTCGAACTGGACAAGTCGCAATGGCGGATTCCGGCGGAACGAATGAAGATGCGATCAGAACACATCGTTCCGCTTTCAAAGCAGGCAATTCATGTCGTGAGCGAACTGCACAAGCTCAACGACGGCAGGCACTTCGTGTTCGGCAACCAGGCGAACCACGAGAGGCCGATGAGCGAAAACACGATGCTGTACGCGATCTACCGCATGGGCTACCACTCGCGCGCGACTGCGCACGGCTTTCGTGCGACCGCGTCGACGATCCTCAACGAACGCGGCTTCCGGCCTGACGTGATTGAGCGCCAGCTAGCCCACGTCGAGCGGAACAAAGTCCGTGCGGCGTATCACCGTAGTGAGTACCTGCCAGAGCGGCGAAGGATGATGCAATACTGGGCGGATCTGTTGGACGAGATCCGCGACAAGTAGCGGCGGAGGACTGGTGGAAATTTATTGACTGCTTGACACCAACGGCGGCACAGCGAAGCAGGGGCCCATGTGCCGGTAAATGACAAGCAGTTCGGTAGTGACATAGTGCTGCAATGTGAGCCACAGACGTTGTTCGCACGGAATACCCTGGGATAGTGCTCCTAGGTGTCGCCACGGCGCCATCCACGTTGCTTGTCTTAACCTCGATTTGATCGTGCAGACAGTGTTAGATGGCCTTCGAGTTCGGTCACCAGTTATCGTTGGGCCCGAGCCGACTGGCTGACCACTTCCATAGTCGGGAAGGAGTCATTCGCTACGGTCAGGCGAAATGGAGCTATCGACCCTTCTCGGCCGCCCATCCTCCTCCGAAGCAGCCGTTGAACACACAACCAAGCGGTCGTTGGCCAACACCTGCAAGGTCGCCACTGGCAATGCGGCAAGCAACACGGTAGCCGTGCGATTTCGTTCGCGGGTCTAAGTACCCGTCGCGATTTGCTCGGTCGTCGCGGCTGTCCCGCCGTTCCACGGGAGCGTCAGGGTAGCTTCCAATCCTCCATCCACATGATTGCGAAGTCGGACTTCACCGCCATGTGCGCGCGCGATGTTGCGGGCAATGCTTAGGCCAAGTCCCGTTCCGCCGGTCTCGCGGCTACGCGAGCGCTCGAGTCGAAAGAACGGCTCGAAGACCTTTTCCAGCTCGGCGTCCGGGATACCGGGACCATGGTCGCGAATACGGACGGTCAGTTCCGAAAGACCTTCGTCGACACGGATTTCGGCGCGCTGGCCATAGAGAGCGGCGTTGTCGATCAGATTGGAGATGCAACGCTTGAGGAGCTGTGGCGCGGCCGAGAAGGGATGCGTAACACGTCCGTTGATCGTGACGGTACGCCCCATTGCTTCGTTGTCGGCCTGCAGGCTTTCGAGCAGAGCCGTGACGTCTACCGGTTGCGCGGGCTCACGCTGGGTGACACCGCGCATGAATTCGAGTGTCTGGGTAACCATCGACTCCATTTCCAGCAGGTCCTTTTCGAACTTTTCGCGCAAGCTGTCGTTCTCCAGCAGTTCGGTACGCAATCGCATCCGCGTGATCGGTGTCTTGAGGTCGTGCGACATTGCCGTGAGCAGGCGGGTCCGCTCGTCGATGAATCGTACCAGCCGAGCCTGCATGGTGTTGAAGGCGTGGGCAGCGCGGCTGACTTCCAGTGGGCCGCTTTCCGGTAGTGGCGGGCGATTGATATCCCGGCCGAGCTCGTCCGCGGCCGTGGCAAGCACGTTCAGCGGGCGGGTGACCCAACGCACCGCGACGTACGAGAGCAGCAGCACGGCGGCGAGCAGAATGGCGAGGGTCAGCAACACTCGCCATGGCAGGCCTGTCGTTGCTTGCGATAGCTGCGTGTCGAAGCTCGCCCAAGTTCCGTCCTGCAGGCGCACCTGGGTCAGCATCGACACCCCCTCTGGGGGAAACTGGTGCATGCCCGGTGGGCCGGGTGGCCCATCCATGGGAAATCGACCCGTCGCGCGAACCGGTCCATGCATCCAGACGGGGGGTGTGCCGGTCATGGCTGACTCGGATCGGACGCTCGTCGCCGAGGGCCGAGCGCAGCACGGCAGCGAACATCGCCGCATGGGCTCCGCCCGTCGAGTCCGATTCCTCGGACACAGGGGCACGATCGAGCGATACGACCATCGGCGGCACGTTGAGAATACTGACGATGCGTTCGCGTTCGGCCGGGCTCAGGGAGTCCAGCAGCTTGACGACATCGGCGATGCGCTGCGCGGGCTGCATGCCCATGGCCCGGACAAGCACGGTATCGCGCTCGGCCAGGTTGATCGCCGCGCTCAAGAGCTGGGCGACGATCAGGCCGCTCGCCAGTACGAGCATCAGCCGGCCGAACAGCGACTGCGGCAGGAAGCGCATCATGTGCTTGGCGCTGACTGTCACTGCGAGCACGTAACCTTCGCCGCGCACCGTCTTGATCAGACGCGGCTCGCGCGAATCGTCGCCGAGCCGTTGCCGAAGGCGGCTTACCTGCACGTCGATGCTGCGATCGAGCGGGTCCGCTTCCTTGCCCTGCGTGAGATCCACGAGCTGATCGCGATTGAGCACGCGATTCGGATGACTCAGAAATATCCGCAGCAACCGGTATTCCGCACCGGAAAGTGGCGTGACCACGCCCGCCGTGGAGACGAGCTGGCGGTGAACGGTATCGAGCAGCCAATCTCCAAACCGAATGTTGCGACCATCATCGGGCCGAAGGTTCTCCGGCAGGCTACGTGCGCGGCGCAGGATCGCTTTGATGCGAGCCAGCAGTTCCCTTGCGCTGAACGGCTTAGCGAGGTAATCGTCGGCGCCCATCTCCAGCCCGACGATGCGATCGGTCTCCTCGCCGCGAGCGGTAAGCATGATGACCGGAATATCGGACGATTTCGCGCGCAGGTTGCGGCACAGGGTCAGTCCATCCTCGCCCGGGAGCATCAGGTCGAGCACGATCAGATCGATCCGCCCTGCATCGAGCGCCTGCCACATCGCCCGACCATCGGCAACCGCCGTTACGCGCAACCCGTTCTTTATCAGATATTGGCTCAGCAGGCTCCGAATCTCGGCGTCGTCATCGACGATCAGAATGTGATCGAGCGTGTCCATGGCGAATTCTCGGATGGTTCCAGTGGAGGCGCGCAAGAGAAAAGTAACGCAGTGTGTCATCTGGCCATTTGTCGCAGTACGCTACCAAAAGGCCTTGCCCTGACATGATGAGCTTACACGGAAGTGTTGAAATCAAACCGTTGCGAAGGGATGCGCGTTGAAGGACGCCTGCCCTCGAACGGATGCTTCATCACTAACTGGAGATACTCGATGAAAAAGATTAACGCTGTCGTTGCCGGCGTTGTAGCCGGCGTCTCACTGGCAGTCGCCGCAGTCACCTATGCCCAGCCGTCCGGTGGCATGGGCCCCTGCTCGGGATATGGAATGGGCATGGGACCAGGTCACGGGCGGATGGCCGGAGTCGACCCTGCGACAATGATCGACTCGCACCTAGGTGACCTCAAGGCTCAATTGAAGATCACCACTGCGCAGGAAGCCGCATGGCAGACGTTCATTATCGCGGCCAAGCAGCAGGCCACCGGCATGCAGGCGATGCAAGCACAGATGCAGCAAGGCACCGGAACCGCGCCAGAGCGCATGGCCCAGCGCACGGCGGTAATGCAACAGCGTGCGGCGGGCATGACGACGATGACCAACGCGCTCAACGATCTCTATGCCGCGTTGACACCGGAGCAGCGGACTATCGTGGACCAGCACTTCAGCATGATGGGCCCCGGTGGAATGCATTCCAGCCCGCATTCCAGCTAGCTGAAGCGAGGGTGGCATGCGGCTCAAAGTGATTCTTGGTGTAGCGTTGGCAGCCGTCGGGCCCGGCGCCTACACGCTATGGGCTAGCGCGCAGACCCAGCAGCAAGGCATGGCAGCGCCCGGCGCGGCCTCCGGGGATACGCGACAACTGGTCAAGTTCCCGGAGCCGATGCGTTTACACACCATCACCAGCATGCGCGACCATCTGCTATCGCTGCAGAAGATCGACGTGGCGCTCTCGAAGAATGATTTCGACGAAGCTTCCCGCATTGCAGAGCAGCGCCTGGGGATGAGCTCGTTAGAACTCCATGGCGCGGCGCACATTGCGCCCTACATGCCGCAGGCGATGCAGGACATCGGGACCGCGATGCACCATGCGGCTAGCCAGTTTGCGGTCGAGGCCCAAACCGCGAGTGTAAGCAATGACGTGCGGCCTGTGCTGGCGGCGCTCGGAACCGTCATGCAACAGTGTGTCGCTTGCCACGCTGCCTACCGATTGCATTAGTCAATCCGTGAATGTGGTGCGAGATCGCGGTGTCAGTGCCTATCGGGGCCGCTGGCGTTGCAGGCGAGCCGTTCCCTTGGGCGGCCGCTTTCGGGCAAATTTGGAGGTGACACTAACCGTCTGGAGTTGGCAGCGAGCTGCCGGATGCCCTACGGTCGCAGTTCGACCCACTCCGGTCGTTTGGCTCACCCCAAGCTGGCACTCGCCCGCCTGTAAGCAGGCCCCTAGTTCTCCAGGGTGTCGCTGGCGGTGATTGCGAGTCGGCGCATGCGCTCCCAAAGACTCTTTCGACTGATGCCCAGCACCCGAGCAGTTGCCCCGATTTGCCACCCGTGGCGCACAAGGGTTTCCAGTATGAAATATCGCTCGCACCGCTGTAGGTATTCGCCGAGAGTCGCGTCGCCCTCGACCCGTATGGCGGACGACTCGCCAGCGGGCGACTCAAAGAGATCGTTGGGTTCGATAACCGGGCGCTGCGACAGGATGCACGCGCGCTCGATTGAGTGCCGCAGCTCGCGAATATTGCCCGGCCACTCATGAGCGAGCAGCGCCGACTCGGCGGCCACGCTGAACCTTTTTCCAACCGCGCTGTTTCGACATTTTTCGGCGAGGAATGCTCGGGCGAACCAGAGAATGTCGTCGCGCCGCTCGCGCAGCGCTGGTAGTCGCAGGTGGATGATGTTAATGCGATAGTACAGGTCACTCCGGAAGCGACCATCCTCGACGAGTCCATGTAGATCGCGATTGGTCGCGCAAATTAGCCGCAGGCGTACTGGTATGCGCTTTTCGCCACCGACGCGCACAATCTCACGCTCCTGAATGGCACGTAGCAACTTCGCCTGCATTCCCGGCGTCATCTCCCCAATCTCGTCGAGAAACAAGGTGCCGCCCTCGGCTTGCTCGAACACGCCACGCCGCGACCGAATCGCGCCGGTGAATGCGCCGCGCTCGTGCCCAAATAGCTCGGCCTCGAGGAGCGATTCGCTTACGGCTGCACAATTCACCGCGATGAAAGGTGCACGACCGTCGACATCTCCAAGTCGGTGCAAGATCTGCGCAATGCGCTCCTTACCGACGCCGGATTCTCCAGTGATGAGAACCGTGTCAGCGCGTTCCGAAACGCGCGGCAGTAGCTCTTCAACCCTGCGCGCTGCTGCCGATGTCCCAAGTTCGGCGTGGCCAATGGTGGTCGGAGGCTCGTTCGCAACGCCGGCCAATACTCTAAGCTTCAAGATAAGCTGCTCGACGTCGAAGGGCTTCGTCACATAGTCGGCAGCGCCAAGCTTAATCAGTTCTACCGCGCGAGCTATCGACCCATACGCGGTCACAAATACAAAAGGCGGTGCATGCTGGTCGCGGTCCAGCGCGGCGCGAAACAATGCCTCACCCGAGAGATCGGGAAGGCGAACATCCGACACCACGGCTGAATAGGTCTCGCGTCCAATGGCTTCTAACGCCGCGGCTCCGGTGTGGTGCCAGTCGCAGGCAAATCCCTCCAGCGACAGTCGCTGATGCAACGACTCGCCCATGATCAGGTCGTCCTCGATCAGGCACACTCGTGCGCTCATGCCGCAGCCTTAAGTGGCAGTGCGACCGCGAATTCCGTCTCCGGGGGGCCGCTGCTTACGCGAATCGTGCCACGCAGTTGCTCGACTATCTGGTAGGTCACCCACAACCCAAGCCCGCTGCCACCGTCGGTTCCGCTGGAAAACGGCTCGAACAGATGCTCCATCAACTCCTCCGGGATCGAGCGACCGTCATTACGCACTTGGAAGCACATCTGTACGGCATCGGCCTGGATTCGACAGGAAACAGTGCCCCCATGGCCGGCGGCCTGGATTGCATTGAGGATCAGATTGATTAGGATCTGGCGAATCGGTGTAGAAGGCAATGGCACCGCACGATCCAGGTCGCTTTCCCAATTGAGCGTCTGCTGGCGTGTCGCAGCTTCGGGCTCGAGTAGCGTTCGCACATCATCAAGATCTTGCGGGGTCAGCGCGCGGGCCTCAAACCGCGCTTCGACCAGCAACGCGCTGACCGAATGGCGAATCTGCTGCAGTCCGCGTTCAACCAGCGACAATGTGCCTGTCGAAATAGGATCGGGCTCGCCATGCTTACGCGCTGTGTCGATTGCCGTAAGCATGCCGGCGAGTGGATTATTGATCTCATGGGCGATTCCGGCGGTCAATCGACCGATAGCGGCCATCCGGTCCGCAGTGACGATTTCGCGTTCAAGCCGCTGTTTGCCTTCCAACTCGACGAGCATCTGCTCGAAGCGGGTGCCAAGCTGCCCGATCTCGTCTCCGCTGCGGTAGAGCCCTTGCGCCAATTCTGTAGGTGGCGCTTCACCGACGCGCGTCATTGCACCAGCGAGGCCGACGAGCGGCGCGGCCATCCGTCGTCCGAACCACCAGCCGATCGGTACCAGCACGACCAGGGCTACCAAAGTCGAAAGGACGACGCGCTCCACTGTGGTGAAGAACCTGGGAAGAAAGACATCTTGCGAGTAACTGAGCACGACAGTCCCTAGCCGCGCGCCATCATCGGCGACAATCGGCACCGCGACCAGAATGACCTTGCCGTCCGGATCTTCGACGCTGCGGGGACTCTTCTCTTCGCTCGGTGACAATAGCGTGTCCGCCGCAGCGCCGAGAGCCAGCGTGGCCGATGCGAGCATTGGAAATCGCGTCGGGTGCGATGATGCATAGATCTTGCCGTCCGCATCGAGCACGGTGATCGAGCGGCGTCCATTGCCCTCTGTGGCCTCGCCCGCGAGCGGCGCAACAATCGTTTCGTAGGCTTGCCACACGTCGTCGCGCAAGATCGCAGGTGTCAGCGCTCGTGCCAGCGTCCGTCCGAGGCTTTCGGCATTGGCGAGCAAATCACGGCGTGCGTCGGCATAGATTTGGGCGCCGAGCAGGACGGCAACTATGGCGGAAACGACGACGATCACCGCAGATAGGGCAAGCGGGACCTTGACCTGGTAGCTGATGTCGCGCAGAGCTACCATGGTTTTTAAGTGGGCAGCCGCTCGCGCGCCGAAACGAACTCCAGTACCTTGGCAATGCCGGTGAATCGCGAATCATCGGGCGGCAGAAATCCATCCAGATTGAGCTCATGCAGCAGTTCTTTGCCGCGTACATCGTTTGGCATGGCGAGCAACGTGTCCCTGAACAGCTCGAACGTCGGTCGATCGAGCGAACGTCGGGCGACCATCGGCGGGAACCCGTATTCGTCTGAAACGTGCGCCACTCGCGTGCGCCGCGTTAATTCCGGCGCGCGCAGCGCCAGGGTGTCCCAAACATATCCATCGACCGCCCCACCTTGCGCGACGCCATCGGCTACCGCTATGACGACTTTGTGGTGCGCGTACGTAAAAAATGTCTTGCGGAAGTGTGCGGGCGGATAGATGCCGGTTCGGAGCATTTCGTACTGCGGGACGAGGAACCCCGAGTTCGAGTCCGGATCGGAATACGCGAACACTCTTTTTGACAGCGCCTCGAAACCTTTCGCGGTCGTGTCGTCAGCTGCCACGATCAGATAGGAACGATACAGCGGTTTGCCGCCGTAGTTGGGCAACGCAACCAGCTCCCACGCGGTGCGATTGCGAACGTAGGGATAGCCGCACACCCAGGCAAAATCCAACTCATCACCCAACAAGAGCGAAGTGATCTCGCGATAGCTGCCGCGCTGCAGAAACACGACCGGCCGCCCCAGTCGCGGCTGAAGGTAATCGCGCCATGCATGCAGGAAGCCGACTTGGTTGTCGAGAATGACCGAAGTCGTGCCAATACGAATCGGCGTCTCGGCGGCCGATGCGACACGAGTCACGCTCAAGGCGAAGCCGAGCGCGGCACCGCAAAAATCTCGTCGAGTTAGACACCGCGGGCGATGCTCGTTCATGTCGTTGGTCCTCCTCAGCGGTCGCTTCGCTTGGCGATTCTAACCGTGCAAGTCGCGACGTCCTTCGACGTTACCGTGCGGTGACCTCAGTCGCCGCTCGAGCAAGCGAGCGCGTTACCAATCGGTAACGCGACGACAAGGATGCCTTCTTAGCGGTTTGATTTCGCTTACCTATTTGCTTGGTCGTTGTAGGAATGAATCGTGCGTCACTACGATGGTAGCTCCGGATGTTTCCAGATAATAAACCGAGGAGGAGGAGATGAGCGACAAGCTCTCACGTAGAGAATTTTTCAAGAAGTCCGGTGGCCTCGCGGCGGGGGCCGGATTGGCGACGGGGGCGATTCCCGAATCGGTGTTCGCAGCAACCGCGTCCGACGCCGGGAATGCCGTACTCCCTTATCCACGCAAGGCGTTGGGCGGAGCCACGCAAATGGCCGTGGGCCAAGCGGTTGCGTTCACCTATCCCGATGAATCGTCACCTTGCACGCTCCTGAAAATGGGGAAGCCTGTTGAAGCTGGCGTCGGGCCGGGTCGGGACATCGTCGCGTACAGCACAATGTGCACGCACATGGGGTGCCCGGTGGGTTATGACGCAAAATCCGGGTGCTTTAAGTGTCCGTGCCACTACAGCACCTTCGACGCGGAGAAAGGTGGGCAGATGGTTTGTGGCCAGGCCACGGAGAATCTACCCCGCATCGTCCTCGAATACGACGCCGCAGGTGGAACCGTAACGGCAGTTGCGGTCAACGGGCTGCTCTACGGCCGTCAATCCAATATTCTCTGAGGAGGCGACATCATGGCGCAATTCAAGGATCGCGTGCCGCTGCCGCCGGTCAACGCTCAAAAGACAAATCTAACCTGCCATTTCTGCATCGTCGGATGCGGGTACCACGTCTACAAGTGGGACGAAAACCGCGAGGGCGGCCGGGCACCGAATCAGAACGCTCTTGGTATCGACTTCCGCACGCAGGTGCCGGCTCTCACCCAGATCATGACTCCGGCAATGCACAATGTGATCGAGGATGCGGATGGGCGCCGGTACAACATCATGGTGCTTCCCGACAAGGCATGTTCGGTAAACCAGGGGCTATCTTCGGTACGGGGGGGCCAGATGGCGACCTATATGTACAACCCGAGCGGAGACGCCAAAGCTAGGTTGAAAACTCCACGCGTCTTTGCCGGCGCGCAGTGGGTTGATACGACGTGGGACGATGCGCTGGCAATCTATTGCGGTGTCGCCAAGAAGGTTCTCGACAAGGATGGGCCTTCAGGGCTGGTGTTCAACTGCTTCGATCACGGCGGCGCCGGTGGCGGCTTCGAGAATACGTGGGGCACCGGCAAGCTCATGTTCACCGCGTTGCAGACGCCGATGGTACGTATCCACAACAGGCCAGCCTACAACTCGGAATGCCATGCGACACGGGACATGGGCGTCGGCGAACTCAACAACTCGTATGAAGATGCCGAGGTCGCGGATTGCATCATGGGTGTCGGAGCGAACCAATACGAGACGCAGACCAACTACTTTCTCGCCCATTGGGTACCCAATCTGCAAGGGGCAACGGAGCCCAAGAAAAAGCAGTGGTTTCCCAACGAGCCGACACCCCCTACGCGCGCCATTTTCGTCGATCCGCGACGCACCAACACCATTGCGATCGCCGAGCAAATTGCCAAGGATCGTGTCCTCCATCTGGATATACAGCCAGGTACCGACATTGCTCTTTTTAACGGTCTTTTCACCTACGTCGTCGATCAGGGCTGGATCGACCGCGACTTCATTTCCAAATACAGCAACGGGTTCGATGCAGCTGTCGCCGCCAATAAGCTGTCACTGGACGAATGCAGCCGGATCACCGGCGTCCCCGTGGCTAAGATAAGGCAGGCCGCCGAGTGGGCATACAAGCCCAAGGCAGCGGGCGTGGCTCCAAGGACGATGCACGCGTATGAGAAGGGCATCATCTGGGGCAACGATAACTACCTCATCCAGTCTGCGTTGGTCGATCTCGTGCTGGCGACCCACAACGTCGGCCGTCGTGGTACTGGCGTGGTGCGCATGGGCGGACATCAGGAGGGTTACACGCGGCCACCCTATCCAGGCAATACCAAGATCTTCATCGACGAGGAATTGATGAAGGGCAAGGGCAAGATGCTTACCGCCTGGGGCTGCAACAACTTTCAGACAACGCTCAATGCTCAGGCGTACCGCGCAGCGATCCACCGCCGCTCCAACATCGTCAAGGACGCGATGAACAAGGCGCGCGGCGCGACCACCGCACAAATGGTCGACGTGATCGTCGACGCCTGCAACCAGGGCGGTCTATTCGTCACCACCATCGATCTCTATCCGGTGATGTTCTCCGAGGCTTCCTCGCTGCTGTTGCCGGCGGCGCATCCGGGAGAAATGAATCTCACTTCGATGAACGGCGAGCGGCGTTGTCGCCTGTCGGAGAAATTCATGGACCCGCCGGGCGTCGCCAAACCGGACTGCCTCATCTCCGCGGCGATCGCAAACACGTTGAAGCGCATGTACCAGGCCGATGGTAACGCGACCATGGCTGCGCGCTTCGACGGCTTCGAATGGAAGGCCGAGGAAGACGCGTTCAACGACGGATTCCGCCGTGCGGGTCAGGCGGGCTCGCCACCGATCGACAGCCAAGGTGGTGGAACCGGGTACCTAGCCACCTATGAGCGATTGCGCGCCATGGGCAATAACGGTGTTCAGTTGCCGATCAAGGAGTACAAGGACGGCAAGCTTCTCGGCACCGAAATGCTGTACATGGACGGTAAGTTCGACACCGCGGACGGCAAGGCGAAATTCCTGCCTTCGCCATGGCCGGGATTACCCAAGCCTGTAGCAGACCTCAAGGCGAAGCACCGCTTCTGGATAAACAACGGGCGCATCAACGAGGTGTGGCAGACCGGCTATCACAACAAGTACAACAGTTACGTTCGTGGTCGTTATCCGATGGCGATCATCGAAATGTATCCTGATGACATGGCGTCCCTCAAAATCGAGGCCGGTGACATTGTCGAAGTGTCGAATGATTGGGGTACGACATTCGCCATGGCCTATCCCGAACCTGATCAGAAGCCGGGCCAGACATTCATGCAATTCGGCTACGACAACGGCGCGCAGGGCGATGTGACCACGAACTGGACCGACCGCAACATCATCCCGTACTACAAGGGAACGTGGGCGAGCATCCGGCGTGTCGGAGGCGGAGCCGAACATAGGGAAACCATCAGCTTCAAGAGTCGACGTTACGATCGGGTGTAAACGGAACGCGCGGTCTCCTCCAGCCGCGCTAACGCAACTTGGGCGCCTTCGGGGCGCCCATTTTTTCGGACCAGTTGTCCTGCATCTCGAGCGCTTGACAGGTTTTGTATTTCTATTATCATGGAAACATGAAACCTAGAGTCAATTGGCAGAATCTTTTTCTGTTAGCAACTAAGACATGAAAACCAAAGCTGCCCTGACCGCCTTGGCCGCGCTGGCACAGGAAAGTCGCCTCGCAGTGTTCAGACTTCTGGTCGAGCACGCACCGGAGGGGTTGCCCGCCGGCAACATCGCGGAGCGCCTGAAGATGCCGCCGGCGACACTGTCTTTTCACCTCAAGGAACTTACGCACGCCGGACTCAGCGTCGCGAGTCCGCAGAGTCGGTTCATCTGGTACCGCGCCAATCTGGCGGCAATGAACGACTTGGTCGGCTACCTCACAGAAAACTGTTGTGGCTCCAGCGCCGTTTGCGACCCGGCGTGCGTTCCCGCTGGCGCCCCGCAGGCAGTGGCACAAACACTTCCAATCACCCGCAAGAGGAAATCGTCATGAAGCGCTTCCATGTCCACGTCGGAGTCGAAGACCTTGAGCAGAGCATCCGCTTCTATTCGAGTCTGTTCGGTGCCCCACCCACGGTGCGCAAGACCGACTACGCGAAGTGGATGGTCGACGATCCGCGCCTCAACTTTGCGATCTCCCAGCGCGGCGGCCGAACCGGTGTGAACCATCTTGGTCTGCAGGTTGACTCTGCGGAAGAACTCGGCGGTGTCCGCGAGCGCTTCGCTGCAGCCGACGCAGCGACGGTGCTCGATGAGCCTGGAAGCAACTGCTGCTACGCCAAGTCGGACAAGCACTGGGTCACCGACCCTCAAGGCATCGCCTGGGAGGGTTACCACACGCTCGACAGCATTGCCTATTTCGACAGTGACATGTCGCAGGAAACGGCGTCAACCTCGGCGGGTTGCTGCCCGACGGACCCTGGTCTCGCGCCAGCTCAGGCCGACGAGTGCTGCGCTCCGGCAGCGGCACCAGTCACCTTTCGAAGTCGGTCTCCTGCTTGAACATTGAACTGCAGCCGCGCGGTCCATTCTTCGCGCTGCTCGTTCGGGGCGTCGAGTGCGTTACGCGTCCCATCCGCCAGATCCATTTTCCCATTCCATGGAGTCCAAGAATGGTTACTACTCAACAGCGCCCGTTCAACGTCCTCTTTCTTTGCACCGGTAACTCCGCACGCAGCATTCTCGCCGAATCGATTCTTCGTCAGGTCGGTGCCGGGAGATTCGTCTCCCACAGCGCTGGCTCCCACCCGAACGGCAAAATCAACCCGTTCGCGCTGGAGTTCCTGCGCGCGAATCGGCTGCCGACCGAGGGAATGCGCAGTAAGAACTGGGAAGAGTTCGCGAAGCCGGCCTCTCCGCCGCTGGACTTCGTGTTCACCGTTTGCGACAACGCCGCGGGCGAGGTCTGTCCGGTCTGGCCCGGCCAACCGATGACTGCACACTGGGGAGTTCCCGATCCGGCGTTAGTTGAAGGCAGCGACGAGCAGAAGCGCAAGGCTTTCTCCGTCACCGGAAACATTCTGTTGAATCGCATTCGCTTGTTCGTCAGCTTGCCGCTCACGAGCCTGGATCGCTTGACCCTTGTGAAAAAACTCTCTGAGATCGGCAAGTCGTCGACGCCAAACGACGCCGCAGCCTGATTGCCGGCTTGCCTTCGATGTCGACACAAAGCGAAGTCGCGATCACGCAGAGTGCGCGCGCACCGATGAGCGTGTTCGAGCGCTATCTGACCGTCTGGGTTTTCCTGTGCATTGTGGCGGGCATTTGCGCCGGCCAGTTGCTGCCGAACCTGTTTCAGGCCATCGGCCGGCTGGAAGTGGCCAAGGTCAATCTCCCGGTTGGACTACTGATCTGGGTGATGATTATCCCAATGCTGATGAAGGTGGACTTCGGTGCTTTGCATGAAGTCCGGCAGCATGTACGCGGGATCGGGGTGACACTGTTTGTTAACTGGCTGGTCAAGCCGTTTTCGATGGCTTTCCTCGGATGGCTGTTCATAAGGAACCTCTTCGCGCCATGGCTGCCGGCGGACCAGCTCGACAGCTATATCGCCGGCTTGATCCTCCTCGCCGCTGCGCCGTGCACGGCGATGGTGTTCGTCTGGAGCCGGCTGTCGAACGGCGATCCGCTGTTCACGTTGTCGCAGGTTGCCCTTAACGACAGCATCATGGTCGTGGCGTTCGCTCCTTTGGTGGCGTTCCTGCTCGGTATCTCGGCCATCACCGTCCCGTGGGCGACGCTTTTGACCTCGGTCGTGCTCTATATTGTGATCCCGGTAATCCTCGCGCAGGTCTGGCGCCGTACATTGCTGGGGGACGGTGGCGACAAGGGAAAGACCGCATTCGACGCGGTAATGACCAAGATCGGGCCGTGGTCCATTACGGCGCTACTCGCTACGTTGGTCTTACTGTTTGCATTTCAGGGCGAAGCAATCCTAAGGCAGCCGCTGATCATCGCGCTCCTTGCCGTACCCATCCTGCTGCAGGTCTTCTTCAATTCGACAGTTGCCTATCTCCTGAACCGGGCATTGGGTGAGAAGCACAATGTCGCCTGTCCTTCCGCGCTGATTGGCGCGTCGAACTTCTTCGAACTGGCGGTGGCGGCCGCGATCAGCTTGTTCGGCTTCAACTCGGGCGCAGCGCTCGCCACCGTAGTCGGTGTCCTGATCGAGGTTCCGGTGATGCTGTTGGTGGTGAAAGTTGTCAACACTAGCAAGGGCTGGTATGAGGGGGATCGGGACGCTGCCATTATCGGCGAAGGAAAACCTCGGCGCACCTGACGTTCATTGGCATCTTGCCGGCGGCGATATGAGGCAAGCGATGCAATGCCGCGGCGAATGACCGCATTCCAGCAAA
Organism: uncultured beta proteobacterium; assembly: GCA_963816915.1. Taxonomy (GTDB): domain Bacteria; phylum Pseudomonadota; class Gammaproteobacteria; order Burkholderiales; family Casimicrobiaceae; genus PALSA-1003. The sequence goes on from CAWFMK010000002.1 coordinate 123,970, forward strand.
TCGGGAAGCTGCGTCGGACAGCGGGTTATGGCCGGGTCGAGTCCGTCGACTTCGACTTTCCGAAGTCACGTAACAAGCATGCAGTTGCCGTTAGTCAAATGTAGTTCTACACCCGGACTCGACCCGAAGCTGCCATCGGCCGAGCCGGACCGAGCGCCCGGAAGCGGACGCTCGGTCCGGTCGAGCAGTGTATGGCTTCCAACCGATTCATCGCGAAACCCCGTCTGGTTACGCGTACGGCCTGTACCGCGCTCAGAGTTGCGACCAACCCCCGTCGACCGGAAGCTCGGCGCCGGTTGTGTACGTCGCGTCGAACGCGAGGAAGAGTACGGCGTTGGCGATCTCGTCCGACGTCCCGAAGCGCTTCATCGGATTGAGTTCGATCATATGCTTAGTGACTCCTGCAGCCGCGTCTTTATCGGGGAAGGCTTTGTTGAGGATCCCCGTGTCGATGGGGCCGGGCGTCACCGCGTTGACGCGAATCTCGCGAGGAAGCAACTCAGCGGCGAGCGTCCGAGCGAATGATCGCAGCGCGGCCTTGGCGGCTCCGTATGTGGCGTTACCGGGCATCCCCTTGACGTTGGCGATCGAGGTCGTGAGGACGATAGAGCCTCCCCGGTTTATTAGTGGCGCGAGTTTCTGCACCGCGAAAAGCGGTCCCTTGGCGTTCAAGTTGAACATCTCGTCGTAGACAGCCTCGGTGATGCTCTCGAGGGGCGCCCGGATGCTGAACCCGGCGTTGACGAACAGCAGGTCGAAGGTATCGAACTCGGCCTTCACCCGAGAGGCGAGGGCGTCGATTTCCTTCAACGAACGCGCGTCGCTTGAAACCACGATGGCGCCCTTCCCAAGCTCTTTCTGCGCCGATTCCAGGCCGGGCTTCGAGCGACCCGTTACCAGAACGCGTGCGCCCCCATCGAGGAGTATCTTCGCCGTCGCGAGCCCCATGCCGCTGGTGCCGCCGATAATCACCACCTTTTTACCTTGGTAACGTTCCATGTGAATTCTCCTTGCGAGGTTAGGGTTGCTTTGCTGATTTTGAACTGTTTGGTACGGTAATAGACACGATGGCCGTGGTTCAGAAATTCCCTGACCTTTCGCCGCGACGGGCGCCCCTTCAGTACACCGCGCTGAAGGACGCTGGGTAAGACAAGTCGACGCTAGAGACCTTGACGACGGCCTGCCACGCGGCTTCCTGGCTGGCGCGATCGTGCAAGTGTGGGTGGCGCATCACTTCAATTGGGCCTGTGAACTTCCCTTGAGCCGAGGCGAAGAATTGCCCTGAGACGTCGGTTCCGAACTCCGAGGCCTGGAGGTAGCGACGGGCCGCGGTCTGCGGCGTCTGATTCATGCCGGGAATGAGGTTCACGATTGGGATAAACAGATACTTCAACGCCGGGCCAGCGTTTCGCACCACCTTGGTGTCGGTCGCCGCACCGGGCGAGACAGCGTACACGGCCATGCCGGAGGGTAGCCGGCGCGCTAGTGCCGCGACCCACCAAGCGATAATGAGCTTCGCGTCGGCATACGCATTGTTGGGCACGTACCTCACGTTCGGCCCGTTGCGCAGCAGGGCTTCCACAGCGGCGGTTCGGTCACCCTGGTGGTATTTGGCCGCGAAGGCTGGCACGTCGGTGTAGCTGAACAGGGGTACGCCCCCTCGGGCAGGCTCCGCACCGGCGATAACAATCCGTGCGTTGGAGCTCAGCAGGTTGGCCCGGAGCAACCCGACAGCCAGTTGATGATGGCCGATCAGCGGGGCCTGAGAAGCCTCGAAGCCCGCCGCCGTGATCACGCGCTGCTTACCCGGGACCATCCCTGCATTGAGCAGCAGGAAATCGATCGGCTGACCCCGCTTGATCAGCTTGGCGATGGCGGACTGAACGCTGGACTGCGAGTCCAGCTCCAGCTCCAGCGGCGTGAAGATTTTTTTCTTCGTCTCGGCCGCGAGTTGAGCGGCCGTTTGCTGGACCGCGGCCAGCTTGCGTCCGGTGACGATGACCTGTTTGTAGCCCTTGGCGGCGAGCAAGCCGGCCGCCGCATAACCGAGCCCGGACGTGGTGCCGGTGACGAGAGCGATCGAATGTTCCATGGGCGGCTCCGTGGTGAAGGGGGAAAGTCGAGTCGGGAGGCCAGGGCCGGCCTTGCTAATTTCGAACTGTTCCGTTATATATTCGTGGGATGGCCATTGTCAATGAGTTTTGAACCAAATGATTCAAAATACCGCTAGGCCGCGGGGTCGACCGCGCAGCTTTGACGAGGCGGGGGCGCTGGAAAAGGCGACTCAGGTGTTCTGGTCGAAAAGCTACGACGGAGTGACGATTGACGATCTCGTCGCCGGGATGGGCGTGGGACGGCCGAGCCTGTATGCCGTCTTTGGGGACAAGCGGGCGATATTCTTGCGCGTCCTTAGGGCGTACGCGGAACGGAAGGGCGCATCAGCCGCGAAGGCACTCCTCACGCCACAGGGTCTTCGCGACTCGATCGCGGGCTTTCTAAGGTACGCCGTCGAAAGTGCGACCGAGAAAGGGTCGGCTAGGGGCTGCCTTCTGGTGTGCGTCGCGCCGCTTGTGAACGACGCTGAGGTACAGCGGTTCCTGCAGAGCACGGTCGCGGGCGGCGCGGCGCTGGTGGAGCGCCGCTTCCGGGACGGGATCAGTGCGGGAGACATCCCGCCTGACTTTCCGGTAGCCGTGCGCGCGATCCAAGTCACGGATTTTGCTCGTGGCCTGACCATGCGTGCGCGGATAGGCGCGCCGCGCAAGACGCTCCTCAAAGATGCTGAGGAAGCGGCCGACCTGGTGCTCCTGCCGGCGGCATGGAAACGCGGGGCCAGAAAGTTGACGCCGACGTTAAGGGGCGTTGCGGGGCAGTAGGCTTTGATAGCTGCCGATCCGCGCGCCCTCAAGCCCGATCAATCGTTTCCCGTTTGGGATAGGCGGGATCACCTTGATTTCGAAGTCGATCTCGAAATCGTCGCGCGCAATCTGGGCAACTGGAAACACCACGGCATCGAACGGCTTATCTGCGAGCCCTCCGAATCTGACCTCTAGATGCTGCTAGTCGTAGTGCAGAACGACTCCGGCGTCATACACCTCCACCTACTGCACTACGGTCTTCTTCGGCTCGACCTCGAAGTACCAGTCGGAAGCTCCCTACTAGGCGAATTCGTCACCTCGATCTTCGTCCCAACGTCCCTTGTAGTAGCGCATGCTCGTGTCCGATGAGGCTTCTAGGGCTCAGTGTAGGTTACTCCGAAGCGGCCCTTCACGACCGGCCGCTGTTGGCCGGTCATTGCCGGTCGACTTCGACGTTGCTACGTCCGGCAAAGGAAGCACAGCAGACGCTGGGCGCGCGCAGTGCTAGGCCCGCACGCGACCCATCGCGGACGTTGAGATCTCGGCGCTGCCGGCAAAACATCCGCTTAAACGGGTTAGGCCGCATGTCGTCTTTACAATGCTGGACTTGTTCAGACCGCGGCTGGCGCGACAGTGAGCGAATAGCTCAGGCAAGGCTGCAAACGAATCTCCGATGCCACGAACACGCCACACAGCTCGGTATGAGACAGAACTGTAGCCATGACCCGGCCCTCATTACCGCCGCTGCGCACGACGGGACTCGCCTCCAGCGCGCGCCCACAGGCGAGAAGTGTAGATAAAGCTTGCGTGCTGTCCGCCTGTTGGGCAACAAGAAGGAATTCGATTTGAACTGGAGCCAGGCCTCGGACCACGCTAGGAGCGCCCGGGCCGCTGAATCTCGTCGTTTGGTCGAAGGTCACTCGCCATGGCCAGACGAACACGGCCTCGGCTCCCGGCGATGGTAGGGTAATCTGGACTGGAAGCGCGGTCGCGGCGCCCAACAACGCAGCGACTTCGGGTAGGCAAGTTTGCACGACTTAAAGAAAGCGTCCTAATGAATAGTGGACAACGCACCGATTCTACCCAAACGCACCCCGAGGCGGGTTGAACGACGGCTCGTGGGCATTCATGCCTGCGACTTCGTCGGGCGGGGACCGCACCTTCCCTGCGTTTCGCGAGTACGCTCGGCCAATCTACCAACAGTTGTCCGACATCGTCCGCTTGCCCTACGAGAGGTTGCAGCGCGACCGTGCGCTCGCGCACTGATCCTTCGGCGCAGGGCAGAGCTACACGGAGACATACGGCAGGAGCCGATCAAACTCCGTCTTGACCACCTGATAGCACTCGCAAGAGCGCTTCTCCACACCGGAGCGATTGATCACAGTGATCTTGCCGCGGTGATACTCAATCAGCCCCGCCCTCTGCAATTTCCCGGCGGCTTCGGTAACGCCCTCCCGGCGCACACCCAGCATGTTGGCGATCAATTCCTGGGTCATGGTCAGCTCGTTCGACGCCATGCGATCAAGACTCAGCAGCAGCCATCTGCACAATTGCTCGTCCACGGAGTGGTGCCGGTTGCAGACCGCCGTCTGCGCCATCTGGGTGATCAGCGCCTGCGTGTAGCGTAGCAGCAGATGCATGGTCGGACCGTAACGCTCGAACTCATCTTTGAGCAAGTCGGCCTTGAGTCGGTAGGCGTGCCCCGCGCTCTGCACAATGGCGCGGCTTGGCGTGGTGTTGCCACCCATGAACAGTGATATGCCAAGGATGCCTTCGTTCCCCACGACTGCGATTTCAGCAGATGCGCCATCCTCCATAACATAGAGCAGCGAAATGATGCATGTCGTGGGGAAATAGACATGCTGCAATTTGGCTCCCGACTCGTACAGAACATCCCCGAGATTCATCTCTACGAGTTCTAAACGGGGTGCGAAACGTTCGTAATCGCTGGGCGGGAGGGCGGCGAGAAGATGATTCTGGCGGGGACTGGAGGATGCCGCTGCGGGCAACCCGTCCGTCCTGGTGGAAGTCGGCGCGGTTCCGCTAGTCCCATGCGTTTTGTCGTTAGCTGCCACCGCGATAGTGTACTGCTACGTACGGTATTGCACTTGGACTGGCAGGCGCCTATCTATCAACTGCACCAGGCCCACCAAACCGCCACTGGCGCTCAGCGGAGTCCGAGAAACCCCAAGATTGCGAGGATGATGACGACGGCGCCGACGATGTAGATGATGTTGTTCATGGGAGTACCTTCGCGTGCGTTAATGAACCGAATCGCGTGGGTATGGCGATTCACCAAACACTGACTTGGACTGTATCCCTCTCGGCCCGGACAGTCGGTGCGCTAGCGCACGTGAGGTCCGCTCGCTGCAAGCGCTGCGACGGCGGCTTTCAGGAAGACCAACGAACCGCTCAGGGTTGCGGATTCAACCGATCGATGCAACAGTTTGGTGGAACCGTTCGGCCGGTGTTTCGAAGTTTAGTGTCTTTCTAGGGCGCTCGTTCAATCTCCTGGCCACGGCGTTGAGCTTCGCTTGCGAGTAGCCTGAGAGGTCGGTTCCCTTGGGCAAGTACTGCCTCAATAGTCCGTTGGTGTTCTCATTGCTGCCACGCTGCCAGGGATTCTGAGGGTCGCAGAAGTAAACCTGGATGTCGGTCGCCAGTGTGAAGCGCTTGTGATCGGCCATCTCTTTGCCGCGGTCCCAGGTCAGCGACTGGTAGAGTTCCTCCGGTAACTTGCGCGCGTTCTTGATCAGCGCGTTGATGACCGTCTGCGTATCCTTGCCGGCAATCTTCACCAGCATCACATAGCGGGTCTGACGCTCGACCAGCGTTGCAATCTGGCTGTTCTTGCTCCCGAACAGCAGGTCGCCCTCCCAGTGACCGGGCACCGCCCGATCAGCAACGCAGGCAGGACGCTCGCTGATCGAGACGGTGTCGGTGATGCGGCCGTGGTGGTCCGTCTTCTGGGTGTGATGGCGCGAACGGCGCATCACTCGGGTGCGCCGCAAGTGCTCCACCAGTTCCTTCTTCAGGGCACCGCGGGCCTGGATGAACAGGCTGCGATAGATGGTCTCGGGGGACACCTGGTGGCTCGTATCATCTGGATAGGTGCGCTTGAGCCAACCGGCAATCTGCTCCGGTGACCATTGTAATTGGAGCTTGCCCGCCACGAGGCGCGCCAGCGCTCGGTTAGCCACCAGTTTACCGGTCTTGGGGCGACGTCCCCGATCCCAGGCACACTGGTCGGCCTGACTGGCTCGGTAGCATGCCGGGCCACCGTTGCGCTTGATCTCCCGACTGATCGTCGACGGCGCTCGGTCTAGTTGCGCGGCTAGCGAACGCCTGGACTGACCCGTAACCACTGCGCGCGAGATCTCTTCCCGTTCGGCCAGGGTCAGCGCCAATCGCGAACGACATCGCAGCGCCGGACGAATCCCGCCGCTCGCGGCCAGAATCGGCTGTATCGACGAGTGGTTCCGATCAAACAGCTGCGCGATCTGCTGGAGCGACGCACCCTTCTGCCAACGCTCCCACATCAGCGCCTTCTGGCTCTCCGTGTAATGGATCCGAGGTCTCATTTGCAACACTCCTCTGATTGCTCAGCTCATAGTGTGTTGCATCCACCGGTTGAATCCGCACCTGACAGCGGACGTTCGCGTCCATGAAGCGCTCGGCTGGCCCATCACGAAAATGGATATACTCGTTGGGATGAAGATACCGAAGAGACTTCAACCATTGCTCGAGGAGGGACTGATCGACGGCGTTGTGCGGCAACTCATGAGCGGCAAGGAGGCGATGGTCTTCGTCGTACGCTGTGGCGACGATACACGTTGCGCGAAGGTGTACAAGGAGCCTGAGAGACGCAGCTTTCGACAGGCGGTTGATTACACCGAGAACCGCAAGACGAAAAACACGCGTCAGGCCCGCGCGATGTCCAAGGGAACCCGTTTTGGACGCAAGGCTCAGGAACACGCCTGGCAGAGCGCTGAAGTCGACGCGCTGTACCGCTTGGCTGCTGCCGGCGTCCGTGTGCCAAGGCCGTACATTTTCCACGACGGCGTGCTTTTGATGGAGCTCGTCGCCGACGAGCACGGTGAGGCGGCGCCACGCCTCAACGATGTCGTGTTGACTGTAGATGAGGCGCGTGCCTATCACCAGCGACTGATCCGGGAGGTAGTGCGGATGCTGTGCGCTGGTGTCGTGCACGGTGACTTGAGCGAATTCAACATCCTGATAGACAAAGACGGGCCAGTGATCATCGATCTGCCGCAGGCAGTCGATGCGGCTGGCAACAACCATGCGCCGCATTTTCTCGAGCGTGACGTGGTCAATTTGCGCAATTACTTCGGTCGTTATCTCCCCGAACTGCTGGCGACTAATTACGGCAAGGAGATCTGGGCGCTGTATGAGGCCGGAGCGCTGCAGCCGGATACGCCGCTCACCGGTCGCTTCGAGCGGATCGAGAAGGCCGTGGATCTCGATGGTGTGATGCAGGAGATCGACGACGCACGCTTCGAGGACGCTGCCCGCAGATTGCGACTCCAGAGCGTGGCATAGTTTCTAGAGATGCGGTGCGGATGGCCGAAGCGTCGCGCTCGCCGTTGTCCGCAACGGACCGCGTCGAAGGCCCAACCAATTGCCTGTTACAGTCCCCTTTGTCAGGAGAGCGATTTGTGAGCACAGTTGCGCGCGCGTGGGATGCGTTCATGCAGGCGATTGTCGACGCGCGCCACATGCATGAGCGCGGCGCCGAGCCGTTCGTTGTAGCTGATCTAGTACGTCAAGCACGCGAGCTGCTCGATGTTATCGAAGCCGAGATTGCCGAGCACCCAATAGAAATTCCGGGCGCAGGCGGCGCCGTGTTAACACAACTGCGCGGTCGTCTTCGAACCTTAGAGCAGGACGTAAGCACGCCGATCCGACACTGACGATGCGACGGTACGCGCGGTCCGTCAGTCCGCATCCTGCCGGGCTGTGTCTGCCAGCACTTACACGATGAATGACAACCTCCTCGCCCTCGATGCACTCGGCTTCACTCTGCCCAGTACCGGCTATTTGATAGGGCTCATCATCTTTGGGATCGCGGGATGGATGGGTGTTGCCTTGATGCTCTATCCGTATGCGAGTTCCGCAACTTTGGGCGCTGTACGTTGTAGGGATTGGATTGTGCGTCGGAGCGTTTCGATGAGCCTTCGCATGCAGGCGGTTGCCGGTATCGTCGGGCTCGCTAGCGCGGCGGTAGCGCTTGCGGTACCTCCCCTGAATGTCGGCTCCAAGCGTTTCACCGAGTCGTATATCCTGGGCGAGATCCTGAAGCAGACCGCGCAATCCGCCGGCGAGACGACCGCCACACACAGTCAGGGCTTGGGTAACACGGCCATCGTGCTCAACGCGCTCACGACCGGCAGCATAGACGTCTACCCGGAATACACAGGAACGATTGCCAAGGAAGTCCTGAAGCTCGACGGTGTTCCACCGCTTGCCGAACTCAACGCCAGGCTGGCGCCCATGGGGTTGGCGGTCGGGGTTCCGCTGGGCTTCAACAACACCTATGCGCTGGCGATGCGCGGCGACGACGCGCGTTCCCGGAATATCGCACGGCTGTCCGACCTCAAGTCGCATCCCGATCTGAGGCTTGGACTCTCGCAGGAATTTATCGGACGCGCCGACGGCTGGCCCGGATTGAAGCGCGCCTACGAACTGTCCTTCGACACGCCGCGCGGCCTCGATCACGGCCTTGCCTATGAAGCCATCGCGCAACGTCAGGTCGACGCAATCGACATCTATTCGACCGATGCCAAGCTCGACAAGTACGGCTTAACGGTGCTCGAGGACGATCGCAAGTATTTCCCGCGCTACGATGCGGTATTGCTGTATCGAGCGGATCTCCCGCAACGGTTGCCACGAACGTGGGCGGCACTCGCCAGGCTCGAGGGCACCATCGACGATGCGTCAATGCGCCGGATGAATGCGGCGGCAGAACTGGAAGGCAGGGATTTTGCCACCATCGCCGCAAGTTTTCTGGTCCGGCAGCCGGGCGCGCCCGTCAGCGCGGGGCCAGCTGTAAAGGCGGGTGGGTTCGACGATTTCTGGCACAAGCTCTTCGGTCCCGACTTCGGTCGCCTGACGCTCGAACAGCTGGGACTTGTCTTCCTTTCGCTTGGCGCCAGCATCGTCATCGGCATCCCTCTCGGGATTCTCGCCGCGAAGCGTCCGGCGGCGGAAGGCTTGATCATCGGCGCAACCGGCATCGTGCAGACAATTCCCTCATTGGCACTGCTTGCCGTCCTGATTCCGCTGACGGGTCGCATCGGCGCGGTACCGGCCTACATTGCGCTCGCCCTGTACTCGCTGCTGCCCATTGTGCGAAATACTCACACGGCGCTATCGCAAATATCGCGAGGCATGATCCAGGCGGCCCAATCTCTGGGCATGCGCCCCGGTACCATCCTGCAGAAGATCGAGCTGCCCTTGGCCGCACCGACCGTGCTGGCAGGGATCAAGACATCGGCCGTGATCAACGTTGGGACTGCGACCATCGCCGCGTTCATCGGGGCCGGTGGCTACGGCGAGCGCATTGTCACGGGCCTGGCGTTGAACGACCATGCGATGCTGCTGGCGGGCGCGATTCCGGCCGCCGTGATGGCGTTACTGATCGAACGCGGCTTTCGCTATGGCGAGCAGTGGCTGCTCCCGGCGGGTTTGCGCATCTCCAGGGTAGAAAAAAGCCGATCTGTCTGATCTGCGCCGCACTCAGGGGTTGTCGAGCACGGTTCACTGCGCCTGCACATCTGGCAGCTCGCAAAGCGCCGAGCGCGGTCTCAGCGCGAGCGGCGCTTGCGCCGCTTCGGCGCGACATGGGGCGGCGCGAGGACCTTCGCCCAAAAATCGGCCGCCTGCGCGACGCCCTCGGTCATCAAAGCGGCCGCGTGGCGCCTACTCTCCGCGGCCAGTCTGCTGCGCGCCGAGCCTGCGATGGTATTTGCGGCGCTGAGCCACATGCTCATGTACGGATTACGTTTGGTCCAAGGGTTTTTCATCGCGTACCTTTGATAGACAGTCGTTCGGAACTCAAGCCAACGTTCGGACTTTGGGCTCGCGATCGAAAAAGCGTTTACCCGCGGCAACGATGAATTTCTTGTCCAGCCCGGTTACGCCCTCGTCGCGAACGATACCTGCTTTCTCGAGCAGCGGGTCGGCGTCGGCTGTGCAGCCGATGGCCTTGAGGTGGCCGAACGCGTCGCGCACGAAGTCCACCGCTGCAGCCTCGGCCGTCAACCTGGAGGCCGCCTCGCGCGTGAGCACGATGGCGACAGCGTCGAACAGGACCGACGGCGTTCCGGCGAGTTGCCCGTCCGCCTTCAGCGTGCCGCCTTTTAGCTTGATGCCACCGACCTTCGGGGCGATCAGCATCGCCTTGCCCCCGTCCGCTTCCACCGCTGTCTTGACGCGATCGATATCGGCCTTAGCCGATCCATCGTCGAACAGGATGCCGACCTTGCGTCCCATGAGAGTAGCCTTCATCTTGACCACGATGGACAGTGCGGGCGAGACATTCATGTCGATGGGTGTGACCATCGGCGTCAAGGCCGTCGGCAGGGCCATGCCAAGACCCTCGGCCACTCGACTTGCGAGTCCCTGCTCGACATTGCGCAGGCTGGCGAGCACGCGCAGGCGCACGTGCTCGAGCTCCACTTTCGAAAGCTCGAAGACGAGCGCAGACGCGATGTGCGCCTGCTCGATCGGGGTTTGCGAGCGGTAAAAAAGTCTCGCTTGACTGTAATGGTCGGCGAATCGCTTCGCACGAGTTCGCAGCTTCGCGGCAGGATCGGCCTCGAGAGCGACGGTCCCGGCGCTGACGAATCCAGACTGCAAGCTTTCGCGCGGGCCGCCATCCTCACCGGCCTGCGCCAGACTGTTGGGCTCATAGTTGGCGCGGCCCCTGAATATCTGCGTTTGCATCATCCCGTCCCGCTGGAAATTCTGCATGGGACACTTCGGCGCGTTCACCGGAATCTGGTGGAAATTGGCGGTGCCCAGGCGCGACTTCTGCGTGTCGAGATACGAAAAAAGCCGACCTTGGAGCAGAGGATCGTCGGAGAAATCGATCCCCGGAATGACATTCGACGGCATGAACGCTACCTGCTCCGTTTCAGCGAAGAAATTGTCCGGCCACCGATCCAAAACAAGACGCCCTATAAAAAGAAGCGGCACGTCTTCTTCCGGAATGAGCTTGGTCGCGTCGAGGACGTCGTAAGGTTGCGCATCGGCAAACGCCTGGTCGAATATCTGCACGCCGAGATCCCATTCCGGCGCCATGCCGGCAGTGATCGCCTCCCACAAGTCGCGCCGATGATAGTCCGGGTCGGCACCAGAGATCTTCACCGCCTCGTCCCAAAGTGTGGACTGCATGCCAAGGCGCGGCCGCCAGTGAAACTTCACGAACGAAGATGCGCCCGCGGCGTTGACGAAGCGGAACGTGTGCACGCCGAAGCCTTCCATCATGCGAAGCGATCGCGGAAGCGCGCGATCCGACATCGCCCACATGATCATGTGCATGCTTTCTGGCATGAGCGACACGAAGTCCCAGAACGTATCATGCGCCGACGCCGCCTGCGGAAAACCGCGATCCGCTTCCGGCTTGACGGAATGGATGAGGTCGGGAAACTTGATCGCGTCCTGAATGAAAAACACGGGAATGTTGTTGCCAACCAGGTCCCAGTTGCCCTCGTCAGAGTAGAACTTGACCGCGAAGCCGCGAACGTCACGCGGGGTGTCCTTGGACCCCTTCGAGCCCGCCACGGTGGAAAAGCGACAGAACACGGGCGTGCGCTTGCCCTTTTTCGCGAACACTGTCGCGCGCGTCAGCTCGGGTATTGCGCGCGTGCACTCGAAGTACCCGTGGGCTCCCGAACCTCGCGCGTGGACGATGCGCTCCGGAATGCGCTCGTGATCGAAGTGAAAGATCTTTTCGCGGAGAATGAAATCTTCGAGCAGCGTCGGTCCGCGGGCGCCAAGGCGCAGGCTGTTCTGGTTGTCCGAGATCCGGATGCCATGGTTGGTAGTGAGGTATTCGGTGGCCGCGGCCCCGCTGCCCGAGACTTGCTGGTGGGTTTCGCCGCCGCCGCTCGGTTGCGAGTCCTTCGCATCTGCGGCATTGGGGCGCGGTTTGCGCGGTAGCGTGCGTGCCATGGTGTGACCTCGAAAAGAGACGGGTAGCTTAAGCGGACGTTAACGACCGCGCTGTCAGCGCGACGCCGAATCTGGCGTAGGACCGCAAGCGAGGAGTGCGGTATTCTTTGACCGCCGGGCGCAGCGCCCACCCAAAAAGTCAGGCAGCAATGAACATCACCGACCTTCCTGCGCACGCGCTCTCCGACGCCATTCACAACCGCAAAATTTCGTGTCGAGAGGTGATGCGCGCGACGCTCGAGCGCATCGGTGCCGTCAATCCCGCGCATAACGCCATCGTGAGCCTGCGCGATGGCGACGTGTTGTTGCATGAAGCCGACGAGCGCGACGCACAACTCAGGCGCGGTGCGACACCCGAAGGGCCCATTGGCTGGCTGCATGGCATTCCGCAGGCGATCAAGGACGTCGTTCCGACGGCGGGCATTCGCACGACGTGGGGATCGCCGGTGCTGCGCGAGTTCGTCCCGGCGCACGACGCGCTGATGGTGCAGCGAATGAAGGCAGCAGGTTGCATCGTGATCGGAAAGACAAACACTCCCGAGTTCGGTCTGGGTTCGCACACTTTCAATGAGGTGTTCGGCATCACGCGCAACGCTTACGACGCATCGAAGTCTGCGGGCGGCAGCAGCGGCGGCGCGGCGGTTGCGCTGGCGCTGCGCATGCTGTCGGTCGCCGATGGCAGCGACTTCATGGGCAGCCTGCGCAATCCGGCGGGATGGAACAACGTATTCGGCATGCGCCCGAGCCAGGGCCGCGTGCCGTCGTGGCCCGACCCCGACGTGTGGGTCGCCGCATCTGAGTACCGCGGGACCGATGGGAAGAACCGTGCAGGATGTCGCGATGCTGCTCGACGTGCAGGCGGGTTACGACGCGCGCGTTCCGACCTCGCTGGAGGTGACCGAGCCCTTCGCGCGGGCGCTTGATCGACTTCGAGCCAAAAGGTGTTCGCGTCGGCTGGCTGGGCGACCTGTCTGGATACCTGCCGATGGAGCAAGGCGTGCTCGAATCCTGCCAGCAGGGACTGCGAAGGCTGGAGCACATAGGCTGCGCTGTCGAGTCGATCCGTCCAGAATTTGCTCCCGAGGAAGTCTGGCAGACATGGCTCGTCTGGCGACGCTGGCTGGTCGCTGCGCGTCTCACGCCTCACCTCGCCAACGCGCACAACCGCGCGCTCATCAAGCCCGAAGCGCTGTGGGAATACGACCAGGCGGCGAATCTGAGCGCCACCCAGTGTTCTGCCGCGAGCGCGCGACGCGGCGCTTTCTACCAGCAGATGCTGGCGATGTTCGAGCGCTGCGACGCACTGGCGCTTCCAACGGCGCAGGTATGGCCCTTCGACGCCGAGCTGCGCTGGCCGACATCGATCGCGGGCAGGGAAATGGACACCTATCACCGCTGGATGGAAGTGGTGATCTACGCCACCTTCGCGGGGTTGCCCTGCATCAGCGTGCCAGTCGGCTTCGGCGCGACGGGCCTGCCGATGGGCATGCAGGTCATCGGAGGACCGCGCGGCGATCGGGCGTTGCTGCAATTGGCGCACGCCTACGAGTCAGCAGCACAGGAGGTGCTGGGCGTGCGTCCACCACCAATCATCGGCATAGCGCCCGTGCGCTAGCGTACCGAATCGCGCCACCGCCTCCGCGGTTCGGGGGCGACGATGCAACGCGCTATTGGACCCTCCCCGGCGCACTTGATGGCGTCGGCACGCCGTCGTTTCCTGCGCCTGTAGTACTCAGCACGCGTGATCGATCGAGACTTCCTTTTGTCCTACAAGATCTTCAGATTCGCTCTGATAGGCGAATGCCGCCCGGACGGCAGAATCATGAAGCTGCGACGAAGCTGGGAAGTAATGACGAGGTAAGTCCTGGCACCGGCATCACCATTTCGGCAGATGAGTGCCGAGAGCCGCTGCGGCCACGTGTGTCGCCGGTGAGCAAGCGCAGCGGTTGACATGGCAAGCGCCCTCGGGAGGGTTGCATGGCAAGCATCCGCAGGACCGGGTCGAAGTCCCCGACGCCGCTCGAGTAGATGTCGCTCGCGGCCGCGCAATCTAGAATTGCTCTCGCGCCCACACAGCCGCGCGGATTGCTGTTGTCGCGCTCCGCGACGTGCGATTCCTGTCCATTCCTCTGCTCGCAGAGGTCGACGTTCCGCGCGTTGTCTGCGAGGACCTGCTGCCGCATTTCACCATGTACCACAGGGCTCCCGAGCGCCGGCTGAAGTCTGTTGAAAGTTGTCCAGGAGCGAATGATGAAAGCCTTGAACCCCGTCGCCGAGAAGAAGGCTCGCAATGGAGCAAACCTTAGGGTGCGCGCCAGCGCGGAGTCGACCGACTCGCTGGATCGCCGCGTCCTTCTGGCGGCGCTGCAGGCCGTGGCGGAGGGTGACTTCTCGGTGCGCCTGCCAGGTCACTGGACGGGACTCGACGGCAAGATTTCCGATCGCTTCAACGACATCGTCGCGTCGAACGAGCACATGGCACGCGAGCTGGCGCGCGTCGGTGAAGTCGTGGGCAAGCAGGGCAAGACGCAGCAACGAGTGCGTTTTCCGCGCGCGATCGCTGCATGGGGTGAGATGCAGGTTTCGGTCAACACCCTGATCGACGATCTAGTGCGCCCGACGACCGAGGTCACGCGTGCGGTGACCGCGGTCGCGCAGGGCAACCTGCTGGAAACGATGCGCCTGGACGTCGAGGGACGCCCGCTCGAAGGGGAGTTCCTGCGTTCCGCGACGATCGTCAACACGATGATCAAGCAGCTGGGCGTGTTCACGTCCGAAGTGACGCGCGTCGCGCGCGAGGTCGGCACGGACGGAAAACTCGGCGGACAGGCGCAGGTTCCCGAAGTGAGCGGCGTATGGAAGGACCTCACCGAGAGCGTCAACCTGATGGCGAGCAACCTCACCGCGCAGGTGCGCAACATTTCCGACGTGACCATCGCCGTCGCCAGCGGCGACCTGTCGCGCAAGATCACGGTGGACGTGCGCGGCGAAATACTGCAGCTCAAGGAGGCCATCAACACGATGGTGGACCAGTTGCGCTCGTTCGCCTCCGAGGTGACGCGCGTCGCGCGTGAGGTCGGCACCGATGGCCGGCTCGGCGGTCAGGCGGTGGTGCCAGGCGTCGCCGGAACGTGGAAGGACCTCACCGACAACGTCAACCTGCTGGCGGCGAATCTGACCACGCAGGTGCGCAACATCGCCGAGGTGACCACCGCCGTGGCGCGTGGCGACCTTTCACGCAAGATCACGGTCGACGTGAGCGGCGAGGTGCTCGAGCTCAAGAATACGATCAACACCATGGTCGACCAGCTCAACGCCTTTGCCTCGGAGGTGACGCGCGTCGCGCGCGAGGTCGGCACCGAAGGCAAGCTCGGCGGGCAGGCGCAGGTTCCCGGCGTCGGCGGAACGTGGAAGGACCTCACCGACAACGTCAACTTCATGGCGAGCAACCTGACCGGTCAGGTGCGCAACATCGCCGAGGTGGCCACCGCGATCGCGACCGGCGACTTGTCGAAAAAGATCACGGTGAACGTCAGCGGCGAAATTCTTCAGCTGAAGGAAACGCTGAACACCATGGTCGACCAGCTCAACGCCTTTGCGTCGGAAGTCTCGCGTGTTGCGCGCGAGGTCGGCACCGACGGCCGCCTCGGCGGCCAGGCGATGGTGCCGGGTGTGGCGGGAACGTGGAAGGACCTCACCGACAACGTCAACCTGTTGGCGGCGAATCTGACCACGCAGGTGCGCAACATCGCCGAGGTGACCACCGCCGTGGCGCGTGGCGACCTTTCACGCAAGATCACGGTCGACGTGAGCGGCGAGGTGCTCGAGCTCAAGAATACGATCAACACCATGGTCGACCAGCTCAACGCCTTTGCCTCGGAGGTGACGCGCGTCGCGCGCGAGGTCGGCACCGAAGGCAAGCTGGGCGGACAGGCGCAGGTTCCGGGTGTCGCCGGCACCTGGAAGGACCTCACCGACAGCGTCAACTCGATGGCCAGCAATCTGACTGCGCAGGTACGCAACATCGCCGAGGTCGCCACCGCGGTGGCGCGCGGCGATCTTTCGCGCAAGATCGCGGTCGACGTGAAAGGCGAGATTCTCGAGCTAAAGAACACGCTCAACACGATGGTCGACCAGCTCAACGCCTTCGCCGGCGAGGTGACGCGGGTCGCGCGCGAAGTGGGCACCGACGGCCGCCTCGGCGGCCAGGCCGTTGTTCCGGGTGTAGCGGGAACCTGGAAGGACCTCACCGACAATGTCAACATGCTCGCCGCCAACCTGACCACGCAGGTGCGCAACATCGCGGACGTGACCACCGCGATCGCCAACGGCGACCTTTCCAAGAAGATCGCCGTCGATGTCAGCGGCGAAGTGCTGGAACTCAAGAACACCATCAACACGATGGTGGACCAGCTGAACGCCTTTGCATCCGAAGTCACCCGTGTCGCGCGCGAAGTCGGCTCCGAAGGCAAGCTTGGCGGGCAGGCACAGGTGCCCGGCGTGGCCGGCACCTGGAAAGGCTTGACCGACAGCGTCAATTCCATGGCAGGCAACCTGACTGCGCAGGTGCGCAACATCGCCGAGGTGACGACGGCGGTCGCGCGCGGCGACCTCTCGCGCAAGATTACCGTCGACGTGAAAGGCGAAATCCTCGAGCTCAAGAACACGATCAACGTGATGGTCGACCAGCTCAACGCCTTTGCATCCGAAGTCACCCGTGTCGCGCGCGAGGTCGGCACCGAAGGCAAGCTCGGCGGACAGGCGCAGGTTCCCGGCGTCGGCGGAACGTGGAAGGACCTCACCGACAACGTCAATTTCATGGCCAGCAACCTGACGGCGCAGGTGCGCGGCATCGCCGAAGTGGCGTCGGCGATCGCCGGCGGCGACCTGTCGCGCAAGATCACCGTCGACGTGCGCGGAGAGATTCTGCTGGTCAAGGAGACCATGAACACGATGGTCGAGCAGTTGCGTGCGTTCGCGTCGGAAGTGATCCGCGTGGCGCGCGAGGTCGGTACCGAGGGCAAGCTCGGCGGACAGGCGGTGGTGCCGGGCGTGGCGGGCACGTGGAAGGACCTCACCGACAACGTCAACCTGCTGGCGGCGAATCTGACCACGCAGGTGCGCAACATCGCCGAGGTGACCACGGCGGTCGCGCGGGGCGATCTATCGCGCAAGATCACCGTCGATGTCAGCGGTGAAATCCTCGAGCTCAAGAACACGATCAACACCATGGTCGACCAGCTCAACGCGTTCGCCTCCGAGGTCACGCGCGTCGCGCGTGAGGTCGGCACCGAAGGCAAGCTGGGTGGACAGGCGCAGGTTCCGGGCGTCGGCGGGACATGGAAGGATCTCACCGACACCGTCAACGTCATGGCGGCCAACCTGACCGAACAGGTGCGCGGCATCGTCAAGGTGGTGACCGCGGTCGCCGAAGGCGACCTCAAGCAGAATCTGTTCGTTCAGTCCAAGGGCGAGGTCGCCGCGCTCGCCGACACTATCAACGACATGACCAAGACGCTCGCCATTTTCGCCGACCAGGTCACGTCGGTCGCGCGGGAGGTCGGCGTCGAAGGCCGCCTCGGCGGGCAGGCCAATGTGCCAGGCGCGTCAGGGACGTGGAAGGACCTCACCGGCAACGTGAATCTGCTCGCCGCCAACCTGACCAACCAGGTGCGCGCGATCGCCGAGGTCGCGACCGCGGTAACCAAGGGCGACCTGACGCGATCGATCCAGGTGGAGGCGCGCGGGGAAGTCGCGGACCTCAAGGACAACATCAACACGATGATCGACAACCTGCGCCTGACGACCGACCGCAACACGGAGCAGGACTGGCTCAAGACCAACCTGGCGAGGTTCACCGGCATGCTGCAGGGGCAGCGCGACCTGGCGACCGTCGGACGGCTGCTGCTTTCGGAACTGGCGCCGCTGGTGAACGCCCACCAGGGACTCATCTACCAGATGACCGACGATGAGGGGGTATACCTGAAAATGCTGGCGAGCTACGCCAATGCGGTCGACGATCCGTACCCGATCGAGATTGCGCTCGGTGAAGGCTTCATCGGCCAGTGCGCGCTGGACAAGCGCCGCATCATGCTCACCAACGTACCCGAGGACACGATCGCGGTCGGACCTGTGTTCTTCAACGCATTGCCGCGCAGCGTCGCGGTGTTTCCGGTGATTTTCGAAGGCCGCATCAAGGCGGTGCTGGCGCTGGCGTCGCTGAATGAATTCGACCCGTCGCATCTGGCATTTCTCGAGCAGCTGACCGCCAACATCGGGATCGTGCTCAACAGCATCGAGGTCACGATGCAGACGGAGGCTCTGCTCAAGCAATCGCAAAAGCTGGCCGCGGAACTGCAGGCTCAGCAAACCGAGCTGCAGCAGACCAACGACCAGCTCGGCCAGAAGGCGCAGCAGCTCGCCGAACAGAACGCCGAGGTGGAGCGCAAGAACCGCGAGATCGAGCAGGCGCGGCGCGCACTGGAGGAAAAGGCGACCGAGCTGGCGCTGACTTCGAAATACAAGTCCGAATTTCTCGCCAACATGTCGCACGAGCTGCGCACGCCGCTGAACAGCATTCTCATTCTTGCGCAGCAGCTCGGCGACAATCCGGAGCACAATCTGACGCCCAAGCAGGTCGAATTCGCGCGCACGGTTCACGGCGCGGGCACCGACCTGTTCAACCTGATCACCGACATCCTCGACTTGTCCAAGATCGAATCGGGCACGGTGACCGTCGACGCGCAAGAGCTCGCTTTCACGGACATCGTGGCGACGGTCAGCCGCGCGTTCCATCTCGAGGCCGAGCGCCGCAAGCTGAACTTCGACGTCCAGATCGGTCCCACACTCCCGGCGCGGCTGTTCACCGACTCCAAGCGTCTGCAGCAGGTGCTCAAGAACCTTCTTTCCAACGCCTTCAAGTTCACGTCCTACGGAAAAGTCGGATTGGAGGTCGATGTCGCCAAGGGCGGGTGGAGCAGGGAGCACCCGATTCTGGGCACCGCGGAGACGGTGATTTCGTTCCGCGTGACCGACACCGGCATCGGCATCCAGCCCGACAAGCAGAAACTGATCTTCGAGGCGTTCCAGCAGGCGGACGCAGGCACCAGCCGGAAGTACGGTGGAACCGGCCTCGGTCTGGCGATCAGTCGCGAGCTGGCGACGCTGCTCGGAGGCGAGATCACGCTGCAGAGCGTGCCCGACGAAGGAAGCACGTTCACGCTGTTTCTGCCGCTGCGCTATGTTGGACCCCTGGAGCACGAAGGCGCCGTGGGACACGATGGCGAACGCAAAGCGCTCGCAACCTTTCCAGCCGTTCGCAATGCCGAGCCCGCCTTGCGCCCGATACCGGATGATCGCGACAACGTCCTGCCGGACGATCCCGACGATGCTCATCGTCGAGGACGACCCGAGTTACGCGCGCATCATCGTCGACCTCGCCCGCAGCCAGGGCTTCAAGGTGTTGGTCGCCAGCCGTGGGGCCGATGCCATCGACCTCGCGCGCAGATACCGGCCGACCGCGGTATCGCTCGATGTTTTCCTTCCCGACATGCTTGGATGGACGGTGTTGAGCCAATTGAAGCGGGACCCCGCGACGCGGCACATCCCGGTCCAGGTCGTGACGCTCGATGAGGATCGCCAGAACGGGCTCGCGCGCGGCGCATTTGGCTTCCTGGCCAAGCCCGCGACGACCGACGGACTCAGCACCGCCCTCTCGAGGATCAAGGCATTCTCGTCGTCAAGACGCAAGCGTCTCCTGGTGGTCGACGATAACGAGGTCGAGCGGGCGAGCATCACGGCGCTGCTCGATCACGACGATGTGGACATCACCACCGCCGGAACCGGCACCGCGGCATTGGTCGCGCTCAATGAACAGGCTTACGACTGCGCCGTGCTCGACCTTCGGCTGCCGGACATCTCCGGATTCGAGGTGCTCGAAAAAATACGCGACGAGCCCGCACTGAAGGATCTCCCGGTCGTGGTGTTCACCGGCAAGGAGCTCTCCCCCGAGGAAGACGCGCGCCTGAAGGCGCTCGCGCGCAGCGTCGTCGTCAAGGGCGTCGAATCGCCGGAAAGACTGCTCGACGAGACCGCTCTTTTCCTGCATCGCGTAGTGGCCGATCTTCCCGCCGAGAAAAGACAGATGCTCGAGCGGCTGCACAGCTCCGACGAGGATCTCATCGGCAAGCAGGTGCTCGTAGTGGACGATGACGTCCGCAACATCTTCGCGTTGTCGAGTGTGCTGGAGCGGCGCGGCATGCGGGTGCTGAGCGCGCAAACCGGCCACGAGGCGATCGCGCTGCTCGATGCGAAACCCGATGTGGTGCTGATGGATATCATGATGCCTGAGATGGATGGGTACCAGACCATGCGCGAAATCCGGCAGCAGCCCAGCTACCAGCGACTGCCGATCATCGCGCTCACCGCCAAGGCCATGAAGGGTGACCGCGAAAAGTGCCTCGAGGCCGGCGCCTCCGATTACCTTGCCAAGCCCGTGAACACCGAGCAGCTGCTCTCGGCCCTGCGCATGTGGCTGCATCGGTAGCGATAACGCGCACGGTGCCGGTCATGAACCCGGTCAACATCCTAATGGTCGACGATCAGCCGGCCAAGCTGCTCGCCTACGAGGCGATGCTCGGGGAGATGGGCGAAAACCTCATCAAAGCGACCAGCGCACGCGAAGCGCTGGCATGTCTCCTGCAAGACGACATCGCAGTCGTGCTGATGGATGTGCAAATGCCGGAGATGGACGGTTTCGAGCTGGCGACGATGATCCGCCAGCATCCGCGTTGCGAGCGAACCGCGATCATCTTCGTCTCCGCGATACACATGTCGGACATCGACAAGGTCAAGGGTTACGAGACCGGCGCCGTCGACTACGTATCGGTTCCCGTGATACCGGAGATACTCCGGGCGAAGATCAAGGTCTTCATCGAATTGCATCGCAAGACCGCGGAGCTGGAGCGGCTCAACGAGGAGCTCGAGGAGCGAGTGCGCGCGCGGACCAACGATCTGGAGGCGTCGCTGACCCGTCTTCGCGAGAGCGAGACCAGGCTGCGACTCCAGGGCGAACAGCTCGCGGACGCCGACAGGCGCAAGGACGAGTTTCTCGCCATGCTGGCGCATGAGCTTCGAAATCCGCTCGCACCCATTCGCACTGCGGTGGAGTTGCTTCGGCGGAGCGAAGGCACGACCAAGGACATTCAGTGGGTCACCGATATGGTCGATCGCCAGGTGACGCATCTGGTGCGACTGGTGGACGACCTGCTCGACGCGAGCAGGATCAGCCGCGGCAAAATGGTGTTGACGCGAAACGTCCTCGAGCTGAACGGACTGGTGGCCGATGCGGTTGAGTCGATGCGCGCCGTCGAGGGCAGGGAGCATGAGCTGGTCCTCTCACCGGCGCCAGCCCCCATCTACGTCGATGCCGATGCGGTGCGCCTGACGCAGGTGGTCCTGAACCTGCTCAACAACGCGGTCAAGTTCACGCCGAAAGCCGGGCGCATCTCGTTGAGCGTCGAGACTGCGGGCGATCATGTCGACGTGCGCATCAGGGACACCGGGCAGGGAATAGCCGCCAATGATCTCGCGCGCGTGTTCGAGATGTTCTACCAGGGCGCGAGCGGTAGCGACAAGGCCGGTCTCGGGCTCGGATTGACGCTGGTGCAGACGCTTGTGGACATGCACGGTGGAACGGTGAGCGCGCAAAGTCCCGGACCGGGCATGGGGAGCGAATTCTCGGTGCGCTTGCCAGTCGTCGCGGCACCGGCGCAGGTGGATGCGCAAGCTAGGCGCACCGTGCCTGCAAGCGACGGCGCGCGCCGTCGAATTCTCGTCGTGGACGATAACCGCGACGCGGTCGAGTCGCTTGCCGAACTCCTGCGCATGAACGGCAGTGAAGTCGACGTGGCATTCGACGGCGAGGAAGCCATCAAGGCGGCCTCCGAATTCCAGCCCGAGGTGGTCCTGCTCGACATCGGGATGCCTATCGTCGATGGTTACACCGCGGCGAAGGCGATCCGGCGCCAGTCGAACGGCCGGGGGGTGTGGCTTGTCGCGATGACCGGCTGGGGACAAGCTGAAGACAAGCGGCGCGCTATGGAGGCGGGCTTCGATGCGCACCTGGTCAAGCCGGTATCTATCGACGCGCTGCTGAATTTGCTTTCGTCTTTCCACGTCGGGGCGGTACCGCCCTCTCTGCCGCAATGATGTCGTTGCCGCGCTTGCAACGCGTGTACGCTAGCGTACAATGTCCTACACCAGACTCAGAGCGCGCCGACAGACGCCGCCTGCCCATAGGCGAATAGTGAAGGCGTCCTCACCATGGAGGTGACCATGGACGCCAAGACGCCCCTCGCACCGCTGCACCCCGAGTGCATCAACATGAACTCGGACCCGGATGTGTGCTACTGGACTGGGAAGCTGCACACGACTCCGATGGAACTGGCGAGAGCCGTCCGCACCGTGGGTACCAGGGCGGAAAAGGTGGCGGCTCATCTGAAATTGCTGCCGCGATAGATCGCAGCGGCTTCATCAGTTCTTCTCGCCTCGCTATCGAGTTCGACCGTGCCTCGCTGACTCGAAACGCAGGCTCGATGCTGGCATCGCATGGCTGCTGTTCCGTTGCGGTCTGGTCTCAAGCCATCAGCCATCGCGGCCTGGGTGTGATCTTCCTCATCCGGCGATCGTGATGATCTTCGTCATGTAGCGCCGAAGCGGCTTGTCAACGTCGCCGCCAAAGCGTAGTCTTTTCGGCGGGGGTTAACAGGACCCCCGGGTCGTATCCCTCCAAGACGGTGCCCCGTCCAATCCTGTAGCGTCGCGCGACGCATGCGGGCACCCAACCACGTTCGCACCGCGTCCCCGGCGCAGTTCAACCTTGTGCTTGGAGGTGCATCGTGCGTTATCACCTGAAACAGATCTATTGCCGTCCGTGGACCCTGAGTGGCCTGTCGCTGAAGCTCATCGAGAGCCATTATGAAAATAACTACGGTGGGGCGCTTAGACGCCTGAACGCGATCACCGAGCAACTCGAGTCGCTCGATTTCGCGAAGACGCCCGGCCACGTCGTCAACGGCCTCAAGCGCGAGGAGCTCGTCGCGCTCAATTCCACGCTGCTGCACGAACTGTATTTCGCGAGCATGGGCGGCGACGGCAGGGTGACGAATGCGATGTCGGAAGCGCTCGCGCGTGACTTCGGGTCGGTACAGCGCTGGCGCACCGAGTTCTCCGCCATGGGCTATGCGCTGGGCGGCGGCTCGGGCTGGGTGCTTTTGACCTGGTTGCCGCGAGACGGTCGGCTCATCAACCAGTACGCGGGCGAGCACAGTCAGGCTATCGCCAGCGGTATCCCCCTGCTCGCGCTCGACATGTACGAGCACGCCTACCACATCGATTTCGGCGCCAACGCGATGGCTTACGTCGACACGTTCCTGCGCAATGTTGACTGGAAAGCGGTCGAGGGTCGCCACGAGGACGCCAGCAAGGTGGTGCCGGCGCGGCCACTGGTGCAGGAGGAGTTCGCCGATCTGCCCGGCGTCGGCGTCGAGGAGGTGAGGGCCATGCTGGCGGAAGGCAGGCCGCTGCAGCTCATCGACACGCGGCCTAAGCACTTCGTTTCACGGCAGCAGGACATTGCCGAGGGCGTCACCTGGCGCGACCCCGAGCGCGTGAGCGAGTGGATGGGTGAACTGTCCAAGGAGAAGCCGGTGGTGGTGTACTGCGCATACGGCTTTCATGTCGGGTGCCGCACCGCGATCGCGTTGCGCGATGCGGGCTTCGACGCCCGCTACATGACGGTCGGCCACTCAGGCTGGAGGGCGGTGGGTGCACCGGTCAAGATGAACACCTGAGGCCGCCGCGAGGTCGCCCGATCATGACGGAAACCTGTGACACCGCGCGTTCCGCTGCTGGACAACCGCTTTTCAAAGCGCTCCAATAGGCACCTCGGCGTCCTCTAAACGCCGGTGGCGCAACGCGCCAAAAACAACGGAGAGCACATGATCAGAGACCGGGCCTTTTTTCAGGAGTGGTCGCCGCGCGTGTTGAGCATCCTGCGCATCGTGACGGCATTGCTGTTCATGACGCATGGCACGGCGAAGCTGTTCCAGATGCCGCATCAGGCGAACTTCGACAATCTGCAGTTGATGTCGCTGATCGGAGTGCAGGGCATGCTGGAGTTCGGCGGCGGCTTGCTCCTGCTCATCGGATTGTTCAGCCGTCCCGTTGCCTTCATCCTGTGCGGCGACATGGCGGTCGCGTACTTCATGGCGCATTGGCCGAAGGGTTGGCTGCCGTTGCTCAACGGTGGCGACCTCGCCGTCCTTTTCTGCTTCGTGTTCCTCTACCTGTGGATAGCGGGTCCGGGACCCTGGAGCGTCGATGCGCGACTTCGCAGCAGCCGCTAGCGGCGTCGGGCGAGCCTGCCGATGCGCGGAGAGCAAAAGACGGCTCGAGGGCGCGCCACGGAAGGCTTTCATGAACCGGTCTTGAGCGGGAGGCCGTAGACGCAAAATACCTCTGTACCGTAGCGTACATTGAGCGTATGGTGGACGTAGCGGCCTGGGAGGGTTACATCGACCCAGCTACTGGGCGCCACACAAGATCGCGATCGAGCCATCGGGTTCGACAAGCGACCCGCAGGATCTTCGAAGACCGCCCGTTCGAGCGGTCTTTGTTTTTGTGACGAGGCCGCACGTGCTCTTCACGGCGCTGTCCGCAGCACGGGCAAATCGTGCGACGCTCGGCGGGCATGGTCGCCACGTACGGCGTTTTGCAAGACAATAGCGTTCTCTCGCCTGGTGACCGCCGGGTCCAGCGATCGCCCGATATCCGACCCCGAGTGCGTTCAACCACCTCATTGAGGAGCCCACGATGAACGACCGCGTGGAAGCAAATCGCTCGCCGCAACTCGACGAAGTGCTGAAGCTGGTGCGCATCAAGATCAACCCCATCCGGCGCGACCAGATGCTGGCTTTCGTCGACCGCTATCTGGGGCAGATCGATCCCGAGGATCTCGCCGACCGCTCCGCCGCTGATCTGTACGGCGCCGCGCTCTCGCATTGGAATTTCGCGCAGAAGCGCGAACGCGGGCACGCGCGCGCGCGTGTGTTCAATCCGACGGTCGAGGAGCATGGCTGGCAGTCGACGCATACCGTGGTCGAGATCGTCAACGACGACATGCCCTTTCTGGTCGATTCGGTATCGATGGAAATCAACCGCCACGCGCTGGCACTGCACCTGATCGTGCACCCGATTCTCACCGTCGTGCGCGATGCGGGTGGAACGCTGACCGGGCTCGCGAGCGCGGGGGCGCCCGAAGCGCTGCGCGAATCGTTTATTCATGTCGAGATCGACCGCATGTCCGGCGCGGCGGCGATGGAAGAGCTCGCGGCGGACCTCGCGCGCGTGCTCAAGGATGTGCGCGCGGCAGTCACCGATTGGGAGGCGATGCGAGCGCAGGTAGGCAACCTGGTCGGCGAAATCGCCCGCAACAAACTGCCGTTGCCCACCGACGAAATCGCGGAAGGCGGCGCATTCCTTGCGTGGCTCGCCGAGAACAATTTCACGTTCCTCGGCTATCGCCGTCACGAGCTGGTCACCGTAGATGGGCAGGACGCATTGAAGGTGGTGCCCGGATCGAGCCTGGGCATTCTGCGCGCCACTGAAGGACAGGAGCTCGCGGCGAGCTTCGCCACCCTTCCAGCGGCGGTGAAGGCGTACGCGCGCCGGCCGGAATTGCTGGTCATCACCAAGTCGACGTCGCGATCGACCGTGCATCGTCCTGGCTACCTCGACTATGTCGCGGTGAAGCGCTTCGATGAGCGGCGCAACGTCTGCGGCGAGGACCGATTCCTTGGACTGTTCACCTCGATCGCCTACAGCGCCAATCCGGTGGAGATTCCGCTGCTGCGGCGCAAGGTCACCAACATCATGGCGCGCTCGGGGGTGGCACCGGGCAGCCACGCTGCGAAGGCGCTGGCCAATATCCTTACCACCTATCCGCGCGACGAATTGTTCCAGACCGTCGAGGATGAGCTGCTCGCCACCGCGGTCGGAATCCTGCGACTCGGTGAACGGCAGCGCTTCAGGCTGTTCGTCCGGCGTGACGCCTTCGAGCGCTTCGTCGTGTGCATGATCTACGTGCCTCGCGAGAACTATTCCACCGATCTGCGCCAGAAGTGGCAGGCGATCCTCATCCAGACCTTTGCCGGCTCGAGCGCCGAATTCAACGCGCATCTTTCGGAATCGGTGCTCGCGCGCGTCATGATCACGGTGCGCACAACACCCGGCAGGATTCCGCCGTTCGACGTGCGCGCGCTGGAAGCGCGTCTGGCCGCGGTCGCGCGGCGCTGGGACGACGATCTCAAGGCGGCGCTGGTCGACTCGGTCGGCGAAGCGCGCGGTAACGAATGGTTCAAGGAGTTCGGCCGCGCCTTCCCCGCCGGATATCGCGAGGATTTTCCGGCGCGCGCTGCGGTCCCCGATATCGTTCTCATGTCGCAGCTGTCGGCTGCGCAGCCGCTTGCGATGTCGCTATACAGGCCGCTCGAGGCGGAGCCGGGAGCCTTGCGCTTCAAGCTGTTCAAGCTCGGCGGGCCGGTGCCGCTTTCGGAGAGCCTGCCGATGCTCGAGCACATGGGCCTGAAGGTGCTCGACGAGCGCCCGCATCGCGTGTCGCCCGATGGCATGCCGCCGGTGTGGATGCACGACCTCGGCATGATTGCACCGGGTGCCGACACCGAAGTTGAAATCGACTCGTTGCACAAGGTGTTCGAGTCGGCGTTCGCGCGGATCTTTCGCGGCGAGGTCGAGAACGACGACTTCAACCGCCTGGTTATCGGGGCGCGGCTGCCCGCCGAGGAAATCCTCATCCTCCGCGCCTGCGCAAAGTACATGCGCCAGATCGGCTTTGCGCTGTCGCAGGCCTTCATCCAGGGCACGCTCGCGGCGCATGCGGACGTCGCTCGTCAGCTGGTCGAGTTGTTCAAGGTGCGTTTCGATCCCGACGGCGGCGCGGGCGCCGGCGCGCGCGCCGCCGAGCAGGCCCGCGCCATCGAGGCGGCGCTCGAGCAGGTCGAGAACCTGTCCGAGGATCGCGTGCTTCGCCAGTACCTCGCGTTGATCCAGGCGATGACGCGAACCAACTACTGGCGTCGCGACGACCGAAACGTGCCGCGGACATTCCTTTCGTTCAAGTTCGATCCATCGAAGGTGCCCGGACTGCCTGAGCCGAGGCCGATGTTCGAGATCTTCGTGTACTCCACCCGTTTCGAGGGAGTGCATCTGCGCGGCGGCAAAGTGGCGCGCGGCGGGCTGCGCTGGTCGGATCGGCTCGAGGATTTTCGCACCGAGATCCTCGGCCTGATGAAGGCGCAAATGGTGAAGAACACCGTCATCGTGCCGGTGGGCTCGAAGGGCGGATTCGTGCTCAAGCGAGCACCGCCCGCGAGCGACCGCGAGGCGTTCATGAATGAAGGCGTCGCCTGCTACAAGGACTACCTGCGCGGTCTGCTCGACATCACCGACGACCGCGTCGGCGACAAGATCGTGCCGCCCGCTCAGGTCAAGCGGCACGATCCCGACGATCCGTACCTGGTGGTCGCGGCGGACAAGGGCACCGCGACCTTCTCCGACTACGCCAATGCCATCAGCGCGGAATACCGCTTCTGGCTCGACGATGCCTTTGCATCGGGCGGCTCGGCGGGCTACGACCACAAGGTCATGGGCATCACCGCGCGCGGCGCCTGGGAGTCGGTGAAGCGCCACTTCCGCGAGATGGGCGTCGACACGCAGACCACCGATTTCACCGTCGCCGGCATCGGCGACATGTCAGGCGACGTATTCGGCAACGGCATGCTGCTGTCGCGTCATATCCGCCTGGTCGCCGCGTTCGATCACCGGCACATCTTTCTCGATCCAAACCCTGACGCGGCAACGGGCTTCGCCGAGCGTGAGCGCATGTTCAAGCTGCCGCGCTCGTCATGGGCCGACTACGACACCAAGCTGATCTCGGAAGGCGGAGGCATACATGCGCGCAGCGCCAAGTCGGTGCCGATCACTCCACAGGTGAAGCAGGCGCTGAGCATCCACGCGGACGCGTTGACGCCGACCGAGCTGGTCAACGCGATTCTCAAGGCATCGGTGGACCTGCTCTACAACGGCGGCATCGGCACCTACGTCAAGGCAACCGGCGAGTCGCAGGCGCAGGTCGGCGACCGCGCCAACGACGCGCTGCGCGTCGACGGCCGCGAACTGCGCTGCAAAGTGGTCGCCGAGGGTGGCAACCTGGGTTGCACGCAGCTCGGGCGCATCGAATACGCGCTCGCAGGCGGACGCATCAACACCGATGCGATCGATAATTCGGCTGGCGTCGACACCTCGGATCACGAAGTCAACATCAAGATCCTGCTCGGCCTGCCGATCGCCGACGGCGAATTGACACTCAAGCAGCGCAACACGCTGCTGGCCGAAATGACCGACGACGTCGCCGCGCTGGTGCTGCGCGACAACATCTTCCAGACACAGTCGCTCTCGGTCAGCAAGCGCATCGCTCCGCAGCTGCTCGACGCCAATCAGCGCTTCGTGCAGTTCCTCGAAAAGCTCGGGCGGCTCAATCGGGAGATTGAGTATCTGCCGTCCGACGACGAGTTCGCCGAGCGGCGCACCAAGGGCATCGGGCTCACCAGCCCTGAGCAGGCGGTCTTGCTCGCCTACAGCAAGATCTGGGTGTACGACGAGCTCCTCGGCTCGAAGCTTCCCGACGACGCCTGGGTCGCCACCGCGCTTGCGCGCTATTTCCCGACGGCGCTGCGCGAGCGTTACGCAAGCTTCATGCAGCGCCATCCGCTCAAGCGCGAAATCATCGCAACCCACGTCACCAACAGCATGATCAACCGCGTCGGCGGGACTTTCGTGCACGGGTTGCTCGAGTCGACGGGTGCCAAGCCGCCGGAGATCGTTCGCGCGTACCTACTCAATCGGGAGACCTTCGGGTTCGTGAATCTCTGGATGGCCATCGAAGCGCTCGACAACAAGGTCGACGACGCCGTGCAGTCGGCGATGCTGATCGATACCAACCGGCTGATTCATCGCGGAACGACCTGGTTCCTGCGTTCGCGTCGGCTGGGCGAGGACATGGCGGCGACGCTGGCGCACTTCACTCCCGCGGTCACGGCGCTGGCGGCGCGATTGTCGCAGATGCTCGATCCGGCTGAGCACGCCCGCGTGGAAGCCGCGGTTGCGCACTATGTATCCCAGGGTGTCCCGAATGAACTTGCCGCTCGCGTAGTGAGTTTCGATTCGCTGTACGCAGCGCTCGACATCATCGAGGTGGCGGACACGGCGAAGCGGGCGCCGGAGTTCGTCGCCGAAGTGTACTTCGAGCTGTCCAACAAGCTCGGGCTTGCGTGGTTGCGCGAGAAAATCGCGGAGCTGCCCGCCATCGCTCACTGGCAGCGGCTCGCCAAGGAAGCGATGCAGGACGATCTGTCTGGGCTGCAGCGCGCGATCACGGCCGAGGTGCTTGCCGCCGGTACGGAAGTCGGCACCCGCGACAGCCTTATCGGCGCGTGGCAGGACCGCAACCGACGTGGCATCGAGCGGGCAGCGCAGCTTCTCACCGAACTGCGGGCCGCCAGCAGCGTCGACTCCGCGATGCTCTCGGTGACTTTGCGCGAGCTTCGCGGGCTCGCCGGCTGAGCGGCCGCGGGTCTCAGTACGTCGTACCGCCTGGCGCGTTC
The DNA here is from genome assembly GCA_963816915.1 of uncultured beta proteobacterium. Classification (GTDB taxonomy): domain Bacteria; phylum Pseudomonadota; class Gammaproteobacteria; order Burkholderiales; family Casimicrobiaceae; genus PALSA-1003. The sequence continues at coordinate 153,764 of CAWFMK010000002.1, forward strand.
GGCCGATTCGGCGGCAGCGTGCGGAAAATACAGTCGAACGCCGCATCGTTGCCCGCGCCCGGGCCGAAAAAGCCGACCAGCGCCTGGCGATAGCTCGGCTGGCTCAACCGGTTGTAGTAGAGCTTCGATGTGGCGTCGACAAAGTAGTTGTAGTCGTTGTTGCCCATGTCGTTCATCATGATCTGCTCGGTGAGATCCTGAGACCCGATCTGCAGGCGCTTGCACGAAGTCGGCAGCTGCTTCATATAGGCGTTGAAGCCTGTCGCCTGCGCGCTGCGGACCGCGTCGGGCGCGCATCCCGACATCGTCGCCATGCCTGCAAGCGCGAGCGTTGCGATCACCGTAGCTCGCGGGAAACGGGGCTGTTCGAATGCATGCCTGCTCATGTTCCGGTCTCCTTTCGGTTGATTACTGCGCGCACGATGGCGCTCACACGTGGGCGTACGCGAGTGCGCCGACGACGACTGCGACCGTGGCGACGGCGTACGAGACGAACTGCAGTCCCTTGTTGCGGGTAAGAATCGTGATCGCCGCCAGCGCGATCGCGATCTGGATCAGCGTGGTGGCCTGTGCCCAGCGGTGGTGCACGTGCATCGAAGCTTCGCTGGCGATCTCGGCGGTCTTCGACTGGTCCTCGAGTTTTTTGGCCTCCGGAATGATCGCGTCCTTCTCGCCCTTGTAGCGCTCGACTTCCTTCGCGTAGCGTGCCTGCGTATCACCGGTCGTCAGCGCGGCGCCGAGCTCGGCGAGATTCTGCTTGCTGCTCTTTGCCTGGTAGAAATTCCACTGGTCCGATGCTTCGGTGCGCCGGATCGCCGCTTCGTTCTTGAAAAGCAGCGCGTCGTTCTGGGTGGCGCCCCCCATGTAGCCAAAAAATGCGCCGATGGTCGCGAAAATCGCCGTCATCACCGCAATGCGGCCGGCGAACGGGTCGTGCTCGGCTTGGTGTTCGACCTCGTGATCGTGCGGGCCGTGAACGTGAAATCCTTCGGACATCGATGCCTCTCCCAGTGGTCGAAAAGAGCTGCGCGCGCTTTCGTTACGCACCGCCTGCGCTGCGCTCGTAGGTCACGAATGCAAAATCGAATCCGGCGTCGTCCCTGGCCGGATGCGCTTCGCGCGCGATCTCGACCCACTGCGCGCGCGCGAACGGCGGAAAGCGCGTGTCGCCCGCGAAGTCACGTTGGATTTCGGTGATATGCAGCCAGTGCGCCATCGGAAGCGCTTCACGGTACAGCGATTCGCCACCGATGACGAAAACCGGCTCCGGTTGTACCGCGAGGACAAGCGCCTCGTCGAGACTCGCTGCAATTTGCGCTTCCGGCGTGACGAAGTCGTGCTGACGCGTGACCACGATGTTCTGACGGCCCGGAAGCGCCTTGCCGATCGATTGCCAGGTCTTGCGGCCCATGATGACGGTATGCCCGGACGTAAGAAGACGAAAGCGGCGCAGGTCCTCGGGAAGTCGCCACGGCAGGCGGTTGGCATCGCCGATCACGCCGTTGCGCGCGACGGCGACTATCAGCGCAATGCGCGGACGCTCTCCACGGCGCTCCGGCCCGCTTGGCGCTGCTGCGCGCGGTAGTGTATCGTTCACGCGGTACTCGCAGGCTGAGTTGCTAGCCAACTATTATAGCGGCCGCTCCTGACCACTCGTGTACTACCCCCGTTCATTCCTCAAGTTCATCCTGCTCGGATTTCTGCTGGTCAGCCTGCCGTTGCTCTATGCGCTGGTCGAGTTGATCGTGAGTCTCGACCGGCTGGGGAACCAGGGGCAGCAGGCAGTGCTGCAGGCTGCGCAGGCCGGCCGCGCCAGTCGTCAGCTCTACGAGCAGGCGACCACACTCGAGCGCCTGGTGCGCCAGCACCTGATCCTCGAGGACCCGCAGCTCATCGAGGACTACGCCAAGCTGCGCCAGGACTTCCGCGCGACAGCGCAACAGTTGCAGCAGCTGCCGCTCGATCGCCCGCAGGCGACGCAGCTGGAATCGATCATCGACCGCGAGAGCGAGCTCTACGGTGTGTTGCGTGCGCCGCAGCGCTCCCCGAGCGGGGGCGCGGTGCTCGCTGCCGGCTACGCCGATCTCGCCGAGGGCGCGCAAGCGATGCTCACCGCGAGCAACCAGCTCACCGAACGCGAGATCGAGCGATTGCAGGCGACTGCCGCCGAGGGCCGCAAGACCTGGGGTTATCTGGCGCTCAGCGCCGGCGCCATCGCGCTCGCGCTCGCCATCCTGTTCGCGGTGCTGATCGCGCGTCCGATCCGACAGCTCGACCAGGCAATACGGCAGATGGCGACCGCCGACTTCTCGCATGCGATCGAGGTCGACGGTCCGCAGGATATGCGTTACCTGGGGCAGCGTCTGGAATGGTTGCGCTCGCGCTTGCACGATCTCGAGCAGCAGCAGACGCGTTTTCTGCGCCACGTCTCGCACGAGCTCAAGACGCCGCTCACCGCGGTGCGCGAAGGCGTCGAGCTGCTGCGCGATCGCGTCGGCGGCGCGCTTTCGGCGGAGCAGCAGGAAATCGTGCGCATCGTGCGCGAGAACACCCTATCGCTGCAGAAACTCATCGAGGACCTCCTCACGTATCACCAGACGCGCAACATCGAGCCGCAGACGCTGGGACCGGTCGCGCTGGGTGACGTCGTTCGCCAGGTGCTTCGCGAGCACAAGCTGGCCGCTTTCGCGCGTCTGGTCTCGTTCGACGCCAAGGTGAAGCCGGCGGTCGTGGTCGGTGACGCGTCGAAGATCCGCGCCATCGTCGACAACCTCATGTCCAACGCGATCAAGTATTCGCCGCCTTCAGGCGTCGTCGCGGTCGAGCTCAAGGTCCGCGACGCGTTCGCGGTGCTCGATGTCGTCGATCAGGGGCCGGGCATCGACCCGGTGGACCGGCCGCACATTTTCGAATCGTTCTATCAAGGGCAGACGCCACCCGGAGGCCGCATCAAGGGATCGGGTCTGGGACTTGCCATCGCGCAGGAATACGCGCTGGCCCACGGTGGGCGCGTCGAGGTGGTGGACCGCAGCGGCGGCACGCGTGGCGCGCATTTCCGCGTCTGGCTGCCGGTCGCCGTCGGCGGAGATCCGGTACGATCGTCGGCTGGCGACCCCGCTGTTACCATTGCGGGTCCAGGATGACGCGGCGGTGCAATCGCGCGCGTACGCTCGCCCTTCATGCGCTGTTCTCGTTCCTCTGCTGTGTCGTGCAGCGGCCTGTGCTGGGTCAGCCCACGACGCCGCCACCGCCGGTGCAGCAGACGCCGGTTCCTGCCAACGCGGAGCCGGCGGCGAACGAGGATGAACAGCAGGCGATCCTTTTGCTGACCGACCTGCAGCGCTACGCGGGGGAATCGCCCGAGGAGCTGCGACGCGAGCTCGTGGCCGCAGGACAGGCGGTGACCCGTGCACGCACCGAACCCAACCGCATCCGGCTGGCGGTGTTGCTGACCATGCCGGCCGCCGGCGCAGCCGACGACGCGCGCGCGCTCGCGCTACTCGACTCCGTAGTAGGCAAGACCGGAGGCGCTTCACCGGTGAAGCAGCTCGCCGCGATACTTTATCTCCAGATTGCCGAAAGGGTGCGCAACGTTGCCGAGGAAAGGCGCAAGAGCGCCGCGGCGCAGGAGAAGCTGGACCAGCTACGCGCGGTGGAGCGCAGTCTCTTGCTGGAGCGCAGCCGTAACGCTGGCGGCGCGGGCGGCGGCGGCGGCGGGGGGACCGGACGATGAAGCCCCAGGCAACCGCTGGCGCCGATGTACTGCTGGTCGACGACGATCCCGACCTGCTCAAGCTGATCACGCTGCGGCTCACGTCGGCGGGCTATCGCGTGCGCACTGCGGACAGCGGCGAAACGGCGCTCGCGGCCCTCGCAGTCGCCCGTCCGGCGGCGGTGGTCACCGATCTGAAGATGCCGGGCATCGACGGGCTCGCCCTGTTCGACGCCATCCATCGCCAGCATCCGACGCTGCCGGTCATAATCTTGACGGCGCACGGCACCATCCCCGAGGCGGTGTCGGCCACGCAGCGCGGCGTGTTCGGTTTCCTGACCAAGCCCTTCGACAGCCAGGAACTGCTGCAAAAAGTGGCCAACGCGGTGAGCCTCACCGGCGGGGATGCCGAGCCTGCAATGCAATCGACCGGCGACTGGCGAGCCGGAATCATCACGCGCAGTCCACGCATGGAGGACCTGTTGCGCCAGGCTCGCCTGGTCGCCGACTCGGACGCCAGCGTACTCATCCTCGGTGAGTCGGGTACCGGCAAGGAGTTGCTGGCGCGCGCGATTCATCGCGCCAGCCGCCGCGCAGCTCAGCCCTTCGTTGCCGTCAATTGCGGCGCCATGCCCGAACCGCTGCTCGAGTCCGAGCTGTTCGGTCATGCGCGCGGCGCCTTCAGTGGGGCGGTCGCGGCGCACAAGGGCTTGTTCCAGGCAGCGAACGGCGGCGCGCTATTCCTCGACGAGATCGGCGACATGCCGCTCGCGCTGCAGGTGAAGTTGTTGCGCGTGCTCCAGGATGGGGAGGTGCGTCCCGTGGGGGCGACCGCTCCGGTGCCAGTTGACGTGCGGGTCATTTCGGCCACGCACCGCGATCTGGAGGCGCAGCGTGCCGCCGGCGAATTCAGAGAAGATCTGTACTACCGGCTTAACGTGGTGTCGCTGAAACTGCCCTCCCTTGCAGAGCGTCGCGAAGACATCCCGCTGCTGGCGACGCACTTCCTGCGCAAGCTCGCCGAGCGCTACCGCAAGCCCGTGCTCACCCTTGCGCCGGAGGCCATGGCCCTGTTGGTTGGCGCGCCCTGGCCGGGGAATGTTCGACAGCTGCTCAACTTGCTCGAGCAGGCGGTCGCGCTGACGACCACCAGTGTCATCCCCGCGACACTGGTCCAGGGAGCGTTGCGCGAGGATGCTGGCGTGCTGGCGCCCTTCGAAGAGGCGCGCAAGCAGTTCGAGCGCGACTATCTCGTGCGGCTGCTCAAGATCACCGGCGGCAATGTGACCCAAGCGGCGACGCTCGCTAAAAGAAATCGCACCGAATTCTACAAACTGCTTCAGCGCCATCGGCTGGAGCCCGCGATGTTCAAGGAAGCCAAACCCGACGGCTAGGACCGCACCCCCTGTCGCACCCCGCACACCTTGTCGCTTTTCAGCGACAAACGTTCACCTTTCTAATCAGCAAGCTACAGCGCATTGGCGGCACGCTGTCGGGTCCGCGCGACAGCTTTCGCCGAGCTTATGAGTCTTTTGCCGACCAAGGTGCCCGCGTCCGCGCCACGCCTTTGCTAAGTCGCTGAAATAATAAGGTAACAAATGTTAGGCACATTCGTTGCTACCGCAAGTGCAGGGCGAACAACCGCGACTTGTTCAGCGAGTGCAACATGGAAAAATTCTCACCGGAATTCAATGCCCTCTGGCGTGCCGAACAGGACGCCAAGGACGCTCGGGACGCTGCCGCCAAGGACGACGCCCTGTCCTCGCAGGAGGTTGCACTCGAAGAACTTGCTGAACGGGTGAACGCCGCGCGCAGCATCGCCTGACTCCTCCGCGGCGCCCGCAGGCGACGCCGCGCAGTTCATGTTGTGCCTGCCCCGCGAAGCCGGGTCGTGCTTCGTCACCGGAACCCCCTTGCCCGCTAACACTCCTCCCAGCGGGCTTTTTTTAGCCCCATGCATAGTTACAGACTAATGGAAAAATAGTATCAATCGATTTGAATTATGAACGGTCTGGCCTCACCCTACTCACTGTTCTCATTTGCACCAGCAATGAGCCATTCGAGGAGCGCCGTTTATGAAGACAGTAGGACAACGCATCGGGTCATTCAAGGTCACCGGGGTCAAGCCGGGTTTCAACCAGCCCGAAGAGAAGGGCGAGTCGGCTTTCGAGGAAATTACCGACAAGTCATTTCCCGGGAAGTGGAAAGTCATTTATTTCTATCCGAAGGATTTCACCTTCGTATGCCCGACCGAGATCGTGGGTTTCTCCAAGCTGCAGAAGGATTTCGACGATCGCGAGGCCGTCGTGCTTGCGGGCTCGACCGATAACGAATTCGTGAAGCTCGCCTGGAGGCGCGAGCACCGGGATCTCGATCGGCTCAACCACTGGCAATTCGGCGATAGCACCGGTTCGCTGGTGGACCAGCTTGGCGTGCGCGATCCGAACGAAGGCGTCGCGCTGCGCGCGACCTTCATCATCGATCCCGACAACGTCATCCAGCATGTGTCGGTCAATAACCTCAATGTCGGTCGCAGCCCCGAAGAAGTACTGCGTGTGCTCGACGGATTGCAGACCGACGAGCTGTGCCCGTGCAACCGCGGCGTCGGCGGCACCACCCTTTGACACGATTGCCCGTTGCGGGCACCGCGAGGCGCCCGCAACGCGCTCATTGGAGCAGCGATGGAACATATGACTGCAATCAAGGACCTGATTCCCGACTACGCGAAGGATATCCGGCTCAACCTCGATGCGGTGCTCTCGCGCTCGAGCCTGGAGTCGCATCACGCACTGGGCGCCGCGCTCGCGGCGGCGTTCGCCGCGCGAGCCAGGCCTCTGGTGGAGGTGCTGCGCGCTTCCAGCGCGCTGGAAGCGACGCACGCGCAGGCTGCGCTCACCGCCGCCGCGCTCATGGGCATGAACAATGTCTGGTATCCGTACGTCGAGATGGCCGGTGACGCTGATCTCAAGACCGCGCGCCCCGAATTGCGAATGAATGCGTACGCGTCGCATGGCGGCGTCGATCGCGCCAGCTTTGAACTCTACGCACTGGCCGCGAGCATCGTTGGCAAGTGCGAATTCTGCGTGCAGTCGCACTATAAGCTGCTGCGCGAAAGCGGGTTGACCGTGCAGCAGCTGCGCGACATCGGCCGCATTGCCGCGGTCGTCAACGCGGCGGCGCAGGTGATCGCTGCGGAGTCAGAGAGGGTCGGCGCGACGTAGCGGATCTGCCACCGAGAACGCTACTCGTGCGGGCGCGCGCCCCGCGCGGGTCAAACGGCGACCGGCGCCCTGATCGCCGCGTGCGGCTGGTAGCCCACGATCTCGAAATCGTCGTAGCGGTACTCGAACAGCGAAGCAGGGCGGCGTTTGATCATCAGGTGCGGCAATGGCATGGGTGTGCGTGCGAGCTGCAGCTCGACCTGCTCGAGATGATTAAGGTAGAGGTGGCAATCGCCGCCGGTCCACACGAAATCGCCGACATCGAGATCGGTCTGCTGGGCGACCATGTGCGTGAGCAGCGCGTACGACGCGATGTTGAAAGGCACGCCCAGGAAGATGTCGGCGCTACGCTGGTAGAGCTGGCAGGAGAGCCTTCCTTCAGCGACGTAGAACTGGAAAAAGGCGTGGCACGGCGGAAGCTTCATGCGCGCAATGTCACCGACGTTCCATGCGGAGACGATCAGCCGCCGGGACGCGGGATTCCTGCGGATCTCGTCCACGAGGTTGGACAGCTGGTCGATGTGGCCGCCGTCCGGCGCCGGCCACGACCGCCATTGGTATCCGTAGATTGGCCCCAGATCGCCGTTCGCGTCGGCCCACTCGTCCCAAATGGTGACGCCGTTGTCGCGCAGATAACCGACGTTGGTGTCTCCAGCGAGAAACCACAGCAGCTCGTGGATGATCGAGCGCGTGTGCACCTTCTTGGTGGTGAGCAGCGGAAAGCCCTGACCCAGATCGAAGCGCATCTGATAACCGAAGACCGAGAGCGTGCCGGTGCCGGTGCGGTCGCTCTTGCGATGACCGTGGTCGCGCACATGGCGCATGAAGTCGAGATAGGGCTGCATGGGGACGGGGCGGACGCGATCACGGATATTGTAGCGGGTGCACTCGACCGGCGCAGGGGGGCTTGACACGGATTCGGTTGCGGCGCTATGGTTGCAACTATATAACTAGTCGCATAGTTATGAAAAAAGCCTATGCGCGCGCGCTCCCACCCGCCTGGCGGCGCATCGCCCGCATCTTCGTCGCATTGGGTGACGCGCACCGCCAGCGTATCGTGCTGATGTTCGAGCCGGCGGAGCGGCTCAACGTCGGCGCGATCGTCGCCGCGTCGACGCTCTCGAGGACCGCGGTCGCGCATCACCTGCGCGTTCTGCGCGAGGCGGGGGTGCTCAAGAGCGAAAAGATCGGCAAGGAAGTATTCTTCTGGACCGACGTCGCGACGGTCGAGGCGGCGTTGACGGCGGTCCAGGACTTTCTTTCGACCATGCGGTGAGCGCGGGAGGCGCGAGGATGCACAGCGAGCAAGGCGGGCACAGCCAGTTCCAGCTGCTGCGGGAGCGGCGATTCGCACCGTTTTTCTGGACCCAGTTCCTGGGCGCGGCCAACGACAACATCTACAAGAACGCGCTGGTGATCTTCGTCGCCTTCCAGGCGGCCACGCTGACGGCGCTCTCGTCCAACGATCTGGTGAACGTCGCCGCCGCGGTGTTCATCGCGCCGTTCGTGCTTTTCTCCGCGACCGCGGGCCAGCTCGCGGACAAGTATGAGAAGTCGCGGCTCATCCGCTTCGTCAAGATGCTCGAGATCGCGATCATGGTGGTCGGCGCCATCGGCTTCTACCGGCGTGACCTCATCCTGCTCTTTCTCGCGCTCGGCCTGATGGGCGTGCATTCAACGCTGTTCGGACCGGTCAAGTACGCGATCCTGCCGCAGAATCTGCGCAGCGACGAATTGATCGGCGGCAACGGCCTCGTGGAGATGGGCACTTTCGTCGCGATCCTGCTCGGCGAAGTCATCGGCGGCATCGTGATCGCGATCAAGCCGAACGGGCCGATCTACGCCGGCGCCACGGCCATCGCCGTCGCGCTCGCCGGCTACGCGGTCAGCCGGCGCATTCCAGTCTCGCCGGCGGTCGCGCCCGAACTCAGGATCAACTGGAATCCGTTTACCGAGACCGCGCGCAATCTGCGCCTCGCGCATGGCAATCGCGTCGTGTGGCTGTCGATGCTCGGCATCTCCTGGTTCTGGTTCTACGGTGCGACCTATCTTACCCAGTTCGCCAATTTCACCAAAGACGTGCTGGGCGGAGACGAGCACGTCGCGACGCTCCTGCTGGCGATTTTCTCCATCGGCATAGGCGTCGGCTCGCTCCTGTGCGAGCGACTGTCCGGACGCAAGGTCGAGGTGGGACTGGTGCCCTTCGGCTCCATCGGTCTTTCGTTGTTCGCAATCGACCTCTATTTCGCGAGTCGCGGGCTGGCCGCCACGGGCTCGGTAGGCGCGCTTGAATTTCTGGCGCGGCCGGCACACTGGCGCGTGGTCGCCGACCTCGTTCTGCTGGGCATGTTCGGTGGCTTCTACATCGTGCCGCTGTACGCGCTCATCCAGGAGCGCTCCGATCCGGCGTATCGGTCGCGTTTCATCGCCGCCAACAACATCCTCAACGCCGTGTTCATGGTGGCCTCGGCCGGCATCGCACTGGGGCTGCTGAAGGCGGGCCTGACCATTCCGCAGCTGTTCCTGATCACGGGACTGATGAACGCGGCGGTGGCGCTCTACATTTACCTGCTGGTGCCCGAATTCCTGATGCGCTTCCTGGCGTGGATCCTGATCCACACCTTCTACCGCGTCGACAAGGAGGGCCTGGATCGCATTCCGCGCGAGGGCGGATGCGTCATCGTGTGCAACCATGTGAGCTTCGTCGATGCGGTGGTGATCGCCGCGTGCGTGCCGCGCCCGATCCGCTTCGTCATGGATCACCGGATCTTCGCGCTGCCGTTGCTCAACTTCATTTTTCGCACCATGCGCGCGATTCCCATCGCGCCGGAAAAGGAGGATTCGGCGATGAAGGAGCGCGCGTTTGCGGACGCCGCAGCGGCGCTTCGCGATGGCGAGATCGTCGGCATTTTTCCGGAAGGCAGGATCACCGACAACGGCGAGCTCGGACGGTTTCGTCCGGGCCTGCAGCGCATCCTTGCCGAGGCCCCCGTTCCGGTGGTGCCGATGGCCCTGCGCGGGCTCTGGGGCAGCTTTTTCAGTCGCGCGGCAGGCGGCAAGGCGATGCGTCGCATTCGGGGGGTCTTTTCGCGCATCGCGCTCGTCGCGGGCGCTCCGCTCGCACCGGAGATAGCGACGCCGGAATTCCTGCAGCGTGAGGTGCTTGGGCTGCGCGGCGATCAACGCTAGCGAAATTCGGGCGCACGAAAGGGGAGGCTTTCATGTGGGCTGTCGGATTGATCATCGGCTGGATGGCGTGGCGACTGTCGCAGCAGATGTCGCGTACAAAGGACGAGACGGCGCCGCCCGGGCGCGATGACGCACGCGCTAGCTCGGAGGACGACGTCTCGTGAACTCCTATTCAAGGTGTTTGATCGACCCGTTCACGGACCAAGCACTCGCTTGACATCCGAGTCTTCGACACATGCTGTATTCACATCGCCTGCGCGATCTACGCGCGACTAGATAAGGCGCTGCACGCGCATCGCGCGAGCAGCGCCGCGCGGGCGTCGGCGCAAGATCGCGGCGTCCGACGTGCTACACTCGCGCGACCTTCACGCGGCGATCCCGACGATGTCCGGCAACACTCTGGGCACCTTGTTCTGCGTTACCTCCTTCGGCGAATCGCACGGTCCCGCCATCGGCTGCGTCGTTGATGGCTGCCCGCCCGGCATGGCGCTCTCGGCTGATGACATCCAGCGCGATCTGGACCGGCGCAAGCCCGGCACCTCGCGGCATGTCACTCAGCGCCGCGAATCGGACACCATCGAGATTCTCTCCGGCGTCTTCGAGGGCATCACCACGGGCACGCCGATCGCGCTGCTGATTCGCAACGAGGACGCGCGCAGCAAGGATTACGCGAAGATCGCCGACACTTTCCGGCCGGGCCACGCCGATTACACGTACTGGCAGAAATACGGCATCCGCGATTATCGCGGTGGCGGGCGGCAGTCGGCGCGCGAGACCGCGGTACGGGTCGCCGCCGGCGCGGTGGCGCGCAAATGGCTGCGCGAGCGCTACGGCGTGGTGGTGCGCGGCTACCTGGCACAGCTCGGCTCGATCCCACTCGCGTTCAAGGCGTGGGAACACGTGCACGCCAATCCTTTTTTTGCGCCGACCGACGAGATGACCGAGCACCTCGAGAGCGTGATGGATGCGCTTCGCAAGTCAGGCGACTCGGTGGGCGCGCGCATCAACGTCGTCGCCGAGGGCGTTCCGGTCGGCTGGGGCGAGCCGGTGTACGGCAAGCTCGACGCCGACATCGCCGCAGCGATGATGGGCATCAACGCGGTGAAGGGCGTCGAAATCGGCGCCGGGTTCACGAGCGTGACTCAAAAGGGCACCGAGCACTCGGATGAGATGACGCCGGCGGGATTCGTCTCCAATCACGCCGGCGGCATTCTGGGAGGCATTTCCAGCGGCCAGGACATCGTGGTATCGATCGCGGTCAAGCCGACATCGTCGATCCGTCTCGATCGGCGCAGCATCGACAAAACCGGCGCGGCGGTGATCGTCAACACCCATGGCCGGCACGATCCCTGCGTTGGCATCCGCGCCACGCCGATCGCCGAGGCAATGCTGGCGCTGGTGCTGATCGATCACGCGCTTCGCCATCGCGCCCAGAACGCCGACGTGGTCAATACGACGCCGCGCATCGCCGCGCAGGCGCCGGCAGATGCGCCGGCGCGCGCACGCGCGTCGGGCGCGATCGACGATCCCGATCCCGACGAAGCCTGATCGCGCCGCCGCGATCCCCGTCCGGATTCAGGACTCGCGCTTGGCTGTCACCTTGGCGAGCGCGCCACCACGCGCGAAGCTGAGCGCAAGCGCCTCCCCCTGCGCGATTTGCGCCGCATCCTGCACGATCGTTCCGTCGGTGCGGGCGACGATGCTGTAGCCGCGATCGAGCACACCCTGCGGGCCGAGCAGGCGCAGTCCCGCATCGAGTACGCCCAGCCTGCGCTCGAGTCCACCGGTGTGATCGGCGGCCGCCTGGCGCCAACGTTGTTCGAGCCGTGCCAGCAGAGGAAGCTTTAGCGTCGGCGTGCGCAGTTGCCGCAACAGCCGGCGCCCGTGCTCGCCGCCCTGGCGTTCGCGCTCGCGCACGCACGCCGCCGCTGCGCGCATCAGGCGTGCCGCCAGGCGCGAGAGTTCCGCCTGCTGCGCGTCCAGTCGGGCGGCGGGGTGCACCAGCCGGCGCGACACGCCGTCCAGCCGTTGCATGCGCGGTTCGAGCGCGAGCGCGGCGGCGCGTTTCCACCGATCGCGCAGCCCCGCGAGCTCGCCGCGCAGCCGCGAGCCGTCCGGCGCCACCAAGGCGGCCGCAGCGGTGGGCGTGGGTGCTCGCACGTCCGCGACGAAATCGCAAATCGTGAAATCGGTTTCGTGGCCGACGCCGCTGACGATGGGAAGGATCGAGTCGAATACCGCGCGCGCGACGACTTCCTCGTTGAAGGCCCAGAGATCCTCGATCGATCCGCCGCCGCGACACACGATGAGCACGTCGACCTCGGCGCGCGCGTTGGCGAGAGCGATCGCAGCGGCGATTTCGGCTGCGGCGCCGGGGCCCTGGACGGCGGTCGAATACACGATTACCCCCAGCGCGGGAAAGCGCCGGCCCAGGGTCGTGAGCACGTCGGCGAGCGCGGCGGCCTGGCGCGAGCTCACGATCCCGACCGAGCGCGGGAACGAGGGCAGCGAGCGCTTGCGCGCGGCCGCGAACCAGCCCGCGGCTTCGAGACGCGATTTCAGTCGCGCGAACTTCTCATACAGCACCCCGACGCCGGCGAGTCGCACCACCTCGACCGAGAGCTGGAAATCGCCGCGCGCCTCGTAAATGGTGGGCAGTGCGCGCACTTCGACCGCCATGCCGTCCTTGAGCGTGACCGTCTGCAGCGCCGCCTTGTAGCGAAACAGCACGCAGCGCACCTGCGCGCGCTCATCCTTGAGAGTGAAGTAGCAATGACCCGACGCGGGGCGGGTCAACCCCGAGACTTCGCCGCTGATCCAGGCAAGCCCCAGATGGCGCTCGATGAGCATTCGCGCCGTGCCGACGAGCAGGGATACGGGAATCACTTCCGAGCGTGGCGACGCCTCCGCGGTGCGCTCCGCGCTCGACAAGTCGGCAGATTTTGGATCGATGTCCATGACAAAAAGCAGGGGCCTGAAGAACGGGCGCGAGTGTTTTCCGAGAAGGCGCACCGGTGCCGGCATGCCTATACTCGCGCCGGGACGCAGCTTCAAGTCACTGAATTATAATGTCGAAATCTCGTAAAGAATTTGGGCATGACAACGAATTCCCCACCCGGCAGGCTACTTAGGTAGGGTATTTACAAGATATGCACACTTTTATCCACAGATAATGTGGACAACGCGGCGAAAATTGTAAATATGACAGTCTGAAGACCGTTGCTGGATGCGGCTTGCGCGGCATGCGCTCCGTTGCAGTGGCATGGCGGTCGATGACGGCCCCCATCCCAGCGGTTAGAATGCATGTTCCTCGTCATTTGTTCATGAACAAACGGTAATGAGTGTTGCACCGCCGCACGATGCTGCCTCGCCCGGCTCGAATTTTCTGCGCCAGATCATCGCCGAGGACCTGCGTACACGCAAATATGGCGGCCGGGTAGTCACCCGCTTTCCTCCCGAACCCAACGGATATCTGCATATCGGGCACGCCAAGTCGATTTGCCTCAATTTCGGGCTGGCGGCGGAAAATGGAGGCGTCTGCCACCTTCGCTTCGACGACACCAATCCGGTCAAGGAGGACGTCGAGTTCACCGACTCGATCATGGATGCGGTGCGCTGGCTCGGTTTCGACTGGGGAGCGCATCTCTATCATGCGTCCGACTACTTCGACCGGCTCTACGAGTTCGCGCGCCATCTGATCAAGGCGGGATTGGCGTATGTGGACAGCTCGACGCCGGAGGAAATGCGCCGGCTGCGCGGCACGCTCACCGAGCCGGGACGCGACAGCCCCTACCGCGACCGCTCGGTCGAGGAGAACCTGCAGCTGTTCCGAGCGATGAAAGAGGGCGAATATCCGGATGGTGCACACGTGCTGCGTCTGAAGATCGACATGGCGAGTCCGAACATCAACATGCGCGATCCGGCGGTGTATCGCATTCGCCACGTCACTCACCAGCGCACCGGCGACAAATGGTGCGTCTACCCCCTCTACGATTACACGCACTGCATCTCCGATGCGCTCGAACGCATCACCCATTCGATCTGCACGCTGGAATTCCAGGACCATCGTCCGCTCTACGACTGGATCATCGAGCGCCTAGCCGATGCGGAGCTGCTGCAGCGGCCCTTGCCGCAGCAATACGAGTTCGCGCGCCTCAACCTTACCTACACGGTGATGAGCAAGCGCAGGCTGATCGAACTGGTGGAGGGCGGCTACGTCGACGGGTGGGACGATCCGCGCATGCCGACGCTGGTGGGTTTGCGCCGGCGCGGTTATACGCCGGAGTCGATCCGGCTGTTCTCGGAGCGCATCGGCGTGTCCAAGGCGCATCAATGGATCGACATCAGCGTCCTCGAATCGTGCCTGCGCGAGGATTTGAACGAGCGCGCCCAGCGGCGCGTCGCCGTGCTCGATCCGGTCAAGCTCATCATCGACAACTTCCCCACCGATGCCGAGGAGACCTGTTTCGCGCCCAACCATCCGCAAAAGCCGGAGTTCGGACAACGCGAACTGCCGCTCACGCGGGAATTATGGATCGAGCGCGACGACTTCAACGAGCAGCCGCCCAAGGGCTATTTTCGGCTCTCCCCCGGCGCGGAAGCGCGCCTGCGCTACGGATACATTGTCAAGTGCGTGGCCGCCGAGCGCGATGCGGCGGGCAAGATCGTCGCGGTGCACTGCACCTACGATCCGAGCACGCGCAGCGGAACGCCGGGCGCCGAATCGCGCAAGGTGAAAGGCAACATCCACTGGCTTTCGGTCGTGCATGCCGCGCGCGCCGAGGTGCGTCTCTACGACCGTCTGTTCGTCGTTCCCGAGCCGGGGCGCGCCCGCGAGGCCGCGACCGTGGAGCACGTGCACGGCGCGGCCGCCGTCGACGAGGACATCCACTTCGAGGAAGCCGCGGAGCGCAACTACCTCGACGATCTGAATCCGCACTGCAAGCGTATGATCTCCGCGTACATCGAGCCGGCGCTCGCCCAGGCCGCGGCGGAGGACCGGTATCAGTTCGAGCGCCACGGTTATTTCATCGCCGACGCGCGCGAATCCCGCCCGGGGCAACCGGTGTTCAACCGCGCGGTGACCTTGCGCGACTCGTGGGCGCGCGACGCCGGCTAGTCGCGCTGAAGCGCCGGTGCGTTTGCGCTACACTCTTCCGCCGTAGCTTCTGGAGGACCCGATGAAGCGCATCTTCCTGTTCGTGCTGACCAACATCGCGGTGCTGGTCGTGATCAGCATCGTCACCAGCGTCCTCGGGATCGACCGGGCGCTTGCGGAGAACGGTCTCAACGTCGGTGCCCTGCTGGTGTTCTCCGCGGTTGTCGGTTTCACCGGCGCGATCATTTCGCTGCTGATGTCGAAGTCGATCGCCAAGTGGTCGACCGGCGCGCACGTCATCACTACGCCGGCCAGCGAGGGCGAGGCGTGGCTGATGTCGACGGTGAAAAAGCTCGCCGACAAGGCAGGGGTCGGCATGCCCGAGGTCGCGGTATACGAGGGCGATGCCAACGCCTTCGCCACCGGCGCGTTCCGCAACTCGGCGTTGGTAGCGGTGTCGACGGGACTGCTCAACTCGATGTCGCACCAGGAGATCGAGGCAGTGCTCGGCCACGAGATCGCGCACGTGGCCAACGGTGACATGGTGACGCTGACGCTCATTCAGGGCGTCGTGAACACTTTCGTCGTGTTCCTGGCGCGCGTGGTGGCGTTTTTCGTCGACCGCGTGGTATTTCGCACCGAGCGCGGCAACGGCCCTGGCTATTTCATCACCATGATCGTTGCGCAGATCCTGCTCGGGATCCTGGCCAGCCTGATCGTGGCGTGGTTCTCGCGTCGCCGCGAATTTCGCGCCGACGCCGGCAGCGCGCAGTACCTGGGATCGCCGCAGCCGATGATCAGCGCGCTCGCGCGTCTCGGCGGCCTGCCGCCGGGCGAGCTGCCCAAGTCGCTCAATGGCTTCGGCATCACCGACCGTAGCGGCGGCATCACGGCGCTGTTCGCGACGCACCCGCCGATCCAGGACCGCATCCGCGCGCTGCAGACGCATGCGAGCGCACCAGCGATGAGCTGATGGAGTGCAACGATGACGCAGCGCACGCGCTTTCGCATCGAGGTGGAGGAGGGGAATGGCCTGTGGCACGACGTGCGCGGTGCCGACGGGCAGGTGCTTACCTTCGACGACGAGGCCTCGGCACGTGCCAAGCTCGCCGAGCTCTACCCGGTGATCGTGCAGATGGAAAAATACGGCGGCGGCAAGCGCACGCGGGTCCTGCGCATCCTGGTCGACGAGGACGACTGGCCTAAACGGCCTCCTCCCCAATAACTACATCGGCGGCACCAGCCCGTCCTTGCCGACATTGACGCCGGCGGCGGTGAAAGTGCCATCCGGCTGTTTCGCGGCGCCGAACATGACATGGGCACCCGGCACCAGCATGGCGCGGTCGCCCGGCTCGAACGTCACCACCGGTGTGCCGGGCGGCACGATGACCACTTTTTCGCCGTCCTTGTACTTGAGCGTGAGCCGCTGCCCCTGGTCGACCTTCGCAACCTCGCCTACGGTGGCGTTGGTCATCATGCTTCCCGGCTGGAGATCCGACGGATAGTGGCCTTCCCCGCTGCCACGCCGCGATTCGGGAAACACCAGCACCTCGAGTGACCTCTGCGTGCCGTCCGTCTGCGGTAGCGATGCGATTCCCACGAAGGCGCCGGGAACGATGCGATCCATGCCGATACGAACGACCGCAGTGACGGTGTAGTTGTCGGCGAGCTTCACGTCGACCGCCTCGCCGGTCCGCGAGCGTACTTTCAAGGCCTGGCCATCGACCGCGATCACGTCGCCGCGGATGCGCTGTGTCGGCGCAGCGGGCGCTTGGGCGAGCGCTGCGCTCGCAATGAGGTTAAGCAGGACAAGGCAGACAATCGTCGAGGCTCGGCGCATGGCGCACCTCCTGGCGGGTGGTGAGTGACGATTATAGAGCGGTCGCAACGCGATGCCACGCAGCTAAAACGAAACGGCCGGTCAACGTGATGCGCTGACCGGCCGCCGATCGAGCCGGCGCGAGAGACGCGCCGTCCGGAAAAGGCTGTTACTTGAGGTGGTTCGAGACCAGCTTGGTCATCTCGAACATCGACACCTGCTTCTTGCCGCCGAAAACCTGCCTGCAGCTTTTCGTCGGCGTTGATCAGGCGCTTGTTGATCGAGTCCTGCAGCTTGTTCTTCTTGATGTAGTCCCAGATCTTCTTGGTCACCTCGGTGCGCGGAATCGGCATGCTGCCGACGACAGCGGCGAGCACGGCCGAAGGTGTCATCGCTTTCATGAACGCGGCGTTGGGCTTGCGCTTTGCGCCTGTCTTCTTGGGTGCCGCCTTTTTCTTCGCGGCTGCCTTCTTGGGCGCAGCCTTCTTCGCGGGTTTTTTCGCCGCGGGTTTTTTCGCCGCGGATTTCTTCGCCGCCGACTTCTTCGCGGGCTTCTTTGCAGCTTTCTTGGCAGTAGCCATAGCTCTCCTTCCTGGGTTGATCGCTTGATACGGCGATGAATATGAAGCCAGGCCAATCTCCTGTCATCGGCCCTATCGCTCCATCGGGGCAAATATACCGCAATCTTTCGCAGGTGGTGAGCAAATATGCGTGCTTTTGAGAGCGACGCGCGCGCGGTGTTGCATCGGGGAGAATGGCGATTTTTCCGAGAGTGACGCGCGCGATGCGCGGTCGGGGTCGCCGCGCGGCGCTCGGACGCGCCTGCTGGGTGCAACCGCCGATGCGAACCGCCATAATGGCGACGCTCGCGCTTCCCTTACTCCGTGAAAATCGCCGACCTCCGCCGGGAATACCATCGCGCCGCGCTAGACGAGAACGCCGTCGATCGCGATCCGATGCTGCAATTCGAGCGCTGGCTCGACGAGGCGGTGCGCGCCGAGCTTCCCGAGCCCACTGCCATGGCGCTGGCAACCGCCGATGCCGCCGGACGGCCCTCCGCGCGCATCGTGCTGCTCAAGGGGCTCGCCGACGGCGGCTTCACCTTCTTCACCAACTACGAGAGTCGCAAGGGCGGCGAGCTCGCCGCGCGCCCGGACGCGGCGCTGCTATTCCACTGGATCGAGCTGGAGCGGCAGGTCAGGATCGAAGGACGCGTCGGCAAGCTTGACGACGGCGAGTCCGACGCCTACTTCGCGTCCCGTCCGCTGGGGTCGCGCCTGGGCGCGTGGGCATCGCCGCAAAGCCGCGTCATTCCTGACCGCGCCTGGCTGGAGAGCGCCTTCGATGCAGCGCAGAGACGCTTCGGCGGTTCGGCGCTGCCGCGTCCAGCGCACTGGGGTGGCTACCGCCTGGTGCCGGACAGCCTCGAGTTCTGGCAGGGTCGCGCGTCGCGGCTGCACGATCGCATCCGGTATCGGCGCGATGAGAGCGGGCACTGGCTCGTCGAGCGCCTCGCACCGTGAGCGAGGATGAATCGCGCCACCGAAATTCCTTTCATGCCCTGATCGGTCTAGGCATCTGCAACCACGCGGTGCTGTCGGGCGGCAGGGTGACCGTGGCGCTGTTCGCGCTGTCGCAAGGCGCGTCCGCGCTGGTGGTGGGGACGCTGATGGGTCTCTATGCGTTCCTGCCTATGCTGCTCGCGGTTCTCGCGGGCCGCCACTCCGACCGCGTGGGCGTGCGCAAGCCGATGCTGGTGGGCTCGTGCGGGATCATGCTCGGCGCGGCGATTCCTATCCTGCTGCCGGGCATCGCGCCACTTTTCGTGGCGACTTCGCTCATCGGCGTGTCGTTCATGGTGTTCCAGATCTCGATGCAGAACGCGACCGGTTGGTACGGCCCACCCAGCGATCGGGCGCGCAATTTCAGCCTGGTGGCGCTCGGCTATTCGACGTCGCTGTTCGGCGGACCGCTGATCGCGGGGTTGCTCATCGATCACGCCAGCTTCAAGGCGACCTTCGTGGTGCTGGCGCTGTTTCCGCTGCTGCCAATCATCGTTCTCTCGCGCAACGCGATCGTACTCCCTGGCGGACATCGTGCGCACGCCGAGAAATCGCCGGGCGGGCTGCTGGAGCTCCTGAAAAACCCTCAGCTGCGCCGCGTCTACATCATCAACGGATTGCTGTCGATGGCATGGGATCTGCATTCGTTTTTCATACCCATCTACGGCGCCGGCATCGGCCTGTCGGCGTCGCGAATCGGCGTCATTCTCGCGTCGTTCGCGGCGGCGACCTTCTTCGTCCGCCTGCTGATGCCGCGCATCGTCCGCCGCTTCTCAGAACTGGAGGTGCTGACGCTGGCGTTGTTCATCGCCGGTTGCGCGTTTGCGCTGTTTCCCTTCGTCCACCAGCTCGGCGTGCTGATGGCGCTCTCGTTCACGCTGGGACTGGCGCTGGGGAGCGGGCAGCCGATGGTGATGTCGCTGCTCTACAGCATCGCCCCGGCCGGCCGCATGGGCGAAGCCGCGGGCGTGCGCATGACCATCATCAACGCGTCCACCTTCGCCATGCCACTGCTGTTCGGCGCGGTCGGCTCGACGCTTGGACTCGCCCCCGTGTTCTGGACCGTGGGCGCAGCGCTGGGAGGCGCCGGCGTGCTCGCGCGCCGGGCGTCAGCGTCGAGCGCGTCGAGGTGCTAGCGCTTGAGCCGGTCCAGAAACTGCTTGCGAAACTTCGCTACCTTCGGCGCGACCACGGCCTGGCAATACGGCTGACGACCGTTGCGCTCGAAATACTCCTGGTGGTAGCTCTCGGCGGGATAGAACGTCGCCGCGTCCCCGATCTCGGTGACGATCGGCGCGTCCCACGGCCCGCTCTTCCCGAGCTCGGCGACGATTTTCTGCGCTTCGGCGCGCTGCTCGGGCGATTGCGCGTAGATCACTGAGCGGTATTGAGTGCCGATATCGTTACCCTGGCGGTTGAGCGTGGTCGGGTCGTGGATCGCAAAAAATACATGCAACAGGTCGGCGAAGGACAGCACCGACGGGTCGAACACCACGCGCACGACTTCGGCGTGACCGGTGTCGCCGCCGCACACCTGGTCGTAGCTGGGATTCTCGCTGCGCCCACCCGCGTATCCCGATTCCACCGAAATCACCCCCTGCAGCTGGTCGAAAACGGCTTCGAGGCACCAGAAACAGCCGCCACCGAGCACCGCGGTTTGAGTCGTCGTCATGGCTTGCAAGCTCCGCATCAGGCCTGTGTCTAGCATAGCGCGATTGCGCGCCACGCGTGTCCGTTGGTCGAGCGCTGCGCGGCTTCGCTTACAGCCGGCGCGCAATGGCGTTGAGCGTTGTGCGATCGCGATGCGATAATCGCGCGCTTACGCATTCCCGCGCAGGCGCATGACGCACTCGCAGTTCATCGAATTCATCGCCCGCGTGGTCAGGCGCCTGCGCGCCGTCCAGGTCGACCGCATGGCGGGCAACCTGACGTTCACGACGCTGCTCGGGCTGGTGCCGCTGTTCACCGTCGCTTTCGCCTACGCTTCGCGGCTTCCCGGATTCGAGCGCTGGCTCGATGCGCTCGAGCCGCTGCTGCTGCGTTTCCTGCTCCCTGGGAGCAGCGGGACGGTGCGCCACTATCTAACGGAGTTCACCGCGCGCTCGGCGGACCTGCAGGGCATCGGCATCGCTTTCGTCGTGTACACCGCGTTGTCGCTGGTAGCCGAGGTCGAGCGCGAGATCAACGCCATGTGGGGCATTTTCACCACGCGCTCGCTGGCGCGCCGGGCCATCGTGTACAGCATCGGCTTCATCGCCGTGCCGGCGCTCATCGGTGGCGCGGTGTACGCGACCAAATGGGGCGTCGAGCGGTCGCTGCGTTTAGTCCCAGCCGCCGCATCCGAAGCGCTGACCTGGCTGGTGCAGCCCTTGACGCTCGGCATCGCCGTTGTGATTCTCACGCTCATCTACGCGTTGGTGCCCGCGCGACGTCCGGTCCGCTGGAAGCCGGCGCTCGCCGCGGGGATGCTTGCGGCGGTTGCCTTCGACGTCGCGAAATCGGGTTTCGCGTTCTACATCAAGCTCGCGCCGACGTACGAGATCGTTTACGGCGCGCTCGCCGCATTGCCGCTGTTCCTCATCTGGGTGTACCTGTCCTGGCTGATCCTGCTCGTCGGCGCAGCGATCGCGGCGACGCTCGCGGAAATGTCGAGCATGCCGGTGATCCCCGGCTGAATACGCGATATCGCGCAGCACGCGATCCGAGCACCGATGCGCGCGCCGATGCGCGCATTGCCTTGCCGAATCGGTACGGCCAAGCTAGAGTGCACGCTTTCTCGCGTCGGGAGCACGGATCCGTGTGGTCGATCATTCAAGCGGCGGGCTGGCCGATCTGGCCGCTGATATTCGCATCAGTCGTGGCTCTCGCCTTGATCTTCGAGCGCATGTGGTCGTTGCGACAGTCGGTGGTCGCACCGCCGGGACTGGTCGACCGCGTGCTCGCTGAATTCAAGCGCGACGGCCTGTCAGCGGAGCTGGTCAGCAAGACCGCCGCGCAAGGCCCTCTGGGACGCGTGCTCGCTGCGGGGCTCGCCAACGTGAAGAGTGCGCGCCCGGTGATGAAAGAGGCGATCGAGGAGGTTGGCCGCGTCGTCAGTCACGATCTCGAGCGATTCCTGACCACGCTTGGCACCATCGCCGCGATGGCGCCGCTGCTCGGGCTGTTCGGAACGGTGATCGGCATGATCGAGATCTTCGGATCGCAGAGCAACGCGGGCTCCAATCCGGTGCAGCTCGCGCACGGCATCTCGGTCGCGCTTTACAACACCGCGCTGGGCCTGATCGTGGCGATACCCAGCATGATCTTCTACCGCCATTTCCGCGCGCGGGTCGATGACCTCATTCTGGAAATGGAGCAGCAGGCCGTCAAGCTCGTCGAGCTTGCGCACGGCGAACGGCGCTAAGCGATGCCGCGTACCGTGCCGGTCGGCGCCATGCTGGGATTGCCGCGATGAACCTGCGCGGCACCCGTGGCCGAGAAGAGCCGGAGATCAACTTCATCCCGTTGATCGACGTGCTGCTGGTCATCCTGATCTTCTTGATGGTGACGACGACGTATCAGCGCGTTGCCGAGCTGCAGATCACGCTGCCGGAGGCCGATGCCGACCAGATCAAGCAGCGGCCGAAGGAGATCAACGTCGGCATCGACGCGCAGGGGCAATACGTCATCGACAAGAGCGTATTCCCGTTCACCACCGTGACGGCGCTGGCAGAGATGCTCGAGCGCGCCTCGGGCGGCTCCAAGGACGCGGTGGTGATCATCAACGCCGACGCCAACGCGACGCACCAGTCGGTGATCCACGTGATGGAAGCGGCGCGGCAGGTCGGTCTGATCCACATCACCTTCGCCACCCAGACCACCAGAAAGTGACGCGCCGGCCAGGCGCGCCATCGCGACCAGCGAAGCAACGAGGCATCTGCATTCTCGACCAAGCAGATGCCTCGCTGCGCCCGGAAAGACTAAAGCCAATCGTGACCTTCGCCGAGCGCCTCGTCGCCGACTGGTACGCGCCGCGGCTCACGGCGCTGACCGCGGCGATGCTGCCACTGTCCGTCGTCTATTGCGGCGTGGTATCGCTGCGCCGTGCGCTGTTCAAGCAGGCCGTGCTCTCGAGTACACGCCTCCCGGTGCCGGTCGTCATCGCCGGCAACATTGCGGTCGGCGGGACCGGCAAGACGCCGCTGGTCATTGCGCTCGCGCGCGCGCTTGGTGGGCGCGGGTGGCATCCTGGACTGCTCAGCCGCGGCTACGGTGCCCGGGACGAGGCGGTGCGCGAAGTGACGCAGGACGCTGGCGCGGATGACGTCGGCGACGAGCCGCTGCTGCTCGCTCGCACCGGTTTTCCGGTGTTCGTTGGCGCGAAGCGAGCAGCCGCCGCGCGCGCGCTGCTCGCCGCGCATCCACGCTGCGACGTGCTGCTCTGTGACGACGGCCTCCAGCACTATGCGCTCGACCGCGATGTCGAGATCGTCGCAGTCGACTCCACTCGCGGCATGGGCAATGGTCTGGTGCTGCCCGCCGGGCCGCTGCGCGAGCCGGTGTCGCGGCTGGCCGGCGTCGATGCGATCGTGCTGCAAGGCAGCGGCAACGTCCCGCGTGGCAGCCGCGAGTTCGTCATGCGTTTGGTAGGTGATCGCTTCGTGCGGGTCAACGACGAAGGGATCACCGCCGGCGCCGGGGCGTTTCGCTCCGGCGGCGTGCACGCCGTCGCCGGCATCGGCAATCCGGCGAGGTTCTTCTCCGACTTGCGCGCCAACGGCATCACGGCGACGTGTCACGCGTTTCCCGACCATCATCGCTACAGCGCCGCCGATCTCGACTTCGCGGGCGCGTCGGCGATCCTGATGACCGAAAAGGATGCGGTAAAATGCAAAAGTTTCGCCGACGACCGCTTCTGGTCGTTGCCCGTGGAGGCGATCATCGACCCGGCGCTGATTGCGCTCGTGGAGGAGAAGTTGCGTGGATCCCAAATTGCTCGAGATACTGGTGTGCCCCGTCACCAAGGGTCCGCTGATCTTTGACCGCGCGCGCCAGGAGCTGATCTCGAAGTCGGCGCGACTCGCCTACCCGATTCGCGACGGCATCCCGGTCATGCTGGAAGAAGAAGCACGCCGCCTCGAGCCCGCCGAATACGAGTGATGCATTGAGGCCGGACTCGATGAATGCGAGCCGGCGACTGCGCGCTGCATAGCCGACAGGCGCGTGTTCACTGTTCTCATTCCCGCGCGCTACAGTTCGACGCGCTTGCCCGGCAAGCCGTTGTCGGACATCGGCGGCAAGCCGATGGTGGTTCGCGTTGCCGAGCGCGCACACACGTGCGGCGCAAAGCGCGTGGTGGTGGCGACCGACGACGCACGCATCGCACAGGCGGTCCGCGTGCATGGCTACGAAGCGGTGATGACGCGCGCCGATCACCCCACCGGCACCGATCGCTTGGCCGAGGCGGCGAGCGCGCTTGCGCTCTCCGATGACACGATCGTGGTCAATGTCCAGGGCGACGAGCCGTTGCTCGAGCCCGCGCTCATGCGCGAGGTCGCCGAGGCGCTGGCCGCGAACAGCGACGCCGCGATCGCCACGGCATGCCATGCCATCGAGGACCCCGTCGAGGCCTTCAATCCCAACGTGGTCAAGGTGGTGCTCGATCACCGCGGTTATGCGATGTACTTCAGTCGAGCGACGATTCCCTGGGCACGCGACGCGTTCGCCGGCGGCCAGCAGGCCGTTCCTTCGGGGCTTCCGCTTTACCGCCACTACGGCCTGTACGCCTATCGCGTCGCATTTCTCCGGCGCTACCCGTCGTTGACTCCTTCGCCCATCGAGGGCTTCGAGGCGCTCGAGCAGCTGCGTGCGTTGTGGCACGGCTTTCGTATCATTGTGCGGGTGACGCGCGGTGCGCCCGCGCCCGGCGTCGATACGCCCGAAGATCTCGAGCGCGTGCGCAGGGTCTACGCGCAAGGTGTGGTTTGACCGGCGACGCCATTCCGGACAAAATCCGCGGCAGTTGCCATCGCAGCAGGCGCAAGGGAACGCAGGAAAGCCGTTCCATGCCGCCTCGCCTTTTGCCGATCGAACCAGGTCCCGGATCTCGACATGCGATTGATCTTGCTCGGCCCGCCCGGCGCGGGGAAAGGCACGCAGGCGAACTTCATTCGCGGCGCATATGGCATTCCGCAGATTTCGACCGGTGACATGCTGCGCAGTGCGGTGAAGGCGGGCACCGCGCTGGGCCTCGCCGCGAAAAAGGTCATGGATGCCGGCGCGCTGGTATCCGACGACATCATCATCGGGCTGGTCAAGGAGCGGCTCAAGGAACCCGACTGCGCGAACGGATACCTGTTCGACGGTTTTCCGCGGACCATTCCCCAG
Source organism: uncultured beta proteobacterium (assembly GCA_963816915.1). GTDB lineage: Bacteria > Pseudomonadota > Gammaproteobacteria > Burkholderiales > Casimicrobiaceae > PALSA-1003. Next base: position 178,731 of record CAWFMK010000002.1, read on the forward strand.
GCCGACGCGATGAAGGATGCCGAAGTCGCGATCGATCACGTGCTCGAGATCGCCGTTGCCGATGCCGCGATCGTCCTGCGCATGAGCGGACGTCGCGTGCATTTGCCGTCGGGACGCACCTACCACATCGTGTTCAATCCTCCCAAGGTCCCTGATCGCGACGACGTCACTGGCGAGCCGCTGATCCAGCGTGAGGACGATCGCGAAGACACTGTGCAGAAGCGACTCGCGGTCTACCACGCTCAGACCGAGCCGCTGATCGCGTACTACACCGAGTGGTCGGCCAGCGGCGATAGGCGCGCGCCGCGCGTCCAGCGCGTCGACGGCATGGGCAGCGTGGAAGAAATCCGCGAGCGCGTGTCCGCGGCGCTTTCTGCCTAGACGCGCGGAATCGTCAGCAAGACGCACGAGCCAAAGAAATGCGTCAACCAGGCCTTCCGCGCGCAGCGGTGATCGTCCGCGGCATCAGCCGCGCGACTTTGGTGCAGACGCTCGACTCCATTGCGGCACAGGCGACCCTTTATGCGACCCCCGGCCTTTCTTCGGGCGAAGTGCGATGACCACGCTCTCATACGAGCGCGGCGGAGCACAGGGCATCGATGTGCACGTTTCGGTGGTTATTTGCAGCATTGACGCGAAGAAATTCGCCGATGTCACCGCTCTGTACAGCAAGTTGCTTGCGGGCGAGGCCTTTGAGATCGTAGGCGTCCACGATGCCAAGTCGCTCGCCGAGGGCTACACCCGAGGCATCGCACAGGCGCGCGGCGAGATTCTGATCCTTTCGCACGACGATATCCGAATCTTGTCTCCCAATTTCGCCACAACGCTTTCGGCTCATCTTGCCGTCTACGACCTCATCGGAGTCGCCGGCACGAGCAAGGTCGTCGGAGGGTCTTGGCTGGATTCAGGTGATCCTTATCTCTACGTCTTGATCACCACACCGGAACCGATGACCCGCCGGCTGCAAACCGTGATGCTCGGGGGCGACTCGTTGAATGTGGCCAACATCCAGGCACTTGACGGGGTCTTTCTGGCAATGCGCAAAGAAGTCGCCAGGCAGGTCGGCTTCGACGCGGACACTTTCGACGGCTTCCATTTGTATGACCTGGACTTTAGCTACCGGGCATATCTCGCCGGTTATCGTCTTGCGGTATGCCGCGACATCGTCATAGTCCACGATTCGGTCGGAAAGTATGACCATCGGTGGGCAGAATACTCACGTCGCTTCAAGGACAAATTTCACGAGCGGCTGCCGTCCAAGTGGCGTTCACGTGACGGCGCTCGGGCCGAGTTCTTCGCCACCAGCGACAGCGAAGTGATTAGCCGATGCAGCGCCGAGAATCTTGCATCCGTCATTCGCCAGATCACCAACCTCAACTCTACGCTGGCCTGACCCGTTTCTCGCTTATTCCCGCCACGCCTACTCGAGAAGCACCCTATGGCACCACACAACGCGTTCTATGCCCAGTCCGGCGGCGTCACCGCCGTGATCAACGTCACCGCGTGCGCGGTGATCGAGACCGCGCGCAAGCATCGCGCGCGCATCGGCAAGCTCTACGCCGGCCGCAACGGCATCATCGGCGCGCTCACCGAGGAGCTGATCGACACCAGCCGCGAATCGGCAAGCGCGATCGCGGCGCTGATGCACACGCCCGCGGGCGCGTTCGGGTCGTGCCGCTACAAGCTCAAGAGCCTCGAGGAGAACCGCGCGCAGTACGAGCGCCTGATCGAGGTGTTCAAGGCGCACGACATCGGCTATTTCTTCTACAACGGCGGCAACGATTCGGCGGATACCTGCCTCAAGGTCTCGCAGATCGCGGCGCGAATGGGTTATCCGATTTGCGCCGTGCATATTCCCAAGACAGTGGACAACGATCTGCCCGTGACCGACTGCTGCCCGGGCTTCGGATCGGTGGCGAAATACGTTGCGACGTCGATGCGCGAAGCCGCTTTCGACGTCGCGTCGATGGCTAAGACGTCGACCCGCGTGTTCGTGCTGGAAGTGATGGGCCGGCATGCCGGGTGGATCACCGCGGCGGTGGGGCTGGCCAGCGACGACGCCACGCCGATCCCTCTGTTGCTGCTCTTCCCCGAGCGGCGCTTCGACGAGGCAGCCTTTCTGGCGCGCGTCGACGCGCACGTGAAGCAATCGGGATATTGCTGCATCGGCGTTTCCGAAGGGCTGCTCGATGCCGGCGGCGCATTGATGGCGGAGGCCGGCACGCGCGATGCGTTCGGTCACGCACAGCTGGGCGGGATCGGCCCGCGCATCGCCGAGCTGGTCAAGTCGAAGCTCGGCCACAAGTATCACTGGGCGGTGGCGGATTATCTGCAGCGTGCGGCGCGCCATCTGGCCTCGAAGACCGACGTCCTGCAAAGCTATGCCGTGGGCAAGGCAGCGGTCGAGCTCGCGCTCGCGGGAAAGAATGCGGTCATGCCCGCGATCGTGCGCGTCTCCGACAAGCCGTATCGCTGGAAGATCGCCGCGGTTCCGCTCGAGCAGATCGCCAACGTAGAGAAAAAGCTTCCCCCAGGCTTCATCACTTCCGATGGGTTCGGCATCACGGCGAAGGCGCGCGCGTATCTTCAGCCGCTGGTGCAGGGCGAGGACTACCCGCCGTACCTGCGCGGCCTGCCGCGCTACGTGCGGCTGAAGAACGTCGCCGTACCCAGAAAGCTTGACGCCTCCTTCAAGATCTGACCCGTTCCCATTCCAAGGCAGCCGTCCCCATGAGCAAATCGATCGACTACTATTTCACGCCGGTTTCCCCCTGGACATACCTCGGACACGCGCGCTTCGTGGACATCGCGCGCAGGCAGGGCGCATCCATCGCGGTGAAACCGGTGGACTTCGGCAAGATATTCCCGGTGTCCGGAGGGCTGCCGCTCAAGCAGCGCTCGCCGCAGCGGCAGGCCTATCGGCTCACCGAGCTGGCGCGCTGGAAGGACTACCTCGGCCTGCCGCTGAATACGCAGCCGCGTTTTTTTCCGGTGCCAGCCGAGCTTGCGGCGCGATGGATACTCGCCGCCGGGGAGGACGATACCGATGCCGCGCTGCGCCTTGCGCGCGCATTTATGCGCGCCGTCTGGGCGGAAGAACTCGACATTTCCGATCCGGCGACGCTCAAGGCGCTCGCGGCCGGCGCCGGGCAGGACGCCAATGCGCTCGCGCAGCGTGCGGCAGCTGATGCGACGCGCGAGCGCTACGAGGCGCTCACCCAGGAAGCGATCGAGCGCCAGGTCTTCGGGGCGCCGACCTTCATCTATGGGGGCGAGCTTTTCTGGGGACAGGATCGGCTCGACTTTTTGGACCGGTCACTGGCAAAATAGCGTGCTTTGCCGGCCGGGCCGGGTCGAAACCCGGCGGGGTCGGTCCAGACTGCGCGGTGCAAGCACCGCGCGAAGCGGCGCCCGCGATGCGCGATACGCGGCGTCGGACAATAACGACATCGCGCGATAGCGCGTTTTGCCAATTCTGAGGGGTTCGTCATGTCATACGCAGTCGTGTTTGCGCTCGTTTGCGCAGTCGCCGCGCTCGTTTACGGCGGCTGGTCCATCAGCTGGATCATGGCCAAGCCTACCGGGAACGATCGCATGCGCGAGATCGCGGCTGCGGTCCAGCAGGGCGCGAAGGCGTACCTGGATCGTCAATATCTCACCATCGGCATCGTCGGCATCCTCCTCTTCGTCGTGATCTGGTGGGCGCTGGGGGCGCGCACTGCAGGCGGATTCGCCTTGGGCGCGATCCTCTCCGGCCTCGCAGGCTACATCGGCATGAACGTCTCGGTGCGCGCCAACGTGCGCACGGCGGAAGCGGCGCGCACTGGGCTCAACGAGGCGCTCGCAGTCGCCTTTCGCGGCGGCGCCATTACCGGGCTGCTGGTGGTGGGCCTCGGATTGCTTGGGGTCGCCGGGTTCTACTGGTTCCTGGTGCAGTCGGCGCCGTACGCGCCAAACCTCATGAAAGAAGGATTACACACCGCCATCGGGCCGCTGGTCGGGCTGGCCTTCGGCGGTTCGCTGATCTCGATTTTCGCGCGTCTGGGCGGAGGGATTTTCACCAAGGGCGCCGACGTCGGCGCCGACCTGGTGGGAAAGGTCGAGGCTGGCATCCCGGAAGACGACCCGCGTAACCCGGCGGTGATTGCCGACAATGTCGGTGACAATGTCGGCGACTGCGCCGGCATGGCCGCGGACCTGTTCGAGACCTACGCGGTGACCATCGTCGCCACCATGCTGCTGGGGGCGCTGCTGCTGCCTGTGAACGCCGAGGCCGCGGTGACGTATCCGCTGGCGCTCGGAGGCTTCTCGATTCTCGCGTCGATCGTCGGCTGCTTTTTCGTCCGAGCACGCGCCGGCGGCAAGATCATGAATGCGCTCTATCGCGGGCTCGCGGTCGCCGGGGTGCTCTCGGCGATCGGCTTCTGGTTCATCACCGATCGTGTGATGGCGGGCGTCGTCGCGTCGGATCCGCAGCTCACGACGCTGCACCTGTGGGGTGCCGGGATTGTCGGCCTGGTGCTGACCGCGGCGATGGTAATCATCACCGAGTACTACACCGCCACCGAATACAAGCCCGTACGCCATGTCGCCGAGGCATCGACCACGGGACATGCGACCAACATCATCGCCGGGCTCGGCGTATCGATGAAGGCGACGGCATGGCCGGTGATCTCGGTGTGCATCGCGATCCTGGCGTCGTACTGGCTCGCCGGACTGTATGGCATCGCCGTCGCCGCGACGTCGATGCTTTCGATGACCGGCATCATCGTTGCGCTCGACGCTTACGGACCGATCACCGACAACGCCGGGGGCATCGCCGAAATGGCGAACCTTCCCGACTCGGTGCGCGCGATCACCGATCCGCTCGACGCGGTGGGCAACACGACCAAGGCAGTCACCAAGGGTTACGCGATCGGCTCTGCCGGTCTGGCTGCGCTGGTGCTGTTCGCGGATTACACACATGCGCTCCAGGGCGCCGGCATCAACGTCTCCTTCGACCTGTCCGACCATATGGTCATCGTCGGGCTGTTCCTGGGCGGGTTAATTCCGTACCTCTTCGGGGCGATGGCGATGGAAGCGGTGGGCCGCGCTGCCGGCGCGGTCGTCGTCGAGGTGCGTCGTCAGTTCAAGGAGATCAAGGGGATCATGGAAGGCACCGCCAAGCCCGAATACGGCGTGGCCGTCGACATGCTCACCAAGGCGGCGATCCGCGAAATGATCGTTCCGTCGCTGCTGCCCGTGCTCGTTCCGGTGGTGGTCGGGCTTGTGCTCGGTCCAGTCGCGTTGGGCGGATTGCTCATGGGCACTATCATCACCGGATTGTTCGTCGCGATCTCGATGACGACCGGCGGCGGCGCCTGGGACAACGCCAAGAAATACATCGAGGACGGACATTATGGCGGGAAGGGCTCCGACGCGCACAAGGCCGCCGTGACCGGCGATACCGTGGGCGACCCCTACAAGGACACCGCGGGCCCTGCGGTCAATCCGCTGATCAAGATCATCAACATCGTCGCGCTGATGATCGTTCCGCTGTTGGCGCTGCAGTTCGGCTCGAAGTCGGCGAGTGCACCGACGCCGCCGTTGACGATGTCGCCCGCGCCGGTGACCGCGGTAGCGACTCCCGCTACGGCAGCCGCGCCTGGGCCGGCGATGGTCGCCAGCGCGCCCGCGTCGACGGTAGCGATGATCGCGGACGTCCCTGCCAATGGCGCGTTTGTCGTCGTCCAGGATGCGAAGCTTCCGACCGTCAACGTCTACTTCGCATCCGGCAAGGCGGACATGCCCGGCGATCCTGCCCAAGGCCTCGCGGTGGTGATCGCCTACCTCAAGTCGAACGCGTCCGCGAAAGCCGCGATCTCGGGTTTCCACGACGCGACCGGCGATATCGCGCAGAACCAGGAGCTTGCGAAACAACGCGCGATGAGCGTGCGAGACGCGATCAAGATGGCGGGCATCAGTGAAGATCGCCTTGAGCTCAAGAAACCCGAGCAGACGCAAGGCACCGGGAGCAGCGCGTTGGCGCGCCGGGTGGAAGTAAGGGTCATTTAGTCCGCTAGTCGACGCAGGCGGCTACGCGACGGCGCGCGCCGCCGAAATCCCGTGGCGCAAGCGCGGCGGCGCCGCGCGAGCTATCGCGGATCGAGCGTCGGTGGGCGCCAGTTCACGGCGGCGGTCGCGGCGCCGCGCAGCACGCGCAGCATGCGAATGGCGGTCTCGCGTCCGCGATAGTAGCCGGCAAGCCGCAGCGTTTCACTGAAGCCCAGTGCGCGATAGAACGCGTAGGCGTGCTCGTTGTGCTCGCGCAGCTCCACGTGCACCGAAGTCATGCCCGCGGTGACGGCGCTTTCCATCAGCCATCCCAGCACGCGTCGCGCCACTCCGCGCCGGCGCAGCGCCGGTCGCACCGCCAGCAGAACCAGATGCGCGTAGTCGTCGCCGAAACTCATGATGCCGAATCCGGCGAGTGCGGCTCCGCGACGCGCGACCAGCGACACCGTTTCCCGGTCGGCGAGCAGCGCGCCGATGCGCTGCGGCGGATAGGACCAGCCGAGACCATTCTCGATGAGATCGCGCGACATCACCGCGATCGATCGTGTGTCACGGCGCTGCGCCAGCCGCAGCTCGATGTCGGCGTCGTCCATGTTGGCCTCGTGTCCGCTCAGCGCTTGCGGGCGACCATCACGCCGTCGCCCACGGTAAGAAGACACGCGTCGACGCGGGCGTCATCGCGGATCTTCGCATTGAGTGCGCGCAGCGCGTCGGTATCGGCGTCGTGCACCTCGCGCTGCACGACCTTGCCGCCCCAGAGCATGTTGTCGAGCAGGATCAGACCGCCCGCGCGGACAAGTTTCAGGCACGACTCGTAATAGCGATCGTAATTACTCTTGTCGGCGTCGATGAAGGCGAAGTCGAAGCTGTTCGCGCCGTGATCGCCAAGGAGCGCGTCCAGCGTCGCCAGTGCGGGTCCGAGGCGGAGGTCGATTCGCGAGTCGACACCGGCCTCTTTCCAATAACGCTTGGCAATCCCGGTCCATTCCTCGCTGATGTCGCAGCAGACGAGCTTGCCGTCCGCGGGCAATGCCTGCGCGACCGCGAGCGCACTGTAGCCGGTGAAGGTTCCGATCTCGATGGCGCGGCGCGCACTCACGGTGCGCGCGAGCAGCGCCAGCAACGCGCCCTGGTCGGCGCTGACCTGCATCATGCCCATCGGCAACGCGTGCGTCTCATCGCGCAAGCGTCGCTGCAACGGCGACTCGCGGCTGATTTCGACCGCCACGTAGCGTTCGACGTCCTCGGGGAAGAGCGAGCGGCGCATGCGCTAGCATGCCGCAGCGTGCTTTGCGCCGCAAGACGCGCCGGCCGCGAAGCGATGGCGGCCCAGGCCAATCGTCTGCGCAACGCACGGTAGAATCGGTAATGCACCGACCGAACGCCAACCCGATCGAGCGTATCTAGCGGCCGACTTTTCATTCGTGCCGCTGAGCGACGGCAAGCCGGCGGCCAATCGCTTCGAAGGCGGCAAACGACGCCGCTCGGCGATCGCGCCCACGATTGTGTACGATGATGCGACTATATCCTCATGAACTGCAGCCGAACATGAGCGCGACTGACTGCCGCAAGCGCGGTGTCCAATGCGTGGGAGCGCGCCGATGAGCGCCGCACACGACGGGCCGCACCGCGTCGTGGTCGTCGGCGGCGGGGCCGGCGGGTTGCCGCTGGCGACGGCGCTGGGCGACAAGTTCGCACGCCATCGCTACGCCGACATCACGCTGGTCGACCGCTACGAGACGCACGTGTGGAAGCCTCTGCTGCACGAAGTGGCTGCCGGGCGCATGGACGCCGACGCGCACGACGTCAATTATCTCGCAGTGGCGCACTGGCACGGTTTCACTTTTCGCCAGGGCGCGGTGGCGGGACTGGATCGCAAGCGTCGCGAGCTCAGGCTGCAGGCGGTGCAGGATGACGACGGCCAGGAGATGCTGCCCGAGCGCAGCATCGCCTACGACACGCTGGTATTTTGCGTGGGCAGCACCAACAACGACTTCGGTGTTCCCGGCGTTGCCACCTTCGCGATATCGCTCGATACCGCGCAGGACGCCAAGCGCTTTCACCGCAAGCTGCTCGCCGCCTGTGTGCGCGCCGACGATCACGCTGCGGCGGGCGATTCCGCCGGGGTGGACATCGTGATCATCGGTGCGGGTGCGACCGGCGTCGAGCTCGCCGCGGAGATTCGGCACACGACCCGGGAGCACGCGGGCTATGGGCTCAAGCACCTGCAGACGGCGCGCGATGTGCGACTTACCGTCATCGAGGCGGCGCCGCGCATCCTGCCGCAGCTCAAGGAGCGCATCGCCACCGCCGCCACCGGACTGCTGGATGATCTCGACGTCGCGGTGCGCACCTCGGAGCGTGTCACCGGCGTCGACGAAAAGGGCGTGCACACCGCGAGCGGTGCCTTCTACCCGGCGGACCTGGTCGTGTGGGCGGCGGGCATCCAGGCGCCGTCGTTTCTCGCCGACCTCGACGGCCTGGAAATCAATCGCGTGAACCAGCTGGTAGTCCAGACGACCTTGCAGACCACGCGCGACCCGGACGTGTTCGCGTTCGGCGATTGCGCGGCGTGTCCGTGGCCGGAAGCCGGCGAGCAGGCGCTGGTCCCGCCGCGTGCGCAGGCGGCGCGCCAGCAGGCGCTGCTCCTGGTCAAGACGGTGAAGGCGCGGCTGGCCGGCAAGCCGCTTCCGACGTTCCATTTTCACGATCTGGGCTCGCTGGTGTCGCTGGGCGAGCTTTCGGCGGTCGGCAACCTGATGGGACGGTTGATCGGCGGCAGCATGATGATCCAGGGGCTGATCGCGCGCTGGATGTACGCCTCGCTCTACAAGATGCACCAGGTCTCGATCCATGGGTACCTGCGCGTGGCGCTGGACACGATCGGCCGCTTCCTGCGTCGGCGCATGGAACCAAGGGTCAAGCTGCACTGACGGTCGCCGAGCGCCGCGTGAACTCCGATCTTGTTTCCGCGGCGATCCTGCTGCTGCTGGTGATGGATCCCTTCGGCAACGTGCCGCTGGTGGTGACCACGATGCGTTCGGTGCCGCGCGAGCGCCAACTGGCAGTCGTGCTGCGCGAATGCGCCATCGCCTACGTGCTGCTGCTCGCCTTCCTGTTCGGTGGGCACGCGTTCCTGACGTTGATGCACCTGTCGGAGACATCGCTGTCGATCGCCGGCGGTGTCATCCTGTTCCTGATCGCGTTGCGCATGGTGTTCTCGCGCCCCAGCGAAGGTGTGTTCGGCGATGCCAGCGTCGGCGAGCCGCTGATCGTCCCGCTCGCGATTCCGGCGATCGCCGGGACCTTCGGCGCTGGCCACGGTGATGCTGATGGCGTCGCGCGACCCGCAGCGTATCGGCACCTGGGTCCTGGCACTGACCGCCGCCATGGTGGTGACGACGATCGTGCTCGCTCGCCGCAGATCGGCTGCAGCGCTGGCTGGGCGAGCGCGTGGTGCGCGCCTTCGAGCGGCTGATGGGGCTGGTGCTCACGGCGGTGGCGGTGGAGATGCTGCTCGGCGGCATCCGCGCATTCGTCGCCGGCATGCACTGAGCCTCAGCGTGGCAGGAGGACGCCCTGTTCGACGCGCACGGCTCCCGCACGCTCGAGCTCGCCGACCAGCATCTGCGCCAGGTCCTTTGGCTCCCGCCGGAAATAGATCGCGTTGAACTCGCTAAACACCGGAATGCGTTCGACGAACGCAACGACCTCGTCGAGCGGCATGCGCTGCCGGTCGAGCAGGTTGAACGCGAGCAGCGCCTTGAGCGCGTGGCGGGCGATGCGCACGCTGTCGGCCTCGAATGCGGTCGTTCGCTGGAAGGCTCGCTCGAGCGCGGCATCGACTTCGCCGAACGGTTCACCATGGCCTGGGATCACGATGGCGACCCTCAGTTCGGCGATCATTTCAAGCGTCGCCCGGGCAGCTGGCAGCGCGCGAGCATCCACTTCCGGTGGCATCACCAACCCGTAGCCGTTTTCCCACAGCGCGTCGCCCGAGATCAGGATCCGATGCTCGGGGTTGTAGAACACGAGGGCACCCATGTCGTGACCGGGCGCCGACAGCGCGCGCCATTCGAGTTCGCCCCAGACGGTGAACGACCCCGGTGCGATCACCTCGTCGACCTCGAAGCGGTCGGCGCGCTGATCGCAGTACCCGAGCAGCAGGGCCTTCTGATCCCAGGTCCGATCAGCCTGGCGCCTCGCTCTCCGGCACGGCGATCGGACACGCGTAGCGCGACTTGATCGCGGCATTGCCGCCGATGTGGTCGCTGTGGCAGTGCGTGTTGACGAGTCGCGCCAGCGGCTCGCCGCCGAGACCCTGCGGACGACTCGAGCAGCGCGAGTGTCAGCGGTGCGTGCCGTACGTAGCCCGAGTCGATCAGCACGTGACCGTCGCGCGACTTGAGCAGGATGTTGTTCGCCGACAGCCAGTCGCGGACGAAGACGTGCAGTTGCGGCGGGAGAACGACGGATTGCATCTGCGATGCTAGCAACGCGCCGAGAAATCGATCAGTGTCGGCGATGTCACGCCAGCCTGCGCAGAAACTCCTCGACCAGCGCCACGCGCTCGTCGAGCGTCGGCGCGGCGCGCTCGATGCGCACGCGATCCGGGCCCGGCGAAGCGGATAGCGGCCGTCGCGCTGCACCAGCGGGATCAGCGCGCCGGCGTCGAACGGCGGCTTCCGGCCGAACTGGAGCGTGCGTGCGCTCGGGGCCCGCATCGATCTTGATCACACCGAGCGGCTTGCGCGATCGAGGCGCAGCCGATGGCAGGCGAGCAGCGCCTGCGCCGGCTCGGGCGGCAGGCCGAAGCGGTCGATCAGCTCCTCCTGCATCGACGTCGAGCTCGTCTGCGGTCTCGCAGTTGGCGAGCCGCTTGTAGAGGACGAGCCGCTCGTGCACGTCGTTGCAGTAGTCTCGGGCAGCAGCGCCGGCACGTGCAGGTTGATCTCGGTGGTCACGCCGAGCGGCGTCGATCAGGTCGGGCTCGCGGCCGGCTCTTGAGCGCGTCGACCGCGGCCTTGAGCATGTCGGCGTAGAGCTGGAAGCCGATCTGCTGCATCTCGCCCGACTGCTCTTCGCCGAGCACTTCGCCGGCGCCGCGGATCTCGAGGTCGTGCATCGCGAGGTAGAAGCCCGAGCCCAGGTCCTCCATCAGCTGGATCGCCTCGAGGCGTTTCTTCGCCTGCGCCGAGAGCGCTTCCTCGGGCGGCGTCAGCAGGTACGCGTACGCCTGGTGGTGCGAGCGGCCGACGCGGCCGCGCAGCTGGTGCAGCTGCGCGAGACCGAAGCGGTCGGCGCGCTCGATGATGATCGTGTTGGCGGTCGGCACGTCGATGCCGGTCTCGATGATCGTCGAGCAGAGCAGCAGGTTGAAGCGCTGCTGGTAGAAGTCGCGCATCACGTGCTCGAGCTCGCGCTCGGCCATCTGGCCGTGCGCGATCGGCGATGCGCGCCTCCGGCACCAGCGTCGCCGAGCTTGCTCGCGCGTCGTGGCGATGGTGTCGATGTCGTTGTGCAGGAAGTAGATCTGGCCGCCGCGCTTCAGCTCGCGCAGCGCCGCCTCGCGCACGATGCCCGGCGAGTACTGCGCGACGAAGGTCTTGATCGCGAGCCGCCGCTCGGCGCGGTGGCGATCACCGAGAAGTCGCGCAGGCCTTCGAGCGACATCGCGAGCGTGCGCGGGATCGGCGTCGCGGTCAGCGTCAGCACGTCGACTTCGGCGCGCAGCCGCTTCAGCTGCTCCTTCTGGCGCACGCCGAAGCGATGCTCCTCGTCGATGATGACGAGGCCCAGGTCTCTTGAACTTGACGTCGGGCTGGATCAGCTTGTGCGTGCCGATGACGAGGTCGATGCGTGCCCGCGGCGAGCCCCTCGAGCACCGCCTTGACTTCCTTGCGCCGAGCGGAAGCGCGACAGCTCGGCGAGCTTCACCGGCAGCTCGGCGAAGCGGTCGGAGAACATCTGGAAGTGCTGCTCGGCGAGCAGCGTCGTCGGCACGAGCACCGCGACCTGCTTGCCGTCGGCGAGCGCGACGAACGCCGCGCGCAGCGCGACCTCGGTCTTGCCGAAGCCGACGTCGCCGCAGACCAGCCGGTCCATCGGCTTGCCCGGACGTCAGGTCCGCGATCACCGCTTCGATCGCCGCCGCCTGGTCGGGCGTTTCCTCGAAGCCGAAGCCCTCGGCGAACGCCTCGTAGTCGTGCGACGTCGAACTTGAACGCGTGGCCCTCGCGCGCCGCGCGCTGCGCGTAGAGGTTGAGCAGCTCCGCCGCGGTGTCGTGCGCCTGCTGCGCGGCGCGCTTCTTCGCCTTGTCCCACTGGCCGCTGCCGAGCTCGTGCAGCGGCGCGGCTTCGGGCGACGCGCCGCTGTAGCGGCTGATGAGGTGCAGGCTCGACACCGGCACGTAGAGCTTCGCGTCGTTGGCGTAGAGCGAGCTGCAGGAATTCGTTGGCGCCGTCGCCCAGGTCGAGCGTGACCAGTCCGAGGTAGCGGCCGATGCCGTGCTGCTCGTGCACGACCGGGTCGCCGATGCGCACCTCGGAGAGGTCGCGCAGCATCGCGTCGACGTTGACTGCGGCGCGGCCTCGCGCTTGCCGGCGCGGCGCACGACGCCGGCGTAGAGCTCGGCCTCGGTGATCGAACGCGACGTTCGCCGCGGGCCAGGCGAAGCCCGCGTGCAGCGGGCCGACGCGCGAGCGCGCGGGCTGGCGTCGCCGGCGACGAACGCGGCCCAGTCGTCGACGAGCGGCAGGCTTGAGTCCGTACTCGGCGAAGTACTGCTGCATCGTCTCGCGCCGCCCGGCGCTTTCGGCGACGATCAGCACGCGCGTCGCGCGTGCCGCGACGAAGCGCTTGAGCGCACGCAGCGGATCGTCGGCGCGGCGATCGACCTGGATCGGCGGCAGCGCTTCGGCGGCGCTTCGCCGGCGATCGGCGTCCGCGGCGCGTCGCGCGGCTGCGCGACGAGGCAATCTCGATGCGCGCGAACGGCTTGAGCGCGCCATTGAACGCGTCGTGCGGCAGGAACAGCTCGGTGGGCGGCAGCAGCGGCCGCGCCTTGTCGCCGCGCAGCAGGCGGTAGCGCGATTCGGTGTCCTGCCAGAAGTGCGTCGATCGCGCGCGTCGACGTCGCCGTGCAGGCAGACCGCCGCGTCCGGCGGCAGGTAGTCGGCGAGCGTCGCGGTCGTCGTCGAAGAACAGCGGCAGGTAGTACTCGATGCCGCCCGGCGCGATGCCGTTGCAGATGTCCTTGTACAGCGGCGACTTCGACGGATCGCCTTCGAACACTTCGCGGTAGCGGCTGCGAAAGCGCGTGCGCGCCGGCATCGTCGAGCGGAAATTCGCGCGCCGGCAGCAGCCGGACGTTCGGCACCGGATAGAGCGTGCGCTGGGTGTCGACGTCGAAGGTGCTTGATCGATCTCGATGTCGTCGTCGAAGAGGTCGATGCGGTACGGCAGCGCGCTGCCCATCGGGATAGAGATCGATCAGGCCGCCGCGAATGCTGAATTCGCCCGGCGACACGACCTGCGTCACGTGCTGGTAGCCGGCGAGCGCGAGCTGCGCGCGCAGCGCGTCGACGTCGAGCGTTTCGCCCTGCGTCAGGAAGAACGTGAACGCGGCGAGATAGCGACGGCGGCGCGAGCCGGTACAGCGCGGTCGTCGCCGCGACGAGCAGCACGTCGCATTCGCCGCGCGAGACGCGAGTAGAGCGTCGCGAGCCGCTCCGACACGAGGTCCTGGTGCGGCGAGAAGTGATCGTAGGGCAGCGTTTCCCAGTCCGGCAGCACGCGCGACGCGCAAGCCGGGCGCGAACCACGGCGATCTCCGTCGGCGAGGCGCTGCACGGCGAGCGCGATCGGCGCACGACGACGCGCAGCAGCTGTCCGTGCGGCGCGCGCGTCGAGCGCGCAGTTGCGCGAGCGCGAGCGCGTCGGCGGAGCCGGTGAGCGCCGTCGCCGCGACCTTGCGTCCCGGCGCGGGCAGGGCGGGAAAAGCCGGGGCAGCGCGCGAGCCGAAGGACGCGCGGAGGGAGACGCGGGACAGCGACGGACATCAGGCAGAAGACGCTGCAAAGCGAACGATTATACGTGGTGGCGCACATCGCCCATCTCAACGAGCACGGGTGCGCAATTCGCGCCGCAGTTGACAGCGTCGGCGATAATGCGGTCATGGACACGCCCGCTGCCTCCGCGTGCGCCGCGCACAGTCTCGCCTTACCTGCTGCTCACGCTGACGCCGTTCTTCTGGGCGTGCAACTGGATCGTCGGACGCGGGCTTGCCGACGACGATCCCGCCGATGGCGATGACCTTCTACCGCTGGTTTTTCGCGATCTGCTGATGCTGGCGCCGTTCGCGCTGGCCGCATCGTGCGGCGCGAATGGCCGATCGTGCGGACGAACCGCCGCGTGATGATGCTGCTCGGCGTCGTCGGCGTCGGCTCGCACAACGCGCTCGCCTACCTCGGGCTCAACTACACGACGGCGATCAACGGCGTGATCCTGAATTCGTTCATTCCGGTGATGATCATCGCGCTGTCGTGGATCTTCCTGCGCCAGCGGCTGTCCGGCGTGCAGCTCGCCGGCGTCATGGTGTCGCTCGTCGGGCGTGCTGACGATCCTGTCGCGAGGGCAGCCTCGGGACGCTGGCGTCGCTTCGGGCTGAACCGCGGCGACCTGCTTGGTGATTCTGTCGATGCTGCTGTGGTCGATCTACACGATCTGCCTGCGCTGGCGGCCGCCCGGGCTGCACATGCTCACGTTCCTGTTCGTGATCGCGATGCATCGGCGACCTGCGCGATGCTGCCGCTGTATCTGCGTCGAGTCGGCGATCGGCCTGCCCATGTGCGTTCACGCCGACCGGCGTCGCTGCGCTCGTCGTGCGTCGCGCTGTTCTCGTCGGTGCTCGCGTACATCTTCTGGAATCGCGGCGTCGAGGCAGGTCGGCGCGAGCGTCGCCGGGCTGTTCGTCCACCTGATGCCGGTGTTCGGCGACGATGCTGGCGTGGATGTTTCTGGGCGAGCGGTTGCGCCGTACCACGTGGTCGGCATCGCGCTCATCCTGAGCGGCATCTACGTCACCAGCCGCGCGTCGGCGCGACCCATCGCGACGCCGCTCGACTGAGCGCGCGCGGATGCGTCACGCGGGTCAGGACGCGTCGGCCTGCAGCAGCGATCGTACCAGCGCGATGTAGTCGGCCTTCGCCTGATCGACAGGAGTCCCGCGCAGCTTTTCCCAGGCATCGAACTTGGCGCGTCCCGCCGGATCGGTGATGCCGGGCTTGTCGCCGACCGCATCGCCCGCTCGCGCCTGCTTGAACATCGCATAGAGCGAGAGCATGGTGGCCGTGTCAGGGCGCTTGGCGAGCGTGCGGCTGGCATCGGCCGCGCGCCTGAAGCGGGCGTCGAGATCGCCGCTGTCTAAATCGATGGTCGGCGAGGTCGGCTTCGGCGCCCGGGTGGGTGGAAGCGTCGCTTCGAGCGCCGACTCGGCAAGCTGTTGCTCGCCGCGCCAGAAGGCGTCGGCAGCCGCGTTATCCGCCGACATATGCCACACCTCGGCGACGCGCCCTTCGGAGCCGCGGATGATCATCGTCGCGTTGCCTGAGAACGTGCGACCTGCGCGCGTGGCCGAGAAGCGCAGCGGTGCCGCGGCGAGCCGGTCGGTCACCGCGACCGGCCCGACCTCGTCGAACGCGAGGGTGCCCTCGGACAGCTCCATCAGCCGCGAAAAGAACTGCACGAGCTGGCTGCGCCCTGCATGCTCACCGGCAATCGAGCTGGTGCCGGGCTGATGCCATAGCACGTCGGAGGCGAACAGGCGGATCAACGTCTCGTACTGCTTGTCTTTCAGCGCGCCGAAGTATTCGTCGGCAAGGCAATACAGCTCTTCGGGAGTCATGCGGGGTCCTTCCTCGCGCACTCGGCGCGGGTTGAGCGCGGCGTCGGCGTCGGCGTCGAAATGCTCGAGCACGCGGCGAGCGACGAGATCGCGATCGTTGTCGACGCAGATCATGTGGTAGCTGTTGTCGAGCAGCTGGACGGTCGTATGCTGTGGGCCGATCTCGCGCTGCAGGAACTCGGCGGATTTTGGGCTGGTGAGCTCGTCCTCGCGCGCGTGGCAGATCAGCACCGGGCAGGTGATCGCGTCGAGCCCGTTCATCACCCACTCGCGCAGGCGATCGACCTGCTCGATGCACGCCAGCGGAACCCAGCGATAGTGAAAGGCTTCGCCGCGTGCGAACTTGGCCTTGACGATATTGCGGATCAGGTCGTTCTTGATGCCGTACGGGTCTTCTTCCTCGATGTGCATCGCCTTGAGCGGGGGCAGCCAGTAGAGCCATCGCCTCAGGTTGGCGTACCACGGCGTCGACCATCCGTCGATGAAGATCGGCGGCGCGAGCGCAACCAGCTTGCCCTTGGCATGCCTCTCGCGCTTGACCAGCTCGATGCTGAGCAGCGCGCCCATGCACATGCCGCACACGTGCAGCGTGTCGTAGCGGCGAACGAGGTCGCGGTACAGTGTCTGCACGGCGTCGAGCCATTGCTCGGCTTCCACGCCGAGCAGGTCTTCAGGCGTGGTGCCGTGTCCCGGAAGCGTCAGCGAATGCGTTGCGAAACCCGCGCGCTGCAGCGTCTTGTGCATCGAACCCAGGTCATACTGCGTTCCGCCGAGCCCGTGCACCATGAGCACTGCGGCATTGCCAACGGGCGATGCGAGGAGCGGATTCATGGCACGCGGAAGCGAACGAGGGAGAGGCCGATCGCGCCGCGATCCGTACTACCGACCCGGCCGTCGCGGTCCACTAGAGACCCGCAATCACCCGAGCCATGCCGGCGATGCGATAGATGGTGCCGTCGAAATCGGCCACGGCGCGGGCGACGAACTCGACCTGCGTCGCGCCGCGGCCTCCAGGCCAGACGATGGTCGCCGCGTGCGCTTCGGACTCCGACGCACGCAGCGCGTCGAACATCAGCCGCAGACGCGCGCGTGCGGCACCCTCGACGTGAGTGGTGACCGCGTCGATCGAGGCCAGGCTGACGGCGGGCTGGCCGAGGACGGCCTCGACGTTGCCGCCCCATGCGACGGCTCCCGACACCGGATCGACGTCGAACACGACCTGGCCGGCGGCGGTGGCCGCGGCCTCGTAGCGGATGCGCCACGCATCGGAATCGCGCAGCGCGCGCTCCTGCTCGGAGCGCATCGCGGCGATCAACAGCGCCATCAGCGCGGTGATGGCGAGGTAGAGCTGCAGCTCGTAGATCGACGCTTCCAGGCCCGACGCCTGCGAGATGAAGTGGCCGTCGCCGCGGCTCATGCTGTGCAGCGCGATGGCCGCCAGCGCCAGCAGCGACACGCTGCCGCCGCGAATGCCCCACGCCAGCGCGGTCAGCACGACGAAGGGCTCGGGGAGATAGGTGAGCGCGAGCCGGATGTACTCGGGAAAGACCTCGATGACGCGGTTGCCGAATACCGCGAACAGGGTGAGCAGCAGAAGCACGAAAAAGACGAGCCCGATACGAAAATCGCGGCGCGCGAGTCCGCCCGAACGCTTCGGCCGAAAATCCGACCACGCGATGATCGCCGGCGCGACGATTACCGTGCCCACGACGTTGGCGACGACCCACATGCCCCACGTCGGCACGAAGGGTGCGGCTTGCGCCACGGTCAGCATCGCCGCTCCTGGAATCGATGAAAGCAGCGCGCCGCCGAACGCGCCGAGCGTGACGAACACGCCGACGTTGCGCAGCGAATCGAGGCGGGGCGGACGGCCGATGCTTCGTTGCAGCGCCCACGCGATGATGCCGGAGGAGACAAGCTCGATGACGGTGAAGCCGACGGCAAGGGTCAACGGCTCGCCGTAGAGCAGTGACACCGCGGTCGAGGCGACGGCGATGGCCACCAGATACGTCGTCCAGCGCGCCACCGGCACAAGCGAGAGCACGCCGATGGTAACGCCCGTGGCGGGCCACACGTACGCCGCATGAGTCTGAGGATCGACGAAGTGATTGCCGACCAGGCCGCCGCCGAAAAACAGCAGACCGGCAATCAACGGGAAAAACAGCGGCGGGCGGGCCCCACCTCCGGCTTTGGCATCCATGGTGGCTCCCCTGCGGCGGCCCGGCCGCCGCCGCGCGCGTTCAGGCCTTCACACGGCCGTACTGATCATCGAATCGTACGATGTCGTCCTCGCCGAGATAATCGCCGCACTGCACTTCGATCATTACCAGCGGTTCGCTACCGGCGTTCTCGAGACGGTGGCGGGTTTCGCATGCGATGAATGTCGACTCGTTGGTGCCGATCGAGTAGACCCGCTCGCCATTGGTCACGCGCGCGTCGCCGCTCACGACCACCCAGTGCTCGCTGCGGCGATGATGCAGCTGCAGCGACAGGATGCCGCCGGGCTTGACCTCGATGCGTTTGATCTTGAAGCCCGGCCCTTCCTGCAGCACGGTGTACGCACCCCAGGGACGCGCCACGGTGCGATGCAGCTTGTACGACTCGTGCCCGCGCGCCTTGAGCTCGCCCACCACTTCACGAACGCGCTGCAGATGATCGCGATGAGCGACCAGCACCGCGTCGGGAGTGTCGACGATCACGAGATTATTCACGCCGACGGTCGCCACCACGCGGCCCTCGGCATGAACGAAGGTGTCGCGCGTGTCGATGGCGACGCGCTCGCCCTGGCCGCGATTACCCGCTGCGTCGGCTTCACTCAGCGCCGACACCGCCTGCCACGAGCCGATGTCGCTCCAGTCGAATGCGCCACGCACGACGCCGACGTTGGTCGCCTTCTCCATCACGGCATAGTCGATCGAGATGTCGGGCACCGCCGCGAACAGCGTCGGATCGATCTCGAGCATCGGCGCGTCGATTTGTGGTCGCAGCGCCCGCCAGACGCTGCGCACCGACTCGATCACCACCGGCGCGTGCTCGTCGAAGGCCGCGAGCATGACCGAGGGCGTGAAGCAGAACATCCCCGAGTTCCAGGAGTGACGGCCGCTTTCGAGAAATGCGCGCGCGTCGGCGAGAGGCGGCTTCTCGATGAAGCGGCGCACCTTGAACGTGTCTGCGACGTCGATGGCTGCGCCGCACTCGATGTAGCCGTAGCCGGTTTCAGGGTGGCTGGGCGTGATGCCGAACGTCGCCAGCCAGCCTGCGCGCGCGAGATCGGTGGCGCGCTCGACGGCATTCGCAAACGCTTGCGCGTCGCGGATCAGGTGGTCGGCGGGAAGAACGAGCAGCACCACGTCGGGCCCGTAGACGGCTTCTGCGAACAGAGTGCCCAGCGCGATCGCCGGCGCGGTGTTACGCCCGAACGGCTCCAGCAGGTACGACCAGCGCTGCGCAGGCACATGGGGAAGCTGCGCGCCGGCGTAGACGTCCTTCGTATGGAAGTAGTACTCGCGGTTGGTGATCGTCACCGTGCCCGCGACCCCCGGCAGCGATGCCGCGCGCACAGCGGTCTTGCGCAGCAGCGTGTCGCCGTCCGGCAGCGGCATGAAGGGCTTGGGCGCCGCCTCGCGTGAAAGCGGCCACAAACGCGTTCCCGCGCCGCCGGAAAGAATGATTGGAACCAGCGCCATCGGCACAACACTCCAGCGAAAGGTGACACTGCGAAGAGCGATATTGTACCCGATGGGTATTCGTGTTGACTGGCGGGGCTGGCGTCGTTACCGTGGCGCGACCCATTGGTCCTGGTCAATCCCGATGTCTGCCGCGTCTTCGTCAACGTACGTCACACCGCAATTTGCCGGCGGCGTATGTCCGGTGCTCGCGACACCGTTCGATGCGAAGGGCGCGCCTGACCCCGCATCGCTGGAGCGACTGGTCGACTACGCGATGGAATGCGGAGTCGATGCGCTCGTGTTTCCGGGTGTGGCGAGCGAAGTCGAGCAATTGTCCTGTGAGGAACGCGAGCGCCTGATCGCCGTCGTCGCGCGCCGAGCATCCGGTCGCGCGCCGCTGGTCGTCGGCGCGAGCGCCCCGGACGCTGCGGCCAGCGCGCGGCACATGCGACAGGCGGCCGATCTCGGCGCAGTGGCGGTGATGATCATGGCGCCGGCGCGCTTGGCCGGCGATGCAACGGCGCTGCTTGCGCACTATCGCGCGCTTGCCGATGCCGCGCCGGTACCGATCATGCTGCAGAACGCGCCGCCGCCGGCCGGCGCCGGTTTCGACATGGCGAGCATTGCTTCTATCGTCGCGGCAGTGCCGTCGGTGCGCTATGTGAAAGAGGAGGCTATGCCGTGCGGCCAGCGCATCTCGGCGCTGCTGCAGCGTCCGGAGCTCGCCGGGTCCGCGCATTTCGGCGGCGTGCTCGGCGGGGCCGGGGGACGCTATCTGCTCGACGAGCTCGCCCGCGGCGCGATTGGCACGATGCCTGCCTGCGAGCTGTGCGACATCCACGTTGCATTGCTGCGCGCCTGGCGCGGGGGCGACCGGGTCGGGGCGCGCGAGCTCTACAACCGTTCGCTGCCCTTGCTCAATTTTCAGGCCGTGTTTCGCTGGGCGATGACGAAGGAAGTCCTTCGCTGCCGTGGCATCATTGCGGATGCATTCGTGCGCGCTCCCGGGCCGCGCCTGGACGCGCAGGACCGCATCGAGCTCGGCACCATGCTCGACGAGATCGCCGACTTGCTGCGCGCTTATCCGGCGCGACGCGACGCGTAGGCCCCAGCGCACGGCACGGACCAAAGGAGAACGCATGGCACGATTCATCGCGGCATTGATGACGCTGCTCGCGCTGGCGCTTGCGCCGCCGGCGCGCGCACAGACCGTCACGCTCGACTTCCCTACCTGGCAGGCCGAGGAGCCGGGCTTTAGCGAATGGTGGAAGGGGCTCGCTGCGGATTTCGAGTCCAGGCACCCGGGCGTCAAGGTGAAGCTCTACTCGATCCCGTTCGCCAATTACGTCAATCAGCTCACGGTGCGCTTCGCGGGCCAGAATCCACCCGACATCGTGCATCTTCCGTCGCGCAATTTCGCGAGCTTCGCGAGTCAGGGATGGCTGGAGCCGCTCGATGAACTGCTCAAGGGCACCGACATCAGCGCGCACTGGACCAAGCTCCAGAGCGACATGGTGTGGGAGGGCAAGACCTACGGTTTGCTGCTTCTGCCCTACGGGAACCTGCTCTACTACAACGAGAAGATTCTGCAGGACGCCGGTGCGAAGGTGCCGACCACGCCGGCCGAGTGGCTCGACGCGATGGCGAAGACTACGCAGCGTGACAAGGGACAGTTCGGACTGGT
This sequence comes from uncultured beta proteobacterium, assembly GCA_963816915.1. Taxonomy (GTDB): domain Bacteria; phylum Pseudomonadota; class Gammaproteobacteria; order Burkholderiales; family Casimicrobiaceae; genus PALSA-1003. Next base: position 200,042 of record CAWFMK010000002.1, read on the forward strand.
CACGACCACCGCAGAGCATCCGAACATGTTCATCGATGCCGCCACCTGGGTGCTCGGCGAGAAGCAGGATTGGCTCAGGGGCGATAAATACACCTTCACCGACCCCGGCGTGGTGGCGGCGATGGATCAGTTCCGTAAATCGCTGGGCTATGCACCGCCCGGCACCAACTCCACGGTGGGGAGGCAGTTATTCATCGATGGCAAGGCGGCCTTCCTGCGCGACGGGCCATGGGTGTGGGCGACGCTGCAAAAGGCGAGGCCCGAGATCAGGCCATCGCTGAAAATGACGCAACTGCCATTTCCGGTGATTACCGGCGGCGCCAGCAACAGCCTGCATATTCCCGCGAAGATCGATGCGCAGAAAAAGAAGCTGGTGTGGGAATTCATCGCACTGGCGGCGACGCCCGCATGGCAGGAAAAGTACGTGCAGATGACCGCGTCGCCGTCGGGACGCGTCGGCATGATCAGCGCCGAGCAGGCGAAAAAGGATCCGCACCTCGCCGCCATCACGCAGGCCGCGGAGAAGGCCGAGAACCTGTTCCCCTCGCGGCCCGCGCTTCGCGAGAACTACAACGAGTTCGCGACGCTGTTCAGCCGCGCGGTGGTACGCATGCAATCGTCGACGCAGCCGACGGATGCGATCATGGCGAATCTTCAGAAGGAAGTGGCCGCGGCGATTCCGCTGCCATGATCGGACGCTCGCGCTGGACGGGCTATGCGCTGCTCGCGCCGGCGCTCGCGGCGGTGGCCTTCCTGATCGCGTACCCGTTGTACCTGGTCGTCGCCACCAGCTTTCGCCAGGGCAAGACGCTCAATGTGCTTCGTCTTTCCGAGTTGCCGGCAGGTCTGGGCAACTACCGCTCGGTGTTCACCAGCGAGGCGACGTGGCACAGCGTGTTCGTCACGCTCGTGTATCTAGTCGGCACCATCGCACCCGCGTTCCTGATTGGACTCGGCAGCGCACTCCTGCTCAATCGAATCTTCCCGGGCCGCCGCTGGCTGCGCAGCCTCATCCTGTTGCCCTGGGCCGTGCCCGGGGTGATCGTGAGCATCGTGTTCCTATGGCTGCTCGACGGATCGTTCGGTGTGGTCAATGCACTCTTGCGCAATGCGGGATGGCTCGCCAGCGACTTGGCGTGGTTTTTCGACGAGCGCACCGCGCTTGCTGCGGTCATCGTGCCCACCGTGTGGAAAGCGTATCCATTTTTCGCATTGACGTTTCTTGCCGCACTGCAGGCGATCCCATCGTCGTTGTACGAGGCGGCGCAAGTCGACGGCGCGACGCATTGGCAGCGTTTTCGCTACATCACCTGGCCCGGCATTCGTGCGTCGGCAACGCTCGCCGCGGTGCTCAATACGCTGTGGGCGCTGCGCGAGTTCGACATCGTCTACCTCACCACCGGCGGCGGTCCCGATCGCGCCACCGAGACACTGGCGGTGCGCATCTATCAGGAGGCGTTCGCTTTTTTCCGCATGGGAACGGCCTCGGCGCTGGGTGTGCTGACCATGGCGATGGCGGCGCTCCTGGTGATTCTGTCGATGCGCACGCTGCGCCGCGAGTTTTTCTGATGCCGACCGCGGCGCGACGGTGGGGTTTCACGCTTGCAGCGGTGCTGGTCGCGGCGGTAGTTCTGTTCCCCATCTACTGGATGCTGCTTACGTCGATGCTGCCGAGCGAGCTCACGCGCTCGCGCTCGCCCGAGTTGCTGCCACGACTGTCGGCGCTATCGATGGAAGCCTACCGCACAATCCTTACGCGCAAGCCCGTCCTGACCTGGCTCGGCAACAGCGTGTTGGTGACGCTCGGCGCGACGAGCATCAGCCTCGTCATTTCCACACTCGCGGGCTACAGTCTGTCGCGCTTCAAATCGCGCGCGCAGCGCGGCGCGGGATTCGCGCTGCTCGTGTCGAAAATGCTGCCGTCGAGCCTGATCGTGATTCCGTTTTTTATCGCATTCTCGACCTTCGGATTCATCGACAGTCGCTGGGGGCTGATTTTCGCCAACGCCGCGGTAGGCGTGCCTTTCGCGACGTGGCTCATGAAGGGATTCTTCGATGGCATCCCGCGCGAACTCGAGCTCGCCGCGATGCTCGACGGCTGCAACGGCGCGCAGGCGGTGTGGTACGTCGTGCTTCCACTGGCCCGGCCGGGACTGGCGGCGTCGGGCATCTATCTCGCCATTCTCGCCTGGTCGGACTTCGTGTTTGCGCGCACGCTGGTGAGCGACCCCGACCTCTGGGTGCTCAACGTCGCGATGCAATCGTTCCTCGGCGAATACCTGGTCGACTGGTCGAGCCTCATGGCGGTCGGCGTGATCTCGCTGGCGCCGGTGTTCGTGATGTTTCTCTTGCTGGAGTCCTTCCTGGTCAGCGGAATGACTCAGGGCGCGGTCGCCAACTGATGAGTGTCGATTGAACACGCCGACGATCCGTTCGATCGAGACGATTGTCGTGTCGATCCCGCGCGACGTCCCTTACCTCGGGCCGCTGGGCGAGAACGAGCGTGTCAACGCGCGCGGCTACTTCGTGCGCCAGGCCAACCGCACGATCTACTCGGTCACCGATCGCTCGGTGCTGGTGAAGATCACCGCGAGCGACGGCAGCATTGGCTGGGGCGAGACCTACGGAATCATCGCGCCGCAGGCGGTCATCGCGATCGTCGACGACGTGCTGGCGCCGCTTCTCGTCGGACGCGCGCCGGTCGACATTCCCGCGCTCTGGGACGAGCTCTACGCGCTCATGCGCGTGCGTGGGCACTGGAGCGGGTTCTACACCGATGCGCTCGCTGCCGTCGACATTGGGCTGTGGGACCTTGCTGGCAAGCTTGCGGGCGTGCGCGTGGTCGAGCTGCTGGGCGGAGCGCGGCGCGAGCGCATCCCGGCGTATGCATCGGGACTACCCAACGCGACGCTCGCCGAGCGCGTGGCGCTGGCGCAGGCGCTGGTCGGGCGCGGCTTTCGCGCGGTGAAATTCGCCGCCGCGGTTCCGCACGAAAGCGTGGTGGCCGAAATGCGTGCGTTGCGCGAGGCGCTCGGTCCCGCGATCGACATCATGGTCGACCTGCATTGGCGCTACGAGGCGACCGAGGCGATCACGCTGATCCGCGCTCTGGAACCGTACACGCCGTATTTCGTCGAGGCGCCGTGCGCACCCGAGGACATCGACGCGCAGGCCGACGTCGCGGCGAACGTCAGCGTTCCCATCGCGGGCGGCGAGGAGTGGAGCACCGTGTTCCAGGTGCGACCGCGCGTTGCCCATCGCTGCATCTCGATCGTGCAGCCGGAAGTCGCGCATACCGGGTTGTCGCAGTTCGTAGCCATCGGCAAGCTCGCGGCCGAGCAGGGGATCCGCGTGATGCCGCATGCGACGATCGGCGTCGGCATTTTCCAGGCAGCGAGCCTGCACGGTTCGGCGAGGTTCGCGGCGGAGCCCCTGCACGAGTTCCAGCATTCGATTTTCGACGCCAACATTCGCCTGATCGATACGACCATGCGCTGCGTCGACGGATTTCTCGAGCTTCCGCGGGGCATGGGACTCGGGGTCGAGCCCTCGGCTCTCATGTGGCAATACAGCATCGCCAAAGGGGCTTGAGCGGCCCGGATTCGTCCCCATCTTTTCATCGTGACGCCTGGCGCTGCGAAGGCTCGGCGCCGCTGGTGGTATCATTGATTTATCGCGTGCAGATTGCAGCAATGTGATCGGCCGCAGCACCGTTAACCGGGGGCGACCTGGTTTCGACGGGGACTGCGAAGCAGCGCGGGGCATGCCAAGGTGCAGAACCTTGTGAATACTCTGCAATCGCAAACTTAACTGCGAACGACGAAAACTACGCTCTGGCGGCTTAACCCCGCCGGACCTCGCACCGGGCGGCGCTCAGCTCGGGTGATGCAACAGTAACTGTCACAGCGAGGACATTTAGAGCGATCGCGTGCGCCCGGGTCACTTGGGCGACACGTCTAAATCTAGGTGACTGGCATCGGCGTCGCCTGTCCGTCAGCGGCGCCGGAGCGAGAGCACAATGACGTGACTAAGCATGTAGTCCTGACTGTGTAGCGTTTTCGGACGCGGGTTCGATTCCCGCCGCCTCCACCAAACCCAACAATGACGGCCCCCTAGCGGGGCCGTTTCCTTTCTATCTCCATAGTGTATGCGGGTCTTGCGTTGTCTAAGCGAGTTCGCTAGTATCTAATCTCATGGTGGTAAGAATGGTGGTAAGGGAGCATTTACCACCAAAACCGCGATAGGGGTAAACGGAAATGGCGAAACGGCACCGGCACTTGCTTGGAGCCGTTGGAGGTAGCGCGGGCCAAGCCGCAAGGCGAAAGCATATCGCCTCGCAGACGGCGGCGGACTATATCTGTGGGTGCCAACGTCCGGCGTCAAGACCTGGCAGTTTCGCTACCGACACGGTGGCAAGCCGCAGACAGCGACGTTCGGCAAGTTCTCCAGTACGCAAGGACTTGCTTGGGCACGCGCCAAGGCTGAGGAGGCACGCGGCCGCGTGGAGGAGGGCGATCACCTGACCCGCGTCAAGGCCGTCAAGAAGGCCACCAAGCGCGCCGCGTCGGGCAACACGTTTGCCACTGTCGCCGCCGCTGGGTGAAGAGCGAAGCCCGGCGAGCGGAGTGGACGCCCGACTACAAGGACGAGGTGGCGGCGAGTCTAACCAACCACCTCTCCGCGTTGGACTGCGCTACCGATTCGCGAGATCACCGCCGCGATCGCCTCGCCGCACTTGCGCAAGATTGAGCGCACCGCCCCCGACATGGCGAAGAAAGTGCGCCAACGTATCCGCTCTATATTTGATTACGCGGTGGAGGGAGGGGTTGATCAGTTGGCAATCCGATCCCCGCGCCGCGGCGCAGGAAGAAGCCGCCGACGCAGCGCACCTGCCGGCAACGCTGACTAAGGATGGTGTGGGCACGATCCTACGCGCTGCGGACAAGGCCGAGGTAGGGAAGGGCGTGCGGCGGGCGCACCTGCTGGCGGCGTTCACCGCACAGCGCATCGGCGAGATCGTGGCGGCCACCTGGGACGAGATCGACCTGCAATCGGCCGTTTGGTCGATACCTCGTGACCGCATGAAGCGTAAGGATAAGGAGCGTGGACCGCATCTGGTACCGATCCCGCCGCGCGCTCTCGCGCAGATGCAGGAATGGCGCCGCGCCGATGGCGACGATGCGACCTACGTCTGCCCTGCGCCGCGCGGTGACGCGCCGATTACTCGGGAGGCCGTCGAGAAGTTCTATCGGCGCGGGCTAGCACTGACCGGCAAGCACTCGCCGCATTCGTGGCGCTCGGTGCTTTCGACCTGGGCGAATGATGCCGGCGAGGACTCGGATGTCGTCGAGGCGCAGTTGGACCACGGCCATCCCGACAAAGCGAAGGCCGCATACGACCGCGCCAAACGATTGCAACGCCGCGCTGATTTGATGGCATGGCACGAGGATGCGCTGATCGCGGCGCGCGATGGCGCGAAGGTGCTTTCCATTCGAACCAAGTCAAAGCAGCGCTAACACGTGGCCATTCCTAACGCGGCCGAACTCGCCCGCATATCGGCGGCACTGATTGCTGCAATGTCCGAGGCGCGCACGATGGTCGAGTCTGGGAACTTTGGGCTGGACTTTACTGAGCTCGTGCAGCACGCCCGAGAGTTGCATGAACTGATCGGCGAGGAGTTGGCGATCGCTGGAACTTCGGTAGGTGAGTATGCCGGCGGACTATACAACGCGATGGGCGACAAGCTGCACGAATTGGAATTGCTGGTGCCCCAAGACGCGCAGCCGAATTAGTCAAAGTCGCGCCTAGCCCGACAGGGCGAACACCGGGCACCCTACCGGGTTGGTGCGCCATCCTATGAGGGCGTAACGGGCAGCGCAATGGCCAAACTTGAGCCTGACAAATTGACCGCATCTGCAATTCGCAAGTACAGGAGCGGTCGCACACCTACGCCCAGAGAGATATCCGCACTTGTTTCATTTGCGGAAGCAGGGCAACTGGCGAGACGGCGCCGCGGAGCGCCTGGCCGGCTTCCCGTCACCAAGTTCATGGATGAGATGGCAGTCGCTTTTGAATTTGAGTTGCTCCGCGGGCAAGGTTACAAACAAGACGCGGCCGAAAGCATAACGTGTCAAGAATTCTCAATCTCGAAGCGAACGATGTGGTCGCGGGTGGCCGCGATGAAAAAACGCTGTCCCGACCTAGAGTTCTTGCGCACAATGCAGCGCCCTCGGACCAAGTTAAGTCCGGATTCTATTCGGAACGAAATAACTATGGGCATGGTGGAGACCTTTGGCTTGGAAATGTCCAAGATCAAGTCCCCAGAATACCTAATGCAGGCTTTTGATGGTCAGCACCAGGACGATCTGAATCGCGTGACTTCGCGAGCGCTGGAGAAAATGCAAGGCACGCCCTTGGGTCGGCTTAAGATAGGCCAGCTCACCGATTCCCAGGTGCTCGCGATCCTCTACACGATTGCCCAGATTGCGACGCGAGAAGCAATTCAAGAACTACTGCAAGTAAATACGGAATCCGCGCAGTAGATTCAACACCAAGCCGCTCCTAGACTTAGCTTTAACGCAGTACACACGCTGCGTTTTATAGGAGCGGCTATGGAACCAAAGAAAGGTGAATCAGCGCACATGGGGACGCAAGCATATAGCGTCTCGGAGTTTGCGCGCGCGTTCAGATTGTCTCGGGCAACGGTCTACAACATGTGGCGCGACGGTGGCGGCCCGCAACGAATGCGCGTTCGCGGTCGAGTGCTGATTTCACGCAATGCGGCCGAGCGGTGGCGCCAGCAAGTAGAAGCAAGCGCGGGGACGGCATGAAGCCCAAGCGCGCATCGGGCGTACCCTCGTCCCGTAAAAATGCGGCGCCGGCACGCGTCGGAGCAAAGCAATGATCGCCGAAGCCCTGTTGTCGCGCCTCGATGGTGTTAAGCGCTTGGGGGCCGACCGCTGGCTCGCTTGCTGTCCAGCTCACGATGACAAGCGACCTAGCCTCGCCATACGAGAGATTGATGGCGACCGCGTGCTCCTGCATTGCTGGGCCGGGTGTGCAGTCCAAGCCGTACTGGCTGCTGTCAGTCTGACGTTCGACGCACTGTATCCAACGCGGCCGACGCATCACGCAAGACCGGAGCGACGGCCATTCCCGGCGATGGACGTGCTGCGGGCGACTGAGCGCGAGGCGCTAATTGTTGCGGTTGCGGCGGCAAACCTTGGCAATGGAGTCGACCTCTCGGCGCAAGATCGCGAGCGCCTGTTGCTTGCATCGTCCCGGCTTTCTGTGGCCGTCCAGGAGTCAGGCTATGAGTGACCGCTTCAGTATCGAACGCGGGGCAGAGTACCTGGATCGCGTCAGATTGAACGCCCTATCGTCCGACGTGTCATCGCATCAGTCTGCGACGCCGAACGCTGCGCGTGGCCAAATTGACGGGCGAAGAGGCGATTTGGGCTATTCGGGGGATTCGCCGCGCCAGTCAATGAATTCGAGCCGGGGAGGCGGAGGCGACTCGGGGCGACTTTTGGGCCAGAGCGAGATCGACGCCGCTATGCAGCGAGCGCGTTTGACGCTCATAGGGAGTGATTTCGAGGCTAAGCCATATCCGGTGTACGCGCTAGGACCGTTGGCGGGGGTCTGCGCGGCCATCACTGAGCTCGGTCAGGTTGCGCCGGATGTGGTGGGCCAATGTCTATTAACAACAGCGGCGCTGCTCACTCAATCGCAGGCGAGTGTCCGGACACTTGCCGGGGTCAAGCCTCTCTCGTTGTATGCGTTGTCAATCTGCGACAGCGGCGATGGCAAGAGCACGGCCGAGCGGGTGGCACTGAACTCGGTGCACACCTGGCAGCGCGAGCGGGCGACCGCGTATCAACAGCACCTGCAGGCCGCAGCAATGGCACCGCGTGGTAAAGACGAGGCCAAAACCGAGCCGCGTGAGCCGTACATCATCATGCGGGATGGGACTGTAGAGGGCATCCGGCGCGCGTTCAGGCAGGGTCTGCCCGCACAAGGTGTGTTCACTTCCGAAGCGGCAATGCTGCTGTCCGGGTATGGCATGAATGCGGACAATCGCGCGAAGTCTGCCGGTAATTTCAACTCACTGTGGGACGACGGTGAAATCTCGGTCGCCCGCGGTACTGACGGTCGGGTGCAACTCTACGACCGGCGCTTGTCGTTGCATTGGCTGATCCAACCAGATGTGGCGCGGTCTGCACTGTACGACCCCCTTTTGTCCAGCATGGGCTTTTGGCCCCGCTTCCTGGCCACGTGGTCACCGTCGAGTAAACCTCGTCTCGCACGCCCATTTCTCCCTGAGCGCGAGGCTCGTATCGTCGCCTATTGGGCACGCTGCACCGATCTGCTGTCAGAGATCCAGCCAGAGGATTGCCGCGAGCTGCCGATCATCGCGGCAAGTGACGATGCCCAGGAGTTTGCTGGCCAGTTCTTCGAACGGATGGAAAAGAATGCCAAGACTGCGGGCGCAATCCTGGAGCACGTTAAACCTTTCGCCGTCCGCGCTACGGAGCAGTTGTTCCGCATCGCGGGTGTGTTAGCCAAATTCGGGGGCAACACTGAAATCGATCTCGACGCCATGCGAAATGCGGCCGCGCTAGCCGCGCATTCGCTAGAAACCTGGCGAGCAATCCACGGAGACCGCGATGAAGCAGAAGGAAAGTCTCGCGCGCTGGCGCTGTACGGTTGGCTGCTGAAACAGCCATATCAGAGAGCGACGACAACATCCATCCTGCATGTCGCGATACCAAAGACGCTGCGCTCCCGAGAGGTCCGCGATCGAGCACTGTCCCAGCTTGAACAAGCAGGTTTTGCGGCGCGGCAACAAGAGACTTGGGTGGCGGCTCTCGGGAACGAAAAATGATCGGCGTTCTAGATTTGTTGGACGACCTGCTGTCGCCTAAGAGTCGCCCGAGATCGCCCGGCAATCGCCTCATGGGAAGCCGTGCCAGCGTTAGTGAATCGCCCGAATCGCCCGAATCGCCCACCGATGGGACGTGCTGGAACATCGCGGGCGCAGATCCGCAGATCGAGGCACGACGTAAGCGCGTTGTGGCGATGCTCAACACCCATCTAGAGTGGCGTTATGCCGTGGTCACGGACTGCGATGCCGAGCCAGGCGCCGTGGTTGTGCACATCGGCATCCGCGGCATTGGCTTCGGCGAGATTGTGATTGCCAAGAGCCGCTATGACGGTACTGACCTAGTGCGGGCGCTTAAGAACAGGTGGGCTGAGGACGAGGGTGGAAAGCAAAGACAATGAGCGACCACAACGCCGGACCCTCAATCATAGTCGTCCGCCCGGCGTCCGTGCGCCTGGAGCCCCTGTCGCCTGTCTTTCCCAAACTTAGGACTCGAGAAGCTACCGCGGCCCATCTCCCGGCGGGAAATTGCGCGACGATCTGCGTGATGCCGATATTTGCATTTGCAGCGCCAAGGCGACGAACAATCTGGGAGCGGCAGACGGGGAGCCTCGTCGCTCAGGAAGCGCTTATTACGCAGCCCCTCGGCAACTGGGCACGCCCTCGGCCCTTCGACAACGCTGACCGCGTGCCACGGCTCTTTCACGGGGCCAAGTGGTTTGGCCTTCGTCATGCCTTCAATCTAGACCGGCAGCATTGGTCCGCAATCAGCGCAGCGCCGATTCGTTTGTAGGACCGGTCTGATCCGATCAATTCTGGAGCAAGGAACGCAGATGTTTGAGAAAGGACAAAGCGGCAACCCAGCGGGGCGCCCTCGTGGCATCCGCGACAAGCGCATGGAGATGCGCGACCTACTACTGCCAGACGCGCCTGAGCTGGTCGCCAAGGTCGTGGAAATGGCGAAAGGGGGCGACGTGGCCGCCCTGCGTATCTGTCTCGATCGCCTAATCCCGCCCGCCAAGGCGAAGGACGACCCAGTATCGCTGCCTGCATTCAACGATTCACTGGCGGACAACGCCCGCGCAGCCATCAAGGCGCTCAGCGAAGGTGAGCTCACACCGGAGGAAGCAGCGACGGTGCTGCAGGCGCTCGCTAGCCAGGTGCGAATCATCGAGGCCGACGAGATCGAAAAACGCCTCGCAGCACTGGAACAGGCCGCGGGAAGAAAGGAACACCGATGAGCAGTGTACGCCAGCGATTGCGCAAGCTCGAACCTCCGCCGGACCATCAGGCTTATCTAGAAGAGGTCGGGCTGAGACTCATGCGCTACGGCATCGAGACCCGTCGCCAGGTCAAGGCTGGCAAGCTGCCTGAGGTCGCGTGGTCCCCGGAAGCAGAGGAGCTCTATCAACCGTGGACGATGGCGCCCGACTTCGCAGCGATCGAACGCCAGATCCTCGCAAACCCAATCTACTCAGGAGACGTCAATGCGCGTTGACCACCGACTGTCGAAGCTGGAGCAAGTGATAGCGCCGATCCATGCGCCTCGTGTCTGCGTAGTGGTCGGAAATGATGCTGATGTAGAAGCGGCCGTCGCACAGTTCAGGATCGACAATAACTGGCCCGACGACGCTGCGCATCGCTTACAGGTGATACACGTACGCTTTGGAGCCCTCGGGTTGAAGGGTTAGCGGCCCAGTCAAGGAGGGAACTGGCCGACGGTATCGCAGCGCGCGGGAGCAGCCATTCGCGACCGGCGCGCCCCCATCTTACTGCAATCGCGATGATCAGCTTGTTCATCGATACACTAATGAAAAACTCTGGGCGCCTGCCCTTGCGCCGCGACGTAGACTTTCCAATACTCGATCAGTGTGGGCTGCTGCCGGTTCGGTGGACACCAACCTCTAGCTTTCTCGAACGCTATCGGACTGATGTAGCCGAGTGTTGAATGGCGGCGTGTCGGATTGTAGAACCGCTCGATGTAGTCGAACACCTCGGCGCGTGCCTGCTCACGAGTCCGGAACACCTTGCGGGCCGTGCGCTCAGTCTTCAAGGAGCTGAAGAAACTCTCCATCGCTGAATTGTCCCAGACCTCGCCGGCGCGGCTCATGCTGCAGGTGATGCCCTGTTCCTTGAGCAGTTCCTGGAAGTGCTCGCTGGTGTACTGGCTGCCCTGATCCGAGTGGTGCAACAGCTCGACCGGCTTGCCGCGCCGCCAGACCGCCATTATCAAGGCGTCCGCCACCAACTGCGAGGTCATGCTCGACTGCATCGACCAGCCGACAATTCGGCGCGAGTACAGGTCAAGCACCACGGCCACGTACAGCCAACCTTCGGCTGTCCAGATGTAGGTGAAGTCGGCGACCCACTTCTGGTTCGGTGCATCGGCCTGGAACTGCCGGTCCAGGACGTTGGCAGCGAGGACGCTGCGCTCGCCCCGGTCCGCCGGCAGCCCGCGGCGCCGTGGTCGGGCTCGCAGCGCCTGCAGTCGCATTAGTCGCTCGATACGATGCAAGCCGCAACGCTGACCGAGCACCAACACGTCATGCCAGACGCGGCGAGCGCCGTAAGTACGGTCGCTGCCCACGAAGCTGTGATGAACTTGACCGCCAAGAACTTCGTCATCGAAGCTGCGCTGGCTTCGGGGCCGGACCATCCACGCATAGAAGCCACTGCGCGAGACGCCGAGTGCCTCGCATATCAACAGCACGGGCCAGGCCCCTCGGTGTTTCGCCACGAAGCCGAACTTCACATCGACTCCTTGGCGAAATAGGCCGCGGCTTTTTTCAGGATGTCGCGCTCCATCTTGAGCTTTGCGACTTCCTTCCTCAGCCGGTCAATCTCCGCTTGCTCGGGTTTCATCACACCCTTGCCGGGGAATGCCTGCTGCGGGTCGGCCGCCAGTTCGCGGACCCACTTGCGCAACACGTTCTCGTGCACATCGAGGTCGCGCGCAGCCTGCGCTGCTGTTACACCCCGTTCCTTGACCAGCTTCACGGCCTCAAGCTTGAACTCCCGACTGAATTGCCGCCTCGTTCCCATGAACTACCTCCGGTTTCGGATTCCACCCTAACAGAGTGTCCTCGAAACCGGCAGCAGCCCAGTGCCGCTTATTCGGGCTACAGGTCACAGCCTGCGCGAACTGCCCTTGAGCCGCTTCAAAGGTTTTGCTCTCGAACGGATACAGCAACTGCCCAACCATACCTGCAGCCATGGGGGTGTCGATTCCGTATTTCGCAGGCCACTCCTTCTTCGGTAGGTAAAAGGTGCCGAAACACTTGTCCACCCAGGGCAGAATCGCTGCGTAGTTTTTATTAATATACTCGGGGCCGTCTTTGGTGTGGTGCCAATGATGGAAGGCGGGGCTGGACACAAGCCATTCCAGCAAACCGAAACGCCAGCGCACATTTGCGTGGATGAGGAAGGCCCACACGGTGCCGGTGAGCACGTACAACAGCGGCAACACATCTGCCGTACTCGCGGTGGGCTGCGCCAGACCCAAGACGTAGAGAGGAATCAAGCCGCAGAGGCGAGTGAAGACGATATCGATCGGGTGAGCACGCGTGTTGACCAGCCAGTCCATTTCCTCAGCGCTGTGGTGGATGGCATGGAAGCGCCATAGCGCGGGGATCTCGTGCGTCCAGCGATGCCCCCAATACGCGCCAACTTCTCCAACGGCCAACGCCGCCGCGAAGCGCATCCACAGCGGCATCTCCGCCGCCGTTGCGTACAGCGCACCACGAACAAAATGATGCACGCCCCAGGCGATCGCCGACAGCGGCAGAGTCAGAAGCAGCTTTGGTAGGAGACTATTGAGAAAGTAATATCCCAAATCTGTCAGAAAGCCTTTGCGGAAGACCTTCTGCCGATGCTGCGCCCAGAGCTTTTCCAGCGGAACGAAGACGACCACGAGAAGCAGCAGCCAGGCGCCGAGCCTGAAGATTTGGAACGCCAACGGCGGCAAATGCTCTTGCAGTTGTTGAATCAATTCCATGGAAATACAACGGTCCGACGATTGGATGTCACTCGATTAACGGCGTTTCGCCCGCTTCCTGTGGACGCCGATCAGCCCTAGGATACCCGCACCGATCAACGCGAAGGTCGCCGGTTCCGGAACCGCCGCTTCAACGTCAACGCCGTCAAGGAGGACTATCGGCGGTAAGTTGACTGGCGCACCCACGGCGTAGAACGCAAGCACTGCGCTGGTGGAGTTCCCATTTTGGAAAGTAAGCGTTTGAGAGCACCAATTCTGCGGATCGCTTGGACACCCCGAAAAGCTTTGACTTGGGTTATTCATCAAAGTCGAAAATTGGGAAGGGGCACTACCGAAAGTCACTTCCCATTGCTCCATGGTCTTGCCACCTTGAGAAGTAAACTGTGCAGCTGCCTGGAAAAACGATACCGTGTAATCCGCAAAAGGTGTGAGGTTGAAAATGGTTTGGGACAGGGTTCCGGCGTAGGAAGGGTCACCGTCGTCGAGATAGAAGTTTCCTCCTTCTGGACTCGGCTTAACCGACCACAGGTTGTTCTGGTTGCCGGGATAGCAGGTATTTGTGTCTTTGGCCACGCAGGCGACAGGAGCGGCCCCGTTGATGGCAGAGCTGGAGAAAGACCAATTCGGCAGGTTCGCGGCCAGCACTTGGAAAGGGACGGTGTTGCCGCCAGGATCCCCGAAACCGCCATTCATGACCAAGTTCGCATTGGCAGGAACGCTAGGCAAGACAATAGCTGTGGCCAATGTTCCCAACCCTCGCAGAACTAACAACAGACAACTCAATATCTTCTGATTTGTGTACATGTATTTTTCTCCCTGGTCATCGTGCGTAAGAATTCGGGGTCATTTGTTTGTCCTCTGTCCTGACCCCCAGGACGGATGCATTGACGAGAAGCGACGCGGGTATCTAGCTAATACGACGCGAGATTCCGAGGCCGATAAGGCCGAGGGCAATAAGCGCGAGCGGCGCGGGCTCGGGGACCATTTCAGGATCCCGGAAAGCTACCTCGCCAATCGCGCAACCACTGGCTACTCCACCCGATTGTGGGCAATTCGACATGTCAAAACGAACATACCGCGCATTTACTGGAGTAAGAGCGAACACGTCAGCAGGGTATGGACTACTACCAAAGGGATTATTGGTCGGCGTTAGACCTGTAGCCCAAGATATAAACGTCGTGTTATCTGGCGACCAAAACAGGTCAAGAGTCCCGATACCAGCGGCGTCTTCGTTCCAAAGCGCTACACCGTCGATTACGTCGAGTTCACCGAGATCGTAGGTGACACTGGCGGTCGTGCCCAGGGCGCTAAACCATTCAAAACCAAAAAACACAGACGTGTGTAACGTGTTTGACACGTATGGCTGGAAAGGTGTGAGGTCACTCACATATGGCGCTGACAAACCATTTTGGTTAAAGGTGTCATTGATATTGGCACCGGGGGCGCTACCGCCACTGTTAACTGTTGCGCTTACCGCTCCCGTTATCGTCACTGCTGCCGCGGCGACGCTATCTAATCCGCTTAACGCGGTCGCCAGCAACAGAGCCACGAAACGCCGTAGACTTCTAGATGAAATGTTCATTGCCAACTCCAATATTGGACGTTCAGATTCTTCTTGCTTCTAGTCACAGAAACGTTACTCCGTTACTACGACACGCCTGTTTGAGTGTTTGATCAGTTGTTCCTATGCATAACATTGCACAGTGCCGGCGGAGCCCTTTATGAAGTGTGTTGGCATACCTATGATTGCTCCGTTGCTCCTCAACAAGCAAAATGTGATCGGTTGGCTTCCTCGTGTGTGAATTGGCCACAAACATCAGCGCGCACCTTGCGCAGTCAGGACGACCCGCGCGGTCTCAAGCAAAATTCTCAGATCGAACAGCAGGCTGCGGTGCTCGACGTAGTACAGATCGTAGTCGAGCTTTCGCGCAGCCTCGGCGACGGAAGCGGCGTAGCGGTAGCGCACCTGAGCCCATCCGGTAATACCGGGCTTGACCGTATGCCGTAGCGTGTAAAGCGGAATTTGTTGACTTAGGGTCTCGACAAACTGAGGGCGCTCAGGGCGCGGCCCAACTAAGCTCATCTCACCCTTCAAGACATTAAACAGCTGAGGGACTTCGTCGACCCGCATCGTGCGGATAACCCGGCCTACCCGGGTAATGCGGGGATCGCTCTCATCTGCCCACCGAGGTGTGCCGTCCGACTCGGCGTCGCATCGCATGCTACGGAATTTGAGCATCCGAAATGGGGCCCCGCGTAAACCCGTTCGCGTCTGCCGAAACAGGATAGGGCCGCCTCCTTCCACCCAAATGGCGAGTGCTGTCACCACGAGCAGCGGCATAAGGATGGCCAGGAAGGCTGATGCGACCACCACATCGAAGATGCGCATGACAATCGGGGTGCGATTGACCACGAGCGGCCTCTCTAGCAGTGGTCCCAGAATGTTTCACTCGATGGGCGAACATCAATTTCAGAGGTCCAGCAGCTACGGGGCTGACGGTGCAGCATGCAGAAGGTCTGTGCCAATTCTAGTGGCTGAATTTGCGGCTCTGTACTTGGTTCATCCGATTCTGCGATATCTCCGTCGATCACGACATGTGCTACGTGGACTCCTTGCGGCCCCAGTTCGCTGGCCATCACCTGCGCTAGCGCGCGCAACCCGAATTTTCCCACCGCAAGATTGATGTAGCCTTTGCGGCCTTTGGTTCCGGACGTGGCTCCCGCAAGCAATATCGATCCACGTCCTAGTTGAACCATTCTTCGTGCCGCCTCGCGCGAAACCAGAAATGCCCCATAGCAAATTCGCCGCCAAGCTTCCTCAAACGCACACGCCTCGGTAGTGACCAGAGTGCCCCTAAAGGATGACTCGACTGCGTACACGACTAGCTCCGGACAACCAAGCTCGCTCTCAACTTGACGCATCATTGCCACGACCGAGCGCTCATCGGTCACGTCGCATGGGTAGGCGCGCGCGTCTAACCCTGTTTGGCGCAACTGGAGCGCGGTCTGGCTTAGAGCTTGGCCGGACCGGGAAACGATTGCGACCGGATAGCCGCATTCCGCAAGTAGCTGCGCTAGTGCATTGCCAAGGCCAGGACCAGCACCCACTACAACGGCCGAGCCCAGGGAGGCTGTTCTTGGACGCTCGGGGTATTTTGCAGCGAGGACAGCAATGAATCCGCCCTCGACAGATTTATGCGAGATCCCCGGTGTAAAGTTATGAAGGCACAAGGATCGGAGTTTCGGTCGCCTACCGAACTTGTACGAAAGCCGAACCGGACCCAGGGGAACATGTCGCCATTGTTTGGCACTTCGCCATGCACCCTCAAGCAAGGAGGGCGTCGCAAGCGGGCTCAGAGCGAGGCCTATACTGCTAGCAAGCTTCAGCACGATGATTCCTTCCAACGTGATGGTGTTCCGTTGCGGTTGGCCAATGGTGCCCCGGCGAGAGCGTCACTAGACCGGAACTTGGGCGTAACCCACAATGCACCTACGTGCGCGCACATTGCCGACCCAGATGCATCCGAAATCGCGGCAGCGAAATCGGCGCACAGGCAACAACACACTCAGTACGTGATCGACGGCCCGTCGCCGTATGCGCGTCAGATCGCCCCCACAGTGCGGGCATACGTTTGCGAAGACACTATTGACGTTGGTCGCTACATGCGACTGACGCGCTGGCGCGGACATGGCAACGGCAGGATTCAAGGTGAACATTTGGTTACCCCCTGACTGCTGGTCTGTCACGGATAACGGTTAGTTCGCAGTCGCTGATCGCGGGGATTCGAGCGTCGGATCGGTGATAATCGCAAGCGTTCACGACCCCAACTGTAGGCACCAAAGGGTGACGTGTCTTCCACCAATTGGTGGACCCATTTGGTGGAACCATTTGACCGCTTCTGCTGAAATCACCGTTTGACGAACCGAATGGCGTGGGAGCAATACGCGCGGTGAGGGAGTAGGATGAGCCCAAGGCAGGCAGTATCAGCAACGCCAAATACCGATTACAAATTGCAATGACGCAGACGCGCTTTCCGCGCCCAAATAAAACAATGTGCATAACTGACTTCTGCAGACGAAGGATGTCCGGGGTGGAGTCAAACGGATGAAGATTCTTCTGGTGGACGATCACCAGCTATTTCGAGAGGGCGTTGCGCTGCTGCTGCAGCGCCTCACGAGTGATCTCGATCTGCTTCAGGCCGCGAGCTGTGAAGAAGCTTTCGCCCTATGCGACGCGCACGGCAACACCGACCTGATTCTTCTGGACCTCAGTCTCCCTGGCATGGGCGGCCTCGACGGGCTGGTCCTGCTGCGGAAGCGTTATCCAGGAATTCCGGTCGTGGTGGTAACGACCACCGATGACTCCTCAACGGTACGTAAGACCATCGATGCCGGCGCAATGGGCTTCATTCCCAAGAGTTCGTCGTCTGAGATCATGCTAAACGCACTGAGGCTAGTGCTGGCCAAAGGCATTTACCTGCCGCCGAACGTGCTGTTGTCCCAGCCTTCGCTGGTGCCGATCCAAACGCGCTCCATGTCGCCAGTGGCGACGGTTTCGCGGTCGGGTGCAGGGTCGCTTTACCCGATCGATTTGGGGCTCACCCCGCGGCAGGCAGAGGTGCTGTACCTCGTGCTGCAAGGCAAGCCGATCAAGCTGATCTGCCGTGAGTTGAAACTCGGCGAAGGAACCGTCAAGAGACACGTGTCGGCCGTGCTGCGCGCACTCAACGTCACGACGCGGACACAGGCTATCGTCGCTGCCCACCGGCTGGGCCTCGTATTTGACGCAACTTCCGTCGAGACTGCGGTCAAGCTAAGCGCGAATTTGAGTTGACAGCCTCGGCCAGATGCTTGCGTAGCTGCTCCGGCGACAGCGGCTTCCGCAATACTGAGACGCCCTGGCCGTCCATGATCTTCTCGATGGCCATCGAGCATTCGCCAGTGATGATCAATGCCGGGACGTGTTCTGCAACCGCGGAACGAATCGCTCGAATGGCGCCTAAGCCGGTTTCATTGTTCTGGAGCTGGTAGTCGGCAATCAAAACATTCGGTAGCCGCAAATGATTCTGAAGTTGATCGATGGCCTCTGCTGCGGAAGAAACGGCGACTACGTGGCATCCCCAGTTGCGAAGCAGTTGTTCCATCGCGTCCCGCTGCCCTTCTTCATCCTCCACAAAGACAACGAAGGCGCCAAAAATTGCCGCAGCCGCAACGTCACCGCCTGATACGGCCGGTGCAATAGGCAGTTGTGCACCCAAAGGGATATCGACACGAAAGCAACTCCCCCTGCCCATGCAGGACGTAACCTGAATTGGATGGCCGAGCACTGCAGCCGTGCGCTTGGCGATGGAGAGCCCGAGGCCAAGTGCTCCGCAACTGCGATCGGGTCCTTGTGAATCGAGCTGGACGAATTCTTCGAAGATATCTTTTAATCTGTGCTGCGGAATGCCTGGCCCCGTATCCCAAACGTCAAGAGACAGGTGCTCCTCACGCTGGCGGCAGCCGACCAGCACGCCGCCACGTGCGGAATAGCGAATTGCATTAGCGACGAAGTTGAATAGGATGCGCTCCAGCAAGATGGGATCTGATCGGGCGATTGCCGAGGAATTTCTTACGCGGAGTGCGACGCGATGATCGCGCGCTACGTGAGCAAAGGTAATAGCCACATGATCCAACAGATCGGACACTGCGAAGTCGGTGACGTTAGTCCGAATAATCCCTAGATCCAGCTTGGAGATGTCAAGCAGGGCGTCGAGCACTCGTTCGGCCCCGCGCGCGGTCTCCTGAATCTTGCCCAAGATGGTACGAACGTCTAACTCACGCGCCTGATCGCGCAAGAGTTCAACCCACAACCCAATCGCCTGCAGCGGCTGACGCAAGTCGTGGCTCGCCGACGCGAGAAGCCTCGTCCGTGCTCTGCACGCTTGTTCAGTAAGCGCCAAAACGGTGTCCGCCTCCGTCCCAATTTCGTGGTCGATAGTTTCGGAGCGCGCAGCGGTTGTAGCGGTCAGACGCAGGGACGCTCGCGCACCTCGATGGGTTGACACAATCTCCGGTGACGGCGAACACGCCTGTCCCACACGTGCGCGTTGCTGCGCGTGATCGGTCGGGAGCCCTGACAGAGGCGCCTGCGCGGCGTTGCCACGCAGGGAGAAATCGAATTGCGCTTTTTGGAACGACGACGCGCGTTGTGCGGCCACGTAGCCGAGTTTTGGCCCTAAGGACACCTCGCCCCTCCCCCTTGCTTGGGTCGCGTTCGGGCTACCTATTAAGGATCTTGGCAGCGGGCAACTGCTCTAAGTCGTCTTCGGTACGATGGACGACCCACCCAATCTGCGACCGTACTCCCATAATCTGTAGTACTCAAGCATTTTGTCGGCGATCCAATTCCCAGACTTCTACCCGGATCGTGATCCGCGTACGCTCGGAACAATGCAATTCATCTCAAGGCCGTCACCGCGCATCGGATGCCGGTCGCCGAGAATAGACCGAGAGCAGCCAGTCATCAATTGCTGTCTTGGCCGTTTCTTATCCGCTCGCTTAGCTGGCGGTGCCCACTATGCGCAGCTGCGGCGCCCGGCGAGATGGGTTCCAGTCCGTCAGGATGATCGCTACCCGCTCTTCGCACGCTTCGATCGCGCTCTTGGCAATTTCCGGCGCGTTACCTAAACCAGAAGCAATCTGCGCCAGCGCATGCAGAAGCATCGGAGCGGAAGCCATGACCGGGCCATCCTTGGCCATGGCACTGGACGCGATAATGCGGCCGTCGGCATCGCACACCACGTGCGAGAAGCCGTAGCGATATTGGTGAAACACCCAAGGACCGGGGCTCACTGGCGTATCCTCCCAAGTTAAGAATCGTTCGCACGCGCGCCGCCGCTCTAACAACAGCAAAGGGGAGAATCATGCGTCAAAAAAAACAGTCATCGCCGCTGCTAGGGTGCTTCGCCGCGTTTATCGTAGGACTTGGCATTAGCCTGAATGTGACAGCCCAAAATTTAGGCACGACACTTAGCGATTTATGGTGGAACCCCGCTGAATCGGGGTGGGGTGTAACCGTCGACCACCAGCAGAATTTCATGTTTCTCACATTCTTCATTTATCAGGCAAACGGCACGCCTTATTGGGTAACTGCTCAGCTTCAGAAGGTTGGCACAGGAGGTCTGGCGACTTTTCCGCAGATTTTCACCGGTCCGGTATATCAAACGAACGGACCATGGTTTGGGGGGGCCTTTAATCCTGCCGCAGTGACAACCCAGACAGTGGGCACGGCGACATTCACAATAGCCAGTAGCTACCTGTTCGCAACATTGCAGTATTCGATAAACGGCGTAAACGTGACTAAGTCACTACAGCGGCAGACGCTGGTCAACGTCAACTATTCTGGTACGTATCTAGGTGGAACGGCATATACATTGAGCGGGTGCAGTAATCCGGCAAACAATGGCATGAATGTCGCCGACTCGGGAGTCTTAACTATCACTCAAGCGGGCACGTCGGTTCATATCGTCGCACAAGGCTCTGCTGCGACATGCACGTTCAATGGGACATATTCGCAGTCAGGGTCACTCGGACAAACAGGCGGCAACTTTAGTTGTTCTGACGGCACTTTCGGCTCATTTACCTTGATCGCAATGCAGTGGACGCTTTTTGGAATGACGGCTGGCTTGTCTGGACAAAGCCAGTTTTGCGCTTTCAACGGCGTGCTCGGGGGCATCACGGGCACGCACGTTGCGCCGTAAACGTCTGTGAGGAGGCCTATGCGCTTGGCGCTTGTACTACTCCGAGATCTCCCGGCATTTGGTCGGGCGGGTCTCATACATTGAGGCACTGTAAATCGCGACGGGCCGAAATACGCGCTGCTCGGCTTTAAGAGCTTTACGTCTCGGTGGACATCGCGGCTCAAAATCGTCGACGTAGTAGCTCGGGACCCTTCGATTGGTCCATAAGTGGTAAGGATGGTGGTAAGGGCACCATTCCACTTTGGCAGTGGCGGCCTGTAGCAATGAGAACAGACGGGGTTCGATTCCCGCCGCCTCCACCAAATCCGGTACTAACACGGCCCGAAGATTTCCCTCTTCGGGCCTTTTTTCGTGGACGGCGCTGGGGCATCGACGGCCGTTGCATTCCAGGGCGGCAGACGCCGCGAGTCCTACGCCCAAATCAGACCCTAACTGATTAACAGCCCCTGGAGTACGAGCTAAAAAAACACCTTGGGCGGCGTTGCAGGTATTGGATCAGTGATGCTGAATCTGACAGCCAGGGCGTCGCATTTCTGCGTAGGGGTCGGCATGGCCGACACGATCCGAGGAGTTCGCATATGGATATGGCGACGAAGAACGACACGAGCGGCAATGTAATTTCATCGGATAAAGTCGAAGGGACGGCAGTCTTCAATACCGCGGGCGACAAGCTGGGTTCGATCGATGACCTGATGATCGACAAGATAGGCGGGCAGGTGCAGTACGCGGTCATGGAGTTCGGCGGATTCCTGGGCATGGATACCGATCGATACCCCATTCCGTGGAAGATGCTCAAATATGACACGGAGCTCGAGGGCTACGTTGTGCCTATCGACAAAGCGACGCTTGAGAAAGCGCCCAAGTACTCCGAAGACAGGGTTCCGACCTACGACGAGAAGTACGGGGAACGCCTTAATGGGTACTACGGGGTAGAGTAGTAGACGAGGTCACGGAAGAGGGCGCAAGTGCTGCTCTGACTCCGTACGACGAGCTGTGAGCGGCGCTCTCTGGCAAGAAGAGTGCCGCTTTTTTTGGGTACCGCGTTCCGTCGACGTCCTTGCGCAATAGCGAATCGGTTCGCTGCTGCCTCAACGATCTTCTGCGTGGACATCCGCGGGCATTTGGTCAGCGAAACGTCGAGGGTCCCGATGTCGTCGGCAGTACGGAGTTCGCCTGCAAAGTTGCGGGTGCCAAGGTGGTTCTGGTCATGGGTCACACCGCTTGCGGCGCCATCAAGGGCGCAATCGATAACGCCGAACTCGGCAACCTCACGGGCTTGTTGGCGAAAATTAAACCGGCGGTGGCGGCGACCGCGTACGGTGCGGAACGGACGTCCAAGAATTACGCGTTTGTCGATGCTGTCGCGCGCACCAATGTCGAGATGACGATGAGCAACATTCGCAACAACAGCCCCGTGCTTGTCGAGATGGAGTCGAAAGGCACGATCAGATCGCCGGTGCGATGTACAACCTGGAAACGGGTATAGTGGATTTTTTTGCCGGATGATTCGGGTACGACACTAGCTCGGTTTACCTCGCGGTGAATGCGTCGCCATGTAAAGTAATTCACTTGGTGCTGAAGCCGAACACGCCGTCCCAGTCGGCACCGGGTGGGCTGGCGCGAAAGTTGGCGACGCGCTCGCAATAGACGCGGTACAGTTTCACGGTCGGCGCGACTGACGCGAGCTCCTGCAGCAGCGCTTCGGCCTCGTCCCAGCGCTGCGCGCGGAAGTGCGCCAGCGCCTGATGGAAGCGGGCGATCTCCGCGAGCATTTCTCCTTCGATTTCGCCTTGCGCGCCGATCGGCTCGAAAATCGCGACGCCCTCCTGCTTGCCCTTGACGCGTACCTTGTCCACCTCCCGGTAGACGAAGCCCTGCACCGCGCGCGCGACGTACTCGGAAACCAGGATGCCGACGCCGTATTCCTTGGTGAGACCCTCGAGGCGAGAGGCGAGGTTCACTGCGTCGCCCATCACGGTGTAGGAGCGGCGAAATTCGGAGCCCATGTCGCCGACGTTCATGGTTCCGCAATTGATGCCCACGCCGATGCGCAGCGCGGGCCAGCGCTTTTTCGCGAACACCGGGTCCAGATCGCGCAGCGCCTTTTGCATGGCGAGGCCGCACTCGAGCGCGCGCCGCGCGTGCTGGGCGTCGCGCACCGGCGCTCCCCAGAAGGCCATGATCGCATCGCCGATGTACTTGTCGACGGTGCCGCGCTTGTCCTGGATGCACACGGTCATCCTGGTGAAGAAGGTGTTGATCAGGTCCTTCAGGTCTCGCGGCTTGCGGTTTTCCGAGATCGAAGTGAAATCGCGGATGTCGGCGAAGAGCACGGTCATCTCCAGGCTCTGGCCGCGCATTGAATAACTCTCGGGCTGCTTCGCCATTTCGGCGACGATCTCCTTGGGAACGTAGGTGCCGAACAGGTTCGTCATCAGCTTCCGGTGGCGTGTTTCGGCGAAGAAGCCCCAAGCGACGTCCAGAAAATAGAGGCCGATCAGCATGACCAGCGGACCGGCCAGCGGCAGCACCAGGTTGTGCGCCTGCCACGCCCACGCGTTCACGCCAATGAGGAGTACGGACAGCACGGCGACCACCAACGTTGCCGCCAGCGCGGATAGCCGCGGCAACAGCACCGCGAGCGGGATGCCGACGAGCACAATGGTGAGCACCGAAATTGCAAGCATCTCCGATGGCCGTGACTTCATGGCGTTGTCGAGCGCGCCGGAGATTACGCTCGCATGGATCTCCACACCCGGCAGATCCTCGCGCGTGGGCGTCGCGCGAACATCCACGAGTCCCCGTGCAGATGTGCCGACGAGGACAATCCGGTCCTTCAGCGCGTTGGTGCCCAGCGTGCCCCTGATCACATCGGTGGCGGAGACGTAGCGAAAGCCATCCTGGCTGCGATAGGGAACGAGCGCGGCCATTCGCTCGTCTAGCGGAATGCGCACTGCGTCTCCGACGCGCACGAAGCGGATCCATCCCTGCGGTTGGCCACCGGCGTCTACGACGGTCGTCTCGAGCTTGATCGGCGCGTTGCCTAAGTAGACGCGTAGGACGGCCAGCGACATGGCCTCGAAGAAGCCATCGCCCACCTGGATGAACATCGGCACGCTGCGCGTGACACCGTCGGGGTCGAGCGCGGGCTGCAGATGTCCCGCGGCGGTCGCGGCCGCCTGCAGTCGTGCGATGTTGCCGCTGTACCCTGAGGCACTGAAATGGCGGTAGTCCGCGTTCGCGAGCGCGCTCGCAGCGAACGCCGGTGGTGGCAGTACCCCCGATCGATCGCCCTGCGGACTGACGAGAAAGCCGAGGACCACTGGACCCTTCGCGATCTCGTCGGCGAAGCGGCGGTCGTAGTCGAGTGACGAGCGCGCCCGCTGCAGAAAGGCATGAAACGGGGCGTCGTCGCGCAATTCGTTTTCCGCGATTGCGTCGAGCACCGAAATGCCCGAACTCGGATCCGCCTCGGGGAATGCAATGTCGAAGCCCACCACGCGGACCTGATATCGAGCGAAGAGCTCGTGCAGCATCAGCGCCAGCTTGTCGCGACCCCAGGGCCAGTGCCCTTCGGCATTGAGACTTCGCTCGTCGATGTCGACGATGGCAATCCGCGGGTCGGGCGTTGCGGGCAGGAACAGCCGCACGCGCTCGTCGTAGGCCCAGCGCTCGAGCTGCGTCAGCGCGCGCAGCTCCTTCCAGCCTGCGGCATCGGCGAGCACGAGGGCAACCAGCGCCAGTCCGATGCCGACGCGAACCAGCGCGCTCAGTGAAACCTTCGGAATCCAGCGGGCGATCGGCACGACGGGGGCACACGCTATGCTGACGGATGCGCCAAGCATAAAAGATGCCGGGCCGCTTGGGGAATATTCGCCGGAACCCCTGCACCGGCAGGGGCGCCTAATCGCGAATCTGAAGGCACGAGCATTCGTCGCGGTGGCGCGTGTGCTCGGGCCGGGCGATGCCACGGGCTTTGACCTGCCGTGGCCAACCGGCCAGAATGACACCGGCTTTAGCGAGAGTGCACCGATGCGTTGGAACAAGAATGACGAAGATCCGCGGCGTCGCCTGCTGATCAAGGCGCTCGCCGCCGGGCTGTTCTCGAGCGCGCTTTGGAGCCGCGGAGCGAGCGCTCAGGTGCTCGGCGCGCGGCCGGCTCCGCTACCGCCGGGGAAGTCGATCTACCGGATTGAAGGCGAAGTGCTAGTCAACGGCCAGCCGGCCAACGCTGACACGCCGATTGCTGCCAGCGCAACCGTGAAAACCGGGACGAACAGCGAGGTCATCTACGTTGTCGGCGAAAGTGCCTTTATCCAGCGCAGCGAGAGTCACGTGACGCTGGAGGCGAGTCAAACCGATTCCATGATCGTGTCGGCCACCCAGATGCTGACGGGGAAGATCCTGTCGGTATTTCCGAGCGGCAGGCCCGTGCGCATGACGACGAAGAACGCGTCGATCGGCATTCGCGGAACGGGTGTCTACATGGAATCGGATCCCGAGCAGACCTATTTCTGCACGTGTTACGGGACGACCGACATCGTCGCAGTGAACGATCCGACGAGTCGCGAGACCGTGGTGTCCCGCCAGCACGACCGGCCGCTCTACATTCTGGGCGCGGAGCAGCCCGGGCAGAACATCCGCGCCGCGCCCTTCATCAATCACACCGACCAGGAGCTGATGCTTATCGAGGCGCTGGTGGGCCGGTCGCCGCCGTTCGTGTTCCCGAGCAACAACTACCTTCGTCCGCGGCGTCCGTATTGATCGTGCCCGCAAGCGCTACTGCGGCGCGCCGTTGAGCGCCCAGTTGAGGAAGACATCGTATTTCGCGCGCGCCGCTTGCCCGGGCGCCGCGCTTGTGTCGAAGCCGTCGCCGCGTCCGCCGCGATGATGCAGCCCTGAGGGTTTGCGCAGGAGCTCGCTGGCGGCGATCTCCTCGAAATTGATGCGACTCCTCACCTCGGCGTAGTACCAGGCGTCGTCGATCGCGGTGCCTGTGATGCCATCGCCATCGCGGTCCTCGTTGGTGAAATAAATCGGCGTCGGGAACGGACCAGCAGGAGCGTGACAACCCTGGCATTTGGTCCCGTCCTGAAGGATCGCCTTGATGTCGGAGAAACGGATCGCGTTGGGCGCCGGAGTCAGCGCGTTGCTCACCACCAGCGTCAGCAATTTCGGCGCGCTCTGGGCCAAGTCGTTGCCGACGGTGAGACTGAGCACGTAGGTCCCGTCGCTCGCCGCATTGAAGGTGGGTTGCGCCTCGTTGGCGTCGGTCAGAGTGGCGGGAAGCGAGCCGTTCGGGACCGACATGATCGACCATGCGTACGTGTTCGCATACAGACTCGCGTTGCCGGTCAGGCGGGTAGCACCCTGCCGGAGCGCGCGATCGGGCCCGGGATCGGCGATCGGACGGCCAGGCCGAAGCGGTTTTCCGCTGGCATCGCGCGCCACAAAGCCCTGGCTGCCGAGAAAATCCGCCAGCGCTCCTTCTCCCGGCGAAGCATGAAACAGGTCGTACACAAGCTTCGCCAGCGGCATGTTGCCGCGATTGACGACGGTCGCAAACGTTCGATCGGCGTACGGCTGGAATTTCTCGTAGGTCGTGAAATCGATGTCCGACTGCATGCCTGTTCCGCGCAGGATGTGACAGACGCGGCACGAAGGTGCGATCACCGTTGTGTAAAGCGAGGTCTGGCCGGCCGCCGTCCACGACGTGGGGACGTTCAGATCCGCATAAGCGGGGTTGGGCAGGCCGTCGCCGCCGTAGGACAATTTGAGGAGCGTGGCGGCGGTGCCTTGCCACTCGCCTGAGCTCGCCAGGCGTCGGCAGGCATCTTCCGGAAGTGGCGACGGCGCGGCGAGCGGATATGCGCAGAGGACCATCCTGTTCATCGTCTTCAGAACGGCTTCCTGCTCCGCGCGCGTATAGCCGGACGTCGTGGAGAACTGGAAGGTACCGACCTCAAACGGCGCCAGCTGTCCCTGCGCGTCGCCGCGGGTCCTCGACACTGCGTTCTGCAGCAGGTTGAAGTGCGGCTTGCCCGACGCGTCCGGTGGCGTCAGTGCATCAGCTCTCCCGCCATGGCAAGTGAGACACGGTCCGGGCATCGCTTTGTCGCCGCGGCCATCGATGTCCACCGTGGTTTCTCGCACGCCGGTATCGACATTGAAACTGTAGAATTTTGCGAAGCTGGCTCCGCCCGCCGGGCCCGGGCTGAATTCGATGCCGGCGAGGTATACCAGCGACTTCGGATCCCGCACGATCGCGGCCTCGAGGTTGATCGGCGAAAAGCCGTACGCCGCGCCCGTCTTCACCAGGTAATTTTCGACGAAGAAGGCAAGTGTGCCGTCGGGGTTCTGGCGCGCGGTCATGCGCCGCCCGAAGCCCAGGTCGCGTGAGTCACCGAACACGGCCGTCACCTGCGTGCCGGTCCCGGTGTCGAAACCGTTGGCCGCCTTCCACTTGGCCAACGTGTCCTTCGTATTGTTCGGATCGATGGCGGCATAATAGGCTTGCGCGTAGGCCGGCGTGTCGGTCTGCAGCGAGCCGTCGGGCTGTGCCTGCGGATTGGGAAATAGCAGAAAAGCGTTCGGCTCGCCCGCCACCTGCACGGGGTCGGTTCCGGGGTGGATATCGCCCGGGCTCCCGCCGCCGCCGCACGAGGCCAGCAGCACCGCGGCGGCAGCGGCGACAAGGCCGGGAACACGGGTGAATGCCATGGTGTGGACCATCTAGAAGACCGTGAGAAAGAACATCGAATACTGATTGTCGATATAGCGCAGCGAACCCTGCACGTCGAAGTCCGGCTGGTCGATCGGCGTTCCCTGCGCGCGTCGCCAGGAGATGTCGAGCGTGGCGCGTCGACCCAGCGGCACGTTGTAGCCGAGCGTGCCCACCCACGTACGGGCGTCGTAGCGGTAGGCATACAGTTGCTTGCCGGGAAACGCGTCGTCCAGCACGAAGACCTGCGCCAGGCTCACGTTCACGAGTGTGGGGTGGCCGTCGGACACCGTGCTGCCGCGCCGGTATTCGCCGGTGAGATATGCGGTGCCACTGCGGCCGAACGCATAGTCGAGATTTACGCGCGCGGAATAGTAGTTCAGGTCCCACACTTCGCTCTGGGCTTCGCGCCGGTTCCACGCGAGTTCGCCATAGATGCTGATGCGGTCGGTCAGGGCGCCCTGCGCGTTCACGCCAAGAGCGAAATGGCTGCCGTCGCGCAGGTGCGAGTCGTAGTTGTCCAGCCAGCCGCGTGCGAAGGCGCCAAAGGTCACAGCGTCGAAAGCCCCGGATGGGCGGTACTGGAGTTCTGCCTGCAGACCGCCGGACAGGTTTGACAATCCGTTGTAGGTCTTGAACTTTTCTCCGTTGAGCAGACCGGTCAGGACGAGTCGGGTATGGTCGTTGATGCGCAACGCACCGCCGGCGCTCAAATTCAGGCCGAGCAGCTGGTCCATCAGGATCTCATCGGCGGCCCGGCCGCGGGTAACGTTGTCGTCGTAGGTGTAACCCAGGTCGATCTGCACGCGATCCAGGATCGACCACGGGGCGCCTGGCACGGCGGGCGGGCCTGCAACGGCAGGTTCGGGCCCCGGCACGACCACGGCTCCGGTCGCGGTGTCCTGCGCCCACGATCCCATCGGCAGGGCTAGATTGATCAGCGCCGCCACGATGACCGGAACGAGACGGCATCGGCCAGGCCGTAACACGACGCGGCATGGTGGTTCGCTCGAATCACGGCGGGGCACTGCAGATGCAAGCGATGCCGGAAAGGCAGGCGCGATGCTCGATGAACGTTCGACGTCCAAGCCCCACATCCCTGTCAGGATGCGGATATGCCCCGATTGCGGATGTTTGGGGATGGCTACCACTCATCACGACGCTGAAGGCAACGCTTACTTTTACATCAATCGCGAGGGGCCAACAAGCGCGCTTCACGCCTTCCGCGTTGCGATACGTTCAGGGTGGCGCCCAGGTCGTTGCCGTATCTCGCGCGAGAAGAAGCTGGCAGGCTCGGCAGACAATAGAAGCCGCGAACCAAAAGTCACCTTACCACGCGCGCAATTCGCGACGCATCTCAGCGCCTCGGAGCGCGACCTCTTTTAACGGGGTCGGACTTCGCAATTTTCCAAAAACAACGCCCCCGGCACGAGGGGTGCGCGCCGGGGGCGAGGCACTTGCACTTTGCGGGGAGGAGGAGAACCCGCATGTATTCGCAGCGCCAGCCCTGCGCAGTAAGCAACTGGTATGCCACACGTGGCAGGATTATTGCTCACCTAGAGGGCGACGACCTCAAGCACCCCCTGAGCGCCCGGCCGATGCCGCGCGTGGTCACAAGGTGTCTGGGATCGGCAGTCGCGGGCATTGCTGACACGCTCGGCGACGCGCCACGCCGACGCGCACTCGGCCGCTGGCCCTGCGCACGGGCAATACCAACCCTCGATCTATCGAGCAGCGCGCGGTATTCTTTGCCGCCCCTGGCGCCATTACATGCGAACTCTCAATCGAACAAGAATCGACGCATCTGGCGACCGGACTTCCCTACCAGTCTCCGCTTATCCAGGGCGGTCAGTTTTTTGATCGCTGCCTCGATACGAGAAGCTTCTGACTGGTTCAGGCAGGCGAACTTGCAAAGCAGTCGGCGCGGTGGATTGGCGCGGGTATAGCGTGCCCCGGTGCCGGTAGCGTGCTGTCCGTAGCGCGCTGCTGTATTCCGAGCGATCCCGGTATAAACCGCTCCGTTGCGGCAAAGCAGGAGATAGACGTACCAGCGCTGGGCTGCTCTGTTTTGTGCGGCTCGCGCGCGTGGTGACACGTCAGACATCCGAGATTTGCAAATCAACGGGGACGAGGCTGCAGCGCAGCGTGCCCCCGTGCCGATCAGTCCCCGAGTAGCTCAGCGAAGGGTTGCAGCTGCTCCACGTGCTGCGACACGACCTTGACGATGACGATGATCGGGATACTAAGCAGCATTCCCCAAACACCCCACAGCCATCCCCAGAACAGCAGCGAGATGAATACGGCTGCGGTGTTCATGTTCGCAATGCGGCCGGTCATCCAGGTAGTGACGAAGGTCCCGACCAGCGTGGCGATCGCCAAGGAAGCGCCCGCGACCAGCAGCGCCATCGCAAACGATTCGAACTGCATGAAGGCGGCCATTCCCGCCGCGAGTGCGGTCACTCCCGGACCCAGGTAAGGCACGATGTGCAGCAAGCCGGCACCTGCCGCCCACGCGCCGGCATTGTCGAGACCGATCCATCGAAATGCGATCCAGCTGAGCAACCCCACCATCAGGTTGGTGACCAGCAGCATGAGCATGTACTTCTGGATCGACCCGTTGATGTCGTCAAGGATGTGTACGGTGATCTTTCGTTTCGATAGCGAGGGTCCGGTCACCCTCACCAGTTTCCGCTTGAAGGTATCGCCACCGAGCAGCAGGAAGAAAACCAGGATGACCACCATCGCGGCCTGGCCGACCACGCCGATTGCGCCCATGGAGCTTGTCCACAGAAAGCTGCTGAGCTTGAACATGGGCTGGTCGACGATGACGTGCGTTGCAGCCTGACGGGCAACTGCGGGAGCGCCTGCCGCCTGGGCGGCCGCCTTTTCCACTACGCTCGCTGCGCTCTGCATTTTCTGCAGATTGCCGACCTGGCCGATCTGCAGGCGAGCGAGCGCAGCAGAGAACTTACTCGCCGCCTCGGGTAGCTCCTCGACTACCGTTTGTATCTGACCGCGCAACGCGTAGGTGCCGAGCGCGAGCGCAGCGATTACGCCTGCCATGACGAAGAACGTCCCGAGCACGCGCGGAATCTTGATCGCTTCCAACCAGACCACGACGGGATTCAGCGTGTAGGAAATGATGATGCCCAATAGCAGCGGAACGATGAAGGCCTGCGCCCACGACAAGGTAAAGACCGATGCCAGCACGGCCAGGATCCCCAGCGCGAGCCCGCGTGCGTCGACCTTGGGAGAAGGATCCGCAGGAGTGAGGGTCAGGTCGACGGGCGCCAGGAGTGGCTTCGCAGCCGCTGGCGGGTGCACTGCATGCTCGGACGGCAAAGGATCGACAAGATTCATCTGTACGCCACGCGCGGAAGCTCGGGAGCTTCACACAATGCCGCGGATGATAGGCCGGTGTCTGTCCGCAACCGCACATAGCGGTCGCGAAGCCTTCTTGACGGGCAAAAGGGCCCGTTTATCTGCCCGCGTCGCGCTCGAAAAGGGCGGCCGCCTGCGAGCGGCGTCCGACATGCATTTTCTGGAAGGCGTTGCTGAGATAGTTCTTGACCGTCTTGTCGCTCAGCCCCAGCGCCTTTCCGATTTCCTTGTTGGTTTTTCCCTTCACCACCAACGCCAGGATCCGTCGTTCCTGCGGCGAAAGGCCGTCCTTCACCTGCTTGTTGGCGGCCTTCGAATCGCCCTGCAGAATCGATATCCGCTCGACGACGGCTTTCGCAACCTTGGGGTCGAGTATCGATTGCCCGGCATGGACGAGACGAATCGCCCCCAGCAGCACCTGGGCCCCGACTTCCTTGAGCAGATAGCCGGCCGCGCCGGCGAGGATCGTCGAGACAACGGCGTCTTCGTCCGAATGCGACGTGAGAAACAATACACGCGCGGCGGCGTTGGCCGAAAGAATTTCGCGGCATGCCTCGATGCCGGTGCCGTCGGGCAGGCGCAAGTCCATGAGCACAACGTCCGGGCGGTGTAGCGCCGCCTTCTCGATCGCATCGGCAACGCCCCCCGCTTCGGCGACGACGTCGAGATCGGCGTTCTGGGCAAAGAGCGCGCGCAGTCCCGCCCTCACCACCTCGTGATCGTCGACCAGCATCACACTGATTCTCGACTTCATAGTGTCGAGCGCCTCAGGCCTTTCCGAAAGTCACGGTGATGCGCGTTCCTCGGTTCGGAGACGATTGCACTTTCGCGGCCCCGCCGAGCTTGCGCGCGCGGGCCTGGATATGGTGCAGTCCAAGCCCGAACTTGTTGACCTTGCGCGCAACGAAGCCACTGCCATCGTCTACGATCTCCAGGCACAGCGACCCGCGTCGCTTGCGCAGTGAAACGCGCGCCGTCGCCGCCCTGGCATGGCGCGAGGCGTTGCTTATTCCCTCGCGCACGATCTGCAGCACGTGAAACGCTTGCGGCGAAGTCAGTGCGGCGATCGCGTCGGGGTCGATATCGATCTTGATGTCCAATCCGTGATTCGCCGCAGCGCGCGCCGCGGTTTCCAGATGCGTGCCCAGATCCTCACCGGCGATTTGCAGCCGATGCCCATTGATGAAGGACCGGAGCTCCTGGATGACAAGGTTCAGCGCGACCGTTGATTCGGCGATCATCCGGGTGGCTTTCTCGGGATCGGTTGCCATCAGCGGAAGACACGCTTCCAGATTGAGGCGCGCCGCATAGACCGACTGGATGCATCCGTCGTGCAAGTCCTGAAACAGGCGCTCGCGCTCCTCCGCGAGGGTCCTGAGCTGCGCTTCCGAACGCCGGCGCGCGGCGCCGGCGCTCTTCAGCCGAGTCTGTGTCCTTTGAATCTCGATGAAGCTTCGAAGCGCATAGACCTGGTCGGTGTCGCTCCCCTTGATCACCAGGGCATCGACCTGGCCCGCGCGGATTGCTTGGAGCGTCTCCTCCGCCTCTGCGCTGAGCGCGCCGGCCATCGGAATGACGCCTGGCGCACCCTCAGCTGTCGCTGATTTCCGACGCGGCGGCGCGTGCTTGCGTGAGTGCCTGGATTGCGCGGTCTTTGCCACGCGTGCGGAAGTCATCGTGCGGTCTTGATATCCAGACCGACCAGCACCCGCTCCGTGTTGGAAAGATCACCAATGATCTTGCGCACAGGAGTCGGCAACTCGCGAACGAGTGTCGGAAGCGCAAGTATCTGGTGATCGCGCGCCAGCTTCGGATTCTTGAGCAGGTCGATCACTTTGATGCGATGCCCGGCGGGCATATGCAGTCGACAGATGTCCTTGAGGTTGGCGAGCGCGGCTGTCGACTTTGGCGTCTCTCCCGCGACATAAAGGTAGAGCACGTAGCCGTCCGCCGCGCCCGCGGCTTTTCCCGATGGCGCTTTCCGACGGGCGGTCAAGATCTAGTCCCCGGCGCGGCGTCGTGCACGATTTGGACACCCCTGTTCGAAATCGTAAGCTCGTGGGTACGGTTCGAGTGGTCCATGCCGCGGGCTTTCACCACCGACAGTGTGCGCCTTCGCGCGCCATCGATGTCGTGGTTGCTCAGCATCAACCAGACATCGACGAGCGAAGAGACATTGACCGAGGTGGTATCCGCGTCCTTGACTGAATCGACCAGCGCGGTCATCACTACGGTGATTCCGTTCATCTTCAGGAAGTCGATGAGCCGCACAATCATCGAAGTCACCTCGGGTCCCGCACCCATCGGCAGCAGACTCGTCACCGAGTCCACGACCATGACGCTGGGCCTGTATTCCATGGCGGCCTGGTGGATGGACGCGAGGTGCATCTCTAGCCCGTAGGCCGTCGGCCGCGCCACATGAAAGCGCAACATGTCACGGCGTATCAGGGGCGTCATGTCGATGCCGATCGAGCGCGTATTGCGCACGATCTCGCTCTGCGATTCCTCCAGTGCCATGTATAGCGAGCGCTCGCCGCGGCGGCCGGCCTCGGCGATGAAATGTCCGGCAATGCTGCTCTTTCCGGTTCCCGCCGCACCGGTAAGCATGATGGTGCTCGAGCGGTAGAAGCCGCGCGCGCCGAGCACCTTGTCCAGGCTCGGTATCCCGCTCGAAACAACCTTGGTCGAAGCCGTGTGATCGAGAGTGAGCGACGTGATCGGAATCACCGAGATTCCGTTTTCGCGGATCAGGAATGGATATTCGTCGGAGCCATGAAGGGTACCCCGGTATTTGATGATGCGTAGTCGCCGCGCCGAGAGCTGGTTGACGACGCGGTGGTCGAGCAGAATGACGCAATCCGATACGTATTCCTCGAGGCCATGCCGGGTGAGCGTGCCCTCACCGCGCTCGCCGGTGATGACCGCGGTCACGCCGCGTTCCTTGAGCCAATCGAACAGCCGGCGCAGCTCAGCGCGCAATACCCCCAGGTTGGAGAATCCGCCGAACAGCGCTTCGAGCGTATCGAGCACGACGCGCTTGGCCCCAACCGCGTCGATGGCCAGGCCGAGCCGGATGAACATACCTTCGAGGTCGAAATCCCCCGATTCCTCCATTTCGCTGCGCACGACCCGCACGTAGTCGATGCACAGCTTTTTCTGTCTGACCAGCGCC
This sequence comes from uncultured beta proteobacterium, assembly GCA_963816915.1. GTDB lineage: Bacteria > Pseudomonadota > Gammaproteobacteria > Burkholderiales > Casimicrobiaceae > PALSA-1003. The sequence goes on from CAWFMK010000002.1 coordinate 233,933, forward strand.
GGCACATCGAAGCCAATCGAAGCGACGTTCTGTCCGAGCTCGTCTGCGCTTTCTTCGAAGGACATGAAAACTCCGGGCTCGCCAAACTCGGCGATGCCGCGAACCAGAAACTCCATCGCGAGCATCGTCTTGCCGCATCCCGCGCTTCCGCAAACCAGCGTCGTGCGGTTGCGCGGAAGGCCGCCACCGGTTATTTCATCGAGTCCCTGGATCCCGGTTTTCGCTTTTGCCAATGCGCGCGGCGTCGGGCGTGCTGCAAACGATTGTCCGCGTCTGCTCTTTCTTTGGGGTTCTTTTGGCATCTACCTGTGTGGACCTATAAATGTCGCCGACATTGTGCACGCCGGGCACGTATGGAGTAGAGCACTTTGGCCCTATCCCTAGGGCCGCTATGGCACTTTAATTGCGGGAACGCAATATATATCTTATGCGAAGGACGCAAGAAGCGTCCGAAGTAGTGGCGGTCCCCGGGAATCGACACCGGGGCGGCGCGCTCTTTTGAGAGGCCAGAATGTCGAAATCAAGCACCGAGTTCGAACTTCTTGCGAAGGCGGAGCGCGAGCTTTGCGACCGGGCGGGTCCCGCGCTTGCGGTCATGCTTCGTTCGATCGAAGAGCAGCTCGGAGTATGCGTGACAGAGGTCAGGGTGACGATCCAGGCGCCGGACGGTCCTAGCCAAGGCAGCGTGGCTACATGCACGATCGTCCATGCATACGTCGCCACCCCGGACCGGAAGGCGACCTGGGCACCTCAAGCGTCGGCATCTGACTAACGCTTCCGCGGGATCCGATCGCTGCCCGCCGCCGACGCGTTGTGCAAAGAAATCCGGCTTGGGGCGAGCCGATTCTTGAGGACGCGGCGGCGCGGCTATCGTCCGGATGCGGATTATTTTGTATGAAAGCGCTTGGACCCTACCCGAGGGCTACCGTACGGGAGTGGGGTAGGGAATAGCCAGCGAAACCGAGGATCGCTTGCGGTGCACCATGGCGAAGAACAGCCTGTGCGCGCGAGTCGTCCACGCACCGCTTCATGCGCCGAGTCCTCCTGCCTGTTCAGTCAGCGGCGCATTCGGCTGGCGACGCCCGCCAGCGCGATCGCCAGCGCCGCGCTGCCCAGCGTTTTCACGACGTCGGGGTGCTGCGCATAGTAGCCGCCGATCTGGTCGAGTACGCCCGGGTTGTGCTGCTCTGCGTGCGCTGCGATTTCCTGGACCTGCTCCGGAGTCACCTTCGCCGCCTGTTCGGGCGTCACTTGAGGTGTGCTGGCGGCGGAGGAATTCGACAACCGGCCGAGCAAGCCACCGCCGAGCGCTGCAAGCACGCCGGGACCTACCGACCGCAACAGCTCGTTGAGCACCCCGGCGCGCTGTTGCGGGTCGGACTGCCCGAACATCTGTCCAACCATTGCGCCGAAGGAGGGCGTGCTTTCGTCGCGGAAAGCGTCGGCGACTCCTTGTCCCAGCACCTCCGTCGGCGCCGCGCTCGCGACCTGATCGAAGTGCGTACGTGCGGCGTTCGCATCCGCCGCACTCGCACCATTGGTGTATTGCTGCAGGATATCCATCAGCCCCATGTTCTTCTCCTTCGGGTGCGAGAGCGGCCGATGCCGCCTTCGCTCGATTGGTTCTGCGATCAGGTCGTCGGATGGCGCCGGACGAGATGATAGATCGCGAGCAGGACGATTGCCCCGATGAGCGACCCGATGAATCCTGCCGGCTCGCCTGCGCGATAAAGCCCCAACGCCTGGCCGCCGTAGGTTGCGAGCAGCGAACCTGCGATACCGAGCGCAGCAGTGATGAAGAAACCGGCCGGGTCTCGACCCGGAGTCAACATCTTGGCCAGCAGCCCTACGACGAAACCGATGAGAATAATCCAGACTATGCTCATGATTGCACTCCTTCAATAAATGAGAAATGGAGAATGAACCGCGATCCAGAACCCGCGTAACGCCGCATGTCCACGCGATGTCAGACGACATCGCCGCGCAGTCTGTGCCATGCCGCGTAGGTCGCGGGTCGAGCCTCATCCCAGCTAAGACGCGACGTCCCATGCGAACGCTTGTACTCGTCCGCCAGCTCGTCCTCGAAATTCTCGAATGAAGTACCGCCGTGCCGCCCGTACGCCTCGCCGCCCAGCCGATACGCGGGCGCGTAATCATCGAAAGTTTTTCCGCGCTGATAATAGGGCTCGTCTGCATAGGCGCCGCGCCAATACTGTTCCTCGATCGTGCGATCGTAGTGTTCCGCCACCGCTTTCCCGGCGAGTCCGCCCACCACGGCGCCAACCGCCGCGCCGATCGCGGTACCTAGCGGGCCTGCGGCGAGCGTTCCCGCAGCCGCACCCGCAGCGATGCCCCCGGTCGCCGCGCCGACGCCGACGCCTACCGGGTGCGCCCCTGGCGCGCCGGTGATCGGATCCTGGTTCGGCGAAGCCCGCGTTACATGCGTTACATCAGTGTCCAAATGGTCATCCACTTCGGTCTCCTGAGGTGCCGGGATGGCACGGTGCGAAAAGCCTATCGGCGGGGCGACCGTGATGAAAGCGGAACCCGACTGAATTGGTCGTAGGAGCAACCGAAATGCGCGTAGGAACGCGGCAGTGCCATCCGGCTCTACACGCTGCCCGCGTCGGGCTCAAGTGCCGACGTGTGGCGGGGCGGCGCTTTCGCGCTGTCCTACGCTCAAATCAGTCGAAAGCCGATGCCGGCCCGTCGCCGGATTGCTTAACTTGGCTCGACATCCCGAGTCGGGATCCCTTTCACTGCTGAGGACGATCATGGCGACCAAATACGGCAAGAAGGCACAAGACAAAGTGGAAAAGACCATGCACGAGCGCAAGCATGGGACGTTACGCAGCGGAAGCACGGGAAAGAAAGTAAAAAACAAAAAACAGGCGATCGCAATCGGATTGTCGGAAGCACGTCGTTCCGGTGCGAAGGTTCCGGCCAAGAAGAAACAATCGTAGCGCTGCCGCGGTTCCCGGCGGGTCAACTCACCAACTTCCGAGGCTGAACATGAATGCGCGCATTCGCCCCATGATGCTCATTGCATTGCTCTCGACGGCCACCGCCGTTCGCGCCGGCGAGATCATCCTCTACGAGGACGTCGATTTCCATGGCAACAGCATGCGCGTCAACTCGGAAGTGAGCAGTCTAGATGGCACCGGAATGAACGATCGGGTGCAGTCGGCGATCGTCCGCGAAGGCGTATGGGAAGTCTGCCGCGATGCGAATTTCGGCGGTGGATGCATTCAGATGCCACCCGGTCGTTACCCGCGCATGGACGGCAACTTCGTGCGCAACATCTCATCGCTGCGTGAGGTGGGCGACGCCCGTTATGCCGGCGGCGTCCCCCCGCCGTATCCGCAACAGGGAACCGTAGCGCCCGCGTATCGACCGCAAGCGTACGCCGTGCCGCCGCCGCAAGGTGGCCGTTATGCGCAAGCCGTACTCTACGAGGGTCACGACTTCCAGGGTCGTGCTTTCCCGATCGGTGGCGATGTCGTGCGCAATCTCGATCGCAACGGGTTCAACGATCGAGCGGGATCGCTGAGGGTGGAAAGCGGCTACTGGGTGTTCTGCAGCGATGCCAACTTCGAAGGTGAATGCCGAACCTTCGGCCCAGGCGAGTATCCCAACCTGCCGCGCGAGCTCGACCATCGCATTTCATCGGGTCGCCAGATTTCGAGTGCGTATCCTTACTCCGGCCCGCCGCAGTGGGACCGGCACTAGGCTACAAGACGTCGCGTCCTGCCGGCGCGGGCGCACCGCTCGGTAGTCGCAGCTCGACCGAACTCTCCGCCGCATCGTAGCGGCACTCCACACCGTTCTCGGCGGCGAGCGCGAGCACGTCATCGAATCCCAGTCTCGCGTACACGGGTGGAATGGTGAGCGACGCTTGTCTGGAGGGCGGCGCGGCGCTCATGCGCACGGTCACCCACTCGCCGCTGAGGCTTGCGTCGGCGTGGATGTCGAGCAAGCTGTCTCGAATATCCACCAGGGTGAGCAACGAGGCGACGATCATTTCGCTGGACGGCGCCTTCGCGACCACCGCCGAACGCTCCGCATGGGCGATCGATATGCACGTTCCGACGCCACGCAGCATCCAGTCGTCGCCGGCGAGCTTGACGCACGTGTCGAATACCTCGCCCAGAGGTGCCCTGCCGTTGGAATCGGGACGCAGCCATTCGACGGCCGCGCGGCAGGTCGCCGTCGCCGCCTTGGTTTGTGCTGGCAGGCGGTTCAAGTGTGATGCCAACTCGCCCCCGCCGCGTCCGCCTTGTAGCATCTGCGCGCAAAGTTCCGCGTTGAATTGCAGTGTCTGAAGCTCGCCCATCAGGGCGTGCCGAAGGCCCGACGCGAGCTTTCGCAACAGGATGTAGCGGATGGCGTCCGGGCTGCGGCGCGGAAGGCTGCCGTCTGTGTTTGGAGGTGCAGCGCTGATCGATCCCGACATGCTTTGCTCCTTCCGCCGCCACCCACCAACACGATCAGCCCCGAGGCATCGCGGCCGGCGAGCGGCATCGTCGCCATTTTTCACTGAAAACGCCCGCCGGGCCACGGGTTTTGGACTTGGCGCGAATCGGCTATCCAGCGCCGCCGATACTCACGCCATATGAACGCGGGCTGCGTGTCGATCGAGCCTCAAGGGCCGACAAGCGACAGATCCTTGATAATCAGCTACTTCGCAGTCATCATTCGGGTCGTACGACGAGCGCATCGTTCGCATGCGCGGGGCAGGTCCACGGGAGGGCGAGATGGGACATTTGCGCCGACTTGGTTTTGTTGTGTTGATCGCCTTGGTGCTGCCAGTGCGCGCCGCGCTATTACCAAATCTCAGCGACCAATGGTGGGTGCCGACCGAATCGGGGTGGGGCGCGGCGATCCTTCACCAGGGCAACACGCTCTTCATCGACCTCTTTGTTTACGATGCCAACGGCAACCCGCAGTGGTTCACATCGACTGCGGTGTTGCAGGGCCAACTTAGCGCCGGCGATTATCTGTTCAGCGGCGATCTCATCGCGACCACCGGTACCTACTATGGCTCGGGGGCATTTTTCCCCAACAGCGTCACGCGCCAGAAAGTCGGCATGCTCTCGCTCGACGTCCTGACGCCGACGAGCGCGAACCTGACGTATACGGTGAATGGTGTAACGGTCAACAAGATGTTGATGCGCCAGTTCCTGCAGGGTGTGGATGTGTCCGGAAGCTTCTTCGGCGGCTTCGTGTTCAGCGCAAGCGGCTGTACACCATCAGCGCTCGAAGGTCCCGTCAGCCAACTTGCGACGCTGCAGATCGGCAAGGCCGGATCGGTGACATCGATTTTCGCGGCCGGCGTCAGCGGCGGCAGTTGCAACTACAGCGGCAGCTACCAGCAGGACGGGCATCTGGGCACGATTGTCGGCGATTTTTCATGCGCCAACGGCGATCACGGTCCATTCACCGTCAGCGAAATCGAGGTGAACCGAGCAGGGATATCGGGTCAGTTCAACGCGCAAAGTCAGGCCTGCACCAAGCTGCAGGGGCAATTCGGCGGCGTGCGCACGACGATCGGACCTTAGCACTGCCTACGCTGTCGTTACTTTCCCGGCGGAAGTGGTGGAGGCACCTGGTTGGAGATCGGCTTGATCGATTTGAGGTAGGCAAAAATCGCTTTCAGGTCGGCATCGGTCAATGTCGCCAGCGAAGCAATCGGCATCGGCGGCAGGATCGGTCGTCCGACTCCCAGGTGCTTGCCCGTGCGAGTCGACTGGATGAATTGCTCGGCGGTCCATCCGCCCAATCCGGTCGCCTTGTCGGGCGTGAGGTTCGCTGCGAAGCTGATCCCCCACGGACCGGCCCACGCCGTGAAATCGCCATTGGTCATCGCGACCCACTTCCCCGGTGACAGCGTACCCGGCGCGATGGGCGCGACCTGCACGTTCGCCGGGTGACCGGAAAGCAGGCGTGCCGAATCCGGCTGCGGGCCCTGCGGCGTCATCAATTTCGGCGAATGGCAGTCGTTGCAGCCGCCGAGGGTTACCAGGTACAGGCCGCGCTTGACGGCAGCCTTGTCCTGCGCAACGGCGCGGGGTACCCAGACCGCGCAGACGCCGAGCGCGGCGAGGACAGCGACAATCCGGAATTTTTTCATGGTGGTTCCTGTAGGAAATGGCGCGTAGTGTAGCCATGCGCCAGTCTGTCTACAAGACGGCAAAGACGATTGCAGCTAGCGCCGCGAGCGCAGCGCCGCGAGTCGCATACGCAGTGCCGGCGATCGCAGTGATCGCTCGTAGGCGGTCCGCGATTGCGCGGCTTCCCGATCGCCGCCCGCGATCAGGTCGATCTGCTTTTTCATCGAGCGCACCACGTCGGCATCGCAGGCTCGTATGGCGTCCAGATACTCCTCTATCGTGGCCGTAAGCGCCTTTTTCGGCACGAGCTCGGTGAGAAACCCGATCCGCAGCATTTCGTCGGCGTCGATGGTCTGCGCGGTGAGGAAAAGGCGCTTGGCCTGCGCGGCGCCGAGCAGCGCGACGTAGCGGCGCAGGCCGCCCGGATAGTAGTGCAGCCCGAAGCGCGCCGAGGGCATGAACATGCGCGAGCCGCGCACTCCGATGCGGAAGTCGCAGCACAGGGCGAGGTCGGTGGCGCCTCCATAAACGCTGCCGTTGAGGGCGCACAACGTCGGCAGCGGGAAGTGCTCTACTGCGTCAAGCAGGTCTTCGAAGCCGCGGTCGAGCCGGTCGGCGATCGCATCGACGGTGTAGCCCGAGCTGAAGGTGCGCGTTCCGCTGCCGGTGATGACCAGCGCACGCACGTCGCGCGTGCGCAGTACCGTCTTCAGGTGCGCGCGCAGCAGCGGAATATCGTCGGGGTCGATGCGGTTGTGCTCGGCCGGTCTTTCGAGGCGCAGCATCGCGACATCGCCGTCGATGTGCAGTGCGGGGACCCCGTCGACGCGGGCGCTGCGGCGAGTGCGCGCCCGGCGGCGCCCATCCATCGTGTCGCTCGCGATGCGCTAGACGCGGCGGCGGTACTCGCCGGTGCGCGTGTCGATCTCGATCTTGTCGCCGGTGGCGACGAACAGCGGGACCTGCACGTCGAGGCCGCTGGCGAGCTTGGCCGGCTTCAGCACCTTGCCGGACGTGTCGCCGCGAACGGCAGGCTCGGTGTAGGTGATCTCGCGCACCACCGAGGTGGGCAGCTCGACCGAAATCGGCTTGCCGTCATAGAGCGTCAGCTCGCACTCGAGACCGTCCTCGAGGTAGTGGTGCGAGTCGCCGATGTTGTCGCGCTCGACCTCGATCTGGTTGTACTCGTGATCCATGAACACATACATCGGATCCTGGAAATACGAGTACGTCACTTCCCTGCGCTCGAGCTGCACGATGTCGAATTTCTCGTCCGCGCGGTAGACGGTCTCGGTGCCCGACCCGGAGAGCAGATTCTTGAGCTTCATCTTGACGACCGATGCGTTGCGGCCGGATTTGTTGAACTCGGCCTTCTGCACGACCATCGGATCCTTGCCGATCATGATGACATTGCCGGCGCGAACTTCCTGTGCTGTTTTCATGGCTTGCCTGCTAGGTATGCACTGAAGCGTGCAATGAATGTGTGCGATAAGTGGGGAGCAAGTTGCGCTCAGATTGCGATTTTGGGAAACCCAAAATTATACCAGCTTCTGAACGAATTGGACCAAGCGCGTCGCCAGGTCGGTCTGCGCGCCTAGTGCCGATGCCCATTGCCGGGCGTGCCCGCTCAGTGCCGGCAGCGATGCCTGCATGGCCGGCCACGCGGCGGCTACCGCTGTGCCGTCGTCGCGGTTCCAGGCGCCTGCAAACGTCCGGTTGACGAAGGACACATCCGCAGGCAATCCGTGCTCGTAGCGCCCGAGGAACGCGTCGAGCTTGGCCAGGTGCGCGCCGCCGGCCTGCACATACGCATGCCACACCATCGGCCTGCCCGCCCACAGCGCGCGCACGAACGAATCCTCGCCGCGCACGACGTTGAAGTCGCACGCCCACAGCAGCCGATCATAGGTGTCCTGCGAAGAAAAGCGGGCGCGCGATACCATTAGCTTGCCCCGCTGGCAGGTGGCGCCCGGTACGTGCAGCGGTGCACCGGCCCAGGCGTCGATTGCGCGCTCGGCGACGCCTTCGGCGACGATGCACGCGACCGGCGCGTTGCCGTTCGACCAAGCGTCGAGCAGCGCCTGCAGCGCCGGCGTGGGATAGCAGAACAGCGAGACGAGCAGCGCACGCGGGTGCGGCGGATCGATGTCGAGAGAACGCCAGAGCGCGGCGCGCGCTGATGCGTCGGCGACGAACGTGTCGCGGTCGGCAAGCAGCCCACGTTCGCGCAGCAGCCCGCCACTGTCCGCGGTGAAGCCGGGGAAAAAGAAATGCCGTGTCAGCGGCCGCTGCGGCTGCGGCGACGCCAGGCCGTGATGATCGTCGACCCACGGCTCGGCCGAAAGGTATTCGAGATTGATCCATGGCGGCGGCATCGGCTTAGCCTGCATCGCATCGAGATAGGCCGCGGGAAGCCCGCAGCCGAAGGCTTCGACCACCGAGTCCGCAGGGGCATGCGCGGCATCGGCGCGCCACGGGCCGGCGGCGCCGTTCCAGTCCAGAACATCGAGCCCTGAGGCGCCGTCCGGAGCCATGCGCAGCATCTGCCTGCGATCGTCGATGTACAGGCGCGGTGCAATGGCATGCTCGGTCGCGAGCTGGCGCGCCAGGCGCAACGCCACGCCGACGTCCCCGTAGTTGTCGACGACCGAGCAGAAGATGTCCCAGCGCTTCAAGCGATCCGTCTCAGGCTGCGAGGGTGCGCATTATCGCGCGTCGGCGGCCCACCGCGCATCGGTTGACCAGTGCCGGCGATTCCCCTCAGACTTACCCCATCATGCCCGCGATCACTGCCGAGTCGCCTGCGCCCGCTGTCGCCGCCGCGGCGGACCTGGTCGTCGATATCGTCTCCGACGTGGTCTGCCCGTGGTGCTACGTCGGCAAACGCAAGCTCGAGGCAGCGCTGGCATCGCTGAGCGCGAGCGCGCCACAGGTCAATGTCCTCCGGCGCTGGCATCCGTTCCAGCTCAATCCGGACATGCCGCGCGCCGGGCATTTCACGGGTTGACTACGTCGAGGTCAAGTTCGGCGGCAAGGCCCGTGCCTCCGAGGTCAACGCGCGCGTGCGCGCCGCCGGTGCCGACGTCGGTATCGCATTCGACTTCGACGGCATCATTCGCCAGCCGAATACCCTCGACGCGCACCGGCTGATCGCGTGGGGACAGCAACAGGGAGACGCCGCTGCGGCGAACGCGCTGGTCGAGGCGCTGTTCCGGGGCTTTTTCGTCGAAGGCCAACGTCTCGACGATCATGAATCGCTGGCGGCGATCGCGGCGACCGCGGGCTTCGCGGCGGAACAGGTACGCGCGTTGTTCGCCTCCGACGCGCTGCGCGGCGAGGTCGAAGCCGAGGACCGCGAGGCGCGCGAGAGCGGCATCAACGGCGTCCCGTTTTTCATTTTCAACGGCAGGACCGCGGTGTCCGGCGCGCACGACCCACCGACGCTGCTCGAAGCGATCGCCGCCGCGCGCGCTTAGTGGACTGTAGGGCTCGATGATGGCGCAGGCCGAACTGCAGGGCCCCTTCGCGGCGCTGCGCAACGGCTTCGAGCGCGAGCGCGATCCGCCGCTAGCCGTGCGTCGCGATCGCCTGCGCCGTCTGGCCGCCCTCGCGCGCGAACACGAAGCCGAGATCGTCGAGGCCATCGCCGCCGACTTCGGCACGCGCTCATCGCAGGAAACGCGGCTCGCCGAACTGTTCATGGTCGATGCGGGCATTCGCCACGCGCGGCGACATCTGGCGCGCTGGATGGCGCCGCGGCGCGTCCCGACGCCACTCTATCTGCAGCCTGGAGTGAGCCGCATCGTGCGCCAGCCGGTGGGCGTGGTCGGCATCATCAGCCCGTGGAACTATCCGTTTCAGCTGGCGATCCTGCCGGCGGTCGCGGCGCTGGCCGCGGGCAACCGCGTGCTGCTCAAGCCCAGCGAGCTGACCGCGCGCACCTCGGCGCTCATCGCGGGCCTGGTCGCGCGCTATTTCAAGGCGGACGAATTCGCGGTGGTCAATGGCGGCCCGGAGATGGGTCACGCGTTCGCCGAGCTGCCGCTCGATCACCTGTTCTTCACCGGATCGACTGCGGTCGGGCGCAAGATCGCAATGGCCGCGGCGGACAACCTGACCCCGGTGACACTCGAGCTGGGTGGAAAGTCTCCCGCGCTGGTGCATCCCGGCGCCGACCTGACGATGACCGCAGCGCGACTGGCCGCCGGGAAGCTGCTCAATGCCGGCCAGACCTGCATTGCGCCCGATTATGTGCTGGCGCCGAAAGCGCTCGCCGACGGCCTCGCGCAGGCGATCACGACCAGCGTGCGCGCGATGTATCCGACCCTCGCTGGCAACGACGACTACACGAGCATCGTCAACGAACGCCACCACGCGCGACTCGCCAACCTGATCGACGACGCGAGGCGCAAGGGTGCGCGCGTCATCAGCATCAATCCGGGCGCCGAAGCGCTCGACCCGACGCGCAAGCTGGCGCCGACGCTCCTGCTCGACGTGAGCGCTGACATGGCGGTGATGCAGGAGGAGATTTTCGGACCGATCCTGCCGATCGAGACCTACGCGACGCTCGAACAGGCGATCGCCACCATCAACGCGCGTCCGCGACCGCTGGCGTTGTACGCCTTCGGCGGCGACCGCGCGGCGAGGGCGCGCGTGCTCGCGCAGACCATCGCCGGCGGCGTCACCCTCGACGACACGCTATGGCATTTCTGCAACGAAGACCTGCCCTTCGGCGGGGTCGGTATGTCGGGGATGGGCGCGTATCACGGCGAGCGCGGATTCCTTGCCTTCACGCATGAGAAGCCGGTGTTCGAGCAGCCTCGAATGGCGCTCACCTGGATGCTGAATCCGCCCTACGGCAAGCGCTTCGAGGCGATGCTGAAGCTGCTGCGCAAGATCGCGTAGGCGATCAGGCGCGGTCGAGGATGTCGCGCGCCTTGAGCAGCACCGGCCGGTCGACCATCTTGCCGTCGATGGCGACCGCAGCGTGTCCGGCGTCGACCGCGGCAACCACGCGGCGCGCCCAATCGATTTCCTCGGCGGTGGGGGCGAATGCGCGATGCGTGTGCTCGAGCTGGCGGGGATGGATGCACAGCTTGGCGCCGAACCCGCATGCGCGCGCAAAGGCGAGGTCAGCGTCGAGTCGCGCGGGATCGTCGAGCGCTGCGGTGACGCCCGCGATCGGCGAGGCGATGCCCGCGATGCGCGAGGCGAGCGCCATTCGCGACGCTGGATAGAGCAAGCCGCGCTCATCGCCCGACAAACCGACATCGACCGCGTAATCGAGGGTGCCGAATGCCAGGCGCTGCACGCCCGGTGCCGAAGCGACTACATCAATCTCGACCACCCCTCGCGCGGTCTCGATAATTGCGATGACGAAGCCCTCGGCTGGGAGCGCATCGATGCAACGCGCGATATCCTGCGCGCGCTCGGCCTTGGGCAGCATCACTGCGGCGATGGCGTACGCGCGCACGAAGGCCAGGTCGTCGTCGAACCATGAAGTCGCGGCGTCGTTGATGCGTACGATCAGGCCTGCCGACGGCGCAGGATTGGCCTTGCACCATTCACCGATATGCGCGCGCGCGGCAGCTTTCGCGTTAGGTGCGACCGCGTCTTCGAGATCGACGACGACTGCGCCGGCACCTGCAGCGACGGCCTTGGCGAAGCGATCGGGACGATCGCCTGGAACGAACAGGTAACTCACCGGCAGGCGTGGTCTCATGCGCTGCTCTCGGTAATCAGATCGCCTTGTCGGCGTGCAGCTTGGCAATGGCGCCCGCCGAGTAGCCGAGACTCGCGAGGATCGCGTCGGTGTGCGCGCCCAACGCCGGAACGCCGCCGGAGGGAGGAGGGTCGTCGGGACGCGCGCCGGGTGGTAGCAGCGCCGGGATCCTGCCGGCGGGCGAGTCGACCTCATTCCAGCGTCGCCGCGCGCGCAGCTGCGGGTGCGCCCACACTGCCTTCATGTCGTTGACCTGCGCGTTGGCGATCTGCGCGTCGTCGAGGCGCGCGACGACCTGCTCGGCGGTCAGCTTGCGAGAACTCCTTCGACGATCAGCGCGCGCAACTCGTCGCGCGCGGCGCTGCGGCGAGAGTTGTTCGAGAAGCGCTCGTCGCTCGCGAGCGTCGGGCTGCAGGAGCACCTTCGCGCAAAATGCAGTCCACTCGCGTTCGTTCTGCAACCCCAGCATCACGGTCTTGCCGTCACCGGCCGGGAACGGGCCGTAGGGATAGATCGTCGCGTGGCTTGCGCCGGTGCGCGCCGGCGGCGGGGCACCGTCGTAGGCGTAGTACAGCGGATAGCTCATCCATTCGACCAGCGACTCCAGCATCGAGATGTCCAGATGCGCGCCGCGCCCGGTGCGTCCGCGCTCGAGCAGCGCGGCGAGAATGTTGGTGTACGCGTACATGCCCGCGGCGATGTCGGCGATCGACAAGCCCGCTTTCGCGGGCTCGTGCTCGCTGCCTGTGACCGATAGAAAGCCTGCCTCGCTCTGGATCATGCAGGTCGTAGGCTTTCTTGTCGCGGTACGGCCCGTCCTCGCCGTAGCCGGAAATGTCGCACACGATGAGCGACGGCTTGGCCGCGGAAAGCGCCGCGTACGACAATCCCAGGCGTGCTGCCGCGCCGGGTGCGAGGTTCTGCACCACCACGTCGGCATGATCGAGGATCAGCCGCTCGAGGATGGCCTGTGCCTCCGGATGCTTGACATCGAGCGTCAGGCTTTCCTTGGCGCGGTTGGTCCATACGAAATGCGACGCGAGACCACGCGACGCGCTCGTCGTAGCGCGCGCGCGAAATCACCTACTCCGGGGCGTTCGACCTTGATGACGCGTGCGCCGAGGTCGGCGAGCTGGCGCGTCGCGAACGGCGCGGCGATCGCGTGCTCGAGCGTTACCACGGTAATCCCCGTGAGCGGCGTCATGGCGCAGGCTTCCCCGCGGTGACCGGATCGCGCACGGTCGCGGTCGCATCCATCGCCAACGCGCCTTCGTGGTCGCGAATCCACAGCGATATCGATGGCGATCGCGCGTCGGCGGCGGGCTGGCCGCACACGGTGAACGGATGAATGTCGAACACCGGCCGCAGCGCGCGAAACTCGAACTTGGTCACGACGGCTTGCGGTGCATGCCGGCGCACCAGGTCGAGCAGCAACGTCGCGAGCAGCGGACCGTGCACGATCAGCCCCGGGTAGCCCTCGACTTCGGTGACGTAGCGCCGATCGTAGTGAATGCGATGGCCGTTGAAGGTGAGTGCCGAATATCGAAACAGGAGCACGTCATCGGGGACTACCACGCGCTCCCACGACGCGGACGCTGCCGCGGCGCGAGGTGCGGCCGGTGAGGCGCCGGGCTTCGGCGCCTCGCGATAGACGATGTCGTGGTATTCGGTGATCGCGGGTGCGGGATCGCCGCGCATGCTGACGTCGTGGCGTACCTTCACGAACACCAGCGCACCGCTGGAACCCGTTTTTTCGGTGACGTCGGCGATGGTCGATGTGCGCGAGAGCTCATCACCGATGCGCAGCGGCCGCCGGAACTCCATCTGGCTGCCCGCCCACATGCGCCGCGGCAACGGCACCGGGGGAAGAAATCCTCCGCGCTTGGCGTGTCCGTCCGGTCCGACGTCTGATTGCCGGTACAGCGGAAGGAAATAGAGCCAGTGCCACAACGGCGGCAGCAACGTGCCGACAGGCGGGCGCCCGGGCGGCCAATCAAGCGTTGCCGACAGCGCCGCATACGGCACCGCGGTCGCGACGTCGGACTGTGTCTCGGTCTTGCCGATCCAGCTGCGCAGGTCGGGCGCTGCAGTCATTGACGTGCGTTCCTGCAGCGCTTGCCGCCTTACTTCGGCAGCTTGCCCTGCACGCCTTCGACGTAGTAATCCATCTTCGACAGCTCGTCGTCGGTCATCACCTTGCCGGCGGCCAGCCGCTCCTTGCCTTCGTTGTCCTTGATCGGGCCGGTGAACGGATGGAACTTGCCGGCGCCGATGTCGGCGGCGGTCTTGTTGACGAGGTCCTGCATGTCCTTGGGCACGACCGGATTGAACGGCGCCATCTTGATCATGCCTTCCTTGATGCCGCCCCAGACGTTGCCCGGCTTCCAGGTGCCGCTCATCGCATCCTGCACCGCCTTGGTGTAGTACGCGCCCCACTGGTGCGTGACCGCGGTCAGCTGCGCGTTGCGGTCCGTACTTCGACATGTCGGAGTGATAGGCGATCGCGTACACCTTCTTCGCCTCGGCCGCCTGCACGATCGCGGTCGAATCGGTGTGATGCGTCAGCACGTCGGCGCCCTGCGACATCAGCGTATCGGCGGCTTCGCGCTCGCGGCCCGGGTCGTACCACGAGTTGATCCAGACGACCTTGACCTCGGCCTTCGGGTTGACGCTTTTCATGCCGCGCGTGAATGCGTTGATGCCCATCACCACTTCGGGAATCGGAAACGCGGCAACGTATCCCGCGACGTTGCGTCTTGGTCATCTTGCCGGCGACCTGCCGGCGAGGTAGCGGCCTTCGTAGAAGCGCGCGTTGTAGATGCCGACATTGACATCGGTCTTGTAGCCGGTGGCATGCTCGAAGTCGGTCTTCGGAAACGCCTTCGCGACCTTGAGCGTCGGATTCATGTAGCCGAACGACGTCGTGAAGATGATCTTGTTGCCCGACTGCGCGAGCTCGCGGATCACGCGCTCGGCGTCGGCGCCTTCGGGAACGTTCTCGACGTACTTGGTCACGACCTTGCCGCCGAGCGCCTTTTCCATTTCCTTGCGACCCTGGTCGTGCTGGAAGGTCCATCCGGCGTCGCCGATCGGGACTTACGTAGACGTAGCCGACCTTGAACGGCTCGTCGGCGGCGTGCGCCGGACCGACTGCGCAAGCAACGAGCGCCGCTAGCAGCGCAGCGCGACAAATGGATGTGTGCAGCATGGATGCCTCTCCCGAGTGAATTGCGTGATGTCGCGAGCGCCGGCGTTGCGGCGCCGCATTGTCGGCCGATTCTACCCGTTCACGATTCGGGGTGGTACGGCTTGCCCGAGCGATGCGGGCGCGTTCAGGCGGATCGTCGTCGCGTCGCGCGAGATGAGCGCGAGCACGACGATGGTGGCGAGATAGGGCAGCATCGACAGCAGCTGCGAGGGCAGCGTCGACGCCCAGCGCCTGCGCCTGGAATTGCGCGAGCGTCACGCCGCCGAACAGGTACGCGCCGGCCAGCACGCGCCACGGCTTCCAGGTCGCGAACACGACCAGCGCCAGCGCGATCCAGCCGCGTCCGGCCGTCATGCCCTCGGTCCACAACGGCGTGTACGCGACCGCCATGTACGCGCCGCCCAGGCCCGCGCACGCGCCGCCGAACATGCACCGCGAGGTAGCGGATGCGCGACCACCGGGTAGCCGATCGCGTGCGCCGAGGCGGGCGATTCGCCGACCGCGCGCACGATGAGCCCCGCGCGCGTGCGGTACAGGAACCAATGCGATCGCGGCGAACAGCAGCAAGCGACAGGTAGACGAAGCGGACTATGTGCGAACAGCAGCTTGCCGATCACCGGCAGGTCGGACAGTCCGGCGATCGTCCAGCGGCTTGATGCCTTCGATCACGACGCTGACGTAGGGCAGGCCGATGAACGCGGAGAGTCCGACTCCGAACAGCGACAGCGCGAGACCGGTCGCCACCTGGTTCGCCATCAGCGACAGCGTGAGCACCGCGAAGACGAGCGACAGCGCAGCCGCCGGCGGCCATGCCCGCGAGCACGCCCGAGCCACGGCTGACCGGTCGTCGCCGCGACGATGAACGAGACGACGGCGCCGACGAGCATCATGCCCTCGACGCCGAGATTGAGCACGCCGGACTTCTCGACGACGAGCTCGCCCAGCGCGGCGAATACCAGCGGCGTGCCGGCCGCGAGTGTCAGTGCGACCAGTGTCGCGAGGTGCTCCATCGGGGCGTGGCTTCAAATGGGCGCGGGCGCGGCGGCACGAACCGGCGCGGCGCGGATGAACTTGACGCGGTAGTTGATGAACACGTCGGCGCCGAGCAGGAAGAACAGCAGCGTGCCCTGGAACAGTCCGGTGACCGCCGACGGCAGCGCGAGCGCCATCTGCGCGGATTCGCCGCCGAGATAGAGCAGCGACATGAGCAGGCTCGCCAGCAGGATGCCGAGCGGATGCAGGCGGCCGACGAAGGCGACGATGATCGCCGCGAAGCCGTAGCCGGGCGACACCGACGGCAGCAGCTGGCCGATCGGGCCGGCGACTTCGCCGACGCCGGCGAGTGCCCGCGCGTCGCGCCGCCGATCAGCATGCCCGAGCCAGACCGTGCGCGACGCGGAGATGCCGGCGTAGTTCGCGGCGGCGGGCGCGAGTCCGGCGACGCGCATCTGGAAACCGGCGAGGCTCTTGCGCATGAAGAGCCAGCCTGCCGCAACCACCGCGAGCGCGATCAGGAATCCGACGTTGAGTCGCGTCTCGGGCAGCAGGTTCGGCAGCAGCGCGACGTCGGCGAACATCTTCGACTGCGGAAAGTTGAAGCCTTCGGGATCGCGCCACGCGCCGTGCACCAGCAGCGACAGGAGCAGCGCGGCGACGTAGACGAGCATCAGGCTGACCAGGATCTCGTTGGCGTTGAAGCGCGTGCGCAGCCACGCCGGAATCGCCGCCCACGCCATGCCGCCGAGCGCGCCGGCGACGATCATCGCGGGCAGCAGCCATGCGCTGCGTCGCCTCGGGGAACGCGAGCGCGATGCCGCCGCCGCAGATCGCGCCCAGCGTGAGCTGGCCTTCGGCGCCGATGTTCCAGACGTTGGCGCGATAGCCCGCAGCGAGCCCGACCGCGCACAGCATCAGCGGCGTCGCCTTGAGCAGCAGCTCGCCGACACCGTAGAGCGTTTCGACCGGCTTGACGAAAAAAACGTGGAACGCCTCGAAGGGATTCTTGCCCAGCACCGAGAACAGCACGAATCCGACGACCAGCGTCGCCAGCCGCAGCGATGCAGCGGCGACATCCACCCCATCAGGCGCGACGGCTCCGGCCGCGCTTCGAGCTTAATGCGCACGCGCTTCGCTCTTGACGGCGGCGTCGGGCGCCGGCACGGCAGCGATGAACGACCCGCTCATCAGCAGGCCGATCTCCTCGGCGTTGGTCTGCGCGCGTCGGCTTCGGCGCCGACAGGCGCCCGCGCGCGATCACGGCGATCCGGTCGCAGATCTCGAACAGCTCGTCGAGCTCCTCCGAGACGACCAGCACCGCCACGCCCTCGTCGCGCAGGTCGATCAGCGCCTGACGGATCTGCGCCGACGCGCCGACATCGACACCCCACGTCGGCTGCGCCGCGATCATCACGCGCGGTCCCTGCAGGATCTCGCGGCCGACGATGAATTTCTGCAGGTTGCCGCCGGAGAGGCTGCGCGCGACCGCGTCGGGCCCCGGCGCCTTGACCTTGAACTGGTCGATGATCGCCTGCGCGTAGCGCGATCACCGCGTCGGTGCGAATGAAGCCGCGCCGCGTAAGGCCCTGGCGATGCGCGGTGAGCAGCGCGTTGTCGGCGAGCGACATCTCGGGAACCGCGCCACGTCCCAGCCGCTCCTCGGGCACGAAGGCGAGTCCGAGCGCGCGCCGCGCGCGCGGCGTCGAGCCGCGCCGACCGGCTCGCCGTTGAGCACGATTGCGTCGGCGCGCTCCAGCGTACGCTCGCCCGACAGCGCCGCCATCAGCTCGTTCTGGCCGTTGCCGGACACGCCGGCGATGCCGACGATTTCACCGCCGCGCACCGCGAGATCGACATCGACCAGGTCGGTGCCGAACGGATCGTCGGCCGGCAGCGAAAGCGCATCGACGACGAGCCCGCCGTCGCCGCGCGTACGCGCCTCGCGATGATGAGGATGCGGCAGATCGCCGCCGATCATCATGCTTCGCCAGGCCCGACGACGTCTCGCGACGCGGGTCGCATGTCGCCGGTGACGCGTCCCGCGCGCAGCACGGTCGCTTGCTGGCACAGCGCGCGGATCTCGTCGAGCTTGTGGCTGATGTAGAGGATCGCTGCAACCTTCCTGCGCCAGGCGGCGCAGCGTCTCGAAAAGTTTCAGCACCGCTTGCGGCGTGAGCACCGAGGTCGGCTCGTCCATGATGAGCAGTTGCGGCTCCTGCAGCAGGCAGCGCACGATCTCGACGCGCTGGCGCTCGCCGACCGACATCGAATGCACATGCCGGCGCGGATCGAGCGGCAGTCCGTAGCGCTCGGAGACCTCGCGGATGCGCGCGTCGAGCTCCGTGCCGCGCGCGGTCGCGATCGAGCGCGAGCGCGATGTTCTCGGCGACGGTCAGCGTCTCGAACAGCGAGAAGTGCTGAAACACCATGCCGATGCCCAGCGCGCGGGCCCGCGCCGGACTCGCGATCGCCACCGGCTTGCCGTTCCAGCTGGATACGTGCCGGCGTCCGGCCTTGACCACGCCGTAGATGATTTTCATCAGCGTCGACTTGCCGGCGCCGTTCTCGCCGAGCACCGCGTGGATCTCGCCGGGCAGGACGCGCGAGGTCGATGCCGGCGTTGGCGACGACCGAGGGATAAGCCTTGCTGATACCGGAAAGTTGCAGTCGCGGAACGATCGCGTCCATCCCGCCGATTATGCCGTAATCAGGCGCGAGCGCGACCGTGCGATTTGGCGTTGATCGCGACTTCGCGCAGCTGCAGAATCTCGGCTGCGACCGAGATTGCGATCGCTCCCGGTTCCTTGCTGGCGATCGCACCGCTTCCGATCGGGCACGTGATCCGTTTCAGTGCATCGGCGCGAATATCCCTTGCACGCAACCGTCGTTCGAACTGGGCGCGCTTGGACGCCGACCCGATCAGCCCAAAGTAGCGAAAATCGTCACGCGTGAGCAATCGGCGCGTCAGCTCGAAGTCCAGTGCGTGGCTATGCGTCATCACCAGGCAATAGCTGCCCGGTTCGATCGCATCGATAGCGTCTTCCGGTGTGTCGCTCGCGATCACCGTCGTGTTCGCAGGAACAACGGCCGGAAAATCATGCTCGCGCGCATCGACCCAGGTGATCTCGCAGGCGAGCGTGCCCAGGACCTGCACCAGCGCGCGGCCGACGTGACCATTGCCGAAAATCACCACGCGGAAATCGCTTCGCGCCACGCGCTCCACGTACCAGCTCGCATCGACGCCGTCCAACAGCGTCGGCTCTCTTGCTATCGTCATTGACTCCCGCACCGCTATGGGAATCGCGTTGACGTCATCGCCGGACATCCAGAGCTCGCAGCCATCTGCGCTACGCTGAGCCGCATCACCGACGCGCACCGCGATGGGCACATGACCGGTTGTGGCGATTGCGCGCGGCAACCCGTGCCGGCCACGCGTCCTGCGCGCGGACCGACTGGAACATGAGTGTGATCACGCCGCCGCAGCACTGGCCGAGGCTCGCGGCCAACGGGAAGCGTACCAGCCATGGGCTGCGCGAAGCTGCGCCCAGCGCTTCGCGCGCGATGCGCATGGCTTCGAATTCGAGATGGCCTCCGCCGATGGTGCCCCGTAGCGCATCACGCGTGACGATGATGCGCGCGCCGGCTTCGCGCGGTGCCGAGCCACGCGTCGCGGCGACCGTCACCAGCACCGCGGCGTCTTCACTGGCGAGCGCATCGGCGAGCTGGCCGATCCATGTGCTCACCGCAAGCCTCCGTGCGCCGCGCCGAACTCTGCTGCGCTGGCACCGCGCTGGAGCTGCATGAGCGCAGTGAGGATCGCTTCGGGGGTTGCCGGCGCTTGAAGTCGAGGCGCGGCACGATCGCCCGCAGTGCTGGCGATCGCATCGCGCAGCGCGTGGAATACCGA
The DNA here is from genome assembly GCA_963816915.1 of uncultured beta proteobacterium. GTDB lineage: Bacteria > Pseudomonadota > Gammaproteobacteria > Burkholderiales > Casimicrobiaceae > PALSA-1003. The sequence continues at coordinate 253,876 of CAWFMK010000002.1, forward strand.
GAGTGCCAGCATGAGCGGCGGCTCGCCGACCGCCTTCGAGCGGTGAATGGTGGGCTCGCGATTGGGTGCGCCGAAAAAATCGATGCGTGCGCGCTCGGGCCAGTCGCGGCAGGCCGGAATCTTGTAGGTCGACGGCGAATGCGTCTGCAGCGCGCCATCCTTGTTCCAGACCAGCTCTTCGCTGGTGAGCCAGCCCACGCCTTGCAGAAAACCGCCTTCGATCTGGCCGCGGTCGAGCGCCGGATTGAGCGACGTACCCACGTCGTGGAGGATATCGACCTCCAGCAGGCGCGATTCGCCGGTCAGTGTGTCGATCACCACCTCCGAAACAGCGGCGCCGTACGCGAAATAGAAGAAGGGCCGTCCGGAGAACGTCTTGCGATCGTAGTGAATTTTGGGTGTCGCATAGAAGCCCGATGCAGACAGCGCAACGCGGCCGCGATACGCAAGCTGCAGCACTTCCTCGAGCGGCTAGGTCGCGGGCGCCGATGCGCACCCGGTTGTCCGCGCAGCGCGATGTCGGTCGCGGGCACGTCGAAGTGCTTCGCCGCGAACGCGATCGAGCCGCTCGCGAATGGCGCGTGCCGCCGCCTGCGCCGCCATGCCGTTGAGGTCGCTTCCCGACGACGCCGCGGTCGCCGAGGCGTTGGGAACCTTGCACGTGTCCGCGGCGGTGACGCGCACGCGGTCGGGCGTCATGCCCAGCTCGTGCGCTACGACCTGCGCCACCTTGGTGTAAAGGCCCTGGCCCATCTCGGTGCCGCCGTGGTTGAGCAACAGCGTCCCGTCGATGTACAGGTTGACCAGCGCACCTGCCTGGTTGTAGTGCGTCGCCGTGAACGAGATGCCGAACTTCACGGGCGTGAGCGCGATGCCACGCTTGAGGATCGGGCTCGACGCGATTCCAGGCTGCGATTTCAGTGCGCCGCCGCCGGTAGCGCGACGATGCCGCGAGCTTTTCCACCAGCTCGGGAATCACGTTGTCCTCGACCTGCATCCCGTAATGCGTGTCGTCGCGCGGCGCCTCGCCATAGAAATTCGCGCGGCGCACGTCCAGCGCGTCGACGCCGAGATGACGCGCGATCTCGTCGAGGATGTATTCGATCGCGAACATGCCCTGCGGGCCGCCGAAGCCTCGAAACGCGGTCTCCGAGACGGTGTTGGTCTTGCACCGGTGCGAGGTGATCGCGACGTTTTCGAGAAAGTAGCAGTTGTCGACGTGGAACATCGCGCGATCATTGACCGGCCCCGACAGGTCCGCCGAGAAGCCGCAGCGTGAGGCGAGGGTGATGTCGAGACCGCGAATGCGCCCGGACGCGTCGAAGCCGACGTCGTATTCGTACTGGAACGCGTGTCGCTTGCCGGTCATCGTCATGTCGTCGTCGCGGTCGACGCGCATCTTGACCGCGTGTCCCGTCGCCTGCGCCAGCAACGCGGCGACGCAGGCGAACAGGGCGGCCTGCGACTCCTTGCCGCCGAACGCACCGCCCATGCGGCGGCATTCGACGACGACGTGATGCGCATGCACGCCCAGCGCATGCGCGACCTGCAGCTGCACTTCGCCCGGATGCTGCGTGGAGCAGTGCACGAGCATGCCGGCATCTTCTCGCGGGACCGCCAGGGACACCTGTCCCTCGAGATAGAAGTGGTCCTGCCCACCGCAGCGCAGCTGTCCGCGCAGGCGGTGCGGCGCGCCGCGCAACGCCGCCGCGGCGTCGCCGCGCGCCAGGCGCTCGGTCGGCAGGACGAAACTTTGCGCTGCCAGCGCGGCATCGATGGTGAGCAGCGCGGGCAACTCGTCGTAGTCCACGCACGCAAGCAGGGCGGCGCGGCGCGCTGCCTTCACGCTGGTCGCCGCCACCGCGAACAGCGGCTGCCCGACGTACTGGACGACGCCATCGGCAAGAATCGGATCATCGCGCAGCACCGGGCCGCAGTCGTTGACGCCAGGGATCTCCTGCGCCGTGATGACCGCCACGACGCCGGGCGCGCTGCGTACGGCCTCGAGATCGAGCGATGTCACTCGCGCATGCGCCTTGGTGCTGCGTCCGAGCGCGGCATGCAGCGTGCCGAGCGGAGCGACGATGTCGTCGACATAGGTCGCCTCGCCGCTCACGTGCAGATGCGCGCTTTCGTGCGGCAGCGCATCGCCGATGTGCGCCGAGTGAGTCGCGTGTGGGTTGATGTCGTTCATCGAGCGGCGTACTCGAGCACGCGGGTGACAGAGGAGGGCTCGGTGGTCTCCAGCCAGAAACGGCGCAACAGGTTGCGCAGTGCCTCGCGCCGATACGCTGCCGACGCGCGCATGTCCGACAGCGGTTCGAACTCCAGGTCCAGCGCAGCCTGCGCGGCACCGATCGTCGCCTCATCGTCCCAGTCGCGGCCGTTGAGCGCCTGTTCGCAGCCGAATGCGCGACGTGGCGTGGCCGCAACGCCTCCGCAACCGATGCGGACGCTGTCGATGCGCGCACCGGTGCGGCGAAGGTTGAAGCACGCGAAGACCGCCGAAATGTCCTGGTCGAAGCGCTTGCAGACCTTGTAGGCGCGGATGTGCGATCCCCCTACGGCGCGCGGCACGCGCAGGGCCTCGACGAATTCGCCGGACGCGAGACCGGTCTTTCGATAATCGAGGTAGAAATCCTCAAGCGCCAGCTCGCGCTGCGCATCGCCGCGGCGCAGAACCACGCGCGTGCCCAGCGCGATCAGCACCGGCATCGAATCACCGATCGGCGAACCGTTGGCGACGTTGCCACCCACCGTTCCCGCATTCCGGATCGGCACCGAGCCGAAGCGTGCCCAGACTTCCGCGAGTTCCGGATACTCCGCGTTCAACGCTGCGCAGGCATCGGTAAGCGTGGCGGCGGCACCGATGCGGAGTTCGTCAGCTTTTTTTTCGATGCGGCAAAGCGCGCGCACGTTGCCGGTGTAGATGAGCGTTCCGAGCTCGCGATGCTGCTTGGTGATCCACAATCCGACGTCGGTGGCGCCGGCGACGAGTTGCGCCTCGGGATGCGCCAGGCGCAGCGTCGAGAGCTCGTCGAGCGTGGTCGGCGCGAGGAAGCGCTGTCCGGCGTAGGCGTAGTCGAAGGTGGGACCGCGCTCGAGCGTGCGCAGCGTGGCCGCCATCGCGCGCTCTTCGTCGCTGATCAGCCGTTCACCGCTGGCGTTGAATCCCGGCGCGCGCCACCCGCCGAGCGCGGGCAGCGCATCGACGCGCCGCGCCGCGTCGATGATCGGACGATAGCCCGTACACCGGCACAGGTTGCCCGAAAGCGCGTCGTCGATCATTGCGCGCGTCGGAGCGCGCGCGTTTTTGTAGAGCGCGAACAGAGACATCACGAAACCTGGCGTGCAGAAGCCGCATTGCGACGCATGGCATTCGACCATCGCCGCTTGCACCGGATGCAGCGCACCGTTGGAGTCCTTCAGACTTTCCACGGTGAACAGCGCCGCGCCGTCGAGCGTAGGCAGCGGGCGGATGCAGGCGTTGACGGCGTTCCAGGTGAGCGATGCATCCTCTTCAGGCGTGCATCGCGCGACCACCACCGTGCAGGCGCCGCAATCGCCTTCGGCGCAGCCTTCCTTGGTACCGGTGCGACCCAGGTGCTCGCGCAGAAATTCCAGGACCGTGGTCTGGGGCGGGACGTCGCGCACGTGCACGAGTTCGCCGTCGAGCAGGAATCGGATCTCCGAAGATCGGTCGTCGCCAGCGCGGAGATCGCTCATGAGGAGATAAGCCGCGCGGCGCGGAAGGATATCCCGCGACGCGCAGCTAGCGGGGTGAGGGTGCTACTTGCTGGCGCGGCTCACGTCGGCGACGAGCTTGTCTGCGCCCTTGTTCTTGGCGGCGGCGCGAACCAGGATGTCGGGCGGCAGCAGGCCCTTCTTCTGGTAGTAGAGCTCGTTCCAGTCGTTGGTGATGTTGATCACCGTGCCGTCCAGGTTGAGTCCGCCGTACACGCCCTTGGCGCGGCTGAAGCTCACGAAATCGGCAACGACGTCGGACTTGGCGCCAGCGCCCACCGGGCCCGCAGCGACGCTGGCGTCACCGCCCAGCTTCACCGAGGTGGAGAGCAGCGAGTTGAGGCCCTTTTCGGTCATCACCAACGTGACCGCCTCCGACACGGCGACACCCGCCTGGAAACCGACGCTTGCGGTCGCCAACGTGTAGAACCCGGGTCCGACCCACTTGCCGGTCTGCGCGTCGCGCGCGAGCACCACCGCGCGTCCGCCCGAGCCGCCGAAAATGAATCCGGCCTTGACGATTTGCGGCGCGATCATCACCGCCTTGGCGCGCCCCAGATTCTGCTGAAGCCAGGTCATGTCCGGATCGCGTATGAAATTGCTGAATGTCGTGTCCGCGGCGTTAACGAGCTTTTGCTGCTCGCTTTGCGCGAGCGCGTTCGCGCTCGTTGCTACGAAGAGCGCCGCGACCAGCCAGCGCGCCAACTGCATGATGCTCTTGCCCATGATGGAGATCTCCCGAATTATTTCGATGTGCCGTTCACAGCCCTGCCATTATAAGCCCGACGGGCGCCGCGAGACAGGCCCGCGAAAGCGCATGCTATATTCGCCGCGTTGCACCTGCATGCGAGGCAGCGATGTCGTTCGATGCGGTCCTGTTGTCGCGGCTTCAGTTCTTCTGGGTTGTGGCGATGCACATCCTGCTGCCGGCTTTCACCGTTGGGCTGGCGTCCTACATCGCTGTGCTCGAGAGCCTGTATTTCTTTACGCGCAAGCCCGTTTACCTGCGGCTTTCGCGGTTCTGGCTCAAAATCTTCGCTGTATCGTTCGGCATGGGTGTGGTCTCCGGCATCGTCATGCCGTTCCAGTTCGGTACCAACTGGAGCCGCTTTTCGGATGCGACCGCCGACATCGTCGGGCCGCTCATGGCCTACGAGGGCCTGACCGCCTTTTTCCTGGAGGCGGGCTTTCTTGGCGTGCTGTTGTTCGGTCGATCGCGCGTCCCGCCATGGATGCATCTCGGCGCGGCCCTCATGGTCGCTGCCGGCACGCTTTTCTCGACGTTCTGGATCCTCGTCGTGAACAGCTGGATGCAGACTCCCGTTGGACACAGCATCGTCGAAGGGCGTTTTTTCCCCGACGATTGGCTGACGGTGATTTTCAATCCATCGTTTCCCTATCGATTCGCGCATACGGTCACCGCGTTCTACATCACTACGGCGCTGGTGGTCGCCGGCGTGGCCGCCTATCACCTGCGCGCCGGACGCTTTCGCGTCGAAGGCGTGACCATGCTCAAGATGGCCTTCGGGCTGCTTACCATTCTGGTGCCGGTCCAGATGGAGCTCGGCGATCTGCATGGCTTGAACACGCGCGAGCATCAGCCAGGGAAAATCGCTGCGATCGAGGCCAACTGGGAAACGCAGTCGCGCATGCCGCTGCTGCTGTTCGCGTGGCCCGACGAGCGTGCCGAGCGCAATACTGTGGAAATCGGGATTCCGGTGCTCGGATCGGTGATCCTCACCCATTCCGCAGATGGAGTAGTGCAAGGACTCAAGGATTGGCGGCCGCAGGATCGCCCGCCGGTTGCGATTCCTTTCTACGCATTCCGACTCATGGTCGGGGTCGGCGTGCTCATGCTCACGTTGGTCGTGTGCAGCTGGTTCGTTTGGGTCAAGGCCCATCTCGGGGACAGCCGCTGGTTCCTCAAGTTGTGCGAGCTTGCTGCGCCTCTGGGATTCGTCGCGGTACTCGCGGGTTGGGTGACCACCGAGGTCGGGCGACAGCCGTGGGTGGTGTACGGCCTGATGCGAACGGGCGAAGCCGTGACGCCGTCGCTGTCGGCTTCCGACGTCTGGGCTTCACTCGCGGTCTACATCGCCGCCTACGCCGCCATCTTCGGCGCGGGCGGCTTCTTCCTGGTCGGGCTGCTGCGCAAGGGACCGGCCGAGGCCGAGCCCGCGGCGCACGTCCGCGTGGGCACGCCGGCGCGACCACTTTCGGCAGCGACCGAAGCGGAATAGCCGATGACTCTCGACATCGTTCCGCTGTGGGCTGGCATTCTGGCGCTGGGCGTATTCATGTACGTCCTGCTCGACGGCTTCGATCTGGGCATCGGCATTCTTTTCCCGTTCGCGCCCGACAACGCCAGTCGCGACGTGATGATGAATTCCGTCGCGCCGATCTGGGACGGCAACGAGACCTGGCTGGTGCTGGGGGGCATCGCGATGCTCTCCGCCTTTCCGCTTGCCTTCGCGGTGATCATGCCGGCGGTGTACTTCCCGATCCTGTTCATGCTGGTCGGACTCACGTTTCGCGGCGTAGCCTTCGAATTCCGTCATCTCACGCACAAGCGCCACTGGGACCACGCCTTTCACTGGGGCTCCGTGGTCGCGACCTTTGCGCAGGGTGTGGTGCTCGGCACCTACGTGCAGGGCATTCCGGTTCATGGCCGCACCTACGCCGGCGGGAGCTTCGACTGGGCGACGCCCTTCGCGCTGCTGACCGGACTCGGGCTGATCGTCGGCTACGGCCTGATCGGCGCGTGCTGGCTGATCATGAAAACCGAGGGATCGCTGCAGGATTGGGCGCGACGAAAGGCGTGGCTGCTTGCTTTCGCTGTAGCGCTGTTCATCGGTGCAGTCAGCATCTGGACGCCGCTCGTGCAGCCTCGGATACGCGCGCGCTGGTTCGCATGGCCGAACCTGCTGATCCTGTCGCCGGTTCCCGTCATCACGCTGGCGCTTTTCGTCTGGCTGCTGCGATCGCTCAAGTCGAAGCGCGAAGCGGCGCCGTTCCTGGCCGCGATGGGACTGTTCGGAATGTGTTATCTGGGACTGGGTATCAGCATCATTCCGATGATCGTCCCATACACGATCGATTTCTGGCAGGCGTCGTCATCGGCGAAATCGCAGACTTTCCTCATCGTGGGAACCATGCTGCTCCTGCCGGTGATCATCATGTACACCGCATGGTCTTACTGGGTGTTCCGCGGCAAGGTCGCTGCCGGCGGAGGCTACGGCCACTAGACGCTCGCCAGCGGGCACGGGCGCACGCTCTGTCGCTCCGAGCGCGTCAGCGCAGCAGCTCCAGCCCGCGGTCGGTCACCAGCACGCGATCGCCGATGCGAAACGGCGGCGACGCCGTTTGCCGGATCGTGCCCCAGGTGCCGTTGTCGTACTTGACGCCGATCTCGTAGACGACCTGCGTCTGCGAATTTTCAACCTTGTGACCCAGGTAACCGCCGCCGAGCGCGCCGACTATCGTCGCCGCCGTGCGTCCGTTGCCGCCGCCGACGAGACTGCCCAGGCCGCCACCGATCAGGCCTCCGGCCAGCATCCCCCACGGGCTGTCGCCTTCCTTCTTCTCGACGACCTGTCGGATCGACTCGACGGTCGCCGGGCGGGCGGGACTGACGCTGTACGACTGCGCGTACAGCGCGCCCGAGAGTGACAGCAGCGCGAAAGCCATGAGAAGGACCGCGGCATGGCAGCGCGGCCGGATGAAGTCGTGTGCAGCGCGGACTCCCACCGGATTAGCCTTAGCGCGCAAGCAGCTGGATACTGTTGTCGGTCACGACCACCCGATCGCCGATGCGCAGGCCGGTGGGCGCGCTCTGGCGCACCGTCGCCCAGCTGCCATCGTCGTACTTCACGCCGATCTGATAGGAGACCTGCGTCTGGCCCTTTTCGACCTGGTTGCCGACATAGCCGCCGCCGAGCGCGCCGACGACGGTCGCGACCGTGCGTCCGGTGCCTCCGCCGACCAGGCTGCCCAAGCCGCCGCCGATAAGACCACCTGCGATGATACCAAGCCCGCTGGGATCTTTCTGCTCGACCATCTCGCGAACCGATTCGACCGTTCCGGTGCGCGCCACCGGCGTGTTGACCACCTGGTAGCTGGGCTGCTGCGCGCATCCGCCGAGCGCGGCCAGCGCGAGTGCCGAGGCCACGTAGCGCGGCCCGATGTAGTGCTGAAGCTGTCGATGCATTTGCATTGTCCTCAAGAAAATGACTTTGCGTCTACTGCGGAATCGAATTCAGAATGTACATGGCGGCGAGCAGCCCGCTCGGACGCCCGAGCTTGCCCAGCCACTTCATGAAAATCGGATCGATCTCGCCGGAGAGATAGACCTGGGTCAGCGCTTTGTTGACCTCGAGCCTGAACGCCGAGTCGTTGCGCGGCACCATGAAGGCGTAGGGCTCGAATGAAAGATCTTCGGCGAGCAACGCGAAGACCTTAGGATCCTTGGCCTGTGCGGCCAGCCCGATAAGCTTGATCTTGTCGCTGGCGAAGCCGGCGACCGCCCCCGACTCGAGCATCGCGACGCCCTCGACGCCGTCCTTGACCTTGACGATCTTGGCGTCGATCTGCCGGTCCTTGAGCATCCCAGTGAGGCGCTGCTCGGTTGTCGTTCCGGCCGTCACCGCGATCGACTTGGAAGCGAAGTCGGCGAAACCATTCACCGACGAATCCGCGCGCACCAGGAAGCCGCCGCCATCGACGAATATGAGGCTGCTGAAGTCGACGTCCTTCATGCGTGTCTGCGAAGCGGTGGTGTTGGCGCACTCGAGGTCCACCTTGCCAATGGTGATCATCGAGATGCGGTTGGGTACCGTGTCGACGATCCAGTTCACTTTCAGGTCGGGGATGCCGACGGCGCGGGCGATGCCTGCGATCACGCGCTTGCACAGGTCGATCGAATAGCCGTCGGGCTGGTTGTTCGGCCCGACGTAGGAAAACGGCAGCGAATCTCCGGAAAAGGCGACGTTGATCGATCCCGCGGCCTTGATCTTGGCCAGCGTATCCGGCACACGCTGCGCGACGGCGGCCGTAGCCAGCGTCCCGGTGGCAACGAGCGCGATGAGTGCGACGAGCAGATTGCGTTTCAAGATAGGTCTCCCGGGCGATGTGGATGACGAGCGTGAAACGGCGGTCGCGACAGTCCCGACCCGAGCTTGATTATAGCAAAGCCACGGTGGCTGCCGCGCCGAACACGGCTCGGCGGGCCTCCGAGCCGCGGCATCGCGCGTGCTAAACTTCTCGCTGACCGCCGCTTGCACGACATCGCCGTGCACACGAGGTTCCCTTCAGGGAGATTCGATGTCGCAACGTTCCCTCCGCTGGGCCCGCGACTGCGTGATCGCGCTGCTGCTGATCGCGTGCGCTGGCGCCGCGTGTGCGTCGCGCACGCTCGATCGCATCCGGGCCGACGGCGTCATCCATGTCGGCTACCGCGCCTCGGCTGCACCGTTTTCGTTCAAGGATCGCGACGGCAGCATTCGCGGCTACAGTGCCGAGCTGTGCACGCGCATCGCGTCCGCGATCCAGAAGCAGCTCGGACTCCCGGCGCTGAAAGTGGACTGGTCGGCGGTCGACGCGGCCGACAGGCTCGACGCGGTGAGCAAGGGCCACATCGACATCGAGTGCGGCACCACCACCATGACGCTCAAGCGCTTCGAGCAGGTCGACTTCAGCCTGCCGGTGTTCGTCGACGGAGCGAGCGTGCTGACCCATGCCGGCGCCAAGAACAAGGAGCTCGCCGATCTTGCCGGAAAGCGCGTCGCCGTGATCTCTGGAACCACGACGGAGATCGCACTCAAGCGCGCGCTGGCCACGCTGAACATTAAATGCGAGCTGGTGCAGGTCAGTGACGCCGTGGGCGGACTCGCCCAGCTTACCGCGGGCAAGGTCGATGGCTTTGCCGGCGACCGCATCGTGCTCGTATCGCTTCGTGCAGGCAGCGCCGATCCCGCGAAGCTCGCATTGCTCGAGAGCGACTTCTCGTTCGAACCGTATGCGCTGGTCGTCCGCCGCGATGATCCCGACTTCCGCCTGGCGGTGAATCGCGCGCTGGTGCAGATCTACCGCAGCGGCGACATCGACGACATCTTTTTCCGCTGGCTCGGTGCACTCGGACGCCCCGGACCGCTCCTGCACTCGATGTTCTACCTCAGCACGATTCCCGAGTGATGCACGCGCACACGCTCCCGATGATGCTGGCGCTGATCGCCGCAATCTCGTTCGGCTGGCTACCGTTGCAGGCGCTGGCGCAGTCGACGCCTGCCGTCGCGCCCGGTCAGCCGGCGCCAGATGCCGTGCCCGCGCCGCGGGTACCCGCCGTCGCGCCCGCGCTCTCGGGCCCGACGCCTGCGTGCGATCGCTGCGGCAAGGTCGAATCGATTCGCGAAGTGGCGGTGAAGGACCAGTGGACGCCGCTGGGCAGCGTACCCTCCTCGTCGGACCTGGGTCCGACCGGTGTCGCGGTCTACCAGATCGGGCCGGGCTTCAGCAATCAGGGCCAGGTGCTGGTCGGCGCGGCGGGCGGGGGTGTCTACCAGACGCGCGCCAACCAGCGCAATCGCTCGCGCTGGGAAATCGTGGTGAAAATGGACGACGGCAGCGCTCGCTCGGTGGTACAGAATTACGAGCCGTTGCTGGTGGTCGGCGATCGCGTCCACGTCTTCGGCAGCCAGATCGAGCTGTTGCAGTGACCGCGCTCGCCGGCACCCTTGCGGCGAGACCGGCAGCGACCCTTTCCGTCGTCGACCATCCCGACCGGACCCGCGAGTTGAGTCTCGCCGGGCGTCTCGACGCTTTTTCGATTGCCGGCGTGTGGGGACAGGCGCGCGCCGCGCTTGCCGAAGCGTTCGATCGCCGCGTCACCGTCGAGGCGTCGCGCGTCGACTACTGCGACGGCGGTGGCGTTGCGATGCTGGTCGACCTGCTGCGCCAGGAGCGCTCACCCGACGCGCCGGTCGTTGTGCGCGGGCTGCGGCCCGAATTCCAGACGCTGCTCGACCAGTTCGATCCGCAGGCGCTCAGGGCGCCGGTGGTCGATCACGTCAAGCAGCTGCGCGGGATCGAGGAAATCGGTCGTGCCGCGCTGAACACCTGGCGCGACATCAGGACGCAGGTCGCCTTCATCGGCGAAACCAGCACGGCGCTGTGGTTCGCAATCCGCAATCCGCGCAGCGTGCGCTGGAAGGATGTCTGGTACACCTGCGAGCAGGTCGGCGTGAACGCGCTGCCCATCGTGGCGCTCATATCCTTCCTGCTGGGCATCATCCTGGCGTTCCAGTCGGCGGTGCCGATGCGCCAGTTCGGTGCCGAGCTCTTCGTCGCCGATCTGGTCGGCCTGTCGATCCTGCGCGAGCTCGGACCGCTGATGACCGCGATCCTGCTCGCGGGTCGCTCGGGCGCTGCGTTCGCGGCCGAGATCGGCACCATGAAGGTCAACGAGGAACTCGACGCGCTCGCCACGATGGGACTCGATCCGGTTCGTTTCCTGGTGGTCACGCGCATCCTCGCCGCGGTGCTGATGGTGCCGCTGCTGACGCTGTTCGCTGACATGATCGGCGTGCTCGGCGGCGCGCTCACCATGGTCAGCTTCAACATTCCGATCCTTACGTTCCTGCGCGAGGTCGACAGCCTCGTCGACGTCAAGGACCTGCTCGCAGGCCTTGCCAAGACGCCCGTTTTCGCAATTCTGATCGCGGGCATCGGCTGCCTGCGCGGACTGCAGACGCAGACCGGCGCCAGCGCGGTGGGCATTTCCGCAACGCGCGCCGTGGTGTCCGGCATCGTCCTGCTGGTCTTCGTCGACGGCCTCTACGCATTCGTCTACTATCTGCTCGACATCTGATGCACCGGCCGACCTTCGCATGCCTGCCGATCCGATCATCCGCGTCGAAGACTTCAGTGCCGGCTACGACGACTACGTTCTCATGCAGAACGTCAATTTCACCGTCAACCGCGGTGAGGTCTTCGTCATCCTCGGCGGCTCCGGATCCGGCAAGAGCACGTTGCTCAAGCACATGATCGGCCTGTACGAACCGATCTCGGGCAGGGTCTTCATCGATGGGGAGGACATCGTGACCGCCGAGGGCGATGCGCGCCGGGCGATCCTGAGAAAGATCGGCGTGATGTACCAGAGCGGCGCGCTGTTCGGCTCGATGACGCTGCTGGAAAACGTACGCCTGCCGCTCGAGGAATACACCGAGCTCGATCAGGGTGAGATGGATCTCATCGCGCGCCTCAAGCTAAAGCTCGTCGGTCTCGAGCCTTTTTCCGGGCACATGCCTTCCGAGATCAGCGGCGGGATGCAAAAGCGCGCGGCGATCGCGCGCGCGATGGCGCTCGATCCGATGATCCTGTTCCTCGACGAGCCCTCGGCGGGACTCGATCCCATCACCTCCGCCGAGCTCGACCAGCTCATCCTGCGCCTTGCCAAGAGCCTCGGCATCACCTTCGTCATCGTCACCCACGAGCTCGCCAGCATCTACGCCATCGCCCACCGCGTGATCATGCTCGACAAACGCGAGAAGGGCATCATCGCCGAGGGCGATCCGAGGGTGCTGCGCGACACCAGCGACAATCCGTGGGTGCGCCAGTTCTTCCGGCGTGAGGCCGAGACGGAGGCGGCGTGAGCGCGCAGGCCAACTTCTTCAAGATCGGGCTTTTCGTCATCGGCGCGACGATTACGCTTGTCTTCCTGCTGGTCATGCTCGGCGCAGGCCGTTTTTTCCAGTCCAAGATCGTGATGGAGACCTACTTCAACGAGTCGGTGCAGGGACTCGAGCTCGGATCCAAGGTCAAGTATCGCGGCGTGATCGTGGGCGAGGTGACGCAGCATCGGCTTCAGCTACACACGCTATCAGCAGAACATCCCGATGTCCGATCGACTGCGCTACGTGATGGTCGAAGCGACGATCCTGCCGCGGCTGATCGGAGGGCGCGCCGGCGCGGGCGACATCACGAGCTCGGACACTGCGAAGGCAGAGATCGACAAGGGGCTGCGCGTGCGTCTCGCACCGCAAGGGATCACCGGCACCTCGTACCTTGAAATCGACTACGTCGACCCGAAGACCAATCCGATCCTTCCCATTTCGTGGGAGCCAGCCAACGTTTACATCCCGAGCGCGCAATCGACGGTGACGCAGTTCGTGGCTGCGGCGTCGGACATCGTCGAGCGTCTGCGCAACATCGACCTCGACACCACGCTGGCCAATCTCAACAGGCTTCTGGTCAACAGCAACCGGCGGATCGAGGCGATCGACACCGCGGAGCTGTCCAAGCACGCATCCGGCGTGCTGTCCAAGCTGGAGACCAAGCTCGACCAGCTGCCGATGGACAAGCTCGGCAAGGACGGTGCGGCGTTGCTCGTGGAGCTGCGCCAGACCAACGAGCGCCTGTCGAAGATTCTCGACGATCCGGCGTGGAAGAATCTTCCCTCCAATGCTGACGCAACGGTCACGCAGGCGAGAAAGCTGATCGAGGATCCCAACATCACGAGCACGATCTCGCACATGGAGCGCACGCTCGCGCGGCTCGATCGCATCGTCGGTGGCAGTGAGTCCGACCTTTCCACCACGCTGGCGAACTTGCGCCAGATCTCTGAAAATCTTCGCGACCTCACCGAAAATGCCAAGCGCTATCCGTCCGCGGTGATTCTCGGCGAACCGCCGCTGCCGACTAAAGGTGCGCAATGAGGTGCGCAATGAGGTGCGCGATGAGGTGCCAATGAAGTGCGCAATGAGGTGGCCAATGACATCGCTGCAGGATTGCCGATGGATCCGCATCGCGGTTACGACGGCGCTTGCAGTCTCGCTCGCCGCGTGCGGACTTTCGCCACGTCCGGCCGCGGTGAAGCAGACGTTTTTGCTGCAGTCTCCTACGGCGACGGCGCCGGCGGCGACCACGCCGCGCGCATCGACGCTCAAGATCGGCGCCGTCGCGGTGGCCGCGCCTTTTCGCGGCAAGTCGTTCGTCTACCGGCAGGAGGAGCTCAAGTACGAGTCCGACTTCTACAACGAGTTCTTCGTGCCGCCGGGCGCGATGTTGACCGAAGGGCTGTCGGCGTATCTTTCGACGGCGGGCGTATACAAGGATGTTCTTCCAGCGAGCGCCAACGCCGACGGCGACTTCGTGCTGGAGGGTTTCGTCAGCGAGCTCTACGGCGACAATCGCGTCGCGGCCAAGCCCGCCGCAGTGCTCACGGCGCGCTTCTTTCTGATCGACAACCGGCGGCCAGGCGGGGTGCCGATCTGGCAGACCGAGTTCAAGCAGCGCGTGGCGCTGCCCAACACCAGCGCGGAAGCGCTGGTCACCGGCTTGAACACCGCGTGGAGCGCAATGCTCCACGACCTGGCGCGCGAGCTCGCCGCGCTAAAGTCGCCCTCGTAGAGAACGCGTCCGTCAGAACAACGGCGGAGGCGCGCGCAGCGCGTCGGCGGTGGGCTTCGCCGCCGTCGGCGTTCCCGTCGCATCGCCTGCGAGCGCGACCCATCCACCGCCCATCGCCTTGTAGATGTTCACGCTGGAGGTGAGCATCGACGCGCGGACGCTGGCCAGCGTGAGCTCGGCGGGGAACAGCGACTGCTCGGCCTGCAGCACGGTCGAGTAGGCGGTGTAGCCGCCGTTGTACTGCAGCGTGGCGAGCCGCGCGTAGTCCTTGAGCGCCACGACCAGACGCTGCTGCGCGGCGAGCTGCTCGACCAGCTTTTCGCTCGCGACCAGCGAGTTGTCGACGTCGGCGAACGCGTTCTGGATGCGTCAGCTCGTAGTTCTAGCAGCGCCGCCTGCTGCGCAGCCTCTGCCTGCGCGACCTGCCCGCTCACCAGCGCCGAACGTGAAGATCGGACCGACCACCTGTCCCGCGTAGTTCCAGACCCGCGCCGGTCCCTTGAAAAGATCGGAGAGCTCGGTGCTCGCACTGCCGAACGCGCCGGTCAGCGAGATCGTCGGAAAGTACAGCGCCTTCGCTGCGCCGATCTGCGCGTTGGCCGCGATCAGCTCCTGCTCGGACTGCGTGAGGTCGGGGCGTCGCTCCAGGAGTTCCGACGGAACGCCTGCCGGCACCGTCGGCGCGGCCAGATCGTCGATCGATCTTGCCGCGCTCGATCGGCCCCGGATTGCGCCCGAGCAGGACCGACAGCGAATTCTCGGTCTGCGCGATCTGCGATTCGATCAGCGGAATCTGCGCGGCGGCAGTCTCGTATTGCGACTGCGCCTGCGCGACGTTCATCTGCGAGACCTGTCCGTACTTGAACTGCAGCTCGAAGAGCCGGACCGACTCGCCATACGCGCCCAGCGTCTGCTTGGCGATCGCGAGCTGCGCGTCGAGGCCGCGCAGCTGGATGTACGTAGTCGCGACTGAAGAGACGAGCGCTGAGAATCACGCCGCGCGCGCCTCGTCGGTGGCGAGCAGGTTCGCCAGTGCCGATTCGCTCAAGCGCCGGATGCGTCCCCAGAGGTCGATCTCCCAGCTCGCGTTGAGCAGCGCCTGATACGCCGTCTGCGGATTGGGGAAATTCGGGAATGATCGCCACGATCCCGGTGTCGGGCACCTGCTGCGCGCTGCGCCGGTCGCATCGTAGCCGATCTGCGGGAACAGCGTGCGAGCGCGTCTGCGTGAGCACGCCTGCGGCCTGCGCGACGTTGGCGGCGGCGACTCTTGACGTTGCGGTTGTTGGCGAGCGCCTCGGCGATCAGCGCGTCGAGCACCGGGTCGCCGAATTGCTTCCACCATGCGGTGTTCGCGGTTTCGTGCGGCCGACTTCGGCTCGAAGCGATACGGCGTCGGGCGTGTCGATCGGTCGGCCGCTTGTAGTCAGGACCCATCATGCAGCCCGCGAGCAGCATCGTGCACAGCGCCGAGACCGGCTTGCGTGCGCATGTCAGACGTCGTCGCGGCGGCGCGTGCTGGAGCGGCCTGCGGTGCCGATCCGCTCGCCGATGCGGCCGGCGGTGGCGACCGTGCGGCTGCTCTCGCCGCCTTCCTTGAGCGCGATCGAAGAGGTAGAAAAGCAGCGGCACGTACAGCATCGCGAGCGTCGTCTCGCCGATCATCCCGCCGATGATGCCGGTGCCGATCGAGTGCCGCGCGTTGGCCCCGGCGCCCACCGCGAGCGCGAGCGGCAGACAGCCGAACGCGAAGGCGAGCGAGGTCATGATGATCGGACGCAGCCGCTGCTCGCCGGCGAGCTGCGTCGCTTCCATGATCGACTTGCCCTGGTGACGGAACTCGACCGCCGCGGTGACGCGCAGCACCGCGTTCTTGGCGCCGAGTCCGATCAGCACCAGCAGGCCGATCTGGAAGTAGACGTCGTTCTCGAGTCCGCGCAGCCAGTTGGTAATGAGCGCGCCGAGAATGCCGAACGGCACCGCGCTCATCACTGCACCCGGCAGCGTCCACGATTCGTATTGCGCCGACGAGCACGAGGAACACGATGATGAAGCCGAACACGAAGGCGATACCGGAGGTGCCGCCCGATTTCTTCTCCTCGTAGGAGAGTCCCGACCATGCGAACGTGTAGCCTGGCGGCAGCGACCTCCTGCGCGATCGTCTTCCATCGCGGCGATCGCGTCGCCCGAGCTGTAGCCGGGCGCCGCGTTGCCGATGATCTTGGCGGCGGTGAAGCCGTTGAAGTGCGGCAGCAGGTCGGGTCCTGTCACCCACTGCGTCGTCACCACCGACGATAGCGGCACCATCTGGCCCTGGTTGTTGCGCGTGTACAGGCGCGTCAGGTCGTCGGGGTTCTGTCGGAAGCGTGCGTCAGACTGCACGATCACCCACCAGACGCGGCTGAAGAGGTTGTACTGGCTGACCGTCAGCGAGCCGAACTGCGCCTGGATCGCGCTGTAGACGTCCTGGATCGGAATGCCCAGCAGGCTCGTCTTTTCGCGGTCGACCACCGCGCGCAGTTGCTGCGTGCTGGCGCGATACGTCGTCGCCAGGCCGGAGAGGTCGTGTCGCGCACGCGCCTTCTGCAGGAAGTCCTGCGACGACCTGGTCCAGCGCGACCGGATCGCCGCTGCCCGTGTCCTGGATCCAGAACTCGAAACCGCCGGTGCGTGCCGATGCCAGGGATCGCAGGCGGCGCGATCGGGATGATGATCGCGCTGTCGATCTTCTGCGCTTCCTTGTAGAACGCGGTCATGATCGCGCGCGCATTCTGCGTTTTTGCCGTATCGATGCTCTTGTAGCGCTCCTCGAAGTCCTTGAAGGTGATGAAGAATGTCCCGGCGTTGGTCTTGTAGCCACTGTCGAGCAGGCTGTAGCCGGAGACCATCGCACGATTCTCGACACCCGGTAGGCCCGCGAAGATCGCGTCGACCTTCTCCGCGACTGCCTGGGTGCGGTCCAGGCTCGCCGCCGGCGGCATGATGATCGCGGCCATCGCGTAGCCCTGGTCCTCCTGTGGAACGAAGCTGGTCGGCAGCACGTGGAAAAGATGCCAGATCGCGTACAGGAAGACTGCGAGCAGCACGAAGGCGATCACCATGCGCTCGATCACGAACACCACCGCGTGACCGAATCCGGCGGTCAGGTTGTCCACCTGTCGATTGAACCAGGCGAAGAATCCGCGCTGTGGAGGCGGGTTGTGCTTGAGCATCAGCGCGCACATCGCCGGCGTCAGCGTCAGCGCGACGAAGCCGGACACCGACACCGAGATGACGATGGTGATCGCGAACTGCTTGTAGAGTTGCCCCGTCGTGCCGGGCAGGAACGCCGCCGGGATGAACACCGACGACATCACCAGGACCACCGCCACCAGCGAGGTCGCGATCTCGTCCATGGAGCGGATCGTCGCCTGCTTCGGATCGAGGTGATGCTGGTGCATGTTGCGCTCGACGTTCTCGACCACCACGATGGCGTCGTCGACGACCATGCCGATCGCCAGTACCAGCCCGAACAGCGTCAGCAGGTTGATCGAAAATCCCAGCGCCAGCATGCCGGCGAAAGTCGCGATCAGCGCAACGAAGATCGCGACCGTGCAGATGATCGTGGTGCGAAAGCTCTGCAGGAACAGGTACACCACCAGCACCACCAGGAAGACCGCCTCGACCAGCGTGTGCAGCACTTCCTTGATCGACAGGCGGACGAAGTCGTTGGTGTCGAGCGAGATCGTCGTTTCGATGCCGTCGGGAATCTGCGACTTCATTTCGGCGAGCACCTTGCGCACGCCGGCCGAAACGGTGAGGCCGTTGGCGCCCGGCTGCAGATAGACCGCGATGTACGTCGCCGGCGCGTTATTGAGCTTGGTGTCGACGATGTACTGCTTGAGGCCCACGTCGGCGCGGGCGACATCACCGAGGCGGACGATCGCGCTGCCGTCCTGGTTCGCGCGCAGGATGACGTTAAGGTATTCGCGCGGGTCGGTCGCCTGCGCCTGCGTCACCACCGGGAAAGTGAGCTCGACAGGGCCGGCGTTGGGCTGCTGGCCGATCTGGCCGGCACCGAACAGCTGGTTCTGCTGCGTGATGGCGTTGGCGATGTCGGACGTGGTGACGCCGAGCGAAGCCATCCGGTCGGGATTCATCCAGATGCGCATTGCCTGGTCGGCGACGCCCATGATCTGCGCCTGGCCCGCACCGTTGACGCGCTTGATCGCGTCGAGGACGTAGACGTTGGCGTAGTTGGCGATGTAGTTGGCGCTGTAGCGGTCGCCTTTGCCGTACACCGCGATCAGCATCATGATCGACGACGATTTCTTCTGCACCGACACGCCCTGCTGCACGACGGCGGACGGCAGCTGCGGCATCGCGAGGTTGACGCGGTTCTGCACCTGCACCTGCGCGATGTCGGGATTGGTCTCCAGCGAGAAATACACCGTCAGCGTGAGCTGGCCGGTCGACGAGCTGGTCGACGTCATGTAGAGCATGTTGTCGACGCCGTTGATCTGCTGCTCGATGGGCGACGCGACCGAGTCGGCGAGCGTCTTGGCATCGGCGCCGGGATAGGTCGCCTGCACCGTCACCTGTATCGGGGTGATGTTCGGATACTGCTGCACCGGAAGAACGTAGAGCGCCACCCCGCCCGCGAGCACGAGGACGAGCGAGACGACTACGGCGAAGATCGGTCGCTCGATGAAGAACCGGGAGAACACGCTGCGCCCGCGCCTCTATTGTGCGACGACGATGTCGACGCGCCGCGCGCGATCGTCGTCGCTGCTCCCGGTGACGCTTACCGGCGGCACCACGCGGATCCGCTCGGGTGCGATACCGAGGTTGACCAGCGCCTCGCGCACGGCAGCGGCGCGTTTTTTTGCAAGCTCGACGTTTGCCTGCGCATTGCCGGTCTTGTCGGCGTAGCCGGTGATCGTGATCGGCGTGCCGATGCCCATGACCTCGGCGGCCTTCATGCGCACGACGCCTTTGGCGGTGTCGTCGAGCGCGGCCGAGCCGCTCCCGAAGAACAGGGCGATGTCGGAGAGCGCGGGTGTCGGCGCGCGCGAGCCGGCGCTCGGGACCGACGACGCGGCCGCCGCGCCGGTGGTCTTGGAGGGAACGTAGACGGCAGCCGTCACCTTCGCGCCGGCGGAGAGTCGCTGTCCGCCGTCGACGACCACCCGGTCGCCGGCGTCGAGTCCTTCGGTCACGAACCAGTCGTCACCATCCCAGTCAGCGACGGCGATCGGCCGCAGCTCGGCCTGGTCCTGCTTGTTGATCACCCATACGAAATGCCCTTTGCCGCCTTGCTGGATTGCACGCTGCGGAATCGAGATGGCGTTGGGACGAACGGCGCCATTGAGCCGTGCGCGCACATACTGGTTCGGGCGCAGCACGCCGGAGGGATTGTCGACGGTGGCGCGGATCAGGAACGTCCCGGTCTGCGCGTTGTACGAAGGATCGGCGAAGGTGATGCGTCCAGTGAAGGGGAACAGCGATCCGTCCACCAACTCGAGTTCCACCGTGAACTCGCCGCCGGGCGGCAGCTTGAGCAGCCCACGCTGCACGTCGTCGCGGATGCGGCCCATCTGGTTCTCGGAGACGCTGAAGTTGATCCACATCGGCGTCAGAACCGACACCGTGGTCAGCTGGCTGTTCTGCGGGCTAAGATACGTGCCATCGGCGATCGCTGCGAAGCTTGATACGCCGGTCACCGGCGACGTGATCGTGGTGTATGAGAGATTGAGCTGAGCCTCCTCGACCTGCGCCTTGCCTTGCGCGACGGCGGCCGCGGCCTGCTCGTACTGCCCCTGTGCGTCGTCCAGGTCCTTCTGCGACAGCGCGTTCTGCTCAGTCAGCGGCTTGGTGCGCGCCAGGTTCGCCGTTGCGACTTCAAGCGCAGCCTGATTACGTTGCAGCGCCGCCTTCTGAGCGTCGAGCTGCGCCTGGAAAGGCTTCTGGTCCATCTGGAAAAGCACTTGGCCCGACTTCACGACCGAGCCTTCCTTGTACACACGTTTGTCGAGAAAGCCGGAGACGCGCGCCTGGATGTTGACCGCCTGCGAGCTTTGCGTCTGGGCGACGTAGATCGCGGTCACCGGCGCGTCCTTGCGCGCCACGGTGACGACTGTGACGTCGACAGGAGGCTTCTCGGGCGATTTGTTTTCCGTCTTGCCGCACGCCGTGAGGACCGGCAGCGCTGCCGCGAGGAGCGCTCCAGCCAGCAAGCATCGTCGCGTGCGCATGGCTATCCTGACATGCATCGGCGAGTCTCCCGGAAAAGCGCGGCTCCCCGTTTGGCGGGTGCAACCGCGGGTGTCAACGCGTGGCGGTAGACGCGTCGCTGGTTTTCGCGGGGGTTGCGCTCGCGGGCTCGAAGCTGCCGCCGAGCGCGAGGTACAAGTTCACCCGCTGCACCAGTGCTTCGGATTGTACCTGCAGCAGGGCAACGCGTGCCGCGTACAGCGCGAGCTGCTGCTGCTCGATGCTTCTGAGGTCGATCGTCCCGACGCGGAAGCGGATGTTCGAAAGCCCGAGGGCGCGCTCATTCTCGCGCACGGCGCGGCTGAGTATGTCCTGGCGCTCGACGGCGCTCACACCGGCGGACAGCGCCCCCTCGACCTCGCCGAAAGCGCGTGCGCCGACCTTGCCGTATTCCGCGATCGCCGCCTGCTGTTCGGCGGTACGCGCATCGACCTGCGCCTGCAGCAGTCCGCCAAGGAAGATCGGCTGGAGCAGGCCGGCCCCCGCGCTGAACACGGGATTGTCGCGGTTCTGCAGGACGAAGAGCTCCGAGTTGATCGACGTGAAGTTGGCGACGATGGTCAGGCGTGGCAAGCGCGCGGCCTTCGCCTCCTCGATTCGGTAGAACGCGGCGGCGACGCGACGCTCGGCGGCGACGACGTCCGGACGCCTTTCCAGCAACTCCGAGGGAACGCCACCTGGCACTGCGCCAGCCCACGTCGGCAGACGCTCCGCCACCATGACGGCAGCGGCGGGGTAGCGCCCGAGCAGCGCCTCGAGCGCGCGCAGCGCGTTGCGATAGGCGAGCTCCAGATTGCGCGCGGTGTCGCGATAGCTCTCGACGTTCGCCTGCGCGACCGCGACGTCGTACTCGTCGCCGCTGCCCACGCGAAGACGGTCGCGTGCGAGCGAGGCGAGCTGCTCCGACGAGGTCACCATCACTTCAGCCTGGGCCTTTTGCAGACGCGCCTCGACGGCGAGGATCCAGGCCTTCGTGACCAGAGCCGCGATCGACTGGCGCGCATATTCGGCGTCGAGCCGCGTGGATTCGTATTGGAACTCAGATGCGCGCGCAGCTGCGCGAATCCGGCCCCAGAGGTCGAGCTCCCACGCGGCGAACAGACCGACACCTTCCAGACCCGACGAGTCGCCGCTCATCTTGCCGCCGCCGCGAGCGACGAGGTTCACCTGCGGCCACGCCGGAGACTTGGTGGCGGCGAGTGACGCGGCCGCCACATCGATACGCGCCACGGCGATGCGCAGGTCCGCGTTGTAGGCGATCGCCTCGATCACCAGTGCCTGGAGCCCAGGGTCGTTGAGCGACGTGAGCCAGTCGTCGACGACCGGGGCGCCCACGCTTCCGGCCGCGGCCCACTGCGCTGGCGGCGTCAGGTTGGGCATGCCCTGCTTGACGACGTCGTCGTGCGGCGGCACGGGCTTGAGCGCGCAACCGGCCAGCGCGAATGCGGCCAAAAGGACGAGTGCGCGACGGCGGCGCATAAGCTCAGTGAAGCTTCGGAATGATGTAGTTGAGGTATGAGCCGACGCGGATGATCACCTTGCGGATGATATGCAGCATCGCACCGTGTTCAGTGTAGATCGCCGCATCGCCGGCGGCTCCCGCAGCGAGAAAGAGATCCTTGTCCTTGTCGGCGATGTCGAATTTGACCGCGAAGCGCTGCGCCGGCGCGGCAAGCACGCCGGTCATCGGCACCGTGCCGGTCGCCTGCAGCTGCCCTGCGCCCTGCGCCCAGACGATCGAATTGACCGTTGCCTTGATGATCCGACCCGGGTAAGTCTTAAGCGCGAACTCCGCCTCGTTCCCGGGCTCGACCTGATGCAGCTCATTCTGGTAGTACAACGCGCCTACGGTCCCGGTGGTTTCGACCAAGGTCATCACCGGTGCTACGGGCAATGCGGCGACGAAGCCGCCAGGACGCAGTTGCAGGTTGATCACATAACAATCGCAAGGAGAGCGCGTAGTCGTCTGGTCGAGATCCCATTTGGCGCTCTCCAATTGCGCGCGGATCTGCGCGACCTGCGCATACTCGCCCTCAACCTTCGCACCCAGCTTCTGCTGCACCTGCTCCCGACCCGCGATCGCCTGCGTCTCGCCGGCGCGCGCCTGCGCTTCGGCGCTGCGCGCGGCGTTCAGCTGTCCGGTGAGCTCGGCGACGCTCGCCTCGGCCTGCTCCAGATCGAACTTCGTCCCGGCGCCGCTGGCGACCAGCTCGCGGTACTGGATGGCGCGTTTGCGCGCCAGATCGAGGCGGGCAGTCACCTCGGCGCTTCTGGCCGTCGACTGGGCGATGGCGCCCCGCGTCTCGACGACCTTGCCCTGCGCGCCCTTCAGCGATTCCTCGAGCTCGCGCTGCTGGGCGACCGCGCTGGCGAGCTGCGCCGTGAGCGTGTTGACCTGCAGCTGGTAGGGCGTGGGATCGATGCGGAACAACACGTCGCCCTTCTTGACGGGCCTGTTGCCCTCCTCGATCGGGACCTCGATCACGCGCCCGCGCACCTGGGACACGATGGGCACCGTGTAGCGGAAGACGCGCACGTCCGGCGAAGACGGCGCGACGACGTTCAGCGTGAGGATCAGCGCGGTGAGCGCGACGATCGGGATGACGACGACCGTGACCTGTGAATAGATGTTCCACGGCAGCCACTTGAACTTGATGAAGATCAGCCAGACGAAAAACGAATAAATGCCGAGCAGGAGGATTTCCACTACGCGCGCCCTCCCGGCGCTGGCGCTGCGGGATTCGCGCCTGCTTCGAGCTGGACGAGATCGGCACGCAATTGCTTGAGACGGAGAGGCAACGCACCTCGGGCGGCCATGGCGTCGAGTTCGCCTCGAAGATGCGCAAGCTCACTGTCCAGCAATTCGCCGGCGACGGCTTTTTCGCCCATTTCCTCGTGCCATTCCTCGTGTTTGTCGGTCCCGTACGCCATCTTATAAGCGACCGGACGGGTGAACGCCCACAGCCAGGCGATCGGCCACAACAGACCTCCGAACACCAGGGACAGCAGGCACAGGACCTGGATCGCTGCGGCCTGCGGATGGTGGCGCTGCTCGGCAAACCTCTCCGGAAGCACGTGCACGAGCCAAAATACCACGATGACCACGACGGGCACGATGATCATCACGATGATGGCCATGACATCGGCAAAGCTGTCGAGCGCTTCACCTGAAAGGAACGAGGCGCGCGCGGAGGGCGCGACGCAAAGCAGGAGCAGTGCCGCTAGGCAACGCAAGTTGACCTGCATGGATAAACGCAAGGATGACTGCACTGCTGCCCTCCCGGGTGAACCTTGATTATACGCACGATGCGGTGGAGAGTTTCCATGCGCGTGAACGCGGACGCCGCACATGCCGCAGCCAATGCGCGACGATTGCGAGCTGCGCCGGCGATTAGGTTGCGAGGCGCGCGAACAGATCGTGTTCGCCGGCCGCGGTGACCGTCGCCTCGGCGAACTGGCCGACGGCGAGATCCGCTGCGTCGTCGATGTTGACTACGCCATCGATTTCCGGCGCATCGGCTGCGCTGCGGCCGATGCCGCGACCGTGCTCGATTGCATCGATGAGCACGGTGAGTGTCGTGCCGATCTTCGCGCGCAGGCGTTGCGCGCTGATCCGTGCTTGCGTGGCCATGAAGCGCGCTCGCCGGTCCTCTTTCACGGATTCGGGGACGGGGTCGGACAGAGCGTTCGCCGCCGCGCCGTCGACCGGTGAGTAAGCGAAGCATCCGACGCGATCGAGCTGCGCTTCCTCCAGGAACTGCAACAGCGATTCGAATTCGCTCTCGGTCTCGCCTGGGAAGCCGACGATAAACGTCGAGCGGATCGTCAGCTCGGGACACACTTCCCGCCACGCGCGAATGCGCTCGAGATTGTTTTGCGCGTTCGCCGGTCGCTTCATGAGCTTGAGAATGCGCGGACTCGCGTGCTGGAAGGGGACGTCGAGATACGACAGCACACGGCCCGCGTGCATCAGCGGGATCACGTTGTCGACATGCGGGTAGGGATATACGTAGTGCAGTCTGACCCATGCGCCATGATCCGCGGCGAGGGTCCCCAGCGCTTCGACGAGCTCGAACATGCGCGTCTTGAGGGGACGCCCACGCCAGAAGCCGGTGCGGTAACGCATGTCGACTCCGTAGGCGCTGGTGTCCTGCGAAATGACTAACAGCTCGCGCACGCCGGAGCTCAGCAGATGCTCCGCCTCGACCATGATGTCGCCGACCGGGCGGCTCACGAGGTCGCCACGCATCGAGGGAATGATGCAGAAGGTGCAGCGATGATTGCAGCCTTCGCTGATTTTCAGGTACGCATAGTGGCGCGGCGTCAGCTTGATTCCCTGCGGCGGGACGAGATCGACGTAGGGATCGTGCGGCTTCGGAAGCTGGCGATGAATGAGCGCCATGACTTCGGGCGCCGCGTGCGGCCCCGTGACCGCGAGCACGCTCGGATGCGCGTTGCGCACTAAGTCCCCACCCTGTTTCGCGCCGAGGCACCCGGTGACGATGACCTTGCCGTTCTCGGCGAGGGCTTCGCCGATCGCATCGAGCGATTCGGCGACGGCAGAATCGATGAAGCCGCAGGTGTTGACGACGACGAGGTCGGCGTGTTCGTAGGTTGGCGATACGAGATAACCCTCGGCTCGCAGCTGCGTGAGAATCTGCTCGGAGTCGACCAGCGCCTTCGGGCATCCCAGCGATACGAAGCCCACGCGCGGCGTGGCGAGTTTGGGTTTCATGATTGCCGTGCGTGCCCTATGACGCGGGGCGCGCTGCACTGCAGCTTGTGCACCGCGTCGCAAAGCGCGCTATCTAGCGCTTCTTACTGTCGTCGTCGGCGCTTGGAACGCCGGAAAATCCCGGGAAAGGGAACGCGGTAAACAGTCCGCGCGTCTGGTCCTGCATGCGCTGTTGCATATCCATGAACAGCTTCGCGCTCTGCTCGAGATAGTTGCCCAGCATGCCCTGCATGGCCGGGGCCTGCATCTGCAGGAACTGCTTCCACAGATCGGGCGTGAGCATCATCTTGTCGCCGTAGATCTGCTTGGCCTGATCCTGAAGCTTGCCCTGGATCGACATGAACGCCTTGACGTTCTGCTCCATGTAATTGCCCATGATGCCCTGCAGCGCGTTGCCGTAGAAACGGATCATCTGAGCGAGCATCTCGCGCGAGAACATCGGCATTCCCGCGGACTCCTCCTCGAGGATGATCTGCAGCAGGATCGCGCGGGTGAGGTCATCGCCCGTCTTCGCATCGATGACCTGGAAGTCGATGAACTCCAGCACCATCTGCTTGACGTCGGCAAGCGTGATGTACCCGCTGTTGGCCGTGTCGTACAAACGGCGGTTGGGGTACTTCTTGATCACGCGAACGGTCTTGCTCATTGGGGACTCCTCGATCGAGGCGGCATTATAACGTGCTGATTTTCCGGGGCTTTGAAATGCATTTCGAGCGGCCGGACCGCAACTTGGTGCGGTGCACAAAAAAAAGCTTGACTTGCCTTCGCCCCATCCCCATAATCGCAATTGTGCGGTGCAGCAAAAAGTGCGTCAGCCCAGCCGTGGCGAGTCTCGAATGTCTATCGCGGGTGACGCAAAGCAGCAAATGAAGGAGGACCCGTGCAGGGTCCTAGACCACTTAACGGGAAAGGCAAATCATGTACAACGCAACGGAACAATTCGCTGAAATCAACAAGGTCGGTTACGACAGCGCCGTCAAGCTCGCAGCGCTTTCGCTGGACAAGGCAGAGCGCCTGGCCAAGCTCAACCTCCAGGCAGCCAAGGCTGCGCTGGAACAAGGTGTCACGTCGGCCAATGCCGTCGCCAGCATCAAGGACGTGCAGCAATTCGTCGCTGTGCGCACCAAGCTCACCG
This sequence comes from uncultured beta proteobacterium, assembly GCA_963816915.1. GTDB lineage: Bacteria > Pseudomonadota > Gammaproteobacteria > Burkholderiales > Casimicrobiaceae > PALSA-1003. The sequence goes on from CAWFMK010000002.1 coordinate 280,143, forward strand.
AAGTCGGCGTGCAAAACGCGCTGGGCTATTCGCGCGGTGTCTATCAGATCGCTTCGGAAGCGCAAGCCGATTTCTCAGCGCTGGCCGAGCAAGCGTGGGCCATGTACACCAAGAACGTTGCCGCGTGGGTTGAGCAAGCCGCGAAGAACGCGCCTGCCGGCTCCGACGTCGCCGTGACGGCGCTCAAGTCGACGGTGGCTGCGACGACGGCTGCATTCGACCAGTTTTCGAAGGCGACCAAGCAAGTCGTGAGCTTTGCCGACGCGTCAGTGCGCGCGGCTGCGGCGAATGCCGCGAATGCGACCAAGGCCGCGACGTCGACGACCAAGGGCCGCAAGGCTGCGTAAAGCTTGACCGGGTTAGACTACCGGCGAGGAACTTGAAGGTGGAAGAACAGTCCTAACATCGTTGTTGATGTCTCCTTTCCGCGCCACGCGCGGAACTGTGTGGTTTTCCTCCTCCTAAACCTCACAGCCTCAGCCCCGGCAGCAATGCCGGGGCTTTTTTTATCCGTGATTTCCCGCTCGATCTGCAGATCAATTCTGCGTGCGCGAGCACTCGACGTTCATTTCCTTGCACAGGTTGAGCACGCGCTCGAGGATCAGCGCCGCCGCGTTCTGCTGCTTCCCACTGTGCGCCGATGAAATCAGGATGTGCGACAGGTTGTCCGATAGCGCGTTGATCTGCAGCCCGGCGATCTGCTCGCCGTTGGTGAACTGTATCAGCCGCTGAGTGTCGTTCTGCTTGGTGACCGTGATACCGGGCGAGGCGCGGATGTTGCGCGTTGCGACAGCGTAAACCTTGTCGGCGGGCACCTCGACCATTACCGCGGCGGAATCGTAGGCGACACCGCCGTTAGGCTGCTGCTGCGACATCTGCTCGACGCGCCCGACCGCGCGGCGCGCGAGCATCACCCATTGCGCTTCGGCGAGGGTCGAGGCGACGGTGGCGGTAAACGCCAGCGCGATCAGGGTCAAGCGCGTTTGACGGCTGTGCACGTTCGAAGCTCCTTACGCCGATCGACGCGAAAGTCGCTGGATGTTGCGGGCGCTAGCGACGCCGTCCTCCGGCTCCCGCGCGCCCGGCGCCACCTCCGGTGAACTCTTGTCCGCCCGAGCCGCGGAATTGCTGCTGGCGTTGCGCGCCCATAGTACGCGCCTCACGGTCCTGGTCTAGCTGTCCGAGATTGGCCGATGAAGCCGGCTGCGTCGCGGCGTTGCGCGTGCCGGTCTGCGCGGTTGCGTTTTGCCGCGAAGGCGACTGCACCGACGACCACGACCCGTCGTTGTACTTCTGCCATCCGCTGTCGGTCTTCTTGTAGACGTTGCCGTCGGCGCCTGCGTACACGTCGCCGCCCGCGCCTTTCACAACGCCGGCGCTGTTGCCGCCGGCGCCGCGAACCGCCGCGCCCTCGCGCGCCGCTGCTCGAACTGAACGATCCCGCACTGCCGCGTGCGTTGCTCTGACTTTGCGTGTGCACCGTCTGGTTGGGCCCCGCCACCGTGCTCGATCCCCATCGACCGTAGGCGTTGCTGTTCTGACTGGTCGAGCCGGCGCGCCCGGTGCGCGCGTTGTACCAGTCCGCATTGCCCGCTGCGCCGTTCGGTCCCCACACTGCGCTGCCGTGCGCGTAGCTGCCGGTGCTCGGGTTGTACGCCGAGAACGCGCCCGCGCCACCGTTGGGACCATAGATCGCGCCGCCCTGAGCCCATGCGCCGGTCGCGGTGTTGTAGGCCGTGCCTGCCTTTGGCGACGCCGCCGTAGGGACCGTAGATCGCGCCGCCGTGCGCCCATGCGCCGGTCGCCGCGTTGTAGTACGTCGCACCCGCGTACGAATACGGATACGAGTAGTAGATCGGAATCGGTGCCAGATAGACGTAAGGCGGGTAATACCAGCCGGTGCCGTAGACGACCACGCCCGCGCTCACGTAACCTAGCGTGTAGCCGGCGGTGTAGCCGTAAGTGATCGCATCCGCCGACGCATCGTAGACGCGCACGTACGTCACGCGATAGAGCGGACTGCTCGGCGGGATCGTGTAGATGATCTCGGGGACATCCGCGGTCAGCACCCACGGTCCGTTCACCGAGCTCGCGCTGAACCATGCGCCCTGCCAGCAGAGGTAGTACGCCTCGCCGAGCCTGATCACATCGAAGGAGGTGTTGGTTGCATAGGTCATCGGCGTGTTGGCGATCGGCGCGAATTGCGGCGCGCCGGCGTAGACGACGTAGACTTTCGCATTGGCACGACTCAGCGTCGCCTTTTGCGGGATCTGCGCCTGGATCAGCGCTTCCTTCGCCTGCGGCGTTCCCGGCACCGAAGCGAGCACGAAGCCGCGTGGGCCGTCCGGCGCGATGCGCGCAAAATCGGAAGGCAGCGACGCGGTGGCGAATTGCCATGGGCCTTGCAGGCTCGACGCGACGAACCAGCGCCCCGACACCAGGAAGTAGACGCGACCGTCGTCGATCGCACGAAACACCGCGGCATCGCTGTTGGCAAGATACTGCAGTCGAGTGCCGGCAAGCGGCTTGTACTGCGGCGCTCCGCCCGTCACGATGATCTCGGCGGGCACCATCGACACGAAAATCGACGGCGCATCCCTGCCCGCGAGGGGGCGCCCGGGAATCTGGCTTTTGACGCTCGCGAAGTTGGCATCACCGGGCAGTGCGGCGAAGTCGGAGGGCAGGGGACCCGACGGTACCCACGGCCCCTGCGCTCCGGGGGCCGTCATCCATGCGCCGTTGTTGAGCAGATACCACGTGTGCGTCTGCTCATCGACGAACACGTCCCAGTTGGTGTTGACCGCGAACGACAGACGCGTTCCCGCGATCGGCGAGAGCACCGGCTCACCATCGAACACCACCAGGCTCGCCGGGCGTTCGCTCACGAATATCGCCGGCGGGTCATTGTTCAGCGCAACGTCTGCGGATTTTTCGGTATGCCCGCGCAGGCTGATCAGGAGCGTATCCAGCGGCACGCGCTTGACGCCCATGCTGTCGAGCACGGACTTGATCTTTGCGGCAACGAGCGCTTCCCGGTCGGCTTCGAGCATCGGAAAATGAATGGACAGCAGTCGCGCATTGGTCAGCGCGACGGTGCGCGATGCGAGGTCCGCCGACGTCGCGAAGGCAACGTCGATCGTGCCCAGCGAGGTGAGCTTGGTTTCCGCCGGGGTCACCGCGATGGCGATGCGCGTGTTCAACGTGTGACGTCCCGGCCACGAAACCACCTGCGGCTGATATACGACGGCCGTCCCTCCGGGGCCTGACAAGGTGTGCGGCCAGGTTGTCTCGTCGGCGGCGGTTGCGTCGCCTGCCGGCGGCACTGGCGCCGCTGGGCTGGCAGCTGCGGGTGGTCGAGGCGCAGGCACCTTGCTCACGCTCGACAACGCCGACAGCGTGCGCTGGCACCCGGGAGAAAGCTGGGCGAAATGCATCTGCAGGCAGGCGAGGGCTTCGGACCCGCCCGAAGGTACGGTTGCGCACTGCATCGCGTAGTCGGTGCGGCACGATTCGCGGATCGCGCTCGCCTGCGAAGGAGAAAGCTGCTGGGACGTCGCCGATGCCGCCACCAACGTAAAGGTGGTCACGACGAATGCGCCGCGCAGGCGCGACTCCAGGATGCTGTCGATGCTCAGACCCCTCCACTCTGTCATCATCGCGGCCGGATGCAACGCGTCGATCCGGACGTTCAAACTCGCGTGATTCTAAGGCAGCGAGCCATCGCGCCGTGCCGCGACCCGACGCACGGCGTTTCGACGCACAGCGCTGGCGCGCTGATCCAGCCCGGAGAGCGTGTTTGCGAGACGCCTTCCTGGCACTGTGACGAAAACGAGGAAGGATCAGCTTCTCGTGGTCCGAGCGCTCACATCGAAATGTTCGGGCGCCGCGCCGGGGGAACGGGATCTGGATGCTCATGCGGGCCCACACCGATTCGCAAGATTCGCAACGATTTGACAAGAAGTTAAAAGCGCCCTTTTACGCTTCTGTCTAGACTCCAACTCCTTAAGGGCGGTATTCAGTATCCCGCGCGCGAAATACCAGGATCCTGGGCTCGCATGACGCGCGTCGACGGACTGCGCTCGAAGGAGGAGTAAGTGCGCCATTCATCACTCGATGGGCCATGGCTCGGCACACGCTGGGCACCCATCTTCCGGGGCCGTTTTGTCGCGTTGATTCTTGCCTGCGTGTTAAGCGCAGCGCCCACGACTGCAGCAGAGATATTCAAGTGCGCCGCCAAAGATGGCACCGCGCTTTACCAGAATTTTCCTTGCAACATCGACTCGATCGGTTCGGCGGCCTCGACTCCAGCGGCAACGGTGCCGCCGAGTGCACCGGCAACCAAGCCAAATTCGCCCCCCGTCGATGCGAGCCTGACAAAGTCGAACACCATGCCGGTCAAGGTCACCTCAATCGGTCAATCGGGCGGCGCGAGCGAGCCCCGTATCGGCATGACCTCCGACGAAGTAAAGACGCTGTGGGGCGAGCCGGAGGAGATGGTTGACGACGAGCCTGTCGAGGGCGGTCCCGTTTCGAACTGGCGCTATGCGGACGGCAGGATCGTGCAATTCGATCACAAGCATCGTGTGTTGTCAGTACAGCGTTACTGAGTCGGCCCCGTAGTTACATACGTATTTCTTGTAGTTGTGGTTGAAGGTCACCAAAGGAGGAGCACATGGACGCGTCACTTATTCGAGGCAGCAAACTGCAGCTCGCGGCGCTGTCGGGCGCTGTTGCGCTCGCATTGGTCGCCGCAAGCGCGCAGGCTCAGATCAGCCAGAGTGCAGAGCGGAAGAACATCAATCGAGTAGGGCACACCGACCTGCAGGGCCGTGCCACTTACCAGCCGAACGTCATCCAGTACCCGGATGGGCGCACGATCCTGTTCGTGGGACAGCACAACAACATTCCGGTAAACCGTGGTGGGTGTCCGACCGACCAGGCGCCAAATCCGCTGGAGGCGGGGTCGCCGTGCAGAGCCAACGGAACGATGATCATCGACGTCACCGATCCGACCAACCCGGTGGAGAAGTCCCTGATACCGTCGCCCGCCGGTGGTCAGTCGCAAATGGTGCGTATGTGCCTGGGTTCCGTGCTTCCAGGCGGTCACGCCGGCAGTGTTTACCTCCTGCGCAACGTTCAGGGCGGCGCGTCAGCGGGCTACGAGCAATGGGACGTGACCAATGTCTCGGCGCCTGTGCTTCTCAAGTCCCTCACGCATATTCGCAGTACGCATAAGGACTGGTGGGAGTGCAACAGCGGCATCGCATACATGCCGGGCAGCAGGGACGCCACCAGCACGCCGGCAGGCACGCCGTTGTGGCGCCAGTCGCAGGCGATGCTGATCTACGATTGGGGCAATCCGCATAACGGTGCGCCACCGGTCTACATCCGCACCTTCGGTCTGCCCGGCGGGCAACCGACAGGCACGGGAGGGGTGCCCAACTCGCTGCACGGCGCCATCTCCGGACACGAGCATCCCAACGCGGCCACCCGGTTGACGCGTGGCGCCACCGCAAGCGACATCATCGGCAACCGCGTCTACGCGGCATGGGGTGTCGGCGACGACGGCGTGATGACCATCATCGACCGCAATAAGCTGCTGCCGGCGGCCTACGGCGGCACGTGGGCCCCGGGGCCGGGCGCAGGAGGCGTGGGCAACAACGCGGACAATCCGGCCGAGTCCGAATTGTACGGGCCGACCTCGCCGACGGTCGGGTATTACACGATGTCGCCCGATGAAGGCGGACACACGTCGTGGCCGATCTTCGGGCTGCAACCACCCAGCTTCCAGTTTCACAACGAGTTCGCGACGCGCGATATCGTGGTGCTGACTTCGGAAGCGACGGCCGACGGCGTCAACGGCCGCTGCAACGAGGCGCCGCACCCGACGTTCCTCGTGGATGTGACGGTCGAGAACTCGATGACCTCGCCGCCCGGAACGCGCGTTGAGCATGATGCCTACCAGGGACCGATGGGAACGGCGACGCTGTGGGTCGATCCGCGCTTCGGCGAAAGATACCCACGCGGGAACTACTGCGCCCGCGGTGCACGCTTTGGCGCCCACTCGACATGGGAGAACTTCAACAGCCCCGCGTACAATAAACTGGTCGCCGTTTCGTACTTCAACGCTGGCCTACGTATCTGGGATATCCGCGAGCCGTACAACCCGATCCAGGTTGCGTTCTACGTTCCGGAGGCCAACGCCAACACGGACCCGGCAGGCTACATGACCAACAACGTCGAGATGGACAATCGCGGCTACATCTACATCGTCGACCGCAATGGTGCTGGCATGGATGTCCTGCAACTGTTCGGATGTGCGGCTGCGATTGTCAGCTCGGGTGGCTCTTGTCCGCCCATCCAGTAACGGTGGAAAAGGAGAAAAGAGGCGAAGCAGCGCCAACGTTGGACTTCCTGGGCTGAGCCCGGGAGTGTCGTTCGCAACACAATCGGCCGGCTCGATGCGCAACGCATCGAGCCGGCCTTTGTCGTCAAGCTCTCTCTGGGAGCGTCCATGAAACGAATGAAAACGCGTCCCTTGGTAATCGCGTCGATTTTCAATCTGCTCGCATTCGGGATCGCCTGCGCACACGGCGACCACCCATCAACGCACGGTGGAACCGTGGGGCGGGGAAACGACGAGATCGTGGTCGAATTCGTCATGGAGAAGGGCAAGCTCAACCTGTACGTCGACGACGAAGCAGGCAAGCCGCTTGCGACCGAAAACGTCACCGGCACAGTGACTCTTATTCGTCCGCAGCACCCCGCCCAGGAAGTTAAGCTGGTCCATGCGGGCGCCCACAAGTTTACGGCGCCCGGCATCGAGCCGGTTCAGGGAGACAGGTTGAGAGCGCGCATCACGCTCCCCAGCGGCGAGGAGGTCGAGTCAGTCGCTTTATTCAGCCAAGCCAAGCGAGATTAGCCTTGTCTCTGTCTGTGTCGGCAACTGCGGTCCTCGCCGAGCGACTTTGCGCTTAGCGCTTAGCGTTACCGAGGCCACTCGTACTGCGACGAAGAGGTTACGCGGCGTCGTTGCGGTGAGCCAACATAGGTTACCGCTCTGAGCCCAGATGGAGCGATGCACCTTGTGCACCAATGAAAACGGCGGCTGAAGCCGCCGTTTTCACGAGTGACAAAGGCCAGACGCTATTGCGCTTTACGCCTCCGCCCCGCCCACAGCCCGGCCAGACCTATTCCAAGCAATGCCATCGTTCCAGGCTCAGGAACCCTGACCGAAGCCGCGTCCAGGAAGAGGAATCCAGGGTCGTCACGGAAGCTGAACGCCAACGTTTCCGAGGTTGCCGTTGCCCGAGTGCCAAAGCTGAAGGGCTGGTAAGGACCGGCGGCAGGATTGGTCAGACTGACGAGGCTCACGCCGCCGAACGACGCGGAAAAGCTGGATGGATTGCCGCCGTCCGGTAGAAACGCGAACGAGATGACGACGGGCGCGCCCACGGTCAAGTTTTGCACAGTCTGGCTTATCCCTCCCGTCGAGCCGACGGGCCCGAAGAAGGCACTGCAATTGCCTTCGAACACGGTCGGGCCGGGGCCGGGACACTGGACGCCGTCGAACGATGTATTCCCGGTGGCTGTCCAGCCAGTGAAATCACCCGTCTCGAAGCCGCCATTCGTTACGAGATTGGGGGCCGCAAGCACGGGCACCGCGGCTGTCACGGCAAAACCCGCGGCCACGGCTAAAGTAGCGATGCGCCGCAAAGCGCGCTTCGCAGGTGTTTTGCTCAATCTCGTCATGGTTGCCTCCAAATGGTGTTCTGTGGCCAGGAGTGGCGGTTGCGCAAGGACGCGTGTACGTGTAAGCAACAATCGTGCACGACAAATTGTTCACGAATAAAAACAAGCACTAATACAGCCCGAAGCGCGACACGAGGCAGGTATAGGCCCCTCCAGTGTCAAAATTTTCGACAGTGGCAAAGCGCGTAGCAACCCTAGCGGATGCTGATATGGGCGCGACCCGCGGTCAGCCGTTCTTCCAAGCCTTGAGCGCGGCTACCCTTCGCTGCGGTAGCTCCGCGGCGTCCGTCCGGTCACCCGGTGAAAAACAACGGAAAAATTGCTCTGGTGGGCAAATCCGACCTGATGCGCGATTTCACTGATGGACAGATCGGTTTCGCAGAGCAGTATCTTGGCGCGATCGATGCGACGTTGGGTCAAGAAGCGGTGGGGCGCGAGTCCGGTTGTCTTCCTGAACGCGTGCGCGAAGTGGAACGGACTCATCGACAGGGTGGCAGACAGTCTTTGAAGCGTCAGTTCATCGCGCAGGTGGTCATCGATGTAATCGGTCACGCGCTGCAGCTTGAATCGAGGCAGCTTGGGCGAGGATACAGGGCTGATTTTGCCCGCAGTCGAGTAATTCCGCAGCAAGTGAACGGTAAGTGCCGTGGCCAGGGAATCGGCATATAGCGGGCCGGCCAGGTTATCGGTCTCGAGTTCTGCGAGAAGGCGTCGCGCCACGTCTTCGATGTACGCGTCACGCGTGCCAAAGTTGTCCAAAAGCTCGACAGGCCGGGAGCCGTTCGCACGGAGTTCATCAACAATTCCCGCGAAGTGCGAAGGCGCAAGCTGCAGCTTCACCAGCTCGGCTTCGTCCCTGTGGCGCAATGCCTTCGGCTCGCCTGCGGGCGAGACCAGGACGTCTCCGGCGCGCATGGTCCGCCGAACGACGCGTCCGTAACGCTGCTGCAGCAAGTCGACCGGGCCGCGGAGGAATACCGTAACGGTGTGCTCGGGTACGGCCTTGACGAAGTCCACGTCGTGGACGCGGTAGAGCTCGACCAGAATGCCATTCCATTGCCGCGATCGGCTCGATGAGAGCGGTTTGGGAATGTGTTCCGATGTGCGCCCAAAAGCTTGCGCGTTCGGCGGCTTGTGTGAAGCCAAGGCTTCCTCCTTTCGCCGCGGCGTCGAGGCTGATGTGCCGGCCATTGGCCGTCCCACAGCACGTCGCTGCTCGCGATAGCGCGCCCTCCCTCGCGCTAGTTTTGTTAGGTGATCAGAACATGTGCTGACCGCCGTTGATCGCGATGTTGGCGCCGGTGACAAACGCGGCTTCCTCGCTGGCCAGATAGGCGACGAGTCCTGCGATCTCGTCGGGCTTGCCTAGCCTGCCCATGGGAATCTGCGGAATGATCTTGGAATCCAGCACTTCCTGAGGGATCGCCATCACCATCTTGGTGCCGATGTAGCCCGGCGAAATGGTATTCACGGTGACGCCCTTCCTCGCGACCTCGAGTGCAAGCGCCTTGGTAAAGCCATGCATCCCGGCCTTGGCCGCGGAATAGTTGACCTGACCGAACGCGCCCTTCTGCCCATTCACCGACGAGATGTTGATGATGCGGCCCCAGCCGCGATCGACCATTCCGTCGCACACCTGCTTGGTCATGTTGAAGCATGAATCGAGATTGGTCTTGATGACCGCGTCCCAGTTGGCCTTGTCCATTTTCTTGAACGTCATGTCGCGCGTGATGCCCGCGTTATTGACGAGCACATCCACCGGGCCGACCTCTTTGACCACCTGCGCGACCGACGCGACGCAGGATGGCCAGTCGACGACGTCGCAGGGGTAGGCGTGGAAATTGCGGCCCTGCTTGTTCATCGTCGCCAGCCATTCCTGCGCCTTGGTGTTGCCGGGAGAATGCGTAGTGACGACCGTGTAACCCAGCGCCGCGAGCTTGACGCAGATTGCTTCGCCGAGTCCTCCCATTCCACCGGTAACCAGCGCCACGCGGTGCTTGTCCTGTGCCATGTTCTCGCTCCTTGGTTTGAATTTATTGTCGGTGTTCGATTCAGCGCTCGACCGCGAGCGCGACGCCCATGCCGCCTCCGATGCACAGCGAGGCCAATCCTTTTTTTGCGTCGCGGCGCGCCATCTCGTGCAGCAGCGTCACCAGCACGCGGCAGCCCGACGCGCCGATGGGGTGCCCGAGCGCGATCGCGCCGCCATTGACATTGATCTTGCTCGTGTCCCAACCCATTTCCTTGTTGACCGCGCACGCCTGCGCAGCGAACGCCTCGTTGATCTCCATGAGATCGAGGTCGCCAGGCTTCCAGCCCGCTTTCTCGAGCGCGCGCCGTGACGCCGGCACCGGGCCCATGCCCATGATCGCCGGATCGACGCCTGACGAGGCGAACGCCTTGATGCGCGCCAGCGGCTTGAGTCCCAGTGCGGCCGCGCGCTCGGCGCTCATCACCACCACCGCGGCGGCGCCGTCGTTGAGGCCCGAAGCGTTGGCCGCGGTCACCGAGCCGTCCTTGGCGAAGGCCGGCCTCAGTCCGCTGACCGATTCTAGCGTCGTTCCGGCCTTGATGAATTCGTCTGCCGCGAACGCGACCGGATCGCCCTTGCGCTGCGCAATCATGACCGGAACGATCTCGTCCTTGAACTTGCCGGCTTTTTGCGCGGCTTCGGCCTTGTTCTGGCTGGCGACGGCGAATTCGTCCTGTTGCGAGCGGGCGATGGCATATTGCTTGGCGACGTTCTCGGCGGTCGTGCCCATGTGATACTGATTGTAGACGTCCCACAATCCGTCGACGATCATGCTGTCGATCAGCTTGGCGTCACCCATTCGAAAGCCGTCGCGCGAGCCCTGGAGCACATGCGGCGACGCGCTCATGTTTTCCTGGCCGCCGGCGATGACGATGTCGGCATCCCCGCAGCGCACCGCCTGCGCCGCGAGCATTACCGCCTTGAGCCCCGAGCCGCAAACCTTATTGATGGTCATCGCCGGGATCGAGACCGGAAGTCCCGCCTTGATCAGCGCCTGCCGCGCGGGGTTCTGCCCGCTGCCCGCGGTCAGCACCTGGCCGAGGATGACCTCGGAGATCTGCTCGGGTTTGAGATTGGTTTTCGCGAGCAGCGCGCGGATCACGGTGGCGCCCAATTCGGGAGCGGGCGTCTTGGCGAGCGTGCCGCCGAACTTGCCGATGCCAGTGCGCAGCGCGGCGACGATGACGATGTCAGTCATTGAGTTCTCCATCAGGGTGGCTTTTCCGGGGACGTTGCTTGCGGAAACGTTTTGACGTCTATGGTAACGCAGCACCTCTAGCGTTGGGGCGCCGACCGCGACTTGCAAGCCTCGCTCAGGCGCTCAGTTTCGCTCAGTTTCCCTCAGTTTCGTTCAGTCGCTGGCTTCGCGCACGTAGGTGCCTGGCGCGGCTTCGAGTGAGGGGTAGCGGGCGTTGCCTTCCCTGGAGGGAGCGCGCCGGCGCGCTCCCTCGTGCCCGGCCAGCCACGCGCTCCAATGCGGCCACCAGCTGCCGTGATGGCTCTTTGCGCGGGCAAGCCAGTCATCGGGTTCCTCGGCGAGGAGTTCATTGGTCCAATAGTTGCGCCGGCCCTTGTCCGGCGGGTTGATCACACCGGCGATGTGCCCGGATGCACCGAGCACGAAAACGACGTCGCGGCCGAGAAGCCCGGTGCTCCGATACGCGCTGCGCCAAGGAACGATGTGGTCCTCGCGCGAACTGTAGATGTAAGTCGGCATGGCGATGCGCCCGAGGTCGATCCTTTCGCCACACATCACCAGCGCGTTCGGCTCACGCAGCCGGTTATCGACGTACATCGTCGACAGGTACTCGAAGTACATCGGGCCGGGAAGGCTGGCCGAGTCGCCGTTCCAGTACAACAGGTCGAACGGCGGAGGCGTTTCGCCCTTGAGATAATTGCCGACCACGTAGTTCCACACTAGGTCGTTGGGGCGCAGGCTCGCGAAGGCGTTGGCGAGCTCGCTGCCGGCGACCCGCGAGCCCGCGCACAGCATCGGACGCCGCGCATCGAGCGCATCGCGGGAGATGTAGACGCCGATGTCGCCCGGGTCGGAGAAATCGAGCATGGTCGTGAGCAGCGTAAGGCTTGCCACGTGGCTCTCGTGGCGCGCGGCGAGCACCGCCAGCGCGCACGCCAGCAGCGTGCCGCCAACGCAGAATCCGAGCGCGTTCACGGTCTTGCTCGCGGCGATGTCGCGGGCCACGTCCAGCGCTGTCATGACGCCCTGGTCGAGATAATCGTCCCAGTGCAGCGTGCCCAGCGCGGACGGGACGTTACGCCACGACACCATGAACACCGTATGCCCCTGCGCAACCGCATGGCGCACGAACGAATTCTCGGGCTTCAGGTCGAGAATGTAATACTTGTTGATGCACGGGGGAATGATCACCAGCGGACGGCGGTAGACCTCCGCTGTCGTCGCCTTGTACTGGATCAGTTCGATCAGCTCGTTGCGATAAACCACGCTGCCCGGCGTGATCGCGAGATTCACCCCGACCTCGAAGGCCGATTCGTCGCTCATCGCGATGCGTCCGCGCTGCGCGTCGGCCGCGAGATTGGAAAGCCCGCGCGCCAGCGACGCGCCCCCCGATTCGATCGCGCGCTTCAACGCGTCGGGATTGGTCGCCAGGAAATTGGATGGTGCGATGGCGTCGACGTATTGCTGGACGAGAAAATCGACGCGCTTGCGCGTTGTCTCGTCGGTCTGTGCAAGGCCCGCCAGCGCGCGAAGATATTCGGCGTAGAGCAGATAGCCGTCGCGCAGAAGCGCGAAGTATGGCTGCTCCTGCCATTCGCGCGACGCAAAGCGGCGATCACGCGGGGCCGAACCCGCCGCCGGCGCACCTTGCGCCGCACGCAGCCACAAGGCCTCCATCCTGCGGTTGAATTGCTCGGTGAGCTGCGCCGCCGCCGACGGGTCGATCCAGATTGCGGGCACGGGCGTCGGCGTCGCGTGCCCGTCGACTGAAGCGTTCGCGGGGAGTGATGCCGATGCGGAGGCGAGCTGCGCCCACCACCCGCCCCACTGGATGCCAAGCTGCTGCCATTGTTCTTGCAGGCCGCTCCAGGGATCCGACGGAAGAGGGTCGGTGACCGCCACCTCAATGCTCCAGCGCGGCGTGTGTGGCGGCGATGATGCCGATGCCGATGCCGATCAGCGCCAGCTGCAGCGCGGTCTGCGCGGGTGCCGGGTGGCGGTGCAAACTGGGGATGAGGTCGGCCACCGCGACGTAGAGCAGGCTCGCTGCGGCGAGCGCGAGCACCGTTGGCAGCACGTGCTGCATCGATGCCAGCGCGAAATAGCCGACCAGCCCGCCGAGCAGCGTCGCCACTCCGGTGGTCAGGTTGTATGCGAAAGCGCGACGCCTCGTGTAGCCGGAATGCATCAGCACCGCAAAGTCGCCCACCTGCTGCGGAATCGCATGCGCGATGATGGCGAGCGCAGCGGTCGTGCCCAACGCGAAATCGGTGATGAAGGCGGCCGCGATGACGATGCCGTCGCAGAAATTGTGCACGCTGTTGCCGATCACGATCATCAGCCCCGAGCGGCCGTGATCGTTGCCGTGCGCGTGGGCAGCGCCGTCGTGCTCGTCCGTCTCGCCATGGCTGTGCCGCCATAGCACGAGCTTTTCGAGCAGGAAGAACAGCAGCAGACCGCCCAGCACCGTCGCCATGACGCCCCCGGTCGTGCCGCGCTCCAGCGCGTGCGGGAGCAGTTCCAGGAACACCGCACCCAGCAACGCTCCTACCGCGAAGCTCACCAGGCGTGAAATCCAGCGAGCGTGCAGCGCGAGCGTCCCGGCCGCGGCGACGATCGCGAGCAGGCCTCCGGAAAGACACGCGATCACGATGGCTGCGAGGACGGGAATCGTCGAATTCATGAGCGGGCCGCGGTCATTATACGTTCACGTCTGATCACGCCAGATCAGCGTCGCCATGCGTCCCGCCGCGTCGGCGCCTCCGCGCCGGTACGAGTAGAAGCTCGCAGACTCGGTGAAGGTGCAGCGCGCTGCGCCGGAGACCTCGACGACACCGGCGCGCGCCAGGCGCCGTCTCGCGAGCACGTGCAGATCGGCGAACCACTTGCCGGGCTTGCCGGCGAAGAATGCCGTTGCCGCCTCGCCATCGAGATCGCAGAACGCGGCGTGCACCTCGTCACCGACCTCGAACGCGGACGCGCCAATCGATGGCCCTATCCAGGCGACCACTTGGTCGGGCGCGATGCGCATCGAAACCACGGTCGCTTCAAGAACGCCGGCCGCGAGACCGCGCCACCCCGCGTGCGCGGCCGCGACGACGCTGCCATCGCGGGCTGCGAACAGCACCGGCAGGCAGTCACCCGACAGGATCGCGCAGACCTTGCCCGCGGTGCGCGCGACCGCGGCATCGGCGCGCGGCGACTGCGCATGCATCTCATCCGCGTCGACGACGCGCGTACCGTGCTGTTGCGCGAGCCACAGCGGCTCGGCCGGAATGAAGCGCCGCAGCGACTCCCGCGCCTGATCGATCGCGGGACTCGCCGGGGCGAGATCGATGCTACGCCCGATGCCTGCGTTACGCGTAGTCGAAAGCGCGTGCACCGATGACGGCGCTGGCCACTGAGGCACGATCCAGTCGAGCCCGGCGTGCGCCAGCCGCTGCGTCAGGGCACTGTCGCTCATTGCGCCGGCGCAGCAGGTCGCATGCGTAATCGTTCGAGCAATGTGGCGAAATCCGCGGGCAACCTCGACTCCCACTGCATTTGTGCGCCGGTCACTGGATGCACCAGCCCGAGCTTCCACGCATGCAATCCCTGGCGGTGAAATACGATGGCGCGCGCGCGCCCGTACGTAGGATCGCCGACGAGTGGATGTCCGATCGAAGCGAGATGCACGCGGATCTGATGGGTGCGCCCGGTTTCGAGACGGCACGCGAGCAGCGTGCAATCGCCGAAGCGCTCGCGAATCTGGTAGTGCGTGACCGCATGCTTGCCCGCTGGAACCACCGCCATCGAGGTGCGCTTCACCGGATGGCGTCCGATCGGCGCGTCAACGCTGCCGGCACGCGCGACGTCGCCCGCCGCCAGCGCGAGGTATTCGCGGTGGACGGTGCGAGCCTGCAGTTGTCGCACCAGCGCGGTTTGCGCGGTGTCGGTCTTGGCGACGACGAGCAGGCCGCTGGTGTCCTTGTCGAGTCGATGCACGATGCCGGCACGCGCCACGTGCGCGAGCGACGGCGCGTGATGCAGCAGCGCGTTGGCGAGTGTTCCTTCCCAATTGCCGCTGCCCGGGTGCACCACGAGGCCGGCCGGCTTGTCGACCACCAGAAGCGCGTCGTCCTCGTAGACGATGTCGAGCGGAATCGCCTGAGCGACGAAGGCGGTGGTCATCGGATCGGGAAGGGGCGTGACCATGAGCCGCTCACCGCCGTCGAGCCTGCGCCGCGCATCCACCGCCACGCTGTCCAGGGTGACGCGTCCGGCATCGATCCACGAGCGGATGCGCGTGCGCGAGTGCGCGTTCAGCAGACGCGCCAGCGCCTGGTCGACGCGCATGCCGCTGCACGAGGCCGGCACCTCGACCGCGATGGTTTCGGCTGCTGTGGCGCCCTCCGGAGCTGCGTTATAATCAATCGCTACCAAGGATTCGGAAATCGCGCAATGGCAATGAGATCGCAATTTTTTCGGATGGGAGCAGTGCTGGTCGCCGTATCGCTGATCGCCGGTTGCAGCTGGCTGCCAGAGGTGAAGGATGAAACCGCGAACTGGTCGGTAGAGAAACTTTACGACGAGGCGCACGGTTCGATGGTGACGGGAAATTATACGCGCGCGGTCAAGCTGTTCGACACGCTCGAAGGACGCTTTCCCTACGGCAGGCACGCGCAGCAGGCGATTCTCGAGGGCGCGTATTCGAACTACCGCATGGGCGAGACCGCGGCGGCGGTCGCCTCCTGTGATCGCTTCATACGCACGTATCCGAACAACTCGAGCGTCGACTACGCCTACTATCTGAAAGGCCTGGTCAACTTCCGCGAGGACCAGGGGATTTTCGGGTACGTCGTCGAGCAGGATCTGTCGGAGCGCGACCCGAAGATGACGCGCGAATCGTTTGCCGCTTTCAGGGAGCTGATCACGAAATTCCCCGAAAGCCGCTACGCGTCCGACTCGGTGGAGCGCATGCGCTATCTGACCAACGCCCTGGCCATGTACGAGGTGCATGTGGGTCGCTATTACTACGGCCGGGGCGCGTATCTGGCCGCGGTCAATCGCGCCGCGGCCACGGTCACGGGGTATCCGCAGACGCCGGCCAACGAGGACGCCCTGATCCTGATGGTGCAGGGCTACGACAAGCTGGGCATGCCGCAGTTGCGCGACGATGCGCGTCGCGTGCTCGTGAAGAGCTTCCCCAACAGCGCCTTTCTGAGCACCGGCCGCGTAAAGCCGTGGTGGAAGTTCTGGCAGTCCGACGAGGCGGTGCAATTGCTCGAGCACGACACCGTGCCCAAATCGCAGGATAACGCCGGACCGCCGCCCCCGAGTACGAACTAGCCTCTAAGTCGGCACTGCGCTCGGCTCGCGGGCGCCGAAGAATGCGATGACATCGTTGAGCTCGCGTGAGCGTCGCATGGGCGGCAGCGCCTGCCAGATGCGCCGGCCGTAAGGCCTGTCGATCAATCGGCGGTCACAGATCATCAGTACGCCGCGATCCGTTTCCGAGCGGATAAGGCGACCCGCGCCCTGCTTGAGGTCGATCGCCGCCTGCGGCAGCTGATATTCCATGAACGGATTGCCGCCTTCGCGCGCGATGTGCTCGAGCCGCGCAGCGAACAGCGGGTCGTCGGGTGGCGCGAACGGCAGCTTGTCGATCACGACCAGCGACAGCGCGTCGCCAGGCACGTCGACACCTTCCCAGAAGCTTTGGCTGCCGAGCAATACCGCGTTGCCGAGCTTGCGGAATCGCGTGAGCAGTTCGGTGCGCGAGCCTTCGCCCTGCGTGAGCAGCGGAAAATCGAGCCCCCCACGCCCGATCTCCGCCAGCAGCACGTCGCGCGCACGGCCAAGGGCACGATGCGTAGTGAACAACAGGAACGCACGACCACGACTCGCGCGCAGTACCGGCATCGCGGCGGCGACCACCGCGTCGGTATGCTCGACGCTGTTCGGAGGTGGCAGATCGCGCGGCACATAGAGCAGCGCCTGGTTGGCGTAATCGAAGGGGCTTTCCCAGTACCCGGTCGCGGCGTCCTGCAGTCCTAGCTGGCGCTGATAGAGGTTGAAATCGCCGCCGATCGAGAGCGTGGCCGAGGTGAAGATCCATGCCCTCGCGGTGTCGGTCACCTGCCTGGAAAAAATCTCGGCGATCGACAGCGGCGAGGCGCGCAGATGCCATCCGGTCGCCGTCACGTCGAGCCAGCGCACCCATTGCGGATCGTCGCGGTCGCGCCAGCGCGCGAGCTTGCGTGCAAGATCATCGACGCGCGCGCTGCACTGCTCCAGCTCGGCACTGCGCTCGCGCTGTCGCGTAAGCTCGGCGGCGAGCGCATCGATCGCCGCAGCGAGCAGGCCCAGTGCGTCCTCGAAGCCCGGCCGCTGCAGCACACTCGATGCCGGCCACTTGCCTGCCTGGTCGCCGGCCGCCAGGCGAAAGCGGCGCAGCGCCTGAACCAGCGCCTGGGCTGCTTCGGGCAGCGGGACGTAGTCGCGCGCGGCGCGCAGGCCCTCGGCCTCGGCATCGCGCGCGAGCTGGCCAATCTGCGCGGCGCTGAGCTCTTCGCCGAAAAACAGCGTTGCGGTGTCGGGCAGCTGGTGCGCTTCGTCGAGAATGACGGTGTTGCACGCGGGAAGCAGCTCGGCAAGCCCTTCGTCGCGAAGCATCACATCGGCGAAGAAAAGATGATGGTTGACGACGACGACGTCAGCGGCAAGCGCCTGCCGCCGCGCGTTCAACACGAAGCATTCATCGTGATGCGCGCAGTTGCTGCCCAGGCAATTCTCCCGCGTCGACGTGACTTC
This sequence comes from uncultured beta proteobacterium, assembly GCA_963816915.1. Taxonomy (GTDB): domain Bacteria; phylum Pseudomonadota; class Gammaproteobacteria; order Burkholderiales; family Casimicrobiaceae; genus PALSA-1003. The sequence goes on from CAWFMK010000002.1 coordinate 297,917, forward strand.
GCTCCAGATCGAAGCGTTTTCCGGGACATCGGCGAGCTCGCCCTTGTCGCCGGAAGTCGACGTCCGCGCGAAGCTCTCGATGCGGCGCAGGTGCACGATGTCGGCGCGCGTGGCCACCGTGCCGCCCGCGACGGTGCGCTTCAAGTGGTGATGGCAAACGTAGTTGGCTCGACCTTTGAGCAGCGCCACCGTCACGGGAACACCGAGCGCGTCGCGCACTAGCGGCAGGTCACGCTGGTAGAGCTGGTCCTGCAGTGTCTTGGTTCCCGTCGAGATGATGACCTTGCCGCCGGAGAACAGCGCAGGCACGAGATAGGCGAGCGTCTTGCCGGTGCCGGTGCCCGCTTCGGCGATCAGCTGGCCTTGCGCACGGATCGCGTGCCCGATCGCTTCCGCCATGGCGAGCTGCTGGGGGCGCGCGCGGTACGCCGGCAGGGCTTTGGCGAACGGCCCCTCGGCGCCGAAAATCAGGGCGAGGTCGTGGGTATTCATCGAAATTCGCAGCTTCGCCGGCTCGCACAGGTGTCGCGCGCGCCCCGACCCCGGGGCATCCCCGTGCGGACGCGCGAATGCCGGCTGTGACCCGGCTGCCCGTCACTTAACCTGCGAGCTGTCCTTGGCGGCCAGGGACTTGGCGGCGGGCTTGGGCGCGGTCTTGGAAGCGTTTGCAGCTTTGGGAGCAGGCGATTTGGCCGCCGTTGCGACAGGATGCACTTCGAGCTCGCGAATTTTCGTGATCTGCTCGTTGAACTCGCCGTACGGATCGGTCACGCGGCGCTTGTAGCCCTCATCGCTCTCGCCGCTGGCGGGTATCAGCTTGGCGAGGCTCTCGAGCCAGGTGTCGTAGAGCTTGCGCAGACCGATCACCTCATCCTTGTTGCGGGCCGCCTCGCGCATCGCCGCCTGGTACGGCCGCGTCATGGTGAGCTTGTGCTTTTCAATGCAGGACTCGGTCTTCGCACCGTTGGTGCCTTCCTGCGCACCCGTCAAGCCGAATTCGATCACCTCGATGCTCTTGATGTGTCGGCACATGGTGTAAGTCTGCGGAATAGCCTCGAGAAAGCACTCGATTCCGGTGCTCTCCGTCTTGGTCGGGCAGATGTAGGGATCGACCTTGTCGAGCGCGTGCGCGGCCGCAGGAAACAGCGCGACGGATGCGAACAGCAAAAGCGCGGAAGCGAGATGGCGCATGCGGATATCCTCGACGGTGGAAGCGGGGATGCTACCGCGCGCGGACAGCGATCTCAACCCCGACACAAGCGGGGCGATCGCTTGCAACCAGCGATTACAGCGTGACGCCGCCGGAGACTTCGATGACCGCGCCGTTGATGTAGCTCGCTTCATCGGAGGCGAGCCATGCGTAGGTGTTGGCGATTTCCTCGGGTTTGCCGAGGCGGCCCATCGGTACTTTTTCCTCGATCGAGCGCAGCACCTTTTCCGGCACCGTGTCGAGGATCGGCGTTTCGATGAAGCCGGGACAGATCGCATTGGCACGGATGCCTTTGCTGCCCAGCTCGCGCGCCCATGTCTTCATCATGCCGATGACGCCGAACTTGGTGGCGGCATAGTTCGTTTGGCCGAAATTGCCGTAGATGCCAACGATCGACGATGCGTTCAGGATGCATCCCGAATTCTGCGCGAGCATGATGTCGACGACGGCCCGGGTGCAGTTGTACACGCCCTTCAGATTGACGTCGATGACGCGCTCGAATTGCTCGTCGGTCATCTTGGACAGGCGCGCGTCCTGAACAATGCCCGCGTTGTTGACCAGTGTATCGATGCGCTGCCAGGCGAACATCACGCCTTCGACCATGCGGGCAATGCTGGCTTTATCGGTGACGTCGACCTGGAAACCCAGCGCTTCGCCACCGTTATTTCGGACTTCCGCCAGGGTTTCGGCAACCGAGGTCATATTGATGTCACAGACCGCAACCTTGGCGCCCTCCTTGGCGAACTTGATTGCTGTCGCGCGACCTATCCCTTGGCCGCCGCCGGTGATGATTGCGACCTTGCCCAATAGCCGCCCATGGTCATGACCATTGGCAGAGGGCCCATTCGAGCCATTCCCTGAATGGCCATTCGCGCTCTCACTCTTCGCGCCGTTTCCGTTCAGACCCATGTTTTTCCTCGTGAGCCCCGCCAGGTGCCTTGAGTCTCGCGCCCTGTTGCACCGCAGCGATTCTGCCCCTTTTCATTGCGACGCACAATATCAATTGTTACCGAATCGTGTCGACAGGACCCAAGGTGTGGTATTTTTTTAAAAGCTTCGACACATCATGTGGTTGCATGGTTTCCGGGACAGGACTGACGAGGCGCGGCGCTCCCAATCGATGCACTGCGGTACGACAGGCGGTTGCGTAGGGAGCGCCGGAAGCGGCATGGCGTGGAAAAATCGTGCACTGGCGACTGCACGAAAGTGTTCGCTCACATACCGACCTCGCTCGTTTCCCAAGATTCAATAACCAGCTGCACGCTTTCCAGTCCCTGAAAGCGCGCTGTCTCGGGTCGGTAACGTGCCTGAATGCACCGAGGGAAAGGTCCGGGCTCGTTGAAGGCGATGGCGTCCACTCTGCGCTGCTGGTGAATCAGCGTTGCCCGCGTATGCTTGCCCCCGACCTGTTTTTGATCGAGGACCGCGAAGGTTCCATGAAATACCGGCGGTGCAAAGCCTTGACCCCATACACCGGCGGCGAGCGATTCGGTCAGCTCAAGGGTCAGTTCGGTGGCACTCAACTCGCCGTCAGATTCGAGTGTGCGCCGAAGCAACTCCGGGGTGAGCCACTCGCTTCCCACGCGCTCGAACTCGGTCACGAAGCGCGGAAATTGTGCCTGCGGGAGGGTCAAGCCTGCCGCGAAAGCGTGGCCGCCGAAGCGCGTGATAGTGTCAGGGGCGCGTTTCGCGACCAGATCCAGCGCGTCGCGCAGGTGAAACCCCGCGATGGTGCGCCCGGACCCGCGCAATTCTCCGGCCATGCCCGGCGCGAACACGACCGTGGGTCGGTGGAAGCGGTCCTTGAGCCGCGACGCCACCAGCCCCACCACGCCCTGGTGCCACTCCGGACGAAACGCGCACAGCGTGAACCCATTGCCTGCTGCGATCGAGTCGATGTCGGTCAAGGCCTGATCCTGCATGGTGGCCTCGACGTCGCGCCGTTCGCGGTTCAGTCGATCGAGCTCGTCTGCCAGTTGCGTCGCGACGACGTCGTCGTCCGCCAGCAGGCACGCGATGCCGGTCGAGATGTCCGCCATGCGCCCCGCGGCATTGAGGCGCGGGCCGGCTACGAAGCCTAGATCGTAGGTGGTGCTGCGTCGCGGGTCGCGACCGCCTGCCGCCAGCAGCGCGCGCACGCCCGGCTGCATGCGGCCCGATCGAATCCGACGCAAACCGTTGTCGACCAGGACGCGGTTGGCGTGGTCGAGGCGCACCACGTCGGCGACGGTGCCCAGCGCCACCAGGTCGAGCAGTCCGCCCAGGTGCGGCTCGTCGCGGCCGCTGAAGTGTCCGCGGGCCCGCAACTCGGCGCGCAACTCAATCAGCACGTAGAACATGACACCGACGCCGGCAAGATGTTTGCTCGGGAACGCGCATCCCGGCTGATTCGGATTGACGATCCAGGCCGGAGACGGCAACGCCAGACCTGGAAGGTGGTGATCGGTGATCACGACCTCGATCCCCGCGGCCTGCGCCGCGGCGACGCCCTCGATGCTCGCGATGCCGTTGTCGACGGTGATGATCAGCGCCGGCGAGCGCTGCGCGGCGATCGCCACGATTTCCGGCGTCAGCCCGTAGCCATGCTCGAAGCGGTTGGGCACTAGGAAGTCGACGCGCCCGCCCATGGCGGTCAGGCCGCGCATGCCCACCGCGCATGCCGTCGCACCATCGGCGTCGTAGTCGGCGACGATGAGCATGCGCTCGCCGCGCGCGATCGCATCGGCAAGACGCGTCGCGGCGCCGGCAATGCCCTTGAGCGTGGAGCCTTCGGGAAGGCGCGCCAGCGAGCAATCGAGTTCGCTCGCGTCGACCACACCACGCGCGGCGTAGAGACGCGCCAGCACACTCGGGCATCCAGCGGCGATCAGCGCGTTCGCCGCATCGGGCACAGGTCGAACGACGATATCCAATCAGCTTCCCGCCGGGACCGAGAGCAGCCTGGATAGGTTCGGTGCCGAGGTCCAGGCCCGCAGGCGACGCGCCAGCGACAGACGGCGCGCCGCGAATCGCATCGATTCGCTGCGACCCAGGACAATGATGTCGAGCTCGCGGATGGTTCCGTTCTGGAAGGCACCCCGGGCGGGCGCGAACCAGTGGAAATCGAATGCGGCGAGCGTCGCCGCGAGTGCTCGAGCGTCGCCCGTGTCATTCGTTTCCAGCCATGCCAGCGATGGCGATTGCGAAGAATGGTCGCGCAGCGCCTCGAGCGACGGCGGTAGCGGGGCGACGGATACGCCCCGCGCACGCGCCAGCGCCACCGGCAGCCACGCGTCGGCGTGCATCATCGCCAGACGAGGCGGTGCGGCTGCCAGCGCAGGCGCGCCACCACCCCAGAGCCAAAGCGCATTGACCGGCTTTTTTCCAGCGGCTTCGCGCGCCTGATTGACTGGATGCTCGAAGAGCAGCATCTGGATTTCGCTTTGCCATTGACGCCAGCGCGGAGCATGGTCGCCAGTGGGAAGACAAGGAAGCAATGGCGCGCCGATCGCGCGCTCGGGCGGGACCGTCGACAGAGCCTGGGGCTCGCGCACGCCGAGCAGCCAGTGCGAATGGTCGATCGAATCCAGCTGCACACCGTCGTTCGAAAAATGCGCGTTGAGCGTGGCGCGCAAGGCCTCCGACTCGACCTCGTCGAGGTCGCGCACCAGGCCTTCGAGTCGCACATCGCTGCGATTGACCACCAGACTCGCGGGCTCCGCGCATAACCAGTACGGCGCCGTCGCCTGCACACCTGCGGCGCGCGCCAACCAGGGAGCGACGGGCCAATCGGTCTGTTGCGTGATGTCGAGCTCGCGGCACGCTACCGCCGCGGCGCCGCCATCCGCAACAATTGTTGCGCCCGCGGTGGCAAGCACGCGGGTCAGCGCGGGCGCGCTGGCATCGAGCGCGCCCAGCGCGGCGGGCTCGAGATCGAGCAGTCCGCAGACGACCAGCGTGAGTTGCATGAGGATGAAGGGTGAGTCGCCTGGCGATGCGAAGCGTGCGCCGGGAGTCGATCGAGTGTAGCACGCACGACCTGCTCGCTAGAGCCACGGCGGCGCTTGTGGCACACTGGCGCGCCACGCTGTACTCATCGGACGGTGCCTGTTGATTCCCTACGAAGTTGTCGTCGGCCTGCGCTACTTCCGCGCCCGCCGGGGCTCGAGCCGCAACGGCTTTGTGTCGTTCATCGCCGCGGTGTCGATGCTCGGCATCGCTCTCGGCGTCGCGGCACTGATCGTCGTGATCTCGGTGATGAACGGCTTTCAGCAGGAGTTGCGCAATCGCATCCTGTCGGTGGCTTCGCATATCGAGGTGCGAGGGATCAATGGCGGGCTGAGCGATTGGAAGAGCGTTGGCCGTCTCGCGCAGACCGATCCGCACGTGCGCGGCGTCGCGCCCTTCGTCGCCGGGCAGGCGATGCTCTCGGCGAGCGGAGTCAATCGCGGCGCGCTGGTTCGCGGCATCGAGCCCGCCCTCGAGGATACTGTCGCCGAGATCGGCTCGCACATGCGCGCGGGATCGCTCACCGATCTCAAGCCGGGTGAGTTCGGCATCGTGCTCGGCGGCGAGCTGGCGCGCGCGCTCGGAGTGCGTCTTGGCGACACGGTCGTCGTCATCACGCCGCAGGGGACGGTAACGCCGGCAGGCACGCTTCCGCGCGTGAAGAGCTTCAGACTGGTCGGCATGTTCGAGATCGGCATGTACGAATTCGACAGCGGCCTCGCCTTGATCGATCTGGCCGACGCACAGAAGCTCTATCGCATGGACGATACCGTCAGCGGCGTGCGCCTGAAGCTGGACGACATGTTCGCCGCGCCGGCGGTAGCGCGGCAGCTGTTTCGCACGCTGCCGGCGGATACGGAGCTTCGCGACTGGACGCAGGATCACGCGAACTTCTTTCGCGCCGTTGCGATCGAGAAGCGGGTGATGTTCATCATCCTCACGCTGATCGTAGCCGTTGCGGCGTTCAACATCGTGTCGGCGCAGGTCATGGTCGTGACCGACAAGCAGGCCGACATCGCAATCCTGCGTACCCAGGGTGCATCGCCAGCGAGCATCATGACCATCTTCGTCATCCAAGGCGCGCTGGTCGGAATCATCGGGACGCTTATCGGGGTTGTCGGAGGTATCCTGCTTGCGCTCAACATCGATACCGTCGTGCCGTTTATCGAGCGCACGCTGTCGATCCAGTTCCTCGACAAGAGCGTGTATTACATCAGCGAGCTTCCCTCGGACCTGCAGCGCGGCGACATCACGCTGATCGCCGTCATCGCGCTCGGCCTCGCGCTGCTGGCGACGCTGTACCCGAGCTGGCGCGCGGCCAAGGTCAATCCTGCGGAAGCGCTGCGCTATGAGTGAACTGGTGCCGGTGCTCGAATGCCGCGGGCTCTCGAAGACCTATCACAGCGGTCCGCTCGACGTGCCGGTGCTCGCCGACGTCAACTTAAGCGTCGCTGCCGGCGAGCGTGTCGCGGTCGTCGGCGCCTCGGGGTCGGGAAAGAGCACGCTCTTGCACCTGCTCGGCGGCCTCGACGCACCCAGCTCGGGCGAAGTGCTCATCCACGGGACGCCGATGGCGAGCCTCGACGAGGCCGCGCGCGGCCGGGTGCGCAATCGCGCGCTCGGATTCATCTATCAGTTCCATCACCTGCTGCCTGAATTCAGCGCGCTGGAAAACGTCGCGATGCCGCTCTATATCCGCCGCGAGCAGCCCACCGCCGCACGCGAGCGCGCTCAGGCGCTGCTCGAACGGGTGGGCCTCGCCGCGCGCGCTGCGCATCGCCCCAGCGAGTTGTCGGGAGGCGAACGGCAGCGGGTCGCGCTCGCCCGCGCGCTGGTGACGCGGCCTGCATGTGTGCTCGCCGACGAACCGACGGGCAACCTGGACCGGCGAACGGCGGGACAGGTGTTCGAGCTCATGCTGGAGTTGAATCGCAGCGCTGGCACGAGTCTCGTCATCGTGACTCACGATCCTGAGCTGGCGGAGCGTACCGACCGCACGCTGCAGCTCATCGACGGCGCATTGCAGCCGCTGCGCCGTACGCAGCCCGCCTAAACGCGCAGCGGAGGCTCGTCCATCGCCGCAAGCTGCTCGCGCAGCTCGAGCACGCGGTCCTGCCAGTAGCGCTGCGTGTTGAACCAGGGAAACGCGGCCGGAAAGGCGGGGTCGTGCCAGCGACGTGCGATCCACGCGGCATAGTGGATCAGACGCAGCGTGCGCAGCGCCTCGACCAGCGCGAGTTCGCGATCGTCGAACTCGCAGAAGTCCTCGTACCCGCGCAGCATCGCGCGCAGCTGCAGCTGCGCATCGGCGCGATCTCCGGAGAGCAGCATCCACAGGTCCTGCACCGCGGGTCCGGTGAGGCTGTCGTCGAAGTCGACGAAATGCGGACCGGCGTCGGTCCAGAGAATATTGCCTGCGTGGCAGTCGGCGTGCAGACGCAGGGTGCGCACATCCGGCAGGCGTTCGAAGGCGCGGCGGACCGCGGCGAGCGCCTGGTCGATCGTGCTCGTCCATGCTGGCCGCAGATCGGCAGGAATGAAATCGTGCTCGACAAGATAGTCGCGTGATGCATCGCCGAACGAAGCCACCTCGAGGGTCGGACGCTGCTTGAATGCCGACGCGCCACCGACGGCGTGGATTCGGCCGATGAAGCGTCCGATGCGCTCGACCACGCGCCTGTCGTCGAGCTCGGGAGCGCGACCGCCCTGCCTTGGATACACGGCAAAGCGGAATGCTTCGAAACGCGCGAGCGAGCCCGTCGCCAGCGCCAAGGGCGCGACCACCGGGATCTCGTGCCCGGCGAGCTCGGTCGCGAAAGCGTGCTCCTCGACGATTTGAGCATCGCTCCAGCGCGCGGGCCGGTAGAACTTCGCGACGATCGCGTCGGCCGGCGGCGCGACCACGCTGCTTCCGGGCTCGAGCCAAACCTGATACACGCGATTCTCGTAGCTGTTGAGCGCCAGCATGCGTCCGTCGCCGCGCACCCCGACGCTGTCGAGCGCATCGAGCACGGTGTCGGGGGTCAGACCCGCGTACGGCTGCGCGGCGGAGTCGCTGCTCGTGCTCAAATCAATACTCGACTGGAATCGGATCGAGGCTGCGCCACAGGTACCAGGTCGCAACCGAGCGCCACGGACGCCACAGATCGGCGGCTGCGAACATCGCGTCGCGCGGCAGCCGTTCCCCGTGATTGAAATGAATCGCCAGCGCGCGCTGCAGCCCGATATCGTCGACCGGAAGGATGTCGGGTCGCAACTCGTGGAACATCAGAAACATCTCGGCGGTCCAGCGGCCGATGCCCTTGACATCGACCAGCGCGGCGATGAGAGTTTCGTCGTCCATCGCCGTCCACGCACTCGGGTCCAGCCGTCCCGACACGAAATGGTTGGCGAGGTCGACCAGATACTCGGCCTTGCGCTGCGAAAGCCCGCAAACGCGCAGCGCCGGTATCGCGGCCACGCACACGCGCGATGCGGCGATGAGTGGAAATGCGTCGGCCGGCGTCCCGGCCGCATCGTCGACCAGCGCCACGAAGCGACGCCAAATGCTATCGGCGGCCTTCACCGAGATCTGCTGGCCGACGATCGCTCGCGCCAGCGTGGTGAAAGGATCGGTGCGCCGTTTGAGATGAATGCCGGGATAGGCGCGGATCAGCCGCGCGAGGACCTTGTCTCGCTGTGACAGCGTGCGCGTGGCCCGATCCCAGTAAGGGGGCTTCACAGAGTTAGAATCCTTGGACACGGTCGCTCGATGCAGCTTCGCTTCGCCGACGCCGAGCGAAGGGTTACAGGTGAGAGGATCGGGAAATGGTACATTACGCGGCTTTTTTGCCGGCCCGCCGCAGCGATTAGACGGCACGACCAACAATGGCCATCGCCAAACGCGCGCACCAGTAGTGAAGGAATACCGCATGGCACGCAATGCCGGGATGAGAGACCCGTCGCGCGTGGCACGCGCCGCTTTCGCCGTCAGCGCGTTGCTCGCAATGACTTTCACCGGCCGGGCGCATGCAGCCGCAGACATGAACAAGGTGGTACGGCAGGTGTTTCCCTACGCCGAGGAAGGCTTCGACCCGGCGGCCGCGCACGATCTTTATTCCGGAAGCATCGAGCAGGCGCTCTTCGAGACGCTGCTGACCTACGACTATCTGGCGCGACCCGCGAAGCTCGTTCCATTGACCGCGCAAGCGCTGCCCGAAGCGAGCGACGACGGCAAGACCTACACGGTTCGCCTAAAAAAAGGCATCTACTTCATACCCGATGCCGCATTCAAGGGAGTCAAGCGCGAGCTCGTCGCCGAAGACTACGCGTATTCGCTCAAGCGGCTGATGGATCCCGTCATCCGTTCGCCGTGGACGTGGCTGGTCGAGGGCAAGATCGTCGGGCTCGATGACGCCGCGGCGAAAGCGAAGGAGGTGGGGCACTTCGATTACGACACGGGAATCCCGGGCATCGAGGTCGTCGACCGCTATACGTTGCGCCTTCATCTGACGCAACCCGATTTCAATCTGCCGTACGTGCTCGCACACGAACCGACGAGCGCACTGGCGCGCGAGGTGGTCGAAGCGTACGCCGACGCCGGCGGACGGGTGATGTCCAATCCCGTGGGCACCGGTCCATACAAGCTCGTCCGGTGGATACGCACGTCGAAGATCTTTCTCGAAGCCAATCCCGAGTATCGCGGATCAACCTGGAACTTCCAGCCGGGGACCGACGCCGAGGATGCGCGGCTGGTGGCGGAGATGAAGGGCAAATCGATACCGCGCGTCGGCCGCATCGAGATCACCATCATGGAGGAAGACCAGTCGCGCCTGCTGGCGTTCAAGAACGGCGAGGTCGACATCATGAACCTCGATGGTCCGCTCGCGCCGAAGCTGCTCGATGGCGGCGAGCTCAACGCGGAAATGCGAGCGCGCGGTGTGAAGTTGTCACGCTTCGTCGACCCGGAGATCCTGTACTACTACTGGAACCTGATGGACCCGGTGGTCGGTGGATTGTCGAAGGAGAAGATCGCGCTGCGCCGTGCGATGGCGATGTCCTACGACATCGAGGAGGACATCCGCGTGGTGCGCAACGGGCAGGCGGTCGAAGCCATGTATCCCATTCCGCCGGGTGTTGTTGGACATGATGCGTCGTACCGCGGCATCGTCAGGCACGACACTGTCACCGCCAACGCGTTGCTCGACAAGTTCGGCTACCGCCGTGGTGCCGACGGCTGGCGAACGCTGCCCGACGGAAAGCCGCTGGTGATTCAATACTTCTCGCGTCCGGATTCGCTCGGCCGCCAGGAAGAGGAAATGTGGAAAAAGGCGCTGGACTCGATCTCGATCCGCATGGAAGGTCGCAAGGAGCGCTTCACCGACCTGCTCAAGCTCGACAAGCAGTGCAAGGTCCAGATGCGAACTGCGTCGTGGATCGCCGACTATCCCGACGGCGACAATTTCATGCAGCTGCTCTACGGGAAGAATATCTACCAGAGCAACAACGCCTGCGCGCGGATACCTGAGTACGACAAGCGCTACGAAGCGGCGCAACGGATGCCCCCGGGTCCGGAGCGCGACAAGCTCTACCGCGAGATGGCGCGCATCATCGAGGTTTACGCGCCGTGGCGGCTGGGCATCAGCCGCTATCGCAACATGATGGTGCAGCCGCACGTGCTCGGGTACAAGAAGCACCCGGTGCTTCACTCCGAGTGGCAATACATCGATATCGACACATCGAAGCCGGGCGGGTAGCATCCGCCGCATCCCGCGCGCAGCGCGATGGCAACTGAGGCCAGCAGCGCCGGGGGAGAAACAGCATGTACGCATACATTATCCGGCGCCTGTGGCAGATGATCCCGACCCTGCTGGGCGTGATCGTGCTGGTGTTCCTCCTGTTCAACTGGGTGGGCGGCGATCCTGCGTACATTCTGGTCGGCAAGATTTCCAGCGCCGAGCAGATCGAGAACATCCGCCGGCAGCTCGGCATCGATCAGCCGTATTACGTGCAGCTGTGGATTTTCATCAAGCAGGTCGTGACCGGAGATTTCGGCGCGAGCTGGAGCACCAACGAACCGGTGTCGCACATCATGGCGACGCGGCTGGGCCCGTCGCTGACACTGCTGGTGCCGTGGCTGATCCTCTCCACGCTGATCGCGATCGGCCTCGCGCTGGCTGTTGCGTACGTCCGCGGTTCGCTCACCGATCGCATCGTCATGATCGTATGCACAGTCGGGTTGTCGATTTCGATCCTGGTCTACATCATCGTCTTCCAGTACGTGTTCGCCTACAAGCTGGGCTGGTTCCCGGTGCAGGGATGGAGCGACAGCTTCTGGCAGAACCTCACGCTCTACGCCTCGTTGCCCATCATCATCCTGCTGGTGGTGAGCGTGGCGCCGACCCTGCGTCTGTTCCGCACCTTCGTGCTCGACGAGGTCAACCAGGACTACGTTCGCACCGCGCGCGCCAAGGGAGTGTCCGAGAATCGGCTGATGTGGGTGCACGTGCTGCGCAACGCCTCGATCCCGATCATCACCTTCGTGATGGCAGAGATCCCGGGATTGCTGATCGGCGCGTTTCTCATCGAGCGCTTCTTTTCGATTCCCGGCATCGGCCGAGAAGTGCTGCTGGCGGTGGAGCGCAGCGATTTTCCCGTGATCAAGGCGATCACGGTGTATGTAGCGGTGGCGACCATGGTGTTCAACCTGCTCGCCGACCTCACGTACAAGGCGGTCGACCCGCGCGTGCAGCTCAAATAGGCGGCGTGCGTGCCGTACGACGTGCCGCATGCCGTTTCTCCAAGCCTCTGGGCGCTGGCGTGGCGTCGGCTGCGCAGCGATCGCGTGGCCATGGTGTCGCTGGCGATCGTCGGCGTGTTCCTGTGCATGATGGTGCTGTCGGCGACAGGTCTGATCGCGAAAAACTGGTCGCAGGAAGTGGGCGCCAATTACGCGCCGCCTTCATTCCTGGGTGACGACCTCGAGCGCGCCGCGCCGTCGACGGCGGCTCAGCCTTCAACGCCTGGAGCGAAGGCTTCCAGCGCGCCGACGCCGGTCGATGTGAAGGATCCGCTGGCGGACGTTCTTGCGGAGATTCGTGGTGGTGCGCAGGATGGCGCGGCGGACGACAGCGACATCGTCGACCCGATCGCGGACGTGATGGAGCAGATTCGCGCTAAAGGCATCGTCCCCGGCGCCGCGACTGTACGCGCTGCGACGCTCCCTTTCGGCGGCGACAAGTGGGGTCGCGACGTCCTGCAAAAGACCATCAAGGGCTCAGAAACATCGATTTTCGTGGGACTCGCCGCGGCCGTGGTGGCAACTCTGCTCGGCACGATCTTCGGCGCGGTGTCGGGGTACTACGGCAAATGGGTAGATGATTTCTTCAACTGGTTCTACAGCGTGTTCACCGCGATGCCGCCCTTGCTGCTGATTCTCGCCGTAGCGGCGGTGCTGCAGCAAAAGGGCATCAGCACCATCATCCTGATCATGGGACTGACCGGCTGGACGGGCACCTTCCGGCTGATCCGAAGCGAATATCTCAAGCACAAGGGACGCGAATACGTTCAGGCCGCCGACGCGATCGGCGCGTCGAATGCGCGGCGCATGTTCGTGCACATCTTTCCCAACGTCAGCCACGTCGTGCTCGTGCAGCTGTCGATCTACACCGTCGCGTTCATCAAGTACGAGGTCATTCTTTCGTTCCTCGGACTCGGCGTCCCGGTCGACGCGGTGTCGTGGGGCTCGATGCTCAACGAAGCGCAAAACGAGCTCATCCTCGGCAAGTGGTGGCAGCTTGCCGCAGCCGGCACCGCCATGGCGGTGCTCGTCACCGCCTTTAGCCTGTTCACCGATTCGCTGCGCGACGCGCTCGATCCCAAGCTCAAATGACGCGGACGTCCGAGAGCGAGAGGCGAAGCCTCGCGGCGATCGGTAACAGCCGCGTCATCCCCGCGAACGCGGGGATCCAATTTGCGCCGGCGCGACGACTCGTCTGAAGCTATGGAACCTTTGCTCTCGGTGCGCAACCTGCGCGTCAACTTTCGTCTCGACAAGCACACCTCGTTCGAGGCCGTGAAGGGCATCAGCTTCGACATCCCGCACAACGCCACTGTAGCGCTGGTCGGAGAATCCGGCAGCGGCAAATCGGTGACGTCGCTGTCGATCCTGGGCCTGTTACCACCCGAGAATTCTTCGGTGCTAGCGGGCAGCGAGATCGTGTATGGCGGACGCAACCTGGTCGCGCTCGACAGGATCGAATTGCAGCGCCTGCGCGGCAAGGACATCTCGATGATTTTCCAGGAGCCGATGACATCGCTCAATCCGGTGTTCACGGTCGGGTTCCAGCTCGCCGAATCGCTGCGCCTGCATCTCGGACTCGGAATGCGTGCTGCACGCAAGCGCGCGGTCGAGTTGCTTGCCGAAGTCGGCATTCCCGATCCCGGATACCGCATCGATGCCTACCCATCGCAAATGTCGGGCGGCCAGCAGCAGCGGGTGATGATTGCAATGGCGATCGCGTGCGAGCCGAAGCTTCTGATCGCCGACGAACCGACCACCGCGCTCGACGTCACCATCCAGAAGCAGATCCTCGACCTGATCGCCGATCTGCAGCGCAAGCACCGCATGTCGGTGCTGTTCATCACGCACGACCTCGCGGTGGTGGGAGAAATCGCCGATCACGTCGTCGTGATGCGCCACGGCGAGATACGCGAGCAGGGTCCCGCGAAGCGGGTGTTCGAGGACCCGCGCGACCCCTACACCAAGGCGTTGCTGCAATGCCGTCCTCGACTGGATCGGCGACCGATGCGTCTTCCGGTGATCGAGGACTTCATGGATGGCGGCGCGCACGCGATGAATCTGAGCGAGCGCTCGCGCGGGTTCACCGCGACCGATCCGGTCATTCTCGACGTCAAGGGGCTGGGCAAGGACTTCTATTCGCGCGAAGGCCTGTTCGGGCGGCGCAAGTTCGAGGCGGTAAAGGACGTTTCCTTCCGCCTGCCCAAGGGCAAGACACTTGGTCTGGTCGGCGAATCCGGCTCCGGCAAGACGACGGTGGGGCTCACGCTGATGCGGCTGCACGAGGCGAGCGCCGGAGAGGCGCTGTTCGAAGGTCGCGACATCCTGGCGATGTCGGCGCGCGAGTTCATGGAATACAAACGCCGCATCCAGATCATTTTCCAGAATCCGTACGCGTCGCTGAACCCGAGGATGATCATCGGCCAGATCCTCACCGAGCCGATGCAGATTCACGGCATAGGCGCGTCGGCGCAGGAGCGCACGGAGCTCGCCTTCGAGCTGCTGCACAAGGTCGGACTGCCCGAGGTGACCTTCTACAAGTACCCGCACGAGTTCTCGGGAGGCCAGCGCCAGCGCATCGCCATCGCGCGCTGCCTGACGCTCAAACCCGACATCCTGATCTGCGACGAGTCGGTGTCGGCGCTCGATGTGTCGGTGCAGGCGCAGGTGCTGAACCTGCTCCAGGACCTGCAGGACGAGTTCGACCTTTCCTACATCTTCATCTCTCACGACCTCGCGGTCGTCAAATACATCTCGGACGAGATCATGGTGATGAACCAGGGACGCATCGTCGAGATCGCCAACTCCGACGACATCTACCTCAACCCGCGCCACGCTTACACGAAGAAGCTGCTCTCCGCGATTCCGAAGGGCTGGCACCACGGCAACGACTGACCCGCCGGCGAGGCGAATCGTTCGCGACGCTAAAGCGTGAACGCCATCTCGCGTATTACGGCACCCGGCAGGCGCATACTGCCGACGCTGCGCTGGCGGTAGCTGTCGCTGCTCACGATCAGCTCACGTTCTGCGGTGAGCGCGACCAGGTTCTCGCCGAGCAGCCGGTACACGCTGTCGTCAAAGCGCATGACGTTCACGGGCGCGACGATCGCGCCCTTCTCGACCCAGAACGACGCGAAGCGCGTCATGCCGGTGACACGACATGCCGGCCGGTCCGAGAAATTGAGGTACCAGAGATTGCCGACGAGGATTCCGGTGTCGAGCGCGGCCAGCGCGTCGGCGACCGCGAGCTGGCCGGCACCCATGTCCAGCGCTTCCGGCGTCTCGGACCCATTGGCGCCATTGGTGGAGAGATCGAACTCGCGCGCCGTACGCGGGCTGACCAGCGACCCGACCAAGCCGCCGCCCGCGATCAACGGCACCTGGCCCGGTCGCGCGTAACCTTCGTCCTGGAACGCCGGCGCGATGCCTTCCGCGACGTTCTCGCTGAACGAGATCGACGCGTTCAGCGACTCGGTACCGTCCTGCATGCGAAACAGGCAGCTCTGCCGCGTCGACAGTGCGCGCCCGGAAAAACCGCCCCAGCACAGCATGCCCGCCAGCTCTTCCATCGCCGAAGGCGCGAGATAAGCGCGATAGCGGCCCGGCTCGAGGGTGCGCGCTGGCAACGCCAGCAGCGCCAGCCGGCTGCGCGCCTCGCCCATCCTTGCCGAAAAGCTTTCCGCAGACCAGTCAAAGCCACCGTACGAGGTTTTGACTGCCTTGTCGGTGCGCTGGTAAAGGCTCCATTGCAGATTGAAGCTGGTCACTTCGTGCCAGTTGCGCTGGCCCAGCGAATTGGCGAAGCCGCGGTACACCGGGCCTGACGCATAGACTCCGACCAGATCGACGTCCCTTGCCGCGTCGAGCACGGTCGTGATGACGTCCTCCGAGGCGGCGAGCGAGGAGCTGCGGACGTCGCGGCTGGAGCGGACATCGGTTGCGTAGGCCAGGTGCGGGTCGTCGGGCGCATCGTCGAGCACCGTGCGCAGCGCGCCCAATCCGGCGAGGATGTCTTCGCGATCGCGCGCAAGGTCTCCTGAAACGCTCAGCGCTTGCTCGGCATGACGCTGCCCGCGGATCAGGCGCAAGCCGAGATAGCATTGCGTAACGCTGCCGGGCTGCCGGATCTTGCCGCGATTGAGCCGGACGAAGTCGGATCGTTCCGCATCGAGCTTGACGAGATAGACCTCGCCCGCCGCCAGCGAGCGGTCAAGAAGCGCGGCGACGTCCTCGAAGTAGGCTTCCATGGTCGACATCACGAGTCTCCGCCGAACACATCGACGCCAGTGAACACGCACGCCGGCGAGGCGTGCCCGACTCGGATGACCTGCGAGGGCTCGCCTTTTCCGCAGTACGGCGTCCCGAGGACCTGCACGGTCGACGTGTCCCCCACCGCCTTGAGATTTCGCCAGAAGCTTGCGGAAACTCCGCGATAGTTCGGGTTCTTCACGACCCCGCGCAGCTCGCCATTTTCGATGAGCTCACCCCATTCGCATCCGAACTGAAACTTGTTGCGCGAGTCATCGATCGACCACGAGCTGTTGGTTCGCATGAGCAGCCCGTGCTCTATGCCGGCGATCATCTGCGCGATGCTGTTTTCGCCGGGCTCGAGGTTGAGATTCGCCATGCGGTCGATCGGCGGGCGGTTCCAGTTGTCGGCGCGCGCGTTGGCGACGCCAGGCATCCCGGCGCGTGCCTGCGAGAGCGCGCCGCCCAGTGGCCGGCGCAGAATGCCGTTGCGGATCAGGTACTGCTTTTCCGCGCGCATCCCGTCGTCATCGAAGGCGTAGCTGGCCAGCTCCTCGGGCAGCGTCGGATCGAAGGTGATGTTGAGCAGGTCGGACCCGTAGCGGTAGTTGCCGAACATGTCCAGGGTGACGAAGCTCGTGCCGGCAAAGTTTCGTTCGTCGCCCAGAATGCGGTCGAGCTCGAGCGGGTGGCCGATCGACTCGTGGATCTGAAGCACCATCTGGTCGGGCATCAGGAGGACGTCCATGACGCCGGTCGGACAGTTGGGCGCGCCAAGAAGTCGCAGTGCGTCCTCCGCGATGCGCCGCCCGCTTCCGGCAAAACCAAAACGGGTGAGCATATCTTCGCCCCCCTGTTGCGCGAGCCCGCGGTATCCATTGAGCGAGCGCGTCTGTGTATCGCCTGCCGCGTGCGCGGTCGCGCTGATGCTCGGCATCACGAATCGGTAGCGCTGGGTCACGTCCCCGCCGGCGCTGGTTAGATAGGTGTGGGTGGCGGTACGCGTTTCCACGCTTGCTTCCCAATCGACGATGCGATCGTCACAACCTGTCTCTCGCGACTCCTGGGCGAGCAGTTCGTACCAGTCCCGGCGCGACCAGCTTGCTGCATCGACATCTGGCGAGGCGTAGTCGCCGCGGGGTGCGGGCTGGGGCAGCGTCCGGAAGTCGATGAGACTCGCGCTGGCGCTCGCCCGCGCCCAATGCGCGGCGCGATCGAGCGCCGCCTGCAACCCCGCTCGCGACAGGTCGGAGGTCGCGGCATAACCGCAGCCGCCGCGTGCCCACGCAGTCAGCATCGCGCCGCGGTCGCGCAGAGCCGCCGCCGGCTGCGGAACGTTCTTGCGTACCGCGAAGTTGTGCGCGGCTTCGTCGACGACGCGCAGCGACCAGAAGTCGGCGTCGGCGCGCAAATGAGGGAAATCGGTTCGGGATGGGTCGGTCATTGCACGGATCGAAGGAAAAGGGACGATTATCTCTCGCCAGGCGCGTCCGGGACATGTGTGGGCTCAGGGAGGTGGTCATCGGCTCCGGCCGCGCGGGCCGCCATGATCTTCAGTGCCGGACCGGTAACGCGGGCGATGCGCCAGTCCGGCATGACCGTCGCGCCGAGCGACTCATAAAAGTCGATGGCCGGCCTGTTCCATTCGAGCACCGACCACTCAAACCGGCCGCAATCGCGCTCGACGGCAAGCTTAGCGAGATGGACCAGGAGGGCCCTGCCGTAGCCTTTTCGCCGAAAGTCGGGGCGGACGTAAAGGTCTTCCAGATACAGTCCGGGTTGGCCGAGAAATGTTGAAAAATTATGGAAAAACAGTGCAAATCCGGCGATCGCAGAGTTCTCACGGGCTAAGACCACTTCGGCGCTGGGGTTTCGGCCGAAAAGCGCCCGTTCGATGTGCTCCTGCGTCACAACGCATAAGTGGCTCAGTCGCTCGAACTCGGCGAGGGCGCGAATCATTTCGAGCAGGTCGGGGACCTCTCGCGGCGTGGCCGAAGTGATCGATACGCGCTTCATGCGGGAAAGTGTACCTTCCCGTCATTCCGAATTCCTCGGCGCACCGATGACCGGTACCGAAACCATTCAGTCCTGGCGACCTTGGGTTGCTGCACCAAACGGCGCCGCTCCGCTGTAACTGGAGCCTCCATCGGAGGATGCGCGCCGGGGCACGTTGTTGCGCAGCAACGTCGACAAACGAGCCCTGTCCCCGGCAAATCAGAGGCTTGGAATAGTCTTCCGCTGCGCGGTGACAAATTTGCAACACTTTAAAGCGCACATTTCAGAAATGGCGCGTTTTCGTTGGAGGGGCAAAAGACATTGCTGTAATGTCGAGTCACTAGTTCGATATTAGTGCGCTTCGGGTCCCTTTTAGAAAGCGTCAATTCGACCTAAAGAAACATGAAATCAGTCAAATCCATGTTTATTGGGGGAGTGGCCAAGTTGATCGGATTCGCTGAGACGTTGATCGAGACGAGCGAGTCAGGTGACACGACGCGGCACGGCATGACACTCCATATTACCGCGCTGCCCTCGGAATCCGGTCGATCCGTCGTTGATGTTGGCGGTCGCCGGCGTCTGGCCGCGGGTGGCTCGCTGCAATGTGTTCGATGTCCGCTCGCCCTGCAGATTTGACATTCGTTTCTGATACATAAACGGCCGGCAATTTCATAGCTAGGGAGATTCAAATGTCGTTCAAGAAAAGAGCGGTGCCCCTCGTAGTCGCGCAATTGGTGGCGACCGGAGCGTTTTCAGCATTCACCGTGTCACCCGCATATGCCCAGATGGGCACTACACCGATCGAGCGCATCGAGGTCACCGGCACCAACATCCGTCGCGTCGACGCGGAGACCCCGAGCGAAGTGCAGGTCATCACTGCGAAGCAAATGGTTGAATCCGGCTACACCAGCGTTTCGCAGGTCCTGCGCGACTTGACCGCAAACGGCAACGGCACGCTGGCGCAAAACTTTAGCCGGTCGTTCGCAGGCGGTGGCGCCGGGGTTGCGCTGCGCGGCCTGTCGGTTGGTGCGACCCTGGTGCTGATCGATGGTTACAAGATGGCGGGCTATCCGCGCTCGGACGACGGCCAGCGCAATTTCGTCGATATCAGCAGCATTCCGTTCGTCGCCGTGGACCGCATCGAGGTCCTGCTCGATGGCGCATCCGCGGTCTACGGCTCAGATGCGATCGCCGGCGTGGTCAATGTGATCCTGAAGAAGGAATACAAGGGCACCTACGTCAATGCGACCGCAGGCACGACGACTAAAGGCGGCGGGACAACCGTAGACGCGCAGATTCTTCAGGGCTTCGGCGACGTCAGCGCCGGTCTCGGCGGCTATGTCGCCTTCGAATATCGCAACCAGGACGCGATTCGGCTGAACCAGCGCAACGGCGAGCCGTGGAACGTGACCGACTACACACCTTGGGGCGGGGAGAACTTCAACCCCGGCGCGCGCAGCTCTACGTTTACCGCTCCTGCGATTCTCAATGCGCCCTATCTGCAAAAGCCAGGTGGGTCGGGTTCGAGTCCCAGCACCTTCGCCGACCTGACTTCGAACTGCGACTTCGTGCGGCGTAACGCCAGCCAATGCCAGTTCGCAAACACCTGGGGGAAGATTCAGCCGCACTCGCAGAACGTCAACCTTATCGGCAGCATTACGGGCAAGCTGGCCGACGATTGGCACCTCAATGTCACGGCCTCGTACTTCAGCAGCGAGACCTCGCAGGACGTCCAGGCTGCACTATTTTCAGTCGGGAGCTTTGCGGGGAACACCGCCATCGGGCCGAACCAGATTCCCAAGATCGTGAACGCGATTCCGAACTACACGGTGCCCGCAAACTATCCCGGCAATCCGTTCGGTGTCCCCGCCAACATCCGTGCGATCGTGCCTGGCCAGACGGAGCGGTCGAACAACTTCGACACCGGCACCAGCCGCCTCGTGGCGCAGTTGACCGGGTCCGCGTGGGGCTGGGACATCGTCGGAGCGGCCGGATACACCAACGTCAGGTCCGACGTTACATACCGCGGCTATCTTGCGCCGCTTGCGGCGGTCGCGGCGTTGAACGACCCGGTCCATCCGTACCTCCTCACGGGCCCCAACGACCCATCGGTCCAGAACGCGGTCACCCCGGACGTATTTGCCAATATCTGGAACAACCTGAGCTTCATCCAAGCCTCGGGGTCCCGCGACCTGATGCAATTGCAGGGCGGCCCGCTCAGCATCGCCATTGGAGCGGGCGACGTGTACAACAATCTGGCCTGGAATGATCCTGGCGCGGCGCAAAACGGCACGGTGAACCTGGGCGGTGCAGGGTATGCCTACGCCGTGGGGAGCCAGAACAATGCCAACGCGTACGTGGAGCTTGTTGCGCCGATACTGAAGAATCTGGAAGTCGACGGGGCGCTTCGCTACGACTACTACAACGCGCCCCACAATACGACGTGGAACCCCAAGGTCGGTGTCAAATGGACCCCGGTGCAGCAGCTCGCGCTGCGCGGGACGGCGGGCACGGGATTCCGCGCGCCGTACATCACCGAAGGCGGCAACTCTGGCACGATCTTCAACTTCAACTCGATCCGCGACCCGCAGCTTTGCCCGGTGAGCAACCCCGACGGTTCGCCGAACCTGAAATCGCCCCAGAACGCGGTCGGACCGCTCAATTATTGCAACTTCAACCCGCCCTATCTGCAAGGTGTGGGGAAGACCCTGCAGCCTGAAAAGTCGCAAAACTATACCGCGGGCTTCGTCCTCGAACCCATCAAGAACTGGTCGACGACCTTCGATTATTATTACATCAAGCTGAAGAACCAGATCGTCTCTGCGGCGACCATAGACGGCTTCCAACCCCTGGACTTCGCGGTTCGCGCTACGCCGCAGATCGTCACCTTCGGCGATGGTTCCACCGGGCTTTCGTCGGTCGGCCCGATTGCATACGTCAATACGCCTTACGTCAACGCCAACCAGACGACGACCAGCGGATTTGACCTGGGGACCGGGTACACGTGGATGCTGCCGGATAAGAGCACGCTCCTGACCAGCGTGGAATGGACGCATATTCTGACTTGGGATCTGACAGCCAATGGAGTCAAGTACAAGCTGGCAGGTACCCACGGCCCGAGCGGCGTCAGCGGTGATACCGGCAATCCCAGGGACCGCGCTCAGGCGATCATCCAGTGGAGCAAGGGGCCGTTCACCGCGACCGCAACGGTCAACTATGTCGGCCCGTACAACGTCACCGATCCATCCATCGGCGGTGCCACTTGCCAGGATCAGCTTGCGAATGTCGGCAACGAATCCGGACGGTGGGCCAGCGGCGTCGCGCCGAACTACTGCAACGTCGCCTCGTTCACCTATACCAACCTGAATCTGCAATATGCGCTGAACAAGCAGTGGACGCTCATCGGATCGGTTCAGAATCTGTTCAACGCCAAGGCGCCGAGCGACTTCGAAACCTACGGGGCCCTGTTCGGTGCAACGCCGAACGCGACCGGCAATGGGGTGCTCCTGAACCCATCGCTGCATGCGGCGGGCGCGATCGGCCCGTTCATCAGCCTGGGCTTCATCTATCAGTTCAACTGAAATCCGCATCGTCGTGCGGCCAGCGGTTGCGGCCGGCTCGAACGAAGCGTTGTCCCAAGCCGCCCGGAGCGATCCTCCGGGCGGCTTTTTTATAGCTTTATCGCAGGGACGATCGATGCGACACCGACGCGCGCGTACTCAGTTCGTGACGCTGGGGTGCGTGGACCTGCGCGATTTGATGAGATCGAGCTTTGCGGCGTAAAGGTCGTGATCGCTGGGCGTCGCGCTGTTGTCGAGCGCGAGCGCCAGCTGCACGCGCGCCTTCTCGGGTTCGCCCAACCCTAGGTAGGCGGCCGCCAGCCACGCCCTGAATTCGTGGTAATACGCGTCGCGTTCGACTTCCTTCTCGAACATAAGGCGTGCCTGCATATAGTCGCCTTTATGGATGGCGGCAACGCCAAGGTCGAAGTAATAGAACGGCGGGTAAGGCTGCAGCTGCACCAGCTTTGCGGTCAGCGACTGGGCCTCCGCGCGGCGGCCTTCGTCATTGAGCACCAGCACCTGGTTTGACATCGCCTGCAAATTAGCCGGTTCGAGCTGGAGCACGCGCGCCAGGACCTTTTCAGCGTCCTTGATGTTGCCGTGATGCCGATAGACCACGCCCAGCGTGTTGTAAGCGCTCAAGAAACGGGGGTCCTGGCCGATCGCCGCGCGCGCCCACCAGTAAGCATCGTCGACACGTCCCGCCGCGAGCGCCTCCGCTGCGCGGTTGTTCATGTACATCGCGACGATCGTGGCCTCGCCGACCACGCGGATACGCTGCCCACGAAGGTCCTCTCCGGGGAGAAAGTCCACCGTCAACGCCGCGCTCTGATTGTTAAGAAAAGTGGCGTTTGGCTCCGGTCCGAGCGCGAGATTCACGTGGGAGATCGAGAAGTACATGCCGCCGCTGCGGCTCCACACGGCATCGCCAAGCACCATCTGGTAGCGCACCGGGACATCGATCGCCTTGGCGAAGGCGGCCGTCATCAGCACCAGCGACAGACAGTTTCCGGCTCGCGCGCTGAACGTCTGCGCGGCGTTCCGGGTCAGCGTCGCATCGTAATTGAGCTTAAGGTGGTCCTTGCTGTAGAGCGCGTCGATCAGCGCGAGCTGCCGGTTTTTCGAGCGCGAAGTATTGACGAGTCGCGCGTGCAGGTAGTCGGTCATCTCGCCGCTGAGCGCGAAAACATCCCCCGCGTCGATGCGCTCGGACGCGGCGGCGAACAGATCGTCCCTGAATAACGACTCGACGCGCGATTCCGGCGCGGTGGCGCAACCGCACAGCGTCGCGACGAGCAGCGCGGCAGCCGCGAGGCTCGTCGGATATTCGGAGCAGCGGGCGAGGCGCGACACGCGTTCCTTTCCTTCCGGCCACCGCCTATCCTCCTAGGGTGGCACGAGTGTTGGCGCGCGCCGGAACGGCGGACGCGACGCGAAAAAGTATCTTCGCCGCTACGGATCCAGTCAAGCCCGCGAGCGGCGCGCCGCGCTAACGCCGCCGCCGGCAAATATGATAAAAAGGGGCCCGCCATGCGCGGCGATGCCTTTTCCAGTCAGCAGTTCCCCTTCGAGGACGCGTGATGAATAGATGCTTCCGTATTGTGGCTTGTATTTGGCTGCTCCTTGCGGCAGCTTCCGCCCTCGCCCAAGTCAAGGCCGACGCGACCGACATGGACGCACTGCGGAACGCGGTACGCGCCGACAAGAAAGCGTTGGTGACATCGACCTTGAATCTCACCGATGCCGAAGCCAAGAAATTCTGGCCGATCTACGATGCCTATCAGCGCGACGTCGACGTGGCCAATCGCCGTCGCAACATGGTTGTCGTGGACCTGGTGAGCGCGAACAAGCCGATTTCGGAGCTGTACGCGAGAACACTGGCCAACGAGCTGATCGGCGCCGACGAAGCCGAGATCAAGGCCCGACGAGTCATGCACAACAAGGTCTTGAAGGCACTGCCGCCCAAAAAAGCCGCCCGTTACCTGCAGCTCGAATCGAAGATCCGCGCGGTGCAGGCTTACGATATCGCAGTGGGCATTCCGCTGGTCAATTGAGCGGACCCGAGGGTGTGGGCGAGGGTGGGTTAGCCTTCGTTGTTGCAGCCCACGCCATGCCCCGCGTCGGCGTTCCTCGCGACCTCGGACGCGGTGCATTTGCGCGGGGTCGAGTCCACGCAGGGCGCCGGAGCGACGCGCGCCGAAGCGAACATGGCATAGGCGCGGCTGTCGGGCTCCATGCGCGATGGCAGCACGACCAGAACGCCGATGGTGAGGACGGTCATCGCGGTCGCTGCGAAGCTGAGCATCACGCGCGGAGTCGTAGGTTGATATGGGTTCATCGTTATCTCCTGGTTTGGCCAATTGCTGTACCTTGGATGCGCCGTGACGCGAGGTCGGATTCAAATTATTTCGGCGGTCGCAGCCAGTGCCGCAATGAATCCTAGGCGCACGCGATAACGCTCTCAATACACGCGCGACGAACGCATCCAATGGAGGTTCGAGCGACCGCTGAAGGCGACGAAGCGGGCTGGTGCCCGATGCGTTATCCCGGATCCGGGACCGTGCTTCGGTTTCGGTGGACTTTTTGTCGCTTTTGTGTAGAATCCGGCGGCCTTGAGATAAAAGCTTGGCCTCGCCCTGCGGCGGGGCCAAGCTGTTTTGACGATCGCGTGCTCGCCTCGGGTGGGATCGCCCGTGGCCGGATCGTCGTCCGACACAGGGGACAGTCGATGACGAGCGAATCACAATCGGAGAGTCGAACCCGAAGCGTCCTCGGGCCGGCCTGCCACACGCGGGCCGGACCCACCTCGGTTGCCGTCCATTTACGCCGGACCGTAAACCCGCCATCTGACCGAATGATCTTCTGTCTTGGAGACACTATGTTGAAACTGAACCGTCTGGCCGCGCTGGCCGCCTTGGCGATGGCGCCGCTGCTTGTTGCAGTGCCGCACGCGGCCCTGGCGCAACCGGCTACTGCCCCGGCGGCTGCCCCTGCTGCCCCGGCGGCCCCCTCCGCGGCAACCGCGCCCACGCCACCCTCGGCACCGGCGGCATCGGCAGCCCCAACGCGCAGCACCGAAATCATCGACAATCCCTACGGCCTTGAAGCTCTTTGGAAGGGTGGCGACTTTGTTTCCAAGGCAACGCTGATCATCCTGGTCATCATGTCGATGGGCAGCTGGTACATCATCATCACCAAGGTCTACGAGCAGGCGAAGATGGGCGCTCAGGGCCGCGCTGCCGAGAAAACGTTCTGGAAAGCGCCCTCGGTGCGCGAAGGCGCCGAAGGCCTCAAGAAAAGCAGCCCATACCGATTCATCGCCGAATCCGGACTGGAAGCCACCAAGCGCCACCACGGTCTGCTCGGCAACGTCGACCTGAACGAATGGATCACCATGTCGATCCAGCGTTCGATCGAGAACGTTCAAAGCCGTACCCAGGACGGGCTCGCATTCCTGGCGACCGTCGGATCGACCGCGCCTTTCGTTGGCCTGTTCGGAACGGTGTGGGGCATCTATCACGCGCTGACCGCGATCGGCATCGCCGGGCAGGCGTCGATCGACAAGGTGGCCGGTCCCGTGGGCGAGGCGCTGATCATGACCGCCATCGGCCTTGCCGTCGCGGTGCCCGCCGTGCTGGGCTACAACTGGATCGTCCGCCGCAACAAGAATGCGATGGAGCGCGTGCGCGGCTTCGGCGCCGACCTCCACGCCGTGCTGCTCAGCGCCCAGAAGGCGCCCGCCACGCCCGCCAAGGTCTAAGCCATGGCGATGAACGTCGGCTCGTCGAGCGACGAGGACGAAGTCGTTTCGACCATCAACACGACGCCGCTGGTCGACGTCATGCTGGTGTTGCTGATCATTTTTCTGATCACCATCCCGGTGGTGACGACCTCGATCCCGGTGCAGCTCCCGAAGGAGCGCAACGAGGTGCGCGAGACCAAGCCCGAGAACATCGTGCTTTCGGTCGATGTCGCCGGTCGCATCTACTGGAACGACCTGTACATCCCCACGACGACGGCGCTGATCGACCGGCTCAAGAAGATCGCGGTCCTCACGCCGCAGCCCGAAGTCCAGATCCGCGGCGACGGCGGCGCGAAGTACGACTCGATCGGGCGCATCATCTACGCGTGCCAGCGCGCCGGGATCGCGAAGGTGGGCTTCATCACCGAGCCGCCGCCGCGCGCCAGCTAAGCCGGTGAATCGGAAGGAACTGTCATGGCGATGAACGTTGGGTCGGGCGGAGCGTCCGGCGATCCCGAGGTCATGATCGACATCAACACCACGCCGCTGATCGACGTGATGCTGGTGCTGTTGGTCATGCTCATCATCACGATCCCGATCCAGCTGCACTCGGTTAATCTCAACATGCCCACGGGCAACCCTCCGCCGCCACTGGTGCTCCCGGAGGTGGTCAAGCTCGACATCGATCCGACCAGCGTTGTCTATTGGAATGGCGAGCCCGTGGCCGACCGCGCCGCGCTCGAGGCGAAGATGAGCGAGGCCGCGACGCATTCGCCGCAGCCGGAGATTCACCTCCGACCGGATAAGTCGGCAAAGTACGCGATCGTCGCCGGCGTGATGGCATCGGCACAGCGACTTGGGCTGACCAAGATCGGCATCGTCGGCAGCGAGCAGTTCATCGAATAGATCCGCGGCGCGAACGCGCAACGGTATTCCGGAGTCGAAGCAAAATGGATTTCGCGCGGCAGCAAAGAAACCCGACGCGGCACATGATCGGAATCACGGTCGTGATCGTGCTCCATGTGATCGTGATCTACGCGCTGTTGACCGGCCTGGCGCGCAGGGCGGTGGACGTCATCAAGAAGCCGCTGACCGCAACCATCATCGAAGAGGTGAAGCTGCCGCCGCCACCACCGCCGCCGCCACCCAAGAAAATCATCGAGCCGCCGAAAATACAGGCTCCGGTCCAACCCTACATTCCGCCGCCAGACATCCCCGTGCCGGCGCCGGTCACCGAGCCGGTGATAACCGCACCGACGACCGTCGTGCCAACCGAACCGGCGGTGATCGCGCCCCCGCCGGTGGCCGCGCCGGCACCCAAGCCCGCGATCCGCAAGGG
Organism: uncultured beta proteobacterium; assembly: GCA_963816915.1. GTDB lineage: Bacteria > Pseudomonadota > Gammaproteobacteria > Burkholderiales > Casimicrobiaceae > PALSA-1003. The sequence continues at coordinate 324,779 of CAWFMK010000002.1, forward strand.
GCTGGTGCCCATCCATAAGGTCGACCCGATCTATCCACGCGAAGCGATCCGCGCCGGAGTGGCCAAGGGCCACGTGCTCGCGCGCCTGACTGTCGATGAAAAGGGCAACGTGACCGACATTCGATTCGTCGAAGCCGATCCGCCGGGCGTGTTCAACAAAGAGGTGACGCGCGCCCTGATGCAGTGGAAATTTCAACCCGAGGGCGAGAAGTTCGTCGGCGACGTCGAGCTCAATTTCACACTCAAGGACGAATAACGCCGGCAGGCATCGGCACAGCCAAGGACAATGGAGGAGGATTCCGGCCGCACGCAAGTGCGGCCGTTTTTTTGGCTGCTACTTTAGTCCGTGCGCAGCGCGTAGATCAGCGTGCCCCAGGTGGCCGCGCCGAGGGCGATGAGCAGCCCCGCGATATCGCCGATGCCCAGCCGGTGCCCGACGAACATGGCGACTGCACCGCGAAACACGTCGTCGAACAAGCTGGGGACCGCCAGCAAGGCGGCAATCGCGGCGCCGGTCCACAGCAGCGCGAGCACCGGCTTGCGCCACGCGGGCGCTGTGATGCCCCTCGGCAGCGCCTGCAGAACGCGCGACGAGAAGCCATCGTCGGCAACATACGCCGAGCGATACGCGTGGCCATCGGCGCGCAGCGCCTGCTCGAGCCAATCGTCGTCTGTTTCGGATCGCTGGTTCATGCCTCGTTTCCGTGTCCCCACGCGCCGAGCCGTGCGCGCAGCTTGTCCTTCGCCCGAAGGATGTGCGTCTTCACCGTGCCTATCGGACAACCCAGGACGAGCGCGGCTTCTTCGTGCGTCAGGTCGTTATGGTAGCACTGCACGATCGCAGCCCTTTCAGCGTCCGACAACACTGTCATGGCGCGCTCGAGATCGATGGACAGCGTGCTCGCGCGCTCGCCTGGCTGGACGTTTTCCTGCGGGGGCGGCTCGAAGTCGTCGGCGTCCATGTCCTCCGGCAGTTGCACCTCCTTGGTCTTGCGCGCATCCGCGAGGAACGCGTTGTACGCGATCCGATAAAGCCAGGTCGAAAAACGCGCTTCCTGGCGAAACGATTTCAGATTGCGGTAAGCGAGCAGAAACGTCTCCTGCGCGAGATCGTCCGCAAGCGCGACGTTGCCGCTCGTGAGCTTGCGCAGCGTCGCACGTACTGCCGATTGGTGCCGTCGGACGAGCTCGCCGAATGCATGGCGATCGTCGCTGACAACGGCGCGTGCGATCAGCGCTGCATCGCTGACCGGGGTCGAGGGCATCGTCTTGGCCGATAGGCGTGGGCATGGCTCCTCAGTCGATGCCTTTGTCCGTGCTGCGCTGCGTCAAATGACGGTCTTCCAGCCACCACAGTACGATGTAGGCGACGCCCACGAAAAGCAGCACGAATCCCGGCCAGTTCGCAGCGCTGTTCTCGACCGCCGAATACATCACGAACGAGAGTCCCACGGCGCCGAGCAGGACACCCTTGCGCAGATCGGACCACACGGCCCGCCGGCGGGTCGCCACCACCTGTTGGTATGCCGTCGCATCGGACGCCTTCGCGGCCGCGGAGGCGCCGGCTTCCGGCATCAGCCCGGAGCGCACGGCGTCGACCGCCTGCGAAGGCGCAACCACGCCGGTCTCGGCCAGCCGCAGCAGCGCTTCGTTCTGAAGCCGTGTCTTGCGCAGCTTGTACCAGACGATGCCGATGAGCAGGATCACCGGGGTTAGAAAGATCGACCCGACCACCAGGAAGATGAGGCCCACGATCCAGGGGGCGGTCTCCATCGCGTGCTTGAACGATTCGAAGTCGCGGTCCGAATCGATGCGTATGACCGCTCGGCCGCGATGATTGCGGCGATCGTCGCCATCGGTGCTGCTGTCAGGGTCGTCCGCAGCAGCGACGACGAATGAGGGCGGGAACGCGGTGACTGTCAACGTGGTATCGGGGCCGCGGATTTCGGCATCGAGCTGCGCAGCCGGCGCCGGCGTCGCCGGAAGCAGCGCCGCGATGACGAGCAAAAGGAACAGCAGCCGAGCTGCGTCATCGCGCCAGGCCAGCGCTGTGATTCTGCCGTGCATGCAGATCTCCTTGGGGGTCATGTGAGCTTAGATGCGCGGCGGGCGTAGCCGGATTCAGCCGGGACCGGCAGACAAGCCAGCGTGGCTCGCGAAGTGGCCCTCGACTCGCATGCTATCATTCGCGAGCCTCGGCAACACATGTTGCCATGCCTATGAAAATACTGAGACTTCTGGTCCTTTTGGCCGCCTCTGTCACGCTGGCCGCGCCGGCCGCCGCCGCCGACGAGCCGGTCACGCTCAACTTCGTCAATGCCGACATCGACGCGGTCGTGCGCGCGGTCGCTGAGATGACCGGCCGTAACTTCGTCGTCGATCCCCGGGTCAAGGGCACGATCAACATCGTTTCGGCGCGACCGGTGCCGCGTTCGGCTGGTCTATCCGACGCTGCTCTCCGCGCTGCGCCTGCAGGGCTTCGCGGCGATCGAAGGCGAGGGCGTGACCAAGATCGTGCCGGAAGCCGACGCCAAGCAGCAGGGCTCGCCGGTCGTCACCGGAGGCGCGGCGGGCGGCGGCGATCGACTGGTGACGTCGGTCTATGCACTGAAGTACGAGTCGGCGACGCAACTGGTCAACGTGCTGCGCCCGCTGATCACGCCGAACAACGCGATCGCCGCCTTGCCGACCGCCAACGCGCTGGTGATCACCGATTACGCAGAGAACCTGAGGCGCATCGACAAGATCATCGCCTCGCTGGATACCGCACCCGCGAGCGAGCCTGCGGTCGTGACGCTGCGTTACGCGTCGGCGCTCGATGTTGCACAGATGCTCAATCGGCTTCTGGTGGAATCGGGTCCGACCGGCGCCGCTCCCGATCCGCAGCAGCGCGTGACGCTGGTCGCCGATCCACGCTCGAACAGCGTGCTGGTGCGCGCCGAAAGTCCGGCGCGCGTCGCGCGCGTGCGCTCGCTGATCGAGCAGCTCGACACGCCCGGACGCGCCGGCGGCAACATGTTCATCATCTATCTCAAGAACGCCGAAGCGGTGCGCGTCGCGCGACGCTGCGCGCGCTGCTGGGCGGTGGAGGCGGAGGGGGCGATGCCACGTCAGGCGGCGGACTCTCGCCAGCGCCGGCGATGGGGAGCGCGTTGACCAGCGCTACTGGCGGCACAGGTGGTCGGCACCGATCGCAGCGCCCGCGCCGGCGTCGACATCGGCAGCGGATCGCACGTCCTTCACCGCAGGCAATGTGACCATCCAGGCCGATGCCGCGAACAATGCGCTGATCGTCATGGCGCCCGAGCCGCTCTACAACAACATCCGCGCCATCGTCGAAAAGCTCGACAATCGGCGCGCGCAGGTCTTCGTCGAGGCGCTGATCGTCGAGGTCAGCGCCGACCGAGCCGCCGAGTTCGGCATCCAGTGGCAATACCTGCAGGGGGCGAACAGCACCAATTCGTACGTCGGCGGAGGCACCAACTTCGGTGTGCGCGGGTCCGGCAGCAACATCATCGACACTTCGCTCAACCTCGGCAGCGCCGGCAACGGCCTCAACCTCGGCATCATTCGCGGCTCGATCACCATCCCAGGTCTGGGCACGATCACCAATCTGGCGCTGCTGGTGCGCGCGTTGCAGGGCGACAACACCGCGAACATCCTGTCCACGCCTAACCTGCTCATGCTCGACAACGAGGAAGCCAAGATCGTCGTCGGCCAGAACGTCCCGTTCATCACGGGACAGTACGCGCAGACTGGATCGACGACGACGGTCACGCCGTTTCAGACCATCGAACGCAAGGACGTCGGGCTCACACTGCGCGTCAAGCCGCAGATCACCGAGGGAGGCACGGTGCGGCTGGCGATCTACGAGGAAGTCTCGCGCATACAGGACACGACGAATCCCGCCGGGATCATCACCAACAAGCGCTCGCTCGAATCGACCGTGCTCATCGACGACGGTCAGATCATCGTGCTCGGCGGCCTCATCCAGGACAGCCAGACGGATGGAACGCAGAAGCTTCCGTTCCTCGGCGACATCCCGGTCGCCGGCGCATTGTTTCGCTACGACACGCGATCACGCAGCAAGACCAACCTGATGGTGTTCCTGCGGCCCACCATCGTGCGCAGTCCGGCGCTGGGAGCGTCGCTCACCAACGATCGCTACGATTACGTCATCGGCGAGCAGCGCAGTATCAAGCCCGACACCAACCTGATTCCGCCCGTGCTGCCCAATCTGGACGATCCGCAAATGGCGCTCCCGCTGACGACGAAATCGCCACTGATGCCTCCGCCTTCGCAGGTGCCGCTGCCATGGTTCCTGCCGCTCACTCCTTCGTCACTCCATCCGGTGATACCCGCGACGCCGCCCGCCGCGGAGCCGGCACCTCCGAAATAGCACCCGTGGCCGCAGGCACCGCACCGGTCGCGCCACCGTCTGCTACCGCCGCCTTCCGCAGGCCAGCGTGTTCCGTACGCGTTTGCGCGCACGCACGGCGTGCTTCCGCTTGGCGACGAAGGCGACGCAGTGCTGGTGCTGGCGCGCTCCGACGCTTCGGTCGAGGGGATCGCCGAGCTCGGACGCGTCCTGCAACGACCGCTGAAGACGCAAACCGTCAACGCCGAGCGCTTCGCCGCCGAACTCGCGCGGGTCTACAACCAGGCGTCGGCGCCGGTGGCGCAGATCAGCGAGGACCTGTCGCGCGACGGCGATCTCGCGCGCCTGCTGCAGGACATTCCCAAGGCGGAGGATCTGCTCGGTGCGACCTCCGACGCGCCGGTCATCCGCATGATCAACGCGCTGCTCCTGCAGGCGTTGCGCGAGCGCGCCTCCGACATGCATTTCGAGCCGTACGAGGCGCGTTCGGTGGTGCGCTTTCGCGTCGACGGCGAGCTGCGCGACGTCATCGAGCCGCCGCGCGCGCTGCACGCCGCGCTGGTGTCGCGCCTCAAGGTGATGGCGAGCATGGACATCGCCGAGAAGCGGCTGCCGCAGGACGGCCGGATGGCGCTCAAGCTCGGCGACAAGAGCGTCGACGTGCGCGTGTCGACGTTGCCGACCGGCCCCGGCGAGCGCGTCGTGCTGCGCTTGCTCGACAAGGATTCGGCGCGGCTCGATCTCACCGCGCTGGGCATGAGCGACGACACGCTGGCGACGATCGACGCGCTGATCCGCGAGCCGCATGGCATCGTGCTCGTCACCGGTCCGACCGGGTCGGGCAAGACGACGACGCTGTACGCGGCGATGTCGCGCCTTGCCGCGCGGCACTCTCAACATCATGACGGTCGAGGATCCGATCGAGTTCGCGCTCGACGGCGTCGGCCAGACGCAGGTCAATCCGCGCATCGAGCTCACGTTCGCGCGCGCGCTGCGCTCGATCCTGCGCCAGGATCCCGACATCATCATGATCGGAGAGATCCGCGATCTGGAAACCGCGCAGATCGCGGTGCAGGCGAGCCTGACCGGGCATCTCGTGCTGGCGACGCTGCACACCAACGACGCCGTCAGCGCGGTGACGCGCCTCGCCGACATGGGTGTCGAGCCCTATCTTCTCGCGTCGAGCCTGCTCGGCGTGCTCGCCCAACGCCTGGTGCGCTGCCTGTGCCCGCACTGCCGCCGCGCAGCTTCCACCACGTCTGCCGAAGCGGCACTTTTGTCGCGACTCGGGTTGCCTGCGCAGCCCACGCTGTTCTCGCCGGGGGGCTGCGAGGCGTGCGGCGACTCCGGCTACCGAGGGCGCACCGGCGTCTACGAGCTGGTCAAGATCGACGAGGGACTGCGCCGTTTGATTCACGATCGCGCGGGCGAGCCGGTGCTGCGCGACGCGTGCACCCGCGCCGGTGTCCGCTCACTCGCCGGCGACGGCGCGCGCTGGCTTGCCGACGGAACGACGTCACTGGCCGAGCTTCTGCGCGTGAGCGGCGGCGCCTGAACCTGCGCGTGGGCAAGCCGCCGAAGGCACACTCGCTCGAAGCGCCCTTTCTCAGCTTCCGGCACTGACGAGTCACCTGATGGCAGGGTTTCGCTACGAAGCGGTCGACGCAGGAGGGCGTCCCCGCCGCGGTGTGGTCGATGCGGCCAGCGCGCGCGCAGTGCGCGATCAGTTGCGCGTCGACGGCCTGTTCCCCACGGCGGTGGAGCCCATCGCCTCGGCCGCGCATCGCCGCACCGAATCAACACATCTCGGCGCCGCTGCGCTGTCGTTGACGACCCGGCAGCTGGCGACGCTGGTTGCATCGGGCATGCCGCTCGATCAGGCGCTCGCCGCGGTCGCCGAGCAATCGGACCATCCGGTCGCGGCGCGCATGCTCGAGGCCATTCGAGAGCAGGTGTCTGCCGGCGAGCCGCTCGCCGCCGCGCTGTCGCGTTTCCCGCGCACGTTTAGCGAGCTCTACCGAGGTCTGGTTGCCGTCGGCAGCGAGACCGGACAGCTCGGCGGCGTTCTCTCGCGTCTCGCCGATTACCTGGAGTCGCGGCAGGCACTGCGCGCCAAGTTCACCGCGGCGCTCATCTACCCCGCGCTGATCACGGTCATCGCTCTCGCGGTCATCGCGACGCTGATGCTTTATGTGGTGCCGCAGATCGTCGCGGTGTATCAGCAAAGCAAGCAGACGCTGCCGCTGCTCACGCGCGCGCTGATCGCAAGCAGCGATTTTTTACGCGCAACCGGCTGGTACTGGCTCGGGGCAGCCATCGTCGCAGCGCTGGCGGCGGTATGGGCGCTGCGCCACGAGCGCCTGCGCGAGCGCTGGCAAGCGGCGCTGCTTCGCCTTCCGGTGGTCGGCCGGGTCCTGTCCGGACTCGACAGCGCGCGCTTCGCAAGTACGCTGGCCATTCTAACCGGCAGCGGAGCGCCCTTGCTGCGCGCTCTGGAGACCGCCGCAGGAGTGATCTGGGCGCGGCCCATACGGCGCGCGGCGCACTCGGCAGCGGCGCGCGTGCGCGAAGGCGTCACGTTGTCGCGCGCGCTCGCCAGCGAGCGCGTGTTCCCGCCACTGCTGGTGCACCTCGTCGCCAACGGCGAGCAAAGCGGCGAACTGCCGGCGATGCTCTCGCGGGCCGCGAGGGAGCAGGAAAATGACGTCGAGCGCCGCTTGACCTGGCTGGCCGCGCTTCTTCAGCCACTGCTCATCGTCATTATGGGCGCCATCGTCCTCGTGCTTGTCCTCGCGGTGATGTTACCCATCGTCTCGATGAATCAGCTCATTCGCTGAGCCGTGCCCCCGGCGAGCGCTACGCCGCGAACGCGCCGGCGCCTTTCGCGGCCTGCTGCTCGAGCGCCCACGCCACGTGCTCGCGCACCATCACCGAGGGATCGTCGCGGCGGGCCTCGAGTGCGCCGACGATCTCGGCGTCGTAGCCCGCGTTACCAAGGCCGACCGCGAGATTGCGCAGCCATCGTTCGTGGCCGATGCGGCGAATCGCGCTTCCGCGCATGCGCTCCTCGAACTCGGAGGCGGACCACGCGAAAAGCGCCGTCAGACTCGCGTCGTCGAGTCCATTCCTCACGGCGAAATCGGGCGTGTCGGTGACGTGCGCATAGCGGTTCCAGGGGCAAACGAGCTGGCAATCATCGCAGCCGTAGACGCGATTGCCGATCAGCGAGCGCAGGTGCACCGGAATGCTGCCCTTGAGCTCGATGGTGAGATAGGAGATGCAGCGCCTGGCGTCCAGCTCGTAGGGCGCCACGATGGCGCCGGTCGGACACGCGTCGAGGCAGGCACGACAGGTGCCGCAGTGCGCGGTGGTCGGTGCCGTCAGCGGCAGGGCGAGGTCGGTATAGATCTCGCCCAGGAAGAAAAAAGACCCAGCGTCCCGATTGAGCAGCAGCGTATGCTTGCCGCGCCAACCCAGTCCGGACTTGTCGGCGAGCGCGACCTCCATCACTGGCGCGCTGTCCGTGAACACGCGGTAACGGAACGGGCCGACGGTCTGTTCCATGCGCTGCGCAAGGCGCTGGAGGCGATCGCGCAGCACTTTGTGGTAGTCGCGGCCGAGCGCGTAGCGCGAGACGTAAGCCTTGGATGAATCGGCAAGGACCTCGTCGGCGGCACGCGCACCCACGGGAAAATAATCGAGCCGCGCGGTGATGACCCGCAGCGTCCCGGGCACGAGCGCGTCCGGCCGGGCGCGGATCGCCGCATGTCGTGCCATATAATCCATGTCGCCGTGACGTCCGGCGTCGAGCCACGCGAGCAGGCGCGCCCCGTCGTCGGAGAGCTCGGTGTCCGCGATACCGATGTCGGCGAACCCGAGCTCGAGCGCCCAGGCACGAATATCATCCGCGAGCGTCGTCAGATCGGGCCCGTCGTGCGTTACTTCCCTCATCGCCGCGCGAAGCCTTGACTATCGAACCGCCGATTATAGAAGAGCGAAGCGTGGCGCTCGCCGATGAAGCGTCAACGCTCGGGCTTGGGGCGAAGATCGCGCGCGGGTTGAGCGGTGGCATGGTGGTGACGCTCTCCGGCGAGCTGGGCGCTGGCAAGACCACACTCGTGCGTGGCGTGCTTCGCGCCTTGGGTTGGCGCGGACTGGTCAAGAGTCCCAGCTACACGTTGGTTGAACATTATGTCTTTTCGAGATTATACTTCTATCACTTTGATTTCTTTCGACTCACGGATGAACGTGAATGGGACAACCTGGGCTTCAGCGAGGATTTCAGGCCCGATTCCGTATGTGTGATCGAGTGGCCCGAACGCGTTGCGCAACGCCTGCGCCGCGTCGATCTCGCCCTGAACCTGACGATCGCCGGCGCCTGTCGCATCGCGCGCATTGCCGCGCGCTCGGCGCAGGGTAGTGCATGTCTCGAGTGCATAGCGTTCGGCTAAGCGGAAGCGCACGGCGCCGTCGCCGCGCGCTCCAGTGCCTTTTGCTGCCGGCGCTGCAGTGCGTGCTGTCCGTGCCGCTGCGCGCCGCGACGATCGCTTCGGCTCGGCTGTGGCCTGCGCAGGAGTACACCAGGCTGATCCTCGAATCGCCCTCGCCCGTGCCGCACCAGATGCTGTCGATGCGCAATCCGCTGCGCCTGGTTCTCGATCTCGAGGACGTCGACCTGAGCGGCGAGATCGAGCAGCTTCCTCGACTGGTCAACCCCGACGATCCGTACATCCAGGCGATTCGCATTGCGCGCTTCAAGCCTGGCGTGCTGCGCATCGTTCTCGACCTCAAGACCGATGTGAACCCGCAGTTGTTCGCGCTGCAGCCCTTCGGCCCGCATGGCAATCGCGTGGTGCTCGATTTGTATTCGCTCACGCCGCCCGATCCGTTGATGGCGCTGCTCGAAGGCGAGCGCGGGCGCGAGCGTGACCTGGCGCCGTCGGAGCCACTGGCGCCGACGGCGCCAAAGCTGCAGCGCAGACCGATCATCGTCGTCATCGATCCGGGCCACGGGGGCGAGGATCCCGGCGCGGTCGGCCGGCGCGGAACCCAGGAAAAGAACGTGACGCTCGCGATCGCACGTCGCCTTAAAGCGCTGATCGACAGCGAACCGGGCATGCGCGCCATGCTGACACGCGACGACGACTATTACGTTGCGCTCAATGCGCGCGTGCAAAAAGCGCGGCGGGTGCTAGCAGATTTGTTCATTTCCGTGCATGCCGATGCGTTTTCGACGCCCGCGGCGCGAGGCTCGTCGGTGTTCGCACTGTCAGAGCACGGCGCCACCAGCGCCGCGGCGCGCTGGCTGGCACAGCGCGAGAACGAAGCCGACCTGATCGGCGGAGTCAATCTCGACAGTCGAGAGCCGATGCTGGCGCAGACGTTGCTCGATTTGTCGCAGACCGCCCAGATCAGCGACAGCCTGCGCGTGGGGCGATCGGTGCTCGAAGGGATAAGCTCGATCAACGCATTGCACAAGGGCAGCGTCGAGCAGGCCGGATTCGCGGTGCTCAAGGCTCCGGATATCCCGTCGATACTCATCGAGACCGCGTTCATCTCGAACCCCGAAGAGGAGCTCAAGCTGAAGAGCGAGGCGCAGCAGCAACGCTTCGCTGAATCGATTCTCGGCGGCGTCAAGCGCTACTTCGCGATGAATCCTCCCTTGGCGCGCGCGCGCATCAGCTGAAGTCGCGAGCCCTCGCGTACAATCCCGCCCGATGGTTCGCTTTTTCGTCCTGTTCCTGCTGCTGCAGGGGGCGCTGTTCGGGCTGGAGCTGACGCCGTGGGCGCAGGAATGGTTCGTTGTTCCCTGGACGAACACGCTGGCTGCGATTTCGGCGGGCATCGTGAGGCTCTTCGACCCAGCGGTGATCGCGCAGGGCAAGGTCCTGCAAAGCGCACACAACGGCTTCGCGGTGTCGATCGAAGCAGGTTGCAACGGTGTCGAGGCGACCATCGTCCTGCTCGCAGCGATCCTCGCCTTTCCCGCACCGTGGAAGCGCAAACTGCTGGGGCTCGCGATCGGCATCGTCGCGGTCCAGGGTCTCAATATCGTGCGCGTGATCAGCCTGTTTTACCTTGGACAGTGGAACTTCAGCATGTTCGAATGGGCGCACCTTTACGTGTGGCAGGCGCTGATCATGCTCGACGTCATGGTCGTCTGGCTGCTGTGGGTGCGGACGCTGCCGAGAATGGCGCCAGCGATCGCCTAGGCCCAAAGGCCGGAATGGCGACGCGCTCGCTTCCATCCTTTCTCCTGCTAGTCGCCGCCTGGCTGGTCCCGACATTTTTCATCTGGTGGCTCGCGACGCCATTGCTTGCGTGGCCCGTTGCCGTGCTTTGCCGGATCGTGACCCGCATCGGATTCGGCGACCTCGTGCAAGGCATCGAGCAATCCGTGGAAATGATCACCTTCGTGACCAATCTGCGTGCACCGGGAACGCTGTCCGCAGCCGCGAAAGCCGTGCTCGAGGTCCCGAGCAACGTCCGCCTGTTCAGCTTTGGACTGCCGCTGTTTGCCGCGATGACGCTTGCCGTGCGCGAAGCACATCCATTGCGCAGGCTTGCGATCGGCTACGCGGCCCTGGTGCCGGTGCAGACTTTCAGCGTGATCGCCGATTTCCTCAAGAATCTTGTGTCCGAGCCAGGTGTTGCGTCGCAGCTGGGTTACGCGCCGTGGCAACGCGAGGTCGTGACCTTCTGCTACCAGTTCGGGACGTTGATCCTGCCCGCGGTGGCGCCAGCGATCGTGTGGGTGCTCCTGCACCGGCACTTTCTGGAAAACCTCTCGGAGCGCCACGAAGCCTAGCTTCGTCTAGCGCGAAGAATCCGCCGCCGACCTGCGCGCCAATTCGCGCTCGCGCAGCACCCTGCGCTGTACCTTTCCCGTCGTGGTCATCGGCAACGCATCGATGAATTCGATTTCCTTCGGATATTCGTAGGGGGCGAGGAATTTGCGCACGTGGCTGCGAATGTCCTGCTCCAGAACCGCCGACGGGGCGGTGCCCGAGGCGAGCACGATGAAGGCCTTGACCACGTTGCCGCGCGTCTCGTCCGGGCTCGGAACGACCGCGGCGTTGGCAACCGCGGGATGCTTGACCAGGCAGTTCTCGATTTCTGACGGACCAATACGATAGCCTGCTGCCTTGAACATGTCGTCGGCGCGTCCCTGATACCAGAGGTAGCCGTCGCCGTCGCGAGTGGCGAGATCGCCAGTGCGGCACCAGTCGCCGCTGAACTTGCGCGCCGTGCCCTCCGGATTCTTGAAATACCCCAGAAAAAATACAGGATCGGGAACGCCGTCGGGGGCGACGCGGTGCATCGCGACTTCGCCGAGCTCGCCGTCCGCGACCTCGGCGCCGGCGTCGTCGATCAGCGTGATGCGATGACCCGGGTACGGGCGGCCCATCGAGCCGGGTTTCGCCGGCCAGGAGCCATGCGAATTACCGACGATATAGTTCATCTCCGTCTGGCCGAACATCTCATTGATGGTCACGCCCAGCGCATCGCGCGCCCACTCGAATACCGTCGTTCCCACCGATTCGCCCGCGCTCATGATGCTGCGCAGTGCAAGCGTGTGCGCGTCGCGCGGTCGCGGCACCGCTTTCATGATCATCTTGAGCGCGGTCGGAAAAAGGAAGGCGTTGGTGACGCGGTATCTGGCCATCAGCGCGAGCGCGCGCTCCGGGTCGAAGCGCCCGCGAAAACCGACGATCGGGCGCCCGAAATACAGCGTGGGCAGCAACGCATCCATCAAACCGCCCGTCCACGCCCAGTCGGCGGGCGACCAGAAGACGTCATGCTCCACCGGAAAGCCCTCATGCGAATAGACGAAGCCCGGCAGATTGCCGATCAGGCATCGATGCGGCATGAGCGCGCCTTTCGGCGGACCGGTGGTGCCGCTGGTGTAGACCAGCAGCGCAGGATCGCCGGCACGAGTGGGCGCAGGCGCGAAGTGAGGTGAGGCCCTCGCAAGCAGTTCGTCCCAGTCGATCGTCCACGACTCCCGTGCGCCGGCGACGCCGATGACATGCCGCAACGTCGCAACCTGATCGCGTACCGCCGCCACGTTGGGTAGCGAGGCCTGATCCACGATCACCGCCCTCGTCTCCGAGTCGTGCAGCCGGTAGACGAGCGCGTCCGGCCCGAACAGGAACGACAGCGGGACCGCGATTGCACCGAGCTGATAACACGCGATGTGCGCCACCGCCGTCTCGGGACGTTGCGGCAAGACGATGGCGACTTTGTCCCCGCTACCGATCCCGAGCGCACAAAGCGCATTGCACAGGCGATTGGCCTGTTGGTGCAGCGCGGCGTAGGTCAGCGTCGCGCTCGCGCCGTCCTCGTCCTCCCAATGGATAGCAACGCGACCGGGATCGCCGGCGTGCCGGTGGCATGTCGCGAAAGCGATGTTGAAGTCGGCAGGAACCCGCCACCGATGCTGCGCGCAGATCTCGTGGTAGCGGTCGACGGGCATGCGGCTTTTCAGGTGCCGGGAGCGGTGGCCGATACTGCCGGCGGCTCGTGCGATTCGACTGTCGCCCAGATCCAGTCGGGCTGCTGCTCCAGCAGCCGGCCGAAAGCAATCGATTGCGTGGTGCTGGCGACGCTCATCTGCAAGCGCTTGCCGGGCTGATATTCTCCCGCTGGCACGATCAGCGTCTGGATGGGCGCGTCGCTGCTGCGCTTGCGCAGCGACAGAAACAACCCGTGGAACCTCCGTCCGCTCACGGTGGGCGACTCGCCGTCCACGGAATACTCGGCCTCGCCGCGGCGCAGACTCGAGAGCTCGACGCCGACCAGGTTGTTGGCGATCACCTGCAGCCCGATTTCAGCGCGATCCGCCGTCAGACGCTTCATGCGACGAACGATGCCCAGCGTCCACAGCGGCTGCCCGTCGGCGCGGATGGCGGCGAGCGTGCCAAGTGTGACCGCATTGATCACTGTCATCGGCGCAATCAGCCGGTAACCGGTCTGCGAGACGTCGCGCACCTCCCACGCCCCGCCCTGCGTGGCGTACGTCGCCAGCCGTCGGCGCACCACTTCCTGCGCTCGGCCGCTTTCATTGCGCAGGTGGCCGAAGGTGGCGAGCTCGACCGTTTCGCCGAAATTGCCGGCACTGTTGGTCCGACGGTCGGCCAGCGGACCGACTTCTTCGTCGCGCAGAAAGCCGGAGATCTTGGCGAACCCGACGATCGCATCGACGCTGCCAGTCGCCGATTGCCGTTCGCCGCGCCGGGCAACCGGACGAAACTCCGGATCGACCTGTGCCGCGAGCTTGGTGAGCAGGCTGAGCTGCTCGGCGCGGCGCGGCGTGCGTTCGGAGAGCGGGTCGTTGCGCACCTTTTGCTCCAGCATCAGCACGTTTTGCATCAGAACAGCGTGGAGGGGACGGGTATCCAGGAAAAGCACGCGGCCTTCCAGCGGTTGCGGCGTGCGCCTGCGCAGCCCCGTCCGGTCCCCCAGATCCACGTAAAAGCTGGTGAGGGTAGGTGGCTCAATGTTCAGTCGCAGAGGTGCACACCATTCCGAAAGCTGGTCGGCAACCCATTGCACGTGTCGCGGCGAAAGGTTGCCGGCGTTCATCAGCTGCAGCAGCAGCACCCGAAGATATTCCTGCTCGATGGTGGTGAGCACGCCGTCGGCCAGCGTAGCCACTGGAACCCGCTCGATCTGAGCGGTGCATGCCGTCTGGAAAAGCGCATTGAGCTCCGACCAGCGGGCGGGGATCCACTGCTCGTAGCGATAGAGCCGGATCTTGGCGTCGACGCCCTGATGCGCGATCTGGCGCGCGATCAATTCCGGAAGCAGCGATTGCCACCGACCGCTTGGGGAACGCCCGGCAAAGTCGCGTCCGAACGCCTGGTAGCAGAGCAGGAACGCCTGCGTCAGATCGAACAGCGCCTGCCACAGCTGGCTCTCGACCCGCGAGGAGCGGTTGCCATGCTCCAGGTATTGCGCCGTCACGCTGCGGCGCAGCGCGTCCGAGAGCGCGTCGAGGTGAAACACCGCTTCCAGCCGGGCCGGGTTGCGCGGCGCGGTGCGTTCACCCAGCGCGCCGAGCTCGGTCAGGATGGCCGAGTGGGCTACCAGGGGATCGGTGCCGGGAAACCCCGCAAGCCAGCGCTCTACGGACTTCTTGTCCGCGAGCGGGTCCTTGGTCGATCGTCCAAATCCGAACATGAGGTCCTGCCGTTAGCTGTGGGGTGCCTGATTAGGAGCACAACGCCGTCTGGCGTCAGTGGCTGACGCAGTCGGTCGGTTGCCTTCGCCAGATCGCACCAAGGGTAGGCTGCGGCGCGCGGTTTGGCAACGCCGGGCGAGCGCGATTATTCAGGGCTTGGCGCATCCTCGATTCAAGTTTCCGATGCCGCCGGTACGATACTTGCACAGCCCTTGTTGTCGTCAGCAGTCAGGCGGCGTTAAAGCGGTAATGCGGAGCGGAAGCCGCTGTTCCTAGGGCAGGATCATGGGGCAGGGATGGCCGTGCCGCTCGCGGGAGACGCCTGCCGGAGCCCGGTCTGACGCGTTGCGGCGCCTTTTGCCGCTGCGCGCCAAACTGAAGCGGACAGCTGAATTCTTTATACTTGTGACGCACAGGAGCGCAAAGGAACACCATGGGAATCCTCATCAAAGCGCCCACGCGCCGAAGCGACGCGGGCCCGCAGCTGGCGGTGGCCAGCATGGCAGGTGAAGTTCGCGATTCGTTGCACATCCGTGAAGTCGTGCGAATTACGGGCCTGCGCCGCGAGCAACTGTATATGTGGCAGCGCAGGTACGGTTTCCCCAATCCTGCGCGCGACGGTTTCGGTGACCGGGTCTACCCGCCCGACCAAGTCGCGCGGCTCAAAGTGATCAAGCAGCTACTCTCCGAGGGATGGCGCGCGGGCGCGGTGGTGCCGCTGGCAGAATCGGCGCTGCAGTCGATGCTGGGGATCGCGGTCGAGGATCCCGCCCCACTGCCCGACGAAATCGAAACCGCGGTCAAGCTCCTGGGCGAGCACCGCGTTGGCGAACTGCAGAATCATTTGTCGAAGCTTCTGGTCGGTCAGGGACTGCGTCGTTTTCTTGAGCAGACACTCATCCCGCTCAACGAAGCCGTGCACGAGCACGTGGTCCGCGGTGACATGCAGAACTTCCAGGAGCTGCGCTTCGCGGATCTGGCGCAGAGGCTGTTGCGCGACGTGACGCGGCTGGTGCGCCCGACGCGCGATTCGCGCCAGATTCTGGTGGCCACACCGCCCAACGACCCCAATCAGCTCGGCCTTGCGATTCTCGAACTGCTGCTGTTCACCGAAGGCGTGAACTGCCTGACCCTGGGCAGCGGCGTGCCTTCGCAGGAAGTCGCGGGCGCGGCCAAGTCGTACAAGGTCTGCCTGGCGATCCTGCTGTTCGATCGTGGCATCTCGGGAAAAATCGCGGGTCAGGAGATCCGTTCGCTGCGCGCGGCGTTGCCCGAAGGGCTGCCTCTGGTGGTGAGCGGACGCGCAGTGAACCTGCTCGCCAAGCCGATCCCCAACGTGCGCACCGCGGCTGATTTCAGCTCGGTGATGGCGACCATCCGCGAGCTCGGCGTGGCGGGATCGGTGCCGCAGGAGATGCAGCAGCGCGCGTAATCGCGCCTCAAGGCTCGTCCAGGAATTCCTGGAGCTTCCGGCGGTCGCGCTTGGTCGGGCGTCCGTCGGAGGTCGGTGCGGTGATGGCCGCCGCTTTTCGGCGGCCGATTTCGGTGTCGCGTTCAGCCACGCTCGTCGCGTCCTCGCGATAGAGTTTCTGGGCGTCGGCGGCGCCGCCGCGGCGCTCGCTCAGGGCCATGACCTCCACATTCCACGTCAGCGCATTGCGGCGTATCTGGACGCGCTGGCCGACCCTCACGGCGTGCGCCGGTTTTACCCGCGCGTCGTCGATGCGCGCCTGCCCCGCGTCGATTGCCAGTGCGGCGAGACCGCGCGTCCGGTAGAAGCGCGCCGCCCACAGCCACTTGTCGAAGCGAATGCGATCAGCGGCGGGTTCAGCCTTTGCCGGCATTGCGCATCATCCACTCGCCCGTCGCCACGGCGGCGGCATCGGATTCCTCGCGCAGGGCCTCGGCGACGCGCGCGCGATCGATGGCGCTGCGATTCTGCGACATCTTGAACTTGGCCTCGACGCGGGTCGCCGGGATGCGAAACGCCACGATGGCGTCGAGCATCGCGGCCCGACGTGCGCCCGTAAGTTGCAGATGCCACGGCGCCGGCCGCGACGCCTCGAAGTGAGCAGTCAATTCCTCGACAATCTCGCGCTTACCCGCCGGATCGTCGATCAGCTCACCGCTGCCGTGCACGTGCACGACCGCGTAGTTCCAGGTTGGCACCATCGCCGCGGGATCGCTGTACCAGGACGGTGAGACATAAGCGTGCGGGCCGTGAAAAATCGCGACTGATGTCCGCTCGGCGAGGACGCGCCAATGCGGGTTGGCACGCGCGACGTGCCCGATGAGCACGCCTTGCGCTCCCTCGGAGCGATGCAGCAGGAGCGGCAAGTGCGAGATCTGCGGCCCGTCTGTCGTCGGCGTCACCAGCGTCGCGAAGGGATGATACAGGATCAGCTGCGCCACGGCATCGGTGTCGCTCGAAGCGAACGCCGGCGGAAGGTAGACGCTCACGGCGTCACTTCAGGGTGACAGTGAACAGGGTCATGGGCATCGCGGAATTCTTGTCGAAAACCGCTCCAGCCTCGATGCCGATCTGGGCGATCGCGGCCGCGCCCTTGAGTCGGGCGTATTGCGTGTGCATCGCCCCGAGCGCGAATTCGCGTCCCGAGCCCACTGCCCAGAAGCGGGTGTACTCGAACACTTCGCGCATGGAGTACACGCCGAAAATGCCGCTGGGATTGGCGATCAGCGCAGTCATCTGCGTGGATTCGTACGGATCGTCCTCTTCCTCCTTCGGATTGAGGAAGTGCTGCTCCTTGAGGATCGGGTGCAGCTTGCGAAACGTTTCGAAGATGGCGCGTTTGGTCGAGAAATCGAGGTCGACGTGTTTCTCCAGCAGGCTCTCGAACACGAGCTGGTGCGCAGCGCTGCCGCACAGGCCGATGTACGAGCCGCGGTACTGCACGATCTTGTCGTAGGCGCCGTCGAATTCCGCGGAGAGACGCGTGTCGCCAAACGTCGTGAGCGAGTCGGCGGCGATGGCGGCTTCGCGGTTTTTGCGGACGACGACGAGTGTGGTCATGACGGCGCGGATAGACGCGGATGGCGGTGCACATCTACGGAAACGGCGGTGCTGCGTAGACCGATTATAGCGCGCGACCCTCGCTCGGCAGGGCCGCGCCGACGCGCGCGTTAATGCGCG
Organism: uncultured beta proteobacterium; assembly: GCA_963816915.1. Lineage (GTDB taxonomy): Bacteria > Pseudomonadota > Gammaproteobacteria > Burkholderiales > Casimicrobiaceae > PALSA-1003. The sequence goes on from CAWFMK010000002.1 coordinate 342,491, forward strand.
CCGGATCCCAAGCGCGATGCGCCCAAGTCCAGAACGATTCGACGCTGCCCGGCCGCGCCGCAGGCGTGCGCTGCTCGAGGAATGTCCACGCGTCGAGGAGCGCCGGCAGCGGCGTGTCCGGCAACGCCGCGGCACCGGTCTGCTTGGACAATTTTTCGCCGCTCGCGCTGGTCACGATAGGGTGATGCAGGTACGAAGGCGTCGGCAGCCCGAGGCAGCGTTGTAGCCAGATCTGTCGTGCCGTCGACGTCAACAGATCGGCGCCGCGCACCACGTGCGTCACGCCCTGATAGGCGTCGTCGACGACCACCGCAAGCTGATACGCGAACAGGGCATCGGCGCGCAGCACCACGAAGTCGCCGCTGTCGCGAGCGAGCACTTGCGTCTGCGCACCCTGCACGCGATCGACAAAGGTGATGGGCCGATCGTCGACGCGCACTCGAAGAGCACGACCGCTGCGCTTCGCGCGGTCGCTTGGGACGCCGCCGCGACACGTTCCCGGGTACAGGCGTTCGCCAGTGGCGCCGAAGGGGGCGTCTTCGAGTTCCTTGCGCGTGCACGCGCAAGCGAAGAGCTGATCGCGCTCGCGCAGCGCGTCGAGTGCGGCGTGATACGACGCGATGCGTTCGCTCTGGCGGATCACCGGACCGTCCCACTGGAACCCATAGCGTTCGAGCGAGGTGAGAATGGCGTCGGCAGCCTCGGACTTGCTGCGCGGCGCGTCGACGTCTTCGATACGAAGTTTCCAGGCCCCGCCGTTGGCGCGGGCATCGCACCAGCTTGCCATCGCGGCGACCAGCGAACCGAAGTGCAATGGCCCCGTCGGGGAGGGCGCGAAACGGCCGCAATAGCTGCCGGGCAAGGCCACTATCGGGTGGTCACTGTCTGCACCGGCGGGTTTCCGGCGACCGGTACCGCGTAACTCCATGCCCAGTTCTGCTGCCAGTTCGCCAGCACCGCGTTAGGATAATCGGCACGGCCGAGGCTGCCGTTGTACCGCCCGAGCGCGCGGTAGTAGTCGCCGTTCTCTCTGTCGAGATAATGGCGCAGGATCGTACAGCCATAGCGGAGGTTGGTGCGCAGGTTGAAAAGATTCTGATCCGAGGTGCCGATGAGCCTCAACCAGAACGGCATGACCTGCATGTATCCGCGCGCGTCGGCGACCGAGACCGCGAACTTACGGAAATTGCTCTCGTGCTGGATGAGCCCCAACACCATTTGCGGATCGAGGCCCGCGCGCGTGGCTTCGTATTGGACGGTGATGAGGAAATCTCGCCGCGTGGGCCAGTCGGGAATTTTGGGGGCGAGCCTCCTCGCCATTTCGCGTAGCCAGGCCTCGCCTTCGGCCGGCGTGGCGAAGGTAAGATTTGGCGCCGGATAGTCGCTTACCGCACGTTGCAGCGCCGCCTGCACGCTCGACGACAGCATCTCCTCGATCTGCGCACCGGCAAGCGCTTGCGACGCGCTCAGCGCTGCCAGCACGGCAAGGGCGCATCGTCCGCATGCGGACGAGAAAAAAGTGCGAAGGGTAGGCACGGTCAGTGCGCGAGCCTCGCGCGCATCATGGAAACGACCTCGGCGAGCGGCACCACCTGGGCCTCGTCGTCACGCCGGCTCTGGTATTCGACGCCACCGTCCTTTAGGCCGCGATCACCGATGGTGATCCGGTGCGGAATACCGATCAGCTCCAAGTCGGCGAACATGACCCCGGGCCGCTCGCCGCGGTCGTCGAGCAGGACTTCGACACCGGCCGCCTCCAGCTCGTCGTGCACGCGCAAGGCGGCCTCGCGCACGGCGTCGCTACGATCGAAGCCGATGGGCGCGATCGCCACTGCGAACGGCGCCAGCGGCTCCGGCCATACGATGCCGCGCTCGTCGTGATTCTGCTCGATGGCGGCGGCGACCACGCGCGTGACCCCGATCCCGTAACAGCCCATTTCCATGACCTGCGGTTGACCGGCCGCATCGAGAAAAGTTGCGCCGAGGGCGCGGGAATAGACCTCGCCGAGCGCGAACACATGACCGACCTCGATCCCGCGCACGATGGCCAAGACGCCTTTGCCGTCCGGCGAGGCGTCTCCCGCCACGACGTTGCGAATGTCGGCAATGCGATCGGGTTCGCGACAATCGCGCCCGAAGTTTACGCCGCGAAGGTGAAAGTCGACCTCGTTGGCGCCGCACACGAAGTCCGCCATCGCGGCGACTTCGCGATCGACAATGAGAGGCATCGACGCCGGTATGCCGACCGGACCGAGGTAGCCCGGAACGCAGCCGGTGGCAGATTCGATCTCCGCGTTGGTCGCCCAGCGAAACCCCGCGAGACCCTCGACTTTGGAGGTCTTGATCTCGTTGAGGGTATGGTCACCCCGGATGAGCAGCATGTGCACCGTGCCGTCGACGTTGACCATGATGCACTTGACGGTGCGCGACAGCGGCAGACCGAGAAGTGCAGCGACGTCTTCGCAGGTTGATTTGCCCGGGGTCGCGACCTTGGCCATGGGCTCTGAAGGAGCACGTCGCGTGCCAGGGGGCGCAGCTTCCGCGAGTTCCACATTGGCCGCGTAGTCCGAGTCCGGGCAGTACGCGATCGCGTCCTCGCCAGAATCGGCCAGCACCTGGAATTCATGCGATGCGGCGCCGCCGATCTGCCCTGTGTCGGCGCGTACCGCACGAAACGAGAGTCCTAGTCGGGTGAAGATGCGCGTGTACGCGTCGTACATGGCCTGGTACGAGATGCCCATCGCCTCCTTGTCGACATCGAACGAGTACGCGTCCTTCATGATGAATTCGCGCGAGCGCATCACCCCGAAGCGCGGCCTCACCTCGTCGCGAAACTTGGTCTGGATATGATAGAAGTTCACCGGCAGCTGTTTGTAGCTTCTGAGCTCCTTGCGCGCGATGTCGGTGATGACTTCCTCGGACGTCGGCTGCACGACGAAGTCGCGCTGATGACGGTCCTTGATGCGCAGCAGGTCGGGTCCGTATTTGTCCCAGCGCTGCGACTCCTGCCACAATTCGGCGGGCTGGATGACCGGCATCAGCAATTCGACGGCGCCGGCGCGGTTCATTTCCTCGCGAACGATGCCCTCGACCTTGCGCAGCACTCGAAGGCCCAGCGGCATCCACGTGTAGATCCCCGCGGCGAGTCGCTTGATCATGCCGGTGCGCAGCATGAGCCGGTGACTGGCGAGCTCGGCCTCGGAGGGGGCTTCCTTCAGCGTGGAAACGAAGAACTTCGTGACGCGCATGGTCGCCTTGCCGAGGCAAAAGCGGCTATTTTACGTGAACACCGAGTTCGGCCTTCGGTGCGCGCTTTGGCGCGCTTCAGCGCACGACCAGCACCGGCAATTTGGAATGCGCGAGTACCTTTTGCGTTTCGCTTCCCAGCAGCAATGCGGTGACGCCGCTGCGGCCGTGTGAAGCCATGACGATGGCTTCGCACTTGTTCTTCTTTGCGGCTGCGAGGATCGCTTCCCAGGGCGAGGGCGCGATGGCGTGCGTGGCGTTGAATTCCAGTCCGGCGGATTCCGCCTTGAGCGCGACCGGATCGAGCACGCGCGCCGCGTCCTTCTTGCATTGCGCTGCGTATTCCTTGCGCGAGACAGGCTCGTAGGCGACGCCATCGTTGTACGCCGGCATGGGATAGTCGGGCGAAGCGTAGAACGCGGTTAGCGTCGCGCCCAGCGATTGCGCCAGATCGATGGCTTGGGCGACAGCCTTGTTGGATAGCTTGGAGCCGTCCGTCGCCACAAGGATATGCTTGTACATCGCGCCTCCACTACGGTTGGAGAGCCGATATTATGCCCGCGATCCCGCTTGGGTGCCGGGGCGTCCATGCGACAATGGGACGCAGAAAGCCACCTATGAAAGCGCCCGACCCACGCGTCTATGCTCGCAGCGCCGATCAGGCCCTCGAAGCGCTTTTCGCGCAAGCAGTCGCGAGCATGGGATCGGCGAGCGTCTCGGTGACGAGCGCGATTGACGGCGCCATCGCCACCCAGTTTGCGCGGCAGATCATCGCCGGTGATGCGGCCAGTCTTGCGACGGCGATCGATTCCGCGCCCTCGGCGGCGATCGCGCGCCATCTCTGGCGCCGGCTCATCGAGGCGTGGACGATCGCTTCGCAGCCTCCCGCCGATGCCGAGCTCGCCACGACGTTGTTCGCGCTGCCGGTGGTGATCGTCGTCGGTGCCCAAGCGGCACAGTCCGCCACGCCTGCCGACCTCGGCGCGGTGCTTCCCGATCCCAATCGCGTCGCGGCGATACTGCGTGACCATCACGCCCTGGGCGGTTGCGAAACTTTTGCGCTCGGTTCGGCACTCGCGGGCTCGGAGGTGCTCGATCTCGCGCATCTGCCATTGTTGCTGAAGTGGCAGCGCGACGCCCTTGCATCAGGCGCGCGCGAGCGCGATCTTGCACCCTCGCCGATGAACGTCGCCACGACGCATGAAAGCGTGCATCTGCGCTTTCTGATCGGCGTCGCGCTGTCGTCACCGCAGTCGATGCTGCTCGGCGCGAAGCACGCCGCGGGATGGGGTATTCCGCTGGCGCAGGAGCTAGCTCATCAGCTCGCATCCGCGCACGCCTCGGTGCTCGCGCTGCCGCGTCCGCCGGCGGCGCCGCTGCTTGCGCTGCAGGAGGGGCAGGCGGCGCAGCGAGCCGTCAGTGCCCAGTTGTTCGTGAGCAATGCGGCTCGGCGCATGCGCGCCGGTGTCGGCGAACCCTCCGCGGTGATCAGCGCGCATCGCAGCCCTTCGGCTCCAGGCGGCGGCGAGCTGCGACTGTCGCTGTCGAGCCCGTTCGATCCGCGTCAGGCCGAAGGGTTTCGCTGTCCGCTATTTGCGTCGGATGCGGTCGAGGACGTGCTCACGATGCTCGTCGAGCTGCTCCACGACTGTCGCATCGGCGATGTCCGCGTCCTCCCCGGCATCCATCCCGACACCGACGCGCAGACCGGCGTCACGCTGCTGTTCAAGGCGGATGCGATCCCGGGAGCCGAGCGAGCGTCGGTGCACTAGGGCGCAGACAACTGCCTCAGGGCGATTCGACGCGGCTGACCTTGCCGAGGCCGGTAATGTCCTGCTCGACCGTGGGATTGCCGACGTACTTGACCACGCCCGCACCGGAGATCTCCACTTTCAACGTCTTCAGCGCGTTGATCAGCGCCTTGCCCGCCCCGCTCACCTGAAGCGAAGCGCTGTCGCTGATGAGGTCGCCGGCCAAATAGGAGCTGGCACCCGACAGCTCCACGAACTGCGCTCCGACCTTGCCCGCGATTTCGGCCTTCACCGCGCCGGCGCTTTCGAGCTTAAGCCGGTTTGCCTGCAAATCGGCGATGCGAACCGTGCAGGCGCCGGCGAAATCCAGGCGTAAGTCGTCGCTGCGCAGGCTGGCGGCATTGAATTTCACCGACCCTGCAGCCTCGAGCCGCTCGAGCTGGATCAGATCGATCGTGATGCGCGGGGTGCGCGTGGCGCTGCCGGCGAACATCCAGTCCCACCAGCGGCGCTGTTCGACGATCTCGACGGTCAGGGTGCGCCCGTGAACGCTGGTCTCGATATTGCGCAGTGCCTGCGCAGAGGCATCGATAGCGAGCCCTTCAACCGTACCCTGCCGCACGACGACTTCCGCGTGGCCATCGATCTCGATACGGTTGAATCCGGCGGCCGGGCGCGTTTCGTGGACCGCCTCGACGGCCATCGCCCACGGCGCGGTGGCGATCCAGAGGGCAACGGCGAAAAGGCCAGGAATGAGCTTCAAGTTAGCGTCCCGCAAGTCGGTATGAAGCTTAGATGCTTGCCGTGGCGTCCCGGATTCAGCGCTGGGGGATTTCCGAGTTCACTTTTAGCCTGTGGGGCGGGGGCTGAGGTCGGCCTGGTAGCGCGCGGCATTCTCGACGTAGTGATCGGCGATCCGATAAAGCCCGGCCACCTCGTCGTCGCTCAGCGTTCGCACTACCTTGCCGGGAGATCCCAGCACCAGCGAGCGGTGGGGAATGACTTTGCGTTCGGGAATCAGGGTATTGGCGCCGATCAAGCACTCGCGACCGATCACCGCGTGGTTGAGAATGACGCTCTTGATCCCGATCAGCGATCCTTCGCCGATCGTGCACCCATGCAGCATGACGAGATGACCGATGCTCACCGACGGTCCGAGCGTCAGCTTCACGCCCTCGTCGGTGTGCAGGATCGACCCGTCCTGGATGTTGCACCGCGGACCGAGGCTGATGGTATCGTTGTCGCCGCGGATGACCACGTTGAACCATACCGAAGCCCGATCCTCGACGATCACGTCGCCGATCAGGATCGCGCCCGGGGCAATATAGTGGCCTTCGCCGCGCCATCGCACGCGACGATTGCCGAGGTCGTAGACCATGCGGGCGATGATACGGCAGCGTGCGTGGCGGCGGCTATAATGCAAGCGCCTCTTCCCGACCACCGTATATGAACCTCGATCGCGTCCCCGCCGGCGGCGATGTCCCCAACGACTGCAACGTCATCATCGAGATCCCGATGCGTGGCGATCCGATCAAGTACGAAGTGGACAAGCAGACCGGGGCGGTCTTCGTCGATCGCTTCATGTCCACGGCGATGCATTACCCGTGCAACTACGGCTACATTCCGCGCACGCTGTCGGACGACGGCGATCCGAGCGACGTCCTCGTGCTCTCGCCGATGCCGTTGATCACCGGCGTGGTGGTGCGCTGCCGCCCGATCGGGATGCTGAAGATGGAAGATGAGGCGGGCGGCGACTCCAAGATCCTGGCCGTTCCGATAGACAAGTTGACGGGCTTGTATCGCGAGGTTCAGTCGCCGCGCGACCTGCCCGAACTGACGACGCGGCAGATCGCCCACTTTTTCGAGCACTACAAGGATCTCGAACCGGGAAAGTGGGTGCGCGTATCGACGTGGGTGGGCGCGGAAGAAGCCAAGGCCGAAATCGTGGCCAGCGTCGCTCGCTTCGACCAGAAGCAGCGCCTACCCTAGCCCCGCGCTCGAGTCGCCCGCGTTAGCCGCGCACCAGGCGCGTTCCGGCGATGCGATCGTGCAGGAACTGGCGGTCCGGATCGACCAGCGCCCACGCGTAGTTGAGCGTCAGCAGCGAAGGCGCCCAGCGCGCATAGCCTAGCGGCTGCAGCAGCGCATAGGCGGCGACCGCGCAGGCGGGTCCGGTCCACCATGCGAGATAGCGCAACGCGGCGCGTCCGATTCCGGGTGCCGGTCCCTGACAGCTAAGCAGGCGCAAATGCCACGTCTGCATCGGCAGGCTACGTCGCCCGCTGCTCCACAGGCCGGCGCAGTACGCCCCGCAGGCGGCGAAAACGACCAGAAATTCGAGCAGGCGTGCGCCCGAGCGAGGCAAAGCGAGGCGTTCGCCGGGAAGCAGCATGCTGGGCGCGTGGGATGCGGCGAGCAGGGCGAAGCCTGCGATCAGCGCGATCGCCGCCAGCAGCAGCGATTCATAGAATGAGGCTGCCAGACGGCGTGCCAGACCGGCCGGCGCGGGCGCGGCGTCGGCAGTCACTTCAGGGTTCAGCGCGCCGTAGCAGGGACGGTGACCGGCGGCTGCGCCGGCGGGGCTCCGCGCGGAGGCGGGGCCGCCGGTGCCGGGGCGCGCGCGGCGAGTTCGCGCCGGGTCTCAGGCGGGAGCTGCTGATACTCATGCCACTTCTGGCGGACTTCCTCGCGCTTGTCCGGCGGGAGCTGCTTGAGCGTCTTATACTGCTCGCGCGCCGCCTGCCGCTGGGCAGGAGTCAGTTGCGCCCACGCGCGCATCTGGTCCTGGACGCGTTGCTGCTCCACGGGGGCCAGTGTCGGATAACGCTTGGCGATCCCGAGCCACTTTTGCTTGCGCTGTGGGTCGAGCTGGTTCCACTCGGGCGCCAACGGCGCCAGAACCTGCCGATCAGCCGCCGAAAGCTCTGCCCAGCGCGGCGAGCCCAGCACCAGCGGGCCGGCAACGCTGTGGCCGCTGATACCGCAAAGCGCCACCAAGGCGGCGCCGCAGATCAGGGCTCGGAGCGCTTGAGCCAATTCTGGAAGCCTCGATCGACGTAAGCTTCGATGGGCAGATCGGAGGTGAGGATCGCGGCGTCGGTCTCCACGAGCTCGCGGGTCTGCTGCGCGGTCTGCCAGTACTGGTAAAACAGCGTGCCGCCCACGATGAGCAGGATGCCGACCCAGACGCGCACATCGGTCAGCATTCGCGACGGGCGGCCGCCATGGAAGCTTCCGCCGCCAGCTATCGCCAGTTGCGAGGCATGCTCGGGCTCGGCCAGCCGCGCAAGCGCTTGCTCTCGCGCCAGCTGAAGCCGGTACGCGGTTCCCGCCTTCAGACCGGAGGTTCCGGCGTCGAGATACCCGGTTATCTTGTTGGCGATTTCTTGATCGTTCATAGGTTTATCCCCTTGGCCCTGAGCATTTCGGCCAAAGCGTGAACCGCTCGCGAGCAATGCGTCTTGACGCTACCTTCCGAGCACCCCATGGTTGCGGCAGCTTCCGCAACATCGAGTTCTTCCCAGTAACGTAGCAGAAACGCTTCCCGTTGACGCGCCGGCAGCCTCGCGAGCGACTGCTCGACCAGTGCCACGATTTGACTTTGCTCGTACTGCAGCGCGGGCTCGGCCATCCCGATTGAATCTGATTTCGCGGGCAAACTCTCCAGTAGGTCGAAATCGTCGTCTTTATCGTCTTTTTGCCCGAAGGCCGAGAATAGCGTGGTCCACGTTGAGCGTACCTTTTTGCGACGGAAATGGTCGTGGATCGTGTTTTGCAGGATGCGTTGGAACAGCATCGGGAACTCCGACACCGGTTTGGTCGCATATTTCTCGGTCAGCTTCAGCATTGCGTCCTGAACGACGTCCAGCGCCGCGTCCTCGTCGCGGATCGCGAACATCGCCTGCTTGAAGGCGCGCCGCTCGACCTCAGCGAGGAAGCCGGCGAGTTCCTGATACGAAGCCAGATCGTCCGTCCAGATAGGTTAGCGGGTTGATTATAAGCACACGCACCGTGCTCGAATGTGCATGTACGACAGCGTCACTATGGTGTGTTGCAGCAAAATTCTTGACCGGTTCGGCGCAAATCGTTAGTGTTCAAGCCGTGGCGGCATTGCCGCTGCGAGAAGCACTGCAAAATCGGTCGTTCGCGTGCCGGCCGGCGGCGCCACAAGCGCTTCCGGAACTTCCCGGCGGCACGCAGCGGTTCCGGCTTTCTACCCGATTCGAGCCTAGGTCGGACGCGTCACACGCATTTTCGCGTCCTAGCAGTTTTGCAGGACCCGGTACGCGCATGCACAGCACGCGTGACGTGGTTCGTGCTTCTTTGCCGGTATGAACGAGGCGAAGAGAGGCCACTATGCAACTGACGGGCGCAGAAATCGTCATCCGCTGTCTTCAGGAAGAAGGCGTCGAGTACGTCTTCGGTTACCCGGGCGGCGCGGTGCTCAACATCTACGACGAAGTCTTCAAGCAGGACAAATTCAAGCACGTTCTGGTTCGTCACGAACAAGGCGCGGTTCACGCGGCCGACGGCTATTCCCGTTCATCGCACAAGGTGGGCGTCGCTCTGGTGACGTCGGGTCCGGGCGTCACCAACGCGGTCACCGGCATCGCCACCGCGTACATGGACTCGATCCCGATGGTCGTCATCACCGGCCAAGTGCCCACGCACGCGATCGGACAGGACGCCTTCCAGGAATGCGACACGGTCGGCATCACCCGGCCCTGCGTCAAGCACAACTTCCTGGTCAAGACCGTCGAGGAGCTAGCGGTCACGATCAAGAAGGCTTTTTACCTGGCCGCCACCGGCCGGCCAGGGCCCGTGCTCGTCGATATTCCCAAGGACGTCACGCAGGCAAGCTGCGAGTTCAATTACCCGAAGACCATTTCGCTGCGCTCATACAATCCGGTAACTCGCGGGCATGCCGGTCAGATCAAGAAGGCGGTGCAGCTCCTCCTCGATGCCAAGCGGCCGATGATCTACACCGGCGGAGGCGTCATCCTGAACAATGCCGCGCCGCAACTGACGCGACTGGTCCGCCTGCTCGGCTTCCCGTGCACCAACACGCTGATGGGCCTCGGCGGATTTCCGGGCACCGATCCGCAGTTCACCGGCATGCTCGGCATGCACGGCACCTTCGAATCGAACATGGCAATGCAGAACTGCGACGTGCTGCTCGCGGTGGGCGCGCGCTTCGACGATCGCGTCATCGGCAATCCGCAGAGCTACTTTCGCGCGGATCGCAGGATCATCCACATCGACATCGACCCCTCGTCGATTTCCAAGCGCGTCAAAGTCGACGTTCCCATCGTCGGCTATGTCGCGGATGTGCTCGACGACATGCTCAAGCTGATCGAGCAGACGCACCAGCGTCCCGATCCCGCTGCGCTCAAGGCGTGGTGGGCAGAGATCAAGGAATGGCAGCGCAAGGACTGTCTCAAATACGACCGCAAGAGTCCGTTGATCAAGCCGCAGATGGTCATCGAGAAGCTCTACGAGATCACCAAGGGCGACGCCTTCGTGACATCGGACGTGGGTCAGCATCAGATGTGGGCGGCGCAGTACTACAAGTTCGACAAGCCGCGGCGCTGGATCAATTCAGGCGGCCTGGGCACGATGGGATTCGGGCTGCCCGCTGCGATGGGCGTGCAGCTCGTCAATCCGGGTGCGACGGTGGCCTGTGTGACCGGCGAGGCGTCGATCCAGATGTGCATCCAGGAACTGTCGACGTGCAAGCAATACCACCTGCCGATCAAGATCGTGAACCTGAACAACCGCTACATGGGCATGGTCCGCCAGTGGCAGGAATTCTTCTACGGCAATCGCTACGCCGAGTCGTACATGGATGCGCTGCCCGATTTCGTGAAGCTGGCCGAGGCCTACGGGCACGTCGGGCTCAAGGTCGAGAAGCCCGGGGACGTCGAAGCGGCGCTGAAGGAAGCGTTCGCACAGAAGGAGCGCCTGGTCTTTCTCGACGTCATCACCGACCAGGCCGAGAACGTCTTCCCGATGATTCCCGGCGGCAAGGGGCTGACCGAAATGATCCTGGCGGAGGAGCTTTGATGAGCGCTGGAACATCGGCGCGAGGAAGCGTCGCTGGGCCGCCCCAAGGCACTCGGCCCCCTTGGGGGGCAGGTCGCGCAGCGACTTCGGGGGGAATCATCCCATGAGGCACATCCTGTCGATCCTTGTCGAGAACGAGGCCGGAGCACTGTCGCGGATCTCCGGGCTCTTCTCAGCGCGAGGCTACAACATCGAATCGCTGACGGTGGCGCCAACCGAGGACGCGACCATGTCGCGCATGACCATCGTCACCGTCGGGTCAGACGACGTCATCGAGCAGATTACCAAGCAGCTCAACAAGCTGGTCGAGGTGGTCAAGGTGATCGACCTCACCGACGGCAATCACATCGAGCGCGAGTTGATGCTGGTCAAGGTGCGCGCTGCTGGCAAGGACCGCGACGAGATGAAGCGCTTGGCGGACATTTTTCGCGGACGCATTCTCGATGTGACCGACAAGAGCTACACGATCGAGTTGACCGGCACGGGCTCGAAGCTCGACGCGTTCCTGCAGGCGATCGAGCCGGGTGTGATCCTCGAGACGGTTCGCACAGGGGCATCGGGGATCGGGCGCGGCGAACGCATACTCAGGGTCTAACACTCCGAAGACCGACACTGCGGGCGTACACTGCCGGTCAGCGCGGGTCGCCGGCTCACAAAAAATGACGTACCAAGGAGCTTCAATGAAAGTCTATTACGACAAGGACGCTGACCTGTCGCTCGTCAAGGGCAAGAAGGTAACGATCGTCGGCTACGGCTCGCAAGGGCATGCGCACGCGCAGAACCTCAACGACTCGGGAATCAAGGTGACCGTCGGGTTGCGCAAGGGTGGCGCATCGTGGGACAAGGTGGTGAAGGCGGGGCTCAAGGTCGCCGAGGTCGCGCAGGCCGTAAAAGGCGCTGATTTCGTGATGATGCTCATGCCCGACGAGCACATCGCGGCGGTGTATCGCGAGGAGATCGAACCGAACATCCGCAAGGGCGCGACGCTCGCTTTCGCACACGGATTCAACATCCATTACGGTCAGGTGCAGCCGCGCGCCGATCTCGACGTGGTGATGATCGCACCGAAGGCGCCGGGCCACACGGTGCGCTCGACCTACGCAGCCGGCGGCGGCACGCCGATGCTGATCGCCGTGCATCAGGACTCGAGCGGAAAAGCGCGCGACCTCGCGCTTTCCTACGCGGCCGCGATCGGCGGCGCTCGCGCCGGCGTCATCGAGACCTCGTTCAAGGAAGAGACCGAGACCGATCTGTTCGGCGAGCAGGCGGTGCTTTGCGGCGGCTGTGTCGAGCTGGTGAAGGCGGGGTTCGAGACGCTGGTCAACGCCGGCTATGCGCCGGAGATGGCGTATTTCGAGTGCCTGCACGAGCTCAAGCTCATCGTCGACCTCATGTACGAGGGTGGCATCGGGACGATGAACTACTCGATCTCGAACAATGCCGAGTATGGCGAATACGTCACCGGCCCCAAGATCATCACCGACGAAACGCGCTGGGCGATGCGCGAGGCGCTCGCCAACATCCAGTCGCGGGGAATACGCCAAGAGCTTCATTCTGGAAAGCCGCGCCGGCGCGCCCACGCTGCTTTCGCGGCGGCGCATGACCGCGGAGCATCCCATCGAGCAGGTGGGCGGCAAGCTGCGCGAAATGATGCCGTGGATCCGCAAGAACAAGCTGGTGGATCAGACGCGCAATTGAACGTCAACTTGAGAAAGGCCAACTGAGGACAGGGAGGTGACCATGCGCAGCATGCATCGCCAACGCGGCTGGATCGGACTGATCGTCGTCCTGCTCGCGTTGGTCATCGTCGCGGTGCTCTCGCAGACGCTGCTCAAGCGCATGGGATTGCTCCCCGACGATCGCGCGGGCGCGAAATCAGGCGTGCGCGCACCGGCTGCCGTCGGCGCGGCGCCGATCGACGTCACCGCTGCGCCGCCCACGCCTACGAACGCGATCGAGCGCGCGAAGGGCCTGGAGAGTTCGCTGCAGCAACAGTCGCAGGACATGAGCCAGCGCATCGACGCGCAGACCAAGTAGCGGACTTGGCCAGCACCTACCCACATCCGATCATCGCCCGCGAAGGTTGGTCCTTCGTTGCCATCGCGGCCATCGCGGCAATCGCGCTGTCGTGGCTCGGCTGGTGGGTGCTCGCTGTGCTGTCTTGGCTGGCGCTGCTTTTCATCGTGCAGTTCTTCCGCGATCCGGCACGCGCGATTCCCGACTTGCCGGGCGCCGTGCTATCGCCCGCCGACGGGCGCGTTCTGTCTTGTCGGCAATGCGCGCGATCCTTACCTCGATCGCGATGCGCTCAAGATCAGCGTATTCATGAACGTGTTCAACGTGCATTCGAATCGAAGCCCGGTCGACGGCACTGTTCGTGCCCGCTGGTATCACGAGGGCAGTTTCGTCAACGCTTCGCTTCGACAAGGCATCGCTGGAAAACGAGCGCAACGCGCTGCACATCGCGACCGCGAGCGGCGTCGACGTCACCTGCGTGCAGATCGCCGGATTGATCGCGCGGCGGATCCTCTGTTACGTCGAACCCGGCGAAGTACTCACGCGCGGCCAGCGCTACGGATTCATCCGTTTCGGTTCGCGTGTCGATGTCTATCTGCCGCCGAGCGCGCGACCCAGGGTCACGATCGGGCGATGTCGTGCACGCGACGTCGACTATACTCGCCGACTGCCTGTCGACTGAACGGCGGCGTACGCAGGGTCACATTGTCTTGCTGCGTGGGCCCTGCTAGGCTGCCGCCATGGTCGATTATCAGCAGGAGCGTGCCCTCGCCAAGAATCGCATTCGCCGGCGCGGCATCTACCTGCTTCCGAATCTGTTCACGACCGCGGCGCTATTTGCCGGCTTCTACGCGATCGTGCAGGCGATGAACGGCCGTTTCGATCAGGACGCCGCCATCGCGATTTTCGTGGCGATGGTGCTCGATGGACTCGACGGACGCGTCGCACGCCTGACCAAGACGCAAAGCGCGTTCGGCGCCGAGTACGACAGCCTGTCCGACATGGTGTCGTTCGGCGCCGCACCTGCGCTCGATCGTCTACGAGTGGGCGCTAAGGGGGCATCGGCAAGCTCGGCTGGGTCGCGGCGTTCGTCTACGTTGCCGGGGCTGCGCTGCGGCTGGCGCGCTTCAACACGATGCTCGAAGTCGCCGACAAGCGCTATTTCCAAGGGCTTGCCCAGTCCTGCCGCCGCCGCGCTGGTCGCGGGATTCGTCTGGATCGATCGACGACTATGGCGATCGATCCCGAGTCGGTACGCTGGGGCGCATGGGCCGTGACGATCTTCGCCGGGCTCACGATGGTCAGCAATTTCAAGTACTACAGCTTCAAGACGATCAATCTTCGCCGCAGCGTGCCCTTCGTCGTCGTCCTCGGCTTCGTGCTGTTGTTCGTGCTGGTCAGCCTACCAGCCGGCGATCGTGCTGTTCGCGGGGTTCGTCGTTTACGCCGTCTCCGGCTACGCGTGGTCGGCATGGCTGGCGCTGAGGCGCCGCCGCGCGACGGAATGCCGCGTGCCGCGCGGCCTGACGACGTTCAGCGCCGGCGCGCCTTGCAAGTAGCGGCAAATGTCCGGCTATAGTGATTGTCATGAGCAGCCTGGCACCGCCTCCTGTGCGCGTCTTCTCCCGACCGCCATCCTCGGCGGTCTGCTGCTGCTGCGCCCCGCGCGCAGATAAAACCTACCCCTCTTTCCGAGCAGTGCCCGCGCCGTCCCGACCCCGGGCGGAGTTTGTTGCACGTCGACGTATCTGGCGTAGCGAGGACCGTCATGAAAGCTGATCCGTCCACAAAGTACCGACCGTTCCCGCCGATCGACCTCGCCCGATCGCCGCTGGCCCATCGCAAACGATCACCCGCGCGCCGATCTGGCTGTAGCACCGATCTGCGCGACGGCAACCAGGCGCTGATCGAGCCGATGGACGCCGAGCGCAAGCTGCGCATGTTCCGGCTGCTGGTGAAGATCGGCTTCAAGGAGATCGAGGTCGGATTTCCGTCGGCGTCGCAGACCGACTTCGACTTCGTGCGCAAGCTGATCGACGAGCGATCTGATTCCCGACGACGTCACGATCCAGGTGCTGACGCAGTCGCGCGACGAGCTGATCCGGCGCACGTTCGAGTCGGTGCGCGGCGCGCAAGCGCGCGATCATGCACCTCTACAACCCGACCTCGCCGCTGTTCCGGCGCGTCGTCTTCGGCAAGGACAAGCGCCGGCATCATCGAGATCGCCGTCAACGGCACCGCGCTTGTGCACGGCAATGCGCCGCCGAGCAGCCGGAGACCGACTGGACGCTACGAGTACTCGCCGGAGACGCTTCACCATGACCGAGCTCGACTTCGCCAAGGAGATCTGCGACGCGGTGATGGACGTGTGGCAGCCGACGCCGGCAAGGCCGATCATCCTGAACCTGCCGGCGACGGTCGAGGTGTCGACGCCGAACGTCTACGCCGACCAGATCGAGTGGATGCACCGCAACCTCGCGCGGCGCGACAGCGTGCTGCTCAGCCTGCATCCGCACAACGATCGCGGCACGCGGCGTCGCCGCCGCCGAGCTGGCGGTCATGGCCGGCGCCGATCGCGTCGAAGGCTGCCTGTTCGGCAACGGCGAGCGCACCGGCAACGTCTGCCTCGTCACGCTGGCGCTTGAATCTGTACTCGCAGGGCATCGATCCGGGGCTCGACTTTTCCGACATCGGCGCGATCATCCGCACCGTCGAGTACTGCACCGATCTGCCGGTGCATCCGCGCCATCCGTACGCCGGCGAGCTGGTGTTCACCGCGTTCTCCGGCTCGCACCAGGACGCGATCAAGAAGGGCTTGCCGCGCAGCGCGAGGCCGAGGCGCAGGGGCGACGCGCAGTGGGAAGTGCCGTACCTGCCGATCGATCCCGCCGACGTCGGCCGCACCTACGACGCCGTGATCCGCGTCAACAGCCAGTCGGGCAAGGGCGGCATCGCCTACCTGCTCGAGCGCGACTACGGGCTGTCGCTGCCGCGCCTGCTGCAGATCGAATTCAGCCAGGTGATCCAGCGCATCACCGATGCGACCGGCAAGGAGCTTTCGTCGGCGGAAATCCACGCGGCGTTTCGATCGCGAATACATCGCCGTCGACAGAGCCGCTTCGCTATATCGATCACCGCGCCCAGCACAGCACCGCCGACGGCGCGGTCGAGCGCCTGAACGCGCGACTGGTGGTCGAATGGCGTCGAGCAGCGCTGCGCCGGCGCCGGCAACGGACCGGTCGACGCGTTCATCCACGCGCTGCGCGACGCCACCGGGATCGACATTCACGTGCTCAACTACCACGAGCACGCCATCGGCAGCGGCGAGGATGCGACGGCAGTCGCCTACGTCCAGCTGCGGGTCGGCAGCGACCGCACCGTGTACGGCGTCGGGCTCGATCCGAACATCGTCACGGCGACGCTGCGGGCCGTGGTCAGCGCGGTCAATCGCGCCGTGCGTCTGGACATGCTCACTTTGCCGCCGGCGAAGCGCATCGCGTATGCGTGACCGAGATCGCATGGCACGCTGAGCGGGCCATGTCGTCGACGCAGGGGCTGCCTGCGCAGTCGGAGTCGGCCGGCGAGCAGGCATCGCTGCCTTCCGTGATCGAGGTGGACGGGGCGGCGCTGCCGGTCTGGCCCGAAGGCCAGGCGGTCCTTTCCATGTCGGCTCCGCTCATGGCGATGACACAGTTCAGCGACGCGGCTGCCTATCACGGCGCGCTGATCGACGCGGCGCTCGCCGCGGAGCGCGATCCGCGCTTTCGCGATGCGCTGTTCAAGGGCGGCTGTGGCGTCAAGGTCCGCGACGTTTCCGCGTGGGGGGTACCCGCCGCGACGCTGGTGCACGCACGCGCGCTGATGCTGGCGCATCGCACGGTTTCACGGCGCGCTGTGTTCGCCGACACGACTTGGGCGAGCGTGTATCGCGCCGGCGACTATTGTATGCCGCACAGCCATCTGCGCTCCAACCTGAGCATCGTCTACATGCTCGACCCCGGCGACGGCGATCCTGCAGATACCATGGCGGGGCGGCTGTGTTTCGCGGATCCGCGCATCGATGCATGCTGTCCGCACGAACCCGGTCGAGTCACGCAGCACATCATTCCGGAAATGATCGCGGGATCGATGCTGATCTTTGCCAGCGACTACCTGCATAACGTCAATCCCTATCAGGGCTCGCGGCCACGCATCACCATGTCGTGGAACATGTCGCTGGCAAGGCTGCCGGGACGCGCCGGTGAAGGCTGGAGCATGTAGCAATCCGGCGCCCTGTCCGGTGACGCTCGTCTGCTATGATTCAAGGTTGCAAGCGGGCGACCGCGACCGGCAAGGACTCTCGGCACCGCGTCCTGCCGCCGTCCAGGTTGCTCTTCCGGGCGCGTCCGCCACGCACCCGATCACACCTGTTGCGAAAAGGATCGGTCATGAGCCCGAAGGCACTTCGATGAGCGCTGCATCTTACGGTCCGGGGATTGAGGTCAGCGGCCGCATCACGCCGGAATACGCGCAGATCCTGACTCCCGAGGCGATGGCGTTTGCGGCCGCATTGCAGCGCGCCTTCGGCGGGCGTCGCGCCGAGCTTCTCGCCCGGCGCGCAGAACGACAAAAGGCGTTCGATGCCGGCAAGCTTCCGGATTTCCTCGCCGACACGCGGACTATCCGCGAAGGTGACTGGGTATGCGCGCCAGTACCCGCTGACATCCAGGATCGGCGCGTCGAGATCACCGGCCCGGTCGACCGCAAGATGATCATCAATGCGCTCAACTCGGGTGCCAGCGTTTTCATGGCCGACTTCGAGGACGCCAACACGCCGAGGTGGGACAACAACATCCAGGGTCAGATCAACCTGCGCGACGCGATTCGCCGGCAGATCGACTTCGTCACCCCTGAAGGCAAAGCCTACAACCTGGCTGCGAAGGTGGCGACGCTTTTCGTGCGTCCGCGTGGATGGCATCTGCCCGAGAAGCACGTGCTCGTCGACGGCGCGCCGATCTCCGGCGGGCATTTTCGATTTCGCGCTCTATTTCTTCCACAACGCCAAGGAGCTGATCGCACGCGGCAGCGGGCCCTATTTCTACCTGCCCAAGCTGGAGAGTCATCTCGAGGCGCGCTTGTGGAACGATATTTTCGTCGCCGCGCAGAATCACCTCGGCGTGCCTCGCGGCAGCATCAAGGCGACCGTGCTCATCGAGACCATCGTCGCCGCGTTCGAGATGGACGAGATTCTGCACGAGCTGCGCGAGCACTCGGCGGGACTCAATGCCGGCCGCTGGGACTACATCTTCAGCTGCATCAAGAAGCTGCGCAGCAACCACGATTTCTGCCTCGCCGATCGGGCGCTGGTCACGATGACCACGCACTTCATGCGCAGCTACGCCGAGCTGCTGATCAAGACCTGCCACCGGCGCAACATCCACGCGATGGGCGGCATGGCGGCGCAGATCCCGATCAAGAACGACGAAAAAGCGAACGCCGAAGCCTTTGCCAAGGTGAAGGCCGACAAGGAGCGCGAGGCGACCTACGGTCACGATGGCACGTGGGTCGCGCACCCCGGCCTGGTGCCGGTCGCGAAGGAAGCTTTCGACCGCCTCATGCCGGAGCCCAACCAGATCGCCAGCAAGAAACGAGACGACGTGAAGGCCGCCGCCGCCGACCTGCTCAAATTCGAGCCGGAGGCGCCGATCACCGAGGCCGGGCTGCGACTGAACATCAACGTCGCGACACAGTACATCGGGGCGTGGCTGGTCGGACAAGGCGCGGTGCCGATCTTCAATCTCATGGAGGACGCCGCGACTGCCGAGATCTCGCGCTCGCAGGTGTGGCAGTGGATGCGCTCGCCCAAGGGCAAGCTTTCCGACGGTCGCAAGATCACGCGCGAGATGGTGGCTGCGATGATTCCCGAGGAGCTCGCCAAGATCCGATACGCATCTCGGCAGCGCCTTCGGCGAGGGACGCTACGAGGAAGCGGCTGGCATTTTCGCCGACCTCGTCAATGCCGATCCCTTCGTCGAGTTCCTGACCATCCCCGCCTACGAGCGCATCGATTAGCCAGCGACGCGAGCGCAGACGTTCAAATTGTTCCAAGGAAATAAAACTGGCGACGAAAAATAGACTCGACCACAGAAAAATAGACTCGACAACAATCGCCAGTCCCAACGCGCGCGGGTAGGCGGTGTTCGAACTCCAAGAACGGCAAAGGTACGAGGATCGGGACGGTCGACAAATTCCAAAGGCCAGCAGGCGCCCATCGCAATCTACTCGATGACTACCTCGTCTTATGCTGACGAGCCACGCGGTATGGAGTTCCTCTACAGCGCCAATCGATTCAACGTTGCGACGTCGCGCGCAAATTGCATTTCCATATTGGTGCGATCACCTTTGCTCTTTGAAGCCGGATGCCGCACGTCCCGGCAGGTCCAGCGCGCAAATGCTTTGAGTGCGAATCGATCCCATTTACACGCCGTTTCGCGGCTGCTAAAGTCTGCACTGGTACCGGCCGTATCGCGTGTTCTTCTCGCGCATTGTCTGCGAAGCCGCGACTAGCGCCGAGACTCCCAGCCCATGAACCGGTTTTGCATCGTTCCTTGCCGGGCATCGGCGATGCTCGCCTCGGCGGCGCTCGTCGGCGCGACTCTTGGGTCGACCGCGCCCGCGTTCGCGCTCGAATACCCGATCGGCAAGCCGCAAATTCGCGCGGGCATGGAAGTGAGCGCGGTTTACCTGCAGCCGGTTCCGATGGAGCCCGACGGGATGATGCGCGCCGTTCGCGACTCCGATATCCATCTGGAGGCCGACGTCAAGGCCCAAGGCGACAACCCCAACGGTTTCCCCGATGGCGCATTCGTTCCCTACCTCGACCTTCACTACGAGATTGCGAAGGAGGGTTCGGGCCAACTGATCCGCGGCGAGTTGATGCCGATGGTGGCGAACGACGGGCCGCATTACGGCGACAACGTGAAGCTGCAGGGCGCTGGCAAGTACCACCTTCGAATCACGGTGGCTCCGCCCGGATCCCACTTCGGTCGGCACACTGACAAGGAGACCGGCGTTGGGCCGTGGTTCAAGCCGTTCGCGCTGGACTACGAGTTGGCGTTTACCGGCCTCGGCAAGAAAGGCGGCTACTGATCGTGTCCCCCCACGCGAAACCACGTTCCGCCTCGTGGCGGCTGCAAGGCGTCGCGTCGCTGTTCTCCCCGCTGCTCGTGCTTGCCGCGTTTTCGCCCCCAGAGGTCGCGCAGGCGGCTGAAGCAATGCCTGTATTCTCGATCAAGGCATTCGGCGGGATCTTCGAGCCGGCCACGATCGAAGTGCCGGCGGACACGCGTTTCAAGATCGAAATCGAGAACGTGGGCACTGACCCCATCGAGTTCGAAAGCAGCGAGTTGCGTTTGGAGAAGGTGCTTGCAGGCGGCGCGAAATCGTACGTGGTGATCAATGGACTCAAGCCGGGCACTTACATGTTCTTTGACGACTTCCATCCCAACACCGGCCAAGTTCATGTCGTCGTCAAGTAGCGGCGACGGCTTCGCGGCTGTGAACCCGTCGTGGCTCGCGGCGCTCGGCGAATGGATGCGCGTACACGGTCGCACCTTACAGGCCGTCCAGTGGTGTGTTGTCGCAGCGTACGCCATTCTCGTTGTTGCACCGGCCTTCCTGCCGCTTCCGCCCGAGGATGCGCACTGGTACAACAATCTCGTAGTGACCGCGCAATGGCTCTTCTGGGGCCTGTGGTGGCCATTCGTGATCGCGTCGATGTTCGTGCTCGGCCGCACTTGGTGCGGGGTGTTCTGTCCCGAAGGCACACTGACCGAGGCCGTGAGCCGCCATGGACTGGGCCACGGCGTTCCACGCTGGATACGGTGGCGCGGCTGGCCATTCATCGCGTTCGCGCTGACGACGGTCTTCGGCCAGCTCGTGAGCGTCTACCAGTACGCAACGGCAACGCTCCTCGTGCTCGGCGGCTCGACGCTCGCCGCCGTCGCGGTTGGCTTCGTCTATGGGAAAGGCAAACGCGTCTGGTGCCGTCATTTCTGCCCGGTGAATGGCGTATTCGCAATCCTCGCCCGAATATCGCCGCTGCATTTCCGCGTCGATTCGAACGCATGGTCGGCGAGCGCGGGTCGGGTCCGCGCACATCCGGTGAACTGTGCACCGATGGTTCGCATCCGGCGGATGACAGGGCCCTCCGAATGCCACATGTGCGCGCGTTGCAGCGGCTTGCAAGGTGCCATCGTGCTTGCGGCGCGCGCACCTGGGAGCGAGATCGCACAAATCCATCTCGCGGAGGCGCAGGCGTGGGATGCAGCGCTGATTGTGTTCGGCATGATCGGCCTTGCAATCGGCGCTTTCGAGTGGAGTGTCACGCCATGGTTCGTATATCTGCGCACCGCCCTCGCGGAACACGTTCTCGAGCATGGTCCGGCGTGGCTTCTCGCCGACAACGCGCCATGGTGGCTGCTGACGCATTATCCCGACGCGCACGACGTCTTCACTTGGCTCGATGGGGCGTTGATCGTCGGCTGGATCGGCGGCACGGCGCTGGTCCTCGGCGGCTTCATTGCGCTCTGCCTGGCGCTCGCATCGTTGCCCGCGCGCGGAATTCGGCGTCGCGCCTACGCCCTAAGTTACTCGCTAGCGCCGCTCGCCGGCATCGGGCTTTTCGTCGGGCTCTCGGCGCTGACCGTCGGACTGGCGAAGGGCGAGGGCCTGCGGGTCCATGCGTTGCCGACGCTGCGCTGCGCGTTGCTCGGCGCTGGGGCGGCCTGGAGCCTGTGGCTCGCTTACAGGCAACTGAGAAGCCGGGCTACGGATCACGCCTCGCGTTTGCGCTTCCTCGCGTTTTCACTCGGTGTGGCGGGCGTTCTCGTCGCTTGGTACCCGTTCGTCTTCCGCGTCGGCTGAAAGCTCGTGCGATCGCGAAGGCAAGAGCGACACCTAGGGCCCGGCGATCGGCGCGAAGAATGCTGGTTCTGACACGGCTCTGACGCACGCAGGTGCCGTCTCACTTCGCTGGCGTCTGAGACGAGTAGATCCGGACGCGCATCAACTACGCCACGACGTTCACCGACTACTGAACGCGGTTAGGTTGCCGAGCTGCGCGCCGATCAACGTTGCGTTCAATCGCATCGCTTCATCGCGATTACGTAGATCTTTGCAGGTCGATCGCTTTCATTACGAATGTCGTGCGGCGTGAGTCCCGGTAACCAATAGGCGTTGCCCGCCTTGAAGAGATTCGCGACCAGTCGGGCTCGAAAGCACGACTTCGCCCTCCGCGACGATACCCACTTCGCCCGGAATGCCGGAGTGTTGACCCGATCCCTGACCGGGAACCAGGGTCACCAGCTCGATATAAACGCCCGGCGTGTTCAGTACTGCGACCGAGCCGGCCCCCTGCGCAGCGACAAGCGAGATGCACAAACCGACCGCAATGCCAGCTATGAAGAAAAACGTCTTTTTCACGGGCCGCGCCTCCACAATCAATGAACTCAAATCAAGGGCGGCTCGCCCTCGGCGATTGGTGTCATCAATCGCCGCAAAGCGCTGAGCGCCGCGACGTTCGCACAACGATGCTCATTCGACGATCGGTTGAGCAATGATCCACAGACTCATCATGGTATAGGCAATCATGAGCACGAGCATCGGAATCTGGCTCCGTATCGCCAGGCGAGGATCGTCAAATCTACGAAGCGCGACGATGTGGGCCAAAGATACTGCTGCTACATGACCGAGCACGATAGCGACCAACGATGTGTACCATAGCGAAGCGGGCGCCCACGATGCCGATGTCCGGTCGAAAGTGGGCAGTGCCGAGAATGTTCCATCCGAATCCGAACGGATCGGAAGCCAGACGGATCAACAACTGTCCCTGGATCAGGAAGTAACTCAGGTAATGGGCCACGAGATAGGCGATCGAAATCGGCACCAACGTCAAGACAAACGCCCGACTAGCTGCATCAGGGGTCATCCGATTCCCGGAGGCATGCGCGATCAACGTCGCCACGAGCCGGTAGACCGCGATGAAAGTGAGGCAAAAGACCAGGAGTCCAAGCGTATTGATAATCGCAAGACGCGAATCCCCAAACACCGGCAGCGTCACGTACAGGGCGCTTTCGATGCGCTGCCAAAACGGGGTCGCCATCAGACCGTCGAAAGTTACCGTGGAAAGCATGACGACGACGAACACCGAAAGCGAGTGGCTTATGTTTTCGTTGTCGACCAATCCAGCGCCCGGCGGTCGCAATATCAATTTTCGCTGCGGCTGTGCGCCTCGATAGCAGCGGTCGCGGTCCAACGCTTCCCCGGTTCGCTTTCTGCCTTTTCCTTACCTGATTCGTATGTGCTGCACGTGTCATGCTCGCTACGAATCTCGGCCAGCCCGAACTTCGACAGAACGCCAAACGCCAGCGACAAAGGGATCGGCGTGTGTCAGCCATGTGCTGCGACCGAAAATGAACATTCCCGTCCAGGTGAGGACCGAGAAGCCAATGGCCAACCACGCGAGTTGCGACGGAATGGATCGACCTTCCCAGATCAGCTCCAGCCAGGCAAAGACGATGAACAAAGCGATTCCCGGCCAAACTCCGAAGCTTTCTCGGCCAGTTGACTGTCGCCGTTCGTGACGTGCGCGGTTTCGACACCATCCGCTCGCACCAATCGAATATCGCCGTCCATGGATTGACGAGCGACCAAACGTTGCCGACGAAAGCCGACAGGTAGGAAAAGCCGACCCACCATGCGATCCAGATTGCGGTGGGGGCAAGATTTCGGGTAGGTGTCTGGTCGCCAAAGATTCCAGCGGCTACGACCAAGATGAGCGCTGCGACCGCACACAGCTGCGCAATAAGACGGAGTTTGCTGGTAACGCCGTTGTCGATTCGCCAGCCAAGGTGATTAGGCTCGGCGGGAGCTTCAACCGGGGCATTCGCGCGAACGGCGATCGATATGACAAGAAAGGACAACACAATCGCAAAGGCGGCTCCGATTACCCAAAGGGTCAGCGGAAGCGGCAGATCGTAGCGCTGACCGAAGCCGTGCCCATATGCGCGAACTGAGTAGAGCAGCGGTAGCGAGGCCAAGAAACGCCTCGAACGCCAGAGGCGTCGGCTGCGCAACCCTAGTGTCAACGCCAGGCGCTCGCTATCGTGGTCGAACTTCCAGGTACGCAAGAGGCGGTTGCTTGAGAGCTTCCCTGGAATGGATCTCGATCGGAAAGCGGCCCGTCGCAGTCGCGGTAAACCTCATTGACGTGACAACGTTAGGCACGACGTCGCTTTCGATGTCGTAGCCGTGCAGATGGACCTGCACGGGTTTATCAGAGCGCAAACGGATTACGACTTGATCGTTCTGGCGAACGGCCAGCACTGCAGGCTTGGCGGTCGGCCCTTCACTATGAATTTCGAGTTCGAAAACGCGCTCGTCCGCGTGAGCGTTTGCGATCGCCACTCCGAGCAGCGCGGCGATCAGCAACGTGCGTCCAGAATATGTAAATCGCGTACCAGGTCCCACGAACGGTTCGCCAGATGAGGTCACCGCCCGCGAAGGGCCAGGATCTTCGCGTTCACCTGCAGCACAGCATGCTCGAGCGTTGGAATATCCTTCGAAGGCAGATACATGGCAGGTAGTTCCCACAACTGCTTCAAGGCGAACTGAGGGTCGGCGGGCGCAATTTGTACATACGCAAGGAAGTCGTGTGCGTCGCGCACAGTACCCATTCGGACCGAGCCTGCATGGAATTCCGTGTCAACGAGTTGAATGGATGAATCATCGCCTGCGGCGGACACCGATTTGCCCATTTGCGATAGCGCGGCCGCCAACACAGGGACTTCGTCTTCATCGAGCAATCCCGCCCCAAGCGGATAAAGCGTGTTTCCCGAGCCAGCCGACACCGAGAGAACAACACGCATTGCCATGTGCTGCCGGCTTTTTTGGCCAACCGGATAAGCGCGAAGCAACTCCAGGCGCATTTCACCCGCGCGGGTGTTCGGAGCCGGGTTTGGGGGAGCGAGACCAGCAAAGTCGGGCGTTTTGACCGAGGGAAACGGCAATGTAGCGATGGTATAGAACTCGCGTACGCATGGAATGCAATGGGTCTGAATGAAGTACTCGAATTGTGTCAACGTTTGGGGCAGCGAACCAGGCTCCGCAGGGACATTGGTTGCGCTAGCGACATTGCTTTGCGCGCATGCGAGGACGATGGACGCGATCAGTGCTAGCTTCGAAGTGCGGTATGAAAGTGGTATGAGTCTTCGCATACGATAGCTGTGTTGATTGATGGGAAGTGATGCCGGGAAACTGGACAGCCAGGCAGACGAAGCGTCGAAGTTCGATTGATCGTCGAAAGCCGAGCAGTCTTCTCGATCGACCAAGCGTGACACCAGAAAGATGGTAAAGCGCAGGCAGCAGGAGGTCAAGATCGTGCTGAAATTGTTGCCGTAAATTCGTTGATGGGACGCGTTTTCGAAACTTGAGACATTCGTTCTTTCTTGAATTCCTTGTCGGCGCGTTGGATAATTCCTCGACCTGCTTCGCTCCGATTCACCGATAACGACGTCGCGGCGCCTCTCTGGCTAACCTTATAATCGCTCCCATGTCGGGCGGCGACATCATCGACCGTGCCCGAGTCGCTCGTCGTGCCGGCGCACCGAACAGGCTATGCATTGAGTTAAGGAAGTTGTATGAACAGCATTGGAGTACCGAAATTCCTTGCAATTCCAGCGGTCGGGTTACTGGCTTCCTGCGCGCTCGCTCCGACCGGAGTAGCCGAGAAGCCACAACCGGTTGCTAGGACAGGACCGGTGGCCAAAGCGAGTTGTGGCCCCAGCGACAGGACCGAGGGCGGACTGCAGGGTGAGACCACGCGGCAGGAACGCCTTAGCGGCGATTCGGAAAATGGCTACAACTGCAATCTCGAACTTGTGGGGCAGTTTCGGGGTGAAGGAACGAAATCGCAGGGCGCACTCGCGTGGTCGGACCACTGCGCCTACTACACGACGAGCAACAATCCTCTACAGGAGCATCGCGGCACCGTCGTCCTGGATGTCTCCGATCCCGCGCATCCGCGGGTAAGCACCTACCTCGACGCACCTGCGATGCTCGACCCGCACGAGTCGATGAAGCTAAACGACCGACGCAAACTTCTCGCGGGCGGCCAATACAACGGGCCCTGGTTTGCCATTTACGACGTGTCCGGCGACTGCAGCCACCCGATTTTGAAGAGCAGCATCCAACTACCAGGAAGCGCCGCCCACATGAGCGGCTGGGCCCCGGATGGCATGACTTACTACCTTACCCAGAACCCCCAGATGGGCCCGGGGCCCTTGTACATCCTGGACGTCTCCGAGCCAGTCCAACGTGAAACAGCTCCCTACATGGCACTTCCCGGGCGATGGGAAGCCGCACGATGCGGACCTCAATGCAGACGGGACCCGCCTGTTCGCCGGACAATTCGGGGATGTTGGCTCGCTTCCCGACGGACTGGTGATTGAGGACGTCAGCGACTATCAATATCGTCGGCCCAATCCGCAGATCCGAATCGTCAGCAAGCTTTTCTGGAGTGATTCAAGCGGGGCGGAGCAGATGCTCCCGTTCTCGGCAAACGGGCGCCAATACATTCTCAGCTCCGACGAATTCGGCGGCTTTGGGGCCGCTGGCGGTCTTGCGGTTGCCTGTAACCGCGGGGCGTTGCCGTTCGGGATTCCGCAGATCATCGATATAACCGACGAGCGCAATCCTCACATTGTTGCCAAGGTCATGCTTGAGGTCGACGCCCCCGAGAACTGTCTGGCGTTCCTTGCCAATCCTCCAGACCTGGGATCAGGGATTGCAGGGCCGTATCCCCTTGGGTACAGCGCTGAAAGATGCAACCTGGATCGCGTCGACAATCCAACAATGCTTGCTTGCTCGTTCGAACAGGCAGGCTTGCGTGTTTTCGACATTCGCGATCTTTATCATCCCAAAGAGATCGCGTACTGGAAGCCACCGGCGTTGCGCACAGCCTTCCTGCCTGGATCGTTCACGTGGTCGCCAGGTGCTGATCGAACCGCCGACAGGACAGCCGGCACACCGCGCTTCGTCAAGGTCGGCGATGAACTCAACCTTTGGACCGTCAGCGATGACAATGGCTTTCAGGTCCTGCGTTTCACGGGCAATTTCAAAACGCAATACAAGGATGTTCTTGGTGAAGCGCTGCGGAATCAACGAGGCAACTGAATAATGAGATCACGATATAGCCGCTAAGCGCGATTCGAGATCACTTAACCTCTGTTTGCTGCCCCGCCTGTGACAACCCCGCTTCGGCGGGGTTGTCGTTTGTCGGCGTCGAAGCCTCTCGTCAAACGAGCGCTCGATCCGATTCCTCGTGCGGAGGCGAGATGAGGTTGTCCTGGAGCGGCGCCAGGCACAAATGAAAGGACCCGCCGACGCGGGTCCTGTTTGCCCTGATCTCAGATTGCGCTTTGCCGGCGTTGCTAGCTGCCGAGGTGTCCAGACGTCATCGTGTTTTTGAAGAGATCCTGGTGTTGCGCTAGGAAACTGCTCGAAAAGTGGAGAACCTGAAAGCCGTGGCCATCGCTGACGGTCCAGAGCTGCACGTCGGTCGGGTTGCCGTTGCTGTCCTTGCCGGGAACGACCCAGCGAATCCAGTGAGCAGTCTTGTCGACGGTTCGATCGACGCCCGTCGCCCAGCTCCCCGATGAGGGTTGGACCTTCGTCCGCACGGCCCCTGGTTTCCAGTACGCGATCTCCTTCGGATGGGTTGGATCGCTTACGTCGAAAACGCGCAAGTTGTGCATGCTGAAAACCGCAAGCGAGCATCTTGGTATCGTTGGGATTGTCAGCGACACATGTTTCTTCACTGTAGTTGGTCGTCCCCGAACTGGCCGGCAAATTCGTCCCGGGCGCGGTTCCGGGGAAATCGGGCGGCGTCACGGCGAGCAACGCGAAGCAGTTGGCGGGGTCGCTCACTTCCAGCCTGAGTTTGGCGATGATCTTCGGGTTCGTCTCGTCGGCGATGTCGATGATCTGCGGGTAACCGAAAGCGGAGACCCTTCGGGAACACGCGCCGAACCAACCCTTCAAACCGCCCGCGCCGCCTGCCTCGTCGGTGCTGATGAGGTACGGGTGCCCGTTGATCTTCACCGGGATCATCGACTCGGATTGCCCCTGGTCGTACCAGAAGAGCTTACTGATGATCCGGACCTGCGGATTGGGGCGACGCAACTGATAGTCGCTGATGTCCTCGACCACGAGCCCATCCGGACCGAACGAGGAATCCGTTGGCGTCCATGCCGAATTCGCCAGGTTGCCCCGCGTACATCCGCATCCCTTCGGCGACGCCGGGCACGAAGCCATCCGGGTTGAAATTCATCGAGTGGGGCCTGCCATCGCCAAGGTACTGCCAACGCGGCAGCATTTGGGGATGCGACGGGTCCGTGAGGTCCACGGGGTATACGAAGCCGCCGACGCCTCGAAAGTTTTGAGTGAGCCAGTACGTCTTGCCGTCCGGGGCAAATGCGCCCATGTGGCCTTGGCTGCCGGGCAGCGTGATGTCGGCCAGCAGCCGTGGGTGGGCGCAGTTCGTAGTGTCGTAAACGGCAAAGTCCGGCCCATTGCTTTGGCCGGCGACGAGGAGGTGGCGAAGCTGATTGGCGGCCAACGTCTCATGTGGGGCGAGCGCAGCGGCGGTGTCGTTCAGGTACGCCGTCGGTACCGGGTGCGTGGGATCCGAGGCATCGATCACCGTGACGCCTTGGTGATGCTGCATAGCGTTGATGTTGTCGGTTCCGTAATAGGCGCAGTTACCATCGTACGCTGGTCCATCCTGTGAATAGGCTCCCTCGAACTGATCTTGGGGCTCCTGGCCCACGAGTTCCAGATTGCAGTTGTAGGCGGTTTCGGAATCGCCGCCGAAACGTTCCTGCTGCGTTGTCTCACCTTGCAATCCGCTTTCGGTATGGTCGGTTGGACCGCAGATTGCCTTGGGCACCGACGCGGGAAAGCCGTCCCAAGAAATCGTCTGTGCCGTGGCGATTGCCCCACTGAGTAAAAGACCTGATACCGCGACACTCGAAGCTGCAAGTAACCTTATGAGATCCTGTTTGTTCATTGCTCCTCCTGAGACGCTCGGCGTGTACGCCAGTGGACGAGGATACGCGCGGCGAGTTGGTGCGCGCTTTCGCGAAATTGCGAATACTATTCAAAAGTTGCGAATTTTAAAGCAAACAACGATGTGCTTCGTGAAGCGCTTCGAAACCAACAGGGCATCTGGAGCAATGAAACCATAAAAACTGCCGGCAAGCGCGATCTGACATTATTCACGGCTGTTCGACGAACCCGCCAACTTCGCCTTGGCGGGGTTGTCGTTCTTGTCGGGCGTTGAAGCCTGGTTATAGAAGCGCTCGATCGGATTTCTTCAGGTCAGCGTTTGCTCTGCGGGTCGCGCGGGGCCGATTAGCGCTCTACGTTCCCAAGAGGTTCGACAGACGCGTGGCCGAAGGAGCTTTAGAAATGAAAGGACCCGCCGAAGCGGGTCCTGTTTGGCCTGATCTCAGGTTGCGCTTTGCCCGGCTTTGCTATTGGCTTTGTTCAGTCGTCACCGTGTTTGCGAAGAGAGCCTGGTGTTGCGCTAGGAAAGTACTCGAAAAGTGGAGAGCCTGAAAGCCGTGGCCATCGCTGACGGTCCAGAGCTGCACGTCGGTCGGGTTGCCGTTGCTGTCCTTGCTGGCAACGACCCAGCGCGGCCAGTGAGCGATCTTGTCCACGGTTCGATCGACGCCCGCTGCCCAGCTCCCCGATGAGGGAAGGACCTTCGTCCGCACGGCCCCTGACTTCCAGTACGCGATCTCCTTCGGATTGATTGGATCGCTTACGTCGAAAACGCGCATTGCGCATTCTGAAAACCGCAAGCGAGCATCGAGGTATTCTCGGGATTGTCGGGGACGCAGGCTTCTTCACTGTAGTTGGTCGTCCCCGAAATGGCCGGCAAATTGGTCCCCGGTGCGGTTCCGGGGACATCCGGCGGCGTCTCGGCGAGCAGCGCGAAGCAGTTGGCGGGATCGTCCACTTCCAGCCTGAGCTTGGCGACGATCTTGGGGTTCGTCACGTCGGCGACGTCGATGATCTGTGGGTAACCGAAAGGGCTGAGCCTTAGGGAACACGCGCCGAACCAACCCTTCAAGCCGTTCGCGGCGCCTGCCTCGTCGGTGGTGATGATGTACGGGTGCCCCTTGATCTTCACTTGGATCATGGATTCGGCTCCCCCTAGCTGCGAGAAGAGCGTGCTGATGATCTTGATCTGCGGGTTGGGGAGACGCATCTGATAGTCGCTGACCTCCTCGATCACCAACCCGTCTCCGCCCGCGGTGTAGGGCCAACTGGTGTTCTGTCCCACGAACGCCAGCGTCCCTTGGGGTACGCCGGGCAAGAAGCTAGTCGAGTTGAGCGTTAGCGAGTGGGGCCTGCCATTGCCTGCGTATTGCCAGGGCGGGAGCGACTTCGGATTTGTCGGGTCGGAAACGTCGAAGATGTACACGAAGCCGCCGATGCCTTGAGAATTCTGGCTGGCATAGAACGTCTTGCCGTCGGGGGCGAACGCGCCCATGTGATGGAAACTGGGGCTTGACGCGTTGACCTGGCCCTTCAGGACCGGGTGGCGGCAGTCGGAAATGTCATAAACCGCAAAGTTCGGCCCTGTGGTCTGGCCGGCCACGAGGAGGTGAGTCTTGGCACTGGTCGACACCGTCTCGTGTGGGGCAAGCGCGGCGGCGCTGTCGGTCAAGTTTGCGGTCACCACCGGATGCGCCGGGTCGGAGGCATCGATTACCTTGATGCCCTGGCCAGTGGTAGCACCACGGTCCGTTCCATAGTAGGCGCACACGTCGTAGTACGCCGGCCCATCCTGGGAATAGGCTCCTTGATACGTGTCCTGGGGCTCCTCGCCCACGAGTTGCAGATTGCAGTTGTAGGCGGTTTCGGAATCGCCGCTGAAACGTTCTTGCTGTGTCGTCTCGCCTTGCAATCCGCTTTCCGTGTGATCTCCAGGACCACAGGTCGCCTTGGGGATCGACGCGGGAAAGCCGTCCCAAGAAATCGTTTGTGCCGAGGCGATGGAAGCGCTGAGTAACAGACCCGGTACCGCGGCGGTCGAAACTACAAGTAACCTTGCGAGCTTCAGCTTGTTCATCATTCCTCCTAGACGTACGCGTCCTGCTCGGGAGCGCTTAAATACTTTACCCCGGCGACCCACTGCCCTTATTTCTCGAAACGGCGAATTCGTTTGAAAAGTTGCGAATATTTCGTCACATCCCCGCACCTCACACGCGCCAGCGCGCGTGAGCCTGGCTGGTTACGCGGACGAAATGAGAATCTTGAAGCAGCGCTCGGGAAGGGTCGATGCACGCGTGGCCGAAAGAGCGTTGGAAATGAATAGTTATTGTCGGTTTGCCTGGCTTACCGTCGATGAGCCGGATGCGACGTCTCGATGCCTTGCACG
Source organism: uncultured beta proteobacterium (assembly GCA_963816915.1). Lineage (GTDB taxonomy): Bacteria > Pseudomonadota > Gammaproteobacteria > Burkholderiales > Casimicrobiaceae > PALSA-1003. Next base: position 374,057 of record CAWFMK010000002.1, read on the forward strand.
GGAGACACCAGCGCCTTCGCGAACTCCTCGCCAGCCGTCTTGGAGTCCGAAGTACTCAGCCGTCGCGCATCGAGGATCATTCTTCTAGATCATCAAAACGTCGCGGTGACTTTCAGAAAGGTCGCCGGGATCGACGTGGCATCCTTGGATTCGCTCCTGTTCTCGCGATCGAAGAGGGCCTCGAGCTCCCGCTGGAGATCCGCGGCGTTGCCGCTTTGTTCCGCGGCGGCGAAAGCATTCATCGTCGGTCCGTAGTAATTCCTGAAGTCGCCGACGAACGCGGAGGGCACACCGGGCGACGTGAAGGTAAGCGTTTCTCTGGAGAACGCGATCTTGTCGCGTTGAGCGCCTGCCGCCACAAAGGGCTCGATCACCTTGCCCCCGACCCCCCACGTCATCGGGCTGACAAAACCCCCGAACGGTGGCGGCATGTACGACGAGCTGATTTTCAGGATCTGCGCCACCAATGTTGGATCGTTCGGGATCCAGTTTCCCATGACGATGCGGCCGCCCGGTCGCGTGACGCGCACCATCTCCTTGCCACGTCGAAGGGGCGCGGAGCAAACATGGCCCCGAAAATGCTCACGACCAGGTCGAAGGAGCGATCGGCGAGCCCACTCAGATTGGAAGCTCACCCTCCTGGAACGTGCAGTTGGACAGCCCCTGCGCTCTGGCGCGGGCATTTCCCGCCGCCACCAGGTTCCTGGCGATGTCGACGCCCAGCACGTCCGCCCCAAGGCTCGCCGCCGGCAAGGCCGTCGTGCCATCGCCGCAGCCCAGGTCCAACACCTTGAGGGCCTTGGTGATTCCGAGGGATTGGACCAGCGCCGCACCGCTTTCCCGCATGGTCTCGGCGATTCGTGTGAAGTCAGCTTTTTCCCACAGCGCCTGGTCCGGGTTCATCGACCTGCTTCCTCGGGTTGCGTCGTCGCTGTTTGGGTACGCGCCATCAGGAAGTTTATCAAGACTATTCGAACAATCAATTTGACGAATGCTTCGACGGCGGCGATGATGGAGTGCGAGTAGTCTCGCAAGCTGAATGGAGAAGGCAATGAAACTGAACGGGACCAAAACACACGAGAATCTCAAAGCGGCGTTCGCCGGCGAATCGCAGGCCAACCGTCGATACCTGTACTTCGCGAGCAAGGCCGACGTCGAAGGACAAAACGACGTCGCTGCCGTATTTCGCTCGACCGCAGAGGGCGAGACGGGTCACGCGCACGGTCACCTCGATTACCTGGCCAGCGTGGGCGATCCGGCGACCGACCTGCCCATCGGCAGGAGCCGCGACAACCTGAAGGCGGCGATCGCCGGCGAGACGCACGAGTACACCGACATGTATCCGGGCATGGCGAAAAGCGCGCGCAGCGAAGGCTTCGAGGAGATCGCCGACTGGTTCGAAACGCTCGCCAAGGCCGAGCGCTCGCACGCCAACCGGTTCCAAAAGGCGCTCGATAGCCTCGCAGACTGATTTGCGCGCTGCGCGAGCGCGCTCGTACGCGCCGTCCGCTCCCGGTCGTGAGCTCGACTCCGGGCTGCTGAGGTGTCGTGCGGGCTTCCGGCTGCGCATGACGAAGATGCCATGACTCCAGGCGACGGCAGCCGCGAAGGCAACCTGCAGGCGCCGACGCGCCACGTCATCGATTGGCGCAACCCGGAGTTCTACGACCGCGCGTCGGTCGACCAGGAGCTTGGGCGCGTCTTCGACATCTGTCATGGATGCCGCCGCTGCGTAAGCTTGTGCAACGCGTTCCCGACGCTGTTCGACCTCATCGACGAGGGACCGACCGGCGAGCTCGACGGCGTTGCCAAGGCCGACTACATGAAGGTCGTCGACCAGTGCTACCTGTGCGACGTGTGCTACATGACCAAGTGCCCCTACGTGCCGCCACATCCGTGGAACGTCGATTTCCCACATCTGATGCTGCGTGCCAAGGCACAGAAATTCAAGCGCGGTGAAACGAATTTTCGTGACTCGCTGCTGACCAGCACCGACCGCGTCGGCAAGCTCGCGACGATCCCCGTCGTTGTCGATATCGTCAACAAGGTCAACGCGTCACCGGCGGCACGCGGCGCGATGCAGAAAATGCTCGGCGTGCATCGCGAGCGCCAATTGCCTCCGTATGCGCGCAACCGCTTCCTGGACCAGGCAAGGTCATCGCTGGCTTGGCCTGTGCGCGACGGCGCGCGCGCTCCCGGCAAGGTAGCGATCTTCGCGACGTGCTACGTCAACTTCAACGAGCCCGGCCTCGGGCTGGACCTGCTGGCCATTCTGGAGCACAACGAGATTGCATACGCGATCGTTGAGAAGGAGGCGTGCTGCGGCATGCCCAAGCTCGAGCTTGGCGATCTCGAATCGGTCGAGAAGCTCAAGAACGCCAACATCGCGCAGCTTGCTGCCCTCGCGAATGACGGCTTCGCGATCCTCACCCCCGTGCCTTCGTGCACGCTCATGTTCAAGAGCGAGATGCCGCTCCTGTTCCCGGAGGATGACGATGTCCGCCTGGTCGCCGAGGCGATGTTCGATCCGTTCGAATACCTCGTGGCGCGCGACAAGGACGGCCTGCTCAAAAGGGATTTCCTACGGCCGCTCGGCAAGATCAGCTATCACATCCCGTGTCATTCACGCGTGCAGAACATGGGACAGAAGACGCGCGAGGTCCTGGAGTGGATACCCGACACTGCAGTAACCACCATCGAGCGCTGCGCGGGCCATGACGGCACCTGGGGCGTCAAGGAGGAGTTCTTCGAGACATCGATGAAAATCGGGCGCCCGGTATACCGGCAGATGGCTGAGCCAGACCCCGACTACGTGAGCTCGGACTGCCCAATCGCCGGCCGCGCGATCATGCAGGGGATCGAGCAGGCGCAGAAGTCGACGCCGCGGGCGACCAAGGCGCATCCGCTGACGCTCCTGCGCATCGCGTACGGCCTGGACTGACTGGGGTCAGGCCATGCCACAAATCGCGCGCGACAGCCTGCTCACGCTCGAGGCGTACGCAAAATCACGTGCCGGGTTTCGCGCGAAAGTGCTCGCGCACAAGAAGCTTCGCACCGTGCATCTCGGTGAGCACCTGACGCTGCTCTTCGAGGACGAACTCACCATCCGCTACCAGGTCCAGGAAATGCTGCGCGTCGAGAAGACGTTCGAGGAGTCGGGCATCCAGGACGAGCTCGATGCCTACAATCCGCTCATTCCCGACGGCAGCAACTGGAAGGCGACGCTGCTGGTCGAATACGAGGATGTCGAGGCGCGGCGCACTGCGCTGGCGAAGCTCAAGGGCATCGAGGATCGGGTCTGGGTCCAGGCGCAGGGACAAGCACGCATTTATGCCATCGCCGACGAGGATCTCGAGCGCGAGAACGACACCAAGACCTCATCGGTGCACTTTCTGCGCTTCGAGCTCGATGCCGCGACGGTCGCCGCGCTGAAGCACGGCGCAGCGCTGACGATGGGCGCGAATCATGCGCAGTACAGCGCCGAGCTTTCGCGCGTGCCCGATCCGATACGCGCTTCGCTGGTCGCAGATCTCGCGTAGTCACCGCATCCCGGTGGCGGCTTCCCACGCGTCGCGCGTCACCCCGCAGACGCAGAACGGCTCGATCCGACCACGGTGTTCGCGCGATTCGCGGTGGACAATGGTCAGACCGCATTTCTCCAGCACGCGGCCCGACCCGACGTTGCAAGCGAGGTGCGAGGCAGTCACCTGCTGGCAGTCCAGGCATCGGAAGGCGAGCGCGACCATGGCGCGCACGGCCGCGGTGGCGTAGCCGCGTCCCCAGTATTCGCGGCCGATCCAATACCCTAGATTCTCGTGCTCGTCGGCAACCGGACGCAGGACGATGCCCCGACCAGCAGACGGTCCTCGGCGCGCAAGATAGCGTACGCATACTGGATGCCGCGGGCACGCTCGCGCGCATGCGTTGCGATCCACGCTTCCGCCATGCCGTCGGGATAGGGATATGGGATGACCGCGGTGGTGTCCGACACCGAGCGATTGCCGACGAGTTCCTGCACGCGCGGCGCGTCACCAGCGGTGAAATGCCGCAGGAGCACCGGCCATGCGAGGACGTCTTCAGGAAGCATCAGCGCGATTGTCCGCTAGCGGCGTGCACGATTGCGGGTGAACGCTTTCATTCGAGCGTGATCGAGTCGACCCACATGATTTCGCAGTCGTAGTCGAACAGTTGCAGCGATGTCCGATACATCGTGCGCGAGGGCGCGACCGCGTCGACCAGCACACCCCGGAGATGAACGAGCTGTCCTGGCCGTATGCCAGAGAGGCGCGAGGCGACGACGCCGTCGCGCGGAATCGTATGCACGTGCGTGAGATTCTGCAGCAGGAACGCGACGACCTCGTCGAAGGCACCCGGCGGCGGATAAGGCCTAGTCGCGGAAATTATTGAACTGCAGCGGAAAATCGGTGATCGACTTCCGGACCAGCGCAATGGCCTCCTGCAGCAGGTCCTTTTTCGCGCCGGATACGCGCACCGTGTCGCCCTGGATGCTTCCCTGGACCTTGAGCTTGCTGTCCTTGAGCAGCTTGACGATTTTCTTGCCGAGCTCCTGCTCGACACCGACCTGGATGGTCACGACTTGCTTGAGCTTGTCGTGGCTCATTTTTTCGGGGGTGCCGAAATCCAGCGTGCGCACGTCGATGCCGCGCTTGGCGAGCTTGCCCAGGAGCACATCGGTCACCTGCTTGAGCTTGAAATCGTCGTCGGCGTGCAGCGTGAGCTGCTTTTCCTTGTGCTCGATGCGCGCGTCGGAGCCCTTGAAGTCGAAGCGCGTCGAGATCTCGCGATTCGCCTGTTCGAGCGCGTTGCGCAACTCGACTTCGTTGATCTCGGAGACGATATCGAAGGAAGGCACGGTTCTATTCCTTGGGCATGTGATGCATCACGCTAGCACGACCGCGGCTGTGCGCCAACCGCACCGCGATTGGGCGATCGGGTCAGCCGGACGTGCCGCGCCTGCGTGCCAGCTTGGCCTCGATGCGCATGCGCAGCGCGTTGAGCTTGATGAAACCCGCCGCGTCCTTTTGATCGTACGCGCCGCGATCATCTTCGAAGGTGGCGATGTTGGTGTCGAACAGCGAATCGCTTCGATTCGCGGCCGACGACGATGACGTTGCCCTTGTAGAGCTTGAGTCGCACCGTGCCGTTCACCGACGCCTGCGAGGCGTCGATCATCGTCTGCATCATGCGCCGCTCGGGTGACCACCAGTAGCCGTTGTAGATCAGGCTCGCGTAGCGCGGCATCAGCTCGTCCTTCAGATGCGCGACCTCGCGATCGAGGCAGATCGATTCGATCGCGCGATGCGCCTTGAGCATGATGGTGCCGCCCGGCGTCTCGTAGCAGCCGCGCGATTTCATCCCGACGTAGCGATTCTCGACCAGGTCGAGCCGGCCGATGCCGTGCTTGCCGCCGATGCGGTTGAGCTCGGTCAGCACCTGCGCCGGGGTCAGTGCCTTGCCGTTGAGCGCTGACGATGTCGCCGTGCTCGTATTCGATCTCGAGGTACTCGGCGGCGTCGGGCGCTTTTTCCGGCGACACTGTCCAGCGCCACATGTCCTCCTCGGCTTCCTGCGACGGGTCCTCGAGCGCGCGGCCCTCGTAGCTGATGTGCAGCAGGTTGGCGTCCATGGAGTACGGGCTGCCACCGCTGCGATGCTTCATCTCGATCGGGATGCCGTGCTGCTCGGCGTACGCGAGCAGCTTCTCGCGCGAGGTCAGATCCCATTCGCGCCACGGCGCGATCACCTTGATGTCCGGCTCGAGCGCGTAATAGCCCAGCTCGAAACGGACCTGGTCGTTGCCCTTGCCGGTGGCGCCGTGCGACACCGCGTCGGCGCCGGTTTCGCGCGCGATCTCGATCTGGCGCTTCGCGATCAGCGGTCGCGCGATTGACGTGCCGAGCAGGTACTCGCCCTCGTAGATCGCGTTGGCGCGAAACATCGGGAAAACGAAGTCGCGCACGAATTCCTCGCGCAGGTCGTCGATGAAGATCTGTCGAACGCCTGCGGCCTTGGCCTTGGCGCGCGCCGGCTCGAGCTCGTCGCCCTGGCCGATGTCGGCGGTGAAGGTCACGACTTCGCAGCGGTAGGTGTCCTGCAGCCATTTAAGGATCACCGAGGTGTCGAGTCCGCCGGAATAGGCCAGGACGACTTTCTTAGCATCGATCATGGTCCGCCTTGTGAGAAGCCAGAGTGCGTCTTTGTCGGTGTGACGCTAGTCGATGCGTGCGCCGGTTTTCTTGATCACCGGCGCCCACTTTTCGGAGTCGCTGCGAATGAGCCGCGCGAAGTCTTCGGGGGTGCCGCCGACGAGATCGAAGCCCTGCGCGTTGAGCGCGCTTTTCACCGCAGGATCCTTGAGGATCGCGTTGATGTCGGCGTTCAGGCGCTGCACGATCGCACGCGGCGTGCCTGCGGCCACCAGGATGCCGTTCCAGGCGAGCGATTCGAATCCCGGATAGCCCGCTTCGGCGATCGTCGGCAGATCGGGAAGCAGTGGAAAGCGCTGCGCGGTGGTCACCGCGATCGCACGCAATTTCCCCGCCTGGATCTGCGCCTGCAGCGGAGGCATCACCGCGAACAGCATCTGCGTCTCGCCCTGAATGGTCGCGGTCACCGCCGGCGGCGATCCGTTGAACGGAACGTGCACGATGTCGATGCCGGCCGTGGTCTTGAGCAGCTCCATGGTCAGCTGCGACGAGCTGCCGTTGCCCACCGAGGCGTAGTTGAGCTTGCCCGGGTTCGCTTTCGCATAGTCGACGAGCTCCTTCACCGTTTTCACCGGCAGCGCCGCGTTCACCGCGAGCACGTTCGGCTGGCTCGACGTAATGATCACCGGCGCGAGATCCTTGAATGGATCGTAGGGCAGCTTGGCGTACAGGTGCGGTCCGAAGGCAAGCGGGCCGTTGAACGAGATGACCATCGTGTAGCCGTCCGGCGCGGACTTGGCCACGAAGTCGGTCGCCGCCGTGCCGCCCGCCGCGGATCGGTCCTCGACCACGACTGGCTGGCCGAGCCGGTCCTTGAGCTTGTCGGCGATGGTGCGCGCGAGCACGTCGAGTGAACTGCCCGCGGGCGCCGCAACGATGAACTTGAGTGGTCGATCGGGCCAGCTCTGTGCCGATGCCGCGCCGACGGTGAGCGCGAGCGTCAATACCAGGAAACGCGTGAATCCGCGCATCAGAAAAGCTGCGGGTCTTTGCCTGATCATGCCTGGTGTCTCCTCACTGCGGCGCGTGGCACACCGCTTCGATATTGTGGCCGTCCGGATCGAGGACGAAGGCGCCGTAGTAGTTCGCGTGATAGTGCGGCCGCAACCCGGGCGCGCCGTTGTCCTTGCCGCCAGCAGCCATCGCCGCGCGGTGGAATGCGTCGACCTGCGCGCGCGTCTCGGCGCGAAACGCGACGTGCACGGGCGGTACGTTCGGCGCACCCCGGGCGATCCAGAAATCGGGCTTGGGCGCGACGCCGAAACCTGCAGCATCGCCGAATTCCATGAGAACGGAGTATCCGAGCGGAGCAAGCGCGGCGATGTAGAACGCATTGCTGCGCACGAAATTCGAGACGTTCACACCGGTGTGATCGATCATGCTTTCCTCAGCTTTCGACGCGTCCGCAAACCAAGTACTCGAGCAACGCTTTCTGCACGTGCATCCGGTTTTCCGCTTCGTCCCATACCACGCTATGCGGACCATCGATGACGTCCGCGCTGACTTCCTCGTCCCTATGAGCGGGCAGGCAATGCATGAACACGGCGTCGGATCTGGCCTGCGCCATCATCGCCGCATCGACGCGCCAGTCCGCGAAAGCGCGCTTGCGCGTCTCGTTCTCGGCTTCGAAGCCCATGCTCGTCCACACGTCGGTAGTGACCAAATTGGCGCCGCGGCAGGCAGCCGCAGGGTCGGCGTAGACCTCGAAGTGTCTTCGCGGCGGCATGCCCGGCGAAGCCGGATCGACCGCATACCCCGGCGGTCCCGAGACGTTCACCTTGAAGTCGAAAATTTTAGCTGCCTGCAGCCAGGTCGCGCACATGTTATTGGCGTCGCCGATCCATGCCACCGTCGCACCGACGATCGAGCCGCGGTGCTCCACGTAGGTGTAGATGTCCGCCAGGATCTGGCACGGGTGATATTCGTTGGTCAGCCCGTTGATTACCGGCACGCGCGAATGCTCGGCGAAGCGCTCGATGATCGATTGCTCGAAGGTGCGGATCATCACCACGTCGACCATGCGCGAGATCACGCGCGCAACATCCTCGATGGGCTCGCCGCGCGAGAGCTGGGTGTCCCCGCGATTGAGATTGATGGCGATGCCGCCGAGCTGATTCATGCCTGCCTCGAACGAGACGCGCGTGCGCGTGGATGCCTTTTCGAAAACCATCGCCAGCGTTCGGTCGCGAAGCGGCTGGTAGAGCTCGTAGCGCTTGAAGCGCTCCTTGATCCAGCGCGTGCGCTCGAACAGGTACGCGAACTCCTCGCTCGTGAAGTCGGCAAGCTGCAGAAAGTGCTTCGGCGTCATCGCAGCATCGAGCGGCAGGTACGGTTAATCGTTGAAAAACAGGATTTTAGCAACAAAAAAGGCGCCTTCAGGCGCCTTTTCCGAAAAGAGCTCAGCGCCCGTTCAGGGCATCGCCTTGATGGCTTGCGCCAATCGCATCTTGCTTCGCGATGCGGTGTTCTTGTGCACGACCTTTTTATCGGCGATGCGATCGATCACCGACTGCTGTGACTGCAGTTCCTTCGCCGCCGCGGATTTGTTTCCCGCGGAGATCGCCTTCCTGACCTTCTTCACTGCGGTGCGCAGCGATGACTTGAGGCCCGCGTTGCGCTGTCGCGTTTTTTCCGCTTGGCGTGCGCGCTTGCGGGCTTGGGCGGTATTCGCCATGAAAAATCCTTGTTTGCTGGAGTCGCTGAAAAAGACCGAGCATAATAGCAATTTGGCGCGATTCGCGCAAGGCGCGCTGCCTGCGCTTCGCCAGGCTCGTGCGCGCCGAATCCATCCGCTCACCCGCCCTTTCGTGATCCCGCCCGTCTCGCGCCGGCGCAAGCCGACCCCGACATGAATCTGCTCAGGACGCTTTCGACCGTCAGCGCATTGACGCTGCTCTCGCGCATCGCGGGACTGGCGCGCGAGAGCCTCAAGGCGTTCGCGTTCGGCGCCGGAGCGCAGATGGACGCGTTCGAGGCGGCGTTTCGTCTTCCCAACATCCTGCGCCGCCTGTTCGCCGAGGGCGCGTTCTCGCAGGCGTTCGTACCCATCCTTGCCGAATACCAGCGCGCGCGCGGCGACGCGGCGACGCGCGACCTGGTGGGAAACGTCGGCTCACTGATGGCGGTGACACTGATCGTCGTCTCGGTGCTTGGCATCGTGGCTGCGCCGTGGCTGGTCTACGTGCTGGCGAGCGGATTCGAGCGCACGCCCGGCAAGGTCGAGCTCACTGCACACCTCATCCGCATCATGTTCCCGTACATCCTGTTTGTCTCGCTGGTATCGTTGGCCGGCGGCGTACTCAATGTGCATCGGCGTTTCGCGATTCCGGCGTTCACGCCGGTCCTGCTCAACGTGTCGATGATCGCGGCGGCGATTTTTGTCGCTCCGCACGTCGATCCGCCGATTCTCGCACTGGCGTGGGGCGTCGCCGCCGGAGGTGTCGCACAGCTTGCGCTGCAGATCTGGCCCCTGGCGCGGCTGCACATGCTGCCTCGACCGAGCTTCGGCTGGCGGGACGAAGGCGTGCGCCGTGTGATCGGTGCGATGGGGCCCGCGGTGCTCGGCGTGTCTGCCGCCCAGATCTCGTCGCTCATCAATACGCAGCTCGCCGCCTATCTCGGCAACGGGCGCATCTCGTGGATCAGCTACGCCGACCGGCTCATGGAGTTTCCCAGTGCGCTCCTCGGCGTCGCGCTGGGCACGATACTGCTGCCGAGCCTTGCCAAGCACCACCACGACGCCAATTACGCGCAGTATTCGGAGCTTCTCGACTGGGGAATGCGCCTCGCCTTCCTTCTCGCGCTGCCAGCCGCGCTGGCACTCGCTCTACTTTCGGTGCCGCTGATCACCACGCTCTACCAGTATGGACGCTTCACCATCAACGACGTTTGGCAGACGCGCGCCGCGCTGATGGGTTACAGCCTGGGGCTACTCGGGCTGATCGCGGTCAAGATCCTCGCGCCCGGCTTCTACGCGCGGCAGAACATGAAAACACCGGTGAAGATCGCGTTCCTGACAGTGCTGTTCGCGCAGACACTCGCGGTGATCCTCATGTTCCAGATCGGTCACGCCGGGCTTACGCTGGCGACCTCGCTCGGCGCGTGCTTCAATGCGACGCTGCTGTACATCTCGATGCGTCGCGCCGGTCATTATGTGCCGCGACCGGGCTGGACCGCTTTTCTGGTCAAGGTGATCGCGGCGCTGGTCGTGCTCGGAGTCGTGCTTTGGTTCGCGCCCGGCGAAGACGCGTTCTGGATCCACGCCGGACTCTGGGCGAAGGTCGGCCGGCTGTCGTGGGTGCTCGCGGCGGGCGTCGTCAGCTATTTCGCCGCGCTATGGTTGATGGGGTTCAGGCTGCGCGACTTCAATCGTCACGAGCCTTCATGATGGCGTTGCCCGGCGGCCGCGTGCCGCCAAACGCGTCGAACTATTGACCGCCCGACTTGCGGTACGGGCACGCCGGCTTGATGCACTCGGCGTAGAGATACAACGCATGTTCTCGGATATCGAACCCGCGCTCGCGCGCGATCCTGAGCTGGCGCTTTTCGATCTCGTTGTCGAAAAACTCCTCGACGCGTCCGCATTGCATGCACACCAGATGATCGTGGTGTCCGCCCTGGTTGAGCTCGAAAACGGCCTTGCCGGTCTCGAAGTGATGGCGCACCAGCAATCCCGCCTGCTCGAACTGCGTCAGCACGCGATAGACCGTGGCGAGCCCGACGTCCAGACCGTCCGCCAGCAGCTGGCGATAGACATCCTCGGCGGTGAGGTGCCGGACCTTGCTCTGCTCGAATAGATTGATGATCTTGAGCCGTGGCAGCGTTGCCTTGAGGCCGACGGTCTTGAGATCTTGCGGGGTCGACATGGTCGATGCTCCGGCACGCGGAGGCGCGTGCCGATGCCCTCCTATGATATAGTTTCCAGTCGTTTTTTGGCAGTGGAAGTTCCATGCGCGCACGCGTCTGCGCCGTAGCCATCATCGCCCTGATGCTGGGCGGCTGCACCTGGTTTCCCAGCATCGGCGTCTACAAGCTGGACGTCAATCAGGGCAATTACATCACACAGGATCAGGTCGACCGGCTCAAGGTCGGGCAAACCCAGCAACAGGTGCGCATGGCGCTGGGCACGCCGCTCCTCGCGGACCCTTTCCACGCCAACCGCTGGGACTATCTCTACCTGTTCGACCGCCAGGGACGCGTGCTGGAGCAGCGTCAATTCACGGTGTATTTCGTCGACGACAAAGTGGCGCGCTGGGAAGGCGACGAAGCGCCGCCGCCTCCGGTCGAAGTTGCGCGCGCCGGCAGCAGCGATACCAGGATCGACAAGTCGCTATCGATTGCGCCCAAGACCGACGATGAGAACTGGTTGGTCCAATGGCTGAGAAAAATGGGCTGGTGGTGGGGTCAGTAGCCGGCAGCGCAGCCGCGCCTGTGCGCGTTGCCATCGCCGGCGCAAGCGGTCGCATGGGCCAGACGCTGATCGATGCGGTGCTGGGCACGACCGATATCGTGCTCGGCAGTGCCGTCGACGTCGCGGACAGCGCGCTCGCGCGATGCGATGCCGGCGAGCGTTTCGGACGCCGTACCGGAGTCATCGTCGGAACGGACGTGGTTGCTGCCGTCGGCGCTGCCGACGTGCTCATCGACTTCACGCGGCCGCAGGGCACGCTTGCGCACGTCGTGGCGTGCGCGAGCGCGGGTGTGGCGGCAGTAGTCGGGACGACCGGACTGAGCGATGCCGACCAGCGCACGTTGCGCGCGCATTCGGCGCGCATACCCATCGTGTTCTCGCCGAACATGAGCGTAGGCGTGACGGTGCTTACCAAGCTGGTCGAGATCGCCGCGCAACGACTCGGTGACGATTACGACGTGGAAGTCGTCGAGATGCACCACCGCCACAAGATCGATGCGCCCTCCGGAACGGCGCTCAAGCTCGGAGAAACCGCTGCCGGTGCGCTCGGTCGAAAGCTGGCGCGCGACGGCGTGTTCGCCCGCCACGGCGTCACCGGCGAGCGCAAGTCGAAAAGCATCGGTTTCGCGACGCTTCGCGGCGGCGATGTCGTCGGCGAACATACGGTGATCTTCGCTGGTGACGGCGAGCGCATCGAGCTCACGCATCGCGCTGGCTCGCGCATGAATTTCGCGCAGGGCGCGCTGCGCGCCGCGCGTTTCGTCGCCGAGCGTCGCGCACGCGGCGAGACCGGCTGGTTCGACATGCGCGACGTGCTCGGCCTGCGCTGAGCGGCTGCGCGATGGCGCATCCTTTCGACCTGTCGGGGCGTCGCGCGCTGGTCACCGGCGGTGGCGGAGGCCTCGGCCTGGCGATGGCGCGCGGTCTGGGGCAGGCCGGCGCGCGCGTCGTTGTCAACGGCCGCAACCGCGACAAGCTCGACGCGGCGGTATCGGCGTTGCAGCGCGATGGTATCGATGCGAGCGCGGTAGCGTTCGACGTCAGCGACGCGGCTGCCGTCGACGACACCATCGCCCGCCTCGAGCGCGAGACCGGGGCGTTCGACATCGTCGTCAACAACGCGGCGATGAACCAGCGCGCCGCGCTCGACGCGTTTTCGGTCGATGACTGGCGGCGGCTCATGGCGGCCAATCTCGATGCGCCGTTCTTCGTCGCCAAGGCCGTCATACCCGGCATGCGCGCGCGACGTCGCGGCAAGATCATCAACATCTGTTCGCTGGCGAGCGAGATCGGGCGTCCGAACATCGTGCCCTATGCGGTCAGCAAGGGCGGGTTGCAGATGCTCACACGCGCGCTCGCGGTCGAGCTCGCGCCGCACAACGTGCAGGTCAACGGCATCGCGCCCGGATTCTTCAGGACCGACATGAACGCGCCGCTGATCGCCAACGCCGAGTTCTCCGCGTGGGTCGCCAACCGCACGCCGGCGGGGCGCTGGGGCGAGCCGCCGGAGATCGCCGGCGCGGCGGTATTCCTCGCTTCGTCGGCGGCCGACTATGTCACTGGGCACGTCCTGTTCGTCGACGGCGGATTCAGCGTGGCGTACTAGCGGACAACGGCGGCTCGCGATTGAGTCCGATTCGCGCCTGAGGTATAATTCGCAACCTTAGCGGGGTAGGCCACAAGCCTTCCCCGCTTTGCACGTCCACCGCTCATATCGAGGATCACCCTTGTCTGCTGCCACCGTCCCTGCGCTGCTCGCGCTCGCCGACGGGACGATTTTTCGCGGCCGCGGCATCGGCGCGCACGGTTCGAGCGTCGGCGAAGTCGTGTTCAACACGGCGATGACGGGCTACCAGGAAATCCTCACCGATCCCTCGTATGCGGGACAGATCGTCACCCTGACCTATCCGCATATCGGCAACACCGGCGTCAACACCGAAGACGTCGAATCGGGCGAGGTCTACGCCGCCGGGCTCATCATCCGCGACCTGCCGCGCGTGGCCTCGAGCTGGCGCAAGACGCAGGACCTGTCGTCGTACCTCCGCGATGCCGGTGTCGCCGGCATCAGCGACATCGACACGCGCAAGCTCACGCGCATGCTTCGCGAAAAGGGCGCGCAAAACGGCTGCATCATCGCTGGGCCGAATGTCGGCGACGCCGAGCAAACCCTCGCGCTCGCGCGTGCACGCGCAGCGCCGTCGATGTCGGGGCTGGATCTGGCCAAGGTGGTGAGCTGCAGCGCGCCGTATGAGTGGAACGCCGGAACGTGGTCGCTGGGTAGCGGCTACGCAGCCGTCGCCGACCCCCGATTCCATGTGGTTGCCTATGACTACGGGGTCAAGCACAACATCCTGCGCATGCTGGCGGCGCGCGGCTGCCGGCTGACGGTGGTGCCGGCGCAAACGACGGCGAGCGCTGTGCGCGCACTCGAGCCCGATGGCGTATTCCTCGCCAATGGACCGGGTGATCCCGAGCCGTGCAGCTATGCGATCGAGGCGATTCGTGACTTTCTCTCGACATCGCTTCCGACGTTCGGCATCTGTCTGGGACACCAGCTGCTCGGGCTCGCTTGCGGCGCAAAGACACTGAAGATGAAATTCGGCCATCACGGCGCCAACCATCCTGTGCTCGACCGGGACACCGGCCAGGTGCTGATCACCAGCCAGAACCACGGTTTCGCGGTGGACGCGTCGACGCTGCCATCGAATGTGCGAGTGACGCACGTGTCGCTGTTCGACGGCAGCCTGCAGGGCATCGCGCTTACCGACAAGCCCGCGTTCAGCTTCCAGGGGCATCCGGAGGCGAGCCCCGGACCGCACGACATGGGTTACCTGTTCGATCGCTTCATCACGCTCATGGAACGGCGCGTCCAGATGAAGAATCCCGACTGACATGCCCAAGCGCACCGACATCGAATCGATCCTGATCATCGGTGCCGGTCCGATCGTTATCGGACAGGCGTGCGAGTTCGACTATTCGGGCGCGCAGGCGTGCAAGGCGCTGCGTGAGGAGGGGTATCGCGTCATCCTGGTGAACTCCAATCCGGCGACGATCATGACCGACCCGGAAATGGCCGACGTCACCTATATCGAGCCCATCACCTGGCCGATGGTGGCCAAGATCATCGAGAAGGAGCGTCCCGACGCGCTGCTGCCGACCATGGGCGGGCAGACCGCTCTCAACTGCGCGCTGGACCTGGCGCGCGAGGGCGTGCTTACGCGCTTCGACGTCGAGCTGATCGGCGCGACGCGCAAGGCGATCGACAAGGCCGAGGATCGCGAGAAGTTCAAGGCGGCGATGACCCGCATCGGGCTGGGCTCGGCGCGCTCGGGGATCGCGCACGACATCGCGCAGGCGCTTGAGGTGCAGGCCGACATCGGGTTCCCCGCGGTGATCCGTCCCTCTTTCACGCTCGCCGGCACCGGCGGTGGCATCGCCTACAACAAGGACGAGTTCGTCGAGATGTGCAAGCGTGGTCTCGATCTTTCGCCCACGCGCGAGCTCCTGATCGAGGAGTCGCTGCTCGGGTGGAAGGAATTCGAGATGGAGGTGGTGCGCGACAAGAAGGACAACTGCATCATCGTGTGCTCGATCGAGAACCTCGACCCGATGGGCGTGCACACCGGCGACTCGATCACGGTGGCGCCGTCGCAGACGCTCACCGACAAGGAATACCAGATCATGCGCGATGCCTCGATCGCCGTGCTGCGTGAGATCGGCGTCGATACCGGCGGGTCGAACGTGCAGTTCGCGATCAATCCCGACGACGGCCGCATGATCGTAATCGAGATGAACCCACGCGTGTCACGCTCGTCCGCGCTTGCATCGAAGGCGACGGGCTTTCCCATTGCCAAGGTCGCCGCCAAGCTGGCGGTCGGCTACACGCTCGACGAGCTCAGAAACGACATCACTGGCGGCCACACCCCGGCCTCCTTCGAGCCGACGATCGACTATGTCGTCACCAAGGTGCCGCGCTTCGCGTTCGAGAAATTCAAACAGGCCGACGACCGCCTCACCACGCAGATGAAATCGGTGGGCGAGGTGATGGCCATCGGCCGCACCTTCCAGGAGTCGCTGCAAAAGGCGCTGCGCGGCCTCGAGACCGGTGTCGACGGCTTCAACCTGAAGACGGTCGACCCGGACACCATCGCCGACGAGCTCGCGTATCCGCGCGCCGAACGGCTTTGGTACGTCGCGGACGCTATGGCGATCGGCATGCCGATCGAGGAGGTCTACGCGCATACCAAGATCGACCGCTGGTTCCTCACCCAGATCAAGGAAATCGTCGACACCGAGCTCGACGTCGAGAAGCGCAAGCTCGCCGACTTCTCGCGCGACGAGCTGCGCTCGCTCAAGCGCATGGGATTTTCCGATCGTCGGCTCGCGCACCTGTGGCAGACGAGCGAGACCGAGGTGCGCGCCCGCCGCCATTCTCTGGACATCCGGCCCGTCTACAAGCGCGTCGACACCTGCGCGGCGGAATTCGCCACGCGCACCGCCTACATGTACTCGACCTACGAAGACGAGTGCGAGGCCGCGCCCACCGGTCGCAGGAAGGTGATCGTGCTCGGCGGCGGACCCAACCGCATCGGCCAGGGCATCGAGTTCGACTATTGCTGCGTGCATGCGGCGCTGGCGCTGCGCGAGGACGGCTACGAGACGATCATGGTCAACTGCAATCCGGAGACCGTCTCCACCGACTACGACACCTCCGACCGGCTGTACTTCGAGCCGCTCACGCTCGAGGACGTGCTCGAGATCGTGCATGTCGAGAAGCCGCTCGGGGTGATCGTGCAGTACGGCGGCCAGACGCCGCTCAAGCTGGCGCGCGACCTCGAGGCCAACGGCGTGCCCATCATCGGCACCACGCCCGACATGATCGACATGGCGGAAGACCGCGAGCGCTTCCAGCAGATGCTGCACCGGCTGGGGTTGCTGCAGCCGCCCAACCGCACGGCGCGCACCGAGGCCGAGGCTATGGCCGCCGCCGAGCAGATCGGCTATCCGCTGGTGGTGCGCCCGTCGTATGTGCTTGGCGGTCGCGCCATGGAAATCGTGCACGAGCCGCGCGACCTCGAACGCTACATGCGCGAGGCGGTCAAGGTGTCCAACGATTCGCCGGTGTTGCTCGACCGTTTTCTCAACGATGCGATCGAGGTCGACGTCGATGCGCTGGTCGATGCCAATCCCGCCGGGAAGGACGTCGTCATCGGCGGCATCATGGAACATATCGAGCAGGCCGGCGTTCATTCCGGCGATTCAGCGTGCTCGCTGCCGCCGTTCTCGCTGTCGGCGCAATTGCAGGACGAGCTTCGCCGGCAGACGGTCGCGATGGCGCACGGCCTCAACGTCGTCGGCCTGATGAACGTTCAGTTCGCGATCCAGTTTCCGCCGGACAACGCTGGACATGGCGTGGTGTACGTGCTCGAGGTCAACCCGCGCGCCTCGCGCACCGTTCCGTATGTCTCGAAGGCGACCGGGCGGCCGCTGGCCAAGATCGCCGCCCGATGCATGGTCGGGCAAACGCTCGCAAGCCAATCGATTTCGGGTGAAATCGTGCCGCCGTACTTCTCGGTGAAGGAAGCGGTGTTTCCGTTCATCAAGTTTCCTGGCGTCGACACTATCCTTGGCCCGGAAATGAAGTCCACCGGCGAGGTCATGGGGGTGGGCGACTCCTTTGCCGAGGCGTTCCTCAAGTCGCAGCTCGCCGCCGGTGTCCGCCTGCCGCGCGCCGGCAAGGTATTCGTCAGCGTGAAGAACCCCGACAAGGCGAAGGTGATCGATGTCGCGCGCACGCTGCACGCGCTGGGCTTCACGCTGGTGGCCACGCGCGGCACCGCGGCGGCGCTGGCGGCGGCGAACCTTCCGGTAACCGCGGTCAACAAGGTTGCCGAGGGCCGGCCGCACATCGTCGACATGCTGCTCAACGACGAGATCGCGCTCGTAATCAACACCGTCGAGGAAAAGCGCAGCGCGATCCAGGACAGCTACGCGATCCGGCGCGCCGCGCTCAACGACCAGATTCCCACATACACGACCATCGCCGGCGCACGCGCGGCCGCTACCGGCATGCAGGGCATGCGCGAGCTTGTTCCATACTCCACGCAGGCGCTGCTGAAAAGGCTGCACTGAGGGCTGGCTCTACGGAGAGCTGCACTCGGTGGGCGTCCGAACGGCTGCATTGCAACGCCGTTTGCGCTAACATGACCGTGCGAGCCATGACCGGGTGCGTCTGCCCGGTTTTTTCTTTGGTCTGGACTTATGAGCCCTTCCCGAATCCCACTGACCGTCGCCGGCGCTGAAAAGCTCAAGGCCGAACTGCATCGCCTGAAGACGATCGACCGCCCCGCGGTCATCGCGGCCATCTCCGAGGCGCGCTCGCACGGCGACCTGTCCGAGAACGCCGAGTACGAAGCCGCCAAGGAGCGCCAAGGCTTCGTCGAGGGTCGGATCTCGCGTCTGGAGGCCAATCTGGCGCTGGCGCAGATCGTCGACCCAAAGGCGGTGGACGCTGACGGCCGCATCGTGTTCGGCGCCACCGTCGATCTCGAGGACATGGCCAGCGGGACGGCGGTGTGTTACCAGATCGTGGGCGATGACGAGGCCGACATCAGGGACAACAAGATCTCGATCGAGTCGCCCATCGCGCGCGCGCTGATCGGCAAGAGCGTTGGCGACATCGCGCAGGTGCAGGCGCCGGCGGGCGTGCGCGAATACGAGGTGCTGGGCGTTCGCTACATCTGATCCGCGGCTGTGGATCGTCCTGCCGCGCTAGATGCCCTTGCGGCGCCGTCGCGCCTGTTCACTCGGCGTGCGTCCGATGCTGGCCGGCGCGCGTGGCGTCTTTCCGCGCGTGGCGCGCGCAAGCGGGCTCCTAGGGCGGCGCGCTTGCGGTGTGGACTTCGCCATCGATTCTCCCTTCGCCTTCTGGGCTGCGCCGACGCGACGTCGGCCCGCGGAAGGCTTGGATCGCGCGTCGCGTTCTTCCTGCTCGTCGGCAGGCGACTGCTCGGGTGCCGGGCGCCAGATGACGAACAGCTTGCCGATATGCTGCACCGAAGCCGCGTCGAGCTCCGTGCAAATGCGCTGCAGCAGCGCGTCGCGGTCGTCGCGCTCATCGCTGAACACGCGCACCTTGATGAGCTGGTGCGCGCGCAGGTTGACGTCGATCTCGCGCAGCACCTTGTCGCTCAGCCCGTGCTGGCCGACGATCACGACGGGGTGCAGATGGTGCGCCTTGGCGCGCAGTTCGCGGCGCTGAGCCGGGGTCAACGTAAGCATGCGCGCATTCTACCCGTCCGGCCTGGCGTGCGCCGCGATCGTCTTGTGCATGCGCACCGCGGGCATCGTCAAGCCGTTGGGCAAGGTGATGTCGAAGGATTCGGTTGCGAGGAACCCGCCGCAGCGGTAAAGCGGTACCCCGGCGAGTGTCGCGACCAGCTCCAGCTCGGTGAATCCGGCCTTCGCGGCTGCCCGCTCGCAGGCGTCGAGGATCGCCGTGCCGATGCCGCGCCGCGCGCACTCGGGATGGACGAAAAACGCACGGATGCGAGCAGCGTCGCGAGCTGGGTCGAGCAGCGCGTCCTGCGTCGCATCGCGACCCGCGTCGCCGCCGAACAGCGTCTTGCGCCGGCTCCATCCGCCGCAACCGGACAGCGTTGCGCCGGAATGCGCGACAAAGTAAGTGCGGTCGGCGATCAGCTGCCGGTCGACCGCGAAGACGGTACCGAGAGCGCCGTCTATCTGCTCGCGCGAGTAGTACGGCGCCTGCAGTGCGCGCGTCGACAGTGCGATGAGATCTTCGAGCGCGCCCACATCGTCGGGTGCCGCCAGTCGCAGCGCAAATGGTAACTCGATGCTCATGCGCGGCGACCCCACTGGGCCGTTCAGGCGCCCGCGTAGTTGGACACTTCGATGAGATTGCCGTCGGGATCACGAAAGTAGAACGAGCTGATGGGCCCGGTCGCGCCGGTGCGCTCCACCGGGCCCTCGATCACCGCGATGCCATGCGCCTTGACCTCGACGAGGGCTTCGGTGAGTGGCGTCGTCGTGATGAGGCACACATCAGCCGAGCCCGGCGTCGGACGATCGGCGTGCGGTACGTATTCCGCGCCACTGCGATGGAGATTGATCTTCTGGCGTCCGAAGACGAGCGCCTTGCGACGGTTCCCGAACTCGACCACCTGCATGCCCAGCACTCGGCTGTAGAACGCGCAGCTCGCATCAATATCGGCCACGGTGAGCACGAAGTGATCGAGCCGGTCGATGCGCATAACTGACTGCTGGGGCGCCGCGACGCTTCAGACCCGGCCGACGTCGATCGTGGGTCGAACGCGGACCGAAGCGGCCGATCTCACCGATATTTTTCCGAGCATTTGACGATCTGCATGTTGGTCGGAAACTCCAGGCAGACGCGCGCATCCGCCTTCAGCCATCGACCCTTGTGCGGTGCGCCCCCCTGGCTGTCGTCCGGCGCCGCGGCAGCCGGCGCGACGACCGCTTGCGCGGTACCGGGTGCCGGCGATTGCGCCGCGGCGATGCTTGGCATCGCAAGCGCTGCCGCGCAGATTCCGATCAGGATGTTCTGACTTTGCATGGCCGTTCCCCTTTCACACGGTTCCCGCACTGCCGCGCCACGACGCGATCCCCGGCCGCATAGCCGCGTGTTGCGACAGTCTAGCCCGGCACGCCGGTCGCCGCCACCCAAGGTGCTCGCGCCTTTTTTAGATCGCCCCGTGCGCCGGATGCAGCGTCAGGACCATATGCGCCTTGGCATGATAGACACCGCCGACGCGGATGGCATTTTCCTCGATGCCGAAAGTGCGGAAGCCCGCGGCTGCATAGAATCCGTAGGTTCGCTCGTTGGACGTGGTGACCGTCAGGTTGACGAGCTCGAGATCGGGGATGCTGCGCGCACGCTCGACGCACGCGGCCAACAGGGTGCGTCCGACCCCGCGTCCCGCGGCCTCGGGTGCGACGAACATGCCGAACAACAGCGCCTTGTGTCGCTGCTTGATGCGATCCTCGACCGCCAGCCCGACGCTCCCGATCAGCGTCTCGCCAGCGAATGCGCCGAGCACGAAATTGTGCGGGGACTGGGGCGGGGCGCTCAGGCGCGCTTCAGTCCAGGACATGGGCTTGACCGAGTCCTCTTCGAAGCTCGACGTGAAGGCCTCGGGACACTCGCGCAGCATGCGCAGGCGCAGCGCACAGTACGCCGGCGCGTCGGCGCGCGACAGCGCGCGAATCTCGATCATGCGCGTACCGAACTGCCGCGCATGGCGTCGGCGAAGGCGGCAATTAGGCCAGCGCGCTCCACAGCAGCGTGATCCCCGCGATGAGCAGGAGCGCATCCATCATCAGCCGGAACTGCGACGGCTCGAGTTTGAGGACGAAACGCTTGGCCAGCAGCGAACCTGCCATGAGTGAACCCCCGATCACCACGCCGTTGGCGACGGCTTCGATCGGAAGCGCGCCGAAGGTGCGAAACACCGCGGCCTTCGTGACATACACCGCAAGCGAACCGGCTGCTTCGCTGGCGACGAACGCTCCCTTGACCAAGCCATGGGCGAGAAAGATAGGGGCGGTGATCGGTCCGGTGGTGGCGACGATACCGGTGAGAAAGCCGACGAATACGCCGATGATCGCGAGTTGCGCGTGCGTGACCCTGCGATGATGCGAGCCGAGCCAGCGCCGCACCGGAATCATCGCCAGGAAAAAGACCCCGAGTGCCGCTTCGATCAGCTTCGGCGGCAGCACCAGCAGCGTTCGCGCGCCCACGGCAGCGGCGGGCGCCGCGGTGATCGAATACGCTGCGACGGCGCGCCAGTCGACCTCCCGCCACCACACCAGAATGCGCGACGCGTTGCCGATGATCGCGGCGATCGCCATGATCGGCACGGCCTGCAGGGGTCCGAAGACGAGGACGAGCACCGGCATCAGCATGATCGACGAACCGAATCCGACAATTCCGCTGATCGTTCCTGCAACGAGTCCGACCGCCAGAACGAGCAGCATGTCCATGCGAGAAGTTATTTTCGAGAGTCGCCGCGAGCGTACTGACGTTCGCGCGGCGTTGGTGCGCACCGGGCATGTGTCCAGCTCAAGCGGATCCGCAGCTGCCGTTGCGCACGCACCCCTGCAGCAACGGCCAGACCACCGCGCACAGCGTCAGCACTCCGAAAATCGCTGCGCCCGCACGGCGCCGCAGACGCGCATCGGCGCGCGGCGCGCAGCGCGCGCCGAGCATCGACGCGAGCGGGAAGATGAACAGCACGATCGCGCATTCCAGCGGCAGCACCCACCACGTGAAGAACGACCACCAGGGCACGGTCAGCGACGCGAATGCGAGCTCCAGCACGCAGGCGCCGAGCGCGACGCACACGGCAGACGCCGCGACGGGGCGTGGGCGCAGCAATCCGTAGGCGAGCCCGAGCGGGAGCGAAGGCAGCATCGCGCCAACCACGGCCACCGCGGCGATCGACTTGAGCCCCGTCATGTGCAGCACCTGCGTTACGACGTCGACGGCGATGAATACGCGAGTGACCCAGACGCAGGCGAACAGCGCCAGCACCGGCAACCCGAACAGCAGCAAGCGACTCGCGGTCGCGGGACCGGCCGGCGCCTGCGACGGGCGCGGGTCAGGGCGGGTCGCGGTGGGCATGTCGGGATGCCAGCGAAGCGCACAGCGCTGCGAACACGCTCAGACCGAAGATCATGTACACATGCTTGGCGTATTGCGCGAAGTGCGTGGCAATGTACTCCAGCGCCGTAAAACCGGACAGGACCACGGTGTGCTCGCGAAGCCAGGCAACCTGCGCGCCCGAAGTGAGCGAAGTCCAGCCGTCGGGATAAGGGTCGGGATAAGGCGTGTCCGCCGGGACGATCGCGAATTCCGTGAAGACGAGCATCCACGCCGCGCCAGCGATGAGACCACAGCCACTCCGATCAAGATCGCCCCGCCGACACCACGCAGCGCTCGCAGCTCGGCAGCCTCGCTCATGGCGTACTGCGCGAACCGTCGTCGAAAGGAGAGCAGAAGGTCATCGATGGAGTGTTTGCGGCAGGCGGGTACCGGGTTTGCGCCGGGGCCATTGTGCCACACGCCACCCAGGCTGCTGACACTACTCGTCGAGCTTGTGCAGTTCGGACTCGCACCAGGTGCGTTCGCTTTCGGGAACGCGCTCGAACAGCGCGAGTGCCTCGGCGCGCGAGATTTCGTAGCCATCGGCATCGCCGACAGCGCGTCGTGCCTGCGCCAGCGCGGCGCGCGCGAAGAACAGTTCGAACGCCGGCGCATCGTTGGCGATGCATACATCGACGCAGCGCTGTGCGCTGCGGACCGCGGCAGCCGCGTCGCCCGCCTGCAGGAGGCTGTGCGTGAGGCGGTATTCGGCGCGCTCCTCCTCGAGCCAAGTTCCGGCCTGCTTCCAGTAGGTAAGCGCTGCTTCCGCGGCCCTCACCATTCCGCGCGACTCGACATCGTCGCGTTCGGGCTTCTCCTCGAGCGCCGCGGCAAGGTTGTTGCCGCCGACGGCAAGCGCGCGAATCGCCGGCGATTGCGCGGGAAGGCCTGCCTCGGCGAGCTCGAGCGCCTGTTCGTAGGCGCCGAGCGCGCCCCGAAAATCGTTGCGCCCCGCAAGTGCCGACGCTGCAGTCGCGAGCGCCGATACGCGGTCGTCCGCCGGCAGAGCGGCGAGCGCGTCGGTAGCGCCTCCGGCGTAGCGCAGCGCCGCTGCCGAGCGCGTCAGGGTCGCAGCCGCCCTCGAGTCCCCCGCGGTGGCGGGCAGTCCGCGCAGCACGCCGAGCATGTCGACGCCTCGCTCCCACTGGCCCAGATGCTCGCCGAACACGTGCGTCACCAGCCTCGCGTAGGGTGCGACCTGGGCGGAACTTTCGATCAAATGAAGCGACGCCGAGAGCCGCTCTGCCACCGCCTGAGGCGCATCGGCATGCTCGTTCCAGGCGCGTTCGATAAATGCTTCGAAGTCGGAAGAAGATTGGGTCATGGGTCGAATCTCCACTGCGCTATTTTCAGCTCAGCGCCTGTGCCAGGCAAGTCGGCGCGGCCTACCGCCGCTCCGGCGCGATGCCGCGGATCGGGGCCGCAAACTGGGCGTGCGCCTGCGCATCGACGGGACGATGACGTTCCATGGTGCTCGCCGGATCGTGACCCAGGTAATTGTCGCCCTTCCAGCGGTTTGACGGGCGCACCGGGCGGGGAACGAATCCACCGCCACAGTTCGGGCATACGTTGCCGAGAACGTTGTCGACGCACTGGGCGCAGAATGTGCATTCGTAGCTGCAGATGCGCGCGTCGGTCGCGTGCGGCGGCAACGCCTTGTTGCAATGCTCGCAGGTCGGCCTCAACTCGAGCATCTCTTCCTAGCGCGCCAGCAATTGCCAGGCGAAGATCACCTGCGCGGCGAAACCGCCGACAAATGCGAGCGTACGCACCCAAGGGAGGGCCAAGGTGTAGGCCAGCACATGTGCAAGGCGCGACCAGAAATACAAGGCTGCGGCGAATGCCGTGGATGCATTGCTCACGCCCGCGGCGTTGGCTACCAGGACCAGCACCGCGAAGACGACCAGGTTCTCGACGGCATTGGCGTGCGCGGATTGCATGCGCCGAGCCCACGGCGACTGAGGCTTCGGCTGGTCGGGATAACCTACCGTATCGATGATGCCTCGCACCGCCATCCGGTCGAGCACGTACGGCACCCACATCAGCGCGGTCAGTACTGTCACCCATACCAGATACATCAACTCGGTTTTCATGTCACTCCCTTTTGGACGCCGATATGGCTGCGCTTTGCCCGTCGAGGATAGCCCGATCACGCGTGGAGCGCGACTACCCCGTCGGGGCGACTTCCTCCTCGCCGTTCTCGGGGCCGTAGAACATCACCCAGACACCGAAATCGGCGGAGAAGTCCTCGAAGCGGTGCGTGACGCCGGCGGCCGCGAACAGCAGATCGCCCGGCGCAAAGGCGCGTCGCGAGCTACCGTCGAAAAACAGCCCGCGGCCCTGCGCAACCACGTAAATCTCGTCGCGTGTATGCGGTGTCTGGGCGTCGGTGCCGAGCGGCGCGTAATACTTGACCAGCAGCGATCCGTGCGCAAACAGCGGTATCGACCGCAGCGGGCTGCCGGAAAGCCGCTCGACCGCTTCAGTGATCGAGATATGGCTGGTGTCGCCGCGTGCGATGGTCTCGTTCATGGACAGTCCCGGGGAAGATAGTTTCGTTCAGGCATCGACGATGAACGGCGCAATCAGCAGCAGCGCGCCGATCACGCACAGCCACAACCAGCTGTCGATGAAAAAAGAGTATGCGCACAGCGCGACGCCCGACAGCAGCGCGACGAACTTCGTCTGGCGCTTTCCGTAGGTGATGTAGGCGAGCCCGAGCGCGCTGGTGAAGATGCCCACGATGAGGCTGGTTGCGGAGAAGCTTTCCATGGGAAGGATGATGCCCGCTAACGTGGGACCACGCTTAGTAAGTTGGCGTCTCGGAAAATCACCCAGCGACCGTCGGTTTCCTTGCGCAGAACCGACAGGACATTACCGGCGCGTTCGATCGGTGCCTTCCCGGCTCCGGGCGTGATCGTCACGGACAGCTTGTTCCAGCAATACGCCCAATCACCGAATATCCGAATTTCCTGTATATCGAGGTCGCTTCGATGCGGGCTCCTTCCAGTGCTCTCTGCGCCGCCGCGAAGATCGCCTTGCCGCGCATTGGCTGCGACCCGACCGCCAAAAACACGACGTCATCGGCCATGAGGCTCAACACACGCTCGCGATCACCGCACGCGGTCGCCGTGATCCAGGTGTCGACCAGCTCTCGGATGGTTGCTCGTGACGGTCCATCGTTGGTTCCCTGCGGCGCCGAGTTGCGGGCGACGCTTAGGTCCGTGGCTTCGGGGCGACGGGCTCGCGCGACTTTGCGTCAAGCGCAACGAGTTCGAAATGCTCGACCACCGGAAACGGATCATAGAAGTGATGCAGCAATCGCTTCCAGTCCTGGTACTGTGGCGAACCACGAAAACTCACCGTGTGCGCCTCGAGCGTTTCCCATCGGACCAGAAGCACGTAACGGTTGCCGGCTTCGAGGCAGCGCTGCAGCTCGTGCGAAACGTAGCCCGGCATGCCTGCGATGATGGGTGAGGCCTGCACGAACGCCGTCTCGAAATCGCGCGTGGCTCCCGCACGCACGTTGAGCGTAGCAATTTCGAGGATCAACGCATATCCCTTTGCGAAAAAGCGGTGTGACTTTTTGGATCAGGCAACCGGCGCGTTCGGGCTCAGACGTGAATCAGACGGCCGCCGCCGAAAGCCCAATTTTCCCAGGTCGTTTCCTTGAAGACGACGAGCACGTTCTCGGGATCGAAGCCCGTGCTGGAAAGGCTGGCCATGAGCTCCTCGAGAAATTTTTTCTTTACCTTGACGCTGCGTCCGACCGACCACAGGATCTCGATGAGAACGAAATCGTCGTTGCGCGAGGTCTTGAGATCGGGGTATCCCGGATCGAAGCGAAAATCATCGGCGTCGAGCTCAATCACGCGATGGAACTTGTCGGTTGCGGGAACCCCGGTGGCAATCAGCGCCGCCTGCACCGAGTCGAGTACCGACGTCTTGAACGCGGAGGTCTTGGGCTTGCGAACGGTGACGGTGACGAGTGGCATGGACCTCTCCGGGGGCAAACGATCGACGAGGCGGGCGATGAATGCGGCGCGCGTTCAATGCCGGGAAAGTGCGAACAGTCCTCTAAAGGCATTCTCGCCAGCCGGCGAGAAATTGACAACCCTCGAGTTTTTGTCGCGGCGGGCCCAGCCCGCGTCGATGCATCGGGTCAGCACCGCGGCGCCGACCGCGCCGGCCAGATGATTGCGTCGCACGCTCCAATCGAGGCATGCGCGGCACAGCGCGCGCCGCTCGCGGGCGAGCGCGTCGACGTCGATGCCAAGGTCGACGCAAAAACGCCGGCCCTGCGCAGTCAGCTCCGGATGGGCGCCCGCGTTGCGCAGCAATAGCCGCTGCTCCAGACTGTCGTAGACGAGCACGCCGAGCTCGCCGGCGAGATGGTCGTAGCACACGCGCGCCTTGCGCAACGCCGGCTCGCGCGGACTCGCACGCGCGCGTACCGCGCCGGCGCGATATGCGACCCCCATCAGACTCTCGAGTAACTGCGCGACGTCACGGTCGGCAAGGCGAAAATAACGGTGACGCCCCTGGTTCTGAACGGCGAGCAGGCGGGCATCGACCAGCTTCGCCAGGTGCGCGCTGACGGTCTGCTTGGTGACGCCTGCTATGTCGGCGAGCTCAGTCGCGGTGAGCGCCTGATCGCCCATCAGCGCGGTGAGCACTTCGGCCCGCGCGTGATCGCCGATCAGCGCGGCGATCCCGACAATGTTGGGGCCGTCTTTCATGGTTCGATGATAGACGAACCATCGCCGTGCCGCAATGGGGTATCGTGACGTCGTTGCAATGCGGAGTACCGCCATGTCGGTCACTTGTTTCATACGCTACGACATCGACCCCTTTCAGCGCGAGGCGTTCCGGCAATACGCGGAGCGCTGGGCGACGATCATCCCGCGCTGCGGCGGCGAGCTGATCGGCTACTTCCTCCCGCACGAAGGGACCAACGACGTCGCGTGGGGCCTGATCGCTTTCGAAAGCCTAGCTGCCTACGAAGCCTACCGGGCACGCCTGAAGGCCGATCCGGAAGGGCGCGCCAATTTCGCCTTCGCGCAGAAACAGCGCTTCATCCTGCGCGAGCGGCGCAGTTTTCTGGAGACAGTCGACTCGACATTTCGCATCGCTGCACGCGCAGCGAAGGAGGGCACATGATCGCCGTGATCTTCGAAGTGCAACCACATCCCGAGCGCAAACAGGCGTATTTCGACGCGGCCGCGCGACTGAAACCGGCGCTTGAGAATATCGATGGATTCATCTCGGTCGAGCGCTTCGAAAGCCTGACCCAGCCGGGCAAATTTCTTTCGCTGTCGTACTGGCGCGACGAGGACGCGGTGCAGCGGTGGCGCAACGTCGAGGCGCACCGGCGCACGCAGGAGCTCGGTCGCCAATCGATCTTCGCCGACTACTCGCTGCGCGTCGCTGCCGTGATCCGGGACTACGGCATGAACGACCGCGCCGAGGCGCCGGTCGACTCGCGCGCGGTGCACGGATGAGCTGGTCCTATCGCTGCGCGGCGGCTTGCGCGCGCTCCCATTCGCGCCCGTCGAAGGGCTCGATGGTCATGGCTTCGATGCTGACGTTGTCCAAGCAGCGCGCATTCACGCTGTAGCTGTCGGGATGCGAGCGCGGAACGTAGAAAGATTTGATTCCGCACACCGAGCAGAACAGATGCTTGGCGACGCCAGTGTTGAACATATAGGTGGTGAGATGCTCGCCGCCCTGCAGCAAGCGGAAGTTGGCCTTGGGCACAATAAGGTGCAGGTAGCCCGTTTTCGCGCACATAGAGCAGTTGCAGTCGAGCACGCTCAGGCGCGCAGGCGCTTCGACGTCGAAGCGCACCCGTCCGCAATGACAACCGCCGGAGTGGATCATCGTCTTTCCTTTGGATAGCGCACGGCAACGGCGGGCGACGCCTCATGGGCCTCGATTCGTATCAGCTTGATCCGGCCGCCGGCGCCACTCCTGATCGACACGTCCGCGCGCCGGCAGCCGAACCGGCGCGCAACGAGGGCGATCAGCTCGTCATTGGCCTTGCCATCGACCGGCGCCGACTTGAGGCACGCGACCCAGGTGCCGTCGTCTGCCTGCTCGAGCGTGCTGACTCGCGCACTGGGCTTGACCTTGACCTGAATGGACCTCATGCAGGTGATCCGCTGGACACATGCCGGCGTTGAATCGACAGCGCCAGCGGGTGCGCGAGCGTCGCGGGCTCGCTCATCATTTATGCGCCTTGGCGGCGCGGCGAAAAGCGAAGCTCTGCACGCGCATGCGCCCGCGCGGCTTCCTGCTCGCGGTTGCGCGCCGGGGCAGTCGTCTCCAGCGAATGAAGAAGGTGGTGTGACGCCGCCGCGATCTCGTCGACCGCGCGCTGGAATGCGGCCTCGTTGGCCTTCGACGGCTTGTTGAATCCGCTGACCTTGCGCACGAATTGCAGCGACGCGGCGCGGATCTCGTCGTCGGTGACCGGCGGTTCGAAATTGAACAGAATTTTGATGTTGCGGCACATGGGGTTCCTTTAGAAGGCATCAATCTGCGCAAGCGCGCTGTGAATGGCGTCGGCATCGCGTGGACGAACCACACGTGCGATTTCATGGCCATCGCGCAGGAAGACCAGCGTCGGCCAGAGCCTCACCTTGAAAGATCGCCCCAGGCGCCGCCCGCTGGCGTCGGCAATCTTGAGGTGTCGCACCGCCGGGTGTGTGGCCAGCGCCTCGCCGATCAGCGGCTGCGCTGCGCGACAGTATCCGCACCACGCGGTACCGAACTCGAGGAGCGTCGGACCGTCGAGCTGGTCGATTTCGGTGCGCGTCGGCTCGGCGCCACTGTGGCTCTCGTTCATCGACATCGGAACTCAACCGAGGATGAGCTGCGTCTGCGTGACGACCGCGCAGAGCTTGCCCTCCGGCGAGGTGATGCGCGTCTGCCATACCATCGTGGTCCGGCCGCGATGCAGCGCCACGCAGTCGCCGACGACGGTGGTGTGCACTTTCGCAGCGCCAATGAACTTCGTGCTCGAATCGGTGGTGGTCGTGCGCTTGCCTTCGGGCAGGTTGAACAGCGTGCCGATCGCCCCCAGCGTATCCGCAAAAGCCATCGAGGCACCGCCGTGCAGCACGCCGCCGGTGGTGCAAAGGTCGGGGCGAACGTGCAGCTCCCCCACGACGCGCTCGGCGGAAAGCTCCACGATGCGTACGCCGAGCAGCCCCGGCAGAAGCGGATCGAAAAGTTGCTGCGCGGACTCGATGCTGATCATGCTGTCAGCACGCTCATTTTGGCGTCGTCGCGGGTGAACGAAGCATCCAGGCGGGAAGCATGGTGACGAGCACGCTGTCCTTCAGAATGAAATGGTGCACGATGCCGGCGAGCGCATGGAAACCCGCGACCCACAGAATGGTGTCGCCGAGCCAGGGATGCAGACTCGCAATGCGCGCGCCGTTGTCGTGCTGCGCAGAGATCGGCCCCGTGATCTCGACGCCGCCGAGCAGCGTCAGCGGATGACCCTCCAGCCAGGCACCGCTGATTGCGGTCAGTGGCACGGCGAACAGGAGCACATAGAGCAGCCAGCGCACGAAGGTGGCGAGACTGCCCAGCCATCGTGCAACCGGTGGGGGGTCCGGGCGCGGTTCCACCACACGCCACGCGAGACGGATCGCGGTTAGCACGAGCACGCATAGTCCCAGCGTCTCGTGGAGCTGGCGGTCCGCATCCTTCGCCGCTGAGTACACACGCTGCTCGGACCCGCCCGGACCGTAGATGAAGGCGATCAGCACTAGAATGGCAGTTATCCAGTGCAAAGCTTGCGCGACCGCGCCGTAGCGCGCAACCGGTGAATCGTTGCCGTTCATGAATGACGAGTATTAGCCGAGCGCGGTCCTAGTCCGGGATGACGGTGATCAGCTTGACGCGGCGACGATGCCGCCGCAATAGATAATCCACGAAATCACCGATGATCAGATTCGGCTTTCCCGATCCCTTGTTCACGACGCGGCACGCCAGGACCTTGGTCGCTGCGTTCCATTG
Source organism: uncultured beta proteobacterium (assembly GCA_963816915.1). GTDB lineage: Bacteria > Pseudomonadota > Gammaproteobacteria > Burkholderiales > Casimicrobiaceae > PALSA-1003. Next base: position 404,406 of record CAWFMK010000002.1, read on the forward strand.
GATGTTGATGGATCCACGCCGGCCTTTGGCGCGGCTGCGCAGCTTGGTCCAGCCGGGAGCACGTCCCGCCTTGCGCTCGAGCACGATTTCGAATTCGTGGGCATCGAGCTTCGGATCATTCGCGATCGCGTCGCGCACACTGCGCCCGGGATTGCAGACGACCTGTACGAGTGTTTGCACCCGCTACTCCTCCCGAGGTACGACGATTCCCTCGCCTGACCCTTGGATCGAGAACAGCAATGCGCCTCCCGTCATTCCGCCCGCAGCGCCAACCATGACTGCCGTCCAACATAGCCGATGAGAGGCGAATTGGGAAGCCTGCCGCATACCTTGACGCGGGGTGGTCATCGGCGCGCACTGTCCGCTACCACGGCACCGCGCTCTTCGAGCAGCGCACGCAGCACCGAACGGTGGCAGCGCGATTCGTCGACACAGTAACATCCGACCGAAAAATCGGCGTGGTGCGACAGCGCAGCCAGCAGATCGAGAATCCTGGCGCTGTCCGGCGCCGCCATTTCGGCGCGGTATTTCCTCACGAAGGATGTCCACTCGCTAGCGCTGCGTGCGTCCAGCGCTGCCTTGACCAGGGGCGCGCTCGGCGCGAGGTTGGGCAGCCACACGTCGTACCAGTTCTGCGACGCATGCGCGGATTTGGGCACACCACGCGGCGGCCTGCGCACGGTTCCGATGCGCAGCCCCTCACCGGGGCCTCTGCCGGAGCCGAGTCGAACGATGCGAACGGACATGGTTTGCGATCTCTGGATTGGGCGCTACCGGACACGCGCTGCGGGTCTCGTGGAGAGCACTATAGTTCCAGCGTCATGAACACGCTGTAGGGATCCTCGACGTAATCGGCGAAAGGGCCGCATGTGCGGAAGCCGAATCGGGCATACAGCGCACGCGCGGGGCCAAAGGCGTCCATCGAGCCTGTTTCGAGGCTCAGCCGCCGGTAACGACGTCGCTGCGCTTCACCGAGCAGGTGGTGCATGACCACGGCGGCCACGCCCTTGCGCAGATGCGCCGACGCGGTGCGCATCGACTTGATCTCGCCGTGAGCGTCGTCGAGCGCCTTAAGTGCGCCGCAGCCCATCAGCTGTGTATCGTGCCACACACTCCAGAACGTTATGTCTGGCTTGCGCAACGCTTCCAGGGCGAGCGCGTGCACGCTCTCCGGTGGCGAGTGCTGGGCCACGCCCTGCAGATGCTCGTGGATCAGGCGCCGAACGTCGGCGCCGCTCAAATCGTCGATGCGTATTTCCATCGAAACTTCACCTGCCTCCGGCGGACGCGTCGTCGGCGATCGCAATCCAGATCTCCACCTCGCCTTTGCCGGTGCGCGGATCGAAGCGGCTATCGTAGAGCTCGAAATCGGGACGCTGCGCCGACCGGCAGCCGGACTGCGGAAGCCATTGATCCAGGATGCGCTTCCAGGTTACCTGGATAGCCGATACATCGCCGCGGTGCAGGAACACCGCGTAGCGCTGCGTGCGAAGCTGAATGCGACCGACATCCGCCGGCAACACCGACAGGGATTCGACTTCGACGGCACACATGTATTCGAGTCCGCTGTTGTCCGCGGCGCAGACCACTCCGTAGGTCGTGGTTCCGAGTTGACCGGGCAGCGGCAGCCTCGACTCGAACTCGTGCCACTGTTGTGGGATGGTGCGCGAGGACTCGGCGAAGGCATGGCGGCGGCGCAGGCCGCCGAGCTGTATTGGACGCCCCTGTTCGAATCGGATCGGCTCGACGTTCGTCATTCCGGTTCGACGGCCGCGCTAGGTACCGGTTCCGTGCGAGCTCCGCGGATCTACAAGCTCTCGTTGATGCGCAGCGCCTCCACGCGGAGCGCGAGATGCTGCTCGAGCTCGACGAGCTTGAGCTGAAGGTGCTTGCGCTCGATCGGATCAGCGGCCGCCTCCACCGCCTGCTTGAGGCGTGCACGCTCGTGAAACATCGCGATTTCGGGCGGAGCCGCGTTGGCGTCCTTGAGTATTTTCATCGGCATGCGCAGCGCGGCGGGGGTGGCATCCCATCCCGGATCCTGTGCCATGGGCTTGCCGTAGCCCTTCGCGCTGCTTAGCTCGCCGGAGTCGGCGGCCTCCTGCAGGTGACGCGCGATTTCTTCGTCCAGTGTACGCACGCGATGCTCCTGGCGAACCTTGTCGGAACGGCCGCCCGCGGCCGTGGGTCACTTGCCAGTGTAAAGATCATCCGAAGTGCGGTCCACTGGCCCGCCGTGTCGGTGCCCACAAGCGGACGTGCGGATCAGGAACACGCTCACGAAGGGTCGAGCACCGAAAATTCGATCACGGCGGAAGACAGGCCGAGCAGCAGCGCGATGGCCGACGCGATGAACCAATGGACGGTCTTGCGATATTCCGTGGGATCCTGGTCCTCGAGCCTGAGCGAGCGAAACAACGCGACCAGCTGCAGCACGATCGCGACGATCGATGTTCCCGTGGACACGATCGAGCGCCAGGCCCAGTGACCGGGCGCCTCGAAGCCCCAGAAGCGCAAGAACGTAAGCGAGAAACCAAGCAGCACCGTGATCGCCGTGATCAGGCCCTGGCGGTAGCCGTCGGGAACCACGGCAGGCGGCGATGATTTTTTCTCGTCCACGGGGTGTCTGCGCAACGGTCCTATCTCGGGCACTCGATGACGTGCGCCTGGATCTTCCCGTCGACGGCACCATCGCCGAACCGGCGAGCGATGGCTTGAGCCGCGATGTCGGTCGCATCGCCGAGACGCTCCTGGGCGCGCGCTTCGATTTCACTGCGTAGCGGCGTTCCCTGGCAATAGGCAATTGCAGGAATTCGCGGCGATGCGGCCCGGCTGCGCGCCGCGATCGTGCTGATGCGAGGCGAGCTGACGAATCCTCCCGCACGCAGGTCGGTCGTAATAGCGGCATGGTCGTGGTAGCCGTGCGGCGTGCGCGCCATGAAACGCGGCGGGTCGTCGGGGAACACGGATTCGAGCGCGGTCGTCACGCTGTCTGCGAATTCGTTGTGCTCGATGCGGTCCCAGACATTGAACACAAAAGCGCCTCCCGGGCGCAGAACGCGGCGCGCTTCCGAAAACGCCTTCGGCTTGTCGGGAAAGAACATGACGCCGAATTGGCAGACCACGGCGTCGAAGACATCGTCCTCGAAAGGGAGCTGCATCGCGTCGGCCTGGCGCCACTCAACCGGACGCGCGATTTCGAGCGTGGAGGCCAGGTCGAGCATCGGCTGGTTCAAGTCCGTTGCAATGATGGCAACCGCCTTCGGGAGCGCGGAGGCGAGCTTGCGGGTGACCACGCCGGTGCCGGCCGCGATTTCAAGCACGCGAGCGCATGGGCGAGAAGCGACACGATTCGCGAGGTCGATGGCGTATGGCTCGAAAATCAGCGGAACTAGATAATCCTCGTAGAGCCTCGGGATCGATCCGGCGAAGACCTTGTCGGAATGCGGACCGCTCATGAAAGTCTCCTCAACGTTGCGGCGAACATCACGCCTTCCCGCCGGTCTGTTCGGGCGGGACCGCCAATGCCACGACCATCAGATGGTACCCGTTGCGCATGGCCGTTTTCCGGAAGCCGCAAGGCTCGCACAGAGCGGTCGCAGGATTCCGAGGATGGACCGTCAGCGATACCTGGCGGTACCCCGCTGAACGCCCCGCATCCAGCGCGGCCCGCATCAGCGGCTCGCCGTGACCAGGATGCTGATAGTCGGGGAAAAGTGCAATGCCGAGCTGCGGCGTTTGTTCGTCCACGTAACCCAGACCCTGACCGTCCGCGACCAGCCGCATCCAGCACGCACCCAGCGGCGTGCGCGCATGCGCATCCTCGGCGACCGCGCCGACGTCGGTCGGCGCGCCCCACTGCTCGGAATGGATGCGGACCCTTCGATCATCGAGCACCTCGCGCGGACGAAGCCCGGCAGGAGGCGGATCCCAGAGCGCGATGTGCAGCAGATCCCACAGCAGTGCCTGGTCGGCAGCAACCAACGGCCGGAAATTTACGGCGCGTGGCAAGGCGAAGTCATGCGCCGTCGATTGTGATCAGAGCGAGCTTTGAGGTCGACCCGCGCATGGATCGGTCGCGGACTTAAGGTTCCGCGTCGACGATGCGGACTTGTGCTATCCAGTTCCGAGCCCTGCGCGAAAGGCGCGCTTCGACGTCTTCACCTTCGAAGCTCGCTGTCGCTCGGCGAAGCCAAGCCTCGTCCACATGTTCCAGCGTGTTGACGTTGACGACCGCGTAGAGGCGTCCTGCGACCTCACTGGTCACCAGGGGCACGGCGCCACAGCGGGCGCAAACATGGAACGTCGCCGTCCGCGTTCCGACCTCATATTCCGACACCAGCGCACGATCACCGATCGTGATCTTCAGCCAGTACTTCGGATTGGACGTCCAGACGCCTCCGTGCTTGACGCAGAACGAGCATCCGCATGCACGTGCTGCGATCTCCGGCGGGTCGGCACCAATGTCGAGCAGCAGACCGATATTGCCGCAGTGGCATTGACCGCTTATTTCCATTCCCTGCCCCGATCCTGCAATCCTAGGACAGCATTCTACGTCGGCAACATCAGTTCTCCACGTCGACCAGGCGGCACACGAAGCCCCACCCGCCGCCCAGCTCGCTGACTGCGAGGACCAGCTCATTGCCGCCCTTTTTCAACGGAAGGTACACCGCGTCGTTTTCGACGTTCACGATCCCAAGAAATCCCGGGTCGCGGAAATTCTGCGCGCTGCGCCCACGGTAGAGAATGCTGCCGTTGAGGAATACGCTGACGTCGTCGCTGTAGCCGATGTAGAGTTTTTTCACCTGGTCGCGGTCGGAATCGATGCGCGTGCGCGCGTAGACGACTCTCATTCCGGGCTGCGGATCCAGCCGCTTCGAGAAGTCGTTCGCAAAAGAGACGCGCGGATGCGGGCTTTCACGGTAGCGGTTGATGACCACGAAGCCCGGCGGCTCGGCCTCCACGTCCTGCCAGCGGATCGAGTCGATCTCGGCGGTCGACAGCGGCCGCTCCAGTTTGCGCTCGAGCGCATCGTACGATGGCGAAAGGCCCCAGCGGATAAGCGTGCCGGCAGGCATCGGCGGCGGTTGGCGCTGCCACGGTGCATCGGGGGTGGTGCGTATTTCGACATTCGAAAAATAGGTGGCGCCGGTCAGCGCCGCGAGCCCGACCTGGCCCCTCTGGATGCCGCTTTTCAAATCGCTCATCACGAGCACGGGCTTGGCCATGTCTCCGAGGTAGAGCTTGGCCTGCGCGCCGACGACTTCGAGGCGCAGGTGAAACCAGGCGTCCTTCGGAATATCGACCGCGCCGGTGAAGCCGGTGCCGTTGTAAATCTGCCAGTTGAGGCCGGTGTTGAGCACCGGCGTGTATTGCAAGGCATCGGGGAGGCCGGACTTGTGCTGGCGCAGGTAAACCCACTCGCCGTTGGCTCCATCGTCGGCGATACGAAACTGAATTCCGAAAAACCCGCGGATCGCGGGAGTCGCCACGTCGACATCGATCACGCCGTCGCGCATCTCGAAATCCTTCAGCGTGGCGTCTCCGCCATCGAGCATCAGCGTCCTGCGCCCGAGATAGTCGGCCGGCCTGGCCTGTCCCTGCAGCTCCCAGCGTGGAGAGTCGGGCGCAACGGACAGCGTCTCGGCATCGACCGCGGATGCGAAAAGGATAACCAGAACGCAAAAGGCTGGATGTCGAAGCATGGATTTCCCGTTCTAAATCGGATCGAGATCGTCGCTTTGCATGAAGACGATGTGCAAACTATCGGCACAACTGGCTCACACGGAAAACGATCATATACCCCGGTGCCTACATGGGTATGCGGCGCGACAGGCAGTCGAATCGTCCGATGAAATGCGGCGGCTGCTCGCAGACGCGCAGGTTCACGCAGCATGGGCGCTTACGAGGCGCGATAGAAGTAGTACGTCGCCGTGTATGGAACACGCGCAACCTCGCCGGCGTTTTGCGCCGAACACGCCTGCGCAGGACTGATCCCACCGGTCGTCTTCACCCGCTGAATGCTCTTGGTCTGCGCGAATAGGCCGGAGCCGGTTGTCGATTTCACGGTGAGCAGCAACCAGGGAATCGCCGATTTGTCCGGTCCGGGATCGCGCGCCTTGACGTCACCCACCACGATGCTCCCATCGATCGATTCCCAGGATGGTCCCGCATAGTGCTTTCCCATCGGGCGTCCTGCGCGGTCCACGAGCGCCGCCTCCGGCGCGCGGATGGTCCATTCGAACACGGACGGATTGCCTGGTTTGGATGCGCACTCGTAGATCTGCACACCCGAAGCGAGCGCCTCGACGAATACCGACTGCTCGGCAGGGGGCCGCAGCGCCTGTGGTACTTCGGGTGGGACGATAGCGGGGCTGCTCGCGCAGCCGGTGGCGACAGCGGCAGTGGTCGCATGAACGATCGTGAGCAGGTAGCGCTTGTTCATCGGAATAACCTCGGCAGTCGGAGTTGCGATGCTAGTGACCGGTCAGGCCGCCCCCGGCTGCGGTAGGGCACCTGGCGACTCAGCGGGTTCCTCGACGGTGCCCGGTGCAATGAACATGTGAACATACCCGCAGCGCTCGCACACCGCGCACTGCGCGCTGCGGTTCCAGGCGTCGGGATCGAGGATTTCGGTCAGCGGTGTGGCGAACTGGATCTCGTGTTCCCAGAATATGTCGTGGGCGCACACCATGCACCGAAGTGCCCGGCCTTGCACGACGATGGGTCCAAAGCGTTTACGATCGGATGGCATCGAGGTCCCCCTGTATGAATGGCAGCGAGCCAGGCTCGCGATCCTTCATGGCGTGCGAATCGCGATCTGTTTGGCCTTGCTCAGCGATGCAAGTGCTCTCTGGTACGACCACTCCACCCAGCTCGGTGAGATATGGGGCAGGAAAGCGAGCAACGTCGACAACGGTGATCCAGCCATAGCGGCCACGATATCTTGCCGGCTTCACCCCCGGAAAATCGGTCAACTCGATGAAGCGGTCGGGCGTGACTCGGGTGCTGAAGCGCCAACGCTCCGGATTGCTGGTCTTGAAATAGGCAAACGTCTTGCCGCCGACCGAGCAGACAAGGATATTGCTCGGATCGCCATACAGCGTTTCGCTGGCGCCGACGAACCCGCTGCAGAACTGCCTGAGCTGTCGAGTGTTCACGGCGCGTCATGGATCTGCGACGCACGGCAGGCGCGCACACTGCTCGGCCCACAGGCGATTTACGGTGGCTCTCATTTCCGAGAGCGCCCGGCGCAACGCCTCGTTGATCCACAGATGGGTGAATCGTCTGACTTCCGGCGTGTTTTGCTCGAGGTCTTCGATCGTATTGCCAAGCTCGCGACGCACGAACTGGGCCTGGTCCCGAAGCGTTGTTCTGGCTGATGCCTCATCGGCATCCGACTCGGCCGCGAGCGAAATCTCCAGTTGTGTCTTCAGGTACTCGACTTGAACCCGCGCATCGGTCAAATGATTGTACGTCCAGTAGAGGAAGAACTTTTCCTCGGTGGAGGCAGAATCGATCAAGGATAGAAATTGCGCCTCGAGAGCGGTTACGGCGTTTGCGTGCTGTACGAATTCATCCAGCGAGCTCTTGTCACCCGCACGCTCGCCAGCCAGCGCGGCCGGCAACCCGTACGCGGCGACCGCAAGGAAGGATAAGGCCGCGCGACCGATCCATGCCGCGACGCTTCTATGACCCTGAACGAGCAACACGACGGAACTCATGCTGCCACCTCGCGCGGAAGACGACGTCGACTTTTCTTGCTGGAAAAGGCGACGGTGAAGCCAGGGAAACGGCTAAACGGGAATGATGCCTAAAGTTCGAGCCGATCGGAAGGCCGGGTCGAAAGCCGGTCGACGATTAACGACGCTCATGGGCGGTCGGATCGTCGACTCAAGCGGGTGTCGCGTAGAACTCGACTTCCTCATCGTTCGGTTTCAGCGCAACCGTGCGTTCGTAGCGGAATCCGAGTCTGTCGAGCAACTTGCGCGACGGAAGGTTATCCCGCGAGACAATGGCAACGATCCGGGGCAGGCCGAAAACCTTCTTCCCGTAAGCCATCGTCGCGACGGCAGCTTCGTATGCGTACCCTTTGCCTCGGAATGCGGGCAGAAAAGCGAAGCCCAGATCGACATCTTCTAGTGATTCCCGCTTGATCAGACCGCACATGCCGAGCGGCTTCGCACCTTCTCTGGACTCGACCAGGTAGAGGCCGAAACCGAACCGGCGGTACATGTCGACGGGGCCGTTTCGGATGTAATCCTCGGCGTCCAGGAGCGTTCGTACGCGTTTGTCGCCGATATATTTCAGCCACGACGGGTCGTTGACGAGTTCGAGAATGAACGCGGCGTCGCCGGGATTGAGCCAGCGAAGGACGAGTCGCTCGGTTTCCAGGACGTTCAATGAACGATCACGCGCTGAGCGTAGAGCCGATCCACGGCCCTTCGAAATCGCGCCAGCAGTGGTTGCCGATTCGCCCGGCTACGCATCGCGTTGCGGATCCGTCCGCCGCTCTGCGTACCACAGTTCCATGCCCTGCCGCTGCTTGACGACGCTGGATCCGCGGAAGATGACGCGTAGCAGGACAATGAGCATTTCGCAAACGGTGTGAGTGCGCAGCTTTCGTCCGGACGTAATCACCGTCTCCTTCAGCACGACGAATCTGCCATGCCGCTTCAGGGCAGTGCTCATGACCACTTCCTCGGCACCGTAGAAGTCTTCGTCGAAGCCGCCCACAGTCACAAAAGCGCTGCGCGTGCAGAAGAGGAAGCAACCGGTTGCGATGCGAGTCAGGCGAAACGCTCTTACGACGATCGGCACCAGCAGGCGCGCGTACAGCGGCACAACCCCGTCGAACTCGATCGCCGCGCCGCCGCCCACGGCGCCTTCGCGCAATGCCTCGATGGCAGCGCGAAGGACCGCTTCGTTCACGATCGTGTCTGCGTCGACGAAGATGAACAGGTCGCCCGTTGCCTTCCCGGCGCCGGAATTCCGGGTCGCGGCAATCTGCCGATGGGCGACACTGATCAGCGTGGCGCCGTGGCGTTCGGCGATGGCCGCGGTTTCATCGGTCGAGCCATCGTTGACCACGACCAGTTCATAGGCTGCGCCGGTAGCGCGGCCTGCCGCATTGAGAGCATCGAGCGTCGATCCGAGCACACGCTCCTCGTTGTACGCAGGCACGATGAACGAGATCAGGCTCATCCGGATGTCATCGTTCGGCCATCGCGAGGCGCAGACCTAGGAAGACGAAAAGCGCGCCGCTGGCGCGGGAAAGCCGAGTCAACGCCCGGGGATGCTCGATAAAGAATCTGCGAATTCGCGCAGCGCCGACAGCGAGAAGCAGGCACCACACGGTGCCCGTCGCCACGAAGCTCATGCCGAGGACGATAAAGGCCGCAATCTTCGTCGGGCTGTCGGAGTCGATGAACTGAGGCAGAAGCGCCAGAAAGAACAGCGCTACCTTCGGATTGAGGACGTTGGTCAGGACGCCGCGCCGAAAGGCCGAGCGGGCACGTGTAGAGTCTTGTAGCGGCAAAATGGCATCGGGGCGCGCGATCAATGCACGGACGCCGAGATAAATGAGATACGCGGCACCGATCAACTTGACCGCAATGAAAGCGCTCGTCGACGTTGTGAGAATCGCCGACAGTCCGAGTGCCGCCGCGATCGTGTGCATGATGCAGCCCGTGCTGATTCCCAGTGCGGAGGCGAGACCGATCCGTCGGCCGCTCGCGATGCTGGAACCCAGAATGTAAAGCGTATCCTGACCGGGCGTCAGATTCAGCAGCACGCCGGTTCCAAGGAATAACCAGTAATCGTGGATTCCGAGCATCGGTAGAAGCTCACAAGCGTGCCAGAGTCGCGAGACCCGATCAGCCTAAGGACACGACGCGAACAACCGATTCCCGGTGATCGCGGAAGCCCATCCTTTCATAGAGGCCATGCGCACTCGTATTCTCTCGCATGACATGCAAGAACGGTATCTCGTTGCGCCGCAGCTGATTTCGGATCAGCTTCATCATCAGCCGGCGTGCGAACCCCCGGCCCTGGAAGTCTGGGTGCGTGCAGACTCCGCTGATCTCACGGAGCGCGCCGGCGCACATTCGCTCGCCGGCCATGGCTATCAAGCGTCCATCCTCGAAAAAGCCGAAATACTCGCCCAGTTCGATCGTGCGCAGACCAAACGGGCCCGGATGAGTCAGCGCCGCAAGCTCGAGAGCCTGTGACGCGTGCTCGGTACCAAGGCGGATAGCCCCAGAGTCTTCGTCGTTGGCGGATGTCTCGCCGGCCCACAGCATCTTGAACATTGTTGATTCCGAATCCACTCGCCAGCCGACGGGAGCGACTCCCGACCAGCCGTCGCAGTAGAAGCGCTCGCCGGGCTCGCAGTAGTCAAGCAAGGCGGCAAAGTTTGGGTGCTCCGCGGAAGCGAAACCGATGATGGGAGAAAAGCCAGGGGCGTAACGGCGGGCTTCGCTCGTTCCAGTGGAAAACTTTGCATGCGGCCCGGAAAGCGCGTGCCACGTGATGTGGTCGAGCAGTTGCTTCGCTGCCGTCGCATCCGTTTGAAGGAACGATTGCAACATTGTCTATGCGGGTCTCTGACCGGTAGCCGGTAGGGATGCGTCAGGCCGCATCCAGCACCTTGACGTCTCGCAATCGATTGCGCGGTCGAGCTCGGGTCCGATGATCTCCATTGCGCTCTAGCACCCGAGGTCACCTGCCGGAAGGAGCATGCGCAACGAAGGGCTAGCCTTGAATTTCCGCTTCGACGAGCTTTGCGAGCAACGCGAGCGATTCCTGCGATAGACGCGTTCAGTCGTTGCGCGGATGACGCGGTGAAGTCGGACGGCATTTGTGGGCATGATCAGATTTCAATCCTGAAGTGAGGTGTCGCGTTCGTAGGCCTGAATCTGAACGTAAACGCGGCCACTGCGTTGCGATGGTCGGAATGTTCACGCGGCTCAATTTGATCACAGGACGAATGGCACCAGTGCCGCAACGCGCTTCATGTACGACTCATAGGTCGGTCCAAACTGCTCGCGCATCCAGCGCTCTTCGAGTCGAAGCTTGCGCCACAGGGCGCCTGTCGCCAGCGCCAGAGCAACGATTCCGCGCCATTCGCCGATCGCCACCGCAGAACCGAGAAATGCCAGCAGCAGCCCAGTATAAATTGGGTGACGAACCAGGGTGTAGGGTCCGGTCGTAATGAGCTCATGGCCTTGCTTGATGGTGACCGTGCCGCTCCAATTCCGGCCAAGGTGCAGGCGCGCCCAAACCGAAAATAGCACGCCGGCGGCGGTGAGCAAGAAGCCAAGCCAGAACGGCCATTGGGCCGGCGGCAGGAAGCGCCTGCCGAGCAGCGACGTCGACGTGCTCGGTTCCGACAGCAGCATTACTGCGATCACCAGCGGAACAATGTGCAACAGCCGAGATGCCAAAGGCTCGCGCCGCACGACAACCTTGACATCCCGAGCCGCCACCCACCAAAAGAGCACCCAGCTTAGCCACATCGCGGGAATGGCGTAACGGTAGATCAGATGCATGGCGCGGTCCGGTCGAAGGCGCGGTCAGACAGCAAAGCGCTTCCTCGACCGGGCTCTAAGAGATGATGCACGAATGCCAACAGCAAAACCATGGCGCGATCAGTGGTCGATGGTCACGACGAGACTCGCGCTCTTGGATGGAGCGAAGGCGGCTTCATATGCGGAAAGCATCCGGTCCAGCCGCTTGCCGCTCGTTCGAGTCGGATTCTCGACGTAAATGGAGAATGCCGCAGCGCGATTGATGCGCTGCATGAGCTGCAGCATGGCGACGCCTTCGATGATGACGGGAAGATGCGAGCTGACCTTGCGTTCGATGATGCGATTGATCTGGTCGTCGAGATAGATGACATAGTCTTCCGCCGGAATCAGGAAGAGGTCGGTCTCGATCAGCGTCACGTTGAAATACCACGCAAGAAATCGCCCGAGCCGGGTCTTTCCGACTCCGTCGCGACCGTCGATGGTGACGATTACACCCGGATTCCCCTGAAGCATCGGCGCCAGCGCATCGGCGACCTGGAGGTAGGAGGGAAGGACCTCGGACATGTGCAACGCCGTGCGGCGCTCACTTCACCCGGAAGACACCGCGGACAAGCCGGATCTGGCCTTCCTCAAGACTGCGCCGCGCATTCGCCGCTTTTTGCGCGAGATCGTCTACGTACACTCCAAGCGTCAGCGCATTCGGCGCGGCGTCCGCGACGGTCCTTCCCAAATGCGCGTCGCTCGTGTCCTCGAAGGCTTCGCAGACGAAACCGCTATCGGCGAGAGCTGATCGCATCGCTTCGGCAGAAACGAGGAAGCTATCGGCGGAGTCGGTGGCCCACGGCAGCGGAAAATAGGTCGTCGCTGCATTCCCGGCGGCCAGCTCCTGGAAGGCGAAACGGCCTCCGGGCTTCAGCACACGGTGGATCTCACCGTATAGCTTTTGCTTGTCCGCGATGTTCATGCCGACATTCTGCATCGAGACGACCTCGAACGACTCGTCGGAAAACGGCATGTCCAGAGCGCTGCCCTTGTGCACGTGGACTCGGTCGTCGAGACCCGTCAGCCGATTCAGCAGCATCGCACCGGTACAGAAATCGGTCGACAATTCTAGGCACTCGACGTGACAGCCCAGCTCGGAAGCGAGCATGCGCGCGGGACCCGCCAGTCCGGCTCCGATATCGAGAACGCGATCGTCGGCCCGGATCCGGGCCAGCTCCATCAGCTCGCGGGAAGCACGCAGTCCGCCGGTGTGGAAATGGTCGAGCGTCCCCAGCTCCGCGGGCGAGAGGCGATGGTCGGGGTTCAATCCGGCCGCGCGAATGGCCGCGAGAATCCGCGCTTCGATGTCGCGTACGGAATAATGCGTTTCCAGACCGGCCATCAATGATCTCGCGAGACGTGCAATGCGCTGTGTCGGCGCCGGAGAGCCCTATCGCACTGAAGGCAGCGTCAGGCCTGCGCTCGCGAGCGCAGGCGCCGCCTCGGGCGACGCCAGGAAGCGGATCAGTGCCTTTGCCGCTTCCGGCTGCTCAGCGTTGCGGGTAATCACGCCTGCGAACGAAAACCCCGGCTGGAGCTCCGCGGGAATCGCGGCGACGAAAGTCACCCCGGGAACGTGCATGAGCTCGCTCAGCTGCTGGAAGCCGATCTCCGCGTCGCCGCGTGCGATGACCGCGGCGACCGCTTCGCCGGATGGCGGCCCGCGGATCTTGCGGCTCTTGCTCGCGACCTGGTCGCTCAGGCCAAGCTTGGGAAACAGGATCGTCGAAAGGTACGTGCCGCTGCCGCTGTCGGAATACGCGATGGACTTCGCCGCAATCAGCGTGTTTCGGAATGCCTCGACACTGCCGATATCGGGCTTGGGGGCGCCGGCGCGGACCACCATGCCGACCATCGAGCGCGCGAGCTCGACCTTGCTCTCGGGCTGCACCAGGCCTCGCCGGCCCAGCTCGTCGGCGGCGCCGCCATCGAGGATCACGACATCGGCGATTTTGCCCCGTGCGAGCCGAGCCGGGATCGCTTCCGGAGAGTCTCCCATCGATGGGCCACGCGTCGTGATCAGATGGTGGCCGCTCGCTCCCTCGAACGTCGGACCCAACGCGGAATAGACGCTGTAAAAGCCTGCCGAAATCATCACGTGAACGTCGGCTGCGGATGCGGCGCCCGCGATCAACAGGACGGCCACGCCAAGTCGCGATGACCATTGAGCGAACATCCCTGCTTTCATGAGGCTTCTCCACCGGGTCATCGTTTCACGGCTTCTTTGTCGCGGGGTCCCAGTGTTCGGCTATTTTTCCGCCTTCGACTCGGAACATGTCGAACCAGGTCGTCGTGTACTTCTTCGCAGGATCCTTGGGGTCGGGTGATTCGCGCGCGAAGGCAAGAACGACGAGGTCGCCATCGGCAAGTATGGCCACCAACGGCGCCTTCACACGGGGCTGGATCGCTTGGGGCGGAACATTCTTGGAAAAGAAATCGACAAACGCAGTCCTGCCGGTCGGCACGTTTGGATTGTGCTGGATGTAGCCCTCGGCCAAGTACTTTTCGGCCAGATCCATGTGGCCAGCCTCGAATACTTCCCTCCAGAAGTCATAGACTAGACGCTTGTTCGCCGCGAGGCGGGCGTCGGTGCTGGCAAGCAATTGCTCCTGGTTGGCGCTGGGGACGACCGCGACTTGAGCGCACGCATCCTCTGCGACGAGTGCGGCAAAGGCGAGTGCCAGGGTGCTGAGGTGCTTGTTCATTGACGCCTCGCGAACGTATCAACATTAGTGGTCCGGCGTCACTTTGCCCGGGGCTTTGCGCTTGCCCGTCCTGGAAATGGCGGCCATGGGGTTGCGGGGTAATCTTCGGCCGCACCAGGCATGACAATACGATATTGCTGGACCAAGAACGGGTCGATCGGCGGCTAATCGATTCCCTCGACGATGCGCAAATCCCGGTCGACTGCGTTGCCCAATACGCGCAATGCTTCCTGGTACGCGGCGCTGTCGTGTGCCGCGACCGCTTGTGCAACGGTGTCGAACTCGATCAGAACCGTGCGCTGTTTGAGGCCGTCGTCATACACCTGCGCAGGCGTGCCGCGTGCGAGGACGCGGCCGCCGGCGTTCTGAAGCGCGGGAACGGCGAGCTTGGCATAGGCGGCCAGAGCCTCCGGGTCTCGAACGGCGCGATACGCGGCGATCCAGTATGCTTTGGACATGGGAAAGATGATGGTTGTAATTGAGAAAGAATACGCTAGCTCGGGCAGAACTATCCATTTCGAGCTTTGACCTCTCGTTCCACGAGCGAGTAGTCCATGCGATACATTGCGCCCACAACGCCTCTGGCGCCAAGCTTTTCAAGTTGTGCGCCGGCGAGGTTCATCTGCATGAGTTTCATCAAGGCGTCCTGACTATATCCGGTGACCAACACGGCCCAGTCGACGCCGGCGTCGGCGCCTCGAATACGCTGTTCGCTGGTCATCGGTGGCGTCACCGCGCCCTCGAACAGATCCACGCTGCCAATCCCGGCCTGCGTCGGGAGTCGAGGCAGCAGATCCTCTAGCATGCGCTGGCGCAGGGAAGGTCCCGCTTCAGAAGCCGGACTGAAACGTATCAATAGACTGGTATTTCCCATGCCGAAACCGAAGCTCCCCGCCACGGAACAGAAACCTCTGCGCATCCCGCGATAGTGGGGCATCATTTTCGATGTCCACGGAGTTGGATTGTTCAGCCGCTCCAGATAAGCGCTGGACGTCATGGTAGCGAGTTGCTCGACCTCATACATCACAAAGTATCTGGGCTGTCCCTCTCGTGCCACCCAGCGTGTTCCACGGATGAAGCCGGGAAGGGAGAGCCTTTCCGGAAGGTGCTCGTGCGTATGCCACTCGTCGTGCTCCACGATGGCGTCCTCGACGACATCGAACAACAACAGGATTGCGGCTTTGCCGAGCAAGGGCATTTTGGTTGGGTCCTGGGGCGAATGAGAATGGCGTCGAAGTTCAGAAACCGAGTTCCGTGTCGCACGCGCGTGGAGTTAAGGTAACTATTGCACGACGTGGTCGGCACGAGCCAACATCATGGATGGAACCATGACACCGAGTTCGCGCGCCGTTTTCGCGTTGATCGCGAGCTCGAAGGTCGTCGGCAACTCGATCGGCAAGTCACCGGGGTTGGCGCCTCGCAAAATCTTGTCGACGTAAACGGCTGCGTGCCGGGCAAGGTCCGGGTAGGATGGTCCGTAGGAGATCAGCCCTCCGACATCCACGTATTCGGTCGAGCCCGAGATCGCGGGCAGCCGATATTTGAGGCCCAGCGAAGCGAGCCTCTTTCGTTCTAAAAACATGAGGGGCGCGTTAACTACCACAACGGCTTCGACGCGCTGGCGGACCATCGAGCGGAACGCATCCTCCAATCCTTCTCCGTTCGCCACGCCGAAACTTTGAAAACTTACGCCGACTTTCGCGGCCGCCCCATCGAGCTCGCGGACCGAAGCCATCGATGAGACATTGTCTCGATGCCAGAGTGCAGCAAACCGGGAACGATCGGGAACGAGCTGTCTCAGCAACTCCAGACGCTTGGCCATGAGGTCCGGAGTGAATGACGAGACGCCCGTAATGTTGCCGCCGGGCTTTGCAAAGCTGGAGGCAAGGCCGAGGCCGACCTGGTCTGCGCCGCTTGCCATCACGATGGGAATGCTGTTGGTAGCACGCTGCGAGGCGAGGGCGGCAGCTGCCCCGCTGGTGACGATGACGGTGACCTTTTGCGCTACCAACCCCCTGGCTAACATCCCTGTCGCATCGACGTTGCCTTTCGCATAGCGCTGAACGAACGTGACGTTTCGCCCGTCGACATAGCCGAGCTCACGCATGCGCTGCAGGAAAGCATCCCACTCTTCCGGGCGTTCGCCTGCATCGAGAAGACCTATGACGGGTGCATTTGCATTGGGTTGCGCCTTCACCCTCGATGCGGATGAGAGATACGCCAGAGTCAGGACGGCCGCGGAAAGCGCATGCCTGCGTTTCATTGTTGTTCTCTCCCTTGCAAAAACGTCGAGCGATCCGGCCCAACGCAGCTAACCAGCGCGCGCCCCCGATTTTACCGTGAGTCCAGTTGCAGATACTTGTGCACGAAAGCGATCGCCATGCTGCCCTCACCGACCGCGGAGGCGACGCGCTTCACCGGGCTCAACCGGACGTCGCCGCAGGCGAAAATCCCGGGAGCGCTCGATTCGAGAAGATAAGGATCGCGGCTGTGCGGCCAGCGCCCGCTTTTCAGCGCGTCGTCGCCGGTCAGCACATATCCTCGATCGTTGCGGGCAATCTCCGCCGGGAGCCATCCGGTTTCCGCGTCGGCGCCGATGAATATGAACAGGCCCCCGCAGTCGCGTCGGCTCACCTCTGAATTGGTCTCGTTGCCCAGGTCGATCGCCGTCAGGTGCGTGTCGCCGTGCGCAGCGACGACTTCCGAACGCGGTTGAACGGTCACGTTCGATTTCGTCCCGAGCTGTTCGACCAGGTACCGCGACATGCTTTTTTCCAGCGAATCGCCACGCATGACGAGCGTCACGGTGCGCGCGTGGCTGGCAAAGTACAAAGCGGCTTGACCGGCGGAGTTTCCGGCGCCGATGAGGTGGATGTCGAGTCCATGGGTGGCACTCGCCTCGCTGCGCGCCGCGCCGTAGTAGATTCCCTTGCCGATCAGACGATCGAAGCCGTCGACGCCTAAGCGCCGCCACGTTACGCCTGTCGCCAGGATGATAGTGCGCGCCCGGATGACATCCTCGCCATCGAGATGAACCTGGCGTGTTGCCGGATCGATGCGCGTGACCGAGCGCGTGACCAGTATCTCCGCCCCCAGCCGCCGAGCCTGCTGAAGCGCGCGGCTCGCGAGCTCGTCGCCGGAGACGCCGCTGGGAAAACCGAGGTAGTTCTCGATGCGCGACGACGTCCCGGCTTGACCTCCGGGCGCTTCGCGCTCGACGACGACGGTGCGCAGTCCCTCGGACGCTCCGTAAACGGCAGCCGCGAGGCCCGCTGGGCCGCCGCCGATGATCACGGCGTCGTACTCGCCAAGACTGGCTCGCGTGCGCAGACCAAGGCGCTCAGCGAGCTCGCGTGTGGTGGGTCGAGTGAGAAGCGATCCGTCGCTCAGGCGCAGCAGGGGGCAATCTTTGTCGGCGGGGAGCCGCCCCGGCCAGCGCGTGCCCAGATCGGGCGCGTCGAGCGTGATCCAGTCATAGGTGATCTGGTTGCGCGCGAGGAAGTGGCGCAAGATGCCGCACGCAGCATCCCAGCGGCTGCCGACCATCGCGACACGCGCCTTGGGGGGGTCGGCGGCGATGCCTTGCAGCCCCCCCATGCGTTCGCGCGCGAGCGCTCCGACCTTCGCTACGATCTCCGGAGACGCCGCCGCGATGGCGTAATAGTGCTTGGGATCCACGCGAAAGACACGCGAAGGTTCCGACGCCCGATATCCGCCAACGAACACCGTGCCGAAGGCGATAGGCACTTCACCGAAGATGGCGCCGGGAACTCGCCAGCCGAGCGTTCGCTCGATCCCGTCGAACAGCTTGACAACCTCGATCTTGCCGGCGAGAACCGCGTAGAGCGCGCGGTCGCCACCCTCGTGGACCGCGAATTCTCCGGCCTCCAGATGCAAATCGGCAGAGTTCTCCGCGAGACGCTCGAGCTCGGCGACAGCGAGCGTCGAGAACAGCGGAATGGAGCGGACGTCTTCAATTGTCAACATGGTTCCGCCCGATGTCGCGGTGCATCAGTTGCATCAACTCACGGAATCACCTCGTCCGCGCGCTGGAGCAGCGCTGGCGGATCGTGATGCGAAGCGCCTTTGCGGTCTTCAGGTTAATCGCCATCTCGAACTTGGTTGGCTGCTCAACCAGGGTATCGGCTGGCTTCGCGCCCTTGAGAATCTTGTCGACGAAGCTGGCTGCGCTGCGCCAATGCCAAGCGTTGGATGAAAGATCGGACATCAGACCGCCGGCAGCGACATCCTCGCTGGCCAATGGAGTTCGCGACACTACGCCTGCCCGTGCAGCGGGAAGCTAGCGCTGCAGGGCATTTCGAGCCCTCCGCCAATTTTTCCAACGAGAAATCAGCTTTCAGAGAGCGTGGAAGAACCGGTCGGCCCTCGGAATGTAGTGGTTGTCGTAGTTGAGCGAAAGCACAGTCGTCGTTGCGTTTCCGACCAGCTCGCCACGAGGAATGAATCCATAGAACCTGGAGTCGGCGCTGTTGTCACGATTGTCGCCCAGCACCAGATAGCTGTCTTTCGGAACGATGACCGGGCCGAACGTGCTGAAACGGCTCGCTTCGTCCCGCGCGAGCTCGATCCTGTGCGACATGCCGAGGTACGACTCGAGCGCGAATATCGTGTCCGCCTCGTACTCAATGCCGGAATATCGCGCCGCGATGCCATTGATGATCAGCCGGTTGTCTGTCATTTCCACCCTATCGCCCGGCAGGCCGATTACGCGCTTGACGAGACGTGTGTCGGCAGCCGCTGAATCGAAGACTACGATGTCGCCGCGCTGGGGATCCGCAACCTTGTAGAGCGAGATGTGAGTAAGGGGGATCTTGAAGTCGTAGGCGAGCTTGTTCACGAATATGCGGTCGCCTTCGAGAATAGTCGGCTTCATCGACCCCGTCGGAACCACATTCCAGTCGGCCAGGGCGCTGCGGAAGATCATCATCAGGAAGATGAAGACGGCAAACCCCCGGTATTCGTGCCAAGCCTTGAGCAGAGCTCTTTTCATATCCATCTCCGGTCCGAAGCCAATGCAGGGTGGCGATGCGATGCGGTATTTTCGCGCGCACACGCCCGGCGTAAGATCGCTCCGAGCTTGCACCTAGCTATCCGCCAATGTCTTGCCAATGAATATATCTGAAACTTCCAGGATGAGACCATGAAAAAGTCGGAGGCGTTCCCAGGCCAGTCGGCATCGGAGCTCATCTCGAAAAGAATCGCGGAGCTCGAAGATTGGCGCGGAGACACGCTCGGCAGAATGCGCCGGCTGATCAAGCAAGCCGACCCGGGCGTCGTCGAGGAGTGGAAATGGATGGGCACGCCGGTCTGGTCGCACGACGGCATCATCTGCACCGGAGAATCCTACAAGGACAAGGTGAAGCTGACCTTCGCCAAAGGCGCGTCGCTGAAGGATCCCGCCCGTCTTTTCAATTCGAGTCTGGACGGAAACGCGCGCCGCGCGATCGACATCTTCGAAGGAGCGAAGGTCGATGAGCCCGCCTTCAAGGCGCTCGTGCGCCAAGCGGTCGCCCTCAATTCCGCCAAGCCGAAACCTTCGAAGAAAGCGAAGTCGTGAGCCCGCGCGCCCGCATGGCGTGTAGTGGGTCGGGACCGATGCAGCGGTGAACGATTCACAATTCGGCTTGCGACCTCGGCCAGGTCGGCCGTCGAGAACTCAAACTGGGCTTTCATCGCTAATGTTTCCCTGCCACGGCGCAGCGTAGGCATCCCTGAAGTTGACGGGAGGGGACGTCACCGACAGGTATACGAATTCGACCGAACCTGGGTTTTCGAGACCGTGGATGTCGCCCTCCGCGAAGCGCACAACGTCTCCTTCCGCGAAGGGCGCAGTCGTCGCATTTCCCAAGAGCAAGAGGCCGTTGCCGCGCAGCGCGACCCATACCTGTTCGGAAGCCGTGTGGACATGCGGCGGGTTCCTTGCGCCCGGCGCGACGCTGACCCGCGTGATGGTTATGCGTCGGGACTGCGAATTCTCCGGGAACAGCAGTTGCTCGGACGTCACGCCACCGTTGGCGAAAGACTCGATGTCGGTTCGGCGAATGATCTCCACGCGTGCCTCCCAAAGCAGCCCGCAATCGCATCACTTGCGCCAGTGATAGTCAAGGGTGAGATGGTGGCGGGGTACCACAAGTACTACGGTTCGGCGGCGTTGATGCTGACCAATGCGATGCATGACAAGTTGGCGAAAAAGCGCTTCTGAAGAAGCGCTCCTCCGCCGCGGACCTCAGATCGCGATAGCTTCCTCTACCACACACAGGATCGGCTCGAACTTCGCCGTTTTGGCGACCGCTTGCATGTGCTCTGCAGCGTCCAGGTTCCTGCGCATGGCTTCGAACGCACCCTGGCTTTCCCACTGCGCGTAGTTGATGACATTCTTTCCATCGAAGCTGCGGTGGATGTTGGCGGACACGAAACCTGGCAGGTGCATCATCGTCTGCTCCGTGGCTTCGACGAGGAGACCCACCAGCTTTTTCTGTTGTGCCGGCTCGACGGTGAAAACGTTGATGAGAGTGAGTACTTCGTGTCCTTTTCAATGGTGGTCATGTTCATGTCTCCATTGCTGAGTCGATGACGCGTTACGCGTATTCTTCCGACCCCAGCACCCAGATGAACGATTGCAGGTCGATCATGTCGCGCGGTCGAAGACCACGCGCGTCGCGGCGCACGGTTTCGGCGAAATCGAGCAGGTGCTGGTAGACGCTCCACCCGGGGAGCGACTGATAGTGGAAATCGAATCCGTAGGCCTTCGCCGCGATGCGGGTGACATTGGGCTTGAGGAACATGTGGACATCGGGCTGCGCGATAAAGCCGAACACCGTCACCAGCGGCCATGTGAGTACGCGCGTCTGCCGTCGCGGCAACGCGCCGACGGTTTGACACCAGCGCTCGAAGCGCTGTGGCATCGCTTTCGGTCCATGCAGGAAGTCATGGAGTCCTTCAGCAAATGTCTTCGCGCCCTGCACCGAGCGGACGGCGTCGCGCAATGCCATTTTCTCGAACGAGAAGAGCAGGTTGGTGCGCGACTCGATGCGGACAGCGCGTGCCGCGGCTTCCATGTACTCGCCCTCGCGGATCAAAGCGCGGAGCGCAGAACGTCCGAGCAGCGCCTCCCACTGTTCGTGCGCACGCCATTTGTAATCGCGCTCCCAGGCCAGATAGTTTTCGTCGCCAAAGCCTCCGGGGAAAACGCGCAGGAACTTGCGCAGACAGCGCGCAACCTTGGCTTCGGACCGCATCCGATCGGGACGGTCCGGCAAGCCCGCCGGTATGGTGCGAATTAGGCCTCTGTCCATGGTGATGCAGGCACCAGCGGCTACTTCTCGTAGAACTCGCGGTCGGCGGGCTCGCGCTTCGCGAACAGCGCCATCGCGATGGGAATCGTCGACAACGCTCCGATCGCCAGCAACGCCCAGCCCAGCGTGCGTCGCGTTTCGGGCTGCAGGTACTGGCTGAGGAGAAGCCCGGCACCGGCACCAGCCATGCCTCGCGTCGCGGCGACGATCGCCATTTCTGGGAGTGCAACGTTGTAGGTCTTCATCGGTAGTCTTTCTCGGTCAGATTTACAATGAGGCCATGGCGACTGCGCGCAATCCACGCAATCCGACGGGTAAAAAGCACCGTTTCAACAAGGCCTGGATGCAGGAGCACGTTTTGGACCACTACGTAACCGAGGCCAAACGCCTGGGTTACCGATCCCGCGCCGCCTTCAAACTGGCGGAGCTCATCGACAAGGACAAGCTCCTGCGGACCGGGATGACCGTCATCGATCTGGGGGCGGCGCCGGGCAGCTGGTCGCAGGTCGTTCGCGAGGAGCTTGGCGCATCGGGACGCGTCATCGCGATCGACCTCCTGCCCATGGACGGGATGCCCGGGGTCGAATTCATCCAGGGCGACTTCCGCGAGGATTCGGGCATTGCCGCGCTGGTCGCGGCGCTGCGCGGGAAAAAGGCGGATCTTGTCCTGTCGGACCTCGCCCCCAACCTAAGTGGGGTCCAGTCCGCGGACCAGGCGCGAAGCGTGTATCTGGGTGAATTGGCGCTGGATTTTGCCGAAGAGTGGTTGCAACCCGGCGGCGATCTGGTGGTCAAGGCTTTTCAGGGCGCCGGATTTCCCGAGTTCCGGAGGGCAATGCAGGCCCGTTTCGACAAGGTTTACGCCCGCAAGCCCAAGGCGTCGCGGCATCGTAGTCCGGAGGTGTATCTGGTCGGCAAGCGTCAGCTGCCGGCGGACGGCGCCCCAGGCGTGGCGGTAGGGGGCGGTAAGGCATAGAATGACCGGTTCGGGCCAAAGTCTTGCGATCGGCCTGAAGAAACTGAGGAATCACGTTGAATAATCTGGTTAAGAACATCGGCATCTGGCTGGTCATTGGCCTGGTGGTCATCACCGTCGTCAAGCAGTTCGACGCCCGCCAAACCACGCGGGAAGCGGTCTCGTATTCCGACTTCATGGACCAGGCCAAGCAGGGCAAGGTCGAGTCCGCGGTCATCGAGGGCCGGACCATCAAGTGGGTTGGCACCGACAAGAAGAACAACATGACCTACAGCCCCGGCGACCTGTGGATGGTCGGCGACCTGATCAAGGACGGGGTCAAGGTCCAGGCCAAGCCCGAGGAAGAGCAGAGCTTCCTCGCGCAGGTGTTCATTTCGTGGTTCCCGATGCTGCTGCTGATCGGCGTGTGGATTTTCTTCATGCGCCAGATGCAGGGCGGCGGGCGGGGCGGGGCGTTCTCGTTCGGCAAGAGCAAGGCGCGCATGCTCGACGAATCCAACAACACCGTCACCTTCGCCGACGTCGCCGGTTGCGACGAGGCCAAGGAGGAAGTGGGCGAGCTGGTCGAATTCCTGCGCGACCCCTCCAAGTTCCAGAAGCTCGGCGGACGCATTCCGCGCGGCGTGCTCATGGTCGGCAACCCCGGCACCGGCAAGACGCTGCTCGCCAAGGCGATCGCGGGCGAGGCCAAGGTGCCGTTCTTCTCGATTTCCGGCTCCGACTTCGTCGAGATGTTCGTCGGCGTCGGCGCGGCGCGCGTGCGCGACATGTTCGAGCAGGCGAAGAAGAACGCGCCGTGCATCGTGTTCATCGACGAAATCGACGCGGTCGGCCGGCAGCGTGGCGCGGGCCTCGGCGGCGGCAACGACGAGCGCGAGCAGACGCTCAATCAGTTGCTGGTCGAGATGGACGGCTTCGAGGGGAACTCGGGCGTGATCGTCATCGCCGCCACCAACCGTCCCGACGTGCTCGACCCCGCGCTGATGCGCCCGGGCCGCTTCGACCGCCAGGTCGTGGTGCCGCTGCCCGACATCCGCGGCCGCGAGCAGATCCTGATGGTGCACATGCGCAAGGTCCCGGTCGCGCCCGACGTGAAGGCGGAGATCATCGCCCGCGGCACTCCTGGTTTCTCCGGCGCGGACCTCGCCAACCTGGTCAACGAAGCCGCGTTGTTCGCCGCGCGCAAGAGCAAGCGCCTGGTCGACATGCACGACTTCGAGATGGCCAAGGACAAGATCATGATGGGCGCCGAGCGCAAATCGATGGTCATGTCCGACGAGGAAAAAAAGAACACGGCATATCACGAGTCGGGCCACACGGTGGTGGCGAAGCTGCTGCCCAAGTCCGACCCGGTGCACAAGGTCACGATCATCCCGCGCGGACGCGCACTGGGCGTGACCATGCAATTGCCGGAGGCCGACCGCTATTCGTACGATCGCGACTTCCTGCTGCAGCGCATCGCGGTGCTGTTCGGCGGCCGCATCGCCGAAGAGATCTTCATGGAACAGATGACCACCGGGGCCGGCAACGACTTCGAGCGCGCGACGCAGATGGCACGCGACATGGTCACGCGCTACGGCATGTCCGACATCCTGGGCCCGATGGTCTACGCCGAGAACGAGGGCGAGGTGTTCCTCGGCCGCTCGATCGCGACGCAGAAGAACGTGTCGGAGGCGACCATGCAGAAGGTCGACCTCGAGATCCGCCGCATCATCGACGAACAGTACGCGCTGGCGCGCAAGCTGATCGAGACCAACCGCGACAAGGTCGAGAACATGGCCAAGGCGCTGCTCGAGCTGGAGACGCTCGACTCCGACCAGGTCGAGGACATCATGCAGGGCCGTCCGCCGCGTCCGCCCAAGCCGGTGCCTTCGGCGGCACCCGGCACGACCTTCGGCCCCGATGCGGGTCCCGACGCTGCGCCCACGGTCAAGCCGGCCTGAGTTCGGCTTAAGTCTCGCGCGGACTCGAACACGAGCGCCATCGTGGCGACGATCCCTGGGGCACCCACGCGGTGCCCCAATTTTTTGACCGTCGCACTGCGCGCACCTCGCGTCGCAACGAAGCGCGTACGCTGGCTACGATGCCGGGCACACTGACCTGCGGCGCCCTGCGCCTCGCGCTCGACTCGCCGCGCGTCATGGGCGTGGTCAATGTCACCCCCGATTCATTCTCCGACGGCGGGCGACTCGCCAATGCGGCGGCGGCGCTGGCGCACGCACGCAAGCTGCTCGACGACGGCGCCCATCTGCTCGACATCGGCGGCGAATCGACGCGACCCGGCGCGGCCGCGGTGAGCGAGCAGGCCGAGCTCGAACGTGTGCTGCCGCTGCTCGAGGCGCTGCACCCAGAATGCGGTCAGCGGAACGTGCCGGTCTCGGTCGACACGCGCAAGCCCGTAGTCATGCGCGCGGCGATCGCCGCCGGGGCCGGCATGATCAACGACGTCGAAGCGCTGCGAGCGCCCGGAGCGATCGATGCGATCGCGACCGCCGTGTCGCCTGTGGCGGTGTGCCTGATGCACATGAAGGGCGAGCCTGCGACGATGCAGCAATCAGTAGACTACGACGATGTCGTCGACGAAGTGGTGTCGTTCCTGCGCGAGCGCGTCGCTGCCTGTCGTTCCGCCGGCATAGCCGCCGATCGGCTGGTGGTGGATCCGGGCTTTGGATTCGGCAAGACTGTGCACCATAATCTCGACTTGTTGCGAAGACTGGAGCGTATCGTGGCACTGGGTTATCCGGTACTCGCCGGGTTGTCGCGCAAAGCGACCATCGGAGTGATCACCGGTCGCGCGGTCGACGACCGCGTCGCCGGCAGTGTCGCCGCCGCCTTGGCCGCCGTCGCGCGCGGTGCGTCGATCGTGCGGGTGCACGACGTTCGCGAGACCGTCGACGCGCTGAAGGTCTGGCACGCGATTGCGAATGACTAAACAATACTTCGGCACCGACGGTGTGCGCGGCCGCGTCGGCGAGGCGCCGATCACACCGGAGATCGTACTGCGCCTGGGCTACGCCGCGGGACGCGTGCTGGCCGCACAGTCGGCGCATCCCGGCCCTGAAGGTGGCTACCGGCCAGCGGTGCTGATCGGCAAGGACACGCGCATCTCGGGCTACATGCTCGAAGCGGCGCTGGAATCGGGTCTCTCGGCCGCCGGCGTCGATGTCTACCTGTCCGGGCCGCTGCCCACGCCTGCGGTCGCGTATCTCACGCGCGCGCTGCGCCTGTCGGCAGGCATCGTCATCAGCGCCTCGCACAACGCGTTCGAGGATAACGGAATCAAGTTCTTCTCGGCGGCGGGCACCAAGCTTCCCGATGCCGTCGAGCACGCGATCGAGCAGCACATGGGCGAGCCGATAAGCTGCGTGCCTTCCGCCGAGCTCGGCAAGGCGCGCCGGCTCAACGACGCTCCCGGACGTTATATCGAATTCTGCAAAGGCACGTTCCCCAACGAGCTCGACCTCAAGGGCCTGAAGATCGTGGTCGACTGCGCGCACGGTGCGGGCTATCACGTGGCGCCGCCGGTATTCCATGAGCTCGGCGCTGACGTCGTGGCCGTCGGCGACGAGCCCGACGGGCTCAACATCAACGAAGGCGTGGGGGCGACGAACCCGACGCACCTGGTGCGCGCGGTGGTCGAGCATCGCGCCGACTTCGGGGTTGCGCTCGACGGCGATGGCGACCGGCTGATCATGGTCGATGCCGACGGCGAATGCTACGACGGTGACCAGTTGCTTTACGTGATCGCGCTCGACTATTGGCGCCGCGGCGCGATGAGCGGCGGCATCGTCGGCACGCAGATGAGCAACCTCGGCTTCGAGCAGGCGCTCGGCAGGCGCGGCATCGAGCTCGCGCGGGCGGCGGTCGGCGACCGTTACGTGCTCGAGATGATGCAGCAAAAGCGCTGGATCCTGGGCGGCGAGAATTCGGGCCACATCATCTGCCTCGATAAGCACACCACAGGCGATGCGATCGTCGCCGCCCTGGCGGTGTTTCGCGCGCTCCGCGAGCAGAAGATGACGCTGGCGCAAGCGACGGCCGACGCGACCCTGTTTCCGCAGCGCCTGATCAACGTACCCATCCGGCGCGGCTTCGAGTGGGGCGCGAGCGACGCGATCCAGCGCGCGCAGCGCGATGCCGTCGCCACGCTCGACGGCTCGGGCCGCGTGCTGTTGCGTCCCTCGGGCACCGAGCCGGTATTGCGCGTGATGGTCGAGGCGCGCGATGCCGACGTCGCCGATCGTTGCGCACGCGGCATTGCGGATGTAATCGCAAAGGTCGCGGCGTAAGGCCTCCGCGTGGCCCCCGCGCAAGCGTGAATCGACGGCAGGGTAAATCGAGGTCCGGGTTGGAGCGTCGGCGCATTAGCTTAGAAGCAGCCTGACTTAGCCGGCATCGCGCCGCCGGTATAATCGCGCATGGTTGCCGTCGCCCATTCCGCTCCGCTCAACGCCGCACCGGCCGCGCTCGCTGCCTGGCTCGACAAGGCCGGCGCGGCGTACACCCCCGACGAGCGCAAGGCGCTCGCGATCGCGGTCGATGCCGCGCGCGAGCGCTACGGCGATCTGTGCAACAGCGACGGCGAGCCGTGGCTCGATCGTGCGCTCGGCACCGCCGCGATCGTCGCGGGACTCAAGCTCGACGCCGTGTCGGTGCGCGCGTCGGTGCTGCTAGGGTACCCGCATTGTGCCGGCTTCGACGACGACGAATTCAAGACGCGGTTCGGCGAGGAGGCGCACGCGCTGGTCGTCGGCGTCGCCCGCATGGGAGCGATCCGGGCAGCGCCGGAAGCGGTCGCCAAGGAAGCACGAGACACCCAGGCCGAGAACCTGCGCAAGATGCTGCTGGCGATGGTCGGCGACATCCGTGTCGTGCTCATCAAGCTCGCCGAGCGCACGCAGGCGCTGCGCTTCCTGATCAACGCCGATACGGAGGCGCGCGCGCAAGCCGCGCGCGAAACTCAGGACCTGTTCGCGCCGCTCGCCAATCGGCTCGGCGTCTGGCAGTTGAAGTGGGAGCTCGAGGACTTGGCGCTGCGTGCGCTCGAACCCGAGACCTACAAGCAGATAGCGAAGCTTCTCGACGAGCGGCGGCTCGATCGCGAGCACTACATCGAGGACGTCAAGAGCGTGCTCAAGCGCGAGCTAGCGGCGGCCGGCATCAAGGCCGAGGTCTACGGGCGTCCCAAGCACATCTACAGCATCTGGAACAAGATGCGGCGCAAGCAGTCGGGCATCGACTCGGTATACGACATTCGCGCGGTGCGCATCCTGGTCGACGAGGTCAAGGATTGCTACGCGGCGCTCGGCGTCGTGCACAACCTGTGGACGCCGCTCGCCAGAGAGTTCGACGACTACATCGCCAAGCCCAAGGCCAACGACTACCGCTCGCTGCACACTGCGGTAAGCGGGCCTGACGACCGGCCGCTCGAAGTGCAGATTCGCACGCACGAGATGCACCAGCACTCCGAGTACGGCGTCGCGGCGCACTGGCGCTACAAGGAAGGTACCGGACAGCGGCGACGCGACCCAGGCTACGAAGAGAAGATCGCATGGCTGCGCCAGGTGCTCGACTGGAAGGACGCGGTAGCCAGCGGCGGCGAGTGGCTGCAGCAATTCAAGTCCAGCGTGTTCACTGATACCATCTACGTGCTCACGCCGCAGGGCCGCGTGGTCGACCTGCCGCGCGGCGCGACGCCGGTCGACTTCGCGTACTCGGTGCACACCAGCCTCGGCCATCGCTGCCGCGGTGCGCGCGTCGACGGCGCAATGGTGCCGCTTAATCATCCGCTGCAAAACGGACAGCGGGTCGAGATCATCTCGACGAAGCAGGGGGGGCCCTCAGTGGGCCCCAGCAGGGACTGGCTCAACCCCGATTTGGGCTACGTGCACAGCCGTCACGCGCGCGCCAAGGTGCGCCAGTGGTTCAAGGCGCAGCAGCTCGAGGAAACCATCGCACAGGGCCGTATCGCGGTCGAGCGCGAACTCTCGCGCGCAGGCATGACCGCGCTCAACCTCGACTCGCTGGCGCATGCCGCGGGCTTCGCCAAGCTCGAGGATTTTTTCGCGGCGGTCGCGCGCACCGAGGTCAATACGCGCGCGCTGCAGGCCGCGATCCAGGGGCTCGCGAAGCCCGACGTCACGCCCGCGGTAGACGATCCCACTGTCGTCCGCCAGAGCAAGGCGGCGGGCTCGGGCAGCGGAATTCTCATCGTCGGCGTCGACCGGCTGATGACGGGACTCGCGCGCTGCTGCAAGCCGGCGCCGCCCGATCCGATCGTCGGCTTCGTCACGCGCGGCAAGGGCATCTCGATCCACCGCCAGAGCTGCGCCAACGTCGAGCGCCTGCGCGAGCGCCAGCCAGAGCGCTTCATCACCGCGGACTGGGGCCGCCCGCGTGAGGAAGTGTTCCCGGTTGACGTTATCGTCGAGGCGATGGACCGCCAAGGGCTGCTGCGCGACGTGTCGGAGGTCTTCTCGCGCGAGAAAATCAACGTAACTGCGGTGAACACGCTCTCGCGCAACCTGCAGGCGCGCATGTCGTTCACGCTCGAGGTCGCCGATCTGGCGCAGCTGAAGCGATCGCTGGCGCTGGTGCGCGAAGTGTCCGGCGTATTGTCGGCGGGACGGCGCTGACCGCGGCTGGTCGGCGGCGCGCAACGCGCGCTCCAGTGCCTACGCGATGGGGATCATCGCGCCAGCCGCGCGATCGACGCCGCGTAGCCTGACTCCAGCGCAGCCTGGTTCTCCGCGGTCATGCCGAGATCGGTGATGAGGCCGTCGCTGAGCTGATAGATCCATCCGTGCAGCGATAGTGCCTGCCCGCGACGCCATGCGTCCTGCACGATGGTCGTGCGCGAGACATGGACGACCTGCTCGACGACGTTGAGCGCGCACAGCCGATCCTCACGGGTGTTGTCGTCGGGCAGGCTTGCGAGCAGCGGCGCGTGCTTCGCGGCGACGTCCTGCACGTGGCGCAGCCAGTTGTCGATGAGTCCCAGCGGCCGCGCCTGGTATGCCGCGTGCACGCCGCCGCATCCGTAGTGTCCGACGACGAGCACGTGCTCGACCTTGAGTGCGTCGACCGCGAACTGCAGCACCGACAGGCAGTTCAGATCGGTGTGCACGACCACGTTCGCAACGTTGCGGTGGACGAACAGCGCACCCGGCGGGAGGTCGACGATCTCGTTGGCCGGAACGCGACTGTCCGAGCACCCGATCCACAGGAAGCGCGGCGCCTGCTGCGAGGCGAGCGAAGAAAAGAACTGCGGATCGCGCTCGCGCACGGTGGCGCTCCAGCTGCGGTTCTGGTCGAGCAGGAATTTGAGCGATGACATCGGCGGTTCTGCGTGGAAGGGCGGGCCATTCTAGCCGATGCAACGTCGGCCGAGCGTGGCCAAAGGCAGGGATCACGGTGGCGCCGGAAAATAACGCGTTGCACCAAAGCGTTGCACGGCATTACGCAAGTCGATGGCTTCGATCGAAAACCGCGATTGGACTATCTTTGTCGTCACCCCTACCTTCAGTCGTGTGCGGCGCAGCTATCGCTGCCCGCGTGAGATCCATCGAGTCCATACGACTTAAAGGAGAACCATGAACACCGATCGATACCCCTTCGGTGCCCTCAGCCAAGGCACCACGCTGCTCGCCGACGCCATCACGCTGCATGCGCGCTTTCCGGTGCGCAACGAGCTTCCCGCGTCCGCGCCGCCTTCGCGCGCAACGGCCACACCCCGCAAGGCCGCGCCGCGAGAGCGCAAAGGTTGGCTCAACCGCCTCGATGCCTGGTTCTGGCGACAGCGTCAAAACGCTCGCGAAGCGTACCTCGCGCAGGCGAAAGACGTGTTCGAGGTCGAGCGTCGCATCCGCGATCTAGAACGCAACATCGGCAGCCGCTACTACTAGAGCGCGCGAAAGGAAATCGTCATGAATGCATCGACACGATCAGTCGTCCAACTGAGAATCCCATTTCCCGAAGCACAGGGAGAGTATCTCCACGTCGCGCGCGATCTCCCGAAGGACATCGATCGCCGCCGCCTGGAGCATCCGACAGCAGGGTTGTATGCGTTGCTCAAGCTATGGGTGCTCGCGGCCTTCGCTGGTGCCAGCGCCGTGGCGAGCGCCGTGGCGACGGTGGTCGACGGCCGTCAACCGCTCCGCGTCGGGGTCGTGCTCGCCGGCATCGTACTCGGCAGCGCGTTGACCTGGTACGCGATCCGGCGAATGAAAATGCTGCTCGAGCGCTTCGATGAGCCATCCACCGGGAAGTGGATCGAAGACTGACGGCGCGTTTCCCAAGCCAACTACGATGCCCATGCCAAGCTATTGCGGCGTTGTGATCGCGCATAGACGCCCGATCCAGGGTGGCCGCAAGGCGCACCGAAACGAGCGTTAGTTCGCCGCGAAGTAGAACACGAGTCCCAGCACTGCGCTCGCCGCGATCACCGGGATCACGCCGACCTTGAAACGAAACAGTGCTGCTGCCGCGAGCGCGCAGATCACCATCGACGGCCACTCGAAAGGCTCGCTGAAACCCCGCGGCCAGAACACGTGTACTGCGAAGAACACCGCGAGATTGACGATGACGCCCACCACCGCCGCGGTGACGGCCGTTAGTGGCGCGCTGAAGCGAAGCTGCCCATGGGTCGACTCGATCAGCGGGCCACCCGCGAAAATGAATACGAAGCTGGGCAGGAAGGTGAACCACGTCGCCACGCATGCGGCGATGATGCCCGCAAGCGGAAGTTGATCGGGACCGAAGGCCTGCACGTTCCATCCGCCGACGAAACCGACGAAGGCGACGACCATGATCAGCGGTCCCGGGGTCGTCTCGCCCAGTGCGAGCCCGTCGATCATCTGCGTCGCACTCAGCCAGCCGTAGGTTTGCACCGCTCCCTGCACGACGTAGGGGAGCACCGCGTATGCGCCACCGAAGGTCAGCAGCGCAGCCTTGGTGAAAAACCATCCCATCTGCGCGAGCGCGGGCGCGCCGCTCGCCGCGAACGCCAGCGCTCCCAGCGACGCCGCCCACAGCACTACGCCGAAGGCGACCATCAGCGCCAGCCGCGGCGCGCGAAACCGCGCGTGCGCGGGCGTCGGCGTCGTGTCGTCGATCACGGCAGCACGGTGGGCGCCGCTCGCGGCCGAGTGCGCGCTCGCGCCCGCGAACTGCGCCGGCGCGACGCGTCCGCCGACCGCGCCGATCGCGGCCGCCGCGAGCACGATCGCCGGGAAGGGCACCGCGAAAGCGTAGATCGCGACGAAGGCGAGTGCGGCGATGATCCACAACGCAGGGGAGCGCAGCGTGCGCGACCCGATGCGCCACGCCGCGTGCGCGACGATCGCGGTCACCGCGGGCTTGATTCCGTAGAGCATGCCTTCGATTGCGGGCGTGTTTCCGTACGCCATGTAGATCCACGACAGCACGACCAGCACCAGCAGCGATGGCAGCACGAACAGCGCGCCCGCGGCGATGCCGCCGCGCGTGCGATGCATGAGCCAGCCGATATACGTCGCCAGCTGCTGCGCCTCCGGACCGGGCAGCACCATGCAGTAGTTGAGCGCGTGCAGGAAACGTGCTTCCGAAATCCAGCGCCGTCGTCTCGACCAGCTCCTGATGCATGATCGCGATCTGGCCGGCGGGACCGCCGAAGCTGATCCAGCCCAGCTTCCACCAGTAGCGCAGCGCCTCCGCAAACGTCGGAGCACGCGGCGGCGCTTCGGCGGAAGTCGAGACGGTGCTCACGCTGGGCGATACCACGATGCGGGAAGGAAACCGGGGATAGTGACCGCATCCATGATTGCCTCCTGCCGCGAGCGCGGCAACGAAGCAGACTTGGACGGGATTGTCGGTGAGGCGGGGCGTCTGCGAGCCCCGAAACGATCATACGGTGACCGCTGCAACAGCGTCAACCGCCGTTAGATGAGTCCTTCGAGCAGCTGTACGTCGACGAGCTCGCCGGCGGCGACGTTGCCCGACGTCGCTGCCGAGCACGATGAAGCAGTTGGCCTGCGACATCGACGACAGGATGCCCGAGCCCTGGTCGCCGGTCGTGCGCACGCTGTAGCCGCCGTGCGCATCGCCGGTCAGGATGCCGCGCTGGAACTCGGTGCGGCCCGGGACCTTGCGTATCGGCGCCGACAGCGGCACCTTGAACATCGGCAGTGGAGCGACCTCGCGCTGGCCCTGCAGGATGAGCAGTGCGTCGCGCACGAACTGGTAGAAGGTCACCATCACCGACACCGGGTTGCCGGGCAGCCCGAAGAAATGCGCGCCGCCCAGCTTGCCGTACGCGAGCGGGCGCCCCGGCTTCATCGCGATTTTCCAGAACAGCACTTCGCCCAGCTTGTCGAGCAGCTGCTTGACGTAATCGGCTTCGCCGACCGAGACGCCGCCGGAGGTGATCACCACGTCCGCGCTCGCGGCGGCGGTCGCGAATCGCGCGCTCGAGCGCCTCCGGAGCGTCGGCGATCACGCCCATGTCGATGGTCTCGCAGCCCAGGCGCGTGCAGCATGCCGTACAGCGTGTAGCGGTTGCTGTCGTAGATCTCGCCGGCGGCGAGTGGCGTGCCGATGGATTTGAGCTCGTCGCCGGTCGAAAAGAACGCAACGCGCAACCGCCGGTACACGCCGACTTCACCGATGCCAAGCGACGCGATCATGCCGAGCTCGGCAGGATGCACGCGCTGTCCGGCGCGGAACACGAGCTGTCCCGCCTTGAGATCCTCGCCGGCGAAGCGACGGTTCTGGCCGAGCCTTGGCGAGCGCGCGCGCGGCGATGCGAACGACGCCGTCGGCTTCGCTGGCGCGCTCCTGCATCACCACCGAGTCGGCGCCTGCCGGCATCGACGCCACCGGTGAAAATGCGCACGCACTGGCCTGCGCTCAAGGTGCCCGTCCACGGCTTGCCGGCGAACGATTCGCCGACGCGCTTCAAGGTTGTTTCGCCCGTTGCATCGAGGTCGGCGAAGCGCACCGCGTAGCCGTCCATCGCCGAATTGTCGTGACCCGGTACCGCGATGGGCGAAACGATGTCCTGCGCCAGCACGCGTCCGAGGGCGCTGCGCACGTGCACGCGCTCGACCGCTGCGACGGGAGCGAGGAACGTGCGGATCAGCTCGCGCGCCTTCGCCACCGGCATCGAGTTCGGATCGTAGTCGTCCGCGCAGGACGCCTCACGCAGGGTTTTGGGCGCGTTCATCGGTTTGTGGCGGTTGAGTCTGGAATCGCAATTTTAGGCGGAGAAAGGGTTTTTCGAGAAAATGCCACGACGCCGCGGCCGTCGCGAGCGTGACCATGAAACCGGCGAAGAACAGCTCGGTGACGGTCACGCCCGGGAACCGGTAGACGATCGTCTGCTGGATGGGAAAGGCGTACACGTACATTCCGTAAGAGTAATCTCCCAGCCGATTCGCCGGCGGCCATTGCAGCCGCGGATGATAGGCGAGCACCAGCACCGTGTACGCGACCAGCACGTTGAAGGCGAACCCGCGCATCGAACCTGCCGGATTCCACGCATAGAGCGCGACGCCGGCCAGCGTGGCGACGATCGACAATGGGATGGAATCGCGCCAGGCATATGCCAGCGAGCCGAGCGCGAACAGCAGGACGAGTTCGTGCGCAATCAGCTCGTTGGGCTTGACCAGCATCCACTCGGGTCGCATGGAAAACAACGCCAGCAGCGCGCAGAAGGCAGCCGCCCAATACCTTTTGCGTGCGAGCAGGCCGATGGCGCCGAACACCGCGACCGCGAGGTAGAGTCGCAGCTCAATCGGCAGCGTCCACAGCGAGCCGTTCACGCCGTTGGGGAATGGATTGCTCGCGAACGCGCCCGGAAGCAGATACTCCACGTGCCATCCGAGCGCGTTGTGCCACGCGTAGCGGATCGTCATCGGACTGGACATGTATTCCCGCCAGGGCACGATCGTCGCCATGCTCCCGAGCAGGATCGACAGTGCAACTGCCGCGAACAGCGCGGGATAGATGCGCAGCGCGCGCGCCGCAGCGAACGTGGGCAGATGCGACCGTCGCAGCCAGCTCTGCGTGACCAGGAACCCCGACAGGACGAAAAAGCACTTGACGCCGAGCGACCCGAACTGCGTGTGCAGCGTGAGGTGGTAGAGCGGCTCGTCGTTGGTTCTTCCGGTGAACGCGTAGCTGTGGAAGAACATCACCGCACTGGCGGCGAGCAATCGCAGCAGCTGGGTGTTGTTCGCGCGGCCGGCGGTGTGGTCGCCGAGGCGGATCACCTAGCCGGCCCGGTCGTAGGTGCGGCACCCGCCGCCGACAACTCCTCTGCGGTGTTGATGTTGCGAAAGGCATCGGCCTCGTCGTCGAAGGCGACTTCGATGGTAGACAGTGTCGCGTACCACGCGTCGATCTTGCGGCCCCCACTTTCGAGAAAGCGAGTCAGGTGCTCGAGCACGTCACGGCGGACCAGCGCGAATACCGGGTGCGGCTGATCGAAAGTGCGCGCCACCGCGAGCTGGGCGTCGTTGGCGTCGAGCGCGCCGCGCAATCGCGCGACCAGATCGAATGGCAGAAAAGGGGAATCGCACGGCACCGTCGCCACCAGCGGCTTCGCCGCATGCGTGAGCGCGACGTGCAGTCCCGCCAGCGGGCCTGCGAACCCGCCGATCGCGTCGGCGATGACGCGATGCCCGAACGCGGCGTACTCGGTCGCGTGCTGGTTGGCGTTGATGAGCACCTCGTCGACCTGCGGCGCGAAGCGCGCGAGCACGTGCGCGACCATCGACTTGCCGTCGAGCGCGACCAGACCCTTGTCGACGCCGCCCATGCGCCGTCCCTGGCCGCCGGCTAGCACCACCCCGGTGACGCCGGTCATCATGAAGGCGCGGTCTCAGGCCACGGGATCCACGCCACGTGCTCGTCGTAGCAGTAATGGTTCGCCGGCTCGCGGTCGACCGGCGTGGTCATCGCCGCCAAGGCAATGTGCGTTTCACCGGGCCAGCGATCGGACTCGAACATCACCTTGGTACCGCACTTCGCGCAAAAGCTGCGGAAGGTGCGCGGCGACGACTCGTGGCGCGCGAGGTGCTCGGCGCCGGCGACGACGTCGACCTGGTCCGACTTGAACCCGATCCAGGTGACGAACGCCGCGCTGTGCGCGCGCCGGCAGCTCTCGCAATGGCAATGCGAGCAGAAGCGCGACGGAAAGCGAGCGACGAACTGCACGCTGCCGCAATGGCAGCTTCCGCGCGCTTCGGTCGAAGTGGAAGCGTTCATATTCCGTCTCTCGTGAGTACAGCTATGCGCCGCGAAAGCGCGTGCCGCCGGTGAACAGCAGGAAGTGCTTGCCGGTGGCGCGGCCGATCATGGTGATGCCCACCTTCTGCGCAATCTCGTAGCCCATCTGCGTCAGTCCCGACCGTGAGACCAGGAACGGAATGCCCATCTGCGCGGCCTTGATCACCATCTCGGAGGTGAGACGGCCGGTCGTGTAGAAAATCTTGTCGCCGCCGTCGACGCGATCGAGCCACATCTTCCCGGCGATCGCGTCGACCGCGTTGTGGCGACCGACGTCCTCGACGAAGTACAGGATCTCACTGGCGCCGTCGCCGTTCGACGCCAGCGCGCAGCCATGCACTGCGCCGGCCTGCTTGTAGATCGTCTCGTGGACGCGCACGCGGTCGAGCAGCGCGTAGAGCGTGGCGCGCGAGAGCGTGGCATCGGCGGGAAGCTGCACCGAATCGATCTCGGCCATCAGGTCGCCGAATACGGTGCCCTGTCCGCAACCGCTGGTCGTGGTGCGCTTGCCGAGCTTCGCGTCCAGGTCCTTGAGCCCGTTGCGCGTGGTGATGACGACCGCATTGACGTCCCAGTCAACTTGCACCGAGACGATGTCCTCGACGCGATCGAGCAGGCGCTGGTTGCGCAGGTAGCCGATGGCCAGCGCCTCGGGTGCCGCGCCCAGGGTCATCAGGGTGAGGATCTCGCGCTTGTCCACATACAGCGTCAGCGGATGCTCGCCGGCGATGGGCGTGTCGCGCGTGGCGCCGGTCTCGTCGACCGCGCCGACGGTGAACGTCGATGGGCGCGCGGCGTCGCTCAACTGCGGACGATATAGAGGTACGGCAGTGTCGGGGGCGTTCATCGCATAATCAGCGCGCGTTCATCGTTAGGCGCTTGCCTTGCGCAGCCAGTTCATCAGCGGCAGCAGGTCTTCGAAATAGCCGGCGAGCGCGGCGGCGAGATCCTTCGGCGGCTTGCGCTTGATATTCACTTCGACCAGTCCGAAGTAATGGCGTTGCTTGATTGCGTCGATGTGCTTCAGGTCCGCGCTGAAGCCCTTTGGAGGACGCGCCAGCGCGTCCTCGTCCATGAGCCCGCCGTAGGTCCTGCTGAAGCGCGGATGGCGCAGCATCGCCGAAAACGCGGCCGGCTTGTCGGCGATGTGCTGACGGATGCGTTTCAGGATCGCCGGCTCGGGACGATAGATGCCGCCACCGACCATCAGTATGCCGCGATGGTCGATCTCGAAATAGTAGCCGGGCTCGAGCCCGCGCTTGGCACGGTCGCGAATGGCCGCGCTGAAATGCGTCTTGTAGGGCGTCTTGTCCTTGCGAAAGCGCGTGTCGCGATAGATGCGGAACATCGCCTTTTTCGCGTCGACCGGACCGAGCTGGCGGTCGAACCTGGCGGTGCGCACGATCACGTCCTTGCACAGCGCCTCGAACTCCTCGCGCAGGACGTCGTACGCGGGCTTGTTCCACGCGAACCACGGACGGTTGTTGTTCTGTTCGAGGCCGCTCAGGAACTCGATCAGCGCATTGAGGTGCATGCAGGCAGGCGTGGTACGGCAGTGGTTACGAGATTTCGATGCGACCTTAGCCGCCGATGTAGCTCATTTCGATCTTGGGCAATCGCGACGGTGTTTTCCGAGCGGATTTCCGAATAGCGGTCGGCACGCTGCAGCCAGATCGCCGCCAGGTAATTGCCGATTTCGACGTCGCTGCGCCCGCCGCGCAGCAGCGCGCGCAGGTCGTAGCCGGTGGTCGCGAACAGGCAGGTGTAGAGCTTGCCGTCGGTGGACAGCCGCGCGCGCGTGCAGTCGCGCGCAGAACGCCTGCGTCACCGACGAGATGACGCCGATCTCGCCGCTGCCGTCGGCGTATGCGCCAGCGCTGCGCGACCTCGCCGGTGTAGTTGGCGTCGGCGGGCACGAGCGGCAGCTCGTCGTCGATCATGCGAACGATCTCCGCCGACGGCACCACGTCGTCCATGCGCCAGCCGTTGCTGTGCGCCGACGTCCATGTACTCGATGAAGCGCAGGATGTGGCCGCTGCCCTTGAAGTGGCGCGCCATCGGCAGGATGTCCCGCTCGTTGACGCCGCGCTTGACCACCATGTTGACCTTGATCGGCGAGAGTCCCGCCGCGGCCGCTGCGTCGATGCCTTCGAGCACCCTGGCGACGGGGAAGTCGACGTCGTTCATCGCGCGGAACGACAGTGTCGTCGAGCGCGTCGAGGCTCACCGTGACGCGATCCAGCCCGGCTTCGCGCAGCGCCTGTGCCTTGTGCGGCCAGCAGCCGCGCCGTTGGTGGTGAGCGTGAGGTCG
Source organism: uncultured beta proteobacterium (assembly GCA_963816915.1). Lineage (GTDB taxonomy): Bacteria > Pseudomonadota > Gammaproteobacteria > Burkholderiales > Casimicrobiaceae > PALSA-1003. The sequence continues at coordinate 442,550 of CAWFMK010000002.1, forward strand.
AGGCCGCCGATGTCGGCGAGCATCGCCGACCAGTCGCTCGAGGTTCCGGCGCAGCAGCGGCTCGCCGCCGGTCAGCCGGATTTTTTCGACGCCGTGACCCTTGAACATCCGCGCGAGCCGCGTGATTTCCTCGAAGCGTCAGCAGATCCCGCATGCGGCAGGAACGGGTAATCGTGCCCGAACACATCCTTCGGCATGCAGTAGACGCAGCGGAAATTGCAGCGGTCGGTGACCGAAATGCGCAGGTCGCGCAGCAGCCGCCCGCGCGCATCGGCGAGCAGTCCCGGTGGGCGCAACGTGCGGGCACGGATTCGCAGGCCGGCGGCGCCGTCCGGGCGGGCGGCGCGCAGGTCGGCGACGGGTATGATTTTGGCCATTGCAACTGCTGCATGAAACTCTGGAATGCGACCGATGATCTTAGCAGAGCCGACGACCCGTTGCAGCGCTGGGGTATGATCCGGCCGAGCCAAACCGCCCTGACCCGTCGCCGGCGCGCTTAGCCTGGTCCCATGTCCAATCATAATCCGAGATTTCCCGTCGCCGTCGTCATCGAGCGTATCCCGCTCGCCAATCGCTGGGTGAGCGAGCAATGGAGAATCGTCGCGGTGGTGCCCGATGACCGCGAGGCGAGCGAGGCGGCCGTGGTCGAGCGCATCGATGCCGACGGCTGGCACGCGCTGGATCGTCGGCGGTCACACCATCGAGCTGCAATCGAACCGAAGCCGAAGGCTATTTTCTGAACATCAGCGCGCCCGAGCCCAAGGTCGTTCGTGATGTGGCGCAATCGCGAAGCGGGCGACGACGCGGCGGATGCGATTGCCATCGCGGCGCAGTTGGTGACCGTGAGCTACAACGAGGCTGGCCGCCTGCTCGATGGCGGCGAGCAGGTCGACGCGGTGCCGCTGGCGCAGGAAATCCGCGCGTGGATGGAGCCTTTCGTCGCCGAGCACTACAAGCCGGAGCCCAAGCGCAAGTCGCGGCGCAACGACTCTACGAGCGCGACCGCGACGACGGTCCTGCGCCCAAGAGCGGGTAATGAGTCGCTGATGAGCAAGACCATGAATCGCAAGCCCGATCCTGCCGCGCCCGACGAGCGACCGCTTCTCGCTCAGGCGCTGGTCGCAGCGCAAGCTCGAAGCGCGGCGCGCCGAGCCGCAAGTCGAACGCCGAAGCTGTCGCACCGGTCGCCGACGGCGCCAGCCACGGCACTAGCAGAGCCGGCCGCCGAGCGCCAATGCGGCTGCGGCGCTGCCGCCGATCGAGTCGCTCACGCTCGGAGTCGGATTTCACCGCGTTTTTCAGCGTGCAAACGCCGAGTCGACGACGCACTCAAGCGCGCCGCGCTCAAGACGCTGCTGCGCGACCCGCGCTTCAACGTGATGGACGGCCTCGACATCTACATCGACGATTACACGCGCGACGATCCGATTCCCGAAAGCGTACTGCGACGCATGGCGCACGCGCAGCAATTCCTCGACGCCCGAGCATCGTGAAGCACCGGCCGCTGGTGCGAAGGGCGACGGCATCGACACGCCGCCGTCGATTCTCCGCTGCATCATTGCCCGCAGCAGCCGGCCGCCGCACCGGCGTTGCCCATTTCCGATTCGACGCTGGAAACGCACGATACGGCGCCGGCTGATGCGTCGCGCACGCCACCGACGAACAAGTGCATGAGCCTCGCCGACAAGACGCTGCATGTTTGCTCGTGCAACGGCACGATGCCGCTCGATGCGGCGGCACTGGCGCGCGCGCTCGCAGCTGGCGGGCGAGCTGCCAGTGCACACGCAGCTTTGCCAGAAGGAGCTCGGCGCGCTTCGCCGATCGCGGCCGCCGGTGATCGTGATCGTCGCCTGCACGCAGGAGGCGCGGCTGTTCGGCGATGTCGCCGAGGATGGCGGCAAGACGCAGACGATCCGCTTCGTCAACATCCGCGAGAGCGCGCGGCTGGTCGGCGGAGGCAGCCACGGCGACGCCGAAGATCGCTGCGCTGCTCGCGGCGGCAGCGCTGCCCGAGCCCGAGCCGGTGCCGCGCGTCGCCTTCAAGTCGGCAGGCCAGCTGCTGATCGCGGGTCCGGCCGACGCCGCGCTCGCGCTGGGCCGAGCGGCTGATAGCGCAGCTCGCGGTGACGGTGCTGATCACCGGCGCGCGCCACGGGCAGCGAGCTGCCGACCGAGCGCGACTACCCCGTCATTCAGCGGCGCGCTCGACGCGCGCTCGCGGGCTGGCTCGGCGCCTTCGACGTCGAATGGACGCAGGACAATCCGATCGACCTCGACCTGTGCACGCGCTGCAACGCGTGCATCCGCGTGTGTCCGGAGCACGCGATCGACTGGAGCTACCAGATCGATCTCGACGCGCTGCCGCGATCACCGCCAGTGCGTGATCGCCTGCGGCGCGATCGGCGCGATCGACTTCGATCGGCGCGACACCGACGCGCAGCGATCGCTTCGACCTCGTGCTCGACCTGCGACGCGTCGCCGATGTTCGCGATGCACCAGCCGCCGCAGGGCTACTGGCGCCCCGGGCGCCGATCCGCTCGCGCAGGCGGCGGCGGTCGCCGAAATCGCGCTCGCCGATCGGCGAATTCGAGAAGCCCAAATTCTTCAACTACAAGGCGTCGATCTGCGCGCACAGCCGTTCGCGCCAGCCGGGCTGCAACCAGTGCATCGACGTGTGCTCGGCAGAGGCGATCGCCGCCGACGGCGATCACATCCGCGTCGAGCCGCACCTGTGCGTGGGCTGCGGCGCGTGCACGACGGTGTGCCCGTCGGGCGCGCTGACCTACGCGTACCCGTCGGTGCCCGACCTCGGCACGCGCGTGCGCACGCTGCTCGCGACCTACCGCGAGGCCGGCGGGCGCGACGCATGCCTGCTGCTGCATGACGAGGACGGGCCGCGCGTCGATCGAACGCCTGGCGCGTCGCGGCAAGGGGTTGCCGGCGCGGGTGATCCCGGTCGAGATCCAGCACATGGCGTCGACCGGCCTCGACGTCTGGCTGGGCGCCCTGGCGTACGGCGCCACCGGCGTCGCGGTGCTGGCGACCGGCGCGGAAGCGCCGCAATACCGTGCCGCGCTCGAGCGTCAGATGGGCTTCGCCGAGCATCATCGCGCAGGCGCTGGGCTACCAGGGCAAGACATTTCACGCTGCTCGCTGCCGCGAACGTCGCGGCGCTGGAGCAGGCGTGTGTGGTCGCTGCAGCCTGCGCTCGCGGTGCGCATTCCCGCGACCTTTCCGCTGGACCGACGGACAAGCGCACGACTCTCCGGCTGGCGCTCGAGCATCTCGCTGACCGCATGCGCCGACGCCGGTGTCGACCATCGCACTGCCGGCGGGCGCGCCTTTCGGCGCGATCGACGTCGACCGCGAAACCTGCACGCTGTGCCTGGCGTGCGTCGGCGCATGTCCGGAGGGCGCGATCATCGATCACGCGCAGTCGGAGATTCCGCAGCTGCGCTTCATCGAGACGCAATGCGTTCAATGCGGGCTCTGTGCTGCGACCTGCCCCGAGGATGCGATCCGTCTGGTGCCACGCGCTGTCGCTGGCGCCCGAAGCCAAGCAGCCGCGCGTCCTCAACGAGGCCGCGATCTTCCATTGCATCGCGCTGCGCCAAGCCGCTGGGCACTGAGAAGATGATCGGCAACATGCTGGCAAAGCTGGCTGGACACTCCATGTTCGCCGAGCCGGGGTCGCTCGACCGGCTCAAGATGTGCGCCGACTGCCGCGTCATCGACAAGATGGAAAAGGAGCTGGGCGGGCGCCGCTAGCGCCGCAGAACCAAGCAATGGAAGCCGTTCCGATCATGTTTGCCGAGCATGTGGCACCCGAGGACCAGGCGCGCGCGGATTTCTACGCGCTGCTGTCGCGGCTGTTCGCGCAGGCACCCGACGCGGCGTTGCTGACTACAATCGCCGGCGCGTCACCCCTAGGGACGCTAGAGCAAGGCGCGAGCGAGGCGTCGGTGGCACTGGCGGCTTCCTGGGCAGCTCTGGTGTCGGCGAGCGCGCAAGCTGATGCGCAGACGGTCGCCGACGAATACCAGACGCTATTCGTGGGTGTCGGGCAGAGCGAGGTGAGCCTACACGGCAGCGCCTACGCCAAGGCGAAAAGCGGCGGCCCGTTGTTGGTACAGGTGCGGGCCTCGCTCGATCAGCTTCATCTGGCGCGCCAGCCGGGCGTGACGATGTACGAGGACCACATTGCGGCATTGTTCGAAACCATGCGCGTGATCATTGGAGGCGATGGCCGCGCTGACGGATTTGCTTTCGACGTTCAGCGCGAATTCTTCGGCTCCAACATCGAACCATGGGTGCCCTCATGTTGCAATGCAATATGCAAGAAAGCGGTTGCAATGTACTACGGTCGGGCTGCACAATTCGCCCACGACTTCATGGCAATCGAACGTGACTCTTTTTCCATCGAATCGTAGGTTTTGAAACCAAAACAGAACGTCACGGACAAACTTTCGGAGGTGCACATGCCGACCCAGTCGGGCGATCGCCCCAATCCCGTCACATCCGAAAATTCTCCGCGTAACCGTGCCGATCTGAAGCGTCGCCGCTTTCTGATGACGCTCGGCGCCGCCGGTGCCGGAGCAGGCATCGTCGCCGCCCGCTCGATCCCTTCAGTCAGCGACGTTGGGCAAGCGACCGAACCCGTGTCGACCGATGGCGGCTACGCCGCGACCGCGCACGTACAGACTTACTACAAGACGGCGAAGCTGTAATCGCCTTGCATCCGCCCCTTGACCAACCGGGAGATATCACCATCCGATCCTCGGCAAGGCGCGCACTGCAGTTGATGACTTTTTAGGAGGAGGACCGGACCATGCTGCTTACAAAAACCCGCGAAGCTGCAGGTGCAGCGCGTCCACGACTCCGCCGCCTCGTCGGAAAATTGCCGACGATGGACAGGCGGGCGTTTCTGAAGCGTTCGGGTCTCGTCGCGGGGGCCGGAGCGTTCGCAAGTCAGTTGCCGTTCAACCTGATCGGCAAGGTCGAAGCCGCTGCCGAAGGCACCGGCGGCGATCTGGTTACCAAGCGCACTGTCTGCACGCACTGCTCGGTCGGATGCTCGGTCGATGCGATCGTCCAGAACGGCGTGTGGATACGCCAGGAGCCGGTGTTCGATTCGCCGCTCAACCTTGGCGCGCACTGCGCCAAGGGTGCCTCCGTGCGCGAGCACGGCGTGCACGAACACTCGCACCGCCTGAAGACGCCGATGAAGCTGGTCGGCGGCAAGTGGCAGTCGATGACCTGGGACCAGGCCATCAACGAGGTCGGCGACCGTTTGCTGGCGCTGAAAAAGGATTCGGGACCCGACTCGGTGTTCTGGGTCGGCAGCTCCAAGCACAACAACGAGCAGGCGTACCTGATGCGCAAGTTCGTGTCGTTCTTCGGCACGAACAACATGGATCACCAGGCGCGCATCTGCCACTCGACGACGGTCGCCGGCGTAGCCAACACCTGGGGCTACGGCGCGATGACCAATTCGTACAACGACATGGAGAACACCAAGTGCGCGCTGTACATCGGCTCGAACGCCGCCGAGGCGCACCCGGTGTCGATGCTGCACATGCTGCACGCCAAGGAGACCGGCGCGCGTATGATCGTCGTCGATCCGCGTTTCACGCGCACCGCTGCGAAGGCCGACGTCTACGTGCGCATTCGTTCGGGAACCGATATCGCGTTCCTTTTCGGCGTGCTGCACCACGTGTTCAAGAATGGCTGGGAAGACAAGCAGTACATCCACGACCGTGTCTATGGGATGGACAAGGTCCGGGAAGAATGTCTGACCAAGTGGACGCCGGACAAGGTCGAGGAAGTCACCGGTATCCCGGAAGCCCAGGTCCTTCAGGTCGCCGAGATGATGGCCAAGAATAGGCCGTCGACGCTAGTGTGGTGCATGGGCCAGACCCAGCACACCACCGGCAATGCGATCGTGCGCGCGTCGTGCATCGTGCAACTTGCGCTCGGCAACATCGGTGTCTCCGGCGGAGGCGCCAACATCTTCCGCGGCCACGACAACGTGCAGGGCGCGACCGACGTCGGTCCCAACCCGGATTCATTGCCGGGCTATTACGGGCTCGCCCCCGGAGCGTGGAAGCATTTCGCGGCGGTCTGGGGTGTCGACTACGAATGGATCAAGAAACAGTTCGCCTCGCAGGCGATGATGGAAAAATCGGGCATGACGGTGTCGCGCTGGATCGACGGCGTGCTCGAAAAGAACGACCTTATCGATCAGGATCCGAACCTGCGCGCGATCGTGTTCTGGGGTCACGCGCCGAACAGCCAGACGCGCGGCAAGGAAATGCTCGAGGCGTTCAAGAAGCTCGACACGGTCGTCGTCATCGACCCCTATCCGTCGGCTTCGGCCTCGATGGCGGCGATGGTGCGCAAGGATGGCGTCTATCTCCTGCCGGCCGCCACGCAATTCGAGACGTCGGGATCGGTGACCGCGTCGAACCGCTCGCTGCAATGGCGCGAGCGCGTGATCTCGCCAATGTTCGACTCGCAGACCGACCACGCGATCATGCTGGCCTTCGCCAAGAAGTTCGGCTACGACAAGGAGTTCACCAAGAACCTGAAGATCGTCAAGCCCGACGCCAACAAGTTCGAGGAGCCCGAGCCGGAGTCGATCCTCAAGGAGATCAATCGGGGAATGTGGACCATCGGCTACACCGGCCAGTCGCCCGAGCGTTTGAAGCTGCACATGAAGAACCAGGCCACCTTCGACGTGAGTACGCTGCGCGCCAAGGGTGGGCCTTGCGACGGCGATTACTACGGACTGCCGTGGCCGTGCTACGGGACACCGGAGATCAAGCATCCCGGCTCGCCCAATCTGTACGACGAATCGCGTACGCTGATGAACGGCGGCGGATGCTTCCGCGCCAATTTCGGCATCGAGCGCGACGGCGTCAACCTGCTTGCCGAGGACGGCTCGTATCCCAAGGGCTCCGAGCTGACGACCGGGTATCCCGAGTTCGACCACGTGCTGCTGAAAAAGCTCGGCTGGTGGGATGATCTCACCGAAGACGAAAAGAAGGCGGCCGAGGGCAAGAACTGGAAGACCGATCTTTCCGGCGGCATTCAGCGCGTCGCGATGAAGCACGGCTGCCATCCCTTCGGCAACGCCAAGGCGCGCGCGATCGTCTGGAATTTCCCCGACGGCATTCCGTTGCACCGCGAGCCACTGTATTCGCCGCGTCCCGACATGGTCGCGAAATATCCGACCTATGCCGACAAGATGGCGTTCTGGCGACTGCCGACGCTGTTCAAGAGCGTGCAGCAGAAGAACGTCGACGATGGCGTCTCCAAGAACTTCCCGCTGATACTCACCAGCGGCCGCCTGGTCGAGTACGAGGGCGGAGGCGAAGAAACGCGCTCGAATCCGTGGCTCGCCGAGCTGCAGCAGGAGAACTTCGTCGAGATCAATCCCAAGGACGCCAACGACCGCGGGGTCAAGGACGGCGAGTACGTCTGGGTGAAGACGCCGACCGGCGCGCAGATAAAGGTCAAGGCGACGGTCACCGAGCGCGTCGGTGCGGGCACCACCTTCATACCCTTCCATTTCTCCGGCTGGTGGATGGGCAAGGACATGCTCGAGTTCTATCCCGAGGGCTCCGCGCCCATCGTTCGCGCCGAGGCGGTCAATACCGCGACCACCTACGGCTACGATGCGGTAACGATGATGCAGGAATCGAAGACGACGCTTTGCCAGGTCGAGAAGCAGACTGCGTGACGAGAAGAGGGACACCATGGCCCGAATGAAATTTCTGTGCGACGCCGAACGCTGCATCGAGTGCAACGGCTGCGTGACCGCGTGCAAGCAGGAAAACGACGTTCCCTGGGGCGTGAACCGCCGCCGCGTGGTCACCATCAACGACGGCGTGCCCGGCGAGCGTTCGATGTCGGTGGCGTGCATGCACTGCTCGGACGCGCCGTGCATGGCGGTATGCCCGGTCGACTGCTTCTATCGCAGCGACGATGGCGTCGTGCTGCACGACAAGGACCTGTGCATCGGCTGCGGCTACTGCTTCTACGCTTGCCCCTTCGGCGCGCCGCAGTTTCCGCAGACGGGCGCGTTCGGCGTGCGCGGCAAGATGGACAAGTGCACGTTCTGCGCCGGCGGCCCGGAGACCAACAATTCGGAAGCTGAGTTCCGCAAGTACGGACGCAACCGCCTCGCCGAGGGCAAGCTGCCGGCGTGCGCCGAGATGTGCTCGACCAAGGCGCTGCTCGCGGGCGACGCCGACGTGCTCTCCGACATCTATCGCGAGCGCGTGACCAACCGTGCCGCGCGTGGCACGCCTGGCTCGCCGCCATGGGGCTGGGACACGGCGTACGGCAGACCGCCCACCACCGCACAGCCCGGTGGGACCATGCAGCCCGCGGCGACTCCGCCGCCAGCCAGCGGAGGCAAATCATGAAGTCGCGTCCCGAGTTCGAGAAGGACAGGGGCAATTCGTTCGCGGAGGCTCTTGCCATCGGCATGGCTGCGGCTGCGGCGGTGCTGCTCGCCGGATGCGGCGAGCGTCCCCAGGTGATCAACTACAAGCAGGGTACCTATCAGGGCAAGCCCGACCAGCCTGCGTGGGACAGCGCGAAGTTCAACGGCAACCGTGATGATTACGAGCGCGCGATCAAGCAGCGCAATCAGAACCAGAACGAATACAACCGCTTCAAGTAGACCGGCCGTCGGGAAAATGAGGAGAATGTCGATGCCATACTTGGTGCGGGGCCTGGCGCTTGCTGCCCTCGCCTTGTCGACTGCCGGTGCGGTGCTCGCGCAGTCGCCCGCGGTGAATTCCAAGGAGGCGCAGGCCGCGACGCAGGAATCGCAGCGCCAGGTCGTTCAGCCGCTCAATAACGCCCCGGTATGGAAGGAAGTGCGCTCCGGCGCGCCGCAGGTGACGACGGTCACCGGCCGAGAGACCAACATCCTCGTCCAGTCCCAGGGACAGACGTGGCGGGCTGGCCACAACGAACTGATCACCCTTGGAGGTTTTTTGCTTGCGCTGGCGATTGCCGGTCTCGCGATCTTTTTTCTCATACGCGGTCCTCTGACGACGACGCCGAAGCCGGGCGATCGCATCATCGAGCGCTTCACCCCGAAGGATCGCTACGCGCACTGGTTGCTCGCGATCACGTGGGTCACGCTGGCGATTACCGGCCTGATTCTGTCGCTGGGCAAGACCGTGCTCCTGCCGCTGATTGGTTACACACTGTTTTCTTGGTTGGCGACCTTCGCCAAGAATGTCCACAACTTCATCGGGCCGGTCCTGATCATCGCGGTCCCGTGGATGTTCGTGCGCTATCTTCGCTATAACGGTTTCGGCATGGACGATCTGAAATGGTTCATCAACATCGTCGGCTACTTCAAGGGGCACGAGTATCCGTCGGGCAAGTTCAATGCCGGCGAGAAGCTCGTCTTCTGGTTCGTGCTGGTGCTGTTCTCGACCATCCTGATCGTCAGCGGCCTGGTGCTCGTGTTTCCGAACTTCAACCAGACACGCGCAACCATGCAGATCGCCAATGTGACTCACATGGTCGCGGCCTACCTGGCCATGGCGCTTGCCTGCGTGCATATCTACCTGGGCACGATTGGAATGACGGGTGCGTATCGGGCGATGCGCGACGGCTACGTCGACGAGAGCTGGGCGAAGCATCATCACTTGCGCTGGTACGAGCAGATCGTTGCGGGGACTTCGCGCGATAAATTCGTCCAGCCTGCACGACCGGTCGCCGGTGTGCAGGTTCCGCGATCGCGGACGGCTTGACGACGACTTAAACGGGGAATACGGATCATGACCAGATTGCACGTGCCTGTGCTGATGGCGGCCCTCCTGGGCGCCGGCATCGCCATTGCCAAGCTTCCGGCGCCGCCTCCGATGGATGACGCGGCGAAGGCCGCCGCCGAACAGAAAAAAGCCAAAGACGCCGCCGCGGCCGACCAGGTCAAGCTCGACCAAGCGAAGGCCGAGGATCGCGTCGCCGCCAAGTACATCGCGGATCAGAAGGCAAAGGGCGTCACCGTGACTCCGCAGATGGGACCGACCGCAGCCGCTGTCGCTGCCTCGATTGCCGCAGGCAGCCCGGGCTCGGGAACCAGCAAGGGTGTCGCGTCTCAGCCGCTTGAAAAAGCGCAGGCACACTCAGATCCCAAGACCGTCCGCTGATCGCGCGGCGGCGCTCGATCGACGCCGGCGAGTTATGCGGCGGTTGACCGTGTGACGCTAGGGTAACGCCAGGTTTCGTTGGCGTGACGCAGCAGCGCGGGTTCCGCGCGGCAGCGGGCCGCGAAGTCGCGCACGGGGGCCGATCTCTACGCCGCGCGGTGTGCGCGCCACATTCCGTGCAACGCGAATATTTCTATCTGGCAGCGACGTACGGTTTCCAGCCACGCGCGCCGTCGCGTCTCCCGCGACCTTAGCGGCTGATCGAGGCAACGTTCCCCTCAGCCGGGTGGCATACGCTCTCGGCGCGGGCGACAAAGGCATCCACTAGCGTGGATGCGATGTGGTCGAAGACCGATCGCGCGAGGCGCGAGCTCAGCGCGCCCCCAACCTCGTACTGGAAGACGAACTCGACCTTGCATGCGGCCGGTGTAAGCGAGGTAATGCGCCAGTCGCCCTCGAAGCGGCGGAACGGGCCTCGCTCCAGGCGTACGCCAAGCCATTCGGGACGTCGCTTGGGATTGCGCGTGGTGAAGCCGAAGCGGATTCCACGATAGTCGACCGTGATCTCGGCGGCGACGACCGAGTCGTCGCGCTCAAGAATGGTCGCGCCGGCGCACCACGGTAGGAACGACGGGTACTGCTCCGCGGCCTCGATCAAGTCGAACATTGTCCCCGCAGGGAAGGCGACGAGCGCCGACCTGCGGAGTTCCGTGGCGGGCATCGCAGCGCGGCGCTTAGCGCCGGCGGTTTCAACGCGTTATTGCGTCAGACGTCAGAGTCATCAATACGTTCGACGTATGCTTCACGAGTACCTCCTCGGTTGATGCCGCGACAGGTCCGCACGAGAGAGTGTCGGGCCAGCGAAGGCGACGTAACGATAGCATATCGCAGTACATCGGCCGACGTGTCGCCCGAGTGTCTTGACGATGATTTCAACAGCGTCGAGCAAGCGAAGCGCAGGAGCAGGTCATTCTGCAGTGCGCCAACGGATTTACGGCGCCGTGTGGGCGATCCCTTTGTGACAGTCGATACAGGTCGCTTCGCCCGACATCGCCTGCTTGTGCATCGGCTGCAGGAATTCCTGCTGCTTGGCGATCACCGCAGGCGTGAACGTGTGGCAGGTCCGGCAATTGGCCGAGTTCGTTTGTTTGTACTCCGCCCACACATGCTCAGCCATCCGGGGCCGCTCGTGCTTGAATTTCTCCTCGGTACTGATCACGCCGCTGATCTCGCCGATAGCGTCCTTGACGCCGGCTTTCGCCTTGTACCAAAGCAATTGCGGGTAGTCGTGCGGAATGTGGCAGTCGTGACAGCCGGCCCCGACGCCCTTTGAGTTGATCGCGTGGACGCTCTGTCGATATTCGTCCGCGACCCATTTCATCGAGTGGCATGCGCCGCCGCAGAACTCGTTGGTGCCGGTCACGGCGACCATGACCTGCGTGCCGACCACGCCGACCGCGCCGACGACGAGGCCGATGAAGAGCAGCGACAGGACCGACCATCTCGCGCTGGGCGATGTGAGCCGCCTCCATACGGATACGCGACCCTTCCTGCCATCCAATGAGTCACTCATAGATTCTCCCTTGATCGAAGTCGCCCAAATGGGGCGGTGCCCACGTTGCCTGCCAGCACGGCGTCTAGCATAGCGCAATTCAATCTGCATCAACGCACGCTCGACGCCACGCCGCCGCCGTGGACTATGGCGCCAAGATGCCGCTGCTGGAGGCGAAAAGCGTCTCCGCGAGCCCACAGATGGCGCCGACCGCGGCTGCGGTCGCTGCATTAACGCGCACGGAGGCCCGCCTGTGCGCCGGTCGACAGAGGAATTAATCGGAGTGGCGAGTGTTCGCCAAGCAGGGCATCATGCCTTGGAAGTCGTCCCAGCGCCGCGACACGCGGAGAGCCTCATGTTCGTGAACGGACTCGGCACCGCCAATCCGCCCCAACGCTATACCAAGGCCCAGTGCTGGGATGCTTTCAGGGCATCGGATTGGTTCCAGCGACTCGACCGCCGCGCGCACGCCATCGCAGAAACCGTGCTGCTCCATGACAACGGGATCCAGGCGCGCCGGCTTGCGCTCGATTCGCTGGAAGAGGCCTTCCGGATCGATCCCGACACGCTGCACAGGCGCTTCCTGACGCACGCGCCCGCGCTCGCGGCAGAGGCTGGAGCAAAGGCACTCGATGAAGCCGGACTGGCGCCGAACGACATCGGCGTGGTGGTCATCAGCACCTGCACCGGTTACCTTTGTCCGGGGCTTTCCAGCTATGTCATCGAGCGGCTGGCATTGCCGCGCGATGTCCAGGCATTCGATCTAGTGGGTCAGGGCTGCGGAGCTGCGCTTCCCAACTTACGCCTGGCGAAGGCATTGCTCGCAGCCGGTGACGCGCAGCATGTGCTCTCGATTTGCGTCGAGGTCAGCAGCGCGGCGATGTATCTCGACAATGATCCGGGGGTCCTGATCAGCGCTTGCCTGTTCGGAGACGGTGCAGGTGCCGCCGTCTTGTCGGCCACGTCCAGCCCGGGACGACGCTCGGTCGAAATGACCTCCGCGCTCTCGCTCATGAATCCCGCTGAGAGGGACGCGCTGCGCTTCGAATCCCGCCATGGGATGTTGCGCAATGTGCTCACGCGCCACGTGCCGCGACTTGCCGGTGACCATGCGCGACAAGTGCTGGACATGGCGTTGGACGACACCGGTCTCGAGCAAACGGACATCAGCGCGTGGATCATGCACGCAGGTGGTCGCGACGTGCTGAGGGCGCTGCAGGCGCGACTCGAGCTCGAACCCAAAGAGCTCAGCTACAGCGCCGCAATGCTGCGCGAATACGGCAACATGAGCAGCGCCTTCGTCTACTTCGTGCTGCAGGCGGCATTGGCGGACCATGCGCCGGCAGGGTGGTGGTGGATGTCGTCGTTTGGTGCAGGATTCAGCTGCCATGGCGCGCTGCTGCGTGTGGCGTGACCGCGTGCCGACATCCATCGCCATGCGCTTGCCACGTCGCGTCGAGCCGGAAATGCTCGACCACCTGCCGGAAACCGATCCGCGGGCGATCCGCTCACGTCTGGATTTGCGCCGAATAAATCGGTTCATGGCGGCGCAATCGATTCTCTGTCGCGCGATCGACGCGGCGACCCGCGGAAGGCCACCTCACCAGATCGTCGAACTCGGTGCAGGTGATGGCACGCTGTTGCTGCGCGTCGCGCGCCAGCGTGCCGCGCAATGGCCTGGCGTCGAAGTGATGCTGGTCGACCGGAAAGACCTGGTCACCTCGAACACTCGGGAGGCCTTTGCGAGGCTCGGATGGAAATTGCGCGTCGTCACCGTCGATGTATTCGACTGGCTCGAGCAAACCCCTCGCGCGCCGCACGATGTGCTGTTGGCAAATCTGTTCCTGCACCACTTCACCGTTCACGATCTGGCTCGGTTGCTTGCCGGTATCGCAGCGCGCAGCAGTGCGTTTGTCGCCTGCGAACCGCGCCGCGCGGCCACGGCGCTTGTCGGCAGCCACCTCGTAGGCTTGCTCGGCTGCAATGCGGTCTCGCGCAACGATGCCGTATTGAGCGTGCACGCTGGATTTCGCGATGCCGAGTTGACGGCGGCGTGGCCGAAGACAGGATCCTGGCAGATCGACGAATATCCGGCAGGTCTTTTCACTCACTGCTTTCTCGCGACACTGAACGCGGCGTAGCACGAGCAAGGCAACGACTTGAAAGCGGAAAACAGCGTGGTATACGAAGCACTTGTCATCGGCGGCGGTCCTGCGGGGGCGACTGCGGCAATCCTGTTGGCGCAAACCGGCTGGAAGGTCGCCGTCGTCGAAAAGAAATCCTTTCCCCGCCGGAAGGTGTGCGGCGAGTTCATTTCCGCGACGACGTGGCCGCTGCTGCATGCATTGGGAGTACGAGACCTCGTGTTGGCTCAGACCGGACCGGAGATCCGGCGTGTCGGCCTGTACGCGGGAACGACCATGCTTGCCGCTCCCATGCCAACCCCGCGCGATGCAACGGGGCAATGGGGCCGGGCGATCGGGCGTGAACACTTCGATTCGCTGTTGCTTGCACGCGCCGAGGACGTCGGTGCCATCGTCCTGCAACCCTGGACCATTTCTCGAATCGAGGAGAGCGTTCGTGGTCTTATCTGCACGATCATTGAGAAGGACGGACGACGCCAGGCAGTCAGGACGCTGCAGACGCGGATAGTCATCGCCGCGCACGGCTCATGGGAGCATGGACCGATCCCGACACAGACTCGCCGTTACCCGCCGCACGGGTCGGATCTGTTCGCATTCAAGGCCCATTTTCGCGATGCCCAATTGCCGTCGGAGCTCATGCCATTGCTCGTCTTTCCGTACGGATATGGAGGCATGGTGCAAACCGATCACGGCCGGGTCAGCCTGTCTTGCTGCATTCGCCGGGATGCGCTCGAGCGCTCTCGTCGCACGTGGGGAATCGCCGGCGAGCCAGCGCGGGCCGGAGAAGCCGTGTTGGCGCATATTAAGGCGTCGTGCCTGGGGGTACGCGAAGCGCTGTCCGGTGCAACGCTCGATGGCGCGTATCTGTCGGCCGGGCCGATCCGGCCGGGGATTCGACCGTTCGGGCCCGAACGAGTCTTCCCGGTGGGCAATGCAGCGGGTGAAGCGCACCCCATCGTGGCCGAAGGGATCAGCATGGCCATCCAATCGGCGTGGCTGTTGTGCGAGCTGCTTGCGGCGCGCAAGCATACGATACTGGTGGCGGACGCGAGCAAAGCGCTTGCAGCGGTCGCCCACGACTATGAACGCGGCTGGCGCAGGAATTTTGTCACGCGCATTCGCGCCGCCGCGCTGTTCGCGCATCTGTCGATGCGACCGGCAACTGCAAGCGGCGTCGTCGCGTTGGCGCGGCACGTCCCGGCGATTCTGACCCTCGGCGCGCGATGGAGCGGCAAAGCGCAATCACTGCGCGGGGCGTCGGGTGCGGGCAACCCTGTCCTTAGTCGATAATCTCGTCCGATAAATTCCGAGTCCCGCCATGAGCCCAGCGGCAACGACCCTCGACAGCCTGCGCAAGATCATTGCCCGCGATTTCGAAGTCGATCCGCAATTGCTGCAGGGGGACGCCCGACTCGAAGACTTCGCCATCGATTCGCTCGGAGTGATCGAGATCATGTTCGCCGTCGAAGAGGAGTTCGGCATCGCCATGCCCCATGCCGCGCCGGGCACGAGCACGCCGCTCGATACACTCGACGATCTCGTACGCTACATCGACCACCTCGTGTCTGAGCAGCGCAGCGCGAACGAGGCGGGAGGAGCACTCCCGTGAGAAGCGTGGTCGTCACCGGCATGGGGTTGATCTCGCCGCTCGGCAACGACGCGGCTCGCGTCTTCGAACGTCTGCTCGCCGGGGACTCGGGCATCACGCGGTTGCCCGAATCGTTCAACCCGCGGCTCGCCTCGCGGATCGTTGCACCGGCAGCGTTCGATGGCGAGCAACGGTTTCCTGCACCGCGGCTGCGCATGCTGGATCGCGTGAGCCAGTTCGCGCTTGCCGCCTGCGCCGATGCACTTGCCGATGCGCAACTCGAGCTCGACGACGAGGACGCTACGAAGATCGGCGTCGCGATCGGCACCGGCATGGGCGGGGCCCAAAGCACCGACGAGGCCTTTCAGAGGGTGTACGAGCAGCAATCCGACCGGGTGCTGCCTTTCACGGTGCTCCTGGCGATGAACAACGCCGCGGCATCATGGATCGGCATCGAGCATAAACTGCGAGGCCCCAACCTGACGTATTCGACGGCGTGCTCTTCATCGGCAGTGGCTATCGGCGAAGCAGCGCGACGAATCGCCGACGGCGAGGCGCAGGTGATGATTGCCGGCGGCACGGAGGCTCCCCTCGCGTTCGGCACGCTGATGGCGTGGGAGGCGCTGAAAACGCTGGCACAGGAGGACATCTCGAACCCCGCGGCTTCGTGCAAGCCGTTCGCGCGCGATCGCAGCGGACTGGTCCTGGGCGAAGGCGCTGCCATCCTCGTGCTGGAAGACGCCGACCATGCGCGGCGGCGCGGAGCGCGCGTTCACGCCGAGGTCGCCGGTTATGGTCTGGCGACCGACATCGAACACATTACGCGGCCGAGCGTCACGGGGCAGGCGAAGGCAATGGCGCTGGCGCTCGCTTGCTCGGGAGTCGCGCCGTCCGACGTCGGGTATGTCAACGCGCATGGGACCGGCACCCAGGCCAACGATGCGGTGGAAACGGCCGCCATCAAGGAGGTCTTTGGCGATGCCGCCCGCGACTGCCCGGTCAGCTCCACCAAGTCCATGCACGGCCACCTGCTCGGCGCGGCGGGAGCGCTCGAGTTCATCATCGCCATCCTTGCCATGCAGCGCTGCATCGTTCCGCCAACTGCGCATCTGCGCATCCGCGATCCCGAATGCGACCTCGACTATGTCGCTGAGGGCGCACGCAGTATCCCGGCGCCGGCGGCGGTGATGTCGAATTCGTTTGCTTTCGGCGGAACGAACGCTGTGCTGATTGCGCGGCCGGGATGATCGCGGCGCAAACGACGTTGCGGATCTTCGTCGCAAGTATCGTATTCGCGACGAGTGCAGCGTGCGAGGTTATTGCCGAAGAGGTGCCTATGGGACTGTTCACGGTCACGTTGCCGGTCATCGCGATCCTGAACGACAATCTTTATATCGGCGATGCGGTTGCCCACGTCAATCGCACCGGGACCATCACCTTGCGGTCGGTGCTCGATCCCAAAGACCGGTGCGTCGGCAGCTTCCGATTTACGAATTTGAAAACTGGCCTGGCCGACATGCGATGCGACGACGGTGTGGAAGCGCAGCTCTCATTCAACGCCTTGAGCGTGTTCAGTGGATATGGCTACGGCAGCACACCCAAAGGACCGGCAAGCTTTACTTTCGGGCTCGGCGCCGAAGAGGCGGCTGCGCATCTGACGGTTCCGCAAGGCAGGAAGCTCGTTCAGAGAAGCGATGGACTGAGGCTCGAATTCATCCGCCCTTGATACGTGGCTGGTTTACGGGCTCGCGAGCCTGAAATGGCCGACTGATCGCCGGAATGATCAGAGCTTGAGCGGCTGCCCGTATCCGGTGAGTTCGAGATAGCCGCGCCCGACTTCCCTCTTCGCCTGCATGGCGCGCACGGCGCCCTCCCAGTAGACGGTGCCGGTGCTCGCGCGTGAATCGAGCTCCTGGTCTTCCATCAACGGCTGCAACACGTACTCGGTCCCGCCTGCGTCGATGGCCATCGCGACGGGATATTCGAACCCGGTGCGCGGCGAGCGCCAGGTTCGTTGGGCAGTGAATCGAATCGCGCTGGATTCGAAACGGTGCACCGCGCCATCGGCCATGCGCCGGGTACCGCCTGCCCAATACGTGCCACCGGCACGCTCGCGCATCCGGAAAGCCATCAATGACCCGCCGTCGTTCAGGTTGAGTCCGGTCCAATCCCAGCCAACTGCTTCGGGCGCCAGCGCCTCGCTCGACCACTCGTGATCCAGCCAACCGATGCCGGTGACGCGGAGGTCGGCTCCGCCTACCTTCACCCGACCCGACACGGCGAGTTGCGGCTGGCTATAGTAGTAGCTCGACTGTCGCGGATGCGGTCCCTTGCGCGAGAAGCCCGCGTCCCCCTGAAGGAGAATCGCCTGCGTCGGCGTGAAGCTCAGGTCGAACCCGAAATCGCGCGCGGCGATGCGCGCGACATAAACTCCGCCGGCGAGAGCGAGCGACCAATCGCCGATGAGGACCTGGGTTGTATCCTCGGCGACCTCGGCCAGGCCGAAGCCTTCGCGGGCAGCACGTTGATCGTGGCGCAGTCGCGACTCGCGCACATCGGCGACGGCGGCGTGCGCGAAAAGGAGCTGGCGCGGCGCGAAACGACTGGGGTTGGTCTCGGCGACGCCCGGGCGATTGCGGAAGAAGGTTATCTGGATTCCAAGGTCGAGCCCATTGGTCGCCTTGACCCAGGCGGTGATGTACCACCATTCGTTGCGAAATGACGGGTGGCTACCGAAGTCCCGAGGGAATTCGAGCGCGCGTCCTCGGTCGACCGTCGGATACTCGACGGTCGCGCCGGCAGCCAGGAGCGCGAACGGACTGGCGAGGAATTCGCGTCTTCTCATGGCTCTGCGCGCGCGCCGTGTGCTCTTCGTCTCACCAGTCGTCCTTCACCGCGCGCACGACATCCGGACCCATCGCAGCACGCCCGCTGGCGACTGCAATGATCGTCGACAGCGCAAGCATGAGCAGCGCCAATCCCGCGAGCGCCGGCCAGGGGACGGACAGCGCCATTCCCCAGTGAAACGATTGCCGGTTCACGACATCGATCAGTATCACGCCGATGACGAAGCCGAGAGCCAGTCCTACGACCAGGCCGATGGCGCTGACCGTCAGACCTTCGGTCGCGAGCATGGCGCCGATCTGCCGCGGGGTCATGCCGATGTGTCGCAGCATGCCGAACTCGCGCCGGCGCGCGAGCACCAGCGCGCCGAACGACGACGACAGCCCGAGCAGCCCGATCGCAACCGCGGCAAGCTCCAGTGCGTACGTGACCGCAAAGGTGCGGTCGAAAACCTTGAGCGAGATTTCGCGGATCTCACCCGGTGCGGTGATCTCGAGCTTCGCTCCTCCCTCGACGCGAGCCGCGATTTCGCGCCGAAGCTGCTCGAGATCGGTACCCGGTGAAAGCCAGAGCGCGCCGTTGGTCGCGGTGCGATCGCCGGTGAGCGCGATGTAACGCTCGCGCTCGATGACGATCGCGCCTTGCGGGCGCGCATAGTCTCGCCACACGCCGGCAATCGTAAACGGCGCGCGCTTGCCGCCGATGGGGAGCTCGACTCTCGCGCTGGGCGCAAAGCCGTACACATCGACCATCGCCTCGTTGACCCAGAGCGGCGATGTGTCCGGACCGAGGCCCGGCGACGACGCCACGATCGCCAGCTGGCGCCCCGGGTTGGCCGCGTCGATGCTGCGCGCAAGAAGAACGACTCGCGGCCGCGAAGGATCGAGCAGCAGCTGTTGCTCGCGAAGGAACTCCGCGCGCCGTACACCCGGGATCGCTTCGATCTGCGCCTGGGTGTCGGCCGTCATGTAGGCGCTGTCGCCGGATGCGCTCGCCCGGACGTAGGCATCGGCCGGCAGGATGCGCTCCAGCCACGCGTCGAGCGCATCGCGAAAGGAAGTCACCATGATCGCCATCGAAATCATCAGGCTCATGCTGGCGACGATCGCGGCAAGACTCACCGCGGCCTGCGCCGGGGCGCCGCGCAGCTGCAACAATGCAAGTCGAGATGGTGCGTGGCGTGGCGTTGGCACGATGCTGAGCAGGAGCGCGGCGAGCCTGGGCATCAGCATCAGCGTCCCGACAAGCAGCAGCGCGATGGCGATGTAGCCGAACAGCGGCAGCCCGGCGACAGGCGGCAGGAACGTCGCGAGCGCGCCCGCAACGACGGCGGCGAGGCCTGGCCACGGCGAATTCAATCGTACCAATGCGCGCTGCTCATCGCCGGCTCTGAGCGCCAGCGCCGGCGGCTCGCGCACAGCCTCGTACGCGGGGATCAGGCTGCCGAGCATCGCTACCCCGACACCGAGACCAAAAGACACCGCCAGCGCGACAGGGGAGTGAGTCAGCGCAGGCGCGATGCCTCGAAAGTACCCGGAGCCGAGGTCGGGGCCGATGAGGCGGACGGCCGCCTGGGCGATCGCGGTACCACCGATGATGCCCAGCACTCCGCCGACAACGCCGGTCAATGCGCCCTCGACGACGAGCAATCCCAGCAATCGGCCACGCGTCACGCCGAGCACACGCAACAGCGCGAGCTGCGCACGGCGGCGCACGACTGCGAGCGCCTGCGTCGAGAATACCAGCAAGCCGCCGGTGAACAGCGCCACTAGCGCCAGCACGTTGAGATTGACGCGGTAAGAGCGCGACGCGCTCGCGGTGGCCGCGAGGCCAGCCTCCGTACGCTCGACCACGATGCCGGGCGGCAGGCGCTCCTGGAGTTTCTCGCGAAAACCATCGATGTCGATGCCTGGCATGACTCGAAGGTCGATCCGCGTGATCCGACCGAGCCGGTCGAAACTTGCCTGCGCCGCAGCGATGTCCATCAGCGCGAATCGCGGCTGTGCTCCTCCCGGTGCGAGCCCCGCGACCTGCAGCTTCACTTCCCGCAGCGCGACCTGGAACGTGATGCTCCCGCCGCTATCGACGCCGAGCCAGCGCGCTGCGGAGGGACTCGGAAACAACTGGTCCGAGCGCAGAATATCGAGACGGTCGCTAGTCACCGGGATCAGGCCCGGCTGGACGAAAACCGCACGGAATGCATCAACGCCGACGATTCGCAGCGCATCGTCGCGATCGGCGAGCTTAGCGTCGACCTCCAGCACCGGGCTCGCCACCGCCACTTCGGGCATTTGCGCAATCTCGGGATACAGAGCCTCGTCAAACCCGCTGCGCGGGCCACGGACCTGAAGATCGGCGTCACCGGAGAGCGTCTGGACGCCGAGCGTGAGCTCGTTGACCGCGGCCTGCGTGATGAGTTGCACGGCATAGCCGAGCGCGACCCCGAGCGCGATGGCCAACACCGACAGTAGACTGCGCGTCTTGTTCTGCGCGAGCGAACCGGCCAGGACGACGCGGGCAACTGACATTCTCGCCGCTCGCATCGTCTGTGCCCGTCAGCTTGCCGCGAGCTCGCGCAGTCCGCCCGCCGTCAGCAGCAAAACGCGGTCCGACGTGGCAGCAGCGACGCGGGAATGCGTCACCAGGATGCCGGCGACCGCGTTGGCCTTGACTTGGTCGCGCAGCAGCTGCAGCACCTGACCCGCGCTGTCCGGGTCGAGATTCCCGGTGGGTTCGTCGGCGAGCACCAGTCGCGGTCGGTGCACCAGCGCGCGCGCGATCGCGACGCGTTGCAGTTCACCGCCGGAGAGCTCGCGCGGCATGCTGTCGGCGCGCTCGGCGAGACCGACGCCCGCGAGGATGTTCGCGATGCGCGATTGCGCCTCGTCGCTGGCGATTCCGAGCAGCGACAGCGGCAAGCCGACATTCTGCGCAACATTCAGGTAGGGAAGGATGTGGAATGCCTGAAACACGAAGCCGAGGTGCGCGCGTCGCATCGCAGTCAGCGCATCGTCGTCGAGGCTCGTCAGCTCCACGTCGTCGAGCTTGATCGAGCCGGCGTCGGCATGATCCAGACCCGCGATGAGGTTGAGCAACGTCGACTTGCCAATCCCCGATTCGCCCATGATCGCGACGTAATCGCCGGGCGCGAGCTCGAGGTCGACGTTGCTGAAGACCATGCGCGGCCTGAGCCCTGCGTAAGACTTCGTCAGGCCGCGAACGGCAAGCATGGCGGTGAGCGCAATGGCAGAGAGAGGGATTAGATCATAAGGAGGATCTCGGACGTCTTCCACACCTGCGTCGGCGGCACGTGTCGCCCCCGCGTACGCGCTTTCGACCTTGATGCCAAGTCCGGTCATGAACTTTTCCCCGCAAAGTCGGGAATTATTCCCGGCACATCAACCGGGTCATCTCCTAACATGACCGAGTACGTTCCACGGTCGCACATTTTCGGAATCGACGGGTCACGGCAGGGGAAAAAATGCGGCGCCAGCGTGCCAGCGCGGGTTCGGCGCTCGGGTATGCCCTGGCGGCATGCGCGATCAGCGGACCATGTCTAGCGGACGATCCGGTCCCATTGACCACCATCAATGTGATCGGCTCGACGCCGCTGCCGGGCGTCGGTCTCAACAAGGACCAGATCGCAGCGCCGGTGCAAACCGGAAATTCGGCTCAGATCGAGCGCAGCAACTCGATCGATCTTCCAGGCTACCTGCTGCGCTTTCTGGGCAGCGTCTACGTCAACGACGTCCAGAACAACCCGTTCCAGCCCGACATCAATTACCGCGGCTACACCGCGTCGCCGTTGCTCGGCACGCCGCAGGGCTTATCGGTGTTCATGGACGGCGTGCGGCTCAACCAGCCCTTTGGCGACGTGGTCAGCTGGGACCTGATTCCGCGGGCCGCCATTTCGACCTTTGCATTGATGCCCGGATCGAACCCGATGTTCGGCCTGAACACGCTCGGCGGCGCGCTCTCGATCCAGACCAAGGATGGCTTCACCGATCCAGGAACGTCGGTGCAGGCCTATTACGGGTCGTACGCGCGCTGGTCGGCGGAGTTCGAAACCGGAGGCAGCAAGGACACCGGCCTCAACTGGTATTTCACCGGCAACTATTTTCACGAGGACGGCTGGCGGGACGATTCGCCCTCGCGCGTGGGTCAGCTGTTCGGCAAGATCGGCTGGAAAGATACTCGGACCAGCATCTCGCTCACCGGCGCGTACGCCGATACCAATCTGAATGGTAACGGGCTCCAGGAGCAGCGCTTC
Source organism: uncultured beta proteobacterium (assembly GCA_963816915.1). Taxonomy (GTDB): domain Bacteria; phylum Pseudomonadota; class Gammaproteobacteria; order Burkholderiales; family Casimicrobiaceae; genus PALSA-1003. Next base: position 465,126 of record CAWFMK010000002.1, read on the forward strand.
CTCGCGCAGGATTACTCGAGCGTCTACACCAAGCCGGACACGACCAGGAATCAGGCGTATTTCCTCAACCTTGTCGGACAGCACAGTCTCAGCGACAGTCTGTTGTTCTCGGGCAATGCCTACTATCGCGACATCAAGACGTCTACATTGAACGGCGATATCAATGACGATTCCCTCACTGCGGCGGTCTACCAACCCAACGCGGCGGAACAGGCTGCACTCAAAGCCGCGGGGTACACAGGCTATCCCACGAGTGGCGAAAACGCGTCCAACACCCCGTTCCCCTTCTGGCGCTGCATCGCCAATGCGCTCCTCAATACCGAGCCGAACGAAAAATGCAACGCTTTGCTCAACACCACGAATACCGACCAGCAGAATTACGGATTGTCGGGACAACTCACGTGGAATGGCGACTGGGGTGCCAATCGCAACCAGCTCACGGTCGGCGCCGCTTATGACGCGAGCAGCGTGCATTTCACCCAGGCGACTCAGTTCGGATACCTGAATCCGGATCGGAGCGTGACCACGGTCGACGCCTTCGCCGACGGCGCGCAGAATTCCGAAAACGCCTTCGACAACCGCGTGGACCTCGACGGCCGCACGAATACGTACAGCTTCTACGCGACCGATACGCTGACGCTGGCCAACGCCTGGAACCTGACGCTGTCGGGTCGCTACAACAACACCACCGTCAAGAATCACGACAATCTTGTTCCCGACGGTGGCCCGGGGTCGCTCAACAGCGACGATACCTATTCGCGCTTCAACCCGGCGATCGGCCTGACCTATGCGCCGACGCAGCAATTTTCCGCGTACCTCGGCTACAACGAAGGCAGCCGCGCGCCGTCGTCGATCGAAATCGGGTGCGCCGATCCGCTCAATCCGTGCAAGCTTCCGAACGCGCTGGCGGGCGATCCGCCGCTCAAGCAGGTCGTCGCCAAGACCGTCGAGGTGGGCATCCGCGGCCTGCTGCTGCGCGACTGGCAGTGGAACCTCGGCGCGTTCCGCGCACAGAATTACGACGACATCATCTTCGTCGCCGACAACCAGGCGGGCTTCGGGTACTTCAGGAATTTTGGCCAGACGCGCCGCGAGGGCATCGAAGCGGGACTGAACGGCAAAGCGGGCATCGTCAGCTTCGGCGTGAACTACACGTATCTCGACGCCACATATCAGAGCAACGAAATCGTCAACGGCGGCAGCAACAGCAGCAGCAATGCGCCCGCGCCGGGATTCGATGGCACCATCGCCATCAAGCCGGGCGATCGCCTTCCGCTCGTTCCGCGCAACATGGCCAAGATCTACGCCGACCTGGCCGTCACCCCGCAGCTCGACGTGAACATCGACATGCAGGCCTTTTCCGATACCATCGCGCGCGGCAACGAAAACGGCCAGCACAAGCCCGACGGAGTCTATTACCTCGGTCCCGGACAGGCGCCGGGCTACGCGGTGTTCAACCTCGGGGCGGCGTACAGACCGACGCCGGGACTCAAGTTCTTCATGCAGGTCAACAACGTCTTTGACATCAAGTACTACACCGCCGCGCAGCTCGGACCCACGGGATTGACCAGCAGCGGCAACTTCATGGCGCGTCCTTTCCCGGCTCCCGTTATCGACGGCGAGCGCGCAGTGGTGAGTTCGACGTTCTATGCGCCGGGCGCGCCGCGAATGATCTGGGCGGGCCTGCGCTACACCTTCGGCGTGAGAGGTCTTTAGACGCGCATAGGCTTTGCGGCGCCCGTGCCGTGCTGGGCAACTCCGGGCGGGGATGATAATGTCTTTCGCCGCTCAAGGAGGGTGTCCCGATGGCAACGTATCGACCCGATGACGGTGCCGCGACCTGGCGCGATCTGGCGATCGTGATCGCTGCCGGCATCGTGTTTGCGGTACTGAGCGCGCATTTCGAACTGGGCGAGATGATTGCCGCGCTGACCCAGTCACGCGAGCGCTATCAACTCGACGAGCTGCCCGGGATATTCCTTTTCATGGCGCTCGGGTTCGTCTGGTTCGCCTGGCGACGCCTGCGCGATGCACGCGCGGCATTGCACCGCCAGATCGCCATCGAAGCGAAGCTAGGTGCGGCGCTGGAGGAGAATCGTCGGCTCGAGCGCGCGAACATCAGGATCCAGGAAGACGAACGCAAGAACCTCGCGCGCGAGATGCACGATGAGCTCGGGCAATATCTGAACGCAATCAAGGTCGACGCGGTCGGGCTGAGGGACGCGGATCCTCCGCCGGACGCCGCGGAGGTCAAACGAGGTGCATCGTTGATCATTGGCATCGTCGATCATCTCCAGGACACGGTGCGCGACATCGTGCGCAGGCTGCGCCCGGCAGGGCTCGATGAGCTGGGACTCGTGGCAGCCATCGAAGATTGCCTTGACGGCTGGCGCCAGCGGCTGCCTTCGGTGACGTTCGAGTTCAAGCTTGCCGCGGAATTGAGCGCGTTCGACGAAGCCGTGAACATCACGCTCTATCGCCTGGTGCAGGAAGCATTGACCAACGTCGCCCGCCACGCGCAGGCGAGCCGCGTGACGATCCATCTCGATCAGCGCGACGCTGCTGGCAGCGGCGCCGGCTGCATCGAACTGCGCATCAGCGATGATGGACGCGGGTCTGTGCCATCGAATAGAGGATCTGGAGTCGGACTGGTCGGAATGCGCGAGCGTGTCGAATCGCTGGGGGGAACCTTCGCGGCGTCGAACGCGACCAGCGGTGGGTTCAGGATCGAGGCGCGACTTCCGCTGCGAGATTCACCGGTCGATGCCTGAACGCGAAGCCATTTCGGTGCTGCTGGTCGACGATCACGCCGTCGTCCGGGAGGGCTATCGCCGGCTACTCGAGCGGGCGACCGGCATCGTCGTGGTCGGGGAAGCCGCCTCGGCGGCAGAGGCGTACCAGGTCTTCTCGCAGTGCCGGCCCGACGTCGTCGTGATGGACATATCGCTGCCCGATGTGAGCGGCATCGAAGCGATGCGCCGGCTGCTGATGCGCGAGCCGCAGGCGCGCGTGCTCGTATTCAGCATTCACGACGAGCCCATATTTCCGACGCGCGCGTTTCGCGCCGGGGCCCGCGGCTACGTGACCAAAGCCAGTGCACCCGAGGTTCTGGTCAACGCGGTTCGCGCCGTCGCGGCAGGCAGCATCTTTCTCAGCCCCGACGTGGCGCAGACGGTTGCCTTGCGCAACGTTCTCGACGCCGAGGACGCGCTGAAGCTGATTTCGGATCGCGAATTCGAGGTGCTGCGCCTGCTTGCGCTGGGTCACACCGTACGCGAAATCGCCGAAAAGTTGAGCCTCACATACAAGACCGTCGCCAATTATCAGTCGAGCATTCGGCAAAAGCTCGGCGCCGACAATTCGGTGCAGCTGATCCGGATCGCGGAGGAATACGGTTTGATCGTCCGGACCGATCGATAGCTGGCCACGTCGGAGTGGCCAACGGAAAGGGCCCACGCGGGGCCCCTTCCAATTCTGGTCTGAGTGGCGGAGAGAGAGTCCGCCGAAGTGGCCTGTAAGCGTCTGAAACAGCGCGTTTTATTCACGATGCGCCGCGCCGGTATCCGGCAAGGTATCCGGTCGCTAGGGCGACTGGCGTTCGATGCCAGCGTGCGCGCTTCCCGCGACCTGTTGCGCCATCTGTTGCGACGCTTCACGTTCAATCTCGATCCAAAGTTTTCTTACCAGCGCAACACATTCATCTAAATGTTGCCGCGTGTAACCGCCGGCGCCGTCTGCATCTTTTTCGGAAAAGGTGATTGCTTCGTGTTCGATCCGAGTCGCAATATCGTGTCCGGTAACTTCGTGGTCCTCGTCGAATTGCTCGGCGATAGTCCCGGCAAGGCTAACCAGGCGTTTCGTCGCCTTCGATAGTTTTGGTGAACAGTCGACGCGCCCGAAATAGAACTTTTGATCGATCGACGCGGCTGGATTCGCGATGATTGTCACCGAGGCAGTGGAACCGAAATACCGCGCGATGGCCGCGTGTGCGCATTCGTGAATACATGCTTTCCTGAGTTCACGCGCTTTTACTTTGTCCCAATCGACCGATGCGAAGTCGTCCTCGTTTTCGTCGGCATCGGTTCTAGGCATATGGACGCTACCCGCGGTTTCGTTCCAACTTTGCGATCTTGTCGGTCCAGCGGACCAAGTGGTTACGCACCCACCCATTCAACAGACATAGATACGCGGCGATTGCCACATTGATCAACACGAAGAACACGCGATGATCTTTGGCGACATCAACATTTGTCGTCACCGCAACCAAGATCACCGTGACCGCCGCGTAGAGGCCATAAAATATTGCCATCGATCCAGGCCCGCGTATGACGTCCACTTGCACGCTAACATTGGCCAGCGCGTCATCGCGCCGTCGCGCTTGCCGGTCTTTCCACGCAGCAAAAACGACGAACGCAAGCAACAGAATTTCGAACGCAGGGAACCAATAGGCGTCAGACGTTATGCACGCGGCGATTTGCAAGGCAGACATGGCGGCCGTTCCGCGTCTTAGTGAACGAAAGTCTGGCGATGATACAGTTCGTTGACGGTCACGGCTCTGGCGACCCGCGCGGCGGCGACGAGCAGGACGGCGCCGGATCATCGCCGCGAAGTTCTGGTGCGCCGATCAATTCCCGACTTTTCATAGCGGTCGCGGATCACGTCGACCTCGGCGCGATAGCGTGCCCCGATCCAGCGTTGGCGCAGCGGGTCGAAGTAGCGGAAGCTGTAGAACTCGCGCATCGCCCGATTGTCGCGGAACGCAGGCGGCGCGAACAGCGCCACAGGTTGTGGTTCGAGATTCGCGCAACCGCAATGCGGTGGAGCTCGGGCGGGCCGCAGATCGACGGCAGTGCAACACTACGGGCGCGGGCAGCACGTCGACACCTTCCCGCCAATCCCGCACACTACCGCGCCATGCGTGTCGATATCGACTTGCTAATCAGTTGAAGGGTGCAAATCAATGGATGCCGAGCACGTCAAGAACACCACACTCTTGATACAACGCCTTCGACGAGGGGCGGACGACAAATTCATTTCACTGATGCGGACATTTGCGCTTGGCAGTGCCGCCGTTTGCCTTGCGATCCTGACGCAAATCTTGCAGGTCGGGGCGACCGACATCGCGTTACTTATCAGCGTGGGCGCGTGCGCGATTGCAATGCCGCTGTGGGTTTTCTACGCGCTTAGTCTGGAATCCTACCTGGGTCTTGGACCAGCATCTTTGCCGCACTTTGATTGGATTCAAAACTTATCCATCAACAAGTGGGTCAACGGCGTCGGCTTAATTGCGGTGCTGATTGCCATCGCCGGGGTCTTCTTTCACTTATCGCCAGTTTGCTTTTGGCTGTTTGCAGCCGCCACACTGGTTGCAATAGTTCTGTTCGCCAATTACTTCGCCAGCGTTGCGGTCTGGTGGTTTGGAACTGGTCCCGGTTCGACTGAACGCAGCGACGAGCCGAAGGAGCGTAGCTAGCGTCGGCGCTTTTTCTGCAGGCGGCTTTTTAGCGGGAAGATCGTCGAGACCGGGCGGAAGTCTAGCCGGCTATCGAATTCGCGGCGCTCGCGCTCGGCCGCGCCGTCGCGGGCTACTCGGTAGTGCCCTGCATCATCATCAGGCAGACCGGACCAGCGCGTCTCGTACCGCTGCGATTCGTAGCGGCGCTTCGCCATCGTCGATCAGCGCGCCGGCTTCGGCTGCGCCTTTTCGCGCGGGCGCTTCACGCGCTCGATCGGCGGCGGGCGCTGGCGGTCGCCGCCGGTCATTGCAGCGTCGGCAGCGATGATGCGGCGATCCGCAGTTCGTCATCGATCACTGGCAGATCGCCGGCAGCGATGGCAGCCAGCGCCATGCGGGCGCGCTCGATTGCCTGAGGCGGAACGCGGCTGCGCTCGAGCAGCGCGGCCAGCACTTCGGCGATCGCTTCCAGTGCGTCGTCGAGGTGCACCCGCCGCGCATCATCGCCGCGCAGGCGGTGCACTTCGGCATCGGGGGAATGACGGACCATGATCACCGGCGCGCTGATGCGGCAGCGATGTGCTGCGCCCACGCATCGCCGAACTGGCGAAACGTCGGGCCATCCATGCCGTAGATCGGCAGCGATGCAGCGGTCTGCACGCCACCGATCAGCACGTAGCCCTGCGAGTAACCACCGTCCTCAGGCGGCATCGCGATCGTGCGCGACGGTGGGGTCGGTGCGCTCATGCCGCGTTGTCCGGGACTTCCGGCAATCCCTGAGGCGTGCCGTTCACCTGCATTCCGAGCGCATGACGCCAGCGCCGGAAGTACGCGGCCTGCTCTGCAGCGCGGGCTTGTTCCTCCGGTGTCTGCGGCCTCGGCAGGAATTGCGCCTCGAATTCGGCGCGTTCCCGCGCGATACGTGCGGCGGTGGCGATCGTCTGCGCTGACCGTTGTTCTTCGGCACGGCGACCCATGCCATCGCGCAGCGACGCGCTGTTGTCGGTCTCGAAAGCCGGGCCAAGAATGTTCGCCCACGCTGCCCGATTGACGCGGCCGGTCGGCTCAGCCGGCGCGCCTTGCTTGCGCAGTTCGTCTATCGCCTTGCGAGCTGCGGCCACCGTCGTCGTGCTCGTTGCTTCCATCATTGTTCCCTTGGCGGTAAATCAGTTGTCGTAATCGATGCCACGGATGCGCATCGATTCGATAAAGGTGGCCTGCATGCGGCGCAGATCATCCGCAGTCGCGGGCACACCGCGCGATCCGCGTGGCGTCGGCCTGACGGATCGCGCGGACTTCATCCCCATCAACTCAGCGGCGCGCATCAGCGCAGCACCCTGCAGCTTGGCCCGGTAGTCGCGCGCCACGGCATCGCCGTCGCGGTCCCGAATGTCGCGCAACGCGGCGAACGCTCGTTGTCGCATGTGTGCCGTCAGCGGTGCGCCGGAGCGCAGCGCATCGTGGATGCTGTCGATCGTGCGGCGGGCGGCGCTCACGGCCAATCTCGCGGGCGATCTTCGTATGCGGCACGGAACATATCGGCAACGGTGCGGCTCTGTGCGTGCGGATCGAAACCGGTCAGCGTTCCGTCGTCGTTGTACGTCGACACGTCAGAATCATCGTGGAGGCGTCCGCCGTGCAAGCCGGCGCGCAACTTGCGCAGGATGCGCAGCTTGTCTTGCATCGCTTCAAGCGAAATGTTGCCTTCGGGAACTCGCATGATCGTTTTCCTTCGCGTCGTCGGCGCGCGTTTGCCGAGCGTGCGCGCGGCGAGGCGGAAACGCAAGCCGCACACTGCGCACAATCGCGCACTTCGATGGCGCGGCGCTCGTCAAGCGGCCGAGGTCGCTTTCGGTATCCGGTTTTGTAGGACAGCCGCAACTTTTTTTCATCCACGAATGTGCCCGGACATGCCCGAATAAATCACGGCGCATGCCGGTAATTCCCGGTAATGCCCGGCTGTGCCCGGCATTTGCACACGCCAACTCTGCGCGCGTGTCCGCCATAGATTTTTTGTCGTTGCAAGGACGACACGCGCCGCGATAATGTTTTCGCCTTCGGTGTATTTCGTAGGAGGGAACAATGAACCATCGTATTTCCCGCGCGGCATCGCGCACCGCGCCGTCGGATCGACTCCTGCGAAGGGCCGAAGTTAAGGCGCTGATCGGCGTGAAGTCGGACTCGTCGTTGTACGACTTGATTTCGGGTGGACATTTTCCGGCGCCCAGGCGGCTTGGTTATCGGCGCGCTGTGTGGCTTGAAAGCGAAGTTCTGGAGATCATTCGCGCGTTGCCGCAGTGCGCGATGACCAACAGCGACACGCCGCGCAATCCGGCGCAGACGACCATGCGCGCGTTGCCGCAAACCGCGATGACCAGCCGCAACCGCGACAAGCCGCGCGATCCGGCGCCGGCACCCGCTGCACGTCGCGGACGAAAGGCGGCGGCATGAAGCCCGCTGACAAAGAACAACGCCCCGCCGAGCGCACCGTGCGCGACTGTCCGAAGTACGACACCTGCTCCATCGCCATTTGTCCGCTTGATCCTAAATGGCACCTGCGGGCCGTGATGCAGGGCGAAGCCGTGTGCCCCTATCTGCGCGAACTTGGCAAGCCCGGCGACCCGGTCGCCCGTTTCGCCGGACGCTACGACGCATTCGTCATCGATGCCGCCCGGCGGCTGCAGGACGAGATCCGCCGGGCCGAGCACCCAAGGTACGCCTACATCCTGCAGGAGATCGCGGCATCGTCCGACACCCCGACGATGATGGAACAGGCGGCGGCGCGCTCGGCCCGGTTTGAGGCAGTCCGCGCGCGCCGAAAAACAGGTACGGACGCTGTCGCCCCACAAGGTTCTGATCAGGAAACTTCGCCGCAGGGTGGCTAGGTAGCCTGACGCATGACCCTGCTCAACCGCCTAGCGCGTTTCTTCCAAGGCGCCGGCGCCCCTAAGCCGCGCTACGTTGCCGCCACGGCGGTGCCCACGATCATCGCTGCCGCAAGCGGCTATTCCGTGTTGACGTTACACGAAGATGGCTCGGTGACCGACGATCCGATCATCGCGTGGATCGTGTTCGCTGATGCCCGGCGGCGTCCGGTCACTGCGGGCGAAGATCGCAGCCCGCAGTCAACGATTGAACGCAGCGATGGCGTCGTCGACGAGGCGGCGCGCAGTTTTGAAAACCGCGAAACGTGGGTGGCGTCGCTGATCGCAGAACGTGCAGCCGCTGCGACGAAGGCGACGCGGTGAGTGCGAAAAGACTCAATCCGTTGCGCATAGCCACGGAAGCCGTCAACGCTATCGAGGGGACCGTCCAAGGGATCGAGATGTTACGCAACATGCGCCCGGTCGACATCACCGCCGCGCGCGACCTACTACCTGACCTGCACGAAGCGACGAAATCCATTCGATGGTTGGAAAAGTTTTTGAGGGAAATCGCGCGAGGTGGATCGGAACCACCTTCGCGGAAAGTGCAGCGTGGCGATCGTGAAAGGCATAGGCCCATGAAAATGAAAGCGCACCCGGCGGCAACCCTGATGCCGAAGTTGAGCACGTCGGCGTTCGTGCAACTTAAGGATGACATTGAGCGCCACGGACTGCGCGAACCGATTTGGATGAAGAACGGGAAGATCGTCGACGGCCGCCACCGGTGGCGTGCCTGCCAGGAACTCGGCATCAAGTGCGACACGAAGGAATTTGCCGGCGACGACGTAGAAGCGTTCGTGATGTCCGCGAATCTGCATCGGCGCCATCTAACGAACGCGCAGCGACGTGCGCTTATCGCGCGGATCATCAAAAACGATCCTTCGCGCACGGACAGGGAAATCGGCCGAATGGTCGACGCGAGCCACGTCACTGTCGCCGCCGCCCGCGCGGCTAATGGACAGATTGATCATAGGGAACGTATCGAAGCGAGCGGGCGCAGAGCGCGCGGGCGCAAGCCGGCTGATCGCCCGGTGCTGACGACGCCGGACGATCTCGTCGTACGCCGCTTTTTGAAAAGACTAGCGGCAATGCACCCGGCGCAGCTTTCAAACGTGGGCGCGGTCGTCGGGTCACTGCGCGAACACGCCCAACGGTTGGAACGCGAATTCGCTGACGGTCGCGGCGCAACTGGAGAACGTCAGCCGCAGCGATGAAGCCGGCACCATGACTAGCCGCATGTTCCGCCTGTCGTCGGAAAATGAACTCGCGGCCCTGCGACAGCGCATGGGCCATCGCGGAAGCGAGGTCCAGTCGCCGACGACGATTGACCTGCGGCCGCTGGAGCGCGACGTATTGGCGGGCGTCCTCGAAGCACTCGCGCTGCATCCTAGCGTCGCGTGGTTCCACCGCATGAATGTGGGCGCGCTCGACATCGATGATCGTCACATTCGGTTCGCGTTCACCGGCTGCAGCGACATTCTCGGACAGCTCAGCCGCGCGCAAGGCGGTAAGGCGTTGGCCATCGAGGTCAAGCGTTCGCACGGACAGCCGAGCGACGCCCAGGCCGCGTTTCTGTGGCAAGTATGGAACGCAGGCGGTATCGCGTTCGTGGCGTGCGACGTGACGGACATTTTTCGGAATCTTCCGCGATGAAGCGAAGCCGGAAAACACATCGGCCCGCAGGCGAGCGAGCCGATGGCAAAGCGGATAGAACAGACAACGCCAATCCTAGCGCCACATCAACGTCGACGCAAGCGCGCAAGCGGCGCGGCGTGCTGAAGGTGCATCCAGCCGTCGACGCATTCCGCAATCGCTCGACCGCCAGACCCGAATCCCGCTTCAGCGTCATCGTCGACAAGCACCCCGGTTCCGGATCGTGTTCCAGACACGACTTCGCGAGGAAGACGCGCACCTGATCGTCGCGCGGCTTG
>CAWFMK010000003.1:0-64662 GCA_963816915.1 uncultured beta proteobacterium
GTTTTGCAGCAGGTGGTCAGCGAAGCGATCCCCGCGCTGCAGCAAATGCAGCGCGAGGGAATCGTCGGCCACTACGGGTTGGGCGTCAACGATGTCAGAGTGTGCGTCGACGTTCTTGGTGCGACTCGCGTCGAATGCCTGCTGCTCGCGGGGCGCTACAGCCTTCTCGATCAGACTGCGCTGCCGGAATTGCTCCCGCTGTGCGTGCAAAAGAGCGTGCGCATCGCGCTGGGTGGCGTGTTCAACTCGGGGATCCTCGCGACCGGCGTGAAGGACCGCCGGGAAACCGTTCGATTCAACTACGCACCTGCGGCACAGGACTGGATCGAGCGGACGGCCGCCATCGAGGGGGCATGCAGCCGCTTCGGCGTGCCATTGCGCGCAGCGGCTTTGCAGTTCCCGCTGGCGCATCCCGCGGTCGACGTCGTGATCGCGGGAGCGCAGCTCCCCGCACACTGGAAGGACGCGGTCGAGATGCTCGCGGTCTTCATCCCTGATGCCTTTTGGCGCGAGCTCAAGTCGCTCGGCCTGGTGGCCGCGCACGCGCCCACGCCGGCCGCATTGTCCTTGTAGGTCCCGCACTCTTTCGCGACGCTCGTCGCAAAAAATTCAAATGCGTGCGATCCGACGTGTCGCGAGTAAAGTGATCACATGAATAACGTCGCTGCGACTTCGCGCACAGCTTTGCTCGCCGGTGCCACCGGCCTCGTCGGTCGCGCGCTTTTGTCGTTGCTCCTCGCCAGCTCCCGCTACCGCGTGGTGCACGTCCTCGCGCGCCGCACTCTGTCTGACATCGACACGCATGAAAAGCTTAAGATCCTCCAGGTCGACTTCGCGCGGCTGCCCGCATTCCCCGCGGTAGATGACGTATTCATTGCGCTCGGCACCACGATCAAGATCGCCGGATCGGAAGCGGCCTTTCGTAAGGTGGATTTCGACTACGTAGTGAATGTCGCGCGGGCCGCCAAGGCCGCGGGAGCAATGCGCCTGGCCGTCGTATCGGCATTGGGGGCCAATGCGAAGTCGCGCATCTTTTACAACCGGGTGAAAGGCGAAATGGAGGTCACCGTTGCGCAGCTCGGCTACGAAACGTTAGTGATCGCGCAGCCGTCGATGTTACTGGGTGACCGCTCCGCCCTGGGACAACCGCCGCGCAGCGGCGAACTATGGGCGGAGAGGCTGCTCGTGCCGCTCGGCTGGATCGTGCCGCGCGGAATACGGCCGATTCCGGCGCGCGCCGTCGCGTCCGCGCTGGTCGGAGCGATGCTCGACGCGAAGCCCGGTGTGCAAATTCTCAAATCGGGAGCGATGCAAGCGTACTACGAGCCCTGAGGCCGGGAATATATTCCGCAGCCCGGCGGTATCGCACTCATGGAGACACATTACGCGTCACGAAAGAGCGACGATGGCGGACCGTGGTGATGGTGTGAGCCGGCGCAGGGCGCTGGGATGCATGGCATGGGCCGGCACAGGCGTGCTGTGGACGCTCTCCGGCGGGGTCGCTCATTCGATCGGCCTGCTCGCCCAGTCGACCACGCCGGACTCGGTGAAGACGCCCGACGCTGGCGAGCTCACCTTCCTGCAGATCAGCGACAGCCACGTAGGTTTCGCCAGGCCGCTCAACCCGAACGTGAAAGGTACGCTGGAGGAGGCGATCAACCGCATCAAGGCGATGCCGGTGAAGCCTTCGTTCGTGATCCATACCGGCGACATCACGCATCTGTCCAGGCCGTCGGAATTCGATGACGCCGAACACATCATTTCGCAGGCGCAGCTCGAGGTGCACTATGTACCCGGCGAGCACGACGTGCTCGACCCGGAGGTCAAGCTCTACCGCGAGCGCTTCGGGCGCGGGAGCAAAGGTGCGGGCTGGTACAGCTTCGACGCCAACGGGGTTCACTTCATCGCGCTGGTCAACGTCGTCACCGGCGTGCGCTTCATGGACACCGTCCACGTCGACAATCCGGGCGGCAAGGCCGGCGGGCTCGGAGAATTGGGCAACGAACAGCTCGCATGGATCGAAGACGATCTGAAGGGGCGCTCGGCGTCGACGCCGCTGGTCGTTTTCGCGCACATGCCCTTGTGGTCGGTCTATCCGAGCTGGGGCTGGGGCACCGAGGACAGCGCGCGCGCGCTCGGCTACATGAAGCGCTTCGGCTCCGTGACCGTGCTCAACGGTCACATCCATCAGGTCGTGCAGAAGGTCGAGGGCAACATCACGTTCCATACGGCCCGCTCGACCGCCTTCCCATTTCCGGCACCGGGCTCGGCGCCCTCACCCGGACCGCAGAAAGTCCCTCCCGACAAGCTGCGCGCCATGATCGGATCCGCGACCGTGACCTTCAAGCAGGGCGAACAACAGCTCGCCATCGTCGATGCGCCGCTGCAAGCCTGAGCGCTAGCGATGAACACGACATTCATTTTCATCGATGCGAGCCAATGGTCTACATGCTCGCCGGGGTGCCGCCATGCTTCGTAGATTAGTGTTGTGGGTGGCCGGCATCGCTGTGCTCGGCCTGGCAGCTTTCTGGATCTTGACTATTCCATCGACCGTACCGGCGAGCGCGCTCGGCGCGCACACACCCGATCTCGCCAACGGCAAGGAGATGTTCCTGGCGGGCGGCTGCTCGTCCTGCCACGCCGTGCCCAGGCAGGAGGACAGCAACAAGCTCGGTGGCGGCCTCGGCCTCGTTTCGGCGTTCGGCACTTTTTATGCGCCCAATATCTCGTCCGATACGCGCGACGGCATCGGTGGATGGACCGAGGCGCAGTTCGTCACCGCCTTGACCAAAGGTGTTGACCCCGAGGGCGAGCATCTGTTTCCGATATTCCCGTACACCTCCTACCAGTGGATGCAAACCGACGATCTGCGCGACCTGTTCGCCTACATCAAGACCTTGCCGCCGGTTGCGGGGCCATCGCGCGCTCATGACGTGCCGTTCCCGTTCAACGTTCGGCGTCTGGTCGGCGGCTGGAAGTTGCTGTACTTGGGTGGCGGGCCGTTCAAGGCCGACCCATCGCAGTCGGCGCAATGGAATCGCGGCGCCTATCTGGTCAACGGTCCCGCCCACTGCGCCGAATGCCACAGCCCTCGCAATCAAGTCGGCGCCATCGTCGCGGGGAAACGCTTTGCAGGCAATCCCGCCGCATGGGGTGGGGGTGGCTTTCCAAACATTACCCAGCTGAAGTTGAAGGAGTGGTCGGAGGCGGCGATCACCGAAACGCTGCAGACCGGAATGACGGCGGATGGCGACCGCGTCGGAGGCCCCATGGTGGAAGTCGTCCACAATACTTCGCAGCTGAGCGCCGAGGATCGCGCCGCGATGGCGACTTACATCAAATCGCTGCCGCCGCTTTGACCGTCCGGATCGGGCGCTTCGAGCGCAGGTAAATCGTCTGAAGCCGATCAGAGCTTGTTCGCGTAATCCTTCTGCACCTGCTTCAGGCGCTCGTGCGAACCGAGGAACGCGTGCTTCGACATGTCGGCCGAATATTTGCTCGCCGGCGGATGCTTGCCGACCGCTTCCGCGAGCGCGCGGATGTGATGCGGCCCGGCGCCGCAACACACTCCTAGGTAGCGGATGTCGAGCGCGAGGGCTTCACGCCCGAACTCGCCTATCTCGAAGCGATTGCAGGTGAACGGATCGAGCGCCGTAGGAAACGGCCGGCTGCCCCAGTCACCGTGCCAGTGGGCATCGCGCAGCGACTGGAATGACGGCTCGTTGGAACTCGTCCGATAAGGCACCGGCAACGCAGCCATCGGCACCTTGATCGCGAAACGGATCTCGCGCAACAGCGGCATCATGGTCGCCGGGCCGCGAATGCAATTCAATCCGACCACGTCGGCGCCGGCATCGGCCAGCCGCTTGCACGCCTCGGTGACCGTCCAGCCTTCGCGGGTGATGTCGGCCTGGTGCATGGCCAGCGTGATGACGGCGACCTGCCCCGTGCGCTTGATCACGTCAAGCGCGATCAGCGCCTCCTGCGCGTACGAAAAAGTCTCGCCGACGACGTAGTCGACGCCGGCTTCCACCGCCCAGCCGACCTGCTCCTCGAACATGGCTCGAACGGCCTGGAGTGATGCCGGGTCGGTCGGGTCGTAGACGTTGGTATTGCAGATGTCGCCGGCGAACAGCGCGCCGGTTTCATTGGCGACCGACTTGGCGATTTCGAGCGCGCGTCGGTTGATCGGTTCGAGATCTCCTTCGCGGCCGATCACCCTGAGCTTCTCGCGATGCGCGTAGTAGGTCAGCGCCTCGACCACGTCGGAGCCCGCATGCACGAAATCGAGATGCAGCTGGCGCACGACCTCCGGGTGCTCGAGCACCACCTCGGGGACGAAGGCACCCGCCTGCAGATAGCCTCGACGCTCGAGCTCGAAGACGTAGCCTTCGGCGCAGATCACCGGCCCCTGGTCGAGCCGTTCCAGCAGCGAAAGTCGTGGCGCGTTCTGTGCGGTCATGGCTTGTGCGAGTCGTTGTAATAGGGCAGCCTACTATCTCATTTTTGGGGGAGCGTGAACAGTTGCCGGTAGCATTCGCGGCGACCGCGGCACGTTCGACGCAAGCACCGCATTCACCGGCCGGCGAAGCACATCGTGGAAACGCTCGCGTTCATTCTGCATAATCTTCCTGCGATCGGCGAGCGCACGCTCGAACACATCTCGATCGTCAGCGTGGCCGTCGGCATCGCGATCCTCACCGGCGTTCCGCTGGGTATCGCCATCACGCAGAGCCAGCGCACGGCGGACACGGTCCTGTATCTGGGCTCGATCGTGATGACGATTCCGTCGATCGCGCTCTTCGGCGTGCTCATTCCGCTGCTGTCGAAGTTCCACCAGGGCATCGGCTACCTGCCCGCGGTGATCGCGGCCATGCTTTACGCTCAGCTGCCCATCATCCGCAATACCTACACGGCGATCCGCAACGTTGATCCGGCGCTGCGCTCGGCGGCGATCGGCATGGGCATGTCCACCGCGCAGCGGCTCGCGCGCGTCGAAATCCCGATCGCGCTGCCGCTGATCATCGCCGGCATCCGCGTCGCGGTCGTCATCAACATCGGCGTGACGGCGATCGCCGCGTACATCGGCGCCGGCGGACTGGGCACGTTCATCAGCCGCGGCATCTCGCAGACCGACATCCGGCAGTTGATCACCGGCGCGCTGGCACTCGGACTGCTCGCGATCACCGCCGATTATTCGCTGCTGTGGCTGCAGCGCCGCGTTACGCACACGGCGAGGACGGAGGGCGCAAGCATCGATCGACGCGGGCTGAGGCTTCGCGCATGATCCGGCTCGAGGCGCTGACCAAGACCTACCAGTCGGCGCAGGGAGAGGTCACCGCGGTCGACGAGATCAGCTTCGAAGTCGAAGCCGGGCAAACTTGCGTGCTGCTCGGTCCGTCGGGCTGCGGCAAGACGACGACGCTGCGCATGATCAACCGGCTCGTCGTACCGACGTCGGGCAAGGTGTTCATCGGCGGCGTCGACACCGACACCATGAATCCGGTCGCGCTGCGGCGAACGATCGGCTATGTGATCCAGCAGATCGGCCTCTTCCCCAACATGACCGTCGGCGAGAACGTCGGCGTCGTGCCGCGCCTGCTGAGCTGGAGCGCCGAGCGCATACGCAAACGCTCACAGGAGCTGCTGGCGATGCTGGCGCTCGACCCTGCGCAGTTCTACGACCGCTATCCGGGCGAGCTCTCGGGCGGACAGGCGCAGCGCGTCGGCGTGGCGCGCGCGCTCGCCGCCGATCCTCCGGTGCTGCTGATGGACGAGCCCTTCGGCGCGCTCGATCCAGTCAACCGCGAGGTGATCCAGGACGAGTTCCTGCGCATGCAGCAATCGTTGCGCAAGACCGTGCTGTTCGTGAGCCATGACATCGACGAGGCGGTGAAAATGGCCGACCGCATCGCGATCTTCCAGTCGGGGCGCCTGGCGCAATATGCGCCGCCAGACGCGATGCTGGCGCAGCCCGCGAACGAATTCGTGGCGAGCTTCGTCGGCAGCGATCGCACGCTCAAGCGCCTGCGCCGGATACGCGTCGCCGAGGTGATGAGCCCTGGCGACGGAACGGTCAATACGCACGCGCTCACGGTGCGCTCGAGCGACGACCTTCGGCGCGTCGCCGCGCTGTTCCTCGAGACCGCCGCCGACTCGTTGCCGTGCGTCGACGGCGATGGCCGCGTCATCGGCCGCATCACGCGCGCTGCGGTCGCGTCGCGCCTACGTGGGCCGACGGCACAATGAGCTCGCGATGAGACGGCGATTGACGGTCCCCCTATCGCGGCGTTCGCTTATGCCGTATGCGGTCCTCGCGACGATCGCGCTAGCGATCGCGGTGGCGCTGATCGCGAGCGGGCTGTGGGCCGACATGCTGCGCTATCGCAAGGACGTCGTGTATCTGATCAAGCAGCACCTGATGCTGGTCGGCATCTCGGGATCACTGGCGATCGTCAGCGGCATCGCCGTCGGCGTCTGGCTGTCGCGGCCGTGGATGGCGCGCTACGCCGAGGGAACGATCCAGGTGGTCAACATGGCGACGTCGATTCCGACGCTCGCCAAGCTGGCGCTGATGATGAGCGTGCTCGGCATCGGCGCGCTGCCGGCGATCGTCGCACTTTGGATCGCCACTCTGCTTCCGATCATTCGCAACACCTACGCCGGCATTCGCGCGGTACCCGCCGAGATGGTCGACGCGGCGCAGGGCATGGGCATGGGACCGCGCGACATCCTGCGCCGCGTCGAGTTGCCCAACGCCCTGTTCGTCATGCTCGCTGGAGTGCGCACCGCGATGGCGGTCAACGTCGGTACCGCCCCGATCGCGTTCCTGATCGGCGGCGGCGGTCTCGGCGAGCTCATCTTCACCGGCATCGACCTGCAGGAGCCGGCGATGATGCTGGCCGGGGCGATTCCGACCGCACTGCTCGCGGTCGCCGTGGATTTTTTGTTCGGGCAGGCGCAGTATTGGTTCGTGCCGCGTGGCGTCAACCCGCTGCGCAACGCGTAGATTCCATCAAGGAGGAGATGATAATGAACAGCGTCATTCGCGCTGCCGCGATCGGTTTGATCGCGCTCGCATGCACGGCCAACGCGCAGACGATCGTCGTCGGCGGCAAGGCCTTTACCGAGCAGCAGATCATGACCGCGATGACGGTCGAGCTGCTCAAGGCCAAGGGGTTCACCCCGGAGCGCAAGGCGGGGATGGGCAGCGCCGCGGTGCGCGCCGCGCTGGAGAACGGCCAGATCGACGTGTACTGGGAATACACCGGCACCGGCCTCAACGTCTACAACAAGATCGCCGACAAGTTTCCCAACGCCGAAGCTGCGTATCAAAAGCTCAAGGAAGTCGACGCCGCCAAGGGTCTCGTCTGGCTCAACATGTCGGCAGTCAACAATACTTACGCCTTCGCGATGAACAAGGACGACGCGCAGAAGCGCGGCCTGGTGACCATGAGCGACCTGGCGAAGGCAATCAACGGCGGAGCCAAGCTTACCTTCGCATCGAACGCCGAATTCTATGCGCGCCCCGACGGGCTGCCGGGCTGGCAAAGCGCGTACGGATTCGAATTCGACCGCGACAACGTCAAGCGCATGGACACCGGACTCACGTACTCGGCGCTCAAGGAGCGCCAGGTCGACACCGCGGTGGTGTTCGCCACCGACGGGCGCATTCCCGCGTTCAACTTCATCGTGCTCAAGGACGACAAGAACTACGCACCGCCGTACATCATGACGCCAGTGGTGCGCAAGGAGATCCTCGACAAGAATCCCAAGCTCGCCGAGCCGCTCAACGCGCTTTCGGCCAAGCTCACTAACGACAACATGGCCAAGCTCAACGCCAGCGTCGATGTCGACAAGAAGACCGTCGAGGACGTCGCGCACGGGTTCCTCAAGGAGCAGGGTCTGATCTGAGCATCACGATGCCCGAGCGTGACCGCGCGACGGCTGCGAATCGGGCGGCCGTTCCTGAATTCGCGCGCACGCTAGCGTACGCCGAGCTTCCCGCCGAAGTCATCGATCAGGCGAAGCGCTGCCTGCTCGACCTGATCGGCATCGCCGCCGGCGGCTCGCGAACGCCGGGTGCGGCGATCGTCGTGCATTACGTCGCGACGCAACTCGGCGGACGTACGCGCATCCTGCTCGATGGTCGCGGTGCGGGTGTCGCCGGTGCCGCCTTCGCCGGCGCATCGACCATCGATGCGCTCGACGGTCACGACGGCCATGTGCTGACCAAGGGACACGCCGGCGTCGCGGTCCTGCCGGCGCTGCTCGCGTATATCGACGGCGGCGTCGCGCCGGCAGGGCGCCGCCGGGCAGCGCCAAGCCGCTCGCCCCCTGGGGGGAGGCGGCGCGCAGCGCCGCTTCGGGGGGAGCCTATCGACGGCCGCGAATTCCTCACCTGTTTCGTGCTCGGCTACGAGATCGGCACGCGCGCCGGCATCGCGCTGCACGCGACGACTGCCGATTATCACTGCTCGGGTGCGTGGAACGCGCTGGCCTGCGCTGCAATCGGCGGCCGGCTGATGGGCTTCGATGACGAGCGCATGCGGCACGCGCTGGGCGCCGCCGAATACTTCGGACCGCGCGGACAGATCCTGCGCGCGTGCGACGATCCGAGCATGGTGAAAGATGGCTCCGGCTGGGGCGCGCAGGTCGGCGTCACGGCGGCGCTGCTTGCGCGAGACGGCTTTACCGGCGCCCCAGCGTTGACGGTGGAGGGACAGTCGGCCGGTGCGCATTGGCGCGATCTGCGCACGCGCTGGCGCATCCACGAGCAGTACTTCAAGCCGTATCCGGTGTGCCGGTGGGCGCAGCCCGCGGTGGAGGCGGCGCTTACGTTGCAGCGTATCCATGCATTCGACGCCGATGCCGTGACCGGCATCGCGATCGAGAGCTTCCGCGAGGCGATCGACCTGGGCTCGCAATGCGCGCATCCGGCGACCACCGACGAGGCGCAGTACAGCCTGCCCCAACCGGTCGCGGCGGCGCTCGCGTTCGGCCGGCTGGGCGCGGCCGAAGTCACCCCACCGCGGCTCGCCGACCCGCGCGTCGCGCGCCTGATCGACGCGACCACGCTCGTCGAAGCGCAGGAATTCTCGCGCAGATTCCCCGCCGAGCGCTGGGCGCGCGTGCGCGTGATCCTGCGCGACGGAAGGACGCTCAACTCGGAACCGACGCGCGATCGCGGCAATCCGGACAATCCGCTATCCGATGCCGAGTTGCGCGACAAGTACCGCAGCCTCGCGGTACCGGTGCTCGGTCGCGAGCGCGCTGCGATCATCGAGACCGCGGTGGAGGCATTGACCAGCGACGCGGGCGCGCTGCGCACGCTGATCGAAGCCCTCCTCGCGCCGGTCGCCGCGTCCGTGTAGCGCTCACTCCTGGCACGCTCCTCTGCGACAGGGACGCGCGTATCACTCGAACATCGCCGTCGGCGCCACGTCGTACGCTTCGGCCGCCGCCGAAACGCACAGCGCGTGCCACGCGTCGCGCGCGTAGCTGCGCGCGACCATTAGGACGAAGTCTTCTGGACCGCGCCGGTAATAGAGCGCGCCGACGTGGCCGAGCAGGCTCTGTGCGCACGTTCCTACCGGGAACGCGCCGACATGGAAATCAAGCGGGCATCGCGTGGCGAGCACCTCTTCCGTGCGCGCGCCCGTCACCGCGTACGCGACGCGGGCCGCCGACACGTCGAACAGCGCGCCTCTCGCGGCATGGATCGACGTTCGCGCTGCGGCTAGATCGGGGCGCGCCGACGCACCCCGCAACACCAGCAGCCACGATTCGGGCCCGAGCCAGAACGCCGCGAGCGCGTCGCTGTGGCTGGTCGTGTTCGGCTGGAGCGGGAGGCGCACGCCCAGCATGGCCTGCACCTCGTCGGCGAACGTCGGGTGATCGGGCTTGCCCTGCACGTTCCAGGCGCCGGCGATGCCCAGCCCGCCGAGCGCGAGCCGCGCATCGCCCGCACCGTAGCGTCCCGGCGCAGTCGAGTCGATGTTCAAGGCCGACGAATCAGCCACGCAGCCGCTCTCCGTCGAAATCGATGAAGCACGACGGCCTGACGCACACCTTGATGCGCGCTCCGACGAGCGGGGATACCGCCCACAGCGTCTGGCCATGACGCGCGCGTCCATCGGCGAGCAGCGCCAGCGCAATCGATGCGTCGAGATTGGGACTCCAGCACCACGAGGTTACGTGGCCTTCCATCGGATTGGGCGCGGCGCGATCGGGATCGGTCACGAGCTTGGCGCCGCGCGGGATATTGCCGTCGATTGCAGTGAGGCCGACCAGCTGCCAGCGCTCGTTCCCGACGAGCCCCGGTCGCGCGAGCAACGGCTTGCCGATGCACCACTTGCCCGCGTTGACCAGGGCGCCCATGCCGAGGTCATCGGCAGTGGTGCGTCCGTCAGCCTCGGCGCCGACGACCACGTGACCCTTCTCGATGCGCAGCGTGCTCATCGCTTCGGTGCCGTAGGGCATGATGCCCGACGCTTCGCCCGCGGCGAGCAGCGCTTCCCACATCGCGGTGCCATGGTTCGCCGGAACGTGCACTTCGTAGGCGAGCTCTCCGGAGTAGCTGATACGAAACAGCCGCGCCGGAATCGGTCCGGTCGCCGCGTTCAGCGTACATTCACGCAGAGCGAGGAAGGGGAAAGCTTCGTTGCGGACGTCGACGTCGACCACCCGCGCGAGCACTTCACGCGAGCGCGGGCCCGACAGCGCCGCGGCCGCCCAGTGCTCGGTCACCGACGTGACGTAGACGTCGAGCTCGGGCCAGTCGACCTGCAGCAGCGCTTCGAGATATTGCAGCACGCGCGCGGCGTTCGCAGTCGTCGTCGTCATCAGATAGTGGTCGGTGCCCAGGCGCGAGGTCGTCCCATCGTCGAACACGATGCCGTCGTCGCGCAGCATGATCCCGTAGCGGCAGCGGCCCACGCCGAGCGTATCCCAGCGGTTGCTATAGACGCGATTGAGAAACTCTGCGACATCGCCGCCCTGCAGCTCGATCTTGCCCAGCGTCGAGACGTCGACGAGTCCGACATTCGTGCGCACGTTCTTCGCCTCGCGGTTGGCGGCGTCGTCGGGCGACTCGCCCGCCCGCGGATACGAATGCGCGCGCATCCACAGTCCGGCGGTGACGAAGCGAGCGCCCTGCGCGACGTGCCAGTCATGCATCGACGAATAGCGCGTCGGCTCGACATGCGCGCCGACCTCGCGGCCGGCGATCACGCCCAGCGTGACAGGCGTGTACGGGGGACGAAAGGTCGTCGTGCCCACGCTGGCAATCGGTCGCTGGAGTTCTTTGGCGAGCAACGCGAGTCCGGTGATGTTGGAGAGCTTGCCCTGGTCGGTGCCCATGCCGAGCGTCGTATAGCGCTTCAGGTGCTCGACCGACTGGTAGCCTTCGCGTGCGGCCAGCGCGATGTCGGCGACGCCGACGTCGTTCTGCAGATCGACGAAGCGCTTGGCGCCGCGCGTCGGTGCGGCGACGGCCCACAACGGCGCGAGCGGTCCGTGCGCAATGGGTGTGGCGCGTGCCGCAGCATGATCGGCGCGTAGCGTTGAGGGATCATCGCGCAGAGTCACGCCCACACGCTCCGCTGCGGCGCGACCCACGGCGTGCCCGTCGACGAGCACGGCATCGAGGTCGAAGTGCCCCGCTGCCGCACCTGCTGCCGCGATCGGCTGCGGGGACGCATTGGGAACAAACGTCGCCAGCGCATCGTCGTAACGCAGCGTGCCGCGCGCCTGCGAGAACAGATGCACGGCGGGATTCCAGCCGCCGGAAACGCAGACGAGGTCGCAATCGATACGCTGCGACGCCCCGCCGTCGACAGGCACGACATCGACCGCCGAAACGCGCTGTCCGCCTTTCGCCGAGGCGATCACACGGCGCGACAACAACGGCAATCCTACATCGCGCGCACGTTGCGGCAACGAACCGGTGAGCAGCGCATCGGCGCGCGCATCGACAATCGCTGCGATTTCGACGCCCGCGCGATGCAGATCCAGCGCGCACGCATACGCGCTGTCGTTATTCGTGAACACGACCGCCCGCTTGCCGGGCACGACTGCATAGCGGTTGACGTAGGTGCGCGCGGCGTCGGCGAGCAGCGTTCCAGGCAGATCGTTGTTGGCGTAGGCGATGCCGCGCTCGATCGCGCCGCTCGCCAGCACGACCGCCTTGGCGCGAACCTTCCACAGGCGGCGCGGCCGGTGGGTCCCCGTGGTCGCACCGGAGCTCGCATCGTCGCTACGCTCGACGAGACCGACCAGGTTGCCGTCGTAGTAGCCGAACGCGGTCGTGCGGCGAAGCAGCGTCGTATCCGCACGCGTTTCGGTATGTCCCTCTAGCTCGCGCACGGTCGCCTCGATCCACGCATCCGCCGCCGCGCCATCGATCTTCGCGTCCTCACCCGCCAGACTGCCGCCGAGCACCGGTCGTTCGTCGCAAAGCAACACGCGTGCGCCAGCGCGCATCGCCGCGCGCGCGGCTGCGAGCCCCGCCGGGCCGCCGCCGATGACCAGCACGTCGCAGTGCGCGTAGCGATGCTCGTAGTCATCAGGATCGGGCGCGCTCGCGGCGCGGCCCATCCCGGCGACGCGACGGATCCAGTGTTCGTAGCGCAGCCACCAGCGCGGCGTCGCAGGCCACATGAACGTCTTGTAGTAGAAGCCCGCGGGCAGCAATCGCGAGAAGACGTCGTTGATGACGCCCGCATCGAAGCGCAGCGACGGCCAGCGATTCTGGCTGGCCGCGACCAGGCCGTCGTAGAGATCCAGCGTGGTGGCGCGGACATTCGGTTCGGTGCGCGCGCCTTCGCCGAGCTGCACCAGTGCATTCGGCTCCTCGACTCCCGCGCTGACGATGCCGCGCGGCCGGTGGTACTTGAAGCTGCGCGCGACCAGATGCACGCCGTTGGCGAGCAGCGCCGAGGCGAGCGTGTCTCCCGCAAAGCCGGTATACGCCACGCCGTCGAAGCTGAAGCGCAGCGGCCGCGCGCGATCGACGATGCCGCCCGCGGGAAGGCGAAACGGCTGCGTCACGGCGCGCCTCCCGTCAATGGATCGCCGGGCTTCGCGCTGGCGAGGATGTCGTGCGTGCTCGTGTCGCGGCGCACCTGGAACCAGCGGCGACATCCAGCGCTGTGATGCCAGAGCTCGTCGTGCGGCCCGCGCGGGTTGTCGCGCAGGTACACGTAGTCGAACCATTTCGACTCGGGGGCGTCCGGTGAGGGACGCCGCTGGGTTGCGTCGCCGCCATAGGTGAACTCGACCTGATTGCGCGGACCGCACCAGGGGCAGGGAATCAGCAGCATGAGGAGCAACGGCGAGGTTTTTGATTCGTTATTCGCGCGCACGCGGGAATCCATTCGCGCTGAATCGAATACTGACGAAAAAAAGATCCCCGTCTGCGCGGGGATGACATAGCGGGCGCGCGTCTCGAAGCCGTGGCGTTCGCGTCTTCAGTGCGCCCACGCATACGGTCCCGCACCCTTCTCGTCGATCATGCGTCCTTCGGCAAAGCGCTCGAGCGTGAACGCCGCGTTCAGCGCATGCGGCTCGCCGCGCGCCATCGTGTACGCATGCAGCCAGCCCGATGCCGGCGTGGCCTTGAAGCCGCCGTAGCACCAGCCGCCGGTCATCGTGAGGCCCTTGATCGGAAGCCGGGCGATGATCGGGCTGCCGTCCATGGTCATGTCCATGATGCCGCCCCAGGTGCGCATCAGCTTCAATCGCCCGAAGCTCGGAAACAGCGCGAGGCACGCGCTCACAACGTGCTCGATCGCGGGCAGGTTGCCGCGCTGCGCGTACGAGTTGTAGAAGTCGAGATCGCCGCCCATCACCAGCTCGCCCTTGTCGGACTGGCTGATGTAGAAGTGCACCGCACCCGAGGTCACGACCGTGTCGAGCACCGGCTTGATCGGCTCCGATACCATCGCCTGCAGCACGTGCGACTCGATCGGAAGCCGCAGCCCCGCCATCGCCGCGAGATGACCGGAATGTCCGGCGACCGCGAGCCCGAGCTTCGGCGTCGCGATGAAGCCTTGCGTGGTGTCGATGCCGGCGATCGCGCCATCCTCGACGCGGATCGCGGTCACTTCGCAGTTCTGCAGGATGTCGACGCCGCATGCGTCGGCGGCGCGCGCGTAGCCCCACGCCACCGCGTCGTGCCGCACCGTGCCGCCGCGCGGCTGCAGCAGTCCGCCCGCGATCGGAAAGCGCGCATCGACGCGAGCAATCGAGATTGGGAATCCATGCCGCGATCTCGTCGCGCGAAAGAAAGCGCGCGTCGATACCGTTGAGGCGCATCGCATTGCCGCGCCGCATCGCGGCATCGAGATCTGCCGGCGAGTGGACGAGATTGAGCACGCCGCGCGCGCTGTACATGACGTTGAAGTTGAGCTCGCGCGACAGGCCCTCCCACAGCTTGAGCGAGAACTCGTAGAAATGCGCGTTCGGATCGAGGTGATAGTTGGAGCGCACGATCGTGGTGTTGCGGCCGGTGTTGCCGCCGCCCAGCCAGCCTTTTTCGACCACCGCGATATTGGTGAGACCGTGCTCCTTGGCGAGGTAGTACGCGGTGGCGAGGCCGTGCCCGCCGCCGCCGACGATGATGGCGTCGTAGCGCGTTTTCGGCGGCGGACTGCGCCACGCGAGCGGCCAGCTGCTCGTGGTACGACAGCGCGTTGCGGGCAGAGAGAAGATCGAGTACTTCACGGGACCGTTGTGTGCGCGCGGTGTTTGGACCAGCAGTGAGCCAAATGAGCGCGGCAGAATCGCCGGCCGCGGAGCCGCTGGTCGACGACCTTGTTGCGGGTGTCAAGGATCGCTTATGCTACGGCACTTGGCCATGTACGCACAATGCGACGGCACCATTCGTGGCCGCTTGCGCTGCGACGCAGCGCCGGGATGTCTCACAACAGCGGCGGCATCGCCGTGATCGATCGGGGGAGAGGAACATGCGCAGCATGAAATCGTGGCAATGGCTGGTGATGTCGGCACTCGTGCTTTTCGGCAGCGCTGCCACGTTGGGCACAGTCGGACACGCTCGCCAGCGTCAAGCAGAAAGGCAAGCTCGTCGTCGGCGTCAAGGCCGACTACAAGCCGTTCGGCTACACCGATCCCTCGGGCAAGATCGTCGGCCTCGAGGTCGACCTCGCCAACGACGTCGCCAGGCGGCTCGGCGTCAGCGTCGAGCTGGTGCCGGTGATCGCGGCGAATCGCATGGAGTTCCTCAAGCAGGGACGCATCGATCTGATGATCGCGACCATGGCGTACAAGCCGGATCGCGCCGAGGTCGTCGGCATCCCGGAGCCGTTCTACTACGCCGGCGCGGCCAACGTGTTCGCGAAGAAGAATTCGGGACTCAAGACCTGGGCCGACCTCAAGGGCAAGCCGATCTGCGCGCATCCAGGGCGCGTACTACAACCGGCGCACCGGCGAGGAATTCGGCGCGCAGCTCGTCGTGTTCAAGGGCGTGACCGAAGCGATGGCGGCGCTCGAAGGCGGCAACTGCGTCGGCGTCGTGTTCGACACGACGTTCTTCGCCGGCATCATGGGCGATGCCAAGTGGGCCGACTACGCGATGGTGCTGCCGTCGATCGATCCCGAGCCGTGGGGCATGGGCGTGCGCAAGGACGATCCCAAGTTCGCCGCGTACATGAGCGACGTGATCAAGGACTGGCACAAGACCGGCTTCCTGCTCGGCTCTCGAGAAGAAGTGGGGCATTCCGCAATCGCCGTACCTGGTCGAGCAGCAGGCGAAGTTCAAGTAGCCGTGAGTACGCAGGCGGCGCGAGCCGCGAGCGGCGCTGACATGGATGACGTCGCCGCCTGGTTTCAATGGCTGCACAAGACGACCGGCATCAGGCTGACGATCTTCTACGACGCGTATGATCGCACGCGTTTCGTCGAAGGCTTCGTCACCACCCTCAAGCTGTCGGCGTATTGCCTGGTCCTGAGCGTGGCGCTCGGCGCCGTCGTCGCGTGGCTGCAGGGATCGCGCATCGCGCCGGTGCGGCGCGCGGCGTCGGGCTTCGTCGCAGCTCTTCCGCAACACGCCGCCGCTGGTCCAGCTCTACTTCTTCTACTTCGCGCTCGGCCCTGCTGCTGCCGAAGGTCGGACGGCATGCCGCTGCTGGGCTCGTTCGGCTGGGCGGTCGTTTCGCTGACGCTGCTGGAGACCGCGTTCGCAGCGGAGATCTTCCGCGCCGGGATCGAGGCCGTGCCGCAAGGCGATGGTCGAGGCCGCCGAGTCGCTCGGGCTATTCGCGCTGGCAGATCGTACCGGCGCGTGGTGCTGCCGCTGGCGCTGCGCGTGACGCATGCCGGCGATGACCAACAACCTGGTCAACCTGGTGAAGACGACGACGCTCGCGTACGCGATCGCGGTGCCCGAGCTGGTCTACATGTCGGCGCAGATCTGGTCGGAGCAGGTCAACGTGCCGGAGATGATGGTGCGTGCTGCTCGTCTCCTACGTCGCGATCGTCGGCGTCATCAACCAGGTGATGCAGTGGCTCGAAGCGCGTTTGCGCGTCCCGGGGTTCGGACAATGAGCGCGCCGCGTCGACGGCGACGATGCGCGTGCTCGCGCCGCGCAGCGCGCTCGCGCCTCGTTGGCTGGCGTGTCGCGGATGCGCTCTCGGTGCGCGCGGGCGTGGCGCTCGCGGCGACGCTGGTCGCGTCGGCGGCGCTGGCGCAGCTGCAGGCGCTGCCCGGCCAGCCCAGCGTGCCGCGAGCTGCTGGTCAAGTGGACGCCGTTGCTCGCGCAGGGCTTCCTGTTCAACGTGCTGATCAGCGTGCTGCGCGATGACGATCGGCACGGTGGCCGGCGTGCTGCTCGGCCTCGCGCGCATCTCGCGCCACGCGCCCGCTGCGCGGCGTGTCGTGGGTCGTCGTGCAGTTCTTCCGCAATGCGCCGTGGCTGGTGCTGCTGTTCTTCGTGATGTACCTGGTGCCGTTCGAGTTCCACGTGCGCGGCGTCGACGCTGCCGTTTCCCGACTGGATCAAGGCCATCGCTGGGGCTCGCGCTGCCGATCATGGCCAACATGGCCGAGATCGTGCGCGGCGCGGTGCAGTCGATCCCGACCGCGACAATGGGAGGCGGCGCGCTCGCTCGCGTTCTCGCGCCGGCAGACGCTGTGGAAGATCATCCTGCCGCAGTGCATCAAGCGCATGCTGCCGCCGTGGATGAACTGGTACGCGATCCTCACCATGGCGACGACGCTGGCGTCGATCGTCGGCGTCAGCGAAGTGATGACGCTCACCGGCCGCATCACCAACGCCGAGGGCCGCACCGACCTGCTGATTCCGATCTACAGCTATGTGCTGCTGTGGTTCTTCGTCTACTGCTATCCGATCGCGCGCTGGACGCGGCGGCTCGAAGCGCGCTACGCGGAGCGATGATGGACCTCGACGCGTTTCTGCGCGAGCACGGCATCGACGCCGCCCGCCACGAGCATCCGGCGGTGATGACGGTCGAGGAGTCGGAGCGGCTGGTGCCGAAGCTGCCCGGCGCCAAGACCAAGAACCTGTTCCTGCGCGACAAGAAAGGCGCGCGTCACTTCCTGGTGACGGTGCGCGCACGATCGCGCGGTCGACCTGAACGCGCTGGGCGCGGTGCTCGGTGCGGGCCGTCTCGGCTTCGCGTCGCCCGAGCGCCTGCATGAAGCATCTGGGCATCACGCCGGGATCGGTGAGCCTGCTCGCGCTCGTCAACGATCGCGACGCGCGCGGTCGAGTTCGTCATCGATCGCGCGCTGTGGAACGCGGAGGCAGTGCAGGCGCATCCGCTCGTCAACACCGCGACGATGGTGCTCGCGCACGCCGATCTCGAGCGCTTTCTCGCCGCGACCGGTCACACGCCGCGCGTGATCGACGTGCCGGCGGTGGCCGAGTCCGCGCCGTGAGACTGCCCGTCGGGGCGCACTCGCGCGCGCAATCGACCCGCGGACATGACGCGGCGCGCATGAGCACGCCGATCGTCCGATCGTCCGTCTCGTCGACGTGCACAAGTCGTTCGGCGCGGTCGAGGTGCTGCACGGCATCTCGTTCGCGGTGCAGCCCAGAGCGAGGCGGTGTGCATCATCGGCCCCTCGGGCTCGGGCAAGTCGACGCTGCTACGCTGCATCAACGGGCTCATCGCCGATCGACCGCGGCGAGATCTACGTCGGCGCCGCACGCGGTGCATCGCCTGCGCCAGCGACGCAGGAGATGGTCGCGCTGCGCAAGGACGTGTCGATCGTGTTCCAGCAGTACAACCTGTTTCCGCACAAGACGGCGCTGCAGAACGTGATGATGGCGCCGGTCGAGGTGCTCAAGCAGCCGAAGGCCGAGGTCGAGGAGCGCGCGTACGCGCTGCTCAAGAAGGTGCGGCTCGCCGGCAAGGAGAACAGCTATCCGGGCGAGCTCTCCGGCGGCCAGCAGCAGCGCGTGGCGATCGCGCGTGCGCTGGCGATGCGGCCGTCGGTGATGCTGTTCGACGAAGTGACGGCGGCGCTCGACCCGGAGACGGCGAAGGAAGTGCTGGTGACGATCCGCCAGCTGGTCGAGGAAGGCATGACCTCGATCCTGGTCACGCACGAGATGGCGTTCGCGCGCGAGATCGCCGACCATGTCTACTTCACCGACCACGGGCTGATCGTCGAGGACGGCCCGCCGGCGCAGCTGTTCGGCGATCCGCAGAAGGAGCGCACGCGCGCATTTCTGGAGCAGATCCTGTGAAGACCCACGTTCGAGTCGCGGTCATCGGCGGCGGCGTCGTCGGCGCCAGCGTCCTCTATCATCTCACCCGCGCCGGCTGGACCGACGTCGTGCTGATCGAGCGCGACGAGCTCACGTCGGGCTCGACGTGGCACGCCGCCGGCGGCATGCACACGCTCAACGGCGATCCCAACGTCGCCAAGCTGCAGGAATACACGATCAAGCTCTACAAGGAGATCGAGGAAGCGTCCGGCCAGTCGTGCAGCATCCACATCACCGGCGGGCGTCGACCTCGCGGGCACGCCGGAGCGCATGGATTTCCTGAAGGTGGCGTGCGCGCGGGCGCGCTATCTCGGCCTCGACATGGAGATGATCACCATCGACGAGGCGGCGCGAACTGTTTCCGCTGCTCGACAAGCAGCACTTCGTCGGCGCGCTGTACAACCCGCTCGAAGGCCACGTCGATCCCGCCGGCGTGACGCAAGCCTACGCCAAGGCCGCGCGCGACAAGCGGCGCCGAGGTCTACCGCTTCACGCGCGTGACCGCGCTCGAGGCGCGCCCCGACGGCTCGTGGAACGTGATCACCGACAAGGGAACGCTCGTCGCCGAGCACGTCGTCAACGCCGGCGGACTGTGGGCGCGCGAAGTCGGCCGCTTCGTCGGCCTCGAGCTGCCGATCCTCGCGATGGAGCACCAGTACGTGATCACCGGCGAGATTCCCGAGGTCGTCGCGTCGCCGAAGGAAGTGCTGCACGCGATCGACTTCGAAGGCGAGATCTACATGCGGCAGGAAGGCCGCGGCATGCTGATCGGCACCTACGAGAAGGCGGGCGTGCCGTGGTCGGAGCGCGAGACGCCGTGGGATTTCACGCACGAGCTGCTGCCGCCCGATCTCGAGCGCATCGCGCCCAGCCTCGAGGTCGGCTTCCGGCATTTTCCGGCGCTCGAGCGCGCCGGCATCAAGAAGATCGTCAACGGGCCGTTCACCTTCGCGCCCGACGGCAATCCGCTGATCGGGCCGATCCGCGGGCTTGCGCAATTACTGGGTCGCCTGCGGCGTGATGGCGGGATTCAGCCAGGGCGGCGGCGTCGGGCTCGCGCTGTCGAACTGGATGGTCCACGGCGATCCGGGCTTCGACGTGTGGGCGATGGACGTCGCGCGCTTCGGCGACTGGGCGACGATGGCGTACACCAACGCCAAGGTGCGCGAGAACTATTCGCGGCGCTTTCGCATCCGCTTTCCGAACGAGGAGCTGCCCGCGGCGCGGCCGCTGCGCGATGACGCCGGTGTACGAGCGCCTGAAGGCGACGCGGCGCGGTGTTCGGCGCGAGCTACGGACTCGAGCACGCGCTGTGGTTCGCGCCGCCGGGCACCGAAGCGCGCGAGGACGTGACCTATCGCCGCTCGAACGCGCACGCGCCGGTCGGCCGACGAATGCCGCGCGGTGCGCAACGCGCGTCGGGTCTGCTCGAGATCGCGACCTTCGCGCGCTACGAGGTCAGCGGCGACGGCGCCGGCGCGTGGCTCGATCGCATGCTCGCCAACCGGCTGCCGCGCGAAGGCCGGATGACGCTGTCGCCGATGCTGAACGACGAGGGCAAGCTGATCGGCGATTTCACCGTCGCCAACGCGTCGGACGCGGACCGCTTCATCGTGTTCGGCTCCGGCATCGCCGAGCAGTATCACCTGCGCTGGTTCGAAGCGCACCTGCCGCGACCGACGTGACCATGCGATCGCTGCGCAACGAATGGCTGGGCTTCGCCATCGCCGGACCGCGCTCGCGCGAGCTGATCTCGCGCGTCTGCCGCGACGACGTCGCGCAATGCGGCGTTGCCGTTTCTCTCGTTTCGCGCGACGGAAGTCGCGATGCTGCCGGCGCGCATCGGCCGCATCTCGTTCACCGGCGAGCTGGGCTACGAGATCTGGGTGCCGTCCGACGGCCAGCTCGTGCTGTACGACGCGCTGCTGCGCAGCAGGCGAGGATCTCGGTCTCACGCCTTTCGGCGCGCGCGCGCTGCATTCGCTGCGGCTCGAAAAGAGCTTCGGCACCTGGGCGCGCGAGTACCGGCCGATCTACACGCCAGCCGAGGCCGGGCTCGATCGCTTCGTCGACGGTCGACAAGGGCGAGTTCATCGGCCGCGCCGCGGTGCTGCGCGATCGGGAGCAGCCACCGAAGCGCCGCCTGGTGACGTTCGTCGTCGACGCCGCCGATGCCGATGCGATCGGCGACGAGCCCGTGTGGCACGACGGCAAGGTCGTCGGCTGGATCACGTCGGGCGGGTATGGGCACTGCGTCAGCAAGTCGATCGCGCTCGGCTACGTGCCCAGCCGTGCTCGCGACAGCATCGGAATCGATTCGAGGTCGAGATACTCGGCGAGCGGCGCCGCGCGAGATTAGCCCAGCAGCCGCTCTATGATCCGGCTGGGGAGCGCATGCGACTGGGGTAAGCGCCCGCCGTGGCTACGCCGCATACCTCAATTTCGGTGACGGCGCGTGGAGAGGCCCGGCATGGTCCATCCTGCCGTCCACCGCATCGATCGGCGTATCACATGATCCCGGCGGCTGAAAACCCGTGCTCCACCGCAGCGATCCTTGCGTTTCTTTTGCCCGCACTCTCACCTCGGAACAATGAACGAGCCGCTTGTACAACGGCGCGGCGGCTGTCCGCGAATTGCGACGTGCGAGATAGCTGCAGAGTGACTGCGATGTAGAACAGCGCTGCCAGCTCCGCCGGCGTAAAGAGATATTTATTTCCTGTCTTCGCCGTCATGATGCGGTACGCGGCGTAGTTGTGAATGCCACTGTTGTCGTGCACGTGCCCATAGTCGTTGCGGTCGTAGGTGTATGGCGGCGTCGACTTCTCGAAATCGCGCATATGCTTGGGTTGATCGTGCAGTGTCGGGTCGCGCATGTTGCGCAGCGCCACACCTGGCCCGCCGAATCCTTTGCCCAGCTCCCAGGTCCACGCGTGCAGCGGCTTGCCCCAATTGCCGATGATCGTCCCGAAAATATCCGAGAAGGACTCGTTGAGCGCGCCGGCCTGCGTCTGGTACTCCAGCCGCGAAGTGTGGTCGGTGACGCCGTGGAACATCTCGTGCCCAACGATATCGAGCATGTTGGCGACCGAATAGAGCGAGCCGTCGGGGAAGGCGATCTGCCCGTATACCATCTGGTCACCGTCCCAGTACGCGTTCTGCCACTCCCTGGGGATGCGGGTGCCGTCGGCGCGATCCCAACAGTCGATCGACGAGACCAGCTCACCGCCGCGGTTGTCGATGTTGTTGCGCTTCACCACCTTGCGCAGGAAGCGCGCCACGACCTCCGCGTTGGCGTGCGCGGCAACGGCAGCCACCGGCCAGGGCCCCGGTGGGTTCTCGATCAGCACCCCGGGCAACGCTTTCGAATTTCTCGAGGGATCCTTGAAAGCGAAGTCGTAGGTGGTCACATTAAGAACCGGGTCGCGCATCGCCGCCATCGCGCCCTTCTTCTCGACAACGAAGCGCCTCACCACTCCGAGGCCGTCGCGCGCAGAGACCTGGGTCGCTGTCGGCGTCCGCGGCAACGCAGCGAGCACGGTCCCCCTGACCGCGTCGATGACGTAGTCCTTGCGCAACGCGTCGAGCGCCTTTTTGCCTTTTCGAACTCGCTCGCCCTGGAGTACGTCCTCGATGATGTAGGCAAGCTTCCACTTCGCGGTTTTCTGGTCGAAATAGTAGTAGAGGCGCGGCGTGCTCTTGATCGACTCCGGAGCCTGCGCGGACGCCTTGGCCGCGACCGCCAGCGCTCGCGCCGGCGCAACCGTTGCGACTTGCGGAGCGCCTTTCGGTGTTCCCATCGACGAGTTGATGCCGATGCACTTGTTATCCTTGTCGAGCTCCACCGTAACGTACGAGCCGTAGACGGGTATCTTGTTGAAGGTCTGGCGGAACTTGACCATTCTCGTTCCGGTCAGCGGCACCGACTCCGTGCCGAGGCTTCCAAATTGCGAAATCGCTCCGTCGATGACCGGACGGTTGAACGATGAGAGCTGCCGATCGGCAAGTGCGCTGTCGAGGTAGCCGCGTGCCGCGGTCTCCGGGTCGAGCTGCTTTGTGGGCAGCAGATTTGCGTTGCGCGCACGTCCCTCGGGTTTTGTGGCGTTCAGCTGCAACGCGCGCACCGACATCACGTTTTGGGGTTTGCTGTCCCCCATATGCATCGCGAACCCTTCGAGTCCGCTGCCGCCGATCGCCTCGGCCGGCTTGGCGGCTTTCTTGACCGGCCCAGCTCGGGTTTTCCGTGTGGCCGTCGTACGCGTGCGCTGAGCAGTCATGAATCGTTCCTCCCACGCAGTGAGAACGGATCAGGGCAGTTTCGCAATCACGTCCGCGAATCGCGCAGTGACGGCGTCGAATCCACGTGCAGTCGGATGCAATTCATTTCCCCACCAGCGCTTATAATCCGCAAGCTTGTTGGAGAGGTCCGGCCGCAGATCGATGTAGTGGACGTGGGCGAACTCCGGCTGCGCCACCAATTGCGCGATCATGCTGTTGAATGCGTCGATGAGCTGGGCCGCGATCTGGATGCGTTCCGTCAGATCGTCATAACCTTTTTCGCGAAACCCCGGCTCGAGCCACGGTCCGGGTAGCGGTCCCCAACCGCCGAGAAAGCCACGCCCATCCGGAACGGGATAGCCGTAGCCATGCACCAGCACGGGCACCGGTTCCCGTAGATACCGGATGCAGAGCTGTGTCACCGCGCTCAGGATCGTGGCATAGGCAAAGCGGATCCTTTGCTGCAGAACACCTTCCAGGATATCCGCGTTGAGGCCCGGTGTCGGCGACAACTTGTGGTTGATCAGCATGCCGAACTCGTCACCCGCGACATCGTTCCCGCCACCCGACAGGAGAATCGCCTTGGGCACGGTACCGGCACGCAACACCTGCTCGAGACACCGTGCGAAGTCGTCGAGCTGACCCCCGCCGTAGGCCATGATCTCGACAGCGTCGCCCCGGTGCGCCACCGAGTGAATTTCGTATCCGTAGTTGTCGTCGAGATTTTTCAGGACGTCATAGAGCGGGTAGTCGAACCAGGAGTCGCCCTCCGCCACCAGCGCGCCCGCACTGTTGCGCGCCAACATGCGTTCCGCCACCGCTGGCTCGACAAGGCCGCGACTTCGCGCGGCGTTGACGTGGCGCTTCACCACCGCCGTGCGACGGCGATTCTTGCTCACGCGATCCGCGAAGACCTCCGCGGCGCGATCGTTGCCGTGACGAATCGCGCTTGTCAGCGCCTTCGCTGAAGTCGCGGTCGAAGGCTTGCGTCGGCTTCGCGATGCCGTTCGGGCCTTGCCTGTTCTCTTGGCCATCTTTCTCCCTTGGGCGGAATCCTTGCCTGGGCTTCGCAGGTCGTTTACGGCACGCTCTCCGGCGGCCAGTGCCTCGCAGCTCTTAAGCGGACTTCACCGCAGCAGCGATCCACGTCGCGTACTTGTCGACCCGGGTGTAGATACCTCCGTCGCCGCACATCGTCGAAGCGTGATCGGTGCCCCGGGAGGTCACGCCCGCGAGTGCCCATTGCCCTTGCTTGTTGGCTATGTACAGTGGTCCGCCGCTGTCGCCTCTGCATGTGTCGTGAAGCAGGAGCGGCTTCCCAGCGACGAGCTCCTTGCCCGCATGACATCCGTAGACGCTGCCATCCGAGCGTCCCTTGACGCGACCGCTGCACGCGGGTGAAGCGATCGGCACGTCTGTGTGCTGCTTCCGGCCGTAGCCCTTCGTACCCGCGGTATCCGTCGTGCCATATCCGACAACGCGCGCATCGGTTGCCGCGTCGATCACCGCCGCGGTGGCGAGCTTGCGCGGCGCGACGCCTGTCACCGACTTTTCGAGAATAAGCAGCATGAGATCGTTGTTAAGCCCACTGTCCCACTTCGGATGGCGAACATATCGCTTCACGCGGAACACGCGACCGGCCTTCGCCGTGTCGTTGCCGACAAAGATGCGTGTGTGCAGGATTTCGCAATGTCCGGCGGTGAGCACGACACTGGGTGCGATCAGGGTGCCGGTGCAGCCGAATTGGACATCGTCGCCGACTGCGACGCAATCATCGAACTCCTTGCCGACCACATCGTTGCCGCCTATTATTCTGGCGTTTGCGACCGTGCGCTTTGTCAATTTGCGCACGTTCGCGAGATACCGCGGATCGTCTTCGAGCCGGGGACCGGTAGCACTGGGCGTCCTTCCGACGGTCAGACCGATCGAACGCGCAGCGCTTTTGGACGGAGTCGCTGTTGTTCCGCGCGCGTGCTCGCGAAACGCCTTGAGAAATTCGCGATCGTCCTTGGGAGCCGATGTCTGGGCATGCTTGATCGCTCCGACGATTGCCTCGTGCTGACGAGACTGACTGGTTCGGGTAGCCATCTTTGTCTTTGTCCTTTCCGTGCTCACACAGACTGTATGGCGCGCATCAGATCGATCAAGCCGCGTCCCTGAAAATACGGTACGCGACCCAGATCCGTTGCCGACGACATGAAGATGCGCTTCACCTCTTCCGGGCGATTGATGTACTCGCGGCGGATCGAAAGAAATGCGGCAATAGCACCTGAAACGTGGGGCGCTGCCATGCTTGTGCCGCTATCTTCCCGGTAGCGCGCGACGGCCTTCGCTTTAGCGCCTCTCGAAGCGGGCCGCCTCGGCCTGTTAGCGAGCCGCTGCGCGGAGTCGCACGAGATGATTTTCTCGCCCGGCGCAAGCAGGTCTGGTTTCATCCGCCCGTCACCCGTAGGACCCTTCGAAGAAAAAAACGACACGCCGTAGACATGCGGCATGTCGCGGTGCGTGGAGCCCACGGTAATAGCGAGATCGGCATTCCCGGGATCATTGATCGTCATTCCCAGCCCCGCCTCGACCTGCCCTTGGTAGGCGCTCTGCGCAAAACCGTAACCGGAATTTCCCGCGGCCACGACGACCACGACTCCCGACTTCACCAGCCGCTCGACCTCGATGCAAACGGGGCTCTGCCCGCACGCGAACCACTCCGGGTCGAAGTCGTAGCCGACGCTGAGATTCACCCCGTGAACGAGGATGCGTCGCCCGTATCCGTTCAGCCGCTGCACGTAGTGCAGAGCGGCGATGATACTGCTCGCGCGTCCGGTTCCATTGCCGATGCCATCCTTGTCGAGAACTTTGAGGCTCATGAGCTTGCATCGAGGCGCCATGCCCGCGATCGCGTCGATGTGCACGGGTATGTCCTCGGGCGATCCGTTCTCGTTGCGCTGGCGCGACATTGCCAGAATCTGCCCCTTGGTCCGCACCTCGCCGCCGATGATCCCGGCGACATGCGTGCCGTGCCCAAAGTCGTCGCGCAGCGGATCGCCGGCACGGCCGGCGGTGAAGTCGCGATGCCGCAGCGGCGCGTCGAGCGACAGATTCTGATGCGCCTCGAAGTGCGGGTGGGTCGCGTCGATGCCCGAATCGACGATCGCCCAAACGATATCCTGACCAAGTGCTCCGAACGACGTACGCGCCGCATCCGCCTTCACCGTGCGAACCGATTCGTAGATCAGCGGCTTGAGCTCGAAATCCGGCCAGATTTTGTAGATGGCGCGATGCGTGCGCAACGATTCACTTTGATCGCGCTGAACTATCTCTCTGATGACGTCGCCGTCGATAGCGGCAAAAACATATTGCAGGTCTGCCGGCTCGTCCCCTTCCATCATGGAACTCAATCCCTGCCGAGACTTGACCTTGTGAAGGTCGCGAAGTACCTGGTCCGCAAGTATCCTGACGCGTTCGAGCGCCTTCGCCCGGCCGCCCTCGAAAGCGAGGTTCAGATCGATAATGACGTGACGAACCGCTCGAACGCTGCCCGCATCGCGTTCCGCGTTGATCTGCTCGAGCAGGGGAATGGCTATGACGGTTCGATCGAGGATCCGCGAATTGAACTGCGAATTTTCCTCTAACGACGACGGAGGCGACTTGAACCGACGCGGGGCCATAGTGCGAAGCTCCCAAAGCGGGCGTCTTGAGAATTAGCTCAAAATCGTAACGTACCGCGGCGCATGCTAGTTGGGCCTTCCGGCGTTTGTCAACTACAGTGAGCTCAGGACGCGCGGAGGGACGGGGGCGCCATTTCACGCCGCGCCTCTGTTAGATTCTGCGGCGCCATGTCCTTGCGGTCTGACCCCCTCCCGTAAGCTACGCCCGCCGGCCAATTCCCCGTGGACTAAATGCGCGACCGCACCCTGTGCCTGTTGCTAGTGCTGATTTGCAACACCGCCTTGGCCGACGAAAGTCCCGTCCACATCACTGCCGTCGAAACTCCCGATCTGCGACTTTACTACTACGACTACCTAGCCGACATCGCACCGCTCGCGATTCGGACGTTCACCAACGCACGCGAGTGGCAGCGCCGGATGTTCGGCTGGATGCCGTCCGAGCGCACCACGGTCGTCCTACAGGACTTCGCCGATTACGGCAACGCGCGCGCCTTCGCCGCACCTCGCGGAACGCTGATCCTCGACGTCGCGCCGCTGTCGCGCGCGTTCGAGACGAGCCCGGCGGGCGAGCGGATGTACACGACGATGAGCCACGAGCTGGTCCACGTCCTGCAGAGCGACATCTCCTCGCCTGAGGATCAGTGGTGGCGCAAGTTGTTTCTCGGCAAGGTTGCCGCGCAATCGCGCAACCCCGAGACCCTGCTCTATAGCTACCTCACCACGCCGCGATTCAACGCCCCGCGCTGGTATGCGGAAGGAGGTGCCGTATTCCTCGAGACTTTCATGGCGGGCGGGCTCGGCCGCGCACAGGGGGGCTACGACGAGATGGTCTTTCGCGCGATGGTGCGCGACGACGCGCACTTCTACAGCCCGCTGGGGCTCGTGTCGCGCGGCACGATGGTCGAATTTCCAGACCGGCGCCAACGCGTACCTCTACGGAACGCGTTTCTTCACGTGGCTCGCGTATACGTACGGGCCCGACAAGCTGATCGCATGGATGCGACGCGACGAGGCAAGCGCGCGCTACTACTCGGACCAGTTTCAGGTGGTATTCGGCTTGCCGCTCGAGGAGGCGTGGGATCATTGGGTCGCGTTCGAGCACGAGTTCCAGCGAAAAAACCTCGCGGAGGTCCGCGAGTTCCCGATCACGCCAAGTCGCAAGCTCGTCGCGAGCGCACTCGGGTCGGTTTCCCGCATGCATTACGACGAGGCGACCGGTATCCTTTACGGCGCCTTTCGCTATCCCGGCGTCGTCGAGCACGTCGGTGCTCTCAACACGCGGGACGACACCGTACGGCGGCTGGCCGACATCAGGGGCGCGCTGCACTACATGGTCGCGTCGTTTGCCTTCGATCCGATGAGCGGCACCGAGTTCTACACCAACGACAACAACGCGTTACGCAACCTGATGGCCGTCGACGTGCGAACGGGCAAGGAACGGATGCTGCTCGAACACGCTAGCATCGGCGAGCTCGCCTTCAACCCGACCAACCGTTCGCTGATCGGCGTGCGCCATCAGTTTGGACGCGCCACGCTGGTGCGAATCCCGTACCCCTACACGGAGTGGAAAGAGATCCATACCTTTCCATGGGAATTCGTCCTCTCCGACCTCGACATCTCCCCCGATGGAGCGCTGTTGTCGGCGACGATGACGGACGATCGCGGCAACCAGTACGTTCGTGTGTGGAGGCTCGATCGCATTCTCGCCGGCGATACCGTGCCGCTGTCGGAGTTCGCGTTCGGACAAGCCGTTCCCGAGAGCTTCGTGTTTTCGCCCGATGGTCGCTATCTGTACGCAGCAGCTACTACACCGGCGTATCGAATATCTATCGCTATGAAGTCGCCACCGGCAAGGTCGAGGCGGTGTCGAATGCCGAAACCGGATTCTTCCGTCCGCTGCCGCTCGTCGACGGTCGACTCGTGGCGCTCGAATACACGGGCGAAGGTTTCGTCCCCGTCATCATCGATGCCAAACCGATCCAGGATTTGAGCGCGATCACTTTTCTCGGCGCGGAGGTCGCCGAGCAGTATCCCGAGGTCAAGACCTGGCAGGTACCCGGACCCGGCACGGTCGACGACCAGGCGCTGGTAACGAAGAGAGAACCCTACGTGCCATTGCGCAGCCTCGAGCTCGACAACGCGTATCCGGTGCTCCAGGGCTACAAGAACACCGCCGGTATCGGCTACCAGGTCAACTTCGACGATCCGCTGAACTTCGCGCATCTCGGCATCACCGCCGCGTACACGCCGAGCACGAGCCTGCCCACGGACCAGCGCGGTCACGTCGATATCAACGGCCGCTACGAATTCTGGCGCGCCGCGCTCTCGTGGAACCGGTCCGATTTCTATGACCTGTTCGGGCCTGTGCAGCGCAGCCGCAAGGGCTACGCCGCGAAGTTGGGGTACGACTGGCTCGTCATCTACGACGCGCCGCGACGCTTCGACGTCACCGTCGACCTCGCCTACTACGACCAGATCGACACGCTGCCGACCGCGCAGAACGTCAGCACGCCCTTCACGCGGCTCGTGACCGGCGAAGTCGCCGCGCGGTACACCGACGTCAAGCGCTCCCTCGGCGCGGTCGACGACGAGAAAGGATGGACGTGGGCGCTGGTCTACACCGGCAACCGTGTCAATGGCGAGATCACGCCCCAGGTGCGCGGGGAGCTCAACTACGGCTTCCCGCTGCCGCTCCCGCACTCGTCGCTGTGGCTGCGTGGTGCGGCTGGCTGGGCCAACGGCGACCGCAACAGCACCGTCGCGAATTTCTATTTCGGCGGTTTCGGCAACAACTACGTCGACGACAAGTCGATCAAGCGCTATCGCGACTACGACTCGCTGCCCGGCTTCGGCATCGACGAAGTAAGCGCGCTGAGCTTCGTTCGCGGGATGGCCGAATGGAACTTGCCCGCTTACGTTTTCGAGTCGGTCGGCACGCCGGGCTTTCATCTGCGCTGGCTGCGGCCGTCGCTGTTCGCTGCCGGACTCTGGGGCGATCCCGGGAACTCGTCGCAGCGCAAGCAATACGAGAGCCTGGGCGGTCAGGCCGACCTGTACTTCAGCGTGCTGCACCGCTACGACATGACGCTGTCGGTCGGCTACGCGGTCGGGCTGGAAAACTCGCAGCGCAAGGGCAGCGAATGGATGATCTCGCTCAAGATCATGTAGCGCGGCTGGCTCGATGACACTCGACCGCGTTACTCCATCGGTGATCGGGCTGCTGCCCGTCATTACTTTTCTCACCGTCCTCCTCTACTTCGACAGTTACAGGCTCGTACGGCTGCGCCTGGTGCTCGGCGTCGTGGCATGCGGTGCCGTGATTGCCGCTGTCTGTTACGCCATCAACGCGGACGTGATCGCGATGCTTGGCCTCGACCTCAGGACGTTCTCGCGCTATGTCGCTCCGGTGATCGAGGAGCTTCTGAAAGCCGCGGTGGTCGTCGCATTGCTTCGGACGCACCGCATCGGCTTCCCGGTCGACGCCGCCATCTGCGGCTTCGCGGTCGGGACCGGGTTCGCCGTCGTCGAGAACATGTATTTTCTGCATGCGATTCCCGACGCCGGCATCGGGACCTGGATCGTGCGCGGCTTCGGCACGGCATTCATGCACGGCGGCGTCACTGCGATCTTCGCCATCACGGCGCTGGTCCTGCGAGAGCGTGCGCGCCGCCCGAGCATGATCGACACGCTGCCCGGCTTCGCGCTGGCGGTCGTACTGCATATGGGCTACAACCACCTGTCGAACTGGCCGCGCGTCTCGGCCGTCGTGAGCGTGCTGCTCCTCCCGCCGCTGCTCTATGCCGTGTTCCGCTCCGGCGAGACGGCGCTGGACCACTGGATCGGGCAAGGGTTCGACGCCGATGCGGAGATGCTGGAACTGATCGACTCCGGCCGCCTCTCCGATTCACCAGTAGGTCGATACCTTACGAAGCTCAAGGATCGCTTCCACGGACCGGTCGTCGCCGATTTGCTGTGCTACCTGCGTGTATATACGGAGCTCGCGCTACGCGCCAAAGGCATGCTGCTGATGCGCGAGAGCGGTTTCGACCTGCCGAGGGATGAGGCGACGCAAGCCAAGTTCGAGGAATTACACTATCTCGAGACGAGCATTGGCAAGACCGGGCTGCGCGCGCTGAAGCCGATGCGGCATATCAGCGACAAGGAGCTGTGGCAGTTGAACATGTTGCGGGAGTGATGGCGCGCCCGGGCTAAGGTTGTATCAGTAAGAGGGACGTTCGAGCGGGGACACGCAATGGTCCAGAAGATCCGGTACGGCATCATCGGCTGCGGCAGCATGGGCCGCGAGCACATCGAGAACCTCAAGGTGCTCCCCGGTGCCGTCGTGACTGCCATCGCCGACACGAGCGCGCAAAGCCGCGCGCTGGCGCAGGCGCTGATCGAGACGCCGCTGCAGACCTTCGAGCACCATCGCGACCTGCTCGCCAGCGGAGTGTGCGACGCAGTGGCGATCGCCACGCCCAATTTCACGCATGCGGAAGTGCTGCGCGACGCGCTGGCGACGGACCTGCACATCCTCGTGGAAAAGCCGCTGTGCACGACCATCGAGGACGGCGTCGAGCTCGTGCGGCGCGCGCAGAACCGACGAGCGCTCTCATGGGTCGGCCAGGAGTACCGCTACATGCCGCCGGTCGCCGAGATGATCCGCATGACGCATGCTGGCGACGTCGGCCGCGTGCACCAGGTGGCGATTCGCGAGCATCGGCAACCGTTCTATCCGAAAGTGGGCGACTGGAACCGCTTCAACACCAACACCGGCGGGACTCTGGTGGAGAAGTGCTGCCACTACTTCAACCTGATGGACGTGCTGCTGCGCGAGCAGCCCGTGCGCGTATTCGCGTCGGGCGCGCAGCGCGTCAACCATCTCGACGAGCGCTACGGCGGACGCGTCCCCGACATCATCGACAGCGCCTACGCGATCGTCGAATACGGCAGCGGCGCGCGCGCGATGCTGGACCTGTGCATGTTCGCCGAGAACTCGATGGACAAGGAGCACATCGTCGTCGTCGGCGACCAAGGCAAGCTCGAATCGTTGCTACCGTCGCTGACGCTGCGCTACGGCCGGCGCGAGGACTGCCGGCGCGAAGCCTGGGGACAGGGCAACGACAGCGGCAAGGGCCTGACGGTGCGCCGAGTGTGGGATTCGTCGATCAAGTACGCGGGGCAGCACTTCGGCGCGTCGTTCATCGAGCACCAGCGGTTTGCCAACGCGATCCGCGAAGGACGGCCGGCGGAGGTGACGTTCGAGGAAGGACTGCGCTGCGTGGCGACGGGCATCGCGGCGCATCGGAGCATCGATACAGGGCTGCCGGTCGCGCTCAAGGACGTGTTGCCGGAGGGGTGGTAGCGACGCGATGTCAGCGGCTTCGCGACCGTCCGAAGCGCCCTCCTCGTAACGTCAAAATCCCTACCACAGATAGGGATGGCCCCTGATCGCGCGTCCTCGAACGAACCCTGGCCCGAAGCACGCTGTCCCACCTTTGCACCTACGCGAGGCCGCAGACTGCGGCACGCGGTTTTGACAGGAGGTAGGACGATGAAGATCAGCAAATGTATGACCCGCGACGTGCAACTGACGAGCCCCACGCAGTCGATCCGCGACGCGGCGAAAACGATGGCTGAGATC
Organism: uncultured beta proteobacterium; assembly: GCA_963816915.1. GTDB lineage: Bacteria > Pseudomonadota > Gammaproteobacteria > Burkholderiales > Casimicrobiaceae > PALSA-1003. The sequence goes on from CAWFMK010000003.1 coordinate 32,337, forward strand.
GACGCAGGGTCGCTGCCGGTGGGCGAGGACAATCGATTGGTCGGCATGATCACCGACCGCGACATTGCCATTCGCGCGGTGGCGGAAGGCAAGTCCCCCAACACGCCGGTGAGCGAGGTCATGAGCCAGGAAGTGCTCTATTGCTTCGATGACCAAGAGCTCGAGGAGGTGGCGCGCAACATGGCCGATATCAAAGTACGCCGGCTGCCGGTGCTGAATCGCGCCAAGCACCTCGTGGGCATCGTGTCGCTTGGCGACCTGTCTCAGAAGGAGCAGCCTGAGATAACTGCCAAGGCAGTGTCCAATATCTCGAAGCCGGGCGGAAAGCATTCGCAGGCAACGCAGTAGGTCGTCTGATCATCCACGCGTGCGGCAATAGCGGCGCGCGTGGCGATAGCGACTGCGCGCCAGCCTCGCGCGAATACCGGCCGATCTATTCACCCGTGGGTCGTCGCTTATTGCCGTTGCAGTTGCGCAGCGCCGATTTAGTTTCCATTGGTGTCGGCAGGCTCATCTGGGTGCGACACGTCAGTTCAGGTTGTCGTTGCTACGCAGTCGCTTACATTGCGGGTGCGACGCCCAACGTCGCTGGCTGCACTGCGTTTGCATGCAGCGGTACAGAGCGAATTCCGTACGCGCTCCGCACGCGGCGCGAGGGCTGGCCGCAGCGCGCGGGGCACCCTGCTGCGCTGTTCGTGCGGGGGGCGGGCTTTGGGCGGATGGTTGTGCGGGTGCAGCCGGTTCGGCCGGGCCGACGGTATCCGCGGTCGCCGGCGTCGCGGGGTTGGCCGCCGCCGGAGACGCAGGCGCGGTAGCGCTCGCCGGAGGTGCAGGCGCGGTAGCACTGGCCGCAGGTGCAGACGCGGTGGCGCTCGCCGGGGATGCGGGCGCAGTGGCGTTCGCGGGAGATGCAGGCGCGGTAGCGCTCACCGGGGATGCGGGCGCGGTGGCGTTCGCGGGAGATGCAGGCGCGGTAGCGGTCGCCGGGGCTGCGGGCGCGGTGGCGTTCGCCGGTGAGTCCGCGGCGGGCTCCGGCGGCATCGACTTCGCGGCCCCCGGGTCTGCGGCAATCGGCGTTGTCGCCGGCGCCGCAGGGCCTACGCCGGACGCGGACACGGCCGCGCTATCCTCGGCGCCGGTGCCACGGCTGATGCCAAGGACATCGAGCACGCGCGCAAACTGGTGTTCCTGGCGAAACTCATAAACACCTGCAAGCAGCAGGAGTGCCAGCAGCACCACGGTGCCGCTCCACGCCGCCGCGCGCCGGGAATTTGCCGCTTGACGTGTGAAAGCAGTCCTCGCCGACGAATCATCATCGATGCGAGTGAAGGTATCAGTCGCCAAGAGTTCGGGTTCGAGTTCGGGTCCGGATCTGAGTTCGGGTTCGGGTTCGGGTCCGGATCTGAGTTCGGGTTCGGGTTCGGGTCCGGATCTGAGTTCGGGTTCGGGTTCGGGTCCGGATCTGAGTTCGGGTTCGGGTTCGGGTCCGGGTTCGGGTATGGATTCTGGTTCCGGTATGGATCCGGGTTCGGACTCGGATTCGGGTTCGGGGTCGGGACCGGGCGCGACCGCCATCACTGCATCAAGATCTTGTGTCGCAGGGGCCGGTGGTTCTTGTGTCGCAGGGGCCGGCGGCTCCGGCGACGATGGTACGGCGTCGTTCGACGCAGGGTCAGCAATCGATGGGCCGACAACGTCACCTGCAACCGGAGGTGCGGTCCCCAGGCGTGCGCGCATCTGCGCGACGCTTTGCGGCCGCTCAGCGGGGTAGATCGACAAGGCGGTTTCCAGCGCGCCCACCAGGGACGCGCTGTAGTGCAGCCGCGGCCAGGTCAGGCACAGCCGTTGTGCCATCTCGGCGAATGGTTCGCGGTGTGCGGTGTCGTGAGGGGCGAAGACTGGCTCGGGCAACTGCCCGCTGATCCAGTAGCGGGCGACACCAGCCAACGCGTAAAGGTCGACCGAGGGATGTAGCGGAGTGTCCATCGGTTCGACAATCTGTTCGACCGGCGCGAAGGACGGTTCCGGGGTGGTGATCAGCGCGTCGATCCGGTCGTCGGCGATCGCGCGGCCCGCTGCACCGGGACTCAGCAGCAGCGGCCGGTTGCCGGGTAGCAGCAAGATATTGGACGGCGTGACCTTGCCGTGAAATCCACCTGTGCGGTGGAACACTTCCAGCGCGCCTAGCAGCGCGTCAAGCAGCGCGCGCACTGCCTGCTCGTCGGGCGGTTCAAGCATGTGCTGACGCACCTCGAGCAGCCGCCTGGTCGGGTAGCGCGGCATAACGCGATAGAAAGTTGCGTTGGCTTCGAATAGACGGACGATGCGCACCAACGAGGGATGGTCGCATCGGGCCAGCGTGCGAGTTTCATTGATGAAGGCCTTCAGCCCTCTCGCAAAGGCATCGGCCTGCGCGGGCGACCTTGGCGTGACCTGCGCGGCATCATTACGCTGCGCTATCGATGCGGGCATGTACTCCGCGATCACTACCGGTACCGCGAGCGCGTGGTCCGTGGCCGCGTAGACGATCGTTGCACTGCCCTCGCCGATGATTTCTCCAAGCTCGAAGTCATCCAGGCGGGTACCCGCGGGCAAGGCGCGGGCAGCAGAGACGATGGGGCTGTTAGGCAGCTCCTCGCTTACTGCAGGGGGCGTCGGCACTGAAGGCTTCATGCGAATCGAGTCGGCACAAGGGTTCGATTCGGCTTGGCCCAGCTTGGTTCAGCGAGCGGCTCTGACAATCCGTGGGTGAGCAAGGTCATGAGCGAGGGACTGCTCTATTGCTTCGATGACCAGGAGCTAGAGGAGGTGGCGCGCAACATGGCCGACATCAAGGTACGCCGGCTGCCAGTCCTCAATCGGGCCAAGCGCCCAGTGGGCATCGTGTCTCTTGGCGACCTGTCCCAGAAGGAGCAACCCGAGGTGACCGTCAGGGCGGTGTCCAATATTTCCAAGCCAGGCGGGGCGGCATTCGCAGGCAACGCGATAGCCCTCCGTTTATCCACGCACGTCCGACACTTCACACCTAGTCGACGGCCTTCAGCAGAGCACGCGTCGCAGGCGGCACGCCATCGACGTGCGCGGGGAACAGGGCTTGCAAATCACCCGCCGCGCCGCGGCGCACCAGCCCGCGCTGCCGGCTGTGCGCAGATTCGAGACCCTCGCGCACCGTCAGGACCGATGCCAGGCAGCAGTCCGCATCGGCGTAGCGCGCATCGCATTCGGCCAGCGTGAGGGTCGCAAAATACGCGGCGAGATCGCGCATGAGCGCGCGCTGCGGCAGCGGCTCGCCCTGGCGCACTATCCATTCGGGATGTCCCGACGCCTGACAGAAGCGCTGCCAGAACTTCTCCTCGATCGCGCCGAGCGCGACGTGCCGGCCGTCGCGAGTCGCGTAGATGCGGTAATAGGCCGCGCCGCCGTTCAGGTAGGTTTCGTTGCGCGACGGCGAATAGCCACGCGCACCGAAATCGGCGACCGGGAAGATCTGCAGCGGCACCACGACGTCGGCGAGCCCGATGTCGATCGCGCAGCCGCGTCCCGACCGGTCGCGCCCGCGCAGCGCGCCGAGGATCGCGATGACCGCGAACAGCGAGCCGGTGGTATCGGCCACCGGCGGATCGAAATACATCGGCGCTTCGTCGCCGTTGCGCTCCAGCACCCCCGCCTGCGCAAGGTAATTGATGTCGTGGCCGGCGGCCTGCTCCATGGGGCCGCCGGTGCCATAGCCGTTGAGCGAGCAGACGACGAGCCTCGGGTTGCGCGCGGACAACGTCGCGAAATCGAGTCCCAGCCGAGCCATGACGCCGGGCCTGAACGTCTCGACCAGAACGTCGGCCGATTCGACGAGCTCGAGGAACGCCTCGCGCGCCTGTGCGTCCTTGAGGTCCATCCGGCGCACCGTCTTGCCGGCGTTCACCGCCTCGTAGAAGATCGCGCGGCCCGCGTCGTCGCGCGGACCCAGATTGCGCATCTCGTCGCCGCGCGGCGGCTCGATCTTGAGCACGTCGGCGCCGAAGTCGGCGAGGAACAGCGTGGCCAGCGGTCCCGGCAGGTACTGAGTCAGGTCGAGTACGCGCACGCCCTCGAGCCAGTGGTTGAGCGCCGACATCTACAGGATGGCGAGCGGCACGAGCGGGCTGCCGGTCCCGCCAACGAAGGGCAGCGGTGTTGCGACAAACAGGAATTCGGTCGCGCCGCTCGCTGCGAGCTCCTTCAGCCTCAGGCCTTCCAGCAAGGCGATGCCGTAGTCTCGGATCACGACGCTGCCTCGACGTCGATGCCCGGCTCGCCATCGTAGTAGTGCGGGTCATGCAGCATGGTCTCGGTCCAGCCCGTGCGCACGAGAACCACGTCGCCACGCTGCACGGTGACGCCGGCCTGGCGCGCGGCCGCCCCGGCGATCTCGTGGCCCGGGATCACAGGCAGGTCGACGCCCTGCTTCATCGTGCCGTTGCGCACGACGATGTCGTGGAAGCAAACGCCGCAGGCGGCGACGCGGATCAGCACGTCGCGCGCCTTGACGCGCGGACGCGCGAGCTGCTCGAAGAGAAGCACGTCGGGCCCGCCGGTCGTGCGCTGCACGACGGCCTGCATGGTGGGGGTGGAGGGGGACGCCATCACGCGCGCGCCTCCATCGGCCTGGACACGTGGCCGAGGCTGCGCTCCACCTGCACCGCGCATTCGCGTGCCGCGCCAAGAAGCTTGCGCTCGTGAGACTTGGTGGCGCGCCGGCCGATGACGGAGACGTGGATCGCCGCGGCGAGGCCGCCGGTCGCCTTCAGAATCGGCACCGCGTAGCCGACCACGCCTTCGACGGCCTCCTCCTCGCTCTTGGCGAAGCCACGCGCGCGAATGCGCTCGTACTCGAGCTCGAGCTCGCGCGCGTCGGTGATCGTGCTCGGCGTGAGCTTCCTGAGCGGCCCCGACAGCGCGCGGCTGCCGAGCTTGGGGTCGTAGGCGGCAAACAGCTTGCCGGTAGCGGTGCCGTGCAGGTACAGCGGCTCGCCCAGGCGTATGTCGAGCGAGATGCGCTGCGTGCCGGCGCAGCGATCGACGTAGAACACACGCCGGCCCATGCTCATGCCCAGATAAACGTCCTCGCCGATGTCCTTGGCAAGCTCCTGCAGGTGGCGTCGGGCGAGCGTGCGCACATCGATCGCGCCCACGGTCGCGAGTGCGACGCCGACCATGCGCGGCCCGACCGAGTAGCGAAGGTCGTCGTCGACGTTCAGCACCTCCGCAGCGACCATCGTATGCAGCATGTCGTGCAGGCTGCTCACCGGGAGATTGAGTGCGTCCTTGATCTCGGTAAGGCGCAGGCCGTCGCTGTGCCGGACCAGCAGGCCGACAATCTCGAAGGTGCGCAGATACCGGTCCGGGCTCATCGGACGCGTCGCAATAGTGGCGAGGGTACTGCAATCATCGGGCTCCTCCTCCCGCGGGCGCATCGCTTGCCGAAATGCGCCTGGCTGCTGCAACCGGGACTCTCGTGAATTGTTTCGAAATCACGAAAATAATTTCCTTATTTCGAATAGTGTAACCCCGGTTGCCGCGCCTTGCAAGTACCCTTTTTTCTGTACGGTAGCGAGCAAAAACGCGCTACTTCCGCCCCTCGTGCTCGTGCCCCTCGCCGTGCGGATGTTCTTCGGTTTTCGCGTTGTGCTTCTCGTTGTAGATCTGGTGGCTCTCTTTGTTCTGCTGATGCTCGACCTGCCTGTGCTCGGCGCCCGTCAGCTTGCCGCCGTTGGCAACGCGATCGTTGTGCACCTCTTTGTTGATCTTCGCTTCGTTGTGCTCGGCGCGTGTCGTCTCGCCCGGCGTGAGCTGCCCGGAGTGGACGCCGCCGGCGATGCGCTGCTGCTGACGCTCCTGGCGCGCCGGCACACCCATGCCCTCCGGATGAACCGGACTGCCGTGGTTCTGTGACACCCAGTTGTTGCGATCCTGGCCGGATACGCGCTGATGCGAAATCTGCTCCTGCGTCCAATGCTCGTGCTGCTCGCTCATCGCCACGCGTTCCTCCGGCGACGGCCGCGCAAGGACGCCGCCCTCGCCGTTGAAGCTGGTGCGATTGATCACGGTCGTGTTGTGGATGACGGCGCGATCCTCGTAGACACCGTGGAAGCCAGGGCCCACGCGCATCACCGCGGTGTTGTAGCGGAAGACTCCGCCTTCCCAGCGTCCGCCGTAGAATCCGACGCCGCCGTAACCGAAGCCGTAGTTGATTCCGCCGTAGTACCCGACGTGCGGCCCCCAGTAGCCCAGGTGCCATCGATATGCGCCGCCCGCGTAACCCCAGTAGCCGGGCGTCCACAGCAATCCCGGCCGCGGTGGCGCGACCCACACGCCAGGCACCCAGAAGTAGCCTGCGGCGCCGTAGTTCCAGTAGCCGGGCGTCCACAGGAGTCCTTCGGTGGGGCATGGCGGCTGCTCGTAAACGGGAATGGGCGGTGGCGCAACGGTGATCGAGACGGCCACCTGCGCGAAGGACGCGGCGGGTGCGATGAAGAAGAGAGCGAGAAGCAGTACGAGGCGCAAATGTTGGAAAGGCTTCGGCAAGATTCGCATGGTTCTTTTTCCTCCCATGAAGGGTGCACCGGTTAGCGGTGCTTAGGAGGCTTATAACGGATCGAGGTGGTGGATCGAATACAGGCGCCGGAGAGGCGTACAAAGTGTTACAGGGTCGCTTTCACGCGAGCGCACGAACATCCTTTGGCCGACTGGTGACCAGGTATCCTAGCGACAGGATGAAGACACTCCTTCACGCCATCGCGTTCGCAGCCGACAAGCACCGCATGCAACGACGCAAAGACGTGGACGCATCCCCCTACATTAATCATCCAATTGCGCTCGCTAACGTCCTCGTAAACGAAGGGAATGTAGACGATTTGGTCGTTGTCGTTGCCGCGATACTCCATGACACGAGAGCGCGAGAAGCAGCGTGCAGCGCAGCAGTGGGACAGGCTTCGGCAAGATATGCATGGTTGTTTTTCCTCCGGTGAGGGCGCACCGAGTTAGTGGTGCTCAGGAGGCTTATAACGGATGGAGACTGCAGGATCGAATACAGGCGGGAGGCAGGTACAAAGTGTTACAGGCTGGGTTCATGGAGCAGTCGTTCAGCCGGCTGCTCCAATACGGGAACTCCGAGTTCGCGCAAATAGTTGAACGTGCAGTCGTAGTGTGTTGCCGCACGCGTCGGATCCAAAGCGTCTCCTGGCGGAATGAATATGACCATCCCTTGCCTTGCACGTGTGAGCAGCACGCGATACGCGTTACGAAGATAATTCTGATTGTCTGTACTCTTGATGTTCTGCCAGCGGTACCCGCGGAAATCGTGAAACGTCCACCGGTTCTCTGCGAAGCGAAGATCACCATCCCAGGTTACGCAAACCCAGTCGAGTTCAAGACCCTGTACCTGGAACTCAGTGGCCGCATCTTCGAGATAAAAACTAGACCGCGTATCATCTCTATCGTTGAGAAACCAATGCACCGGACTTACGTCGACACGAATATCTATCGCATAGGGTTTGAGTCGTTGAGCTTTCGACGACGCCACCAGGCCATATCGCTCGGTACCTCTGGCATGTTCGCGGATCCACTCCTTCGCTCGCCCTAGTTCGCGCGTGACAGCGATTGGATAACGATCGTTGAGTTCGGTGAAGGTTTCCCGTGCTTTGCATTTCTCGCAATCGAGCATCGCCTTTACGAAGGCGGAGACGTTTTCCGCCCTAAATGACCGCATCGAAACCGATAGATGTAGTGAGGGGTCGAAATGGCTCTTGGGGAATCTTCGCGCAGCATCTAATGCTCGCCCGCCCATATACTCAGTATCGACAAGACTGGACGAAACGAACATGTTCCAGTGCGGAAACTTCTCGGTTATCGCATCAAGCCATGCCCCTATTCCTGCTTCGCCGATATTAATTTCCTGTCCGCCGCCGATGAGGCAGACTATGACCGCCCAGTCATTATGGCGGTCCAGGTAGGAAATCAGGAATTCCGGTTCCGACTGCTCAAAGTTTGCTCGATTCTTTTTTCTCCGCATAAAGCTCGCCGTCTGTCGCAAACTCCACGCACGCTGCGCCTCGTCAAAGATAACGACGTGCTCTACCGGAGGACCGTCATCGGCAAGCGCATCATCGCGAAAATGGTGCACATTCTGGATGAACGCCTTGACACTTTCACTAACCTTCGTTTTCCGCACCTTCGTGCCGTGCACTTTCTGACGAGCACTTCGTCCCTCGTTAATGCTTCGCGTAGTACCGCAACCAGCGGACCATTACCGGACAGGAAAACAGCATGTGTGGATTGGTCCGTTTCAATGCGGCGTGTCGCGATATTCAACCCGACCAATGTCTTTCCAGCGCCAGGAACTCCTGTTAGGAAGCAAATTATCTTGGACTCTGCTCTTTTCGCCTCGTCAATTAGCTCTTCAATGCGGTTGGACGTGACGCTAAGATTTTGCGCACTGGCATCAGAGCGGGCTATGTCCTCGACCGAGTGTCTCGCATAAAGCGATCGTGCTGCCTCGATGATCGTAGGAGTGGGTCGGTAGACGCCCATGATCCATTCTTGTTGGTTGATTGCTTCGCCGGCGATGGTTTTGATCAGCAAGTCAATCGCTGGCCGCAAGCCTGCTGGATGGACGCGCATAGGCCGGTAAACCAGGTCATCGTCACGTTGGGGATCAAGACTCGTTGATTCTGTAGTTCCCGTTGCTATTAGGATCGGCACTATCGAAGCAGAATGGCTCGTGGAGTGAAAGTTCTTCAGGTCTAACGCGTAGTCCCAAGCCTGATCTAAACCCGCTCGGTCGAATGTCGTAGCTCCAACTTTGAATTCGAGAACGAAGATCGCCGACTTAATAAGCAGGACCGCGTCAATCCGACGCCCCATCCGCGGAATGGTGAACTCCAGGTACAACGAGCCGGTCAGACCAGCGAGACTATCTTTAAGTAGCTCGATTTGAACTTTCCACGCTTCTCTCTGCGTCTGCAGTAGATCAAACTCGCCGTTGGTCGCCAACTGCTCATTGACCGACGCCAGCGATGATAGAAGGAACTCTTGGATAGTCGCGCCATACCAAGCACGCGAGAATGCGTGACACGGAATTTGCTACCAATTCGCCACCACACACGGGCGGCGCTGCACACGGTATTGATTACTTGAATTTCTGGCGGAGAGGGCGGGATTCGAACCCGCGTTAGGAATTAACCTAAACACGCTTTCCAGGCGTGCGACTTAAACCGCTCATCCACCTCTCCGGTACTGCCGCTTTACCTCTTGCGTCTCGCCCGGCGCGCGTTGCACGCACCGGCTCCCTTGCGAAGGCGCAATTTTAACCGACCGGCGCCCTCACGTCTTGACCGGCGCGACCTTGGCCTTCTTCAGCCAGCGCCTGCGCTTTTTCGGCGGCCGGATGTCCTTGTCGCCGGGGAATGCCTCGCCGGGCTCCCTGCTCCACTCGGCCAGCAGCGCGTAGCCGATCGCGAGCAGCGTCGGGCCGAGGAACACACCGATGAATCCGAAGGCGACTGCGCCGCCAAGCACGCCGATCAGCACCAGCACGAACGGCATGTTGCTGCCCCGGCTGATGATCAGCGGCTTGAGGAAATTGTCGACGCTGCTCACCACCGCCGCGCCCCACACGATGATGAATATCGCCCAGCCGGTCTGGCCGTGAAAGTACAGCCACGCCGCCGCGGGCAGCCACACCAGCGGCGGTCCGATGGGAATCGGCGAAAGAAAGAACGTAACCAGTCCCAGCAGCGCCGCGGCCGGGACGCCGGCGATTTCGAAGCCGATCCCGGCCAGCACGCCCTGCGCCAGCGCGGTTCCCAGGATGCCGTAGACGACGCCGCGCGTCGTGTTCACCGCGAGCGCCGCGAGATGGCGCCCGCGCTCGCCGAATATGCGCACGATCGTACCCATCAGCCGGCGCGCCATCGCCTCGCCGTCGCGATACAAAAAGAACGCGATGAACACCGAGAACGCAAGCGCGATCAATCCGCGAGCGAGCACCGCGCCGCTGCCGACCGCCACGGTGCGAATCGTATCGAGATTGGCCTTGAGCTCGTCGAGCAGGTGCGTGCGGTCACTGAGCGTGTCGTTCCAGTACGCCGCGGTGCGCGGACCGATCACAGGCAGGTTCGTTATCCACGCCGGTGCCTGCGGCGGTCCCTCGGCGAAGAAGCGCTTGCCCAGCTCGAGCAACTGCGCGGCATCGCCGGCGAGCGAGAAGCCCACCACCACGAACGGGCCGATCACCACCGCGGCGATGCCCAGCGTCATGAGCAGCGACGCCCACGTGTCGCTGCCGCGCACCAGCCGGCGCACGGCGTGGAACAGCGGCCACGTCGTGCATACCAGGATGAAGCCCCACAAGAGCGCGGTGAGGAACGGCGCCAGCACGAAAAAACAGCCGACGACGATGATGGCCAGCACGGCGATCGCCACCCAGCGATCGACGACCGTGGCACGCGGAGGGGGTTGCGACTCGGTCTCGAGTTCGGGCACGGCTTGTCTGCCTCTGAAGTGGGCGCCGGGAAAACAGCGCAGCGAGTCTAGCACGCAGCCCATGCGCTCGCCCGGCGGTACGGACGCCTGCGAAAGCCTCGGAAACCAGCTCAACGCAGCGATCAATCCAGCGCCACCGTGCGCCCGGAGCGCGCGCTCTCGGCGATCGCTTCCAGCGTGCGCATGATGTCCTTGGACTGCTGCGGCGTGGTGCCCGGCCACGCTTCCCACCCGCCGTGGACCAGCGCGGCAAAGGCTTCGCCTTCGGCCAGGAATCCCGGCATCGATCCGGTCTCGATCACCTCGCGCGGCGCGTCCCAGCCGACGCCGCGGGTGATCTCGATGCTCGCCGGCAGCTCGGCGGAGGTGTCGTTGAAATACGTCGTCGACAGCGTGCCGGCGTCGCCGACGATCAGCGCGCGGCGGTTGCGCGCGGTCGCGAAGCTGCACGCGATCTGCGCGAGCAATCCGCTCGGATGTTCGAGCGACGCCACCAGCGTGCGCTCGACACCGGTCTCGCTCCAGCGCGCCAATGCCTGCACCTGCGTCGGGCGCTCGCCCGCGATCATGCGCACCAGGCTCAGCGGATAGCTGCCCGCGTCCATCAGCGCGCCGCCGCCGAGCTCAGCGTTATAGCGGATGTTGGTGGTGTCCTTGAGCAGGAAGCCGAACGAAGCCTGCACCGTCTGCAGCGCTCCGATGGCGCGCTCCTTCAGCAATTGCGCGAGCCGGATCGTCTGCGGCTGGCAGCGGTACGGATAACCCTCGACCAGATACACGCCGTGCGTCTCGGCCGCCTCGAACATCGCGATCGCCTCGCGCGACGACATGCACAGTGGCTTTTCGCACAGCACGTGCTTGCCCGCCTGCGCCGCCCGGATCGACCATTCGGCGTGCAGGTTGTTGGGCAGCGGATTGTAGACAGCGTCGATCGCGGGATCGGCGAGCAGCTCGTCGTAGCTTGCGTGCACCACGGGCACGTCGAGCGCCTTCGCGAACGCGCGGCCCTTGTCGATGTCGCGGCTTGCGACAGCGGCGATTTTCACGCGCTTCGATGGCTTCACCGCGGCGATGAACAACTTAGCGATGTTGGCGGCGCCAAGCACGCCGATGTTGAGGACGGGTTGTTGGTTCATAGTCTGCCTGTAAGTTGGAGCGCGTTGGATGCGTTGGACGACGAATCGATCAGCCATCGAATGCGAGCTATTTGATCGGCGGTTTCGGCAGCACCGTCTCGCCCGGCTCCATCACGTACGTGTAGTCCAGCGAATACCACGGCGCGCGCACGTCGCTGCGGCTCGGATGCGGCTCATCGTGGCGCACGTAGTCGCCCATCAGCCTGCGCGTCACGCCGAATTGCGCGTCGGTCTCGATGTTGGGATCGGTCGGGTCGTACACCTGAGAGATGAGCACCTTGAATCCCGGCTTCACGATCAGCGCGTGCAGGTGCGCGGGACGAAACGGATGCCGGTTCTGCGCGCGCAGCAATCGTCCGACGATGCCGCCGGTGGGAATCGGATAGCCCACCATCTTCACCGTCTCGAACCAGAAGCGACCCTGCTCGTCGGTGGTGAACTTGCCGCGCAGGTTCATGTCAGCCTGCGTCTCGTCCTGGTTTTCGTAGAGCCCGACCGGTGACGAATGCCAGATGTCGACTTCGGCGCCGGCGATCGGCTTGCCGGCTTGGTCGACGACACGGCCGGTGACGAATAGGGCGTCGCCCGGCGTATCCGAGCGCACGATGCTGCCGCCGTTGGTCACGCGCGGGGAATTCAATCGCCAGAACGGACCGAGCAGCGATTGCGAGGTCTCGGTGGTGCCGTGGTTGCCGTTGTTGAGCAGGCACACCAGCGACGACACGCCGAGCGATCCAGCCATCAGCACCGTCTCGTTGTGCGTGTCGGTGCTCTGCCTACCGAGCTCGGCGAGGATCGCGGTCGCCGCGCGGAACTCGGCCTCGGTGAGCTTCACCTCGCGCACGAACGCATGCAGGTGCTTCACCAGCGCCACCATGATCTCGCGGGCTCGCGGGTCGGACGTGCGCTCCATCGCGCGCAGCGCGTCCGCGGTGACGTCTTCGTGGTTCCTGAGGATCATCGTGGAGCTCGGCGCGCCAATAATCGTCTATTCTATCGCCCTGCGATGAGTGCGAGACCAGACACCGCGAAAACGGCTCCTTTCGCACGGCGCATTCCGCTCATCGTCGCCGCGGCATTCTTCATGGAGATGCTCGACGGCACGATCGTCACCACGTCGCTGCCGGCGATCGCGAAGAGCTTCGGCGAATCCGCGCTCGAGCTGACCTCGATCATCACCGTCTACCTGGTGGCGATGGGCGTGTTCATTCCCACTGCGGGGTGGGCCAGCTCGCGCTTCGGCGCGCGCAACCTGTTCGCGGCCGCGATCGCCGTGTTCACGCTCGCATCGCTCATCTGCGGCGCGGCGCCCTCCTTTGCGGTGCTGCTGGTCGCACGCCTTGTGCAGGGCATCGCCGCGGCGTTCATGTCGCCCGTGGGACGCCTCGTCGTGCTTCGCCAGACGCCGAAGGAACAGATCATCCGCGCCATCGGGCTCATCGTGTGGCCAGGGCTGATCGCGCCGGTGATCGGTCCGGCGCTGGGCGGCTTCATCACGACGTACACGTCGTGGCGGTGGATCTTTCTCATCAACATTCCGGTGGGCATCGCTGGCGTGTGGCTGGTGCTCCACTTCATTCCCGCGGACGCCAGGGAGACGCCGACCCAGCTCGACAAGACCGGCTTCGTGCTCACCGCGATCGGTCTCGCCGCGCTGGTGCACGGGCTGGCGCTGGCGGGCGACCCGGGAAGCCGCGTCGCGGTGTATGCGACATGGATCGCGGTGGGATTGGTGTTCAGCGTCGCGGCGGTCCGGCACGCGTTGCGCCATCCGACGCCGATGCTCGACCTGCGTGCCGTGCGCGCGCGCACGTTCCAGATGTCGGTGGTCACCGCCGGCATGCTCGCGCGGACCGCGATCAGCATGACGCCGTTCCTGATCCCGCTGATGTTCCAGATCGGTCTCGGCGCGAGCGCGGTCACCGGCGGCGTGATGCTGCTGGTGTACATGGCCGGCAACCTGGTCATGAAAAGCTTTACCACGCCCATCCTGCATCGCTTCCGGTTCTACGACGTGCTGGTTTTCAACGGCACGCTCTGCGTGTTCTCGCTGATCGGTTGCGGCATGCTCGGCGGCGCCACGCCGCTGGCGATCACCTACGCGGTGCTGTTCGCCGCCGGGATGTCGCGCTCGATGCACTTCACCGCGACCAGCACGCTCGCCTTTGCCGACGTCCCCGACGCCGATCGCGGAGGCGCGACCACGCTGTGGGCGATGGCGCAGCAGTTCGGCAACGTGCTGGGCGTGGCGGTCGCGGCGTTTGCGCTCGGCATCTCGCAAACGCTGCGTGGCGGCGCGCCGCTGGCGCTCGATGACTTCCACTGGGCGCTTTTCGCGGCGGCGGGCTTGATGGCGGTGGCGGTACTGTGGATGCTCAGGCTGCCGCGCGACGCGGGGGCAGAGCTGGCGGCGCGTCGGCCGAAGCCTTGACAGCGTTTCACCGCGCGACTAGCGTCTGCCGGGCATCGCACTCGTCCAACCCAGGGGAAACAAAATCATGTCCAAGCTTTTGCTGGCGATTTGCCTGATGACGATCACGTTCATCGGCGCTTCTGGTGTCGTGCAGGCGCAAGCGCCCGCGCCTGCCGGGCCCATCACCATCGTGACGCTGGTTGACGTGTTGTCGAACGCGAACGTGGCGGGGAATGTGGAGAATTCGGGCGCGCTTCTCAAGCAGCTCGCGGCCGATGCGGAGAAGATGCCCGGCTTCGTGTCGTTCAAGATCCTGCGCGAGGCGAGCCGCGCCAATCACTTCATCATTTTTGCGGTGTGGAAGGACGTGGCGTCGTTCGAGGCCTACAGCGGCTCCGAGACGGCGCGCACATTCCGTCAGGCGTTTCAGTCCAAGCTCGGCGGTCCGTTCGACGAGCGGATCTACATAGACCTGAGGTAGTTCCTCTTCAACCGGGTGGCGCGACGGCCGCATCCACCTGGCCGTTGCGTACCAGCGCCTTCGCCACAAATCCGTCCGCCTTGATGCTTTCGACGAAGGCGTTGAGATACGCGGCGGCGGCCGCGCGACCCGCGGGCGTTCCCATCGCCTGATTGATCTGCATGAATGGCTCGGGAATCATACGCAGCGTCGGATCGGTCGCGATCAGCTGCAGCATCGCGGTCTGCACGCCGGCGCACACCGCGAGGTGTTCGGACTGAAACAGCGCTGCCGCCTCGCGCGGGCTGCCGGCGCGAACGATCTTCGCGTGCTTGAGCGTCCGGCTAAGGAAAAGATCGTAGATGCTCTGCCCACTCACCGCGATGCGCACGCCGTCGCGGTCGACCTGTTCCGGCGCCGTGAAGGGCGAGTCCTTGCGCACGGTGTAGGTACCATTGATGACGACGTACGGCGCGGTGAAGCTGATCTCGCGCGCGCGCTCGGGATCGGCCGCCAGGAAAGCGACGTCCCACACGTCCTTGGCTGCCACCGCCGAGACCTTGCCCGCGGCGTCGAATGGCACCAGCGTGATCGGCAGGCCGAGCCGGCGGCCCAGCTCTTCGGCGATGTCGACCGAGACGCCGCTCAGTTTTCCCGTTTCCGCGTTGCGCTGCGCAAGCACCGCGTTGCCGTAGTTGATGGCGATACGCACTTTGCCGGTGGGCGCGATGCTCGATGCGACGTCGGGCGTGACGGACTGCGCGCAAGTGCCCTTCTCGGCGAGCAGCAGCGCCGTTCCAAGCAAGCCTGCGATCACGGTCCTGCGCTGCATCGAGTGCTCCAAACGCCAGTGCTCGCTTCGACCTTAGAATTGCAATTCTGAAACAGGCATTGCGGCTCGCGCGGTCGGCGACGCTCAGGTGACCCTGAGGATCTTCGTGCCGCCTCCGGTCTTGCCATGCACGACGATATTGGACAAGCGGCGGCACGCAATCTGGTCCGGATCATTGTCCACACACCCCGGCAGCTCCGGGTCGGTGCAGACGATTTCGTACGTCGCTCCATTGTCCAGCGAGAACCTGGCACCGGACGAAGGTGTGGCCGGGCACTGGTTCCCTTCGTAGTCGGCCTCGTGCGGTGAATCCTCGATCTCGGTCCAGGGCCCCGGCGCGCCCTGGTCGGTCCGGCGATACCAGATATAAATGGATCGGTGCACACCGTCCGAGTCCATGCTCGTATTGCAGTTCTGGATCAGAACGTCATCATAGCCGGCCGGAGGCGGCGCGTTCACCGTGAACGTCATCGATCCGGAGGGCTGGCCATCCGGGTTGACGACCCGTACCGCAATGCCCTTTGCGGCGGCTACGTCTGTGGCGGGAATAGTGATGTGCAGTTCACTCGCGGACACGAACGTCGTGGCGCGATCAGCCGAGTTCCATTGACCCTTGGCGCCCGTACGGAAATTACTGCCCTTGAGCGTCAGCACGAACCCGGCGCTGCCCACCAAAGCGCTCGACGGCACGATCGACGAGAGGCTTGGCGCTCTGAGCCCCACGCCGACACTTGGCTGCGTCCGAACGTAGTGGCCACAGTGCCACGTTTTCGCGTACACCTTCCAACCGGACTGCAGCGCGCCGAATCCTGAGAAGTCGAAGGCAACGCTGCCGGTGTCGCTGAACGGTGCACGCACCTGCTGGAGCAACTGGTTTTTTGTCTCTTCCCAGAGTTCCATGTGCGCTCCGGCGATCGCACCGGTAATCGTAACGATCGTATCCCCATCGTAGAGCGGCGCCTTGATAGTGCCGGGCACGACGTCTCGCGCCTGCCGGACCGTTTTTCGAGTCGTAGGCACCGTGTACTTGCAAACATGGTGTTCCACCCAGACGTCGTCCGCGGTCGTGAGGCTCGGTGCAACGGGAATCACCATGACGTTGCCGCTGGCGTACACGCGATTGAGCTCACCGCGCATGGTGCTCACGACACGGAGATAGCCGATAAGCGGAGAGATATTCTCCACCGGGACCGCGTTCTGGCAACTGAACAGCTCATGGGAAATCTTCGGCGTCTGCGGCGGCGCATTCATTGCCTTGGCCGTCTGCTTGTCCGACCAATCGCTCCAGAGGCTGCACTCGCCTTGCCGCACCCGGACGACCGCATCGACAGGCATCGGCGGCGCTGGCACCGCGCCGTCCGTTTCCGTGACCACGGTTTGATACACCGTCTCCGTCCCGCCCTTCGGGGTGACCGAGATCTCCAGGTTCGCCTCGGGCTTCAGCCCAAATACGTAAATGGTCGGCGTCGCATTGCAATCGATTTGCGCCAGGCCTGGCTTGTCGAGCTTTTTTTGCGGTCCGACCGTGGCCGTCTTCTGCTCGAAGATGAGCTCGCATCGCGGCGCGACCTCCTGGTGGATCGTGACCGCTTCGCCGGGCTTCAGTTCGACAGGCAGCGGGAGCCACGCTGACGTTTGATCGGAAGGCCCAAGGTATGCCCACCAACCGCTGTCCTTGCCCTCCAGGGACACTTCGGCGCCCGCCTGAATGTTGGTCACCTGGACAGATCGGGAACAGCCCGTCAGACCTTGCGCGATCGTCGGTGCCGGCAGTGTTTGGCCCTGATGGAAAGAAGAGGCGTCGACGGCTGGCAGCGGCGAGTCCACTGTATAGCTGGAAGACGGCGGCGGCGGCGGTGGTTTCGGGCAGATCACTTGTCTTGCGGTCAGAACGCCGGCAACGACGAGCGGTATCCCATTCGGTACGGCAACAGACGCCGTCCCGTCCACTGCCACACCCGTTCCGATCACCGAGCCACCTTGGAGAAGCTGGACTTGCGTGCCGGGTCGCATGCCACCCACGAAGAAGCCGCGCGAGCATTGGTGAAGATGGCTGAGCACCTGGATCGCGTCGAACTGCGCGACGCTCTTCTGCACTTCGGGCCCGTCGGTGGAATTGGCACTGTGATCACCGTTCAACTCCTGGGCGGCATTCACGAGGTCGCCACCCACAAGCGATTCGGCAGGGTCGAGCGGGATCGTGCCCTTGGAACCCTTTAGCGTATTACGACCGACTGGATGATCCACACCTCCGCGCTTGACAACGAGCGTGACAGTCGCGCCGGGGATTGCATTTGCGACGATGACCGATCGGCTGCATTCGGAGAGCGGTCCGAGGACGCGAGGCGGCAAAAGGTTCACTGTGGTGGCCTTGGATGGGAATCGTGGAGGACGCGAATCGGCGCCAACATCAGCGTGGCGGCCAAGATCAAACCTGATGCTTTGCGCATTATTTTTCTCCCTCAAGCTTTCCAGGCGCGCCAGCACCGGGTCGCCCGTGATGATACATCCGGAGCGAGAGGTGGAAGCGTTTCCGCGATGGCACCGTGCGTCCGCCCTGCGGCCTTCGCCGACGTGCCGAACAGGCGCACTTTCGCAAGGCCCAGGGCTGTCCGAGCCTTACTGGTATGCGGCCGGATCCGGAGAATCGGTGGGCTTCTCGAACGCGTGCTTGAGTGCCGGTGACTGCGGAAAGTTGAGCGTCACGCCTTTGGGCGGGATCGGACTCAGAAACCACTTCTGGTAGATGCGCTGGATGTCGCCGCTGCGCATGAGGCGCGTCAACGTGGCGTCGACCACTCGCTTGAACGCGTCGTCACCGCGCGGCAGCATCAGCGCGTAAGGATCGATGCTGAAGGCCTCCGTGCCGATTGCATAGTCGGCCGGGCGCTGCGAATTCGCGACGATGCCAGCGAGCAGGATGTCGTCCTCGAAAAACGCCGCGGCACGGTCGGTCTGGACCATCAGGAACGATTCAGCGTGGTCCTTGCCGGTCAGGATCGTGAGCCCGAGCGCATTTTTCTGGTTGAGCTCGTTGACGCGTTGGAGCGTATTCGTGCCGGCCGTGCACACCACCGTCTTTCCCTTGAGGTCGGCGAGCGTCTTGAGATTGCTCGCCCGCTTGGCGACGAACTTCGTGGAAACGATGAACGTCGTGAGGCTGAACCCGACCTGCGCCTGGCGCTCGACGTTGTTGACGGTCGAGCCGCATTCGATCTGGACCGTTCCGTTGGCGATCAACGGGATGCGGTTGGCCGATGTAACGGGGTTGTACGCGACCTTGAGGTCGGGAAGCTTGAGCTGCGACTTCACGTCGGCGACGACCGCGAGGCACAGATCCACCGAATAGCCGACCGCCTGCTGCTTGTCGTCGAGATAAGAGAACGGGATCGAGGCGTCGCGCACGCCCATGGTGATCTCGCCCGACTCCTTGACGCGTTTGAGCACGCCCGTCAGTTCCTGCGCCGACACGAATCCGGCCAGCGCCAGCGCCGCCAGGCCAACACCGATGCGAGTGCAGAACAAGTTCATGTGAGCCTCCTGATGTGATTGATCCTGACGTAACTGAGTTTGGGCGCGCTTACCCTGCACTTAAGCCGCGCGCACCGCTTCGGCAATGCCCGCGTCGATCGCTCGCGCGAGTCGCGCGACGATTTCGTCGATCTGGGCCTCGCTGGTGATAAACGGCGGCGCCAGCAGCACGTGGTCACCCCGCGCGCCGTCGATCGTTCCGCCCATCGGATACACGCACAGGCCTTCGCGCATCGCGGCGGCCTTTACCTTGGCGTGCAGGCGCTGCACAGGATCGAAGGTCTTCTTGCTCGCACGGTCGGCGACGAGCTCGATTCCGCGAAACAGCCCGCGACCGCGCAGGTCGCCGACATGCGGATGATCGCGAAAGCGCGATTGAAGTGCCTGCTCAAGATACGCGCCGCGTGCGCGCACCGCGTCGAGCAGGCGATCGCGCTTGATCACTTGCTGCACCGCCAGCGCCGCGGCGGCGGCGACCGGATGGCCGATGTAGGTGTGACCGTGCTGAAAGGCGCCGCTGCCATCGCGGATCGGCGCGACGACGCGCTCTTGCGCGAGCAGCGCGCCGACCGGCTGGTAGCCGCCGCCGAGGCCCTTGGCGATGGTGATGAGGTCGGGAACCACGCCCTCCTGTTCGATCGCGTACAGCGTGCCCGTTCGGCCCATGCCGCACATGACCTCGTCGGCGATGAGCAGTGCGCCGCAGCGATCGAGCACTTCGCGCACCCGGCGGAAATATCCTGGCGTCGGCGGAACGGCGCCGAGCGTGGCGCCGACGACCGGTTCCGCGCAAAAGCCGATGACCCGCTCCGGGCCCACGCGATCGATCGTCGCCTCGAGCTCGGCAATCAGGCGGTCGGTGAAGACGTCCTGTGTTTCGTCGTTGCGTCGTTCGCGATACTCGAAGCACGGGGACACGTGCTCGACAGGCAGCAGCAGCGGCGCGAATTCGCGGCGGCGCCACTCGTTGCCACCGACCGATAGCGCGCCCAAGGTGTTGCCGTGGTAGCTTTGCCGGCGCGCGATGAAGACGCTGCGCTGCGGCTGTCCGATCTCGACGAAGTACTGGCGCGCGAGCTTGAGCGCGGCCTCGATCGCTTCGGATCCACCCGAGACCAGGTAGACGTGCTCGATGCCCTCGGGAGCGTCGGCAACGATGGTGTCCGCAAGCGCCTCCGCCACCTCGGTGGTGAAGAAGCTCGTGTGCGCGTACGCGACACGGTCGATCTGCGCGTGCATCGCCGCAATTACGTCGGGATGGCCATGGCCGAGACACGACACGGCGGCGCCCCCGCTGGCGTCGAGGTACCGCTTGCCGTCGGAGGTGATAATTTCGATGCCGCGCGCACCCGTCGCGAGTGGCGGCACGGCGCGCAGACTGCGGTGGAGGACGTGCGTCACTCGATCACCGGCGGGATGACGATGCGGCATCGCGCTGCCAATACGCGCCGGCGTCGCGCAGCAGCGTCTCGCGCGAGCGCAGGCGAGCAACGACCTTGCGCCCGCCGCGAGTCGCCACCTCGTGCATCAGGCGCTCGACCAGCGCGTGGGCGCCAACGAGCGAATGGAAGAAGGAGCTCGACGCGGGCTCGAACAGCAGGCGCTCCGCGCCGCCGCGTGCCAGCGGGGAAAGCTCGGAGTCGGTGAGCGCAACAATGGTGATGCCCTGGGCTTGCGCGCAGCGCACGGCCTCGACGGTCTGGCGCGAATACGGCGCGAGCCCGATCGCCACCAGCGTGTCCGAGCGGTCCAGGCCGGCGACGGCTTCGAGCAGCGTACCGTAGGCGTCCTCGAGCAGCACGCCGCGGCCGATGAGCATCGAATAGAGGTAGTGCGCGTGCAGAGCTATGCTGTGACAACTGCGAAACCCGAGAAACGCGGTCGTCCGCGCGTTGAGCAGCGTCTTGGCTACGCGTGCGAAGCGATCGGGCGGGTTCAGCGTCGCCAGCGACTCGATGTCCGACACCTGCAGGTGCGCGAGCTGATCGGTGGCGGGTCCGCGACGCGCTCGCCGTTGCAGGCGTTTGGCTCGCGACGCGAAGTCGGCGGAGCCCCAGGCCACTGTGGCGCGAAAGTCATCCTGGAAGGCGCGAAACGAGGCATAACCGAGCGCCTTCGACAGGCGCGTCATCGTCGGCGGCACCACATCCGCGCGTCGCGCCTGCTCGCGCAGCGACAGGAAGCACACCTCGGCAGGATGGTCGGCCATCCAGCGCGCGGCGCGCTGCTGCGTGCTGGAAAGTCCCTCGAAGCCCGACTCGAGCCGGGCCAGCGCAGGACCGCTCACGCTCGTCTACGGCAACGGTAAAAGCGCATGGAACGAACGTTACATGACCTGCGACGACGACGTCAAACGTTACAGGCGACAGCGCTCTCGCGTCCCAGCCCCGATCGGAGGCTCCTACACCGGCACTGC
Source organism: uncultured beta proteobacterium (assembly GCA_963816915.1). GTDB lineage: Bacteria > Pseudomonadota > Gammaproteobacteria > Burkholderiales > Casimicrobiaceae > PALSA-1003. The sequence goes on from CAWFMK010000003.1 coordinate 53,643, forward strand.
TCGATCGCCGATAGACCGTTGTCTCTGCACCGAAGAGAATACACAGGAACCGGAAGATGTCCCCGCTCCCCCATCCCCCCCACCCGAAACGCTCGAAGGAGGTGAAGCATGGCCAAGGTTCACGACATCGTCCCCTGCCTCTGGTTCGAAGATCAGGCGGAAGAGGCGGCACGCTATTACACCGGCATTTTCAAGACTGGCCGAGTGACCAGGATCATCCGGTATTCCGAGGCGGGGCAGGAAACTCACCAGCGCCCGCCGGGTTCTGTGTTGACCGTGGAGTTTGAACTCAACGGCAAGAGCTTCACGGCACTCAACGGCGGTCCCCAGTTCAAGTTCAACGAAGCGATTTCACTGCAGGTGGTCTGTGAGGACCAGAAGGAAGTCGACTACTACTGGGAAAAGTTGAGCGCCGGCGGCGATCCCGACACGCAGGCCTGCGGCTGGCTCAAGGACAAGTATGGAGTGTCCTGGCAGGTCTTCCCGGAAGAAATGATTACGCTACTCGAAGACCAGAGTACGGAAAACGGCAAGCGCGCCATGATGGCCATGATGGAGATGAAAAAGATCGACCTGGCGGCCGTCAAGGCGGCCTACGCCGGCAAGGTTGCTTCCGACGCTCGCACCTAGCCATGGCCAATTCGCGTGCCGACGTCGAGGTCAAATGCACGATTGTCAGGATCGCGAGGGCCGATGATGAAGAGCGGCCCGTATTCGGCACGGTCACCGAGGAACCGTGCACCGTACTGAAGCTGCCTGGAGAAGATACCGACATCTCCGCGAGAATCGGCAGCTCGCCGGATCACCCCATGACCCGACCCCGGCGCGAGGATGCGGTGCTGCTGCTTCGAATCACCACGAAGGCCAACATCGACGACGTCATCGAGGTTGCCGGAATCAGGCTGAGGGTTACATCGATCTCGCCGAGCTACGATAGCGTCGGGAAGGTCGCGTTTCACGTCGTCCAGGCGGTGATGTGCGACACGGCGGGCGACGAGATCGGTCTCGAGTGAATGGACACGTCGCGGGGATAGCCCGTTCTGCCGACTAGCCTTTCCTGCTAATTGACCACGTCGTCTACGCGCGCGAGTAGCGCTTTCGTGAACGTCAGTCCGAGCAAGGTTCGGCGGCTACGCCGCGCTGGCGGCGTGAGCGGGCGGCGTTTCATACTGGATGCGGTGCAGCTCGGCGTAGACGCCGCCACGCGCGATCAACTCGTCGTTCGTGCCCTGCTCCGCCACGACGCCATCCTTCAGCACGATGATCTTGTCGGCATCACGGACGGTGCTCAGGCGGTGGGCGATCATGATGACGGTGCGACCCTTCATCAGCCGCTCCAGGCCCTCGATCACGAGGCGCTCGGACTCGGTGTCGAGCGCCGCGGTCGGCTCGTCCAAGATCATGATCGGACTGTTGCGGATCACCGCGCGCGCGATGCCGATGCGTTGGCGTTGACCGCCCGACAGCGTGTCGCCGCGCTCGCCCACCACCGAGTCGTAGCCGTGCGGCATCCGGCTGATGAATTCGTCGGCGTTGGCGAGTTTCGCGGCGGCGACGATTTCCTCTTCGCTCGCACCGGGCCGGCCATAGGCGATGTTCTCGCGGATCGTGCCGCGAAACAGCACCGTTTCCTGCAGCACGAAACCGACCTGCGCACGCAGCGCCGCCAGCTTGTAGCGCTTGACGTCGACGCCATCGATCAGCACCCGCCCAGCGCTCGCGTCGTAGAAGCGCGGAATCAGGCTCAGCACCGTCGATTTGCCGGACCCCGTCGGGCCGACGACCCCGACCACCTGGCCCGGTTCGATCGTGAATGAGACATCGGTGAGCACGGGAGCGTCGTCACCGTAGCCGAACGCGACGTGGTCGAGCGTGATGGCACCCTTGACACGGCCGGGGTCGGTCGCGTCGGCGGGTTCTTGAATGATATCGTCGGCAGAAAGTATCTTCTGGATGCGTTCCAGCGCGACCGTCGTCTGCGCGATCGCGGTGGTCATGCTGGCGAGATCCTTCACCGGCTTGAAGAACTTCGTCAGGTACGCCAGGTAGACCGTCAGCGCACCGGCAGTCATGGTTCCAGCGACGATCAGGTAGGTTCCTCTCCACAGCACGATGGAGGCGCACAGCGCGACCACGACACTGACTACCGGCGACAGCAGCGACTTGACCTGCCGTGCCTTGAGCGCTGCCTCGACGGTGGCATGGCTCGCCGCTTCCATGTGCGCCAACTCGAGATCCTGGCGCCCGAACGCCTTCACTGCCCGCACCGACCCCAAACCTTCCTGGACAACCGCGACCACCTCGCTCTGCCGCACGCGCACGATTCGCGTCACCTCCTTGACCGCCTTCTTGAAGCGCATGACGAACATGAGCAGGAAGGGCGTGACGCCGATGGCGATCAGCGTGAAATCCCAGTCGAGCCAGAACATCAGGCCGAGCATGAAGACGATGGTCAACAGGTCGACGACGATGCCGAGCGTCGACGACGAGGCAAAGCCCTGCACCGTCGACACATCGCTGGTGATCGTGGACATCAGCGTCCCCGTCTTCGCGGTGTCGTAGTAGCGCAGTGAAAGATGATGCAGGTGATCGTAGATGCGTACGCGCAGGTCGTTGGCGACCCACTGGCCGATGCTGGTGGTGTAGTAATTGTCGATGTAGGTCGCGATCGCCGCGACGACGGCGATCACCAGGGTCGCAAGTCCTGCGAACAGCGCGACGCCGACGGTGTTGCGCCCGATGCCGTAGTTGTGCGCCCAGGCGAGCGCTTCAGGAAGCTTGTGGTTGCCGAGTGCGTCGTCGAGGACCAGCTTGAGTGGCCACGGCGCCGCCAGGCTCATCGCAATCTCCACCAGCATCGCAACGAACACGACCACCAGCCAGCCGCGGTACGGGCGGACGAGTTGGAGAACCAGGCGACTCATCGGCTGGGTTTGCGGGAGTGTGGGTGACTGCGCAGCAACGGCGGTGCCAGAATGTGCGGTGGACATGGGTGTCTCGATTTGCCGAATTCGTGATGCCATCGCGTAAGCGATCGGCTTCGATATTGAGTGAGCAAGTCTGCTGGCGACGCACGAGGCATGTCAATCGAATGCCGGAGCGCGCACGTTGCACGCATCGTCAAGGTCCTCACCACTCCGATGATCGGCAAACCAACTACCGCATATAAGCCGTCCCACGCATGGTGTTTCAGGGCAGAATATATAGCGTGACCCTCCGCGATCCGGGGGTTGCCTTCAGGACGCCTAGCGATGGCGAGAGTTTTTTCCGAAGACCAGTCTTGGGACTTGGCCGCGTTCGCCGAGTCCTACCTTCGCGGCTATCCGCAAGTTCGGCCGCGTGCTGCGGGGCGTGCCTGCGAGGAGTTCATCCGAGCATTTCCGGAGTTTCTCGGCCGTGATGTCTTCCCAGAAGCCGCTGTCCGGCATGCCGAGGATCAGGTTGCGACGGCCTATATTAGCCTTGTGACGATCCCTGGCCGTCGACTGCGAAGTCCTCGCGTCGAGCTACGGGTTCACGGGTGGCCGATCATTGTGGTGCATGGTGAGCCAGGCTCGGAACAATATGCGGTCCTTTTCGAAATTTCCGACTGGACGCGATGGGACGACACGACACGACCCTTAGTCGGCGAGTACCCGGGCCTTAGCTTCGATTCCGACGACTATGTGAGGAATCTCTTGAGCGTACGCGACGTCGGAGCCCCACAGACCTCCGGGGAGTACATCAATCTTCTCGCCCGTGCCGTAGTCGAGTTGTCACAGGTTTGGAAGGTCATCCCTTCGATTCTGATACCGCGCCTCGGGCGACGACTCAATGCAGGGCAGCCGAATCCCGCATTGGGCGTCAACGTTCCCGGCGGATCCGCAAGCGTTGGCGTGGTTGGCGCGAGCAATGGTCAAGCCGTTGCCACCACCGTGGCCCACGTCGTCGGACAGAACGGAACGGTACAAGTCTTCGGTAACACTTGCAACGTGTTGCATGTCGACTTTGTTCAGGATGCCGCGAAGTTCGACGCCTCGCACCTTTCGATTGCGAGTAGAACCCTGCGTGGGCCTTTGATCGGCCTTGCGCCCGCCGGCGGCGTGACGCACGACTTCATCGGTGCTAAAAGCGGCGCGGGCAGCGATCCGGTGATTGCTTGGGATGCGGCCATTCCCTGGGTATCGCCTACGCTACCAGTCCAGTCCCATGTTTATACGGGATGCGTTACTCAACCCGGTGATTCAGGCGCGGCGCTTATCAGTCCAGCGGGCAGGGTCATCGGCTTCGCACAGTTTTCGGTTCCGAGCGCTTCGCACAGTGGGCCATACACGAGTGCGTCGCCGGGTCTGTCGGGTTGGGTCTGGGCCGAAGGCGTATTTTCTTCGCTGTCGATAACCTGAACCGGAGGATGCCATGCCTTTCCTGACGGACCTATGGGATTTCCTGAACCTGCCCATCGACCAGGCGATCGACCGGATGTACCACACCAAGTCGAAGCAATGGGTTGCGCAATTTGCTCCGGCGTCCACCGCGCCGCAGCTAGGCACCGCGACGCAAGTCGCGCTTGTGCCTGACCATCACTACCTCACGATAACAGCGCAAAAAACTGTTCTGCCGTTCGATCGTGTGGCCTTCAAGACATTCTACGGTGTTGTTCACTCGACGATCCTCATCCGCGACGGCTCCAACGAGCCGCGAAGCATTACTACGTTTCAGGGGCTCGATCCAGCGTTGACGAAACTCGACAAGAAGGCCGGCGAAAAAGTGGTCACCGGACCGCGTACGCTTCTGGAACTCGCGCCATACAAGGGAACTGCGATCGCTTCGACCATCGCGCTACTCGCCGTGGAGGCGGGGGACTATGCGAAGCCGCTGCTGTCCACATTACAGAAAATGTCGGACTTCGCAGGTGTCAAGTTCTTTGAACCCGCTCACGCAATCGTCGAATCCTTGATCACTGGCGTACAGCTGCTCGCAGCAGTCACCGGAGAAGCTGGCGCGCAAATCGCTTACGTCGGCAACATGCCTTCGAAAACGGGTATTTTTCTGATCGCGGCGACGGACCTCGCGAGTTTCAAATGGTCGGACTATACATTTGCGGCCGACTACACATTGCTCAAGCACGGGCGTCCGGTCGAGGGCATGGCCTACTTGGTCGCTACGATCGAAGCTTCCGAGGAGCGCGCCGATTGGCGAGAGATCCCGACGCTCAAGGCGATGGAGGCTTCGTTGGATGCGGTCGTTCGCGCCGCTGGTGCGGAGCTCGCCAAGCCCAAGTCGAAAGCGGTGCAAAAGGTCGAAGAGGCGCTAATGGCCCTAGAATGGAGTTGCCTCAACTCGCCGGACCTTTGTAAATCGGACGGTGAGCGCATTGCCGATCTCTGCCGCGAAAAGGTCAGAGCATTTATTGCACGTGCCGGGAGCGGACTCACATCGTCTACGGAGCGCGGCTTGACCGGAGCTGGAGTCGCGGCTCGCTTCACCCTGGACGAAATCGACGCGTTCCCGAGGCCGGAGTGATAGATCCGCTGCGGTTGCAAATTTTTGCCAAGGGCAACCCATTGATCACGTTATAATTACCGGTTCCGGAGAGATGGCAGAGTGGTCGAATGCGCCTGACTCGAAATCAGGTTTAGGGAAACCTAACGGGGGTTCGAATCCCTCTCTCTCCGCCAGAAGCCCCTAACGCTCCGCCGAAACCCCTCCAGCTTCCCTCTGCGACACGCGCCGCTGCGTTCCGCCGGTATCCGGCTATAATCGGATATCGACCGGATACCAAACCGGATACCGGATATCCCAGGGGCCGCCATGCCTATCGCTTCACGCTTGACCGCCGCCCAATGCGCCGCCGCGCGCGTTGATCCCGACCGCACTGTCTACCTTTCCGATGGCCACGGCTTGCGCCTATGCCTGCGCCCGAACGGATCGAAGGTCTGGACGCTGCGCTACCACGTCAACGGCCGCGAGCGCGTGGTCGGCCTGGGCGCGTATCCCGGAACATCGCTTGCCAAGGCGCGCATTGATGCGAAAGAAATCCGCGACCGTATCCGCGACGGCAAGCCGGCGCGCGAACCGAAGCGGGCCGAAGGGGCAACGTTCAACGATCTGGCCGATGCATTCATCCGGCACGCGGGCCGCGATTGGAGCGCGCATCATCTGACGCGCAACACCTATCTGCTCGACAGTTTGCTGAAGCCGAAACTAGGCAAGCGCGATCCGCGCGACATCGATCGGGCGGCGATCCTCGACGCCCTCAAGGAACCCTTGGCCCGCGCACCAGAAAGCGCCAGACGCGCGCGCGGTCTGCTGGCGCAAATCCTCGCCTACGGTATCGACACCGCTGTCTGCGAGCACAACCCGGCCGCCGAATTGGTCCGCAATACGCTGTTCAAGCGTGGCAAGGTCGAGCACTTCGCCGCGCTCGATGTGCAGCATGTCGGGCCAATGCTTTCCAAGCTGCACGCGTCCGACTGCCCACCCGCGACCAAGGTCGCGCTGTTCGTCCTGCTGGTGACGGCGCTGCGCGAGGGCAGCGTGCGCGCGGCGAAGTGGAGCGAATTCGACGAGCGCGAAAAGCTATGGCGCGTGCCTGCCGCCCGGATGAAATCGCGTCGTGACTTCGACGTGCCGCTGCCGCAAGCGGTGTTCGATGCGCTGAAAACATTGCCGCGCGAAGATGGCGTCGAGTACGTTTTCGCATCGACGCAAAGCCGGTCCGGCTTCCTCGCAGAAAACACGCTGCGTCTTGCATTGCACGGCCTGGGCTACCCGGTCACGGCGCACGGTATGCGCTCGACGTTTCAGAACTGGGCGACGGCAAACAGTTTCCATCCTGATCACATCGAACGCTTTTTCAGACCATTCGCCGAAAGGAATTCGGGCCGCGTATCTGCGCTCGACGTTGCTGCCCGAACGGCGCGCACTGGCCGAAGCGTGGTGCAAGTTCGTGCTGGCCGAGCGCGACCGTGCGCCAAAAGTCAGGGACCGGAACCGCGCCGTTGCGAGCGCGAAGCCGCACCGGCGCGGGCGTCCGCAATTGAGCGTTCGCGATATCGATGACCGATCCGCGAAGCGCGTGCCGCGAAGTGATAGGCAGGTGCAACGCGCGCGCAACGCGGCGCGGAAACTTGAGGGCGCGGCGCTCGGCAGGCGGCGCTAGGTATCAAGGCACGCGCGGGACGGTGCGCGGCGCACCCGTGCGGAAGCGTCAGCTTCGCGGCATCCGGCGCAGCGCCGCCCGGACTTCCATCGGCGTCAAGCCGAAGGTGCGGCGCATCATGCGGGCGATGCGCCAATCGAGGTAAGCCACGCGCGCCCAGGCAACCAAGTATCGCAATCGGTTCACGGCGCGATGTCGATGCTGTCCCAGGTGCTTTCGCGCAGGCCGCCGTCCATCGGCGGCGCGATCTTCAGCCGCCCGGCCGGGGTCATGCCGAGTTCTGCCAGCAAGCCGCGCAGTTCGGCAGTCAATTTCCTCTCCAGGTGCGCGAACGGCGACAGCTTCGGCATCCCGCTTGCCGGCGATCGCATCACCATCCCGAATTGGATATTTTTCGCGTGCGCCGACTCGAGTGCCACAGTGCAGCGCGCGACAGCCGCCAGCAACGCCGCATCGGTCGGGCGATGCACCGAGGGCAGAGCGCCGTTCGCGACGTACCACGCGAAAACTTCCTGTTCGGCTTCCGACAGCGTGATGTGTGGCGGCACGCTGTCGAGTTTTCCAGGTGGCGTGACTTTCGAGTCGTCGCGCAGCCGGGCGGCGTTGCGTCGACCGCTCCCGTTCAACAGTTTCAGCACCGTCGACGTGCGCCGCGCGGGCATTTTTGACCCCCACATGACCAGCCGCCATGTTGCCATGATCCCCCGGCAACCGGCAGCGCTTGTTCGTGGTGGACAATCTGCCCACTCCTATGTCCAGATTTTCGGTAGTGGGTCAGTTTGAAATTAATAAGGCATGGCGGTTTCCGCAGGCCGGTAGAATGTGCGGATGCAACGATTCCCCATTCTGGTAATGCTCCTAGTCCTCCCTTTGGCCGATGTCAGAGCAGATCAAGAACAGCTATCGTTTCGCGTTAACAACCTCCGTCAGATTGAGGCTGTTGTTTCTGGAATTGGCGGCTGCGGGCGTTTCAGCGTGAACGGCCCGGACTCCATAGAAATCGGCTCATCGGTTATATCCATCAACAGCTTGCAGGGTGGTCAGGGTGGGGGCTGCCCGAGTGCCATGCCGCCCCCGGTGCCGTATGAAACCGTGGCAGTGCTTGGTGATCTCCCGCGGCAAACCTATACGGTTAACTGGACTACCAGCTCAAGCCACGCCGGGCCAAGATCGCCGCTGCTGTCGGCCATTTTGGCCGTGGATTCATTGTTTCCGTCGGCCCTACCAACGGTCTCTGATACCGGAACTGTCGCGCTTGGAGTGCTGTTATTGGTTGCAGGGTGGTTTGTCTTTCGTCGTCGGTCGCTATAAGTGCCAACCAATCGCTGCGCGTTTCGCCTGCGATGGCCGCTGGCGTTACTGACAAGCTTTGGTCCCCGAAGACATGGTTGCGCTGATCGAGGCGAACGAAGCAGCACCCAAGAAACGCAACCAAGTACAAAAAGCGCGCCATTCAATCGGAAATTTCAAACTAACCCACTACCAGATTTTCTTCTCCGAAATGCAGACGCGTTTTTTCGACTTGCCCGGCGGCTTCCAGGTCGATGCCTTTTCTTTCCGCACTTCCCCCCCTGCCGGCCGCCCGGTCAGCTTGCGAGCTAGGCCGCTAGATCGCGCTGTGGTGCGCGCAACGGACGCGGGATAGGGCAAGGCATCAGGACGCGCGCCGGACGCGGCAGTGGGGCGCGGGTGCGCGCGCATCCATCACCGGCCCGTCACCTGCTGACGCGATAGTGCGGCATACCGTGTAGGTCCGCACCCGCCCAGGCACACGTACACAGCTCCAACGGCGGATCATCGCCCGTTTGTGTCCATGCGCGAAAGCCCCATAGACCTGGCGTTTTGCGCGGCACTACATGGTTGTGAACCAGCCGCGTGCCATCGGGCAGTGGGTCGCGTGGCAAGGTGGTCAGGTACGTCTTGTTGGTCAGGGCGGCGTGCGGTTGTGTTTGTGGCTTCATTGCTGTTGCTCCATCGGTGGTTGGGTTGCAGTGTGCGACATCCCGGTCATGCATGGTCATGCCTTGCTTCCTTCGCTGACTCGGTCAGTGGTGGCCGCCCAACGGCACGCCATTGATGATCTCGTAGGCGACCCGGCAGACCGCGCTACGTGCGGCCCACAGCATGACCGGGTAGGAATCCGGGTTAGCGACGAATCCTGCGACAACCGCATCGGCTATGTCTGCCACGGAAACGAAGTCGCTGCGCGCCCTCGCGTCAGCAACGTGCTTCGCCACGATGCGCTGCAGTTCGTTGGGCAGGTGCAGTTGGGGTTCGGGCATCGCCTGGGCGGTCGTGTTCATGGTGTTTCGCCTTTCAATTGTTTGCGCAGTGCTGCGATGCGGCGTCGGCTTTCGGCGATATCGACTTCCTGCGGTCCGGGTTCGCTGTTCGGTTTGACTGATGGGTCGGTCGCGGTGTCGGCGTTGGTCGCGGTGTTGGTCGCGGCGCGGCCGGGCGCCTCACGCCCGGAGTCGCGCGCGCGAGAGTCATTGACAGAGTCAAGGACAGAGTCGGCTTGCATGGGCGCAAGGGGTTTACGACGCGGGCGCAAGGGGTTTAGGGACACGGATGCAAGGGGTTTAGCCGATACCCCTTGCGTGGGTGGAAAGGGGTAAGCGATCGGATACCCCTTGCATGGGTGCAAGGGGTTTGCCATGACGTTGAACGATGACGACCAGCGGCAACAGTTCCTTTGCTTTGGCAAGGTCGATCCGGTAGACCGTCGGCGCGAGGCCGCCACCGACATTGGCGGTCGGATCCATCAGACCCCGGCGCACATGGCGCCGGACGATCCTGCGCACCTGATCAACGCCCAAGCCGACCATTTGGGCCACTGTCGACAATGCCGGACGCGCGTTGCAACCGTCATCGTCCGCGTGCGCAGCGAACGTGATTAACACTAATTTTTCGGTTGTCCGCTTGACCTCGCGGATGAACGCATCGGTAAGGCGATAGGACCGCGCTGGTCGCCGCTTGCGCAGTGCGCTCATGCTGCCGCCTTCGGCACTCGCTGCTCGATCAGCGCGAGCGCCAACGCCTGCAACGCTGTTTCAGTGGCTTCGAGTTCGGCCTGTGCGCGTGTCGGGTCGACCGGCGCACCGCCGCGACCATCGCGCTGCAACAGGCCAGCGTGCAAATCGAATTCCAGGCGCGCGATGTCGATTGGCGTCACCGTGACCGCCTTTGCAAACCGGGTGCGTCAATCGGGTGCATCGGTACGACGAGTGCAGGACAGCCGATCGCTGCAAGCCGCGCGACGATCAGGTGCGCGTCTTCCTCGCGAAGTCGTGTCTGGAACACGATCCGGCAACCGGGGCGCTTGTCGACGATGACGCTGAAGCGGGATTCGGGTCTGGCGGTCGAGCGATTGCGGAATGCGTCGACGGCTGGATGCACCTTCAGCACGCCGCGCCGCTTGCGCGCTTGCGTCGACGTTGATGTGGCGCTAGGATTGGCGTTGTCTGTTCTATCCGCTTTGCCATCGGCTCGCTCGCCTGCGGGCCGATGTGTTTTCCGGCTTCGCTTCATCGCGGAAGATTCCGAAAAATGTCCGTCACGTCGCACGCCACGAACGCGATACCGCCTGCGTTCCATACTTGCCACAGAAACGCGGCCTGGGCGTCGCTCGGCTGTCCGTGCGAACGCTTGACCTGCGATGGCCAACGCCTTACCGCCAGGCTGAGCTGTCCGAGAATGTCGCTGCAGCCGGTGAACGCGAACCGAATGTGACGATCATCGATGTCGAGCGCGCCCACATTCATGCGGTGGAACCACGCGACGCTAGGATGCAGCGCGAGTGCTTCGAGGACGCCCGCCAATACGTCGCGCTCCAGCGGCCGCAGGTCAATCGTCGGCGACTGGACCTCGCTTCCGCGA
>CAWFMK010000004.1:0-1201028 GCA_963816915.1 uncultured beta proteobacterium
GTAGGACACGTCGGCGTCGCCGCGTTTTAGGCAAGGCCTGGCGCCGGTTGCCGGCGTTCGGCACCATGCGCCAGACGATGGGCGGTTGACCTTCGGCAGCGGGCCGCCTTTCCAGTTCTCGTTGCGCTCAAGGACGACCTGGGAGCCGGCGGTCCAATTGGTGACCTTGTAGGCGCCGCTGCCGGCGGTATTGAGCTTGGTATATTCGAGGCCCCACTGGTCCTGCTCGGTCGCCTTCGACTTCACCAACTGGGAATTGAGCACGCAGGGTACGATGACGGCGAGGTCGGGAACGGTCAGCCGATCCTTCTTCATGAAGTCGACGCGGAAAGTGTGGTCGTCGACGGCAACGAATTGCTCGGGTTTGGTCAAAGAGCCGGCGCTCATCTGGAAGGTCGGGAAGCCGCCGACGGTCACGGCGCGGTCGAACGACCATTTGACGTCGTTGGCGGTGACCGGCGTGCCGTCCTGGAAAGTCGCGTCCTTGCGCAGCTTGAAGGTCACCGACATGTCGCCGATGGCCATGTCCTCGGCGAGCTCGGGTTTGAATTTGTACTTGTCGTAATAGGGCGTGCCGTTCGGCAGCGTCTTCATCTCGTGGCTGATCAGCCGGTCGTAGCAATTCCACGACACTTCGTAGCCGGGCACGTTGGTGCCGACGCCGTGGATGTCGAGATTGTTCGGCCCGCTTTCGGAGACGATAAGCAGCGTCTCCTGGCGCGCTTGCGCCTTGGCCGGCGACCACACCGCCGGCGCGGAAGCCGAAAAGGCGCTGGCGGCGGTGAGCGCGGTCATCGATTTGAGGAATTCGCGGCGCTTCATGAAGCTCTCCCAAGGGTGTGCTGCCCTTGGTTCCGCAAGCCGCGTGCCATCGTCCGCCGCGTCGTTGCCGCAGGTTAAAACCCTTGAATCCGGTGCACTTGTGCCGGCGTTGCGACATTGGCTGACCGCCCTATGAGCGTCCGAGGCAGAAGCCGCACATTTATTAGGCAGTTGCCGCGGCTTTCCCGCCGCGCTGGTGGCTGAACTTCGCTGGCCCCGATCTTGCAGATTTCGCACTCAGTGCGAGGCAGGAGATCGGGATGCCGCGCGTGACTTTTGAAGCTGAGCCTGCACCGCTGACCGTCGAGCTTGACGGCGCGGCACTCGTCATCATCGACATGCAGCGCGATTTTCTCGAGCCCGGCGGGTTCGGCGCCGCGCTAGGCAACGACGTGACGCGATTGCAGGCCGCCGTCGCGCCGTGCCGGGACGTGCTCGCCGCCGCGCGGCAGCTTGGCCTTCTGGTCATCCACACCCGCGAAGGCCATCGGCCGGATTTGTCCGACGCGCCACCCCACAAGGTCGAGCGCGGCGATCCTAAAAACCGCATCGGCGCCCGCGGCCCGATGGGCCGCATTCTCATCCGCGGCGAGCCCGGCCACGACATCATTGCCGAACTTTATCCGCTGCAAGACGAGCCGGTGATCGACAAGCCGGGCAAGGGCGCGTTCTACCAGACCGACCTCGAGCTTATGCTGCGCAATCGCGGCATCGACACGCTGTTCGTCGCCGGCGTCACCACGGAAGTCTGCGTCAACACCACCGTGCGCGAAGCCAACGATCGCGGCTTTCGCTGCATCGTGCTGGCCGACTGCTGCGCTTCCTATTTTCCGGAATTCCATGAGGCCGGCCTCGCCATGATCAAGGCGCAGGGCGGCATTTTCGGCTCGGTCGCCGGATCGCAACCGTTGCTCGCCGCGATCGCCGCACTGCCAAACAAACAGCAACGCAAATCGATGTAAGCGATGAACAGGAGCGCAGCATGACGACCACCCAACCGGCACTGCATCGCCCGGCGGTATGGACGGCCGGCGACTGGAATGCGTTCTTCGGCTTCGGCACCAACATTCTGGTCAACATGCTGGTGCTCACCGGTCTATTGCGCTTCGTGCTGAAAATGCCGGACTCGCTGGTGTTCGGCCGCATCCTACCGGCGCTCGGTATGATGATGTGCCTGTCGACGCTGTATTACGCCTGGCTCGCCTACCGGCTGGCGAAAACCACCGGACGCAGCGACGTCTGCGCGCTGCCGTCGGGCGTGAGCGTGCCGCACATGTTCATCGTCACCTTCGTGATCATGCTGCCGATCTCGGTACAGACCCACGATCCGGTCCAGGGTTGGGAGGCGGGACTGGTCTGGGTTTTCTTCCAGAGCTTTATCCTGATGATCGGCGGCTTCATCGCGCCATTCATCCGCAAGATCACGCCGCGCGCGGCGCTGCTCGGCACGCTGGCCGGCGTTTCGATCACCTTCATCTCCATGCGCCCGGCGCTGGAAATCTATATGACGCCGGTGATCGGGCTGACCTGCCTCGCCATCATCACGGTGAACTGGCTCGGCGGCTTTCGTTATCCGAAGGGCATTCCCGCCGGCCTGGTGGCGATTGCAGTCGGCATGATCATCGCCTGGGGCTCGAACGTCGTCGGCCTGCATTATGGCGGCTTGAGCGTGAAAGGCGTCACCGACGCCTTCAGCAATTTCGGTTTCAACGTGCCGGTACCCGCGGTCGATCACGTGTTCTCCGGCTTCCACTATCTCGGCATCATCCTCGTCACCGCGGTGCCGTTCGGCATCTACGACCTGGTCGAGGCCATGGACAATGTCGAGAGCGCCGAAGCCGCCGGCGATCCGTACCCGACGACGCGCGTTCTCACCGCCGACGGCGTCGTCAGCCTGATCGGCTGCCTGATGGGCAATCCCTTCATTAACGCGGTCTATATCGGCCATCCCGGCTGGAAAGGCATGGGCGGCCGCATCGGCTATTCGGCGGCGACCGGGCTGATGGTGATCGTGCTGTCGTGGTTCGGCGTCATCTCGCTGCTGCTGGCGCTGGTGCCGGTGGTCGCGATCTCGCCGATCCTGCTTTACATCGGCATGCTGATCGGCGCGCAGGCGTTTCAGACCACGCCGCCGGCGCACGCGCCGGCGATCGTGCTGGCGCTGACGCCGCATCTGGCCGCCTGGTGCAAGACATTGATGGACGGCGCGCTCGGCGTTGCCGGCGCCAGTGCCGCGGCGCTCGGCTTCGACAAGCTCGCCAATGTCGGCGTGCTTTATCCCGGACTGCAAACGCTGGGCGGCGGCGCCATCCTCACCGGTCTCGTGCTGGCGGCAATCGGCGCCAATGTCATCGACAAGAAATTCGTCCATGCCGCGGCCTTCGCGCTCGCCGGCGCGGTGCTGACATTCTTCGGCTTCATGCACGGCGAGGCGGTCGGCATCGCGGTGACGCCGACGGTCGCCGTCGCCTACGGCATCGTGGCGGTATTCCTATACGCACTGAGCCGTTATCCGGCGCTGGCGCCCGCGCTGACCGGTCCGGGTGAAGTCATGGCTGCAACGCCAGCTGAGTGAGCGAAATCGCGTCGGCTGGTCGGTCCATGGGTGCCCCCCGTATTGCGCCGCGGCAAAAACCTGACTTTGTCCGGCCAAACCTGACCGAAGGACGTTAAAAGCCCGATTTTACCGTAATTTGCTTGTGGTTTCCTGCAACAACCTTAGGTAACCATCGTTGCAATTATTTGGCGCTATCCACCGCGGCGCCTTGAGCGTCTGGTATGCCCTTGTTTGGCCATGTATAAGACGGCCAAGTGACAACAATCTAGGATTGGACCGATTCGATGAAGAGCAGAGGCCCGCAAAGTTTGGACAAGGTCGTTGGCCGCAATGTGCGCGTCCACCGGCTGGCCAAGGGCATGTCGCAGACGGACTTGGCAAACGAGCTCGGCATTACTTTTCAGCAAATACAAAAATACGAGAAAGGCACGAACCGCGTCGGCAGCGGCCGTCTTTTCGAAATCAGCGTGATCCTCGGCGTATCCGTTCTCACGCTGTTCGAGGGCGGCAAGGCGACGCTGGCGAAAGGCGACGATTCCTCGCCGTTCAATCTCTTGGCCGATCCGCTGTCGCTGCGCCTGGTTCAGGCGTTCTCGGAGATTTCGGAACGGCGCACGCGGCACTCGCTGGTCGATCTCGTCGAATCGATGAAGTCGCGAAAAAATTAGTTCGCGGCGCCGCGCCGGCGGTATGCCGTCGCCGCCACCTTCGCTTTTCAGTGCGGGGTCGTCGTTTGTATCGGCTGGACCGGAGTGTCCAGGCTCGCTTCCTCGGAGATCGTTGCGATCGCCATCTGGAGGAAATGCGCTCCCATTTCGTTGAGCGCGCGGACGTCATCGAGCGCATACGACAAGTATAAGACCACCAGCTCGCGTTGCCGCGGGCTTAAAGCTTTGCCATCTTTTTCGCTGTGAAACATCCTGATACTCCCACGTGTACAGCAGTCCCCAAGATCAGGCCCGAGCAGCTAAACGATTCACCTATGCGCCGGCATGAACCGATGCACTTGCACTTTTATTCCCGCGTCGGCCGTTCGGCGTCGTGTTCCTCTTGCATGTGATCCAAGTCGGCGGCCCTCTGCATCAATTCCAAGCCGATCGCTTCGAGCTCATGCGCGGTCGGCAAGTGCGGGCAGTCACGTGCAAGTCGACTACACCGTTGCGCCTGCTCTCGCAGGTAAGGCGCATCGGCCCAGATCCAGGTATAAGGTTCAGCGGCACTCGAGATCATCGGCTTGCCCGCCGCTATTTCAGCTTTGAGTCCCGCAAGTCGAGCGGTCGGGCGAGCGATTTATTTCGGATTTGGAATAGCTTGCCTATTTTTCGGAGAGATAATCCCCACGGCCGATTGTATTCCATGCCACGTGCCCGCCTATTCGGCAGTTTTATCACGGGCAAGGAGGCATCTGAATCGTACAAAAGTACCGGCGCCGCCGCCGGCCGCTAAGTACTAAAGTACTGGGTCGCCCGCGCCGCGGCCGACCCGATCACTCGGAGACCGGCTCGAGACGCGCCGCATGAGCCGCCTGCTTGCGCACTGCGACCGCATACTGCCCGTGCTTGCGCTCCGGCGTGGTGTTGGGCACGACCACGGTGCGATGGAACGCCTCCCAGTTCTCCGGCGACAGCTCGTCCAGGCTTTTTACGGAAAAATTCTGCAGGAACTTGTCGGCGTAAAACTCCTTGCGGACCGGCTGGACCTGCAGGAAGGGAACGTCGGCGCGGAACTCGATGGGCACGTCGGTCTTGAGCAGGCGGACGTTGTCGAACAACGGGCCGAACCAGGTATCGGTTTCGATGATGCCTTCCAGCATCTGGTAGGACGGGCTCTTCGACAGGTTCGCCACTCCGCGAACCAACAGGCTCCAGCCCGGCGCGGTCTTGGCGACGCAGCCGGTCCAAATCTGCAGCTGTCCCGGCTGGATCGACGGCGACAAGAACGGCGGCGAGAAGCCGCGCACGTCGGCCGGCGCATGCCGATCGAAGTGCTCGCGAAACCCCGGATATTGCACCGCATCCCGCGTCAGCGGCAGCCATTCGTCAACGCCCGGATAGGTCCACAGCATGTCGTGGCCATCCCAGACCACCTTGAAGTTCATCGGCAAAAACACGTACCAGCCGAATGCCGAGGCGCTGGTGATCGCCTCGCAATAGCGCAAAGCCCGCGCCGGAATGACACCGCCGACCGACTTGTCGGCGCGGCGCGGCGGCATGCCGTCGGGGACGAGTTGGAAGAACTGGGCGAGTGGGGAGTCGGGTGGGGTAGGAGCGTGCATGCTGTCAAACTCCTCCGATGCCGGTGTTCTCGGATCGCGCCGATTAGAAAGTCGTTTGTCCGCGGGAGCGCACAGCATTCCCGCGGGCAAACAATCATTTAGAACATCAGCCGACCGAAGGCGGCTGGCGTTCCGTGCGTAGACATCAATTACTTCTTAGGACTGAAAGCGGGAGCCAAGTCCCCAAGGCGCACTTTGCTTTCGTTCGCGGTGGAGGTATCGCGGACGACCTTGTCGCCGGCACGAATCGGACGCGCAAAAGCAGGGGCGAGGTCTCCGAGATGCACCTTGCCTTGGTTTACGGTTGCGGCATCGCGAATAACTTTGTCCCCCAGCTGAATCTTAGTCATCGATAGCTCCTTTTTGCTGTCAGTCATTTTTGACTGCGAACACAGCCTAAAAGGCGCTTGCCTCTCCGCAATGAAACGAAAGCCCTTTTGCACTGTTCTCTCGTCTCAGGACGCGGATAATCAATGCAAACTAAAGTAGGTGCTGATCGCGACTTTCGGCCGCTTTATTTTCAACGCGAAGTAGAACATTGATTGTGCAAAATTGCCGGACGGTCACATGAAAGCGCTACGCGCCAGTAAGCTTGTTGTCGTGATCGAAGACGATCCGCTTGTCCTTGAGGCAACCGCGGGCCTCCTGCGTTCGTGGGGCTGCCAGGTCGTAGCTGCCGAATCGCTACGGCGAGGCGATGACGAAGCTTTCCGAAATCGGCCGACGGCCCGATTTGATCGTGTGTGACTATCGCCTTCCGCAGGGGGAGACAGGCGTAGACGCCATCGAAATGCTGCGCGGCGCGTTTGAAATTCCGGCACTTCTCATTAGTGGCGATGCAACTTCACCACGGGGGGACGACGGCGCTGGTGGTTACCGTCTCTTGCATAAACCCGTGAGCGCTGAGACGTTCCGCGCGTTGCTCGTAGACGCGTCGGTGTTGCAGCCTTAAAATACAATAGCCCAACAAAACGGCTAAGTAATCAGACCCGCCCGAGCTTACCAAGAAATCGTAGGGCGGTCGGCTGCGATTTACTCAATCAAAGCATCGGCGCCTGCGAGTAGAATGCGAGGCACGACGAGACCGATTGCGCGGGCAGTTTTTAAGTTAATGACGAGTTCAAATTTCCGGGGCGCTTGAACGGGAAGTTCAGCAGGCTTCGCGCCTTGGAGAATTCGATCGACATAGTCAGGCGCCCGTCTGAATAGATCCAGGACGTCAACCCCGTAGGACAACAACCCGCCCTGATCAGCAAAATAACGATATGGATAGATTGCCGGAATCCGTAGGCGAGTGGCCAGCGAAATAATCAACTCACGGTGCAGTGTTGTGAAGTTGCCTGCAAATACGATAAGTGCGCTCCCTGGCGTTGTGCCCAAGTCGGCCATCGCATTTTCGATTTCGGCAGGACTGTGGACCTCTGTAGTGATCGCGGTGACATGATATTCATTTGCCGACTCTATGAAAGCTGGCATGTAAGACGCGCCGCCGGCAGGGAAGGAATTGAGGTTGTACATTAGAGCAACCTGGGTGACCTGCGGATTTAACTCCCTCAGTATTGATAGATATTTTCCCGCCATTGTTTGCTGTAAAACAGTGAAACCGGTGATGTTGCCTCCTGGCCGCGCCATGCTGGCTACAAAACCGCTACCGATCGGATCGCCGACAGCAACGAACACAATGGGAATTGTTCGAGTGCTCTGATGAAGTGCTGCTACAACAGGCGTGCTGTGGCCGATTATTACATCGGGGTGAAGTCCGACTATTTCTTTCGACAAACTAAGCATGCGCTCGAGGTCGCCTGCAGCGTACCGATATTCAATGTGGAGATTTTGGCCGACAATCCATCCCTTTTTTGCAAGGCCTTGTTCGATCGCCTTGGCGCGAGCCTGAGTCTCCGCATCGTTCGCTATTCCCATGAGCACCGCAACGGTGCGCACGCGGGTCGCTTGCTGCGCATTTGCCAATAATGAGGGCGTCGCCAGCGCACCGCCGAGAAAAACTACGAATGCACGCCGCTGAGGATCCATTCGCGCCACCCATGCATAAAAGTCTCAAAATTAGAAGCCACATAAGGGCTTCGTTATGGGCCGAGACCAGCTTTAGCGAAAATTACACCTACTGGAGCGGCGACAAAGCAGCATTCTGTCGCATTTTGCCCTGCGCTCCTTCCGCCATCACAGCGGGCTGATATGATGGCTGGCCAGGGACCGCCTGGGCACAAGCGCAGATTGAAATGCTTGATTTCTCGCCAAATGGAGGCGATACCGGCTCGGACAATTCGGGGATCAAGCCTATTTCGACCGATGAACAGATGATTAGGACTCCAGCCAAGTCGGAAGGGGACCCTGTTAGGCCGCCGCTCGCGCGTGGCGGTCTATTTCGAAAATATGTCGTAATGTTCGTCGCCATCGTCAGTCTCGCCTTAGCGATCAATGGCGTGTCCGATATCTGGTTCTCTTACCACGAGCAGAAAAATCTTTTGTTTCTTGTTCAGCGCGAGCAGGCGAAATCTGCGGCGGACAAGATCGGCCAGTTTCTAAACGAGGTTATGGCTGGATTGGCGTGGGAAACCCAACTGTCTTTGAGCGACAGCACGTTGGACGAATGGCAGTTTGATGCCGTTCGCTTGCTGCGCCAGGTGCCCGCGCTGACCGAAATTATGCAACTCGATGCAACGGGACAAGAGCAATACCGTATGTCCCGAGAAGCGCCGGATGTAATCGCAAGCCATATCGATCATTCGAAAGATACTGCGTTTATTCAGGCGATGGCCAACAAAGTCTATTATGGGCCGGCCTATTTCATCGATGGATCGCAACCTTATATGACGGTCGCGATGTCCGGTGTTCGGCCGGAATTCGGCGTGATCATTGGGCAAGTGAATCTTACGTTCATTTGGGACGTCGTTTCGCAAATTCGGGTCGGCAAGCACGGCCACGCATATGTTGTTGACCAGGCGGCACGTCTTATCGCGCATCCGGATATTAGCCAAGTATTGCGGAAGACCGACGTATCCGATTTTGCGCAGGTACTAGCGGCCCGCGCGGCGCAATCGCGCGGTTCGCCCGATCAGCCCTTGGAGGGTTTCGACCTCAACGGCCGACGCGTCTTGAGCGCCTACGCTGACGTGACGCCACCTGGATGGCTCGTCTTTGCCGAGCTACCGGTAGATGAGGCCTATGGTCCGCTGTACGACTCCGCCCTGCGGTCTGGTGTCATAATTTTGGTGGCCCTGGCGTTGGCAGTTTTCGCCGGATTGTTACTGGCACGGAGAATGGTCGTCCCGATTCGCGCACTGCAAATTGGCGCTGTGCGCATCGGCAGCGGCGACCTTGAGCAACGTATTGTAATCAATACCGGTGACGAACTTGAGGCGCTCGGCGATCAATTCAACGCCATGGCCGCCCGGCTCCACGAGTCCTACTCGGGTCTAGAAAGCAAGGTCGAGGAGCGCACCCGCCAGCTCGAAGCCGCCAATCAAGCGAAGTCGCGCTTCGTTGCCGCGGCCAGTCACGATTTGCGTCAGCCGCTCCATGCTTTGGGCCTCTTCGTCGCGCAGCTCCACGGCAAGTTGCGCGCGGCTGAGCGCAGTCAAATTATCAGCCGCATCGAAGAAGCGCTCTCCGCCATGAACCAGCTGTTCAGCGCGCTGCTCGACATCTCCAAGCTCGATGCCGGAGCAACCACGATCAACATCACGGTGTTTCCGGTCGCGCAGTTGTTGGCGCATGCCGAGACCACCTTTGCCGGCGCGGCGCGGGAGAAGAAGCTCTCGTTCCGGGCGTTGCCGCAGCGACGCCTGGGTGAAGAGCGACTTCATCTTGTTGCAGCAGATCGTTTTCAACCTGGTTCAGAACGCGCTGCGCTATACGCGCGGCGGCGGCGTGCTGGTCGGCTGCCGCAAGCGCGGCGATCAGCTGCGCATCGAGGTGTGGGACTCCGGCATCGGCATTCCGCCCGATCAGCACGACAAGATATTCGGCGAGTTCTATCGCCTGGGCGAACCGGATCGCGACCGGCGCGCCGGTCTCGGCCTCGGGCTTGCCATCGTCGACCGCCTCTGCCGTCTTCTCGATCACCCGATCGAGGTCAAGTCGACCGTGGGCAAGGGCTCCGTCTTTGCCGTCGCCGTCCCGCTCGCTCCGGCCGACAAGCGGGCCATCGAGGCGTCCATCGTGCCGCGCGCCCAGCCGAGCCTGTCGTATGACAAGCTCGTCCTGGTGATCGACGACGATCCGCTGGTGCTCGAGGGCATGAGCGGGATTTTCCGCCAATGGGGTTGCCGGGTCATCACCGCGGACAGCGACAGCAAGGCGCTCCAGGCGGCGGCCGAGCAGGACGATCTGCCGGACCTGATCATCTCGGATTATCACCTGGCCAATGGCCGGACCGGCATTGAAACCATCGAATGGCTGCGCGGCGAATTGTCGGCGCCAATTCCGGCTTTTCTCATCAGTGGCGATACCGATCCGGCAACGCTGCATGAGGCGAAGGTCAAAGGTTTCCACCTGTTGCACAAACCGGTGAACCCGATGGCGCTGCGCGCCATGTTCAATCAGGCGGTCAAGCCGGTGCCGCGGGCGGTGGTGCGCAAGCTGCCCGATGCGGAAGAGTCGAGACCCGACGCGACCTCGCCCTGAGCCAGAGCATGATCCCGAAAAGTGGATACCGGTTTTCGGATAGGATCATGCTCAAACAAAAATTCTAGACCATGATCCGCTTCAATTGAATTGGATCATGGTCTAGGGCGTCATGTCTTCGGCGTCAGCTTCCAGCCCAGCTCGGTTACGGCGATCACCGCCTCGGTGCGGTTGGACACTTTCAGCGCCCGCAAGATCGCGGTGACGTGGTTTTTGACCGTCGGCTCGGCGAGATTGAGCGCCCGGCAAATGACCTTGTTGCTGTTGCCTTGCATCATCAGCGCGAGCACGTCCTGCTGGCGTTCCGACAGCCCGAGATCGGAGGGCGAGACGATCTGGCGGTTTTCACTCGGGCGGTTTTCGAACTGCTGGCTCGGCGCTTCGGCAAATCCCTCCGGCGCCAGAATCTCCGGAGGAATGTAGACGCTGCCGGCGAAGACCAGTTGCAGCGCGCTCAGCATCACTTCGCGCCGCGCCGACTTCGGAATAAAGCCGGCGGCGCCGAGATCGAGCACTTTCTGGACATTGGCGCGATCCTGCAGCGCCGACAACACGACGACGGAGATGGCCGGATAGCGCTCGCGCAATTCGGTGAGCACCGAAAGGCCGTCGCGATCCGGCAAAGTCAGGTCGAGCAATATCAGGTCGATATCGGGGTTGCCGGCAATGATGGCAAACGCCTGCTGGCTGTCGGCCGCTTCCAGCACCACGACGCCACGTTGCAGTTTCTTCAACAGGCCCTGCATCGCATCACGAATCAAGGCGTGATCGTCGACAATCAAAATCTTCATCCCCAACAGCCCCAACGTAGCCGGCGCAAATGTCGTTCGACACAGGCCGAGGCGACGCGTTCATAGCCCCCGCGCCGCAGCCAAATGTCCCTCAGTCCCGCCCGGCCGGAATTTAATCCCTGACCCAACCCACAAGACAAGGATTATCGTTCGCAAATCCCGGGTTGAAATGGGTCACTTTGGGCATCTGCAACCAATTTTCAGCCCACGGAGGGGGCTCGACAAACGGCGGCGTCCGGCCAAAAAGCCGCTGTTCTCGAATATAAACAAGCCGCGGATGGGTATGCGAGGCGCCCTGGGCCGCGGTCTTGACGGCAGCTCGCCGGGCCAAGCCGCGGTCCAGCGGCGACTATTTGTCCTGGTTCTGCGCCAGGTAGCTGACCAGCTCGACGATGGAGCGGCGAAGCTTTGCCGAGCGGATTTTCACGAAGCTGGCGACCAGCGACAGCCCGTCGGGGGTCGCCAGGAATTCTGAGACATGGGCGAGCGACGGCGCGTCGGCGACGTCCGCTTTCGCGCCTGAGACATCGGGCCCGCCTTCGAAGAAGAACTCGACGGGCACGCGGAGAATGTGCGCGATCTGCTGCAACCGGCTGGCGCCGACCCGGTTGACGCCCTTCTCGTATTTCTGGATCTGCTGGAAGGTAAGGTCGAGGCCGTCGGCCAAGGCGGTCTGCGACATGCCGAGCATCATGCGGCGCATCCGTATGCGCGCGCCGACATGCTTATCGGTCGGGTTGGGAGTTTTGATCGCCATCATTCGGCATTTCCACTTGCAGGAGCGTTGCGCATTTCAACGGGTCGTAAATTACCGCCGTGCCGGATGTCGCCGGCGCGCGCACCACAGCTTGCTGTCGGTGAAGGGTCGTCCCTTGAAGTTTGAGATTTTGCCGCCGTGAGCGGCTTAAGCAATGCTGTTGGAGCATATCCACAGGAGCTGCATTAGAAGGGGCGCAATCGGTGGCTGAAATGCAAGATTTTAACACGCGCGCATATATGCTGGAATAACTTTCGTTGGCGTTTGTACCCAGCAACAGCAACACAAAGGTCTGAACAGTTTCGATCGGAATTCACATTGCTTCCTTGCCGCAAACCGATCTCTTGATCAAGCACATGCTCAGCCATGCGCTGCGGCGCTGAGCCTCCGCAGACCTGCACATCATCGTTCGCTATAGCTTGACGCCGGTTAATATGCGTCAAATGTTCGACGCACAGGGGAGGAGTTATGAAACTTGGCATTGTCGGCCTCGGCCGCATGGGCGCGGCAATATCCCGCCGTCTTCGCCAGCAGGGATTTGACGTGACCGGCTGGGATCAGAGCGCCAAGGCCAATGAGGCGCTGGCCGCGGACGGGCTGCGTATCGCCGCCGATGCCCGCGGCGTTGCCACGGTCGCCGACATCGTCATTTCCAGCATCACCGAAGACCACGGCGTGCGCAAGATTTTCACCGGCCCGGCCGGATTCTTCGAAGGCGACGTCAAGGGCAAGCTGTTCATCGAGATGAGCACGCTGCAGCCGATGACCGGCCGCGAGCTTGCGCCGCTAGTCGAAGCGCGCGGCGCGCGCCTGATCGAGGCGCCAGTGCTCGGCACCATCCCGCAAGTGCAGGCCGGCACGCTGTTTGCCATGGCCGGCGGCAAGCCTGAAGATATCGAGCGAGCGCGTCCGGTGCTGGAAAAGCTGACCCGGCGCATCGTCCATATGGGCCCAAACGGCAGCGGCTATGCGATGAAGCTCGCCGCCAATCTCGGGCTGGGCGCCTATATCCAGGCGGTGGCGGAATCGCTTGCGCTCGGCCTGCAGCAAGGTCTTGCCCTCGATCTCATGGTCGACGTGTTGCAGGAGAGCGCCACGGCCTGCGGCTGGCTCAAGAGCAAGGCCGAGGTGCTCAAGGGCAACCAGGGCGACATGACGCTCGACATCCGCACGCTGCGCAAAGACATCATGTCGGCGGTCGCGACCGGCGCGCTCACCGGCGTGCCGATGCCGCTGGCGGCGGGCACGCTGGCGTCGCTGTCGGCGGCGGTCGACGGCGATTACGGCGACGGCGATCTTGCCGAATTGCCAAAGTTCTTTCGCGACGCGATGCTGCAAAAATTCGATCGCTAGAGCATGATCCCGAAAAGTGGAAACCGGTTTTCGGATAAGATCATGCTCAAACAAAAATTCTAACGGGAGGAATTCGTGCGTGTTGCATTAAAGAAATTGGCGATACTGGTGGCAGGCTGCTCGATGTTGTTCGCGCCGCATGGCGCGCTTGCCGATCCGATCCCGCCGGGCGCACAGGCGCAGAACGTGAAGCAGATCGGATTTTCGGCGCTAGGCGGGCGCTACGGCGCCTTCAAGATCGCCATCAAACACACCGCGGACGACAAGTGGTATCTCTACACGGGCCATTCCTTCAATCAGGGCTGGAGCATCGTCGACGTCACCGACCCGGCCAATCCGCGCTACGTGAAATTCATTCCGTTCGAGACCGACGACAAGAGCATCATCACCGCGCAGGTGACCCTGCACGACAATCTGATGATCACGTCGTTGAACAGTTTTCGGCCGCAAAAGAACCCGCTGCCGGCGATCCTGTTGTGGGACATTTCCGATCCGGAAAATCCCAAGCAGGTCGGCTCATGGATGGGCGGCGTCACCGGCGCTCACCGCAATTCCTATCCGGGCGGCAAATACGCCTATCTCTCGACCAGCTATCCGGGCTTCAAGGCGCACATCCTGGTGATCCTCGACGTCAGCGATCCGGCGCATCCGAAAGAGGTCGGCAAATGGTGGCAGCCCGGCCAGAAGGACGGCGAGCCGGCGTCGCCTTACCCGGAAGGCTTTCACGGGCCGGTCAATGTCAGCCCCGACGGCAAGATGGCGTCGCTCGGCTATACGCCCGACGTGGTCAATCTCGACCTGACCGATCCGGCCAATCCAAAGCTCATCGGCAAGCTGCATATCACGGAACCGTTCGCCAGCGTCGGCACCCAGTCGGTTCACACCGTGCTGCCGCTGTGGGATCGTAACCTGCTCTATGTCAGCTCGGAAGCGCAGAAGGAAAAATGCCAGGATGACGGCTTCAACTTCGCCGGCATGATCGACAACGCCAACCCGGCGCATCCGCGACTGATTTCGGTCTTTCCGACGCCGGTGCCGCCACCCGACGCGCCGTACAAGGATTTCTGCGACAAGGGCGGCCGCTTCGGCCCGCACAATACCAGCCAGGAGATCCACAATCCGGCAATCGAGCAGCCGGGCAAGCTGATCGACGTCGCCTGGTTCAATGCCGGGCTGCGCATCTTCGACGTCAGCGATCCGCGCCTGCCCAAGGAGGTCGGCTATTTCATGCCGCCGGAGCGGCCCAACATGCCGGCACAATCCGGCGCGCACGCGTCGGAGATCAACTGGAGCGAGGAGCTCGCCGTCGACGCCCGCGGCAACATCTTCATGAACGACGACAAATGGGGATTGTTCGTGCTGCGCTATACGGGCGAGACGCCGAAGTAGCCACGGCCGGAGACATGTCGCAAAAGCCTCGCGCCGGTTACCAAATTTATACGTTTGGCCAGGAAAATACCGATGGCCGGGACGCCTCATGGAGCGATTGAGGGGTCGAACAATGACGGACTACGCCTATCTTGCGTGCCAGGTCGGCATCATCTGCGGGCTGTTGTTTCTGGTCGCAGTCACCGCCGTGAGCCAGCATCCGCAGTGGTTTGGTTAGCCGGTCGGCACGCTGGCCTTCCAACGTGCTGTCACTCCGCCGCCTGCGCCATGACGTGCTGGCGGAATTTCGGCATCACCTCTTGCGCCAAGAGCCGCATCGAGTCGCGCTCCCAAGCGCGGTTCGGGCCGCTCCAGTCGAGACCGGTCATCAGCAAGGTGCCGAACGGGCCGACGGAGTCGCGGAAGGTGACGAGCTTGTCGAGAAATGTCTTCGCCGAGCCATAGATCATGCAGCCTTCGGTGATGGCTTCGACTGTGGCCTCGTCGTCCGACATGTTCGGGTCGGGTTTTAGCACCGACAAGATGCCGACCCGGGATAGTACCTCGCGCATGTAAGTGTAGAAATAGCGGTTGGAGCCGTGCTCGGTGTGAATACGGTCGTGGGCTTCGGCGTCGCTCGGCGCCACCATGATGCTGCGCGCCACGCGCCAATTCTCGCCCTTCGGCGGCTACGCCCATTTCCAGACACGCCTTCGAATAGGTCTGCCAGTGGGACGCGATCGCGCTCGAGGGCACATTGTTGCCGGAGATGATGCCCCAGCCTTGTTTCGCGGCAATGCGCGCGGTCGGTGAATCGCGGCTCGACAGCGAGGTCGAGATCGGCGGTCCGGGCTTCTGGAACGGCTTTGGCATGTAGCCGATGCCGAGATTGGGGATGATCGCCTCTTTGAGGCTCACGCTGCGGAACTCGCCCGGAAAATCGTAAGGCGGATCCTGCGCCCAGATCTGCTGGATCATCTTGATCAATTCGACGAATTTGCGCGTGCGCACGCCGCGGTCGGCATTGCCGAACAGCTCGAAGTCGGACAACAGCCCGCCCGGGCCGACGCCGAGCATAAAGCGGCCGCGGGTCATGTGATCGAATTGCGCGACTTCGGCCGCGACCTTCACCGGATCGTGGTTCGGCAAACAAATCACCGCGGTGCCGAAGCTCAAATTCTTGGTGCGCGGTGCCAGGCCCGCCATGAACATCAGCGGCGAGGGGATCGGCTCGGTGGTCGCCGAAAAATGCTCGCCAACCCATAATTCGTCGAAGCCGAGCTCATCGGCGTAGAGCGACTTCTCCTCGTCCTCAGCCAGGGTGTCGGTGAACGAGCGCGTCGGCGGGTGCACCGGCATCATGAATATCCCAAGACGCATCGCGCTTTCCTCTTCGTTTTGCAGCCGCCGACACGGGTACGATAGCGCCGTCGTCTCCGGGCGCAAGGCTTGATCCGCGCCGATTCGGCCGGCGCACTATTTTTGCCAACAGGAGGAAATGCCATGAGCGTCGCCGAGCTGCGTCCGGCTGCCGCGCCGGGAGCCATTCCGACCGCCGAGGAACTGGTTGCGCGGGCGCGCGCCCTGGCGCCAAAACTGCGCGAACGCGCAGTACAGGCCGAGCGCGACCGCAACATCCCGCAGGAATCCGTCGATGAATTCATCGAAGCCGGCCTCATCCACACCCTGCAACCAAAGCGCTGGGGCGGCTACGAGCACGACCACGAAGTGGCGTTCGATATCGCTGTCGAGCTCGGCAAATCGACCTGCGGCTCCTCGGCCTGGTGCCTGAACTATCTCGCCGACCACGCCTGCATCCTGGCGCTGTTCCCGGAAGAGGCGCAGCACGACGTCTGGAGCCGCGACAAGGCTGCCTGTATTGCCACCTCGGCGGCGCCGACCGGCAAAGTGGCGCCGGCGCCGGGCGGTTACCGGCTCGACGGCCGCTGGTCGTGGTGCTCAGGTCTGCGGCATTCGCAGTGGATCATGATCGGCGGGCTGGTGCAGCGCGAGGGTGAGGACCATCCCGACATGCGGCTTTATCTGGTGCCGGTGTCGGAGGTGAAGCAGGACGACACCTGGTATTGCGCCGGCCTGCGCGCCAGCGGTTCGAATACCTCGGTGCTCGACAATGTCTTCGTGCCCGAGCATCGCAGCGTGTCATTCTCGACGCTCCGCGACGCCTGCGCGCCGGGATCGAAGGTCAACACCAATCCGATCTTTAACACGCCGTTCATCGCCGTACACAGCTACGCGCTGCTCGCCCCGGTGCTCGGCCTCGCCCGCGGCGGATATGCCGACTTCGTGCAATGGACGCGCAAGCGCTACCTGACCTACACCGCGCTCAATATCGCCCAGCACGTGCCGGTGCAGATGCGCGTCGCCGAGATCGCCGCCGAGATCGATGCGGCGGAGCTGTTGGCGCGGCGCGCGTTCAAGATCGCGCGGCAGGATTATTCCGGCATGTCGCTGGAGACCCGCACGCTGCTTCGCCGCGATTTCACCTTTGCCGTAAAAAAGCTGCGCGAGGCGATGGACGATCTGGTCAAGATCTCCGGCTCCAGCGGCCTGATGGACGACAATCCGATCCAGCGCTGCTGGCGTGACGCGCACGCCATCTCCTCGCATGTGGTGATGAATTGGGACGTGCCGGCGGAGAATTTTGGGCGGATGGAGTTCGGCCTCGGCCTCAATCCGGCCTATCCGATGTTCTGATTGCTGGCCGTCAATTCCACCGCCACACGCCGTAGGCGTGGCCGTTTTGCATCTGCGGCGCCACATAAGTTGGCTTGCGGTTGCCGATGGCGCCGAGCATGGCGATCCAGTTCAACAGCTCGCCGCCGACATTGCCGGCTTTGAGCATGCGATGCTGGGTCGACTCTGCGATCAATTGATCGATCTTCTGAGCTTCGAGCAGTTTGATCACGCGCGCCGCCCATTCCGGATCGGGAACGCCGTCGGAGCGGCTCGCCGCCATGCGCGGGCCGCCGACTTCGAGTGAAAAGCTGCCGCTGCCCATGACGACGACGCGCAACGACGCCGGCCACGACTCGATGGCGCGCGCCACCGCCTGGCCGAGCGCATAGCAACGTTGCGCCGGCGGCAGCGGCGGCACGTGGCCGCTGATGAAGAATGGGATAACCGGGATTTTCATGTCTGGCGTGAGAAAGTGCAGCGGCACCGTGACCGAGTGATCGACCGAAAAATGCTGCGTCATGGCGACATCGTAACCGACGGCGACGGCCGCGGCGCGGATATGGGAGGCCAGCGCCGGCAGCGACGGCACGACGTAATTGGGCACGTCGCGCGGCTCGTCGTTGGGCGCCTTGAAATTCTTGTCGACGCCGATGGCGAAGATCGGCAGCGCGTCGAGAAAGAAGGTGTTGAGATGATCGGTGTCGAACATCACGATCAGATCGGGGCGTGTCGCGGCCAGTTGCTCCTTCTGCGCACCGAACAGCTTTGCGATCTCGCAATCGGGGCCGTCGCGCTTGACGAAATGCGGGAAGATCGGGGTATGCGGCACGCCGAAACCGGCGACGATCTGCGCCATGGGTTGATCTCCTGTTGAATGCTACCGCGTCACGTCACCGGCTGGCCGATTTCGTCGACCTTCACCGCCCGCATGCGCTGGTTGTAGGTTTCGGCGTTCAGCCCGCAGACTTCGAAGCGGGCGAGATAGTTCATGAGGAAGCCGTTGGCACCCATGCGATAGAGCTGTCCGACGTCGCCTGCGAGCAGGCAGCGGCGCTCCTCGTCGGTGAGTTCCAGCGGCGCCAGCGCTTTGGCCGGATCGGCCTTTATGGCGGCACGGAAGGTGTGATCGCGCAAAACCTCGCGGCACAGGTAGTTCACGGCGAAAATCGACATGGCCGGCTCCAGCGTTGAACCGCGATATTTTGCACGATCGCGCGCCGATTGCCACAGCGTGCTTGCATTCGTAAGCTTTCCGCACACGCGCGGGAGGAATGCCAATGGAGCGCCGCAGCACCAATCCGGTCTTCAATGATAGGAAGCTCAAGCTCGGCACCTTCGGCACCAATCTCGATCGCGGCTGCGCCATTTCCACCATCGACGGCGTGCTCGAGATCAACTGGCCGAATACGCTGGAACTGGCAAAGATTTCCGAGTCGATGGAATTCGAGGCCCTGGTGCCGATCGGGCGCTGGCACGGTTTTGGCGGGATCACCAATTTCAACGGCCCGGGCTTCGAGTGCTTCTCCTGGGCCTCGGCGATCGGCGCCTCGACGCATTATTCCGGCATCTTCGCCACCTCGCATGTGCCAACCATCCACCCGGTGATGGC
The DNA here is from genome assembly GCA_963816915.1 of uncultured beta proteobacterium. GTDB lineage: Bacteria > Pseudomonadota > Gammaproteobacteria > Burkholderiales > Casimicrobiaceae > PALSA-1003. Next base: position 18,874 of record CAWFMK010000004.1, read on the forward strand.
GGCGAAGCAGGCGGCCACCATCGATCACGTCACCGGCGGCCGCTTCGCGCTCAATATTGTCACCGGCTGGAACCGGCCCGAGATCGAAATGTTCGGCTCGCCGCTGATGGAGCACAACGACCGTTACGATTGTGCCGCAGAATGGCTGCATATCTTGAAGGAGCTGTGGGCGCGGCAGGAGCCGTTCGACTTCGAAGGCCGCTTCTATACGATCAAGCAAGGCTATTTGGAGCCGAAGCCGCTCCAAAAGCCGTTTCCGCCGGTGATGAATGCCGGCGGCTCGGAGAAGGGCCAGCACTTCGCGGCAAAGTATTGCGACATGGTCTATGTGGTGTTCGGCTCGCACGATTTCGACGACTGCAAGGCCAAGGTCGACAGCTACCGCGAACTCGCCCGCAAGGAATACGGCCGCGACATCCAGGTCTGGAGCTACGCCTACGTCGTGCAGGGCGAGACCGAGAAGGAAGCGAAGGATTATTTCGAGGACTATGTGAACGCCAAAGGCGATTGGGAGGCGGTGAGCAATCTGGTCGAGACCATGATCGCCAACGCCAAGACCTTGCCGCCGCCGGTGCTCGCGGAGATGAAGAAGCATTTTATCGCCGGCTGGGGCGGCTATCCGCTGATCGGTACGCCCGAGCAGATCGTGGACGGTCTGATCCGCATGTCGAAGATGGGGCTCGACGGCACGCTGTTGAACTGGCCGCGCTACATCGCGGACCAGCGCTGGTTCAAGGACAGGGTCTATCCGCTGGTGCAGCAGGCAGGGTTGCGGTGATTGTCATCATCCGCGAAGGCGGATGATCCAGTAATCACTAGCGCGGACGCGTATCTATTCCATCGACAGTGGCTACTGGATGCCCGCCTTCGCGGGCGTGACAATCAAAAATACGGCCGGCTCGCATCGCGCCCCAGGCCGAGCTCCATGCGGCCGTAGTGCGAAAAATTCATCTCGGTGTTGACGGCGATGTGCATCGACATGAAGTGGATGTCGCGCCAGGCGCGCTGCAACGGGTGCGAGGTGTTGAAGCTCGCCGTGCCGCTCAAGGCGACCAGCGTGTCGATCACCGAAACCGTCAGCTCGGATACCCGCGCGAAATCGCGCACCGAGCGGGCGAGATGGTGCGGCGAATAATCCTGCGGCGCGTCGGTCACGCTCACGGCGCGACGCAGCAGGAGATCGGCGGCATCAAGATCGGCGGCGGCGCGGGCCATGCGCACCTGCACCGAGGTTTTTTCGGCGACCGATGAACCATCCTGCGCCTGGCGCGTCTTGGTCCAGTCGCGGAAATGCTCGTAGGCGCCTTGCGCCGCGCCGAGCATCGGCGTCGCAAACGAGATCGGCGCGTAGTAGAAAAATGGCGTGTGAAAGATGACGTCTTTGTGCATGGCGCCGCCCGGCGTCGTGGCGTCGCGCAGCTCCGTCAGCTTCAGCACCCGCTCGTTCGGCACGAAAGCGTTGTCGGTAACGATGGTCTTGCTGCCAGTGCCGCGCATGCCAGCGGTGAACCAGGTATCGCGAATGGTGTAGTCCCCGGGCGCGACCAGGAAGAATTTCCACTCGGGTTTGTCGCCGTCCTGCGCCATGCCACCGAGCATGACCCAGGTGCAATGATCGACGCCGCTGGCGAACGGCGAGCCCTTTCCGGAGACGCGATAGCCGCCATCGACCGGTACGGCCGCCGTCGCAGGTGCGAACGACGCGGCGACCGGCACGTCGAGACCGTTGGCCCACAGCGTCTTTTGCGCAGCGTCCGGATACTGCGCGATCAAATGATTGTGGTGGATGATCAGGCTGGCGCACCAGCCGTGCGAGGCATCGGCCTTGCACAATTCGCGCGTCGCTTCGAACCAGGTGTCGAAGCCGAGCCCGTAGCCGCCGACGCTCTTCGGCACCAGGACGCGGGCAAAGCCGGCGTCGAGCATCTCGTCCACCGATCCTTGGGGGATGCGCCGGGCTTCTTCCGCCGCTGCTGCGCGCTCGGAAAAGCGCGGCGCCATGGCGCGGACGCGGTCCATGATCTCCGCTTTGGTAGCGCTCTGGGTCGGGGAGGGCGGCATGCGCTGCTCCTATCGTTCGGATGTTTGCGGCAGCGTCGGCGGTGCCAGCACCAGGCGCCGGCCGACCGGGAAAAGCTGCAAGTCGTAGCGCTGCACCACCCAGCCCCAGATTCCCGACGGCGCCTTGAGCATCACCGCAATGGCGATCATGCCCATCAGGATCAGATAATAGGTGCCGTAGTCGGCCAAAAGCTCGCGCAGGATAATGTAGACCAGCATGCCGATGAACGGCCCCTCGATTGTGCCGATGCCGCCGATAACAACCATGAAGATCACCACCACGGTCCAGTCGTTGATGCTAAACCCCGCCTCCGGCGAGATGCGCAGTTTTTGCAAAAAGATCAGCGCGCCGATCAGGCCGGTGCAGGCGGCGGTGGCGACATAGATGATGAACTTGGTGCGGAAGGTATTGACGCCGAGGCTTGCGGAGGCCGGCTCGGAATCGCGGATCGCGGTCAGCGCCAGGCCGTGGCGCGAGCGCAGCAAGAGATAGACGATGGCGCAGACCACGACCGAGATCGCAAGCGACATCAGATAGAGAATGGCGTCGCGGCTGCCGCGGTCGGGCGAGATCTGCCGCAAGATCGCCGGCGTCAGCGACAGGCCGGAGCCGGCGCCGAGCACCGCGATGAGGCTTGCCGACAGCGCAAAGACTTCGGACATGACCCAGGTGCCGACGGCGAAATAGGCGCCGCGCAGGCGGAACACGGCGAACGAGACGGGGATCGCAATGAGGCCGGCGAACGGTCCGGCAATGGCGAGAGCCAGATAGACGTTCATGTTCTGCGCGCCGGTCAAATAGAACAACGCATAGCCGCCGAGCCCGACATAGGCCTGCTGGCCGACCGAGACGAGGCCGGCATAGCCGGCGAGCAGATTCCACAACTGCGCAAGCGCCAGGTAATAGGCCATCTCGGCAATGAGCCGCATCCAGCCGGCATCGCTCCACCACGGTAACGCCACCAGCGCGACGAGCACCGGCGCCGCGACCAAGCCGAAGGCGCGGCTGGCTTTTGTTGCACGCTCGACGCGCTCTTCCATCACAAGTCCTTGGTGCGTGGAAACAGCCCGCTCGGGCGGACGATCAGGATGACCAGAAAGGCGATGTGGCCGGCAAGAATTTGCCAGGTCGGCGACAGCGCCGCGCCGACCGCCTGCGCCACGCCGAGCACCACGCCGCCGATCAGCGTGCCCCACATATTGCCGAGCCCGCCGATGATCACGGCCTCGAAGGCGAGGATGAGACGGATCGGCCCCGCCGCAGGATCAAAAATCGTCCGGATGGCAAACAGCACGCCGGCGATTGCCGTGAAGATCATGGCGATGCCGAGCGCCAGTGCGTAGAGCTTGCGGTTGTCGATGCCCATGAGCTCCGCGGTATCGGCATCGTCGGACACGGCGCGGAAGGCGCGGCCGAGGCCGGTGCGGTAGAACAGAAGCTGCAGGCTCGCTATGGCGAACACCGCCACGGCGAACACCACCAGCGGATAGACGCCGATCGAGATGCCGCCAAAAATCTGCACGCTCGCGGTTTCGATGGCACCTTCATGCAGGCGCTGCGTGTAGGCGCCAAACCCTTGCAGCAGGCCGTTCTGGATGATCACTGAAATGCCGAAGGTGACGAGGAGCGGGGGAAGGAGCCCGCCGCTGAGCGTGTGGTTCAGCAAGCCGCGCTGGATGGCATAGCCGACGACGAACATCACCGGCACGACGATGATCAGACTCGAGATCGGATCGAGCCCGGTGCCTTGGGTGACCACCAGCGCCACATAGGCCGACAGCACGATGAAGTCGCCGTGGGCGATGTTGACCAGTCGCATGATGCCGAACGACATCGACAGCCCGATGGCGAACAGCGCATAGATGCCGCCGAGCAGGCTGCCTTGAATGAGAATGTTGAGCCATTCCATCGCGGCCGCCTCACAAACCAAAATACGCGGCCGTGATCGCGGCGCGATCGAAATTTTTGGTCGGCGCGCTAAGAGCCAGGCGGCCCTCCTGAAAACAATAGAAGCGCACCGACGCGTCGAGCGCGCGATTGATGTCCTGCTCGACCAGCACGACGGTGGTGCCTTCGGCGGTGATGGCGCCGAGGCATTGATAGATGTCGCGGATGACGACCGGCGCTAGCCCCAGCGACAGCTCATCGCACAGCAGGAGCCGCGGATTGGCCATCAGGGCGCGGCCGATCTGCCGCCATCTGCTGCTGGCCGCCGGACAAAGCCGGCGCCGGCAGATGGCGCAATTCACGCAGGCGTGGGAACAGCTCATAGACGCGCGTTAAATTCCACGGTCCTTTGCGCTCGCTGTGGCCGCCGAGCAGGAGGTTTTCTTCCACCGAAAGGCTCGGAAACAGCCGGCGGCCTTCCGGCACCATGGCGATGCCGAGCCGCACCACTTCGTGCGGTGTCTTGTGGCCGATCGGCTGGCCATCGAACATCACCATGTCGGGCTTGGTCGGCAGCGCGCCGGCCACCGCGCGCAAAAACGTGGTCTTGCCGGCGCCGTTGGCGCCGATGATGGCGACGGTCTCGCCTTGCTCGACATTCACGTTGATATCGAACAGCGCCTGGAAGTCGCCGTAGAACGCCGAGAGGTTGTTGGTCTTGAGCAGGCTCATGACACCGGCATGCCCATATAGACTTCGCGCACTTTGGGCTCGGCCATGACCTCGCGCGGATCGCCTTGCGCCAAAACCTGCCCGAAATTCATGACGATCAGCCGGCTGGCGACCGACACCAGCGCGTGGACGATATGCTCGATCCAGACGATCGTGGTGCCATTGGCGTGGATGGTCTTGATGGTCTTGACCAGTTCGCCGCACTCGAATTCGGTGAGCCCGCCGGCGATCTCATCGAGCAGCAACAGCTTCGGTTGGATCGCCAGCGCCCGCGCCAGCTCCAGGCGTTTGCGTTGGAGCAATGTCAACGTCCGCGCCGGCACATTGGCTTTGTCGTAAAGCCCGGTCACCCGCAGCACGTCGCAGCAGCGCGGGTAGCTGTCGCGCTCGCTTGTGCCGCCGCCATAAATGGCGCCGACCAAAAGGTTCTCGAACACGCTCATATTCGCGAACGGATGCGGGATTTGATAGGAGCGGCCGATGCCGAGCCGCGAGCGCGCATGCGGCGCCATGGCGGTCATGTCGGCGCCGCCGAACACGATGCGGCCCTTGCTCGGCGCCACGTCGCCGGTGATCAGGTTGAACAAGGTGGTCTTGCCGGCGCCGTTGGGGCCGATCACGGCAAGCGCCTCGCCGCCCTGCGACGGCAAGGCTCACCGCATCCACGGCTTTGAGCGCGCCGTAGGATTTCGACACCGCGTCAAGTTGCAGAAGCACCGTCATGAGGGACTTTTATATAGACAGCCGCCGCGCGTGTCGCGCGCGGCGGCGGTATTGCATCGATCCCTGAACGTCTCAGGAATATTGAATCGGCACGAACGGGCTGTCGAGCGGGATGTTCGGCGCGGTCTTGTTGAACACGACGTTCAGGTCGTACTTGAACTTCGCGCCCTTCACCCACTGTCCGCCGACCAGCGGCGTGGTGCACACGTTCGGCACCGGATTGGTCGGCCCGCCCTTCCAGGTGATCGGGCCGACGATCGACTGGTAGTCGGTCGCCGCGATGGCGTCGCGGATGGCGCTCGGTTCGAGCTTCTTCGAGCGCTTGAGCGCATCGATCGCGACTTCGAGATTGGCGTGCTTGAAGCCGAGCGGCTGGGTCCATTGCTTGCCGCTCGCCTTCTCGTAGGCGTCGCAATATTGCTGCGCCGTCTCGCCGGTCAGCCCCGACTTGAACGGGTGATGGTGCGACCACCACACTTCCGTCGACATGCCGGCGCCGCGATCGCCCAGCGCCTCGACGGCGGTGGGGAACAAGAGCGCCTTCGGCGGCGTCACGATCTTCGGCCGATAGCCCTGCTGCGCGCATTGCGTCCAGAAGATCGCGAATTGCGGCGGATTGAAAATGCCGCAGGCGATGTCGCAGTTCGCCTTCTTCAGTTCCGCGATCTGCGAGGAGAAGTCGTCGGACAGCGGCGGATAAAGGCCGAGGAAGTGCACGTCAAAGCCGTGGCTCTTGATGGTGGCCGGCAAGCCGTGCACCGGGTCGCTCGCCGCGACGCCGTCGGGATCGTTGGTCAGCATGACGCCGACGGTCTTGTTGGTCGGCAACGTCAGCCACATCTCGGCGAACATGTTGGCGACCATGTCGAAACCCCAGAAGAAGTGGTAGGTCCACTCGAACCCCTTCTTCGGATCGCCCTTGCGGCCGAAGAACCAGGCCTGCCACGGATCGTCCGAGGTGACGCAGGGCACGCCGGCAAGCTCGCACTGGTCGGCCACCGGATTGGTGGTGTCCGACGTCGACGAGGCGATCATGATGTCGACCTTGTCGTTATTGATGAGCTGCGCCGCCACTTCCGAGGCGCGGTTCGGATTCGATTGGCTGTCGCGGTTGAGGATCTGCACCGGATGCTTCTCGCCGGCGACCATGATGCCGTCGCCCAATGCCTTGGCGACGCCCTCGGCCACCCATTTCGACGGCTCGCCGAAGGCGGCGATCGGGCCGGTCTCCGGCGTGATCATGCCGATCTTGATGGTCTTCCCCGCGGCGCGCGAGGATTGAAACATCCACGGCGAAGCGATGGCGCCGGCGCCGCCCGCCGCGATCAGCTTGACCAGCTTGCGGCGCGCCCGGTCGACTTTTCCGCTGTGCTTTGCCTGCGGTGCCCCCGCTTTTGGCGTCATGGTCGATTTCTCCCTTGTCACGTGTCTTGTCACTTGCCTTCCGACTTGCCGGCCCACTCTTGCGCGCGAGTGGGATCGGCCCCACGCCATCATCGCAGACAAAGCGCGGACCGGAAACGGTCTTTTCGTCGCCGGTTCAGCCGGTCCGCTCCTTGTATGCGCCGCCGGCAATCCAACTCTCGATTGTCGGCCCGATGGCGGCGCCGGTAACGAGGCCGGTCTGCCAATCGTCACCTGCCGGCCGGACGATCAGCATCCAACCGTTGCCGAATGCGTCGCTGGTCAAAAGCTCCGGCTTGTCGACCAGCTTTTCGTTGTGCGCCACCACGGTGCCGTCAAACCCGGCGCGCGCCGCACCGATCCATTTGCCGCCCTCGACCATGGCGAACCAGCGGTCCTTCTCGAAGCCGTGGCCGAGCCGCTTCGGCGTGAAGACGAGGACTTCGCCCATCAGCGCCGCGGCCCAGCTGGTGAAGCCGGTGCGCAGCGTGCCGTCGCCAAGCGGCGCATACCAGATCTGGTTCTCGACGTCGTAGAGAAGATGCTCGGGAAATTCGTGATCCTGAACTCTGGCCAACGCAAAACCTCTAAAAGGTCAGCACGCGGCAGTCGTCGCCCATGACGTCCTGGATCATGGCGGCGGCGCCCATCACGCCGTTGCATTCCGGAATGAGATCGGCCTCGGTCTTGCCGAACAATTCGAGATTGGCCGGGCAGGCCCAGAATTTGGCGCCCTGGCCGTGGGCTTCCTTGATCCAGTCGTAGACCGTCATCGGATCGCCCGGCTTGATGGTGATCGCTTCGGCGACGCCCTTGAGCATCAATTTGCCGGCGGTCGCGGTGCACAGCACGTCGACCGGATGATCCATCGCCGCGGCGACGGCGGCATAATAGAACGGCGCGCCGAGCTCTTCGGGATTGCGCGGGTCGGTGTTCATCAGCACGATGAGCAGGCGGCGCGCGCTCATTGCAATTCGGTCTCCTCGACTTTGAGCCGCCGGCCCCATTTGTCGAAGAAATGGCCCTCGTTGAGCACCAGCGGATTGGCGTCGAGGCGGGTTTCCAATTCGTGCAGCCGCAGGCGCGCCGTCGGATTATCGAGCGGGCCGCCGTCGGGCGCCGTCACCGGGAAAAACGACGCGCCGTCCCATTCGCGTCCGGCGCCGGCGAACAGAATGACGATCTCGCCCCAGTCGGTCTCGGTGCCGATGACGTTGAGATAGGTCGAGCACAGCGGCAGCACCTTGGTCTCGGTGATCGAGACCAAAACCACCAGCGACGTGAACGCGCCGGTCTGGGCGAATTCGTCCGCCAGCCAGCGGTCGAAATCGGTCACCGGCTTGTCGGGTTCAGAAGTCGACAACGGGCGTCTCCGGTATGTAGTTCTCGAACAGGATCCAGAACGGGTTCGGGTGGGTCTCGCGGTACCAGCGCTCGAATTCGGCAAGCGTCGCGATGACGTCGGGCGGCGGCGCGTCTTCGTCGTCGGACGGCGCGAGGCTAGCGAACATCGCCTGCGCCACCGGCGCGAAGCGCGACAGCACGGCGGCGCGCGCTTCGCTGTCGCTCGACCAGCCGAGCTTGGCGCGCAACAGCGCGGTCGCGCCGGCGACCGCGATCTCCTCGCTCTCGGCGCTCGCCACCACGTCGGCGATGGCGCGCATCAGGTTGAAGCGGCGGAAGGCAAAGGCGCGTTCGTTCTCCAGCGCCTTGATGCGTTGCGCGATCTCGCGGCGGAAATCGTTTTCGGCCGCGGCGGTGCGCTCGGTCGCGCGTTTAAGGTCGTCGAGAAACGATGGCCCAGGCGGCATCATCACCGTTGCTCCTTCAACGTGGCGGAAGAGAGAGGGAGTCGAACCCACCAAGGACCGGCTCGCGGCCCCTCCCGGATTTGAAGTCCGGACGCCCCACCGGGGACGAGTCTCTTCCTGAATTCGGATGTGTCGCGGCCGGCCATGTCCGCCGCGCGGCGGAACAGGTCGAGCCGATGCTTGTTGATGCGGCGCAGATCGCCGCGGCGCAAGGTGACGCCGTGGCGGTCGAAGAATTCCAGAATCTGGATCGCGACCTTGCGGCCGTTGTCGACCCGGTCGCGGAACTGCGCCGCGGTGAACTGGGCATTCGCCGACGTCGCGCCGAGATCGACGACGATGCCGACCATCTCGGCCACGGTCTCGCGCAGGAAGAAATGATCGTGCGCGACTTCGTCGGCCTTGCCCATGCGGCCGAGAAGCTTGAGCAGGCGCCGGATGTCGGCCTCGCGCTGGCTCAGCAACGTCGCAATGTCGCGCACGCGCGGCGGCCGGAACCGCTCGGCGCCGCCAAGGAGCGGCGCGATTTTTTGCCAGATTTTTTCGTCCGCCGGCGTGAGGCGGACTTCGTGGCCGGATAGCCGCACCCAGGCGCCGTCGAGCGCGATCTCCTTGGCCCGCACAAGTCCTTGAAGAACCGAGAGAAAAGCCGGCGCCGGCAGGCGCGGCTGAAGCTGAAGGCGAAGCCGCTCGAGGCCGATGCCGGGGAGGTCGGGATTGCCGGCGTGAAATGTTTGCAGCGTCGCCAGCAGGCTGCGCTTGAATTGCAGCCATGACCGACGCCGACAGCGCGAACACGCGCTCGCCCGCCGTTGCTATGACGACGTTAAGGCCTTCGCAAACGGCTTGCGTCTGCGTTTCGCTCAGCGCGCGGTCGCGCGCGAACGCGGTGAGATCGACATAGTGCGGGGCGGTTTCGAGCAAGGCAGTGAGCGCGCGCGCGGGATCTTCGATCATATGCGCCTGCAATTGCGCCAGCCGCTCCGGGGTGCGCCGCTTGCGCGGCGGCGCGCGCAGGTCGAGAAATTTGCCGCCGCCGATGGTGCGTTGCGCGGTGGTGTCGCGCAGCACGAAGCGGTCGCCCGCCGTCGCCGCGATCGGCCGCTCGAGCACGATCTGCACAACTGCTTCGCCGCCGGGCAGGATCGGCGCATCGCCGAGCAGCACGATGCGGGCGCCGATTTCGGTCGCGGCATGGTGCAGCCGTGCCGGCATCCATTGCGTGACCGGTTTCTGCTCGGTGGCGAGCAATCGCAAAGTGGCGTCGATGCGGTCGGTCGGCGCATGCAGATCGGGATCGAGCACCACCTGGCCGCGGGCGATGGCGTCCTTGCTGATGCCGTCGCCGGCAAGATTGAGCGCGCAGCGCTGTCCCGGCGACGCCGTGCTCGGTCGGCCGGTTCTGCGCGTGCAGCGAGCGCACCCGCGCGACGAGACCCGACGGGCTGATCGTCACGCGATCGCCGGTCGCGACTGCGCCCGACAGCACGGTGCCGGTCACCACGGTGCCGGCGCCCGCCAAGGTGAAAGAACGATCGACCGCGAGCCGGAAACGCTCCGCCGTTGCGCGCGCCCGGATGGTGTGCGCCGCGTCGAACAGTTGTTCGCGCAATGCGTCGATGCCGTCGTTGGTCACGGTCGAGACTGGAACGACCTCGGCGCCTTCCAGGCCGGTGCCCTGCAAGAGTTGGCCGATGTCGGCGATGACTTTCGCCTGCTGCGACGGCGCGGCGAGATCGATCTTGGTGAGCGCGACGACGCCGCGGGTGATGCCGAGCAGGTCGACGATGGCGAGATGCTCGCGGGTCTGCGGCATGACGCCGTCGTCGGCGGCGATCACCAGCAGCACGAAATCGATGCCGGTGGCGCCGGCCAGCATGTTGTGGACGAATTTCTCGTGCCCCGGCACGTCGACGAAGCCGAGCACGGCGCCGTCCGGCGCCGGCAGATAGGCAAAGCCGAGATCGATGGAAATGCCGCGCGCTTTTTCTTCCTTGAGCCGGTCGGTATCGACGCCGGTCAGCGCGCGCACCAGCGAGGTCTTGCCGTGGTCGATATGGCCGGCGGTTCCGACGATCATGGTGCCGGCTCCGGCAAGGGCGCGCCGGCGCGCCGTTCGGCTTCGGCGATTTGCGCGGGCGAGAGCGCATCGCGCACGGCTTGAAAGAACTGTCCCGCCAGCGGGCTGCCGCCGGCGCGCGCGCGCAGCAACCAGACAAACGCTTCGACCGGATCGCGCTTGACGCCGGAGCCGAGATGGAATGCCGCGCCCAGCATGGCCTGGCCGTCGGCGTCGCCGCGTTCGGCGCCGCGCCGCCACCAATCGACGGCCTGCCCCGGATCGCGCTCGACGCCGAGCGCGTTGTGGAAAATCATGCCGAGCCGCGTCATCGAGGCGGCCACGCCGTGCGCGGCAGCCAGCTCGGCGAAGTGCCGCGCCGCGACATAATCCGGCGCGGTGACTTCGCCTTCGAGCAGCATCCAGCTCAGCATGTCCTGGGCGGCACCGTCGTCCTGTTCGGCGGCGGCGCGATAAAGCTCGAGCGCCCGTGCAAAGTCCTGCTCGACGCCTTCGCCCTTGAAATAGAGCGCCGCGCAATTGCGCTGGCCGACGGCATCGCCCGCGGCCGCCGCCAGCGACAGCCATTGCAATGCGAGCTTGGGATCGCGTTCGACGCCGAGCCCTTCGGTGAAGCAGGCGCCGACATTGTTCTGCGCGCGGGCCACGCCGGCGTGGGCCAGCGGCCCCCAGATTTCCAGCGCGCGCGCGTAATCGCCGCGGCTCGACGCCTCGTAGGCCTCCGCCATGCGGTCGGCGACGGTCGCGTCGTCGTCCGGCCGCGCTTTTTTCGCCAAAGCGTCAAGCCAACGCATCGGCATTCTCCGCGACATCGAGCGTGGCGAGATTGGCGATGAAGGCGTCTTCGTCGTCGAGGCAGCGCAAGTCGAGAAGGAGGGCCTTGTCCTCGATGCGGCCGACCACCGGGACCGCAAGCCGGCGCAACGCCATCGACAGCGCGGTCAGAAGCCGGCCGCCGTGCTTGGCGGCGCGTGGCCTGATCGCGAGGCCGGCGCTCGGCACTGTTTCCATCGGCAACGCGCCGGAGCCGATCTGGCTGGCGCAGGGCGCAACCGCCACGTCGAAGCCGTCGCCGATTTTCGCGGCGATGATCGGCAAGAGCCGCCGCGCCGCGGCCTCGATTTCTTTTTTGGGCCGCGCCAGCAGACGCAGTGTCGGCAGGCGCTCCGCGACGCGATCCGGATCGCGATAGAGCCGCAGCGTCGCTTCGAGCGCGGCGAGGCGGATCTTGTCGATGCGCAGCGCCCGCTTCATCGGGTTATTCTTGATGCGCGCGATCAAGTCCTTGCGGCCGACGATGAAGCCGGCCTGCGGGCCGCCCAAAAGCTTGTCGCCGGAGAAGGTGACGAGATCGGCGCCGGCAGCGACGGCTTCCTTGACCGTCGGCTCGTGCGCCAGCCCGTAACGGGCGAGATCGATCAGCGTGCCGGAGCCCAGATCGTTGACCAGCGGCACCTTGCGCTCGCGCGCCAGCGCCGCGAGATCGCGCGCGGAAACCTCCTTGGTGAAACCCTCGATGCGATAATTCGAGGTGTGAACCTTCAGGATGAGCCCGGTCTTCGGTCCGAGCGCGCCGACATAATCCTTCTTGTGGGTGCGGTTGGTGGTGCCGACTTCGACCAGCTTGGCGCCGGCGCGGCTCATGATCTCGGGCATGCGGAAGGCGCCGCCGATCTCGATCAGTTCGCCGCGCGAGACGATCGCCTCGCGGCCCTTGGCCAGCGTGTTGAGCACGAGCAAGACCGCGGCGGCGTTGTTGTTGACCACGGTGGCGTCCTCGGCGCCGGTCAATTCGCACAACAGATCGCGAATGAGATCGTCGCGGTCGCCGCGATGGCCGGCGCCGAGATCGAATTCGAGCGCGACCGCGTTGCGCATCGCCACCTGCGCCGCCTCGATCGCGGCTTCCGCCCACAGCGCGCGGCCGAGATTGGTGTGCAGCACGGTGCCGGTGAGGTTGAACACCGGGCGCAGATTGGGCTGCTGCGCGATTTCGAGCCGCGTCAGCGCCGCCGCGGCAACATGGTCCGAGCCGCCGGGCGAAGCGCCATTGGCGCGCGCCGCGGCCAGTGTCTCGCGCACCGCGGCGACGACCGCGGAGCGGCCGAACCGGGAGGCTGCGTCCGCCGCCACGGCCGTGCGCAGCACCTCGTCGACCGAGGGCAGCTTGCGCAATGCGGCGGCTTCGGATTTCGCCATGCGCGCCTCAATAACCGAGCAGGAACGGATTGACGGCGCCGCGCCGGTAGCCGTTCTCGCGCAGCAGGATATCGAGCCCGAGCGTCGCGATGTCGTCGGCGACGGGTTCGAGCTGCGGATTTTTCTGCTGCTGCAAAAGCTTCACGTAGCCGTGGCAATTCTCGCAGGTCTCCGCCTTGACCGTGTCCGGGCCGCCGTCGAGCTCCTGATAGGCGATGCCCTTGGTGGATTCGCACAGCACGCATTTGACGCGCACCACGTGCCATTGCGTCGCGCACAGCGAGCAGGTGCAGAACCGCGTGCCGCTGCGCGCCCTTCCAGCCGACGATCGCGGAAGCCACCGGCGCGCCGCCGCAGGCCGGGCAGACGCCGTCGCCGATCGGCACCAGCGCTGCCGGATCGAGCCGCGCCGCAAGGCGGGCGAAATGCACCTGCAGCGCGGCTGCGACATAAACGTGATCGGCCAGCGTTTCGACCGGGATGGCATCCGCCAGCACCGCGCGCACCATGCCGTCGCGCGCGGCGGCATCGGCGCCGCGGGCGCGCTCGATCGCGGCGCGGGCATTGTCCGGCATGTCGATGGTGGCGGCCAAGGCCAAGAGCCGATCCAGCGTCGCATCGAGCGCGGCGTCTGCCGTGAAGCGGGTGCGGTCGAGCGGCGGCATGGCGTGCTCGCGCGCCCGCGCACGCGCGTCCTCGGCCGGCAGATCGGGCTCCGGCAGGTCCTTTTGGATGCGATGCTGGCATTCGCTTATGGCAGCGAGGAACAGCAGATAAGGCCCGAGCTGATGGCCTTCGGCCAGGGTGCGAAAGCGCAACGAGCGTGTGGCAAATAATGTGAGCGGATCGGGCAGGCGCACAAACGGCGGCGCCGCGATTTCTCCGATCGGGATCGGATCGTGCCCAGCGGCGCCGGCCTTACTCATTTATTACCTCACGAACCGCACGGGCCACGTGACAGACCGGTCGACGGCGCCCGCGGCGGGCGCCGGCCGTCGTTCAGCTTGTCTTACCACCAACCAGTTCGCGAAGCCACTTGCGGTGGTGCCGCCAGGCCCAGCCGCCGGTGACTTGGCCGCGGGTCATGGCGCCGATGGTGCCGCGCACCCAGATCGCCGCATAAACGTGCACGATCCAGACGCAGATGATGATGATCGCCGCCATGGAATGGACCAGCACGGCGATGCGCTTCTGCTCGATAGTGGTGTAGCCGTAGAAATACTGGTCCCACATCACCAGGCCGCTACTGATCAGCACGATGATCAGGATCGACATCAGCCAGAACACCGCCTTCTGGCCGGCATTGTATTTGCCGACCTCCGGCAGGCGCTCCTCGTGCCCCGTCAGCACGTCGCGCAGCCGCGCCAGCCAGGTGCCGTCCTCGGCCTTCCACAAGTTCGCCCGCCAGAAGCGGATGAACAGTCCGGCGAAGCTGAAGAACAGCACCACGCCGATCCAGGGATGGATCGCCCGTGTCGTCTGGCCGCCGCCGAACATCGCGGTGATGAAGTACAGCCACGGACGAGAACAGCGCCAGTCCGGTCAGCGCGAGCAGCACCAGGCACGTCGCCGTGATCCAGTGGTTGGCGCGCGCGCCGGTCGTATAGCGGTCGACGGTGACCGGATCGCCCGGATGGACGCTGTCGCCCGGCTCGACATCATACGCCGTCATGGCCGTCCGCTCCCTGCCAGCCGCTTGGCGGCTTCCTCATCCTCGGGCTTGACCGTGTTGGGGCCCTCGACGATATGATGCACGAAGCCGATTGCGACCATGAGGCCCATCGCGGCCAGTCCAAGATATTTGGTCGCGGTGCCCTTCCACAATTCCACGATCGGGCTGATGCGCGGATTGTTGGGAAGGTTGGCGTAGATTTCCGGCTTGTCGGCGTGATGCAGCACATACATCACGTGGGTGCCGCCGACGCCCGGCGGATCGTACAGGCCCGCGTTCTGGTAGCCGCGGGATTTCAGATCCTTGATGCGGTCGGCGGCGTGCTTGTTCATCTCCTCCTTGGTGCCGAAGGTGATCGCATGCGTCGGGCAGGCCTTGGCGCAAGCCGGACCTTGGCCGACGGCGATGCGATCGGAGCACAGCGTGCACTTGTAGGCCTTGTTGTCGACCTGGGAGATGCGCGGGATGTTGAACGGGCAACCCCGCACGCAATAGCCGCAGCCGATGCAGTTCTCGTGCACGAAGTCGACGATGCCGTTGGAGTACTGCACGATGGCGCCGGGCGCCGGGCAGGCCTTGAGGCAGCCCGGATCCTCGCAATGCATGCAGCCGTCCTTGCGGATCAGCCATTCGAGATTTTTCGTCTCCGGGTTCACCCACTCGGTGAACCGCATCAGCGTGAACATGTTCGGCGTCAGGTCGGCCGGATTGTCGTAGGAGCCGGCAAAGACGCCGACCTCGGCGCGCTTGTCGTTCCACTCCAGACATGCCGACTGGCAGGCCTTGCAGCCGATGCATTTCGACACGTCGATGAGTTTCGCCACCGGCGTGAGCTGGCGCGCCGGCGCCGGCACCGAGGAGGCCGAGCGGCGAACCAGGTCGGCCTCGCTGAGGTCGACCTTCGGGTTCTGCGTATTCGGGTTGGGAAGCTCGAATTCGAATGCCATGGCTTCCTCCCTTACGCCACCGGCCCGGTGATGGGCTCGATATCGACCAGGAACGCCTTGTATTCAGGCGTCTCGATGTTGGCGTCGCCGACATAGGGCGTGAGCGAGTTCGGGCCGAAGCCCTTCTTCGCCGCGCCCATGAAGCCCCAGTGCAGGGGAATGCCGACGATGTGCACGGTTTTGCCGTCGCAGGTCAGCGGCACGATCCGCTTGGTGACGAAGACCTTCGCCTTGACCGAGCCGCGCTTCGACCAGACCCGCACCCAGCCGCCATTTTTGATGGACTTCTCGGCGGCGAGCTGCTCGGAGATCTCGACGAAGAACTCCGGTTGCAGCGAGGCGTTGATCTGGGCGTGCTTGGTCCAGAAGTGGAAGTGCTCGGTGAGCCGGTAGGAGGTCGCCGCGTAGGGGAACTCCTTGGCGTCGCCGAACTGCTCCATGTCGCCCTTGAACACGCGGGCGACCGGATTGCCGCGAATCTTCGGCGCCAGCGGATTGGCGATCGGCGATTCGAACGGCTCGTAATGCGCGGGGAACGGCCCGTCGCGCATCAAGGCCCGCGTGAACAGCCGCGCGGTGCCTTCCGGGTTCATGATGAAGGGCCCGACCACGTCCGGCTTGGCGGTCGGCGCGATGTCCGGCACGTCGTAGCCGGTCCATTTGGCGCCGTCCCACCACAACAGCTTGCGGCTCGGATCCCACGGCTTGCCGTCGATGTCCGCCGACGCGCGATTGTAGAGGATGCGGCGGTTGACCGGCCACGACCACGACCAGTTCGGGAATGCGCCGGTATCGTCCGGATCGCTTGTTGTCGCGGCGGGCCATGTTGTTGCCCGCCTCGTTGAAGCAGCCGGAATAGATCCAGCAGCCGCAGGCCGTCGTGCCGTCGTCGCGCAGGACGGCGAAGCTGACGACCTGCTTGCCCTTCTGCAGGATCGATCTTGGTCGCATCGTTCGGATCGGGGACGTCGGCCAGCGACGTAGCCGTTGATCTCCTTGGCGATCTCGTCGGGCTTCGGCTCGCCCGGATCCTTGTAAGGCCACACCAGTTGCGGTCAGCGGATCGGAATAGGCGCCGCCTTCCTTCTGGTAGAGCGCCTTGAGACGCAGATAGAGCTGCGCCATGATCCAGGTGTCGTGCTTGGCTTCGCCCGGCGGCGTGCCGCCGGCCCAGTGCCATTGCAGCCAGCGGCCGGAGTTGGTCAGCGAGCCCTCGTCCTCGGCAAAGCAGGTGGTCGGCAGCTCGATCACCTCGGTCTGGATCGATGCCGTGTCCACGTCGTTGTATTCGCCGTGGTTCTGCCAGAACCGCGCCGTCTCGGTCTGCAGCGGATCCATGACGACGAGGAATTTGAGCTTCGACAGCGCCGCGGTGAGCTTCTTGCGGTTCGGGAACGACAGCAGCGGGTTGAAGCCCTGGCAGACGTAGCCGTTCATCTTGCCTTGGAACATCAGCTCGAAGGCACGAAGAACGTCGTAGCCCGGCACGTCGAGCTTCGGCAGATAGTCGTAGGCGAAGCTGTTGTCGGCGGTCGCGGCGTCGCCCCACATCGACTTCTGGAAGCTGACGAAGAACTTCTTGTAGTTCTGCCAGTAGCTCATCTGGTTCGGCCGCAACGGCTTGAAGCCGCGCGTCGACATGTAGGCGTCGAGCGTCGTCTCCTTTTCCGTCGGGATGGTCAGATAGCCGGGGATCAGGTTCGACATCAGGCCCAGGTCGGTCAGCCCCTGGATGTTGGAGTGACCGCGCAGAGCGTTCATGCCGCCGCCGCGCACGCCGATATTGCCGAGGATCAGCTGCAACATCGCCATGGCGCGGATGTTCTGCGAACCCTTGGAGTGCTGGGTCCAGCCGAGCGCGTACATCGACGTCATGATCTTGTCTTTGGCCGACGTCTCGCTGATCATCTTCGCCACCTTCAGGAACTTGTCCTTCGGCGTGCCGCAGATGCGCTCGACCGTCTCGGGCGTGTAGACCGCGACGTGCTTCTTCAACAGGTTCCAGACGCTCTTCGGGTTGTCCATGTCGGACACCACGTAGCCGTCGTCGCCGAGCTGATAGTCCCAGGTCGCCTTGTTGTAGTCGCGCTTGGCCTCGTCGTAGCCGGTGAACAGGCCGTCCTGATAGTCGAAGCCGTCCTTCACCACGTAAGGCGCGTTGGTGAACGCCTTGACGTAATCCCACTGCACCTTGTCGTTGGCGATGCAGTAGTTGATCACGCCGAGCAGGAAGGCGATGTCGGTGCCCTGGCGGATCGGCGCGTAGAAGTCGGCGACCGACGCCGAGCGCGTATAGCGCGGATCGACGACGATCAGCTTGGCGCCACGGTTGGCTTTCGCCTCAGTGACCCATTTGAATCCGCACGGGTGCGCCTCGGCGGCGTTGCCACCCATGATAACGACGAGATCCGTGTTCTTGATGTCGGTCCACGAATTCGTCATCGCGCCGCGGCCGAATGTTGGAGCCAGACTGGCTACCGTAGGGCCGTGTCAAACGCGCGCTTGATTGTCGAAGGCCAGCATCCCGGCGCTGCGCACGACCTTGTACGTGACGAACGCCGTTTCGTTGGTGGTGGCGGAGGCCGCGAGGAAGCCGGTGGTCAGCCACCGGTTCACCGTGACGCCGTCGTTGTTCTTGGCGATGAAGTTCTTGTCGCGATCGTCCTTCATGAGGCGCGCGACGCGATCGAGCGCGACGTCCCAGGACACCTGCTCGAACTTATCCGAGCCGGCCTTGCGGATCTGCGGATATTTGGTGCGCGTCTCGGCGTGCACCATGTCGAGCAGCGCCGCGCCCTTCGGGCACAGCGTGCCGCGATTGGTCGGGTGGTCGACGTCGCCTTCGATGTGGATGATGTCGGCCTGCTCACCCTTCGCAAGGTTGCCCTTGGAATACATGATGATGCCGCAGGCGACGGAACAATAAGTGCAGGTGTTGCGGGTTTCGGTGGTGCCGACGAGCTTGAAGGGCCGTATCGCCGCGGCATAGGCGGTCTCGACGTCTCCAAATCCGAGCGCTCCGATGGTTGTACCGGCAAGACCCGCGCTGGCGCCCGCCAAGAAGCGGCGCCGCGAGAGTTCCATATTCAAGGTCGTCTCCTCAGACGTTTGCCCCCTACGGGGGACATTCTTGCCACCCTCTATCGGCCGATAGAGAGTGTCGATGAAAGCCACGCAGACCAATGTGTTGGAGCGTATTTTTGAACGATAACAGTGTCAAACAATGCCAGTTCCTCAGCGATTGTTTGTGCGGCGCAACATAAAGTTGGATCAGGCTTGAAAGTGTTGAGTTTTTCGACGCAACCGATGGTTATTCCCGGCGATGCGACAAAATAATTCGGTGCGGGACGCAAGCGAAGCCGCATTGGCGTTGATCGGGACGGTGGTCCGGCGCACAATACATTTGTCGTGACGTTTGGCTTGGCTCCCGAGGTTCGGGGCACATTGTGGTGTGAAAGCAGTCGCTGCGCTTTGCTGCGCGGGGGCTGTTTTTTATTTTGCGATGCAGCCGGCGAGCGCCACCGCCGCCGAATTGCAGCGCTGGAGCGGCGGTGGACAGCCGGCATTCTCGCTGCCGACGATCGATGGCGCCGCCGCGGCGCTCGAAGCGGCGCGCGGACACGTCGTGCTGGTTCACTTCTTCGCGACTTGGTGCGAGCCCTGCCGCGAGGAACTGCCGGCGCTCAATCGCCTGGCCGCGCGTGCCGGCGGCAACGTGACGGTGCTGGCGATTGCGGTGGCCGACGCCGACCGGAGCGTGCAGCGCTTCTTCGCAACCACACCGGTCGATTTCCCGATCCTGCTCGATCGCGACCGCGCCGTCGCCAAGGCGTGGAACGTCGCGACGCTGCCCACGACCTTTGTGCTCGACGCCGGTCTGCGTCCGAGGTTCGTCGTAGAAACCGATTACGCCTGGGACAGTCTCGATCCCAAAGAACTCACGAGCACGTCTGCGGTGGACGCAGGCGGGCCGCTTTCAATCAAAGATGCCAGCAACCGATAGATTGGGAAGACGACCATGCACAGACGCGAATTTCTCAAAGCCGGCGTGGCGCTGACGTTTGCCGCGGAATGGCCGACGCTGGCCCGCGCCGACGTGAACTTCGATCCGACGCCCGGCACCTGGCGCAATTTCCAGGTCACGACGCGGCTCGAAATCGCATGGCCCACCGGCATCAGCCAGGCCTGGATCCCGCTGCCGTCGGTCAATGAGAAAGACTGGATCAGATCGGGCGACAGCCAATGGACGACCAACGGCAAGGCGGTGCTGGCGCGCGATCCCCATTACGGCGCCGAGATGCTGCACGTCGCCTGGGCGGCAAGCGAACAGGCGCAAGTGGTCGAGGTCACCAGCAGGATTGCGACGCAAGACCGCGCTGTCGATCTGACCAAGCCCGGCAGGCCCGCGATCGATCTCGCCGCGGCCGAGCGCAAATTCAACACGGCCGGCACCGAGCTCATTCCGGTCGACGGCATCGTCAAGCAGAGCCTCGGACAAGATCACCGCCGGCAAGAAGACCGAGATCGACAAGGTCCACGCCATTTACGAATGGGTGGTCGAGAACACCTTCCGCGACGCCAAAGTGCGCGGCTGCGGCATCGGCGATATCGCCGCGATGCTCAAAACCGGCAATCTCGGCGGCAAGTGCGCCGATCTCAATGCGCTGTTCGTCGGCCTCGTTCGCGCCGCCGGCATCCCGGCGCGCGACGTCTACGGCATCCGCGTCGCGCCGTCGAAGTTCGGCTTCAAGGCGCTCGGCACCGGTTCCGAGGTCATCACCAAGGCGCAGCATTGCCGCGCCGAAGTTTTTCTCACCGGCTATGGCTGGGTGGCGACCGATCCCGCCGATGTGCGCAAAGTCGTGCTCGAGGAACCGCCGACCAATCTCGCCATCGACGACCCGAAGGTCGCAGCCGCGCGGAAAACCTTGTTCGGCGCCTGGGAGGGCAATTGGCTTGCATATAATTTCGCCCACGACATAGCGTTGCCCGGCTCGAACGGGCCGAAACTCGCGTTCCTGATGTATCCGCAGGGCGAGACCGGCAATACGCGGCTCGATAGCCTCGACGCGGATGACTTCAAATACACCATCAAATCGAAGGAACTGACCGCAGCGTGAGTGGAACCTTTTCGCTGATGCGAAGGTTTTTCATCGGGTCTCACCCTGGAGATTGCGATGAAACCTTTCTGGATTGTGCCGCTCTTCGCCGGCGCGATGCTGGCTGCGGCTCCGATCATGGCGCAGGACAATTCGGGCACCGCGCCCGAGGGCAGGGGATCGACCGGCTGGACCGGCGGCAATCGCGGTCCAGACCGGAACCGGCAATCCGGACAGCGGCGAAAGACCAGCCTTCATGGCGACCGGCGTCGATCTCAAAGGCCCGCCGCAGCAATTTCCGGCCGGGCAAACGCCCGAATAGCGCCTAGTCATATCTCCCGGTCGCGCCCATGCTGACGCGACCGATGGCCTCAAATCCTGAAACCGTGCTCGACCTGCGCGGCTTGCGCTGCCCGCAGCCGGTGTTGCGCGCCAAGAAGGCGCTGCGCAACATTCCGGTCGGCGGCACGCTGGTGCTCGAATGCACCGATCCGCTGACCGCGATCGACGTGCCCGCATTCACCAACCAGACCGGGCATACGCTGAGCGCGCAGACGCGCGACGGCGCGGTCTACATTTTCAAGATCGTGAAGCGGCGATGAGCCCCATCTATCTCGACTACAACGCCACCACGCCGGTCGATGCCGCGGTGCTCGACGCCATGCTGCCATATCTGCGCGGCGAGTTCGGCAATCCGTCGTCGGCGCACGGTCTTGGCAGCCGCGCCCACGACGCGGTGGAGGCGGCGCGCGCCGAGGTCGCGGCCCTGATCGGTGCCGCGCCCGACGAAATCATTTTCACCAGCGGTGGCACTGAAGCGAGCAATATCGCCATTCGCGGCGCGGTGCGGATCGACGATGCACGCCGCGACATCGTCACCAGCACGATCGAACATCCGGCCACTGAAGCGTGCTGTGTGTTCCTCGAGGCCGAAAACACAAAGTCACGCGGGTGGCCGCGCAAACGAATGGCCTGATTGATCCGGCGCGTGTTGCTGCGGCAATCGATGGCAAAACCGCGCTGGTTACGATCATCCATGCGCAAAATGAAATCGGCACCATCCAGCCGATCGCCGAAATCGCCGCGGCAGCGCGGCGCCACGGCGCCCTGGTCCATGTCGATGCGGCGCAATCGGTCGGCAAGATCGCGGTCAACGTCGAGGAACTCGGCGCCGACCTGCTGTCGATCGCCGGCCACAAGCTCTATGCGCCGAAAGGCGTCGGCGTGCTCTACATCCGTCGCGGCATCAGTTTGCCGCCGCTTCTCCTCGGCGCCGGCCAGGAACGCGGCCGGCGACCCGGCACCGAAAATGTCCCCTACATCGTCGGGCTCGGCGAAGCCTGCCGGATCGCCGGCGCGATGCTGGAGCGGGAGTCGAATCGGCTCTCCGCCTTGGCTGGCGATCTGTTCGCCGCGTTGAAGCGTGAGATTCCGGAAATCATCCTCGTCGGTCATCCGACGCAACGGCTGCCGAACACGCTCAACGTCCTGTTCCCCAACGCCTCGGGCCGCAAGATTCTGGAAAAATGCCGCGCGTCATGGCCTCGACCGGTTCGGCCTGCCACGCCGACAGCGAGGAGCCGTCCGCCATTTTGACGGCGCTCGGCATTGCGCACGACCAGGCGCTCGGCGCGGTGCGCTTGTCGCTCGGCCGCGGCACGACAAAAGAAGATGTGGCGGATGCGGCGGCCGATCTCGCCGCGGCATGGCGATCGGTCTTGGCGGCGCCCGCGGTTGCGGCGGAATGAGGACGAGCGCGCTCATGTTGCAAACGAAAGTTTTCGCGGGAAGGCAGTCATGAATGTCCCAATGGTGCGATTGACGAGCCTCGCCCACGGCGGCGGCTGCGGCTGCAAGCTGGCGCCGTCGGTGCTGCAACAGCTTCTGGCCGATCAGCCGCTCGCGGCGCCGTACCGGCAATTGCTGGTCGGCACCGAGACGCCTGACGACGCCGCGGTGTGGCAGCTCGACGACGGCACCTGCGTGATCGCGACCACGGATTTTTTCACGCCGGTGGTCGACGACCCTTACGACTTCGGCCGCATCGCCGCGACCAATGCCATCTCCGACGTCTATGCCATGGGCGGCAAGCCGATCATGGCGCTGGCGATCCTCGGCATCCCGGTCGACAAGATCGCGCCGGAGACGGTGCGCGAAATCCTCAAAGGCGGCACCGCGGTTTGCGCCTCGGCCGGCATTCCGGTCGCCGGCGGGCACTCCATCGATTCGCCCGAGCCGATCTACGGCCTCGCCGTCATCGGCATCTGCAAGACCGAAGACGTGCGCCGCAAATCCGATGCAAAACCCGGCGACGCCATCATCCTGACAAAACCGCTCGGCGTCGGCATCTATTCGGCCGCGATCAAGAAGGGCGTGCTGTCGCCCGCGGGCTATGCCGAAATGATCGCGACCACGACGCTGCTCAACCGGGTCGGCGCGGAGCTTGCGAAAGACGCCGCCGTTCACGCCATCACCGACGTCACCGGCTTCGGACTTTTGGGCCACGGTCTCGAAATGGCGCGCTGCTCCGGGCTTACGCTGGTCATTCGCGCCGGCGATCTGCCGCTGTTGTCGGAGGCGGCCACATTCGCGCAACAGGGCGCCGTCACCGGCGCTTCGCTGCGCAATTGGGCGAGCTATGGCCATGACGTGACGCTGCCGCAAAGACTTGCCGGACTGGCAGCGTCATCTGCTCACCGATCCGCAAACCTCCGGCGGTCTTTTGATCTCCTGCGCGCCCGAACGCGCCGACGCGATCGTGCAAACGATCATCGCCGCCGGTTATCCCGCCACGCGCGTGATCGGTGCCGTCGAGGCCGGCCCGCCAAAAATTCGCGTGACGGCCGCCTAGGCCGCGTATTGCTCACCTGCGCGACGTTGTCGCACGACGCAAGCTGTGACATGATTTTTCCGCGAGACGGCACGTTCAAGACCGTCCGCCACAATGCTCGAGGGAGGCGGCGATGGAATACGATGGCATCATCGTAGGCGGCGGACACAACGGGCTGATCTGCGCGTCATATCTGGCCAAAGCCGGTCTGAAGATCGCGGTCATCGAGCGCAACGATGCGATGGGCGGCGGCTGCTCACACCAGCGAATTCGTCGCGCCGGGTTTTAAGCACAACTCGCACTCCTCCTATCATTTCATCGGCGAGGGGCCGGTCCTGTCCGATCTCGAGCTGCACAAATACGGCCTCGCCTACATCTATCCCGAGGTGCAGCACGCCCAGGTGTTCCGCGACGGCAAGGCGCTGACCATCCACCGCAGCGTCGAGAGCACCGCCAAATCCATCGCGCGCTTCTCGCAAAACGACGCCAAGCGTTACAAAGAGCTCTGCCAGCGTTTCGTCACCGAGATGGGTCCGGTGATGACGGAGTTCATGTACTCGGTGCCGCTGCCTCCGGCCGAGCTCGGCAAAAGGCTCAGCGGCCCGCAGTGGGACGATCTGCTCTCCTACATGCCGATGACCCTGCATCAGGCGGTCGAGCGCAATTTCGAGAGCGAATACGTTCGCATGTTCTTCAACTGCATCCTGCACGCGATCGCGATCGAGAACGTGCCCGGAGTCGGTGCGTTCTTTCCGCGGCTGCTCAGCCGCCTGACCAAGCTCGGACTGCCGGTCGGCGGCGCCGGCTCGGTTGCGCTCGCGCTCGAGCGGCTCCTCGAGGACAACGGCGCGACGCTCGTCCGCAACGCCCATGTCAGCGCCATCACCTCGGATTCAAAAGGCGTAACGGGTGTCCGCCTGCAGAACGGCGACACCTATTCGGCCAGGTTCGTCGCCAGTGCCATCGACGCGCCGCAGACCATCAGACTAGCCGGCGAGCAGAATTTTTCGGCGAACGTGGTCGAGGGCATCAAGGGATTCAAATGGTGCTCGCACAGCCTGGTGACCTTGCACCTCGCGCTCAACGAGGCGCCGCGCTACGAGAAGGCGGAAGCCTGGGACCCGGATGTGGCACGCGCCTGGAACATGATTTTCGGCGCCGACACCACCGAAGCAGATCGATCGTATCTTCGACGAGATCCATGAGCAGAAGCTGCCGACCTATTTCGCCGGCAACGGCACCTGCTCGTCGAAATTCGATCCCTCGATTGCGCCTGCCGGCAAGCACGTCGCGTTCTGGTGGCCGTGGGCGCCGTACGATCTCGATGGCGATCCGCAGAACTGGGACAAGCGTAAGGACGAAGTCGCCGATCGGTTGCTGTCGCAATGGCGCGAGTTCGCGCCCAACCTCACCGACAAGAACGTGGTCGCCAAGGCGGTGTTCTCGCCGCTCGACATCGAACGGCATTGCATCAACATGGTCAGGGGCAGCCACCACGTCGGCGCCTACATGCCGTCGCAACTCGGCGGCAACCGGCCGACACCCGACCTCGGCCGCTACACCACGCCGATGAAGGGACTTTACCTCTGCGGCGCCAGCAGCCACACCGGCGGCGCAGTCACCGGCAGCCCGGGCTACAACGCCGCGAACGTCATCACCAAAGAGCTCGGCGTTGCGAAATGGTGGCAGCCGGTGCCCAGTCCGTCCTGGCCGCGTGTGGCGATGGCGACCGCGGCGGAATAGGGAAGGCGTCCGCGCCCTAACTCTAATGCGCTGTGCCGGCGCTCTGCGGATAAAGCGCCTGATGGATCAGCCGGCCGAGCGCTGAAATCTGATAGGGCTTGCGTAGCACCGGAAATTCCGGATCGCTGTCGAAGGCGCGCGTGTAGCCGGTGGTCAGCACGATCGGAATGGTGCCGTAGCGGTCGGTGACCTTGCGCGCCAGCGCCAAGCCGTCGAGCTGGCCGGGCAGGGCGACGTCGGTGAAGATCAGATTGACCGTCTGCCCCGAGGCCAGCACATCGAGGGCTTCGGACGCCGATTCCACGGCGATGGTTTTGTAGCCGAGCTGCTCCAATAGCGAGACGGCGACGTTCTTGACGTCCTTATTGTCTTCCACCACGAGGATGGTGCGCCGGTCGGCCGCCATAAAGCGCGAGGTATCTTCCGGCGACGGCGCGGCGACCGGCGCCTCGCCGCGCGGCAGATAGATCGTGACCTTGGTGCCATGGCCGATTTCGCTCGCGATCTGCACCGTGCCGCCGGAGCGGTGCGCCAGGCCGTAGACCTGGGACAGGCCGAGACCGGTGCCCTTGTCCGGCCCCTTGGTGGTGAAGAATGGCTCGACCACGCGCGGCAACAGATCGGCCGGAATGCCGCAACCGGTATCGGCGACGGACAGCGCGACATAGTCGCCGGCCGCGCCGTTCGGCACGTCGTGGGCGCTCAACGAAGCGTTTAGCGCCGTGATCGCTATGCGCCCGCCGTCGGGCATGGCATCGCGGGCATTGACCGCGAGATTGACCAGCGCCAGTTCGAGCTCGGATTTGTCGACGCAGACCGGCCACGTGGCGGCGGGAACATCGATCAGGAACTCGATATTGACGTGCATGGTGCCGGCCAGCACGTCGCGAATGGCGGCCACCGTGTCGGCGAGGTTGATCACGGTCGGGTTGAGCGGCAGCGTGCGCGAGAAGGCCAGCAATTGCCGCGTCAAATT
This sequence comes from uncultured beta proteobacterium, assembly GCA_963816915.1. GTDB lineage: Bacteria > Pseudomonadota > Gammaproteobacteria > Burkholderiales > Casimicrobiaceae > PALSA-1003. Next base: position 45,039 of record CAWFMK010000004.1, read on the forward strand.
CTCGCCGCGGGTCGCCGCCATTTCGATGGCCTGCAAGGCGCGGATGTCGCGCGGCTCGCTCAAGCGCTTCTTCAGGCTTTGCGCGTGGCCGCTGACGATCATCAAAAGATTGTTGAAGTCGTGGGCGACGCCGCCGGTCAACTGCCCGATCGCCTCCATTTTCTGTAAATGGGCGGTTTGCCGCTGCGCGTGTTGCAGGGCGGCGGCGGATTCCTTTTCCGCGGTGACGTGCCGGCCGGCGACGTAGATCAGCCCGTCATGCTCGGTCATGGTCCATTGCAACCAGCGCCAGGAGCCGTCCTTGTGGCGGAACCGGTTCTCCATCCGCACCGTCGGCACGCCTTGCGCCAGCTGCTCGCGGCCGGCCTCGGAATGGGCGGTGTCGTCGGGATGGCGCAGCGCGCTGACATGCATCGCCTTGATCTCGTCCTCGCTCCAGCCGAGGAGCCGGCTCCAGGCCGGATTCATGGAAAGGAAATAGCCGTCGAAATTCGCGACGCCGAGCAAATCCTCGGAGACGTTCCAGATGCGGTCGCGCTCCAGCGTCCGCCGTTCGACTTCCTGCTCGAGCTTTGCGCTGAGCTCGCGCAACTCGCCCTCGATGCGGTCGCGCTCGTGCTCGGCCTCTTTGCGCGCGGTGATGTCGCGAGCGATCTTCGACGCGCCGATGATAACACCATGCGCGTCCCTGACCGGCGAGACGCTGAGCGAAACCGGAAGCCGGCTGCCGTCTTTGCGCTGCCGGATCGTCTCGTAGTGGTCGAGGCTGTCGCCGCGGCGGATGCGCTCGAGAATCTTCGGTTCCTCGTCGTGCAGCTCCTCCGGAATGAGGATAGTGATCGACTTGCCGATGACTGTCTTCGGCCGCGTAGCCGAACAGCCGCTCGGCGGCTTTGTTCCAGCTGATGATGATGCCGTCGAGGTCCTTGCTGACGATGGCGTCGCCGGACGATTCGACGATGCTGGCGAGCTGCTCGCGCGCCTGCACGGCGCGGCTTTGCTCGGTGATGTCGAGCAGCGACGCGATCCAGCCGTCGACCTTGCCGTCGGCATCGGTTTCCGGCCGGTAGGCGATATGCAGGCGGCGCGTCCCGGCTACCGGAAAGTCGATCTCGCAATCGAATTCCGTCGCTTCGCCGCGCAGCACCCTTTCAATGTGCGGCCGCAGCGTGTTGAAGCCCTTGTCGCCGATCGCTTCGGCGATGGTCTTGCCGATGATCTGTTCGCGCGGAGCGCCGACCAGTTGCGCATAGGCCTGGCTGACGAAACGGTAATGCAGATCGCGGCTGCAGCGCACCAGCATGAACGGCGTGCGGTTGATGACCGATTGCAATTCGGCTTCGCTGGCGCGCAGCGCTTCCTCGATGCGCTTGCGTTCGGTCAGGGCCTGGAAGCTGCATATCGCGCCTTGCAGCCGGCCCGACCTGCTCTTGAGCGGGGCGACGTTCATCAGCACCGGCACCCGCGTCCCGTCGGGTTGCTCGATAACGACCTCGGCACCCACGACCGGCTGACCGGAGCGCAACACGCCGCCGACCGGCGTGGAGGCAAAGGGCAGGGGAGCGCCGTCGGCCTGATAGCGCCGAAAGCCGGAGCCGCGTTGCTCGTTCGGATCGCCGACCCGCGGTGCGCGGCCCCACAGCTCGACGGCGCGGCGGTTGTAACGAATGAGCGCGCCTTCCGCCGTGCACACGCAAAGGCCCGTCGGAATGGCATCCAACGCAGCCTGGTCGAGATCGATAAAGACGTCGATGCCGGACGGTGCCGCGGCCGGCTTCCGGCGCTGACCACGCATTGCGGTTTCCCCCACAGCACGCAACGCGGGGCCGGCCGTCAGGTTCCGCTTGGTTCGGTTTTTTTTCCTTTTCACAGGCACGGCTATCCGGCGGCAGGAGCTTCAAGGGTTAACAACCGCAATATGGAATGCGCGTGGCGGCTCGTGGCAGCGGTAAAGTATTAGGGAAAGGATGCCGGCGACCATGCCCGCCGGCCGCCACGGCCGCCGTGCAACTCGATCAATTGACGTTCTGGTTGAAGTAGGCGGCGCCCCAGATGACGACCACCCAGATCGCCAGCATGAATCCGATTGCCAGAACTGCGAGCATCTTCAATTCCTCCCTGCCGAAATCTTCTGTCACGGCTTGGCTCATTTTACGCCAAGCCGGGCGCGCGAACCATCCCAATCGAACCCATTCGGGATGGACATTCGCCGCAATATCGATCCGGCGAGGAGGAAGTTTTTAAGCAAAATAGATGGCGTAGAGCACCACAAAAGCAACGATCGCCGCGGCGAGGCCGATGCCGAGCACGTAACGCACATTATGCCCGGTCACGCCCTGGCGCGCCTGTTGGGTCGGCACCACGGTGCGTTGCTCGCTTTGCAGGTGCCGTTGTCCGAATACGGAGCGGTCCTGAGGAGAGTTCATGGACATTCTCTCAACGCTGTTGCTGTTCTTTTGAGACAACCAATGGGCCGCGATGGGAGTTCCCAAAACGGCGCGGGGACGAGCCCATGGCCCGTCCCCGCTGTCGCGCATTCGCGCGTGCTGTGCGCGATCTAGGCGGCTTTGTCTTGCGCCTTCAGCCAGTCGTCGACGTCCTTGCGCACCATGTCTTTTGCCAAGCCATAGCGCTCCTGGATCTTGCCTTCGAGCTGGTCGCGCTTGCCGTTGATCGTGGTCAGATCGTCGTCGGTGAGCTGACCCCACTTCTCCTTGACCTTGCCTTTGGTCTGCTTCCAGTTTCCTTCAACGCGGTTCCAGTCCATCGTCATCTCCACACTTTATTGGTGTTGGGTCGATAACGTTGGACGTGCCGGAGGGTTCCGGCGATGGCGAAGCCGCCTTCTTGACTTAATCGCGCCGTGACCTTCAGGATTTGGCCGGCATGAGGGCGCAGCAAAAGGACCGGCGCGACACCAATCCGGCCTTCGGCGGCCGCAAGCTCAAGCTCGGCACCTTCCAGACCAATCTCAATTCCGGCTGCGTCATGTCCGATCTCGACGGCCGGCTCGAGATCACCTGGCCCAATACGGTGACGCTGGCGAAGCTCGCCGACGACATGGATTTCGAGGCGCTGGTGCCGGTGGCGCGCTGGCGCGGCTTTGGCGGCGCGACCGACCCGCAAGGGCCGGGTTTCGAGACCTATACCTGGGCGGCCGGCATCGCCGGCGCGACGCAAGCCGCCGGCGTGATCTCGACCTCGCACGTCGCGCTCAATCACCCGATCATCGCCGCCAAGCAATCCACCGTCATCGATCACATTTCCCAGGGCCGCTACACGCTCAACGTGGTCAACGGCTGGAATTATCCCGAGATGGAAATGTTCGGCATCTCGCTGCTCAATCACGAGGACCGCTACGCCTGCGCCGAGGAATGGCTCGGCATCGTCAAGCGATTGTGGACCGAGGACGAGCGCTTCGATCACGAAGGCCGCTTCTACAAGATCAAGGGCGGCTACCTTGAGCCAAAACCGATCCAGCATCCCTATCCGGCGATCATGAATGCCGGCTCCTCGGAGCGCGGCCGGCATTTCGCCTGCAAGCACTGCGATCTGGTCTTCACCAATATCCGCACCCACGACCTCGCCACCCACATCGCCCATGTCGAGGCCTATCATCGCCTGGCGCGCGAAGAGTACGGCCGCGAGGTGAAAGTGTGGACCAACGCCACCGTGATCCAGGCCGAGACCGAGGCGGAGGCGCGCGCGTTCTACGATTATTATGTGCACGAGAAGGGCGACTGGGTCGCCGCCCGCAACGTCATCGACACGATGGGCGCCGAGATCAATCAGCGCGACTATCCGGAAGCGCGCCGCAAGGCCATGGCCGAGATGATGATCTCGGGCTGGGGCGGTTTTCCGCTGATCGGCACCAAGGAGCAGATCGTCGACGGCTTGGCGCGGCTGTCGCAGGCCGGCTTCGACGGCGTGCTGCTGTCGTGGCCGCGCTATATCGAAGGCATGCGCGAGTTTCGCGATGTGACTTATCCGCTGCTCAAGCAGGCGGGGTTGCGCGGTAGCCCGTAGCCCGGATTGAGCGAAGCGAAATCCGGGAACGATCAGTGCGGTTGAAACGCTGTCCCCGGATTTCGCTGACGCTCAATCCGGGCTACATTACTCGACAAATCCGGAGGAAACGCGATGGCCGCCCTCAAGCAAAGCTATGTCCACGGCGCCAGCGAGGTGCCGCTGATCGGCGAGACCATCGGGCAGTTCTTCGACGCGGTCTGCGACAAACATGCGGCTCGGCCGGCGCTGGTCGTGCGGCACCAGAAGGTGCGGCTCACCTACGGCGAATTGCGCAACGAGGTCGACAAGCTCGCCGCCGGATTGCTGACGCTCGGGCTCGAGCCCGGCGACCGCATCGGCATCTGGTCGCCCAACAATTCGGAATGGGTGCTGACCCAATTCGCCACCGCCAAGGCCGGGCTGATCCTGGTCAACATCAATCCGGCCTATCGCGTCACCGAGCTGGAATACGCGCTCAACAAAGTCGGCTGCAAGGCGCTGATTCTCGCCGAGCGTTTCAAGACCTCGGACTATGTCGGCATGCTGCGCGAGCTGGCGCCGGAGCTCGGCCACGCCACGCCCGGAAAACTCGAATCGGCGCGGCTGCCGGCGCTGCGTTCGGTGGTGCTGCTCGGCGACAGCTGGCATCCCGGCACGTTCAAGTTCTCCGAGATTCTTTCCCGCGGCGGCGACGCGGAATCAAAGCGCATCGCCGAGCTTGCGCCGATCCTGCAATTCGACGAGCCGATCAACATCCAGTTCACCTCGGGCACCACCGGATTCCCCAAGGGCGCGACGCTGTCGCATCACAACATCCTCAACAACGGCTATTTCATCGGCGAGGCGATGCGGCTGACGCCGGAAGACCGGCTCTGCATTCCGGTGCCGCTCTATCACTGCTTCGGCATGGTGTTGGGCAATCTCGCGGCGGTGACCCACGGCGCCTGCATGGTGTTTCCCGGCGAGGGTTTCGATCCGCTGGTGACCTTGGAAACGGTGGCCGAGGAACGCTGCACCGCGCTGCACGGCGTGCCGACCATGTTCATCGCCGAGCTCGACCATCCGGACTTTGAAAAATTCGATCTGAAATCGCTGCGCACCGGCATCATGGCCGGCTCGCCGTGCCCGATCGAGGTGATGAAGCGGTGCGTCGCCAAGATGAACCTGTCCGAGATCACCATCGCCTACGGCATGACCGAGACCTCACCGGTCAGCTTCCAAAGCTCGACCGAAGATCCGCTGGAGCGCCGCGTCTCCACGGTCGGCCGCATCCAGCCGCATCTCGAAGTGAAGATCGTCGATCTGAACGGCCGCATCGTGCCGCCCGGCACGCCGGGCGAATTGTTGACCCGCGGCTATTCGGTGATGCTCGGCTATTGGGGCGACGAGGAGCGCAGCCGCGAGGCGATCGACGCCGCGCGCTGGATGCACACCGGCGACCTCGCCACCATCGACGCCGAGGGCTATTGCAACATCGTCGGCCGCATCAAGGACATGGTGATCCGCGGCGGCGAGAACGTCTATCCGCGCGAGATCGAGGAATTTCTGTACCGGCATCCGAAAATCCAGGACGTGCAGGTGATCGGCGTGCCGGACGACCGCTACGGCGAGGAGATTTGCGCCTGGGTCAAGCTGCGGCCCGGTGTGACCGCCAACGATGAGGAGATCAAAACGTTCTGCCGCGACCAGATCGCGCACTATAAAGTGCCGCGCTACGTCAAGTTCGTCGATGCGTTCCCGATGACGGTGACCGGCAAGATCCAGAAATTCATCATGCGCGAAGAAACCATCGCCGAGCTCGGCCTGAAGGTGCAGAAGACGGCGTGAGGCCGCGCGTTACTGCCCGCTGAGCAGCGCCGGATTGTCGCGCACGATCTTCCGATACAGCGCGAACTGCTCGCGGGTGGCCGCGTCAAGCGCGGCCGGAGACGAGCCGACCCCTTCGGTGCCGATATCGGCCAGCCGCTTGGTGACAGCCGGGTCGTGCATGGCCTGGTTGGCCGCGGCCGTGAGCTTGTCGACGATCGCCTGCGGCGTGCGGATCGGCGCATAGAGCCCGGTCCAGAACGGCACCTCGTAGTCCAGGCCGACTTCGCGCATGGTCGGCACGTCGGGGATCGACGGCGAGCGGGTGGCGGTCGTCACCGCCAGCGCCCGCACGACGCCGCTCTGGATGTTCTTGGTTTCGGCGGGCACGCCATCGATCATCATGACGACGCGTCCGGATATCAGGTCCGGCAGCACCGCAACGGTGCCGCGATACGGCACGTGGACGATGTCGACTTGGGCTTTCTGCTTGAACAGCTCGGTGGCGAGATGCACGGCGGTGCCGGTCCCCGACGAGCCGTAGCTGTATTTGCCGGGATTGGCTTTCAACAGCGCGATGAAGTCCGCCATGGTCTGCACCGGCAATGTCGGCGAGACGATCATCACCGGCGCGAAGCGGGCGATCAGCGAGACCGGCGCCAGATCGCGCAGCCAGTCGTAGGACAGGTTTTCGGTGACGGCGGCGTGGGTGATGCCGGTGACCGAGTGGTAGAGCAGCGTATAGCCGTCGGGATCGGCCCGCACCACGGCGTCGGTCGCGATGGCGCCGCCGCCGCCGCCCTGGTTGATGATGGCGATCTGCTGGCCGAGAATCTCCGAAAGCTTTTCGGCGGCGATCCGCGCGGTGACGTCGATGCCGCCGCCGGGCGGAAACGGCACATACATCTTGATCGGCCGCGACGGAAAATCGGCTTGCGCGTGGGCGGCCGTCACGCAGAGGGCAAGCGCCCACGCTGCCCACGCGGCGCCTTGCAGCAGTTTCCTCATCGGGTCTCTCTTTTGTTTTGCGTCGCCGAAGCGCGCGGCCGATCGGCAGCGAGTATCTTGAACACACGATCGTCGTGCAAGCTTGCGCGGCGGAATAGGGCGCATGCGGCAGGCGCACGGCCGCGTCGATTGCCGCGCCCGGTTCGACAATGCCATAGTCGCGAACGCTCTCAGCCGGAAGCAAAAAAATGCAACGCAGCACCGAACGCATCCTGACCACGCACGTCGGCAGCCTGCCGCGGCCGGACGATCTGTTCGAGCTGATGCTGGCGCGCATGGACGGCAACGCGATCGACGAGCAGGCCTACGCCGAACGGGTGCGCAGCGCGGTGCGCGACTGCGTGCGCCAGCAGGTCGACGCCGGCCTCGACGTCGTCAGCGACGGCGAAATGGGGAAGCCCAGCTTCATCACCTACGCGGCGTCGCGCTTGAGCGGGCTGGAAAAGCGCGAAGGCTTTCGGCCGAGTCCGTTCGCCAATACGCGCGAGACGCGCGATTTCCCCGAATATTATAAGTCCGACGGTCGCCGAGCAGGTCAGCGCCCGGCGCCGCCGCGCATTGATGGTTTGCGCCGGGCCCATTGCGTACAAGGGCCACGCCGCGCTCAAGGCCGATCTCGAGACGCTCAAGGCGGCGCTCGTGGGCGTCGGCGCGGCCGAGGCTTTCGTGCCGGCCATCGCGCCGTCCAATGTCGAGGCGACCACGCCGAACGAATATTATCCGACGCCGGAGGCTTACGTCTTCGCCATCGCCGAAGCGATGCGCGAGGAATACCGCGCGATCGTCGACGCCGGATTTCTGTTGCAGATCGACGATCCGTTCCTGGTGACCTATTACATCACGCGGCCGGACCTCGACATCGCCGCCTGCCGCAAATGGGCCGAGCTGCGCGTCGAGGCGCTCAACGCGGCGCTGTCCGGAATCCCCGAGGACCGGATTCGCTTCCACACCTGCTACAGCATCAATATGGGCCCGCGCATCCACGACATGCAGCTCAAGGACATCGTCGATATCATTTTGCAAGTGCGCGCCGGCGCCTATTCGTTCGAGGCCGCCAATCCGCGCCACGAGCACGAATGGGAAGACTGGCAGCGGATCAAAATCCCGGACGACAAAATTCTGATCCCCGGCGTGATCACGCAGTCGACCGTGCTGGTGGAGCATCCCGAACTGGTGGCGCAGCGGCTCGCGCGATTTGCCTCGATCGTGGGCCGCGAGCGCGTCATCGCCGGAGCCGATTGCGGTTTTGCTTCGTTCGCCGGATCGAACGAAGTGCATCCGTCGATCGTCTGGGCAAAGTTCAAGGCGCTGGTCGAGGGCGCGCGGCTCGCCAGCCGGCGACTATGGCCATAGCGGCCGGTCCGGATATCGGGTCGCTCAGATATCGATGACGATGTCGCAGATCAGGCCGTCGGCGCGCCAATCGAATTTGAGCTCGCCGTTGAGTTGCTCGCAGATGCGCGCCATGACGCGGGTGCCAAAGCCTTTACGCACCGGCGGTGTCACCTGAGGTCCGCCGCTTTCGACCCAGCGCACGAACAACCGGTTGCCCGATTGCAGCCGCCAGGTCAGCGCGATCCGCCCCGACGGAATCGACAGCGCGCCGTATTTGACGGCGTTGGTGGTCAGCTCGTGCAGCGCCAGCGCGATGGCTTGCGCCGGCTGCTGCTCCAGCATCAGGCTCGGGCCTTCGATCCGCGCCCGCGAACCGTCTTTGCCGTCGTCTTCCGCGCAGTAGGGCGACAATTCCTCGAGCGCCAGGTTGCGCAGATCGGCGCCGGCCCAGCGCGATTGCGCGAGTAGCGTATGCGCATTGGCCAAGGCGCGGAGCCGGCCTTCGATCGCGCTCTTGAGCTCGGCCGCGGTCTCGCCGTTGGTGAGATGCACGGTGGCTTGCGCCAGCGCCAAGAGGTTCTTGGTGCGGTGGTCGGCCTCGCGGGCGAGCAGGTTGATCTGCTCTTCGCGGCGCTTCTGCTCGGTGATGTCGCGGGCGATCTTCGAGGCGCCGACGATGCGGCCGGCGTCGTCGGTGATTGGCGATACGGTAAGCGAGATCGACACCAGGGTGCCATCCTTGCGCCGGCGCACGGTCTCGAAATGTTCGATGCGTTCGCCGCTGCGGATGCGTTCCAGGATCCGCGCCTCTTCGTCGCGATGCTGTTCGGGAATCAGCATCGTGATCGGCTTGCCGACGACCTCCTGCTCGAGATAGCCGAACAGCCGCTCGGCGCCCTTGTTCCAGGTGGCGATCACGCCGTTGAGGTCCTTGCTGATGATGGCGTCAGCGGACGTTTCGACGATCGCGGCGAGGCGATGCGACACCTGTTCGGCGCGCTGGTGCTCGCTCATGTCGACCAGCATGTTGACGGCGCCGACGAAGGCGCCGGAGGCATCGTGCAACGGCGTCGGAAACGCCATGAACGGCACGCGGCTGCCGTCGGGCCGCTCGGCGATGGCCTGGCCGCCGCGCACCGCGCGGCGTTCCTTCAAGGTGATCGCCATGGGGCAGGCGTCGTGCGGCATCGGCGTGCCGTCGGGCCAGAACAGCCGCCACGAGCCGCACCACAGATCGACGTTGAGCTTCGGCCGGCGGCCCCACATCGTGGCTGCCGCTTCGTTGAAGTAGGTGATCCGCCCCGCGGCGTCGGTCAGGTAAATGGCGGCCGGCAGCGCATTGAGAAACTCGCCGGGACGCGTTGCGTCGGGGAAATCCGGCAACGGCTCCTTCAGCGCAATGGTCGAGGTCATGCCGGTTGCGAGATCGGACAATTCAAATCCCATGTGTGACATTGCGTGACCCCGGACTGCACCCTGACCGCAACATCGCCGTGTCATTTTGGTTCCGTCATCGGAACAGATTTCTGTCGCGACGAGATGTTCGCGAAATGTCGCACCTCAGACTGGCGCGCAGATAAGTCAGCGTGGTGTGGCGGAACTGGCGTGGGCGAGAAGGGTTACCCTGAAGCACATAACGAGCCCGGGCGGCATGCGAACTTCAATGTTCACGGGCTCGAAGAGGGACGACACCAAAGAGGAACATGATGAGGAACAAGCTATTGGCTACGGTCGCGATGACAGCCCTGATCGGGTGTACGTCATTTGCCGTAGCGCAGAATGCCGGCCCACAAGGCGGCGCGATGCAATCCCAGGGCGCCCAGCAACATCAGGGCAATCCAGGCGGCGCGATGAGCACTCCGTCCGGCGGCAACGCGCAAATCGAACCGTCGACATCCACCCCACAGGGCTCCAGCCCGGAGGGCAAGGGCTTCTCCCAGGAGGAACCCAAGAAGTCCTCGACACCTCAGCGCGGCGCTCAAGAGCAGCGCGGCCCGCAGAACCAGCGTGGCGCTCAGGGCAACGGGCAAGCAGGCCAGGCGGTGCGCAAAACCAGCGCGGCACCGAACAGGCAGCGCATAGGCCAACGACCGAGCCGGATCCAGACGGCAAGCCAGGACCAGGATCGCGGCAAGGCGGTCCCAGGCCAGGCGCAGCAGAAGCGGCACCAGCGGCCGTGCCGGCGGCGCTTCGGTCCAGCTCTCGCAGGACCAGCGCACCAAGATCAAGGACGTCATCGTCGGCGATCGCAACGTGGCGCGTGTCGACCATGCGGACTTCAACATCCGCGTCGGCGTGGCCGTTCCCAGGACCGTTCACGTCGCGGTGCTGCCGCCCGAGGTCGTGACCATCGTTCCGGAATACCGCGGCTTCGAGTATGTCGTGGTCGGCGATCAGCTCTTGATCATCGATCCGAACACGTTGGAAATCGTCGCCATCCTGCCGGCGTAACGTTCGCTCGGCGAAAACGAATGGAAGCCCGCGTCGGCGCACGGCGCGGGCTTCTTCTTGGCACGGTTCAAACGATATGTTCCGGCGACAACTTGCACGGCCGGTCGCCGCGCTCGATCTGGATGGTCGGGTGGCCGATGCCGAAGCGCTGCTGCAAGCCGACATAGACCACGTCGAGAAAATCGGGCTGCGGATCGCCGTCCGGCATCACCAGATGGCAGGTCAGCGCCGTCTCGGTGGTGCTCATCGGCCAGATGTGCAGGTCGTGCACCTCGACGACCGCGGGCAGCGATTGCAGATAGACGCGCACCGCGCCGGGATCGATCTGCGGCGGCACGCCCTGCAGCGACATTTTCGCGGCGTCGCGCAAGAGCCCCCACGTGCTCCACACGATCACGCCGGAAATCAAAAGACTCGCGACCGGATCGACCCACAGCCAGCCGGTGAGCAGGATGACCAAGCCGGCGACGACCACGCCTGCGGAGACCGCGGCGTCGGCGACGAGATGCAGGAACGCGCCATAGACGTTGAGGTCAGAGGTGTTGCCGCGCGCCAGGACCGCGGCGGCGGCGCCGTTGATGAGAATAGCGAGCGCCGCCACCACCATCACGGTCGCGCCGGCGACCGGCTGCGGCGCGAACAGGCGCTCGAGCGCCGCCCAGGCGATGGCGCCGGTCACCACCAGAAGGATCGTGGCGTTGATCAGCGCCGCAATGATCGACGATGAGCGGAAGCCGTAGGTGTAGCGCTCGGTCGGATGTTTTTGCGAGATGGCGTGGCTGCCCCAGGCCAAGACCAGCGCCAGCACGTCGCCGGCATTGTGGCCGGCATCGGCGAGGAGCGCCATGGAATGCGCCAGCACGCCGTAAGCCGCTTGAATTGCGACCAGCGCTATATTGAGAACCGTGGCAATGGCGAAAGCGGATCCGAACGTTGCCGGCGCATGGCTGTGGCCATGGTGGTGACCGTGGTGATGGCCGTGATGGTCATGATGATGACCGTGGCCATGCTCGTGCGCCTGATGCGACGCCATATGCTTTCGACTCTCGATCGCCCGCGCTGATGCTAGAGCATTTTCGTGTCGGCGAGCAACGCGCGCCAGACACCTGGTAAGGTAGAATAATGTAACAATGCCAAAATGGTGCGACCGTTCGGCTCTTCCTAGGTTCAAAGCCGCGGTGTAGCGTGCTGGCAACGCTGCCGCATCGGCAACTGCAAGCGACAAAAGGGAGGATTTCATGCCGACATTCATCTTGTCGCTGAACTGGACCGAACAGGGCATCCGCTCGGTCAAGGAGACGCCGAAGCGCGCCCAGGCCGCGCGCGAGCTCGGCAAGAGGATGGGCGTCGACATCAAGGCGATTTATCTGACCACCGGCGATTGCGATCTGCTCGCCATCGTCGAGGCGGCGGACGGCGACATCATCGCCAAATTCGCCATGACGCTCGCGGCTGCGGGCAATGTGCGCACGCGCACGGTGCGGGCCTGGCCCGAGGCCGAGGCGGTGAAACTGATCTCCGAATTGCCTTAAGCTGCTCGCGAACGCCATCATGAGATTTGCCCGCCGCCGCTTTCTGCAACTTGCCGCTACCGCGGCCGCGCTGCCGGCGCTGCCGCGTTTCGCCGCCGCGCTCGATTATCCGGTACGGCCGATCCACTTCGTCGTCGGCTTTGCCGCCGGCAGCGGGCTCGACATCACCGCGCGCCTGATCGGCCAGGCCATGTCGGAGCATCTCGGCCAAACGGTCGTCATCGACAACCGCCCCGGCGCCGGCACCAATATCGCCACCGAATCGGTGGTGAATGCGCCGCCCGACGGCTACACCATCCTGATGGTGTCGACGGCGTCGTTCACCAACGGCGCGCTCTACGAGCACCTCAACTTCGATTTCATCCGCGACATCGCGCCGGTGGCGAGCGTCAGCCGCGGCGCTTTCGTCATGCTGGTCAATCCGACATTCCCGGCAAAAACCATCCCCGAATTCATCGCTTATGCCAAAGCGCATCCCGGCATTACGGTTGCGTCGGCCGGCAGCGGCACCGTCACCCATGTGTCCGGCGAGATGTTCAAGATCATGACCGGCATCGAGACGGTGCATGTCGCCTATCGCGGCGAGCCGCAGGCGCTGACCGACCTGATCGCCGGCCAGGTGAATTGCGATTTCAACACGCTCTCGGGCGCGGCCGAGTTCATCAGGACCGGCAAGCTGCGCGCGCTCGGCGTCACCACCGCGAAACGCTCGGAACTGTTTCCGGACATTCCGGCGATCGGCGAATTCGTGCCGGGCTACGAAGCCAATCTGTGGAACGGCATCGGCGCGCCGCGCGCCACGCCGCCCGAGATCATCGACAAGCTCAACGCCGCCATCAATGCCGGCTTGAACGATCCGAAGGTCAAGGCGCAATTCGCCGAGCTCGGCAGCATGACGGCGCCGCTGACGCCGGCGGAGTACGGCAAAGTCATCGCCACCGAGACCGAACGATGGGGCAAGGTGATCCGTGCCGCAGGAATCAAAGCTGAGTGAGCCTAAATCGTTGGCTGCTGAGGAGCTGTTCGTCATGAAGCGTTCACGCCGGAATTTTCTGATAGTGGCGACGGGTGCGGCGGCGAGCCCGGCACTGGCCCGCATCGCCAAGGCCGACGACTATCCGTCGCGGCCGCTGCATCTGGTCGTGCAAATCCCGCCGGGCGGCTCGCCGGACATCGTCGGCCGGCTGATGGCGCAATGGCTGTCGGACCGGCTCGGCCAGCCGGTGGTGGTCGATAATCGGGCAGGCGCCAGCGGCAATATCGGCACCGAATTCGCGCTGAAAGCGGCGCCGGACGGCTACACGCTGCTGCTCGCCATGTCGGCCAACGCGATCAACCCGTCGATCTACAGCGACCTGCATTTCAATTTCATGCACGACGCCGCGCCGGTGGCGAGCATTTCGCTTATTCCCCTGGTGATGGAAGTGAACCCGAACGTGCCGGCGAAGACGATCCCGGAATTCATCGCCTACGCCAAGGCCAATCCCGGCAAGATCAACATGGCGTCCGGCGGCGTCGGTACGCCGCTGCATGTCGCCGGCGAATTGTTCAAGTTGATGGCCGGCGTCAACCTCACCCATGTCCCTTATCGCGGCGAGTCGGCGGCGATGCCCGATCTGCTCAGCGGCCAGATGCAGGTGATGTTCGGCGTCATGCCGGCGTCGCTCGGCTATATCAGGGACGGCCGGGTGCGCGCGCTCGGCGTCACCAGCGCCAAGCGCCAGGACGTTTTGCCGGACGTTCCGGCGATCGCCGAATTTCTGCCGGGCTACGAGGCGAGCGGCTGGTACGGTGTCGCGGCGCCCGCCGGAACGCCGCCGGACGTCGTCGCGAGACTCAACAAAGAGGTCAACGCCGCGCTGGCCGATCCCGGGATGCGCAAGCGCCTCGACGATCTCGGCTGCGGCGTGTTTGCCGGCTCGCCCGCCGACTTCGGCAAGTTCATCGCCGACGAGACCGAGAAGTGGGCCAAGGTGAACAAGTTCGCCAATATCAAGGCCGAATGATCTGCCGTTTTTTATGGGATGGACGACGTGAAACTTCCCCGCCGCGAATTTTTGCAACTGACCGCGGGCGCCATGGCCCTTCCGGCGCTGTCCGCTGTCGCCGCGGCACAAACCTATCCCGACCGGCCGGCGAAGATTATTTCCGGTTACCCGCCGGGCGGCATCAGCGACACCTATGCGCGGGTGATGGCGCAATGGCTGTCGCAGCAGCTTGGCCAGCAGTTCATCGTCGAGAATCGCCCGGGTGCCGGCGCCACTCTTGCCGCGGAAGCGGTGGCGAAATCGGCGCCCGACGGTTACACGCTGTTGCAGACCACGTCGGCCGACGCCTGGAATGCGACGCTCTATCAGAACCTCAATTTCAATATCGTTCGCGATTTCTCCGCCATCGCCACGATTTCGCGCGGCTCGGGCCTGCTCGTCGTCAACCCGTCGCTGCCGGTGCAATCGGTTCCCGAGCTGATCGCTTATGCCAAGAGCAATCCAGGCAAGGTCACCATGGCCTCGGCCGGTGTCGGCAGCGCGCCGCACATGTTCTGGGAACTGTTCCGCACCAAGACCGGGGTCGACATGGTGCATGTGCCGTATCGCGGCGGCGGGCCGGCCGTGGTCGACCTGCTCGGCGGCCAGGTCCAGGCCTATTTCGGCACCTTCCCGTCGACGATCGAACAGGTGCGGGCAGGGAAACTGCGCGCCTTGGCGGTGACCAGCCCGACGCGCGCGGCGGTGCTGCCCGATGTTCCGGCCATGGCCGAATTTTTGCCGGGCTTCGAAGCCAGCATCTATGTCGGACTTGCCGCGCCCCGCGACACGCCGGCCGCGATCATCGACACGCTCGGCTCAGCGCTCAGTCGCGCGCTCGACGATCCGGCGATCACGCGGCGGATCGCCGAATTCGGCGACGCGCCGCTTCGGCTGTCGCCGGCCGCTTTCAGCAAGCTGGTTGCCGACGAAACGGAAAAATGGGCGGAAGTGATCCGCGCCGGCCACATCAAGGCGGAATGAACATGAATCTGTCACGCCGGACTTTGCTGTCGCTGGCAACGGGCGCCGCGGCGCTCCCCGCCGCATCGCGGCTCGCGCTGGCGCAAGCCTATCCGGCGCGCGCGGTGCATCTCCTCGTCGGATTTGCCGCCGGCAGCGCGTCCGACATCATCGCCCGCCTGATCGCGCAAAAATTATCCGAACAACTCGGCCAGCCGGTCGTGGTCGAGAACCGGCCGGGCGCCGGCACCAACATTGCCGCCGAAGCGGTCACGCGCGCGCCGGCCGACGGCTATACGCTGTTGCTCGCGACCTCGACCAATGCGGTCAACACCACGCTCTATCAGCACCTCAGTTTCAATTTCTCCACCGATATCGCGCCGGTCGCCTTGATCGATCTGGTGCCCTATGTGCTCGAAGTGACGCCGTCGCTGCCGGCCAAGACGCTGCCCGAGTTCATCGCCTATGCCAAAGCCAATCCGGGCAAGATCAACATGGCATCGAACGGCATCGGCTCGGGACCGCACGTCGCCGGCGAATTGTTCAAGATGATGGCCGGCGTCGATCTGGTGCACGTGCCATACACCGGCAATCCCTATTCCGACCTGATCGGCGGCCAGATACAGGTGATGTTCTCGCCGATCCCGGCGTCGATCGGCTACGTCCGGTCCGGCCAGCTGCGGCCATTGGCGGTCGGCTCCACGGCGCGGATTGCGATCTTGCCGGACGTGCCGACCGTGGCCGAATTCCTGCCGGGCTACGACGCCAGCGGCTGGCACGGCATCGGCGCGCCGAAGAACACGCCGGCGGATATCGTCGAAAGCCTCAACAAGGCGGTCAACGCCGATCTCGCCGATGCCGGCGTTCAAGACCAAGATCTCCGATCTCGGCGGCGTGCCGACGGCAATGACGGCGGCCGCGTTCGGCAAATTCATCGCCGACGAGACCGACAAGTGGGCCAAGGTCAACAAGTTCGCCAATATCAAAGCCGAATGACATTTCCGCGGCGAAAATTTCTGCATCTGGCCGCGGGCGCGGCGCTTGCGCCGGTATTGCCGCGCCCTGCATCGGCGCTCGATTATCCGGCGCGGCCGGTGCGGCTGGTTGACGGCTTTGCCGCCGGCGGCGCCGTCGACATCGTGGCGCGGGTATTGTGTCAGTGGCTGTCGCAGCGGCTCGGCCAGCCGTTCGTGGTCGACAACAAGCCGGGCGCGGCGACCAACATCGCCACCGAGGAAGTCGCCCGCGCGGCGCCCGACGGCTATACGCTGCTCTGGACCACGACGGCGAACACCACCAATGCGACGATCTACAATAATCTCAGCTTCAATTTCATCCGCGACATCGCGCCGGTCGGGACCATCGACCGCTTTCCTTTGGTCATGGAAGTGAACCCCGCGGTGCCGGTGAAAACGGTGCCGGAATTCATCGCCTACGCCAAAGCCAATCCGGGAAAAATCAATTACGGCTCGGGCGGCATCGGCACCATCCAGCATGTCGCCGGCGAGCTGTTCAAGTTCATGACCGGCGTCGATCTGGTCCACGTGCCGTATCGCGGCGCGGCTTTGGTGCTCAACGATCTGTTGGCCGGACAAGTGCAGGTCACGTTCAGCCCGATCGCGTCGTCGCTCGGCTATATCCGCGCCGACCGGCTGCGCGCGCTGGCCGTGACCGGCACGGCGCGCTCGCCGGCGCTGCCGGACGTGCCCACGGTGAGCGAGTTCCTGCCGGGCTACGAGGCGTCCGCGGTGGACGGCATCGGCGCGCCGGCCAACACGCCGGCCGATATCATCGACAAGCTCAACACCGAGGTGAATGCCGCGCTCGCCGACCCGGCGATCAAGGCGCGGCTTGCCGACCTCGGCAGCGTTCCGTTATCGATGTCGCCGGCGGAGTATCGCGCCTTCATCGCGGCCGAAACCGAGAAATGGGCCAAGGTGATCAAATTCGCCGGCATCAAGGCGGACTGAAAAAGGGACAAGCACATGGAACGCCGAAAAGTTCTGCAACTGGCCGCAGGCGCCGCCGCGTTGACGCTGGCGCCGCGCAGCGCGTCGGCGCTCGATTATCCGACCCGGCCGGTGCACATCGTCGTCGGCTTTCCGCCGGGTCTGTCGCCCGACATCATCGCGCGCCTGATTGCGCAAGCGGTGTCGGAACGGCTCGGCCAGCAATTCATCGTCGACAACCGCCCGGGCGCCGCCAGCAATATCGGCACCGAGGTCGTCGCCCACGCGACGCCGGACGGCTATACGCTCCTGCTTCACCGTCTCGGCCAATGCCATCAACGCCACGCTTTATCAGCATCTGAATTTCGATTTCGCCCGCGATCTCACGCCGGTCGGCTCCATCGGCCGCACGCCGTTCGTCATCGTGGTCAATCCGCAATTTCCGGTGAAATCGGTGCCCGAGCTGATCGCCTATGCCAAGGCCAATCCCGGCAAGATCAATGTCGCGTCGGCCGGCGTCGGCACCGGGCCGCATGTGGCCTGCGAGTTGTTCAAGATGATGACCGGCACCGACATGGTGCAGGTGCCGTACAAGGGCAGCTACATGACCGATCTGCTCGGCGGCCAAGTTCCGATCGCGTTCGGGCCGATCGCGCAAATCATCGAGGACGTCCGCGCCGGCAAGCTGATCGCCGCTCGGGCGTCACCACGCCGACGCGTTCGGCCGCCGCGCCGGATATTCCCGCCATCGCCGAATTCGTGCCGGGCTATGCGGCGGCCGGCTGGTACGGCATTTGCGCGACCGCGGGCACGCCGGACGACATCGTCGAGAAGCTGAACGCGGCGATCAGCGCCGGCGTCACCGATCCCGGCATGAAGACGAAGCTGCTCGAACCAGGGCGTTGAGCCGGTCACGATGCCGGTGCAAGGAGTTCAAGAAATACGTCGCCGACGAAATCGCCAAATATGCGAAAGTGATCACTGCGACCGGCATGAAAGCGGACTGATTTGGCACAGCCGCCGCCGTTTGATGGGAGGAATACATGAAGAAACTGCCGCGCCGGGAATTTTTGCATCTGGCCGTGGGTGCCACCGCGCTGACGCTCGCGCCGAGCCGCGCGCGTGCGCTCGATTATCCGACCCGGCCGGTGCACGTCGTCGCCGGCTATCCCGCGGGCGCCGGGCCCGACATCATCGCGCGCCTGATTGCGCAAGCGCTGTCGGAATCGATGGGCCAGCAATTCATCGTCGACAACCGGCCGGGCGCGTCGAGCAATATCGGCACCGAAATCGTCGCGCATGCGGCGCCGGACGGCTACACCTTGCTCACGACGGTGTCGACCAACGCGGTCAACGCCACGTTCTATACCAACCTCAATTTCGATTTCGGCCGCGATCTCGTGCCGGTCGCCGGCATCGGCCGCACGCCCTTCGTGTTCGCCGCCTATCCGGGATTTGCGCCCAAGACGGTCCCCGAGTTGATCGCTTACGCCAAGGCCAATCCGGGCAAGGTCAACTTTGCCACCCAAGGCGTCGGCTCCGGGCCGCACGTGTCCGCCGAATTGTTCAAGATGCTGACCGGCGTCGATCTGGTGCACGTGCCGTATAAGGGCAATTACACCACCGACCTGATCGGCGGCCAGATTCCGCTCGCGGTCGCGCCGATCGCGCAGGTGATCGAGTTCATCCGCGACGGCAGGCTGCGCGGCATTGCGGTGACGACGGCGACGCGAACGGATGCGCTGCCGGACGTGCCGGCGATCAGCGAATTCGTGCCGGGCTACGAGGCGGCCGGCTGGTACGGCATCACCGCGCCCGCGGGCACGCCCGCCGACATCGTCGCCAAGCTCGCGGCCGCGATCGTCGCCGCCGGCGGCAATGCGACGTTCAAATCGCGCCTGGTGGCCTTGGGCGTCGAGTTCGACGCCGATGACCACGGCCCAATTCAGCAAATTCGTCACCGACGAAATCGCCAAATGGGCCAAGGTGGTCAAGTTCGCGTCCATCAAGGCGGACTAGAGCCCAAGGTTGATTGAATCCAATGCCCGATCCGACCGCCGTCCACGGCCGTTGAAGTGCCGCCCGATACCGATCCGGCGATCCGCACCATCGCCATGCCGGCCGACACCAATCCGCACGGCGACATTTTCGGCGGCTGGCTGCTCTGCCAGATGGATCTCGCCGGCGCGTCGGTCGCGGTGCGCCGCGCCGGCGGCCGCGTGGTGACTGTCGCCATCACCGCCATGGCGTTTCACCGCCCGGTCTGCGTCGGCGACCAGGTCTCCTGCTACGGCAGCGTCGAGAAGATCGGCACCACCTCGATCACCATCAAGGTCGAGAGCTGGGCGCTGCGCGGCACCGGCACGACGCCGATCAAGGTGACGGAAGGGCTGTTCACCTACGTGCGCGTCGGTCCCGACGGCCGTCCGCAGCCGATCAGCGGCGGTATGATGGCGCGCGCGGATGCTTTGTGGAGAGACCTCTTGAGGTCGGTGGGGTCGATCAGGCGTGCGTTGTGCGGCCAACGCGCGCCAGGCGCTCGCTCAAGGTGGCCGGCTGTTGGCCCGGTTGGGCCTTGACGGAAGTCTTGCCTTTGACGCTTTCGAGCTGAAGACGAATCCAGCTCCACAGCGCCTCGATCTCCTGCGCCGCCCGGCCTGCGCCGGCACGCTCGGTGACGCCGAGACCGGCAGCCATCGCATCCTGGAAATCGATGCGCGCGGAAATCATCGGCTCGGCAAGAACGCCGAGGCGCGACAGCTCCTTTGCCGCCTCGCCGGCCCGCGCGCTGCGATTGGTCGGCGGGCACTGATTGAGGACGAACGCGGCGTTGCGTCTGGCCAGATAGGCCGTACGAAATGTCGCCGCCGTCGCCTCCAAATCCAGGCGCGTCGGACGCACCGGCAGGAGGCAAAGGTCGACGGATTCCGCCACGAGGCGGACGGCCGCGCTGTCGGCACCCGGAGTGTCGAAGACTGCAAACGTAAAGCCGGCGCCGGCGAGCCCATCGATAACGGCGCCGAGCCGCCGCAGCCGCTCGGCTTCGAACGGCTCCGTGATGACTGTGTTGGGGGCATGCGCGGCTTCACGCCTTTTGCCCCACCGCACCAGCGAGGCCTGCGGATCAAGGTCGAGCGCGATCACTCTTTCGCCCGCAGCCGCCGCGGCGACGGCAAGCGACGCCGCCAGCGTGGTCTTTCCCGCTCCGCCTTTTTGCGTAAGCAATGCAACGGTGCGCATTTCGATTCACATTACATCCGGCACACTGTCACGCTCTCACAAAACGCCGATTGCGAAAAGCTTTGGCGCTGAAAATGCCGGTGGAAAAGCCGACGAAGTTCCAATGCGTGTCTTATTTACAGACGCAAACGGCGTGTTGCCGGTCGGCTGCAGTCCGCGAATTGCTGCATCACGGCACGGGCACGATCTCGGCGTGCTGCAAATCCGCCGGCGAAACCTCCGGCGGCCCCCATTGCACGGTGCGATAGTCGAAGCCGGCGGCAAGCGTCGGTTTGACGATGGCGAAGAACGGCGACACGTCGAAGTCGCGCGGCGTGTAGAGGCCGTAGGTGCGGATATGGTCGATCTCGCTCTGCACAAAGGGCGCGAGGACGTAGGTCTTGCCGTTGATCGAGGCGCGCTCCGGCAGGATCGGATAGTGGATCGAGGCGAAAGCTTGCGCGATCAGCGCCGAGCAGATCGCCCGCGTCGGGTCGCCGCAGCCGATCGACAGCATGCGGCGGCGAAACCACACCGGCACCGGAGGGTAGGGGAAGAGGTAGCGCGCCAGGTCGACGATGCGTTGTGAATCGTACTGCGTGCCGATGCGCTTGAGCGCGTAGTCGATGACCTTTTGCCGGTTGGCGTCGTCGAGCCCCACGGGGCGGCAAATCCGGGTGTGGAAGCGGACATATTTCGACAGCGGCACGGTGACGACGCCGGTTTCGGCCTCCGCCTCCAGGAGCACGTTCGGCTCGCCGTGCGCTGAGACGTCGCCCGGCCGCTCGCCGACATAGAGCGCGGCGTGCGACCAGGTGCTCTGAGTCAGGTATTTGATGGTGGCGGCAAGCCTGCTGTTGCCCTCGACCAGAAGAATGTCGCCGGGCTGTAGCGCATTGCGGACGACCTCGGGGTCGGGTGCATAGAACGGCGCATAGCGGCCGGTCGGCTGTGCCAGATATTTGAGGATTTTGGCGCTGAGATAGGCCTCGATCTTGTCGAACATGAGTCGCAATCCTACCTACCGACAAAGGTATTTGCGGACAAAGGTATTTGGCCTCTCAGCCAGCCTTGTCCGGTCCAAGCCCTGCGCGGGCGTCACCCACGCGAAATTGTAACATTTCGGGGCACGGAACCTATAGTCTTGCAGCGAATTGTCGATACGGCGGCGCCATAAGCGGCCGCCTGCACAAGCCCGGGGCAAGCCGATGTCGCAATCATCGTTCCGGCGGGACTACCTCACCAAGCCGATCTTTCGCTTGGCGCAGCACGCGCTGCCGCGCCTGTCCGACACCGAGCGCGAAGCCATCGAGGCCGGCGACGTCTGGTGGGATGCCGAGCTGTTCACCGGCAATCCCGATTGGCGCAAGCTTCTGGCCTTCGCGCCGGCGAAGCTTTCGGCAGAGGAGCAGCAATTCCTCGCAGGCCCCGTCGAAGAGCTCTGCCACATGCTCGACGACTGGAAGATCACTTGGCAATGGCACGATCTGCCGCCGGAGGTCTGGGACTTTCTGAAATCGCGCAAATTCTTCGCGATGATCATTCCGAAGCAGTATGGCGGGCTGGGATTTTCGGCCTACGCGCACTCGGAAGTGATCCGCAAATTGTCGTCGTGCTCGATCTGCGCCGCGGTCACCGCCATGGTGCCGAACTCGCTCGGCCCGGGCGAATTGCTGCTGCAATTCGGCACCCAGACGCAACGGGATTACTGGCTGCCGCGGCTCGCCCGCGGCGAGGAGATTCCCTGCTTCGGCCTGACCAGCCCGGAAGCCGGCTCCGACGCCGCCGCGATGATCGATTCCGGCGTGGTCTGCCGCGGCACGTTCGAAGGCCGCGAGACCATCGGCATCCGGCTCAATTGGCACAAGCGCTACATCACGCTCGGGCCGATCGCGACCGTGCTCGGCCTTGCCTTCAAGCTGCACGATCCCGATCACCTGATCGGCAGCCGCGACGACATCGGCATCACGCTCGCTTTGGTGCCGACCAATCTGCCCGGCGTCAGCATCGGCCGGCGGCATCTGCCGGCCATGCAGGTTTTCCAGAACGGGCCGAACTGGGGCCACGACGTCTTCATCCCGATCGACAACGTGATCGGCGGCGTCGACCAGGTCGGCAAGGGCTGGAAAATGCTGATGAGCGCGCTGGCCGCCGGCCGCGGCATTTCGCTGCCGTCGTTGTCGGCGGCGGGCGCGGCATTTTCCGCTCATGTCACCGGCGCCTATGCGCGCATCCGCGAGCAGTTCCACGTGCCGATCGCAAAATTCGAGGCGATCCAGGAGCGGCTCGGCCGCATCGCCGCCACCGCCTATCTGCTCGACGCCGCGCGCCGCATGACCTGCGCGGCGCTCGACGACGGCCATCATCCGGCCGTGGTCACCGCCATCATGAAGGCGCAAGCCACCGAACGCATGCGGGTCGTGGTGAGCGACGCCATGGACGTGCACGGCGGCAAGGCCGTCATCGAAGGGCCGCTGAATTATCTCGGCAGCCTTTATCGCGGCGTGCCGATCGCCATCACGGTGGAAGGCGCCAATATCGTCACCCGCGCGCTGATCCAGTTCGGCCAGGGCGCGATCCGCTGCCATCCTTATCTGCTCAAGGAAATGCAGGCGCTCGAAGACACCGATCGCGAACGCGGCCTCGATGCCTTCGACAAAGTATTCTGGGCCCATGTCGGCCACAGCCTCGCCAATACGATGCGCGCCTGGGGCCGCGCCTGGACCGGCGGCTTGTTGGCGCCGGCGGCCGACGCTGGAGCTGCAACAAAATACTATCGGCAACTGAGCCGCCATGCCGCGGCGTTTGCGCTCGCCGTCGATCTGTCGCTGCTCGACGCTCGGCGGCGCCTTGAAGCGCAAGGAGATGATCTCGGCGCGGTTCGGCGACATTCTTTCGGAGCTTTATCTCTCCAGCGCGGCGCTCAAGCGCTGGAACGACGAAGGCCGCCAGCAGGACGATTTTCCGCTGCTGCAATACTGCATGGAGGCGAGCTTCGCGACCATCGAGGCGCGCTTCGACGAGCTCCTCGCCAATTTCCCGGTGCGGCCGGTGGCCTGGCTGCTGCGCTTCCTGATCCAGCCGCTCGGCCCGCGCCGCCGCGGCCCGTCCGATCGCGTCACCGACAAATGCGCCGACCTCATCACCAACCCGAGCGCGGCGCGCGACCGCCTCACGGTCGATCTGTTCCATCCGCCCGAGACCCAAACCGAAAACGGCGTTGCGCTCCTCGAGCGCGCCTTCGCCATGACGGTCGCGGTGCAGCCGATCCGCGATCGTATGCATGCGGCGCGGGTGCGCGACATCGATCAGGCGGTGAAGCAGCGCACCATCACCGCCGACGAGGCGGCAAAGCTCAAAGCCGCCGCCGCGGCCGTCGCCGCGGCGATCGCGGTCAATGATTTTGCGCCGGAAGAACTGACGTCCCGGGGCGCCTTTCATAAAGGAGATCAGCCATCTCAAGCGACACCGCCGCCCCCGATGCCCTCGGATCTGTTGCCGCCGCCGGAGGAAATCCCGACCCTGCCGCCGCCCGGAACGACGTCGCAAGCGGCGGAGTAGGGCACCGCCCGGTCTATATCGTCGACGGCAGCCGCACGCCGTTCATCAAGGCGCGCGGCAAGCCGGGGCCGTTCACGCCGGTCGATCTCGCCGTGCAATGCGGCCGGCCGCTGCTGTTGCGCCAGCCGTTCGCGCCCGACGCCTTCGACCAGGTGATCCTCGGCTGCGTCAACGTCATCGCCGACGAGATGAACCCGGCCCGCGTCGCCGCGCTCCGCCTCGGCATGGGCGAAGCGATGACCGCGTTCACCGTGCAGATCAATTGCGGCTCCGGCATGCAGTCGATCGACACGGCGTATCGCTATATCCGCGAAGGCGTGTCCGACCTGGTGCTGGCCGGCGGCGCGGAATCGCTGAGCCACGCGCCGCTGGTGTTCAGCCGCAGCGCGGTCAACTGGTACGCCAAACTGTTCGCCGCCCGCGGCATCGGCGCAAAACTCGCCGCGTTCCTCGGCTGGCGTCCGTCGTTCTTCACGCCGGTGATCGGGCTCGAGCGCGGGCTCACCGATCCGATCACCGAGCTCAATATGGGCCAGACCGCGGAGCTGGTCGGGCATCTGTTTCATATTTCGCGGCGGCAGGCCGACGAATACGCCGCCGAAAGCCAGCAGCGGCTCGCGGCGGCGCAGAAGAACGGTTACTTCTCCGGCGAGATCGAGCCGGCCTTCGCGCGCGACGGCACCTTGTTCGATCACGACGACGGCGTGCGGCCCGACAGCTCGGCCGATACGCTGGCCAAGCTGAAACCCGCGTTCGAGCGGCCGTGGGGCAAGGTCACGCCCGGCAATTCGTCGCAAATCACCGACGGCGCGTCGTGGGTCATTCTTGGCTTCCGAAGACGCGGTGAAGGCGCACAAGCTCACCCCGAAGGCGGTCATCGTCGACAGCGAATGGTCGGCGCTCGATCCCTCCGTCATGGGGCTCGGCCCGGTCTATTGCGCGACCGCGATCATGAAACGGCATCAGCTCGCGCTCGGCGATATCGAATTGTGGGAATTGAACGAAGCGTTCGCCGCGCAGGTGCTCGGCTGCCTCGCCGCCTGGGACGACGCCGAATTCTGCCGCGAGGCGCTCGGGCTTCCAGGTGCCGCGGGAAAGATCGCGCGCGACCGGCTCAATGTCGACGGCGGTGCGATCGGCGTCGGCCATCCGGTCGGCGCCAGCGGCAACCGCATCGTGCTGCATCTGGTCAACGCCATGAAGCGGCTCGGCTATAAGCGCGGCATCGCCACCGAATGCATCGGCGGCGGGCAGGGCGGCGCCATGCTGATCGAAGCGGTGTGAGGGGCGCATGAAAACCTCACCCGCTCCCAAACCGACGCTCGCCATTCTCGGCAAGCGCGACTCGAGCTCGGCCCGTTCGCCATCGACGAGGCGCCGCAGGAGCCGGGCCCCTGGGCCCATTGGCGGCTGCGCACCGACGAGGACGGCATCGCCTGGCTGTTGTTCGACAAGAAAGATTCCAGCGCCAACACGCTGTCGGAAGACGTGCTCACCGAGCTCAACGCGGTGCTGGAAAAGATCGAGCGCGATCATCCGCGCGGGCTGGTGATCCGCTCCGCCAAGCGCTCCGGCTTCATCGCCGGCGCCGACATCGCCCAGTTCCGCGGCGTCACCGACCCGGCGCCGATCGTGGAGGCGCTGACGCGCGGCCATGCGGTGCTCGATCGCCTCGACCGGCTGCCGCTGCCGACCGTCGCGGTGATCCACGGCTTTTGCCTCGGCGGCGGGCTCGAAGTGGCGCTGGCCTGCGATTTCCGCATCGCCATCGATGACGCGAGCTTCGGTTTCCCGGAAGTGCTGCTCGGCCTGCATCCCGGCCTCGGCGGCACGGTACGGCTGACCCGGCTGATCAGCCCGGTGCAGGCCATGACCATGATGCTGACCGGCAAGACCGAGCGCGCGCGCCGGGCCCGCGCCCTGCATCTGGTCGACGCGGTCACGCAGGAACGCCACGTGCGCGCCGCGGTGAAATCCGCCGTCACCGGCGAGATGATCGCCGCAAAGCAGAATCTCCTCGGCCGGCTGATGAACATGGAGCCCGTGCGCGGCTTGTTGGCCTCGCGCATGCGCGGCGAGACCGCGAAGAAAGCGCCGAAGCGGTTTTATCCGGCGCCTTACGCCCTGATCGATCTGTGGACCGCCCACGGCGGCGACCGCGACGCGATGCAGAAGGCGGAAGTGTCCTCCTTCGCAAAACTTCTCGTCACCGAGACCGCGCAAAATCTGGTCCGCGTGTTCTATCTGCGCGAAAACCTGAAAAAACTCGCCGGCGGCCGATGGGATGGCCGGCGAATCCACGTCATCGGCGCCGGCGCCATGGGCGGCGACATCGCCGCGTGGTGCGCCTGGCACGGTTTTGTCGTCAGTCTCGGCGACACCAAGCCGGAGCCGATCGCCGGCGCCATCAAGCGGGCGAGCGCGCTCTACGCCATCATCGGCCGCGACAACCGCCGCAAGGTGCGCGACGCGCTCGATCGTTTGATTCCGGATCTGAAAGGCGACGGCGTCGCCACCGCCGACCTGATCATCGAGGCGGTGCCGGAAGTGCTCGAGCTCAAGCGCAAGATCTTCGCCGGCATCGAGCCGAAGATGAAGGCCGACGCCATCCTCGCCACCAACACGTCGAGCATCCCGCTGGAACAGTTGCGCGAGGGCCTGCCGCGGCCGGAGCGGCTGGTCGGCATCCATTTCTTCAATCCGGTGTCGCGCATGCAGCTGGTCGAGGTGGTCAGCCACGATCAGGTCGCTGCCGACGTGCTTGCGGAGGCCCGCGCCTTCCTCGGCCGCATCGACCGGCTGCCGGCGCCGGTGAAAAGCGCGCCGGGCTTTCTGGTCAACCGCGCGCTGACGCCGTACCTGCTCGAAGCTTTGCTGATGCTCGACGCCGGCACGCCCAAGGAGACCATCGACAAGGCGGCGGAGGATTTCGGCATGCCGATGGGGCCGATCGAATTGGCCGACGAGGTCGGGCTCGACATCTGCCTGCACGTCGCCGAGATGCTGCGCAGCAGCATCAACCGCGACATGCCCGAGCCGCCGCAATGGCTCAAGGATAAAGTCGCCAAGGGCGAGCTCGGCAAGAAGACCGGCAAGGGCCTCTACACTTGGCAGAACGGCCACGCGGTCAAAGCCAAGGACGACGCCGCCGCGCCGCCGGCGGACATGATCGACCGCCTGATCCTGCCGATGCTCGACGTCTGCGTCACCTGCCTGCGCGAAGGCATCGTCGCCGACGAAGAGATCGTCGACGGCGCGATGATCTTTGCCACCGGCTTTGCACCGTTCCGCGGCGGGCCGCTGCATTATGCGCGCTCCCGCGGGATTGCCAACGTGCGCGACACGCTCAAAAGCCTTGCACAAAAATACGGGCCGCGTTTCCAGCCCGATCCGGGCTGGGAACTCTTTGCAATGATCCATTCCGGCGCGGGGCCGGCGCGCTTTTCCGATCCGGTGCAACTGGCCGACACAATTGTCGAGAAGGTCGGCAAGACCATCGTGCTCGCCTTGCCGCTCGGTCTCGGCAAGGCCAATCACATCGCCAATGCGCTCTACGCCAAGGCGGTCGCCGACAGTTCGATCCGGCTGACCATCTTCACCGCGCTGACGCTCGAACCGCCGCGCGCCAAGAGCGAGCTGGAGCGGCGGTTCCTCGATCCGATCTCGCAACGGCTGTTCGCCGGCTATCCGCCGCTCGCCTACGCGGCGGCGATCCACAACAACCGGGTGCCGCCGAATATCGTGATCAATGAGTTTTTCTTCGAAGCGGGCCAGTGGCTCGGCTCGCCTTACGCGCAGCAGCATTACATCTGCGCGAACTACACTCATGCGCTGCGCTATGTGCTCGACCGCGGCGTCAACGTGGTGGCGCAATTGGTCGCGCATCGCGCCGACGAAGCGCCGCGGGCCTATAGCCTGAGCTGCAATCCCGATCTGACGCTCGATCTGTTGGCGCGGCGCCGCGACGGCGGCGCCGATTTCCTGTTCGCCGGCCAGACCAATTCGGAATTGCCGTTCATGCCCGGCGACGCGGCGATCGGCGAGAACGAGTTCGATCTCATGCTCGACGGCGCCGATTTTCCGCTGTTCGCGGCGCCGCGCGAGCCGGTGGCGCTCGCCGACTATGCCGTGGGCCTCCACGCCGCGAGCATCGTGCCCGACGGCGGCACGCTGCAGATCGGCATCGGCTCGCTGGGCGAGGCGATGGCGCAGGCGCTGGTGCTGCGCCAGCGCGACAACGACGCGTTCCGTACGCTGCTGTCGCGGCTCGGCTACGACCCGGCCCGCGACGCCGCGGTGCACGCGGAAAAATTCGACGTCGGCCTCTATGGCTGCAGCGAATTGTTCGTCGAAGGCATGCTCGATCTGTACCGCGCCGGCATCCTCAAGCGCGAGGTCGACGGCATCGTGCTGCATGCCGGCTTCTTCCTCGGCTCGCGCGGCTTTTACAAAGCTCTGCGCGAGATGCCGCGCGACGTCGTCAAGAAATTCGGCATGACCGCGATCGGCTACGTCAACGAGCTCTATCATGACGAGGACAACAAGCGGCGCGCGCGGACAAAGGCGCGCTTCCTCAACGACGCCATGATGGCGACCGTGCTCGGCGACGTGATCTCGGACGGCCTCGACGACGGCCGCATCGTCAGCGGCGTCGGCGGGCAATATAATTTCATCGCCCAGAGCTTTGCCTTGGCGGACGCGCGCTCGGCGATCGCGCTGCGTGCGACGCGCAGCGCAAAGGGCAGGGAGCGCTCCAACATCCTCTGGCGCTACGGCCACACCACCATCCCGCGCCACCTGCGCGACATGATCATCACCGAATACGGCATCGCCGACATCCGCGGCAAAAGCGACCGCGACGTGATCGCCGCCATGCTGGCGATCACCGACTCGCGCTTTCAGGACGAACTGCTGCGCCAGGCCAAGGACGCCGGCAAGATCGAGCGCGAATTCGCGCTGCCGAAGTCGGCGCGCGACAACACGCCGGACGCGATCGTGCGCGCGCTGAAACCCGCAGCCGACGCCGGCCTGTTGCCGACATTTCCTTTCGGCACCGATTTCACCGCAATCGAGCAGCGGCTCATTCCGGCGCTGCAAGTCCTGAAGTCCGCTTCGCCTGTCGCAACTTGCGGCCTTGCTCATGCGCGGGCTCGGCGCACGCGCCGACTGACGCGGATTGCCTCGATCGCCTTGGCTTGGCGCGGCCGAAGAGCATGACGGAGTGGTTTTATGCCGCGCTGGTGCGCGGCGCGTTGCAGGCAACGTCGTAGCCCCCGTTCAGCCGCCACCGATGATGCCGGGATTGTTGGCCACGCCCTTGAGCGTCACGCGGTTGGCGCGCTTGATCGTCAGCGTCTTGTTGGCGCCGAGATATTTTTCGACGACGGCCGGCACCGGTTCGCCGTTTTGCGGATTGACCGAGGCCCAGCCGGCGACGCGATAGGTCTTGCCGGCCTCGATCGGCGTGCCGTCGTCGAGCACCATATCCGAAATGCGCTTTCCCGCGGCCTCGTTCGGCGCGCAGGCGTAATCCATGCCGCCGACGCGCACCATGTCGCCGCCCTGCTGCAGATAGGGATCGGGATTGAACAGATTGTCGGCGACGTCTTCCATGATCGCCTTGAGCGCGCTGCCGGTCATGTCCTGCACGTAGGTCTCGGGATAGCTGATCGCCGTCTCCGCCAGCACGTCCTCGCGGGTGATCGATTGGTTCGCCAGCATCGTGGTGCCCCAGCGGAAACCCGGCGACAGCGCGATCTGGGCGCCAAGCTGCTGGCGCAGCGCGTCGCAGATCACCTGATCCATCGGCCCGATGAAATTGCCGCGCCGGTAGAGCAATTGATCGCAGCTTGCGAGTTTTTCGGAAAATTGCGCCGCATAGGGCGCGCGCAGCCGCTCGATCAGCGCCGCCATGGCGCCGTCCGGCTTGATCAGGTCGGCGAAGACCGGCAGCAGCGTGTAGCGCACGTTTTTCAGCTCGCCTTTGCCGACGTCGAGGTCGAGCACGCCGAGGAATTTGCCGTTCGAGCCGGCATTGGTGACCAGCGTCTTGCCGCACGGATTGGCGACGATAACGGGCCGCGGCACGGCGTCATGGGTGTGGCCGCCGAGAATGATGTCGATGCCGGTGCAGCGGCTGGCGAGTTTCAGATCGACATCCATGCCGTTATGCGACAGCAGCACCACCACGTCGGCGTGCTGCGCGTTGCGCAGATCGTCGACCAGTTTTTGCAGCTCCTGCTCGCGGATGCCGAACGTCCAGTCGGGCGTGAAGCGTTTCGGATGCGCGATCGGCACATAGGGAAAAGCCTGGCCGATGACGGCGACGCGCATGCCGCCGACCTCTTGCACCGTCGCCGGCTTGAAGACGCGGCCGGATTTCGGATCGAACGCCGGCTTGTCGCTGAAGGCCGCGTCCTCGGTCAGAAAAACATTCTGCGCCAGAAACTCGCCTTTGAAGCTGGCGAGGTTCTTGCGCAAGGCCGCTTCGCCATAGGTGAATTCCCAATGCCCGGTCATGGCGTCGACGCCGAGCAGGTTGGCGGCCTCGACCATGTCGGCGCCTTGCGACGCATTGGCGAGACCGGTGCCCTGCCAGATGTCGCCGCCGTCGAGCAGGAGCGAATTGCCCGGCGCCGGCTTCCGTGCGCAGCCGGTCGATCAAGGTTTTCGAGATGCGCAAAGCCGCCCATGCGGCCGTAGCGGTGCGCGGCGTCCTGATAATCGAGGAAGGTGAAGGCGTGGGCGGTCCGGCCGCCCGGCACGATGTTGAAATATTCCAGGAAGGCGCCGCCGACGATATGCGGCGGTTTTCCGCGCATATCGCCGACGCCGATATTGACGCTCGGCTCGCGGAAATAGACCGGCTGCAGCTGGGCGTGGCTGTCGGTGAAATGCAGGATGCGGACATTGCCGAAGCGGCCGACGTCGTAGAGATCGTCGTCGGCCGCCAGCGCCACGCGCGGCGTGACGCCCGATGCGGCGGCGACGCCAAGCCAGCGCAGGAAATTCCGGCGGTCCAAGTGGAGCTCTCCACTCGTCATTCCGGGGCGCGACGAAGTGCGCGAACCCGGGAATCCGATAATCACAAGATATGACGTTCCACTCGGCCGAGACATCACTTGTACGACGGTGGATATGGATTTCGGGCTCGCCGCTTCGCGGCGCCCCGGAATGACGGCTACGAATAACGCCCGCCTTCCAGGCGGTCTGTTGTTCCTTGGCCTGGGCGATCGACGCCTTGGCCAAGGCCTCGGCCTGTTTGGCCTGGGCGACGGCGGCATCGAAGTCGCCGGCGGCCGCCGCCTTCTTGGCCGCGGCCAAGGCCTGCTCGGTCGGGATCCATTGGTTCTTCAGCGCGCCGGCATCCTGCTCGGCGGCAACGGCTGCGGCGAGCGCGGTCTTGAAATCGGCCTCGGTGCTCGCCGCTTGCGCCGCGCCCGTCGAGAAACAACGTCACTGCAAAACAAATCATGTGCGCATGTTATCGCTCTGCCGTTATGGCCGCGCGCCCGGCCCGGAGATCGGCAGGCCGTTCGACATGTAGGACAGATAATATTCGACGTCGCGATAAAGCTCGTCCTGCGGCTTGAGCGGCACGCCGCGGACCTGGCTGTTGCAGGTGACCAGCCGCCGGCTCATCGTGCCCATGCCGTTCCACTCCGAGCGGTAGATCGGCATCGCCGCGACGATGCCGAGCGCCGGCGCCAGCACTTCGGTGCGGATGTGGTTGCCGGGATTTTGCACGTGACAGGAGGCGCAGGAGAAATTGAGCTGGCCGCGCCGCGCATAAAAATATTCCTCGCCCTTCTGGTAGGCCGCAAGCGCGCGCGGATCGTTCGGGATCTTGATGTCGAACGGTTTTCCGCGCGACGTGAACGCCATGTAGGCGGTCAGCGACGCCATCTCGTCCTTGACGTAGGAATAAGGCTCCTCGCCGTTGGCTTCCCGGCAACGATTGAGCGCCAGCTCGAGCGTGATCACCTCGCCGGTCTTGTCGTCGAAATACGGATAGTTCTGGCGGATGCCGATGCCTTTGTCGGCAAAGCAATCGCCGTAGGTCTTGCCGTTCTTGAACGGCGTCGCGAACATCTCTTTGCCGCGGTCGATGGCGAAATCGTAAGGCGGGAAATCGTCGATCGCCTCCCATTGCTTGCGCAGCTCGGCGTCCATCGAATAGGGGCCGTTGACGAAATCGTTCAGCGGCACGTTGGGAAAGTGTTTGGTGAAATAATCGCGGAACGCCTTGAAATCGGCGTCGGGATCGATGCTGTCGGCCGCCGCGGCGGGCCGCGCGCCGGCAACGACGAGCGCTGCAGATCACGATGACTATGGCGCGAGAAATCCTCACATCCTTCTCCGGCTCACTTAGCGCGTATAGAGAAAATCGACGATCGCTTCGATTTCCCCGTCGGTCAGAATCAGATTGCGCCCGAACGGCGGCATCACGGTCTGCGGATTGCGCTTGGTCTCGTCGAACACGATTGCCGCCAATTCCTTGCGGTCGGGAAACCGGGTTTTCATATCGGCAAGCGGCGGCCCGAGATTGCCGGGCGAATCGCCGCCCTTGATGTCATGGCAGGTCAGGCAATTGCCCTTGCTGCGGTCGAAGGCGAGCGCCTGGCCGGGCAGCGCCTGCGCCGATGCGCGCGCGCCGGCGAACAGCACGACGGCAAGCAACCGCTGCGACAAAATGCGCCGTGCCGTGAGCGGTCCTGCCTCGCATTCCGTTTCCTCCGCTATGGCCGCGCAACGAGCAATGTCCGCCGCATATTGTCAAGCATGGGGAATTTACCTTTTGCGGCGCGATTGTCGCAGCGCGAATTCGGCCGCTGTCCGCCGCCCGGCGGCAGCCAATTCATTTCACGGAATGAATCTGTCGAAGAATTAATACGCCCGTCAGGTTGGCGTAACGCCGCGGCCCCCATGTGTACCGGCAAGGGCGGCTGGGCCGCTCTCCTCGATGGAGAACCATGATGCTTCCGAACAATCGTAAATCCCTCTCGGCCCGGCGCCTCGTGCTGTTGGCCTCGGTCGCCGCTGTCGGCGCCGCGCTGCTGATGGGCGGCCCGAGTGGCTATCACGCCAATCTGCCGGCGTGGACGGCGGCCGCGAGCGCTGCCGATTCGACCATGCAGCATCCGTCCGGCTTCGCCGATATCGTCACCAAGGTGAAACCCGCCGTCATCTCGGTGCGGGTGAAGATTCCCGCTTCCGCCGAGCCGGCGTCGATGCAGCAGCAGGGCGACGACGACCAGGACGCCGTTCCGATGGTGCCCGGCTCGCCGATGGACAAGTTCTTCAAGCAGTTCGGCGACCAATTCGGCCGTCAGGGTCAGGGCCGCCAAGGGCAACAGGGCCAGCGCGGCCAGACGCCGCAAGGCCATCAGACCATCACCGGCGAAGGCTCCGGCTTCTTCATCACCGCCGACGGCTATGCGGTGACCAACAACCACGTGGTCGATCACGCCAAGTCGGTGCAGGTCACGGCCGACGACGGCTCGATCTATACGGCGAAGGTGGTCGGCACCGATCAGAAAACCGATCTGGCGCTGATCAAGGTCGACGGCAAGAGCGACTTCCCGTTCGTGAAGTTCGCCGAGCGCGCGCCGCAAGTCGGCGACTGGGTGGTCGCGGTCGGCAATCCGTTCGGTCTCGGCGGCACCGTCACCGCGGGCATCGTTTCCGCGCGCGGCCGTGATATCGGCGCGGGACCGTATGACGACTATCTGCAGATCGACGCGCCGATCAACAAAGGCAATTCCGGCGGACCGGCGTTCGACGTCGAAGGCAACGTCATCGGCGTCAACACCGCGATCTACTCGCCGTCCGGCGGTTCGGTCGGCATCGGCTTCGACATTCCGGCCGATACGGTGAAGACGGTGGTGGCGCAGCTCAAGAGCTACGGGCCACGTCACCCGCGGCTGGCTCGGCGTGCAGATCCAGCCGGTGACCGCGACCATCGCCGACTCGCTCGGCCTGAAGAAGGCCGAAGGCGCTCTCGTCGCCGAGCCGCAAGACGGCAGCCCGGCGGCCAAGGCCGGCATCCTGTCCGGCGACGTCATCACCGCCGTCAACGGCACGCCGGTGAAGGACGCCCGCGAGCTCGCCCGCACCATCGGCACCATCGCGCCGAACGCGACGGTGAAGCTCGACATCATCCGCGGCGGCCAGGCCAAGACCATCTCGCTGACGCTCGGCGAAATGCCGGGCCAGCAGCAGGCCAAAGCCGATACCGGCAACAGCGAGCCGACCAGCGGCGTGCCGCATCTCGGCCTGTCGGTGGCTCCGGCCAGCGAAGTGTCCGGCGCCGGCGCCCAGGGCGTCGTCGTCACCGCGGTCGATCCGGACGGCCCCGCGGCCGAGCAGGGCTTTCAGACCGGCACCGTCATCCTCGACGTCGGCGGCAAGTCCGTCGCCAATGTCGGCGACGTGCGCAAGGCGCTGGTCGATGCCAAGGCGCAAGGCAAGCATCAGGTGCTGATGCGCGTGAAGCAGGGCGACGCCACGCGCTTCGTGGCGCTGCCGCTCGGCGATGCGTAAGTGAGCGTTCTGCGACGCGTGCGTGACCAGTAAGGTCGACCCCGCCGGCGCTGTTCGTCCCCCGTCAGCGCCGGCGGACTGACCCACCTAGAGCGCCAACATTGTTGGCGCTCTAGGATTTTAGTGGAGCATGATCTTTCGGAAAACCGGTCCCCACTTTTCCGGATCATGCTCATGGACGGGTTAGCCCGTCTCCCGCATAGCGCGTCGAAGACGCGCGTAAATCGTCGCTTGTATGCGGGGGAGAGGGAGTCCCAAGTGTCGCCGTCGAGCGTCGCGGCGTCCCTGCCTACTCATACAAATCCCGCGGCATGCATTGCCGCGCCGCGCGCTCCGGCGCGCCGATATTGCGCGGCGTCGCCGCGAGGATGTCCTGCCGCGCGCGCCACTGCTCCGGATGCGGCACGCGATCGAGCGCGCGGCGCAGGCAGTCGGCCGCTTCTCCGCCGCAGCGGCACTGCCGGCGGCATGCCGTGCGCGAGCAACTCCGCCACAAGCGCGAACGCGTCGCAATAGCGGCGCTGCTGCAACGCCTTCTCGACCGCGAGGCGCCGCGCGTATTCGATCGGACTAAGCTTCGGCTTGGGTTTCATGCCCGCCTTGAGCATGGCGGACAGCACGGCGAAGTTTTGGCCGTTGTTTTGTTCGGCGTCTTTCACGGCCAAACTCTCCCGTCTCGCGGCGCGTTCTTGCGGCCGCGTTTTGTCGCGCGCACGATCGCGAATGGATCGCGCGCTCGCAAAAATGTGGTCACGTCAAGCGCGAAACCGGTCCGGTCCAAGGAAAGGGCAGGGGTGGGCCTGTCTTTCGGTCTTCCGTTACGCGGTTTCGTCGTTTCGTAGCCCGGATTGAGCGCAGCGAAATCCGGGAACGAAGGTTCGGCTCCATCGCCGCTCCCGGGTTTCGCTCGATCAACCCGGGCTACAAATAAATGAAGGAAGCGGAACGCCGGCAAACGCTGGGTCAGCAACCGCCGCATCTTGCGATGCGGCGCGCGCCCTTTTGGAGCGCGCACGCTTGACGGCGTTCCACCACGGCTCTCATCTCGGGGAGTATTTCATCCCCAAGGTCAGCTTCAGGCCAGGCTTCCTGGGACGCGGTCTGCACGGGCGTTACCCGCCTTCGCCTGTCC
Organism: uncultured beta proteobacterium; assembly: GCA_963816915.1. Lineage (GTDB taxonomy): Bacteria > Pseudomonadota > Gammaproteobacteria > Burkholderiales > Casimicrobiaceae > PALSA-1003. The sequence continues at coordinate 80,572 of CAWFMK010000004.1, forward strand.
CAGTCCAGGGATGCACCTCCCACCCCGGTCGTAATGCCGGGAGACATGATGCCCAAGCCGCCCGGGAGCAGGCTGCAAACCCGCCCGCGGGCACCGCCCTCGCTCCCATGACACGGTGTGCCTCCGTGCCATGTCCTTCAATGGAGCGAGGATTGTGGTGTAACTGAAATAGAGACGAATGTCAAGGGGGTGTCTCTTAAAAAGTGACGAAGAAGATTATGACTTTTCACCCAATGTACGCTTTGGCCTCCGGAAGCGGACATTCGGTTGCGGCGCAATGTCGGTCGCCATGGGCCAAAAGGCGACAAACCGCATCGCAGCGATTGACGGCCTATTCGATCACCTAGCGGCGACCATTTTGGGTAAAAGGGTGCAACCCGCTTACCCCCGCATGAATTCGGCGAGTTCTCGCGCCCAATGACCATGGGTCGCAAAACGCCCGCCAATGCGTTCGGCATCGATTCGCTCAGGGTCAGCAAAGGAAGAGATGCGACGCGAACGAGCCCAGCCCCTCGATTAATAGCCGCGTAGTGAGGTAGATTATGGTCGATGCTGAACGAGCCGGCTCTAACCTTCAATGCGTACCACTTAGGCGAGCCAGGACAGGGTTCACGAGAGGAACTCGATGAACACAGTCAAAGACGCTCTGGCCCAGAAGAGTGGCGCCCTGATCCATGTTCGTTCCGGCGACATGGTCGTCGAAGCCTTGCGCCAGATGCGCGACAACCGGGTCCGGTCGGTGCTGGTCATCGACGACGACGTACTGGTCGGTATCGTGACCCAGGGTGACTGCGCCATAAAAGTGCTGCTGCCCGGGCTCGATGCGAAGCAGAACTCCGGTGGGCCAAGTGATGACGGGCGGCCCGGTGACGGTCAAGCCGGACGACCAACTGGAAGGCTGCATGGCAATGATGGCTGCGCGCGGCTTTCGCCATCTACCAGTGCTGGACGCGGGCAAGGTCGTGGGCGTGATCTCGATCGGAGACGTCGTCAAGGACATCATCCGAAATTTGGAGCACAACGTGGGCGACCTGATGGGCTACATAATGACGGACGGCCCCGGGGGCTGACAGACGAACCGCGGTGCTTTCGCCGGCGTCCGGGAGGAAAAACGGAGGGGCACCGTTAACGGGCCACCCTCCAGCTGCCGAGGAGACTGCATCGTCCCGGCTCAAGCAAATGTTTTGATAGCGCTGAGACTTGCTTCGCCCTGCAACATAAAACGCCGGACAATGTCGCTGCTGGGTCATAAGCGACGTTTTCGGTGACCGGCGAACCCACCTTGGTCGGCGCGCCGCCGCGCTCACCGGTGATCCGCATCAAACCGGAAAGACCCTGTGCGACCAGATCGAAGCCGCCCTTGTGCGCATCCGGTCCGGTCAATCCGTAGCCCGATACCGCGCAGTAGATGAGCGCGCGATTCGACTGCCGCAGCACGTCGAAGCCGAGGCCCAGCTTGTCCATCGTGCCCACGCGGAAGTTTTCGATCACCACATCAACTGCGGAGGCGAGGCGTCTGAGTACGGCCTTGCCCGCGGCATGCGCGAGATCGAGTGCGATGCCGCGCTTATTGCGGTTCATCATCAGGAACGCGCTCGCCTCGCCATTCACTTCGGGCGGCGAGAACCGGCGCGTATCGTCACCGCCTGGAATCTTCTCGACCTTGATCACGTCGGCGCCCATGTCGGCGAGCAGCATGCCCGCGGTCGGTCCGGACATGATGTGCGCAAGCTCGAGCACCTTGACGCCAGCGAGCGGACCCATCAACGACCCCTGAAGCGCGGCGATTCTTTGGCGAGGAAGGCACGAAGACCTTCGCGGTAGTCCTCGCTATCGAAGCAGGCGAAGCCTTCGTTCCACTCGTCGGGCGAGAGCGACTCGTGCGGACGCAGCCGGCGCATGAATCGTTTGTGCCAGCGCGCGACCAGCGGCGCACCGGCGGCGATGCGCGCCGCGGTCGCGGCGACTTCGCCTTCCACAGCATCGTCGGGCACCACGCGCTGGACCAGACCCTTCGCCAACGCCTCGCGCGCGCCAAACACGCGGCCTTCGAGCAAAATTTCCGACGCGACGGCGGGGCCCACCACCGCAAGCAATCCCATGAGCTCCCCGTAGCCCATGGTCAAGCCGAGGCGGCTGATCGGAATCCCGAAGCGGCTGCTTTCACCGCAAATGCGAAGGTCGCACATCAGCGCCACCTCCAGACCGCCGCCAACGCACGCCCCGTGAATCATCGCGATGGTCGGATGAGTGCAATGGCCGATGACTTCCATCGTCGAGGCGATGAGCTCGCCGTAGGCCTTGCCCTGCACGGAATCGGCGCGCACTTCGGGAAATTCCGCGATGTCCGCGCCCGCGCCGAACGCCTTCGTGCCCGCACCGCGCAGGATCACGCAGCGCAGCGCGTCATCCGCCGAAAGCTCGCCGACGCGCGCGGCGAGCTCGCGCCACGACGCCTGCGAGAGCGCGTTCAGCTTAGTCGGCTGGTTGAGCGTGATGGTCGCGATCTCGCGATCGCGATCGACGAGAATCAGCTCCGACACGGCTCAGGCCACGCGCGGCGCGAAGGCACGGCGCACGCGCGCCGCGCCAGCGCCCACGACCGGCCAAAGCAGCAGCACCAGCGCCAACGTCGTGATTGTCCCGACCAGGCTGTTGGACCAGAATACCCGCATGTCACCTCCGGCCCCGATCATCGAAAGCCGGAAAGCGTCCTCGCTGCGATTGCCGAGCACGAGCGCCAGCGTGAAGGGCGCCAGCGGCACGCCTATTTTCTTGAACACATAGCCAACCACGCCGAACAGCAACATGAGCCACACGTCGAACATCGCGTTCTGAATGGCATAGGCACCGATCGCGCAGGACACGATGATCATCGGAGCGACCGCCGAAAATGGAACGCGCAGGATCGCCGCGAAGATCGGCACCGTCGTCAAGACGATGACGAGGCCGACGATGTTGCCGAGGTACATGGACGCGATGAGTCCCCACACGAAGTCCTTGTGCTCGACGAACAGCAGCGGACCGGGATTCAATCCCCAGACCATCAGGCCGCCGAGCAGGATCGCCGCGGTTCCCGAGCCCGGAATGCCCAATGCAAGCATCGGCAACAGCGCCGACGTCCCCGACGCATGCGCGGCTGTCTCCGGAGCGAACACGCCTTCGATGCGCCCCGTGCCGAAGCTCGCGGGGTCCTTCGAAAAGCGCTTGGCCAGGTTGTAACCCATGAACGATGCCGCGATCGCGCCACCCGGAGTGATGCCGAGCCAACACCCGATCGCCGACGAGCGTAGCAGCGTTACCCAGTAGCGCGGCATCTCCTTCCACACCTTGAGCACCACGCGCAGGCTGATCGTCGCTGAATGTCCGCGCAGTGCGAGACGCTCCTCCATGGTCAGCAATATCTCGCTGATGCCGAACAGCCCGATGACGGCGACGAGAAAATTCACGCCGCGCAGCAGCGGCGGGAAACCGAAGGTCATGCGCAGCTGGCCGGACACGGTATCCATGCCGATGGCGGCGAGAAGCAGCCCCAGCGTAAGCGAAATGATGGTCTTGTGCTTCGCCTCGCGGCCCAGGCCGACGAATGAACAGAAGGTCAACAGATACACGGCGAAAAACTCGGGCGGACCGAATCGCAATGCAAAAGATGCGATACGGGGCGCCAGGAAAGTGATCAACAGCACGGCGATCAAGGAGCCGATGAATGACGACGTAAACGCCGCGGTGAGCGCTTCGGCGGCCTTGCCCTGCTGCGCCATCGGGTAGCCATCGAACGTTGTCGCCACCGACCACGCTTCGCCCGGGATGTTGAACAGGATCGAAGTGATCGCGCCGCCGAACAGCGCCCCCCAATAGATGCAGGAAAGCATCACGATCGCGGCGGTGGGATCCATGGTGAAGGTCAGCGGCAGAAGGATGGCGACGCCGTTCGGGCCGCCCAATCCCGGCAGCACGCCCACGAAGATCCCCAACACCAGGCCGACCATCATCAGCGCCAGCGTCTTCCACGTCAGCAGGACCGCGAAGCCGTGGAGCAGAAGAGTGAGGGCTTCCATGTATCGATCCTAGTAGCCGAAAAGCGCTTCGATCGGCCCCTTGGGCATGATCACGTCGAAAGCGACCTCGAACGTAGCGAACATGACCGCGGCGAACAGCACACTGGTCAGCAGCGACTTCCACCATGCGATCTTGCCGATGAAGCGCATGAATCCGGCGACCAGCAGGAAGCTCGCGATGTAGAGCCCGAGCCATTGCGTCAGCAGGCAGAACAGGAACGTCGGTACAAAGACCTGGGACACACGGCGGAGCTGGTCGCGGGTCACGAATGTCGCATCCGCGCTTTTCCGCTTGAGTAGCTCGAGCGCGAGCCCGTACAAAGCGGCGCCCGCGAGGATGAGGCACAGATAGAACGGCAGATATCCCGTCTCCGGGCCGTCTTTGGTCCAGCCGTTGCCGCTGCGCCAGTTGTCGAATCCGAGCACCAACGCCAGCCCGAGCAGGAGCAGATAGACGACTATCTCGACCGTGCGCGTGCCGACGACCGGAGGCGATCCTTCCGCGGGCACGGAAGGATCGTCGACGATGATTTCTTGCTCAGAGGCTGGCACGTATTTGAGTCACCGGGGCAAAGAGCGCATCCCGACGCTCATCGAATGGCTCACTCCAACGCCGGGTCACGTTTGGCTCCGGTCTAGGGGGCGACGAAGCCTGCTTCGGTCATCAGGCTTTTGTTCAGCGTGTCGTCCTCTTCCAGAAACGTCATCATGTCCTTGCCGCTCAGGAACACCGGCTTGAGAGCCTGCTTCTCCATGTAGTCCTTGTACTCCGCGGTCTGCGTCAGCTTCTTGAACAGGTCGACGTAGAACGCAGTCTGGTCGGGAGAAACCTTTCCGGGGAGAAACATCGCGCGCAGCATGAGGTACTGCACGTCGAGCCCTTCTTCCTTGCAGGTGGGAATGTCATTCCAGGACTGCGTATCGGTGACCTTGACCTTGTAGGCGATTCGTTCCTTGTCGAATACGCACAGTGCCCTGACTTGGCCGGCGCGCCACACTTCGAGATTCTCCGACGGGTTGTTGACGTTCGATGCGGTGTGGTTGCCGACCAGCTGCGTGGCCGCCTCGCCACCCGATTTATAGGGAAGGTAGGCAAACTTGGCGCCGGTCCTTTTCTCGATGAACGCAGTGAGCACGTGGTCTTCGCGCTTCGAGCCCGTGCCGCCCATCTTGAAAGGCGGATCCGCCGCTTTCGCCGCGGCGACGAATTCCTTTACCGACTTGTACGGCAGCGTGGTGTTGTCCCACAGCACGAACTGGTCGAGCGCGATGACCGACACAGGCGTCAGCTCGCGCCAGTTGAACGGGATCTTGGCGGCAAGCGGCAGCATGTAGATCAACGAATAGGCGATGAGCACCTTGTTGGGGTCGCCTTCGTTGGCCTTCATGTACATGAGCGCCTCGGCTCCAGAGGCGCCGCCCTTGAGCGACACGATCATCGGCTGGCTCATCAGCTTGTTCTTCTGGATGGCCGCCTGCATCATCCGCGCCATCTGGTCGGACGCACCACCGGCGCCGGCGGCGACCACGATTTCGACCGGCTTGGTGGGTTCCCAGGCCAGCGCAGTCGCGCTCGCCAGCATGCTCGCCAGCGCGACTGCTTTTTTGACGACTGTGTTCATGATCGATCCTCCTTTGAATCGGTGACGATTGTTCGTGTTCAACCGCTTTTTTGTGCGCAGATAGAATGCGAGCTGCCGGACCGCGGCAATCAGGCCGCACGCAGCTTGCCTGCGCTGATTTGCGCGGCGGGACTATCCTGCAGGAACGCCAGTGCCTTGGCCACGCCATGCTCGGCATGCGGGACGCCGGCTGCGACAAGACCCATTTCGACGCCGCACAACGCGCCACACAGCGTGAGGTCGTTGAAAAAGCCCAGGTGTCCGATGCGAAACACGCGTCCGGTGACTTTCCCAAGGCCCATGCCGAGCGACATGTCGTAGCGCTCCAGGATGACCTTGCGCAGCGCGTCGGCGTCGTGTCCCTCCGGCATCATTACCGCGGTCAACACGCTGCTGTATTCGGCCGGGTCGCGGCAAAGGATTTCCAGTCCCCAGCCGCGCACCGCGCGCCGGGTGGCTTCCGCATGGCGATCGTGACGCGCGAACACGTTGGCGAGGCCCTCCTCGAGGAGCATGGTCGTCGCTTCGCGCAGCCCGTAGAGCATGTTGGTCGCCGGCGTGTACGGGAAATAGCCGCGGCGATTGGCGGCGATCATCTCGTCCCACGCCCAGTAGGATTTGGGAAGCCGCGACGACTGCGCGGCAGCGAGCGCTTTGTCGCTCACGGCATTGAAGGAGAGTCCCGGAGGCAACATCAGGCCCTTTTGCGATCCCGAGACGCTCACGTCGACGCCCCACTCGGCATGGCGGTAATCGATCGATCCGAGACCGGATACGGTGTCGACCATGAACAGCGCCGGATGATGCGCGCGGTCGATCGCCTGCCGGATCGCCGCCACGCGGCTGGTGACGCCGGTCGACGTTTCGTTGTGCACGACCAGTACGGCCTTGATCGCATGACCGGTGTCTTCGACGAGCCGCGACTCGACCACCGCAGGATCGACGCCGCTTCGCCAGTCTCCGGGGACGAAATCGACCACCAGCCCCAGCTTGTCCGCGATCTTGCGCCACAGCGTTGCGAACTGCCCGGTCTCGAACATCAGCACGCGATCGCCCGGCGAAAGCGTGTTGACCAGTGCGGCCTCCCACGCCCCGGTGCCGGATGCGGTGTAAATGATCACCGGCCGGTCGGTCTGGAAAATGCGCTTGATGCCCTCCAGCACCTCGAGCGTGAAGCGTCCGAACTCGGGCCCGCGATGGTCGATCGTCGGCTGATCGATCGCGCGCAGGATGCGATCGGGAACGCTGGTAGGTCCCGGGATCTGAAGGAAATGCCGACCGCTGTAGTGATCGTTCAGTCGTGCCATCTGGGTGTATGCCGAGGGACAGGGACAGCTTGGTATAGTGCGATTGTAGCGCAAAGCCTGGACAGCGCGTCTTGAACGCACCGAGCGAACAGCCCCTGATGATGGACCACCGCCTGCAGCGTGCGGTCGACGCGTCGCTGCTCGCACGCCGGCTTCGCGAAGCCTGCCGGGGCGATGTGCTGTTCGACGCGGCTTCGCGCGGGCGCTACTCCACCGACGCCTCGATCTATCAGATCTTCCCCACCGGGGTCGTCGTCCCGCGTGATGCCGACGATGCGCGCAACGCGCTCGACGTGGCGCGCACGCTCGGCGTGCCGGTGCTGCCGCGCGGCGCCGGCTCGTCGCAGTGCGGACAGACCGTTGGCGAGGCGCTGGTTATCGACCACAGCAAGTCGATCAATCGCATCGTCGACTTCGACAAGGATGCGCTGACCGCAACCGTCGAGCCCGGCGTCGTGCTCGATCAGCTCAACACCTGGCTGCAGCCGCACGGCCTTTGGCTTCCGGTGGACGTGAGCACGTCGGCGCAGGCGACCATCGGCGGCATGACCGGCAACAACTCGTGCGGCTCGCGCTCGATCGCCTACGGCAACATGGTGCACAACGTGCTGGGCGTCGATGCCATACTCGCCGACGGCAGCGAGATTGCCTTCGGTCCCGTCGAAAGCATGAAGCGCTCGCCGCGCGTTACGGCGCTGATCGATACATTGCGCGAGATCGGGATGCGCGAGCGCGACGAGATCGAACGCAAGGTGCCGAAGGTGCTGCGCCGGGTCGGCGGATACAACATCGATGTGTTCGCGCCGCAGAACGTCCGCCCCTACACGCCTGACGGAACGGTCAACCTGGCGCAGCTGCTCGTGGGCTCCGAGGGAACTCTCGCGTATTCGGCGCGCATTACGGTGAAACTCTCGCCGCTGCCCGCGCGACGCGTGCTCGGCATCGTCAATTTTCCGCGCTTTCGCACGGCGATGGAATCCGCGCAGCACATCGTCACGCTCGCACCCACCGCGGTCGAGCTGGTCGACCGCACCATGATCGATCTGGCGCGAGGCAATCCTGCGTTCCGCGCGGTGATCGAGCGCGCGCTGGTCGGCGCGCCGGACGCGATACTGCTGGTCGAGTTCGCGGGAAGCGATGCGGCAGCGTTGGATGCCAAGCTCGGCCAGCTCGAGGAGATCGTCGGCGGACTGGGGCTGCCGGGAGCGGTCGTGCGCATGACCGCGCCCGCCGCGCAAAAGGCGTTGTGGGACGTGCGCAAGGCGGGACTCAACATCATGATGTCGATGAAGGGCGATGGCAAGCCGGTCTCGTTCATCGAGGATTGCGCGGTGCCGCTGGAGCATCTCGCCGAATACACCGAGCGGCTGTCCGAAGTCTTTCGACGCCACGGCACGACGGGCACCTGGTACGCGCACGCCAGCGTCGGCACGCTGCACGTGCGCCCGATTCTCGACATGCGCCGTCACGGCGCAGCGCAGATGCGGGCCATCGCCGAGGAGGCTTCGGCGATGGTGCGCGAATACAAGGGCGCGTACTCCGGAGAGCACGGAGACGGTTTGTGCCGCGGCGAGTGGATCGAATGGCAGTTCGGACCGCGTCTGAGCGCCGCCTTCGCACGGATCAAGCAGCTGTTCGATCCGGACGATCGCATGAATCCCGGCAAGATCGTCGCGCCGCCGAAGATGGACGAGGCGCGGCTGTTCCGATTCTCGCCCAATTACGTTCGCGCCGCCTATGCGCCGCAGCTGGACTGGAGCGAGTGGGACGTCGAGCGCGATCCGATGAGCGGGGCCGAGACGCCGCCCGGCACCGGCGGCGACGTTTCGCGCGGGCTCGCCAAGGCCGTCGAGATGTGCAACAACAACGGCCATTGCCGCAAATTCGACGCGGGCACGATGTGTCCAAGCTACCGGGTTACTCGCGACGAGCAGCACACCACGCGCGGACGCGCCAACACGCTGCGCCTCGTGCTTTCGCGACAGCTCGACGGCGAGGACCTTGCGGGTGACGCGGTGGACGCGGCGCTGGATCTGTGCGTGTCGTGCAAAGGGTGCCGGCGCGAATGTCCGACCGGCGTCGACATGGCGAGGCTGAAGATCGAGGCGCGCGCCGCGCGCGCCAAGACGCGTGGCATCACGCTGCGCGAGCGCCTGTTCGCGTATCTGCCGCGCTACGCCGCCGGTGTTTCGCGCATGCCGTGGCTGCCCGCGCTACGCGAGCGCATTCCGGGTGCGGCGCGCCTGGGCGAGCGTGCGCTGGGCATTTCAGCACGACGCTCGCTGCCGCGCTGGCAGGGAGACTATCTGCGCAGCCGCAGCGCGTCCCCGCCCGATGCCCGGCAGGAAAAGCAGGTATTGCTGTTCGTCGACACCTTCAGCAACCATTTCGCACACGAGAACGCCGTGGCGGCCCGCCATGTGCTCGAGCGCGCCGGCTACGTGGTCCACAGTAACGCGATGGCCGGTGAGCGGCCGCTATGCTGTGGGCGAACCTTCCTCGCCGCCGGCCTCGTCGACCAGGCGCGCAGCGAAGCGCGACGCACCCTCGATGCGCTGCTGCCGTGGATACGACGTGGCGTCCCGGTGGTTGGACTGGAGCCCTCGTGTCTGCTCGGCATGCGCGATGAATTCCTGAGTTACGGCTTCGGTGCGGACGCGCGCATGCTCTCGGACAATGCGTTCCTGTTCGAGGAGTTCCTGGTCCGCGAAAAAGCCGCGGGACGTTTCCTGCTGACGTTCGAGCGCGCGCCAGCGAGCGAAGCGATGGTCCATGCCCACTGTCATCAAAAGGCCTTCGCCGTCACTTCAGCGATCACCGAGGTGCTGAGCTGGATTCCCGGCATGAGCTCGCGGCTGGTCGAAACGAGCTGCTGCGGCATGGCGGGCGCCTTCGGCTACGAATCGGAGCACTACGTTGTATCGATGGCGATGGGCGAGCTTGCTCTGCTTCCCGCGGTGCGTTCGGCGCCGCAATCGCTGATCGTTGCCGACGGCTTCAGCTGCCGGCACCAGATCCGCGATGGCGCTGGCCGGGATGCGCTGCACGTGGCTCGCGTACTCGAGCAAGCGTTGCCGTAATGCTCAAGCCGAAAGCTACCCCCTGCCCTCAATGCGGCAAGCCGGTCGACTGGACTGCACACAACCCGTTTCGGCCATTTTGCTCGGAGCGATGCAAGACCATCGATCTCGGCGCGTGGGCCACCGAGCGCTATCGCGTTCCGATCGCCGAAGACCCCGACAATCCCTCGGACGAAGGCTCAGGTGGCTCCGACGAGACTCGCTCCTGACCAAGCCGCGCGACGCAGCGCGATGCCGTGCGCACCGCGCTCCTGCGCAGTCGCGAGATCGGACGTCTCGAGTCCACCGATCGCGTAGACGGGAAGCGTCGTCCCTCGCACCAGTTCCGCGAAGCGCTCCCATCCCAGCGGTTGCAAGCCAGGCTCAACGTGCGACGGGGTCGCAGCGACCGGACCCAGAACCGCGAAATCGACACCGAGCTGCGCGGCGCGCGCGAGCTCGCCGGCGTCGTGGCAGGAGGCCGCGCACAGCATGCCCTGCGGACGTTCTCGTGCCTGCGCGAGGCGCGCCGAGCTCCAGTGCACGCCGTCGGCACCCAGTCGCGATGCCGTCCCGGCATCAGCGTTGACCAGCACGCGCGCTCCGTGCGGACGTGCCACGGCGATGACGTTGCGGGCAAGAGCGGAGAAGCGCGCCTGTCTCATCGATTTCTCCCGCAGCTGCAGCAGCGTCAGTCCCGCGTCGAGCGCCGAAGCAAGGCATTCGAGGAAGCGGCGATCGCCGAGCTCCTCGGCCATCGAGATCCCGTAGATCGGCGGCAAGGCAAGCGCGCGCAGTACGATGCCGTTGGCCGGCAGCAGCGGCGTCACCTCGATCGCCTGCGGTCGCTGCCACGCGATGGCCTGCCCGTCGCGACCGTGCGGCTCGCCGCGCCATGCAAGCACGCGGAAAAAGCTGAGCTCGACGTGCGCGTGCGGATACACGTAGCGCTGCGTAAGCCACGGCGTCGCGCGAGTGACTTCGATGCCCAGCTCCTCGTCGAGCTCGCGCAGGAGCGCATCGCGCGCGCTTTCGCCGGCCTCGAGCTTGCCTCCGGGAAATTCCCAGTAACCCGGATACGGCGTTCCCGGCAGCCGCTGCGCGAGCAGCACGCGGCCGTCGTCGCGGATTAGCACGGCGGCCGCGACGCGCACCACGCCCGCGGGTTTCACCCCTTCGCGGCCTTTAGTCCGCGCGCTCCGGCGCGTGCGCTGCGAATTGCCACGCGACGCGGCCGCTGCGCGATCCGCGCTGCAGCGCGAACTGGATCGCATCGCGGTGCAGCGCGTCGCGCTCGCTGCCCGCGCGCGGCACCGGAACGCGGTGAAACTCGAGCCACGCGTCGACCGCCGCCAGGTAGTCGTCCTGGCTGAACGGATAGAACGAGATCCACAGCCCGAAGCGCTCGGACAGCGAGATCTTTTCCTCGACCGATTCGCCGGGATGCACTTCCTCGCCGATGTGCCGCGTCTCGAGGTTCTCGCTGAAGTACTCGGGCAGCAGGTGACGCCGGTTCGACGTCGCGTAGATCAGCACGTTCGACGACGGCGCCGCGATCGTGCCGTCGAGCATCACCTTGAGCGCCTTGTAGCCGGGCTCGCTGGCGTCGAACGAGAGGTCGTCGCAGAAGACGATGAAGCGCTCGCTGCGCGTCGCGACCGGATCGACGATGTCCGGCAGGTCGACCAGGTCGGTCTTGTCGACTTCGATCAGGCGCAGGCCCTTCGCGCCGTACTTCGGCGAGCATCGCCTTGACCAGCGACGACTTGCCGGTGCCGCGCGAGCCGGTCAGCAGCACGTTGTTCGCCGGCAGCCCGGCGACGAACTGGCGCGTGTTGTCGTCGATCGCGCGCTTCTGCTCGTCGATCGCGACCAGATCGTCGAGTCGGATCGCGTGCGGATGCGCGACCGCCTGCAGGTAACCGCGTCTGACCGCGCTTGCGCCAGCGAAACGCGCGCGCGCTCCAGTCGGGCTCTGCGGCGCGCCGGCGGCAGCATGGCTTCGAGGCGCTCGAGCATGGCTTCGGCACGCGCGAGCAATCGCGCGATATCGGCAGGGGTGGCGCTCTTTGGCATTTCAGCTCCGGTAGTCGGCGTTGATGCTGACGTAGTCGTGCGAGAGATCGCACGTCCACACCGTGGCGCTCGCATCGCCGCGCCCGAGCGCGACGCGCACCGCGATCTCGTGCTTGCTCCATCACGCGCTGGCCGTCCTCCTCGCGGTACGAAGCCGGCGCGGCCGCCGCGATCGACGACCAGCGACGTCGTCGAGCCAGAACGACACGCGTGCCGGATCGAGATCGGCCGCGCCGCCGTTGCCGATCGCGCAGACGATGCGGCCGAGGTTCGGATCGGACGCGAAGAACGCGGTCTTGACCAGCGGCGAGATGCGCGATCGCGCGCGCGACGCGGTCGCATTCGGCGACGTCGCGGCCGCCTTCGACGGTGATCGTGATGAACTTGGTCGCGCCTTCGCCGTCGCGGACGATCGCCTGCGCGAGCTCTGGCGCGACCCCTCGAGCGCAGCGCGCAGCGCTGGCAGTCGCGGATCCGCTCGTCGCGATCGGCGGCGCGGCCGCCGCGCCGGTCGCGACAATCAACGAAGCTGTCGTTGGTCGACGTGTCGCCGTCGATCGTGATGCGGTTGAACGACGTCTCGGCGATCTCGCGCAGCGAGCGCGCGCAGCAGTCGCCGGCGCGATCGGCGCATCGGTGGCGACGAAGCCCAGCATCGTCGCCATGTTGGGCGCGATCATGCCGGCGCCCTTGGCGATGCCGGTGACGGTGACCGTGCACGCCGTCGACGTCGACGCGGCGCGACGCGCGCCTTCGGCACGGTGTCGGTGGTCATGATCGCGCGCACGGCCGCGAACCAGCGGTCGGCGCCGCGCGCCGCGTGCGCGGCGGGCAGCGCCGCGACGATCCGCTCGACCGGCAGCGGCTCCATGATGACGCCGGTCGAAAACGGAAGCACCTCGCTACCGGCGCAGCCGAGCAGCCGCGCCACGCTCGCGCAGGTGCGCCGCGCATCGGCAAGCCCGCGCTCGCCGGTGCCGGCATTGGCGTTGCCGGCGTTGATCGACCAGCGCGCGCGTCTCACCGCCCAGCGGCGAGATGCTCGCGGCAGACCGTGCACCGGCGCCGCGCAGAAGCGATTCTGCGTGAACACGCCCGCCGACACGCGCGCCGGCGCACAGCGACGACCAGGACGAGATCGTCGCGCGTCCAGTTCTTGATGGCCGCGGCCGCGGTGCCGAGCGTCGACGCCCGGCGACGGGCAGCAGACGATTGCGGCGTCGGCGGCGTGTAATTGACGGGCATGGCGCCTGGCCTGGATCGATCGCGCGCGATATATGGGAGTCGTGGGAGGGCTCAGAGCCGGCCGTGGCAGTGCTTGTATTTCTTGCCCGATCCGCACGGACACGGATCGTTGCGGCCGACCTTCTGGCCGGCGCGCATGAACGGCGGCGGCGTGCCGCCGGCGGCGGATCGTCCGGCGTCGGCCGCGAGCGCCTCGTCGTAGTCGGCGTGCTGGTAGCGCACGTTGGACACCGGCGGCCGCCTCCTCGACCGCCTGCACGTCCTGCTCGCGAGCGCACCTGCACCGTCAGCACGATCTTGACGACGTCGTGCTTGATGCGGTCGAGCATGTCGGAGAAGAGCTCGAACGCTTCGCGCTTGTATTCCTGCTTCGGGTTCTTCTGCGCGTAGCCGCGCAGGTGAATGCCCTGGCGCAGGTGATCGAGCGCCGCGAGATGCTCGCGCCAGTGCTGGTCGAGCGTCTGCAGCATCAGGTTGCGCTCGAACTGGTGGAACAGCTCGGGCCCGACCTGCGCCGACCTTGCGCCTCGTACTGCTTGATCGCGACCTCGCGCGACGCGCTCGCGCAGCGTTCTCGTCGGTCAGCTCCGGCTCGGCCTTGAGCCACTCGCCGACCGGCGCCGGCATCTGGTACTCGCCGGCCAGCGCCGCTTCGAGCGCCGGGATGTCCCACTGCTCCTCGACCGACTCGGGCGGAACGTAGCGTGCGACCGTGTCCTCGACCTGGCCGCCGATCATGTTGCGGATCGTCTCCGAGATGTCGTCGGTCTCGAGCAGCTCGTTGCGCTGCTGGTAGATGACGCGGCGCTGGTCGTTGGCGACGTCGTCGTACTCGAGCAGCTGCTTGCGGATGTCGAAGTTGCGCGACTCGACGCGGTTCTGCGCCTTGGCGATCGAGCGGTTGACGATCGGATGCTCGATCGGCTCGCCTTCGGGCATCTTCAGCCGCTGCATGATCGCCGGACAGGCGCTCGCCGCCGAAGATGCGCAGCAGCGGATCCTCGAGCGACAGGTAGAAGCGCGACGAGCCCGGGTCGCCCTGGCGGCCCGAGCGGCCGCGCAGCTGGTTGTCGATGCGCCGCGATTCGTGGCGCTCGGTGCCGACGATGTGCAGTCCGCCGGCGGCGATGACCTGCGTCGTGCCGCACCTGCCAGTCGCCGCGCAGCTTGCGCGATCTCGCGCTCCTTCTCGGCCTGCGCGAGCGTCGGCGTCCTCGCGCATCGCGAGGATCGTGCGGCTCGATCGCGCCGCCGAGCACGATGTCGGTGCCGCGGCCGGCCATGTTGGTCGCGATGGTGATCACCTTGGGCCGGCCCGCCTGCGCGACGATCTCGGCCTCGCGCGCGTGCTGCTTGGCGTTGAGCACCTGGTGCGGCGAGCTTTTCCTTCTCGAGGTACCCCGACAGCAGCTCCGAGTTCTCGATCGACGTCGTGCCGACCAGCACCGGCTGGCCGCGCTCGTAGCAGTCCTTGATGTCGGCGATGATCGCGTCGACCTTTTCCTTGAAGGTCCGGAACACCAGGTCGTTCTCGTCCTTGCGGATCATCGGCATGTTGGTCGGGATGACCACCGTCTCGAGGTGGTAGATCTGCTGGAACTCGAAGGCCTCGGTGTCCGCCGTGCCGGTCATGCCGGCGAGCTTCGGCGTACATGCGGAAGTAGTTCTGGAACGTGATCGACGCCAGCGTCTGGTTCTCGCGCTGGATCGGCACGCCCTCCTTCGCCTCGACCGCCTGATGCAGGCCGTCGGACCAGCGGCGCCCGGCCATCAGGCGGCCGGTGAATTCGTCGACGATGATCACCTCGCCGTTCTGCACCACGTAGTGCTGGTCGCGGTGGAACAGCGCGTGCGCGCGCAGCGCCGCGTACAGGTGGTGCATCAGCGAGATGTTGTGCGCGTCGTACAGGCTGCTGCCGGCGGGGAGCAGCCCGGCCTGCGCGAGGATGCTCCTCGGCGTGCTCGTGGCCCTCCTCGGACAGCAGCACCTGGTGCGCCTTCTCGTCGACCCAGTAGTCGCCCGGCCCTGTCTCCTCCGCCTGCCGCGCGAGCTTCGGCGCGAGCTCGTTCAGCCGGTAGTAGAGGTCGACGTTGTCGTCGGCCTGGCCGGAGATGATGAGCGGCGTGCGCGCCTCGTCGATCAGGATCGAGTCGACTTCGTCGACGATCGCGTAGATGAGGCCGCGCTGCACGCGCTCCGCCGCCGCGAACACCATGTTGTCGCGCAGGTAGTCGAAGCCGAATTCGTTGTTGGTGCCGTAGGTGATGTCGGCGGCGTAGGCGACCTGCTTGGCGTCGTGCTCCATCTGCGACAGGTTGACGCCGACGGTCAAGCCCGAGGAAGCGGTAGATGCGGCCCATCCAGTCGGCGTCGCGCTGCGCCAGGTAGTCGTTGACGGTGACGATGTGAACGCCGTTGCCGGTCAGCGCATTGAGGTAGGCCGGCAGCGTCGCGACCAGCGTCTTGCCTTCGCCGGTGCGCATTTCGGCGATCTTGCCGTTGTGCAGCACCATGCCGCCGATCAGCTGCACGTCGAAGTGGCGCATCTGCAGCGTGCGCTTGCCGGCTTCGCGCACGACGGCGAACGCCTCGGGCAGCACCGCGTCGAGCTCCTCGCCGTTGGCGACGCGCTCCTTGAGCGTCGGCGGTCTTGCCGCGCAGCTCGTCGTCGGACAGCGCGGCGATCGCCGGCTCGAGCGCGTTGATCTGCCGCACGAGCCTGCGCCGTATTGCTTGAGCAGCCGCTCGTTGCGGCTGCCGAAGATCTTGGTGAGGATGTTGGGGATCATGAAGTCGCTAGCTGCCGCTCGCGGGCCGAAAAAACAAGGGGTGAGAACCGCCTCACCCCTTCGTCGTCCGGCCGCGCGCCGGAATGAAGCCGCCGGCCGTCAACCCGCGGTCTGCAGGAATCGCGCCGGATTCTGCGGAACGCCGTTCAGACGCACTTCGAAGTGCAGATGCGGCCCGGTCGAGCGGCCGGTCGATCCGACGCTGCGCGATCCGCTGGCCGCGCACGACGAGATCGCCTTCCTTGACCAGCAATGCCGAGCAATGCGCGTATCGGCTGACCAACCCGTTGCCGTGGTCGATTTCGACCATTTTACCATAGGCGGGATGCACCTCCGCGTAGATGACCTTGCCGCTCGCAGCGGCGACGATCGGGGTTCCGACCTCGGCCGGAAAGTCGATGCCTTCGTGGAAGCTTTTCTGCGCCGGTGAACGGATCGATGCGCCAGCCGAAGTTGGACGAAAACCAGCCATCCTCGATCGGGACGAGCGTCGGCAGGAATTTGCGCTTCGCCGAATCGGTGACCAGCAGCGCCTCGAGCACGCCGAGCTGGTCGGAGCGCTCCTCGACGTCGCGCGAGAGCATCGCTGAGCATCGAGCTGAACTCGTCCAGCGACAGCTTGCGCGGCAGCGACGGCGCCGGACCGCCGCGTCCCGGCACGCTACCCGGCTCGAGCGACTGCGGCAGCTCCTGCGGCTTGAGCCCGGCGAGCTTGGCCAGCCGCTCGCCCAGACCGTCGAGCCGCAGCATCTGCGCCTGCAGCTCGCCGAGCTTGAGCGCCATCGCATTGAGGTGGCCCTGGACGACTTCCTGCGTTTTCTGCGCCTCCTCGCGCTGGTCGGCGAGAATGATCGCCTGCAGCAAGCGGATGCTTGATCGCCGCGGCGTAGCGCAGCGTGACGTAATTGAAGAGAAGCGTGAAGGCGATGAAAAGAACCAGCAGCCGAAAGGCTGCCCAGTGTCCAATGGCGCCAGTCGAGGGTGAGCGTTCGAGCGCGCGCGGCGGCGCCGGAGACGAAGATTATGTTCAAATTGTCCTCCTTCGATTTTCCGGCCCGCGCGCCGCGCGGGAAGTGAACACTTCGGCAAGACCTTGATGCGCCACCTGCATCTGATCATCAGCGGCGAATCCGCAATGGCGGAATTGCTGCAACGACGTCAGCGCGAGCTCGCCGTGGAGCAGCACGTCAAGAAGGCGCTGCCGCGATCGCTCGCCAACTGCGTTTGCGTCGCCGACGGTCGGTCGTCCGAGCTGATCCTGTCCGCGACCAGCGGAGCCGCGGCGGCGCTGCTTCGCCAGCGCGCCCCTGACCTGCTGCGCGTACTCGCCGGCGAAGGCTGCGAATTTACTGGAATCCGGGTGCGCGTGCAAGCCCGTTCGACCGTCAAAGTAGACTCAAATCCACCAAAAAAACAATTGGATAGCATTGTCACCGCGCAACTCCTTGCGACCGCAGCGACGCTCGGGGACTCGCCCTTGGCGACCGCGTTGCGACGACTGGCGCAGCGCTCAGCGCCGGCCCTACAGGGCGATGAAGACGCGCCTCAGCGCGTAGAAGATGAACACCGCGAGAAGTAGCAGCAGCGTGTACTGCGCCACCTTGCCGATGAAACGCAGGTAGCGGCGGTCGCGCTTGACTGCGTAGAGCACAAGCGCGCCGAGGATGATGGCAAGCGCCACGAACAGCAGGATGCGTACAATGACCATGGCCGACCGGTCAGCCGCCTACGAAGTCGTCGACCGCGGCCCGCATGGGCCTGCCGCAGCGTCGGTCTCCGCAAGCTCCGTCAAGCCGGCTGCAGCTGCCAGGCGAGGAAGGCGCTCGGCACGTCAGTGGTGGCCTCGAAGCTGATCAGCTCCCACGCGTCCGGACGGGCGAGCAATGCCCTCGATACCGCATTGTTGAGCGCGTGCCCGGATTTGAACGCCGTGTACTTGCCGATCAGCGGATGGCCAAGCAGGTAAAGGTCGCCGATGGCGTCCAGCACCTTGTGCTTGGCGAATTCGTTGTCGTAGCGCAACCCTTCGCTGTTGAGTACGCGTGTCTCGTCGAGAACGATCGCGTTCTGCAGGCTGCCGCCGAGCGCGAGACCTGCGGAGCGCATCGCTTCCACGTCCTGCATGAAACCGAAGGTGCGCGCACGGCTCACTTCCTTGATATATGAATGCACGGCGAAGTCGATGACGACGTGGCGGTTTTCGACGCCGAACACCGGGTGCGGAAAATCGATGGTGAAGTCGAGCACGAATCCCGTGGTGCGGCTCGAATCGCGCCCACTTGTCGCCGTCGCGCACCTCGATGGGCGAGAGCACGCGCAGATAGCGCTTCGGCGCCGACTGTTCCTCGATCCCGGCCGATTGCAGCAGAAACACGAACGGACCGGCGCTGCCGTCCATGATCGGCAGCTCGGGCCCCGCAACGTCGACGTGAAGGTTGTCGATGCCCAGTCCCGCGAGCGCCGACATCAGGTGCTCGACGGTCGAGATTCGGGTGCCGTCTTTTTGCAGCGACGACGACAGCCGCGTTTCGCCGACGTTGCGCGCGTCCGCCGGAATGGCAACGGTTTGCGCCAGGTCGACGCGATGGAACACGATGCCGGTATCGATGGGCGCCGGACGCAGCGTCAGCTCGACGCGCGCGCCAGTGTGCAGCCCGACACCGGTCGTCTTGATCAGCGACTTCAGCGTGCGCTGTTTGAGCATGTCGGTTCCGCTGTTGTTCGATACTGAACCATGGCATTCACGTGCCGGTTCAACGAGTTATCTATTAAGTATACCACAAGGGCGGTGTACTCCGGCAGCAGTTTCCGATCCGCCGCCCCTGCAGTCACGGGCTTCGTTCAGTCGGCCTGCTTGCGCAGGAAGGCCGGAATGTCGGACACGTCGAATCCGCCCGCAGGTGCGGCGGGCGCGGCGGTACGACCCCGTCTGATGACGGCAGGCGTCTTGTCGAGCGAGTCGTAATCGATCTGCTCGACGCCCATGCCGACGCCATCGGTGCCGGTACGATCCATCACCTGCTCGACGACCTCCAGCCTCGGCTGGCGCTGACGCACCGTCGCGCCGCCCAGACCCGTCGCGATCATGGTCACGCGAAGGTCATCGCCCATGTCGTCGTCGATCACGGTGCCGACGATCACCATCGCATCGTCGGCGGTGAACGCCTTGATGGTGTTCATCACGTCGTGATACTCCTTCATCTTGAGCCCGCAAGACGCGGTGATGTTCACCAGCACGCCGCGCGCTCCCGAAAGATTGACTTCCTCGAGCAGCGGACTCGCCACCGCGCGCTCCGCCGCGAGGCGCGCGCGATCGGGGCCGGCGACGCTCGCCGATCCCATCATCGCCATGCCGACTTCGGACATCACCGTGCGCACGTCGGCGAAGTCGACGTTGACCAGGCCGGGATTGTTGATCACTTCGGCGATGCCGGACACGGCGCTGTGCAGGACCTCGTTGGCCTTGGCATACGCGTCGAGCACCGAGACTTCCTCGCCGAGCACCTGCATCAGCTTGTCGTTGGGAATGATGATCAGCGAGTCGACGATCTTCTTGAGTTCCTCGATGCCGGCCTCGGCGACCTTCTGGCGCTTGCCTTCGAACTGGAACGGGCGCGTCACGACGGCGACAGTGAGGATGCCCTTGTCCTTGGCGACCTGCGCGACCACCGGCGCGGCCCCGGTGCCGGTACCGCCACCCATGCCAGCGGTGATGAACAGCATGTCGCAGCCGTCGATCATCTCGCCGATGCGGTCGCGATCTTCGATCGCCGCGTCGCGGCCGATCTCCGGACGCGCGCCGGCGCCGAGCCCGCGCGTCAGCCCGCTGCCCAGCTGCAGCTGCGCGCGCGCGGTCGAGCGCTTGAGCGCCTGTGCATCGGTGTTGGCGGCAATGAATTCGACGCCGTCGAGACCCTTGACGATCATGTGCTCGACGGCGTTGCCGCCGCATCCGCCCACGCCGATGACCTTGATGACGGCTTCCTGCGGGTCCTGGTCGATGATTTCAAACATGGTGTGCTCCTTTTCCTGTCCTGGTTGATCAGACTGCGTTTGCTTTCGGTCCGTTGTTGTCTTTCCCGGCACCGCGTTCTTTTCCCCGTGTCTCAAAAATTCGCCTTGAACCATTGCTTCATTCTTTCTCCGACGTTGCCCAATCCCTTGCCCTGTGCGCGCGCCAGCTCGGCGCGCATATAGTGTTCGTGGCCGTCGAGCAGCAGGCCGACCGCGGTCGCGTAGCGCGGGCTGCGCACGACGTCGGCGAGGCCGCCCACGTAGGCCGGCACGCCGATGCGCACCGGCAGATGGAAGACTTCCTCGCCGAGCTCGACCATGCCGGCAAGCAGCGCCGAGCCGCCGGTAAGGACGATTCCGGAGGAGAGCAGCTCCTCGAGGCCGCTGCGCCGCAGTTCCGCCTGCGCGAGCGTGTAGAGTTCCTCGATGCGCGGCTCGATGACTTCGGCGAGCATCTGCCGCGACAGCTTGCGCGGTCCGCGCTCGCCGACGCCGGGCACCTCGATGACGTCGTTGGGATCGGCGAGCTGGCGCAATGCGCAGCCGTGGCGGACCTTCAGTTCCTCGGCTTCCTTGGTCGGCGTGCGCAGCGTCATCGCGATGTCGTTGGTCACCTGGTCGCCGGCGATCGGAATCACCGCGGTGTGACGAATCGCGCCGCCGGTGAAGACCGCGAGGTCGGTGGTGCCGCCGCCGATGTCCATCAGGCAGACCCCGAGCTCCTTCTCGTCTTCGTTGAGCACCGCGAGCGCCGACGCGAGCGGCTGCAGCATCACGTCGCTGCACCTCGAGCCCGCAGCGGCGCACGCACTTGGTGATGTTCTCGACCGCCGACACCGCGCCGGTGACGATGTGCACCTTCACTTCGAGGCGCACGCCGCTCATGCCCAGCGGCTCGCGCACGTCTTCCTGGCCGTCGACGATGAATTCCTGCGGCAGGATGTGCAGCACCTGCTGATCGTTGGGAATCGCGATCGCCTTCGCGGTCTCGATGACGCGATCGATGTCGGCCTGCGTGACTTCCTTCTCCTTGATCGCCACCATTCCGCTCGAATTGAGGCTGCGTATGTGGCTGCCGGCGATGCCGGCGTAGACCTCGGCGATGCTGCAGTCGGCCATCAGCTCGGCCTCCTCGAGCACGCGCTGGATCGATGCCATCGTCGCTTCGATGTTGACGACCACGCCTTTCTTGAGGCCGCGCGAAGGCTGCGTCCCCATGCCGATGATGTTGAGCCGCTTTTCGGACGTGACTTCGGCGACGATGGCGACGATTTTCGACGTGCCGACGTCGAGCCCGACGATGAGATTCTTGGCGTCCTTGACCATGCGTGGTTGTCCCCTAGTGCTTCCCTTGCGCCCTGCTCTGCGCCTGCTGCGCGGTCGCTCTCCTGAGCGCGGCATCCTTGAACGCGGGCAGCCTCGCCGCGAATCCGTTGCGATAGCGCAGATCGACACGGTCGACGCGGGCGCCCGACCGGTGCAGCCTGCCGATGGTCGATGGGTAGTACGCCGCGAAGCGGTCGAGCCGGGTCGCCGGCTCCGCGCGCCCGAGTGCCAGCGTCATCGCGCCCTCACCCTCGGTGCGAAGCTCCCACGCCGAGCGCTCCGACAGGCGAAGCTCGGCGATGCTCAGGCCGGCGACTGAGAGCACCTCCCCGAACTCGCGAAAGCGCGCGGCGACTTCGGCGGAGCTGCCCTCGGGTCCGATGAATTGAGGCAACTCGCCGTCGTAATCGGCGACGAAGGTCTCGCCCTGGACGTTGACCAGCGCGCCGTCGTTCCAGCGGGCCAGCGGCTCCTGCTCGCTCACCGTGATCTCCAGCCGCAGGGGCCACGCGCGGCGCAGCACCGCGCTGCGCACCCACGGTACCCTCGAAATCGAAACGCGCGCGTCGGCCAGGCGCAGCGTGAAGAAGGTGCCGCGAAGCTCCTCCCGAACCACCGCCTCGATGTGCGCGGGATTCACGCGCTCGAGCGGCCCGCGCACGACGACCTCGCGCAACGCGAAGACCGGCTGCCGGACTGCCCAGTTCACGCCCGCGACCGCGAGAATGGCTACCGCGGCTGCCGCTACGATCAGCGCGACCGCGTTGAGCTGGCGCGGGTTATCCCACATGCGCGCTCCGCAGGATCTCGATGCAGAGTTCCGGAAACTCCATGCCGGCCTGCCGCGCCGCCATCGGGACCAGGCTGTGTCCGGTCATGCCGGGCGAGGTGTTGACCTCAAGGAACGACCAGCGGCCGTCGGGTTTCATGATCAGATCGAGCCGTCCCCACCCGGTGCAGCCGACGACGTCAAAGGCCAGCAGCGACTGCGTTTGGATCGCGCGCTCGATTCCCGCATCGATGCCCGACGGGCAGAAGTACTTGGTCTCGTCGGAAAAATACTTGTTGTGATAGTCGTAGTTGCCTTCCGGGGCTTCGATGCGAATCAGCGGCAGCGCCTGCTTGCCGAGGATCGACGCCGTGAGCTCGACGCCGTCGATGAACTCCTCGACGATGACCAGGTCGTCGTGATCGCTCGCGGTGCGGTAGGCGTTGGCAAGCTCGTCGCGATCGACCGTGGTTACGCGAGTGATGCCGATCGTCGAGCCTTCGCGCGCCGGCTTGACGATGAGTGGCAAGCCGAGCTCGGCAACCACCGACCACCAGTCGGTGCCGGCGTCGACGATGTGATAGCGCGGGGTCGGTATGCCGCTCGCCAGCCACACGAGCTTGGTGCGCCACTTGTCCATCGCCAGCGCGGAGGACATGACGCCACTCCCGGTATAGGGAACGCCGAGCACTTCCAGCGCGCCCTGCACGGTGCCGTCTTCGCCGAAGCGCCCGTGCAGGGCGATGAACACACGCTCGAAGCCATCGCGCTTGAGCTCATAGAGCGCCCGCTCCGCGGGATCGTAGGCGTGCGCATCGATGCCCTTCGACTTGAGCGCACCGAGCACCGCGTTGCCGGAAAGCAGCGAGATCTCGCGCTCCGACGACGGACCGCCCATCAGCACCGCCACCTTGCCGAATTCACTCATTCGTTGCCTGCCTTGCCAATTCCCTCACGATGCGCGCTCTCCGACGATGCGCACTTCGGGTTCCAGCGTCACGCCGGTCGTGGTACGCACGATGTCGCGCACGTGTTCGATCAACGATTCGATGTCGGCGGCGGACGCGCGTCCTTCCGGATTGATGATGAAGTTGGCGTGCTTTTCGGAGACGCACGCGCCGCCGATGACGTATCCCTTTAGTCCGCAGGCTTCGATCAGGCGCGCCGCGTGATCACCCTGCGGATTGCGGAACACGCTGCCTGCATTGGGCAAATTGAGCGGCTGGGTCGCGATGCGTCGCGCCAGCAGCGACTTGATGCGTTCGCGCGCCCCGGCCGCATCGCCCAGTGGAAAGCGAAACCACGCCGCGCTAAAAATGCCGTCGAGCGCGTCGCCGCCCGCGCGTTGTACGCTGCGATAGCCCACCGTGTAGTCGGCAGGGGTGCGCACTGCGAAGCTGCCGTCGCGCAGCAGGACCTCGACGCGTGCCACATAGCGCCACGTTTCGCCGCCGTAGCAGCCCGCGTTCATGGCGAGCGCGCCGCCGACGGTGCCGGGAACGCCGGCTAGGAACTCCGCCTCGGCGCAGCCGTGCATCGCCGCGAAGCGCGCGAGCTTGGGGCTGGCGACGCCGGCTTCTGCATAAACGAGTCCGTCGGCAACGGCCAGCACGCCACCCGCATCGTGCATCAGCGCGACCGCGCCGCGATAGCCTCCGTCGCGTACCAGCACGTTGCTGCCCAGCCCGAGCGCCATCAGTGGTTGTGCGGGCGCAAGCTGGCGCACGAACGACGCAAGGTCATCGCGGTCGGCAGGGGCGAAGGAAATTTGCGCAGCGCCGCCGCAGCGCCAGCTCGTATGCTTCGCCAGCGATTCGCCATGACGCAGCGTGCCGCGCAATCCGGTGAACAGCGGCTCGTTCATCATCATTGCGCCGCCAGCGCGAGGGCTACCTGGCCGATCGATCCGGCCCCCATGGTCAGCACCACATCTCCGTCGCGCGTCAGCGTGCGGACAGCGTCCGGCACGTCGGCGACGTCGTCGACGTACACCGGTTCGACCTTGCCCGCCACGCGCATCGCTCGGGTGAGCGCGCGGCCATCGGCGGCGACGATCGGCGCCTCGCCCGCCGGGTAGACCTCGGTAAGCAGCAGCGCGTCGACCGTCGACAGCACTGCGACGAAATCCTCGAACAGATCGCGGGTGCGCGTGTAGCGATGCGGCTGGAACACAAGGATCAGGCGCCGGCCTGGAAAGCTACCGCGCGCCGCGGCAATGGTCGCCGCCATCTCAACCGGATGGTGGCCGTAGTCGTCGATCAGGGTGAAACGGCCGCCTGCGTCGATGGCGATGTCCCCGAAATGCTGGAAGCGCCGGCCCACGCCGCGGAATTCGCCGAGCGCACGCGCGATCGCGGCGTCGGCGACGCCGACCTCGCGGCCGACGGCGATCGCCGCGAGGGCGTTGAGCACGTTGTGGACTCCCGCGAGGTTGAGACTCACCGGCAGCGCGCCGCCTTTCGCGCCGCGCGCGACGAAGCGCATGCGCGGACCGTCATGCACAATATCCGTCGCCCGCAGTTGCGCATCGTCTGACAGCCCGTAGGTGACGATCGACTTGGCCACCGCGGGCAGGATGTCGCGCACATTGGCATCGTCGATGCACGCGACCACCACGCCGTAGAAAGGCAGGCGCTGCGCGAAATTGATGAATGCTTCCTTGAGCCGCGCGAAATCGTGGCCATAGGTCTCCATATGGTCCGCATCGATGTTGGTGATCACCGCCAGCACCGGCTGCAGCACGAGAAAGGACGCGTCGGATTCGTCGGCCTCGGCGACCAGGAAATCGCCTTTGCCCAGGCGCGCGTTCGCATCCGCCGATACCAGCTTGCCCCCGATGACGAATGTCGGGTCCAGCCCGCCTTCGGCAAGCACGCTCGCGATCAGGCTGGTGGTGGTGGTCTTGCCATGCGTGCCTGCGACCGCGATGCCCTGCTTGAGGCGCATGAGCTCGGCAAGCATCAGCGCGCGCGGCACGACCGGCACGCCGCGCTCGCGTGCGGCGACGACTTCCGGATTGTCGGCGGCCACCGCGGTTGAGACCACGACGACGTCGGCGCTGGCGATGTTGTCCGCGGCGTGCCCCATGGCGATGCATGCGCCGAGTGACGTCAGCCGGCGCGTAACGGCGTTGCTCGAGAGATCGGAGCCACTGACGCGATAGCCTTGCGTCAGCAGCACCTCGGCGATTCCGCTCATGCCTACGCCCCCGATGCCGACGAAATGCACGCGATTGACCTTGTGCTTCATCGCATCTGCGCAGCGGCGATGCACGTCTCGGCGACGCGGCGCGCCGCGTCGGCCTTTCGCAACGTGCGCGCTGCCGTCGCCATCGCCAACAGACGCTCGCGCGTCGCCTCGCGAAGCCAGCTGGCCAGGCGCTGCGGCGTGAACTCGGTTTGCAGAATCAGCTCCGCGGCACCGCGCTCGCTCAACGCGCGCGCGTTATCGACCTGGTGATCGTCCGCAGCGTGCGGAAACGGCACCAGCACGCTGCCGATGCCGACTGCGGCGAGCTCGGCCACGGTGGTCGCGCCGGAGCGGCAGATCACCACGTCGGCCCGTGCGTACGCGGCTGCCATGTCTTCGATGAATGCGACGCATTCGGCGTCGACGCCGGCGCGAGCGTAGGCCTCCTTGAGCGTATCGATGTGCTTGGCGCCGGCCTGATGCATGACCGCAGGGCGCGCCTGTGCCGGCAGCAACGCGAGTGCCTCGGGCACACGCTCGTTGAGCGCCGCCGCGCCGAGACTGCCGCCGACCACCAGAACATCAAGTGGACCCCCGCGTCCGCGAAACCGTTCTTCCGGGGGCGCCACCGCGAGAATCGCTTTACGCAGCGGATTGCCCACCCAGGTCACGCCGCGCCGGCCGGTGAAGGTTCGCGGAAAACCGGTCAGGACACGCTCGGCGCCATAACGCAGAATGCGGTTGGCGAGTCCCGGCTTAGCGTCGAGGTTGTGGATGACGAGCGGGACGCCCTGCGCCAGCGCCATCAAGCCGCCGGGAAACGATGCAAAACCGCCGAAGCCGAGCACGACGTTCGGCCTGCGCCGGCGGATGACGCGCCGCGCCTGCATGCATGCCGAGAGAATCGCAAACGGTCCGAGCAGCAGGCGCAGCCAGCCTTTGCCGCGAACGCTGGCGAAGTCGAGCGCCTCGAACTCGAGCTTCTGTTCGGGAACGATGCGCGCTTCCATGCCTTCACGAGTGCCCAGCCAGAACACGCGCCAGCCGTGCGCAACCAATTCTGCGGCGACCGCGAGCCCCGGGAAGATGTGCCCTCCCGTGCCGCCGGTGGTGATCATGGCGACGCCGCTCATACCGTGAATCCCCGCAGCAGCCTTCGGTTTTCAAAATCTACGCGCAGCAGGACGGCGATCGCGATGCAGTTGACGACGATGCCGCTCCCGCCGAACGAAAGCAGCGGCAAGGTGAGGCCCTTGGTCGGCAGCACGCCCATGTTCACGCCGATATTGATGAATGCCTGCACACCGAGCCAGACGCCGATGCCGTGCGCGACCAGCGCAGCGAACGGACGCTGCAGCCGCGCGGCTTGCCGACCGATCGCATAGGCGCGCACCAGCAACCACGCGAACAGCGCGATCACGACCGCCACGCCGGCGAACCCAAGCTCCTCGGCGATGACCGCAAGCAGGAAATCGGTGTGCGCCTCGGGCAGGTACAGGAGCTTCTCGACGCTGGCGCCAAGGCCGACGCCGAACCATTCGCCGCGCCCGAAGGCGATCAGCGAGTGCGAGAGCTGATAGCCCTTGCCCAACGGGTCCGCCCACGGATCGCGAAAGCCGGTGAATCTTTGCAGGCGGTAAGGTGCGATCCAGATCAGCAGCCACAGCGCCACCGGCAGGAGGAATCCGAGCCCAATCAGCAGCCGCCAGTCGAGCCCGCCGAGGAACAGGATGCCGAAGGCGATGGCGACGATCACGACGCACGCGCCGAAATCGGGCTCGCGCAGCAGCAGCGCGCCGATCAGGATCATCACTGCGAGCAGCGGCAGGAATCCGCGCAGCAGCGTCTGCCGAAGCGGCTGCTGTGCGTGCAGGAAGTCCGCCTTGCGCACCGCGTAGCTCGCCGCGTAAAGCACGACGAAGAGCTTCATGAATTCGGACGGCTGCAAGTTGAACACGAGCAGCGACAGCCACCGCTTGCTGCCGTTGACCGCGCGCCCGATGCCGGGAACGAGCACCGCGACCAGCAGCAGCGCGCCGCCGACAAAGAGGTAAGGTGCAATGCGCTGCCAGATCTTGAGCGGGATCTGGAACGAGACGAACGCCGCGACGAGCCCGACGCTGACGAACACCGTGTGGCGCGCGAGAAAGTACCACGGGCGGTAGCCCGTGTACGCCATCGCCTCGGCAGTCGCAATCGACGCCGAATAGACCATGACCAGGCCGATCGCGAGCAACAACAGCGAAGACCACGCGAGCGTGCTGTCGAAGGTAAGCATCGCACGCGGCTCGCGCGGGGCCGCTGCCAGCGCGGACAGCCGCGGGAAGGTCGAGCGCAGGGTAGTGTCTCTAGGCATGCGCAACCTCGGCTGCGTGCCCTGCGACGGCAGCCTTGAAGCGCTCACCGCGCTCGATGTAATCGCGGAACATGTCGAGGCTCGCGCACGCAGGCGAGAGCAGCACCGCGTCACCACGCCTTGCGTGGGCGATCGCACGCTTGAGCGCTGCTTCGAGCCCCGGCGCGAATTCGACCGATGGCTTCGCGCCGGAAAGTGCTGCGGCGATGATCGGCGCATCGCGACCGAGCAGCACCACGGCACGGCAATGCGCGTCGACTCCCGCCTTGAGCGGCGTGAAATCCTGTCCCTTGCCATCGCCTCCGGCGATCAGCGCAGCCGGCCTTTGGATGCCTTCGAGCGCTGCCAAGGTCGCCGCCACCGTCGTCGCCTTCGAATCGTTGACGAACAGGACGCCTGCGATTTCGGCGACGCGCTCCATCCGGTGGGGCAATCCCTCGAATGCGGCGAGCGCGGCGAGCACAGCTGCGTCGATCGTCGTGACGGTCGAGGTGAGCGCCAGCGCAGCGAGCGCGTTCTGCACGTTGTGGCGCCCAATCAGCGAGAGCGCTCCCGCGCGCAGCATCCGCGTCGCACCGCACGCGAGCCATGTCTCGCCCGCGTGCGACACCAGGCCCCACTCGTGGTCGTCGCGCGGTGCATGTGTACCGAAGGTCTCGAGCGGACGGCCGGGCAACCGCATCGCCATCGAGCGTGCGTCTTCGCGGTTGAGCACCTGCACGCCGTCGCCCGAGAAAATGCGCGCCTTCGCCGCCGCGTATTCATCCATTCCGCGGTAGCGGTCGAGGTGATTTTCAGAGACGTTCAGCACGCACGCCGCCGTCGCTGCGAGGTGCGCCGTCGCCTCCAGCTGGAAGCTGGAAAGCTCGACGACGACCACGTCGGGCCACGCTTGCCCGCGCTCGTGTGCGGCGAGCACGTCGAGCACCGGCTCGCCGATGTTGCCGACGACCTCCGCGGATAGGCCCGCCGCGCGTAGCAGCGCGCCAGTCAGCGTCGCCACGGTGGTCTTGCCGTTCGAGCCGGTCACCGCGAGCAAGCGTTGCTCGGCCGGCAACGCGCTCGCGAACAGCTCGATATCGCCCACCAACTCCACGCCGTGCGCGAGTGCGGCGGCGATCGGCGGCTGCCGCAAATCGACGCCGGGGCTGCAGACGATCAGGTCGACGGCGTCGAACGTCGGATCGGTGAACGACCCCGTGGTCAGCACGACGCCGGGCAGCTCGGCGGCGAGCTGAGCTGCGCATGGCGGCTGCGTTCGCGTGTCCGCCACGCGGACCGACGCTGCGTGCCGAGCCAGGAAGCGCGCAGCGGACAGCCCGGTCACACCCAGGCCCAGCACGAGGGCGCGGCGGTTGCGCAGGTCCATGTCTAGCGCAGCTTCAATGTCGAGAGCCCGAACAGCACGAGCAGCATGGTGATGATCCAGAATCGAACCACGACCTGGTTTTCCTTCCAGCCCTTGAGTTCGTAGTGGTGATGAATCGGCGCCATGCGGAACACCCGCCGCCCCGTGGCCTTGAACGATGCGACCTGGATCACCACCGACAGCGTCTCGACGACGAAGACGCCGCCCATGATGAACAGCACGATCTCCTGGCGGACGATGATCGCGACCACGCCCAGCGCCGCGCCGAGCGCGAGCGCGCCCACGTCGCCCATGAACACTTCGGCGGGGTAGGCGTTGAACCAGAGAAATCCCAGCCCGGCGCCGGCGATCGCGCCGCAGACCACGGCGAGCTCGCCCGCGCCGGGGATGTGCGGAAGAAACAGATAGGTCGAGTAATCGGCGCGCCCGGTCACATACGCGAAGACGCCCAGCGCGGCACCGACCATCACCGTCGGCATGATGGCCAAGCCGTCGAGTCCGTCGGTAAGATTGACCGCGTTGCTCGAGCCTACGATCACGCAGTACGAGAGCACGATGAAACCCCAGACGCCGAGCGGATAGCTGATGGTCTTGAAAAAAGGCACGATCAGATCGGCCTTCGGCGGCAAGTCGAGATTGAAGCCACTACCGAGCCACGCGTTGAACAGCTGGAAGAATTGCGTGTTCGACGGTGCCGACACCGAGAAGGCGAGGTAGATCGCGGCGATCAACCCGATCACGGATTGCAGAACAAACTTGCTGCGCGCGGAAAGGCCCTTCGGATTCCGATGGACAACCTTGCGATAGTCGTCGACCCATCCGATCGCGCCGAAGCCGATGGTCACGATCAGCACTAGCCAGATGAAGCGATTGCGCAGGTCGGCCCAGAGCAGCGTCGTGATCACGATCGACACCAGAATCAGCGCGCCGCCCATCGTCGGCGTGCCCGCCTTCGAAAGGTGCGTTTGCGGACCATCGTCGCGCACCGACTGGCCTATCTTGAATTGCGCCAGCTTGCGGATCATGCGCGGTCCGAGCACGAAGGAGATCACCAGCGCGGTCATCGTCGCCAGCACTGCGCGAAGCGTGATGTATCCGAACACGTTGAAGGTGCGTATCTCGGTGGAGATCCAGTTGGCGAGGGCAAGCAGCATCAGTGAGCTCCCGCCGCCGTGCCGGTCAGCGCCTTCACCACCCGCTCCATGCGCATGAATCGCGATCCTTTGACCAGCACCGTGCGCGCAGTCATCGGCTGCAGGGCAGCGATCAGCGCGTCGACGCTTTCGAAGTGCTCGCCGCTGTCGCCGAACGCTGCGGCCGCGTTCTGCGCGAGCTCGCCGACCGCGCACAGCCTCTCGATGCCGGCTGCGCGCGCGTACGCGCCGACTTCGCGATGAAAGATGGCCCCCTGCTCGCCGACTTCACCCATGTCGCCAAGCACCAGGCAGCGCGGCTCGGGTGCGCGCGCGAGCACCGCGATCGCGGCGCGCACCGAATCCGGATTCGCGTTGTAGGTGTCGTCGATCACCACCGCCCCATCGACGAGCTCGATGATGCGCAGTCGTCCCGACAGCGGACGAAACGCCGTGAGTGCCTCGGCGGCGTGCGCCAGCGAGGCGCCCGCCGCGGTCGCGGCGGCGATCGCCGCCATCGCGTTGGACACGTTGTGACGGCCCAGCGCGCGCAGGTCGAAGCTCGTCCTGCCCTCGGGTGTCGTCACGTCGACCGTCGTCCCCCAGGTGTCGCTCTGGTAGCGCGCGGTTACCGCCGCTGGCGCGCGCAGGCCGAAATCGCGCAACACCAGCGCGGCACCCTCGGCGTTGCGACGAACAACGACTTCGTGCCAGAACGGACCGTAGTCGTCGTCGGAGTTCACGACAACGACGCCGCGTTCCGGCAGCGTGCCGATCAGTGCCGCGTGCTCTGCCGCGACGTCGGCGACGCTTTTCATGAATTCCTGATGCTCGCGCTGCGCGTTGTTGATCACGCCGATGGTGGGCTGCGCGATCGCGCCGAGCTGCGCAGTCTCGCCTGGGTGATTCATGCCGATTTCGACGGCAGCGACGTGGTGGTTCGGGCGCAGTCCGAGGACGGTAAGCGGGAGTCCAATCGCATTGTTGAGGTTGCCCGCCGTGGCTAGGACGTGGCGCTCGCCGAAAGCTACGCGGAGAATGGCCGCGGTCATTTCCTTGACCGTGGTCTTGCCGTTGCTGCCCACGATCGCGGCGACCGGCAGCGTGAAGCGACGTCGCCAATCCGCCGCCAGGTCGCCGAGCGCGCGCAGGGGATCGTCGACTGCGACGAAATTGCCGCCGGTGCGGACCGCACGATCGCTGGCCACCACCGCCGCCACCGCACCGCGCTCGATCGCGCGCGCGATGTAGTCGTGCCCGTCGAAGCGCTCGCCCTTGAGCGCGACGAACAACGCGCCGGGCTCGATCGTGCGCGAGTCGGTACCCACGGAGTCGAACCAGGTGTTCTGCCCGTGCAACGTTCCCCCGATCGCCTGCGCCGCGGTGCGGGTATCCATCATTGCGCCACGCGTGCATCGAGCGCGCGCGTGGCATGCTCGACGTCGAGAAATGGCGCTCGCACGCCCGCGCGCTCCTGGTAGGACTCGTGTCCCTTCCCGGCCAGGAGCACGACGTCTCCGGCGCGGGCGTCGCCGACAGCCATCGCGATGGCGGCGGCGCGGTCGAGCTCGACCGCGTAGCGGCGCTTGCCGGTCGGGCGGATGCCGTGGACGATTTCGCTGGCGATTGCCGCGGGATCCTCGTTGCGCGGATTGTCGCTGGTAACGACGACCCGATCGGCCAGCGTCGCTGCAATGCGGCCCATCTCGGGGCGCTTGCCACGATCGCGGTCGCCGCCGCAACCGAATACGCAGATCAGTTCCCCGCCGGGCTGCACCGCACTGCGCAACGCGGTCAGCGCCTTTTCGAGCGCGTCAGGAGAATGCGCGTAGTCGATCACTACCAGCGGCGCGTCACCGCCGCCCAGTCGCTGCATGCGTCCCGGAGGCGCCTCGACGTCGGAGAGCATGGCGATGGCCGCTTCGAATTCGATGCCGCTCACCAGCAGCGTGCCCAGGACGCCGAGCACGTTCTGCGCGTTGAATTCGCCGACCAGGCGTGTGTCGAGCTCGCCCCGGCCCCAGGGCGTCTCAACGTTGAGCGAGAGGCCGCGCGCATTGGACGCAAGCCGCGAGCCCCTGACGTCGGAAGCGCCGAAGCCGTAGCTCAGCACCTTGCGTCCGCGTCCGCGAGCGGCGTCGAGCAGGCTTCGGCCGAAAGCGTCATCGGCGTTGATCACTCCCACCCGCAGCGCGGGCCAGTTGAACAGTTGCGCCTTCGCTGCGCCGTACGCGGCCATCGTGCCGTGGTAGTCGAGATGGTCGCGCGACAGGTTGGTGAAAAGCGCCACTTCGAAGGAGACGCCGTTGATGCGCCCCTGGTCGATGCCGTGCGACGAAACCTCCATCACCGCCGAGTCGGCGCCCGCACGGCGAAACAGCGCGAGCATCTCGTGCAGCGACGCGGCGTCCGGCGTCGTGTGCGTCGCCGGCCGAATCGAGGTGCCGAGCAGGCCGTTCCCCAGTGTCCCCAGGATCGCCGTGCGGCGCCCTGCTGCATGCAGTGACGACGCGATCCAGTGCGCGGACGACGTCTTGCCGTTGGTACCGGTGACGCCGATCATCCACAGCTCGCGCGACGGATGACCGAACACGAAATCCGCGATGGCGCCCAGGCGTGCCTTGAGGTGCGCGAGGGGAAGATGCGGAAGCCGCCAGCCATGATCCCAGTTGAAGCCTTGTGGGTCCCACAGGATCGCGCCGGCGCCGGCGTTGATCGCATCGACAATGAATGCGCGCCCGTCGTGCGTGGTCCCCGGATAGGCTGCGAACGCGTCGCCCGGACGGACGTCGCGGCTGTCGGCGGTAATCCGCGACAGCGGTGTTCCCAGCCGCACGAGCAGCTCGGCCATTTCGATGTCGGCGCCGGCCAGATCGCGCGCGGCGTTCGCGTCGCCGCTCATGTTTCTTCCTTGACGTCGGTGCCTTCGGGCGGCACGACGACATTGTTGACCGGCGCGTCGGTCGGCACCGCGAGCATGCGCAGCGCCGCACCCATGACGCTGCTGAATACGGGGGCAGCGACCGCTCCGCCGTAATACTGTCCGGCCGACGGCTGGTCGATCATGACGGCGACGATCAGGCGCGGGTTGGATACCGGCGCGAACCCGACGAAGGACGCGACGTATTCGGTCGCCGAATAGGTCTTGCCGTCGAGCTTGTGCGCGGTCCCGGTCTTGCCGGCAACGCGATAACCCGGCACCTGTGCCTTCGGTGCCGTCCCCCCCGGAAGCACGACCATCTCGAGCATGTGGCGCACCGCGCGCGCGGTCTCCGGAGTGATGACGGGTCGCCCCGCGACCGCGCCGTCGACCTTGAGCAGCGATACCGGCTTGAGCTCCCCATCGCTCGAGAACACCGTGTAGGCGCGCGCAAGCTGCACCAGATTGACCGAGATGCCGTGACCGTAGGCGATCGTCGCCTGTTCGATCGGACGCCAGCTCTTGGCCGGCCGCAGCCTGCCGCCGACCTCGCCGGGAAAGCCCGTGTGCGGCGCGGTGCCGAATCCCGCTTCGGAGAGCGTTTGCCACATCGTCGACGGTGGCAGCGACAAGGCGATCTTCGCCGCGCCGACGTTGGACGATTTCTGGATCACCTGTTCGACGGTGAGCGCGCCTTCGCGGTGGGCATCGTGGATCGTCGCGCCGCCGATGGTCATGGTGCCGGGCGCGGTATCGATGATCGTGGAAGGCGTCACCTTGCCCGCGTCCAACGCGGCAGCGATGGTGAACGGCTTCATCGACGAGCCCGGCTCGAAGGTGTCGGTGAGCGCGCGGTTACGCATCTTGCTGCGCACGGTGCGCGCGCGGTTGTTGGGGTTGTAGACCGGCCAGTTGGCCAGCGCGACGATCTCTCCGGTTTGCGCATCGATCATGACGATGGCGCCGGCCTGCGCCTTGTTGAGCTCGATGGCCGCCTTGAGCTCGCGAAAGGCGAGATATTGGAGCCGGCTGTCGATAGCCAGCGCGAGATCGCGGCCCTCCTGCGGCGCGCGGATGCTGGCGACATCCTCGACGATCTCGCCTCGACGGTTGATGATTACCCGCCGGTTGCCCGGCTTGCCGCCGAGCCACGATTGCTGAGCGAGCTCGATGCCTTCCTGGCCGATGTCGCGATCGCCGGTGAAGCCGACGATCTGACTCATCACTTCGCCGCCCGGGTAGTAGCGCCAGTATTCGGTCTCGTCGTGAATTCCCTTGATCTGCAGCGCTGCGATGTGATCGGCCACATCGGGAGCGACCGGTCGCTTGAGATATATGAAATCCCCCGCGCTGGCCAGCTTGCGGTTGAGTTCGCCGGGCGGCATGTCGAGCGCGTTCGCCAGCGCGCGAAGCTGATCGGGAGTCGCCTCGATCTTTTCGGGCCATGCCCAGATGGCCTTTACCGGCGTGCTGATCGCCAGCGGCTCACCCATGCGGTCGACGATGCGGCCACGGTGCGCGGGCACCTCCAGATCGCGGCTGTAGCGCGAGCTGCCCTGCGCCTGAAGAAAGCCATTGTCGACCCGCTGTAGATACAGCGAGCGCGCGAGCAGCAGCAGGAGCAGGAAAAGAAGCGTCCCGAACACCACCGGCGCTCGAAATGCGGGCAGCGGAGGCGCCGGTGCCTTGGCCGGTCTCATCGCTTGAGCTCGTCCATGACCTCGATGCGCGTCGCGTCGGGCAGCTGCATGTGCAGCTGATCGCGCGCCACCTTCTCCACGCGTGCAGGCATCGCCCACGTCGACTGCTCGATCTGCAGCTGTCCGAATTCGACATCCAGGCTGCGCGAGCGCGCCTGCTCGCGCTCGAGATCGACGAAGAGCTTTCTCGCCTGATGGCGCGAGGTGACCAGCGAGATCGCGCATGCCACAAGGAGGACCAGGAGCAGGACGTTGAGCCTGGCCATCATGTCAGTGGGCCTTCCGTTCTCTCGGCGACGCGCAGCGTGGCGCTGCGGGCACGCGGGTTCGCAGCGATCTCCTGCTCCGATGCGCGTATCGCGCGCCCGACCCGCGCGAGCGGTGGCTGCGGGAGCGCGCGCGTGGCGATCGGAAGCCGAGCTGCGTGCGAGTCACCTCCGAAGGGCTCGCTGTGCCTGCGCACGAACTGCTTGACGATGCGATCCTCGAGCGAATGAAAACTGATCACCGCCAGGCGTGCGCCGACGCACAGCCGGGGCAGGATGCGGTCGAGCGCTAGCGGCAATTCTTCAAGCTCCTGATTGATGAAAATCCGTATAGCCTGGAATGTCCGCGTGGCCGGATCCTGACTCCAATCACCGCGCCCGCGCGCGCCGACGGCTTGGGCCACGATCGCGGCCAGTTGCCGCGTGCGTGTGATGGGCTCGTGCGAGCGAGACGCAACAAGCGCTCTTGCAATCTGTTGAGCAAACCGTTCTTCACCATAGTCCGCGATCACTCCCTTCAGTGCACGTTCCGAAACGGTTGCGAGCCACGCGGCAGCGCTCTCGCCGCGCGACGGATCCATGCGCATGTCGAGCGGACCGTCGGCACGCAGCGAGAAGCCGCGCGAAGGGTCGTCGATCTGCGCCGAGGAGACACCGAGGTCGAGCAGCACGCCGTCGACCTGCGCGATACCCTCCGCGTCGAGCACCGAGGGCAGCGCCGAGAACCACGCACGGTGGAAACGCAACCGTGGATCAGACCATGAACGCGCCGCGATCTCAGCCTCCGGATCGCGGTCGATGGCAACGAGCGTCGCGACCGGTCCAAGCTGCGAAAGGATCCGCCGGCTGTGGCCCCCTCGACCGAACGTCGCATCGACGTAGATTCCGTCGACTTTGAGGTCCAGTGCGGCGACGGCTTGCTCGAGCAGGACTGGGACATGGCTCGCATGGGTCATCAGAGAGAAAAGCCATCGAGCTCGGGCGGCAGCCCGTCCGCGGGAAGCCCGATGGCCTGCGCGGTCTGCTCGGTCCAGCGCGACTCGTCCCACAACTCGAATTTGTTGCCCTGACCGACCAGCACGACGTGTTTGTCGAGTCCGGCGTATTGACGCAATGCAGGCGGGACCAGGATGCGACCCGCGCCGTCCAGCTCGACGTCGTCGGCGTGGCCCACCAGCAGGCGCTGGAGATTGCGGATGCGCTCATCGAAGCTCGATAGCGCCATCAGCCGCGCCTGGATCGGCTCCCATTCGTCGATGGGATAGACCAGCAGGCAATGCGAGGGATCCGCGGTAAGCACCAATCGGCCGCTGTTCCCATCGGCGAGTACGCCGCGATGCTTCGACGGAACGGCGAGGCGCCCCTTATTGTCCAGCGCGAGATGGGTGACGCCTCGAAACACGATCCGGTCCTCCCGCTATGGCTTCTGGTTTGTAGGTGAGCGCCCACTTCAACCCACTTTTTCCCACCTCTCGCCACTATATAGCAAAAATTTCAGGCTGGTCAATAGAAATCCGGTTTGCGAACAACGACTTAGGCGTGTTGTTGTACACATCGCTGAAGTTCAGCATAAATAGATACTTACGTGTTGTTGTGCAAGTAACATGGAAGAAAAGGGATGAATCGTGCACAAACAGGGATAAATCTCTCCCGAGGTCGCGACAGACGCGGCCCGCTCCCATGTCGCCCGTCATGAACCGATCCATTTTTCGGGTATGAATGCCCAGCGCAAGCTTCACCACAAATGCTTTGCGTGTAGGCGGTCAACGCCGCGACCTGCGCCAGCGTTATGCTGCACGGACACAATAGTTGCGTGTTCGACATGAGCGCTGCAGCGCGTACAAGGAGAACCTGATGACAAAACCACGCGCCGCACGCATCGCATCGTTCTGCGTCGCACTCATCACAAGCTCGGCGTGGAACGCGGCCGTGCTTGCGCAGTCGCCTGACGCCGCACAGAACTACGCCGACGCGGTGCGTCTGCTCGAGCAAACGAGCTTCGGACCCACGCCCGCATCGATCGCGCACGTCCTGCAGGTGGGCACGCAGGCGTATCTCGACGAGCAATACGCGGCGCCGCCGAGCGCCTATCCGTCGCTCAAGTATGTTCCCGCGGGGCAACAGGCAACGTTCTGTCCCACCGATCCTGACCCGCAATGCGGTCGCGATTACTATTCCTTGTTCCTGTTGCAGAACGCTTTCTTTACCAACGCGCTGTACAAACCCGATCAGCTGCGCCAGCGCGTTGCTTTCGCGTTGTCGCAGATTCTGGTGACGTCGGGACTCACCGTGAACATCGCTTACGCGATGGCCGCCTACCAGCAGATCTTTCTCGACAATGCGTTCGGCAATTACGAACAGATACTGACCCGCGTCACGCTTTCGCCGGTCATGGGCGAATACCTGAACATGGTGAACAACGACAAACCGTCGGTCACGATCAACCCCAATGAGAATTACGCGCGCGAGCTCATGCAGCTGTTTTCGATCGGCGTGTGGCAGCTCAACATGGACGGAACGCGCAAGCTCGACGCGAGCGGCCAGCCGATTCCGACTTATGGGCAGGACGAGATCGAGGGCTTCGCACACGTGTTCACGGGATGGACCTACCCGTTGCTCCCTGGCGCCACCGCGCGCACGCACAATCCGAGGAACTATCTCGGCGATATGGTCGGCGTCGACACCAATCACGACAGGGGTGCGAAGCTTCTGCTCAACGGCGCGCTGTTGCCCGCAGGCGGCACCATCCAGACCGATCTCGCGGCGGCGATCCACAACATCTTCATGCATCCGAATGTGGGGCCCTTCATCGGCCGGCAACTCATCCAGAAGCTGGTCACCAGCGATCCCTCACCTACGTACG
Source organism: uncultured beta proteobacterium (assembly GCA_963816915.1). Taxonomy (GTDB): domain Bacteria; phylum Pseudomonadota; class Gammaproteobacteria; order Burkholderiales; family Casimicrobiaceae; genus PALSA-1003. The sequence continues at coordinate 118,634 of CAWFMK010000004.1, forward strand.
TCGCGCGCGTCGCGACGGTCTTCAACAACAACGGCACCGGCGTGCGTGGAGATCTGCGCGCCGTGGTGAATGCGATCCTGAACGATCCGGAAGCGCGTGGGTACACCAAGATCCCGGCGGCGTACGGCAAGCTGCGCGAGCCCGTGCTCTATATCGCCGCCACCGCGCGCGCGCTCGCGGTGCAGACCGACGGCGTGTATCTCGCCCAGCAATCCGGTCAGCTTGGCCAACAGCTGTTCTACCCGGCCTCGGTGTTCAACTACTACCCGCCGACCTACACGCTTCCCGATTCGGCGCAGGTCGCTCCTGAATTCGCGATCCAGAATTCGAGCACCGCGATCAATCGATACAATTTCGCCAACACGCTCGCGTTCGGTACCATCGCGCCGATCGCAACGCTGCCAGGCGCGATCGGGACCATACCAGACTGGGGCACACTTGCTTCGCTCGCCGCCGATCCCAGCGCGCTCCTCGATTCTCTGAGCGCGACGATGATGCACGGCACGATGTCGCCCGAGATGCGCGCGGCGATCGTTCCTGCAATCAACGCGGTTCCGGCGAGCAATCCGCAATCCCGCGCGAAGACCGCGTTCTATCTCGTGGTCACTTCGCCCGAATACCAGGTGGAGCGCTAAACATGAACGAGACGAATCGCGGTCGCCGCGCCTTCCTGCGCAATCTCGCCGCGCTGTCGAGCGCAGGTCTTGCATCGCGGCTGGGGGGAATGAATCTCATCGCCGCCGCCAATGCGCAACAGGCGGGCGGCTACAAGGCGCTGGTATGCGTGTTCATGTTCGGCGGCAACGACGGTAACAACACGATCATCCCGCTGGACTCCACCGGCTATGGACAATACGCCGCGGTCCGGACGGCGGGTTCAGGCATCAACCTCCCGCAGGCGTCGCTGCTGCCGATTCAGCCCGCGAACGCCGGCACGCCATTCGGCTTGCATCCCGCGCTCGCCGACCTGCAGACGCTGTTCGAGCAGCGCAAGCTCGCTGTGCTCGCCAATGTCGGGACACTGGTGCAGCCCCTTACCAAGGCGCAATACGCCGCCGGGCTGCGGCCGCTGTCGCTGTATTCGCACTCCGATCAGCAGGCGCAATGGCAAAGCAGCATCTCCGACGGTGTATCGGGCACCGGTTGGGGCGGACGCATCGCCGACCGCACCGCGTCGCTGAACGCGGCGACATCGTTTCCCGTCGTGACGTCGCTCGATGGCAGCGTGCTGTTCACCGCCGGACAGGCGACGACGCCGCTGGCGATTCCCACCTCCGGCTCGTTCGCTCTCGCAGGCTACGGCGCCAGCGCCGCGAGCACAGCGCGCCTCGCCGCGGTGAAGCAGCTTCTGGCAGCCGACTCGTACAACGTGCTCGTCGCCGGTGCAGGCGATATTTCCTCGCAGGGACTCAACCTGTCGACGACGGTCAACCCGATTCTCGCCAATGCGAATTCGACCGTCGCGCCGCTGTTTGCGAATCTCAAGACCGTAACGGCGAACCAGCTTTTCCAGGTGGCGAAGATGATCGAGGCGCGCGCCGCGACGGGTGCGCAACGGCAGATCTTCTTCGTCTCGCTGGGCAGCTTCGACACGCACGGCGACCAGCTCAATCGTCAGCAGGCGCTGTTCGCAGAACTCTCTCCCGCGCTCAAGGCTTTCTACGACGCCACTGCGGCGCTCGGCGTCGGGTCGCAGGTCACCACGTTCACGCTGTCGGATTTCGGTCGCACTTTCCAGGCCGCATCGGGCGGCGGCACCGATCATGCGTGGGGCAACCACCATTTCATCATCGGTGATGCCGTGCATGGCGGCGCGTTCTACGGCCAGTACCCGCAACTCACGCTCGGCGGACCAAGCGATGCCGAGACCGAAGGACGCTGGCTGCCGACGACGTCGGTGGATCAGTACGGAGCGACGCTCGCGAAATGGTTTGGCGTCGCGCCAGCAGATCTCGGCGTGGTATTTCCGCACCTCGGCAACTTCGCGGTCAGCGATCTCGGCTTCGTGGGCTGAACGCCGGCAGCGCGATCACGCGCCGCGAATCGCGAAGTTGGCGGCGCCATACCGAAACGTCGCAGATGACGGCACCGCGCTTCGGCGCCTGGGACATGTCGGCGCATTGGGTGGTGGCGCGCCCGACAGGAGTCGAACCTGTGACCTTTGGCTTCGGAAACCAACACTCTATCCAACTGAGCTACGGGCGCACGCGAGCGCATTCTACGCGGCGACCCCAGGAGCGTCCACCGCATGGCCGCGCCTCGCGGCGCGCGCCCCTGCAAGCTATAATGCGACGCTTTGCGTGCCGCCTTCACCGCGCGCATTGTTCACCACCGCCGGGAAGCGACGATGAGCGAAGAGCATTCCTCCTTTATCAAGACACCAAAGCAGCTCGCCATCGTGATGGTGCTCGCCTTTGCCGTCCCGATCGCACTGATCGGGCTGGTGACGCAGCTGGTGACAGGCTTGATGCCGGCGGGCCACAGCGACGCCGAGGACCAGGTGCTTTCGCGGATCCAGCCGGTCGGAACGCTCGCCTTCGCCGACGCCACCGTGTCCGGCAACAAAACCGGTGAACAGGTGTTCCAGTCGGTCTGCAAGACCTGCCACGAAACCGGCATGGCCGGCGCGCCGAAGTTCGGCGACAAGGCCGCGTGGGCGGCGCCGATCAAGAGCGGCTTCCCGACGCTGGTACAGCATGCGATCAACGGCCTGCAGCAAAACGGCAAGGTGATGCCTCCCAAGGGTGGTAATCCCGATCTCACCGATACCGAAGTTGCGCGCGCGGTCGTCTACATGGCCAACGCCGCAGGTGCGACATTCAAGGAACCGGCGGCCGCTGCGCAGCCTGCCGCAGCCTCGGCGAGCGCCGCTCCGGCTCCGGCCGTCCCGATCGCTGCGGCCGCCGCAGCGCCGGTCGCCCCCGCAGCGTCGCCTGCAGCGCCAGCCGTCGCGTCCGCCGGCGCGCCCCTGGCACTGAATGCGCAAAGCGGTCAGGCGATGATGCAAAAGGATGGTTGCGCGGCGTGCCACGCCGTCGACAAGAAAATCGTCGGACCGGCCTATCAGGAAGTCGCCGCCAAATACAGCGGCGACAAGGATGCGGCGGCGAAGCTCGTGCAGAAAGTGAAGAGCGGCGGATCGGGTGTCTGGGGCACGGTACCCATGCCGCCGAATGCGCAGGTTCCCGATGCCGACATCAAGGCGCTCGTCACCTGGATCCTGGCGCAAAAGAAATAGGCGGCGCGCAAGTCATGCGCGAGTGCCGGTGAGTCATTACGTCATCGGCGACATCCAGGGCTGCCTGCGAAGAGTTCGAGCAGCTGCTTCGGTTGATCGCATTCGAGCCGCCGCGAGATCGACTCTGGCTGGTCGGCGACCTCGTCAACCGCGGTCCGGATTCGCTCGGTGTGCTACGCAGGGTCATGGCGCTGGGCGATGCCGCGGTGACGGTGCTCGGCAACCACGATCTGCATCTTCTGACCGTCGCTGCCGGTCACCGCAAGCCTCATCGGCGCGACACGCTGCGACCGATCCTGGAGGCGCGCGATCGCGACGCGCTGCTCGACTGGTTGCGCGCGCGTCCGCTCGTGGTTCGCGAAGGCGAGCTGCTGCTGGTGCACGCCGGGCTGCTGCCGTCGTGGACTCCGGCGACCGCGCTCATGCTCTCGCGCGAGGTCGAAGCCGTGCTGGCCTCGCCGAGGCACGACGAATTCCTGCGCAACCTCTACGGCGACTAGCCGGCAAGATGGGACGAGTCGCTGACCGGCTTCGACCGCCTGCGCGTGATCGTGAACGCGTGCACGCGGCTTCGCTATTGCACTGGCGACGACACGATGGACTTCGCCGAAAAGCGCGGTCCGGCGCATACGCCGCCGGGATTCGCGCCATGGTTCGCGCATCCCGAGCGCAAGTCGGCCCAAGCCTACGTGCTTTGCGGGCACTGGTCGACGCTGGAGCTCATGCTCGCGCCGCACGTGGCCGATGCTCGATTCGGGCTGCCTTTGGGGCGGAGCGTTGACGCGCGCTGCGCCTCGACGATCGACGCGCTGTTCCAGGTCCCGTAGCCGTCAGCCGGCAAGTCCAGCGCCCCGCGAATAGCGCGTTCCGCCTCGCGCGAGAGTTCGCGCCGGTGCCGCCCCGCGGCGGGAAGCGCAGGCGGCAGCGTGATCTCCACCACCAGGCGCCGCTCGCCAAGCACGCGCCAGAACGACGCCATGAAGCTTGTATCGCCGACATAGGCCGGCGTGTCACTGAACGACCCGTCGACCGTGCAGTAGCGTATGGCGATCGGCTGCACGTGGCCCGCTGCATCGACGACCGGCTGCAGAAGCGAGCTGTGGAACGGCAGTAGCGTCGATCCGTCGGTGGTGGTCCCTTCGGGAAAGATCGCGATCGTGTCGCCTGCAGCAAGCGCGTGCCGTGCCTGCTCATTGATGCGCCGCGCGTCGCGGCGCGTGCTGCGGTCGAGAAAAAGCGTCCCGCAACCGGCGATGAGGTGACCTACCAGCGGCCAGCGCCTTCAGCTCCGACTTTGCGATGAAACGGGCTGGCTGCGATCGTGTTAAGCACGAAGATGTCGAGCCACGACACGTGATTGGCGACGATCAGGACGTTGCCGAGGTCGCACCCGCCGCCCGCCTCGCGAGTGCGCGACTCGACATTCAGCATCGCGAGCAGCCGTGCGCTCCAGCGCTGGATGAGCGTCCGCCGGCGGGGCAATGCGACCATCGGAAAGACGAACGCAGTGGTGGCGACGCCCTGGAAAACGTGCAGGCTCACGCGAAGATAGCGAACGAGGCGCAGGGGCAGCGGCGTGCGCGCGAGCGCCGCGCCGCGCCGATTCGCTCGCGCGGAGGTCATCGGGCGCGCGAGCGCGTCGTGTCGTGCAGCGCTACCAAGGTGAGGCGCCGAACTCCTCGGCGTAGCGGGCCGCGATGGTCTCTCGATCGATGACGTGGTTCTGTCCGCCGCGGCGAGGCGATCTTGAGCGACCCGAGCAGCGATGCGAGGCGGCCAGTGCTGCTGCCAGTCCCAGCCGTGGGCGATGCCGTAGAGCAGGCCCGCGCGATAGGCGTCGCCGCAGCCGGTCGGATCGACCAGCGCGGCCGGCTTGACGCTCGGGATATCGAGCACGAATCCATCGGCGTAGATGCGCGAGCCTTCACCGCCGAGCGTGACGACCAGCGCATCGACGCGCCGCGCGATGTCGGCCTGCGACAACCCGGTGCGCTCGCGCAAGCAGGCGCGCCTCGTAATCGTTGACCGCGAGATAGCGCGCGCTGTCGATCATCGACACCAGCTCGTCCCCGGAGAAGAGCGGCAATCCCTGCCCAGGATCGAATATGAACGGGATGCGTGCCGCGGCGAAATCGCGCACGTGCTCGAGCATTCCCTGGCGGCCGTCGGGCGCGACGATGCCCAGCGCGATGTCGTCGACGTCGGCGATCCGGTTTTCGTGCGCGTCGATTCATCGCGCCGGGATGGAACGCCGTGATCTGGTTGTCGTCGAGGTCGGTGATGATGAACGCCTGCGCGGTGTACGTTCCCGAGATCGCGCGCACGCCGTCGATGCCGACACCGAGCGCGGCCAGCCGCCGCGGATACGTCGCTTGTCTTCGTCGCCGATGGTCGCCATGACCACCGGCTCGCCGCCGAGCGCCTTGAGGTTGTACGCGATGTTGCCGGCGCATCCCCCCCACTCGCGGCGCATGTCGCCGATCAGGAAGGACACGGAGAGCACGTGCGTCTGGTCGGGGAGGATGTGGCGCGAGAAGCGATCCTTGAACACCATGATCGTGTCCTGCGCGAGCGAGCCGCAGATGAGGGTGCGCGGTGCCACGCTCAGCGTCCGCGATCCGCGCGGGCGCGCGCCGAAAGCCTGCGACTACGCCACGGCATCGCGGCCGATCTCGCGGACGATGTACTGTTGTCGCCGCGAAACCGGCAATGCTTCGGTGACGCCGCGCAGCAGCACTTCCCAGTGCGCATCGCCGTCGGAGGTGACACGGCGCTCGAAGCCTCGGATCGCCTCGCGCGCGACCAGGCAGTTGCGGTGAACGCGCACGAACCGCGTGCCGAACTCGTCCTCCAGCCGGGTCAGCGATTCCTCGAGCAGGTACTCGCGGTCCGCCGTCCGGATGGTGATGTATTTGAGCTCGGCCTTGAGATAGACGATCTCCTCGATCGGCACCAGCACCACGCGCGAGCGCTCGGTCACCGAAAGGAAGCGACGTGCAGCAGACGGCAGCCGGTCGAGCTTGACGTCGGTAAGCGGGCGCTGCTTGGGAAGCTTGTCGAGCGCGGAAAGCAGGCGCTGCACACGTACCGGCTTGACGAGGTAATCGATGGCGTGCACCTCGAACGCCGCGATCGCGTGCTCGTGGTAGGCGGTCGTAAAGATGAGCAGGCGGAGGCGAAGCCAGCTTCAGCAAATGACGCGCGAGCTCGATGCCGTCCATGTCCGGCATGTGAATGTCGGTGAGCACGAGGTCCGCCGGCGTGCTGCCAAGCAGGTTCAGCGCCTCGCGCCCGCTCGCCGCCTCGCCGATCACGCGCAGCGGCACGGCGCCGGTGCAATCGTCGAGAAGCTCGCGCAGCCGGCGGCGCGCCGGCGCTTCGTCGTCGACGATGAGCACCTTGAGCAACGCGTCAGGCATGCGCGCCTTTTTGCGGAAGGGTCCGATACGGCATCCGGATATGCACTTCGTAGCTCTCCCTGTTCACCTTGCTCTCGAGCCCGGCCTCGGCATCGAAGTGCAAGGCAAGGCGTTCGCGGATGTTGGCGAGCGCCATCCTGTTTCCACTCTTGTGGCGACTTCCCGCCTGGTAAGGGTTGCGCAGGATCGCATGAACCTCGCCACGACGCAGGAAGATATTAATCGCGATGACCCCTGGTACGCTAGACGGCTCGATCCCGTGATATACGGCGTTCTCGAGTAGAGGCTGCAGCACGAGCGGCGGCACCAGCGCGTCCTCCGGCATCTTGTCGATGTGCCATTCGATGCACAATCGCTCGCCGAGGCGCAGCTTCTCGAGGCCGAGATACTGCTTGCACAGCGTCACCTCGTCGAGCAGCGGCGCAAGCTGCCGGTTGTCGCGCATGAGCACCCGGAACAGCTCGGCCAGGTCCTCGAGCGCCTCCTCGGCCTGCTTCGGCTCGCGGCGGATCAGCGAGAGCACCGCGTTGATGCTGTTGAACAGGAAATGAGGGCGGATCCGCGCCTGCAGGGCCTGCAGCCGCGCCTCGGAGATCGCCGGTGAAAGCGCCTTGGTCCGCAGCGCGAAGTAATAGAGCAGCGCCGCGGTGATGAGCAGCGAAAACAGCAGCCGCCGCAACAGCGTTGTCGTGGTGACGTCGCCGAAGGTCGCCACCAGAATGGTATTGAATCCCAGCACCACGGTGACGCTGAGTGCCAGCACTGACGCCGCGCCTTGCGCGTACGGCATTGCAAGCAGGCGAGGCGACAGCGCGTAAAGCGCCAGCAGAACTACCAGCAGCGGCGGCTCGACAATCGCCGACATCTGCACCCATGCGTCCGATATCGCGCTCCACTGCGTGTCTCCGGCCACCGCGGCGACGAAGATCATCGCATTGACCGCGAGAAGAATACGCAGGATCGTGCCAAGGTTGCGCAGATCCGGCAGGTCGAGCGGGTCCCTGTTTTGATTTATAATCGTGCGCATCGTTTGCCGCCTTGCACCGCGAAAATCGCTGCGAAACACGCCTCGATACAAAGCGCAGGCCAGCGCGGCAACGCATCGTACGGCACTCCACGATCGATGCCGCCCGGCTATTGTGGGGAAGAGCACCGGGTGAGGCAAGCCATGAGTACACGCGATTCCGATCGTTCGCCCTCGCATGGCTGGTCCGGCCGTTTCAATGAGCCGGTTGCTGAGATGGTCAAGTTGTACACCGCATCCGTCGACTTCGACCGCAAGCTCGCCGACGCCGACATCGCCGCCTCGCTGGCGCACGCGAGGATGCTCGGCGCCGCGGGCATTCTGGCCGCCACCGATGTCGCTGACATTGAACGCGGGATGGCACTCATCCGCGGCGAGATAGAGCGCGGCGAGTTCGCATGGTCGCGCGATCTCGAGGACGTCCATTTCAACATCGAGAAGCGGCTGACCGCGTTGATCGGCGACGCCGGCAAGCGTCTGCATACCGGTCGCTCGCGCAACGACCAGGTCGCCACCGACCTGCGACTCTACGTGCGCACCGCAATAGACGTGCTGAGCGAAGGCGTGGTGGCGCTGCGTCGTGCGCTGCTCGACCAGGCTGAACTGCATGCGTCGACCATCATGCCGGGATTCACGCACCTGCAGGTCGCGCAGCCGGTGACGTTCGGTCATCATCTGATGGCATACGACGCGATGCTCGCCCGCGACGCCGAGCGCATGCGCGATTGCCGCCATCGGACCAACCGCCTTCCGCTGGGCAGTGCCGCGCTTGCGGGCACGGGGTTTCCGATCGACCGCGAGCGCGTAGCCAAGGAATTGGGATTCGAGGCGCTGTGCCCCAATTCGCTCGATGCCGTTTCGGATCGCGATTTCGCCATCGAGTTCGCCGGCACCTGCGCGCTTGTAATGATGCATCTTTCGCGCTTCGCCGAGGAGCTCGTACTCTGGTCCAACCCACGCTTCGGCTTCGTTCAGCTCGCCGACCGCTTTTGCACGGGCAGCTCGATCATGCCGCAGAAAAAAAACCCCGACGTTCCCGAGCTCGTTCGCGGCAAGACCGGGCGCATCTACGGCCATCTCATGGCGCTGCTTACGATCATGAAGGCGCAGCCGCTCGCCTACAACAAGGACAACCAGGAGGACAAGGAGCCGGTCTTCGACATCGTCGACACGCTCCAGCCAACGCTGGCGATCATGACCGACCTGGTCGCCGGCGGCATGAATGTCGACGCGAAGCGCATGCGCGACGCCGCCAGCGAAGGCTTCGCAACCGCGACCGACTTGGCCGACTATCTGGTGCGCAAGGGGCTCGCCTTCCGCGACGCGCACGAGGTGGTGGCCCGCGCGGTGCGCCACGCCGAGGCGGAGCGCTGCGATCTGGCCGCGCTTTCGCTCGCGACGCTGCATGGTTTCTCACCGCTGATCGGCGAAGACGTGTACGCGGTGCTCGCGCTCGACGGATCCGTCGCGAGCCGCAATCATCCTGGGGGTACCGCGCCCGAACAGGTGCGCGCTGCTGTGCACGCGGCGCGCGCCGCGCTCGACACGCGCTGAGCGCGCATTGATCAACAGGCAGTTCGAATTCCAGGGGATGCGATGGAAAAGCGAAAGCTGGCATTTCTCGGTCTGGGCGTCATGGGCTTCCCGATGGCAGGGCATCTGGCGCGGGCCGGGCACACGCTCACCGTCTACAACCGCAATCCGGCGAAGGCAGCGCTCTGGGTCGAGAAATTCGGCGGGCGCTCGCAACCCTCGCCAGCTGCGGCCGCGCGCGGCGCCGAGGTTGTGCTGATGTGCGTGGGCAACGACGACGACGTGCGTGCGGTCACGCTCGGCGCGGACGGTGCGCTTGGCGCGATGGAGCACGGTTCGACGCTGGTCGATCACACGACGGCGTCGGCCGGCGTCGCCCGCGAGGTGCACGCCGCCGCCCAGGCGCGCGGCGTCGAGTTTCTCGACGCGCCCGTTTCGGGTGGCCAGGCAGGCGCAGAAAATGGAAAGCTGACGATCATGGTCGGCGGTGAAGCAAGCTCGTTTGCGCGCACCGAACCCGTGCTCGCGACCTATGCGCGCGCAGTCACGCTCATGGGCGGACCGGGCTCGGGACAGCTCACCAAGATGGTGAACCAGATCTGCATCGCAGGCCTTGTGCAGGCATTGTCGGAAGGACTCGATTTCGCACGCCGCGCGGGTCTTGATGTCGAGCAAGTCATCGACGTGATCGGTAAAGGCGCTGCGCAGTCATGGCAGATGGACAACCGCGGCAAGACGATGACGGCGGACAAGTTCGACTTCGGTTTCGCGGTTGACTGGATGCGCAAGGACCTGGCCATCTGCCTTGCGGAAGCGCGGCGCAATGGCGGCGCATTACCGGTCACCGCAGTGGTGGACCAGTTCTATGCGCGCATCCAGGCCAAGGGTGGGGGTCGCTGGGACACTTCGAGCCTGATCCGGCTGCTGCGCGATCCCGCCTAATCTGGCCACATGGCCGGGCGCTGAATGCGCTAGGCGGCTTCCTCCAGCGCGACTTCATAGCTGATCTGGGCAGTCTTAGCCAGCATGATGGTCGCAGAGCAGTACTTGTCCTTCGACAGCTTCACGGCCCGCTCAACCTGCGCCGGATTGAGACCTTTGCCGCTCACCCGGTACTTGAAATGAATTCGGGTGAACACCTTGGGATCGTCCTCGGCGCGCTCGGCTTCCGCATCGACGACGCAGCCGCTCACGGAGGCCCGCGCCCTCCTGAGGATCCATACGACGTCGAAAGCGCTGCACGCTGCCGTGCCGGCAAGCACGACTTCCATTGGCCGCGCCCCTAGGTTGCGACCGCCGGCATCAGGCGCGCCGTCCATGACAATGGTGTGCCCACTACCGGTCTCAGCCGTGAAACTCACCCCGTCTACCCATTTGATCGATGCTCTCAATGCTGGCTCCATTAGACGGCGCCGTCGCGACGGCTGGGTTGATTCATGGATCCGTATGTCGTGGACAAATTATCATATTGCGCCGCAAAAAGATGTTGCGTTGTGCAGCGCACTATGCAAGAATTTACTCGTTCGCGGCCCGGGATCCTCCTCCTTTCCCACTGCGAACACATTCCTCCATTCTCCTCCTATGGCAGGAATCCTCGCGCGGCCCCCGGGCCGCGCCTTTTTTTGCTCGAGCGGCGGCGCGAGCGGCGTGATCAATTGACAGCTGCCACAGCGCATATTATTATCCAAGACTTTGTTAAATTTGAAGCGCCCGGGTATTTGTCCATGATGTCCATGAAAACCTACTCCGCCAAGCCCAGCGATTTCACCCGGGATTGGTACGTCGTCGACGCCAGCGACAAGGTGCTCGGCAGACTCGCCAGCCAGATTGCGCACCGCCTGCGCGGCAAGCACAAGGCCATCTTCACCCCGCACATCGACACCGGGGATTTCATCGTCGTCACCAACGTCGAAAAGATCCGGGTGACCGGGAACAAGGCCGAGGACAAGCTTTACCACCGGCACAGTGGCTATCCGGGCGGGGTGCGCACCATCAGTTTCGGCCAGATGCAGCAGCGCTTTCCCGGACGCGCGCTTGAAAAGGCGGTGAAGGGCATGCTGCCCAAGGGGCCGCTGGGCTACGCGATGATCAAGAAGCTCAAGTGCTATTCCGGCCCGGTGCATCCGCACTCGGCGCAGCAGCCCAAGCCGCTGGACATCTAGCCAGCCAATTCCGCTTTCGCCAAAACGCAACCCAGGGCTCGCCCATGATCGGCACTTACTATTACGGCACCGGCCGGCGCAAAAGCGCCGTCGCCCGGGTATTCATCAAGCAAGGCTCGGGCCGCTTCACGGTCAACGAGAAGCACGTCGACGAGTTCTTCACGCGGGAAACCGGCCGCATGGTGGTGCGCCAGCCTTTAAAGCTCACCAATCACGAGGCCACCTTCGACATCATGGTCAACGTGAATGGCGGCGGCGAATCCGGCCAAGCCGGTGCGGTCCGCCACGGTATTACCCGCGCGTTGATCGATTACGACAGTCAGCTCAAGCCCACCCTGTCCAAGGCAGGGCTGGTCACACGCGACGCGCGCGAAGTCGAGCGCAAGAAGGTCGGCCTGCACAAGGCTCGACGTCGCAAGCAATTCTCGAAGCGCTGATCGGGATAATCCTGAGGTACGCAAAGGCCGCCGCAGGGCGGCCTTTGTATTAATGCGTTACTGAACCGGTTTTACTGTCGGGCCGGCACTTCTATGTCATTGTCATACTCGTTGCCGGTGCTAGAATGACGTCACCGCGTCCGGGGAAAGCGATGATCAAGATAGGCATTGTCGGTGGCACAGGCTACACCGGTGTCGAGCTGCTTCGGCTGCTCGCCGTCCATCCGCAGGCGTCGGTCCGCGTCATCACGTCGCGCAAGGAAGCGGGCATGCCGGTGAGCGAGATGTTCCCCAGCCTGCGCCGCATGGGCGAGCTCAGCGAACTGCGTTTCAGCGACCCTGCGCAGGTCGACCTGAAGGGTTGCGACGTCGTCTTTTTTGCGACGCCGCACGGCGTGGCAATGAGCCAGGCCCGCGAGCTGGTTGCTGCTGAAGTGAAGATCATCGACCTCGCGGCCGACTTCCGGCTCAAGGATGTCGGCGAATTCGAACGCTGGTACAAAATGCCGCACAGCTGTCCCGAACTTTTGGCCGAGTCGGTCTACGGGTTGCCGGAAATGCATCGCGCCGCCATCGCCAAAGCGCGCGTGGTCGGCAATCCAGGGTGCTATCCGACCGCCATCCAGCTCGGATTCCTTCCGCTGGTGGAGGCGGGGCTGGTCGATGCCGCGCACCTAATCGCCGATGCCAAGTCGGGCGTTTCGGGCGCGGGACGCAAGAGCGAGCTGGGTTTGATGTTCAGCGAGGCGTCCGACAACTTCAGGGCCTACAACGTCGGTGGCCACCGGCACCATCCCGAAATCGTGCAGGGGCTCAACGGCTTCTCGAAGTCGCCGGTGACGCTGATCTTCACGCCGCACCTGACGCCGATGATCCGCGGGATCCATGCGACGCTGTACGCGCGGCTCGGCGTCGCCAACGTCGACCTGCAGGCGCTGTTCGAGAAGCGCTACGCCGGCGAGCCCTTTGTCGACGTGATGCCCGCGGGCAGCCATCCTGAGACGCGCTCGGTGCGGGGCGCCAATGTGTGCCGGATCGCGGTGCACCGTCCACAGGGCGGCGACACGGTCGTGGTCCTCGCGATCGTCGACAACCTGGTCAAAGGGGCCGCGGGGCAGGCCATACAGAACATGAACCTGATGTTCGGCGTGTCCGAAACCCTGGGTCTCACCGCTCCGGCGCTGCTGCCCTAGAATCCATGAACATGCGCGTGTTCGGGCGCAAGCTGCGCCAGACCTTCGGCATCAGTGCCCCGCGCATGGCAGTGCGCACCCACCTCTCGTGGCGCTGGCGCATCCCTGCCCTGCTCGTGCTGATCGCGCTGATCGCCGGCATGTGGTGGTGGGGCTTCGACTTCGGGCAGATCCTCGGCGGCTTCAACCGCAGCGCGGTCGCCGAGCAGCAGGAGCAAATGGAGACCGAGCTCGCGCAGATCCGCAGCGAGAACGCCCGGCTGCGGACGCGGGCGTCGGAACTCGAAAGCGACCTCAATGTCACCCGCGGCGCCCAGGCGAGCCTGTCCCGACAAGCACTGGATCTGCAAAACGAGAACACGCAGATCAAGGAGGAGCTTGCCTTTCTGCAGACGCTGTTCCGCGATACCGGCAAGCAGGGGACAGTGTCCATCCAGAGGCTGTCGGCCGAACGGGATGGCGACGACAGCTACCATTACAGCCTGCTCGTCGTGCGCCCCGGCAACCCCGTCGAGGACTTTACAGGCCAGATCTCTTTACAGGCCGGACTGATCGCCGACGGGCACGCCTCGACACTGGCGCTGCCAGACGACCAGCCCGAAGCCGCGGCCGCGCTCAAACTCAACTTCAAGTACTATCAGCGGGTCGAGGGAACCATCCGCGTGCCGCCCGGCAGCCAGTTGCGCACATTGCAGGCGCGCGTGCTCGAATCCGGCCAGCCCGGCACCAAGGCATCGCGCAGCTTGAACCTCTCGTAGGGAGACCCCATGTTCGAACGGAAGAAGCCTCATCCGCCTCAAAAGCGCCTGGACAGCCTCATCGGCGCGGGAACCAGGGTAGAAGGCGATGTCGTGTTCACAGGCGGCTTGCGCATCGACGGCACCATCAATGGCAATGTCGCGACGGTGGACAACCTGGCTGGGACGCTGGTGATCAGCGAGCAGGCGCGCGTTGCGGGAGAAGTGCGCGTGTCGCACGTGGTGATCAACGGCACCGTCACCGGGCCGGTGTCAGCTAACGACTACCTGGAACTGCAGGCGAAGGCTCGTGTCCATGGAGATGTACACTATCGCTCGCTGGAAATGCACGTGGGCGCGGTCGTCGAAGGCAAGCTTGCCCATGTCGAGCCGGAGACGGCAGCGATCGTTGAACTGAAGCGCGCCTCGGGCGGCCAATGAGGGCGCAGAGCATGAACGCGTTTTCGAACGCAGGCGCCCTGAGCATTTGACCCGCAGGCTTGGGCGACCGATAATCAATCCAGACCCGCACAGGAGCACGCAATGAATGCCATGACCGACATGCCCGCACCTCTGGTTTTCACCGACGCCGCGGCCGCGAAGGTCAAAACGCTGATCGAGGAAGAAGGCAATCCCGAACTGAAGCTGCGCGTCTTCGTCACCGGCGGCGGGTGCTCTGGCTTCCAGTACGGTTTCACGTTCGACGAGGCGGTCAGCGAGGACGACACGTCGATGCAGAAGAACGGGGTTACGCTGCTGATCGACCCGATGAGCTATCAGTATCTCGTCGGCGCTGAAATCGACTACACCGAGGGCCTGGAAGGCGCGCAGTTCGTGATCAAGAATCCGAACGCGACGACTACCTGCGGCTGCGGTTCGTCGTTCTCGACCTGATTCCGGCAGACATCCCCTACATCGACCGGGGCTTCGCGCCCCGGTTTTGTTTTTGCGGCAACCTGGCTGCCGCAACCGCCTGGGGCATCGGGGGCGGCAGGCCGCCGCCCCCGGGGAATTAACTCTTGAGCTTGAGCTTGACGCCCTGAGCCGCCAGGGTCATCCGCGCTCCTTTCTGAGTTCCGTGCACACGCAGCACGACACCCTTCTCGTTCTTCATGACCGTGTCGGTCGGGCCCGTTGCGAGGGCAATGCCTGCTTCCCCCGCGACGTAGGTGCCATTGAAGTCGGCGATGTTTTTCAGGTTGAAGATCTCGCCCGAGGTCGAGACATCGGATACGCCCAGGTCCGCGACGCCCAACCCATCGACCGAGAAGGCGTAGTTCTTGCCGCCATAGGTCAAGGTGCCATCGCCCCATGTGACGCCGACGCCGATGGCAACCGCCTTGCTCGTCATCTTGACGGTTCCGGAAGGCGGCGGGTCGGCAGCCATCGCCAGCGAGAACAGGGCAAGGCATCCCAACGCGACCAGCCAGCTTCGCGACCAATGCTTGATCATTACGTTTCTCCTGAATGTGATTTGAGCGCTCGCCGGGTAGACCATGGCGAGCGAGCGCCTATTATAGGGCGAACGCCCCGCGTGTTCTAAGCGGGATAGATCGCTCCGAGCACGCGCGTCCCGCGAGCGCCAGTCACCGCGGGCAGGTTGCCGGGACGTCGGGCAAGCGCCTCGCGCGCGAGCCACGCAAAGGCCAATGCCTCGACGTGGTCGACCGGCACGCCCAGCGTCGTCGAAAGCGGCACCGATCGCGGCGCGAGCAGCATTTCCAGATCTTGCACCAGCACCGAATTA
Organism: uncultured beta proteobacterium; assembly: GCA_963816915.1. GTDB lineage: Bacteria > Pseudomonadota > Gammaproteobacteria > Burkholderiales > Casimicrobiaceae > PALSA-1003. The sequence goes on from CAWFMK010000004.1 coordinate 134,124, forward strand.
AGCGCGCCGCCGCCGCACAGCACGACCTCGGTGGCCGACGTGCAGTACGCATGTAGCGCTTCGGCGATGGTGATCGCGGTCAGGCGTGCCAGCGTGCGTTGCACGTCCTCCGGCGCATATCCGCTACCCAGATGCGGAGTCAGCCAATCGAGGTTGAAGCGGTCACGTCCGGTGCTCTTGGGTGGCGGCAGCGCGAAGTACGGGTCTGCAACCAGCGCCGAGAGCAGCGGCTCGATCACGCTACCGCGTCTTGCCCAGGCGCCGTCACGGTCGAGTCGCTCACCGGTGTGGCGCTCCACCCACCCGTCCATCAAGGTGTTTCCCGGGCCCGTGTCGAACCCGCGCACCACGCCGCGCGGCGGAAGGTCGGTGATGTTGGCGATGCCGCCCAGATTGACGATCGCGCGATGGCGGTCGTCGCGTGCGAATACCGCCGCGTGGAACGCAGGTACCAGTGGCGCTCCCTGGCCGCCGGCGGCGACGTCGCGACTGCGGAAATCGGCCACCACGGGAAGGCCGGTACGCTCCGCGAGGCGCGCCGGGTTCGCCAGTTGCAGCGTGTAGCCGAGCTCGGGACGGTGGCGGATGGTCTGGCCATGGACACCGATCGCTGCGACCTCCGATGCCGATACCGCAGCGTCGCGCAGCACCGCGTCGACCGCTTCCGCGCATACGTCCATGAGCGCGTTGGCGGCGAGCGCCGCGCGATGGAGCTCGTCGGCGCTCTCGCGCTGCAGCGTCGTGAGCGAGTGCCTCAGGGCCGGGTCGAAAGCAATGTGCGCGTGCGCGCGGGTGCTCAGCGGTGCCGCGTTGAAGTCGGCTAGGACGGCGTCGACACCGTCGATGCTGGTGCCCGACATGAGCCCCACGTAGAGCTCGGAAGCCAAATCGAGGCTAGTCGGCGCCCGCGAGCATCACGCCACGACCCAACGAGAGCTGTGCAACGAGCGGAGCGACGCGGTCGAAGAATGCTGCACGCTCCACGGCAGCGATCGGCTGCGCGTTGGGCAGCGCGATGGTCATCGGATCGCGCTGCTCGTTGCCGACGCGAAATTCGTAGTGCAAATGGGGGCCTGTTGCCCACCCGGTCTGGCCGACGTATCCGATCAGCTCTCCTTGCGCGACCCGCACGCCGGGCCGGATACCGGCGGCAAATCGCGACAGGTGTGCATATACCGTCGAGTAGGAACCCGCGTGCTGCAGCATGACGACGTTTCCGTAGCCGTTCTGCTGGCCCGCGAACTGGACCTTGCCGTCGCCCGAAGCGTGCACCGGCGTGCCGGTGGGCGCGGCGAAATCCACGCCCTTGTGCGCGCGCCAGGTCTGCATGAACGGATGCATGCGCGCTAGCGAGTATCCGGACGTCACGCGAGTGAACTCGAGTGGCGAGCGCAGGAATGCCTTGCGCACGCTCCTGCCGTCCTCGGTGTAGTAAGTGGCGACGCCGTCGCTGGCGCGCCACAGGAACGCACGGTAGCTACGTCCCTTGCTCACGAATTCGGCGGCGACGACCTTGCCCGCGCCCGACGCATGGCCATCGATGTCACACATTTCGTAGACGACGGTGAAACGGTCGCCAAAGTGCAGATCGTGGTGAAAATCGACATCACCGGAGAATATGTCGGCGATCTGCCCGGTGATCGCGTCCGGAAGCCCGACGTCGTCCGCCGCGGCGAACAGCGACGAGCGTATCTCGGCCGCACGCATTTCCAGGCGGACGGTCGGCTGCGGAGCAGCGGTTTCGGCGACGAATCCATTCTCGCCTCGGCGAACGGCGAGCACGTCGCCGTTCTGGGTGAGGTACGACAGCGCGAGCAGATGGCCCTCGTCGTCGGTCTGCACGCGCAACGATTTGCCAGGCTTGAGCTGATAGAGCGTGCGCGCCGCCGCGTCGTTGTGCAGGAACTGCAGCGCCGCGGCGTCGGATATCGACAGCCGAGCCAGGACGCTGCCCAGCGTGTCGCCGCGCGCGATGCGCTCCTCTCGCCAGTACACGTCGGTGCGGACAAGCTCGGTGATAACGGGCGCGGCGAGGTCGCGCTGGATCCGTTGCGTTGCAACGTCGGGTAGCGACGACTCGGGAGCGAGGCCGAACGCGGCGACGATGCCGAAGCCCATGAGCAGCGCCACCGCGAGCAGCCGCCGCGGCACGTTGCGCACGCCGACCGCGGCCGCGCTTTGCGTTAGAATTCGCCACCCGTTCAAGCCGAATCGTCCTCCGTCCACCGGCGCATTTGCCAGACCCTTGGCGCGCCCGGCGGATTGTAGCAGACCTTCCTCCGATGCTTCCCGATATCGACCATCAGTTGAGCGTATTCAAGCGCGGCGCCGACGAGCTGATCGTCGAGTCCGAGCTGCTGGCCAAGCTCCGGCGCGGCAAGCCTCTGCGTATCAAGGAAGGCTTCGACCCGACGCGTCCCGATCTGCACCTTGGACATACTGTGCAGTTCAACAAGTTGCGCCAGTTGCAGGATCTGGGCCACCACATCATTTTCCTGATCGGCGATTTCACCGGCATGATCGGCGATCCCACCGGGCGCAACGTCACCCGCCCGCCTCTGTCGAGCGAGGAGCTGGCGGCCAACGCCAAGACCTACACCGACCAGGTCTTCCTGATCCTCGACCGCGAGAAGACCGAGGTCGCTTATAACTCGACCTGGCTTTCGGCGCTTGGCGCCGACGGCATGATCCGCCTCGCCGCCAAATATACTGTCGCGCGCATGCTCGAGCGCGATGATTTCGCCAAGCGCTACCGCGAAGGCCAGCCCATCGCGGTGCACGAGTTTCTGTATCCGCTCGCGCAGGGATACGATTCGGTGGCATTGCGCGCCGACGTCGAGCTCGGCGGCACCGACCAGAAATTCAATCTTCTGGTCGGGCGGGAGCTGCAGCGCCATCATGGCCAGGAGCCGCAGTGCATCCTGACGCTTCCGCTGCTCGAAGGTCTCGACGGCGTGAACAAGATGTCGAAGTCCCTCGACAACTACGTCGGCGTGACCGAGCCGCCGGATGAAATGTTCGGCAAGCTGATGTCGATTTCCGACGAGCTCATGTGGCGCTACTACCAATTGCTTTCGTTTCGTGCCGAAAGCGAGATCGCCGCATTGCGCCGCGAATGTGTGGAAGGCCGCAACCCGCGCGATGCGAAGGTGATGCTCGCCGAGGAGATCGTCGCGCGCTTCCATTCCGCGCCGGCGGCGAAGCGGGCTCTCGCGACCTTCGAGTCGCGCTTCAGGGACCACGCGCCGCCGGCCGACATGCCCGAGTACGCGTTGACCGTGCCGCCGGCTTTCCCGAACGGGTTTCCGATTGCCCAGCTCGCGAAGGCGGTCGAAGTGGTCGAATCAACCTCCGAGGCTTTGCGCCTCATCCAGCAGCGCGGCCTGAAAGTCGACGGGGACGTCGTCACCGACAAATCGATGACCATTCCTGCCGGAAGGACCGTCGTCGTCCAGGCTGGCAAGCGCAAGTTCGCGCGCGTGACGCTCGCCTAGCGCCGCCGCGACAGCGCGTGCGCGCCGGGCCGCGCAATCGGCTTCACGCCAGACCCGGATTGCCTTCCACGCCGATCAGCCGCGGAACGTTCAACGTACTTGGGCGGATCGTCTTGCGCGAGCGCAGGTAGCGCGCCATCACGTCCCATATCGGCTCGGCGCCGCTGTCGCGCACCTGCTCGGCAACGGGGGCCCAACCCGCGACCGTGTAGCTTTTGGACGCGTCGAGTGGCTTGCCGTTGAGGCTCATGCCCGAGATGCGATTGCCCATGGTCGCGCCCGGTTCGCAGGTATAGCGAAGGCCGCCGACGCGCACCATGTCGCCACCCTGCTGGTAATACGGGTCCGGATTGAACAGGTTGTCGCAGACATCCTCGAGGATCGACTTGATCGTCTCTCCGCTGAGCTCGTTGCGCGTCACGTACGGATAGGTGATCGCCGTCTGGTCGAGCAGGCGTTCATAGGTGATCGCGTCGCCCGGCAGTAGCGAAGTGCCCCAGCGGAAGCCGGGCGAAAACGCGATTTCGGCGTTCATCTCGGTCATGAGCGCATCGACGATGACCTGGTCGAAGGTGCCATTGAAGTTGCCGCGCCGGTAGAGCGTGTCCCCGGCTACGGCGAGCGGCTCGGCGAGCTTGGCCGCGAACGGCGCGCGGGAATTGGCAATGTGTCTGGCCATCGTCGGGTCGGCGGGAATCAGGTTCGAAAACACGGGCAGCAGCTTGTAGCGATAATCGGCGACACGACCCGCGCGCACATCGAGGTCGAGCACCGCCAGGAACTTTCCGTTGCAGCCCGCGTTGGTGACGAGCGTGCGACCGCCGGCGTTGTCGACCGTCGTCGGCAGAGGCACGCCGTCGTGGGTGTGGCCGCCGAGGATGACGTCGATGCCGGTGACGCGACCTGCCAGCTTGAGATCGACATCCATGCCGTTGTGCGACAGCAGCACCACCGCCTGCGCACCTTTGGCCCTCGCCTCGTCGACCACCTTCTGCATTTCCTGCTCGCGGATGCCGAAGGTCCAGTCGGGCACGAAGTAGCGAGGGTTGGCGATCGGCGTGTACGGGAACGCCTGACCGACGATGGCGATGGGCACGCCGTTCTGCTCACGCAGGGTGTACCCCGGGAACACCGGGTCGCCGAAATCGGCGGTGACGACGTTCTGCGCGATGAATTCGATCGCGCCCTTGAAGTCGTTGTCGACCACCTGCTTGACGCGCTCGGCTCCGTACGTGAATTCCCAATGACCGGTCATCACATCGACCCCGAGCAGCTTGGCCGCGTCGATCATGTCCTGACCGCGCGTCCACAGCGAAGTCGCGGAGCCTTGCCAGGTGTCGCCCCCGTCGAGCAACAGTGCCTGTGGCCGACTCGCTTTCAGCGAGCGAACCAGCGTCGCCAGGTGCGCGAATCCGCCGACTTTGCCGTAGGTCCGGGCGGCGGCGGCGAAATCGAGATAAGTGAATGCGTGCGCATCGCGCGAATGCGCGGGAATGCCGAAGTGTCGCAGCAGCGCTTCGCCGACCAGGTGCGGCGGCTTTCCCTGCGCGCCAGCCACACCGATATTGACCGAGGGTTCGCGAAAATACGTCGGCAACAGCTGCGCGTGGCAGTCGGTCAGGTGCAGGAAATGAACGTTGCCGAAACGCGGTACCGAGTAGAAACGCGACCCCGCACGCTGGGCGCTTACCGGATGCGCGCTGAGGGCCATGCCGCCAGCGGCCGCAGCGGACACGACCTGCAGGAACTCGCGGCGATTCACCGCGCGAATATAGCACGCGGTAAATCGCCGCCGTTCGCGGTCAGATTGCCGGTGTTGACTTGCCGGCCTTTTTCGCGGCAGCGCGCTCGCGCGCAAACGCCTGCACGTCGTCGAGCGTCACGAACCCCTTGTGCGTCTTGTCGATCTGGTCGAAATTGCGCGCCACCCTCGGCATTTTCGCGGCAGCTTCCTCGCGCGTCAGCTTGCCGTTATGGTCGACGTCGGCCGCGCTGAAGCGATCGCTGATCTTGCTGCGAACGTCCTGTGTGTCGGATGCGGGTGCAGCCGGTGCGGCGGAAGTCTGCGCCAGCGCGACGGCGCCGCCCAGCGCGAATACGGCCAGCAGGGCGCCTTGTTGGATGCGTCTGTTCATGCTCATCTCCATCGTGGTTTCGATCGTCATCGGGTCCGCCGGTGCGCTCAAAGCGATGCGTTCGCGCCTTCAGTGGCCGCGAACGCGGCGATGCCACGTCAATCGCAAATCGACGGTGTCTGGAGCAATCAACGCGAATGCGCGCGCGGCGTGGACATCGATTCGTTACCAAAGGTAACGTCCATGACCACGGCAGAATCGCTGAGACGAGGAAACGAGTGCTACTTGTTGATCGGCGATGCGGGATCCATCAGGAGCGCAGTCACATCCTTGATCTGCTGCTCGCTCAGGATGCCGTTGTGGCCGAAGCGCGGCATGTTCGAGCATGCGGCGAAGGCATCGGGGTTGTAGATCTTGCGTACGCGTAGCGCTGGATGTCGAGACCGTATCCGCGCAGCTTTCCGAACTGATAGAGGCTGGGACCGATCGTGCCATACGAAAGCTCCTGCGGTGCAAGCTGATGGCACGCGTAGCAATTGGCACCGACCGGACCTGCGGGATCGTCGGAGAACTGCTTGCCGCGTCCCTCCTGCGCGATCTTCTCGCCGTTTTTCCAGTCGCCGAGGTACTTTGCCGTCGGCAGGGTATCTGATCGTCGCGAGATTCAATTTCTCGATGCGCTCGGCGACGTCCTTGGGCGGCGCCTTGCTCGCGCAGCGCACTGCACACGCGCTCGCGTCTCGTCCTGGTCCAGGCGGTCGAGCCCGGCCTGGCCGTTGGCCTTGAACGACGACTTGAGCATCGCTGCGGCCTTCGCCGCGGTGTCCTCGGCCGACGGCGTGGTCGCGCAGCCGATGACCGCGACAGCGACCAGCGTCGCCAGCATCAGAGGACCGCTTCGTCATCGCTTTCCTCAGCGCTTTATGGCAGGCGCATCGAACGCGGCACCGTTCGCGTTGCGTGCGAGGAACATCGTCAGCGCGATCGACGCATCCGAGCCATAGACGAGCTCGGGAAAGCGCTGCTGGCGGAAACAGTCGTACAGCCGCCACTGGAAGGAGCGCACCTCGCCCTGCGACACGCGGTACGCGGGCCAGGTCGTGTACGCCTTTTGCGCGCCGTCCTTGGTGGTGAGGTTCGGCAGATCCTGCAGGCGGATGCGCTTACCGCCTTCGCCGTGGCAGGTGACGCAGCCGAAGTCGTGCGTACCGCCGCGGAAATAGAACATCTTTTCGCCGAGCGCGGTACATCTCCGCTCTTGCGGGTGCGCTGATCGAAACGTTCATCGGACGCCACGCGACTCGGACGTCACGTACGCGACCATCGCTTCCATGTCCGACTTGCGGTCGTTGCCGTTGCCGAACAGCTGCTTGCGCGCATCGGCCTCGCTGATGCCCTGCAGGCGTGACCATGCACCACAGTATCCGCGACTCGAGATCCATCACGCGGTCGGCGTCGGAGAAATACCTCGGAAGCCGCGCATAGGCGCCCGTGACGACACCAGGCCCCAGTCCGAGGTCGCATTGCTCGAGCGAGACCTGCTTGGGACCGCGCTTCTGCTTCCAGAGTTCCTCGCCGCGCACTTCCCACAACTCGGCGGGATTGCCGTCCTGGAGCGCGGCGCGGTACTTGGCGATTTCGTCGACCGCGGAGCTCTGCGCGAGCAGCAACGGTGCAACGAGTGCGCCACGAATCGCTAGTAGTCCGGCAGCAAGCCGACGGCGGTCGATGCCGCATGAGCACGCTTCGTGTTATGACACTCACGCGATCGTCACTTCGTCGGTGCGCTTGTCGCCACGATTGTCGACCCAGGCGATCTGCGACCTTGTCGCCCTTGGCACCGCCTTTGAACTTGAACGACAGGAACGGATTCTTCGACACCGCCGGCCCCCACTGCGCCGACAGCACCGTCTTGCCGTTCCAGGTCGCCGTCACGTTCTGGATGAACCACGCCGGAATGATCTTGCCCTGCGCGTCCTTGCGCTGCCCGGTTTCCATCTCGTGGCTCATGAGCACTTTCACCTCGGTCGAATCGCCGACGACGTTGGCGCGAATCTTCATCGGATCTGCCATGTCATCCTCCGCATCCGCCAAGCGTGACCTTGACGTCCTTCGCGGCGACGTAGTATTTGCCGTCGGCCTTCACCAGCGCGAAGATGTTCGAGCTCTGGCCCATCTTCACGCGCGTGGTCATCGACGGGATCGGTGCCCGCCGGAATGTCGAATACCGCGGCCAGCATGTTCGGGTTCTTTTCGATCAGTATCGCGATCGATTCGGTCTTCGGGATGTTGCTGGTGATGCCGACCGGCACGACCGCGCCGTTCTCGGCAATGTCGGGAGTCTGGAAGAACACGATGTCCTTGCTTTGCGACCGGCTCGCCGCCGCCCAGCGCCTGCATGGTCTCTGCCATGCTGTGCGTGTCGAAGGCGGCCTTGTTCCATGACGGCGCGGACTGCGCGAGCGATGCCCCGGGGCGCAGCCAACCGGCTGCTGCCACCAGCGCGAGCAGCGTAGTTCCTCCGCCCTGCTTCAAAACGGTCCTGCGAAGCCGATTCATCGACGTTTTCTCCTGGGTCACGCCCCACTTGCGCGCGGGCGGTGTCGCTGGGGCGCTATTGTGCGCCGCCCAGTATCCATTCGACAACCTTGCGCGCATCCGATTCACTGACTTGCGACTGCGGTGGCATCGTCACGGTTCCCCAGACGCCGCTTCCGCCGGTCCTGAGCTTCGCCACCAGTACCGCCTGGATATCTTCCGATGACGCAGTGCCCGGCGCCGCGTAGCGTGCAGCCACCGCACGAAACGACGGTCCGACCAGCGCGGAATCCACGCTGTGACACGCCGTGCAGCCCAGCCTGCGCGCGAGCGCGACGCCGCTTGCTTCCGTAGCGGGTAGCGCATTGGCGCTCGCGACAGGCGCCCCCGGTGTCGGCGTGCCGGCGATCGCGCCCATCTCGCGACGCTGCTGCGACAGGTCGCCGTGTGACCCGCGCGCGTACGCAGGAATTTCGGACGCAGGCCGCGGCAAGGCGACGCAATCGTGCATGCAGGCCACGTTGGCGGTGTCGGGCCTGCCGTCGACGACGCATCAGGCCGTGCGCCGTCGTCAGGCCGACGCGGTTGGGCATTTTCACCCTGGGCAACGAATCCTGGTCAAGCACCGTGCCGGCCGGCACGATGTCGTCGAGGTTGAGCACGTACGCCGTCAGCGCGTAGACCTCGTCCGGCGTCAGCGTCTGCGGCGCGGCGAAGGGCATGGCGCGACGGATGTAGTCCCAGAGCGTGGTCGCCTGGTTGAGCTTGCTCGCGGTGCTGCGCACCGGCTGATCTGAACCGAGGGAGCCGACACCTCCGGCAAGCTGCATATAGCTGTTGGATTCGCCAAAGGTGCCATGGCAGCTCGCGCACTTCTCGTCGTAGATCGCCTGCCCCTGCTCCACCGACCCGCGCCCCGGCGGCAATCCGCGCCCGTCGGGGCGCACGTCGATATCCCAGCCCGCGATCTCGGCCGGCGTTGCCGGTTTGCCGAAGCCGTATTTCGGCACCACTGGGTCCGCTGCCTGCGCCGTAGCGCAGCCGATGGCCGCGGCCGCCAGCATCGCCAACCCAGCCGGCCAGCTAGCTCCCGAGTTGAACATTGCTCACTTCACCGCTGCTTGCGACCGCCCATGTCTGGATCGCGTTGTTGTGATAGATCGAGCGCGTCCCGCGCACCGCGCGCAGTTGCGCGTAAGTCGGCTGCACGTAGCCGGTCTCGTCGATGACGCGCGACTGGAGTAGCGTCGCACCACCGTTCCATGTCCAGTCGAGGCGAAAGCGCGTCAGCGCCTTGGGCAGCACCGGCTCCTGCAGCGTGGCGGTGCGCCAGTCGCGCCCGCCGTCGATGGACACGTCGACCCGACGCACGCGCCCGCGACCCGACCATGCGAGGCCGGTGATCTCGTGGTATCCGCGATCGAGGATCACCTGACCACCCGACGGCGACGTGATCACGCTCTTCGCTTCCTGTATCCAGGTGTACTGCCGGTGAACTCCGCCGGGCAGCAGGTCGATATAGTGCAGCGCTTCCTCGCGCGTGTTCCACGGCATGTCGCCAACCTTGATGCGACGCAGCCATTTCACGCTCGATACGCCCTGCACGCCAGGAACGACAAGCCGCAGCGGGTAACCCTGCTCCGGTCGAAGCATCTCGCCGTTCTGTCCGTACGCGACCAGGATGTCGGCGGCCATCTCGATCGGAATGGTGCGCGTGAGCGATGCGCCGTCCGCGCCCTCGGCGAGCAGGAACTTCGCGCGCCGCCGGTCGACGCCACATTCGTCGAGCAACATCGACAGCGGAACGCCGGTCCATTCGCGAGCAACTCAGCATGCCGTGCGTGTACTGCACCGTCGGCACCGCGACGTTGCCCCACTCCATGCCAGTGTTGGCGCCGCACTCGATGAAATGAACGCGTGACACCGACGTAAAGCGCGTGACGTCGTCCATCGTGAACAGGCGCGGATTGGAGACGAGGCCGTGCAGCATCAGCCGGTGCTGGTGCGGATCGATCGCAGGTACGCCCGCGTGGTGGCGCTCGAAGTGCAATCCCGACGGCGTGATGATGCCGAACAGATTCTGCAGCGGCGTGAAGGCGACCGACGATTGCGGTGTACGCGTGAGCCCAGGACTCTCGCGGCGGCGGACGTTGGCCTCATGTTTCGACGGCACGCCGTAGGGACGGTCCAGGATCGGCGCACCCAGCGTCGTTTCCCACTCGGGCACATTGGGCGGCAAATTGCGCGAAAGATCTTGCCCCCGTGCCGCCGCGGTGGCGGCGAGGCCTCCAAGCGCAACACTGTTGCGCAGGAAACGACGGCGAGCGTCCATGGGACCTATGGCCCGAAAAGGGCCCGCAGGCGTGGTTGGCGTTTTGCGCGTCAAGGTTCCTCCTGCTCGCATCGCTGCCACGACGATTTCACCCGTGGCACTGCGTCGGCGGCTGAAGATAGGCGTACGACAGCGCGCTGTCAAACAGCAACGTAGGGGCAACGCCGGTCCTGCGAAATTTAGTGCAGGGTGGCGGTGGTCAGGAAGCGCAGCAGCACGCCGGACTTGAGCATGTACGCGCCTTCTCCGACATAGCGTGCGCCGTCGAGCTCTTCGCGCGTGAACGCAAGCTCGGTTTCGCCGTGACGCAGTTCCATCACCACGTCATCGGCAACGGTGGAATCGTCGGGAACCCGAAGGTAGTCCGTTTCGAACACGATACCGTTGAGCTGGACAAAATCCGCGTTCTGCATCGCGTTGGCGAGACTTGTAACGATCGGTTTCATGCGTTCGATATTCGATCCGAAGATCGGCCGGGTGAGGGCCTCGTGATCGTTAGATCGGGGCAAGCGCTCGTAGTTCAACCCCGGGATCAGGCAACGAGCTCGCGGACGAAGTTCGGCAGTGCGAACGCGGCGCGGTGCATGTCGCCGTTGTAATACTGCAGATCGCGAATCCTGCGGGTCGCGATGCGGCGGTCGGCCTCGAGCGAAGTGAGATAGGACGGATTCAGCGTCGACGATGCGCACGCCATCATCCACAGTCCGCCGTAGAGCGGAATCGACGTGAGATAGGGCACGACGACGGGGAATGCCGCGCGCAGATTGGCGATGCCGGCGCGGATGCGCTCCGGCTGCGCGACGGGCGACGCCAGGTGCAGCGTCATCGCGCCGCTCGGATTGAGCCGCGCCGCGCAGGCGCGATAGAAATCCGGGCCATACAGCGGCTCGGACGGACCGCCCGGATCGGTCAGATCGAGGACGATGAGATCGTAGGTCTCGCTGGTGGCGCGCACGAAAGCCAGTCCGTCCTCGACGAGCAGCTTGAGCCGCGGGTCGGCGAGCGCGCCGCGGTGGACTTCGCCGAAGTACTTGCGCGCGATGTCGATGACCGCGAGGTCGATCTCGACGAGCGTCACCGATTTCATCGTCGGATGCTTGAGCAGCTCCTCGGCCGATCCGCCGTCGCCGCCGCCGATGATCAGCGCCGATCTCGGGTGCCGGATGCGCCGTCGCCGCGACGTGCACCAGGTTCTCGTGATAGAAGAACTCGTCTTTTTCCGACGTCATGAAGTGCCCGTCGAGGCGGAACAGCTTGCCGAAGGAGGTCGTTTCGTGCACCTCGACCTGCTGGAACGGCGAGCGGAAGCGCTCGAACTCGCGCGTCGAGCGCACGAAAATACCGTTGTCGTCGGTCGAGGTACTCGGTGAGAACGCCGGGCAGAAGATCGCCGCCGCGTTCTTCAGGCATCGCGGCCCCCGCGGTGGATCGCCTGGAACTTCGCGTGCTGCGGGTGCAGCGCTCTTCCATCGAGCGGAACAGCTGCTCCGCCTTGGCGGTATTGTCGGTCGTGTAGTTGCAGACGTACACGTCGACGGTCACGAAGCCGTGCTCCGGCCAGGTGTGAATCGCCAGATGCGATTCGGCGAGCAGCACCGTCCCGGTGACGCCCAGCGGCGTCGAACTGGTGAAAACTTTCGCCGACGACGGTCATCCCGGAATCGCGTCGCCAGGCGGATGCAAAGCGTGCGCAACGCATCGGCGTGCGTCATCTCCGGCCATGTCGGCCGTGCAGCCGTACCATTCTCCGAGCAGATGAATGCCGTCCATAATCGAATTCTCCCCGCACCAATTCCGAAGGCCGGGAATCAGTTTTCTATAGTTACCGGCTAAACTCGCTATTATTGCCCAAATTCGATGCCTGGGCGATAATTTTACCGCTTTGCCGCAGTCGTTTGCATCGCGCGGCGCGCCTGCTTACGTGCGCCGGCGCGCTCTTCCCGTCCAACCACGCTCCCAACCATGACCGCACCGCTCGCTGCGTCACAGGCCATGCCTTCGCCGGCGCCATCGACAGACGACACGACGCTGCTCGCCAACGCGATCCGCGCGCTCGCGATGGACGCCGTGCAGGCGGCCAATTCCGGGCATCCGGGCATGCCGATGGGCATGGCGGAGATCGCGGTGGCGCTGTGGACTCGGCATCTGCGCCACAATCCCGCGCAACCCGCACTGGCCCGATCGCGATCGCTTCGTGCTTTCCAACGGCCACGGCTCGATGCTGCAGTACGCGCTGCTGCACCTCACCGGCTACGACGCTGCCGATCGAGGAGCTCAAGCGCTTCCGCCAGCTGCACTCGAAGACGCCCGGCCATCCGGAGGTCGGCGTCACGCCCGGCGTCGAGACGACCACCGGCCCGCTCGGACAAGGACTCGCCAACGCAGTCGGCATGGCGCTCGCCGAGCCGCTGCTCGCCGCGCGAGTTCAACCGGCCCGGCCACGCGATCGTCGATCACCACACCTACGTCTTCGTCGGCGACGGCTGCCTGATGGAAGGCATCTCGCACGAGGCCTGCTCGCTCGCCGGCACGCTCGGACTGGGCAAGCTGATCGTGCTTCTACGACGACAACGGCATTTCCATCGACGGCGAGGTCGAAGGGCTGGTTCACCGACGACACGCCGCGGCGCTTCGAGGCGTACGGCTGGCACGTGATCGCCGACGTCGACGGCCACGACGTCGACGCCGTCGATGCGGCGATCGATCGGCGCACGACAGCGACGGACCGGCCGACGCTGATCTGCTGCAAGACGATCATCGGCAAGGGCTCGCCGAACCGCGCGGGCACCGACGCTCGCGCACGGCGCAGGCGCTCGGCGAGAAGGAAGTCGCGCTCACGCGCGAGGCGCTGGGCTGGACCGTATCCGCCGTTCGAGATTCCCGCAGGCGGCGTACGCCGGCTGGAACGCGCGCGAGCGCGGCGCCGCGGTCGAGCGCGATGGAACGCGCGCTTCGCCGCGTACGCGCGGCGCATCCGGAGCTTGCCGCCGAATTCGAGCGCCGCATGCGCGGCGATCTGCCGGCAGCGTTCGCCGCGCGCGCCGCCGCACTGCTGGCGCAGCAGGCCGCGAAGGCCGAAAGCGATCGCCACGCGCAAGGCCTCGCAGCAGGCGATCGAAGCGCTCGCGCCGGTGCTGCCCGAGCTGATCGGCGGCTCGGCCGATCTCACCGGCTCGGTGTTCACCAACTGGTCGGGCAGCAAGGCGGTGACGCGCAACGCGCGCCGGGCAACTACGTCAACTTCGGCGTGCGCGAGTTCGCGATGAGCGCGATCGCCAACGGCCTCGCGCTGCACGGCGGCTTCATTCCCTACGTCGGCACCTTCCTCACGTTCTCCGACTACGCGCGCAATGCGCTGCGCATGGCGGCGCTGATGAAGCTGCGCGTCGATCTTCGTCTACACGCACGACTCGATCGGCCTCGGCGAGGACGGGCCGACGCACCAGTCGGTCGAGCACGCGGCGAGCCTGCGGCTGATTCCGAACATGGACGTCTGGCGTCCGTGCGACACGCGTCGAGACCGCGATCGCCTGGGCCGCGGCGATCGAGCGCCGCGACGGGCCGACGTGCCTGCTGTTCACGCGGCAGAACGTTCCCTTCCAACGCGCGCAGCGCCGCGCAGATCGCCGCGATCCGCCGCGGCGGCTACGTGCTCGCCGACGCCGCGGGCGCGCAAGCGCGCGTGATCATCGCGCACCGGCTCGGAGGTCGCGCTGGCGATGGGCGCGCAGACGCGCTCGCCGCCGACGGCATCGCCGTCGCGCGTCGTCTCGATGCCGTGCACCAGCGTCTTCGATCGCCAGGATGCGGCGTGGCGCGCGAGCGTGCTCCCGCCGGGCGTGCCGCGCGTCGCCGTCGAGGCCGGCGTCACCGACTTCTGGCGCAAGTACGTCGGCGCTGTCGACGATCGCCAGGGGCAGTCGTCGGCATCGACCGCTTCGGCGAATCCGCGCCGGCTGGGGTACTGTTCAAGCATTTCGGCTTCACCGTCGAGCATGTCGTCGCCGCGGTGAAGTCGGTCCTTTGAGGCTGCGCGAGATGCGGCCCGTTCCATCCCTTCCCGCCCGCGGCCGGCAACGCCGCGTTTGTAGGTTCCCCCCGAGCGTCGCTGCGCGCCGTTCCCCCCAAGGGGCAAGTGCCTTGGGGCGGCCCTGCGGCTCTTATTCCGGAGACAACGCATGACCATCAAAGTCGCCATCAACGGCTACGGCCGCATCGGCCGCAACATCCTGCGCGCGCACTACGAAGGCGGCAAGAAGCACGATCTCGCGATCGTCGCCATCAACGACCTGGGCAGCCCCGAGACCAACGCGCATCTGACGCGCTACGACACGGTGCACGGCAAGTTTCCCGGGCAAGGTCGAGGTCGACGGCGACGCGATGGTCGTCAACGGCGACCGCATCAAGGTCTTCGCGCAGCGCAATCCCGCCGAGCTGCCGTGGGGCAGCGCTCGGCGTCGACGTCGTGCTCGAATGCACGGGGCTTTTCACGACCAAGGAAAAGGCCTCGGCGCACCTCAAGGGCGGCGCGAAGAAAGTGATCATCTCCGCGCCCGGCGGCAAGGACGTCGACGCGACCATCGTCTACGGCGTCAACCACACGACGCTCAAGGCCTCGCACACGGTGATCTCGAACGCGTCGTGCACGACCAACTGCCTCGCGCCGCTGGTGAAGCCGCTGCACGACAAGATCGGCGTCGTCAACGGCCTCATGACGACCGTGCATGCCTACACCAACGACCAGGTGCTGACCGACGTCTATCACGAGGACCTGCGCCGCGCGCGCTCGGCGACGATGAGCATGATCCCGACCAAGACCGGCGCCGCCGCGGCGGTCGGCCTGGTGCTGCCCGAGCTCAACGGCAAGCTCGACGGCTACGCGATCCGCGTGCCGACCATCAACGTCTCGATCGTCGACCTCTCGTTCATCGCCGCGCGCGACACGACGGTCGACGAAGTGAACGCGATCATGAAGGCGGCCTCCGAGATCGGGACCGCTCGCAGGGCATGCTCGACTACAACACCGCGCCGCTGGTGTCGGTCGACTTCAACCACGATCCGGCGTCGTCGATGTTCGACGCGACGCTGACCAAGGTCGTCCGGCCGGCTGGTCAAGGTGTCGAGCTGGTACGACAACGAATGGGGCTTCTCCAACCGGATGCTCGACACCACGATCGCGCTGATGGCCGCCCACTGACCGACGTCATGAATCCGTTCACCGCGCATCCATCTGCGGTCGGCGAGACCTACCTCGAGCACCTGCGCTTTGCGTTCGCGTTCGGCGTGCGCATGGCTCGGCGGCGCGCTGGCGGCGATGGTGCACGCCGTGCTGCCGTTCGTCTTCATGACGACGGCGAGCCGAACGCTCGACGAGCTCAATGCGCTGCGCAGTCGAGGCGCGCGCGCCGCTCCCAAAGTCGAGCCGTGAGTCCCGACGGCGGCGTGATCCGGCGGTCGCACTTGGCGACATCGCCGCGTTTCGCGACTGCATCGGCGAAGTCATGCGCGAGCGTCGCTGGCTCACCTTCGTCGAGCACACGTGAGACGCATATGATGGCGATCCAACCTCTCGGGGATGCAATGAGGTTCAAACGACTCGCCGAGGTCGACGTCCGCGGCAAGCGCGTCTTCATCCGCGCCGATCTCAACGTGCCGCAGGACGACAGCGGCGCGCATCACCGACGACACGCGCATCCGCGCCTCGGTGCCCGGCGATCCGCGATGCGCTCGCCGCGCGGCGCCGCGGTGATGGTGACCTCGCATCTCGGCCGCCCGACCGAAGGCGCAGTTCAGCGCCGCCGATTCGCTGGCGCCGGTCGCGAAGCGCCTGCGGCGAGCTGCTCGGCCGCGACGTGCCGCTGGTCCGCGACTGGGTCGACGGCGGCGCGTGGCACGCCGCGCTGCGCCCGGCGAGCTCGTGCTGCTCGAGAACTGCCGCTTCAACAAGGGCGAGAAGAAGGACGACGACGCGCTGGCGCGCAAGATGGCGGCGCTCTGCGACGTCTACGTCAACGACGCCTTCGGCACCGCGCACCGCGCCGAGGCAACGACGCACGGCATCGCGCGGTTCGCGCCGGTCGCCTGCGCCGGGCCCGCTGCTCGCGGCCGAGCTCGACGCGCTCGGGCAGCGCGCTCGCGCATCCGGCGCGACCGCTGGTGGCGATCGTCGCCGGCTCGAAGGTCTCGACCAAGCTCACGATGCTGAAGACGCTCGCCGCGAAGGTCGACACGCTGATCGTCGGCGGCGGCATCGCCAACACCTTCATCCTCGCCGCGGGCGGCACGATCGGCAAGTCGCTGGCCGAGCCCGATCTCGTCGGCGAGGCGAAGGCGATCCTCGATCGCGTTCCCGGGCAAGGTGCCGATCCCGATCGACGTCGTCGTCGCGCAGCGAGTTCTCGGCGACGGCGACGCCGCGACGCTCAAGGCCGTCGACGAACGTCGCCGCCGACGACATGATCCTCGACATCGGCCCGCAGATCGGTGCTCGCGCTGCGCGCGATGATCGCCACGCGCCGGCACCATCGTCTGGAACGGCCCGGTCGGCGTGTTCGAGTTCGATGCCTTCGCCGGCGGCACGCGCGACGCTCGCGCACGCGATCGCCGACTCGCAGGCGTTCTCGATCGCCGGCGGCGGCGACACGCTCGCCGCGATCGACAAGTTCGGCGTCGCCGACCGCATCGGCTACATCTCGACCGGCGGCGGCGCGTTCCTCGAATTCCTCGAGGGCAAGACGCTGCCGGCGGTCGCGATGCTCGAAAGCCGCGCCGCTGGCTGAGCGCGCAGTCCTACCGCAGCACACAGGAGTCACCATGCAACGCGCCACCAAGATCGTCGCCACGCTCGGTCCCGCGTCAGCAGTCGCCGGACGTGCTCGACGCGCATGCTCGCCGCCGGCGTCGACGTCGTGCGCCTCAATTTCTCGCACGGCACCGCCGCCGACCACGTCAGGCGCGCGCGCGCATGGTGCGCGAGGCCGCGCGCAAGCGCTCGGCCGCGAGGTCGCGATCATGGCCGACCTGCAGGGCCCGAAGATCCGCGTCGGCAAGTTCGCCGACGGCAAGGTCGATGCTCGAAGACCGGGCCAGACCGTTCATCCTCGACGCCGAGTGCGAGCTCGGCGACGACGAGCGCGTCGGCCTCGACTACAAGGAGCTGCCGCGCGACGTCGCGCCCGGCGCGATCCTGCTGCTCGACGACGGCCTGATCCGGCTGCGCGTCGAATCGGTCGACGGGCAGCGCGATCATCACGCGCGTCGAGCGTCGGCGGCGTGCTGTCGAACAACAAGGGCATCAACCGCCAGGGCGGCGGCCTGACCGCGCCGGCGCTGACCGCCAAGGACATGGACGACATCAAGACCGCGGTGGCGATCGCAGGCCGACTACCTCGCGGTGTCGTTTCCCGAAGAACAAGGAAGACATGTACATGGCGCGCGCAGCTGCTGCGCGCCGCCGGCGGCAACGCGCTGCTGATCGCCAAGATCGAGCGCGCCGAGGCGATCCCCGCGCTGGACGAGATCATCGACGCCTCCGACGGCATCATGGTCGCGCGCGGCGACCTCGCGGTCGAGGTCGGCAACGCCGCGGTGCCCGGCGCTGCAGAAGCGCATGATCCGCATGGCGCGCGAGCGCAACAAGCTCACGATCACCGCGACGCAGATGATGGAGTCGATGATCGTCAACCCGGTGCCGACGCGCGCCGAGGTCTCCGACGTCGCCAACGCGGTGCTCGACGGCACCGACGCGGTGATGCTCTCGGCCGAGACGGCCGCCGGGCAGCTACCCGGTCGAGACGATCGAGGCGATGAGCCAGATCTGCGTCGAGGCCGAGAAGTCCGAGCCGGTCGAGCTCGACCGCGATTTCCTCAACCGCACGTTCACCCGCATCGACCAGTCGATCGCGATGGCGGCGCTGTTCACCGCGTACCATCTGCAAGGTGAAGGCGATCGCCGTCGCTGACGCAATCGGGCTCGACGGCGCTGTGGATGTCCCGGCACAACTGCGGCTGCCCGATCTACGCGCTCACGCCGGAGGTCTCGTCGCAGCGCACGATGGCGCTGTACCGCAACGTGCAGCCGCTGTTCCTCGAGCAGAGCAACGACCGCGACGCGCGTGCTGCGCGCGGCCGAGGATCTGCTGCTGCGACAAGGGTCAGGTGGCCAACGGGCGACCTGATCGTGCTCACCATCGGCGAGCCGATGGGCAAGTCCGGCGGCACCAACACGATGAAGATCGTGCGCGTGGGCGAGCATCGCTAGACCGCCACGCGACCCACGCGCCCGACACGCCGCCGCCGAGCGCGTCACGCGCTGAGCGCGCGCATCTCTCGATAGAGGTCGTTCTTGCCTTCGAAGCCGATGCCGGGCAAGTCGGGCATGGTGATGTAGCTTTGTTCGACGCGCACGCCGTCCGGAAATCCGCCGTACGGCTGGAACAGATCGGGATAGCTCTCATTGCCGCCCAGTCCGAGCCCGGCCGCGATGTTGAGCGACATCTGGTGGCCGCCGTGCGGCACGCAGCGCGCGGGTGACCAGCCGCGCGTTCTAAGCACCGCGAGCGTGCGCTGGTATTCGCACAACCCGTACGAGAGCGCGCAGTCGAACTGCAGCCAGTCGCGATCGGGCCGCATGCCGCCGTAGCGAAGCAGGTTGCGCGCGTCCTGGTGGCTGAACAGGTTTTCGCCGGTCGCCATCGGTCCAGGATAGAACTCGGCCAACGCCGCCTGCAACTGGAAGTCGAGGGGGTCGCCCGCTTCCTCGTACCAGAACAGCGGGTAGTCGCGCAGCATCTTCGCGTAGGCCAGCGCGGTTTCCAGATCGAAGCGGCCATTGGCGTCGACGGCGAGCCGTGCGTCGGGGCCGATCTCGGCGAGCACGGCCTCGATGCGCGCGCGGTCTTCGTCGAGTGACGCGCCGCCAATCTTCATCTTGACCACCGCGTAGCCACGATCGAGGTACCCGCGCATCTCGGCGCGCAGCGCACCCAGATCCTTGCCCGGATAGTAGTAGCCCCCCGCCGCGTACACGAACACGCGCGGATTCGCAGTCAGTCCGTGCCGCGTCGCGAGCAGGCGGAACAGCGGCTCATTGGCGATCTTGGCGACGGCGTCCCACACCGCCATGTCCAATGTACCCACCGCCACCGAGCGTTCGCCGTGACCGCCGGGCTTTTCGTTGGCCATCATCGCAGCCCACACACGGTCCGGATCGAGGTTGGTCCCGGTGCTGTCAAGCAGGCTGGTCGAATCGGCTTCGAGCAGGCGGGGAGCGAAGCGCTCGCGGATCAGGCCGCCCTGCCCGTAGCGTCCGTTGGAATTGAAGCCGTAACCGACGACCGTGCGCCCATCGCGCACGACGTCGGTGACGACCGCAACCAGGCTGGTCGTCATCTTCGAAAAATCGATGTACGCATTGCGGATCGGCGAGGCGATCGGCTTGGTGACTTCGCGTACGTCGACGATGCGCACTGACATGGCTCCCTCGCGAGGGTAGGTGAGTCGATCCGGTCATTATGACGAGTTCGTGCCGCCCAGGCCACGGGCCGGCAACCGTCATCGAAAACGCGCCTTGCTGCGAGCTAACCATGTGGTTAACATCCTGGCGATGACTACGCCGCATACGAGTTCGGTGGAACGGCCGGCAGCCAGGCGACCCCTCCGCGCCTCGATGCGTCCGGTGCGCGATCCCGAGCGCACGCGCGCGTCGATCCTGGCAGCCGCGACGGCCGAGTTCGCACGACACGGGCTGGGCGGCGCGCGCGTCGATCGCATCGCGGAGCGTGCCGGCTCGAACAAGCGGATGCTGTACTACTACTTCGGCGACAAGGAAGGATTGTTCCAGGCGGTGCTCGAGCAGACCTATGCCGACATCCGCACCGCGGAGCAGAAACTGAATCTGCTCGACGCGACGCCCGAAGACGGCGTGCGTCGGCTGATCGAACTGACCTGGGCTTACTACATCGCGCATCCCGAATTCCTGACGCTGCTCAACAGCGAGAACCTGCACCGGGCAAAGCACCTCAGGAAATCGTCGCGCATCCGCGAGATGAACTCACCGCTGATCGAGACGCTCGCCGAGCTGCTGCGACGCGGGCAGCGCGCCGGCTCGTTCCGCAAGGGAGTCGACCCGCTGCAGCTCTACATATCGATCGCCGCGCTGGCGTATTTCTACCTGTCCAACCGGCACACGCTGTCGACAGTGTTCGCGCGCGATCTTTTCAGTCCGAAGGAGCGCAAGGCGCGCGTGACGCACATGTGTCAGATGGTCCTCGGATTCCTTGCACCTCCTGCCTCAGCGCGCGACCCGTTGACAGGGTCGGCTGACGCCCGTTAGCCTTATAACCAGATAGTTAATAAAACAAAAGCGCGAGGCCACTGCGCCTCGCGGAGGATGCCTTCATGACCCGCCAAGTCTCGTCACGGCGCACGCCGCGTGCTCGATTCCAGATTACTTGCGTCCACTGATCCTGATCGTCGCCGTGTTCGTGCTGTGGGACCTCGTGATCCGCATTTTCCGGATCCCGCCTTACCTGATTCCGGCGCCGTGGGACGTCGCCAAAATGCTGGTCGCCGAGTGGCCGCGCCTGCTGCGCGAGAGCCTGGTGACCGGGATACGCGACGCTGGGCGGCTTCGGCCTGTCGATCCTGTTCGGCATCCCGATCGCGATGCTCATCGCCTATTCGCGGCTGGTCGAGAGCTATGTCTACCCGCTGCTGGTCTTCTCGCAGAGCGTGCCCAAGATCGCGATCGCGCCGCTGTTCGTCGTCTGGTTCGGTTTCGGCATTTTTCCGAAGGTCATTTCGGCGTTCCTGCTCGGCTTTTTCCCGGTCGTCGTCGCCACCGTCATGGGCTTCAAGTCGATCGAGCCCGACATGATCGACCTCGCGCGCTCGATGCGCGCCATCGCGCTGGCAGATGTTCATCAAGTTCAGCCTGCCGCAGGCGCTGCCCAGCATCTTCAGCGGCCTCAAGGTCTCGGCCACCCTCGCGGTCGTCGGCGCCGTCGTCGGCGAGTTCGTCGGCTCGAACTCCGGTATCGGCTACGTGCTGCAGATCGCCAACGGCAACTTCGACCTGCCGCTGATGTTCGCGGCGCTGTTCGTGCTGTCGATGATGGGAGTCATCCTGTTCGCGCTGGTCGATCTCGTCGAAAAGCTGATGATTCCGTGGCACCAGTCGCATCGCGCCGATGTGATGGCCGTCACTGCCTGATACGATTCCGTTCAATCCCGCAAGGAGGAGCATCGATGAAACTGCTGCTGAAATATCTCGCGCTGGCGTGCGTCGCGCTTGCATGTCGGCACCGGCATTGCGCAGGCCCAACCCAAGGACAAGGTCGTCCTGATGCTCAACTGGTACCTCTACAGCGAGCACGCGCCGTTCTTCCTCGGCAAGGAGCGCGGCTACTACGAGCAGGAGGGCATCGACCTCGACATCCAGGAAGGTCGCGGCTCGGGCGTGACGGTGCAGGCGGTCGCGGCCAACACGGCGACCTTCGGCTACGTCGACGTGCCCGACGATGATCAAGGCGGCCGCCAAAGGCGCGCCGGTCAAGGCGGTCGGCGTCGCGCTGCAGCTTTCGCCGATGTCGGTGATGGGCTTTGCCGACAAGAACATCCGCACGCCGAAGGACATCGTCGGCAAGACCGTGGCGGTCACGCCGGGCGATTCGATGTCGCAGATCTGGCCGCTGTTCCTGAAGAAGACCGGCATCAACGAGACCGACTTCAAGACCGTCGCCGGCGACGCCCAGACCAAGCTCAACGCGGTGATGAACGGGCAGGCCGATCTGTTGCTGGGCTACGTGATGGACCAGGCGATCAAGCTGCAGGATGCGACCGAGCAAGCCGTTTATCCCGATCCGTTTCGCCGACTACGGCGTCAACATGATCAGCTCCGGCATCATCGTCAACAGCGAGACGCTCAAGACCAAGCCCGACATGGTCAAGCGTTTCCTGCGCGCGACCACACGTGCGCTGGAGGACGCGGAAAAGAATCCCGAGGCCGCGGTCGATGCGATGCTCAAGGCCAATCCCAAGGCCGGCGTGCGCGACACGCTGATCATCGGGCTCAAGCAGACGACCGCGCTCTATCACACCAAGGAAACGGCGAAGCAGCGACCGCTGCGCGCGTCGATGGCCAACGTCGGCGAGTCGCTCGATCTGCTCGCGCAATACGGCGGGCTCGATCCGGCGACCAAGGGCAAGCCCGAGGATTGGGTCGTGCTCGATTACCTTCCGTGAACGGCGCATGAGCGGCTCATGGGCGTGATCGGACGCCCTGGCACGAAGGAATTTCAGTGAGCGCTGGACTTCCCGACGGAATCGCGCCGACGCGCCGCGCCCTCATTCGCGTGCGCGGCGTGGCCAAGTCCTATCGCACTCGCGCGACGGCGAGGTCGAGTCGCTCACGGCCGCTCGACTTCGACATCCGCGAGGGCGAGTTCGTCTCGGTCGTCGGTCCGAGCGGTTGCGGCAAGAGCACGCTGCTCAAGCTGATCGCCGGTCTGCTGCCGGCGTCCGCGGGATCGATCGAGATCGACGGCGTGCCCGTCGACGGGCCGGCCCGCTAGCATCGGCATCGTGTTCCAGAGCCACGTGCTGCTCGCGTGGCGGACCGTGCTCGACAACATCATGCTGCAGATCGAGGTGCGCAAGCTCCCTCGCGGCACGGGCGCGGCGCGAGCCCGGGAGCTCGTCGACATGGTCGGGCTCAAGGGCTTCGAGAACAAGTTTCCCTGGCAGCTTTCCGGCGGCATGCAGCAGCGCGCGTCGATCTGCCGCGCGCTGGTGCACGATCCGGCGATCCTGCTGATGGACGAGCCATTCGGCGCGCTCGATGCGATGACGCGCGAGAAGATGAATCTCGAGCTGCAGCGCATCTGGGCAGCAGCGCAGCAAGACCGTGCTGCTGATCACGCACAGCATCCCCGAATCGATCTTCCTGTCCGACCGGGTGCTGGTGATGACCGAGCGTCCGGGCTCGATCGCCGCGATCTACGATATTCCGCTTCCGCGCCCGCGCACGCTGGCGATGATGGGCAGTCCCGAATTCGCGCGCTGGCGCAGACGATCCGCGCGCACTTCTATGCGCAGGGCTCGCTCGACGCACTGAGCCGAAGCCATGCTGAGCCGCGCGAAGACGCTTACGCCGCCGATTCCGCGTCATTTCGGTCGAGCTCTGCGAACGCCCGGTGCGCTTGCGCATGCCGTTTCGCTTCGGCGCGGCCACGCGTCGAAGGCGCCCGCAGGCCTTCGTGCGCGCCGCGCATCGAACTCGCTGACGGTCGCCGGCGCGGCACGGCGCCGCCGCCGAGCTGATGATTCCCAAGTGGTTCGACAAGTCGCCGGAGAAGTCGAACGCCGACAACATCGACGACCTGCGCGCGTCGCTGCGCTGCGCCGCCGACGCCTACCTCGCAGCGCACGTGCCGCGCACGCGCCTTCGCGCACTTCGCGGAGCACTATGAACGCGTTGTCGCGCGCGGGCGCGCTCCGCGCGCAGGAATCGCTCGTCATCAACTACGGCCCGGCGCTGCTCGACCGGGCCTTGCTCGACGCGCTCTGCCGCGCGCTCGACGTCTCGTTCGCCACTGCCGTTCTCGCCAACGTGCCGGCATCGACGCGTCGCTCACTCCCGACCTCGCGGGTTTCGATCTCGACGCATTTCTCGCGGCGCTCGAACCGCGGCAACACGACATTGCCGCGCGGCACACGGTCGGGATGCTCGACCCGCTCGACAGCGACGACGATCATTCGTTGCGCGCAGTACGGGCTTGCCGGCAATCGCTCGACGCAGGTCATCGCCCGCTACGGGAACCGCTACTTCAAGTTCAAGCTCGGCGGTGACGCGGACGCAGACATCGCGCGCCTGGGGCGCATCGCCGCGGTGCTCGACCGGTCTGCCGGAGTACGCCGTCACGCTCGACGGCAACGAGCAGTATGCGGACACCGAGCGACGTCGACGAGTTCTGGCGACGCGTCTGCGCAGCACCTCCCGCTCGCCCGCCTGGCCGCCGCACCCGCTTTATCTCGAGCAGCCGCTGCCGCGCGCGTCGGTCGCCTTGAACGTCGATGTCGGCGCTGCCGCACGTTGGTGCCGCTGCTGATCGACGAGTCCGATGCGACCGCTCGACGCTTTCCCGGCGGCGCGGACGCGCGGCTACGACGGGCGTTTCGAGCAAGAGCTGCAAGGGATTCTACAAGTCGCTGCTCAACGCCGCCCGCTGTGCGCGCTGGAATGCGAGCGCAGGGCAACGGCGCTACTTCCTCTCCGGCGAGGACCTGACCATGCAGGCCGGGACTCGCAGTGCAGCAGGATCTGGCGCTGGTCGTCGTTGCTCGGCTGCCTGCACGTCGAGCGCAACGGTCATCATTACGTCGACGGCTTCGCCGGCAAGGCGCGTGCGGACGATCGCGAACAGGAGAATTTCCTCGCCGCGCATCCGTCCTTTACGAACGATCGCACGGCGGCGTCCGCCTGGCGATCCGCGACGGAATGATCGATCTCGCGCTCGCTGGCAGCATCCGGATTCGCGTCGCGCGCCGAGCCAGACTGGACGGCGCTCGACGCCGCTCGGCACCGGCGACGCCGATGCATGCAATGCGCGACGCAGTCCACGCGCACCGCGACTCAGGAGAACCTCGACGTGGAAACCCGTCCGACTCGGCATCATCATGAACGGCGTCACCGGGCGCATGGGCACCAACCAGCATCTGGTGCGCTCGATCTGCGCGATTCGCGCGCAGGGCGGCGTCGCGCTCGCCGATGGGCGCCGCGTCATGCCCGACCCGATCCTGGTCGGCCGCAACGCCGACAAGCTCGAGGCGCTGGCGCGCGCGCACGGCGTCGCGCGCTGGACGACCGATCTCGACGCGGCGCTCGCCGACAAGGACGACACGGTGTACTTCGATTCCGCATCGACCGGCCTGCGCGCCGCAGCTCATCAACGCAGGCGATTGCCGCCGGCAAGCACATCTACACCGAGAAGCCGGTGGCGCCGACCGTTGGCGCAGGCGCTGGAGCTCTATCGCGCGGCGCAACGCGCCGGCGTCAAGCATGGCGTCGTGCAGGACAAGCTCTGGCTGCCGGGCCTGCTCAAGATGAAGATGCTGGTCGATTCCGGGTTCTTCGGCCGCATCCTCTCGGTGCGCGGCGAGTTCGGCTACTGGGTGTTCGAGGGCGACTGGCAGCCCGCGCAGCGCCCGTCGTGGAATTACCGCAAGGAGGACGACGGCGGAATCATCGTCGACATGCTCTGCCATTGGCGCTACGTGCTCGACAATCTGTTCGGCGAGGTGAAAAGCGTCTCCTGCCTCGGCGCGACGCACATCCCAGAGCGCTGGGACGAGCGCGGGAAGCCGTACGCGGCGACGGCCGACGACGCCGCGTACGCGACCTTCGAGCTGGCCGGCACGGACGGTCCGGTGATCGCGCAGATCAACAGCTCGTGGGCGACGCGCGTGCGCCGCGACGATCTCGCCACTTTCCACGTCGACGGCACGCTCGGTTCGGCGGTCGCGGGATTGACCGAGTGCTGGACGCAGTCGCGCGTCAATACGCCGAAGCCGGTATGGAACCCCGACGTTGCCGCAGACCATCGACTTTTTCGCCAGCACGTGGCAGAAGGTCCCGAACAACCAGCGCCTACGACAATGCGTTCAAGGTCGAGTGGGAGCTTTTCATCCGCCACGTGTGCGAAGACACGCCTTTCCGCTGGGACCTGCTCGAAGGCGCCAAGGGCGTGCAGCTCGCCGAGCTCGGATTGCAGAGCTGGGCGGAGCGGCGCTGGGTCGACGTTCCCGCACTCGACGGCTTGAAGCGATGGCAACGCATCCGCCTTCCCCGCGCCGACGGCTCGCTGCACGAGTACACGCTGCGCGCCGCGCGTCCGTGGCCCGTCACGCGCGCGCACGCGCTTCAACCGCGTCGCCTACGCGGCCGCGCACGTCGTCGCCGATCCGCTGTCGCACGCCGACCCGTGGCTGCAGCCGGCGATCGACTGGGACGCGACGCTCGCCTACCGCACCTATCTCTGGTCGCTGGGCTTCGGCGTCGCCGAGGCGATGGACACCGCGCAGCGCGGCATGGGACTCGACTGGCCGACCTCGCTCGAGCTGATCGATCGCTCGCTCTCGCTCGCGCGCGCCACGCCGGGTGCGGTCATCGCCTGCGGCGCCGGCACCGACCATCTCGAGCCGCGCGCGAGCACGACGCTCGCCGACGTCATCGCCGCTTACGAGCTGCAATGCGAGGCCGTCGAGAGCCGCGGCGGGCGCATCATTCTCATGGCCAGCCGCGCGCTGGCCGCCTGCGCGCGCATCGCCGGACGACTTTATCGCGGTCTACGGTCGCATCCTCGAGCAGGTGCGCGAGCCGGTGATCCTGCACTGGCTCGGCGACATGTTCGACCCGGCGCTCGCGGGCTACTGGGGTCATGCCGACGCGCGAGCGCGCAATGGACGTCTGCCTCGAGGTCATCGGCGCGCACGCGGCAAAGATCGACGGCATCAAGATCTCGCTGCTCGACAAGGACAAGGAGATCGCGATGCGTCGCCGGCTGCCGCCGGGCGTGCGCATGTACACCGGCGACGATTTCAACTTCGCCGAGCTGATCGCCGGCGACGAGCTCGGCTACTCGGATGCGCTGCTCGGCATCTTCGATCCGATCGCGCCCGGCGGCCGCGGCAGCGCTCGCAGCGCTTGCCGCCGGCGACCGCGCGGGCTTCGACTGCGATCCTCGCGCCGACGGTGCCGCTTGTCGCGCCACGTCTTTCGCGCGCCGACGCGCTTCTACAAGACCGGCGTCGTTTTCCTCGCGTGGCTCAACGGGCACCAGGATCACTTCGTCATGGTCGGCGGCCAGCAAAGCGCGCGCAGCCTTCTCCACCTCGTCGAGCTGTTCACGCTTGCCGATGCCGCCGGTGCTGCTGACCGATCCGGAGCGTGCGTGCGCGCGCATGCGCACGCTGCTCGCGATCTATGGCGTCGACGCGCGCTAGCCAGCCTATGAACCCCCCCGACTCCGGCGCGTTGTCGATCAACACCGCGACGGTGCGCAAGCAGTGGTCGCTGCCCGAGATCATCGCCGGTTGCGCTCGCGCACGGCATTCGCCGCATCGCGCCATGGCGCGACCAGGTGGCCGCCGCCGGACTCAAGGAATCGGCGCAGCGCATCCGCGACACCGGACTTGACGCTGTCGGGCTACTGCCGCGGCGGCATGTTTCCGGCGATCGACCGCGCCGGCCGGCGCGCCGCGCTCGACGACAACAAGCGCGCCGTCGACGAGGCGTTGACGCTCGGGGCGCCGTGCCTGGTGCTGGTGGTCGGCGGACTGCCCAAGGACCGCGACGGCAAGCATCGTCGTCGAAGGACCTGGCGGCGCGCGCGAGATGGTGCGCGACGGCATCGGCGAGCTGCTCGAGTACGCGCGCCCGGCCGGCATGCCGCTGGCGATCGAGCCACTGCATCCGATGTACGCGGCTGATCGCGCGTGCGTCAACACGCTGGCGCACGCCAACGATCTCTGCGACGAGCTGGGCGACGGGTATCGGCATCGCGGTCGATGTCTATCACGTCTGGTGGGATCCGGATCTCGAGCGCGAGATCGAGCGCGCCGGCGTTCACGCCAACCGCCTGCTCGCGTTTCACATCTGCGACTGGCTGGTCCCCACCACCGACCTGTTGCTCGATCGCGGCATGATGGGCGACGGCGTGATCGACTTGCCGCGCATCCGCGTCTGGATGGAAGCGGCGGGGTATCGCGGGTCTCACGAGGTGGAGATCTTTTCCGCCAATCGACTGGTGGAAGCGCGACCCCGACGAGGTGCTGGAGATCTGCAAGGCGCGGCATCGCGATGCTTCCTAGGCATCGCGAGGCAGTGCACGCCAACCAACCTCCAGGTGCTTTACCAACGTGCGCCGCGTCGCGACGAACGCCGTGGCTGGTCACCAGGTGGCGAACATCGCCATGACCGCCGCCGCCATCGTCCCGGTGGCCAGCCAACCCAGCGCCTTGAGCCGGCGGGTGACGGTGAATCGCCCCATCACCTTGGCGTCGTCGGCGAGTAGCATCATGACCATCATGATCGGCACCGCAATGACGCCGTTGATCACCGCAGACCAGAAAAGCGCCTTGATCGGGTTGATCGGCGAAAAATCGAAGGCGATTCCACCGAGCGTGGCGAGCGCGATGATGGCGTAGAACTCGCGCGCCTCGAGCAACTTGAGGTCGAGTCCGCGTTTCCACTCGAACGCTTCGGTGACGGCGTACGCTGCCGAGCCCGCCAGCACCGGCACCGCGATCAGGCCGGTGCCAATGATGCCCAGTGCGAACACGAGAAATGCCGACTGTCCCGCCAGCGGGCGCAGCGCTTCCGCGGCCTGAGCCGACGTCTCGATGTCGGTGACGCCGGCGACGTGCAGTGTCGCCGCGGTGGCGAGGATGATGCAGAACGCCACGATGTTCGAGAAGCCCATCCCGATGTAGGTGTCGATCTTGATGCGGCGCAGATGTTTTTGCGCGCCGTCGGGTGACTTGGCCAGCGCGTACGCGTGCGGGATCGGCTTCAATCTCCTCGACTTCCTGCGATGCCTGCCAGAAGAACAAATACGGGCTGATCGTCGTTCCGAACACCGCAACCACGACGGTGAGGTATTCGGTGGTGATCGAAAAATGCGGCACGACCGCGTGCGCAAGCGACTTCGTGCCATGGAATGTTGACTGTGAGCACCATGACGACGTAGGCGAGCAGCGCCAGCGTGAGCCACTTGAGGTAGCGCACGTAACGCTGATAGGTGAGGAAGACCTGCAGCAGCAGGCAGACTACGCCGAAGGCAATGGCGTAGATGTGCGCCGGGTCCGCCGATCAGCAGCCGCAGCGCGTCGCCCATCGCAGCGATGTCCGCAGCGATGTTGATAGTGTTAGCAATCACCAGCAATCCGACGACGCCGTATAGCGATCGGTCGCGGAAAGTGGCTGCGTATGTTCGACGGCGAGTCCGTGCCCGGTGACGCGTCCGATGCGCGCACTCACCATCTGGATGCCCACCATCAGCGGATAGGTGAAGACGACGGTCCACAGCGTGAGCAGCCCGAATTGCGCGCCGGCCTGCGAATAGGTCGCGATCCCCGACGGGTCGTCATCGGCCGCGCCCGTGATGAGGCCCGGACCGAGTTGACGCATCCAATCGCGAATCTTGAGCTTTCATCGGTTCTCCGCCGGCGGCGCGGCGAGTATACCCGCTTGCACGATGCTGGAAGATGAAAAAAAGCCCCGGCCTGCGCCGGGGCTTACGGGTCTTCGATCGCCGGAGTTACTCCGGCGCGGGCGTCAACGGTTTTCCACTTGCTCGATGTCGCGGTCCTTGGTCTCTCGCACGAAAAGCGTGCCGACGATGAAAGTCATCGATGCTATGACGATCGGATACCACAAGCCATGATAGATGTTGCCGTTGGCAGCGACCATGGCGAACGCGACCGGAGGCAAGAATCCGCCGAACCAGCCGTTGCCGATGTGATACGGCAACGACATCGACGTGTAGCGGATCCGTGTCGGAAACATCTCCACCAGCATCGCCGCGATCGGCCCATACACCATGGTCACGTAAATCACCAGGATGACCAGGAGAAGGGCGGCCATTGGGTAGTTCGCGGTCGCTGGATCAGCCTTGGCTGGATATCCAGCTTCCTTGGCCGCGTCTCCCATCGCCTTGTTGAACGCGTCCGTCTTGGCCTTCAACTGATCCGGGGGCAAGCCGGTCGCCTCGAAACTGTCGATCGTCTTTTCACCAATCTTGATCTTGGCGAGTGTCCCCGGGGGGGCTTCCTCGTTTGTGTAGCTCACGGAGCCTCGGGCCAGAAATGCCTTGGCGATATCGCATGAGGTCGTGAACTTCGAGGTGCCTACCGGATTGAACTGGAACGAGCAAGCATTTGGGTCGGCGATGACTGTCACCGGGGATTTCTGCTGCGCGGACTCGAGCGCCGGGCTCAGATAATGCGTCAGTCCCTTGAAGATCGGAAAGTACGTCAGCGCCGCGATCAGGCAGCCGGCCATGATGATCGGCTTGCGCCCAATCCTGTCGGACAGCGATCCGAACACAATGAAGAACGGCGTTCCGACGATCAGCGCGATTGCGATGAGCACATTGGCGGTGATGACATCGACTTTAAGCGTCTGAGTCAGAAAGAACAGCGCGTAGAACTGGCCTGTATACCAGACCACCGCCTGTCCTGCAGTCAAGCCGAGCAATGCGAGAATCACAATCCTGAGGTTGCGCCATTGACCAAATGACTCGGACAACGGGGCCTTCGAACCTTTACCTTCGGCCTTCATGCGCTGGAACACCGGCGATTCGTTAAGCTTGAGCCGGATGTAGACCGAGAAAACGAGCAGAACCAGGGAGACAAGGAACGGAATGCGCCAGCCCCAGTCGTCAAACTTCGCACCCATCGTTTCGCGGCAAATAAGGATCACGACGAGGGAGAGAAGCAGGCCCACAGTAGCGGTGGTCTGAATCCAGCTCGTGTCGTATCCACGTCTTCCCGGGGCCGCGTGCTCCGCAACGTAGGTCGCCGCGCCACCATATTCACCGCCCAGCGCAAGTCCCTGGAGTAGTCGCAAGCCAATGAGAATGACCGGTGCGGCGATGCCGATGCTCGAATAGGCGGGCAAAAGGCCCACCACGAACGTCGACGTGCCCATGATCATGATGGTGATCAGGAAGGTGTATTTGCGTCCGACCAAGTCGCCAAGGCGGCCGAACAACAGCGCGCCGAAAGGCCGGACCGCGAATCCAGCCGCGAAAGCCAGTAGCGCGAAGATATAGGCCGCCGTGGGATTTACGCCCGAGAAGAACTGCTTCGCAATGATGCCCGCGAGCGAACCATAAAGGTAGAAGTCGTACCACTCGAAAACCGTACCGAGCGACGAAGCGAAGATGACTCGCCGTTCCTCATTCTTGGAATTGAGTTGCACCTGCCCCGTAGCCGGCCGACTGGCTGTACTCATTGCGCCTCCTCCATGAAAGACCCCAAATGGTTCAGCAACCCGCTGCGGACCTCGACCCGACTCAGCAAGGCCAATGAAATCCAAACCACGCGTTCGACGGCCGCAAGAGCTTTCTTATTGTGGAATCGGGCTCCTGCGCAATGCCGGGAAGCTTACGGGAAACTCGCGGGCAATGGCAAGAAATTGCGCGGCCGGCGTTCGGCGGGCGAATGTTGCACTGCGCAGGACTTTCGCGCAGGACCAGGCCCTACATCGCCGCAACCGCCCGGCAATGCCAACGTCATCAAAGCCGTGCTCTCAGCAATTCAGTAGCCTACTGGGATACGCAAGCCGCGACGATTGGCAGTTCCAGCGCTTGCAGTACGTCGCCTGTGGCGGCGTCTTCGGCAAACGCAACGAGCGATACCGGTCCGCTGTCCGACGGCAACTTAAACGCGATGCGCTCGCGCAGGTCGCCTGCGGCGTCGAGACCGGGCGCGGCGTGCCACTGGCGCACGACATGATCGTGCCGTAGCTGCTTGCCGGCATTTTCGCCGGCAGAAACTGTACTGGTCAGCCGGTCCTGCACCAAGGCGACGACCACGCGCGTTCCGGAGCGGTCCCGCGTCTCCGGAACGTTCACATGAACATCGACTTGTGCCATATCGCCTTTCGCCAACGCCAGTAACTCGACCGCGGCGCGCGACGGGCGCGCATTGATCGCGGACACCGCGGACGCAGGTTCTCCGCGGACGCCCCATTGCCGGAAGTCGCGACCTTGCAACAGGACCTGTGGGGTGTAGACGTACGCGGCCTGTTGACGGCGCATTTGCTCGTATTGGCGAGCGGTGTATCCCGCGGAAGCGAAACGGTCCTTCCAGCCCAGCCGGTCCCAGTAGTCGACATGCAACGCCAGGGCGATCGCGGACGTCGGCGCGAGGTCGATTCCGGAGAACCAATTGTCGGCGGGAGGACAGCTGCTGCAGCCTTCGGACGTGTAGAGCTCGAGCAGCGCGACGGTCTGCTTTCCGCTTTGCGCGCGACATTGCGCATGAGCCAAGCCGCCGGTAAGGAGCACTGCAGCGGCGCACGCCGCGAACCAGGTCAATGGGCGACGCATCGAAAAGCCTTTCCGCGCACGGTCGATGGTGGTTGGTCGGCGGCGAGGCACCGCCTCTTACACCGAGGCGGGAACCACCGCTACCGGCTATGCTAGCATCGCTGCGCTGCCATCGGCGAAGAGCTTTCAGTAACGCCGATCGCGGCATCCCCTTCAAAATTCCAGGGAGTAATCCATGGGGCTATTCGGCATCATCGCCACCATCATCGTCGGCTTCATCGTAGGTCTCATCGCTCGGGCCATCATGCCGGGAGTGGACTCGCTGGGGTTCTGGCTCACCGCCGCGCTGGGAATCGGCGGGTCGATCGTGGGCGGCATCATCAGTAGCCTGATCTTCAGGTCGCCCGACGGCAAGTTCCATCCTGCCGGCTGGATCCTGTCGATCATCGGCGCAATGCTGCTGCTGTGGGCGTATAACGCCTACATGCGCTAGGCAAGCGCGGAAGGGGCGCGCGGCAAGTACGCGACGCAGGGTGCGGGTTGGCTCGCCGCGCGCACGCAAGACACGAGAATGTCGAGGCGGGAAGGGAGACGCGGGTGGGAGAGCTGATTCAGCTCATCGTTTCCGGCACCGCCATCGGCGCGATCTACGCGCTCGCAGCGCTCGGATTCACCCTGCTCTGGCAGGCGTCGGGAACGATCAATTTCGCCCAAGGCGAATTCGTCATGGTCCCGGCGTTCGTAATGCTGTTCTTCATGGGGACCGCCGGGGCGCCGATGTGGCTCGCGTTCCTGCTTACCTGCCTGGTCGCCATGCTGCTCCTGGGTTACACGTTCAAGGTCGCGATCGTCGACCCGCTGATCAGGCACGGCGTCATCCCGCTGGTCATCGCGACGCTCGGCTTATCGATCGGGCTCAAGCAGACCGTCAAAGCCGGAGTGACCGCGCAGGCGGAGCCGTTTCCGAGCCCGTTCCCCGACGGATTGCTGGCGCTCGGCGACATCAAGATCTCCTACGCCGATGTCGGAACGCTTCTGCTCGCCGGATTGATCGTGGTGGGGCTGCAGATGTTCCTCAATCGCACCGTCACCGGACGCGCGATGCAGGCGGTCGCCCAGAACACCGACGCCGCCAAGGTGCTCGGCATCGACGTCAAGCGCATGGTGCTGTACACGTTCCTGATCAATGCGGTACTCGCCGTCGTCGCGGCGCTGCTGGTCACGCCGTCCTATCTCGCCAAGTTCGACATGGGCGAGTCGATAGGACTGAAAGCCTTTTACGCGGCGATCATCGGCGGGTTCAACCAGACGCGCGGGGCGCTGCTCGGCGGGATATTGGTCGGCGTTCTCGAAAATCTCGTGGGCGCCTATATCTCGCCCGCGTACAAGGAAGGCGTCGCACTGATGCTTTTCCTTGTCGTGATCATTTTCAGGCCCGAAGGCCTGCTCGGCAAGACTGAGGAACGCAAGGTATGACGCGCGCCGGAGGGATCGCGCTCGTCATCGCGCTGATCGCGGTCGCGCTGCTCCCGCCGTTCCTGAAAAGTTACGGGATCTACCTGATGTCTCTGCTGTGCGTGTACCTGATGGCGGCGTTCGGCCTAAACCTCATCGTCGGCTATGCAGGGCAGATGTCGATCGGCCAGGCGGCGTTCTACGGCATCGGGGCCTATGTCGCGGCGATTCTGATGACCAAGCTCGGCATCTCTTTCTGGCTGGCCCTTCCGCTGGCCGCGGCGGCGTGCTTCATCATCGGCCTGGCGCTCGGCTTCCCGGCGCTGCGCGTGCAGCACCATTATCTCGCTTTCGCGACGCTGGGCTTCAACGTGCTTGCGTATCTGGTGATGCGCAACGAGGAGAAGCTCACCGGAGGCACCTTCGGCATCGCCAACATCCCGCGTCCATCGCTGTTCGGCTACTCGCTCGACGGTGCGCTGCCGTTCTTCTACTTCTGCTACGTGTCGGTGATTCTGCTGGCGCTGGTGCTGTGGTGGCTCCTGCGCTCGCCGTGGGGCCGTGCCTTCGCCGCGCTTCGCGACAACCCTATCCGCGCGGAAAGCACTGGCGTCAACATCACCGCGTATACGCTGCTGGCGTTCGCCATTGGCGCAACCTGCGCCGGCATCGGCGGCGTCTATCTCACGGCGCTCGTGAATTTCATCGAGCCGGGCCAGTTCACGCTGTCGGTGTCGCTGATGATGTTGCTCGCGGTCATCGTCGGCGGATCGGGACGCTTTTTCGGTCCGGTGCTGGGCTCGGTCATCGTGATCCTGCTCCCGGAGTGGCTTCGTTTTCTCAAGGACTGGTACCTAGCGCTGTTCGGATTCGCGGTGATCGTGCTGATGATTTTTCTTCCGGGCGGGCTGCTATCACTGGCGGACCGCTTCAAGCCGCGCGAGCGAGCCAAATGAACACTGGCAACGCCTTTCTCGAGATCCGCCACATGCGCAAGCATTACGGCGCGATCAAGGCGGTCGATGGCGTGAGCCTCTCGGTGGGTCCCGGTGAGATCGTCGGCGTGATCGGCCCCAATGGGTCAGGCAAGACGACGCTGTTCAACAGCATCCTCGGACAGATCCGGCCGACGTCGGGGACCGTCGAATTCTGCGGCGAGGACATCACCGGCATGTCGCCGCTCGAACTATCGCGGCGTGGAGTCGGTCGCACCTTCCAGACGCTGCAGGTGTTCGTCAAGCTGTCGGTGCGCGACAACCTGATCGCTGCCGCGCAGGAATTCAAGGGCACCATGGCCAATCGCCTGTTCGCGGCGCCGGACGCGGGGCTCGGCCATCATGCCGACCAGATGATCGAGATGTTCCGCTTGAGACACGTCGCGCACCTTCCCGCCGGCACTCTGTCCTATGGACAGCAGAAGCTCATCGACATCGCGATGGCATTCATGCCGGCGCCGCGGCTGGTCCTGCTGGACGAGCCCTGCGCGGGCGTGAATCCGAGCCTGGTCGATCAATTGCGCGAGCTCCTGCTCGAGCTCAACAGGACGCAGGGAGGCAGCTTCGTCGTCATCGAGCACAACATGGATTTCATCATGAAGCTGTGCCCGCATGTAGTGTGCATGGTCGAAGGCAAGGTGCTCGCGGAAGGGCCGCCCGGGGAGGTTCAGGCGAATCCGCACGTACTCGAGGCCTATCTCGGGAACTGAGCTCGACCGCCAGCTTGCTCACTGAAGGAACCATCGCGCTGCAGCCGTGCCGATTGCAAGAGACGAGGAACGTAGCTTGAACGAAAAAATCATCGAGTTCGACAAGGTCGTCGCCGGCTACTCGCCGAGCCTGACCATTCTCAACGAGACGACCCTCGACGCGCGCAGGGGCGAGATCTCGCTGCTCATCGGACCCAACGGAGCCGGCAAATCCACCGTGCTCAAGACGCTCTTCGGCATGCTCGTCCCGCGCTCCGGCGAAGTGCGCTTCGAGGGCAAGCGCATCAACGGCAAGCCTCCGTGTGCGCTGCTCGCCGACGGCATCGCGTTCGTGCCGCAGGGGCGCAATCTGTTCGGATCGCTGTCGGTGCGCCACAACCTCGAGCTCGGTGGCATCACGCTCCCGCGCGGGGAACTCGGTGCGCGCATCGAGGAAGTGCTCGAGCGGTTTCCGCGCATCAGGAAGCGCCTCGACAACCAGGCGTCGACGATGTCCGGCGGCGAGCAGAAACAGCTCGAAGTCGGGCGCGCGTTATTGCTGCATCCGCGCGTGCTGCTCATCGACGAGCCATCGATCGGGCTTTCACCGAAGCTGGTGCAGGAAGTCCTGACCTTACTGCGTGCGCTGGCCAATGCAGGCACCACCGTGCTGATGGTCGAGCAGAATGTGCGCACTGCGCTCAAGTACGCCGATCGGGCATTGGTCCTTGAGATGGGCCGGCTTGCTCTCGACCGCCCCGCCTCGGAAGTCCTCAACGATCCCGACCTCAACCGGCTATTCCTCGGCGGACACGTCAAATCGGCAGCGTGATCGCAATGCGGGCCCAAACCGAATGAAGGATCGTCTACTATCGCTGGCCGCGCTTACAGTGCTCGAGCTGTCTCCGCCGGACATGGTGTCGTGCGCCGCCGATGCCGGCTATTCGCACATCGGCATCCGCTTGATCCCGGCCACCGATACCGAGCCGAAATGGCCCATGGTCGGCGACACGCCGCTAGTGCGCGAGGTGCAGCGACGTCTCGCTGATCGCGGCATCACGGTGCTCGACATCGAGATATTCCGCCTGAAGCCCGGGACCCGGGTCGCGGATTTCGAGCAGGCGCTGGAGACCGGAGCGCGCCTGGGCGCAACCGCGGTGCTGGTTGCAGGCAACGATCCCGATGAGGCACGTTTGACGCAGAGCTTCGCGTCGCTGTGCGAATTGGGTGCGCGATTCGGGCTGACCATGAATCTCGAGGCGATGCCGTGGACCGACGTGCGCAATCTGGACCAGGCCGTGCGCATCGCCTCCCGGGCCGCGCGGCAAAATGGCGGGGTGCTCATCGATCCCATCCATTTCGACCGCGGCGGCAATGTGGCCGCCGATATCGCAACGGTTCCGACGACCATGCTGCACTACGCGCAGTTGTGCGACGCGCCCGCGGAGCGTCCGCGCGACACCGACACGCTGCTGTTGCAGGCGCGCGCGGAGCGCCTGATGCCGGGCGATGGTGGCCTCGAC
This sequence comes from uncultured beta proteobacterium, assembly GCA_963816915.1. GTDB lineage: Bacteria > Pseudomonadota > Gammaproteobacteria > Burkholderiales > Casimicrobiaceae > PALSA-1003. The sequence continues at coordinate 171,277 of CAWFMK010000004.1, forward strand.
CTGCGCGGCATACTGGGCGCGCTACCGCGCACGCTGCCGCTGGGACTCGAAATCCCCATGCATACGCTGGCCCGAACGGTCGGCGCCGTGGAGCGTGCGCGCCGCATGCGGGTCAAGACCGAGGCCCTGCTCGCCTCGCTTTGATCAATCGGTCGAGCGCGAATTCGGCGCCCGATTTCCGGCGGCAACGGCGCGCCCGCCGCCTATAATTCGCTCATGACCAGCTTGCCCACACCCGACGTGATGTACCGCGCGCTCGAAGCGCGTGACCCCGACTTCGATGGCATTTTTTTCGTGGCGGTGAAGACCACGCGCATATTCTGCCGGTCGGTGTGCCACGCGCGCACCCCGAAGCGCGACAATGTGGAGTTCTTCGCCACCCCGCACGACGCGCTCTACGCAGGCTATCGTCCGTGCCTGCGCTGTCGCCCGCTCGACCTCGGACGCGAGCCGCCTGCGGTGGTGTCTCGACTGCTCGCTGCGGTCGAAGCCGATCCGTCGGGACGCCTTCGCGAAGCCGACCTGGCGCGCATGGGCATCGATCCGTCGAGCGCGCGCCGCGCCTTCCAGCGCTACTGCGGCATGAGCTTTCACGCCTATCACCGCGCTCGTCGCATGGGCCTCGCGCTGAGCGGCATACGCAAAGGAAAAAGCATGATCGACCTTCAACTCGACCACGGCTTCGAATCGGGAAGCGGCTTTCGCGAGGCCTTCGCACGCGTCTTCGGCACCGCGCCCAGCCAGGCGCATCATGTCGACTGCGTCTACGCGCGGTGGTTCGAGACGCCGCTGGGACCGATGCTCGCGCTTGCCAACGATACCGGATTGCATCTGCTCGAATTCGTCGATCGTCGCGGTTTGGAGCGCGAGCTCGAGGCGTTGCGCGCTCGCCTGCCTCACCCCGTCGTGCCGGGTCAGCACGCGTATCTCGACCAGGTCGGCGAGGAGCTCGCCGCCTATTTCGAAGGGCGGTCGCTGCAGTTCACGACCCCACTGCTGCTTTCGGGCTCTCCTTTCCAGCTCGAGGTGTGGAACGCGCTGCGCGCGATCCCTGCAGGCACGACGCGAAGCTACCGCGACATCGCCTCGCCGTGCGCCGCGACGCCGCAGTGCGCGCGGTCGGACGCGCCAACGGCGACAACAAGCTCGCGATCATCATTCCCTGCCATCGCGTCATCGGCGCCGACGGCAGTCTTACGGGATACGGCGGAGGGCTGTGGCGGAAAGCGTGGCTGCTCGAGCACGAGCGCACTCACACATCCGAGCGCGGCCAGATTCCGCTTGCGATCGCGGCGCAGCGCGTCACGGCGACCGCCTGAACGCGCATGAACGGCGCCGACCTCGCGCGGCTTGTGTCGCTGGCTGCGCTCTGGGGAGGCTCCTTTGCTTTCATGCGGGTCGCGGTCGCGGGACTGGGGCCGCTGTGGCTGGCGGAGACCCGCGTCACGCTCGCGTTTCTGGCGCTCTACGCGTTCGCGCGAATGCGCCGCGACGTCCCCGCCTTTCGCTTGCACTGGCGCGAATATACCGTCATCGGACTCGTCAACACCGCGCTGCCGTTCGCGCTCTTTGCATGGGCCACGCAGCATGTGCCAGCTGCGGTCGCGGCGATACTCAACGCCACCAGTCCTTTTTTCGGTGCGATCGTCGCGGCGATATGGCTGCGCGAGCGCATCACGGCGAGCAAGCTAGCGGGCATGGTGGTGGGATTCAGCGGCGTCGTGCTGCTGGTCGGATGGCAGGCGCAGCAGCTCGATGACAATGCGCTGCTCGCGGTCGGCGCGTGTCTCGCGGGGTCGTTGTGCTACGGCGTCGCCAGCGTCTACGCAAGAACGCAGCTCGAGGGGCTGTCCAGCTTTTCTATCGCGCTCTACAGCCAGATGACCGCGGCGGCGATGCTGGCCTTCGCGTTGCCGCTCGCACCGCCGCCCACTTCGGTCTCCCCGCTCGTGATCGGCAACGTGCCGCGCTCGCGCTCGCGTCGACCGCCGTCGCCTATCTGCTTTACTTCAGGTTGATCGCCGATCTCGGCCCGGCTCGCGCGCTGACCGTGACCTTCCTGATTCCGCTGTTCGGCGTCCTTTGGGGCTGGCTCTTCCTGGGCGAGCGCGTCGGCATCGACACACTCGGCGCATGCGCGCTGATCCTTTGCGGGACCTGGCTCGCGGTTCGCCAACCGCGCACCCCGCAGCGTGCCGATGCCCGTGGCACTAGCACCGCGTTCAGACCAGCTCGGCGGCAGGACCCAGGATCTGCTCGCGCAGCTCGCGATAGCGCGGCAGCGTCGGCGGGATAGACGCAGAGGTACTTGACCTGCGCCGCCTGCAGGCAGCGCTGCTTGATGATCTCGAGCTTCTGGTCGCGCGGATTCTGCACCTGCTCGGGCTCCTTGCGCGTCGACGATGGCGACGATGGTCATGTCGCGATCGCAGACGACGAAGCCGACGTGCTGGTTGGCGATCTTGCGAAACGCGCGCAGGCGTTCCATGCCCTGCGGCCCGATCTTGACCTGCAGCACGTCGGCCAGCCGCACGCGCGCGAAGATCTCGTGCCGCGGAAACGCCGCCTTGAGCAGCAGGTAGACGACGTTCTCGGCCTTGGACAGGAAGCGCGGACGCAGCAGATAGAGACCGGGAAGCTCGGCGCTCGACAGCAGGCGCGTCGTCTCGCCTTCGGTCCATTGCGCGACGGTGGCCGGGCCGTCGAGCGAGACGTTTGCCGGCGCCGGCGGTGCGCTGGCGGCGCATCAGGCCGACCAGGACCGCGATGACCAAGGCGCTGATCGCAAGCGCGAAGAGCATTCCGGAGGTCATCGAGCGGTCTCCCTGTCCAAGGCTGGCCGACGCGGCGCAGCGCCAGTCATTTATAGTTGTTAGCTGATGCAGTCGCGATCGATCATCGCCTGCGCCGGTGCTGCGCCTAGTCTAATCCATTTCGCCTCGAAATGCGCGACGGCGGCCTGTCAGCGCACTCGTGCAAAGCCCCGCCGGAGCGGGGCTTTGCGTGTCGCATTGCTTCCCGTTTCGCGGGAAGGATGCAGAGTGCTGAACGCCGGCGCTGCTCTGCCGGCGCGCTCACGGACTTACATGTCCATGTCGCCCATGCCGCCCATGCCGCCCATGCCACCGCCGCCACCCGGCATCGGCTTCTCGTCCTTCGGCGAGCTCGGCGACCATCGCTTCGGTCGTCAGCATCAGGCTCGCGACCGACGCCGCGTTCTGCAGCGCGAAGCGCGTGACCTTGGTCGGATCGACGACGCCCATCTCGACGAGGTCGCCGTACTGCGCCGGTCTGGGCGTTGAAGCCGAAGTTGCCCTTGCCTTCGACGACCTTGTTGACGACCACCGACGGCTCGTCGCCGGCGTTGTCGACGATCTGACGCATCGGCTCTTCGAGCGCGCGCAGCACGATCTTGATGCCGGCTTCCTGATCGGGGTTGTCGCCCTTCAGGCTCTTGAGGTTGCGCGCGGGCGCGCAGATACGCAACGCCGCCGCCGGCGACGATGCCTTCCTCGACCGCCGCACGCGTCGCGTGCAGCGCGTCCTCGACGCGGGCCTTCTTTTCCTTCATCTCGACTTCGGTCGCGGCGCCGACCTTGATCACCGCAACGCCGCCGGCGAGCTTGGCCACGCGCTCCTGCAGCTTTTCCTTGTCGTAGTCGGACGTCGCTTCGTCGATCTGCACGCGGATGTTCTTGACGCGCGCTTCGATGGCCGACTTCTCGCCGGCGCCGTCGATGATCGTCGTGTCTTCCTTGCCGACTTCGATGCTCTTGGCGCGGCCCAGGTCCTTCAGCGTCGCGTTCTCGAGCTTGAGGCCGAGCTCTTCGGCGATCACCGTGCCGCCGGTCAGGATGGCGATGTCTTCCAGCATGGCCTTGCGGCGGTCGCCGAAGCCCGGCGCCTTGACGGCGGTCGTCTTCAGGATGCCGCGGATGTTGTTGACCACCAGCGTCGCCAGCGCCTCGCCGTCGACGTCTTCGGCGATGATCAGCAGCGGCTTGCCGGACTTCGCGACCTGCTCGAGCAGCGGCAGAAGATCGCGGATGTTGCTGATCTTCTTGTCGTGCAGCAGGATGAACGGATCTTCGAGCACCGAGACCTGCTTGTCGGGATTGTTGATGAAGTACGGCGAGATGTAGCCGCGGTCGAACTGCATGCCCTCGACCAGGTCGAGCTCGTTCTCGAGGCCCTTGCCGTCTTCGACGGTGATCACGCCTTCCTTGCCGACCTTGTCCATCGCATCGGCGATCGTCTTGCCGATCGACTCGTCGGCGTTGGCCGAGATCGCGCCGACCTGCGCGATTTCCTTGCTGGTCGTGCACGGCTTGCTGATCTTCTTCAGCTCCTCGACGACGGCGATGACCGCCTTGTCGATGCCGCGCTTCAGGTCCATCGGGTTCATGCCGGCGGCGACGTACTTCATGCCTTCGTGCACGATCGACTGCGCGAGCACGGTCGCGGTCGTCGTGCCGTCACCGGCGACGTCGGAGGTCTTGGACGCGACTTCCTTGACCATCTGCGCGCCCATGTTCTCGAACTTGTCCTTGAGCTCGATTTCCTTCGCGACCGACACGCCGTCCTTGGTGATCGTCGGCGCGCCGAAGCTGCGCTCGAGCACGACGTTGCGGCCCTTGGGGCCGAGCGTGACCTTGACGGCGTTGGCGAGGATGTTCACGCCGACCATCATTCTGTTGCGGACGCCTTCGCCGAAGCGAACGTCTTTGGCTGCCATATTCGTTTCTCCTGAAATCCGTGGTGTCTTGCGCGGTACGAGGGATCAGCCGACGATGCCGATGATGTCGTCTTCGCGCATGTGCAGCAGGTCCTGGCCGTCCATCTTGAATTCCTGGCCGGAGTACTTGCCGAAGAGAATCTTGTCGCCGACCTTGACGCCCATCGGGACCAGCTTGCCGTTGTCGTCGGTCTTGCCCGGGCCCGCGTAGACGACTTCGCCCTGCGAGGGCTTTTCGGCGGCGGTGTCGGGGATGACGATGCCACCGGCGGATTTGCGTTCTTCTTCGAGACGCTTGACGATCACGCGATCGTGCAATGGACGAATTTTCATGTTAGCACTCACTCCTTCTACTTATTCAACGCATTCATAGGGTTACAATCTTTGTGGTACGGCTCCTCACTGGAACCTCCCAAGGCACGATGCTGTTAGCACTCGATCGCCTAGAGTGCTAATAATAGAGCAGCGGGCAGGGTAAATCAAGAGCTTCACGAGCCTTTTGGACGCCGTGCTAAGGTTTCCGGGCGCTCCAGCCATCCCATGCGATTCGAGGAGATACCCATGTCGAGCCCGTTTCCGCCTGAAGCCCCCCCGATCGCGGCTTCTTCTCCGCCTTCCGCGGGACCTCGCAGCGTCCCCGCGGGCAATGGCGCCTCCTGGTGGGGGGAGGCATGGCGTCTGTTCACCCCGGCGGTGGCGATGTGGCTCCTGATCCTGGTAATCATGATTGTGCTAAGCATCGTGCTGTCGTTGATCCCGGTGATCGGCCATCTCGTGAGCAACCTTCTGTACCCGGTCCTGACGGGGGGGCTGATGCTCGGCTGCCGAGCGATCGATCGCGGGCAGCCGCTCACGATCAACCACCTTTTTGCAGGCTTCAGCGAGCGGGCTGGCCCGCTGTTCATGCTCGGCGTGATCTATCTGGGACTGGCCATCGCCATCGTTGCCACGGTGGCGGGTATCCTGCTCGTGATCTTCGGCGCAGCGGTATTCACGCAGATGTTCAGCATCAACAACGCGATCAGCACGAGCGTGTTGCTGAGCGGTGCGTTCATGATGGTGATGGTGGGGACGCTGCTGTTCCTGGTTCTGTTCCTGCCGCTGATCATGGCGATCTGGTTCGCGCCCGCGCTCGTCATGCTCGGAGGACGCGAACCCTGGCCGGCGATGAAGGAGTCGTTCGCCGGCTGCGTGCAGAACGTGGCGCCGTTCCTGGTCTACGGGCTGATCGGGATAGGGCTCGCCATCGTCGCGACGATTCCTCTGGGGCTCGGCTGGTTCGTCGTGGCCCCGATGACGATCGCCTCGATCTATGCCTGCTACTGCGACATCTTCGAGGCGGGGAACGTCAGTTGACGACGGCGTTTGCGCCGACGATGCCGCGTACCTTCGATTTCAGCGCGGCGGGCGCCTCCTCGCGCACGAACCATCGCAGATGCGTCGAGTCACCCGCCGCGGAAAAACCATGCGGTCGCAGCAGGTGGTGGACCGCGGCGCGGTAGCGTGATTCGCGCGGGATGCGCACGATCCACGTTTTTTTTCCCTGGGGAGTCGCGAACAGCGCGTCCATGAGCTCGCGACCATGGCCATCGCCGCGGCGTCCCAGCTCCAGACCTGCCAGCCAGAGTTCGTAACCGCCCTCCAGCGCGCGAAACAGCCCGAAACCCGCGGGCGGCGAGCCGCTATTCCTGTTGTCAGGCCAGAACACGTATCCAGGCACGGACACGGTGTTCATCTGCCCCGTGCGCGGATCTTCCTCGACGAAGTAACCGTGCACCAGCGCTCGCTTGAGCTTGGCGAAGAAATCGATCGACTGCGCCGATTCCCCTGCCAGGGTCGACTCGAAGCTGCCTTCCGCAGCCGACTGTCGTATCAGCGATCGCAGCATGGCAAGGTGGCCGACGTGGGCAGGAGCTAGCATGGGGCGTTTGTCCCGGGTTTTACCGGGCTACGTTAGCGCGCGGGATCGGCGTCGGGTGGGTCGGCTTACGAACGGTCCTGCATGCGCTATGAGCGGTGGGCTACCGAGCGGGCGCTCAAGGGGTCAGTGCGCCTGCTCCCAGTTCGGGCCGCAGCCGACGTCGACGACGAGCGGCACGTCGAGCTGCGCGACGCCGCGTCATCAGGCCGGGCAGCTCGCGCTGGATGCGCTCGAGCTCGTGACGCCGGCACTTCGAGCACGAGCTCGTCGTGCACCTGCAGCATGAGCCGTGTCGCGAGCCGCTCGCGGTCCAGCCATCGCTGCACGGCGATCATCGCGAGCTTGATGAGGTCGGCCGCGGTGCCCTGCATCGGCGCGTTGATCGCGGCGCGCTCGGCGCCCTGCCGCCGCGGGCCGCCGCCGGCGTTGATGTCCGGCAGCCACAGCCGGCGCCCGAACACCGTTTCGACGTAGCCCTGTCGCCGCGCGAGCTCGCGCGTGCGCTGCATGTATTCGGCCACGCCGGGATAGCGCGCGAAATACTTGTCGATGAACTGCTGCGCCGCGCCGCGCTCGATGCCGAGCTGCGCGGCGAGCCCGAACGCGCTCATGCCGTAGATCAGGCCGAAGTTGACCGCCTTGATGTAGCGGCGCTGCTCGGCGGTCACCTCGTCGATGCGGCACGCCGAAGATCTCGGCCGCGGTCGCGCGATGGATGTCGGCGCCCTCGCGGCGAACGCCTCGAGCAGCGCCGCGTCCGCCGACAGGTGCGCCATGATGCGCAGCTCGATCTGCGAGTAGTCGGCCGAGACGATCACGTGACCCGGCGGCGCGATGAACGCCTCGCGGATGCGCCGGCCCTCGGCGGTGCGCACGGGAATGTTCTGCAGATTGGGATCGGTGCTCGCGAGCCGGCCCGTCACCGCGGTCGCCTGCGCGAAGTCGTGTGCACGCGCCCGGTCGCGCGGATTCACCATCTGCGGCAGCTTGTCGGTGTAGGTCGACTTGAGCTTCGACAGCGCGCGGTGCTCGAGCAGCAGCTTGGGCAGCGGATAGTCGGCGGCGAGCTGCTGCAGCACGTCCTCGTCGGTCGACGGCTGGCCGGTCGCGGTCTTCTTGCACCACCGGCAGCTTCATGCGATCGAACAGGATCTCGCCGAGCTGCTTCGGGCGACCCGAGATTGAACGGCTGCCCGGCGAGCTGGAACGCCTGCTGCTCGAGCGCCATGCATGCGCTCGCCGAGCTCGCGGCTTTGCGCGGCGAGCAACGCGCGCATCGATGCAGCACGCCGTTGCGCTCCATGCGGAACAGCACCTCGCGCGTCGGCAGCTCGATCGTCGAGTAGACGAAGTCGAGCTTCGCATCGCCCGCGATCCTGCGGATAGAGCGCCCGTGCAGCTGCAGCGTGATGTCGGCGTCCTCGGCGGAGTACTCGGTCGCTCGATCGATGCGCGACCTGGTCGAAGCCGATCTGATTCGCGCCCTTGCCGGCGACTTCGGCGTAGGTGATCGTCTTCACGTCGAGGTGGCGCCACGCCAGGCTGTCCATGTCGTGCGGGCGATGCGATTCGAGCACGTACGATTCCAGCAGCGTGTCGTGCGCGACGCCGGCGAGCGCGATGCCGTGATTGGCGAGCACGTGCTGGTCGTACTTGACGTTCTGCCCGAGCTTCTTCGCGTCGGATCCTCGAACCACGGCTTCAGCCGCGCCAGCACGTGCGTCGAGCGGAAGCTGCTCCGGCGCGCCGGCATAGCGATGCGCGAGCGGAATGTAGCACGCATGCCCGGGCTCGATCGACGAACGACAGGCCGACGATCCGCGCCTGCATCGGATCGAGGCTCGTCGTCTCGGTGTCGAAGCACACGAGCGTCCGCCGCGCCGATCTCGTCGATCCAGCGCTCGAAAGCGCAGCCTCGTCGAGCACGGTCTCGTAGTGGCGCGGCACCGGCGGCGGCGATGCGCGGTCGGCGCGCTGCGTTCGGCTCGCCGCGAAATCGCGCCGGTCACTTCCTGGCGTGACGCGACGGCGATCGCCGCTGCGCATCCGTCGGCCGCCCGGCGTCCTTGCAGCCAGCTCTTGAATTCGAAGCGCTCGTAGAAGCGCCTTGAGCTTCGCCGCATCGGCCGCGCGCGGCACGAGGTCCGTCGGCCTCGACCGGCAGCGCGCAATCGGTCTTGAACGGTGAGCAAGCGCCTGCCCTGCGGCAGCCAGTCGAGCGCGGCGCGCAGGTTCTCGCCGACGACGCCGCCGATTTCGTCCGCGTGCGCGATGACGCTGTCGAGCGTTCCGTACTGCGCGAGCCACTTCGCCGCCGTCTTCGGTCCGACCTTGGGCACGCCGGGAACGTTGTCGACCGCGTCGCCGGTCAGCGCGAGCAAGTCGAGGATCTGATCGGCACGCACGCCGAATTTGGCGAGCACGCCGCCTCGTCGAGCGTCTCGTTGCTCATCGTGTTGACCAGCGTGATCCCGGGCGCAACGAGCTGCGCCAGGTCCTTGTCGCCGGTCGAGATGACGCAGTCGATGCCGGCTGCGCCGCCTGCGCGCGCGAGCGTGCCGATCACGTCGTCGGCCTCGACGCCTTCGATCATCAGCAGCGGCCAGCCGTGCGCGCGCGATGAGCTCGTGCAGCGGCTCGATCTGCGCGACGAGATCGTCGGGCATCGGCGGCCGGTTCGCCTTGTATTGCGGATACCAGTCGTCGCGAAACGTCTTGCCCGGCGCGTCGAACACGACGGCGAAGTAGTCCGGCTTGCCGTCCTCGACCAATCGGCGCAACATGGAAACGACACCGCGAATCGCGCCGGTCGGCTCGCCGCGCGACGTGCGCAGGTCGGGCAGCGCGTGAAACGCGCGATACAGGTACGACGACCCATCGACCAGCAACGAGCTTGGGCATGGCATGATATCAGACCGGACAAGATTCCGGAGCTGATCGATCCGCAGGCGATGTACACGACCAACGGGCAGGAAGCGTGGCGGGTGCTGGGCATTATGGCAGAGTTCGCCGCTCGCGACCGAGCGCCTGCGCGGCATCCGTCCCGCGGTCAGCATGTTCGGCAGCGCGCGCATCAAGCCGCGATCATCCGTATTACGACGAAGGCCGAACGCATCGCGCGCCTGCTTTCCGACGCGGGCTTCTCGGTGATCTCCGGCGGCGGCCCGGGACTGATGGAGGCGGCCAATCGCGGCGCGCATGGCGGGCGCTCGCCCGCGATCGGACTCAACATCCTGCTGCCGCACGAGCAGACCGGCAATCCGTTCCAGGACGTCGGGCATCAACTTCCGCTACTTCTTCGCGCGCAAGATGATGTTCGTGCGCTTCGCGTCCGCCTACGTCGTCCTGCCCGGCGGCTTCGGCACGCATCGACGAGCTGACCGAGTGCCTGACGCTGGTGCAGACCGGCAAGAGCCGCAAGATTCCGATCATCCTGGTCGGCGGCGAGTTCTGGCAGGGCCTCATCGACTGGATGCGCGACAAGCTCGTCGGCGAAGGCATGATCGCCGCCGCCGACCTCGATCTGATGCAGATCATCGAGGAGCCCGAGGCGATCGTCGAGGCGATCTTCGACTACTACGAGAGCCGCGGCTTCCAGCCGACGCGCGCCGAGCGCGACAAGATGCTCAATCTCTAGTTCGCTTGGCGGCACGATGCGGCGCAGCGTCGAATCCTGCTAGAATCGAAGCGCAAGCGAATGCGAATCGGAATCGCGCAAATCGACATCATGCGCAGCTCTACGCAGTTCCCTTGGCGCGAGCATGCGTCGTCGCCGCCTTCGCGCATGGCGCTGGCGCATGCGCGCAGCCGGCGCCGCCACCGCCGCCGCTCGAACCTTTGCCCGAGGCGCCGCGCCGCCACCGCCGGAGATCGCGAACGATCCCGAGCTCGAGCCGCAGGTCACGATCGTGCGCCGCGACAAGCGAAACGATCGAGGAATACCGCGTCAGACGGCACGGCTGGTCTGGATCAAGGTCACGCCGCAGCACGGCAAGCCCTACTACCTGGTGGCCGACGGCTGCGCACGGGACGTTCATCCGCCGCGACAGCCTCGACACCGGCTTGCAGCGTCCCGATGTGGCTGCTGTTCTACGTTCTGAGCTGACTCACCCAACGAAGCGCAGACGGTCCGCGGTATCCGCGATCCGGATGCGCCGATGGCCGATGTCCGTCTACACCCCCGTCTCCCCCGAAGAGCTCGACGCCTGGCTGACCCGCTATGCGCTGGGTGCGGTTCACGAGTTCGAGCCGATCGCCGCCGGCATCGAGAACACCAACTACTTTCGTCACCGCCGACAAGGGCCGCTACGTGCTGACGCTCTACGAGCGCCTGCCCGCGGAGGAGCTGCCGTTCTATCTCAACCTGATGGCGCATCTCGCGCGCGCCGGCGTGCAGGCGCCCGCGCCCGAGCCGGACCGCACCGGCGCGCTGTGGAGCTTTCTCAACGGCAAGCCGGCGGGCCTCGTGGCGCGCCTCGACGGTCGCCCCGTGATGCGAACCGCGAGCCCGCCATTGCGCGGCGGTCGGCGCAGCGCTGGCGCGGCTGCATCGTCGCGGCGGCGGCACTATCGCGGCCGTCTCACCAATCGCCGCGGCCCCGGCTGGTGGCGGCAGGCAGCGCGCGCCGTGCGGCCGTTTCTGTCAGCCGAGCAGAACGCGCTGCTCGCCGCCGAGCTCAAGCTACCAGACCGGCTTCGCCAAGGTGCAAGCTGCCGCGCGGCGCGATCCACGGCGACCTCTTCTGCGACAACGTGCTGTTCGAGCGACGATCGCGTGTCGGCATCATCGATTTCGGCTTCGCCGCGACCGATGCCTTCGCCTACGACCTCGCGATCACCGTCAACGACTGGTGCACGGTCACCGACGCGGACGCGATCGGCAGCGCTCGATGCCTGAGCGCGTCGACGCGCTGGTCGGCGCCTACGCGAGCGTGCGCGCCGCTCGACTGCCGAGGAGCGCGCGCTGTGGCCCGCGCTGCTGCGCGCGGCGGCGCTGCGCTTCTGGCTGTCGCGTCTGTACGACCTGCACCTGCCGCGGCCGGGCGAGCTCACGCACGCGCACGATCCGGCGCGTGTTCGAGCGCATTCTGCGCGATCGCGTCGCGCTCCCGCCGCGTTTTCCGGGTGTCGCAGCGCATGACGTCGGTGGCACCACCGACCGCGTCCGCCCGCCGTGTTCGTACGCCGCGATGCGCGCCACGGCCTATTGTGGCTGAACGACGCGCGCGCGATGTTCCGCGCCGCGCCGCTGACCGTGGCTGCTGCTGCTATTCACCTACTACTTCCTGGTCGTGCTCGCGGAGATCGGCCCATGGCCGCGCATCGGTGCGCTCGTCGCGCCGCTGCTGAAGCCCGTGTTCGCGGTCGGCTTTCTCGCCGCCGCGTGGACGCAGGAGCGCGGCGGAGCGCCGCGACTTCGAGCACCTGTTTCGCGGCTTTCGCAGCAATCTGTTCGCGCTGATTCCGCTCGGCGTGTTTTTCTTCGGCGGGATGCAGCGTGGCGGTGTTGGCGACCACGCTCGTCGACGGCGGAATGCTGATCGCGCTGCTTGTCGGGCACGCAGCGGCCCAGCGACGAGGTGCTTGCCAGCGGCCAGCTCCAGCTGGCGATGCTGTTCGGCTCAGCGTGCGCGCTGCCGACGCTGCTCGCGCATGTGGTTCGCGCCGGCGCTGGTGGTGTTCCACGACGCCGGAGCGCTGCGCGCGCTCGGCACGAGCCTGCGCGCGGCGATCGCCAACTGGCGCGCCGTCGCGGTCTACGGACTCGCTGCTTTTCCGTTCGGCGGTCGTGCTGCCCGTGGTCGTGCTCTCGATCGCGCAGCTGTTCGGCGAGACCTTCGCCGGCGGTCCTCGCTCTGTTCGTGGTCGCGCCCTATCTCTTCGCGTTCATCGCGACGCTGCACATCTCGGACTACGTCAGCTATCGCGACATCTTCCACGCCGACGAGGCGGCAACGCCGTCCGAGCGGAAGATCGAGACCGACTGAATCGCGCCGCTAAGTGGTCAGGCGGGCTGCAGCTTGGCGTATTCGAGCGCCAGCCATTTGACGCCGCTTCGCGGAAGTTCACCTGCACGCGCGCGTCGTTGCCGCGACCTTCGGCGTCGATGATGATGCCGAGTCCGAACTTGCGCGTGCTTGACGCTCTGTCCGATGCGCCAGCCGGGCGGTCGCTGTCGACGACTCGCGAGACGCGGCGGCGTAGCTGCATCGGCGCTGCGCCATCGCGCGCTTCGCGCCCGCTCTGCGGCGAAAGCCATTGCACGAGCCCGGCGGGAGCTCGTCGAGGAAGCGCGAGGCGATGTTGTAGCGGAGCTGGCCGTGCAGCATCCGGCTTTGCGCGTGCGTGAGATAGAGCCGCCGCCGCGCGCGCGTGATCGCGACGTAGGCGAGCCGTCGCTCCTCCTCGAGGCCGTCGTACTCGGACAGGCTGTTCTCGTGCGGAAACAGCCCCTCCTCGAGCCCGGTGACGAACACCGTGTGAAATTCGAGCCCCTTGGCCGAGTGCACCGTCATCAGCTGCAGCGCCGGCCGTCCCTCGGCGGCCTGCGTTTCGCCGGCCTCGAGCGCGGCGTGCGCGAGAAACGCCGTCAGCGGATCGACGTCCGTCCTCGCCGCCACGTGCGCTCGGCCTCGCGCACGAAGCTGCTCGGCCGCGCTCGACCAGCTCCTGCAGGTTCTCGACGCGCTCCTGCCCGTCCTTTTCGCCGGCGTAGTGCGCGAGCAGTCCGCTGGCGTGCATGACGTGCTCGACCGTCTCCGGCAAGCGAGCAGATTCGCCGTCGCCGCACGCATCGCCTCGATCAGGCTGACGAAGGCGGCGACGCTCGCACCCGCCTTGCCGCCCGGGCCGCGCGCACGCCGCCTGCCAGAGGCTCGTGCCGGTGGCCTGCGCGCGGTCCTGCAAGACCTCGAGCGTGCGCGCGCCGATGCCGCGCGGCGGAAAGTTGACCACGCGCAGGAACGCGCCGTCGTCCTGCCGGCGTCGCCAGCAGACGCAGGTAGGCGAGCGCGTGCTTGACCTCGGCACGCTCGAAGAAGCGCATGCCGCCATAGACCCGGTACGGCATCCCCGCATTGAACAGCGCGTGCTCGACCACGCGCGACTGCGCGTTGGATCGATAGAGCACCGCGATCTCGGCGAGCGCGACGCCCTCGTCGGCGAGCCCCTTCACGACGTCGACGATGAACGCCGCCTCGTCGATGTCGGATGGCGCGGCGAAGGCGCGCACCGGCTCGCCCGCTGCATCCGCGGTCCACAGGTTCTTGCCCAGCCGGCCCTGGTTGTGCTTGATCAGCGCGTTGGCCGCGTCGAGGATGTGGCCGTGCGAGCGGTAGTTCTGCTCGAGCTTGATGAGCTTGACCGGCGCGGTCCGGCAGCGCGAAGTCGCGCTCGAAGTGCTGCATGTTGGCGACGTTCGCGCCGCGAAACGCGTAGATCGACTGGTCGTCGTCGCCGACCGCGAACAGCGCGGCGTGCGGGCCCGCGAGCAGCTGCAGCCACTTGTACTGCAGCACGTTGGTGTCCTGGAATTCGTCGACCAGGATGTGCGAGAAGCGACGCCGGTAGTGCTCGCGCAGGCTGTCGTGGCGCGACAGCAGCTCGTAGCTGCGCAGCAGCAGCTCGGGAAAGTCGACCACGCCTTCGCGCTGGCACGCCTGCTCGTAGAGCGCGTAGTGCTCGACCTGGCGGCGCGTGAATTCGTCGTGCGCCTCGACCTGGTTCGGGCGCAGCCCTTCTTCCTTCGCGGCGTTGATCATCGCTTGCAGCTGCCGCGCCGGAAAGCGCTCGTCGTCGATGTTGTGCGCCTTGTACACGCGCTTGATCAGCGCGAGCTGGTCCTGCGTGTCCATGATCTGGAAGAGCTGCGGCAGCTCGGCGTCGCGGTAGTGCGCGCGCAGCATGCGGTTGCACAGCCCGTGGAAGGTGCCGACCCACATGCCGCGCGTGTTCACCGGCGTCAGCGCCGAGAGCCGGCTCAGCATCTCCTTCGCCGCCTTGTTGGTGAAGGTCACCGCGAGGACCGACAGCGGGGTCGCCTGCCCGGTCGCGAGCAGCCACGCGATGCGCGTCGTCAGCACGCGCGTCTTGCCGCTGCCCGCACCGGCCAGGATCAGCGCCGAGGCGTGCGGCAGCGTCACCGCGGCGAGCTGTTCCGGATTGAGATTTTCGAGGAGCGGCGAAGCCATGGATTCCTGTTTGGGCACGATCGCGTGGATCGACCCGGCGATTCACGGCGCCGGTGCGCCGAGGCTGCAATTATAGGTGATGGCATGCGCGCACCGGACGCTATAATCGTGGCCGATCTTTTCCCGGCGCACGCATGCCCAACATCACGCGCATAAGTCCGGCGGCGAACTCGGCGACGACGCGAGCATTCGTGCAATGGATCCGTTCCGCGGCGCCGTACATTCACGCGCTTCGCGGCAGGACACTCGTCATCGCCTTCGGCGGCGAGGTCGTCGCCGACGACACGTTCCTCGGCATCGTCCACGATCTCAACCTTCTGCACAGTCTCGGCGTGCGCCTGGTCGTCGTGCACGGCTCGCGTCCGCAGATCGAGGCGATCCTCAAGCAGCAGAACATCCCGAGCCGCTATAACCGTGGCCTGCGCGTTACCGACGCCGAGACGCTCGACTGCGTGCTCGAGGGTACCGGTCATGCACGCAGCCGCATCGAGGCGCTGCTTTCGCTCGGCGTCGCGAACTCGCCGATGGCCGGCGCGCGCATTCGCGTCATCGGCGGCAATTTCATCACGGCGAAACCGATCGGCGTTCTGGACGGCGTCGACATGCAGTGGACCGGCGAGGTGCGGCGCATCGACGTCGAAGCGATGCGTCAGCGCCTCGACGACGGCGACATCGTGCTCGTTTCTCCGCTCGGCTACTCGCCGACCGGCGAGATCTTCAATCTCGCGCTGGAGGAAGTCGCCACGCAGGTCGCGGTCCGTCTCTCGGCGCACAAGCTCATCTTTCTCATGGATACCGACGGCGTGCGCAACGGCCGGCGACAACTCTCAGCGAGCTATCGACCCGTGACGCCGAAGCGTTGCTCGCACACCGCGCAAACCTTCCCCCCGACGTCGTGCATTACCTTCCCTGCGCGATCCGCGCCTGCGACAACGGCGTGAAGCGCGCCCATCTGCTGTCGCGCCACAACGATGGCGCGTTGCTGCTCGAGCTATTTACCCGCGACGGCGTCGGCACGATGATCGCGGCGTCGCCTTTGGCCAACCTGCGCAGTGCGACCATCGACGACGTCGGCGGAATACTGGCCATCATCGAGCCGCTGGAGACCGAAGGCGTCCTCGTCCGGCGCTCGCGCGAGCGCCTGGAAATGGAAATCGAGCGCTTCGTGGTCGCCGAGCACGACGGCGCGATCATCGGCTGCGCGGCGCTGTACGCCTTTCCTGCCGATCGCAGCGGCGAGCTCGCCGCGCTCGCGGTGCATCCCGACTTTCGCCGCGAGGGCTACGGCGAAGCACTGATGCAGGAGATCGAGCAGCGTGCGCGAAAACTGCGCCTGCAGCGCCTGTTCGTATTGACCACCCGGACCTCGGGTTGGTTCATTGAGCGCGGGTATGTCGAGAGCGATCCCAACCGGCTCCCGCAACAGAAGCGCGACCTATACAATTGGCAGCGTCGCTCGCTGGTGTACGAAAAGTCGCTGACCTGATCGCCGCAGCGAGGTCTTACATTTCTCCCCAAACCGATTGGCAAGGACTGCAATGGCACGCACCGTTCACTGCATCAAGCTGGGCAAGGATGCCGAAGGGCTCGACTTTCCGCCGTATCCCGGCGAGCTGGGCAAGCGCATCTACGAGAATGTTTCCAAGGAAGCATGGGCGCAGTGGCTCAAGCACCAGACGATGCTGGTCAACGAGAACCGTCTGAGTCTCGCCGACCCACGCGCGCGCAAGTATCTCGCCGAGCAGATGGAGCGTCACTTTTTCGGCGGCGGCGCCGACGTTGCGCAGGGCTACGTCCCACCGAAGGATTGATCGCTCGCGGCGGTCAACAACCGGGCTCTGGGTGAATCGGCGCGACGCTTCGCTCGCCTTGCTGGTGGGACCTCTGGTCCTCGGCGTCGCGTCCCCGCGTGCGCAGCAGGCCGGTAAGGTCTACCGCATCGGATATCTAAGCGCGCCGTCGCGTGAGTCCGTCGGCCACACCGTCGATGCCTTCGTAAGGAAGTTGCAGCAGCTCGGCTGGATCGAAGGACAGAACCTCGTCATCGAGTACCGGTGGGCCGAGGGCGAGGTCGAGCGATTGCCGGCACTCGCGGCGGAACTTGTACGAAGCAACGTCGACGTGATTGTCGCGCCCGCGGGATCGGCGGTGCTGGCCGCGAAGAATGCGACGACCACGATCCCGATCGTCATGATCTTTCCGAACGATCCGGTTCAGCTGGGGTTCGTCGCAAGCCTGGCGCGCCCCGGGGGAAATATTACGGGCACAACCTTCACCGCAGGACAGGAAATATTCGGCAAACAGGTGCAGATACTTAAGGAGGCCGTCCCGCAGGCATCGCGGCTTGCGATCCTCACCAATCCTTCGGATCCCGAATCGGCCAACGTAGTGCCCGAGGTCGAAGCGACCACCCGGTCGCTGGCCATGCGGCCTCAGCGGATCGCGGCGCGCAACCCGGAAGAGTTTGAAGCAGCCTTCGCGTCGATGGGACGCGAGCGTGCCGACGCGCTGCTGGTGCTCGGCGGCTCGACGTTCCTGGTCAATCGGATCAAGGTCGCCCAGCTCGCGGTCAAGGCGCGACTGCCCGCGATGTACAGCTTCCGGGAAAACGTCGAGGCCGGCGGTCTGATGGCGTACGCGGTGAACATGACTGATTTCGTCGGGCGTGCCGCCATCTACGTCGACAAGATCCTCAAAGGTGCCAAGCCCGCCGATCTGCCCATCGAACGCCCGACCAAGTTCGAGTTGGTCATCAATCTCAAGGCCGCCGGCGCGGTGGGCCTTACGATTCCACCGGCGTTGTTGTTGCGCGCCGATGACCTCATACGATGACGGTAGGCGCGATCATGAAACGCGCCATCAGTCGCTCTCCCGTCCCCAAGCTAGAGTTAACAATCACTGAATTACCGTATCCGCGCGCAGCAGCAGCGACTGCGGAATCGTCAGACCGAGGGCCTTCGCGGCCTTAAGGTTGATGACAAACTGGAACTTGCTCGCTTGCTGTACCGGCAGGTCGCTTGGTTTCGCGCCATTGAGAATACGGTCCACATATGACGCCGCGCGCTGGTACTGGTCGACATAGTCGATGCCATACGACATTAGCCCGCCTGCTTCGGCTGCGAGCGGCCAAACGTAGATCGCCGGCAAGCGATTGCGTGTTGCAACCTGGACAATCAGATCGCGATGGGCGTAGGTCGTGATGTCCGGAAGCACAAGCAGCGCCCCATTCGCGTCGTGGGCCAACGAAACTATGGCGCGCTCGATTTCCCCTGGATCTTGAACCGCCGTTGCGACTACCTTCACCGGAATCGACCGGGCTGCGTCTTCGATTAAGGACAAATAGCCCCCGTGAGCCGTTTTCGGGTTGTACATGACGGCGACTTGCGCAACAGGCGGATAGATCTCCTTTAGCAGCTGTAGCCACTTACTGCCAAAGGAAGCCCCCACATTCGTAAATCCTGTAACGTTGCCACCCGGTCGCGCAAGACTCGCGACGAGGCCATCGCCAACAGGATCAGAGACCACTACGAACACGATGGGGATCGTGCGAGTCTCTTGCAGTAGCGCTGTGGTCACCGGGGTCGACCGAGCGAGGATCACGTCTGGCCGAAGCGTGACCAATTCTTTCGCGAGCGTGCGCAATTGGCCAACGTTGCTGCCAGCCCAGCGATAGTCGATTTGCGCAGTGCTGCCCTCAACCCAGCCGGGCTGCCGGAGCGCGTCCCGAAATGCGGTGATTTCGATTTGAGCCTGGGTGTCGCCTTCGGCGAAAGGGATGAGCGCGCCGATTCGACGCATACGCCCGGCCCGCGCCTGGGCACGCGCAGGCAAGGCGAGCAGGGAAGCGCTGAGCCCAAGTGCCGCAAGAACTCGCCGCGCGTTGTCATTCGATCACCCGATCGGTCCAAACCGGATCGTTCATATTGCATCCGACTCGCGTTTCTCACCCACCGCCGTCGCTCAAAAGTCTACTCCTTGTGCGTCTGCTGTAGACCAATCTCTGTCGCCGGGGAGACTGCTCCACCTCGGCATCGATCGGTCTGTTTCTGGATGGTAGACTCAGTGCGATGAGCGCGCCGTCGATCAGCAGGTACCCCGTCCCGAAACTTGAAGACCTGTCCGAGGACATCCGCGCGCGGATGCTCGAAGTGCAGGAAAAAGCGGGCTTCATTCCCAATGTTTTTCTTACGCTCGCTCACCGCCCGGACGAATTTCGCGCCTTCTTTGCCTACCACGACGCGCTGATGCTTCGCGAATCCGGTCTCACCAAGGCCGAGCGCGAGATGATCGTGGTCGCGACGTCGGGCGCCAACCGGTGTCCTTACTGCATCATCGCGCACGGCGCCATCCTGCGCGTCTACGCCAAGGATCCACGCGTCGCCGACCAGGTTGCGGTCAACTATCGCAAAGCCGATATCAGCGAGCGGCAGAAGGCGATGCTTGAATTCGCGCTGAAGGTCGCGACGCGCTCGCCGGAACTCGTCGATGCCGACTATGCTGCGCTGCGCGCTCATGGATTCGGCGACGAAGACATCTGGGACATCGGCGCGATCGCCGCTTTTTTCGCGCTGTCCAATCGCATGGCGGACCTTATCTCGATGCGCCCGAATGACGAGTTCTACCTTTTGGGACGCGTCCCTCGGTAGCGGCGGTTCGTCAGAACGGTGGCGCGATCACGGACGACAGCAGCTGCTAGACCGCGGCGAGTCGCGCCGTGAGCAAGTCGAGCGCCCGCAATACGGCGGGTGCCGAGCCGCCCTCACCACAGCTAGCGTCCCTTACAAATCGCTCCCGACCCGCAGTCCTCACGAGTCAGGATTCGTGCACCAACTGACCGGCGACGACGGTGAAGCGCACCTTGCCGGCGAGCTCCACCCCGAGGAACGGCGTGTTCTTGCCCTGGCTGTGCAGCGAGCGCCGGTCCACCGTCCACCACGCCTCGGGATCGAAGACGCACACGTCGGCGGGCGCGTCGACGGCAAGATGACCGGCGTCGATGCCCAGCACCTGCGCGGGACGCGAGGTGACGCAGGCCAGCGCCTGCGGGAGTCCGACGCGAGCTTCCCGCGCCCACTTGAGCGTGAGCGGCAGCAGGAGCTCGAGACCGGTGGCGCCCGCCTCGCTTTCGGCGAACGGAAGCTGCTTCGCATCGTCGTCGACCGGCGCGTGATCCGAGCAGATGAGGTCGATGGTGCCGTCGGCCACGCCTGCGCGCAGCGCCTCGCGGTCGCGATGTCCGCGCAGCGGAGGTATGACATGACAACTCGCGTTGAACCATCCGATGTCGGTGTCGCACAGATGCAGGTGATGGATGGCCACGTCACAGCTGAGCGCCAGACCGGAGCGCTTGGCGTCGCGAATGCGCTGCACGCCGTCGTGCGTGGAAATGCGTGCGAGGTGAAGGCGCGCACCGGTGCTTCGCGCAAGCTCGAAAAGGGTGTCGAGCGCGATGGTCTCGGCGCACGATGGAATCGCCTGGAGGCCGAGGCGCGTGGCCACCTCGCCGTCGTGAGCGACGCCGCCACGCGATAGATACGGATCCTGCGGACGCAGCCACACCGCGTAGCCGAAGGTCGCAGCGTATTGCAATGCGCGCAGCAGCACCTGCGTGTCGGCGATTTCGGCATCGCCCTGCGAGAAGGCGATGCAACCGGCTTCGGAGAGCTCGCCCATCTCGGTGATCGCCGCGCCCTGCAGCCCGACGGTGAGCGCGCCGACCGGATAGACATGCGCGCGATGCAGCGAGCGTGCCCGGTGCTTGAGCATTTCCACGAGCCCGGGCTCGTCGAGCGGCGGGTCGGTATCGGGCGGACAGGCCAGACTTGTGACGCCGCCTGCTATGGCGGCCTGCATCTCCGATTCCAGCGTCGCCTTGTGCTCGAAGCCGGGCTCGCGCAGGCGCGCCGAGAGCGTCGACCAGCCCCGGGCAGACGATCAACCCTTTGGCATCGACCACACGGCTCGCGCGCCAGTCCGGCGGCGGCGTGCCCAATGCCGCGACCTTGCCCGCGGCGATGTAGAGCGGCGTCACGCGATCGACGCCGTGCTTCGGATCGATGACGCGCCCGTTGACGATCTCGAGCTTCACCGGAGCATCCCTGCGTCAGCGGACGCATGCACGTTGTCATCAGCGAAATCAGCCGTCGTCAGCATCATCAGGCGCCCGCCAGCATGCTCATCACCGCCATGCGCACGGCGATTCCGAAAGTCACTTGCGGAAGGATCACCGAGTGCGCGCCGTCGGCAACGGTCGATTCGATCTCGACGCCGCGATTCATCGGCCCCGGATGCATGACGATCGCATCCGGCTTCGCGAGCGCGAGCTTTACCGCCGTCAGTCCGTAGTGCTTGAAAAACTCGCCTGCGGAAGGCAGCATCGCGCCGCCCATGCGCTCGTTCTGCAGCCTGAGCATCACCACCACGTCGGCGCCGCGCAGCCCTTCCGCCATGTCGTAGTGCACGTGCACGCCCAGGCTTGCGATCGAGCGTGGGCAGCAGCGTCTTCGGCGCGATGACGCGGACCTCGGGGGTCCCCAGCGTCGTCAGTCCGTGTATCAGCGAGCGTGCAACGCGTGAATGCAGCACGTCGCCGACCACGGCGACGGTGAGTCCGCGAAAATCCTTCTTGTAGTGACGGATCGTGAACAGGTCGAGCAACCCCTGCGTCGGATGCGCGTGCCGGCCGTCGCCGGCGTTGACCACGTGGATGTGATCGCGCCCCGCTGCCGACAGGTGCTGGGCGATCAGATGAGGCGCGCCGCTTTGCGCATGGCGCACCACGAACATGTCGGCGTTCATCGCCACCAGGTTGTCGATGGTGTCGAGCAGGGTCTCGCCCTTGGTGGTGGAGGACACGCCGATGTTGAGGTTGATCACGTCGGCCGACAGACGCTTGGCCGCGATCTCGAAGGTCGTGCGCGTGCGCGTGCTGTTCTCGAAGAACAGGTTGAACACCGCCTTGCCGCGCAGAAGCGGGACCTTCTTGACGTCGCGCTCGGCGATCGAGACAAAGGGAATCGCCGTGTCCAGAATGCGCACGATGACGTCGGCAGGCAGACCCTCCAGCGTCAGCAAGTGCGTGAGCTCTCCCGCGGCGTTGAGCTGCGGGCTATGCACGTGCGCCCCCCGCGGGCTCGACCGAAAGCGCGAGACGACCGTCGACCCCGCGATCGAGCACGATCGACAGGTCGCGCGCGACGGCGACGCGAGCACCGACCCAGGTCGCCTCGATGGGCAGCTCGCGTCCGCCGCGGTCGATGAGGACCGCGAGTTCGATCGACGCCGGACGACCGTAATCGAAAAGCTCGTTGATCGCGGCGCGCACCGAGCGTCCCGTATAGAGCACATCGTCCACCAGGACGAGGCGGCGCGCCGGCGATGTCGAACGGCAGCGCAGTGCTCGCTACCTTGGCGCGCAGCCCCTTGGTCGCATAATCGTCGCGATAGAAGGAAACGTCGATGAAGCCCACAGGATGGTCGCCCGGCAGCGCGGCGCCGAGCCTCTCGGCCAGCCACGCACCGCCCGAGTGGATACCGACCAGCAGCGCATCGGCGTCCACTTCGACGCTCATGCGCTCGACCAGCGTCGAGAGCACGCCCTCGGCGTCAGGCAGTCCGGGCGCGTTCACGCTGCTCTTCCAGATAGGTCTGCAGGATGAGCTGTGCCGCGACCTGGTCGCGCGCGCCGCGCTGGTCCTTCGCCGGCACGTCGGCGGCGCTCAGTGCCGTCGAAGCAGACCGCGTCGAATAGCGCTCGTCGGCCAGAGCGACTGGAAGCCCGTAGCGGCCCTCGAGCTGGCGCGCGAAGCGGCGTGCGATTGAAGTCAGCGCGTGCTCGCTGCCATCGGCGTGTACCGGGATGCCGACCACCAGCAATGACGGGCGCCATTCGTCGATCAACTTCGCGATGGCGGCGAAGCGTGCATCCTTTCGCTCCGCAGCGATGGTCGTCAGTGGGTGCGCGAGTCCGGTGGAGTGCTCACCCACGGCGACACCGATGCGCCGGGTACCGAAATCGAACGCGAGAATGGATCCCGCGGCGTGTGCGGGAGCGTGCTGCGTCGTCGCCACGCCTCACGCGTGCCCGACAGCGCCGGACAGTCTTGAAAAGTCGATGCCGAGCAGCTTCATTGCCGCCGGCAGGCGCGTCTCCGCGGGTTGCGCGAACAGGACGTCGGGATCGGCAGCGACGGTGAGCCAGGCGTTCTGCCCAATTTCCTGCTCGAGCTGGTCGGCTGTCCACCCGGCATAGCCGAGCGACACGAGAACGTCATCGGGGCCCTCGCCATTGCCCACGGCTTCGAGGATGTCCTTGGACGTGGTCAGGCCGAGGTCGTCACTGATCGCGAGCGTCGATTGCCAGCTGCCCAGCGGGCGATGCAACACGAAGCCGCGGTCGATCTGTACCGGACCGCCGTAATGCACCGGCGCGGCGCGCAGCTCGGAATCGCCGAGCGGAACGTTGATCTGCTCGAACAGCGCCGACAGCGTCATGTCGATGGGCTTGTTGATGACAATACCGAGCGCACCCTTCTCGTTGTGCTCGCAGACGTAGATCAGGGTGTGGGCAAAGTGAGGATCGGCCATGCTGGGCATGGCGATCAGGAAGTGATGGGTCAGGCTGACCCGGGAATCGCCCATTAAACGGCCTCTGCTCGCCGCCTACGCAACATGCGCGCATGCGTGCGTGAGCGCCATTGTAAACGCGGGCGGCGACAGATACAACGCGCAACGTCGCGCCGCCCGCACACGAATTATTTACTGGCGGCTTTTTGCGGGTCTTCTTTTTCGTTGATGTAATTGATGTCGAAAGGCCCTTCTCCGTGGATCTGAACGACGGTCGGCACCGTGGCGTAGGCGTAGTGATGCGCCTTGGCCGGCAGGTAGTGATAACCGCCGGCCTTGAGCGCGTGTGCATGGGGGCCGGGCCCCTTGGCCATCTCGTCACCCTCGCCCAGGTTGAGGACCCCCGAGATGACCGTAAGGTTCTCGGCTTGCGTGTGCCAGTGCGGCGGGATCTTGTAACCTGCAGGCGCCATCAGGCGGATGACGAAGACGCCACTTTTGAAAGGATCGCCGTAGAGCACCGCGACCCTGGCGCCCTTGGGTAGCGCAGGGGGAGCGGGTCCCCATTTCAGATCAGCGCCGTTGATGAACAGCGAGGGCGTCGGGTCCTCCGCCGCCGATACCGCCGTCGATGCAATCGCTCCGCAAAGCGCCGCGATCGTCCAGAATGCGGCTTTGGCTGGTTGTCCCTGCATGGCCACTCCTTTGTCGATTTCCCGCGGTCCGCGGGCTGGGCGAAAAAGTCTACGCTCTTTTTGCGCGGCGCCGAAGCCTTGGCCGGCGCGGCCCTCCTTCCGGGAATGAAGCCTCTTTCGCGCGCGCTGGTCTGGTTTCGTCGCGACCTGCGCGACTTCGACCATGCGGCGCTGCACGCCGCGCTGCGCGATTCGAGCGCGGCGTATTGTGCCTTCGTTTTCGATCGCGAGATCCTCGATCCGCTTGACGATCGCGCCGACCGGCGCGTCGAATTCATCCTTGAGAGCGTGTCGGACCTGGATGCGGCGCTGCGCGCCGCAGGCGGCGGGCTGATGGTGCGGCACGGTTTCGCGCACGACGTGATTCCCGAGCTAGCCAGGCTGGTCGGTGTCGATGCCGTGTACGCCAATCACGACTACGAACCGCAAGCCATCGCCCGCGACGCGGCAGTGGCGCAAGCGCTGGCCGCACAGGGTCTCGCGTTGCGCACCTTCAAGGACCAGGTCGTCTTCGAGCGCGACGAAGTGCTCGCCCGGTCAGGAACACCGTTCTCGGTATTCACACCGTACAAGCGCGCGTGGCTGCAGACGCTGCAGCCTGGCCATCTCGCGGCGCACCCCGTCGATGCGCACGCACGCTCGTTGGCGATCCCGCCGTCCGGCTTCGATCTGACGCTGCCGACGCTGGAAGCGCTGGGCTTCGCGCGCACCAACCTGCGGGCGCTGGGCATCAGACCCGGAATGCGCGGCGGCGCCCTCCGCTTCGCCGATTTTCGCGACCGCATCGACGATTATCGCGAGGCGCGCGACTATCCCTCGGTGAAGGGACCGTCGTACCTGTCGGTGGACCTGCGCTTTGGCACGGTCTCGATACGCCAGCTCGCGGCCTATGCGCATTCCAGGTCGCTGCAGCCCGGCGGCGACGGCGCCGCGACCTGGCTCTCCGAGCTCATCTGGCGCGAATTCTACGCGCAGATCCTCTGGCATCACCCTCGCGTGGTCGACTCCGCATTTCGTCATGAGTACGACGCGCTGCCGTTTCGCAACGACCGCGATCAGTTCGCGCGCTGGAGCGCAGGTACCACGGGGTATCCGATCGTCGACGCGGCGATGCGGCAGCTCAATCAGACAGGCTACATGCACAATCGCCTGCGCATGATCGTAGCGAGCTTCCTGGTCAAGGATCTGCTCGTCGACTGGCGCTGGGGCGAGCGCTACTTCGCCGACAAGCTCAATGACTTCGACCTCGCGTCCAACAATGGAGGCTGGCAGTGGGCGGCGTCGACCGGATGTGACGCGCAGCCGTACTTTCGCATCTTCAACCCGGTGGCTCAGTCGGAGCGCTTCGATGCCAAGGGCGCGTTCATTCGCCGTTACGTCCCCGAGCTCGCGGCCCTGCACGACGACGAGATCCACGCGCCCTGGCAGCTCGGCGCACAGGTGCAGCGCGCGCGCGGCGTCGTCATCGGCCGCGACTATCCGGCGCCGATCGTTGATCACGGCGTCGCTCGCACGCAGGCGCTGGCGCTTTTCAAATCGGCGCGCAAGGCCTGACGCTTAACGCCGGACCGGCGCGGCTGCCGTTCACAGCGGCATCACCCACCTACCCGGAGACACCGACGCTTGCCTTGCATTCACACTGCGCCTGGCGCAGCGGACTGCGCGCCTCGCGCCGCTACTCCTCCTCGTGCTTGCGGTGCTTTGCGTATTCAGTCGCCAGCTGCTGCTGCAGCGTCGAAGGCGCCGGGTCGTAGTGCGACAGCGCCATGGTCCAGGCCGCGTGGCCTGCGGTCATCGCCTTGAGCCGGGCAGCGTAGCCATCTAGCTCGGACAGCGGCGCGATGCCGTTGATGGTGAGCGTGCCGGCCTGCAGCGACCTGGTACCCGTGACCTGGCCGCGGCGACCGGAAAGGTCGCCGGCGATGTCGCCCATGCACGCTTCGGGACACAGCACCTCGAGGCTGACCACCGGCTCGAGCACGATCGGCTTCGCTTTTTCGATCGCATCGAGAAACGCCTTGCGCCCCGCGGTGACGAAGGCGACCTCCTTGGAGTCGACGGGATGATGCTTCCCGTCGTAGACGGTCACGCGGATGTCCTGCAGCGGAAATCCTGCCACCGGCCCCTGCTGAAGGACTTGCTCGATGCCTTTTTGCACCGCGGGGATGAACTGATTGGGGATCGTGCCGCCCTTCACCGCATCCTTGAACTCGAAGCCGGCACCGCGCGGCAGTGGTTCGATGCGCAGGAATACCTCGCCGAACTGGCCCGCGCCGCCGGTCTGCTTCTTGTGGCGGTGATGACCTTCCGCTTTGCCCATGATCGTCTCGCGGTACGGAACGCGCGGCGGCCGCGTCTCGATCTCGACCTTGAATTGGCTCGCCATGCGCTCGAACACCGAGCGCAGGTGCAGCTCGCCCAACCCGCGCAGCACGGTCTCGTTGAGGCTGGCGTCGTGCTCGACCGATAGCGTCGGGTCCTCCGCGATCATCTTGTGCAGGACGTCGGAGATGCGCTGTTCGTCGCCGCGCTTCTTGGGCGCGATCGCGAATCCATGCATCGGCGTCGGAAATTCCAGCGGCTTCATGTGGATGTGATCTTCGTCATGCGAATCGTGCAGCACGCAGTCGAATCCGATTTCGTCGACCTTGGCCACCGCGGCGATATCACCCGGCACGGCACGGTCGATCTCGACCTGCTTGCCGCCCTGCAGCATGAGCAGGTGCGACACCTTGAAGGGTTTGCGTCCATCGCCGACGAAGAGCTGCGTGTCACGCGTGACGGTGCCCTGGTGAACGCGAAACACGCCCAGCTTGCCGATGAAAGGATCGATCACGACCTTGAAGACATGCGCGAGCACGTGCTTGGCGGCATCAGGTTCCGAATGGAATTCGACCGCCTGCTCACCCTCGCCCTTGGTGAACATCGGCGGGTTGCCTTCTGCGGGATTGGGGGCGAGCCTGACCAGGATGTCGAGCAGCTCAGCGACGCCCGCGCCAGTGCGCGCGGAAACGAAGCACACCGGTACCAGGTGCCCGTCGCGCAGCGCCTTTTCGAACGGCGCATGAAGCTGGTCGGGTGATATCTCTCCCTGTTCGAGATAAAGCGACATCAGCTCCTCGTCGACTTCGACGACCTGGTCAACCAGTGCGCGATGCGCGTCGGACACGCTCGAGAAATCGGCGTCTCCCGAAGGGTTGAAAAAGCAGTCGACGACGCGCTTCCCGGAATCGGCGGGCAGGTTGATGGGAAGGCATTCCTTGCCGAAGGCGGCCTGGATCGCCTGCAGCAGCCCGGGCAGGTCGCAGTTCTCGGCGTCGATCTTATTGATGATCACCAGACGGCAAAGCTTGCGCCGTGCCGCCCAATCCATCATCCGCGAGGTGATCATTTCGATGCCGGCAGATGCACTCACGACGACGCCGGCGGTCTCCACCGCGTCGAGCGCGCCGATGGCCTGCCCGATGAAATCAGGGAATCCCGGCGTGTCGATCATGTGCACGCGCGTGCCCGCGGTCTCGAGATGCAGCACCGACGCGCGCAATGAGTGGCGCCATGTCTTCTCGAGGGGATCGAAATCACTGACCGCGGTGCCGCGATCGACGCTCCCGGCGGCCTGGATCGCGCCCGCCTTGTGCAGCAGCGCTTCAGCCAGGCTCGTCTTGCCTGCCGCACCGTGGCCGACCAGCGCCAACGTGCGAATGTCCTTGGTGGCGAATTGCGTCATGGGACTCCTCCAGTCTTATGAAGGAGATTCTACCTTGCGCGCGTGGTGCCCCGCGCGGGTGATGCAGCGACGCAGCCTACGCGTGGACTTCCAGCAGCTCGCGCAGGTGGCGCAGGAGCTCTTCCTCCTGGTAGGGCTTGCCCAGATAGACGTCGACGCCCAGTTCCTGGGCGCGATTGCGGTGCTTTTCGGCGGTTCGCGAGGTGATCATGATGATCGGGATGTGCGCAAGCTTGGGG
Source organism: uncultured beta proteobacterium (assembly GCA_963816915.1). Classification (GTDB taxonomy): domain Bacteria; phylum Pseudomonadota; class Gammaproteobacteria; order Burkholderiales; family Casimicrobiaceae; genus PALSA-1003. The sequence goes on from CAWFMK010000004.1 coordinate 199,348, forward strand.
TCGGCCCTGAGGTTCTTGGCGAACTCGAAACCGTCCATGCGCGGCATTTCGATGTCGAGCAGGATGACGTCGGGAATACGCTCGGCGACCAGCTGCAGGGCGTCGAGGCCGTCCTTGGCGGTGACGATGTCGAAGCCTTCGCGCGTCATCAGGCGCCCCGTGATCTTGCGCACGGTAAGCGAGTCGTCGACGATCATGACCAGCGGCGGACCGGCCGCCTCCGCCGCCACCTGCGCCGCCCGCGCTGCCTGCGGGGTATTGACGATCATCGGCGCCTCGGCGGCGACGTCCATGCGCTGCGCGAGCTGCACCGGATTGATGATCAGCACCACATCGCCGTTGCCGAGCACGGTCGCCCCGGCGATGCCGGACACGCGTGCGAGCTGCGGCCCGATGTTCTTCACCACGACTTCCTGGTTGCCGATCATCTCGTCGACGTGGACGGCGGTGAGGCTTTGCCCGCTCTTGAGCAGCAGCACCGAGTTGTAGCGCGTGGTCTCCGGGTTGTGCTCCGTATTGCCGAGCAGGCGCGGCAGATAGAAGAATGGGTATTTGCGGTCCTGCCACACCACCTCGCGCGACAGATACAGGTTGATGAGGTCCTTGTCCTTGATCTGCTGAACCTGCTCCACCATCGGTGCCGGCAGGGCCCATAGGCGGCCGCCCGCGCGCACCAGCACGGTCTGTGCGACTGCCAGCGTGAGCGGCAGGTACAGCGTGAACGACGTTCCCTTTCCCGCGGTGGTGGCCACGTCGACCCGGCCGCCGAGGGCGGCAACGTCGGAGCGCACCACGTCCATGCCGACGCCGCGGCCCGATATCTGCGTGACCTTGGCCGCCGTCGAGAATCCGGGGGCGAAGATGCATTCGATCAGCCGCGCCTCGGTGGGCTCGCCGTCCTCCGGGATCACCCCGAGCGCGCGCGCCTTCGCCGCGATTCGCCCCAGGTCGAGCCCGGCACCATCGTCTGCAATCTCGATCGCGATTTCGTTGCCCTGCTGGCGCACGTTGAGCGTGATCTCGCCGGTCTCCGGCTTGCCAGCACGCTGTCGCATCTCGCGCGTTTCCAGGCCGTGGTCGAGCGCATTGCGCAGCAGGTGCTCGAGCGGGCCCACGAGCTTTTCGAGCACCGAGCGGTCGAGCTCGACCTGCGTTCCCCGGATTTCCAGGTTGGCGCGCTTGTCGAGCTCCTTCGCGGTCTGGCGCATGATGCGGTAGAGCCGCTCGGAGAGGCTCGCGAACGGAACGGTGCGGATTGAAAACAGCTGCTGCTGGACATCGCGCGACAGGCGAGCCTGCGCGAGCAACGCGGCGTCGGCCTCGTCGATGTTCTTGAGCAACGATTGCTGCACGGTCGACACGTCGTTGACGCCTTCGGCAATGCCGCGCGTGAGCTCCTGGAACCGCGTGAACCGGTCGAATTCAAGCGGATCGAATCCTTCCGCTGCCTCGTTGACCATCGACATCCGCGACTGGATCTGCGAGTCGGCCTGGATCTCTATTTCGCGCACCTGCGCGCGCAGTCGTATCACGCTTCCGGTGAGCTCGAGCAGATTTGCCTTGAGCGATCGTAGCTCGCCTTCGACGCGCGCACGCGCGATCGCGACCTCGCCCGCTTCGTTGACCAGGCGGTCGATCAGATCGGCACGAACGCGAAGCTGCGCACGTGCGCCCTCGGCTTCGGGCGCCGCAGGTGTGCTGTCTGGAGCCGCATGTGCGGTCGCCACGGTGGGCAGCGTAGCGATCACGCCCTTTGCCGCGCTCGTGGCTGGCTCGACCTCGATCGTCGGCGTGGTCTCCGTCTGCAGCCACGGCAGCACGCTGTTCACCTCGCCTTGGTGCAGGCGATCGAGCACGAAGGCGACGCGATCGAGATCGGTTTCGAGAGCGTCCAGCAACGCCGGCGCCGGGCGGGCTACCGCCTCGCCTTCGGGCAGGCGGCTTTCCATCAAATGGGTGAGCTCGCCCAGGCGCATCGCGCCCGCCATCCGCGCGCTACCCTTGAAAGTGTGCAGTATTCGCCTCAGGGCGCGCACCGGCGCGATGTCCGCGGGCCTCTTGCGCCACGCCCGCAACTGCTCTCCGGCTTGCGGGAACAGCTCGGCGGCTTCCTCGAGAAATATCGGAAGGACCTGCTTGTCGACATCGTCGCTCACGTCGCGCAATGACTCGTCGACCGCTGCCAGGGCCGCCGCGCTGTGCAAGGGAGGCGCTGCCGCGGCTTGAACAGGCGCCTCGGTGGCAGTTACCGGGATGGCCGCGACGGGAGCGGAAGGGGCCGCCGTCTCGGACATCGCCGCGACGCGTAGCACGGGTGCGTCCTTGGAGCCGCCGGCGATCTCGTCGTGCGCTTCGGCGACGATATGCGCTGGGTCAGACCTCGCCACAAGCCGCGGTGTCGCCGGCGCTTCTTCTGCAATCGCTTCGTCGGCGTCAGCGATGCGCGCCGCGACGGTCTCGCTGTCATCGAGCATCGGCTCGGGCGCGGCCTGCTGACGCAGCGCATCGAGTTCGGCGACGATCTCGGCAGCCTCCGTCTCGTCCACCGCGAGGAACGCTTCGCGCGTGCGAACGCGCCCGACCAGCGTCGCAAGTCCGGCGATCGCGCGCGCCAGCACCGGCAGCGCGGCACCCGGCAGCGGCGGGCCTCTTTCCTGCAGCGCGAGCAGACATTGCTCGAGCACCTTGGACGTCGACGCCACCAGCGGGAATCCGCCGGTGCGATGAATTCCGCACAGGGTGTGGCTGGCGCGAACCATCGCCTGTGACGGAGTAGCGGTGCTGTCGAACTGGAGGGCGTGAAGCTCGGCGTGGAGCGTGGCGAGATGCTGCTGTGCCTCGTCGCAGAGAATGCGATAAAGCGCGGTGGAAAGCGTCACCCCTCCGACGCTCGTTTCCTCAGCGTCGGGAGGCGGCGCGCGCTGCGACGCGCGATCTTCGGCGGTCATCGCTGCGCGCGGCGCGAATTCGATCACCTCGCCGGGATTGTCGACCATCTGCGGCGCGTCGTTGGCGGCGTCGTCGAACTCCAGCGACGGTGTCTCGTCGAGCTCGAGGATTTCGATCATCGGCAGAGGCTGCGCGGCAGAAAAAGCCGCGCTATCGATGCTGGCGACGAGTGCGACCGCCTGCTTCGGAGCCGCTGCCACCGCCGTCAGTTCCGAATGGGTCGAAGGTTCACGCGGCGCACTCGGTGGCGAGGACACAGGCGCCGAAGGCCCCGGTGGCGTCGGCCCGGCGCCGGGTCCGGGCGGCTCAGGTCCGCCGGGAAGCTCCGCGTAGACTTTGGCAAGCGCCGCGCGCAACGCGCGGGCGTCCGGCGTCACGCGTTTGCGACGGCGCAGCGTGTCCACCCAGACACGAAACGATGTGTGCGCGACCTCGACAAGCTCCTGCACCGCCGGGGTGACCGGAAAATCTTCCTCGAGCAGGCGGTTGTGCGCTTTTTCGACCTCGAATGCGATCTCGCCAAGCTCATTGAGGCCGACCATGCGACCGCTGCCCTTGAGCGTATGGAATCCGCGGCGAACCACGCGCAATGCCTCGCGGTCCTCCGGCTGCTGCTTGAGTCGCGCGCTGTTCTGAGCGACAGTATCGAGCACTTCGCCCGCCTCGGTGAGATAGATGTCGAGCAGCTCGGCGTCCAGATCGGAGGCATCGGTCTCCAGCAGCCGCAGGGTCTCTTCCGAGGGTGCCGGTGCCGGTGCGGCGGCGTGCTCGACCGCGATGGCTCCGACGACTTCCTGCAGCGCCGCGGTATCGCCTTCGCGGGACCGGGCGAGTTCCCCGAGCGCCGTGTCCGCCTTGGCGGCGAGGGCGCTGTCGGCGATCAGCTCGGCATCGTCGCGCAGCGACGTCAGCTCGGCCTCGAGGCGCTCGCGGGCGGCGCGGTCGCCCGGAGCGCGCCTGAAGGCTTCGAGCGTTGCCGGAAGACCGGCTTCGAGGTCGGCAACCGCGTCCTCGACGGTGTCGGGGGCGGCGGCCGCTTCGGCGTGCGTGCCCAGTCGCCGCGCTAGCATCGGCTCGATCAGGCGATCGCGGTCGGGCCTCTGCTGCTCGACCGCCTCGATGAAAAAGCCGAGACCCGACAGCGACTCGGCGAGCAATTCGAGATCCTCATCGGCGACCGGTGTGTCGGGCTTCGCGTATTCGTCGATCTGCGCCTGGCACATCGAGAGCAGCTGCTCCGCCCGATCGAGCCCGAGCATTTTCAGCGCGCCGGCGATCTGCTTGCTGTCATGCGCGAGCGAAGCGAGGTCAGCGCGCTTGGCATGATCGCGGAAAAACGCGTCGAGTACCTGCTCCATGTGGCGAAGGTTGCTTTGGATCTCGCGCGCGACCTGGGCGAGCACCAGGCGCTCCTGTGCGCGCCGCGCCATCTCGTCGAGTATCGGCGCGGTGGCAGTGCTGGGCACGGGCTGGTTTTGCGCCGCGGCCTCCAGCCGCGCAAGCATGGCATCGACCTGCTTCGGAAATTCCGGCGACATCGCCGCGAAATTCTCCAGCGCTGAATCGGCGAGCAGCAGTCCGGTCGCATATTCCATGGCCAGCGACTCGGAGACGTTGCCGCTACCCAGCTTGTCCAGGCGTCCGGCCAGCGCCGCGGAGAGTCGCGAAAGCGACGGCTCCCCGATGGCGGCGGTCTTGTCGCGAAGCTGCGACAACACCTGCCGCAGCTTGGGCAGGTTTTCGGCGCGTCCGCCGGTTAGCTTGAGCCACAGATCCTTGGCGGTGGTGATCAGATCGCGTGTCTCGCGCAAAATCGGCTGCATGCGCACGACATCGGACGACAGCACGTCCGCCGTGGGGATGAGTCCCTGCAAGCGGAAGGCGCGCTGCACGGCCTGAACCTGCGGGCCCGCGGGCGCGCTGATCGCGACGTAATAGAGCACCTCGCGGCGCATCCGGTCGGAAACCTTGGCCGAGCCTTCGACAAAGCGGCGGATCTGCAGGTCGACGCGCCCGCACAGCTGCTTCACGCCGAAGCTGGTTTCGAGGCCCCTCTCGACGATGCTTTCGAGCAGCGCCCCGACGGTCCACCAGAAGGAGCGTTGCGATGAATGCGTCTGCACGTCCTCGATGCCCTGGACGGCGTCGCGCATGACGCGCGCGCTTTCATCGTCGCCGCGCAGCCACGCCAGCAGACCGCGCTGGTAGAGGCGGCGCTGCTTGACCATGAACGACGGCAGCTTCTGCGAGGTTACCGACTTGGCGGTCGCGATGCGTGGAGCGCGCGGCGACAGGTCCGGGTAGAACAGGTCGGTCGGCGCGGCGGCCTTGATGCCGCGCGCCTGCTGCAGTAGCTCGTATTCGGGAAACAACTTGAGAGGTACAGGACTTGCGCCGCCGACGAGCTCGTCGAGGAAGATGCGCAGCTTGCGGCACGCCCGGTCGACGAGATCGCAACCGTTCTCGACGTCACGCGGGGAAGCTTCTTCCATGCGCACCAGATGACGCTCGATCTCGTCGGTATATGCCGTTACCGCGTCGAGGCCTACCATTTGGATCGCACCGGCGGCCTGGTGAACGTGCGAGCGCGCGTGCTTTAGCGCAGTCGTGTCGCGAGGTGCGGCCTTGAACATGGCGAGCGCCTCGAGGCCGCGCGCCAGCGCTTGGTCGATCTCCCCTTGCACCCAGGTCAGCGGGCCGAGATCGAAGTCGGGTGCGGTGTCGTTAGGCACGAAATGAACGTCCTCCAGGTCCTGACTTCGCTGAACAGCAAGAATCAGACCTGCGCGGCGTGCGTCATACCTTGAAGCCGGCGACCGAGCTGCGCAATTCGGCGGCGAGCTTGGACAGCTGACCGATCGACACGTTGGTCTGCTTGGTGCCCTCGGTCGTCTCTTCGGTGATCTTCAGGATGCCCTGCATGCCGCGAGTCACGTCAGAAACCGACGCCGATTGTTTTTGCGTCTGCGCAGAAATGCCGCCGATGAGCTCGGCGAGCTCGCGCGAAACCTTGCGGATCTCGTCGAGCGCCTGTCCCGCCGCGTCCGACAGCTTGGTCCCTTCCACCACGCCGACCGTGCTCTTTTCCATGGCGGCGACCGCGTCCTGCGTGTCGGCCTGAATGGTCTTCACGATGGCCTCGATCTGCTTGGTCGCCTCGCCGGAGCGTTCGGCAAGGCGCTGCACTTCCTCGGCGACCACGGTGAAGCCACGGCCCGCTTCGCCGGCGGAGGCCGCCTGGATGGCGGCGTTGAGCGCAAGCACGTTGGTCTGCTCGGTAATGTCGGAGATCAGTTCGACGATCTCGCCGATCTCCAGCGAGGATTCGCCGAGGCGCTTGATGCGCTTGGCGGTGTCCTGTATCTGCGCGCGGATTTCGTTCATGCCAGCGATCTGGTTGTGCACTGCCTGCCCGCCTTTTTCGGCGGCCGCCAGCGACTGCTGCGCCACGCGCGCCGACTGCGAAGCGGTCTGCGAGACCTCGTTGATCGATTGCGCCATCTGCAGCACCGAGGCCGAGGCCTGCTGGATCTCCTTGTTCTGGCGCTGCGAAGCCTCGTAGAGCCGGTTCGAGATCGCCTGCGCGTCGGTGGTCGCCTTCGCCACCTGGTCGGTTGCCGAGTTGATGCCGCGCACCAGCGTGCGCAATTCCTCGATGGTGAAGTTGATCGAGTCGGCAATCGCGCCGGTCACGTCCTCGGTGACCGACGCCTGCACGGTGAGGTCGCCATCGGCGAGGTTGCCCATCTCGTTCAGCAACCTGAGAATCGCCTCCTGGTTGCGCTTGTTCTCCTGCTCGCTGTCGAACGCGCGTACCCGTGCGTCGTCGAGGAACACCTTGCCCAGCGCGATCAGCCAGAGCAGCGCGAAGAAAGCGAAGGTCATCGCCGCCCAGAACGTGAAGTTGCGCGCGGCATTCTGGTTGTCATATTCCGAGGTGAGCTTGGTGACGTCTGCAAGCAGCGGTTCGGATTCCTGGTTGACCCCGCGCGCGGCCTGCTTGGCGCCGACCAGGCGCTGCATGTTCTGCAGGATCGCGTTGACCCCGGCCTCGTAACCGACGAAGCGCTTCTGCATCTCGAGGAACGTCGCACGCGCGTCTTCGGCGTGAACCGGGGCAAGGCGAAGCGCGTCGCTGCCCTTGATCAGCCCGTTGAGTATGTCGCGGAAGGAGCCGGTGTCCTTGCCGAGCAGGAACGCGACCTCCGGGTCGATCTCATCGGACGAGACCAGCGAGTTCGCATTCTTGCCGATGCGCTGCGAGAGGATCGCGAGCTGGTTGGTGAAGTCGACCTCGCGAAGACTGCCTCCCCCCTGCGCGACCTGCGCCGCCGCCTGCTGCGCGAGCTCGAGCAGCGCGTTGTTGCCCTGGTTGATGCTTTCGATGCCTTTCGACAGCGAGACCAGCGGCGCCTGATTGTCGATCACTGTCGTGGCGTTCTTCTCGACACGCTCCCAGCGGCCGGAAACCTGCCCGAGCGCGGTCTGGATTGCTTCGTTGGACGACGCTTCGATGCTCATGCCCTTGACCGATCCGCCCTTGGACAGCGCGTCCAGGTCAGTGCGGAAGCGATCGCGCGAGTCCTTCACGTCGCCGAAGGCACCGGCGTTACCCTGGACGGCCAGGGAGGTGGCGCGCGCGAGTCGCTGCGACAGCATCTGCATTTCGGTGGCGGTGGTGACGCTTGCCGACACCTGCGAGGTGATCCGCGTGTTCAGGAACAGCATCAGCAGCGCGAGCAGGATGAAGGTGATCAGCAACAGTCCTAGGATCTGGAATTGGCGCACGATCGGCAGATGTCCGATCATCCACAGGCGCGTCGGTTGCTTGCCCTCGGCCGATCCCGGACGCAGCTGGTCCATGATGGACACGGCGGCGAGCGGATCGTAGCCCTTCGACGATCCGCTCATCTTGACCTGCGTCGTCGGGTCCTCGAGGTCGTCCAGCACCTGCCCCGAGGCACCCCCTGCGCCAAACAGGCCTTTCAAACTGAGTGCCATCTTTGCTCCCTCCCAAAAACGGGTCGCCACACATGTATTGATCGAATCACCGGGTTTGCCCTTGGCTGTTCATGCTAGAGACCCACCTGCAGGAACGCCGAATCCTGCGCCAGCCGCGCAAGGTCGATTTCCTGCCATAGCGCGCCGCGGGGATCGGTCCAGCGGGAGCCGTACCACGACGGCGCGCCGTCGGGTGCATCCGCAGCCTTGAGTTCGGCGAGATTGCGCAGTCCGAGCACGCGATGAACCACCAGACCGGCGCGCAGCTCGCCCACTCGCGGCCCGAAGAGAATCATGCGCGATGTGCTCGCGGCCGTGGCCTCCTCGTGGCCGAGGAAGCCGGCGAAATCGATGCACCCGTAGAGATTGCCGCGGATATTGGCGATCCCCAGATACCACCGGCGCGTCATCGGCACCGAAGCGAACGACGGCACGGCGATGACTTCGCCCGCGTCGGCGAGACGGATCAGCCATTGCCGGCCGGCGCATTCGAGACCCAGGCGCGACTGCTCGACCTGCGCCGAGGTCTTGGCTGCCAGGCGGGTGGCGAGCTCCTGCTGGAACGCGCGCAGGTCGAGCTTGGCGGCACGGGCCATGGCGGCGGATCAGCCCAGCGCGGTGATCTTCGCGAGGAGTTCCTCGCGGCGCACCGGCTTGACGATGTAGTCACGCGCGCCTTGGCGCATGCCCCAGATCTTGTCGGTTTCCTGGCTCTTCGACGTGCATAGGATGATAGGCACCAGGCGCGTCTGCGGATCGCGGCTGATGGCACGCGTCGCCTGGAATCCATTGAGGCCGGGCATGACCACGTCCATCAGGATCAGGTCCGGCTTGGTCGTCTTCGCCTTGAGAATGGCGTCTTCGCCGTTGTCGCTGGCGACGACCTCATAGCCGGCCTTGGTGAGCATGTCGTTCAGGACATGACGCTCGGTCGGCGAGTCGTCGACGATAAGTACCCGCTTGATGGTCATCCTCTCCCAGCCTTCCCGTCGGCCCCCCCGGCGTCCCGGCCCCGACAACGCGGCATCAGTGCGCCGCGACCTTTACATGAGTTCCAACCGCCTTGAGCAGACTTTCCTTGGTGAACGGCTTGGTCAGGTACTGGTCGGACCCTACCATGCGACCGCGCGCGCGGTCGAACAAGCCGTCCTTCGACGACAGCATCACCACCGGCGTCGTGTGGAATCGCGTATTTTTCTTGATCAGCGCGCAGGTCTGATAACCGTCCAGCCGCGGCATCATGATGTCGACGAAAATCAGATCCGGCTGATGGTCGGTGATCTTGGCCAGCGCATCGAATCCGTCCTCGGCGAGAATGACCGTGCAGCCTGCCTGGAGCAGGAAAATCTCGGCGCTTCGACGAATCGTGTTGCTGTCGTCGATCACCATGACTTTGACGCCCGACAAGGTGCTTGGATCCGGCAACCCGATGCTCCCTGTGCTTTCGCCCGAAACTGAAACGCCCTCGTTGAATTCCATAGTGCCTTCGTCAAAGTTTGCCACGGTTGCAAGCAAATGACCAGAGCATAATCCTTGCCAGAAGCCCGGAACTTGTGCGTTTTGAGCGATTTGCAACAGTTGGCACTGCGATTGCGGCCAAAAGTGCCGTTCCTGGGCGGTCAACGCCCCAGGAACATGCGATAGGCGGGGTTGGCGGTCTCTTCGACGCAGTGGTAGCCCAGCCGGTCGCAGGAACGCGGCGAACTCGCCTTTGTCCGACGGCGGCACCTGCATGCCGACCAGCACGCGGCCGTAGTCGGCGCCGTGGTTGCGGTAGTGGAACAGGCTGATGTTCCAGCCCGCGGCTCATGCTGTCCAGGAAGCGCATCAGCGCGCCCGGGCGCTCCGGAAATTCGAAGCGGTACAGGATCTCGTGTTCGGCCGCGGGCGCGTGCCCGCCCACCAGGTGGCGCACGTGCAGCTTGGCCATCTCGTTGTCGGACAGGTCGTAGGCCTCGATCCGCCGCTTATGCATGGCACGCAGCAATTCTGCGCGTCTCCTGCCGACCGGCCACCTCGACGCCGACGAAGATGTGCGCCGACTTCGCGTCCGCGTACCGATAGTTGAACTCGGTGACGTTGCGCTTGCCGAGCAGCGCGCAGAACTCGCGAAAGCTGCCGGGACGCTCGGGAATGGTCACGGCGAAGATCGCCTCGCGCTGCTCGCCGAGCTCGGCGCGCTCGGCGACGAAGCGCAGCCGGTCGAAGTTCATGTTCGCGCCGCAGGCGATGGCGACGAAGGTGCGGTCCTTCACCCGGTGGCGCTCGCGCCAGGCCTTCACGCCCGCGACCGCCAGCGCGCCCGCGGGCTCGAGGATCGCGCGCGTGTCCTCGAAGACGTCCTTGATCGCGGCGCAGATCGCGTCGGTGTCGACGAGGACGATTTCGTCGACGAGCTCGCGGCAGATGCCGAAACGTCTCCTTGCCGACCTGCTTCACCGCGACGCCGTCGGCGAACAGTCCGACGTGGTCGAGCCTCACGCGCCGGCCCGCCGCAAGCGAGCGCGCCATCGCGTCCGAATCGACCGGCTGCACGCCGATGACCTTGATCTCCGGACGCACGCGCTTGACGTACGCCGCGATGCCCGAGATGAGGCCGCCGCCGCCGATGGCGACGAAGATCGGCGTCGATCGGACCCTGCCGCTGGCGCAGGATCTCCATCGCGATCGTGCCCTGCCCGGCGATCACGTCGGGATCGTCGTACGGATGCACGAAGGTCGCGCCGCTTGTCTTCTGCAGCGCCAGCGCGTGCTCGTAGGCGTCGCTGTAGGAGTCGCCGTGCAGCACGACCTGGCGCCGCGCGCCTCGACCGCCGCGATCTTGATCGCGGGCGTCGTCACCGGCATGACGATGGTCGCCTTGCAGCCGAGCCGCTGCGCCGCGAGCGCCACGCCCTGCGCGTGGTTGCCCGCCGATGCGCGATCACGCCGCGCGCGCGCTCGGCCGACGACAGGTGCGCCATCTTGTTGTACGCGCCGCGCAGCTTGAAGGAGAACACGGCTGCTGGTCCTCGCGCTTGAGCAGCACGCGGTTGCCGATGCGCGCGCGACAGCGTCGGCGCCAGGTCGAGCGGCGACTCGATCGCGACGTCGTAGACCTTCGCGGTGAGGATCTTCTGCAGGTAGTCGACGGGCATGCGTCGGCGCACGAGGTGAAAGCGGCGAGCGTAGCAGAAACGCAGAGCGTGCCAAAGCGCGCTGCGCGCACCGCGCGCATGTTTCTGCTAGGCTCTTCGCCGCACCGATCCGCCACCCACGCACCGTGAACGCATCCACTCTCGCTGTCGTCGACCTCGGCTCGAACAGCTTCCGCCTCGAGATCGGCCGCGTCGAAGGCGGCCAGATCTACCGCCAGGACACGTGGCGGGAGACGCTTCGCTTCGGCGCCGGCCTCGACGACGAGGGTCGCCTCACCGCAGCGGCGATCGACGCGGCGCTGCAATGCCTGGCTCGGTTTCGCGAGCGCCTCTCAGGCGTGCATCCTTCCGCGGTGCGCGCGGTGGCGAACCAACACGTTTCGCGTCGCGAAGAACGCGCGCGAATTCCTGCGCCAGGCCGAACGCGCACTCGGCGTGCCCATCGACGTGATCGGTGGCCACGAGGAGGCGCGGCTCATCTACCTGGGCGTCGCGCACGTGCTGCCGCCATCGACGGCGCCGCGACTGGTCATCGACATCGGTGGTGGCTCGACCGAGTTCATCATCGGGCGCGGTCTGGAGCCCGAGCGGCTGGAATCGCTCAAGATCGGATGCGTCGGCCTGACGCAACGATTCTTCCCGAACGGAAAGGTCACCGCGGCGTCGATGGACGACGCGGAGACCGCAGCCCGGGTCGAGGTGGAGGCGATCGCCGGCGAATTCGGTCCGACGCACTGGCGCGACGCATACGCGTCCTCGGGAACCGCCGCGGCGCTTGCTGAGATTCTCGAGCAGAACGGATTCTCCACGGGTGGCATCACACCGGCCGGACTCGAGCGGCTGCGCAAGCGCCTCATCGTCGCCGGCTCGGCGTCAAAACTGCAGTTACACGCGGTCAAGGCCGAACGCGTCCCCGTTCTTGCCGGCGGCCTCGCGATCATGAGCGCCGCCGTCGCCGAGCTGCGCGTGCAGCGAATCGATCCCGTCGGTGGCGCGCTACGTCTGGGCGTGCTCTACGATCTGCTCGGGCGCACTATCGACGAGGATGTGCGCAAGGTGACGGTCGCGCGATTCCTCGAGCGCTACCGCATCGAGCGCGCCCATGCTACCCGTGTCTCGGGGCTTGCGCTTGCGCTCTACCGCAGTGCACTCAAGGGAGCCAGCCGCGAGCAATCTCAGCTGCTCGAGTGGGCCGCGCTGCTTCACGAAAGCGGAATGTCAGTGTCGCATCTGGGCTTTCATAAGCACGGCGCGTACATCCTTCAGCACGCCGACATGCCCGGATTTTCGGCAGGCGAGCAGAACCGGCTGGCGCTGCTGGTCTTCGGCTGCCGCGGCGGATTGGACAAGGTGCAAACGTACCTGCATGACCCCGATGTGCGTGCCCAGATTCTGGCGTTGCGCTTGGCGGTGCTGTTTCACCACGCGCGCGCCCCCATCGCACTGCCGCGCATCCGATTCAGGATCGCGGCCCGCATCGAGTTCGGCGTCGCCGCGCGCTGGCTCAAGGCACATCCGCTTACGGCGCATCTGCTCGAACGCGAGCGCGCGCAATGGGAAGCGCTGGGCTATCGCTGGCGTAGTGTCTAGAGCCTGCCTTCGGCAACGGCGGCTAAGCGTCGGATGCGCATCCTGCAGAACGAGCGAACCGCGACTTCAACGCGACGATTTCGCGCGCTCGGGCTCGAGCATCGAGCCGCGACACCGCGGCGACCCGCATCGGCACTGCATCGCCTTGCGCGCACGCTTGCTGAGGCGACCATGAAATACGAGCTGGTAGTCGTAGCAGAGCTCTTCGCCGGGCCGAATGGTGCGCTTGGCGTGGATAAAGACGCGATAGTTCGCGTGCTCGAGCGGCTCGCAATTGGGCGAACAGCTGTGGTTGATGAAACGCGCCGCGTTGCCCTTGCGCCCGGCATCGATGACCGTGCCATCGCTCAGTTCGAACAGCAGCGTGTGAAATGGATCCGATGGATCGCTGTCGGGCTGTTCACAGGCCTCGTCGTACGTCGATCGCGTACCCCGATACTCGACGATGCGCGCGCCCTTGCGGATGGTGCGCGTGGCGAATGCGCCGCGACCGTGGGTAGGCGAAAGGCGAACGACGTAGGGACGCTTGTTCTTCGTGCCGGGCATGTGCCGCCGTGATCCTGTCAATCAGACAAAGTCAGGCCCGATGACGACCTTGAGAACGACCGCGTTGCCCTGATCGCGCAGGCGATTGGTGAGCCACCAGACGGCGCCCTTGCGCACGCTCCATGAAACGTCCTCGCCCGAAAGCAGGAACGCGGCGACTTCACCGAGCGTCGGCTGGTGTCCGACGATCAGAACCGGCTCGCGCGCATCCGGCCACGACGCCGCGGCCAGGACCGCCGCCACGCTGGCGCCCGGCGCAATCTCGGGGACCATCCTGAACTTGCGCTTGAGCGCGAGCGCGGTCTGCTGCGCGCGGTCGGCGGGGCTCGACAGGACGCGGCAGCTGTCGGGCAGGCGCGCCTCGAGCCATGCCGCCATCCGTTCCGCCTGCTTGTGACCCTTGGCCGTGAGTCGTCGTCCGAGGTCGGGCTCGCCGGGTTCGGCCTCTGCATGACGCCAGAGAATCAGGTCCATGTTTGCCTCGCTTCAGGTGCGCGGCGGCGAGTGGTCCGCCAGCCGGTCGAGCAGCGCCTGCTGCGCCGAAATCGGATGCCCGCGGCCCTTGGGTTTCTGGCGACGATAGCTGCCATCCGCACCCAGGTCCCACGCATCCCAGTTGTCGGAGAGGTACGGCTTGAGCGCTTCTTCGATGACACGCGTCTTGAGCTCGCGATCGAGCACCGGAAAGGCGACCTCGACGCGCCGAAAAAGATTGCGTCCCATCCAGTCGGCGCTCGCCAGGTAGACGTCCTCGCTGCCATTGTTCTCGAAATACCACACGCGGTGATGCTCGAGGAAGCGACCCAGGATCGATCGCACGCGAATGTTGGCGGATATTCCCGCGACGCCGGGACGCAACGCGCAGGCGCCGCGCACGACCAGGTCGATCTGCACGCCCGCTTCAGAAGCGGCGTAGAGCGACTTGATCACCGCGTCCTCGAGCAACGCATTCATCTTGGCGATGATTCGCGCCGGCTTGCCCTCGCGCGCGTGGCGCGTCTCGCGGCGTATGGCGTCGAGCAGGTGGCGATGCATCGTGAACGGCGCAAGCCAAAGGTGCTTGAGCTTGTTCGCTTTCGCAAGGCTTGTAATGTGCAGAAACACTTCGCTGACGTCCGCGCAGACGTCCGCATTGCTGGTGAGCAGGCCGAAATCGGTATACATGCGCGCGGTGCGTGGATGATAGTTTCCGGTCCCCAGGTGCGCGTAGGGCTGGAGAAAAGTCTTGCCCGCGGCATCGCGTTCGCGACGCCAGAGGAGTGCCAGCTTGGCGTGCGTCTTCAGGCCGAACACGCCATATACGACCTGCGCGCCGGCCTGCTCCAGACGCTCCGCCCAGTTGATGTTCGCCTCCTCGTCGAAGCGAGCGAGCAACTCGACCACGACTGTGACTTCCTTTCCGCGCCGTGCCGCCTCGATCAGCGCTTCCATCAACACCGAATTCACTCCGGTGCGATAGACCGTTTGCTTGATGGCGACCACGTCCGGATCGTCAACCGCCTTGCGGATGAACTCGACGACCGGCTCGAACGCCTGGTACGGATGGTGCAGCAGGACATCGTGCTGACGCAGCACCGCGAGCAGATCGGGCTGGTCCTTAAGCCGGTCCGGAAGTCCTTGCACGAAGGGTGGGTACTTGTATTGATCGAGGTCCGCCTCGTCGACCATTGCCGACAGGCGCGCGAGGTTGACCGGCCCGTCGCAGCGGTACAGATCATAGTCCTGCAGCTCGAACTGCTGCAGCAGGAGCTCGGCCAGATGCGGCGGACAGCGCGCGGCGACTTCGAGCCGCACCGCGAGCCCGAACTGACGCTGCGGGAGTTCTCCTTCGAGCGCCTGGCGCAGGTTCTTGACCTCCTCCTCGTCGAACCAGAGGTCGGCATCGCGCGTGACCCGGAACTGCGAATAGTTGATCACCTCGCGTCCGGCGAACAGCTCGTTCAGATGCGCGTGAATGACCGACGAGAGCAGCACGAAGGTGTTTTCCGGCGCCACCTCGCGAGGCAGCTCGATCACGCGCGGCAGCAGGCGCGGCGCCTTCACGATGGCGATCGATGTCTCGCGCCCGAATGCGTCGCGGCCCGAGAGCTCGACGATGAAATTGAGCGTCTTGTTCACGACCTGGGGAAAAGGGTGCGCGGGATCGAGCCCGATCGGTGTGAGCAGCGGCTTCACCTCGCGCCGGAAATAGTCGGCGACCCACGCCCGCTGCTCGGCGTTGCGGTCGACGTCGCGCAAGAGCCGGATGCCCACTCCGGCCAGCTCCGGCAGGATCTGCGCGTTGAGCGTTCGGTACATGTCGGCGACCAGCGCTTGAGTTTCCTCGCTGATCCGACCGAAATTCGAGCGCAGCTCGTGCAGCGTCGTTCCCGGGGGTGGTGCTTTCATGCGCATCTGCTCGCGCAGCCCGGCGACCCGGATCTCGAAGAACTCGTCGAGATTGCTGCTCACGATGCACAGGAAGCGCAGCCGCTCTAGCAGCGGAACCGCGGTATCCTCCGCAAGCGCCAGCACTCGGCGATTGAAAGCGAGCAGCGACAGCTCGCGGTTAATCGCCGGTGCTTCGCGCGGCTTGGGGGAATCGTCGGGCATGATCGGCGGCGTCGAGACCGGGGAGTGCGGACGCGTCGGCGCCACGGCGCCAGTCTGCGCGGCGTTCGTTGCAACGGTGTGACCGGTGTCTTCGCTCATGCGGTAACCGCCTGCTCGGCAAGCCAGACGCAGGCGCCTTTCGATGCGCGGTCCAGGTCGACGAGGTACGCGTGATGCGCCGCGAGCTCGTCGTCGCTGGGAAGGATTATGCGGATGGCGATGTGCGCGACCGTGGTGCCTGCCATCGACGCGGCGATCGAAACCGGTCCGACATCGATGGTCAGGGACTCTTGGCCGCGTGTCATCGCGAGATAAACTTCGGACAGCAGCTGGGCGTCGAGCAGCGCGCCATGCAGCGTGCGTTGCGCGTGCGCGACGCCCATGCGCTCGCACAGCGCGTCGAGGCTGTTGCGCTTTCCAGGATACTGGTCGCGGGCAAGCGCCAGCGTGTCGATCACCCCCACGCACAGCTCGCTCGACGGCGGCAATTCGGCGCGCTTGAGCTCTTCGTCGAGGAAGCCGATGTCGAACGGGGCGTTGTGGATGATCCATTGCGCACCACGAGCGAAATCGATGAACTCCGCCGCGATGTCGCGGAAGCAGGGCTTGTCGCGCAGCATTTCCCACGTGTATCCATGGACATCGGTCGCGCCGGCGTCGATGTCGCGCTCGGGGTTTACGTACACGTGCAGATGGCGTCCGGTCGGCCGGCGGTCGACCAGCTCGACGATGCCGATCTCGATGACGCGATGGCCGAGCCGGGCGTCGAGTCCCGTCGTTTCGGTGTCGAGGATGAGCTGGCGCATGGTCTCTAACGGCGATAGCGTTTGATCGTCGCCTGGATTTCCTCGATGGCGCGTTCGATCTCGTCGTCGGTGAGATCGCGCTGCACTCCCTTGCGGTCGGTCAGCGTCAGCGTGCGGTCGATCTCGGTCTGGAACTCGCCCAGTCCGAGCGTCTCGGTAATGGTCGTGGTCGGATCGTCGGTGAGCGTTTCCGGTCCCCAGCGCACGACGACCAGCGACAGGTTGTCGCCGTCGGGGCCGCCGCGCGCCTCGGCCTCGCGCATGAGCGCCGGCGCCGACTTGAGAATCGGCGTGCCGGTGAGCGCGCGCGCGATCTCCTCCTGCGGATAAACGCTCCACAGCCCGTCGGTGCAAAGCACCAACAGGTCGCCGTTGCGCAAGGGCGTGCGCCGCGAAAGGTCGATCACCGGGTCGACCAGCCCTCCCAGGCAGCTGAATATCTTGTTGCGGTCCGGGTGATCGAGGACCTCATGCGAACCGATAAGCCCCTGATCGAGCAGATACTGCACTTTCGAATGGTCCTTGGTCTGCCCGATCAGGCCGCCCTGGCGAAACAGATACAGCCGTGAATCGCCGACGTGCGCCCAATACGCGTAGTTCTGCTGCACGATGCAGGCGACGCAGGTGGTGCGCGGCGTCTCGAGCATCGAGAACTGGTTCGCGTAGGAGCCGAGCGCCGAATGCGCGCGCAGCATGGTGTCCTGCAGGAACTTGAGCGGCGCCTTGAGCGTGGGCTTGGCCTCCTGCTGGAACCGTTCGATGAACAGGCGAACGGCGATCTGCGCTGCGATCTCGCCGCCGGCATGACCGCCCATGCCATCGGCGATGACCAGCAGGAGCGTATCTCGACTGTAGGTGTATGCCAGCCGGTCCTGGTTGACCTTGCGCTGGCTCTTGCGGCTTTCCTGGAAGATGGTGAAGCGCACGCGGGACCTACATTACCTCGGTGAACAGTTTCTTTTTTAGGGAATCGATGAAGGTGAGCTTGCGCTTTCTCGGCGGAATTTCACGGATCGCCTTTTGCAGCGCGAACACGCTTTGCGGACGCTCCAGCGGATCCAATCGCAGGCACCAGTCGATCACCTCGAGAAGATTGTCGGAATACGCGCCCGCCCAGATCTTCTTGGCCGACACGAGATGGTCCTCGGTGACGCGCGCATCGGCGGCCTGCGGCGCGAAAGCAGCCAGACAGGCGAAGATGCTCGCGCCGATTCCGTAGACGTCGGTCCACGGCCCGAGGCGGTCGGGATCGCGATACTGCTCCGGCGCGGCAAACCCGGGGGTGTACATCGGCGCGAGCTTCGGACGCGCCGAGGTCAGCGTCTGGCGCGCGGCGCCAAAGTCGAGCAGCACCGGCGAACCGTCGGTGCGCAGATAGACGTTGGCCGGCTTGATGTCAAGATGCAGCAGCTTGTGCGTATGCACTTCACGGAGGCCATTGAGCAGGTGCATGAACACGTGCCGCACCAACCGCTCCGACATCTGGTCCTGGCGCAGCTGGATCTGCTGCTGCAGCGTGCGCCCGCGCTCGTAGCGCATCACCATGTACACCGTCTCGTTGGCGCGGAAAAAATTGAGCACGCGGACAACATTCGGGTGATTGATCTTGGCCAGCGCCCGCCCTTCCTCGAAGAAGCATTTCATCCCGTAGCGGAACGACGTCAGGTTCTCCGCCGAGCTCGCGCGAACGATGTCGCCTTCGGTGCGCAGCACCAGCGACGACGGCAGATATTCCTTGATCGCCACCGGAGCGCCGCCCTCGTCGAATGCGCGATAGACGATCGAAAATCCGCCGCGGCTGATCTGGCGATCGATTCGGTAATTCAGCAGCTGATAACCGGAGGCGAGGGCTTGATTGGTGACGCCCATGGGGGCCGGCGGCAGCGACATTGCGCGCTCCGCCTGTACTTGCGCATAGGATTGATAACCTCTACATTCTCTGCAACCCTGCGCATAAAGTAAAGATTTCATTGACTTTCCCCACTCAGCCACTGGCGTTTTCGTCGTCCACAGTCTGTTCGCAGCGTTCGAGCCTCGCCCCATGATTCTGAGCATGACCGGCTTTGCCGCGGTGGGCGCCGATTTGCCTGGCTGCACGCTGTCGGTCGAGCTGCGCTCGGTCAACCATCGCTACCTGGACATCCAGCTCAGACTCGCCGACGAGTTGCGCGCGCTCGAGACAGCTGTACGCGAAGCGCTGGCCGCCGAGCTCAAGCGCGGGAAGATCGATTGCCGCATTGCGCTCACCCGCGCAACGCCGGGAGCGACCGCGCTCGCAGTGAACGTCGAGCGCGTCGCACAATTGCGCGACGCCGCCGCCGACGTGCAGCGTCACGCCCCCGGCAGCTCGCCGCTGTCGACCATCGAGATCCTGCGCTGGCCGGGCGTGCTCACCGAGCCCTCGGTCGACCCGGAAAGCCTGGCGGCGCATGCGATGCAACTCGTGCGGCGCGCACTCTCGGAGCTTGCCGCGTCGCGCGCGCGTGAAGGCCACAAGCTGCGAGCCATGATCGAGGAGCGCTGTCAGGGGATCGAGACACAGCTCGCGAGGATCGCGCCGCGCGTACCCGCGATTCACGACGCCTACGTCGAGAAGCTCGGAGCGCGTCTGCGCGATGCCGGCCTCGATCCCGACAACGAGCGCCTCAAGCAGGAGCTGGCGCTGTTCGCGACCAAGATCGACGTGGCCGAAGAAGTGTCGAGGCTGGTGACGCACGTCGCCGAGGTACGCCGCGTGCTCGGCGCGGGCGGGTCGAGCGGCAAGCGTCTGGACTTTCTGATGCAGGAGCTCAACCGCGAGGCCAACACGCTGGGGTCGAAATCGGTCGATGCCGAGCTTTCGCACGCAGCGCTCGAGCTCAAGGTCATGATCGAGCAGATGCGCGAGCAGGTGCAGAACATTGAATAGCCAGGAGCCTGCGCCGATCCTGGCCACATCACCCGGCCAGTCAATCGGCAACCTTTTCGTCATCGCCGCGCCGTCGGGTGCGGGCAAGACCTCGCTGACGCGCGCGCTGCTTGAGCGCGAGCCGGCGATCCGTCTTTCGGTTTCCTATACGACGCGCAAGCCGCGACTTGGCGAGCGCGACGGCGTCGACTACCACTTCATCGACTTCGCGAGGTTCGACTCGCTGAAGATGGGAGGCGAATTCCTCGAGCATGCGTTCGTGCACGGCAACTGGTACGCCACATCGCTGACCTGGCTCAAGTCGGAGGTCGCCGCCGGACGCGACGTGCTGCTCGAAATCGACTGGCAGGGCGCCGCGCAGGTTCGCGAGCTGGTGCCCGATTCGGTGCAGATCTTCATCCTGCCGCCCTCGCTGGCATCGCTGCAGCAGCGGCTGGTCACGCGCGGGCAGGACGATGACGCCACCATCGCGCGTCGCCTCGACGTCGCCAGGGACGAGATACGCCACTGCGAGGACTTTGATTATGTTATTATTAATCAGGACTTTGCCACGGCGGTCGACGATGTCGCCGCCATCGTGAGGTCGGCGCGCCTGCGCGGCAGCCAACAGCGCGCACGCTTTCGCCAGCTGATCCAACAATTGACCTGAAGGAACATCATGGCTCGCATCACGATCGAAGATTGTCTGGCCCGCATCCCAAATCGCTTCGAGCTCACCCTCGCCGCGACCAACCGCGCACGACAGATCAGCGCAGGGTCGGCAGCGCTGGTCGAGAGCGACCGAGACAAGCCCACGGTGATCGCGCTTCGTGAAATGGCCGCCGGCAAGATCGGCATCGAAATGTTGCTCAAGCCGCAGAGTTGAATCCCTTGAGCACGCGCTAGATCGTCCTGACGTGACGCAGCATGTCGGAAATCGCCGAATTCACCCGACACCTTGGTCACTATCTTCCGCCTCGTGACGTTGCGCTGGTAGAGCGCGCCTTCGCGTTCTCCGAAAGCGCGCACCAAGGCCAGTTCCGCAAGTCCGGCGAGCCCTACATCACGCACCCGCTGGCGGTCGCCAGCATCCTGTCGCAATGGCGGCTCGACGCGCAGGGCCTCGCCGCGGCATTGCTCCATGACGTGATGGAGGACACCAGCGTCACCAAGACCGAGATCGAAACCTCATTCGGCAAGCCCGTCGCCGACATGGTCGACGGCGTCTCCAAGCTCGACCAGATCGAGTTCCAGTCGCGCGAGGACGCGCAAGCTGAGAGCTTTCGCAAGATGCTGCTGGCGATGGCGCAGGACGTGCGCGTCATCCTGATCAAGCTCGCCGATCGCCTGCACAACATGCGCACGCTCGACGCGATGGCGCCCACGCATCGCGAGCGCATCGCCCGCGAGACCCTGGATATCTACGCGCCCATTGCCAACCGCCTGGGCCTGAATGCGCTCTATCTCGAGCTGCAGGAGCTTTCGTTCAAGAACCTGTATCCGATGCGCTATCGCGTGCTCGCCAAGCAGATCAAGGCGGCGCGCGGCAATCGCCGCGAGGTGATGAACCGCATCCTGCAGTCGATCCGCGAGGGCCTCAAGCAGGCAGGCATCGCGGCCACGGTGAGCGGCCGCGAAAAGACCGTTTACAGCGTGTACAAGAAGATGCGCGAAAAGCACTACACGTTCTCGCAGGTCTTCGACATCTACGGCGTGCGCGTCCTGGTCAAGGATGTGACCGCCAGCTATGCCGCGCTCGGAGTCCTGCACAGCCTTTACAAACCGATCCCGGGTAAGTTCAAGGACTACATCGCGATCCCGAAGGCGAACGGTTACCAGTCGCTGCACACCACGCTGTTCGGTCCGTTCGGCACACCGCTGGAAGCGCAGATCCGCACGCAGGACATGCATCGAGTCGCCGAGGCCGGCGTCGCCGCGCACTGGCTGTACAAGAGCGGCGACCAGCTCGACATCGCCGAAGCGCAGCAGCAGACCCACCGCTGGCTGCAAAGCCTGCTCGAGATCGGATCGGAATCGCGCGACTCGAAGGAGTTCCTCGAGCACATCAAGGGCGATCTTTTCCCCGATGCGATCTACGTGTTCACCCCCAAGGGCAAGATCATGGCGCTGCCCAACGGCGCGACCGCGGTCGACTTCGCGTATGCGGTGCACACCGACATCGGCCACCACTGCACCTCGGCGCGCATCAACTACGAGCTGATGCCGCTGCGCACCGAGCTCAAGAACGGCGACCAGGTCGAGATCATGACCTCGCCCACTGCCCGCCCGAATCCGTCGTGGCTCAATTTCGTCGCCACCGGAAAGGCGCGCTCGCGCATCCGGCATTTCCTGAAATCGCTGCAGCAGCGGGAATCCGCCGCGCTGGGCGAGCGCATGCTCGAGCAGGCGCTGGCGTCGCTCAAGGTCCCGCCCGAGGCGATTACCTGGGAACGGTGGGAGGCGCTGTCTCGCGAGTACGGTGCGAAGGGCCAACTCGAAATTCTCGCCGACATCGGGCTGGGCAAACGCCTTTCGTTCGTGGTTGCGCAGGCCCTAACCCGCGCGAGCAAAGGCTTGGAGGAGTCCGCGCAGCATCCGGCCAAAGCCGGCACGCTGCAGCTGCGCGGCGTCGAGGGCGTCGCAATTCAGTATGGCAAGTGCTGCCGCCCGATCCCCGGCGATGCGATCGTCGGCCAGTTCCGGCGCGGACAGGGTCTTATGGTGCACACGCGTGACTGCCCGACGCTGCGCAAGAGCCGCGTCGACACCGACCAGATCGTCGATGTCGAATGGGCTCCCGACGTCGAAGGCGTGTTCGAGGCCGGAATGCGCCTGCTGGTGACCGATCAGCGCGGGCTGCTCGCCAAGCTCGCCACGGCGATCGCAGATGCCGGCGCCAACATCGAGTACGTGTCTATGGAGCGCTCCGACGAGGGCTCGGTGTTCAACATGTTCTTCAACGTCCAGGTGCGTGACCGCAAGCATCTCGCCGACGTGATGCGTGCCCTCCACCGGATTCCAGAGGTGAAGCGGGTGCAGCGGGCGCGGACTTGACGACCGGCGAGACCGGCGGCCTAACGAGGCTCGGCCGCGCAAATAACCGTACCGACGTCAGTCGTCGCAGCAGCGGGATCGGGCACCTCGATGCGCGCCGAGCACTGCGGATCACCGTCCACACTCAACTGGTAGTCACCCGGCTCTACGCCTTCGACATAGAATTCGCCGCGGCGCGCTGTGAACGACCGGATAATCGCACCTGCGCGCAAGAGGACGAGCTCGCGGAACTCGAGCGGTAACGGCTTGCCGTCGCTCGGCGTCACCAAGACGCCGAAGACAGCATGGTTCTTGCGTATCGCGAACTGAACCAAGGTGCCGCTACGAGTCATCGGCGAGATCACCTTTTCCGAGGTGGGGAAGACATAGTCGAGTGGCAAGTCCTTCGCGCCGAACACAACGAAGTTGTCGTAGTAAGCAGAAATATTGGTGGCGACGACTTCGCCGGCCGCGTTGGTCTTGCCGGCGTACCAGCTGTTGGCATAAACGGGCACATCGGCCAGACCCGGTAACCGGATCACCGCGAAGCTGTCCTCGACCGGTCTCGCGGCAAACAACGAGCCGCCGACGTAGCCGATGCTACCCGCGACAAACACATTACTCAGAGAAACTCCGGCCTCAGGAGAATTGGCGCGCGAATATTCGCCTCCGAAAGTCGCGTTTGCCGCGTTGACCTGGACGAAGGCGCGACCAAAGGTGCCGTTCGATCCGCCTCCACCGGCGTGTGCACCGGTTAATGTGTATCCAACGCCCTCGCCTTGGGGAACAGACCTCTCCAGCGTGACTCCCTGCGTGCTGTGATTGCCCGTGCCACCGACCGCCCCCACGACCGACGTAATGCTGTCGAAGTAGTAGCGGAACGAAAGCAGCCACGCAGAGACGGATTGCGGCTCGAGGGTGCGGGTGTAGTTGATCGAAAGCAGTCCCTTTTGATCGAACATCCCGAGCGTGTACGACACGGTCCACAGCTTGGTATTCGGGCCGTCATAGTTGGTGAGCGCGGTGTAAGTCGCGCCGATCGTTCCCAAGTTCGGTGCGTAAACCGAGGCTGACGCGTACTGGTTCGTGCGCGTGCGCTGACCGGGCTCCAGATCGGAGAGTTGCGCGAAGTTGCGCGACAGGTACTGGGTGCCGAGGTTCAGGCCAACGTAGTTTCCGCTGTAGCTGTACGCGGCCGCCGCTGCGGGTCCCGAGCCACCGTCGTTGCCTCCGACCGACACTCCGGCTCCCAGAATGCCAAGTCGCGGCAGCTGATAGGTGCCGAATGGACCGATGTTGTAGAGGCTCTTGGTCGCCTGCCCGCGCAGCCCCAGCGTGAGTTCATTGGTGAAGGCATAGCGGTGAAAGGCGACAGCGGCGAGATCACCGTAATCGTTGCTTTCGATGCCATATTGACGGCGAAGGAAACCTGCGTTGTAGCTGTACTCGTGCAACCCCTCGGCCAGACCCGCATCGGTGGCAAAGAAGAAAGGCTGCTGCAGCACTTGCTCTCGGCCGAATGGATCACGGATGGTCACCGAGACGTTGTGGCCACCGGTTACGCCGCTGATATTCGTGATGTCCACCGGACCCGGCGGCACGGAGCGTTGCGCTACAAGATTTCCGTCGACGCGAACCTGCACAGTCGACGGGAACGCAACCTCGGTCCTGAACGCCGCCGTTGGATACTGGATGAAGTACGGGTCCATCGAGTAGAACTTGGTGAGGCTTATACCACCGAGGGGCACCGAACTGGCCAGATTGAACGACGGCGTGAAGAAGTCACCCACGGTCAGGCGCCGCAGGTTGGGACGATCATCGTACTGCAGGTTGGTCAGCAGTCGCGTGAACCCGGGCGCGGTAGTGTCGCCCCATTGATCATTAGTGCTGTTGTAGAAGAGCCAGTTGCCGCTGCGCGCCCCGAGCTCGGTCGCGAGCTGGTAGTTTCGCTGGCCAAAGGAGTCGTCGCCGTTGGCGTTGAGTCCGTAGTTGAAAAAGAAACTGTTTTCGGCCGGGTATACGACTCCCGACCGCCGTTGTGGCCCAAGGTTGACGGTGCTCCCCGCAAAGGCCCGCGATGCGACTTGCAGCTCTAGGGTCACGGTCTTCGCATCGAACCGCGCATCGATCCCTTCTAGTTGGGACACTGGAATGTAACGCTCGCCATTGAGCACAACCGGCGTCGCTCCAGCGAGCGAGAGGCCCCACTCATCGAATTCTGCGGCGGGTACGAAGACATTCCCCTGTTCGTCCCGCAGGATGGGGATGTCACCTCGTCGTACAGTGTTCACGATAACGCGCGCGATCAGCATCGCAAAAGGGCTCTGGGTGCGAGGCGCGGCGACGCTGTTTGCCTTTGGAGCGGCACCGCCCGCGCGGAAATCGTCATCGCCCGCCGCAGCCCACGCCGGCGCGGTCAGGACTGCCAGCGAGGCAACGACGACTACGGCGACGAGAACAACGGGGCGCGGGCTAGCGGCAAGAGCCCGGGGCAACATCGAGTTTACGCTTCAGTTCCAGGTCCTCGGCCACCACGACCGCCTCCAGCGCCGCGAGTTGGGCGCACTTCTCGGGTGGAATGTTGAACCGCAGCGTTTTGACCGCACCGGCGAGCCAATAGCGCTCTTGGAATGATTGTTCGAAAAGCCTGGTCCCGTCGCGTGCGACCCCGACCAGGGCGACCTGCTCGGCGCGCAGGTGGACGTTGCCGGTGTTGACCACGGCCCATTCGGCGCTTGTGCCGCGCAACTCCAGTCGAGTGATCTCGACCTTGCGATCGGACTGCGCCGGAGCCACGAACACGGGGACACCCACTCTGAGCAGAACCTGCAACGAGGCGCCCGGAGGTGCGGCGCTCGCGGGTACTGCCGGCGGCAGTTCCTCGACGAACACCCGATACGTATCCTCTCGGGCCGTCGGCGCGGCCCTGACGCCGACGCGGATGACCCGCGAGTCTCCCGGCGGAATTTCCATGGTTCGCGGGAAATAAAGCAGACCGTCCGCCACCTCGTACTGATCCTGCCCGTCCGCATCCTGGCGCCAATTCATAGCTTGCACCTGCATGCGCAGCGGAACGTTGTCGTCGTTGCGTACCAGGATCTCACTTGCCCGCTGGGTGCGATCGAGGGTGACGTGCAACGGATTGATGGTGAACTCCGCCGCTCGCGTCGCCGATGCCATGGCACAAAGTACGGCTACGACCAGACAGAAAATCCGCTTGAACATAAATGGCTCCGCGACGCTCAGGGAATTATCGTGAGGGTGAGCGTGTCCGAGTACGACCCCACCTGCGCATTTTGGTAATTCGGCCCCAAGACAGTCGCCGTGATGTTGAAGAGCTGATTATTGGAAGCCCCCGATACGTAGGCAGCAGCTACCGAATAGGGAATAAAAAGGCTCATACTCGAATGCTTCATCTGTAAGGGAGCGCTGCCATTGGTGCCGGAGAATGCCCAGGTTGGCGATTGCCCGGCTGAACAGTTCACCCGCGCGGTGGTGGATGCCGTCCGGGTCGGCGCGGTCGAAGGATCAAAGGCGGTGAACGCAATTGCTCCGGGGCTTGTCCTGAAGGTGCAAGCTGCTCCGGCGCTAAACGCTGTACCGAAGAGCAGCAGAAACAACAGGCAAGCGCGCTGCCAGCGCTGATGGGCAACGCTGGTCCCGCTCGAGCCCGGACAAGCGTGCATCAAGGGGTTTTCAAGCATGGCTCTCATCGCGCCTCCGTTTCGGCTTCATCACGCACGCCACCGTCGTCAAGGCGACACCGTGACGATGATCGTGCTCGCGTAAGCGTCTGGCGCCTCGATTTCGTAGGCAGCCTGCGCCGGCGGCGCTCTGACCGTCAGCGTTCGGTCGCGTCCGGAACCCAGGCCCTGTCCAGCGCCCTGGCTGGTCGTCACAATGTGACCCGTCGCAAGCGGAATCCCCGGGCACGAGCCGCAAGCGAGGTTGGTATCCGCGGGCACCGCGAAAGTGAAGGCAGGCGCAGTCCCGTTGGAGCACGCATAAGTCAGCGTCGCGCTTCCGGCGGCCGGAACACTGCGGGCACTGCCGGTGTCCACGCTGCTGGCGGGCGAAGCCGGCGTAAGAAAGCGGCACACGGGGACCACGGTCACTCTCACCGCGACCATAACGCTATCGGTGGCGCATGCGCCGCCGGCCCAGGGCGTACCGAGCACGAAGGCGATGACCGCGTACACTACGCTCGCCTTCACACTCCCAGAACGATAGTCGCCTTCCGCTCTGTTCAGGTCCGAGAGTGATGACCCGTCGTTCACGGCGTAGCCGTCACGGTCACCGTACCCGAGTAGGTGCCGGCCTTCATGTCCTGATACTGCGCCTGCGTAAGCTGCCCGGTGACGGTCAGCGTCTTGTCTTGGCCGCTGCCGAAGCCGGTGCCTGCGCCGGTGTTCACCGAGCTTAAGGTCGGCGCCATTGTCGTGGCGCCGCAGGTGCCGGCAGTCGTACAGGTGACGGTGACGGGGCTCGGTACGTTGAACGTAGGGGCGGTGCCCTTGGTGCACCGGTACAGAATTGCGGCGTTGCCGGTTGCCAGCCCTGGCAGGCTCGGATCTATCGATGTGCCAGCGTTCGCGATCGTGACCACCGGCGTTTGCCCACTGTTGAACTTGCAGATTCCCGTCACAGAGGCGGTGACGGTGGAGTTGGCGCTGCCCGCCGCCGCGGCGGTCTGCGCGAACATCGCCGACGCAATTCCCGCGAGCAGCAAGAGTCGTCGTTTGTTCATGTTTATGCTCGATGCCATCGGTCACGTCGAATGAGCGCCGCCAGTACAGCCTGGGGCTTCGAAAGTCGACACTTGGTTGCGCATTGTACGCACGCGTCGTCTCCACAAATCCAATCGCAGCCAGGTCTGGACCGCCGCATTGCGACCCACGTTTTTTGCGACGTCCACTCAAGAAGAAGGCCGCCGTAGCGGCCTTCCGTCCGGAACCGAGGATCGGCCGCTCAGGGCGTAACGTTGACGGTCACGGTCCCGGAATAAGGACCGGCCTGCATGTCTTGATACTGCACCTGAGTAAGCGAACCCGCGACGACGAGCGTCTTGTTGGTTGAGAAGCCGGCACCGGCTCCGCCAGTCGTGTACGTCATCGCCGGCGTCATGGTCGTTGTGCCGCAGGTTCCCGAGGTCGTACACGTCACCGTCGCCGTGGCAGGTCCGGCGAACGTCGGCACCGTTCCATTGGTGCATTTGTACAAGACGTTCACAGTGCCTGTCGCTGGCCCTGCCAGGCTCGGATCGATGTTGGCGCCTGTGTTCGCCACCGTGACCACCGGTGTCTGCCCGCTGTTGAACTTGCAGGTGCCGATTATGGTCGCGTTGACTGTGACAATTTGGCTGTCCGCCGCTTGAGACGCCCCTGCTATAAGCAGGCCCGTGGCCGCTACCGCGATCAGCGCGCCGCTCAATCCATAGGACTTCATGTTAGTTTCCCTCACGTCGTTTAAAGAAGAGATGCGAACTGAAGCAACCATTTGATTCACAAAGCAGGGTGCCGGTCGCACGCCATTCCCACGGTGTCCTTACAGCAAGTCCGATGCCAGACGTCGGCGAGACCGACAGTCGGCGCTTTGGAAGGCCGTTGCGAAGCGGGCCTTTAACAGCCTGACGCCGTGGACTTCGCTTTCACATCATGAGGTTACGGGCGGGAAGGCGCGCCGCGATTTCAACCGCGCGTACGCTGGAGAATGGGGGACAAAAAAAGGCAATCCGGCGAGGATTACCGCTCGCGCGCTACGCGGCAAGCAACCAATGTGACACTGCACGGCGTGTCGCGCTGAAATGCTACGAGCGCAACAACCGCCGAAGGCCGCGAACTATGTTTATTTTGTCGACACTTTGCGAATCCGGATCGGCGATGTCTGCCGTGGATCGCTGAGAGCTACAGTATTACTGTTGCTCACAAACTGCTTGCTCGCGCGTGCCCAACTCCGGAATGGCGAACCGCGGCGTCGCGGTTTGCAGCTGAGACACCTGAAGCCGCGAACGCGCGATACAGCCCCGCCGCCGAGGAGCCGCGAGACAGACGTCTATGCCGCTTGCTTCGCCAGCAACTGCTGCAACTCCCCCGACTCATACATCTCGCGCATGATGTCGGCGCCCCCGACGAACTCACCGTTGACGTAGAGCTGCGGAATGGTCGGCCAATTGGCGTAGTCCTTGATGCCTTGTCGAATGTCTGCGTCGGCGAGGACGTTGACCGAGAAGAAAGCCTCGGCACCGGATGCCTTCAGCATCTGCACCGCCGCGCTCGAGAATCCGCATTGCGGAAACTGCGGCGTGCCCTTCATGTACAGCACGACAGGGTGCGTGGTGACCTGCTCGCGAATCGTGTCCTGGATGCTCATGATGCGTGCCTCGTGAATGAGTGAATGCTCGTCCATTGTAGCGGAGTTGGGGCCATCGGGCTTCGATTCAAGCCCGGAGGTGGCGCGCGCTCACTCCTTGACCGCGCCGGTGAGGCCCGAGACGTAATACTCGACGAAGAACGAGTAAAGGATCGCCACCGGCAGCGATCCGAAAAGGGCGCCCGCCATCAGCGACCCCCAGTGATAGACATCGCCCTCGACCAGCTCGGTGACCACGCCGACAGGCACGGTCTTGACCTCGGACGACGAGACGAAAGTCAGCGCGTAGATAAACTCGTTCCACGACAGCGTGAACGCGAAGATGCCGACCGAGATCAGGCCCGGCACCGCCAGCGGCAGGATGATCTTGACGAGGATTTGCAGACGGCTCGCGCCATCGATCAGCGCGCATTCCTCGAGTTCGAGCGGGATCGACTTGAAGTAGCCCATAAGCAGCCAGGTGCCGAACGGGATAAGGAACGTCGGATACGTGAGAATCAGCGCGAAGCGAGTGTCGAACAGGTTGAGCTTGTAGACCATCGCGGCCAATGGGATGAACAGGATCGACGGCGGCACCAGGTACGCGAGAAAAATGCTCATGCCGACATAGCGCGAGCCGCGAAAGCGCAGGCGCTCGATCGCGTACGCCGCGAGCACGCTGCAGAAAATCGAGATGACGGTGGACGCCACCGAGACCACGATCGTGTTCCACAGCCAATCGGGATATGCGGTGTCGAAGAGCAGCTTCTTGATGTGCGCCAGCGTCGGCTTGACCACCCAGAATGGGTTGCCTTCGCGCGAGAGCAGCTCGGCATCGGGCTTCACCGCGGTGATCGCCATCCAGTAGAAGGGGAAAAGCAGCACGAACAGGAACGCGAACAGCGGGAGGTAGATGGTGAATATCCGCCGCGGCAGCGACACCAGGTAGTTCGTGCCCTGCGAATCCACCACCTCCGGCGTCGCGGCGACACTGGTCATTTGTCGGAGCCTCCCTGCTGCCACGCGCGACGCTGGAGTCCGAAGTAGCTGATCATGATCGCTGCCAGCAGGAATGGGATCATCGCTGTCGCGATCGCCGCACCCTCCCCCAGGTTGCCGCCGGAGATGGCGCGCTGAAACGACAGTGTCGCCATCAGATGCGTCGAATTGAGCGGTCCCCCGCGCGTGATCACGTAGATCAGCTGGAAATCGGTGAACGTCATCAGCACCGAAAAGGTCATCACCACCGCAATGATGGGCGTCAGCAGCGGCATGGTGATGTAGCGGAACTGCTGCCACGGGGTCGCGCCGTCCAGGCTCGCTGCCTCGTAATACGAGGGCGAGATCGTCTGCAGACCGGCGAGAAGCGTGATCGCCACGAACGGCACACCGCGCCAGATGTTGGCGGCGATAACCGAGAATCGCGCATTCCATGGATCGCCGAGAAAATCGATGTATTGGTGGATCAGGCCCATCCGCATCAGCGTCCAGCTGATGATCGAGAACTGCGAATCGTAGATCCACCAGAACGCAATCGCCGACAGCGCGGTGGGCACGATGAATGGCAGGAGCACCACCGCGCGGAAAAAAGGCTTGAACGGAATGTGCTTGTTGAGCAGCAACGCCAGATAGAGCCCGAGTCCGAACTTGATGATGCTGGCAACGGTCGTGTAGAAAACTGTATTGAACAGCGCCAGCCGCGTGACCGCGTCACCCCACAGGAAGATGTAGTTGTCGAGACCGACCCACGCCCCGGGTCGGCCGATCTTCTGATCGGTGAACCCGAGGTACGTGCCCAGTCCGAGCGGGTAGGTCAGGAACAGCAGCAACAGCGCCGCCGCCGGCAGCATGAACAGCAGCCCGAGGACGGTGCGATTGTCGAGCGCGCGAGACAGCGCGGTGCTGTGGCTTGCGATGAAGGGACTCCGTGAACCGACTCGACCGAAGAAGCGTGCGCGTCGAGGGGGCGCAAGCGCCCCTCGACGCGCACTGAGATTACTTCAGGCCGTACGACGCTGTATCAGACCTTGTAGTAGCGTTCGGCCCGCGCCTGCGCGCGCGCCGCGGCTTCCTTCGGCGACTTCGATCCCGACACCGCCTCCGCCACCATGTTCGGGATGATGAAGTCCGCGGTCGCTGCGGCCGACGCGTATCCCATCGTGCCGTCGTATCCGTTCGGCGTCATGTCCTTCATGCAGTCGCGATACGGCGTGTTCTTCGGATCGGCGGTCCAGAAGGCGCTCTTCTCGTACGCCGCCAGCGGCTGGCAGACGTAGCCGATAGATGCTTCCTGCCATGGCACGTACTGCTCCTTCTCCATCATGAAGCGCAGGTATTCCTTGGCCGCGTTCGGATACTTCGAATACTTGAAGATCATCATCGGAAACACGAGATTGAGCACGGTGCGCTTGCCGGAAATCCCGACGGGAAAGGCCGCGTGCTGGATGTCCTTCGCCATTTCCTGCAATTTCGGATCCGGCGACGTCTTCGCGGCGTAATAGATGGAAATTCCGTTGGCGGTAAGGAACAGTTGCCCGTCGAGGAACGCCTTGTTGTTGTTGGGGTCGAGCCACGATAGCGTCCCCGGGATGAAGGTCTCGTAGAGTTGCTTGCCATACTCAAGCGCGGCGATGGTCTCGGGGCTGTTGATGACCACCTCGTTTTTCTTGTTCACCATCTTGCCGCCGTGCGCCCACAGCAGCCAGTACGTCCAGCTCGAATCACCGGTGGCGTTGCCCAGCGCATAGCCCGCCGGCGTGCCCTTCGCCTTGAGCGCCTGGCAAAGCTTCAGAAACCCCGGCATGTCGTTAGGAAAGGTATCGAAGCCGGCCGCCTTCATGGCGCTTTCACGATAGACCATCGCGTTGCCGGCGGCGCCCATCATGATCGCCACCCATTTCTTGCCGTCCATTCCATACGCCTTCGCCGAGTCGTACCAGCCGCCGTACTTCGCGCCCAGATAGTTGGCTAAATCGCTCACGTCGACGAGCTTCTCTGGATACTGGTGCGCATCTTCCATGGTGCTGATGATGATGTCGGGCCCACTGCCGACGTTGGCGGCCACCGCCGCCTTCGGTCGAACGTCTTCCCAGCCCTCGGCGTCGACGCGCACTTCGATGCCCGTCGCCTCGGTGAACTTCTTGGTGTTCGCCGCCCAGACGTCCTCGTCGCCTTGCACGAAGCGCTTCCAGCGCAGCACGCGCAGCTTGGCGCCCTTTTCGGGCGCCGCCTTATAGTTTTGCGCGGCGACATCGGCGGGGAGAATCAGCCCTCCGCTTCCCAGTGCAGTGCCCGCAGCGACGCCCGCGGCGGTCTTCAAAAAGTCACGACGTTTGAAATCGCTCATGCAAGTCCTCCGTTGAGTAAATGACGAAACTCGAGTCGCCGCTCAAGCGGCTGGTGTGCTCGACCTGACGAGCCGCGTCCCGCTAGCCGCATCGAACAAGTGCGCGCGCGCGAGGTCCGGCCTGAGTCCGATGCGGTCACCGGCCTGGCAGCTCACGCGATCGCGAACGAGCGTGGTGAGCTCCTGGCCGTTGAAGCGGCAATACAGCTGGGTGTCGGCGCCGGTCGGCTCGACGACGACGACGTCGGCGGGAAGCGCACCCCCCTCGCCCGACGATGCGCTGGTCTCCGCGAGCAGGCAATGCTCGGGACGCATTCCATAGAGCACGCTCTGGCCGTCGGCGCCGACAGCATTGGTCGGCAGCGGCAAGCGCACGCCGCCAGCGAATTCGACGCTCGCCGGGCCGCCGTTGGCGCGGATGGTCCCCGGCACCATGTTCATCGCGGGCGAGCCGATGAATCCCGCGACGAAGGTGTTGTTGGGCCGATCGTAGAGCGTCAGCGGGTCACCTGTCTGCTCGACCACGCCATCCTTCATGACCACGATCTTGTCGGCCATGGTCATCGCCTCGATCTGGTCGTGCGTGACGTAGATCGAAGTCGTTTTCAAGCGCTGATGCAGCTCCTTGATCTCGGTGCGCATCTGTACGCGCAATTTGGCGTCGAGGTTCGACAGCGGCTCGTCGAACAGGAACACCTGCGGGTCACGCACGATGGCGCGTCCCATCGCCACGCGCTGGCGCTGCCCGCCCGAGAGCTGCCGTGGATAACGGTCGAGCAGCTGGGCGAGGCCGAGGATGTCCGCAGCTTTTTTTACGCGCTTTTCGATCTCGTTCCTGGATTGCTTCGCGAGCATTAGCGCGAACGACATGTTGTCGCGCACGGTCATATGCGGATACAGCGCGTAATTCTGGAACACCATCGCGATGTCGCGTTCCTTCGGCGGAACGCGATTCACAACCCGCGTGCCGATGCTGATCTCGCCATGGGTGATTTCCTCGAGTCCGGCCAGCATCCGCAGCAGCGTCGATTTGCCGCAACCGGACGGACCAACGAGCACGCAAAATTCACCATCGGCGATGTCGATGTCGACGCCGCGGATGACATACGTCGAGCCGAAATACTTCTGCACAGCTCGAATGCTGACTGCCGCCATACTCCTCCTTCGATGACCGCTCTTCGGCGGCTGCTGAACGCCCTTCGCGCCGTTTCAGGCGCAGCGCCGGGTGCCGGCGACGACCACGTAATCCGGCCGTCCCGTCTTCACCCATGTCGCGATATTCTGCGCCGCCTTGCGCCGCAATTCGACCGCCGACTGCTCGCTGAAAAAAGCGGCGTGCGGCGTCAAAATGACCTTGGGGTGCGCGAGCAGACGGCGGTCTTCGGCCGGCTCGACGGGAAGCACGTCCAGACCAGCGCCGGCAAGTATTCCATTATCGAGTGCGCTAAGCAAATCGCCGATATCGACCACGGCGCCACGCGAGGTGTTGACCAGGTACGAACCGCGCCGCATGTGGGCGAGCACATCCGCGCCGATCATGGCGCGTGTTTCGTCGTTGAGCGGCGTGTGCAGGCTGACAACGTCGCTTTGCGCGAACAGCGACTCCAGGTCGGCGCGTTCGACGTACGCCGGGAAATCGCCGTCGATCAGATACGGATCGCAGGCGATGACACGCTTGAAGACATTGCGCGACACGTGCGCCATGCGCTTGCCGATGCGCCCCAGCCCGACGATGCCCAGCGTCATGTCGCTGGCTCGGCGCACCGCGCCGGAGGAAAGGTAGTGCCACTGCCCGGCGACGATGTCGCGGTGGTAGCCGACGATGTTGCGAACCAGCGCGAGTGCCATCGCCAGCGCATGCGTGGCGACCTCGCCCACACCGTAATCGGGCGAATTGGCAACCCAGACGCCATGCTTGGCGCAGGCGGCCGTGTCGATGGTGTCGAAGCCGGCGCCGATGCGGCTGACCAGCCCGAGCCGCGGCAGCGCGGCGATCACCCGCTCACTGATCGGCGCGTACTGGATCAGGAAGGCGTCGAAATCGCGGCCGGCGGCAATGATCTCATCCTCTGTCTTGTGATTGGCGACCACCAGCTCGATGCCGGTGGAGGCGAACACGCCGCGCTCGATGTCGACGTCGGGATAGTCCTGGTCGGTATAGAGAACGCGGGGCATGAACGCGCGGCCTGGGTTCGAAACGGGAGCGTGGGGCACCTGTCTCACCATCGACGGGTTCGACAGGCAGAGCGCAAAGGTCCGCCAACTTACTTGGCGACGCACCTAGGGTCAAGAGGCGCGGCGCCTTAAAGCGGCGTGGCTATAATGTCGCTTCGCCGCGACCCTCCGCGGCCCACCGTCTCAGGCAACCTTACTGCCCGGAGTTTGCGATGCACCTGTTGCCCGCCACCCTCGCCGGAAGCCTGCCCAAGCCCTCGTGGCTCTCCCCGCCCAACGAGCTGTGGGCGCCGTGGCTGCTCGAAGGCGAAAAGCTCGCGGAGGCCAAGCGCGACGCGGTGCGGCTTGTGGTGCGCGACCAGGAGCGCGCCGGAATCGACATCCTCACCGACGGCGAGCAGACGCGCCGTCATTTCGTGACCACCTTCATCGAAAGCCTGGAGGGTGTGGATTTCGAGCACAGGAAAACCGTGCGTATCCGCAACCGCTACGACGCCGATGTCCCCATGGTCGTCGGCGAGGTCGCGCGGCGTGGACCCGTCTTCGTCGACGATGCGCGTTTCCTGCGCGCGCAAACCGCGCGCCGCGTGAAATACACGCTGCCGGGACCCATGACCATGGTGGACACGCTCTACGACTCCCATTACCGCAGCCGCGAGAAGCTCGCCTGGGCGTTTGCGGGCATACTCAATGAAGAGGCGCGCGCGCTCGAAGCCGCCGGCATCGATGTGATCCAGTTCGACGAACCCGCCTTCAACGTCTATTTCGACGAGGTCCGCGACTGGGGCATTGCGGCGCTCGAGCGGGCGGCGGCCGGTCTTACCTGCAAGACCGCGGTGCACATCTGTTATGGCTACGGCATCAAGGCAAACAACGAGTGGAAAAAGACGCTGGGAGCCGAGTGGCGCCAATATGAGCAGACCTTTCCGCTGCTTGCCCGGTCCAGCATCAACCAGGTCTCGCTGGAATGTGCCCACTCGCACGTTCCGCTCGAGCTCATCGGGCTGCTCCGAGGCAAGGATGTGCTGGTCGGGGCGATCGACGTGGCAAGCGAACAGGTCGAGACGCCGGATGCGGTCGCGGCGACCCTGCGGGCGGCGCTGAGGCACGTCGATCCCGAGCACCTGCAGCCCTGCACCAACTGCGGCATGGTGCCGCTTCCCCGCGCGGTGGCCCGTGCCAAGCTCGACGCTTTGGGCACCGGGGCCGCGATCGTCCGGGCGGAGCTTTCGGGCTGAACCTAGGACCCTTTTCGGGTTCCGACCGGCGGTTTGACCCCACCCCCGGAAGGGGGTATAGTGCCGTGCGTGTTTTGTTTCAAGTACTAAAGCGCGACCTGTCCGGCTGCTTCGCTGTCGCCGAAAAGCCGTACTTTCCTGTCCTTGAGATCGAAACATCGGCCGGGTTCGACCCGATTATTTTTTGATTTGAGGATTGGCTAACATGGCAACAGGCACTGTGAAGTGGTTCAACGACGCCAAGGGTTTTGGCTTCATTACTCCCGATGGCGGCGGCGAAGATCTCTTCGCGCATTTCTCGGCGATCAACATGCCGGGTTTCAAGTCCCTGAAGGAAGGACAGAAGGTCTCGTTCGAAGTCACGACGGGTCCCAAGGGCAAGCAGGCATCGAACATTCAAGCCGTCTGACAGCAGTTTCGTCAGACCAAAAAGCCGGGCCAAATGCCCGGCTTTTTTTCGTCTATCGGACGCAGACGCTGTCCCGCTATCTGCGCGCCCCCGCGGTGAGCCCGGAAACGAGCTGGCGCTGCATCAAGAAAAACAGCGCCACTGGCGGCACGGCGGCAAGAATCGACCCCGCCGACAAAAGCTGCCATGAGGTCTGCCACATGCCTCGCAACGATTGCAGCCCCGCAGTGAGCGGCCGAACGCTGTCGGACTGCACCAGAACCAGCGACCAGAAGTAGTCGTTCCACACGAAGGTGAAGACCAGAACCGAGACCGCGCCGATCGCCGGGCGGATCATCGGGAGCACGACATGCCAGAAGATGCGCAGCTCTCCGGCGCCCTCCATGCGCGCCGCATCCAGGATCGAATCGGGCAGCTCTCGAATGAAGTTGCGCATGAACAGCGTGCAGAACCCGGTCTGGAACGCGGTGTGGAAAAGAATCAGCGCCCAGCGTGAGTCGTACAGGCGCAGGGCGATGACCAGGTCGCGTACCGGGATCATCAATACCTGGAAAGGAACGAGATTCCCGGCAACGAACACCATGAGCACCAGCCTGCTTCCCCTAAAAGGATGCTTGGCTAGCGCGAATCCGGCCATCGAAGCCAGAAGGATCGTCCCTGCGACCGCAGGCAGCGTGATGAGCAAGCTGTTGAGCGCGAAACGGCCCATGTTCGAGCCGGTCAGCACGGTGATGTAGTTCTCGGTAAGCAGCACCTCGCTGGGCCAGCCCCAGACGTTGCCGCGGTTCAGGTCGTCCATCGAGCGCATGGAAGTCAGCACGACCGCGGCGAGCGGCAGCAGCCACACGGCGAGGCTGATACCGACGGCCGCGCCGTAGCCGGCCCGAACCGTAGCGGAACGACGGGCAAGCGGCGCGGGAAACACGATGCCTAGCGCGCCTCGCCGCGAAGCAGGCGACGCAGCAGGAGAACGATGATGCCGCCCATCAACGCGAAGAGCACGGTCGCGATCGCCGCACCGTAGCCATAGCGCAACCCGATGAAGGTCTGTTCGAACATGTAGTACGCCAGCACGGTCGAGCTGTTGTACGGGCCGCCCGCGGTCATGATCATCACGTAGTCGAAGCTGCGCAGCGCCGCAACCGCGCACACCATCGCCACGATGAAGTGCACAGGCCGGAGATGGAAAAACACGACATGCCTGAAGAGCGACCAACCGCGGGCGCCGTCGACGCGCGCCGAATCGACCAGCTCGTTCGGCACGGTCGCAAGACCCGTCAGGTAGAGAATCATGCAATACGCCGTCTGCGGCCACAGGCCGGCGAGGACCATCGTGTAGAGCGACCATCGCTCACTATCCAACGGAGCGACCGGCGAGAAGCCGACCGCGGCAAGCAGCTTGTTGAACAGCCCGAAGCGCGAGTTGAAGAACCAGCTGAAAATGAGGCCCACGACGACCTGGCTGATCACGAAAGGCATGAAGAACAGCGAGCGCACCAGACGCATGCCGAACAGGGCTTGGTTGAGAAACACGGCGAGCGCGAGGCCCAACACCGGGGCGAGGACATAGCAGGCCAACCAGCGCAGGTTATTGGTGAAGGCGGTCGCAAACACCGGATCGCTCAGTAATTCGCGGTAGTTCGCCAACCCAACCCACGCCGGATGCCCCACGCCGTTCCAGTCGTACAAGGAGAGGCCGATGCTGCGCAGCAGCGGGTAGAGCACGAACAGCGAAAACATGAGGCACGCCGGGGCCAGCAGGATCGTGGTGGCCATGCCTCTGCCGCGCAGTTTGGTCGCACGCGCACGCTTCGCCGGCGCGGAAAAATCGCTGGATTCGCGCACGAAGCGCCTGCCTACTTCGCCAACGTCCCGGGGAGCGGTCCGTAGATGCGCACGCGAGCGCGTTCGATGGTCTCGAGTATCGCGTCGAGCCGCTGCGGGTAGAGCATGAATTCCTGGAAGCCTTTCATGGCAATGTTGGCGAGGTCTTCGCTGGTATCACGATCGAAATATTGCGCGAGACCATCGGCGCTCTCGAGCAGCGCGCGGCCGCGCGCCAAAAACCGGTCGCTCGCCGGGGCCGCGCGCAGATTCACGGGAATCTGCAGCGTCGCCGCATTGATCGTTTCCTGCACGTCGGTACGCAGGACGAAGCGCAGGAATTTTCTGGCATCCTCCTTGTTGTGCGCCCGCGCGGGAATATGGATCGTGTTCATCGGTGCATCCTCGTAGCGACCGACCCCTGCGCGAACCACCGGAAACTCGACGAAGTCCAGCTGCTCCCGCAATCCCGCAGGAAAGTTCGCGACGATGAAATTGCCGATGAGCATCATCGCGGCGCTTCCGTCGTAGAGCAGCGCCTGGCTTTCCTGCCAGCTCGCCGAGGCGTGATTCCTGCTGAAGCAGCTGCGATCCACGAGCTCGCGCCAGCGCGCGAATACTTCGCGCACGCGGGGATCGTTGTAGGAGATCCGACCCTGCATGAGGTCCATGTGGAACGCGAGGCCGTTATGCCGAAGATCCAGATAGTCGAACCATGCTGCGGCGGGCCACAGATCGCGCGTGCCGATGGCAAATGCCTCGACGCCCTTGACCCTGAGCTGGTCGCACACGCGCACCAGCTCGTCCCATGTTCGCGGCGGCTCCCGCACGCCCGCCGCGGCGAGCACGTCACGCCGGTAGTACAGGCCGATCTGGTAATAGGCGTACGGGACACCGTACTGTCGGTCGCCGACGCTCACAAGATCGATCGCCGAGTGGTGCAGGCTCGCTGCGGTCGCTGGAGTAAACAGGTCGCTGACGTCGTCGAGCAGCCCGGGGACCACGAACTGGCGCATGCGATTGCCCGCGTACCAGAACACGACGTCAGGCGGCGCACCGGTCAGCCAGTTGCGGATCGAACGCTTGTAGCTCTCCGAATCGTAGACGTTCAGCTCGACGTCGATGTCGGGATTCTCGCGACTGAACAGCGCGACCGCGCGCTGCCACGCCGCGCGCGGCGCGGGGTCCGCAGTGTTGGCGTTGATGACGAGCGTGGCAGACCATGCCCCCGGAACGAAGGACAGGAAGAGAACGATGCAGGCGCGCAGGCTAGCCGTCATTTTGCAAACCCGGTACGATAGAAATGGTATCCGATCCGACGTTCGACATCCCAGGGACCCGCGCATCATGGGCCAAAGCAGACGTGGTGCCCCCTCCGGATTGACGCACGGTGACATCGCATCCGAACCCGAGTTGCTCGGCGTACTGTCGCAGGATCCGTTCGACCACCACGCGCTGTCGCTGGCCGAGCAGTCGGCGGGCGTCGGGGTGTGGAGCATCGACCTGACGGCGGGGCGGGTGCGTGCCACCCCGCAATTCTTCCATATCCTTGGCCTTGCTCCGACCCGCGAGAGCGTCCCCATCGAGCTCATCCGCGAGCTGCGGCACCCCGACGATCGCGAGCGCGTGCTTGCGGGGTTCCAGCATGCGCTGGACGACGGCAGCGACGCCTACGAGATCGAATACCGCATCATCCGGCCGGATGGGAACGTGCGCTGGATTTTCGGCCGTGGACGAGTGGTGCGTGACGCCGCCGGCAAGCCGGTGCGTTACAGCGGGATCGACCTCGACATTACCGACCGTAAGGTCGCAGAGGCCGCGCTCGCCGCCGCGACGCGGCAGCTCGAAGAACTCAACCGCACGCTCGAGCAGCGCGTGCGCGAACGCACGGCAGAGCTGGAGACCGAGGCCGGTCGTCGCATGGCAGCGGAGTCGCGATTGCATCAGGCGCAGAAAATGGAGGCCATCGGACAGCTCACCAGCGGAATCGCGCACGATTTCAACAATATCCTTCAAGTCATCGTCGGCAACCTGGAGATCGCCGCGCTCACATTGCAGCGAGAAAGCGCCGATACCGCGCGGGCGCGATCTGACGATCGCCTGCGCAACGCGGTCGAGCTCGCGCTCAAAGCGTCGCGCAACGCAGGGCAGCTGGTGCATCGACTGCTCGCGTTCAGCCGCGAGCAGCCACTGCAGCCAGCGGCACTCGACGTGAACGCACTCATCGACGAGATGGTCGAGATGATGAAGCGTTTGCTCGGCGAAGCCATCGATGTTCGCACCGTGCTCGAGCCCGCGCTGCCCAGCGTGTTCGCCGATCGAAACCAGCTCGAGAGCGTGCTGCTCAATCTCGTGCTGAACGCACGCGACGCGATGCCTCGAGGCGGGCGTCTCAGCATCGAGACGTCCGCAGTGGAGCTAAGCGGAGAGCAGTGCGCAGAGATGACGCCTGGAATGTACGCGTCGATCCGTGTCTGCGACACCGGCGAGGGCATTCCGAAGGAGATTCTGGACAGGGTATTCGAACCGTTTTTCAGCACCAAGGCGTCGGGCAAGGGCACGGGGCTGGGTTTGGCGATGGTCTACAGCTTCGCCACGCAGTCGCGCGGACGCGTGCAAGTGCAAAGCGAGGTCGGCTCCGGCACGTCGTTTACGATCCTGCTGCCATGCATGCCACCCTCCGCTACAGACGCGCAGTACAAGCAAGGCTGAGTGCGGATCGCCGCGAGATGCTCTGCGCGGGCAAGGGTACTCGGTGCGCCGATCACAGCAGATCGTCGATCGGCATCAGCGTCATCAAATCGACTTTGAGCCCGCGCAGCAGATCACCGGACGGTTCGGCGGCGATCTCGACGGACTCACCATTCTCTTCGGTACGCCACATCACGCTGCGTGCGCCGGACACGTCGCTCGCCGCCGCCAGCGTCGGAACGTAGCAGTTGGCGGGCTGCGCGATGGCATCGAATCGGGAGACCACCTGCCTGGCGAGCTCGGGGCTGTCGATGAGCAGCCCGACTTCGGTATTCAACTTTAGCGATCGGCGATCGAAGTTCATCGAGCCGACGAAAATACGCGTCCGATCGAGCACGAACACCTTTGCGTGCAAAGCAAATTGGCCCGAGCTTGGCGACTTGAGGCTGGTGCCTCCACCTCCCGGGTTGCCCAGACTCG
Source organism: uncultured beta proteobacterium (assembly GCA_963816915.1). Taxonomy (GTDB): domain Bacteria; phylum Pseudomonadota; class Gammaproteobacteria; order Burkholderiales; family Casimicrobiaceae; genus PALSA-1003. The sequence goes on from CAWFMK010000004.1 coordinate 240,400, forward strand.
GGCGGACTTCGTAGAGTTCCACGCCGTCTTCGAGCAGCCGCGTTCGATAATGCCGGTATCCCGCATGCACGATCGGCATGTCGGTGGAGGCCAGCGAGTTAGTCAGTATGCGAACGCGCACACCGCGATCGCGCAGCCCTTCCAGCAGGCGCATGCCGCCATCGCCGGGAACCAGATAAGGCGAAACGATGAGCAGCTCCGCCTTCACGCCACGCACCGCTTCGCCAAGCCGCCGCCGCAGCAGCGAACCATCTTCCTCCCCGGACTCGACCTTGCTCTTGTCGGGACTGTCGTAGAGCAGCGCAGCGCGCGCCCAGACCAGCGAGCGACTGTCGGCGATCGCGCCCTTAAGCGACTTGGCCTTCGCAAGCTCACGCGCGTACGGCGATTCGCCAAGCTGCGCGCGATTTTCTCCGATTTCGTCGCGATATCGCTGCAGCGCGTCGGACGACGGCTTGACTGCGAGCAGCGCCTGGATCGGAATCGCGAGCCCGCTGTTCCAGTAGTCATCGAAGCTGGTCGAGATTTCGCGCACCAGCGGACCGACCGCAAGCACGTCGAAGTCACCGAATTCGGTGTGCTCGCTCGCCTGGAAGTACTCGTCGCCGATGTTGCGTCCACCGAGCACCGCTGCCGCGTTGTCGGCGACGAAGGTCTTGTTGTGCATCCGGTAGTTCACGCGTTGTCCGGAGACGACGAACTCGGCATAGCGCATCACGTCGAGCACGCCACGCGTATAGAAGGGGTTGAACACGCGAATCTCGATTTGGGGATGCGCCGCCAGCGCCGCGATCTGCCGGTCGCGCTCGAGATCGTCGGCGTCGTCGACGAGCATTCGCACGCGAACGTTGCGATCCGCCGCGCGCAGGATCGACTGGATCAGGAGCTTGCCCGTGGTGTCGTTCTGGATGATGAAATACTGCAGGTCCAGCGTCCGCTCAGCCGTATTGGCGAGGTCGAGGCGCAAGCGCAGGCCGTCGGTACCCTGCACCAGCAGGCGAAATCCGGAAACATCGGGATGTCTGCTCAGCACCGGCTGGAGGTCACGCCCGAGACGAGTGGTCTCGGGCTTGGTATATGCTGCCGAGGGTTGCCGCGGATAGTCCGCGCCGGGGATCGTCGCGCACGCGCCGAGCAGCGCAGCGATGAGCACAACGAGGTACTGTCGTGCGCGCCAAGAATGAAGCGTGCGCCCGCACTGCCTCATGCCATCTCCATCGCTGAACCTGCGCGGCGCATGGAGGTCTGACCACGATGCATGCTCGCGGTTTCTGCCTGTCGCCGTGGCTTGGTGCCGTGATGCTTGCATTCGCGGCGGCGCCGTCGCACGCCGATGATTCGGATATCGCGGTCCAGGTCGAGCAGCGTGGCCGCGTGGTCGTCGTCGACGTGTCGATGCGGGTCGAGGCGAGCATCGAGCAGGCATGGTCGGTGATGACCGATTACGATCACATGGCCCGCTTCGTGTCGAATCTGCGTGAGAGCAGAGTCCTGACTCGGGAAGGGGATACCCTCACGATCCTGCAAAAGGGGGAGGCGACCCGTGGACTGCTCACCTTTCGTTTCGAGAACGTCCGCGAGATCGTGCTTACTCCACCACGCGAGATTCACTCGCGCCTGATCAGCGGTGACCTCGAGACATCCGAGTTCACCACTCGTCTCGCCGGACAGGGATCCTCGCTGCGAATTACGAACCACGGCGAGTTTATTCCCAAGATCTGGGTTCCTCCGGTGATCGGCCCGTCGATGATCGCCGCCGAAACACGCGCGCAGTTCGGTCAGTTGCGCAGCGAGATCCTGCGGCGCAAGACGGAGCGTCCGGTCGAGCGCGGCCGGCAATAAAGGGGTACGACTCGTAGCGCTCAGGCAGTCGACGCTGGCGCGTGGCCCGCGGCCGCGACGCCCCGGCAATAGCGACACCGAGCGCTCATGCACTGTGCGTCCGCGATTTGGTGGACCGGGTGGCGGCGGTTGCACGCTTGGACTTCGCCCGCGTCTTGGCGGCTTTGCGGGCTGCAGCCGATCGCTCTGCGCTGCCGCGTTGCCTTGCTGACTTGGTTGCGTGCGCCGCGAGCGCCCGGTGCGATGCCGCTGCATGGCCTTCGCGCTCGAGCGCGGCACTGGTGGCGAGCGAGCGCTTGCGCGAGACTTTGTGCTTGGGTGCCGCACCGGCTGCAAGGTCGCGTTTTGCGGCGGATCGCGTATTCGCCGAGGCCGTTCCCGCGGGGGCCTGCAACGCTACGCCCGCACGTCGCGCCTTCGACAGTCCGATTGCGATCGCCTGCTTGGCCGACCGTGCGCCGTGCTTACCCTCCCGGATATGGTCCATTTCCTCGCGCACGAATTCTCCCGCCTGGGTACTCGGCGACTTGCCTTGGCGGCGATCGCGTCGGGCACGTTCGATGGTCTTGCGTTCGGGCATGGCTGTGCTCCTGGCTAAGTGCAGGCTGTCAGCGACGCAAGTTGCATGCCTCTGGCGGAGGCACGATTTCTGCAATGAAACGTGGGGGAAGCGCGGCGTGTGGGAGTGCGCGCGTTGTAACTCTTTCCATGCGCCCAATGCGAGCGGCAACAATTACTCGTCGCGCGCTCCAGCGTCGCTATCGAGCTTGATGGAGGCAAACGTGATCAGGAAACTCAAGACGGGCGAATTCCGGCTGTATTCGGTGAAGAAGGATGCGGGGACGGGACGTCGAAAGAATCTCGGGACCTTCAAATCGCTCGCGGCGGCCAAGCAGCACGAGCGCGACGTGCAGTACTTCAAGCACCGCTGAGCGCAACGCGCGGATCGCGGAGGTGCTGACGATCAGCGAACATGCGCTCGTAGATCGCCCGGTCCGAGTTGTAGCATTCGCAGGCGGCACCAGTGAGGCCGCGACGGTCGAGGACTGTGATGTCGCCGCGGCGATAATGGATTCAGCTTGCGCTTTTGCAGCGCCGTGGCTGCCTTGGTTACCCCCACGCGCCGCACCCCCAGCATCATCGCCAGAAATTCGTGCGTGATATGGAAGGTGTCCGCGTGCGCCCGGTCCTGCGTCATGAGCAGCCAGCGGGCGAGGCGAGCTTCGACGACATGAAAACGCGTGCACGCCGAAGCCTGGGCAAGCTGACTGATGTGGACGAAGACGTAACGCTCCATCTGCCGGCGCAGCGCCGGGATCTTCCCGAGCTGCCGGAGAAACGAGCCGCCGCGCATGCGCATCGCGGAGCCCGAGCCCTGCACCACTGCGCGCACCGGCGAGCTGTCCACGCCAAGGGCCAGCGGAAGTCCGAACATGCCTTCGCTGCCCACCAGACCGACCTCGAGCGCACCGTGGTCCAGTTGCATGATCAGTGAAACGAAGCCGTCGGTCGGAAAGTAGACGTAATCCAGGCGCTGGCCGGGGTTGTAGAGAACCTCTGCGAACTTGAGATCGACGATGTCGCTTACGGCGACAATGCGGCGCAAATCGCCCGGCGGCAACAACGCCAGCAGGCGGTTGATGCCGGGGGTCTTCGGAAGTGGTAGCAGCGCGATGGCCATGATCGATCGTCGGCGGGAGTACGCCAACGACTCAGGCTAACGCGCCCCGATCGACGGGTCTGCTCGGTAGCGCACATAGACTGAAACAAGTTCAGGCACGCTTCCCGCTTTGCGCAGGAATCAAGCCTTCCGATAGGGCAGCAGGCGCTCCAATTCGGCCTTGACGACCCGGTAGCATTCGCAGGTGCGGCCCTCGAGACCGCAGCGGTCGAGCACGGTGATCTTGCCCCTGCGATAGCTGATCAATCCCGCTGCCTGCAACTTTCCGGCCGCCTCGGTCACGCCCTCACGCCGCACCCCGAGCATGTTGGCGATCAGCTCCTGCGTCATCGACAGCTCGTTCGATTGCAGCCGGTCCAGGCTCAGGAGCAGCCATCGGCAAAGCTGCTGGTCTACGCTGTGATGGCGATTGCATACGGCGGTCTGCGCCATCTGTGTAATCAGCGACTGGGTGTAGCGCAGCAGCAGCTGCATCGTGGGGCCGAAGCGGGCGAATTCAGACTTGAGTAGCTCGGACTTGAGGCGGAACGCGTAGCCTTCGCTCTGCACGAGGGCACGGCTGGGCGTTGTGTCACCGCCCATGAACAGCGAGACACCGAGTATGCCCTCGTTGCCGACAATGGCGATCTCCGCCGACGCACCGTTTTCCATCACGTAGAGCAGCGAAACGATGGATGTGGTCGGGAAATACACATACCGCAGCTTGGTGCCCGGCTCGTAGAGTACGTCGCCCAGCCGCATCGCAACGAGCTCCAGTTGCGGTGCGATGCGAGCGTAGTCGGCCGCAGGCAGCGCATCGAGCAGGTGGTTCTGGCGGGGACTGGGCGCCCCGGACGGACGCGGCTGCCCCACAATCTTTCTTGGCAACGCTGAGCGTGCGGTCCCGGGGGCGCGTGGCGCATTGGCACCCATTCGTTAGTCTAGACCAATGCGCTCGCGTCATGTACGGTATCGTACCGAGCAGCTTGGTGCGATTACGCAGTGACTCCCGCAGGCAGAGTTTGGCGGCAGTGCGGCCCCATCGTTGCCTGCATATCGACACGTTGAAAGAGTGTCACATCTCGGGCTACTGAAGGAATCGAACGCGGCCCGTGGCGAGGTCATATATTGCGCCCACCAACTTGACGTCGCCCTGCGCAATGCGGGCACTCCCTTCAGGCGTTGCGAGCAGCGCCCGAAGGGTCCAACGCACGTTGGCTTCCACGGCCGCGGTGAGCAGCGCTTCGGGATCAAGCGTCGGGTCAAGGTCGCCCAAGGCGGGAACGATGTTCTCCAGCAGCAAAGCGATGCGGCTTCGTTGGTGAGCGCCGTGAAATTTCGACGCGATCGCAGCCGTCACCGCGCCGCAACCCTCGTGACCCAAAACAACGAACAACGGGGTGTGAAGGTGTGCTCCGGCGTACTGCAACGTCCCCACGATCGATGGACCTAGTACATTTCCGGCTACCCTGATGACAAAAAGCTCGCCGAATCCTGCATCGAACACCAGCTCGGGTGGTACCCGGCTGTCGCTGCACCCCAGAATGGTGGCATAGGGCTGCTGCCCCTTGGCAAGATCCGCTAGGACTTCCTTCTGGACCGTCGGGAATCGCGCGCGGCCCCCGATGAAGCGCGCATTGCCTTCCTTCAAACGGCTCAGCGCCTGGTCGGCGGTGTAAATGGGTGTGTCGTTAGCGGTCACGCTTTGAAGTCCTAGAGATGGGCTAGCGTCGAATGCCAGCGGGCTGCCTGTGTTCGCGAAAAATCTGTACGGAACAGATTTGTCCGCTCAGGCAGCTTCGTCGTCCGCTTGTCACGCCGTTGCCTGGTTTTTGCTCCCTATGGCACACAGGGCGACGAATCGCTGAGATCACTGCAGATATGCTGGTAGCATAGTCGCACGGTGTCACTTTACGACGCTTTGCGTCCGGCTCACGACACCCCCAATGAAAGCGAAGCCCATGTTTGTTCATGACAATCTTACGCTTCTCCGCCTGACAGGCGCGCTGTTGCTGACGGCCTTCGTCAACTTGCCTGCGGTTAGCCATCCAGCCGAATCCACGCAACCTGTCATCGCCAACACGACGCCGGTCATGGTCACTGGCACGGTGAGCAAGTTGACGGTCCGGAATCAGGTGACCGGGGTCACGCTGCACTATTTCGGTCTCAAGCTGGACCAGGGTACGTCGTATGCACTCGCCGGCACGGGCCTCGACACGCTCACCGATGGGGCGCGCATCACGGTGACGGGCAGCCTCGGGGACAACATAATCAATGTCGCTTTTTTCAGCGTAGTAGATCAGGCGCAGACCTCGACCCGCAGGACCACACTCGGCCAGAAACAGAAAAGCATCACCGGTACGCTGGCCGTGTATCACAAGGACTTTTTCAACCAAGGTCGCGGCGAGTACGGCCTTGCGGTCCGCGACGCGCTGGGCACGCCCACGCAATTGAATGTTGCCGCGATTCCCGACTCGTTGCAGATCGGCATGCTGGTCAGTGTTGATGGGACCACTGCCGCCGACGGGACATCCCTGGACACCAGCAGCATCACCATTCTGGCTCCGGCCCCGGCCGCGCTGACCGACGTCGCCCCCGCGCCGAAGACCAACACGGTGCTGGTGATACCGATCCGGTTCAGCGATTCGCCGGCCGACAGTTTCAACGGCGCGGCGATCGACACCGAATTTCAAACCCGCGTGGCGCCGTATTACCAGGAAGTTTCCTACGGGCAGCAATTGCTCAACATCACGGTGGCGTGCACCACCACCGTGCTTGCCGGCTGCGCAGGCAGGACCGACGCCAATGGATGGTTCCAATCCACTTCGCCGACTCCGGCAGGCTGCGACTACACCACCATGAGTAGCCTCGCGACCGCAGCGGCGTCCGCGGCGGGTTACGACACTTCCATCACCGGCGCGAAATTCGTGTACGTGGTGCTGCCGGGGGGCTCGGGTTGCGGGTGGGCCGGCCTGGCCTACGTCGGATACGGCCTCGCTTATAGCGCCAACTACAACGCCCTGTGGGTCTACGGCCACGAACTCGGCCACAACTTTGGACTGTGGCATGCTGGATCCGTCGCCTGCGGCGCGCAAGTGCTCGGCGGCAGCTGCGGTGCTTCAGAATACGGCGATCCCTTCGACGTGATGGGCAACATTCGTCAGATGCATTTCAATACCATGCAAAAGTCGGTACTGAACTGGATTCCGTCGACGTCGGTCAAGGTTCACACCTCGGGGACGCAGACCTATCAGCTGTCGCCGCTCGAGACCGGAAGTCAGTCGACCTATGCGGTAAAGATTCCCACCACTTCTACATCGCGTACCTATTGGGTCGAGTATCGTCAGCCCATCGGCTTCGACAGTCCGCTCTCATCCTTGCCCAACCTTGGGGCGCAGATTCGCGTGTGCTCGCCGTTTGAGTTCTCCAGCGGCAGCGACGACACAGAAATACTCGACATGACGCCTACCTCCGGGGGCGGCTTTGACGATGCCGCCCTGCTGGCCGGCCAGACCTACGTAGACAGCGTCTACGGCGTGACCATCAACGTAATCAGCGCCACCCCAGGACCCTCCGGCCTATTGACGTTCTCGGTAGCCATGGGCGGCAAGACCAACGCCAGCACGACGCTTACAAGTTCAGGGAGCCCGTCACTGGTGGGTGCGAACGTGAGCTTCACGGCAACAGTGAATGGCAGTGCGCCGACGGGCAATGTGGCATTCACTGCCGACGGCACCACCATCTCCGGCTGCGGAGCGCTGGCACTCCCCGCAGGTTCTGCCGGTTCCAAAACGGCGACGTGCAGTATCAGCAGCCTGAGTGCGGGGACACATAGCATCGTCGCCACCTATGCCGGCGATGCCAGCAACAACGGTTCCACCAGCGCGACCTGGTCCCAAGTGGTGAAGACAGCCAGCAGCACGACGCTGTCGAGTTCGGGGAGCCCGTCGTTTGCTGGGGCCGGCGTGACATTCACGGCAACCGTCGCCGGATCGGCTCCGACCGGCAGCGTCGCCTTTACCGATGGCGGCGGTGCGATCTCCGGCTGCAGCGCCGTTGGGCTGCCTGCAGGTTCTGCCAATTCCAAGACTGCGGCGTGCACCACGAGCAGCCTCACCGTGGGAACACACAGCATCGTCGCCACCTATGCCGGCGATGCCGGCAATGCTGCTTCGAGCAGTACCATACTCTCTCAAGTCGTCAACACGTCTAGCAGTGGCAACAACGTAGCGCTCGCTAGCGCAGGCGCGGTGGCGTCAGCATCGAGCACTTACACTCCGAGCGCGAGCTTCCCCGCATCCTCGGTCAACAACAATGAGCGCGCAGGCACCCACTGGGGCAGCGGCGGTGGATGGATCGACGGCACCCCCAACGCTTTCCCGGATTGGGTCCAGATCGTATTCAATGGTCAGAAGACCATCAATCGCGTGGTCGTCTATTCGGTGCAGGATAACTTTACCAATCCGGTCGAACCCTCCGATACCCAAACCTTTTCCATCTTCGGTGTCACCGACTTCACTGTCGACGGCTGGAATGGCTCGGCCTGGGTTACCCTGGCCACGGTCAGCGGCAATACGCTGGTCAAGCGCACCGTAAACTTCTCCGCATTTACTGCCGACCGCATCCGCATCAACATTACCAACGGGCTCAACAGCTACTCCCGCCTTACCGAAGTCGAAGCCTGGGGTGTCGATGCAGGGCCTCCTGGAACAAATGTCGCTCTGGCGAGCGCAGGAGCAGTGGCGTCGGCATCGAGCACTTACACTCCGAGTGTGAGCTTCCCCGCATCCTCGATCAACAACAATGAGCGCGCCGGCACCAACTGGGGCAATGGCGGTGGATGGATCGACGGCACCCCCAACGCCTTCCCGGACTGGGTCCAGATCGTGTTCAACGGTCAGAAGACCATCAATCGCGTGGTCGTCTATTCGGTGCAGGATGCCTTTACCAATCCGGTCGAACCCTCCGACACCCAGACCTTCTCCATCTTCGGTGTTACCGACTTCACCGTCGACGGCTGGAATGGCTCGGCTTGGGTAACCCTGGCCACGGTCAGCGGCAACAATCTTGTGAAATGCAGCGTTGCGTTCCTGGGTTTCACCACGGACCGCATTCGCATCAACATCACCAACGGCCTCTACAGCTACTCCCGCCTCACCGAAGTCGAGGCTTGGGGAAATTAGCAATCCGAGCAGGTTTCGACTTACTGATTATCTGGGCCCGCTGCGAGATCCAACGCGATGGCGTAATTGTTTTCTACAAAATAGCGGTCAAGCCAGTCGCAGTCTCTGCGGTCTGGACCGTCGATACACGGTCTGGACCGTCGATACATTTTACATCGCTGAAGGTCTGGATGATGACGCGTCCCGTGGGGGACGTCATGTTCCGATGGATTGTCTGCTACAATTCTCTCACTAACTCGTTTCAGGGGTTGCCGGAGTTACGGCCTAAGGGTTTCCAATCCTCTTATCCGCTTCAAAGGTTCATTTTTACTGTCGAAAAAACTTACACCATTGAGCCACACCTGATTGTTTAATCAACAACATCGCCGCAACGCAATGAATAAAATAGTTTTATAAAAATTGGCATGACGTATGCTTTGTAACATGTGATTCAAACGGAAGAATGATGCGACTCAAACGCCTTCTCGCTGCTGCCACAATTTTCGCGGCCGTCCTCGGTGCGGGGCCGCTGCACGCGGGATTCCAAAGCAACGATACGCTGGATACGTACAGCGTTGGCGACGACGAATCTCTGGCGTGGGGGTCTACGGATCAAGAAACTGGCCATTACTTTGGCCATTACTATATGGCGTGGGATATGGGTACCGGGACCCAATATACTCTTGCAGGAAGTTGGGCGGGCATTGCAAGCTGCACCGCAGACAAGTGCATCTCGGACATGAAGGACGGACCTGTGGCGGCTCAAGCAGTGCCGGAACCGGGAATGCTTAGTTTGCTCGGCCTCGCGCTTGCCCTGCTCGGCTTCACAGGTCGCCGCCGTACCGCCTAGGTCACACAAACATCTTCGTTTACGAGATAGGCCGACCGGTTTCCGATCGGCCTATTTTTTGTCCATTTTTGCCTATATGACACGCTGCTTCCAGCTAGGCTTTCGCGGCGGGAGTGCCAGCTTCGTCGGTTATCAGTCCTATCTCTCGCTGAAGCAACGCTGGGGACCTGATAACGTCGAGTGCATTACCAGGTCGTTTGGAGACACACAATCAGAGTGACCCGCTGATTGGAAGCGGCTGCCCGTGCTCGTCCGGGAACGGGAGGATCTTCGGGCCCGAGCCGCCGCTCGTCAAGGGGATCGCCTCGATCGCCAATTGGGAGACTCGTTCCGTTTCCTTTTCAACACTGCTGGAGCCCAGCTTCGGCGCGGCTCCCTGACCGAGTCGCTTGAGTTCTTCGAGATCAACGCTTGGAGCATCCGCGGGAGATGCAGGTCCGGCAAATGGCCGCAATCCCCGCTTCATCGCTTCAAGATCCGTGATCGGCGCATCCAATGGAGACGCTGGCGGAGTTGGCGCATTCTGGCCGACCTTCTGTGCCTCAAGACTTACCCGGGGCACGTCCGCCGGCGAGGCGGGCGCAGGCGGTACGGCACGTCCGCGCTTCTCCACCTCGGGGTCATCCCTCGCGGCCACGGCTGCGAGAACAAGCACAGCAAAGCAGACGGCGAGGTATGGGTATCGCATACCCGCATCCTACTGTGAGCGCCGCTGTTCGAAGAGCGCGTCAAAGCTGAGTCCCGTAGTTGCAGAAAGCGTCGTCGTACTCGCCTTCAGCGCGTCTTCGGATCCATCATGGACGATCTCGACGGATCCATTCGACGTCGTCGCCGAGTTAACGAAAGTCCGCGCGTTAATGGCAACATTACCGTTACCCGGCACGGACCCGCTGTTCGTTCCGACGATCGCGCCGGCCGGGTTTCTCCAGTTGATCGTAAAATTGACCGATGTGTCCGTCGTATTGCGAATGAGGGTGAAGGCGTTGTAGTCCCCCGAGATGAAGAACCAGGGGCAGAACATCGTCGTCTCGATGATGCGCACATCGTAAGTATTGCTGGTGGTGCTTAATTGGGTAGCCTTGATGAACCCTGACCCAGCAGAAAGGGCCGGCCAGATGAAGCACGCGCGAGATTGAAGCTCGGCATCGGGTTCGGTCGCGATGTCATCATTGTGGGATACCAGGGTCGTGCCGTCGCCTAGGAAGACATCGACGACAGGATCGCCCTGAGTCATACCCGAGAGGAAACGCGACTGCGAGCTGAAGGTAACGCTCGCGCAGTATGAGCGGCCGGCACGGGGCTGAATACTGAACCACCCCTGCGACGTGTTGTCGGCGAGTTGTTGAATGACGGCTTGCTGGCCGATCGTCAGGCGCGAAGCGGTGGCCGCTGAAATGTTCTGCGCGAGAAGCTCGACAGGTGCGAGTACGAGCAAACCGATCGATACGATGAGCCCACGATGGAAAACTTGCATGCCGCCTCCCTTGGTTGTCGATATATTTATGCATGCGAACGTATCTGGCCTCGCCGAAGCTGTCAAGGCATCCTCGTCCCTCGAATGCTGTCCACTACGTATCGTTCGCAGTATCGTCGAACAGTAAAACCTCGTCCCGCGTGCTGACCGAGCTCAGCTCGCTGATGCATCGCGCACAAAGGTGTACTGCGAACAGCCAGAACCGAACATGCCGATGCGCACACCGCTCGGTATGAACACCGTTTGCCTGAAGCCACGAGCCTGCAAGAACTCTCTCACTTCCAACGGTCGCGCGGATTGATAGGGGTAGCCGCCCATCCAGTCGTGAAGGTCGTGGTAATAGTCCATGCCGCGATTCGACTCATAACTCGCGACGGATTTGGAGAAGGACTGACCGGTAAGGAAGCATTTGAGTCGGAACAGCATCACATAAAAAGCGCGGGCCTGCCGTTGGCGAGCCTCGGACGCATTGGTGTACCAGGCCTTCTCCGCCCGCCAAAAACCACAACATGGCGTCTTGTCGTAAAGTGCGAGAACCAATCGTCCACCGGGGCGAACCAGATCGGCTGCCTTTGAAACTGCTCGCCACATGTCTCCTGTGTGGTGCAGGACTCCCCATGAGTAGACGATGTCAAGTTGTCCGAACGTCGCCGGGTTAAGGTCGAAGACACTGGCCTGTCTTGGGACTACTTCCGGAAAACCATGCGCGGTCAGTACCGACCGGGTGGCTTCGACTGAAGCCGGGTCAATATCGATGGCCGTGACCTTGGCACCGAGAATGCTCGCAGCAAGGCTGTGAATGCCGCTGCCGCATCCGATGTCAAGAAAGGTCTTTTCCGCGCAGTCATCTGCAACGAGCTCGTGCAAACCGGCAACCGCGCGGTTGATATGCCCTAGTGTAATCGTGCGTGCGTAACTCCGCCAGTTGTCGCCGAATCGAAAATGGCTCTCAAGCTCTTCGAGATTCACATGCGGCCCCATTATTGGACTCCGTAACTCGATCTAGTTATAGCGTTTTCGAAGTCGCGCAAGTCGTCTCTCCACTAACGCGTAGATCGAGAACGCAGATATTCGTGAAGCGCATGGACCGATTGCGCACTGCATATTCAATGTCGCTGGTTCGGAGGGAGCCGTCCACGTCCCTCCCAGCCGTTGTGCCCCCACAAGATCTCGATGTCGATGAGTCCTGCCGAATGGTGCCACGAGCGGAATTCACGTGCAGTCTGCGGATAGTCGTATGCGGGTGACAACATGTCGAATGTGTCCAGCACCGCCCACTCCATGAGCTGCTCGTCGCTGGCCGTCGGAAATTCGCGAGAATAATCGGCGACCAGCATTCGCCAAACGAGAGTCGGGCCGACGCGCGGAATCTTTCGCACCGTTCGCGCCAGCGGCCACATTCGCTCCACGTAGCCGCGCGTCAACCGGTAGAGCGTCTCCGGGCGCATGCAACGCAGGAATGGTCGCACCCAGTATTTTGTGTTCAACCAATAGCGACCGACAGTCTTGGGATAGACGTCTGTGGCGATCCTGCCACTCGGGGCGAGCATTTCGGACAGCGCCAGGAACGATTCCTTCGGGCGCGGAGTGTGCTGGAGCACCCCAAAGCAGTAGACGCCATCGAAGGAATGCCGCCGCAGCGGCAAGGCGTAGATGTCAGCTTGGATCAGCAAAAGATTGTCGTGAGTTCCTATTTGGGCCGCCGCGGCGTCGACTGCGCGCGACACGTCGAAACTGACCACTGTGGCCCCGGTCGCGAGCGCGTGGGATGTGAACCGCCCGCTGCCGCACCCGGCCTCGAGAATCCGCCAATCGGGCAGTTGTGAACCCCACTTCGTCACGTCGCGAAAGCGCTTCTCCGAAATGCCGAGCCCGCTGCGATCGTCATGCTGAGTAGCAGCGTGGCGGTTCCATTGAAGGCCGAAATTCGCGGCGTAGCCTTCTGCCGGCACAAAACGCGGAATTCCTCCAGCAATCGGATACGTCGCTCCGCTTACCGGTTCACCAAGCTCACCTTCGATGATCTCATCATCTTTCCGTTGGTCGGATCGAAAAATCTGCAGCGGGCGCCCGTTTATCGGATCAACCAATAACTCGAGATGTCGTATCTTCACGGCGAATTGCAGCTTTCGGATCGTGGCGTGGCAAAATCATTCAACGAACCACCTGTTCGCTGGCGGCAAGACAGTCGGCCAAATGATGCATTCTATAGCGGCACTATTCGAACGGCGTCCGCGGAGGCACATAGACGCGCCACCATTTCCCCTCTTCTAACACCCACTCATCACGAATATCGATATCGACGAGCCCTGCCCGGGGAAGCAGCGTTTCGGCAACCAGAGTGACGACGGCCCGATTGGAATTGGGGACCGGTGAAACCGACATAATCCGAGGACTCTCGATGGCAAAACGTCTCATTCGGTCTGCTTGGACCCTGAACTCGCTTATTGGTGTGGTCGCGCGATACGAAGGTTCGAACATCTCGTACATGCCTGCGACATCGCCGAGCTGACGCGCGGACCACCACGCTTGCACGCGACGTTCAAGATCCGCTGCGTCAGGCGCTGGCGCCGGATTGGAGCACGCAACAAACGCTACCGTCAGCAGCGCAGCCAGCATCAAGCGTAGCGATCGAATATCGCATACCGTATGCGGATATCCATGTGATGTCATTCTCAACTCGCTCAACTCGGCCTGCGTGCCACGCACCCCACGTAAGGGGACAAACGCGCGGTCGACGGCACCGGACAAGATAGGTTCTCGGCGAGCCATAGCACCTTCGACAAGGATCGCATCGTCTTGAACGCGACACGTGCGGCCAACGGTGCCACTTCTGTACCACCTTCGATTCCCACATAAAAATCCGCGGTCGAAACATAGCGGCTTTCGAACACCTCGAGTCCCGCGTCCGCATGCGCGTCTGCAAGCAATGCCGGGCTGAGCGGAACATGCTGTTCGTAAATTGATCGATTCAGTTGCTTTTGCAGCGCGCCAAGCCACCCCACCATGTTGGGGACCATCGTGACCACCACGCCACCTGGCCGGATGAATCGCGCCATAGCGCTGATCACGTGGCTGGTTGGGACGAAATGCTCAACTACGCCAAAACTCACTACCGCGTCGAATGCCTCGATAAGTTCGGGCAAGGGCGCGAATAGATCGCAGCAGTGAATGGGCACATCGACGCCAGCGCGATTCAGAACCCGGCGCGCCAGCGCGCACCCACGCGGCGAGTAGTCGACGCCCGCGGCACGCCAGCCGAGCACCTTGCGAAAATAGGGCAGCCAGACGGAGCCGCCACATCCAACTTCCACCACCGCAGGAGCGGGCCCGAGACGTTCAATATGCGGTATGACAAAATCTCGAATGTGTCGCGAAACCGGTTTGACGCGGGCACTGGAGGAGAAGTCGAGCGGCGTCGGGAGAGCGTCGGTCAGCCACATGTCGTCCCAATACCGAGGCGGGACCTTTGCCAGCGGATCCTTCGCTTCCACTACCTAACCTTCTGCTCGTCGAATCCCGGGCGCATCTTCATGACGCGCGCCGGGACTCCGACGGCGACCGCGAATGGCGGAATCGCTCGGTTGACGACGGCGTTGGCGCCTATAACGGCCCCCCGCCCGATCGCGACGCCGTCCAGAACCCTGACGCCGGCAGAGAGCCACACGTCATCACCGATATCAATTCCTGCTGTGACCGAACCTTGCTGCGCAATGGGAATATCGGGTGCATCTGTTCGATGATCTGAGGCGACGATGATAGTTGAGGTCGCGATCAAGCACCCGGCGCCGACTCGAATGCCGCCAGCGCCGTAAAGCGCGGAAAAACTGTTGATGACGGTACCTGCGCCGATCTCTATCGAGCCCAGCTGACAATCGATCAGGACACTGTCGTGCACATAAGCACCCGCGCCGATCTCCACACCCTTTCCGCTACATTCGACTGTGCACGCTCCCAGCTGGGCACCGCGTCCCAGCCGCAGAAGCCAAGCGCGCGAAATGCGGGCGCGCGGGGACACAGCTGCATTCCAGCGAATCGACAGCAACAGACTGGTCAGGCAACCGGGAAGCGGCCTAACTTTGATGGCGTGACCGATACTACGAAAGAGCGGCAACATTCACAGATGCAGGACCAACCCTGCGGAGATAGATTGCGGCTCCAATAAGTGTGATCGCTGCAGCGAGGCTCGTGGCAACAACGTTCGAGAGGGTGATCCCCTCAACCGAGTAAAGCGGAACGAGTACGGAGTTGAGCCCAAATATCGCACCGACAGTGACGAGTGGCACCAGCAGATGCATCAGGCGAATCGAAAGGGCGATCAGCACGCGACCCGCGATTGCCGCGATCATCGCACCTGGAATTCCAAATGCGAGTATGCCCTGCAGCAGACTGACGCGCTGAGAATCCTCGGGCCGGAACTTACCGCCTAGGAAGAGTAATCCGACGATCAAATCGGACCCGGCCCAGAGCAGCAACGCGACGATCGTCGCCAGCAGGAACATGGTCGCCGCAGTTAGTCGGAACGTACGTCGCGCAGCCGCAACATGGCCGGCGCCGAGCTGTCCTGCGACTATCGGCAGGAACGCAGCAGACAACGCAGAAGACGCGAGACCGCCGAGTGCGGCCGGAACTCGTGAAGCAAAGCCCAATGCGCTGACCGCGCCAGCACCCAAGCTCACGGCAAAAGACTGTTCGATGAGCGGACAGGCGCCGCCCACAAGCATTCCAAGCATTACCGGGTAAACCTGCCGGGAGAGTTTCGCGCCAACGCCGTGCGCTTCCGCCGGAACGACGCGCAATCCACCCATGTTCTTTACCGTGAGTATCACGACACCCATTTCCGCAACATAGCCGAGAAACAGTGCGCAACCCAAGTTGCCAGCGCTGGTCCCGGGCAAAAGGACGGCGAGCAGCACAACCATAACCAAGGGAACCAATGCGGGGAGCAAGCCGCTGCTAAGCATCTTGCCTCGAGCGTGCAGGGCAGCATAGCCAAGTGTAGAGACCGCGCTGCAAAACGCACCTGCGGCGAGCCAGCCGTAGGCGGCCTGCGTCTCGGCGATCAGCGCCACGCTCGGCCGCCCCGCCAAAGTGACCAGAAATCGCGGCAGCCCGAACCAGATCGCGAGCACAGCTACCCCAAGTGCAACGAATCCCATTGCGATGATTTTCGCGAGATCCTGCGGGATGAAAACCTTTTCCGCCTGAGCCCGTCGCGCAATCGCGGTCGTCAGCACGGGTTGCAGAGAAAGAAAGATAACACTCAGAGGAAGCATGGCCAACGTCTGCGCCAGCAAATAGGCATCGACCTGATCGCCCAACCCGAACGCGCGCGCGATGTAGGCATCGCGCAGGATGCCCAGAAGTTTGGCTATGCCTGCCCCTGCGCCGAAATGGACGGCACCGATGACGACCGCCCGAACGCTCAAGGCGCTGTTCCATTGACGCGTGCGCGCGTCTTCCGCCAAGCGTTCCGGCTCGCGGTCGACCGTGCGACTCGCAGGATATCGCGCTGTACGAGCAACGTCAAAAAGAAACACGTCGCGGGCCCGAGCGGCAATAGCGCTCGATTAAGAGTGGTTGCGTCGACGATGGACGCGCTTAGACCCGTGCCCCAAAAGGCGGCCCCGAGAAATGCGACGCCGAGAGCTAGCGTCGTGCCCGCAGTGATCAATTCATTTGACCAGCGCCGACGGCGGTGAAGCAGCAGGAGAAAAATCGCCACATACCACAACAGATGCCAGTTCTCCCAAGTAAACAGATTCGCCGTGAGACTTTCGACTGAATCACCGAGATCAGCAGTGTGCGCTCGGAGCATATGCACGACGATGATGACTGCTGCGCTCGCGAAAGCAAGCGCGAGCACTCCGCGCAACAGCGGACGCAACGGACGATGAATCACCGCAAACATCAAGAAGGGAAGAAACGTAAGCGCCCAAGCGATCCCAGGCCGTTTGAAGAATGGCAGGAAAGCCAGCAAGAGAATGGCCATTGCGGCATCCCCTTTGCGCCGGAAGCGGATCCACGTCGCTGCCGCCATGAACGCGAGGCAGAAAATCACCGACAGCGGTAGATCGCCATAGCCCGCCAGCGCCGCATGCGTATCGAGGATCGGCAAGGATATGGCCATGTAGGTTGCGCCCAGGGCAAGCGGCCAGTACCCCGCCGTACGAAACAATTGCCCGGCCATGGCCACGCCCAGAGCGGCGAGAAGCATGGCCCACGTCAGTCCGATCGCGGAATCATCCCAGGTATGCGTGGCGCCCAGTGACCATACCTGGATCAACGGCACCAAGGGCGGATAGTCAGGATTTGCATCGGTGTACACCGCATCGTGGGTGGTGCTGGAAATTTGTAGCCATTCATCAGGGCTCACGAATCGTTTCAATTCGCCGGTCTCGAACCACACGCGAGCCTTGGTCCCCCACTGCTGCCATGCATCCCAAGGGTAGAGAGGTTGTGCCGTTGCCTCCAGGCCCAGTCCTGCGAAGCGAAGCACCAAGACTACTGCAATCACGATGACCAGCCACCGTCCGACACCTTCCGATTTCAACGGGGAAACAGCGTGCGCAAGACCCCGGTCCCCGCGAAGCGAGTGTCGTAGCACCACGGCGAGAAGCACGCACAGAGCGATCTGAATTGCGGCCGCCGGCACGAACCGCACGCCAAAGCCGAGGGTTCCAGAAACATACAGTCCCACGGCACCGAAAATCTGGCCGACAACGTATCCGTAACCGAGCGCGCACAACCAGCTTGCCCGCCCAATGGTAAACGCGAATCGCACGGCGAGCGTACCGCCGACCAGCGCGAGCAACTGCGGGACCAGTAATTCAATCGCTCTCATGCGATCACTCTGAATACCACGTTGCCGTGGACATACCCGAGTGGCTTCACGTGCAATGCTTGCGTCTCCCGCGACGCACCACCGGTCCAGATCAGCCGCTGGGACTTCTCGTCGTACCTTGCCTGCCGCGACCACGTCAGGAAGATAAGATCGCCGGGCCGAATGAATTGCGCGCCGGGCAGGGCACCGGAAACGGCATCATAATGAACGAGCAACGGCAGCAGATGATATGCTGCGCGCCCTCGCGAGTACGGATCATCGCCAAAAACAAAGATGCGCTGCTTGGGATCGCGAAATCCGCGCTTTACGGATTCCGCAAGCATGTAGATGTCGCCGTCCGGACCCCTTCGCCAGCGTTCTTCGATGGGTCCGCTGCCAAACTCCTCTGCTGTGGCGCGATGCTTCGCAAGCAGATCCAGCTGCCAGCGTGCGTCCAAGCCGGCCCAGCCTATTGTGACGACGGTGACGATTACGAGGGTAGCAACGGACCGTGGCGGCCGAGCACGCGACAATGCAAGCACACCTAGCGCGATCGCTACCGCGGCAAGCAGAACAGGCGAAATGATTCGGTCGCGCGAGCCGATTATGGCTAGATTGATCGATTGTCCATCCCACTTTCTGAACGATGCCCAGTTGCCGATTTCGATGGCCAGGCGATTGCCCACCGTATCTTTCTGAGCATCGATACCATGGATCAGGATAACGTCTCCAGGATAGCCAGCGAACGCTACGGCAACTCCAATGATCTCCCCGGTCCAATCGGGGTTGCGGGAGAGATCGAGCAGCTGAGTCTCGCCGAGCTCGTGCTCGATCGGCGCGCTGAACGTCTTGTCCGGGCGATCGGCACGGCGCCAAAGCACGTTCAGCTTGGCATCGGGGCGTCGCGGAACGCAATCGCATCGGATGAGAGGAAGGTTAGCCAGCCCCGTTGGCACCTTCGTCCATGTCGCAACGGCAATATTGCCATTAGCAGCAACTTCCAGGAGGTAGCCATCCTTTCCAAGCACACCGCGGCCAACACTGGCCACGGGAGCGTCTGAACCAACGCCAAGACGGCCTCGTCCATCCATTTGCGAGTCGAGCCAACCCATCTCCTGAGCGACGCCTCCCACGAGAAAGATGAGGACGACCACTGTTACGGGCAGAATCGCAAACGCAACACCTCGCCACAGTGATCGGCTGCGCGACTCTTCCTTGCTCGAATTCGAGAGGACCGCCATCAGCCGCGTGCGATCAGTACGCCCGGTCGTCCAGGAAGACACGCGTGATCGTCATCCAGATCACGCGAACATCGAGGGCGATGGACCAATGGCGTATGTAGTAGAGGTCGTAAGCGACCCGCATTTCCATTTTATCGACGAGATCGGTCTCGCCGCGCCACCCGTTGACTTGAGCCCAACCCGTGATGCCGGGCTTGATCTTGTAGCGCAGAAGGTACCGGTCGACCAATTCGCCATATTGCTCGTCGTGCTCGAGAGCATGCGGCCGGGGCCCAACCAGCGACATACGCCCCGTAATCACATGCACTAACTGAGGAATCTCGTCGAGATTCGAACGCCGTAAGAACGCGCCCAACCTTGTGATCCGCGGGTCGCCGCGCACCGCCTGGCGGACGCTGCCTGCGGGCTCGTCGTGGACATGCATCGTTCGGAATTTCCAGACCTCGATGGGCCGGCCGTACAAGCCGCCTCGTCTCTGCCGAAAGAATATGGGCCGGCCATCGATCGTCAGAATCGCCCCGGCGATAGCCAGGATTAGCGGAATCGCCGCGATCAGAAACAGAGTGCCGAGCACGACGTCTTCCAACCGCTTGAGAAACGCACGCCCGCCGGCAAGAGGGGAGTCGGAAAGACAGATGATCGGCTGTCCTTCGAGCTCGCGCACGCTTGAATTCAACAAGACCAGCGAGGACAGATCGGGAACCCAGTTGATCTCGATCGCTTCGCCCGCGAGCCTCTCGGCCAAGGCCTCGAGTCTCCACACTTCGTTGGCAGGCAGCGTGAAGTAGATCGTATCCACCGCGCGCGATGCCAGCAACCCGTTAAGAGCATTCCAGGCGCGTTGCGACAACGCACTCGCATCGTGTGCATCGTCGGGGCGTTGCTTCTCCAATTCGTTGAAGTCGATCGTCCCGACGACTTCAATCCCGATCCACCCGTTGCGTTGCATCAGCTCGACAAAATCACCCAGGCCCGGACTCCTTCCGACCACAATCGCGTAGCGGACATTCAGTCCCTGCGATCGAAGACGGCTCAACGCAAAACGGATGGCGCCATGAATCGCGACCTGCGCGAAGTAGCCCGCCACCACCCATTTCAACAGCGCCTCGCGCGAGAACGTTTCGGTGCTCTTGGTGAGAAAGGAAAGCGTTACCAGGAACATCAGCGTGATCACCCAGGCGCGCAAGAGGACACTCGACTCGAGGAGCCATCCGCCGAGTCGCATGCGATGCGAAACATCGTTCGCCCGGTAGACGATCGGCATCAAGACCGCCGTCGTTGCAGCGAGCGTCACGTAGGGCGACGCGAAGCCGCCGGTCCGCTCGACCGTGAAATAGTAAAGAAGCGCCGCCACGGCAAGCATGTCGATCGCCATGACCGTGCCGCTCAACAGGCTGCTGAAGCCTCGCGTTACGCCGGTGGGTCGAGGACGACCGGGGCCCCGTATCGACGCAACAGGCGACGCACTAGCTGTTGGCTTTGCTTCGCCGAGCATCCCTAATCTGCTCCCACACCAGTTCGGGTACGAACAACAGACATTGGGCATAACGACGTCCAAGGCGCTTCGGTTCGCGCAGCAGACGCCATATCCATTCTGCCCCGATCCGTGCGAGAAATTTCGGGCATCGCTGCTGCACACCTGCAAAAAAATCGATACCTGCTCCAACGCAAAGGGCAACTCCGTAATCCAGGTCGCCGCGATGTCTCGCGATCCACAGCTCCTGTTTTGGCGTTCCCAGTGCAAGAAAGACAATGTCCGGTCGTGCCTCGCGTATTGCAGCAACGCATGCCGCATCCTCGCTTGGGTCGTGCTCGAAACCCAGGGGAGGGGCATGCATTCCAGCAATTCGCAAGCCCGGAAACTCGAGCGCGCAACGCTTCAGGGCAAGTTTGAGCGTCTTCGGCATCGGACCGAGAAAGAAGACGGAGCAGCCTTTGCGCTCGGCCTCGGTGAGGACCGGCTGGACGAGATCAGCACCTGCAACACGCCCTGGAAGAGGTGTCTTTCCGATGCGGCTTACCCAGACCAAAGGCATTCCATCCGTCAGCACGAGGGTCGCCGCGGCATACGCGCCTCGAAACCCCTTGTCGCTCTGCAGACGGATCATATGGTCGAGATTGGGGGTCACCACAATGTGCCGGCCGCGCGTATGCGCCAGCGCGATAATCCGCTCGACCGCATCACGCGGCGTCAGGCGATCAATCTCGACTCCCGCAATGCGCGTGCGGCTCATCGGTCTGGATCAGCCTTCTGAACAAGAAACTCGTTCAACGCCAGGTGCCGAAGCTCGGACCTCTCCAGCACCGCAATAGCGTCAAGCGGCGTATGCACCAATGGATCCCCATGGAGATTGAGCGAGGTATTGACTACCCCACC
Source organism: uncultured beta proteobacterium (assembly GCA_963816915.1). Taxonomy (GTDB): domain Bacteria; phylum Pseudomonadota; class Gammaproteobacteria; order Burkholderiales; family Casimicrobiaceae; genus PALSA-1003. The sequence goes on from CAWFMK010000004.1 coordinate 261,829, forward strand.
GATCCCGGTGAGCTTACGGAACTCGTCGATCAGTTTCCAGTAATCGGGATTCGCTTCTCGACTCACGATCTGGGGCCGGCAGGTTTTATCGTACGGGTGTATGCCGTTCACCAAGTCGTCTTGTCCTTTTTGCGTCGTATCGAAGGACAAGATCATGTATGGGCTCGCGGCGCGCTTCGGATTTACGAAGTACAGTGGCGCGGACTCGTCGAGCACGGATGCGGCGAAGGGCATCCAGAAGTCACGATTCTTCACCGCCTCGTTAATTTCCTGAATGACACCCCGTCTCACCGGGTTTGCCAGAATCGCGCGGTTGCCAAGCGAGCGAGCACCGAACTCCTCGCGCCCCCAGAACCTAGCGACCACCTCTCCCTGCGCAAGGAGCTTGGCAATTTCATGCTCGATGCCCGTTGTCCGCGTAACGGTCATGCCGAGCGCCACCGCCCTCGTGCACGCCGCGTCAACCTCAGCGCCGGACCACGATGGGCCAAGGAAAAATGCACCGATGCTCGGAAGATTGTCCACGCTGCGCGAGCTGGCATATTCGAGGTAGCACGCTCCAATCGCATTGGTTTCATCGCCACAGGAAGGAAACACGAACAACTCGTCGACCTCGTCCAGCGCGAGGATCTCCTTGTTCGCCTTCACATTCATGAACACGCCGCCCGACACGGCAACGCGGCGAACCCCTGTCGCGCGCACCGCGCGTCGCACGAGTTCGCAAAGCATCCGCTCGGTAAAGAGTTGGGTGCCCGCCATGATCGAGTCGAAGCGTTCTCGACGAAAGATTTCGTCGAGCGTCGGCTGAACGTAGTACATATGCCGCACGCCATTACGGCGATGCCACACTGGACTGCCGTCCCCCGCCCACTCGAACAACGCGCTCAGTCGGTCGGCGACCTGTGTCGCAGGACCACCCTTTGCGTAGGGAGCCATGCCCATCATCTTGTATTCGTGCTCGAGCGGCACCATCCCCTGAAGAAATGTCACGTGCGCATACAGAATGCCGAACGACTCCGACCACGGCACAGCGAAGCGCCTGCGCAGCTTCCCGTCGGCGCCGACGCTTACCGTTGAGCACAGACCGTCCCCGGCACCGTCGCAGGTAATGACAAGCACCGGATCAGCGAACTCCCTTCGACCGAAATAGGCGGAAGCGGCATGACACGTATGATGGTCGACAAACCGAATCGCTTCAGATCGAAACCCCATGCCGAGAACTTTCGACAGACGTTCACGTCGCCGAACCTCCCTGTGAAGCGCGAACACCGGCGTTCTGCGAAGCGATCCTTTCAGTCGAGAGGCGTGCGTGGCTGTCCGCTCGAACTCTGCGAGAATGCCCTGCCGGTCGCGATCGGGGGGTTGATGTACTCCCGCCAATGCGACGACATCGACGTCGGATGGTTTCAATCCATTGTGCTGGAGCACGAATTCAATGCTCTTGTACGGAAACCCGGAATGATTCTTTTCCCGCGTCGGTCTCTCTTCCTGCAACGCGACTAGCCCGACGCGATCGCTTATCAGCGCCGCCGATGCATTGTGTGTGTCCGATACGCCCAGTACGTTCACAGGCGTCTTCACGCTCGCAACGAATGCGGATGCCGGCGATCCGCAGGCGTTTCGAACGCCGTCGCCCGAACGACCGCCGAAGCCTTCGCTCTCCTATCAAGGTCAGCGGCAACCCCGCGTGATGCTATCACGAGGATTGCGAGTGGCCCGATGAAGTGCGGTTGCTCCAGTATGTTGTCGAAGAACAGCATCGGTACCAGCGCAACACACCCTACCGCAGCGGCAATCCCGATGCCGCGTGCGCCAGGGTGCCCAGCGGCAATGATCGCCATTTGCCAGGCGAGCGAAACAAAATAGAAGGCCAGCACAACCACCGCAGGCCATCCGAGTTCGGCGCGCAGCGAGCCCCACCCGGAAAAAGGCATCGTCAAGATTGCACTCTTGTTGGTAATTTCCTGCGCCACCTCCGCGTCCCACAATCCATACATGGCCCAACGTTCGGGCTCCGGAGCAGGCCCCAACAAGCTTGCGAACGGGCCTTCGGTCTCCTTATAAAGGATGTCAGCCGACGCGGCACTCGCGGCCCGCGACCCCAACATCCCGGGCCCCACACCAAGAATGGAATTATAGCGTTGTCCGAGTTCGAAGAACACGCGCGTAAGCAGTATCCTCTTTTCGGAATTCTCCCAATTAGAGACGAGCCCTTCGAAGTTGTCCCGCACCCACGATTGCGCCAGCACGCCCATCAGCAAGATCACAAGAATCGCCATGCTCGATCGACGCACGGTTCGGAGTCGGGATAAGTCCGTACCCACGACCATAAGCATCACGATGACGAGACCGGCGGCGCCGAAAATGCATGCGGAATACAGCTTCGCGCTGGCACCCCAAACCAGGAAGGTCGAGGCCACGACGTTAGCGCACCCCATCATCCAGGCTCGCCTTCCATCCAAGGCAGCCGTTCGGGTCAACAGACGCACGACGCACACCGACAGTGTGGCTGCTCCCCACAGCCCAACCAGATTCGCGTTACCCCATGTGCCGGCGAACCAATCACCGGGTTCCGGCTCGCCATGGCGAATGAGTTGGACGATGCAGATCGGGACTTGCAACCACAGCACGAATAGCAGAAAGCGCGAGAGAAGAGGAGCGATCTGATCCGGAAGGCGTGGACAAGCGGCGCCAAGCAGAAGCAATGGCGCGCCCAACGTCACCATCCAGACGAACCACTGCAAAGGGCGCGCCCCGATGGTTATCAGGCCGAAAAGGGCCGAGGCTGCCGCGGAAATGAAGAATCCAAAAAGCAGCAGCGATCGGAGTGAGCCGCTGAAACGCAGGCCCCCGATTCTTATCACCCGGTACAATAACGCAAGCGTCACGCCGAACAGCGCAGCATCGCCAGGAAACAATGACGCGGCGATTCCTATGAGCATTGCGTCGGCCAAAGGCGCCGCAAGCACGCCCGCCAACGCGATCACCATTGCAGCAAGCGTAACCATCCTTCCGGCGACACTGAATTGCACATCGAACAGCGCCAGCGCGGCCGCGATGAGGGCCATCCCCCATGGAGCGCGATGCCAAGAGCGACCGATCATGGCGAAGGCCGTTTCAGAATCTTCAGATACAACGCTTCCAACTTGCCTGCCACCGATTCGGCATCGAGTCCTAGAGCCGTGATCCTTTCACGTCCACCGCGCGGGTTCGCTGCGAGTACTTCGGCAATGCCGTCGGCCACCGACATCACCTCATAAGAACAAAGCCGCGAATTCGCCACGCCTTCGAGCAGCCACGCGACGTCTCCCACCGGCACTCCGACAACCGGCGAGTCGCACGCCATGGCCTCCTTGACGATATTCGGAGACCCTTCGCGTAGTGACGTCAACAGGACTACATCGGCTGCACACAGCCAGAGGGGGACTTCATCGTGCGGCACGGCTTCCAGGGGAATCAGCTTTACCGCGATGCCTCGCGCGGTAAGCTCCTGCACCGCAGCCTCGGCAAGACTGTAGTTCTTCGTAGGATCGAGGCGGCGACCCCCGAACAAGACAACAGCTCCATCGTCCCAACCGAGACGCGCTCGCGCGTCGTCGCGACTCGCTCGAACGAAGCAATTCAGATCGACACCGTTGGGAATGATTTCGGTCCGTTTCCGAAGCGGGCGCGGCAGTTGTTCTAGCATCGCCGCTGTCTTGACGACGATCGCGGAAGCCGCGAAGCCGGCCAAGCGGCTTGCGACGGAGCCTACCCACGACCTCGTTCTTCGCGCGAGAGGACCTTCCTCGCCATTGATATCACCTCCGCAGTAGCTGACGAGCAAGGGCGTCCGGAAACGGGCGCAGACGTCGGCCACGACCGCGGCGGTGTAGCCGAAGTGTGCATGCACCAGGTCGAATGCGCCTGCGCGCAGCGCCAACCGGGTCCGGCGTCGCAGGCCTGCGTAGTCCCGGCGAGCATGCACGACCTCGCAAATGATTCCACGCCGTCGAAGACTGTCGACCTGCGCCTCGACGAACACACCGAAATGCGGCATGCCGGGCGCCGGCCACATGTTCGAGACATGCAACACCTTCAGGCGCCGTGTCCCTGAAGCCATTTCCTGCGCCAGAATTCGAAGGCGACGAACAGCCAGATTCGATGCGGATCGACGCGCGCCCCGGACAAGAATCCGTCGACGGCACGTTTCAACGCAACCGGATCGACCAACCCGGAACCCCACAAGGAGTCGACGCTCAAGAGGTCGCGGACGTAAGCGTTAAGGCGGCCGGTGCGCATCCAGGACGCCAGCGGAATTCCGAAACCCTGCTTGGGACGGTCGATCAAATGCCGCGGCACCAGATCGTAGAGTACGCTGCGCAGCAAATGTTTCGCGCCCAGCGGTCCCATCCGGAATCGAAGCGGGCAGGCGAAGGCGAACTCTGCCAATCGATGATCGAGCAATGGCTCTCTCCCCTCGAGTCCGACCCGCATGGTCATGCGATCGACTTTGACCAGAATGTCCCCGGGGAGATAGTGGTGAAAATCCCAGCGCATCATCGCTTCTTCGAGCGACGGTGAAGTCGAATCCAAGCCTGGTCGCAGCACCGCTCGGGTTCCGAGCAGATGTCGCACCTGGTTTGGCGTGGTGTGGGAAATCGCGAGTTCAAACACCCTGGTGCCGTCTCCCCCCAATAGCGCCTCTGTAAGCTTGCGCACCCGATCTTCCGACTTGTCGAAAGTTCCACGGGAGCGCATTCCGAGAATACTCTCCGCAAGTGCAGCGCCACCGCGGCTGTTCATTGCATGTCCTGCGAATCTGCGCAATGGCGCGGGAACTCGTTCAAGCGCGCGGATCTTGTTCGGGATCGTCGCATAGTTGACATAGCCGCCGAACAATTCGTCGCCGCCGTCGGCGGAAAGCGCAACCTTGACTTCGGTGCGCGCCAGCCGCGCGACCAGCATCGTCGGGATGGCCGACGTGTCGCCGAACGGTTCGTCGAAAAGGTCGCCCCAGCATTCGACCGCCCGCTCCGCTTCATCCATCGTCAAGCGTTCGGACCTATGGTGCGTTCCCAGGTGCGCCGCGACTGCCTTCGCCCATTGCGACTCGTCGTAGGCGGGCTCAGCGAAGCCGATCGTATAAGTTCGTGTGTCGGCGCCCAGTCGGCTTGCGATGATGGCCGTCACCAGCGACGAGTCGATACCGCCGGAAAGGAACACTCCGACCGGCACGTCGGATACCAGGCGATACGCGCATGCGCTTTCCAACAGCTCGCTCAGGTGCTCCTTGGCGGCGCGCTCGTCGCGCGGCACGTCGAGCGTAGACGCCGCCGTCTCGAGGTCCCAATATCGGCCCGTACGCAAGCCTTCCGAGCGCGAATAGCTAGCCCATGTGCCCGGCTCGACGATGCGCACCGCTGTGAAGATCGTGCGATTGCCGGCGATATACCCGAATTGAAAGAACTCGCCGAGCGCGCCACCGTCGAGCTCGCGCGGCCAGGATCGAAATGGCTGCAAACCGCGCAGCTCCGACGCAAAACCGAAAATTCCATCATGGAGAAAGAAATAGAGTGGTTTGACGCCCGCCCGATCACGAACCAACAAAAGGCGCTGCTCGATCCGATCCCATATCGCGAGAGCAAACATTCCAATGAAGCGCTCGATCGCTGCAATTCCCCAGAGCGCGTACGCCTCCAGCACGACCTCCGTGTCGCTCGTGCTCTTGAAATGAACGCCATGAGCCGCGAGCTCGGTCCGAATCTCCTTGAAATTGTAGATTTCGCCATTGAACACGGTGCAGTAGCGTCCGCTGGCCGACACCATCGGCTGGTGTCCGGACGGACTTAAATCTATGATCGAAAGTCGACGGTGGCCGAGACCCAGCACTTCATCGTCGCGAACATCTTCCCATGTCCCGTGGTCATCCGGCCCGCGATGGGAGAGGCTTTGCAATCCCAGCTCCAGCGCTCCGGAAAGTTCCCGCAATCGCGAGGTTGGACCCGAGTAACCGATTATTCCGCACACTTCGTGTCGCTCCCGAGTCAACTCGTCCGCGATTCCGATGAATCGCGGGATTTGTCGATTCGCTCGAGAAAGTCGGCGAGCCTGACATTGGCCTCCAGCCACTTGCGCCGATCGAGTTCAGATCGGGCACGCGCTCCGTGTCGGAGGCGCGCGGCGCAGGATTCGTCGCGCCAGGCGGCGAAGACCCATTGCACGGCATCCTCGATATCGCTGGCAAGCACACCGTCCACTTCGGACTCTATATATTCGCGCAGGTACGCGGATCCGCACGCGATGACCACGGCGCCCGCGACTTGTGCTGAACGAATCAGCGTAACGCCAGCGATCTTGTCCTGGAGCAATACGGCAACAACGATGGACGCTCCGGCGATCAACTTATCGAAGTCGGCCACCGGGATATCGGTGAGAATACGCACGTGCGGAATATCGACGAACCGTCTCCCTACGGACGCAGGGCACGCGACGACCCAATCAACTTCGCCGCTCGTCGCTCGCACGATGGCGACCAGCCCGTCCCAATCACGCGCGCTGCTGCCGCCGGAGAACGCATACTTGGCATCGCGATTTGCCGGTGATGCAATCTCGGGGGGACCATCCGGCAGAAGAAAGATGCTGCTTGGCGACCCAACGAGTTGCGCGGCAAGGATTTGTCGCCCTATGTCGGTGCCATTGACGATCACCGCATCACAGTTTCGCAGCCCCGCTCGGACAAACCACTTCAAAACCCCGCGATCGAGCGGTTGCGGAACAGCATACACTGAATGGACCACTACCGCGAACCGCGCCGGAGGCCACACCGAGCGCGCTAGCGCAGCGCACAAACCGGCGTAATGCGTTCCTACGACCAAGGTAGCTCGTCTCCATCCCAGCGCAACGGCAACCACGTGTCCGATGGCGACGCCCAGGCGAATCCATCGTCCTATGCGGAACCGGCGCAAACGGTCATAACCGAAACCGAGCACATGCGTGGACCAGCCGCGGCCGGCGAGGAGCCTTACCGGCGGCGGCGTGCCTAAACCTTCTTCCTTGATCCAGACGATGCTCCTCCTGCAGGGAACGGCCAACTCTAATCCCTCGACGAATTCGACGATGCCAGCTTGGCGTAGACGGATTCGTACGAGTCCACCATCGCCGAAACGCAGAATTCGCTTGCGGCTTTTCGTTCGGCGCGCGCCGCGAACTGCGACGCGCGATCGCGCTCGGACGCGACAGCGGATATTGCCTCCGCAAGCGCAGCTGCAGTGGGAGCAAATAGAAACCCGCTGGGGCTCGCGGATGGTCCCAGGATCAACGAAGTGTCGCCCACGTCTGTCGCCACCACGACGCGCCCGGCGGCCATCGCCTCCATGATCGAGTTGGACATGCCCTCTGCCAGCGAGGCGGATACGAACACATCCATCGATTCAAGGGCATCCCATGGGCTGTCGCACGCAGTGCGAAACTCCGTCCGGTCGGCGATTCGCAGTTCATCCGCGCTTGCCCGCAACCGTTCGATCGCAGCAGGATCGCCCTCTCCCCAGTTAATGAAGCGAAAGTCCAGCCCTCGATCCTTCAGGACTCCCAACGCACGCAGCACGATGTCGTGGCCTTTGACGGGGTCCAGCCGGGCCAGCATGCCGATGCGCATCGGCCCCGATGCCGCAAAGGGTGGCGTCAGCGGCCGCTGCGGCAGAAGCAAGCCGTTTGGAATATGGTGGAGACGCTCGGCTGGCATTCCCCAATCCAGCCACTCCGTGACGCCGGTCCTCGAATTGCAGACTACCGTCGCCCGCGCCCACTTGGCCAACACGGGCTCCGACCGCAAGTAGACCCTTGGGCCGATACCGTACACCGCGCGCGATATCGTCCTGACGCCGAGAACGACATGCCGCCGAGTGATGCGACCGCACAACGCCGCAAACGTATTGCATGGCTGCATCCATCCCTGGACAATGCCGATCTGGTGTCTTCGGACATATCGCACGCACTCCGATATAATGGAAAAGTCCCAGCGACCACGGCGATTCAGGCTCTGCAGTTTTATGCGTCCGGATTCCGCAAGTTCTGCCCAGTACCTTCCACCTGAAGCCATCGTCAGGATGTGTACCTCCCAGCCACGGTTCATCAGCCCGGTAGCAACGAGCATCAGCTGACGCTCGGCGCCGCCGCCATTCAAGCCTGGAGCGAGAATCAGGAGGCGGTTCATGGTTGCATGCATAAACGTATTATTTTAGTGCAAGACCGTCGTCATACCCAGTTCCACGGAGCGAAGGTAAGTCGAATGCCGATCCGGCCGCGCCGCGATTGCCGAAATCTGAAGTCTTGCAATGACTAGCGACGAAGCAATCGTTTCATTGTCAAGGCCGTGGGCGATCGTGACCGCGCATTGGCTTCAGGTCGCCGTTCTGACAACTGCTTTTGCACTGGCTTATGCCGTTTTCGTCTGGCTGACAGTAAGCTACATTGCCCGGGCTACACTTCGCACGCCCGATCTCACACTTGCAGAATTCAAGCGCGTCATCGAAGCGGCGAGCGATCCTGCCGTCATCTCAGACATTGCGGGCCGAATTTTTCAGGGGGACGACGTTCGCGTGGTAGCCGCCCGCGACGCTGCGCGCGATCCATTTTTCGCCGACCACTTCATACCGATTTATACGATCTCTCGTTCGGACCTCAGGGAAACCTCCGTTGCGCCGCCGCCGAGCGCCGGGCAGCAAATTGTCGCAGTCCAGACTCGCGCCGAATCCTCCGACCGGACCATGGCCAACAGGATGGCGATCCTGTTTGCGGATGCGTTTGCCGATGGCGCTTTGAAAAGCGCGCTGGTGGAGTACGTGACGGCCCAGCGCGGCGCCTTGGCGACATCCAGCGACCGTCTCGAGGCAAAAATAGTGGCGGATCGAGCCTCGCTCGCACGGGTGGAGACAAAGATCGGGGAATTGCAGAAGCTGAACGCAACTTACCCGCAGGCTAGCCGAGGAGATTCACGGCAGGTTGTCTCCATCGCCGATGGAGGAGCGCGCTACCTTACACCGGTCACCCAGTTGGTCGGCGCGTCATCCGAAGCAATCGGCATTCGCGATTCAATAAGCGAATCGGAACGTAAGATCCGGCAACTGACCTGGATGAGGTCTGTCTTCGATGAGGCGGGAAAATTGAACGCCGCGACATTCTCGGGTCGCAACTACATGGCTCAGCTGGAATCGATTGCACGATCGGATTCGCCGCGCGGAGTGGCCGATGCCGATGCGATCCGCGAGGCGCAGTCAACTATCGAAGCCGAATTAAGCGTGTTTCGCGGTCGCTACGTCATTGGATACACTTTACTGCGCGCGCCGCCGGAACGACCTCCGCGCGCCGGGCCATCCCTTCTGGCACATGCTGCCGGTGGCTTGCTGACGGGCCTGGTTCTCGCCCTACTGTTGACTCTGGCGCTGCATTGGAAAATGGGCCGCAGTGAACCGGCGAATATTTGAACTTGCGACACTGCGCTTCATCGACGTACCGCTGCCACAATGAATTGATAGGCGAAGAGGTTCGGATAAGCTCTGGCCAGAACGTGCAGTGCGCGGTTTTGGAACGAGGCCAGATTCATGACTCCGGTCGTAAAATCAGTCTTTACTACACGAAAGCCAGTCTCATCCAGCAGTTTGAAAAGGGTTCGTTTGGTATAGAAGTGCACGTGCGTTCGGTCGAGCAGACCGGCCTCCCTATATTCGAAACTTCCGAACAGCACGCGGGCGCGGTTCTTGATATGCACAAAATTCGGCGTTGAGACGATTACTCTTCCGCCGACCTCGAGTAACCCGGCCGCCTGGCGCAGCAACTCAGGGGCGTTTCGCACGTGCTCGATAACGTCTCCAAAAAAAACGGCGGTGAATTTGCCTTGAATTTTGCTGAGTCCTTCGCTCTCTAGGTTGACTTCGTGAACTCGCGCACACACTCGCCTGGCAATCTCCGCCAGTCGAGGATCTTGCTCGACACCGACGACACTGCAATTCTTCTGCTTCGCCAGGTATTCGGCAAGGTATCCCGGGCCGCAGCCGACGTCTAACACCGTTTCACCATCGGCGAAGAATCTGGCGCGCTGTAACATCTTGCCGTTTTCCTTTACGGTGTATCCCGGCACAAAGCGAACCGGCTGTTTGTATGCCGATGCGCCGCCGACGATACCGCTTGTGCGCCGGCAACCCTAGAATAGCGACCGGCGGCCTGGTCGGGAAGCTGTGCATCTGATTACGGCGCGACTAACATTCGGCCCCATAACCGCTGATGCCAAGTTGCACATCGTTTTGTTTGATGTCGATGAGCCCGCGGTCGACACAGGCGCAAAGAACACTTAATACGCTCTTGCGAATCGAAAAGGATATTCGATGCGCGCGAGATGTCACCAAACTCGTGAAGACTTACCCACTTGTAAACCACGACGTAGCCATCGGGGCCAATCCGACGGACGTGTTCGTCGCCGAAAAGACGCCAGCCGCAATCGCGGCTAGGGATGAATTGCCCGAGGAACAGGGAAGAACACCGCAGCGACGGTCTGCGGACACACTGGGCGAGACTGTCTCGGAGCTTCAGCGTGAGAAATTCGAGGTTTGTTTCGCCACCCGGTCGGCGCTGAATCACAGTCACCAAGTCTACTTCTTCAGGATTTTCCCGAGTCCCGTGCGCACCTCCTGCAGCATCTGGTGGTGGCCTGTCTTTAGCGCTTCTTTGCGAAAAACATCGCCTTTCTCGAATGCCACGACGCTATCATAGAAACTTATACCGAAGGTCTGGCGTGTGATGAAATCTGGTGCGATTGCGCCGCGACTGTGGTCAGCGTTCAGCCGATCTACAAAGCTCTTGGCCAGGTTCACGAACGAATCGGGGTTCGACGCGCCGCCACCAAACTCTTCCCAGTATGCGGTGTGCAGGTCCTCGACCATATAAACGCCGTTTTTCGGCATTCTCGGATACAAAAAGTAGAATGACTTCGCGATGTGCTCCATGCGATGGCTGCCGTCATCAAGCACAACGTCCGGGACGCCGAACTCGTCGATGAGCGCTTCTAGGAATTGCGCATCGCTCTGGTCGCCAATGCGCACGAACACGCCGGGAGACTCGTGCGACTTGCACTGGGGATTTACGTCTATTCCAATGATCCGAGAGAGCGGTCCAAAGAAACGCTGCCACATCGCGAGCGAGCCGCCTCTAGAGACGCCTATTTCGAGAAACGTGAGCGACTTGTTCCGGTACCAAGCGAAGTGTCGCTCGTAGATTGGGAAGTAGTGGACCCACTTGTGGATGATCGTTCCGTCATTGGTCAAGAAGTCCTGCCAGAGGCTCATCATCGCGCTCCTGTTTCGCCCAACCGGCGGCTCTGTGGGGACATCTAGAGCGGAAGTTTAGCGAAAGGAGGTCGTGCTAGCAAACAAACTCAGATCATCGGCGGGCAGCAGCAGCGTTCCCTGACCACGATCCTCGTCCCAACTTAGCACAAGAAAAAGGCCGCATCATTTTGGATGCGGCCTTGCTTTATCCAACTTGCTCACTTCTCACACAGTCTGCCCACGACGACCTTTCCAAAATTTTACCTGCTCTGAGCCGCGGCACCGACTAACTGTCACGATTATTGAAACTTGATCATATCGATGATGGTCAGCGTGACCTTGTAGACGATCGAACTCGTCAACGTGTAAGCGGCAATCTGGTCCTCATAGGCGTTATTACCCGCGATTCCATCCACTGGCACGACGACGTTGAAGCCACGCAGGGCGGCCATGACCGACGTGAATAGCAGGCCGTTATGCGACGCGGTACCCTCGGCGACGCAACGCGGACGCATCTTCTCGTTGCACGTCTGCTTGATCATATCGATCACCAGGAGCGCCGTCGTCTTGGGATCGAGCGTCACGGGTTTGAGCTGCGGGGCCGGCGGCACTTTTACGCTTTGCCATTCGTCGATGATGGTCTCGGCAGACGACGGCTAGGCATAACTCCATACGGCCGCAAGCGCTGCGATCGGCAAAAGATGGCGTAGCTTGAGCATGGTTCCTCCGGCCTCTTGGTTGTCCCAAAGAAATCGGTGATCGCTCGCGCAAACTGCGGCGATCAGTGCTTGCCAGCTTGAAAATCGGGTGGCCAAGGGCGGAATTGAACCACCGACACACGGATTTTCAGTCCTATTTGATCGCATAGCGCGTTAGCCTGCGACCTTCCGTTATATCGTGTTATCATTGCGTAACAACGCAATAACACACGGATTAACGAAAGGTAACGCAATGTCCAAAGTTAGCCCCCGGTTAGCCCATCGCTTCCGATTCACTGAACGATCCCTCGCTGCACTGCCGCTGGCCACACCACAAGACCGGCGGGTTGAATACGCCGACGATTCCACGGCCGGCTTCGTCTGTCGCTGTACCCTGTCGGAGCGCGTGCTCTACGTTCGCCGCAAGCAACGCGGCGCCGGCCGGCTTGTGTTCGTCCGACTTGGCAATGTCGGCGACAAACCCCTGGCCGAATACCGCGCCGAAGCCGAAGCGGTGGGCGCCGAGCTCGCGGCCGGTAACGATCCGACGATCGACAAGCCGAAGCGCGGCGCGATCACACTGCAAGCGGCGCTCGATCAGTATATCGCAGCGGCGACGCTGCGGCCGACAACGATCCGGTCTTACCGCGAGGACATAGCCGCCGCGTTCGGCAGCTATGCCACGCGACCGCTGGCGGCGCTCGATGCGTCGACAGTGGCGAGACTACACCGCGAGCGTTCGGCGGCGTCACCGGCCCGCGCAGACGGTGCGCTGCGCGTGCTGCGTGCGGTCTACCGCTACACCCTGGCGCACGCCGACGCCCACAACGTAGAGCTCGCGTTGCGCGATCCGCTGGCGATGGTGAAGGCCGCTCGCGCCTGGAACGGCGCCAAGCGCCGCGACCGAAGCCTGGACGCCGCCGAGCTCAAGGCATGGCGACGCGATGTGCTCGCGCTGCCGGATGACGAACCCCAAGCCGCTATTAGGGGGAGAGGGTCGCCAAAACCTTCGAAACCTTCGCAGCCTTCACGCGGCCGGTCTTTGTCCGGCACGCAACGCGACGCGCTGCTATTGATCGCCACAACTGGCTTGCGCTTGCGGGAAGCGTTGCACTTGTCCTGGCAGGAAGTAAACCTGACCGCCGCGACGATCACACTATCGGCCGAGCGCATGAAGGGCGGGCGGTCGCACACGCTGCCGATTCCGCCGCGCCTGTTGGCACTGTTGAAGCGGCGCCGTGAAGCTGCGCCGGCTTCGGCGTTCGTGTTCGGCAATGGCGATATGCCGCTCGATCGAATCAGCGTGCGCGTCTTCGACCTGATCAGCGTCGACGCTGGCGCGCACGATCTACGCCGCACGATCGCGTCCTGGCTCGGCACGCACGCGCCCGCCTACGTCGTCAAGGCGATACTCTCGCACGCAGACCCGGCGAAGTCTGCCGACGTGACCGCCGGCTATGTGCAAGTCAAAGCCGAAGATCTGCGGCCGTGGCTTGTGAAGTGGGAAGCGGTGTTGCATGGGCGGGCGCGATGAGCGAAGCATCCCGCGAGTTTATGCGCCGCGCCGCTCTGTACCAGAGACACAAGCGCGGCCCGAAGGGATACACCCTCGACGAAGCCCTGGCGATACACAACGCCGTCGCCGCAGTGATGCGTGCGCGCGACATCACTGAGCACGCTGCCGCCAAAGCTCTCGCAGCCGAGAAAAACGTCGAGATTCTGCCCGGTGTTCGCATCGCCCTGTCGGCTAGTCGCTGGCGACGCATCTATTCCGACGTGCGCAAGTATCTGGCGATGGCCGATCGAATCAACGCAATGAGAGCCGACCACTAGCCCTTAGCACTTGCGCTAAATTAACGCGCAACATTCTTCCGCTATTCAGCGTTGCTTGCGCACCTTGCGCTAAATTAGCGCGCAACATTTTTCCGCCGTCTAGCAGTAACGTCCTTTCCGTCGCATCAACGCGACGGACGAAAGCCGCAATCTCGCGGCATCGCAAAAGAAAGGACGACGATGCCTACCGCAACCAAGGCCCGCCGCGCGCATGGGAAGACCGCGCAACGCGGGTCGAATACTCCGAAACTTGCCGCACGCGCTAGTGCCCTGGCGCTGATTCACGCCCTACCCGACGAAGCCGAGATCGGCATTCCCGAAATCGCTTTGCTGCGCGGCAAATCGGTCGAATCCATCCGCGCCGATATGCGCTTCGGGAAGTTGTACATCCCGCGCACGCCCTGCTCGACGCAACGCTCGCAACGCTTTTTTGTGGGCATCGTGCGCAAGGTGCTACGCGGCGAAGCGGCATGAACCTCGCCGATCTTCTGCACAAGCGCCCGCGCTGCGCTGATCCGATCATCATTCGCGCCGAGCCTGGATTCGCGGTGCTCACCATGCACGGCGATGGTGGTGTTGGCGCAGATCAGATTTTAGGATGGATTCTGCGCGACGTTGACGGAGTGCCTAAACGCATTCCGGTAACGGTCGCGGAAGATGCGGGACCGTCCTGGGCGATCGAAACCCCCGACAAAACGATCGACACACCCGAGCGATCGTTCGCTGATCGCGCAACCTTCGTCCAATGGATGCAAGACGAAGCGGCGAAGGTGAAGTCGACACCATGAGCACGCCGCTTTTTTCCGGCCCGGTCGTGGTCGGCTTTGTGGTCTTGGAGAAGGTGAAGAACTCGCGCGGCAAACCGCTCGACAAGATTATTTCCGGCCGCTTCACCGTCCGGTCGGCAGCGGAGCAATTCGCCGAGCTCGCAAAAAAGAATGGCCGCGACGTGTTCGTGCGCAACGTCTACGGCACAGAGCCCTGATCGACGCCCAACGGGGCGCAGCCCTGGCCGGCTGCGCCCCGTTTTCTAACCCGCCCGCTATCACGGAGGATCGAAGGTGAACTCTAGCAACACACAAGACCGGCCGCAATGGACGACAACCCAAGCGGCGCGGCGCTATCAAGAGCTCGGCTATACCGTCCTGGCGCTGCACGAGAACAGCAAGCGCCCGATCGGCAACGCATGGGGCATTGATCCCAAGCCGCCGACACGAACCGCGCAGAACATCGGGCTCGCGCTCGCGCATTCCCGCGTCGCCGTGCTCGACGTTGACGACTTCGCGTTGTCGGCGCCGATGTTCGACTTCCTTTCGCTTGAGCTCGACACGCTCGACGCTCCGCAATGGTCGTCCGGCAAACCGAATAGGGCGAAATTCCTGTTCGCTGCGCCTGCCTTCCCACACTCGCGCCGTGTCTTGGCAGTAACACGCAACGGCGTTGCATCGGTCGCGTTCGAACTGCGTGGCGGCGATGGCCAGCTACAAGACGTGCTGCCGCCGTCGACCGTCGACGAGTGGCACTATCGCTGGCAGCGCGCTCCTGGCCGGCGCGACGTGCTACCACCCCTGCCGCGACAGTTGATCGCGTTGTGGACCGATTTTGACCGGCTGGCGCCGATTCTCCAGCGCATCGCAGGATGCGAGCGAGCCCTGGCAAGCGTTGCTCGATCACCGCGCCGGCAACAAGACCGGCCGGCTGGTCGACCGAGCGTGATCGGCGACTTCAATGCGACGGTCGATATCGGCGACGTGTTGGAACGTGCCGGCTATCAGCAAGCGCGCGATCGGGCGGGTATGCGCTCCTGGCTGCGGCCGGGCTCGGAGAGTGGAATCCCCGGCGCGGTCGAACTGCAACCGAATCACGTTTTTTCGCACGCTGGCGAATTCGGCCCGCATCTCTGCGATGCGTTCGACGTGTTCATGACACTGCATCACGGCGGCGACTTTTTCGCCGCACTCGGCGCCGCGCGAGAAGTGATCAAACAGCTAAAGGGGTAGGTGATGCCAAACGAATCCCGCTCGCACATGGAAATGGCCGAGCAAACCTTCGACAACTTCCTGGCGCTCGATCACCACGCGCCGCTGGCCGATGCCGCCTCGCTGTATCGCTTCGTCGGAGACACCGGGCTATGGAAGGCCGTCGACCTCGACGACGTTGCAATGAACATCGGCACCACGATCAACGAGCCCGGCTGCAAGAAAGTCAGCGACTACCGGGGGATTGCCGGTCTTGTCTACAGTCGCGCCCGCGACGGTCTGTCGCGCGATGCGTCGCCATTCGATGATGCGCCGGTGGGCGTCGCGGCCGGCGGTCGATTCTTCTACATGAACGGGTCGAGCGTGCTCAACGAGGAATTATCGCCCGAGCACTTGTGCCGATTCACGGTCAAATGCGCTCCGGTGCGTGATCACCCGACGCCGCTATTCAGCGGCTTGCTCGACTTCGCGTTTCCGCCCACGGACGCCGACTCCGCTGCGCAACGCCGTTTGCTCGCGCAGCACTTCGGTGCTTGTGTCACCGCGAGCGCCGCACGGATGCAGATGGCGATGTTGTGGCGTGGCGTCGAACGCTCTGGCAAGTCTGTCTTGCAGGAAGTGTTGCGCAGCATGTTCGATCCGCGCTGCGTCGCTGCGATCCCGCCGCATATGTGGGATCGCGAGTATCACGTCGCCGCGCTCGCCGGCAAGATTCTAAACACCGTTGGCGAAATCGACGACGCGCACGCGCTCGGCGTTTCGTTCAAGAATGTCACCGGCCGCGACCTATTGCACGGACGGCACGTCACACACCGGCCGTTCAGTTTCCGCAATGACGCCGGCCACGTCTTCAACGCGAACGGGTTTCCGCCGACGAGTGATCATAGCGGCGCATTCTGGTCGCGCTGGTCGTGCATCGAATTCACACACACAAGACCGGCGAACCGGCGCGACGTGAAGCTCGCCGAGAAGATCATCGCGACGGAGCTCCCTGGTGTGCTGGCGTGGGCTCTGCGTGGCGCGAAGGACTTGGCCGAGAACGGCGGCCGCTTCGTGGAAACCGACACGCACACGAAGTTGATGGAGAAGTGGCGCGGCCGCACGGACTCGGTGAGAGCGTGGCTTGGTGATCCCGAGTGGGTCGATCTCAAGCGCGACGACGACATGAGGCCGACGCGCAGAGCCGACGACTGGTGGAAGCCGTTGACGCAGACGCAACTGCATCGAGGCTACTGCGCTTGGTGTGCATCGGCTCGCCGGCATCCGTTGGCGCTGCACAACTTCGGCGACTTGTTGCGTGCGGCGATGCCGCTGTTCGGCATGGAAGACGACACCGCGACACACAAGATCAAGGGAGCGCACCTGATGGATGGCGGTGCTATGTAGAGGGGGAGGGGTGCTTCAAAACCTTCGAAAACTTCGATCGAAACTTTCGAAGGTTTCCAGACCCCCCTGCCACATTACATCCCACGGTTTCGAAGGTTTCGAAGGTTTCAAGACGCCCCTACATCACTTACTAGACCGGCGCTTCGAAGGTTTGCGAAGGTTTGTTCGAAGGTTTCAAACACACCCCCATGTCCAAACCCGACCCCGCAGACTTCCCCGAAGCGATCGCCGTGCTCACCGAATTCCGCCGAGTCTTCGGCCCCGACTGCAAGCTGACGTATGTGTACGAGGGCGGTCGCGTGCTCGGTCGTCCCCTGGAACCCGGTGTGCAAGTGAGCGAGCCTTACACCGCCGACAAAAAGCGAGAGAATGGAATTGACCATGCGACCGAAGCCGAACACCGAAGGGATGCGCGTGCTCGACCCGCGCGAGGGAATGCCGTTGCAACTGCACAATCATCCGATCACCAGACCGGACGAGGGACGCGACGCCGAAGCGCGTGATCGTTCGCGCCTGTATCAGACGCCGGCATGGCGCGCGATGCGAGCTCGACAGTTGAGGGAGCATCCGTTGTGTCTGCGTTGCAGTGAGCGCGGGATCGTCACCGCCGCCACTGTTCGCCGATCACCGCGACGGACACGCGCATCCGAATTGGCGATTGATGTTCTATCGCCCCGACAAGCTGATCAGCCTGTGCGCTCAATGCCACAATGCAAAGACAAGCGGCGAAGTGCGCAGGCACGAAGCCGCAAAGCGCGAAGCGTTGCGCGACGAGCTCGCACGACTGCGCACTGCGCGCGAAGCTGCGTCGCGATGAATGACGCGGGGGCAGCGGGGTACGGGGGGCGGTGCGGGAGAATTGCGATTAGCCCCTGAAAACCGTCGCGCCTTCCTCGCGAATGTTTTTCGACTTTTGACCCCCTGGAAATAGGACTTTGATCATGACCCGACCCCGCGTGCGTACCCTCGACACCGTTCCGCCATCACCGCCCGAGCTCGACGATGAAGGCAAGGCGATATGGCTTTCAGCTGCCGGCTTCCTCGTTCCACGCAAGCGGGCTAACCACGCCGATCTTCGCGGCGCTGCAAAGCTACGTTTGCGCCGTGCGCTCGGTGCAGGTCCTCGATCGCGCCTTGATCGAGCGCGGTATTGTGATCGACGGAGAGCCGTCGCCGTTGCTCGGCGCCCGCAATGCCGCATCGAATCTCGCGCGCTCTTGGTCGCACTCGCTTGGACTCGTCCCTGACGGCCGAAAGCAATGGAAAGCCGAGGACGAGGAGGAGCCGCCCCGCGAATCGGCGCTCGCGATCCTAGACGCAGATAGACGCACGCCGCCGCCGCGCGTGACCGCCTAGAACGCCGCAGGAGCGATTTAAAATTCCGGCAAGGGGTCGCGCTGACCGCCGCATCCGTCGCGCGCCTGCCGCGCCTGTTCCCGCTCGCCGTTGCGTGGATCGACTGCACGACGCCGGAACAGTTGATCCCGCCGCAAGCGTTGCGCGATCCCGACGAGCTCGGCGCCCTGGCATGGTCTGTCGCGAGCGAGCTGAAGATCACCGAAGCGCGTTCGCCGGTATGCGCTTCGGCGATGTAGCGGAGCCGTGGCAGCGAGCTCTCGTCATTGCGCTATTCGGTCACACGCACAACGGCAAGCGCATCATCCGGCGCTGCTATCTCAAGCTGGCGCGCAAGGGCGGGAAAACCTTGCTCGCATCGGTGATCGCGTTGACGGCGCTGCTACTGGAACAAGTGGCCGGCCGCAAGTGCTATGCCTAGCCGGCGCGAGGACCAAAGCAAGCTACCTCTCGCGAATTGGGCGGCGATGATCCGCGCCGATCCGCTGTTGCTGCGACGCTTCAAGCCGCGTCTATCAATCAATCGCATCGACGACCGCAAGACCGGCGGGAACTTGGTCGCCGCCAGCGCAGAGTTAACCGCGACGATCGGCAGCGGCATCAACGTCGCGATTATCGACGAGCTCCACATCATCGGCACGCTCGGCGAGCGAGGATCAAACCTTGTCCGCGCTGTTGAAACCGGACAAGCGGCGCGCGACGAGCCGTTGATCGTGTACATCACGACCGCCAGCCTGGACGAGCCGGCCGGCATCTATCGCGACGTGGACGCCTATGCGCGTCGCGTCTTGGCCGGCGAAGTGGACGATCCGCACTTCCTGCCGGTTATCTTCGAAATTCCGCCGACGCTCGATGCGAGTGATCCGGCGAACTGGTGGCGCGCGAATCCGAACATCGGCCGCGCCGTCGATCTTGATCGCATGGAGCGGGAATATCACGACGCCGAGCAACGGTCAGTCGGATGACTTGCGCGTATTCCTAAGTCAGCGATTGAACTTCGATCCGCGCTCGCGGGTACACATCGGAGCGTGGATCAACATGGAGCGCGACTTCGACCCGTTCATTGATCCCGACTTGACGCCCGACAACTTTCTCGACGGTGCAGAAATGTTCGCCTTCGGGATCGACGTGGGCGGCGCCGACGACACGACCGCGCTAACGATCATCGCCAAGCATTCGAACGGCTACCGTATTTGCGGACAAGGCTTCGTGTCTAGGCGCGGCTACGAGCTCCGCCGCAATGCGGTCGATATGTCGCCGGCAATCGCCGACGGTTCGCTGATCGTCGTGGAGAACATCGGCGACGATCTTGATCTGTTGCTTGCCGCGATCGAACGCTACAACGCTCGCGGCTTGCCGTGTGCGCTCGGCGCCGATGCGTACGGAATGAAGCCGCTACAAGGCCGGCTCGACGACTTGGGGATCGCGATCAACGCGGTTCCGCAGGGATGGAAGATCGGCGCCTGGATAGATTCCTTCGAACGCGAGCTCCTACGCGGGAAGGTGCGCTTCGTGCCGAGCGCGTTGCTGCGTTCGCACTTGGGCAATGCGACGGTCCAGAGCACCGACACCGGAATGCGCTACTTCACGAAGCCTGGAGGACTTAATTACTCGGCGCGGAAGATTGATGCCGCTGTTGCTCTGCTATGTGCGTTCGCCGCATTGTCGACGGTGCGCGACACGGCGCCTAGTCTTACGTTTTTGGGCGGCGACGCGAGCTCGGTTCGCGCAAACGTGCCGCGCTAGGGCTTGAGAAGTGGCTTGGTAAGATCGTTAAGGCGCTTTCGCACTCGATCTATGTCGACGGCGCGTTGCTTGAGCTCCGCCATCGACGGCACGGGCTTCGCCTTCTTGGCCTTATCCTTTTCCTTATCGTCGACCAGCATCCACGGTTGTCCAACAGCTTTGCGCGCCCATGTGTCGTGCGCGAGTGAATTGCGCGTGTTAGACAGGTCCCAAGCTTCGTAAATAAGTTGCAGCACTTCCTTTTGCTCGTCCGCACTCAGCTTGCTCGCTGCTAGGGCTTCGATAATCTGCTTTCGATGCTCCGCAGGCTGGCGATTCCCCATTAGCTTGTCGTACTCGGGCGAGCCGAGGGACCGGTCGTGCAGGCGCTTCAGGCAGATACGCAGGACGTGCTCCAACCGCGTGTGCTTGATGACGATGGCGCCGACGCGCTGCTGGATATTCACGTGAGGCATTCCGAACTGTCCAGCCATGACGAGGAGCTCCGTGTTGTCGGTCACACCGGCAATTTTGCCGATCATCTCGGCCGCACGTTACGCCAAACACCAACTCGCGTCGATTGACTTACCACTTGCGCTTTCGTTACGCTGATCGAGCAGAGCAGTTCCACGACGCGGAGGACGACGTGAAAATTCCCGAGGGCGGTTGTTCGCAGCAACAGATGGACGCGAACCTGCGGACGCTGCGCAAGTTGCGCGCTGGTCTGCACGGTGGACGCTTGGCCGATGACTCCGACGTCTCGGTGCTCAATCCAGACGGCAGCTTGAACGGCAATGATCCGAACGCGCAGTCGCGCACCTACGCCGACATGGCCCGCGCCGCATTCGAGCAGACGCCGAAGGATTGGCCGTGAGCGCCGCGCGGAACACGCTCGACTCGATCTACGACTCGCTGCGCGCGGGCGTGCCGCCGACCGCGCGGACGACGCAACGCTCACTCGCCGCGCTCCGCGATCTTCGCGAACAAGACGGCGATGCCGTCGCCCGCGACTACCGCGCGAAGCTGCAGAGCGCCGCACTGGCGCGCGCCGGACGGCTCATGTCCACGATGCAACCCGCGCGCGGTGTGGGGGCGTCGCCCCATGCCCCGCGCGGCGTGGTTTCGAGTGCTGCCGAACTGAAACGAATGCAGCGCGTGTTCGAGGAAGATATGCGAGCGCGCGGTATCCGCTACAACTGATTTTCCCTGACGACGACAGAGGAGCACGACGATGGAATCAGTAACGCCGAGCACGCTGGATGCAGCCCGCAAGACGATCGACGAACTGCGCAAGCGTGGTGCACCGCCGGAACCGATCAGCGCCGAACATCGCGCAGCGTGGGCGAACATTCTCGGCCCGAGTTTCGCGACGGACAATTCCGCTAGCCTGCTGGATGGCATGGGTCGACGTGCCGCAGAGCAGCGCGCCGGTCAGGCGATCTTGACCGCCGAACGCGAGGCACGCGAGAAGGCCGAGTACGTCGCGCGATGGTCGCCGAAGCCAAAGACGGCCGAGGATATGGCCCGCGAGGCGGCAGTGGCGGAGCATGCGCGGCGCTCGGTGTATGCCGCTACCGGTTACGCGAGGCCCACTACGGGCACGGCACCCGGCGGATTGCCCGCAGTGCCGGACGCAGCATGAACGCGCCGAAGGCACCGACGCAGCAAGCGATCGCGATGCCGCCGACGGACGGCTGGTACGCACAGGACTACGTGCTGGTCGGTGGCGTGCAGACTGCAGCATCGCTCCCGGTGTTCGGTTTCGACGGACCCAACTTCCGCCAGTACGGCGATTCGTGGCTGGCGCACATGGCCGCGTCGAGACGTGCCTGACGAAGAACAACTCGGCCGCGACGCACTGGAAGCGATCATCGAAATGTTGATGGGGCTGTTCGCTCACGTGCCGCCCCGCGTACTCGAGGAAGCGCGCGCCAAGCTGGCGGCGTCGCGAGATGATCTGCCGCTGGTCGGCGAAATCGTGATGCCCACACGGCCTACGCTGCAATGAGCGAGCGCAAGCGCCCGCCGCCGTCCGAGCGGCGCGAGAAACCGAAGCCGCAGCCGCCGAAGCACTGACCCCGCACAAATGTCAGTTGTGAACCTTCTTCAGCAACTTAATAGCGGCCACTAGGAGGCCCGACAGGTACTGCGCGGCCAAATAAGCGTCCACAAGCTCTGTATGGATTGCATCAAGATGCTTCACCATTTTCTTACGCCCGCCGGCAGTTTGAATAGCGAGCCCATGCTCCGGATAAAACCGATGCGACAGCAGGTTTCGCGTATCGAGCGCCTGTTCAAACAAGCGGTCTAGATGATCGTCCTTTAGACCGAGGCGCTTACGAATTTGCTCGACAGAACGCCCGAGCGTTTGCTTGTCGATAGCGTGGCGTAGCCGGATATAGGCATCAGGGTCCGGTTGGAGAAAGGTCTTCTTATCAAGCGCGTCAAGGGCGAGTAGCGCCGTGCCCAACTCCGTTTCTAACAGTTGCGCAACTTCAGCGGCTCGTCCAAATTCGCGATACACCACTTCCCGCGTTGCCACGATGAGGCCCTAGCGAAACAAGCTAACGGTATGGGCGGCGCCCTGGAAGCGCCTGGAGGCGACCCGCTGCCGAGAGTTAGCCCACGGTTAGCCCACGGCGGTTTTATCTGGTGGCCAAGGGCGGAATTGAACCACCGACACACGGATTTTCAGTCCGCTGCTCTACCAACTGAGCTACTTGGCCAAGTTTTCGATTTTACCAGAGTCGCCTAGCGCGACGTAAGCCGAGCCGTCACCGCGCCGAGGCGTATATGCTGACCAACGTCAGCCCAAGCGCTCGTCCAGGACCGCGCTGGTGGGCAAAGGACGCCGTGGAAGCGACGACGCGAGATCCTCGTCGAGCGCCGCCCCCAATCCCGTGGTGTCGGGGACGACGAAAGCCCCTTCCACTAGCGGTGCGACGCATCCGCCCGCCAGCGCATCGAAAAGCGGCGTTTCCGCGCACTGATGCTCGAGCCACAACAGCGTCGGAGCGGCCGCACATAGATGGACGCTGGCGAGGTGGGCGATTGGCCCCGTAGGGTTGTGCGGTGAAAATTGCACGCCATATTCGGAGCAGAGCTCGGCGATCGCGAGCATGCCGCGATAGCCGCCGGCATACTTGATGTCGGGCATGAGCACGTCATAGAGCTTCGCGGTGCACATCGCGCGCGCCTGCTCGATGACGAAAATACCCTCGCCCCCGGCGAGCGCGATGCCGTGCCCGTTGGCGATCGCGCGAAGCCTTGCGATGTCGGCGAAAAGAGAGGGATGCTCGGAGATCGGACACTCGATCCAGTGCGGGCGCACGTCGCGAAGCGCAAGCAGCAAAGCGGCCGCCCGCTCAGGATCGAAACGCCAGTGGCAATCGACCATGAGAGGAACATCCGGTCCAATCGCCGCGCGCACGGCACGAATGCGCTCGACGCCAAGACGGATGCGCTCGTCGATCGGCGTCGACCGCGCATCCTGCGAAATCACTCCGTCGAACGGCGCGATCTTGATGCGGCGGTAGCCCGCGGCGAGCGCCGCAAGCGCGGCGGCGGCGAACCCGTCCGAATTCCTGACCGCGATGCCTCGGTTGATGTTGGCGTACGCCGCGACGCTGTGGCGATGCGTTTGTCCTAGCCACGCGTGCAGGGACAGTTCCTCGCGCTGCGCCTGGATGTCGCAAAGCGCCTGTTCGACGGCGCTCTTGACCGCGTGAATCACCATGCCGCCCGGCGAATGCGCGATCGCGTCGAGCGCGCCGAATGCCTGCTCGACGGGCTTGCCGACGATGTCGCCGCGCAACATGCCCGCCCCGGCGATGAGCAGCGCCTCCCAGCGGTTGAGCGAGCACTCGCCCCAGCCGCGCTCGCCAGTGTCCGCATCCACCCGGATAAACGTCCAGTTGGTCTTGGGCGAGACATTGACGCAAACCGCTTCCAGCGCCGAAACCGTCGACATGGCTAGCGCCCGTTACGCCGATCAATCGACCTTGATGCCGACCGCCTTCGCGAGCGGCGTCCACTTGGCGATGTCGCGTGAGATCACGGCAGCGAATTCTTCGGGAGTGCTGCCGACCGACTCAGCGCCGAGCGCGAGCAGCCGCTCGCGCATTTCGGGAGAGCGCGCAATGCGGGCAATCTCGCTGGAAAGCCGCGCCACGATCTCCTTGGGGGTGGCGGCGGGCGCGAGAATGCCGAACCAGGCAACGGTTTCGTACCCGGGAACCCCCGATTCGCTCACGGTCGGGACCTCAGGCAGCAGCGGCGAGCGCGTCCGCGTGGTCACCGCCAGCGCGCGCAGCTTTCCCGCCTTCACCAGCGGAACCGCCGGCGGGAGATTGACGAACATCACCGCGACCTGGCCGGAGACCACATCGGTGAGCGCAGGCGAAGAGCCTTTGTAGGGGATGTGTACCAGGTCGAGGCCGGTCATCGACTTGAACAGCTCCATCGACATGTGCGCGCTGCTGCCATTGCCGCCGGAAGCGTAGCTCAGCTGCCCGGGGCGCGCTTTCGCATACGCGACGAACTGCTGGACGTCATTCGCGGGAATGCCCGGGTTGACCACCATGATGTTGGGTGAGATCGCGACCTGCGACACGGCGACGAAGTCGCGCTGAATGTCGTAGGGCAGCTTCGCGTATACCGCGGCGTTGATGCCGTGCGACCCGGCGTTGCCGATGATGAGCGTGTAGCCGTCGGCAGGCGCCTTGGCCACGATGTCCGAACCCACCACGCCACCGGCGCCGGGATGGTTCTCGACGAACACCTGCGTGCCCATCGCCGCCGACATGCGCTCGGCAAGCAGCCGCGCGATGACGTCAGGCGCGTCGCCCGGCGTGCTCGGCGCCACGATGCGAATCGGTCGACTCGGATAAGGGTCCGCAGCGTGCGCGCCGAACGTCGCCACGCAACCGAGCGCCACGGCCGCACCCGCAAGAACGCGCCGGAGCCAGGGTACGACCGCGTTTCGCGATGCCACCTTATCTCCGCCCGAACAAACCGTTCGCGCGATGGCACCCATCAATCGATCTTTGCGCCCGACCTCTTGACCACACCCGACCATTTGACGACCTCGGCTTTCACGTATGCGCTGAATTGCTCGGGCGTGTCGCCCACCGGCTCGGCGCCGAGCGCTGTCAGCTTCTCGCGCACATCGGGCATGTTGATGATCTTGACGATCTCGGTGTTGAGCCGCCGGACGATTTCCAGCGGCGTGGCCGCGGGCGCGAACACGCCCTGCCAGGAGCCCACCTCGAATCCGGGCAAGCCCGATTCGGCCAGCGTCGGGACGTCCGGCGCGGCCGACGAGCGAGTCGCAGTGGTCACCGCCAGCGCGCGCAGCTTTCCCGCCTTGGCCAGCGGGAGGGCGGTGGTGATGTTGTCGAAGGTCATCGATACCTGCCCGCCGACGACGTCCTGCAGCGCGGGCGGGCTCCCCTTGTACGGGATGTGCTGCATGTCGACGCCGGCCATCGACTTGAACAGCTCGCCAGAAAGATGCTGCGACGTTCCGTTGCCGCTGGACGCGAAAGTGTACTTGCCTGGATTCGCCTTCATCAACGCGATCAGCTCGCTGACGTTCCTGGCGGGGATCGAAGGATTGATCACCAGCATGTTGGGAAGCCGGGCGATCAGCGTGATCGCGACGAAATCCCTGACCGGGTCGTACGGCAGGTTGGAATAGAGCGACGCGTTGATCGCGTGCGTGCTGATCGTGCCGCCCATGATGGTGTAGCCGTCGGGAGCCGACTTGGCGGTGAAATCGGCGCCGACGCCGCCACCCGCGCCCGGCTTGTTCTCGATCACCACCGGCTGTCCCAACGCGACGCTGAGCTTTTCACTGAGCGTCCTGCCCAGCAGGTCGGTCGTGCCGCCGGGTGCGAAGGGGACGATGTACTTGATGGGCTTGCTTGGCCACGGCTGCGCTGCGGCATCGACCGCAGCGCCGCCGACGACGACCATCCACATCAATAAGACTCCACGCAAGAAAGTGTTCATGCTCCTCCAGGTTTTCACGCGTGAAGCCTGGCGGTGACGGCGTCGACGGACAGCCCGACCGACATCGCCGCGGCGAGAAGATCCGCCCACGTCTTGTCATCGACCGGAATACCGTTGCGCAGGCGCTGCGCGCGCGTGCGCCGCTCCACTTCCCCCGGCATCAGGACCGGCTGGGCCGGATCCGCGGGAGGAGAGGCGCGAACCCACTCGACGAAGCGTGCCGCTTCGCGATCGACGCTGCCCGTGGTGTCGTAAACAGCCGGCGCGACATAGATCGACAGCATGTTGTTGCGAAGCACCGTATCCTCCGGATCGGAGCTTTTGCCCGTCGACAATGCGCCGGCAAGCAGATCGACCACGATCGACAGTCCCGAGCCCTTGTGCGCACCGACAGTCAGCAATGCTCCGCCGTCGTAGAACTCGCTCGGATCGGTGGTTGGCGCTCCGTGCTTGTCGATGATCCATCCCTCGGGCACCCGCTCGCCCTTGTTGCTGGCCACGAACAGCTTTCCCTCCGCCACCATCGACGTCGTCACGTCAAGGATCACGGGATCGCCGCCCGCGATGGGCACGCCGACGGTGATGGGATTGGTCGACAGCCGCCGGTCGCTGCCGCCGAAAGGCGCGACGCGCTGCGCACCCGACGTGTTGAGAAAATGCAGCGACACCTGCCCCGCCGCGGCGGCGAGCTCGGCCCAGTCGCCGACGCGCCCAAGGTGCCCGCTGTTGCGAAGCCCCACCATGGCGATCCCGGACTTGGCCGCCTTGGCGATCCCCAGCGCACCCGCATACTCGCCGACGACCTGGCCGAATCCGCGGTTGCCGTCGACGATGGCGATGGTGTCGCTCTCGAAGACGACGGTCGGCGACTGGTTGGCCTTTACCCAGCCATCGCGCATCCATTCGAGGTACTTGCCGACGCGGATCACGCCATGCGAATCGTGACCCACGAGATTGGAATCGACGAGGCGGCGCGCCACCGTCCGCGCCTCCATCGGGTTGCAGCCGGCGGCGCGCATGATCGCGGTGACGGCGTCGAGCAGCCCAGGGGACGCCAGCATGCGCACGCTAGTGGATCTCCGGCTCGGGCGTCGGCGCGGTGCCTTCGAGAAAATCGAAATCGCATCCCTGATCGGCCTGCGTGATGTGCTGCTGATACAGCACTCCGTAGCCCCGCTCGTACTTGGGCGCCGGTCTTTTCCATGCGGCGCGGCGCTTCGCGAGCTCGGCCGCATCGACCTTGAGCTCGATCTTGCGTGCCGCCACGTCGAGCTCGATCAGATCGCCGTCCTTGACCAGCGCCAGTGGTCCACCGACGAAGGATTCCGGCGCCACGTGCAGCACGCACGCGCCGTAGCTGGTGCCGCTCATGCGGGCGTCGGAGATGCGCACCATGTCGCGCACGCCCTGCGCGAGCAGCTTCTTGGGAATCGGCAGCTGGCCCCATTCCGGCATGCCCGGCGCGCCGAGCGGGCCCGCGTTCTGCAGCACCAGCACCGAGTCCGCCGTCACGGCGAGCGCGGGGTCGTCGATACGCGCCGCCATGTCGTTGTAATCGGCGAACACGACCGCAGGGCCGGTATGCTTGTGCAGGCGTGCTTCGGCGGCGGCGGGCTTGATCACCGCGCCGTCCGGCGCGAGATTGCCGCGCAGCACCGCGAGGCTGCCGCTCGCCACCAGCGCCTTGTCGCGCGGCAGGATGACCTCGTGATTGAACACTTCGGCGCCGGCGATGTTCTCGCCGAGCGTATGGCCGTTGACCGTGCGCGCGTCGAGCGACGAGCAGGTCGGAGATTTCCGCCAGCAGCGCGCGCAGCCCCCCGGCGTAGAAAAAATCCTCCATCAGGTACTTGCCCGCCGGCCGGATGTTCGCGATCAGCGGCGTGCGGCGCGCGAGCTCGTCGAAGCGATCGAGCGTCAGGGCCACGCCGGCGCGGCGAGCGACCGCGATCATGTGCACGACGGCGTTGGTCGACCCGCCAAGCGCCAGCACGGTGGTGATCGCGTTGTCGACGCTTGCCGCGGTGAGGATGTCGCGCGGCTTCAGGTCTTCCCACACCATGTCGACGATCCGCCGGCCGGTCTCTGCCGCCATGCGGCCATGCCGTGAATCGGCGGCGGGAATCGACGCCGCGCCGGGCAGCGTGAAGCCCAACGCCTCGGCGGCGGAAGTCATGGTCGACGCCGTGCCCATGGTCATGCAATGCCCCGGCGAGCGTGCGATGCCATCCTCGATTTCCAGCCACTCCTTGTCGGTGATGTTGCCCGGCGCGCTTTTCCGCCCAGTATTTCCAGACGTCGGAGCCGCTGCCCAGCGGCTTGTCGCGCCAATTGCCGCTCAGCATCGGGCCCGCGGGCATGAAGATCGCGGGCAGGTTCATGCTGATCGCGCCCATGAGCATCGCGGGCGTGGTCTTGTCGCAGCCGCCCATCAGCACGGCGCCGTCGACCGGATACGAGCGCAGCAACTCCTCGGTCTCCAGCGCCAGCAGGTTGCGATAGAGCATCGTCGTCGGCTTCTGGAACACCTCCGCCAGTGCGATGGCCGGCATCTCGAGCGGGAATCCGCCCGCCTGCAGCACGCCGCGCTTGACCTCCTCGGCGCGTTGCCGGAAATGCGCATGACAGGCGTTGATATCGCTCCAGGTGTTGATGATCGCGATGATCGGCTTGCCGAGGTAGTCGGCGCGCGAATAGCCCATCTGCGACGTGCGCGAATGGTGGCCGAACTGCCGCATGTCGTTGGAGCCGATACCAGCGGTGCGAGCGCAACTGTTCCGGCGTCTTGCGTCGGGGCTTGGTGGATTCGGTCATTGCAGCGTCCTGTCGTGGGCGAGCAGCGCCTGCGCGGCACTGCGGATGGCGCCGGTGTGCGCGGCGCCGATGTTGGAGAGCTGGGGCAGCATCGGTCCCATATCGGCGATGCCCGCGAGCGTCACCGCTTCGTGCAGAACGCGGATCGGCGAGTGCGCGTCGCGCAGGTTTTCCAGCGGAAGGTATGCTGCGCGGATCGCCTCCGCGGTGCCGAAGTCGCCTGCGCGCAACGCCGCAAGCATGCGTGCGGAGCCGCGCGGTGCCACGCAGACCGATCCCGAGGTGAACGCCGCCAGCCCGAACACACGCAGGTGCTCGACTGCAGGACGCTCGCCGATGCCGCTGACGATCATTTTCGCATCGACGCAGTCCACCAATTCGCGCAAGAGAGGATCGTCCGACGGATCATCACGCACGACCGCGTACTTGATCGCGGCAACGATGCCGGCATCGACCAGGCGCGTGATGTGCGCCGCGGTCAGGTAATTCTCGGCCTTGATGTAGACGATGACCTTGCGCCCGTAGCTGTCGGCAAACATCCGGATCGCCTTTTCGCAGCCGTCGGGAGTGGCGGGAAAGGTTTGCGGAAGCACCATCGCGGTGGGAAACGCCCGTGTGCGCAGCACACGCGCCTGGTCAAGCAGCTTGCCGAAGTCGGGACCCGCCGACGGGATCACCCAGGTCGACGGCGACGCCGTCTGCTCGAGGAAATCGAGCACGGAGCCGTATTCGTACAGGCCGATGTTGTAGAAGTTGGCGTTGCCGCCGTACATCAGGGTCGACACGCCACCGGCCTCCAGATGGCGCATCAGCGCCGTGTTCGCGACCGGATTGAGCGTGAGATCGCCGTGACGCGCGAGCGGGGGCACGGCGAGGACGGACCGCGCAAGGTCCTCCGCGCCAATGGCGCTGGTCTTCAAGGAATGTCCTCCCGACGTCGAGCTTGTTCGCGCCATTATAGCGGGCCCTGTCGCCGCGGCGCGCCCATCGCGCTATAGTGGACCATGGCGCAAACGCGAGTGCATCGGGCGCGCCGATCGTTGTGGAAGTCGTCATGCTGAGAATCTTCGACGGCGTGCTTCGTGCGCGACGCATCTTTCGCGCTTGTCTGTCGTGTGCACTGATGCTGCTCGCTTGCGCGCATGCGCACGCCGACGATCCGCCCGCTGCGCAAACGACCGACGCCGATGCCTTGTTTTCGGCGATCGTCAGGATCGAGACGCGCGCGTTGCCCGATGCGCGCAGTGCGGAGACGCTGGGTGCGGAGCGCGAAGGCACCGGCGTGGTCATCGCTCCCGACGGGCTGACCCTCACCATCGGCTATCTCCTGATCGAGGCCGACGAGGTGCGCATCGTCGACGTGCACGGCCGAACCCTGCCAGCGCATGTCGTTGCGTACGACCAGGTCAGCGGCCTGGGGCTGGTACGCCCGGTCGCGCCCATGGACGTGCATCCCATCGTGCTCGGAAACTCCGACGCGCTCGCGCCCACCAGCCCCGTGCTCATCGTCAATCGCGGCGGACGCGACGGCGTAACGCGCGCTTTTGTCGTCTCCCGCAGGGGATTTACCGGCAACTGGGAATACATGCTCGATTCAGCGATCTTCACCTCGCCTCCCACGCTCGACTGGAGCGGCGCCGCACTGATCGGCACCGATGGCGCGCTGCTCGGCATCGGATCGCTCATTCTCCGCGACGCCACCGAGGACGAGCTGCACCTTCCTGGAAACATGTTCGTGCCGATCGACCTGCTCAAGCCGGTCCTCGCCGCGCTCATTCGCGACGGCCATCGCCCGGGTCCCGTTCGCCCGTGGCTCGGCGTTGCTGCCGACGAGGAGCACGGCCGCCTCATAGTCGTGCGCGTGTCGCCTGACGGCCCCGCGGATCAGGCAGGTCTGCGCGCCGGGGACATCATTCTCGGCGTCGGCGGTCAAAACGTTCGCTCGCAGGAAGAGTTCTATCGGAAAGTATGGTCGAGAAGCGCCGGCGCGACCATCGCGCTGCGCGTGCTTCAAGGCGTCGACCTGCACGAGGTGAAAATCCGGTCGATCGACCGGGCCGAGTATTTTCGCCGCAAGCCTTCGTACTGACGGACCGCAGGATCAGCGGCAGCGGCGGCGAGCGCGTGAGGCCTTCGCGTACAATGCGTTGCCCGCGCGCCGATCGACGCGCGTCTCCCACGACCATGCCGCTTTACGCCCTCACGATTTTCGTCAGCGCCTTTTTGCTGTTTCTCGTGCAGCCGGTCATGGCCAAGCAGATCCTGCCCTGGTTCGGCGGCTCGGCGGCGGTGTGGACCACCTGCCTGGTCTTTTTTCAGGCGACGCTCCTGGTTGGCTACGCCTACGCGGACTTCGTCGTTCGTCGGCTATCCCCACGCTGGCAGGCGGGCGTGCATGTCGCGCTGCTGCTCTTGAGCTGCGCGGCGTTGCCTATTGTGCCCGGGGTGCAGTGGAAGCCGCATGGGAAGCGACAATCCGTCGCTGACGATCCTGGCATTGCTCGCGGTCACCGTCGGCCTTCCTTATTTGCTGCTGTCGACGACGAGTCCGTTGATCCAGGCATGGTTCGCGCGAAGTTTTCCCGGCAGGAACCCGTACCGGCTGTTCGCATTGTCCAACCTCGCTTCGATGCTGGCGCTGGTGGGTTACCCCTTTGGGCTGGAACCGTGGGTTGCCACACGCCTGCAGTCGTACGGGTGGTCGGCAGCGTACGGGTTGTTCGTGGTGCTGTGCGCGGGATGCGCCTTTTACAGCCGGCGCGCTCCCTCGAGCGCTGATCGAGGCCTGGCGGTTGCGGCGGACGCCACAGGCTTCGAAGGCCCCCCGACCTACCGCGCGCAGTGGCTTTGGTTCACCCTCGCCGCGACCGGCTCCTTCCTGCTGCTTGCGGTCTCGAATCACATCTGCCAGAACATCGCGGCGATTCCTCTGCTCTGGGTCGTCCCGCTCGCGATCTATCTGCTCACGTTCATTCTGTGCTTCGACGGGAGCGGTTGGTACCGGCGGGGTCTGTTCGCGCCGATCGTGGCGCTTGCGCTCGGCGGAATGGGATGGTGCGTCGCCGACCGCAATCTCGCACATCAGCTGGTGCTGCAGATCGGCGTCTTCTGCGCGGGACTCTTCATCGCCTGCATGTTCTGCCACGGCGAGCTCGCGCTCATGAAGCCCTCACCGCGGTGGCTGACCCGTTTTTATCTCATGATCTCGGCCGGCGGCGCTTTTGGATCGGCGCTGGTCGGATTGGTGGCACCAGTGGTCCTGCCGGCGTATTTCGAGCTTGCCTTCGGCCTGGTCGTGTGCGCGGCGCTGCTCGCGTTTCAGATGCGCCGCGCGCATCCCGCGCTCGTCACGCTCGCCATCGCCGCGCTGGTCTTCACGCTCGGCACCGAGGTCTGGCAGGTCAAGGACTTCTACAGCAACACCATCCTGGCAACGCGCAATTTCTACGGTGTCCTGCGCATCCAGGAATATGGCGAAGGATCGAGTCGCCATCGTTCGCTGATCCACGGCACGATCCTGCACGGCACCCAGTTCCTCGCGCCGGAATTCGCGCGCACGCCGACCACGTATTACACGCAGACGTCGGGCATCGGACGCCTTCTCGAGTCGCTGCATCCGAGCGCGCGTCCGATCAAGGTCGGCATCATCGGTCTGGGGACGGGCACCATCGCGACCTACGGCAGTCGTGGCGACGTGTATCGGTTCTACGACATCAACCCCGCCGTGATCGGGATCGCCAACCGCGACTTCAGTTTTCTCAAGGGCAGCGATGCGACCATCGAAACGGCTCTGGGCGACGCGAGGCTCACGCTGGAGCGCGAGCCCTCGCAGCAGTTCGACGTGCTCGCGATCGACGCATTTTCGAGCGACGCCATCCCGATGCATCTGCTCACCTCGGAAGCGATGGCGATCTACCGCAGGCACATGAAGCCCGGAGGCGTCATCGCGTTTCACGTCACCAACCGCTACCTGGATCTCGCACCGGTCGTGCAGCGTCTGGCGGATGCGCACGGACTGCACGCGACGATGGTCTACGACAGCACCGACGATGCGATGACCAGCGTCAGCGACTGGATCCTGCTCTCCGATGATCCGGCTTCGCTGCAGCGACCGCAGGTTGCCGAGGTCGCGATACCCGTCGAGCCCCGCGAAGGGGTCAAGCTCTGGACCGATGATTTCAACAACATCGTCCAGGTGCTGAAGTAGGCGCCGTGCACGAACCAGCGCTGCGTATGGACCGCGACCCCCTCGCAACGCCAGCCGAGTTTGCGCCCTTGAAGGCGCATCGGGACATCGGTGCGATCGACATCATCGATCAGACGCGGCTGCCCCAATCGCTGGAGATGCGACGCGTCGCGACTGTGCATGACGCGGCCGACGCGATTCGATCCATGCAGGTGCGCGGTGCTCCGCTGATCGGCGTGACCGCGGCTTACGGCCTCGCCATCGCGCTGCGCGCGGATCCATCGGAGCAGAATCTCCGCGCGTCGCGCGCCCTGCTGCTGGCCACGCGCCCGACCGCGATCAATCTGCGCTGGGCGCTCGATCGTTGCGAACGTGCCGCGCTGGGCGTGGCCGCATCCGAACGTGCCGACGCCGCATGGTTTGAAGCCGACGCCATCGCCGCGGAGGACGTGGCGATCAACCGCGCCATCGGCGAGCATGGCCTAAGCCTGATTCGATCGCTTGCGACACTGTCGCGACCGGTCAACGTGCTCACGCATTGCAACGCCGGCGCGCTGGCGACGCTCGGTCACGGCACCGCCACCTCCCCGATCTACCTTGCGCACGCTGCGGGCATCGCAGTGCACGTGTGGGTGAGCGAGACGCGGCCACGCCTCCAGGGCGCGCGACTGACGACTTGGGAGCTGCGTGCGCACGGCGTGGCGCACACGCTGATCGTCGATGCCGCTGGTGCGACGCTCATGCAGCAGGGCAAAGTCGACATCGTTCTCGTCGGCGCCGACCGCGTCGCCGCCAACGGCGACGTATGCAACAAGATCGGGACCTACGAGAAAGCGCTGGCTGCGCGTGACAACGCCGTGCCCATGTACGCGGCGGTGCCTTCGCCCACCATCGATTGGACTCTTGCCGACGGATCGAGCATCCCTATCGAGGAGCGCGCTGCCGAGGAGGTTCTGGGCATCGCGGGTGTCTACGCGGTGCCGGCGGACACCGTGGTCTTCAATCCCGGATTCGACGTGACGCCCGCGCGTTTGCTGACCGGGATCATCACCGAGCGCGGCGTCTGCCAGCCTTCGGCGCTGCGCGCGCTTTTCCCCAGCTAGCCGTGCGTCATCCGTTGATGACGATGACCGGTCGCGACTCGGTGGGATGCGCGAGCACGACCGCCTCGACGCCGAAGACCCGTGCGATGAGTTCCGGAATGAGCACTTGATCGGGCGCACCCTGGGCGACGACCGATCCCGCCCGCATGAGCATGACGTCATCCGCGTAGCGTGCGGCAAGATTGAAATCGTGGAGGATCACGAAAATGCCGACATGCTCGTCATGCGCCATCCGGCTCAGCAGGCGCATGACATCATGCTGGTGCGCGGGATCGAGCGCCACTGTGGGTTCGTCGAGCAGCAAATACCGGGATCCCGCGACGCCGTCGATCTGCGCCAAGGCGCGTGCCAATAGCACGCGCGCGAATTCGCCGCCCGAGAGCGTCTCGACCGACCGCGAATCAAACTCGGCGGCGCCCGCACGCTCGAGCGCACGCAGTGCGATCGCACGATCGGTGCGGAGCGTTCCGTGACCGCCGTGAGGGTAGCGACCGATCAATACCGTCTGCAGCGCCGAAAATCCATAGGCGATGGAGCTGCGCTGCTGGACGACGGCGCGGCAACGCGCCCGCTGGACAGCAGACAGACGCGCGAGTGGCAGGTCGTCGTACCTGACTTCGCCCCCCGTCGGCGGGAGATCGCCGGAGAGCACGCGCAATAGCGTCGACTTGCCCGCGCCGTTCGGCCCCATGACGGCCAGCAGACGTCCCGGGCGCACGCTGATGCTGATGGCTTGCAGCAGCGATATGCCGTCCACTGCCAGACCGACGCCGTTGGCCGCGAGCATCACAAGCTCCGTGCCTCGCGCTGACGCAGCAGCAGCGCGATGAAGAATGGCACACCGAACAGCGCGGTGAGGATACCCAGCGGCAGCTCCGCGGGCGCCGCCACGCTTCTCGCGGCGGCGTCGGCACCGACCACCAGCACGGCACCGATGAGCATTGCGCCGGGGATCACGACGCGATGTCCCGGGCCACATGCGAGACGGACGAGGTGCGGGGCAACCAGACCGACGAACAGCACCATGCCGCTCATCGCGACCGCCGTGCCCGCTGCGAGTGCGCAGGCCGCCAAGGTGAGAAGCTTCAGCTGCTCCACGGGCACGCCCAGATGTCGCGCTTCGGCCTCGCCGAGCGCGAGTGCGTCGTAGGCACGAGCTCGTGAAATTAGAACCACCGACGCCAAAATGATGGCAGGTGCCGCCACGGCGACGGCCTGCCATGTCGCTCCGGCCGCGCTGCCCAGTCGCCAGAATGTCAGCGTACGCAGTTGGCTATCGCTCGCGACGAAGGTGAACAATCCGATTGCGGCCTCCGCGAGCGCATTTAGCGCGATCCCTGCCAGGAGCAGCATCGCAATGGATGTGTGTCCAGCACGCGTGGCGAGCCGAAAAACGACCATGCTTACCGCGAACCCGCCGGCGAACGCCGCAAGCGGCAGCGTTGCCGCGCCCAACAGATGAGCAAGGCCGGGAGCGACCGATGCACCGAGCACGATGACGCTGGTTGCCGCCAGCGCGGCACCCCCCGACATCCCGGTAAGCGAAGGATCGGCCAGCGGATTGCGAAACAGCGCCTGCATCCCCGCACCCGAGACGCCCAGGGCGGCACCGATGAGTGCGCCGAGAATCACACGCGGCAGTCGTATCGACCAGATGACCGATTGCTGCTCGGCGGGGATCGGCTCACCCGCGATGAAGCCGATCCCTTGCAGCAGCATTCGCACGATGGTCGACGGCGCGATCGGATAGGCGCCAACGCCGCAGGCGACAATGACGCTGATGATCAGCAGCACAGCCATGAACCCTAGCGCCGCTGCGGGAGGCACCGCGCGAGCGTCGCGTCGCCGAAGAGTCTGCTTGGATTTTGGAGACGAAGGATTCAGCACTACTACAGTTTGTAGCAGGAGTGTCGTGGTATGCCAAATCCGGGGTTGCGGCGCAGCATTCTGCAAATGATGCCAGGCGTATGATCGCTCAGCACGAACGGGAGCAACGCATGCGCAAAATAACCAGCTGCGCGACGGACTTGCGCGCACGACACTACGGCCCCCCAAGCCGGCGCAGCGCTCTCATTTCGCTAGCGCTGTGTTGCGCGTCAACGTGCGCCCTCGCGACTCCTCCGGTCCCGCTGGTAGCGCCACCTGCGAGCTCGATCCCGGCAGGACCTCTCGGCGCCGCCATCAATCTGGGGCAATCGATCGTCGTCAATTCGCAGGGGTTCGCGAAAGCTTACGTGGGCAACGGCCTCAACTGCGCGAGCTGTCACCTCGACGCGGGCCACACGCCTTACGCCGCACCCCTGGTCGGGTTGACCGGTGTCTTTCCGGAATATCGCTCCCGACGTGGCAGCGTCGAGTCCCTTGAGCAGCGCATCAATGACTGCTTCGTGCGCTCGATGAACGGCCGCGCATTGCCGACGGGCAGCGCCGAAATGATCGGCGTGCTGGCGTACATCGCATGGCTCTCGCAGGGAGTTCCGGTCGGTACGGAAGTGATCGGACGTGGTTTTCGCGAACTAGCGCCGCCGGCGCAGCGTCCGGATCAAGCGCGAGGCAAGACGCTATACGCGCAGAAGTGCGCAGCGTGTCATGGCGTCAATGGCCAAGGCCTGGTCGGCGCCGCCAACGCGTTCGTGTTTCCACCGCTGTGGGGAGCGCGCTCGTTCAACACCGGCGCCGGCATGGCCCGGGTCTCGATCGCGGCGGCTTTCGTTCAGGCGAAAATGCCGCTGGGCAACGCAGGAACGCTGACCGATCAGGAGGCCCACGATATCGCCGCATACTTCACGGCACAGCCGCGGCCCAGGTTCGCTGGCGTGGCCGGAGATTGGCCGAAAGGCGAGCGACCCGCCGACGCGCGGTGACAGTTGCGCCGCATCGCCTCAGACGGCGCGCACGAACAGCTCTGCCTCTCCGACCGTGAAGTACTGCCCCTTGCGGGCCGCGGGTGAGAATCGAAGCCTCGAGAATTGAGTCGTACCGCGTAGCATCGTCGCCACTTCGTGGCGATTCGCGAGATTCATGCAGGCGCGGGATTTCATGGTTTCGTCGAAGTACCAAGGCTTGTCGCGTCGTCGGCCATCGAGCACGAGCGTTTTCAGATTATGCTCGTCGAAGGAAGAAAGATTGGCCGACCGGATGTTGATGCAGGAAAGCACATCAACGGGTATCGGCGACTTGGTCACGTATTCCACAGTCGGTCGGTCGGACGTAGCCACATAGAGCGTCGCGTCCGCCCCTGCGCTTTCGACCACGCGCGCTCCCCTGACGGCGGAAGGCACCAGCGCGAGGAGGTCGAGAGGATGTACGCTGAGCAGATCGGCGGCGAAAGAAAGCGAATTGGTCTCGTCGCGCAGGTTGCGCTTGTCGAGCATCGGAACGGTCGATTGGGCGCACGACGTGATCTTCGACGAGAAACCACAAAGCGCCGCAAGTCGCGCCAGGCTCTCCTCGTCGTGGAGCCAGCGATGGCCTCCAAACCGCATGCCCATGTTCAGCGCGTCGGCGCCGGTCTGCACGCCGAACGTCGCATGCAGCAACTCCTCGTCTGCTGGAACGTACCCGGTGCTGTACCGGATGAGCTTGGCAAGGCTCGGCATCAGGATTCTCGCCACGCCGCCCGCCCGCAGCGCTCGATTGACATTGCACAGGATGTAGATCTGCTCGTTCAGAAAGAAATGCTCGAGCGTGTCTTCGCAGAGCACACCCGCCACCTTGCCGACCATCTCGTTCGGCCAGATATCCAGAAGGTTCCACGCGAACACTCGCGCGACCTGAGGAAGCAGATCCACATTGATGAAGTCGTCGAAGAAATATTCTCCGCAGCCAAGGTTGAGCCACGGACTCTGGTCGAGCGGGAGCACGGGATTGGTGCTCCAAGTGAATGCACGCGCCAGGTTCGGGTTCTGGCGATGCAACTCGCGAAGCGAGAACTTCGTGCTGGCGCCAGCCGGCGAATTCGCGTCGGCCGCTTTAGGCGTGAATCGGGCGCGCAGCTGCCGCAGCTGCTTCAGCACGCGAGCTTGTGCCTGGATTCGACGGACTCTCGCGCACGCGAGGCTGCCTCGTAGATCCTGCGCAATGCCGGATCGACGCGTCGAACAATCGGTGCATCGCGCAGCACGCCGGCGTAGCGATCCGCATGCGTAGAACCGTCACCGAGCGCTGTCGCCGCCGACCTGGCGAGCCTTGCGCGCCGATCGAGCTCGTGTGCACCTGCCGGACCAGTGAGGTGCATGCATTGATCCAGCAAGGCATCCACTTGGGGCCAGTTTTCGATGATCCAGCCGGCACCGCTTTGCGTGACGCGCTCCGCCAATGCGCCCTGCGGAGGCACCATCGCTGGTCGCCCTACGTTCCACGCTTCGCTGAGCGTGTAGCCGAACGTCTCCGGCCAAATCGTTGGAAATGCCAGCAGCCGCACACGATAATGGTCGAGCAGCGCAGCGATATCGGGGACCCGGTAGTGTCCGTGGACTGCGAGCACGGCATCGTCCGACAGGAAGCGCTGTTCGCGATCGGTGTAGCCGATCACGACGACGCGCAGCGGAAGCGCGCGTGCACGGATACGATCCACCATGGCATCGATCACGCGCGCTCCCTTTTCCGGGCCGATCGCGCCGAGCATGCCGATGCTCCGGCGCTCATCGTCGGGCAGTTGAAGGCCATTGAGCGGATGCGCGGGCGCGTGCTGAATTGGCGCCGCCCCATCGGGCGGCGCGACGTCAACGGCAAGGCACGGAAAGTAGGTGCGCAACGTGCCTCGCGCCCATTCCGAAGGTGTCCATACCTGGCGTGCGCCGGTCAGGAATCGGCTGTGGCGCGCGCGCCAGGCTTCTATGTCGATGCCTTTCATCCCCTGCGCCGAAAGACAGCGGGTGCACGTGATCGCATCGGTGGTCGCATTGCAGTATCTGCCTTCGCTGTCGATGAGGTACACCGTGGGACAAGGCAAGTACATGTCGTGCGCGGTATAGCAATACGGAATCGAGGCGCCGGTAATGGCCTCGAGCAGGTCACCGTCGCTGCCAACCAGGCTGTGAACGTGGATGAGATCTATTCCGAGCCAGGCGCAGACCGAACTCAGCCACGGCTCCGACGCGGCCGCGCCGGTCCTGGGGAAATCGTAATGCGATAGCTTTCCGGGGTCCGACGGCGCCGGTCGCCATCGATAGTCGCGCTCGAGCTCGGTCGATTTGAGCGGATCGGTCACCCGCCAACGATCGTTCTGAATACGCAGGAAGTAGTGACGATGGGCGTCACGCGTCTGCTCGATCGTCTCGAGCACGAATTTCTCGGTGCCTCCGCCGCGATCGTGGAGGACGTGGAGAATGCCGGGCTTCGCGCGATCGAACCACGCTGCCGCCTTCGAGCGAACCATCGCGCGTAGCGTTGGCAGCACGCGAAAGCGAGCCGATTTGCGGTTCATGCTTCAGACCGTTGCTTCAAATTTGAAACGAACCTTGAGTCGTCGATGCTGACACTAGCCAATAGTTTACGCTGCGAGCCTAGCGGCAAAACAAACCGGCCGCTTGCCCGGTTCGGGTTGGGAAGGCGCGTTACCGCGCTTCCACACCTGGCCTATCAACGTGGTGTCTGCCACGACCCTTCAGAGGGATCAAGCGGCATCCATGGCTCGGAATTTTGGCGTGAATGCCGAGACAATCAATCGGGGCAAAGTCGACCGGCGCGCAACTCTTCCGCCAGAATCCGCGCCAAATGCTCTGCATATAGTACGTTTAGCGCCGCGGACGGGTGTCCATCAACAACATTGAGTGCCAGGACAGCGTCATCCATCGACGCAACGATTTCTTGTTGGTGGTTGTATGTGAGAAAGCCAGCAGCCTTGGCTGCTTCTTCGGCCAGTTGATACCAACGTAGGAAGCGTTTCAGCTCGGTATCCGGTTTCGAGTAACGCGTTGGTCGGTCTGTATATGTCGCTTGGTTCAGCACGGAAAAGATCGGAGGCGGCAGCCCGACCCGATCCGACTGAGCGCGGATGTCCAGCAGTGCCGCGGTAAAACGGCGCCATTCCTCCGAGGCAGGATTGTAGGCGCGATCAAGGGCGACTTCCCAAGATGGATATAGTCCGAGCAACTCCGCAGCTCGGTAAGCCGCACGACGGGTTGCGGCGGCCGTGCGAGATAACCCGACGACACTGAGCGCATGTTCCAGCTCGCTCATGACGGGCTCGACCCGCCGCGTGAAGGCCTCTTTCTCCTCACTAAAATCCTGGCTCCTGGGCTGAGGGTCGTTAAGGCAGAAACCCACGACAATCTGATCGGGCTGCGTGTTCGGGAGATTTTGCCGGAGGATCGTCGCTTCAACTTCCGTTGGTCCGCCCGATATGGCGAAATTGAGCAGCTCAATTTTCTTCGCTGGAAAGCGGTCTCTGAGCTTCGCCTCAGCAAGATTCGTGTAACGCTCTTCTGGCGCCAGTCCCGCACCCCACGTGAGAGAGTCCCCCAACACCATCACGCGGCAGGTGTTCGGTGGCTTGGGCTCCACAAACTCGCGTTCCCGGAATCCGAACCGATTGTTCTGGACCGCGTGACCCCAAGTGTAGTGTGCGGCGCCAATCATGCCATCCTTCGGCAATGTTCTGCGCGGATCAGTGGCGTAGAGCAAAGCTTCGAAAAGATACAAGGCAGCGATGAGCAAAACCAAATTCAGGAGGCCAATCAGGATAAATTTCTTCATGTCGCTAATCGAGCTCGAAGTGTCCCTCGTAACGTTGTCGCAGCGCCGGGTCCTGATCCTCCTTTTTGAGGAGGCAGTTACCGATGGCAAGCACGTCAATATCGGTACCCATGAAGCAGCGGAAGGCGTCTTCGGGAGTGCACACGATGGGCTCACCACGTACATTGAAACTTGTGTTGACCACGATCGGGCAGCCAGTGAGGGTTTTGAATCGGCTGATGAGAGCATGGTAGCGCGCGTTGGTCTCGCGGTGGACCGTCTGGATGCGGGCGGAGTAGTCCACGTGCGTGACCGCGGGGATCGAGGACCGTGGCACGTTTAGCTTGTCGATCCCGAAGAGCCTTTCCTGCTCGTCGGTCATCGAAATGCGATGGCGGTCCAGTACGCCGGCCACCAACGACATATAGGGACTGTCGCCGTCCAATTCGAACCAGTCCGCGACGTCCTCGCGCAGTACAGACGGCGCGAAGGGACGGAAGGACTCCCTGTATTTCACTTTGAGATTTAACAGCTTTTGCATAGCGGGCGAGCGTGGGTCACCGAGGATCGAGCGCGCCCCTAGCGCGCGAGGGCCAAACTCCATGCGGCCCTGGTGCCAACCGAGCGCCTTGCCTTCAACCAGCGAAGTGGCGCAGCGCTCGATTATGGCCTCATCATCGACACTATCAAACACCGCACCGGCGGCCTTCAATCTTTGCTCGATGTCAGCTTGCCCATACGATGGACCCAGATACGATCCATGCATTCCATCTAGCGCGCCGCCGGGGCGGCTCTCCCGCTCCCACATGTGTGCGGCAACGAGCGCTGCGCCAATTGCGCCACCGGCATCCCCTGCTGCCGGCTGCATCCATATTTGCTGGAAAAAGTTCTTGCGCAGCAACTTGCCATTGGCTACACAGTTCAATGTCACTCCGCCGGCGAGGCAGAGATTTTTCTCACCGGTTTCCCGCGCGATGGACTGACCGAGCTTGAGCACGATTTCCTCGGTGACAGCCTGAATGGACGCAGCGAGATCCATCTCCCTTTG
Source organism: uncultured beta proteobacterium (assembly GCA_963816915.1). GTDB lineage: Bacteria > Pseudomonadota > Gammaproteobacteria > Burkholderiales > Casimicrobiaceae > PALSA-1003. Next base: position 303,947 of record CAWFMK010000004.1, read on the forward strand.
TGTGAGCTGCGCTTCGGCCTTTCTAGGAGGCCCGCCGAAGAGGCGGTCGAAGCGCTTGTTGGTCATCGTCAGGCCGGTGCAATAGTCGAAATAGTCGAGGTTCAGGCGGAAGCTACCGTCATCCTTGATATCGATGAGATTATTCTTGATAGTCTGGAGGTACTTCGGCTCGCCGTATGGGGCCAAGCCCATCACCTTGTATTCGCCGGAATTAACCTTGAACCCGGTGTAGTAGGTAAACGCAGAGTAGAGCAGTCCTAGCGAGTGGGGAAAGTGAATCTCGCGGATGACTTTGAGATCCCTTCCACTTCCCAGCGCGAGCGAGGTCGTGGTCCATTCCCCCACGCCGTCCATCGTCAGTACCGCAGCACGCTCGAACGGTGATGGAAAGAAGGCACTCGCGGCGTGACTGAGATGGTGCTCCGAAAACACCAACTTGCCCTGCCAGTCGCCTTCGCCGAGCAGCCGTTTGAGCTCCTTGATCAGCAGGCTTTTCTGGAAAAGTTTCTCCTTTATCCACAAAGGAAGCGCCTGGCGAAACGAGCTGAAGCCACGTGGGGCGAAGGCGAGGTAGGTTTCTAGTAGCCGTTCGAACTTGAGGAACGGCTTGTCGTAGAAGGCGACCACATCGATCTGGTGCGGCCGCACGCCAGTTGTCTGGAGGCAGGCCCGAATCGCCTCGTGCGGAAAGCGGGAATCGTGCTTCTTGCGCGTAAAGCGCTCCTCCTGCGCCGCATACTCGACACGCCCGTCCACGACCAGTGCTGCCGCCGAGTCATGGTAGTAGGCGGAAAGGCCGAGAATGCGCACGTTCTAGAACAGCGTGTAGATGAAAGGTGCCACCACTGAACCTTGGGCCAGAATCAGCAGGCCACCCAGACCCAGCATCACCAGAATGATCGGCAGCAACCAGAACTTCTTGCGGACTTTGAGAAACATCCACAACTCACCAAGGAACGACATATTCGATTCCGTTTAGAACTGATTCGGTAGTCCGGACGGATCGGGTCCCGGCGGGCTGCGTTCTTTCCAATAGGTGCGCGCCCGCGGGTCGAACCGGCGCGTCATCGGATCGCGACCGACGAGCCGCATGACGATACCGGTCGGCACGAACACTCCGTAAAACATGACGGCGAGCACAATCGGGCTCACAATTTTGTTAAGGATCTCGCCCAACCTCATCCAAGCGCGATTCAGCGGCGCGAGCAGGGCGGGATTGACCAATACGACGACCAGCGTCCCTCCCGATAGCCCCAACCACCACATTTGAAACGACCGGCCGCGCCACAAGCCATACGCCCCGATCAGGGCGAACACGAGAGCGAACAGCAAGCCGAAGGACCGGTTGGACGGAAGTGGTGATTTGCTCATGGCCCACCTCAATGAATCCAGAAAACTCAATCCTAGGTGCCTGAAGCCATTGTGTCGATCACTCGATGGAACTATCGGTCAGTGAAGATCCAGCGGACGAATGTCAGGCTGCGCTGACAAGAATTCTGACCTTTCCATCGACGCTGACGGTTCCAAGCGCCGATCGATCATTTGGTCAAAACTGGGGAAGATCGACACTTGCGTTCGATGTGGTTTTCGCCAATGCAATAGCACTAAGCGCGGTGGCCAAAAGTTGCCCAGAACTGGCAGACCAGGCTCGTTGCGCTTGGAGCATTCGCAGTGTTCAGGTGGATTGAGTGGACGATGCACCTTGCTCCACTCGTCACGGTCTGGACGTGTCTGCCTTCCTCACATGACAAAACGGCCCGCGCTAGGCGGGCCGTTTTGCTGTGTAGGTGCCTGACAATGACCTACTTTCGCACGGGTAATCCGTACTATCATCGGCGCGCCGCCGTTTCACGGTCCTGTTCGGGATGGGAAGGCGTGGTTCCAGCGGGCTGTGGTCGTCAGGCATTGATCGTCGGCCGGCGCCATCCGCGCATTCGCGAACAGGGCCCACCGTCAGGAAGAAGTAAAGCGGGGTCAGATTGCTGCGCACAACACCCTGAACCGATACGAGCATTTAACCAACTGCAATGCTCACGGTTATGGGATCAAGCCTCACGGGCTATTAGTACCGGTTAGCTCAACGCGTTACCGCGCTTCCACACCCGGCCTATCAACGTGGTGGTCTGCCACGACCCTTCAGGGGGATCAAGTCCCCGGGAGATCTAATCTTCAGGCACGTTTCCCGCTTAGATGCTTTCAGCGGTTATCGCTTCCGTGCATAGCTACCCGGCAATACGACTGGCGTCATAACCGGTACACCAGAGGCACGTCCACTCCGGTCCTCTCGTACTAGGAGCAGGCCCCGTCAAATCTCCAGCGCCCACGGCAGATAGGGACCAAACTGTCTCACGACGTTTTGAACCCAGCTCACGTACCACTTTAAATGGCGAACAGCCATACCCTTGGGACCGGCTACAGCCCCAGGATGTGATGAGCCGACATCGAGGTGCCAAACACCGCCGTCGATATGAACTCTTGGGCGGTATCAGCCTGTTATCCCCGGCGTACCTTTTATCCGTTGAGCGATGGCCCTTCCATACAGAACCACCGGATCACTATGTCCTGCTTTCGCACCTGCTCGGCTTGTCAGCCTCGCAGTCAAGCACGCTTGTGCCATTGCACTATTAGTACGATAGCCGACCGTACCTAGCGTACCTTCGAGCTCCTCCGTTACTCTTTGGGAGGAGACCGCCCCAGTCAAACTGCCTACCATGCACGGTCCCCGAGCCAGATAATGGCCCTAGGTTAGAACCGCAATGACACCAGGCTGGTATTTCAACGTTGGCTCCACGAGAGCTAGCGCCCTCGCTTCAAAGCCTCCCAGCTATCCTACACAGGTCCCATCACAGTCCAATGCAAAGCTACAGTAAAGGTGCACGGGGTCTTTCCGTCTTGCCGCGGGGAGATTGCATCTTCACAAACACTTCAACTTCGCTGAGTCTCGGGTGGAGACAGCGTGGCCATCGTTACGCCATTCGTGCAGGTCGGAACTTACCCGACAAGGAATTTCGCTACCTTAGGACCGTTATAGTTACGGCCGCCGTTTACCGGGGCTTCAATCAAGAGCTTGCACCCCATCATTTAACCTTCCGGCACCGGGCAGGCGTCACACCCTATACGTCGACTTTCGTCTTAGCAGAGTGCTGTGTTTTTGTTAAACAGTCGCAGCCACCATTTCTCTGAGACCTCTATCGGCTCCCGCTGTACGCGTTCACCTACCAGAGGCGCACCTTATCCCGAAGTTACGGTGCCAATTTGCCGAGTTCCTTCACCCGAGTTCTCTCAAGCGCCTTAGAATACTCATCCTGCCCACCTGTGTCGGTTTGCGGTACGGTCAACCTGAAACTGAAGCTTAGAGGCTTTTCTTGGAAGCAGGGTATCAGCAGCTTCAAGTGAGCAAGCTCACTCTCGTCGTCACGCCTCAGCTAAGACCCCCGGATTTGCCTAAGGGCCACGCCTACACGCTTAAACCAGGACATCCATCACCCGGCCTGCATAACCTTCTCCGTCCCCCCATCGCATCTCAGGTCGGTGCGGGAATATTAACCCGCTTCCCATCGGCTACGACTCTCGTCCTCACCTTAGGGGCCGACTCACCCTGCGCCGATGAACGTGGCGCAGGAAACCTTGGGCTTTCGGCGACAGAGCTTTTCACTCTGTTTATCGCTACTCATGTCAGCATTCGCACTTCCGATACCTCCAGCAGCCCTCTCGAGCCACCTTCAACGGCCTACGGAACGCTCTCCTACCATCTGCATGCTCCATTAAGATCACTGCGTCGAACCGCCTCGACCATCGAGGGGCGCTTTGGCGCGTCTCGCGCAACAGCGCGCTCGGGCGCGAAGCTTGCGCTTCGAACAACGTTCTTAATGGAGCATGCAAATCCCTAGCTTCGGCAGACAGTTTGAGCCCCGTTACATCTTCCGCGCAGGACGACTCGACCAGTGAGCTATTACGCTTTCTTTAAATGATGGCTGCTTCTAAGCCAACATCCTGGCTGTCTGAGCCTTCCCACCTCGTTTCCCACTTAACTGTCGCTTGGGGGCCTTAGCTGAGGGTCTGGGTTGTTTCCCTCTTGACCCCGGACGTTAGCACCCGGAGTCTGTCTCCCACGCTCGTACTTCGCGGTATTCGGAGTTTGCAATGGTTTGGTAAGGCGCCATGCCCCCCTAGCCATAACAGTGCTCTACCCCCGCGAGTAATACGTGAGGCACTACCTAAATAGTTTTCGGAGAGAACCAGCTATTTCCGGATTTGTTTAGCCTTTCACCCCTATCCACAGCTCATCCCCGTCTTTTTCAACAGACGTGGGTGCGGACCTCCACGAGGTGTTACCCCCGCTTCATCCTGGCCATGGATAGATCATCCGGTTTCGGGTCTACGCCATGCGACTGAATCGCCCTGTTCGGACTCGGTTTCCCTGCGCCTCCCCTATTCGGTTAAGCTCGCCACACAACGTAAGTCGCTGACCCATTATACAAAAGGTACGCCGTCACCCAGCTTGAAGGGCTCTCGACGAGCCCTTCAAGCTGGGCGCCGTCACTGCGCTACGCGCAATGCCGTCACCTGGCTCGACGACTCGCGGGGATCACTCCCCTTCCTCACAGACTTTTGACGGGTCTCGCGCTTACGCGCTCGGCCGTCAAAGAATCCCGGAGGACAAGAACACTTAAAGCTGGGCTCCGACTGTTTGTATGCATGCGGTTTCAGGATCTATTTCACTCCCCTTCCGGGGTTCTTTTCGCCTTTCCCTCACGGTACTGGTTCACTATCGGTCGATCACGAGTATTTAGCCTTGGAGGATGGTCCCCCCATCTTCAGACAGGATTACACGTGTCCCGCCCTACTTTTTGTACCCCTAGTTCCACTTCCGATTTACGCGTACGGGGCTCTCACCCACTACGGCCGCACTTTCCAGAGCGTTCCGCTTGATCGAAAGCTAAAAGGTACTGGCTGGTCCCATTTCGCTCGCCACTACTTTGGGAATCTCGGTTGATTTCTTTTCCTGCGGGTACTGAGATGTTTCAGTTCTCCGCGTTCGCTCTACCCAGCCTATGAATTCAGCCGGGAGTGACCCTTGCGGGCCGGGTTTCCCCATTCGGACATCTCCGGATCAAAGCTCGTTTGCCAGCTCCCCGGAGCTTAACGCAGGCTACCACGTCCTTCATCGCCTGTGATCGCCAAGGCATCCACCACATGCACTTAGTCGCTTGATCCCATAACACTGAGCACTTGCGTGCTTCGCATCACGGGGTGTTTGCGCTACCCGTCCTCCCTGAACTCGAGGGAATACGGGTCGATACAATCTAACCCAGCACGCGACAATGCTCCGTCGCGTGCGCTTTACTTCTTCCGTATTTTTAAAGAGCAACCGATGTTCCGGCCTGATCCAAAGATCAGAAGCAAATCTCGAACTTGCTTCTGGCCTCTGCCGTGCGGGGCAACGTGGTGGAGCTGAACGGGATCGAACCGATGACCTCCTGCTTGCAAAGCAGGCGCTCTCCCAACTGAGCTACAGCCCCTCTTGCTTTGTCATGCTTCGTTGCTCCGGCTTCGTATACGCCCTGTACACGTCGAGCCTTCACCCCTGGCCTGACTCGCAATCCTCGCTTCGGGGAAATATCCTGGTGGGTCTGGATGGATTCGAACCATCGACCCCCGCCTTATCAAGACGGTGCTCTAACCAACTGAGCTACAGGCCCTTCGGGGATCAGGTAACAGGTAACAGCGACAGCGACGTTACCGCGCTTGCGGGCGCCGTCATCCTGTTACCTGTTGCCTGACCTCTGTCACCTGAGGCGAACAACCGATAAGCGTGGGCACTTGAGACTGCGGGCAGTCTCTAGAAAGGAGGTGATCCAGCCGCACCTTCCGATACGGCTACCTTGTTACGACTTCACCCCAGTCACGAAACGCACCGTGGTAAGCGGCCCCCTTGCGGTTAGCCTACCTACTTCTGGTACATCCCGCTCCCATGGTGTGACGGGCGGTGTGTACAAGACCCGGGAACGTATTCACCGCGACATGCTGATCCGCGATTACTAGCGATTCCGACTTCATGCAGTCGAGTTGCAGACTGCAATCCGGACTACGACCGGCTTTCTGGGATTGGCTCCAGCTCGCGCTTTGGCAACCCTCTGTACCGGCCATTGTATGACGTGTGAAGCCCTACCCATAAGGGCCATGAGGACTTGACGTCATCCCCACCTTCCTCCGGTTTGTCACCGGCAGTCTCCCTAGAGTGCCCTTGCGTAGCAACTAGGGACAAGGGTTGCGCTCGTTGCGGGACTTAACCCAACATCTCACGACACGAGCTGACGACAGCCATGCAGCACCTGTGTTACGGCTCTCTTTCGAGCACCCCCGCATCTCTGCAGGGTTCCGTACATGTCAAGGGTAGGTAAGGTTTTTCGCGTTGCATCGAATTAATCCACATCATCCACCGCTTGTGCGGGTCCCCGTCAATTCCTTTGAGTTTTAATCTTGCGACCGTACTCCCCAGGCGGTCAACTTCACGCGTTAGCTGCGGTACTAGGAAATCGCTTCCCCAACACCTAGTTGACATCGTTTAGGGCGTGGACTACCAGGGTATCTAATCCTGTTTGCTCCCCACGCTTTCGTGCCTGAGCGTCAATCTCAGCCCAGGGGGCTGCCTTCGCCATCGGTGTTCCGCCACATATCTACGCATTTCACTGCTACACGTGGCATTCCACCCCCCTCTGCCAGATTCAAGTCCTCTAGTTTCCACTGCCATTCCCAGGTTAAGCCCGGGGCTTTCACAGCGGACACAAAGAACCGCCTACGCACTCTTTACGCCCAGTAATTCCGATTAACGCTCGCACCCTACGTATTACCGCGGCTGCTGGCACGTAGTTAGCCGGTGCTTATTCTGCCGGTACCGTCAGAGATCCGGGGTATTCACCCGAACCCTTTCTTTCCGGCCAAAAGAGCTTTACAACCCGAAGGCCTTCTTCACTCACGCGGCATGGCTGGATCAGGGTTTCCCCCATTGTCCAAAATTCCCCACTGCTGCCTCCCGTAGGAGTCTGGGCCGTGTCTCAGTCCCAGTGTGGCTGATCATCCTCTCAGACCAGCTACCGATCGTCGCCTTGGTAAGCCTTTACCCCACCAACAAGCTAATCGGACATCGGCCGCTCCCATAGCGCAAGGCCCTTGCGGGTCCCCTGCTTTCCTCCGTAGAGCATATGCGGTATTAATCCGGCTTTCGCCGAGCTATCCCCCTCTACGGGATACGTTCCGATGTATTACTCACCCGTTCGCCACTCGCCGCCAGGGTTGCCCCCGCGCTGCCGTTCGACTTGCATGTGTAAAGCATGCCGCCAGCGTTCAATCTGAGCCAGGATCAAACTCTTCAGTTTAATCTCTGCAAGATACTCAATACTGACGTTGACCAACTCCTTACCACCGGCCATCCAGGCTGCCCTTGCGGGTAACCCGTCGTGGCCGGCAATTCGTCATTGGCCACGGGCCTGGCGCCGTGAAAGCCCCAAGCCCGCTTCCTTCAGTGTGAGTACCATTTCTGTTTCCTTGAGTCCCTGTAGCCACTCCGCTTGCGCTCCGGTTGCCCGTGGCGACGCGCGGTGGCCCAAGGCGTCCCTAGGCCCCAAGTACCCACACTTATCGGTTGTTCAGATTGTTAAAGAGCGCGGCACAGAAAATATAGGTGCCGAGAGACGCGATTATACCGCATAAAGTGGTTCGGTCAACAGTCCCCTGTGCCTCAGGACTGTTGCGCAGTTACGCCGGACGGCGTCGAGGCAAGCGTATGGGCATCGCGGTTGAGTTTCGCAAGCAGCATTTGCGCGCTCTCGGACCATGTCAGCCACCGGTGTGGCGTCGCGCGGTCGTTCCCGGCGCTTGTGCTCTTTGCGATGTGCGCGCGAATGGCGTTCTCGAGCGATAGGACGTCCTCGGGATCGAAGTAGGCCGGATAGTCGAGACCGATTTCGCGAAACACCGAAATGTCGCTGGCGATCACAGGCAGTCCGTGACGCATCGCCTCGACGAGCGGCAGGCCGAATCCCTCGGACAACGACGCGAAGATCAGCGCCGAGACGTGACGATACGCGTAGTCGAGCTCCGCATCGGTTCCGGAGTCGAGCCAGAACAGACGACGACCGTATTCGCCGTGCTCGCGCAACCGTCGTGCGACCTGCTCCGACCGCCATCCGAGTCGCCCGAAGATCACCAGGCGCACGTCGAGCCCCTGCGCCCACAGACGATCGAACGCGTCGAGAACGCGCGCGTGATTCTTGCGCGGCTCGACCGTGCCGACTACCAGAAAGACGCTGCTCGGCGGTCCGTCGCACGCGCGCGATACCGCATCGAGCGGTACGGACTTCGCCGGCGCGTCCAGATCCGCGCCGAGGTAGAAGTGATCGATCACGAGCGGTGCAGCGAACCCAAGATGAGCGAGGTGTGTCTTCAGGTCATCCGCGACGCTGCGCGAGATGCCGAGCAAGCCGTCGGCGTAGCGCAAAACGCCGCGCAGCCATTTGTCCATGAGGATCGGCGAACCTTCCGGCGCGAGATCTGGACGCAGCAGCGGAATGAGATCGTAGACCACCACCCAAATCTTGGCACCTGCCGCGCGTGCGCGAGCCAGCTCACGCGACAGGTTGACGCTCCACGACGGGTCGAGGAGGATGAGCACGTCGGATGCGTGGAACTCGACAACGCGTGGCGACGGACGCATCGTCGATTTCAGTCGGCGCCGCAGGTTGTGTGCGCCGTGAACAAGACTGCGCAACCCGAATTCGAGGCGCTGCGAATGCAGCAGGTTGCGCAGTGCGCGCGACGGAATGATGCGCAGCGTGGCCGCGCGCGCGCGATGGAAACCGCTACGCAGGCGGTCGGTTGCATTGCGATCGCTTCGCGGACCGGCAGCACGCGGCAATGCGTCGATCGCAATCAGCCGGCGCCCATCATGGACCAGGGGGGTGACGATGGACGGACCCCGCACCTCGAGCAGTGCTTCGAGAAGATTTCGACTCGCCCGCTGTATGCCGGTGTGATACCTGCTAGCGTAGGTCGAAGTGCATTCCAGATAGACGCGTCGCCCGCCTGGGGCGGGACTCGCCGGAAGGTTCGCGCTGCGCGACGATACGGCCGAGGGATCGGTCAATGGCTTGGTGAGAATCGTTGCCGCCTGACTGGCGGAAAGACGGCGCGATGCGTCAGCGGTATCACTCGCGCTTTACGCGCGCCAGATCGGCGTCGACCATCATTGCGATCAACGCGCTGATATCGGTCTTCGCCTGCCATCCGAGCACCGAGCGCGCCTTGGCAGGGTTGCCGAGCAGAACGTCGACTTCGGCTGGCCTGAAGAACTTGGGGTCGACAACGACGTGGTCGCGGTGATCAAGCCCCACATGATCGAATGCGATCTTGCACATGTCACGCACTGTGGTGGTCTTGCCGGTCGCGATGACGAAGTCGCCGGGGGCGTCCTGTTGCAACATCAGCCACATCGCTTCGACATAATCGCCCGCGAACCCCCAGTCGCGTTTGGTGTCGATGTTGCCCAACCGGAGCTCGCGCTGCTTGCCGAGCTTGATACGCGCCACTGCGTCGGTCACCTTGCGGGTGACGAACTCGATGCCGCGCAACGGCGACTCGTGGTTGAACAGGATGCCACTCGAGGCGTGAAGGCCGAAGCTCTCGCGGTAATTCACCGTAGTCCAGTGCGCGAACAGCTTGGCGACTCCGTAAGGGCTACGCGGATGGAACGGCGTCGATTCGTCCTGGCGCTCGCGCTGGATGAGGCCGAACATCTCGCTGGTCGACGCCTGGTAGAAGCGCGTCTTCTGGTCGTGCCGGCGCACCGCTTCGAGCACGTTCATGGCGCCAATGCCGGTCACCGCAGCGGTGAGGAGGGGCTGCTGCCACGACGTCGCCACGAAGCTCTGCGCGCCCAGGTTGTAGACCTCGTGCGCTTCGCTCGCGGCGAGCGCGCGATCGATCGAGCTCACATCGGTCAGATCGCCTTCGATGATCGCGACATCGTCGATGATGCCGAGCGCGCGCAGCCGCCACATCGAATCCGAGCTGCGCCGCGCCAGCAGCCCGTGGACGCGATAGCCTTTGTTCAGCAGCAGCGCTGCGAGATATGCCCCGTCCTGTCCGCTGATGCCGGTAATGAGTGCACTCTTATTCATCTTTTCCCCTGTGCCACGATTGTAGCGCCGCGCGCAGCGATACGGAGATCGGCGTCGACGCCTTCCAGCCGGTCGCCGCGAAAATCTTGGAAGCATCACCGCACATGCGCCTCTGTTCGGAAGGACGCATGCGCTCGACCTGCGTCTCGATTTTCGCCTCGACACCGGCTAGATCCATGAGCGCCTGCAGTATCGAGGACAGGCTGTGCTCCGTGCCCGAGCACACGTTGTAGATCTCCCCAGCGTGCCCGCGCTCGAGCAGCGCGAGATATGCTTCGACCACATCGCGCACGTCGGTGAAGTCTCTCGTGACGTCGAGATCGCCGACTCGAAGCACCGGCGGCTGGCGGCCCTGCGCGATATCGGTGACCTGCCGCGCGAAGTCCGAAACCGCGAATCGATCGCTCTGTCCCACGCCGATGTGATTGAAGGGCCGCGCGAGCACGATGTCCATTCCGCGACTCACATGATATTGCCAGCACAGCGCCTCGGCGGCGAGCTTGCTGACTGCGTACGGGTTGCGCGGACGCGGCAGCCGCGTTTCGCTCACCGGGAGCTCGGCTTCCGGCACCAACCCGTAGACTTCTCCAGTGCCCACGTAGAGCATGCGCCCGCGAAACTGCGCCGCCTCGAGCGCCCGCAAAAGATGCAGCGTGCCGATGATGTTGACCTGCAGCGTGGTCTCCGGATCGCGAAACGACTCCGGCACGGCGCTCTGGGCGGCGAGATGGATCACCGCGTCAGGTCGTTGCTGCGCGATGAGCTGCGACACCGCGCCTTGCTCACGAAGATCGAGTGTCGCCGCGATGTTGGCGAGCGTCCAGCGCAGCCCGTGCGCTGTTGTTTGCAGCTCGCGAGCAACGGTTGCCCCCACGAAGCCGGAAAGGCCCGTGACCAGGAGTCGTCGCTTCGGATCGGCTGTTATCATGCGTCGCGCCGAAGCTTATACCAGCGATCGTCCAGCAACACATCGAGCAGCGCGAGAGCGCTTTGCTCCCAGCTCAGCCGCGGCATGGCGCCGGCGTCGGGTTGCTTCGATGATGGCAGCGCCAGCCACTGCTCGATCGCCGCGGCAAGGTCGTCGGCGCTGCCTAGCGCGAAATAACTCGCATGCTCGCCAGCGATCTCGCGGAAAACCGCGATGTCCGATGCCAGGATTGGCGTGCCAAATTGCGCGGCCTCGACCAGAGGGAGGCCGAATCCCTCGCCTGCGGAGGCGAGCAGCACGCCCGCGCTGTGAGCGTACGCATATGCGAGCTCCGGATCGCTCGGATCCTCGAGCAGGTGCAGGCGGCCACCGATTTCGGGATGCGTACGCAGACGCGTGAGCAGCACGTCGACGTTCCACCCCGGCTTGCCGGCGATGCAAAGGCTGACATCGACCCCGCGGCTCCAGAGTCGCTCGAAAGCCTCCAGCACCAGAGCGTGATTCTTTCGCGGCTCGACCGTGCCCACCATGAGCACACAGCGTCCGCGAAGCGCGCGTCGGACGCGCACGCTTTCCACGCCGCCGGGGGACGCGATGAAGTCAGATCCGAGGTGCCAGAATCCCAGCCGGGCAGGAGGCGGCTCGCTCCTCACGCGTAGGTATGCGAGCACTTCGTCGGCGACCGCGCGCGAGATGCAAATACACCCATCACTGTGGCGCAATGCCTTGTCGAGCCATCCGGTGAACCATTGGGCTCCGCCCTCGACGAAGAGATGCGGAAAACGAATCGGCAGCAAGTCGTACACGACACAGTAGATGCGGCCCAGGTGGACGCGAACCTTTTCGAACAGCGGCAGGTACGCGTCGATCTTCGCCCACGACGAATCGAGCATCAAGAGGATGTCGCCGGCACGCCATTCGATCGCCATTTCCCCGTGGGCGGACGGCCCCTCTGCCGCGACCAGTCCCTGCGAGACCAGCCATTGCACGGCGTGGACCAGGCGATTTCCTTCCAATCGCACCGCGACGACGTCGAATCCCGCGCGTTCGGCGCAATAGAGCCAGCGAACCGTGTTGCGCACGACCCTCTGAATGCCTGTCTGGTGATCCTTTTCAGCGATATGCGAGACGTCGACTACGATGCGCCGACGCGCGAATCGCGGCTGCAGTAGATCTTCGTGCAGCGCCGATGCAATCGGTTTCACGGAATGGCGCGCCCCGCTCGTGACCAGGGTTGCGCCGATTTCGTGCAGCGCCGCCGGCAGCGATGCGGCCTCGGCGCGCGCGATCATCTCAGGGATAGCTTCGGCGTACTGCGCGGCGATGCGCTCGACATCGTGCTCGCGGATGACATAGTTGCGGCCTGCGGCGCGCAGAGCTGCGCGCCCGTCAGAGTCCTGTCGAAGGTGCGTCAATGCGTCGGCGAGCTCGGCCGCATCGGGTACGGTACCGATCTTTCGGATGACGCCTTCAGGGTAGTCGGCGAAGCTCCCCGCCTCGTTGGCGATCAGTGCGACGCCGTGCGCGAGGCAATCCAGGATGGCCTTCGACGTTCCGCCGCGCGTGTGCGTGCGCAACTGCACGGCGAGATCGGCAACTGCGAGATACTTCGCATAGGTCGATTCGTCGATATAGCCGGTGACTCGAACGCGGGAGGCGAGTTCGCTCGCTTCGATTGCGCGCATAAGTCGATGACCGAAGGCATCGCGCGCCATTTCTCCCACGAACACGAGCTTCGCCGCAGAAGCCTTCGCCAAAGCGGAGCGCGTGAACGCATCGAGCAGCACGTCGCCGCTCTTCGTCCAGGTGACGTGTCCGAAGGTACATACGAGAAAGTCGTCGGTCCCGAAGCCCAGCTCGGCCCTGAGAGCCACGCGCATAGCGTCGCCGACCAACGACGGCAGGCGCACCATCTGCTTGATGATCCGGTACGGCGCCGCCCAGCCTTCGGGATAATTCGACGTTGCCACGTCCAGGTTGAATGGCGTGTGCGAGATGACGCCGATCGCGGCATCGATCACCATCTTGCTGACCGGCAGGTTGACCATGCTCGCGCCGATGGGGTCCGGGTGGCCTTGCACTGGCGCAAGGTAGCGACGGCCGCGGGGCCCGTGCGATCCAAGTACCGCGCGCTGATAACTTCCCGCGCGGCCGAGGTTGAAGTCCACGTAGCCGTAAAGTCCGCTCAGGAAAGCATCGTGCAGCACGACGACGCCGGGATAGCGCGCGAGGTAATCGAGCATGTACGCGTGGAACTCGGAGTTTCCCATCTCGTAGACGATGGCGTCGTAAAGGCCGCGTCGCTCCTCGAACCGCGTGTGCGGAAGTATGGCGAAGCGTTCGCTCAAGGCCGGGGCGCTCACTTCGTAATCGTCGACGTAGACGTCGATATCGAAATGGCGGGCGAGATGAGGCATAAACGCAGCGTTGTAGTCGGCGATCCCCGACTTGCAAGGCGGCAGCGGCGTGAACAGCGCGATGCGAGGCTTTGCGACCGCGACGGCCGTGCGACTTCCCGCCCGTGCGATCCCGCGCGAGTGCGCGTCGCGCATCGCGTCCAAGGCGAGGTCGGCGGAGCGCTCCCACGTGAATTCGCGCGCGCGGCGCAGCCCGTAATCGCGCAGATCCTCGCGGAAATCTGCGTCGCCGAGCACAGCATGCAACCGCTGTGCGAGCGCAGCCGGGTTAGCCGCGTCGAACACGGCATCGCGACGCGCAATGATTTCGCCGATGCCGGAATTGTCGGCGCCGATCACCGGCGCGCCGCATGCCATCGCTTCGAGCACCGGCAGACCGAAGCCCTCGTAGAGAGACGGAAAGACGAATGTGGCGCAATGGTTGTACAACGCGACCAGGTCGTGCTCGTCGACGAATCCGGCCAGCACGACCGCATCGCCGACGCCCAGTCGGCGCGCCGTCTTGACGAGGCGTACGCGCGTCTCCTCCGACATCGAGCAGACGATCACGAATTGCAGGTGTTCGCGCACGGCACCGGGAAGTGCTGCGAATCCGGCGACGGCGCCTTCGAGATTCTTGCGTGGATCGTCGCCTCCGGTGTAGAGCACGAAGCGCTTGCTGATGCCATGCCGCGCGAGCACCGCCTGCGGTGGAGGCTCCCCGCGAGGCGCAGCACGGAACACGGCGTCCACGCCAGCCCAGATGATGCTGACACGCCGCGCGTCGATACCCAGCAGGTCAACGGCATCGGCGCGGGTCGATTGCGAGATGGCCAGCAGAAGGTCGCACTCGCGAAGGGTATCGAGCTTGCTCCGATACCAGTTTGCGTGCGCCGTGTCCGCAAGATAATGGTGCGGCATGCGCAACGGAATGAGGTCATAGAGCGTCGCTGCACGCAGCACCCCGGAAACCGTCGGCCAGCGCTGTGGAACGGTCGCCCGCCCTCGAAATCCCTCGAACACGTGCGCCACGTGCACGACGTCGGGCTGCAGGCTCATCCAATGCCGCCTCACCAGCGTGGCCGCGACGAGAGTATCCTCGGCACGCTGGGCCGGATCGTGCTCGGCCAGATGCGGATATCGATACGCGCTTAGCCGGTCACGGCCGACCGCAAGCTCGAACGGCGCCATGGTTGGTGCGAGATTGGCAGCATAGGCTGCGTTGAAGCACAGTCGAAGCTCATCCTCCCCCGCGCGCGCCGCCATCGCGAGCGCGAGGCTTTGCGCATACCGGCCCACACCCCGTCCGGCCGAAGCCTCGGACTGACACGCTTGCAGATCCGCGAGCACGCGCACCTCGATTCAACGGCTGTGGACGCGCGGGCCGCGGCGGCCGGTCAAGCCGCGCGCGGTCGCCGGAACGTCGCGCGAGGCTGCGCACGCCGCGCTCGCGTCGCAACCGGGGTCGCCTAGGGCGCGACTCATGCCTTGCGCTGCCGGGCGATTTCCTGCTCGAGCAGAGCCGACAGCGCGTCGACGCTCAGCGAGTTCGAGTCGGCAACCGCGCGATAGACAGCATCGGCCGAGTGAGGGATTGACGTGCCCAGGGGGGCGCGCCCCGCACCCGTCAAGCCGTCGGTGGACGACTCGATGCGCGAAGGCGCGCCTTCCAGCAGCCAGCGTTTGGCGCGGGACCAGTGTCCGGGGTAGCGCTCGCGCATCCACGGCGCGACGCGCGAATAGATTCCGGAGCGCTTCGCGAGGTCCACCGATCGGCGCGCGAGCCCACGCGCCGGAACGTCGTCTGCAGCCGGCGCGGGTCCGAGAACCTCGCGCAGCCTTCGCAACGGAGAGGTCATCCGCCACGACAGCGTGTTGACCATCGCCTCGACATGCGCCTGCATCGCGGCGGCGTGAGCTTCGGCGGCGTCGAGTCGCGAACGCAGCTCGCGGGCTTCGGCGGACGAGCGTTCGAGTTGCGCTTCGACTTCGCTGGCGCGGGCGGCGGACGTGGCGGCCTCCCGGCGCGCACCGTCCGCGCGCGCGTTGACGATCGAGCAGAAGCTGGCGCTCGCCGTGCCGCTCAACGCAAAATCATCGAACACCGCCGCGCCATGATCGAACGCGCGCTCGAGCTCGGGATGACGCTCGCAGACGTAGAAGCGATTGAGCCCGTCAAACCATACGAAGCGATAGCCGCGCGCCATCAGCATCGGCTCCCACGCTACGTACGCCGGAGCCTCGGTTCCGGGTACGGTGCTCTCGACGACGACGACCCATGGCCTTACCTCGCCGCGCCAGCCCTCGAGCGCTTGGCGCTCGAAGCCTTCGATGTCGATTTTCATCCAGTGGATGTCACGCCCGGCACACGACTCGAGGATCTGCTCGAGCGTCGTGCAGGGAACGCTCACCTCGCGCATGGCGAAACCCGACGCGACGTGTCGCGCCGCGACGTCGCGCAGCGCCGTGGTGAGCCCGGTGCCTTCGAACTGATACAGCGTAAGGGCGCCGGGCTGCGCGCCGACGGCGGCCTGAATCACGCGTTCGTCCGGTCGAAGCTCGCGCAACTGCTGCGCGTAGCCTTCGACCGGCTCGACGTGCACACCGCGCCAGCCCTGTTCGTAGAAGCCCATGCTTACCGAGTCGACGATCGCGTCCTGCGCCCCGATATCGACGTAGAAGCCGCAGTCGACATGCCTCAGCGCACGCCACAGCATCACGTCCTCGAAGTTCTGGGCGTACGAAGTGAACATTCAGCGACATTCCTCGCGCCTGATCTCGAACTTCGCGTCGAGTGCGTTCGATCCGATGAAGTACGACTGGTCCGGGTTGACGACGTCGAACACGAGCGCATTGTCGGTCCACTCGTAATTGTCGACGAGATGCGTGTCCGAACTCACGAGCGCGGGCGAAAACGAATACGATCCAGGCCCGAGCGTGCAGGTGAAGCGCAGCGTGTACACGACGAGCTGGTCGCCGCGCACGTCGTCGACCACCTGACCGGTATGCCACGTGTTGGTACCCCATGCTACGTGGCCCAGGCGGTCGCGCAGCATGTATCCCAGTACAAGGCGCGGAATTGGCGCGTGGGCTCGCACTCGTGCGGTGAGCGCCAGGCGCTGTCCTACGCGGGCGGAGCGCACCGGCAGCCCCGAATCGGCATCGGCGAGCGAAAGCTCGATAAGCGCCGCTTCACCGGTTCCCGAGCGTGTACGTAGCCAGCCGTCGGCCCCGCGCGATTGTTCGACGGCAATGCGCTCGTTGTCCTTGCGCGCGATCAGTGCGTTGTAAAAGTCGACCACCTCGTCGGGCACACCGTCGCGCAGGATGCGCCCGCGGTCGAGCAGGATCACGCGATCGCATAGCGCACGTACGTCGGCCATGCCGTGGGTAACGAACAGCAGCGCGGTGCCCTGCTCCTTGAACGCGCGGATGCGTCCGAAGCTCTTGTGCTGGAAATACGCGTCGCCGACCGACAGCGCCTCGTCGACGATCAGTACATCGGGGCGAAAGGCGGTGGCGACCGCGAACGCCACCCGCATCTGCATGCCGCTCGAATAGGTGCGCACCGGCTGGTCGAAATACCCGCCGATCTCGGCGAAAGCTTCGATGTCGGGCATCGCCTGCGCGATGGCGTCGGCGCTCAATCCCATCAAGCCGGCGGCGTGGATCGCGTTCTGGCGTCCGGTGAATTCCTGGTTGAAACCCATCCCCAGCTCCAGGATCGCCGCGATCCGCCCGGACACCTGCACGCTGCCCTCGGTCGCGCGCTGGGTTCCGGCGATGAGCTTGAGCAGCGTGCTCTTGCCGGCGCCGTTCTGGCCGACGATGCCGACGGCGCTACCTGCCGCGACGTCGAAGCTCACTTCGCGCAACGCCCATTGCTCACTGCGCGGGGTGACCGGCGCGCCGAACCATGAGGCGACGCGCTGCCACTCGGAGCGGTATTGGCGGAACGCCTTGCCCAGCCCGGACACGGCAAGTACCGGCGAGCTCGTATGTTTCCCCCCAGCGTCGCTGCGCGCCGCTCCCCCCGGGAGGCAAGCGCCCTGAAGCGGCCCGGCGGCGCTCATAGCACGTCGACCATTTCGGGACTCGCCCGCCGAAACATCGTCAGCGCTGCGACCAGCAGCAGCACGCACGTCAGCGCCAGCCACGCGAGCGCGGATACGTCGGGCGCGCGATCGAACAATAGAGCGCTTTGATAACCCTCGACGATCGGCGTCATCGGATTGACCTGGACGAGACGCCGCAGCCCGCCTGGCACGATGTCCGGCGTATAGGCAATCGGCGCCAGCCAGAACCCGAACTGCAGCGCCACCGGCACGATCTGGCCGACGTCGCGCACGAACACATTGACCACGCCGAGCAGCAGGCCGATCGCAAGGCCCATCGACAGCGTGAGCAGCATGAGCAGGGGCACCCACGCGGCGGTCGTGCCCGGGAAACGACCGAACGCCGCGAAGGCGGCCAGCACGGCGATGAATAGCAGAATGTTGTTGAGCAGGGCGGAGCCGGCAGCGATGATCGGCAGGCATATGCGCGGAAAGCTCATCTTCTTGAGCAGGTTCGCGTTGTCGACGAACAGTGTGAGGCTGCGATTGACGATGTCGGCGAACAGCGACCATCCGAGCATACCGGAGAGCAGGTACAGCGCGTACGCAGACCTGTCGTTGGCCATGCCCGGCAGCTTCGCCGACATGATCCCCGCCAGCACCAGCGCGAAGATCGCTGCCTGCGCCAGGGGATGAATGATCATCCACAGGCCGCCGAGCTTGCTGCGCGCAAAGCGCGCGCGGATCTCGGAACGGATCGACGATGCAATGAAGTTGCGATAGCGCCAGGCGCTGGCCAGATTGGGGGCTATCAAGCGGAATAGTCCTCGCCGGAGTCACCGTCATCGGGTGCCCGTCGGCCGGAATCGATCATTCAGCGCGCCGCAGAACCCGCGCAGGGGCGACGCACCCAGTGGGCGCTCGTTTCAGCGCTTTTTGTCGCGCTCGCGAAAATGCACCAATGGCCAGCGTCTCGTGTCGCATCGTGTCGCGCCATGGACACCGCGAATAGTATCATCCTTCGTTTCGGGCGACGCAGGCCGGCGCGGCATGTGCATGCCCGACTCATCCCCGATGACAGCGCCCCAATCCCCTGCCCTCCAGCGCGTCGCGCTCGTCCACGACTGGCTCGACACATGGCGAGGCGGCGAGCAGGTTCTCGCCGAGGTCCTGGAACTCTATCCGCAGGCCGATCTTTTCTCTTTGGTCGACTTCCTGCCCGATGCGATGCGCCGGCATATTCTCGGCAAGCACGCCCGCGTGAGTTTCCTGCAGCGCATGCCGGGCGCGGCGCGGCACTTCCGCGCCCTCTTGCCGCTGTTCCCACGGGCCATCGAGTCGCTCGACGTCTCCGGCTATCCGCTGGTGATATCGATTTCGCACGCTGTCGCCAAGGGCGTGAAGACACAGCGCGGCCAAGTGCATGTCTGCTACTGTCTCACTCCGATGCGCTACGCATGGGACCTCCGCGAAACCTATCTCGACGCGGCTCACGCGCTGCGCGGGCCAAAGCGCGCGCTCGCCACCGCAATCCTCGACCGGCTGCGGCGATGGGACGTCACCGCGAGCGAGCGCGTCGACGATTTCATTGCGATCTCCAGCTTCATCCGCGAGCGCGTTCGCCGTTGCTACGGACGCGATGCAAGCGTTGTCTATCCGCCGGTCGACGTCGAGTTCTTCACGCCCGCCCCGGTCCGCCCGTCGCGACGCGACTTCTTCACGGCCTCGCGCTGGGTCGCCTACAAACGGCTCGACGCCATCGTGGAGGCGTTCGCGTCAATGCCAGAGCGCCGCCTGCTGGTCGCGGGCGACGGCCCGGAGCTCGCACGCGTGCGCGATCGCGCGAGCGCCAATGTGGAATTCGCTGGCGAAGTCTCGCGCGAGCGCATGCGCGACATGATGCGTGAAGCGCGCGCCTTCGTTTTCGCCGCCGAGGAAGACTTCGGCATCGCACCGCTGGAGGCGCAGGCGTGCGGCACGCCGGTGATCGCTTACGCGGGCGGAGGCGCGCTGGAAACGATAAGCGGCGGCGACAACGTCCTTGAGCCTACCGGCGTGTTCTTCGCCGAACAAAGCGCCGCTGCGATCAGATCGGCAATCACGGCCTTCGAAGCGCGTGCCTGCCCGATCGACCACGACGCTTGCCGTAGGAACGCATTGCGCTTTTCGCGAGCGCTGTTCCGCGAGCGATTTGCTGCTCAGGTAGAGCGTGCTCACGCGCGTCTTGCGGCGCACAGCGCCGTCTCGATCAGCCCCGCCGAACCGTGCTGAACACACCGCGAAACCTGATCAAGACCAATGCATCGACGCTCGACGAGCTCGCGCGCGCGGCGGATCCGGTCATCATCGCGCTCGCCGGGATCGGCGCGCATCTGGCCTATCTCCCCGAGCTGGCCATCGCACCCGCCTACTGGCTGGCGATCGGCGCTGTAGCGCTTACGAGCATGATCGTGTTTCCGGCGGTTGGGCTTTATCGCCCACAGCGCGGCGCCAGCATCGTCGAGGACGTTCGCGCGCTCGTCTCCGGCTGGCTGATCCTCCTCGCGCTTGGTGTGTTCGTCGTCTTCGTCACCAAGAGCGGCACCGTGTATTCGCGGGTCTGGGTGGCGATCTGGGTCGCCAGCGGATTCGTTCTGCAGACCACCGTACGCGTTGCATTGCGACTTATCCTGCGCTCGCTGCGGCAACGCGGCTATAACCTGCGCCACATCTGCATCGTTGGCGCCGGAGAGCTCGGCAGGGAGGTGGCGCTACGTCTGCGCCGCGCGCCGTGGAGCGGGCTGCATCTGCATGGCTTCTACGACGACACGCCCGGCCTGGCGGGTATGCAGATCGACGGTGTGCCGGTACTCGGAAGCATCGATCGGCTGCCTCGCGACCTCGATCGCGGCGAGCTCGACCAGGTTTGGATAGCGCTGCCGCTGCGCGCCGAGGAGCGCATCCGCGGCTTGGTGTCCGACCTGCGCGACCATCCTGTTCAGGTGCGTTACGTTCCGGACATTTTCGGTTTCCAGCTGCTGCGGCACAGTTTCTCCGAAATCGCGGGCATGCCCGTCATCGGTCTCACCGATACACCGATGCAGGGTGCTCAGCGCTTGCTCAAGGCGATAGAGGACTACATCGGCGCGGGCGTCGCGCTGCTGGTCCTTTCACCGGTGCTGCTGATCGTCGCAGCGGTCATCAAGCTCAGTTCGCATGGGCCCGTGCTTTACCGTCAGCAGCGCGTGACCTGGAACGGCAGGCACTTCACGATGCTCAAGTTCCGCTCGATGCACACCGGTGCCGAGACCGCGAGCGGTCCGGTGTGGTCGCGCCAGAGCGATCCTCGCACCACCGCGATCGGGGCGCTGCTTCGCCGCTTCAGCCTCGACGAGCTGCCACAGCTGTTCAACGTGCTTCGCGGCGACATGTCGCTGGTCGGGCCGCGACCCGAGCGCCCCGAATTCGTCGCGCGTTTCCGCCAGCAAATCCCAGGCTACATGCAAAAGCACATGGTCAAGGCCGGCATCACCGGCTGGGCGCAGGTCAACGACCTGCGCGGGAGCAGCGACCTCGCCAAGCGGATACAATACGACCTGTATTACATCGAGAACTGGTCACTGTGGTTCGATTTGCGCATCCTCGCGCTCACCGTGTGGCACGTACTCAAGAGCCGCAACGCGTACTAGGGCCTGTTCACCCTCCTTCGTGAGCGATCTTGCCGAAACGCCGGCGGCCGGACCGGGAACTCCACCGGATACCGTCGCTTCCGCGCCCGCAACCGTGCCTGTGCGCGCCGGTCCGCGTCCGCTGGCCGTTGCGCTGTGGCTCTTCGTCGCCAGTGCTTCGATATGCCTTGTGGTTTATCTCGGTATTGCCGTGCAGGGCGCTTGGTTCACGAGCGCGCGCACGCAGCACTGGACGCCCGCGCAGATGGCGGTTGCGCGGGGCACGGGGCAGCTTCGTCCGGAAGGGCTGCAGCTGACATCGCCCGATGCGAGCGGCGCGACGTTAGTGAGCGTAGCCACGTCGCTGCGCTCGTCGCAGTATCCGGTGATCGCGTGGCAAAGCATAGGCGTTCCCGACAGCGTCGAGGTCGCGCTGCTGTGGCACAACGACTACGAGCCCACCCGAGTGTTCAACCGTCGCCTCGCGGTCGAGAGCGGGCGCATCCAGCCATTCACGCTTGAAGGCGATCCGAACTGGAACGGAACGATCACTGGCCTCGCCATCGGTTTCAAGGGGCCCTATACGCAGCCTATCGTGATCGTCGGCGCGACCGCCAAGACGATGAGCGCCGCCGAAGTCTTGTCCGACCGCGTTCGCGAATGGTTCACCTTCGAACCGTGGACGGGTTCGTCGATCAACCTCATCATCGGCGGCGCTGATGTGCAGGAGCTGCCGATGCCATTTATTTTCGCGGTGATCATCGGCGTCGCCGCGCTTCTATACGCATTGCTCGCGCGCTGGCGCCCGCAGTGGGTGGGACCTGCCGGTGCGCTGATCGTCGGAGGCTTGTTCGCCTCTGGCTGGTTCGCGCTCGATGCGCGTCTGCAATGGAATCTCGCGCGCCAAGCCAGCGTCACCGCGCAGACCTACGCGGGCAAGTCGTGGCGCGAGCGGCACCTTGCCGCCGAAGACGGCATGGTTTTCGCATTCATCGAAAAGGTGCGCGCCAAGCTGCCGCCACCACCGGCGCGCGTGTTCATGGTGGCCGATGAGCACTATTTCCGCGACCGCGGCGCGTATCACCTCTATCCGTACAACGTCTACTTCTCGCCGTGGGTGAATGCGATGCCACCGGCGTCGGCGCTGCGGCCGGGAGACTACGTCGTGGTGTTCCAGCGGCGTGGCGTGCAGTTCAACGCCGCCACCCAGAGCCTTCGATGGGAAGGACAACCGCCGGTGCAAGCGGAGCTCCTGCTCGTCGAAGGTGGCGCAGCGATGTTCAAGGTGCTTTGATGGAAAGCGTGCAGATCGGAGTGTCGGTCGCGCTTCCGTGGCTGCTCGGTGTCGCGGTGCTGGCAGCGCTCGGGTGGCCCCGTCGTGACGAGGATTCGTCGCCATGGCTCGCCGTGGGCTACGGCTATCCGACAGGCGCGATCCTGCTGACACTGTGGATGCGCGTGCTCAGCGTTGCCGGCGTCGGTTTCAGTCGTGCCTCGATCGCGCTGCCGCTGCTCGCGATGATCGCAGGTACGCTGTGGTGGGCATGGCACACACGATACCTGAGCGTCCCGAGCGCAGGCACGCTGCGCAACGCGATCACGCCGCCTGCGTTGCCGCGCTGGCAGCGCATGATCTGGATCGTGCTGACGGGGTGGATCGCGCTGCGCTTCGCGCTGGTTGCCGCGGAGATCGCATGGCGTCCGCTCTACCCGTGGGATGCCTGGGTGCAGTGGGCGACCAAGGCACGGGTCTGGTACGAGTTGGGGCGCATCGCGCCATTCGGCACCCCCGAGCAGTGGCTCGCCGGCGCGCCAGGGCTCTACTTCGACGCGTCTCCGGGCTATCCCGGGACGATGCCGCTGCTGCAGGTGTGGACCTGCGTGATGATCGGGCAGTGGGACGATTCGGCGATGAACTGGCCGTGGCTGGCGATGCTCATCGCGCTCACCTTGGCCGTATACGGTGTGCTGCGCGGGGAAAAAGTCGCGCCGCTGACCGCGATGATCGGCGCCTACCTCGTGGCCACGCTGCCGCTGCTCGACGTCCACGCCGCCCTCGCCGGATACGCGGACCTGCCGCAGGCGGTGGTCTACACGCTCGCGGCGCTGGCGACGTACCGCTGGTGCCTGCGCCGCGATGCGCGCGACGCGATCGTCGCGCTGGCGCTCGCCTGCGCGTGCCCGCTGATCAAGAATCCGGGTCTGGTCTGGGCGCTGACGCTTCTGCCCGCGGTCGCCGTCACGCTGCTGCCACGCCATGGCCTGCGCGCGCTGGCCACCGGCGCCACGATTGCGATCGTCGTCGCGTTCGTGCTCGCGCGCACCCAATGGACCGTCCTCGGCTATCCGTTGCGCCTGGATTTCGCGCCGGCGTGGCGCGAGCTGGTGCGCACGTACTTCCTCATGGGCAACTGGAATCTGCTGTGGTACGGGCTAATCGTGCTCTGGGTCGTGGTGGCGCGCCGCCTGTTCAAGCCTCCGCTGCTCCCGCTCTCGGTCACCGTCGCGACCGGACTCGCGTTCCTGTTCATCGTATTCTCGATCACCGAAGCCGCCGTGTGGATGGCGGATCTCACCACCGCCAACCGGGCGACGCTTCACCTGGCGCCACTGCTCATCACTTCGGGGATGCTGATCTGGAATCAGCTGAACCAGTCCGCGTCGACAGCCGATCTCGCGCCTGATCCTGCGTGAGCGCGGGCAGCGGCCGCGCACCACCCTGAGCGAATGCCGATGCTTGATCTTCCTGGCGTCACGCTGTGCTGTATCGACACCGTCAACCACGCGTTGGCGCTGCGTGCGCTGCGACGTTCGTCGACGGCGATCCGGTTCGGCGCAATTCGCTTCATTACCGACCGCGCGCATGACGAGCCGGGCATCGATACGCACGTGATCGCACCACTCGGCTCGCGCGACGCGTATTCGCAGTTCGTCCTCAAATCGCTGCTCGCGCACATTGATACGCCGCACGTACTCGTGACGCAGTGGGACGGTTACGTGGTCAATCCCGACGCGTGGCGCGCGGAGTTTCTCGAGGTCGACTACATCGGCGCCAAATGGTTCTGGCATACCGACGAGATGCGCGTGGGCAATGGCGGCTTTTCGCTGCGCTCGCGCAAGCTGCTGGAAGCGCTGCAGGACCCGTGCATCGTGCTCAGCGAGGCGGAGGATGTCACCATCGGGCGCACTGCGCGGCCATTGCTCGAGCGCGAGCACGGCATTCGCTTTGCGAGTGAAAAACTGGCCGACGCCTTCGCTTTCGAAGCCGCGTATCCCATCGGGATGCCTTTCGGTTTTCACGGACTGTTCAATTTCTGCCGCGTCGTCGCGCAGGAAGAGATCGTCGACCTGGTTCGCCTGTTCAGCCCGACGATCGCGCGCTCGCCGCAACTCGCGCAGCTTGGACGAAATTGCCTGGCGATGGGCCAGTGGAAAGCAGCCGCTGCCGTTTTTCGCTGCATTCTCGATGCGTCGCCCGACGATGTGGGCGCCGCCGCCGGTCTGCAGACAGCACGGGCCAATGATAATGCGATGCCAGTAGTGGGCCGCAACGATCCATGCCCCTGCGGCAGCGGCAAGCGCTACAAGCATTGCCACGGGACTGCTGGTGGCGGCGGCGTAGCGGGCGCAAACCCGGCGTCGACGCCAATGCTCGTGCCCTCGACCGCAGAGCGCATGCGCACCGCGTTGTCTGCGCACCAGCACGGATCGATGCATGCGGCAGCGCACATCTATCGCCAGGTTCTCGAGCGGGAACCCACGCATCCGGTCGCGCAGCACTATCTTGGAGTGATCGAATACCAGCGTGGAGCGCTGGTGTCGGCGCTGCCCTTGCTGGAGGCCTCCGTTGCCGCGCTGCCCGCCGAGCCCGAGTTCCACAACAATCTCGGGCTCGCGTACGCCGCGGCGGACCGCGAGACCGATGCGATCGCACAGTACCAGGCAACGCTCGAGCTAAATCCCCGGCACGCGGTCGCTTGGAACAATCTCGGTCTGGCGCTGCAGGCGCTCAATCAGATCGACGCGGCGACCGAAGCTTTCCGGCGCGCTGTGGCGCTCGATCCTGCCTTCGCGCACGCGCACTGGAATCTGTCGCTGGCGCTCCTCGTGGCGGGAAGATTCGCCGAGGGCTTCGTCGAATACGACTGGCGCCTGAAACTGCCCGAGCTCGGCAAGAACCGCCGCGCCTTCGCCGGCCCCAGCTGGGACGCGGGCGAGGTCCAGGGCAAGACCTTGCTCGTTTATGCGGAGCAGGGCCTCGGGGATGCAGTGCAGTTCGCGCGATTCGCGGCGCCGCTGGCCGCGGAAGGTGCACGTGTCATTGTCACCTGTCCTTCGCCGTTGCACTCGCTCCTGTCGACCGTGCCTGGCGTGGCAGAAGTTGTTCGGGAGGGCAGCCGACTTCCGGCTTACGATGCACATATCGCTCTGCTGTCGCTTCCCGGTGCACTGCGCGTCAGCGTCGATTCCATTCCGGCGCCGGTCCCCTATATCCGTGTCGATTCCCAGCGTCGTGCAACGTCACGTGCAACGCTCGCGGCGCACGGCGAGCGACTCAAGGCAGGCATCGCCTGGGCGGGTAACAAAACCCACAGCAATGACCGCCGCCGCTCGATGTCGCTCGCCACCCTGGCGCCGCTGTTCGAGGTGCCTGACGTCGCCTGGTTTTCCCTGCAGCACGGCGAGGCTGCGGCGCAACTTCGGCAGCAGCAGGCGACCGCGCACATCGCACCCTTGCCGGCGCAATTCACGCTCGACGACACGGCTGCGCTCATCGCCGAGCTCGACCTGATCATCAGTGTCGACACTAGCATCGCACATCTCGCGGGTGCGCTTGCACGACCCTGCTGGGTAATGCTGCCCTACGCCCCCGACTGGCGGTGGCTGCTCGATCGCGCCGACACTCCGTGGTACCCGACGCTGCGGCTGTTCCGTCAGACCACCGCGCACGACTGGAGCGGCGTGGTCACGCGCATCGCCGCAGACCTCGCATTGCACGCATCGGCGCAGGCACGACGATGAGCGCCTCCGCGCCCTCGCGCAACGCGGCGTGTCCCTGCGGCAGCGGGCGGCGCTACAAGGACTGTCACGGCGCGCTCGTAACGTCGTCAGCGCCCTCGCGCGCCGCGGCAGGCGGCGCATTGGCGCCCGAGACGTCGGCCGACCGTGCCCGAATCGAGCAAGCGTTGCGACAGGCGCGCCTTGCGCTCGCGGCCGACAACGTCTCGCTCGCACAAGAGCAGTGGCAGAAGGCACTTGCGATCGACCCTGGCGATCCGGAGGCAAACTTTCACGTTGGCAACGTGCATCGCGAAAACGGCGACGCTGCGGCGGCGATCACGTGCTACGAGCGCGCGCTCGAGCGCGCGCCCGCCAACGCATCGGTGCGGAACAACCTCGGGCTCGCGCTCGAGGCCGCGGGCGAGCGCGATCGGGCGCAGGATCAGTATCGGCGTGTCCTCGCATCGAATCCCGACGACCCCGACGCGCTCGGGAACGCCGCCAACGCCGCGTTTGACGAGCAGCGCTATGCGGGCGCCGAGACCGCGTTCGCGCGACTGTTCGCGGTGCGTCGCGATCTGCCGGTACCGGTGCTCGTGCGACGCGCCATCACGCTGCAGAAACTCGGCAGGCTCGCCGACGCGGAACAGGCATTCGCTGACGCGCTCCAGCGCTGGCCCGACGACGCGCAGCTGTTGACCAACCTCGGTTCGGTGCGCATCGAGCAGAGCCATTTCGACGGCGCCGACACGGCGCTGACCCGCGCGATCGAGCTCGACCCACGCAACAATTACGCACTGTCGATGCTGGCGCACGCCCGCGCCTATGGTTGCGCGTGGCAGGATTTCGACCAACTTGTCGAGACCATCGCGCGGAGGCTTGAAGACGATGGTGCCTCCACTGCAACCGGCTGGGCCTTCGCGCCGCTGCCGCTGCTCGCCCTGCCTCTCGATGCGCGTGCGCTGCGCCGTGCCGCGCAGGACTGGGGATCGCGCTTCGCAGTCGCGTATGCGCCGCCTCTTCCGACGCGCGAGCACTCAGGCCGGTTGCGGCTCGGATTCGTATCGTCGGATTTCCGGCGGCACCCCGTAGGAACGTTGATTCCCGAGCTTCTCGAACGGCTCGACCGGTCTCGATTCCAAGTCTTCGCCTACGGCCTGCTGCCTCCCGACGAGGGGCCCTCGGGCGCGCGCATCGCCGCCGCGGTCGATGCCTTCCGCGACTTGAGCGGACTCGATCCGTCGCCGGCGGTAGAACTGATCCGAAACGACCGCATCGACATCGCCTTCGATCTGAACGGTTACACGAGCAACAGCCGACCGGAAATCTTTGCCTCCCGTTGCGCGAGCGTCCAGGTCAATACGCTGGGTTATTCGGCGACCATGGGCACGCCCTGGTACGAGGGGATGTTGCTCGACACTTTTTGCGTGCACGGCGCGGGCCGCGATGACTTCAGCGAGCAACTGCTGTGCATGCCGAACTGCTACTACCCCAGCGACACCACCCGCACCTTCGACCCGGCGGAGGTGACGCGCTCCGACTACGGCCTCGCTGAAGGCGCCTTCGTCTTTTTTTCGCAGGCCGGCCCTTACAAGGTGCTGCCCAACATCTTCGATGCCTGGATGCGCTTGCTCAAGGCGGTACCTGGATCACTGTTGTGGCTGCGCGACATGAACACGACCGCGCAGGCGAACCTGCGCAAGCGCGCCGTCGCGATGGGCATCGAAGCCGACCGGCTGGTCTTCTCGCCGGTCGAGCACGGCAGCCGCTATCTCGCACGCTACACGCTGGCGGACCTTTACCTCGATACGTATCCGTTCGGCTCGCACACCACGGTCAACGATGCGTTGTTCGCGGGACTGCCGGCACTCAGCTGGGCCGGGTCGACCTTGCCGAGTCGCGTCTCTGCGAGCCAGGTACACGCCGTTGGATTGCACGAGCTGACGGTCGATTCGTTGCCTGCGTACGAGGCGCTGGCGCTCTCGCTCGCGCAAGACGCGCCGCGTCTGGCGGAACTACGCACTCGTCTGGCGAGAAACATGGCGACGTACCCGCTGTTCGACATGCGCGCGTATGCGCGCGACTTCGGCGACCGGGTCGAAGGATTCTGGCGCACGCATCTCGCGTCGGCGAAGGCGTGCGCGTTGCCACCCCCGATCGCGCGTAAGATACCGCGATTTGCAGGAACTCGATTCATGGCCTCACCCAGTTTGCCCATTGCCCGCAATGACGGGGGAGAAATCGCTCTGCTGCCGGCGATGTCGAACCGTCACGGCCTGGTTACGGGCGCGACCGGCACCGGCAAGACCGTGAGTCTTCAGGTCATGGCAGAACGATTTTCGGCGATCGGCGTCCCGGTATTCATGGCCGACGTCAAAGGCGATCTTGCGGGCATCTCGCAACCCGGCACGAGCTCAGCCAAGCTCGACGCACGACTCGCGCAGATCGGTGCCCAAGCACCGGCGTTTAATGGATTTCCTACCGTGTTCTGGGACGCATTTGGCGAACAGGGCCACCCGCTGCGCGCGACCATCACCGATATGGGCCCGTTGCTGCTCTCGCGGATCCTGGTGCTCAACGACGTCCAGGCGGGCGTCCTGGCGCTGGTGTTCAAGATTGCCGACGACAACGGGTTGCTCCTGCTCGATCTCAAGGATCTGCGCGCGATGCTGTCGAGCGTCGGTGAGCATGCCGCCGAATACACCACGCGCTACGGCAACGTGTCGGCGGCCTCGATCGGCGCCATCCAGCGCGGGTTGCTGGTACTCGAGCAGCAGGGAGCGGAGCGCTTCATCGGCGAGCCGATGCTCAATATCGACGATCTCCTCCAGACCGACCGTGGACGAGGTGTGATCAACATCCTCGCCGCCGATCGGCTGATGCAGTCACCCGCGCTGTACGCGACGTTGCTGCTGTGGCTGCTCGCCGAGCTTTACGAGCGGCTGCCCGAGATCGGCGACCCCGAGAAGCCGAAGCTGGTTTTCTTTTTCGACGAGGCGCACCTGCTGTTTACCGACGCACCAAAGGCGCTCCTCGATCGCATCGAGCAGGTCGTGCGCCTGATAAGGTCCAAGGGAGTCGGTGTTTTCTTCGTCACGCAGAACCCGCTAGACGTGCCCGAGACTGTGCTGGGCCAGCTCGGGAACCGGGTACAGCACGCGCTGCGCGCCTACACGCCGCGCGACCAGAAGGCAGTGAAGGCGGCGGCGCAGACCATGCGCGCCAATCCGGCGATCGACACCGAGAAGGCAATCACGGAGCTGGGCGTGGGCGAGGCGCTGATCTCGTTCCTCGACGAAAAGGGCCGCCCGGCGCCGGTCGAGCGCGCGTTCGTGCTGCCGCCGGCGTCGCGCATCGGGCCGATCACGGCCGAAGAGCGCAAGGCGATCATCGACGCGTCAGTGCTCAAGGCCGCGTACGACAAGACGATCGACCGCGAATCGGCGTACGAGCGGCTGGGCGGCCGAGCGGCGTCCGCAGCGGTGCCGGGGTCGAAGTCGGGAGGCGGGGTGCTCGACGCGGTCAAGGATTCGCTCGGCGGCCTGCTGTCGGGAAGCGGCCGCAAGGACAGCATCGTCGAAGCCGCAGCCAAGAGCGCGGCGCGCTCGGTTGGGTCGACCATTGGTCGGGAGATCGTGCGCGGAGTGCTGGGATCGCTGCTGGGCAAGCGGCGCTAACGCCACGGACCCGTAAAACCTCGTCAACCGACAGGCCTCGCTGCGATCTCGGAAAAGAAATTCTCCAGCGCGGCGATCGGCGCAGGATCGTCGAATAGCCGGCCGACATTGGCGCGGATGCGTGCCGAGAGGTCGGCGCGCCAGGCGGCATCGGCGCACAGCCGGTTCGCGATCCGAACGTAGTCGTCGACGTCTGCTGCGATCAACTCCTCGACGCCGATCAGCCGCAGCATTCCCGCACTCTGGCGTCCGCGCATCATCGCGCCGGACAGCGTCACCACCGGCAATCCGCAGTCGAGCGCGTCGACGCTGGTCTGCCCACCCGACCAGCGCAGTGTGTCAAGCATGGCGTCGCAGGCCTGGTTGATCGCGAGGTAGCCGGCGTGCGACATCTGCGGCAGGACCCGCGTGCGCTCGCGAATGGAAATGCCGGCTGCTTCGAAACTGCGCTGCAGGCGGCGCATGAACTGGTCGGTGATCACGGGATGCCGGCCCTCGAAAAGGACCAGCACGGCGTTGGGGTTGGCGGCGAGCACGCGCGTGAGCAGGGCGTCGTTGTCGGGATGGATCTTGAACAGCGACTGCGGACACAGGAGAAGCACCGCCTGCTCGGGAAGGCTGAACATCGCGCGCTCGACCACAGGCGGCAATTCGGGGCGCGCGAAGCGGCTACCGATTCCCGGCAGCCGGGTGAGCTGCTCGACGTATTGATGCTGCGCGTCCGGCGGCTCCATGACATCGCAGCTCAGGAAATGATCGATAGTGCTGTGGCCTGTGGTCACCGGATGTCCCCACGCCGCGCACTGGCGCGGCGCCATGCGCATCGCCGCCAGCGCGAACGTTACGTGGTCCATGCCGAGCTCCGGAAACACCAGGATGTCCAGTGCCTCTTCGCGGATCACCGGCACCACCGTCGAGGGCAGCGCGTCGCCTCCTATGAACGGGTGCACGCGATCGGCGCGCGCGAGTATCGCCTGTGTCACCTTATCGACGTTGCTTGCCAGCGGATAGAAGCACAGCTCGAATCGATCGCGGTCGAGGTCGGTGAGCCAGCGCGTGAAGTAATGACCGACCGTGCCTTCGCGCAACAGCGCCGAGAGGAATCCTACGCGCACGCGGCGACCGCTCACGGCGGGCGCCGGGATGGACGCGTGCCACGACGCTTCAGCGCGCTCGACGACGCGTGCGGCGAGGCGCGCGTAGCGCGACTGTAGCGCGCGGTCGTCCTCGCCCTGATAGGCGAGGAAGAAATTGCTCCAGATGAGGCCGTCGACAATGCGCCTGCCGTGCAGCGGTGCGAGCCGGCCGTCGAGCTCACCTTCGAGCTCCGAGAGCCCGTCGGCGAATCCGGCGCGGTGGCGCGCCACGTCGGCCGCATCGGCGTAGACCATCGGCAGCACCAGCTTCGTGGCGATCGCCGCACGCAGCGATTGCGGGTTGCGCTCCAGGGCGTGCATGAAAGCCTTTTTCGCCTGCAGCGCATCGCCGCGCTCGGTGAGCACCAGGCCGAGATCGAGCATGTCTCCCGAACTGTCGGCGGGCGCGAGCTTCGCCGATGCCAGGTACAGGCGTGCCGCCTCGTCCAGGTCTCCGCGCGCGCGCACGAGGTCCGCAAGCGCGGTGAACGCCGGGCGGTACGCGTTCTCCGGCGGACGACGGGCGATGCATGCGCGCAACGTCGCCTCGGCCCGCTCCGCGTCACCCTGGTCGCGCTGCAGCACCGCGACATTGCACTCGGCACGGGGAAAATCCGGGCGCAGGCGTAAGGCTGTGCGATACGCCGATTCGGCCTCACCGAGCTGATTGGCATGATGCAGCGCGGTTCCCAGGCTGTTCCATCCGTCGGCGTTGGTCGGATCGAGCACCGTGGCGCGCTCGAGCGATGTCCTCGCTTCCGCAACCGCGCCACGCTCGAGCAGGATCACGCCGAGCGTTCGATGCGCCTGAGCGCTGCCGGCGTCGATCGCAATCGATCGTCGCAGTATGTCGAGCGCGCCGCCGGCATCGCCTTGCTCGTCAAGGCACACGCCGAGCGCGTACAGCGCCCGCGGGTCGCCGGGCGCCGCTTCGACTGCCGCGCGGGCGTGCGCCAGCGCGGCATTGCGGTCTCCGCGACGGCGTGCGCATTCGACCAGGATCACATGGGCTCCGGCGGCCACGCCCCCTCCGGGGCGGGAATCAAGCAGCGCCTGCGCCGCGGCACGCGCGCCTTCGATGTCGCCGGTGGCGTAGAGCGCCCGAGCGGCTTCCACCTGCATGGCGGTCACTGCGCCGCCTGCGCGAGCACGTGCGGGTGGGTGCGCGAAAGCGCCTCGATATACGCTGCCTCGAGCGCGCGCGCGTGCGCAGGCATGTCGACGAGCGGAGAGGCGTGCAGTCCGGCGGCGATGGCGGCCTTCACCTCGCTTCGGAAGGCACCGTCGCCGGCGAGTCGAACACACAGCGCCACGTACTCGCTGCCGCTTTGCGCAATGGTCTGCGGGACGCCGAGGTTGACGAGAATCGACGCCGAGGTGCGCTCGCTGTGCTTGCGACCCATGAGCGTCACCACTGGCACCTCCATGTCGAGCGCTTCCAGCGTTCCGTTCACGCCACCGTAGGGCATGGGATCGAGGCAGAAGTCGAGCACCGAATAGCGCGCCAGCCCCTCACTGTCGTTTCGTCCCTGCGGCAGTACCGTCACGCGCTCGATCGCGATGCCGGAAGCCACGAACAAGCGTGCGTACACGCCCGTTGCCTCGCGCGACAACGGGGAGATGACGAGTCTCGCGCGCGGAATGGCGTCGAGCACCTGCCGCCACAGGTCGAGGCAGCGACGGGAGAGCTTGAGCGGATTGACGAACGCCCCGATCAGAACGGCGTCTTCGGCGCTGCCGGTCGCGCTGCGCTGGAATGGATGCTCTGCGGCCGCCTCGACGTGGCGATAGGGATAGACGCATCCTTGCATGGGCAGCAGCGTCTCGATCAGGAACGCCTGGTTCTCCGGCGGGTCGCAGATCGCATCGGTCAACTTGAAGTCCACCGTCGACAGTCCAAGCGCGCCCGCGCTGGCGATGTGCGTGATCTGTACACGCGCCGGCTTGCGCGCGAGGATCGCCGGCATCGCGTTCTTGGTGTGCGTCGACAGATCGACCAGGACATCGAGGTCGTCGGCGGCGATACGCAGCGCCGCCTCGTGCGCGTTGAGCTCGGCGACGCTCACAAAACTGTGCGCGAACGCTCGGAAAACGTCGGTGATCTCGTCGCCGCCAGGGGTCGTCGCGTAGAAGTAAATCTCGAAGCGCCTGCGGTCGTGGTGGCGAATCGCCTGCCACACCTGCTTGCCCATCACGTGGTTGCGCAGGTCCCCGGAGAGGTACCCGATGCGCAGGCGGCCAGGTTTGCGCTCGGCGTGCGCCGGCAGCGGCGCGCCGTACACTCGCTGCGCCACGGCATCGTAGCTGCGGTACAGCGCGAGCTGCGCGGCCGGCTCGAGATCGAAGTAATGCATCAGGAAAAGGATCTGCTCCATGCTGTCGGCGAGGTCGACGTCGTCCTCGGCGACGAAGTCTTGCCTGCGCAGGCGCTCCAGGAAGCGCTCGATCGCCGGAAAGTCCGCGCGGTACTGGCACGCCTCGAGCGCCCAGGCCACCAGCGAGACCGCCCGCGGGCGCGCTCGCTCGAAGCGCGCGAAGACCGCGAGCCATTCGTCGATGCGTCGCTCCGCGAGCAGCGAATCGCCCAGCGCCTTGTATGCAAGAACGTGGCCGGGGTCGCGCGCCAGCAAGGATTCGAAGGTGCGCACGGCGGCATCGTTGCGCCCCTGCTCCTGCAGGACGCCACCGATGTTGAACTCGGCGGCGACCAGCGCTGGGTCGAAGGCGTGCGCGCGCTGGTAGGCGCGCAGCGCCTCGTCGAGTCGGCGCAGTGACTGCAAGGCGACACCATGGTTGAAGTGTGTTTGCGCGTCGGTAGGAGCGATGGCGAGCGCAGCCGCGAACGCCTCGAGCGCAAGTCTCGCATCGTGCCGTGCGAGCTCGGCGAGTCCGAGCGAGCGCAGCAGCGGCAGATCGCGCTCGGTTCCCTCCAGCCCCGCCTTGCACAGGTCGACGGCGCCTTGCGCATCGCCGCCCTCGCGCAGCAGGTTCGCCCACGCCGCGCGTGCGTCGGCGTAGCGCGGCGCCGCCTGCACCGCGGTGATGAAATGCGGCAGCGCGTCGCGGGCCGCGCCGCCATCGCGCAACAGCACGCCAGTGAAATGCTCGGCTGGCGCGAACCCCGGCTGCGCCGCGAGCACGGCGGCATACCCGGCCAGCGCTTCGTCGCGTCGGCCCGCCTGATGATCGGCCAGCGCCTTGCGCCACAAGGCAGCCATCGCCGCGGCGTCCTGGGCCGAGCGCTCGCTGAACCACGGCGCCGCCTTGACGTGGTGCGCGATCGCGCGCTCGAGCTTTTCCCGGTACGCGGGCGAGGTCACGTCGCCATCCCGAGCTGGCGCCGGCAGGCGCTCGCCGACCAGTGCCGCCGCGTGGGCATGGCGCATTCCAGCGATTGTCCACACGCTGCGCGCTGGAGCGGCGGCGAGCAGCGGCCCGGTCGCCGCCGACATGCCCGCGAGATCGATGAGCGCATCGAAGTCGGCCTCGCCAACGTGCCGCGCCAGCGACGGATCAGGCGAATGCCCCAGGCACGCGACGCGCACGCCGCGACGGTGCAACGCAGCGAGCAAGGGCGAATCGACCGGTGTGGCATCGACGACGAACACCGATGACTCGAGCTGCGATTCCGCGGATGCCGACACGATCGATTCGAGCAGTGCCGCGCCGGAAGTGCGCGCGCCCGCGACTTCGATCTCGCCGCCGGGCGCCAACAGCCACGCGACGCGCAGCGCATCGCCCGCGGTGCGCCGAGGCCAGAGCACCGGTAATGCGGGGGCGTGCACTTCGCGGCAGCGCCGGGCATAGCGCTCGGCCCACGCCGCCGCCTCGTCACTCGATTCCACTGTCGCATCGCTCGACCCGTCAGATGGCAGCACCTCAGTCGCCAGCGCCATGTAGCGCAGTGTCTCCGGCTGGTCGATACCGCGCGATGAAGACGCGGCTGCAATGAGCGCGCGTACGCGCCCCGCATCACCGCGCGAAGCCGACTCCTCCGCTGCCGCGGCGAGCAGCAGCGCGGGCACCTCGGATGCTGCGGACTGCGGTGGGGGGATCACGATGCGCGCAAGAACGGCGCTCCTCGCCGGCGAGGCAGGCAACGCGGCAACGACTTGTGCAACGTCGTCCCACGGGACGGCGGCGCCATCCTCCGTGATGAGCGCGCCCGCCGTCGCGCCTGCATGATCCCGATCCTCATCTCCTTTCGCGAGTGCGGTCAACGCCGCACCCATGCGCGCTTCGGCGTTGTGCGGCTCGATCTCCAATGCCTGGCGGTACTGCACGAGCGCCTCGGCGTGCGCGCCCGACCGAAAGAGCTCGGCGGCGAGCGCCAGGCGCGACGGCAGGTGCTGTGGTTGCAGGGCGAGTGCGGCTCGCCATGCCTCGATCGCCTCGGCGCGCTGGCGCAGCGACCCGAGCACCTCGCCCAAATGATGCTGCGCCACCACCGCGTGCCGGTTGATCGTCAGCGCCTGACGAAAGCACAGCATGGCATCGATGGGCAGCCCCGAGCGCTGATGCGCCTGCCCGCGCGCGAGCCAGTCGCCATACGCCGCATCGATCATGAAGGCAGCCGAGCCTTGAGCAGGTCGACCAGCGTGCGCGGCGCGAGCCGGTAGAGCACGCGTCCCGGAGCCGTGTGTCTGATGCTCAGCGCCGCACGCGCGAAGCGCGAAATCGCACCGATGCGGGCATTCGATCCGTTGCCGGAACGCTCGGCCTCATCATCGACCGTTTCGACCGGGTTCATTGTCGCCGGTGGCGGCCAGGCCGCATAACCCAGCGCATCGCGGCAGCGACGCATCGACAGCGGCGCGTCGAACGCAACTGCGCGTGCTGAACGCCGATAATGCGCGCCCATGCGCGCTGCCATCGCCGCGGTATCCGGTAAGTGAAGTTCGCGCGTCTTTGCGACGACCGCTGTGCGTTCGGCCAAGGCGTCCGGCGACATCAGTTGGGCGATGCGCTCGACCAGCGCCTCGTCTGAGCGCCACTGCGAATCGTCGAGCACCCATCCGGCGCCCGTCTGCGCCACTCGCTCTGCCAGCGCGCCGATAGGCGGTACTATCGCCGGGCGTCCAGCGTCCCATGCCTCGGACAGCGTAAAACTGAACGATTCCGGCCCTACCGACGGGTACGCTACCGCGTCGACGCGATAATGATCGAGGAGCCGGGGCAGCGCACGGGCATCGTACGGGCCGTGCATGGTGAAGACGCCGTCGTGCGCCTGCCAGGGTTCGCGGCTGCGATCGAGATACCCGATCAGGACCCATCGTAACCGGAAACCGCGTTGGCGGGTGATCGTCACCATGCGCTCGATGCGCCGCGATCCCTTGTCGGGCCCGATGGCGCCGAGGATCGCGACCACCGGACGGCCGTCATCGGCCATCGGCAGCGCGTGCGCGATGGCATCGACGCGATCCTCGGCATTGGGAAGCGCGTGCGGGACGATGTCGACCAGCGTCCCGGGATAATATCGACGCACCATGTCTGCGGCAAAGCGCGACGGAGCCGCCACGAACGCCGCTCCTGCGAGCAGGCGCGCATGTTTTTCGCGCAGTGCGGCGATGTCGATCGACGAAAATTCGGGTTGCGCGCCCAGGCAGGCTCGACAGGCTTTCACTTCTGTGACGCCACCACAGTACGCCTGGTCGGCGTCGAGGCATGTCACGGTGGGACACGCCAGCGACAGGTCGTGCACAGTCACGCCGTAAGCGACATCCGAGTCGGACTCCGCGAGCGCCTCGATGATGCCCTCGACCGCGTTGTGCACGTGGACCAGCGCAATCGAGAAGCGCGCGCACACTGCGCGCAGGAATACACTCCACGATTCGCCTTCATCGCGCAGGAATCGAAAGCGGCGGAGCACGCGATTGCCATCGTGTTCATCGATGCGGCATACGGCGGCAGAGACACTTAGCACGTAGTGGCGAAAGTCGACCGACAAGACCGTCGCGAGCGACCGCACGTGCGCCGCAGAGCCTCCGCCATGGTCGTGGGTGACATGCAGAACGCCTGGCAGCGCCGACGTCTGAATGCGCAGTTCGCACAGGGCCAGTTCACGCAGTGCGCGCAGCGGATCAGTGGTGATGAATTCACGCACCAGGAGGTCGTAGTCGGGAAAACGCTCGGCGAGCAGCGCGCCATTGCGCTCCATCAGCGCCGAACGCGCGGCACCGAACGAGCGGCTGCCGGTGTGCACCACGAACGCGTCTTCGCAAAGAACGCTATGCCACCCTGCCGCGGCGGCGCGCATGCAGAAGTCGCACTCCTCTCCGTAGCCACGGCCGAATGCGGGGTCGAAGGGCCCGATGCGATCCACCAGCTCGCGGCGGACGTACAGACAAAATCCCACGCCCGTCGGCAAGCGGGGGTACGTCGGCACGGCGCTGACCCGAAGCGCACGCGCCATCGGCTCGGGGTCCGAATCCATTGGCCACGGATTGTTTACGCAAAACTCCGGCAGCGAACAGATCTCTGCATTGTTGGAAAATGGCGTGGCCGTACCGATGCTCGCGTCCGAATGCACGCAGCGCGCCAGCGCATCGAGCCAGCCCGAAGTTACGATGGTGTCGGAGTTGAGCAGGACGATATCGGCGTCGGGCCTCGCCTCGCGCATGCCGCGATTGACGGTAAGCGGGAACCCGCGGTTGATCTCGTTGGTTGCGAGGACGATGTCGCGTCGACCGAGTGCGGCAAGCTCGTGCCAGAATTCGACCACTTCGGCCTCGGTGGATGCGTCGTCGATCAATATCAAACGTGCGTCGATACTGCCGACGTCCGGCATGTGCGCAAGCACAGTCGCCACGCAGCGCCGAAGGTCGGCGGCAGCATTGTGCACGGGGATGACGATGTCGATAGAGCGCCGCATGACCGTCAGTTCCGAGGAGCGGCCCGCATCAGGCCGAGGCGGATCAGTGGCAGCGCAAGCCACCAGCGAACGCCCTGCCGCCGGGTGACCTCGCGCTCGAGCGCGTCGGCGACGCCGTTCAGCCGCACGCATTCATTGCGCAACGCGTCGATGGAGTGCTCGCGCTCGGCAATGGCCGCGCGCTCGCGTTCCGCGGCCGCCTCGAGCTGCGCCTCGCGCATCGCAAGGAGTTGGCCGCGCCGGCCGGCCAGATCCTGCTGCTCCGCGAGTCGTTTTTCGCTGCTGGCGAGAGCGGCATTTGCGCCGTGCAGCAGCGCGTCCAACCTCAGGACCTCGCCGGCATTGAATGCCGCGCGCGTACCTTCAGTATCGGCGGCATCGGCGAGTAGCGACATGCCCGGCCCCGGCGCTGGCAACGCCTGCGTACGTCGCGCGGCGACCACGATGAAGTACATGCCCTCGGGCGCTGGGTAGCGCTCGACGCCCCCGCTATGGGCAACCCACGCCTCGCCTTCGGGAGCTTCTCCTTCGTACCATATGCCCGACCAGGTCCCCAGCCGCTGGTGATACCAGCGCTGTGCTGGGAACGCTTCCCCGAGCAACGCGGTCAGCCCGTCGCGATAGAGTTCGTGGAGGTGGAATTCGTTGCTATAGCTGCGTGCGTCGCTGTACAGGCGCTTGTTGGGCGACGAAATGACCAGAACTCCATCGGGCGCCAATACGCGCTCGAATTCACGCACCATCGCCCCCTGATCGGCTTCGCTGAGGTGCTCCACGGTCTCGAACGATACGACCAGGTCAACGCTGGCACCCGGGATTGGCAGCGCGGAACACGAGCCTTGAACGAAGCGCAGCCGTTCGGTCGGCGAGTAGCGAGCGGCGGCATGCTCGAGCGTGGCGACATCGATGTCGACACCGATCACTTCGGCCGCATTCGCGGCAAGCAGCGCCGATCCGTATCCCTCCCCGCAGGCTGCGTCGAGCACGCGCTTGCCGCTCGCCAGCCGCCGCGCGAAGGCGTACCGATGCCAGTGCTCGTAAGCGATCTCACCCGAGCACTCGGGCAGGAAGCGTTCACCGGTGAAAGTCAGCGTCATCGACTGTCGGCATCGTCGCGCGGTCGCCAAGGTGTGGCGCCTGGCGGGTGGATCAGCGCATGTCCTGTTGTATTTTACCCAATGAGCATGCACGCCGCCGCGCCGCGCGGTGCGGCATCTTCAAACCCGCGCAGGAATCAGTCCGCGGTCGCGCTCCAAGCCTCACTGGGGCCGCCCCCAGCGATGTTCAATGCGGGTGAATCCCAGCTCGCGCGTGTGGCCTTCGACCGCGAACGCGACTTCCACGTTGTCGAACAGGCGTACTCCTTCAGGATCGAGGGCGTGCGCGCGCACGAAATACTTGCCCGGAAGCAGTGGCATCGACGAAAAGACGAGCTCGAAGTCGAAACGGTGGCGATCGACGCGGCGCGGCACGACGCCGTCCATATCGGTCGCGACCCCATAAACGGGTGTCCCGTCGGCGCGGACGATCCCGATCAGCACCACAGGCACGCGCGCATCGGGCGAATATACGCTGCCGCTCACCCTTAGCGGTGAGCCGGTTTCGATTCGCTCGGGCGGATCGAGCTCGAGCGACTGCACCGCATAGACCCCGCCGGTCATCGTGCGGGGCAGCGTGACCGGCGATCTCGACTTCGCTGATTTCTCTTCGTGGAACGCCATGTAGGCTTGAGTGACTTCGTCGGCGGCGCCGCTCATGTTTACGCGACCGTCGCGCAGCCACAACGCGCGACGGCATAGCTTCTGTACGTGATACATGCTGTGCGAGCAGAGCAACAGCGTGCCACCACCCTGAAGGAAACCCTCGATCCAGGCGATGCATTTTTTCTGGAAGGATTCGTCGCCGACGGCGAGCACTTCATCGGTGATCAGCACGTCGGGACGCAGTGCCGTAGCGATGGCGAACCCCAGCCGTACCACCATGCCCGATGAGTAATGTTTGATCGGATCGCGGATATGTTCGCCGATGTCGGCGAAGGCGATGATCTCCTCGCGCTTATCGGCGATCTCGGTGCGCGAGAGGCCGAGCAGCGCCGCGGCGAGATCGATGTTTTCGAGCCCCGAATACTCGGGATGGAAGCCAGAACCCAGCTCGAGCAGAGCGGCGACGCGCCCACTCACCGAAGCGTTCCCGCGCGTCGGCGCGATGACTCCGGCAACGACCTTGAGCAGCGTCGACTTGCCAGCTCCGTTTTCGCCGATGATCGCCAGCGACTCCCCGGCGGCGAGAGAGAACGACACATCATCGAGCGCGCGGAACACGCTCGCGGCGGCGCGCCCCCGAAGCAGGTCGAGCACCAGCCGGAAGCGCCCGCCGCGAGCGTCCACCTTGGGATAGTCCTTGCCTACGCCTTCGAGCTGCAGCAGCGTCACCGCGCTCACTTAAGTACCTTGACGCTGCATGCTCGGACACGTTGGGGAACGAGACGCACGGGGCCGCTCGTCGACGTTGCGTGCATCGGGCCACCCACGCGCTTCGCGCTGCGGTGCTCGCGGGATCGGCCGATCGGAAATGCGGCGCTCACACGAAGTCCTCGAAGTGCGGTGACAGGCGCATGAAGACCCAGCGCCCGCCAACGAATATCGCGCATGCGATCACGAGCGCCAGGAGGTCGCCGCCGCTCACTGCCAGGCTGCCGTCGAGCAAAGCCTCGCGAAGGCGTGTTACCAGATAGCCAAACGGATTGGCTGCAACCCACGGCCGCATTCGCTCGGGAACAAGCGTCAACGGATACAGGATCGGCGTGAGGTACATGAGGATCATGAGCACCGGCACCAGCACATGCTCGACGTCGCGAATGAACACCTGCAGCGCGGCCAGCGCGAGCGCCAGTCCCGCGACGGCGATCGCCATCAGGATCCACAGCGGGATGGCGATCAACAATCCGGAAAAATGCACCGTCTCTCCCATCAAGCGCAACGCAATAAGGACTGCGACATAGCCTGCGAACTGCAGCAGCAGCGTCGCGGCTACTGCGGCGTAGACGACGAGCTCGTGCGGGAACGCGACCTTGCGTATGAGCCCTGCGTGCGCGCCGATAGCAAGCGTCCCGCGCTGCAGCGCCTCCTGTGCCGCGAGCCAGGGCCACAGCGCCACCGCGACAAAGGGCAGGAAGGCGCGCCCGTCCATCGCTCCGGTGCGGAATACCGTGGTGAAGACGAAACCGTAGACCGCGAGCAGTGCCAGCGGGTGGAACAGCGCCCACGCCATGCCGCTGTAGCTGCCGAGATAGCGCGAGCGGATCTCGCGGCGCAGGAAATTGGCGAACAGCGCACGCTGGCGCGCGCCAGGAAAAACCTCGGTCATTCAGGGCGCCCCGTGATCACTGCCTCCGCGCCGGCAGATGGCGTGCAGCATAGCAGGCGGGTCAGCTGGCAGCGCTATCTGGGCGGCGCGAGCTCGTTCGCCTTGCGCAGCACCTCGGAATCGATCTTCACAGTCAATGCGTCGACCGCGGGCTGGTTGATCCTGGACAGCGAATCCTCACGCACGCGCGAGATGAGCAGGTCGCGCTGCGACTCGGTGTACTTCTTGCGCTCTTCGGCGATGAGCTCGGGCGCGACTTCCTCGAATGGTCGCACGTGTCCGGGCTTGCGCGCCTCGAGACGGATGATGTGATAACCAAAGCCGGATAGGATCGGGCCGGTAATCTCGCCTACCCGAGTAAGCGAGAACGACGCGTCGGTGAACGCAGCATCCATCTGTCCCTTGCCGAAAAATCCCAGGCGCCCGGCGTTCTGCTGCGCCGAGGGATCGTCCGAAAGCTCTTTGGCGAGCGCGGCAAAGTCGGCGCCGGCGGCCAGCCGCGCGCGCACGTCCTGCGCGATCTTCAGCGCCTCGGCGCGCTCGCGCTTTTTGGTGTCGATCAGGATGTGAGAGACGTCGACCTCGTCGCCGGTGCGGTACTTGTCGGCATTGACGAGGTAGAGCTCCTTCGCGCGCGCGGTGAACTGCGGCAGCTTTTCGTCGAAGGTCCTGCCCGCGTCCCGCTCGGTCGCAGCGATCAACAGGTTGGCGTCGACGCGGTCGAGTTCCGACGCGCGACGCAGACGCATCTCAGGGTCCTTGAGCAAGTCGCCGGATCGCGCCTGCACCGCGAGCGACTTGGTGACGAGCATGCGCACAAGCAGGTCGATCACGCGCTTGTTGGATGTGGCGAAGCCGCCGCGAATATCGGGCGGAATGCGAAGCAGCTCGGCCTCGTAGTCTCCGCGCGTCACTTTCGCCCAGCGATTTTCCACGAGCACCTGCTGGGGATCGTAGGTCGTATCCGCGCTCGATGCACTGGACGCCGGTGGCGCACCCGTCGCGGCGGGCGTCTGCGCGCGCGCCCCGACGACGCCGGTCAATGCGAGCGTCAGCAACAGCGGCAGCAGCACTGTCGGCGAGGCGCGGGATGCCGTGGTCTTCAGGTAAGGCATGGTGGAAAGTCCTAACGTAAAGAAAACGCCCCGCCGAAGCGGGGCGAATCGGTTCAGT
This sequence comes from uncultured beta proteobacterium, assembly GCA_963816915.1. GTDB lineage: Bacteria > Pseudomonadota > Gammaproteobacteria > Burkholderiales > Casimicrobiaceae > PALSA-1003. The sequence goes on from CAWFMK010000004.1 coordinate 346,375, forward strand.
CGTGCGCGTCTACAGCGAGGGCTGGTAGGTCGCCTTGGCGTTGCATGTCGTGCCCGCGCAGGAATTCTGCCCGAACGGATCGAGCTGCCAGTTACGCACACTGATGTAGTAGGTCTGTCCCGCGGTTAGGCCGGCGCTGCCACCAAAGATCTGCGGGGCGTGCACGCCGAACAGTATGCGCGCCGTCGTGCCGCTGCTCATGGTGAGCGGGCCGGTGATGCCGAGCCCGTCCGGGGGGGACCGGAAGTCGCACGGTGTGCTGCTGATCGACACCTGGCGCAACGTCGGCCCCATGCCGTACTCGGTCACCGCAAGGTAGCTGTCGTTAATGGATGGCGGCGTGCCCGCAGGTACGTTCAGCGTCATCACCCAGACCGTGCTGTTGCCATCGCCGAAGTTGCCTGCTGACGACGACAGCGGTTCGACCGCAGTGCCCCACGTCAGCGGGACCGTGCCTCCAGGAATAGGGGTGAAGCCCTGACTGGTGCAGTTGGCTAATCCAACGCCGCCACCGCCACCGCCACCGCCACCGCCACCGCCACCGCCACCTGTCTGCACGGTAACCCCAACGCTGGCCAGGCCGCTGGCGCCGCTTGCGTTGCCGGCGATCGCGTAGAACGTCGTGCTTTGCGTGACCGCTACGTTCTGTGAGCTGGTCGACGTCGTGAACAGGAAGTTAGCTGGGACTGGTGATGCATTCCACGAAAAACCCGTGGGTGCGGCTCCGCCCGTGCAGGAGATCGACACGGTGGTCGTACCACCGCCCGCGGGCAGCGGATTCGGGTTGGCGCTCGCAGTGCAACCGCTGGGTGCGCCGCTGCCACCCCCGCCACTCCCGCCACCATTGCACGTAATGGTCACGTTGCCTGTTCCGCTCGTGGTGAAGCTCGAGCAGTTGGCATCGGTGATGGTGATCGATGCCGCGTGCGCGGGCGTCGCCTTGAACAACGCGAATGCGCTCAAGAGCGCGACACCGGCCGCGACAAACGCGACCTTCGAGATCAATGTTCGGTACATGCTGTACTCCCTGTCAGGCGCGGACGACTATGTCTCACGTAGCGGTCCGCAAGTTTCGCGCCATCGGGTGGTGACGGCGGGGCAGAATGTTCGCGATTATACGTGGTGCATGCGGAATGCCGCAATGACATTGTGCTAGAAGTGCGTCCGCGTAAAACGCGTGGTTGGTGCGCGAGCAGCGCCGCGAGTTCCACAGTGATTTCATACTGACGTCACGCGTCAACCATTGACCCAAAAAAAGGGCGGAACCGGAGTTCCGCCCTTTGACGTGCTCAACGTGTTTCTTTACTGGATCGAGCGAACATACCTGTGCATGAAGGCGCCGGTATAGAACGCCTGCACACCCGTGCCTCCAGGACCCGTCAGCGTGCCGTTGTTGAAGTACTGCGCGGCGAAGCCGATGACCGGGAGACCGTTGTACGTCGCGGTTGTTGCCAAAGTTGTCGCTCCGTTGCTGGTGCTGGTGTGAACCGTGTTGCCACCGATGAGCTCGTGCACCAACGCCGACTGGACACCGCCGCCAAGGTTCAGGTCGGCCCAGCCGTTCGGGAAGCTCACCGGGATGTTCAGCACGTTCTGCGACAGCAACACGTTGGTGTTGTTGAAGGTCAGCACGCTGGCTTCCCAGCAGATCGAGTTCGTGATCGTCGGCGGCGGCGGCGAGAACGAGCCCAGTACGGACTGCTCTTCGCGGTTGTAGATCGTGAGGCCCACGTCGTCGCACGCGCCGTTCAAGCGGAAATTGCGCTGGAACAGCTTGGTCACGTTGAAGCTGGAGTTGTAGTAGAAGCGCTTGGTCGGCGCCGTCACAACCCAGTCCGTGCCGGACTTCGTGTTCGCATCGAGCACGTATTCGTTGAACACGTCCTCCACCATCAGCACCGCGCTCACCGGGTCGACCGTGTTGCTCGACGCCGTCCAGTCGGTCGTTACGACTTCGGTGTTGTTGAACACCACCGACAGCTTCGGCGTGACGAAGCTCAGGTCTGGGAATTGGCTTCCTGCCGCACCCCAATTGGCGACGGTTGAGAAACTCGCCAGCGCAGTGGCGTTTTCGGTGATGTCGCCACCGGCCAGCACGTTGATCAGCGAGATGCCGCCGAACAGACCACCGCTGGGGGCGACCAAGTCGGTCGGCGGCGCGGCGCCCGTGGGCAGCTTGGAGCAGCCCGGCGGGGTTCCCGGAGGCGAAGGCTGGGCGTGCGTGATGTTGGCGAGGTTGCCGCCGTTCACGTTACCCATTTCGATGATTTCGACGTAGCCTTCCTTGGTGCGGTCCAGCGTCTGCTTCTCAGGATCGCCCACATACGCAAAGTTGACGAAGTTCGTCGGTGCCGTCGAGCTGCTCGACACCGGCGGCGTCGTGCAGGACAGGTCGGTCGTGTAGATGCCGGCGCCCGCGCCCGAAGGAACGATCGCGGTGGTCCACACGTCGAACGGCGACAGCCACAAGTTGAAGTCAAGCACTTCGCGCGAATTGCGGCCTTCGATGAAGCGGACCTTGACGACCTTGCCGCTCGCCGTCGAGTTGACCACCGACAGCAGCGAGTTGTACGGCGCAGTCGTGCCGCCGGTGCCCAGGCCGTTAGTCGTGTAGTACGGGTAGATCAGCACCTGGCCGAGCCCGTCCGGGTTCACGTTCACCGCCTGCGCGGCACCCGTCACTCCCAGAGCACCGACGCTCGCCAGTGCGGCGTACAGCGATTTTCTCTTGAATGCGTTCATGTTTGTTGATGACTCCTTTGAATCGAGATTTAAAGTGATCACTTTAAGTTCACAGCACGCGAATGCTAAACCAGCTTGCGGTCTTATGCAAATAAAGCATTCATTTCCCACACCTTGGTTCTTCTCTTCTGCGTCAAATCCGCAACTTTTCGCTAGGCCGAGGGCTGATAGATAAACCAGGCATCACCCTTTTCGATGATCCACGACTCCGAAAAGGGCGTCTGCACCCCCTTCATGGTCCGGTAATCGTAAGTCAGCATCATCCTCGCCCAGCACGTACCTCCGTCGCAATCGATCGATTCGATCTTCACCGCCCGCCAGAGGCCCGGCTTCACCTTCGCTTTGTAAACCTCGAGGGGATACGCACTTTTCGATGCCTCGCTCAGGTAGGCGTAGGCGCTGTCGATGTTCCCTGCGATCAGTGCGTCCCAGCGTGCGTTGATCCTTTTCGTCAGTACCTCGCGTTTGACCTCGATGGGCGAATCCGCGGTGAGGGTCTGGCTGCCCGGCATGCTTGCGCAACCGCTCAGCCCTCCCGCCACCGCCAGGATCAGCGCGCGCCGCTGCCGCTGCCCCCGCCCTGCCGCTTAAGTCGCCCTTCGCCGCCCATGGCGCAAACCATAGGCGAATGCGCTTGTTCGTCGATTTAAGACTAGTCAAAGCGTTTAGTAGCGTCAATGCGTTGTTCACCAATTTTTCGACCTCACTCAGGCTGTTGCGCTGCTGCAACATGGATTGCGTCGCCATTCGGCGACGGTTTCATGGCTTCACCGGTTGTCCGGGAGCCACGTTCTTTGCGGGAAATACGCCGTCCAGGGACTCCATGCGGTGCCTTAACTCGTCTATGACGCGCCGGACGTCGGTCTCGTTTTCGACGACCCGCGGCGTGATGAACATGACCAGTTCGGTGCGATTGTTCTTCAGTTCCTGCGAGCCGAACAGTCCGCCGAGAATCGGGATGCGCGAAATCAGGGGCAACCCCGTGGAGGCGTTTTCTTTGTCCTCGAGGATCAGGCCGCCCATCACCATGGTCTGGCCGGTGGGCACCGCCAGCAACGTCTGGATTGATCGCGTATTGATCGGTGGCGAATCGCACGGCTGAGTAGTGGTGCCGGCGATGCTTACTTCCGCCTGCACCTCGAGCGTCACCAGTCCGCCCGCATTGATATGCGGCGTGACCTGCAGCAGTACTCCGGTGTCGATGTATTGCGCGGTGGTGGTCACGGCGTTGGTCGTGCCGCCCACCAGCGTCTGCTGGCAGATCGGAATGCGATCGCCGACCTTGATCGTCGCCTTCTGGTTGTCCAGTGCCGCCAAGTGCGGGTTCGAGATCACCTTGACATCGCCGTACGAGTCGAGCAGATGCAGCGCTGCCTGAACGCCGCCTGGGAATGCGGCGTTGTTGATGAGGTAGTAGAAGCCCTGAAGGATCGCGAGACCCGTCGGGGTGGACGTTCCTGTGCCGGTTGTCGTCTGCGGATTGAACGGCTGCGTCGTGGTGAGATTGCCGCCGCTGCCTCGCCCCGACGGCGCGCCGCCGCGAAACAGCCATTCGACCCCGAAGGTAAGGTCGTCGGTCAGCTTGACTTCCGCGATGGTTGCTTCGATCACGACCTGGCGCTGTGGCACGTCGAGCTTCTTGAGCGCCGCCTCGATGATCGAGTACTCCGCCGGCGTGGCGACGATGAGAATTGTATTGTTGTCCTTGTCGGACACAACCTGGATGTTGCGTACTACACCGACGCCGTCGCCCCCCGTCACTGCGCGTGCGGCCGCCTGCGCCGCCGCAAGCGCCGCGCCAGGCGGAGGCGTCACCTGGACGTTGACCTGCCCGGGCGGCTGGTTGGCCACCGGCACCGACGACTGCGCCTGGAACGCTGGCGCGTTGACGATCGTGCCCGCTGGAGTGCCAGGGGCAAGCGTCGGCGCGGCGGCCGCTCCCTGCGCCGGGGCGCGACCGGTGAACGCCTGCTGGAGCAGCGGCCCAATGCGCTCGGCGCGGCTGTTTTGCACCTGATAAACGTAGAAGCGAACGCCGCCGCCCTCGCCGCCCTTGTCGAGGCGCGCGATCCATTTCTTTGCCTCGTCGAGGTATTCGGCCTGCGGCGTGACGATCAGGAGCGCGTTCATGCGCTCGATAGGGATGATGCGAAGGATGCCCGCCAGCGGACTCTTGTCGGCGGTGCCGAGCGCCTTGTCGAGCTCGGTGACGACGGTCTTGACGTCGGCGCTTTCCAGCGTGAACAAGCCCACCGACATCCCGGCGATCCAGTTGACGTCGAACATGTCGATCGTCTCGTAGAGGTGACGAAGCTCGAGCTCGGTTCCCGACAGGATGAGCAGGTTTCGCATGTCGTCGACGCGCACCGAGGTCGCTTCCTTGACGAAGGGCTCGAGTATGGTCGCCATCTGCCTCGCGCTCATGTAGCGCAGCGGGACGATCTGCACCGAGTAACCCGGCGGAAGCGCACGCGTGGAATTGCCGAGCTGCGGCGTCAGGTTTCCGCGCACGGCAGAATTCGCGGGAAGGATCTTCCAGATGTTGCCTTCCTTCACCATCGCCGCGCCGTTCATGCGCAACAGCATTTCCAGCGTTGCCGGGAGCGCCTCGCGCGGTATGCCTGACGTAGTCCGGATGGTGACCGTCCCGCCGACTTGAGGCTCGATGGTGTACGACTCGTTGAGAATATCGGTAAGGATGTTGCGTACGACGTCGCGCAAGTCGGCGCCCTCGAAATTCAGCGAAACCGACGGACCCGCGGTGGTCGCGCCTTGCACGGGCGTCGGCAACCCGCCGCCCGGGAGCTGTCCCTTGACCAGTTGTCCCGTCCCCTTGTAGAGACGCGCCTGATCCTCAGCCGGCGTCGTGGGGTCGACCTGGATGCGAACCTTGCGATCGAAAGGCTTGGCCATGTTGGGCTGCGTTGCAGCCGTGTCCTGGTCCTGATTCGGGACTGAGGTGCACGAGGTCAGCATGACCAGCGCGATCGCCAGAGGCAGGAGCGGCTTGAGACGATATCGGGACATGCTGGGTTTCCTGGGCGAGTGGCCGCGCGACTGCCGCGGATTATCCTTGTTGCGTGGATGCGTGGCCATCATTTGCTGGGCTGGGGATTGCGCTGACGCATGCGTTCGAAGGTCTCATTCCAGGTTGGATCGGCTGACGCCGGCGCCCCCTGCCCGGCGGGGGTAGTCGCGGGGGCAGGCGTGCCCGGCACAGTGCCGGGTGGCTGCGCAGGTGACGGAGCGGCCGCAGGGTTGCTTGCCGCGGGAAAGGCAGCGGCGGGGCCTCCGGTCGGTGCGACCCGCCGCCCGACGGGCGCGCGCGGAAGCTCGGTGGCAGGTGCGTCGGCCGGACGAACGGCGCCTGGGAGGGGTGTGGGCGCCTGCCCAGGAACGGGCGTCCCGGGTGGCAGTTGCGCGGGGAGCGGCGCCGGCTGCGTGGTCGTCTTGGGACCCACCGCGACCTTGAGCACCAATTCCTCGGATTCGTCGCCCAGCGTCAGCTTGACCCGGTCAGCCGTAACGCTTGCGACCGTCACCCCGTTGAGCTGCTCACCCTGACGCACGACGCGGGACTTGCCGCCGGCGACTTCCTTGAGGAACGCGATGTGGCGCTCGCCAGCGACTGCGGTGCCCGTCAGCACGAACTGGCCGCGCGGCATCTGCCGCCGCGCACTGTCGGAAGCGACCACCGGCGCTGGCCGGCGCGTCGGGTTGAACAGCGTGCGGCTGACGGTCTCGCTGTGTGCTTCGAGTCCTCCCTCGATGCGGTACTCGGGGAGCAACGCGGCGACGACCGGCTTGGGCTCGATCAGCGGTGCCGGCTCGGGCAATCGATGAAGCGAGCGACCCCAGTCGGTCTCCACCGCGAGCAGAATTGCCAGCGCTCCGAACGGGATCAGCCACCACAGCCATGCGCGCCAGCGGAGCAGGAAGTCGTTCATTTCTTTTCCGCCTCGGCATAGGCGAACGCGGTGACATCGAGCAGCACGCTGACCTCGGGCTCGGCCCCCGGTGCCGGTCGGAAGCCGCGAAAAGCGTTGAGCGGCCGGACGGTCAGGTTATCGACCACCATGTACGGCTGCTGCGTCTCGATCGCGTAGAGGATCTTCTGCAGATTCGGCAGTCGTCGCGAACAGTTGCAGATTCAGCCCGATCGCCGGAAACGGCCGTCATCGCGCGGCGTCGTAATCTGCACGGTGGTGATACGCCCGCCGTTGTTCTCGACCGCCGCGCGCACTATCTCCTGGAGTTCGGCGCCCGCGAGGTTGGCGGCGGTGTTCTTCAGGAAGAAGCGGCGCCCCTGCTTCGCACGCAGCGACGTCGAGCGTCTTTTGCAATTCGGGCGCCTGCGCGGCGATGCGCCGGTAGCGGTCGAGGCGATCCTGCGCCGAATCGATCGCGACGTTGTAGTGACGATGCAACAGCAGGAACGGCGAGAGCAGCAGCGCGAGCGCCAGGAACACGGCGACGAACAGCAGCAGCGAGCGCGAGTGCTCGGCTGTGCTGCGGCGTCAGCGGCTGCGCGAGCGTCACCATCAGGATCGATCCCCGGAGCGCAGTTGGCCGGGCTGGTTCACCGAGCCCGGAACGGGCGGCGCCGAGCGCCGCAGGTGTGCGGTGCCGGCGCAGGGGTGACCGGCGGGAGCAGCCGTGACCGGGGGCACCGCCATGGCGGCGGGTGCAGGCGCTACGGCGGGCGCAGGCGCCGTGGCCGCCGTGCCTGCACCTGGGGCGGGTGGAACTGTGGAGGGCGCCGACGCGGACGCCGCAGTGCCACTCGGTGCCGCGGCCGGGGACGGCTTCGCCGCGCCCTCGGCCGCACCTGCGGCGCCTGCGGCAGGCGCCGGCACCGACCATCTCCGGCGCCGGCGCGGAGATCACTTTGAGTTGAGCGCCGAGGTCGAACACTTCGCCCGGGCCGGGCTGCAGCTTGGTCGTCGGCGAGCGCAGCGCGGCCTGCTCGACGAGCTTGCGTGTCCTCGAGCACGCTGATCAGCTTGCTTCCGTTGGCCGACTCGCCGCGCAGAAAGACATCGCGCTGCAGTGTCCTTGCCTTTGATCGTCGTCTTCACCTCGAGCTGTGAGATCCAGGTGTCGTCGGGCAGCACGCGGGTGACGTCGTCGATGATCTGTACCGCGCCCGGGTACGTGTACTTGCTTGCGCGAGCACGTAGTTGTAGTCGCCCTGAAGACGCTCGAATTCTCGGCGTACGCCGTCGGCGGCTTCGGCCTGCGCGCGCGCGGCGTCGGTTTGCTGGAGCAGCGCGATCGCGTAGTCGCGCTTCTGCACCAGCGGCACGACGATCACTGCGGCCGCGACCAGCGCGACCAGCGCGGTCGGCACCCACACCTGCCACTGCCGCCAGAGCATGCGGCGCGCCCGCGCTTCCGCTGGCAACAGATTCAGCCGCGACGGCACCGTGGATGCGGGGCCGGGCACGACGGCGATCACGGCACGCGCCCCAATCCTCGGCGCGGCGCTGGCTGCGTCGACGACGCGTCTTGAGCGCCGCGGCCCAGTCGACGCGAATCGTTTTCTTCGCCGGGTCGCGATCGATGACGACGGCGTCGAAATACACCTGGTCGGGGCGAAACGGCGTGTGACGGTCGAGATCGTAGGCAAGCGTGCGCTCGAGATTCTCCTCGACCGCCAGCGGCAGCACGAGTTCCTTGCGCAGGACCTGCCGGGCGCGAGCGCGACGACGACGCGCGGTGCGCCCGCGCGCACCGGGTCCTTGCGCGGCCGCCAGCGCAGCGATCGCGGCGCGGCCGGCGGCAGCATCGGCCGACGCATCGCCGCTGAGTGCGATCGACGGCCACGCGAACGAGCGTGAGCGCGCCGTCGACGAGCTCCGGGCGCCAGATCACCGCCTCGCCCTCGCCGAACTCGATCACCGGCCGCGCGCGCCGGCGCTGCAGCGCGCTGCGCGGCGCCGCCGGCACCAGCGGGGCGAGCTCGCGCATCCACCAGCGCCAGAAGCGCGGCAGACGCAGCTGGTACGCGAGGTCGCGCAACCGCATGCGCAGGCTACCGATGCGCGTTCCATACGAAGGTGAGGACATCGTGTTTCCCGTAGTCGAAGTCGGAGGTGTCGCCGTCCTGTGGCAGATGTCGAGAACATCGTCGTTCCCATCGTCGTTCCGGTGTCGATTCGCGCTGCCCTGCTCGCCGGACGCGATCTAGACGCGCGTGACGTGCCTTCCTGCCACTCCAGCACCGTCAGCAGGCGGCGCCGGTCACCCGGCCTGATCACCGCTTCGCGCACGAAGGTCACGCCGTCGGCCATGGTCACTTCGGCGCGGATGCGCCAGAGGTTGATCGCGCCCGCCATCGGGCCCGTCACCGGAAACGGCGGCGGCGGCAGCTTCGCCGCGAGCGCGTCGGCGCGCTGCGCGATGTAGGTGTCGACGATCTCGGTGGTCGCTCCGGGTACCGCGAGCAATACGGCGCGCGACGCGTACACCGGATTGATTCCCGGCTGACGCGCTGTACACGGTCAGGCTGTCCGCGATCGCCGCGTACAGCGCGGGCGTCATGCCCAGCACGCGCTGCAGCTCGGCAACCGTCTCGAACGGCGCGTTCGCCGGCTCGTACGGCGAGCCCTGCCGCCTTGTAGTCGGCTGCTTCGGCGCCGTTCGGCCGCCGCAGATCGTCGGCGTCCTTCCAGTCGCCGATCACGTCGACCAGCTGATCTGCCGCGTCGCGCGTCGAGTCCCCCGACCGTCTGCAGCAGTCCCTTGAGCAGCAATGCGTCCGGCGCGACGTTGAGGTCGATTTTACCAGACTCGTCGATGGCATCGACCGACGATCGTGCGCCCCGTCCTCGCTCCCAGGCGTGGACTGCGTCCATCGGCGGCCCAGACATCGGGGCTCACTTTGCGGCCGCATCAACTCGAAGACGGTGCGTGCACCGCGCCGTCGGCGAGCGCTCGCGCCTGCGCCCACGACATCGTGTTGCGCGCCGCCAGCGCTTCGTTGCGCATGCGTACGCGAAGCCCGCCGGCGATCACCGTGAGCAGCACCGTGAGCCAGAGCACCAGGATCAGCGCGATGCCGCGCTGCGCTGCGGCAGACGATGCGACCCCGATGTCGCGCTCGCGATCGCGACGATCATGTCCCGATGCACCGGTTGCGGTTGAGGTCCCACGACCGGCACCCCGCTTCCGGCGCAAGCCGCGGCTCGACGACCAGCGACGGCCACGGCGCGCCTTTCGCCGGCTTGACGTCGATGCGGATCATCAGCGGCAGTACGTTGCGGATCGTCCCACTCGATCGCGCCACGTCGGATCGCATTGCGATCGTTCGCGTCGACGTCGCGCCCGAAATAGCTGAAGCGGACTTCGGCAATGCCGCTCGGCCAGCACCGAGTGCTCTGCGCCGTCGAAAGTCGGGAGCGAGGTTGCAGCGGGGTCGGGGATCGACTCGCGAGAGCGTCAGCTCGGCACCGGTGTCGCCGCACGCGCGACTGCGAGCTTGAAGTAGTAGATGCCGCCGCCGTCGCTTCCCGGCAGCACACCTGCGTAGGCCAGCGCATCGTGAGCGCCCTGGAAGTACAGCGGCTGGTCGACCACCTTGTGCAAGCGCAACGGATGCTGCGCGGCCAGCGCCTGGCGCAGGAATTCCTCGGTCAGCCGCATGTCGGCCGATCTGCTGCGCACTTCGCCTCGCCGCGGTCCCAGCTTCCGCGGAGAGCGACAGCGTTCCGTACAGCATCGACGACATCAGCGCGAGCAGCAGCAGCGCGATCATCAGCTCGAGCAGGGTAAAGCCGCGGTGCGAATACGCGTGCATGACTCACGGGTTCGCTCTTTGATCGCGACGCGCACGCTGGCGAGCGAGATGCGTGCGCTCGCTGCCGGGGGTTGCGCCGGGCCAGCGAACGGTGACCGCGAGCCGCCACAGACGCACCGCCATGGCGGCCGCCGTGCCGTCCATATCGGGCGTCGTGCCGGGCGGCGAGAATGGAGCGATCGTCGCCGACCACGTGTACGTACCGTCTTCGGACGTACCCTGAAACGAGCCTTCGCGCAGCGGCGTCTCCACGCCGAGCGCAGCGAGACGGCTCTCGGCATAGAGCGTGGCGCGGCCGTATTCGTCGGCCAGCGACGCATTGCCCAGCGCGCCCGAGAACAGGCGGAACAGCGCGGTGCCGACCAGCGCCAGGATCACGAACGCGGCGAGCACCTCGATGAGCGAGAAGCCCCCCGCGCGTGACGGCACATCACGCGCGCAGGCGCGGACATCGGCACCAAAGCAATGGTCGCGGCGCAAGATCAGTCGAGGATCGCCACGCGACCGGTGAGCCAGTCGACGTCGACGTCGAACTTGCGCTCGCCGGCCGCGAGCGTGATGCGCCCGCCGTTCGACCCGCCATCGGGGTAGAAGCGGATCGCGCCGACTTTTTCGTTGACGAGGTCGCGCTGCGCGGTGAAGAGCTTGATGCTCGATGCTTGTCGGGCAGCCGGTGCACGCGTGGCGTCCGGCGGGACGCGTGAAGGTGCGCGCGTCGACGTCGAGCACCAGCAGCGACTCGCCGCGCTGCGCGATCGCCTGTCCGCGCGCATAGCGCAATCCCGACGGCGACCTCGCGCGCCGCGCTCCTTGAGCTCGGTGGTCGACACGCCGCCGCCGAAGATCGGGATCACGATCGCGACCGCGAAGGCCATGATCGACGAGCACGATCAGCAGCTCGAGCAGCGTCACCCCGCGCGCTCGCGCCGATGCGCCTCGCTGTAGCATCACTCCCAACTGTTGATGTCCTTGTCGGGGCCGTCGCCGCCTTCCTTGCCGTCGGCGCCGTAGCGAGACGATGTCGTACGCGCCATGCTGTCCGGGCAAGACGTACTTGTACTCGTTGCCCCACGGGTCCTTCGGCACCGTCGCCTTCTTCCAGTACGGCCCGTTCCAGTTGGCCACGCCCGCCGGCGCGGTGATCAGCGCCTGCAGTCCTTCCTGCGTCGTCGGATAGCGGCCGACCTCGAGCTTGTAGAGGTCGAGCGTCTGGCCGATCTGCTCGATCTCGATCTTGGCCGCCTTGCGCTTCGCCTTTTCGCCCTGGCCGATGAAGTTGCCGCCGACGATGCCCATCACGATGCCGATCAGCACCAGCACGACCAGGATTTCGATCAGCGTCATGCCGCGCGCGCGCGGTGCACCGCGTCTCCCGTATTGCGTAACGAATGCTTTGCATGGTCTCCTCTGTTTTCGGATGCGCGCGATGGGCTTAGAGCCCGCGCTCAGCCGACAAGTTCGCTCATGCCCATGACGCCGAGCAGGATCGAGAAGCACGATGCCGCCGATCAGCACGGCGAGCCCGAGGATCAGCACCGGCTCGAGCACCGCGAGGAAGCGCTTGATCGCCATCTGCACCTCGCGGTCGTAGACGTCGGCGACGCGATTGAGCATTTCCTCGAGGCGGCCCGACTCCTCGCCCACCAGGATCATCTGCGTCGCGAGCCTCGGGTACAGGCCGGTCTCCGCGAGCGGCCGGCCGAAACCCTTGCCTTCGCGCAGCCGCGTGATCACGCCGTCGAGCGCCTGCGCCAGCACGCTGTTGCTCATCGTGTCCTTGACGATGGCGAGGCCGGCGAGCAGCGTCACGCCGTTGGCGAGCAGCGTCGCCAGCGTGCGCGCGAAGCGCGCGACCTCGACCTTCGCGACCAGGTCGCCGACGAGCGGCATGCGCAGCAGGCGTCCGTCCCAGCGAAAGCGCACCGCTGCGTCATTGAGCCGGCGGCGCACGATCCAGACGGCGGCGACCACGATCAGGATCATCAGCCACCAGTACTTGCGCAGCGCGGTGCCGACGATGATCACGATCTGGGTCGGCAGCGGCAGCGCCTTGCCCGCCTGCGCGAAGGTCTGCTGGAACTGCGGAACGACGAAGATCAGCAGCACCATCACCGATGTGACGGCCACTCCGATGACAGGATGGTCGGGTAGATCAGCGCCGACTTCACGCTCTCGCGCAGCTCCTTGTTGCGCTCCATCGTGTCGGCGAGCCGCGTGAGCACGACGCCGAGCGCACCGCCCGCCTCGCCGGCGCGCACGATGTTGACGTAGAAGCGCGAGAACACGCTCGCGGTGCGTATCGAGCGCCTGCGACAGCGACTTGCCGCCGCGCACGTCGTCGCGCACGGTCTGCAGCAGAAGCGCGACCGGCGGCGTCGGCGCCAGGCTGATCAGCATTTCCAGCGCGCGGTCGAGCGGCAGGCCGGCGCGCAGCAGCGTCGCCAGCTCGCGCGTGAGCGCGAGCAGGTGGTCGCGGGTGACGTGCTTCGGCGTGAACCAGCGGGTCCGCACGCCGGACGGCGCGCCCGCGGCGGCGCGCATGCCGGCGGAGGCCTCGACGTGCATCGGCATCAGGCCCTGGTCGCGCAGGCGATCGACGATCTCCGACTCGTTCGCGGCCTCGAGTTCGCCGGCGGCGACGTCGCCGGCGGCGTTGACCGCCTTGTACTTGTACAGCGCCATCAGGCTAGTTCTCGCGCGTGACGCGCAGGACTTCCTCGAAGGTCGTCGTGCCGGCCAGCGCCTTGCGCATGCCGTCCTCGTACATCGTCACCATGCCTTCCTTGATCGCTTCCGCGCGCAGCTCGGTCGACGTCGCATGGCGCATGACAGGCTGCGCAGCGGGTCGGTCATCGGCAGCATCTCCATGATGCATATGCGGCCGTAGAAGCCGGTGTGCGCGCACTCCTTGCAGCCTTTTTCGTGATACAGCGTGATGTCGCGCTCGGAGGCGAACTTGCGCAACCCGAGCTCATCGACGACTTCGGGCAGCGCGACGTAGGGCTCCTTGCAATGCGGGCACAGCGTGCGCACAAGACGCTGCGCGAGTATGCCGATGATCGTCGAGGTGAGCAGGTAGTCCTCGACGCCCATGTCGAGCAGCCGGTTCACCGTCGATGCGGCGTCGTTGGTGTGCACGGTCGAGAGCACCAGGTGGCCCGTCAGCGCCGACTGCACCGCGATCTGCGCGGTCTCGAGGTCGCGGATCTCGCCGATCATGATCACGTCGGGGTCCTGGCGCACGATCGAGCGCAGCGCGTTGGCGAAGGTGAGATCGATCTGCGGCTTCACCTGGATCTGGTTGATGCCGGGCATCTGGTACTCGACCGGATCTTCGACGGTGAGTATCTTCACGTCGGGCTTGTTGAGCCGGTCGAGCGCGGTGTAGAGCGTGGTCGTCTTGCCGCTGCCGGTCGGACCGGTGACGAGCAGGATGCCGTGCGGCTCCATCAGCACGTCGAGGAAAGATCTTCAGCGTGTCCGCCTCGAAGCCCAGCTTCTGGAAATCGAGCGCGACGCCGCCCTTGTCGAGGATCCGCATCACCACCGACTCGCCGTGCATCGTCGGCACCGTCGACACGCGCAGGTCGATCTCCTTGCCCTGCACGCGCAGCCGGATGCGCCCGTCCTGCGGCAGCCGGCGCTCGGCGATGTCGAGGTTGGCCATGATCTTGATGCGCGAGATCACCGCGGCGGACAGCCGCCGCGGCGGCGACTCGATCTCGTGCAGCACGCCGTCGATGCGGTAGCGCACGATCAGCCGGTTCTCGAACGGCTCGATGTGGATGTCCGAGGCGCGCATGTCGAGCGCGTTGGTGATGATCAGCGACACCAGGCGAATCACCGGCGCTTCGGAGGCGAGGTCCTTGAGCTGCTGGACGTCGGCGTCGAAGGCGATGTCGTCGCGCTGCTCGACGTCGCCAACGATCTGGCCCGAGCGCGGACTTGCCAGCGCCGTAGAGCCGCTCCAGCGCCGCCTCGAGCTCGGTGGGAATCGCCACCAGCGGACGCACGGTGCGCCCGGTGACCATTTCGAAGGCATTCATCGTGTACGCGTCGGTCGGATCGGCCATCGCGAGCGCGAGCTCGCTCTCGTCTTCGAGCAACGGCAGCGCGCGCGACTCGCGCAGGAAGCGCGCCGAGATGCGCTCCTCGAGAATCGGAAGCTCCGGATAGCGGGCCGCCTCGACCAGCGGCAAGCCGAGTTGCGCGGCGAGCGCCTCGGAGACGTCGCGCTGTGCGACGACGCCCAGCGTCACCAGCAGCGCGCCGAGCTTGTCGCCCGACTCCTGCTGCAGGCGCAATGCGCGTTCGAGGCCCGCGCTGTCGAGCTTGCCGCGCTCGATCAGAATTTCGCCCAGACGTTTTCTTGGCGACTCGGTCACGACAAATCCGGACAAAAAAGAGTCGCAGAATAATAGCACGCGCGGATCTCACTCCTGAGCGTCTTCCCACGTGTATCAATGCGTTGTAGAGGTTTCTTCAAGAAAACTGTCTCCATGCGGCGACGCGGAGTCGTGGCGTTGTCGTTGCTGCCCGACGATTTGCCAGGCCGCGCTCCCGACAATCGCAAGTACACTGCGCATAGAGCCCGCGAATCCATTCGCGTTCCGTAGCGAGCGCTAACCGTGCGTGCCGACGCTCGCCAGATGCTCGGCGAGTCCGGGGAAAAGCTGGCGCGCGAGGCCGGGCGGCAAGCGATATTGCGGAAAGACCATCGACGTCGTCCGTCCGTGCATCATGTGCACGACGCTTTGCCGTTCGTCCTGGATGTGCACGATCGTGCAGCCGCGCTTTCTCAAGGATTGCACCAGCGCGAGATCCTCGCCGAAGTTCTGGTCCGGAAATCGCATCGTGTTGAAAAGCGACCGGCGCAAGACGTACGAGAATCCATAGCCGTCAATGTTCTTCTCGATGAAATCGGACACGAAGCGCCGCGCAGAAACCAGCGTCGTCGGTCCGTTGCCCACCTTGAAGTGCGCCGGATGGTTGACTTCGGTGTCCCAGTAGAACGTGACGTTCTCCGCCACCGCGTGGACGTACCAGCCGACAAGCTTGACCATGTCGGCACCGCCCAGCGCGCGGACCATTCCGGAAACATAGCCTGGCGCGTAGTAGTCGTCGTCATCGAAGGAAACGATGATCTCGCCGGATGAAGCGTCGATCAGGCGATTGCGTTTCTCACCGATCGATATTCTCGAGTGCAGGTGCACATAGCGCACGCGCGGGTCGTCGAGCGAAGAAAAAAACGGCGAGGCCACCGGAGAATCGTCGGCAACCAGCAGCTCGAGCACGGGATAGTCCTGCGCGCAGAACATCCGGTAGAAGGCGGGAAGGAAGCGCTCGCGGTCGTACGTGGGAGTAACGACGCTGACCTTGATCACTGCAGCCGATCCCACGCATCGAGCAGGTTGCGCTCGAGGGCGCGCGTATACGCCGGCATGTCGAACAAAGGCATGCTCGAGCGGTTGGCGCGCAGGCGCTCGCGGTATCCGGCGCAAAGCGTGCGATCGCGGCCGAGTTGCAGTGCCACCGCCCGATACGATTCCAGATCGCTGGTCACGAGCTCGGGCAATCCGATGGCGTGCAGATGACTCGCCGAGACGCGGCTGGCGAAGGTCTCACCCGCGCACGTGAGCACCGGCAAGCCTGCGAACAGCGCATCGTTGGCGGTCGTGTGCGCATTGCATGGAAAGGTGTCGAGAAAGAGGTCCGCGAGTGCATGCCTCCCCAAATGCTCGGCGAGCGGAAGCATCGGCGCGAACACCAGGCGATCAGGCGCGATGCCGCGCTGCGCGCCTTCGCGCCTGAGGTTGTCGCGCGCCGCGGCGCTGCTGTCGAGCAGCCACAGCACGCTGCCTGGCGTATGTTGCAGCACGTGCATCCATGCATCGAACACGCGCGGATGGATTTTCCACGCCGCGTTGAAGCAGCAGAATACGAAGCCAGTATCCGGAAGTCCGCACGCTGCTCGGCTCGGCACAGGACCAATCACGCGTTCGGTGTCTCCAGGCATGTAGCAATGCGGCATGAGCAGGAATCGCTCGCTGAAATTCCGCTGCTGATGCAGCGGAGTCACTGTCTGATCGGTGATGATGTAGTCGTAATAGTCCGCGCCCAGCGTTCCGGGAAATCCGATGCAGTTGATCTGCAGAGGCGCCGGGCGCATCGCAAAGATCTCGCTTCGCGCATTGAGCACGTAGCCGCCCGTGTCGAAAAGGATGCCGATACCGTCGTCCCGGATGCGTTGCGCGGTTCGCTCCAAGGTCTCGTCGCGGATGTCGACGAAGCGGTCGAAGGCGCGCTCAAAGCGCGCGCGTGCCGGACTGCGGTCGTCGGGTCCGAAGGAATATCCGAACACCTCGAAGCGCGCGCGGTCGTGCAGCTCCAGCACGCGGGTTAGCAGATTGGCCAGCGCATGCGTCCTGAAGTCCGATCCGAGATACGCGATGCGCAGCTTGCCGCTCGTCGATACGGGACGTGGCGGCCGCGCTGGATGGTTCGAGCTGACGCGCCTGCTTACCCAGTTCTGCGCGGCGCGTAACAGCTCCGGCGGCGTATACGGCAGCGCGAGCAGGTTGTGCGGCACCACCGGCGGCGCGTCGGGCGCGTTCAGACGCGATCGCTGCCGCTCGAATAACGCGTCGAAATCGCGCCAATCGCAGATGCGTTGGTGCGCATAGAGCAGCATGCTCTGCGCTTCGAATGCATCGGCATCGAGCGCAAGTGCGCGCTGCAGATGCGGCAGCGCTTCGGCGTCACGCTGCTGGGCGAGCAGCGACGCGGCCAGCGTCGTGTGACTGGTCGCGCCGCCGGGATCGAGATCGATGGCGCACTGCAAGGCGCTGCTCGCACGCAACTGCACACCCAGGCGGTAGTAGGCAAGCCCGAGGTTCTGCCAGAGCGCCGCCACGCCGTCGTTCAGCGCGACCGCCTTTTCGTAAAGCGGCACAGCATCGGCGAAGCGTGCGCGCTGGCTCAACAGATCCGCGAGATTGGCCAGCGCCTCGATCATCGAAGGTTGAATTTCGAGAGCAGCGCGATAGCAGCGTTCAGCTTCGACGGTGTCATGCTGCGGTCCCGGGTCCTGCAAAGCGAGTCCGAGATTGTTGAACAGTACCGGGTGCCGCAGGCCTGCGCCGAGCGCGGCCCGATACGCGCCCACCGCAGCAGGGCCGTTCTTTCGGCGGCGCTCGACATTGCCGATGCGGAAGTGCGCTTCAGGACTGCTCGGTGCGATGGCGACGGCGCGCTGCCATGCCTCGAGCGCCGCGGCGGGATCGCCCGCCTCCTGGCTCATCCCGAGGACGACGTAGGCATCGGGGTTGTTGGCGTCGATTGCGATGGCGCGGCGCGCGACGGTCGCGGCGCCGGCGACATCACCCTTGGCGAACAGCGCGCGCGCGTGAGCGCTTTCGCGCGTCGATGCCTGCGGACCGGCGGCGGTTGCAGGTGCAGGCGTCGGTTCCAAGCCGTGGCACTTCTTGTACTTTTTCCCGCTGCCGCACGGGCACGGATCGTTGCGCCCCGCGATCATGGCGTGCGCGCTCCACGAGCAGGCGCTTCAATGCGTGCGCTACCGCGTCGACGACCGAAGTTCATGCGAGCGCGGCATCGCGGCGCGGTCAATTGGATCAGGCGTCGGCACGCAGGCTCTGCGTCGCGAGCTGCAGCGTCTCGTCGATGTCGGCGGCGCTGTGCGCCGCCGAGACGAAGCCCGCCTCGTAGGCCGAAGGCGCAAGGTAAACGCCCGCGTCGAGCATGCGATGAAAAAAACGGTTGAAGCGCTCTTTGTCGCACGCCATCACGGCCGCGTAGCTCGCGGGCGGGGCGACCGCGAAGTACACGCCGAACATGCCGCCGATCGACTGCGCCGACAGCGCGACGCCGGCACTGGCCGCGGCCTGCGCGAGGCCTTCGGTCAGCGCGCGCGTACGCTCTGCGAGCCGCTTGTAGAACCCTGGCGCCTGGATCGCGCGCAGCGTCGCCAGTCCCGCCGCCACGGCGACGGGATTTCCGGAGAGCGTGCCGGCCTGGTACACAGGGCCCAAGGGCGCGATCCTTTCCATGATCGCGCGTTTGCCGCCGAACGCGCCCACCGGCATGCCACCGCCGATGACCTTGCCGAGCGTCGTGAGGTCGGGCGCGATACCGTACAGCCCCTGCGCGCCTTGCAGGTGCAGGCGAAAGCCGGTCATCACTTCGTCGAAAATCAGAACCGCGCCGTGGCGATCGCACAGCGCGCGCAGCCCCTGCAGGAAACCGGGCGCGGGAAGCACGAGGTTCATGTTGCCGGCGACCGGCTCGACGATCACGCCGGCAATTTCGTCGGGATGAGATGCGAACGCGGCGTCGACTTGGTCCAGATCGTTGAACGAAAGCACCAGTGTTTCGCCGGCGATCGACGCGGGCACGCCCGCCGACGAAGGCTGGCCGAAGGTGAGCGCACCCGATCCGGCCTTGACCAGCAGGCTGTCGCCATGGCCGTGGTAACAGCCTTCGAACTTGATGATCTTCGAGCGTCCGGTGTAGCCGCGCGCGAGGCGAAGCGCGGTCATGGTCGCCTCGGTTCCCGAGGACACCAGGCGCACCATTTCCATCGACGGCAGCAAAGCGCACAGCGTCTCCGCCATCTCGATCTCGAGCTCGGTGGGCGCTCCGAACGACAGTCCGTGAACTGCGGTTTCCTGCACGGCGCGCACGGTGTCGGCGTGCGCGTGACCCAGAATCGCAGGCCCCCACGATCCGACGTAGTCGATGTAGCGCTTGCCGTCGGCGTCCCAAAGATACGCGCCCTCTCCGCGCGTGAAAAAGCGAGGCGTGCCGCCCACCGAGCGAAAGGCGCGCACCGGCGAATTGACACCCGCCGGAATCGTGCGCTGTGCGCGCTCGAACAGCATGTCGTTACGACTGGTCATTCGATGCACTCGAAGTGAGGAATCGGCCGCAGATGGCTAGCGCGCCGTCGCGGGGTCGAACATGCGGCTAAAACATCGCGCCGCCGCCTCGACATCGTCGGCGTCGAACACAGCGGAAATGACCGCGACCGCATCGGCGCCCGCCGCCAGCAGCGGCGGCGCATTGTCAGGTGTAATCCCGCCGATCGCCACCACCGCAACACGCCAGCGCCGCTTGGCTTCCGACAACAGCGACCGCGGTGCGCGCACCGCGTCGGGCTTCACTCTCGAGCCGTAGAAGCTTCCGAACGCAATGTAGTCGGCGCCCGCGTCGACGGCCGCCTGCGCACGCTCCAGCGAGTCGTAGCACGAAACGCCGATTAGCGCCCGTCGGCCGAGCCGAGCTCGCGCCGCGGCCACGCCGGCATCGTCGCGACCCAGATGCACGCCGTCGGCGGCGACAGTCGCTGCGAGCTCGACGTCGTCGTTGATGATGAGCGGCACTCCAGCGCTTAAGTCACGCAACGCCATGGCCTGCTCGAGTCGCAACGCCGCACTGGCTTCCTTGTTGCGATACTGGATCGCCGACGCACCCCCCGCCAGTGCGGCACGCACTTTCGACGCCAGCACGCGTGTCTCGGTCAGTCCGGATGTCAACGCGTAGAGGCCGCGCATCGTCGCTTGCGCACGCGAAACAGCGCCGCTCAATGCCGATGCAGATCGGAGAGCTGGGCCGACAACAGCACCGCGGCCGGCGCATCCGTCGCCGAGGTCTTCGATGCCTCCGCGGCTTCGCCGCCCGCCTCGGCGTTCTCCTGCTCGCGCGCCCAGAAAAGGCGATCAGGCAGGAATTGTCCCATGCCGGGGCGATACGCCTTTTGCAGCGCGTGCCACGTGTAATCCTGGGCCTCGCGCACTGCATCGGGCAAGTCGAGACCGTTGGCGAGCATCGCTGCAATTGCCGACGCCAGGGTGCAGCCCGAGCCGTGGTAGCTGCCCGGGAGCCGAGGCCAGCTGTCGGTGCGCACGACGCCATTCTTTCCGTAAAGCGTGTTCACGACCTGTGCGGTCGGCTCGTGCGTGCCGGTGACGAGGACGTATTCGGCGCCGGCGTCGATGAGGCGCTGGGCGCACGCCGCCAGCGAGGGGTCCTCGTCGTCTTCGACGTCGGCGAGGCGGCGCACCTCCATGCTGTTCGGGGTGAGGATCGTCGTTTGCGGCAGCAGTAGCTCGCGCATGGCATGCAGCATCTCGTCGCTGGCGAGCTCGTCGCCGCGCCCCGAGGCGAGCACCGGGTCGAGAATCAGCGGCACGTCGGGATAGTCGGCGATGATTTCCGCAATCGCCGAAATGTTCTCGACGCTTCCCAGCGCGCCGATCTTGAAAGCGTCGACGGGCATGTCCTCGAGCAGGCAACGCGCCTGATCGGACACCCAGTCCGAATCGATAGGCTGCACCGCCTCGACTCCCATGGTGTCCTGGACGGTGATCGCGGTCACCACGGTCAGCGGATGACACCCCATGCTGGCCAGCGTCAGCAAGTCTGCCTGCATCCCGGCGCCGGACGAGGGGTCGGATGCCGCGAAGGTCAACACCAGCGGAGGAAAATCGGGATCGGGATCGGTCGACGGGGGCATTGCGGTCTGCGTCCTTCGGGAGCGGTATCGCGGGTCACGCAGGTGACGAGCAGGTGACCCAATCTGTCACCGCTCCGGTTACCGCCCAACCGGACTTGGTAAAATACAATTTTACTCCAACCGATTTGTCGTCGAATGAAAAAATACATGTGCCTCATCTGCGGCCACATCTACGACGAAGCGTTCGGCGATCCCGACACTGGCATAGCGCCGGGCACCAAATGGGAGGACGTGCCGCCCAACTGGACGTGCCCCGACTGCGGCGCGCGCAAGGAAGACTACGAACTGGTGGAATTCTAGAAAGGGCTCGCGATGAAAATCCTGCATACGATGCTGCGCGTGGGCGATCTCGAGCGCTCGATCGGCTTCTACACGAGCGTGCTCGGGATGCGCGTGCTGCGCACGACCGAGCGTCCCGAGCAGAAGTATTCGCTGGCCTTCGTCGGATACGGCGACGAATCGCAGGGCGCGGTCCTCGAGCTCACCTACAACTACGGTGTCGACCACTATGATCTCGGCACGGCGTTCGGACACGTCGCTATCGAGGTTCCCGACGCGGCTGCCGCCTGCGCGGCGGTTCGCGCCAAGGGGGGCGACGTGACGCGCGAGGCGGGGCCGGTCAAGGGCGGCAACACCGTGATCGCCTTCGTGCAGGATCCCGACGGCTACAAGATCGAGTTGATCGAGAACAAGCGCGCCGGCTGATCGCGGCGAGTGCGGCACGACAACGCCGTTCAGGAAGGTGCGTGCAGCAAGGCCTCGATGTCGTGCGCGAACACCTGGGGGCCCTGTCCGTAGCTAACGTAGATGCGCAGCCGTCCCTGCGGGTCGAAAATGAACGTCCCCGCGGAATGGTCCATGCTGTAGCTTCCCGGCGTGGGACCCGGCTGCTTCTGGTAGAGCACCTTGAATTCCCTGGCCACCGCCGCGGTTGCGTCGGCGTCGCCGCGAAGCCCGAGAAAGGCCGGGTTGAACGCGGGCACATACTGCGCGAGCAGCGCCGCGGTGTCGCGTTCCGGATCGACGGTGACGAACAACACCTGCACGCGCGAGGCGTCGGCGCCGATGGTTTGCATCACCGAGGCGAGCTCGGAGAGCGTCGTCGGACAGGCATCCGGACATTGCGTGTACCCGAAAAAAAGCACGACTACCTTGCCACGGAAGTCCTCGAGCGAACGAGTCGCCCCCGACGGGTCGGTCAGCCGGAAGTCGCGTCCGAAGGCGCTGCCGGTGACATCGGACCCCATGAACTTCGGGCCCGCCGCATTGCCGCACGCCGCGACGAGCAGCGCAAGCGCGCACGCACCGACCCGTTTGACGCAGGCGCCCGACGTCATCGCAGGTAGTGGTCCACGAGCAGCGCCGAGAAGAGCGCGGCGAGGTAGACGATCGAATAACGGAACGTGCGCCGCGCGAGCGTGTCGCTGTAGCGGCGGTACAGCGAGACCGCATAGCGGATGAAGTTCGCGCCGAGCACGAGCGCCGTGACGAGGTAGAGCCATCCGCTCATGCGTATCGCGAACGGCAGCAGGCTCACCGCGAGCAGCACGATCGTATACAGCACGATGTGCAGCCGCGTGAACTTGGCACCGTGCGTTACAGGCAGCATCGGCAGTCCCGCTTTGGCGTACTCCTTGGTCCGGTACAGCGCCAGCGCCCAGAAGTGCGGCGGAGTCCACACAAAAATGATCAGGAACAGCAGCAGCGCCTCGGGAGGCACGTCGTTGGCGATCGCCGCCCAACCGAGTATCGGCGGCATCGCCCCGGAAGCTCCGCCGATGACGATGTTCTGCGGGGTCGCGGGCTTGAGCAGGACGGTATAGACGAGGGCGTAGCCCAGAAAGGTCGCAAGCGTGAGCCACATGGTGAGCGCGTTCACCTTGGCGTAGAGCAGCGCCAGCCCGGCGACACCGACTACGCTCGCGAATACCAGCGTCTGCAGCGAGCTGATCTCGCCGCGAGGCAGCGGCCGCGCACGTGTGCGCGCCATCACCGCATCGATTTTCTGCTCGACCAGGCAATTGATTGCCGCCGCCGACCCCGCGACCAGCGCGATGCCGAGTGTCGCGAACAGCACCGGCAGCGCGGGTGGCAATCCCGGCGTGGCCAGGAACATCCCGATCATCGCGGTGAACACGATCAGCGAGACGACGCGCGGCTTGGTCAGCGCGAGAAACTGGCGCAGTCGATGCTGCGGCAATGCAAGGGACGTGGTCATCGAAAACTTGGCGAAATCGTCAAAAACTCGGGTGCCACTCGGGCGCCACTCAGTTGGCGCTCGGTGCCGCTCAGTTGCTATTCAGTTGTCACGCCAGCGCCGCGCATCGTTAGCTGTCCACCGCCTGTCGAACGGGATGCATATTTTATCATCCCGGACCGCGGCGCCTCGCCGATCTGCGACGCACGCAACAGCCGCGCCAGATCCGCGGCCAGGCGCTTGATGTCGGCGTCGGCCGCGTAGCGCAGCACCAGGTTGCCTCGCGTGTCGACGATCAGGATGGTCGGCGCGCCGCCCGCCATCAGCGGCAGGCTGGCGAGCGATGGTGCGGGGACGCGGGCGATGACCAGTCCGGGATGCGCGGGTGCAACGTCAGACGGCACCACCACGGCGGTCGGCATGAGCCAGACCCGGGTGACTCGATCCTGTTCGCGTCCTTGGATGGTACGCGCCTGCCGGGTTGCGTAGAGCGCGCGCCGGCACGGTTCCTCGCACGCATCGCCCGTCACTACCAGCAACACCCATTGTCCCCGGAGCGCGGCGAGTGAGAACAGCGAACCATCGTTGCCTACGCCCTCGAGCGAAGCGACGCGTCGCGTTTCGAGGAGCTCGCCGTAGTTGACGCGGCGGTCCGGGGTAAACCAGAAATAGGTCACGTATGAGGCCACGATGGGAGACAGCGCGAACAACGCCATCAGGAGCAGCTTTCGCCGGCTCTTGTGGCGATCGGGCATCGTCGATGAATTCATGGTCGCTCACGCCAGTTGAGCGCGAGCCAGAGCACGCATCCCAGCGCGGCCATCGAGTACCACTGGACCATGTAGCTTCGATGCTGTTCGCTTCCGAAGTCTGGCGCCGGCCATTCGCGCAGCAGCCCGTCGCCTGTATCGCTGCCGCCGGTCTGCTCGATAATGTAGGGCAGCAGCGGCAGACCGGTCGATTTCGCCAGACGCGCGATATCGAGGTTCTGCCGCAGCGGGCCCGACGAAGGTTCCGCTGCGAGCTCGAGGTAGCGCGCCGGTGGCGTGTTGATGCGGCCGGTGAGCACTACATCGCCGACCGGCGGCGGCACCGCGGGCAGGTCCGCGTGGCGCGACGTCGCCGCGATCCAGCCCCGATCGACGAGCACGTAGCGCCCGCTGGGGAGCCTGAGCGGCGCGACCACGTCGTAGCCCGCGCGCCCGCCGTGTATCTTATTGTCGATCAGCACCTGTTTGGCGGCGTCGAACACGCCTTCAATGCGCACGCTGCGAAAGCGCAAATCGGCGACGCTGGCGCCCTCGTCAAGACGCGCTGCCGGCTCGCGGGAAGCCTGATCGAACTGCGCGCGCAGCGCATCCTTCTCGGCGGCGCGGTGTCGCTGCCAGTTGCCGAGGCTCACCGTGAGCGCCACCAGCACGGCAAGCGCCAACGTGGGCCAGAGTGTCGGGCGGAACTGGCGCCGTGAAAAAAAGGTCCCAATCGTGTTTGGCATGGGCGCATGGCCTAGACTGCAGTTCGCGCGGTCGACATACTGGCGGCATCGTCGGCGGGCGCGTCAAGCGGGGCAGGAAGCGAAATGGGAAACGAAGTCATCAGGATCATCGTCATCGTCGCGCTGCTGCTCATCGTGGCCAGCCTGGGCAGCGCGCTCTACTACCTGTACCACGACCGCGGGCAGGGAACGCGCATGGTCAAGGCGCTCGCGCTGCGCGTTGCGCTATCGGCGAGCCTCATCATATTCCTGGTGGTGAGCTACAAGCTCGGGTGGATCGGCAGCCAGGGCCTGCGCTAGGACCGACACCGATGAAAAAGCCGCGCGGTTCGCCCGCGCGGCTTTTTTCGTGCGCGACGCAGGCTACATCCAGTACACGAGCACGAACAGCAGCAGCCACACCACGTCGACGAAGTGCCAGTACCACGCCGCGGCCTCGAACGCGAAATGGTGCTGCGCGTCGAAGTGTCCACGAAAGATCCGCAGCAGCATGACCGTAAGCATGATCGCGCCGATGGTGACGTGGAATCCATGGAAGCCCGTCAGCATGAAGAACGTCGATCCGTAGACGCCCGTCGACAGCTTGAGGTTGAGCTCGCTGTACGCGTGCGTGTACTCGAACGCCTGGAACCCCAGGAACGTGAAGCCCAGCACGATGGTGATGAACAGCCAGAACTTGAGCGCGCCGCGATGGCCGGCCTTGAGCGCATGGTGTGCGATGGTGAGCGTGCCGCCCGACGAGACGAGGATGATCGTGTTCAGCAGCGGGATGCCGAACGCAGCCATCGGCGTGAACGCGTCGGTGAGATACGGCCCGTTGGTGGGCCACATCGGGGTGTAGTTCGGCCACAGCAGCTTGCTTTCCATATCGCCAAGGCCGGGGACCGACAGGTTGCGCACGTAGAACAGCGCGCCGAAAAAGGCGGCGAAGAACATCACTTCGGAAAAGATGAACCAGCTCATCCCCCAGCGGAACGACAGGTCGACCTTTTTGTTGTAGAGGTGATGCCCCGACTCGTCGATCACGCGCCCGAACCAGCCGAACATCATCGTCACCAGGACCGCGAAGCCGGCGAGCACCAGCCATGGTCCGAACGCGTAGGCGTTGAACCAGCTGGCCGCGCCCACCGCCATCAGCAGCAGCGCGCACGAGCCAGTGATCGGCCAGTGCGAGGGCTGTGGCACGTAGTAATACGGTTCGGCATTTGGTGTCGCGCTCATCCCTTGCTCCCGATGGTTCCTCTGGTGGTGCCGTTCGCGTCCGGTGCGCTAAGGTCGCGCGCCTGGGCCTGGTTGCCTTCGACTTCGAAAAATGTGTAGGAAAGCGTGATCGTCGAGACGTCGGCGGGCAGGTGCGTGTCGATCACGAACACCACCGGCATCTGCCGCTTTTCGCCCGCGCGAAACGACTGCTTGGCGAAGCAGAAACAATCGAGCTTGCGGAAATAGTTGCCGGCGAGCTGCGGGCCGTAGCTCGGCACCGCCTGTCCCGTCATCGCTCGATCGCTGTTGTTCTCGATCTCGTAGAGCACCTGGACGATCTCGCCGGGATGCACGTTGAGCACGGGCGTCAGCGGGCGAAAGCGCCAAGGCAGCTTGTTGAGGTTGGCGTCGAACTCGACGCGCACGGTACGCGACAGGTCGACCTGCGTGTTTACGGTCTGATCGGGGACGGCGATGTCGCGCAGCCCGGTCGCCTTGCAGATCTGATCGTAGAACGGAACCAGCGCGTAGCCGAACGCGAACATCCCGACCACCACGATGGCGAGCCTCAGCACGAGCGCGCGATTGGACCGCCGCGCCTCGGGCATCGTCGACTGCATGGAGGGGCCGGCGCTCATCGCGATGCCTTGCGGTCCTTGCGGAACACGTTGCGGCCGATGGCAACCAGCAGGAATCCGATGACCGCGAATCCGAGCACACTCATCCCGACGCTCGGCTCGCCCGCGTACTGCGCGAGGATGATGCCGCCGAAAAAGACCATTGCGATCGACAGCAGGATGACCGCGGTGCGCACGCTGGCCGTTCGCCTCGGGTCGGTGTTCGTATCCATGTTATCGATGCCCGATGTCCGCCAACTAGGCGATCTGCGGCGGCGTTTCGAACGTGTGGTAGGGCACCGGCGACGGCAGCGTCCATTCCAGCGTATCAGCGCCTTCCCACGGCCGCGCCGGCGCCGGTGCGCCGCTGCGGATCGCGGTCAGCGACGATGTACAGGAAAAGGATCTGCGACAAGCCGAAGCCGAAGGCGCCGATCGTGGCGATCTCGTTGAAGTCGGTGAACTGCATCGCATAGTCCGGGACGCGACGCGGCATGCCGGCGAGCCCGAGGAAGTGCATCGGGAAGAACGTGACGTTGAAAAAGATCATCGACAGCCAGAAGTGCAACTTGCCGAGCGTCTCGTTGTACATGCGCCCGCTCCACTTCGGCAGCCAGTAGTAGATGCCGCCGAAGAACGCGAACAGCGAGCCCGCCACCAGCACGTAGTGGAAGTGCGCGACTACGTAGTAGGTGTCCTGCAGCTGGATGTCGACCGGCGTGATCGCCAGCATCAGGCCGGTGAAGCCGCCCATCGTGAACAGGAAGATGAAGCCGATGGCGAACAGCATCGGCGTCTCGAAGGTCATCGAGCCGCGCCACATCGTGGCGATCCAGTTGAAGACCTTCACGCCCGTCGGCACCGCGATCAGCATCGTCGCGTACATGAAGAAGAGCTGGCCCGTCGCCGGCATGCCGACGGTGAACATGTGGTGCGCCCAGACGATGAACGACAGGATCGCGATCGACGAGGTGGCATAGACCATCGAGGCGTAGCCGAACAGCGGCTTGCGCGCGAACGCCGGGATGATGGTGCGAGACGATCCCGAACGCCGGCAGGATCATGATGTAGACCTCGGGGTGGCCGAAGAACCAGAAGATGTGCTGGAACATCACCGGGTCGCCGCCGCCGGCGGCGTTGAAGAAGCTGGTGCCGAAGTGGCGGTCGGTGAGCAGCATCGTGACCGCGCCGGCGAGCACCGGCATCACCGCGATCAGCAGGTAGGCGGTGATCAGCCAGGTCCACACGAACAGCGGCATCTTCATCAGCGTCATGCCCGGCGCGCGCATGTTGAGGATGGTGGTGATGATGTTGATCGAGCCCATGATCGACGACGCGCCCATGATGTGGACGGCGAAGATCGTGAGGTCCATGCCCATGCCCGCCTGCACCGACAGCGGCGCGTAGAGCGTCCAGCCGCCGGCGGCGGCGCCGCCGGGTACGAAGAACGATCCGATCAGCAGCGACGCGGCGAACGGCAGCAGCCAGAAGCTCCAGTTGTTCATGCGCGCGAACGCCATGTCCGGCGCGCCGATCATCAGCGGCACCAGCCAGTTGGCGAAGCCCACGAACGCCGGCATGATCGCGCCGAACATCATGATCAGGCCGTGCATCGTGGTCAGCGAGTTGAAGAACTCGGGCTCGACGATCTGCAGCCCGGCTGGAAGAGCTCGGTGCGGATCGTCAGCGCCAGCGTGCCGCCGGCGAGGAACATGATGAACGAGAACCACAGGTACAGCGTGCCGATGTCCTTGTGGTTGGTCGTGGTGATCCAGCGCATGATCCCGCTGGGATGGTGCGCGTGCTCGTGGGCGTCGCCGTGTCCGGCTGGGTGGTGTGCGATGGTGCTCATCGTTGCATGCTCCTGCAGAGTGCGCTGCGAGCGCTCAGTTTGCGTACCGTTTCGGTTTCGCTCATTTCTTCGCGGCCGCGACGACCGACGGCTGCACCGCATCGCCGGTGTGGTTGCCCCACGCATTGCGCTCATAAGTCACGACCGCGGCGATGTCGGTGGTCGACAGCGTGTTTTTCCATGGAACCATCGCCGTCGGCTGGCCGTTCCGCACGACGCCGTTGAGCACGGTGTCGAGGTGCGCGGCGATCGGCCCGAGCGCGACCTTGGACCCGTCGAGCGCGGGAAACGCCGGTGGCACGCCTTTGCCAGTGGGCTGATGGCAAGCCGCACAGTTGGCGAGATAGACCTTCTCACCCTGAGCCACGAGGTCCTTGAGATCCCACACCTTGGCGGTATCCTCGGCCGAGGCAGCCGACTTTTTCTTCTGCTCGTCGACCCACTGTGCGTAGGCCTCGGGCGTCTTGACCTCGACCACGATGGGCATGAAGCCGTGCTCCTTGCCGCAGAGCTCGGCGCACTGCCCGCGATAGATGCCGGGCGTTGTCGGCCTTGAACCAAGAATCGCGGACGAACCCCGGAATGGCGTCCTGCTTGACCCCGAACGCCGGCACCCACCACGAGTGGATCACGTCGCCGGCAGTGATCAGCACGCGCACTTTCTTGCCGGTGGGCACGACCATGGGCTGGTCGACGTCGAGCAGGTAGTGCTCGTCTTTGGTATCCAGGTTGTGAATCTGCGCGCTGGGCGTCTTCAGGTTGCTGACGTAGGAGAAGCCGTGATCCAGATAGTCGTATTGCCACTTCCACTGGAAGCCGGTGACCTTGACCGTCATGTCGGGAACCGACGCATCCTTCATCGCCAGGATCGTCCGGGTCGCCGGAAAAGCCATCAGCAGCAGGATCAGAAACGGAATCACCGTCCAGATCACCTCGACGGTGGTGTTCTCGTGAAACTGCGCCGCCGGGTGCCCTTTGGACTTCCGGTGCGCGAAGATCGAGTAGAACATCACCGAGAACACGGCGACGAAGATGATCGCGCAGATGCCGGTGATCAGCAGGTGCAGGTCGAAGATCTGCGTGGCGATGGGCGTGACCGGCGTCTGCAGATTGTATTCGCGCTCGGCCAGCGCGACGGCCGGCGTCAGCATTGCAGAGGTCGCGAAGAGCCCTCGCCACAGCGGCAGGTGCCGCTTTCTCCCCTTCGCTTTCGTCTGCGCTGCGTCTTTATTGCGCTCCATGCTTTCCCCGAGAACGTCGATGATCCGCGCCGCAGCGCAGTCCTTTTTTATAGGCCCACGCGTGGCCCTAGCGTGCCGCGAGCGCCCTGGACAGCGCGCGCGCAACGTGTGCGCGCTCTTCCGCGTTGAGATCGGCGCCGATCGCCAGGCGCTTGCCTGCCGAAGACAGCACCAGGCGCGCCCCGCGCACGCCTTGCTCGACGTCCAGGCGCGTCCACCTTCGATTGAATTCCTCGCGCGTCACCACCCCTGCGTACGTGCGCTCGACCACGACGCGATCACCTTCGACGCGTAGCGACTCGCGGTCCCCGGCGTGCCGCCCGATGCACCAGAAGGCGATGAACAGCGCCGCGACTTCGATCGCCGAGTAGGGAAGAACCGGCCAGGCTCCCAGCGCGGCGAAGACCAGCGCGAGAGACAGCGAGCCGCCGCCCAGTGCGAGGAGAATGCGCCGGCGCCCGCTGGGACCGAGCGAATCGTTACGGCGCGACGTGATGCAAAGGCTGGGCTGGAGCGAAATCGAATGCACGGCGGGCCAGGTCGGTCCGGGCGGGTCACGGATCTTCCCGGCAGCCGTACGCTTTCGGGCAAGGTCCGCGGCGCGGCCACGGTGTCTCGTGAAAAAATCTTTGAAATCTTAGCATGGATCGATGCGACGCGAAAAGCGCGCCAGCGCTTCTCCGTTGTGCGCTTCAGCGTGGCGGCGGAGCGCCGAAACGAACGATCGCGCGCCCATCGGCAGCGAGGCGCGGCTTCGGCTTCCACGCGTGACCGTAGACGACCTCGAAGGAGGCCGGCAGACGCCCGGCTTGCATGAAACCTTCCAGAGTCCCGAGCATGCGCGCCCAGCGCGCGCGACCCATGAGTCCGCGCAAGCGTCCGCGGGCTGCATTGTGCGCGCCCACCGCTTTAAGCTCGCGCATGAGCGCTGGCACGCCCGAGTAAGTGAGCGTGAGCATTTCCATATCCATCACCGGATCGGCGAAACCCGCCTCGACGAGCATGTCGCCCACGTCGTGCATGTCAATGAAGCGATGCACGTGCGTGTGCGTATCGACCCCGGCAAATGCGACACGCAACTCGCGCAGCGTGTCCGGACCGAGGGTGCTGAAGCTGAGCAGTCCGCCTACCGTCAGGACGCGATGAAATTCAGCGAAAGCCGCGGGCAGGTCGTCGACCCAGAGCAGCACCAGGTTGCTCCACACCAGGTCGAAGGACGCGTTCGGAAAAGGCTGCGCGGCGATGTCGGCGCAGACGATGCGCGCTTCGCGCTGCGCTGCGGCGCCACGGTGCCCGAGCAATCGTGCCAGGGATGATCGCGGCGAGCGCGCATCGGCGGTGTGACGCGAGCGCTCGGCGGCGGCGCGCGCCATCGCCGGTGCGAAATCGATGCCGAAGAGGTGCGCATCGGAGAAGCGCATGCGCAGCTCACCAAGCGCTTCGCCGGTGCCGCATCCCGCGTCCAGAATCGCGCCCGGCTGGAGCTTGATGATGCCGAGGCGCTCGGCCATGCGCGCGCCGACTTCGCGCGGCAACGCCGCCGCCGCATCGAATGTCGCCGCGGCGCGGTCGAAGGACCGGCGCACTGCGCGACGCTCGAGCCCGGATGCGTTGACGGGCACCGTCACGGTCGACATCGCCAGGTGTCGGCGCAGCGTTGCGCGGCCTTAATGGCCGGCTTCAGGCGTCCTGTCCGCGATCGGCGCGCAGGCCGAGACGCTCGAACAGCGCGCGATCGGCCGCGACATCGGGATTGCCGGTGGTAAGCAGCCGCTCGCCGTAGAAAATCGAGTTCGCGCCCGCGTAGAAGCACAGTGCCTGGATGCCGTCGCCGAGCTCCTGGCGGCCCGCGGACAGACGGACCGTGGCGGCGGGCATGCATACGCGCGCCGCGGCAATGGTGCGCACGAATTCCAGCGGATCGAGCGCCCTGGTCCCGAACAACGGCGTGCCTTCGACCTGCACGAGGCTGTTGATCGGCACCGATTCCGGATAGGGATCTAGGTTGGCGAGCTGTGCGATCAGACCGGCGCGGGCGCGGCGCGACTCTCCCATGCCGACGATGCCGCCACAGCACACGCGCACGCCAGCATCGCGTACGCGCTCCAGCGTCTGCAAGCGGTCATCGTACTGACGGGTCGAGATGATCTCGCCGTAGAACTCCGGCGCGGTGTCGAGGTTGTGGTTGTAGTAGTCGAGACCGGCGGCCTTCAGTTTCTCGGCCTGTCCCTCCCTCAGCATGCCCAGCGTCGCGCACGTTTCCAGCCCGAGCGCCTTGACCGAGCGCACCATCGACAGCACCGGCTCGAGGTCGCGATCCTTGGGGCCTCGCCACGCCGCTCCCATGCAGAATCGCGTCGCGCCGGCGGCTTTCGCCGCGGTCGCGGCACGTACCACCTCATCGTGCGCGAGCAGCGCCTCGTCTGCGACACCGGTGTCGTAGCGCGCCGCCTGCGGACAATACGCGCAGTCCTCGGGACAGCCGCCCGTCTTGATCGACAGCAACGTCGAAAGCTGCACGATGTTGGGGTCGTGATGCGCGCGGTGCGTGAGGTGAGCGCGGTGCAAAAGATCGTTCAGCGGCGCGGCGAGCAGCGCCTCGATGGTGTCGACGCTCCAGCGCGAATCGTTGCCGCGACCTGCAAATCTGAAGTGCTCGACGATCGTGTCCACTGCGTTGGCCCCGGAGCGTTAAACTAGTCCGAGTTTCAGTGACCAGTCACGTCGTGTCAAATTTCCTGACGCATACCTTCGACAGCGTGCGAAGGCGCGCGCGCAGCGCCGCCCGCGTCGCGCTGCCACAGCGCTGCGAGCTCTGCGCGGGCGCGTCAGCGACCGCGTTGCTGTGCGCCGAGTGCGAACGCGATCTTCCGCGCATCGCGAACGCGTGCCCCGTCTGCGCGCTGCCGTCGCCACATGGCACGCCTTGCGGCGCGTGTCTCGCCAATCCACCTCCGTTCGATGCGACCGTTGCCGCCTACATCTATGCCTTCCCGGTCGATCGCATGGTGCAAGCGTTTAAGTACAACGGCCGGCTTGCATTGGCCGACTGGTGCGCAGAAGCGATTCTCGCCGCGCGCGAGCGGCTCGATGCGCCGGCTCCCGACGCGATCATCGCGCTGCCGCTCGCGACCGCGCGCCAACGCGAGCGCGGTTTCAACCAGGCCGGGGAGATCGCGCGCGTAATCGCGACGCGGAGCGGTTTCGCGCATCCGGTCACCGGAATCCATCGCATCCGCGCTTCGCTGCCGCAGGCGGCGTTGCCCTGGAACGAGCGCGCACGCAACGTGCGTGGAGCTTTCGTCTGCGATGCGACGATCGCCGGACTGCATGTCGCGGTGATCGACGACGTGATGACCACCGGCGAGACGGTTGCTGAATTCGCGCGCACGCTCAAGCGCGCGGGCGCGCGCAGAGTCGAGAACTGGGTGGTGGCGCGCACGCTGCCGCCCGGCCAGTGACGCGCTCGGGGCTCAAGCGCGATGGTCGCAATCGTCCTCGTCCATCCGGAGATTCCGCCCAACACCGGCAACGTCATCCGCCTCGCTGCGAACAGCGGCGCCGATCTCCACCTGGTCGAGCCGCTGGGTTTCCGTCTTGACGACCGTGAACTCCGGCGCGCCGGCCTCGACTATCACGAGTTTGCGAGCATCCGCGTGCACCGCGACTGGGCGGCGTGCCGCAGCGCGCTCGGCGCCGGAACCCGAACGTGGTACGCGCTCACCACTCAGGCGACGCGCTCGCTCTACGACTGCGTGCTGAAGCGCGACGACGTGCTGGTGTTCGGCTGCGAAACGGCGGGCCTGCCCGCGCCGATCGTCGCCGAGTTCGCTTCCGACGCGAAACTGCGTATCCCGATGTTGCCCGGCATGAGAAGCATCAACCTGTCGAATGCGGTCGCCATCGCGGTCTACGAAGCATGGCGTCAGCAAGCCTTCGCGGGCGCGGCGTAGCGCACAGTGCTTGGACGCCTGCGCCAATGGCTTTCGAAGGACTACGCGAGTTTCAGCGCTCTCTCGTCGCCCGCTCGCGCCGCTACTCACGCGCGGGCTCGCGCGCGAGCAGCGCGGCAACCGCGCGACGCGGCTCGAGGCTTTCGTAGAGCACGCGATAGACAGCGTCGCAAATCGGCATGTCGATCGCGAGCGATGTGGCGAGCGCATGGATCGAGCGTGCCGCGGGCACGCCCTCGGCGACGTGGCCAAGCCGCGCGAGTACGTCGGGCAGTGCATCGCCGCGTGCGAGGCCAAGTCCCACGCGGCGGTTGCGCGAGCGGTCGCCCGTACAGGTCAGGACCAAGTCGCCCAGGCCAGACAGGCCCATCAGCGTTTCGCGCCTGCCTCCGAGGGCTTCGGACAAGCGACCGGTCTCGGCGAGACCGCGCGTAATCAATGCCGCGCGCGCGTTGTCGCCGAATCCCAGACCGTCGCTTGCTCCCGCGGCGATCGCCAGCACATTCTTGACGGCACCGCCGACTTCGACGCCGGCGATGTCGTCGCTCACGTAGACCCGTAACGCGCCGCCGCGCAATCGCTGCGCAAGGCGCTCGGCGAAATTCGGGGCGTTGGCGGCGATGCACAACGCCGTCGGCAGGCCGGCCGCGACTTCCTCGGCAAAGCTCGGGCCTGAGATTACCGCGACCGGCGCGCTCCAGCGCGACATCACCGTCTGGTGCGCGAGCGACACGCCGGACGGCGCGCGCGAATCGGCGACCAAGCCCTTGCACAGCCACGCCAGCGCTAGAGGCGCGGGCAGGGATTCGCGCAGCACATCGACGAGCGGAAGCAGTCCCGCCATCGGCGTCGCTACGATCAATGCCGGCGAACCCGCAAGCGCTCCGGACAGCTCCGCGGTGATCGAGATCGAGTCCGGAAGCGCGACGCCGGCGAGATAGCGCACATTCTCGCGGGCTGCGGAGATCGCGCGGGCTTGCGCCGCGTCGCGCGCCCACAGCACGAGCGGCAGGTGCGGAGCGGCGCGCGCGAGATGGACCGCAAGCGCGGTTCCCCACGCGCCGGCGCCCAGCACCGCAATAGCGTCGGTCATCGGAAAGCCCCGATGCGACGGCGGCGCCAGCGAGCGCCGAAGCGCAGGTCTACAGGCCCCAAACCTGCGCGATGCGCACGAAGCCCACCTGGCCGTCGCGGTGGCGCACCTTTGCCCATCCCGGCGTCGCGCTCACGTACGCGGGATCGGCGAGCTCCAGCAACACGTTCTGCTCGGCCTTGAAGACCAGCGGCGCGTTATCGGCGGGATTGGCAAGCACTTCGGCGACCGGTGCGCGAACCATCAGCATGCGCCGGTCGCCCACGGTCTTGCGGTCGATCCACGCGACCGTGCCGCCGGCGTCGCGCACCTTGAGCCAGCCTTCGACGCTCACGATGACCTCGAGGGGGGTGTCGCGGCCGACTATGAACAGCGGCTTGGCCTTGCTCGACGGCGCATCGTAGAGCACCGCAACCTCGGACGTCGAGCGGAATTCGGCGGAGCAGGCGACGGAACTGGCAACTGAGGCGCTGCCTGCGAGCGCGAGCAAAAGGATCAGGCGCGCCGCGCCGCGCATGCGCTGAGTCCGTTCAGCTCGGCACCGGCGAGGCCGCCGGCTGCTGCTGGAGATTGGCGAGCTGTTGCTGATAGAGCACCTCGAAGTTAATCGGGTCGAGATGTACCGGCGGGAAGCCCGCGCGCGAAATCGCGTCGGCGATGGTTTCACGAACATACGGAAACAGAACGTTGGGGCAATGGATGGCCATGATCGGCTGCATGTCGGCCATCGGGATGCCCTGAATCCTGAACAACCCGGCCTGGGCCGCCTCGACCAGGAACAGCGTCTTGTCGCCGGTCTTCGCAGTCACGGTGATGGTCAGGACGCACTCGAAGACGCCTTCGTCGATCTGTTCTCCGCGCGTTCGCAGGCCGACTTCGACGCTGGGCGCCTCGGTGAGCGCGAACGATTGCGGCGCGCCCGGATTTTCCAGCGAGAGGTCCTTGACGTAGATCTTCTCGATGGCCAGCGAAGGCGCGGTTTGAGGTTGCTGCGTGTCAGCCATGCGAGTTCCTAGAACGTCGGCAAAGCGTTGGATTATAGCTCAGGCGCGTGTCACGAGTCCGCCCGCCATGCCCTCAGGAGCCTAACCCCCCGATGCGGTCGCCGACTCGAGCATCGGCAACAGCTTGCCAGCGCGGTCGAGCACCACGAGGTCGTCGTAGCCGCCGACGTGCACGTCGCCGATGTAGATCTGCGGAACGGTGCGTCGACCCGTCTTTTGCATCATCTCGACGCGACGCGCGGGCTCGAGGTCGACGCGCACCTTGGCGATGTCGTCAACACCGCGCGAGCGCAACAGCTTCTCGGCACGCACGCAGTACGGGCACACTGCCGTGGAATACATCATCACTTCGCTCATCGCCAGGAACCGGTTCAGCTTTTTTCCAGCGGCATGCCCGCGTCGGCCCAGCCGCGCAGCCCTCCCTGCAACATGAACACCTCGGCGAAACCGAGCTTGGACAGCGCGGCGACCGCTCCGCGGCTGCGCTGGCCGCGGTCGCAGTAGGCGATCACCGGCCTGCCGGTGAACCGCGACAGTTCCTTGGCTCGGCTTTCGAGCTGCGAAAGAGGGATGTGCAGCGCGTTGGGAACGCGTCCAGCCGCGTATTCGTCGCCCTCGCGCAGGTCGATCATCAGCGCATTCTGGCGGTTGATGAGCTGCGTCGCCGCCAGCGCACCGACTTCGCGCGAAGACCCCAAGCCGCGCTGGACCAGCGGCCATAGCAGCATCGCGCCGGAGGCCACCAACGCCAGCACCAGCGGCCAGTTGTTCATCAAAAAGGGGACCAGCGAAGCGTCGATGCTCATCGGGGTGCGATCTTTCGGAAAGCGAAATGATAGCGCAAGGCTAGCGCCTGCTTCGCATATGCGGCGCCTGCCCCGCCAGCGCAAGGGCTTTGCGTGCGCAACCCGCGCAACATGTGCGACTTGACGGCAAGCGGTCGATGCGCGCTAAATCGGATGCGCTCGCGGAACCGCCAAGCAGTTGTGCGGTCCACGTCATACCGGCGCCGCGCAGTGGGTTTGCTGTTGGCCCTCAGTTGGCTACCTCAGTTGGCTACAAGTCAGTCCTGCGCTGTGGTGTGAGCCTACTAGCCAGACCGGCGGCTAAAGCAGGTATACGGACAGCGCCCGAGCCCCCCGAAAAACGGGCGTATACTCGCTCCCAGGGCATTTCAACATCGCGCGCGAGGGTTGCACGCCGTCGCGTTGCAAGCAAGACGAGGCAGACATGGGCAATGGCTGGAAAAAGGCGGGACTGGTCGGTCTGGGCGCGGTGCTCGGGCTGTTGCTGAGCCTCAATTTCTCGGCGTTCGCGGATCGCGAAGCGCGATTGCCGATCCCTTACGAAGACCTGCAGCTCTTCTCCGCGGTATTCGGGCGCATCAAGAGCGACTACGTCGAGCCGGTCGCCGACGACAAGCTGATCAAGGAAGCCATCAACGGCATGGTCCACGGGCTCGACCCGCATTCCGACTTCCTCGACGCCGATGCGTTCAAGGAACTGCAGATCTCCACGCAGGGCAAGTTCGGCGGCCTCGGCATCGAGGTCGGCGTCGAAGACGGCATCATCAAGGTCGTCTCGCCGATCGAGGACACGCCCGCGTTCCGCGCCGGCATCAAGGCCGGCGACCTGATCGTCAAGATCGACGACACCGTCACGCGCGGACTGCCGCTGTCCAAGGCGGTCGAGAAGATGCGCGGCAAGCCGGGCACGCAGATCGTGCTGACCGTCGCGCGCAAGGACGTCGACGCAGCCGCTGACGTTCACGCTCACGCGCGAAGATCATCAACTTCCAGCAGCGTGCGCGCCAAGCTGGTCGAGCCCGGCTATGGCTACCTGCGCATCGTCCAGTTCCAGGAGCGCACCGGCGAGGACCTGGCCAAGGCGCTGCGCGACCTCTACAAGCAGGGCGACCTGACCGGTCTGGTGCTCGACCTGCGCAGCGATCCGGGCGGACTGCTCAACGTGTCGGTCGGCGTCGCCGCCGCGTTCCTGCCGCAAGGATGCGCTCGTCGTCTACACCGACGGCCGCACGGCCGACGCGCGCATGCGCCTGTCGGCGACCAAGAGCGACTACCTCCGCGGCCGCGGCGAGGATTACCTGAAGGACCTGCCTGCCGCGCGTCAAGACGCGTTCCGATGGTGGTGCTGGTCGACGGCGGCACGGCGTCGGCTTCGGAAATCGTCGCCGGCGCGCTGCAGGATCACAAGCGCGCGATCGTCATGGGCGCGCAGACCTTCGGCAAGGGCTCGGTGCAGACGATCCTCCCGCTGGGCCCGAACACGGGACTGAAGCTGACCACGGCGCGCTACTACACGCCGAGCGGGCGCTCGATCCAGGCGAAGGGCATCGAGCCCGACGTCGCGGTCGACGATGGACGCGAAACACCCAATCGCATGCGCGAAGCGAACCTCGAGCATCACCTGATCGACGGCAAGCCGCGCCGCTGGTGGCGACCGATGCCAATGCGACTGCCGAAGGTGCCGGACAAGGCCGCGCGCCGAGAAGGATGGCGTCAAGCCGGCTGCGGAGGCGCCGCAACGACTGGAGTTCGGCGCGGCCGACGACTTCCAGCTCAAGCAGGCGCTTAACCAACTCAAGGGACTGCCCGTCATCGCGTCGTCGAAGGCGCTCGCGGCGCAGGCCAAGCCGCAGTAGCGACCGAGCCGCCCGGCGAGGGCTCCACAGACAACGCCCGGTCCTGCCGGGCGTTTGTCTTCGAAAGGCCGCGTATGGATGACGCGCAGCTGCTCCGCTACAGCCGCCACATGCTGTTGCCCGAACTCGGGGTCGACGCGCAGGCACGGTTCGCGTCGTCGCATGCGCTGGTCGTCGGCGTCGGCGGACTGGGCAACCCGGTAGCCCATTTTCTCGCTGCTGCCGGCGTCGGAACGCTGACCCTGGTGCGACGCCGATCATGTCGACCTCACCAACCTGCAGCGTCAGATCCTGTTCGACACGGCCGCCATCGGCCGTCGCAAGGTCGACGCTGCCGGCGAGCGACTCGGCAGCGCTCAATCGCCGAGGTTCGGGTCGTGCGTGTTGCGGCGCGCGTCGGCGATGCCGAGCTGGCGCCGCTCGCCGCCGCTGCCGACATCGTCATCGACTGCTCCGACAACTTCGCCACGCGCCATGCGGTGAATCGCGCCAGCGTCGCAGCGCGCAAGCCGCTCGTATCGGGCGCGGCGACTACGCTTCGACGGCCAGCTCGCGGTCTTCGACCCGCGCGACCCGGACAGCCCCTGTTACCACTGCCTGTTCGGCGAAGGCGACGAATTCGAGGAGACGCGCTGCGCGACGATGGGCGTGTTCGCGCCGCTGGTCGGCATCATCGGCGCGACGCAGGCCGCGGAGGCGCTGAAGCTCCTCGCAGGCGTCGGACGCTCGCTCGCGGGTCGCCTGCTGCTGTTGGACGCGCTCTCCACCGAGTGGCGCGAAGTTCGCGTCGTTCGCGATCTGGGCTGCCCGGTTTGCGCGGCGTCGCGGTCATGAGCGTTCGCATGCTCCTGCAGGTCGTGTCGAGGCGCGGCGCGCTGCTGTCGACCGCGCTTGCGTTCGCGCTTTGCGTCTGGACGGCCGCCGCGTCGGCGCAACAACCCAAGCTGCGAGCTTCCGACTGGAAGGCGATGCAGGCCGTCATCACCGCGCAGCGCGCCGCGTTTCTCGCCGGCGATGGCGGCAAGGCATTCGGCTACGCAACGCCGGCCATCCGCGCGCAATTCGGCGACCCCGCGACCTTCCTCGAGATCGTGCGCAGCGGCTACGCTGCGCTGCTGACCGCGCGCTATGTCGAATTCCTGCAGGGTGCGGTGATCGACGGCGCGATCGTCATGCCGCTGCGCCTTATCGATGCCGACAACACCGTTCGCGTCGCGCTCTACATCATGGAAAGGCAGCCGGGTGGTTCGTGGAGAATCGCCGGTTGCCGCATTGCGCCGTCCACCACCCTCGCGACCTAGCGCGCGTCACGCGGGCAACTCGCGCCGCGCGCGGGCATCGCTCCACATCCACTCCAGCGCGGCCTCGAGGCGACGCACGTAGGCGCGCGAATCGAACAGCGGGCAGCGCGCGGGTTCGGCCAGTTTCGACGCACTGTCTCGCAGGCGAGCGCGATCCCTCGCCAGGTCGACGGCAATGTCGACATAGGCCGAGTGCGCATCGGCGACCAGCTCCGGCATGCCAGCAGCGATGACCTGCGACGCCGACGAGCGCGCCGCCATGCTGCGCCCGGCCAGGGTCACGACTGGCAACCCTGCATAGAGCGCATCGTTGACCGTGGTGTGCGAGCCGAAGGGATAGGTGTCGAGATAGACGTTTGCCAACCGAAAGCGCGCCAGGTAGCGCGCGGGGGATTCCTGCGGCGCGAACATGAGCCGTTCTGCGCCGATGCCGCGTCGCTCGGCCTGTGCGCGCAGGTTGGCTTTCGCCTCGTCGGGCATCGGACGAAGCCAGAGCAGCGACTGCTCGACCTGCGTGAGCACGCGCATCCATAGGTCGAACATCTCCGGCAGGATCTTGGACGGCGCCGCCTGGCTCGTGTACACGAACGCGTGCTCGGGCAGCGCATACTCGTCGCGCGAAGGACGCGCGGCGATCTCGCGTTGCGAGTCACTGGGCAGATAGCATCCTTCGAGCAGCACCAGCGTCTCGGCGAAATCACGCTGCCCAGACTCGGGTGTCGCGAACGCATCGCTAATGATGTAGTCGAAATACGCCGCGCCCATGGTCCCGGCGTAGCCCACATAGTTGACCTGGATCGGCGCCGGGCGTGCCGCGAACACCTCGGGACGCGCACCGGTCGTGTGGCCGCTCAAATCGAGTAGCAGGTCGATGCGGTCGGCGCGCAGGCGTGCCACCGCTTGCTCGGATGCGAGCGTTCCCAGCTCGACATAGCTGTCGACCGCGCGCTCGATACGCGCGCGCGTCGCGTCGTGCGCGCTTGCGTCGAGCTCGTAGGCGAAAACCTGGAAGCGATCGCGGTCGAGCTGCTCGAGGAGCTCGGCGACGAGCCTGGGCACCGGATGGTCGTGGAATGTTGACGCCGCGAAGCCGAGGCGAAGGCGGCCGGCGTCGCGGTCAGCGAGCGACGGCACCGGTGCGAGCGCCGGCCATGCGAAGCTGCGGGCCGCCTTCAGCTGCAATCCGGGATCGTCGCAGATCGCAAGCAGCGCGAAGGGTGCGAGCGTTTGCGTCCCCGGTGCTGCGCTCGCCAATGAATCGACCACGTGACGGCGACGTTGCTCGAAGTCCTCCCAATCGGCGAACTGAAGCTGCAATTCGAGGCACTGCGCGGCGACCTGCAGCCTTCCCGGGTCGAGCGAGCGCGCGCGCTCGAGAGGCGATCGCGCCTCGCCGTAGCGACGCTGCCCGGCGAGGAGGAATCCGAGGTTGGCCAATATCTGCGGCGACTCCGGAGCAAGCCCGAGTGCGCGTTTGAAGCTCGCCTCGGCGCCGGGATGCCGCAGCGATTTCTGGCAGACGCCAAGATTGTTCCACACTTCTGCGGGCGCATCCGGCGCAACGGAGATGAGGCGCTCGAACAGCGGCAGCGCCTCGCCGAAACGCTGCTGCGCGAAAAGCAGGTGCGCGAGATTGCTCAGCGCTGCGATCTCGGCGCCGGGGCGCGAGAGCGCGTCGCGAAACGAACGCTCAGCGGCGGCGGTGTCGCCCAGGCGCTCCTGCTGCACGCCCAGATTCACCAGCAATCCCGCGTGACCGGGGACGAGCCTGAGCGCGCGCGCGAAAAGCGCGCGCGCGGTGGCTGCGTCGGCTTCCGCGAACAGATTGCCCAGATCGAAAAGCACGCCGGCGTGCGTCGCTTCGAGCTTTTTCCCGAGCGCCTGCTCGACGAACGCGGTCGCCGCGAGACGGCG
This sequence comes from uncultured beta proteobacterium, assembly GCA_963816915.1. Classification (GTDB taxonomy): domain Bacteria; phylum Pseudomonadota; class Gammaproteobacteria; order Burkholderiales; family Casimicrobiaceae; genus PALSA-1003. Next base: position 387,981 of record CAWFMK010000004.1, read on the forward strand.
TCCCGCCATGAGCTCGCGACGCGCGTCCTTGAGCAGGGAGTCGGCGCTGGCCATGCGGTGTCGCGACGCCTGCCCTAGCGCGCAGCGGAGGAGCGCCGCCGCATCAGGCGAACAGGAACTTGCGCTGCGTTTCCCATCCTTCCTGCGGCAGACGCTTGAAACCGCTCTTGGCAAAGAGCATCCAGCGCCCTAGCACGAATGCGAGCAGCGCATTGGAAGTGCCGCTGGCGTCGCCCGGCCACGCTCCGCCTGCGTGCGCGATCTTGAGCGACTGTCGCATCGATGCCTCGATCCGGTCATAGAGCTGGTTCATGCGCGCCTGCAGGCGCTCGTCCTCGTTCACCAGCGCGTCGCCGATGAGCACGCGGGTCATGCCGGGATTCTTTTCTGCGAAGCCGAGCAGTACCGAAACCATTTGCGTGACCTGCGCCACGCCGTCGGGCGTCTCGCTGGTGATGCGGTTGAGCAGCGAAAACAGCGTCGACTCGATGAACTCGATCAGCCCCTCGAACATCTGCGCCTTGCTCGCGAAATGGCGGTAAAGCGCAGCCTCCGAAACATCCAGTCGCGAAGCGAGCGCTGCCGTGGTGATCTTTTCACCGCGCGGCGTCTCCAGCATCGCCGCGAGAGTCTGCAGGATCTGCAGCCTGCGCTCACCGGGTTTGATTGCCATCGCCTTCTCCCTTGATTCGTGTGACAACCTCGATCGCGTCCGGCGGTGCGCGTCTAGAATCGCGCGCTCGGCCAGAAGCGCCGATCGCTGCTAGCCCGCCCTGATCATGGTGCCGACCCCTTCGTTGGTGAGCACCTCCAGCAGCAGCGCGTGCTCGACGCGCCCGTCGATGATGTGCGAGCTCTTGACGCCGTTTTTCACCGCGTCGAGCGCCGAGCCGATCTTGGGAAGCATGCCGCCGTGGATGGTGCCGTCGGCGAAGAGCGCCTCGATTTCGGTCGCGGTGAGCCCGGTGAGCAGGTTGCTGTTCTTGTCGAGCACGCCGGTCGTGTTGGTCATCAGCACGAGCTTCTCGGCATTCAGCGTCTCGGCGAGCTTGCCGGCGACCAGGTCGGCGTTGATGTTGTACGCCTCGCCTTCCGAGCCTACGCCGATGGGCGCGATGACCGGAATGAAGTCGCGCGAGTCGAGCAGATTGATGAGCTCTGGATCGATGCGCTCGATTTCTCCGACCAGCCCGATGTCGACCATGCTCGCCCTGGTGGGTCTCGCTCTTGAGCAGCATCTTGCGCGCGTGGATGAACGCGCCGTCCTGTCCGGTGAGTCCCACGGCGCGCCCGCCGTACTGGTTGATCAGGCCGACGATTTCCTGATTGAGCTCGCCCAGCACCATCTCGACGACGTTCATGACTTTTTCGTCGGTGACGCGCATGCCCTGGCGGAACTCGCTGTGGATGCCCATCGTCTTGAGCAGGTCGCCGATCTGCGGTCCGCCACCGTGCACGATCACCGGATTCATGCCGACCAGCTTGAGCATCACGACGTCGCGCGCGAAACCGGCCTTGAGCTCGGCCTCGGTCATCGCGTTGCCACCGTACTTGATGACGATCGCCTTGTCGTGGAAGCGCTGGATGTAGGGCAGCGCCTCCGCGAGGATCTGCGCTTTGAGCAAAGAGGAGGCGGCCTCGACGGGCATGACGGAATCGCTGCAGGTGGTGCGGGCGATTGTACCCGAACGCGTACGCATGCAAATGCACATGCGGTCTTATCGACAAGTAAGCCCTGACTGCAGCTGAGCTGCCGAGGTTTGTACGGGGCAAGGCATTTTGCTATCGTCGGGACATGTTCAACCCCCTGCCGGACGCCGTCGACACCGCGGCGGTCCGTCGCGTGCTGGTGACTAAGCTGCGTCACCATGGCGACGTGCTTTTGGCCTCGCCCGTGTTTACCGTGCTCAAGCGCGCGCTTCCCGGCGCCGAGATCGACGCGCTCGTGTACCGCGAGACGGCGCCCATGCTCGAGGGTCACCCGGCGATCACCCGCATCCACACCGTCGATCGCGAGTGGAAACGCGAAGGCCTCTTTGCCCAGGCGAGCGCCGAGTGGCGGCTGCTTTCGGGGCTGCGCGCGCGCGATATCGATCTGCTCGTGCACCTCACCGAGCATCCGCGTGGCGCGTGGCTCGCGCGCGCGCTCAAGCCGCGCTACGCGGTCGGGCGCGAGCGCAAGGACGCGGGTCGCCTGTGGCGCAAAAGCTTCACCCACCAGTACCGATTGCCGCGCGCGACGCCGCGACACACGGTCGAGTGCAATCTCGACGCCTTGCGACGCATCGGGTTCCAGCCCGCGGACGAGGACAAGCGGCTGGTCCTCAGTCCGGACGACAAGTCGGCGGCGCGCGTGCGCAACCTGCTTGCGCAGCAGGGCCTGGAGACGCATCGCTTCTTGCAGGTGCATCCGGGGTCGCGCTGGCTCTTCAAGTGCTGGCCACCCGAGCACTCGGCCGCCCTGCTCGACCGCCTCACGGCGGATGGGTTGCGCGTCGCCGTCACTGGCGCGCCCGACGCGCGCGAGCGCACTCTGGTTGAGGCGATCCTCGCGGCATGCGCGAGTGCCTCGCGCTCCCGTATCGTCGATCTCGTGGGGACCATGACTCTTCGCGAACTCGCCGCGTTCACCCGCGAAGCTCGCGCCTTCGTCGGAGTCGACTCGGCGCCGATGCACATCGCCGCCGCCGTGGGCACGCCGGTAGTCGCGCTGTTCGGCCCCAGCGGCGAAGTCGAGTGGGGTCCGTGGCGAGTGGAACATCGCATCGTCGCGTCGACGTCGCATCCCTGTCGGCCTTGCGGCATCGACGGCTGTGGCGGCGGCAAGGTTTCCGAATGCCTGTCCACCCTGCCGGTCGACCGCGTGCACGCGGCGGTTGCGCAGATGCTCAGCGTCGCACCGGCCCGGAGCGCCTAGTGGGTCGTTCGAAAGCACGCATGCCGCAACGATCCATCCGCACAGCCTCGGTCGGGACGCGCTGATGCGCCTGGCGATCGTGAGGCAGCGATATACGCCGTATGGCGGCGCCGAGCGCTTCGTCGAAGGCGCACTGGAGGCGCTGCTCGAGCGCGGCATCGCGATATCGCTGTATACGCGCTCGTGGCCGCAAACGCGCCTGCAGCTCATCGAGCCGGTGATATGCAATCCCTTCTACATCGGACGGCTCTGGCGCGACTGGAGCTTTGCGCGCGCTGTCTGCGGCGAGGTAGGACGCGACCCGCCCGAGCTCGTGCAGTCGCACGAGCGCATGCTCTGCTGCGACGTCTATCGCGCCGGCGACGGCGTTCACCGCGTTTTTCTCGATGAGCGCCTGCGCGACGCTTCGCCGTTGCGGCGCTGGTTAGTGGAAATGCGGCCGTACCATCGCTACATCATGGGCATCGAGCGCAAGCTCTTCTCGAGCCCGGTGTTGCGCGCGGTGATCTGCAACTCGAAAATGGTGCGCGCCGAGATCCACGAGCGCTTCGGCGTTCCGGAGGAAAGGCTTCCGGTGATCTACAACGGCGTCGATAGCGAGGCGTTCTCGCCAGAGCTTCGCAAGCACCGCGCCGCGCTGCGCGCCGCTCTACGCATTGCCGAGGAAGCCACCGTCTTTCTTCTGCTCGGATCGGGCTACGCGCGCAAGGGCGTCGCGCGCGCCATGCGCGCGCTCGCGCAGCTTCCGGACAACTGCCATCTCATCGTCGTCGGGCGGGACAAGGCGCAAGGCCATTACAAGCGCCTCGCCCGCCGCCTCGGCATAGGTGCGCGCGTCGCGCTGCTCGGAGCACAGGACGAGCCCAAGCCGTTCTACGGCGCCGCCGATGTCTTCGTCCTGCCGACGCTCTACGATCCATGCCCCAACGCCGCGCTCGAAGCGATGGCGTGCGGGCTTCCCGTGATCACCAGCACCAAGTGCGGCGCCGCCGAGCTGGTGCTCGAGCACGACGCAGGACGGGTGTGTCCCGCGCGCGATATCGAAGCGCTGGCGGCGCACATGCGGGCATCGATCGATCCCGCCGTTCGCGTGCCTCAGGGAGAACGGGCGCGCGCCGCAGTGCTGCCGCTTACCCCCGCCGCGATGACACTGCAGCTCGCGCTGCTCTATCGCGATCTGCTGGCCGAAGCGTACGCAGCGAAACCCGGCGCATCGATCCCGCCCCGCGCGTGACGATTTTCAACGCGTTCAAACGCCGGGGCGCCAGCGGGGGCCACGGCCCCGCTGCGCTATAATCCCGCGCACTTCCACACGCGCCGGCGCCCGCCGGCGCCGCCTATCGCCAGCGCTTTCGTGACGTCCAGCCTGCTCCTCTATCGGCGCCTGCTTACCTACGTTCGCCCGTACTGGTGGGCGTTCGCGCTCGCGGTCGTCGGCATGGTGATCGTCGCCGCGGGCGATGTGCTCATGGCCTACATGGTCATGCCGATCATCCAGAAGCTGCAGCATCCCGATCCGGAGACAACGCTGCAGCTTCCTCTCGCGGTGGTCGGCGTGTTTTTGTTGCGCGGGTTGGGATCGTTCATGTCGGAATATGGCATGGCATGGACCGGTCATCGCGTCGTGTTCGATCTGCGCCGTCAGATGATCGACCGCGTGCTGTCGCTGCCGACGGCGTTCTTCGACGCCACCGCTTCCGGACGGCTCATCTCCAAGTTCACCTTCGATGCCTACCAGCTTGCCGCCGCGACCTCGTCCGCGATCACCACCGCGGTGCGCAGCACCTTGACCATCGCCGGCAGTCTTGGCTTCCTGTTCTGGCTCAACTGGAAGCTCACGCTGATCTCGATCGTCGCCTTTCCACTGGTAGCAGCAACCGTGCGCTACTTCAGCCGCAGGCTGCGCCGCGTCGCGCGCGATGTGCAGCAACGCACCGGCGCGATTACGCAGGTTCTCGAGGAGATCATCGGCGGCCAGCGCGTGGTCAAGGTGTTCGGCGGCCAGCGCTACGAGCGCGAGCGTGCCGTCGCAGTCGCCAACCGGCTGCGCCAGTCCATGAGCAAGCAGTCGTCGGCAAGCGCGGCGAGCTCGCCGATGCTCCAGTTTTTCGGTGCGTGCGCGGTCGGTGTCATCGTCTACCTCATGCTCAAGCAGAGCGAAGCCGGCGGCTTCGATCCCGGCCCCTTCACCGCATACGTGATCGCGCTGCTCACGCTGCTGGACCGCCTGCGCGCGCTTTCGGGGGTGAACGCCAACATCCAGCGCGGACTCGCGGCGTCGGAAAGCATCTTCGCGCTGCTCGATGAGAAGCCCGAGGTCGATCGCGGAAGGCTCGAGCTTTCCGCGGTGCGAGGCGAGCTCGCGTTCGCCGACGTGTTCGTGCGCTACGCGGGTGACGATCGCGACGCGCTCGCCGGCGTCGATCTGCGCGTCGCGCCCGGCGAATCGGTCGCGCTGGTCGGACCGTCCGGCAGCGGCAAGACGACGCTGGTCAACCTGATCCCGCGCTTCTACGAGCCGTCGTCGGGCAGGATCCTGCTCGACGGCCACGACATCGACGCGCTCACGCTGTCCAACCTGCGCAGCCACATCGCGCTGGTGAGCCAGGACGTCACGTTGTTCGACGACACCATCGCAGCCAACATCGCGTACGGCGCAATGGCCGACGCGCCGCGCGAGGACGTCGAGCGCGCCGCGCAGGCGGCGCACGCGCTCGAGTTCATCCGCGCCACGCCGAACGGGTTCGACACCATCGTCGGCGAGAACGGCGTGCGCCTGTCCGGCGGCCAGCGCCAGCGCCTCGCGATCGCGCGCGCGATCCTCAAGAACGCGCCGATCCTGATTCTCGACGAGGCGACCTCGGCGCTCGACTCGGAATCGGAGCGCCATGTGCAGGCCGCGATGGAAGCGCTGATGCAGGGGCGAACGACCATCGTCATCGCGCATCGGCTTTCGACGATCGAGCGCGTGGATCGCATCGTGGTGCTCGATGCCGGCCGCGTCGCCGAGCAGGGAACGCACGCCGAGTTGCTGGCGCGCGGCGGACTCTATGCGAAGCTGCACCGGATCCAGTTCGCGACCGCGGCCGCCTGACTGCAGACATCGAACCGCATTGCGCATCCTGCATACCGAATCCTCGCTCGGCTGGGGCGGACAGGAGATCCGCATCCTGACCGAGGCCGCAGGGATGATCGCGCGCGGCCATCAGGTCGAGCTCGCGTGTGCACCGCAAGCGCGCATCCATGCCGAGGCCGCGCGCTCACGGCGTGCCGGTGCGCGCGCTTGCGCTCGACCGCAAGCGCCCGCGCGGCGTGATCGCGTTGCGCCGCTTGCTGGCGACGCAACGCTTCGACGTGATCAACGCGCACAGCTCGACCGACGCCTGGCTTGGCGCGCTCGCGTCGCGAACGCTCGCGTCGCCGCCGCCGCTGACGCGCACCCGGCACATCTCGGCGCCGGTACCGCGCGACCGCCTGACGCGCTGGCTCTACACGAAGGCGACGGCGCAGATCGTGACCACCGGCGACGCGATTCGAAGCGCGCTGATCCGCGACATCGGTGTCGCCCCCGAGCGCGTGACGTCGATTCCGACGGGCATCGACGCCGAGCTCTTTGCGCCGCGCGACAAGCTCGCCGCGCGCCGTGCGCTCGGACTCCCGGAGAGCGCTGCGCTGGTCGGGATCTGCGCGACGCTGCGCAGCTGGAAAGGGCATCGCTACCTGGTCGAAGCGATGCCTCTGCTCTCGCACCGCGATGCGCGGCTGGTGATCGTCGGCGACGGCCCGCAGCGCGCTGCGCTCGCGGCGCAGATCTCGACGCTCGGTCTCGGCGACCGGGTGCAGCTGGCCGGCAATCAGCGCGACGTCGCCGCGTGGCTCGCCGCGTTCGACGTATTCGCGCTGCCCTCCTACGCCAACGAAGGCGTGCCGCAGGCGCTGGTGCAGGCGATGTTCGTCGGCGTCCCCTGCGTGACCACCGATGCCGGCTCGATCGACGAAGTCGCGCTCGCCGAGCACACGGCGCTGGTGGTTCCCAAGCACAACGCGGTCGCGCTGGCCGCGGCGATCGACCGCTTGCTCGGCAATCGGGAGCTCGGCTCGGCGCTCGCGCGATCGGCGCGCGAGCGCGTGGCGTCCCGGTTCAGCCTCGATGCGATGCTCGACCGCATGGAACGGGTATTCCTTCGCGCGATCGATGAGCGCAAATCGCGCCTCTGAGCCGAGCCGCCTCGCCGGGCGCGCGCGCGTGGTTGCGCGCGCGCTCGCCCGGCGCATCGCGCCGCGTCTTCGGCCGCGCGATCCGAAGCGCATCCTGGTGGCGCACCACCTGCTGCTCGGCGACACGCTGATGCTCACTGCGCTGCTGGCCAAGCTGCGCGAGCGCCATCCCGACGCCGACCTGGTCATGGCGCTGCCCGATGCCTACGCTCCGCTCTATGTGGGCGCTCCGTACGGCGTGCGCGCCCTCGGCTGGAATCCGCGCGCACCGCACGCTTCGCCGCTCTGGCGCGAGCCTGGATTCGATCTCGCACTCGTTCCCGGCGACAATCGTTTCGCGTGGCTCGCGCTCGCTCTGGGCAGCCGCTGGATCGTCGCCTTCGATGGCGACCGACCGCGCGCGAAGAGCTGGCCGGTGGACGAGTTGCGCCGCTACTCGTCAGCTCCGATGGCGTGGGCCGACATTGCCGCCACACTGATCGACGGACCTCCGCCGAAGCGCTACTCGACCGACGCATGGCCCGCGCCTCCCGCCGATGCGTTCGATCTGCCCGGGCGCCCCTACGCGCTGCTACACGTGGGCGCGAGCACGGCGCTCAAGCGCTGGGATCCTGCGCAGTGGCGTCGTCTGGCGCAGACGCTCGCCGCTTCGGGAATGCAACCGGTGTGGTCCGCAGGCCGGGGTGAAGAGGCCATCGTCGCCGGCTGCGCGGACTTGGCGCGCGAGCGCAGCTACGCGGGGACGCTGACGTTGGCGCAGATGTGGCGCCTGCTCGCCGGTGCGTCGCTGCTGGTCGCGCCCGACACCGGCATCGCCCATCTCGGACGGGTAGTCGGCACGCCGACGGTGGCGCTGTTCGGCCCGGGATCGGCGACGATCAGCGGCGCCGGCGACTTCTGGCGCGATGCGCCCTATCGTGCAGTCACGGTCACGCCTTTCGCGTGCCGCGATCAGCGCGTGCTGTTCAAGCGCGAGCTCGATTGGGTGCGCCGCTGTGGGCGCTCGATCGCGGAGTGCCCGCATCCGCGCTGCATGGATGCGATCGGGCTCGACGCCGTGCTCGCCGCGATTGCCGAGCTTCACGCACCCGCGGGTTGAGCAACGTGTCGCGGCCTGCGATCGTCCAGTTCAACCCGTCGCCTACGCTCGGCGGCGCCGAGGTCTACACGGCTTTTTTCACGCGCGCGCTCGTCCATCTCGGTTGGCCGACGCGTCTCGTCGTCGACCCGGCGGCTCGATTCTGGGATGACCTCGACCTCGCCGGCGCCGAGCGCGTGGCGGCCGACGCCGGGCGGCGTTTCGTCGAGGACAGTGAAGTCGCGCTCGTTCATGCTTCGCTGTCTGCGCGCCAGCTCGGCGAGCTCGATGGCTGCCAGGTGATCGGCGTCGCGCACCAGGCCGTCTACGACGCCACGCGTCCAGGCTATTACGAACGCGCCGACATGCTGCTCGGTGTCTCGCAGCACGTGATCGATTCGCTGCGCCACCACGGCATCGACCGCGTCTACCCGATACCGCTGTACGGCGTGGCCGACCTCTCGCGGGGCGAGCCTTCGGGGGAGCTTCGCGAAGGCCGCCTCTTCGATCCCGACGCGCGCAAGCCGCGCGATCGGGTGATGGCGGCATTCGCACGCGCGCGTGCAGCATTCGCCGCACCTCGCCGCTTCGAGCCCCGAAGCGGACTCTCGCTCGGCGTGGTATCGCGGCTCGCGCCGCTCAAACAGTTTCCCGAGCTCTTCGAGCGACTGGTGCCGATCCTCGTGCGCCATCCGCGCGTAAACGTCGACATTTTCGGCGCCGCGGTCGGGTACAAGCCATTGGCGGCGATGCGTTCGATGCTCGCGCCGCTGGGCGTGCGCGCACGATTCTGGGGTCACCAGCGCGACATTCGCCAGGCCTATGGCGCGATCGACTACCTGCTTACCGGATTGCCCGAACGCGAAGCGCTGGGCCTCAATGCAATCGAGGCGTACGCCGCCGGGACGCCGGTGCTGGCGATCGACGCGCCGCCGTTCACCGAAACGCTGTCCGAAGGCGTCACCGGCTTTTTCTATGCCGACCCGCGGCGCGACGGCGGCGCCGATTTCGAGCGCGTGCTCTCGGGCATCGAGGACGGCGTCCTGCGCCCGAGGATGGACGCCGCGACCGGGCACCTCGCCAAATTCTCGGCATCGCGCTTTGCGCAGCGGGTCGACCAGGCGCTGCAACACACAGTCGGGCGCCGCATTTAGCGGCGCGCGCCACGCGCGGGTACAATCGCGCGGCTGCCGGCATGCGGGCGGCTCGGCCCCATGTTCAGCGAAAAAAACATCGTCAACTGGCAATTGTGGGCGTCGGCGGCGTACCTCGCGCTGCTGCCTTCGAACGCGTGGACCTTCGCGCGCTCGCTCTCCTTCGGCCTCGCCGCCACGCTGGCTGCCGTGATCGTCGTTGCCGGGTGGGTCGGCCGCGGGACGCGCGTGCCGGCGCCGGATCGGGCCGTACTCGTCATGCTCGCCATCTGGTGCGCCTGGTCGGTAGCATCGCTGGCGTGGTCGATCGATGTCGCGTATTCGTCAACTCAGCTCAAGCGCGAGATCGGCTGGAGCCTGCTGGCGATGCTGGCTTTCTACGTCGCCGCGGCCACCCCGCATGCATGGCGCACGCTCGTCGGTGTCGCGCTCACCGCCTTCGCGATCTATTCGACGCTTGCGATCGGTGCCGTGCTTGCCCCCGGAGGCTGGGATCCGTCTCGCTGGCATTCCGGCGTCGGTCCCTATGCCACGCATGTGGTCCTGGTCGCACCGCTGCTGCTCACGCTGCTCGCGCCCGCACCCGCGGGCTTCGGCAGCCGGCGGCGCACGGTTGCACTGGGCATCGTTCTGCTGGCGCTGCTTCTGGTGAGCGCGCGACTCACCGATAACCGCATAGTCTGGATCGCGCTCGCGGTGGTGTTCGCGACCGCCTCCGCGCTCGCTGCCTGGCGCTGGCACGCTTCGCTTGCGCGGGCTCCGCTGCGCTGGCTGGCGCCGCTGTTCGCGCTCATGATCGTGCTCGGCGTGGTGTTCGCCGATGTCACCCGCGAGCGCGCACAGCAGGACTTTCCGCCGCAGACCAGCGTCGCCCAGACGCTCACTGAAGATCCGCGCCTGGTGCTGTGGGATCGCACTGCCGAACTCATCCGCCAACGACCCTGGACCGGGTACGGCTTCGGGCGCGGCGTGGTGGCCGATCAGCTCAAAGGTCCGCTCGGCAATCCGATGCTATGGCACGCGCACAACGTCTTCGTCGCGCAGGTGCTGCAAACCGGCGCGATCGGGCTCGCGCTGTTCGTCGGGCTGCTCATCACGCTGGCGGCGCGCTTCGTCAGCTATTTCCGGCAGGCAGACGACGCGCTCGCGATCGCCGGCGTGGTCGGTCTGGCGCTGCTCGCGGGATTCATAGCCAAGAACATGACCGACGATTTCCTCTTTCGCAGCAACGCCAAGGAATGGTGGGCGCTGCTCGCGATCGTCATGGGCTTCGGAGCGCGCCGCGAGGCGATCCGAAGCACCCGCGTTTAGCGCTTCAGCGGCGGCGCTGCGCGAGCACCGTCACCGAGCCAGGACGTTCCGGCAACGGCGTTCGCGGCTCGTACTCGGGAATCCACGATTTGAGCCATGCCCTGACTTCGCTGTCGGCGGATTCGCGATCGCGCTGAAGCCACGCGACGATGTGTCCGACGTTGGCGGGGTCGGTGGAGCGCGCCTGCGCGATACGCAGCTTCGGATGGTGCGTCGGCAGCGTCGCTTCCTCTGACGCGAGCGGCTCCTCATAGAGCTTTTCACCCGGGCGAAGCCCGGTGAAAACGATTCGGATGCGGTCCGGGTCGGCGCCGGAAAGCCGGATCATGTCGCGCGCCAGGTCGAGGATGCGTACCGGCTCGCCCATGTCCAGCACCAACACCTCGCCGCCGCGTCCCATCAGTCCCGCCTGCAGCAGCAGCTGCGTAGCCTCGGACAGCGACATGAAGTAGCGCGTGATCGCGGGGTGCGTCACCGTTACCGGGCCGCCGCGCACGATCTGCTCGCGAAACCTCGGAATGACACTGCCGGCGCTTCCGAAAACATTGCCGAAGCGCACGATCACGAATTGCGTCGTGCCATTCTGCAGGCTCTGACACATCATTTCGGCGAGCCGCTTCGACGCACCCATGACATTGGTCGGATTCACCGCCTTGTCGGTGGAGACCAGCACGAACTTCTCGACCTTGGCCGCGACCGATGCACGTGCGATCGCCCACGTGCCGAAAGCATTGTTGCGCACCGCCTGCAACGCGTTGATCTCCTCCATCAACGGCACGTGCTTGTACGCCGCTGCGTGAAATACCACCGACGGACGCTCGCGCGCGAGCACCTGCTCGACATGCGAGAGGTGCTTGACGTCGCCTACGATCGCCGACAGCGCGATATGCGGGAAAGTATCCTGCAGCGTCTGCTGAACGTTGTAGAGCGCGAATTCCGAAATCTCGAAAAGCACCAGGCGCGCGGGCTTGAAGCGCGCGATTTGCATGCAAAGCTCGGCACCGATCGAGCCGCCGGCGCCGGTGATCATCGCGACCCGGCCGCCCAGCCACTCGTTAAGGCCCGCGCTGTCGAGCACGACCGGGTCGCGTGCTATCAGGTCGTCGAGCTCGACGTGGCGGATCGTGGTGAGCTGCGAGCGGCCGCTGATGAGGTCCTCGTACGAGGGCACCGTCAGCGCCTCGACGCCGGCCGCAGCGCACAGCTCCGCCACGCGACGCCTGACTACGTGCGCCGCCGACGGCAGCGCGATGATCACCGTGCGCACCCCGAAGCGGCGAGTCCACAGCGGAAGCTCGCTGATCGGACCGAGCACGCTGACGTTACGCACCAGCCGTCCCTGGATGGCCGGGTTGTCGTCGAGCAACCCGACGATTCTCCACTGACGGCTGTGCACGAGCTCCTTGGCGAGGCGCGCACCCGCCTCGCCGGCGCCCAGGATCAGCACCGGCTCGCCGAGCGCCGCGAGCGGACTGTAAAGCCGGTGCTCTTTCCAGATTCGGTAGGTGAAGCGGCTTCCTGCCATCAGGAAGACGAGCACCGGCGGGTAGAGGACGAGCAGGCTGCGTGGAACCATCGCGGTCAAATGCGTCATCACCACGACCAGCGGAATAGTCACCGCCCCGAGGCCGGCAGCGAGCACGATACGCTGCAAATCAGGAAGGCTCGCGAAGCGCCACAGTCCGCGATAGAGCCCGAACGCCAGAAAAATGCACGCCTGCAGCGGCAGCACCCACGCGAGGGTACGGAACATGTCCGTGAGCTGCGGCTCGTGTAGATCGAGGTTGAAGCGAAGCCAATAAAGCCCGCCCCAGGCGATCGCTGCCGCGCCGACGTCGTGCAGAAAGGCCAGCCAGGACCGCCAGTTAGCACTTACTCTCATTCGAACCTTTGGTTTTTGCGCCAATGATACCCGATTCCTGAATACAACAACATTAACCCCACTAACCAGAGGGCAAGGACAGCCGGGCCGGCGGACGCGCCGCGAAGCAGCGCGGCAAGTGCGGACGCGGTGCTGCCAAGCATGAGCGCGGCATAGAGCAAAAGCGTTCCCCGATGGCCGAGCCCGAGCCGTACCAGCCGCTGGTAGTAGTTGTCGCGGTGCGCCCGCAACACGTTGGCGCCTCCCGCGCCCCTGCGCAGGAGCGTGATGGTCGCGTCGGCGATGAAAGGCAGGAAGACGAGTTCGGGAAACCACCACGGCCACGCACCGGTTTCCACCCCTTCGGTCCCGAGTACTGCGGCCATGAAGCCGAGCGGCACCGCGCCGACATCGCCGAGGAAAATGCGCGCGGGTGGGAAGTTGCGCGCGAAAAAGGGCAATGTCGCGGCGGCTATGGCTGCGCTCACGGGTGCGTCGTGCATGCCGGCGCGCGCGCCGGCGAACGCGTAGGCGCCGAAACCGACGACCGTCATCGTTGCCGCGAGCCCGTCGCTGCCATCCATGAAGTTGTAGAGGTTCGTCATCCACACGATGGCAAGCAAGGCCAGAACTGCGGACCACCCGGCGCCGGGCAAATGCAACACCGCCAGCGCGGACACGATCTGCGCCCCCAAACGCAGCGCGACCGGGACGCCGTGGCGGTCGTCCCACCACGAGACTGCGATAATCAGCAGCAATGGCGCAAACCAGCTCTGGGCGGGTGCAAAACTAACAGTTGCGGCGATCATTCCCGCCCATATCGCGACGCCGCCGCCGCGCGGCACCGGCTCGCGATGCAGCGAACGCTGATTAGGCCTGTCCTCGGGAAGGTGTCCCTGCCGCACCACCAGCGCGAGCACGAGCCAGGAGACAAAAATGGCGATACCGGCGCTTGCAGTCCAACTCATCGCCGCAGGCCGTCTGCTCGACACGAAAGTCGTCCGGAAAGCAAGGGCAAGCCGTTGTTTGTACCCATTTTTCCACCGTCTTCTGCAATGCAGGCCGCGAGCGGCGATCGCCGTTCAATTATACGTACTCGAAATCGCCCCTCTCGCCTCTGGAAAAGCACGTTTCCTTGTTGCAATTAAGCAACAGGGAGCAGGAGGGAAATTCAGCCCGGGGGTTTTAGCTTGCCAATGGATTCGCCGCTTTGGCACAATCAGATCAACTTCTCGCTAACTCCTGAGAAGGTTCCGGTGGCAGGCAATCGTTTCTTGCCAATCTTATCGTTAGAGGAGAGACCATGAATAAAAAGCTCGTGGCCCTTGCCGTCGGCGGCGCATTCGCTTTGCCGCTCGCTGTGCAAGCGCAAACCGCGAACGTCACGTTGTACGGTCGCTTGAATCTGGACCTTGAATTCGTCAACGGCAAGACCTGCCAAAACGGTGTGACCAATGGTGCCGGCAGTGTCGGAACCAGCACGGGCGCAGGCCAAAGCACCGGCGGCGTAGCCTGCTCGCAACTGAATAACGCGCTGCCTCCCAACGTCACCTCGAACAAGACGGTCAATCGGGTCAGCTCGAACTCGTCGCGCTTCGGGATGCGTGGCACGGAAAGCCTTGGCGGCGGTTTGAACGCCGTGTTCCAGATCGAGCAGAACGTATCGGGTGATGCCGGCAATTCCTCCGGCTCGGGCCTGGCAAGCCGGGAAACCTTCGTCGGCCTGCAGGGCGCATGGGGCCGCGTGACGATGGGTAAATTCCTGATGCCGCAGGACGATCTGCATCCGATCTTCGGTAACGCACCCACCCTGACGACGTCGCTGCTGTCGACGGCGGATGTGTGGGCGTTCGGCAACCTGAACAAGGCGAACGGCGGGTTCGACGCGCGTACCGGTAACAACGTCCGTTACGACACGCCGAACATGATGGGCTTTACGGCGGCGCTGCAGTACTCCACGCGCGACGATACGGGCGGCGCCAACCAGACGCCGAACGGCGGCGACAACGGCGACCATCCTTCGGTCATCAACCATGCCTACGTGCTCGGTGGCAACGTCATCTATAGCAACGGCCCGTTCCAGGCCGGCGCCGCCGGTGAATACAACCACGCCGTGCGCAACAACTACGCGCTGGGCGGACCGAACCTGATGGATTATGACTGGACCGTCACCGGTTCGTACAACTTCGGCACGCTCATGCCGGGCTTCGGCCTGCAGGTCGGCCTGGTGTACGAGCAGACGAATTACGAGGTACAGTCCGCTGCAGTCGCAGGTTCCAGCTGCAACGTGGGCACCGGCTCGACGTGTAACCTGAAGCGCAACTTCGGTGGCGTATCGGTGACCATCCCGCTGGGTGGAGGCAAGATCTATGGCTTCTACGGCAAGGCGACCGGTGGCAAGGGCAGCGCACCGGAAGGAACATCGGTCGGCTACCTCACCCGCGGTACGGGGACCGGCGTTCAGCAAGGCGAGCTGTCGTACAGCTACAACCTGTCGCCGCGCACCATGCTCTACGTCGGTTACACCAAGCTGATCAACCAGTGCAAGGCGTCGTACACGTTCAACATCAACCCGTACCCGATCGCCATTGGTCAGTACGGTGCAGCTCCTGGATCGGCCGGCGATTTCTGCTCGGGCCAGCCGGGTGGCGGCACGTTCGGCATCGTTCACCTGTTCTGATCACAGCCGCGGCGCAAGCCGCGGCAACCAGACAGTTAGTTTTTGCAGAGGTTTGAAGTGATCATCAGGGCGTCCTCCGGACGCCCTTTTTTTTGCCCTCTTGCCGTATGATTCCGTCGTGACCATCGATCGCCTTGATCGCCTGATCGGAACCTTCGACGCCGCGCTGCGCACACTCTCCAACGCGAGCACCAGCGCGCGCCCGTACCCGGCCGCGGGCATCGCGGACAGCACGCTGACGTCAACCGAGCGCAGGCATGCTGCCGGCCTGATGCGCGTCAACCACACCGGTGAAGTGTGTGCGCAGGCACTGTACGAAGCGCAAGCGCTGGCGGCGCGCGACGCCGAGACGCGTGCGCGTCTGCAACAGGCGGCTCGAGAGGAACAGGATCACCTAGCATGGACCACGCAGCGGCTCGCGGAACTGGGCTCGCGCACCAGCGCCGCCAACCCGCTGTGGTACGCCGGGTCGTTCGCCATTGGCCTGGCCGCGGGATTGGCGGGCGATCGCACCAGCATGGGCTTCGTCGTCGAGACCGAGCGGCAGGTCGAGGAACATCTTACCGGTCACATGGACAGCTTGCCGCAACCCGACAGCCGAAGTCGCAGCGTCGTCGCCGCGATGCGCGACGACGAGGTCCGTCACGGCATGGCCGCACGCGATGCGGGCGCGAGCGAGCTTCCGCTGCCGCTTAGACTGCTCATGCGCACCGCGGCGAAAATCATGACGCTGACCGCGTATCGCATCTAGCCGCGTGGGGCACCTGTTTGCCGCCTCGCAGCGACCGCTCCCGGCCGAGGTGGTGCCTCGGCGCTCTACGCTACATCACTGCGAAACGGTTGACCGCGGATGCCACCGAGAAGCGGTTCGGACGCGGCAATCCAATCGCCGTAGTCGGGCCTTGCTGTGCGCGGGTATCGTCGCGATCTCGACCATCGCGCCGGCGACCGTCCGCGCGCAGTTCACACATGTGACGCTGTACGGGAATCTCAACCTCGACCTGGAGCTGGTCAATGGCCGACAGCTCGACGGCACCAACCCGACGGTCGTGCGCGTGTCGAGCAACTCCTCGCGCTTCGGGATGCGCGGCGTCGAATACCTCGGTGCCGGCAACGCCGCGATTTTCCAGATCGAGCAAAACGTACAGGGCGATACCGGAAACGCGCCGAACTCGGGGATTGCCAGTCGCGAGACCTACGTGGGCCTCCAAGGTGAATGGGGTCTGATCAAGGCGGGCAAGTTTCTCACGCCCTACGACGACATCCTGACGATCTTCGGCAACGTGCCTACGCTCACGACGTCGATCCTGTCGACGGCGGCGATCTGGGCGCAGGGACCGCTGCAAAAGGGTCAGGGAGGATTCGACGCTCGGCTCGGCAATTCGATACGTTACGATTCCCCTAACTATTCGGGCTTCACGGGATCGCTGCAGTATTCCACGCGCGATTCGTCGCCCTTACCCACTACCGGCGCCGCCGGCGACAACGGCGACCACGCCTCCGAGATACGCCACGCCTTCGTGGCCGACGTTGCCGGCTTCTACAGCAACGGCCCACTCGATTTGGGGCTAGCCTATGAGACCAACTATGCCGTCCGGCAGACCGGGCTCCATGATTCAGCGCTTTCGGTGGCCGGCGGTTACGATTTCGGAACGGTCGCGGAAGGCATCGGATTTCGCGTGGGAGCCGTGTACGAATACCTGCGCTACGACACGCCGACCGGCAGCCTCAAGCGCAATTTCTACGCGGTGTCCGGGACGCTGAGCATCGGCGAAGGCGCCCTGTACGCGTTCGTCGGCCGCGCCGACAACGGCTTCGGCAGCGCCGTCGACGGAACGCAGATCGGCGGCCTGACCAAGGGTCCGAATTCGGCGGCAATCCAATGGGAACTCAGCTACAGCGTCAACCTTTCTCCCCGTACGATGGTGTACGCGGGCTACGTCCAAATAGCCAACCAGCCCAATGCGTTCTATACCCTCAACATCAACGATTATGCTACGGTACCGGGGGCGCACCTGAACGGTGTGATCGCCGGCATCGCGCACTTTTTCTAGGGCGATCGGGGCGACGCCACCACACCTTTTTTCCACGCGCGCAACGCCCCGATGCGCGCGTCGCGGATGCGCCGCGGCAATTCAGCGTCTCCCGGATGCCGTTGGGCGATCGCGGCGGCATCGACATCACGCACGACCTCGCGCGCCGCCTTCAGCCATTCTCCCGCCACAAACCTAGCGCCTTCGCGACCCGGGCGCGACAGCACGTCCGCCGTGCAGGCGCGGATCAATGCATCGAGACGGTCGGGCCGGCGCAGCGCGTCGGCGGCGCCGAGCAGGTCGAGCAGCGTCGCGGCGCGCAATTCGAGGGCGCGCGCAACCGTGCCATGGTGCCGCGCCACCAGCTGCGCGAGCTCGCTGCAGTCGGCGGGCACGCGCAGGCGACGCGAGACGACCTCGGCAGCGCGGACGCTGGCGCGCTCGTGCGCGATGTGGCTCGGCCACCCAGTGCGCAGCGTGGTCGACTTGCCGAGGTCGTGCACGAGCACGGCGTAGCGCACTGGCAGCGCGTCCCCGGCCGACGCGCTGAAGTCGATCGCCTGCAGGACGTGCACGCCGGTATCGAGCTCGGGGTGATGCGCAACCGGCTGCGGCACGCCGAACAGCGCGTCGAGCTCGGGCAGGACGACCGCCAGCGCGCCGCAACGACGCAGCTCGATGAAAAATCGCGACGGCCGTGCCTCCATCAGCGCGCGCGAGATCTCCTGCCATTGGCGTTCCGCGCCCAGCGTCGACAACTCGCCCGATTGGACCAGGCGCCGCATCAGCGCCTCGGTCTGCGGTGCGACGTCGAATCCGAGTCTCGCGGCGAATCGTGCGACTCGCAGCACGCGCAGCGGATCCTCGGCAAAGGCCTCGCTCACATGGCGAAGGATGCCGGCGCGCAAGTCGGACGCTCCGCCGAAGGGGTCGATCAACACGCCGTCGTCGCCGCGCGCCATCGCGTTCACGGTGACATCGCGACGCGCGAGATCCTGCTCCAGCGTGACGTCGGGCGAGGCGTGAAAGGTGAAGCCGTGGTATCCGCTTCCGCTCTTGCGCTCCGTACGCGCGAGCGCATATTCCTCCTGAGTCTGCGGATGCAGGAAGACCGGAAAGTCGCGGCCCACGGGCCGAAAACCCAGCGCGGTCATCTCCTGCGGCGTGGCGCCGACGACCACGTAGTCGCGATCGGCCACCGGGTGACCGAGCAACTCGTCGCGCACCGCGCCTCCTACCGCGTAGATTTTCATCGGTTCTCGCGCGCGCCGCGCATGGGCGAGAGCCCGGTCCGGGTCAGCGGCCGCTGCGCGCGCGAAAAGCGTCGAAGCGGCTGCGCGCCGCGGTGGCCGCGATGTATTCCGGCGCGATCGCCTCGAGCGCAACGGGCGGGTCACCGAAGCGCGCCGGAAACCCGCAGTCACAGACGCTGTCCTTGCGCATCGACAGCACATTGTCGCGGCTCATCAGGGGACCCGGCAGGTGCTCGAGAATCCCCGCCTGCAGCAGCGACATCGACTCGCCGAGCGGCAGAATGCGGCGCCGGTGCCCCGACAGTTCTCCGGCATATGCGACCAGCTCACGCAAGGTGTAGACCTTCGGTCCGCACAGCGGATAGCGCTGACCATGCGTGCCATCATCGGGTAGCGCGCGCACGAACGCGCGCGCGACATCGCCGACGAATACCGGCTGGAAGCGCGTATTCGCCGAGGCGAGCGCGATCACGGGGAGGAAGCGCTCGAGCTTGGCGAAGGTGTTGAGAAAGCTGTCCTCGCGTCCGAAGATCACCGACGGCTGGAAGATGGTCCACGCCAGCCCCGAGGCCGCCACCACCGCCTCGCCCTCAGCCTTGGTCGTCAGGTAGCGGCTGGGCCCACGGACGTCGGCGCCGAGGGCGCTCATGTGCAGCAGGCGTTGCACGCTGTTGGCGCGGCACGCCTCGACGATGTTGCGCACGAGCTCGACGTGCGCGCGCTCGAAGGCGCCGCGCGGTGAATCGTGCAGCACGCCGACCACGTTGATGACGGCGTCGGCGCCGCGAATCAGGCTCGCCAGCACCGTGCGGTCGTTGACGTCCGCTTCGACGACGTCGACCGTCGGCAGCAGGATGAGATGCTTGGCGCGCTCGCGGCTGCGCGTGGGCACGCTTACGCTTCGGCCCAGCGCGCACAGCTGGCTGACGAGATGGCGCCCGACGAAGCCGCTGCCGCCGAGCACGACTATCGGCGCACCGTTCATCGCGTTTCGTCCGGCCGATCGCCAGCGCGCACGCTGGCCAGTGCGCTTCCCGCCGGCGTCACCATGCCCAGTCGCTCTCGCAACGCGACATACGGCAGGCCGAGCTGCGCCTGGTAGAACATGGCGTTGGCGAGGACTTTTTTCACGTAGTCGCGTGTTTCGTTGAACGGGATCGTCTCGGCATAGATGGCGCCTTCGATCGGAGTGGCGCCGCGCCAGGCCTGCGCGCGCCCGGGTCCGGCATTATAGGCAGCGGTCGCCAGCACCGGGAGACCGTCGAGGCGGTCGAGCACATAGCGCAGATAGAACGTGCCGAACTGTGCATTGATGCTTGGGTCCTGAAGCTGCGTCGCGCGGAAATCGGCGCGTCCGGTCTGCTTGGCCACCCAGCGCGCGGTCGGAGGCATGAGTTGCATCAGTCCGACCGCACCCGCGGAGGACACGATGTTGGCGACGAAGCGGCTTTCCTGCCGTGCGAGGCCATAGACCCACGCCGGGTCGACCTGCGCGTCGCGCGCCGCCTGCGCGATCTCATCGCGATACGGTGTCTGGTAGCGCAGCGCGAAATCATGGCGGCGCTGGGTGCGATCGGCCGAGTTGATGGAGCGATCGTAGAGTCCGTTGCGGCGCGCGACTTCGGCGGCGAGCAGCAGCGTTTCGTCACCCTGCCCTCGCACGATGTAGAGCCATTCGCGCAGCGCCTCGGAACGCAGGTCGAAGTTGGTGAGCATGATTACGCGCTGAACAGCGTCGCGCGCGGTGAACGCCGCCACCGCGGCATCGTCCGGCGGCAAGGGTTCGCTGATCGGCATGATGGCCGCGCCGAGCGCTTCCGCCGCCATCAGCCCGTAAAAATGATGCTCGGTGGCCAACGTGGCGTAGAGCCGGGTGGCGTCATCGCTCTGTCCCGTGGCCGCGAGCGCGCGCGCCTTCCAGTAACGCCACGCCGGATCGAGCGCCTGATCCTCGGGCATGGCCTCGACGGCCGACAGGACGTCGGGCCAGTTGCGCGCGCGCAACGCCGCGCGCGCCCGCCATGCACGCTGCTCCGCGTTTTGAGTCGAACCTAGCGCCTCGCGATACCACTCGTTGGCGGCCGGCTGCAGCGTGCGCGCGCCCTGGTACGCGATCAGCAGGTTGCCATAGGCGCGGTCCGCGGGCGGAAAGCGATCGCGCACCTTGATCCACGCCTCGTGCGCCGACGAGGAGTCGCTGCGGGCAGCGCGATCGAGCGCATAGAGCGCGAGTTCGCGGCCCTGCACGGACGTCGGCCGAAACTCGTTCTTGGCCAGCGACTGCGCGGCGCTGCGCTCGGCGCGATCGAGGTCGCGAACAAAAGGCCGCTCGGCGGGCGGCAAGTCGAGCGTGAGGCGCGTTGCCAGACGCGCGTTGCCTGCTTCGTGCGCGAGGCGAAAACGTCCCCAGATATCCTGCGCTGTCAGTCGCTGCAGTTTGAGCATCGCCGCGAACAGCACCTGGCACGATTCCGGCTGCTCCTGCCCGCTCGCCCAATAGACGCGCGCCTCGTCGAGCGCGGCATCGCCGTCGCGCTGGCGCTTCCACTGGATCGCGTAGCACGCGAGGTCGGTATCATCCCCCGCGCGCAGCGGATACTCGGCGGCGAACAGCGCCCACTGCTCGCGCTTGGCGAGCGATTTCAGCCACTCGGTGCGCAGACGATCGGCGAGCGGCGTCCCGGCATAGCGCGCCAGGAACGCACGCACGCGCTCGGGATCGGTGTCGTCCAGCCGCAGGCGGATTTGCCAATAGTTCGCATACTGCTCTAGCGGATGTCCTTTGAGCCGCGGCACCACGCGATCGAGCTTGATCGCATCATTGGCGCGAAAAGCATCGCGCGCCGCCAGGAAATCCACGTCGGACGGCTGCGCCAACGCATGCGTGCCGAGAACGCACAGGGTCAGCAGCACGCTGCGCAGTGCGCCCTGTCCGCGCGCGAGCGAGCGGGGGTAGGAACGTTGTCCGGCGCAACGGTGTGGCATCGTCGTCATCGCAACATTATCGCTCATTGCGCCAACCGCTTCGATTGCAATCACGCTGTCTCCGTTGCGCTGCCGTAACACGCAACGATGTTAGAATCGTCGCGCTTCAGAGAGACCCCTGTCCGAACTCACCCCGGGAATTTGTATGCCACCAATCGTTGATTCGCCTCGCGTCGGGATCCTAATGGGCAGCGACAGCGACTGGGACATCATGCGGCACGCCGCGGAGCAGCTCGCTGCCTTCGCCATCCCCTACGAGGCGCGGGTCCTTTCGGCGCATCGCCTGCCCGACGACACCTTCGCCTACGCTGCAGGCGCCGCCGCACGCGGACTTCGCTGCATCATCGCCGGCGCCGGCGGAGCTGCGCATCTCGCCGGCGTGCTCGCCGCGAAGACCTTGCTTCCTGTACTCGGGGTCCCGATACCGTCGAAATACCTGCGTGGCGAGGACTCGCTGCTGTCCACGGTCCAGATGCCCAAGGGCATCCCAGTGGCGACCTTCGCGATAGGGGAAGCAGGCGCGGCCAACGCAGCGCTGTTCGCAGTTGCGATGTTCGCGGTCGGCGACAAGGCGCTTGCAGAGAAGCTCGCGAAGTTTCGCGAAGAGCAATCGGCGGCGGTGCGCGCCAAGACGCTTCCACCACTGAAGAACTAACCGCTTCCAGCGCGAGGACGAAGCACCCTCACTTGCGGGTCGGCGCCTCGCGTTGCGCGCCGATGGGGAGCGCCGCCACGCGCTCCATCTCCGGATCGGTGTACCGGCACCCTGCTGCGACGTATTCCGCTGCCATCGCCGTCGCGTCGGCACCCCAGAATAGTTCTGCGCCGATGGCGAGCGTCGGCACGCCGAACACGCCGCGCGCCAGCGCGTCGTCGGTATTGCGGCGCAATGCTTCCTTGATCTCGGGCGAGTCGATGCGCGACTGCGCGTCCTGGATGTCGAGATCGCTCATCAGTTCCGCCCACTCGATCGGCAGGTCGCCCATGCGTCCGTCGCGCCAGACGAACCGGAAGATCCGGCGCACCGCGTCGGGATGACAATCGGCGGCGATCGCCAGTCGCAGCAGTGGCAGGGGATTGAAAGGGTGGGCCGCCGGAAACTTGAGCTGGATGCCGAGCGCGCGCGCCTGCCACACGACAAAGCGATACGTAAACCGGCGCTTGGCTTCGATCTCGGCCGGCCCCTTCTGACCGTTGGCCTTGAGCAGTCCGGCGAACAGGACCGGCCGATAGTGAATGCGCAGGCTGGGCTCCAGCCGCGCGAGCTGTTCGCACTGGAGATAGGCGAAGGGAGAGACAAAGTCGAAGTACCACTCAGCGCTGGCCATGCGGCGCTTCTCCCTGCGCGGCACTCGCCGTCGCGGCGAGGCGCGCGCGCCGCTGCGGCAGCGCTGCGATCAACGCGCGCCGCGCATCGTCGCTCATGTCGATCCATCCCGCGATCTCGTCGAGGGTACGCATGCAGCCAACGCATATTCCTGCGACCGGGTCCATCACGCAAATACTCACGCAGGGCGAGGCGATACGCTCGGGGTAATCTCTCATCGCGTGGTCTTTGCCAGGGGCATCTTCGCATCGAGCGCGACGGCGACTCGCGACACCGGCGCGCGCCCGAGAAAATCGCAAATGTAGTGTCCGGCGATGCGCAGCCGGGTCATGTCGATGCCGGTGTCGATGCCGAGCCCCTCGAGCATGTACAGCACGTCCTCGGTGGCGACGTTGCCGGTCGCGCCCTTTGCGTAGGGACAGCCGCCCAGACCCGACACCGAGCTGTCGAACGTCGTCACGCCGGACTGCAAAGCGGTCAATACGTTCGCGAGCGCCTGTCCGTAGGTGTCATGAAAGTGCCCCGCCAGCGCGCTTGCGGGAAGCACGCGCAGCAGGCAATCGATCAACGCCCGCGTCTTGCCCGGCGTCCCGGTTCCGATGGTGTCGCCGAGTGAAATCTCGTAGCAGCCCATGGAATGGAGCGCCTGCACGACGTCGCGCACGGCTTCGGCCGCCACCTCGCCCTCGTACGGGCAACCGAGCGCGCACGAGACATAACCGCGCACGCGAATCCCGCGGGCGCGCGCCGTCTCAGCCACCGGCCCCACGCGCTCAAGGCTCTCCTCGATCGTGCAGTTGATGTTCTTTTGCGAGAAGGCCTCGGACGCGGCGACGAACACCGAAACCTCATCGCAGCCGGCAGCGAGCGCGGCCTCCAGGCCTCGCAGGTTCGGGGTGAGCACCGGGTAGCGAACGCCGGGCTTGCGGCGGATCGCAGCCATCACGGCGGCATTGTCGGCCATTTGCGGAACCCACTTCGGCGAGACGAAGCTGGTTGCTTCGATCGCGGGCAGCCCTGCCTCGGTAAGACGGTCGATAAGCCCGACCTTCACCCCGGTCGGCACGATCGCCTGCTCGTTCTGCAGGCCGTCGCGCGGGCCGACTTCGACGATGCGTACGCTGGATGGGATGTTCATCGCAGGAACGGCGCGCCGTTGGCCGCTTCTTCAGTAGGCATGGAGTGGGTCGATCGCGCCGCTGACCGGGAAGCCGGCTTCAATGCGGCGGATCTTGTCGGCGATCTGGCCGACCGACGCGCCGAGCAGCGTGACCGCCGCGATGTGGGGTGTGACGGTGATGTGCGGATGATGCCAGAACGCATGGTCGGCGGCCAAGGGCTCGTGCTCGAAGACGTCGAGCATCGCGCCCGCGATCGAGCCTTCGTCGATCGCGTCGATGAGGTCGTGCTCGACGACGATCGCCCCGCGCGCGACGTTGATCAGGTACGCGCCTCGCGGCATCATCGCGAACGCCTTGTGGTCGAGCAGTCCGCGCGTCGCGGGGGTCAGCGGCAGCATGCATACCAGCACGCGGCTGCTCGCGAGAAACGCAGCGAGCTCGTCGATCGCGAAGCTGCGCATGCCCTGCAGCTGCTTCGACCGGCGGCTGAGACCTGCGACCGGGAAGCCCAGCCTGGCGACGGCGTCGGCCACGCTGCTCCCAAGGACACCCATGCCGAGGATGCCAACGCCGAACTCGCGCTTCTCGAGTCGCGCGCGCGGGCTCCAGCATGCATTGCGCTGTGACTGCTCGTACTGGGCGAACTCGCGAAACCAACGCAGGACCGCGTAGACCACGTACTCGATCATCTGCTCGCCCATGCCGGCGTCTTCGATCCGGATCAGCGGCACCCCGGCCGGCCACGAAGCACCCGTCGATGCGAGGGTCGCATCGACGCCGGCTCCCAGGTTGAACACCGCGCGCGCTCGGGTAAGATCGCCCAGCAGCTCGTGCGGCGGTTTCCACACGATCGCGTAGTCGATCGCGACGCCGGAACAAGGCCAGCGATGCAGCGTTGCGTCCGGAAGCGCCTGCGCGAGCGTGCGCTGCCACTGCTCCGCATCCGGCAACGGCGTATGCAGAAGGATATTCAGGGCTTTCCCGTGGCAGCGCCCGGCGCGACGACCTCGATCAGGTCGGCACCTTCACTTACTTGTTCGCCTTCGCGGTAATGCAGCGCAGCCACTGTCCCGGCCGCCAGCGCGATGATCGTGTGCTCCATTTTCATCGCCTCGAGGATCAGCAGTGGCGCGCCGCGCGCGACGGTGTCACCCTGCTTCACCAGCACCGAGATGATGGTACCCGACATCGGTGCCCGCAGATGAGCATCCCCACCCTCGCTCACCTGTCCCGCGTGCTCGAGTGGATCGATGCGTTGCAGGCGGTGCAAGCCATCGTCGGTGAACACGTAGCGCTCCGTGCCGAGCGGGAAGACCGCCGCCGCGAGGTGCTCGTCGTTTAGCCAGATCTCGAGCTCGTCGTCCTCGCGCACGGCGCGCGCGCTGAAGCGAAGGTCGCCGGTGCGTATCAAGTAGCGATCCCGGTCGATTGTCACGAACGCATCAACGAGAGCATCCGCGCTCGCGTAGCGCAGTGCGATCGCATGCTCCGCGCTGTTGAGCCACCATGGATCGACCGCGTGCCACGGCGAGGACGGATCACTCGATGCTTTCGCGCGCTCGGCTGCCTCCCGCCGCAACACCTCAGTCTCCGCCACCGCGGCGATGGCGATTATTTTCGGCGCCGCCGGCGCTGCCGGCGGGAAAAGAGCGGCATGCTCGCGAGCGATCAACCCGGTATCGATGCGGCCGCTAGCGAAGGCATCGTGCGCGATCAGCCTGCGCAGGAAGTCGACGTTGGTGGTCACGCCGGCGATACGGTATTGCGCCAGTGCGCGCGCGAGGCGTCGCAACGCCTGCTCGCGATCGTCGCCGCGAACGACGAGTTTGGCGATCATCGGATCGTAGTGGGCGCTGATCGCGTCGCCTTGGGCGACGCCGGTGTCGACGCGAACGCTGCCGGACACCGCGGGGGCGCGCAGATACGCGATGCGTCCGGTCGACGGCAGGAAGCCACGCTCGGGATCCTCGGCGTAGATGCGCGCCTCGATGGCGTGGCCGCGCGCGAACAGCTGCTCCTGGGCGAGTGGCAACGGCTCGCCGGCGGCCACGCGCAGTTGCCACTCGACCAGATCGAGCCCGGTGATCATTTCGGTGACCGGGTGCTCGACCTGCAGCCGCGTGTTCATTTCCATGAAATAGAACGTGCGCTCGCGATCGACGATGAATTCGACCGTGCCCGCGCCGACGTAGCCGATGGCGCGCGCCGCGGCGATCGCGGCGGAGCCCATCGCATCGCGGCGCGACGCGCTCATACCGGGTGCCGGCGCCTCCTCGAGGACTTTCTGATGGCGGCGCTGGACCGAGCAATCACGTTCGAACAGGTGCACGCAATGGCCGTGCGTGTCGGCGAACACCTGCATCTCGATGTGCCGCGGCTCGAGCAGGTATCTTTCGAGCAGCACAGTATCGTCGCCGAATCCCGACTTGGCTTCGCGGCGCGCGGATGCGAGGGCGGCGGCGAATTCTTCGGCGCGCCCGACCACGCGCATGCCCTTGCCTCCGCCCCCCGCGGAAGCCTTGATGAGTACCGGAAATCCTATCGCAACCGCCTCGCGCGCAAGCAGCGTGTCGTCTTGGTCGCGCCCGTGATAACCCGGAACCAGCGGCACGCCGGCGCGGCCCATGATGAACTTCGACTCCGACTTCGATCCCATGGCCCGGATCGCCGCCGGCGGCGGCCCGACGAAGATCAGTCCCGCCGCGCTCACTGCTTCGGCAAACGCCGCGTTCTCGGAAAGGAAGCCGTAACCGGGGTGGATCGCCTGCGCGCCGGTCGCCAGTGCCGCTTCGATGATCGCTTCGCCGCGCAGATAGCTTTCGCGTGGCGGCGCTGGTCCGATGCGCCGCGCGACGTCGCAGGCGCCGACGTGCATCGCTCTAGCGTCGGCGTCGGAATAGACCGCGATCGTGCGCAGCCCCATGCGCCGCGCGGTGCGCGCGACGCGGCACGCGATTTCGCCACGGTTGGCGATGAGGACGCTGTCAAACATCGCGCCGGTCGCCGTGCGCGGACCCGCCGTGTCCAAGACTGCCCGACGACCAGCGCCCGATTCGCTCGATCAGTGCGCGCATGAAGCGCCAGAGCTTGGGCAGCAGCCAGATCGAGAACGCCACCAGCAACCCAACCACCAGCAGCGCGAGCGCCGGATGCGCAAGGGCGAGATAGACAAGCGTTCCCACCAGCACGTCCTCGCCGAACGACGCCACCCAGTTCGAGAACGGTTCGGGCGAGGTGTTGATCACCGCGCGCGTTCCGGCTTTGGTGAAATGACTGCCGGCGGCGAGCGTTCCGCCAAGGATCGCCGCGGTGATGGTCCATGCCGGCGGCGAATCGCCGAACACGCCGGCGGCCAGCGCCGCGCCCGCGGGAATGCGCACGACCGTGTGGACGGTGTCCCAGACCGTGTCGAAGCCGGGAATCTTGTCGGCGAAGAATTCGGCAAGGACCATAAAACCCGACGCCGCGAGCACCATCGGGTGGGCGAGAACCTGCAGGTGCTGCGGTAGGTCGTACCAGCCGGCGTAGCCCACCGCACCGACGATGAACAACACTGCGTAGAGGCGGATGCCGCTCGCCCATCCGAGCGCGGCCGCGAGCGCCACGAGTTGCCAGGTATCGAGTTGGTCCATGTCGGGCCCGGTGCGGTTGCGTGCGCCTCAGTTGGCCTCTGTTGGCCTCAGTTGGCCTCAGGTGGCCTTGGTTGGCTCGGTTGACTCAGTCGCCACCGGCGATCCAGGTCGGGTTGCGTCGGGCGAGGAACGCGGCCACGCCCTCGCGTCCTTCGGCAGACGCGCGCACGCATGCGATGCGCGCCGCCGTGTCTGCGATCACGTCGGCATCGATGGGCCGCCCGCTCACAGCCCGCAGCAGCGCCTTGCACTCGGCCTGCGCGCGGGGACCCGCGCGCAGCAGCGCGTGCAGGACCTCGCCGATGCGCGCGTCGAGCTCGCTCGCCAATGCGAGGTCGTGCAGCAAGCCGAGACGAAACGCTTCCGCCGCGCTGAAGCGCTCGGCGGTGAGAAACAGCCGCCGCGCCGCGCGCTGGCCGATGGCAGCGACCACGTACGGAGCGATCGTCGCCGGTACGAGGCCTAGGCGCGCTTCCGAGAACGCGAATTCGGCGTCCTGCGCGGCTATGGCGATGTCGCAGCAGGCGATCAACCCGACGCCGCCGCCGAACGCCGCGCCATGGACGCGCGCGATGGTCGGCTTGGGCAGGTCGTTGAGCGTCGTCAGCATGCCCGCCAGCGCGCGCGCGTCGTCCAGATTCTGCGCATCGCTGAATGTCGCCATGCGCTTCATCCATCTCAAGTCCGCGCCGGCGCAAAAACTGGTGCCGGTACCGGCCAGCACGACCGCACGCACCGAATCGTCGGCGCCGAGCTCGCGCAATGCCAAGGTGAGCTCAGCGATCGACGTCTCGTCGAATGCGTTGTGCACATCCGGGCGGTCGAGGACCACGCTCGCCACCGCATGGTCGATCGTGACCGCCAGCGTGGTGTACGTCGGCGCCCGGTGTTGTGGGCGGCGAGCGGCCGGCTTGCGCTTGACGGTTTTGACCATGCGTCGTCTACATCCTGAATACGCCGAAGGTCGTCGGCGCAATGGGGCGGTTGAGTGACGCGGACAGCGCGAGCGCGAGCACCTTGCGTGTGTCCGCGGGATCGATGATGCCGTCGTCCCACAGCCGCGCGCTCGCGAAGTAGGGATGCCCCTCCTGCTCGTAGCGCTCGCGGATCGGCGACTTGAACGCGCTCTCCTCGCCGGCGGTCCACTGCTCGCCCTTGGCCTCGATGGCGTCGCGGCGGATCGTCGCCAGCACGGTCGCGGCTTGCTCGCCGCCCATCACGGAAATGCGCGCATTCGGCCACATCCAAAGAAAGCGCGGATTGAACGCGCGTCCGCACATCCCGTAATTGCCCGCGCCGTAGCTTCCGCCGATGATGACCGTGAACTTGGGCACCTGCGCGCACGACACGGCCGTCACCATCTTGGCGCCGTCCTTGGCGATGCCACCCGCTTCGTACTTGCGGCCCACCATGAAGCCGGTGATGTTCTGCAGGAACACCAGCGGAATGCGTCGCTGGCAGCAGAGTTCGATGAAATGCGCGCCCTTTTGCGCGGACTCCGAGTACAGACACGCCGTTGTTGGCGACGATGCCGACGGGATACCCCCAGATGCGCGCGAAGCCGGTCACCAGCGTCGCACCGTAGCGCGCCTTGAAGGCGTCGAACTCGCTGCCGTCGACGATGCGGGCAATCACCTCGTGCACGTCGTAGGGCTTGCGCACGTCGCCGTTGATGACGCCGTAGAGCTCGTCCGCCGGATACAGCGGATCGCGCGGCGGCGCCAGTTCGACCGTCGCCGGCTTGTCGAGGTTGAGGTGCCCGACGATGCGCCGGCGATCGACAGCGCGTGATGGTCGTCGACGGCGAAGTGATCGGCGACGCCGGAGATGCGCGTGTGCACGTCGGCGCCCCCAAGCTCCTCGGCGCTGACGATCTCGCCGGTCGCCGCCTTCACCAGTGGCGGACCCGCGAGAAAAATCGTCCCCTGCTCCTTCACGATGATCGATTCGTCGGACATCGCCGGCACGTACGCCCCACCCGCGGTGCACGATCCCATCACCACCGCGATCTGCGGAATGCGCTCGGCGGACATCGTCGCCTGGTTATAGAAAATGCGTCCGAAATGATCGCGGTCCGGAAACACTTCGGTCTGGTTGGGCAGGTTGGCGCCGCCCGAATCGACCAGGTAGATGCAGGGCAGGTTATTCTCGCGCGCGATGTCCTGCGCGCGCAGGTGCTTCTTGACCGTCATCGGGTAATAGGTGCCGCCCTTGACCGTCGCATCGTTGCATACGATGACGCATTCGCGCCCGGCCACGCGTCCGATGCCGCAGATGATGCCGGCCGAGGCGATGCGATCGTCGTACATATCCCACGCCGCGAGCTGCGAGAATTCCAGAAAAGGCGAGCCCGGGTCGAGCAGCGAGCGGATGCGCTCGCGCGGCAGGAGCTTGCCGCGACCGCTGTGGCGCTCGCGCGCGACGTCGCCGCCGCCCTGCTCGATCGTCGCGACCTTGGCACGAAGGTCGTCGACCAGCACCTGCATCGCGTCCCGGTTCTTGGCGAAGACGTCGCCTTTCCGGTCGATGATCGATTCGATCGCGGGCATGGCTTCAGGAGATGGCGGGACGAGGATGTCCCGGCATGAGCTCGTAGGGATGGACCCAGCGCGGTTGCGCCTTGATGCGCGCGAGCCAGTCGCGGAGGTTGACGAAGCTCGCCCAGTCGACGCCGATCTCCTCGGGCCAGAAAAGGTAGCCGCACAACGAAAGATCGGCGATGGTCAGGCGGTCGGCAACAACATAACGACGCCCCACGAGATGCGCGTCGAGAACGCCCCACGCCGCTTCCGCGCGCTTGCGGAACTCGGCGACGACCGCGGGGTCGGGATCTTTAACCAACGAGCGCATGAAGCGCAGCGTCGCCGTGTAGCTGGTCAGCTTGTGGTTGTCCCAGAACAGCCAGCGCAGGATCTCTCGGCGCTCGATCGGATCGGCAGCGCCGAATCGCTCGAACTGCTCCGAAAGATAGTCGAGGATCACGCCGGACTGCGAAAGCATGGCGCCCTGATGCAGCAGCACCGGCACCTCGCCCATGACATTGATCTCGCGGTACGCAGGACGCCGCGTCTCACCGCCGAAATAGTCGACGAAGCGCGGCGCCCAGTCTGCCCCCGCGAGCTGTAGCGTCAGCGCGACCTTGTACGCATTACCCGACTGCGCGAAGCAATACAGCGTGTATTCGGCGGCCATCACCATCCTCCGGTCGCCATCCAGCGGTCGACCTGATCGAGACGGTCCAGCCCCCAGAAGGGCTCACCGTCGACGATGATGTACGGCGAGCCGAAGACGCCCTTGGCGATTGCCTGCTCATTGGCGCGCCTGAGCGCTTCCTTGATCGAAGGGTCCTCGATCGCCGCGCGCACCTCGGCGGCATCGAGTCCGCACGACGCCGCCACCGCAACGGCTGCCTCCGGGGAAGAGATGTCCTGGTCGTCCACGAAATACGCGCGATAAAGCGCGTGCACCACGCGCGCCGCGAGAGCGGGGTCGCGCTTCGCGCTCCAGAGCACGACGCGCGCCGCGGCTTGCGAGGGAATCGGAAACTTGGTGGGGACGCGAAACCGGTCGACGCCGTGGAAGCGGGCGCTGCGATGCATGTCCCGGCGCGAATACTCGCCCTTCAGCGGCACCTGCAGCAGGGGCATGGCGCCAGTCTGCTTGAACACGACGCCGAGCAGCACCGGATGCCAGCTCACCTCGCGACCATGCCGGGCGGCGAGCGCTTCGATCTTTTCGGAGGCCAGGTAGCCGTACGGCGAAGAAAAATCGAAATAGAATTCGATGGGTGCGGGCATGACGCTCCTTGCTGGTCGCTGCGTTTCGCGGATCCGGTCAGCTCGCCAGCGATCGGCCGATCACCAGGCGCTGGATGTCGCTGGTTCCTTCGTAGATCTGGCAAACGCGCACGTCGCGATAGATGCGCTCGACCGGGAAATCGGCGACGTATCCGTAGCCTCCGTGCACCTGAATCGCGGCAGAGCACACGCGCTCGGCCATTTCGGAGGCAAACAGCTTCGCCATAGACGCTTCCGCCAGGTACGGCCGACCGGCGTCGCGGAGCGCCGCGGCGTGCCAAACCATCTGCCGCGCGACCTCGATCTCGGTGGCCATGTCGGCGAGTCTGAAATTCACCGCCTGGTGCTCGATGATCGGCTTGCCGAAGCTGGTGCGATCACGCGCGTACGCGAGCGCGGCTTCGAAGGCCGCACGCGCCATCCCGACCGCCTGTGCGGCGATGCCGATGCGCCCCGCCTCCAGATTGGCCAGCGCGATGCGGTAACCTTCGCCCTCGCGTCCCAGGAGGTTGGCGACGGGCACGACGCAGTTCTCGAAAACGATCTGCGCGGTATCGGACGCACGTTGACCAAGCTTGTCCTCGACACGGACGGCGACGTAACCCGGTGTCGCGGTGTCGACGATGAACGCCGAGATGCCCTTCTTGCCGGCGAGCTTGTCGGTCACCGCAAACACGATTGCGACGTCGGCGTGCTTGCCCGAAGTGATGAACTGCTTGACCCCATTGAGCACGTAACCGTCCCCGCGGCGCTCGGCGCGGGTCGTGATCGCCGCCGCGTCGGATCCGACGTGCGGCTCGGTGAGACAAAAGCACCCGAGCATCGCACCGGTGGCGAGCTGCCGCAGGTATCGCTCTTTTTGCGCTTCGCTGCCGAACGCCTCGATCGGCCCGCAGACGACCGAGTTCTGCACGCTGACGATGGTCGACGTCGCGCCGTCTCCGGCGGCGATCTCCTCGAGACCGACCGCGAGGCTGACGTAGTCCATCCCCGCGCCGCCCCAGCGCTCCGCGACGACCATGCCGAGCGCGCCGACCTCGCCCAATGCGCGCAGCTCCTCGCGGGGAAAATGCGATTCACGGTCCCAGCGCGCGGCGTTGGGTGCGAGGCGCTCGCGGGCGAAAGCGCGCAGCGTATCGCGAACCATCGCCTGCTCGGAGTCCAGCATCATGATCAGAAGCGCCGGGTGCCGGAGGGCGCGTTCGAAGCCGCGCTCGATGCGGTCATCACGCGCCGGACGTTCCGCAAAAGCCTTCGCGGATTCGCTGGACGCTCATCCGTTTCATTTGCGCGAATCGAGTGCGAGCTTGAGCGCAATGCCGGCGAATACGCCACCGAGCACCCAGCGCTGCACGGCGAGCCAGATCGGCCGCTCGGCGAGCCAGCGCGCTGCGCCCGACGCTGCGAGCACGAACAGCATGTCGCCCAGGCTGCCGATCACGATCTGCATCGCAGCGAGGATGAGCGATTGCGCCAGGACACTGCCACGCGCCGGATCGACAAACTGCGGGAAAAGCGCGAGATAGAACAGCGCCACTTTCGGATTGAGCATGCTGGTGAGCACGCCAGTGCGAAACAGCAGCGCGGGCCGCGCGGGAGGGAGGTCGCGCCGCGCAAAGAGTCCGCCACTGCCGTGGGGCCGCAGAGCGTCCCACGCGAGCCAGAGCAGGTACGCCGCGCCCGTCCAGCGCACTACGTCGTAGAGCACCGGAACGGCAACGAACACGGCGGTAAGACCCAGCGCTGCGGCGACCGCGTAGAAAAGAAACCCGGTCGTCGTTCCCGCCAGCGACACCATCCCTGCGCCGCGCCCCTGGCAGAGCGTGCGCGAAATCAGGTACATGAGATTGGGGCCTGGCGTGACTGCGAGCAACACGCAGGCGACGGCGAAAAGCGCGAGGCTGTCGAGTGGAATCATCGGCGGGTCCGCAACTCTCGCGTGCGCGCGATCAGACGCGCTCGATGGCGATGGCGGTCGCTTCGCCACCACCGATGCACAGGCTGGCCATCCCGCGCCGGCCACCGTATTTGCGCAGCGCTCCAAGCAAAGTGACGATGATGCGAGCGCCGGACGCGCCGATGGGGTGCCCCAGCGCACAGGCGCCACCGTGCACGTTGACCTTGTCGGCCGGCAATCCATGCTCGCGCATCGCCGCCATTGTCACCACGGCGAACGCTTCATTGATCTCGTAGAGATCGACGTCCGTGGGCGTCCAGCCGAGCTTGTCGTAGAGCTTGCGCATTGCGCCCACGGGGGCAGTCGTGAACAAGCCCGGCTCCTGCGCGTGCGTGGCGTGGCCCAGAATGACCGCGAGCGGCGAAAGGCGGCGCTGCTCCGCCGTCGAACGACGCATCAGCACCAGCGCCGCGGCGCCGTCGGAAATCGAGCTCGAGTTGGCGGCAGTCACGGTGCCGTCTTTGCGAAACGCCGGTTTGAGCGTGGGAATTTTTTGCGCGTCGGCCTTGCCCGGCTGCTCGTCGTGATCGACCACGACGTCGCCCTTGCGTCCCGAGACCGTCACCGGGGCGAGCTCCCATGCGAACGACCCGTCGGTGTTCGCGGCGAGCGCACGCGACAACGAGCGCAGCGCGAACTCGTCCTGCGCCTCGCGCGTGAACGCAAAGCTATCCGCGCACTGCTCCGCGAACACTCCCATCAGCTTGCCCTTGTCGTACGCATCCTCGAGGCCGTCGAGAAACATGTGGTCGTAGACCGTTCCATGGCCCATGCGCATTCCGGCGCGGGCCTTCGGGAGCAGATACGGCGCGTTGCTCATACTTTCCATGCCGCCGGCCACGACAATGCGCGCGCTGTGGGCCAGGAGGGCGTCGTGGGCGAGCATCGTCGCCTTCATTGCTGATCCGCACATTTTCGACAGCGTCGTGCACGGCGTGGCGACCGGCAGTCCCGCTTTTAGCGCCGCCTGACGCGCCGGCGCCTGTCCCTGTCCGGCCATCAGGCAGTTGCCGAACAGGACTTCGTCGATGTCCGCACCCGCCACGCCGGCGCGCTGTACGGCCGCGCGAATGGCGGTGGCACCCAGGTCGGAAGCCGATAGCGACGCGAAATCGCCCATCAGCCCGCCGATGGGCGTGCGCGCGGCGCCGACGATGACAACAGGATCGTTATTCATGTAGAGGCCCCCGACGCCACGGCGCCGACCACCCGCAGACGCTATGCGGCGGGCGTCTTCGCGGCGGGATCGGTCTTGCGCGCCCGGCGCGGACGCCGCACCAGCTCGCCGGCGCAATCGGGACACACGCCGTTGAGCGCGTTGGCGCAAGTCGCGCAAAAAGTGGATTCATAGCTGCAGACATACGCAGCGTCGTCGTCCGGCGAGAGAGGCCATGCGCATCGTTGGCAGCGTTCGCGCATCTCCAGTGCCATGTCGTCCTCGTCACTTGGTCTCGTTGAACAGCTCGCGCCCGATGAGCATTCTGCGGATCTCCGACGTGCCGGCGCCGATCTCGTAGAGCTTGGCGTCGCGCCACAAACGACCGGTCGAGAACTCGTTGATGTAGCCGTTCCCACCCAGCGCCTGGATGGCTTCGCCCGCCATCCACGTCGCTTTTTCCGCAGCATAGAGTATCGCACCAGCGGCGTCTTTGCGGGTGGTTTCGCCGCGGTCGCAGGCCTGCGCGACGGCATAGACGTACGCCTTGCAGGCATTCATCGTCGAGTACATGTCTGCGAGCTTGCCCTGCATCAGCTGGAATTCGCCGATGGGTTGTCCGAACTGCTGTCGCTCGTGGACATAGGGCAGCACGACGTCCATGCATGCCGCCATGATTCCCAGCGGTCCGCCGGCGAGCACCGCGCGCTCGTAATCGAGCCCGCTCATGAGCACGTTGACGCCGCGTCCTTCCTCGGCGAGCACGTTTTCCTCGGGCACGCTGCAGTTCTCGAACACCAATTCGCAGGTGTTGGATCCGCGCATGCCGAGCTTGTCGAGCTTTTGCGCGGTGCTGAATCCGGGCATGCCTTTCTCGATCAGGAACGCGGTGATGCCCCGTGGTCCGGCGCGGACGTCGGTCTTTGCGTAGACCACGAGTGTGTCGGCGTCGGGACCGTTGGTGATCCACATCTTGCTGCCGTTGAGTACGTAGGCGTCGCCGCTTTTGTCCGCGCGCAAGCGCATCGATACGACGTCGGAACCCGCACCCGGCTCGCTCATCGCGAGCGCGCCCACATGCTCGCCGGAGACCAGCGGCGGCAGGTATTTGCGCTTCTGCGCCGCGTTGCCGTTGCGGCGGATCTGGTTCACGCACAGGTTCGAATGCGCGCCGTAGGACAAGCCGACCGATGCCGACGCACGGCTGATTTCTTCCATGGCGATAACGTGCGCCAGGTAGCCCATCGCCGTACCGCCGAATTCGTCCTCGACCGTAATGCCGAGCAGTCCCAGGTCGCCCATCTTGCGCCACAAGTCCGCGGGAAAGACGTTGTCGCGGTCGATATCCGTCGCGCGCGGGCCGATTTCCGCGGCCGCGAACTGACGCACGGTCGCTCGCAGCATGTCGATCGTCTCGCCGTGATGAAAATTGAGTGCCGGAAAATCGATCATCGCGTCCTCGCGGTCACATTCGGCCCGTCGCGCTCATTGCTCACGGCGCGGGTGCATCACCATGAGCGTCTGTTGCATGATCGCGCACAGCACCCGCTGGCCGCCGGTCTGCGCGAACACCTCGCCGCGCGTGATCACCAGTGTGCGTCCCGCCTTGACGACCTCGCCGACCGCGATCAAGCGCTCGCCCGACGCCGGGCTGAGCAGGTTGAGCTTGAACTCGACGGTGAGCACCTCGGAATCCGCCGGGAACAGCGTGAATCCCGCGTACCCGCCGGCGGAGTCGACGATCGTACCGACAATGCCCGCATGAATGTATCCGTGCTGCTGCGTCAGCTCGGCGCGACAGTCGAGCTCGAGCGTGCATGCTCCCGGGGCAAGGCCGACCAGACGCGCGCCGATGTAGCGCATCGCCGCCTGCCGCTCGAAGCTCGAACGCACGCGCGACTTGTAGTCACCGTCGACCGGTATCCACGCCCCTGCGGTTACGGCATTGGGCATCGCCATGGGCCATCCAGCAGAGCAAAGCGCTAGACTACCTTCCGTTTACGTAAACGTCAATCATCCGCCAGATTGGCCGGCTTGGACGGCGTGTGGCGCAGGCGCTTGCGGCACTGACGCTCGAGGGCGTCGATCTCGTCCAGGACGAAGGAGATGTCCTCACGCTGTTGCTCGAGCATGGCGCGTCGCGCAGCCAGCACCTCGAGGAACTTGATGAGCTGCGGACGCTCGCCGCCGGTGGCGTCGTAGAGGTCGAGGAGCTCGCGAATTTCGGAAAGCGACAGGCCGAGGCGCTTGCCGCGCAGCAGGAGCTTGATGCGAACGCGGTCGCGCTCCCCGTAGACCCGGTGCCTGCCGCTTCGCAGCGGCGCGAGCAGTCCCTCGTCCTCGTAGAAGCGTATCGCGCGCGTGGTGAGCGCGAACTCCTTGGCGAGGTCCGAGATGGTGTAGGTGGTGGACGGTGGCCGGGACGACATCGAATCGATCTCAACGCCGCACGCTGCGGCTTGTCCAACATAGCATATTCATTGTCCGGCGGACTTGACACACCTAGACGATTCCACGACGATGCTGCGTCGCACAACAAGGGTGCGCGCTCGCCCGCCTGTGCAACCCTCCGTCATGAACGCATCCCTTCCCGCGCTTCTCGGCTTTCCCTTCGCCGCGCCCCCGTCCGCCGGTGACGCAACCGAGGTCGCCGCAGGGATTTTCTGGTTGCGCATGCCGCTGCCGTTTGCACTCGACCACATCAACCTTTGGCTGCTCGCGGACGGCGAGCGCTGGACCCAGATCGACTGCGGCTATGGCGACGCGGCGACACGCTCACTGTGGGAGACCCACTTCGAGCGCACTCTGCAGCGGCGCCCCCTCGAGCGGGTCGTCGCAACGCATTACCACCCTGACCATCTGGGCAACGCCGCTTGGCTGGTCAATCGCTTCGGCTGCCCGCTGGTGATGCCACAGGGCGAATACCTCACCGCGCACATGATGGGCAATGGCTTGGCCTCCTACAACAACTCGGCGATCTGCGAACTCTTTCGCGTTCACGGGATGGACGAAGCACACCTCGAGCCGATGCGCGGGCGCGGAAACCATTACCGGCGCGGCGTTCCCGAACTGCCCTCGACCTACCGCCGCGTCGTCGACGGCGACGTCATGACCATCGGCAGGCAGCGCTGGCGGAGCTTTGCCGGGTACGGCCACTCGCCCGAGCACATGGCGCTGCACTGCGCGGAGCGTGGCGTGTGCATCTCGGGCGATATGCTGCTGCCCAAGATCAGCACCAATGTTTCGGTCTCCGCGTCCGAACCCGAGGGTGACCCGCTGGGACGATTTCTCGACTCGCTCGCCGCCTTCTCCTCGCTGCCGCCGGACACCCTCATGCTACCGTCGCACGGGCTTCCATTCGTGGGCGCCGCGGTGCGGGTCGCGCAGCTGCACGCGCATCACGCCGCGCGGCTGGCCGAGCTCGAGGCCGCCGCACAGGACCCGCGATCGGCTGCCGAACTCGTCCCGGTGCTGTTCCGGCGCGAGCTCGACGTACAGCAGCGCTTCTTCGCGATGGGCGAGGCGATCGCGCACCTCAACCACCTCTGGCACGCCGGCCGGCTCGCGCGCATCATCGACGACGACGGCGCCATTCGCTTCCGCCGCACCCACTGATATCGCCCTTTGCAAGGAAAGAAACGATGAGTACTGTTGAAAACGCGAGCGCGGCCAAGGCTGCCTGTGACCCGGTCGCGCTCGCCGCGTCCTACGCCAGCGCCGCTGACAAGAGCGCAAAACTCCTTGGAGAATTCGTCTCCCGGCAAGCCGGCACGGGAACGTCGGCCGCGTCCGCGGCGAGCGACGAGCTCGGGCTGTCGAAAGCCTTCTTCGAGCTCGCCGCCAAGATGCTCTCGAATCCGTATCGGCTGGCCGAAACGCAGCTCAATCTGATGTGGGACTACTCGGCGCTCTGGCAGTCGTCGATGATGCGTCTGCTCGGGCAGACCGCGACGCCGGTTGTCGAGCCCGCCAAGGGCGACAAGCGATTCCGCCACGAGGACTGGCAGGAGCACTTCCTGTTCGACTACGTCAAGCAGTCGTACCTGATCGCGGCGCGCTGGCTGCACAAGTCGGTGGCCAACGTCGAGGGCCTTGACGAGCACACGCAGAAAAAAGTCGAGTTTTTCACGCGGCAGTACATCGATGCGCTGGCGCCCTCGAATTTCGCCCTGACCAATCCCGAGGTGTTTCGCGAGACCGTCGCCACCGGGGGACAGAACCTCGTCAAGGGACTCAACAACCTGCTCGACGACATCGAGCGCGGTAATGGCAAGCTCAAGATCTCGATGACCGACACCAAGGCCTTCGAGCTCGGAGTCAACATCGCGACCACCCCGGGCAAGGTCGTATTCCAGAACGACCTGATGCAGCTCATCCAGTACGAGCCGACGACGGCGAAGGTCTACCAGCGTCCGCTGCTGATCATGCCGCCGTGGATCAACAAGTACTACATCCTCGACCTGCGCGAAAAGAATTCTCTGGTGCGCTGGTTCGTCGATCAGGGCCTCACGGTGTTCGTCATCTCGTGGGTCAATCCCGATGCCAAGCTCGCCAGCAAGGACTTCGTCGACTACATGCACGAGGGACCTCTCGCCGCGCTCGATGCGATCGAGAAAGCGACCGGCCAGCGACAGATCAACGCGCTGGGCTACTGCCTCGGCGGCACGCTGCTCGCCGCCACGCTTGGTTACATGGCGGCGAAAAAGGACAAGCGCATCGTCAGTGCCGGCTTCATGACCACGCTGGTCGACTTCAAGGCCAGCGGTGAACTCGAGGTGTTCATCGATGAGGACCAAGTCGCCTCGCTCGAGCGCAAGATGAACGAGCGCGGCTACCTCGAAGGTTCCGAAATGGCGAACACGTTCAACATGCTGCGCAGCAACGATCTCATCTGGTCGTTCGTCATCAACAACTATTTGATGGGCCGCGATCCCTTTCCCTTCGACCTTCTGCACTGGAACTGCGATTCCACGCGCATGCCCGCCACCATGCACAGCTTCTACCTGCGCAACATGTACCTGAAAAATGCGCTGATGGAGCCGGGCGGCGTGACTTTGGACGGCGTTCCGATCGATTTGTCGAAGATCGACGTGCCCGCATACTTCGTCTCCGCGATCGAGGACCACATCGCGCCCTGGAAGGCGACGTACTCGGGACCGCAACTGCTCGGAGGGAAGTCGCGCTTCGTGCTGTCGGGATCCGGCCACATCGCCGGCATGATCAACCCTCCCGCCGCCAAAAAATATGGCTACTGGAGCAACGATAAATTGAGCGAAAGTCCCGAGCAGTGGCTCGAAGGCGCCAGGCAACACGAAGGTTCGTGGTGGCCGAACTTTCTCGATTGGCTCAAGCCGCATCTAGGAGCGCGCGTCGCAGCCCGCACCGTGGGGAAGCACAACGGGAAAAAGGGTCTTCGTGCGATCGAAGCGGCACCCGGGAGTTACGCCCGACTGCGGGCGGACGGGCGCTGACCCGCGCGCGGCGGCGCGCTATAGTGTGATTTCTGCACGATCTTCGAGGAAAGCAGCCATGAAAGCATCCTTCGCGATGACGATCGCACTCGCGGCGTGGTGCACGGCAGCACCCGCTCAGAACCCATCGAGCATGTCTCCGCCGACGTCGCCACCGCCAAGGTCCTGCACCACGTGCGGCACCATCCAGTCGATTCGCTATGTCGAGGAGAAAGGCCAGGGCAGCGGCGCCGGCGCAGTCGCCGGCGGAGTGCTCGGCGGCGTCGTCGGCCACCAGTTCGGCTCCGGGCGCGGTAATACGCTTTCGACCATCGCCGGGGTCGGTGTGGGCGCAGTGGCCGGTAACGCCGTCGAAAAGAACGTCAAGAAAAAAACCTACTACGTGGTGACGGTGCGCCTCGATAACGGCGGCACCAAGAGCGTCACGCAGAGCGCGAAACCCGCGATGCACGAAGGCGACCGCGTGAAGGTCGTCGACGGCAACAAGCTGGCGCTACTCGCGAACTAGAGCGCGAGCTTCGCGGCCAAGCTTCGTCTCTCGTCCGCCTCACGGTGCGGGCACAGGGCGAGACGGCATCCCTGCCGGATCCGCATCGTCCGGCGCACAGCTTGCGGTCATCGGCCCAGCGGCATACCCGCGCCTATAGGCGTGCCCGCCGCTGGCGCCTGAAGCGGCACCGCGCGGGCCGGCGTGGCAACCGCGGGAGGCGCACGCCACGGCGAGACCGCGCGGCCGAACGAAGGTGGCGCAACGACCGGAAGTTGGGTAGTCGGCGGTGCATACGTCATGACCGGCCGCTGCGGGGCCAAGGCATGCTCGGCCGGCGCCGGCGCCTTGGGCCCGGGGGTCGGGGCGATCCCGGTATATGCGCCCCGCCCGCCGGGCACGCCGCCGTAGGTGAGGGTCGACGCAGCCGAGCCGGTCGGGACGGAGGTTGCGGTGGACGGCATCGCACGCGGCGGAGCGTAGTGCGCGCTGCGGGTGAGTTGCTGGAACTGCGCGCCCGCCGGGATGGGGGCCGCAAGGTCCGGCCGCACAGCATTTCGCGCGGTAGCCGGCGCGAATGCCGGCGCGCCGGCCAGCATCGCGGCGCTCGAGGCCGTGGCCGGGCCGACCGGTACCTGGTTCGCCGCCACCGGACGCGAGGTGCTGAGCACGCTGGCGGGAACGGCGGTCATCGCGCCCGGCACAAGGGCGTTCGCATACCGGAGTGACGTGGCTTGCACGTCCCGCTGCGCCACGGCGAATGGCTGATTGTACTGACGCCAGCAGCGGCCGGAACACAGACGCCACGGCGGGACGTAGGGGTCGCCCCAGCCGAGCGGGATCCAGCCGTAGATGTTCGACTCCGCACCCCACCCCGAGCCGCGATACCACGCTACCAGCGCCGGCGACCAGCGCGGTCGTCCAGTTCGCTCTCCGGGACACCATCCCCATCGTCCCGACGCATAGATCCAGCGTCCGTAGTGGAATGGCGCATAGCCCCACGGTGCCGAATCGACCCAGGTCCAGCCATAAGGCGCCAACCACGTCCACATGCCGTGGCGATACGGCGCCCACCCCACCGCCACCGTCGAGGGATACCAGACGGGTCCATACGCCTGCGTAGTCTCCCAGGTGCCGTAGTCGTCGAGATCGCGCGCGCCGACCATGTCGGGAGCAACATAGGCTGGCGCCCGTGCGCTGTCGTAACGGTACTCGCGCGCTATGCTCCACGCGTCGAAGCCATCGCTACTGTAACCATTCTCGACTGAGAGCCCTGCGCCGTCGATACCGCTGATCGTGGCGACCTGTCCGGGCAATATCTGCTGCACACCATCCGCGAAGCGTATAGCCGCCTCGCCTTCGCGCACCGAAAGCGTGGTGCGATCGACGGCGGAATCGACATCGATGCGATAGACCCCGGGGCGCACGATGTCGATCTGCGTGTGCGGTGTCTCGACATGCGTCACCTCCCCGGGCGCCAGCGAGCGCATGCGCACAATGGCCCGACCGGAAGCAACGAACAGCGCCAGGTGCGTCTCGTCCAACGCCGCAACCTGCAGGTTGGTGTCGCCTGCGAGTCTCAACCTCCCGTTGCCGAAATCGACTTCGGCGCGTCCGTTTGCCGAGATCCACAGATTGTCACCGGCCGTCACCGGGTAATTGAGCCCGATGGACGCCCACTTGCCAGCGTGATCCGGCGTGGCAAGAAAAAGCTCGCCCGCGACATCGCTGATACGTGCCACCCGCGATGGCGGGTCGAGACCCTCGTCCTGTCCGAGTGATGCTGTGCTCAACGCCGCCGATATCGTGAGCACGACGAGCGCGACGAAATCTGCAATGGTTTGCCGTTTCGGCATCGGTAAGTGGATCAAGGACAGTCGTTCGAAGGTTTTGCGGTCGTTCCGCGAGCGCGCACATAACGCAGGCGTGATGGGGTACGCGCATTCGATTACAATGCCACCACGTCGGTTGGACCCTACAACAAGGAGGAAATTCGCAATGCGAACGATCAAATCCGCGTTGTGCGCGAGCGTGCTCGCCGCCGCATTGATGTCGCAGGGAGAGGCAAGCGCCCAGTTCAACCAATTCTATTTTTTCGGCGACAGCCTGACCGACGCCGGATCATTCAAACCCGTGCTTCCTCCGGGGACCGGCGAGTTCACGACCAACCCCGGCCCGATCTGGGCGCAGGTCCTCGCACAGCGGTATGGTTCGAGCGCATCGCCGGCCAATCAGGGTGGCAACGACTATGCACAGGGCGGCGCGCGCGTCACACAGTTGCCGGGCGTGCCCAATTCTCCGCCAACCGGCACCGCGGTCCCGATCTCGACCCAGATCCAGACTTATCTGCAGTCGGGACCGATCAATCCGGGGGCACTTTACTCGGTGTGGGGTGGCGCCAACGATCTGTTCTACCAGCTCGGACTCGTGCAGGCGGGGGCCATCTCCACCACGCAGGCGCAGGCTAACGTCGCGCTCGCCGCGACGCAGCTCGCTCAGCAGGTCGGCGTGCTCAGCGCCGCCGGCGCGCGCTATATCATGGTCATGAACCTCCCCGATATCGGCAAGACACCCGCATTCGCTTCCACTGCGCAATCGGGAACAGTCTCGGCGCTGACCAGCTTCTACAACAGTACGATGAATGCCGGTTTGGACGCCCTGCACATCAGCATCATCAGGCTCAATATCTTCGGGCTGTTCAACGAGGTCATCGCCGCACCCGTCGCGTTCGGCCTCAGCAACGTCACCACGCCAGCGTGCACGACCTCGAGCTCGCTGCTCTGTACGCCAGCGACGCTGGTCTCGCCGAATGCGCCTCAGACCTACGCGTTCGCGGACGGGGTGCATCCGACCACTGCCGGCCATCAGATCATTTCCGACTACGCGGCATCGGTCATTAATGCGCCTCAGCAGGTAGGGCTGCTTGCCGAGGCGCCGATGGAGGCCGAGCAGGCCAACTTCCGAGCCCTCGATGGCAGGATGTGGTCGGCGCTCGAAGCTCCACGTCCGCAGAACAAGTTCGATGCCTATGCCGTCTACGACTACGGCAACTACGACCGCAGCGGCGACTTCGGGGGCGGAAGCAGCAGCAACAACACCGTCGTCGTCGGCGGCGACATGAAGGTGTCCGACCAGATGCTCGCCGGCCTCGAGTTCGGCTACTCTCAC
Organism: uncultured beta proteobacterium; assembly: GCA_963816915.1. Classification (GTDB taxonomy): domain Bacteria; phylum Pseudomonadota; class Gammaproteobacteria; order Burkholderiales; family Casimicrobiaceae; genus PALSA-1003. Next base: position 431,587 of record CAWFMK010000004.1, read on the forward strand.
GACCACGCGAAGTTCGGTGGCGACGGTGGCTTTACGCTCAACGATGCCATGCTCACCGCGTACGTGGGCTACGGCTCCGGACCGTGGTACGTCGGCGCGACGCTCGGCGGCGGAAGCCTCGACTATCGCAATGTGCAGCGCAGCTTCGCCCTGGGCGCCGGGTCGCGCAGCGAAAACGGCGACACCAATGGCACGCAGGTCGTCGGACGTCTGCTGGGCGGCTATTGGTTCAACACGTCGCAACAATTCATTCACGGCCCCTACGCGCGCCTGACCTATCAGGACATCAAGGTCGACGGTTACGCGGAGAGCGGAACATCGAGCACCGCGATGTCGTTCGGCGAGCAGAAGAACGACGTGTTTTCCTCCAGCCTGGGCTGGCAGGCGTCAGGCGTGATGGGCTCGATCCACCCCTACGGCCGTGTCAGTTGGGAATACGTCGACTACAAGAATCGCGACGTCACGGCGCAGCTGGTCTCGCTGCCGGGCACGTTTACCCTGCCCGCGTTCAAGCCTGGCAACAACTACGCGCTTTTCCTGATCGGCGCGAGCATGCCGATCGGCAAGGATCTGACCGGTTTCGTCAGCGTGAATGCGAGCGCGGGCAACGACGCCGGCAATTATCAGGCGGTGACGCTGGGCATCCGCGCTCCGCTCTGAAGCGAAGCCAGCAGCGATCTCAGGCCGCGCACCGCGGCCTTTTCTTACGTCGCGCGCGGCTTGCGCTTGGCGCGTGCGAACAGCGCGTCGTAGATTGGGCGCGGCAGCACGCGCAACAGTTTTCCAGTCAGCGCCATCTGCCAGGGAATGACGTGGAAGCGTCCTCCGCGCGCGATCGCGCGCGCGATGCGCTTCGCCGCATCGTCGACGGACAGCATGAAGGGCATGCGATAAGGATTGCGCGCGGTCATCGGCGTGGCGACATACCCGGGACACACGGTGATGACTTTAACGCCGCTGGCTCTGAGCTCAACGCGAAGGCTCTCGAGATAGGCGATCGCGCCGGCCTTCGAGGCCGAATACGCGCCCGCCCCCGGCAGCCCGCGGAATCCGGCGACGCTGGCGATGCCGACCAGCGTGCCCTTCTTCGCTTCGAGCATCGCGGGGAGAAATGGCTGGAAGGTGTGCACCAGTCCGCGCAGATTGGTGTCGAGGATCGCGCCGAAAACCGGGGAGTCCTCGGGATGCTGTGTCGAAGTGCCGACCGAGATGCCGGCGTTGGCGATGACGATATCGGGAGCGCCAAGCCGGCGAACGAAATCCTCGCCGGCAGCCTGCAGCGCGGCGGCATCGCGTACATCGCCCCCATAGGTCAAGCACTCGGACGCAATGGTGGCGGCGAGCGCGTCCAGCGCCTCGCGGCGTCGTGCAAACAGTCCGAGCGCGCAGTGCAGCGACCCGTAATGCCGCGCCAGTGCCTCGCCGATACCGCTGCTCGCGCCCGTGATAAATACCTTCACGGCGCGTGCGGAAAGGTCAGGGTTTCGGACGCTCGGTGCGAGCCTTGGCGACCAGCGCGTCGATCGCTGCAGGCATCGCGGCGTGGCCGCCAACGCGATCGGACAGCGTGACGAATTTGCCGTCGACGACTACGGTTGGAACTGCCTGCACGTTGTATTCCTGAGCGACCACCATCGCGCGCTTGAGCTTGCTGTCGACGCCGAAGGAATTGTAGGTCTCGATCACCTTGGCTCGATCCAGGCCTTTGCTGGCCGCCCAGTCGAAGAACGCCTTGTCCTGGTACAAGGGAGTGCCGGTGACATGGACCGCCTTGAACACCTCCGGCGAAAGACGCACATCCTCGCCCATGGCCTCCAGCGTGTAATAGACCTTCGCCAACCCCTTCCAGCGATCCTGGAACATCACCGGAACGCGACGAAACTGCACATCCGGCGGAATCGTCTTGAACCACGTCTGCAGGTACGGCTCGAGATCGTTGCAGTGTGGGCATCCATACGAGAAGAACTCGATCACCTCGATTTTCTTTCCGCTTTCGACCGCATGGGGAACCTTCATCCGCGAGTATTCCTTGCCTTCGACCAGGTCGGCCCGCACCGTCGCCGCGATCATCATCGCGACGATTGCTCCGAGCGCCTGGACCAGCCAACGATTCCGTGCATATTTCATTGTGGCTCCTGCCAAAAAAGAAAGGCGATCGATTGCTTCGTACCATTCGAACGCGCGAAGTTCATTCGTTTCCGTATCGTCTACGGATTTCTTATCACTGCAACGTCGAAACCTCCCTTGCCCAGCTCGCCCTTGATGCGATTGAGCTCGTCGGTGTTGTCGTAGGGGCCCATGCGTACGCGATAGCGCACGCCCTTGTCGGGTAGCGGGACGGTCTGGACCACGGCTTCCCATCCCGAAAGCGCGAGCCTCGCCTTGAGGTTTTCGGCGTCGGCCTCGCCATTGAAAGCGCCCGCCTGCAGCCAGAAGCGGTCGCCCGCCTTGGGCGTCTCCTTGGGGGCTTCCTTGGCGGCGTCCTTTTCGGGCGCCTTTGCGACCGGCGCGGGCGCAGGCTTGTCTGCCGGGCGCTCGAGCTTGTCGATCCCTCTGCGATCGGGGGCCTTCGGCTCTTCTCCTCCTGGCAGGATCTTGTAGAAATCGAAGCGTGGCTTGTCGGACTTGTCCTGCCCCGTCGACGCCACCGTGTCACCCTTGCCGCCGCGGCCGGCATCCCTGGCCGCGCCCGGGGGCGCCAGCGGCGTGGACAAACCAGATCGCGCCAGATAGAAAGCGACCCCGGCGGCCATCCCCAGGCCCAGGATCAGACCGACGAAAATTCCCAGGATCGTTCCACCCCGCGAAGTGCGGCGTGACCGGGCGCCTGCCCGTCGTGAATGTCGTTGTTGGATGGTCGCTCTCACATTTTTTCGGGGGCACTCACGCCCAGTACCGCGAGTCCGTTGCGGATGACCTGCCCGGCGGCAACGACCAGCGCCAGGCGAGCCCTGCGCATTACAGGATCCTCGACCAGGAATTGCTCGGCATTATAGTAGCTGTGAAATTCTGCTGCCAATTCCTTGAGGAAGAAGGTGATGCGATGCGGCGCGAGCTCACGCGCCGCGATCGCGAGCTCGTCCGGAAAATCGGTGAGCCTGCGCATCAAGGCGTCCTCATAACGGCTCGCGAGCGGACTCAGATCGGCGTCGCGCAGCGTCGACGCCGCATCGCGAAGACCGATGCCCGCCTTGTCGAGGACGCTGCATACGCGCGCATGCGCATATTGGACGTAATACACGGGATTTTCCTCGGTTTGCGCGCGCGCGAGGTCGACATCGAATGTTAGCTGGGAATCGGACTTGCGCAGCAGGAAAAAGAACCGCACCGCATCGCGCCCGACTTCGTCGATCAGCTCGCGAAGCGTGACGCCGGTGCCCGCACGTTTTGAGAGTTTCACCTCCTCGCCGTCGCGCATCACCAGCACCATCTGATGCAGCACGTAATCGGGATAGCCCTCGGGGACACCCATTTCCAGCGCCTGCAGCCCCGCGCGAACGCGAGAAAGCGATCCGGCATGGTCGGCGCCGAGCTCGGTGACCGCGCGCCGATAGCCGCGCCGCCACTTGGTGAGGTGATACGCGATGTCAGGGACGAAGTAGGTGTAGCTGCCGTCGGACTTGCGCATCACGCGGTCCTTGTCGTCGCCGTATTCGGTTGTGCGCAGCCACAGCGCGCCATCTTTCTCATAGGTCTTGCCGCGCGAGACGAGGGCGTTGACGGTCTGTTCGACGAGGCCATCGGTGTACAGCGACGATTCAAGGAAGTAGCCATCGAAGCGCACCCCGAACGCTGCGAGGTCGCCGTCCTGCTCGCGACGCAACGCCGTGACCGCGAATGCGCGAATGGCGTCGATGTCCTCGCCGCCGGGGTCCGAGGGATGCGCAAGCACATAGTCGCGCGCGATCTCGACGATGTATTCGCCCTGATAGCCGTCGGCGGGGAAAGGCGCGGCCACGCCGCGACCTTCGCGCAGCCGCGCCTGCACCGACAGTACGAGGTTGTTGATCTGCGCGCCGGCGTCGTTGTAGTAGAACTCGCGGCGCACCGCGTATCCCTGTATCTCGAGCAGGCGCGCGAGCGCGTCGCCGACGGCCGCGGCGCGTCCGTGGCCCACGTGCAGTGGTCCCGTCGGATTGGCGGAGACGAATTCGACGATCACGGGCATGGCGGCGCCGGCCTGCGAATGCCCGAAGCGCTCGCCCTCGGCGAGCACGCGTTCGACGACCGAGCGTCGCGCCGCCCCCGAAAGGAACACGTTGACGAATCCCGGACCGGCGACTTCGGCGCGGTCGATCCAGGGTGAAGGCTCGAGCGCCGCCACCAGCTTGCCCGCGAGTTCGCGCGGATTCTGCTTGAGCGTTCGCGCGAGCTGCAGCGCGACACTGGTGGCGTAATCGCCATGCTCCGCTTGCTTGGAGCGCTCCAGCACCAGCGCGGGCGCCTGCGCCGGCGCGATGCGGGAAAGTCCGGCGCTGAGCCAGTCGGAGATGCGGGTCTTGACGTCGGTCACGGTCGATTGACGAACTTCGCGCGAAAAGTTTTGGATTATAGCTTGCGACGAACGGTCGGCTCGACGCGTGTCATGCAAATCCGAGCGGATCGACGTCGACGTTCCAGCGCACCGTTCGGGCGTCGATGCTTTCAAGTTCGCCACGCCATCGTTTGAGCATGAGCTGCAGATCGCGCCGACTCGCCGACTGCACCAGCACCTGGGCACGAAAGCGGTCGGCGCGACGTGGGAGCGTCGCTTGCACCGCTGGGTAGATCTCGCACTCGACCTCCAGCGATGCCGCCAGCGCCCGCCCTTGTTGCACGGCGGCCGCCAGGAAGGACCCGACCGAGGACTCGCTTTTCCCCTCGGCGCTAAGCAGCGCCAGATGCGAATACGGAGGCAACCCGAGCGCCGCGCGCTCGGCGAGCAGCGTACGCGCGAAGCCGGCGTAGTCGTGATTGATCAACGCGCGGTACACCGGATGATCGGCGAAATCGGTCTGGACGAGCACCTCTCCCTCCTGCACGCCGCGTCCGGCCCGACCCGCAACCTGCTCAAGCAGCGCGAACAACGATTCGGTCGCACGGAATTCTGCGCTATAGAGGGCATTGTCCGCGCCGAGCACGCCAACCAGCGTCAGCCGTGGGAAGTCGTGTCCCTTGGCGAGCATTTGCGTGCCGATGAGAATGTCGGCATCCCCATCGGAGATCGCCTCGCGCATCGCGTCGAACGATCCTTTGCGCCGGGTGCTATCGCGGTCCACACGCACGATGCGAGCGCTGGGATGAAGCTGCGCGACCGCGGCTTCCAGACGTTGTGTCCCGAATCCCACGGGCAGCAGATCCTGGTTTCCGCATTCCGGACACGCCGCAACGATTGCGGTGTCGTAACCACAATGGTGACAGGCGAGCCGGGCATGATCGCGGTGCACGACCAGGCGGGCGTCGCAGCGCGGGCACATCGCCTTCCATTGGCACGCCGCGCAAAGCAGCGAAGGTGCGAATCCCCGGCGATTGACGAAGAGCAGCGTCTGCTCGCCGCGCGCAAGCCGCACTGCCATCGCCTCCTGAAGCGCCGCGCCGATGCCTTCGATGCTCGCGGGATCGCGGTTGGGAACCAGACGCACGCGCGGCAGCGCGGCATGGATTCCCGCGCGACGCGTCAGCGTGACCTTGCGATAGCGTCCGCGCTCCGACTGCGCGAAGCTTTCGAGCGAGGGCGTCGCGCTTCCGAGCACGATCGGCAGTGCGCGCAGGCGCGCGCGATACACCGCGAGATCGCGCGCGTGGTAGCGCACCCCCTCCTGCTGCTTGAACGACGCGTCGTTTTCCTCGTCGACGATGATCAGCTTGAGCTTCGGCATGGGTGCGAATACCGCGAGGCGCGTCCCGACCACCAGTTGTGCGGCGCCGGTAGCCGCCGCCATCCACTGCCGATGGCGCTCGCCGGAGGCGAGCCGGCTGTGCAGCACCGCGATTTGTGCGTTCGGAAGCGCGGCGGCGATTCGATCGGCCAGCTGCGGCGTGAGATTTATCTCGGGGACCAGGAACAGCGCCTGCTCGCCGGCAGCGATGATTTCCGCAGCCGCTGCCAGATAAACCTCGGTCTTTCCGCTGCCGGTGATCCCCTGCAGCAGCGAAGGCGAAAAAGTGTTTCGCTGGCGCAGCACCACGCCAAACGCGGCGCGCTGCTCGTCGTTGAGCGTCCATGCACGGGCATACACCGTCGCCGCGGGGCGGGATCGCGCGCGTCTGGGCACGGTGAGAGGGGGCAGCAGATGAGCGTAGCAAAGACCGATCGGCGCCTGGTAATACTCCGAAGCAAATCGCGCCAATTCGCGTACGTCGTCGGGCAACGCCGGAATCGAGCTCACGACCTCCGCGATGGGCGACAGATGCTCCGGCGCAACATCGCTCGCATCGATGAGGTCGGTGACGACGCCTGCGAGCCGACGGCGGGCGAGCTTGGCGATGACGACGCTGCCAGGCTGCACCGCAAGGCCGTCAGGAAGCCAATAGTCGAACAGGTGGTGCGCTGCCACGGGCAGCGCGACGCGCACGAGTGCCACCGATTGAAGACCTAAGTGCGCAGCAGCACGATCGCGCGCTGCGCGTAGTTACAAGCTGTAGTCTTCTGAATCATCACTGCGGAGACAGGATTCTGCTCCAACTCGTTCTTTTTGCAGAGGTCAGACTTTTGGCCGATCGGCATGTGGATAATTCTGTGAGTAAGTACTAATGTCTCATTCGCGCCCATTGCGCGCGCTGCACGGGAGTCTCGAATCACCCTTGGGTGGTGCGCCGAATAGGCAATAAAAATCAGACGGTTAAAATTATCCTCTCCGTCGCGCAAAATGGTTACGCCCGTGGGGGCAGTCTTGACAAGCTTTGTGCATAAGTAGAGAGCCGGAGAGCAAGGTTTCCGAGTTGTGTCAAGACCGTGAAGAGCCGCGCGGGGCGCGGTTCTCGGCCATTTCGCCGTAGGTCGCTCGAGCATCGAAATCGCGGCGACGGGTGGCTTGATGCACGCACTCCACCAGTGCCTCCACGTTTTCTACTGGCGTCGAAGGGACGATGCCATGGCCGAGATTGAAGACATGGCCGGGCTCGTTGCCTGCCGCCGCGAGAATCGCGCGAGCCTGTGATTCGATGACCTTTGGCGTTGAAAGAAGCGCGATCGGATCGAGATTGCCCTGTATCGCGACGCGCGCGCCGATGCGGCGACGCGCGGCGCCGATGTCGGTCGTCCAGTCGATGCCCACGGCATCGCATCCGATATCGGCAATGCGCTCGAGCCATTGTCCGCCACCCTTCGTGAACACGATGACGGGCACCGAGGCGTGCGTCGCGCGCACGCGCTCGACGACGCTTCGCATGCACGAGGCGGAGAACTGCTCGTACGCCTCGTGGGCGAGCAGTCCTCCCCACGTATCGAACAGCATCACCGCATCCGCGCCGTGAGCGATCTGCTGCGAGAGATACGCGGCGACACTTTCGGTGTTGACATCGAGAATACGTTGCAGGAGATCGGGGCGGGCGTAGAGCATTCGTCGCACGCGGCTGAAATCCGCGCTGCCTTCGCCTTCGATCATGTAGCACGCAAGGGTGAAGGGGCTGCCCGCGAATCCGAGCAACGGCACACGGCCGACGAGCGCGCGCTTGATCGACGAAACCGCATCGAACACGTAGCGAAGCTTTGCCATGTCGGGCACTGTCAAGCGCGCCACGTCGGTCTCATCGCGCAGCGGACGCGAGAACCGCGGTCCTTCACCGTCTGCGAAGTCCAAGCCGAGGCCCATTGCATCGGGGATGGTCAGGATGTCAGAGAACAGAATCGCTGCATCGAGCCGAAAACGTTCCAGAGGCTGCAGCGTAACCTCGGTGGCCAGCTCGGGCGTCTGGCAGAGCTTCATGAAGCTGCCAGCGCGCTGCCGCACGACGTTGTATTCAGGCAGATAGCGGCCCGCCTGGCGCATCAGCCATATGGGTGTATGCGTCGTCGGCTCGCGGCGCAGCGCGCGTAGCAGCGTGTCGTTGAGCAATGCGGTCATCGCGGTCGGCACCGGTTGGGATGAGATCGGCGAGGCCGCGGCGGGCCGCCAAAAAATCGCGCGACTAGGCCGCGGAGCGCAACGTCTTGCCGGTCAGTTGCTCGAGTATCGACAGCGGAGAGCTTGCCGGATCATACATCGCAGCAAGCGGAAGGTGGATGGTTTGTTCGAGCATGTGCTGACCTGAGACCGCGGCGTGCATCACCTGATCGGAAAAACACAGCCAGGTGGTTCCTGGCGCGAAACGGACGATCTGCTGCGCGCAGTTCCTCTGGTATGCGAGGTCGGCCTTGGCGCGATCGTGCAGACCTATCATCAGATGATCGTACTGGCTGCGCTTGCCCTTGGTGACGTGCAGGAGCGCAAGCGCCGCTGCGCTCCCGGGCAGTGCGGGACGAACGCGTGGAAGCAGCGTGCGCGCCATCGCCGTGAAGTCCTCGCCGACTCGCCAGACGCGATCCTCGTCTGGACTGACGTTGCAGAACACCCTCAGGATCCGCTCACCCCGATTGGGGCGCGAAGGAAACGCGTCGACGTGCAGACGTGAATCGTCCTTGCGCCATGACACGCGACGCCCCACCGCGGGTTGCGGGCGAAAGCTCGTTCGCGCCTGGCGAACCTGATCCGCGTAGCGCGGAAACAGCGATTCGACCAGGCTTGCGGCGCTCGATGCGAAGCGCGCGACCATCGCGCGCAGCGCTTCCAGGTCGTGCGCCGAGCCGCGCGCTCCCTTGAGCCGCGTTCCGTCGAAGCTGATGTTTTTGGCGCGACCGTCCGACCAGTGCGCCGAGAGGAATCGCCGCTCTTCGTCGTGCAGCATGAACGGCAAATGCGGCAGCACGAGCACGCCACCGCCTTCGAGCGTGCGCACAGCGAGCTGCTGATCTGCGGACGCGGGTGTCGGCCTCCACTCGCGCACGTTCAGCGAAACGATCGACGTCATCGCTTCGATCGCCAGCGAGCTAGCGTGGAAGCTCAGACGAGCCCATCAGGAATTCGTCGATGCCGCGCGCGCACTGGCGGCCCTCGCGGATCGCCCACACGACCAGTGATTGCCCGCGCCGCGTATCACCCGCGGCGAATACCTTCGGCATCGAAGAGCGATAAGTCTCGGTGTCGGCGGCGACGTTGCCGCGCGCGTCGTACTTCACGCGAAGTTCATCGAGCATGCCTTGGTGCACGGGGTGCACATAGCCCATCGCCAGGAGCACCAGATCGGCCTTGATTTCGAACTCGCTGCCGGGCACATCGACGAACTTGCCGTCGCGCAACTCGACGCGATGCGCGGCCAGCGCCGTGACCTTCCCACCGGCACCCTTGAATGCCTTGGTCTGCACCGACCAGTCGCGCGCGCAGCCTTCCTCGTGCGACGACGAGGTGCGCAGCTTCATCGGCCAGTACGGCCATACCAGCGGCTTGTTCTCCTGCGCCGGCGGCTGCGGCAGAAGCTCGAACTGCGTGACCGAGAGCGCGCCCTGCCGGTTGGAGGTGCCCACGCAGTCGGATCCGGTGTCACCACCCCCGATGACGACGACATGCTTGCCGCGCGCGCTCAGCGGCGGAACGTCCGGGTCGCCCGCCACGCGGCGGTTTTGCAGCGGCAGGAACTCCATGGCGAAGTACACGCCATGGAGAGCGCGTCCCGGCACTTCGAGATCGCGTGGGTGCTCGGAGCCGATGGTGAGCGCCACCGCGTCGAACTGCTCCAGCAGTTCGCTCGCGGCGACGTTGACCCCTATATGTCGATTGACACGAAACTCGATGCCCTCGGCGCGCATCTGCTCGATGCGCCGGTCGATGAGCCGCTTTTCCATCTTGAAGTCCGGAATGCCGTAGCGCAGCAGGCCGCCGATGCGATCGTTCTTCTCGAACAGGACAACCGCGTGCCCGGCGCGCGCCAGCTGTTGCGCGCACGCCATGCCCGCGGGCCCGGAGCCCACCACCGCCACCTGCCGCCCGGTGCGATGCGGCGCTGGTTCCGGACGAACCCATCCTTCGTCCCACCCTTTGTCGATGATGAAATGCTCGATCGATTTGATGCCGACGGGATCATCGTTGATGTTGAGCGTGCACGCGGCTTCACACGGCGCGGGACACACCCGGCCGGTGAACTCGGGAAAGTTGTTGGTCGAGTGCAGCACCTCGAGCGCATGGCGCCACTGGTGGCGATACACCAGATCGTTCCAGTCCGGGATGATGTTATGCACCGGACAACCCGATTGGCAGAATGGGATGCCGCAGTCCATGCAGCGCGCGCCCTGACGCGCGGCGGCATCATCCTCGAGCCTTAGGATGAATTCACGGTAGCCGCGAACGCGCTGCTCGACCGGCAGGGAAACTTCGGCAACGCGGTCGAGCTCGATGAACCCCGTGACCTTGCCCACTAGGCGACCTCGCGCGCCTTGGATGCCACCGCTGCAGACTGCGCGGCGTGCATCTCGGCGAGCGCCCGCTTGTATTCGTTGGGGAACACCTTGACGAAGCGCGCGCGGCTTTGCTCCCAATGGTCCAGGATCGCCAGCGCGCGCGTGCTGGCCGTGAAGCGCAGATGACGCTCGATGAGCGCGCGCAGGCACGTCTCGTCGAGCGCACCCGCGTGGCGCAGCCTCGTCTTGCCCTCGGCAGCGAGCTCGCTTTCCATCCGCTCCTGCGCAGCCATGTCGAGGACGCGCTCGAGGCTCACCATCGAAACGTTGCAGCGTTGCGCGAAAGTGCCGTCCTCGTCGTACACGTAGGCGACGCCACCGCTCATGCCGGCGGCGAAATTCCGCCCGGTGGGTCCGAGCACCACCACGGTCCCGCCGGTCATGTATTCGCAGCCGTGATCTCCTGTCCCCTCGACCACCGCCGACGCACCCGAATTGCGAACGCAAAAACGCTCGCCCGCGACACCGCGGAAAAAAGCCTCGCCGGCGATCGCGCCGTACATGACGGTGTTGCCGACGACGATGTTGTCTTCGGGCTTCGCAGGCGACGAGGGATCCGGGTACACCACGATGCGCCCGCCGGACAGGCCCTTGCCCACGTAGTCGTTGGTCGCGCCCTGCAGCTCGAAGGTCACGCCGCGCGCAAGAAACGCACCGAAGCTCTGACCCGCGGTACCGTTGAACGCGACGTGGATGGTGTCGTCGGGCAGGCCCGCGTGACCGTGCTTGCGCGCGATCGTTCCAGAAAGCATGGCCCCGACGGAGCGGTGCGCGTTGCGTATGCGGTACTCGAGCCGGATCGACTTGTCATGCGCGAGCGCGTGCGACGAGTCCGCGATCAGCTGATGATCGAGCGCCTTGACCAGCCCGTGGTCCTGGACTTCGCAGTTGTAGCGCGCGACTTCGGCCGGCATCGCTGGCTGATGGAATATGCGCGAGAAATCCAGACCGCGCGCCTTCCAGTGGTCGATTCCCTTGCGCATGTCGAGCAAATCGGCGCGGCCGATGAGGTCGCTGAAGCGGCGAATCCCGAGCGTGGCCATGAGCTCGCGCGCCTCCTCGGCGACGAAGAACAGGAAATTGATGACGTGCTCGGGTTGTCCGGTGAATTTCTTGCGCAACTCGGGATCCTGCGTCGCGACGCCGACCGGACACGTGTTGAGATGGCACTTGCGCATCATGATGCAACCCTCGGCAACCAGAGGCGCAGTCGCGAAACCGAACTCGTCCGCGCCGAGCAGCGCGCCGATGACGACGTCGCGCCCGGTCTTCATCTGGCCGTCGACCTGCACCGCGATGCGTCCGCGCAACCTGTTCAGCACGAGCGTCTGCTGGGTCTCGGAAAGGCCCAGCTCCCACGGCGTGCCGGCATGCTTGATCGACGATTCCGGTGACGCGCCGGTGCCGCCGTCGTGTCCGGCGATGGTGACGTGGTCAGCTTTCGCCTTGGCGACCCCGGCGGCCACGGTGCCAACACCCACTTCGGAGACGAGCTTGACGCTGATCGATGCCTGCGGGTTCGCGTTTTTCAGATCGTGGATCAGCTGCGCGAGATCCTCGATCGAGTAGATGTCGTGATGCGGCGGCGGCGAGATGAGTCCCACACCCGGGACCGAATACCGCAGCTGCGCGATGTATTCGGAAACCTTGTGTCCGGGCAGCTGTCCGCCCTCACCCGGTTTGGCGCCCTGTGCCATCTTGATCTGCAGCTGGTCGGCATTGACCAGGTATTCCGCGGTGACCCCGAAGCGCGCCGACGCGACCTGTTTGATGCGCGAGCGCAGCGAATCGCCCTCCTTGATCGGCACGTCGACGACCACACCCGGGATGCGCGACATCAGCGTCTCGCCCTTGCGGATCGGCGCGTATCGACGCGAGTCCTCGCCGCCTTCGCCGGTGTTCGACTTGCCCCCGATGCGGTTCATTGCCACGGCGAGCGTCGTATGCGCCTCGGTCGAAATCGAGCCGAGACTCATCGCCCCGGTGGCGAAGCGCTTGACGATTTCCGAAGCGGGCTCGACTTCCTCGATGGGCACGGGCTCTGCAAGCCGATTGAATTCGAACAGGCCGCGCAGCGTCATCATGCGCCGGGTCTGATCGTTGACCAGCTTGGCGTATTCCTTGTACGTGGAATAGCTCTTGGCGCGCGCCGCGTGCTGCAGCTTGGCCACGGTGTCCGGCGTCCACATGTGCTCTTCGCCACGTGTCCGATACTGGTATTCGCCGCCAGGATCGAGCTCGTCCTTCAGCAATGGACTGTCTCCGAACGCGAGCTCGTGCAGTCGATACGCTTCCGCAGCCACCTGCGGGAGCCCGATGCCCTGGATGTTGCTGGCAGTGCCGCTAAAGTACTTCTCGACGAAGGACGCGTTGAGTCCGACCGCCTCGAAGATCTGCGCCCCGCAATAGGACTGGTAGGTCGAGATGCCCATCTTGGACATGACCTTGTAGAGTCCCTTGCAGATTGCCTTGACGAAACGCTTGGCCGACTCCTCGGGTGCGATCTCCGGCACATAGTCGTGCAGCTGCGCGAGCGACTCCAGCGCGAGATAGGGATGCACCGCTTCTGCGCCATAGCCCGCGAGCAGCGCGAACTGGTGGACCTCGCGCGCCGAACCGGTCTCGACCACCAGGCCGGTGCTGGTGCGCAGGCCTTTGCGCACCAGATGTTGATGCACGGCGGCGGTGGCAAGCAGCGCGGGGATGGCCATGCGATCGGCAGCGATCGTCCGGTCGGAAACGATCAGGATGTTGTAACCCAGATGGATCGCGTCTTCGGCGTGCGCGCACAGGCTCGCCAGCGCGGCCTCCATACCGGCCGCTCCCCACGCCGCCGGGTAACAGATGTCGAGCTCGAGCGAGCGGAATGCGCCGCCAGTGAACAGCTCGATATGCCGGATCTTCTCGATTTCGTCCGCGGTCAGGATGGGCTTTTCCGCTTCCAGCCGCATCGGCGGGTCGGTTTCATCGATGCCGAGCAGATTCGGACGCGGCCCGATGAAAGTCACCAGCGACATCACCAGCTCCTCGCGAATCGGATCTATGGGCGGGTTGGTCACCTGCGCGAACAGCTGCTTGAAATAGTTGTAAAGCACCTTCGGGCGGTTGGACAGGATCGGCAGTGCGGCGTCGTTGCCCATCGAGCCGGTGGCCTCCTCGCCATTCGCCGCCATCGGCGCGAGGATGATCTTCATGTCTTCCTGCGTGTAGCCAAAGGCCTGCTGGCGGTCGAGCAGCGGCACCGTCGACCGTGTCGGCGGAGCGGGATCGGGAAGCGCGTCGAGTGCGATGCGCGAACGGTCGATCCATTCGCGATACGGCTTCGCGGTCGCCAGCGTGCGCTTGAGCTCGGCGTCGTCGATGATGCGCCCCTGCTCGGTGTCGACCAGCAGCATCTTGCCGGGCTGCAGTCGCCACTTGCGCACGATCTTGCGTTCGGGAATGTCGAGAACGCCGACCTCGGAGGCGAGAATGACGTAGTCGTCGTCGGTCACGACGTAGCGCGCCGGACGAAGCCCGTTGCGGTCGAGCGTCGCGCCGATGCGCACGCCGTCGGTAAAGGCCATCGCCGCGGGGCCGTCCCATGGCTCCATCAGCGCGGCGTTGTATTCGTAGAACGCGCGCCGGTCCTCGTCCATCAAGGGATTGCCCGCCCACGCCTCCGGGATCATCAGCATCATCGCGTGCGCCAGCGAGTAGCCACCCATGAGCAGCAGCTCGAGGCAGTTGTCGAAGGAGGCCGAGTCGGACTGGCCGTCGTAAATCAGCGGCCACACCTTGTTCAAGTCGTCGCCGAGAACGGTGCTCGAAATCGCCTGTTGGCGCGCACGGATCCAGTTGACGTTGCCGCGCACCGTATTGATCTCGCCGTTGTGACACACCAGGCGGAAAGGATGCGCCAGGTCCCAGGTCGGGAAGGTGTTGGTGGAAAAACGCTGATGCACCATGGCGAGCGCCGACACCATGCTCGGATCGCGGAGGTCGACGTAGTACTCGCCCACCTGATGTGCGAGCAGCATCCCTTTGTATACGACCGTGCGGCTCGACATCGACGGCACGTAGAATTCCTTGCCGTGCTGCAGCTTGAGCGCCTGGATCGCGTGGCCCGCCTGCTTGCGGATAATGTAGAGCTTGCGCTCGAGGGCCTCCTGGTCGATCTCATTCGATCCGCGCCCGATGAAGACCTGGCGGATCACCGGCTCGACGTCCTTGGTGCGCTCGGAAAGCCCTGAATTGTCCGTGGGCACATCGCGCCAACCGAGGAGCTGCTGACCCTGGCTGGCGACGGCGCGCTCGATTTCCTGCTCGCATGCGGTGCGCGAGGCCGGCTCCTTGGGCAGGAACACAATCCCAACACCATAGTGACCCAGCGCAGGCAGTGTCAGGCCCTGGCGGCCGCAGGCACGGCGCAAAAACGCATCGGGCAACTGAATCAGTATCCCGGCACCATCACCCTGTAGGGGATCGGCTCCCGTCGCCCCGCGGTGCGTGAGATTTCTGAGGATTTGCAGCCCTTGGGAGATGATCGCGTGGCTCGCGACTCCCTTGATATGGGCGATGAACCCAAGTCCGCAGGCATCGTGCTCATTGGCCGGGTCGTACAACCCCTGCCGGAGGGGAGGCATGTGCCGGGACCGCTCGGAGTCTTTCACCGGATCCTCGTCGCCGTCGGGTTGGCACGGGCAAAGCACCGGCAACGTTTGCGAAACGTTCCTGCCCGCGAAAGATTTCGATACTAGCGAGATTGTTGCAACGCGGCAACTAGGACAGGGGCCTTTTGACCGGCGGCGTGACACATCCGCCGAAAGCACTTGCGCAGGGCCGTAACTTGCGCTTTAATCTGAACAAAGTGGCGTAGATGCTTGTACCAGCGTTTAAAAAGGTACGCCGCGAATAAATCTTTAGGACAACATCATCAGGGACTGTCACATGGCGCGAATCAAACTGAAGGCCTACTGGCTGCGGCCGGTCATTGCGTTGTTTGCACTCGCCGGACTGCTCGCCCTAGGCGGCTGCGGCGGCGGCAGCGGCGCCCCGAACAATCCTTTCGCGCCACAGCCCGTCACACCAGGACCGCTGTTCCTCCTGCCGCCGGCCATGACCGTGTATTCACACACGCCTGCGACTTTGCAGGCGAGCGGCGGAGCACCGCCGTACCAGGCGTTTTCAAGCAATTCCTCGGTGCTTCCAGTCACCCAGATCGTCAACGGCGCCACCATCGTGCTGCTGCCGAACGACGTAGCCGCCGACACCACGGTAACGATTACCGTACAGGACGCGATCGGGCAAACGGCGACGTCGACGATCACTGTCCGCGGTGCGCCGATCTTCAACACACTAACGATCACGCCGGCACGCACCGCATGCGGGAGTAATGCGGTCTGTTCCGGCGACACGGCGACGGCGACGGTCACGGTGACCAACAACGGCGGCGGCGGCATCGCGGGCCGACCGGTCAAGTTCGACGTGGTAAGCGGCGCGTTTTTCATCCTGAGCAACAATCCGGCGCAGCCGCTGGTATCGACGTTGACGGTCACTTCGGATGCCGCGGGCAAGGCAACCGTGGTGCTGCAAGCCGCCGTCAACGCACCGACTCAACCGGCCATTCTTCGCGCGACCGAGGTGACCACCGGGAACTCGGTCAACGGCGTGTTTACCATCGTCCAACAGACCGATGGATCAGCAATTCTCTCGGTCGTACCTGACACCGCGACAATTTCTGGTGCCGACACCCTTACCTGCTCGTCCGGATTCCGGGTCAACTTCTACATTTATGGCGGCACCGCACCTTACACCGTCGCATCAACCTTCCCGTCCGGCGCCACGTTGCTCAATAGCGTGGTGGCGCAATCAGGGGGCTTTTTCGGCGTGGTGACCAACGGTAGTTGCGTGAACCCGCTTGTATTCTCGATCGTCGACTCGGTCGGCCGGCAGACGACTGCGAAGCTGATCAATCAGCCGGGCACGACGCCGCCAGCTACGCCGCCGACGCCGACGACACTCACGGTCACGCCGTCGACCAGTGGAGGCACGGGTGCCGGGGCATGTACAGGCAAATCGTTCAGTTTCGTGATTACCGGCGGAACACCTCCGTACAGTGTCACTGCCCCCGGCGCGACTATTGTGCCGACGCCGCCAATCACCGCATCGCCCGGTTCATTCACGGCTGGCGGATTCCTCGACCTGTCGGGCGCTCATCCGATCGTGATCACGGATTCGGCAACGCCGCAGCAAACAAAAACAGCGACGGTGACTTGCAGCAGCTGAACTGGCTGGCTTGATAATAAACGGCGCCCATGGGCGCCGTTTTTTTATTCGACGAGGCTGACTCAGACGGCGTGGCGCTCTAGCACCGCGGCCACGTCGTCGCGGCCGATATCGGCGCGAAGCGCGGCGCGTCCCAGCGATTCGAGGATCACGAAGCGCATTTTGCCGGCGTCGACTTTCTTGTCGCGAGCCATCAACTCGAGGTAACGCTCGATGCCCAGCGCCGGGGCGCGCACAGGCAGACGCGCGCGCTCGAGCAACGCGTGGACACGGCCGCTGTCGACACCCGCGAGCGTGCTCACCCGCGTTGAGAGCTCCGCCGCGATAACCATGCCGGCGGATACTGCCTCTCCGTGCAGCCACGACCCGTCGTAGCCTGTCGCCGCCTCGATGGCGTGCCCGAAGGTGTGCCCGAAGTTGAGCAGTGCGCGTTCGCCGGCTTCACGCTCGTCGGAAGCGACCACCGCGGCCTTGATCCGGCAGCTCTCGAAAATCGCATGCTCGAGCGCATCGGCATCGCGCGAACGCACGCTCTCGAGCGTCGATTCCAGCCAGGAAAAGAATCGTGCATCGCAGGCGGCGCCGTACTTGATCACTTCGGCAAGGCCCGCGCCGAGCTCGCGATCGGGGAGCGTATCGAGCGTTGCCGTGTCGATGATCACCGCGGCCGGCTGGTAGAAAGTCCCGATCATGTTCTTCCCGAGCGGATGATTGACCGCGGTCTTGCCACCGACCGACGAGTCCACCTGCGCCAGGAGCGTTGTCGGCATCTGCACGACCGGCATGCCGCGCTGGTAGGTTGCCGCAGCGAAGCCGGCAACGTCACCCACCACGCCGCCGCCCAGCGCGATCAAGAGTGACGAGCGCTCTGCGCGCAGCTCGATCAGGCGCGTATGGATCGAATGCAGCGTGTCGCGGTCTTTATGCGCCTCGCCGTCGGGAATCATGATCGCGTCGCAACGTATGCCGGCACGCGACAGCGCATCCTGCAGCGGGCGCAGGTGCCATCGCGCCACGACGGGATTGGTGACAACGAAGGTTCGCGGAGTGCGTAGTCGCGGCAGCAGCTCGTCGGCGCGCCCGAGCAACCCGCGCCCGATCTGCACGGGATAGCTGCGCTCGCCCAGGGCGACCGTCAGCGTACGCATGCGCCGCAAGCCATGGGAATCGCCAAGGTCGCCACGTCAGGCGCGCGCCGCGGCACGCATTTGCTGCTCGAGGCGCTGCGCGAGACGCACCGCCTGGTCGCTATCCGATTCGACCACGAAATCGGAGACCTCGCGATAAATAGGATCGCGAAAAGTGTAGAGTTCGTTGAGCCGCGCCCTGGGATCGGCTGCCTGCAACAGCGGCCGGTGCTTGCTGCGGCGTGTGCGCTCCCAGAGCGTATCGGGCGTCGCGTGCAGGTAGAGCACGGTGCCGTTCTGCTTGAGCGCTTCGCGGTTGGGCGCGCGCAGGATCGCCCCGCCGCCGGTGGCGAGAATGACGTTGGCCATGCCGGCGAACTCGATGACGATGCTCGCCTCGCGATCGCGAAATCCGGGCTCACCCTCGAGCTCGAAAATTACCGGAATGCTTACACCGAGCCGGTGCTCTAGCTCGACGTCGGTGTCGTAGAAGTGCTTGTCGAGTCGCTTGGCAAGCAAGCGGCCGAGCGTGGACTTGCCGCTTCCGGGCATGCCGACCAGAAATAAATTGCCCCGATGCAGGTGCATCGGGGCATTCTACATTCTCGGGCCAGTGGAGACGAGACGCCGGCGACCCGGGCAGGCTAACGAACCGCGGTCACCGAATCCTTGACGAACGCGCGGCGTCAGGAAGATCAGCAGCTCCTGCTTCTCGATGGCTTTGTCGGTCGTCTTGAATAGATAGCCAAGAATCGGCAGATCGCCCAGGAACGGAACCTTGGTGACGTCGTTGTTCACCGACTTCTTCGTAGATGCCGCCGATGACCGCCGTGTCGCCGTTGTTGACGGTGATCTGCGTGGTGACATTCTTGGTGTCGATCGCCGGTACCGTGAATCCGTTGCCCAGATTGACCTGCTGCCCCACCGAGTCCTTGCGGATTTCGACGATCATGATGATCGCGGTTGTCGGGCGTGATCTGCGGGGTGACGTCGAGACGCAGCACCGCCTTCTTGAACTGCACCGTCGCCGGACTGTTGGCGGTCCCCGGCGTCACGTACGGAATTTCGGTGCCCTGCTCGATCGATGCCTTGCTCGTTGTCCTGCGTGACTACGCGCGGACTCGACACGACCTTGCCACGGCTGTCCGCCTCGAGCGCAGAGAGCTCTAGGTTGATCAGGTTGCCGCTGCCCAGATTGATAAGGGTCAGCGCGATTTGGCCGGCAGGGTTCGGAACGGGAAGATTGACGTTGAGCTGCGGAGAGTCCGAATAGCCCGCGCTTGCAATCCCCGACGCCAGCTCGTACGGCGTCTGTGTGCGCGTGTCGCGGGTGATCGTGTTGCCGCTGGTCGTGCACCACGGGCTGCGTGGCAAGGCTGCCGCCGATGCCGCCGGCGTAGCGGTTTTGCAGCGTGAACCCGGTTTGCATGCCGAAACGGATGCCGAGCTGGCGGCTGAACTTGTCGTCGGCGATCACGATGCGGCTCTCGATCGTCACCTGCCGGATCGGAACGTCGAGCTGCCGGACGATGCGCCTGACTTCCTCCAGGCGCGCCGCGGTGTCGGACACGAACAGTATGTTGGTGCGCGGATCGACGAAGGCCACGCCGCGCTTGGAGATGAATCGAGCCCTGGCCTCCGGTCGTCGCCGTCTGTCCGGCGCCGAGGCCGAATTGCTGCTGCCTGTTGGTGGCGAGGAAATTCTGAAAGTCCTGCGACCTTCATGTAATTGAGCTGGAACGATTCGGTAATCAGCGGCTCGAGCTCGCTGATCTGCAGCTGCGCCTCGAGCTGCTGCTTCTCCTTGACCGCGAGTTCCTCGCGCGGCGCGATAAGCACGACGTTGCCGTTCTTGCGCATGTCGAGACCCTTGGTCTGCATGATGATGTCCAGCGCCTGATCCCATGGGATGTCCTTCAGGCGCAGCGTCAGGCTACCGGTGACGGTGTCGCTGGTGATGATGTTGAGGCCGGTGAAGTCGGCGATCACCTGCAGCACCGCGCGCACCTCGACATTCTGGAAGTTGAGCGACAGCTTCTCGCCCTTGTAGCCCGCGCGCGTGCCCTGCGTGAGCTTGTTCGGATCTTCCTGGATCGGCTTGATCTCGACGATGAAGCGGTTGTCGGTCTGATACGCCGAGTGTTCCCACAGCCCTTTGGGCTCGATGACCATGCGCGCGTTGCCGCCCTGCGCGAAGGTGTCGATCGTGAGCACCGGCGTAGCCGAAGTCGCCCACGTCGAGCCGGCGCTCGAGGTTGCGCGGCAGCGTGGTCTTGATGAAGTCGACGATCAGCGTCTTGCCCTGCTGACGGATGTCGATGCCCGTGGAGCTGTCGGAGAGGTCGACGATGATGCGACCCTCGCCGTTCTTGCCGCGGCGGAAATCGACGTCGCGAAGCGCGTGCTGGCCTCGCCCGGCGCGCGCCTCGGCGAAGCGGGACGACGGTAGTCGCATCGGCGCTCGGCGGTCGGCCTGGTCGAACAGCGTGACCAGGACGGCATTGCCTTCGATCTGCGTCTCGAAGGTCTGCGGCTTGTTGAGGTTGAAGACGACGCGCGTGCGGTTGCCCGCCTGTACGACATTGAGGCTGCGCAGCGCCGGGTCGCTGACTTCCTGCGCGGTGCGTCCGAGGCCATTGCCGGTGTCGAGAAAGTCGAGCGCGATGCGCGGAGGATTGTTGATCGCGAATCCAGCGGGCGGATTGGCCAGCGGCGACTTGAGCGATGAACTTCACGATGGTGCGACCGGAAGTCCCTTTCGACACGGTGAGACTTTCGATGCTGTTGGCGCCTTGCGCCATCGCCTGTCCGACTCCGGCCACGAAAAGCAGCGCTCCCAGCAGCAATGCCATGCCCCAAGCGGGCCGCCGTTCGGGTTCGAATCGTTCGGTCGCGCTTCATTTGCGTCGCTCCCTGTCGTTGTTCTGCCTCGGCGAGCTGGATCGTGCTCGATCGCTCGGTCCAGTCGCCTGCGCCGTCCTGCACGAGTTCCTTGAGCCTGACTTCGCCGTCGTTGATGTCGACGATCGACGCCGAAATTCTGGCCCATGTAGTTGCCTACCTTGACCTGATAGATATCCTTGTCCGGTCGTGCGTACCAGCGCGTAGGTGTTCTTGCCTCGCTGCAACGTGCCCACCATTTGCAGCGACTCCAGCGGATAGGCCTCGAGCGGCTCCTTGCGGCGATTGAGGTCGGGCGCGAGTTTGCTGCCGCCTTTCAGCGGCTCGATCTTGCGCGGCTTGAATGGGTCGGGCAGATCGAATGCGTTGTACGTGAACGGCTCGTACGGCTTGACCTGCGGCAGCGGATCGAGCTTGCCCTTGACGCCTTTCCCCTGCTCCTGCATCCAGGCGCGCAAGTCCTGATGGCTCTCCCCGCCGCAGCCGGCGAGCAGCAACGCCATCGCTCCGCAGAACAGCGCTCGGCGGCTCATTTCTTGCCCTTCTCCTTCGCTTCCTTCGCCGCCTTGCGCTGCTTGGCGATTTCCTCTTCGTCGAGGTAGCGGAAGGTCTTCGCCGTCGCCTCCATCGTCAGGGTGCCCTTGTCGTTGACGATGCCGATGTCGTTGAGCGTCACGATCCGGGGAAGCTGCGCGACGTCGCTCGCGAAGGCACCCATGTCGTGATAGCTGCCGGTGACGCGCACACTGATCGGCAGCTCCGCATAGAAGTCGGCGATGCGCTCCTGCGACGCGGGGCGGAACAGCTCGAACTGCAAGGCCTCGCCCAAGCCCCGCCTGATTGATGTCGGTGAGCAGCGCGTCCATCTCGGATTTGTTGGGGAGCTGCTTGAGCAACGCGCCGAAGGACTGCTCGATCTCACGCAGCTGCTGGACGTAGAGCTCGAGGTTGACCGCCTTGGCTTTCTTCTCGGCGTAACTCTGGCGAAGCTTCGTCTCCTCGTCCTGCTGCTTGTCGAGCGCCTCGAGCTGGTCTTTCCAATCGAGAAACCCGCCGGCGGCGACGATGACCAGGAACAACGCTCCGAGCACCATCACCTTGGGCAGCAGTGGCCAGCTGCCCGCATCCTTGAAGTTCAGCCGGCGAATGTCGTCGAGATTCATTTACTTCGCTCCCTTGGCAGCGACGGCGGGAGACCCGGGCGGGGCGCCCGCGGCATTCGCGTTCGGGTCGGTGGGCCGCTTCATCTGCAGATTGAGCGTGAATTCGTTGACCTTCTGCTTGTCGAGCGCGACCGACTTGATCTCCACCAGCTCGGGCGAACCGAGCCATGGCGAGCTTTCGATGTTGCGCATCAGCGTCGACACGCGCGCGTTCGACTGCGCGTAGCCGATCAGGGTGACCTTGGCCCCGTTCTGCTTGACCGAACGCAGGTACAGGCCGTCGGGCAGCTGGCGCACGAGCTGGTCGAGCAGCATGCACCGCTTCGGTCCGGTTCGACTGCAGGGTCTCGACGATCTGCTTGCGGGCGAGCAGCGCCTGCGTTTGCTCGCGCAGCTTGTCGATCTCCTTGATCTGCTCGTCGAGCTTGGCGATCTCAGTCTTGAGCAGGGCGTTACGGCTGTTCTGGTTTTCGATGCGCGCAGCGATGACCACGTGCACCAGCCCGATGACGGCCAATGCGAGCACTGCCAGCCCGATGGCCAGTGATACGAACTGGCGCTGGCGCGCCAGGCGCTTCTGCTCGCGGTGCGGCAGTAGGTTGATGCGGACCATGGCTATTCGAAGCTGCGCAGTGCCAGACCGCACGCGATGAGCAGCAAGGGCGCATCGGCGGCGAGCTGCCGCGGACGGATGCGGTCCGAAACCGTCATGCTGGCGAACGGGTTGCCGATGATGGTATTGACGCCGGCGCGCTTGGCGACGAGCTCGTCGAGCCCGGGACGCAGCGAGCAGCCGCCGGCCAGCACGATCTGGTCGACCTGGTTGTAGGACGTCGAGGTGAAGAAGAACTGCAGCGCACGGGTCACTTCCAGCGCGAGGGTCTCCATGAACGGCTGCAGCACGTCGGCGTCATAATTCTCCGGCAGTCCCGCATTTTTCTTCGCCGACTCCGCTTCTTCCGGCGATAGATTGAACGCTCGCTGGATGTCATGGGTCAACTGATTGCCGCCGAAAGCCTGGTCGCGCGAAAACAGAATCTGATTGTTGCGCAGGACGTAGAAGTGCATCACGTGCGCACCGATGTCGACCAGGGCGATGTTCTGGTCGCGCCCGTTCGCAGGCAGCGACGGAGACGACCATTCGAAACGCCTCTTCGGTGGCGTAGGACTCGACGTCCATGACGCGGGGCTTGAGCCCCGCAGCCTCGGCGATCGCCACCCGGTCCTCGACCTTTTCCTTGCGCGAGGCGGCGATCAGCACCTCGACCTCTTCGGGATTGTTGGGCGCAGGCCCCAGGATCTGGAAGTCGAGGTTGACTTCGTCGAGTGCGAACGGGATGTATTGGTTGGCTTCGGTCTCGACCTGCAGCTCGAGCTCTTCCTCAGTCTGGCCGGCAGGGACGATGATCTTCTTGGTGATGACCATCGCGGTGGGGAGGGCCATCGCGATGTTGCGATTGCGCGTACCAAGACGCTTATGCGCGCGGCGCAGCGCTTCGCTGACCTGGTCGAGGTTGGCGATGTTGCCGTCGCTCACGACATCCTTGGGCAGCGGCTCGATGGCGTAACGCTCAAGGCGATAGACTCCTTTGCCGGCTTCGGAAAGCTCGACGAGCTTGAGCGCCGACGAGCTGATGTCGACTCCGATCAGCGGCGGCGCCTTCGTCTGCAGAAACGCAAACGCGGAATCGAGTTTTTCCTTCAGCATGGGAATGCTTAGGCCGATTACATATAATTTACATTAAATGCTAGCAGCAAGTATAAGCCTTGTAAAACGCTTTTTTTCAAGTTTATTTTGAGTTGTAACACTGCATATAATCGTCGCTGCCAGGCCATCCTCTCAGTAACTTTCATTCATACATGCTAAAGCGCTGGCTGATCTATCTCGCCTCTGTTGTATTTGGGTTGGCGCTGGTCGGGGCCCTCCTGGGAGCCTTTGTCTTTGCTCTGCTTTATCCTACTTTACCGTCGCTGGAGACGCTGACCGACTACCAGCCCAAGATCCCGTTGCGAATCCTCTCCGCGGACGGCGATCTGCTCGGGGAATTTGGTGAAGAACGGCGGGCCATCGTGAAGATCCAGGACGTGCCGCAGATCATGCGCCAGGCCATTCTGGCCGCCGAGGACGAGCGGTTCTACCAGCACGGCGGGGTCGACTACTTGTCGGTCGCGCGCGCCGCCCTCGCCAACCTTACCAGCGGGACGCAGCAGGGCGCAGGCACGATCACGATGCAGGTGGCGCGCAACTTCTTCCTGACTCGTGAGCGAACGCTCACTCGCAAGCTTCGCGAGGTCCTGCTTGCGTACAAGATCGAAGCCAGCCTGAGCAAGGACGAGATTCTCGAGCTGTACGTCAACCAGATCTTCCTCGGCCAGCGGGCGTACGGCTTCGCCGCTGCCGCGCAGATCTATTTCGGCAAGCCGCTTTCACAGGTGGACGTTGCCGAGGCGGCCATGCTTGCCGGACTGCCCAAGGCGCCTTCTGCCTACAACCCGGTCGCCAATCCGAAGCGCGCGCATGCTCGCGAGCTCTACGTGCTGCGCCGGATGCACGAGCTCAGGTTCATCACCGATGATCAGTTCAGGCAGGCCTCTGACGAAACCGCTGGTCGTTCGCCAGAACCTGCGCGACAACTCCGCGCACGCGGAATTCGTCGCTGAAATGGCGCGCCAGGCGGTCATCGAAGCGTATGGCGACGAAAGCTACACGCGAGGGCTGACCGTCTACACGACCGATGCGCAAAGCCGACCAGGACGCCGCCTACGCGGCCGTGCGCCGCGGCGTGTTCGACTACGACCGACGACACGGCTATCGCGGGCCTGAAGCCTTTGTAAGCCTGCCCACCGACCCTGGCGAGCTCGACAACGCGCTCGATCGCGCTTTCCAGGATCTCAACGACAGCGACAATCTCTATGCCGCGATCGTGCTCGACGCCTCCGCCGAGCGAGGTCAAGGCCGTGCGCAGCGACGGCGACATGGTCTCGATCACCGGCGACGGCCTCAAGTTCGCCGCGCGTTCGCTTGGCGACAAGGCGCCGGCCGCGAGCCGGATCCGGCGCGGCGCGGTCATCCGCGTCAGCCGCGACGACAAGGGCGCGCTGGCAGATCGCGCAGATGCCGCAGGTCGAGTCGACGTTCGTGTCGCTGCGGCCCACCGACGGCGCGATCCTGTCGCTGGTCGGCGGATTCGACTTCGACCGCAACAAGTTCAACCACGTGACGCAGGCGCTGCGCCAGCCCGGCTCGTGCGTTCAAGCCGTTCATCTATTCCGCCGCGCTCGAAAAGGGCTTCAGCCCGGCGACGGTCGTCAACGACGCGCCGCTGTATTTCGATGCGGCGCAGACCGGCGGCGACGCATGGGAGCCGAAGAACTACGACGGCAAGTTCGACGGTCCGATGCGCCTGCGGACGGCGCTGATGAAGTCGAAGAACCTGGTGACCGTGCGGGTGCATGCAGGCAATCGCGCCGCAAGTACGCGCAGGACTACATCTCGCGCTTCGGTTTCGATCCGAAGCTGCACCCGCCCTATCTGCCGATGGCACTCGGCGCGGGCGCGGCGACGCCGATGCAGATGGTCGCGGCATACGCGGTGTTCGCCAATGGCGGCTATCACGTCACGCCTTACCTGATCGACCGCGTCGTCGACAGCCGCGGCAACGTCCTCTCCAAGGCCGAGCCGGCGCTGGCAGGAACGACCGCGGAGCGCGTGATCGATCCGCGCAACGCATTCATCATGACCACCATGCTGCGCGACGTCGTGCGCGCCGGTACCGGCGCGCGTGCGATGCAGCTCGGACGTCAGGACCTGGCCGGCAAGACCGGAACCACCAACGAGAACGTCGACGCCTGGTTCTGCGGCTTCAATGCCTCGAGGTGGCTGTCGCATGGATCGGCTTCGATCAGCCGCGGACGCTGGGCAACCAGCGAGACCGGCGCGGTGGCGGCGCTGCCGATCTGGATGGCGTACATGGCCAAGTCACTTAAGGGCGTGCCGGAGGCGCCGCTCAAGACGCCCGAAGGCGTCCTGGTCGCGCGGATCAACGCCGAAACCGGCCTGCGGGAAAACGACGGCGGTGGCGTCGCCGAGTATTTCTACGCCGAATTTCCTCCGCGCGCCCGCGAGGATGCTCTCGCGCCGGCCAACACGCAGGCGCCGCGGGAAGTGCGTAACCAGCTGTTCTAGAGCATGACGCGCCCGGAATCGCCCCGCGGATTGCGCAGTCGAGCGCGAATCGCCCAAGCTGCAGCGAGGCTCATCGCCGAGCACGGCTTCAGCGATTGGTCCGCCGCCAAGCGCAAGGCCTGCCGCGAACTCGGCCTGTCCGACAGCGAGTCCTTGCCCGCGAATGACGAGGTCGAGCAAGCGTTGCGTAATTACAACAGCCTGTTCCGGCCAGAGGCCCAAGCTGCCTCGTTAAGGGAGCAGCGCGCTGCGGCCTTGCACTGGATGGACCAGCTCGCCGCGTGGAACCCGGTGCTGACCGGAGGCGTCGCCGCGGGGTGGGCGACGGAGCACAGCGACATCCGCCTGGAACTGGAGGCGGAGGACCCTAAGAATGTGGAGATGGCACTGATCAACGCCGGTGTCGACTACGCGCCCTTGGCGGGAACGCTGGCATCCGTGCTCATCGCGGGCCGCGGCCAGGCTGCGGTGCGCCTGCATGTTGTAACTCCGCAACAAAGGCGGAACCGACTGCGCCGGGACGAGGACGCGCGGCTGTCACGCAGCGAATTGCGGGCCCTGCTGGACGCCAACGCGGCAGCACTTCGCTAAAGATCGACTAGGAGCCGATCCAGGTCGCTGCGTCGAGCGCGAAGTACGTGAGGATCGCGTCGGCTCCCGCACGCTTGAACGCGGTAAGCGACTCCAGTGCACAGGCGCGCTCATCGAGCCAGCCATTGGCTGACGCAGCCTTGAGCATCGCGTACTCGCCGCTGACTTGATACACCGCGGTAGGCACGCCGAAAGCCTGTTTCACGCGGTAAACGATGTCGAGATAGGGCATGCCGGGCTTGACCATCACCATGTCGGCGCCCTCCTGGAGGTCGAGGTACACCTCCCACAACGCTTCGTCGCTGTTGCCCGGATCCATCTGGTAGGTGTGCTTGTCGCCTCCGCCGAGGTTGGCCGCCGATCCGACCGCGTCACGGAAGGGGCCGTAGAACGCCGACGCATACTTCGCCGAGTAGGCGAGGATACGGGGACGGTCGAAGCCCGCTGCATCCAGCGCAGAACGCAACGAGCCGATGCGTCCATCCATCATGTCGGACGGGGCGACGACGTCGACGCCCGCTTCGGCGTGACACAGCGCCTGGCGCACCAGCGCGGTCACGGTCGCGTCGTTGGCGACGTAGCCCGTGGCGATCGAGCAGTCCGTCCTGGCCGTGGCTGGTGTAGGGGTCCAGCGCCACGTCGGTGATCACGCCGAGCGCAGGGAAGCGGGATTTCAGCGCGCGCACCGCGCGAGGCACCAAGCCCTGCGCGTCCCAGGCCGCGGCGGCATCGAGCGATTTCAGTTCCGATCCAATCACCGGAAACAACGCCAGCGCCGGAATACCGAGCTGTGCGCAGCGCTCGGCGTCGCGAAGCAGGCGGTCGATGCTCTTCCGCGACACTCCAGGCAGCGACGCGACTGCATCTTCGCGACCGTTCCCTTCCTGCACGAACACCGGATAGATGAGGTCATCGCACGTAAGCCGATGCTCGCGCATCAGGCGCCGCGAGAATTCATCGCGACGCATGCGGCGGTGCCGTCGATCAGGGAATTTTCCGGTGAATCGCAGGGTCATGATCAAGTCGAGGTGTGTTCGCCCAGTCAGTGGCAGCCGCAGCATCGTAGCGCGCAAGCTGCGCGCGGCGCAACGCGTTATCAGCAATGACGCAGTGGTTTTTATCGCGACGTCGCCTGAATCGATCTTTTACATTCATCGACACTTCTTTCGGAACTCGGTCCAACGTCGATGGTCTGAATTTACAGACGGATCATCGTCTCCCGCTTTCCTCCCTGAGCGGGTGCTCTCGGTTGCGTCTCCAGACGAGCTGCAGAGCGTTCCTGGGCCCCGCCATCACTCCCCTTGATGTCGGGGCCTTTTCTTTGTCGTGCGCCGCGCGTTAGCTTGCCAGTAGCCCCAGCCAGCCCGCGATCACCGCCTCGACTTCGGCAATGCCCACACTGTGGGTGGCTGAAAACAACTGGACGCCGAAGTGCGTCGCCGATGCGCCGTACCGTTCATCGAGTGCCCGGCGCACCCGTGCGAGCGTCTGCGCCTGCGATTGACGGCCGAGCTTGTCGCATTTGGTGAGCATGATGTGCACCGGCCGCCCGGATGGCAGGAACCAGTCGAGCAGCTGCGTGTCGAGGTCGGTCAGCGGATGCCGCGCGTCCATAACGATCAGCAGGCCGATCAAGGGCGCGCGCTCGGCGAGGTACCTCGCGATGAAATGCTGCCAGTGACGCCGCATCGCCTCGGGCACACGCGCGTAGCCGTAGCCGGGCAAGTCGGCGAGCAGCGCGCCCGAGGTCAGCCTGAACATATTGATGTGTTGGGTGCGCCCCGGCGTCTTGCTCACGTATGCGAGCCTTGTACGCTGCGAGAGCGCGTTGATCGCAGACGATTTGCCCGCGTTGGAGCGGCCGGCGACCGCTATCTCCGGCGCGCCGCCCCGCGGAAGCTGGTCCCATTGTGCAGCAGTGGTGACGAATTCAGCGTGCCGCAGAGGATGAACCGCACCGGGCCGTTCCTCGGCCCGTCCAGGCACTTTCGGTACAATACGCGGCGGATTGGGGGTTTCAGGCCGTGTCGGCATGTTTTCAGCGGTCACGCAGGCGCGCGATTCGCAAGGCGCGGTGACACGGCGTCCGTTCCATCCTCACAAGCATCAGGGAGCTCGATTCATGAGATACGCGTTGTGGCTGGCGGCGGCCTCGATCGCCATGGCAGCCCATTCTCCGGCGATGGCCGAGCCAGCGGCGAAGCCCGATCTGGCCAAGGCAAAGCAAACCGCCGAACAGGTCTGCGCCGCGTGCCATGGTGTCGACGGCAACAGCATCAGCCCCGCCAACCCCAACCTGGCCGGCCAGCAGGCGGCCTATATTACCCTCCAGCTCGATCACTTCAAGAACGGCATTCGCAACAATCCGATCATGGCGTCGATGGCGGCGATGCTTTCGCCCGAGGACATGCGCGCACTGGGCATTTACTTCTCGGAACAGAAACCCAAGCCGATGGGCGCCAAGGATCGCGATGTTGCGCTGGCGGGGCAGAAGATCTTCCGGGGTGGCAATACCGGAACCGGGTTGCCGGCCTGTGCTGCGTGTCACCTTCCGAGCGGTGCGGGCGTTCCAGCGCGCTATCCGCGTCTGTCCGGTCAGTACGCCGACTACACGCTGGCGCAGCTCAAGGCGTTCAAGGCGGGCGAGCGCGGGATGGACAAGGCGGGCAAGGACGTCAACGGCAGGGTCATGGCACAGGTCGCCGCGCACATGAGCGACGAAGAGATGCACGCCGTGACCCAGTACGCATCGGGCCTGCGCGGCACGACCGAATAGCACCCCGCCGCTTCGTCGTTGAGCAGCTGCACGCCGCGTTTGAACGTGCGATGACACAGCCTTGCGCGCATCAGGCGCAGCGCACGCAATGAACGCCACGCTGGCCGCGCTGTTCATCTATCCGGTCAAGAGTTGTCGTGGACTCGCCCTGCCACGCGCGCGGCTTACTACGCGCGGCCTCGAGCACGATCGCGAGTGGCTGATCGTCGATCGCGACGGGCGCTTCGTGACGCAACGCGAGCAGCCGCGGCTGGCGCAGATCATCCCCGTGCTGCAGTCCGACGCGCTGCAACTGTCCGCGCCCGGCCTTCCACAACTCAACATCGACCTGAAGCAGCCCACGGTCGTGACCGAGGTCACGGTCTGGCGCGATACCTTGCCGGCGTGGGACCAGGGTGACGAGGCCGCGGACTGGTTGTCGCGCTGGACCGGCGCGCCGCTTCGCCTCGCTCGTTTCGACCCGGCGCAACGACGCTACTGCAATCCCGACTACGCCGGCGACAGTGGCGCGCACCATGCGTTCGCCGACGGCTACCCGGTCCTGGTGGTATCGGAAGCCTCGCTGGCTGACCTCAACTCGCGCCTCGATAGCGCGCTGCCGATGAACCGCTTTCGTCCCAACATCGTGCTGTCCGGCGTCGAGGCATTCGACGAGGACCACTGCGCGGAACTGGGTATCGGCCGCGTGAAGTTGCTCTTGGTCAAACCGTGCACCCGTTGCCGCATTACGACCATCGACCAGGAAACCGCCGAGGCGGGCGTCGAGCCGTTGCCCACCCTCGCGAGTTATCGACACGACGCCGAACTCGCCGGCGTCGCGTTCGGAATGAATGCGATCGTCAGCGCCGGCGCCGGTTCCTCGATTTCGGTCGGTAATGCCGTGCGGGCACATCTCGATTTCTGACCTGGCGCGTAATCGGGGCGTCAGTCCTGCGACTGCAGGCAGCGCGCCAGCGCATCGCGCCAGTGCGCGAGCGCGAAACCGAAGACGCGCTCGAACTTGCTCGTCGCCAGCACACCATAGGCGGGGCGCCGCGCCGGCGTCGGATATTCCGCGGTCGTGATCGGAAGCACGCGACGCACCCTGTCGCCGACGATCGCGCGCGCGAAGTCGAACCAGCTGGTCGCATCCGCCGCGCGCTCAGGTGATACAGACCGCCCCGCTCCGCCAACGTCGTGCACGCCGCCGGCCGACCAGCGTCGCGATCGCGCGCGCCAGGTCGCGACTCCAGTTGGGCACGCCGATCTGATCGGCGACGACGCGCAGCTCGTCGCGCTCGCGCGCAAGTCGTTGCATGGTGAGCAGGAAATTGCTGCCGCGCGCGCCGTAGACCCAGCTCGTGCGAAGTATCAGGTGGGCGCACGCCGGCGGCTGCGATCGCGCGCTCGCCGTCGCAGCTTGCTGCGCCCGTAGACGCTGAGCGGGTTGCGTCGGCGCATCTTCCGCGATAGGGCTCGCTTGCCGCGCCGTCGAACACGTAGTCGGTCGAATAATGGATGAGCAGCGCGCCGAGGCGCTGCGCTTCTTCGGCGAGGATCGCGGGCGCGTCGGCGTTGATCGCTGCGCGCTGGCTCGGCGTCGGCTTCGGCCCGGTCGACCGCGGTGTAGGCAGCCGCGTTGACGATGAGCTGCGGGCGCAGCGCTCGCACGCGTCGCGACGATCGCGTCGGCGTCGCGCAAGGTCGAGGCCGCGCGGTCGAGCGCGCGACCTCGCCGTGCGCCGGAAGCAGCTGCGCGCAGCTCGAAGCCGAGCTGTCCGGCGGCGCCGGTGAGCAGGATCGCCGGGCGCGTCACGGGTAGACGTCGGCCGACGCCAGCGGGCGTCCGGCGGCGTCCTTGGCCGCGAGCATCGGCGCGCCCGGCAAGCGGCCACTCGATGCCGAGCGCCGGATCGTTCCACAGCAGCGTGCGCTCGTGCTCCGGGATACCAGTAGTCGGTCGTCTTGTAGAGGAACTCCGCGGCGTCGGACACGACCAGGAAGCCGTGCGCGAAGCCCGGCGGAATCCACAGCATGCGCTTGTTCTCCGCCGAGAGCGTCGACGCCGACCCAGCGGCCGAAGGTCGGCGAGCTGCGGCGAATGTCGACCGCGACGTCGAAGACTTCGCCCGCGACCACGCGCACCAGCTTGCCCTGCGCGTGCTCGATCTGGTAGTGCAGGCCGCGCAGCACGCCGCGGCGCCGAGCGCGAGTGGTTGTCCTGCACGAACTCGGCGTCGAGCCCCGCCTCGGCGAACGCGCGGCGGTTGTAGCTCTCGAAGAAGAAGCCGCGCTCATCGCCGAACACCTGCGGCTCGATCGAGCAGCACATCCGGCAGTGCCGTCGGCGTGACCTTCATCGCGTCAGCGCACTGCGCGGCTCGCGCAGCAGCGCGAGCAGGTACTGCCCGTAGCCGTTCTTCGCCATCGGCTGCGCCGAGCGCTTCGAGCGCCGGCGCATCGATGTAGCCCAGCCGGTAGGCGATCTCCTCGGGACAGGCGATCTTGAGGCCCTGCCGGCGCTCGATCGTCTCGATGTACTGCGCGGCCTCGAGCAGCGATTCGTGCGTGCCGGTGTCGAGCCACGCCATGCCGCGGCCCATCACCTCGACCGCGAGCTCGCCGCGCTCGAGATAGGCGCGGTTGACGTCGGTGATCTCGAGCTCGCCGCGCGCCGACGGCTTGAGCTCGGCGCGCGATGTCGAGCACCTGCGTTGTCGTAGAAGTAGAGGCCGGTCACCGCGTAGCGCGACTTCGGCTGCGCCGGCTTTTCCTCGAGGCTCAGCACGCGGCCCGTCGCGTCGAACTCGACGACGCCGTAGCGCTCGGGATCGGCCACCGGATAGGCGAAGACCGTCGCGCCGTCGCTGCGCGTCGCTGGCGCGCTGCGAGCATCGGCTGCAGATCGTGGCCGTAGAAGATATTGTCGCCGAGCACCAGCGCGCGACGCGTCGTCGCCGACGAACTCGCGGCCGATGACGAACGCCTGCGCGAGCCCGTCGGGCGACGGCTGCACCGCGTAGCGATAGGCTGATGCCCCAGCGCGCGCCGTCGCCGAGCAGCTGCGCGAAGCGCGGCGTGTCCTGCGGCGTCGAGATGAGCAGGATGTCGCGGATGCCGGCGAGCATCAGCGTCGACAGCGGGTAGTAGATCATCGGCTTGTCGTAGACCGGCAGCAGCTGCTTCGACAGCACCTGCGTCACCGGATAGAGCCGCGTGCCCGAGCCGCCGGCGAGGATGATGCCCTTGCGCATGACCTGCGTGCGCGCTCCGCGCAGCGGCGGTGAGCCGCTCGAGCGCGCGTAGTTGCAGCGAGATCCATGTTCTGGTACTCGCTCGCTCGTCACCGCGCGCGCAGCCACGCGCGCGATTGTCGAGATACCAGCGCACCGGTGCGCGCGCAGCCCGGACTCGAAGCTCTCGCGCGGCGCCCAGCCGAGCTCGCGCGCGGATCTTCGCGCGTCGATCGCGTAGCGGCGGTCGTGGCCGGGCCGGTCCTTGACGAACGTGATCTGCGCTCGCGTAGTCGCGGCCCGGCCGCAGCTCGGCGAGCATCGCGGCACAGCGTGTCGCACGACGTCGAGGTTGGTCGTCTCGGCGTCGCCGCCGACGTTGTAGGTCTCGCCCGGCCGCCCGCGCTCGAGCACCGCGCGGATCGCCGCGCAGTGGTCGCCGACGTAGAGCCAGTCGCGCACGTTGCCGGCCGTCGCCGTAGACCGGCAGCGGCTTGCCCGCCGAGCGCGTTGTGGATCATCAGCGGGATCAGCTTCTCGGGAAACTGGCACGGACCGTAGTTGTTCGAGCAGTTGGTGGTCAGCGTCGGCAGGCCGTAGGTGTGGTGATACGCGCGCACCAGATGATCGGACGCGGCCTTCGACGCCGAGTACGGGCTGTTCGGCGCGTACGGCGTGCGTCTCGGAGAACGCCGGCTCGCTGCGGCCCGAGCGAGCCGTAGACCTCGTCGGTCGAGACGTGCAGGAAGCGAAAGCGCGCGCTGCTCGGCGCTCGGCGAGCGCTGCCCAGTAGGCGCGCGCCGCTTCGAGCAGCGCGAAGGTGCCGACGACGTTGGTCTCGACGAACGCCGCCGGCCCGTGGATCGAGCGGTCGACGTGGCTCTCGGCGGCGAAGTTGACGATCGCGCGCGGCCGGTGCGTCGCGAGCAGCGCGTCGACCAGCGCGCGATCGCCGATGTCGCCGCGCACGAAGATGTGACGCGGCGTCGTCCTTGAGCGGCGCCGAGATTGCCGAGATTGCCGGCGTAGGTGAGCTTGTCGAGGTTGACGACGCGGCTCGTCGCCGCGGCGCGAGCCAGTCGAGAACGAAATTGGCGCCGATGAAGCCGGCGCCGCCGGTGACGAGAATCATGCGATGCTCCAGAGGCTTGATCGGACGCGAAAGGGCGCGAATTTTATCACGCGCGCCATTTTCTCAGCGCGCCGACGCCAGACCGGCGCGTAGTACTCGCGATACCAGGCGACGAAGCGCGCGAGCCCGTCGGCAAGCGGCGTCGTCGGCGCGAATCCGGTCGCCGCCGCGAGGCGCTCGATCGAGGCGAAGGTCGCCGGCACGTCGCCGGGCTGCAGCGGCAGGTATTCCCTGATCGCGCGCTTGCCGAGCAGCCGCTCGAGCTCGGCGATGAAGGTCTCGAGCTCGACCGCGCTGTGGTTGCCGATGTTGTAGATCGCGTGCGGAGCGCGTCGCCGGCGATCGCGCCGGGGCGGCCGCGCAGCACGCGCACGACGCCTTCGACGATGTCGTCGACGTAGGTGAAGTCGCGCCGCATGCTTGCCGTGGTTGAACACCTTGATCGGCTCGCCTGCGAGAATCGCGCGCGTGAACATCATCGGCGCCATGTCGGGCCGGCCCCACGGACCGTACACGGTGAAAAAGCGCAGCCCGGTCGTCGGCAGCGCGGTACAGATGGCTGTAGCTGTGCGCCATCAGCTCGTTGGCCTTCTTGGTCGCGGCGTACAGGCTCACCGGATGATCGACGTTCTGATCCTCGGAGAACGGCAGCGTGTGATTGGCGCCATAGACGCTCGAGCTCGACGCGTAGACCAGATGCTGCGACGCCGCGTGGCGGCATCCCTCGAGCACCGTGCCGAAGGCGTCGATGTTGTTGCGCATGTACGCGCCCGGATTGACGAGCGAGTAGCGCACGCCCGGCTGCGCCGCGAGATGCGCGACATGGCGTGAAACCGCCGTCGCGAAAAGCGCCGCGGTCGCGCCGGCGTCGGCGAGATCGAGCGTGTCGCACGCGCACGCCGGCGGCTGCGAGCCGCGCAGCGCGCGCGCGCTTGAGCGCGACGTCGTAGTAGGGATCGAAGCTGTCGACGCCGACGACCTCGGCGCCGTCCCGCGCGAGCCGCTGCGCGAGGTGCATGCCGATGAATCCGGCGGCACCGGTCACCAGTACCTTCATCGCGACGCGTCTCCGCCTGCTCGAGCGCGCGCAGCTTCGCGTACTTGCAGAAGCTGTTGAAGCAGCCGATGCGCGATGTGCACAAGCCCGGCGACGCCGTCGAGAAAACCGGCGCGCAGGACGTAGAAGCGGATGAAGCGGACCAGCGGCGAGAGCGACCAGCCGCGCCGAACGGAGAACGCTCGCCGCGCGCGTAGCAGCGCCTGCGCCTGCAGCGTGGTGTAGCGATTCTGCTTGGCGAGATAGGCGTCGAGCGACTCGGCGGAGGCGTGCAGCAAGATCGCCGTCGAGGCGACCGACGCGGCCCGTCGGCGAGCGACGTGCTCGTGCACGACGTCTTCGCTCCAGCGCGCGTGGCGCCGATCGAAAAGCCGCAGGTTCCAGTCCGGATAGCCTTCGCCGTGCGCGAGCCAGCGTCCGAGAAAGCGATTGCGCCGCGCCATCGTCGTACGCGTCGTGTCGCGGCTGCGTGCGAGCGCCGCGCGAATCGACCGCGCAAGCTCGGGCGAGACGCGCTCGTCGGCATCGAGGCACAGGACCCAGTCGTTGGCGCGCCTGCGCCACGGCGAAATTCTTCTGCGCGCCGAAGCCCAGCCACTCGTGCGTCGATCACGCGCGCGCCGCAGCGGCCGCGCGATTTCTACGGTATCATCGCGGCTGCCGGAATCGACGACGACGCGTCTCGGCGGCGAAGTCGGCCGAAGCGAGGCAATCCGGCGAGTTGCGCGCCGGCGTCGCGCGTGATCACCACGAGGGTCAAGGCAAGCGGGGAGGTGCGGATCGGACATCGCGTCGAACGTGGAGCGCCTGCGTCATCGTTGCGCGTGGCCGCCGGCCGGCAGGAGCGCGCTGCATTCTACGTGCAAACCACTGCGCAATCCACCGCGCTAGACGCCCGACCGCGTGCGAGCCGCATGCGCGCGCGTGACGACAATGCAGTCGCTGATGAGCAAGCGCGCTCGATCATCCGCCCTTCGTCGCTGGGCGACATCGTGCATGCGCTGCCGATCGTGCACGACCTGCACGCGGCATCGTCCCGGCATCGCCATCGACTGGGTCGCCGAGGAGCCCTTCGCCGCGCTGGTCGCGATGAATCGCGGCGTGCGCCGCGTCATTCCGGTCGCGCTGCGCCGCTGGCGGCACGCGGCTGCTCGCCCGCGCGACGTGGCGCGAGCTCGCCGCGTTTCGCCGCGAGCTCAGCTCGCGAGCGCTACGACTGCGGTGATCGACCTGCAGGAGCAGGTCAAGGGCGCGCTGATCGCGTGGCTTGCGCGCGGCCCGGTGCACGGCCCCGATCGCGCCAGCATCCGGGAGCCGGTCGGCGACGCTCGCTGTATCGCCACACGCATCGCATCGATCCCGCAGCAGCATCTGATCGATCGCTGCCGGCAGCTCGCCGGCAAGGCGCTCGGCTACGAGCCCGGCGGGCGCGCCGCATTTCGAGCCTCGCGTCCGCCGCCGCTCGACGCCGGCCGCGACGGACGCCGTTCGCGGTGTTCCTGCATGCGACCAGCCGCGCCGACAAGCTCTGGCCGGAAGCGCACTGGCGCGCGCTGATCGCGCAGTTCGCGCGCGCGGGCATGCGCGTCGTGCTGCCGTGGGGCAACGCGCGACGAGGCGGCGCGCAGCGCGCGACTCGCGCCGGCATCGCCGGCGCGCCGTGCTGCCGCGCCGCGAGCCTGCCGCAGACTCGCCGCGCTTCTCGCCCGCGCCGAGCTCGTCTGCGGCGTCGACACCGGGCTCGTGCACCTCGCCGCGGCGCTTGGCGAACGCCGACGATCGCGCTGTTCATCGCCACCGATCCGCGACTCGCCGGCGTCGAGCGCGCGAGCGCGCGACGCGCGCGATCTCGGCGATCGTGAACTGCGATGCCAACGCCCGGCTGAAGCGATCGCCGCGCCGGCGCGACGCTCATGCGTCGCCTGCGCCGGGCTGCTGATGGAAGCCGCGCGCGCGCTCTACACGCTTGCTCGGCTCCGCGGCGCTGCCGTTGCTGCCGTTTCGGCTGTGGTGGCGCGGACGCCGCGAGCCGGGATACCGGGCTGCGATCGGCGAGCGCTTCGGGCGCTACGCGCGACCGGCGCCGTCGCGCCGCTGCTCTGGGTGCACGCGGTCTCGGTCGGCGAGACGCGTGCTGCGCTGCCGCTGGTGCAGCGCTGCAGGCGCGCGCTATCCGCGCGCGAAGATCCTGCTCACGCACATGACCGCGACCGGACGCGACACCGGGCGCGCGCTGTTCGGCGAACGCGTCGTGCAGGCGTGGCTTCCGTACGACCTGCCTTTCGCCGTCGACGGCTTTCTCGAGCACTTCCGCCCGGCCGCCGGATTCCTCGCTCGAGACCGAGCTGTGGCCCAACCTCATCGCGCAGGCCGCCGATCCGCGGCATTCCGCTGTTCCTGGTCAACGCGCGTCTGTCGGAGCACTCGGCGCGCGGCTACGCGCGCTGTGCCGCGCTGACGCGGCCGATGCTGCGAACGCCTCGCCGGCGTCGCCGCGCAGTCGCCCGCCGACGCCGCGCGGCTCGCGGCGCTGGGCGCGCACGCACCCGGTGGTGACCGGCAACCTCAAGTTCGACGTCAGCATCCCCGCCGAACGCGCGATCGCTCGGCGACGAGCTTCGCGCCGCGCTTCGGTGCGACGCGTCCGGTGTGGGTCGCCGCGAGCACGCGCGACGGCGAGGAAGCGCTGATTCTCGACGCGCTGGCGCGCACGCCGCTGCCGCCGAGGACGCTGCTGGTCATCGTGCCGCGCCATCCGCAGCGCTTCGCCGCGGTCGCCGAGCTGCTGCGCGCGCGCGGCGTGCCCTTCGCGCGCCGCAGCGAAAACGGCGCCGGTGCCCGCCGACGTCGGCGTCGTGCTCGGCGATTCGATGGGAGAGATGCTCGCCTACTACGCCGCGGCCGACCTGGCGTTCGTCGGCGGCAGCCTGCTGCCGCTGGGCGGACAGAATCTGATCGAGCCGCTCGCGGTCGGCACGCCGGTGCTGATCGGACCGCATACCTTCAACTTCAGCGAGGCGACGGCCGGGCGCGGTCGCCGCCGGCGCGGCGCGGCGCGTCGTCGATGCCGATGCGCTGCGTCGCACGCGGTGTCGCGTCTGCTCTCCGATCCGTCACGACGCGACGCGATGCGCGAGCGCGCGCGGCCGCTTTCACGCCGCGCATCGCGGCGCCGCGCGATCGTCTGTGGCGAATGGCTCGCGCCGCAGCTCGACGCCGCGATGCGGCGGCGCGAAGCGCTCAGCCGCGCAGATCGCGGTTGATCTGCTCGACGTCGACATCGCTCAGCGTGCCGACCGCCTGCTTGAGCTTGAGCGCGTTGATGATGAAGTTGTAGTACGCCTGCGCGAGATTGAATCGCGTCTGGAACACCTGCTGCTGCTGGTTGAGCACGTCGAGGTTGGTGCGCACGCCGACCTCGAGCCCGAGCTTGTTGGAGTCGTACGACACCTGCGCCGAGGCGAGCGCCTGCTCGAGCGCCTTGACCTGCGCCACGCCGCTGGTCACGCCGGCGAACGACGTCTGCGCCAGCAGCTGCGCGCTGCGCCGCGCGCTTTCGAGGTCCTGCCGCGCCGCGTCCTGATTGGCGATCGCCTGTCGCACGCTGCGAATCGATCGAAGCCGCCCTGGTAGATCGGCACGTTGAGCTGCACGCCGATCTGCGCCGAGCCGCGAGTCGCTGGCGAAGTTCGACGCCAGATGCGGTCGACGCCGCCGCGCCCGGCGTAGCCCTGGTTGAAGCTCGCGACCAGGTCGAGCGTCGGATAGTGCCCGGCGCGCTGGCGGTCGACTTCGAGCGTCGCGATGTCGAAGTTGGCCTGCGCGATGCGCACCTGGAGATTGTCGCTGCAGCGCCTTCTCGATCCAGGGCTCGAGCGCGTTCGGGCGATGGGCAGCTCGGGCTCGATAGTCTGCCGTTGAAGCGGCTTGAAGCTCGCTGCGGCAGCCGGCCGATGATCGCACGCAGCGCCGCGAGCTTGTTGTCGAGATCGTTCCGCGCCGAGATCTCCTGCGCGACGATCTGGTCGTACTTCGCCTGCGCGTCGTTGGTGTCGGTGATCGTCGCGGTGCCGACCTCGAAATTGCGCTTCGCCTGCGCCAGGTTCTCGCTGACCGCCGCCTTCTGGCTCTCGGTCAGCTCGATGTTGAAGTGCGCGAGCAGCACGTCGAAATACGCCTGCGCGACGCGCACGATCAGATCCTGCTGCGCCGACGCGAGCACGTAGTCGCTCTGACCGACCTGCTGCTTCGCCTGGTCGAGCGCGATCGAGTTCTGCGGACGGTAGAGCGGCTGGCTGGCCGAGACCGTGTAGCGCGTACTGCGGAAAGCGCTGCGCGAACTTGGTGGTCGGATCGCTGTGCAGCGTCTCGTTGTAATCCTGCTCGTTGGCGATGCGCCGGCAAGGCTCACGCCGGGCAGCAGCCCGGCGCGCGCCTGCGGCACGATTCTCCTGCGTCGCCTGCCACGTCGGCGCGCGCCGACGCCAGCACCGGATCGCTGGCCAGCGCGTCGCGATAGATCTGCAGCAGGTCCTCGGCGCGTGCGCTGGGCAGCCGCGCCGCATGCAGGCGTCGCGATCGCGAGCATGCGATCGCAAGCAGTCTTTTCGACCATCGGTATGCCGGATTCGCGTGCAGCGGTCGAGGAACGCAGGACGCGGCGCCGCGCTGCGCGCGCCGCGCGGCTGCACCGGCCGCGTTCAAAACACGAAGCGCGGCGGCTGCGCCGCGTTGCGCAGCGGCGCGATGACCGTCTCGAACAGATCCTCGCTGGCCATCGCGCCCGGCGCTGTCCAGCGCACCATCCGCGCGCTCATCGCCGGCGCGTCGCCGACGACGGCGAACAGTCGGCCGCCGGGCTTGAGCTGCTCGCAGCC
Organism: uncultured beta proteobacterium; assembly: GCA_963816915.1. Lineage (GTDB taxonomy): Bacteria > Pseudomonadota > Gammaproteobacteria > Burkholderiales > Casimicrobiaceae > PALSA-1003. The sequence continues at coordinate 471,347 of CAWFMK010000004.1, forward strand.
ACGAATCGGGCAGCACCGGCGTCGAGCCGGTGAGCACGATTGCGTCGTATGGTCCGCGTCGCCCCAGCCGCGCGCGCCGTCGCCGACCTCGACGCGGACGTTGCGCGATGCCGCCGCGTGCGAGCTTGGCCTGCGCCTCGGCGGCAAGCGCGTGCATGAATCTCGACACTGGTCACCTCGGCGCAGCAGTCGACGCGAGCAGCGCGGTCAGAGATAGCCGCTGCCGGTGCCGATCTCCAGCACCGACTCGTCGCGGCTCGAGCTCGAGCTCCTGCAGCACGCGCGCTTCCATCTTGGGCGTCCACATCCGCTCGCCGTCGCCGAGCGGGATTTCCAGGTCGGCGAACGCGAGCGCGCGATAAGCGCGGCGGCACGAAGTCTTCGCGCCGCACCTCGAACAGCAGGTCGAGCACATCCTGGTCGAGCACGTCCCAGGTGCGGATCTGCTGCTCGACCATGTTGAAGCGCGCCTGCTCGAAATCCATCGCGTCGCGTCTCGCTCAGTGCGATCGCTGTGCCGACGCCGTGCATCGACGCGTTCGCGATCGCAAGAGGCGCAGCGTCGTCGGCCGGCCGCCGTACAGCCGCGATCGCCCGATCATGCTCGATCGTCAATTGCCGGGCCTATGCGGCACGTCAGTCGCCGGCGCCGGCTGCGCGGCGCCGGCTGCGCGCGTGTCTCGCGGCGCGCCTTGCGCCACTCGGCCAGCCGGTCGAGATAGGTGTAGATCACCGGCACGACCACCAGCGTCAGCAGCGTCGAGGTGATGACGCCGCCGATGATCGCGCGGCCCATCGGCGCCTGCGTCTCGCCGCTTTCGCCGAGGCCCAGCGCCAGCGGCAGCATGCCGAAGATCATCGCCGCGGTCGTCATCAGGATCGGGCGCAGGCGCACCTGGCCGGCGGTGAGCAGCGCCTCGTGCGAGCGTCGCGCCGCCGCGCCGCGCCCGGTTGGCGAAGTCGACCAGCAGGATCGCGTTCTTGGTCACCAGCCCCATCAGCATGATGAAGCCGATCATCGAGAAGATGTTGAGCGTGGTGCCGGTCAGCAGCAGCGCGAGCAACACGCCGATCAGCGTGAACGGCAGCGACGCCATGATCGCGATCGGCTGCGTGAAGCTCGCGAACTGCGAGGCGAGCACGAGGTAGATGAAGATGATCGCCAGCCCGAGCGCGGCCAAGCGCGGCCTGAACGACTCCTGCATGTCCTTCTGCTGCCCGGCGACGTCGAAGCGGTAGCCGGGCGGCAGCGTCGTCGCCTTGATGATCTTCTTGACGTCGTCGCCGACGTCGCCCGACGGCCGTCCCTCGGCGTTGGCGTAGAGCGCGACGCGCCGCTGCAGGTCCTGGCGCTTGATGATCTGCGGGCTCGTCGTCTCGACGATCTCCGCGACCTGGCGCAGCGGCACCATGCGCAGCTCGCCGTCGGGGCCGCGCTTGCTGGTCGAGATGTAGAGATTGCCGAGGTCGGAGGCGAGCCTGCCGGCCGGTCCTTGGGCAGCTGCACGTTGACTTCGTAGTTCTGCCCGTCGGGCGCCGAGCCAGTAGCTCACGGTCTCGCCGGCGAGCAGCGGCCGCACCGTCGACGCCGACCTGCTGCACCGATGATGCCGAGATCGGCCGCGGCGTCGTTGTTGAGCCGGATCGACAGCGCCGGATTGGCCGCCTTTCTCCGAGGTCTCCATGTCGGCGATGCCCGGAACCTTGGCGACCTTCTCGGCGAACTCGTTGATCAGCTGCGTCAGCGTCTCGGGGTCCGGGCCCGAGCAGGTTGACCCAGATCGGCCGATCGTAGCCCGACCGCGAGCTCGATGCCCGGGATCGGCTTGAGCGCGTCGCGAATCGCGCGCTCGAGCTCCTTCTGCGAGCGCTCGCGCGCGCTGCGCTCGGTCAGCCGCAGGTTGATGCGCGCGTAGTTGCGGCCGTCGCAGGTGCCGACGGTCGTCATCACCAGCACGATCTCGGGAAAGTGCTTGAGCACTGCCTCGACCTGGCGCACCTTGGCGTCGGTGTACTCGAGGCTCGTGCCGACCGGCGTGTTGAGCCGCAGCGAGATGAAGCCTCGTCGATCGGCCTCCGGGAACGAACTCGGTGCCCGACCAGCGGACGATCACGCAGGAAGCTTGCCGACGAAGCGTCGCCAGCGCGCATCGCGATGCACCGTCTGCCGCGATGACCGCGAGCGCCCACTCGAGCACGCTTGCCGTAGATCACGTGGATCCACTCGATGCCGCGCTCGACGCGGTCCATGACGCGGCCGAGCCACGGCACGCGCGCAAATCGCGCGGTCCGGGCGGGTCGCGCCAGACCGACGACAGCATCGGATCGAGCGTGAAGCTCACGAACAGCGACACCAGCACCGCGACCGCGACGGTCAGGCCGAACTGGAAGAAGAACGGCCGATGATGCCGCTCATGAACGCGATCGGCACGAACACCGCGACGATCGCGAACGTCGTCGCCATCACCGCCAGGCCGATCTCGTCGGTGCCCTCGCGCGCCGCCGCGCGTGGTCCTTGCCCATGCCGAGGTGGCGCACGATGTTCTCGCGCACGACGATCGCGTCGTCGATCAGCAGCCCGATGCACAGCGACAGCGCCATCAGCGTCAGGAAGTTGAGCGTGAAGCCGAACGCGTACAGCGCGATGAAGGTGGCGATGACCGAGATCGGCAGCGTGAGCCCGGTGATGATCGTGCTGCGCCAGGAATGCAGGAACAGGAACACGATGAGCACCGTGAGCAGCGCGCCTTCGACGATCGTTTTCTTGACGCGGTCGACGCTTCGCTCGACCGTGTCCGCGCTGCGAGTAAACGATGCGCACCTCGACGTCCGTGCGGCAGGCGCTCGCTTGCAGCGACTCGACGGCGGCGCGATGCCGTCGCCGGTCTCGACGATGTTGGCGTCCTGCGCCTTGCTGGACGTCGAGCGTGATCGCACGGCCGGCCGTTGATGCGCGAGATCGAGTCGGCCTCCTTCTCGCCGTCGATGACGTCGGCGACCTGGCTCAGGTAGACCGGCGCGCCGCCCTGCTGCGCGACGATGATGCGGCCGAACTGCGCGGGATCCTTGATCTTGCCTTCGACGCGCACGATCGAATCGCTGCTGCGCCGCGCGTGATGCGGCCCGCCGGCACGTCCTGATTGGCGTTGCGGATCGGCGGCGATCGACCTGGTCGACGCCGATGCCGAAAGCGGTGCAGCGCCGACGGCTTGATCTGCATCAGGATCTGCCGCGTCACGCCGCCCGCTGACGTCGACCTGGCGACGCCCGGGACGTTCTCGAGTCGCCTTGACGATCGATCTGATCGGTGAGCGAGGTGAGCTCGCGCAGCTCGATCGTCGGCGACAGCACCGCCAGCGACACCACCGGCTGCTGGTTGTCCTCGTCGACGCGCATGCACCAGCGGGTCCTTCACGTCGCGCGGAAACGCCGGCCGCACCAGCGCGATCTTGTCGCGCACGTCCTGCATCGCGCGCGTCATGTCGGTGCCGAGACGGAACTCGACGAACACCTGGCTCTGGCCTTCGAGCGAGTTCGAGCGGATCGTTTGACGCCGGCCACGGTGTTGATCGCGTACTCGATCGGCTTGGTGACGTCGGTCTCGACCACCTCGGGCGAGGCGCCCGGGTACGACGGTCACGACGAACACGAACGGCAGGTGACGTCGGGCATCTGCTCGACGCGCAGGCGCGAGTACGAAAACAGGCCGAGCACGCCGAGGCCGACCATCACCATGGTCGCGAACACCGGGTTATTGATCGATACGTGGGTGATCCACATGTGGCGCTCGCTTAAAGCCCGCCGCGGGCCGGTTGCATGTCGAGTGCCGGTCAGCCCGCGGGCTTGGTCGCGGAAGGCGCGCGCAACGATCGCCGGGGCCGCCTTCCTTGAGGTTGTCGAAGCGCGCTGCAAGCACCGGGCATCCGCCGGCAGCGCGCTCTTGAGCTCGACCGAGCGCTGCCGCCTCGTCGCGTCGACCGAGCGTCACGCTGCGCCGCGCCAGGCTTACCGGCCTCGATCGACCACACGAAGGTCTGCCCGGCCTCGGTGCGGATCGCAGCCGAGGGCAGCGTCGGCACGGGCGCGCCTGCGGCGAGCGTGATGCGCCCGGTGGCGAACATGCCGCCGCGCAGCGCCGCGTCCGGATTCGGGATCTGCACGAACACCAGAATCGCGCGCGTGCCCGTCTCGGTCGTCGGGTTGATGCGCTCGATCGTGCCCGCGAAGCGCCGCGTCGCCGAAGCCGTCGATCGAAAGCTCGACCGGCATGCGCGATCGCTGATCTCGGGAATGTCGTTGGCCGGCACCATCGCCTGCAGCTCCATGCGCCGCCAGATCGACGATGGTGAATAGCGGTGAGTCGAAGTTCACCTTCTCGCCCGGCTGGACGTGGCGCTTGGCCAGCGTCCCGGACAGCGGCGCGATCACCACCGCGTCGCGCAAGGCGTTGCGCGCGAGCTGCACCTGCGCCTCGTTGGATTTGAGCGTACCCTTGCGTCACCGACAGGTTGCTCTCGGCGCTGTCGTATGCGTTCTGCGAAATGAAGTTCTGCTTGAGCAGCGCCTGGTTCTGGGTCCGGGTCTTCTCGGCCAGCGCGAGCTGTGCGCGGCTGGATTCGAGTGCGCCGATGCGGTCGGTGAGCTTGGCCTCGAGATCGGCGGTGTCGAAGCCGGACGAGCACCTGCCCTGCCCTGACCGATTCGCCTTCGCGTACCGTGCACCTGGCGAATTTCGCCGGACACCTTGGCTTTCACGGTGGTCTGGTTGACCGGCTGCAGCGTGCCGGATACGGGCAGCCAGCGCGTCAGCGCGCGCGGCTCGATGCGCGCGATGTCTGCAGACGTGAACTCGAGCGTCACTGGCGGGCCACCGCCTGCCTTCCGCCGCCGCCTTGTTGACGACGCGAACGGCGATGCCTCCGGCCGCGCCGGCAACGACGATCGACGCCCAGGATTGCGCCGAGCAGCCGGCGCCGGGTGAACCAGCCTGCCATTTGTGACGACTCCCCTTCGAACGGGCATCGTGTGCCCGGACCTGACCTTGGCGGCGCAAGCGGATGGTCCTGCGCCGTAATCGCGTCCATCGCCCGGTTAGATGCGTCAGCGGACGCGGCCGGATTCAACCGGCCGGAAGCTTGCATTGGTGGCGGCGAGTGTGGGGCGCGCCGTCCGCAGCGAACAAGCGCGAACAAGCGCCGTGCGACGAGTCGACGCCAGGACGCACAGGGTGCCCTGTAGAGCGCCGAAGCGCCGTCCGCCCTTGTCCGGTTCGCAAATTGACAGCGGTCACCGGGAACGTAATAATACTCTGTTACCCAAGCCCGTTTGCTCACACTCACGTCGCTTATGCTTTTCGACTCGTTCTCTGGGAGATACACCATGACACTCAATCGCTCGCTCGGCCTGACACTCATCGCCGCCGCGCTGCTGTCCGCCTACGGTTGCGGAAAAGAAGAACCGAAAAAGACCGAGGCCGCGGCGCCCGCCGCCGCTCCGGCGATGCCCGAAGTAGTCGTCAAGATCGGCCACGTCGCGCCGACCACCGGTCCGCAGGCGCATCTGGGCAAGGACAACGAGAACGGCGCACGGCTGGCCATCGACGACGCCAACGCCAAGAACATCGTCATCGACGGCAAGAAGATCAAGTTCGAGCTCGACGCACAGGACGACCAGGCCGACCCGAAGCAGGGCACGATCGTCGCCCAGAAGCTGGTCGACGACAAGGTCGCCGGCGTGGTCGGCCACCTGAACTCCGGAACGTCGATCCCCGCCTCCAAGATCTACAGCGACGCGGGCATTCCGCAGATCTCGCCGTCGGCGACCAACCCCAAGCTCACGCTGCAAGGCTTCAAGACGACTTTCCGCGTGATGGCGAATGACGTGCAGCAGGGTCAGCGTCATCGGCAAGGCCGCGGTTGAGACCCTCGGCGCGAAGAAGATCGCGATCATCGACGACAAGACCGCGTACGGCGCGGGCCTCGCCGACGAGACCGAGAAGGCCGCCAAGGCCGCCGGCGCCACCATCGTCGCGCGCGAGTACACCAACGACAAGGCGACCGACTTCAAGGCGATCCTGACCAAGATCAAGGCCAAGAATCCGGACGTGATCATGTACGGCGGCATGGACGCGCAGGGCGGTCCGATGGTCAAGCAGATGAAGGAACTGGGCATCAAGGCCAAGTTCATCGCCGGCGATGGCGTCTGCTCGTCGGAGTGGCCCAAGCTCGCGGGCGGCGCGGCCGAAGGCCAGTACTGCACGCAGGCCGGACTGCCGCCGGAAAAGATGGCCAACGCCAAGGACTTCGTGACCCGCTTCACCGCGAAGTACGGTCCGATCCAGGTCTACGCGCCGTATTCCTACGACGCTACGATCACCCTGATCGAGGCGATGAAAAAGGCGAATTCGACCGATCCGGCGAAGTACCTGCCGGAACTGGCGAAGATCTCGTATGACGGCATCACCGCCAAGATCGAGTTCGACGAGCATGGCGACACCAAGAACGGCGCGATCACGCTGTATCAGGTCAAGGACGGCAAGCTCGTTCCGATGGCGATGAACGTCGCCGGCAAGACTGAGAAGTTGGACGTCGCAGCCGCCCCGGCCGCGGCTACTGCTGCGGCGCCTGCAGCACCGGCAATGGCACCTGCCGCACCGGCGATGGCACCTGCAGCGACCCCCGCGACTAAAGAAACAGGCAAATAAGCGGCAGGCAAGATTTTCTAGGTTGATGCAAGCTGAAAACGGCGCCTGCGGGCGCCGTTTTCTTGTCGGTCATGCACCGGCGCGCAAAAGGATTGCCGCGGGCGAGCGCGCAGTGGAGAATCACGCTCAGCGCGGTGACCGGTCATCGCGCACGGGGCCCGCGTGGACATCTTCCTGCAGCAGATCATCAATGGCCTGACGCTGGGCAGCGTGTACGCGCTGGTCGCGCTGGGCTACACGATGGTCTACGGCATCATCGGACTGATCAACTTCGCCCACGGCGAGGTGGTGATGATCGGCGCGATGGTCTCGCTGTCGGTGATCACTGCTTTGCTCGGCGCGCACCTGCCGCTGCCCGTGGCGGCGATCATCGCTGCGGGACTGGTCGTCGCGATCGTCGTGTGCATGGCGATCGCGTACGGCATGGAGAAGATCGCCTACCGTCCGCTGCGCAAGGCGCCGCGGCTCGCGCCGCTGATCACCGCGATCGGCATGTCGATCATCCTGCAGAACGTCGCGCTGATGATCTGGGGCCGCAACTACCTGACCTTCCCGACAGCTCATCGAGCCGACGCCGCACAACATCCTCGGCGCGTCGATGACCGACCTGCAGATGCTCATCGTCGTGCTGGCGGCGCTGTTGATGGCGGGACTGGTGTTCATCGTCCAGCGCACGCAGCTCGGGATGGCGATGCGCGCGACCGCGCAGAATCCGCAGGTCGCGGGCCTCATGGGGATCGACATCAACGTCGTGATCTCCGCGGCGTTCGTGATCGGCGCCGCGCTCGCCGCCGTCGCCGGGCTGATGGTCATGACCTACTACGGCATCGCGCACTACTACATGGGCTTCCTGCTCGGGCTCAAGGCCTTCACCGCGGCGGTGCTCGGCGGCATCGGCAATCTCGCCGGCGCGATGCTCGGCGGCATCCTGCTCGGCATCATCGAAGCGCTGGGCGCGGGCTACATCGGCGACGTCAGCAACATCTGCGGACTGCCTCTGCTCAGCGATTCGCTGCAGCAGCAGTGCGCAGCGAACGACGGACAGGTCAGCCTGTTCGGCAGCAACTACCAGGACGTGTTCGCGTTCTTCGTGCTGATCCTGGTGCTCATCTTCCGGCCGTCGGGCTTGCTGGGCGAGCGCGTTGCCGATCGCGCATGAGCCAGCGCGGCACGGCGCGCACGGCAAATCGATCCCGCCGAAGGTCTGGGCCGGCGTGCGCTGGTCGCGATTGCGCTGGCGCTGCTGCCTTTCGTCGCCGCGCTCGCCGGCCAGGCATGGGTGCGCATCCTCAATTTCGCGATGATCTACATCATGCTGGCGCTCGGGCTCAACATCGTCGTCGGCTTCGCCGGGCTGCTCGACCTGGGCTATATCGCGTTCTACGCGGTCGGCGCATACGTCTACGCGCTGCTTGCCTCGCCCCACTTCGGGATGCACCTGCCGTTCTGGGTCATTCTGCCGCTCGGCGCCGCCGTCGCGTGCATTTTCGGCGTGCTGCTCGGCGCGCCGACCCTGAAGCTGCGCGGCGACTATCTCGCGATCGTCACGCTCGGCTTCGGCGAGATCATCCGCATCTTCCTCAACAATCTCAACGCGCCGGTCAACATCACCAACGGGCCGCAGGGCATCAATCTGATCGATCCGTTCCGCATCGGCGGCTTCTCGTTCGCGAGGACCGACACGCATCCTCGGCATCACCTTCTCCGGGCCGCAGAAGTACTACTACGTGCTGTTGCTGATGACGATCGGCGTCATCGTGGTCAATCTTGCGCCTGCAGAATTCGCGACTCGGCCGCGCCTGGGAGGCGATCCGCGAGGACGAGATCGCGGCCCGGGCGATGGGCATCAACACGCGCAACGTCAAGCTGCTGGCGTTCGCGATGGGCGCGTCGTTCGGCGGCATCGCCGGCGGAATCTTCTCGGCGACGCAGCAGTTCGTGAGCCCGGAGAGCTTCGGGCTGTTCGAGTCGATCATCGTGCTGGCGATGGTCGTGCTCGGCGGCATGGGCAACATCCCCGGCGTGATCCTCGGCGCGATCCTGCTGACGCTGCTGCCCGAGGTCCTGCGCTACACGATGGAGCCGCTGCAGAACGCGCTGTTCGGCCGCGTGATCCTCGACGCCGAAACGATTCGCCTGCTCGTCTTCGGCATCGCGCTGGTCGCGATCATGCTCTATCGACCGGCGGGTCTGTGGCCGTCCGCGGTGCGCAAGCGCGAGCTCGAGATCGCGGCAGCGCCAAATGACGCCACTGAGGACCAGCCGAGCCTGCTCGTCGCGCAAGCGGCATCGGCAAGCGCTTCGGCGGCGTGCAGGCGCTGTCCGACGTCGACTTCACGCATCCACCGCGGCGAGATCTACGGCCTGATCGGGCCGAACGGCGCCGGCAAGACCTCGCTGTTCAACGTGCTCACCGGCATCTACAGCGCCGACGGCGGGAACTTCACCTTCGACGGCGAGCCGCTCGACCGGCTGAAGCCGAACCAGGTCGCCGAGCGCGGCATCGCGCGCACGTTCCAGAACATCCGCCTGTTCCAGAACCTGTCGGCGCTGGAGAACGTGATGATCGGCCGGCACGTGCGCACGCACGCCGGCGTGTTCGGCGCGATCTTCCGCGACCGCGCGACGCTCGCCGAGGAAGCGCGCCATCGAGAAGCGCGCCTACGAGCTGCTCGACTACGTCGGCGTCGCCAAACGCGCCAACGACCTGGCCAAGCATCTCGCCTACGGCGATCAGCGCCGGCTGGAGATCGCGCGCGCGCTGGCCACCGAGCCCAAGCTGCTCGCGCTCGACGAGCCCGCCGCCGGCATGAACGCGACCGAGACGCAGGCGCTGAAGCGCCTGCTCGAGGACATCCGCCGCGACGGCACGACGATCCTGCTGATCGAGCACGACATGAAGCTGGTGATGAGCATGTGCGACCGCGTGCTGGTGCTCGACTACGGCAAGAAAATCGCCGAAGGCAGCGCGGCCGACGTGCAGAACGACCCGAAGGTGATCGCCGCGTATCTCGGCGGCGAGGTGACGCTCAACCTGCAAGGGCACCTGACGCGTGGCCGCGACCGCGCTGCTCGAGCTCAAGGGCCTGCAGGTCGCCTACGGCGGCATCCAGGCGGTCAAGGGCATCGATCTCGAGGTCGCCGAGGGCGAGCTCGTCTGCCTGATCGGCGCCAACGGCGCCGGCAAGACGACCACGCTCAAGGGCATCACCGGGCTGCAGCCGGTCAAGAGCGGGTCGATCCACTACGACGGCGAAGACATCACCGGCAAGCCCGCCTTCGAGCTGGTGCGCAAGGGCCTGTCGATGGTGCCCGAGGGCCGCGGCGTGTTCGGCGCGCTGACCATCGAGGAGAATCTCGCGATGGGCGCCTACACGCGCAACGACAAGCGACGAGATCGACCGCGACGTCGAGCGCGTGTTCACGCTGTTTCCGCGCCTGCAAGGAACGGCGCAGGCAGACCGCCGGCACGCTCTCGGGCGGCGAGCAGCAGATGCTGGCGATGGGTCGCGCGATGATGTCGCGCCCGAAGCTGCTGCTGCTCGACGAGCCGTCGATGGGGCTGGCGCCGCTGATGGTGCAGAAGGTGTTCGAAACCGTGCTCGCGATCGCCAAGGAGGGCGTCACCATCCTGCTGATCGAGCAGAACGCCAAGCTCGCGCTCGAGGTCAGCGATCGCGGCTACGTGATGGAAAGCGGCGAGATCACGCTGTCGGGCAACGCCAAGGAACTACTGTCCGATCCGAAGGTGCGCGCCGCGTATCTGGGCGAGACGGCGTAGCGCGGCGAGGCAAGGCAACGCATGGACCCCGCGCCCGAGGCGACCGCGAACGACGCGCAGGTTCCCCGCGCGGTCCCCATCGGGCACGCATTCGCGTGGTACGAGGAGGCGATGCGCCTGTTCAAGCGCGCACCGTTCACCTGGTGCGCGCTGGGCTTCATCACGCTCGCGGCCGAGCTCGGCCTTCAGTTCGTGCCCGGCGTCGGCGTCGCCGATCGCCAAGATCATGGTGCCGGTGGTCGAGTGCGGAATGATCATCGGCGCGGTCGCGGTGGATCGCGGCGCGCCGCTGCAGGTGCGCATGGCCTTCGCCGCGTTCGGCGCCGCGCCCGGCGCGATCGCGGCGATCGTCGTCGCCGCGCTGCTGGTTTTCGGCGCGGAAGCGATCACCGCATACGCCATCGCCGGCGTCAACCTGCTCGATGCCGGTGGCGACGACCCGGCGCTCGACGGCACCCAGCTGACCACCATCTTCGCGGTCGGGACGCTGGTCTCGCTGCCGCTCTCCTTCGTGCCTTTCGCGGCGCTGCTCGACAACGCATCGTTCGCCCGTGCCTTCGCGACCAGCGCGCGCGGATTCATGCTCAACGTGATGCCGCTGCTCGTGTTCGGCGCGATGGCGCTGGTGCTGGTGCTGGTCGGCCTACTGAGCTTCGGCATCGGATTGATCGCGATTTTTCCGCTGCTCACTGCGGCGAGCTACGCGGCGTGGAAGGATATCTGGGCGGTAACCGATCACGGCGTGCCCGCGGCTCCCTAGACCGTCGCAACGATCTCGAAGTCGTCGAAATTGCCCGAGGTGTCTTGGACGGGCTCGATCTCGACCGAACTCACCCGCGCCGACGGCGGACCGTGCCGCGCCCACGCGACCAGCGCGTCGACCGCATCCGCGGCACCGGCGATCATCGCCTCGACGCTGCCGTCGCGGCGGTTGCGCACCCAACCGCGGATGCTCACGCGAACGCGCTTCGTCGGCAAGCGCGTAGCGAAAGCCGACGCCCTGCACGCGCCGCCGACAAGACGATGCGCCGCACGACAACGCTCACGGCCGGCGTGAATCGCGAGTTCGCCGCGCCGGCGCTCGAGCAGCAGCAAGCCCAGCATCGTCTTGACGTCGGTGATCTCGCCCGGCGTCGAGCCAGCGCAGCGCCTCGTCGAGGCTGGCGGAGAACGTCTCGATGAATTCGCCTGCGTCGAGCTTCGCGCCGACGTGGGCCAGTTCTTCGGCCAGGTAGATGTCGATGCGCTCGGTCGAGTAGCGTGATCACCGGATGCATCGTCGCGAGGTGCGACCAGCGCGCGGCGGCGTAGCCGGTCTCCTCGGTGAGCTCGCGCATCGCCGTCGCGAGCCGGTCCTCGCCAGCATCGATCTTGCCGGCGGGAAATTCGATGAACACGCGATCGAGCGGATAGCGGTACTGTCGCTCGAGCAGCAGCTTTCCGTCCGCGAGCCGCGGCAATGATCATCACCGCGCCGGGATGCACGATGAATTCTCGCGTGGCTTCGGCGCCGTCCGGAAGCCGCACGGTGTCGCGCTCACGTGCAGCAGCGGCCGTCGAAGACGTCCTCGGATGCGAGTCTGGTTTCGACCAGATGGCGTCGTCGGCAGGCTCGCTCATGGCATGTTTTTGCGCTGCGCGCTTCGGATCATGGGACTGCGTAAGGCGTTGGCCGGCCCATCGCGCTCATGCGAGCCAATCTCGGGCGACCAGGAAATCGGTGTAGAGCCGCGCCTCCGGGGTGCCGGGGGCGGGCCGCCAATCGTAGCGCCACTGCACGCGCGGCGGCAGCGACATCAGGATCGCCTCGGTGCGCCCGTTGGACTGCAGCCCGAACAGCGTGCCGCGATCGTAGACCAGATTGAATTCGACGTAGCGGCCGCGGCGGTAGGCCTGGAAGTCGCGCTCGCGCTCGCCGTAGGGATGATCGCGCCGACGCACGCACGATCGGTTCATACGCGGCCAGAAATGCGTCGCCGACGCTGCGCGCAGCGCGAAGCAGTGCTTCGAAGCCGCGATCGCACAGATCGTCGAAAAAGATACCGCCGACGCCACGTGGCTCGTTGCGGTGCCTGAGAAAGAAATACTCGTCGCACCAGCGCTTGAAACGCGCGTGGTAATCGGCGCCGAATGGCGCAAGCGCATCGCGGCATGCGCGGTGAAAGTGCATGGCGTCCTCGTCGAAGCCGTAGTACGGCGTCAGGTCCATGCCTCCGCCGAACCACCAGACCGGCGCGACGCCTTTGCCGACCGCGACGAACAGGCGCACGTTCATGTGCACCGTGGGCAGGTACGGATTGCGCGGATGCAGCACCAGCGACACGCCCATCACCTCGAAGCCGCGGCCAGACAGTTGCGGCCGACCCGCGCTTGCCGACGGCGGAAGGCGATCGCCGCGCACATGCGAGAAATTGACACCGGCACGTTCGAAGACGCCGCCCTCCTCGAGCACGCGGCTTTCGCCGCCGCCGCCTTCCGGGCGCTGTCCACTGATCCTGCCGGAATCGGGTCCCATCGATGGATTCCAGACGCGCGACGATGCGCGACTGCAGCCCGGTGAAATACGTGAGCGCGGCTGAAAGGTCCACGAAGCGCAGCTCAGCACTTGCGCGGCGTCAGCGCGCGAGCGCCGATGTCGCTGCGATACTGCATGCCGTCGAAGCGGATGCACGCCACCCCGTCGTAGGCCTCGCGCTGTGCCTGGCGCACTGTCTCTCCGAGCGCGGTGACGCACAGCACGCGTCCGCCGCGGGTGACGACCACGTCGCCCTCCAAAGCCGTCGCCGCATGGAACACTTTGCACTCGGGCGCCACGGTGTCCAGGCCATGGATGGCATCGCCTTGTCGCGGCTCTCCGGGATAGCCGGCCGCCGCGAGCACGACGCCCGAGCGCCGCGCGCCGGTCCCATTCGGCGCGATCGAGATCAAGCGTCCCGTCCACCGCGTGCTGCAGAAGATCGAGCAGGTCGGATTTGAGCCGCATCAGGATCGGCTGCGTTTCCGGGTCGCCGAGTCGGCAGTTGAATTCCAAGGTGCGCGGGTTGCCGTCAGCGTCGATCATCACCCCCGCGTAGAGGAATCCCCCATAGGGAACACCATCGGCGGCCATGCCGTTCACTGCCGGCACGATGATCTCGCGCATGATGCGCGCGTGCACCGCGGGCGTGACCGCGGGTGCGGGCGAGTACGCACCCATGCCGCCGGTGTTCGGGCCCTGGTCGCCGTCTTGCAGACGCTTGTGATCCTGCGACGACGCGAGGGGGAGGACATTCCTGCCATCGACCATGACGATGAAGCTCGCTTCCTCGCCGACGAGACATTCCTCGATCACCACGCGCGCGCCGGCGTCGCCGAGACGGTTGCCGATGAGCATCTCGTCGATGGCGCCGTGCGCCTCTGCCTGCGTCGCCGCCACGACGACGCCTTTGCCGGCGGCGAGCCCATCGGCCTTGACCACGATCGGCGCGCCGCACGCGCGCACGTAGTCGTGCGCAGCGACGGCGTCTGTAAAGCTCTGATACTGGGCGGTGGGAATGCCGTGGCGCGCCATGAACGCCTTAGCGAAATCCTTGGAGCTCTCCAGTCGCGCCGCGGCTTGCGTCGGGCCGAAGATCCTGAGGCCGGCGTTGCGAAAGGCGTCGACTATGCCCGCCGCGAGCGGCGCCTCGGGCCCTACCACCGTGAGCGCGACGCGCTCTGCCAGCGCGAATGCAACCAGTTCTGGAATCGACGTCAGCGCCACGTTGGTGAGCTCGGGCTCGAGTGCGGTGCCGGCATTGCCGGGCGCGACATAGACCTTGCCCACGCGCGGCGACTGCGCGATTTTCCACGCCAACGCGTGCTCGCGTCCGCCGCCGCCGATCACAAGGACAGTCAACGCGTCACTTTCCGTCGAGCCCGACACTGGCGAAAAAATACAATACGCTGCCGTGGTTCACGCCGCCGTTCAAGGTCGGGATGAACGCCGAGAGCAGCGTGAACTTCTGGTAGCGCAACCCCAGCACGGGCAGGACCGCCGGCACCGGGATCCCGTTGGCGATATCGGGACGCTGGAGAATGAAGGCGGAGAACCCGAGGCCGGGCTGCACGCTGTCGCGATCGCGCCAGTAGGTCATCCAGGAATAGCCGACGTTGAATTGAGCGTCCTTGTGCGAGTCCTCGAAGGCGAGGAAAAAGACCGAGTCGGTATCGCCGTTGGGCCGCTCCACCGTGCGCGCCCATCCTCCACCCCATGCCTGAGAATTCTCCTGCGCGCGGCGCTCGGCGGTCCACGTCCACGGCAGATGCCACGCATAACCCGAGAGAAGCAACTGGTCGTCGCCGCGCTTGTAGGTGTCGACGACGGTTCGGCAGCCCGCCTCAACCCATTCCCACATGTCGGCACAGGCAGCGGAAGCGATTGCGACATGACCCAGCAGCAACAGCGCAAGTGCCAGTCGCTTCAATGGTGCTCTCCTGATGAGGTGAAATTGCGCATGTGGCTAGTGACGAAAGTGTCGGATCCCGGTGAACACCATGGCGATGCCGCGCTCGTCGGCCGCGGCGATGACCTCGGCGTCGCGCACGCTGCCGCCCGGCTGAATCACCGCCACCGCACCGTGCTCCGCGACAACGTCGAGTCCATCGCGAAAAGGGAAAAAAGCGTCGGAAGCGACCACCGACCCGGCAAGGTCGAGTCCCGCGTTCGCCGCCTTGAGTGCGGCGATGCGTGTCGAATCGACCCTGCTCATCTGGCCGGCGCCTATGCCCAGCGTATGCAGTCGTGCGCAATAGACGATCGCGTTGGACTTGACGAAGCGCGCGACGCGCCACGCAAATAGAAGATCCGTGAGCTGATCGGGCGTCGGTGCGCGGCGGGTGACGGTCTTGAGCGAGCCAGCGTCGATCGAGTCGGTGTCGGGCGTCTGGATGAGCATGCCGCCCCCGACACGCTTGAACTCCCATGCATTGGAGCCGTTGGCGAGCTCGATGGCGAGCACCCGTACGTTGACCTTCCTGGCGATCGCGGCGAGCGCGTCCGCCGTGTACGACGGCGCGATCAGCACTTCCAGGAACTGCGCGCTCACCGCCTCGAGCGTCGCGGCGTCGACTGCGCGGTTGAACGCGATGATGCCGCCGAACGCCGACGTCGGGTCGGTCGCGAACGCGCTGCGATAGGCTTCGAGCGTCGTCCGCGCGCAGGCGACGCCGCAGGGATTCGCGTGCTTGACGATGACGCACGCACACCCGCTGAATCCGCGCACGCATTCCCATGCCGCATCGGCGTCGGCGACGTTGTTGTACGACAACTCCTTGCCCTGGAGTTGATGCGCAGTGGCTATGCTTCCAGGCGCGGGGCGCTCGTCGCGATAGAACGCCGCGCGCTGGTGGGGATTCTCGCCGTAACGCATGTCCTGGATCTTGCTGCCCTGCCAGTTGAAGCGATCGGGAAGCGCCTTTTCGACGCCTGCGCTGTCGCGGGCACCGAGGTAGGTGCTTATGGCTGCGTCGTACGCCGCGGTGTGTGAAAACGCCTTTTCGGCCAGCGCGAAGCGCGTCGAGTGACCGAGCGTGCCTCCCGACGACTCGAGCTCGGCGAGAAGCGCCGGGTAATCGGCGGGGTCCACGACGACGCCGACATGGGCATGGTTTTTCGCCGCCGAGCGGATCATCGCGGGGCCGCCGATATCGATGTTCTCGATCGCATCGTCGAAGGTGCAATCGGCGCGCGCGACGGTCTCGCGGAAGGGATACAGGTTGACGACGACCAGGTCGATCGTCGGAATGCCGTGCCGATCCAGCGCCTCGACATGACCTGGAAGGTCTCGCCTGGCAAGGATGCCTCCGTGAACCTTCGGGTGCAGCGTCTTCACGCGCCCGTCGAGCATTTCAGGGAAGCCGGTGTACGACGCGATCTCGGTGACCGGAAGCCCTGCCTGTGCGAGCGCCTTCGCTGTGCCGCCTGTAGACAGCAGTCCGAAGCCGAGCTCGGCGAGCCCGCGCGCGAATTCTACAAGCCCGCTCTTGTCGGAGACCGAAAGCAACGCCTGACGGACGGACGCGGGCATGGACTAGAAGTCACGCGGGGCAACGCGGGCCGAGCTGTGATTCGATGCCCGGCATCGCGCACCGGAGTGTCTGTCCATCCGCACCGGACGGCACTCTAGCGAATGCCGTACTTGGATAGCTTGGTGCGCAAGGTATTTCGGTTGAGGCCGAGCATGTCGGCGGCACAGCTTTGATTGCCGCCGGCGCGGTGCATGACCGTGGTGATCAGCGATCGCTCGACATTTGCGATCACCATGTCGTAGATTCCGTGCGGCTGCTCGCCGTCGAGCTTGCGGAAATACTCGTCGAGCGATTTCTCGACGCTGCGGCAGATGTCGTTGCTGCCGTTCATCCGTGTCGTTCTTTTCACGCTGCGAGGGCCTCCTCTACCCACGAAGCCGATGCTTCCGATTCGACAACGCGGGTCGGCGCGTAAGTCAACCGTTCGCCGCGCTCGCACAGGTCGTCGAAGAATCGGTTGACCGCCGCGATCTGCGCCGCGGTGTCTTCAAGTTGATTGATTTCGTGCCGAAACGCCGCGCCGCCCGCAAGGCTGGTCGAATACCAGCCGAGGTGCTTGCGCGCCGTGCGCACGCCCACTGCTTCGCCATACAGCGAATAATGATCCTGGAGATGCTCGAGGATGACCGCGCGGATCTCGGCGACGGTCGGTGAGGGCAGATGCACGCCCTCGTCAAGGAAATGACGGATCTCGCGGAAGATCCACGGCCGGCCTTGCGCCGCACGGCCGATCATGACGGCGTCGGCGCCGGTGCACCGCAGAACGTCGCGCGCCTTTTCCGGCGTATCGATGTCTCCGTTCGCGGCGACCGGCACGCGCACCGCCTGCTTCACCGCGCGAATGGTCTCGTATTCGGCGGAGCCTTCGAAGGCGCACTCGCGCGTGCGCCCGTGCACCGACAGAGCGGCGATACCCGCGCTTTCCGCGATCCTTGCCACCCGCACGGCGTTGCGGTTGCTGCGATTCCAGCCGGTGCGGATCTTGAGCGTCACCGGAACCGCGACGGCGGCGACCACTGCCTCGAGGATGGCTGCGACGAGCGGCTCGTTCTGAAGCAGCGCCGAGCCGGCCGCTACGTTGCACACCTTTTTCGCGGGACAGCCCATGTTGATGTCGATAATCTGGGCACCGCGGTCGACGTTGAAGCGCGCCGCGTCCGCCATGTTAGCCGGATCGGCGCCCGCGATCTGCACCACGATGGGATTGGATTCGCCCCGATGATCGGTGCGGCGGATCGACTTCGCCGTGCCGCGCAGGCGCGGATCAGACGCGACCATCTCTGACACCGCTAGGCCCGCCCCCAGCCGCTTGCAAAGCTGGCGGAACGGACGATCGGTGACGCCGGCCATCGGAGCGACGACCAGATTGTTTTCGATGTGATGGTTGCCGATGTACACAACGGAATTTGCAGCGCGGAGGGAGCGGATTATACCGAGTTTGTCGGCGTGGTGTCAGCGCGTTCGTCGGTTTTGTCGAACGACGCACGCGCCGTTGAAAAAAAAACGACAACGCAATTTTCGCGCCCCGTAATTGGCACACACCGACGCACGAAATCGCCGCGCGGTCGAATGTACGCGACCGCTCACTGGCGAAATTCGCTTCCACCCGCTAGCGCAATCCAAACAACATTGCGCGCGTGAATGACCTCTTCAGCGGAGGAATCGCGTCGAGCATAGTGAGCGCCAACCCGCGCGGCCAGCGCAGCAGCGCGACGTCGTTCCCGAATGCGCCGAGCAATCCGTGCGTGAAAGCGATGCCGGCCCAGCGATCTGGACGGCGGCGGCGCTGGAAGCGCGCGGTGCGATCGTGCGCCCCGATCTGATCGGGCGGTGTCACAAGCAACTCCTGCGCCAACTCCCATGCATCGCGCACGCCGAGATTGAATCCCTGTCCTGCGACCGGATGCAGCGCTTGCGCGGCGTTGCCTATCAGCAGCGTGCGCCGCGACGGGAGCGCGCTCGCCACGTCAAGCCTCAACGGGAACGTACGCCGTGCTTCGACCCGTTCCAGCGGGCACACACGCGATCCGAAACGCTGTTGCAGCTGCGCGAGAAATTCCGCGTCGGGCGACGCGACGAGCGCGGGCGCTGTTTCCGGAGTTGTCGTCCACACCAATCCATAGTGATCGCCTTCAGGCAACAGCGCCATCGGTCCCTCGGGCGTGAAGCGCTCGTAGGCGACGCCTGCGTGCGAATCGCGCGGCCATACTCTCGCGACCAGCGCCACCTGGCCGTAGTCGTGACGATGGCGGCGAATCCCTTCCACGACGTCGCTGCCGCCGTCAGCGGCAACCGCGAGCCGCCCCGTCCATTCCGAAATCGCGCCGTCACGCCGGCCCGACACGCACGCATAGGCGGGCGTCGATGCGATGCGCTCGACCAGGAATTCGTGCTGCACCTGGGCGCCCGCGCGCACGAGCGCGCGGTCGAGCGTCGTCTGCAATGCGTGATAGCTGACGACGTAGCCAAGCGCAGGCACACCCTGCTCGTCCGCGTCCAGCTGCGCGCTCCCGAAGCCTCCGCGCTGCGATATGTCGATGCGCGTGATCGGCGTCACCGCGCCGGTCTGCGCCGAGAGCTCGCTCCACACGCCCAGCCGCTCGTAGACCAGGCGCGAACCGTGCGAGAGCGCCAACGAACGATCTCCGCGTGCGACCGTCCCCTGCTTGCGCGCGTCGAGCGCGACGACGTCGAGGTCGCCGCCGGCACTCGACAGCGCCAGGGCCAATGTAGACCCGACCGGCCCCGCGCCGGCGATCACTACGTCGTGAAGCATCGAATTTCGGCCGCTGCGCGAGTCCCGCTCGCCTTCAGCGCGCGCAAGCCGCTTCGACGTCGGCGACGGTCTTGGGAGTCGCCCCAGTCAGGTTGTCGTTGCCGTCGGTCGTGACCAGCACGTCGTCCTCGATGCGGACACCGATGTCCCAGAACGTCTCCGGAACGCTGTCGCCGGGCCGGATGTAGCAGCCGGGCTCGACAGTGAGCATCATGCCGGGCTCGAGCGCGCGCGATTCGCCGTTGATGCGATAGAGTCCCACGTCGTGCACGTCGAGCCCGAGCCAGTGGCCGGCACGATGCATATAGAACTGCTTGTAGGTGCCGGACTCCAGCACGCCGTCGAGCGAGCCCTCGCACAGCCCGAGGTCGATCAGGCCCTGCGCGAGCACGCGCTCAGCGACCTCGTGGTAGTCGCGGAAAGCACGCCCTGGCTTGACCGCGTCGATGCAGGCGAGCTGCGCCTGTAGCACGAGTTCGTAAACGGCACGCTGCGGGCCGCTGAACTTGCCGCCCACCGGAAACGTGCGGGTGATGTCCGAGGCGTAGCCATCGACTTCGCAACCGGCGTCGATGAGCATGAGGTCGGAGGGCTGGGTCTGGCGGTTGTTGTCGCGATAATGGAGCACGCAGGCGTTCGGGCCGGACGCCACGATCGAC
The DNA here is from genome assembly GCA_963816915.1 of uncultured beta proteobacterium. Taxonomy (GTDB): domain Bacteria; phylum Pseudomonadota; class Gammaproteobacteria; order Burkholderiales; family Casimicrobiaceae; genus PALSA-1003. The sequence goes on from CAWFMK010000004.1 coordinate 491,314, forward strand.
GGATACGCCACCGCCTGTGCGCCCGAGCGCAGGAATTCATGCGCGAGCTCGGCTTCGACCTGGTATTCGAACCATCCCGGGCGCGTGCGTTCCATCGCGCGCTGGTGCGCGCGTCCCGAGATCTCGGTGGCGCGACGCAGGTTGGAAAGCTCGTGCTCATCCTTGTACAGGCGCATCGCGGCCAGCGGCGCGCGCACGTCCACGATCGTTTCCGGCGCCGCGATGCCGGTGCGCACGCGCTGACGCACGTCGTTGAGCGTGCGCGTGATCGACTCGTCCCAGCGCGCATACAGCCCTACCGGCGTGTACACGGCGCGCTGATCGCCGGTGAGCTCGGACAGTTTACCCGGCAGCTCGTCGATGGAATACGCCTCGTCGAAGCCGAAGATCTCGCGCGCCGCGTCGTGACCGTAGCGAAAGCCATCCCAGATCTCGCGCTCGACGTTCTTGTCGCGGCAGAACAGGATCTGGCGCGATTCGCCATCGGCGGCGCCTGCCGTGAGAACGACCACCGCTTCCGGCTCGGCGAATCCGCTGAGGTAATAGAAGTTGCTGTCGGGGCGATAGGGGTAATGCGTGTCCGCATTGCGTATCGCTTCCGGTGCGGTCGGAATGGCAGCGATGCCACCGCCGGTCTGGCGACGCATTTCCGCGATCAGGCGCGAGCGGCGAGCACGATGGTGCTGATGGTTGTAGTTCATCGCGGGAATATCGGGCGGGAAGTCCGGGTCGACGCATTATAAGCGAGAGGCGCCACCGGCTCTTGCGGTAACATTGCCCGCGTGACGTCGCCGCTGAACGAGACCGCCGACGCGCTGCCCGCAGGGATTCGCGAGGCCAAGCGCACGCTGCGCGAGCGAGTGTTGTCGGCGAGAAACGAGCTTTCCGCCGATGCGCATCGACAGGCGAGTCTTGCGATCGCGACGGCGATTGCCGCCCGCGCCGATTTCCGCGCAGCGAACAAGGTTCTGCTGACGCTTCCTTTCGGCAGCGAATGGGACACCCTGACGCTGGTCGATGCCGCGCTTCAAGCCGGCAAAGCGGTCGCGTTGCCGCGCGTCAACGAACGCGAGCGCATGCTCGAGTTCTGCGCCGTGAGCGACGTCGCGAGCGAGGTGGCGGCCGGCTACCGCGGCATTATGGAACCGCAGCAGCGGTGCCAGCGACTCGCCGTTTCCGCGATCGACTGGGTGCTGGTACCCGGCGTGGCGTTCGATGCCGCATGCCGTAGGCTGGGCTACGGCGGAGGCTACTACGACCGCATGATGATGACGCTCGCCCCAGGGCGCGCACGCGTCGCCGGCGCGTTCGAGTTGCAGATCGTCGATCAGGTACCCGCGGCGGCGCATGACCTCGCGGTCGACGCGGTCGTCACCGAACGGCGCACTCTCGGCCCTGCCCAGTGAGCGAAAGCCAGCGGTCGGCGCGCCGCGCGACGCGCGAGCGCTGCGCACCAGGATCATGAGCCAGCGCTCCGCTGCGCTGGTTGCACTCGGCGTCACGCTTGCGATCCAGGCCTTTACCTCGCTCGCGGCAACCGCTGCGTCGGTGCTCGCCTCCGAAATCGGACGCGATGCCGGACTCAATCCGGCGCTGATCGGCGTGTTCGTCGGCACGCTCTACGTCGGGGCGATGTTCGCGAGCCTGGCGTCGGGCGGGTTTATCGAGCGCTACGGAGCAATACGCATCTCGCAGGCGTGCACAGTGGTGTGTGCGATCGGACTCGCGCTGGTTGCTGGTCCAACGTGGGCGTTGGTCATCGCCCCGCTGGTCATCGGCGTGGGTTATGGGCCGATCACCCCAGCGTCATCGCACCTGCTCTCGCGCACCGCTTCACCCAGGACGATGGCGCTGACTTTTTCGATCAAGCAGACGGGGGTGCCGCTGGGCGCGGCGCTCGCCGGGGCGATGCTGCCGGTCATCACGCTGCACTATGGATGGCGCGCGGCGATCGGTGCGACCGCGTTCGCCGGCGTGCTCATCGCGATCGCCGCGCAGCCCTCGCGCGCCGCACTGGACGTGGGCACGATCCGCGAGCATCGGGTATCGCTCGAACGCTTGTTCTCGCCGCTCAGGGTGGTCGCGCGCAGCAGCGCTCTCGTGGAGCTCACCGGGATCGGATTTGTCTATGCCGCCACGCAGGTTTCCCTGCTGAGCTTCCTCGTCGTCTATATGAACCACGAAGTCGGACAGACGCTGGTGAGCGCCGGCCTCACGCTCGCGGTGGCGACGCTGGGCGGCGTGGTCGGACGGGTGAGCTGGGGTGTGATCGCCGACCGCTGGATCGCGCCGCGGCGCATGCTCGGCGTGCTCGGCGTGGTCGCCGGCACCTGCGCGATCCTTGTCGCAAGCTTCGACGCTGCGTGGCCCATGCCGGTGCGGATGCTGATCTGCGCGCTGTTCGGCATGACGGCGATCGGCTGGAACGGAGTTCAGCTCTCCGAAGTCGCACGCCAGTCGCCGCGCGGCCAAGCCGGCGCCGTCACCGGTGCTTCGGGATTCATCACGTTCTCCGGCGTGGTCGTCGGACCGCCGCTGTTCTCGCTGCTGGCCTCGCTGACCGGCAGCTATGCCGCCGGCTTCGCTGCGATCGGCGCGATCTGCCTCGGATCCGGCGTCTGGCTGCTGCGCCGATCGCGTGTCCGGACCGCTGCCCGCGGGTCTTGAATACGTTTGAACGGCGGCATCGTCGCGTGGTATCGTCAAACATAAACGGAATCGCCGACGTGCCGCCCACCGCGCACGCTCCGGCCGACCCGACGCCCACAATCCGCAACGGTCCTCGCACGTCCCGCCGCCTTTCCGCCGTTGCTGCCAGGAGTAAGCCATGGACATGAAACCCGATGTCGATCCGCAGGAAACCCGCGAATGGATCGAAGCCATCGATGGCGTCCTCGAGCACGAAGGCCCGGAGCGCGCGCATTTCCTGATCGAGCAGATCATCGATGTGTCGCGGCGACGCGGCGCGCACGTGCCGTTTTCGGCGAACACCGCGTACATCAACACGATTCCGGTCGACAAGCAGCCGAAGATGCCCGGCGACCAGACCATCGAGGAAAAGATCCGCAACTACGCGCGCTGGAACGCCATGGCGATGGTGGTGCGTGCCAACAAGGACACCAACGTCGGTGGCCACATCGCCAGCTACGCGTCGGCGGCGACGCTCTACGACGTCGGCTTCAACCACTTCTGGCATGCGCCTTCGGACGCGCACGGCGGCGACCTCGTGTTCGTGCAGGGCCACTCCGCGCCCGGCGTGTACGCGCGCGCGTTCATGCTTGGACGTCTGACCGCCGAGCAGATGGACAACTTCCGCCAGGAAGTCGATGGCAAGGGAATTTCCTCGTACCCGCACCCTTGGCTCATGCCGGATTTCTGGCAGTTCCCGACGGTATCGATGGGATTGGGCGCGCTGATGGCGATTTACCAGGCGCGGTTCATGAAGTACCTGCAGGATCGCGGGCTGGCGCAGACCGAAGGGCGCAAGGTGTGGTGTTTCTGCGGCGACGGCGAGATGGACGAGCCCGAGTCGATGGGCGCCATCGGCATGGCCGCGCGCGAAAAATGCGACAACCTGATTTTCGTCATCAACTGCAATCTGCAGCGCCTCGACGGCCCGGTGCGCGGCAACGGCAAGATCATCCAGGAGCTCGAGGCCGATTTTCGCGGCGCCGGCTGGAACGTCATCAAGGTGGTCTGGGGCACGCGCTGGGACGCGTTGTTCGCGCGCGACAAGAAGGGCATCCTCATGCGGCGCATGATGGAATGCGTCGACGGCGAGTACCAGACCTTCAAGTCCAAGGACGGTGCGTACGTTCGCGAGTACTTCTTCAACACTCCCGAACTCAAGGAGCTGGTTGCGGACTGGTCGGACGAGGAGATCTGGAACCTGAACCGCGGCGGACACGATCCGCACAAGGTCTACGCCGCGTTCCGCTCGGCGGTGGAGCACAAGGGCCAGCCGACCGTGATCCTCGCCAAAACCATCAAGGGCTTCGGCATGGGCGAGTCGGGCGAGGCGCAGAACATCACCCACCAGCAGAAAAAAATGTCGGTGGATTCGATCCGCCATTTTCGCGACCGATTCGCGATTCCCGTGCCGGACGACCAGCTCGAGGACGTGCCGCTGGTGACCTTCCCGGAGGGATCGCCCGAGCTCGAGTACATGCGCTCTCACCGCATGGCGCTGGGTGGCTACCTGCCGATGCGCCGGCGCAAAGCCCAGGCGCTGCCGACCCCGCCGCTGTCGACCTTCGACCGATTTCTTAAAAGCACCGAAGACCGCGAGATCTCGACGACCATGGCCTTCGTTCAGATTCTGCAGACGCTGATCCGCGACAAGACCCTCGGCCGCCACATCGTTCCGATCGTCCCCGATGAGTCGCGCACCTTCGGCATGGAAGGCATGTTCCGCCAGCTCGGCATCTGGAACCAGCTCGGCCAGCTCTACACGCCGCAGGACGCCGACCAGCTGATGTTCTACAAGGAAACCAAAGACGGCCAGATCCTGCAGGAAGGCATCAACGAGGCGGGCGCCATGTGCGACTGGATCGCCGCCGCGACCTCGTATTCCACGCACGGCGTGCCGATGATTCCTTTCTACATTTTCTATTCCATGTTCGGCTTCCAGCGCATCGGCGATCTGGCGTGGGCCGCCGGCGACATGCGTTCGCGCGGCTTCCTTCTGGGCGGCACCGCCGGGCGCACCACACTCAACGGCGAGGGCCTGCAGCACGAGGACGGACATTCGCACCAGATCTCGGCGACGGTCCCCAACTGCATCTCATACGATCCCACCTTCGGCTACGAGGTCGCGGTCATTGTCCAGGACGGCCTGCGCCGGATGGTTGCCGAGCAGGAAGACGTCTATTACTACCTGACGGTGATGAACGAGAACTACACGCAGCCGGCGATGCCGCAGGGCGCCGCGCCGGACATTCTCAAGGGCATGTACCTGCTGCAGGCGGGGGCGGACAAGGGCAAGAGCAAGGCTCCGCGCGTGCAGCTGCTGGGCTCAGGCGTGATCCTGCGCGAGTCGCTCGCAGCCGCCGAGATGCTGCGCAAGGAATGGGGTATCGAATCCGACGTGTGGGGCTGCCCGTCGTTCGTCGAGCTGGCGCGCGACGGCAATGCGGCGACGCGATGGAACATGTTGAACCCGACCGACAAGCAGCGCGTGCCGCACGTGACCGCGAAGCTGGCCGATACGCAGGGGCCGGTGATCGCTTCGACCGACTATGTGCGTGCGTTCGCCGACCAGATCCGCGCCTTCGTTCCGCGCCGTTACGTCGTTCTCGGCACCGACGGCTTCGGGCGATCGGACACGCGCGAAAAGCTGCGCCGTTTTTTCGAGGTCGATCGAAACTACATCACCGTCGCCGCGCTGAAAGCGCTGGCCGACGAAGGAACGTTGCCGGCGACCAAGGTTGCCGAGGCCATCGCCAAGTACGCCATCGATCCCGCGAGGCCCGCGCCATGGACCGCCTGAGCGCCCACGGAGGCATGCGATGAGCGCGATCGAGGTCAAGGTCCCCGACATCGGCGACTTCACCGACGTGCCGGTGATCGAGGTGCTGGTCAAGGCCGGAGACACGGTCAAGGCCGAGGACTCGCTGGTCACGCTCGAATCCGACAAGGCGACGATGGACGTGCCGGCGCCCGCCGCGGGCGTGGTCCAGGAGCTGCGGGTCAAGGTCGGCGACAAGCTGAGCGAAGGCAGCGTGATCCTGGTCCTGGACTCCGCCGCGGCCGCGCCGGCCGCCAAGCCTGCGCCGCCCGCCTCCGCGTCGCCGCCTGCGGCCAGTCCCGCGAAGACCGCTGCACCTGCCCCGCCCAAGGCCGCGCCACCCGCCGAGTCTACGCTGGTGGTGAAAGTGCCGGACATCGGAGACTTCAGCGACGTGCCGGTGATCGAGGTATTCGTCAAGGTGGGCGACACGGTCAAGGCCGAGGATTCGCTGGTCACGCTCGAATCCGACAAGGCCACGATGGACGTGCCGGCGCCGGCCGCCGGCGTGGTCAGGGAAGTCCGGGTCAAGGTCGGCGACAAGGTCAGCGAAGGCACGCCGATCGTAGCGCTCGAAAGCAGCGCCGGAGCGAGCGCGTCCGCCGCGCCGCCAGCCGCCGCAGCATCGGCGGCGCCCGCGCCGCCCCCTGTCTCGACGAAATCATCCGAAGCGGCCGCCCCCGCTCGACCGAGCGAGCCGCCCGCGAGCGCGCCCATCGACTCGACCGCCTTCAAGGGCGCTCATGCGTCGCCGTCGGTGCGCGCCTTTGCGCGCGAGCTGGGCGTCGATCTCACCAAGATCAAGGGCACCGGGCTCAAGGATCGGATCCTGCTCGAGGACGTGCAGGGATTCGTCAAGGGTGTAATGAGCGCGGCGCCCGCCGCTGCGTCAGGCGCGACCGGCGAGGGCCTCGGATTGCTGCCGTGGCCCAAGGTCGACTTCGCGAAGTTCGGGTCGGTCGAATCCAAGCCGTTGTCGCGGATCAAGAAGATCTCCGGCGCCAACCTGCACCGCAACTGGGTGATGATCCCGCACGTCACCAATCACGACGACGCCGACATCACCGACCTGGAAGCGTTTCGCGTCCAGCTCAACAAGGAAAACGAGAAATCGGGTCTCAAGGTGACGATGCTCGCGTTCCTGATCAAGGCGTGCGTCTCGGCGCTGCGCAAGTTCCCGGATTTCAATGCCTCGCTCGACGGCGACAACCTCGTCTACAAGCGGTACTTCCACATCGGCTTCGCCGCCGACACGCCCAATGGACTGGTCGTGCCCGTGATCAAGAATGCCGATCAGAAGGGCATCATCGCCATCGCCAGGGAAATGGGCGAGCTGTCGGCGAAGGCGCGCGAGGGCAAGCTCGGTCCTGCCGACATGCAGGGCGGATGCTTCTCGATTTCGAGCCTGGGCGGCATCGGCGGCACCTATTTCACGCCGATCATCAATGCGCCCGAAGTCGCCATCCTGGGTGTGTGCCGGTCGAGCACGCGACCGGTGTGGAACGGCAAGGAATTCACGCCTCGTCTGATTCTTCCGCTGTCGCTGTCGTGGGATCACCGCGTGATCGACGGGGCCTCCGCGGCGCGCTTCAACAGTTACCTGATCGCATTGCTCGCCGACATGCGGCGAGTGATGCTCTAAGGCGGTTACGATGCCCGCGATCGAGGTCAAAGTCCCCGATATCGGCGATTTCACCGACGTTCCGGTGATCGAGGTGCTGGTGAAAGCGGGCGATCGCATCAAGGCCGAGGATTCGCTGGTCACGCTCGAATCCGACAAGGCGACCATGGACGTGCCCTCGCCGGCTGCCGGCACGGTCAAGGAAGTGCGCGCCAAGGTGGGGGACAAGCTCTCGCAGGGCAGCGTCGTGATCGTGCTCGATACCGAAGGCGCGCCGGACGCGAAACAGTCGCCGGTACCTTCACAGACGCCGGCCGCCGCATCGCAACCTTCCGCGCCGGCTCCGGCCAAGCCTTCGCCGCGCTCCTCCTCGACGGCACCGGCCACGTCCACCGCTGCGGCGTACGGTGGCAACGTCGACGTCGAATGCGAGATGCTCGTTCTCGGCGCCGGACCCGGCGGCTACAGCGCTGCCTTTCGCAGCGCCGACCTGGGAATGAAGACCGTGCTGGTCGAGCGTTACGCGACATTGGGCGGAGTGTGCCTGAACGTTGGATGCATTCCGTCGAAGGCGCTGCTGCACGTCGCTGCGGTGATGGACGAGGCGGCGGCGCTCGGCGAGCACGGCATCGCCTTCGGCGCGCCCAAGGTCGATCTCGGGAAGTTGCTGGGCTGGAAGAACAAGGTCGTCGGCAAGCTCACCAGCGGCCTGGCGGGAATGGCGAAGGCGCGCAAGGTCGAGGTCGTACGCGGGGTAGGCACGCTTCTCGACGCGCATCACCTTGCGGTCGAACTGACCGACGGCCCGGCGCAAAATCGCACCGGCAGCAGGAAAGTCGTTCGCTTCCAGAAAGCGATCATCGCCGCCGGCTCGCAATCCGTTCGCCTGCCGTTCGTGCCGGACGATCCGCGTATTGTCGACTCGACCGGCGCGCTGCTGCTGCAGTCGGTGCCCAAGCGCATGCTGGTGGTGGGCGGAGGCATCATCGGCCTGGAAATGGGAACGGTGTACTCGACGCTAGGGAGCCGCCTCGACGTCGTCGAGATGCTCGATGGGTTGATGCAGGGCGCAGACCGGGACCTGGTCAAAGTCTGGGAAAAAATGAACAAGCCGCGCTTCGATCGGGTGATGCTCAAGACCAAGACCGTCGCCGTCGAAGCGAAAAAGGACGCCGTGTACGTGAGCTTCGAGGGCGAGCAGGCGCCCAAGGGTCCGCAGCCCTACGACATGGTGCTGCTCGCCGTCGGGCGCAGTCCCAACGGCCGCAAGATCGGCGCCGAGAAGGCCGGCGTCGCCGTCACCGATCGCGGATTCATTCCGGTCGACGAGCAGATGCGCACCAACGTCGCGCACATTTTCGCGATCGGCGACATCATCGGCCAGCCGATGCTCGCGCACAAGGCGGTGCACGAAGGCCACGTCGCAGCGGAGGTCGCGGCAGGCCACAAATCATTTTTCGATGCGCGCGTCATCCCCTCGGTCGCATACACCGATCCCGAAATCGCGTGGGTCGGCATCACCGAGGACGAGGCCCGCGCCAAGGGCATCAAGGTGCAGAAGGGCCTGTTTCCGTGGGCAGCGTCGGGACGCGCGATCGCCAACGGACGCGACGAGGGCTTCACCAAGCTGCTTTTCGACGAGACCACGCACCGCATCGTCGGTGGCGGCATCGTCGGCACGCACGCAGGGGATCTGATCAGCGAGCTTGCGCTCGCGGTGGAGATGGGCGCCGACGCCGTGGACATCGGGCGGACCATCCACCCGCATCCGACGCTGGGCGAAACCGTCGGTCTCGCCGCCGAGGCGTTCGAGGGCGTCTGCACCGATCTTCCGCCCGTTCGCAAGAAGCCATGACCCAGGACGAAAAGAAACACGCCGTCGCCCGCGAAGCGCTCAAGCACGTCGTCACCGGTGCCTATATCGGCGTAGGCAGCGGGTCCACCGCGAACTTTTTCATCGACGAGCTGGCGACGATCAAGGCGCGCATCAAGGGCGCCGTGGCCAGCTCGACTCGCACCGCCGAGCGCCTGAAGGGTCACGGCATCGAAGTCGTGGAGCTTGGCGACGTCGATGATCTTCCCGTCTACATCGACGGCGCCGACGAAGTCACCGAGCACGGCGCCATGATCAAGGGCGGCGGCGGTGCACTCACCCGGGAGAAGATCGTCGCGGCGGCCTCGGACAAGTTCGTTTGCATCGTCGACGATTCGAAGCTGGTCGGCGTGCTGGGCAGCTTCCCGCTTCCGGTGGAGGTCATCCCGATGGCGCGCAGCATCGTCGCCCGCGGACTGATCAAGTTGGGCGGCGCGCCGCAGCTGCGCGAGCATTTTGTCACCGATAACGGCAATGTCATCCTCGACGTCGAGGACCTGACGATCCTCGATCCCGCCGGGCTCGAGAGCCAGATCGATCACATCGTCGGCGTCGTCACCAACGGCCTGTTTGCACGCCGCGGGGCGGATGTGATCCTGGTCGGCAGCGACGCCGGCGTGCGAATCCTCGACGCGCACAAGTTCTGACTCGGCAAGTCGGGCGACTTGACCCTCGTCGTTGCACCGACACAAGGTCTCGGGGACGCGCTGTATCGGCACACTCTTGCGGGCGTGTGGGCATTTGTGCGGCGACGAAGATCAGCCGCCGAAGCCGCGGCGGTACAATGGCCGGGTGAACGATCTGGCCAAACCTGACCTGAATGCGCTGACCGACGTCGCCGCCTACATGCACGGCGTCGGCGAAGCCGCGCGCGCCGCGGCGCGGATACTCGCGCGCGCCGATACGTTCGCCAGAAACCAAGCGCTCCTGGCCATGGCGCAGGCGGTGCGCCGCGATCAGGCCCGGCTCCTCGCCGCCAACGCTGGCGACGTCGCCGCAGCGCGCGCGGCGGGGCATGATCCCGCCTTCGTCGATCGCCTCACGCTGAGCGCGAAGTCGATCGAGGCGATGGCCGAGGGCCTCGAGCAGATCGCCGCGCTGCGCGACCCGGTCGGCGAGATCACCGGCCTTCGCTACCAGCCCAGCGGCATCCAGGTGGGCAGGATGCGCGTCCCGCTGGGCGTGATCGGCATCATCTACGAGTCGCGGCCCAACGTCACCGTCGACGCAGCGGCGCTGTGCCTCAAGTCGGGCAACGCGTGCATCCTGCGCGGCGGGTCCGAAGCCATGGCGAGCAACCAGGCGATCGCGCAATGCGTGCGCGAAGGACTCGCCGCTGCCGGGCTTCCGCCGTCGGCGGTGCAAGTCGTCGCCACACCCGATCGCGCAGCGGTCGGCTATCTGGTCGCCGACGAGCGCCACGTCGACGTCATCGTTCCCCGCGGCGGCAAAGGGCTGATCGAGCGCGTTGCCCGCGAGGCGAAGGTCCCGGTGATCAAGCATCTCGACGGCGTCTGCCACGTGTACGTCGACGCACACGCCGACGCCGACATGGCCATCCGCATCGCCGACAACGCCAAGACGCAGCGCTACAGCCCCTGCAACACCATGGAAACGCTGCTCGTGCACGCCGAGATCGCTGCGCGCGTGCTGCCGCCGCTGTGCGCGATCTATCAGGCCAAGGGCGTGGAGTTGCGCGGCGACGAGCGCGCCCGCGCGCTGGTTCCGGCGATGAAGGTCGCCACCGAGGACGACTGGTCGATGGAATACCTCGCGCCGATCCTGTCGGTGCGCGTGGTCGACAGCCTCGACGCGGCGATGGAGCACATCGCCCGCTACGGTTCGCAGCACACCGACGCCATCGTCACCGAGCATTACGACAAGGCCATGCGCTTTCTGCGCGAAGTCGATTCGAGCTCGGTGCTGGTCAACGCGTCGACGCGCTTCGCCGACGGCTTCGAGTACGGCTTGGGCGCCGAGATCGGGATATCGACCAACAAGCTGCATGCGCGCGGACCGGTCGGCCTCGAGGGTTTGACCAGCGAGAAATGGATCGTGCTCGGCAGCGGGCAGATTCGAACTTGATCCCTACCGCTGTGCTCGTGATGCGAGCCGGCTGACGCCGTCGCACCGTCCCGATGTCGTCGTCGGTCTCGCTGTCCATCGCCACCAACACCGCGATCGCCGCCGCCAAAGGGTTCGGTTGGTTCGTGACCGCGTCGCCGACGCTGTTCGCCGAGACCATCCATTCGCTCGCCGACGTCGCCAACCAGGTTCTGCTAAAGGTCGGCGAGGTCCGCGGCACGCGCGCGCCCGACTCGATGCACCCCTTCGGCCGCGGCCAGGAAAAATTTTTCTGGGCGCTGGTGTCCGCGGTGAGCGTCTTCTTCGTCGGTTGCGGCATCAACATCTACCATGGGGTCGCCGCGCTCGCGGCCAACCAGCCGGTCGAGCCGTTCACGCCGCTGGTGCTCGGCCTGCTCGCGTTCGCGCTAGCGATGGAGTCGTTCACCTTCGTGGTCGCGCTGCGCGAAATCGGCGGCTGGAAGGGATTGCGCGAGAACCGCACTAACACTACGGTGCTCGCGGTCGTGCTCGAGGATGCGGTCGCCCTGGTCGGCATTCTGCTCACGCTGATGGTGGCGGCGGTGTCCTACGCGTACGGACCGCGGCCGGTGTTCGACGCCGCGGTCGCGATCGCGGTCGGCGTGATGCTCGGCGCGATGGCGCTGTTTCTGGCGGCGCTCAACCGCAAACTGCTCATCGACACATCGGATCCCAACATCGACGCGCTGGTCGTCGACTTCCTCGAAAGCCGCGGCGTGCGCGCCGACGTCAACTCGGTCGTGATCGACGACGGGCACGCGGTCGTCCTGGTGCGCATCCGCGCCGACGACACAAGTGCCCACGCGCCAGCGCCGTCGGTCGACACGCGCGCGCTGGGCGAGGAGCTCAAGCGCAAACGCGCCGATGGTGGCACAGTGATCGACGAGGTCTACTGGCGAGACGCCTAGATTCGGCGGTCGCGACGCGCGCTCAGAACGAGCGCGGCATGCCGAGCACGTGCTCGCCGACGTAGGACAGGATCAGGTTGGTCGAGATCGGTGCCACCTGGTATAGGCGCGTCTCGCGAAACTTGCGCTCGACATCGAACTCGCACGCGAAGCCGAATCCGCCATGCGTCTGCATGCACGCGTTGGCGGCCTCCCACGACGCCTTCGCTGCCAGAAGCTTGGCCATGTTGGCTTCCGCGCCACACGGCTGCAGCCGGTCGAACAGCGAGCACGCACGAAAGCGCATCAGGTTGGCCGCTTCGATCTCGATGTAGCTTTCGGCGATAGGAAACTGCACCGCCTGGTTCTTTCCGATGGGCCGATCGAAGACCACACGCTCGGTCGCGTAGCGGCGCGCCTTGTCGACGAACCACCAGCCGTCGCCGATGCATTCCGCCGCGATCAGCGTGCGCTCGGCGTTGAGACCGTCGAGGATGTAGCGAAAGCCTTTGCCTTCCTCGCCGATCAGATTCTCCGCGGGAATCTCGAAGTCGTCGAAGAACACCTCGTTGGTCTCGTGATTGACCATGTTAGGAATCGGACGCACGGTCATCCCACGCTGAGCGACTGCGCCGCCCCTCCTCGATGCCCGCAAGTCGACCAGGAATACGCTCATCCCGTCCGCCTTGCGCTTGACCTCGGCCAGCGGCGTGGTGCGCGCCAAGAGGATCATGAGATCCGAATGCTGCAGCCGCGACGTCCAGACCTTCTGCCCGTTGACGACGTAGCGATCGCCCTTGCGCGCCGCGGTGGTCTTGAGTCGCGTCGTGTCCGTCCCGGTGGTCGGCTCGGTGACGGCCATCGACTGCAGTCGCAGCTCGCCGCTGGCGATGCCCGGAAGGTACGCGCGCTTCTGCGTATCGGAGCCGTGGCGCAGCAGCGTACCCATGTTGTACATCTGGCCGTGGCAGGCCCCGGCGTTGCCGCCCGAGAGATTGATCTCCTCCATGATCACCGAGGCCTCGGCGAGCCCCAGCTCCGAGCCGCCGTATTCCGCGGGAATCATCGCCGCCAGCCACCCCGCGCGGGTGAGCGCAGAGACGAAGGCCTCGGGATAGCCGCGCTCGGCATCGACCTTCTGCCAGTACGCGGAATCGAAGTCCTTGCATAGCGCGCGCACCGCCTCGCGCAACTCCTGATAGGCATCAGCCGCCGGGATCGCGTTCATGACATGCTCCTCCCACCTCGTTGCAGTGCGACGAGTTCTAGCTCAGACTCCTGCTGCGACCGGGCGGCGCGCGCGCAGCCACGCGAGCCAGATCGCCGCGCAGGTGACGACCGCGATCAAGGGCAGCGCGCCCATGTTCATCCGCTCCCACCCGGCTGCGCTCACCAGCGCGCCGGAGGAGAACGACGATACCAGCATGACGGTGAACACGATCGCGTCGTTGAGTCCCTGCGTTTTCGCCCTTTCCGCGGGAGTGTAGGTTTCGGTGAGCAAGGTCGTGCCGCCGGTGTACATGAAGTTCCAGCCCACACCCAGCAGCACCAGTGCAACCCAGAAGTGCCAGATCGCCACGCCGGATAACGACACCGCGACGCAGCACACCATGAACAGCGTACCGGCGACGATGATCTTGAGAGAGCCGAAGCGCTTGATCAGCGACCCGGTGAAAAACCCGGGCGCGTACATGCCCACCACGTGCCATTCGATCACGAACGCGGCCGCGCTGAAGGGATGTCCGCAGAAACTCATGGCCAGCGGCGTCGCGGTCATCAGCAGATTCATGATGCCGTATCCGAATGCCGCCGCGAGCACCGCCACCACGAAAGTGGGCTGCGCGACGATCGCGGGCAGACGCCGGCTCGGACCCGCGCGCTCCGCCATTGTCGGCGTCGGCACGCGCACCCGCGATTGCACTGCGAGCGCGATCAGCGCGATCGCCGAGAGCACGATGAAGGAACCCAGAAACGGCTGGACGAAAGCATCCTTCGCCCACAGGCTCGCGGTCGGCCCGATGAAGCCGCCGACGATGCCGCCGGCGAGCACGAGCGAGATCGCCTTCGCCTTGAAATCGGCGGAAGCGACTTCGGCGGCAGCGAAGCGGTATTGCAATCCGAACGCCGTGTAGATGCCGACGATCCCGGTTCCCAGGCAGTACAGCAAAAAGTTCGAGCGCGCGATGCCCAATGCGCACGTCGCCGAACCCACTATTGCGATGATCGAGCCGGTCATGAATCCGCGCCGGCGTCCGACGCGCGCCATCCAAAGCGCCGCGGGCATGGCCGCCAGCGCCGAGCCCAACACGTAGCTGGTGACCCCGAGCGTGGCGAACATCTTGTCGTCGACCAGCGAGTAGCCGACCAGGCCGTTCATCGCAATCAGGCCGGAGTTGTTGACCAGCAGCAGTGCCTGGCAGCAGGCGAGGAGCGCGATATCGCGGTAGGAAGTTCGCATGCGAAGGACGTGAGTAACGCGAAACCACGAGTTGCACTCGGGCCGCGTTGCGACTATATCAGCGATTTGAGGCCACCGCGATGAACGAGACGAGCACTGCCGACGCGATATTGGATTTCTGGTTCGGCGCAGCAGGCAGCGTGGAATACGGGCTCAGCCGCGACATGTGGTTTCAGAAATCGCTCTCCTTCGACAGCGACCTGCGCGCGCGCTTCGGCGGTGCGGTCGATGCAGCCGTGTCCGGCGCTTTCGACAACTGGCGAGGACCGCGCCCCGCTCTCGCGAGAGTGCTGTTGCTCGACCAGTTCACTCGCAACTGCTATCGCGGGACCGCGCGCGCTTTCTCCGGAGATGCGCTCGCGCAGGCCCTTGCACGCGTCGCCGTCGATGGTGGTGCGGACACGACGTTGATTCCGGTGCAGCGATGGTTTCTGTACATGCCGCTCGTGCACGCCGAATCGCTGGCGGCTCAGCAGCGTTCGGTCGAGCTGTTTACACGACTCGCCGAGCAAACCGGGCTGGAAGAGCCGCTCCCCTGGGCGAAACGCCACGCCGACGTGCTCCGCCGATTCGGCCGGTTCCCGCATCGCAATGCGGTTCTCGACCGGCCATCGACGCCGGAGGAAGAGCAGTTCCTCACGACGCAAGGCTCGCGCTTCTAGCGCTGACGTCAACGCATTCGTTTCGCCCTCGCCGCGCCTGGCGTGTGCGCACGCCAGCGATCAGGCTACTATTGCCTCATGGGCATCATCGAAATCATGCTCGCGTCGCTGCCGGTCGTAGCCTTCAGCGCAGTGACGGCATGCAACGCCGGTGTGCGCTGATGCGTACCGTTGGCGTGCTCGGGGGTACTTTCGATCCGATCCATTATGGGCATCTGCGCTTCGGCGCCGAGGTTCGCGCCGCGCTGGGCCTCGCGCACGTGCTGATGATTCCGGCAGGCGCTCCTCCGCATCGTCCGCCGCCGGTCGCCAGTGCGGAGCACCGCCTGGCGATGACCGAGCTAGGCTGTCCGGAGTTTCCTGGGCTGGTCGCCGACGGGCGCGAAGTGCTGCGCCCGGGACCGAGCTATACCATCGACACGCTCGAGTCGCTGCACGAGCAGGATCGTGGGCGGCCGCTCGCGCTGCTGCTGGGCGTCGACGCGTTGCAGGGATTGAGCGGCTGGCATCGCTGGGAGCGCCTGTTCACGCTCGCGCATCTCGTCGTGGTGGAGCGTCCCGGGACCGAGTTCGACGCCACTACGCTCGTGCCGCAGCTGCGCGTGCAATGGGAGCGCCGCATCGCGACCGATCCGTCGCGTCTTTCCCGGCAGCTCGCCGGCGCCATCGTCCGCGTGAGCATCGCCCCGCAGCCGATTTCGTCCACCGCCATCCGCGCGGCGCTCGCGCGCGGGGCAGCGGGACGCGCGGAAGTCGCGGGTTTGCTTCCTTCCGCCGTTCTGACATATATTGATCGCAACCAACTGTATCGATCGACTCCGGATGCGCCCTAATCGCCTGCAAAAAACCGCCATCACCGCTCTCGAAGACATCAAGGCTCGCGACATCACCGTGCTCGATGTGCGCAAGCTCACCAGCCTGTACGAAACGCTGATCATCGCCACCGCCGAGTCCAATCGCCAGGTCAACGCTCTCGCGCAGCACGTTCGCGACGCTATGAAGACCGCCGGCGCGACGATCATCGGCGTCGAGGGCGAGGAAAGCGGCGAGTGGGTGCTGGTCGACTGCGGCGACATCGTCGTCCACATCATGCAGCCCGCGGTGCGGCGCTATTACAACCTGGAAGAGTTGTGGACGCCCCCGGCGCCACGACGGCGCAGCAAGCCCGAAGCGCCGGTCGCCGCGTAGCGCGCGAACCTCGCTGCTGTCCGCGCCGGCATCCATAGCGTGTCGCGCGCAAGCCTTTTCCGCGCTGCGTCCGCCCGCCGCGCTCCTCGAGGTCATCGCGCGTGAAGTTGCGCCTGGTCGCGCTCGGTCACAAGCTTCCGGCGTGGGCGAACGCCGCCTTCGACGAATACGCGCGGCGCCTGCCGCGTGAATTCACGGTCGAGCTGGTCGAGCTCAAGGCCGGCGCACGCGACACCGGCAAGAGCGCGGCGCAGATTCTCGCCGCCGAAGCCGCGCGCATCGCGCAGGCCTGCGCGGGCTTCGACATCGTGGCGCTCGATGAGCAGGGTGAAATGTGGACCACCTCGCGCTTCTCCCAGTGCATCGGCGAGTGGCGCGACGAGGCGCGCGCGATCGCATTCGTGATCGGCAGCGCCGATGGCCTCGATCCGCAGATCACGCGCCGAGCTCATGTGCGGTTGTCGCTGTCGGCGATGACGCTTCCCCATGCGCTCGCCCGCGTCGTGCTGGCCGAGCAGGTCTACCGGGCGGTCAGCGTGCTACAGGGCCATCCGTATCATCGCGAATGAAAGCCGCTTCCGGCACAGCGTTGCGCCCGATCTATCTCGCGTCGAGGAGTCCGCGGCGCAAGGAGTTGCTGCGACAGATCGGCGTCGATTTCATCGAGTTGGCGGAGGGCGGCCACGCGATCCTCGAGCGGCCCCGGCCGCACGAGTCGCCTCGCGATTACGTCAGGCGCATCGCGCAGACCAAGGCCGCCGTCGGATGGCACACGATGTCGACGCACGGACTGCCGCGGCACCCGGTGCTCGCCGCCGACACCGAAGTGATCGTCGGCAACGACGTGCTCGGCAAGCCCGCCGACGCCGCGCACGCCACCGCGATGCTCACGCTCCTTTCCGGAACAACGCACGAGGTCGTCACCGTCGTCGCCGTGCGCTGGAATGCGCGCATGCATTGGGTGAGGTCGAGCTCGCTGGTCACGCTGCGCCAGCTTTCGACGCAGGAGATCGCACGCTACGTCGCCGGCGGCGAGCCTTTCGACAAGGCTGGCGCCTACGGCATCCAGGGCAGCGCGGGCGCATTCATCTCGCATCTTTCGGGCAGCTATACCGGCGTCATGGGACTGCCGCTGTACGAAACCGCCGGGCTTCTGGACAGGATCGGCTACCATGCTGGCTGACCGCGAAAGGATGTACGCAGGCGATCCAACGCCTGCGGAAGTCCTCCCGACCGACCCTCCATTGGCCTGACGATGAGCCACGAAATACTCATCAACGTGACCCCGCAGGAGACTCGCGTGGCGATGCTCGAGCAGGCGGTCGTGCAGGAGTTGCACATCGAGCGCGCGAGCGCGCGCGGCCTGGTCGGCAACATCTACCTCGGCAAGGTCGCGCGAGTGCTGCCCGGAATGCAGTCGGCATTCGTCGAGATCGGGCTCGAGCGCGCGGCGTTCCTGCACATCGCCGACATCTGGGAGCATCGCCAGAACGGCCACGGTCACGACAGCAAGCCGATCGAGCGCATTCTGCACGAGGGCCAGGCGCTGCTGGTGCAGGTGATCAAGGATCCGATCGGCACCAAGGGCGCGCGGCTGTCGACACAGGTCAGTCTCGCGGGCCGATTGCTGGTGTACCTGCCGCAGGATTCGCACATCGGCATCTCGCAACGCATCGAGGACGAAGTCGAGCGCGAGAACCTGCGCGACAGGTTGCAGCAGCTCCTGCCCGAAGGGATGGCGGGCGGCTTCATCATCCGCACTATGGCCGAGACCGCATCCGAGCGCGAGATGCAGAACGACATCGAGTACCTCACCAAGCTGTGGCGCGACCTCACGACCAAGTCGGCGGTCGTGCCGGCGCCTTCGCTGGTGTATCAGGATCTCAACCTGGCGCAGCGGGTGCTGCGCGACATGGTCACCGAGGAGACCGAGCGCATTCACGTCGACTCGCGCGAAACCTTCCAGAAAATGCACGAGTTTTCGTCGCAATACACGCAGAACATCTCCGATCGCATCCAGCATTACATCGGCGAGCGGCCACTGTTCGACCTCAATGCTGTCGAGGAGGAAATCCAGAAGGCGCTGGGTCGGCGCGTCGATCTCAAGTCGGGCGGCTACCTCATCTTCGACCAGACCGAGGCGATGACGACCATCGACGTCAACACCGGCGGCTTCGTCGGCGGGCGCAGCTTCGACGAGACGATCTTCAAGACCAACCTCGAGGCCGCGCAGGTCATCGCACGGCAGCTACGGCTGCGCAACCTCGGCGGCATCATCATCATCGACTTCATCGACATGGAGAATGCCGACCATCGCGGCGCCGTGCTCGCCGAGCTCAACAAGGCGCTCGAGCGCGATCGCACGCGCCTCACCGTGAACGGTTTCACGCAGCTCGGCCTGGTCGAGATGACGCGCAAGCGCACGCGCGAGAGCCTCGCGCATGTGCTCTGCGAGCCGTGCATGACGTGCAGCGGCCGCGGCGAGATCAAGACTGCGCGTACGGTTTGCTACGAAATCCTGCGCGAGATCGTGCGCGAAGCCAAGCAGTTCAATGCGCGCGAATTCCGCATTCTCGCCTCGCAGTCGGTGATCGACCTGTTCCTCGACGAGGAGTCGCAAAGCCTGGCGCAGCTCGGCGACTTCATCGCCAAGCCGATCTCGCTGCAGGTCGAGTCGATCTACTCGCAGGAACAGTACGACATCGTGCTGATCTAGGGGAACGGCGGCGTGTGGCAGCGTTTCCGTGCCCTGGTCGCGCGCCTGTTTCGCGGACCGCCGCCGGCGCCGGGCCATTTCATCGCCGGACGCAATTTCGCGTGGGGGGGCTTGCTGCGCTCGGCGCCGTGGACATGGCCTTCGCGCGAGTATGTGGTCTACGTCCCCAAGGGGTACTCGCGCTGGAAGCGGCGACCGCTGCTCGTTCTGCTGCACGGCTGCCGCCAGACGCCCGAAGCCATCGCCACCGGAACGCGCATCGCGGCGCTCGCCGACCGCCACGGCTGGCTGGTCCTGCTGCCGCGGCAGCCTTCGCAGGCGAACCCTTGGAGCTGCTGGAACTGGTTCGATCCTCGAACTGCGCAAGGAAGCGGCGAAGCGGCGATCATCGGCGCGCAGATCCGCTCGGTGCGGCGCATGTATCGCGCCGACCCGCGTCGCATGTTCGTGGCGGGCATGAGCGCGGGAGGCGCGATGGCCGCGGTGATGGGAGTGCAGTACTCCGGATTGTTCAGCGGCGTCATCATCCATTCCGGGGTGGCCTGCGGCGCGGCCTCGACGCCGCTCAAGGCATTCGACGTGATGACCAAGGGCGCCGACGGTCCGTACGAGGACGTCGCCGCGGCGGCGCGCATGCGCAACGAAGGCAGAATGGTTCCGCTGCTCGCGATCCAGGGCGATCGCGACGACGTGGTCGCCGACATTAACGCGGTGCAGGTGGTTCGTCAGTTCCTGGTGCTCAACGGCAGGATCGAGGCGGGCACGGGTTCGCCGCGCGAACTTCCCGTCGCCGATGCCGTAAGCATGCGGGCCGACGCGAACGGACATGCTGCGACCGTCAGCGAATATCGGGTGGGAACGCGCATCGCGGCGCGCTACGTAAGCGTCTCAGGGCTCGCGCACGCGTGGAGCGGCGGCGATCCCGCGTTGCCGTACAATGATCCGCTGCCACCCGACGCGAGCGCGATGCTCGCCGATTTCATCATCGAGCAGATCCGCGTGCAGCGCCGGCCCCGTTTCTGGAGGACATGATGCCCGCTACCAGCATGAACCATTTCACGGTGCTGACCGACGACGTCGACGGCACGGTCGCCTTTTACGGAGAGCTTCTGGGACTTCGCGCGGGCGCGCGTCCGGATTTCGATTTTCCGGGTGCGTGGCTCTACGCCGGCGAATCGGCGATCCTGCACATCGTCGGTGGGCGCCCGCGCGCCGAGCTTCGCGCAGGCGTGATCGATCACATGGCATTCAGCGGCCGCGACCTCGCGGGAACCCTCGCCGCGCTCGAGAAAAAGGGCATCGAGCACACCTGCCGGCGGCAGGTGAGCTCGGGAACGTGGCAGGTGTTCTTCTTCGATCCGAATGGCGCGCGTGTCGAGCTCGATTTCGACGCTGGCGAATCGCAGACACGCGCCGCCGCTTGAGCGTATCGACGCAGTTCGGCGCGCAGCTGGACCACCTGATCGTCGCCGCGGCGACGCTCGAGCAAGCCGAGGCCTTCATTGCCGAGCGCACCGGCGCGACGGCGCTGCGCGGTGGCAAGCATGTTGCGATGGGCACGCACAACAGCCTGCTCCGCCTCGGCGAGCGCATTTATCTGGAGTTGATCGCGATCGACCCCGATGCGCCGGCCCCCGGACGCGCGCGCTGGTTCGAGCTCGACCGGCCGATCATGCAGGCGCTGCTGCGCGATTCGCCGCGCCTAGTCGCGTGGGCCGCGCGTTGCGACGACATCGCGTCCGCGCGCGCGGCGTGCCCGGTCGACCTCGGTGCGATCCATCCCATGCAGCGTGGCACGCTGTCGTGGCGCATCACCATTCCCGACGACGGCAAGCTGCCCGAAGGCGGCGTGCTGCCGACGCTGATCGCGTGGCCCGACGCTCGGCACCCGGCGGAAGCGCTTCCCGATCAAGGCGTACGGCTGGCGACGCTGGCGGCTGCGCATTCGGAGCCCGCACGCATTCGCACCGCGCTGGGTTCGCTCGGGCTTGCCGAGGCGTTGCAGGTGACTTACGACGCGAGGCCGAGGCTGGCGGCGATGCTGCGCACGCGAAACGGACTGATCACGCTGTAGCGCGACCGCGAGGGTGCTTCAGCGCTGCGTGGCCGGCGGTGTGCTCGCGGCCAGCTGTCCATACACGACGCGCGCGATCGACAGCAGCTGCTGCTTGTCGATGTTGCCCGACAGCGCGTAACCGCAGCTCTCGTCGATCCAGTAGAAGACGCCGACGCCATCTTCCTGCGCATAGCGAAATGCGGTTTCGCGCGAGTTCTCGGCGTCCTTGCGCACCAGCAGCGAAATGCGCTGCTTGTCCGCGTTCTCGTACATGAACAGCGCACCCGGCTTTTCGTTGCCCGCGACCAGCCGTCCACCCACCAGCGCGTAGCCGACGCCGTTCAGGTTGGGCGCGCGCAGCGGGAAGGAGAGGCGCTTTGACAGCCAGCGCACCAGGCGATCCTCCTCGTTGGCCCAGATCTCGACCGGACGATTGGGGTCGGTCGCGTAGAGCGCGTGCGTCAGCGCCGCCTGCCGCGGGAACGTGATCGGCGTGCCCTCGAACTGCAGCACCTCTCCGCGCAACAACCAGCCGGTGGCCACCCCGATGAACAGCGTCGCCGCGACTGCCAGCGCCGGCCACATGCGAGTCACGCCGCGGCGGCGCCCGTCGCGCGGCGCCTTGGCCGCGACGATCAGCCGGCGCGGCAGCGCCTCGCCGAGCCACGGATCGAAGGCGTCGCGCAGCAGCGCGTTGGTGCGGCGGATCTCGCCCACGCGCGCGGCAAGCGCCGGCTCCTGGTCGAGAATCGCCGCAACCGCACGCGCACGCTCCGGCGAAAGCTGATTGTCCGCGTAGGCGTTCAGATCGTCGTCGCTGAGCGGGAGCGCGGAGCTCATTTGATGATTCTCAATGTGGAGGGGAGATCGGACGTCATCCGACGCAGCTTTTCACGCGCGCGATTCAGGCGCGACATGACGGTGCCGATGGGCACGCCCTGCACGCGGGCGATGTCCTCATAGCGCAGCTCCTCGATCGCCGCCAGCACCAGCACTTCGCGCTGGTCGGTGGGCAGCCTGCTGATGTGCGCGAGCACCTCGATCAGCTCGACGCGATCCGATTGCGTGGCGCGCACCGGCAGGTCCCATCCATGCGCCACGCCCTCATCGGCGTCGATCGACGTCTCTGCGAGCTCGCGGCGGCGCACCGCATACTGGTTGACATGGACGTTATGCATGATCGTGAACAGCCACGCGCGAAGATCGCTTCCTGCCTGCCAGAGGCGTCGCTTTTCCCACGCCCTGGCCAGTGTGTCCTGCACCAGATCGTCGGCACGATTGACGTCGCCAGTGAGCACGCGAGCGTATCGGCGCAACCGTGGCAGCGCAGCGATCAGGTCGGGGTCAGGCAACGTATCGGGCATCGCACATGCGCCGCGCGCGGTCAGGCGAACGGGCGCGTTGCCCGATCGACGTCGCGCTAGTCCTTGACGACGTGCCAGGCGTTGTTGAAATTGTCGCCCGTCATGTCGCCTGGCTTCGCATCCTTCGACCAGGTGTAGACAGGCTTGCCCTTGTAAGCCCATTGCTTCGAGCCATCGTCGCGGGTGATCACGGTCCAGTCGCCCTTTGCCTTGGCGTCGGCGCCGGCCATCGCGGGCAGCCAGTTCGCGGTGCACGGACCATTGCACATGCTCTTGCCGCCGGCGTCCTTGTCGAAGGTGTACAGCGTCATGCCCGAGCCGTTGACCATCACGCCATTCGTCTTCTTGAAATCTTGCGCAGCGACGCCGAACGAGATCAGCGAAGCGGCGAACAGCAGCGTGAACGTGCGGACTTTCATTGCTTTTCTCCCTGTTGATCGGTAACCCACCACGGTAAACACTGCGTATAGCTGATTATTCCATTGCGCGGGGCGAGAGCCACATGCCGAACGCGCTCGAAATCGGCATTATCGTGCCCGTTCGCCTGCGCTATGGCAACTCCGCTGTCGGCATGCGGGCGAGAATGATCGGGATCTTCCTGGCGAGCCCGCGCGAGCCGGGATTTTTTTCATAGTGCCGTGGATTGGGTGCCATGGCCGCGAGGCGCGCCGCCTGCTCGCTGCCGAGTTGCGCCGCGCTGACGCCGAAATACCGTCGCGCCGCGGCTTCGCATCCGAACACACCATTTCCCCACTCGATGACGTTCAGATAGATCTCGAAGATGCGGCGCTTGTCGAGTACAGCTTCGAGCATCAACGTGATCAGCGCCTCCTGCCCTTTGCGCCAGTAGCTTCGCGACCCCGACAGGAACAGGTTCTTGGCAAGCTGCTGAGTAATGGTCGATCCGCCTGCGACCACGCGCCCCTTGCGCGCGTTCCTGTCGATCGCGAGCTGGATGCCATCCCAGTCGAATCCTTCGTGCTCCACAAACTTGGCATCCTCGGCGGCGATCATTGCGCGCTTGAGATTGACCGAGATGCGATCGTACGCAACCCAGGTGTACTGGATGCGCGCCTGCGGGTCGCGCTCGCGCAGTTCCGACACGCGCTGCGCCATGAACGCGGTTTCGCGCGGCGGGTGATCGCGCCACCACCAGATGTGCGCAAAATACCAGAGCTGCAGACACACGACCGCCAGGAACACGACTGCGAGCGCGATCGTGATCCAGCGAATCGCACTGCGCACGCGATGCCCCGCTACGCGCGCATCAGCGCGAATACCGGCGCGGTGTCGGGCCGAACGTCCCGCCAGAGGACGAAGCTCTCGGCGGCTTGCTCGATGAGCATCCCCAGGCCGTCCGCAGTCCTTGCCGCGCCCTGCGCGCTCGCCCAGGACAGGAAGGGCGTCTGCGCATTGGCGTAGACGAGGTCGTAGGCGAGCGCATTCGGCGCAAGCAGGCCATCCGGCCAGAGGTCGCGCGGCACCTCGCTCCCGAGTCCGATGCTGGTGGCGTTGATGACGATGTCGAAGCGCCTCCCGCGAAGCGCACCCGGGGCCACCGCGCGGATCGGTCCGTCGCATGCGAATTGCGTTGCCAGATCCTCCGCCTTGGCTTGCGTGCGGTTGGCGATGATGAGCGAGGCCGGTGCCTGCGCCAGCAGCGGCGAGACGATGCCGCGCGCGGCGCCGCCCGCACCGAGCACCAGCACATCGCGTCCAGTGATGGTGATGCCGAGATTGTGCACGAGATCGCGCAGCAGGCCGGCGCCATCGGTGTTGTCGCCGTACCAGTGATCGCCCCGCCACGCCAGCGTGTTGCACGCTTGCGCGGCCAGCGCGCGCCGGCTGTGCTCGCGCGCCAGCGTGAAGGCCTCGAGCTTGAACGGAATGGTCACGTTGAGTCCCTTGCCGCCTTGGCAGACAAAGCGCTCGACCGTCGCGACGAACGCGCCGATTGGCGCAAGCAGGCTCTCGTAGGTGAGCGCCTGCCCCGTGGCCTTCGCGAAGGCCCTGTGAATCAGCGGGGACTTGCTGTGTGCGACCGGATTGCCGATGACGGCATAACGATCAACTGCTGCGCTCATCGCCGGCTCACCCGCAACTGGAACCACGGAGCGCAACCGGATGGCGACTCACTGACTGACCAGCGAGTCGCCAGGCGCGAAAGTCCACGTGCGCGTGATGTAGAGAATGTCCGTGTCGCGGCGGATGTCGGCGGGAAAAGCCGCGTAAGGCGCACCCATCTCGACGATCCGCGTCGCGGCGAGGTCGAGAATTTTCTGGCCCGAAGGCCGATCGACGACCACGCTCTCGAGCGTACCGTCGGCGCGGATGCCCACGGTCAGCAGCAGGCTCCCATAGAGCTTCCTTTCGCGAGCGGCCGCCGGATAGTTGCGGTTGCCCACGCCTTCGACCTTGAGCCGCCAGTCCTCGACATAACGAGCGAAGCGATACTCCACGGCGCGTGCGCCCACGAACCGCCGCTTCGGACGCTTCTGGTAGGCCTCCATTTGCTTGGCGATCTGAGCCTCCAGCCGCAGCGTCTCCAGTGTGCGCTGCATCATCTCGTTGGCATTGGGAAGCGGCGGAACTTCCGGCGCGTCGTTGGGCTTGGGCGCCGGGACGCTGACCGCCTGCGCCGCCTTGAGGTCGGTCAGCATTTCGCGGGTGCGGTTTTCCAATGCGGCCACCTTCTGCGATGCCGCGACCAGATCCTGCGACGGGTTGTCGCGGGGAAGCACCGGCAAAGGCGACTTGGCGCGCCGGTTGGCGTCGGTGTTGCCGCCACCGTCGAGATGCGCTTGCGCGAGGATGTCCGCCTTGGTCGGCTTCGATTGCGATTTGGCGTTGACCAGCGCGATTTCCAGCGGCGGCCCGCGATCGAAGGTCGGCATCTCGATCGGGCTGAAGTGCAGCGCCAGGACGACCATGTGCAGCAGGACCGAAAAGCCGATGGCGTTGGCGAGGAGCCGGTTGGCCTGCGCCGGGTCGACCGCCAGGAACGGCAGCGACATCGCAACCGGCGGCCGGATGCTCACCGCCTGCGGCCGAGCGCGCACCGCGCGCTTGCGTGGCGCGGTGGCGTCGGCAACCGCCGGGGGAGGCATTGCAGCCACCCGCGAGCGCGATGACTTTGGCATAACTAGGCAGTATATCGCCTGCCGGCCAAGGTTCAATCGGTCGCGGGCCCCAAATAGCGAGTTTCCAGGGTGGCGCCCAGCAGGTCGACCCGGCCCAGGCCGATGCGGACGCGCTCCTGGGGGGCCAGCGACGGCAGGTCGGCGACCCGGAGGTAGAGGGGAATGGCATCCAGGCGCACCAGGTTGTCGCGCAGGACCGTCGCCGCCGACTGCTCGACCTGCTCCTGCAACAGCCAGCGCAGACACCAGTAGTGCTCCATGCGGTTCTGGAAGGCGGCGTATTGTGCATAAGTGTTCTCGAAATCGGTCATGGCGACGAAGAGCTCGGCATCACCTTCGGCGTAGGCCGGGGCCATACCGGTGATGACCGCCAGCAGTTGGCGCTGGTTGACGAGGTCGCTGTAGCGACGAAGCGGCGAGCTGGCCCAGAGGTATTGCGCGACCCCGAGGCCCTGGTGCGGCTCCGGCCGCGTGCTCATCCTGACCTTGCCCTGCTGCTGCGTGCGATAAAGCCCAGGCACGCCGGCGCCCGCCAGAAGCGCGCCCCAATGCTCGTTGACGTGGATCATCAGCTCGGCGACGAGCTTGTCCAACGGCGAGCCGCGCGGGCGTGGCACGATGGCGACTTTGCCGTCGGGCGCCGCATTCCAGTCGACGTAGAAGCTGTAGTCGATGCGCGGCTGATCAGTCCTGCCGCGTAAGGCCTCCAGCCGTTGTGCAAATCGCCACAGCGTGCGCAACTCGTCGGTCCATGCCGCTTCGCCCACCGCAGCCGGTCCTGCGAACGCGTCGCCGATGGCATCGAGCCGCAGGTTCGCTTCGATGGCCACGCTCTCGACCTGCGATCGATGAGCGAGCGGCGTGCCGTCCTGCGCGATCTCGACGTAGAGCGACAGTGCCGGACGCGGCGCGCCGTGCATGAGCGAGAACCGTGCGATCACGCTCTCGGGAAGCATCGTGATCTTGCGCCCGGGCATGTAGACCGTGGACAGGCGCGTGCGCGCGATGGCGTCGAGCGCCGAGCCATGCGCGACCAGCAGCGCGGGTGCCGCGATGTGGATGCCGATCTCGTGATTGCCATTGGCCAGCGCGCGCACCGAGAACGCATCGTCGATCTCGGTGGTCGTGGCGTCGTCGATCGAGAATGCCTGCACCGCGGCCCGCGCGAGCGCGGGTAGCGGCGAAAGCGGAGGCAGCGCTGCGAACTCGATGCCGCGCGGGAACGCCTCGGCGATGAAGCCGTTGAAGTGATAGTCGTGCGTGGAGGGAATCGCGCCGCAGACGTCGAGCAGCGCGAGCGGATGCGTGTGCAGGGCCGCGCACGCTGCGGCAAGCGCGCGTGCCTCCATCGATTGCTTGTCGGGCCTGTAGAGAAGCATCGAAAGCTTGTCGCGAAACTCGAGCGGCAGGCGATGCGCCTGCAACTCGGCCGCGTAGTGCGCGACCTGATCGGCCTCACGACGCTTGCGCTCGACGCCGGCAAGCGCCGACTTGAGCGCTTCCGCGGGCGCGGCCTTGTAGCGACCCTTGCCCTTCTTGTAGAAATGCATCGGCGAGGCGTGCAGGCACAGCGCCAGCGCCGCCGACTCCGGCGCGCGTGGTGCACGGCCGAAATAATCCGCCGCGAGATCGGCGAAGGAGAATTCGCCGTTGCCACTCACCTCCCAAAGGAAGCCCGGGTCGAGCGTAGCCGCCAGCGACTGCGCCTCGGCGAGCAACGCCGCGGGCGACGGGTCGGCGAAGCGCAGCAGCACATTCGCCGCCTTGATCTTGAGCCTTTTGCCCGACGCCGCCTCGACCTGCAGCGAGGTGTCGTTGTCGACGAGGACGCTGCCGGCCTTGAACGCGCCGTCGTCCTCGAAAAAGACGTGCATCGGAAAGGAAGTGCCGCGAATGAGGACGCGAATTATACCGCAGCGCGACGCGCGAGCCGCGGCGATTGCGCGGGCACGTGCTTTGCCTCAGCATCGAGGTTTTTGCGAAGGCGCTTCGAACATGTCGATGCTATATCGTCGCCTCGGCGACAGCGGTCTGGAAGTCTCCGAAATCTGTCTGGGCA
The DNA here is from genome assembly GCA_963816915.1 of uncultured beta proteobacterium. GTDB lineage: Bacteria > Pseudomonadota > Gammaproteobacteria > Burkholderiales > Casimicrobiaceae > PALSA-1003. Next base: position 518,950 of record CAWFMK010000004.1, read on the forward strand.
CTATGATGTTCGGCGACCGCACCGACGCTGCGATCGCACAGCGCATCGTCGACTCCGCGTTCGACGCCGGCGTGAATTTCATCGACACCGCCGACGTCTACGCGAAGGGGGCGTCGGAGACCATCGTCGGCGCCGCGATCGCGGCCAAGCGCGCTCGCTGGATACTCGCCACCAAGGTCGCCAACGTCGTGACCGAGAAGCCCTTCGACGGCGGACTTTCGCGGCGATGGGTCACGCAGGCCTGCGACGACAGTCTCAAGCGCCTGGCCACCGACTACATCGACATCTACTACCTGCACAAGGACGATCTCGAGACGCCGCTTTCGGAAACGATAGAGGCGATGGGCGACCTGATGCGGTCGGGAAAGATCCTCTATTTCGGCGTGTCCAACTTCCGCGGCTGGCGCATCGCCGAGCTGATCGCGACCTGCGACGACCTGGGCGTCGCGCATCCCGTTGTCTGCCAGCCGTACTACAACGCGATGAACCGCCAGCCCGAGGTCGAGATTCTTCCCGCGTGCGACTATTACGGGATCGGCGTCGTGCCTTATAGCCCGCTCGCGCGCGGCGTCCTGACCGGCAAGTACGCACCGGGTGCCCAGCCGCCCGCCGATTCGCGTGTTGGCCGCAAGGACCGGCGCATCATGGAGACCGAATTTCGCGCCGAGTCGCTCACCATGGCGCAGACGATCAAGGCGCATGCCGAGAAGAAAAAACTCACCGCGACGCAGTTCGCGCTGGCGTGGGTGCTGCGCAACGAAATCGTGAGCTCGGTGATCGCCGGGCCGCGCACGGTCGAGCAGTGGAACGATTACCTCACCGCCGTCGGCGTCGAGCTCGATGACGACGACGAGGCCTTGATTGACTCGCTGGTGACGCCCGGATATGCGTCGACGCCGGGTTATCACGATCCGCAGTATCCGTTCTATGGACGGATCGTCGAATAGCGGCTTTTGCTAGTCGCTCGACGGCGCATTATTGATGACACCGTGCAGTTTGTTGGATAGGGAGAGGGCGACACACAATGAATCAGCTTATGAACTTTCAGCGGGAGAACTTGCTCGTCTTATTGATGGCATTGGCAATCTCGGTGCTAGGTATTGGTAATGTTGCTGTTGCTGCGACACCGCCAGTCGACGGAAACGAGCTGTCGAGCCTGGGCTTCAAGGTGCTCGTCGCAACGACACCGGCTCAAAAGGATTGGGTCAAGCGACTCGCACCTGGCCAGATCAGGGCGATGCAGCGGACCGGCAAGAAGTTCTTCATCTACCCCGACGCGCCCAATAACCAGGTCTACGTCGGCGGGCCGAAGGAATACGACGCGTACAAGGAACTCCATCCGGATAGCCAGTTGGCCGGAGCGGGAGGGGCGAAGCAGGCCGCCGATTACCGCGCCAAACAGGATGCTGCGATGAAGAAGTCAACCGCGCGCGACTTGTCGGACCCTTACTACTGGGTCAACACCGCGACCGTGACCTGGACCGATCTCGGCTGGTGACGTCCGCAGCCCGATCCGACACGGCCGCGCATCTGAAGGTGCCCGCACGCAGGGAATAGGTCCCGTCGATTTCTGTTCGCTTACTCGGGCGGTGCTGCGATGGAGGACGAGATGGGCCGGATGTGGCGTAAATCGAAGATGGTGGTCGCGACGGCGCTCGCGTTCGCGATCGGCAGCATTTCCTCGTGCGGCACGATGGGCGGTGGAATGAAATACCTGTGGGAGCCCGCTGAGGCGCCATACTCGACGACGTGAAGTAGCAGCCGTTACCGCAGTAGCTGGGAGGTAGTCGTCGACGCAAGAGACGGGTACGTGTATCGACGGCCGGGGCGGGCCCAACGGCGAGAGCGAAGGACTGTTCGGCAGCCTAGCGATAGAACAACAGCGTTAGCGGACCACGTCGGCGGGCGTTCGTCCGCCGTAACGAATCCGGAGCGAACCTATTCCCGACGACGCCGCGGCAAACCGCGGCGTCGCATTTGGAGCGCCGGTGGCCAGCGAGGGCGCGCATCACGATCGACGGTCGACGTTTAGGTTCACCCGTTCGCAGATTTATTCTGCGTCGTGCATTCTTGACCGGCTCGTGCGGCGGGCCTAGAGTCCACGCTCGGAGTGCTGTAGAGGATTCCATGCTGTCTCGCCGACAAGCTGCAGCCGCGCTCGTAGCGCTTGTTCTGATCGCTCCGCTCGCGGCGCTCGCCCAGCGTCCGCCGCCGAAAGTGCCTCGCATCGGTTATCTCGACCCATCGATGCCGCAGAACGGCTCGTCGCGGTTCCTGGAAGATTTTCGCCAAGGTCTTCGCGAACTGGGATATGTCGAGGGCAAGAACGTCGAGTTGGAGATCCGTTTCGCCGAAGGAAAGCTCGATCGGCTGCCGGCGCTGGCCGATGAACTCGTTCGGTTGAATGTCGATGTGCTCGTCGCCGTCACTTCTCCGTCGGTCGTCGCGGCGAAGCGCGCGACGCAAACGATTCCCATCGTGATGCCGGTGTCGTCCGATCCGGTCGGGGATGGACTCGTGGCAAGCCTGGCGCGGCCGGGCGGGAACCTGACGGGCTTGTCGCTCATGTCACCCGAGCTCGGGGTGAAGCGCATTCAGCTATTGAAGGAAACCTTTCCCAAGCTGTCGCGTCCAGTGGCCGTGCTGTGGAATCCTGACTACGTCGGGATGGCCGCCCGATTCCGGCAGGCCCAAGGAGTCGCGCCGTCGGTCGGGATAGGCGTTCGCTCGGTCGAAGTGCGCGACTCGCACGACTTGGAGCGGGCGCTCGAATCCATGGATCGCGAACGCCCTGACGCGTTGCTCATCCTGGCCGATCCGTTGACGATAAGCCAGCGCCTCCGCATCGTCGAATTCGCCGCGGAGGAGAAGCTTCCTGCGATGTACGAGACGAGTCCATTCGTCGATGCTGGCGGCCTCATGTCGTACGGGCCGAATACGGACAACGTGGTGAGCCGTGCTGCGATCTACGTCGACAAGATTCTCAAAGGCGCCAAACCCGGGGACCTGCCCATCGAGCAGCCCGACCGCTTCGAGCTGGTGATCAACGTCAAGACCGCCAAGCAGCTCGGCATCACCATCCCTCAGTCGATTCTCTTGCAGGCCGACAGGGTGATCCAATAATGACTGCGCTGCTTTTCGCGATCGCAGTCGTCGTCACGGCACCCGCAGCGCTCGCGCAGGATGTCGCCGAAGCGAAGAACATGGAACTCGTCGGATTCAATGACCTGCAGGCGCGAAGCGCGTATCAGCCGGTCATCCAGAATCAGAACGGCCGATGGATCGTCTATGTCGGGCATCACGGCGGAACCGCCGCCGTGCCCAAGCCCGTGAATCCGCTCAATGGTCAGCCGGAATTCAACGGCACGTCGATCATCGACGTCACCGATCCCAGGCAACCGAAGTACCTGTTCCACATCCCCGGCGAGGAAGGCCTCGACGAAGGCGGCGGTGCGCAGATGGTGCGCGTCTGCCCCGGCAAAGGGCTGCCCAAGGGCGATCCCAACCGGTTTTACATGCTGCGCGTGTTCGGCAATTCCGCGCATGAGGTATGGGATGTGACCGATCCTGCCGCGCCGAAAATCCTGAGTCGCATCACCGGCGTGAAGGGAACGCACAAGAATTTCTGGGAATGCGACACCGGCATCGCCTACCTCGTCTCGGGCGCGCCCGGATGGCGCGCGCGGCGCATGACGCAGGTCTATGACTTGAGTGACCCCGCCAAGCCGGTGTTCATTCGTGACTTCGGTCTGCCGGGTCAGCAGCCGGATGCGACGGGCGCGATACCCGAAGAGTTGCATGGCGCGATTTCCACCGGGCCTGCGGGCAATCGCGTGTATTTCGGCTACGGGACCAACAAGAACGGCGTGCTGCAGATAGTCGATCGCCAGAAGCTGCTCACCGGCCCGTCCGCGCCGACGGACGAAAATCTGCTCTATCCGCAAGTGGGTCAGCTCCAGTTGTCGCCCAAGACCGGCGCCCATACCACGTTCCCGATTTTAGGGCTCAGCGTTCCCGAGTTCGCGCACGACCGCGACGCCAAGCGCGATGTCGTGCTGATCGTGAACGAATCGCTGGTCAATGAATGCGCGGAAGCGCGGCAGATGGCGTGGATCGCCGACGTCACCGTCGAGTCCAAGCCGCAGATCGTTTCCAGCTTCACTGTGCCGGAGGCGAGCGGCAACTTCTGCGCGCGCGGCGGGCGCTTCGGCACGCATTCGTCGAATGAAAGCATGACGCCGATCTACTACCGGCGCGTCGTGTTCCTCGCGCATTTCAACGCGGGCGTGCGCGCGGTGGATATCCGCAATCCGTTCAGTCCGCGTGAGATCGGCTACTACATTCCGGCGACGACCGGCAACACCACGCCGCGCTGCGTCAAGGTCGACGACAAGGAGCGCTGCAAGGTGGCGATCCAGACCAACAATGTCGAAGTCGACGACCGCGCCTACATCTACATCGTCGACCGTGCGAACACCGGGCTGCACATTCTGCAATTGACGGGCGAGGCGAGAAGCGTCGCCAACTTCGGGAATTACTGAATCACCTCGTCGGCGCGCGTAAGCACCAATTGCGGAATCGCCACGCCGAGCGCCACTTTGGCCGAGGCTGCGTGTGAGCGAGCAGCGGCGCCTGGACGGCGGTTCGAACCTCGCTGCTCGCCCAGCGACGGAGCGGACCGTGGCCTTACGGACGCAACGCGAGGATGTAGCGTGCCATCGTCGTCGCCTCCGCCTTGGAGACTTCAGGATGCGGCGGCATGTGCCATGGGCCACCGCTGTGGGCACCCGACCGGATCTTGCCGGCGACGATCTGGACGGCCCGCGGAGTCGCACGATAATGTTCTGCGACATTGGCCCATGCGGGCCCGGTCAGCGTGTCGCGTTCGCTATGGCAAACGGTGCAGCGATATATTTTCAGCAGCGCTTGGGGTGAAGTTTCCGCCGCCTCGGCTATCTTGCAGATCAACATCATCGCGAGCGGCAACGCGATCAGTACACGACGTCTGGGTGTTCTCGACATGACTTTGGGCGCTGAACCGCACGTTGCGATTCAGCGGGTGGTGCCGGAGCCCTATTCTGAGTCCGACGAAACGGGCGGCGTTTGATGCACGTCAACCAAGGGCTCTATCCCTCGTGCCGGATGCGAATCGCATTGCCGTAGCACAGGATCGAAGGCTCGCGGCCCGAGTACCACTTCGCACGGCCCTGATCCAGACAGATGACGTTGGTGAGTCCCTCGGCGCCCAGGCGGCCAGCCTCGGTCTGCAGGGCAACGATGGCCTCGGCTTCGGTCGGATACGTAGGCAGCCAGAAGGCGGCGCGCCGCGAATCTACCCATAGCCTGCGCACGACTTCGTATTGCGTGGGCGCGAGCGTGCTCGATTCGTACACCTTGACCTCGCTGGCGCTGCGCGCTGGGGCGTCCGGCGGGACGCTGGCGCAACCCGGGAGCAGGCCGACCGCGAACGCGACCATACCCAGGAATTGGAAGCTTCGATGCGTCATCTTGATCTCCCATGATGAAGTACGAAATCTACTCGTTGGCAACGCCATGCGGCACGTGCCCGGCGGCGACGTGCTTTGATGCCGAATCGACGTGCATGCGTTGGTCGTCGAAAAAGATGTCGGCGCCGAAGGCGCGCAGGAACTCGCCCTTGTCCAGGCCGCCAAGGAACAGCGCCTCGTCGATGCGGATGTTCCATGCGCGCAGCGTCCGGATCACGCGCTCGTGCGCGGGTGCGCTGCGCGCGGTCACCAGCGCGGTGCGGATGGGGCTCGCACCTTCAGGGAAGTCCGCCTGGATGCGATGTAGCCCGGAAAGAAAGTCCTTGAACGGACCGCCCGAGAGGGGTGTCAGCGCCGCATCCGACTCGCTGCGTGAGAATGCCGCCAACCCCTTTTCCTGATAGACGCGTTCCGCCTCATCCGAGAACAGCACCGCGTCGCCGTCGAACGCAATGCGCAGCTCATCGCTTTCATTCTTCCCCACAGCTGCGGGAACAATGGTGGCGGCAGCATACCCTTCGTCGAGCACGCGTCTGACGTCGTCGGTATCAGAGGACAGAAATAGATGCGCGCCAAACGCTGAAACGTAGCGCGACGTCGCCTCGCCTTTGGTGAATGCCGCGCGCGTGATGTCGAGGCCGTGATGCTTGATCGAGTTCATCACTCGCAATCCCGTGTCGGCGGAATTACGCGATAGAAGTATCACCTCGACGTATTGCTTGTCCGCGCGATTCAGACGCAGCAGCTTGTGGACCAAGACGAAGGCAGGGCCAGGACCCAGTATCTGGTTCTCGCGCTCGATCTGGTAATGCTGATAGGCGTCGACGCCCGCCTCTGTATAGATGCGGTGGCTTTCGGCCAGATCGAACAGCGCGCGCGACGAGATCGCAACCACCAGCTTGTCCGAGAGCGTCGGTCGTGCCATGCCCCAAGTATATGCTGGCGGTCGCCACCTGCGCGCACGGCATCCGACGTTCTAGGTTGAGGAGGCATCCGCTCCCGGCGTGCGTGCAACCGCGGCGCGGTCGGCCTCGGTGCTGGGCAACGACGCCAGCTCGACGAGTGACATCGGACGCGCGGGGAAGCGAGCGTGAAAGCGTCCCACGCGCCCGGGATGCACGCGCTGCTCGCGCGCGATCAGCTCGGTCACGATCAGGCCGCAGTCGCGTCCCTGGCACCGCCCCATGCCGCAACGCAGATACGCCTTCATCTGATTCGGCCCCGCGCAGCCTTGCCACGCGATCTCGATCACCTGCCGCGCGCTGACGTTCTCGCAGCCGCAGACTATCGTGTCGCCGTCGGGCATGCGGAAACGTGGCGGCGCAAGATAGACGCGATCGATGAAGCGCCTTCCGCGCATCGCCGCCGACAGCGCGTGTCGGTGCGGCTCGGCGGCCGCATCTCGGGCGCCAACATCGATATGCCCGAGCGAGCTCGCCGCTCCCAGCGCGGCGATTCGCCCGCGATGCTCGGCCGCGAGCGCACCGGCGACACCGGCGCCGTCGCCGGCAACCAATACGCCAGCGATGCTGCTCATGCCCCAGACATCGACGCGCGCGACCCATGCCGCCACCCGGTCGTCCCACGACAACGCGCAACCTAGCATGTCGGCGAGCTGCACGTCGGGGACCACGCCCTGGTGCGCCACCAGCGCATCCGCGATCAGCGTCAGCGCGCGATTGCCGGCGCGAAAGCGCACCGACGCCAGCTTGTCGTTACCCAGCGCTGCGAATTCCTCAACGTCGTGATAGATCGGAACGTTGTCGTTGACCTCGCGCAACAGCTTCGCACCTGACGCGTAGTAGGGCGATCGCATGAAGGCAGGCGCTTGCGGCAGCGCACGCACGAAGTGACGCACGCTCAGCGTATCGAGCAGCGCGACCACCTCGGCACCCGCGGCGCGCAACGCCTTCGCCGCGACATACAGCAGCGGTCCACACCCTGCCAGTACGACGCGCCCCGCGGGTGCGCCGGCGCCGAGCTTGAGTGCGCGTAACATGGCGCCGGCATAGGTGACACCGGCGAGCGCCGCGCCAGGAATGGGAAGGGCGCGCTCGAGCGCGCCGGTGGCCAGGACGACGGCGCGTGCGCGCATGATCTGCGCGTGTCCGCGCGACGCGACGCACAGTTCGAAGCCATCGCTTGCGCGCGAGATGCCGCAGACGCGGGTGGCGCCGGCGAAACGAAGCTTTGCGGTATCGATGGCGTCGATCAGCTCGATGCCGCGCGCGTAATCGGCGTCGGAAATGCGCGACGCAGTCGCCCGCGTCAGCCCGCAGTACATCGCTCCACCAGGCGCTTCTTGCTCGTCGACCAGCACGGTATCGACACCCAGGCTCGCGGCGAGCGCAGCGGCTGCCATGCCGGCCGCGCCCGCGCCGACGATGGCGAGCTCGCATTCGGCGGGTAGCGCGTTCGAGTCCATGCTCAGGCGGCCGAGCGCAATCGCTGCCCGGAAAACGCCGTAAGCGCGGGATCCAGCGTGCCCGCGGCGAGCTGCGGCGCGAGCTCGAGCGCATGCACCGCGGCAAGCGTCACGCCGCTGTGGGAGGTCGCGACGAAGGCACCGGGCGCCGAAGCCGATGCCTCGTAGATCGGCATCCCGTCGGACGTCAGCACGCGCAGCGCCGCCCAGCAGCGCATCACGCGCGCCTCGGCGAGGCGCGGCAGCGCGCGCAAAGCGCGGTTGGCGATCGCCGCCAGCACCCCGGTCGACGTCGCGGTACTGTCAACATCCTCGTGCGAATCGCCGAGCAGAATGGTCCCGTCGGTGGTCTGGCGCAGAGTCTCGATGGGCAGCGGCAACAGCGGCGACATGCGCTCGAGCACGATGATCTGCCCGCGCTGCGCGGTGACGGGCGCCGCCAGCCCGACCTGCGGTGCCAGCGCGGCGTTGCCCAGCCCCGCCGCCAGCACGATGCGCTTCGCCTGCACGCTCATGTGCGTGCCGGTCAGGGTGAAGATCCCTCGGGCATATTTGACGCTGCGCACGCGCGCATCGACGACGAGCGTCCCACCGAGATGCGCGAATCCGGTGTGCAATGCGCGCAACAGCATCAATGGATTGACGTGACCATCGTCGTGACCGAACGACGCCGCCACCACATCCGGACCCAGATCGGGAACGACGTCGCGAAGCGCCGCGCGATCGAGCATCTCGAGGCGCGCGCCCTCGCAGCCGTCGGCCTCGACCAGGCTGGTGCGCACGACGCGCTCCTGCTCGCTCAGGCACAGATGCAAACCGCCGCGCTGCGAGAGCCCGACGTCGAGGCCGGTATCGTCGTGCAAGCGGCGCGCGAGCTCGGGCCAGCGGCGCGCGGAATTGAGCGTCCATCGCGCGTAAGCGGGAAAGTGCGCGCCCTTGCCCTGGACCCAGATCAGTCCGAAGTTCCCGCGTGCCGCGCGCAGTCCACGATCGCCCTCGTCGAGCATCACCACGCGCGCTGCGCCTGCTTCGCCGCCGGCTATGCCCCACGCGAGCGCCGCACCGACCAGTCCGCCGCCAACAACTGCGATATCGAAGTTGCGCGTCCTCATCGGAAGCCTCCGCGGTGCGCGCTTCGGCGCGTTGGCCGCTGAGGCGCCCCGGACGGCCTTTCGCGCCCACGCAAGACCTCTACGCTGCGCGCTCCGGTATTCGCGCTCATGACGCGAGCACGGCGTCGACGCCGGCGAAGCGCAGCAGCGGTGGAATCTGCGCTGCGAATTGCTGAAACGAGTGATCGCCGCCACCCTGCACCAGCTGCCATGCGCCGGCGTAGTAGGCGACCGCGACGCGCCAGTCCAGCACTTCGTCACCGCTTTGCACCATGACCCAGTAGCGCTCGGGCCGCGTGATCGCGTCCACCGCGAACGCACGCAGCTCGGCGAAGTGCGCGCGCGTGAGCTCCCACGTCGCGCCGCTGTACGGGTTGCGTTGCGTTCCGAGATAGCGCTCGAGGTCGTCGAAAGGCCGGACCGACGGGTTGATGAGGACAGCGCGCGCCGCGTAGCGCTCGGCGAGGTAGGTCGCGTAGAAGCCACCCAGCGAGCTACCGACCAAAGTGAGCTCGCCGGACCGATGCGCATCGATCCACGCACACACGTCACGCATCGCCTTCGCCGGTCGGTGGTCGAGCGCCGGGACGGTGAAATGCGGGCGTATCTCGACAGGCAGCGCGGCGATGGCAGCGCCGAGCAAGCTCGCTTTCACCGATTGCGGCGCGCTGTTGAGGCCGTGCAGGTAAAGGACGTTCGCGACGGTCGCTGCCATGACGCAACTCAGGAGCGTGGCAATCGCGCCAGCCGCGCGAGCAGCTTGTCGTGGATTCCGCCGAAGCCCCCATTGCTCATCACGACCACGTGATCGCCGGGGCGTGCGTCGCGCGCAATCGCCTCGATCAGTGCGTCGAGGTGGGTATGCATCTCCGCCTTTTTACCAAGCGGCGCCAGCGCGGCGGCGACATCCCATCCAAGGTTCGCTGCGTAGCAGAACGTGCGGTCGGCCGCGGCGAGGCTCTGCGGCAGCAGCGCCTTCATGGTCCCCAGCTTCATCGTGTTCGAGCGCGGCTCGAGCACCGCGAGAATGCGCGCGCTGCCGACGCCGCGGCGCATCGCCTCGAGCGTGACCGCGATCGCGGTGGGATGGTGCGCGAAGTCGTCGTAGACAGTGATGCCGTCGACGACGCCGCGCGTCTCCAGCCGTCGCTTGATGCCGCGGAACGCCGACAGCGCAGTCGAGCGCGTTCGCGACGGGCACGCCGGCGTGACGCGCGGCGGCGAGCGCGGCGAGCGCGTTGAGCTGGTTGTGGCGCCCCGGCAGGACTTTGGGCGCTAGCGCCAGTACGCCCTGTGGCGCGCCCCCGAGCTTGATCGTGCCGTCGACGGCGATGGTCCACTCGGCATCGGTGTCGGCGAGCGCGCCCTCGTTCGGCCACGGCGCGAAGCGCTCGACCTCGCTCCAGCAGCCGCGCGCGAGCACGCGCTGCAGGCTCGGCTCGGCGCCATTGACGATCAACCGGCCGCGGTGCGGCACCGTGCGCACCAGATGGTGGAATTGTGTCTCGATCGCCGCCAGGTCCGGAAAGATGTCGGCGTGGTCGTATTCGAGGTTGTTGAGCATCGCGGTGCGCGGCCGATAGTGGACGAACTTGGAGCGCTTGTCGCAAGAAGGCGGTGTCGTACTCGTCGGCCTCGATGACGAAAAACGGGCTGTCGGTGAGGCGCGCGGACACCTCGAAGTCCATCGCGACGCCGCCGATCAGGAATCCCGGCGACAGCTCGGCGTGCTCGAGGATCCACGCGAGCATCGAGGTGGTCGTGGTCTTGCCATGCGTGCCGGCGACGGCGAGGACCCACTTTCCGGGGAGCACGGTCTCGGCGAGCCACTGCGGGCCCGACGTATAGGCGCGCCCCGCGTCGAGGATCGCCTCGAGCAGCGGGTTGCCGCGCGAAATGGCGTTGCCGACGACGAACACATCGGCGTCGCGCGCCACGGTGGCGAGCTGTGACGCGTCGTAGCCTTCGGTGAGCTCGATATCCAGTGCGCGCAGCTGGGTGCTCATCGGCGGATAGACGTTGGCATCGCATCCGGTGACGGTGTGGCCGGCCTCACGCGCGATGGCGGCGATGCCTCCCATGAAGGTTCCGCAGATGCCGAGGATGTGCAGGTGCATGCGTCAGGCCTTCGGTGGTGCGCCCAGCGCGCGCAGGTACGCGGCCTCGAGGCTTCGCGCGTGCGCCGCGGGATCGGCGAGGCCGCTCGCCGGGAGGCGAGCCGCGATCACCTCCGCGATCCCCGCGCGCCACACCGCATCCTGCGCAAGTCGGCACGCCAGCGCGACGTACTCGTCGTCGCTGTGCGCGACGGTATCGGTGACGCCAAGGTGCGCGAGCAGGCTGTAGGTGACGCGCTCGGCGTGCCGCTCGCCCACGCGCGTGACGACTGGCACGCGCATGTCGAGCGCCGCCGCCGTGGTATCGCCGCCGCTATAGGGCATCGTGTCGAGCACGACATCGATCACGCGATAGCGCGCGCGGGCGTCGGCATCGTCGCGTGGAGGCGGCAGCATCAGCACGCGCTCGGCGCCAATGCCGAAGCTCTCCAAGGCGGCGCAGATAGCGCGGCGCCTCGTGCGCGGCGAGCGGCGAAAACGCGATGCGCGCGAACGGCAACCGCGCCAGAATCTCGCGCCACAGCGCGAGGCAGCGCGGCGAAAGCTTGATGAGCGCCACGAACGCGCCGAACACGATCTCGTCGTCACGAATACCCAGCGCGGCGCGCGAAGTCGATGCTTCCGCGGCGGGCTCGACGCGGCGTACCGGCAACACGCAGCCGGCTAGCGGCAGCGGCGTCTCGATCTGGTAGGACGCCGCATCGGCTACGTCGGCATACTCGTCGGTGATCTTGTAGTCGACCTGGGAAAGGCCGATGCAGCCGTGATAACCCAGATGCGTCGCGATGACAGGCGCTGGCTTCCACCTGAGAATATCCGGCCGCGATCCGGCGGAATGTCCCATCAGGTCGACGAGCACGTCGAGCTCACCGGCGGCGATCAGACGCGCAGCGCTGTGGTCGTCGACGTCGGCGAGCGCCGAGAACGAGTCCGCGAGCGTGCGAAACTCGGCGGTGAGCGCGTCCTCTTCGCCCGAGAGCGAGTAAAGATGGAGCGAAAACCTCGAGCGATCGTGCGCCGCGAACACGTCACGAAGCAGGCGTCCCATGACATGGGCGCGCAAATCGGCGGACAGGTAACCGATCCGGATCTTTTCGCCCGCGACGCGCAGTCTTCGACGCGTTGCCAGCGGCGTATCGGCACCGGGATTTTCCTGCTGCAGGCGATCGTAGAGACGGTACATGCGGGCGAGCGTCTCGCGCGTTGCGTCGAAGTACTGCAGCCGCGACAGCACGATGGCAACCAGCCCCGTCTGATCGGCCCGATACGGCCAGTCGAGCGCAAGCGCGAGGTATTTCTGTTCGTAGGCCCGATCGGGAATGGCGCGCGCAAACGCGAAGCCCGTCACCACCAGCTCCGCGGAGAGCGGCGCCGACGACTCGAAGCGCAGGAAGTCTTCCACCGCCTCGTCGAACCGGCCGAGTGCGAGCAGGTTGCCGCGAAGCGCGAACCACGCGTGCGTATCGAGCGGCACGAGTGCGCGCGCGTGTTGCAGATGCGGCAGCGCGAGATCAGCACGCCCGAGGCGCTGCAGCACGAGCCCGAGGTTGCCCTGGGCCTCGACCGAGTCCGGCACGAGCCCGACCGCGTATTCGAGGGCGTGCTGGGCATCGGCGTAGCGTCCGGCGCCGAACAGCACATGCGCCAGCGCGAGCACCGCCGGCAACCACTGCGGGCGATAGCGCAGCGCCTCGGTGAAGCTTCGCTCGGCCGCCGTGGCATCGCCTTTGGCATGGTGTAATGCGCCGACGTTGTAATGGATCTCGGCGAGTTCGGGCGCCGCGTCGAGCACGGCGCGATAGGAAGCGAGCGCGGCATCCACGCGTCCCGCAGCCGCGTGTCCTGCGGCTTCGGCGAGCAACGCGTTCACGTCGCTCACGCCGGAACGACTGCAGGAGCGAGGCGCGCATGGCGCTTCCAGCCCAGCGCGAACCACGCGAGCGCCGCGACGTCCAGCGCGAACACCAGCAGGAACGCGAGTCGCAGGCCGCCGGCCACGTCGACAGCGAGCGCTCGACCCGCGAAGTCGACGACGACGCCGATGCCCCACTGCGTGAGAAAGCTAGCGCTGAACATGATGAGGTTGAGCGCCGTGTTCGCACGCGCGGTCAGCTCGCGCGGAAAGCCTCCGCTCAACACGGTGAAGGCGAGGACGTTGACCGAGCATCCCACGCCGTAGAGCGTCCACGGAAGATAGGTGAATGCGATCGCGCGACTCAGGATCAGTCCGAGCGACGCGACGCTGAGCGCGAAGCCGATCGCGAACAGATGCCGCGCGTCGATGCCTTGGCGAGCGAGCCGTGTCGCCAGCGTGCCCAATGCGAAGTAGCCCGCGAGAATCGCGATGCCCATCACGAGCAGATGCGACGCGGCGACTTCGCGGGTGTAGCCGTCGACTTCCATCAGCCACGGCACCGACCACAGTCCCTGAATCGCCATGAACGAGCCCATGACGGTCGCGGCCAAGGGAGCAAGCCACCAGAAGCGCGCGCTGCGGAAGACGAGCTGGACACCGCGCCACTGGTCGCGCAGCCGCGAGGCACCCGCATGCCGCGCAACGTCTGGGACCAATATGAAAATAAGCGCGGCGGCGAAAAAAGTTGCGATCGCGAGTCCAACGAATACGCTGCGCCAGGACATCGAGCGGAGCACCAGGGCGAGCGGGGCCGTCGCGAGCAGCGCTCCGGTGCCGCCCGCGACCATCATCCATCCCGATAGCGATGCGTGACGCTCGCGCGGATACCACGCGGCGATCGCCGTCAGCGGAGCCATCAGGCACACCGAAACGCCAGCGCCGATGAGCGCGCGCGATATGGCCAGGCCGGCGAGGCCGTCGCTTGACGCAAAGCCGAGCGCTCCGCAGCCTGCGATCGTCAGCAGCACCGGCTCGACGCGTCTCGGCCCATAGCGATCGAGCAGCATGCCCGCGGGGAGCTGCATCGCCGCGAACGCGACGAAATACGCACTGGTGAGCAAACCAAGCGAGGCGGCACCGATCCCGAGTTGCGCGCTCAAGTCCGGCGAGATCAGCGCATTGGCGGTCCGGTAGACGTAGGAAAGCAGATACGCCGCGGCGAATCCTACGTAAAGGCGCGGAAAGGACGGCGCGGTATCCGCGCGCGGGGCACTCATCCGCCGCGAAACACGAAATAGACGGCGCCGACCATGCACAATCCGGCCCATAGGAAATCGAGTTTCAGCGGCTGATCCATGTAGATCATGGCGAAGGGGACGAACACCAGCAGCGTGATCACTTCCTGCATGATCTTGAGCTGGCCGAGCGAAAGGGCCGTGTAGCCGATGCGATTCGCCGGAACCTGCAGCAGATACTCGAACAGCGCGATGCCCCAGCTCAGCAGGGCAGCGATCCACCACGGGCTCGCCTGAAAATTCTTCAGATGCCCGTACCAGGCGAAGGTCATGAACAGGTTCGACGCGGTGAGCAGCAATGCGGCGGCGACCGCGGGATGTTGCAGGAGACTGGCAGGCATGGGTGCGGAGGGGCGGCTCGGGTGCGTATTATCGCCTACGCCGAGCCCGATCCTAGCGGTCCGCCTCGGCGAGCGGAAGCGTGACCGTGACGACGACTCCGCGGCCGTCGTCGCGGTTGCGCGCAGCCACGCGCCCGCCGTGGAATTCGGCGATCAGGCGAACGATGTACAGGCCCAGGCCCAGATGCGGTTCGCCGCCCTGATCGCTTCGCATCGATACCATCGAATCGAAAAGCTGTGCGCTCATGGCGTCGGGCAACGCCGGACCCTCGTTGTCCACCGAAATGCGCACCTGATCGTCGCCGCGCTCTACCGACACCACGACCGGTGCATCGCCGGTGGCGAACTCGATCGCATTGGCGACCAGCTTGTCGAGCATCTGCGCGACGAGCTCGGGAGCACCGTCGACGCGGACCTCGCCATCGGGCACGCGCAGGGTGATCGACTTCGCCGGATACGCGGCGCGATAGCCATCGACGCAGCCGGCGACGACCGCGACGAGGTCGAAGCGCTCGCGCTCGCCGACCGAGCCCCCGCCCAGGCTTTGCTCCAGCCGCGTCGCCTCGGTCATGCGGGTGAGGATGTGCGTGAGGCGGTTGAGCCCGTGCTGCGCGCGGTCGATGTACACGCGCGCTTCGTCGGGCAGTGAGGTCGCGCGCAGGTTGTCGAGGGAGCTTCGCACCACCGCCACCGGCGTGCGCAGCTCGTGTGAGAGGCGGCTCGCCATGTTCTGCTGGTGGCCCGCGTACTGCGCGAGCCGCGTGAGCACGCTCGCAAAGCTGCGCGAGAGGTCGCCGATCTCGTCGCCCGCGCCCGACGGGACGACATCGCCGCGCACGCGCCCCTGCTCGTCGATCGCGGCCTCGGCTTCGTCGCGCAGCCGGCGGATGCGCGAGGAAAGCCTTGACGCGAATATCGTCAGCGCGAGCGATCCGATGAGCAGCGCCGCGAGGACGATGGTGAACAGGCGCTCGAACGCGCGATTGCGCTCGGCAAGCACCGCGTTGGTCGTCTCCTCGACGATCACCGCGCCGCGAACCTGGTCGCCGACCCAGATCGGGTGCGCCGCCGAAACGATCACCGCTTTGCCGTCGGGGGTGGGGCGGCGTTCCACGGTGAGGATGCCGGCGAGCGCGCCGTCGATCTCGCGCGCGGGCAGCAGAATGCGGCCGCCCTGCTCTTCGCTGAAATCGTCGGTCGGCTGCTGCAGGAACAGCGCGTAGAGCGGATGCACCCATTCACGGTCGATCCACGCCCACACCCGGGGCAGTGCCACGTCGGCGCTGGCGGCCGAACGCACGCCCTTGAGACTGCCCGCGCGCGCGAGCACGTCGAGGTCGCGATTGACCACCCAGATGCGCGCGCTGGTGCGCGAGAGCCCCTGGATGATCTGCTCGATGTCGGGAACGCGCGCCGAGGTCGCGGCGGGCCCGGGCGGAGGCGGCGCGACGCTCGGCACGGCTGGCGCGACCTCGTTCGGGCCTCGCTCGGTGACGAGCGCCTGTCCGCCGGCGGGCGCCACCTCGAACAGCCGCGGACGATCGTGCAGCGCGGTCGCCACCGCCTGCGCGGTCCCGGCGAGCGTGCGCTCCTGCGCATCGCGCAGGAAGCGCTCGAGCTCGCGCACGTATTCATAGCCGAGCCAGGGAATGGCCAGGAACACCGTGAGCACCAGCAGCAGCTGCGCGCGGATACCCAGCGCGAGGCGGCGCGTCGGTGCTTTTTTCACTAGTGTCCCGAGTCAGAAGTTCCGACGATAAAGGAACGAGTCGAATCGGGTGCCAGGCAAGGCGCGAGGCCGAGGCGTAGCAACGCTACGGCGAGCGCCGAGCAACGGGGCATGGCGGCCCCGACGTACTGAGCGCACCGCGAACTATCAAGCGAATTTCTGACTCGGGACACTACGCGTCCTTCGCGTTCCAGCGATAGCCCATGCCGTAGACGGTGGCGATGCGATCGAATGCAGGGTCGACCGCGAGAAACTTGCGCCGGATGCGCTTGATATGCGAGGTGATGGTGCTGTCGTCGACGACGATATTGGCGTCGCGCATGAGCGCGTCGCGGTCCTTCACGTGGCCGGGGTACTTCGCCAGCGTGTGCACCATCCAGAACTCAGTGAGCGTCAGATCGACGCGGTGCTCGGCCCAATACGCAGTGAGGCGCTTGACGTCGACGCGCAGCGGACCGCGCTCGATCACGTCCTCGACCGACGGCGGCGCCGACAGCAGGTCGCCGCGCCGGAACAGCGCCGCGATGCGCGCCACCAGGTGCGGGAGGCTCACGTCCTTGGTCACGTAGTCGTCGGCACCCAGGCGCAGGCCGGCGACGATGTCGAAATCGGAATCACGCGCCGACAGGAAGATGATCGGCAGGCTCGCCGACAGCGCGCGCAGCTCGCGGCACAGCGCGAATCCGCCGTCGATGTCGTCGGCCAGCCCGATGTCGATCAGCGCCAGGTCGGGCAGCCGCGTCGACAGCGCCGCCAGCGCTCCCTTGCGATCGGCGTAGGTCGCGACTTCGTAACCGTGGCGCTTGAGCGCGTCCGCGTAATTGGCGCGGATGGCGGGCTCGTCCTCGACGATAGCGATGCGGCGGCTCATGGCGTCTGATCCATGGCGGGTGACTATACCGCAGCGTTCCTGTCACGGGCCGTTGTGCCGCGAGCTGCCTTCGCTTTGCCATGATTGCTCGTCGCCGTGCCATGCGTCGCACCCTCGGCCGCCCGCGTACGGGCGCGCAATGCCATCACGAGCATTTCGCGTGTAGGAGCCGAGCATGGACGACATCGTTGTATCGCACGACGCCTGCGGCGATCGCGGACCGTACGCCGTGGCACGGACGAGCACGACGGCGACCGCCGCGCCGGTTGGCGCGCGCGTTTGGCGCGAGCTCGCCGGACTGGCCATCGAAGGACTCGCCATCGGTGTGGTGTTCAGCGTGCTGCTGGCTGCCGCGGTCTACATGGTCGCGCGCAGCGCGCAGGACCGTCCCGACCGCGCGAGTACGGTGATGAGCTCGTCCTCGGCGACCGCTAGCTGACGCGGTGCCCGCTGCCGAGCGGGGAGGACCCGTCGACCAGTCACGCGCTTGAAATTCGCGCGCGCTTGTCTGGAAGCGAGGCCGGTCGAGTCTTCCCCCGTCGGCGGCGCGGCGGGTCGGCGCAGCGCAGGTGCTATCCGCGGCGCAGCGCCTTGCGCAGTGCGGCGCCCACGATCCACAGCGACGTTGCGAAGACCATTCCGATGATCGCGGTGGCCAGCGCGCCCAGCGCGCCGGTCCAGCCGAATGCATCGGCGATACGCCACGCCCCGACCGCGCCGGCGAGGCCGCAGATCAGGATCGCAAGGGCGCTGGGAAGAATCGATAGCATGAAGACGCGGCTTGCTGCGTGAATGCCAAAGCCAGTATAACAGCGCATCGATATCGCTTTCGGAGCGCAGCGTGCGCGGTCCTTGGTTCTCATCGATCTGCCGAGGTTGGCGTCTGGGCGCAACGTCGCCGGGCACGCGGCTTGCGTCGGTCGCATCGGGCATGCGCGAGTGCTGCATCGCGCTGCTCGCAGCCGCGGCGTCACTGCACACCAGCTTCGCGCATGCGCAGCCGGCGCTCCGGGGCCCGGTGCACATCCTGGTCGGCTTCGCTGCCGGGGGTTCTTCCGACGTCGCCGCGCGCCTGCTCGCCGAAAAACTCAAGGACACGCTCGGCGTCACGGTGATCGTCGACAACAAGGTCGGCGCCGGCGGACGCATCGCCGCGGAAGCGCTCAAGAATGCGCCCGCCGACGGCACGACGTTCATGCTCGCGCCCGTCGTCGTGCCGGTGCTCGCGCCGCTGGTGTTCAAGCAGCTCAGCTATGACCCGGCGAAGGATTTCACCCCCGTGGCGCAGGTCGGAACATATCAGTTCGCCTTTGCGGTCGGACCTGCGAATCCGGCCAGGACCGTCCCCGAGTTCGTCGCGTGGGTGAAGGCGAATCCTGCGCAAGCGAATTTCGGCTCACCCGCGCCGGGCAGCCTGCCGCATTTTTTCGGCCTGATGGTCGGCAAGGCGACCGGCATCGAGCTGGTCCACATCGCGTACAAGGGCGGCGCCCCGCTCGCCACCGACCTCATGGGCGGCCAGATCCCCGCGGGAGTGGACGCACTGTCGGACATGATCGAGCTGCACCGCGCCGGGAAGATCCGCATCATCGCGACCTCGGGCGCGCAGCGCTCGCCGCTCCTGGCCGACGTCGCGACGTTCAAGGAGCAGGGGTTCCCGGCGATCGAGGGCAGCGGCTGGATCGGCCTGTACGCGCCCGCGAAAACGCCGCCTGCGATCGTGATGCAGGTCTCGGCGGCGATTCGCCAGGCGCTCAAGGGGCCCGAGCTTCGCGAGCGGATGCAGAACCTCGGGTACGAGCCGACCGGCACCACGCCCGACGAGCTGGCCTTGATCATGGCCGCCGACGCCGCGCGCTGGGGACCGATCATCAAGGCATCCGGATTCAGCGCCGACTGATGCGTCGCACGATTTGGGTTGCGGGTACCTGATGGGCGCCGTGCGCAACATCCTGTTCGTCATGTGCGACCAGCTGCGCGCCGATCATCTCGGCTGCTACGGCCATCCATATCTCGCCACGCGCAACATCGACGCGCTCGCGGCGCGCGGCGTGCGCTTCGAGCGCGCCTTCGTGCAGTCGGGAGTGTGCGGTCCGTCGCGCATGTCGATGTACACCGGCCGCTACATGACGAGCCATGGCGCGACATGGAACCGCGTGCCGCTGTCGATCGGCGAAATCACCCTCGGCGAATACCTGTGCGACGCCGGGCTCGCGTTGACGCTGTCGGGCAAGACGCACGTGCTGCCCGACGCCGCGGGCATGGCGCGCCTCGGGATCGACGGCGACGATGCACTCGGGCACCTGCTCGAAAGTGGAGGCTTCGTCGAGCTCGACCGCCATGACGGGCATTACGGCGAGCGCTACAGCGCGTACGCGAATTACCTGCGCGCGCACGGCTACGATTCGCCCGATCCATGGACCGACCACGTGATTTCGGCGATCGGCGCGGACGGCGAGATCGTCTCCGGATGGAGCATGCGCAACGCCGGCCTGCCGGCGCGCGTCGTCGAAGCGCATTCGGAGACCGCGTACACGACCGAGCGCGCACTCGAGTTCATTCGCTCCAAGGGAGAGCAGCCGTGGGTGGTGCACCTTTCCTACGTCAAGCCGCACTGGCCGTACATGGCGCCGGCGCCGTACCACGCGCGCTACACGCCCGATCAATGCCTTCCCGTGGCGCGCGATGCGCGCGAGCTGCGCGATGCGCATCCGGTCCTGGCGGCGTACCGCCTGCAGGAAGAGTGCGCGAACTTCATGCGCGACGAGGTCGTGCGCACGGTGCGTCCGACGTATCAGGGCCTGGTCCAGCAGATCGACGACCACCTGGGCGTTGTCTGGGACGCGCTTGCCGCGCAGGGCCGCTTCAACGACACGATGATCGTGTTTACCGCCGACCACGGTGATTTTCTCGGCGACCATTGGCTGGGCGAGAAGGAGCATTTCTACGACACCGTGCAGCGCGTGCCGCTCATCATCTACGATCCCGACATCGCCGCCGACGCGACGCGCGGGAGCGTCGAGACGCGCTTCGTCGAAGGTGTCGATCTGGTGCCGACCTTTCTCGATGCGCTCGGCATTCCCATTCCCGCCGAGCGCATCGAGGGCGCATCGCTGCTGCCGCTCACCCGCGCGTCGAACGTGCCGACCTGGCGCGAGCTTGTTTTCTCAGAGCTCGACTATGGCTACCGCGAGGCACGGCGCACGCTGCGCCGCGCGCCCGACGAGTGTCGCGCGTGGATGGTGCGCGGCGATCGCTGGAAATACGTGCACTGGCAGGATTTCCGTCCGCAGCTTTTCGACCTGGCCACCGATCCGGAGGAATTCGTCGATCTCGGCGCCGACGCGCCCCACGAGGCGGTCCGCGAAACCATGCGCGGCCACCTGCTGGCGTGGTTCATGCGCCTCAAGCGCCGCACCACGGTGACCGACACAAGCGTCGAGCAGGCCACCGCCGCGCACAAACGCGCAGGGGTTTTTTTCGGGGTCTGGTAATGTTGGCGACGCCATGAACGACAGCGCCCCGCTTTCCTCTGGCTTGCCGCATGCGCGCGCCGACGTGCGCACGCTTGTCGCCTCGCGCATCCGCGAGGTCGCCAACGCCGGCATGGGCGACCCCGATATCCTCGCGTTCTGGTTCGGCGAGCCCGACGAGGTGACGCCGGAATACATCCGCGACGCGGCGCTTGCCTCGCTCGCGGCCGGCGAGACCTTCTACAGCCCCAACTTCGGCATCCCGGAATTGCGCGACGCCATCGCTGAGTACGTGACACGCCTGCACGGCGACGTTCCCGCGAACCGCGTCGCGGTCACAGCGTCGGGCATGTCGGCGCTGATGCTCGCCGTGCAGGCGCTCGTCGGCGCCGGCGACCGCGTCATCTGCGTCACGCCGCTGTGGCCCAACCTCACCGAGATTCCGCGCGTGCTCGGCGCCGAGGTGATCCGTGTCGCGCTCGACTTCGATCGCCGTGGCTGGATACTCGACGTGGATCGCCTGCTCGCGGCGCTCACCCCGGGTACGCGCGCGGTCATGATCAATTCGCCCAACAATCCGACCGGCTGGACCATCGATCGCACCAGCCAGCAGGCGATTCTCGCGCATTGCCGGCGTCACGGCATCTGGATCGTCGCCGACGACGTCTACGAGCGCCTGCACTACGCGGCGCCGGGATGTGCGCCGTCGTTCCTCGACATCGCATTGCCCGATGACCGCCTAGTCAGCACCAACAGCTTTTCCAAATCATGGCTGATGACCGGATGGCGGTTGGGCTGGATAATCGCTCCGCAGGCGTTGATGCCCGATCTGGGCAAGCTCATCGAATACAACACGTCGTGCTCGCCGGTGTTCGTGCAGCGCGCCGGCGTCGTCGCGCTTCGCGACGGCGAGCCCACGGTCGCACATACCTTCGAGCGCTACGCCAGGGCGCGCGAGTTCCTGGTGGCGGCGCTGTCGGCGATGCCTGGCGTCGAAGCGGCGGCACCCGCCGGCGCGATGTACGTGTTCTTCCGCGTCCAAGGCGTCGACGACAGCCTCGACTTCTGCAAGCGCCTAGTGCGCGAAGTACGGCTCGGGCTGGCGCCGGGCAGCGCATTCGGGCCGGAAGGCGAAGGCTTCGTGCGCTGGTGTTTCGCGGCGAGCAAGGAGCGCCTGGCCGACGGCGTGGCCCGACTGCGCACGTTCCTCGATCGCCACCGCGCACGCTGAGCTGGTGCAGGCGCGCGCTCGTTGAAACGCGCGGCCGGACGATCAAGCCGATCAGACGCGCGTTGGCGGCGCCACCGACATGGGATCGATCGATTCTTCGACCTGCGCGGCGCCCTCGCCGGCCTTGTGCTTCGACGACATGAAGGGCAAGAAAAAGAGCATCACCAGCCCGAACGCGCAGTCGAGCGCGAGCGTCAGCGGATAACCCCAGCGTACGATCGATTGTCCCTGCCACCACGAAGTGTAGGTGATGGCGAGATTGGACATCGCCATGTAAGCGGTGAACTGCGTCGCCGCGACCGCGGCCGTCGTCACGTCCATGAACAGCGCGGTGCGCACGCCGTAATAGAGACCCTGGAACACGTTGTAGATCATCACCGCCGCCCAGAACGTAACGATCAGCGTTGTCGACGGCGTCGGCCGGTTGGTCATTTTGATGTCGACGGGCATGATCCAGTGCGCCTGCAGCATGGTCCACGCGAGCCACAGCGTCGGGATCACGGTGAGGAACACGAACAGCGCGAGCATGCGGCGCCGGCCGAAGCGGTCCGACAGCCACCCTCCGGACACGCAGGCCAGCGCGAAGATCACCGTCGAGGCGAGGTTGAGCTGCGCGATGTCGTTGTCGGTCAAGCCCAGCTCGACCGCGAGATTGGATTGCAGTGCGAGTGAGAGCGCGTACGCGCCGGCCGGCAGCAGCGCGACGATGACACCGACCCGCGCCGCGCGCGAGCCGGTGAAGGCGCGCCACGCATCGCGCACGAACATCGCCAGCTCGGATCGCACCGCGGCGAAGGCGCCCTTGTCGGTCTTGGGCCGCGCTGGTCCGGCTGGTTCCTGGAGCGGCAGCACGACCAGCAGCGTCACCGCGAAGATCGCGCCGACCACGAAAACGTACGTGCTCGCAAAAGGCATCACCGCCATCAGGAACAGCACGCCTGAGCCACCGATCGCCTGTCCGATCGACTGACCGGCAAACATGACGCCGTTGGCGACGCCACGCTCGTGCTCAGGCAGGACGTTGACCGCCAGCGCGTCGATGGCGACGTCCTGCGTCGCGGCGAAGCAGTTGTGCACCAGGATAATCGCGGTGAAAAGCCCGAGCTCGGTCGAGAAATTCACCGGCATCGCGAAGAGCAGCGTCGCCATCATGCCGGCCTGCATCATCAGGATCCAGAGCCGGCGGCGACCGAACCGGTCCGACGAGAAGGTGTCGACGAAGGGCCCGGTCACCCACTTGAATGCCCACGGCAGGTACAGCGAGCCGACGAAGGCGCCGATGGCCGCCGCATCGAGCCCCTGTCGGCGCATCTGCGTAGCGATCGCGGTCGCCGTGAAGCCGAGTGGGATGCCCTCGGTCATGTACAGCAGGAAAAACGCCGTCAGGCGCCCGTGGCGGGACGACGAGCAGATTCGGGAACGGGAGGCGCACGGGCGGGACGCTAGCACATTTGCACGCAAGCGTCCGCCCATCCCGATGCTACGACATCGCGCCGCGCACCGCGACGTGATTATTCGCGTTCCCCGCTGGCACGAGATTCTCTACAATCGCGCTTCGCGATCGATTGCCTGCTTCCCATGCCCGATTCCGCTTATCTACGCTTCCCCACGTTGCACGGCGACAGCATCGTTTTCGTCAGCGATGACGACCTCTGGCGCGTTCCCGCCTCCGGGGGGATCGCGCGGCGGCTGACCGCGGGCCTGTCTGAGCCGTCGTCGCCATGTTTCTCGCCGGACGGACGATGGCTCGCGTTCGTCAGCCGCGACGAGCAGCACCCGGAAGTCTGGCTGATGTCGTCCGACGGCGGTGAGGCGAGGCGCATGACCTGGCTCGGCCCCGACGTGATCGTGCGCGGGTGGACTCCCGAAGGACACATCCTTTTCGTCAGCACCTACGGGCAGCCGTTCTTTCGCAACTACCGCGCGTACACGCTCGATCCGGCGGGCGGCATCCCGCAGCTCCTGGCGCTCGGGCAGGTGAACCATCTCGCGTTCGGCCCCGGAACGCGACGGCTGATCGGGCGCAACACCGTCGACCCGGCGCGCTGGAAGCGATACCGCGGCGGCACCGCGGGTCATTTGTGGATCGATGCCGAAGGTGCGGGGACCTACCGGCGCATGAGCGAGCTTCGCGGCAACATCACCAGCCCGATGTGGATCGGCGATCGCGTGTGGTACTTGTCCGACGCCGACGGCGTGGGCAACCTGTATTCGTGCCGTCCCGACGGTGGCGACCTTCGCCGCCATACGGATCACGACGACTACTACGCGCGCAACGCGAGCACCGACGGGCGCCGGATCACGTACCAATGCGGCGCCGATCTGTGGCTTTTCGACCCGGCAAGCGATCGCCCGAAACGCATCGACGTCGCGCTGCCTTCGCATCGAACGCAGGCGGCGCGCAAGTTCGTTCCCGCAGGTCGATCAGCTGGGCTCGATCAGCGTCCACCCTCGCGGGCACAGCGTCGCCGTCGACGCGCGCGGCAAGCTGTTCTCGTTCGCCTTGTGGGAAGGCGCCGTCACGCAGCACGGCGACGACTACGCGGGCAGGCTGCGCCTTGGCCAGTGGCTCGATGACGGCAGCACGCTGGTGGCCATCGGCGATGGCAGCGGCGAGGAGCGCGTCGAGGTGTTCGCGGACGGCGCGTCGCGAACGCTGGCGTGGGACGTCGGCCACGTCGTGGCCATGCGCGCGTCGCCGCGTGGCAAGCGCATCGCGATCGCCAACCAGCGCAACGAGGTCATGATCGGCGACCTCGACAGCGGTACGCTCACGGTGATCGATCGCAGCGAGACGGGGCGAAGCGACGACCTCGCCTGGTCGCCCGACGGCGCCTGGGTCGCCTACAGCTACTGGACGTCGCTGCGCCATTGCGCGATCAAGCTGCACGACGTCGCCGGTGCGCGCAGCGTCCTGGTGACCGAGCCCGAATTCCGCGATTACGCGCCAGCGTTCGACCCCGACGGCCGCTATCTGTATTTCCTGTCGTTGCGCACCTTCGACCCGGTCTACGACAGCGTGCAATTCGAGCTGTCGCTTCCCGCGCGCCGCGCGGCCGTACCTGGTCGCGCTGCAGGCCGGCGGCGCGCCGCCGTTCGACCCTCTGCCGAAGGGCCTCAACGCTGACGACGCGATCGCCCGCGCCGAGAAAGCCGCGAAGATTGCGCAGGCGCCGGCGCAAATTCGCGTCGACCTCGACGGCATCGAGCGTCGCGTCGCCGCGTTTCCCGGTCGCCGAGAATCGCTTCGGGCAGATCGCGGGAGTCGCCGGCGACAAGGTCATCTGGATCGGTGCTGCCTATCGTCGGCGCGCACGGTCGCGGCGGACACAAGGAGGGCCCTGGCCGGCTGGAGGCGTTCGATTTCGCCACGCTGCGCGCCGAAACGCTGGTCGAGCGCGCCGACCGTTTCGCGATCGGCGCCGATCACATCACGCTTCTCGTCCGCGATGCCAAGCGCCTGCGCGCGATCGCCGCCAACCGCCCGACCGACATGCCGCGCGAAGCGGCCCCGGCGTCGGAAGCTCCGTCGCGCAAGAGCGGCTGGATCGATCTCGATCGCATCCGGTTGTCGGTCGAGCCGCGCAAGCGAATGGCGGCAGATGCTGCGCGAGGTCTGGCGCCTGCAGCGCGACCAGTTCTGGGTCGCCGACATGTCGGGGATCGATTGGGACGCGGTGTACCGCCATTACGAGCCGCTGCTCGAGCGCGTGTCCACGCGCGCCGAGTTGTCCGACCTGGTCTGGGAGATGCAGGGTGAGCTCGGCACGTCGCACGCCTACGAGATGGGCGGCGACCACCGGCGCCCACCGCAAGTCGCGCTCGGCTATCTCGCGGCTGACCTGCGCTTCGCCGGGGACGACGCAGGCTACGAAATCACGCGCATCGTGTGTGGCGACGCGTGGGACGCGCTCGCCGACTCGCCGCTCAATGCGGTCGGCGTCGAGGCCAAGCCCGGCGAGCGCATCGTCGCGGTCAATGGCCAGCGCACCTCGCGCGAGCGCCCGCCCGAGTCGCTACTGGTGCATCAGGCGGGCGCCAAGGTTGAGCTCGCGCTCGCCGCGGGCCGCGGCAATGGGGCGCACCCGAATACGCAGCGCAAGGTGCTGGTCTCGACGCTGAGCGATGAAATTCCGGCGCGCTATCGTGAATGGGTCGAGAAGAACCGCGCGTGGGTGCATGCGCAGTCAAAGGGCCGCGTCGGCTACCTGCACCTGCCCGACATGATGTCGGCAGGCTTCGCCGAGTTCCATCGCTATTTCGCGGGTGAATGCGACCGCGACGGTCTCATCGTCGACGTTCGCTACAACCGCGGCGGCCACGTCTCGCAATTGCTGCTCGAGAAAGTCGCGCGCAGGCGCATCGGCTCCAGATTCTCGCGCTGGGAGCTGCCGGCACCCTATCCGGACGAAGCGGTCAACGGGCCGGTGGTCGCGCTCACCAACGAGCACGCCGGCTCCGACGGGGACATCTTTTCGCATTGCTTCAAGCTGATGGGCATCGGACCGCTGGTCGGAACACGAACCTGGGGCGGCGTCGTCGGCATCTGGCCGCGGCACACGCTGGTCGACGGCACGCAGACCACGCAGCCCGAGTACTCGTTCTGGTTCAATGACGTCGGCTGGGGCGTGGAGAACTACGGAACCGATCCGCAGATCGAGGTCGACAATGCGCCGCAGGATGCAGCGGCAGGACGCGATCGCCAGCTGGAGACGGCGCTGTCCACTGTCGTCGAATTGATCGAGCGCGGCTCGGCGCGCAAGCCCTCGTTCGACAAGCGACCGAATCTGAAGCGTTCGCCGCTGCCGCCGCGGCTGTAAAGACTGCCGGCACGCCGGCCACCGGGCCCGCGCCGAGCTAAGGCGCGCTTAGCCTGCGCACGTAGGTCGCTTCGCTGAACAGCGAAGTGATGACGACCTTTTCGACGTCGTTGCGATCGGGAAGCTCGTACAAAATCGGGGTCATCATTTCCTCAAAGATCCCGCGCAAACTGCGCGCGCCGTTCTGATACTCGAACGCGAGGTCGGCAATCTGCTCGAAGGTGCGCGGCTCGATGACCAGTTCGACGCCTTCAGTGCGGAAGATTTCCTGGAACTGCGTGGCGATCGAGTTCTTCGGCTCGACCATGATGCGAACGAGCATTTTTCGCGTCAGGTCCTTGAAGTGCGAGACGATGGGAAGCCTGCCGGTGAATTCCGGTATCAATCCGAACGTGACCAGGTCGGTGGGCTTCACGCGAGAGTTGAGACGGTCGAGCACTTTCTGCGTGTCGTCGCGCACCATCGAGATGAATTTGTAGGCGCGTGCCTGCGTCACGATTTCCTGCAACCCCACGAATGCGCCGCCGCAGATGAACAGGACGTTGGTGGTGTCGAGATAGCGGTCGCTGCCGAGGCGGACCTGCGAGCCTTCCATGATCTTGAGAAGCGCGTGCTGCACGCTCTCGCCCGAGGTGTTCTGCTTCTGTCCTTCGGCCGCCCGCAGCTTGTCGATCTCGTCGATGAAGACGATGCCCTGCTCGGCCTTCGCGATGTCGCCTGCCGCCTTTTCCACCAGGCGCTGCAGGATCGCCTCGATTTCCTCGTTGACGTAGCGGTTGTGCGCGAGCGAGGTGGCCTCGGCAGTCACGAAGGGAACGTCGAGGATCGTCGCCAGCGTCGAGCACATCAGCGTCTTGCCGGTGCCGGTGTTGCCGATCAGCAGCACGTTGCTCTTCACGATCGGTGTCCCGTCGCGACGCGACTTCTCGATTTTCTTGAAGTGCGAATACACCGCGACGGCGACGGTCTTCTTCGCTTCCTCCTGTCCGATCACGTAATGGTCCAACGACTGGACGATTTTGCTGGGTGTGAGCGTGCGCTGGGGCAAGTGCGGCTCCCTGGAATCGACGCGTCACTATACCGCTACGCCCGCGACGGTGCGCAATGGGCGGCGCCTGGGCAGAAAGCGCTCGCGCAGCGATTGATTTATCATTCATGCCCTGCTCCACGCCAGGAAACACGTCATGAGCCTTTCCCGCCTGTCGCGCGCCGCATTCGCGCTCGCCTCGGCTTGCCTGATCTGCGTCGCCGTGAATATCGCGGTTTCAAGAGTCTTCGGTCACCATCAAGTTCGATACGGATTCGAAGTCGGCGGCGAAGGAGCGCAAGAAGGCGTATGCACACGCGGTCAGGCAGGGCTACTGGGTGGGTGCCGCGCACCTCGCCTTTCCGGGGCTGGGTCACTTGCGCAGCGAGGGCAGCAGTTACGCGTGGATTCCCGCCAACTACTCGATCCAGCGCCGACATTCGCCTAGGCTTCCGCCGGCGCAACGGCGGGTTCCGGAACGCGTGGCGCGTGGCCGTGGTCCACACCACACGGCTGCGACTGCAGTCTGAACCGAAGCTTGCACGGAAGCGTATGCCATCGCCCGATGGAGGTAACCAGAGCACGCGATGAGCCGCTGGCAGGATCAACCACGCGACGCCCATGAGCGGGTCACCATCCGCACGATATGGCTGACGCTCGCGCTGTCGCTGCTCGTCCATATCGTCGCGCTGCTGGTGTGGCTGCCGCACCTGCCCATCGCCGGCAACGAGCCCGCCGACGAGGTGGTGGCGACCGCGCCGGTGCAGGTGCAGCTTGCCCCGCAGGCGCGCGTCGCCCCGCCGGTGGCCGCGGCGCCGCCCGACGTGCCTCGCGAGACGCAGGCCGCGATCGCCCCGCCGGTGCGGCCTCCGAAGGTGGTGCCGCGCACACCGCCGCGGCAGGCGCTGGTCGCGCCCACCCCAGCCCCCGCCATCGTCGAGCCGCCACCCTCGCCCGTTCCTCCCACCCCGACACCGCCGACGCCCCCGGTCGCGGCGACTCCGCCGGCACCCGCGACCGGCGACCTCGCCTCGTTCATCGAGGCGCGCCGCCGCGCGCGCGGCGAAGCGCCTTCCGAAGATCCCGACGAGCAATACAAGCGCAATCTCGCGGCCAACCTTCCGCGCGCAGCAACGGGAGCCGCGACGCAACAACCGAAAAACGGCGGCGGCATTTTCGAAATCAAGCGCATGGCCTACGACGATGCCGTCTTCGAGTTCTACGGATGGAACCGCGACGTCGGACGGCGGACGCCGCAGGTATTCGAAGTGCGCAAGGGCAACAATCCCGACATGCACCTCGCCGTGGTGCGCCGAATGATCGTCATCATCCGCGAGCACGAAAAGGAGGATTTCGTGTGGGAGTCGCACCGGCTCGGGCGCAACGTCACGCTGTCCGCACGCGAGCGGGACACCGCAGCGCTCGAAGAATTCATGCTGCACGAGTTCTTCGACGGTGGGCGCGTGTACTAGCGCCTCACGCAAATTGTAGACCACGGGGCTGATCGCCGATGCAGGCGGTCAGCGCACTGGTGATTGCGCAATGCATCCCCACGTTCGAGGCAATAGCCCCTGACGCCGCCTTTCCGACGCAACGCGACCTCACCCCATATTCGGCGAGCCATGCAGATCCACAGTCCCGACCCGACGTATACCGGCGCGCCACACGTGCGCGTCGGCTTTCGCATCGCGGTCGAGATCGCAGTCGCCTTCGTCGCACTCCTATGGATCGTGCTGGCCTTCAACTGGGCACTCGATCTCGACCTGCAGCGCTTCGGCGTTCGTCCGCGCGAGCTCGGCGGGCTGATCGGCATCGTCGCCGCGCCGTTCCTGCATGCCAACTTCGCGCATCTGCTCGCCAATTCGCTGCCGCTCCTGGTGCTGGGAACGGTGCTGCTGCACCTCTACCCGACCTCGGCGCGACCAGTCTTCCTGGCGGTACTGTTCGGACCCGGCATCGCTGTGTGGCTGTTGGGTCGCGAGGCGGTGCATATCGGCGCCAGCGGGGTCGCCTACGGTCTGGTCGCCTACATCCTGGTCGCGGGACTCCTGCGCCGCGACCGGCGCGCGATCGCGGCATCGCTGCTGGTTTGCTTCATGTATGGCGCGCTGGTCTGGGGTGTGTTACCGATCGAGCCCGGCGCATCGTGGGAAACACATCTGAGCGGCGCGCTGATCGGCGCGCTGTGCGGGTTCGCGTACCGCAAGCGCGACGTCGCACCACGCGTGCGTTATTCGTGGGAGCACGAAGCAGCTGCACAGCCCGACTGGCCCGCGGAGTGGTCGACCACCCCCGAGGAAGCGACGACTACCGATCCGCGGGCATTGGTGATGCCGGGCCGTAGTGACCTGATCCATTAATCTTCGAGCAACCAGCGGCTACGCATCAAATCACCAGTGCGTTGCCTCCCCGCGACTTGATCAGGCGCGCGACGGTCGGCAGCAGGTTCAACCCGGTGTCGCGCTTGAGCTTGTGCGCATTGGCGCGAAGCGCGTCGTAGCTGATGCGCAGCGGCGCGTGCGCGTGCGCGAGGGTCACGGTGTTGCCGCCCTCGCAAGGAGGTAATGCGAGAACGTGCTCGCCAAACGCCTGGCGCAGGCGGGCGATCGCTGCGCTCGCATCGCCGCGCCGAGTGAGCAGGTTGGTGACCAGCATGCCGCCCTGCGCGAGGCGGGCGCGGCAATTGACGTAGAAAGGCACTGAATCGAGCATGCCGGCGCGCGCCTTGGCGTCGAAGCCGTCGACCAGGATCAGATCGAATTCGCGCGTGGTGCGCGCCATGAACTCGTGACCGTCGGCGACCTCGACATCGAGCCGGCGCGACGCGTCGGGTAGCCTGAAGAATTGCCACGCGGCGGTGACGACCTCGGGCGAGATTTCGAGGACCTTCAGGCGCGCTTCGGGGCGATGCCGGTGCAGGAACTTGGTGAGTGATCCCGCGCCCAAGCCGACCTGCAGCGAGGTGCGCGGCCAGCCTCGCGCAGGATGAAGCACAAGCGGCAGCATCATGTCGCGCGTGTAATCGAGTTCGAGCGCCCACGGGCGTGCGATGCGCATCGCACCCTGGATCCAGTGCGAGCCGAAGTGGAGATAGCGCACGCCTAGCTCTTCGCTGATTTCGATCGAGGACATGAGCGTGCGCTGGAGGATGAAAGGCCACGGGGACGAGGACGCCGGACCGTGGATCCGCTGCAATACCACTGCATGCGCCCTTCGCACAAGCTTCCGAGCAAGGCGGCGGTACGATAGTCTTGCAGCGCGGGCGCCAACCAGTGGTTATCGACAAGCGGTTGGACAAGATGATCGATCGCGACGACATCACAATACCGTCAGCGTATCGATCCGATAGCCTCGCTCACGTCGCGATTCGCTGCGGCGCTGCAGCTTGCTCTGCACCTGCGGGCAAGGCAGGATGCGCGGATGAGCATAGCGCACGATCGCGGACGTCCACGCAGCTTCCATGTCGCTTCGATCGCCATGGTCGCGCTATGCGCCACGCTCGCCGACTGCGGAGGCGGCGGTGGAGACAACGGTTCTCCTCCGCCTGTCAATGGACCGGCCTGGTCGGGATACGGGCGCGACGCGCAGCATTCGGCGCTGAGCGGCATCGCCACGCAGGCGCTGGCACGACTGCGCTGGAACACGCCGGTCGACCTCATGCCTCAGTATTCGCCAAGTGGCGCGCTGCTGATCCATTACGGCTCGCCGGTGCTCTCTACGCGCAACACCGTGCTCGTCCCGGTGAAGACGGCCGCCACGGGCGCATTTCGGGTCGAAGCGCATGCGGGAGCCAGCGGCGCGTTGCTTTGGTCGGCCGACAGCGACTACATCCTGCCACCGCACAACTGGACGCCGAGCTATAACACCGCGCTCGATGCGGGCGGCCGCATCTACTTTCCCGGAGCGGGCGGCAAGCTGTTCTTCCGCGATGGTGTCGATTCCGCCGCAGGAACCGTGCAGATTCAGGCCTTCTACGGAACCACGCAATATCTCCTGCACAAGGACGCGTTCGATGCCGCCGTCTACGTCAATACTCCGATCACCGTCGACGCACAGGGTAACGTGTATTTCGGCTATACGGTGCTCGCCAGCACGCCGCTGGGTCTGACGAGCGGGATCGCGCGGCTGGCTGCAAACGACCTGCAGGGCTCATCGGTGACCGCTGCCAACGCCGCGAGCGACCCCGGCATCGGACAAGTGGCGATGAATGCCGCTCCCGCGGTGTCGCCGGATGGCAGAACGCTCTACGCGGTCGTCACCACCAGCGTCGCGCTGTCGGCGCATCCAACGGGTTATCTCGTCGCGCTCGACGCGGCCACACTCGCCCCCAAGGCGCGCGTCGCACTGCGCGATCCCGTGACCGGAGCCTCGGCGTGGATCTCCACCGACAGCTCCGCCTCGCCTACCGTCGGCCCCGACGGCGACGTCTATTTCGGCGTGCTCGAATCGAACCCGCCGGCGCACAATCTCCGTGGCTGGCTGCTGCATTTCGATGCGGCACTGTCGACCTCGAAAGCGCCCGCGGCGTTCGGCTGGGACGACACGGCATCGGTAGTACCTGCGACCATGGTTCCCTCGTACACTGGACCCTCGTCGTACCTGCTCGCCATCAAATACAATAACTATGGCGGCGCCGGTACCGGCGATGGCAAGAACCGCATGGCGATCGTCGATCCCACTACAGTGCAGACCGACACGATTTCCGGCCAGCCGGTGATGAAGGAAGTGCTGACGATCCTGGGACCGACGCCGGACCCGGGTTTTTCTGGCGGCGTGCGCGAGTGGTGCATCAACACCGCCGCGGTCGATCCGTTCACGCGCTCGGTGCTGGTGAACAGCGAGGACGGCATGCTCTATCGCTGGAGCCTCGTCACCAACACATTCACCGAGAAAATCCGGCTCGGCAACGAGATCGGCGAGGCATACACGCCGACCGCGGTCGGTCCCGACGGCGCCGTCTACGCGATCAATAACGCGGTGCTCTTCGCGATCGGGCAGTGATCCGCAATTGAGAGACTGCTTTTCCGCCAACTGCGGCCGTCAATGCAGGTCGCTCCTATGGGCGCACGCTTACTGGCACACAGTCCCGGGAGCGCGGAACACCTGGCGCGTCAGCTGCTTGGTTTGTGTCACGCTGACCGGGGGGTTGCCGACCGTTACCGTATAGGTGAACGTAGCGTTGTCGCCGTTGCCAAACGTCAACGTAAGAGCCCCTACCGGCGTCCTGATGACCTTTGTCGGATCGAACGGCACCGCGTTAAACGCCGGTCCTGTCGTACGGAAGAGCGTCCCGCTGTAAACGCCGGCTGAGATCTTCGACGCGGTCGCCGATAGCCACAACGGCGCGCCGTCGACATCATAGGTGAACCACGTCGCGAAGATGAGGTCGCCCTGGTGCGTGAAGTGGACACCCCACCCCGATTCGCCGGTGCCGGCAGAATCCCACCAGATATCCTGGTAGTTGGTGGCGGTCGCGAGGTTCGCTTGCATCGCGGACGTGCAAAGCGGTGGAGTGGCGAACACCATCCGAGTGATGGCCTTGGTCTGAGCGACTCCGTTGACCGTGTAGGCGAACGTGCCGTGGTCCGCGTCACTGAAAGTCAGCGTTCCGGCGCCCGCCGGAAGGTACGACACGGCGTTCGGATTGAACGGCGTATTGAAAGCCGGACCGTGGGTCTCAAAGAGCACTCCGGAGAAAACGTTGTCTCCGGTCCGATTGGCGGTCATGCTCAACCACCACGCCCTGCCGGCAGTGTCGTAGGTAAACCAAGTGGCGAAAATTACGTCGCCCTGATGCGCGAAGTTGATTCCCCAGCCGGACTCCGACCCGGCGGGCGCATTCCACCACGAACCTTCGTAGTTCGGTCCCGGTGGCGGTGGGGCAGCGACACCGGTGGCCCCCAGCGGAATTCGATAAGGTCCCTCCGAAGTGTTGATCGTCACTTCACCACTGCGATCACCGACCTCGGTAAGGCGCGCCAGCACACCGAAAGTGCAACTCGCTCCCGGAGCGAGCGAGCTCCCCGGCAAGCACCCGTTGGTGCCTATGAGGAAGTCGCTGCTGTCCGGTCCGATGCCGGACATCATCAGCGCGGCGTTGCCGCTGTTGGTCACCGTGACCTGACTCTCGCTGGAAGTCGGTCCGACAGGGAGCGTGCCAAAATCGATCACGTCGGGTAGAGAACACACGTTGCCGGCCTGCTGTCCGGGCGCTGGTCCATAAAGGCAACGGCAGCCGTGTACGTCGTCAGCAGTGAGGTCGGCGCCGTTGGTGTACATCGTGTCTGGCGGACCCGACATGATCGCGCCTTCGACGTTCGAATGTTGAAGCCCGAGCGCGTGTCCCCATTCGTGACTTACGGTACGCGTCATCTGATCAACGGTTGTCACGAACGCCGGATCCAACATCATGTCGGATTCGACCAGTGTTTTGTTGGGACCGGACGACTGATACCACACATAAGTGGCGCCCGAGATGCCCATGTCCGGATGTTGCCACCCGACCACGCTGATGCCATCGGGTCCGCCGGAAAGTGTTTTTGGCACCGCGTCGGTCTCGCCGCCATAAGCGATCTGGACTCCGCAGACCGCAGTCCATTTCGCCGATTGCGCAGTGATCTGTTGAATCACCGCGTCCTTTGAGCTACTGAATTGCGCCGGAGCGCCCGCATGGTTGTAATACCAACGCAACGGGCCTGGCCATTTGGCCGGTGCGCCGAACATGTACCTGAACTTGGAAGTCGAACCGGACCCCTGCGTCGATGACGCACCAGGCAATGCGCTGATCACGTAGTCCGAGCCATTGGTGGCGGCATGCGCGCCCCCTAGCCAGGTCGAGACCAGCAACGTGGCTGCGGCCACGACGCACGCGTGGCCCAGACCGTAATATTCGAATGGCTTTTTCACAGCTAAATGCTGTGACTAATGAGAGTGACGCGTGATCGGACGACACCTTTTAAACGATCGGTGCACGTCTGAATCCGTTGTAGGACTCAGCGACTCCCTTCGCTTGCGCGGCTGAATTTGGCTATAGAAACTGGGGACTTACAGGCAATCGTCGACAAGATCGTTGTTCGACCTCGCGGACAGCACTCAGAGCTATATGGGAAGCGAGGCTGTCGAATGCGAGCGTTTGAACGTGTCCAGCTTTTCGCAAAACTCGATGACCGCTCAGCGTCGAACTCAGCGCTCCGCTAGCGTTCGCAATACGCGGCGAGTGCAGCCATGAGTGATTCGAGCGAGGCCTTGAGCTTCGCAAAGCCGGGGGTGGGTTCAACCGTCGCTTCGTCTAGGTAGAGCGCACGATTCATCTCGATCTGGATAACGCTGCTGCCGCGCGAAGGCTGGCCGTACTTGCGCACGATGGTCGCGCCCTTGTACGGATCGTTGACGGTGGCGCGATAACCCAGCCCCCGCAGGTGCCCGACGACCAGTTCGACAAAGCGCGGATCGGCGCTCGTGCCATCGAGATCACCCACGACCATGTCGGGCCGCAGCGCACCCTCGCCGTCGGGGGTCATGGCATTGCCGCGCGACTTCATCGAATGCCAGTCGATGTGCCAGATAAATCCAAAGCGCTCACGCAGCGCCGCGTTGTGTTCCGCCAGCGCGCGATGGTAGGGAACGTAGATGCGGTCGATGCGGGCGCGCACTTCTGCGATCGACAACGGCTTCTCGACGATGACCTTGCCGGGCACGACATAGCGCCTGATCAGCCCGAGTCCCTTGCCACTCTTTTCCGTCGGTCGAAGTGGCCCCGGTCCAGGCCAAGCTTCGGCGAGTAGCTCCTGATCGATGTCGTCGATGTCGCGATTAACATCGATATAGCACCGCGGATATTGCGCAGCGAGCAGCGCGATGCCGAGTTTGGGAGCGGCCCCGATCAACTCGTCGACGAGGGCATCCTCGCCACGCCGCAGCTCGGCAAGCGAAAGATTCGTCTCCCAATCGGACGGATAGTGCCGGCCGCTGTGCGGCGAATCGAAGAGGATCGGCAGCGCGGTGTCGCCCGGCAGCTTCAGCACATAGGGAGCGACCGCATCGATCATGACGGCATCAGTAGCCGATCCCGACAGCGATCGCCATGATGATCATCGAAAGCACGAAGAGCACTGCCACCAGTGGCATGATGAAGCGAATCCACTCGCCATAGCCGACGCCTCCGGTGGCGAGATACGCGAGCAGCATGCCCGACGTGGGCGTCACCATGTTGGTGAGTCCATTACCGAACAGGAACGCGAGCACGGTCGTCTGCCCGCTGACCCCGGCCAGCGTACCAATCGGCCCGAGCAACGGCATGCTGATTGCGGCCTTGCCTGAAGTCGACGGGATCAATACGTCGAGGACCATCTCGATGAGCACCATGCCCTGCGCGACGACGATCGCCGACTTGCCGTCGACCCAGCTCGCGAGGTTGTGGATCACCGTGTCGAGCACCAGGCTGTCGCGCAGGATGATCTCGACCGAGCTTGCCAGACCGATCAAAAGACCGCCGAGGATCATGCCCTTCATGCCGTCGATGAAGGCCTCCGCGGTCTCGCGTGACGGCAGGCCCGAGATCACCGCAATGACCAGCGCCAGAAAGATGTAATAGGCGGCGAGCTCGGAGCTGTGCCACCCCCAGGTGCGGGTGCCCGCCACCAGTCCGGCGACGCTCGCGCCGAGCACGATCAGGATCGCGAGTTGGCGTGGCGAGAGCTTCTTCGACAGGTCGATGTTCTGCGGCAGGGTGAAACCGGTCTTGCGCACGTACCAGAGCAGATATGCGATACCGAGCGCCAGGTAGACGACGAAGATGACCAGGCGCAGCCAGAGACCGCTGAATACCGGCACGCCGACGATCGGCTGCGCAATCGCCACCGCGAGCGGATTTGTGACGGACGACAAATAGCCCAGCTTCGCGGCAATCGCCACCAGCGCCGTTGCAAAAAGTGGTCCGAGGCCGATGCGCCTGGCGAGCAACACGACCATCGGGATGATCACCAGGTACTCGGAGATCAGTCCGAGGAACGAGCTGCCCGCGCAGATCACGATCATCAGCAGCGGTGTCAGCCAGTAGACGTTGCCGCGCGTCAGCGCGAGCAGCCGATCGATGCCCGCGTCGAGGGCACCTGTCTTGCGCAGGACGCCGAACATGCCGCCGATGAACATCACCATGAAGATCAGCGGCGCTGCGCGGATCATCCCTGCGGGAATCGACGAGAACAGCGTTACCGCGCTCGCCGGGTAGGCCTGGGTTGCGGAACTTTTCGGGGGCGCAGCGCGAATAAGCGCATCGAGACCGGAGTCCTTGGGTATCGTCTGGTACGTGCCGGGGACGACAAGACCGTCCTTGCGCTGATACTCGCCGGAGCTGATCGCGTAGGTCAGCAGGATCGCGCCCGCGATGATCAGCAGCATCATGACCACCGGGTGCAATATCTTCGCGTGGCCATGCCGCGGGGCGGCGGATGCGGTCGATGCGGATTGGGCTGATTGAGCCATGAGGGACGACTCCTGCTGTTCGCGCCGGTCTGCCCGATTCAGCTGTTCGATGCTGCTTACCGGCAGCATATGCGCCTATTGAACCCTTTGCTCAGGAACTGCACGAAAGCATCGAGCAACCGGCGCGGTTGCGCGCCCAGTCGGGACGCCGCCGCGAATAGGCTTCACGCCCAGGTTGATCGTCGTAGGGCCGGCGCAGCACCTCGAGCAGCTCGCTGATCCCGCTCGCGTCACCCTGCGCCGCGCGATCGATCGCTTCCTGCGCAAGATAGTTGCGCAGCACGTAGCGCGGGTTGACGGCGCGCATGCGCTCGCGGCGCAACGCGGGCGGCGTGGTGTCCGAGGCCAAGCGCGCCGCATAGCGGGCGAACCACTCGTTGAACGCGCTCGCGTTCGCCGCCGCCTTCGCCTCGTCGTAAAAGGTGTCATGCAGCGCGGCGATGGCAGCATCGCCATGCTTCGGATCGATATCGGCGAGCGTGCGGAAAAACAGCGTCATGTCGACTTCCGCGGCCTTGAGCAGTGATTGCAGCGATGCCATCAGCTCGGCGTCGCCGTCGCGGCATTCGGCCAGCCCTAGCTTGGCGGCGATGTTGTCGCGCTCGGCGGCGATGAACACGTCGGCGTAGCGCTGCAATCCGCTGTGCAGCGGATCTTCATTCGCGAACTCGGGAACCAGCGCCCCGGCCAGTCGCGTGAGGTTCCAGTACGCGATCTGCGGCTGCGCGCCGAAGCGGTAGCGGCGGCCGTGCGCATCGGTGGTATTCGGGGTCCAGTCGAGATCGAAATCGTCGATCCACCCATACGGGCCATAGTCGATGGTGAGCCCCAGGATCGACATGTTGTCGGTATTCATCACGCCATGCACGAAGCCCACGCGCATCCACAGCGCGACCATGCGCGCGGTGCGCTCGCACACCTGCGCGAACCACTGGGCGCGTACCGCTTCGGGAAGTGCTGCAGCAGCGTCACTTCCAGCCACGAGCTCGGGAAAATCGCGCCGGATGGTGAAATCGACCAGCTGCTTGAGCAGCGGCAAATCGCCGCGCGACGCGGGCAGCTCGAAATTGCCGAAGCGGATGAACGAGGGCGCGACGCGGCACACCACCGCGCCCGGCTCGTCCTCCGGATGCCCGTCGTAGAACATGTCGCGCACCACGCTCTCGCCGGTGGCGACCAGGCACAGCGCGCGCGTGGTCGGGACACCCAGGTGGTGCATCGCCTCGCTGCACAGGAACTCGCGTACCGACGAGCGCAGAACGGCGCGACCATCGGCGGTGCGCGCATAAGGGGTGGGGCCGGCCCCTTTGAGCTGGAGCTCCCAGCGCTGTCCGGCGGCGTTGACGGTTTCGCCGAGAATGATCGCGCGGCCATCGCCGAGCTGTCCCGCCCAGTTGCCGAACTGGTGCCCGCCGTAGTTGGCGGCGTAGGGCTCCATGCCCTCGACCAGCGCGTTGCCGCCGAACACCTGCGCGAATTCCGGCGACGCGACTTCGCGCGGGTCGATCCCGAGCAACGCCGCCACCTCGCGCGACCAGGCGAGCACGCGCGGCGCGATGACCGGCTCGGGGTGGACGCGCGAGTACAACGCGCCGTGGACCTGTCGCCGGCGCGAGCCTGATTCAGGGTCTGCGGGCAGATCGCGGACGAACGCATTGTCGAAGCGAAGCGAGCCGAGCACGCCCGGCGCGACCGTGGGAAAGCGCGTGGTGACGGTGGTATCGGGCGACATGAACGTCGATGCTCCGTGAAACGTCATTGTACGCCGGCGCGCTCGGCGATTTCTCGGGTGCTCAGTGGCAATCGGACGCAGCGCGACGAATGCTATGCTTTCGACATGCAATCGCCGCTGTCGTTTCGAAAACTGCGCGACCCGCGTGCAATCCTGCGCTGGCTCGCCGTCCTTTCCACACTTGTTGCGGTCGATGCTTCCGCAGCCTCACCGGAATCGGTCGATTGCGGGGCGCTGCCGCGTCGTTCGATCGAGCGGGTGATGTGCCGCTCGGCCACGCTCACCGGCCTGGACCAGGAAATGAATCGCCTGCTA
This sequence comes from uncultured beta proteobacterium, assembly GCA_963816915.1. GTDB lineage: Bacteria > Pseudomonadota > Gammaproteobacteria > Burkholderiales > Casimicrobiaceae > PALSA-1003. The sequence goes on from CAWFMK010000004.1 coordinate 558,283, forward strand.
ACGCTGGCGAGCGCGGGCAGCGGGCCGGCCGTCTCGCAGATCCGCCAGCAGCAGGTGGCGTGGGGCGCGCGTCGCGCCGAATGCGCCAACAGCAAGACGCAGGAGGCGTGCCTGCGCGAGCTCTATGTCTCGCGCATCGCGGCGATTCGCGCCGGCAGTCGCGCCGCGCGCAGCGCCGACCCGAAGGGCACCAGCCTCGGACCTTTCGCGTTTCGCTGCGAAGGCGTCGACGCGCCGCTCGCCATCTCGTACGTCGACGTGCCGCCGCGCTTCGCGTGGGTGACGATCAAGGAAGAGGGTTACCTCCTGGTGCAGCAGCGGTCTGGCAGCGGCGCGCGCTACGAAGGCAACGGCACTCTGTTCTGGGAAGCGCAGGGCGAAGCGCGCTGGCGCCCCAGCACCGGATCGCCGGAGACGGTCTGCGCGCGGGCGACGCACGCTGAGCCCGGGCGCAGGCGATCGCACTGCTAGACTGGCGGATTCCGCGACTACGGACCTCGAGCACGATGGACAACGAAAAGATCACGGTGCGCATCACCGAAACCGGCAAGACGCTCGAGCTCGCCGTGCTGTCCAAGCGCGTAGACCGCATCGAAGTCGTGGTCGGGGAAGGCGTGCATAGCGTGCGCTGCGGTCTGACCCCGACGCGCAACGCGCTCGCCTACTCAGGCAGCGTCATGGGTCGCGAGATCATCTACGAGCGCTCGCGCGCCGACGTGCAGGCCGACATCGATCGCCTCAATCCTCACGTGCGCGGCGGCTCCAGGTCCGAGCGCCGATGATCCTGGTTCACCATCTCAACAATTCGCGCTCTCAGCGCGTGTTGTGGCTGCTCGAGGAGCTGGGCGCCGAATACGAGATCCAGCGTTATACGCGGGACCCGAAGACGATGCTTGCGCCGCCGTCGCTGCGCGCGGTGCATCCGCTGGGCAAATCGCCGGTGATCTCCGACGATGGCGTCGTCATCGCAGAGTCGGGCGCCATCATCGAGTACCTCGTCGACCGCTACGGCAAGGGCCGCTTCGCACCGCCACCGGGCACGCCGGACCGGCTGCGCTACACCTATTGGCTGCATTACGCCGAGGGCTCGGCGATGCCGTCACTGCTGCTAAAACTGGTGTTCGACCGTATCGCCACACAGCCGATGCCGTTCTTCGTCAAGCCGGTCGCGCGCGGCATTTCACAGCGCGTTCTTTCCATTTTTGTTACGCCGCAGCTCGAGCGCCATCTCGATTTCCTGGAAGGCGAGCTCGACAAGAGCCGCTGGTTCGCCGGCAACGAATTCTCGGCTGCCGACATCCAGATGAGCTTTCCCGTCGAGGCGGCGGTTGCGCGCGCCGGGCTCGACCGGCGTCGGCCGAAACTCATGACCTACCTGGAGCGAATCCGCGCGCGACCCGCCTATCAGCGTGCACTCGAGCGCGGAGGGCCGTTCGCGCTCGCCTGACGCGGGTCTAGGACGTGCCGAGCGGCTCCCGCAGCGACTGGATGATGCGGCGGTCGAATTGCTTTCGCTGCTCAGGCGCAAGCGCCGCGTAGAGGACGGTCATGCGCTCCAGCGCAAGCCGGGCGGATTCGGCGCGCAGCGCGTCGTCGTCCGCGATCGTGCCAAGCACCGTGTCGGCGGTCACGGTGCTCCCTTGGTCCATGCGGAACGACGCGAGGTGACGGGCACGCATGCGTTCCGCATCCGCAGAGTCGCGCACCTGACGCTCGAAGCTGTCGAACAGAGGTGCCTGCTCGGCGGTGAGCTTGAGATCGATGCGCAGCGACGGCAACTCGCGCTCGATGGCTGCGAGCGGGTCGAACTGCGGCGCGACACCTCGCGTGCTTGAATCCCCAGGCCCCGTCGCGTGGCTTGATGCTGCGTCGCCACCTTTACGCGATCGGCCTCCATATTGCGCATTCGCGCCCGTCGCGACGGCACCCATGAGAAGCGCAGCCGATATCAGCGAGCGCCTGTGGCGATCCATCATTCAACGAATACGCGAGCTAAGCGCTTCGAATCCGTGGCCGACGTCGCCACGGACGCGACGCCTCCCGGTATCGGTCTGTCGTGCTGTTCAAGCACCATGGCGGTTCCCGCGATAGTAGTTTGGGAAATTGGTGTCTGCGTCAGATCAGGCGAACCGGGACGTAGATTCTCTGACCACTTCGTTGAATCAGCAGCGCCGCCGATTTGGCGGAGCTGCCCACTGCGCTGTTTGCCTGATCGGCGGTGCTGACCGGTTGGCCGTCGACCGCAAGCAGAAGATCACCGGGCTGCAGTCCGGCACGCGCTGCAGCGCCGGTGACATGCTCGATGAGCAATCCTGCGCTGATTCCTGATTGACGCTTCTCATCGGGTTGCAGCGGACGGACGGCAAGCCCCAGACGGATGGTCGGTTCGGCACCTTCGAAATCAGTATTTTGCACCGCCCGAACCCTGCCATCCTCCAACTCGGCGTGAAGAGTCTGCGACTGGCCATGCCGCCATATCGACATATCGATCCGATCGCCAGCGGTGGCCATATCCACTCTCTCGGACAGGTCCTGGATATCTTCGACGGGGTGGCCGTCGATCGCCAGCACGATGTCGCCGCTCTGGAGGCCGGCCCGATCGGCAGCGCCGCCCTTCTTCACGTCCACGATCAAGGCGCCACGAAGGTTGTCGAGCTTGAACGACTCGGCAAGGGTCTGGTCCAGTTGTTGCAGCTTGACCCCGAGCTTCGCATGATGGACCTCACCAGCGGTCAGTATCTCCTGCTCGGCACGCTTGGCAACTTCGATCGGGACGGCGAAGGACAATCCCTGGAAACCGCCGGTACCTGTAAAGATCTGCGAGTTGATTCCGATCACCTCGCCGCGCACGTTGATCAAAGGTCCGCCTGAATTGCCGGGATTGACTGCCGCGTCGGTTTGAATGAACGATACCGCTCCATCTCCAGGCAAGACCCGCCTGGTCGCGCTGATCACGCCGACTGTCACCGAACTCTCGAACCCGAACGGTGAGCCGATCGCCAGTACCCACTCTCCGACGCGAAGATGCCCTGGCGTAGCAAGCGATACCACCGGCAGATTGTCGGCGTCGACCTTGAGCACGGCGATGTCGGTCAGCTTGTCGGCGCCCAGGATCTTGGCGCGGAATTCCCGGCGGTCGGTGAGCTTCACGAGCACTTCCTCGGCGTCGCTGACGACATGCGCATTGGTTAGGATGACGCCGTCCGCTCGCACGATGAACCCCGAGCCCTCGGCCCGCATCGGCATGCGCATTTGTGGCGGCAGCCCGCCGAAGCGCTGCTGAAAGCGGCGCAGAAAATCGCGCATCGCATCGGGGTCCTGCGCGCCGAAATCGTCGTCTTCTCCTTCGTCCGCGGCATCGCCGACGGTCGAGATGGTTCGCGTCCCGCTTACGCTGATATTCACCACGGCCGGCGCGAGCCGTGCGGCGATACTCGCCATGTCAGGAAGACCCGATGCCTCCGCAGCCATAGGTGATGCGGCCAAGGCTTGGCCGGGGCAAAGTGCGAGCACTGCGATCCCGACCAGTGCCAGGGTGAACGCCGCAGGTATCGAAGCGACGGAACTATGTCGTGGCGCCGAGTTGAAAGTCATGGTGAATCTCCGGAAGTGAGGCGCGAACAGGCAGGTCGATCGCAAACAGGGATCATGGGCGCAGAGTCTCGATGCAGGCGCAGGATCAAAACTATACGAGCGGCGGGTCCCCTTGGCTAAAAAGCGAAATACGGCCCCGTGCCGCCAGGCGTGCTGCGCGTCTCGATGGCCGTATAGACGCTCCTGCCAAAGAAAAAAGGCAGGCCCCAGGCAAAGCTCAAGGAATCGGGGTTCGGCGCCGCGATGCCGGTGAAAGCGTTGAAGGTCGGATTCGCGTTGAGGAGTTGATCGGCGTTGGCGACGCTGAAATTGGCAGTGCTGGTCACCCTGTTGATGCCCTGCAGTGTCGCGGAAAGTGCCTGTGTCGAGGGCGGGCAGTAGAGACCCGTGGCCGGCCCGGTGCAGATCGGGAATGTGTGAGACCCGAAGAACAGGAGGCTTGACCCGCTGTCGATGTAGCTGTCCGGATAGGACGCGCCGCCGAAATTGGTGACGATGTACCCGGTATTCGGGTCCACCGTGAGAACCGCTGCGCCGCCGAGCGCGTTGTCCGACTGCGTGCCGATGCCGAAGATCAGCGACCCGCTCGCCGTCGCAGCGCCCGCCGCAGGAATTGCAGGAAGCTCAATGACGACGCCATTGTTGTCGCTGCTGAACAATGCGACCGGGTTCTGCAGCTGCTTGTTCAACGCTGCAGCAACCGGAACGCACCCGTTTGCGGGACAGCTGTAATACGCGCCGGGAATCGCGCTTTGCGCGCAACCTGCGCCGCAGTCCTGCAGGAACAGGCCGACGCCGAGCAGTCCGTTGGCGCCGAACGCAGTAACCGTATTCTCCGGCGGCCCGCTGCTTGAGCAACTCGCGGGAACCGTCGGCAACGAAGCGTCACCAATAACCTGGATGGGCAACGAAGCTGCTTTCTCGCCGGCGATGCTCAGATCCGCGATTTTCACCGACCCCCAGCTGAAACCATCCGCGAACTGTGCGCATTCCGCAAGCGGGTTGCCGTTCGCGTCGGTTTGCCGAGGCAGCGAAAGTGCCGGCGAGAATACCGATGAGATGATGCGCAGTCCCACCGAGCCGGTATCGACCTGGATGTGGTCGATGGTCTGGCAGTTCGTTGTCGAGCCCGGCGCGCAGATCGTGAGCGTCGTGAATGCGATGTCCGGTATTCCGTCGGGGCCGCCGTCGACGATAATGGGCTGCACGTTCTGCGTCGGCGGCGGCGGCGACGACGATCCGTTGTCCCCACCGCCACCACCGCCGCCGCAGCCCGCCAGCATCAGCACGGCTGCCAGCGACGCTGTAAGCGAGCAGCGTCGCAGATACCGCGACCTCATCGTACGTCGTCCACGGAAACTCCCGGTGGCAGCGTCTCCGGAACATACGCTTTGCCGATGAAGCCGCGCATGTGCCCGCCGGACTGAACGACCAGACCGGGTAGCTGAACCGAGACGGGGCCGCGTCTATTGCGGCTCGCAGCAACAGCCGCGACATACTCGTCAAAATGCGCCCCGAGCACCTGCCGAAGGTCAGGCATCGAAGGTCCCTGCCAGGCCACGGCAAACACGATCCCGGTCGGCGCCACGTACTCGCGCACCACGGTGCCCGAAGGTGCGCGAAGTTCGTGGATGGTGTAACGCGCGTTGGGCATCGTGCGCAGCGTTGCGCTGATCTGCGACTGGTCGGCGAACACCGATGCCTCGATCCCGCCGAGCGTCGCATGCGCGGGCAGCGCGACGCCGAGACCGCACGGGATAATCAGCGCGAATCTTGCGACAATCTTGCGAGCTTGTCTTGCGCGTGTATTGATCACGGCAGCTGCGCCTTTGAGGAAATGCGAGCGAATGGAGGGCTCGCGTGATCACGATACGTGCTTTTCGAGGCACGCGCCTTCCGAAAGTTCCACAACCCGCCGTCGCATGTGGCGAGAGTTGTAACGGAATGTTCGAAGGACTCCCTAGCCTTTGCCGAATTGCCAGCTGCGACCAGGCGCTGCGGCTATTAAGGCCCGAGTGTACGCGTGCTGGGGATTCGCGTACACGTCCGCGATCGGCCCGCTTTCGACGATGCGTCCACGCTGCATCACCGCGACCCGATCGCAGACCTGCGCGGCGACGCGAAGATCGTGCGTGATGAACAGCATCGCCAGGTTCAGGCGCTCCCGGATCTCGTCGAGCAGCGCGAGCACCTGCGCCTGCACCGAGACGTCGAGCGCGGAGACCGGCTCGTCGGCGATCAGCAGATCGGGCTCGATCGCCAGCGCGCGCGCGATGCAGATGCGCTGGCGCTGGCCACCCGAGAACTGGTGCGGAAATCGATCGAGCGCCGCCGCGTCCAGCCGCACCAGGTCCATCAGCGCGCGCGCGTGCTCCAGCGCCGCCTCGCGCGTTCGCGCCGTAGTTCATCGGACCTTCGATGATCGCCTCGCCGACAGTGCGCCGCGGATTGAGCGAACGGTAAGGGTCCTGGAAGACGATCTGCACGCGCCGTCGCATCGGGCGCAGCGTCGCCGCCGCCCAGCGTTGCGATGTCGACGCCGTCGAGCGCGATCACGCCCGCGGAAGGCTCGATCAGGCGTGCGATGCAGCGCGCGACCGTGGATTTGCCCGATCCCGATTCGCCGACGATGCCCAGCGTCTCGCCGCGACGAATCGACAGCGTGACGTCGATCGCCGCAACCACGACGTCGCCGCCGCGCCGCCACCAGCCGCCGCGCGCGTAGGTCTTGGAAAGGCCGCGCGTCGCCAGCACGACCGGCGCGTCCGCGTCGCGACGCTGCGCTCACGCGGCTTGAGACCCGGCACGGCGGCGATCAGCTGACGCGTGTACTCGTGCTGCGGATGCGTGAGCAGCTCGCGCGCCGGTCGCCGAATTCGACCAGCTCGCCTCGGCGCAGCACCGCGACGCGGTCGGCGATTTCGGCGACGACGCCGAAATCGTGCGTGATGAACAGCACGCCTGTGCCGTGCTCGCGCTGCAGCTCGCGGATGAGCGCAAGGATCTGCGCCTGCGTCGTCACGTCGAGCGCGGTCGTCGGCTCGTCGGCGATCAGAAGGCGCGGATTGAGCACCAGCGCCATCGCGATCATGACGCGCTGGCGCTGGCCGCCGGAGAGCTGATGCGGATAACGACGCGATCATGCGCTCGAGCCTCTGGCAGCTCGACGTCGCGCGACGATCGCCAGCGTGCGCTCGCGACGCTCGGCTCGCGCCGAGCGCCGTGTGCGTGGCGAGCACCTCGTCGATCTGCTCGCCGCAGGTGAGCACCGGGTTGAGCGCCGTCATCGGCTCCTGGAAGATCATCGACATGCGCGTGCAACGCAGCTCGCGCAGGCGCGCTTCGCTCGCGCGCAAGCACGTCTTCGCCGTCGAGCAGGATCGACACCAGCGCGCGCGAGAGCGCCGCGGGCAACAGCCCCATCGTCGCTTGCGCGATCACCGATTTGCCCGAGCCCGGATTCGCCGACCAGGCACACCATCTCGCCGGCGTGCGACCGTCAGAGCTCGACTCCGTCGACCGCGCAGCGCGCGCTCGCCGCCGGGCGGCAGCGCGATGGAAAGATCGCGAATCTCGAGCACGGGAGCGCTGGTGGCGGGCACCCCCGCCGAAGGCACGCTGCTCACAGGCGCCTTTGCAGGCGCGGATCGAGCGTGTCGCGCAATCCGTCGCCGAGCATGTTGACCGCGAGCACGGTCAGCGCCAGGAAGATGCCCGGATAGAGAATGTTGTGCGGATAGACGCGAAACAGCGTGCGACCCTCGGCCATGATGTTGCCCCACGTCGGCGTCTGCGGCGGAATGCCGACGCCGAGGAACGACAGGATCGCCTCGATCAGGATCGCCGACGCGCACGACGTAGGTCGCCTGCACGATCAGCGGCGGCAGCGTGTTGGGCAGGATGTGGCGGACGATCAGCGGCAGCGTCGGCGTGCCGACCGAGATCGCGGCCTCGACGTAGGGCTCCTCGCGCACCGACAGCACGACCGAGCGCACCAGGCGCACCACGCGCGGGATCTTCGGGGATGACGATCGCGACGATCACCGCGAGCAGTCCCGCCGACGACAGCGACACGACGCGCGATCGCGAGCAGGATCGCGGGAATCGCCATCAGCCCGTCCATGAAGCGCATGACGATGCCGTCGAGCGCAGCGCACGTAGCCCGCGGTCAGCCCGATCACGAGCCCGATGCGACGCCGAGATCAGCGCGACCGAGAGCGCCGACCAGCAGCGATGCGCGCGCGCCGTAGACCACGCGGCTCGCAACGTCGCGTCCGAGCGAGTCGGTGCCCATCCAGTGCCGACGCTCGACGTGCTGCCGTCGTCGGTGCGCACGGTTTCGATCGCGCCGGGCGTCTTGTTGCGCATCGACGGGATTGATCGACGATCGGATCGACGTCGGCGAGCCAGCGGTGCGGCGAGACCCATCGCGACGATGAGCGCGAGTATCGCGACGCCGACGACGACGGTCGGGTTGCGCATCGCGCGACGCAGCGCGGCAATGCCCTGGCGCGGTGCGGCGCGTCGCCTCGCCGGCAGCGGTGTCGACAGTCGCGCTCAATAGCGTATCCGCGGATCGAGCAGCGTGTACGCGACGTCGACGAGCAGGTTGAACAGCGACGTAGACGACCGAGAACAGCAGGATCACCGCCTGCACCGTCGGATAGTCGCGGGCGAGCACCGCGTCGACCGTCAGCCGGCCGAGACCGGGAATGCTGAACACGCTTTCGGTGACGACGACGCCGCCGATCAGCAGCGCGACGCCGATGCCGATCACCGTGACGATCGGCACCGCGGCGTTGCGCAGCGCGTGCTTCATCAGCACGACGCGGTCGGTGAGCCCCTTGGCGCGCGCGGTGCGGATGTAGTCCTCGCCCAGCACTTCGAGCACGCTGGTGCGCGTGATGCGCGCGATCAGCGCGATGTAGATCACCGACAGCGTGAGGCTGGGCAGGATCAGCCGCTGCAGGAACCCCCCGAAACCCTCGCGCATCGGCTGGTAGCCCTGCACCGGCAGCCAGACAAGCTCGATCGCGAACACGTAGATCAGCACATAGCCGATCGACGAACACCGGCACCGAGAAGCCCAGCACCGAGAAGCCCATCACGAGCGCGATCGATCCAGCGTGCCCTGCTTCCACGCCGCGACGACGCCCAGCGGAACGGCGACGATGCACCGAGAACACGATCGTGGTCGTCGCCAGCGCGAGCGTCGGCCCGATGCGATCGGCGACGAGGTCGGCGACCTGCTTCTTGAAAAAGAACGATTCGCCGAAGTCGCCGGTGAGAACGTGGCCGATCCAGATGAAGAACTGCGCGACGATCGGCCGGTCGAGCCCGAGCGCGCGCGCGGATGTCGACGATGTCCTGCGACGGTCGCGGCGGCGCCGGCGATGATCGCGGCCGGATCGCCCGGCGTCAGCCGCAGCATCGAGAACACGAACACCGCGACGATCGCCATCACGGGAATCGTCGCGAGCAGGCGGCGTGCGATGATAGGCGAGCATCAGCTCTCGGCGATTCAGGACGCGGTGGCGATCGTAGCCGTCATCCCGGCAGCGGAACGACGTCCAGGCAACTGGATCCGCCGTCGCGGATGCGCACCGCAATCGCAGCGACGCTTCGCGCCTTGCCTTGGACGGACGTCACTTGCCGGTCTTGGTGATGTTCCAGAACACCGTCACCGGCGCGACGACGAAGCCGTCGATGTTCTTGCGCACGGCGGCGGGCTGGTACCACTGGCCGAGGAACACGTGCGTCGGATCCTGCGTCCAGCGCGCGACCTGACCGCCTCGGCGATCGCCTTCTGCTTCGCCGGATCGGTTTCGCGCGCGAACTGGTCGCGCAGCTTCTCGATCTCGGCGTCGCACGGCCAGCCGAACAGCGCCTTGTCGCAGCTCGCGTTGAGAAACGCCGTCGACACCGGATTGAGCATGTCGGCGGACACCCACGACGTGAGGAACGCGTTCCAGCCGCCCTGCGACGGCGGGTCCTTCTTCGCGCGGCGCGCGACGACCGTTTGCCAGTCCATCGACTGCATGTCGACCTTGAATCCGGCCTTTTCCATCAGCGACTTGGCCACCGGCGCGAGATTGGTCAGCACCTGCAGGTCGGTCGAGTGCAGCAGCACGATCGGCGTGCCGTCGTAGCCCGCTTCCTGTCAGCAACTGCTTGGCCTTGGCGAAGTTCGACTTCAGCAGTCCGTCCATGCCCTTGGTCGAGCCGAGCGGCGTGCCGCAGATGAACATTTCCAGGCAGACCTTGTAGTACTGCGGATCGCCGATCGTCGCCTTCAGGAAATCCTCCTGGTTGAACGCGTAGAGCAGCGCCTGCTTGATCTTCGGATTGTCGAACGGCTTGACCGTCGGAGTTGAAGCGGAACGCGTACTGGTTGCCCAGCGGATTGATGTCGACCAGCTTGATGTTCGGCGTCCGTCTTCAGCACCGGCAGCAGGTCGTGCTGCAGGCTGCTCGATGTAGTCGATCTCGCCGGCGATCAGCGCGTTGACCGCGGTCTGCTGGTCGGCGACCGACGCGCCATTCGACGCGATCGACCTTCACCACCTTGCCGCCGGCCATGCCCGACGGCGGCTCGGCGCGCGGCTTGTACTTGTCGAATTTGACGTACACCGCCTTGTCGCCGGGCTTCCACTCGTCCTTCTTGAACACGAACGGGCCGCTGCCGGTGAAGTCGCTGATCTGCTCGTTGGGGCTCGTCTCGGCGACGCGCTTGGGCATCATGAACGGCGCGGCCGACGACGGCTTGCCCAGGCCGCTCAGAGCACGAGCCCGGTCGGCGAGGTGAGGTTGATGCGGAAGGTCTTGGCGTCGACGACCGGTCAAGTCCTTGACGAAGGTCATCATCTTCTGGCCCATCGCGTCCTTCGCGCCCCAGCGCTTGATCGAGGCGACGCAGTCCTCGGCGGTCACCGGCGTGCCGTCGTGCCAGAGCAACCCGTCGCGCAGCGTCAAGCGTGTAGGTGAGGCCGTCGGCGTGACCGCGTAACTGGTCGACCATCTGCGGCTTGCACCTTGCCGTTGGCGTCGGTGGCGAACAGCGTGTCGTAGATCATGTAGCCGTGGTTGCGCGTGATGTACGCGGTCGTCCAGATCGGGTCGACGATCTTCAGGTCCGAATGCATGACCACGCGCAGGGTGGTCTGCGCGCGAACGGCGGGCACGAACAGTGTCAGGGCGGCGAGCAGCGCGACCAGCATCAGGTCAAGGCAACGGCGGTGTTTCATGAGTATTCCTTGGGAGGTCGCACGCGAGGGAGCACGATAACCAAGCGCCGCAGGGAACGCAATGGACGAGACTGGCGGCTCACCACAGCAGATCGATCGGCGTGATGGCGCCGGCACGCGCCTCGATCGCCTCGGCGCAGGCAAGGCAAAGGTCTTCGCGAAAACGCGGCGCGATGATCTGCACACCCATGGGCAATCCGTCCTCGACGCCCGTCGGAACCGCCATCGCCGGAAACCCGAGCACGGGCACCGCCATCATCGTCGCACACTCGCGCCAGAGCGCCGCGGTGCGCGCCGCGCTCTCGATGTCGAAGCCTTGCGCGTACACGGGCTCCGAGGAGATCGGCGCCAGAACGAGTGGAACGCGCTCCATGAACTGCGTCCATTCGCGCACCAGCCGCGCTGCGCTCGGCGAGCGCTTTCATGTACGCAAGCGGCGGCGACGGCGGAACGTTCTCGAGCTTGAAACGCACCGCAGTGCGGATGCCCTCGTCACCTTCCTTCTCGATGATCGGCAGCATGTAGTCGCGAAACTCGGGCATCTGCATCTCGAACCACAGCTCCTTGGCTCGAGTGAAACCGGGGGTCGGCTCGTCGACGATTTCATAGCCCGCGTCAGCAAGCCAGCGCGCGCCGCGCTCGATCGCGGCGGCGACGTGCGGATGGAGCTTCGCGCCTCCGAGATCGTCTGCCGCGGTGACGACGGCGACGCGCTTCGGCAACGGCGCGCCTTCGAGCGGCGCGGGCACCCACCACGGGTCGCGCGCATCGCGCGCCGCCATCGCCTGCAAGCCGAGCCGGACGTCGGCGACGCAGCGCGCCAGCGGGCCCTGCACCGACATCAGCTGCGACGACATCGAGCGCTCCGCGGCCTGCGTCGGATTGAACGCGGGCACGCGCCCGAACGAAGGTCTCAGGCCTGCGAGCCCGCAGGCGTACGCCGGAAAGCGCACCGAGCCGGCGATGTCGTTGCCGTGCGCGAGCGGCGTGATGCCGGCAGCGACCGACGACGACGCGCCGCCCGACGATCCTCCCGGCGTATGCGTCTTCGACCACGGGCTGTAAGTGCGCCCGCGCAGGTCGTTGACGGTGTCGAGGCGAAAGCTGAACGCGGGCGTGTTGGTTCGGCCGAGGATGATCGCGCCGGCGCGTTTCCAGTTGGCGACGATGGGTGAGTCCGACTTGGCGATCACGTTACGGAAGCCGACTACGCCGTTGGTGGTGGCGCAGCCCGCCTGGTCGACGTTCTCCTTGATCGTCACCGGCACGCCGTGCAGCGCACCCAGTGCGTCCCCGCGCGCCACCGCGCGGTCGGCCTCATCCGCCGCGCTGCGCGCGACGTCGGAGAGATCCACGGTCACGGCGTTGAGCATGGGATTGATCGCCTGCATGCGCTCGATGCACGCCGCGAGCGCCTCGCGCGCCGAAATGTCGCGCGCGCGGATGCCTGCGGCGATGCGTGTAGCGCTCCAGCGCCAGATCGGATCGCTCATAGAGGATGCAAGGCCTGCAAACGGTGAATGTGAATGCGCCGGCGGGGTGCGGAATGCGTTTGCACGCCTGCGAAATTCCGGCTACTCTCGCCCCGCGTCAGCGTACCATGCGCCGCGGCGCGGGAGTAACGATGGGGTGCATCGCCGTCGGCGGGTTCCAGCACGAGACCAATACCTTTGCGCCGACCAAGGCAGACTACGCTGCATTCGAAGATGGCGGCGGCTGGCCGCCGCTGGTCTTCGGCGCCGACATCGCGCCGCGCCTCTCCGATGCCAACATTCCCGCCGCCGGAGCCATCGCCGCACTGCACGCGATGGGGCATTGCACCGAGGGACTGGTGTGGGGCGCGGCGTCGCCTTCGGCGCAGGTGACGCGCGATGCCTACGAGCGCATCGTCGGCGAGCTCGTCGCGCGACTGTCAGCCCTGTCGGGGGTCGACGGCGTCTATCTCGACCTGCACGGCGCCATGGTGAGCGAGCACCTCGACGATGGCGAGGGGGAGCTGCTGCGGCGCGTTCGCGCGGTCGTCGGCGCGCGCGTTCCCGTGGTCGCGAGCCTCGATCTGCACGCTAACGTCACGCGCGCGATGATGCAGTACTGCGACGGATTGGTGGCGTACCGGACTTATCCTCATGTCGACATGGCCGCAACCGGCGAGCGCGCCGCGCAGCTCCTCGACGCGACGATCGCGTCGGGGCACGCGCCGGCCAAGTCGCTGCGGACGCTGGATTTCCTCACCGGGCTGCCGTCGCAATGCACGCTCATCGAGCCGGCGCGCGGTCTCTACGCGATGCTCGAGCGCCTCGAGCGCGAGCACCGCTGCGTGCTGTCGTTCACACCGGGGTTTCCGATGGCCGATTTCCCCGAATGCGGCATGGCGGTCGCCGGTTACGGCGGCGACGAAGCGAGCACGCAGACCGCCGTTGCCGCGCTCGCGCACGCCATCGCCGACGCCGAAGGCGACTTCTCGATGGAGCTCTTCGACCCCGCCGATGCGGTCTCGCGCGCGCTGCAGCGAGGCGAGCCCGGCGCGCCGGTCGTGCTCGCCGACACGCAGGACAACCCCGGCGCCGGCGGCAACGGCGACACCACCGGGCTGCTGGCGGCGCTGCTGGCCAGGCGCGCGCCACAGTCGGTCCTGGGTCTGCTGATCGACCCTGTATCGGCGGCGAAGGCACACGCCTTCGGCGTCGGCCGCGTCGCGCCGTTCGCGCTGGGAGAGATTTCCGGTGTAGCGGGCCACCATCCGCTACGAGGGCGAATTCCGGGTGACCTTTCTCAACGATGGGCGATTCACCTGCACCGGCCCGATGTTCCGCGGCTTTCGCATGGAGCTCGGGCCGATGGCGGTGCTCGAAAAGGACGGCGTGCGCGTCGTGCTCGCCTCGAAGAAGTGCCAGGCCGCCGACCAGGAAATGTTCCGCCACGTCGGCATCGAGCCGCGCGAGCAGCGCATTCTGGCGCTCAAGAGCTCGGTGCATTTTCGCGCCGACTTCGAGCCCATCGCGCGCGAGGTGCTGGTGGTCGTCGCACCGGGCCCGGCGAAGGCCGATCCGACGATGTTCAGCTGGTCGCGACTGCGCAGCGGCCTGCGTCTCAAGCCCCACGGGCCGGCTTTCGTGCCGGCCGTCCAGCGGAGCCAGACGCATGCGCCGCCGCTACGTCATCGCGCTGATCAAGCACGAGACCAACACCTTCTCGCCGATCACCGACGCCGCTCAAAGCCTTCGGTCACGGCAACGGGCCCGCCTTCGGCGACGGCCGCGCGCGCGCGCTTCACGGGTACAAACACGCCGATGGGCGCCTATCTCGACATCGCGCGCAAGCGCGGCGCCGAGGTGGTGACGCCGGTCGCCGCCGAAGCGTGGCCGTCGAACAAGGCCACGCGCGAAACCTTCGAGCAGCTGGTGCGCCCGCTCGAGGACGCCGTGCGCGCCGGCTGCGACGCCGCATTGCTCGACCTGCACGGCGCGATGGTGATCGAGGACTGCGACGATGCGGAAGGCGAGATCGTCGGGCGCCTGCGCGCGATCGCGCCGAAGCTGCCGATCGCGGTGACGCTCGACTACCACACCAATCTCTGCGGCGACCTCGTCGACAACGCGACCGTCATCACCGGCTACAAGACCTATCCGCATGTCGACATGTACGAGGTCGGCAGGCGCTCAGCCGGAGATCCTGGTGCGCGCGCTCGACGGTGAGATCGAGCCGGTGATGGCATGGGGCTCGCGCCCGATGCTGCCTTCGATCATGCGCCACGCGCCCGAGGACGGCCCGTCGGGCGACATCCTGCGCTACGCGCGCGAGATGGAGGCTCGCGGCAAGAGTGCTGGCGGCGACGCTGCTGCCGTCGTTCCCGCACGCGGACACGCCGTACACCGGCGTGTCCGCGATCGTGGTCGCCGACGCGCGCGGCAGCGGCGGCGGCATTAGCGCCGCGCGCGAAGTATGCGACCGCATGCTCGACATAGCGTGGGAGCGTCGCGCAGGAATACGCGTTCGTCGCGCCGCCGCTCGCCGACTCGGTCGCGCGCGCCACCGCGCTCGCCGATGGCGCGAAGGGCCCGGTGCTGCTCATCGACCATTGCGACAATTGCGGCTCGGGCGGCGCGCAGGACGTGATGAACGTCGTCGCCGAGATCGTGCGCCAGGAGCTCGACGACGTCGCGATCGCGCCGATTCGCGACGCGCAGGCCGTCGCGCAAATGATCGCCGCCGGCGTCGGCAACGAGGTCACACTGCAACTGGGCGGGCGCACGCCGAATGCCCGCGATCGGTCTCACCGGCGCGCCGCTTCCGGTGAGCGGTCGCGTGCGCGCGATCACCGACGGCGAGTTCGTCATCACCGGCCCGATGTACACCGGCATCCGCACCTTTCTCGGCCGCACCGCCGTGCTCGACACCGGGCGCGCGCAGATCGTCGTCACCGAGCGCGCTCACGAGCCGATGGACCTGGGCGTTTTCACGCACTGCGGCATCGACCCGCGGCGCAAGCGATTCATCATGCTCAAGTCGCGCATCCACTACCGCGCCGGGTTCAAGCCGATCGCCGCGCACATCGTCGAATGCGCGGGCGCCGGCGTCACCAACGCCGACCTCGTCGGTGTATCGCTACCAGAAGCTCAGGCGGCCGATCTGGCCACTCGACGCCGACGCGCGTGCGTGATCCCGCCGACAGCGCGTTGCCGGCGCCGCGTCAGGTGCGTCATCGCATGTCCCCGAGACGAATGAGACCCCATGCCTCCCTACGACCTCCTGATCGACATCGGCAACACTTTCCTCAAGTGGGGACTGTTCCGCGCCGCCGCGCAGCGGCATCGCGCAGCGACAACCGCCTCGATTCCGGCCACGCTGCTGCTCGAGGAAATGCCGGCGCTGGCGGTGCAATTCTCCAAGTTACGGTCGCCGGCGCGCATCGTCATCTCCAACGTCGCCGGCACGCGCGTGCGCTCGACGATCATTCGCGTGCTCGAAGTCTGGCCCGACGCTCCGGCGCCGACGTGGGTGATCCCGCAGGAGCAAGCGTGCGGCGTGGTCAATCGTTACCGCAATCCCGCGCAGCTCGGCAGCGACCGCTGGGCAGCGCTGATCGGCGCGCGAGCGCTGCTGGGATCGGTCCCGTCGCTGGTGGTCGTCTGCGGCACCGCGACCACCATCGACATCCTGAAGTCGGATGGCGAGTTCATGGGCGGCGTAATTCTGCCCGGGGTGGGCCTTATGCTGCGCGCGCTCCACCAGCACACCGCCGCGCTGCCCGACGCTGACGGTGAGTACATGGACACGCCGACGCAGACGGTCGATGCGATCGCCAGCGGTTGCCAGCACGCGCAGGCAGGCGCCATCGAGCGGGTCTACAACCTGCAGGCTTCGCAGGCTCCCCGGGCTGGTCTGCCTGATTTCGGGGGGCGCGGCGCGCGCATTGTCGCCCCGCCTTACGATTCCGCTACGAGCTGCACGACAATCTGGTGATCGAAGGGCTCTACCGCATCAGCCAGTCGCTGCCGCACTAGCGGCGCCGCCGCCGGATGGGCGCGCGATGGCCGGCATGATTGGCGGTATCATGACGTTACCCCAGAGGAGACAAACATGGCTGCAACCCGGGAAGTCGTCATCCTGAGCGGCGTGCGCACGGCGATCGGCGATTACGGCGGCAGCCTCAAGGACATCGCGCCCACCGAGCTGGCGGCCCGCGTGGTCAAGGAGGCGCTCGCACGCGCCAAGGTCGACCCGAAGGACATCGGACAATGCGTCTTCGGCAACGTGATCCACACCGAGGCGAAGGACATGTACCTGTCGCGCGTGGCGTGCGTCAACGGCGGTCTGCCGGTGGAAACGGGCGCGCTGACGCTCAACCGCCTCTGCGGCAGCGGCTTGCAGGCGATCGTCAGCGCGTCGCAGTACATCCTGCTCGGCGATGTCGACGCCGCGGTCGCCGGCGGCGCCGAGAGCATGAGCCGCGCCGCCTACGCGAACGTCACCCAGCGCTGGGGTGCGCGCATGGGCGACGCCAAGGACATCGACATGATGGTCGGCGCGCTCACCGACCCGTTCGACACGGTGCACATGGGTGTCACCGCGGAAAACGTCGCGACCAAGTGCGGCATCACGCGCGGTCAGCAGGACGCATTCGCGGTGCGAGAGCCACAAGCGCGCCGCGGCCGCGATCGCCGCAGGGCCACTTCAAGAGCCAGATCCTGCCGCATCGAGCTCAAGAGCAAGAAGGGTCCGATCATGTTCGACACCGACGAGCACGTGCGCGGCGATTCGACAGTCGAAGGGATGGCGCAAGCTGCGCGCGGTGTTCGCCAAGGAGAACGGCACCGTCACCGCCGGCAACGCGTCGGGGATCAACGACGCGGCCGCCGCGGTGGTGCTGATGGAAAAAGGCGTGGCCGCGAAAAAGGGACTGAAGCCGATGGCACGCCTGGTCGCCTACGGCCACGCCGGCGTCGATCCGAAGATCATGGGACTGGGACCGGTGAGCGCGGTCAAGAACGCGCTCGCCAAGGCCGGGCTCAAGCTCGAGCAGATCGACGTCATCGAATCGAACGAGGCGTTCGCCGCGCAGGCGCTTGGCGTGAACAAGGAGCTGGGTCTCGATCCGGCAAAGGTCAATCCCAACGGCGGCGCGATCGCGCTCGGGCATCCGATCGGCGCGACCGGATGCATCCTCACGGTCAAGGCGATGTACGAGCTCCAGCGCACCGGCGGACGCTATGCGCTGGTCACCATGTGCATCGGCGGCGGACAGGGCATCGCGGCGATCATCGAGCGCATGTAGCCATGGCGCCGGCCGCGGCGGTCGCGTCCGGTGCGATGCAACGCGTGTCCACAGCGTCACGCACATGACCTGGTCGATCGTCGCGCGCTCGAAGAGTGGAGCCTTCGCCGTGGCAATCGCCAGCCGCTTTTTCGCCGTCGGTGCGCTGTGCCCACATGCGCACAGCGGCATCGGTGCGCTCGCAACGCAGGCGCTGGTCAATCCGCTCTACGGTCCGCGTGGACTCAATATGCTCTCGCAGGGGTTATCTGCCGCCGACGTCGTCTATGCGCTGACCGATGCTGACGGAGGGCGCGAGCATCGCCAGCTGCACGTCATCGACGCGGAGGGCAACATCGCCGCGCACACCGGCGTCGAGTGCATCGAGTGGTGCGGCCACGTCACTGGCGACGATTTCTCGGTGGCCGGCAACATGCTCGCGGGCCCACAGGTGATCGAAGACACCGCGCAGGCCTACGATGCGGGCAGCGATCTGCCTTTCGCCGAGCGTCTGATCGCCGCCATGCAGGCTGGCGAAGCCGCCGGCGGCGACAAGCGCGGCAAGCAGGCTGCCGCGCTGCTCATCTGCACCGCCGAGTCGTATCCCTTTCTCGATCTTCGCGTCGATGATCATCCGGACCCGCTGGACGAGCTCCTGCGCCTGTATGTGAAGAGTCTCGAGCGCTACCAGCCCTTCGTCGCCTGCCTGCCCTCGCGCGCGCGCCCCGCGGGCCTGACCGATCGCGCGCCGATCGAAGCGGAAGTCGAGCGCTTCCACGCGGCGACGATGGCACGCGCGCGGCGATGAGCGCCAGCGTGCCGCCCCAAGGCGCTCGCTCCTCTCCAGGGGGAGGTCGCGCAGCGACTGCCGGGGGACAACCTGCGGGCGCACTGCTCGAGATATGCGACCTCGCGGTTGTTTTCGCCGACGAGGAAGGCGTCGAGTTCGCCGCCGTCGACGGCGTCGAGCTTCGACGCTCGGCCGGACGCACGCTGGGCATCGTCGGCGAGTCCGGCTGCGGGAAGAGCGTCACCGCGCTATCGATCATGGGGCTGGTGCCGCAGCCGCCCGGGCGCATCGCCTCCGGAGCGATCGTGTTCGACGGCGTCGACCTGTGCGAGCCTGCCCGCACCCGCGATGCGCGAGCTGCGCGGCGATCGCATCTCGATGATCTTCCAGGAGCCGATGACTTCGCTCAATCCGGCGTTCACGGTCGGCGATCAGATCGTCGAAGGCATACTGCGGCACCGTGCGATGGACCGTGGCGAAGCGCAGCAGCTCGCCATCGACATGCTGCGCCAGGTGCACATTCCCTCGCCGGAGCAGCGCTTCGACGACTATCCGCATCGGCTTTCGGGCGGCATGCGCCAGCGCGTGATGATCGCCATGGCGCTTGCGTGCGAGCCGAAGCTGCTGATCGCCGACGAGCCGACCACCGCGCTCGACGTCACCATCCAGGCGCAGATCCTCGACCTGATGCGCACGCTGCGCGAGGAGACCGGCACGGCGATCATCCTGATCACGCACGACCTCGGCGTGGTCGCCGAGCTCGCCGACGACGTGTGCGTGATGTACGCCGGGCGCATCGTCGAGCGCGCAAGCGTCGGCGCGCTGTTCGCCGAGCCGCAGCATCCGTACACGATCGGGCTGCTGGGCTCGATCCCGCGGCTCGACCTCGAGCAGGATCGGCTGGCGGCGATCGAGGGACAGGTACCGAACCCGCGTGCGCGAGTCAGCGGTTGTCGCTTCCATCCGCGCTGTCCGTTCGGCGATCGAGCGTTGCGCACGCGAGGAGCCGCCGGTGATCGACGTCGGCGGCGGGCATCGGGCGGCGTGCTGGAAAGTGCCGCTCGACGCGGTGGAAGCGGCATGAGCGCCGCGGGGCCACCCCAGAAGCCCACCCTCCCGGGGGAGGAGGCCGCGGAGCGACCGGGGGGACACCCATGACCGCGCCGGCTCCGCTGCTGCGCGTCATCGATGCTGGTCAAGCATTTCCCGGTGCGGCGCGGCACGTTCTCGCGCCAGCATGGCGCCGTGCGCGCGGTCGACGGCATGAGCTTCGACGCCTCGGCGTCGGCGAGACGCTCGCACTGGTCGGCGAGTCGGGCTGCGGCAAGTCGACCACCGGCCGACTGGTGCTGCGCCTGATCGAGCCGACGTCGGGCTGCGTGCAGTTCGACGGCGACGACATCTCCGCGCTCGACGCGACGGCGCTGCGCTCGCAGCGCCGCTCGCTGCAGATCATTTTCCAGGATCCATACGCCTCGCTCAATCCGCGCATGACCGTCGGGCAGACACTGACGGAGCCGCTGGCGCTGCACGGGCTTGCACCTGGACGACGGCGCGCAACGCGTCGATGAGCTGCTGCGCGCTCGTCGGTCTCAGCCCGCAGCACGCTGCGCGCTATCCGCACGAGTTTTCCGGCGGCCAGCGCCAGCGCATCGGCATCGCGCGCGCGCTCGCCGTGGAGCCGCGGCTCATCGTGTGCGACGAGCCGGTGTCGGCGCTCGACGTCTCGATCCAGGCGCAGGTCATCAATCTGCTGGTCGATCTGCAGCGTCGCCTGGGCCTGTCGTACCTGTTCATCGCGCACGATCTGGCGGTCGTCAAGCACATCGCCGCACGCGTGGCGGTGATGTATCTCGGTCGCATCGTGGAGCACGCCGATACGCGCGCGCTGTTCGCCGCGCCGCGCCACCCGTACACGCACGCGCTGCTGTCCGCGATTCCGGTGCCCGACCCCGACGCGCGCTCGCAGCGCATGTTGCTCGAGGGCGACGTGCCCAGTCCCAGCGACCCGCCCTCGGGCTGCCGCTTTCGCACGCGTTGCCCATGGGCGCGACCGTGCTGCGCCGAAGCCGATCCCGCGCTGGAGGTGGTCGACAATCATGCGGTCGCGTGCCACTTCTGGCGCGACATCGCGCCGACGGCGCCGTCCGCATCGGGAAGCTCGCGCCTCGATCCACGCCTTGTGCGCCTGCAGGCGGCTTTTCGCAAAGCGACGGCGGGCGCCGACGAGGGCGCTGCTGCCGGCAACTGACGCGCCCAAGGCAGCGCAGCGCAATACGCGCGCAACCCCTGGAAATTAGCTAAGATCGTTGCGGATCGACCATGCGCCGTCGAGGCGCGCCCCACCGGAGATGATCATGCGCGCCTGTTCCTGGATGCCCCGTCTCGCCGTCCTGCTGCTCGCCGCGTTCGCCGGGATTTCCAGCGCGCAGACGCTGCGCTTCGGACTGGCCGAGGATCCGGACGTGCTCGATCCGACGCTGGCGCGGACATTCGTGGGCCGTGTCGTGTTCGCGGCGCTGTGCGACAAGCTGTTCGACATCGACGAAAAGCTCAACATCGTGCCGCAGCTCGCGACCGGTTACGAATGGTCCGCCGACAGCAAGTCGCTCACGATCAAGGTGCGACCCGGCGTCACTTTCCACGACGGCGAGAAGCTCGACGCCGCCGCGGTCAAGTACAACATCGAGCGCCACAAGACGATGCCCGGCTCGAATCGCCGCGGCGAGCTGGCTCCGGTGGCGAGCGTCGACGTGGTCGATCCGATGACGGTGCGGCTCAATCTGTCGGCACCGTTCGCGCCGCTGCTCGCGCAGCTTGCCGACCGGGCCGGAATGATGGTCTCGCCGAAGGCCGCGCAGGCCGCCGGCGACAAGTTCGGCGTCAAACCGGTCTGCTCGGGGCCGTTTCGCTTCGTCGAGCGCGTGGCGCAGGATCGCATCGTGCTCGAGCGCTATCCGAACTACTGGAACAAGGGCAACGATCTTCCTCGACAAGATCGATCTACACGCCGATCGTCGATGCGACGGTGCGTCTGGCCAACCTCAAGTCGGGACAGCTCGACTTCATCGAGCGCATGGCGCCCTCCGACGTCGCCGGTCTCAAGAGCGATTCGCGCTTCAACGTCGCCAAGATCACCGAGATCGGCTACCAGGGCATCACCATCAACGTCGGCAAGAGCGACCTCGCGCAGAAGAATCCGCTGGGCAAGGACCCACGCGTGCGCGAGGCTTTCGAGCTGGCGCTCGACCGCGAAGGCATCGTCCAGGTGGTGATGGAAGGCGAGGCGACGGTCGGCAACCAGTGGGTCGCACCCGACAACCCGTATTACGCGAAGAACATGCCGGTGCCCAAGCGAGATGTGGCGAAGGCGAAGGCGCTGCTCGCCGAAGCGGGCGTCGCCAAATCCCAGCTTCACGCTGGTCACGCCGACCACTTCCGACGCGCAGAAAATCGCGCAGGTCGTGCAGGCGATGGCGAAGGAAGCGGGCTTCGACGTGAAGATCCAGTCGACCGAATTCGCGACCTCGCTCGACATGGCTGACAAGGGGCAATTCGAAGCGTACGTGCTCGCATGGAGCGGGCGCGCCGATCCCGACGGCAACATCTACAGCTTCGACGCGTGCAAGCAGCCGCTCAACTATGCGGGCTATTGCAAGCCCGAGGTCGACGAGATCCTCAACCGTTCGCGCACTGCGCGCGAAAAGGCCGAGCGCCAGAAAGCCTACGATCAGCTGGCAGCCATCGCACTGAAGGACCGACCCATCGTTTACCTGTTCCATCGTCACTGGCTGTGGGCCTACAGCACCAAGCTCTCGGGATTGCGCACGATCCCCGATGGGCTGGTGCGCGTCCAGGGACTCAAACTCAATTAGCCGCGATGCGCGTCATTTGCCGGCGAGCGGTTGTTCGATGCGGGCATGAAATGATTTCGTGGACGTGGGACGTTAGGTAACACCGTGTTCAATTATCTCGTTCAGCGACTGGCGACGATCGTACCGACGCTGTTTTTCGTGTCGGTGCTCATCTTCGGGCTGCAACAACTCCTGCCTGGCGACGCGGCGCTGATCCTGGCCGGCGAAGACAACGATCCCACTGTCATCGCGCATCTGCGCAGCACGATGCATCTCGACGAGCCCTTCCCCGTGCGTTACGCGTACTGGGCCGGCGGCGTGCTCAAGGGCGACCTCGGCGAGTCGCAGCGGATCAAGAAGCCGGTGCTCGAGCTGATCCTCGAGAAGCTTCCGGTCACGCTCGAGCTGGCGTGCATCGCGATGGTCATCGCGCTGGTGATCGGGGTGACTGCGGGCGTCGTTTCCGCCGTCGCCAAGGACAGCGTCTGGGATTACGCCGCCAACGTCGTCGCCTTGTGGGGACTGTCGACGCCGAACTTCTGGCTGGGCATCATGATGATCCTGCTGTTCTCGGTGACGCTCGGGTGGCTGCCCGCGTCGGGCTACGTCAGTCCCTTCGAGGACCTCAAGGCCAATCTGGCCGCGATGATCATGCCGGCGTTCGTGCTCGGCAACGCCATCGCTGCGGTACTCATGCGCCACACCCGCAGCGCGATGCTGCAGGTACTCTCGTCGGACTACGTGCGTACGGCGCGCGCCAAGGGACTCGACGAGCGCGTCGTGGTGATCAAGCATGCGCTGCGCAACGCATTGATCCCCATCATCACGCTGGGCGCACTCGAATTCGGCACGCTGCTTTCCGGCGCCGTGCTCACCGAGCAGGTGTTCAGCGTTCCCGGGTTCGGCAAGCTCATCGTCGACGCAGTGTTCAATCGCGATTACGCAGTCGTTCAGGGCGTGGTGCTGTTCACCGCCACGGCGTACATCGCGCTCAACCTGTGCGCCGACGTGGGCTACTTCCTCGCCAATCCGCGGCTGCGCGGCTGAAGGGCGCACGTGAGCACCCTCGCCGCGCCACTGCCGGTCCATCGCGAAGCCTCACCAGGCGCACGCGTCCTGCGCCGACTGCGAAGACGCCACGCGGCGATCGTCGGCCTCGCGGTGGTCGTCGGATTCATCCTGCTTGCGCTGTTCGCGCCATGGATTGCACCGTACGATCCGCTGCAGACATCGTGGAGCGCGGTGCGCAAGGCGCCGTCGGCCGCGCACTGGTTCGGCACCGATGAGATCGGGCGCGACGTGCTCTCGCGAGTGATCTGGGGCACCCGCGCGTCGCTGCTCGCCGGGCTGGTTTCAGTGTGCATCTCGCTCGCCTGCGGTGTGCCCATCGGCTTGCTCGCCGGCTACGTCGGCGGCCCCGTCGACGCACTCCTCTCGCGCATGACCGATGCGATGCTCGCCTGCCCGTTCCTGATCCTGGCCATCGCGCTCGCCGCGTTCCTTGGGCCCAGCCTCACCAACGCGATGATCGCCATCGGTGTGTCGGCGACACCGGTGTTCATCCGGCTCACGCGGGCGCAGGTGCTCGCGGTGAAGGTCGAGGACTATGTCGAGGCGGCCCGCGCGCTCGGCAATCCGCCCTGGCGCATCGCACTGCGCCACGTGCTGCCCAACGCGATATCGCCGTTGATCGTGCAGGCCACGCTGGCGATCGCGGCCGCGGTCATCGCCGAAGCCAGCCTGTCCTTTCTCGGACTTGGACAACAGCCCCCGGCACCGAGCTGGGGCAGCATGCTCAACACCGCGAAAAACTACATCGACAACGCCCCGTGGATGGCGATATGGCCGGGGCTGTCGATATTCCTGCTGGTGCTCTCGTTCAATCTGGTCGGGGATGGTCTGCGCGACGCGCTCGATCCGCGCCGCGTTTGAGGCTCTCGCCACGCGTTCAACCGAGGCGCTGGCGTTCTATAGGAGGCGATCATGAAGCTCGATGGCTCGTGCCACTGCGGCGCGGTGGCGTTCAGCGTCGAAACGCACACGCCGCAGCCCTATATGCGCTGCTATTGCTCGATCTGCCGCAAGACCGCGGGTGGCGGCGGCTATGCGATCAACATCATGGGCGAGGCGGCGACGCTGAAGGTGCGCGGCGCGAAGAACGTGAGCGTCTATCGCGCGCGCATCAAGGAACCCGGCGCGGCGCGCAAAACGCTATCGCCGGCGCGCCGCAATTTCTGCGCGAAATGCGGCAGCGCGCTGTGGGTGTTCGATCCGCGGTGGAAGGAATGGATTTATCCCTTCGCCTCGGCGATCGACACTCCGCTACCCAAGCCGGTGGAGCATGTCGAGCTCATGCTCGACTATGCCGCGCCCTGGTGCGAGATCCCTAAGGGCAAGGGGCACACGCACTTTCGCGAGTACCCCAAGGAATCGATCGCCGATTGGCATCGCAAGCGCCGCGTCGAAGTCGCCTAGCGCGCACGCTATGGTCCTCGCGTCGCAGCGGGAAGAGATCAGCGATCGGGGCGTGCCGTATCCGTCGCGGGCAGCACGTCGCATGCCCACTCGCTCTTTTTCCAGTTGGGCACCGGAGTCGCCTCCGGCGGATGCGGCACGAATCGCGAGCGCTCGACGCGTGCGTAGCGATGGATGTAGCGCGGGCAATTGGGAAATACGTGCGTTACCGCGATGCGCACCATGAACTGCGCTTCGGGGAACTGGCGCAACAGCGCTCCCTCGTCGGACAGGCTGGCCTCGCCTGAAACGCGCAGCCGGCTGGGCGACTCGAAGTCGATGAACAGCAGTCCCACCTTGCGCGTGACGATCACGTTGCCCATCGACAGGTACATGCCGTTGCCGTCGTAATTGGGGAACGCCAGCGTTTTCTCGTCGAGCACGCGAACGAAACCCGGATCGCCACCCTTGTACGAGCAGGCGGGCTGTCCGTTCTCGTCGGTCGTCGCCAGGAAGAACATGTCGCGCGCCTCGATGAAGGCCCGATCGGCGTCGCCGATGTGATCCGACACCAGGCGCTGCTCGATGCGATCGGCGAGCCGCCGCGTGTCGAAGCGCTCCTGAAGCTCGCGACTGCCCTCGTGGTAGAAATCGCTCATGACCGCGCGCGCGGATAGATCATCGCGAGGAGCGGCCGCAACGAAGGATCGGCTGTTGGCGCATGAGGTGACTCAGCGAAACAGGCGATTCCTTGCTACGCTTGGAAGGGAACATCGCGCGCCTAACGTTCGGCAAAGCCGATCTCGCGCAGAAACGCACCCCGCTCGTGGGTGCCGAGATGCCCGGCCACCAGCTCGACGAATTCCTGCTGGCTCGCGGCCTTCTGCGCGGCTCGGTTCACCACCACCTTGGCGATCGGACCGAGATAAGCGGCCAGCCGCATGGTGGTCTGGTCGACAAAATCCTTGTTCAGGGGAAGTGCCTGCGTCTTCAGCGTCTGGCCGGTGGCGATCACGTGCGGCGACGTCGACCCGCCCGGCGTACTGTCGATGAAGCGCTGGCGCCCGACCGGATCGGAGATGCTCTCCGCGAGCATCGCGTAGAGCTGCGACACGTCGCGCGTCTGCGCGGCTGCCTTGCGCAGCATCACCCTGGCCAGTGGTCCCAGGTGATGCGCGAGCTGGCGCTCGACCGTGCGCAGCACGGTCTCGTCCCAATCGGTCGCGGACGGAGGCGGTCCCATCCTGACCGCGGCGAGATTGATCTCGGTCGCGCCCTGCGAATCGTCGGCGACCAGCGCGTCGCACGCCTGGCGAAGTGCGCGATTGAACGCTTTCGCATTCTGGAAGCGCGCCTCGGGATTTTTTTCGAGTGCCGTCGCCAGCACCGCGTCGATGGTGGGAGAAAGCGCGATGCGCGACACGCTCGACGGCGGACGCGGATCCTCGTGGCAGATCTTGTAGCCGATGGTCTCCAACGCGCCCGAGAACGGCTTCTCGCCGGCGAGCAGCTCGTAGAGGACCACTGCCGCGCTGAACAGATCGGAGCGGCGATCGACCGTCTGCCCCTGGCACTGCTCGGGCGACATGTACGACGGCGTGCCCATCACCATGCCCATGGTCGTGAGGTTCGACGTGTCGATGCGCGCAATGCCGAAGTCGGCGACTTTGAGCGCGCCGGTCTTGGTGAGGATGAGATTGGCCGGCTTGATGTCGCGGTGCACGACGCCGCGCTCGTGCGCGAAGTCCAGCGCCTGCAGAAGCTGCGTCATCATCGCGCTGATCTGGCCGAGGTCGAAGTTAGCGCCGCGGTTGAGGAATTCGCGCAGGCCCGTGCCCTCGACGAACTCCATGACGATGAACGCGTTGGCGTCGTCCTCGCCGTATTCGTAGACGCTGACGATGTTCGGGTGCAGCAGCCGGCCGGCGGCGACCGCCTCGTTCTTGAAGCGCGCCATCGACTGCTCGACCAGGTCGGGGTCGACCAGATCCTTGCGCACCGTCTTGATCGCGACGACGCGCTCGATGCCGGGGTCGAACGCCTTGTAGACGACGCCCATCGCGCCTTTGCCGAGTACGCTCTGGACCTCGTACTTGCCGATTTTGACCGGATCCGCCATGTGCAAGGCCTAGCTCTCCAGCATCTTGATCGCTTGCACCATGCTCGCCTTCATGCGGTTCAGCGCGTCGCTGAGCACGCCGATCTCGTCGTGGCTGCGCGAGCGGAAGTCTCCCGCCTCGAGGTTGCCAAGGCTCACCTCGTCGGCCAGCTTGGACAAGCGTTTCACCCGCCGGATCACCACGAAGTAGAGCAGCGCGTTGAGCATCGCGATAGTGAACAGGAAAACGCCCGCAAGCGAAACCAGGAACACCTTGAACGTATAGCTCGCTCGCTGCACCGGTATCGCCGTGGGTACCGACACCACTTGCGCGCCGATGACGTCGTTGACCTTCCAGCCGAAGCCGTTGTTCGAGCCATAGGTCTCGATCATGGTGCGTGGCGCCGCATCGGGCGTGCTGTGGCACACCAGACACGCAGGATCGACGATCTTGATGGGGCGCGCGAGAAACAACGAGCGGCCCTCCGGCGTATCGCGCTCGCCGCTCGATTCGGTGCGCGTCGGGTTTTGCCGAAAGCCATTGACGACGTCGACTTCCCAGTCGGTGGCATGGTCGCGAGGGTTGGTCGGATTGAGCGTGGCTTCCTTGTAGCCGTATTCCGGATACTTCTTGCGCATGTCGTTGAACTGCTCGGTCGCCGCGAACGCCGGTACCGACTGCGGAAGGAACTTGTACTTGAGCTGCGTCTCGAGCAGCGGCTGCACCTGGTGCTGAGTGTAGTTCCGCGTCGACGAAGCCGCCTCCATCATCAACCGTGCGTGCTGCAGCACTTCCTCGCGCGCGTTGTGCTGCAGGGCTGCCCATGCGGCGATGCCGGCGATGGTGAATCCGACCGCGAAGATGGCGATGAGCGCCGCATTGAATTTCCAGATGAGGTTCATGTGTCCTTGCCTATTTTCCGCTCGCGCGTTCCCACGGCCAGCGCCAGGTTCGCTCGGGCTCGGCCTTCTTTTCTTCTTTCGGCGGCTCGACCTTCGCTGCGGCAGCGGGCGCAGGCGGCGTCGCGGCTTTCGCGGCAGCGGCGTCGGGAACGGTCTTGGCAGTGGCATCGACGGCTGCCTTGAACGTAGGGTCGGTCGCGATCTTTGCTTCGAAGCGCTTGCCGAACGCGACGCGATAGGGTCCCGCCAACCATGCTTGGACTTCGGGATAGGTTGCCTCGTGATCGAGCACCGGCTCGCGCGGCGTGCCGAAGCGCGCGATGCGCAGCGGCAACGGATCCATGAAGTCGCGCGGCAGTGCGCCGATGAACGTCGACGGCGCGCGTTCCGTGGCGATCACCTGCTTGCCGGCCGCGCGGCTGGCGAAGCTGCCACCGCGCACCTCGACGCCGGCGGTGTCCGGCTTGCCGGGCTCGACCACGCGAGTCGACCCGGTTTCAACAAAGACCTCGAGCGCATCCGCACTCAGGTGCACTACTGCCGCGGCGTTCGAAGTAGTTACCGAGCCCATTCCCGAACGCATGCGCAGGCGCGCAAGCGTCGGCTTGGTGTCGAACTTGAGCCATCCCCTCGACACCCAGAAATCGATTGCGGGACGCTGCTTCGCGTCGCCAGACGACATCGATACGACGTACAGCGCGCCCGGACCGATCAGGCCAAGCGCACCTCCATCGGTCATTTCGAGCTGAAACTGCGCCTTCTCGGGAACGTCGATGACATCGGTATCGCGGATGCGCACGCCCTCGACCAATGCGTACCACGCCGTTCCGCGCAGCAGCCGCGGCTTGCCGTCGATCAGCGTTACCGTGCCGACGTCAGCGGCGAGGCACGATATCGTGGCGAACAGCCAAAAGCACCCGAAGCAGAGGCTACTGATCTTCATTTCAGGGGTTTTCGAGCCCGCACGACTTACTAGCGCGCGCAGAGCGAAACATACTAGGCTGCGACCCCTCCCAAGTCAACGTGAATACTGCTCGCGCAGAGTGCGGAAAGCCCGGCGCTTCGCGATGCCTTATACTTGCGCAATACTCCGCTGAAAAACCCTGAATGCCGCCCACTTCACGCAATCTGGTCGTCATGTTCGCAGACATTTCGGCGAGCACTCGCCTGTACGACACACTGGGCAATGCAGAGGCGCAGGCGACCATCGATCGCGTGATCGGAATCGTGCGCCGCATCTGCGAAAGCGGAAACGGTCGCGTGGTGAAGACCATCGGTGACGAGGTCATGGCTTCGTTCCCGGACGCCGAGGCGGCAGCGCTGGCGGCGATCGAGATCGAGCAGAACGTGTCCAAGCAGCGCACCAGTCGCGGCACGCCTGTCGCCATTCATATCGGCATGGAATCGGGGCCGGCGATCGAGGACGACGGAGATGTGTTCGGCGATTGCGTCAATGTCGCCGCTCGACTCACCGACCTCGCCAAGGGCGGCCAGATCTTCACCTCAGTGCGAACCGCCAGCGAGTTGTCGCCCGCGATGAAAAAACGTACGCGCGATCAGGACGCGCACACGCTGCGCGGTAAGGAAGAGGACGTGGGCGTGGTCGAGCTCACGTGGCAGGAGTCCGAGGACGAGATGACCATGATGTCGCCGCGGCAGGTGATCGCGCCGGCGAGCGTCAAGCTCACGCATGGCGCGCGCGACATCATGCTCGGCGCCACGCACTCGGTGCTCACGCTCGGGCGAGATCAGCAGAATGACGTGATGATCGCGGACCGCAAGGCGTCGCGTCTGCATGCGCGCATCGAACGCCGACGCGACAAGTTCGTGCTCGTCGATCATAGCTCGAACGGCACCTATGTCACGGTCGAGGGCGAATCCGAGCTCGCGCTGCGCCGCGAGGAACTCGTGCTTCGCGGCCGCGGCCGCGTGAGCTTCGGTCACGCTTTTCAGGACGATCCGACCGAATTCCTGGCGTTTTCCTGCATCGATTAGCGAACGCCTGGCGCTACGCCGCGCCGCGCCGACGCACGTTGCTGGCGCGAAACGCCTGCGGTCTGGCGATACCGAAGCCCTGCGCGTAATCGACGCCGATCCGGCGCAGGCTGGCGAGCACCGTTTCGCTCTCGACGAACTCGGCGATCGTTCGCTTGCCCATCACGTGACCGATGCGGTTGATCGCCTCGACCATCGCGCTGTCGATCGGATCGATGAGCATGTCGGTGACGAAGCTTCCGTCGATCTTCAGGAAATCGACCGGGAGATGCTTGAGGTAGCCGAACGACGACATCCCCGCGCCGAAATCGTCGAGCGAGAAGCGGCAGCCGAGCGCGCGCAATTCGGCGATGAAATGCGCGGCCTTTCCAAGATTGGCGATCGCGGTCGTCTCGGTGATTTCGAAGCAGATCGTTTCGCCCGAGATGCCGGTCCGCGCAAGCTCATCGCGAACGAAATCGAGAAATCGCTCGTCGCCAATCGACGTCCCCGAGAGATTGATCATGTATGTGGCCGATGCGCGCGACGGCACGTGCATTTCGGCGAGCGTCGAGAACGCGGTCCGGATCACCCAGCGATCGATCGACGACATCAGGCTGTAGCGCTCGGCGGCGGGAATGAACGCCATCGGCGGGACTAGGGCCCCGCGTTCGTCGACCATGCGCACCAGCAGCTCGAACAGATGCGCGGGACGCTGCGGATCGTCGACGGCGACGATCTCCTGCGAGTACAGGCAGAAGCGCTCTTCGTCGAGCGCGGCGTGCAGACGCGCCACCCATTCCATCTCGCCGTGGCGCACCGCGAGCTCGGTATCCTTGGGGTGATAGACCTGCACCCGGTTGCGGCCCTTTTCCTTGGCGACGTAGCACGCGGCATCGCCCGCGCTGAGCACGTCGGCGAGCGTCATCGCGCCGTCGGGAATGGCCACCACACCGATGCTTACGCCGATGCTGAACGAGCGCGACTGCCAGACAAAATGAAAGTCGGTGACGGTCTGGCGCAGGACGTCGGCGATGCGCACAGCGTGCTCCAGCGGGCAGTTCTCGAGCAGCACGCCGAACTCGTCGCCCCCCAGCCGCGCCAGCGTGTCGCCTTCGCGCAGATGCTCCTGCAGCAACATGCTGATCTGACGCATCAGTTCGTCGCCGGCGGCGTGGCCCGATGTGTCGTTGACCAGCTTGAACTGGTCGAGGTCGAGATACATCATCGCGTGCACCCGGCCCTGCTCGCGCGCGCTTGCCAACGCGATGCTCAGCCGATGCTCGAACTCGCGACGGTTGATCAGGCCGGTGAGCGCGTCGTGGCTTGCCTGATAGGAAAGTTGCGTCGCGTACTCCCGCTCGCGGCGCACGTCGTGGAGCACAAGAACGACGCCCGCGATCGCGCCCGTACGGTCGCGTATCGGCGCCGCCGATTCGTTGATCGCGACCTCGGTGCCGTCAGGGCGCAGCAGCAGCGCGTTGGCGGCGACCTTCATGCTGGCGCCCTCCCTGAGCACCATGTCTACCGGGCTGGGAAGCGCGCTGCGGGTGGCTTCGTCGAATGTCGCGCACACGGCCTGCAGCGCGGTGCCGCGAGCGTCGCTCACGCGCCACCCGGTGAGCGCTTCGGCAACCGGGTTCATGTAGTCGATGAACCCGTCGACGTCGGTGGTGATCACCGCGTCGCCGATCGACTCCAGCGTCACCTGCGCGCGTTCCTTTTCGGCGAACAGCTGCGCCTCGGCAAGCTTGCGATCGGTGATGTCGCTGATCGAACCCGCCATGCGCACTGCACGGCCCTGGGCGTTGCGCACCGAGCGCCCGCGCGCACGCATCCAGCGATAGTCACCCTGCTTGGACAGGCAGCGGAATTCGAGATCGAAGGGTGCGTCTTCGCGAAGATGCGCGCGCAAGGCGTCGAGGGCGGTGATCCGATCGGTGGGATGAAGCAGATTGACAAAGGCATCGGGCGTGTTCCCGATCTCGTGGTCGGCATACCCGGCAAGCTCCTTGCTGCGCGGCGAAAGGTACATCTCGCCGGTCTGGACGTTCCAGTCCCAGAGCCCGTCGCTTCCACCCAGCACCGCGAGTGAGAAGCGCTCCTCGGACAGGCGAAGTGCCGCCTCGAAGGCGTCGCTCTCGCGCAGCATGCGCCGCGACAGCACGATGCCGACCAACACCAGCGTTGCCGCGCCGAGCAGCGTCACCACCAGGAGCACGCGCTTCGCCAGCCGCGAGGCCTGCCCGAGCGTGTACGCAAAGGCGTCCTCGAGCGGGGTCAGCTTCACGTTGAGCTCGTCGATGCGGGCGAGCACCGGAAGCATCGGCGCGCTCGCGCCCGTATTTGCCGTGACGACGCGATGCAATTCGCTGCCGGCCGCCACTAGTTCTGCGATATAACCGTCGGCCTCGCCCCAGATCGCGATCGCGCGATCGATGTAGCTCACCCTGCGAAAGCGCCGGAACAGCCGGATCATGCCGTCGATGTCGTCGAAGTTGTTCCTTCCCGCGAGAAAGCCGCGACGCGCGACGTCGAGGTCGGGCTCGGCCTTCTCCAGCTCCTCGCGTGCGACGCGATCGCCCAGCGGGATCGCGATCGCTTCCTCGAAGCGCACGTAATCGTCCATCGAGCCGGTGCGCGCGTAGCTGGTCAGGTAATGAACCGCATCCTTCTGCGCTTTCGACCACAACGACTCGCCACCGACGTACGCGCGCACCGACGAGAGAATGTCGACGCTGCCCAGCGCCAGCAGCACGAGCAGCATGACAATCGCGAGGAATGGCCAGATGATCAAGAGCAGCCGCCGGCTTAGCCGGAATCGGGCGGACATCGGTGGTGACGTCATGGCGTCGCCGGATGCAGGGTCCGCGTCATTTGGGCGGCGGGTGGATGTTGTCGACCCAGTGGACCTGCTCGGGGTTGGGCTCGACGTCGGCGATGTCGAGGTTCACAACCACCGGCTGCTGTCCGCTTCGCACCAGGACGCACGAAAGCGGCATTTCGCTGCTGGCGTTGATCTCCTGATGCGGAACGTAAGGCGGGACATAGATGAAATCGCCCGGTCCCGCTTCGGCGGTGTATTCGAGGCGCTCGCCCCACTTCATGCGCGCCCTTCCGCTCACCACGTAGATCACGCTCTCGACCGGCCCATGGTGGTGCGCACCCGTCTTCGCCTTCGGGTTGATGACCACTGTCCCGGCCCACAGTTTTTCGGCGCCCGCCCGCGCCGCGGTGATCGCCGCAGCGCGATTCATGCCCGGTGTCTGTGGTGTGTTGACGTCGAGCTCATCGGCGTGCACGACGCGCACGCCGTGCAGTCTCCATTGGTCGGTGCTCTTCGGCATGTTCGTCTACTCGTGGAACCGGCAGGCCGGGAGACGCGGCGACGCGACGGGCAATACGGCCGGCGCGACCGGCCGCGGCACCCACAGCGTCAAGTGTAAGCCAAAGGCCGATCGCCCGGTATCGCGACACGCAGGCCGGCGCTCGCACGCTGCGCGCTTGCTACAATGCCGGTCCCCAAGGAGGAGTGTTCATGACGATTTCGATGTATCAGGCTTCGGTCCCCGTGTTCATCCGGATGCTAGGTAACCTCAAGCTCGTTCTGGAAAAGGCCGCCTCGCATGCACAGGCGAAAAAAGTTTAGCAATCTGTGCTGCTCAACAGCCGGCTCTATCCCGACATGTTTCCGCTCACCCGCCAGGTGCACATCGCGACTGACTTCGCGCGCTCGACCGGGGCACGGCTCGCCGGTCTCGAGACGCCGGTGTTCGAAGACA
Organism: uncultured beta proteobacterium; assembly: GCA_963816915.1. GTDB lineage: Bacteria > Pseudomonadota > Gammaproteobacteria > Burkholderiales > Casimicrobiaceae > PALSA-1003. The sequence continues at coordinate 591,730 of CAWFMK010000004.1, forward strand.
ACGAGAAAACCATTCCGGAGCTGACCGCGCGCATCGACCGCACGGTCGAATTCCTACGCACGCTGAAGGCATCGGCGATCGACGGCTCGGAATCGCGCGAGATCGTGCGCCCGGTCCGTGGCAAGCCGAAGAAGTTCACCGGCATCAATTACCTGCTGCAGTTCGCGCTTCCGAACTTCTATTTTCACGTGACCGCCACCTACGCGATCCTGCGTCACTGCGGAGTCGAGCTTGGCAAGAGCGACTTCATCGGCGCGCTCGACTAGCGGCGTGAACGGCCGGCGGCGCGCCGTGGTGGTGGCGGCGCTGTCCGCCACAGCAATGGCGGCGCTACACGCGCGCGCCGAGGACAGCTATCCCAGCCGGCCGGTCAAGCTCATCGCGCCGCAGGCGCCCGGCGGCGGGGTCGATCTGGTGGCGCGCATCATCGCCGATCGCCTGCGCATCGCGATGGGCCAGCCCTTCGTCATCGAGAACCAGGCCGGCGCCGGCGGCGCGATCGCCACGCAGATGACCGCGCGCGCGCAACCCGATGGCTACACGCTCGAGATCGGCTACGTCGCCACGCACGCGACCAATCCGGCGGTGAAGCACAATCTCGGCTACGACGCGGTCAAGGATTTCACGCCGATTGCGATGCTCGGCGGGACGCCCAACGTGCTGGTGGTGGCGCGTGCAGTGCCAGTGAGCACGCTGCGCGAATTCGTCGCCTACGCCAAGGCCAATCCGCGCAAGGTCGACTACGGAACCTCGGGCGTGGGCACGCTCAACCATCTGGTGATGGAGCAATTCAAGCACGCCTCGGGAGTCCCGAGTATGGCCGTCCCCTATCGCAGCATCGGCCAGGCGTTCACCGACGCCATGGGCGGCCAGATCCAGGTCGTCTTTCCGGGACTCGCCGCCGCGATGCCGCATATCCGCTCGGGCGCGTTCAAGCCGCTGGCGGTGACCGGCGATCGACGGCAGCCGCTGCTCCCCGACGTTCCGACTTTCAAGGAATCGGGCTACGAAGGCTTCAACGGCCTCACCTGGTACGGCATCGTCGGTCCTGCGAAGCTGCCCGAGCCCATCGTCAGTAAGCTCAACGAGGAAATCAACAAGGTGCTGGCGTCACCCGACTTGCGCGACGCCTTTGTCGCGGAGGCGCTCACCGTGATGCCGATGACGCCGCAGCAATTCGGCAACTACATCGCCGACGAGATCGCGCACTGGACGGCGGTCGCGCGCGCCAGCAAGATCGAAGCCGAATAGCGACACGCGGGCACGATGTCGCTTCCGGAGATTTCCGTTTCGCAGCGCCTCGCCGCCGCGTTCGCGGCGACGCCGTCGCAACTGAGCGACCCGCTCGCCTCGACATGCGCTGCGGTGATGATCGACGTCGCCGGGTTGTGCGTCGCGGCGCGGCGCAGCGATTATGTGCAGGCAACGCTGCGCGCGAGCGCCGAGCCCGGCGCCTGCACTGTGATCGGCGACGCCGGAAGCTTCAGCATCACCACCGCGGCGCTGTGCAACGGCACCGCCGCCCACGGCGAGGATTACGACGACACCTTCGAGGGCGGTCCCGTGCATGCCGGCGCCGTCATCGTTCCCGCGCTGCTCGCCACCGCCGAGCAGCACGACCTCGCCGGCGGCGACACCCTGCGCGGGCTCGCCGTGGGCTGCGAGCTGATGTGCCGGCTGTGCCTGGTCGCGCCCAAGCGCGTCCACAAGGCCGGCTTCCATCCCACCGCGGTGTTCGGCGCACTCGGCGCGTCGGCGGGCGTTGCGACCGCGCTGCGCCTAGACGCTGCGCAGTGGGTCAACGCGTTGGGCATCGCCGGCAGCATGGCCTCGGGCATCATCGAGTACCTTGCCGAAGGCGCGTGGACCAAGCGCATGCACCCGGGATGGGCGGCGCAGGCGGGCTATCGCGCTGCTCGCATGGCGCGCGAAGGGTTCACCGGGCCACGCACGCTGTTGGAGGGCGAGCACGGTTTTTTTCACGGCTTCGCGCGTAGCGACGACTGCGACTTCGGCGCCATGCTCGATGGCGTCGGAATCACGTGGCTCGCGAGGGACATCGCGTTCAAGGCCTACGCCTGCGGCACCATGGCGCATCCCTACATCGACTGCGCGCGCAGCCTGGTGAGCGACGGCCTGAATCCGGCCGAGGTCGCAGCGATCGAATGCGAAACGGCCGAGGGGATCGTGCACCGTCTGTGGGAACCCCTCGCCGCCAAGCAGCGTCCGCCCAACGGCTATGCGGCCAAGTTCAGCATTCCCTACGCGATCGCGGTGGGCATGCTGCGTGGCGATGCGGGACTCATCGACTACGAGGAAGCCGTGGTGCGCGATCCCGCGGTGCGCGCGCTCGCCGCCAAGGTGCGTTACGTCGTCGACCCCGACAATCCCTATCCGCGCCAGTTCACCGGCCACGTGCGCGTGACCCTCGAGTCCGGCGAAGTGCGCGAGGCGAGGCAAGATCATTTCCGCGGCGGTCGTGACGAACCGATGTCGGTCGAGGCGCTCGAGGCGAAATTCATCGCCAACTGCATCTACGGCGGCTGGGACGTGAACCGGGCGCGCCGGGCGCTCGGCACGCTGCGCGCGCTGCGCGACGCGCCGAGAGTCGACCTTACGACACTGAGAGGCTAGCGGTATGGACACGCCTCCGCTTCAAGGCAGGGTCGCGCTGGTCACCGGCGCGGGACGAAACATCGGGCGCGCCATCGCGCTCGCGCTCGCCGATGCCGGCGCAAAGATTGTCGTCAACGTACGCGCGAGCCGCGGCGAAGCGCAGGCGGTCGTCAGCGAGATCGCGGCGCACGGCGGCGAGGCCATGATGGCTGCGGCTGATGTCACCGAGCGCCCCCAGGTCGATGCGATGATCGCCGCGATCTCGGAGCGCTTCGGCCGCCTGGACATCGTCGTCAACAACGCCGCGATCCGGCGCGAAGCTGCGTTCGCCGACCTGTCCTTCGCGGAATGGCGCGCCGCGCAGGCGGTGTGCGTCGACGGTGCATTCCATTGCACGCAGGCGGCACTGCCGTTGCTGCGCAACAGCGGCGCCGGCGCGGTGATCAACATCGGCGGCATGACAGCGTATACCGGCGCGTCGCATCGCGCGCACGTCGTGACCGCCAAGGCGGCGCTGGGCGGGCTCACCCGCGCGCTGGCGCACGAGCTCGCCCCGTTCGGCATCACCGTCAACTGCGTGTCGCCCGGCCTGGTGGATACCGCTCGCAAGAGCGCGAGCGCATCGGCGGCGCCTGCGCATCGCGCGCAGGCGCAGACCCTGCTCGGACGCCGTGGCAACCCCGCGGAAATTGCCAGCGCCGTCGTGTGGTTCGCCGGTCCCGGTGCTCGTTACGCGACTGGGCAGACGCTGCACGTCAACGGCGGCGCTTACCTCAGCGGCTGATCGACGAAGCGCTGAGTCGACAGCGCTGATGGTGACGATCGTGTCGCGCGCTACAGCTGAGCGGAAAGCCGCGATCGTGCCACGTCGACGCCGATGCCGCAGCGCCGTGCATAGTCGACGACCTGGTCATCACCGATCTTGCCCACCGCGAAGTACGTTGCCTCGGGGTGCGCGATATAAAACCCGGCCACTGACGCCGCTGGCAACATCGCGTAGCTTTCGGTGACGGCCATTCCGATCTTCGAGGCCTGCAGCAAGTCGAAAAGCGGCGCCTTGACGCTGTGCTCCGGACACGCTGGATAACCCGGCGCCGGACGAATGCCGCGGTACTCCTCGCGGATCAGCCGCTCGCTGTCGAGCTCTTCTCCCGGCGCGTAGCCCCAGAGCTCGCGGCGTACCACGCGGTGCAGCCATTCCGCGAATGCTTCGGCCAGCCGGTCAGCGATCGCCTTGAGCATGATCGCGCTGTAGTCATCGCGCTGCGCTTCGAACTCGGCCAGCCGTTTCTCGATCCCGAGGCCCGCGGTGACGGCGAACATCCCGGCGTAGTCGGCGACCGCGGACGTTTTCGGCGCCACGAAATCGGCCAGGCAGTAGTTGGGCTTGGCGGTCGGACGCTGGTTTTGCTGGCGAAGATTGCACCACATCAGGCTCGTCGCGCTGCGCGACTCGTCGGCATAGAACACGATGTCGTCGCCGACGGCATTCGCCGGAAGCAGCGCAACCACGCCGTGTGCGGTGAGCCAGCGCCCTTCGATCACGCGCTTGAGCATGGCGAGAGCGTCGGCGTACACGTTGCGCGCCGCCTCGCCCACCACGGCATCGTCGAGGATCGCCGGGAACGGTCCGGAGAGCTCCCAGGTCTGGAAAAACGGTCCCCAGTCGATGTAGCGCGCAAGCTCGGCCAGATCGGCATTACGGAATTCGCGTCGGCCGATCAGCGCTCGGCACGCGTCGGCGCGTAGTGCTTCCAGTCGGCGACGAAAGCATTGGCGCGCGCAGCCTCAAGCGACAGGAGCGACGGCCCCTTCTTGCTTGCGTGCTGGACACGAACCTTTTCGTAGTCGGAAGCGACTCTCGGCGACGTAGTCAGCCTTGAGCGCGTCGGAGAGCAGGTTGCTGGCCACGCCCACCGCGCGCGACGCATCGGGCACGTAGACGGTGACGCCGGAATAGTGCGGCGCGATCTTCACCGCGGTGTGCACGCGCGAGGTGGTCGCGCCGCCGATCAGCAGCGGCTGCTGCATGCCCAGGCGCTGCATCTCCTGCGCCACGTGCGCCATCTCTTCGAGCGACGGCGTGATCAGCCCCGACAGGCCGACGATGTCCGCGTTGCGTTCGCGTCGCGGTGTCGAGAATCTTTTTCGCGGGCACCATCACGCCGAGGTCGATCACGTCGAAGTTGTTGCATTGGAGTACGACTCCGACGATGTTCTTGCCGATGTCGTGGACGTCGCCCTTGACGGTCGCCATGACGATCTTGCCTTTCGGCTTGCCGGCGTCGCCCGACTTCGCCTTTTCCGCTTCGATGTAAGGAATCAGGTGCGCCACTGCCTGCTTCATCACGCGCGCGCTCTTGACCACTTGCGGCAGGAACATCTTGCCGGCGCCGAACAGGTCGCCGACGACGTTCATGCCCGCCATCAGCGGACCCTCGATCACCTCGATCGGCCGCGCGAACTTGCGCCGCGCCTCCTCGGTATCCTCGACGATGTGGGTGGTGATGCCCTTCACCAGCGCGTGCGACAGCCGCTCCTCGACGCTGCCGTCGCGCCACGCGAGGTCCTCGACCGTCGCTTGCCCTTGCGCCTTGTAGGTTTCGGCGAACGTCACCAGCCGCTCGGTCGCGTCGGCACGACGATTGAGCACGACGTCTTCGACGCGCTCGCGCAGCTCCGGATCGAGCTCGTCGTAGACGCCGAGCTGACCCGCGTTGACGATGCCCATGCGTCATGCCGGCCTTGATCGCGTGATACAGGAACACGGTGTGGATCGCTTCGCGCACCGGGTCGTTGCCGCGGAAGCTGAAGCTCACGTTCGACACGCCGCCCGAGACCTTCGCGTGCGGCAGGTGCTGCCTTGATCCAGCGCGTGGCCTCGATGAAGTCGACCGCGTAGTTGTTGTGCTCCTCGATGCCGGTGGCGATCGCGAAGATGTTCGGGATCGAAGATGATGTCCTCGGGCGGGAAACCGACCGTTCGCGTCAGCAGGTCGTAGGCAGCGCTGGCAGATGCCGACCTTGCGCTCGAAGCGTGTCGGCCTGTCCCTTTTCGTCGAACGCCATCACGATCGCCGCCGCGCCGTAGCGCCGGACCAGCGCGCGCCTGGCGCAGGAACTCGGCTTCGCCCTCCTTCAGCGAGATCGAGTTGACGACCGGCTTGCCCTGCACGCACTTGAGTCCGGCCTCGATCACCTCCCACTTCGACGAGTCGATCATCACCGGCACGCGCGCGATGTCGGGCTCGCCGGCGATCAGCTGCAGGAAGCGCACCATCGCCGCCTTCGAGTCGAGCATCGCCTCGTCCATGTTGACGTCGATGATCTGCGCGCCGTTCTGCACCTGCTGGCGCGCGACCTCGACCGCGCCGGCGTAGTCGCCGGCGAGGATCAGCTTCGCGAAGGCGCGCGAGCCGGTGACGTTGGTGCGCTCGCCGACGTTGACGAACAGCGAATCGTCGTCGATCGTCAGCGGCTCGAGGCCGGAGAGGCGCAGGACGCCGGGTCGGCGCGACGAGGTCATCGGCACACCGGTGTGCGGGTGCGCACGCGCCTCAGACCGGTGCCGCGGCAACTTCGCGCCCGATGCGGTGCGCAGCCGGACCTGCGACGCGCCGCGGCGGCACGTCCTTCACCGCCTCCGCGATCGCTCGGATGTGCTCGGGCGTCGTGCCGCAGCAGCCGCCGACGATGTTGACGAAGCCGCTGCGCGCGAATTCCCGAGCAGCCGCGCCGTCGTCTCCGGCGTCTCGTCGTAGCCGGTCTCGCTCATCGGGTTGGGCAGGCCCGCGTTCGGATAGCACGAGACGAAGGTGTCGGCGACGCGCGGAGAGCTCCTCGATGTACGGGCGCATCAGCGCCGCGCCGAGCGCGCAGTTGAGCCCGACCGCCAGCGGCCGCGCGTGGCGCACCGAGTTCCAGAACGCTTCGGGCGTCTGGCCCGACAGCGTGCGGCCCGAGGCGTCGGTGATGGTCCCGGAGATGATGATGCGGCAGGCGTACGCCGCGTGCGCTCGAAATAGCGCGTCGATCGCGAACAGCGCGGCCTTGGCGTTGAGCGTGTCGAAGATCGTCTCGACGAGCAGCAGGTCGACGCCGCCCTCGACCAGCGCCGTCGATCGCCTCGCTGTAGGCCGCGACCAGATCGTCGAAGCTGACGTTGCGAAAGCCGGGATCGTTGACGTCGGGCGAGATCGTCGCCGTGCGGTTGGTCGGGCCGAGCGCGCCGGCGACGAAGCGCGGCTTGTCCGGCGTTTTCGCGGTCCACGCGTCGGCGCGCTCGCGCGCGAGCCGCGCCGCCGCGAGATTGATCTCGCGCACGCGGCTCTCCAAGCCCGTAGTCGGCCTGCGCGATCGACGTCGCGTTGAAGGTGTTGGTCTCGATGATGTCGGCGCCGGCCTCGAGAAAGCCGTCATGAATGGCGCGAATGACGTCGGGCTGCGTCAGCACGAGCAGATCGTTGTCGCCCTTCACGTCGTGCGCGTGAGCGTGCAGACCGCACGCGGCCGGACCGCGATAGTCGGCCTCGCCGAGCTTGCAGCGCCTGGATCATCGTGCCCATCGCGCCGTCGAGGATCGAGGATGCGCTCGCCCAGGAGCTGCGTGCAGCTGCGGCGGTCTTGTCGGTCGCGTCATTGCCATCACCCCAAAAAAAAAAACCCGTTCAGCTTGCCGCCGAGCGGGTTTCAGATCGAAACCGCTTTAGCTGGATTTGTATAGCGCCCGCAAGCTGCGGGGTGTTCCCCGAATCAAATCGGCGCTACGTTGGAAGGTAAGGGCTGGACGTGCCCTTGTCAACCGGCCGGTCCGCGTCATGACCTGCGGCCGGCCGTCGACGGCCGGGCGCTCTGGCGTAACATCGCACCCGGAGACACGCATGCTCGACCCCGATATCCAGCGCCTGCTCGACACCGTGTTCAACGTGGCTCCCGCGACGGGAGCTCCGGATGTCGCGCTGCTGCGCGCCGCCGCGGAACAGGCTCCGAAGCTGCTCGGCGGTGAACCGCGTCGCGGTGGCGTCGGTCGCCGATGCGCAGGTGCCGGGCGACCGACCCGCCACTCGCCGTCCGCGTCTACCGCCCCGCGACCGCCGCGCCTGCTGCCCGCTGGTCGTCTATGCGCACGGCGGCGGCTGGGTGACCGGATCGCTCGATTCGCACGATCGGCTTTGCCGGCATCCTGGCGCAGCGCATGCACGCGCTGATCGTCGCGGTCGATTATCGCTGCGCGCCGGAGCACGTCTATCCGGCTGCGCTCGACGACGTCGAAGCTGCGTGGCAATGGACTCGCGGCCAAGCGCTTGCCGCTGGGCGCCGATGGCGTGCGCTTCGCGCGTCGGCCGGCGACAGCTCGGGCGGCAACCTCGCCGCCGCGCTGACGCTTGCGTCTGCGCGCAGATGGCGCCGCGCAACCGCAGCTGCAGCTTCTGCTCTACCCGGCGCTCGACGCGACCTGCTCGCGCGCCTCTTATCGCGAATTCGCGAATGGATACAACCTGAGCGCGGGGCAGATGGCGTGGTACTGGGACGCCTATCGCGCCGGCGCCGATGCCCACGCCGCCGAGCTGTCGCCGCTGGCCGCGACACGATCTCGCGGGACTCGCTGCCCGCCGTGATCGCAGTCGCCGAATCGGACGTGCTGCGCGACGATGGCCTCGATTATGCGCGCCGGCTGGCGGCCGACGGCGTGCCGGTTCGACTCATCGACTGCAGCGGCATGATCCACGGCTTCCTGCGCTGGACCGGCGAGGTGCGCGCCTCGCATCGCATGGATCGACGCCATCGCCACGGCAGCGCGCGCGGTTTTCGAGGCGCGCGTTTGAAACGCGCCGCTGCGGATGCTATGTTGAAGCAAGGCAAGAACCAATCGAAGGCATGAAACACTTCAAACCACGCGAAGCGCATTCCTTCCTGCAGAACAATGCGCAGGCCGTGCTGGTCGACTGTCGCAGCGAGATGGAATTCCTGTTCGTGGGGCATCCCTCGGGCGCGCACCATGTTGCCTGGAACGACGGTCCCGACTGGACGATCAATCCGCATTTCGTCGGTCAGGTCAAAAAGATCGCGAGCGTCGATCGTCCCGTGGTGCTGATCTGCCGTAGTGGCCAGCGCTCGGTCGATGCCGGCATGGCGCTCGAGCAGGCGGGCTTCAGCGAGGTGATCAACGTGCTCGAAGGCTTCGAAGGCCCGCTCGACGAGCAGCATCAGCGCAGCAAGGTCTCGGGATGGCGCAAGGAAGGCCTGCCATGGGAGCAGACCTGAACCTGAGGCACGCGCCTTCACTCCCCGGAACGGGAACGTCCTACGGCGCACTGGCGACGCGGTTCTATGACGCCGACACGCCGCGCGCCGGCGATCCCGAGCTCGCGTGGTATCGCCAGCGGCTGCCGCGCGACGCCGGCCCCGTGCTCGAAGCGATGTGCGGGTCCGGCCGCCTGCTCGTTCCGCTCGCCGAAGCGGGTTCGCGGGTGCACGGAGTCGACACCTCCGAAGCGATGCTCGCAAGCTGCGCCGCAAGGCTGCGCAATGCCGGGCTCGACGCGCCGCTGTTCCGGCAAAGCATCGCCGAGCTCAACCTGCCTTTCCGCTACGTCGCGGCTTTCGTCGCCGCCGGCTCGCTGCAGTTGCTGACCGCGCGCGACGCGCTGCGCGATGCGCTCGCGTGCCTGCGCGCGCACCTGGTCGAGCCTGCGGTGCTGCTGCTCGACCTGTTCGTGCCAGAGGCCGCGCAGCATCCACCCGGCGCGCCCGTGATCGAGTTCCGGAACGTGCTCCTCGCCGACGGCTCGCAGATCATGCATCGGTGCGAAACCGACGCCGACGCGAAGCGCCGGCGCATCCAGGTCGCCAGTCGCTACGAGCGCCGGCAGGAAGGCCGCATTGTCGAGCGCGCCGACGAGACGATTGCGTACACCTGGCACAGCGAAGACGAGATGCTCTCGCACCTGCGCGCCGCGGGATATTCGAGCGTACGCATCGAGCCGCCCGCGTGGCCGCGGGGCGACGGCCGCGGCTACGCCGTCGTCGCGCACGCGTGAGGCCGACGGCTCAGCCGGCTGCGCCGGCGCCGGGATTGCGCAGTCCGATCAGACTCATCGCCTTGAAGGTCATCACTGTCTCGCCACGCTGATTGCGCACCTCGATTGACGACCGCACCAGCCCGCGATCCGGACGTGATCGCGAGCGGCGCGCGTCGTCCACCACCACGCGCACCGACAATGCGTCGCCGGGACGCACCGGCTTGATCCAGCGCAGCTCGTCGATGCCCGGCGAGCCCAAACTCGATTCCTCGCTCAGATAGTTCTCGACCAGCAGGCGCATGGTCAGCGCGGCGGTATGCCAACCGCTGGCGATGAGTCCGCCGAAAAAACTCCCGCGCGCGGCGTCCGCGTCGACGTGGAACGATTGCGGGTCGTAGCGCGTCGCGAACGCGACGATCTCGGCAGCATCGACGACGATTGGTCCACCCTCGAAGCGCGATCCCGCCGGGTAATCCTCGAAGTAGCGAACCGGGCGCGCGTTGGCACTCATGCGTCAACCACGGAATAAGGCTCGATCAACGCGGCGGGTTCGCGACGCCTGGCTCATCACCAGCTGCCCGAGCTTCCACCGCCACCCGAGCTTCCGCCACCGCCGGAAAATCCACCACCGCCGCCCGACGATCCTCCCGACGACCCGCCGCTCGACAACACGAAGCCACCGACATTCGCCGAGCCTTTGGTCTTCATGTCCAGTGCGGCCTTCTGGTACCACGGCATGCGCGAAAGGATCAGCTTGACGATCGGATAGCCGATCACATACGTCGCCAGAACGATCAGCGTGCCGCGCGCGCCGACGATCACCAGCGGGAACATCGCCCAGAATGGAATCAGGAATACGTAAAGGAACCAGCCCACACCCGGCGTCATGATGCCGACGAAGGTGAACAATCCGATGATTCCGAAAATGAACGCGCCCATGAGGATGCGCTCCGGCCATGCCAGATCCGGCGTGTTGAAATGCACCGACGAGGCGCCCTCCGGCGACGAGGAAGACGCGCTCGTTCCGGCGGCCGCGTCGCCTTTGCCTTCAAGCGTCGCAATGATCGCGTTGGCGCCCTCGGTCACGCCCTTGTCGTAATCGCCGCCCTTGAACGCCGGTGTCATGACGTTGCGGATGATGCGGCTGGCCTGCGCATCGGTGAGCGTTCCCTCGAGTCCGTAGCCGACCTCGATGCGCATCTTGCGATCCTTGGGAACGACAATCATCAGCACGCCGTTGTCCTTGCCTTTTTGTCCGAGCTTCCAGTTGTCGAAGACGCGGGTCGTGAACTGCTCGATCGCTTCGCCGTCGATGGTCGGCACGGTGAGGATGACGATCTGGTCGCCGGTCAGCTGTTCGTGCGCCTTGAGCGAGTCTGCGACCGCGTCGCGCGTCGCCGGCTTGAGGATCTCGGCGTTGTCGACCACGCGTCCGCTGAGGTAGGGGACGTCCGCAGAATGCGCGAGCACTGCGCTCGCGCATAAGGTGGCGACGGCGACCAGGCGCAGCAGCGCACTGGCCGGCACACCTGCGCGCGGCGCGCTCCGGCGCATTGCGCAAGCCGGCAATAGGGATGGGGGCATGGGGCTCATCGGGCGCCACGCTCCTCGATCGGCCGGTCCGCCAGATCGTCGGCGCCATCCCATTCGACGCCAATCCCCTTCTCGCGCAGGATCTCCTCGAGGCGCTGCAGACCGTGCTGTAGCGCCAGCGCGGCGTGGCCAGCGGCGAGATGCGCTGTCATGGTCGCGATCACCGAGCGCCAATGCGGCTCGCCGACCTTGCCGTCGAGTCCCGAGTCGGCGACGATCTCGACGCGGCGCTCGAACACGCTGACCAGCAAGAGAATGGCGTTGCGCCCGCGCGTGTCGAACAGCCGATGGCGCAGGAACATCGACTCGGCATAGTGGCGGACTTCCGCGGCGGCATGCGTCGCGTTGAGAAATATGCGCGCGTACGCGGGAATGAAGATCGCGATCAGCGCGTCCGCCGCGCCCGTGCCGAGGATCGCCAGCACGTGCACCAGCGCCGCGTGCGCCGACACCCAATCGGGATGCAGCCAGTCGAAGACGAAGACGGCGATCCCGGCCAGCGCCGCACCCAGTGCAAATGCCTTCCACGGAAGCTCCGGGTAGTGGTCCGCCTTGCCGATCACGCCGGCAACCACCTGCACGCCCGCGCGCGCCTCGAGTTGCGCCGTACGCACCCGAAGTGCTTCGGCTTCGGAGCTCGAGAGATACACTATCGATCGCCCGGTCAGACCGGCGCGTTCGCGTCCAGGCGAAGGCGCATGTACACCACGTCGGGCAGCGGATTGATGTAATACGGCGCGCACTCCGAAAATCCAAGTTCCGCGTAAAGCGCGCGCGCCGACGTCAGTCGCGACAGCGTGTCGAGCACGAGCTCGCGGTAGCCGATGAAGCGCGCCTGCGCCACGATGGCGACGGCGAGCTGGCGTCCCCACCCTTCGCCGCGCCGGGCAGGCTGCACGTACATGCGCTTGATCTCGCCGACCCGATCGTCGAGCGCACGCAGCGCGACGCATCCGAAAGCCTCGCCGTTCGCCGCAGCGAGCAGAATGCGCCCGCTCGGCGGCGCATAGGCGCCAGGAAGCTCCGCGAGCTCGCGTGAAAAGTCCTGGAAGCACAAGTCGACGCCCAGCCATTGCGCGTATTCGAGAAACAGCGCGCGCGCCTGCTCGATATCTTCAGGGGAGTCAGCCTGGCGGATGACGGCCTGCGCTGCACTGCGCTGCTGCGACCGCGCTACGAAGTCTTGTCGCACGTTCCGATTTTCACTTCGGTGCCGGGGAATCCACCTTGCAATTCCTTCAGGCGCACGACTGCCTGCGCCGGCGGGTCGCGCACGACCAGCGCCGTCTGCTGGATCGCCTGGGTGCGCTGCCCGACTTTCGCGTTCTTGATGCCTTGCGCCTGGAGCGCATCCAAGCGCGCCTGCGCCGCCTCCTCGGTGCGAAACGCACCCAGCGATATCGACAGTCGCTGCGCGCCGACGTCGATCACGCTCGCATCGCGGATCCCGGAACTCTTCAATTCGTCGACGCGCCGATCGGCGGCGGCCCTGGTGGCCGCGGGAGGCAGGAAAAGCCAGTAGCTGGCGATGACCTCGACTTTTTTCTGCGTGGTCAGCCTGGCGAGATCTAGCGGCTCGATCAGGGACACCGCACGCGCACGATCGCTTTCGGACAGCGGTCCCCACTCCGCGCAGACGTCGGCCAGCGCGGCGACCTTGGCGGGACCCAGCGCGGCGACCTGTTGCGCCGTGAGCAACTTGATCTTGTCGGGCTGTACCTGCTGCGCCAGGCGAACGCCTTCGCCTGCGCTCATGCTGTCGAGCTTGATGTACCCGAACAGCGTCAGGTTGGCCAGCAGAAGAAGAAAAAAAAGTGTTCTCATCGGGCGTCGCGGCTCATCCGGCCTGGGCAAGCACCAGAGCCCCTTCGAGCACCAGATTATCCACGACCTCCACCGGACCCGTAAGGTGGGGGGCAAGCTCGCTCGCGGCGCCTCCCGAAAGAATGCACTTCACCGTCAGGCCACCGCTTCCGAGGCGCGCGCGCATTTGCTCGATTGCGCCGCACACTGCCTGCACCGCGCCGGAGGCGAGCGCGTCGGCGTTGTTCACGGGAAAGTCGGCGTAGCGCCCCGGAGGCATTTTCAGCGCCGTGTTGGCCGCCAGCGATTGCAGCTGGAGATTGAGGCCAGGCACGACGACTCCGCCCAGGAACGTCCCGCCCGCATCCAGCGCGTCGATGCTGATCGCGGTGCGAACATTGACCACCACGCATGGTGCCGGGAACAATTCCGCCACCGCGCGCGCGCGTGCCGCGACCAGCGCTGCCCAGCGATCAGCGGCCAGCTGCGAGGGAAGCGCATAACCGTTGCGCACGCCGCATGCCTGCTCGTGCGCGGTCAGCCATTGCGGCATCGTGCGCCAGCGGGTGAGTTGCGCCTCGACGCGCACGCGCGTGGCTTCTCCCGCAACGTTGACGCCGACCGCGCTTATCGGCCGCGGCATGTTCTGCCAGCTGCGCAACGCGAGTGTGCCGATCTCCTGGTTCGGAACCGCACCGCGCGCGAGCCAGCCGCGCTCGCCCGCCAGGCCCCACGCGAGCCGGCTGTGGCCGCAATCGAGGACCAGGATCAACGCCGTGCTCCGCGCACCGACACTTCGCCGCTGACGAAGCGCATGCGGCGACCGTCGCGATCGAGCAGCAGCGCACCGCGCTCGTCCACCCCGGCCACGATCCCATGCGTCACGCCGCCATCGGGCAGCTGCACCTCGACCAGGCGCTCGTGCAGCGCATGGCGCTTCAGCCATTCGGCGCGAAAGGCTTCGAAGCCGTCGTTCGCATAGAGCGACAGGGCGGCATTCAATTCTGCCGCGACGTCGGCAAGCAGTCGATTGCGATCGACCGGCGCCGCGATCGAGGCGAGATCGGTGACCGCCTGGCCGATGCCCTCGCGCAGCGACTGCGGCAGGCGCACGTTGATGCCCACGCCGACGGCGACGAACGACGGTCCCAGCGCATCGCCGGCAAGCTCGATGAGCATGCCGCCGAGCTTGGCCGCATCGTGAACCAGATCGTTGGGCCATTTGAGGCCGACCCCGCGAACGCCCGACGACTCGAGCGCGCGCGCGATGGCGACGCCGACCGCGAGCGGCAGCGCCGACAGGAAGCCCACGGGCTGCTCGAATCTCCAACCCAGCGTGAAGGTGAGACTGCCGCCGGCCACCGCGCTCCACGCTCGCCCGCGGCGACCGCGGCCGGCCTGCTGCCACTCGGCTGCGAGCAAATGCCGATGGATATTGCGCCGCGACGCGCGGCGCAGCAGCTCGCTGTTGGTCGAGTCGATGCTGTCGACGACTTCGATCGTCATGCCGGGTGCGCGTGCCCCCAGCGCCGCGACGATTAGCTCGCGATCCAGGAACGGCGTCGCGCCAATCAGGCGATAGCCGCGGCCGCGCACGCGCGCGAGCGCGAGTCCGCCAAGCTCGGCTTGCCGCAGCAACTGCGACACGCGTGTCCGGGTCACGCCGATGGCGGCGGCGAGCGACTCGCCCGAGTGCAGTTCGCCGTCGGAAAGCCGGCGCAGCAGTGCGAAGGCCACCGGCGAGAGGATCATCGGGTCATCGGATCATCGCGCGCTGGACCCGGGCTACGCTTTCAATACGCCGCGCCGAATCTGGTCGAGCTCGATCGATTCGAACAGCGCGCGAAAATTGCCTTCACCGAAGCCCTCGTTGCCCTTGCGCTGGATGATCTCGAAAAAGATCGGGCCGATGACGGTCTGCGTGAATATCTGCAGCAGCATCTCGTCCTTGGCGGGAGCACCGTCGATCAGGATGTGGTTGCGCTTGAGGCGCGCGATGTCTTCCTTGTGCCCGGGCAGGCGCGTCGGAAGCAGATCGTAGTAGGTGTCCGGCGTCGTACTGGAAGGCGACGTCGCGCAGACGCAGATTCTCCACCGTCGCGTAGATGTCGTCGGTGCCGAGGGCGACGTGCTGGATGCCTTCGCCGTGATACGCCACCAGGTATTCCTGGATCTGGCTCTTGTCGTCGGAGCTCTCGTTGATGGGAATGCGGATCTTCCCGCACGGGCTGGTCATCGCCTTGCTCTTCAACCCGGTGAGCTTGCCCTCGATGTCGAAATAGCGAACTTCGCGGAAGTTGAACAGGCGCTCGTAGAAGCCCGCCCATTCCTCCATGCGCCCGCGATGCACGTTGTGCGTCAGATGGTCGATCATGGTCAGTCCCGCGCCGCGCGGATGCTGGTCGACGCCGGGAAATGGGACGAAGTCGATGTCGTAGATGGAGACGCCGCGCCGGCACCGGGATAGCGGTCGACCAGATAGATCAGCGAGTCGCCGATCCCCTTGATCGCCGGGATGTTGAGCTCCATCGGTCCAGGGTGCGCCTCGACGCCCCACGCACCCAGCCTCGACCGCCTCGCGATACGCGAACGCAGCGTCCCTGACGCGAAACGCCATCGCGCAGATCGACGGCCCATGTACGCGAGCGAAGCCCTGCGCAAAACTGTCGGGCTCGGCGTTGACGATGAAATTGACCTCGCCCTGCCGATAGAGCAGAACGTTTTTCGAGCGGTGCCTAGCGACCGCAGTGAAGCCCAGCTGCTCGAACAGACGGCCGAGCGCCGCCGGATCCGGTGCGGCGTACTCGACGAACTCGAATCCGTCTGTTCCGAGCGGGTTGTCCCAGAGCGACGGCGTTGCGGCACTTGCCATGTCGACCTTTCAGACGATCTTCACGCCGGCGAGCTTTTCCTGCGCCTCGATCAGCGACGCGACGTATTTGTCGCCGAAGCCGAGCAGGTTCGCGGTGACAAGGCTCTGATGCACGGCTTCGCCGACGATCGCCGGGACCGGCAGCGCTCTCGGCGAAGTGCGTGTAGTAGCGCAGGTCCTTCATCGCGTTGACCAGCGTGAACTTGAGTCCGCTCAGGTCGCCGCCTTCCAGCATCTTGCCGACCATCATCTGGAATATGCCCGAGTTGACTGCCCCCGCCGAGATGACCTCGTGCAGCTTCTTGATCGACACGCCCGACTTCGCGCATGCGGCGCACGCCTCCGCGGTGGCGGTCGCGATCGCCTGCGCGATGAAATTGTTGACGAGCTTGAGCATGTGGCCGTGGCCCGGAGGGCCGACGTGGATGACGTTCTCACAGTACGCCGACAACACCGGCTTGAGCTTCGCGAACGTCGCATCGTCGGCGCCGACCATCGTGTTGAGCCGGCCCTCCTCGGCTTCCTTGGGCGTGCGCGCGAGCGGCGCGTCGACGTAGAGCGCGCCCTTTTTCGCGAAATCGTCGCGGATCTTCGCCGTCGACGCGGGCTCCGCGGTCGAGGTATCGACCACGATCAGTCCATCGCGCGCCGCGCTCATGATCCCGTTCTCGCCGTAGACGATCTCCTCGATCTGCGGCGAGCCCGTTACGCACAGGATCAACGACGTCGGAGGCGCGCGCGAGGTCGGCGTAAGTCTTCGCTTCCTTGGCGCCCGCGGCGAGGATGTCCTCGGCCGCCTTGCGGTTGCGGTGGATGCGCACCGTCAGCGGAAACCCCTTGGCGACGAGGTTCTTCGCGATGCCGTGGCCCATCAGGCCGAGACCGACGAAGCCGATGCGTGGCTTGTTGACTTGTCATTCGTAGACTCCGGAGAAGGGCTTGCGCGCGCGTGCACAAAGCCACGCCGCATTGTACCGCGCGCGTGGGCGCGCCTCAGTGGACTGTCAGTCGACCGCGACCGGTTCGGCGGCTGGAAGGCTCGCACGCCAACGCTCGTACCAGGTGAGCACGATGCCGCTGCCGGCGATGACCACGATGCCCGCCATCGTCCACGCATCGGGGAAGGACCCGAACACGAGCCACCCCGCCAGCGTCGACCACACCAGCTGCGTGTAGGTGAACGGTGCGATCGCCGAAGCCGACGCGACCTTGAACGCGCGGATGAACAGCAGGTGGCCGATCGATCCCATCACGCCGATGCCGACGAACATCAGCACGTCGGATATCGGGTACCACGCGTCGTAGTGAAAGAACGGCACCGCGATCGAGAAGATCATCGTTCCAACGACGCTCGGGATAGAACAGCAACACCATCAGATCCTCGCCGGCAAGCTTGCGGGTCATGATCTGGAACGTTGCGTACAAGCCGGCGGCGGCAAGCGCAAAGACGGCGGCGGGAGTGAGCACCTCGGTCCCCGGGCGCACGATCAGCAGCATGCCGACGAACCCGGCGATGACGAATGCCCAGCGCGGCTTGGTCAAATGCTCGCCGAGCAACCACCCTGCCATCAGCGTCACCAGGATCGGTGCCGTGAAATTGAGCGCGGTGGCCTCGGCGATGGGCAGGTATTTCAGCGCCGAGAAGAAGCACAAGCCGGAGCACACCAGCACGCATCCGCGCACGACGTGAACCACCGGTCGAGTGGTTCGGATGAGCTTCCAGCGAAGCGTCGGCCCGAGCACCGCGAGCATGATCAGCATCTGCACGCCCCAGCGCGCCCAGACCAGCAGCGGCACTGGATAGCGCTGCGACAGGTACTTGACGGTGACGTCGACCGAAGTGAAGCACGCGCTCGCGACGACAACGAGCAACGCTGCCGACAGCGGCATGTGCGCGCCGGATTTCATGCGCCCTGGTCGATGGGATACGAGCGGGGAACAGCGGCGATCAAGACGTTCGAAGCGAAACTGGAGAACCGTGCGAAGACAGTGCCGCGATTCTACCAGAGCGCCCCACCGCTTCCGACCGCCTCCGCGCCTGCGTGGAGTAAACTTCGAGGATATTCGCGTGCTACGCGAAGCGCCGAGGAGTTCGAATGACTGCGTCCCGAATCGTCTTGCACGCGCTGATAGCGTTGACACTGGCGACAATCACCGCCGCCGGAACCGCCGCCGCGCAGGCACCGAGTGCCGCGCCGAGCACGCAGCGCAACAAGGTGGTGATCCAGGTTAGTGACAACGATCCCGGCAAATGGAATCTCGCGCTCAACAACGCGAAGAATCTGCAGACGGACCTGGGCGCCGCCAACGTCGACATCGAGATCGTGGCCTACGGTCCAGGCCTTGGCATGCTCAAAGCCGAGTCGCCCGTCGGCAGCCGCATCGACGAGGCGAGCCTCGCCGGGGTGAAGATCCTCGCCTGCGAGAACACCATGAAAGGGCAGAAACTCACCACCGCCGACATGCATACCAACATCGGCTACGTCAGCGCCGGCGTGGTTGAGATCATGACGCGCCAGCAGCAGGGTTGGGCGTACATCCGTCCCTAGTTCTCGTCGCCGTCAGCGGCGCTTTCACGCATGGCCCGCGCATCAGGAGCGCAGGGTCGCTACCAGGCGCTGGTGGTGGCGGAGCAGTTCGAGCGCATCGAGCACGCTGGTCACGACGACGTCCGCAGCATCGACGGTTTCAAAAGAGGCGCCTTCGCGCTGTATGACGGCGATGCCCAGGGCCGCGGCCTCCAGCATTCTCCGATCGTTGCGCCCGTTCCCGACGGCTACCACGCGGTCGGCGTCGAGGTCCTGAACGTATCTGAGCTTGGCCTCAGACTGGTCGGCCGCCGGCAGGATGGTCAACCGCAACGGCATTCCGCCGAGTTCCTGCGCGGCGCGCGCGAACGTATCCGCGGTAACCACATGGATCGACAGCGTTTGCGAAAGCGTGCCAATCAGCGGCGGAACGCCCGGCAGGAGCGTGCCATCGGCGGCGATCGTTCCATTGAAGTCGAGGACCAGGTGCTCGAGATCCAGGTCCGCGAACCCTGGAATGCGAAGCGACATCATGGCGCCTGCGGCTCCGATCAGGTGTCGATCAGAATGACCTCGGTCGGCGTGCGCGTGCAGAAGGTGTGGATCTGCTCGCGTCGCACGAGATCGAGCAGCTTGTCCGCTTCGTCGGGCGAGACAATGAACTCGACCATTACCGGCAGGACCTCGGGAAGCTCGAAATAGCGCTGCTCGTGGATCACCCCGTGACGCCCGTAGCCTGCCGTGGCGAAGAACGCAGAGCCGCCATGTATGCCCATTTCCCTGGCGCGCGCGAGCAGCCAGTCGTACAACCGCTCCTTGCCGTGCGTGCGCGGCTGATGCACGTAGAATCGAAGCGCGACTGCGTTCATGCCTGACCTCTCGCGAATCGCCGAAGCCAGCTGGAGCGGGTGAAGGGAATCGAACCCTCGTCGTAAGCTTGGGAAGCTTCTGCTCTGCCATTGAGCTACACCCGCGGCGGCCTCCATTATCCCGGCACTCGCTTGTGCCGTACAGCGCCCTTCGCAGCCCTTCCCTGGCCACGTCGATAATTGTCACAAAATGTGATCCACGCCCATCCGCCTGCGTTTGCGCCATAATTAACGATTGTCAGGGACTGACCAGGACGCCATGCAGCGTCCAGGCGGGAATCTCCGGTGGTTGCCGGAGGTCTACGCTGCATTGCGTCACGCCGTGCAGTCAATCTGGAGGACGGTGGCCGCGATTGGCCACCCGCAATCGATGTCGACCGGGAAAAAGGTTTTTTCGGGCATGTTCGTGCTGGCCGCGCTCGTGGTCGGCGCGTTTCTCATTTTCCAGGCCAATCGCGGGTCGCGCGCCGACGTCCAGAAATCGGCGCCCGTCATCCCGGTCACCGCAGTCGCCGTTCAGCTCAAGACCATGGCAGTGAGCCTGTCGGCGATCGGCAATGTCGAGCCGTACACGACGGTCGCGGTGAAAGCGCGCGTCGACGGGCAGATCAACTCGGTGCATTTCAAGGAAGGCGACGAGGTGCGTCAGGGCGCGCTGCTTTTCGAGATCGACCCGCGTCCCTTCGCCGCTACGCTCAAGCAGGCGCAGGCGAACCTGGGCAGGGACAAGGCGCTGCTCGATCGCGCGAATGAGCAGGAGCGGCGCTACAAGGACCTGCTCGCGAAGAACTTCATTTCGCCCGACGCCTACGAGCAGGTTCGCACCAACGCCGAGACCGCCGCCGCCACCGTCGCCGCCGACGAGGCGACCATCGAGAGCGCCAAGCTCTCGCTCGAGTATTGCACCATCCGCGCGCCAGTGACCGGATACGCGGGCCGTATCCAGATCCAGCAGGGCAACCTGGTTCGCGCCAACGATGCCAATCCGCTGGTGACGATCAACCAGGTGGTGCCGATTTTCGCCACCTTCTCGGTGCCGGAGCAGAGCATCGCCGACATCCGCAAGTACCAGGCGGATGGCCAGCTCAAGGTGCGCGCGACGTTCCCCGCGGGCGCGCACGCGCCGATCGATGGCAAGCTTTCATTCATCGACAACACCGCCGACATCA
The DNA here is from genome assembly GCA_963816915.1 of uncultured beta proteobacterium. Lineage (GTDB taxonomy): Bacteria > Pseudomonadota > Gammaproteobacteria > Burkholderiales > Casimicrobiaceae > PALSA-1003. The sequence continues at coordinate 612,202 of CAWFMK010000004.1, forward strand.
CCACCGGCACCATCAAGCTCAAGGCCGAATTCGCCAACACCGACAAGGCGCTATGGCCGGGGCAGTTCGTGAATGTCGTGCTCACCCTCTACGAGCAGAAGGATGCCGTCGTCGCACCATCTGCGGCGGTGCAAAGCGGCCCGACAGGCCAGTACGTGTACGTGGTCAAGCCCGACAGTACCGTCGAGATGCGCATCATCAAGGTCGCACGCGCCGAGGGCGACGACACCGTGGTCGCCAGCGGCCTCAAGGCCGGCGAGCAGGTCGTCACCGTCGGACAGCTGCGGCTCGCACCGGGAACGCGGGTCAATATTGGCAAGGGCGCCGAGGCGTCGTGAACATCGCAGAGCTCTTTGTTCGTCGCCCGGTCATGACCGTCCTGGTCATGATCGGCATCCTGATCTTCGGCATCATCGGCTACCGCTTGCTGCCGGTGAACGCGTTGCCGAACGTCGATTTCCCGACCATCCAGGTGCAGGCGCAGCTTGCCTGGCGCGAGCCCGGACACGATGGCCTCGGCGGTCGCGACGCCGCTGGAGAAGCAGTTCTCCACGATCGCCGGCATCGATTCGATGACGTCGACGTCGACCGACGGGCTGTCGACGATCACGCTGCAGTTCTCGCTCGATCGCAACATCGACGCGGCGGCGCAGGACGTCCAGTCGGCGATCGCCGCCGCCGCGCAAATCGCTGCCGTCGTCGATGCCCACGCCGCCGACGCAGCGCAAGGTCAATCCCGCCGACGCGCCGATCCTGAACATCGTCCTGTCGTCGTCGACGCATGCCGCTGTCGACGGTCGACGAGTACGCCGAGAACATGCTGGCGCAGCAGATCTCGACCGTCAGCGGCGTCGCGCAGGTGCAGGTGTACGGCTCGCAGCAGTACGCGGTGCGCATCCAGCTCGATCCCAATGCGCTGGCGACGCGCGGCATCGCGCTCACCGACGTCGAGCAGGCCGTCGGCAACGGCAACGTCAACCTGCCGACCGGCACGCTCTACGGCGCGCGACAAGGCGACGTCGGTGCAGGCGACCGGCCAGTTGATGAATGCGCAAGCCTACGCGCCGTTGATCGTCGCCTACCGCAACGGCGCCCCGGTGCGCCTCAACGAAATCGGCCGCGTCTTCGACAGCGTGCAGAACGACAAGATCGCGGCCTGGTACAACGGCACACGCGGCATCATGCTGGCCGTGCAGCGCCAGCCCGGGCACGAACACCATCGAGATCGTCGATGCGATGCGGAAGATTCTGCCGACCTTCGAAGCGCAACTCCCGCCGTCGATCAACCTTTACGTGTTCTACGACCGCTCGGTTTCGATCCGCGCATCCGTGCGCGACGTGCAGCAGTCGCTGCTGCTCGCGCTGGTGCTCGTCGTTGCGGTGATTTTCGTGTTCCTGCGCAGCGTCTCGGCGACGATCATTCCCAGCCTCGCGCTGCCGATGTCGATCGTCGGCACGTTCGCGTTCATGTACGCGTTCGGCTACAGCCTCGACAACCTGTCGCTGATGGCGCTGACGCTGTGCGTCGGCTTCGTCGTCGACGACGCGATCGTGATGCTGGAGAACATCACGCGTCACATGGAGATGGGCAAGTCGCGGCTGCAGGCGACGCTCGACGGCTCGAAGGAAATCGGCTTCACCATCGTGTCGATGACGCTTGTCGCTGGTCGCGGTGTTCATCCCGGTGCTGTTCATGGGCGGCATCCTCGGCCGCCTGCTGCGCGAATTCGCGGTGACGATCATCGTCGCGGTGCTGATCTCGGGCTTCGTCTCGCTGACGCTGACGCCGATGCTGTGCAGCCGGATGCTGGTCGACGAACACAAGAAGCGGCACGGCCGCTTCTACGCGTTGAGCGAGCGCATGTTCGATACATTGCGCGACGGTTACCGCACAACGCTCGCGACGGTGCTCCTTCACCAGCGCCTCACGTTGATGGTGTTTTTCGCGATCGTCGATCGCGACCGGCTTTCTCTTCAGCATTATGTCAAAGGGCTTTCTGCCCTGCCGACGACAACGGTCAGATCCTGGTGTTCACGGAGGCGGCGCAGGACGTGTCGTTCCAGGCGATGGCCGCCATGCAGCAGCAGGTCGCGGAGATCGTCAAGGAGAATCCGTACGTCCAGGGCGCGATGTCCTCGGTCGGTGCCGGCGGCCCCAGCGCATCGCTCAACGTCGGCCGGATTTTCGTCGCGCTCACGCCGCGCGAAGAACGGCCGAGCGCGGACGTGATCGTGCAGCAGCTGCGCGGCCCGCTGTCGCGCGTGAAGGGCATCAAGGCCTACGTGCAGAACATTCCGGCGATCCGCATCGGCGGACAGGTCACCAAGAGCTCGTATCAGTACACGCTGCAGGGAACCGACACCACCGAGTTGTATCAATGGGCACCGCAAATCGAGACCAAGCTTCGCTCGCTGCCGGGACTGGTCGACGTGACCAGCGATCTGCAGATCGCCAAGCCGCAGATCACGGTCGAGATCGACCGCAACAAGGCCTCGGCGCTGGGGGTTTCAGCGCAGGCAATCGAGAACACGCTGTACGACGCCTACGGACAGCGGCAGGTCTCGACAATCTATGCGCCGACCAACCAGTACTGGGTCGTGATGGAGCTCGAGTCGCGCTACCAGACCGATCCGTCGGTGTTGTCGCTGCTCTACGTCCGTTCCGCCAGCGGCGCGCTGGTACCGCTCAACAGCGTCGCCACGCTCAAGCCGACAGTCGGGCCGCTGGCGATCAATCATCTGGGTCAGTTGCCGTCGGTGACGATATCGTTCGACCTGCAGCCCGGTGTCGCGATTGGTGATGCCATCAGCGGAAATCAACAAGGCGACCGCCGACATGCGGCTTCCTGCCACGATCACGGGCATCTACCAGGGCACGGCGCAGGCGTTCCAGTCGTCGTTGCGCGGCATGGGCATCTTGCTCGTACTGGCGATCTTCGTGATCTACCTGGTGCTGGGCATTCTGTACGAGAGCTTCATCCACCCGTTGACGATCCTGTCGGGTCTGCCGACGGCGGGCTTCGGCGCGCTGATCACGCTGTGGCTGTTCGGGATCGATCTGAACATGTATGCGTTCGTCGGCATCATCATGCTGGTCGGCATCGTCAAGAAGAACGCGATCATGATGATCGACTTCGCGATCGAGGCGCAGCGGCGCGACAAGCTGGCGCCCCGTGATGCGATTTATCAGGCCTGCATCACGCGCTTCCGCCCGATCATGATGACGACCATGGCGGCGCTGATGGGAAGCCTGCCCATCGCGCTTGGCCTGGGCGCGGGCGGCGAAGCGCGGCGCCCGCTCGGACTCGCCGTGGTCGGCGGTCTGGTGGTATCGCAGCTGCTGACGCTCTACATCACGCCGGTGATCTATGTTTACTTCGAGCGTCTGCAGAATTGGCGAGTGCGCAAAGGGGGCGAACCGGCAACAGCGGTACCGGCGCACGCCGCCGCGGATTGACGCCTCCGCCGGCGGCGCGCGTTTACTCACCGGGGGCTACTGCAGCGCGGCGGCGCCTGCCGCGGCGACCTGGTCATCCTGCGCGTAGGTCCCGCCCGAAACCCCGATCGCACCGACGATCTTGCCATCGATTACCAGCAGGTTGCCGCCGGCCGCGGCAACCACGCCCGGAAGCGACAGGTAGCGCAACCCCACGCCGCCGGCCGTGATGTCGTCCTGGAACGCCTTGGTGTTGCGCTTGAACTGCGCTGCCGAGCGAGCCTTGCCCTGAGCCACAGCGGGTGCCGCATTCTGCGTGCCGTCCATCCGTTCATAGTAGACGAGGACGCCCGCCGGGTCGGTGATGGCGAGGGCCTGGGTCCAGTTGTTCTTGCGGGATTCGGCGATGGCCGCCGCCGCGACTTTCTTGGCGTTTTCAGTGGATATCGGTGCGCCGTAGGGCAGCGCCTGCGCGGCAACTTGCATTGCAGCCGCGGCAAGGCACGCGCCGGCGGTTACAGCGATGATGGATCTGCATTTCGACCACACGCTTTTTCCTCCTTGAAGGCATGTTGACGAGGTGGCCATCATAACCTTGGCACGCCGCAGAGCGCCAATGCTTCGCCGGCACTTGCCCGCGCTTGCCGCCGTCGGCGCATTGGCGTAAGTTAGGGTCAACGCTAGGGGTCCTTCCCGCATCGCGGGAGGGTGAGATCACACCCTTGGTACCTGTGCGGATAATGCCGGCGCAGGGAAGCGTGCCGCATCGCGTCTCTCGCTCCCCGCCCTTCGTTCCTCGCCCGGCCGTCTTCTGCTGAGGTCCTAAGGAGCGCCATGAACGCCAACGACCAATTCTTCGCCCGCGACGCGCACGTCGACGACGCCGCGGTCGCACCGCTGCCCAATTCGCGCAAGATCTACGTCGACGGCTCGCGGCCCGATATTCGCGTGCCGATGCGCGAGATCGCGCAAGCGGACACGCCGGCAAGCTTCGGCGCCGAAAAGAATCCGCCGCTCGTCGTCTACGACACATCGGGTCCCTACACCGACCCGGCCGCGAGCATCGACATTCGCACCGGTCTTCCCGCGCTGCGCGCACCGTGGATCGAGGAGCGCGCGCGATACCGAGACGCTCGCGCAACTCTCGTCGGCGTACGGCCGCCAGCGTCTCGCCGACCCCGAGCTCGCCGGCATGCGTTTCGACCTCCATCGCCAGCCGCGTCGTGCCCGCTCCGGCGGTAGTCTCAGCGGCAACCTCAGCGGCAACCTCAGTGGCAACGTCACGCAGATGCACTACGCGCGCCGCGGCATCGTCACGCCGGAGATGGAGTTCATCGCCATCCGCGAGAATCTCAAGCGCGAGGAAATGCTGAAGACGCTGCCCGCGATCGTCGACGCGCCAGCATCCGGGGCAGAGCTTCGGCGCGTCGATCCCGGACTTCATCACGCCCGAGTTCGTGCGCGAGCGAAGTCGCGCGCGGCCGCGCGATCATCCCGGCCAACATCAATCATCCGGAAAGCGAGCCGATGATCATCGGCCGCAACTTCCTGGTGAAGATCAACGCCAACATCGGCAACTCGGCGGTGTCGTCGTCGATCCACGAGGAAGTCGAGAAGATGACCTGGGCGACGCGCTGGGGCGGCGACACGGTGATGGATCTGTCGACCGGCAAGAACATCCACGAGACGCGCGAGTGGATCATCCGCAATTCGCCGGTGCCGATCGGCACGGTGCCGATCTACCAGGCGCTGGAGAAGGTCGACGGCAAGGCGGAGGATCTGACCTGGGAGATGTACCGCGACACGCTGATCGAGCAGGCCGAGCAGGGCGTCGACTACTTCACGATCCACGCCGGCGTGCTGCTGCGCTACATCCCGATGACCGCGCAAGCGCATGACCGGCATCGTCTCGCGCGGCGGCTCGATCATGGCGAAGTGGTGCCTCGCGCATCACAAGGAGTCGTTCCTGTACACGCACTTCGAGGACATCTGCGAGATCATGAAGGCGTACGACGTCGACGCTTCAGCCTCGGCGACGGCTTGCGTCCCGGCTCGGGCTACGACGCCAACGACGAAGCGCAGATGGCCGAGCTCGCGACGCTCGGCGAACTGACGCAGGTCGCGTGGAAGCACGACGTGCAGACGATGATCGAGGGCCCCGGCCACGTGCCGATGCACCTGATCAAGCACAACATGGACGAGCAGCTGCGGCTGTGCGGCGAAGCGCCGTTCTACACGCTGGGGCCGCTCACCACCGACATCGCGCCGGGCTACGATCACATCACCTCCGCGATCGGCGCGGCGATGATCGGCTGGTACGGCACGGCGATGCTCTGCTACGTGACGCCGAAGGAGCATCTCGGGCTGCCGAACAAGACCGACGTCAAGGACGGCATCATGGCGTACAAGATCGCCGCGCACGCGGCCGATCTCGCCAAGGGCCATCCCGGCGCGCAGATGCGCGACAACGCGCTGTCGAAGGCGCGCTTCGAGTTCCGCTGGGACGACCAGTTCAACCTCGGTCTCGATCCCGACAAGGCACGCGAATTCCACGACGAGACGCTGCCGCAGCACGGCGCCAAGCTCGCGCATTTCTGCTCGATGTGCGGCCCGCATTTCTGCTCGATGAAGATCACGCAGGACGTGCGCGACTACGCGGCGAAGCTGGGCGTCGACGAGAACGCCGCGCTGGCCAAGGGCATGGAAGCGAAGGCGGTCGAGTTCGTGAAGAAGGGCGCGGAGATCTACTCGAAGGCGTGAGGCTCGAGCGCGGCGATTCAGCGCTCCGCCCGCCCGCCGGATTGCGTTTCGAAGCCGGCGCCTCCACCATAAACGCGTTTTCAATGTCAGACGGGGCCCGCCGGGAGGACGACCCCGGCAGAAGCGCATCGCGCATGCGATCCACACCTTCCGGCGACATCCGCATCGGCGTCTCGGGCTGGCGCTATCCACCGTGGCGCGGCGTGTTCTATCCGGCGAAGTTGCCGCAGCGGCTCGAGCTCAGCTACGCTTCGCGAATATTTCGATCGATCGAGCTCAACGGGTCGTTCTATTCGCTGCAGCGACCCGAGAGCTACGCGGCGTGGCACGACGCGACGCCGGACGATTTCGTGTTCGCGGTCAAGGGTGCCCGCTACATCACGCACATGCTCCAGCTGCGCAACGTGGAGCACGCGATGGCGAACTTCTTCGCCTCGGGCATCGCCAGACTGCGCGATAAGCTGGGGCCCGTCCTATGGCAGCTGCCGCCGCGTATGCGCTATCGCGAAAGCGTTCTCCTGCACTTCCTCGCGCAACTCCCGCACGATACCGACGAGGCGGCGTCGCTCGCGCGGCGGCACAACGACAAGGTCGCCGGGCGCACGGCGTTCGATTTCGTGCCCGGCCGGCGCATCCGGCATGCGCTGGAAATCCGCAACGCCAGCTTCGTCCACCGCGACCTGATCGCGTTGCTGCGCGAGCTCGGGATCGCGCTGGTGATCGCCGACACCGGCGCGAGGTGGCCCGAATACCAGGATGTGACCGCCGATTTCGTGTACATCAGGCTTCACGGCGCGGAGCAGCTCTACGTGAGCGAATACACTCAGCCGATGATCGAGCAGTGGGCGGCTCGGATCCGCGCCTGGTCCCGCGGAGCCGAACCGGACGACGCGTCGCGCATCACCGGCAGCCATCCGGAACGCGCAGCAGCGCGCGACGTGTTCTGCTACTTCGACAACACCGATAAACAGCACGCGCCGCGCAATGCGCAGACGCTCATGGTCATGCTCGGTGTCGAGCCACCCTCGAAATGATGGCGATCGCTCTACGAACTACCGGGCGGCGACGCCCACCTTGCGGTCGGCCATGTAGCGGAGGTATGCGAGAAGATCGGTGAGCTCGCGGTCGGAGATCACCTTGGTGCCGAATGCCGGCATGCGGGTCTGCGCCCATTTGCGCAGCGATTGCGGGTCGCGGATCAGACGACGCAGTGCGTCGGGACGGATGTACTCGGTGGGGTTGTAGGGCACGTTGAGGTCCGGTCCGACCGTCGAATCGCCACCGCCGTTGATCGTGTGGCACACCGAGCAGTTTTTCACGTAAACATCGAATCCGTGCCGCACCGGGTCGCGCGCCGAGATCGTCGCCGCCGGCGCCAGCATCGGGAAGCGCTTGGCGAGCGGAGCAACGGTTTCGATGCGCACGATCTGGTACGGCCACTGCTCGCGCACGATCGCGCCTTTTTCCGGACGCAGCCACACGACGTAAAATGGTCCCGCAGTGGCCGCCTCGCCGGGCTTGATCGCCGGCCACGGCGCATCGGTCGGTTCGACCGCGAGATACGCCATGGCGGCGTCGGCGCCGCGCGAACAGCACAGCGGCGGGCAGCGTCGCCACGAAGCCGTCGCGGGCGACCAGGCGCACGCTCTCGTCGGGCCGCGACGCCGGCCAGCAGCGTCGACATCGGCACCGCGTGGTAGCTCATCTCGTGCTCGTAGGTGACGTCAGCGGGAACGTTGATGCTGGTCGCCGCGGGCAGCGCAAGCAGCGCCGCGGGCGCGTAGCTGGCGCTGTTGCCTCCGATGGTCACGGTGAGCGTCGGCTCATTGGCGCGGGCGACGCAGGCGAACGCCATCGCCAGCGCGCCCACGCGCAACGTGGCCATGCCGTTCATTCGTTCGGTGCTTGACGCACGATGTAGCCGCCGGATTTTTCGTCGCGCTCGAGCATCAGCGCTACCGCGCTTTTGCGCTTCCTCGAGCAGGCCGTTGAACGACCGGAATCCGTAATACGATTCGGTGAAACCGGGCTTGCGGCGCTTGAGCGCCTGCTTGACCATCGATCCCCAGATCTTCTCGTCCTCGCCGCGCTCGGTAATCAGCGCCTCGACCGTTTCGACGATCAGCTCGAGCGCTTCCTGGCGACGGCGTCGTCGTCGCCCTTCTTTGCGACGCGCTCGCCTCGTCCGGACGCCGGCGCGCTCGCAGCCTTGGCCGGCGCCCTTGCGCGCAGGCGCGGCCGCTTTTGCTGCGCGCACCAGATCGTCGTAGAAGATGAACTCGTCGCAATTGGCGATCAGCAGGTCCGACGTCGAGTTCTTCACCCCGACGCCGATCACGCGCTTGTCGTTTTCGCGCAGCTTGGACACCAGCGGCGAGAAATCGGAATCGCCGCTGATGATGACGAAGGTGTCGACGTGCGACTTCGTATAGCAGAGGTCCAGCGCATCGACGACCATGCGGATGTCGGCGGAGTTCTTGCCCGACTGGCGCACGTGCGGGATCTCGATCAGCTCGAACGAGGCCTCGTGCATCGGCGCCTTGAACGCCTTGTAGCGGTCCCAGTCGCAGTACGCTTTCTTGACCACGATGCTGCCCTTGAGCAGCAGCCGCTCGAGCACCTTGCCGATGTCGAACTTGTCGTACTTCGCGTCCTGGACGCCGAGCGCGACGTTCTCGAAATCGCAGAACAGCGCCATGTTGGTGACTTCGGAAGGATTGGCCATGGCGACGCCCGCTGGCGCGGGCTCGGACAGGAATCGATGGGACGGCCGGAACCCGGTACGATAGCAGCAACCCGTCGGGGTGGAAACCACTCATTGATGCGTCCACGGACGCCATGCTTCCACCACTTCGTTTTAACCCGCCGTGAAACTGCCACCCCTCTCGCTGCTCGAAACACGCGTGCTCGGCGTGCTGGTCGAGAAGCAGCATACGGTCGCCGACACCTATCCGCTCACGCTCAATGCGCTGGTGGCGGGCTGCAACCAGAAGACCAGTCGCGACCCGGTGCTCAACGCGACCGACGCCGAAGTGCAGCTGGCGATCGACCAGCTGCAGATCGCTTTCGCTCATCGTTGAATCGAGCGGTGGTCGCGTCATGCGCTACGCGCACAACGTCGAGCGCGTGCTGGCGCTGCCGTCGCAGTCGGTCGCGTTACTCGCGACGCTCATGCTGCGCGGTGCGCAGACCGTGGGCGAGCTGCGCATCAACAGCGAGCGCCTTCATCGCTTCGCCGACGTTTCGGCGGTGGAAGGATTTCTGCACGAGCTTGCCGCGCGGCCCGAGGGCGCGCTGGTCGAAGAGCTTCCGAAAGCAGCGGGCGAGCGCGAGAACCGGTGGGTCCATCTGCTGTCGGGGCGGGATGCGGCCTTGGCGGCGCTGGCTGCCGCGCCGGCCAGCGGCGCAGCAACCGACACGCTCGCGCTGAGCGAGCTCGCCGCGGTGAAAGCGAGCATCGTCGAGATGCGTGCTGATATCGAGCGGCTGAGCGCAAGCATTGCCCGTCTGCGCGCGGAGCTCGGTGCGCTTCCGGACCGCTGACCCGTGCCCCGGGAGGGCCGTCCTTCGGCGGTGATCGCGCTGGGCTAAGCGTGTAAACTCGATCCCCTGAGCAGCGACGGGACCGCCCGCTGGACGCGCCGACGCTGCCGCACCATTCTCGAGGAGGATTCGCAATGCCATTCGCCACGTTGTTGTCATCGCTCGCCTGCGCGATCGCGCTGGTTTCGATGTCGCTACGCGCAGGTTCCCGCCGGCTATCCCGCCGATTACGCCAAGATCGTCGATGGCGCCAAGAAGGAGGGCAAGGTCGTCGTCTATTCGACGACCGATGCCAAGCTCGTCACGCCGCTGATCAAGGACTTCGAGGCGGCGTTTCCCGGCGTGAAGGTCGAGTACACCGACATGAATTCCACCGAGGTCTACAACCGATTCATCAGCGAGAGCGCGGCCAATGCGACGTCGGCCGACGCGCGTGTGGAGCTCGTCGATGGACCTGCAGATGAAGCTTGCCGCCGACGGTCTGGCGGCGCCCTACAAGTCGCCCGAAGCGGCCGCGCTTCCCGACTGGGCGCGCTTCAAGGACACGGTGTACGCGACGACGTTCGAGCCGATCGCCATCGTCTACAACAAGCGGCTCGTTCCGCCTGAAGACGTGCCGAAGACGCACGCCGATTTCACCAAGCTGCTCAATACGAAGGCTGACAAGTACCAGAAGAAGGTCACGACCTACGACGCCGAAAAATCGGGCGTGGGCTTCATGCTCGCCAATCAGGACGCCAAGTACGACCGGAGTTCTGGGATCTGGTCAAGGCGATGGGCGCGCGTGGCGCCAACATGCAGAGCTCGACGGGCACGATGATGGAGCGCGTCTCCTCCGGCGAGAACCTCATCGGCTACAACATCCTGGGCTCGTACGCGCTGACGCGCGCCAAAAAAGACCCGTCGATCGGCATCGCGTTCACCACCGACTACAACCTCGTGCTGTCGCGACTGGTCTTCGTCGCCAAGAACGCGAAGAATCCGAACGCCGGCAGGCTGTGGCTCGACTACCTGCTGTCCAAGCGCGGCCAGACGATCACCTCGGAGCAGGCCGAGCTGTTCTCGGTGCGCACCGACATGACCGGCAAGGATTCCGGCACCGCCTTCGCCAAGGAGCTCGGCAGCGCGGTGAAGCCGATCGCGGTGAACAACGATCTGCTGCACCGGGCTCGACCAGACCAAGCGACTCGAATTCCTCAAGCAGTGGCAGACGGCGCTCGGAAGGAAATGACAAGAATGTCCGAGAGCGAGACGCGTGAGCGTCGCGGCGATCGGAAACATTCATGTCATCCCGAGCGAGCGCAGCGCGTCGAGGGATCTGCTGTTCGGTGCATGCCAGGAGATGCCTCGCTGCGCTCGGAATGACATGGATAGTGCCTCAAACTGTCTGAAGTGATTTCGCGCACCTTCAGCATTCCGCGCACGACCGTGGTGGCGATCACCGCGCTGGTGATCTTCATGCCGCTCGGGCTGATTTTCTGGCAGAGCTTCCTCAACGCGCCGTTTTTCAACCCGGCGCACCGCTTCGGCTTCGACGCCTACGCGTTCATCTTCGCGGACTCCGATTTCTGGACTGCGTTCATGAATTCTGTGCTCATCGCCGGCGCCATGGTGGTGATCGCGCTGCCGCTCGGGGCTGCGCTCGCCTTCCTGCTGACACGCACTGACCTTCCGTGGCAGCGCACGATCGAAGTGCTGGTGCTGATCCCGGTGTTCGTCTCGCCGATGGTGCTCGCGTTCGGCTATGTGGTCGCTATGGGACCGGTCGGGTTCTATTCGCTGTGGGTGAAGCAGCTGGTCGGCGACGTACCCTGGAACGTCTATTCACTGTTCAGCATCGCGGTGATCGCGGGACTCACCCACGTGCCGCATGTCTACCTGTATTCGTCGGCCGCGCTGAAGAGCCTCGGATCCGACGTCGAGGAGGCGGCGCGCGTGGTCGGCGCCAATCCGCTGCGGGTGGCGCTCAACGTGAGCCTGCCGATGACCATGCCGGCGTTGTTCTACGCGGCGGTGCTGGTGTTCTTCCTGGGCTTCGAGCTGTTCGGTCTGCCGCTGGTGCTGGGCGATCCCGAGGGCCACCTGGTGCTGTCGACCTATCTCTACAAGCTCACCAACAAGCTGGGCACGCCGTCGTACCACCTGATGGCGGCGGTCGCGGTGTGCATCGTCGCGGTCACTTTTCCGCTGGTGCTGCTGCAGCGCTGGCTCCTCAAGACGGCCGGCAAGTACGTCTCGGTGAAGGGCAAGGCGACGCGCCAGAAGCTGTTGCCGTTGGGCGGCTGGAAATGGGTCGCGCTCGCGATAGTCGCCGCATGGCTGCTGTTCACCATCGTGGTTCCGATATCCGGCATCGCGCTGCGCGCCTTCGTCGACCAGTGGGGAGAAGGCATCAATCTGGCCGACGTGCTCACCCTGGACAATTTCCGCGGCGTGTTCGATGCCAAGGACCAGGTGCGCGCGATCATCAACACGCTGCTCATTGGCACCGTCGGCGGAGGACTGGCCGTCGCGTGCTACACCGCCATCGGACTCGCCAGTCATCGCCAGAGCGGCGGTGTGGTCAAGATTCTCGACTACATCGTCATGATCCCGCGCGCGATCCCCGGCCTGCTCGCCGGTCTCGCGTTCCTGTGGATCTTCCTGTTCGTGCCCGGGCTCAAGGAATTGCGCAATTCGATTTTCTCGGTATGGCTCGCCTATACCGTGGTATGGCTCGCCTACGGAATGCGGCTGATATCGAGCGCGCTGCTGCAGATCGGCCCAGAGCTGGAAGAGTCGGCGCGCACGGTCGGCGCAAGCGGTGCCCGCGTGCTCAAGGATGTCACGATCCCGCTGATTCGCTTCGGGCTGCTGGCGAGCTGGCTGCTGGTGTTCATGATCTTCGAGCGCGAATATTCGACCGGCGTCTATCTGCTCACGCAGGGAACCGAAGTCATCGGCTCGATGTTGGTGTCGCTGTGGAGCGCTGGCGCGATCGACCAGGTCGCGGCACTTTCGTTGATCAACATCGCGCTGGTCGCGGTCGGTCTGGCCGTGGCGCTGCGCTTCGGAGTGCGTCTGCATGAATGAGCTCGTCGTCGACAACCTGCACCTCAAGTACGGCGACAATCCCATCCTGAAGGGGGTGTCGCTGACGCTCGCTCCAGGCGAAGTGGTCGCGCTGCTCGGTGCCTCCGGCAGCGGCAAGACCACGCTGCTGCGCTCGGTCGCCGGACTCGAGCAGCCCAGCGAAGGACGCATCGCTATCGGCGATTCGGTGCTGTTCGACAGCGCGCGAGCGGTGGACTTGCCGGTCGAACGACGCAATCTCGGCCTCGTGTTCCAGTCGTACGCGCTGTGGCCGCATCGCAGCGTGTTCGAGAACGTAGCCTACGGGCTGCGGCTGCGCAAGATCAGCGGCGTCGACATCGACAAGCGCGTCAACGAGGCGCTGACCAACCTCGGTTTGGGCGCGCTCGCGAAGCGCCTCCCGCATCAGCTTTCGGGCGGGCAGCAGCAACGCGTCGCCATCGCACGCGCGCTCGTGTACAACCCGCCCGTGGTGCTCATGGACGAGCCGCTCTCCAATCTCGACGCCAAGCTGCGCGAGGAAGCGCGCGCGTGGCTGCGCGAGCTTATCGTGCGCCTGCACATTTCGGCGCTCGTGGTGACGCACGATCAGACCGAGGCGATGGCGATGTCGGATCGGATTCTGCTTCTGAACTTCGGCAGGATCGAGCAGCAGGGCACGCCCGACCGAGATGTACAACCGTCCGCAAACGCTTTTCACTGCGGAGTTCATGGGCAGCAACAACCATCTCCCCGGTAAGGTCGCGCAGGTAAGCGATGGTCGCGCGCTGATCGAAGGCGACGGCTGGCGGCTGTGGGGCTCGACCCGGGGAGATCTGAAGCTGGGCGATTCCGCCACCGGCCTGATCCGCCTCGAGCGCACGCGCATTGCGAATGCCCCCGGCGACAACTGCGTTGCCGTCGAAGTCGTCACCGACATGTTTCTCGGCGATCGCCGGGAGCAGCTGTTCAAGCTCGGCGCGTTGCGTCTTCGCGCCTACGGCGAGCTCGCTCGCGACGCGCGTGCCTGGCTGGAGTTTCCACCCGACGATCTGTGGGTTTTTCCGCGAGCACCGTAGCGGCCTGCGATAGGTGACGGCGTATAATTCGCACGATCACCACGAATCGGAGTCACGCCATGGGAATGCTCGACGGATTGCTCGGCGGATTGATGGGCAGCGGCGGCGGCACGCAGGGGCAAAGCCCGCTGGTGGCGATGGCACTTCAGGTCATCCAGCAAAACGGCGGACTCCCGGGGATCATCAGCAAGTTCCAGCATGGCGGCCTCACCGACCATGTCGACTCGTGGGTCGGAACCGGACAGAACCTTCCGATGAACGGAAACCAGCTGCGTGAAATCCTAGGCAGCGGAACGATCGGGCAGATCGCCGAGCAGGTGGGCATGTCGCACTCCGACGCGAGCTCGGGGCTTGCGCAGGTCCTCCCCGAGCTCATCAACCGGCTTACGCCGACCGGGCAGGTTCCCGAAAATCATTCGGAGATGCTCAACCAGGTGCTCGCCGCGCTGAGCAAGCGCACGGCTTGAGCGACCCAAACCTGATCACGGCGGCCCTGCTCGGCATTGTCGAGGGCCTCACCGAATTCCTTCCGGTCTCGTCGACCGGGCATCTCATCGTTGCCGGTTCGCTGCTGGGCTATACCGGCGAGCGCGCCAAGCTTTTCGAGATCGTCATCCAGGCGGGAGCGATCCTGGCGGTATGCTGGGAATTCCGCGCGCGGCTGTGGAAAGTCATTCGCGGCCTGCCCAACGACGCGAGCGCGCAGCGTTTTGCGATCAATCTTCTGGTTGCGTTTATGCCCGCCGCGCTGTTGGGACTCGCCTTCGGCAGCGCCATCAAGGCGCATCTGTTCGCGCCGCTGCCGGTAGCGGCGGCGTTCATCGTCGGCGCGTTCGTGATCCTGTGGGCCGAGCGACGAGTGAAGCGCAACCCCGCGGTCGTGTCGATACAAAGCGTCGATGCGATGCGCTGGACCGACGCGCTCAAGGTGGGCCTCGCGCAGTCGTTGGCGCTCCTTCCCGGAACATCGCGCTCCGGCGCGACCATCATCGGCGGGATGCTTTTCGGGTTGTCGCGGCAGGCCGCCACCGAGTTCTCCTTTTTTCTCGCGATCCCGACGCTGTTCGCCGCCACCGGCTACGAGCTGCTCAAGAATCGAGCACTGCTCGCCGGCAGCGACGTTACGATGATCGTCGTGGGTTTCATCACCGCCTTCGTGAGTGCCTTTCTGGTCGTGCGCTGGCTGCTGCGCTATGTCGCGCATCACGACTTCGTGCCCTTCGCGTGGTATCGCATCGCCTTCGGCGCAATCATCATCGCGACGTCGTACTTCGGTCTCGTGCGCTGGGACTGATGGCGGCGCGGGAGTCTGCGGCCTCGCCCGAGCGCACCAATCTGTTCGGCCCGATGCTCGCCATCGTCGGCGTGCTCGGCTTTTCGTTCAAGGCGATCCTGGTCAAGCTCGCGTACTCGTGGGCAAGCGTGGACGCGGTGACGCTGCTCGCGCTGCGCATGATCTACGCGGCGCCGATGTTCGCGGTGATGGCGTGGTGGGCCTCGCGCGGTGCCGTCGTGCCGATCTCGAGGCGCGACTGGTGGATCCTCACCTGGCTGGGTTTCATCGGCTATTACATCTCCAGCCTGCTCGATTTTCTCGGGCTGGAATACATCACCGCGGCGCTCGAACGGCTGGTGCTCTTTCTCTATCCCACCATGGTGGTCCTGCTCTCGGCAGCGCTGTTCGGCCGGCGCATCGGCGGACGAACCGTCGTCGCGCTGGCGCTCTCGTACGGCGGCATCCTGCTGGTGTTCGCGCACGACATGAACTTCGGCGGTGATGCGCATGCTCTTGCGCTCGGCGGCGCGCTGGTGTTCGCGAGCGCGCTTTGCTATTCGCTCTACCTGGTCGGCGCAGGCCCGGTGATTTCGCGACTCGGCAGCATGCGCTTCATCGCCTGGGCGATGCTCATCTCCGCCGCGTTCGTGATGGGGCAGTTCGCGGCAACGCGACCGCTCTCCGCGCTCGCGGCGCCGTTTCGCATCCAGCTGCTCGCCCTGGCGATGGCGCTTTTGTCGACGGTGTTGCCGACCTTTCTCATCGCGGAGGCGATCAAGCGCATGGGCGCCGACCGCACGTCGCTGATCGGCTCGCTGGGTCCGGTGTTCACCATCGCGCTGGGCTACTGGATCCTCGCCGAGCCGGTGTACACGGTGCAGCTCGCCGGCGCTGCGCTGGTGCTCACCGGAGTCACGCTGGTCACGCTGCGTCGAAAGTCGGGGTGACGGCGGGAGCGATATACTTGCAGGTTCCACATCGCTGTTGGCAGGAGACCCCCATGGCACCTGACACCGCCGAGCGCGCATCGCACATTGCGCTCAAGGAGCGCGCACTGTTGCGCCAGCAATGCTACATCGACGGCAAGTGGATCGACGCCGATTCAGGCAAGACCGTTTCCGTCGCGAACCCCGCCGACGGGGCGCACATCGGATCGGTGCCAGACGTGGGCGCTGCCGAGACGCGGCGCGCAATCGAAGCCGCCGCGAAGGCGTGGCCGGCATGGCGAGCCAGGACCGCCAAGGAGCGCTCGACCATCCTGCGCAAATGGTCGGAGCTGCAGCTGGCGCACGTGGACGACCTCGCGCTGCTCCTGACCACCGAGCAGGGCAAGCCGCTGGCTGAAGCGAAGGGCGAAATCACCATCGGCGCCGGCTACACCGAGTGGTTCGCCGAGGAGGCGCGCCGCGTTTACGGCGATGTCATCCCGACCATCGGCAATGATCGCCGGCTGGTAGTGATCAAGGAGCCGGTCGGTGTCTGCGCGGCGATCACGCCGTGGAACTTCCCTTCATCGATGATCACGCGCAAGGTCGCGCCGGCGCTCGCCGCCGGCTGCACCGTCGTGATCAAGCCCGCCGAGGCGACGCCGTACTCCGCGCTGGCGCTGGCCGAGCTCGCGCACCGCGCGGGGTTTCCGCCGGGCGTGCTCAACGTGGTCACCGGAGACGCAAAAGCCATCGGCGGCGAGATGACGTCGAACCCGCTGGTGCGCAAGCTCTCATTCACCGGATCCACCGAGATCGGCCGCCTGCTCATGAAGCAGGTGTCCTCGACAGTGAAGAAAATCTCGCTCGAGCTGGGTGGCAATGCGCCTTTCATCGTGTTCGACGATGCCGACCTCGACGCGGCGGCGGAGGGCGCGATCATCTCCAAGTACCGCAACACCGGACAGACCTGCGTATGCGCCAACCGGCTGTTCGTGCAGGACACGGTTTACGATGCGTTCGCGGCGAAGCTCGCCGAGCGCGTGCGCGCGCTCAAGGTGGGGCCGGGCACCGAGGCAGGTGTAACGCAGGGTCCATTGATCAATCGAGACGCGCTCGACAAGGTCGAGGAACACGTCGCCGACGCGACCGCGCACGGTGCGAAAGTCATTGTCGGCGGCAAGCGCCATGCGCTCGGCGGGAACTTCTACGAGCCGACGCTGCTCACCGAGGTCACCGCGCAGATGAAAATATTCCGCGAGGAGACCTTCGGTCCGGTCGCGCCGCTGATCCGTTTTCGCAGCGACGCCGAGGTCGTCGAGCTCGCCAATCGGACCGAGTTCGGATTGGCGTCGTACTTCTACTCGCGCGACATCGGTCGCATCTGGCGCGTCGCCGAGGCACTCGAGTACGGCATGGTCGGCGTCAATACCGGTCTCATCACCACCGAAGTCGCACCGTTCGGCGGAGTGAAGCAGTCGGGCCTGGGTCGCGAAGGATCCAAGTACGGCATCGACGAGTACGTCGAGATCAAGTACGTCTGCATGGGTGGCATCTAGCGCGTTGCGGCTCGCTGCCACCCAGCGGGCCTCCGGACGCTCAGAACGCCTGCACCGGTTCGTCGGCCGCCGCTTTCGGCGCGCTGAAGTGCGACGGGAAGTAATCGGCCGGCGGCGGCGCGGGCTCGGCCGCGGCGGCGGCCGGACTGTCCGCTGTCCTGGCGAGCGGCTGGTCGGGCGCGACAAGCACCCACGGCGACTCGAAGGAAACGACGACGAGGCCGAGCACCGCGATGAACGCGATGAGCGCCGCCGCGCGCAATGACGCGGAAACGCCACCGCTGGTTTCTCGATGATCCTTGCTGTTCGACATGACTGACTCCTCGCGCTGCGCCAATCCTGGAAAGCGCTTCGCCCGATAACGTTCGATGCGCTCTTCCGGCACGGGCAGCATGCGGCCGGATGTCTGCACTTTACGAGCAGGCGAGAAAGAACGACAGCGACGATTCAGGCGCGAGCGTGTCGAACATTCACGTCGCGCGAACAGGTAACGCGCGGTGCGCCGCGCTTACCAGCCGGCAGGCGGCTTCTTCAGGACGGTGATCGTGCGGTCCTTGATCATCAGGTAGCCGCCGCCCACGAGGTCCTTGAGCAGGCGGCTGATCATGTCGCGCGAAGCGCCGACGCGCTCGGCGATGTCCTGCTGCGTGAGCTTCTCGGGGACGATCATGACGCCATCGCGCTCGACCGCGAGCGCGGTGATCAGCCGCACCAGCCGGCCGTAGACGTCGGACAGCGCGAGGCTCTTGACGTTCTCGGTTGTCGTGCGCACGCGCTGGATCAGCTTCTCGATGAGGTGCAGCGCGAATTCCGGATGCGCGAGCAGGAACTCGCGGAAGCTGCGCGCGGCTGACGATCGCGCAGGTGGTCGGCTCGACGGTCATCACCGAGGCCGAACGCGGGCTTCCGTCGAGCGACATCTCGCCGACGTACTCGCCCGGCCCGAAAAAGCTCGAGCACGATTTCGCGCCCGGCCTCGTTGCTGGCGAAGACCTTCACGCGTGCCGGACAGCACGATGAACAGCGAATCGCTGGTATCACCCTCGTTGATCAGGATGGCGTTCTTGGGAAAACTGCGCACGACACCGGTCGGCGGCGATGGCGCGCAGCGTTTTCTCGGTCAGCGGGGCGAGAGGATCGCCTGGAGGTATCGCGGACTTGGCCATGATGTCTGATCTCGGCGGTTGCCCGGTCATCGTAGCACGCGCCGCGCGCGCATGCGTGACTCGGTGCGTGCGAATCAATGCTTGCGCACGTCGTCGATGATCTTGCCGTCGTTGGCGAGCGCGCCGGCGCGTGGAACGGCGACTTCGCCGCGCAGCTTGGTGACGTCGCGGATCGTCGCGACGATCGCATCGACGTCCGGCGGCGGCGCCGGCGCACTTCGACATGCAGCGTCATGCGGTCGTTGCCGTCGGGATTGTCGACGACGAGCCGCGCGCGGACGATCGTCCGGATGCCGGCGCACGATCTCCGCGACCTGCGACGGATGCACGAACATGCCCTTCACCTTCGTCGTCTGGTCGGCGCGCCCCATCCAGCCCTTGATGCGCAGTGTTGGTGCGGCCGCACGGCGATGACACCCGGAAGCACCGCGGACAGATCGCCGGTGCCGAAGCGGATCAGCGGGTAGTCGGGGTTGGCGAGCGTGCGTGACCACGACTTCGCCGACCTCGCCCGGCGCCACCGGATCACCGGTGCCCGGGCGCACGATCTCGACCAGGACGCCTTCGTCGACGATGAGGCCCTCGCGCGCCGGCGATTCGTACGCGATCGAGCCGAGATCGGCGGTGGCGTAGACCTGGTAGGCGGCGATGCCGCGCGCCGTCAGCGCGTCGCGCACGGCTGGCCGGAAAGGCTTCGCCCGAGACCAGCGCCTTGCGCAGTCGCGGCAGCGCGACGCCCAGCTCGTCGGCCTTGTCGAGGATGATCCTCAGGAACGACGGCGTGCCGACATAGCCGTCGGCGCCGAGCTCGGCCATCGCCTGCACCTGCTGCTCGGTCTGCCCCGTCCCGCCGGGAAACACGGTGCAGCCGAGCGCGTGCGCGCCGGTCTCGAGCATCGCAGCCGCGCCGGCGTGAAGTGATAGGAAAAGCAGTTGTGCACCAGATCGCCGGCGCGAAATCCCGCGGCGAACAGCGCGCGCGCGAGGCGCCAGTAGTCGGGGCGGCGACCCTCGGGCTCGTAGATCGGCCCGGGCGACGCGAACACGCGCGCGCACGCCCGTGCGCTGTGCGCCCCAGCCGCTGGCGGCAAATCCGCCGAACGGCGGCGACTGCCTTCTGCAGCTCGAGCAGCTCGCGACTTGCGCACGACCGGGAAGGCGCGCCAGCGCGTCGCGCGAAGTGATCTGCCGCGGGATCGACGCCTTGCGAGCAGGCGCGCGTAGGCCGGCGCATTCGCCTTGGCGTAGCCGATCTGCGCGGCAGCGCCGCCAAGTACGCGCGCGCTCGCGCACCTCCGGAGTCGCGCGTTTCGAGCGTGTCGAAATGCGCCGCCATGCGCAGCGACGCTCATGCGAGCCAGCGCTTGCGGCGGCGATAGTGCTTGACGTCGCGAAAGCTCTTGCGTCCCGCCGTCGACAATCCGAGATAGAACTCCTTCACGTCCTCGTTCTGCGCGAGGTCCGCCGCCGCGCCGTCCATCACCACGCGGCCGTTCTCGAGGATGTAGCCGTAGTCGGCGAAGCGCAGCGCGACTTGGTGTTCTGCTCGGCGAGCAGGAAGCTCACGCGCTCCTTGCGCGTTCAGGTCGCGGACGATCTCGAAGATCTCCTCGACGATCTGCGGCGCGAGACCCATCGACGGCTCGTCGAGCAGGATCATCGACGGCTGCGCCATCAGCGCGCGGCCGACCGCGGTCATCTGCTGCTCGCCGCCGGAGGTGTAGCCGGCGAGGCTCGTGCGCCGCTGCTTGAGGCGCGGGAAATAGTGATAGACCCGCTCCAGCGTCGGTCGCGACGTCGCGCGCGCGAGGCCGTGCGCGTGAACGCGCCGGTGAGCAGGTTCTCCTCGACGGTCAGGTGCGCGAAGCAGTGCCGGCCCTCCATCACCTGGCACACGCCCATGCGCACCAGCTCGTTCGGCGTGAGCTGGTCGACGCGCTCGCCCCCGAACTCGATCGTGCCCTTGGTGACGTCGCCGCGCTCGGCGCGCGAGCAGGTTCGAGATCGCCTTCAGCGTCGTGCGTCTTGCCGGCGCCGTTGGCGCCGAGCAGCGCGACGATCCTGCCTTCCGGCACCTCGAGCGACACGCCCTTCAGCACGAGGATGACGTGGTCGTAGATGACCTCGATGTTGTTGACCGGAAATGGCCGCGGACGCCGCAGTGCGCGCGGTATCCGCGGACGCCGTGGACAGCGGCTTGGATGGCGTTCATTGACCTGCGACGCGGCGTGCACTGCGGCGCCTCCGCGACCGCCGGAGGCGCCGCGCGATGGGCTCAGCGTTCCTTGCCGCAATCGCGCGGCGTGATCTTCTTCTCGGTCGCGTACTTGCCCGCCGTCTCCTCGACCATCTTGCGCACCATGTCGCGGTCGCCGGCCATGAACGGCGTGACCTGCTTGAAGCCGGTGCCGTCCCACTCCTGGAACTTCACCATGCCCGAGCCTTCGTGGTCGGCGCAGCTCGTCTTGATCGGCGGGAAGAGTCCGGCGGCGCCGAGTTCCTTGATGCGCGCCTCGGTGAGGTTGAGGTGCTCGAGGCCCCAGCGCAGCTGCTCGGGCGTCATCACCTTGCCCTTGCCGTACTTCGCCTGCGCGACGCGCAGCGCCTCGACGACGATCATGCCGTAGACGACGCCGCGCGTGTACATGACGTTGCCGAGCCGCGACTGGATCCTCGAGGTTGCCCTTGCCGGCGCCGTAGACCTTGGTCTTGATGTCCTGCATCACCGGGAAATTGGTGCCCGATGGCCGTGAACGAGGCGCTGACGTAGCCCTTGGCCGCGTCGCCGGCCGGGATCACGTCCTCCTCCGAGCCCGCCCACCAGACGCCGAGCAGCTTGTCGCGCGGATAGCCGGTCTTCGCCGCGGTCTTGAGCGCGACCGTGCTCATCACGCCGTAGGTCCACAGGATCACGTAGTCGGGCTTGGCCTGGCGGATCTGCAGCCACTGCGATTCCTGCGTCTGGCCCGGCGGCGCGACGGGAATCTTCAAGCGCTTCGAAGCCGAGCTTGGCGGCCAGCGCGTCGAGCACCGGAATCGGCTCCTTGCCGTACGCCGAGTCGTGGTAGAGGAACGCGATCTTCTTGCCCTTGAGCTTGTCGAGCCCGCCTTCCTTCTGGCCGAGGTAGGCGATCATCGCCGCCATCTGGTCCCAGTACGTCGTGCCGAGCGGGAAGACCCAGTCGTAGACGCGGCCGTCGGCGGAGCTGCGCGAGGCCGTAGCCGAACGTCGTCATCGGAATCTTGTCCTGCGCGACGCGATCGAACAGGCCGTAGGCGATGCCGGTCGACAGCGGCTCGACGGTCGTCGCGCCGCCGTTCTTCTTCTTCAGCCGCTCGTAGCATTCGACGCCCTTGGACGGCGTTGTACTCGGTCTCGCATTCCTCCCACTTGAGCTTCACGCCGTTGATGCCGCCCGTCATGTTGACGAGCGTGCAGTAGTCGATCGCGCCGCCGTAGTAGCCGGACCCGCCGGCGGCGTACGGCCCGACGCGATACGACAGGACCGGAATGAATTGCTCGTTCTGCGCCACGGCCGCGCTGGCCGCGACCGACAGCGCAATGCCCAACAAGCGCCGACTTGATTGCCTTCATGTTGCTCCTCCTAACCAGATCGATATTCCGAACCGCAGCTCGCGAACCTGCTCGGAGCATTGGCGAATTCGCGACCCTGTCAACGGGTTACGCACTGCGAAGCGTTCACTGCGCTATCGCGGCATCCAAGTCAATGCGGGAACGGCCACAGCCGCAGCTTTTCCTTCGCGATCTGCCAGAGCCGCGCGAGCCCGTGCGGCTCGACGATCAGGAAGAAGATGATGAGGCCGCCGAACACCATGAGCTCGAGATTCGAGATCGCGCTTTCCGGCGATGTGCAGGCCGAGGTTGCTGTCCAGGAAGCGCACCGTGACGCTGAGCAGCACCGGCAGCAGCGTGATGAAGGCGCTCCCGAGGAACGACCCGAGCACGGTGCCGACGCCGCCGATGATCACCATGAACAGGATGCGAAACGACAGGTCGAGGTTGTACGCCTCGGGCTCGACCGTGCCGAGGTAGGCGTACGCGAACAGCGCGCCGGCGACGCCGCAGTAGAACGAGCTCACCGCGAACGCGAGCAGCTTGGCGCGCATCAGGCGGATGCCGATCACCTCCGCCGCGACGTCCATGTCGCGCACCGCCATCCACGATCGGCCGACGTTGCCGCGCGCCATGTTCTTCGCCGCCAGCGCCATCAGCGCGACGATCGACAGCACGAGCAGATACTTCGCCGCCGGCGTGTTGAACGCGTAGCCCAGGATGACGATCTGCTGCGCGGTGATCACGCCCGACGAGCTGTAGTTGGTGATCCAGCCGACCTTGGTCAGGAACCAGAGGATGAAGAACTGCGCGGCCAGCGTCGCCACCGCGAGATAGAAGCCGCGGATGCGCAGGCTCGGCAGGCCGAACAGGATGCCGACCAGCGCCGCGACGACGCCGCCGCCGGCGAACGCGAGCAGGATCGGCATGCCGGGGATGCGCAGCATGAAGTTGTACGACGCGAACGCGCCGACCGCCATGAACGCCGCCGTGCCGAGCGAGAGCTGGCCCGCGTAGCCGGTCAGGATGTTGAGCCCGATCGCCGCGAGCGAGAGGATGAGGAACGGGAATCAGGATTCCGGTGAACGACGTACGGCGTCGCGAACAGCGGAATCGCGACGAAGGCGATGAGCGCGATCCGCGCGATCGCGATGCGGTCCTGCCGGATCGGAAAGATCGCCGCGTCGGCGTTGTAGACGTCTTGAACTGGCCGGCTTCGCGGTAGAACATGTCGGCTCCGGCAGCTTTCGGCGTCAGATGCGGCGGATGATCTTTTCGCCGAACAGGCCCTCGGGCCGGACCAGCAGGAACAGCGAGCGCGAGCACGTACGGGAACCAGCCTTCGATGCCGCCGCCGACAAACGGGCCGAGGTAGACTTCGGCGAGCTTTTCCGACGCGCCGATGATGAGGCCGCCGACGATCGCGCCGGGGATCGACTCGAAGCCGCCGAGGATCAGCACCGGCAGCGCCTTCAGCGCGACGAAGGTCAGCGCGAACTGAACGCCGTTGCGCGCGCCCCACAGCAGGCCGGCGACCAGCGCGACGACGCCGGCCACGCCCCACACGATGCGCCCAGATCTGCTGCAGCGGGATGCCGACGGCGAGCGCCGCCTGATGATCGTCGGCGACCGCGCGCAGCGCGCGCCCGATCCGCGTGCGGTTGAAGAACAGCGCCAGCAGCGTCACCAGGACCGCCGCGACGCCCGCCGCGACGAGGTCGAACTTCGAGACGTTCATGCCGGTCGCGTCGGTCGAGCCACTGCATCGGCTCGTCCTGCAGGCCGAGATCGAGGCCGCGCACGTTGGCGCCCCACACGATCTGCGCCAGACCCTCGATGAAGAAGGTGAGGCCGATCGTCGCCATGAACAGCGTGATCTGCGGCTGGTTGACGAGCGGACGCAGCACGACGCGCTCGATCGCGAGCCCGAGCACGACCATCACCGCGAGCGTCGCCAGCGCAGCGAGCCACGGCGAGCAGCCCGTGCTCGAGCAGCCCGACGTAGGTCAGCGCGGCGAAGAACACCATCGCGCCCTGCGCGAAGTTGAACACGCCGGACGCCTTGTAGATCAGCACGAAGCCGAGCGCGACCAGCGAATACATCACGCCGGAGAGCAGGCCGCCGATCAGCACTTCGAAGAAGAATGACATTCGCCGTGGTCCCTGTGGGCGCTGGCTCAGTGCGCGACGCCGAGATAGGCGTCGATCACCGCCTGGTTGCCACGGACCTCGTCGGGCGTGCCGTCGCCGATCTTCTTGCCGTAGTCGAGCACGACGACGCGATCGGAGATGTCCATCACCACGCCCATGTCGTGCTCGATCAGCACGATCGTCGTGCCGTACTGCTCGTTGACGTCGAGCACGAAGCGGCACATGTCCTGCTTCTCCTCGACGTTCATGCCGGCCATCGGCTCGTCGAGCAGCAGCAGCGACGGCTCCGCGGCGAGCGCGCGCGCCAGCTCGACGCGCTTCTGCAGCCCGTAGGGCAGGCGGCCGACCGGCGTCTTGCGGATGTGCTGGATCTCGAGGAAGTCGATCACCTCCTCGACCTTGGCGCGGTTCTCGATCTCCTCGCGCCGTGCGCGTCCGAGGTAGATCGCCTGCTCGAGCAAGCTCGCGTGCATCTTCAGATTGCGGCCGGTCATGATGTTGTCGAGCACGCTCATGCCCTTGAACAGCGCGATGTTCTGGAAGGTGCGCGCGATGCCATGCGCCGCGGCGTCGTGCGCATTCATGCCGTGGCGCGCCTCGCCGCGAAAGGTGATCGTGCCTTGCTGCGGATGATAGACGCCGTTGATCACGTTGAGCATCGAGCTCTTGCCGGCGCCGTTCGGGCCGATGATCGCGCGGATCTCGTGCTCGCGGACGTCGAAGCTGATTCCGGTGAGCGCCTTCACGCCGCCGAACGACAGCGAGATGTTGTCGAGAGCCAGGATCGCCTCGCCGATGCTGCGCCCGCCGCTCATCGCCGTCATGCGCCGATCGCACAGTCTGCTTGTGCGCTCTGGCCGGGTCGGGCGACGCGGCGCCCGGGAAAGCGGCGCGCGCTCATGCAGCTTTCTGCACCGCGCCAGCGGCGAATGTTCTCGCGTCGTCGATATGAAGATCGGCGGCAACCATGCCGGTGCGGCCGTCCTCGAACTTCACCTGCGTCTCGATGTGCTGCGACGTCTTGCCGCTGTACAGCGCGTCGATCAGCACGGCGTATTTCTCCGCGACGAAGCCGCGCCGCACCTTGCGCGTGCGCGTCAGCTCGTCGTCGTCGGGGTCGAGCTCCTTGTGCAGGATCAGAAAGCGGCGGACCTGCGAGGCGGCGAGCGCGCCCTCGCCCGCCAGCTCGGCGTTGACCTTTTCGACGCATTCGCCGATCAGCTCGTAGACTTCGGGCTTGGCCGCGAGGTCGGTGTAGCCCGAGTACGCGATCCCGCGGCGCTCGGCCCAGTTGCCGACCGAGCCCATGTCGATGTTGATGAATGCGCACACAGCATCGCGCCCGTTGCCGAAGGCGACCGCTTCCTTGATGTGCGGGAAGAACTTGAGCTTGTTCTCGATGTAGTTGGGCGCGAACATCGCGCCGCTCGCAAGCTTGCCGACGTCCTTGCGCGCGATCGATGATCTTGAGCTGGCCGGCGTCGTCGACAAAGCCCGCGTCGCCGGTGTGAAAGTAACCGTCTGCGTCGATCGACTCCGCTGTCGCATCGGGGCGCTTGTAGTATTCCTTGAGCAGCATCGGGCCGCGCACCAGCACCTCGCCGTCGGCGGCGATGCTGCAGCTCGACGCCCGGTGCCGCGATGCCGACCGTGTCGAACTTCACGCCGCCGTCGGGCTGCAGGCAGACGTAAGCGCAGGTCTCGGTCGAGCCGTAGAGCTGCTTCAGGTTGATGCCGATCGAGCGGTAGAAGCGGAAAAGATCCGGACCGATCGCCGCGCCGGCGGTGTAGGCGACGCGAATGCGGCTCATGCCCAGGACGTTGCGCAGCGGCCCGTAGATCAGGACGTTGCCGAGCGCGTAGTGTGCGCGATCGATCGCGTTTACCGGCTTGCCGTCGAGCAGGTCGGCACCGCAGCGACGTGCGACGCCGGTGAAATGTCCGAACAGCCAGCGCTTGATCGCGCTCGCATCGTCCATCCGGATCATCACCTGCGTGAGCAGGTTCTCGAACACGCGCGGCGGCGCGAAATAGTACGTGGGCCCGATTTCGCGCAGGTCGGTCATCACGGTGTCGCCGGATTCCGGACAGTTGATGGTGAAACCCGCGACCAGCCACTGCGCGTACGAGAACAGGTGATCGCCGACCCACGCCATCGGCAGGTACGAAAGCATGCTGTCGTCGGCGACGAGGTGGTCGAACTCGACACCGCCCTGCGCCGCGACGATGAATGCGCGATGCGTTTGGCACACGCCCTTCGGCTTGCCGGTGGTCCCCGACGTGTACAGCATCACCGACACATCCTCGGCACGGCCCTTCGCAACCTCCGTGTCGAAAAAGCCCGGGTGCGCGCGATCGAAGGCGCGCCCTTTTTCCATGAGCACATCGAGCGCTCGTCACGCCTTCGTAGTTGCGCAGCCCGCGCGGGTCGTCGTAGTAGATGTGCGCGAGCGAGGGCACCACGGGCCGCGACTCCAGCATCTTGTCGACCTGCTCCTGGTCCTCGACCACGGCGTAGGCGATCTCGGCGTCGTTGAGCACGTAGACGAATTCGGCCGCGGGCGCATCCTGGTACATCGGCACCGGCACGCCGCCCAGCACCTGCGCAGCGATCATCGACCAGTACAGGCGCGGACGATTGTCGCCGATGATCGCGAGGTGCATGCCGCGGAGGAAGCCCTCCGCCGCAAGACCGCAGGCGAGCGCGCGCACGTCGGCGGCGACCGCGGCCCACGTCCACGTCTGCCAGATACCGAGGTCCTTCTCGCGCGTCGCCGGGCGGTCGCCGCGCACGCGCGCATGCTCGAGCAACAGCCTCGGGAACGTGTCCAGGCTCGAATTCATCTCCTCCACTCCAGCGCCGATGCGGGTGCCGGCGTCGTCGCCGGTCGGGCTGCTATCTTAATCGAAGACCGAGCGCTCGTCCGGCGCCTCCTCAATCCAACGCTAAGGTGCGCGCACCTCGTGTCGGCGCCCTTGCCGCGACTCGCCTTGCCTTGGATCCCTACGCTCCGCGCGGGCCCCTCACCGGGTGGCTCGTGCGGCGCCATCGGTACCTATTGCACCTTGATTCCCGCAGCCTTGATGACCTTGGCCGAGTCGGCGATTTCGCTCTGCACGAACTTGTAGAACTCCGCCGACGTCATCGGCATAGGGTCGGCACCGAGCGTCGCCAACCGTTGCTTGACGTCCGGGGTCTGTAGCGCACGACCGACGTCCTTGTTGATCTTGTCGACGATGTCCGGCGGCGTTCCCGCGGGCGCGAAGACACCCACCCAGAGGTTGTAGTCGAATCCGGGAAGTCCCGACTCGGCGATGGTCGGCACGTCGGGCAGCGCGCTCGACCGCTTGGCGGTGCTCACGCCTAGCGCGAGCAGCTTGCCTTCGCGAACGTTGGGCAGCGCGGCAGAGATCGGCGAGAAAAAGAAGCTGACGCGTCCGGCGAGCGTGTCATTGAGCGCCTCGGGCGTTCCCTTGTAGGGGACATGCACGACATCGATGCCGGCCGCCAGCTTGAACTTCTCCGCATTGATATGCGTTCCGCTACCGGTGCCCGCCGATCCGACGTTGAGCGCGCCGGGCTTCTGTTTCGCGAGCGCAATCAGCTCCGCAACCGATTTCACGCCCAGCGCCGGCGACACGACCAGCACGTTGGGCTGTCCGGCGAGCGGGACGACGTCGACGAAATCGCGCGAGGTGTCATAGGGCAGATCGGTGTAGATCGAGGCGTTGTACGCCTGCGCCGCAGAGTGCACGAGCAGCGTGTATCCATCGGGCGGCGACTTGGCCACCACCGCCGCGCCGATCGTGCCTCCGGCACCCGGGCGGTTCTCGACAATCACCGGCTGGCCCCACGCTTCGGAAAGGCTTTGCCCGAAGGTGCGCGCGAGAATGTCGGTGGCGCTTCCCGCGGTGAAGGGCACGATCAGATGCACCGCCTTGTTCGGATAGCTCTGAGCCAGCGCCAGCGGCACACACAGCGCCGCCAGCCACAGGGCAACCATTGAGCGAATGAGTTTCATCAATGCCTCCTTGCGTTTCTAGGACAAGCCGTCGTCGATCGCCAAGTTTTCGGGTTCGAGCGCCACGTCCGGACGCCTTCGCTTGCAGCATCAGCAGCGTCGCGAAATCCTGCTCGGTGAACCCGTTTCCGATCAAGGTTTGCACGATGTCGCGCGTGAGCGAGGCGAGCGGCATCGGCACCTCGTAGCGTCGTGCGGCATCGAGGCCGAGGTCGAGATCCTTGCGCAGCAGCGCGGGCGTGAACGTCACCTTGAAGTCGAGGTTCACGAACGCCGGCGTCTTGTAGCGCGAGAACATCGAGCCCATCACGCTCTGGTTCATGAATTCGAGAAAAGCGTGGCGCGGCACGCCCGCCTTTTGCGCCAGCACGGTGATCTCCGCGAGCGATTGCGTCACCACACCGAGGAAGACGTTGTGGCAGATCTTGACGATGCGCGCGAGCTCGCCTTCGCCGACCTAGCTCGCCGCTGGCGCGATCATCTTCAGGTAAGGAAGCGCCTCGTCGTACGCGCGGCGCGGCCCCGAGCAGACGAACGACAGCTTGCCGGCCTTGATCACCTTGGCGTTGCCCGACACCGGCGCCGCGAGGAGCTCGACGCCGCGCTCGGCGAGCAGCGTACGCAGCTCGGCCGAGCCCTCGAGCGAGATCGACGAGCATTCGATGACCAGCTTCGGCGCGTGCGCGCCGGATAGCAATCCGCTTGGCCCCGCGATCACCTCGCTTGACGTCGTCCCACGTCGAGACCATGCAGAAGACGATGTCGCAGGCGGCGAGATCGGACACGCGCCCCGCGATCTTCGCGCCGTGCGTGGCGAGCGGCTCGGCCTTCGCGCGCGTGCGGTTCCACACCGTGACGTCGGCGCCTGCCTTCGCCAGCCGCTCCGCCATCGCGTAGCCCATGCGGCCGATGCCGATCCATCCGATGCGCTGTTTCGATCCTGCCGTGGAGTTCATGAACCGTGACCGCGTTCAATACGGATTCGCGATCGGCAGCTCTTCTGCCGGATACAGCGAGATGATCTTCGGCCCCGACGGCGTCAGGATGACTTCTTCCTCGATGCGCGCCGCCGAGATGCCGTCGCTCGCCGGGCAGTAAGTCTCCACCGCGAACACCATCCCGACCTTGAGCTCGATCGGCTCCTTCAACGAGTTGAGCCGCGAGATCAGCGGCCGCTCGTGCAGCCCCAGCCCGAGCCCGTGGCAGAAGTTGAGCCCGAACGCATCCATCTCGCTTGCGAAGCCGATGTCCTTCGCCTTGGGCAGCGAGCGCGCGATCTTGTCGGAGCCGACTCCGGGCTTGAGCAGCTCGATCGTGCGGTCCATCCACTCGCGCGCCTTGCGATACGCGCTGCGCTGCGAGGCGGTGGCGCGTCCGACGTTGAATGTCCGGTAGTAGCAGGTGCGATAGCCCATGAACGACTGGATGATGTCGAAGAAGGCCTGGTCGCCGGGCCGGATCAGCCGGTCGGTGAAATTGTGCGGGTGCGGGCTGCAGCGCTCGCCCGAGATCGAGTTGATCGCCTCGACGCAATCGGAGCCCATGCCGTAGAGTCGGCCCGTCGCCAGCGCAACGATCTCGCTTTCCTTGACGCCGGGCTTCAAGCGCTTCCGCGATGTCCTGATACACGCCGTCGACCATCGCAGCGGCCATGTTGAGCAGCGTCAGCTCGTCGATGTTCTTCACTTCGCGCGCCTGCAGCAGTCGTCTGCTGGCCGTCGCGCACCTCGATGCCGAGCTTCTGCAGCTCGAACAGCATCGGCGGCTCGACGACGTCCAGGCCCAGCGGCATGTTGCCGACGCCTTCGGCATCGAGGATCGACTTGATCTCGCGTGCGGCATCGCGGAACAGCGTGATGTCGCCGCCGACCGCGCCGCGCAAGCCGAGCAAGCCGGCGCGGCAGTGATCGTGATGCAGCCACGGCGCGTGCAGCCGATGGTGCCTGGCTGCCGAGCCGAAGTCCCAGATGTAAGGATCGCCGTTGCCGGTGAGCAGCGAATAGCGCGTGAGCTTGTCGCGCGCCCATTCGCCGATCACGGTGCTGGTGGTGTAGCGGATGTTGTGCTGGTCGAAGCACAGCAGCGCGCCCAGTCCCGAGGCGCTAAGCGCGGCGCGCGTGCGCGCCAGCCGGTAATCGTGCAGACGCCGGAAATTGATGCGCTCCTCGAAGTCGACCTGCGTATGACCGGGCGCCTGCAGCGGACGGTCCCAGCGGTAGTGCGGATCGATGTCGTCCGGGCGGACGACCTTGGGTTCACGCGCTTTCGGTTTTGCCATGCGCCTCGCTGCTTAGGGAGTTTCGTGGATAGGAAGCGCTTGGATTCACGCTACGTTGCTCAACCCTGCTCATCGCTTGCCGAAGGCCTTGTCGTAGTAACTGGTGTCGATATACCTCGAGGGATCATCGAGCGTGCGCGGCGGTGTCGCATAGCGGGAGCGCAACGCGAGCACAGTGCGGATGCCCTCGACGTCTAGGGAGGCGTCACGAGTGAGCCCGCCCTGGGGCGCGACGAGCAAATCGTAGGACTGGCGCGCCAGCGCAGGCGTCATGTCGCGGATGTTGGCGACCAGCAGTGCCTCGACCACGTCACGGTTCTCTGGATCGCAGACCCACGTAACGCCATTGCGGTATCCGCGCAGGAATCCGATCATCGCTGCCTCGTTCTGGCGCGCCCACGAGCGACGCACCGCGCCGACAGTGCCTTCGTACGCGCCCAGGGACGCCGCGGTCGCCAGCACGTTGAAGCCGCGGTTTTGCGCAAGCAGCTCGAAAGGCGTGCGCAGCAGGGTGGCGTCGTGCTTGCCGGCCACCAGGTCGCGGTAGCGGTTCGGCGTTCCGCCGGCGCGCACGTAACGTGACATCGGTTTCGCGAACGCCATTGCGCGCGAGCAGGTCGCGCAGCACGAACGCGAAGCCGTTGCCCATCGCGTCGACCGACAGCGTTTTCCCCTTGAGGTCGGCGAAGGTCTTGACGCCTGGCGCCGAGACCACGGAAAGAAATCCGCCATCGCCACCCATGAAGGAGACGAGGTCGGTGGTCGCGTCGGCGATGCGGACGTCGGCCTGACTTTCCTGGTACGCGATGAAATTGTCGATGGTCGCGAGCGCAATGTCGTAGCGGCCGTCGAACAGGCCGGCAACCAGCGCATCCGACGATGGCGTGTATGCCAGGCGCACATCGACGCCGTTGGCTTCGAAAAAGCCCTGACGCTGCGCCGCCCAGAGCGGAAGGTCCCAGCCCCCATTGAAAGTGATCACCCGCAGCGGCGTCGGGGCCGCGGCCTGCGCGAACGCGTCGTGACCTGCGATTGCGGCAACGAGCGCCACCACCCAGCCGATTCCCCGCACGGACTTCTCCTCGCTGCGGCCGCTTCGTTGCGGCGCGCCCGCGAGCATTAAATCACATCACGGCGGGACGCGATTCCCTGCTCAAGCGCGGGCTGCCGGGCGGGCACGCACGCGCGGACGGATACGCTCGCCGCGCCGCGGCGGTCGTGTGGTCAGGCCGGCCACGATGCAATCGACCATCGAGGGGGCGGCACTTTCGAGGTCATAGGCATCGCGGTTCATGACCCATTCGCGCATGATGCCGCCCATGCACGACTGCAGCATCTGCGTGCTGACCGCGGGATCGGTGTCCGCGGGAAGATGTCCCAACTCGATGCCCCGGCGGATCAGAATCTCGACTTGCGCAAGGCATTGGCAGCGCTCGTCGTCGCGGCGCTGCGCGACCTGGCTCAGCTCGGCGCAGGCTTCGGTCTTGGAAAAGACGATCTCGAATACCGCCTGCGTGCGCGGATCGCGGGCGAGATGTTGCAAGGTGTCGACCATCAGATTGCGCAGCGCCCCCAACGGGTCGTCGTGGTCGGCGCGCGCCGCCGCCGCGAGCATCGACTCCAGCGGCAGCGTGGCGCGTGCGCACATCGCCTTGAACAGGTCCGCCTTGTTCCTGAAATGCCAATAGACCGCGCCGCGGGTCACGCCAGCCTGCGCCGCGACTTCGGCCAACGAGGTTCGCGTCACGCCGTACTTGCAAAACACCACCTCCGCCGCATCTATCAAAGCTTGGCGGGTGATTGCAGCGGCCTCCTTGGTCTTCCGTACCATGGACTACTCATTCGTCGATTCAAAAATAAGTGCTTTACAAACATTCGCGATTGTATGTAACATTTCCATCGGTTGCAAGTCGCAGCTAGTCCCCTCCGCGTACTCAGGAGTTCATCGATGGTAAGCCGTGCCACAATTTTCCGCGTCACCCGTCTGAGTTGCCTGCTTGCCGCGGGCTTGCTGGCGGCAGCCTGCGGAAAAGCCCCGCCCCCCGGCGGATTCAGCATGCCCCCGGCTGAAGTGACCACGATGACGGTCACGCCCAAGGATTTCCCCGTGTCCTTCGAATACGTCGCCCAGACGCTGGGCTCGAAGGACGTCGAGGTGCGGGCACGGGTGACCGGCATTCTCGAGAAACGGCTCTATCAGGAGGGTGCTCCAGTAAAGACGGGGCAGCCGCTGTTCATCATCGATCCCAAGCTCTATCAGTCGCAGGTGGCGGCCGCCGAGGCCGATCTCGCCCACGCCAGCGCGCAGAAGGCGCAGGCCGACCGCGAGCGCGCTCGCCTGATCCCGCTCGCCGAGCGCAAGGCGATCGGGCAGAAGGAGGCCGACGACGCCGCCTCCAACGCCGAGCTCGCCGCGGCCGCGGTGCAGGCCGCGCAGGCGAAGGTCGACGAGATCAAGCTCAACCTCGGGTACACCAAGGTGGTGGCGCCGATCGCCGGACTGTCGAGTCGCGCGATGAAGTCCGAGGGCAGCCTCGTCACCGCCAACGACACGCTGCTCACGATGATCTCCCAGACCGATCCGATCTGGATCACCTTCAATATTTCGGAGAACGAGCAGCTGCGACTCACTCGCGCCGTGACAGCCGGGCAGCTCGTGCTGCCCAAGGACAACGCGCTACGACGTCAGCGTGAAGCTTTCCGACGGCTCGACCTTTCCGCGCCGCGGTCGCATCAATTTTTCCGACACCCGCGTGAATCCTTCCACCGGTACCTACGAGATGCGCGCCGAAGTCGCCAATTCCGACGCCGCGCTGAAACCCGGCCAGTTCGTGCGCGTCGTCCTTCGCGGCGCGCAGCGCAAGAACGCGCTCGCGGTGCCGCAGGTGGCGGTGCTCGACGGTCCGCAGGGCAAGTTCGTCTACGTCGCTGCCAAGGACAAGGACGGCAAGGACGTCGCGTCGCAGCGTACGGTCGTCGTCGGCGACTGGGTCGACAGCAACGGGACCAACCTGTGGCAGATCGAGTCGGGTCTCAAGGCGGGCGACGTCGTCATCGTCGACGGCATCGCGCGCCTGCAGCCCGGCGCGCCGATCAAGATCGCCGCCGCAGCGCCTGCCGGCGCCGCCGGCGCAGCGCCCGCCCCGGCCTCCGCCCCAGCACCCGCCCCCGCCGGCAAATAAGCGACAGGACGCCCCTCTCATGTTTTCGCGCTTTTTCATCGACCGGCCGATCTTCGCGACCGTCATCTCGATCGTTCCTCGTGCTCGCCGGGCTCGCGGCGATGCGCATCGCTGCCGATCGCCCAGTATCCCGAGATCGCACCGCCGGTCGTCACCGTGCAGGCGGTGTATCCGGGCGCCTCGGCGACGACGCTCGAGCAGACGGTCGCCTCGCCGATCGAGAACGCGATCAACGGCGTGCCGGGCATGATCTACATGAGCTCGTCGTCGCAATCCAACGGCACGGTGCAGATCCAGGTCACGTTCGATATCGGCACCAACGTCGACTATCGCGGCGGTCAACGTCAACAACCGCGTCAAGCAGGTCGAGCCGCGCCTGCCCGAGGAAGTGCGCCGGCAGGGCGTGACCGTCGAGCGCGGCAGCTCCGTCGTTCCTGCAGGTGCTCGCGTTCTACTCGCCCGACGGGCGCTACGACGATCTGTTCACGTCGCAACTACGTGACGCTCAACGTGCTCGACCAGCTCAAGCGCCTGCCCGGCACGACCAACGTGCAGATCTTCGGCGCAAAGGACTACGCGATGCGCATCTGGCTCAAGCCCGATCGCCTGGCGCAGCTCAAGCTGACGCCGGCCGACGTCATCACCGCGGTCAACGAGCAGAACGCGCAGTTCGCCGCGGGCAAGATCGGCCAGTCGCCGATCGGCGAGCAACCAGGACCTCGTCTACACGATCACGACGCAGGGACGCCTCACCGATGCCAAGCGAGTTCGAGCAGATCATCGTCCGCGCCAATCCCGACGGCTCGATCGTGCGGCTGGCGCGACGTCGCGCGCGTCGAGCTCGGCTCGCGCGACTACGAGTTCATCGGCCGCTACAACGGCAAGCCGGCGACGCTGGTCGGCATTTTCCTGCCGCCGGGCGCCAACGCGCTCGAGGTCGCGAAGAGCGTGAAGGTCGACGATGGACGGGATCGCGCAGCGCTTTCCCGAAGGCCTGACCTACGCGATCCCGTACGACACGACGCGCTTCGTCGAGGTGTCGATCCGCGAGGTGATGAAGACGCTGGGCGAGGCGATGGTGCTGGTGTTCCTGGTCGTGTACCTGTTCCTGCAGAGCTGGCGCGCCGCGCTGATTCCCGTTCGCCGCGGTGCCGGTCTCGCTGATCGGCACCTTCGCCGGCATCTACCTGCTCGGCTACTCGATCAATACGCTGAC
The DNA here is from genome assembly GCA_963816915.1 of uncultured beta proteobacterium. Classification (GTDB taxonomy): domain Bacteria; phylum Pseudomonadota; class Gammaproteobacteria; order Burkholderiales; family Casimicrobiaceae; genus PALSA-1003. The sequence continues at coordinate 647,421 of CAWFMK010000004.1, forward strand.
GCTGTTCGGCATGGTGCTCGCGATCGGCATCGTCGTCGACGACGCGATCGTCGTGCTGGAGAACGTCGAGCGCATCATGCGCGAGGACGGGCTCGCCGCCGCGCGACGCGGCGATCAAGGCGATGCGCGAGGTCACCAGCCCGATCATCGCCATCGTGCTGACGCTCACGCGCGGTGTTCGTGCCGATCGCGTTCCTCGGCGGGCTCACCGGCGAGCTCTACCGCCAGTTCGCGGTCACGATCTCGATCTCGGTGGTGATCTCGGGCATGGTGGCGCTGACGCTCTCGCCCGCGCTGTGCGCGCTGATCCTGCAGCCGCACGAGCCGCCGAACCGCTTCTTCGCGGCGTTCAACCGCTGGTTCGCGCGCATCACCGACGCACTACACGGACGGCGTCGTCTTGCATGCTCCGGCGCGGCGTCATCGGCGCGGTGCTGTTTCGTCGGCATGGTGGCGCTGACGATCGGGCTGTGGCGCATCACGCCCGGGCAGCCTGGTGCCCGACGAGGACCAGGGCTTCTACATCAGCGCCGTGATCCTGCCCGATGGCGCGACGCTCGAGCGCACCGACAAGGTGGTGGCACAGGTCGAGGAGGCGATCCGCTCCAACCCCAACAATCACGACATCGTCGCCTTCACCGGCTTCGACTTCCTCGGCGGCGGCTTTCGCAACAACGCGGCGACGATCTTCGTCACGCAGAAGCCGTGGGACGAGCGCACGGTGACTGCGGCGCAGCTGGTCGGCGAGCTCTTCGGCAAGACCGCCGGGCATCAAGGAAGCGCTGGTGCTCGCCTTCAACCCGCCGGCGATCTTCGGCCTCGGCACCGCGGGCGGCTTCGAGTTCTACATCCAGAACCGCGGCGAGGGCGGCCCGAAGCGCCTGTCGGAGGTCACGCAGGCGTTCCTCGCCAAGACGCGACGGCGACCCGCAGCTCGGCTACGTGCAGACGCTGTGGCGCGCCACCGTGCCGCAGCTCTACGTCGACGTCGACCGCGAAAAGGCGAAGACGCTCGGCGTGCCGATCTACGACGTGTACAACGCGCTCGTCGGCGACGCTCGGCAACTATTACGTCAACGATTTCAACAAGTCCGGGCGCACCTGGCAGGTGCTGATGTCGGCCGAGCCGCAGTACCGCACGCCGCCCCGACGACATCGGCGCCGTCTACGTGCGCTCGGCCAAGGGCGAGATGATTCCGCTCTCGTCGCTCGCCACGGTCGACGTATTCGTCCGGGCCCGACGCGCTCGACCGCTTCAACAATCTTCCGGCGGTCAAGATCCTCGGCCAGGCGCGCCGGGCGTGAGCTCGGGCCAGGCGATCGCGCACGTGGAGCAGATCGCGCAGCGAGGTGCTGCCCGCCGATTTCAGCTACGACTGGGGCGGCACGTCGTACCAGGAGAAGAAGTCCAGCGGCGCGTCGACCTTCGCGCTGGGGCTCGCGGTGATCATGGTGTTCCTGATCCTCGCCGCGCAGTACGAAAAGGTGGTCGCTGCCGCTTTCGGTGCTGCTGGCGCTGCCCTTCGGAACCTTCGGTGCGCTGGCGGCGATCTGGCTGCGCGGCATGACCAACGACGTCTACTTCCAGATCGGCCTGGTCACGCTGCTTGGCCTCGCCGCGAAGAACGCGATCCTGATCGTCGAGTTCGCGGTGCTCAAGCACCACGAGGGGCTGTCGCCGTCGGCGGCCGCGATCGAAGCGGCGCGCCTGCGCTTCCGCCCGATCCTGATGACGTCGCTGGCGTTCATCCTCGGCGTGCTGCCGCTCGCGATCTCGACCGGCGCGGGCGCCGGTGCGCGCCGGTCGATCGGCACCGGCGTCATGGGCGGGATGCTGGCCGCGACGTTCCTCGCGATCTTCTTCGTGCCGCTGTTCTACCGCGCAATAGTGGAGCGGCGGTTGATCGAGCGGCGCTCGCACGACGAGCTGATCGACGAAGTCAGGCACTTGCAGACGGCCAGCCACGAGCCGCCGCACACCCCGGGCCATCCGCCAATCATCAAGCCTGGAGACGAACTTGCGTAAACTCACCCTTGCGCTCGCATTCGCGGCCGGCGTGACCGGCTGCAGCACCACACCCACCGCGCCACCCGTCCTCGATCTTCCCAAGACGAGCGCCAACGATCCTGCGCTCGAGCGCTGGTGGACCGCCTTCGGCGATCCGACCCTCACTTCGCTGGTCGACGAGGCGCTTGCGCGAAACCTCGATCTCGCCGCCGCGATCGCACGCGTCGATCAGGCGCGCGCGCAGTACAAGATCGTCCAATTCGGGCAACTGCCGCAGCTCAACGCGGGATTCAATGCCGCGCGCAGCCGGCAGACGCTGGTCGGCACCATCCCCATCCCTGCAGGCGTTCCGGCGATCGGCAACGACTTCGTGGCCAGCCTCAACGCGTCTTACGAAGTCGACCTGTGGGGCAAATACAGCACCGCGACCAAGGCTGCGCAGAACGACCTGCTCGCATCGCAATTCGCTCGCGAAACCGTGCGCACCGTGGTCGCCGCCGAGGTCGCGCGCGCGTACTTCCGCCTACTCGCGTCCGACGCGCAGCTTTCCGTGCTCAGTGACACGCTGCGCCTGCGCACCGATACGGTGGTGCTGCAGACCGATCGCTTCAATGCCGGCGTGATCGGCGAATTCGATCTTGCGACCGCGCAGGCCGAGCGCGCCGCAGTCGCCTCCGACGTCGCAGTCGCGCAGCGCGCGGTCAGCGAGAACATGTCCGCGCTTGCGGTGCTGCTCGGGCGCTCACCGCGCGAGGTGTTCGAGCCGAAGTTCGATCGCGATGTGCAGATGGTACGGCTGCTGGCGGTGCCCGACCTGCCGGCTCAGCTGCCCTCGGAAATGCTGGAGCGCCGCCCCGACGTCCGTGATGCGGAAAAGCAGCTCGCGGCGGCGAACCAGCGTATCGACGTCGCGCGCGCGGACTACTTCCCGTCGCTTTCGCTCACCGGTGCCTTTGGTTCCGAATCCAACGTCATGAAAAGCCTGTTCAGCGGCCCGGCGCTGCTATGGAGCATCGGAGCCGGCCTGGTGCAACCCCTGATCGGGCTTGCGCTCATCAACGATACCGTCGAGCTGCGGACCGCGCAGCGCGACGAAAGCGTGGTGCGCTATGTGCAGACGGTGCAATCGGCGTTTCGCGACGCGCACGATGCGCTGTCGGCAAACCAGACCACGCGCGACGCGCTGGCTGCGCAAACCGAGCGCACGGGCCGGTTGCAGAAATCACTCGAGCTCGCCGACTTGCGCTACACGTCGGGCTACTCACCATACCTCGAAGTGCTCGACGTGCAGCGTCAGCTGCTGCAGGCGCAATCGCTGCAGATCGTCGCCGCACGCGACGTCCGGCTGGCGGTGGTCGACGTCGCCAAGGCTCTCGGTGGCGGCTGGGAATACAAGACCGCGGTCGCCGGGCCCTGAAGCGGCCTGGGCGGCGCGGGAGAGCATTACTGCAGTGCAGGCTTGCGCAGGTAATCGTGACGATCGGCGGAACGCACGCGAATGTGCTTGACCTCGGCCTCGCGGCCGATGGTCAGCGGAACCTCGACGCCGGCCGCGCCGACGCTCCACGTCTTGCGCAGCAGGTCCGCGAGTCCAGACGCAGGCGCACCATCGACCTCGAGCACGACATCGCCCAGGCGAATGCCGGCGGCCTCGGCAGGCGCGCCCCTGGCCAGCCCTCCGACCACCAGTCGCCCTTCGTTCTCGGCGGTGTACATGCCGAGCCAAGGTCGCGGCGTCTGCCGCGTTCGGCCGAAGCGCAGCAGGTCTTCGAGCATCGGCTCGAGCAGATCGATCGGCACGAACATGTTGCCCTGCACCGTGCTGCCCTGGATCGCCTCCTGCACGAACAGCGACCCAACGCCGATCAGGCGACCGTCCTTGGCGACCAGCGCGGCGCCGCCCCATTGGGGGTGCGCCGGCGAGGTGAACAGCGCCTCATCGAGCAGGTACTCCCAGTAACCTGCGAATTCGCGCTTCGCGAACACGCCTGCTTTGAGCGCGTGCGAGCGACCCCCGTGCCCGAGCACGAGGACTTCCGAGCCCACTGCTGCCGACTCGGACCGTCCGCGCGCGAGCGCCGGCGCGCCGATGCGTCCGAGCGGCTGCACCAGTCCGAAACCGGTGGCGAAATCGTAGGCGAGTGCGTGACCCGCAATCACGCTGCCGTCGTGCGCGTGCAGCCAGATCGTCTCGGCCTCGGTGATGAGGTATCCGATGGTCAGGATCAAGCCATCCTCGCCGATCACGACGCCATTGCCGACGCGCTCGGTGCCCAGCACCGACGCGGTGAACGCATTCTCCGGAATCTCGGCGCGGATCAGTACCAGCGAGCGCAGCGCCTCAGCGAGGTCGAACGAAACTTCGCTCGCCCGCGGCTGCAAGTCGCTGGGAAAAGACCATTCGTCGAGCTCTGGCATCGTCCTTTGCGCCGAATCTCCGTTGTGTCCCGCGAGCCGCGGGTCACGCGTCAAGTTTACGTCAGCACAATAACGCCGTCACCGCATGCGCGGTGGACACCAACTCAACCACTTGCGGTGGACAGCAACTTACGACCTACGGTGGAGAGCAACTTACCACCTGCGGTGGAGAGCGACTCACCACCCGCGGTGGATAGGGCCTCGCGCGCGAGCTGCGCCGGGGTCGGCTATGATGGCAAGGCATATTTGCGCCGTACCCCGCGATCGGCAAGCACATGACGCACGACCTCGTCGCCCTGCTCAGTGAATACGGCCTTCTGTTGGTATTCATCAACGTGCTCGTCGAGCAGATCGGGCTTCCGATCCCGGCCATTCCGACACTGGTAGTCGCGGGCGCCCTCGGAGCGAGCGGACAGCTTTCGCTCGCGCTGGTGTTCCTGGTCGCGATGCTCGGATGTCTCCTGGCGGACTCGATCTGGTACGCGATCGGCCGGCGCTACGGCAACGGAGTGATGAAGACGCTTTGCAAGATCTCGCTGACCCCCGACTCGTGCGTCAGCGAGACGCAGTCGCGATTCGAGCGCTGGGGCATGAACGCGCTGGTCGTCGCCAAGTTCGTCCCCGGCCTGTCGCTGATCGCGCCGCCGCTGGCGGGTGCGACGCATATCAGGATTTCGACGTTCCTGTTCTTCACCGGGATTGGCGCCGCGCTGTGGGTCGCCGCGGGAGTCGGCGGGGGCGCGCTGTTCGGGCGCCAGGTCGAATACCTCATCGCTCGTGCCGAGGATTTCGGGAGCAAGGCAATCGTGGTCACCGTCGCGTTGTTCCTGGCCTACGCCGCCTACAAGTGGTGGGAACGCCGGCGCTTCTACGCGAAGCTGCGCATGGCGCGCATCAGCGTCGACGAACTCTACCGGCTCATGGAATCGGGCGCGCGTCCGGTCGTCGTGGACGTGCGCTCACCGACCGCGCTCGGCATGCAACCGTCCCGTATCCCGGGGGCGCGTCACGTCCCCCTGAATGCGATGGAGCAGCACGTAAAGGACCTGCCGCGGGATCGCGACATCGTCCTCTACTGCACCTGCCCCAATGAATCCTCCGCAGCGCACGCGGCGAAAAGGCTCATGAGCCATGGCTTCACCCGCGTGCGTCCGCTCTATGGCGGACTCGACGCCTGGGTCGCCGCGGGCTACGCCGTCGAGGTTCTGCAGGAAAGCGCGATCGCCACCGATCAGAACATCGAAACCATGCAGACCTGAAGGACCGGACCACGCATGGCCACCGTCAATCGCGGCGCGATTCTCGCCGAGGCGCTCCCCTACATCCGCGCGTACCACGGCAAGACGCTGGTGGTGCGCTTCGGCGGCAAGGCGATGACCGATCCGGTGCTCAAGGCAGGATTCGCGCGCGACATCGCGCTGCTGCGCTTGGTCGGCATGAAGCCCATTGTCGTGCACGGGGGTGGATGGCGCATCGACGAGCTGATGCAGCAGATGGGCATGGAGGCGCGGCGCCGCGACGGCGTGCGCGTCACCGACGAGCGCGCGCTCACGGTGGTGGAAATGGCGCTGAGCGAGCTCAACCAGGAACTCGCCGGGCTCATCAACCGCCACGGCGGCCGCGCAGTCGGGCTCGATGGCCAGGACGGCCGATTCATCCACGCGCGACAGCGCAGCGTCGAAGGCATCAGCGCCGAGGATATCGGCTTCGTCGGCGACGTCGAGAGCATCGACACCGGACTCATCGACCTGCTGCTTTCGCGCGAGTTCGTACCGGTAATCATGCCCATCGGCGTCGGCGCCGACGGCACCGCGTATCACATCAATTCCGATCTGCTCGCGGGGCGCCTTGCGCGCGCGCTGCGGGCCGAGAAGCTGATCCTGATGACCAACATCGCCGGCGTGCACGGTCGCGACGGATCGATCGTCTACATCATCACCGCGACCGAAGCCGAAGCGCTGCTGCGCGACGGCATCGTCCAGGGCGGCATGGTGCCGCGCGTGCGCGCCGCCCTCGACGCGGTGCGCGAGGGCGTGCGCTCGGTGCACATCATCGACGGCGGCGTTGCGAGCGCGCTGCTGCTGGAAGTGCTGACCGCTTCCGGCGTGGGGACCGCGGTGCGCTCGGACGCCGGCGCGCATTTTTTTGAGGACAGCCGCTCGTACCTGCTGGAAGATTAGGCGCTGTCCAGGCGCTAGCCGCTCCAGCCGAGGTGCCCCAGGAAATCGCGCGTGCGCTCGGTGAGCGGTGCGTCGAAGATCTGTGCGGGCGGACCCTGCTCGACGATCCGCCCGGCGTCGAACACCGCCACCCAGTCGCCGACCCGGCGCGCGAAGCTCATCTCGTGCGTGACCACGACCATGGTCATGCCCTCGTCGGCCAGCGTCTTCATCACGCTCAGCACTTCGCCGATGGTTTCCGGGTCGAGTGCCGAGGTGGGCTCGTCGAAGAGCATGACGTCGGGCTGCATCGCAAGTGCGCGCGCAATCGCGACGCGCTGCTGCTGCCCGCCCGACAGCGCCGAAGGATAGTTCGCGGCCTTGTCGGCGAGACCGACCTTGGCCAGCATCGCGCTCGCGCGTGCCGTCGCTTCCTTCGTATCCATGCGCAACACCGTGCGTGGTCCTTCGGCGACGTTTTCGATCGCCCTCAGATGCGGAAACAATTCGAAGCTCTGGAACACCATTCCCATGCGCGTGCGCACCGCGCGCAGTGCGCGCTCGTCGCGCGGCAGCGCGGCGCCCTCGAACTCGATGTCGCCGCCATCGATGCTTTCCAGGCCGTTGGTGCAACGGAGCAGCGTCGACTTGCCTGAGCCCGAAGGTCCGATCAGACACACTACCTCGCCGGCGTGCACGTCGAGCTCGACCCCGCTCAACGCCTCGAACTTTCCGTAGCGCTTGATCACGCCGCGGTAGCGGATGATCAGCGGAGTGGCCGCCATCGCGCGCACGGCGGGCTGCGGCTGCGCGCTCATTTCTCTCCCCCCCGAAGTCGCTGCGCGACCTCCCCCCAAGGGGGGCGAGCGCCTTGGGACGGCCCGACGGCGCTCATTCGTCTCCCCCCCGAAGTCGCTGCGCGACCTCCCCCCAAGGGGGGCGAGCGCCTTGGGACGGCCCGGCGGCGCTCATTCGGTCACCGCGAAGCGCCGCTGCATCCAGTCCACCAGCTTGGCCTGCGGGTAGCCCAGCAGCCAGTAGATCGCCGCCATCGCGGTCAGCATTTCGAGCACGCGATACGTTTGCGACCGAATCTGCATCGTCACGTATGCGAGCTCGCTCACCGCAATCACCGATACCAGCGATGTGTCCTTGAAAAGCGATACCCAGGTGCTCGCGAGCACCGGCAACACGCGGCGCAGCGCCTGCGGCACGAGCACCCGACGCAGCGCCTGCGTGCGACTCATGCCCAGCGCCATCGCCGCCTCGACCTGTCCGCGGCGCAGCGAATTGATGCCCGCGCGAAACGTCTCGGCGTTGTACGCGGTAACGTTGAGCGCCAGCGCGGCAAGGCCCGTCGCCAGTGGGGAGAGGCCGAGCCCGGTCGAGATCGGCAGCACATAGAACGCCCAGAACACGACCAGGATCAGCGGCAGGTTGCGAAAGAGCTCGACGTACGCGGTGGCGAGCGCGCGCACCGGCGCCCACGCATACAGGCGCAGAGCAGCGACGATCAATCCGCACGGCACCGCGATCGCCATGGTCGCGAACGTGAGCAGAATGGTCGTGCCGGTTGCCGCCAGCAACTCCTGGCGATGCGACCAGACGACGCTCCAGTCGAAGCTCATTGGACTACCTTCGCGCTGCGCGCTCCGGCGCATTGGGCATTGAGCCGTTCGGGGCGACGCGGTCGAGTGTTGGCGCTCATGACCGCCCCAGGTGCGCGACGCGGCGGTAGAACAGATCGACGCCGCGCGTGACCGGAAACAGGATCACGAAATACACCAGCATTGCGAAGGTGTAGACCTCGATCGGCTGGAAGCTCTGTCCGGCGAGCGTCTCCGATTGCCGCATCAGCTCCGGCACCGCGATCACCGACGCGATCGCGGTGTCCTTGATGGTGACCGACAGCAGCGAGCCGAACGCGGGCAACATGCGCACGATCGCCTGCGGCAGCACGATCCGGCGCACAATCTGCGCGCGCGACATGCCTAGTGCGAGCGCCGCGCGCGTCTGTCCCGGCCGCACCGATTCGACGCCGGCGCGCACGATCTCGGCGACGTATGCCGCTAGATGCACGGTGAGACCGATCAGCGCTGCAAAAAATGGCGGCATCGTCAGCCCGCTCACGATCGGCAGCGCAAAAAAAGTCCAGACCAGAACCACCAACACCGGGATGGCGCGCATCGAGTCGATGTAGACCACGACCAGCGGGCGCAGCCTGCGCGGTCCGTACAGGCGCAGCATCGCCACGACAAAGCCCGCAGCGATGCTGGTCACGCCGGACACCGCCGACAGCATCAGCGTGACGCCGATCCCCGACGCGAGAAAGCGCCAGTGCTCGGTGATGACGGAAAAATCGAAGTCCATGCGGCCAGGCCTCCCGGCGCGGCGCTCTCCGCCCGTCGGGCCGCCAGGGGCGCTACTTCATCGTGTCGACGACCCTAGCCTCGTCAGCCTTGAGCTTCGCTTCGAGCTCCTTCTCGACCGCGCGCGCCCAGGTGAGGAAGGCCGTCTGATTCTTGTCGACGGCCATGCCCACCGGCGCGGCCTTTTCGGTGCTGTTCTGGCAGTTGTTGTCCTTGGGCAGCACCGCAAGCTGCTTGAGCTTGCGGCCCATCGCAACCCAGGGAACGCGATTGATCGGGACCGCATCGGCGCGATTGGCCATCACCTCTTCGACCGGGGCCGTACCGGACCCGGGCACGCCGCGCAGCTGCGCCTTGGGAAAGCGCTCCTTGACCCATCCCTCCTCGCCTCCCCCAGTGTAATACGCGATGGTGATCTCGGGCTTGTTGAGGTCATCCACGGTCTTCGCGCCGGCGAATTTCGGATTGGACGCGAGGCCGAACATACACACGCTGGTATTCGAGTAGATGATGAAATCGACCACCTTTAGGCGGTCGGGCGTCTCGGCGAGCGGAGTGACCGAGATGTCGACCTGGTTCGACGCCAGCACCGGGACCTTGGTCTCGTGACTCACCGGCACCGCTTCGAGCTTGACGTTGAGGCGCCTGGCGTACTCGTTGGCCAGCAGCCACGCCGGCCCGCTCCACGCCTCGCCGGATCCGGACGTGTTTTCGACCAGCCACGGCGCGTTCGCCAGGACGCCGACGCGCAGCACGCCCGCTTTCTTGATCGCATCGACGCGCGGGCTGGTGCCTGGCGCGGGCACGGCGACGTCGGCAAGACTCGACGTCGCAAAGGTGAGCGCAGCCAGAGCGATGCCGCAGCGAGCAACGGTTTTCATGAATTCCTCCTGAGGTCGTGACGTCCGTTCGAAGAGCGGCGACGCGTGAACTTGAAGTGTAAAGGGAACTGAGGGAACTGAGGGGAACTGAGGGGAACTGAGGGAAACTGAGGGAAACTGATCGGACGATGAGAATGCAGAGCAAATGCCCGCGTCGGGCCGAAGCGAGGCGTGGCAGAATCGCGATGCAGCCGACCGCGCTTAGCCTTTGCGTGATCCGAACTGCAGTGAGAGGGCCGCGTCACGCGCCCGTTGAAGCTTCGGACCCGCACCAGACCCGTGATCGCGCGCATTCCCCTTCGCCGCTCGACTCAAACGCTTCGCTTCGATGAGCCGAAGCTGTTTCGATTCATCGTGCTGTCGATGCTGTTGCATCTATGGATCGTGGTGCTGTTCGGGAGTGCCACCTACAGCGGCGCGCGACGCGATCGCGACTTCGGCGATTCGCTCAACGTTGACCTGCGCGCGTTAAGCAGCGAGCGCGGCGACGCGTTCAGGCTTTCGCCTGGCGCGCCCAGCGCGACGCCGGGCAGTGCGTTGCTTTCCGAACCGGCCGCCACGCCTGCGGCCGCAGCGAGACGCGAATCAACGCCGGCGTCATCCGCGCCGCCGCGAGCCGGGGCACGTCCTCCACCAGCGTCATCGAGTGCGCCACCTCCCGCACCCGCGCCGTCCCCGGCACCTGCACCCTCGCCACCCAGCGCCGCGGAACCCGAACCGCAGCCCGCTGCGGAATCGGTGCCGCGATTGAATCTCGACGCCCCCGAAGAGGTGCCGAAACCGTACGCGCCGCCAGCCACCCTCCCGACGCCCGTGCCGGTCGAGCGGGAGCCGGTCGTGGCGCCGCCTCCGCTTTCGCCGCCGGCTGCGCCTATCGCTCCTGCGCCTTTGCGCGACGTTCCGGTCGCGCCGGGCATCGACCGTGCATTCGAACCCGCGCAGCGCGAAGCCGCGCCGTCGGTTCAATCCTTGCCGCACGAGGCTCCGGTCCCCCCGCTGCCTGCACCCGCACCACGCCAGGACATCGCCCCGGCACCGCGGGGTCCGCCAGCGCCGATCGAGCGCGTGATCGCGCCGCCGACCGCGCCTCCGCCGCGTGCAGAACCCGAAATCGTGCCCGCGCCGCCGGCGCCCGACGCGAAGCCGCGTCCATCACAACCTTCGCCTGCCGCGCCGGCCGAGCGCATTATCACCCCACCGGTCGAGCCGCCTGCCGCTGCTCCTGCGGCGCCGCCGGTCGCCGCGCCGCCGCGTGTGACGATGGAGCCGGCGACGCGTCCGGAAGCGGTGGCACCCCGCGCGCCGCGCGAGACCGCTCCCGCCGCACTGCCTCCACAATCCGCTCCCGCCCCCGCCGCACCTGCCGCGCCGACGGCGCCGAGGAGCGTGCCGAGCGAGGCATCGCCGGCAGCACGCCCCGCCGAGCGCAGCACGCCCGCGGGTGGCCCTGCAGCGACCGTACCCGCCCGCCCCGAAGCACCGGCCGGCGAGCCCTCACGACTGCGTTTCGGTGCACCGTCACCCGACGAAGACATGTTCAAGCCGCGCACCGACGTGCCTGCGGAGCCGGGAGCGGCTCCGCGCATCGACCTGGAGGGCGCGAAAAAGCGCGCGATCGCGCGCGAAGGCGCGGGCTCGCGTGGGCTGATCCCGGTGGTCCCGCCGCCCCCCGAGCGCGCATCGAAGGAAGCGCGCGCGCTCGAAAAGGCGATCAAACCCGACTGCCGCGACGCCTACGCGGGCATGGGATTGCTGGCGGCGGTGCCGCTGGTGGCGAGCGCAATCGGCGACAGCGGATGCCGGTGGTAAGGGGCGCTCGCCGTCACCGGCGCGGCTGACAGCCCACGGGCGGGGTTTCGCGTGAAAGCGGCAGCGTAAAGGCGAACGTCGAGCCCTCGCCGAGCGTGCTCTCAACCCAGATGCGGCCCCCGTGCAGCTCGATGAATTTTCGTGAAATCGCGAGCCCCAGCCCCGTTCCTTCGACTTTTTTCGACGCGGTGCCGACCTGGCGAAACTCCTCGAACACGGCAGCCTGATCGTCCGGCGCAATGCCGACGCCGGTGTCGGTAACTGCGATCTCGGCGCAGCCATTGCGTCGCGCGGCGCGCACGTCGATACGACCTCCTTCCGGCGTGAATTTGAGCGCGTTGGAGAGCAGATTCAGCACCACCTGCTTCACCTTGCGCTCGTCGGCCTGGATGCTTCCCAGCCCATCATCGATCGTGCAGGCAAGCGCGATATCGCGGCGATGCGCACGCTCGCGTAGCAGCATCAACGTATTGTCGATCGCCGATGGCAAGCTGAACTCGCTTAGATTGAGCTCCATTCGCCCCGCTTCGATTTTCGAGAGATCGAGAATATCGTTGATGAGCGACAGGAGGTGGCGTCCCGAATCGAGGATGTCGGCGAGGTATTCGGCCTGCTTGTCGTTCACCTCGCCGAACATCTTCTCCGCGAGCACCTCCGAGAACCCGATGATCGCGTTGAGCGGGGTGCGCAGCTCGTGCGACATGTTGGCGAGGAATTCGCTCTTGTGCTGGCTGGCGACCTCGAGCTGCCGGCTCTTGTCCTCGATTTCTCGGAACAGTCGCGCATTCTGGATCGCCAGCGCCGACTGCGAGGCGAAGGTCTGCAGCAACGCGATGATTTCCGGTGCGAACTCGCCGGCGGTCTTGCGATTGACCACCAGGCCGCCCAGCAGGTCATTTTCGCGCTGCAGCGGCACCGCCAGCAGCGATCGATAACCCAGGCGCAACAGGATTTCGCGCACCCGGCTCTGGTATACGCGGCCGTCGACGATGTCGGTAACCTGCACGGGCTCGCCCACCACCGCCAGCTGGCCGAGCGCGCCTTCGCCCTTGCGGATCGGGTCGGCCTGCAATGCGGCCACGAGCTCGTCGGGCAGGCCGTCGGCGGTGCGCAGATGGAACTCGGCGCTCTGCCCGTCGTATTCGTAGATTGCGCACCCCTGCATCGCGGCGAGCTCGTTGGCGCGCGTCACGATGGTGCGCAACACGGTTCCCAGATCGAGCGTCGCGCTCACCGCCTGCCCGACCTCGCCCAGCGCGCGCATTTCGCCCACCGACTGCGTTAGCTCGGCGGTGCGCCCCTCGAGCTCCTTGAACAGGCGCACGTTCTCAATCGCGATAACGGCCTGGTCGGCGAAGGTCTTGAGCAGCTCGATCTGGGTGTCTGGAAACGGGCCAGGATTGGGACGCCCGACGACGATGGCGCCGATCGGCATCCCGTTTCGAACGAGAGGAAACGCGAGAATGCTGCGAAAGCCGCCGGAAGCGACGGCGGTAGGCGCGGCAAACTCGGCGTCCTCGAGGACATCCGGGATGGCCACTACGCTGCAGGTCAGGATCGCCCGGGCCGCCGCCATGTCGCGGCCAGGCGGTCTCGGCCACAAGCCTCTCATCGCGTCGGCGCCCTCGGTCGTCGCGTTAACCAGCGCCGCGAGGTGAATCAATTCGCCGTCGAACGTGAAGACATTCGCGGAGACGGCTCCGCACAGGTTCATCGCAGCAGTCACGATCGTATCGAACACCGGCTGCGTATCGGTCGGGGACTGGCTGATCACGCGCAGGATGTCGCTGGTCGCGGTCTGCTGCTCGAGCGATTCGGTGAGATCGCGGTTGCGCCCCTCGAGCTCCTTAAACAAGCGAACATTCTCGATCGCGATGACCGCCTGGTCGGCGAAGGTCTGGAGGAGCTCGACCTGGGAATCGCGAAACGGCCCCGGCGTCGATCGTCCGACAAAAATCGTCCCGATCACCTGCGAATCGCGGACGATCGGGATGCCCAGTCCCGCGCGGAAGTTCGCGGCGCGCGCGAAGTCCTTGGTCGGATAGTCGGGTTCGGCGAGCACGTCGTGCACGTGAACGACCTTGCCGCTGCGCACCGTGCGCGCAGTGATGGTTTGCGCGTCGGCGCGCATCGGATACACGGCACGGACCTTCTCCACGGCGTCGGGTCCGGCTCCATGCATCGCGGCCATATCGATGATGTCACCGTTCACGCGCGAAACGACAGCGACCTCCGCGCTGCACAGCTTGCCCGCGCGTTGTGCGACCAGGTCGAACACCGGTTGCGTGTCGTTCGGAGAACTGGCGATCAGACTGAGAATCTCGCTGGTGGCGGTTTGCTGCTCCAGCGCCTCGGTCAGCTCCGCGTTGCGCGATTGGAGCTGCGTGAAAAGCCGCACGTTCTCGATCGCGATGACCGCCTGAGCGGCGAAGGTTTGCAGCAACGCGATCTGCTCGTCGGGAAAGGACCCCGGATCGGGCCGCCCGACCGCGATCGCGCCGATCGGCTTGCCCTCGCGAACCAGCGGCACCGCCAGCACGCTGCGGAAGCCGCTCGCCCGCACCGCCTCGTTCACCCGGAAATCCGGATCATCCAGGACATCGGGAATCGAAACGACGTCGCAGGTCAGCACCGCGCGCGCTGCAGCCATCTGCCGGCCCGGTGGCTGGGGCCACAGCCGGCGCACGGCGTCGGCGCCTTGCTCGGTGGCATTCACGAGCGCCGCCAAGTGAATCATTTCGCCGTCGAAGGTACAGACGTTGGCCGAACTGGCCACGCACAACTTCATCGCGGCGGCTGCGATAGTATCGAACACCGGCTGCACGTCGGTGCGCGATTGACCGATCACCCGCAGGATGCCGCTGGTCGCTGTCTGCTGCTCGAGGGATTCGGTGAGGTCGCGGTTGCGCGTCTGGACTTCGGTGAACAGGCGCACGTTCTCGATCGCGATGACGGCTTGCTCGGCAAACGTTTGCAGCAGCTGCACAAGGTCATCCGGAAACGCGCCAAGCTGCTTGCGGGAAACCGCAATCGCCCCGATGAGCTGGCCGTCGCGAAGCATGGGGACCGCGAGTCCGCTGCGCCATCCACCCGCCAGCGCGAATTCGCGCGAATAGTCCGGGTCCGCGAGCATATCCGGCAGGTTATCCACGCCCTTCCTGAGCGCCGCGCGCCCCAGCATGTTCTCCTTGCTCGGTCGCATCGGAAAAGTGCTTGCGACGATCTTCAGGGCCCCCGGGGAAAAGCCGTGGTATGCAAGCGGGTGGAGCATCCCGCCGTCGAAACGCGCCGCGACGCTGTGGTCGGCGCCGCACAAGCGCACTGCGCTGCGGACGATCGCGTCGAACACCGGCTGTGCGTCGGTGCGCGAGCTGCCGACGATGCGCAGGATTTCGCTCGTCGCTGTCTGCTGCTTCAGCGATGCCGCGAGTTCGCGGTTGCGAATCCGGACTTCGGTGAACAGGCGAACGTTCTCGATCGCGATGACGGCTTGCTCGGCAAACGTCTTGAGCAGTTCGATCTGCGACTGGGGAAAAGGCTTGGCGACATCCCTGAATACCGAAATCGCCCCGACCGCGTCTCCGTCACGAAGCATTGGCACCGACAGTACGCTCCGGAAGTCTGCGCGCTCTGCCACATTCATGTACTGGTATTCAGGGTCGCGTCGGATATCCGGGATGTGTACGATCTGGCGGGTGAGGATCGCCCGCTGGGTCGTTCCACCACGGTTAGGCGGGCATGGATAAACGTCGCGGAATGCAGCCGTGCCGTCGGCATCCAGGTTCTGCAAGGCGCCGAGATGGATGAGTTCCCCATCAAATCGGCAGACCATGCTGAAAACGGCGTCGCAAAGGCGCAGCACGGTCGACGCGATGGTATCGAACACGGGCTGCGCGTCGGTCCGCGAGTTGCTGATGATGCGCAGGATGTCTGCGGTTGCCGCCTGCTGGTCGAGAGCTTCTTGCAGGCGTCGCTCACCCGTGGGCTTCGCACGCGGCGACGTCGATTTCGAGGCGACCGGACGCCTCGCCACCGTCGCAGCTTTCGCAGATTTAACGGCCCGTCCCATGGCGTCCCCCTTGCCAATGGAGCAGGAACCCCAAGGGCAGCCGCTACAGTAAACGAAGACGAGCGTGAGCGGCTACTTCGCCAAAGCTCCGGATTCAGGCACAGCGGTTGCTAAAGCAGACTTGGGCGGCCATGCAGAAGAGCCGCCTGACTTCGCGGGCAATGGTCGACTCGACGGCGAGGCAGGGCATCCGCCGATCGACGCAGGCTGCGGTTCGTTGAAGAAGTTGCGCTCGAAGGTTGAACGTCTTACAAAGAGTCCAAGGAGCCCGAAGTGCATCCCGTCGTTCAAAGGCTGCGCGCCGTCGCATTCCTGTTGCTGGCGATACCGGTCACCGTACTCGCGCAGCAGGCCTATACCACCCGCGGCGTCTCGATGCGCGCAGGCCCGAGCACGCAATATCCCCAGGTGGGCCGGCTCGGTGGCGGCGCCCCGGTAACGCTCATAGGTTGCCTCGGCGACTGGAGCTGGTGCGATGTAATCTACGCGAATCTGCGTGGCTGGGTTTACGCGCCCTATCTAAGCTACCTCTATCGCGGTGGCCCCGTCCCGCTCTACACGTATGCGCCGAGTCTGGGCATTCCGATCATCGGATTTTCGATCGGGCCGTACTGGGATCGCTACTACCGTGGGCGTCCATGGTATGGACGACGCGACTACTGGATATCGCGGCCGCCGCCGCACGTGCGTCCCCCGGGACCGCCGCCGCGGCCTGCGCCGCCACCGCCGGCACGGCCTCAACCGCAGCCGCAACCGCGTCCTAGCCCGCCGCATGCGCAGCCATATAATCCCGGCGGAGCCCCCCCGCCGCCTTCGGCACCCGTAACGCGAGCACCGCGACCGCAAACGCAGCCGGCCCCGGCGATGGCGCCCGCGCCCCCCATGCGCGGAACGCCGCAGGCGGCACCGGCAACGCCTCCCGTCAAGCAGACGGCGGCCCCCGCGGCTTCGCCGGCGCCACCTGCGACGCCGGCTCCGCCGACGCGACAGACGTTGCAACCGGCGACCGCACCCGCCCCGGCGGCTCCGACGCGCCAGACGCCGGCACCGGCGGTCGCGCCACCTGCCGCCCCCGGGGCGCCCCCCGCGCCCGTGGCGCCGGCCGCCGCCGGCGGCGAACCGGGCGCGGCTCAGAGCAGGTGAGGCTCGCGGCGGCCCTTTCTAGCGGATCGTGGGTCCGCGTCCTACAAGGTCTCCATCAACTCCTACGCTCGAATAAGCAATCTACGGATACGCAGGCCGTCGCCTTCGGGGCAAACTACAGCTTCATTCATCGCACCAGCGATCTTTGTGTCGTTGGTCGCGTTTGTATTAAGGGAGTTATCTGATGCAATGTCATTCGGCTGACGCGCGTGCGCTTAGGCGGTGGGTCTCTATGGTGGCTGCCTTGACGATGTTGTTCGCGGCCGCGCCGTCGATCGCACAGCAGGACCAGCAGGTGTTGGTCCAAGCCGCGCAATCGACCTTTTCCGATTTCCAGCGCGATCCCGACATGACGTGGTTTCGCGGACATATCGGGCAGGCCCGCGGTATTCTGATCGCCCCAGAGATCGTCAAGGCGGGCTGGATTTTCGGCGGCTCCGGAGGCCGTGCTGTGCTGTATGCGCGCAATGGTCAGGGCAAATGGGCGGGACCGGCCTTCTACAACATCGGCGCCGCGAGCGTCGGTTTCCAAGCCGGCCTGTCGGTGTCGCAGACCATAACGCTGGTCATGACCGAGAAGGGACTCAATTCTCTGCTGGCCAACTCGGTGAAGCTCGGCGGTGACGCGAGCATCGCCGCCGGTCCAGTGGGGGCCGGTGCCAACAGCGACGTAACAACCGACTTCGTCGCCTTCAGCCGGGCCAAGGGCCTCTATGGCGGCCTGAACCTCGAAGGATCGGTCATCAGCCCGGCAAACGACTGGAACAACGCCTATTACGGCAAGAACGTACTGCCGCCCGATATCGTGATCAGGGGCGACGCGCGTAATCCCAATGGGGAACCGCTCGCCGCCGACATTGCAAAGGCTTCCACCGCTCGGTAACCCTCCCGACCCTGCGGTGGAGTAGTCCCTGCGCGCCTTCGGGCGCGCAGTTTTTTTGGGGATAGAATCCGCGTCAGCAGACGGCTCGTGGACGTCCAAACGCGATCCGAGATGGACGTGCTTTCGCGGCGAGAGCAAACTGACGTCAACTTCGAACGGTCTGGCGCGATGCGTTATCTTCCATGCACTCATCCAGACGTTCATTGAGCGCTTCGCTTGCGACGTTGTTCGCCGCAATCAGTCTGTGTGGGGCAGCACCCGCGCAGGCCCCTTCGTTCCCCACCAAGATCGTGAAGATCACCGCGCCGTACTCGGCAGGCGCCGCGCCCGCGGTGTTCACGCGCGCGCTCGCCGACAAGCTGTCCAAGGCATGGGGCCAGCCGGTGGTCGTCGAGTCCAAGCCAGGCGCCAGCGGATTCGTCGCCATCGACGTGGTCAGGAACGCGGTCCCCGACGGCCACGAGCTGCTCGTCGTGAGCGACGCGCACGTGGCCATCAATCCCTCGCTCTACAAGAAGCTCCCTTACGATCCGCAAAAGGACTTCGTGCCGGTGGCGATGTTCTATCACACGCCGTTCTATCTCGCGGTGGCAAGCGCGGGGCCGTACCCGACAGTCGCTGCGCTGATCGCGGCGGCGAAGGCGGCTCCGGGAACGGTGACCTATGGCTCCTCGTACGTGGGCAGCCCGTCGCACCTGGGCAGTGCAGAGTTCGAATTTCTGACCGGCACCAAGATGATCCATGTGCCGTATCGCGACCAGTCCCAGATGTACGTGGGCATCGCCAACGGCGACATCGGCTGGGCGTTCACCACGCTGGGATCGGCGCTGCCGCTGATGCAGGCGGGACGCATCAAACTCATAGCCATTGCGGCGTCCGAGCGGTCGAAGGCGCAGCCCGACGTGCCGACGCTGGCCGAAGCAAGTGGCCCCGCCGACCTGCGCGTCGGTGCGTGGCTGGCCATCATGGCGCCGCGCGGCACGCCGCCGGAGGTCGTACGCAAGATCAACGCCGATGTGAACAAGGCACTTGCCGATCCGGAGATTGCAGCGCTGACGCGCGGCCTCGGATTCGACTCGACGCCGCAGTCGCCTGAGCAATTCGCCGACGAAATCCGCGCCGACGCACTCAAGTACGGCGAGATCGTGCGCCGCACCGGCGCGACCGCGGAATAGCGGCGCGGCGGGGAGCCTAGGCGAGCGGGCGCTGAGCCGCGAGCACGGCGTAATACTCCCACGCGCGCTCGACGATACCTGGAGAAAGCTGGTCGGAAAGGCGCATCGCCTCATCGTGCGAGAAGGTGCGGATCCGCGCCGAGTCACCTCCTGCCGCGGCGAGCATCCTGAGTTGAAGGGCGGCGCTTTCCTCGAGAAAGCACGCGGCGATGGTCGCGGTGCGCACGTCGCCGGCCGCTGTCGTAATGCCGTGGCCGCGCATCATCACCGCCACTTTCGTCCCGAGCGTTGCGGCCAGCCTGTCGCCCTGCTCACGCGTGCGAATGAGTCCGATCTCGTCGAAATCGGCGACGCCCCCCGCGAACGCGCCTCCCTGATTGTGCACGATGCGATGGCGCTCGCCGATCTGCGTGAGACACACGCACGCCGCCGGATGCGCGTGCACGACTGCGCCCAGGTCGCCGCGCGCGGCGTAGGCACGCGCATGGATCCACAGCTCGCTGTTCGGGCTTCCGTTGCCGGAAAGCACCGTGCCTTCGATGTCAATCACCAGCAACGCATGCTCGTCGGCGAACCCGGGAGAGCGGCGCGTCGGCAGCAGAAACGTATCCGTGTCGGGGATGCGCGCGCTCACGTGTCCGAACGCATTGGACAGGCCTGCGCACTCGATGATGCGGTTGGCAAGCGCGACGTCGCGGCGCAGCGCCGTCAGGTCGTGCGGGGATGCATTGGCCATGCGGAGAGATCTTACTACGCGAGCCACAGTCGATCCTCCTGCGGTGCGAGCGCGCAGGCGGGCATGCAGAAGGACTAGTTCTAAACGGCTTGCAAGCGGCGGATCAGCACGTCGATCAGGTCCTCGCCGTCGGTCGATTTGAGGCGATGCTCGCGCAGCAGACCTGCGAGCTCGCGCGTATCCATCGCATGAAAATCGGAGCGGATCAATATTCCCGCGATCGCGCGCTGCACGCCCACCGTCCGCGCATTCGGAAACAGCCGCATCATCTCCTCCAGGCTGGCGCGATCCGAAAGCCGATGCGCGGCCAGCGCGTTGAGTGCGCGGACCTGTGCGTCGGGCTGCGTCATGCCGGCGATGCGGGTGGTCAGCGCGCGCAGCTCCTCGACGTCCGTGACGGGCCGGTGCTGGACATAGACCTGCGCGATCCGAACGTCGGCATCGCTGCCGCTGGTGAGCGTTTGCAGCATGCGCGTGCGCTCGCGGTCGCTGCCGAGGCAGGCGAGCAGCGCGCTATGCGCGGTGCTGCGCGTTGCCGTGTCGGTACCGTCCAGCGGCGCGAGCGCCGCGTCCAGGGCATGATCGTCGTTGAGCGAGCACACCAGGTCAATGTCGTCGTACGCGACGGTGGGCGCCGCGGCGATGTCGGTCACCAAGTGCACGAGCTCGTCGCGCTCTTCTGCCGGGCTCAGCCAGCCCAGGCTGCGTGCAAGCCGGATCATTCGCGCGCGCACCGCCGGTTCGTCAGAGCGGTGGACGAAAGCGAGGTAGCGCTCGCGCGCCGCGTGGTCGCGCGCCAGCGCATCGAGCGCCGCGACATACTCCGGCGCGCTTTTCTCTGCTTCGTCGAGCGAAGCCGCGAAGCTTTCGATGCGGTCGAGGTACATGCGTACCTCGCCCACGTCACGGTCCAGGATGGCGTGGATGAAGGTCAGCGTGTCGGCAGCTGAGAGCCGTTCGTCGTAGAACTGGCAGACCTCCCGCCGGTACGCCGCGCGTGGGTCGGAGTCACGCATGCCGCTGGTGGCGGTCATCGCGTGCGACGCGAACTGGCCGAGCAGTCGAGCGCTGACGCGTCCGCGGCCGACCTCTTCCCCGGCACCCGCGTGGAAGTACCGGCTCAGCACGTCCGCGGCGACCGAGCCCACCGGCGCGGTGGAAGAAAACCCGTAGATCACCGGCACGTCGGAGAAGATCCGCCGCATGCTGTCACGGTTGCTCTCGCTGTGCCGCGCGTTCAGCGCGCGCGACACGCGTTCGGCATCAGCGCGCGAGTAGCCTGCCTTCACAAGCACGCGCCCCACTTCGGCGGACGCACTGGTCGCCGGCTCGGCATTGAGGCTGTTGCACCCGAACAGGTAGACTTCCTTGAGCCGTGAAAAAAGCGAAGGGCACGATTCGCTGCACGACGCGCGCTCCATTTCCTCGACCGGAAGGTACTCGCGCGAGTCGACGTGCTCCGAAAAAAATTCGGTTCCATTGAAATGTCCGGAGACGACCAGAACGTCGCAACTCACCCGCTGCCGGCACGCCGATGCCAGCCAGTCGGGCCGGCCTTTTTCCACCAGCTCGACAAAGCGGAACTTGTCTTCGGGCAAATAGCGGCGAAACGCCTGCTTCTCGTCGGCGGAATTGACCGTGATCGTGCATACGGTTTTTCTGTCCGCGCGCGCTTGCTCGGCCGCGCACAGCGCGGCGGCGAATGCGGCGAGCAGCACAAAGCGCGAAATTCCCGGGTAGACGCTACGCATGGACATGCGAAGCTCGGCAAGGGTCGATGCCTCATAACGTATGAGATCGTAGCGATGGCCGCTATAGGCGCGGCACCGATCCCGACGTAGGAACGTAAGATCACGGCCCCCGCTTCGACGGTAGCGCCGTGTAGGCGCGCTACGTGTGCAGGCGGCGCAGCAATACGTCGATCAGATCTTCGCCGCCATCCGGGGACTTGAGCCGGTAGCGGCGAACGATGCGCCCGAGGTCGAGGTCCGCAACGGCTCGCGCGTCGGAGCGGATGAACACGCCGGCGATCGCGCGCTGCACGCTCACCGACATGGCGCGCGGGAAAAGCCGCGCGAGCTCCGACAGGCTCTCTCGATCGGAGAGATAGTAGCGCGCGAGTGTCTCCAGCGCGCGCACCTGGGCGTCGGCGTCGGTCATCGTCGCAATGCCGGCAGCGATCGAGCGCAGCTCATGCACATCGCCGATCGGACGATGGCGAAGGTACACCTGCGCGAGATCGACCTCGCTGACCACGCCGCCGGTCAGTGCCCTGAGCACGCGCTCGCGCGCGTCGGGCCGACCGAGGCAGGCGAGCGCCGCCGAGCGTGCCACGCTGTCGCTCGCGGCGATGGGCCGATCGTCGTGCACCCGATGGTCGAGCGCGCCGTCACGATCGAGCGAACAGATGAGGTCGACGTCCGAAGACGCGATGGCGGGATCGGCGAGCCTGTCCGAGGCCAGCCTCGCGAGCTCGCTGGTTTGCTCCTGCGGAGAGAGCCACCCGAGTTTGCCGGCCCATTGGATCATGCGCGCGCGCACCTCGGCGCGGTCGACGTCGCGCGCATAGCGCAGATAGCGATCGCGAGCGCTTTCGTCAGCCGCGATCGCCTCGAGCTCGGCGAGGAACGCCGGCGACGTGCGCTCGGCGTCTGTCAACGAAGCATCGAACGCCTCGATGCGCTCGAAGAACATGCGCACCTCCGCCATCTCGCGGCGCAGGAGCGAATGGATGAACAAGAGCTTCTGCGCGGGAGAGCGTTGTTCGTCGAAGAACTGGCAAACGTCGCGTCGATAATCGGAACGCGCATCGGAGGCGAGCATGCCGGCGGCCGACGACATCGACGCGGCGGAGAAGGCGCCGAGCAGTGCTGCGCTCGCGCGACCGCTACCGACGTCCCGGCTCGCCGTCGCTTGCAGATAGCGCCCGAGGACCGGACCCGCAGTGGCTCCAAGCGGCGCCTGCCCCGGAAAGCCATAGATGACCGGAACGTTCGCGAATATCCTGCGCATGGCGTCGCGATTGCTCTCGCCGTGAGTGGCGTTGAGCGCGCGGGCGAGCTCGTCGGCATCGGCCTGCGTCGATCCCGATCGCACCAGGCTGCGTGCGACTTCCGACGCGGTCGCCTCGACCGTCGCCGGGTTCAGCGTATTGCATCCGAACAGATAGACTTCCTTGAGCTGCGAGAACAACCCCGAGCACGATGCGCTGCACGAAGCGCGCTCGAGCTCGTCGACCGGCAGCGATTCGCGCGCGCCCACCCGGTCGGAATAGAACTCGGTGCCCCCATCGAAGTGCCCCGAGATCACCAGCACGTCGCAGCGAACGTTCTGCCGGCACGCCGAGGCCAGCCAGTCCGGCCTTCCGCGCTCCACCAACTCGACCAGCTGAAACTTGTCCTCGGGCAAACTGCGCCGGAACATTTCGCGCTCGTCGGGCGAGTTGACCGTGACGGTGCACACCGTGCTGCGATCGGCGCGTGCGTCGAGGGCAAACAGCGCAGCGAGCAGCGCCAACGAAGCGAAGATGGCGGGAAGATTCATTGAACGGTTCTGAAAAGCAGTGCGGGTTTGCGGGCAACGCGCGTTCGGATTCTAAACGCTTGGCGAGCCGAATCAATCTGCAATCTTGATTCGATCCGCAATCCCCTGGAGTCATCATGGACGTTCGAGCCGTTGTTGCCCACCGCGGCGGAGCGCCGATGACGATCGTGACCGTGCAGTTGGCTGGCCCCCGGGCCGGCGAGATGCTGGTCGAGATCAAGGCGACCGGCGTCTGCGATACCGACGAGTTCACGCGCTTGGGCGCCGATCCCGAGGGGGCTTTTCCCGGCGATTCTCGGCCACGAAGGCGCGGGCATCGTCGTCGATGTCGGCCCTCGGGTCGCCAGCCTGAAAAAGGGCGACCACGTCATTGCGCTCTACACGCCGGAGTGCCGTCAACATCGACGGTCTGATCACGCACACGCGGCCGCTGGAGCGCATCAACGACGCCTTCGACGTGGTGCACTCGGGCGAGTCCATCCGCAGCATCGTCGCCTACTGATCCGTCAATGCGCACCGTGGTGGTGGTGCGCCCGCAGCTCGTCGTCGATCGGCGAATGCAGGCGCACTTCGGCGTCGACGGGAATCGACTGCCGCGACCCGTCGTCATAAACGACGGCAAGGACAAGCGACACGCGATCGCCCAGCTTGAGCGTGCGCGTCAGCCGCCGCAGCGTGATGCGGGCGGCGCCGGGAGCGAGCGCGATGAGCCGGCCCGGGGGAAGGATGATCGACTGCGGTGTCTTTCCCGCCGAGGATGCAGGCTTGGGATTCGCGATCGTCGCCGACGCCGCGTCCGCGCTCTCGACGCCGACCAGCGACGCGCCGGCGGTGCTGGTGAGATCCATGTAGGCCTCGGTGCCTTGGCCGGCGGCCGCGGGGCGCGCCCAGGGCTGATTCACGATGAACAGGCCGGTTGCGCCCGCTGACAGCGCGAACAGCGCGAGCACGAACACGAGCGCGGTCGCGGCGGCGCCGCAGCTGGGGAGGCGGGTCATCGAGGGCGGCCGGCGGTTGTCATACAAACACGCTGCACGGTGCATTCATTCCGATCGGAGGGTTGGAATAGGTTGCGCGGCCCGGATGTTCGCAGGTTATTGTCACCGGCGCACCCCGAGCTTGCACCGCCGTGCGCCCTAATCGCTGAGGGCACCATGAAAACACTGCTGCGATGGATATTCGCGATTGCGTCCACGGCCGTGGCCACGACGGTGCTGGCCGAGTTTCATACCTACCGGATCGAGCAGCTTTTCTCCGATGCAAGCGGGACCGTGCAGTACATCGTATTGCACGAGTCTCAGGGCATGGCTGCCGAGTATTTCTGGGCGGGCAATTCGATCACCAGCATTCAGCCCGGCGCGACCAAGGCCTATATGTTCCCCAACAACCTGCCAGTGGGTTCGATGTGCAATCCTTACTATGGATGCGCTCAGCAGGCGCAGAGTTCGACCGCCAACACCCGCGTGCTGATCGCGACGCAGGGATTTGCAGCGCTGGGGATGATCACCCCGGACTACGTGGTTCCCAACAATTTCCTGTCGACCGCCGGCGGCACCGTCAATTACGCCGGCGTCGACCAGGTCACCTACGGCGCGCTTCCCACCAACGGATCGAGCGCGATCGACCGCAGTGGTGCGACCGTTGCCGCGGTCGCCAGCAATTTCGCCGGGCAATCGGCGGCGGTGAACGTGACCCCCCCGGTCACCAACTACCAGGGCTTGTGGTGGGCCGGTCCCGCCGAGTCCGGATGGGGCATCAATTTCGCACACCAGGGCGATGTGATTTTCGCGACCTGGTTCACCTACGATACGACGGGCAAGGCGTGGTGGCTGACCATCAATACCAGCCAGACGGCGCCAGGGGTGTTCAGCGGCCCGGTTTTCCAGACGACCGGCGCGCCGTTCAACGCGTTCGTGCCTCCGGCTACCCCGACGCAGGTCGGTGTGGCCACGATCACGTTCACCAGCCCCACGACCGCGAGCTTCGCCTATACCGTTAACGGCGTCACGCAGGCGAAGGCATTGGTGCTGCAGACCTTCGGCCCGGTGCCGACCTGCACGTGGGGTGCGCAGCCCAATCTTGCGCTCGCCACCAATTACCAGGACCTCTGGTGGGCCACCGGCGGCTCCGAATCAGGTTGGGGCGTCAATCTGACCCAGCAGGGCACGACCATCTTCGCGACGTGGTTCACCTATGACGTCAATCGCAACCCGCTATGGTATTCGGCGACCGCGACGCAGGTCGCGCCGAACTCATTCAGCGGGACGCTCATGAAGACGTCCGGACCGGCGTTCAGCGCGGTGCCTTTCGACCCCAACCAGGTCGTGCGCACCGCCGTGGGGACCGTCACCTTCACATTCACCGACGGGAACGCGGGCACCTTCACCTATTCGGTGGGCGATGGAGCGAACGTCGTCGCCTCTCAGACCAAGACTATCCAGCGTCAGGTGTTCAGGCTGCCAGGAACCGTGTGTCAGTAGTCGCCGCGTTAGCGGCGGAGGAAGACGAGCGCCGGGCGAAGGCCCGGCGCTTTTTGTTGGTCAGCAACGATGCGTTCCGGCGACGCGGCGCCGATCATGTTCGAGACCGCTTGCGATTGTGGTGACAGCCGCTAGAATGACCCGTTCCTTCACCTCGCTGGCGCGAGTCCCGATTCAGGATACAAGGAGCAACCGATGATCCGCCCATCGATACTCGCCGTCCGCTTCGCCGCCTGCGCCTTGTGTGCGCTCGCCTTGGTGCTTTCCTCCGGGTTGCGTGCCGAGGACGGCAAGATCGAGATCCTCTGGCTGGGCCAGGCGACGATGCGTATCAAGACACCCACGGGCAAGGTGATCGTCATCGACCCCTGGCTGATCAACAATCCGAAGACGCCCGCGGAATACCGTAATCTCGATGCGATAGGCAAAGTCGACCTCGTGTTGGTGACGCATGCGCATCCCGATCACTTCGAGGATGCGCCTGCGCTGGTGAAGAAGAACAATGCGAAGATCGTTGCGCCCGCGGGCTTGCAGGCCCAGATGATCTCGCTCAACCTGGTCCCCGCCGAGCTTGCCTATCGCATGAGCAAGAGCGGCACCGCCACCCCGATCGGCGGCAACATCCGAATCACGCAGGTCCACGCCGAGCACGATTCGGAACTCACATTGACAAATCCCGAGACGAAGAAGCGCGAAACCTATTTCGGCGGCGAGCCGGTGGGCTATATCATCGAGCTCGAAAACGGGTTCAAGATCTATCACATGGGCGACACGGGCGTTTTTGGCGACATGAAATTCATCGGGGAGTATTACAAGCCCGATCTCATCATGATCCCGATCGGAGGCAACAACGTGATGGCCCCGGCCGAAGCTGCGCTCGTGACCCGCGAATATCTCAAGCCGAAGTACGCGATTCCGATGCATTACGGCGCCAATCCACTCCAACCGGGCACGCCGCAACAGTACATGGACGCGCTGGGCAAGACCTCGACCAAAGTTTTCCCCATGAACCCGGGCGACAAGCTCGAGTTCTGATCCTTTCCGGAGAATTGAATGCCGCTGTCCTCGTTGCGCGCTGTGTGTTGGCTGGTCGTCGCTTGTCTGATCCTTGGCTGTGCGGCCGCTCCGGGGCCGGTGCAGCCCACCAGCTGGCGTGATCCGAACTTCAGCGGGCCGCCGTTCAAGAAAATCTTTGTCGTCGGACTGAGCTCGCAGAGCCTCAAGGATCAGCGCGGGTTTGAAAACCTGATGGTGTCCACGCTGCAGAGCGCCGGCGTCGTCGCGGTGCCTGGCTGGCAATACGTGCCGACCGATCACACGCCGGACCAGGCGACGATGCGTGCCGCGATCGCGCAGTCTGGCGCGGATGGCGCGCTCCTGGTGCGCGTGTCGGGATTCACGACCCAGACTGCCGTCGGCTACGGAGTCGGCGCCGTCGCGCCCGCCGGCCCGCCAGGAACGAACATGTACGTCGGGTGGTACGAGCCGGGCATCGTCACCGACAGCTATCAGGCAGCGACCATCTACACGACGCTGTTCGACGTCAAGACGGCGAAGCCGGTTTGGACCTACAACCCGGCAAGCTACAATCCGGCCACCCTGCAGCAGCAGGCGCCGAGCTACGCCAATGAAGTCACGAGCCTGCTGCGCTCCAGCGGGCTGCTCGCAGGCCCATAGGACCTGCCGCGGTTTCGGCGCCGGCGGCGCACAGTGCGCCGCTTCCGATCGCCCAGCTACGGGCCATTCCAATGTCCTCCGCACTCTTCTCGCCATTCAAGCTGCGCGGTCTTTCGCTCGCCAATCGCATCGTCGTCTCGCCGATGTGCCAGTACTCCGCGGTCGACGGCTGCGCGACCGACTGGCACATCGTGCACTGGGGCCAGATGCTGCAATCGAATGCGGGCATGTTCACGATCGAAGCGACCGCGGTATCGGCGATCGGCCGCATCACTCACGGCTGCCTCGGTCTCTACGACGACGCGTGCGAACAGGCATTGGCGCAACGACTGAGCATCGCGCGAGCATGCGCACCTTCCCTCCCGATCGCGATCCAGCTCGCGCATGCGGGACGCAAGGGCTCGTCGCAGGTGCCGTGGGAGGGTGGCCAGCTCATCGCGGTCGCGCAAGGCGGCTGGACGCCGGTCGCACCGACGGCAATCTCCCAGCTCCCTGGCGAAACGCCGCCGGCCGCGCTTTCGCGTCCGGCGATCGCGCAGATCAGACGCGAGTTCGTCGACGCGGCGCGCCGCGCCGCGCGCCTCGGCCTCGATGCGATCGAGCTGCATTGCGCGCACGGCTACCTACTGCACGAATTCCTCTCGCCGATTTCGAACCGGCGCGACGACGACTATGGCGGCTCGTTCGACAACCGGGCGCGCTTTCCGCTCGAGGTATTCGCCGCGGTGCGCGAAGTCTGGCCGGAGCACAAGCCGATCGGCGTTCGCATCTCGGCGAGCGACTGGGTCGACGGTGGATGGACGCTCGACCAATCGATCGCGATGGCGCAGCGGCTGAAGGCGCAGGGCTGCGACTGGATCGACGCATCGAGCGGAGGCATTTCGCCTGCGCAGAAAATTCCGTTGGGGCCCGGCTATCAGGTTCCGTTCGCCCGCGCGCTGCGCCATGCGACATCAATGCCCGTCATGGCGGTCGGATTGATCAACGACGCGAAGCAGGCCGAGGCCATCGTCGTCGCCGGCGACGCCGACCTGGTCGCGATGGCGCGCGCCATCCTGTGGGATCCGCGCTGGCCGTGGCACGCCGCGGCAGCGCTCGGTGCACAGGTGCGCGCGCCCGCGCCGTACTGGCGCGCAGCGCCGCGCGATGCGTCGAACGTGATCGCGCAGGCCAAACTCGGCATGCGCTAGGCAACCCGGTCCGCAGCTACTGCGGCGATTTCGCCGGTCCCGGGATGCCCAGCTGATTGACGAGGAAGGTGTAAATGTCCGTTTCCTCCGCGATGCGCTTGGACAATGACGTCCCCTGGCCGTGACCCGCTTCGGCTTCGGTGCGCAGCAGCACCGGATTGCCTGAACCCGTCGACGTCTGCAGCTTCGCGGCGAACTTGCGCGACTCACGCGGTGCGACTCGACCGTCGTTATCGCCGGTAGCAAGCAGCACCGCAGGATATTTGGCGCCGTCGCGCACGCGCCGCATCGGCGAGTAATCGAGCAGCGCCCTGAATTGGTCCGGGTCCTTGGTGCTGCCGAACTCGGTGACGTTGAATTCGCCGTTGGGCTGTGTTTCCCAGCGCAGCGCATCGTAGATGCCCACCCGGCTCACGACTGCGCGCATCGCCTCAGGGTGCTGCGTCAGCGCGGCACCCATGGTCAGGCCGCCGTTGCTTCCGCCCATGATCGCCAGTCGATCCGGTCGCGTGATTTTCTCGTCGACCAGCATCTGCATGGCCGCAGCGAAATCGTCGAACACGTTCTGTTTTTTGGTGAGCATGCCGGCGACGTGCCAGGGCTCTCCGTATTCGCCGCCGCCGCGGATCCCGGCGACGGCGAAGACTCCGCCGTAGTCGAGCCACAAGCGGCGCATCGGACTGAAGTTGGGTGTCGAGCTGATCCCATAGCCGCCGTAGCCGTAAAGAATGGTCGGGTTCGAGCCATCCGCCTTCATGCCCTTCGAATGCAGGACCGTCACCGGGACACGGGTGCCATCCTTCGAGGTTGCGAACACCCGCTCGACGGAAGCATCGGCGAAATCGAAGGACGGCTTGTCGTTCAGCGCGGTTTCCACCATCCGGTTGGCTGCGGCGTCGTAGCGGTAGCGCAGGGCGGGGGTGACCATGCTCGTGGTGCGAACGATCGCGTCATCGCCTTCGAGAATCTCGCTCACCGAGTTGTCCGACAACGGCTCGGCGGGCAGCGTGCCCAGGGCATGTCCTTCCAGGTCGAACATCTTCAACAGAGACGGGCCGCCGTCACGATATTGCACGTACAGGCGCGAGCGCGCAACCGACACGGTGTCGGCGGCGAGCTCCGCCTCTGGTACGACCACTCGCGCACGCGACAGACGCGCATCGGCCAGCGGAATCGCTAGGATGCGGCCCAGCGGCGCGTCCTTGATCGAGCGCGCATACAGGTTGCCGTCCTCGCCGAACTCCATTTGCTTGACGCCATCGGTGAAATTGGCCACTCGCTGCCACGAGCCGCGCGAACGAAGCACGAAGTAAGCGATCTGTCCGCCGTCGCCATTCTTCACGCGCGCGAGGAGGTCGCGGCCATCGCGGCTGCCGTACAGATGAATCTCGGCGATGCGCGGGAAGTCGCGCCCGATCACATAGCGATCGGAAGCGACCGGCGTCCCCAACTGATGAAACCACACGGTCTGATGGAAGTGGCGCTCGGCGGCGGGTCGCTCCTCGCCGGGATAGCGCGTGTAGTAGAAGCCGCGACCGTCGGCCGCCCACTCGATGCTGCCGCCCGCGGTGGCGTTCATCACGCGCGGCAACGTGTCATCCAGGCGCTTGCCGGTGGCGACGTCGAAGACGTAGGCCGTACCCCGTTCGCTTCCCCGGACCGACAGCGACACGGCGACGCGCTTGCCATCGTACGACGGCGTGTAGAAATCGATGGTGGTGGCTCCGCTCGGATCGAGCACCGTCGGATCGAGCACGACGCGCTCCTGCGCCACATCGAGCGACGCCGGCAGCACCACCAGTGCCGGCTGATTCTTGGGTGGCGCGAATTTCATCGCGAAGACGACGCCTCCGCGGTAGTGCAGGTCGCCGCGCGAGACGGTGCGCGCACGCAGGAGCTCATCGACGCGCCGTGCGATCTCCGGCCGCTGCTCGACCGCGTCGAGCACCTTGCGGGTGAGCGCGTTTTCCTCGCGCACCCACGCCTTCACCGCCGGTGACGCGTCGTTCTCCATCCATCGGTAGTCATCCACCACGCTGGTGCCGTGAAAGGTCTCGGTGACCGGCTGCCTGGCGGCGGGCGGATACGACAGCGGCGGTGCGGCCTGAGCGCCGATTGCGCTTGCGGCAAGCGTCGCCGCCACCAACATCGGGAAGGGTTGCACGGTCGAGTCTCCGTATCTGCCTCGCTCCGGCAAAAGGCGCGACCGCCTGCCGGCGGCCGTGGCACGCGGGAGCGCGCGTGGCTGTGATGTGAGCTTCGATGTTGCACGCAGACGAGCAGGCGGGCAAGCGTGGCGCCCGCGGGGCTTGACAACTAGGCTGCGCGGCCTATAATGCGTAACTTAACGGTTACCAATATACACTCTTCCTAGCGATCTACCTAGCGATGTCGCCTTCAATCCGTAACCTCAGCGTTTCAAAATCCGCCGGCGGCGACGTGTTCCAGGCGCTCGCGGATCCAACCCGCCGCGCGATCCTCGGGCTGTTGCGCCAAGGCAGTCAGTCGGTGGGCAGCATCGCAAGCGATTTCCCGATCAGCCGGCCGGCGATCTCGAAGCATCTTCGCATCCTGCGTGAAGCCGGGCTGGTCACCGAAATCAAGGTCGGACGCCAGCGACTCTACGCGATCAACGCCGCGCCACTGCGTGGCGTCGATGACTGGCTCGCGCATTACCGTCACATGTGGCAGCACCAGTTGCGCAACCTCAAACGTTATGTCGAGCAAAAGGCAAGGAGCCATTGACCATGAACGACACCGTGCACGTGAACGAGACCCTGTTCGCCGAGATCGACATCGACGCGCCGCCCGAGCGCGTCTTCCAGGCGTGGATCGATCCGCAGCAACGCCTCGCCTGGTGGGGCGATGACGAGAGCTAT
The DNA here is from genome assembly GCA_963816915.1 of uncultured beta proteobacterium. Taxonomy (GTDB): domain Bacteria; phylum Pseudomonadota; class Gammaproteobacteria; order Burkholderiales; family Casimicrobiaceae; genus PALSA-1003. The sequence continues at coordinate 678,840 of CAWFMK010000004.1, forward strand.
CGCAGCACGAAAATGGAAAGCGATTTGCGTGTCGGCGGCAAGTGGCGCACCGAGGGTAAGCACGCCGACGGCAAGCCTTTCGCGGTCTGGGGCGAATACACCCGCGTCGACCCGCCAAAGGCGCTTGGCTTTACCTGGAACAACACCTGGGACCGCGATGGTCCGCCCACGCACGTGCTGATCGAGCTCACGCCGACGTCGTCGGGCACGCACCTCTCGCTCACGCACAGCGGTTTCGCCAGCGCGTCGTCGCGCGACGCTCACAACAAGGGCTGGAATCGCGTGCTGGGCTGGCTTATCGGATACCTGCGCGGCTACCTGCGGGCGCGCTGACTTCCGCAACACCCGCAGTATTTCCTCACTTTCTCGACAAGGAGCATCGACATGGCCACACCGCACGACACGCACGGCGCCTTCAGCTGGAACGAGCTGACCACCATTGACACGAAGCCGGCGCGAACCTTCTACGGGAAACTGCTTGGATGGCAGTTCCAGGACATGGACATGGGCCCAGCCGGCACCTACACGGTGATCAACGTCGCCGGACAGGGCGTGGGCGGCATCACCGCGGTTCCGCCGAACGCGAAGGGCATGCCACCGACCTGGGGCGCGTATGTCACCGTCGACGACGTCGATGCAGTCGTGGCGCGCGTGGCCGGATTGGGCGGTCAGGTGCTGCTCGCGCCGACGGACATTCCGACGGTCGGACGCTTCGCGACGATCCGCGACCCTCAGGGCGCGACGATCTCGCTCATCACCTATGCGATGAAGAACTAGGCACGATGACGGGACCGCGAGGCCGGTTTTCGGAAACGCAGATCCGCGGCTTTCTGCGCGAAGCCGCGGCAGGAACGCCAATCATCGAGCTGTGCTGGAACCATTGTTTCAGCCGTTCGACGTTTCGGGCGTGGAAGGGGAAGTACGGCGCGACATCCGACGAGTCCGCGATCGCACGAGGGAACTCGGAACGAGAAGCGCGCGGCGGCGCGATGTACGCGCGAATCGAGCGCGCGTAGGCGAGCACGAGCAAGTCTGATAGGCTCTGCGCGCGAATGCGCCGGTTTCGCGTCGTCGCTGTCGCGACGCGCAGGCGCGATTCGATGCCGTGACGGCCGCAGCCTCGCACCGACCTCCGCGCCGAAACCTCGAATTCCCGGAGCACGCCGATGCGCCTGCACTCCCGAGTGGCCCTGATCACCGGCGCGGCGCAAGGCATCGGGGCGGCCTGCGCCCGGCGATTCGCGAGCGAAGGCGCGTCGGTCATGCTGGTCGACGTCAAGGAGGACGAAGCGACGTCGCTGGCTGGCAGCTTGACCCAGGAAGGCCACACCGCAGCCTTCGTCCGCGCCGACGTGTCGCGCAAGTCCGACGTCGACGCCGCGGTCGCGGCGACCGTGGCACGCTTCGGCCGCATCGACATCCTGGTCAACAACGCCGGCATCACGCATGCCGCCGAATTCCTCGAGCTCGACGAGAAGGACTTCGACCGCGTCATCGCGGTCAATCTCAAGTCGATGTTTCTGATGAGCCAGGCGGTCGCGCGCGTGATGGTGAAGCAACCGTGGCCGGACAAGCGCGGCGGCGCCATCGTCAACATGTCGTCGGTGAACGCAGTGCTGGCGATTCCGAACCAGGTGCCGTACGTGATCTCCAAGGGCGGCGTGAACCAGCTGACCAAGGTCGCCGCGCTCGCACTCGCGCCGCATCGCATCCGCGTCAATGCGATCGGACCGGGGACGATTCTGACCGAGATGGCCAAGGCCGCCGTGTTGACCAACGACGAGTCGCTCCGCAAAATCCTCTCGCGCTCGCCGTTGGGACGTTGCGGCGAGCCCGAGGAAGTCGCGGCGATCGCCGCGTTTCTCGCCAGCGACGACGCGTCGTACGTAACGGGGCAGACCATCTATCCCGACGGCGGACGACTGGCGCTCAACTACACCGTGCCCGTCGTGGAGTAGGTCGTCCCCGCAACGCCGTCGTGCGGTACCGTTTCGGCGCAGAGTGCGTACTCGCGTCCTTCATCGGTGGTTCGGTCGCAATCGAACCGTTCGCCGCTGGAAATTCGTACCATGTCGCTCACCGTGGGAACCAAATCCGATTCCCTCGCGCACGATCACCTGCGCGAGCTCGCGCTGCTCCTTGTCCTGGCGACGCTTTGGGGCGCGTCGTACACCTTCATCAAGGTCGGCGTCGATACCATTCCACCCTTGACGCTGATTGCCGCGCGAACCTTCATCGCTTCGCTCGTTCTCCTCGCCATCCTGCGCACGTCGGGTGACAATGCCCACCGGACCCAGGCTATGGCGCCAGTTCCTGACCCAGGCCTGCCTCAACAGCGTGATTCCGTTCACACTGATCGCGTGGGCCGAACAGTGGGTCGACGCCGGGCTGGCCACGATCCTCAATTCCTCGTCGCCGATTTTCACGTTCCTGCTGGCGCGTTCCATTGCGCATCAACGCTCGGCGAGCGGACGGCAGCTTTTCGGCGTGGTGTGCGGCATGATCGGTATCTGCCTCATCGTCGGCCTTCAGGCGCTGACCGGGATTGGGCAGCAATTGACCGCCGAGCTCGCCATCGTCGCCGCGACGATCTGCTACGCGGGTGCGGCGATGTTCTCTCGAAACTTCGAGGGGCTCGATCCGATGCTGCCGGCCACGGGTTCGCTCGTGTGCGGCACGATCGTTCTGATTCCGGTGAGCCTCATCGTCGATCGGCCGTGGACGCTTGCACCTGCTGCGAGTTCGATCGCCGCGCTGCTGTGCCTCGCGGTATTGTCGACGGCGCTCGCCTTCACGATCTATTTTCGGCTGATCCGCACCCTCGGTCCGGTAGGCACGACAGCGCAGGCGTATCTGCGCGTTCCAATGGGCGTGGGTATCGGCGTGATCTTCCTGGGGGAGACGCTCGCTCCCACGAGCTGGATCGGACTCGTCTGCGTGATCGCGGGCGTGGCGGCGATGACGCGGCCAGCTCGGGTCCGTTAGTGCGGACCGATCGTCGCCTTTAGCCTAATATCGCGCGCATGGCGCGCGTCTTCGTCACCGGCTCCGCGGACGGTCTCGGGCAAATGGCCGCCAAGCTCATGGTCGCCGGTGGCCACCGTGTCGTCCTGCATGCGCGCAACGACACGCGGGCGAAGCAAGCGCTGGCTGCGGTCCCCGGAGCGGAGACCGCCGTCGCCGGCGATCTTTCAAGCATCGCCGAGTGCCGGGACATCGCAGCGAAGGTCAATGCCCTCGGAGCGTTCGACGCCGTGATTCACAATGCGGGCGTGGGCTACCGCGAGCCCCGGCGCATCGAAACGGTCGACGGGTTGCCCCACGTCTTCGCGATCAACACGCTCGCGCCCTATATCCTCACCGCGCTGATTCGAAGGCCGAGGCGACTCGTCTACCTGAGTTCAGGATTGCATCACAGCGGCGATCCGAGCCTGAAGGATCTCGCGTGGAAAGCCCGACCGTGGAACGGCTCGAGCGCGTACGCCGATTCGAAGCTCCACGATGCGATCCTCGCCTTCTCAGTCGCGCGCAAGTGGCCCGACGTTCTGTCGAACGCCGTCGAGCCGGGGTGGGTCGCAACCAAGATGGGCGGCGCAGGTGCCCCAGACGATCTGAGCGCTGGACCGACGACGCAGGTGTGGCTGGCCACGAGCAACGACGCCGCGGCGATGGTCAGCGGGGAGTATTTCTACCATCAGAAGCAGCGCGCGGTTGAACCGGCGGCGCGCGACAAGAAGATTCAGGAGCGGTTAATTGCGGACTGCGCGAGTATCTCTGGGGTTCGCGTTCCTGAGTAGTGTGTGCGCAATCCGAGCGGAGGCGCAAGAGCTTGCAAGCTACATGCTCCTGCGATACTCCCCGCCCACCTCGAACAGCGCCTTGGTGATTTGCCCGAGCGAGCACACGCGCACCGTGTTCATCAGCTCGGCGAACACGTTGCCGTCGTCGATGACGGTGTGCTGAAGCCGTGCCAGCGCCTTTGCGGACTGGCCGGCGTGGCGCGCGTGGAACTCGGACAGGCGTTTGAGCTGCGACTGCTTCTCGTCATCGCTCGAGCGCGCCAGCTCGATTTTCTTCGGGGCGGTGTCGGCGTGCGGATTGCGGAACGTGTTTACGCCGACGATCGGATACGAGCCGTCGTGCTTCTTGTGCTCGTAGACCATCGACTCCTCCTGGATCTTGCCGCGCTGGTAGCCGGTCTCCATCGCGCCGAGCACACCGCCGCGCTCGGAGATCGCCTCGAATTCCTTGAGCACCGCTTCCTCGACCAGGTCGGTAAGCTCGTCGATGATGAAGCTGCCCTGGTTGGGATTCTCGTTCTTGGAGAGGCCCCACTCGCGGTTGATGATGAGCTGGATCGCCATCGCGCGGCGCACCGACTCCTCGGTCGGCGTCGTGATCGCCTCGTCGTACGCATTAGTATGCAGGCTGTTGGTGTTGTCGTAGCTCGAGATCAGCGCCTGCAGCGTGGTTCGGATGTCGTTGAAGGAGATTTCCTGCGCGTGCAGGCTGCGTCCGCTGGTCTGTGAATGGAACTTGAGCTTCTGCGAGCGCTCGTTGGCACCGTAGCGCTCGCGCATCGCCACCGCCCAGATGCGCCGCGCGACGCGTCCGATCACCGCGTACTCGGGATCCATGCCATAGCTGAAGAAGAAGCTCAGGTTGGGCGCGAAATCGTCGATGTGCATGCCGCGCGCAAGATACGCCTCGACGAAAGTGAATCCGTTGGACAGCGTGAACGCGAGCTGGCTGATCGGGTTCGCGCCCGCTTCCGCGATGTGATAGCCCGAGATCGACACCGAATAGAAGTTCTTCACGTCGTGCTGGACGAAATACTCCTGGATGTCACCCATCACCTTGAGGCTGAACTCGGTGGAGAAGATGCAGGTGTTCTGGCCCTGGTCCTCCTTGAGAATGTCGGCCTGCACGGTGCCGCGCACCGTCGACATCGCCCAAGCGCGGATCTTCTGCGCCTCGTCGTCGGTTGGGTCGCGCTTGTTTTCGTCGCGAAACTTCTCGAGCTGCTGGTCGATCGCGGTGTTCATGTAGAACGCCAGGATGGTAGGCGCAGGACCATTGATGGTCATCGATACCGATGTCTTCGGGTCGCACAGGTCGAAGCCGGAATACAGCACCTTCATGTCGTCGAGCGTTGCGATCGATACCCCCGAGTTGCCGACCTTGCCATAGATGTCGGGGCGGATCGCCGGATCGTTGCCGTACAGCGTAACCGAGTCGAACGCGGTCGAAAGGCGCTTGGCCGGCATGTTGTCGGCAAGCAGATGAAAGCGCTTGTTGGTGCGAAAAGCGTCGCCCTCGCCGGCGAACATCCGCGTGGGATCCTCGTTCTCGCGCTTGAACGCGAACACGCCGGCGGTGAACGGGAAGCTGCCGGGCACGTTCTCGGTGAGCTGCCAATGAAGAATCTCGCCGTCGTCCTCGTACTTCGGGAGCGCGACCTTGGGCACGTGCGTGCCCGACAGTGAAATAGTGGTCAGCGCGGAGCGGATTTCCTTGCCGCGGATTCTGACAACGTATTCGTCGCCGGTGTACGCGGCCTTGGTCTGCGGCCACATGTCGAGCAGCTTGCGCGCACGCGGCTCGAGCCGCTTCTCGCGCTCGTCGATGAGCGCGTCGAGCAGGTGTTCGGCGCTGGTCGTCGTGTTCGTAAGCTGGCGTGATGCTTCCACGTCGGCAACGTGGCTGCTGGCGGCGAGGCGCGTCGAGTAGGGCGAGTTCTCGTCTAACATCGACCGCGCCGCCCTGAGTTGCTGCCGCTCGCGCGCGATGCTCGCCTGCGCCTTCGCCCACGCGTGATAGCCGCGCACGGTCTCGGCAATCTCGGCAAGGTAGCGTACGCGCGGCGGCGGCACGATCGCATGCTGTTTGGTGGAAAAGCGCGTGCTCACCACCGCTAGCTTGCCTGGCGCGAGCTTGAGGCCGTCCTGCGCCAGCCGCGCGGAGAGCGCCTGGTACAGCGCCGTGACGCCGTCGTCGTTGAAGCGCGCCGCGATGGTCCCGAATACCGGCGTGATGTCCGGCGACTGGGTAAAGAGCTCTCGATTGCGCTGGTACTGCTTGCGCACGTCCCGGAGTGCGTCGGCGGCGCCTTTGCGATCGAACTTGTTGATGGCCACGAAATCGGCGAAGTCGAGCATGTCGATCTTTTCGAGTTGGCTCGCGGCGCCGAATTCGGGCGTCATGACATACAGCGACGCGTCGACCAGCGGCACGACCGCGGCGTCCCCCTGCCCGATGCCCGAAGTCTCGACCACGATCAGGTCGAAGCCCGCGACCTTGCACGCCGCAATGGCATCGGGAAGCGCCTTCGAGATTTCCGTTCCTGCCTCGCGCGTGGCCATCGAGCGCATGTAGATATTCGGATGCTCGATCGCGTTCATGCGGATGCGATCGCCGAGCAGCGCGCCGCCCGACTTGCGCCGCGACGGGTCGATCGAGATGACCGCGATCCTGAGTTTCTCTTCCTGGTCCAGGCGGAAGCGGCGGATCAGCTCGTCGGTAAGAGACGATTTGCCCGCGCCACCCGTGCCGGTGATGCCGAGCACCGGCGCCTTGCTCGCTTCCGCCTCGTGCAGCAGCTGCTCGCGCAGCTTCGGGGGAAACGCCTCGGCCTCGAGGCCGGTAATCCAGCGCGCCAGCGTCTTGTCGCGAACATGCGCATCGCCGGCGCGCAGCGCGTCGAGCGTGGTTGGAAGGTCGCGCGCGAGATCGACATCGCACGCGGTCACGATCTCGTTGATCATACCCTGCAGCCCGAGCCGCGCGCCGTCCTCGGGCGAGAAGATGCGCGCGACGCCGTAGGCATGCAACTCATCGATCTCGGACGGAACGATCACGCCGCCGCCTCCGCCGAACACCTTGATGTTCTCGCCGCCGCGCTCGCGCAGGAGGTCGAGCATGTACTTGAAGAACTCGAGATGGCCGCCCTGGTACGACGACACCGCGATGCCGTGGGTGTCTTCCTGCAATGCGCAAGTGACGATCTCCTCGACCGAGCGATTGTGGCCGAGATGGATGACCTCGCATCCGGTCGATTGCAGGATGCGACGCATGATGTTGATCGACGCGTCGTGCCCGTCGAATAGGCTCGCGGCCGTAACGAAGCGGACCGTGTGCAGCGGCCGGGTGATGGGGGGCTTCCTGGCGATCGCGACGTCGTTCACGAGCGAATCTCCTCGAGCGGGCGCCTCTTCGTACACGGGCGAGCAACTAGCTTACTCGTCCGCGAGCGTGGCTACATTATATTACGTTTACGTAAACGTCAATCTGCCCACGAGAAGCGATTGACGGGACGACGGGCCTTGCAGCACGCGCCGCGCATCGCCCCCGACGGCAATTCGCCAGCGCCCACGCGCGCTTCGTCGCATCGTCCGCAGACATGGAACCGCGCGACCCCTCGACGGTCTGTACGAGGCGCATAATCCCCGCCGCATCGATAACAGGCTTCCCCATGTCCTTTCCTTTTCGGTTGTCTATGTCCACTCGCGTCCTGCGTCTTTCCGGCTGGCGTGGTTTCACCGCGCTTGCGCTGTTTGTTTTCGCGCTGGACGCGCTCGCTGCGCTGCCAGGGGGAGTCACCCAAGGGCCCAGCGTCGAAGGCGTCACGCAATACATGCTGGCCAATGGACTGCGCGTCCTGCTATTTTCCGATGCATCGCAGCCGAAAACGACGGTCAACATGACCTACCTGGTCGGATCGCGCATGGAGAACTACGGCGAAACCGGCATGGCCCACCTGCTCGAGCACATGCTGTTCAAGGGAACGCCTACCAGCGGCAATCTCATGTCGGCGTTGAGCCAGCGCGGCATGAACTTCAACGGAACGACCTTTTTCGACCGCACGAATTATTTCGAGACCTTTCCGGCGTCGCAGGACAACCTCGACTGGGCGCTGTCGATGGAGGCCGACCGCATGGTCAACTCCAAGATTGCGCGCTCGGACCTCGACACCGAGATGACCGTAGTGCGCAACGAGATGGAGAACGGCGAGAACAACCCGGCGCGAATTCTCATCCAGCGCACTCAGGCTGCGGGTTTCGACTGGCACAACTACGGCAAGGACACCATCGGCGCGCGCACCGACGTCGAGCTCGTCGACATCGGCCGTCTTCAGGCCTTCTACCGCATGTACTACCAGCCCGACAACGCGGTGCTCGTGATCGCGGGCGCTTTCGACGTCGACAAGACGCTTGCCGCGGTGGCCAAGTATTTCGGCCCGATTCCGCGGCCGACGCGCACGCTCCCGCGACTGTATACCGTCGAACCGGTGCAGGACGGCGAGCGCCAGGTGGTGTTGCGTCGCGTCGGCAGCACGCAATGGCTCTCGGCGATGTACCACACCACGAGCGCAGCCAGTCCCGACTCGGTTCCGATCGAGGCCGTGGTCGACCTCATGAGCGTGGCGCCGGGGGGACGGCTGTATAAGGCGCTCGTGGAAGGCAAAAAGGCTGCATCGGTCAGCGATTTCGATTACATGGGCTACGATCCGAGCTTCGCGATGTTCCTGGTTCAGGTACCGGAGCAGGATTCGCTTGCCGTCGCGCGCGATGCGCTGCTCGCCACCGTCGAGGGCGTCAAGTCCCAGCCGGTGTCCGCGCCAGAACTCGAGCGCGTGCGCGCCAAGAACCTCAAGTACATCGAGGAAACGCTCAATGATCCGCAGCGATTCGGTGTGGCGCTCTCGACGTCGATCGCGCAAGGCGACTGGCGCCTGTTCTTCCTGCGCCGCGACCGCTGGCGCACGGTGACGGCGGCGGATGTTGACCGCGTCGCGGTGGCGTATTTCAAGCCGTCCAATCGCACCCTCGGCGAATTCATCCCCGATGCCAAGCCGGATCGCGCGCCGGCGCCGCAGCCGGTGGACATCGCCGCCCTGGTCAAGGACTACAAAGGCGACGCCGCGGTCGCCGCAGGGGAGACCTTCGACCCGACCCCCGCCAATCTCGATGCACGCGCGCAGCGCTTCACGCTGGCCAACGGCATGAAGGTCGTCCTGCTTCCCAAGTCCACGCGCGGCGCAACGGTGCACTTCGCGCTGCGCATGCACTATGGTGACACCGCGTCGGTCATGGGCAAGGAAGGCGACGCGATGCTGACCGCAGGCATGCTGATGCGCGGCACCGCGACACGGTCACGGCAGGACGTCGAGGACACGCTCGACCGCCTGCGCTCGACGCTGGCGATCGACGGCGGCCAGACATCGGTAAGCGCGACCGGGCAGACGGTGCGTGCCAGCGTCGCACCGACGCTCGACCTGCTCGCCGATGTGCTGCAGCACCCGTCGTTTCCCGCCAGCGAGCTCGAAACGCTCAAGCGCGCGCGCATCGCGGCGGTTGACCAGCAGCGCACCGATCCGGGTCCCATCGCGCAGCGCACGCTGGGCCGCTACGAGAATCCCTATCCCAAGGGCGACGATCGCTACACACCCACTTTCGAGGAGGAAGTCGCCGAGTTGCGCAGCCCCGACGTGGCGTCGCTGCGCGCCTTCCATCAGGCATTCTATGGCACCACCGCCGCGGAGATCGCGGTGGTCGGCGACTTCGACCCCTCGGAGGTGGAATCGCAACTCGAGCATCTGTTCGGCGCATGGAAGGCGGCGCAACCCTTCGCGCGCGTGCCGCAGCCGCTGGTGGTCAAGCGCCCGACCGCCGTGTCGATCGAAACGCCGGACAAGGCCAACGGCTACTTCACAAGCCAGCTCGCGTTTGCGCTCGACGATCGTGATCCTGACTATCCCGCGATGATGCTGGCCAACTACGTCCTGGGCGGATCGGGCAACTCGCGTCTGTGGAATCGCATTCGCCAGAAAGAAGGCCTGAGTTATGGCATCGGATCGTCGCTGCGCGCGAGCTCCTTCGAGCCCAGCGGTGCGATGACCGTGAACGCGATCTTCGCGCCCGAGAATCTGGAGAAACTGAGGGGCGGCATTCGCGACGAACTCGTCCGCGCGATCGGCGACGGTTTGAGCGAGCAGGAAATCGCGGAAGGCAAGCGCGCGCTGCTGGAGCAGCGCAAGCTCGCGCGCAGCCAGGACACGGCGCTCGCCCAGGGTCTGGTCGAGCAGGCGTATGTCGGGCGCACCTTCGCGTACTCGGCGCAGGTCGACGCCGCGATCGCGGCGCTGACGCCGGCCCAGGTCAACGCGGCGCTGCGCAAGTACGTCCAGCCCGAGGCGTTTGCCTCCTTCTACGCGGGAGATTTCGCGAAAAAGCAGTAGTCGGCGCGAAACGCTGCGGCGCTACCAGGCGCCGACCAGCTCGCTCAGCGCCGCGGCGATGCCCGGCGCGCAGGCCAGCACCGGCGCCGGCGCGCGCAGCCCCTTGAGCCCGGGGAACGGCGCCGTGAAGCCGCCCGCTTCCTCGACCAGCAGCAGCCCGGCGAGCGCGTCCCACGCGTTGAGCGAGAGCTCGACAAAGGCGTCGTAGCGACCGGCCGCCACGTGCGCGAGCTGCAGCGCACCGGCGCCCATGTTGCGCATTGCCACGCCGTGGTCCATCAGCGCCTTGCGGACCGCGATATAGCGCGGCTCGGGGTGTCTGTCGTGGTGGCCCAGGCACATGAACGTGCGCGCGAGCTGCGCGCAGTCGCTCACCCGGAGCGCGGACTCATCGCCGTCGCGCGCGAGCCACGCGCCGTGGCCGCGGCGCGCGTGGAAGATTTCGTCGTGCTCGGGATCGGCCACCACACCGACCTCGCGGCGTCCGGATTCCATGTAGGCGATCGACACGCAGTAATAGCGCGCACCGCGCAGAAAATTGTGCGTGCCGTCGATCGGATCGACGACCCACAGGTGCTCGTGCTTTCCGGAAAACTGCGCTGCCGACTCTTCGCCCAGGAACGCGTCGCCGGGGAATTCGCGGCGGACCTCGGCGCGAATCAGCTCCTCGACCGCGCGATCGGCCATGCTGACGTAGTCCTGCGTGCCCTTCGACTCGACGGCGAGCGTGTCGCGATCGACGAAATAACGGTGAGCGAGCGCCGCGGCGCGCTGTCCGATCTGTTGCGCGGCGACATAACGAGCGATGATCGACAAGGCAACTCCAGTCTTCGCGGGTCCTGGGACGCAGCTTGCGCGGACGCGCGAGCCTGGCGCTGGCGCAATGCGCGGACATCGCGCGTGCAAGGCAGGACAATGCTTGAATTGCGCACGCAAGTAAACGAAAATGCGCGAAAATGCTCTATTGCAGCACGAGCTGCCATCGTGCCGATAACAAGCGCTCTCGGGCATGACGGCGACGCGGGCCAACCGGTCTCCAGGCCGCGAGGACAACAAGTTGCAGAACACGACCCGATTCGCTACCGGTAGGCCGCTCGACGTCATCTGTCTGGGGCGGTTTGCGGTCGACTTCTACGCGCAGCAAATCGGCGCGCGCCTGGAAGACGTCACCAGCTTCGCCAAGTACCTCGGCGGCTCGTCGGCCAACACCGCGTTCGGGTGCGCGCGTCTCGGGCTCAAGGCAGCGCTGATCTCGCGCGTCGGCGACGACGCCAACGGCCGCTTTTTGGTCGAGACCATCGCGCGCGAAGGTTGCGACGTCAGCCACGTCAGCGTCGACCCCGCGCGACTGACCGGCGCGGTGGTGCTCGGCATAAAGGACAAGGACACCTTCCCGCTCATTTTCATGCGCGAGAATTGCGCCGACATGGCGATCACCGAAGCCGATGTCGAGGAAGCCTTCATCGCCAGAAGCCGCGCGCTGCTCATCACCGGCACGCATTTCTCGACCGAATACATCGACCGCATCAGCAACCTCGCGCTCGACCGCGCACGCGCCAACGACGTGCGCACGATCCTCGACATCGACTACCGACCGGTGCTCTGGGGGCTGACCGTGCGCGGCGACGGCGAGACGCGCTTCATCGAGTCCGGAACGGTGACGCGGCACCTGCAGCGCATCCTGCCCAAGTTCGACCTGATCATTGGCACGATCGAGGAATTCAACATCGCCGGTGGCAGCACCGACATCATGGCCTCGCTCGCCGCGGTGCGCGCGGTCACCCGCGCAGCGCTGGTGGTCAAACGCGGACCGCTTGGTTGCGCAGTGATCGACGGCGCGATACCCAAGTCGCTCGACGCTGCGTTCAACGGCAAGGGCGTGAACGTCGCCGTGCTCAACGTGCTCGGCGCCGGAGATGCCTTCTCCTCGGGTTTCCAGTCGGGATGGGTGCGCGGCGAGCCCTACGACGCGTGCTGCCGCTACGCAAACGCGTGCGGAGCGCTGGTGGTATCGCGCCACGGGTGCGCACCGGCGATGCCCACGCGCGTCGAGCTCGACTACTACCTGGCGCACGCCGACGCGATCCCACGTCCGGATCAGGATGCGAAGCTCACGCGCCTGCACCGCGTCACCGCACCGCGCACGCCGCATCCCGAGGTGTTCGCGTTCGCGTTCGATCACCGCAATCAATTCTTCGAGCTCGCGCAGGAAGCCGGCGCCGACGAATCGCGCATCAATACCCTCAAGCAGCTTTTCGTCGACGCCGTCGCCGAAGCCAGCGCCGCGCTGGGACTGGCGGGCAGCACCGGGATGCTTTGCGACGATCGTTATGGCCAGGACGCGCTCAACGCGGCATCCGGACGTGGCTGGTGGATCGGCCGCCCGGTCGAGCTGCCGGGGTCGTATCCGCTGGAGTTCGATCGCGGGCGCTCGATCGGGACGCAGCTCATTGCGTGGCCGCGCGAGCACATCGTCAAATGCCTGGTGAAATTCCACCCCGACGACGACCTCGACCTTCGCCTGGAGCAGGAAGCACAGATCCGCGCGCTCTACGACACGACGCAGGCGAGCGGGCACGAGTTGCTGCTCGAGGTCATCCCGCCGCCGCACCTGCCGCGCACGCCCGACACGGTGCTGCGCGCACTCAAGCGCCTCTACAACCTCGAGATCTATCCCGAGTGGTGGAAGCTCGAGCCGATGACTGCGAGCGCGTGGGCCGCGATCGATGCGCTGATCGCCGAGCGCGATCCGTACTGCCGCGGCGTCGTGCTTTTGGGACTCGCGGCGCCGATGGACGAGCTCGCTGCCGCTTTTCACGAGGCGCGCGCCAGTACGACGTGCCGCGGTTTCGCGGTCGGGCGCACGGTGTTCCATGACGCCTCGAAGCGCTGGCTGGCCGGCGGCTGCGACGATGCCGCGCTCAAGCGCGCGGTTCGCGAACGCTACGAGGCGCTTATCCGGATGTGGCGCGAGTCGCGCAACGAGCGGCTTCGCGAACGCGTGGCCTGATGCGCTCGCTGCGAAACACAACATGAGCGCGATGCGACGCGGCCGAGTGTCGGGTTTTTCAATGAGCCGCAGCGCGCAACGCGGAGCTTCTCAATGAGTGAGACCGTCCGCCTGACCATGGCGCAGGCGCTGGTGCGCTATCTTGCCGCGCAGCGCGTCGTCACCGCCGAAGGCGAGGTGGCGCTGTTTGCCGGCGTGTTCGCGATCTTCGGTCACGGTAACGTCGCCGGCATGGGCGAAGCGCTCTATGCCGAGCGGGCGAAGCTGCCGACCTACCGCGCGCACAACGAGCAGGCGATGGCGCACGCCGCGATCGCGTACGCGAAGGCGAGCATGCGTCGGCGCATGATGGCGTGCACCACCTCGATCGGACCGGGTGCAACCAACCTGGTCACCGCCGCGGCGCTCGCGCACGTCAACCGCCTGCCCGTGCTGTTCCTTCCTGGCGACGTGTTCGTCTCGCGCGCACCCGATCCGGTGCTGCAGCAGGTCGAGGATTTCCAGGACGGGACGGCTTCGGCAAACGATTGCCTGCGCCCCGTGTCGCGCTATTTCGACCGCATCGTCGTCCCGGAGCAACTCATCACCGCGTTGCCGCGCGCGCTGCACGTGCTCATCGATCCTGCGCTGTGCGGCCCGGTGACGCTGGCGCTGCCGCAGGACGTTCAGACCATGGCGTACGACTACCCCGAGGCGTTCTTCGCTCCGGCGACAGTCAGCTTCCGCGCGCCGCCTCCCTCGCCCGACGAACTCGAGCGCGCGTCGGCGTTGCTGCGTACCGCCAAGCGGCCGCTGCTGGTGTGCGGCGGCGGCGTGCTCTACAGCCTCGGCAGCGACGCGCTGCGCGCGTTCGTCGATGCGCACGGCGTGCCGGTGGCGGAGACGCAGGCAGGCAAGGGCGCGCTGTCGTGGGACCATCCGCTGCAACTCGGCGCGCTGGGCGTGACCGGCTCGCCCGCGGCCAACGAGATCGCGCGCGAGGCCGATGTCGTGATCGCGGTGGGCACGCGGTTGCAGGATTTCATCACCGGTTCGCATTCGCTGTTCCCGCAGGCGGCGATCGTCAGCCTGAACGTGAACGGCTTCGATGCGCTCAAGTGGCGCGGCGCCGCGCTGTGCGCCGACGCGGGTGCGGGACTCGCCGCGTTGTCGCGTGCGCTGCCCGGATGGCGCTCCGACGCGGGGTGGCTGGCGAGCGCGGTCGCGAAGGCCGGCGAATGGCGCGACGCGATCGCGCGCATCACCGGCAAGCGCGATCCCAAACTTCCCTACGAAGGTGAAGTGATCGGCGCGGTGCAGCGCTCGAGCGCAGATTCGACGGTGCACGACATCGTCGTCTGCGCCGCCGGCACGCTGCCCGCCGAATTGCACAAGCTCTGGCGCACCTCCACGCCGGGCGGCTATCACATGGAATACGGCTACTCGTGCATGGGCTACGAAATCGCCGGCGGCCTCGGCGTCAAGATGGCACGACCCGACCGGGAGGTGATCGTGATGGTCGGCGACGGCAGCTATCTCATGCTCAACGCCGAGATCGCGACCTCGCTGCTGCTGGGCATGAAGCTCGTCGTCGTCGTCCTCGACAATCGCGGCTATGGCTGCATCAACCGACTGCAGCAGGCATGCGGAGGAGCGCCCTTCAACAACCTCATCGCCGACTGCGCGCACGGTCCCTGCGGCGCGCCGCACATCGATTTCGCGGCACATGCCATGTCGATGGGCGCGCAGGCCGAGAACGTCCGTACCATTCCGGAGCTCGAGGCGGCAATGACGCGCGCGCGCGCGGCGACGCGCACCTGCGTGATCGCGATCGAGACCGATCCCGATCGCACCACCAAGGAAGGTGGCTGGTGGTGGGACGTCGCGGTGCCCGAAGTCTCCGAGCGCGCCACGGTACGCGCCGCGCACGCCGCGTACGCGGTCGCCAGGCAGGCGCAGGAACCATGAGCGCGAAGGAAGGTCGATGAGCACGCCGTTCGACGTGAAGATCGGCATCAATCCGATTTCGTGGAGCAACGACGACCTCCCCTCGCTAGGCGGCGAGACGCCGCTCGAAGTCGCGTTGAGCGAGGGGAAAAGCATCGGCTACCAGGGCTTCGAGCTCGGGAACAAGTTTCCGCGCGAATCGAAGGCGTTGCGCGAGGTGCTCTCGCGTCACGGTCTCGAGCTGGTGTCCGGATGGTATTCGGGACGTCTCGCCCGACGCTCGGTCGACGAGGAGATCGCAGCGGTCGGCGTGCATCTCGCGCTGCTCGCGGACAACGGCGCCAAGGTCATGGTCTATGGCGAAGTGGCCGACAGCATCCAGGGCGCGGCGGCGCCGCTCTACAAACGGCCGCGCTTTCGTAGTGCCGACGATGCGCGGCGCTACGCCGATCGCGTCACCGCGTTCGCGCGCTACACGCTCGAGCGCGGCGTACGCCTTGCCTATCACCATCACATGGGCGCGTACGTGGAAGCGCCCACGGACATCGATGTACTGATGGCGCACACCGGTGACGAGGTCGGGCTGCTGTTCGACAGCGGCCACATGACCTTCGCCGGCGGTGATGCAGCGGCGATGCTCTCCCGGCACGTTCGCCGCGTCTGCCACGTGCACTGCAAGGACGTGCGCCCGCGAGTGATCAGGAAGGCGCGCAACGGCAACTGGAGCTTTCTCGAGGCGGTGATCAACGGCGCATTCACGGTGCCCGGCGATGGCGCGATCGACTTCCGCCCGCTGCTCGAGATGCTGCATGCAAACCACTACGCCGGTTGGCTGGTGGTCGAGGCCGAGCAGGATCCGTCCGTCGCGCCCAGCTATCGCTACGCGAAAATGGGACACGACCATTTGCGCGCGCTGGTGTCGGATATCGAGCGCGGCGGCGCGCCGAGGATGCAGGCGGCATGAGCGTGCAGGGCCGCCCTGAGCGCCGGGTTTTCAATGAGCCGAAGCGCGCAGCGCGGAGGTCTTCCATACTCATGAAGCGGCGCCCGGAGCGCGGGCCTTTCCGGTGAGCGGCGCACGCCTGCTGGTCAAGGCCAATCCGCGCGCGCCGGAAATCGTTCGCGTGACGCCGCAGTCGGCGGGTTGGCGCTACGTCGGATTCGCAGCGTATCGCTTGGGACCCGAGCAAACCATCGAGCTCCCTTCCGCGCCGGAGAACGAGGTCTGCGTCGTCGTGCTCTGCGGGACGGTGAGCGTTTCCACGCCCGACCAGGCGTGGCAGGAGATCGGCGCGCGCACCAGCGTGTTCGAGGATCGCGCGCCGTACGCCGTCTACATTCCCGCCAACCGGCAGGTGAGCGTTCGCGCGCACGGCGACGCCGAGATCGCCGTCGCCAGCGCACCCGGCGGCGGCGCGCTGCCGGCGCGCCTGATCGAGCCCGCATCGATGAAGCGCTTCGTGCGCGGCGAAGGCCTCAACCAGCGCTTCGTCTGCGACATCCTTCCGCAGAGCGAGCCGGCGCAGCACCTGCTCGTCGTCGAGGTGATCACGCCCAGCGGGCATTCGTCGTCGTATCCGCCGCACAAGCACGACACCGACAACCTCCCGCTGGAAAGTTCGCTCGAGGAAACCTACTATCACCGACTCGATCCGGCGCAGGGTTTCGCCTTCCAGCGCGTGTACACCGACGACCGCGCGATCGACGAGTCGCTGGCCGTCGAGAATCACGACGTGGTCATGGTCCCCAGGGGCTATCATCCCGTAGTCGTTCCCTACGGCTACCGCTCGTATTACCTCAACGTGATGGCGGGCCCGAAGCGCGAATGGCATTTCAAGAATGATCCGGCGCACGAGTGGATGCTCAAGCCGAGACAGACCCAGGGAGAGAAGCCATGATGGAAGTCGCGTTGTTCGGCGCGGGGCGCATCGGCCAGATCCATGCCGGAAATCTCGTGCGCCAGCCAGGCGTCAAGCTCAAGTACGTGGTCGACACCAACCGCGCCGCCGCCGTCGAGATGGCGGCGAAATATCGCTCGGAAGTGCGCACGGTCGAGGCCGCACTGGCCGACGAAGCCGTGCGCGCGGTGGTCATCTGCTCCAGCACCGATACGCACGCCGATCTGATCCAGCGCTCGGCCGCGGCAGGCAAGCAGATCTTTTGCGAGAAGCCGGTCGATCTCGACGTAGTGCGTGCGCGGGCGTGCGCGCAGGCGATCTCGCGCGCGGGAGTGACCTGCATGATCGGCTTCCAGCGGCGCTTCGATCCGACATTCGCCGCACTCAAGCAGCGACTGGTCGACGGCGAGATCGGCGATCCGGAGATGTTGCTCGTCACCAGCCGCGATCCAGGCGCGCCGCCGATCGACTACATCGGTCGCTCGGGTGGGATCTTCAAGGACATGCTGATACACGACTTCGACATCTTTCGCTGGATCCTCGACGACGAGGCGGCGACCATCTACGCCATCGGCAGCTGTCTGACCGATCCCGCCATCGCCAGCGCCGGCGATGTCGACTCGACCGCGGTCGTCATTCGCACCCGGCGCCAGCGCATCGCGCAGATAAGCACCAGCCGCCGTGCCGCATACGGCTACGACCAGCGCTTCGAGGTGCTGGGCAGCAAGGGCATGCTACAGGCCGGCAACGAGCGGCCGACCGAGGTGACCGCCTCGACTGCGACCGCCGTCAGCATCGACAAGCCCGAGCATTTTTTTCTCGAGCGCTATCGCGTTGCCTACGCTGCCGAGATGGCGCATTTCTTCGACGCCATCGAGGAGGGCAAGCCGGTCCAGACCAACATTCACGACGGCGTCAAGGCGCTCGAGCTCGCCGACGCAGCGACGCACTCGTGGCGTGAAAAGCGCATGATCGAACTGTGAAGTCGCACTGAGCGCGCCGTGAGTGTGCAATGAGTGCGGCCAAACTCAGGGTCGGCATCGTCGGACTCGGCCGGCTCGGCCGGCGGCATGCCGAGAACCTCGCGCAGCGCGTTCCGCGCGCCGAGCTGGTCGCCGCGTGCAGCCCAGTCGAGAACGAGCTTGCGGCGGCGCGTGATCTCGGCGTGCCGCATCTGCATCGCGACTACGCGGCGCTGCTCGGCGATGCCGGCGTCGACGCGGTGTTCCTGGTGACGCCGACCTCGCTGCATGCGCGGCACATCGTGCAGGCGCTGGAGGCGGGCAAGCACGTTTTCTGCGAAAAGCCGCTTTCGCTCGAGCTGGCCGACTGCGAGCGCGTCGCCAATGAGGCCGCGAGCCGCCCGCAGCTCAAGGTCATGATCGGCTACGGGCGCCGCTTCGATCCCAGCTACCGCGACGCGTGGGACAAGATCCAGGCAGGCGCGATCGGGCGGCCATTCCTCGTGCGCTCGCAGAACCTCGACATGAACGATCCGTCAGGGTTCTTCGTGCGCTTCGCGCCGACCAGCGGCGGCATTTTTCTCGACTGCACCGTGCACGACATCGATCTGGCACGCTGGCTGCTCGGCAATCCGCAGCCGCGTCGCGTGTTCGCGACCGGCGTGGTCGCATTGCACGAAGGCTTGCGCGAATTCGGCGATGTCGACAACGGCGTCGCGACCTGCGAGTTCGCCGACGGCAAGATGGCGTGCTTCTACGCTTCGCGCACGATGGCGCACGGACACGAGACCTCGACCGAGGTCTTCGGCACGGCCGGCAGGCTGGCGGTCGGGCAGAATCCGCGCCTCAATCGCGTCGACATTTCCGACGCGCACGGCGTGCGCAACGAGTGCACGCCAACCTTCTACGAGCGCTTCGAGGAGGCCTTCCTGCGCGAGACGCGTCATTTCGTCGATGCCGTGCTCGACGATTTCGCGCCGGCACTGACACTGCACGATGCCACCGAAGCGACGCGCATCGCCATCGCGCTGCGCGAATCGCTTCAATCGCGACGCATCGTCGAGCTTTAGTGCGACCGAGGTCCGGCTGAAGACCCGCCTTTCCGCGCGCGACCTCGCGCTGACGCTGATCGTCGTTGCGGTCCTCGGTTTCTCGTTCGTGCCGATGAAGGTGGGAATGCGCGAGCTGCCGCCTTTCGCGTTGTGCGGACTGCGCTTCCTGTTCGCAGCGCTTCCCCTCGTGTTCTTCATCAAACGCCCGCGCATTCCGTGGCACCTGGTCGCGGCGTACGGGCTCGCCATCGGCGTGCTTCAGTTCGGGCTGCTGTTCCTCGGCATCAAGATGGGCATGCCCGCCGGGCTCGCGTCGCTGGTAATCCAGGTGCAGGTCTTTTTCACCATGGCGCTCGGCATCGTCTTTCTGGGCGATGCCTTCCGGCGCCACAACGTGATCGGCGCGCTGATCGCCACTGCTGGCGTCGCATTGCTCGCGGTGCACAGAATGGGTACCGAGGGCGCCACCATGCTCGGTTTCACGCTGGTCATCGGCGCAGCGCTGGGATGGGCGATCGGCAACATCGTCGCCAAGTACGCCGCCGCGACCCATGCAGCGGACATGTTTCCGCTGGTCGTGTGGTCGAGCCTGTTCCCGCCGATTCCGCTCGCCGTGCTTTCGTACGTGTTCGAGGGCGGATCCGCCGTCTGGGGCGAACTGTCATCGGCCAGCGCGCTCACCTGGGGTTGTGTGCTTTTCATGGCGTGGGGCGCGACATTGTTCGGATTCGGCAGCTGGGCGCGTCTGCTGCACCGCTATCCGACCGCCCTGTTTTCGCCGTTCGCCCTGCTGATCCCGGTCACGGGCCTCGCGAGCGGCGTGATCTTTCTGAGAGAAGGCCTGAGCGCGCTCGAAGCGGTTGGCGCGCTGGTGATCTTCGCCGGACTGGTCGTGAACATCTACGGCTCGCGCGTGCTCAAGGACAGCACGCGCCGACGCTAAAGCGCTAGGGCTTGTCGTCGAGATCGCGGATGCGGCAGCCGTTGAGCTCGGCGAGGATGCCGGGCAGCACCGGCATGAACCGTTCTCCATGGCCCTGGATGTTCGCCAGCTGGTAGACCTGGTTGACCGCCTGCGCGATGAACGCGGCGGCGGGCGCGCTCTCGGCGAGCTTGGTATAGAAACGCATGTCCTTGCCGGCAATACGCAGCGGCCCGCGCAGGTGGCTCGCGTCGCCTTCGAGTACCCACGGCATCATCATCTGGAACATCTTGCTGTTGGCGCCGCCTGCTGAGACCACCTCGTAGAGTTTTTTCATGTCGACGCCGAGCTTGGCTGCGGTCGCGAGCGCTTCGGAGATGACCGCGCAGGTCCCGATGGAAATGAAGTTGTTGACGAGCTTCAGCGTGTGCCCGGATCCGAGCGCGCCGGCCTCGATGATGGTATCGGCGTAGCAGCCGATGATCGGCAGGAGCTCGCGCACGGTCACCGGGTCGCCGCCGACGAAGGTGCTGAGCTTGCCCTCCTCCGCTTCGCGCGGCGTGCGTCCCACCGGCGCGTCGGCCATGCGCACGCCGCGCGCGGCGAGGTCGGCGCCGATGCGCTGCGTGGCGCGCGGGTCGGACGTTGTCGAGTCGACGACGATGGTGCCGGCGCCCAGGCCTTCGACCAGGCCGTGCTCCCCATAGATCGTCTGCTCGACCTCGACCGACGACGGCAGGCACATGAAGACGATGTCGGATTCGCGGGCGACGTCCGCCGGCGTCTTCGCCTCGCGTGCGCCGCGCGTCACCAGATCGTCCACCGGTGCGCGGTTGCGATGACCCATGATGGTCAGCGCGTGTCCGTTGAGCAGGAGGTTCTTGGCAGCGCCGTGCCCCATGAGTCCGACGCCGATATAGCCGATGCGTTTGCCTGCCATGATGTGGATCTCTCCGGTTGATTGTCGCGGCTAGTCGTTCGGTTCCAGGATGGCACGTATGAAGCTTTCCAGCTCGCGCGTCTTCGGTGCGGCGAAGAGTTCGCGCGGCGGTCCTTTTTCCCACACTTTGCCCTGGTGCATGAACACCAAGGTGTCCGCCGTCCGCCGCGCGAATCCCATCTCGTGCGTGACCAGGATCATGGTCATGCCCGACGTGGCGAGGTGCTCGAGCACCTTGACCACTTCGCCGACCAGCTCGGGGTCGAGCGCCGAAGTGATTTCATCGAATAGCATCAGGCGGGGCCGCATCGCCAGCGCGC
The DNA here is from genome assembly GCA_963816915.1 of uncultured beta proteobacterium. GTDB lineage: Bacteria > Pseudomonadota > Gammaproteobacteria > Burkholderiales > Casimicrobiaceae > PALSA-1003. The sequence goes on from CAWFMK010000004.1 coordinate 700,107, forward strand.
GTGCAATCGCCACGCGCTGCTGCTGGCCGCCGGACAGCTGCGCCGGATAGGCATGGCGTTTGTCCTCGAGATCGACCTGGCGTAGCACTTCGGTCGCGATCGCCACGGCTTCCGCCGCTGGCACCCGATTGGTGACCGTGGGGCCGAGTGTGATGTTGCGCTCGACCGAGTGATGCGGGAACAGGTTGTAGCTCTGGAAGACGATGCCGATCTCGCGGCGAACCTCGCGCAACGCGGCGCCGGAGGGTGGCAGCGGCTTGCCCGCGAACACGATGGACCCTTCGTCGATCGCCTCCAGCCCGTTTATGCAGCGTAGCAGCGTCGTCTTGCCCGATCCCGAGCGGCCGATCACCGCGACCACTTCACCCGGCTCGACGGTCAGCGAGACGTCGTCGAGCACCAGGTGCGCGCCGAAGCGCTTACGAATGCCGTTTAAGGCCAAGAGCGGCATCGATTTTCCTTTCCAGTCGCAGCGCCAGCAGCGACATCGGCCAGCACATGACGAAGTAGAGTACGGCGACCAGCGGATAGACGACCATCGGCTGGAACGTCACGTTGACCATGAGCTGCCCCGCACGCGTGAGCTCGACGAAGCCGATGATCGACGCGACCGACGTGCCCTTGATGAGCTGCACCAGAAAGCCGACCGTCGGAGGGATAGCGATGCGAAACGCCTGCGGGAGGATAACGTGCCGAAGCTGCGCCGCGGGCGACAGCGGCAGCGCCGCCGCGGCCTCCCATTGCTGTCGCGGAATGGCATCGATCGCGCCGCGCCAGATCTCACCCAGATACGCGGCGGCATACAGAGTGAACGCCAGCGTCACCGCCGGCCACGGGTCGAGGCGCACGCCGGCGAGCACGGCGAGTCCGTAGTAGGCGAGGAACAGCTGCATCAGCACGGGGGTACCCTGCATGACGCCGATGAACGCCGCAGCCACGCCGCGCAACAGCGCATTCCTGGAGGTGCGCGCCAGCGCGATCAGCAGTCCGCCGACGCCGCCGCCGACGAACGCAATCAGAGACAAAGCGATGGTCCAGCGCATTGCGCCGAGCAGGAACACGAACTCGGCCCATTCGAAGTCGCGGCTCATCGCGCCCACGCCTTGTCGAGAGGACGGCCGCGCACGAACAGCATCACGTAAAGCGCATGCAGCATCCAGCGCGTAACCAGCGCCATGGCCAGATACACCGCCGTCGCGACGAAGTAGAATTCGAACGCGCGAAAAGTCGTCGACTGCAGCGTGTTGATGATGCCAGTGAGCTCCTCGACCGAGATCGCTGACACGATCGACGAGCCGAGCATGAGCAGGATGAACTGACTAGCGAGGGCAGGGTACACCGTGCGCAGCGCGGGAAAGACGACGATATGGCGATAGGTCTGCAGGCGCGTGAAGCCAAGCGAATGCCCGGCTTCGATCTGGCTCTTGGGAACCGCCTCGATGCCGGCGCGCAGGATCTCGGTCGCATACCCTGAGAAGTTGATCGTCATCCCGATCAGCGCGGCGGTGACGGCGTCGAAGCGAATGCCGATCGCCGGCAGCGAAAAATAAATGATGAACAGCTGGACGAGGAACGGGGTATTGCGGATGGACTCGACGTATGCGATCACCGCGACGCGCAGCGGCCTGGGACCCGCGGTGCGCGCAAACGCGAGCAGGGACGCGACCGCGAGTCCAGCAACGAAGGCGTCCACCGACAGGCGCAGCGTCATCCACGCGCCGTCGAGCAGCCGTGGCAGATGGTCCCAGACGATGCCGAACTGGAAGACGTATTTCAGCGCCGCCCTCCTGCTCCTTGCCGCGCATGGCGCGCGCACACGATGCGGCGCGGAGCGGCGCGGACGCGGTGCCTGATAACGCGGGTCACAACACCGGCAAGTCGACCAGCGCCACCTCGGTGTATTTCCTGTAGATGCCCGCGAGCACGCCGTTCTGCTTGTTGAGGAACACCCACGTGTTGATGAACTGCAGCAGGTCGAAGTCGCCGGGGCGCACCGCCGGGGCGTAGAACGCCGTGCGCACGGTGAACTTGTTCTCCAGCTCGGCCTTGGGATTGCGGTCGGCAACCGATTTTGCTGCGAATGCGGACATGCCGGCGGCGTCGACCTGCCCCGACACCACCGCCTGCATGGTGGCGGCGATGTCGTCGAAATAGACGATGTTGGTGCCCTGCGGCGCGATGCCTGGAACGGTCGCCTCTTCGAGCGTCGCGCGCGTGAGTCCTATTTTCTTGCCGGCCATGTCGCCCGCCGCGTGGATCTGCGTTTTTTTCGGCGCCGCGATCACGATCGACAGCGCGCCATGCGGCGAGGCGAACATCACCGTCTTGGCGCGATCGAAGGTGATCGACAGCGACGAGATCGCGACGTCGGCGCGGCCGGCGAGCAACGCGGGAATGCGCTGCGGACTGGTCACCTGCACGAGCTCGAGCTCGACGCCCAGGTCCTTGGCGAGCTGGCGCGCGGTCGCGATCTCGGAGCCGTCGGGCTGGTTGTTCTTGTCGAGAATGCCGAACGGCGGCGAAGTCACCTCCGCGGTGATGCGGATCTTCTTCTCCTTGATGATGCGGTCGAGCACGCCTCCTGCCGTGGGCGGCGGCGTAGTCTGCGCGAAGGCCGGTTGCGCAACCGCGCCCAGCGTTGCTATCCCCGCGGCGCCCGCGGCGCCGGTCGCGGCGCTTATCAGCAAATCTCTGCGATTCATGGTGGTTCCTCCTCGATGTCAGCCGATCGTGGTCGAGCTGACGATGTTGCCGGCCCTGCGACCGGTTGCTTAGGGACCGCGCGTGCGCGCGATCGTGAACTCGCGGGTCAGCGCGTCGCGCAGCACCGCGACTTCGTGACCGATGCAGATGCACTTGAAGCCGCGCGCGAGCGCGGCCCGCGCCGCCTCGCCGGTCGGCACCAGCCAGCCCAGCGGCTTGCGCGCTGCCACCGCCGCGGCCAGCAGGCGCTTCTCCGAGGCCTGGTAGCGCGGATCGTCGAAGGCTTCCGGGCATCCGAGACTGTCGGACAGGTCATAGTGGCCCAGCCACCCCAGATCGATGCCGGGCGTTCCCAGGATCTCCGCCGCATTGTCGACGCCGCGCGTCGACTCGATTAGCGCGATGCTCAGGATCGCATCGTTCGCAGCGCGCATTTTCGCCGCTGAACCGCCTCCCGTGTAGCGATCGTGCGCCATGCCGAAGGCGAGACCGCGGCGGCCGGCCGGCCGATATCGGCACGCAGCGGCGAGTTCCTCGGCCTGCTGTCTCGTTTCCACCATCGGCGCCATGATGCCCAGCGCCCCGGCGTCGAGCACCGGCGCGATCAGGTGATACACGCATGAGGGCACGCGCACCAGCGGCACGATGCCGGCGCCGTGAGCGAAGGCGATCTGCGCCTTGATCGTGTCGATCGACACGCCGCTGTGCTCCATGTCCAGCAGGACGAACTCGGCGCCCGCGTTGGCGAGCACCGGCGCGAGACCCGGCGTGAAGAAGTCGAACGCCATCACGCCGAACGTGTTGCCGCCTGCGAGCAATCGTTCGCGCACGGGGTTGCCTCGCATCGCGGCCGGCGGCGCATTCACGATGCGAAGCCCGCGGGCAGCGCGACGCCCAGCGATCGAGCACTGGCGGCGAGGCCCTCGCGCGTAGGCGCGTCGAGTGCAATGCCATCGCGCAGGCGCTGCGCGCGCATGCGTCGCTCGACCTCGCCGGGCAGCAGCACCTCGGCATCGGGTCTAGCGGGCGGCGAGGCCTTCACCCACGATGCGAGACGCGTGATATCGGCCGCGAAAGCATCTTTTCCGCAGAACGCGTCGGGATCGAACACGATGGAGAGCATGTTGTTGACCAGGCGCCCGGCGGTGGGGTTGTGCGGATGCGTGCTGCCGCCGCCAGTGAGCGCGCCGGCGAGTATTTCACAGAACACCGATAAGCCGTAGCCCTTGTGGCCGCCCACGGGAAGCAGCGCGCCCACAGGCGGCCCGTAAAAAGTCGCCGGATCCCGATTGGGCTGCCCCGCCGCATCGATGGTGCAATGCTCGGGCAGCGTCTCGCCGCGATTCAGCGCGACCTGGATCTTGCCTTCGGCGATCGCCGAGGTCGACATGTCGAGAATCAACGCGCACCCGCGCGGCCCAGGCGCGCCTGCCGCGATCGGATTCGCCGAGAGGCGGCGATCGCTGCCGCCATGCGGCGCCACCAGCATGCCGAAGCCCGACGTGTTGACGAAGTGAATCGACGCCAGACCGGCGTCGGCCACCTGCTCGGCCCACGCCCCGATGCGTCCCAGATGCCCCGCGTTGCGAATCGCCATCGCGCACACACCCGCACCGCGCGCTTTGGCGATCGCGAGCGCCATCGCCTCGCGCGCGATCACCTGGCCGTAGCCGAACTGCCCGTCGATCAGCGTGTGCGACGCCGTTTCGCTGACGACGACGGCGTGCCGGTTGGCGAGCACCATGTCGCGCGCGTGCCAGTCGACGTACTTGGACACGCGGATGACGCCGTGCGAATCGTGCCCGGCGAGGTTGGCGTCGACCAGATGGTCGGCGATGATTGCGGCCTCGTCCCTGTCCGAGCCGGAGGCACGGAAAATCGAGGCGGCCAGCGCACGCAGATCAGCATCGCGCACGGGAGAAAGCGAGGCCGCGACGCCGACGCTCATCGAACCCGTCGCCGCAACGTGGTCGTCGTTGAACCTGCAGGGATTGCTGCGCGACGCATGAAGCGCGAGGGTACCGCGCCGGACGCGGGCGTGTCGAGATCGACTGCGACGCGGCGCGTGGCGCGCCGATCTGCAACAGAGGCTGTCGCGCGGACTACCAGCAGTCCGCAGCGGGCTTCGTTCCTCCGGTGACGTCCTTCACTCCCTGATCGGTAAAGGTGAAGGTGCCGCACGCATCGCCGACCTGCTGTCCCGCGGGCGTCGCGTTGATCGTATAGGTCGTCGCGGTTTTGCTGCCGAAGCTCAGCGTGTAGTAGCCGTTGAGGCTGGTGGCAAGCAAGGGACTCGTTCCAAAGGCCGCACCCGAGTAGGAGTTGTTCTCCGTAAAAATGCGCTCGAGCTGGCCCGCGGCGCCGACCAACGCGGACTTCGCGTCCGAGCGACGCGTTTTCTGGACGATGTTTACGTAGCTGGGGTAGGCGATCGCCGTCAGGATCGCGACGACCGCACACGCGATCATGACCTCGACAAGCGTGAAGCCACGCTGCTGTGCGCTCATTGCGCCACCCATCGACACTGCCCCCTCATTCGAGCCATATCACTGCGACGCGACGCTGCGCCTTGTCCGTGCTGTCCATCGTGAAATGCACCGGCGTGCCGTTCTTGACTGCGAACACGCTGCCGGGCTTGCCATCGCGGTTGAACACCTTGACGCGCTGCGCGTCGAAGGCCAGCTTCTGCCCGTAGACCTGAAGCGTGCCCTTGGAGACATTGATCGTCTGCACCGTTCCGCGGCGCATGCTGGTGCCGCCTTGCGCGGTCGCCGTCCATGCCGCGCTGGCGGCCGACGGTTTCGGCGCGCTGCGTGCGGTGGCTCCGCCGGGCACGATGACCGACTTGTCGCGCGCAACGGCGAATTTGGCGACCGGCGCGGTGCGCATTGGAACATCGGGTGCCGCCAGTGCACTGGCCGGCTTGATCGCCGCCGTCGGAGCCGGTGCAGCCGAGGTCGCGGCACGCTTTGCGGCGTTGCTTGTCGTGGTCGCCTTGTCCGCGGCATATGTTCCGGCAGGCGCCACCGACGCGATCATCGACCACGCCGGAGCACACATCAGGCCGGCGACTATCAGCACGATTGTATTCATGAGCGTCTTCATTGGATTTGCCGCCACGATCCGCGTCCCGCCGTTCCGAGCCCGGCGGTTTCGCCGATGACGCTGACCGAACCGGCCGAGGTGTTGACGTATTTGTTTTCGAATGGCGGCCTCCCCGCCTGCGTCGGCGCCCGCAGGAAGCCGGCCGCCGCCGGGATGCTCGAGATGGCGCGGCCACTGGCGTTGTCGTTCGTACCGTTCAGATCGAGGTCGGAGGACGAGATCTGCTTGTCGTTGTTCGTATCGAAGGTCGGCGTGTCGTAACGGTTGCCCGTCATCACGTCGACTTCCATCACCCAGCCGCTGCCGCCGAAGCCGCAAGGGTCGGTGTTGGGAATCAGCGTGTTGAACACCACGCGACCGGCGCGGATGGTGGAGTCGCTCACGACGCGTTCGCCGGTTGCAGGCAGATTGATGTACCAGCCCTTCTTGCTCGCCGCGTAGTCAGTCGCCGAGATCGCGTTGTCGCCGGAGACCGGCGTATCGAGCGTCGCCGGCCCGACCGCGTGCGTGCTGAGATGCGATACGTGTTGCCGTCGCCGCCCTGACGCGCTGCTGCTGACGATGCTCTGCCGCACCAGGCTCGACGCCGCTTACCGCGGCGTCGACGTCGCGAATCCCGTAGAACGATTGCGTGGCGGTCGTCGACCCATCGTTGACGTCGACGTAACGGCCGGTGCCGAATGTCACGAGGTAGCCGCCATGCGTGAATCGGGTGACGTCGGGCCGTACCGTGATCGGCTGCCCGCGTCGCGAACAGCGGCGCGCCGCCGAAGCGCGACGTTCCACGCTCCCGCGCTGGACGACGCTGAGGTCGAACTTCCACAGGTTGCCGTTCAGGTCGCCGGCATACACGACGTCGGCGATGCCGTCGCCGTTGGTGTCGATCGCGATCGGCCCCGACAGCCCGTTCGGCGTTCCCGTGCTTCCCGTTGCCGGTGTCGATCTTGGCCCACCACCGCGCCGGTCTCGGCGTCGAGCACGAACAGGATCGCGTGGCCGCTGCTGCTCGCGCTTGCCGTCGTCCTCGCTGTTGTTGTAGCCGTTGCCGACGATCACCGACCAGCGGCCGTTGTTGGTCTTGACCAGCAGCGGCTGCGAGAAGCTGTAGCCCATGTCGGCGTCGTTGGCGTCAGAGAACTCCCAGCGCACGATCGACGACGGCGTTCGCCTGCGTGAAGGTGCTCGGGTCGGTGACGTCGAGCACGAAGATGCCCTGCCCTCCGCGCGCCGAGCCCGCTCGGCGAGCAGCGTGTGCCAGGAGCCGCCATAGTAGACGTCGCCTGATGGTCGGCGACCCGTCGACGTAGTAGTGGTGCGCGACCGGCTCGCCCGCGACTCGCCGACAAGCTTCCGCGTGTCAGTGCGCTCAGGTTCTTGTAGACCGACGTCGGCACGTACGCCATCGCTTCCCGGCCGGTGGTGGCCGAGAAAGCGTGCAGCATGCCGTCGTTGGCGCCGACGTAGATCATCGCCGGACGGCTCACGTTGGCCGTCGCGAAAGCGCTGTACGGATTGCCTTCCATGGCTGTCGGGGTAGGCAGAACACGGCGCTGCGACGTAGCTCGGCGCGGAATGGATGATGTCGCCCAGCTTGCTGGTCGGCCGGCTGCGGAACGATGGCGTGCACGTGCCGCAGGTCGCCGCTTCGTTCGCCGAATTGCCGCGCAGCCACTGCACGCGTTGCGAGCCGAAGCCGTCGGCGCCCGCCGCGACCGCGATGCCGAAGACCTCGAGCTCGGTCATGCGCGAGTAGCCGTCGGCGGCCGCGGTGACCAGGACGCGCACGCGATCGGTCGTGAACGCGGAGAAATTCACGGTGCGCTTGACCAGGTTGTTGCCGCTCACCGTCGCCAGCGTCACCCAGGCGCTGCCGTCCCAGCCCTGGACGGCGAAATTGACGAGGCCGTAGTTGTTGAACGTCATCGTGTCGGTCGGCTCGGACGGAGCCCAGTACTGGTCCTGCACCGAATACACGATCGCCTGCGTGATGCTCTTGGGGCCGTTGAAATTGACCTGCAGCCACTCGGGAAGGATTGCCGTAATACGCATTGTTCCACCCACCGCCACTGCCCCAGTTCGCGCCGGTGCGATCGCCATTGATGGCGCCGCCCGGACCGTAGCCCGAGTTGTAGTAATTCGAGGCGGTCGCGACTGCGCCGTTGCTCGACAGCGCGACGTTCATCAGTCCGCCGCCGGAGGTCGCGGCCGGCGCATTGAGCAGCGCGGACTGCGCATAGTCCATCTCGGTCGCCGACGGCGTGCCCGGATAACTCGCCGGCCAGCGGAACGCAATGCCGCGCGCGCCCACGGCGGCCGACGGCTTGTAGGTCAGGATCGTGCGCCCGGTATCCCAGTTCTGCCCGTTGATGACCTGTCCCGCATCCCACTGCTGCGCGCCGATCGAGCCGTCGGCGTTGATCAGGTAGGAGATCAGTTGCCCGGACCAGTCGCCGCTGTTGAAGCGCGCCTGATAGAGATTGGTTCCCGTGCCCCACGAACCCGTGTTGAGCGACACCGCCGACGCCGCCGCGGTCTTCGATTCGATGTCGACTGCGATCGCCTGAAACGCGGCGGCCAGCGACGCGCTGTCCTGCGCGAGGTACGCCGTAGCCGGTGCCGCCCAGTGTCGGCGAACTTGATTCATCGCCGCGACCGAGCTCGGATTGGCCACGGTGTCGCCCATGCCGACGACGTAGGTCTGGATGTCGTGCGTGTAGCCGCCGACCGAGACGTTGCGCAACGCGCTGATCTGGCCGAAGACATCGTTGGCGGCCGGCGAGAACGTCCACGTGCCCGGTCCCGGCGTTGTACATGTTCTGCTGCTGGTCCAGCGGATACATGTTCCCCCACCAGTCCGACGTCGGGTTGCCGTCGGTGGCCAGCATGACGAAGCTCTTCTGGCACGACAGCGCTGATCGGCGTCGAGCCACCGCCGAAATACTGATTCGCGGTCAGCATGCTCCCGGCGAGCGGCGTGAATACGGCCGCATTCTTGATCTCGGGGCCGTACGGCGTTTCGGGTGCAAGCAGCGCCTGGATGTTGGCCAGGTGCCCGGAGGCGAGCTGGGCGCCAGGACCGGCTCGTCGATCATGCCCTGAGCCGTTGACACCGGCGTAGAAGCCCCACGCGCGATACGCGTAAAGCTGGCGCGAGATCGGCGGGTTGAACGGAATGTAAGCCGGCGTCGGTCGGCGTGAAGCTCGAACGTTGTCCAGTAGTTGGTCATGTTGGCTTCGAAGTGCCGGGCCCGGATTGTGCGTGAAGTAGAAGTTGTACGCACCGCCACCCGCGGTCGTCGCCCACGCGCCCGAGCCGAAGTAGCCGATGTAGAGCACGTCGTTGATGTCGGGATCGTCGCTCGCGCGATCGTAGGTCACGTAGCGATCGCCGACACTGGCGCCGTCCCATTGCGGATTGTCGAATGCAGCGCAGCCCGTCTGTTCGATGCCGAACACACCATCGCTGCCGCCAGGCACGCAGTCGTCGGTGAACACCATCGTCTGGTCGTTGCCCAGCCAGTACGGGATAGGTCGAGTAGAGTCCGGCGCCGCCGATGGCGAACGACTCGAGACCCCAGTTGAAATTGCCCGGAGAAGCTGGAGATCGTGCTGCGGATCACGCTGCGGGCGATGTTGCCGCGCGTGGTCGGATCATCGCCGGCGATGAGCTTGCCCGCCATCGTGCCGTCCATCGACTCGGAGTTGTCGTAGATGACCAGGACGTTGGGCAGCGTGCGGTGGGTGAGGAACAGCGGATACTGCGCGATCGACAGCAGCGCGCCGACGCGCGGTGCCCCGTCAGCAGCATCGCGGCCGCAAGTGACGATGCGCTTTTTGAGCGCGTTCATGGATTGGTCACGATGTAGGTTGATTGCAGGACGACGCGCGTTTCGGCCCGTGCACCGGTGCCGAGGGCGGTCAGCCGATAGGCGAAGCCGCCTGAATGCACGCAGCCAGCGCCGCAGCCGAGGCCGACGCTGCCGCCCGGGCTGGCGGGCAACCCCGGCGGCGAGGACAAGCCGTTCGATGACGTATGTCGGCTGCGAGGCGACGGTGGGCAGCGCCGGTGCAGCGGTGTACGCACCATACGCGCGCGTCTTGCTCGCTGTCGCTCCAGTCGATAAGCTTGGAGATGTCGGTGCGAGCTGGGGCGTCGGCCAGGTCGACGGCGGCGTGCACAGGCCGTCCGCGCACGTGGAGGTGAATACGGTGCCGGTGTCGATGTTCTTGCTGACATCGGCTTCCGCGTCGCGCAGGCCCGCTTCGGCGGCCTGGAAGGCAAGATTGAGGTCCTTGGTGTTGGAGACCATCTTTTCCTGCATCAGCGTGCTGTTCATCGCCGACACGCCGATCACCGACAGCACGAGCAGGAACATCAGCGCGGGAAACAGCGACATGCCGCGCTGGCGCGGCATCCGGTAGCGGGGAGTTTCCGGGACGCACGATCAAGGAACCCGGTTGCGCAACGTGATCACCGACGACAGCGCGGAGCGAATCTTCTGGTCGGTCGGCGTCGTCGTGGTGCCGTTGAAGGTGTACGGCTGCGACGAAGTCGCCATGTTGTCGCGCACGGTGGCAAGCAGCAGCTGCGCCTTGACGCTGACGACGTTGTTCCAGGTGCCGACACCCGCGGCATTGACGTAGCGGTTGGCGGCGCGATCGCCGTCGAGGTCCTCGCCGAACAGGAGCGCCAAGTTATCGACGCCCTCGACCATTTCCTCGGGCTGCGGCTGGCCGTCGTAAGCCGGGCACGCTGTACGACCACAGCGTATTGGTGCCGCTCCGCTTGACGCTCGGCGCGACGTAGTAGGTGCGCGTCACCAGTCGATACACCGACGCGTCGGTGCCGAACACGTGGCCCAGATCGGCGGCGGCATTGCCGGGCACCGCCGAGGCGCCGACGTCGTGGCTGATCACACCACTCGCGGCGTTGTATGCCGTGGCGTTGAAAATCGCCGCCGCGGTGCAATCGGCCACCAGCAGCATGTCGCCGCTGGCAAGGCCGCTTCCGGCGGCGACCGTGAGATTGTCGGTCTGCGTGAGCATTCTCGTCGTGATCGGCACGCCGGGACCGTCGATGTGGCGGATGGTGACGACGTCGGTGTCGGTCGCAGGCGCGGGCGTCAGCGTGCTGATGCTTGAATCGAGGCTCGGCGACCAGGCGCCGCCGGCGCCGTAGAATCCCTGCACGCCCATGTCGTACTTGTACGCGTACGCAGTCGAGTTGACCACGCTGAGCGGCGTCACCGAGGCTCCGTTGCAACCGCGGAATCCTGCCATGCGCAGATCACGGTCGAGCAGATGGATGACGAAGCGCCCGCTTTCCTGCAGGCGCGAGATGGTGTCGTTGACGCGGGTGAGCTGCTTGCTGTTGACGTAGATGGTGCCGATGATCGTGGTGATGAGCAGGCTGACGGCCACCCACACCATCAGCTCGACCAGGCCCATGCCGCGAGCGCGAACGATAGGGACATCACCGCCGCGTTTCGCGCCGCGCCATAGACGCCTGGGGCGTGCATAGCGTTCATGGCCTGAACGTGCTCACGAAGCGGTGCTGCGTGCCCTTTTCGTCCCACCACAGCTTGATGCTGAGCACGTTGCCGGCGCCGTCGCAGGCAGGGCTCGCCGGCGTTCCGTCGTCGGGCGTGCTGTCGAGGCAGATCACCGCGCCGCCGTTGGGCAGCACCGTGGGCGACTGGACCTCGGTCAGCCACTCGTTGAAGTCGTTTGCCGCCATTTGCGACGGCGGTGCAATTGACGCTGATCGCGCAGCCCGGCGAAGAGGGCGTCTGGCTGGTGAAGCTGTTGTACGCGCCGGCGTTGGCGCCGGGCAGGTTCGCGCGAACGCGGTCTGCCATTTGATACGACAGATATATCGCCTTGCTGCGAAACAGCGAATCGTTCGCCGCCGCCAGCCCGTTGATCTGCAGACCCGCGAAGCCGAGGAAGCCGATCGATACGACAAGCATCGAGATCAGCGACTCGATGAGTCCGCTACCGGTTTGCGTCCGGCGATTCATGATCCGTTGCATGGCGGTGCATGGGCGGCGACGTCGGCCACGTCGGCCAGGCCATTGGGCTGGATCGATACGTCGAAGCCGGGCACCGAGCCGTCGCTCGCGCAGATCTTGATGTCGAGCGCGCCGGCCTGCGTAAGAAATCCCGTCGGCGTGAACCCGATCGACGTCGCGGCGCCATCGCCGACGAGGATCGTCGACGGAATCGATTCGTGCTGGCGCAACACCGGCTCTCCGGTTCCCATCACGCCGTCGCCATCGAGGTCGACCCACACCTGCCAGCCGCCGGCGAATGCGTTGCCGGTCGCCGGTGCCGTCGCCGTCAGCATGACGGGAACACCGCGCCGTGCTGCCTCGGTGCGCGCCAAAGCAAGCGAGGCGATGAATTCCGTCTGCACTGCGTAGATGCGGTTGTTGCTGACGGTGGAGGTCATCGACGCCGCGGCAACGCTGGTCAGGATTACCGCCACCGACATCGTCGCCAGCATTTCCACCAGCGTGAAACCGCGGGCTCGCCGCGCGGCATTCATTGCGTTCACGGAATGTTTCATGTCATCACCCCTGACGTTCGCCGAGCGCAAACTCGAGCGTTGTGCAACACACTTTGCTGAGCCACATCGGGTCGGTGGTAAGCGATCGTCAAGCCCGAATCCGTGCGCCTCGACCAACACGTCGCAAGACATATGCCTATGTCCACGACAGCTCTAGGGGTGCGGATGAACGGTCGCTGAGTCCGGATTTTCGGATCAGGCCGCAATGGATGTCGCCGCCGAACGCTCAGGGCCACCAGCGGCGGCATCACCCAGGTTCGACGCCATGTGACGTGCTACGTCCACCGTGTATGCAGGTGGTCGGTGATACAAAAATCTGGCGCTACTGTCCGCTACAACGCGCACTCTTTGGGACCGAGGGCTGGCAGCAACCGCCGCCAGAGCAAGATCCAATCAAGAGCGGCAGCACCCTTTCAACGGGGTGTGCGCGACAAATCGCGCTCGACTCCGGAGCAACGGGCATGCCACTGATACATCGACCGGCAAGACCTCACCCGCTGCGGGCCTTGAACCAGTCGGACAGCGTCGGCGCGAGAATCTTCTGCGCCTTGCCTCCAACGAAGGTGCCGATGTGGCCTCCGGGAACGGCGACCTCGGTGTAGTCGTCGGTCCCGAAGTACTGTTGCACGTCCTTCGAGCACGACACGGGGATGATGGTGTCGCCGGTCGCATAGATATTGAGCACCGGCATGGTGATCGCGCGCAGATCGACGGTGCGCCCGCCCAGCACCAGCTCGTTCTTGATGAGCTTGTTGTCCTGGTAGAGATCCTTGAACCATTGGCGCACGACCTCGCCAGGATGATCGGGCCGGTCGGCGATCCAGCGCTCCATGCGCAGGAAATTGAGCAGCTTCGCCTCGTCGTCGAGCACATCGACCAAGTCGATGGTGTACTTGGTGACGTTGGACAGAGGATTCATCATCAGGAATGCGAACCCGACCAGGCTCCCCGGCGCCGCGCCGTAAGCATCGACCAGGTCGTCGATGTCCTCCGGGGTCAGTGCCCGCGCCCACTGATTCATATATCCCGAGCCGGTCTGGGGATCGCGTTTGTCGCCATGGAAATCGATCGGCGTGACGGTGAAGGCGAGATTGCGCACCTTCTCGGGAAACAGCGCCGCATAGCAGGCGGTGAACACGCCGCCCTGGCAAATGCCGAGCATGTTGATCTTGTCGTTGCCCGAGCGCTCGCGAATGTAATCGACGCAACGGTCCAGATATCCGGACACGTAATCGTCGATGGTGAGCCAGCGTTGCGCGCGCCCGGGCGTTCCCCAATCGACGAAGTACACGTCGAAGCCCTGCGCGAGCAGCTTGCGCACCAGCGAGCGGTCGGCTTCGAGATCGATCATCTGGAAGCGTCCGACCAGCGCGTAGGTGATCAGCACCGGCACGGCGTGCGGATTGTCGACCACCGGCGTGCAGCGGTACAGCCGCACCATGTCCTCGCGCCACACCTCCTCGCGCGGGACGGTGGCGATCGCGAGCTCGTCCTCCGAGAACTCGGCCAGACGCGCCATGCCGCGCGCGATCTTGTTGCGCGCATCGTCGAGCTCTTTGGCCACCGACGCCGGCGTGATCGCGATTGCTGAAGCCGCGCGCGAGGCGAGCATGGCTTTGTCGGCGGGATTGATCATTGGCTGCTCCTTCTGCTCTTGCCGCCGCGCGCTTTCGCGGCGCGCGCGGCGGTCACGGGTTGGGGTTGGGGGTTCGGTTTGGGCGAGGCGGTGCGCAGTGCGCGCAGCTCGCGCTTGAGATCGTGTAGCTCGCGATAGACTTCATCGAGCTCGCGCCGGGTCGCCATGTCCAGCGAGTCGGCGACGATGCCGGCGACGTGCTGCATCTTGCGACGATGCGCGAGTCCTGCGCGTGCCATCGCCGCGGTGGCCGCCAGCCCGCCTTCGGATTGCAGCACCTCGTGCACCGCCTGCTCGGTGTTCACCGCCCACATCTTCAGCAGTGCCAGCACGCTGTCGACGCGCTCGCCGGCGTCGGCCATTTTCGCGAGCTGCAGCGTCAGTCTTTCCAGGCCCGACGCGAACGCCCCCTGCACCAGCATCGCGTAGGCGCCACGCGCCTGATTTTGCGCGAGGCTCGCACCCGCGAGCTCCTGCAGCCCGGCCTGCAGCTTGCGCATGGGGCCGAAGCCGAGCGCATCGAAAAGGCCGCCGAAGGCGCGGTCGAAACCCGTCATATAGGTCTGGGGTGACGCGCTCGATACCCGGCTCATGAACTCGAGCCACGCCTGCTGCGCGGCCTGCATCGGCTGCATCGCCGCCGCCATGGCGCTCGGCGCATCGCCCGCCTGCGCCGCCGGCATGAACGGCAGCGCCGAAGCCCACGGATTGAACATCGCGGTTATCGTGCCCGCGTTGGGGGCCGTCGCAGCGGGTGCGCCATCGGAGGGCTCGCGCGTCGTCGCGTGCGGTGTCAACAGCGACGTCCACGGTGCGAGCATCGCCTGCATCGCCGACGCTGCGCTGGCGCCGTCGGGTAGCTTGCCGGCCATCTGCGGCATCGCCGAGCTCCACTGCGCCAGCCAGTCGTACGCCGGTGGCGCATTCGACGTGCTCGACGCCTGTGCGGTACTGGGAAGGTGCACGCCCAGCTGACCGAAGAATTGCGGGATCATGCCGGTCCAGAAATCGACGACCGCCTGGACGCCGCTCTCGTCGTGCGGGGTATTCATAGGATCCCCTTGCAATTCGCGGCTCTCGTTTGCGCCGCGCCGCTCATAGTGTATTCACCAGATGACCTCCATCGACCGCGAGCACCGCGCCGGTCATGTACGAGCCCGCGTCCGAGGCGAGCAGCAAGAGCGCGGCATCGAGCTCGTCGGCGCGCCCGATGCGACGCTGCGGCACGCGCTTGATGAGCGCCTGTCCGGGCTCGCTTTCGAAGAATTCGCGATTGATCCCCGTTTCGACATACCCGGGCGCCAGCGCGTTCACGCGGATCTTGTGTCGCGCGAGCTCGAGCGCCATCGCCTTGGTGAGCTGGATCAGCGCCGCCTTGGACGCGGCATAGCTCGGCACCTGCGCCGACACGCGCAGCCCGAGGATCGATGCGATATTGACGATGCTTCCGCCCTGCGCGTGCTTGACCATGTGCCGCGCCGCGGCCTGCGCCACGCGCCACGCGCCGTTGAGATTGACCTCGATCACCTGCTGCCAGTCCTCCTCGGTGTGATCGAGCAGCGGCTTGGTAACCGCGATGCCGGCATTGTTGACCACGACCGTGATCGGGCCCAGCGCTGCCAATGCGGCATCGAATGCGCGCGCCACGCTCGCCGGGTCGGTGACGTCGAGCGCCACCGGCTCGGCCTTGCCGCCGCGAGCGGCGATGGCTTCGCATACCGGACGCAGCGAGTCGACGCGCCGCGCAGCCACTGCGACGGTTGCGCCGGCCTTCGCGAGCGTCTGCGCGAAATGGCTTCCCAGCCCGCCGTTGGCACCAGTCACCAGCGCGGCTCGGCCTTTGAGTGTCAATTCCACGTGTCTATCCTCGTGACGGACGGCCAGCGCGGGCGAGCGCCACGCTCACGCCGGCACCTCTGCGGCGCGCAGCGCCTTCGGGTTGGAAATCGCGACCCAGTCCGCCGCCGTGCGCAGCAGATGCGCGGTCAGTGCGGCCGCGCGCGCGTCCTGGTCGAAGCTCCCCGCGCGTATCGCCAGGCACAGCGCGCGACGCTGCGACGCGAGTGCTTCCTCGTCGGGCGGCGCGCCAGACGCTGAGGCGCCCAGCAGCGCGACAATGCGCGCCGATTCTGCGCGCGCGGCATCGGCGCCGCCGCGCTGCTCGCGCAACGCGATCGCCATCGCGTTGGCGATCATGAGTCCCGCGTAGCGCTGATCCTTGTTCAGACGCGGAAGCAACTCGTCGAGCAGCGCCTGTCGCGCAGTCGCGATGAGATCCGCCGCATCCGAAATATTCTTCATCGGCCTTCTCCGGCGATCAGCTGCAGCAGCTCGTACTCGAGCTCGTGGACGATGCGACCGGTGAGCGCCAGCTCGAGCGAGCGCTCGCCTCCGGCGACGTGTCGTTGCGCCTGTTGCAGCGCGATGATAGCCCAGCGCAGATGCGCCATCGCCTGCCAGTAGCCGAGTCCGGCGCGATCGATGCTTCGCCCGGCAACGCGCTCGTATCCGCGCAGAAATGGCTCCAGCGGCGCGATGCCGCCGGCTTCACGGCTGTGCGCGCCGAAGCGCCAGCAGCGCGCGGTAAACCAGCCGAGATCCTCGCGCGGATCACCCCACCCGGCGAACTCCCAGTCGAGCACCGCGGAGAGACGCCCGCCATCAACCAGATAATTGCCGGTGCGGTAATCGCGATGGATGAGCGCGGTTTCCCATGGGGCCGGAGCATGCGTCTCGCACCAGCGCAGCCCCCACTCCAGCGCCGGATACGCGTCCTCGAGGCCATCGAGATACGCGCGATAGGCGGCGACGGTCGCGCGTGCATGATCCGGCGCGGGCGGCGGGAGGCCGCCGAGATCCGCGCGCGGCGGACGAATGGCGTGGATTCGCGCAAGATTGGCGCCCAGCGATTCCGCGAGCGCGTCGGCATCGGGGACCAGCAGCGCTTCCCGCGTAAGGCGATGACCCGCAGCCAGTCCGCGCATGCGCTGCATGAGAAAAAAGACGCGCCCGATCACATCGAGATCGCGGCACAGGAACAGCGGTTTCGGCGCGATCACGCCCTCGGCGTGCGCAACGCGCAGCACCTCGAACTCCTGGGCGCGGGTGAGGCTCACGGCGACGCCCGAGGGGGCGTCGGTGCGCAGCACCAGACCGTGCGTGCCCTGCCAGGGACCGCCGTCGATCTCGACGTCGAGCGTCCAGTTGTCCTGGATCGCGCCCCCTGGCAAGCGTTCGAAGGTCGTAACACGCACATCGTTAGCGTGCGTTTCCGCGCGCAGCCAGCGCGCGATGTTGCCGGCGGCGCTGGCATCGATGAATCCGTCGTCGGCTGGCATCGCGGGTTGAGTTGCTATTTGCATTGAAATTCCATGGTTGCCCTAGTTCGAATAGCCGGGGGGTTTGATCGGCGCGAATGCGCTTGGGTCGCGGCGCGCGCCCTTGAGTATTCGCTTCGCGATGCTCCAGCGGTGAACTTCGGACGGTCCGTCGTAAACGCGAAACGCGCGCATGTCCGAAAAAATACGTGCGACGACCGTTTCACCTGTCACGCCCTGCCCGCCCAGGGTCTGAACGCAGCGGTCGACCACGCGCCACAACGCTTCCGAGACTATGACCTTGGTGCGGCTCGACTCGTGCAGCGCGAGCTCGCCGCGGTCGAGCACCCACGCGCAGTGCCAGATCGCCAGGCGGGCGACGTGCAGGTCCATCTCGTTGTCGGCGAGCATGAATCCGACGCCCTCGTGCTCGCCGATGCGCTTGCCGAATGCCTCGCGCTTGCGCGCATAGTCGACCGCGATGTCGTGCGCGCGGCGCGCAGCGCCCAGCCAGCGCATGCAGTGCGTCAGGCGCGCCGGGGACAGCCGCACCTGCGCGTACTTGAACCCCTGCCCGAGCTCGCCGAGGATGTTCCCGGCGGGGACGCGCAGCCCGTCGAAGCGAACCACGCCGTGTCCGCCGGGGAAGCATGTGTCCAGGCTGTCCATCGACCGCTGGACCGTGATGCCCTCGACATCCATGTCGGAGAGGAACATCGTGGCGCCCGCGTCGTCGGCCTTGGCCATGATGATCGCGAATGATGCGCCGTCGGCGCCGGTGATGAACCACTTGGTGCCGCTGATGATGTAGTCGTTGCCGTCGCGGCGCGCAGTCGTCGCCAGCATTGAAGGGTCGGATCCCGCACCGGGCGGAGGCTCGGTCATGCAGAAGCACGATCGCAGCTCACCGGTCGCCAGCGGCTGCAGCCAGCGCTCCTTGTGCGCCGCGCTGGCTACCGCCTCCAACAGGTGCATGTTGCCCTCGTCGGGTGCGAATACGTTGAGCGCCACCGGGCCCAGCAGCGAATAGCCCGCCTCTTCGAAGGCGATGGCGCGGCCGAAATGCGACAGTGCGAGACCGCCGTACTCGCGCGAGACGTGCGGCGAAAGCAGCTTCGCCGCGCGCGCCTTGGCGATGAGCTCGCGGCGCAGCTCCTCGGTCGGCCCGTGCGCAGTGCAACGCGCATCGCCTTCGAGCGGAATGATCTCGTCGGCAATGAATGCCCGGATTCGCTCCTGCAGTTCGCGCAGCTCCGGTGCGACGTCGAAATCCAAGGGCAGTGTCCTGCGTGTTCGCGTTGAGAAAGGATTGCACTTCGGCCGCGCGTGCGCGTCGCGAGCGCCGCCTGAGGCTTCCGGCGGACGCATCGTCGGATGCGGCCGCCACCGAATGCTCCGGTCAGATATCGAAAAACACCGTCTCGTCCGGACCTTGGAGATGAATGTCGAAACGGTAGGTGACGCGGCCCTTTTTCTCCTCGCGCTGCCCAATCAGCGTCTTGCGGCGTGCTTCCCACTCGATGATATTGAGCACCGGGTCCTTGGCGTTGGCGGCAGCCTCATCGGAAAAATACATTCGCGTCGACAGGCCGATGTTGATGCCGCGCGCGACGATCCAGAAGTTCACGTGCGGCGCCATGCTGCGCTGGTTGCGGCCAACGACCACGCCCGGCTTGATCGTGTCGAAGGCATAGACTCCGGTCACGAAGTCCGAGCAGCCGCGCCCCCATCCGCGGAAGGTCTTGTCGACGGCCTTTTCCTGGCGATCCGCAGGATGGTTGTACTTGCCAGCAGCATTGGCCTGCCAGATCTCGAGCAGGACATCGCGCAGCGGCGTGCCCGATCCGTCGATGACGCGCCCTTCGATGCGGATGTGCTCGCCCTTGGTTTTGGGGCCCGCGAGCACGCTGGAGAAATTGTTGTCGAAAATGTCGAAGCCCGCCTGCTTCGGCGCAAGGCCGATGTGCACGTACGGCCCGGCGGTCTGCGATGCGCTTTCCCTGAGGTAGTGCAGTTCGTTGACCATGCTCTTCACTCGCGCTGCATCGGGTCGTCGAACCGCACGGCATTCTCGAACCACGTCGCGCGCGAGCCGCGCAGGACGACATCGAAACGGTACGCCATGCTGTCGAGCTGGATCCCCGCGTTACGGTCGACGACCGCGATCAGCTGGCGCACCGCCGTCTCGCTGGGAATCGAGCGAAGGATCGGGCACGACGCGATCAACGGGTCGCCTTCGAAATACATTTGCGTGATCAGGCGCTGCGCGAACCCCGAGCCGGAAAGCGAATAGTGGATGTGCGCGGGGCGCCAGTCGTTGACGTAGTTGCGCCATGGGTAGGGGCCTGGCTTGATCGTGCGATAGACATAGTGGCCGTCGGCGGCGGTGAGCATGCGGCCGCAACCACCGAAGTTGGGGTCGATCGGCGCGATATAGGTATCCTTCTTGTGACGGTAGCGTCCGCCGGCATTGGCTTGCCACACTTCGACCAGCGCGTTTCGCACCGGACGGCGATTCTCGTCGAGCACGTAGCCGTGGACGACGATGCGCTCGCCGATCGGCAAGCCGCCCTTGGCGTAATTCATGATCAGGTCGTGGTCGAGCGCACCGAGCTCGTCGCTCGCGAACACCGGACCGGTGATCTCCGAGAGCGAGTTCTGCAGCGAGATGAGCGCCTTTTGCGGCGAACGCAGCACGCTGGTCTTATACGCCGGCGCGTACGCCGGCGGGTGCACCGTTCGATCGCGCTGATAGAACTCGCCGAATGCCTGGTCGACGGCTTTCATGCGGATTTGGTCTCCTGTCCCACGGGCGCATTCAGTGTTTCTTCCTCGATGGGGACCTTGAGCGCGTTGAGCACGCGCGGCACCATCGCGTAGAAGCCCGCGGTCAGCGCGAGCTCGATGACTTCGCTCGAATTGAAATGCTTGCTCAGCTCGGCATACACCGCGTCGGACACGTCGCCGCGCATCATCGCTTCGGTAAGCGCCAGTGCCGCGCACTCGGCGGGAGTGAACCTCGGCGATTCGCGCCAGAAAAAAAGGTCCTCGATCTGCTCCGATGGGACGCCCTGCTGGCGCGCCCAGCGGCGGTGCTGATGCCATTCGTACGCAGACCCTTCGAGTTGCGCGCCGCGCAGGATCATGAGCTCGCGCAGCGTGCGCGTGGTGGTGCAGTCGCGACGCAGCGTGTACGCGAACTCGATCCATGCCGACAGCAGCTGCGGGTGATGGCCCAGCACCCGGTACAGATTGAGGAACTCGCCGTTGAGCTCGCGGATGCGTTTCTTGTTCTTCTCGTCGATTTCCTTGAGCGGAAGCCGCGGTTTGCTCTTGCTCTGCGCTGCCTTGTCAGTTGCCATTGGATCTCCGATGCGACGTTGCCTGCTTCGATCGACGCTTCCGAGCGGTCGAGGTGCGTGTTCACGCACCGCGGTGCCGAGCGGGGAACGCTTTGCTGCTATGCCGCCTTGAGGCGGTCGCGCAGAGCCTTTTTCTGCACCTTGCCGGTGGCAGTCTTCGGCAGCGGCCCGAAGATCACCCGCTTGGGCGCCTTGAACCGCGCCAGGATGCCGCGCACGTGCTCGATCAGCTCCTTATCGGTCGCGACCGCGCCTTCCTTGAGCGTGACGAAAGCGACCGGCACCTCACCCCACTTTTCGTCGGGCGCAGCGACCACTGCCACCTCGAGCACCGCGACGTGCGTGGTCAGCGCCGACTCGATCTCGACCGAGGAAATGTTCTCGCCGCCGGAAATGATGATGTCCTTGGCGCGGTCGCGCAGCTCGATGTAGCCGTCCGGATACATCACGCCGAGGTCACCGGTGCGGAACCATCCATCCGGACAGCTCGCCGCCGTCGTGTCATCGTCCTTGTAGTAGCCGAGCATGACATTGTTGCCGCGGATGGCGATCTCGCCCATGGTGGTCGCATCGCGCGGCACGTCCGCGCCGGCATCGTCGACCACGCGGATGGGCTGGCCGATCACGTTGTTGACGCCCTGCCGCGACTTGAGCCGCGCCTGCTCGGGAATCGGCAACTCATTCCATTCGCTGCGCCACTCGCAGAGCACCGACGGTCCGTAGGTTTCGGTAAGTCCGTAGAGGTGGGTGATGTCCATGCCCAGCTCGGCGAGGCGCTCCAGCAGCGCCGGGGTCGGTGGCGCACCGCCGGTGCCGATGCGAACCGGCCGCGGCAGCCGCTGCTTGCCTGCACCCGGATCCCAGATGGTCATGGTGAGCACCGTCGGCGCCGCGCAGAAGTGGCTCACGCCGGATTCGCGCATGTGGTGCCAGATCGCCGATGCTTCGACCTTGGGCAGGCACAGGTGCACGCCCCCCATCGCGGTCACGCCCCATGGAAAACACCAGCCGTTGCAATGGAACATCGGCAGCGTCCACAGGTACACCGAATCGCTGTTCATGCCCATGTGCAGCGCCATGGCAAGCGATTGCAGATACGCCCCGCGGTGGTGATACATCACGCCCTTGGGCCGTGCCGTGGTCCCGCTGGTGTAATTGATTGCGAGCATCGAACGCTCGTCCTCAACCGGATGCAGCAGCGGCTTGCCGGAGGCGATCAAGGCTTCGAGCTCGTCGGCGTCGCCGCCGGCGCGCACCAGGCGCAGACCACTCCCGACCTGCCTGGCGGCTTCGTTCGCGGCCTTCGCGAACTCCTGGTCGTAGATCAGCACGCTCGAACCCGAGTGGCCCACGATGTACGCCATGTCGGCCGGCGTCACCCGCGTGTTCAGCGCGACCAGCACCGCGCCGGCGAAGGGCACTGCGTAGTGCGCAGCGAGCATGACGTGCGTATTGCCGGCGAGGATTGCGACGCGATCGCCCGGTTTCACGCCGAGTGCCTTCAGTGCGCCGGCGAACTTGAGCGAGCGCTCAAGAAACTCGCCGTAGGTGTAGCGCAGCGCGCCCTCGACCACGGCGACGCGATCGGGAAAGATCTGCGCCGAGCGGTGCAGGAAGGCCGTCGGCGTAAGCGGTTCGTAGTTGAAGCCGGGAAGCATGGATCCCCTCACGCAGGCAGCGGGCTCGTCGGGCGCGCGACACGGGCCACCGCTCCGGCATGGGCTGCGCAGCCGAACGCCGTCGCACCTCTTCCGAACTGCGACAATATTATTGTTTGCATCGGGTATTCAACGCGTCGACTGCTGCACATCGAGCGGACCGCCGTAATAGTCCAAACCGGACATCGGATCCGGCGGTGCCGCGCTCGCTTGCTTGTTCACCAGTTCGTACAAATTGCGCCTGCATGGTAGGCGTGGTAGCTTGCCGCTGTCAAGCGCGCAGCCTCTCAGATTCCAGAGCCGCGACGGACCTGCAGCCGACCGTGCGCAGCCGGACAAAACGCTGATCCAATGACCCCTCCGCTACTCGCCCCTGAGCTGGTGGACGATGAAGTCCGCGACCATTTTCCTGTGCGTGGCGCGCACCGAGCGTGCAAGGAAATCGCGCTGGAATATGGCGCCGAAGGTATGCAGATTGGAAACGTGGAAAAAGCAAAGCGCGCTCATCAGCATGTGCACGTCGATCGCCCGCACCTTCGAGCGGAATACCCCCTGGGCGCGTCCGCGCCGAATGATCGATTCGATGGTATGCACGATGGTGGCGTTGACGCTACGGATCGACCTGGACTTCGCGAGGTGGCGCGCGTGATGGATGTTCTCGATGGCGACCAGACGCACGAAGTCGGGATGCGCATGGTCGTAGTCGAAGGTGAATTCGGCCAGCCTGCGAATCGCCTGCTCGGGCGCGAGCGATTCCAAGTCGAGTTCGGCCTCGTAGGCCCGGATGCTGGCGTATTGGCGTTCGAGCACCGCGATGTAGAGCGCTTCCTTGCCTCCGAAGTAGTAATAGATCATGCGCTTGGTTGTCGAGGTGCGGGCGGCGATCGCGTCGATGCGGGCGCCGTTGTAGCCGTCGCGGGCGAACTCCTTGGTCGCCACTGACAGGATGTTGCGCCGCGTACGCTCCGGGTCGTACTTCCGAGCGCCCGGCTTGCCGCGCGCAGCCTTGCCCGTCTTGGACCTCCCGACCACGCCGTTCTCCGATTCTTCCAGTGCGGATCCAAGGCATCATAGACAGCTGCGCGGTCGCTTGTCGAGTTCGCGACCCTTCGTCGCGGTCGCGACGCGCCGGGACGACCCGCGACTTAGTTCCATCGCCTTCTCCTGACGCGCCGCCGTCGCTGCCCGGAACACATCATGCGCAAGTGCATCGCCACCGTCTCCATCAGCGGCACGCTGCCGGACAAGCTCGACGCCATCGCGGCGGCACGCTTCGACGCGGTCGAGATCTTCGAGAACGACCTCATCAATTTCATCGGCACGCCGGCCGACGTCAAGCGCATGACGGCCGATCGTGGGCTCGGCATCGATCTCTACCAGCCGTTTCGCGATTTCGACGTCGCGGACGATGCGCAGTTCCGGCGCAACCTCGACCGCGCCGAGCGCAAATTCGACCTGATGCAAGCGCTCGGCGCGCCGATGCTGCTGGTCTGCTCGAACGTCTCGGCGAGCGCATGCGTCGACGACGCGCGCATCGCGGACCAGCTCGGTGTGCTCGCCGAGCGCGCCGGACGGCGCAATCTGCGCATCGGTTACGAGGCACTGGCGTGGGGACGACACGTCAGCCGCTACCGTCATGCGTGGTCGATCGTGCGCAGGGTCGATCACCCGCACCTCGGCGTCGTGGTCGACAGCTTTCATATCCTCTCCCTGGGTGACGATCCTTCCGGCATCACCGAGATTCCCGGCGACAAGATCTTTTTCCTGCAGATGGCCGATGCACCCCGCCTGGCCATGGACGTGCTGCAGTGGAGCCGCCACTACCGCTGCTTTCCCGGACAGGGGCAATTCGACCTGTCGCGCTTTCTCGAGTTCGTGCTCGTCGCCGGATACACCGGTCCGTTCTCGCTGGAGATATTCAACGATGTGTTCCGCGAGGCGCCGAATCGTCCGACCGCGGTCGACGCGATGCGCTCGATTCTTTACTGCGAGGCGCAGACGCGCTCCCGCCTGGCGCGCCCGGACGCCGACGACGCCCCCGGGCGCAGCGCACGCACGATGGAGCGCATCGAGCTGTTCGACCCGCCCGCGCTGCCGCGGCTGTGCGGCATCGCGTTTCTCGAATTCGCGGTCGACGACGCTTCGGGAGCCGAGCTCGCGCAAATGCTCGAAACGCTCGGCTTCCAGCGTGCGGGACGGCATCGCTCCAAGCAGGTGGTGCTGTACCGGCAGGGCGCGATCCACCTGATCCTGAACATGGAGCCCGACTCGTTCGCGCGCGAATACTTCGACGATCACGGCGCATCGCTGGTCGCGATCGCCTTTGGTGTCGACGATGCGCCGCGCGCGCTCAACCGCGCCACGGCGATGCATTGTCCGCGCTTCGACGGGCGTGTCGGGGTCGATGAGGCGCGCCTCGCGTCCATCCGCGCACCCGACGATACGCTCGTCTATTTCGTCGGCAGCGACGCCGTCGCGCGATTGCTCGAAACCGACTTCGATCTCTCGAAGCCGCACACGGGCGCCGGCGCAGGGTTGACCCACGTCGATCACGTCGCACGGGGACTGCCGATCGACGCGCTCGATACCTGGATCCTGTTTCACCGCGCGGTGCTGGGCATGGAGCCGGGGGAGAGCCTCGAGCTCTCCGATCCGTTCGGCCTGGTGCGAAGCTGTGGCGTCGCGACCACCGATCGCGCGGTGAGGGCGGTGCTCAACGTGTCGCACAGCCGGGGCACGCAGATGGCGCGCTCGCTCGCCGCGCAGGCGGGCGCCACCGTCCACCACATCGCGTTCGCCTGCGACGACATTTTTGCGACAATGGGATCGATGAAGGCCGTGGGTGCGCGCTTCGTGCCGGTCGCAGGCAACTACTACGACGACCTCGCGGCGCGCTTCGATCTCGATGCGTCGTTGCTGCTGCGCATGCGCGCGTCCGACGTGCTCTACGAGCGCAGCGACGACGGCGAGTATTTTCATGCCTACTCGCAAAGCTTCGGGGACCGCTTCTTTTTCGAGATCGTGCAGCGCACCGGCCGCTATGACGGCTACGGTGCGATGAACGCGCCGGTGCGCCTCGCCGCCAACGCGCAGCGCTCGGGATCCGCATCGTGACCCAAGGCATGGATGCGCCGTCGCGCTGCGCTGTTATCGCAAGCGAGCGCTGAGAACGAGGCTGCCCCCATGCTGGAGATGCTCTTCACCACCGATGCGATGCGCGCCGTGTTCACGGACAGCGCGCGTGTGCAGCGCATGTTCGACTTCGAGGCGGCGCTCGCGCGCGCCGAAGCCTCGGTCGGCGTCATTCCGGAGGCGGCGGTGGGGCCGATCGTCCGCTGCTGCCGTGCCGAGCGCTACGACTTCGAAGCGTTGCGCGCGGCTGCGCGCAATGGCGGCAACCTGGCGATTCCGCTGGTGTCCGCACTCACCGCGCAAGTCGCCAGCGCCGATGCGAGCGCGCGCGGCTTCGTGCATTGGGGCGCGACCAGCCAGGACGTGATCGACACCGGGTTGATGCTGCAGCTGCGCGATGCGCTTGCGCTGATCGCTGCAGATCTCGACCGCTGCGCCGACGCGCTCGTCGCGCAGGTTCGGGCGCACCGGGCCACGCCACTCGTCGGTCGAACGTGGCTGCAACAGGCGCTGCCGGTCACCCTGGGTCTCAAACTCGCGGGAGCGTTGAGCGCGATCGATCGGCACCGCCAGCGCGTCTCGGTGCTGCGCGAGCGCTCGGCGGTACTGCAATTCGGAGGGGCGGCCGGCACGCTCGCCTCGCTGGGGGATCGCGGCATCGCCGTCGAGGCCGCGATCGCAAAGGATCTCGGTTTGCACGTGAGTGATACGCCCTGGCACACGCAGCGCGACGGTCTGTGCGAGATTGCCGGCACGCTCGGCCTGATCACCGCCACGCTGGGCAAGCTCGCGCGCGACCTGTCGCTGCTCGCACAAACCGAGGTTGCCGAGGCCTTCGAAGCCGCCGCGCCCGGTCGGGGCGGGTCGTCGACCATGCCGCACAAGCGCAATCCGGTCGGCGCCGCGGTTGCACTGGCCGCGGCGGTGCAAGTGCCCGCGCTGGTCGCGACCATGCTCTTTGCCGCGGTGCAGGAGCACGAGCGCGGTCTGGGCGACTGGCCTGCCGAATGGGATACGCTGCCGCAGATCGCGATGCTTACCGCCGGTGCGCTCGACACCATGACTCACGTCGTCGCCGGGCTCGATGTCGACGCGCAGCGCATGCGCGAGAACCTCGACATCACACGTGGGCAGATCATGGCCGAGGCAGTGCAGATGGCGCTCGCGCCCAAGCTCGGCCGCGACGTTGCGCATTCGCTGGTCGGTGCAGCATGCAAGCGTGCGCTCGCCGAGCATCGCCATCTGCGCGACGTGCTTGGCGACGATCCGAAGGTCGGCGCCGTGCTCGATCCCGCCGCGCTGGCACGGTTGTTCGAGCCGACGTCCTATCTCGGCTCGGCCGACGCCTTCATCGAACGCGTTCTGGCGCGGCGCTCGCGCTAGCACGTCCCCAGGAGCGAATCATGCCCTTCGCCGATCTCGCCGGCGCGCGCTTTCACTTTCGGTTCGACGGCGCCGAGGATGCGCCTGTGCTCGTGCTTTCCAATTCGCTGGGCACCAACCTGTCGATGTGGGACGCGCAGATCCCGGCGCTTACCGGGCGCTTTCGCGTGCTGCGCTACGACTCGCGCGGGCACGGCCGCTCCGCGGCCACGCCGGGTCCGTACACCATCGAGCAGCTCGGGCACGACGTGCTCGCGCTGATCGACGCATTGGCGCTGGAGCGCGTGCGCTTTTGCGGATTGTCGATGGGCGGCATGGTCGGCCAATGGCTGGGCGCGCACGCTCCGCAGCGGCTGTCGCAGCTGGTGCTGTGCAACACCGCCGCACGCATCGGCAGGCCCGATGTCTGGAACACTCGCATCGAGGCCGTGAACAAGGGAGGCATGGCGGCGATCGTCGATGGCGTGGTGGCGCGCTGGTATACCGCGGCGTTCATCGCGGCCGCACCCGGAGCGATCGCGGCGACACGCGAAATGCTCCTGACCACGCCCGCGCAAGGCTACATCGCGTCTTGCGCTGCGGTGCGCGACATGGACCAACGCGATTCCACGGCAAGCATCGCCGTGCCGGCGCTGGTCGTCGCGGGCACGCACGACGGCGTGACGCCGCCGGAGGCAGCGCGCTTTCTCGCCGGGCGCATTCCCGGCGCACGCTACGTCGAGCTGGATGCGGCGCACCTGTCGAACGTGGAGGCCGAGGCGGCGTTCACCTCGGCGCTGACGCGGTTCCTGTCACCGACCGCCACCTAAGCACGGCAACCGCGCACTGACCTACGCATCAGCCTTGGCTGCGCGCGTCGTCGGTCGCAATGCGCTGCGCACGTAATCGCATGCCTTCAGCGTGAGGTCCGCCAGCAGTATGGCTTGATACATGCCCTCGACCGCACGCTGGCGCTCGATCGGGTTCATCCGAACATGCTCGAACAGATTCGTCGAGCGACGATGAACGTCATTGGTGCTTTCCATGTGCAGCTCCTTGTCCATGGCCGGAAATCGCTGGCTCACCCTAGCAAGGTAGGGATGCCGGCGGTGCGATGCCAATCGCATTTTCGGATGCGCCACATCAGCCCCGGCGATGACGTCTAAGCTCCTGATTCAAAATTGTGCGGCGCCCCATCCACAGCCTCCCTGCGACGATAGAATGCGCACCATGCGCGGCGCGACGAGCACGCCATCCACCTTGCCGAGGCCCGACGGGGCTGGGGGCAACTCGTCCCAATGCGCGATGACGATGCTGTTCACCGACATCGAGGGCAGCACCGCGCTATGGGAACGCGACGGCCCATCGATGTCGCAGGCGCTCGCGGCCCACGACGCACTGACGCGCAGCGCGATCGAAGGTCATCGCGGAACCGTCGTGAAAATGACGGGCGATGGCGTTCACGCCGTTTTCAGCGATGCGCGGGATGCGCTCATCGCGACTTTGCAGCTTCAGCAGGCGCTCGAAGACCCGGGCGCAACCTTCGGCATCACGCTTCGCGTGCGCTGCGGTCTGCACGCCGGAATCATCGAGCTTCGCGACGGCGATTATTTCGGTAGCCCCGTCAATCGCGCGGCGCGAATCATGAGCGCGGCGCACGGTGGTCAGGTCCTGGTGTCGCAGGCGGTCGCCGATGCGCTTTGCGCACGCCTTCCGGCGAGTGTTTCGCTGTGCGATCTCGGCAAGGTGAGGCTGAAGGACCTGTCGGCGCCCGAGCACGTCTATCAAGTGGTGCACCCGCGCCTGCGCGCTCAATTTCCGGTGCTGCGCTCGCTGGAAGCGGTGCCGAACAACTTGCCTCAGCAGTTGACCTCATTCGTCGGCCGCGAGCGCGACCTGGCGGACGCCGGCAAGCTGCTGACCGAGCACCGACTGCTCACGCTCCATGCGACGGGGGGCCTCGGCAAGACTCGGCTGTCGCTGCAGATCGCAGCCGAATGCATGGACCGATTTCCCGACGGCGTATGGCTGATCGAACTGGCGGACCTGACCGACGCACGGCTGGTGCCGCAGATGCTCGCCAAGGTCCTCGGTGTCAAGGAAGAGGGGGATCGTCCGCTTATCGACACGCTGATCGAGTTCGTCGCCGACCGGCGATTGCTGATCATCCTCGACAACTGCGAGCACCTGATTCAAGGCTGCGCCGATCTCGCCGCGCGGTTGCTCGCCGCGAGCACGCACCTCAAGATCCTCACCTCGAGCCGCGAGACGCTTCGCATTCGTGGCGAGTCGGTCTATCCGCTGATGCCGCTGCGTGTTCCGGATGCTTATGTTTCGTTCAAGCGACAGACGCTCGAAGGATACGCCGCGGCGCAATTGTTCATCGAGCGCGCGCTGGCCGTGCAGCCTGCGTTCGACCTCTCGGACGAGAACGCGATGGCGGTCGCCGGCATCTGCCGGCAACTTGATGGCATACCGCTGGCACTCGAGCTTGCCGCGGCGCGGGTGCGCGCGTTGTCGGTGCAGCAAATCGAAGCGCGGCTTTCGGACCGCTTCCGGCTGCTTACCGGCGGCGACCGCACCGCGCTGCCGCGCCAGCAGACGCTGCGCGCGCTGGTCGACTGGAGCTACGACCTGCTTGATCGCGATGAAGCCGCTCTTTTCCGGCGTATCGCGGTGTTCGCCGGCGGGTTCACGCTCGAAGCGGCCGAAGCAATCGCGCGCCGTGGTGAAGCGGGCGAGAGCGACGTACTCACAACGCTCCCCGAGCTTGTGGGAAAGTCGCTCGTGGTTCTCGATGCCGAACACGACCGCTACCGGCTGCTCGAGAGCATCCGCCATTACGCACAGGAGCAGCTCGCCGCGTCGGGCGAAGCCGATGAGATAAGAGCCGTGCATGCCAAGTTCTACCTCGAGTTTGCGGAAAAAGCGTCGGCTCAGCTATTCGGTGCGCAGCAGGCGCGATGGCACGAGCAACTCGACCTCGAGCGCGAGAATATTCTCGCGGCGCACGAGTGGTACGGACGCGCCGATCAGGACGCCGCGCTTGGCCTTCGTCTCGTGCACGCAATGAAGTACCACCTGATCTGCCGGGGCCAACCGGGGCTCGGCCAGCGCCTGACGCTCGAGGCGCTGGCTCGCGGCGGCGCGCAGCGACGCGATGCCGCCCGCAGCGGGGCGTTGTTCGACGTGGGACAAACCAGCTGTTTCATGGGGCGATATGACGAGGCGCGCCCGCTGCTCGAGCAAGGTCTGGAGATCGCGCGTGAACTGGGCGACCTGCGACGGGTTGCCGCGATCCTGCAACCGCTCGGACTGGCGACGCTGGGTCAGGGCGATCGCGTCGCGGCGCGCGCCCACTTCGAGGAGGCGGTGGAGCTCGCGCGCGAGCGCGGCATCAAGCGTGAGATTGCGGCTGCGCTCAACGCGTTGGCGCAATTGCACCGGGTCGACAATGCGCTCGATGTCGCCGAGCCGCTGTTCGAGCAGGTGGTCACGCTCGCCCGCGAACTCGGCGACCAGGAGAGTATCGCGATCGGTCTTCTCAACCTGGCCATGGTTTCCATCGGGAGAACGGAGGGCGCACGCGCGCGATCGACGCTGATCGAGGTCTGCACGATCGTCAACGAGACATCGTCGACTCCGGTCGGCCAGAGCTTGATTGAGGTGTGCGCGGGTCTTGCCGAACTGGAACAGGACTGGGCGCGCGCCGCCCGCTTTTTCGGCATGGCGGAGGCGCACAATCAGTTGACCGGCTTGCGCCGAGATCCTGCCGACGAAGCGTTTCTTGCCCAGCACGTGGCCAATGCAAGCTCTCGTCTCGACGATACGGCGTTTCGTGCGGCCGAAGCCGCTGGCCGTACGACCGGCTTCGCCGACGCCGTCGCCGAGGCGCAGGCTTGGCTACATCGTCACGGGTAAGCGTTGGTCAGAATCGCCAGCGCCTCATATCGCCGACCCGGCGCGATGGCGCAGCGGCGGATGGCCAGGGCGCGTGACTTCGATCAATCGCCGTTGACGATGAAAGGATCCTTCACCGCACAAAGCGTCCCGTTGCTTCTCTGCAGGTGGACGCCGTATTTGTAGGGAGTCGAGCTCGTCGCGGTGTTTTCGTCGGTGAGGTCGTACTTCGTGCCGTTGTCGTGCGCATTCGTGAATTCGCCGGATGGGGGAAGCGGCGGTGTGGTGAAGGTGATGCCACCGGGCGCGGGCACCCACTTGAAGCCTGCGGTCTGAATTTCCCAATCGATCTTGATGTGGTGATGGATCTTCGGCACCGGCAATCGATCCGGATTGAGTGTGATGTTCGCGGCGTTCGAGCAATCTCCGCTGACTATCACCGCAACCTTGCAATTGTTCGGCGTGCAATTGAGCGACCCGGACGCCGACGACGTTTGCTGCGATTGCGCCTGGTCGCAGACGATCAACGTCGCTACGACGACAGCGGCGAATGCGATGACTTTGGACGCCATGTGATTCCCCCCTTATCCTGAAACGAACGATTCAGACGTGTCGAAGCGCCCGTGCCCACCGCGCACGAAGCTGGCGATCTGCTGAAGCACCAATCAGTTTAGCATTGTCGGACCGCGCGCCATCGGTCACCCGTTGGCAATCGATCGCCACGTTGTCGCCGCCGCGCGACAGGATCTAGTTGGGGTTGATCCATCTCAACCGAGCGCACTGTAAGCATTGACGTGACCCCCATTCGTTCCGATACTCCACTCTTGCGCCGGCAGCCCGCAGCCGTGCGATCACCCACGAGTGGAAACATGGCCAAAATCAAACGCACGAACAAAAGCGCTAAACAGGACAAGCGCGGCAAATCCGCGCCGGACGAGAAGCTTTCCGGCAAGGGCTACGCTCGCGAACTCCGTAAACTGCACGTCGAGCTCGTCAAGCTCCAGGAGTGGGTAAAGCTCAAGGGCCTCAAGGTCTGCATCGTGTTCGAGGGCCGCGATGGTGCCGGCAAGGGAGGCACAATCAAGGCGATCACCGAGCGCGTGAGCCCGCGGGTTTTCCGCGTGATGGCGCTGCCAGCACCGACCGAGCGCGAAAAGTCGCAGATGTACGGGCAGCGATACCTCCCTCACCTGCCGGCGGCCGGCGAGGTCGTCATCTGGGACCGCAGCTGGTACAACCGCGCCGGCGTCGAGCGGGTCATGGGCTTCTGCCCCGAGGACATCGCGGAGAAGTTTCTGGGGTCATTGCCGGGGTTCGAGAAGCTCATGGTCGATTCCGGGATCATTCTGCTCAAGTACTGGCTGGAGGTAAGCCCGGAGGAGCAGACGCGCCGGCTCGAGGCGCGCGTCGACGACGGGCGCAAGATCTGGAAGCTCTCGCCAATGGACCTCAAGTCGTACACGCGCTGGGACGATTACACCAAGGCGCGCGACGCCATGTTCGCGGCGAGTGACACCGCATGGGCGCCATGGTACGTCGCGCGCTCCGAGGATAAAAAGCGTGTGCGGCTGAACATCATCTCGCACCTGCTTTCGCGGATCCCGTACAAGTCCATCCCTCGGGAAAAGGTGAAGCTGCCGAAGCGCAAGGTGCACGCCCAGTCACCGGCGGAATCGGTCAAGTTCATTCCCGAGAAGTTCTGACGCGAAAGCGGCGCCATCGAGTCGACGCTCGACGAAGCGCTGCAGTCGTGTCAGTCGGTGAGAACGATGTCGCGCTTGGAGATGACGTCGCCCAAACGCTGCCGCTCCTTCGCCATGTACGCCTCGAACTCGGCGGGCGAATCGCCGACCGGCGTCGCCCCGGTCGCGAGTACCCTTTCTGTCACATCCGGCTGGTGCATCACCTTCACGATCTCGGCGCTCAGCTTGCTCGCGATCTCCGGCGGCGTGCCCGCCGGCACCACGATGCCCCACGTCTGCGTGATCTCGTAGCCGGGAACCGTCTCTGCGATTGTCGGCAGATCGGGCAGGCTCGGGTTGCGCTCAGCTCCTGTGGTCGCCAGCGCGCGCACACGGCCGCCGTTCATGTGCGCGCCCGCGGCGATGGGTGAGGTAATGATGTACTGCGCATTGCCGGCGATGACGTCGCTCAGCGCCGGCGCCGCACCTTTGTACGGAACGTGCACGACCTTGATGTCGGCCAGCAGGTTCAGCATCTCGCCGGCCAGATGCGCCGGCGTGCCTACCCCGGCCGACGCGTAGTTGAGCGCACCGGGCTTCTCCTTTGCGAGCTTGACCAGCTGGGCGATATTTTTCACGGGAAGCTCGTTGTTCACGACGAGGACGTTGGATGCAGTCGCGATGCGGGTGATCGGCACGAAATCCCTGACCGGATCGTAGGGCAGGTTCTTGCGCAGGTTGGGCAGAATCGCGTAGATGGCGGTCGTGGTCAGCAGCAGCGTGTAGCCGTCGGGTGCCGACTTCGCCACGAGGTCGGCGCCGAGCACGCCGCCAGCGCCGGGCCGGTTGTCGACGACGACGGGCTGGCCCATGTCGTTCGCGAGCTTCTCCGTGAGCAGGCGCGCGAGCTGGTCGGGTGCGCCACCGGCGGAATCGGCGACGACCAGCCTGATCGGACGATTCGGATACGTCTGTGCGATCGCGCCCAGCGCGAAAAGCGCAGACACCACGAACAGCAGCACTGCGGGACTCAGGTGCTTCATGGTTCCTCCTTGGACGCACTCGCGGCGTCGCGGCCGCCAACGTTACGCGCGCGCTCCGGCGGCGTCCAGCGCGGCCGCTGTGCGATACTTTCCCTATGCGCGCCACCAACATGCTTGTGCTCATGTCCGACGAGCACAATCCAAAATTTCTCGGGGCCGCAGGCCATCCGTTCATCGCCACGCCCAACCTCGATGCGCTTGCCGCCCGCGGCACGCGCTTCACCACAGCGTACACGACCTGCCCGATCTGCGTGCCGGCGCGGGCGGCGTTCGCTGTCGGCCGCTACGTGCATGACATCGGCTACTGGGACAACGCCGACGGCTACGAAGGTGCGACCCCGAGCTGGCACCACGCGCTGCGCGACACCGGCCACCGCGTCGTCTCGATCGGTAAGCTGCATTTCCGCGGCCGACCGGGCGACGACCACGGCTTCTCCGAGGAGATCGTCCCGATGCACATCGTCGACGGCATCGGCGACGTCAAGGGCCTGGTCCGCGAGAACATCCCTAAGCGCAAGGGCGGCGACAAGATGGCCAAGCGTGCCGGCCCCGGTGAGTCGGCATACACCGTGTATGACCGCGACATCGCCGCGCGCGCGCAAATCTGGCTGCATGAGGAGGCGCCGAAGTGGCGAGATCGACCTTGGGTGCTGTTCGTGTCGTTCGTGTGCCCGCATTTTCCGCTCACCGCGCCGCCGCAGTGGTTCTACCGTTACTGGCAGCAGGACCTGCCGATGCCCAAGCAGTACGCGAAGGACGCGCGTCCGCATCATCCCTTTCTCGACACCTACGCGCACACGGTCGACTACGATCCCCACTTCGCGTCCGACGCCGACGTGAAGCGGGCCATCGCCGGCTACGCAGGGTTGGTGTCGGCGATGGACGAAAACGTAGGCTACGTGCTGCAAGCGCTGCAGGTCGCTGGACTCGCGCAGGACACGCGCGTGATCTACACCAGCGACCACGGCGACAACGTCGGTGCGCGCGGCTTGTGGGGCAAGTCCACCCTGTACGAGGAAAGCGCCGGCGTGCCGCTGATCATGGCAGGTCCCGACGTTCCGGCGCGCAGCGTCGTTACCACGCCGGTGTCGCATATCGACTGCGCGCCGACGATCCTCGAAGCGGTCGGCCTGCCGCCGCGTGTCGGCGGTCGCGCGCTGCCCGGGGCTTCGTTGTTCGCGCTGGCGAGCGGCGCAATCTCGCAGCGGCCGGTGATATCCGAGTACCACGCGACCGGCTCGCTGGCGGGCGCGTTCATGCTCCGCTTCGGCAGGTGGAAGTACTGCCACTACGTCGGTGCACCGCCGCAGCTCTTCGACCTCGATGCCGATCCCGAAGAGCTGATCGACAGGGCAAGCGACCCGCGGTTCGCCGCCACGCTCGCAGAAGGGGAACGGGTGCTGCGCACGGCGCTCGATCCGGAAGCAACGGACGCACGCGCAAAGCGGCGACAGGCCGAGCTGCTCGCGCAATTCGGCGGCCGCGAGAAGGCACTCGCTCGCGGCGACCTGGGCTTCACGCCAGCACCCGGCACCACCGCCGAAATCGACTAGCGCCGCGGTACGCGTGTGCTTGTGGAACGCGCACCGCGACCCTCGATAACTGGCCCTTGTTTGATGAACGTCAACAGCCGCATGAATGCGATGTGAGATCATTCTAGTTGTCGAGCATCTCTCGAGGGACCCCGGTGGACCCGATCAAGCAAGCCGAACATAGCTCCAAGCTGTCGACCAAAGTTGCGCGCCTGTTTCAGCGGCGCATGGAACTCGCTCAGGAGCGCTATCGAACCCGCATGAAGCGTGCGTTCGACGACAGCGTCGCCGTGCTCATGACTACGCCGAAAACGCCGTGGGAGCTCTGGAGCCAGAGCTGCGAATATGGAGTGGATGCCGCGCAGCGATCGGTGATGTTCCTGGATACGCTGCGCCAACGCGGCAACAACTATCGCGAGCACAAGCGCAAGGGGCAGCCGCCGCTGCTGCACTTCGATTACGAAACCGTGCTCGACGGGCGCAAGTTCGAGCGTCCGGTCAACTACGCGCTGGTGAAGATCGTGCCGCCCAAGGGCATCACCGTGGATCCAAAACGACGTCCTTACGTGATCATCGATCCGCGCGCCGGGCACGGTCCCGGCATCGGCGGCTTCAAGGACGATTCACAGGTCGGGGTGGCGCTGCGCGAGGGCCATCCGGTCTACTTCGTGATCTTCTTCCGGGATCCCGAGCCGGGGCAGACGCTACTCGACGTCTGTGCGGCCGAGCAGCAGTTCGTCCATCATGTGCGCGTGCTGCATCCGCAAAGCCCGAAGCCCGCCGTCGTGGGCAACTGCCAGGGTGGCTGGGCGGCGATGATGGTGGCGGCGTCGAGTCCGGACGATACCGGTCCGATCGTGATCAATGGCGCGCCGATGTCATATTGGGGCGGCGCGTGGGCGGAAGGCGAAGGCGATAACCCGATGCGCTACTCCGGTGGCATGCTCGGCGGAACCTGGCTTGCCTCGTTCACCGCGGACATGGGCGCCGGCATCTTCGATGGCGCCTACCTGGTCGAGAATTTCGAGAACCTGAATCCCGCCAACACCTTCTGGGACAAGTACTACAACCTGTACTCCAAGATCGACACCGAGGCACCGCGCTTCCTCGAATTCGAGCGCTGGTGGGGCGGGTTTTTCCTGATGAATCGCGAGGAGATCGAGTGGATCACGCGCAATCTGTTCGTCGGCAACAAGCTGTGGACAGGCGGCTCATCCTCCGGCAAGGGCAAAGGCTTCGACCTGCGCGAGATCAAGTCGCCGATCATCCTGTTCGCCTCGATGGGCGACAACATCACGCCGCCGCAGCAGGCGTTCAACTGGGTGGCGGACGTCTATGGTTCGACCGACGAGATCAAGGCTCGCGGCCAGGTGATCGTCGGCCTGCTTCACGAGGACGTCGGCCATCTCGGCATCTTCGTGTCCGGCAAGGTCGCCAAAAAGGAACACGCGCAGATCGTCTCCGTCCTGAAATCGGTTGAGTCGCTCCCCCCCGGCCTGTATGGCATGGCGATCCACGAGCGCAAGCAGGCGGACGGCAAGGTCGGCTACGAAGTCGAATTTCACGAAAAGAGGCTCGAAGAGATCGCGGGACGTCTCAATCGCTTCCAGCGCGCCGACGAGAAGCCTTTCGAGGCAGTGGCGAAACTGTCCGAATTCAATCAGACCGCCTATGAGCTGTTCGCACGGCCGCTGGTCCAAGCGATGGCGAGCGAGGCCGCTGCCGAGGTCACCCGCGAGCTTCATCCCCTGCGCGCGCAGCGCTGGACGTTTTCCGACCTCAACCCGTGGCTCGCTTGGGTCCCGATGGCGGTCGGTGCCGTCAAGGCGCAGCGACGGCCGGTCGCGCCGGACAATGCGGTAAGCAAGGTCGAGCGATTCACGTCGGAAGCAATCAGCGCCTCGCTGGATTACTACCGCGAAGTTCGCGATGCGCAAAGCGAGGCGGCGTTTTTCCAGACCTACGGCAACGTGTTTTCGTTGCAGTTGGCAGGACCACCCGAACACGCAGGCGTGGCTGAAACCGTCCCCGCCGACGCGCGCGAACTGCCGGTGGTAAAAGACGCGCTGAACGCCATCACCGAGGGCAGCTTCCCGGAAGCGCTCACCCGAACCGCTTCGCTGCTCACCCGCGAGGGCAAGCCGTTCCCGCTCGAGCGCATCGCGCTCAAACGCGAACTGGTGGACGACTACCGTGACCTGCTGCCCGACCTGGCGCCGGACCAGTGGCGACACATCCGCGGCGAGCAGGACATCATCGTGCGCTACGCGCCGGAGCAGGCGCTCGCCACGCTCCCGACCCTGCTCTCCGATCCCTCCGATCGCGAGCGGCTGCTCTCGGTGCTCGAGCGCATCCTCACCGATGAGCGGTTGTCCAAGATGCAACCCTCGGCCGACCAGCGCGCGATGCTCACGCGCATTTCCGAAGTTCTCGAGGTTCCCGCCGCCCGCCGTCGTGGCATCGCGCGAATCCGCAAAGCGGGTGGCAAGCGGCGCACGACGGCGAAGCGTGCGCCCGCGACAGGACGCTGAGCAAACGATGAACGCACCCGACGCGTTATGGATTCCACGGCCTCTCATACGAATACATCGCGCAGGCGCTGCCTGACTACGATGCCACCGCCGCGGCCGGCAAGACCGTCGTCCTGATCCCGGCAACGGCGCCAGCATGTGCACGATGGCGGGCGGCAAGAGCGTTGCGAGCACCATGGGATTCACCGCCGTCTATGGCCTGCTGATGGGAACACGCTGCGGCAACCTCGATCCCGGCGTGATGCTCTACCTACGAACGAGGAACTCATGATCGCGCGCCACACGCGGCACCTCATCGCGGATCACGCTGGGTCCGGCCGATGAAGACCCTCACGCTGCAAATGGCTGTGGCCATGATTCCGGATGGCGCGAGCCTCATGATCGGCGGCTTCATGGGCGTCGGCACGCCGGAGCAGCTGATTGACGAACTGGTGCGGCAGGGCAAGCGCGGTCTCACCGTCATCGCCAACGACAATGCGCGTCCCGGCGTGGGCATCGGCAAGCTGGTGACTGCCGGATTGGTGCGCAGGACGATCGCAAGTCATATCGGCCTCAATCCCGAGACGCAGAAAAGCATGATCGACGGATCGATGGAAGTCGACCTGGTACCGCAGGGCACACTGATCGAGCGCATCCGCGCCGCGGGCCATGGGCTCGGGGGCATTCTCACCCCAACTGGCGTCGGCACGGTGGTGGAGGAGGGAAAGCGCAAGATCGAGGTGGACGGCCGGGACTATCTGCTCGAAACGCCTCTGCGTGCCGACTTCGCGCTGGTGCAGGCGTTTCTCTGCGACTACCTCGGCAACCTCACCTATACGCTCACGGCGCGCAATTTCAACCCGGTGATCGCGATGGCGGCCACTACGGTGATCGTCGAGGCCGAGCACGTGGTGCCGGTGGGCGTGATCCCCCCAGACCAGGTCGTGACGCCGGCGGCGCTGGTCGATTTTCTGATCGCCCACGAGTGACGACCATGGACGGACAGACCATCATCGCCAGACGAATCGCGCAGGAACTGCACCAGGGCATGCTGGCAAACCTTGGCATCGGAATCCCCACGCTGGTGGCCAACTACGTACCGCCAGGCATGCAAGTGTTTTTCCAGTCGGAGAACGGCCTGATCGGAACCGGACCGATTCCCGAGGAAGGCATGGTTCAGCGGCGCCTCACCGACGCCGGGGGCAGTCCGGTCAGCGCGCTGCCGGGCGCGTGCGCTTTCGACAGCGCGATGTCATTCGGCCTGATCCGCGGAGGCCACCTCGATCTGACAGTGCTTGGCGGCTTGCAGGTCGACGAGGCGGGGCATCTTGCCAACTGGATGATCCCGGGCAAGATGGTTCCGGGCATGGGCGGGGCGATGGATCTGGTGTCCGGCGCGAAACGCGTCGTCGTCGCCATGCAGCACACGGCCAAGGGGAGGTCAAAGATCGTCAAGCAATGCACGCTGCCGCTCACTTCGGTGCGCCCCGTCGATCTTGTCGTGACGGAACTTGCCGTAATCGCGTTCCCCGGAGGGCGCGCGACACTGGTCGAGACCGCTCCAGGTGTGTCGGTGCAGCAAGTCGTCGCCGCAACCGAAGCCGCGCTCGTCATATCGAGCAGCGTCCGACCCATGCAACTCTGAAAGGAACGAAAGCATGTCCCTCGAAATCCCGCGCCCCGTGCTCAAGGGCCGCAAGGCGCTTGTGGTGGGCATCGCCAACGACAGCTCGATCGCCTACGGCTGCGCGAAAGCGTTCCGCGAGCTCGGTGCCGACCTCGCCATCACGTATCTCAACGACAAGGCGCGACCCTACGTCGAGCCGCTGGCCAAATCACTCGAAGCACCGCTGTTTCTTCCACTCGACGTGAGTCAGCCCGGCCAGCTCGAAACGGTGTTCGAAGCGATCGCGCGGCAATGGGGCGAGCTCGATATCCTGGTGCACTCGATCGCGTTCGCGCCGAAGGCGGATCTTCAGGGTGGCCTGCTCAACTGCTCCGCCGAAGGCTTCGCCAAGGCGATGGACGTGTCGTGCCATTCCTTCGTGCGCATGGCACGTCTGGCTGCGCCGCTGATGAAGAATGGTGGCACGATGTTCGCGATGAGCTATCACGGCGCCGCGAAGGTCGTCCCGACTTACAGTGTCATGGGGCCCGTCAAGGCCGCGCTCGAGGCGTGCTGCAGGTATCTGGCGTTCGAGCTCGGCGGGCAGCGGATTCGCGTGCACGCCATCTCGCCGGGGCCGCTCAAGACACGCGCAGCATCCGGTCTCAAGGACTTCGACCTGCTGCTCACCGAGGCTGCCGCGCGCGCACCGATCGGCGAGCTGGTGGACATCATGGATGTCGGATTCACCTGCGCCTATCTCGCGACGCCCTACGCGCGGCGGGTGTCCGGCGGTACGGTCTACGTCGACGGCGGCGTCAACATCATGGCGTAAGCGAGACGCTCCGACGCGAGCGCGGAGGTACCGCGATGCGCTGTCGGGACACCAACCTCGGCCAGCGCGACAGGCAACGATGGGAGCACGGCGATGAGAGTCTGGATGGGCAATGTGGCATCAGGAACCACCGACGATGAGATCAGGGACTTCGTAAAAAAATATGCCCCGAATCTCGAATGCACCGAAATTCAGCGCGTCGAAGGCACCGGCACGCATCCGGGTGTGATGTTGAGTTTCACCGGAGCGACCTCGACGGAACTCGCGAACCTCGCGTTGCGCCTGCACGGCATGTACTGGAAAGGAAGTTCGCTCAACTGCCATACGATGATCACCTGAGGGCGACTCGAGTGGCGCGCATGCAAACCGCGACCATCGAATAGGATTGCCCTGACCGGCGGTCGCGGCCGCCGAGGCCCCCGTCAGGATATGATCAATATGGCGGATTGACCACGACGTACTGCGGTCCCTGGGGCTGATACCACGTGCTTCCGCATTGTTGGTAGATCATGCCACCGTAGTTCACCGGGACGCAGCTCGGCGGAACCGTGGCGACCATGGAGCCCACGACGGCGGAAGTGACCGCGACCGCCGCCCCCACCGCCGCCGCGGTCGCGACCGGATGGTAGTCGTTATCCCAACCGCCGCCGCAACAGCCGCCATTATTGTTGACATTGACGTTGCGCTCGACGTTGACGTTGTTGACATTGTTGACGCTGCTGCTACGGACATCGTTGGTACGAGTGTCGGCCCTGGCGTTGTTGACCTGCGCATTCTGCTGCCGCGCACCGCCGCCCCCCGCCGCCTGACCGCCTCCACCGCCGCCGCCTGCGCGCGCACCGCCACCGCCGCCACCGCCTGCTCGAGCGCCTCCACCTCCGCCGCCCCCGCCGCCGCCACCACCTCTGCCACCTGCGGCATCAGCGTACGGGGCCGCAGCGAAGCTGGCCAGAACGAGGGTGGCCAACGAGGCCGTAAGCAACTTGCCCAATGATGTCTTCATGTTGGCGCTCCTCTACTTGGTCTTCAGCGGAACTATCTCGATCTTGGAAGAACCCTTGGGTGGCGTGAACTTGAAAAGCGTGTCCTTGAAGGCGGGCTTCACGTTCCAGTCGATCGTGGACACGGATTGCGGCCGCGCTTCATCGGCACGACTGGTGATCACGATTTTTCGCGGCAGCGGGTTGTTTCCGGTGGTGATCCAGATCTGCCAGTCGACCTTCGCCTGACGAAAGGCATAGTGGTCGCAGAGATCGTCGCCGATGAAGCCCTGGCCGGCATTCATGGCCGATTCGATCTTGTCGAGCGGGGCTGCCGGAGTGCCCCAAATGAAGAGATCCTCCAGCGGAAATTGCACGCCGTACTTTTCCTCCAGCCGGTTGACCAGGTCGCCGATCGTCCCGGAAAAGTCGATCGTCGAGTAATACTTCTGAGCGGGCGTATAGAGCGTCACCGTCTTGCCGTCGTAGATGAGCTCGCGTTGGGTGCGGGCGCTGCGCATCAGGGCGCGCAGCTTGTTCGGGCGCTCGACGTCCATGACCGCGCTGGCGGTGTGCTGCAGCTTTTGGCCGTCGGTCAGAACGCGCTCGCCGGTCAGTTCCGTCGACACGTGAAACCGCTTCAGCGTCTGCAGATATGCGCCCATGTCCTTGAGCGCCTGGACCGACGCCGGATCGACCGCATTCGCGACCGGTTTGTCAGCGCCGGCCGGTGCCGTCTGCGCATGCGCGCCCGGTGCCTCGAGCCACATCAGCAGCGCGCTGAGAAGCAGAATCGTACGTACCATGGCTATCTCCCGGGTTGCGAAGGATTACTCCAGCAATCGGCGGCGACGCGATTTTCGCCATTCTGGAGGCGGAGCAGTGTCAGGATTGGATATTTAAACGCTCTCTCGATGGCGTCGCATTGATCGGTATCAAGAATGACCGCGTGCGGACGCAATAAACTGGCGCACCAGAAGATGTATACACTGATTTCCGACGAGGCGTTCACTAGCGCAACAGGTTGCGTCGAGGGTTGGGGCTGGAAGAATCCGTCGAGCACGGGAAGCAGACCGCATGGAGCAAACTCCGATGACAGCGAAGACGGGCGCAGCAGGCGCTCCGGCTCTACGCTTCGACATCGTCGCCGGCCTCACGGCAGCCGCGGTCGTTCTCCCCAAGGCGATGGCGTATGCGACCGTGGCCGGGTTGCCGGTCGCCGTTGGTCTGTACACCGCTCTCGTTCCCATGGTGATCTATGCGCTGCTTGGTTCGTCACGCGTGCTCAGCGTCAGCTCCACGACGACGCTGGCGATACTGGCCGGCACGGAGCTGGGGCTGGTGGCGCCGGACGGCGACCCGGCCAAGCTCATCACGGCGACCGCCACGCTGGTCGCACTCGTTGGTGCGATTCTGCTCCTAGCGAGACTGCTCAAGCTCGGATTCGTCGCGAACTTCATTTCCACGCCGGTGCTGACGGGTTTCAAGGCGGGGATCGGTCTCGTGATCGTGCTCGACCAGGTGCCCAAACTCCTGGGCATCCACATCACCAAGCAGGGGTTCTTCGCCGATCTCATCAGCGTCGTGCAGCACGTTCCGGCCACATCGCTGATGACGCTGGCGGTAGCCGCCGCGACGTTCGCGGTGTTGATCGGCATGGAGCGGCTGTGGCCGCATGCTCCCGCGCCGCTGGTCGCGGTGGCGGGCAGCATCGCCGCGTCGTGGTATTTCGGCCTGCAGGCAGCGGGTGTCTCGATAGTTGGTCTGATTCCGCAGGGATTCCCGTCGCTCACGCTGCCTGACCCGGCGTTGATCACGCAGTTGCTTCCGGGTGCGTTGGGGATCGCACTGATGAGCTTCACCGAAACGATCGCGGCGGGTCGCGCGTTTGCCCGGCCAGATGACCCCCCGATCGATGCCAACCGCGAGCTGATCGCCACCGGCGCGGCCAATCTGGGCGGGGCATTCTTCGGCGCGATGCCCGCCGGAGGCGGCACGTCGCAGACCGCTGTAGTGCGCGCGGTGGGCGGACGGTCGCAGAAAGCTTCGCTGGTGACCGCGGCCGCCGCGCTGGCGACGATGCTGCTGCTGGCCCCGCTACTGGGCCTGATGCCGAACGCGACACTGGCCGCGATCGTAATCGTCTACTCGGTGGGGTTGATCCAGCCCGCGGAGTTCCTTGCCATCCGCAATATACGCAGCATGGAGTTCCGCTGGGCGATCATCGCTGCCCTAGGGGTACTGGTGCTCGGCACGCTCAATGGCATCGTGGCGGCGATCATCGTATCGATGATCGGCCTGGCGAGCCAGACCGCGCACCCGCGGGTCTCCGTCATCGCCCGCAAGCGCGGGGCCGACGTGCTGCGACCGCTGTCCGCTGAATATCCTGACGACGAGACCTTTGAGGGCCTGCTGATCCTGCGGCCCGAAGGGCGGCTCTTTTTCGTCAATGCGCCGTATGTGGCCGAACAAATCAACGCGCTGATCACGCAGTACAAGCCACGCGTGGTGACGCTGGATATGAGCCGGGTGCCCGATATCGAGTACTCGGCGTTGCAAGCACTCATGGAAGGGGAGAAGCGGGCGACCGAACGGGGCACCATCGTATGGCTTGCGGGC
The DNA here is from genome assembly GCA_963816915.1 of uncultured beta proteobacterium. Classification (GTDB taxonomy): domain Bacteria; phylum Pseudomonadota; class Gammaproteobacteria; order Burkholderiales; family Casimicrobiaceae; genus PALSA-1003. Next base: position 743,657 of record CAWFMK010000004.1, read on the forward strand.
CTCAATCCGGGCGTCCTCGAAGTCGCTCGACATGCCGGGCTGGACCAGCGGCTCGGCCGCGAGCGCATGCTGTTCAACGCGCGGGCGGCGATCGAGCGTTACCAGGCGCTGCAGGTTGCGGGCGACGGGACTCCGCCAGCTGCAAGGTCGTGATCAGAAGAGGTTGTTCGCCTGCGACATCGGAATGGCGCAATGATCAGCCGCCGTCGGGAGCGCGCGCGGCGGCCCGCTGACGCCAGATCACGTAGGGGATCAGCGTCAAGGCTGCGATCACGAGATAGGCGAGCACCGTCGCGCTGATGGCTGGCGAGGCCGCATTGAGGGTCGCGACCAGGAGCGCCAGTCCGGGATTGCGCGCGGCGCTCGAAATCGCGGTCGCGGTACGGGTCGCGGGTTCCGGTCCGCCCAGCAAATGTCCGACCGTCAAAGCGAGCATCGTCGTCAAGACGATGCCGAGCGTGATGCGCAGGCCTGCGCCGAGGACGACCTGCCAGATGTCGATCAACGCGAGCACGAGCAACACAATCAGCAAGATGCCGCCCGCGCGGCGAAGATGCGGCTCGAGCCACGCAGCCTGCATTGCAAACAGACGCCGCACCAGCATGCCGAGAGAAAGCGGCAGCAGCTGCGCGATGAACACCTGCTGCGCGAGATGACGCGGATCGATGGTCGCGTTGCCGGCGTAATATTCGTTGAACGCGGCGATCGACAACGGCATCGAGAGGACCGCGAGCGCAGCGACTGCGATCTGCAGCGCGGGCGCGAACGATCGATGACCGCCCGCGCCGAGTGATCGGCGTAACGCCACCGGCGCACCCGGCGAGATGGCCATCAGCATGATCCCGATCTCCGCCGGCCGCGGCAGCTCGAGCGCGCGGGCGACCAGCCACGCCAGCGCCGGCACCGCGACCAGGACCGAGAACACGCTTCGGAGCATCAAACCCGGGTGCGCGCCGACCCATCGGAACTCGCGCGGGACTATGACGAGTCCGAGGTCGAACATGATCGTGAACACGGTCACGATCGCGACGGCAGTCAACAACCACTCCGGCACTGCGCCCGTTACCGGCATGGCCTCGACTCGATCGACACGCGGTCCTGCAGTAGTGGCCGATTGGGCGCGTCGCCCTCGTTCGAGCGGACCAGCCGTTGGTCGTGCACGCGCTGTCTCAACCGGGGCCCGCCCCGCGGCCACCCGACCCGCCCAACCCCTGTGAATCGGGAATCCGGGCCAACGCGAGGTCGCCGGGTAGGTTGTAAAGCCGTTCGATCGTCTGGTCGAGTCGCTGAAGCTCCTCCTGCAGCACGGCATGCCGATGCGCTGGCAACGACCGGACGAGGTCCTCGAGCATCGCCCGCAGCCGGCGCGCAACCTGGATGTTATCGGCGCCGCAGGCCCGTATTTCGGTGCACGCGACGTGGACGAAGTCCTCCCAGTTCGGCGTGCGAAAGATCACGCGCGGCTGATGATCGTCGTCGACGACGATTTCGCCGTGCAATTGGCGTTTGCCTACCACCCGCAGCAGTCGATGCACCTGGTCGAGGGCGAGCACGGCGGTCGTCGGATCGTTGATCGCCGGAGAGAGGGCCTTCAACGCGATGTCGACGAGAATGCGGAAGACGAACATCGGGTCCTGCTCGAGCGTACGCTCGGAACCGAACGCCACCGTCGCCCGCAACCTGCGATCGTCGATCGCCACGGCGCCGCCGTGGAGCACGAACAGCGGTTCGTCGGTCGCCACGAAATCGCCGACCTGTTGCGCAAATTCGATCACGCCGCTGCTTCGCTGCGCCAGCACCACGAGGGTGGGAAAGTCGACGGCCAGCACGATTTCCGACTTGTCTTGATGCAGCGCCACGCGCCTGTCGAGGCCCACCTGCGCGCGCCAAGTCTCGGCATCAGGCACCCTCGTCGGGTCCGGATAGACGGACCGGATGACGTCGAGGCCGTCGTCGCCGACCCGGGCGACGACGCTGACCGGGCGCAGCAGGCGCGCGGCATAGTCGATCAGAAACAGGAAATCGGCGATGCAGGCGACACCGAGCACCGCGGTGAGCAGCGCGACGATTTCATGCACCGACTCTTCCAGACGGTTCAGCGCGCTGACCGCGAAGATGAGCGTAAAGACAAACAGGCCGACACTGTAGCGCACGACGTTGTCGCGCAGCAGCAAGGTCGCGATGATCCGCGGCGTCAGCTGCCCGCCGGCCACCTGGATCGCCACCAGCAGCGAACCGAACGTGAACACGAGGAACGACAGCGAAAGCGTGATGACCGTCTGGTACAAAGCCTGTGCGCCGGCAACGGCAAGCCCGGCGATTCGCCAGCCGAGCCACTCATCGAGCGCGTGCAGCCATGGCGCCGTCAACAGTTCGACGACGATGGCGATGAGCGGGACCGTCCACAGCGCGGACTTGAGGTAGCTCGTCGCGCGGAACAGTCGATTCCACGTTAGCGTGCGTCTGATGAAGCCGCGAGCTTCGCGAATTCGCGAGACCCGACCGGCGGACGTCGTCGCCGGCGTGCCTTGTTGGGGAGTCGGGCTCATGAGTGGGATTGCGTCATAATGGTCATATTCATTGCGTCCCCAGCGAAAGCGCCGTCCTGAGTGTGACAAGGAATCCTTGCGTGGACAAGCCAGAAAGCGCGATACAAGCGGTGGCAGCAAAAGAGCGTGATCGATTACTCGATCCGATCGATCGCATCTCCGAAATCCTGTTCGGCCTGATCATGGCTGTCACCATCGTCGGCTCGATATCGGTCGCCACCGCCGGCCACGAAGATCTGCACAGCATCATGATCGCCGCGCTCGGCTGCAATCTGGCCTGGGGGCTGGTCGATGCCGTCATGTATCTCATCCGGACCGCCACCGAGCGGTCGCGCAATCGAGCTCTGTCGAGACGCATCGTCGATGCAGATCTCGATAGCGCGCACCAGCTGATCGTCGGCGTACTTCCGGATCACGTCGCCGCCATCGCCGGCCCCGATGAAATCGAGGGCATGCGCCGCCGCCTGCTCGGGCTGAAACTGCACGAGCGGGCGACGCTGCGACCCAGGGATTACCTCGAAGCCGCCGCCATTTTCCTGCTTGTCGTGATCGCCACCTTCCCGGTCGTGCTGCCCTTCCTGCTCATGAACGACGCGGCACGGGCGCTGCGCGTATCGCAAGCGGTCACGCTTGCAATGCTGTTCATGGCGGGGTTCGCACTTGGACGCCACGCCGAGCACGCGAAGCCGATACTCACCGGCGTGTCGATGGCCGTATTCGGCGCGGTGCTGATCGGCGTGGTCAAGGCGCTGGGCGGATGAGCGCCGCACGATCTCGTGGTCGCGGACCGGCGCGGCGATCGGCGCTGTGGCCGGCGGTGTCGTCGGCAACATCAAGGGCAGCAAGCAGCAGTAGTAAGCAGTAAACCGAAACGCTGGGGCCTTCCGGCGCTCAGAGTCGAGCCGGAGTGTCGCGCAACGCGATCGTCACGTGCACGGTACCACCTTCACGGCGTGTTGTTATCGGCCCACCTGAGCGCGCGAACACGGCGAGCATCGCCTTGTTTCCAGCGAGCACGTCGGCATCCAGCGCCGCGATGCCTAGCTCGCGCGCAAGTTGCGCCAGCAGCCGCAGCAGACGGCTCGCAATCCCCAGACCCTGATAATCTTCCTCGACGTATGCGCAGACGTGAAGTCGCGCGGATCGCTCATCCGCTGTTTCGCTGCGCAGACGATGTCCACGCGTCGCGCGGCCATGACCGGCAGCGCGGTCGAATCCTTGCGTTCCACCGCCGGGACCCTCGTTTGCGACGGTGCAAACTGCCTTCGAGCATTTCGTTTCTCCGTCGGCTTTCGTCACCGTTGCGACGCGCAACGACGCGAAGGCCTCTCCTAGCGAACGAAGTTGTACTGGACGCTCATTTGAAGCCGGGTATCGTTGGCGCTGAGTCCGTCGAAAGTTCTGTATCGTCCGTAGAGCAGTTCGGCGCCGACGTTGAATGATCCCCACGGATTCCAGATGATGTTCGCGGAGTAGTACTGGCTGTTCGTGAAGGAAGTCGGCGACTGGTAGGGCTTGTTGCTCATGCCGAGATAGTCGATCACGGCGGTCGAGCGCAGCTTCGGCGTCCAGTAATGCGTGTAGGCCGCGTAACCCCCGTATTCCTCTAGCGCCTGCAAATTGCCGTTCGGATCGACCACCGCATCGAGGTCCAACCCGGTGATGTCGGCGATGTAGCGCGCGATGCCTTTGCCCCAGATGCCTCCCGCGACCAGGTAGTCGTCACCGAAGGTCTTCAGGCTGCCGGCGAGATTCAGGCCGTAACCGTTCGTATAGTCGTTCCTTCCAGTGCCGCTGTTCCAGCCGAGGCGGCGATATACACCGGATAACTGAACATGGCCCTGCTCGATTTCGTAGCGCGTACGCAGCGTGACATCCGGGGCCGTGGACTTGCCGCCGCCGATCGGCGCCGCGATCTGCGATTGCGGCGCCTCGAGTGACAGCGCGACGTTCGTATTCTTGCCCACCTTCCAGATGTAGCGACCCTGCGCAAGCAGAAGAAATGGCGCGGCGCCCGGCCCTTCGAAGTCGAGGGTGTCGGGCAGCGCGTCGTTGTCCATGAACGCGCTGAAGCTGTAGCCGGCGGCGACGTTGTTCAGTTGGCCGAATGCGTGCCGAAGCTGCAACTGGTACGAGCCTGGCTCGAAGTTGGAGCTCGCGTTGCCGAACCAGTCGGCTTCGAAGTAAAGCCGCGCGGGACCCGCTTCGGTATCGCGCCGCATGTCGAGGTTCAGGCGCGTCTGCTTCGCCTGCACGGTGAACTGCGAGCCGCGCTGCGTGTCCGGACCCGAGGTCGGAATCGCCGACGTCACGAAATAATCGAAGGTCCCAATGGGCTTGAAGTCGTTGATGAAGTCGAGCTTGGCGTAACCGCCGATCTTCATGGTCGTGTCGCCGCCCGGGATCCTGAAGAATCCCTTGAGCGCGGGATCGATCGGCGCGTTGTCGACGCGCTGCGCTGCGCTCTCATCGTCCTTGAGCGTCGCAGGAGGGATATAGGCCGCCGCGGCTGACGCCGGAAAGCGCTGGTCCTCGACCACGGACGCCTTGGCAGGCGCGGCTGGCGCAACAGGCGCGGCTGGCGCAACAGGCGCCGCGGGCGCACTTGCGGGCGCGGCGGGCTGGGCAAATGCCTTTTCGGCCTCCAGCGCCTGTACCCGCGCCTCCAGTTTTCTGATCGTTTCCTTCAGCTCGCTCAGCTCGTCTGCGCGAACTCGTGGTGCAACGGCGAGCAGGGATGCGACCAGCACGATGAGAACAGGAAGGCACCGTGCGCGGTGACCCTTCCTGTCTTCCTCGATACCGTGACGCGGCGACGCGGAGCCTGCGACACCGCGCGCGACCGAGCCCGGTTCACGGACCATGTGTCTTAGTTCAGATCAGTGTCCTTGTAATACTTGGTCCCCTTGGCGGTCAGCTCGAGCGCTAGGCCTTTGTCCGTGACTTGGTAGATCCAGACACCCGGTGACACCGCGACCGCTCCCTGATAGGCGGAGCCTTTATCGCCGGCCTTTGCCGCAGCCGTCGCCTGAGCGCCAAACTCCCAGCCGGAGTTGATGAAGCTGTTCAGGGCCGCCTCGTTTTCGAACACCCAGACCACTTGAAACTTCTTGGCGCCGAAGCCGAGGCCAGCCTGGATTTCGGCCATCTTCATGTAGGTCATCGCCTTGGTCTTGTTGTTGACCGCGATGCCCTTGCCTGATCCGCCTCCGGCGACGAGGATCTTCATGCCGAAGTTGCTGAACGCGGCGTAGCCAGCCGCCGATTCGACGGCGCGACGCGCCGAAGGCTGCAGCTTGTACACCGCGGCGAGGGCCTCCTGCCCCGCCTTCCGCACCTCCGCCTGTTCCTTCGCCTTGTCGGCTGCGAACACGATGCCGGGCGCGACGAGCGCGGCGGCCATCGTCAGCACCATCATGCGACGCTTCATGGTCGTTCCCCTTGTTAGACGCTGTCTGTTCGCGAGCGGAGATCGCGATGCGCCCCTTGTCGCAACGACGCTTTCTCCATTCGACGACGACTGAGTCTATTCCCTATTCACGATTCGTTGTTTGATACAGCGCAAAGACCAACGCCAGTTCACGACGCAGGGGACGAGCGCTACAACGACGGCATCGCAGATCGCCGCGCACGTGATCACCGTGGCGCCACGGCCTCGCGACGCTCCTTCGCGGCGACCAGGTTTTGCGCGCCCGAGCCCCAGCGCGAGATGACCCTGATCGCTTCGGTGAACGGCACGTCGACCGGATGGACCCGTTCCCGAGCGAGAACGTAGACGGCGCCCGCGAACGGCGTCGGAATCGATGGAACGAAGACCGTATAACGCCCATCTTCGAATTCCTCGATGATGAATCCGGGGACCAGGGCGTCCTCGATGTCGACCAGCGCGGCTCTCCAGGTGCTCTCGCGGCTTCGCCCCGCCATCTGGTTGGTCAGGCTGCGGATGACCCCATAGCCGGGGATGCGCTCGAACACCGTCCGCTCCAGCCAGTCCCGGACCCCGCGTCCGATGCGAGTGCCGACGCTGGCGCCAATGGCGGCGCAGATTGCGAGGACGAGGATCAGCGAAAGCAGTTCCTCCGCAGGAACCCAGTCGGGGAGAAGTGCGGTCATCGGCCGAACCAGAGTGGCGACTGACTTCATGCCCTTGAGAAGCAACAAGATCGCCAGATACACCGGAATGACGATAAGCAAACCTCGGACCAGCGCTTTCGAGACGGCTACTAGTGCCTGCTTCATGTATGGTCCTCCTCAGTTGTCGATTGCGTGCTCGGTAGTCGCGGGGAGGTCAGTCGTAACTACGCCTGCGACGGTACAGCGTTCGGGTCGGGCCGATCGTGCGGCTACGTGAAACGTTGGCGTCGCCCACATCGATCGTGTCCGAATTATGCGACGCTGAATCCGGCCGCGCGTCGCCGGCGCCTCGCGGGCAACAGAAAAAATGAAGCCGGTGACCGTGTACAAATAAAGAGGCCCGGGTGGGTGGCCCAGGACCCTTGATTGATTGGTAGGCCGTGCAGCGATCGAAACCTGCGACCAACGGATTACGAGTCCGCCGGAAGGTTTCGCAATTTCAATGCATCATCAATTGCTTACGGTGTCCGCGCATGTAGCCAAATGCAACGCAATCCTTCGGTTGGAAACGCGCTTGCGCAAAATCGAGTAACCTTCGGTCCTGGTCGGTTGGAAATCGCAGGCCGCTACGACGATCCGCCTGTTGCCGAGGGCGCCCGAGCCTGAGCACGGCTGCGGATATCAGTTCAGTTCATCGTCGCTTCGCCGCAGACTCTGGGCCAGGTACACACGCAACGTGCCGCCCCGCGTCGCCGACCTCTCATCCGGGCGAGTGCCTCATTTTGCTTGGATCGAAATTCTGCTGACGCCGGAGGCCAATGCACCGATTTGCCTCGGAAGTAAAGGAGGATCCTGTGGACAGACTATGCAATACATCGAAGGCTAAGTTCATCTTCGCTCGACAGCTCGTCATGACGGCGACGCTCGCGCTGATCGCCGTGGCAGCGCCTACGTTGGCAGCCGAATCGGTTGTTGACACCGTTACGATCAAGCTGCGCGACACCAGCGTCCCTTCGAACGTTGTCGCGCTCCCCGATGCCGTTCGCAGCGAGATCTCAGGCGCACTGCAGATGCCGTTCGTCGAAGTCGGAGGCACGCGCGACGGCGCCGTGCAACTCCGGCTCTCAACGCAGGTGCCAGTAGATCAGGCGCGTGCCGCGGTCAGTCGCGTGCGGCTACTGGCGGACGTGCTGTATGCGAGCATCGGCGAAGCAAATGCTGCGCCAAGCCCCGTCCCGGTCGCCACGGCTGACAGCCAGACGCCGGCCGTGCGGAGGATGATCGTGAAGTATCACGACCCCGCGCTCTCGCAAGCTGCCCAGGACAATCAACCGCTCGCGCAGACGAAGCTCAATGATCTCTCGGTCATCGTGGGCCAGCCGGTTGCGAGCGAACACGCCACTTTTAACGGCGCCTATGTCGTTCGTCTCTTCGAGGCGGTGCCCGTTGACAAAGCGGTGCGGTATGCCCAATTGCTCGCGGCGAACGCCACGATCGACTACGTGGAGCCCGACCTTCTCAAGCATCCCATGCTGACTCCGAACGACACTTACTATTCGCTGCAGTGGCACTACCAAAGTCCGCCGACGGAGATGGGAGGCGTCAATCTTCCTCCTGCCTGGGACCGCACGGTCGGTTCGAGCAGCATCGTGGTGGGTGTCATCGACACGGGCATCCTTCCCCATCCGGATCTCGTCGGCCGTTATCTCGCCGGCTACGACATGATCACCGATCCGTTGGTGGCGAATGACCAGCAACCCGCGAGTTGCACCGTTCCAGGCGCGTGCAGCAGCCGCGATTCGGATCCGAGCGATCCCGGAGACTGGGTCACGACCGCCGAAAGCATGAGCGGCTATTTCCAGGGATGCAGTCCCGAAAACAGCTCATTCCACGGGACGCACGTGTCGGGAACGATCGGCGCGACCACTAACAATGCTGCAGGCGTCGCCGGAATCAACTGGACCAGCAAACTGCTGCCGGTGCGCGTGTTAGGCAAGTGCGGCGGGTACACGTCCGACATCGCCGATGCCATCGTCTGGGCGAGTGGCGGCTCGGTGCCTGGCGTGCCGGCCAATCCAAATCCCGCGCGCGTGCTCAACCTGAGTCTGGGTGGTTCCGGCGCATGCGATGTGACCACGCAAAACGCAATCAACGCAGCGCTCGCTGCGGGCGCTGTGGTGGTGGTCGCGGCCGGTAACAGCAACGCAGACGCGAGCACATCCTCGCCGGCCAATTGCAACGGCGTCATCACCGTTGCCGCCACCGGCCGTCAGGGGCAGCGAGCGTCTTACAGCAACTTCGGCACGACAGTCGAAATTTCTGCGCCTGGCGGCAGCGACGGGCAAGGCGTGCTCTCCACCCTCAACGACGGCACGACCTCTCCCGATCCGCAAGGGTACGACTATGTCTACTATAACGGCACGAGCATGGCGACCCCGCATGTGACGGGTATTGCGTCCCTGATGCTGTCGGTCAATCCTTCCCTAACCCCGGGCCAGGTCTTGGCCAAGATCACGAGCACGGCGCGCGCCTTTCCGACGGGCACCGTCCGCGACTGCACGACGTCGCTGTGCGGCGCCGGCATCATCGATGCTGCCGCTGCAGTGCAGGCGGCGATTGGAATAATCACGACGACCACCACAACGCTTGCAAGCTCGGTGAATCCGGCGACCTCGGGTAGCACGGTGACATTCACCGCAACCGTGACGGGAAGCCATCCCACAGGTAACGTCACCTTCACCGATAACGGCTCGGCGATCAGCGGTTGTGTGGCGGTCCCGCTGGTGAACGCCGGGAACAGTGAGACAGCTACCTGCAGCACCGCCGGATTGACCGTCGGGACACACAGCATAGTCGCTAACTACGGAGGCGACTCCGGCAATGGCTCTTCCAGCAGTTCGCCCTTGTCGCAGGTCATCACAACGGGCGGAACAGGCGGGCTGGCGAATGGCGGATTCGAGACGCCGGCACTGGCCGCGGGCAGCTATCAGTACGTACCGAGCGGTGCCAGCTGGACTTTCAGCGGCGGCAGCGGCATTCAAAGCAACGGCAGCGCCTGGGGCGCGCCCGCGGCCCCGGAAGGCCGGCAGACCGCGTTCCTGCAAGGCGCCAACGCTCAGATCACGCAGACCTTCACCCTGGCTGCCGGCAGCTACAGCGTGTCCTTCTATGCGGCGCGGCGAGCGTATCAAGGTGAGGCTCAGCCGGTGCAGATCGCGATCGATGGCACGGCAGTCGGTTCGCCCATCTCGCCCGTGGACACCAACTTCGCGCTCTACACCTCGGCCGTGTTCACCGTCGGCGCAGGTAACCATACCCTGCAGCTGACCAGCACCAATGGCGACGGCGACAACTCCAGCTTCGTCGACGCCGTGACGGTCAATCCGGCGACGAGTACCACCGCGCTGGCGAATGGTGGATTCGAGACACCGTCACTGGCCGCGGGCAGCTATCAATACGTACCGAGCGGTGCCGGCTGGACCTTCAGCGGCGGCAGCGGCATTCAGAGCAACGACAGCGCCTGGGGCGCGCCCGCGGCCCCGGAAGGCCGGCAGACCGCGTTCCTGCAAGGCGCCAACGCTCAGATCACACAAACCGTCAGTTTGGCTGCGGGCAGTTACGGCGTCTCGTTCTATGCGGCGCGGCGGGCGTATCAAGGTGGGGCTCAGCCGATACAAATCACGGTCGATGGGATCGCCGTCGGTTCGCCGATCTCGCCCGTGGACACCAACTTCGCGCTCTATAGCTCGGCGGTGTTCACGGTCGGCGCAGGTAACCACACCCTGCAGCTCACCAGTACCAATGGCAACGGCGATAACTCCAGCTTCGTCGACGCAGTGACACTGAATACACAGTGACGGATCGCTGTATAAGAGGGTGACACGGCCCACAGCCAAGCATTCGCGCCTCGCGTTTTGCTCTTCGTGCAGTCCATCAGGTGCGGTAGTTCTCGCCCTGATGGACCGCCATGCAATGATCGTTCTGACCTTGGCCTGTTTGTGGGTGCCGTAATTGGCGACGATCAGGTGAACGTCGAGGTCGGGGGCACCGCAGCTTCGATGGCCCTCAAGAAGCTCAGAAACTCTTGATGCCGGCGGCGCGGCTTGTACTCCGCCAATACCTGGCCGAAGACCACATCGAGGGCGGCGAACAAGGTAGTGGTGCGTGCCGCTTGTAGCCGTAAGTGACGCCCTCAACATAAGAACTACCCCACACAGTTTCAAGCGAAGATGGAAATGGCGCGTTCTGTCGGCGTTCGGTTAGTCTTGTCCGTTGCGGTCGGACTGACGGCCGCGCATTCGCGAGCGCAGCAAGTTGAGAGCATCGAAAAGGTCGAGGTCACCGGGCACTACGAGAATGGCGTGGGAACCACCGACGCGGCGAGCTCGGGCGTCATCACACCGCAGCTGATCGACGACCGCGCGATCCTGCGGCCGGGCGAAGTACTGGAATACATCCCGGGCATGATCGTCACCCAGCATAGTGGTGCCGGCAAGGCCAACCAGTATTTCCTGCGCGGATTCAATCTCGACCACGGCACCGACTTCGCCACCTATGTGGCGGGTATGCCGGTGAACATGCGCACCCACGCCCATGGACAGGGCTACACCGATCTCAATTTCCTGATCCCGGAACTCGTCTCCCGCATCGACTATTTCAAAGGCCCGTACTACGCATCCGAGGGCGATTTCGCCACGGCGGGCGGTGCCAACATCAGCTACTTTCGCCAGTTGAAACAGAACCTGGCCGAGCTTACAAGTGGATCATACGAATACGGGCGGGCGTTGGCCCTGGGGTCGACGGAAGCGGGCCCGGGGCAGTTCCTCTATGCGTTCGAGGCGGTGCATGAAAATGGCGCGTGGGATGTGCCGGAGAATTTTCGTAAGTACAACGGCGTGTTGCGCTATACGTTGCCGGTCGGCGACGGGCAACTGGGCCTGACCGCGATGGGGTACGACGCTCAGTGGACTGCGACCAACCAAGTTCCGCAGCGCGCTGTGAACGAGGGTTTAATCGACCGCTTTGGGTCTCTCAATCCGAGCGACGGCGGCACCAGCCGCCGCTACAGCCTCTCGGTTGATTACGCAGGAACTGTCGGCGGGGGGCAGCTGCTGACAACAGCCTATGGCATCGCTTACTACCTCAACCTCTATTCCGATTTCACTTTCTTTTTGAACGATCCGGTCAATGGCGATCAATTCCAGCAGTATGACAATCGGCAAGTCTACGGCTGGAACGGGAGCTGGTCACGCGCCGACACATTGTTCGGTTACCCGATGCACAATTCCGCCGGTTGGGACATTCGGCAGGATCGCATCGCCCCTGTCGGCATCTACGACACGGTGCAACGGATGCGTCTCGACACAGTCCGCGAAGACAATGTCCGGGAGACGAGCTACGCGATTTGGCTTGAGAACCAGACCTCGTGGAACGACTGGTTGCGCAGCGTCGTTGGCGTCCGCGCCGAGAGTTACCACTTCGACGTTAGCAGCAACATACCTCAGAACTCCGGCAGCAAGGCCGCGGGCATCGGCTTGCCCAAGCTCTCATTGGTGTTCGGGCCGTGGCAGCAAACAGAGTTCTTCGTGAACGCGGGGGAAGGTCTTCACAGCAACGATGCGCGCGGCGTCGTCGCCACCGTCGATCCGAAAACCCTTGAGCCAGTCGCCTCGGCCACGCCACTGGCGCGTGCCAAAGGTGCGGAATTGGGTGCGCGCACCGAGATCATCCCGAACCTCCAGTCCTCACTGGCGTTTTGGTATCTGACTCTAGCCTCGGAACTCGTGTTCAGCGGTGATACGGGCACCACCGTGGCGAGCAGACCATCGAAACGCGTCGGCGTCGAATGGTCGAATCATTACACACCGCGACCGTGGCTCCTGCTGGACCTCGATCTCGCATGGACACGCGCGCGCTTTTCCGATAACGATCCGGTCGGCAACCACATTCCAGAGGCATTGCAGGCTACCGCGCAGGCGGGTGTCACGCTGCAGAATCTTGGCCCTTGGACGGCAAGCATATCCGGGCGGTACTTTGGTCCGCGAGATCTGATCGAGGACGGTAGCGTCAAGTCCAATTCCACTACGGTGTTCAACTTACAGGCCACCTACCAGGTCAATCCGCATACGCGCATCCGCTTCGACTTGTTCAATCTGTTCAATGCCAAAACGAACGACATCACGTACTACTACGCCACGCGGCTGCCCGGCGAGCCTGCGGAGGGGATAAACGACTACAACTCTCATCCGATGGAGAGTCGGACCGTTAGGCTGGGCCTTCTCTACAATTTCTGACCTCGATGGTGCCGGCAGCCGCTGACGAATGACCGCTTGCGGGCATATAGGAAGTCGAGCTGACCGGCGGCAGTTGGCCGACGGCGGTCGAACTTCGATTTTGGTGTCTGCCTACGCCAGACGCCGGGATCTCAATTCGCTAACTGTGCCTCTGGAAACTTCCACTTGCCATTGAGGATATCGGCGCGCGGCCGGTATAGCCGGACGGTATAGTTCCATCCCGACATCGTCCACAGGCAAGGCTTTGTTCTCCGAGCGCGTGACGCTCAGTGCGGAGTTGCTCGTGCCGCAAGCGCGTTGTGAATGCTGGCGCGCAGGGGGTCGGGGTCGGAAACGGTAACAACCAGCTCGAGGCGGCTGCGGTAACTCGGCGGCAGACCATGCTCGCGTGCGCCAGCAATGACCAATGCTTTGTACCAATGGTAAGGGCGAAGCGATGCGTCCTTGTCGGTTGCCAAGTAGGTGACGGCGGTGATCGGCGCGCCCTCCATCAAGATGTTCACCATCTTGTCCATGTAGCCGTTGCCGAGGCCTTCGGCTTGATCGAGCGCCGATCTGTCTTCCGGGTCAAACTCGAAGACAACACCCCAAACGACATCGGACCGTTGGCCCGTATATTCGGCGTCGCACTTGCCCGACCCGTCCCGCCAGCTTCGCTTGTCCCAACGAAGTACATGGCCCTCGAGTTGGCCAATGCCGATCGCCGTGGCGGAAGGTACGCGCTCGCGCAGTCGAGCCGTCAGCATATTGGAGCCGTACGCGAAATAACGGACGCGAGGTTTAGTCATCGCTCGTCCAGGACGAAGTGCTGACGATGGTGATCGTGCATGCAATCAGTGTAAAGGCCGCCCGGCACAGCCGGGGCACCATTCTTCCGGCTGCTTAGCCTTTCCTCGTCTCGGCGACGGTGCTCGGTCGGATCCAGGTACGCCGTGTGAGGTACCTTTGCTCCGTATTTTAGCGACGCTCGAAGCCTCATAAAAAAGGCCCCTCGAATTGACTTCGACGTGCGCCGGCTAAGTGCTTCGGCCTTCGAATTGCCGCGACGACGGGGAGGCCCATGAGGGGCACTGGCGGCGGGGACTGAAATGCAAGTCAAATCTGTCGGACAACGTTTGTTAGCTTCAATCCCGATCAGGACATCTAGCGTTCACTTGCTCGTTGTCTCGCCAGGCGTTGGGAGCGGAGCACCCGGCTTCCACATCTTCGTGAGTTCGTTCGCTTTCTCGATTTGCTTTGGTGAAAGCCTCTGCGCAATATCGGTCCGATTGCTCGCAGCAGTCTTGTCTCCCGACAAAGCTGCCAAATTGAAGAGCAGGTAAGCCAGCACATCATCCCGTGGCACGCCTCGGCCGCTGAGGTACAGAGTGCCGAGGTTGATTTGGGCATCTGCAATGCCTTGCTCCGCCGCCTTGCGATACCACACTGCAGCGAGCTTGTCGTCCTGGGGCAGGCCACCGCGGCCACTTTGGTACATGACCCCGAGGTTGTTTTGACTGGCAGCAAAACCCTGTGCGGCCGCTTTGCGATACCACTCCACGGCTTGCTGATCGTCCTGCGGTACACCCCGGCCGTTGAAGTAACTGAAGCCGAGGTTGTGTTGGGCGGGTTCGTAGCCTTGCTCCGCCGCCTTCCGATACCATACGACTGATTGTCGATCGTCCTGCGGGACGCCTCGGCCGTTGAGGTACAGAGTGCCAAGGTCGTGTTGGGCAGGTGCGTAGCCTTGCTCGGCTGCTTTGCGATACCACTCCGCGGCCTGCCTATCGTCCTGCGGGACGCCATGGCCATTGAGGTACATGTTGCCGAGGTTGTCTTGGGCGCGTTCATAGCCCTGCTGGGCCGCCTTGCGATACCACGCGACCGCCTGCTGATCGTCCCGCGGCACGCCACCGCGACCACCTTGGTACAAGACCCCGAGGCTGTTTTGGGCAATCGCAAGTCCCTGTTCGGCTGCCTTGCGGTACCACGCGAGCGCCTGCAGCTCGTCCTGCCGTGTACCTCGCCCGGTTAGGTACATTTCGCCCAGGACCGCTTGGGCTGCGGGGTGACCCTGATCCGCGAGCGGCTGCAACTCGATCAATGCAGCGGCGTAGTCCCCACTTCTGTATGCGTCCAAACCCTCATCGAATCCAGCGACCGCCGGTTCGATCGTGATGAACGGAAGTAGCAGAGTGAAAATTGCAATTCGGTGCATCATGCGCTTCCCCCGAATCGAGATGCGAACGCAGTTATGCTGCGTCCGAGAGGCGAAGCACTTAGTTCTTGGCCCGGGTGCGACTGCTTCGAATGGTAATTCGATCGGCACCGCCTTGCTCGCTCCGGCATCGAGGTCTCGCAGTACGGGAACGGGCTGAAGGGGCGCGTTGCTTCGAGCTCGTCCGTCGCACCTAGCACGTCATATGGGGTGCGAGCCCAAAGTGTTTCGGACTAAGTGCTTCGAGCTTGGTGGGGCGCTATCGGCCCGGACTGGCCTATGGTCATCGGGAAGAGCGGGCGCGCACGGCTTCACTCTACGGCCAGAAGGTTATTCGATCACCCGGTCAACACGTAGCATGAAGATTGCGGGGGCTTGAAGTCAATTGCCTTAGCGGTTTTACTGTTGATAACGAGTTCGTATTTCGTTGGTTCCTCAACCGGCAGATCGGCGGGCTTCGCGCCGCGCAAGATCCGACCGACGTAGCTGGCAGTGCGTTCCCAAACAGCCGACAGATCGGGGCCATAGAAAATGAGTCCTCCTGCCTGCACGTAATTATTAGCAGCGCCAATCGACACCAACTTTCTCTGGCTCGCGAAGGTAGCGATTTGCGTAACCCCAAAGAAAAGCGGTTAGTGGTCACTATCGCCACTAACCGCTGATTTATTGGTAGGCCGTGCAGGGATCGAACCTGCGACCAACGGATTAAGAGTCCGCTGCTCTACCAGCTGAGCTAACGACCCGAAAACTGAATTATCGCGACCCCTCGTGCGCACTGCGGGACGCTGGCGTGCGAACGCAAATTATACGCGTGAGGCACCCGTCCCGGCAACCGCGGAACCACGCCCGCCCTCCTCACCGCGGTGCCTTCGCCAGCCCGCGGGCGGCATGCCGGATCCGCGCTTGAACGCCGGATTGAACGCCGCCTCGGAATCGTGGCGACCTGCGCCGCAACACTGGCGAGCGATTTGTCGCCGCGCAACAGTTCCTGCGCGGCGATCTGCAGCCGCCAGTGCGCGAGGTACTGCATCGGCGGCTGTTCCAGGATGATTCTCGCAGGCCAGAACGCCGCACAGGACGCGCGTCTGCGTTCCGTTACCCCCGTATGAAAGCTTCATCACTTCGCCTCGCGTTCGCAGCTCTACGATCGCCAGCGCCTTCTCAGACCTGATCGATCGAGGACTGCGGTTCGGACGCGAAGAGCGGTCGCGCAAGCCCGGCTCGCCTTCAGCCAAGTAACGGCCCAGCCACTTGCGAGCCGTTGGCTCGCTGACGCCAGCTTCGGCCGCGGCTCCGGCCAGCGTCAACCTTTTCTCAACGACGCTTCGCACCATTTCCATTCGACGGACCAACGTGAGTCGGGCATTCTTGTGAATGTTCATTCGGCTGAGCTCCTGAAAGATGCGGGATGGGTCGCACCTTCCAGTCTCTCAGACTCAGTCCGAATGAACACAAACAACCTATTGGGCCATCACAGCTAGTGCGGCGGCAATGCTGCGCACGTGCGCGCCCCACCTTCCCGGGTCGGCCCCAAAGTAGAAGCTGATGTTGTAGGGAGTGCCCGCGGACGTGGCCAACGTCTGTTGAATCCCTCCGTCCGATCCTGCCGG
The DNA here is from genome assembly GCA_963816915.1 of uncultured beta proteobacterium. GTDB lineage: Bacteria > Pseudomonadota > Gammaproteobacteria > Burkholderiales > Casimicrobiaceae > PALSA-1003. The sequence goes on from CAWFMK010000004.1 coordinate 760,380, forward strand.
CCCGAAGAACCCGGCGCAATTTCCATCTGGAACCGAACCCGCGCCCGGGCAGAACACACCGCTGAACCCGGTATTGCGAACCTGCGTCCACCCGTTAAAGTCACCGGTCTCAAAGCTTCCATTGGTCACGAGGTTCGCCGCCGCATAGGCCGGCGCGCCGACTGCAGCAGTGAGCAAGACCGCCGCCACCGCCCCCAACAACCGTAGCGCACTGTGTAAGATTCCTCGACATTCACGTTACAAACTGTTGCCCGCAGGATGTGCTCCACATCTTGACACACCGCAAGCTTCGTTGTAGTTAGACACGGAAGAACTCTGTCGCACTCACTGAAAATATCTGAAATCGATTCCTGTCCGGCCATGGATGACGGACCGGTTCGAGTAGTTTGCGTTGGATCATTGAGACGGCGGACAGTGGGGGACCCCCAGTTAGCAGCACCCCGCTGCCCTACGATGCGCCTCACTGGATGTGAAGTTTTGCGGCGTACCCCGGCTATTGGAACGCTGCAAGGCAGCTCTGTCGTAGTGTTGTTCTACGTCGAAACTTTCTACGTCGAAACTTGATTGGCAGGAGGAGGACTTCATGAAAGTCTCATGCCTTGGCTACGCAGCCACGTTGGCATTGGCGCTCGTTGGTGGCCTTTGGAACGCAGCGGCCCACGCGCAGACGGCGCAAAGACCGCCGCTCATGGGCGTGGACCCGAATTGGCCCAAGCCGTTGCCCAACGGAATGATCCTCGGTCAGGTCGGTGGCACCTGCATCGACTCGAACGACCATGTTTTTGTGGTTACTCGTGGCTTCCAGAATGGTGGTCTCACTTCACCGGAAGGGGTCGGTGGAGCGAACCCCAACACAGGCGTGCTGGGTGGGCCGTTCAAGTCTAGGCCAGCACCGCCGGTGGTCGAGTTCGATCCCGCGGGCAACATGGTCAATGGATGGGGCGATCCGACGCTCGTACCCGCTGGCACGCCGCCACCCGTCGGAACGGTGAGCGTCGTAAACCAGAATGCGGTTGTGCCCAATGGCATGCACGGCTGTTACGTCGACTATCAAGACAACGTTTGGATTGGCGGCAATAGCGACGGCGTGATCCAGAAGTACACCCACGACGGCAGCACCATGTTGATGCAGATCGGGGTGAAATTTAAGTGTGACAGCGGTCTGAGTACTGACGACGGCACCCCCGGCAACCCCGATAGTCCGATTCCGTGCACGGGAACGGGCGGAGGCAACGTGTCGCGGACCGGCATGAGCCACAAGTATCTCAACCTGCCGGCGGCCATCGCGGTCGATCCCAATCCGGATCCGATCACCGGTCAGGTAGGCAGCATCTATATCGCCGACGGCTACGGCAACCATCGCGTCGTCGTCTTCGATGCGCAAGGCCATTATCTGCGGCAAATGGGCAGCGTCGGCACGGGCCCCGATCAGTTCACCGTCGGCGACGGCGGCCATCCCCATTGCGTCAGGCTCGGCGCCGACCAGCTCATCTATGCATGCGATCGAGGCCAGAACAAGATCAACGTGTACAGGAGAGACGGTACCTTCGTGGGCAACATCGGGATCATTCCCGGGCAAGTCGGTACCGGCCAGGAGGGCAGCGGCACCGCGTGGGACATCGATTTCTCCAAGGACTCGGCTCAGACGTGGGCCTTCATCTCGGACGGCCAGAACGAGGTCTTGTGGACCTTCAATCATGCCACCGCATTGGCCCCAGGGAGCCAGCCCGTCGCGGGATTCGGTGGCTTCGGGCACGATCCGGGGATTTTCAGTTTCCTGCACATGATGGCGATCGACTCGAAGGGCAACATCTACGTGGGCGAAACGATCGGTGGAAACCGGATCCAGAAGATCATCACAAAGTCCCTCCCAAGCAACGGCCCGAAGAAATAGCTCGCCACTAAGGTAGACGTCGATATGAATCGTTACAGGAGGATTTCATGAAATTCAAGGGCTCTATCTTGGGAGCAACGCTGGCATTCGCCATGGTGACAGGCGCGAGTCTCTGGAGCGCGCACAGTCAGGCGCAATCGGTGAGCTTCGCCGTCAATCCGTATTGGATGAGGCCGCTACCCAACTTCTGGGTAACCGGCGAAATCGGCGGGACGTGCCTTGGCCCGCAGGATCACATCTTCATGGTGACGCGCGGTTTTCAAACCGGTGGTCTGGCCTCGCCCGAAGGCGTCGGCGGCGCCAACATCACCGGCGTGATCGGATCGATCAATCAGTCGAAGGCGGCTCCGCCGGTGATCGAGTTCGATCAGAACGGATACATCGTCAATTCCTGGGGCAACCCGGCCCTGGTAGCGACGGGCCAGCCATTTGCCGGACAGAATGCAATTCTTCCGAACGGACTCCACGGCTGTTTCGTCGATTTCCAAGGCAATGTCTGGCTCGCTGGCATCGCCGACGGCGTTGTTCAAAAGTACTCGCCCACTGGCTCCCTGATGCTGACGATCGGAACCAAGTTCAGTTGTGACAATGGTGCGGGCGGCTCGATCAACTGCACCGGCACCGGCGGCGGCAACGTGGGAATGGTCGGTACGAGCCACACGCTGCTCAACGGTCCGGCCGATGTCGCTGTCGATTCGAGCAATGGCGAGGTGTACATCGCGGATGGAAACGGCAACCATCGCATCGTGGTGTTCGACGCCAGCGGCAACTATCTGCGCCAGATGGGCGGCGTGGGTACGGGCCCTGGTCAGTTCGCCAACGCCGGCGGCGGTCATCCGAATTGCGTCGTGCTTCCCAACAACGGGTTCGTCTACGCGTGCGATCGCGGCAATGACCGGATCAACGTCTTCACCAAGGGCTCGGGCACGACCGCGGGCACCTTTGTGACGGCTATTCCCATCGTTCCCGGGACGGCAGCGCTCAGCACCAACGGTACGTTCGGGTCGGCGACCGATATTGCTTTCTCGCCGGATACCGCTCAGACCTTCATGTACGTGAGCGACGGTGGCAACGAACGGGTTTGGATTATGAACCACGCGGCTGCGCTTGCCGGGCAGCCGGCGATACTTGGCTCGTTCGGCAATGGATTTGGTCACGACACCGGCGAATTTACCGCCTTGGACAGCATTACCACCGACTCAAAAGGCAATGCGTACACGGCCGAAATAACGGGTGGGCGGCGTCTGCAATCCTTCACGGTGACGCAGCACTGACGCGCGACAGTACCAAGGCACGACGGCAGCACGTTTTGCACACGCGGCGGCCGGGGGATTGAGCCCTCGGCCGCCGCGTGTTATGTCTAGCTTCCCCCACCCGCAGGACACACGAACATGCATGCCGAACCATTCCGCGTGCTCGCCGCTGTCGTGAGCGCCGGATGATAGGGCCCGTCAAAGAGCGCTGGCTTAATGCGTGTCTCTGGTCGATCGTCTTTCTCAGCATTCTCGCCTTTCCTCGATGGGCCGTCGCCAACGGCAGTGACCTGCCTCCGGAGGTTGTTCTCCAAGGATTTGTCAAGCCGGAAGAGGGGCGCATCCAGCTGCTACTAAGACTCCCGCTGGTGCTGCTTTCCAATTTCTCGCCGCCGAAGCGCGGCCCGGGATACATCGACCTCGACCACATCGACACAACGCTCAGGCAGGTCGCTGCTGCGACAGGTCGACAAATCGAGCTGTCGGTCGGCGGTACGACGCTCGCACCCACGACGCGGGAGCTACGACTCTCGCTTCTGTCAGACCGCTCGTTTGCAAGCTACACCAGCGCCCTTGCGCACCTTCAGGGTCCGCCGTTGCCGACGGGCACCGATCTCTTCTGGAACCAGGGGTTCCTCGACCTGCGGCTTGAATATCTGGCGCCCGGGCCCTCCTCCAACATCTGGATACGCGTCAACGTCCCAGAGCTCGGCAATCGGCTCAAGCTGCGGCTCGAATATCTTCCAATCGGAGAACCTGCGCGTAGCCTCGAGATCGCGGGCGACGCCGGCTGGATTCCCCTCAATCCGCGCTGGTACGACGCGGCGTGGCTTTTCGTGAAGCGCGGTTTTGTCGACGCGTTCGCTGTAGAGCGCTTCTTGTTCATCCTCTGTTTGGTCACCCCCTTCCGGCGGTTCCGCAGTCTCGTCGGAGTAGTCGCCGCTTATACTGCGCTGCAGGCGCTCACATTGACGGCGGCCGCGCAGGGCGCGCTTGCCGACGCCGAAATCGGATGGCTTCCAGTACTCTCCATCACGGTCTTCGGCGCTGCTGTGCTGGTGCTTGCCATCGGCAACCTCGCAGTGCCGAGGTTGCGCCCTCGCTATTTCATTGCCTCCGTGGTCGGCGCGTTCGCCGGCTTCGGGCTGGGTCGACTTTTGACAGACTCTTCGCCGTTCATGGGAACCCACCCGCTTGTCGCGATCGTCGCGTTCAATATCGGTGTCGCGCTGGCCGTCGTTGCATGCCTGGTCATCGCGTTCTTCGCGCTGCGCTTGCTTTTTGCCAGCGTGATCGGGCCCTTACTCGGCGTGATCGTTCTCTCCGCCCTTCTTGGCCATGCGAGCTGGCATTGGATGATGGATGGCGGCCGCGAATTCGTGCGCCAGCTTGCACAGACGCCGGCCGCGAGTTTTTGGTCGGGATTATTCGTCGTCGTCCCGTGGCTGATACCGGCGCTGCTGGTCGGCGTAGCGGCGTATTTCCTGCCCAAGCGGTTCGATGGCGTGCGCGTGCCGACTCTGCTTCGCGCATTGCACGGCAACCCACCGACTGAAATTCCTTCGCGCTCGTAGCGTCGCTTTGCCGTTTGCGGGAATGCGCGATCAGTGCATATGTCCCATGGGCGCCGGGGCGCGCTGTCGCTCGCGACGCAGCAGTTCGGCCTGATCGAATATTTCGGCGATCCGGTTGGCTGGCGAATCCGCCACACCGATCCACCGCGCGCGGATGTAGCCCTGGCGGTCGATCAGGTAGTCCACCTGCACCGGCGGGGCACTGTCGGCTTCAACCTCCTGACGGGCGAACATCGCATAAGCGGTGATCGCGTCCATCGGCACGGTCGCGAAGATCACTCCGCCGTCGCCTCCACGTTTCGCGTTATTTGAGCCTTCCGTTTCGGACATCGGTATGGCGATGACGCGCGCGCCGATTTCGCCGAACGTGCCTGTTTCGACCGCAAGCGCGCGCAGGTAAGGCAAGGACTGCGGCAATGTGTACAGCACGAGCAGCGTGACGGGATTTCCTTGCGGCTGCCTCAGCGATTCCTGTTCTCGCCCAGCGCCCTCGAACGCGAAATCGGGCGCGACAATGGCGACCCGCCACGGCTGGACGTGGTTGTTGAGGGTTATCATCGCAGCGGCCGCGTCCGACTGGGCCCGCAGGAATTGGACCAGATCCCAGATTTCTGCGTCGCTGAAATGCGGCGAGAATCCAGGCATCGGCGTTCCCGGAATGCCGTGCGCGACCCACCAGAAGAGTTCTCCCGGGCGGTGACTCGAGCCGTGCGCAGCTAGGTCGGCGGGGACGATCGGGAGCGAGGCTGCAGCGGGACCGTCGCCGCGACCAAGAGGCCCATGACAGACACTGCAGCTCCGCGCGTAGAGACCGGCGCCACGGACGATCGAGTCGGCGGCATAGCTTACCGGCACCATGGCGTAGGTGGTCGGATACGCGGGCACCGCAAGTAGCCAGGTGCAAATCGCAACGGCTGCCCCCATGGCCGCGAATCCGGCCATCGCAAGGCGCCAGCGGCCGCGCAACACGCCACGTACCGTCGTGCTCGCACCGACGCACGCGACGATGCCGGCGACCACCACGATCGTGCCGAGGCGGAACGATTGTTGCACCGGCTGCCAGCTCAGCGTGTAGCTGAACGGCCACACCGGAGATTGATGCGCTCCAGGAACCGTGATGCCGAGAAGACCGACAATCGCCAACACCATCATTCCCGCCGCGGATTCCAGGGTCGCATTACGCCGGAGCGACCGCGACGCGGATAGGCTAGAGGCGTGCTGGGCTTGTAGCCGCACGGTCAACGAAAAACGATTTACCGCTGCCAACGCCACCATCGCAGCAAACAAGGCGAGCTTCGCGAGCAGGAGGCGGCCGTAAGTCGTGCCTATCAGCGCCGGCAGGTCACCAACCAAGTACCACGCATTGCCAACGCCGCTGACGACGAGGGTGCCAACGCTTAGCACGCCCACCGTCGAAAACCGCCGCGTGACCTGGACGGTGACCTCGACCGGCAACGCGGATCCGAGCAGCACCACCAATCCAGGCAGTGCGCCAAGCCAGGCGCCTGCAGCGATCAAATGCGCCACGTCGGATACGACCTGAGCCGGCGGCCCGGCGCCTGCGTGTCCGGTCCAGGCAAGCGTTGCGAGGTACGCTGCCGCAACCAGTAAAGCGCCAACCGCCAGGCGCAGCCTGGGTCGTCCCCGGGTCGAGCGGCCGATCGCCAGTAGCAGCGCTGCAAGCACGATGGCCAAACCAAGGCGCCAGACCCAGAGACGGCCAAATACGGTGCTGCTCAATACAAGACCGACCGTATCGCCGCCGATCTGCGCGATTGGCTTGCCGCTCATGACGGAAGCCTCGCCGAGCAGCCAGGCGACTGCCGAGATGACGCTCGCCGCAAGGGTCCATGCCCCGAATCTGAGCGCCAGTGGCAAAAGTCGTGGCCTTGGCCCGACGGTGCGGGCCGCGTCGCGCCAAATGGGCGTGGCGATGGCCAGCGCGAACAGCAGCTCGCCAAACAGCAGTACCGCCGAGGCGAAATGCACAGTCCGCGCTGCGACGATCATCGCGTCCATCGTGGCAAGCGTGAGGTGATTATTGAGCTGGCGCTTAGGGCGCGATATCGAAGGTAAATTCGCCGGTGGACGCGTGCGTGTCGACCGACACCGCGCGCCACGTCACCCGATACCTGCCGGGTGCCAGCGGCGGCAGGGATATCCGCAGCAGCTTTCGATCGTCGCTGTCGACCTGTGAATTGCCGTTGTCGACGCGCTTGCTGCTTTGATCCTGAACCTCCGCCTTGCTGAACGGAGGATCGAGGCGCTCGCTGAACCACAACCTGACCTCGGTTGGCGATTGGTGTACCGCGCTGCCTGCAGCCGGTATCGCATGATCAAGAAACGCATGCGCGCGGGCGACACTGACAAACACCGTCGCCAACGCTAGGGTCACCAGAATCGACGATCTTCGCTTCATTGCGCGCGAGGTGGCCATCGAAAGCAATGTTCGCGGTTCATCCCGACGACGTCAACCGCGGCACGCCGCAGCCGGCATGCCGACCGCGATACCGCCAGTGAGGGTGTGTCGCCGCATCGCGGAAAATTCTCTTGTGCGCGGAGGCAGTGATTGCGGACTGTCAGAATCAAGCGCCGGCAACCGGGATTGCCGCCTCAGCGCGCGGTGGGAGACGGCGCGCCCTCGACCGATTTGGCCATGCGCTCGTACTCCGTGTTCTCGGGATCGAGCTGGCGCAGCTGCGCGACGTAGCGCCGCGCCGATTCGCGATCGCCGGTGCGGGCACTGAAGAACGCCAGCCCGGACAGCAGATCGCGATCGTACGGATCGCGCTTGAGCGCGGCGTGAAGCACCTGCATCGCCTCGCCGACGCGCCCGCTGTCGTTGAGCGCCACGGCGTAGACGTACGCGAAACGCGCGTTGGCGGGCGTGAGCTGCGCCGCCGTGGCCAGCGCCTTCACGGCGTCGGTGGTCTGCTTCTGCCGGATCAGCGCCAAGCCGAGCACGTGGTAGAGCGTGCCGGCGCGCGGATTGCGCGCGATGCCGGCGCGCAGTGTGGTAACGGCCTCGCCGTCGGCGCCGCGCGCCCGGTAGAGATCGGCCAGATTGGTGTACGCCGGCACGAAGGTGGGATCGAGCTCGATTGCCTTGCGAAACGCCGCGATCGCCGCTTCTGGATCATCGCCCTGAGCGTACATATTGCCGAGGCTGGTCTGGCCTTCCGGACGGTCGGCGTTGTAGTTCTGCACCTGCATGTACTCGCGCGAGCGCGTTGTCGAACGCGGGCCGCTGCGCCGCGGCGAGCGCGCGTCCGCCGGAGGCGCCGAGAATGCGCGCAGCTTCGATGCGCACGGCAAGCACGGGGTCGTCGAGCATGCGCGGAAGGTAGCGCTGACGCATCTCGGCGGCGGTACCGGACAGCGCCTCGACGGCGGCGAGTCGCACCACGGGTCAGGGTCGTTGAGCGCCTGCGCGAGGGTGGGCAGCGTCGCCGGCGTAATGAGCGGGCCGAGACGCTCGAATCGCACTGGCGCGCACTATCGCCGGCTGCGCCTTGTCCTGGATGAGCGCGAGCAACTCGCCGCGCGCCGCCGGCGCGGCGCGCGTGCCGTCGTTGAGCGCCATCGCGAAATTCTGGAAGCTCGCCGGCGGCTTGCCGGTCCACGTCGCGATGGCATCGGCCGACCACTGCGCGGTCTGTTTGGTGTGGCAGTTGTTGCAGGCGTTCGGCATGCCCAGCTTCGCGGAAAGATCCGGGCGCGGAATGCGCATCGAGTGATCGTGGCGCGGGTCGACCAGCATGTACGTGGTGGTCGGCATGTGGCACGCCGCGCAGGCGGCGCCGGGCGTCCCCGGCGGCGTGATGCGTGTGCGCGACGGCGTCGTACTTCGCGGGCTGGTGACATTGCGCGCAAACCGCAGTGCCGTCGGCCCTGAGCTTGAGCGAATGCGGTTCGTGGCAGTCCGAGCAGGTGACGCCGCTCGCGTGCATGCGGCTCTGCGCGAACGAGCCCCAGTTGTAGACCTCGTCGCGCATCTGACCGTCGTTCCAGTACAGGCCTTCGTCGAGCAGCGCCGGACGATGGCTGTCGAGCAGGGGCTTGCCGTGCACGTAGTCATCGGTCAGTCGCGCGCTGCGGCCGTGGCAGCGCGCGCAGGTGTCGATCTCGCGCGTGGTCGCGCGCGGCGCACTTCGTTTGGCGTTGCCGGTGTCGGCGACCGGCACCCAGCTCACGCTCTTGCGCTCGTCGAGCGCGATGGCGAGACCTTTGTCGGCATCGAACGCGTGCCAGTCTCCGGTCTTGCTTCGCCCACGCGACGTGATTCGAGCCCGGACCATGGCAGGCTTCGCACGACACGTTGATCTGCGACCAGCGCGTGTCGAAGGTGCCGGCCTTGGCATCGAAGTTTTTGCGCAGATCGGTCGAGTGGCATTCCGCGCACTGGAAGTTCCAATTCTGCTGCACGCCGGTCCAGTGCAGCGGATCGCCGGCCTTGATGTTCTGCCCGGGATACAGATGAAACCAGCGCTGCCCGCCTTGCGTCTTGGGTCGCGAATCCCACGCGATGCCGAGCGCCTGCTTGCGCCCGCCCGGGAATTCGATCAGATACTGCTGCAGCGGGTGCACGCCGAACGTGTATTTGATCTCGTAGTCGGCGAGCTTGCCGTCGGGACCGTCGGTGTTGACGTAGAACTTGCCATCGCGACGCGAGAACGTCGAGGTCGTGCCCGCGTAGGTGATCTTGGCGTTGTCAAAATTGCCCAGGACCGACTTGTCGTCGGCCACCTGCATCGCGAGATCGTGGTCGGAGCCCTTCCAAGCACCGTGCTGCTTGTCGTGGCACGACGTGCATGCATCGCCGCCGACGTACCCGGCGGCGCGATACGAGGCAGCAATCGACGAATCCTTCGGCGGTGCCGAAGCGGGAGTCTGCGCAGCGTTCCAGCGCCACGCGGCAAACGCCAGCGCGAGCGCAAGCAGTGCGAGAACGCCGGCTGCGAGTGCGGCACGCCGGCGATGGGGCGATCGCGTCGCGGCAAGCGCGACTGGGGGAAACGCGGCCATCGAGGACGCCGCTCTCGCCCTGGGCCCGACCCGACCAGCGCGTGAAGACTTTTTCTTGCGTGCCATGGCGCGTACTACCACTCCCAAGAAAATCGGCCGTAATTCGTGCGCTTCTTCACGGCACGGAGCCTCCGCGCCGTGAAAGCGCCTGGAATGGAAACGCTCGATTGAGGGACAAGCCGCGGGGAACTCGCGCCCCAACGGATTTCCAGATCAGTCAGACCAACATCTTATTTTAGTCGATCGAGGGTTCGGCGACACGCGTCCCTCGCGAGCAGAGAATTGGCCGTTGTTCGTCGCGTCCTTGCTTGACCAGCGTCAAGGTTAACCGCCGGTCATGGACCATACTCGAACAAGATCGCGTCGGGGAGACTGAGTTCTCCGCCCGAACACTTCACAAGGGGTCAACCATGGACGTTCGCAAGCACATGACAGCTCGGCCGATTACGATTGCGGAGGACGCCGATTTCAAGGAAGCGATGGGCATCATGCAAAAACATCGCATACGCCGGCTTCCGGTCATCGATGCATCCGGCGCGCTGTCCGGCATCGTTGCCGAGCGCGATCTCGTCGCGGCTGCCGATCGCTATTTGAACTCGCCCGTCGACGTCGCTCGCATCATGACGCGTCAGGTCGTCACGATCGGCGACAAGGCACCTGTCATCGAAGCCGCCATGCTCCTGATCGAGCGCAAGATCGGCGGTCTTCCCGTGATCGATGCGAGCGGAACGCTGCTAGGGATCATTACCGAAACCGACTTGCTCAAGGCTCTGACGTCGCTGCTTCGTCAAGGAGCGATTGCATCTCGCGTGACGTCAGCACGCACTTCGAAGACGAAATCGGTGGCACGCAAGAAGCCGCCCACGAAGAAGGGTCGGAACGCGACGGCGCTCAAGTCGAAGGCGAAGGCGAAGGCGAAGGCGAAGGACCCTTCGCAGGTTAAGCATGGACGGGCGCGCAAAACAAAGGCGAGCACCACGCGCGCCGGCAAGCGCTGACGCGCCGCCGTGAGATACGCAACGGCAGGCAGCGGGGCGATCCTTCTGCACCACGATGTTGGTAGGCCGTGCGGGACTCGAACCCACGACCAACGGATTAAAAGTCCGCTGCTCTACCAGCTGAGCTAACGACCCGAAGGGCGCGGATTATAGCCGTTCCGCGACATCGGCGCCAATGAATGCTTGGCGAGCGCATGGGTGTCCGAAGCAGAGCTACTGCAGATTGCGCGTCAGTATCGCCGGCAACGACAGCACGGCGATGCCCTCGTCGCGAAGCGCGTCGGTTTCTTCCGGCGACGCGCTCCCGCGAATGCTGCGCGCCGGGACTTCGTCGTAGTGCATCCGGCGCGCTTCTTCCGGAAAGGCGGTCCCCACGTCGACGCTGTGCTCGATCATCGTGCGTATCATCCGCAGCACTTCGGCTTGAACATTGTTGGGCTTCGGCGGGGTCTCGCCCTCGGCGGGCGTCTGCGCCTGCGTGGGCGCCGACGCGCGGCCGACGTGCACGTTGGCGGAGGGCCTGCGCTCGATCACGTCGTCGTCGCACAATGGGCAGCGCACCAGAGCGCGCTGGCGCTGCTGCGCATAGTCGTCCGCCGAGGCGAACCACCCCTCGAAGCGATGTTCCTGAGCGCACGCCAGATCGTAAACGATCATGATTCCATTCCGTTGGGGTCGTCCGGCTCGCGCAATTCACTCACGACGCCGCCTCTACCCGCCAATATTGATACTTGAGCGCTGCCACACAACCGGCGACGATGCCGCCCAACGCCAGGAACGATCCCAGCGCCAAGGTCGAAATGCCGGTCAATCCCTGGCCGATGGTACATCCCAGCGCGGTCACCCCACCAAATCCCATTAACACTCCACCGGCGATATGGTTGACCAGATCTTCGATTGACGCAAATCCCTCCCAGCGAAAGGTGTGCGTGGCGAGCGCCACCGCGGCGGACCCAGCGAGCATGCCGAGCACGCCGGCGATGCCGAAGGTAACGATGCGCGACTGGTCGCTCCATAGCATCAGAAGCTCGAGCAGATAAGCCACGGGCGCAACGAAGGAGAACGATTCGGCCTTGCCGGAATTGGTGGCGACGAACGCCTCCTCGAGCGTACGCGGGTCTTCTGCGACGTGGCCGAGGTGTCCCGACACGTACCATCCGCCGACGATGATCGCGCCGATGATCGCACCGCCGGCAATCATCGCACCGGAGTCTCGGAAGTCGCGATCCGCGAGCACGAAAATCGCCACCAGCGTCGCCGCGAGCAGCGGGAGCGCAAGCCGAAGTGACGCGCCGCCGGTCAGTGCAGCAGCAACACTCGCGAGGTCGGAGCGCTGCGCGCCGAAGGCCGCGGTGTCGAAGCGCACTGGGTCGAGCGCATTCACGCGCACGACCGCGAACAGTCCCTTCAAAGTCATGTAGGCGGAAATTCCGAGCACGATGAGCACCACGAGCGACTTCAGGTTGCCCGCCCCGATCCGGATCAGCGTTTTGCTTCCGCAGCCCGATGCCAGCGTCATCCCGAATCCGAACATGATCCCGCCGACGATGCACGACAGCCACGGCACTGTCGAGGTGGTGTAGATCGTCTTGCCGAAATCGACCTGCCCGGTGACATCGAGCAGCGCGACGCCGGCGATCGCCACCGCGATCGCCAGCAGCCACATGCGAAGACGACGCCAGTCGCCGATATGGACGACGTCGGTCAGCGCGCCCATGGTGCAGAAGTTCACGCGATTGGCCACGGCGCCGAAGGCGAAGGCGAGCGCGAAGGCGAGCCCGGCGATCAATGCGGGCGAAGGCAGAGCAGACGAAACTGAGGCATCCATCCAGGATGCCCATTATCGCATGGCGACGTGTTAACCCCGGACGGAGGCACGCCGCGTTTAAAGCAGTGACGGCGCATGCGGCGCGGCTTGTTGGGCGGCGGATGCGAAGTCCAACCATGCCGTCTGTGCGGCGCAAAGGAAAACGAAATGTTGAATATCTGGAGATCGTGCTGGAAACCCCTCGGACTGCTGTTCGCACTCGCGAGCATCGTGCCGGCGGCAGCCTGCGCGCACTGGCCGCCCGGCCGCGTCGAGGTCGAGATTTACGATCGCACCGAAGGACGGTTGCTGCCCATGTACTCTTTCGCGGGCAAGCGCTACGTCGTCGGCAGGCCCGGCAATGAATACGCCGTTCGCGTGCGCAACGCGACCGGTGAGCGCGCGCTCACCGTGATGAGCGTCGATGGCGTCAACGTCATCACCGGCGACACCGCATCGCCCCAGCAGTCCGGCTACGTGCTGGGGCCCGGCGAAAGCGCCGACATCGCCGGATGGCGCAAGGACATGGCGCGCACCGCAGCGTTCTACTTCACCGCGCTGCCCGATTCCTACGCTGCGCGCACCGGCCGCCCGGACAATGTTGGCGTCATCGGCGTCGCCGTATTTCGCGAACGTGTGCGCACGCCTCCCGTCGCCATGCTGCGCAAGGACGCTGCGGGCGCAGCAGGAGCGATGCGTTCCGAGGCGCGCGAGAACGCCGCCGCCCCCGCGGCGCCTGCGGAGCCGCAAGCGCAGGCGCTCGACGCGGCGCAAGCCAAGTCGCAGCTGGGCACGGGACACGGCCGCGTCGAGAACTCGTACTCGCAGTACACCACGTTCGAGCGCGCCAGCAGCACGCCTGACGAGACGATCGCGATCTATTACGATTCCTACCAGAACCTGCTGGCGCTAGGCGTGCCGGTCGGCCCGCATCCCATTGCGCGCGCGCGTCCGGACCCGTTTCCGGCGCACTTCGTGTCCGATCCGCGCTGAGTGGCACGCGCGCCGGGCGCGCGAGCGCTCGCTTCCGGTTGTTCCCCCCGGGGGTCATACTGGGCGGCCATGTCCGCCGACGCGCCCAGTGACGAGGATCTGATGCTCGCCTACGCGGCGGGCGATGCCGCGGCATTCGATGCGCTCTACGCGCGTCACAAGGGCGGCGTGTATCGCTATTTTCTTCGCCAGTGCCGGCACGGCGGCAACGCCGACGAATTGTTCCAGGACGTATGGATGAACTTGATCAGGGGCCGCGCCACGTACGCGCCGACGGCGAAATTCACGACGTGGCTGTACCGGCTCGCGCATAACCGGCTCATCGACCACTACCGCGCCAGCAGCGTCGTCCAGCTGGTGTCGGCGGACGACGAAGCGCACGCGCAGACCATCGCCGATGTCCCCGGTGCATCGGACGAGCAGCCGCATCGCCGCGCGGAAGCGCGCGAGCTCGGGCTGCGCATCAAGGAGGCGGTGGAGACGCTGCCCGCCGCGCAGCGCGAAGCGTTCCTGCTGCAGCACGAAGGCGGCTTGTCGCTCGCCGAGATCGGTGAGCTGACGGGCGCTGGTGTCGAGACCGTCAAGAGCCGGCTGCGCTACGCGATGAACAAGTTGCGCAGCGACCTGTCCGACCTGGTGGAGCGGGAATCATGAGCGACGCCGAGGACAAGCTGCACGAAAAGACGAGCTCCGCCTGGCGCGAGGCGAGCCGAGAACAGCCGCCGCCGGCGATCGACGCGGCGCTGCATGCGGCCGCGCGCCGCGCGGTGCACTCAGGACCGGCGCGCTCGCGGCACATGCAATCGTGGCCGTTGATGGCCGCCGCCATTGTCGCTTTCCTCGCCATCGGCATTCTTCAGCTCACGCCGCCGGAGGAGGTCACTCCCGGCGCCGAGCGTGATGCGACGGTGCGCTCGGCGGCGCCGCGCCGGGTCGAGCCCGCATCGGTGACGGCGCCTGCGGCGCCGATCGTGGACACAGCGTCGCCTAGCGCGACGGCCCCTGCGCCGCCGCCCGATGCGAGCAAGCCGCTCGCGCGGAGCGCAGCCGCTGGCGCGGATCAACGCAACGAAATGACGACCGATGCGATACAGCGCGAGCGCGCCGCGGAGCGCAAGAAAGCTCAGGCGCCCGCGAGCGCGGTCGACTCCTTGAACGAAAGGCAGACACGCGCGAACGCCGACACCGCGCAAGCACCGTCGCGCGCCGACGCCGCCAAGCTCGACGCGGCGGCGTCGAAGGTTCCCGCGGCGCCTGGCGCCGGGCCCGCCTCACCCCCACCGGCTCCCGAACCGTTTCCGGCGGCACCGCCTGCTACGGGATCCGCGCCGGCGGCAGCCGGCACTGCACAGGAAACGCTGCCGGCAAAGCGCGGCGCAGGCGCGCTATCATCGGCGTCGGCGGGGGCCGTCAATCCGCCGGCGAAAACCGAGCGCGCCGCCGAGCAGGCGCCAGCCCCCATGGCCCTGGCGAAGTCCGCTGCCACGGGAGCCAAGGACGCGCCGAAGCCACCCGAAGAATGGATCAAGCTCATTCGGCGCCTGCGAAGCGAAGGGCATAACGACGAGGCGTTGCGCGAGCTCACCGCGTTCCGCGCCGCGTACAAGGAGCGCGCGGACGGATTGCTACCCGCGGATCTGCGCTCGCTTCGATGACGCGGGCCGCTGCGGCGCGGGCTTTTCGCGCGCCGCGATGCGCCGCAACAGCGCTTTGATCGGCGCCGGCAATGCCGCGTGCGCGACCTCGGCCAGCGGCAGCCACAGCAGTCCGGGCTGCTCGACGCGATGATCGCGGCGCTGCACCTGGCACAGCCGCGGCGCGATGCTCAAGCGAAAATGCGTGAACGCGTGCTCGATCGCAGGCAGCGCGTCGCCGGCCATCACTTCTGCACCGAAGCGAACGTGACAGATCCGCACCGCATCATCTGCGACGCCCGCCTCGGGCAGGCTCCACAACCCGCCCCAGATGCCGCTCGCGGGGCGGCGCTCGAGCAGGACGTCATCGTGGTGCACGATGACGAGCACCGCGGTCATTCGCTGCGGCAGGCGTTTTTTCGGACGCGGCGCGGGCAGCGCAGCGATGCGATCGTCGCGGCGTGCGACGCAGTCGTCAGCCACCGGACATGCCTCGCATCTCGGGCGGGCGCGCATGCAGATGGTCGCGCCGACGTCCATCAGCGCCTGAGTGTAGCTCGCGACGTCGTGCGCGGGAACCCGTCGCTCCGCCTCCGTCCACAGGCGGCGCTCGACGTCGGCGGCACCGGGAAAGCCGTCGATCCCGGCGTGGCGCGAGAGCACCCGCTTGACGTTGCCGTCGAGGATCGCCCCGCGCTCGCCGCAGGCGAAGGCCGCGATCGCCGCCGCGGTCGAGCGGCCGATGCCAGGCAGCTGAGCAAGCGTCGCTGCATCGCGGGGAAAGGCGCCGACGATGATCCTCTTGCACGCGTTGCGCCGCGCGATGCAGCAGGTGAGCGCGGCGGTAATACCCCAGGCCGCTCCATAGCACCAGCACGTCATCGATCGCCGCGGCGGCGAGCGAGCGCACATCGGGAAAAGCCGCGATGAAGCGCCGGTAATACGGGATCACCGTAGTCACCTGCGTCTGCTGCAGCATGATCTCGGATAGCCAGATGCGATAGGCGTCGCCAGTGTTCTGCCATGGGAGGTCGCGGCGCCCGTGCGTGCGCTGCCACGTGATCAGACGCTCGGCGAACGGCCGCATCGACGCGAGCCGCGCCGCGGCGTCAGCGGCCCGCGAGGCGCTGACGTGCTTTGCCCGCGGCTTCGGAGCTCGAATACTTGGAGACGATGTCCTCGAGCGTGCGGCGCGCGCCCGCGGCGTCGCCGAGCTCGATCTGGCAGCTCGCGATATTGAGCATCGCATCGGGAATCTTCTGGCTGTCGGGATATGCCGCGACCAGCTGGCGCTGCGTCGCCAATGCACCGCGGAAATCGCGCTGCGCGTACTGCGCGTTGCCTACCCAGTACAGCGCCGAGGCGGCGAGAGGGCTTCTCGGATACGTCTTGACGAAGCTCTGGAAGCTCGCGATGGCGGCGGGATAGCTGCCGCTCTTGAATTGCTCGAGCGCCGCGTCGTAGTTGCGCTGCTCGCCGGCCGGATCCCCGGGGCGCAGCCCCGCCCCCGATGTCGAGCCCGGCGCGGCGCCAGCGGAAGGAGTCCCGGCGGCAGCGCCGGCACCCGTCTCGGCGGTTGCAGCCGCGCCGGGGCCACCTTCGATCTTGCGCAGGCGGCTGTCGAGATCCAGATACAGGTCGCGCTGACGTTTTTGCGCCTGGTCGAGTTCGTAGGTCAGCACTTCGTACTGCCCACGCAGGCGCGCGATGTCGGCCTTGATCTGCTCGACGTCGCGAAACATGTCGACCAGCGCGGCGTCCTTGGCTTCGATGCGCTCGAGACGCTGCGACAACTGCTGCTCAAGCGTGTCGACACGCTGGCGAAGCGCATCGATGCGCTTGCGAGCCTCGTCGTCGTCGAACAGCGCGCCGCGCGCGGGGGCCGTCGCCATCGCCGCCAGCAGTAGCGCCGCCGCCAGCATCGAATTCCATCGCGAGCGACTTGCCACGCGCGATCCTTACTCGCCTACGAAGACGATCTCGTCGCGGCGATTTTCCGCCCACGCCGATTCGTCGTGACCATCGCGGCGCGGCTTCTCCTTGCCGAAGCTCACCGTCTCGATCTGTATCTCGGTGGCGCCATAGAGCACCAACAGCTTCTTGAGCGCGTCGGCACGGCGCTGTCCGAGGGCGATGTTGTACTCGCGGCTGCCGCGCTCGTCGGTATGACCCTGGATGGTCATGCGCGCGTTGCGATTGGCCTGCAGGTACCGGCCATGCGCCTCGACCATCGGCTTGTATTCGTCCTTGATGACGTAGCTGTCGTAGTCGAAGTACACGATGCGCTTGGACAGGATGTTGTTCGGATCCTTCAGCGGGTTGCGCGCGTTGGCCCCGGTGGCCGCGCCGTTCACCCCCGTGCCGCTGGTGCCGGACGTGGTGGCGCCACTGCCGGTGGCAGCCGAGGCGTTGCGCTCTTCGACCGGCGCACCCGCGTCTTTCGACGTCGTGGTCTGGCAGCCGGCGAGAACCAGCGCGCAGAGCATCGTGAACAGTATTCTTCTCATGAGGATCTCCTGAGGGTTGCCTAGGGAACGCATGCGGGACGTGGTGCAGAAAGTTGGGCGGGGCTTCACCACCGTAGGCCGCGAAGCGGAGTCGCAGTCATTTGGCAAGTGGACCCCACGCAGGCTCGCGAACATCGCTGGTCGCCGCAGTCAATCGCTGCTTGACACGACCATCGCTGGAGACGGCGGCCAATATACCACGCCCCCCCACCTCCGAAGCGTAGATGATCAGCTTGCCGTTGGGCGCAACGCTCGGCGACTCGTCGAGCGCGCCTTGCGTGAGCACCTGCACCTGCCGCGTCGCGAAATCCTGAATGGCGATGTTGAATCGGTTGCCGTCGCGACGGACGTAGACGAAGCCCTTGTTGTCGGGAAGATAGCGCGGTGACACGTTATAGCTCCCCTCGAAGGTCATGCGCTCGACGGCGCCGCTCGACAACGTCAACCGATAGATCTGGGGACTGCCGCCTCGGTCCGACGTGAACAGGATCGACCGCCCGTCCGGGGCAAAGTTCGCTTCGGTGTCGATTCCCGGCGAGTTGATCATCCGCTGCACGCCGCTGCCGTCGGCGTTGATCAGATAAAGCTGCGAGCCGCCGTCCTTGGACAGCGTCACCGCCAGCTTGCTGCCGTCCGCGGACCACGCGGGCGCGCTGTTGCTGCCGCGAAAATTGGCGACCACCTGGCGGGCGCCGCTTTGCAGCGACTGCACGTACACCACCGGTTTCTTGTTCTCGAGCGAGACGTAAGCCAGACGCGTTCCGTCGGGCGACCACACCGGCGAGAGCAGCGGCTCGTTGGAGCTCACCACCGACTGCGGATTGAAGCCGTCGGCCTCGGCGACCATCAGGTCGTAGCGCCCGCCCTGTTTGGCGACATAGGCGATGCGCGTGCTGAACACGCCCTTGTCGCCGGTCAGCTTTTCGTAGATCACGTCGGCGATGCGGTGCGCGGTGGCACGAATTTGCGCGGGCGGCACCGCGTAGACGAAGGCTGCCAGCAGTGACTGCTTGACCACGTCGAGCAGGAAAAAGCGCACTTCGACGCGTCCATCGGGAAGCGGCGTCATGCTCCCCGCGACTACAGCGTCGGCGCCGCGCGCTGTCCAGTCGGCGTAGCGCACGTCCTCGGCACGCACCGGCCGTGGCGACACGCCCCCAGCGTCGATCATCTTGAATAGCCCGCTTCGCGCGAGATCGTTGGACGCGATCTGCGTGATGCTCAAGGGATAGGTCGCCTCATTGGCGAACGGCACGATCGCCACCGGGATCGCGGTGGCGCCGCCGCCGACGATCTCGATAGTGAGCTGGGCGCGGGCGAGGCCGGCGCCGGACAGCCACAGCGGCAGGAACAGCAGCGCGAACAGATCGCGGAGGCTTCGGGGCATGGAGATCAGGGTCTAGGAAATCGGGGAGAGTGGGGACGCCGACAGCGTGGCAGGGACCGTTCCGCCCGCACGCCAGGCACCGCCCTCGAGCACGCGATGTTCACGATGATTATAACGGACGAGGAGCGCCGAGCGGGTCAGCGATGCGGCGCTGATAAGGAACTCGCGCCGCGCGCTCGTACGTTCGCGCTTGGGACGGCCCGGCGCACTCACGGGGAACTCGCGCCGCGCGCTCGTACGTTCGCGCTTGGGACGGCCAGGCGCACTCACGGGGAACTCGCGCCGCGCGCTCGTACGTTCGCGCTTGGGACGGCCAGGCGCACTCACGGGGAACTCGCGCCGCGCGCTCGGATGTTCGCGCTTGGGACGGCCAGGCGCACTCATTGCGCTCGCACCGTGGCATCGATGCCGAGCGCGTTGCGCAGGCGCTCGCCGGCGCTGCGCGCGTCCTCCCGAGTCGAATACGGTCCAACCATGATCCTGAACAAGCCGTTCCCCTCATGCACCTTCGCTTCGACGCCCAAGGGTGCGAGTTGGTTCGAAATGGTCGCGACAAATTGCTGCGCGTTGGCGAAGTTGGAAAAGGCGCCCAACTGCACGCCATAGCCGCCGGGCTCCTGCGCGAGCGCCATCGAGGGAGCGGGCGCCGTGTCGGGAATGACCACCGGCGGCAGCGGAGAGGTGCTCGCCTGCGACGGCGCGCTCGCCGGAATAATGCTCTCCACCTCGACCATGCCGCTGCCCTGCTGGGCGATGCCGATGCGATACGCCGCCGCGTAGGACAGGTCGATCACGCGGCCGCGATGAAACGGCCCGCGATCGTTCACGCGCACGACCACGCTCTTGCCGGTCGCGACATTGGTCACGCGCGCGTACGAAGGCAGCGGCAGCGTCGGATGCGCGGCGGTCATGCCGTACATGTCGTAGGTCTCGCCGTTGGACGTCTTCTGGCTGTGGAACTTGCGCCCGTACCACGACGCGATGCCGCGCTCCTTGTACGGACGAAGCGTGGTCGCGGGCACGTAATCGACGCCGAACACCGTATACGGCCGGTTCGAGAAACGCGCGAGCGGCTCGAGCCGGGGCACGGCCTCCGGTATCGCGTCGAGGTTAGACGGAGGATGCTCCCCTGGACCATCGTCCTTGTAGTAGCCGCCCGCCGACGGCGCAACCGGTGCGGCGGTCGACCCCGCGGACGGCGGCTGGCGCTGCGAGGTCGACGAGCAGGCCGCGAGCGCAAGGGCCGCGGTGAGAAGCAGCGCGCGCCGCGGGGCATCGGCTCGCGCCGCGGTCATGGCGTCGCGCCGCGCGGCGCGCGAGCATTGGCCGGCGTGGCACGGGCAAGGCGCGGCGTCACGTCTTGACCAGCTTTCGGTTGGCCTGCACGCTCATGAGGATACCCAGGCCGATGAACAGGCTGACCAGCGCGGTGCCGCCGAACGAGATCAGCGGAAGAGGCACGCCGACGATGGGCAGCAGGCCGCTCACCATCGCCATGTTGACGAAGGCGTAGGTGAAGAACATCAGCGTGATGGCGCCCGCGACCAGCCGCGAGAACAGCGTCGATGCGTTCATGGTGATCACCATCGCACGTCCGATCAGCAGCAAATAGAGGACCAGAAGGACCGCGTTCCCGATCAGCCCGAATTCCTCGCCGAACACGGCGAAGATGAAATCGGTGTGGCGCTCGGGCAGGAAGTCGAGGTGCGTCTGCGTCCCGTTGAGCCAGCCTTTGCCGACCACTCCCCCGGAGCCCAGCGCGATCGACGCTTGCGTGCTGTGATAGCCCGCGCCGAGGGGATCGCGGCTCGGATCGATGAACGTGAGGATGCGCTCCTTCTGATAGTCGTGCAGATATGGCCAGATCAGCGGCGCCGCGGCACTCGCGCCGGCGACCAGGCCGACGATGATCTTCCAGGAGAGACCGGCAAGAAACAGCACGTAGAAGCCCGAGGCGCCGATCATCAGCGCGGTGCCCAGGTCCGGCTGGCGCTTGATCAGCCATACCGGCACCGCGATCAGGACCGCTGCCACGAGAAAATCGCGCATGCCGATGCGCGTTTCGTGGCGCTGGAAGTACCACGCGAGCATCAGCGGCAGCGCGATTTTCATCAGCTCCGAAGGTTGGAAGCGGCCGACGCCGAGGTTGAGCCAGCGGCGCGATCCGTTGACCACGGTGCCGCCGAGGGCGACTCCCATCAGCAACAGAACCGCCAGCACGTAGAGCGGCACTGCGGCGCGCGCGAGCTGCTGCGGCGGCACGTTGGCGACGATCCACATGAGCACCAGCGCGAAGCCCAGCGACGCCGCCTGGCTGGTCACGCGAGCGACGCTCTGGTCCGACGCCGAGAACAACGTGACCAGTCCGATCCCGACGATTGCCAGCGCCGCGGACATGAGGTAGCTGTCGACGCGGCGCGCCAGCACTTCCCAGATGCGCGCGAGCAGGGCGAGGAAATTGGTCATGGGACAGCGCTCTAGTCGCTTTCGTCGTCGGAGTCGGACGGCTTGCCGGCGCCCGCCGGCGGCGGCGCCTGCTCGCCCAGCAGAAAGTAGTCGAACACTGCGCGCGCGATCGGCGCGGCTGCCTGGGCACCGAAGCCTCCGTTCTCGACCAGCACCGCCACCGCGATCCGGGGCTTGTCCACGGGCGCATACGCGATGTACCACGCGTGATCGCGCAGGCGCTCGTCGACCTTGCCCGCGACGTACTTGTCGCCCTTGAGCGAGTACAGTTGCGCGGTCCCGGTCTTGCCCGCCGAGATGTACTGGGCGCCAACGAACGCCTGCGCGCTGGTGCCTTCCTTGGGCACCCCCACGAGAGCCGCCTTGATCACGGCAAGCTGGTCGGGCCGCACGTGCAGCGTGTGCGTCACCTGCGGCGCCACCGCCCGCACCTCGCCGCTGGCGACGTTCTCGATGCCGGCCACCACGTGCGGGCGCATGCCCGTGCCGTCGTTGGCGATCACGGAGATCGCCTGCACCTGCTGCAGCGGCGTGAATGCGTTGTATCCCTGTCCAATCCCTGCCGAAATCGAATCGCCCAGGTACCACTTCTCGTCGTGGCCCGCGAAGCGCCGGCGCTTCCACGCGCGCGACGGCAGCACGCCGGGCAGCTCGCCGTCGATGTCGATGCCGGTCTCGGCGCCAAAGCCCAGCTGCGACATGAAGGCGTAGGTGTCATCGATGTCGGTGTCGGCGGCGAGCATGTAGTAGTAGGTGTCGCACGAGGCGACGATCGACTTGTACATGTCGACGCTGCCGTGCCCACCTGGCTTGTCGTCGCGGAAGCGGTGGGTGCTCCCCGCGATCTGGTAATAGCCCGGGTCGAAGATCGTCTGCCCGGGCGTGCGCTTGCCCGAGGCCAGCGCGCGCCAGTGCCAGGAACGGCTTGATGGTCGATCCGGGCGGGTAGGCGCCGCGCAACGGCCGATTGAGCATCGGCTTGTCGATCGATTCGTTGAGCTGCGTCCCAGCTCGCCGGGTCGATGCCGTCGACGAACAGGTTCGGATCGAAACCCGGTTTCGACACGAAGGCGAGCACTTCGCCGGTCTCCGGATCGAGCGCGACCAGCGCACCGCGGCGCTCGCCGAAGGCGCGCTCAGCGACCTGCTGCAGCTTGATGTCGAGCGCGAGGCGCAGGTTGTTGCCCGAAGTGGGCGGCGAGCGCGACAGTGTGCGCACGGCGCGGCCGCCGGCGTCGACCTCGACCTCCTCGACGCCGGTGATGCCGTGCAGCTCGCGCTCGTAGGAAACCTCGACGCCCACCTTGCCGATGTAGTCCGAACCCTTGTAGTTGGCGGTATCACCCCACTCGTCGATGTGCTTGACGTCGCGCTCGTTGATGCGGCCGATGTAGCCGATCAGGTGCGACGCGATCTCGCCGAAGGGATAGTTGCGAAACAGCCGAGCCTTGATCTCGACGCCCGGAAAGCGGTAGCGGTTGACCGCGAAGCGCGCCACTTCCTCGTCGGACAATCGCGTGCGCAGCGGCAGGCTCTCGAAGTTCTTCGACTCCTCGAGCAGGCGCTTGAAGCGCTTGCGGTCGCGCGGCTGGACGTCGACGATGCGCGACGAGCTCGTCGATCATCGCGTCGAGGTTCTTTACCCGCGACGGAGTCATCTCGAGCGTGTACGCCGAGTAGCTCTGCGCGAGCACGACGCCGTTGCGGTCGGTGATGACGCCGCGGTTCGGCGCTATCGGCACGATGGCGATGCGGTTGCTTTCGGCGAGCGTCTGGTAGTGCTGGTGCAGGATGATCTGCAGGTAGATGAAGCGGCCGAACAGTCCAAAAAAGCCGATCAGCATCGCCACCCCGGCGATCAGAATGCGCCGGCGGAAATGCAGGATCTCGCGCTCGCGATTGCGCAGCTCCGGCGGTTGCAGCGACGAGGCGCGGCGGCTTGGAGTAAACAGGCGGCGCATGCGACCTCGCTACAGCTCCGCCTGCGAGCGCGCCGGCCGCTGCGGCCACTGCAGCAGGATGGTGAGCAACGGCCACAGCAGCGCGCCGGTCAAAGGGCCGATCACGTAGTTCCAGCGCGGCAGCGCCGCGCCGCCGACTACGCGCACCAGAACGACCAGCGCCGCGCAAGCCATTAGCAGCACCGCCACCTGCGCCGCCTGTTGCCACAACGGGAAGCGCAGCACGCGCCGACGGAAATATTCGGCGGCGTAGGCGAGCACGGCGTAGGCGAGCGCATGCTGTCCGAACACCGTGCCGTCGGCGACGTCCATCATCAATCCGAGGAACCAGGCGATGCCCACGCCGATCAGTCGCGGCTCGCGTATGCACCAGAACAGCAGCACCAGCGCCAGGAAATCGGGGCGCAGCACCAGTGCGAATCCCGACCACGGCAACGTATTGGCGACCAGCGCGGCGAGCAGCGTGGCCAGCACGAACCAAGAATTGACCGGGCGGAGGATCTCCTCGGGACGGGCGGGAGCGAGCAGTTGCGCCATCCTAGCTCCTGCGCCGCCGGCCCTTGCGCGGCGCGTCGGACTCCGCCGGCTCTTCAGGGCGCGGCATGGTCGCGGCGGCTGTGCCGAGGATCAGCAGGTGCTGGCTCGCATCGACGCCGGCAACCGGCTTGCAGGTGACGCGCGCGAACATCTGACCGGTCTCGCGTTCCACCGACGACACCTGCGCGACCGCGAGTCCCGGCGGATAGGTCCCGTCGATGCCCGACGTCACCAGTCGATCGCCCGGCTGGATCTCCGCATTGGGCGAAAGAAAGCGAAGCTCCGGAAGGCGTGCTGTTCCGGCGCCGTACATCACGCTGCGAACACCACTGCGCTCCACTTTCACCGGCACCGCGTGATCCTTGTCGGTCACCAGCGTCACCTCCGCCATGTACGGGAACACCCGCGTTACCTGCCCGACCACGCCGACGTCGTCGATCACCGCCTGCCCCATCTGCACCCCGGCGGCATCGCCCTTGTCGACGAACAGCTTTTGCGTGAACGGATCACGGCCCGAGTAGAGCACTTCAGCGGCGATCGCGGCGCCGTGAAAGCGCGATTCCACCGAGAGCAGCGCGCGCAGCCGGGCGTTTTCCTGCGCCAGCGATGGGTAATTCTGCACTGCGGGCGCATCGGTCAGAAGCTTGTCCCTGAGCGCCGCGTTGTCGGCCGCCAGCGTGTGCTGCGAAGAGAAATACGTGCCCATGTAGGCAAGCGCCTCACCCGGCATCTGCACCGCACGCTGCAGCGGATACAGCGCCACACCCACGACGCGACGCACGCTTTCCAGATACCGGTAGCGCGTGTCGGTGAACAGCAGCGCAAGCGAGATCAGTCCGAAAAACGCAAGCCGCATCAGCGGCGACGGACCGCGGTGAAAAAATGGCGGCGGGTCGACCGATAGGTGGCGCATGGCGATTGCGGACGTTCAGCGCCGGTCGTATTCCGCGCGGCTGGAGCCACGATGGCGCCGCGCATCGGGTCTGCGCAATTCAGGCAAGGCGAGTCACCGGTGCACGAACCCGTTCAATCCGATGTGAAGATCGTCGACAGCTTTTCCATGTTCTCGAGCGCCTTCCCGCAGCCGCGTACCACGCAGGTCAGCGGATCGTCGGCGACGATGACCGGCAAGCCCGTCTCTTCCATGAGCAGACGATCGACGTCGCGCAGCAGCGCGCCGCCGCCGGTGAGCACCATGCCGCGCTCGGCGATGTCGGCGCCCAGCTCGGGCGGTGTGCGCTCGAGCGCGCTCTTGACCGCGGAGACGATGCTGTTGAGCGGATCGGTTAGCGCTTCGAGAATTTCGTTGCTCGACACCGTGAAACTGCGCGGAATGCCCTCGGCGAGGTTGCGTCCCTTGACTTCCATTTCCTTGACTTCCGAGCCGGGGAACGCCGAGCCGATGGTCTTCTTGATGAGCTCGGCCGTGGTCTCGCCGATCAGCATGCCGTAGTTGCGGCGGATGTAGTTGACAATCGCCTCGTCGAACTTGTCGCCGCCCACGCGCACGCTGCCCGAGTACACCATGCCGCCCAGCGATATCACGCCGACCTCGGTGGTGCCGCCGCCGATGTCGACGACCATCGAGCCGGTCGCCTCGGAGATCGGCAGATCGGCGCCAATCGCGGCTGCCATCGGCTCCTCGATGAGATACACCTTCGACGCGCCCGCGCCGAGTGCCGATTCGCGAATCGCGCGACGCTCGACCTGCGTCGAACCGCAGGGCACGCAGATGATGATGCGCGGACTCGGCGAGAACAGCTTCGAGTCCAGAACCTTCTTGATGAACTGCTTTAGCATCTGCTCGGTGACGGTGAAGTCGGCGATGACGCCGTCCTTCATCGGCCGAATCGCCGTGATGTTTCCCGGCGTGCGGCCGAGCATCTGCTTGGCCGCCAGGCCCACCTCCTGGATCACGCGCTTGCCGTTGGGTCCGCCTTCCTGGCGAATCGACACCACCGAGGGCTCGTTGAGCACGATACCCTGCCCGCGCACGTAGATGAGCGTATTCGCGGTGCCGAGGTCGATTGCGAGATCGCTGGAGAAATATCCCTTGAAAAGTTCGAACATGGAGGCTTTCAGTTGCGAGCAGCGCGGGATCGGCTGCCACGGTGCTTATGACAAGCGATTATGATACCCTAATCGGCTTCGTTTCTGCGGCGCTTGAAGGGCTCGGACCCGGCTTCGCAACGTCTGCTTCCTCGACCCATGGCACTTTCCCTCGACGAAATTCAGCGCATCGCACACCTCGCGCGCATCGAGGTCACGGCTACCGAGGCCGCCGACGTGGCGCACAAGCTCGACGCGATCTTCGAGCTCATCGGACGCATGCGCGCGATCGACACCACCGGCATCGTGCCGATGTCGCATGCGCACGACGCGACGCTGCCCCTGCGCGAGGACCGCGTGACCGAGTCCGACGCGCGCGAGACCTTCCAGCGCCTTGCACCCGAAGCCCAGGGTGGCTTGTATCTGGTCCCGCGCGTGATCGAGTAGCCGGTTCGCGGGACGAGTGACGCGCGCCGCGCGCCTCGACCCGACTGCCCGTCGCCATGTCCGCCCTCGACTCGATCCCCACGTTCTCGCTCGCCGCGATGGGACGCGCGCTCTCGGCGCGGCGCCTGTCGAGCGCGGAGCTGACTGAGGCGCTGCTCGCACGCGTCGACTCGCTCGGGCCCGCGCTCAATGCCTTCCTCACCGTCGATCGCGAGGGCGCGCTGGCAAAGGCCCGCGCGGCCGACCTGCGTCTCGCCCGCGGCGAGGCGACGGCGCTGACCGGCATTCCGCTCGCGCACAAGGACGTGCTGATGACCGCGGGGCTCACCACCACGTGCGGGTCGCGCATGCTCAAGGACTTCATTGCGCCGTACGACGCCTTCGTGGTTGCGCAGCTCGATGCGGCGGGCATGGTGGCGCTGGGCAAGACCAACATGGACGAGTTCGCGATGGGCTCGTCCAACGAGAACTCGTACTTCGGGCCGGTGCGCAATCCGTGGAATCGAGACCGCGTACCGGGCGGCAGCTCCGGGGGGTCCGCGGCGGCGGTGGCCGCGCGCCTGGTGCCGGCCGCCACCGGCACCGACACGGGAGGGTCGATCCGCCAGCCGGCGTCGCTCTCCGGCGTCTGCGGGCTGAAGCCGACCTACGGCGTGTGCTCGCGCTATGGCCTCGTCGCCTTCGCGTCCAGCCTGGACACGCCCGGCGTCTTCGCGCAGACCGCCGAGGACTGCGCGCTGCTGCTTACCGCGATGGCCGGACACGATGCGCGCGACTCGACCAGCCTCGATCGCCCGCGCGAAGATTATTCCCGCGATCTGGCGCGCCCGCTCGCCGGAATCCGCATCGGCTTGCCGCGCGAATACTTCGGCGAAGGTGCGGCCGCCGAGGTCATCGCGGCGATCGAACGCTCGCTCGAGGTGCTGCGCTCGCTCGGCGCCAGCCTGGTGGAGATCGACCTGCCCAACGTGGCGCTGTCGGTCCCCGTGTACTACGTCATCGCCCCGGCGGAAGCGTCGTCGAACCTGTCGCGCTTCGATGGCGTGCGCTACGGGCATCGTGCGGCGCAGTACGCCGACTTGCTCGACATGTACCAGAAGACCCGCGCCGAGGGCTTCGGCGCCGAAGTGAAGCGACGCATCCTGGTGGGCACCTACGTGCTCTCGCACGGCTACTACGACGCCTACTACCTGAAGGCGCAGCAGGTCCGGCGCCTCATCGCGCAGGATTTCGCGCGCGCCTACGAGCGCTGCGACATCATCGCCGGGCCGACGGCGCCGACGACGGCGTTCCGCCTCGGCGACCAGGTCGACGACCCGGTGCAGATGTATCTCAACGACATTTTCACTATCGCCGCCAACCTCACCGGGACGCCGGCAATGTCGATTCCCTGCGGATTCGATTCAACAGCGCTGCCGGTGGGACTGCACCTGCAGGCGCCGGCGTTTCGCGAGTCGACGCTGCTCAACGTCGCGCATCAATACCAGCAGGCGAGCGACTGGCACACGCGCATCCCGGAAGGTTTTGCGTTGCAGGTGGGCGCATGAAGTGGGAAACGGTCATCGGACTGGAGACGCACACGCACCTCTCCACGGCGTCGAAGATTTTTTCGGGCGCGTCGACCGCGTTCGGTGCGCCACCGAACGCGAATGCGTCGGCGGTCGACATCGCGCTCCCCGGCGTGCTGCCCGTGCTCAACAAGGGCGCGGTCGAACGCGCGATCCGCTTCGGCGTCGCGGTCGGCGGCAGCATCAGCCGGCGCAGCGTGTTCGCGCGCAAGAATTACTTCTACCCGGACCTGCCCAAGGGATATCAAATCAGCCAGTACGAAATTCCCGTCGTGCAGGGCGGCTCGATCACCGTCGTGTCGCCGACGCGCGGCGAAATCGTCGTCCGCCTGACGCGCGCCCACCTCGAGGAAGACGCGGGCAAGAGCCTGCACGAACTGGGCGTCGCGGCAAGCAACGCCATGACCGGCATCGACCTCAATCGCGCCGGTACGCCGCTGCTCGAGATCGTCTCCGAGCCCGACCTGCGCAGCGCCGAGGAAGCGGTCGCCTATGCAAGGACGCTGCACGCGCTGGTGCGCTGGATCGGTATCTGCGACGGCAACATGCAGGAAGGCAGCTTTCGCTGCGACGTCAATGTCTCGGTGCGTCGCGCCGGCGAGACCGCGCTCGGAACGCGCTGCGAGATCAAGAACCTCAACAGCTTCCGCTTCATGCACGAGGCGATCGAGTTCGAAGTGGACCGCCAGATCGCGCTGATCGACGAAGGTCGCAGCGTCGTCCAGGAAACGCGCCTCTACGACCCTGACCGTCGCGAGACGCGCTCGATGCGCAGCAAGGAAGATGCGCACGACTACCGCTACTTTCCGGATCCGGACCTGCCCCCGCTGGTGATCGACGAGGCGTGGATCGAGCAGGTTCGCGCCGGGATGGCAGAGCTGCCCGAGGCGAAGCGACGGCGATTCGTCCGCGACTACGCGCTGTCCGCGAGCGATGCTACCAACCTCACCGCGACGGCGGCGCTCGCGACGGCGTTCGAGGAGGTCGTGCACACGGGCGTGGAACCGAAGCTGGCCGCGAACTGGATGCTCGGTGAATTCTCCGCCGCCGCACACCAGGCCGAAATCGACTTTGCCGACGCACCGGTGACCGGGCCGCAACTGGGCGCGCTCCTCAAGCGCGTCGTCGACGGCACCATCTCGGGCAAGATAGCGAAGGATGTCTTCGACGCGATGTGGGCCGGCGAGGAAGGCGGCGACGCCGATGCGATCATCGCGCGTAAGGGCCTGAGACAGATCTCCGATGCGGGCACCATCGACAAGCTCGTCGACGACGTGGTCGCCGCGAACGCAGCGATCGTCGCCGAAGTCCGCGCTGGCAAGGAAAAGGCGTTCAACGCACTGGTGGGCAAGGTGATGGCCGCCTCGAAGGGCAAGGCCAACCCGGCGCAGGTCAACGCGGTCCTGAAGCAGAAACTGTCGGCTTAGGCGAGGTAGGATAGGCCTCTGTGCGCGCCTGAAAGGATGTGCATGCGACTGACTCGCTTCGTGTTTCGCGCCGTGACGCTGCTGACCTTTGCCGCGATCATCGCGCGGCCGGACGCGGCGGCGATCGCGGCAACCCTCGAAGTGTTTCATGCCGATTCGTTGTCCGGACCGATGCGCGGGCTGAAGTCCGCGTTCGAGGCGGCGCACCCCGGCGTCACGCTTCATCTCACCGCGGGTGTTTCGCGCGAACTCGCCGATCGAATTCTCAAGGGCGACGTCTGCGACGTCTTTGCACCGTCCTCTCCTGCGGTCATCGACGATCTCATGAAAAGGAAGGTCGCGGGCAGCGAGCGCGACGCGGCCACGTGGTCCGTCGTCTTCTCCGCCAACGAGATGGTCGTCATCACCGCCAAAGGCAATCCGCTCGGCATCCGCAAGATCCGCGACCTCGCGCGGCCCGGCGTCAGGTTCGTCCGAGTCACTGGCGAAAAGGACCTTGCGACCAACCGCACCGTCGAGTTCGTCAAGCGCGCCGCGACGCTGGAAGGTGCGCCGGACCTCGCGACGGCCATCATCGACCGCGCCGCGGCCGATCCCGCCAAGCCGACGGGGATCCCCGACGTCGTGAACGCCGTGCGTGACGGTCGCGCCAACGCCGCGATCGTCTATTACTCGGCCGCCGTCGCCGCCCGCGACGATGTCGACGTCGTTCGCTTCCCGGACGCGGTGAACCTGAGCGAGGCAATCCGCAACGCCGCCACCGTGCCGGGTACCGCAATGTCCCCGAAGGAAGCGCTCGAGTTCGTTGGATTCATCTTGTCGCCCGAAGCGCGGCGCATCCTGCAGGAGGCCGGCCAGCCGCCGGTGGTGCCGCCGCTTCACAATGGCGCGGTCCCGACCGAACTCAAATAGGGCGCCGCTTCCTCAAGGCGCACTCCTGTCGTCCAGTCCGCCGCTCGACGCGCGGGCTTCTGTGAAGACAATGAAGATTTACTCACCTCGCGTCGGCCGCCTGGCCTTCTCGCGGGTCCCCCCATGCGCTGCGCGCAGGGGGTCCCACTCCGCCGCTCGAAGTCCTAGTGCATCAGCGGCTTGTAGCGCATGCGGTGCGGACGCGCGCCGTCCTCGCCGAGGCGCTTGCGCTTGTCGGCCTCGTAGTCTTGGTAATTGCCTTCGACGAAAATCCACTTGCCCTCGTCCTCGGCGGCGAGGATGTGCGTGGCGATGCGGTCGAGGAACCAGCGGTCGTGCGATACGACCAGCGCGCTGCCGGGAAATTCGGTCAACGCGTCTTCGAGCGCGCGCAGCGTTTCGACGTCGAGGTCGTTGGATGGCTCGTCGAGCAGCAGCACGTTGCCGCCCTTGAGCAGCGTCGCCGCGAGGTGCAGGCGACCGCGCTCGCCGCCCGATAGCGCGCCGACGTTCTTCTGCTGGTCCTGTCCCTTGAAGTTGAAGCGACCGAGGTACGCGCGCGACGGCATTTCGAATTTGCCGACGGTGAGAATGTCCATGCCCCCGGAAATCGCCTCCCATGCGGTCTTGTCGTTGGGCAGTGATTCGCGTGTCTGGTCGACAATGGCGAGACGCACCGTCGGCCCGACCACGATCGATCCGCTGTCGGGCTGCTCCTTGCCGCTGATCATGCGAAACATCGTCGTCTTGCCGGCGCCGTTGGGACCGATCACGCCGACGATCGCGCCTGCCGGAATCGAAAAGCTCAGATTGTCGATGAGCACGCGATCGCCGTGCGCCTTGGTGACGTCCTTGAATTCGATCACCGAACTGCCGAGACGCTCGGCGACCGGGATGAAGATCTCCTGCGTCTCGTTGCGCTTCTGGTGCTCGTACGAGGCGAGCTCTTCGAAGCGCGAGATGCGCGCCTTGCTCTTGGCCTGGCGCCCCTTCGGGTTGGTGCGCACCCATTCGAGCTCCTTGTGCATCGCCTTCACCCGCGCGTCCTCCTGCTTCTGCTCGGTGGCGAGGCGCTGCTCCTTCTGCTCGAGCCAGGAGCTGTAGTTGCCCTTCCACGGAATGCCATAGCCACGGTCGAGCTCGAGGATCCACTCGGCGGCGTTGTCGAGGAAGTAGCGATCGTGCGTCACCGCGATCACGGTGCCGGGAAAGCGCGCCAGGAACTGCTCGAGCCATTCGACGCTCTCCGCATCGAGGTGGTTGGTCGGCTCGTCGAGCAGCAGCATGTCGGGCTTGGACAGCAGCAGCCGGCACAGCGCGACGCGGCGCTTTTCTCCCCCCGAGAGCGACCCGATCTTCGCGTCCCACGGTGGCAGTCGCAGCGCGTCGGCGGCGATTTCCATCTGCACGTCGGAGTCGGCGCCATCGGCGGCGATGATCGCCTCGTATTTGGCCTGGTCGGCGGCCAGCGCATCGAAGTCGGCGTCGGGCTCGGCATACGCCGCGTAGATCGCATCGAGCTTGGCCTTCGCCTCCAAGATGGCGCCCAGCCCTTCCTCGACGCATTCGCGCACCGTCTTGTCCGGATCGAGTTGCGGCTCCTGTGGAAGATAGCCGATACGCAGGTTGGGCATCGGCACCGCTTCTCCTTCGAATTCGCGATCGGCGCCCGCCATGATCTTGAGCAGCGTGGTCTTGCCCGACCCGTTGAGACCGAGCACGCCGATCTTGGCGCCCGGGAAAAAAGACAGCGAGATGTCCTTCAATATGACGCGCTTGGGGGGCACGATCTTGCCCACCCGGTTCATGGTGTAGACGTATTGAGCCATCGAGATTGACCGCGAAGGACGAGATAAAGCGGGATTATCGCAGGTTGTAGGGGTCCGCCGGGGCGGGGGTCCGCCGGGGCGACGCGCCGGCCGCGATGCGCGCCGATGCGGTGGACTAGGGACCCGCGAAGGTCCGCTGCCGCCGTCGCGCGGCCCGGGCCTTACTTCGCCGCGCTCGAAGCAGCCTTCGTGGTCGGCTTGATCGGCGGTTCCAGCCCCGCCGCGCTGGCGCGGTTCTGGTCGTTGCGGATGTCCTGCCAGCGCTTCTTGTCGACGTCGTAGCGCGCATTGATCGAGGCCAGCTCGTCTTTTTTCTGAGCGATGAGCCGGGTTTGACGATCGAGCTCGTTGGTCAAACTGACGAGCTCGTTTTCAAGCGCGGGCGGCACCGGCTTGCCGGCGAGCGCCGTCTTTTGCTTCTCGATTTCTTGCTTGCGGCGCATCATGTCCGCGCTGTAGGCGTCCGCGGCCTTGATCTGAGCGGTTACCGCCGACACTGCACGAGCGCGCGCGAATTCGATTTCGTCCTCGCTGGTGTACGACTGCAGCAGCGCCATGTCCTTGCGCTGCTGCTCGTCACGCTGGCGTGCGGTCGTCTTCAGGCGCTCGTCCTCGAGCTCCTTGGCCTTGAGCTGGTCAACGGTGGGCGCCGGCTCGATTTTCTTGAGCGGCCGTCCCTGCTTGTCGAACACCGTCGTTCCCTTGTTGACTGCTTCGGGAGGCATCTGGTCGCTGTAATGGACGACGCCCTTTTCGTCGGTCCATTTATACATGCCCGCGGCCATCGCCCCGGTGGCCATCGCCAGCGCGGCGCTCGCGGCGGCAAGTATCCACAGACTTTGAGATCGGAAAGTCATCGAGCACCTGGTCGCGAAAAGGATCACGAATGACGACGCTTCAAGCCGAAGCGCCGTATTGATCGCGGTAATGCGCGACCGCGCTGCGCTGCGTCGCCAGCGCGGGCCGCGAGGTGAGGAATTCCAGCAGATCCGCGAGCGTCGCGATGGCGATGACGGGCACGCCGAACTCCTGCCTGAGCTCCTGGATCGCGGAGCGCTCGCCGCGGCCGCGTTCCTGGCGGTCGAACGCGATCAGGACGCCGGCCGGGTGTGCGCCATGCGCGCGGATCAGCTCGATCGACTCGCGCTTGGCTCCGCCGTCGGTGATGACGTCGTCGACGATCATGACGTTGCCTTTCAAAGGTGCTCCTACGATCAGTCCGCCTTCGCCGTGATCCTTGGCTTCCTTGCGGTTGTAGCTGTACGGCACATTGTGCCCCATTTCCGCCAGTGCAATCGCGGTCGCCGCCGCGAGCGTGATGCCCTTGTACGCGGGTCCGTAAAGGTGGTCGAAGGCCACGCCCGACGCCAGCGCAGCCCGGGCATAGAAGTGCCCCAATCTGCGCAAACTTTCGCCGTCGTTGAACAGCCCCGCGTTAAAAAAATATGGAGTTTCCCGCCCTGCCTTCGTGACGAAGCTGCCAAAGCGAAGCACGTCGCGTGCCAATGCGAACTCGAGAAATTCGTGACGGAAATCGCTCATAAGTTGACCTTCGCGCTGCGCGCTCCGGCAGCGCCTCGACCGATAGCCCGACTGCGCGAGCCCTCGACAGTGGTGGGCGACGTGCGGTGCGCCCTGCGCTGCCGCGTTGACGTCGAATGAGGCGCGCCGCATTTTACCGTAAACTCCGGCCTCGCTCGCTGCTGCTCGTTTTCCGATGCGCGTCATCACCCTCAACGTCAATGGCATCCGCGCCGCGGAGCGCAAGGGACTCGCGCATTGGCTCGTGCGCGGTCAACCGTGGGACGTCGTGTGCCTCCAGGAAATCCGTGCTGCCGTCGAACACGTCCCCAGAACGCTGCTTGCACCGCGCCGTGCGCACGCGTTGTTCCATCCCGCGCAACGTCAGGGCTACAGCGGCGTAGCGATGTATGCGCGCCGGCGGGTCGCGGCGAAAACCGGTTTCGGCAGCGCCGAGTTCGATGCCGAAGGCCGTTATCTGGAAGCCGATTTCGGCGATCTGTCGGTGATCAGCGTTTACTTTCCGTCCGGGTCGAGCTCGCCGCTGCGACAGGAAGCGAAGTTCCGCTTTCTCGCCGCTTTCCTGCCGCATCTGCAGGCGCTTCGTGCGGCGGGACGCGAGGTGATCCTGTGCGGCGATTGGAACATCGCGCATCAGCCGATCGATTTGAAGAACTGGCGCGGCAACCAGAAGCATTCCGGATTCCTGCCCGAGGAGCGCGACTGGCTCACGCAGGTGTTCGAGGAGCACGGCTTCGTCGACGTGTTCCGCCACTTGAACAAGGAGCCCCACCAATACACGTGGTGGTCCAACCGCGGACAGGCCTGGGCCAAGAACGTCGGCTGGCGCATCGACTACCAGATCGCGACACCCGGGATCGCGTCCACTGCGCGAACGGCGACCATCTACAAGCAGCGCCGCTTTTCCGATCATGCTCCGCTGATCATCGACTACGATTACCCGCTCGATTGATGCGGCCGTGCGCGCCGCCGCACTCGCCGCTCGACCCCTGACCTGCACATGTTGCGCATCGACCGTCTGACGCTCGCCCGCGGCACCCGTCGCCTGCTCGAGGATGCCGCGCTGACCGTGCATCCTGGCCAGAAGGTCGGCGTCATCGGCGCCAACGGCAGCGGCAAGACCAGCCTGTTCGCACTGCTGCGTGGCGAGCTCGTCGCCGACGCGGGCGACATTTCGCTGCCGCCGGCCTGGATCATCGCGCACGTCGCGCAGGAGACAGCGGCGAGCCAGCGCAGCGCCATCGACTATGTACAGGACGGCGACGTCGAGCTTCGCGCCATCGAACGCGAGCTCGCGCTCGCCGAAGCGACGCACGCGCACGACGCGCACGCAGCTGGTGAAAAGCTTGCGCTGCTGCACCACCGCTTCGAGGAGATCGGCGGCTACAGCGCGCGGGCGCGCGCGGGGGCGCTGCTGTTCGGGCTGGGCTTTCCTGCGGAGCGTCATGCCGACCCCGTCGAGCGCTTTTCCGGCGGCTGGCGCATGCGCCTCAACCTCGCGCAGGCGCTGATGACGCGTTCGGATCTGCTGCTGCTAGACGAGCCCACCAATCACCTCGACCTCGACGCCGTGGTCTGGCTCGAGGACTGGCTCAAGCGCTATCCGGGAACGCTGCTGCTCATCACTCACGATCGCGATTTTCTGGACGCGGTAGTCGAGCGCATCGTTCACTTCGAAGGCAACAAGCTCAGGAGCTACGCCGGCAACTACGCAGACTTCGAGCGCGAGCACGCGCAAGCGCTGTCGCTGCAGCAGGCCGCGCACACCAAGCAGCAGCGGCAGATCGCGCATCTGCGCTCGTTCATCGATCGCTTCCGCGCCAAGGCGACCAAGGCGAAGCAGGCGCAAAGCCGGATCAAGGCGCTGGAGCGCATGGAGTTGATCGCGGCAGCGCACGTCGACAGCCCCTTCAGCTTCGAGCTCAGCGCTACGCCGACGCATGCGCGCCAGCTGCTCAAGTTCGAGCACGCCTCGCTGGGCTACGGTGGGCCGCCGATCCTGCGCGATGTCGACTGGCCACTGCTCGCTGGCGAGCGCATCGGATTGCTGGGCGCCAACGGCGCAGGCAAGTCAACGCTGCTGCGCGCGATCGCAGGCGAGCTCGCGCCCAGCGCGGGATCGCGCATCGCCGCGCAGGGGCTACGCATCGGTTACTTCGCGCAGCATCAGGTCGAGCAGCTGCGCCTGGCCGAGTCCGCGCTCTGGCACTTTCGCAGGCTCGAGCCAGCGGCGCGCGAACAGGAGCTGCGCAATTACCTCGGCGGTTTCGATTTTCGCGGCGACCGCGTCGAGGCGCCGGTCTCCGAGTTTTCCGGAGGCGAGAAGGCGCGTCTGACCCTCGCGCTGCTCGCGCGCGCACGTCCCAATCTCCTGCTGCTCGACGAGCCGACCAATCACCTCGACATCGAGATGCGCGAGGCGCTGACCGAGGCGCTGCAGGACTACGAAGGCGCGCTGGTGGTCGTCGCGCACGACCGTCACCTGCTGCGCGCAACCGCCGATGAGCTGTGGCTGGTCGATGCCGGCGCCGTGCGCCGCTTCGACGGCGATCTCGATGATTACCGCGAATGGGTGCTATCCGGACGCGCACGCGAGGCCGCCGCCGTTTCGCCTGCAAGCACGGTCGGCACTGATAGGCGCGCGCAAAAGCGCGCCGAGGCGAAGGCGCGCCAACAGGCGTCGGATCGGCGCAAGCCGGTCGCGGACAAGCTGGCGCGCGCCGAAACCAGGCTCGACGAACTGACGTGCGAAAAGCGCGAACTCGACACGTGGCTCGCCTCACCCGATGCGTATCTGGACGAGAACAAGCAGCGTCTCAAGGACGCATTGGCTCGCCACGCGGATCTCGGATGGGAACTCGCGCGTGTGGAAACGCAGTGGCTGGAGCTCCAGGAAGCGTTGGTACGTCTCGCTACTTCATAGTTGTCGTCGTGCTATTCTCCCTACGCCCGAAGAGGTTGGAGCAGTTCTTCCTTTGTCGCGTCGAAGGGAGATCCAGCGGGAGTGGCCATCAACGGTTTGAACATCCGAGGGCTGGTTCGTGCCTGCTGGCGCATTGCACTGCTTGCGCTCGCCTGGCTGCTGGCGTGCAGCGCCGCACGTGCCGACCTTGTCGTGCCGAGCGGCGGGTTCATCTCTCTCGCGTCCGGCGTCACCGACCTGGCGTGCACCGACGTCGTCGTTGCAGGGACGCTGCAGGTCAATTCGGGCCAGCTCAACAACGTCCGCAGCCTCACCATCCAGCCGGGCGGCGTGATCGATGGCGGCTCCGGCACGATCCAGGTCGCCGGCAACTGGACCAATAGCGGGACGTTCAATGCCGACACGGGAACGGTTGATTTTCGCGACCTGTGCGCCTTCGGGAACGCGGTCATCATGGGAAGCACGACGTTCTCACGCGCGAGCTTCGTGACATCGAGCGGCAAGAACTACGTATTCGCAGTCGGCACGACGCAGACCGTCACGGCCCTCCTCGAGATCGCCGGACCTGCCGGAAACCCCATCCAGTTCCGCAGCTCGCTGCCCGGTCAGGTCGCGTTCATCGACCTCGTCAACAGCGGCACGCAACTGATTCAACACGTCGGTGTAACCGATGTCTGGGCGACCGGGCAATGCCTCGCCCCAGGACAGAGCAATGAGGGGGGTGGTGGCAACGCTAACAACTGGTTCTGCGGGTCCGGTGGGGGTGGCGCCGTGACGCCGATTCCGGCGATGGACGAGGCAGCGTTGATCGCGCTGGCGATGCTGCTCGCTGTGAGCGGCTTGTGGTTCGTGAGACGCGCGGCCGCGCGTCGCAAAGAGGCGGCAGCTATGCGCGCCGAAACGGCGCGCGACGAGGACAGACCATGAAGACGAGACGATTCAGGAGGCGGCCCCTGGCGATCGCGCTGGCGGCGGTCATGGCCATCAACTCCCAGCGCGTGCTCGCCGCGGATGTCGAGATCCGCATGCCCGTGGGCGGAGGCTTCGCGGTGCGCGACTCGACCGGCACCTTCCTGCGCATGTTCGTCGACGGAAGCACCGGCGAGGTCACCATTCCGTTTCTCACCCTCGCGGCCCAGCAACCCAACAATGTCTGCTTCCAGCCAGGCACCGGTTTGCTCGGCCAATGCGCTCCGGGAGGGGCGCAGGGACCGCAGGGCGCACAAGGGG
Organism: uncultured beta proteobacterium; assembly: GCA_963816915.1. Classification (GTDB taxonomy): domain Bacteria; phylum Pseudomonadota; class Gammaproteobacteria; order Burkholderiales; family Casimicrobiaceae; genus PALSA-1003. Next base: position 798,343 of record CAWFMK010000004.1, read on the forward strand.
CGCAGGGGTCGCAAGGCACGCCGGGCGCGCAGGGCGGCCAAGGTTCACAGGGCTCGCAAGGCGTGCCCGGATCTCAGGGCACCGGTGCGCAGGGTCCCCAAGGCGCGCAGGGAGGCGTCGGTGCGCAGGGTCCTCAGGGCAATGTGGGTGGCCCAGGACCGCAGGGTGGACCGGGTGTGCAAGGCGGCGTGGGCGCGCAAGGCCCGCAGGGATCGGTAGGAACGCCAGGGGGCCCGGGATCGCAGGGAGCCCAAGGCGCGCAAGGCAGCGATGGAATGACCGTGCTCAACGGCGCCGGCGCACCACCGCCCGGCCTCGGGGCGGTCGGCGATTTCTACATCGACACGACCACCGACACCATCTACGGACCGAAGACCCTGGCAGGCTGGGGCAGCGGCACCCTGCTGGTGGGTCCGCAGGGGCCCGCCGGCACGCAGGGTTCGGCCGGGGCGCAGGGATCGCAGGGCACGGGTTCGCAGGGTCCGCAGGGCGCACAAGGCGGGGTCGGCGTTCAGGGTCCTCAGGGTGCGCAGGGTGGGCTGGGTGCGCAGGGAACCCAAGGCAACACCGGTGCACAGGGCGTGGCCGGTACGCAGGGAACACAAGGAACGCAGGGAACGATCGGAGCGCAAGGCAACGCCGGCGCGCAAGGCGTGCAGGGTAGCCAAGGCACAACGGGTGCGCAGGGCAACACCGGCGCCCCGGGTGTGACCGGAGCGCAGGGCACGACCGGTGCAGCCGGACCGCAAGGCAGCGCCGGCGCGCAGGGGACGCAAGGGAACGACGGTATGACCGTGCTCAACGGCGCGGGCGTACCGCCGCCCGGCCTCGGCGCGGTCGGCGATTTCTACATCGACACCACCACCGACACCATCTACGGACCAAAGACCTTGGCAGGCTGGGGCAGCGGCACCCTGCTAGTGGGTCCGCAGGGGCCCGCCGGCACGCAGGGTACTGCTGGTGCGCAGGGATCGCAGGGCGTCGGATCGCAGGGTCCGCAGGGCGCACAGGGATCGCAGGGAGTCGGGTCGCAGGGCCCCCAAGGCACGCAAGGCGGGGTTGGCGTTCAGGGTCCCCAGGGCACTCAGGGCGGCCTCGGTGCGCAGGGCACGCAAGGAACGCAGGGCTCGACCGGTGCTCAGGGAGTGCAAGGCACGATCGGAGCGCAAGGCAACGCCGGTGCACAGGGCACGCAGGGAACGCAGGGCTTGATCGGTGCGCAGGGCACGACCGGTGCAGCCGGACCGCAAGGCAGCGCCGGGGCGCAGGGCACGCAAGGAACGCAAGGCTCCATCGGTGCGCAGGGCGCGACCGGTGCAGCCGGACCGCAAGGCAGCGCCGGCGCGCAGGGGACGCAAGGGAACGACGGTATGACCGTGCTCAACGGCGCGGGCGTACCGCCGCCCGCCCTCGGCGCGGTCGGCGATTTCTACATCGACACGACCACCGACACCATCTACGGACCCAAGACCTTGGCAGGCTGGGGCAGCGGCACCGTGCTGGTGGGTCCGCAGGGACCCGCCGGCACGCAGGGCTCTGCCGGGGCGCAAGGCACGCAAGGCGCACAGGGGGTCGGATCTCAAGGTCCTCAAGGCGTCCAGGGATCCCAGGGATCGCAGGGCATCGGTTCTCAGGGACCGCAAGGCATTGTCGGCGCTCAGGGTCCTCAGGGCACGCAAGGCGGCCTGGGTGCGCAGGGAACCCAAGGCAACGCCGGTGCGCAGGGCTCGACGGGTGCGCAGGGCACTACCGGCGCAGCCGGACCGCAAGGGAACGCCGGCGTGCAGGGCACGCAAGGAACGCAGGGATCGGTGGGGACGCCGGGTCTTACGGGAGCTCAAGGATCGCAGGGCACTCAAGGCACGCAAGGCAGTGACGGCATGACCGTGCTCAACGGCGCAGGCGTGCCGCCGCCCGGCCTCGGCGCGGTCGGCGATTTCTACATCGACACAACCACCGACACCATCTACGGACCCAAGACCTTGGCAGGTTGGGGCAGCGGCACATTGCTGGTCGGCCCGCAGGGTCCCGCCGGTGCCCAAGGATCGCAAGGCGTCGGGTCACAGGGTCCGCCAGGCGCACAAGGATCCCAGGGATCGCAGGGAATCGGATCGCAGGGGCCTCAAGGCGCGCAAGGCGGCCTAGGCGTTCAGGGTCCTCAAGGTACGCAGGGCGTGCTCGGGGCGCAGGGATCGCAAGGCACACAGGGCACGACCGGGGCGCAGGGCACGACCGGGGCGCAGGGCACGACCGGTGCGACCGGATCGCAAGGCACCGCCGGCGCACAAGGAACGCAAGGCTCGACAGGTGCCCAAGGCACGAGCGGTGCTCAGGGCACGACCGGCGCGGCCGGACCGCAAGGCACCGCTGGCGCGCAAGGCACGCAAGGCAACGATGGCATGACCGTGCTCAACGGCGCAGGCGCACCGCTTCCGGCCCTCGGCGCGGTGGGCGATTTCTACATCGACACGACCACCGACACCATTTACGGCCCTAAGACCCTGGCAGGCTGGGGCAGCGGCACCCCGCTGGTCGGCGCGCAGGGACCCGCCGGCACGCAGGGTGGGACGGGGGCGCAAGGTGCGCAAGGGTCACAGGGCGTCGGAACGCAGGGTCCGCAGGGCGCACAGGGATCGCAGGGCGTCGGAACGCAGGGTCCGCAGGGCACGCAAGGCAACGTCGGCGTTCAGGGTCCCCAAGGTACGCAGGGCGTAGGGACGCAGGGTCCACAGGGCACGCAAGGCAACATCGGTGTTCAGGGTCCTCAAGGTACGCAGGGCGTAGGGACGCAGGGTCCACAGGGCATGCAAGGCAACATCGGTGTTCAGGGTCCTCAAGGTACGCAAGGCGTAGGGACGCAGGGTCCACAGGGCACGCAAGGCAACATCGGTGTTCAGGGTCCTCAAGGTACGCAGGGCGCAGGGACGCAGGGTCCTCAGGGTACGCAAGGCAACACCGGTGCACAGGGCACGCAAGGAATACAGGGGAACACCGGTACACAGGGGTCGAGCGGCGCACAGGGTCCGCAAGGCACGCAAGGCTTCGGTTCTCAGGGCTCGACAGGAGCACAGGGCCCACAAGGCACTCAGGGCCCGCAGGGTTCAGGTACTTTAACGGCAGCCAACAATGGTTTGACGCTGGCCCCGGGACCGACCGTTCAACTCGGCGGTGTGTTGAATCAGAACACCGGCGTGACATTCGGCGGCGCCAGCAACTTCGCGCTGTCGTTCGGCGACAACGTGGGGCCGGGACCGTCTGCAAACGTGAAATTGGGCAACACCGCGGGCATCAGCGCTACGCAGACGGCGAACGCGCAGTTCGGCGGATCGGTCTCCTCTCCGATCCGCGTCGTCACTGGCGACTACACGCTCGCCAACGACGACTACACGGTGCTGTGCAACAACATCGCCGGTGTGGGCCCGGTCACCATCACGCCGCCGGCGGCGGCGGCATCGAACAAGGGACGCGTCTACATCGTCAAGCGCGTCAATTCGAACGTCAGCGGAACTAACGACAGGTGCGAGGTGGCGAACGTCGATGGAGCAGGGGCGAACGTGGTACTCAGGGGGCCGAATCCTAGCTCGCTGACCACAGACCTGACGGGCGTGACCATCCAGTCGGATGGCACACAGTGGTGGGTCGTCGGAGCCATTACCGGCACGACCCCGCCAACCGCCCGCCAAGACGTCGCCACCGCGGTTGTGACGACGACTCGGATGTCTACATCGGACATGGTCGACGGGCCGGCCGTTAATGCGGTCGTCCCGGCCTCGGGACAGCTAATCCTGATTCTGACGGCCGAGGCAAGCGGCAGCGACAGCGGTAGCGGTAATAACAAGGCGGCATGCTCCACCGCCTTCATGTCAGTCGCCTTGAACAACAGCGTTGCTTTGGATGCGAATGCGCTTCGAGTGACAGGCAACGTTCCAGTCCGGGCGAGTATCACGGTGCTGATCACGGGCCTGACCCCTGGCGTCGCCATCAACTTCGCGGCTAGGTACAAGAACGCCCTCCTCGGTGGCGGTGGGTGCGGCCCCGCGACGTTCAATGCGAGACAAATCATCGTGATCCCGAACTAGCCGTTACCACCGCGAGGCGCGTTACCTGGCGGACTGCGTGAGCGCTACGTGGCTCGTGTCGAGGCTGCGCGTGCGGTCGGTGCGGATGTAAAGGTGGAGGTAGTCAGATCTCGCAGATCCCCGGCTGCCGCTGGCCCTTGAGCGCCACGAGGTCGGCATACACGTAGGGAATGTTGTTCGTGCGATGCCACTCGGTGGGAAAGGTCTGCCAGACACGCGTGCCCTGGAAGCGGCATCGCACGCCGGGAACATAGCGCGCCTGCTCACGGCGCGTGTAGTACCAGAACGAATTCGGGTTCCAGAACGACACGTGCGTCGGATCCTGGAACGCGCCGCGGCCGTCGGTGGACGGCGTGCGCGAAATGATCCAGCCGCCCGGCGAGAGCACGCGATAGAGCTCGTTCATCATGCCGACGATGCACTTCCCGGCCACGCCGTCGGCGCCGTGGTCGCAGGTCGAATCGCGGCACGTGGGAACGTGCTCGAGGAAATCGAAGGCACGGACGCACCCCACCGAATTCTCGGGAAGCGGTAATCCGTTGCGCAGGTCGCAGATCAGGTCGGCGTCGTGGAGGTCGACGCTGCGAAAGCCTTCTGGACATCCGGTCGCGCCGCCGAGGTCGTACATCGGCAGGCCCTTGCGACGCGACCATTCCGCGATGAGGCCGTACACGTAGCGATTGGAGACTTCCTGCTGCCGCTGCTGGATCTCGGCGTTGCGCTGGAGGTAGGTGTTCTGTCCGCCCTCCTGCAGGCGATACAGATACAGGCACTCCGGAATGTGTTTGAACTCGACCCCCGCAAGATAGGTTCGACAGACCAGATCGTGATCGTCGACCACCCCGAGCGTGGAGTCGTGGCCCGCAGCGCGCAGATACGCGTCGCGCGTCCACGCGCGCACGTGGTTGGGCGCGAAAAAGATCAGGTGCAGCGAGCTCGCGTTGGGCTCGAAGGCGCGCATCGCGGTGTATCCGCGCCCGTTGTGAACCAGCGGATATGATTCCCATCCGTACGCGCCGTCGTAGACCTCGCAGCTCCCATCGGCGCGAAAATTGGCGAAGTCGGAATAGATGAACCCCGCCCCCGCGGCGGCCGCGGCGCCGATGCGCGCCAGCGCCTGCGGAAGCAGCATGTCGTCGTGATCGAGCTCGACAAACACATCGCCGGCGCACTGCTCGCAGGCGAAGCGCTTGAGCATCCCGATTCCGAGCTTGGCGATCCAGTCCGGCGCGGTGACGATGCGCACTCGCTTGTCGTCGACGATGTGCCTGGGGACTTCGAAGGCAGCACCGTTGGGTACGAGCACCCATTCCCAATCCGTCGCGCTCTGCGCGGCGAGCGACGCGTACGCTTCAGCGAGATAGTCCGGTTTGTGGGAGGGGGTGAATACGCTGAGTTTCACGCACCGAGTCCAATCTGCGATCGAGGTGCGGCGATTATCGCAGGGCAGAGCGATCGCGCAAGCCGCGCCCAATGCGTGGACGACGCGCGCATCGCTTCCGTCACCGCAGTCATGCCCTGGACGATGCGGCCGGCAGCGGCTCGTTCCACGGCGCGACCCGCGTCAGCAGCGCCATGCCGGGAAGCGCCAGCGCGAAGCACAGCACGTAGAAGTCGAACCAACCGATCGCCTCGACCATCCATCCGGTCGATGCATTCACCACCGAGCGCGGAACGACCGCGAGGCTGGTAAACAGCGCGAATTGCGTCGCCGTATAGCGCGGATCGGTGGTGCGCGCGATGAACGCGACGAACGCCGCAGTGCCCAGGCCGACGCCGAGCGCCTCGAAGCCGATGACCGCGGCCAGCAGCAGCCGGTCCGGCGCGTTCACGTGCGCGAGCCATGCGAAGCCGAGGATCGATACCATCTGCACCGCGCCGAACAGCCACAGCGCGCGGTTGATACCGATCTTCACCATCCACAGCCCGCCCAGAAGTCCGCCAATGACGCTGGGCCACAGCGCGGCGTTCTTGGCGATGAGCCCGATCTCCGACTTGGTGAATCCGATGTCGAGGTAGAACGGCGTGGCCAGCGCGGTCGCCATCGAGTCGCCGAGCTTGTAGAGAAAGATGAAGGCCAGCACGAGCAGTGCGTCGGCGACGCCATGGCGGGCGAGGAACTCGCGAAAGGGCAGCACGATCGCATCCACCAGCGTCTTCGGCGGCGGCTGGTCGACTGCGGGCTCGCTCACCAGCAGCGTCGTCACCAATCCCGGCAGCATGAACATCGCGGTGATCGTAAACACACTGCTCCACGGCAGATGGTCGGCAAGAATCAGCGACAGCGCTCCCGGCACGAGACTCGCGACGCGATACGCCTGGACGTGGATCGAGTTGCCCAGCCCGAGCTCTGCGTCGGGAAGCAGCTCGCGCCGGAAGGCGTCGATTGCGATGTCCTGCGTCGCCGAGAAGAACGCGACCGCCGTCGCCAGGTAGGCGATGGTCCACAGGTCGAGCGCCGGCTGGAGCGCGCCGAACAGCGGAATCGACAGCAGCAGCAGGAGCTGCGTCAGGAACATCCAGCCGCGGCGCCGCCCCAGCGCCGGCAGTGCGTAGCGATCGACCAGCGGCGACCACACGAATTTCCAGGTGAACGGCAGCTGGATGAGCGCGAACAGGCCGATCGACTTGAGGTCGACGTGCTCCGAGCGCAGCCACGCCGGGAGCAGATTGATCAGGATATACAGCGGGAGCCCCGAACTGAATCCGGTGAACACGCAGATCAGCATCCGCCGGTTGAACAACGTCTGCCAGATGCGCGGGCGGGTTTCGGTCATCGCCGCATTGTATCCGGCGCCTGAGGCGCACCGCGCCGCGCGCGCGGGCACACCGTGCTGCGGTCAATGTCTACGAGCTGCGGCGAAAACGATAGATCGCCAGCGAACCACGCAAGTTGGGCAGCACGCGCACGCGCCGCGCCTCATGCAGCACGACGCGCTCGAGCACGTCGAAACGATGCGCGACGCAGAAGGCGTCGAAGTCGGCGACGGTGCAAAGATGTATGTTCGGTGTGTTGTACCACTGGTACGGCAGACTGCCCGACACCGGCATGCGGCCATTGATGACCTGCAATCGGTGCGACCAATGACCGAAATTGGGAAACGAGATGATCGCTTCGCGACCGACGCGCAGCATCTCGGCGACGATGGCCTCGATGCGGCGCATCGCCTGCAGCGTCTGCGAGAGGATCACGCTGTCGAAGGACTGGTCTTCGAAACCGGCGAGGCCGGACTCGAGGTCGCTCTGCAGCACGTTGACGCCGTTGCCGATCGACGCGCAGCACGCCGGCATCGTCGATCTCGATGCCGTAGCCCTTGGCGCCGCGCAGCTCGCGCAGATGCGACAGCAGGCTGCCGTCGCCGCAGCCCAGGTCGAGCACGCGCGAGCGCGGCGCGATCCAGCCGGCGATCGTCGAGAAGTCCGGACGCAGCGGATCGGCTCGACTGCGGCGCTCACTGCCGACGCCTTGTCGAGATAGGCGCGCACCACCGCGTGATACTGCGGCGTGTCGAGCAGGAACGCGTCGTGGCCGTGCGGCGCGACGATTTCCGCGTACGAAACGTCACGCCCGTTGTCGACGAGCGCCTTCACGATCTCGCGCGAGCGCGCCGGCGAGAAGCGCCAGTCGGTGGTGAAGGCGATCACCAGAAACCGGCAGCGCGCCGGCGACAGCGCGCGCGCCAGGTCGCCGCCGACCGCTTTCGCCGGATCGAAATAGTCGAGCGCCTTGGTGATGCGCAGATAGGTGTTGGCGTCGAAGTATTCGGCGAATTTCTCGCCCTGGTAGCGCAGGTACGACTCGATCTGGAACTCGGGCGCGAACGAGAAGTTGAGGCCCTCGCGGCAGCTGCCGGCCGAATTTCTCCGCCATCTGCTCGTCGGAAATATAGGTGATGTGGCCGATCATGCGCGCGACGCGCAATCCGCGCAGCGGCTTGGTGCCGTGCTCGTAGTAGTGGCCGCCGTGGAAATCGGGATCGGTCAGGATCGCCGCGCGCGCCACTTCGTTGAACGCGATGTTCTGCGCCGACAGGTTGGGCGCGGCTGCGATCACCAGCGCGTTGCGCGATGCGCTCCGGATACCTCGATCGCCCACGCCAGCGCCTGCATGCCGCCGAGGCTGCCGCCCATCACCGCCGCGAACTTGTCGATGCCGAGGTGATCGGCGAGGCGCGCCTGCGCATCGACCCAGTCCTCGACGGTCACGATCGGGAAAATCCGCGCCCCACGGCTTGCCGGTCGCCGGGTTGATCGATGCCGGCCCGGTCGAACCGAAGCAGCTGCCGAGATTGTTGACGCCGATGACGAAGAAGCGGTCGGTGTCGACCGGCTTGCCGGGGCCGATCATGTTGTCCCACCAGCCCTCGCTTTCGGCGTCGTCCGCGTAGATGCCCGCGACGTGGTGCGACGCGTTGAGCGCGTGGCAGACCAGCACCGCGTTGGAGCGTTCGGCGTTGAGCGTGCCGTAGGTTTCGTAGACCAGCTCGAACGACGGCATGACCGCGCCGGAGGCGAGCACCATCGGCTGCGCGAACGACGCTCGCTGCGCGCCGACGATGCCGACCGAGCGGAGAGCTGCGCTCATGCGACGGGAACAAACGTGGACATCGATGCGACCAATAAAAAACCCGACCAGCTTTGCGCCAATCGGGTCGGAATATCCTCTCCGCTTTAGCCGCATTTTTGAGCGACCATCGCGAGCTATCGCAATGGCGCCTTCGCGCCCGCAAGCTGATCGTCAAATCGGCGCGTCGAACCAGATCAGTGTAACGCCGCGCCCCTGAAAGTCAATCGTTGAGCTTGCCGAGCAGCGCGCCTAGCTTGAGCGCATCGTCGCTGCGGCGCATGCGGTCGACCAGCGGGACCGCCTTGCCGGCTTCGCTGGTCAGGACGCGCTGCTTGACCGCGAGCAGGTGCGCGGGATGCATCGAGAAGTGGCGCAGTCCCATGCCGAGCAGCAGTCGCGTCATGCGCACTTCGCCGGCCATTTCGCCGCAGACGGCGATCGGCACGCCGGCCTTGGTCGCGGCGTGGATCGCCATCGCGATCAGCTTCAGCACCGCCGGGTGCAGCGGGTCGTACAGGTGCGACACCGCGTCGTCGGCGCGATCGATCGCGAGCGTGTACTGGATCAGATCGTTGGTGCCGATCGACAGGAAATCGAGCCGCTTGATGAACATGCCGAATGGCGAGCACGGCGGCCGGAATCTCGATCATGCCGCCGACTTCCACGCCCGGGTCGAAGGGCATGCCCTGCTCGCGCAGGCTCTCCTTGGCGCTGCGCGATCAGCTCGAGCGTCTGGTCGATCTCCGTGCCGATACCAGCATCGGAATCAGGATGCGCATGTTGCCGTAATGCGACGCGCGCAGGATCGCGCGCAGCTGCGTCACGAACAGCTGCGGCTCGGCCAGGCACAAGCGGATCGCGCGCAGGCCCAGCGCCGGATTCGGCGCGACGCGCACGAGTCCATCGAGCCCTTCCTTGTGCTTGTCGGCGCCCAGGTCGAAGGTGCGCATCGTGACCGGCTTGCCTTCCATCCCTGCCGCGACGCGCGCGGTACGCCTCGAACTGCTCGTCCTCCGACGGCAGGTCCTGTGCGATTGAGAAACAGGAATTCGCTGCGGAACAGGCCGACGCCCATCGCGCCGGCGTCGAGCGCGCGCTCGAGATCCTCGGGCAATTCGATGTTGGCCAGCAGCTCGACCTGCGTGCCGTCGAGCGTCGTCGCTGGCGTCGTGATCAGGCGCTGCAGCTTCTGCTGCTCGAGCGCGAATTCGCCTTGCTTCAGCCGGTATTCGGCGAGCACCGAGCGGTCCGGATTGACGATGACGACGTTGCTGCGCGCCGTCGACGATGAGCAGCTCGTTTTCCTGGATCAGCGCGCGCGCGTTGTGCGCTGCGACGACGGCGGGCACGTTGAGACTGCGCGCGACGATCGCGGTGTGCGAGGTCACGCCGCCCAGGTCGGTCAGGAACGCCGCGAAGCGGTGCTTCTTGAACTGGATGATGTCGGCCGGCGAGAGGTCGTGCGCCACCAGAATGGTGTGCTCCTCGGCGTTGAGTGGGCGCATCGGCCCGGGTTTGCCGGTCAGGACCTTGAGCACGCGTTCGGCGACTTGCACGACATCGGCCTTGCGCTCGCGCAGGTAGGGATCCTCGATCGCATCGAACTGCTCGACGAGCACCGCGGTCTGCTGGGCCAGCGCCCACTCGGCGTTGCAGCGCTGCTCGGCGATGATCCGCTTCGAGGTCTCGGCCAACGTCGGGTCGGTCAGAATCATCCAGTGGACGTCGAGAAACGCACCAAACTCCGCCGGCGCTTCGTCCGAGTCCATTTCGGCGCGCAGTGTCTCGAGCTCGAGCTGCACCGCGCGCATCGCCTGCGTCAGACGCTCGATCTCGGCATCGATCTGCTCGGGGGCGATGGTGTAATGCGCCGCTTCGAGCGTCGCGTGCGAAACCAGCTGCGCGCGTCCGATAGCGATCCCGTCGGACACTCCGATGCCGTGCAGGATGAAACTCACGGCGCCCCGCCCGGCATATGCAGGGACCGTATCACGCGCGGCCGTGTCAGGCGTCTTCGCCGAAACGGTCGTTGATGAGCTGCATCATGGCGGTCATCGCCGCCGCTTCGTCCGGCCCCGCGGTCTCCAGCCGGATGGTGGTGCCCATGCTCGCCGCGAGCATCATGACGGCGAGAATATTGCGAGCGTTGGCGCGACGGCCGTCGAACACCAACGACACGCGGCAACGAAAGCGTGACGAAAGCTTCACGATTTTTGCGCATGCGCGGGCGTGCAAGCCAAGACGATTCCTGATTCTGATTTCGCGTGTCTGCATGATCGAATGGGGCGCTAGGCAAAGGAGGTGATGCCGCGGGAATCGCGGACACCTCCAAGTTGATCATCCGAATGTTGCAATGGTTCCATCGAATTACATAATCGCTGTGAAACCGCACATCGCCGGGGCAATGCGCGGCGGACTTCGCATGTTCTGCTGTGCCTCACTGTCCCTCGCCGAAGTAATCGTTGACCAACGCGGTGATTGCGCTTATCGCGTCGTTCTCATCCGGGCCCTCGACCTCGAGCGTCACGCGCGCTCCTTTTCCGGCCGCAAGCATCATGACACCCATGATGCTTTTCGCGTTGATCTTGCGACCGTTTCGCGAAAGCGTCACTTCGCTCTGGTACTTGGCCGCGAGCTGCGTGAGCTTGGCCGACGCGCGCGCGTGCAGGCCCAGCTTGTTGACGATCTCAAGTTCTCGTTGCTGCATACACCGGGTCGACTTCCACGTGCAGCACGCCGTCGCAGCCGCCGCTGATCGCCTTCTTTATCATCGTGTCCATGCCCTTGGCGCGATAGGTAAATGCCCGCACCAGCATCGGCAGGTTGACCCCCGCGACGCCCTCAACATGTCCTGGGACGAGGAGCTTGGCCAGAAGGTTGCACGGCGTGGCGCCGTAGATATCCGAAAAAATCAGGACGCCGTCGCCGGTGTCGAGCGCCGCCACCCTTTCTCGAGCGCGCGGCAACAGCGTGAACGGATCATCGGAGGCGTCGACCGCAAAGGCCTCGAACTGCGCAGGCCGGGCACCCAGTACGTGCGTTACCGCACTGACCAGGCTCTCGCCCAGCCGGTCATGGGCGACGATCAGAATGCCGATCATGCGTTCCTCGTCTCCAGCCGCCGCGCGCGAGCTTGCGCACTCTCTCCGCGTCTCAGCGCCACGGGCCGACTGCGACGGCAATGTTAGCACGCGCCGTGACGCCTTCGCGCCATTGCGCAGTGCATCAATCAGCCTAGCTCACGCTGCGCTCGAGCGCCTCGACAAAACGGGCGCCGACATCGTATCCTGACTGCTCGGTGATTTCGACGAAGCACGTAGGGCTGGTGACGTTGATCTCGGTGAGGTAGTCGCCGATCACGTCGAGACCCACCACCAGCAGGCCTTCCGCCCATAACACCGGACCGAGCGCACGCGCGATCTCGAGGTCGCGGGCACTCAGCGGCTGCGCGACGCCGCGTCCGCCGGCCGCGAGGTTGCCGCGCGTCTCGCCGGGCTTCGGGATGCGCGCCAGCGCATACGGAACGGGCTCGCCGGCGATAAGCAGGATGCGCTTGTCGCCGGCGGCGATCTCGGGAATGAAGCGCTGCGCCATGACGCTGCGCGCGCCGTAGTGCGCCAGCGTCTCGATGATGACGTTGCGGTTGGGGTCGTCGTGGCGCACCCGGAAGATCGACGCGCCGCCCATGCCGTCGAGCGGCTTGAGGATGACGTCGCGGTGCCTGTCGATGAATTCGCCGAGCAGCGTGGCGTCGCGCGTGACCAGCGTCGGCGCGGTGAATTCGCGAAAGCGCGTGATTGCCATCTTCTCGTTGTGATCGCGGATCGCGCGCGGCCGGTTGTACACGCGCGCGCCCGTCGCCTCCGCGCTTTCGAGAAGGTACGTCGAATAGACATACTCAAGGTCGAAGGGCGGATCCTTGCGCATCAGCACCGCGGAGAAGGATGCCAGCGTGCGCACTTGCGGTTCGTCGGCGGCGTACCACGCGTGATTGTCGCCGGTCACTCCGATCCGGCAGCCACGCGCAAAGGTCTGGCCATGGTCCCAGTAGATCGCGGACTGGTCGATCGCGAACAGCGAGTGACCACGCGCCTGCGCTGCGCGCATCATGGCGATGCTCGAATCCTTGTACGCCTTGAGCGTGTGCAGCGGATCGACGACGAATGCGAATTCCATGGTGGGCGCGCGAAAAACGGACGCCCATGCTACCGCAAAGCGCCGCGGTCAGTACCCTCCGGCGTGCTGCTCCCGGGCGAGCGCGCTCACACGCACCACGCGCCCGGGGTGCGGTGCCGCGTAGCCGGCGAGCGTGCTGACCACCTTCGCGAAGTGCTCGCCGCGCAGCAGCGCCAGCATCGCCGACAACCGCATGGTATGGACGTCGGCGGCGCGCACGGCGAGAAAGTAGCGCTCGTGCACGAGCGGCACGAACGACAGGCCGCGTTCGGCCGCCGCCGCGCGCAAGCCGAATCCGACGTCGGCGGCGCCCGAAGCCACGGTCGCCGCGACGGCGGGATGCGTGAACTCCTCGTGCGAGTAACCGCGCACGGTGCGCGGATCCAGGTGCGCGTCGGCAACCAGGCGCTCGATCAGCAGTCGCGTTCCCGAGCCGATCTGGCGGTTGACGAAGCGCAGCTTCTTGGCTGCGATGTCGCGAAACGCACGCACGCGCGACGGGTTGCCGCGCGGCAGGATGAGTCCCTGCTCGCGCAGCACGACATCGACCAGCCGATCGCGCCTCGGGTCAAGCCAGCGGCGAAACGGCGCAAGGTCGCTCGGTTTTGCGCCCGCGGGAACGTGAAAGCCCGCGATGTCGGCGCGACGCTCGGCGAACTGCATGAGCGCGTTCAGGCTGCCGGTGAACGACAGGTCGAACGCCGGAGCGCGCTCTCCCGGAGCGAGGTCGCGCAATGAAGCGAGCGCGAGATCGTGGCTGGCGGCTATCACGAGCGGCGTGTCTGCAATGCGCGAAGGCACCTGTGGCGGCCCGACGTCGATGTGCAGCGAGTCGAGCGCGCGCACCAGCTTGCGCTGCGCGGCATGATTCATCTCGAGCAGGCGGGCCCCCGCGTCGTCGAGACGTGCCCCACGTCCGCGCTCGAACACGACCAGCGGAGCGCCGAACTGGCGGCCGTAGTCGCGCAACAGTCCCCAACCCGCGCGATACGACATGTCGCGCGCGTCGACCGCCGCCGCCAGCGATCCGGTGGCGCCGATCGCCTCGAGCAGCGGCATTAGCCGTGGATCGAGCGCAGGACCGACACCGCTTTCGAGCGTCCAGGTAAGCGTCGGAACAAGTTTCATTATGTATGAGTACGCATATTTGGCGTTGGGCGGTCTATCGGCTATCGTGAGACCTTTTGTGATTGGACCATTGCTATTATATGCAAGAAATTGCCGATCTACCGTGCCCGGCTGAACTGGGGCACCCATGAACGACATGGGCGCCGCAGCGTCGCAGGCTTGGACGCTGATCAGCGCCGGCGACCCGACGCTGCAGGACATCGTCCTGCTCAGCCTGCGCGTGAGCCTGCTCGCGGTGGCGATCGCGTGCGTGATCGGACTGCCGTTCGGCGCTTTGCTTGCGGTCGCCCGATTTCCGGGACGACGCGGCACCATCGTCTTGCTCAACGCGCTGATGGGTCTTCCTCCGGTCGTCGTCGGGCTCGCCGTCTATTTGATGCTCTCGCGCGCAGGTCCGCTGGGATCGCTTGGCCTCCTGTTCACCCCGACCGCGATGGTGATCGCGCAGGCGATCCTGATCACGCCGATCATCGCCGGTCTCGCGCGTCAGGTCATCGAGGACGCCTGGGGCGAATACCGCGAGCAGCTGCATTCGCTCGGCGAAACGCGTCTCGGCGCGGCGATGACCTTGCTCTGGGACGTGCGCTTCTCGCTTGTGACGCTGATCCTGGCCGGGTTCGGCCGCGCCGCCGCCGAGGTCGGCGCGGTCATGATCGTGGGCGGCAACATCGCCGGGGTGACCCGCGTCATGACGACCACGATTGCACTTGAAACCAGCAAGGGCGATCTGCCCCTCGCGCTGGGGCTTGGGCTGGTGCTGCTCGCGATCGTGCTCGGCCTCAACGCCGCTGCCTACGTGGTCAACGAGACCGCGCAACGACATTTCGGATGACGCCGCCCGAATCGATGCGCGCGCCGATCACCCTGTTGCCGCTCCAGCTCGAGGAGGTCGTCTTCGCGGTCGGCGGTCGCCGCATCATCGACGGCGTATCGATGACCTTGGCCGGGGGAACACGTTCGATCATCGTCGGGCCCAACGGCGCCGGCAAAAGCGTGCTCCTGCGCCTTTGCCATGGATTGCTGCGTCCCACGGCCGGGCGCGTGCGCTGGAGCACGCCCGAAATCGCCGGCGCGCCGCGACGTCAGGCGATGGTGTTCCAGCGCGCCGTGATGCTGCGCCGATCGGCGATCGCGAACGTGAGCTACGCACTCAAGGTGGCGGGTGTCCCCATCGAGCTGCGCGAGCTGCGTGCGTTCGAAGCGTTGCATACGGTAGGACTCGAGACGCATGCGACCCGGCCAGCGCGCGTGCTCTCTGGCGGCGAACAGCAACGTCTGGCGCTCGCGCGCGCGTGGGCGCTCGAGCCGGAAGTGCTTTTCCTCGACGAACCGACAGCGAACCTCGATCCCGGCGCGACCCATGAAATCGAACGCGTCATCGCGGCGATGCACGCAGCGGGCACCAAGATCATCATGGTCACGCACAACCTCGGGCAAGCACGCCGCCTGGGCGACGAAATCCTGTTCCTGCACCAGGGGCGACTGGCCGAGCGCAGTCCGGTCGAGCGCTTTTTCAAGGCGCCTCAATCGCGCGAAGCGGCTCAATTTCTCGAAGGAGAATTGCCGTGGTGATCACCCGCCGTAGCGCTCTCGCCGCGCTGCTTGGCATCGTTGCGCTCGCCGCGAGCGCGCAGGAGCGTTTCATCACGGTCGCATCCACCACGTCGACCGAGCAGTCGGGTCTGTTCGGGTATCTGCTGCCGATCTACGAGCAGCAGACGGGAGTGAAGGTCCGCGTCGTGGCGCTGGGCACCGGGCAGGCACTCGACGTCGGCCGGCGCGGCGATGCCGACGTCGTGTTCGTCCACGCCCGCGCCGAAGAGGAAAAGTTCCTGGCCGAGGGCCAGGGCGTGAAGCGGTATCCGGTGATGTACAACGACTTCGTGCTGATCGGTCCGAAATCCGATCCGGCGCGTATCGCGGGCAGCAAGGACATCCTCGACGCGCTCAGGAAAGTGGAGGCTACGAAATCGCCATTCGTTTCGCGCGGCGATCGCAGCGGAACGCACATGGCCGAGCTCGATCTGTGGAAGGCCTCCGGCATCGACATCGACAAGAGCAAGGGGCCCTGGTATCGCGACACGGGGCAGGGCATGGGTGCCGCGCTCAACACGGCCGCGTCGATGGACGCCTATGTGCTCGCCGACCGCGGGACATGGCTTTCCTTCAAGAACCGTGGGGATCTGGTGATTCTGGTCGAGGGCGACAAGCGCCTGTTCAACCAGTACGGCGTGATACTCGTCAATCCCGAGAAACACCCGACCGTCAAAAAGGAGCTCGCCCAGCAGTTCATCGACTGGCTGGTCTCCCCCGCGGGCCAGAATGCGATCGCGGACTACAAGATCGGCGGCGAGCAGCTGTTCTATCCGAATGCATCGGACCCCAGCGCGTGAACGCCGGCACGACGCTGCTCATGGCGCTCGGATTCCGGTGACGATGCCCTGACCCGCGGGCTATTCGGCGATCACGCGCACCTCGAGCGAGCGCAGCCACTTCACGTGCCGCGGACCCGGGCGCGTGTCCTTGAGCGATACCAGCGCCAGCGGGCCCTCGTCCTCCGTGAGGGTAACGCCGTCACGTTGATACACGATCAGCACGCAGCGCACAGACGGCGAATCGCGACGACCCGCACCATTTCCTCAGTCCACCGCCACCACGACACTGCTCGCCTTGATGAGCGCGTAACTGCGCCTGTTGAGGGCGAGCCCGAGGGACTCCGCGGAGCGCGTGCTGATGACGGCAACGACATGGATCCCAGGTGCGATTTCCATGACGACTTCGGTACTGATTGGTCCCTTGGTCAATTCCTTGATTACTCCCGCGAACTGATTGCGTGCGCTCGTTTTCATGATCTCCCCTGCTCACCGCGACAAATGTCGCCCGCTCGAAGCATGTGGTGGCACTGGGTGAGCGTCAATATGCACGCAAATGACGAATCGCCCATCCTCGCGCAATTGCCCGGCGCTATATACAGCGGTATATTGCCCTCTTGGTCCGCTGTCGGACTGCGCAAGGAGTCCACGATGCGAACGCTGATCACCGCCACCGCCGTCGTGCTCGGGCTGCTGGCCGGCACCGTTGCGACCGTGCGCGCCACGACGGTCACCGTGTTCGCGGCCGCCAGCCTGAAGGAGGCGCTCGATGCGCAGGCGCGGGCGTTCGAGAGCCGCAGCGGCGACAAGGTCGTCGTGTCGTACGCGGGCAGCAACGCCCTCGCCAGGCAGATCGAATCGGGCGCGCCGGCGGATGTGTTCATCTCCGCCGATCTCGAGTGGATGGACTACCTGCAGACCCGCCACCTGCTCGCGCCGCGCGGACGGGTCGAATTGCTGCGCAACCGTCTGGTGCTCATTGCGCCGTCGGACAGCCGCGTCGCGTTAACGCCCGACGCGGGGTTTCCTCTGGCCGCCGCGCTCGGCCCGCGTCGGCTCGCGCTGGCCAATCCCGACAGTGTTCCAGCAGGCAAGTACGCCAAGGCTGCGCTCGAAACGCTCGGCGTATGGCCGACGGTGGAGGCGAAGGTCGCTCGTACCGAGAACGTGCGCGCCGCGCTCGTTCTGGTGGCGCGCGGGGAAGCCCCGCTGGGAGTCGTTTACGCGACCGACGCCGCCGCCGAGCCGAAGGTGCGCGTCGTCGCCACCTTCGCCGAGAACACCCACCCACCGATCGTCTATCCCGGGGCCATTGTCGCCGGCGATCGGTCACCGGCCGCGAATGCGCTTCTTGCCTTTCTCGCATCGGCGTCGGCGCGACCGACGTGGGAGCGCTTCGGATTCACCGTGATCGGCAAGCCGCTGCCATGAGCGGCGACGAAATCCAGATCCTCCTGCTGAGTCTCAAGGTCGCGCTGGTCGGCGTCATCTGCAGCCTGCCACTGGCTGTTTTCGTTGCGTATCTGCTGGCGCGCGTCCAGTTCCCGGGAAAGACCCTGCTCGATTCGCTGGTCCATCTGCCGCTGGTGCTGCCGCCGGTGGTCGTCGGCTTCGCGCTGCTGCTCCTTTTCGGGCGGCGCGGCGCATTCGGACCGTGGCTCGAGCAATGGTTCGGCATCGTGTTCGCGTTCCGCTGGACCGGCGCCGCGCTCGCTTCGGCAATCATGGGCTTCCCGCTGATGGTGCGCGCGATCCGGCTGTCCATCGCCGCCATCGACCGCCGCTTCGAGACCGTCGCGCGTACGCTCGGCGCGCCTGCATCGTGGGTCTTCGTCTCGATCACGATTCCGCTCGCGCTCCCGGGCATCATCACCGGCGTGCTGCTCTCGTTCGCGCGCAGCCTGGGCGAATTTGGCGCGACCATCACCTTCGTTTCGAACATCCCCGGCGAAACCGAGACGCTCCCGCTGGCGATCTATTCGCTGGTGCAGTCCCCCGGTGGCGACGCGCACGCGCTGCGCTTGTCCGCGATCGCTGTCGCGCTCTCGATCGGCGCACTGATGGCCTCCGAGTGGCTGGTCCGTCGCGCCGACAGGCAGGGTAGCGATGATCGACGTTGAGGTGGAGCAGCGCCTCGGCGCCTTCGAGCTCGCCGTCGCATTCCGCGCCGAAGCGCCCGTAGTCGGGCTGTTCGGCCGCTCGGGATCGGGCAAGACCACCGTCGTCAACGCGCTCGCTGGCATCAGCACACCGCGGCGCGGTCGGATCGTCGTCAATGGCGAGACGTTGTTCGACAGCGCGCGCGGCATCGACGTGCCGCCGCAGCAGCGCCGCTTAGGGTATGTGTTTCAGGACGACCTGCTGTTTCCGCACATGGACGTCGAATCCAACCTGCTGTACGGATACCGGCGAGCGCCGGCGACCTCGCGACCGATCGAGCCCGCTCAGGTCATCGAACTGCTCGGACTCAAATCGCTCCTGCGACGCCGGCCCGGAGCACTCTCGGGTGGCGAGAAACAGCGCGTCAGCATCGGCCGCGCACTGCTCGCGCAACCGAGATTGCTGCTCATGGACGAGCCGCTCGCGTCTCTCGATGCGCAGCGCCGCGACGAAATCCTGCGCTACATCGAACTGCTGCGTGACGAGCTGCATATTCCGATCGCGTACGTGAGCCACTCGGTTGCCGAGATCACGCGCATCGCGGATACGCTGGTGCTGATGGCCGACGGCAAGGTGATCGCCTCCGGCGACGTCGACTCGGTCATGAGCCGGGTCGATCTTCGGCCGCTGACCGGACGCTACGAGGCCGGTGCGGTCATCGACACCATCGTCGCCGCGCACGAGCAGCGCTACGGGCTAACCACGCTCGCCTTCGAAGGCGGCGAACTCGTGGTACCGAGCGTCGAGGCGCTGGTCGGCGAGCGTGTCCGGGTGCGCGTGCGCGCGCGCGACGTGTCGATCGCGCTCGCGCGTCCATCGGGACTGAGCATCGTGAACATCCTGGCCGCGCGCGTTGCCGCCATCAGCGCCGATCGGGGACCCATCGTCGACATCGAGCTGCGCGTCGGTGCGGTGCCGCTGGTCGCGCGCATCACGCGTCGCTCGTGCGAAGAGCTTGATCTTCGCGCCGGGCGAGAGGTGCACGCGCTCATCAAGGCGGTGTCGTTCGACCGGCGCAGCGTGGGCTACGCCTGATCCTCGCTCCCAGCCTCGACGCGAACGCGACGTGACCACGTCGTCCCTCCGCTGCCGGATGGGATGTCCAGGCCGAATGGACGTGCCGAGGGCAAGGCCTCGGCGTCAGGAGACGCGAGTGGGACCAAGGTGTGCGTGTCGGGAGAAGTGATGTGTCGGGCGGCGCGTATTCTAATCGCGCCGTCGCTTGCCCGAAACGGTGGGGGCCAGCAGGCGCCTGATCGCCTCGGTGTGGACGCGAGCCGATTGAGTCGCGAGCCGCTGCGCGTGCCGGTAGTGAAGCACTAGGCGCTCGCCCGTCGGCGTCAGGCTCGCGCCCCCACCGCGCGGCCCCCCCGCCTCGGCGTCCACCACCGGTTGCCGGAAACAGCGGTTCATGGTGTCGATAAGCAGCCACGCTCGCCGATACGACATGCCGAGAGAGCGCGCCGCCGCGGAAATCGAGCCGGTGGCATCGATCGCCTCGAGCAGGTCGACCTTGCCGGGGCCGACCGCGATGTCTTCGCCGCGCGTGATGCGTAGTCGGAAGGCGGCGCGTGTTCGCACGAGTTAGGACTCTGCCAGAATTTGATGAATGCTGCTGCCCCTTTTCGAAGCGCGTTTCAATTCGCCACGTCTCCTGAGTAGCCACGCTATTGACGTTGTTGCTCAAAACATCTTAGCCTGTCAAACCTCGACTACCTTAGCGCGCGCCATGGCGGCACGGTTCGACGCATTCAAGGTCACCCCGCCTAATCCTCGAGGCGCGGTGGATCGCCTCAAGGTGATCGATTGGATCCGCAGCATCGTAATCCCCGCCAAATGGCTCTGCGGACCGTCGGGTAGCGGCAAGTCGATAGCCGCTGCCCAATACGCCAAGGCTACTCGCAAGAGGATCTGCTGGTATCGGCTAGACGCGCGCGATGACGATCCGGCGTTTTTCTATGTACGGTGGGGGAATGCCGCGAAGGTTGGTCTGGTTGGAAAACGACGCCGCCCGCTTCCTCGCGTTACTGCCGAGGATGCCGCAGACGAGGCTGCGTTCGCACGCAGGTTCTTCACCGCTGCCGCTGCGCCGGGGTCAACTCCGACGATTTTCGTTTTCGATGATGCGCATCTGCTGACCTCGCATTCGCGCTTGCAGGCATTGGCGCATTTTGTATCATCGATCGACGACACGCACGAAGTGCTGTTTATCGGCCAAGAAACCGCTCCGCGCGAATTCTTCGACGTCATCGCCGCACAAAAGATCGCCCTGTGCAACGACGTGCCACTAGGTTTCGATGCCGAGGAATGCGCCGCACTAGCGCACCGGCTAAGGCTGGCAGGCCGCACAGGCACCGAGCTTGCGAGGATCACCGGCGGTCACGCAGGAACGCTGGTGCTTGCCTGCGAGTTGCTTCGGACGACGCATGCGCGGGGTAGCGATTCTAGCCTGGTAGCGCAGATTCACGAGCATCTGCTCGAACGGCTACTCGAACGGATCTCGCCCGCGCGACGCGAGTTGCTGCTGCAGACTTCCTTCGCCCCACAGTTCAGCGTGGCGCTTGCCGCAGCGCTCGGCGGCGAAGAAGCCGCTGGTGAGCTTGAGGGTATGGTCAGGCAGGGTCTCCTAAGTCGACACGCGTCTTCGACGGGAGAAACCTATGAGGCGCACGCACTGATTCGGCAGGGTGCGCAGACGGCGATCCGTGAGCGAGACGGCGAAGCTAGCGCATTGAAGCTGGCGTTGAAGACCGCCGACCTCCTCGAAGCGCACGGTCAGCCTGACCAGGCATTCGATCTGCTGATAGAACATCGTGCACAGGAACGCGCTGCCGAAGTGCTTGAGGCCCTCGCCCCACAGTATGCACGCTCAGGCGAGGCGTCACGTGCCTCGCGCGCAGCAAATCTTCTCGGCGCGCAAACGCTGCATCGACACCCATGGCTGTGTTTCTGGGTCGGGCGCGCGTTGCAAGGTGCCGACGAGGAGCAGGCTCGCGGATGGTTCGAGCGCAGCTACGCAGGCTTCGCGGCTTCCCAAGACGTCGCTGGCATGCGAATCGCCGCTGCCAGCGTAGTCATCGCCTTCATTATCGAATACGGCGATATCCGCACACTGGACACCTGGCTGCGCCGTCATGTCGACGCCGGCGGGGAGCTGCCCATCGAACACGGCTGCGCGCACGAGGCAACGCTGTGCATGGCGGTAACTTGCGCCGCGCTCAATGCAGGCTCGTACCCCGCGACCGTCGACTCGAGCGCGTTGGTGTATCGGCTTCAGGTCCTGCTCGACGACGCGTCCGCTTGGCTGACCCGTGACCACGCTGTCGAGGCCGCCAGACTGCTGGTCGACCACGCACGCGTTTTCGGCAACCGGGAACAAGCACAGAACATGGTGCTAGCCATGCGCCGCCATATCGACGACGCGAATGCGGGGGCGCTTCAGCGCGGGCGCTGGTATCTCAGCGCGGCGGACGCCTATCTTGCCGACGGCAAGCGCGACACCGCCGAGCGGTACATGCGCGATGCACGTACGCTTGCCGAACAAAGTGGATCACGGCGGCTTGCGTTCGACATCGCCCAGCACGATGTGAACGCAGCGCAGAGCAAGGGCGATCTCAAGGTCGCGATGGACCACCTCGCCAATCTCGAATCGCTTGTGGTCAACGGCACGCCGGCGCAGCGTGCCGGATACGCACGACTAACGGCACGCCTCAGACTTGCACAACATGACTATGTAGAGGGATTGCGGTGGGCGGAACAAGCACTCGACCTTGCCAAACAAGCGGGCTACGAAGGCGCATCGGCACGCGTTTTCGAACTGGAGCGCATTTTCGGTCTCGCCGCAAACGGACGGTTCGGAGAAGCGTCGCAACACGCCCGCGAGATGGCGTCGCGCCTGCAAGGCGCCCAGTTCGTCTTCGCTGATTCCATAGCGCACTGCCTGGACTTCCTCGCCGACGATAAGTGCGATCCAGAGTCGCTACGCCGTGGCCTGCATCAGGCCGAGAGCGCAGGATACGTCTACATGTTGGCGCGCGCCGGCAAGACCCTGCCGACTCTCTGCGACAGTGCACTTCGCCATCAAATCCACGTCGAGTTCGTGCACCGCTTGATCGCGACCAACAAATTGTTGCCGCCTGCGGGCACCGGTGCATATTGGCCTTGGCCGGTGCGCATCCGAACTTTGGGTGGATTCGACCTCGAGATCGCGTCGGAGACTTACAAGCCCTCACGCAAAGCGCAGGACAAGCCTCTTGAGCTGCTCAAGCTCCTCGTCTGTTGTCAGGCGATGCGCCGCGATTCCGCGGACAAGCAGTGGATCGCGCAGCGTCTTTGGCCTGAAGCCGATGATGCCAACGCGCGCAAATCCCTCGATATGACGATCTCCAGATTGCGACGGTTGCTGCGTGACGAAGACGCTATCATAGGACAGGAGTCCCGCCTCGGGCTGTCGCCGACTCGCGTTTGGAGCGATGTTGCCTTCCTGCTGGAAGCGCATGCGCGCGTCGGAACCCTGCGGGACCGGGCAGCTGCAGGACACGCACTCGATCGCGCAGTGGCTGCTGCCGACGTGGCCGCAGTGCTTGAGCATTTTAGGGGACCGTTCCTGCCGGAAGACGAGGGGCCGCCGTGGCTGCTTGCCGGACGTGAAGCGGTCGCATCCACGGTGCGTGCTACTCTCTTCAGCGTCGAGTCGCTGCTCGAGGATGGTGAGGATCCAAACCTTCTCAGGGCTTTGGAGCGCGCCTTCAACGCCGACACAACATCCGAAGACTTGGCACGGGCTCTGATACGCGCACTCATTCGCGACGGCCAGCAAGCTGAAGCATTGCGCGTATATAGGCGCTTGCGAGAAATGCTATCGGTCGTGCTGGGCGTCGTGCCTTCGTCCGAAACCGAGCAGCTGAGACAGAGGATTCATGCCGAGGCGGACGCGGGCACCGCCTCAGCAACATCGGCCTCGCGGTAGAGGCACGCTCGCTACTCCAACGGGGAGCAACTCCATGGCGGACCGTCCAACCTGGGACGAATACACGGCAAAGCTCAACGCAGCCATACAGGCGATCGTCGACGCGCAAAATGCGCTTGCTGAGCTGCAAGATCAGCTGTCTCAAGTGCAGGAAGACCTGCGCGACCTTTCAGACACTCCGCCCGGCAGTGTTCCCGACATCGGCGGACCCTGAAATGTCAAAGCGCACCTGGTTGCCAAATCCCTACGCGGTTGCTCAGCTGTTGCTTGGCAAGAACGTGGAGGTTCGGGATTGGGAAAGCGCACGGCGACTCCTGGAGGACGCGTTCAAGGTCAAGCGCATGGTTCTCTTCGATCCCGACGGAGCACATCCGCCGCGGTTCCATCTGTTCCAGGCGATAGCTGATCGAGTGCGGAAGCGGTTGCGCTTTGAGGCTGTGTGGACCGACCCGCTGGTCAGAACCGCGCGCGAGATCTATGGCGACGCGGCTGTTCGGCGGGTGCTGCCCTTCCTGATCCCAATCGACGATTCGGCTTTTCGAAAGCCGGGAGCGGCTGCGGGCGCCGCTCAGTTCGTCGGCGAGTACCGTCCGGTCGACGAATTCATGATTGACGACGCGTCCTTCCTGGACCCGATTCAGGGAAGCATTGCCGATTGCTACCTGATTTCTTCGCTGATTGCGTTGGCGTGGGTACGTCCTCCGGAGTGGCAGGCGCTACTTGATGGCTCGGGAGTGCCGGGTGCGGGTAGCGGCAAATTCCACTTTCATTTCTTCGATGCCGATTCGGCGCCCGCCGCCGCCTTCGACGCACCGGGCGATGTGCCGTTCGATGACCAAGGCAGGCAATGCTTTGCGCGCTCCCTTGATCCGCGCGAAGGCTGGACCTCGGTGGTGGAGAAAGCCTACGTAATGCAGCGGTGCGGCAACGTGAGTACTGACCCGCAGCCCGCGGATTATCAAATGGTCGGCAATGAAGGTGTCGACCCGCAGGAAGCATGTCAGATGCTGGTCGGAGGTCGGCCCAAGCACCTGCGCAATCTCGAACTCAAAGCAGTACCGAATTGGCATCACTTTGGCGATCGGTGCGACACGCGCGGGGTCGCCCTCTTCCCCACGATGGCGTGGACCTGGGATAACGTGAGCCATCTTCAGGGACTGACGTTCGATCGCACAGGGCTTATTCCCAATCACGCCTACGCCGTGTTGGGCACCGCCACGCTCGATGGCAAGTCGTACGTAATGCTGCGAAACCCGCACGGCATTTCGTCGACAGGCCCCGATCAGCCGCCGGAGTATGCGGCCGGCACCTGGCAGATCGCGGCTGCAAGCGATTCCCCCACGACGGTTTCGCTCAATGAGCAAGGGACGTTCGGGTTGCCGATCGAGTGGTTGAACATCTGCTTTGACGCGATGGGGTGGGTCGAGCGCTAGCGTGTTCGCTCCCATACGCGATCGATCGCTCCTGAATGCGCCCTGCCAGCGTCTCGCGGTCGGGTCGTCAGGCGCCGACGAACAACTCCCGGCGGGCGATCGCTTCGCGCTTGCGCCGAATCCTGAGGCTGATGCGGTCGCGGGGCACGATGGTCAGGCAGATCGACCCCTCGCACACGCGTTCCTGCTCGTCCTGCGCCTGCACGCGGAATCTGACTTCGTCGCCGTTGACGCGCTCGACCCAGCCGCTGACTCGAAGTACCGCGCCGGCCGCCACCGGGGCGCAATGCCTGCAATCCACCGCCGTGCCGACCATGGTCTCGTCGGCACGATCGATGAAGCGCTCCAGCTCGCGCATGCAGATGGATTCCAAGAGGGCGATCAGATACACCGTCGCCATTGCGTCCGGGCTGTCTCCGGAGCTCTTCTCGCCGTCGGGCAACTCGACCATCGGGCGCGCCGGCAGCGTCCCCGAAATGGTGTAGCGCTTGTCGAACACGATCCGGCTCATCGCGTCGCTGTGCGTCGTTTCGCGCGTCATTGCCGCACCGCGCTGTCGTAGTAGCGTGGATCACGTTCCGGGTCGCCGTTGATGGCGCGCCCGTCCTCGGCCGCTCCGTCGTGCGCGAAGCTCGCCCGGAGCGGGATTTGATCGGGGACGATCGGGGTTACCACTTGCGAAGCCACCGCTGCAGCTGTAGGTGGCGGACCGCCGCCGCCGGAGTAGAAGGCGCGGCCTGCAAAGGCGAGCGCGGCGATGAACAACGCGGCGACGAGCGGCGCGCGGCGCGCGCGGCGACGGTCCTCTTCGGAGTCGGGATGCTGGAAGCGTGTCATGGTCTGTCTCCTCGTTGCCCGGCAAGGCGCCGGGTTGAGGACAGATTGCAGGCACGCTACCCACCGATTACCCACTGATGGCCGAAGAAACGTCGCTCCCGCGAGGCGGCTGCGCGCTGGAGTTCCAGCCATATGACGGCCCCCGAGCGGGTCTTTTTTTACATTTTTCTGGCTGTGCAACTTTGTTTGCCTTGGGGCGCCAACGGCGTATTATTCTGTCGTATACAACACTCGCCTGCGGTCGCGTCGATTCGATTTCGCATCGATGTGACCCGGCGCGAAATTTCCTAGGAGGATCGTATGAAGCGGGTCGCTCTGTTCGTTGCATGTGCAGCTTTCTCGATAGCAAGTTTTGTCGCGGCCGCGGCGCCACTCGCAATTACCACCCTGTCGACTCGCGCTGACTCCGTCAGCGGAGGCGATGTGCTCGTCAGGATCGACTACCCCGCCGGACAGCGCCTGCCGCTGGTAGTGTCACTGAACGGCAGCGATGTGACGGGGCAATTCCGAGCGGGAACGGCACCGAACACGTGGATAGGTCTCGTGTCGGGCTTGAGCATCGGGGACAATACGCTGCGCGTCAGGACGAAGGCTCCCGCCGGGGATGTGAGCCTGCAGATCATCAACCATCCGATCACGGGTCCGGTCTTCTCCGGCCCGCACGAGCAGCCGTTCTTCTGTATGACGCAAAACTTCCCGGTGCCCGGTTCGGCAACGGAGCGCCTCGGTCCTGCGTTGGATGCGGACTGCTCGACGACTACGCGCGTCGATTACGTGTATCGCTCCACCGCGAACACCTTTAAGCAACTGCCAAGCGGCACCGGCTATCCATCGGATCTGAAGCAAACGACGACGAGCCTCGGCAGGACGGTACCTTATATCGTGCGTGTCGAAACGGGAACGATCAATCGAGCGATCTACCAGACCGCGATTCTGCACGATCCGCTCACCGAGCCCACGCCGAGCTGGCAGGTGCCGCCGTCTGCTTGGAATCAACGCCTCGTCTACACGCTCGGGGGCGGATGTGTTGGCGGTTGGTACATCCAGGGTTCGAGCATCGGCAATGGCGGCATTCTCGAGGACCTCATGCTGCGGCAGGGATATGCGGTCGCATCATCGACCTTGAACGTGTTTGGCAACAATTGCCAGGAAGTGCTCGCCGCGGAATCGCTGATGATGGTGAAGGAGCGCTTCATCGAGAATTACGGCCCACCCGCATTCACGATCGGATTCGGCTGCTCTGGAGGCTCCGAACAAGCGCACCCGATAAGCGACGACTACCCCGGTCTTCTAGACGGCATCGTCGTCGGCTGCAGCTTCCCCGAGCTCACTGCCGGTATCACGTTCCCGATTACCGACGCGGACCTCTTTCTGCACTATCTCAACACCCAGACGTCCTTGACGTGGACACCGGCGCAGATCATTGCGGCGACGGGCTTTCCGACCACAACGACGCTCAACACAATCGGCCCTGGCAACGCGGTGCGCACGAAGGCCCAGGGCGGAAGCTGCAACGCTGCGATCCCGACTGCCATGCGCTTCGATCAGGTCACCAATCCAACGGGCGTGCGCTGCGATATCTATGATCACATGGTCAATATCTTCGGGCGTGATCCGGCGACCGGCTATGCGCGGCGGACGCTCGACAACGTCGGTATCCAGTATGGTCTGGGCGCGCTCAACTCCAGCGCGATCAGCAAAACGCAGTTCATCGAGTTGAACCAGAAGATCGGCGGATACGACAACAACGGCAATTTCGTGACGAGCCGATCGGTCGGCGATCTGACCGCAATTCAAATCGCCTATCAGACCGGGCGCGTCACCTACACCGGCCTCGGGATGGCGATGACGCCGATCATCGACTATCGGGGGTACGTCGATCAGCCTGAGAACGGCAACGAGGTGCACTCGCGCTTCCACTCGTTCTCGCTGCGCGCGCGCCTGCTTGCGGTGAACGGCAATTTCGACAACCAGGTCATGTTGATCGAAGACGGCGTTTCGCCGGGATCGAATGGGCTTTTCAGCGATACGAGCCCGGTGCTGAGCCACGCGTTGACGCAGATGGACCAATGGCTCACGAAGCTGTTTGCCGATACCTCGAGCGCTTCGGTTCACACCAAGATCGTCAATGCAAAGCCTGTCGACCTCGTCGACGCGTGCTTCACCGCTAACGGCACGAACAAGATCGTCGAACCTCAGGTGTATTCCGGCAACACGACGTGCAATTCGCTGTACCCGGCGTTTTCCACGCCGCGGATGGTTGCCGGCGAGCCTCTGGCGAACAACGTCCTGAAATGCCAGCTGAAGGCGATCAGTGCCGGCGACTATAGCGTGACGTTCACGTCTGCCGAGATGACACAGCTCGCATCGATCTTCCCGCAGGGTGTGTGTGATTACACGAAGCCTGGTGTCGAGCAAGCGCCGCCAGCAGGTACCTGGGCATCGTTCGACTAGGAAACATGGCCCGCGAAGGTTCGCGGGTTCGTTGGAACAGTACGGCCCGCGATTGTCGCGGGCCGTGCGCATTTACGGCTTTATTTCGCTGTTACGACTTTAATCTGCCCAAACAAGACACAGCAGCAGCAGCGCATAGCCACGCGCCCGACTACTCGACCGTCACGCACTTGGCGAGATTCCTCGGCTTGTCGACGTCGGTCCCGCGCATCACCGCGGTGTGATAGGCGAGCAGCTGCAGCGGGATGGTATGCACGATCGGCGAGAGCAGTCCGGCATGTTCGGGCAGGCGGAGCACGTGGATGCCTTCGCTCGACTCGATATGGCTGTCGGCATCGGCGACCACGTAGAGCTCGCCGCCGCGCGCGCGCACTTCCTGCAGGTTGGATTTGAGCTTCTCGAGCAGCGCGTCGTTGGGCGCGATGGCGACCACCGGCATATTGCGGTCGACCAGCGCCAGCGGTCCGTGCTTGAGCTCGCCCGCCGGATAGGCTTCGGCGTGGATGTACGAGATTTCCTTGAGCTTGAGCGCGCCTTCGAGCGCGATCGGATAGTGCAGCCCGCGACCGAGGAACAGCGCGTGCTCTTTTTTGGCGAAGCGCTCGCGCCCAGGCGATGATCGACGGCTCGAGCGCGAGCACCGCCTGGATCGCCGCCGGCAGGTGGCGCAGCCCCGCCAGCCAGCGTCGCCTCGTTCCTCGGCCGACAGCCGCCCGCGCAGCTTGGCGAGCGTGAGCGTCAGCAGGAACAGCGCGACGAGCTGCGTGGTGAAGGCCTTGGTCGAGGCGACGCCGATCTCGACGCCGGCGCGCGTCAGATACGTGAGCTCGGTCTGCCGCACCATCGAGCTGGTGGCGACGTTGCAGATCGCCAGCGTGTGACGATGCCCGAGCGACTTGCGCGTGCTTGAGCGCTGCGAGCGTGTCGGCGGTTTCGCCCGATTGCGAAATGACGACGACCAGCGCATCGGGATTGGGCACGCTGTCGCGATAGCGGTATTCGCTGGCGATTTCGGCCTGCGCCGGAATGCCGGCGACGCCTTCGATCCAGAGCCGCGCCGACCAGCGCCGAGTAGTAGCTGGTGCCGCAGGCGAGCAGCTGCACCGCGTCGACCTTCGACGAAGACCTCGGCGGCCTCGCGCCGAACAGATCGGGGCCGATGCCGCCGACCGCCTCCAGCGTGTCGGCGATCGCGCGCGGCTGCTCGAAGATTTCCTTCTGCATGAAGTGCCGATACGGTCCCAGCTCGACCGCGTCGCCCGAGCCTGGCACCGTGACGACCGGGCGCGACACGCTTGGCGCCGCTTGCGTCGTAGATCGCGAATGCCTTCGCGCGTGACGTCGGCGATGTCGCCTTCCTCGAGATAGACGACGCGCTGCGTGACCGGCGCCAGCGCGCTCGCATCGGACGCGAGGAAGTGATCGTGCTCGCCGATGCCCACGAGCAAGCGGGCTGCCCGCGCGCGCGCCGACGATGCGGCCCGGCTCGCGCGTGGAGATCACGGCGATCGCATAGGCGCCGCGGAATTCGGCGACCGCGGCGCGCACCGCGGCGAGCAGGTCGCCGTCGATAGTGCGCGTGAATCAGGTGCGCGATGACCTCGGTGTCGGTCTGCGTCACGAAACGTAGCCCTGCGGCTGACCAGTCGGTCGCGCAGCGGCTCGAAATTCTCGATGATGCCGTTGTGCACGACCGCGATCTCGTCGCTGCTGAAACGTGCGGATGCGCGTTGACCGGCGTCGGCGCGCCGTGCGTCGCCCAGCGCGTGTGCGAGATGCCGGTCATTCCCGAGATCTGCGTGGCGCTCGCCTGCGCCGCGAGATCGGCGACGCGCGCGGTGCTGACCAGCCGGTGCAGCCCGCCGTTGATGACCGCGAGCCCGGTCGAATCGTAGCCGCGGTATTCGAGCCGGCGCATGCCCTCGATCAGGATCGGGACGACGTTTTCGCGCGCGACCGCGCCGACGATGCCGCACATGCCATGCTATCCTTTCTTCGGGCGTCTTCCAGCCGCTCGCGGCGCGAGCTGCGTCTTTTCGTTGGTCACCAGTGCCGCCGCCCGGCGGCACGTCCTTCCACACCGTGCGTGCCGGCACCGATGGTCGCGCCGCGGCCGATCGTGACCGGCGCGACCAGCTGGGTGTCGGAGCCGATGTGCACGTCGTCCTCGATGACCGTGCGGTGCTTGTTCGCGCCGTCGTAGTTGCAGGTGATGGTGCCGGCGCCGATGTTGACGTTCGCGCCGACGATCGTGTCGCCGACATAGGCGAGATGATTGGCCTTGCTGCGCCGCGCCCGATCGCGCTCGCCTTCACTTCGACGAAATTGCCGATGTGCACCTCGTCGGCGAGCGACGTCGCCGGGACGGATGCGCGCGTAGGGGCCGATGCGGCAATGCGCGCCGATCTGTCGCGTCCGTCGAGGTGCGAGAACGGCGCGATCGCGCGTGCCCGCGCCGACGTGCACGTTCGCGCAGCACGCAGTGCGCGCCGACGCTGACGTCGTCGCCGAGCGTCACGCTGCCCTCGAAAATGCAGCCGACGTCGATCGCGACGTCGCGCCCGCAGTCGAGCGTCGCCGCGCACGTCGATGCGCGCCGGGTCGGCGAGCGTGACGCCGGCATCGAGCAGCGCGTCGGCCTGCCGCGCGCTGGTAGAGCCGCTCGATGGTCGCCAGGTCGCGCTGGCTGTTGACGCCAAGCGTCTCGAGCACGCTTCCGGCGCGCGTCGTGCGCACGACCGGACGCCGTCCTCGACGCGCCAGCGCGATCACGTCGGTCAGGTAGTACTCGCCGCTGGCGTTGCGGTTGCGGATGCGCGCGAGCCAGCGCGCGAAGCGCCGCGGTCGGCGCGGCCATCACGCCGGTGTTGATCTCGCGCGATCGCGCGCTGCTGCTCGGGTCGCGTCCTTGTGCTCGACGATCGCCGCGAACCTCGCCGTCGGCGTCGCGCACGATGCGGCCGTAGCCGGCGGGATCGTCGAGCTCGATGGTCAGCAGCGACAGCGCGCCGCCCTGCGCGCTGCGCGACCACCTGGCGCAGCGTCTCGGCGCGCACCAGCGGATCGGCGCCGAAGAGCACCAGCGTCACGCCGTCGGCCGGCAGCGCGGCGAGCGCGCAGCTTGAGCGCGTCGCCGGTGCCCGCGCGGCGGATCCTGCTCGCGCCCACGCGAGATCGGCGTCCGGAAAGGCGCCGCGCACGCGCTTCGCCACCGCGCCCGTGCACGATGCAGATGCGCGCGCGGCTCCAGCGTGCGCGCCGTGTCGAGCACGTGCGCGAGCAGCGGCCGGCCGGCGAGCGGATGCAGGACTTTGGGCAGCGCCGAGCGCATGCGCTTGCCTTCGCCGGCGGCCAGGATCGCGATCTGCAGGGGCAGAGCCATGGGACCGGAATTATCGCATTTTTCAATCGACGGTCCGCCGTGCGCAAGCGAGCGCATCCGCGCAGCGGCGCCCAGCGACGATGATCGTATGCGAAAATGCCCGCCCAGAGCCGCTGTCCGCCCAAGCGGCGCCACGGAGGAAAGTCATGCGCATGCCGCTCAAGTCCCTCGCCGCCTTTGTCGCCGGCACGATGCTGGCGATGCTTCGCCTGCAGCGCGTTCGCCGCCGACGCCTGCAAGAATCGCGGCGAACTCGACACGATGTACTGCGACGACAACAACGACATGGTCGCCGACGCGCCGATCGATTCCGAAGAAATGGAAGAACCCATCGACCATCGTGTTCACCTACACGCCGGTCGAGGATCCCGCTGTCTACGAGAACATCTTCAAGCCGTTCACCGACCGCATCTCGCCAAGTGCCTCGACAAGAAGGTCGTGTTCTACCAGGTGCAGTCGAACGCCGCGGAAATCGAGGCGATGCGCTCGGGCCGGCTGCACGTCGGCGGCTTCTCGACCGGCCCGACGGCGTTCGCGGTCAATCTCGCCGGCGCGGTTCCGTTCGCGGTCAAGGGCACCGCGAAGGAATTCCAGGGCTACAACCTGATCGTCATCGTCAAGGCGAACTCGCCGTACCAGAAGCTCTCCGACCTCAAGGGCAAGAAGGTCGCGCACACGTCGCCGTCGTCGAATTCCGGGCATCTCGCGCCGATGGCGCTGTTTCCCGGCGAGGGGCTCGACGCCCGACAAGGACTACAAGATCATCTTCTCCGGCAAGCACGACCAGTCGGTGATGGGCGTGAACTCGGGCGACTACGACGCCGGCGCGGTCGCGTCCGACGTGTTCCATCGCATGGCCGAGCGCGGCCAGGTCAAGGAAGTCCGATTTCCGCATCATCTATCGCAGCCAGAAATTCCCGACCTCGTCGTTCGCCTACGCGCACGATCTCGAGCCGCCGCTGGTCGACAAGATGCTGAGCTGCTTCTACGACTATCGCTTCCCGCCCGAGATGCAAAAGGCGTTCGACGGCGCCGATCGCTTCTTCCCGATCAACTACAAGACGACATGGGCGGTGGTGCGCGACGTCGCGAAGGGCTCGGGCGGCGGCTTCGACAAGGCGACCTACGACAAGGAAACCGCGCGCGAAGCGCGAAGCGCGAAGAAGCCGCGGCGGCGCGAAGAAGAAGTGACAGGCGACTGCGGCGACGCGCTCCGCTCTCGGCATCAGGCGCTCTGCTGTCAAAGTCCTACGTCGCCGGCAAGCCGGTGCTGCGCGACATCGACCTCGACATCGCCGCGCGCGGCATCACGGCGATCATCGGCCCATCGGGCACCGGCAAGAGCACGCTGATCCGCTGCATCAACCGGCTGGTCGAGCCGACGTCGGGCGCGATCGAGTTCGAGGGCGACGATCTGGTCGCGCTTGCCGCGGCGGCAGCTGCGCCAGCGCGCGCCGCCGCATCGGCATGGTGTTCCAGGAATACAACCTGGTCGAGCGGCTGACGGTGATGGAAAACCTGCTGTCGGGGCGGCTCGGCTACGTCTCCGCGTGGCGCGCGTGGCGGCGCAAGTTTCCGCCGACGACATCGCGCGTGCGTTCGAGCTGCTCGACGTCGTCGGCCTCGCCGGGTTCGCCCACGCAGCGCGCCGATTCGCTCTCCGGCGGCCAGCGCCAGCGCGTCGGCATCGCGCGCGCGGTGATGCAGCAGCCGTCGCTGCTGCTCGCCGACGAGCCGACGTCGTCGCTCGATCCCAAGACCTCGGTCGAGATCATGCAGCTGCTCGCCGACATCGCGCGCACGCGCGGCATTCCGGTGGTCGATCAACATGCACGACGTCGAGCTCGCGAAGCGCTTCTGCCGATCGCATCGTCGGCATGGCCGGCGGCCGCATCGTCTTCGACGGCCCGCCCGCCGGTCTCACCGACGACGCAGCTGAAGACGATCTACGGCGGCGAGGATTGGCTGCACTGACGCCGCCGCAGCGCCGCGCCTTGCGTACCGCAGCGCAGTCCGCGCGTCCGCGACCACTGGCTGGCCGCGCGTGCGGCTGGCTGCTGCTCGCGCTCGTACGTCGTGTATACGCCTGCGCGCAGATGGACGCGTCGTGGGCAGCGCGTCAGCACCGGGCTGCACAACGCGGCGCACTTCCTCGGCCGCATGTTCCCGCCCAATTTCACGCGCTGGGAACTGCTGGTCAAGGGCCTGCAGGAGAGCCTCGAGATCGCGGTGCTGGCATCGACGCTCGGGCATCGTGCTCGCGCTGCCGATCGGCTTGCTGCGCGGCGCGCAACCTGATGCCGGCGTGGGTGAGCTGGCCGGCGCGGCTGCTGATCGTCGCGCGCGCGCTCGTTTCACCCGGTCATCGTCGCGATCGTGTTCGTCAAGGCGGTCGGCTTCGGCGCGCTGGCCGGCATTCTCGCGCTGACCGTCGCGTCGGTCGGATTCATCGGCAAGCTCTTCGCCGAGGCGATCGAGGAGATCTCGCTGAAGCAGGTCGAAGCGGTCCGCGCCACCGGCGCATCGTTCGTGAGCGTGATCGCCTTCGGCGTGCTGCCGCAGGTGTTCGCGCGCTTCATCGGCTTCTGCACCTACCAGCTCGACTCCAACCTGCGCAATTCGACGATGGTCGGCATCGTCGGCGCCGGCGGCATCGGCGGCACGCTGTTCGCGGCGTTCCAGCGCTTCGACTACGACTACGTCTGCGCGATCCTGATCTCGATCATCGCGCTCATCATGCTCGGCGAGATCCTGGCCGACGGGCGTGCGCGCGATCTTCATCGACGGGCTGACCTTGGCCGACTTCCTGCATCGGCGACCGCGACGCGTCCGCGTCGCGCCGCGAAAGCGCATCTCGAGGATGCCTGAAGCCGCGCCGCCACTGCGTCTGGCGCCGCTTCACGCCGGCGCAGCGGCTGGCACGCTTCGCGGTCTATCTCGCGATCGTCGCGGCGATCGTCGTGTCGGTCCAGACGGTCGAGGTCATCCCGGAATTCCTCGCCGACGCGCCCGAGCAGGTGGTCGACCTGCTCACGCGGATGTGGCCGGTCGACCTCGCGTACTACCCGGAAAGCGTGCACGCCGCGCTGATGGAGACGATCCACATCGCGTCGCTCGGGCACGCTGCTGGCGCTCGTGCTGGCGCTGCCGGTCGGCATCCTGGCCGCGCACAATCTCTGCCCGTTCACGCCGATCAACCTGCTCGCCAAGCTGATCCTGGTGTCGTCGCGCTCGGTGAACTCGCTGGTCTGGGCGCTGCTGTTCGTCGGCATCTTCGGCCCCGGCGCGCTCGCCGGCACGCTGGCGATCGCGTTTCGCTCGATCGGCTTCGTCGGCAAGCTCTTCGGCGAGGCGCTCGAGGAAGCGCAGCCGCGGTCCGATCGAAGCGCTCGACGCGGCAGGCGCGCCGTGGCTCTCGCGGCTGACCTTCGGCTACTGGCCGCAGGTCAAGCCGGCGTTCTGGTCGATCGCGCTGTTCCGCTGGGACATCAACGTGCGCGAGTCGGCGGTGCTGGGCCTGGTCGGCGCCGGCGGCATCGGCATGACGCTCGACTCGGCGATGAACCTGTTCCAATGGAATCGCGTCGCGATGATCCTGCTCGCGATTTTCGCCGTGGTGATTCTCGCCGAAATCGTGGTCACGCTGGTGCGCGCGACGCGTCTTGTAAACTCACGCGATGACTGTCATCGCCGTATTCAACCAGAAGGGCGGCGTCGGCAAGACCACGACCGCGCTCAATCTGCTGGCCGGCATCGCCCAGCGCAAACAGCGGCCGCTGGGCATCGACCTCGATCCGCAGGCGCACCTGTCGGGCATCTTCGGCACGCATCCGCGCCTCGCCGACGATTCGGTCTACTCGTTTTTCATGCGCCAGCGACCGCTGGCCGATATCGCGCAGATCACGCCCAGCGGCGTCATCCTGTGTCCGGGTCACCTCGAGCTGACCAAGCTCGACACGCTGCTCGGCAAGGGTGTCAACGTCGTCACGCAGGCTGCGCGCGCGCGCTCAGAGCGCCCGATGCGCTGTCCGGTCACGTGGTCATCGACTGCTGTCCGCTGCTGGGCGTGCTTTCGCTGAACGCGATCTTCGCCTGTGACCTGATGATCGTGCCGGTGTCGGCCGACTATCTCGCGCTGCAGGGTGCGCAGCAGGTCGAGCGCAGCCTCAACGCGCTCGAGCCGGTGTTCAAGCGCCGGCTGCCGCGCCGTTACCTGCTGACGCGCTTCGACGCGCGCCGCAAGATGAGCTCGGAGGTCGCCGACCTGATGGCGATGGCCTTCAGGCCCGACGAGATCTGCACGACGCGCATCGCCGAGAACGTGAGCCTGGCCGAGAGTCCGGCGCGGCAGCTCGACGTGTTTCGGC
The DNA here is from genome assembly GCA_963816915.1 of uncultured beta proteobacterium. Taxonomy (GTDB): domain Bacteria; phylum Pseudomonadota; class Gammaproteobacteria; order Burkholderiales; family Casimicrobiaceae; genus PALSA-1003. Next base: position 834,267 of record CAWFMK010000004.1, read on the forward strand.
ACGCCCCGCAAAGCCGCGGCGCGCGCGACTACCAGGCGCTGGTCGAGGAGCTAGTGGATGCCGGGCTTGTTGACGTAGCATCGACCGGGCGACGGCGGGGATGGTCACCGGATCGTTGCTGATCATGCCGATGACGGCTTCGAGATCGAGCGGATCGCTGCGGCGCACGACCTCGGTGTTGCAGGCGATGATTTCGCAGTGGTGATACATCTGCCGCAGACGTCGCTCCGCGTCGTCACGGCTCGACGCCATGATGCAGATGTTGTCGACACGCTGGCCGCTGCGCGTTTTGATGTTGAAGCCGTAGCGGATCATCGCGCTGGTCTCCCTTCCCGTCGTCTCGGTCCCGGATGAATATTTGCTGAGTGACCCAGGTTCCCGGCATCGGATTAGTAATGGTAGCCGGCAATTACATGCAAATAGCATACCGTGCCCAGCCATGGCGACGCGAATGCGCATTGGCGCGCGAATGGTCCGGCGAGGCGACTAACCTTTGCGATGGAAGTCGCCGCGCTCGGCGCTATACCGCAAGAGTGTGAGCACACACTCAGCGGGGGCGTTCACTCGGCTTCGCGGCGGCAGAGAAAAACTTCGAAAGCTGTCTGCGGCCTGACGTCAGACGGCAATACTGGCACGATCGCGTGGACGCGAGGCCTGTCAATCATCCGCTCACATCGCCTAATCGACTATTCCGGTCGCGGCGTTGAACCGCGCTGCGCGGGCGGGCACAATCGCTTTCTAACTAGCATGACAACCCGGAGGCGAGACGATGTTCTGTGCTCAATGCGGCCAACGCATCGGCGAGGGATCGAAATTTTGCAATAACTGCGGGGCCGCGGTCGTAGCAATTGCGCCAGCTGCGTCGTCCGCCGAGGTCCCGCGCGCAGCGCCCGAACCAACTCGCGCGATACCGGCATCGCCCCCTCCGTCGCCGGCGGCCTCCGCTTCGGTCCCGCCCTTGCCGCCGTTGCCACCGCTCCCCGCGGCGGCGGGCGCGCAGGTCCCGCCGCCGGGCGCAGGCCGCGCCTATGCGTCTCCGACGGCCACCGAAGCCGCCGATATGGCGCGCGGCATTTTCGCGCGGATCAAGGCCATCATTCTGTCGCCATCGACCGAGTGGCCAGTCATCGCCGCCGAGCCTTCATCGCCGCATGCGATCTACCTGCGCTATGTCGCGCCGATGGTGGCGATCGGCGTGATCGCGTCGTTCATCGGCCAGACGCTGGTGGGCACCTACGCGGGGCCCCTGGGCATGGTGCGCCTCGGACTTGCCGCAGGGCTCGCGCACGCGGTCCTGTTCTTCCTGCTGTCGTTTTTGCAGGTGTTCCTGATCGCGTGGCTCGTCGATGTGCTGGCGCCGACCTTCGGGGGCACGCGTGATGCGTTGGCCGCGCTCAAGGTCACCGCCTACAGCTTCACGCCGGGATGGGTCGCGGCGGTGCTGAATGTCATCCCGATGCTCGGCGTGCTCGGCGTTCTCGCAGCGCTGTACGGCCTCTATCTGCTCTACCTTGGCTTGCCGGTACTGATGCGCTGTCCCAAGGACAAGTCGGTCGGATACACCGTCGTGCTGGTCGTGTGCGCCGTGGTGCTGTCGGTCCTCGTCACCACGCTCAGCGCGTGCGCGATCGCCGGGATGGGCATGACCGGCATCGGCGCACTCGGGCGCAACCATGTCTCCGACGCCGTGGCCGAGAAGGCCGACAGCGCGGCGGTCCTGGCCAACGTGTTCGGCGCGAAGTCGGATGCCGATCGCGAGCGCGTCAACCAGGCGGTTAAATCGCTGGAAAACCTTGGCAACGCGTCCGACCAAGCGGCGGCCACCAATCCGCAGGCTGCCGCGGGGAATGCCGCCGCCGCAATGAATGCCGTGGGCCAGATCATGGCCGGCGGCAAGAACGTGCAGCCGGTCGACTTCCATGAGCTCAAGGCGATGCTGCCGGCGTCGCTCCCCGGTATGCCGCGCATCGAGGCAAGCGGGCAAAGCGGTGATGCGATGGGCGTCAAAGGCTCGACCGCCAGCGCACGCTACAGCGATGGCGCCAATGCACGCATCCGCGTCGAGATCACTGATTTGGGGCGCATGTCCGGCCTGGCCGCGCTGGCAGGCAAATTCGATCCGAACATGGAAAAGGAAACCACGACCGGCTACGAGCGGACCAAGCGCATCGACGGCCAGCTCGTCCACGAGCGCTACGACCGCAGCGCGCAAAGCGGCGAGGTCGGAGTGCTGGTCGCCAACCGATTCAGCGTGACCGTCGAAGGGTCCGGGGTCGACGCCGCCGCGCTTACCGGCGCGCTCAAGGCGATCGACTTGTCGGGCATCGCTGCGATGACGACGGCGAGCAAATAGCGCCCATCGTCGTTGCCAGCATCCCCGCGCTCGGCGGCGCGCCGTTTTACTCTCGGCACCGCCGTCTTTCGCAGCGTCAGTCGCGCGCCGCGAGCAGTTGCCGAGCGACCTCGGCGAAGCCCGCACCCGATTCGCTTCCGCGTCACGAATTTGGGCAGCGTCGAGATTCGATCGATGAACGCGCGCACGTTGGCGACGCCGATCGAGTACGGAAAATACTCGAACATCGGCGCATCGTTGGGCGAGTCGCCGACGAACACGAAGCGCTCGCGCGCGGCGTCGAGGTCGATCCCGAACTCGTCGGCGAGCAGCAGTGCGCGTCATCGCGAGCTTGTCGTACTCGCCGAACCAGCCGTTGACGTGGATCGACGATACCTTGGCGGTCAGTCCCTCGGCTCGCATCAGCGCGACGATGCGCTCGACACTGGCTCGGCGCGCAGCGGCGCGCACGTCCTCGCAGTAGTCGATCGCGAGGTCGCTTTCGCGATACTGCTGGTCGGACGCGAGCGCGCAACCCGGCACTTCGCGCAGAATGCGCTGCGCGATCGTGGCGAGACGCTCGCGATCGCGTCGCGGCGCTCCGTCGTCGACGAGCGTAGCGCGTGCGCAGCTTGCGTGCGCGCCGCGTCGTGGCGCATGTACAGCGCGCCGTTCTCGCCGACGACCGCGTCGACCGGCCACATGCGCGCGATGTGATCGCACCAGCCCGCGGGACGGCCGGTGACCGGTATGACCAGCAGCCCCGCGTCGTGCAGCCGTTCCATCGCAGCGTACGCCTGCGCGGTGATCCGCCCGTGCGTCGAGAGCGTGTCGTCGATGTCGGTAAGGACACCCTGCGGATCGCCGCCAGGCCGCGGCGCGGCATCTGCGCGAGCGGTTGCATCGGACGTTCGGCCGTACCGGATCTCATGACAAGCGCTCGCGCATATACGCGCCAACCGCCGCGCGCTCCGCGGTCGTCAGGTGCAGGCCGCACTTGGTGCGCCGCCACAGCACGTCTTCGCCGTCGCGCGCCCATTCCTCGCGCATGCAGATAGTCGATCTCCGCCGCGTAGAGCGTGTCACCGAAGTGCCGACCCAGCTGGATTGGACGGCGCGCCTTGCCCAGAATGCGCGGCGCGTGCGTGCCATGGCGATGCAGCAAGCGCATCGAGCAGTTCGGCGGGCGATGTCGGGATATCTGCGAAGCGAGCTCGCGTCCGTAGGCCGCGATACCCGCGGGCATGTCGCCGCCGGGCAAAGCACGACCGCGCGTCCACGCCGGCCTCATTGCCGGGAAAGAACGGCGCCAGCTCGGCGAGCGCCGCTTCCGCCAAGCGCCGGTACGTCGTGATCTTGCCGCCGAAGATCGACAGCAGCGGCGCCGTTCCCGCATCGCTCGTCGAGCTTGAGCACGTAGTCGCGCGTCACCGCCGACAGGGTCGGTCGCGCCGTCGTCGTAGAGCGGGCGCACGCCGCTGTAGGTCCAGACGACGTCGCGGGCGCGATCGGGCGCTCGAGATACGCGTTGGCGATCGAGCACAGGTAGTCGATCTCGTCGCGCGAGATCTGCGGGTGCTCATAGTCGTCGACCGGGATGTCGGTCGTGCCGATCAGCGAGAATTCGTCCTTCGTACGGAATGACGAACACGATGCGCTTGTCGGCGTTCTGCAGGATGTAGGCGTGTTCGCGCGCGTGCACTCGCGGCACGACGATGTGGCTGCCCTTGACGTGGCGCACACGCTCCTCGCCGCGTGCAGCACCGAGCTTCGTCGTGCACGCGCTTGACCCACGGCCCGGCGGCGTTGACCAGCGCGCGGGCGCGCGACTCGTGCTGCGTTCACCCGATGCATGGCGAGCGCCGATGCTCCAGACGCCGTGCGTCGCGTTGCGCATCGATCATCTCGGTGCGCACGCGGATGTCGGCGCCGTGCGCGCGCGCGTCGATCGCGTTGACCACGACCAGGCGCGCGTCGTCGACGCGCGCGTCGGAATAGACGAAGCCGGTCCGGAATCGGCTCTTGAGCCCGGCGCCCCACGCGCTCGGGCGGAGCTTCGACGCCGAACGATCGCCGGCAGGCTGCGCCGGCCGCCAAGGTGATCGTAGAGAAAGAGTCCCGCGCGGATCATCCACGCGGGCCGCAGATGCGGCTCGTGCGGCAGCACGAATTGCAGCGGCTCGATGATGTGCGGCGCCGCCGCGAGCAGCACTTCGCGCTCGGCCAGCGATTCGGCGACCAGCCGGAACTCGTAGTATTCGAGATAGCGCAATCCGCCGTGGATGAGCTTGGTGCTCCACGACGAGGTGTGCGAGGCGAGGTCGTCCTTCTCCAACAGCACGACGCTCAGGCCGCGTCCCGCGGCGTCGCGCGCGATGCCCGCGCCGTTGATGCCGCCGCCGACGATGGCGAGGTCGTACGTCGTTGGCGGCGGTATCGGTCATGCGGCGGGAGGCGAGGTGCGCGCATTCTACCGCAGTGCGCCGCGCTCTCGCGGACGGCGCTGCGTTACGATCGACGCCTCGTCTCCCGACATCGCTCATCATGAACATCGTCCCCGAAGTCGCCGCGCTCGCTGCCGGACATGACGTCCTGGCGCCATCATATCCACGCGCATCCGGAAACCGCCTTCGAGGAAACGGCGACCAGCGCCTTCGTCGCCGACAAGCTGCGCGCTTTCGGCCTCGAGGTGCATACCGGACTCGCCAAGACCGGCGTGGTCGGCGTGCTGCGCGGACGGCGACAACGACGATGCGATCGGCTTGCGCGCCGATCTCGACGCGCTGCACGTGCTCGAGCGATCCGGCGTTGCCGTACAGCTCGCGCCACGAAGGCCGGATGCACGCCTGCGGACACGACGGCCACACGACGATGCTGCTCGGCGCCGCGGCGCGCGCTGGCGCGCAAGCGAAAGCTTCGACGGCACGGTCTACTTCATCTTCCAGCCGGCCGAGGAGAACGAGGGCGGCGGGCGGGTGATGGTCGAGGAGGGCCTGTTCGACCGCTTTCCCGATGCGCGCGGTCTACGGCATGCACAACTGGCCGCGCAAGCCGCTCGGCACGTTCGCGATGCGCGCCGGTCCGCTGATGGGCGCCTACGACATCTTCGAGATCGTCGCCACCGGCAAGGGCGCGCACGCGGCGATGCCGTACACCGGCAAGGATCCGATGCTCTTCGCCGCGCACGCGATCAATGCGCTGCAGACGATCGTCGCGCGCAACCTCCATCCGCTCGATGCGGGCGTGGTCAGCGTGACGCAGGTGCACGGCGGCGACACCTGGAACGTGATTCCCGCAGGAGGTCGTGCTGCGCGGCACGGTGCGCACGTTCAAGCGCGAGGTGCAGGACCTGATCGAGCGCGCATGCGCAAGATCGTCGCCGGCGTCGCGGCCACCTTCGAGATGAGCGCGACGCTGCGCTACGAGCGGCGCTATCCGGCGACCGTCAATTCGGCGAGCCGAGACGCAGCACGCGCTCGCGGCGGCGAGCCGCGGTCGTCGGCGCCGAGCACGTCGATACCGATCCGACGCCGGAGATGGGCAGCGAGGACTTCGCATTCATGCTGCAGGCGAAGCCCGGCTGCTACGTCTGGCTCGGCGCCGGCCGCGGTGCCGACACGCCGAACATCCACAGCCCGCACTACGATTTCAACGACGACGCGCTGGCGATCGGCGCGAGCTACTGGGTGACGCTGGCCGAGCAGCAGCTCGGCACACGCCGCTGAGTGCCTTTGAAGAACAAGCGCGACGTGGCGCCCGCGTTGCTGCGGTCTAGCCTTGCGCCTGCGCATGTGGCGAATCGCCGCGAGTTGCGCCATCGCGCCCGGCGAGCTCGCTCTCGGCGCGTCGCGATCTCTTCCTTCGACGTCTTGTTCTGCATCGCTTCCTCGGCCGCCTGCTTGGCCTGCAGCGCCTTCGCCTCGTCGAGATCGCGCGCGCGGATGGCAGTGTCCGACAAGCACGGTGACGACATCCGGTTGCACTTCCAGGAAGCCGCCCTGCACGATAGACGATCTGCTCTTCGGCCTGCCCTGGAATCTTGATGCGCACCGTGCCCGGCTTGATCTGCGTGATCAGCGGCGTGTGCTTGGGGATAGATGCCCAGCTCGCCCATGACGCCGGGCAGCACGACGAACTCCGCCTCGCCCGAGAAGATCGAAGCTTCGGCGCTGACTACTTCGACGTGAATCGTGTTGGCCATGGCTATTGCAGCGTCTTCGCTTTCTCGACGGCTTCTTCGATGCCACCGATCATGTAGAACGCCTGCTCGGGCAGATGGTCGTACTCGCCGTCGACGATTGCCTTGAAGCCCCGGATCGTGTCCTTGAGCGAGACGTACTTCCCGGGCGAGCCGGTGAAGGTCTCGGCGACGTGGAACGGCTGCGACAGAAAGCGCTGAATCTTGCGCGCGCGCGCCACCGCCAGCTTGTCCTCGGGCGAGAGCTCGTCCATGCCGAGAATGGCGATGATGTCGCGCAGCTCCTTGTAGCTTCTGCAGCGTCTGCTGCACTCGCCGCGCGGTCGTGTAGTGCTCTTCGCCGACGACGTTCGGGTCGAGCTGGCGCGAGGTCGAATCGAGCGGATCCACGGCGGGGTAGATGCCGAGCGACGCGATGTCGCGCGAGAGCACGATCGTGGAATCGAGGTGGCCGAAAGTCGTGGCGGGCGACGGATCGGTCAAGTCGTCAGCAGGGACGTATACCGCCTGGATCGACGTGATCGAGCCGGTCTTGGTCGACGTGATGCGCTCCTGCAGCTCGCCCATTTCCGCGGCAAGCGTCGGCTGGTAGCCCACCGCGGAAGGCATGCGTCCCAGCAGCGCGGACACTTCGGTACCCGCCAGCGTGTAGCGATAGATGTTGTCGATGAACAGCAGCACGTCGCGCCCCTCGTCGCGGAAGTATTCGGCCATGGTCAAGCCGGTCAGCGCGACGCGCAGACGATTGCCCGGCGGCTCGTTCATCTGGCCATACACCATCGCCACCTTGGACTCTTCGAGATTGTCCATCTTGACCACGCCTGCTTCACGCATCTCGTGATAGAAATCGTTGCCTTCGCGCGTGCGCTCGCCGACGCCGGTGAACACCGACAAACCGGCATGCTGCGTCGCGATGTTGTTGATAAGCTCGAGCATGTTCACGGTCTTGCCCACGCCGGCGCCGCCGAACAATCCCACCTTTCCGCCTTTGGCGAACGGACATACGAGGTCGATCACCTTGATGCCTGTTTCGAGCAGTTCCGTCGAAGGAGACAACTCTTCGAAAGATGGTGCATCCCGGTGGATCGGCATCCGCTTCTCGGCATTGACCGGCCCTTGCTCGTCGATCGGCCGCCCGAGCACGTCCATGATGCGTCCGAGTGTCTTCGGGCCGACCGGTACCGAGATGCCGGCGCCGGTGTTCGTCACTTTCATCCCGCGCCGCAGGCCGTCGGCGGAACCGAGGCAGATGGTGCGCACGACGCCGTCGCCCAATTGCTGTTGCACTTCGAGCGTCAGGTCGCTATTGGCGAGCGTCAACGCGGTGTAGATAACTGGCAGCTGATCGCGCGAGAACTCGACGTCGATCACCGCGCCAATACATTGGACTATCGTTCCCTCGTTCATAGCCTTGCCCTCGTTATTGGGAACAGACAATGTTTTTGCCGCGAGCCTGCTGTTGAAGCCGGGGTCACAATCAAAAACGTGGCCTGTCCCTTATTCTCTTAAACCGCTGCCGCGCCGCCGACGATCTCGGAGAGTTCCTTCGTAATCGCCGCCTGTCGATTCTTGTTGTAGATCAGCTGCAGCTCCTCGATGATGGTCGCCGCGTTTTCTGATGCGGATTTCATCGCCACCATGCGTGCGCTCTGCTCCGATGCCATGTTCTCGTTGACTGCCTGATAGATGACAGCCTCGATATAACGCGTCAGCAGACCTTCCAGCACGCTCTTGGCGTCGGGCTCATAGATGTAGTCCCACGGATAGGCTCGCTTGTCCGATTCTTCGCCAAGATCTGCAATCGGCAGTATCTGCAGACACACCGGCGTCTGCTTCATGGTGTTCTCGAAACGCGTCGCCACGATGTGCAACTCGTCGATCTTGTTGTCGAGAAACATGTCGAGCGGCACCTTCACCGGCCCGATAATCTTGTCCAGATGGGGCCGGTCTCCCAGATTGATTGTCTGCGAAACGATACTGGCCTTCAGGCGTTGCATGAACCCCAGGCCCTTGCTGCCGATCGCCGTGACATGCACGTCAACGCCCTGCGCTTGCCACGCCTTTATCTTGCCCAGGGCGGTCCGCAACGCGTTGGTGTTGAGGCCGCCGCACAGGCCCTTGTCGGAGGTCACCACTATGAGACCGACTGCCTTCACCTGCGGGCGCTTCAGCAGAAATGGATGCCGATACTCCGTGTTGGCGTGCGCGAGGTGGCGGATGATTGCAACCAGGCGACCTACATAGGGACGCGCGGAGCGCATCCGGTCCTGCGCTCTTTTCATCTTCGACGCCGCGACCATTTCCATGGCCTTGGTGATCTTGCGCGTGCTCTGCACGCTCTTGATCTTGTTGCGGATTTCTTTCGAGCCGGCCATCGCGATGTCCTAGTACGCGCCGTTCTTCTTGAAGTCTTCGATCGCCGCGGTGAGCTGCTTCTCGCCCTCGGCGTCGAGGTCCTTCGTGGACTCCAGCTTGTCGAAAAACGTGGCGTATTTGCTCTTCACAAAGGCACGCATCGCCGTTTCGCAAACCAACGCTTTCTCGACGGGCACATCGTCGAAGTAGCCCTTGGTCACGGCGAACAACGTCAATGCCTGCTCGGCAACTGAGAGCGGCGCGTATTGTGGCTGCTTCATCAGTTCGGTCACGAGCCGGCCCCGGTCGAGCTGCTTACGCGTCGCCTCGTCGAGGTCGGACGCGAATTGCGCGAACGCCGCGAGTTCGCGGTACTGCGCGAGCGCCAGCCGGACGCCACCGCCAAGCTTCTTGATGACTTTCGTCTGCGCAGCGCCACCGACGCGCGAAACCGAAATGCCCGCGTTGATGGCGGGCCGGATTCCGGAGTTGAACAGGTCGGTTTCCAAGAAGATCTGGCCGTCCGTAATGGAGATCACGTTGGTCGGCACGAACGCCGTAACGTCGCCGGCTTGCGTTTCGATGACAGGCAGTGCGGTCAGCGAACCGGTCTTGCCCTTGACTTCACCTTTGGTGAATTTCTCGACGTATTCCTCGTTGACGCGCGCTGCGCGCTCCAATAGCCGGGAGTGCAGGTAGAACACGTCACCGGGATAGGCTTCGCGTCCTGGCGGCCGCCGCAGCAACAGCGAGATCTGCCGATACGCCCATGCCTGCTTGGTCAGATCGTCGTAAATGATGAGCGCGTCCTGCCCGCGGTCGCGGAAATATTCGCCCATGGTGCAGCCCGAATACGGGGCGATGTACTGCATCGCCGCCGAATCCGACGCTGATGCGACGACGACGATCGTATACGCCAGCGCGCCTGTCTCTTCGAGCTTCTTGACCACGTTCATGATCGACGAGGCCTTCTGACCGATCGCGACGTAGATGCAGAACAGGTCCTTGCCCTTCTGATTGATGATCGTATCGATCGCGACCGCTGTCTTGCCGGTCTGCCGGTCGCCGATGATCAGTTCGCGCTGGCCGCGTCCGATGGGCACCATCGCGTCGATCGCCTTGAGGCCCGTTTGAACCGGCTGCGCTACGCTCTTGCGCGCGATCACGCCGGGCGCGACCTTTTCGATCACGTCGGTCAACTTGGCGTTGATGGGGCCCTTGCCGTCGATCGGCTGACCTAGGGCATTGACCACCCTGCCGATTAGCTCCGGCCCGATCGGTACCTCCAAGATCCGCCCCGTACACTTGACGATGTCGCCTTCCGAGATGTGCTCGTATTCGCCGAGAATCACCGCGCCGACAGAATCGCGCTCGAGGTTGAGCGCGAGGGCAAACGTGTTGCCCGGGAACTCGAGCATCTCGCCCTGCATGGCGTCCGACAATCCGTGAACGCGGCTGATCCCGTCGGATACGGTAACGACCGTCCCCTGCGTGCGCACCTCGGCACCCGTGTCGAGATTCTGGATCTTGCTTCTGATCAGTTCGCTGATTTCGGATGGATTCAACTGCATAATTTTTCCTCGCGCTTGCCGCGGCGGTCGCCGGCGCGGTTGCGTCAGTTTCGACCTCAGGTTCGCAAATGGGTAGCCATCGCCTGCAGCTCGCCACGGACCGATCCATCGATGACGGTGTCACCAACGACGATGGTCGCGCCACCGATCAGTTCGGGGTTGATGTCGACAATTGCTTCGATTTTCTTGCCGAAACGCTTCTCCAGTGCCGCCTTGAGCGCCGCCAGCTCGCTGTCCGCGACGGGGAACGCACTCGAGATGTGCGCACGTGCCACGCCGTCGGCATTGTCCTTCAGCGTATCGAATATCTGGCGTATCTCCGGCAGGAGACCAATCCGGTCGGACTCCACCAGCACGCGGACGAAACTTCGCCCTTCGGCCGTAAGCTTGTCCCCACAGAGCGACAGCAACAACGACTCCTTGTCGCCCGCCGAGAGCTTGGGGCTGTCGAGCGCGCTGTGCACCTTGGGGTCCGTGACTACGGCGCTGGCGAGCCTGAGCATTTCGGACCAAACCGGCAGAGCATTGTGTTCGCTAGCCGCTCCAAACGCGGCTTGCGCGTACGGTCGGGCAACGGTGATGAGTTCAGCCATGATCGTCGGTCAGAGTTGCTTCCGGATTTCCGCCAGCAGTTCAGCGTGTGCCTTCGGATCGACTTCGCGCTTGAGGATCTTGGCCGCACCAGCCACCGCTAGATCGGCTACCTGGTTACGCAAGGACTCCTTGGCGCGAAGGACCTCCTGCTGAATCTCGGCCTTTGCCGCCGCAATGATGCGGTCGCCCTCGACCTTGGCCGCGTCTTTCGACTGCTCGATCGTCTCGCTCTTGAGCTTCTCGCCTTGTGCGATGATTTCGGAGACGCGCGCCTTTGCGTCAGTCATCATTTCCGCGATTCGCGCCTCGGCCTTAGACAAGCTCTGGCGACCTTCCTCACCGGCGGCCAACCCGTCTGCGATCTGCTTCTGGCGGGTATCGATGGCCCGCATCAGGGGCGGCCAGATGAATTTCGAACAGAAGAGAATGAAAACAAAAAACGCGACCGCCTGCATCAGCAGCGTCAGATTGATATTCATGAGTGTCTCTCTCCGCAGAGCCCCGCCGGGCGTTATTTACTTGAGGCCGGCCGGGATAAGCGGATTGCCGAAGGCGAACAGCATCGCCAGGCCCACGCCGATGATGAACGACGCATCGATCAGGCCAAGCAGCAGGAACACCTTCGCCTGCAGCGCCGGAATCATTTCCGGCTGCCGTGCCGCGCCTTCGAGAAAGCGCGAACACATGATGCCGACGCCAATGCACGCGCCAAGCGCGCCGAGGCCGATGATGAGGCCGATGCCGATACCGGTTGAGGCCTGGATCTGCGCGATCAGTTGCAGCTTGTCCATTTGTTGCCCTTTCTGAACAGGGTTGAGGATTGTTCTGATGAAACAGCGGCGAATGCGGTGGTACTAGTGATGTTCATGCGCCATCGCGATATAAACGACGGTCAGCATCATGAAAATGTAAGCCTGCAGGGCGACGATCAGAATGTGGAAGATCGACCAGCCCACATGCAGCAGGCCACCGATGATCACGCCGACCGCGCCGGTTGCCGCCCACAATCCGAGCAACATGAAGATGATCTCGCCAGCGTACATGTTGCCGTACAACCGCAGCGAGTGTGACAGCGGCTTCGATATGTACTCGACCAGGTTGAACAACAAATTGAAGGCGATTAGCAGCGGTGATGCCCACAGCGGCCGTATACCGAATGGCGTGCAAAATAGTTCGTATAGCCAGCCGCCGAGGCCTTTGTTCTTGATGCTGAAGTAGATCATCATCGCAAACACGGACAGCGCCAGCGCAAAGGTGGTATTGACGTCCGCCGTCGGCACGGGACGCCACTCGTGCTGATGAAACACGTTCGCGAAAATCCATGCCGTGATATCGACGGGCAGGAAGTCCATCGCGTTCATGAACAGGACCCAGACGAAGACCGTGAGGGCAAGCGGCGCAACAAAACGGGGATCTTGATTGAAAAGGCTCTTCACCTGGTCGTTGACGAACTGGACCGACAACTCCACGAAGGCCTGCGTCCTGGAGGGCACCCCGGAGGTAGCTTTGCGTGTAACCAGCCAGATAAGTCCCAGCGTCAGCACGCCAAGGAAGACCGAGGTGATGACGGTATCGTAATTGATCGCCCAGAAGCCGCCCGACGCATTGACGGGCTGCGTAAAGAACGTCAGGTGATGCTGAATGTACGTCGTTGCATCGAGTTGATGTTCCGCCGCCGCTGGTTCCACTGCCATCGCTGACCCCACCCCAAGTCGCTCAGTCCTGCACCAGGATCGCCGCCTGCGACACCAGCACGGTAACCACGAATGCCGAAAAAAAAGCCAAATGTACGACATTGCCGTACATCGTCAGCACCAGCCACAACTGCAGCACGATCGCGATGATCTTGCCCGCTTCGGCCCGCAGCATCGTTCGGATGGTACCCGTCGCCGTGGCCGACGGATTGATCGCAATCAATACCGCGAAGACTGCGCCCGCCGAAATGTTGACTAGCCCGCCCAAAACCGCCGACAACGCTCCATGCCACCCGGCCCAAATGGCGGCAACCGCTGCCAGCGCCAAGGTCGCCGTCGCCTGCCAAACGGCGACTCGGCGGATCGGAAAACCGGGGGTTCGGTTCGGGTGGGAGGCTGACACCAATCCAGCAGCAAACTTATGGATTATAGGGTTTTTTGCGGCGATGCGTCAACGAATGCCGCGCAGCGACAAGCGCCGACGCGCGGGGCGTCAGCCGCCGGAAAGCGCGCACACGATCATCAATTCGGCGCCGCGAGAGATATCCGCTCCGATGTCCGGCACCGACGTCGCGTCGACAAAAAATCGGATGTGACGCCGTATGCCGCCATGTTCGTCGATGACGCGAAAACGCACGCCGGGGAATTGCCGATCCAGATCGTCGAGCAGTTGTGCCAGTGTCTTTCCGTCGGCACTGACTACCGCGGCATCGGAGGTATAGCTGCGCAAGGGCCCGGGAATGCGCACTCGCATGCCGCTATGCGACTTCGACCGAATAGATCTGAGGCAAATGCGCGACCGCACACTTCCAGGTGCGCCCTTCGTCGCGGCTCGCCCACACTTCACCGCTGGTGGTGCCGAAGTAGACGCCGGTCGGTGTTGCCGCGTCTACGCTCATCGCCTGACGTTTCACGGTGTACCACGCTTGCGTCTTGGGCAGTCCGGTCGCTTGCCGTTGCCACGACTTGCCCGCGTTCACCGAGCGGTACACCGCGGGCTTGCCCCCCGGCGAGACGCGCGGCCAGACGCTCCCTCCATCCATCGGGAATACCCAGATCGTGTCCGGGTCGCGCGGATGCAACACGACGGGAAATCCGATCGACCCAACGCTCTTGGGCATCGTCGCACCGATGTCCTGCCATTCGCGCGCGGGACGGTCCAGCCGATAGATGCCGCAATGGTTCTGCTGGTACAGACGATCGGGCAGGGCCGGGTGCAATCGCACGCAGTGCGGATCGTGGCCGAACTCGGCGTTGGCATCCGGCAGGAAATCGGCGCGCACTCCGCGGTTGAGCGGCGTCCAATGCGCGCCCGTATCCGCGGACTCGAACACGCCACCGCTGGACATGGCGATATACAGGTGCGACGGCTCGCGCGGGTCGATGATCACCGAGTGCAGCTTGGGTCCGTCAGGCGTGCCGTCCTTGTCGTCCCCGCACCACGCTTTGCGCTGTGGATTCTCGTTGAAGCCCTCGACGCCGCGCCAGGTCGCTCCGCCGTCCTCCGAGCGGAACAATCCCTGCGGCGAGGTACCTGCATACCAGACTCCAGGCTGCGACGCGTGCCCAGGCGTGAGCCAGAACGTGTGGTCGACGACGCGGTCGCTGCGGTCGCCGAACGCCGGCGGCTTCTTGGCTTCATGCCATGTGCGCCCGCGATCGGTCGATCGGAAGACGGTCGGCCCGAGATGGCCGGTGCGCGCCGCGGCGAGAATCGTCGCCGGGTTGCGCGGATCGGCGACGCAATGGTGCACGATGTGTCCGAGGAACTGCGGCCCCGTGATGCGCCAGGCGCGGCGAGCGGGATCGGCGTGCAGTTGCCACAAACCCTTGCGCGTTGCGACCAGCAATGTGACGCGGCGGGCTGAAGCCGCCTTCGACTGCGCCATGTTTTGCCTTTGTAGATTTCCGCGAATGCGGACTGCAGACCTTACGCTTTCGTGTCGACGCCGACAAGACGCGCACTGCCGATCGGCGCCTGCGGATTTCCGCTACAATCGCCGGTCCGCGTTCGCGCTACGCAATCGTCAGAGGAGATACACCATGACCATCAAGGTGGGCGATCGGCTTCCGCCGGGAAGCCTCAACGAGTACGTCGAGGTCGAGTCCGAGCAATGCAAGATCGGACCCAATGAATTCAAGGTCGACGATCTGACGCGCGGCAAGAAGGTCGTGCTGTTCGGGCTGCCCGGCGCATTCACGCCGACGTGCTCTGCGAAGCACGTGCCCGGCTACGTGGCCAATTACGACAAGCTCAAGGCCAAGGGTGTGGATGAAATCGTGTGCATGTCGGTCAACGACGCGTTCGTGATGGGGGCGTGGGCCAAGGATCAGAAGACCGCGGGCAAGGTGCGGATGATGGGTGATGGCAGCGCCGCTTACACCAAGGCTCTGGGGCTCGATCTGGATCTCGTCGCGCGTGGCATGGGAGTGCGCTGCCAGCGCTTCTCGGCGCTGATCGAGGACGGCGTGGTGAAGACGCTGAACATCGAGGCGCCGGGCAAATTCGAAGTATCCAATGCCGAGACCATGCTCGCACAGCTCGGCTGAGAGCGACTCGATCGCACGAATACCGCGTCGCTGCTCGCCGCGGGTCGCCCTTGCTCAGCGCTTGAGCCGCGCCAGAATTCCATCGAGCTGCGCCAGCGTCGAATAGCTGATCGTGACGCGCCCGGCACCTTTGCGCGTCGACTCGATGCGAACGCTCGCGCCGATCGCGTCGGCGAGCTCCTGCTCGAGTCGTGCCACGTCGCGATCCGGTTGTGGGCGACCCTCGCGTCTGCCGCGTCGCGCGGCTACCGCCGGCGCCATCAGCGTTTGCACGAGGCGCTCGGTATCGCGCACGGAAAGATCCCCGGCAACGATGCGTCCCGCGGTCGACGCTTGCTGCGCGACCGGCAGTGCGAGCAACGCGCGCGCATGACCCATGTCGAGCTTCGACGCCAGCAACAGCGCCTGCACCGGCGCAGCAAGTTGAGTCAGTCGAATCAGGTTGCTTACCGCGCTGCGGGAGCGGCCCACGGCCTGCGCCGCGGCCTCGTGAGTCAGCTTGAATTCATCGATGAGACGCGCGATGCCCTGCGCCTCCTCGAGCGGATTCAGGTCTTCGCGTTGGATGTTTTCGATCAGCGCCAGTGCCAGCGCCGCCTGGTCCGGTACGGTGCGCACGAGTGCGGGGACACTCTTGAGCCCGGCGCGCTGAGCGGCGCGCCATCGGCGCTCCCCCGCGATGATCTCGAAGTTTCCACCCGCCACCGGTCGCACCAGGATCGGCTGCATGACGCCCTGCGCCTTGATCGATTGCGAGAGCTCGTCGAGCGAGGCCTCGTCCATTCGTGTGCGCGGCTGGTACTTGCCGACGCGGACACGCTCCAGAGGAATGGCCTGCAGCGATTCGCCGTTCGGCTCGTCGGATCCCAAGAGCAGCGCATCGAGCCCGCGTCCGAGTCCCTTAAGCTTAGCCATGCGTTGGCTCGCTCGCGTTGGCCGCGGCACTTTCGTCGCGCCGGAGCATCTCGCCGGCGAGCGCAAGATACGCCTGCGCCCCCTTCGAGCTTCGATCCAGATGTAGCGCCGGCAGACCATGGCTGGGGGCCTCGGCGAGCCGGATGTTGCGCGGAATCACGGTGCGATAGAGCTTTTCGCCGAAATGCTTCTGCAGGTCGGCGGATACATTGAGCGCCAGCGTGTTGCGCGGGTCGTACATCGTCCGCAGCAAACCCTCCACTTCGAGCCGCGGGTTGAGATGTGCGCGCACCTTGCGAATGGTCTGAACCAGGTCGGATAGGCCCTCCAGCGCGTAGTACTCGCATTGCATCGGGATCAGCACGCTGTCCGCCGCGCATAGGCCATTGAGCGTGAGCAGCGACAACGATGGTGGACAATCGAGCAGAATGAAGTCGTATTCGTCCACGACCTCGGAGATGGCAGTGCGCATCTGGGACAGCGCCTCCGCAAGCGCATCCTTGAGCCGCATCTCGCGCTCCGGCAAGTCGACCAGTTCGACCTCAGCGCCGGCAAGCTCGCGGTTCGACGGCACCAGATCGAAGCCGCCGCTTGGCGAGCGCAGGCGCACCTCAGCTATTTTTTTTTCGCCAAGCAGCACTTGATATACCGTGTGTGTAAGCGCTCGCTTATCAACTCCAGCGCCCATCGTCGCATTACCTTGGGGATCGAGATCCACCAGCAGCACACGACGCTTCATCGCTACCAGGCTCGCCGCGAGGTTCACGCTCGTGGTGGTCTTCCCCACCCCGCCTTTCTGATTGGCGATCGCGATGATCTTCGTCATGCCGCCTTTTCCATCACGACCAGATGCCGTGCCGCATCGACGCCGGGGATGGCGAGCTTGGGCGTTTCGATGACGCGAAAGTCCGCCGGCAGGCGGGCGATTTCGTCGTGGGGCAGGAGGCCCTTCATGGCGACCAGCCTGCCGGCGGGCGCGAGCAAATGTCGAGCCTGGGCGACGAAATCCGCGAGCGCTGCATAGGCGCGGGCGATGACGACGTCGAAACGCTCAACCGGCCCGTAGTCCTCGACCCGTGTGCATGCGACCTCGACATTGGCAAGCCCGACCTCGATCGCCGCCTGGGAAAGGAAGGCGGCTTTCTTGCGGCTGCTGTCTATAAGCGTGAATCGCCACCGAGGACGGGCCACCGCGAGGGGAATCCCCGGAAGGCCGCCGCCACTGCCCACATCGGCCACGCGCAAGGCTTCGCCCGCCGGCAGGTGCGCGAGGACCGCAAGCGAGTCGAGCAGGTGATGCGTAATCATCAATTCGGAATCACGGATGGCCGTGAGGTTGTACGTGCTGTTCCACTTCGCCAGCAACGCGACGTAAGCGCGCAGCTGCTGCTGGGCGGAGGCGTCGAGGTCAAGTCCCAGTGCATCGATGCCCGCCGCCAGGGCATCGGTCATGCCGAACGCGCTTGTGCGGCGGCGGGCGGGCGGGCGAATCCGCGCTTGAGATGAACGAGCAAAAGCGCTACGGCGGCGGGCGTCACGCCGGAAATGCGGGCGGCGTGACCCAACGTCGCTGGCCGATGCACATTGAGCTTTTGCTGCACCTCGACCGAGAGGCCGCGAACGTTCCGATAGTCGAGATCCGCTGGCAAAGCCAGCGATTCCTGACCGGCGCTGCGTGCGATCGCCTCGTTCTGACGATCGATGTAGCCCGCGTACTTCATTGCGATTTCGACTTGCTCCGCGGAGGCGGCGTCGGCCAGCGGCTCCCCGGCACCCGGCAGCGACATCACACCGGCATAGCTCGCCTGCGGCCGGCGCAGCAACTCCGCGAGCGACGCGGTGCGATCGAGCGCTTGCCCGAGCACACGCTCGGCGAGCGCGCGCTCCACCATCGCCGGATCGACCCAGGTCGACTTCAGGCGTTCGAGCTCGCGTGCGACCGCATCGCGCTTGCGCGAAAAGGCGTCCCAGCGCCGGTCGTCGATCAGCCCCAGCGCACGCGCGTTGTCGGTCAGGCGAAGATCGGCGTTGTCCTCACGCAACTGAAGGCGAAATTCCGCCCGGCTCGTGAACATGCGGTAGGGCTCGGTCACGCCCCGCGTGACCAGATCGTCGACAAGCACGCCCAGGTAGGCCTGATCCCGCCGCGGATACCAGCCCTCCTCGCCCCTCGCGTGGCGCGCCGCGTTGAGTCCCGCGAGCAGCCCCTGCGCCGCGGCCTCCTCGTAGCCGGTCGTGCCGTTAATTTGCCCGGCGAAAAAGAGCCCGGCGATCGCTCGTGTCTCGAGCGTCGGCCGTAGCGCACGCGGGTCAAAATAATCGTATTCGATGGCGTACCCCGGGCGCAGCACGTGGGCGCGTTCGCATCCTTCGATGCTATGCACCAGGTCGAGTTGGACGTCGAAGGGAAGCGACGTCGAGATGCCGTTCGGATAGACCTCGTGCGTCGTCAATCCCTCCGGTTCGAGGAAGATTTGGTGACCTTCGCGGCCGGCGAACCGGGTGATCTTGTCTTCGATCGACGGACAGTAGCGCGGACCGACGCCCTCGATCACCCCCGTGAACATGGGCGAGCGGTCCAGACCGTTGCGGATGATTTCGTGGGTACGGGCGTTGGTGTGCGTGATCCAGCACGGCAGCTGGCGCGGGTGCATCGCCCGCCGTCCAATGAACGAGAACACCGGCTCCGGTTCATCGCCCGGCTGGACCTGCAGACGGCTGAAGTCGATGGTTCGGCCGTCAAGTCGCGGCGGGGTACCGGTCTTGAGCCGGCCGACGGGGAGGGCGAGCTCGCGCAGGCGCGAGCCCAGCGTCTTCGCCGGCGGGTCGCCCGCGCGACCGGCTTCGTAGCGCTCGAGTCCGACGTGGATGAGACCGGACAGAAAGGTACCCGCCGTCAGCACGACAGCGTCGGCCTCGAAGCGCGTACCGAGTTGAGTGACGACGCCGGAGATGCGGTCGCCGTCGATCATAAGATCGTCGACCGCCTGCTGGAAGAGCCACAGGCGGGGCTGATTTTCGAGGCGTACGCGAATCGCCTGCTTGTACAGCAACCGATCGGCCTGCGCCCTCGTGGCGCGGACGGCAGGGCCCTTGCTGGAATTGAGTGTTCTGAATTGTATGCCTGCCTCGTCGGTGGCGATCGCCATAGCGCCCCCCATGGCATCGACTTCCTTGACGAGGTGACCCTTGCCGATGCCGCCCACCGACGGATTGCACGACATTTGCCCCAGCGTTTCAATGCTGTGCGTGAGCAAAAGCGTGTCCCGTCCCATGCGTGCCGAGGCGAGGGCGGCTTCAGTACCCGCGTGACCGCCACCGATGACTATGACCTCGAAGCGCTTAGGGAACAGCATGTTTTTACAGAGAAAATCACGGATCGGCGATCGGTTCGATGATACTCCAAGGCTTCCCACGGGGCTAGCGGCTTATAAGCCGTCCTGCTTGTTTCACGTGAAACTGCCCACTCTGTTTCACGTGGAACCGGACCCTGCCGCACGCGCGGGCGCCGCACTCGAGGCGCGAACCACCAGTTTGGCCGATAGCGCCGCCGGCAGTCCACGAGCGCCCGCGGGCGCCGCAAGCTGCGACGCTATCATGGCGCCTGCCTCCGCCGCCGGAACGCGCAAAGACGTCAGCGCCGGATGCGCACTGCGCGCCACCGCGGTATCGCCATAGCCGACGATCGCCAGGGAACGCGGAACGGCGATGTCGTTCAACGCACAAAGCCGAAGCACCTGCAGCGCGCGACGATCGCTGCCGCATACCACCGCGGTGACCGGTGGATTTTGAGCAACAAGTGCAGACAGTTGAGCGCCCTCCCCGGCGTCGATTACGTCAAGACCGCCCGCGCGCTGACGCGCGCAGATCGCGCGCACCACCGCCACCGGTCCAGCCTGGATCAGACCAATGCGTGTGTGCCCGACCGCGTGCAGGTACAGCACGGCCAGCGCGATCGCCTCGGCGCGGCAATAGCCTGAGTCGCTGGCAAGGGCTCCTTCCCCGTCGAAACTCAATGTGCGATCCGTCTCGCCACCCGCAGGCGCTGGCTGCCAAGACACCCCGAAGCGGACGATCGCCACCGCACCGCGCGCCTGCAGGTCGTGGGCGCGCTGAGCGGCGACGTCGGCTCCCGCCAGCGCGATCAACAGCGCATCCCCGCCCACCTGCAACCGCTTGGCGCACGCTTGCACCGCCTCGCGCTGGACCGCATCCTCCAGATCCGGGAGCAACGCGCCAAAACACCGGCGTCCCGACGCAGGCAAACCGCGAACCCTATCCGCAACGTAGTCCAGCGTGCGAGCACTTTCAACGACTTTGACGCGCAGTGCGTCGCTGACGAGCTCCGGATGCGCCAAGGCGCGCGACGCCGAAGCCAGAGACACCCCCGCCGCCCGGGCGACGTCGGCGAGCGTGGTCGCGCCGCCATCCTTGCGTCGCCGGCGACGCGTTTCAGCCACGGCCACGTAGTCCCGCCGCGCGGCGCGACACCATGACGGTGGAGCCGCTTTGAAAACACTTACAGAAACTAGTTTCCGTAATTTATTTCTGAAAGATTTCCGACCGCTTCAGCTTAGTCTCGATAAGTGCGATTTACAAGGTCGGCGTATGTCGCTCCTCTGGTGCATCGCGCCCAGGGCTTTACTGTGGACCGAGCGCGGCGTTCGCCACGTCGAGCGTGCCGCGCGGGTTGCGGTAGTCGACACGCTGGCCGCGAGCGACGTGGGCGGTGGCGCAGGGGCGCGATTCACCAACGCGACCGCGGCGATCAAGTGCACCCGCTTGGGCGCGTCCTCGCGCGGTGAAGTCGATGCGCGTCCGAGAAGGGTGCTGGATCTGCGCGCTGACGCGGCGATCAGTGCGCCAGCTTGGCTTCCAGCTCGGTGCGCTTGGCCGCGAGGACCGGCGGCTGCTTGTGACCGAGCTGCTCGAATAACGCTCGATGCGCTTCGAGCTCGCGCGTCCAGCGCTTCACGTCGACGTTCATGACGCGTCCGAACTGGTCCGCTGAAAATTGGAGCCCGCGCCAGTCCAGATCGTCGTAGTCCGGCTGCAAGCCGAGCGCCGTGCTGGTAGCGTGCGCGCGCCACGGTGCATCGCTCGACGATCCATTTGAGCACCCGCATGTTCTGGCCGAAGCCGGGCCATGCGAATTTTCCCAGCTCGTCGGTACGAAACCAGTTCACATTGAATATGCGCGGAGGATGCGCGATTCGCGAGCCCATCGCCAGCCAGTGCGCGAAGTAATCGCCGATGTGATATCCGCAAAATGGAAGCATCGCGAACGGGTCGCGCCGCACCTCGCCCACGGCGCCCGTCGCCGCGGCGGTCGTCTCCGAGCCCATCGTCGCAGCCTTGTAGACGCCGTCCTCCCAACTCGTCGCCTCGACGACCAGCGGCACGGTATCGCTGCGGCGTGCCCCGAAAATGAACGCGGCGATCGGAACGCCGTCCGGGTTGTCCCATTCGGGCGTCGAGCGAGGGGCACCGCGTCGCCGCAACCGTGAAGCGCGCGTTCGGGATGCGCAGCCTTGCGACCGCACCCTGGCGTCCACGACTGACCCTGCCAATCGATGAGATGCGCCGGGGTTTCGCGCGTCATGCCTTCCCACCAGACGTCGCCGTCGTCGGTGAGCGCGACGTTGGTGAAGATGACGTCGCGCTCGAGCGTTTCCATCGCGTTCGGATTCGATTCGTACGACGTCCCCGGCGCCACGCCGAAGTAGCCGGCCTCGGGATTGATCGCGTGCAGAAACCCGTCGGCATGCGGCTTGATCCATGCGATGTCGTCGCCGATCGTCGTCACCTTCCAGCCGTCCATGCCTTGGGGCGGAATCATCATCGCGAAATTGGTCTTGCCGCAGGCGCTGGGGAACGCGGCAGCGACGTAGGTCTTGTCGCCCGACGGCGCGGTCACGCCGAGGATCAGCATGTGCTCCGCGAGCCATCCTTCGTCGCGTCCCATCACCGAGGCGATGCGCAGCGCGAAGCATTTTTTGCCGAGCAGCGCGTTGCCGCCATAGCCGGAGCCGAAGCTCCAGATCTCGCGCGTCTCGGGAAAATGGACGATGTACTTGTGCTCCTTGTTGCAGGGCCAGCGTGACGTCCGGCTGTCCCGCGTGCGAGCGGCGCGCCGACGAGTGCACGCATGGCACGAACGCTCCGTCGCTGCCGAGCACGCTCGAACACATCGCGGCCCATGCGGGTCATGATGCGCATGCTCGCGACCACATACGGGCTGTCGGTGAGCTCGACGCCGATGTGCGCGATCGGGCTTCCCAGCGGACCCATCGAAAAGGGGACGACGTAGAGCGTGCGGCCGCGCATGCAGCCGTCGAACAGCCCGTCCAAGGTTCGGCGCATCGCGTGCGGCGCGACCCAGTGGTTGGTGGGGCCGGCGTCGTCCTCGCGTTCAGCTGCATATGAAAGTGCGGTCTTCTACGCGCGCGACATCGGACGGATCCGACAATGCAAGAAAACTGTTGGGTCGCTTTTCCGGATTGAGCCGCACCAGCATTCCCGTATCGACCATCTGTGCGCACAGAGCGTCGAACTCGCGCTGCGAACCGTCGCACCAGACCACGCGGTCCGGACGCATCCTCCCGGCGAGGTCGCGCACCCACGAAAGCAGCCGCGCATGGCGAACGTAGGCGGGCGCGTCCACTGAGGCTGCGAGCGCTGGAGTGGGATCGGGATGATTCATGGGCTTTTGAGCATTTTGATGTGTGACTCACGGCGTCGCGATTGGTGCGATCTGCCAATGAAAAGTCGATAATTTTAACAGTGATTGGTGCAAAATCCGAACGGCGGCGCGTCGTGTCTGGTCAGGCCACTGGGCCGGCGACGACGTCACCCTGGCTCTTGCGGCGCCTGGCGAGCCAGCTGAAACAAAGCGCCGGTGCACAGCAACAACAGCACCAGGCGCGTCACATGAACCGAAGTGACCGGCTGCACCCCCAGCTCGAGCACCTTCGCCGCGACCGCCATGTCGGCGACGCCACCGAGTGCGGTGGCGAGAACTATCGATGCGAGTGCAATCCGGCCGCGCGCGCGATCGCGACGCCGAATAAAGCCGACAGGATCATCGCCAACAGGACGATGGCCACGACAGCCACAACAAAGCGCGGTGCGCGCTGCGGATGCCGAGCGCGGCCGCCGCGATGGCCGCCGCAAGGCCGATCGCCAGCGAGCCGGCGGGCGCGAGCAGCGCGTGGTCTTTCACTTGCCGATGCAAAACCGGCTGAAGATCTCGCCGAGCAGATCGTCGCTGCTGAACTTGCCTGCGATCGAGGCGAGCGCATCCTGCGCCGAGCGCAGGTCTTCGGCGAACAGCTCCAGCGGCGGCTGTGCTTCGTGCAGATGCGCTTGCGCGCTCGCGAGATGCCGCTGTGCGGCGAGCAGCGCCTGGAGGTGGCGCTCGCGCGCGATGAAGGCGCCTTCCATGTTCGGCTGCGCGCCCGCAGCGTCGAGCATGGCGTCTTCAAGCAATGCGATGCCCACGCCGGTCAGCGCCGACAGCCAGATTTCATGGCCCCGGTCGCCAGTGCGCCTCGCTGGTTCGTCGAGGAGATCGACCTTGTTGCGGATCATCAGGCGTGGCAGTGACGACGGCAACTTCGCCAGCAGCGCGCCGTGCGCATCGTCGGAGTCGCGCGCGTCGGTGACGACCAGCGCGAGATCGGCGCGCGCCAGCGCAGCCCAGGTGCGTGCGATGCCCACCGCCTCGACCTCGTCGCCGGCCTCGCGCACGCCAGCCGTATCGACCACCCGCAGCGGAACGCCGCGGATGTCGATATCGCTGCGGATCGCATCGCGCGTGGTGCCAGGGATCGGCGTGACGATCGCTAGGTCGTCGCTGGCCAGTCGGTTGAGCAGGCTCGACTTGCCGACATTCGGTGCGCCGATCAGCACCACATCGAGTCCGTCGCGCATTAGGTTCCCTTGGCGCGAGCCTGCTATAAGCGCCTCGACGCGTTGGCGCAGCGCGTCCAACTTGGGCTGTGCGTTGGCGGCGCGAAGGAAATCGATGTCCTCGTCGGGAAAATCCAGCGTCGCCTCGGTGAGCATGCGAAGCTCGGTCAAGGCGGTGACGACCGCGCCGGTTTCGCGCGAAAATTCCCCTGACAGGCTGCGCGCGGCCGCGCGCGCCGCGGTGGCGGTCCCCGCGTCGATCAAGTCGGCGACGCTTTCAGCCTGTGCGAGATCGAGCTTGTCGTTCAGAAACGCGCGCTGCGTGAACTCGCCCGGCTGCGCGATACGCGCGCCGAGCTCGAGGCAGCGCGCGAGGATCAGCGCCAGCACCGCAGGACCGCCGTGCGCGTGCAATTCGAGCACGCACTCGCCGGTGTACGACGCCGGCGCAGGAAACCAGAGCGCGAGGCCTTCGTCGAGCGTCTCGCCCCCGGCGCCAATGAAACGCGTGAGCGTCGCCAGCCGCGGGTGAAGCGCGCGGCCAATCACACCATCCAGCACGCGCGAGACGTCGCGGCCGGACACGCGCACCACTCCGACGCCGCCACGGCCCGGCGCAGTGGCGATCGCGGCAATGACGTCGGGCGCGTAGGTCATGCCGCGCCGGGCGCGTGCGCCTCTAGCGCCGCTTGGCCGCGGCCGCGGCGGCCTCGCGCTCGAGAACCCGGTTCATATGCCATTGCTGGAAAATCTGCAGCGAGTTGTTGACCAGCCAGTAGAGCACTAGCCCCGAGGGGAAGAAAATGAACATGACCGAGAAGGCAATGGGCATGATCTGCATCACCTTGGCCTGCACCGGATCCTGGATTGGCGTCGGCGACAGTCTGACCTGAAGATACGCGGTGATCGCGTAGATCACCGGCAGCACGAAGTAGGGGTCCGGTGCCGACAGGTCGTGTATCCAGAGTATCCAGGGCGCGTGGCGCAGCTCGACCGCCGATAGCAACACCCAGTACAACGCGATGAACACCGGGATCTGCACCAGGATCGGAAGGCACCCGCCCAGCGGGTTGATCTTCTCGGTCTTGTACATCTCCATCATTTTCATCTGCAGCTGCTGCTTGTCGCTTCCGTACTGCTCCTGGAGCGCTTTCATTTTCGGGGCGATGACCTTCATCTTCGCCATCGAGCGCGCGCTCGCGTGGTTGAGCGGATAGAACACGCTCTTGATGATGATGGTGAGCAGCACGATCGCCCAGCCCCAGTTGTGCACGATGCCGTAGAGCCACTTGAGCAGCCAGAACAAGGGTGCGGCGAGGATGGTGAAAATTCCATAGTCGACGACCAGATCCAGCCCGGTGGCGAGCTTCGCCAGCGTGTCCTGCTCCTGCGGGCCGGCATACAGCGGCACCTTAATGACTCCCGTGGCGCCGGGCGCAATCGGCGCTGCCTGCACGATGACGCCATCGGCGTAGAGGCCGTTGTCGAGCTTTCGTGCATAGAACTCGCGCGCGCTGCGCGGGGTGTCGGACGGCAGCCACGCCGCCAGGAAATAATGCTCGATCATCCCTACCCAGCCATTGTCGGCGTTCTTGGTGTAGGGCAGCTTGCGCGACGGGTCCGCAGCGAGCTTGTCGAGCTCGCCGGTTTCCACCTTCTTGAACTTGTCGTTCTCGTTGTAGATGACCGGCCCGGTGTACGCGGCGGGTGCCATTGAGCTTTGGACCACCGGCGTCTTGGCATCACGGGTGAGCTGGAAATACGCGAAGGGCGCGATCGGCGCGCTGCCAGCGTTGGTGATTTCGTAAGCCACGTCGATGACGTAGGTGCCACGATGGAAAGTAAGTGTCTGCACGACTTTGTCGCCGTTGGCGGCGGTCGCTTCCAGCTTGACGTCGACGCTGTTGGCGCCCGGAGCGAGCTCGCGCGGCCCGGGAAGCTGCTTCCAGAGGGTGCGATGATTCGGCATGCCCTCACCGAGCAGGCCTGACTGGGCGATGAACGTCCGATCGGCGTTTCGCTGCAGCAGAACATACGGCTTTGTTTCATCGCGCGTATCGCGGTGCGCGGTCAACGCCAACTCGGTGACGACCGCCCCCAGCGTATCGATGTGCGCCGTATAAAGATCGGTCTTGACGACCACGGTCTCGCCGGCGGGCAGCGCCGGCGACGACGTCGACCCCGGGACGGCAGGTGCGGCCGTCGCACCTGCGGGCGGCGCGGGAATTGCGTCTGTCGCCTTGCTGGCCGGTGGGGCGGCGCTGGTCACCGGTACCGGCGGACGGTGCTCCCGCTGCCACGCTTCCCAGAGGAACAGCGCGGAGAACGAGAAGATCACGAAAAGAATGAGGCGTTGGATATCCATGGTAGCAATCGTAGACGGCGGTCTTCAGGGCACCGGATCGAAGCCGCCGTGGTGGTAGGGATGGCAGCGCGCGATGCGGCGCAGCGTCAGCCACGCACCCTTGCACACACCGTGGCGCGTGATCGCTTCACGCGCATAGTCGGAACAGCTCGGATAAAAACGGCAATTCGCGCCCAGCATCGGGCGCACGGCGTACTGATAGCCGCGCAACAGCAAAAGCAGGAGCGCCTTCATCGGGCCTTCGAGGCTGCCAGCGCGTCGATCAGCGCCGCGGTTTCTTCGGCCAGGTCGCGCAGGCTGCCGCGCGCGCAACTCGCGCGCAGCCTCACGATGATATCGAAGTCGGAGGCGACCAACCGGCGTCCGCGCAGGGTCTCCCGCACGGTTCGCCGCACGTAGTTACGGTCAACTGCGCGCTTGAGGTGGACCTTGGCGATGATGAATCCGTGGCGACCGGTACCCGGCGCCGCGGCTGCCGCGGCGATGATCTGCAACTGCCGGCCGGTAACGCGATGGCCCTCCCGGAACAGACGGGCGAACGTCTTGTTGCCGGATAGCCGCTGCGCACGCGAGGAGCCGATTGCCGGCGACGCCGTTATCGCAACCGCTAGACCGCCAACCGGGCGCGGCCCTTGGCGCGCCGTGCGCGCAGGACCCTGCGTCCGCCGGCGGTCTTCATCCTGCTGCGGAAGCCGTGGGTGCGCTTGCGGCGAACCACCGACGGTTGAAAAGTGCGTTTCATGATGGACCTTCGTCGAAAAAGCCTTACATTAGAGCGTTTTGCGCCGCTTGCTGTCAACTGCGACATCAGTTGCCGCTGTGGATAACTTTGGCGGCGCGGGAGTACAATGCGTCCGACGGCGGCTCCCATTCGGGACCCGATCTCCGTGGCCTTCCCGCAAATCATTCATGTCGACACCGGTGTTCTGGCAGAGTTGTCTCGACTCGTTTCAGCGAGAGCTGACGGCGCAGCAGTTCAACACGTGGATCCGCCCGCTCAGACTCGAGCACGCGGGCGAGAATCTGCGCCTGATCGCGCCCAACCGCTTCGTCCTGCAGTGGGTGAAGGAGCGCTTCGCGGGACGTATCGAAGAGCTCGCCGGCGTTGCGCTGGGCCGGCCACTTAGGCTCGCCTTCGTCGTCGCCGACGCCGCTGAGCGGCCGGCACCCGCGGCGGCCGTGAGGTCGTCGGAGGCGCCTGCGGCCGCCGATCGCCGCGGCGAGCAGGCGAGTCTGAATCCGACCTTCACCTTCGCCTCCTTCGTGGCCGGCAAGGCGAATCAGCTCGCGCGCGCAGGCGGCATGCAAGTGGCGGAGCATCCGACATCGTACAACCCGCTATTCGTCTACGGTGGAGTAGGGCTGGGCAAGACTCACCTGATCCAGGCCATCGGCAACCATATTCTCGAGAACAACCCGAGTGCCAAGATCCGCTACATCCACGCGGAGACCTACGTCTCCGACGTCGTTCGCGCCTACCAGCACAAGGCCTTCGACGATTTCAAGCGCTATTACCGCTCACTCGATCTGCTGCTCATCGACGACATTCAGTTCTTCAACGGCAAGAACCGCACGCAAGAGGAGTTCTTCTATCTGTTCAACACGCTGATCGAGGCGCGCAAGCAGGTCGTGATCACTTGCGATACCTACCCGAAAGAGATCTCGGGCATGGAAGAGCGGCTGATCTCGCGCTTCGGCTGGGGATTGACCGTCGCGCTCGAACCCCCCGAGCTCGAGATGCGGGTGGCGATCCTGCTTTCCAAGGCCGCGCAGACCGGTGTCAAGCTCGACGAGCAGGTGGCGTTCTTCATCGCCAAGCATATCCGCTCCAACGTGCGCGAGCTCGAAGGGGCGCTCAAGCGCATCCTCGCGTATTCGACCTTCCACGGGCAGGAGATCTCGCTGGCGCTGGCCAAGGACGCGCTTCGCGATCTGCTCGCGGTGCAGAACCGGCAGATCTCGATCGAGAACATCCAGAAGACCGTCGCCGACTACTACAAGATCCGTATCTCGGACATGCATTCGAAGAAGCGCTCACGCGCGGTCGCTCGGCCGCGCCAGGTAGCGATGGCGCTCGCCAAGGAACTCACCCAGCTTTCGCTACCCGAAATCGGCAGCAATTTCGGCGGCCGCGATCACACCACGGTGCTGCACGCGTGCCGTCAGATCGCCAAGCTTCGCGAATCGGTTCCCGAGATCAGCCACGACGTGAATTTTCTGTTGCAGGTTCTTCGAAACTAGGTCTCGACAAGGGTATGAATGGCAGTGATTTCGCGCTATAATTTGTGAATTGTCGGCCCCAAATTCGACGGCGTGATTTCATCCCCAAACGCTGCACAGCTTGCACAGATTTTTTCCCGCGTGTCGGACTCCATCCAAGGCCCGGATGCAACGGACTATTTCGCGGTTGTACCGCAAAGTCGACGACTCCTGTTAGCTGTTAATCAGGTTTAAACAATGCAACTAAAACAAGTGCCACGAGACGCATTGCTCAGACCACTTCAGGCTGTCTCGGGCATCGTCGAGCGCCGACACACGCTTCCCATTCTTGCCAACGTCCTGCTCGAACAGAAAAACGGAAACCTGTTCGTCACCGCGACCGATCTCGAGATGCAGATCACCGCGCACAGCGAACTCGCCGGCGCCAAGGAGCAATCGATCACCGTCGCGGCGCGCAAGCTGCAGGATCTGCTGCGCGCGCTGCCGGACGACAGCGCGGTGAGCGCCGAAACATCCGCCAACCGCATGACGGTGCGTGCCGGACGCTCGCGCTTCAACCTCCAGACGCTGCCGGCGACCGATTATCCGCGCATCACCCTGGCGCAGGAAAAGCAGCAGACCATCGTGCTTCCGCAAAAGGAATTTCGCTCGCTGCTCAAGCTCGCCGAGTTCGCGATGGCGCAGCAGGACATTCGTTATTATCTCAACGGCATGCTGCTGGTGGTCGACAGCGGTTCGCTGCAGACCGTGGCGACCGATGGCCATCGCTTATCGTACGCGAGCTTGGCAGTGCCCGGCAGCTACGCCCGCCAGGAAGTCATCCTGCCGCGCAAGACCGTGCTCGAACTTGGCAAGCTGCTCGAGGACAGCGATTCAGAGTTGACCATCGATCTGCTCGCCAACCAGGTCCGCTTCCGCTTCTCCAACATCGAGCTGGTCAGCAAGGTCGTCGACGGCAAGTTTCCCGATTACAACCGTGTCATTCCGACGGGACATTCGAAGCAGATCGAGCTCTCGCGCATCGAGTTCCTGCAGGCACTGCAGCGAGCCGCGATCCTGTCCAACGAGAAATTTCGCGGCGTGCGCATCGTGCTCGGCGACAACGAGCTCAAGATCATCTGCACCAACAGCGAACAGGAGGAAGCCGAAGAAGAGCTCGAGGTCGCCTACAAAGGCGAAGCGCTCGATATCGGATTCAACATCACGTATTTGCTCGATGTGCTGCAAAACCTCGGCACCGAGCGCGTCGTTCTCGCATTCGGCGACGCCAATTCGAGCGCTCTGGTCACGATGCCCGGGCGTGCGGACTACAAGTACGTCGTCATGCCCATGCGGATCTAGCGCGTGCGCGATCCGTGCTGCCCATCAACGGCGCCGACTGCAACGTCGGCGTCTGCGCTTTAAAGGCTGCCGCGAGCTGAACTTGCGCAGAGAAAACTGCAAATGAGTCTACCCAATCCGAAGCCGGCCGACGATGGCAGTGACTATGGTGCCGACAGCATCAAGATCCTCAAAGGTCTCGAGGCCGTACGCAAGCGCCCGGGCATGTACATAGGCGACACCTCCGACGGAACCGGGTTGCATCACATGGTCTTCGAGGTGCTCGACAACGCGATCGACGAGGCGTTGGCGGGTTTCTGCGATGACATCAAGGTCGTGATCCACGCCGACAATTCGGTGTCGGTGGTCGACAACGGCCGCGGCATTCCCACCGCGATCAAGGACGACGACGAATTCAAGCGCTCGGCCGCCGAGATCGTGATGACCGAGTTGCACGCGGGCGGCAAGTTCGACCAGAACTCGTACAAGGTTTCGGGTGGGCTGCATGGCGTCGGCGTGTCGGTGGTCAACGCGCTGTCGGAATGGCTCAAGCTCAAGATCTGGCGCGACGGAACGGTGCATCAGATCGAGTTCCGCGACGGCGTTCCGGTGTCGCCGCTGGCGCAGCAGGGAAGCACCGAGCGCCGCGGCACCGAGGTGCATTTCATGGCGTCGAAGGTCACTTTCGGCACCGTCGAGTATCACTACGAGATCCTGGCGCGGCGCATCCGCGAGCTGTCGTTCCTCAATAACGGCGTGAAGATCGAGCTGGTCGACCAGCGCGACGGCAAGAGCGAAAACTTCGCCTTCACCGGCGGCATCAAGGGCTTCGTGGAATACATGAATCGCAGCAAGAGCGTGCTGCACTCCAAGATTTTCCACGCAGTTGGGGAGAAGGACGGCACCATCGTCGAAGTCGCAATGCAGTGGAACGATTCCTACGCGGAATCGGTGCAGTGTTTCACCAACAACATTCCGCAGCGCGACGGCGGTACGCACCTTACCGGGCTGCGGCAGGCGATGACGCGCACCCTCAACAGCTACATCGAAAAAGAGGAGCTCGCCAAGAAGGCGAAGGTCGAGACCACCGGCGACGACATGCGCGAAGGCCTGACCTGCGTGCTCTCCATCAAGGTGCCCGAGCCCAAGTTCTCGTCTCAGACCAAGGACAAGCTCGTCTCGTCCGAAGTGCAGCCGATCGTTCAGGAAGTCGTCGGCAGCAAGCTCAATGAATTCCTGCTGGAGAATCCGTCCGACGCGCGAATCATCTGCAGCAAGATCATCGATGCCGCACGCGCCCGCGAGGCGGCGCGGAAGGCGCGGGAACTCACGCGCCGCAAGGGCGTCCTCGACGGGATGGGATTGCCCGGAAAGCTCGCCGATTGCCAGGAACGCGATCCCGCGCTTTGCGAGATCTACCTGGTCGAGGGCGATTCGGCGGGCGGCTCGGCGAAGCAGGGGCGCGATCGCAAGTTCCAGGCGATCCTGCCGCTGCGCGGCAAGATCCTGAACGTCGAGCGCGCTCGATTCGAAAAACTCATCAGCTCGCAGGAAATCCTGACGCTCATCACCGCGCTCGGCACCGGATTCGGCAAGGACGAGTACAACGCCGACAAGCTGCGCTATCACCGCATCATCATCATGACCGACGCCGACGTCGACGGCTCGCATATCCGTACGCTGCTGCTGACATTCTTCTACCGGCAGATGCTCGACCTGGTCGAGCGCGGTCACATCTACATCGCGCAACCACCGCTGTACAAGGTCAAGCAGGGCAAGGAAGAGACCTATCTCAAGGACGACCACGATCTCAAGCAGCATCTGCTCAAGGTCGCGCTCAAGGGCGCGGCGCTCGAGCCCGGTGGCGGGCGTCCTGCGCTGTCGATCGCTGCATTGGAAAACGTCGCTCGCCAGTACCTGCTCGCCGAAGCGGTGATCGACCGCGTGTCGCGCGCGATCGAACCCGCAGCGCTGTATGCGCTGCTGACGGGAGTGAAATTGGACCTTTCGTCGAGCGCCGACGCCACCGCGAGCGCGGCCGAACTCATGCGTAGCATCGGCGATCCGGACGTCACCGTCGAAGCGCGCTACGACGAGCACACCGAGCAGCACCGCCTGATCATCGTGCGCAGGCGTCATGGCACGCCGCACGCCACGGCGATCGATGCCGACTTCATCGCCAGCGGTGACTACACGCAATTGCGTGTTGCAGCCGACGTGATGCAAGGACTGATGCAGCCCGACGCGGTCGTACGCCGCGGCGAAAAAAGCGCGGCGGCGCAGACGTTCAAGCAGGCGCTGGACTGGCTGCTGGGCGAGGCGCGCGATGCGGTGGCGATCCAGCGCTACAAAGGACTGGGCGAGATGAATCCCGAGCAGTTGTGGGAGACCACCATGGATCCGAAGGCCCGGCGCCTGCTCAAGGTCCAGATCGAGGACGGCATCGTCTCCGACGAGATCTTCACCACGCTCATGGGCGAGGAAGTCGAGCCCCGTCGCGCGTTCATCGAGAGCAACGCGCTCGGCGTGCGCAATCTGGACGTCTGATCTCCGGAGCGGATGTTGTGTAGGGCGTAAGCCTAGCGCGACTTGAAGCAGACCTGCGGCGGTCGGCGAACATCCTGCCCGGCCCAGTGGATGCTGCCGACTTCGAGACTTACATCTTCCCGTCACTGTTCTTCAAACGCAGCTCAGCGGCGAACTCGCTCGGTTGCTGCGCGTCCATCCGAGCCAGCTGAACCTTTTTCATGCCACGCGAATCGCCTCTGCGCCGATGCGACGCCACGGTAATCTGATCACCAACGCCTGCAACTGAGCCTTGTTCCGGACTCGCCCAGATGAAGCGCCCCGGTGCATTCGACAGGAAGGATCTTCGAGCGGGCGGGCGTCGCGATCCCGCGCTCGACGCTCACGCAGTGGGTTGGTGCTTGTGGCTTGCACCTGCTCGCTGAACGGCTCGATCTTCATGCGCTGCCCTGCATCGCGGGGAAACCGTAGCGCTCCGATTGCGGGCACGCGGCGTACCTTATAGTATCAGCACCGTCGCCGCGACAGCGACGGCTACAGCTATAGAACGAAGGAAAGCAGTGATGCCCGATCGAATTCCGGTCGTCGTGCTCGGTGCCGCACTCATGGCGTGCCTGACATTTTCCGTCGGAGCGCAGCAGCGCGTGAGCGTCTATACCGCGCACACCGCCAACATGGTCGAGCGGTTGATCCCGGAGTTCGAGAAAGCCACGGGCATCAAAGCCGACGTGGTAAAGGCCGGATCAGGCGACATCATAAATCGTGCGCGCGCCGAGGCTGCCAATCCCAAGTGCGATGTGATCTGGAGTATCGGGGCCGAATTGCTCGAAGCCAACACGGCGCTGCTCGACCCCTATCAGCCCAAGGAATACGCGATGATCGCCGACGTGTTCAAATCGGGCGGCGCGTGGATTCCCTATACCGGCGTTGTCAATGTCTTCGTCGTCAATACCAGGAAACTGAAGCCCGAGGACTATCCGAAGTCCTGGTCCGATCTCGCGCAGCCGCGGTTCAAGAACCTAGTCTGGATGGCCGATGCCGAGAAGTCGGGCTCGTCGTATATGCAGCTCAACACCTTCCTCACCATCTACGGCGACAAGGCGGCGGGGTGGGACCGGTTCAAGGGCGTGTTCAACAACCTGAACATCTCCGCCAGCTCCGGCGCGGTGCCGCGCCTCGTCAACGATGGCGAGGCCGTGGTCGGGATCACGCTCGAGGACAACGCCTATCTTTATCTCAAGGGCGGCGGACCGGTCGCCATTGTCTATCCGGAGGACGGCACCTCGGCCATTGCCGACGGCATGGCGCTGTGCAAACGCGCGCCGAACCCAATGGCGGGCAAGGCGTTCCTCGACTGGGCGTTGAGCGCGCCGGTTCAAGAAATAGTGGTGCAGGAGCTCGGCCGCAGGCCCATTCGCAAGGACACGAAGCCCTTGGCGGCGTTGAAGCCGATGGATGAGATCAAGCTGGTCAAGTACGACATCCGGAACGCGGCAAACAAGCGCCAGGAATATATCGACAAGTGGCGCGCCTTGATGCTCGCGCGCTGAGACAGCACGCGATCCGTGCTTGCCGCCGGCGGCGCCTGGAACGGCGCTGCCAAACCTCTAGCCGTGACATCCCATGGCCCAGGTCGAACTGCGGCACATAAGCAAGCGCTACCCGGGGCTGCAGGCGCTTGACGATATCGACCTCGCCATCGAATCAGGCGAGTTCTTCACACTGCTGGGACCGTCGGGTTGCGGCAAGACCACGCTGCTGCGCACTGTGGCGGGATTCACGCGCCAGGACAGGGGCGAGGTGTGGGTGGCCGGCCGGCGCATCGACGACATGCCCGCGCATCGCCGCGATATTGGCCTGGTGTTCCAGGACTACGCCCTCTTTCCGCACATGACGGTGGGCGACAACGTAGCCTTCGGGCTTCGGAACCGGCGCCGTCCGCGCCGTGAAATCGCCGAGCGCGTGGCCCGCGCCCTCGATCTCGTGCGCTTGTCCGGTCGTGCCGAGCGACTACCGTACCAGCTTTCGGGTGGCGAGCAGCAGCGCGTGGGTCTGGCCCGGGCCGTGGTCATCGAGCCGCAGATCCTGTTGATGGACGAACCGCTGTCGAATCTCGACGCGAAATTGCGCATCGAGTTGCGCGACGACATCCACGATCTTCAACATTCGCTAGGGATCACCACGATCTACGTCACGCACGACCAAGACGAAGCGCTGGTCCTCTCCGACCGCATCTGCGTGATGCAAGGCGGCCGCGTCCACCAGATAGGCACCTCATGGGACGTCTATGCCCGACCGGCGACGTTGTTCGTCGCTTCCTTCGTGGGCGCAATGAATGTGATCGCGGACCTGCCGGTCGGCAGTGGCGGCGCACTGGCGCTCGGCGCAACGCCGCACCGACTGCCCGCACTGACGGGCCGCGATCGCGTGACGATGGCGATCAGGCCAGAGGACATGACGCTGGCCACGCCGGGACACGCCGTACCGCGCGACGCGCTAGCGCTCGACGGCACGGTCGAAAAGGTGAGCTTCGCCGGGCGCGAGGCGGCTTATCGCGTGCGACTGGATACGGGACGGCAAGTCCTGGCGCACGTGCACCGGCCGGAGCGCCGTCTGCTGGAACAGGCGGGAGCGCGGCTGCGATTGATCCTGCCTATTGCGGGCCTGCACATGTTCGACCCGGCGACGGACCGGCGGATCGAGGCCGCGGCATGAGGCGTCGCCGGCTCGATTTCTGGTCGGGCGTCGTCGCGCTGGCGCTGGCGGTGGTCGCGGTGCTCATGATATGGCCGCTCTACAGCATCATCGCTGACAGCGTGATCGACAATCGCAACGGTGCCCTGACGCTTGCCAACTTTGGGCAAATCCTTGGACATCACGCCTATCGAGACGCACTCTTCAACAGCCTGATCGTCGGCGTGGGCGGCATGCTCGGTGCGATGCTGCTCGGCATCCCGCTTGCCGTGCTAACCGCCCGCTTTGAGATAACCGGCCGCGACCTGCTCGCCACACTGGCGGTGCTG
Organism: uncultured beta proteobacterium; assembly: GCA_963816915.1. Lineage (GTDB taxonomy): Bacteria > Pseudomonadota > Gammaproteobacteria > Burkholderiales > Casimicrobiaceae > PALSA-1003. The sequence continues at coordinate 869,841 of CAWFMK010000004.1, forward strand.
GCGTTGGTGTCGCCGCCGTTCATCGGCGCCTACGCGTGGATCATGATGCTGGGTTCAAACGGTTGGATGCGCGCTTTGCTGGCGGACGCTGGCATAGCGTTGCCGCCGATCTACGGGATGCTCGGCATTCTTCTGGTGTTCAGTTTGAAGTTCTATCCCTTCGTCTTTTTGTTGACAGCCAGCGGGCTGGATGCGATCAGTCCCGCGGTGGAAGAGGCCGCGGAAAGTCTTGGGGCCGGGCCTTGGCGCCGCTTCTTCAAGGTGACGCTGCCCTTGGTATTTCCGGCCGTCAGTAGCGGCGCGCTGCTCGCCTTCGTGCTGTCCATCGCCGATTTCGGCACGCCTTCAATCGTCGGCGGCAAGGTACGCCTGCTGGCGACCAGTGCGTTCGACTTGTTTACCGCTGAAATGGGCGGCAATCCAGGGCTCGCCTCCGCAACCAGCGTTGTGCTGATCGCTATTTGCATGTCGGTCGTGATGCTACAGCGCTGGGCGGTCCGTCGAGGCGATATCGCGGGATCCTTGATTCGGCGTCCTGCACGGCGGCCGCTCTCGCCTCCCGCCTCGGCCGCAGCGCATTTCGTCTGTTACGCCATTGTGCTCGTGGGCTCGCTGCCCTCACTGGTCGTCATCTTCACATCGTTTCGCAAGACCCGCGGGCCGGTGTTCCATCCTGGATTCAGTCTGGACAGCTACGCCCGAATTCTGGGCGAGGTACCGCACGTCATCGCCAACAGCTTCGCGTACTCGACCGCGGCGGTGGTGTTGATCGTAATCCTCGGCACCCTGATCGGCCACCTACTCGCACGGCGCGAAACGCTGGCGGCCGGTGCGCTCGACAGCCTGCTGCTGGTTCCCTACATCGTGCCGGGCGTGGTGATGGGGCTGGCCTTTGTGGTCACCTTCAACGTGCCGCCGCTCCAGATCACCGGCTCTGCAACGATCATCGTCCTGATGCTGTTCATCCGCCGGCTGCCGTATGCGGTGCGGTCGAGCACGGCAATCCTGAAGCAGATCAGGAGCGGCATCGAGGAAGCGGCGATCAGCCTGGGCGCCCCGCCCGGTCGCGCTTTCTTCAAGGTCACGCTGCCGCTGATGCTGCCCGGCGTCATCGCTGGCGCGCTGATGAGCTTCATCACCGCAATCAACGAACTGTCGAGCTCGCTGATCCTTTACGTCGGCCACACCATGACCATGCCCGTGCGCATTTATCTCTCAGTGCTCGACGGGGAGTTCGGCACGGCCTCAGCGTTGTCGACCATCTTGTTGGCCGCCACCGGCCTCGCGGTGTTCGTGGTGTTAAGGATCTCGGGCCGGAAGGAAAGCGCGTTCGTGTGACGCACTTCGCGACCTGACACGCGCTGTGCAGCGATGGCGACCCGGTAGCGGTGTCGCGTAGAGGCAGCGGCGACCTCCGGGCTCGTGATGAAACGCTGTCGTGCGTTGGTTCATGGTCGCGCCTTCCTCGGTGTGTTGGCCAGTGCGTAACACCGCCTTGGCTCGATGTCGGGGCTCGGCGCTTGCAAAATCAAAAAAAAGGACACCGAAATTTCGCGGCGTCCGTTTGGAGGAAACCACGAGCGCTCGATGTTCGACCCAGTTTGATAGAAGGTCGGTGGTGATCCGCCTAGCGCGGCCATCCGACGGCAATCTGCGTTCTCGCTGCGCGCGTGCGCGTCAATAGGTGCAGCGTTCGTTGATTCCCCGCTCGGGCTCGCAGGGCCGCGGATCGTCCTCGCGCTGGACGCGGTCGTCCGGCGAGGCGGGACGAGGCACAACGGCAGCCTCGCGTGCGGACGCCGCGGCAGCCGCCTCGGCCGGCGAGGCGGGCGAATGCTCGCCCATTATCGACATTCCGTAGCCAACGGCGGCGAGTACGATGCAGATTACGAGGACCTGCTTGAGGGCCAACCGCATGCGTGTTCCGTAACGATCTAGCATCTCGCCTGCACCCATGGTGATCTCCGATTCGTAATTGATTGGCGCCCTCTAAGGCGCAATCGGGCTGGTTCGTTCCCCCGTCGCCGGCCATCCTGAAAAAGGAGTCCGTCGCCTTGCGTTCGCGTCGAATTCCAGTGCATCGTCGTGCAGCTCCACTCAATGTGGGAGACAGCTTCGCCAATCGCTGGGGCGCTGTCCTGAAGAAACCGCTAATATTTGCCTAAACATCAACTGCGTTTACCTTGCTACCCGTGAGAGGCCCCGACATCAGCCGGTCTTCGTTGCAAGACGACGCGCCGCGCGGCGCGTCGAATCGCGGTGTCGGCGCTTACCAGGTCGGCCCATTCCGGCTCGATCCGGTCGCGAAGTTGATGACGCGGGACGGGACACCGGTCGCGCTGGGTCCTCGCGCCGCAGCCGTGCTGGGGCTCCTGGTGGAATCCGCGTACGAGTACGTGCCCAAAGCACGCCTCATAGATGAAGCATGGCCGGGTACAGTCGTCGAAGAGAACAATCTCACTGTCCAAATCTCGGCGATTCGCCGTGCGCTTGCGCAGGCGCCCGGTGGCGAGCATTGGATCGAAACGCTCACCCGGCGCGGCTATCGGTTCGTGGGTCCGGTCGCCAAGGCTCCTGACGAGAACGCGCGCAATCCAAGCAGCACCGCCGCTCGCTCGAATCTGCCCGATGCGCTCACTTCATTCGTCGGCCGTGTGAAGGAACTGGCAGAGCTTCGGGCGCTCCTGGCGTGCAGCCGCTCGGTGACTATGATCGGCCCGGGCGGCGTCGGAAAGACACGACTCGCCCTCAAGGTCGCGGCCGATGTGGAGGACGATTGGTCGGACGGTGTATGGTTTGTCGATCTGGCGCCGATGGTCGACCCCACGTTCGTGCCCAATGCGATCGCACAAACGCTTGGGGTGAAAGAGGTCGGCTCCGAGCCGCTCACGGAAACGCTGCGTTCCCACATGCGACCGATGCATGCGGTGCTGATACTGGACAACTGCGAACATCTGATCGAGGCGTGCGCCAGTTTGGTCGAGTCGCTGCTGCGCACGGCACCGGATCTTCGGATTCTCGCGACCAGTCGCGAGGCGCTAGGTGTCGTAGGCGAGCAGTGCTATCAACTTTCCCCCCTTTCCCTTCCCGCCAGCGGCACAGAGCTCGCCGCGCTCTCCGGGTCCGAGGCGGTTCAGCTCTTTGTCGAACGCGCCCGACTCCATCAACAGGGCTTTGACTTGACCTGTCAGCGTGCCTCGGCGATCGCGGAACTTTGCGTGCGGCTTGACGGGATGCCGCTTGCACTCGAACTGGCCGCGGCTCGCGTTGCGATGCTGCCGGTCGAGAAGATCGTAGAGCGGTTGAACGACCGGTTCCGGTTGTTGACGGGAGGCAGCCGTACCTTGCTGCCGCGGCAGCAAACGCTGCGCGCGACCATCGCCTGGAGCTTCGAACTCCTCTCCGAGGCCGCCAGAACTCTCTTCGCGCGACTCTCGGTCTTTATTGGGGGCTTCGACCTCGAAGCGGCCGAAGCGGTCGCCGCGGGGGACGGCCTGTCGCAGAGCGACATCTTCGACCTGCTGTCGAGCCTCATCGGCAAGTCCCTCGTGCTGGCCGAGAGCAGCAGAGGGCGCTATCGACTGTTGGAAACGATCCGGGAATTCGCCCGGGAGCGCCTGTTGGCTGCCGGCGAGGAGGCCGCAGTCCGCGAGCGGCACTTTGACTGGTACGTGCGGCTGGCCGAGCGAGTGGAACCTTCGCTCGTTGGTGGTCCGCAGCAGAAGCTTGCACTCGACCTGCTTGAGGTCAATCACGATAACGTGCGCGCTGCGCTCGCCTGGTCCTTCGAGGCGCAGGAGCGTGCCGACCTAGCTCTTCGGCTTTGCGGAGCTCTATATAGGTTCTGGAGCCGGCGCGGTTACTGGCAGGAAGGGTACCGTGCGTGCATGAAGGCGCTGGCACAGGCGCCGCGCGCTGGCGATAAGGCAGCGCGCGCAAAGGCGCTGGTCACTGCCGGGAGCATTGGCAACAACGTGCCCGAAGCCGAGAACTGCGTCCTCCTGGAAAATGCACTCACGCTGAGCCGCGAGGCCGGTGACCGCAAGACGGAGGCGATTGCGCTCAACAACCTCGCGCGAGTGCTCGACTGGAATGTCGACATTTCCCGGGCCCGGTCTCTGCTGGAACAGGCGCGGAAGATCAATATCGAGCTCCGCAACAGCACGCTCGAGCTCCACAACATGTCGAACCTTGTCAACGTGCTGCGGTGGCAGCGCGACACCGCAGCAGCATCGGCCCTCGCCCAGGCGGGCCTCGCGACCAGCCGATCCTCGGGGGACCGTTGGCTCGAGGCCATATTTCTCCACGTGCTGGGACGCGTCGCACTCGATCGAGGCGATGTTGCCGATGCGCGACGGTTCAATGAACAAGTCTTCGGAATCGCCTCCGAGCTGGATATGCCCGACTGGCAATCGTTCGCGCTGGTCAAGCTCGCCTTCCTCGCCGTCGTCGGCGACGATCCCGCTTCCGCGCGACGCCACCTGAACGCGGCCGTCGATATAGCCCGGAGATTCGGCGGTCGGCTCAACTTTTCGGAGTGCTTCAGCGTAGCGGGCGTGCTCGCCTCGTACACGGGGCATCACGAACAGGCAGCGCGACTGTGGGGTGTGGCAGAAGTCCTCCTAGGCTCTCTTTCCTCGAGCGATGTGCTCGATCGCGGCTTCATCGACCCGTATCGCGCGAAGTCTCGGGCAGCGCTGGGTGACGCTGGGTACGATGCGGCGTTGGCCGAGGGGCGGGCAATGCCTCGCGCAACGGCGATCGATCAAGCCATTGGGTACCTCGCCGCACTGCACGCAGAATCGTGACGCACTTCGCCAATGTCCGGTACCTGCCGAAAACCGCGAGTACGGCTGACGCGGACCACCGGATGCCCGCGCGCCCGGCACCGTCTGCCAGTAACCGTATCGCATCCAGCGCATCGGTCTGGACGAGGGCGGATGACGACGCTACGCAGCGCGCTTCCGGCGCACCGGCTTGGCGGGCGCTTTGGCGGCCGTCTTCGGTGCCTTGGAAACCTTGCCGCCAGGCTTTTTGGTTTTGGCGGAAAGCAGATCGAGCGCCTGGTCGAGCGTCAGCGACTCAAGCTGATCGGGATCGGGAACGGTGGCGTTGATTGCGCCATGCTTCACGTAGGGGCCGTATCGGCCGCTGTGCAGTTCCACGGGTTTCTTGTCCTTGGGATGCGCGCCAAGCACCCGTAGCGCCGCTGTCGCTCCGCCAGGGCCGCCGCCGCGTGTCTTGGCGCCCGGCGCTTTGGCCTGGAATTCAAAGCCGATCTTGCCGTCGGGTTGGCGCACCAGGAAAGCAGCGAAGGGCCGGCGCGTGCGCGACGACACGAACTGCAGCAGATCGGTCTTGCCGTCCGCGAGCAACTTTTGCATTTGCGCACGCTCGACGGGACGCTGCAGAATCACACGACCGGAGCGGAAATCACAGGTCTTTTCCGGACCGACCGCTTTCTCACACACGTACGCGCTCGGAAGCTCGAATACGCGCGCGCCACATTTCGGACACGGACCGAGCGGTTCCTGGCCGCTGAAGTCCGGCGCTTCGGCATCGCTTCCTTCGCCTTGTCCATCGCCGAAATCGAACTGCACTTCGTAGGCGTCGTTGAGCCGGAGCTTGGCCGCGAAGGGACGTCCGAGCTTGCTGCGAAACCCTTCGATGGGACCGACTTCGCGTTGGGTAAGCAGCGCCTCGGCCTCGGGGATCTCGAGCTGGCGTCCGGCAATGATCTTCCACATGCCGAACTCGCAGGCCTGGCACTGGAATTTCTTATAGTTCTCGTGCACCTCTCCGCCGCACTTGGGGCAGCGCGCCTCGAGCGTGGCGAAGTCGCCGGGAATGGTATCGCTTTCGAAATTCTTCGCCTGCCCGACGATGTGCTGCGTCATCCCGATGATCTCGCGCATGAACTGCGAGCGCTTGAGCTTCCCGTGCTCCATCTGCGCGAGCTTGAATTCCCACTCGGCGGTGAGCTCGGGGGAAAAGAGCTCCGGCACGCCGAGCCCGTGCAACAGCGTCATCAGCGAGAATGCCTTGGCGGTGGGCGTGAGCTCGCGCCCGTCGCGGTGCACGTACTTCTCGAGAATCAACCCTTCGATGATCTGTGCGCGCGTGGCGGGCGTGCCCAGGCCCTTTTCGCGCATTGCCTCGCGCAGCTCGTCGTCCTCGATGGCCTTGCCTGCGCCTTCCATCGCCGAAAGCAGCGTGGCTTCGTTGTAGCGCGCTGGCGGACGCGTCTGGTTGGCGACGGCCTCGATCTTCTGCGTGGCGACGCGCTCGTTGGGTAGCACCGGCGCAAGCGTCGCGTCGGCGTCAGACTGCGCCTCCTTGCCGTAGACCGCCAGCCAGCCCGGCGTAACGAGCACCTTGCCTTCGGTCTTGAAGGGCTCGCTCTCCACGCGCGTGATCCGCGTGGTTAGCAGGTACTCCGCGCTTGGATAGAACACCGCGAGAAAGCGCTTCACCACCAGGTCGTAGAGTTTCGCCTCGAGCTCGTTGAGGCTCCTGGGACGCTGAAGCGTGGGGATGATCGCGAAGTGATCCGAGATCTTGCTGTTGTCGAAGATCCGCTTGTTGGGCTTGACCCACTTGTTCTTGAGGACCTGCCCGGCGAATACTGCATAGGCGTTGGATTCGCGCAGGGACTCGAGCGTCGACTTAACGGTCGGAAGATAGTCCTCGGGCAGCGCGCGCGAATCGGTCCGCGGATACGTCAGGACCTTGTGCTTTTCGTAGAGCGCCTGCGCAAGCGACAGCGTCGTGCGTGCGGACAGACCGAAGCGTCCGTTGGCCTCGCGCTGCAGGCTGGTGAGGTCGTAGAGCAGTGGAGCAGCCTGCGTCGAAGGCTTGCTCTCCTCGGTGACCGTTCCCGGCCTGCGGTCGCATTTCTCGACCAGCGCGCGAGCGCGCGCCTCGTCCCACAGGCGCTCGGCGCGTGCATCCGCATCGTCGTCCGACTTCTTGAATGTCTCGTCAAACCAGCGTCCGCCATATTCGCCACCGGCGGCGCGGAAGGTGCCGTGCACTTCCCAGTAATCGCGCGACTTGAAGGCGCGGATCTTCGCCTCGCGATCGACCAGGATCGCGAGCGTGGGCGTCTGCACCCGGCCCACCGTCGTGAGCTGGAAGCCCCCCGAGCGCGAGTTGAACGCCGTCATCGCGCGCGTGCCGTTGATGCCTACCAGCCAGTCGGACTCGGACCGGCAGACGGCAGCATCGGCAAGCGGGCGCATCGCCTCGTCGCTGCGCAATTGCTCGAACCCATCGCGGATCGCCGCCGGAGTCATCGATTGCAGCCACAGTCGACGCATCGGCTTGCTGGTGCCGGCGAATTGCGCGATGTTGCGGAAGATGAGCTCGCCTTCGCGTCCGGCGTCGCAGGCGTTGACCAGCGCGGAAACGTCCTTGCGCTTGAGCAATTTCAGCAGCAGCTTCAGCCTCGACTCGTTCTTTTCGATCGGCTTCAGTGCGAACTTCGATGGGATCGCCGGCAGATGGGCGAACGTCCATTTGCCACGCTTGACTTCCTCGTCCTCGGGCATGCCGATCTCGAGAAGGTGGCCGACAGCCGATGACAGCACGTAGGCGCTCGCTCTCGAAATAGTCGTCATGGCGCGTGAAGCCGCCGAGCGCTCGAGCGATGTCGGCGGCGACGGAGGGTTTCTCGGCAATGATGAGACTTTTAGCCATGCTGCTCGCAGGGTTATGGTCGTGAAGGGAGGGCAGATATTAAGCAAGCCCCGAGGGTGGGGCAAGGCGGCATTGGCATGAGGTTGGGCGAATGCTGGTTAATGCAACCGCTGGTACAGGCCTCCGGGAAGGCTTGCGACCTCGCCGGCGAGCTCCAGTTCAACCAGGGCAACGCTCACGGCGTCGGCGGCGAGCCCGCATCGCCCACTCAATGTATCGATGTCGGCGGGGTCATGCCCCAGCGCGTCCAGCACCTGTGCGACGTTGCCTTCCACGGGGATGGACGACGAAGAACGACTCGCCATGCCGGGCGCTGCCATTGCCCATTCCTCGAGAACATCCTGCGCCGACTCCACGAGCTTGGCGCCGTCTCTGATGAGCCGATGGCTTCCCTTGGAAAACGGGGAATGGATCGACCCGGGAATGGCGAACACATCGCGGTTCTGCTCGGCGGCGAAGCGCGCGGTGATCAATGAGCCGCTGGCCAGTGTCGCCTCGACGACGAGCACGCCGCGCGCAAGTCCGCTGATGAGTCGGTTGCGCCGCGGAAAATTCCCGGGCAAGGGCGGCGTGCCCAACGCAAACTCGGAGATGATGCCGCCCTCCGCCCCCAGGCGATGCGCGAGGTCGCGGTTGGCGGCTGGGTACACCCGGTCGATGCCGGTACCGACGACCGCGATGCTCCGGCCCTCGCCCTCCAGGCCGCCGCGATGCGCGGCGGCGTCGATCCCCAGCGCGAGCCCGCTGACGATGGTAAGGCCTGCGGACGAGAGCGCTGACGCTAGCGCTTGCGCTGTTTTGCGGCCTTGCGCGGTCGCGTTGCGGCTGCCTACGATGGCCAGTGCAGGGCGGTTCAGCAGCGAGACATCACCGCGAAAGAACAGCACCGGCGGTGGATCGCTGATGCTGAGCAGCGCGCGCGGATAGCGCGCGTCATCCCACGCGATCAGCGCGTTGCCTTCCTCACGCGCCCATTCGAGCGTTCGCGCGAGCAGCGCGGGGTCGGGGCCTTGCGCGATGCGCGCGGCCATGGCCGCCGGGACATGCGCAGTCAGCGAGGCGCGTGGGGCCGCGAGGACCTCGGCGGGGCCACCGAGAGCCTTGAGCAGCGCGACCAGCGTGCGGGTGGGGACCTGCGCGATCAGTTGCAGCGACGCCCACGCCTCGACGCGAGCGTCGATGTCCATCGGGCGGTTGAAGGAGTGCTTAGGGCTTGCGTACCATGTCGCCGATCACGACCGGCTCGGAGGTGTTGAGCAGGATCGCATAGGCAACGCGGTCGAACACGCGGAAGACGAACAGCAAGCCCGAGCGTTCGGCAGGTACGTTGAGATACTTGGTGGGAGGCACGATAACGTGCGTCGACTCCCACAGCTTGGAGAAGACATCGGGCCCTTCGTAGGGACGTGGATCCGGTATCACCGGCAACGGATGATAGACCGCCAGCACGTTCCCGATCTCGAGGCCGTCCTGGCTGCCGCGGTCGAGGATCACGATGAACCCGCGGCCCGCCTCGGCGCCCCCGCTATAGAGCTCGATGACGCGTCCGTCCACGGCGGTTTCGGGGGCGTGCGGAACGTAGTTCACCAGCGTCTCGCGCGGCGCGGGAACGAGCAGGTCGTTGATCAGGATTTCCTCGCGCGCGGAGGTGATCAGCATACGGCTCACCTCGCCGAAGCGCTCCACCCGCGCAGTGCCGAGGTAACGCATCTCGTAACCCAGCGTCTCGCTGCTGTCGAACGAGCGCAACACGTTTCCAGGGCGGTAGATGTACCACTGGGTGCCCGCCTTTTCCTCGATGCCGACCGCGTACACGAAGTCGCCTTCGCCTCGCACCACCCGGTTGTCGCGCGCCGCGATGATCTTCGCGGCGCCGGGCAGCCCGTCGGAGCCGGTGATGATCGGCTGCGTGAGATAGGGCGCCAGATCGCCCGGCGGAATGCTCGGTATGGCCTGCGCCTCGAGCGGGTCAATGCGCACCGTGGGCGAGACGCGAATGTCGGGACGGGCGCCATTGCTGGCGACGGAAAGTCGCCATTGACCGTCGATCTTGTCGAGCGCGATCACGTCGCCCGGATAGATCCAGTGCGGATTCTTGATCTGGTCGCGATTCATGCGCCAGACTTCGGGCCAGCGCCAAGGCTGCTTGAGGAACTGGCCCGCGATGCCCCACAGTGTGTCGCCCTTCTGCACGGTGTAGCGGTCGGGTCGATTCTCCTGCAGCTGGATGTCATCGGCGCGAGCCGGCGCGTTGGCGAGCAGGAGCAGCGGCACGCATACCGAAATCAACACCTTCGCTGTGCTAGACTTTAGGCGCATTTGGCCTCTCCGCAACATAGGTCGGCGCATCATTGCAAACGACTTGCAAACGTCCTAAACCGCCCCAAAATAAGGGCTTAAGAGGCATTCTGCATCCCGAGTATCTATTTTGCAAGCATTTATGGCGCGCCTCCTCATTCTCGAGTACCCGGACCCCCGCCTGAGGAAGGTCGCCGCGCCCGTCGCGGCGGTCACGCCCGAGGTGCAGAAGCTCGTCCGCGACATGGCGGAAACTATGTATGCCGCTCCCGGCATCGGCTTGGCGGCGACACAGGTTGACGTCCACAAGTGTGTCATCGTGATCGATATCAGCGAGTCCCGCGATCAGTTGCATGTCTTTATCAATCCTGAGATCGTCGCTTCCGAGGGCGAGGCCGAGTGCGAGGAGGGCTGCCTTTCGGTTCCAGGCTACTACGAGCGCGTACGGCGGGCGGCTCGCGTAATCGTCCGCGCTCAAAACGAGCGCGGCGAGCACTTCGAGCTGGCGGCCGACGGCACGCTGGCGGTATGCATCCAGCACGAAATGGACCATTTGCTGGGCAAGGTCTTCGTCGACTACCTGTCCCCGCTCAAGCGCGCCCGGCTAGCGTCCAAGCTCCGGAAAAAACAACGCCTCGCCGGCTAGGCCCGCCGTGACGGGTCCCTTCCGCGTCGGCTTCGCCGGGACCCCGTCCTTCGCCGCTACCGCGCTCGATGCGATCGTCGATGCCGGCTTCGACGTGGCGCTGGTGCTGACCCGGCCCGACGCCGCCAGCGGGCGCGGGCTCAAATTGGCGAGCTCTGCGGTCAAATCGCGCGCGGTGGCCCGCTCGCTCGCGGTGATCCAGCCGTCGAACCTGCGCGACGCGGGCGAGACATCGCCGCTTCTCGAGGCGACCATCGATGTCCTGGTCGTCGCCGCGTACGGACTCGTGCTTCCCCCCGCCGTGCTTTCGTGGCCGCGGCTGGGATGCGTCAACATTCACGCTTCGCTCCTACCTCGCTGGCGCGGGGCTGCGCCGATCGTTCGCTGCCTGCTCGCGGGCGATATCCGCACCGGTGTGACGATCATGCAGATGGACGAAGGGCTCGATACCGGGCCGATGATCGCGCGCCGAGAGGTCGCGGTATGCGCCCGCGAGACGGCACGATCGCTGCACGACACGCTCGCCGCACTCGGCGCGGGAGCGATCGTGGAGACGCTCGGCGCGTTGCGCTCCGAAGGCCGCATCCAGGCGACGCCGCAGCCTCCCGAAGGCGCGACCTACGCAGCGAAAATCCGCCGCGAGGAAGCGACGATCGATTGGCGCGAAGGCGCACTCGTCATCGATCGCGCTGTCCGCGCATTCGATCCCTTCCCCGGCGCTCAAACGCTCTACCAGGGCGCGACGTTGAAGATTTGGCGCGCGGACCCTGTTTCCGGCAGCTGCGGCGAGCCGGGAAGCGTGATCAGCGCGAATGCCGAAGGGATGGTCGTCGCGTGCGGCGAAGGCGCGCTCGTCGTGCGAGAAGTTCAACTCGCGGGCGCGCGTCGCATGTCGACCGCCGCCTTTCTCGCCGGCCGCCATGTCGCGCCCGGCGCACGGCTGGGCGCCTGACATTGCCCCGATGGAACGCGCCCAGCGCCTGGCCGCCAAGGCGGTCCGCCGCGTCCTTTCAGGAACGCCGCTGCCGGCGGCGCTGGGGATCAACGACGGATCGCCCGCCACAGATCGTGCGCTGCTTCACGAGCTCGTATACGGGACACTGCGCTACCTCGGCCAGGTGCGCGGCATTGTGCGCGCGCTCGCGGACCGGCCGCTGAGCGACGCCAGCGTCGAAACCCTGCTCTGGGTGGCGCTGTATCAATTGTTGCACACCGCGGCAGCGCCTTATGCCGTCGTCGACGCCGCGGTCGACGCGACCGGGCGTCTGAAAAAAAGCTCGGCGCGGGGATTGAGCAATGCGATTCTTCGCAGTTTCCTGCGCCGGCGAGACGCCGTGCTCGACGAGATCGCGCGCGATGATGAGTCGCGCTACTCGTATCCCCGCTGGTGGATCGAGCGCCTGCGTGCCGATTACGGGGTCGACGCGAACGCGGTGCTCAACGCCGGCAATGCGCGCGCTCCACTTACGCTTCGCATCAATGCGCGCCAGGAAAAGCGCGACGCATACGTCGAAGCGTCGCGCGCGCGCGGCATGTCCTGCACTTCCATAGGTGAAGCCGGTGTCGTGCTGACCACCGCGCCGGCGGTCGCCGAACTGCCGGGCTATGCCGAGGGTGCATTCTCGGTGCAGGACGCCGGCGCGCAGCTCGCGGCGCCTCTGCTCGACGCGCACGACGGCATGCGCGTGCTCGACGCGTGCGCCGCGCCGGGAGGCAAGACCTCGCATATCGCGGAGCGGGCGAACGTCGAGCTGTGGGCGCTCGACAGCGATGCCGGCCGCCTGCAACGATTGACCGACAATCTCGCGCGGTTGCGGCTCGACGCGAGGGTGGTGCACGCCGACGCCGCGCAGCCGGCGCAATGGTGGGACGGCGTCGCCTTCGATCGAATCCTGCTCGACGCGCCTTGCACTGCATCGGGTGTGGTGCGCCGTCATCCCGATGTGAAATGGCTTCGGCGAGAAAGCGACATCGCATCTTTTTGCGATCAGCAGCGACGGCTGCTCGATGCGCTCTGGGGCTGCCTCAGATCAGGCGGCAGGATGCTCTACGTCACGTGCTCGCTGTTTCGCGCCGAAAACGCGGACCAGTTGCGGGATTTCCTCGCGCGACACCCTGACGCGTCCCGCCTACCCCTCGCGCTTCCCACCGGGCTCGCGGATGCGACCGGACAACTCTTGCCATCCGGGGCCGGCGCAGAGCACAATCACGACGGGTTTTTCTACGCCCTACTCGAGAAAAAGTGAGCCCGGTCCACGCGACGCGCTCCCCGTGGCACGCCGTTGAGGCCGCTCTGCTTCCCCGATTCCAGCTTTTCACCGCTGTGCTGCTGCTGGTGTTCGCCGCGTGCGCACGCGCGGACAACATCGCTGTGGCGACGGGTGAACTGCTACCGGAGGAAGACGAATACGTTCTCAACGCGCAGTTCGATTTCTCGTTCAATCCAACGCTCGAGGAGGCGCTGCAAAAGGGTATCTCGCTGTATTTCGTGCTCGAATTTGAGCTCAGCCGTCCGCGCTGGTACTGGATCGATGAGAAAGTCGCGCAGCTGTCGGTGCAATACCGGCTTTCCTACACACCGCTCACCCGCCAGTATCGGCTGACCAGCGGTTTGCTCTCGCAGCAGTTCGATACGCTCGACGAAGTTGCGCGCATCCTCGGACGCGTCGTCTCGCGCCCGGTCATCGCGCGCGACGCGCTGGTCAAGGGTTCGCGCTACGAAGCTGCGTTGCGGCTACGTCTGGATGTCGCGCAGCTTCCCAAGCCCTTTCAGATCGACGCCCTCACCTCGCGCGACTGGACGCTGCAGTCAGTGTGGTATCGCTGGAGTTTCATCCCTTGACCCGGCTGCTCTCGCCGCGAAAGGTGCGTTACTTCCTGCTCGCGTGTGCGGGGCTGGGCGCGATTCTGCTGTTCCTGCTCGCGACCGCGAGCGCCAATACCGAGCTCTTCGCGCGCCACTACAACGTGCTGCTGGTGCTCAACGGCGCGATGGTCGCGCTGCTGATGGTGCTGGTCGGCTATCAGCTCTGGCGACTGCGCAGAAATCTCAGGGCGGGGGTGTTCGGTTCGCGGCTCGCGATCCGTCTGGTGCTGCTGTTCTCGCTGGTGGCGGTCGTGCCGGGTGCGTTGCTTTACGGTGTATCGGTGCAGTTTCTTGGCCGAAGCATCGAGTCGTGGTTCGACGTGCGCGTCGACCGCGCGCTCGAAGGTGGGTTGAACCTCGGCCGCAGCGCGCTCGATTCGCTGCTCAAGGAAACGACCAACAAGGCGACGCAGCTCGCGTTGACGTTGCAGGAATCCGAACCTGGCGGCATGGCGGCGCGCCTGAGTCGAATGAGCGAACAGGCGGGAGTCTACGAGGCGGCCATCTTCTCGACTTCAGGCGCGGTGCTCGCGGTCGCCGGAGTATCGGGGTCGACGCTCGCGCCGCAGCCCCCACCAGCTGAGGCGCTGCGCCGCGCACGGCTGCAGCAAACATATTCGAAAATAGAGCAGATGCCCGACCAGGGACTTATGTCGCGGGTCGTGGTGCCCGTCAACGGCGCCGACCCGAACGAGCCGCTGCGCCTGCTCCAGGTCGTCGAGCCTGTTTCCAAGCAGTTGCAGGCGGATGCCGAGAAAGTGCAGGCCGGCTACAACGACTACCAGGAAATTTCGTTCTCGCGATCGGCGTTGAAGCGTCTCTATGCGCTCACGCTGACACTGACGCTGCTGCTTGCGCTGTTCTCCGCGCTCGGATTGGCCGTCGTCCTCTCCGAACAGTTCAGCCGGCCACTGGGCCTGCTCGCAGAAGGCACGCGCGCGGTCGCTCAGGGTGATTTCAGCCGTCGCCATCCCGTGCAAAGCCGGGACGAGCTCGGCGTCCTCACCGAATCATTCAACACCATGACCGCGCAGCTCGCTGACGCTCAGCACAAGGCCGAGGAAAACCGGCGCGCGATCGAGACCACGCGCGCCTATCTCGAAAGCATTCTCGCCAATCTTTCCGCGGGGGTGCTCGCGTTCGACAGTGCGTTTTGCCTGCGCACGGCGAATCCGAGCGCGGCCGTGATCCTGCAGCAACCGCTTGCTGATCTTGTCGGCCACGCCCTGGTGGACTGGCACAAGCGCCTGCCTGCGCTCGCTGGCTTTGCCGAGTTTGTCGAGGAAAGCTTCGCGACCGGGCGCGACGGGCAATGGCAACGCCAGGCCGAGGTCGAGGTTTCGGGTCACCTGCGCGTCCTGCTGATGCGCGGGTCCAAGCTTCCGGGGGAGATCGCGCCCGGTTCGGTGGTGGTCTTCGACGATGTCACCGAACTGTCCGAGGCGCAACGCGGCGCCGCGTGGGCCGAAGTCGCGCGCCGACTGGCGCATGAAATAAAGAACCCTCTGACGCCGATCCAGCTCTCAGCGGAACGTCTGGCGTCCAAGCTCGCGGGAAAGCTCGCGGGCGCCGACAGCGATATCCTCGTGCGCGGGACGCAGACCATCGTCGCGCAGGTCGCGGCGATGAAGCAGATGGTCGATGACTTCGCGATCTACGCACGCCAGCCGCGACCCGGACGCATGCAACCGGTCGACGTCAAAGCCCTCTTGCTCGATGTGCTCGGGTTGTACGAGAATCTGCGCCCCGGCTTGTCGTTGAAATTTGTCGACGACAGTCCGGTCATCCATGGCGAGCCCACGCGGCTTCGTCAGGTGTTCCACAATTTGCTGCAAAATGCGGTCGACGCCCAGGCAGGTGACGCGTCCCCCGCGTACGATGTCGGTATCGCAACCATTGGCGACGAGTTGGCGCTGTCCTTTGGTGATCGCGGCAGTGGATTTCCGGAGAACATCTTGTCGCACGTGTTCGAACCCTATGTAACGACCAAGGCCAAGGGCACCGGATTGGGCCTTGCGATCGTCAAGAAGATCGTCGATGAGCACCACGGCCGCGTTACGATCGAGAACCGGCAGCCACGGGGTGCCTTGGTGACGCTGTATTTCCCGCGTGAAGGAACAAGGACGTGATGGCGCAGCCGAAGGAAATTCTGATCGTCGACGACGAAGTCGGCATCCGTGAGCTTTTGTCCGAGATTTTGCAGGACGAAGGATATCGAGTAAGTCTGGCGGAGAATGCTGGCGAGGCGCGCAGCTATCGCTCGCGGGCGCAGCCTTCGCTGGTACTACTCGACATCTGGATGCCCGATACCGATGGCGTGACGCTCCTTCGCGAGTGGGCCGCCAACGGTCAGCTGACGATGCCGGTGGTGATGATGTCCGGACACGGCACCATCGAGACCGCAGTCGAAGCCACGAAAATCGGCGCATTCGATTTTCTCGAAAAGCCGGTCGGCCTGCAGAAGCTGCTGTCCACCATCACGCGCGCCCTCAAGAATGTCGCCGGGCAAGGGCCGCGGCGCGTGTCGCTCGCTGCAATCGGAACCAGCGCACCCGTGATCGAGGTCGAGCGCGCGCTCGAGCAATTGTTGCGCGCCAACCGGCCCGTACTCCTTATTGGCGAGCCCGGAGCAGGGCACGACGCCGTCGCGCGTGCGCTGCACGTTGCCGATACGCCCTTCGTCGCGCACGCGAACGGGGCACGGCTCGCGACAAATCCGCTGCAGGCGCTCGAGGAAGCGCACGAGGGAACGCTCTACTGCGCCGAGATAGGCACCTATTCCAAGGCCGAGCAAAAGGGTCTCGCGTTCGTGCTCGGAAAGCTCGAGCGCCACAACACCGTTCTCGTCTGCACCAGCAGCGAGCAGTTGGGCAACCTCGCGGCCGAAGGCCGTTTCGATCCCGCCTTGCTGGCGACGCTTTCGTCGGGCGCGGTCATGCTGCCTCCGCTGCGCCAGCGGCGCGAAGATATCCCCGCGCTCATCGATCGCTTCTGGCGCGAGATCACCGCGAGCCAGCGCACCGTCGCCGTACTGCATGCGTCCGCCATCGTCGCGCTGTCGCAGGCGTACTGGCCTGGAAACATGGACCATCTGCACAACGTCATCGCCAATCTGGCGCTCACCATCGATAGCGAGATCACCGGTGAACACGTGCGCCGTCTGCTCGGTGAAACTGCCCTGCCGCCACCGAGCGCGATCGCGCCCGAGGTCACCGCACGCTTTTTCGAAATGCCCCTGCGCGAGGCGAGAGAGGCGTTCGAGCGTATCTATTTCGAGCAGCTTCTCGGCAAGGAGCAGAGCAACATGAGCCGCGTGGCCGATCGGGCGGGGCTCGAGCGCACCCATCTGTACCGCAAGCTCAAGCAGCTCAACATCCGATTCGCTCGGCGCAGCGACGAGGCTG
This sequence comes from uncultured beta proteobacterium, assembly GCA_963816915.1. GTDB lineage: Bacteria > Pseudomonadota > Gammaproteobacteria > Burkholderiales > Casimicrobiaceae > PALSA-1003. The sequence continues at coordinate 886,753 of CAWFMK010000004.1, forward strand.
TCTGATGTCCGCCCCCGGCGTCGTCGTCGGGGCGGAAGCGCGCGGCCCCGGCAGGAGGCACATGGCCTCGCTGGTGGTGGGTGCGATGGGCGTGGTGTTCGGAGACATCGGCACCAGCCCGCTGTACACGCTGCGCGAATGCTTCAGCGGGCCGCACGGCCTGCCGCTTAACGAAGCGCACGTCCTCGAGATCCTGTCGGTTATTTTCTGGGCGATAACCATCGTGGTGACGCTCAAGTACGTGACTCTGATCATGCGCGCCGACAACCGCGGCGAAGGCGGCATCATGGCGCTTACCGCACTGGTGTCCGGCGGGCTGGTCAGCGCGCGCGCGCGATGGTGGCTGGTCGGCTTCGGCATTTTCGGCGCGGCGATGTTCTACGGCGACGGCATGATCACGCCGGCGATCTCGGTGCTCTCAGCGGTCGAAGGCCTGGAAGTCGTCGCGCCCGGACTCAAGCCCTGGGTCGTGCCGGCGACGATGATCATTCTCCTCGGCCTGTTCTCGATCCAGCGTCACGGCACCGCGCGCATGGGCAGTCTTTTCGGGCCGGTGATGTCACTGTGGTTCGTGAGCCTCGCGGTGCTCGGCGCGGCGCAAATCGTGCGCGTACCGGGTGTGCTGCTCGCGCTCAATCCCGCCTATGCGGTGCAATTCTTCACGGCGAGCCCGCTGGCAGCGTTTCTCGCGCTCGGCGCCGTGGTGCTCGCGGTGACCGGCACCGAAGCGCTTTACGCCGACATGGGACATTTCGGGGCGAGCCCCATCCGCCGCGCATGGCTCTTTTTCGTGCTGCCGGCACTCGCACTCAACTATTTCGGACAGGGCGCGCTGCTCATTCAGGATCCCGGCACGATCCACAACCCGTTCTACAAGCTCGCACCCGACTGGGCGCTGGTCCCGCTGGTCGTTCTCTCGACTATGGCGACCGTGATCGCATCGCAGGCTGTGATCTCGGGCGCGTTCTCGCTCACGCGCCAGGCGATACAAATGGGGTATTGCCCGCGGCTGACCATCACGCATACGTCGAACCGGCAGATTGGCCAGATCTACATCCCCTTCATCAACTGGACGTTGCTCGCCGCCGTGATGGTCCTGGTCGCCGGATTCCGTACCTCGAGCAATCTCGCTGCCGCCTATGGCATCGCGGTCACGCTGGCGATGCTGATCGACTCGCTGCTGATCTACGTCGTGCTGACTCGACTATGGCGATGGAACCGCTATGCGGCACTGTGCATCGCGCTCCCGCTGCTCGCGATCGACGCTGCCTTCCTGTCGTCGAACGCGCTCAAGATTCCCGACGGCGGCTGGTTCCCGATTGTCATCGGCGCGGTCGTCTTCACGCTGCTCACGACGTGGAAGCGCGGCCGCTCGATACTCTATGAACGGCTTCGCGAGGAAACCATTCCGCTCGATGCATTCATCGAGTCGATCGCGGCGGCGCCGCCCGCGCGCGTTCCGGGGACCGCGGTCTTCCTCACCAACATGCCGGGTCGCGTTCCGCACGCGCTGCTGCATAACCTCAAGCACAACAAGGTGCTTCACGAGCGGGTGGTCCTGCTCACGCTCAAAACGCGGGACATCCCGGTCGTGGCGCGCAAGGACCGCGTGCGCATCCAGGACCTCGGCGCGAGCTTCGAGCAGATCGAGGCCAGCTTCGGCTTCATGGAAGATCAGGACGTGCCGGAGCTGCTCGAAGAATGCGCCCGCTGCGGGCATCCCTTCGACATGATGGATACGTCGTTTTTCGTCTCGCGCGAAACGCTCATTGCGAGCGTGGCGCCGGGAATGGCGCTCTGGCGCGAGCGACTGTTCGTGTCGATGTCCAAGAACGCAACCAAGGCCAGCGAATACTTCAACGTTCCCACCAATCGCGTCGTGGAGCTTGGTACCCAGGTCGAGCTCTAGAAAGGCAAACGCCGGCACAGCGGCCGGCGTTTTCAGGGAATAGCGCGGGGTCAGCAGCCGGCGTTACTGCACCGCAAACTGGCCGCGCATGGTCTTGAGCGCTTTGCTTTCGATCTGGCGGATACGCTCGGCGGACACGCCGTACTGGTCCGCGAGATCCTGCAGCGTGGCCTGGTCGGTCTCGCGAAGCCAGCGCGCTTCTATGATGGTGCGGCTGCGATCATCGAGCTTGGCCAAAGCGTTGCGCAGGCCGTCGCTGCGATTGCGATCGGTCTCGATGCGCTCGAGGATCTGCACCGGCTCATCCTCGCTGTCGGTCAGGTACCCGATCGGCGTCAACGATTCACCTTCTTCGCCGGCTTGCGGGTCCATCGCGACGTCCTGGCCGGAAAGACGCGTCTCCATCTCGACCACTTCTTCCGGCTTGACCGAGAGTGCATTCGCGATCGCCCGCGCTTCGGTCGCGGTCAGCGTACCGGCGCGCGGCTTCATGCTGCGCAGGTTGAAGAACAGCTTGCGCTGCGCCTTCGTCGTGGCGATTTTCACCAGACGCCAGTTGCGCAGGATGTATTCGTGGATCTCGGCGCGGATCCAATGCAGCGCGAACGAAACCAGACGGACACCACGCTCCGGATCGAAGCGCCGCACCGCCTTCATCAGCCCGATATTGCCTTCCTGGATCAGATCCGCCTGCGGCAGCCCGTAGCCCAGATAATTGCGGCTCACCGAGACAACCAATCTCAGGTGCGACAGGACGAGCTGACGCGCCGCGTCGACATCGTCGTCGCGTTGCAGCCTGCGGCCGAGCTCGGTTTCCTGGCTCTGCGTCAGCAACGGGAAGCGGTTGACCGCCTGCACGTACTGATCGAGGCTTCCCAGCGAAGCGGGTGTGGGGAAGGTCAGCTGCGTCGAGGTCATGGGTACTTTGGCTCCTGTTCGAGGCAATTTTAGCACTCGAGATATGAGAGTGCTAAAAGGTCCGAAAGTTCCGGTTTCCAGCGTGGTGCCAGCGGAAATCGGGTGGCCAGTCGACGAACTTAAGACTTTGATTTCAATCGTACTTCGACCCAACCGCCGTCGCCTGCTCAGCCTACCAGTGCCTCGACGAACTCGTCGACCTTGAATTCGCGCAGGTCGTCGACGCCCTCGCCTACACCGATCAATTTGAGCGGGACGGGCGTGGACTTGGCGATCGCGGCGACCACCCCGCCTTTAGCCGTGCCGTCCAGCTTGGTCAGGATGAGCCCCGTTAGGTTCAGCGCGGCGTCGAAGGCAGCCACCTGCGCTAGGGCGTTCTGTCCGGTGTTGGCGTCGAGCACGAGCAGCGTTTCGTGCGGCGCACCCGGCTGCGCCTTGTCAATAACGCGCCGTATTTTCTTGAGCTCGTCCATCAGGTGCAGTTGCGTGGGCAGCCTCCCGGCGGTGTCGGCGAGCACAACGTCGATCCCGCGGGCACGCGCGGCGGTGATCGCGTCGAACATGACCGCTGCGGGGTCGCCCCCCTGCTGGGCAATCACGCGCACGCCGTTGCGTTCGCCCCATACCTCGAGCTGCTCGCGTGCTGCCGCGCGAAAAGTGTCGCCGGCCGCGAGTAGGACCGACAGCCCTTGGCTTTGAAGATACTTGGCCAGCTTGCCGATCGACGTCGTCTTGCCCGCGCCATTGACCCCCGCGAGCATGATCACGAACGGTCGCTGCTTGCCGATGCGCAACGGCTGCTCCATCGGAGACAGCAGCGTCGACAACGACGCGCGCAGCGCTGCCCGTGCGTCGGGTGGATCGCTGCCGCGCGATCGTTTTTGCATGTCGGCCAGCAGATGCGATGTCGCCGCGACGCCGACATCGGCGGCGAGCAATGCCGATTCAAGCTCCTCGAGGGCATCTTCACCCAGCGTCTTGCGGCCGATCGGCAGCGTGATCGGTCGCGTGAGCACGTCGCGGGTGCGGCTTAAGCCTTCCTTGAGGCGCTCGCCCCAGGGTCGCGGGGGGGCATCGGTCTTGCGCTTGAAAAGCTCGAACATGGGTGCGGCGCAAGTCGAGTGCGTCGTCGAAGCTATAATTCTACCCTTCGGCCTGATCGCGACTGTCCACTTGCCCCTTTCCCATCAGGTTCGGATCATCGGTGGCGTGTGGCGCGGGCGCCGCGTGCGTTTTCCTTCGCAAGCCGGCGTTCGACCGACGCCGGATCGCGTTCGCGAGACGCTTTTCAACTGGCTGGGCCAGGATCTGCACGGTCAGTCGACGCTCGACCTGTTCTGCGGCAGCGGCGCTCTTTCGCTCGAAGCGCTTTCGCGCGGTGCGATGCGCGCGGTGGCCGTCGATCGCAATCCCCAACTGGTGCACGCGCTCGCCGACATCGCTGCAGCGCTCGGTGCGCGTGGCCTGGAAGTGCATCGTGCGGACGCGCGGGCGTTCCTGCTGCGCGAGACGCGAAGCTTCGATGTCATTTTCATGGACCCGCCCTTCGATCTCGATCCTTGGGCGTCGATGCTGCCTGCGCTGGCCGACCGATTGGCCCCCGGTGGCGTCATCTACGCCGAATCGGGGTGTGCGTTGGCGCAACCCACCGGGTTCGAAATCCTGCGCCGCGACAGGGCAGGTCAGGTGCATTATCATCTGCTCCGCCCAATGCGACCCGCCTGACCCAGCATGCTCACCGTCGTCTATCCAGGAACCTTCGACCCCATTACGCGCGGCCATGAAGACCTGGTCCGCCGGGCGGCGAAACTGTTCGACCGGGTAATCGTCGGCATCGCCGACAGCGAAAGCAAGCGGCCGATGCTCACCACGCAGGAACGCATCGGGTTGACCCGCGAAGTCCTCGGGGGGTACGCCAACGTCGAGGTGGCCGGATTCTCGGGGCTGCTGATGGATTTCGTGAACGCGGTCGGCGCGCAGGTCGTGGTCCGTGGGCTGCGCGCGGTCTCGGATTTCGAGTACGAATTCCAGATGGCCGGAATGAACCGCAACCTCTACCCCGAGGTCGAAACTCTTTTCCTCACTCCTGCTGAGCAGTATCTGTTCATGTCCTCGACGATCGTCCGTGAAATCGCGCGCTTCGGCGGCAACATCAGCAATTTCGTCCATCCCGCGGTCGAGGCGAAGCTCAAGGCAAAGGTCGGCGCCGCCCAGGTCCCGCGCGGCGCCTGAAACCCAATGGCATTACTTATCACCGACGAGTGCATCAATTGCGACGTCTGCGAGCCCGAGTGTCCGAACGGCGCGATCTCGCAGGGGGTTGAGATTTATGTGATCGATCCGCGCAAGTGCACCGAATGTGTCGGTCACTTCGACACGCCGCAATGCGTCGAGGTTTGCCCCGTCGACTGCATCCCGCTCGATCCGCAGCACGTCGAAACGCGCGCCGATCTGCAGCTCAAGTACGAAGCGCTGATGGCGGCAAAAGCCGTCCCGGAAACAACCGCGACCAAATCCTAGGCGGCGTTTGCCGCCAGCGGCACCAGCTCCGGCTGATCGATGATCACGTCGATGCTGGCGAGCTCGACGCCGAGCGCATCGAGCTGCAGGCGAACCCCCGCCTCGGCCTGCTCGAGTTCGCTGACGCGCTCCTCGAGCTCGTCGCTCGCGCGATGGATGCGCTTGACGCTTTCCAGCCGGCGACGCAGCTGCAGGTGATGCTCGCGCACCTGGGTCTCCAGCGGCGCCATGACCGTCTTGAGCCAGCTGTCGAGGTCGCGGTTCGCGATGTCGTAGACGTGCTTGACGCGAATCGCGACGGTTTCGAAGAACCGCTTCATCAGCGTGAACTTCGCCTTGCTGACCATGTTCCACAGCGTGTTGAAGTGCACGTTATACGCACGCTCCAGACGCTCGACTTCCTTCTGATACTTGAGCATCGAGAACGGCGGCGGGGTGAAGGCCTCGAGCCCGTGCTCGCGCGCGAAGCGCGCATACATCGCCTGCATCATCTCGTGGATTTCGGAAGTCTGCCGGCCGCTCCGGTCGAGGCTTTCGTGGATGCTTGCGAAGAAATCGTTCATCGCCGAGCGCACACCCTTGGTGAAGGGACTCGACTCGATGCGCTTTCGCGTCTCGCGCGGCGGTGCCGCGCAGCGTCTCCAGCCCGATCGATTCATAGAGCGCATTGGTGTGCTGCGTGAAGACCGTGCGCAGCGCCGTGTAGCGCTGCATTCCGCGCTCAAACAGGTCTTTCTCCTGCTGGATGCGCTCCATCATGTGCCCGACGACGTCTTGGTTCTTGCCGCGCAGTCCGCGCAATTCGGCGAGCTGCTCGCGAATGCTTGCGATGCGGCTCTCGAGGATGGTTCGCATGCGACGCGGCGAGCAGCTGAATCTCGGCTCGCGTCGCCGAGCCGACGATCTGGCGCTTCGCCGGGATCAGTTCTTTGGAGAGCGCGAGCTCAAGTTGCGGCAGGCGGCTGCGTGCAAGCAGCGCGTCGTCGCCGTTCACTTTGGCCAGCAGCCCTTTCTGGGCGGACACCGGGAACACTTGCGCCGGCGGAAGCTCGAGAAGCTGCGCGCTGGTGCGCACCTGGCGCGCGATCTCGGCGTCGACTTCCTGAGGCGTTCGAAGATCGTCCCACAGTCCATCGATCTTGTTCAGGATCACCAGTCGGCCTTCCCTGCTGGCGGGGTTTTCGCCGACCAGATGGTTCGACCACACGTCGATGTCGGTCTTGGTGACGCCGGCGTCGGCCGCGAGAATGAACAGGATCGCGTGCGCGTTCGGCAGCAAATTGAGCGTGAGCTCGGGCTCGGTGCCGATCGCGTTCAATCCCGGCGTGTCGAGAATGACCAGCCCCTGCTGCAGCAATGGGTGCGGGAAATTGATCACGGCGTGGCGCCAGCACGGGATCTCCACGACCCGTTCGTCGACACCGGCGGTCCTCGACAGCACTTCACCGTCATCGTGGAGCCCATACTTGCGTGCGAGCGCGACCGGCACACGCTTGACCTGCGAGACTTGCGAGAGCACCTCGCTCATCTTGTCCGCAGACGACATGTCGAGCGGAAGCGTTACCCACTCGTCGGCGTAGTTCTTGAATTCGACGACGCTGCCGTTGCGCGCTCGCGTTTCGATCGGAAGGAGGCGAATCGATGGCGGCCGCGACGAATCGTAGAGCAGCTCGGTCGGGCACATGGTCGTGCGTCCCGCCGCCGACGGCAGCAGACGCTGTCCGAAATCGGCAAAGAAGATCGCGTTGATCAGCTCGGACTTGCCTCGCGAAAACTCGGCGACGAAAGCGACAACGAGCTTGTCCTGGTGCAGCCGCTCCAGCAGGTGCTGGATGGCGAGGTCGGCGTTAGCGTCCGCCAGCTCCTGCTGCGACAGCCAATCGTGGAGGCGGGAGATGCCCGAAGACAACCGGCGGCGCCAGTCGCTGTAGGCTTCAAAACGCGCTGCGAGGTCTTTGGACTGCATCATGTCGCCGCCCCCCTCGGCGGAATGCTGCAAACAAACATGCGCGGTTCCACCCGGCAAGAACGCAGGGTGGCAGTGGCCCGGGAAACTCTAGCACAAAGCGCGCCAAATCAAGGGCACAGGGGGATCTTGTAGTTACTTCTGACAGGTGGGGCAGTAGGTCGTTGCGCGGCCCGCCTGCCGAGTCGCCCGAATCCGTGTTCCGCACACTCGGCACGGCTGGCCCGCGCGCCCGTACACGAAATAGCCGAGTTGAAAGTTTCCGGCGCGCCCATCGCTGTCGACGTAATCGCGCAGCGTGCTGCCGCCGCGCGCAATGGCCGCGCTGAGCGTTTCGCGCACCGCGACGATGAGGCGGTCGCAGCGGGTCTTCGCCAGGCGGTTGGCGCGCAGCGTCGGGCGAATGCCTGCGCGAAACAGCGCCTCGCTCGCGTAGATGTTGCCCACCCCGACCACCAGGTCGCTGTTCATCAGGGCGGGTTTGATGGCGCCGGTGCGACGGCGCAGTGCGCCGTGCAGATAATCCGCGGTGAACGCGGCTTCGAGCGGCTCGGGGCCGAGCTTGGCCAACAGCGCATGGGTGTCGTGCGTAGCGCTCCAAAGCATGGCACCGAAGCGCCGCGGATCGTGGTAGCGCAGCAGCCGACCGTTGCCGAATCGGATATCGACGTGGTCATGCGGCCGTCGCGGCGGAGCATGTTCGTAGAGCCGCAGGCTTCCGGTCATGCCCAAGTGGACGATGAGGATTCCCGCGGTTGTTCGAAAGAGCAGGTACTTACTTCGCCGATCGATGCGATCGACTACCGAGCCCACCAGTTTCTTTGCCAGATCGCCGGGAACCGGCCAGCGCAATCGACGGTCGTAGATTCGCACCGCCGTCACTTTCTGCCCTAGTACGTGGGGCAAGAGACCGCGTCGCGTGGTCTCGACTTCGGGAAGTTCGGGCATTTGGGGGGACAGGCGGCGTTTGTTGCTCTGCCCAATATACCCTAAGATTTGGCTCATATTGGCCGGCATCCCGCCTGCAGAAAGTGAAGCACATCGTGCAACCTTCTCGCCGTTTCCGCCCTGCCATCGCAGCGATCGCGCTTGCCATGGGCGCGCTCGCGGTCCCGCTGAGTTTGGCGCAGTCGCCGACGTCACCCGCGGCGTCCGCGAGCGTTGAATCGGGCCTGTCCGCAGACATCCTCTATCGCATTCTCGTCGGTGATATTGCACTGCAGCGCGGCGACGCCGCGCTTGCCGCACGCGCGTACTTCGAGGCGGCGCGCGAGTCCGAGGAGCCGCGTCTGGCACGACGTGCCACCGAAGTCGCGTTGTTCGCCCGCCAGCGCGCACTCGCGTTGGAGTCGGCCAAGCTGTGGCTCGCGCTCGATCCCACTGCGGATCGCGCAAAGCAGATGATCGCGACGCTCACGCAATCGGGGGCCGGCAACGAGCTCAAGGCCGAGCTCGAGCATGTTCTCGCCGAGGCGTCGGCCAACGGCACGCTGGGTGATGCATTTCTCCAGTTGAATCTTGCGCTGACGGCGCAAAGCGACAAGACCGCGGTTTACAAGCTGATCGTCGAGCTGGCCAAGCCCTATCCCAACGTTGCCGAGGCTCAATTTGCCGTCGCGCTTGCGGGCTACAACACGGGGCTTGGAGATCTTGAAATCCTCGCCGTCTCGGTACGCGCGGCCGACCGCGCGCTCGAGCTGCGTCCCGGCTGGGAACGCGCGGCGCTCGTCAAGAGCGACATCCTCGCCAAGAGTTCGCCCGAAGGCGCGATCGGATTTCTGAATGCGTTCGTATCCGCTGCGCCCGAATCGCGCGGAGCCTCGATCGCGCTGGCTCAGCTCTACGTCGAGCAGAAGCGATTTGCCGAAGCGCGCGAAGTTTTCCAGCGCCTCGCGGCGGCCGACCCTGGCGACAAGGAGCTTCAGTTCGCGATCGCGGCGCTTTCGCTTCAGATGCGCGACTTCGCAACGGCTCAACGGATCTTTACCGTGCTTCAGACGGAGGGATTCGGCGAGCCCGGCGTGGTCACGTTCTATCTCGCCCAGGTTGCCGAGGAGACGCATCGCTACGACGATGCGATCGCGCTTTATACCAAGGTGACCGAGGGTGATCGCGCGTGGATTTCGCAGATGCGCATCGCCGCGCTGATGGCAAAAAAAGGCGATCTGACGGGAGCGCGCCGCTATCTGGCGGATCTCAATCCTGAGGGACGCGACCAGCGCATCGAGCGCGCGCAAGCCGACGCGCAGCTGCTCCGCGATGCGGGCGACAACGAAGCCGCCTATGCGGCGCTGACCGCCTCGTTGGTGACGTATCCCGATTCGGCCGAGCTGATGTACGACATCGCGATGGTCGCCGAAAAGCTCGATCGACTGGACGAAGTGGAAAAGCGCCTGGGCAGGTTATCGCGCTCAAGCCCGACAACGCGCAAGCGCTCAACGCCCTGGGCTATACATTGGTCGATCGCACGCAGCGAACTGCGGAAGGACTGAAGCTGATCGAACAGGCGCTCGCGCTCGCTCCGGCCGATCCATTCATTCTCGACAGCATGGGATGGGCGCAGTACCGCCTGGGCAATCTCGATGATTCCGAGAAATTCCTGCGGCGCGCGCTGGCCGACCACTCCGATCCCGAAATCGCCGCGCATCTGGGCGAGGTGCTGTGGGCCAAGGGCGAACGCGGTCGCGCTCAGGAAATCTGGCAATCGCAGCTCAAGCAGACGCCGGACAACGCTTTGCTGCTGGAAACGGTTCGTCGTTTCGGCCCGTAACGCGGCTCGCTGATGCCGATGCCGCGGCCGCGTGCGTGGTGATGCGCGTGGCCCGCGCCGGCGCGGTTGCCGCGATGACTTGCGCCGCTGCGCTGTTCGGCTGCGCGGGACTACCCAGCGAACGTGGCGGCGATATGTCGCAGGCGGTGAGCTTTCCGCCGGTTCGCGCGACGTTCCAGGCCAGTGGACGTCTTTCGCTGCGCCGGGCCACTCAAGCGCTCACCGCGACGTTTCGCTGGCGCCATCGTGTGACCGACGATGAGATCGACCTCGCTTCGCCACTGGGCCAGACCGTTGCGCGGCTGACTGGGAGCTCCACTGGCGTCTCGCTGCGACTTGCCGATGGCCGCGAATCGAGTGCACCGGACTGGGCGACGCTGACAGCACGCTCGCTCGAGTGGGCGTTGCCGGTGGATGGCCTGGTCTACTGGATTCAGGGCGCGCCGCGTCCAGGGACACCGTTCGAGTCCGAGCGTAGCCCCGACGGCGTGCCCTCGCTCCTGCGCCAGGACGGCTGGACCATCGTCTATCAGGGCTTCACGCGCGACGGCGCGGGCTATCCGCGTCCGTCGCGCCTGACGCTCTCCTATCCGGACATCGAAGTGCGAATGGTCGTCGACGCGTGGGAATGAGCGCCGCCGGTCCGCGAATGCTTCGGCTGCCGGCGCCCGGCAAGCTCAACGCATTTCTTCACGTCACCGGTCGTCGCGACGACGGCTATCACTCGATCGAGACGCTGTTCGTGCTGATCAGCCGCGCCGACGCCGTCACGCTCGCGTTGCGCGACGACGGCGCTATCGTGCGCAGCGGCGAGAATCAGGGGATCGCCCTCGACGACGATCTTGCGATTCGCGCGGCGCGTGCGCTCCAGCGGCATTGCCGCGTGGAGCACGGTGCGACACTGCGCGTCGATAAGCATCTCCCCATCGGTGGCGGGCTGGGCGGCGGCAGCTCGGATGCCGCCACGGTACTGCTCGGGCTCAACCGGCTGTGGGGTCTCGCGCTGTCGCGCGAGGCTTTGATGTCGCTTGCCCTGGACCTTGGTGCCGACGTTCCATTCTTCGTGTTCGGCGAAACCGCATTCGCGCAAGGCGTGGGCGAGCAGCTTTGCCCGATGACAATGCCGATACTCTGGTTCGTGGTTCTCACACCCGCGGTGACAGTGCCAACGCGCGAAATTTTCGCGGCGCCTGAATTGACACGTAACAGCGACTCCGCGAAAATGCGAGTCTTTTCCGAAGGATATGGCCGCAACGACCTGTACGCCGTTGCGGCGGCGCGGTTTCCGGATATCGCCCGCTGTCTCAATGCGCTCGCGCAGCGAGGCTCCTGGTTCGGGAGCGCGCATGACGGGGTCGGGGGCCTGCGTGTTTGCGGCCTTTGCCACCGAGGGCGCCGCGCAGCGGGCGCTTTCGCGGATGCCGGGCGGCATCACCGGTTTTGTCGCGCGACTCGATTACCCGCCATCCGTTGTGGTGTTTCGCCTGACATAGCGGACCCGACGTTTTCCCTTGGGGAGTCGCCAAGTGGTAAGGCACCGGATTTTGATTCCGGCATTCGTAGGTTCGATCCCTACCTCCCCAGCCACTCTCCTCAAGACGCGGCGCGAGTTCTCGGCACGCCCGGCTCGCGTCACCGGTATTCGGCGACGCATGGCGTTTGAACGGATGCGCATCTTCACCGGCAACGCCAATCCGCAGCTCGCGGAGGCCGTCGTCCGGCACATGAACATCAGTCTCGGGCGCTGCATCGTCGGCCGCTTCTCCGACGGCGAGGTGATGGTCGAGTTGCTCGAGAACGTGCGCGGCCGCGACGTGTTCATCCTCCAGTCGACCTGCGCGCCGACCAACGACAACCTGATGGAAATCCTGGTGATGGTCGATGCGCTCAAGCGCGCATCGGCGGGTCGCATCACCGCCGCGATTCCCTATTTCGGCTACGCGCGCCAGGACCGCCGCCCACGCTCGGCGCGCATGCCGATCACCGCCAAGGTCGTCGCGGACATGCTCACGACCGTCGGCGTCAACCACGTGATGACCATGGACCTGCACGCCGACCAGATCCAGGGCTTTTTCAACATCCCGGTCGACAACATCTACGCAACGCCGGTGCTGCTGGGCGACCTGTGGAAGCAGAACTACGACAATCTGCTCGTCGTGTCGCCCGACGTCGGCGGCGTCGTGCGCGCACGCGCGATCGCCAAGCGGCTCGACTCCGACCTCGCGATCATCGACAAGCGCCGTCCCAAGGCCAACGTCGCCGAAGTCATGAACATCATCGGCGACGTCGAAGGCCGCTCCTGCGTGATCATGGACGACATCGTCGACACCGCGAACACGCTGTGCAAGGCCGCCGCGGCGCTCAAGGAGAACGGCGCGCAGAAGGTGCTCGCGTATTGCACGCACCCGGTGCTCTCGGGCGGGGCGGTGCAGCGCATCGCCGAATCCGAGCTCGACGAGATCGTCGTCACCGACACGATTCCGCTGTCCGACGAAGCGCGCGCGTGCAAGCGCATTCGCCAGCTGTCGTGCGCGCAGCTTCTGGCCGAGACGATGACGCGCATTTCCAACGAGGAATCGGTCAGCTCGCTGTTCACCGAGTAGCCGGCGTGCGCGCCGATCGCGCGGCTTGTGCGCGCTTGCGCAATCGGGTTATAATTCAAGGCTTTCCCGGCGCATAGGCCCTTCGCGGTCGGCGCCGGTGTCGCCACCGCGGACGACCGTAACCGAGCGGGCACGAGCCCCGGAAGGCCGCAGACACAAGGAGTCCTCATGCAACAGCACGAATTCACCGCCTTTCCGCGCGGAACACCGAAGGCACGCGGCGCGAGCCGCCGTCTTCGTCGCAGCGGCCGTGCGCCGGGCATCGTCTACGGCGGCAGCGACAGCGCCGCAGCCGATCGAGGTCGATCACAACGCGCTCGATCCATGCGCTCAAGAAGCGAAGCGTTTCATTCGTCGATCCTGACCATGAAGCTCGACGGTGCGTCGCAGCGCGTGCTGCTGCGCGACGTGCAGATGCATCCGTTCCGCAACGAGGTGCTGCACGTCGACTTCCAGCGCGTCGACGAGAACGCGCAAGATCCACATCAAGGTTCCGCTGCACTTCACGCAACGCCGAGGACTCTCCTGCGCACAAGACGACCGACGCGATCATCAGCCACGTGCTGACCGAGCTCGACGTCTCGTGCCTGCCCAAGGATCTTCCGGCATTCATCGAGGTCGACTTGTCGGCTCTCGCGGTCGGGCAGTCGATCCACGTCTCGGATCTGAAGCTGCCCGCGGGGCGTGTCGGCGGTCACGCGCGGGGCCGACGATCCCGTGGTGGCGACGGCGATCGTGCCGCGCGTCATCGCCGAAGTCGAGGAGACGCCGCGGTTGCTGCCGAAGCGCGTCACGACCGAAGCGGCTGCCGGCGAAGAAGCGAAGCCGGGCGACAAGGCTGCCGAGAAAGGCGCCGGAGAAAGGTGCCGAGAAGAGCGCCGACAAAGGCTCGGAAAAATCCGCGGGCAAGAAGGACGACAAGAAATAAGTCGGCACGACCGATCCGCCGATCGGAAACGGGCCCGCCCGGCTGTCTGCCGGCGGGCCTTTTTTGTTACGAAGCCGTGCACTCGCTTGCCATGGCCACACCCATTGCGCCTGATCGTCGGCCTCGGCAACCCGGGTCGCGAATACGCGGCGACGCGGCACAACGCCGGGTGCTGGTTCGTCGACGCGCTCGCGGCGCGGCGTGCACGTCGCGCTGCACAGCGAGCCGAAATTTCATGCGCGCAGTCGCCGGATCGCGAGCCGACGGCGATTGCGATGCCGCAGACCTTCATGAATCGAAGCGGGCTGGCGGTCGCGTCACTCGCCCGCTTCTATCGCAGTGTCGCCCGGCGAGATCCTGGTCGCGCACGACGAGCTCGACCTGAAGCCCGGCGCGGTGAAGCTCAAGCACGGTGGCGGCATCGCCGGCCACAACGGATTGAAGGACATCGCCGCCGCGATCGGCACCGGCGACTTCTGGCGACTGCGCATCGGCATCGGTCATCCGCGCGACGGCGCACTGTCGGAGCAGGAGGTCGCCGACTACGTGCTGCATCCGCCGCGCGCGGAGGAGCGACCCGCGATCGACGACGCGATCGCGCGCGCGCTCGCGGTCTGGCCGCGACTCGCGTCCGGCGATACCGAGCGCGCGATGCACGAGCTGCACACGCGGCCACGCGGCGCAGCACCCCAGCCGAAGGCAGCGACATCGATGAGCCTCAAATGCGGCATCGTCGGACTGCCGAACGTCGGCAAGTCGACGCTGTTCAACGCGCTGACCAAGGCGGGCATCGCTGCGGAGAATTATCCGTTCTGCACGATCGAGCCCAACGTCGGCATCGTCGAGGTGCCCGACCCGCGGCTCGCGGCGCTCGCCGCGATCGCGCGCCCGGAGCGCGTCCTTCCGGCCGTCGTCGAGTTCGTCGACATCGCGGGCCTGGTCGCCGGCGCGTCCAAGGGCGAGGGCCTCGGCAACCAGTTCCTCGCCAACATTCGCGAGACCGACGCGATCGCGCACGTCGTGCGCTGCTTCGAGGACGACAACGTCGTTCACGTCGCCGGGAAGATCGACCCCGTCTCCGATATCGAGACGATCAACACCGAGCTTGCGCTGGCCGACCTGGCGACGGTGGAGAAGCAGCTCGCCAAGCACGCCAAGGCCGCGCGCGCCGGTGGCGACAAGGAAGCGCAGCGGCTGGTCGCGGCGCTGGAAAAGATCGGCGCGGCGCTCGATCAGGCGCAGACCCGCGCGCTCGGTCGATCTCTATCCCGAAGAGCGCGCGGTGCTGAAGCCGCTGTTCCTGCTGACGATGAAGCCGACGATGTACGTCGCCAACGTCGCCGAGCACGGCTTCACCGACAACCCGCTGCTCGACGCGCGTCGAGCAGTACGCGCAGCGCGCGAAGGCGCGCCGGTGGTCGCGATCAGCGCCGCGCTCGAAGTCGCAGATCGCGGACCTGGACGCCGAGGACAAGCAGATTTTCCTCGCCGACATGGGACTCACCGAGGCCGGCCTCGATCGGCTGATCCACGCCGGCTACAAGCTGCTCGGGCTCGAGACTTATTTCACCGCCGGGCCCGAAGGAGGTGCGCGCCTGGACGATGAGCCACGGCAGCACGGCGCCGCAGGCGGCCGGCGTGATCCATACCGATTTCGAGAAGGGCTTCATCCGCGCCGAAGTCATCGCGTTCGATGATTTCGTCGCCTGCAAGGGCGAGCAGGGCGCCAAGGAAGCCGGCAAGATGCGACTCGAAGGCAAGGACTACGTCGTGCAGGACGGCGATGTGCATGCATTTCCGCTTCAACGTCTGACATGACGTCGCACGCGCCCGAGCGACGTTTCGCGCAGTCATCGCCGGACGCTGCCTGTGAAACCATCGCTCCCGATCCGGCTGTGCGGGCGACGCTCGCGGCCTCGTCTTCTGCTGGCTGCTGTCGCGTCCGCTCAACGTCGCTTCGAATCTCCCGAAAGTCGCGCTCGAGGCGCAGATCCGCGCATCGCGCATACCAAGGCCGACTTGACGATCGGCCTTCACGTATACGAACCCGAACGAATTCACGCTGCTGCTCGGTCGACCAGCTCGAATTCGCGATCGACGATACGCCGGTCGCCTCGCGGCGTCTGGACACACGTCGCGCGTGGACGCCTCCGGCGCGGCACGAGGCGACGCCAGGTCGAGGTGCCGGCACTGTCGAATTGCGCGCACTGGCTCCGCGCTCAGACGCGTCGCGTCGCAAGTGCCGCATCGACTACGACCGTCGGCGGAAACGCGGTCACGCTCACCGATGGCACGAGGCTCCCCTTCTCGCAAGGACGCGTTCCGGTCACGCGCGTCGACCGCGGATTCGGCCCCAGCGGCGCCGATGAGCCGGTCGCGTTCAGGTTCACCAAGATGCAGGGGCTGGGCAACGATTTCGTCGTCCTCGACGGCATCACGCCAGCACGTCGACCTCACGCCCGCGCAGATCCGCGCGCCTCGCCGACCGCCACTTCGGCGTCGGCTGCGACCAGGTGCTGCGTCGTCGAGACGGCCGACGCGCGGCCGACGTCGATTTTCGCTACCGGATTTTCAACGCCGACGGCGGCGAGGTCGAGCAATGCGGCAACGGCGCGCGCTGCTTCGTGCAATTCGTCCGCGACCGCGGCCTGACCGACCAAGCGCGCGATCCGCGTCGAGACGCGCGGCGGCATCATCGAGCCCGCGCTCGAAGCCGACGGCCAGGTGACGGTCGACATGGGCGTGCCGCGCTTCGCGCCCGCGGAGATTCCGTTCATCGGCGACAGCGACGGCCGTCGATGCAGCCGCTCGACGTCGACGGCGCCTCGGTCGACGATCACCGCGCTGTCGATGGGCAATCCGCACGCGGTGCAGATCGTCGACGACGTCGACGACGCGCCGGTCGGCACGGCAGGGACCGCTGATCGAGCGCCATCGCGCGCTTTCCGCAGCGGCGTCAACGCCGGCTACATGCAGGTCGTCGATCGCGCTAACATTCGCCTGCGCGTGTGGGAGCGCGGCGCCGGCGAGACGCTGGCGTGCGGCACCGGCGCGTGCGCGGCGGTCGTCGCAGGCATCCGGCGCGGACTGCTCGATTCGACGGTTCGCGTCGCGACGCGCGGCGGCGAGCTCGACGATCGCATGGGCCGGGCGCGGCGATGCCGGTGCTGATGACCGGCCCGGCGCAGACGGTGTTCGAAGGCGAGTGGGATGTGCGAGGCTGAGCGGCACCGAGCAATCGACGAACGCAGACCAAGACAGAGGAACACGCGATGGACGCCAAGGCCGTCGCCGACTATCTGAAGCAGCATCCGGAATTCTTCGAGCGAATACGCCGATCTGCTCGCCGAGATCTACGTTCCGCATCCGCACGGCGGCCACGCGATTCCGATCGCCGAGCGCCAGATCGTCACCTTGCGCGAGAAGAACGGCCAGCTCGAGACCAAGCTGCGCGAGCTGATCCAGTTCGGCAGCGAGAACGACGCGATCAGCGAAAAGCTCCACCGTTCGACGCTGGCGCTGTTTTCCGCGGCGGATCTCGAGACGACGCTGGGCGTTCTCTACCACAGCCTGAGCGACGACTTTCAGGTGCCGCAGGTCGCGCTGCGCCTGTGGGGCAAGGTGCCCGAGCAGTCGTATCTGCCGGAGCTCGCCGCGACGAGCCAGGAGTTGCGCGACTACGCCGGCGCACGCTGGGCTCGCCGTACTGCGGCGCGCAGGCGCCGTTCGAATCGCGCGAATGGTTCGACGGCGGCGCTGACGCTCGCATCGTTCGCATTCCTGCCGCTGCGCACGCACCAGACGTTCGGCCTGCTGGCGCTCGGCAGCGACGATCCCGGGCCGGTTCTACGCCGGGCATGGGAACGATGTATCTGACGCGCCTGTCGGAGCTCGCCAGCGTCGCGACCGCGCGCTTTCTGCCGCAAGGCTGATCGCGATGCGCGCGTCGCCGCGCGCACGGTCGCACCGCCGCGGCGATCGCGCGACGACGACGCGCTGCTCGCCGCGTTCGAGCGGCATCTGGCGACGCGGCCCGCGCACACGCGCAGCGCCTATCGCGCGCGACGTCGCGCATGCTGCAGGCACTCGCCGGCGATGCCGCGCTGCCAGCGCTGTCGCCGCGCCGAGCTGCGGCGCTTTCTCGCGATGCTGCACGCGCGCGGCTTGTCGGGCACGCAGCCTCGCGCGCGTGCTGTCCGGCGTGGCGCGCGTTTTATCGTTTCGCGATCGATCGCGAGCCCTCGATCAAGGACAATCCCTGCGCCGGGCTGCAAGGCGCCGCAGGTCGTCGCGGCGCCTGCCTTCGGCGCTGTCGCCCGACGAGGCGGTGCGCCTGGTCGCGATCGACGGCGAGATGACGTGCTCGCGGTGCGCGATCGCGCGCTGTTCGAGCTCGCGTATTCGTCGGGGCTGCGCGTCTCCGAGCTCGCCGGACTCGACCTGACATGCGCTCGATCTGGCGACAGGCGAAGTGCGCGTGCTGGGGCAAGGGATGCGAAGGAGCGCATCGTGCCGGTCGGCGCGCCGGCGCGCGATGCGCTGCAGCGCGTGGCTCGCGCGCGGCGCGACATTGCCGGCGCGCGAACGCGACGCCGCTGTTCGTCAGCCGCGTCGGGACGGCGGCTCACGCCGCGCGCGATCCAGCAGCGCCTCGCGGCATGGGCGGTCAAGCGGGGTCTGGCCGCGCCATGTCCACCCGCACATGCTGCGGCACTCGTTCGCCTCGCACCTGCTGCAGTCCTCGGGCGACCTGCGCGCGGTGCAGGAGCTGCTCGGTCACGCGAGCATCGCCAGCACGCAGATCTACACGCACCTCGATTTCCAGTACTCTGGCCAAGACGTACGACCAGGCGCATCCGCGCGCGCGCAGAAGAAGCAGCGCGTCGACCGGTCCAGCCTCGCCACCGGGTCACGTGCCGGGCCCAAAAAAACGGGGCGCTTGCGGCGCCCCGAAAGCCACTGAGGAGAAACCTAGGACCGAGCTCGGTACGCGTCCTACTCCACGCGCTCGCCGTGGAGACTGACATCGAGGCCTTCGCGCTCCTCTTCTTCGGAGACGCGCAGGCCGATCGACCATGTCGATGACCTTGAGGATGATGAAGCTGCCGACGCCGCTGTAGACCAGCGTCGTGAGCGACGGCGCCGCAGCTGCACCATGACATGCTCGCGTCGGCGCCGCTGATTTCCTTGACGTTGAACACGCCGGTCAGCAGCGCCCCGACGATACCGCCGATGCAGTGCACGCCGAACGCATCGAGCGAATCGTCGTAGCCGAACGCCTTCTTGACCGAGGTCGCGGCGAAGAAGCACAGCACGCCGGCGGCGATGCCGATGACGAACGCGCCCGGTCACGCCGACGAAGCCCGATGCCGGCGTGATCGCGACCAGGCCCGCGACCGCGCCCGAGGCGATGCCCAGCACCGAAGGCTTGCCCTTGGCGATCCACTCGGTGAACATCCACGCCAGCGCGGCGACCGCGGTCGCGAGCTTGCGTCACGACCATCGCCATGCCCGCGCGACCGTCGGCGGCGACTGCCGAACCCGCGTTGAAGCCGAACCAGCCCACCCACAGCAGCGAAGCGCCGATCAGCGTCAGCGTCAGGTTGTGCGGCGCCATCGCTTCCTTGCCGTAGCCAATGCGCTTGCCGAGCACCAGCGCGCACGACCAGGCCCGCGATACCGGCGTTGATGTGCACGACCGTGCCGCCCGCGAAATCGAGCACGCCCTGCGGCCGCCCAGTAACCCGAGGGCTCCCACATCATGTGCGCGATCGGCGAGTAGATGAGCAGCGACCACAGGCCCATGAACCAGAGCATCGCGGAGAACTTCATGCGGTCGGCGAACGCACCGCAGATCAGCGCCGGCGTGATGATCGCGAACGTCATCTGGAACGTCATGTAGACCGATTCCGGAATCGTGGTCGCCAGATGCGAGACGGTGAGCTTGCCCGCTTCCTTCTGGAACAGCATGCCGTTCAGGAACAGCCGGTCCAGACTACCGATGAACGAACCCCCCGGCATGAATGCCAGCTGTAGCCGACGATGACCCACAGCACCGTGACCAGGCACGTGATCGCGAAGCTCTGCATCAGCGTCGCGAGCACGTTCTTCTTGCGCACCATGCCGCCGTAGAAGAGCGCGAGGCCCGGAATCGTCATCATCAGCACGAGCGCGGTCGACGTTAGCATCCACGCCGTGTCGCCGGTGCTGATCTTGTCCGCACGGCGATCAAGTAGGGCGCGGTGGGCGCGGGCGGGGCCGCATCCGCTGGCTTGGCGTCAGCGGCCGGCGCGGCCCCCGATGCAGGAGCCGCGGCAGGCGCCGCGGGCGCGGCGGCCGGAGCCGCAGGCGCTGGTGCCGGCGCAGGTGTGGCCTGCGCCGACTGGCGTGGTGTCGACCTTCATGTCGAGCGTCTTGTCGTCCGCAGATGCAAAACCGCAGACGGCAAGACCAACGATCGCGATCAACGCGAGCAATCGCTTCATGGCGTTCCCCTTAGAGCGCGTCCGCACCGGTCTCGCCGGTCCGGATGCGCACGACTTGTTCGAGCTCGAAGACGAAGATCTTCCCGTCGCCGATCTTGCCGGTGTTTGCCGCCTTCTCGATCGCTTCGATGACGCGATCGAGCATTTCGCTCTTGATCGCGGCCTCGATTTTGACCTTGGGCAGAAAATCGACGACGTACTCGGCCCCACGGTACAGCTCGGTGTGGCCCTTCTGGCGTCCGAAGCCCTTGACCTCGGTCACGGTGATCCCCTGAACACCGATCGCCGACAGAGCCTCGCGGACCTCGTCAAGCTTGAACGGCTTGATGATTGCGGTTACCAGTTTCATGATTCCCTCGCTGGTTGCGAATGTGATGTGACTGCGGTCCCTGCAGGCCTAGAACGTCTTTTGCACGAACACCGTGCCCGTCGACTTGCCGATGTTCTTTCCGCCGATCGTGTAGACCGAGCTCGTTCGCGTTGGTGTCGCTCCAGTAGGCGCCGAAGGTCCAGTTGCCCGTCGCCGTGTAGCGTCACGCCCGCTTTCCAGTCGGTGTAGTCGAGATCGCCGTTGTCCACGCCGTTGTTGTTGCCGTGATATTCCTGGCGACCGACGTGACCGATGAGCGTTCCACTGTTCAGTGAGCGGATAGGTCGCGGTGAGATCGAGGTACCAGGTACCGCTGGAATCCGGTACGCC
Source organism: uncultured beta proteobacterium (assembly GCA_963816915.1). Classification (GTDB taxonomy): domain Bacteria; phylum Pseudomonadota; class Gammaproteobacteria; order Burkholderiales; family Casimicrobiaceae; genus PALSA-1003. The sequence continues at coordinate 907,552 of CAWFMK010000004.1, forward strand.
GAAGGTCTTGTTGGAAACGCTGTCGGAGAACTTGAGCGACAGCCACTTCCAGGAGCCCGCAATGTAGAGCTCAGTCGTGTTGGCGCTCGAGAAGCCAGGGTTGTAGCTGCCCGGGTAGTAGTACTGCAGCACTCCGACGTCGAGGCCCCAGTCCTCGTTCCACGTGTGTTTCCATCCGCCGTATATGTCCCACTCGAGGCTGCAGCCGTGATTGCACGCACCGCTGTCGCTGATCCAGCTGATGTTCGACAGCCACGTGCCGAGGTAGAACCCGCTTTCGTGCGCGAAATCGAAGCCGCCCTGGTATGGCGGGCTTCGCGTCCGTTTGCGTGAGGCCGCGGAAAATGTACTGGCTGAAGATACCGACGTTGCCTGTGAGGGTGTACGGTGGCTCCGGCGGCTTGATCTCGACCGACGGCGCGGGTGCCGTTTGCGCGTGGGCTGCGTTGATCATCAGGCCTGTAGCGAAAACGGCAGCACTGCACAGGATGCGGGTGTTGACGGACATGGGTAGTTCTCCTTGGCTGGCGATCGAACAGACGATCCGGTCAAGGTGTCAGCACAAGCCATGCCCGACGCATATATGATTTAAAAATCAGAAACTTGGGTCATTATCTATAACGACTAGGTTGCGTTGCATCAATTTTATGCATCATTGCGGTGCGCGCTCTCCGATCGTGCGCGCCATTCCGGCGCGGCGCGGTGACCGACGGAATGGCTGCTTTGATAGACTGGATCCATGGTTCAATCGGAGGCGGCGATGTTTTCTGAAAAGATCGTCCAGGACGTCAGCGCGCGCATCAACGAAGCCCTCGCGTCGAGTCCCGCGCGCGATATGGAAAAGAACGTCCGCGCGCTGTTGACGAGCGCATTGTCCCGGCTCGAGCTCGTCACGCGCGAGGAATTCGACCTCCAAGTCGACCTTCTGCGCCGAACCCGCGAAAAGCTCGATCAGCTCGCCTCGCGCGTGGCCGAACTCGAAGCGCGCAGCAGCTAACCCGGCGACGGTTTTGCGGTAGCGGTCGCGGCCGCACCGCGGATCTGCTTAGGCCACCGGCCGTCGGCGGCGTCGCAACACGCCGCGTCAGTGCAAACCCTTGGCCGAATGGCCGATGTTCGTGTCCGTCGACGAATGCTACGGTTCGCTGACTCTCCCGAACTGGCGTTGCTTCTCGATGGCTGTCGCCGTCCTCCACTCGCGCGCGCTTTCCGGCTTCGACGCGCCGCCTGTCACTGTCGAAGTCCACCTCGCAGGGGGCTTGCCTGCGTTCCACTTGGTCGGCCTCCCCGACACCGAGGTGAAGGAGAGTCGCGACCGTGTCCGCGCCGCGCTGCAAAACGCGCAGTTCGACTTTCCGGCGCGGCGGGTCACGGTCAACCTGGCGCCTGCTGATCTTCCGAAGGATTCGGGCCGCTTCGATCTCCCTATTGCGCTCGGAGTGCTCGCGGCCACCGGGCAAATACCGGCGACACAGCTCGCCGGCCACGAATTCGCGGGCGAGCTCGCGTTGACTGGAGACTTGCGCTCGGTGCGCGGCGCACTGGCGATGACGCTCAAAGCGAATCGCGACGGACGCGCCTTCGTCCTGCCGGAAGCGAGCGCTCGCGAAGCGGCTTGGGTTCGCGACGCCAGGGTATATGGCGCGCCAAGCTTGCTTGCGGTGTGCGCGCACCTCACTGGCCGGCAAACGTTGTTGCGTTGCGTGGCCGCGGCCGCGCCGCCGCTTTCCGCTCTACCCGACCTCTGCGAGGTTCGAGGACAGGCGCTGGCCAAGCGTGCACTCGAGGTTGCCGCCGCGGGATCGCACAGCTTGCTGATGCTCGGCCCGCCGGGGACGGGCAAGTCGATGCTCGCGCAGCGATTGCCCGGTTTGTTGCCACCGCTCGAGGAGGACGAGGCGCTGGTGAGCGCGGCGATCCATTCGCTCACCAATGCGTTTCGTCCCGCGCAATGGCGCTGCCGTCCCTATCGCGCGCCTCACCATACCGCCTCCGCGGTCGCCCTGGTGGGTGGCGGCAGCGATCCGCGTCCGGGCGAGATTTCGCTCGCGCATCACGGAGTGCTGTTTCTCGACGAGCTTCCTGAGTGGGATCGCCGTGTGCTCGAGGTGCTGCGCGAACCGCTCGAGTCGGGAGAGATCCACATCTCGCGTGCAGCCCGGCAGGCGGTGTTCCCATCGCGATTTCAATTCGTCGCTGCAATGAATCCGTGCCCCTGCGGCTATCTCGGGCACAGTAGCGGCAAGTGTCACTGCACGCCTGATCAGATCGCGCGCTACCGCGGCCGCATCTCCGGTCCACTGCTCGATCGCATCGACCTGCAGATCGAAGTTCCTGCGCTCGGCGCCGACGCGCTGGTGGTGTCGGCGCCGCGCGTGCGTGATGGCGAGATCGAGGTGTCCGAAACGAGCGCAGTCGTGGCGGCGCGCGTCGCGCGCGCTCTGGGGCGCCAGCGCGCGCGTCAAGGCAAGCCCAACGCGTGGCTCGAGTCCAAGGAGGTGGACGTGCACTGCGCGCCCGATGCGCCGGGGGTGACGCTGCTCAAGGCCGCATTCGCGCGGTTTTCGCTGTCGGCGCGCGCGTACCACCGGATCCTCAAGGTGGCGAGAACGATCGCTGACCTGGCCGGCGCGGACGCGACCAGTGCCGCCCATGTTGCCGAAGCGATCAGTTACCGCCGCCTGGATCGAACTTAGAGCCTGGGCATTATAGAATCAGCCGCGCGTTCGCATGCTCGCCGCGGCGCCGGTGAGCCGGCGCTGGAGCGGCTCGACTGGCGGACGCGACGCTCATTGGCGAGGGCCATGCCGTCTGACCGTTCTCCCCTCGGACTCGCAACGGGATATCCGGAGCATTACGATGCTTCAGTACTGTTCGCGGTCGACCGCGGCGAGCAGCGCACCTATCTATCGGGTCCCGGTTTGCCGTTCACTGGCGTCGATCTCTGGACCGCGTTTGAACTTACGTGGCTCGATCACGATGGCAAGCCGCAGACGGCCATCGGCGAGTTCCGGGTCGGTGCAGACTCGCCGGCGATGGTCGAGTCCAAATCGCTCAAGCTCTATCTGGGATCGTTCGCACAGGAGCATATCGCCAGCGACGAGCTGGTATCGACGCTGCGCGCCGATCTCGAGCGGACCTGCGGCGCCCCGGTAGGAGTGACCCTTCATCCGGCGTCGCCGGGTGTGCGTGTGGCCGAGCTCGCGGGCGAGTCGATCGACGTCTCGAAAATCGCCATGGACCGCTATCGGCCCGACCCCGCGTTACTCGGGCGAGTCGGCACGCTGGCCGACGAGACGTTGCGCACGGCGTTGTTCCGCTCCAACTGCCCGGTGACCGGACAACCGGATTACGCGGATGTGATGGTGCGCTATCGCGGACCGCGTATCGACCGCGACGCGCTGCTGCGCTATTTCGTCTCGTACCGCGAACACGCCGCGTTCCATGAGGCGTGCGTCGAGCGCATGTTCGTCGACATCGCGCTGCATTGCAGACCCGACCAGTTGACGGTGTATGCGCGATTCCTGCGACGCGGCGGCATCGATATCAATCCCTTTCGCAGCAATTTCGAAACTGCACCGCAGCGCAACGAGAGAACGCCCCGGCAATAGCATCGAAAAGTGCGATGTTGCAATGCGGTAAAATGGCATCGCCATGGACGCGATCACCGATGCCGGCGTCGACAGTGCGGACGTTGCTTCGGCGACGCCGCGCCTTCGCGAGATTCCCTACAACTACACGTCGTTTTCCGATCGCGAAATCGTCATTCGCCTGCTCGGTGACGAGACGTGGCGGTTGCTGGAATCACTGCGCGGACAGCGCCGAACCGGGCGTTCGGCACGCATGCTCTTCGAGGTGCTCGGAGACATCTGGGTCGTTCAGCGCAATCCGTATCTGCAGGATGACCTGCTCGACAACGGCCGCCGGCGCGCGATGCTGGTCGACGCGCTGCGTCATCGTCTCGGCGAAATAGAGAAGCGCCGCAACGCCGGCGCCGACGGCACGCCCGATCCAAAGGTCGGACGTCTGCTCGACGCAGCGCACGCCGCGATCGACGCGTTCGCCCAAAGCTTCCATGACACTGCGGAACTGCGCCGGCGTGCGCTGCGCACGTTCGCGCGCTGGACGCGTCGCGACAACGTCGGCTTCGACGGTCTCGCTCGCGTGTCCCACGTCACCGACGCGACCGACTGGCGCGTCGAATATCCGTTCGTCGTTCTCTATCCGGACGGCGAATCCGAGGTTCCAGGACTGGTGAGCGCGTGCATCGAGCTCGGGCTCACCATCATCCCGCGCGGAGGCGGCACGGGCTACACCGGCGGCGCCATCCCGCTGGACGGGCGCTGCGCGGTGATCAACACCGAAAAGCTCGAGCGCCTGTCGACCGTCGATCGTCTCATGCTCGCAGGCCACAGCGCGACAACGCCCACGATCGATTGCGGCGCCGGCGTAGTGACCAAGCGCGTGATCGAAGCAGCCGAGGCCGCTGGGCTGGTCTTCGCGGTCGACCCGACGTCTGCGGACGCGTCTTGCATCGGCGGCAACGTAGCGATGAACGCTGGCGGCAAGAAGGCGGTGCTTTGGGGCACCGCGCTCGACAATCTTGCGTCCTGGCGCATGGTCACGCCGGCAGGCGAATGGCTGGAAGTCACCCGCATGAATCACAACCTCGGCAAGATCCACGACGCCGCGGACGTCAGCTTCGAGCTCGCGTATTTCGCAGTGGACGCGACGGGTGGATTCGGTCCCCTGCAAAAGCGCGAAACGATCTCGGTCGCGGGCGCAGCGCTGCGCAAGACCGGTCTGGGCAAGGACGTCACCGACAAGTTTCTCGCCGGGCTTCCCGGCGTGCAGAAGGAAGGCTGCGATGGAATCATCACCTCCGCTCGCTTCATACTGCATCGCATGCCGCCGGCGATGCGAGCCGTGTGCATGGAATTCTTCGGCCAGGTGCGCGATTCCACGCCGGCGATCGTCGAGATCAAGCGCTATCTGGACACTCAGCCGGGCGGTGCGCGGCTCGCAGGACTGGAGCACCTCGACGAGCGCTACGTGAAGGCCGTCGGCTACGCCACCAAGGCCAAGCGCCACGGCCGCCCGAAAATGGTCCTGATCGGCGACATCGTCGGCGACGACGTGGACGCCGTCGCGCGGGCCGCGTCCGAGGTGGTGCGCCTGTGCAACGCGCGCGGCGGCGAAGGCTTCGTCGCGGCGTCGCCGGAAGCGCGCCGCAAGTTCTGGCTCGACCGCGCGCGCACCGCTGCGATCGCCACGCATACCAACGCGTTCAAGATCAACGAAGACGTGGTGATCCCGCTCGACCGGCTGGGTGACTACACGGACGGCATCGAGCGCATCAACATCGAGCTCTCGATCGCCAACAAGATCGTCCTCTGCGATGCGCTGTGCGCGGCGCTGGCCGAGCCGTTCGCGCCTTCGTTGTGGGTCGCGCACGAGGAAGAGCGTCCGCCCGAGGACGCGCTGGTCGCGCGCATCGAGGAAGCGCAGGCGCTCGTCGCCACCGTGCGCGCGCGCTGGCAGGATCTCGCCAACCGTCTCGATGACACGTTTCGCGCCCTGCAGGATCATTCGCTGCGAGCGTCATGGAAAGTCGAGATCAAGGCGCCGCTCGAGGAAATCTTCGACGGGCTCGCGTTCGCGCCGGTGCGCAAGCTTCTCGTCGACGTCCACAAGCGCATCCTGCGCTCGCGCGTGTTCGTCGCGCTGCACATGCACGCCGGCGACGGGAACGTTCACACCAATATTCCCGTCAACTCGGACGACTACGCGATGCTGCAAAGCGCGCATGCCTCGGTCGCGCGCATCATGGCGCTGGCACGCAGCCTCGGCGGCGTGATCTCGGGCGAGCACGGCATCGGCATCACCAAGCTCGAATACCTGACCCCCGACGAGCTCGCGCCGTTCGTCGCGTACAAGCGCGGCGTCGATCCACAGGGTCGCTTCAATCGCGGCAAACTGCTGCCCGGGGGCGGCCTCGAGCGCGCGTACACGCCCAGTTTCAACCTGCTCGGTGCCGAAAGCCTGATCCTCGAGCAGTCCGAAGTCGGCAGCATCGCCGACTCGATCAAGGATTGCCTGCGCTGCGGCAAGTGCAAGCCGGTGTGCGCCACGCACGTTCCGCGTGCGAACCTTCTCTACAGCCCGCGCAACAAGATCCTCGCGACGTCGCTGCTGATCGAGGCCTTTCTCTACGAGGAGCAGACGCGCCGCGGCGTGAGCCTTCGTCACTTCGACGAGTTCTCAGACGTCGCCGACCATTGCACCATTTGCCACAAATGCGCCAATCCTTGTCCGGTCGACATCGATTTCGGCGACGTGTCGGTGGCGATGCGCAACCTGCTTCGCGAACAGGGCCACCGCAAGTTCAACGTGGGCACCGCCGCGGCGATGTTCTTTCTCGACGCGAAGGCCCCGGCCACGATCAAGTTCGTGCGCACGCTGATGATGCGCTGGGGGTACGCGGCGCAGCGCCTGGGCTCGCTGCTGGCGCGGCGACTCGGGCTGGCGCAACGACAGACGCAACGCCCGCCGTCGACGGTGGGCGTATCGCCTCTGAAGTCGCAGGTACTGCACTTCATCAACAAGCCGATGCCGGGCGGGCTGCCCAAGCGCACCGCGCGTGCGCTGCTCGACATCGAGGACCCTGCCGTGGTGCCGATCATCCGCGATCCGGCGCAGCCCTCCGAGGACGCCGACGCGGTGTTCTATTTTCCGGGATGCGGATCAGAAAGGCTGTTCTCCCAGGTCGGTCTCGCGACCCAGGCGATGCTCTACCATGTCGGCGCGCAATGCGTGCTGCCGCCCGGATACCTGTGTTGCGGGTATCCGCAAACCGCGGCGGGCAATCGCGACCGCGGCCAGAAGATCATCACGGACAACCGCGTGCTGTTCCACCGCGTCGCCAACACGCTCAACTATCTCGACATCAAGACGGTGATCGTGTCCTGCGGAACGTGCATGGACCAGCTGCAGAAATACGAATTCGACAAGATCTTTCCCGGATGCAGGCTGCTCGACATCCATGAGTACCTGCTGGAAAAAGGCGTGCGCCTGGAGGGCGTCGAGGGCGTGCGCTATATGTACCACGACCCCTGCCACACACCGATGAAGACCTACAGGCCGCAGGACGTCGTGAACACACTCATGGGCACTGAAGTCGCCCCGAATGCGCGTTGCTGCGGAGAGTCCGGCACATTGGCGACCACTCGCCCGGACGTCTCGACGCAGGTGCGGTTTCGCAAGGAAGAGGAAATGCGCGCCGGCGCGGTGCGTCTGCGCAGCGACGGCTTTGATGGTGAGACCAAGGTCCTGACGTCGTGCCCGTCGTGCCTGCAGGGTCTGTCGCGCTTCGACGTCGACGCGGGAACGAAGGCGGATTACATCGTGGTGGAGATCGCGCGCAAACTACTCGGCGAGGATTGGCTTCGCTGCTACGTCGAGCGCGCCAATCGCGGCGGCATCGAGCGCGTGCTCGTCTGAGCACGCGCCGCGAGCGCCGCTTCGATCAGAAGTTTACTGCTGCGTCCGTGCCGGACTGACGAACGCGGGTGCCACCGACGTCGCGCCGACGATGGCCGGCCCGGGGTTGTGCGACATCGCCGCACGTTGCATCGCCGACGGCGCGCCGAGAATGAGCGCCGAAGTGATCGCGACCACGGCGACGGCCAGCGCGACGATCGAAAAGCGGGTCTTTCCCGGGACTCGCTTGGGCGCCGGCGGCTCCAAAAAAATCCCGCGACTGCGCGGCGTGCGCGCAGCGCGGGGTGGAGGCAACGGGGACGACCCAGCGGGACCGAAGTCGAAGGAAGGCTTTTGAACGCGCGACGAAACGTGGTCGGTGTCCGTGGGCACCGTCATGCCCGGGATCCAGCGCGGACGTCCAGATCGGGATCGCTGTGTGGCTCGCAGGTCGAAACATCTTTCCATGATTTCCTCACCTCTTCGAACGCGGCTTCTGCGTCCATGGAAGCGATTGTGCGCATTGCGCGCGCGCCGCGCATCGTTGTATTGCACAGTCTGGATGCAGAATATTCACGTTCGCGCGACAACGTTTGCCGCCTGTCCGGCCAACGGCGCCCGCCGACCGGGCGGGTGGCGGACAGCCCCGACAGTTATGCTATAACCATAGTCCAGCGCGAGAGGCGCGCTCAGCGCTCGCGAGCCTCCGACGAGGCAGCGCCATGGCGACCAACGAATTCACGCTCACGCAAACGCAGACCGAGCCAGGCACCTCGGCACTTGCGTTTGTCGATGCCGACGGCTGCGCCGCCTGGGTGCGCGCGCTGCCGCTGACCAACATCCCGCATCACTTCGAGGCGATCCTCAACCAGCTAAGACGCTTGTCGGAGGCCGACGTCGCTCCGCGCGAACGCGCGCGCATCGCCGAGGTGATGCGCGAGCCGGTCACGTTCCTGCACACCGAGCTGGCGCGCCGCTACGCGGGCAAACCCCAGCCGGCGGCCGAGCGCGAGCGCGAGGCATTCGTACAGGCGCTGGCGCTATGGCAAGGCCTGTGGAGCCAGTACTCCTCCTGCCTCAAGCCGCTGCTGGAAAATGATCCCGATCTTCAGGGCGTAAAGGCCAAGGTGCTGCAGCGCGGGTTGTGGGTTGGCAAGCAGCTCATCGTCGTGCACGGCCTCGCTCGGCACCTGCCCGCGCCGGCGATCTGGCAGGAGCTGCACGCCTACTATCGGCTTGCGGAGATCCTCGAATGCGCGGTGACCGCGGTGACCGATGAGTTGATGCCCAATGCCATCGGCGTGTCGTGCTACTCGACGTACTGTCACGCGTTGCTGCTCGACCTGGCCGATCCGTGCGCGATGTCGGTCCGACAGATCGAGCTCACCGACCGCTGGCTGTCGATGTGGGCGCGCAAAGTCTTCCCCTACACGCAACAGCGCGAGACCGAAGGGCCCGTGATCGCGATCGATCTCGATGCGCCGGTTGGCGCGACGCTGGCCACGGTCGGTCCACGACACCCCGGCGAAGGCACGCGCTTCGGCTATCCCGCGAAGCTCGCAACCAGCGTGCGCGGCCGACTCAAACGCCTCTCCAGCGGAGCCAATCCAGCCGAGCTTCAGCTCGGCCACGACGTTTCGGTGGAAGCCAGCACGACACTGCTCACCCATCTGGATCAGCGATGGTATGCCGGCCCGCCGCGGCGCGGCGCCAACGAGACGAACGCGGGCCTCGAGTTGTGCGTCGGCGGGCTCGGTGCCGCGTATTTCCGCGTGGCCGGACGCACCTTCAACACCCAGGACATGCTGGGTCGCACGTCATACCAGAACACGCAGCACCTCGCCACGTTGGGCGCGCTGACCGACTACGATCGCGACAAGGAAGATGCCGAAAAGACGTGGGCGTGGGAGCGCTGGAACGGCACCTACGACTGGTCGACCGCCACGGTTCGGCGCAACGCCTCAGGCCAGCATCGCTGGCACCTCGATCAGCTGGTGCTGGTGCGCGATGAGGAGCGCGTACGCTGTGGTCACGTCACCCGCGTCGCGCTCGACCCGCGCGGCGACCTCGCGGTGACGCTCAAGCTTTGGGGCGGCGCGCCGACGGCGACCGCCGTGCGCGCGCTGACCACCATGCTGGTCGAGGAGGCGCCGTTTCCGGTCATCCTGCTCGGCGTAACGCCTGACGACAAGGCGAGTCTCATCGTTCCTCCGCGCACGTTCAGCGCCGGAAGGGTCGTGCGCTCGCTCGCGTCGGGACCGGAACGGCGTTTTCGTTTGACGCGACTGGTGCAGCGCGGCGCCGACTTCGAGCGCGTCGCGTTCGAGGAAACCGTCAACTGACACGCTGGTTGCGCGTGCGCGGTTCGCGAGCCGCGTCACCCGCGATGGCGCACCCATCGCCCTTCCGGTACGATGGCGCCGCTTACATTTCCTGTTCGGAGAGCCAATGAAACGCGAATCGATGTTTCTCGCCGCCACGCTGCTCGCAGCCGGCACCGCCCACGCCGCGCTCGATAACACCAGCGCGGAAGCCATGATGAAAAAAGACGGCTGCGCCGCCTGCCACAGCATCGACAAGAAGGTCATCGGACCGGCGTATGTCGACGTCGCCGCCAAGTACAAGGGTGACAAGGACGCGCTCGCCAAGCTTACCGACAAGGTTAAAAAGGGCGGTGTCGGCGTCTGGGGGCAAATTCCCATGCCGCCCAACGCGCAGGTCCCCGAGGCCGACATCAAAGAGCTCGTGACCTGGATTCTGACGCTCAAGAAGTAGCGTCGCCAGCGACCCGGCGAGGGGCCCCCGCAAGGGGCGGGGCGACGGCACGCAAGTCGACGCTGGGGCGAAGCGGCACGACGAACTCAAGCAGGGTGGGTCTGAGGTCGCGTCGCGCAGTGATCTTTGACATCGCTGCGGGTCGCCGGTAACCTTCGCCGGTCCGTGCAGGAGAGCGTGGTCGCGCTAACATGGCCCGGCCGCCGCCGAAGGCGCAACTCCCGCAATCGCTCAGGCAAAAGGACTGCGCGGACTGAAGCAGCCAATCTGGAGAGCGGTCACCCGCGGTCAGGGTGACCCACCGAAGGGGCACCGGCGTTCTCGTCGACGTGACGCGAGCGCCGTAATCTCTCAGGTAAAAGGACAGACGGGGCGACGCCGGCAGGCGATCGCCCCTTTGTCTTTTTGCGACCTGGGACGCGACGTGCTCAAGCAGACCCCGCTCAATGCGCAGCATCGCGCCGCCGGCGCGAAGATGGTCGATTTCGGCGGCTGGGACATGCCGGTGAGTTACGGCTCGCAGATCGAGGAACACCACGCGGTTCGCCGCGATGCCGGGATGTTCGACGTTTCGCACATGCTGGGCGTCGACGTGACCGGCTCCGGCGCTCGCGCTTTCCTGCGCTACGCGCTCGCCAACGACGTCGACAAGCTCAGGGTCCCGGGGAAGGCCCTCTACACGTGCATGCTCGACGAAGGGGGCGGCGTCATCGACGACCTCATTGTCTATTTTTTTACCGACGAGCGCTTTCGTCTGGTCGTCAATGCAGGGACCGCGGACAAGGACCTCGCATGGCTGCGCCGCCTGCTCGCGCAGCGCTTCCCGGGCGTGTCGTTGTTGCCGCGACGCGACCTCTCGATGATCGCGGTGCAGGGCCCGTCGGCGCGCGAACGCGTCTGGACCGCGCTTCCCGGCACTCGCGCCGCGACCGAAGCGCTCAAGCCGTTCTCCGCCTCCGAGCACGACGGCATGCTCATCGCTCGCACCGGCTACACCGGCGAGGACGGATTCGAGATCATGCTGCCCTCCACCCGCGCATCCGAGGTGTGGAATGCGCTCGCTGCCGCCGGCGTGCGCCGCTGCGGACTTGGCGCGCGCGACACGCTGCGCCTCGAGGCCGGCATGAATCTCTACGGGCAGGACATGGACGAGCGCGTCACCCCGCTGGAGTCGGGTCTTGCCTGGACCGTCGACCGAGCGAGCGCGCGCGATTTCGTCGGCAAGCCGGCGCTCGCCTCGCCGCCGCAACGGCAGATGGTCGGTCTTCGCCTGCTCGACAAGTCGGGCGTGCTGCGCGCGCATCAGCGGGTGCACACGCCGCGCGGAGATGGTGAGATCACGAGCGGCACGTTTTCGCCGACGCTCGGTGCGTCGATCGCGTTGGCAAGGGTTCCCGGCAGCGTGACGATCGGCGACGCCGTCGAGGTCGAGATTCGCGACCGGCGCGTGCCTGCGCGCGTGGTCAAGCCGCCGTTCGTGCGCAACGGAAAGATCCTCGTCGAATGAGCTACCGGAGAACCCGATGAACGTGCCTTCCCAACTCAAGTACACCAGCACGCACGAATGGATTCGCAACGAGGGCGACGGCACGATCGCGGTCGGCATCACCGATCACGCGCAGGAGGCGCTCGGCGACCTCGTGTTCATCGAGCTGCCAAAGCCCGGACGCGTCGTCGCCGCCGGCGAGGCCTGCGCGGTGGTCGAGTCGGTGAAGGCGGCCTCCGACATCTACGCGCCCGTGGCCGGAAGCATCGTCGCCGCCAACGAGCAGGTGGTGGCTTCGCCCGAACTGATCAACGCCGACGCCTACGGCCACTGGCTCTACAAGCTCAAGCCGGCAAGCATGGGCGATGTGGATGCGCTGCTCGATGCCGCCGGATACACCGCCACCGTCGGCGACGTCTGAGGATCGCGCATGAAAATGGAATCGCTGCCTTCCCCGGAAAACCGCTCGCTGGAAGCGCTGGAGCAGCACGGCGATTTCGTCCATCGCCACATCGGCACCACTGAAGACGAGCAGCGTGAGATGCTCGCAACGCTGGGTTTCGCATCGCGCGCCGAGCTGATCGACGCCATTGTCCCGGCGTCGATCCGGCGGCGCACGTCGCTCGCGCTTGCGCGCGCGCAGGGCGAGCAGGAAGCGCTCGCGGCGTTGAAGGCGATGGCGCGCAAGAATCGCGTACCGCGATCGTTCATCGGACAGGGCTACTACGGCACGCACACACCCGCCGTGATCCAGCGCAACGTCCTGGAGAACCCTGCGTGGTACACCGCGTACACACCGTACCAGCCGGAGATCTCGCAGGGGCGGCTGGAGGCGATGCTCAACTTCCAGACGATGATCGGCGACCTCACCGGACTTGCCGTTTCCAACGCGTCGATGCTCGACGAGGCGACAGCCGCCGCCGAGGCAATGACGCTGTGCCTGCGCGTCGGGCGCAGCAGGAGCCGTACTTTTCACGTCGCCGACAATGTGTTGCCGCAGACACTGGACGTGGTGCGCACGCGTGCCGCCCCGCTGGGCATTGAAGTTGTCGTGGGACCTGCGCTTTCCGCCGCCGCGGCCGAATGCTTCGCGGTGCTGGTGCAGTATCCGGGGGCGGACGGCGACGTGCGCAACTATCGCGCGCTCGCCGACGCGTTGCACGCGCGGGGTGCGATGCTGATCTGCGCGACCGACCTGCTGGCGTTGACGCTGATCGCGCCTCCCGGCGAGTGGGGCGCCGATGTCGCCGTCGGATCGAGTCAGCGCTTCGGCGTGCCGATCGGCTTCGGCGGTCCGCACGCCGCATTTCTCGCCACGCGCGACGAATTCAAGCGCAGCCTGCCCGGGCGCCTCGTCGGCGTCACCATCGATGCGGCGGGACATCCCGCGTACCGACTGGCACTGCAGACGCGTGAGCAGCACATTCGCCGCGAGAAGGCGACCTCGAATATCTGTACCGCGCAGGTGCTGCTCGCGGTGATGGCCAGCATGTACGCGGTCTATCACGGCGCGCGCGGACTCTCCACCATCGCCCTGCGCGTGCATCGCCTGGCCGCGGTGCTCGCGGCGGGGCTCGCCAAGCTCGGCATCGCGCGCGCCAACGCAACGTTCTTCGATACGCTCACGCTCGTCACCGGCGAGCGCACGCCGGCGATCCACGAGTGCGCGCTTGCGCATGACGTCAATCTGCGTCGTATCGATTCCACGCGGCTGGGTATTTCGCTCGATGAAACCACGACGCGCGAAGATGTCGAGCTGCTGTGGTCGATCTGCGCGCCCGAAGGCGCGGCGCTGCCCGACTTCGCGAGCCTTGAGCGCCGCGCGCAGGCCGACGCCGGTGGCTTCGATGCCGCCCTGTTGCGCGGCACACCGTTCCTCACCCATCCCACCTTCAATCGCTACCACTCGGAAACGCAGATGATGCGTTACCTGCGCGCACTCGCCGACAAGGATCTCGCGCTCGACCGCACCATGATCCCGCTGGGCTCGTGCACGATGAAGCTCAACGCGGCCAGCGAGATGTTCCCGGTGACCTGGCGCGAGTTCGGACAGGTGCATCCGTTCGCGCCCGCCAACCAGACGGTCGGCTACCGCGAGATGATCGGGCAGCTCGAAGCCATGCTGTGCGCGGCGACCGGCTACGCGGCGGTGTCGCTGCAACCGAACGCGGGGTCGCAGGGCGAGTACGCCGGGCTGTTGATCATTCGCGCATACCACGCCTCGCGCGGCGAATCGCGCCGCGACGTCTGTCTCATTCCCGCGTCGGCGCACGGCACCAATCCGGCCTCGGCGCACATGGCGGGCATGCGCGTGGTCGTGGTGGCCTGCGACGACGACGGCAACGTCGACATCGCCGATCTAAAATCCAAGGCGCAGGCGCACGCGAGCGATCTCGCCGCGATCATGGTGACCTACCCGTCGACGCACGGTGTGTTCGAGGCGGGGATCCGCGAGATCTGCGATGTCGTGCACGCGCACGGCGGACAAGTCTATGTGGATGGGGCGAATTTGAATGCGCTCGTTGGGTTGGGGGCGCCGGGCGAATTCGGTGCCGACGTCTCGCATCTCAACCTGCACAAGACATTCTGCATTCCGCATGGCGGCGGTGGCCCGGGCGTCGGACCGGTCGCGGTCGGCGCGCACCTCGCGCGCTTTCTGCCCGGACATCGCGCGCTCAAGCCCGGGCCCGATGCGCGTGTCGACGCCATCGGTCCGGTGTGCGCTGCGCCTTATGGCAGCGCGAGCATCCTCCCCATTTCGTGGATGTACATCACGATGATGGGCAGTGACGGCCTCAAGGCCGCGACCGAGTCCGCAATCCTCGCCGCGAACTACATCGCGCGAAGGCTCGCGCCGCATTACCCGGTACTGTACTCGGGTCCGGGCGGTCTGGTCGCGCACGAATGCATCATCGATCTGCGTCCGCTCAAGGAAACGAGCGATGTGAGCGTCGACGACGTCGCCAAGCGGCTGATCGACTACGGCTTTCACGCGCCCACCATGAGCTTTCCGGTGGCGGGTACGCTCATGATAGAGCCTACCGAAAGCGAATCGAAGGCCGAACTCGACCGATTCATCGACGCGATGATCGGCATCCGCGACGAGATTCGCGCCATCGAGCAGGGGCGCATGGATCGTATCGACAACGCGCTCAAGAATGCTCCGCATACCGCGGAAACGCTGCTCGCGACGGCGTGGACGCATCCTTACACACGCGAGCACGCCGCTTTCCCGATGAGGGGCCAGCGCGAGCGCAAATATTGGCCACCGGTCCGCCGCGCCGACAACGTCCACGGCGACCGTAATCTCGTCTGCGCGTGCCCGCCTCTCGAAAGCTATGCGATGAGTGGCGAATGAGGACTGCAGGGTCGATTCAAAGCGCTAGGCCACCTCGAGGAACGTGGCGCGCACTGCCGCATGGGGAACACCCGATGAACGCGCTATGAAGGTGATCGTGATCGGCGCCGGTGTGATCGGCACCACCAGCGCCTGGTTCCTTCGCGAGCACGGACATGACGTCACTGTAATCGACCGCCAAAGCGCCGCCGCACTGGAGACGTCGTATGCCAACGGCGGCCAGATTTCGGTGTCGCACGTCGAGCCCTGGGCGGCCCCGAAGGCGCCGTGGCAGATCCTCAAATGGCTTACGCGTCCGGACGCTCCGTTGCTGTTCCGCCCGACGCTCGATCCGCGGCAGTGGCTTTGGGGCGTCGAGTTTCTGCTCGAATGCCTGCCTGCCCGCACGCGCAGGAACATGCGGCAGATCCTCGCCATCAGCAAATATTCGGGCGAGGTGCTGCGCGAGCTGCGCAGCGCGACCGGCATCCGCTACGATGACCTGCAGCGAGGCATCCTGCAGATCTACACCGACGACGCCGGCTTCGCTTCGGCCGCAAAGGCGGCCGCGCTGGTGCGCCGCTACGGCGTCTCGCGCGAGGTAAAGTCCGCCGACGAGTGCGTGGCGATCGAGCCCGCTCTGGTGCGCCGTCGCGACTGGATCGCCGGGGGAACGTTCACGTCGACCGACGAGACCGGCGACGCGCGCAAGTTCACGCAGTCGCTCGCGGCTTTCGCCGCTGCGCGCGGCGTCGTGTTCCGCTACGGTGAGACGGTCGCCGAGATGGTCACGGACGGCGGTCGGGTGAGCGGCGTAGTCGTCGCCGACGACAAAGGCATTCGCGAAACGCTCTCCGCCGACGCCTACGTCGTCTGCATGGGCAGCTACACTCCGCTGCTGCTGTCCACCATCGGTCTGAGCGCACCGGTGTATCCGGCCAAGGGCTATTCCGCGACGATGCCGATTCTCGACTCGGCCGCGGCGCCGCAGGGCAGCATCACCGACGACGCCAAGAAAATCGTGTTCACGAGGCTCGGCGACCGGCTTCGCGTCGCCGGCACCGCGGAATTGTCAGGCTACAAGCTCGATCTCAACCGCGTTCGCTGCGAGGCGCTGACGCGCCGCGCGGTCGATTGGTTCGGCGACGCGGTCGATGTCACCAAGGTCGAGTATTGGACCGGCCTGCGTCCGGCCACGCCGTCGGGCGTTCCGCTGATCGGCAGGACCCGGCTGGCGAACCTCTACCTCAACACCGGCCATGGCACGCTTGGATGGACGATGGCTGCCGGCTCGGCGAAGGCACTGGGGGACATCGTGTCCGGGGCGAAGCCGCAGGTCGCCTTTGATTTCCAGAAGGGCTCGTAGCGTGAGTGCCGCGCATTACACCGATTTCGACGGCGCGCTCGAATTGTCGACCGACCCGGCGCGGCTCGACCGCACGCTGATACACGAATTCCTGAGCGGGCAGTCGTACTGGGCGACCGGCGTGCCGCGCGCGGTGATCGAGCGCGCGATCGAGCATTCGTTGTGCTTCGGCGTTTACCTCGAAGGGACGCAAGTCGCCTTCGCACGTGTGGTCACCGACCGCGCCACCTTCGCCTACCTCGCCGACGTGTTCGTGCAACCGGCGCATCGTGGGGCGGGGATTGGCAAGTGGATGCTGGGTGGCATCCTTCGCCATCCCGACCTGCAGGGGCTGCGCCGCTTCATTCTCGCCACCCGCGATGCACATGAGTTGTACGCGCGATTCGGGTTCACGCCGCTGGCGAACCCGGCGCGTTTCCTGGAGCGCTTCTCGCCCGAGCCCTACACCGGTCGCTGACGCGTCCACCGGCGCCCGCAGGAGGCGAGCCTTTCTCAGGCGGTATAATCGCGCGCTTGTCGCAACGTTTCCTCTCCGCCCTGTTTGGCTTGGCGGCATGCTTCGCGATCACCGCCGCCGCAGCGGGAACCGTCGCGCCGGCGCCGGTACCGCCGCCCGTGCTCGCCGCCAAATCGTATTTCCTGCTCGACGTGCTGAGCGGGCAGACGCTGGTCGCGCAAAATGCCGACGAGCCGCGCGAACCGGCATCGCTCACTAAACTGATGACCGCGTATCTCGTGTTCCGCGCGCTCAAGGAGAAGGAGCTGCTGCCATCGCAGATGGTGACCGTGTCGCCCAAGGCCTGGCGCGCCGAGGGCTCGCGCATGTTCATCGAGCCGAAAAAAGCGGTGAGCGTCGACGAGCTGCTGCACGGGGTGATCGTGCAATCGGGCAACGACGCCGCCATCGCGCTCGCCGAAACCATCGCCGGATCCGAAGCAGGCCTTTGTCGAGCGCATGAACAAGGAAGCGGCGCGGCTCGGCATGAAGAACACACGCTTCGCGACCGCGACCGGACTGCCCGCGCCGCAGCAGGTGTCCACCGCGAGCGACCTCGCGCTGCTCGCCTCGGCGATCATCCGCGACTTTCCCGAGTACTACCCGCTCTACTCGATCAAGGAATACCGCTACAACAACATTACGCAGCCGAACCGCAACCGCCTGCTGTGGAGCGATCCGTACGTCGACGGGATGAAGACCGGCAACACCGACGCCGCCGGCTATTGCCTGGTCGCCTCAGCCAAGCGCGGGCCACGGCGCCTGCTGTCGGTGATGCTGGGCGCGGGTTCGGACGCCGCGCGCGCGAGCGAGTCGCAGAAGCTGCTCAACTATGGCTTTCAGTTCTACGACACGGTGCAGATGTACCAGAACGGCCAGACGGTGAACACGCTGCGTGTGTGGAAAGGCGCGAGCGAGAACGTCGCGGCCGGCTTCGTCGCCGATCAGTACCTGACGCTTCCCAAGGGCCAGGCGCAGAAGCTGAAGCTTTCGATGGAAGCGGTCGAGCCGCTGATCGCACCGGTGGCACTCGGCCAGCGCGTGGGCACGGTCCGCGTCACGCTCGACGGCAAGGTCGTGGGGGAATACCCGCTGCAGGCGCTCGGCGAGGTGCCGCAGGCCAGCTTCTGGGCGCGGGCGTGGGATACCGCCCGGCTGTGGTTCAAATGACGATGCATTGCACACCAAGCGAGGCCGCATGACGGTCTACCTGAACGGCGAATTCCTTCCCATCGAGCAGGCCAAGGTTTCGGTGCTCGATCGCGGCTTCATCTACGGCGACGGCGTCTACGAGCTCGTTCCCGTCTACCACCGCCAGCCGTATCGCATGCGCGAGCACCTCGCGCGGCTTAATCGCAGCTGCGCCGGCATCGGGCTGGCAAATCCGCACGATGCCGCCGCGTGGGAATCGATCATCCGCGACCTCATCGCACGCATGCCCTTCGACGACCAGAGCGGTGTACTTGCAGGTGACCCGCGGCGTGGCCCGCCGCGACCACGCCTTTCCGGCGGGTGTCGCGCCCACGGTGTTCATGATGAGCAACCCCCTGGCGCTGCCCAGCGCCGAGCAGGTCGAGCGCGGCGTGGCGGTGATCACGGGACCCGACGAGCGCTGGCTGCATTGCGATCTGAAGACCATATCGCTGCTGGGCAACGTGCTCGCGCGCCAGGCTGCGGTCGACGCCGGCGCGGTCGAGTCGGTCCTGTTTCGCGACGGCTACCTGACCGAGGCGTCTGCGTCCAATGTGCTCATCGTCAAGGGCGGGCTGATCGTCGCGCCACCCAAAGACAACCTCATTCTGCCCGGCATCACCTACGACGCGACCTTCGATCTCGCCCGCAAGGGCGGGCTGGAGGTCGCGATCCGGCCGGTATCGCGTGAAGAGGCGCTTGGCGCCGACGAAATGTGGCTCTCGTCGTCGTCGAAGGAGGTGCTCGCGGTGACCAAGATCGACGGCCGGCCCTTCGCTGGCGGAATGCCGGGGCCGGTCTTTCGTCGGATATACGCGCTGTTCCAGGCGAGCAAGCCTAAGCGCCCCTAGCGGCGGACAGCGTTCGAATCTGGTGCACGGCCCCGGTCAGCGAATACTTACTGTCGCGCCATACGCTGGCGGGAGTGTGTGGTGTGAAAGGCATCTTCCGGGGTGACGGGGTGTCAAAACTGCGCGGTCGCGCTAGACTAGCACCATCCTGGCCTGCGAGATCGGCGAGGGCGATCGCAGCCGGGGGGGGGGATCGACCATTCGCAGCGCGCTTCGAACATGAACGACTCGCTCTCGAAGATTGTTGCCAGCCGCTATGGCGGACGAAACATTCCGGTGGCCCTGGTGCTGCCCGACGGTGGACGCGTCGCGCTGTCACAGCCGACCGAGGTCGACATCTACGCGCGCACCTGGAATGGGTTGCGTGCGCTCGCTGCGCCCGAGCTCGGCAGGCTCGCCCGCGCGTACGTACGCGGTGACCTCGACTTCTCCGGCGGATCGCGTCGCATCCTCGGCATCGCCGAGGCGCTGGTCGGCAGCGTCAGCCATGGCCGCGAGCGCGCACGCGCAAGGATGCTGCAGTGGTGGCACCAGCAGCGCGGCAACCGCGCCAACATCGCGCATCACTACGATGTCTCCAACGCGTTCTACAAACTGTGGCTCGACGAGCGCATGGTGTACTCGTGCGCCTACTTTCGCACCGCCACCGATACGCTCGACCAGGCCCAGACGCAGAAGCTCGACCACATCTGCCGCAAGCTCATGCTCGCGCCGGGCGAGGAACTTCTCGACATCGGCTGCGGCTGGGGCGGGCTGATTTTCCGTGCCGCCGAGGAGTACGGGGTCAAGGCCACCGGCATCACGCTTTCGCGCAATCAGTACGAGGACGTGCGCGATCAGATCGCGGCGCGGGGGCTTGGCGGGCGCGTCGACGTGCAGCTGCTCGACTATCTCGACCTTCCGCACTCGAAGCTCTACGACAAGATCGCCAGCATCGGCATGTTCGAGCACGTCGGGATTCGCAACTATCCGCGCTATTTCGGGAAGATCCACGCGATCCTGAAGCCGGGCGGCCTGGTCATGAACCACGGCATCACGCAGAACCAGGTCGGGGTCGCGGCGCTTGGCAGCGGCATCAGTGATTTCGTCGAGGAGTTCGTATTCCCGGGGGGCCAGCTCGCGCACGTGTCGCGAGTCATCGAGGGTCTGTCCGCACAGGGGCTCGAGCTGCTCGACGCCGAGCCGCTGCGCGAGCACTACGGGCGGACGCTTTGGCACTGGGTCGACCGCCTCGAGCGCAACGCCGATGCGGCGCGCAGGGAGTCGGGCGAGGAACGATTCCGAACATGGCGGATCTATCTGGCAGGATCGGCGCACGCCTTCGACCGTGGCTGGCTGTCGATTTTCCAGCTGCTCGCGGGCAAGCCGTTTGCGGACGGCAGGATGCCGCACCCTGCGACGCGCGACTACATGTACGCGCCCCCAAGCTCGGGTTGAACGACCATCGCGCGACCCTATATGCGAGCGATGGAGACGCAATCGATGGAGACCCAAGACGTGACCGAGACCTTGCTCGAGTTCCCCTGCGCGTTCCCGCTCAAGATCATGGGCCGCACGCAGGACGGGTTCGCGCAGGCGGTGCTCGACGTCGTCCTGCGCCACGTTCCCGACTTCGACAGCGCGTCGATGGAAATGCGCGCCTCGCGTCAGGGAAAGTACCTGTCGCTCACCTGCACCGTCAACGCGACCTCGCGTGAGCAGCTCGACGCGCTCTATCGAGAGCTGTCCGCGCATCCGCAAGTCGTCATGGTGCTCTGATGTCGATGGCGGCGCGGGCCGGTATGACGGCGCGCGTCCGGCAGCTTGGTCCGACCGCCTACGAAACCACCTGGCGCGCGATGCAGGCGTTCACCGCCGCGCGCACGCCGTCAACGCCCGACGAGCTGTGGCTCACCGAGCATCCGCCGATCTACACCTGGGGCTCGCGGGGCGTCGCGAGCACCTCCTTCGCGACAACGGCATCGCGGTGCAGAAGGTCGATCGCGGCGGACAGGTGACCTACCATGGGCCCGGGCAGCTGGTCGTGTACACGATGCTCGACCTCGGACGCGCGCAGCTGGGTATTCGCGACACGGTGCGCCGCCTCGAGCGCGCCGTGATACGATGGCTTTCCGAGCATGACATCGCAGCGCATGTCCGGCCGGGTGCACCCGGCGTTTACGTGACCCGGCGTACCGCCGATGCCAAGATCGCTGCGCTCGGTCTGAAGGTCAGCCGCGGCTGTACGTATCACGGCCTTTCGCTCAACGTCGACATGGACCTCGCGCCTTTTTCCGACATCGATCCCTGCGGCTTTCGCGGGCTCGAGGTCACCCAGCTAGTCGATCTCGGCGTCGCCTGCACGGTGGCCGAGGCGGGCGCGGGTCTGGCTTCGCAGATCATCGAGTGCTTCGAACACAAGGTCGGCGAGCGCGGCACGATGGCGATCGGCGCATGAGCGACGAGAGCAGCAGCGCGCCCCAGCCACCGAACATCGCGGCGCCGGGCAACGCCGCCGGTGTCAAGCACAAGGGCGCGGACAAGACCTCGCGCTTGTTCGGCCGATACGCGATCAAGGTCGTCGCCGCGGAGCGGCTCAAGAAGCCGGACTGGATCCGCGTGCGCGCGCCGTCGTCGCCGCGCTTCTACGAGATCAAGAAAATCCTTCGCGAGCACAACCTGCACACGGTGTGCGAGGAAGCGTCGTGCCCCAACATCGGCGAGTGCTTCGGCAAGGGCACCGCGACGTTCATGATCATGGGCGACATCTGCACGCGCCGCTGCCCGTTCTGCGATGTCGGGCATGGACGCCCGTTGCCGCTCGATCCCGACGGAGCCGGAAAATCTCGCGCGCACCATCGCCGCGCTGGGACTGAAATACGTCGTGGTCACCAGCGTCGATCGCGACGATCTGCGCGACGGCGGCGCGCAGCATTTCGTCGATTGCATCCGCGCGGTGCGCACGCACTCTCCGTCGACGCAAATCGAGGTGCTGGTGCCCGACTTCCGCGGGCGCCTGCGAGCGCGCGCTCGATGTTCTCGGGGCGGCGCCGCCGGACGTCATGAATCACAATCTCGAGACCGTGCCGCGCCTGTACAAGCAGGCGCGACCCGGATCGGATTACGCGAACTCGCTCGCGCTGCTGTCGTCGTTCAAGGCGCGTTTTCCCGGCGTGCCGACCAAGTCCGGGCTGATGGTCGGGCTCGGCGAGACCGACGAGGAGATACTCGCAGGTCATGCGCGACATGCGCGCGCACCGTATCGACATGCTGACCATCGGGCAGTACCTGCAGCCGACCGCCGGACACCTGCCGGTGCTTGCGCTACGTCCATCCCGACACCTTCGCGATGTTCGAGCGCGAAGCCTATGCGCTCGGATTCCGCCACGCCGCCGTCGGCGCGTTGGTGCGGTCGTCGTATCACGCCGATACGCAGGCACACGGCGTGCTCGAAGCCTCGGCCTAGCCCGAACGGAGCAATCGCCATGCGCAATCGCAGCGTGCGCGCCTTTGTCGTCGCTGTCCTGACCGCGTTCTGCGTCACCAGCGCACGTGCCGACGTCACCGAAGTCCGCATTTCGCGTGGCTTCGGCGTGCTCTACCTCCCGCTGATGGTGATGGAAAGCGAAAAGCTGCTCGAGAAGCAGGCGCGCAGCGCTGGTCTGGGCGAGGTCAAGGCGACCTATCTCGTGCTCGACGGCGGCAACGTGATCAACGACGCGATGCTTTCGGGCGCGCTCGACATCGCATCGATCGGTGTCGCTGGCTTCCTCACGCTGTGGGCGAAAGCCAGGGACAACCCCGCGATCGAGATCCGCGGATTGTCGGGGATGAGCTCGTCGTCGCTGTACCTGATGACGCGCAACCCCGACGTCAAATCGCTCAAGGATTTCACCGACAAGGACCGCATCGCGGTGCCCGGCATCAAGACCTCGCTGCCCGCGGTCATCCTGCACATGGCGGTCGCCAAGGAATTCGGCGATGCCAACTATGCGAAGCTCGATCCGATCACGGTGGGGCTGCCGCACCCGGACGCGCTGACCGTGCTGCTCTCGGGCAAAGGCGAGATCAACAGCCACATGGCATCGCCGCCATTCTCGTACATCGAGGACTCGACGCCCGGTCTGCACCGTGTGTTCAACTCCGTCGAGGTGCTCGGCAACATCACGCTCGACATGACCTACACGGCGCGCCGCTTCTTCGAGGCGAATCCGAAGCTTTGTGCCGCATTCGTCGCCGCGATGAACGAAGCCAACGTGCTGATCGCGAAAGAGCCGAAAAAAGCCGCTGCCATCTACCTCGCGGTGTCGAAACAGAAAGGGTCTGCCGAAGAGATCCTCAAGATCCTCGGCGATCCCAATTCGACTTTCTCGACGGTGCCGAATGGCACGATGAAGTACGCCGAATTCATGTCGCGGGTGGGAACCATCAAGGCGAAGCCCGCTTCGTGGAAGGACTTGTTCTTCCCGCTGATTTACTCGGCATCCGGCAGCTGACGCGCGCCGCACATCACCGCATTGGCGGCGGTGGCGCGCCTTTCGGCCACAGCAGCCACAATCGCCCCTCCTGCTTCATGCGGCCGGCTTCGCGTGCCGCGTCGTCGCCAAAGCCCCAGAACCAATCGGCTCGTACCGGTCCGCGGATCGCGCCGCCCGTATCCTGCGCGAGCATCAGACGCGACAGCGTGCGACTCGACAGCGGCCACGTGGTCGCCACGAACACGGGCGCGCCGAGCGGAATGAAGCGCGGATCGACCGCGATCGATCGTCCCGGCGACAGCGGCACACCGAGCGCACCGCGCGGGCCGTCAATCGGTGCATCCGGATCGGCCGGCGCTTCGCGAAAAAAAACGTAGCTGGGATTTTCATCAAGCAGCGCTGGCAGCGCCTCGGGGTGATCGCTCGCCCACTGCTTGATGCCTTGCATCGAGGCCTGATCGAGCGAGAGCTCGCCGCGCTCGACCAGCACGCGGCCGATCGAGCGGTAGGGCTGTCCATTCTGGTCCGCGTAACCCAGGCGCACGACGCTCGCGTCGGGCAGCGCGATCCGGCCCGACCCCTGGATTTGCAGGAAAAACGCTTCGACGGGGTCGTCGACGTAGACGAGCTCCTTGCCGGATACCGGTGCGCGACCTGACTCGATGTCCGCGCGCGTCCAGTAGGGAACCACGCGCCGGCCTTCGACCCGCGCCCGCACGCGCTTGTCCTCGAGCTCGGGATAGAGCCCGGAGAGCTCTACCGTGAGCAGGTCGTCGGGTGGCGCATACAGCGGATAGCGATAGCGTGCGTCTGGGACACGGCTGCCGCGCAGCAGCGGTTCGTAGTAGCCCGTGATCAACCCGTCGGTCTGGACGCGAGTTCCTTCGCGGGACTCGATCTGGTATGGGCTAAACTGCGTCTCGAAGAAAGCGCGCATCGCGGCGGTGCGGCTGGCGTCCAGCGCCGAGGCGGCTGCGCAGACGCCGCGCCACGTATCGCGGGACGCGGGGCGCGCGAGCAGTGCCTTGCAGCTGGCACCGAATGCCAGCCAGGCTTCGGCGAGGTTGTCATCGCGCCAGCCGGGAACGTCGGCGAAGGCAACTTCGCGGAAGGTGGCCACGGCGGGTTCCGCGGCAACGGGCGGACGTACCGGCGGTGGCGCAGTGGCGCAGGCGCCAAGCAGCACAACGACGGCCGCAGCAACCAGCCACAGGAGCATCGAAGCGATGGAATGGATTCTGCTGGAAGCCGGACTCGCGCTGGGTCTCGCGGTGTTCATCGTCTGGTTCACTGCCGGCGGCAAGCGCAAACCGCCGCCGCCAAATGCGCCACCGGCCAAGGACAAGGAGTAGCGCCTAGTGCAGCACGCGTGGGACGGACAGCGTGAACAGCGGGATCTCCGCCTCGAAGGCATGGCCGTCCTCGGCGAGCATCTGATAAGTCCCGCGCATCGTGCCCACCGCGGTCTCCAAATGCGTGCCGCTGGAATACTCGAAGCTCTCGCCGGGCTGGAGCAACGGCTGCTGGCCGATCACGCCGAGCCCTTTGACCTCGAGCACCTTGGCGTTGGCATCGGTGATCAACCAATGCCGGCTGATGAGTTGCGCGGCGATCTGGCCGACGTTGCTCACGGTGATCGTGTACGCGAAGACGTACTGGTTTTTCGACGGATCGGATTGGCCGTCGACGTACGTTGCCTTCGCGGACACGCTGATCGCGTATTTGCTGCTCTCGGACAAGGTGCACGCCCCGGCGGTAACCTGCAACGGCGCTCGTCCTGCGCGAGCTGTTCGATCGCGCCGACGCCGCTGTCGATGCTAGGATTATAGCGCGATGCGAATTTGCCAGATTGCGCCGTCGATCCTCTCCGCGGATTTCGCTCGCCTCGGCGACGAAGTGCGCGCGGTAATCGCCGCCGGCGCCGACATGATTCACTTCGACGTGATGGACAATCATTACGTGCCGAATCTCACCATCGGTCCGATGGTATGTGAGGCGCTCAAGCCGATTGCGACGGTTCCGATCGACGTGCATCTGATGATCAAGCCGGTCGACCGCATCGTTCCGGACTTCGCGCGCGCGGGCGCGTCGATCATCAGCTTCCACCCCGAGGCTTCGGAGCACGTCGACCGCACGATCGCGCTCATCCATGAATGCGGCTGCCGTGCGGGGCTCGTACTGAACCCGGCGACGCCGCTGTCATGGCTCGATTACGTCCTCGACCGCCTCGACCTGGTACTGGTGATGTCGGTCAATCCGGGATTCGGCGGACAGGTCTTCATTCCGGAAGCGCTGCGCAAGCTCGCCGACGTCCGATCGCGCATCGATCGCGCACACGAGCGCAATGGCCGCGAGATCCGCCTCGAAGTGGACGGCGGCATCAAGGTGGACAACATCGGCGCGGCGGCGAAGGCCGGCGCCGACACCTTCGTCGCCGGCTCGGCGATATTCGGGAGCGCCGATTACGCCGCCACCGTCGCCGCGATGCGCGCGGCGGTTGCAGCCGCTTCGTAGCGGAGGGCCTTGCGCCGGCCCCTGGCGCCGATGGTATAGTTCGCTGGCCGCCGCCCTCGAGCGACGGCGCCCGATCCGATCTGCCGATGAGCTTCGACACTTTCAACCGCAACGGCCGCGCATGGCGGCAAGGCAACGACTGGCGCTGGCGTCCGAACGCCTAGAGTCGTCGTTCCCGCGCGTCGCCACGCAGGCGACGAGAGCCCGCAGCAAGCGCTGCGCACGTTGAAAGATCGTTGGAGCATCATGACCGAAGCCGAATTTGGCGCGCTCGCCGCGCAAGGATTCAACCGCATTCCGCTGGTGCTCGAGTCGTTCGCCGACTTGGACACGCCGCTGTCGCTTTATCTCAAGCTCGCCAACCAGCGCTTTACGTTCCTGCTCGAGTCGGTGGTGGGGGGCGAGCGCTTCGGGCGCTACTCGTTCATCGGGCTGCCCGCGAAAATCCGCATACGAGCGCGCGGTCGCGACATCGAGGTTGAGGACCGCGGCGGCATCGTCGAGCGTCACCATGGCGACCCGCTGGCCTTCGTCGAGGAATTCCTGCGACGCTATCGCGCCGCGCCGCGCCCGGGACTGCCGCGATTCTGCGGAGGCCTCGCCGGCTGCTTCGGCTATGACACCGTCCGCCACATCGAGCCCAAGCTCGCCAACACCTCGCCGCCCCCGTCTCCCGAGCTCGCCGACATTCCCGACATCCTGCTCCTGCTGACCGAGGAGCTTGCCGTCGTCGACAACCTGTCGGGCAAGATCTCGCTCATCGTCTACGCCGACCCGTCGCAGCCTGACGCGTACGCGCGCGGGCAGGAGCGGCTGCACGAACTGCGCCGCATGTCGCGTGCGCCGGTGAAGGTGCCGTACCAGACCGCGGGCACGCTGACCCAGGCGCAAAGCGAGTTCGGCGCCGAGGGTTACATGGCGGCGGTGGCGCGTTCGCGCGAATACATCGCTGCGGGCGACATCATGCAGGTGGTGATCGCCCAGCGCATGCGGCGACCTTTCGCGGCGCACCCGATTCAGCTCTACCGGGCGCTGCGCTCGGTGAACCCGTCGCCTTACATGTTCTATTACGACTTCGGCGATTTCCACGTCGTCGGCGCGTCGCCCGAGATCCTGGTGCGCAAGGAAGGCGATGCGATCACGCTGCGACCGATCGCGGGAACGCGTCCCCGCGGGGCCACGCGAGACAACGACGAAGCGCTCGCCGCCGAACTCCTCGCTGATCCCAAGGAGATCGCCGAGCACGTCATGCTGCTCGATCTCGGACGAAACGATGTCGGCCGCGTCGCCCAGACCGGCAGCGTGAAAGTGAGCGAGCGCATGGTCATCGAGCGCTACTCGCATGTGATGCACATTGTTTCCAACGTGGAGGGCAAGCTCAAGCCCGGCCTGACCAGCATCGACGTGTTGCGCGCGGCGTTCCCCGCGGGCACGGTAAGCGGCGCCCCGAAGGTGCGCGCGATGGAGATCATCGATGAGCTCGAGCCGACCCGCCGCGGGATCTATTCCGGCGCGGTCGGCTACATCAGCTTCCAGGACGACATGGACACCGCGATCGCGCTGCGCACCGCGGTGGTCAAGGACGGCATGCTCTACATGCAGGCGGGTGGCGGCATCGTGCACGATTCGTCGCCCGAGGGCGAATGGCAGGAGACGCTCAACAAGCTGCGCGCGCTGCAGCGCGCCGCCGACATGGTCCAGCTCGGGCTGGACGCGGAGGGCTGACTTTACGCAGCGCTCCAATGTAGTGCCGCGCACGCGTGTCGCACCAGCTTGGTTGCGCGCGATCGGAGTTCGCACGCGGCGGCGTTGCATTAAGTTGATGAATATATTGCGCTGAGGTCGCCGCGCGGCGCTGGCATCCCGCTTGCTAGTATGCAGCGTGGTATACCAGCCGCCGCCATGATATCGCCCTTTCCCGTCACGCTTTCCGCGCTGCACCAGGCGTATCGGCTGGGTGCATGTCGCCCTTCGGACGTCGTCGAGCACTGGCTGCAGCGCGCGGTCGAGTCGCGATCCGCGCCCGTGTGGATCTGCACCGCGCCGCCCGAGGCGCTGCGCGCGCGCGCCCGGGCGCTGGACGCGATGCTCGATGCCGACGCCGACCACGCGCTCGCGTCACCGGTGTTCGGCGCGCTGCTCGCAGTCAAGGACAACATCGACGTCGCCGGATTTCCCACGACCGCCGCGTGCCCGGCCTTCGCCTACCTGCCGTCGCGATCGGCTTTCGTGGTCGATGCGTTCGAGCGCGCCGGTGCGATCGTCGTCGGCAAGACCAACCTGGATCAGTTCGCAACCGGGCTGGTCGGCACGCGCTCGCCGTACGGCGCGGTTGCGAACGCGCTAGATCCCTCGCGTATTTCCGGCGGCTCGAGCTCGGGTAGCGCAGTGGCGGTCGCGCTCGGCCTCGTTCACCTAGCGTTGGGAACCGACACCGCGGGCTCGGGGCGCGTGCCGGCGGCGCTCAACAACATCGTCGGATGGAAGCCGACACGCGCAGTCGTGTCTACACGTGGCGTCGTGCCCGCGTGCCGCTCGCTCGACTGCGTGTCGATATTCGCGCTTACCGTTCCCGACGCGGAGCGCGCCTTTGCCGTCGCATCGGCGCGCGATCCCGACGCAGCGGCAGCGCCGCGCGCGCTCGATCGGCCCCGTCTGGGCGAGGTATTCACGTTCGCGGTTCCATCGCATGCGCAACGCGAATTCTTCGGCGACGACGCGGCCGACGCGGCCTTCGCCGAGGCGATCGGTTTACTGCGCAGGCTTGGGGGCACCTGCGTCGAGATCGACTTCGCGCCATGGCGAGCGGTTGCCGCGGCGCTCTACGAAGGTCCTCGGGTCGCCGAGCGCCACGCGGCGATCCGTCGCTTCTTCGACTCGCAACCGGATGCCGTCGATCCCTCAGTGCGCATGGTGATCTCCGCGGCGTCTCGATACAGCGCGACCGACGCGTTCGTCGCCGAGGCGGAACTGGACACCCTGTGCGGTGAGCTCGCGCGCTCGTGGCAGAACTTCGAAGTACTCGTCGTGCCGACCGTCCCGACGACCTACCGCACCGAGGCTGTTGTCGCGGAGCCCATCGAGCTCAACCGGCGTCTGGGAACGTACACGAACTTCGTGAACCTGCTCGATCTCGCGGCGATCGCCGTGCCCGCGCAGTTGCGCGCGGATGGCGCTCCCTTCGGCATCACCCTGATCGGGCCGGCGGGAGGCGACGCGATGCTCGCCGATCTCGCGCAGCGCGTGCACGTCGCGGCGGATACGCCGCTTGGCGCGCTCGGCATCGCGCAGCCGCCCCCGGAGGCAATGCAGGCGCCGCGGGACACGGCGCAGCTCGCTGTCGTTGGCGCGCATCTTTCGGGTCTGCCCCTCAACGCCGAGCTCACCTCGCGCGGCGCCCGGCTCGTTCGCCGCGCGCGCACTGCACCGCGCTACCGGCTATACGCGCTGCCCCGCACCATGCCGCCCAAGCCCGGACTCGTGCGCGTCAATGGCGGCGACGGTCACAACATCGAGGTCGAGATATGGGAGATGCCCATTGCCGCTCTGGGCGCACTGGTTGCTGGCGTGCCCTCGCCGCTGGCCATCGGCACTCTCGAGCTCGAGGACGGTGCGCGCGTGCACGGCTTCGTCTGCGAATCCGCCGCGATCGAGGACGCGGAAGACATTTCACGTTACGGTGGCTGGCGCAGCTTCCTGGGCGCCCACGCGGCTGCGCAGACCGCGCTCTCCCCATCGCTTTCGTCGCGATGAGCCGTCTCGATCCGCTTCGATCTTTTGCATTTCACCACGGAGATGTCGATGAACCCGTACAAACCCCTTACGACGAATGCGCCCGCCTCTGCCGGGGATAATGTGCATGACGCATCGCGGCGCCGCGTGCTCGGCGCCGCGCTGGGCGCCGGCGCCGCACTGGTCGCTGCGCCCGCATTCGTTCGCGCGCAGGCGGCGCCCAAGATTCGCGTCGGCTTCTGGCCGATCGCGTCCGGACTACCCTTTTTCACCGCGATCGAGAAGGGATATTTCAAGGATGCGGGACTCGAGGTCGAGCCGCTCAAGTTCGCCGGCGCGCAACAGGTAATGGAAGCGATGCTGTCGGGACGCTCCGACGGCAGCGCCAACGGTACCGGATCGGCAAATCTCGCGATCGGCGAGATCGCGCAACCCGGGCTGTTCAAGATTTTCTGCACAAACCCGAGCAATGCAAAGAATGTGCTCGACGAGTACATCGTCGCCAAGGACAACCCTGCCAAGACGATTGCCGAGCTAAAGGGCAAGAAAATCGCGTCGGGCCCGGGAATCCAGAACGTGACACTGTGCAAGACGATGCTGGAACGCGCCGGAGCCACCGGCACTTCGGTGATCGAGTTGCCCATCGGGCAGCACGTGGCATCGATAGTCGCGGGGCAGGTCGATGCCTGCTACACGCTCGAGCCCACGGGCACCGTCGGCCGCATGAACGGGACCACTCGTGTCGTCGAGGCGGGAGTGGTCGCGAAGTACGTCCTGGGCGATCCGCTCGCGCCCTGGCACGGCGGATCGGCGAGCCTCACCAGCGAGTTCCTCAAGAAGTATCCCGACGCTTCAAAGAAATATATGGCGGCGTACGCCCGCGGCGTCGAGTTCGTCCGCGCCAAGCCCGACGAGGCCCGGCAGTACCTCAAGGGTTACACCGCGATCGAGGGCCCGCTGACCGCTGAGGTCCCGCTCGCCGCGTACATGCTCTACAACGAGTTCACGCCGAGCGACGTCGCGTACTTCCAGAAGTTCTTCGACCTGTTCACGGAGAAGGGCATTTTCGACAAGAAGGTG
Organism: uncultured beta proteobacterium; assembly: GCA_963816915.1. Lineage (GTDB taxonomy): Bacteria > Pseudomonadota > Gammaproteobacteria > Burkholderiales > Casimicrobiaceae > PALSA-1003. Next base: position 938,316 of record CAWFMK010000004.1, read on the forward strand.
GTTGTCTCAGAACTCATCTACAAGGCGTGACATGAACGATCAAACCGCGGTGCCGCCCGCTGCCGCATGGTCGGCGCCGGGCACGATAGCCGCGCCGGCACGCGCGAGATTCCCCTGGGGACGACTGCTGCCGCTGGTCGGCCCGCTGCTGCTGCTGCTCGCGTGGGATCTCGCCGTACGCGGTGGATTCATCAAGCAGGTGCTCCTGCCCACGCCGTGGGACACCGTCGTCGCGCTGGTCAACGGATTGGCTGGCGGCGCGCTGCTCGGCGACTTCCTCGTCAGCGTGAAACGCACTCTGCAGGCGTTCCTGATCGCGGCGGCGACCGGCGTGCCGCTCGGGATCATGCTCGGCAGCAACGAGCGCGCGTATCGCAGCGTCGAGTTCCTGATCGATTTTTTCCGCTCAACGCCTTCCTCGGCGCTGATTCCCCTGTTCCTATTGATCTTCGGTGTATCGGACATCAACAAGGTCGCGATCGCCGCGTTCGGTGCGTTCCTGCTCGTCGTCTTCAACAGCGCCTACGGTGTCATCAATGCCCGCAAGCAGCGCGTGATGGCCGCCAGGGTGATGGGCGCATCGCGCTGGCAGATCTTCCGCGACGTGCTCGTCTGGGAATCGCTGCAACCCACGTTCGTCGGTCTGCGCAGCGCGGTCTCGATGGCGCTGGTCATCGTCATCGTCGCCGAGATGTTCATCGGCTCTGACAACGGGCTCGGGCACCGTATCATCGATGCGCAGCAGGTGCTCAACGTCAAGAGCATGTACGCGGCGATACTCGCGGCAGGCATCCTCGGCTACGCGCTCAACGTACTATTTCTGTTCCTGGAGCGACGGATCGTGCACTGGAGCGGACGATAGCGATGCGGCTGCTCAACCCACCGCTCATCGTCGACGTACCGGCCCCGCCGTTCGTTCCCGGGCCCGCGGGGACGGAGATCACCATTCGCGGCCTCACCAAATACTTCGCGGGATGGCCGCTCTACGAGAACTTCGACCTCGACGTTCCCAAGCACCGGATCGTGTCGATCTTCGGCCCCAACGGCTGCGGCAAGTCGACGCTGATCAACATGATCGCCGGGCTCATCCCGATCGATTCCGGCGAGATCCTGTTCGACGGCAAGTCGCTCGCCGACACCAAGATCGGCTACGTGTTCCAGAACTATCGCGAGGCGATGTTCCCGTGGATGCGCACGATCGACAACATCGCGTACCCTCTCAAGCTCGAAGGGCGCTCGAAGGCCGAGGTCGATCGGCGGCTCGACGAGCTCGTCACATCGTTCGACGTGAAGTTCGACCTGAGGCGTTATCCCTACGAGCTCTCCGGCGGACAGCAGCAGACCGCCTCGATCATGCGTGCCTTGGCGCCCGAGCCCGAGGTGCTGTTCCTCGACGAGCCGTTCTCGGCGCTCGACTTCGAGATGACGCTGTTCATTCGCGAGAAGCTTCAGGAAGTATTCATGGCGACCGGCACGACGATGGTGCTGGTCTCGCACGATCTGGAGGAGGCGGTGTATCTTGCCGACCGGGTGCTGTTGCTGACCAAGCGTCCGACGCGCGTGGCCGAGTTCCTGGCGTACAACGATCCGCGCCCGCGAACCGTCGCGACGCTGTCGGAAGGCAGCTTCATCGCCGCGAAGAAGCGCAGTCTCGAGGTGTTCCAGCGCGAAGTGCGCCGCTGACTAGGCGCTGAAGAAGGAGGATGTCATGAGCGAAGACGAGCTCGACGCATACGTGCGCGCCGCGCTGGCGCTGCACGGCTACCGCTTCGATCCGGCTCAAGTCGCGGCGATCACGCAGCAATTCGCGCGCGTCGCCAACATCGCCGCGGTGTTCGTTGACTTCGAGATCGCGCAGGACGTCGAGCCCGCTCCGGTGTTCAGGCCATGACTAGCGCGCTTGCAGTCGCGCGCGATATCCGGGAGGGCAGGCGCCGCGCTGCCGATGTCCTTGACGAAGCGCTGGCTCGCATCGCGGCGCGCGACGGCGAGCTCAACTGCTTCGTGACCCCGACGCACGATCGCGCGCGCCGCGAGGCAGCGGATATTGATCGTCGCCGCGCCGCCGGCCAGGCGCTGCCCGCGCTGGGCGGCGTTCCTTACGCCGTGAAGAATCTGTTCGATGTCGAGGGTGAAGTCACGCTGTCCGGTGGCCGCGTCAACCGCGACAACCCGCGTGCCGAACGTGACGCCACACTGGTGGCGCGGATGCGCGCCGCCGGCGCGGTGCTGGTAGGCACGCTAAACATGGACGAGCACGCGTACGGCTTCACCACCGAGAACACGCACTATGGACCGACGCGAAATCCGCACGATACCGCGCGCACGGCGGGCGGGTCGTCTGGAGGCTCGGCCGCTGCGGTCGCCGCCGGGATGGTGCCGATCACGCTCGGCTCAGATACCAACGGCTCGATCCGCGTGCCGTGCTCGATGTGCGGAGTGTTCGGGCTCAAGCCGACATACGGACGATTGCCGCGGACGGGAACCTTTCCATTCGTCGCGAGCCTCGATCATCTGGGTCCGTTCGCGTCCTCAGTCGACGACCTGGCTACGGCCTACGATGTCCTGCAGGGCCCTGACCCGGAAGATCCCGCATGCGCGCAACGGCCGCGACAAGCCGTCGGGCCGCTGGGCTCCGCGCTTCGCGTCGGCATGCTGGGCGGGTATTTCGACGAGTGGGCGACGCCTGCGGCGCGCCAGGCTGTCCAATACGCGGCGACCGCGCTGGATTGCACGACGAAGGTCGAGCTCGCGGGCGCGGAGCGCGCCCGCGCGGCTGCATTCGTCATCACCGGCGCCGAGGCCGGGGCGCTGCACCGTGCGCGCTTGCGCGAGCGCTACGACGACTACGAGCCGCGCTCGCGCGATCGTCTCGTGGCGGGCAGCCTCATCCCCGCGCCCTGGTTGTTTCAGGCGCAGCGCGCGCGCCGGCAGGCGCTCGAAGAAGCGTTGCGCTGTTTCGAGCGGCATGACCTGCTGCTCGCCGCGGCGACCCCGCTGCCCGCACAGTTGCTCGGTACCGAGTCGATCGAGATTAACGGGCGCGCCGTGCCGTGTCGCCCCAGCCTCGGATTGCTAACGCAGCCCTTGTCCTGCCTGGGGCTGCCGGTGTGCGCGGTTCCCGTGTGGCCCGATGCGGCAGGCGGACTGCCGATAGCCGTGCAGCTGATTGCTGCGCCATGGCGCGAGGACCTTTGCCTCGCGGGCGCGCAGGCGCTCGCTCGCGCCGGCGTCGCAACGTGTAGGATCGCGTGATGCGCGTCTGCGCGCGCGACTACATGATGGCGACAGGCGTGCGCGCTCTCCCCCGACCCGCAGCCAATCCGGACTGACTCTCGTGGCAAAGCTTGCATCCGCGAAGTTGTCGACCCGCGTTGAGCGCTCGCTCGCCGACACCGCTTACGAGAGGTTGAAGGAATTCATCTTCGACTTCGAGCTGCTACCCGGCGACCGCTTCTCCGAGACCGGCGTGGCGCAACGGCTTGCGATGAGCCGTACACCCGTCCGCGAGGCGCTGTACCGACTCGAGCGCGAGGGCTATCTGCAGGTGCATCTGCGCGTGGGCTGGAGCGTGCGCGCGTACGATTTCCGACAGTTCGAGGATCTCTATGATCTGCGCCTCATTCTCGAGGAGGCGTCGGTGGTGCGCCTGTGCGCCATCGAATCGCGTCCGGGGCTCGACGCGCTGAAGGCGTTGTGGCTCGTGCCGCACGCCGAGCGGAAGCGCGACGCGAAGCTCGTCTCGACGATGGACGAGCGCTTTCACACCGCGCTCGTCCTGGCGGCCGGCAATCCCGAGGTCGCTCGATCGCACGGCGAGGTGACCGAGCGCATCCGGATTATCCGGCGCCTCGATTTCACGCAGCCACATCGCATCGAGAAGACGTACGACGAGCACGCGCAGATCCTGCGCGCGGTGCTGCGCCGTCGCGTCGACGAGGCGAACCGCCTGCTGCGCTCGCACATCGAGGCCAGCAAGGCCGAGGTGCGCAAGATCACGCTGCACCGGCTCTACACCGCGCGCTCCGCGTCGGCCTGACGCGACCCCGCAGCCGCACACCCAAGGTGCGCGCTCGCACCACGAGGGCGCAATACGAGGGCGCACCGCGCCACGCGCGCTGCGCGGCGCTGCTCGCAACACTTTGAATCCACGAGCGTCCTCGTCCAGCCGCCGCCCGACGGCCAATGGATTGGTTCTTGCAGTGCATTGAGCAGGAGGCGTTCGCCAGGAGCCAGGAAATCTCGATGCGAACCGTTGCCGTCGACGCGCAGCCGGAGCCGATCGCCATCGATCTGCAGACCACGGCGCTCGTCATCATCGACATGCAGCGCGATTTCCTCGAGCCGGGTGGATTCGGCGAAACGCTGGGCAACGACGTCTCGATGCTCTCCGCCGCGGTCGCGCCATGCCGCTCATTGCTCGACGAGGCGCGCCGCCTGGGACTGCTCGTCGTGCACACGCGCGAAGGGCATCGGCCCGACCTCTCCGATGCGCCGCGCGCAAAGCTCGAGCGCGGCACGCCGGGGCTGCGCATCGGCGCTCAAGGGCCGATGGGCCGCATCCTGGTACGCGGTGAGCCCGGCCACGACATCGTGGCTGCGCTCGCGCCGATCGCGGGCGAGCCCATCATCGACAAGCCCGGGAAGGGCGCGTTCTTCGCGACCGATTTCGATCGGCTGCTCTCGTACCGCGGCATCGATACGCTGATCGTGTGTGGAGTGACCACCGAGGTGTGCGTCCATACGACCGTGCGCGAGGCCAACGATCGCGGCTACCGATGCATCGTGCCGGGCGATTGCTGCGCGTCGTATTTTCCGGCATTCCACGCCGCGGGGTTGGCGATGATTTCGGCGCAGGGCGGCATTTTCGGCTGGGTCTCCGACTCGCGCAAAGTGCTGGAAGGACTTCGATCGTGATTCGAGGCTGGACCATCTGGGGAGAAGACACATGAAAAGCAAGCCCGCACTGTGGACGCCCGGCGACTGGAACGCGCTGTTCGGATTCGGCACCAACATCCTCGTCAACATGCTGGTGCTGACGGGACTCCTTCGTTTCGTGCTCAAGATGCCGGATGAGCTCGTCTTCGGCCGCATCCTGCCCGCGGTCGGTCTGATGATGGCACTGTCGACGTTCTACTACGCGTGGCTGGCGTGGCGGCTCGCCCGGCAGACGGGGCGCACCGACGTCTGCGCGCTGCCGTCGGGCATCAGCGTTCCGCATATGTTCGTCGTGGTGTTCGTGATCATGCTTCCTATCACGCTCAAGACCGGCGATCCGGTGAAGGGCTGGGAGGCGGGGCTCGTGTGGGTATTCGTGCAGAGCTTCGTGCTGATGGCGGGAGGCTTCATCGCGCCGCTGGTGCGGCGGATCACGCCGCGCGCGGCGCTGCTCGGCACGCTCGCGGGCGTGTCCATCGCGTTCATATCGATGCGACCCGCGGAGGAGATGTATCTGTCGCCGATGATCGGCATCGTCTGCTTCTCGATCATCCTCGCCAGCTGGTTCGGTGGGGTAAGGTACTGGAAGGGCATCCCCGCGGGACTGGTGGCGATTGCCGTCGGAACCGCTATCGCGTGGATCGCAAGCGCCACGGGCGCGACGTGGGGTGGCATGAGCACCGAGAGTGTCGCACGCGCGTTCTCGAATTTCGGATTCTCGTTCCCGGTGCCGGCGGTGAACCACGTGTTCGCGGGGTTCGAATTCCTCGGCGTGATCCTTGTTACGGCGATTCCATTCGGCATCTACGACCTGGTCGAAGCCATGGACAACGTCGAGAGCGCGGCCGCTGCGGGCGACAGCTTTCCCACCACGCGCGTGCTGACGGCCGACGGCGTGGTGAGCCTCATCGGATGTCTCATGGGCAACCCGTTCATCAACGCGGTCTACATCGGCCATCCAGGCTGGAAAGCGATGGGCGGCCGCCTCGGCTACTCGGCCGCGACCGGAATCCTCGTTCTGATACTCGGTTGGTTCGGCATCATCGCGCTGATCTCGGCGCTGATTCCGGTCGTGGCGATTTCTCCGATCCTGCTCTACATCGGGATGCTCATCGGCGCGCAGGCGTTCCAGGAGTCTCCGAAGAGCCATGCGCCGGCAGTCGTGCTGGCGCTCACTCCGCACCTCGCGGCGTGGGGCAAGCTCATGATCGACAACACGCTCAACGCTGCGGGAACGAGCGCGGCGGCGATCGGCTTCGACAAGCTCGCGCAGGTCGGCGTGCTTTACCCGGGACTGGCGATCATGGGCGGCGGCGCGATCCTCGGAGGCCTGGTCCTGGGGGCGATTGCGGCGTGCATTGTCGATCGTGCTTTTCAGAAGGCCGCCGCATTCGCGCTGGCGGGCGCGGCGCTTACCTATTTCGGTTTCATGCACGGCGAGGCGATCGGTATGGGGCAGTCACCGGGGGTCGCGGTCAGCTATCTTGCCGTCGCGGCGGTGCTTTTTGCTTGCGCACGGTTCGCGGCCGTCTCGCGCGCGCCTCGCGCGCATGCCGCCGACGATACGGTGCACGCCGCCGCAGCGGACTAGGCACATCGACGGCGGCACGGGGGACCTACGCCGCTGTCGTGCGACAGCCGGCGTAGGCCCACGTGCGCTCGAGTCCCGTCGTTGGTAGAATCGACGCGATGCGCACCCTTTCCCTGCTCCAACGTGCCTCCGGTTCTCCGCCGGCCTGCACACCGCAACGCTCGCAGCCCTTTCGCTGGCGGCGCTAGCCAGCCACGCCGTCTTCCGCGGAAAGACCGGGACGCGTCCGGTCATTGACGAGGCCCCCCAGGTCCCGCCGTCCGCCACCGGAAATTCAGTGCGCACTACGCCCACGGGGCCACCATGCTGCTGATGATCGACAACTACGACAGCTTCACCTACAACCTCGTGCAGTACCTGGGCGAGCTCGGCGAGGACGTGCAGCGTTTACCGCAACGACGCGATCACGCTCGAGCAGATCGCCGCCTGGCGCCCGCAGCGCATCGTCATCTCGCCCGGACCGTGCACGCCGCACGAGGCGGGCATCTCGCGTGCCGCTGATCCGCAGCTTCGCCGGCGAGATTCCGATCCTCGGCGTCTGCCTCGGTCACCAGGCGATCGGCCAGGCCTTCGGCGGCACGCGTCGTGCGCGCGCAGCGGGTGATGCACGGCAAGATCTCGCGTGATCTCGCACACGCGGCGCGGGCGTGTTCGCGGGGCTGCCGACGCCGCTCGACGGCGACGCGCTATCATTCGCTCGTGATCGAGCGCGCGATCGCTGCCCGCCGTGCCTCGAGATCACCGCCGAGAGCGAGGACGGCGAGATCATGGGCGTGCGCCATCGCGAGCTCGCCGTCGAGGGCGTGCAGTTCCATCCGGAAGCGATCCTGACCGAGCACGGCCACGCGCTGCTGCGCAATTTCCTTACGCAGCACTAGCGGGTCCGAGGGAGCCATCATGTCGATCAACATGCAGGAGGCGCTGCAGCGCACGATCGAGCACCGCGAGATCTTCCACGACGAGATGCTCGCGCTGATGCGCAAGATCATGAGCGGCGAAGCGACGCCGGTGATGATCGCGGCGTTCACCGTGGGCCTGCGCGTGAAGAAGGAAACCGTCGGCGAGATCGCCGCCGCCGCGCAGGTGATGCGCGAGTTCGCGACCAAGGTCGACGTGCCCGATCGCGAAGCACTGGTCGACATCGTCGGCACCGGCGGCGACTGCGTCGCACACCTTCAACATTTCCACCGCGTCGATGTTCGTCGCCGCCGCGGCCGGCGCGCGCGTGGCCAAGCACGGCGGGCGCTCGGTGTCGTCGCAAGTCGGGCAGCGCCGACGTGCTCGAGGCGCTCGGCGCGAACATCATGCTCACGCCGGAGCAGGTTGCGCGCTTGCATCGCCGAGACCGGCATCGGCTTCATGTTCGCGCCCAACCATCACAGCGCGATGAAGCACGCGGCGCCGGTGCGCAAGGAGCTCGGCGTGCGCACCATCTTCAACATCCTCGGGACCGCTCACCAATCCCGCCGGCGCGCCGAATCAGCTGCTCGGCGTGTTCCATCCGGACCTGGTCGGCATCCAGGTGCGCGTGCTGCAGCGCCTGGGCAGCAAGCACGTGCTGGTCGTCTACGGCAAGGACGGCATGGACGAGGTGTCGCTCGGCGCCGCGACCATGGTCGGCGAGCTCAAGGACGGCGAGGTGCGCGAGTACGAAATCCATCCCGAGGACTTCGGCTTGCGCATGATCTCCAACCGCGGTCTCAAGGTCGCCGACGCCGTCGAGTCGAAGGCGATGATGCTCGAGGCGCTGGGCAACGTCGAGGGCACACCGCGCGAGATCGTCGTGCTCAACGCCGGCGCGGCGCTTTACGCGGCGAATGCCGTGGCATCGATCGTCGAGGGCATCGAACGCGCGCGCGCGGCAATCGCATCCGGCGCGGCGCAAGCGCAAGCTCGAGCAGTTCGTGGCGGTGACGCAGAAGCTCGCGCAACCCGCGAAGGGCTGAGCGCCATGGCCGAACGCGACATCCTGCAGCGCATCCTCGCCACCAAGGCGACCGAGATCGCGGCGATGAAGCAGGCGATTCCGCAGGCCCGCATGGCGGAGCTTGCCGCGGCGGCGCTTCCGCCGCGCGACTTCGCCGGCGCGCTGCACGCCAAGATCGCCGCCGGCGGCGCTGCGGTCATCGCCGAGATCAAGAAGGCCAGTCCCAGTCGCGGGGTGCTGCGACCGATCTTCGATCCGCCGGCGATCGCGCAACGCTACGAAGCGGGCGGCGCGGCGTGCCTTTCGGTGCTGACCGATCACTCCTATTTCCAGGGCGCGCCCGAGCACCTGCGCGCGGCACGCGCGGCGTGCACATTGCCGGTGCTGCGCAAGGACTTCATCGTCGACGACTATCAGGTCGCCGAAGCGCGCGCGATGGGCGCCGACTGCATCCTGCTCATCGTCGCCGCGCTGGACGACGCGCGTCTGGCATCGCTGGAGACGGCTGCGCGCCGAGCTGGGGATGGCGGTGCTGGTGGAGGTCGCACGACGCCGACGAGCTCGACCGGGCGTTGAAATTGCGCTCGCCGCTGGTCGGCATCAACAACCGCAACCTGCGAACCTTCGATGTGTCGCTCGCGACCACGCTCGATCTGCTGCCGCGTGTTCCCGGCGACAAGCTGGTGGTCACCGAGAGTGGCATCCTGTACCGGCGCCGACGTGCGCCATATGCGCTCGCACGGAGTGCAGGCGTTCCTGGTCGGCGAAGCGTTCATGCGCGCCGCCGATCCGGGCGCGGCGCTGGCCGCGCTGTTCGCCGACCGGCCGGGGTAGACGCACCTGCTTTTGCTATGATGGCGACCGGCGCCGCACGCGCGACGAGGCGCGGCGCACATGGGGGCATTCGTGTCGGCGATCGCCGTCGAGAACGTAGCGAAATACTGGACGACCGCCGCCGGACGCGTGCGCGCGGTCGACGGCATTTCCTTTGCGCTGGAACCGGGAACGCTCAACGTGCTGCTCGGTCCGTCGGGCTGCGGGAAGTCGACGACCCTGCGCCTGATCGCCGGCCTCGACCATGCCGATGCCGGACGCGTTTTGATTGGCGGCGCCGATGTCACGTACTTGTCGCCTGCGCAGCGCAACATCGCCATGGTGTTCCAGTCCTACGCGCTGTTTCCGCATTTGTCGGTCGCCGAGAACATCGTGTTCGGCTTGCGCGTGCGCAAGGTCGACGATGCCGAGCGTGAGCGCAGGCTGCAGCGTGTCGCCCAGATGCTGGGTCTTGGCACGCTGCTCGATCGCAAGCCGGGGCAGCTTTCGGGCGGCCAGCAGCAGCGCGTCGCGCTCGGACGCGCGATCATCGCCGAGGCGCCGGTATGTCTCATGGACGAACCGCTGTCCAACCTGGACGCGCAACTGCGCCAGGAGATGCGCCAGGAAATCCGCAGCCTTCAACGTACCCTCGGCGTTACGATGGTCTACGTCACGCACGACCAGGTCGAGGCGATGTCTATGGCTGATCGCGTGATCCTGCTCTCGGCCGGGCGTATCGAGCAGAACGGCAGCCCGGCGGACTTATACGAAAATCCCGCCAATACCTTCGTTGCGCGCTTTATCGGAACGCCACCGATGAATCTGCTGCGGCTCGAGCGCGGCGATCGTGGTGCCGTCATTGCAGGAACGAGCGGGCCCGTGCTTGCGGGCGCCGAGTTCGCGGAATCGATCGTAGGCATTCGTCCCGAACACGTCGCGCTGAGCCGCGGCGAGGGTTATCCCGCCCAGGTCGTCGGCGTCGAGTATCTCGGTGCGGATTCGCTGCTCGGATGCCGCATCGGAACACAGACCCTGGTGGCGCGCATCGGCGGCCGCCTCGCGCTCGATCGGGGTGACGCGGTCGCGCTGACCTGGGCAGGCGGCGCGATGCATTTTTTCGAAAGCGCCAGCGGCGCGCGAAGGGACGTCGAGCCCAGCCGCGAATCGTCGACCGCTTTTGCCTGAAGATAACCACGCTTGACTAACTGGAGGACGGAGATCATGGTGCGTGCCCTTGGACGGTTGCTGGGCTGGTTCGGCGCAGCCGCGCTGGCAACTGCGTCGGCGCTGGCGCTCGCGCAGAACGTCGAGATCTCGTTCTATTACCCGGTCGCCGTCGGTGGCCCGATCACCAAGATCATCGACGGGTTCGCGAGCGATTTCGAGAAGGAGAATCCCGGCATCAAGGTGAAGGCGATCTATTCCGGCAGCTATCAGGAGTCGATCACCAAGGCGCTGACGGCCGTAAAGAGCAACGACGCGCCAACAATGTCGGTGCTGCTCTCCACCGACATGTTCACGCTGATCGATGAGGACGCGATCGTGCCCTTCGATCCGCTCATCAAGACGCCGGAGGACCAGGCGTGGCTCAAGGGCTTCTATCCGGCGTTCATGGAAAACAGCCAGACCGGAGGCAAGACCTGGGGCATTCCCTTCCAGCGCTCGACCATCGTGCTCTATTACAACAAGGAACTGTTCAGGGAGGCCGGACTCGATCCGAACAAGCCGCCATCGACGTGGAAAGAGATGGCCGAGTACGGCCAGAAGCTGACTAAGCGCGACGCCTCGGGCAAGGTCGTTCAATGGGGCGTGCAGATCCCCTCGTCGGGATTTCCCTACTGGCTGTTCCAGGGGCTCTCGACCGAGAACGGTGCGATCCTGATGAACTCGGCGGGGACCGAAACCTTTTACGACAAGCCAGGTGTCGTCGAGGCGCTGCAGTATTGGGTCGACCTCACCACCAAGTACAAGGCGCAGCCCGAGGGCATCATCGAATGGGGTACGACGCCCAAGGACTTTTTCGAACGCAAGGTCGCCATGATGTGGACGACGACGGGCAATCTCACCAACGTCAAGAACAACGCCAAGTTCGATTTCGGGGTGGCGATGCTTCCCGCCGAGAAGCGCCGCGGCAGTCCGACGGGCGGCGGCAATTTCTATATGTTCAAGCAGGCCAAGCCTGAAGCGCAGGCCGCGGCGTTCAAGTTCATCAAATGGATCACGGCGCCGTCGCGCGCCGCGCAATGGGGAATAGACACCGGGTATGTCGCGGTGCGTCCCGACGCCTGGGAGACGCCGGTGATGAAAAAATATGTCGCCGACTTTCCTCCGGCAGCCGTCGCCCGCGATCAGCTGCAGTACGCCGTGGCCGAGCTTTCGACTCACGACAATCAGCGCGTCACCAAGGCGCTCAACGACGGGCTGCAGGCGGCGCTGACCGGGACCAAGTCGCCCGGGCAGGCGATGGCCGACGCGCAACGCGAGGCGGACCGCCTGTTGCGACCGTATCGCAAATAATTCCTGCGCACGTAGCGCGCTCCCGGCGCGGGAGCGCGCGCGATCCACAGCACATCGCGACCCATTTATGACACGCAGCACGCAGTGGCTCTACGGTTGGATGCTGCTGCTGCCTGCCGCGGCCCTGCTCGCGCTGTTCACGCACTATCCTGCGTTCGCCACGCTTTGGCACAGCTTCGAATCCACGCCCAAGGGCGCGCGTGCGGCCGTGTTCGTCGGCGCCGACAATTATCGGCAGCTCGCCGACGACCCCATTTTCTGGCAATCGCTGTCGAATAACCTGTGGTACGCCGCTGGCACGATTCCGCTGGCGATCGCGATCGCGCTCCTGATGGCGACGTGGATCAACGGTCACATCGTCGGTCGTCCGTTCCTGCGGCTCGCCTATTTCACCCCGACCGTGCTTCCGATGATCGCGGTCGCCAACATCTGGCTGTTCTTCTACACGCCGCAATACGGTCTGCTCGAGCAGTTCAGCGGCGCGCTCGGGCTGCCTGCGCACAACTGGCTCGGCAGCAAGAACACCGCCCTCGCCTGCCTGATGGTGGTGACGGTGTGGAAAGAAGCCGGGTTTTTCATGATCTTCTACCTGGCGGCGCTGCAGCAGATGTCGCCGCATCTTGCCGAGGCGGCGGCGATCGAGGGCGCGTCGCGCTGGTATTACTTTCGCCGCGTGACACTCCCGCTGCTCATGCCGACGACGCTGTTCGTGCTGGTCAACGCGGTGATCAACGCCTTCCGCCTGGTCGACCACGTGGTGGTGATGACACGCGGCGGTCCCGACAACGCGACCGAGCTGCTGCTCTACTACATCTACGAAGTCGGCTTCCGTTTCTGGGACTCGGCTTACGCGGCGGCGCTCACCATGGTATTGCTGCTGCTGCTCGGGCTCGCCGCGCTTGCGCAGTTCGCCTTCCTCGAGCGCAGGGTGCATTACCAATGAACACGGCGGCCGAGGCGAAGCCGAGCCGAGGCCCGAAGGGCGCGGCGCCGGGCGATTTGGCGAGGCCGACACGCGGACGTTTCATCTATCCAATGCGGCACAAGGAGGCCGACCAATGAGCTCCTTGGTCTATCGCACGCACGGCAGCGCGCGCGCACTGGAGACGCTCGCCGCGTGGCTCCTGGGCATCATGTGGATTCTGCCGCTGGCCTATGCGGTCTGGACGGCGTTCCATTCGAGCGAATTCTCCACGCGCTTCGTGCTTTCGGCGCCGTTGACGGTGGAAAACTTCGTCAAGGCGTGGCACGCCGCGCCCTTCGCACGCTACTTTCTGAATACCACGCTACTGTGCGCGATGATCCTCGCGGCGCAGCTCGTGCTGTGCACGCTGGCTGCATACGCTTTTGCGCGCTTCGAATTTCCCGGTCGTGGGCTGCTGTTCGCTCTGGTGCTGGTCCAGCTCATGGTCATGCCCGACGTGCTGATCGTCGAGAACTACCGCACCATGAATGCGCTGGGGTTGCGCGACACGCTCCTCGCCATCGGCCTGCCGTACATGGCAAGCGCCTTCGGCATTTTCCTGTTGCGACAGACTTTCAAGACGGTGCCGCGAGAGCTCGATGAGGCCGCGCGCGTCGAGGGCTGCACCCCGCTTCAGGTCTTGTGGAAGGTGTACGTCCCGCTGGCGCGGCCGGTGTATCTCGCCTATGCGCTGGTCAGCGTGAGCTACCATTGGAACAATTTTCTCTGGCCGCTGATCATCACGAATTCGGTGGAGTCGCGCCCGCTGACGGTCGGACTGCAGGTGTTCTCGGCGGGCGACCAGGGCATCGACTGGTCGATCATCACCGCGGCGACGCTGCTCACGACGGCCCCGCTACTGGTGGGGTTCATCCTGTTCCAGCGCCAATTCGTTCAATCGTTCATGCGAGCGGGGATAAGGTAAATACGCGATGAAACTGATCACATGGAACGTCCAGTGGTGTCGAGGCGTCGATGGCAAGGTCGATCCGGCGCGGATCGTCGAGCACGCGCGCGCCATCGCCGATTTCGACGTGCTGTGCCTGCAGGAGGTCGCCAACAATTTCCCGCATCCGCGACTAGCCGGCAGTCGGGGCGAGAATCAGTTCGCGGAGTTCGCGCGGTTGTTGCCGGGTTTCCTCCCCGTCCCCGGCATCGCGGTGGACGTGCCTGCCGAGGCCGGATCGCGTGGCGGCGTGCGCCGGCACTTCGGCAATATGATCCTGTCGCGACTTCCCGTGGGCCAGGTGTTTCGCCACCTGCTGCCCTATCCCGTCGACGTCGGCGTCATGGGCATGCCCCGCATCGCGGTCGAGGCGGTGATCGAATCGCGTTCGCTTCCGGTGCGCGTCATCACCACGCACCTCGAGTACTACGGCACGCTGAAGCGCGGCGCACAGGTCGAGGCGCTGCGCGCGATCTATGCCGAAGGCAGCGGCCACGCACGGCGCGGCGAAATCACCGATAGAGGTGGCGGCCCGTTTCGGACGCGCCCGCGCCCGGCGTCGACAATCATCACCGGCGATTTCAACCTCGAGCCGGACGACCCGCTGCACGCGCGAATGATCGCGCCCTTCGACGACACGACGCCGCCGTTGTGCGACGCATGGGAAGTGGCGCATCCCGGTCAGCAGCACGCGTCGACGTTCAAGATCTACGAGAAGGTGCGCCCGGAGGAGCCGGAGCTTCACTGCGACTTCATTTTCGTCTCCGCCGACCTGGCTTCGAGGGTGAGGCAGGTGCGGGTCGACCAGCAGACGCAGGCGTCGGATCATCAGCCCGTCCTGATCGAGCTCAGTTGACGCGTCGGGCGGGGCGTCCGGGCGCGGGGTGGCGCCTTGGACCGCTCGCGCCCGCGGGCGTAAAATGAGCGTTCCGGACAGCTACCGCACCGCACTCGCGCAAGCGACGTCCACAATCCAGGTCCGGCACCTTCTTGACTGCCTCCCTTCCGTTCACCGGTGAGCGCTTCACGCCCGAAGTCGGCGGAGCGATCTGGTACGAGCACTGGCATCGCTACTGCGCAGCGCTCCCACTGGCGCGCGGCCGCCGCGTGCTGGACGCTGCGTGCGGCGAAGGTTACGGCAGCTGGCTGATGTCCTCCGCGGCGGCGGAGGTCACGGGGATCGATATCGACGCGAACGCGATCGATCACGCGCGTGCCCGGTACGCAATGCAGACGAACCTGCGTTATGTGCGAGCCTCGTGTGCGGCGTTGCCGATTGCCGACGCCAGCGTCGACCTGATCGTTTCGTTCGAGACCATCGAGCATCTCGAGCAACAGGCGGCGATGCTCGCGGAATTCAGGCGCGTGCTCACCGCCGACGGCGTGCTCGTCATCTCATCGCCGAACAAGCCGGTCTACTCCGGGGAGACCGGGGTCGCCAACGCATTCCACGTTCGCGAACTCACGCGCGAAGAGCTCGCCAGTGCGCTCGATGCCCATTTCGCCCAGCAGCGTTGGTACGGCCAGCGCGTGCTCGCACAGTCGGTGCTGTGGAGCGAGCAGCCCGTGACGTCCCCCGCCGCGCAGATGATCGAGCTTTCGCACGACAGCGTGCATCTGCGCCAAATACCGGCGCCGGCGATGTATTTCGTCGTTGTGTGTGGCGGTGCGAGTGCGCTGCTGCCGCGATTGGCCGATCTTTCGCTCTTCGATGATGGTCGGCAGTCGCTGATGCGCGATTACGAGCGCGCCTTGCTTGCCGAGAAGCGTTTGTTCTGGGACGAAGCGGACGCGCGCAAGATCGCCGACGCGCGCCAGGCCGAGCTCGTGGCCGCGGTCAACGCGCTGGCGAGCGCGCAGGAGCGTGCTGACGTGCTCGCCGCCGAGCTCGAGCGGATTCGCAGCGACCATGCGGGCTCCTCGGCGCAGCTGCGCGATGCGCTTGCTTCCGCCCAACAGCGACTTGCGTTCCGCGAATCGTGGAAAGGGTGGATGCGCTGGCCCGTCGGCCATGCCTGGAAGCACTTGTCGAGGCGAACGCCTTGACCATCGACGTCATCGTTCCGGTCGTCGGCGCTGCCACGAGGGTGCGGCGCGGCCTGGAAAGCCTGCTCGCGCACGCGCAGCAGACACCCTTCGAGGTGATCGTGGTCAACGATGCTTCGCCCGACGCTGCGCTGGTCGCGTGGCTGCGCTCGCTCGCCGATCGGCGACGCATCACGCTCGTCGAGCAGTCGACGGCGCAGGGAGCGGCTGCGGCGCTCAACCGGGCGATTGCGCTGCATCGCGGCCTCGATCGCGACGTCGTGATCGTGCGCAGCGAATGCGAGGTCGCGGGCGATTGGCTCGACCGTCTTGCGCGCCACGCAATACTGGACGGTGTAGGCACGGTGATACCGTTCGCAAGCTCTGGGACTGTTGCCGGGTATCCGAGACCCGACGATTGCAACGCGATGCCCCAGGGCATGACGCTGGCAGCGCTGGACGAGCTGTTCGTTCGCGCCAACTCTGGCGTGGCGGTGACGCTTCCGCTTGCGTACGGGCCGTGCGTCTATGTCCGCCGCGAATGCCTGAACGCGATCGGCGCCTTCTCGGCGGGCCCGCACGACCCCGACGGAGGTGTCATCGTCGACTTCTCGTTGCGCGCGAGCAGCGCGGGGTTCAGGCACGTGCTCGCGGCCGATTGCTACGTCTGGCGCGACCGTGTCGAAGCCACGCCAGAGGCGATCGAGCGGGCGTGGGCCGGTCTCGACAAGCGGCATCCGCACCTTCGCGCCGCGCGCAACGAGCTCGCCCATCGCGACCCGGCGCGCCCGTCCGTCCGACGAGTCGATTTGCTGCGTCTGGCGGAGTCGCCGCGGCCGCTCATTCTGTTCATCGCGCACGCGTGGGGCGGCGGTATCCGGCGCCACATGAACGAGCTCATCGAGCTGGTGGCCAACCAATTCGACGTGCTTTTGCTCGAGCCGGCGGCCGCGAGCACCGTCAAGCTTTCCTGGCCGCGGCAGGGCGAGGGGTTTGCTGCGTATTTCGCGTTGCCTCAGGACGCTGGCGAGCTGGTGCGCCTGCTCGGCGAGCTCGGACTGGTGCGCATGCATTTTCACCACGTGCACGGTCTGCCGCGCGCGGTGCTCGATCTTCCCGCCCTCGCCGCGGTTCCCTACGACTGCACGCTGCACGACTACTACGCGATCTGTCCCCAGTACCATCTGGTCACCGAGCAGGGACGCTATTGTGGCGAGCCGGACGTGGCGGGTTGCACGCAATGCATCAGTCGCCGCCCTAGCCAATGGGGATTGGGGATTACAGCCTGGCGCGCGCAATTCGCGGATCTGTTGCGTGGCGCGGCGCGCGTGTTCGCGCCTTCGCACGACGTCGCGCAGCGCATCGCGCGCTATATCCCCGATCTCGACATCACCGTCCTGCCGCATGCCGAGACGCAGCCGCCTGCCCAACGTGTGGTGCGCGTGGCGACGCTTGGCGGATTGTCGCCGGAAAAAGGCCTGCGCGTGGTGGTCGCATGCGCGGCCGATGCGCGCGCGCGTGGCCTGCCACTGGCCTTTCGCGTGCTCGGCTCGACCACCGAACCGGTGCCCCAATGGCCGGAAGCGTCGCTTTCGATTCACGGACAGTATGGGGAGGCCGAGCTCCCGGCGCTGATCAGCGCCGAGCGTCCGGATGTCATCTGGTTTCCGGTTCAGGTGCCCGAATCGTATTCGTACACGTTGTCGGCGGCGCTGGCGTCGGGGACGGCCATCGTTGCCTCGTCGCTCGGCGCATTTCCGGAGCGCCTCGCCGGGTACCCGCGCGCGACGCTGCTGCCGCCCGATGCGTCGGCGCGGCAGTGGAACGACGCGCTCATCGAAGCCGGCGTCGCGGTGAGTTCGACTCGTGCGCCGGCAACGCGAGTCGCGGCATCGTGACCGACGCCGAACGCTATCGCGCACGTTACCTGGCGGACTTGCCATCGGCGCGTCCGCCGACACGCGACGCGGGGATTCCCCTGGTCGACGCGCGCCACTGGTATCTCACCGACGGCGTCGCTCGCGCGCCGAATTTCTCGCTGCCACAACTCTACGTGTCGGGGGTTGAATGCGGGATCATCGAAGCGCGCACCGAGCTCCGACGCCGGGTCGCGGCCTTCGACACCGACCTCGAATGGTTTCGCGCGCTGCGCGATCGGGTGGAGGAAGATCGCAATCAGCTCACCAACAAGCTCGCGTTGCTGCAGCGCGAAAACCTCGAGCGGGCGATGCTGGTCGGCAATCTCGAGACCTTCCTGCGCGAAGCTCGCGCGCGCGTCGAGGCGCTGGAGACGAGCACCACTTGGCAGGCGACGGCGCCGCTTCGCCGCAGCGCGCATCGGGCCAAGATCGGTCTGTCGCGGTTGCGCGGGATCCTGGTCAATCTGCGGCAGTCGCCCTATTACGTGAGCCTCGCGCTGTCGGTCCTGCGCAACGAAGGCGCGGGCGCGCTGGCGCGTCGCGTCACGCGCAGGTTGCGTCGCCCGCAGCGCTTCGCGGCGACGCCCACCGCCGCGTATCGGCAGGAGACCGAGATCACGGCGCTCGACTTCCCACCGTCCGAGCATCCTCGGGTGTCCATCGTCATCCCGGCCTTCGGCAGGGCGCTCCTCACCTATACCTGCCTGAAGAGCGTTCAGGCGACTGCACCGGCGGGACACTGCGAAGTGCTGGTGATCGACGACGCCTCGCCGGTTCCGCTGAGCGAGGAGCTTGCTGCGGTCAGCGGTGTGCATTTCGTGCGCAACCCAGAAAATCTCGGATTCATCGGCAGCTGCAACCAGGCAATGCAGCATGCCCGCGGCGACGTGCTCGTCTTTCTGAACAACGACACGATCGCCACCGCGGGCTGGATCGAAGCGCTGTTGGCGGTATTCGACAGCCGCGTCGACGCCGGGCTCGTCGGAGCGAAGCTCATCTATCCCGATGGCCGGCTGCAGGAAGCGGGCGGCATCGTGTGGCGCGACGGATCGGCGTGGAATGACGGCCGAGACGACGACGCCGACAAGCCCGAGTTCAACTACGTGCGCGAGGTCGACTACTGCTCCGGCGCATGTCTCGCCGTGCCGCGCGCGCTGTTTGTGCATCTCGGCGGATTCGATACTCGTTTCGCGCCGGCGTACTACGAGGACGTCGACCTCGCTTTTGCGGTTCGCCAGGCCGGACGCAAGGTCTACTACCAGCCGCAGGCGACGATAGTTCATTTCGAAGGCGCCACGTCCGGAACCGACGAGACCAGTGGAATCAAGCGCCACCAGCTCTCCAACCAGCGCACGTTCGCTGCCAAATGGGAGCGCGCGCTCAGCGGACGCCGCGCGAATGGCAGTGAACCCTGGCTCGAGCGCGACCGCTGGGCGAAGCGCCGCGCCCTGGTGATCGACGCATGCATGCTCACGCCGGACCAGGACGCGGGATCGCTGCGCATGATGGAGATGCTGCGCCTGCTTGTGGAATTGCGCTGCAAGGTTACGTTTCTCGCCGATAACCTGGAGTACCGGCAGCCCTATGTGTCCGAACTCCAGCAGCAGGGAGTCGAGGTCCTGTTTGCGCCGTATGCGCGCTCGGTCGCGCACATTCTCGACACGCGCGGCGCGGAGTTCGATGTGGTTCTGGTGTCGCGTCACTACGTCGCGGTGAAATACCTCGATACGTTGCGTACCTTCGCTCCGCACGCGCTCATCGTCTTCGACACAGTGGACCTGCATTTCCTGCGCGAAGAACGTCTCGCCGATCTCAATGCAAGTCGCAGCGCGCGCCACGCCGCGGCCGTCAAGCGCGACGAGGAGCTCCTCCTGATGCGTAAGGCCGACGTGACGCTGGTGGTGAGCCCGTTCGAGCAGGACCTGCTGCACCGGCTCGCGCCCGAGTCGCGCGTGCTGCTGCTGTCGACCATCCACGAGCCCAGCGTGCTCGGAGCGAGCAAGCGCTTCGCGGACCGCGAAGGGCTCGTCTTCATCGGCGGATTTCGTCATCCACCCAACATCGATGCTGTGCTGTGGTACGCCGCCGAGGTGCTGCCGCGCATCCGCGAGCGGCTGCCCGACGTCAAGACCTACATCATCGGCAGCGACGCGCCACCGATCATCGCATCGCTCGCTGCGGACGATTTCGTCATCACTGGCTTCGTCCCCGACATCACTGCTTACTTCACCGGCTGTCGCGTTTCGGTGTCACCGCTGCGCTACGGTGCCGGCGTCAAGGGCAAGGTCAACCTCGCGATGAGCTATGGGCTCCCGGTGGTCGCGACCACGCCTTCGATCGAGGGCATGCGGTTGACGCCGGGCGACGACGTGCTGGTCGCCGACGAGCCCGAGGCATTCGCCGACGCCGTCACGCGCGCGTACACCGACCAGGCCTTATGGACGCGGTTGGCCGAAGGCGGGCGCGAGAACATCCGCAGGTATTTTTCCCCCGAGGTCGCCCGGGCGACCCTGGTCGAAGTGCTCATGCTGGAGAGCGCCGGCGGAAAATGAGGTCCCACACGCCGTGGCCGCGCGCCATGCCGCGCCGTTCGAACTTGGTGAGCGGGCGGTAATCGGGACGTGCCGCGAACGCTTCGGCGGTGTTGCCCAGCAACGGCTCAGCCGAGAGTGTCGACAGGATGTCTTGAGCGTAGTCCTCCCAGTCTGTCGCCACGTGCAGGTAGCCGCCGATCTCCAGTCGCAGCGCGAGCGCGTGCACGAATTCCTCCTTGAGCAGGCGCCGCTTGTGATGACGCTTTTTCGGCCACGGATCGGGAAAGAAAACGTGCACTCCAGCGAGCGTCCCCGGGGTGATCATCGTGTTCACCACCTCGACTGCGTCGTGCCGGACGATGCGAACGTTGTCGAGGCCGAGACTGTCAATGCGCTTCAGCAGCGCCCCCACGCCCGGCGCATGCACGTCGACCGCAAGGAAATCGTGATCGCGAAGCGATGCAGCGATCGCCGCGGTGGTTTCACCCATGCCGAAGCCGATTTCGAGGATTGTCGGCCGCTGCCGCCCGAAGACCGTCGAGAAATCGAGCGGTTCACCGCTGGTCGCGACGCCGAAACGCGGCAGCAGCGTCTCATAAGCTTCGCGCTGCGCCGGCGAGAACCGTCCCTGCCGCAGCACGAAGCTGCGGATCGGCCGGTGCGATGATGCGTCGACCGGATCATCGCCGTCGTGCGACGGAGTGCGCGCGCTCAACGCGTCGGCGGCTCGCGATTCCACGCCGCGTCTGACAATTTGCGTTCGAGCGTGGTGTCCGATTGGGTGCCGGCAGTGTACTCGATGCGAAGTGTTTCGGCGTCTTTCCACGCCGCGGCCGCGTCCGACCATCCCGGGGGAACCTTCCACGCGAGCTCGCGCGCGATCGCGTCGCCGGAAATTTTCCACACCACGATCTCGTCGCTGCAATCCCTGGTGCACACGTCGGCGGTGACCAGGCGCTGCCGGTCCGGCGCGAGCACCGGCTCCGCAGGGAACGTGAAGCGCCGGTTGGTGCGCCGCTGCAGCAAGGTGAAAGCGGTGGCGTCACTGGTCGTGGTGTAGATCAGCACCGAATTGATCGCATCGAGGGAATCCCACAGGCTGTACGAACGCGCATTCAGCGGGTCGTCGACGTCGGTGAACCTGGCCGTGCCCTGCGGATAGAGCGACACGAGCAGGTCCGCCCCATCGCGCCGCGCGAGACCCGGCAATCGCTGCAGCTGGACCGTCTCCACCAGCCGCCCGCAGTGCGCCGCACCTTCGGCGTCGGCGCAGAGCTCGCGGATTTCCACGGGCGTCGGGTGCAGCGCCAGCGCAGCCAGCGGCACGCACGACAGCGCGACGAGCACGAAGTGCCGAAGCATGGCGAGCGTCAGCCGATCAGGCCACTGGTCGGCGAGCTGGGCGTGGCTGCGTAGTAACGCGGCGGCACGCGACCGGCACGAAACGCCTCGCGACCTCGCCTCGACGGCTTTTTTC
Organism: uncultured beta proteobacterium; assembly: GCA_963816915.1. Taxonomy (GTDB): domain Bacteria; phylum Pseudomonadota; class Gammaproteobacteria; order Burkholderiales; family Casimicrobiaceae; genus PALSA-1003. The sequence continues at coordinate 959,970 of CAWFMK010000004.1, forward strand.
ATCGCACTCGCCATGAGCACCGGGTCCGACGCACCTGAGATGGCGGTGTTCATGAGCACGCCAGCGCACCCGAGCTCCATCGCGATCGCGGCATCGGAAGCGGTGCCCACACCGGCATCGACAAGCACCGGCACCTTGGCCTGCTCGATGATCAGGCGCAGGTTCCACGGGTTGAGGATGCCCATCGCGGAGCCGATCAGCGACGCAAGCGGCATGATCGCGACGCAGCCGATGGCCTCGAGCTCGCGCGCGACGATCGGATCGTCGGACGTGTAGACCATGACCTCGAATCCATCCTTTACCAGCGTCTCGGCGGCGTGCAGCGTTTCGCGGACGTTGGGGAACAACGACTTCGCGTCACCCAGCACCTCGAGCTTGACCAGCGCATGTCCATCGAGCAGCTCGCGTGCGAGTTTCAGCGTGCGGATCGCCTCGTCGGCGCTGTAACAGCCGGCGGTGTTGGGCAGCATCGTGAAACTATCCGGCGGCAAATAGTCGAGCAGCGACGGCTCACCGGGTATCTGCCCGATATTGGTCCGGCGAATCGCCACGGTGACGATCTGTGCCCCCGACGCGTCGATCGCCGCACGCGTCTGCGCAAAGTCGCGGTACTTGCCGGTGCCCACGAGCAGGCGCGAGCGGTAAGCGCGGCCCGCGATCACCAGAGGATCGTCGAGCGCAAGCTGCGGATTGTCGGCGGGGGCGTTCATGACGAGGAGCTCATCCGCCGCCCACCGCGGCGACGACTTCGATGCGATCACCCGTCGCCAGCTCGGTGTGCGCGTGACGGCTGCGCGGCACGATCTCACCATTGCGCTCCACCGCCACGCGCTTTCCCTCGAGCTCCAGCTCGCGAATAAGGTCAGCGATGGTGGCGGAGGCGTTCCGGCAGGTGAATTGCGAGCCATTGACCATGAGCGAAAGCATGGCGGTGTTTCGGGCCGAGAGAGCAACACGGCCGCGTATTTTATCACGCGCGCGAAGGTGGTCCGGTCGTGCGGCCGCTAGCTCGAATAGCGGCGCATAGCCGCACGGAGGAAGCGAAGCTGGCGCGCGAAGCGCTGGCAGGCAACGCACACCAGCAAATGCAGGCGCAATCGCAGGATGACGATGAGCGCCACCTCGCGGTCCTGCATTTGCGACAGTGCACGGCTCGCGTCCTTGCACGAAAACAGGATACCCACGATGGGACGCGTGGCCGGTCCACCCAGACGCGCGAAGAGTCGTTGGCGGGCGCTTGCAATGAGTCACCCCTGGCCCGAGACGGAGGTGTCCAAAGCTTGGTCGTGACGACGGGGCCGTCCTTACATGGTTCAATCGATATGCTGACGCGACGTCAGCGTGCGAGAAAGGCCTTGATCGCCGGCGTCGCCTGGTTGATCGAGAAAATCCCGTCGTAGTGGCCGCCATCACCCTCGAGCTCGACCACCTCGACCGCATTGCCCTGGGCTTTGAGCGTCTCCGCGCTGCGCCGTGCCATCCATGGTGGAAAGAGGGGGTCGGACTTTGCGGGAAGAAAAAGGAATTTCGCCTTGATTTTTTTCACATCCGCGGCGACCGAGAACAACTGGTTGGCTTTCACCAGATACAGGAACTGGTTCGCATCGACGGTCTTGGCGCGCGCGACGCCGGCCTTGTATAGACCGTCCTCGATGGCGTACAGATTGCCCATGGCGACCGCGGGGTCCTTGTCGGGTGCAGCCCACTTGCGTCCGAACCGCTTGTCCATCCCGCCGTTGGTTGACAGCGTCAGAGTGAGCAGCTTGATCGCCTGTGCCACGCCTTCCAGCGGCTCGTCGCGACCGTAATAGTCGCCGTTGTTCCATTTCGGATCCAGCGTGATCGGCATGCTCCACAGGTTGAGCATGCCAACGCCGTAACCGTCGATTTCGAGTCCGGGCGAGATGACCGCGATTACGCGTTCGACCATGTCGGGATACGCCGCCGACCACTCGGTCGCCTGGATGCCCCCACCCGAAGGACCGGCGACCGCAAACAGTTTCCTGATGCCCAGTGAATCGAGCAGCGACTTCTGAACGTTGACGAAATCGCGAAAGCTCACGACCGGAAACGCCATGCCATAGGGCTTGCCGGTGTCCGGGTCGATGGTGGACGGACCCGTGGTGGTCACGTTCGGGTCCTTGGTGTTGACGTTGAGGAGAGTGTCGCTGCTGATGACGAAGTACTTGTCGGTGTCGATGGCCTTGCCGGAGCCGATGATCGCGTCCCAATAGCCCGGCGCGGCATCCTCGACCTTGTATTTGCCGGCGGCATGCGAGCTGCCGGTAAAAAAGTGGCAGATCAGGATAACGTTGTCTTTAGCGGCATTGAGTGTGCCGTAGCTTTCGTAACCGACGCGCAGGTTCTTGATCGTCTTGCCGCTCACGGTCGTGTATGAGGGCATTGCAAACACTTCTTTTTTTACCAGCCCGTCGTACGCGTGGGCGGACGCACTCAAAGCGGCGAGCACGATGCTCGCGATCACGAAAATCCATGCACTCATGCGCGATTTGATCACGGCGGGCCTCCCGGGTTGACAATGTGACGGGCGCGTATTTGAACACGAGGCCGGCGCTGCGGCAACGCAGCGACTGCGTGGCTGCGCATAAAAAAAGGCTCGTCACGATGTGATCGAGCCTTCGAAGAGCCGCGCTATACGCTGACGGCTCGTCCCGGTGCGATCTGTGCGCTACTTGCCGACCTGATTGCCGATGACGCCGCCGACGACGCCGCCCGCGACTGCGCCACCCATGTCACCCGTGATCGCGGCACCGGCCGCGGTGCCCACGCCCGCGCCGACCACCGTGACGCGGTCGCGCGTGCTCATTCCGCCGCACGCCGAAAGGGTCGAGGTAAGGAACAACGCCGCGAGCGCGGCTGCGAATTTGCGTGAGCGCTCGCACGAGTCGAGGCCAAATCGTTTCGCCCTATTCATGCGTCGTCTCCTGTGAGTTCGGAAGTCCATCGCGGACTCCCTGCGATTGCCGCGGCTTAACTATCCGCGGGCCACGGGCATTGCGAAATAGGCGGCGATCCGATTCTCGCGCAGGCCCCGACCATGGAGCGCGTCAGCGACAGCCGGCGCGCGGGGACATTCGCCCGCCTGCGCGCCGGCAAGACTCAGTTGTTGGACGGCAGTCCGTTGGCACCGTTCGGCGAGCCCGGCAGTGGCGGACGAAGGAACGGAAAGTACGGATCGAATTGACTCGCCTCGACGAGCACGCCGTCCGTATATGGCAACGTAGCGCTCGCGGGCTTGCCCGCGCTCGGCGGCAGGAGGTATCCCATCATGACGCGCAAGGCGATGTCGACCACGTCGTCTCCCGGTCGACGCCCGTTGGGAAATCCTGCCGGATCGCATCCCGCGTTGCTCAATACCAGCGTTCCATTGACGAAGCACGCCGCGGCGCCGAGACTGTTTTGCGCCGCCGGCGAAGTCGGTGGAATCGCGGTGTTGAGACGGATCATTTCCGACGGCGTCACGGTCCTGGCTTGGTTCACGTTGGGCACGCCGCCCAGAAATACCGCGACCAGGTCGCCACGCGGATATACGTTGGGCGCCTGCACGCCGGCGTCGCTGTATAGCGCGGCGATCAGGACCGGCAGCGTCGGATTGGTCACATAGCCCGCGAACTGCACGTCATCCTTGGGCTCGCTGCCGTTGAACTTGTCCTTGTCGGGCAATCCGATGACGACCTCGTTGACCAGCGGCATGCCGAGGCGCGATACCTGCACGTACCCGCCCACGCCGGCTGAATCGGGCATGTTGACCTTGCGCGGCGGCAGACTCGCCGTCGCCCAGACGCCGATCACCGGATCACCGCCAGAGGTGAGACACGAGATCGGCACCTCGAAGGCGATGCTGGTCACGTTCTTGTCGGCGGTCGTATTCGCGGCGCCGCTGCGCGATCCAATAATGCGCGGGACGGGAATGTTGATCAGATCGAAGATCTCGCCGAGATTGACCCCGAAGCCCTCTTTGCGCTGGCCAACGAACACGCGCGGGAACGAGCCATCGCTCGGGGCGGCGCATCCTGGAATGTTCATGCCCCGGATATGCTGGAGCGCGTAGCTGGCGTAGTTGGGGATGGACTTGTTGCCGATGTTGTCCATCGGTTTTTCGTACAGCGTGCCCCCGGCCAGCGGAAAAACGTGCTCGCGCACTCCGGTGCGCCGCGGCCCGCGAATGACATCCACCGAGTACTGCTGGATCAGGTTGAGCGTCGGTGCGCCGCCCCCCGTCACCTGGCCGGAATTGACCAGCGGAATAGGCAGCGTCAAGCCGCCCGTGGGTACGGCCGTGCCGCGCACTGTGTTGATGAACTTGAACGAGAAGGTCAGGTCTTCGCGCCCGTCTCCGTTGTTGTCGATGTGGACTTCGTACAGCGCGTCCGGATCCATCGGGAAATAATTCGGCCCGCCGTACGCGTCCTGCAGCGGAATGTAATTGGCGATGATGGTGACGTACGCGTCACGCCCCGGCTCGTAGCTTCGGAAGACGTACAGGTCGGTGTTGTCGACCGCCGGATACTGGGTGATCAGCGGTGCTTCGCGATGGCTCGCGGCCTGCGCCGAGCCGCCCGCGAGCGTCAGCGCCGCGCCGGCTGCGAGCGCCAGCGCGCAAATCGGTTTACGCATCAATTTCATGACCGTCTCCTGGTGGAAGAACTTCCAAGCCACGCATCTCGCGATGCGGGCTCACATCAATACGCAGGAGAGTCTTCATCGGATGCACGAACGCGCCGGCGGGTGCGGCAGCGGCGCGCGGCGTCCCCCCGAGTCGACGCGAGGTCAGGCGACAACGGGGCGGTCGGCGCTCGACGTCAGGCGGGCTGCGCGCTCAGCGCGCTACCGAGGCTTCGTTCTCGCGGGGCGGCTTGACGCGCGTCTGCGCCGGAGGAGCGCGGGTTGGCGACGCGCGAGCCGTAGTTCCGGCACGCTCGTTCGCCTGCTCGATCAGTCCCCGACAATCGACGTCGGAGGCGCCGCCGAAATCGATCAAGGGTAACAGTGCCAGTGGCGGCGCCACGGTTCCGAGCCCGATCGCGGCCCCGACGCGGGCGACGACCGGACCCGCCGCCGGTCCGACGACCGGCGTCTTGAAGGTGCCGCGGATCACGATGGGTCCGCGCAGCGCAAGGAGGCTGGGGCGCTTCGACGCCGCCTTGAGCATCAGATCGTAGGTTTCCTCGTGGAAGTCGACTTGGCCTTCGCCATTGATGACCACTGCCGAAGTGTCGACCGTGAGCAGCTCCGGCGACATCACCCCCGACTTGGAATGGAGGGCGACCACCGCGCAGCGAATCTCCGCGGTCTGGTCGCCGCGAAGCATGAGCTCGGCCGCGCGCGCGAGGTCAAGATTGGTTAGCACCAGTTGCAGCGTGCTCGCCTCACCGCCCCGCATGATGACCGCCGCGTCGCCATCGGCGCTGCCGAGCATGGAGGCGACCGTGTTGCCTTGTGCGGAAAAGCGCACGCGCCCGCCGAAGCGGCCCGCGGTGCCCTTGGGCGACGCCAGCTTCGGCCATATCCGCTTGAGCTCGATGTTGCGCGCTTCCGCTTCGCCTTGTAGCCGCGCACTCTCGCGCGTCGCATCGACGCTGAGGTTGATCACGAGGTGACCGTCGGCGAGGCCGAAATCCAACGGGTGGAAGCGCAGCACCCCATCCTTGAGGCTGAGATGCGCGCTCAGATTGTCCATGGGTATCGCGCCCCATTTCACGCTGGTGCCGCGAAACGTGACCTCGGCGTCGTGCTCTCGCAGCGTCGCGAGTCCCAACACTCTTTGCGGCAGTATCCGCGACGAGGGCGGGCGCTCACTCACCCGCGTACTGGCGTCCGGCGCGCGCTTTGTGGGGTCCGCGGGCGGAAGTCCGATGAATGCGCCAAGATCCCTGGTATCAAAGCGGGCCGATTTCAGATCGGCGGTCGTCATGCTGCGTGGGCCGGTGGTGTCGATCCGGAAGTCACCCTGTAGATCGCTTTGACCGACCGTGCCACGCAATCCCCGGAAATCCCACAGGCCATTCCGGTGCGTGAGATCGCCGGCGAGGTCATACGGCGGCGTCCATGGCAACGGCGCAGGAACGATCGAATTGAGTTTGGAAAGATCGGGACCCTGCAGGCGCAACGCGCCGCGAACGCTTTCCGTGTCGGAGGGCACAATCGTCCCGTCGAAGCGGACGCTCGACCGTCCTGCACGCGCGTTGAGCGTCAGACGATACGGATCGTCGACGTTCTGGAGCTGGGCGAGACCGACGCTCGTTCCTGCGAGCTCGATGGTCTCGCCATGCAGCGTTCCCTCACCGTTGAAGCGAAGATTCGAACGCTCCTTCTCGGCGTCGATGACGGTTTGAAGGTGGAACGTAATGTCGGCGGAGCCTCTGGCGTCGAGAAAGCGGACAACGCCGCGCGCGACCTCCACGTTGCCGATGCGGGCCGTCCTGGCAAGCCCCAAGTGCCAGTTGTCGTTACCGTCCGCTCGCCGTTCGAGAATCACGGACGCATCGGTCAGTCGAGCTTTCACCGGCTCCGCGCGCAGCAGCGCGCTCGGAGTGAACCAGAGGTCCACCTGCCCGACTCTCGCCATCGGCTGCGCCTGCGACCAGGCGACGTTGGCCACGGATACGCCGTCGATGCGCACGCGAGTCGTCCATCCGAGGCCGACCGCGAGATTGCCATCGATGGTTACCGTCCTCTCGAAGCGAGTGCTCAGATAGGCCGCGAGCGTTCCGCGGAGCACGTTCCACGGAAAGAAGACGATAACCGCCGCGACGAGGGCGACCAGCCCGCCGCCGATCAAGCCATAGCGCAGCGCCCGACGGGAGCCCTTCGCTGCCCGAGGCGAGCGCATGCTCGCGCCCGCCTCGCGTCAGCGCCGACCGCCGAGAAGCACGCCCAGGGCGACACCCACGACGGCCGCCATCCCCATCGCGTGCCATGGTCTGTCGCGCACGTATTTGTCGGCGTTCTTGGCCGCGACGATGCTCGCTTCGCTCGCCTTGTCCTGCGCATCCTGCAGCTTCTTGCTCGCGGCCTTCAGTTGCGCGTCTGCCTGCGCGCGCAGGCGATCCGCCCGGTGACCGCTTCGTGTACCCGCCTCACGCAGCATCCGCTGCGCATTGCTTAGCGCTTCGCCGAAATCGCTCACGACTGACTGCGCAGCGCGCTCGCTTCGTGTGTTGAACATGCCCACTCCAATCGTGAAAAGTTCTCAAAGGCGCGGCTGGTCGCGCCGTTACCGCTAGCGTGCAAGACGTCCCAGCAGATAGCCCAAGGCCACCGCGCCGGCGACGGCCGCGATCGGATTGGCACGCACCTTTTCGCTCGCCGACTCGGTGAACCGGGCCTTGGCCTGTTGCGCCTGATCGGGAAGCGTGGATGCCCAGCCTGCCGCGACGTTGGCCGCGTCGGCGGCGCTGTTGACCGCGCGATGCAGCGTGCCGCTGACTTTATCAACCTGCTCGGTCGCCTTGTCGGCGATCCGGTCGGCCGTTTGGTGCGCGGCCTGGGCGGCTGCTTCGACGGTATCGTTCGGGGGAAAATTGCGGGTGTCTTGGAACGGGCGTGCGGGGGTCATGGTTTCGTTCATGTCGGGCTCCGTGAACAGGTGATGTGAGCTCTTCAGCGACGCTGTCGAGCGCCGTGAGCAATCGAAGCGTAATCAGACATTCTCGAGTCGTGTAGCGGCGCAACGCCCGACGTCTCGTAGGACGACGCGCCGAAAAAGTAGGAATAGCTGTGGCGATAAGGGAGATTGGCGAACGAAGCTCGAATTCACTGCGGGTGCCAGCTTCGAGCAAGAATTCCTTGACCGAAGCCGGCTGCAAAAAGAGCGATTAGGACTGCGACGAAGCGCCGCGCCTGCGTTTTTTGCGACTGGCGCTGGAACCCAGCATCAGCATTAACAGGACCAAGGTCGATAATGCCCCGCCAGAGAGCGTCGGCACAATCGTGGCCAACGCCGATACGTTGCTCAGACTGAATGTCACCGGCGTGAGCCCCGCCGCGGTCGCCGTCACGCTGTAGCTGCCAACCACGGAATTCGCGGTGGCCGTTACGCTCGCAACGCCGTTGCCATCGGTGCTCACCGCACCGGGCGGCGACAGTGTCGCACCCGCTCCGCTGCCAGGCGCAGAAAAGTTCACTATCACTCCTGCCACAGGGTTGCCTCCGGCATCGCGCACGGTCACCGCCAGCGCATTAACGAACGCGGCGTTTACAATCGAAGATTGCGGCGTTGCGCCTGCGTTTGGCGTCACCGAAGCTGCGGCGCCCGTCGTATTGCCCAATGTGAAGTTGACGGCCGGGAGACCGCTGGCCGCCGCGGTGACTGTGTAAGTGCCGCCGGCCGTGGCATTGGCGGTGAACGGCGCCGTCGCCACTCCGGAAGCATTGGTTGCCACCACGATCGTCGTCGTGCTGTTGCTGAACACTCCAGAGGCGCCGCTGCCCGGCGCGGTGAAGGTCACATTGACGCCCGCCACCGGGTTGCTGCCGGCATCCTTGACAGTTACGGCCAGGGCGCTGGCGAACGCAGTGCTTATCGTCGCCGACTGCGGTGTCGTTCCTGCACCGGCCGTCATCGACACCGGCGCGCCTGCGGTGTTGGTCAGCGAGAAGTTGGCCGTGGTCAGACCGCTGGCCGCCGCGGTGACCGTGTAAGGGCCCCCAGCCGTGGCGTTTGCGGTGAACGGCGCCGAAGCGACACCTGAGACATTGGTCGCCACCGTGATGGTTGCTGTGCTGTTGGAAAACACACCCGAAGCGCTACTGCCTGGCGCGGTGAACGTAACGTTCACGCCGGAGACCGAGTTGTTGCTGGCATCTTTGACGGTCACCGCCAGCGCGTTGGCAAAAGTGGTGTTGACCTTCGCCGATTGAGGCGTGGTGCCGGCATTCGCCGTCATCGTGGTCGCGCTCCCCGCCGTGTTGGTCAGACTGAAGTTGACGCTGGTGAGACCAGTCGCCGCCGCGGTCACGGTGTACGGGCCCCCGGCCGTGGCGTTGGCAGTGAACGGCGCTGACGCAACGCCCGACGCGTTGGTTGCGACCGTGATGGTCGTTGTGCTGTTGGAGAACAGCCCCGATGCGCCGCTGCTCGGCGCCGTGAAGGTTACGCTGACGCCCGGCGCCGGGTTGTTGAAGACGTCTTTGACGGTCACCGCCAGCACGTTGGCAAATGCCGTGCTGGTCGTAGTCGACTGTGGCGTCGTGCCTGCATTCGCAGTCATCGAGGTCGCTGCGCCGGCGGTATTGGTCAAGCTGAAATTGACGATCGGGAGACCCGTTGTTGCCGCAGCCACCATGAATGGACCGCCGGCGATGGCATTGGCGGTAAACGGCGCCGCCGCAACACCCGAGACGTTGGTTGCCACCGTGATCGTCGTCGTACTGTTGCTGAACAGTCCCGACGCGACACTGCCGGGCGCGGTGAATGTGACGTTGATTCCGGCAACGGGGTTGTTGCTTGCGTCGCGCACTGTCACCGCCAGTGTGTTGACGAAGGTTGTGTTCACCGTAGTCGATTGCGGCGTGGTACCGGCATTTGCCGTCATCGTCGCGGGTGCACCTGCGGTGTTGGTCAACGAGAAGTTGACGGTGGTGAGGCCGGAGGCTCCTGCGGTGACCGTATACGGACCGCCCGCCGTGCCATTGGCGGTAAACGGCGCAGCGGCCACGCCGGACGCGTTGGTCGCTACCGTAATCGTCGTCGTAGTGTTGCTGAACACGCCCGATGCCCCGCTGCCCGGCGCGGTGAAAGTCACATTTACTCCCGCCACCGGATTGTTGAGGCCATCTTTTACGGTCACCGCCAACGCGTTGGCGAACGCGGTACCCGCTGTCGCGGACTGTGGTGTGGTGCCCGCATTTGCTGTCATCGTCGCGGGTGCACCGGCGGTATTGATCAACGAGAAGTTGACGGTAGTGAGGCCGGAGACTCCTGCGGTGACCGTATACGGACCGCCCGCCGTGCCATTGGCGGTAAACGGCGCAGCGGCCACGCCGGACGCGTTGGTCGCTACCGTAATCGTCGTCGTAGTGTTGCTGAACACGCCCGATGCCCCGCTGCCCGGCGCGGTGAACGTCACATTGGCGCCCGATACCGGGTTGCTGCCCGCATCGAGTACCGTCACCGCCAAAGCATTGGCGAATGCGGTGTTGATCGTTGCCGATTGCGGTGTAGTGCCCGCGTTCGCCGTCATGGAGGACGCAGCACCGGCAATGTTGGTCAGACTGAAGTTGACGGTGGTGAGGCCCGGTGATGCCGCGGTGGCCATGTAGGGGCCGCCCGCCGTGCCATTAGCGTTAAACGGCGCAGCGGCCATGCCGACCGCATCGGTCGCTACCGTGACGATCGTCGTGCTGTTGCTGAACAGTCCGGAGGCGGCGCTCCCCGGCGCGGTGAACGTCACATTGACGCCGGATACCGGGTTGCTGCCCGCGTCGAGCACCGTCACTGCCAGAGCATTGGCGAATGCGGTGTTGATCGTTGCCGATTGCGGTGTGGTGCCGGCATCCGCCGTCATCGTGGCCGGCGCACCTGCGATGTTGGCCAGACTGAACATCGTCGGCGTAGCCACGCCCGCCACGCTCGCTGTCACGCTGTAGCTGCCAGCCGTCGCGTTCGCGGTCGCCGTCACGCTGGCCAGGCCGCTGCCATCAGTGACCGCGGTAGGCGCGGAGAGCGTCGCGCTCGGTCCGCTGCCGGGCGCCGCAAAGTTTACCGTCACCCCCACGACCGGGTTGCCGACCAGATCCTTCACCGTCGCTTGCAGCGCAACTGCGAATGCCGTGTTGACGACCGCCGACTGCGGCGTGCCGCCAGTGGTCATAACACTCGTCGGCCCAGCGACGTAGAACTCGAAGGCAGAACTCTGCGGCGGAAGGGGTCCGATGTTAGGGACGTCGAAGTCGCCGACGGCGGGGTCCGCTTGCCAACCTACCTCCGCGACCGACACGGAAAAATTCGTGCCGTACTGGTATACAAATGTTCCGTTCTGGCGAACGATTGTCTGCAGTTGAAAGTTGCCCTGTGGCGTATTGCCGTTGGTCCACTCGGGCACGTTGTTCCATGTCACGACGAACTGCAGATTCGGCGCGCTGCCCGTCGTCGCAAAACTGACGAAACACGGTAGGTCGCCGAACGTGCCACTGCCGGCGCCCGTAAGACTGCAGCGGGTTGCGTATGGAGCGGCTTCCTCGATGTTGGTCGGATCGATATCCGCGCCATACAGCTTCATGGTGTAGGGAACCGCGGCGCTTGGAAACGGAAACTGGTCGGGCGTGCCGAAGCCGCAGGAAGTATCGTCAAAAACGGGCCCATTGGCCGGATTCTGATTGAGGAACTGGAGCCGACCGTTTGACATGATCCGAACGCTATCGACAACGGCCGAGGCAAACTGGAAGTTGAACCCCAGCGATATCGGATCGCTGATCGTGTCATCCGTGACCGGTACAACCGTCCCGCAGCCCGCGAGGCTGCGAAACGCGATGGGCGTGCTATTCGCGCTTATAACGGTGTGAGCGCTGGGATCGATCCAGGAAAATGGTAGAGGCGTGAACGTGTACGTAACTGCGGACGCGACGACGGGAATCAGTAGGCAGTGGAGAAACAGCGCTGCGGCCGCGGTCCGCGGGCGCCGCTTCACTACCGCCCGATCGAACTTCAGTGCAGCGATATCTCTTTCCTTGTCTTCGACATCTGAACGAACAAGAGCGCGTTGTACGATTCGATATAAATGGTAGCGAGCGAGGGACTCGAACCCCCGACCAAAGGATTATGATTCCTCTGCTCTAACCAGCTGAGCTAGCTCGCCGAAGGGCCGCAATTATAGGCGATTCGCTCGCTGCGGGTCAAAGCGCGGCCAAGTTTCACCGGAGCTCGCCTCAGGACTTGACCAACCTGCCCACGATCGCGAAATAGAGGCGGTACGGCAGCACGCGTAGGAGCTTCATCTGCCGCGTGAACGTCTTCGGGAAATCGATCTCGAACTTTCCGGAGCGCAGTCCCGCGATCAGGGAAGCCGCGGCCTCTTCGGCGCTGATGAGATGCGGCATGCTGAAGTCGTTGCGGTCGGTGAGCGGCGTCTTCACGAATCCAGGGTTAATGAGATACACGCCGATGCCGCGCGGATGCAGGTCGAGATAAAGCGTTTCAGTGAAATTGATCAACGCTGCCTTGGACGCGCCATAGATGAGCGCCTTGGGAAGTCCGCGATAACCTGCGACCGACGCGACGATACCGAGTGCGCCTTGGCGTTGTGCAAGCAACGCCGGCAGAATGGCGGCGACGGTGCTGATCACTCCGTGCAGGTTAGTGTGCAGCAAGGCCATCGCGTTGGCCTCGGTGAGATCCCACGCGCGGATCTCCGCGTGCGTTCCCGCAACGACCAGCACGAGATCGACGCCGTCCCACGCCTTGAGCACGCGCTCCCATGCGCTGCTGACCTGGGCACTGTCAGTGAAGTCCAGTGGCTCGATCAGCGCCCGTGGACTGCCCGCCGCGACTTGCGACAGCAAGTCCGAATTCCGCGCCGAAAGAGCCACGCGCGCGCCCTGCGAAAGCAAGGACTGCGCAGTGGCCGCGCCGATGCCGGTCGATGCACCGATGACCCAGACGCGACATGTATTCCATTCGGGAAGCGGCGGATTCAGAGGCACGTTGCGCGCTCGCCGCCAGGATCAAGGCGCTTCGTCCAGCACCAGGTTGCGTCGTTTCGCGTCGGAGTCAGCGCGGCCACACCATCACGCATGGAAAAGCGTGTATTGCGCGACATCGGTTGTCTCGCTTGCAAAGCCGGCCGCGCAGTAGGCCAGGTAGAAGCGCCAGCAACGCACGAAGCGCTGACTGAAGCCTTGCGCGCGCACCTTGTCGGCGTGGGCATCGAACGCGGCGAGCCATCGGCGAAGTGTCTCCGCATAGTCGTGGCCGAATCGGTGCGATGCCGCAACCTCGAGCCCGCTCGCCCGCGCGCCCGCGACGAAACGCGACGGCGACGGCAGCATGCCGCCCGGGAAAATGTACTGCTGGATAAAGTCGCTGGTGGCGCGGTACTGCTCGAAACGCTCATCGGCGATGGTGATGGTCTGTATCGCCGCGCGCGCGCCGGGTTGCAGCGCGCGCCGCAGCGTCTCGAAGAACGCCGGCCAGTAGCGTTCTCCCACCGCCTCGAACATCTCGATCGAGGCAATGCCGTCGAAGCGTCCGCGCACGTCGCGATAGTCCTGGATGCGGAATTCGACGCGCTGTGCGAGGCCGCGCGACGCGATGCGCGCGCGGGCGTAAGCGGTCTGCGCCTGAGAGAGACTGATCGCGGTGACCCGGTGTCCCTCGCTCGCGACGCTTTCAGCGAATCCGCCCCAGCCGCAGCCGATCTCGAGCACGTGAGCCCCGCTGCCCAGGTCGAGCTCGAACTGCAGCCGCGCGTACTTTGCGCGTTGCGCCTGTTCGAGGGAACGGGTCCGGTCGCCGGCGAACAGCGCCGCCGAATACGTCATCGTCGAATCCAGCCACAAGCTGTAGAAATCGTTGCCCAGATCGTAGTGCGCGACGATGTTGCGTCTCGCGCGCCGCCTGGAATTGCTGCGCATCACGTGCCTGAGACGGAAGAAGAGCTGGCGCCACCAGCGCCCGTAGAACGCGAGCTCGAGCGCACGCTGATTGAACGCGACCACCGTGAGCAGTGCACCGAGGTCGGAGCTTTCCCAGCGTCCATCCATGTACGCTTCGGCGAACGCGACATCGCCGCCGGTCAGGACCTCGCGGCAAAGTCTCCAGTCGCGCAGTATGAGATCGGCTTCGGCCGGCACGTCGGCGCGCGCGCCGGGCGCCGCGCCGGGGCCGAAGCGGCGCGTGATGCCATCCGGTGTGCTCAGCGTAAGCGCGCCATACTCCATGCGCTCGAGCAATGCCAGGAACAATCGGCCGGTGGCCGGGATGTCGCGGCGCGACATGGCGCCACCGGGATGCGGTGCATGAAACGAAGTCATCGGGTCGTTCGCTGCAGCGGGGGAAGTGGTTTGGCCACGTAGGGTACGCGCTTGGCCCACAGCTTCGCTGCCTGCCAGTGGATGCGCGCGATCACGCCGAGCGTGAACCATCGATAGCGCCACATCAGCCCGCGAACCGCCGCCGGCGAAAGTTCGGCCGCCGTTCCGGAGATCGAGGTTTCGATCAGCGGTTCGCCGTCAGCGTCATCGTAGTCGATGCGCGCGAGCCAGCGGTCCGCGCCAAAATGAAAACGAAAGCGATAGCCGCCGGCGACTCGGCAGAATGGGGAGACGTGGAAGACCTTGTGCGCGCGCAGCGTCTCGCCGGAAACGAGGGCCCGGCCGTCGCGGTGTGAAAGCAGGTAATTGTGCTGCTCACCGAAGGTATTGCACACTTCGCAGAGCACGGCGCGCACCGCACCGTCGAGGTCGTGGCAGACCCAGAAGGTGACCGGGTTGAATACGTAACCCAGCATGCGCGGGAAAGCGTGCAACACGATTTCGCCCTCCGCGCGCACGCCTTCCGCCGTGAGCAGCCGGCGGATCCACGGTTCCAGCGGACTGCCGTCGCGTTCGCCATGGTCGCGGTCGTGAAAGCTGATCAGCCCCGGTCGATTCCAGGCGATGCCCGCGGTGCCAAGCTCGGCAAGTCGCGACAGCGGCAGTGCCAGCGAGAATGCGTCGTAGCGAAACTCGTTCTTCGCCGGTCGCAGGCGGCGATGCATGATGCCGCCGTGAACGATGCAGGCCTCGAAGGCAGGACGCGCGTTCACGAGCTCACGCCGCCGCGCGCTGCGCATGCTGGGTTTGCGACAGCGCAGCGATGCCGTCGGCCACCACATATGCGGAGGCGAGCCCGTCTTCGTGGAAGCCGTGGCCCAGCCAGGCGCCCGCATACCAGGTGTGTCGCTGTCCCTGCGTTGCCGCGAATTGCTGCTGTGCAATCGTGGCGCTGCTCTTGACCATCGGATGAGCATAGTCGAATTCGGCGATCAACGTTTCCGCCCGTGGCTCGATTTCCGGGTTCAGCGTGACCAGCACCGGCGTGCGGAACGGCAACGGCTGCAAGCGGTTTATCCAGTAGGTCACGCTCACCGGTCTCGACCGGTCGCGATGGGTCGGGCCGGCGGAGAGGTAATTCCAGGCCGACCACGCACGCCGCCGGCGCGGCATGAGTCCAGCGTCGGTGTGCAGCAGCACGCGGTTGCGCTGGTAGGGCACGCACGCCAGCAGCTCGCGTTCGAGAGGCGTCGCGTCGGTGAGCAGACCCGAGGTCTGATCGCTGTGGCACGCGAACACGACCTCGTCGAAATGCTCCGCGTGCGTCGATGCCGCATCGATCTCGACGTGACCGGGTCGGCGGCGCACCCGGCGCACCGGAGTGCGCAGGCGCACATCCGGCAACGCACCGACGATGCGATCGACGTAGCTGCGCGCGCCGCCGACGACCGTGCGCCATTGTGGACGGTCGAACACCTGCAGCAATCCGTGGCGATCGCAGAACTGGACGAAGACCGACAGCGGGAAGTCGAGAACGACGTGCAACGGCACCGACCAGATCGACGCCGCCATGGGGAGCAGATACCAATCCCGAAACGCCGCGCCATAGCGGCGCTCGACGAGATAGTCGCCCAGGTTCATCCCCGCGCGTCCTTCGCGGCGAACTGCGCGCGCATCGCGGTTGAAGCGCAGGATGTCGGACAGCATGCCCCAGAACGCCGGCCGCGCAAGGTTGCCTCGTTGGGCGAACAGCGAATCGAGATCGGTGCCGGCCCACTCCACGCCCGCGGCGTCGTCGCGAACCGAAAAACTCATCTGGCTCGGCACCGAAGCCACGCCCAACTGCGCGAACAGCTCGATGAGCCTGGGGTAAGTCCGGTCGTTGAAGACCAAGAAGCCGGTGTCGACGGGCGCGGTCATGCCTTCCAGCGTAACGTCGACGGTGTGCGTGTGTCCGCCCGCGTAATCATTCGCCTCGAACACCGTCACGGCGTGCCCCTGTTTTTGCAGCAGGCGTGCGCAGCCGAGCCCGGCGATGCCTGAACCAACGATCGCGACTCTCAATCCGAACCCTCCCAAGGGGACCTTCGTGCATGACGACGGGGCCGTCAGCCGATGCGGGACGAGGTCGTCCCGTTGGATAGGCAATACGCAGAAGAGGCGGCGATGGATTCATGACTGCCTCGAGGCGAACATCGAATCGCGGTCGGGAGCGCGCCCGGCGCGGCTACGAAACTAGCCGTTCGGGATCGTCGGACTGGCCGAGAGCAGCTTTTCCACCGCGCCGACCAGCGCGCGGTCGTCCGGCTCGATGCGCGACCCGAAGCTGGTCACCTGCACTCCGTTCCGGTCGACCAGATACTTGTGGAAGTTCCACTTCGGAGGCTGCCCCGTGCGCTCGATCAACAGCGCGAACAGCGGATTGAGCTTGATGCTCTTCGCGGTCGATTTCTCGAACATGGGAAACTGGACGCCGTAGGTGAGCCGGCAGAAGTCGGCGATTTCATGGTTGGTGCCGGGCTCTTGGCCGCCGAAGTCGTTGGTCGGGAACCCCAGCACGACCAGCCCGCGCGATTTGTATTTGCGATAGAGCGCCTCGAGGCCTTCGTACTGGTGCGTATAGCCGCAATAGCTCGCGGTGTTGACGATCAGCACGACCTTGCCGCGGTACTGGCAAAGGGACTCGTTCTTGCCGGTCTGTAGACTGTTGAAAGCGTAGTTGAGCACCGCGGGGCAGGCTTCGGCGTCTGCAGCGCGGACGGTGGGAATGGCGCTGAACGTGAGCGCGGCAACGAAAAGAGGAATCCATCGAGAAGACATTTTTGCACCCTGCTACATTGGACAAAAAATGGTAAATAGCCGAAATGTCATGGACAAACCGACCACGCAGTGCTAGCGTAGTCAAGTGCCGCCGCGCCGTCAACACATGGCCGTCCGATGGAACACGCGAACGTATTGCTCAACATCAGCGCTGTCGAGCGTGAAACAGGCTTGTCGAAAGACGTCTTGAGGGTCTGGGAGCGCCGCTACGGGTTTCCCGAGCCCGTACGCGATGACAACGCCGAGCGCCAGTATCCGCGTGAGCAGGTCGCAAAGCTGCGCGCGATCAAGCGTCTCATGGACGCGGGTTTGCGCCCCGGCAAGCTCATCTCGCAGTCGTTGGCGGAGCTCAACGCGCTTGGCGAGGCGCGCGCCGGTCCGCGCCGCGAACCGGCGTCGCCGGTGCTGGAGCGGGATCTATTGGCGCTGCTCAAGAACCACAATGCCCATGCACTGCAGCATGCACTCACTAACCAACTCATGCGGCAGGGCCTGCAGCGCTTCGTGCTGGAGACTGTTGCGCCCTTGCACCGTGCCGTGGGCGACGCCTGGATGCGCGGCGACGTCGAGGTCTTCGAGGAGCACCTGTTCACCGAGCAACTCCAGGTAGCTCTGCGTATCGCGATCAATGCGTTCCCACGCTCTGGTGGAAGTCCGCGCGTGCTGATGACGACTTTTCCCGGTGAGCATCACTGCCTGGGGCTTCTGATGGTCGAGGCGCTGCTGGTCCCGGAGGGCGCGCAATGCATCTCGCTCGGCACCCAGACGCCGATCGACGACATCCACGCGGCAGCACTCGCCCACAAGGCAGCCATCGTCGCTTTGTCGTTCTCGGCCGCCTTCCCTCTGCGCCAGGCCGGAGACGGGCTTGCCGCGTTGCGCCGCTCGCTGCCGCCGCAGATCGCGCTGTGGGCGGGAGGTGAAATGACGCGACGGTTGCGCAAGTCGCTGCCTGGGGTCATGCTGATGCCGGAATTGGCCGAAGCGTTACCCGCCCTGAAGACGCGACGCCCGGAGGCGGCCTAGAAGCAGCGTCGATTCGAGGATGCGCATGGCACGCCTGCACGGGGCGTGATAGCATCGCCCGCCCGTAACGGGCGCCGTGTCCCGGTCGGCCGCCTTCGCGGCTGCATCCTTGTCTCGGGCGCAGGGACCTTCTGCCCGATCATGGAATCACGTCGATGCTCTATCCCGAACTCTTCCAGGACTTTGAACAGGTGCGCTGGAGCCTGGTCGGTGACGTGCCTTGGGCGCGTTTCGACGCCGCGCTGCTCTCCGACGAGCAGGCGCAGACCATCAAGATGAACGCGATCACCGAATGGGCAGCACTTCCTGCCACCGAAATGTTCCTGCGCGACAATCATGGCGACAGCGATTTCTGCGCCTTCATGTCGATCTGGTTCTACGAAGAGCAGAAGCATTCGCTGGTGCTGCAGGAGTATCTGCGCCGTTTCCGCCCCGACCTGCTGCCTACCGAGGACGAGCTGCACGCGGTGCGCTTCGAGTTCGACCCGGCGCCACCGCTGGAAACGCTGATGCTGCATTTCTGTGGCGAGGTGCGTCTGAACCACTGGTATCGCCGCGCGGCCCAGTGGCACACGGAACCCGTGATCCGCGAAATCTACCGGCTGATTTCGCAGGACGAGGCGAGACACGGCGGCGCCTACCTTCGTTTCATGCGCCGCGCGATCGAGCGATTCGGCGAGGAAGCGCGCCGCGCTTTCTCCAAGATCGGCGTGCTCATGGCAAGCCCGCATCGTGCCGGAAAGCCGCTGCATCCGACCAATCTCCACGTCAATAAGAAGTTGTTTCCCAACGACACCATCCAGAGCCGGTTGCCCGACCCGAAATGGCTCGAGCGGTGGCTCGACGAGCAGATCGCTTTCGACGGCGAGTGGGAACGTAAGGTGTCGCGGATGATCCTCAAGAATCTCTCGTTGCTGTTCGGACAGCCCATGGAGACGGTCCAGCAGCTCAATCGATTCCGCAAGAGCCTCGCTCCGGCGTAGAGATCGCGGTGGCAAGCTGCGGCGCTCGACCGCTCGGGCGCCGCAGCGACTTGCGGCGCTTGCCCCGCGGCGCCACCTCCTGGACATGACCGCTATCCTGCTTTTCGTGCTCCTTTTTGCGGGAGGCCTCGGCTATGTTTCCTGGGCCAAGCACGCGATCTCGCAAGGCGACCCCGCATGGTGGTTCGTGGTCGGTGCGCCTATTGCCTATTTCACACCGGTGTTCCTGCTGGTTGCCCTATGGTTCGCGCTGTCGTGGATCTGGCGCACGCCGAGGCCGCCTGAGGCGTGCCTGGGCTTCGTCGCATCGCTTCGGCTTTTCGCCGGTGAGGTGTTGGCGGTGGGCGCTTCGTGGCCGCTCATTGCCTTTCACCGCCTGCTCATCCGCGATCCCGTCGCCCAGCGGGTCGCGCGCCCGGTGATCCTCGTGCACGGCGTGCTCGTCAACGACGGGGTTTGGTTCACGATGCGGCGACGGCTTGTGCAACAAGGCGTGCGCGGAATCTACACGCACAACTTCGGTCCCCCGCACGAAGACATCGAACATTTCGCGCGACAGCTTTCGGACAGAATCGAGCAGGTGCGCAGCGCCACGGACGCCGAGCAGGTGACGCTGCTGTGCCATAGCATGGGGGGCCTGGTCGCGCGCGCCTACGTGCGCGAGTTTGGCGCAACGCACGTCGAGCGCATCGTGACCATCGGCACCCCTCATCATGGCAGCGTCCTGGCGTGGATGTACTTCGGCCGCTGTCTCGCGCAGATGCGCCCCGGCAATGCCTGGCTCGACGAGCTCAATCGCGATGAGCGGTCGACGCAGCCTGTCCCCATCGTCTCCATCTGGTCGCGCCACGACAGCATGGTCGTGCCGCAGGCGAGTTGCGAGCTTGCGGGGGCGGAAAACGTGCCGCTCGTTGGCGTCGGGCACAATGCACTGCTCGACGACCGTGCCGTGACCGAGCGCACGTTCGGCGCGATCACTAGTGGAGTCGTCATCCGGTCGGTAGACTTGAGCGGCTAGCGAGCATCCAAACGAGCCCTGACCTTCCCGCCATGTCGTCCGTCACGGCATTTCTTTTCACGGACATCGAGGGCAGCACCCGGCTTTGGGAGCAGGAACCCGAGCGGATGCGTCCCGCGTTGGCGCGTCACGACGCGGTGGCGCGCGCGGCGGTGACCGGCAACCGTGGCACTTTGGTGAAGATGACCGGCGACGGAATCCATGCTGCGTTCAGCGATCCACGCGATGCGATTGCAGCAGCGCTTCAGATTCAACACGATCTGGCCGACGCTGATACAACGGGTGGCGTCGCTCTTCGGGTCCGCTGCGGCATCCATGTCGGGGTAGGCGAGCAGCGCGACAATGACTTTTTCGGTGGGGTGGTGAACCGTGCCGCGCGCATCATGAGCGCAGCCCACGGCGGCCAGATTCTGCTATCGCACGCGGTTGCTACTTTGGTGAACAGCGCCTTGCCGGCGGGCGTCGAGCTTCGCGATCTTGGCTCGGTGCGACTTCGCGATCTGGCGAGTCCAGAGCGGCTGTTCCAAGTCGAACATCCCTCGCTGCGCAAGGAATTTCCCGCTCTTCGCTCGCTCGAATCGTCGCCAAACAACCTGCCGCAGCAGGCGACGACATTCATCGGTCGCGAGAGTGAGATTGCCGACGTCAAAAAAGCGCTGGGCACGACGCGATTGCTGACACTCCACGGGGCGGGGGGTATTGGCAAGACGCGTTTGTCGCTTCATGTCGCGGCTGATGTCCTTGGGCACTATCCGGACGGGGTGTGGTTCGTCGAGCTTGCTCCACTGACCGATGAAATACTCGTCCCGCAGGCGGTCGCATCCGTACTCGGCGTCAAGGAGGAGGCCGGACGCCCTGTAACGGAAGCACTTGCCAGGCACGTTGCAGATCGGCATCTGCTCCTGGTCCTCGATAACTGCGAGCACGTCGTGCACGCTTGTGCGACGCTTGCTGAGCTGCTCCTGAAGTCGGGTGCACATGTCCGGATTCTCGCATCGAGCCGCGAACCGCTCAGGGTGTCGGGCGAGGTCAGTTTTCCAGTGCTCGCTCTTGCCGTACCCGCGCCGCAAGACCGTGTGCAAGTCGCGGACCTGCTTCACTATCCGGCATTGCGGCTTTTTGCGGAGCGCGCCGGCGCAGTGCAGCCCGGATTCAGATTGACCGACGAGAATGTGTCGTCGGTTGCCGAGATCTGTCAGCGCCTCGATGGCATCCCGCTTGCGATCGAGCTCGCAGCCGCGCGCGTACGCTCCTTGTCCACACAGAACATCGCTGCGCGCCTCAACGATCGCTTCGGTCTGCTCATGGGCGGCAGTCGGACAGCGCTTCCCAGGCAACAGACGCTGCGCGCGTTGATCGACTGGAGCTACGATCTGTTATCCGACAAGGAGCGAGTGTTATTTCGTCGACTCGCTGTCTTCACAGGCAGCTGGACTCTCGAAGCAATGGAAGGCGTGTGTGCAAGCGGCGAGATTACGGAAGCGGAAGTTCTGGATTTGCTATCCGACCTTGTCGACAAATCGCTGGTCATGGTCGTCGGAGAGGGCGGACGCTATAGCCTGCTCGAAACCGTTCGGGAATACGCGAACGAACGATTGACGCAGTCGGGAGAGGGCGACTTCGTCCGGTCGCGCCATGCGACGTTCTACTTGACGTATGTCGAGAAACTCGCGCCCGACCTGCTTGGAGCAGCGCAGGCGTCGGGACTCCAGCGGCTCGATCTAGAGCGCGAGAACATACTTGCCGCGCACGCCTCTTTCTTGCGTACCGATGCAGATGCCGAACAGGGCTACCGCTTGGTGCACGCAGTCAAGCATTACTGGTTCATCCGCGGACAGCTGAACCTTGGTCATCGGGTTTCGGTCGAGGCGGTCACGAATCCCAAGGGGAAAACAAAAACGCCTTCGCGCATGAAGGCGCTTTTTGTGGCCGGACAAATTTGCGGCTTCATGGGCCGCTACGAAGAAGCGCAGCTCTATCTTCGCGAAAGCCTTGCGATCGCGCGAGTTGTCAGTGGCAAGGATTTCACGGTCGTCGTGCTTAATAACCTTGGAATGGCGGCGCTCGGACAGGGCGATCGCGCCAGCGCGCATGTGCATTGTGACGAAGCAATCGCGATCGCTCGTGAATCGGGGAACAAGCAACGGATCGTGACCGCATCCAACGCGCTGGCGCAATTGCATCGGCTTGACGGTGATCTGGAATCTGCCGCCGTCCTATACCGTGAATGCGAAATGTTGGCCCGCGAGCTCGGGAATCCTGATTTTACGGCGGTGGCGCTGCTCAACCTCGCGATCGTCGCGATCGCGCAGGGGTCCGAGCAGCCTGCCGCGGCATTGCTGCGGGAGGTATTGGAACTCTCGGATGAGACCGGCTCGAAACCCGCGGTGCAGAGCGTGCTTGAAGTGTCAGCGGGCCTCGCAGGACTTCGTGCAGAGTGGCAGCGTGCGGCGCGGTACTTCGGCGCCGTTGAAAATCAGATGCGCATCACCGGGATTCACCGCGACGCCGTGGATCAAGCTTTCCTGGGGCCGGTAGTTGCGCGGACCCAGGCGGCACTCGGGAGCGACGTATTCGTGGAGTGCGAGGCGGCTGGACGCGCGCTTCCGTTTCAGGACACCGTTAACGACGTTCGAGCATGGCTTTCCAGCATCTGACGAGTGCCTAGTCCACCATGTATGGATCCAGCATGTCGCAGAAACTGTCAGTGCCGTTATCACGCTGGAAGTTCAGGCCGTATGTGTAGGAGTTGCCCGCGCTGGAATGAACGAAGTCGAGAACCAGACGCTTGCCGCCGGCCTGCACTTTCGCGTTTTTGAACTGCCCCTTAGGATCGGTCTTGATGACGATCGCGAACTTGTAGGATTCATTGGAAAATTTGTAGCCGTCGCTGATCGTCCAGGCAATCGTCTTGGCGCCCGCGCCTTGGCTGAGGTCAAGGACTCCATAGTCGACAGTGGCGGAGCAGGTACCGGTTGAAGCATTTTCCGTCACGGTGACTGTGACCGGGCAACTTGCGCCCGAACATGTCTGGGTCTTGAAAAAGGGACGGGTGAACGGATTCAACTCAGGCGGTCTGGTTGTCGAACAGGCAACCAACGTCGTGGCAGCAATCGCAGCCCAGAACAGCGATCCAATTTTCATTGTCGTCTCCCCGCAATCGTTAGTTCGGCGCGATGGCGCCATCCCCAGGACCGCCACTTTCGATACAGAACCGGTATTCGCATCGGCGCTCGTGTTCGCAGACCGGCTGACGTGCTTCCCCCAAAAACCAGTCACTAAACGAGCCCCACGCTATTCTCGCGGCATTCAACCGCCTCCGCAAGTAGACTACATCTTGTGCAGATCGCGCCGTTTGAACTCCTTAGCGGCAGGCCGTTACCAGTGAATCCCCTGCGTCAGCTGCGCGAAAGCCATCTGCTCGGGTGACAACGGTTGCGGCGCGGCGTCCTTCTTGCCGGCGGCCGCGCTGGAGTCCGGAAACATTTGGAACGCGGTGTTGAGCAGAATCTGCGTGAGCTTCGGTGCGATCGCGTGCGCTACGGCGCCAAAAATCCCGAGCCGGGTGGCGATCCGAACCGGCCGGTAGACGATCGCCTCGACCACGAGGTCGGCCGCCTGTTCGGGAGACAGCGTCGGTAAGTTCTCGTACATCTTGGTCGGAGCGATCATCGGCGTGCGCACCAGAGGCATGTTGATCGTGGTGAAGTGAACGCCCTTGTCGACAAATTCCGACGCCGCGCACGCGGAGAACGAGTCGAGCGCCGATTTCGACGCGACGTAGGCGGAGAAACGCGGCGCGTTGCTGAGCACGCCGATCGACGAGATGTTGATGATGTGCCCGTGCTTGTGCTCGATCATGTTCGGCAGGAAGCCCATGATCAGCCGCAGCGCACCGAAGTAATTGAGCTGCATGGTGCGCTCGAAATCATGGAAGCGGTCGAGCGAGTTGATGATGCCGCGGCGAATCGAGCGGCCCGCGTTGTTGACGAGGTAATGACACGCGCCATGCTCGGCGAGGACGCGCTTGACCAGCGCATCGCAGGATGCCGTGTCGGAAACATCGCAGGTGTAGATCCAGGTCTTGCCGCCGGCGGCGTCGATTTCTTTTTTTGTCTCGAGCAGCTTCTCCTCTCCGCGCGCGATGATCATCACCTTGGCGCCCGCCGAGGCGAGCTTGAGCGCGGTGGCCTTGCCGATTCCGGACGACGCCCCGGTGATCACTACCACCTTGTCGCGAACGCGTCCCGCAAGGCTGTGGTCGATGAACAGGTCCGGATCGAGGTTGCGTTCCCAGTAGTCCCACAGCCGCGGCGCGTAGTCGGGCAGCTCGGGAACCGTGATGCCCGAGCCCTTGAGCGCCTTGGTCGCCTCCCGGTTGTCGTAGCGGGTCGGCCAGTTGATGAACGAAAACGCATCCTGTGGAATGCCGAGATCCTTGAGCACCGCGCCCACCATGCGCTTGACCGGCGAGAGCGAGCCGATTCCGTAAAGGATCGGCGCCGGGATGAAGCCGAACATGCGCGCGTTCACGCGCATGGTCATTTGCGGTGCGTGTGCCGCCTTGGCGAAAATGTTGAGCACCTCGCCGATGCGGTGCGGAGCAGGATCGGTCAGGTGGAAGCACTTTCCGTCGAGGCCCTTCTTGTGCGCAAGATAGTCGAGCGCATCTGCAACGAAATCGACCGGGACGATGTTGATCCGCCCGCCTTCGATGCCGATCGTCGGCACCCACGGCGGTAGCATGGCGCGCATGCGCTGGATCAGCTTGAAGAAATAGTAGGGCCCGTCGATCTTGTCGATGTAGCCCGTCTTGGAATGGCCGACGACGAAGCCGGGCCGGTAGATTCGCCACGGCCGCTTGTATTCGTCGCGCACGATCCCTTCGGAGACATGCTTGGTCTTGAAATACGGGTGGTCGAGATCTTCGGCCTCCTCGAACATGTCTTCGCGAAACACGCCGTCGTAGAGTCCGGCGGCTGCGATCGAGCTGACGTGGTGAAAGCATCCCGCCTTGAGCGCTTCGGCGAGCTCGATCGCATGGCGCGTGCCTTCGACGTTGGCGCGCTCCTGCGCTTCGGCACTGGCCTTGAGATCGTAGACGGCGGCGAGGTGAAAAAAATGATCGACCTTGCCCTTGAGTTGCTTTAAGTCGGCGTCGGACAGTCCCAGGCGTGGCTTGGCGAGGTCGCCTACCACGCCGATCAGGCGCTTGTCGTCGACGGCCAGCGTCTCGCGCAGGTCGGCGAGCTTTTTCTGCGAACCCTTGCGCACCAGCGCGAACACGGGCTCGCCGCGCTTGAGCAGGTTCTCGACCAGGAAGCGACCGATAAAGCCGGTCGCGCCGGTGACGAAATAGGCCATCGCGATTCCTCCTCAGGGTACTCGCGGCGCGACGATCGCGAGAGCTTCCGCGCGCCGTTGCGCCACTCGCTTCCGTGACGCCGGACGCGGCGCCTGCATTATACGGCGCGTGGCGCGCGCATCGTTCCTTCGCGGTGTCGCGCCCGGTATGATGGCGTTTCGCATCGCTTACAATCGGCACTCGGCGTATCGTGCACGTGCCACGCGGGAGGAATTGCATGCTCAAGAAAGCCAAGGCGGGTCTTGCTTCGGAAAAGTCCGCGGAAGGCGACAGCCTGTCGCAGTCCGTGCTGAAGTCATCGCATCAGATCTGGCTTGCCGGGCTCGGCGCCTTCGCGAAGGCACAGACCGGGGGCAAGCAGGTGTTCGAGACTCTGGTCAGGCAGGGCTCGGCGCTCGAGGCCAAGACGCGCCAGGCCGCTGCCTCGACCGCCGAAGCGGCGCGCGATGCTGCCACCTCCAAGGCAAAGGAGATGCACGCGATGGCCGGTGGAACCTGGGACAAGCTCGAGCAGGTTTTTCAGGAACGCGTCGCGCGCGCGCTCGGTCGGCTGGGCGTCTATACGTCGTCGGACGTCGAGCGCCTCACCGAGCGCGTCAACGAGCTTTCGGAGGCGGTCAATGCGCTGCTCAAGGCGCAGGGCATCAAGCGCCCGCGCACGTCTCCGGTGAAGCGCATGGTGAATAGCGCCAAGCGCACCGCGGCGCGCACGGTGTCGTCTGCCAGCGGGACCGCGGCCAAGACGGTTTCCAAGGCGACCAAGACCGCTCGCAGGACCGTGAAGACCGCCGGCAAGCTCGCCAAGGTGGCACTCAAGTAGGGTCGTCTTCGCAGTGCCTCCGCTGTCGGCCACAAGTCGTCGCGCACCTCGCGTCGGCGTTTGGGCGAATATTCCATATGGATTTCCGGCATGCGTTGGGCTAACCTGCCGTATTCATGTTCAGACGGCCGACGCCGAGGTTCCTGCCCAGCATGCGCGCGACATCGCTCCTGCTTACGCTCCTGCTTGCGATGCCCTTCGCGACTGCGCACGGGCAGGGTTTCAAGTTTTCGCAGCCCGACGACAGCGACCGTCTCGAGGAGCAGGCGCGCCAGGATCGCATCGCGGTCAACCTGTCGACCCCCTGCCGCGCGAACATCAAGGACAAGAAGATCATGGTTGTAATCGGCGAGCGCCAGTCGAACGGCTACATCGCCGCGCAGCAGCAGAATTACGGACAGCATTTCCAGGCGATCAACAATCGCCTTCGCGCGCTCGGCCTGCGCACCTACACGCCCGAAGAGATTCGCCGCCAGATCGCGCAGGCAGAGATCGAGGCCTATTTTCGCAACGACCCGGATGCCGCACTGGCCGCGTCGAAAAAACTCGGTGCGAGCTTCGTGCTGCGCGGGCTGATCAGCGCCCAGACGGGGATGAATCCGCTGATGGCGGTGAATCAGGTCTCGGTGAACATGGACTTCACGCTCTACGGCGCCAACGGTCGCGTGGTCGCGGAATCGCACGCGCATTCGAGCTCTTATTCGGGCGCCGACGTGCAGCACATGGCGCTGGTGCTCGTCAACGAGCAGGCTGACGAAGTCGTCTCGCAGCTCTACGCCGACTATTGCGCCAACGCCGGGATGGGTTCGGGCGCGAGGCCGACTGCGAAGCCTTGACTCTCTATGTGAATGTCGTGGATTGACAGGAGAACCGAATATGCACAGTCACCAATCGATACCCGTGCTGGCCTTCGCGCTCGGCATTGCGTTGGTCGCGGGGACCGCCGCGGCGCAGCCCAAATTCGGGAACCCGTCGCCGACCGCCGGCAGCGAGACGTCGCAGAAAGCCAACGCATCGGCCGATCAGGCGCTCTACCAGGACGTCACCTACACCAACGTCAACAAGAAAGGCCCCGCACTGGTCGTCATCCCCGGCGAGATGAAGAGCAACAACGCGACCTTCCTCCAGAAATACACCGCGAACAATATTGCCGACTTCGGCGAGCTCGAGCTTTCCAAGGCCAATTTCCCGGTGCTCGAGCGTTCCAACCTCGGCCCCATCCAGCACGAATTCGAGCTGGCGTACAACCTCGGCGACCCTGACGCCGCGCGCAAGTTTCTGCGCATGGGCAAGCTCAAGAGCACCAAATATATCGTGAAATTCGACATCCTCAAGGCTGAGCAGGTCGCCGCTGCACAGCAGGGATTCGACGGTAACGCCATCGGCCAGATGGCGGGACTGCTCGGCGTGTTCGGCGGGTCGCGCGGCGCCGCGCAGGCCGGGACCGTCGCGGGTGCCGGCATCAGCTCGGTGCACACCAGCGAATCCAGCGGCGTCTGGATCATCGGCATGCGCTACAAGATCATCGACGCCGAGTCCACCGAGCAGGTCGCGCAAGGCTATACCGAGGAGAAGATGGAACTCGGTGCCAAGTCCGCGTCGGTGCTCGGCGTGTCGCAGGCGCAGCAGGGCGGCGTGTCGCTGGATACGATGGTGCAGCGGCTGGTGCAGAAGTCCGTCTGGGAAATCGACAACAAGTACAAGTGATGCGTTGATACCGCGGAGGCGACGCCGGCGCTCGCGCCGGCGTCGTCGCTTCGGGGTCAGGGGGCGGCCATGGCGGACAAAGGCACACTCGGCAAGTACGAGCTGCGCCGCGAGATCGGTCGCGGCGCGATGGGCGTGGTCTACGAAGGCTACGACCCGATGATCAAGCGCTTGGTCGCGATCAAGACGATTCGCTCCGACCAGCTGATCGGCGATGAATCGGCAACTGTGATCGCGCGTTTTCGCCGCGAAGCGCAGGCGGCGGGGCGGTTGAGTCACCCCAACATCGTCTCGATCTACGATTTCGGCGAGGACGATGGCGTTTGGTTCATCGCCATGGAGTTCGTCAAGGGCCGCGAGCTTAAGGAATACTTCGAGAGCAACGAGCGCTTCGCCATGCCCGACATCGTGCGCATCATGTCGCAGATGCTAGACGCGCTCGACTACTCGCATCGCCAGGGCGTCATCCACCGCGACATCAAGCCCGCCAACGTCTACGTGCTCGACGACGGCACGGTGAAGGTCGCCGATTTCGGCATCGCGCACATCGAATCGTCGAGCCTCACGCAGGTGGGCACGGTGCTGGGAACGCCGAGCTACATGTCACCCGAGCAGATCATGGGCTTGCCGGTCGACGGCCGCTCGGACATCTTCTCTGCCGGCGTCATCCTGTATCAGTTCCTCACCGGCGAGCGTCCGTTCGCGGGGTCGGCGACAACGACCATGCAAAAGGTTCTGAAGGAGGATCCGCTACCGCCGTCGACGCTGAACGTTCAGGTGTTGCCCGCGATGGACGCGGTCATGAAAAAGGCGCTGGCCAAGCGCGCCGACGACCGCTTCCAGAGCGCACGCGAGTTCGCGGTGGCGATCCGCAGCGCGGCGGCGCGCGAATCGGTGCCGGTGCCCGGCATCGAGGCGACGTCGGCCGATGCAACGTTGATCTCGGCGCCGCCGACGCCCGCGGCGAGTGCGCCAGCGCAGGCAGCTGTCCCGGCGCCACCGGCGGCGCCGATTCCGCCGTCGGGGACCGTGGCCGCTCCGCCCCCGCCGCCGGACGCCACGCCGCCCACCACAACATCCGCTCGCAACGCCAAGTCGCAGCTACCGGCGATCGCAGCCATCGTCGGTATAGCGGTCATCGCGCTCGGCATCGGCGGGTGGTACGCCATGCAGCGATCCGGAGTGGAAGCTCCGAAGTCGGCGACCGCACCGCCGGCGTTGAACGTCGCTGCCGCACCGAGGGCTGCCGCGCCCGCTGCGAGCGTGCCCACCCAGCGCGATCCGGGCGCGCTGCTCATTTCCGCGGTCGGTCTGGTCGACCCGAGCGATCCCCGCTACCAGAGCGACAAGTCGCTGCTGCAAAACGATCTGCGCGCGGACTCGAAGAGCCAGCTCGTCGAGAAGGCGGTGGCGATGCTGGTCGATCCGAAGTCGCTGGCAAGCAACTACGACTGGGTGCGCGACCGGCTGCTCTCGAAAAGCGGGAGCTTCGTGACCACGGTCGTGCGCGAGGGCGAGCCGCGTGCCGGCAAGGACGGCCTGATGTCGATGACCACGCAGGCGGTGGTGAATGTCAAGGCAGTGCAGAAGTCGCTCAATCAGATGTCGCGCGACGAGCGCGTCGATCTGATCCGCGCCAACGGCGACCCCAAGGTTTCAGTGCGCATCGGGATGCGCGACGCCGACCTGCCGGATGCGCCGGCGCAGCCTTCCCCGGTCGCCGAAAACATTTTGAAGGAACGCATCAAGTCCTTCGGCTTTCGCACGTGGTCGGACGGCGGCGCGGATCCCGGGAATGTTCCGGACATCGTGATACTCGGCGAGGCGAAGATCAAGAAGCTGTCGGTGCGCCTCGAGGCCTCGGGGCTCATCGTGAGCAAGTACACGCTCACTTCGTGGACAATCAAGTGCGTCGATCGCGCGACCGGCGAGGAAATCTACTACAACACCACGCTGCCCAAGGGCCTCGGCAGCTGGGCGACCGAGGAAGAGGCAATCAAGGCGATCGGCGCGCGCATTGCCGAGGAATTTTCGCGTGAGTTCTTCCTGCAGCACGTGAGCGTCAGCGGCAGGAAGGTGACGCTCACCGTTCAGGGGCTACCCGCGACCGCCGCCGAAAATTTCGCGCGCGAGCTGATCGGTTTGCCCGACGTCATCTCGGTGGCACCGGGCGCCGCCGGGATCGCGGATTCGTACGAGCTGCAGCTCGCAGGCACGGGTGCGGCCGCTGACCTCGTGCAGGCAGGCGTGCTCGCGCCGCTCGATGCCAAGCTCGGACAGCAGTGCTTCAGTTTAGGCGGCAGCAGCGTCGACCAAGTGGGTGTCGTGTTCGACAAACGCTGTACCGATGCAGCGGTGCTTCAGCGCTTCGAGACCTATCCTCCGGCGGGACTCTACGGTGCACCGCGCGGCCGGCAGACAACGGTGATCAAGAATCCCGAGACTCTGCGCAAGCTGACGATCTGAGCTAAACGCGCGCAGGTGGTGGACGAGACCCGCGCGCGACGGATCTAGGCTTTCATTCCCGGTTGAGCTTCTCGACCTGCTTGACGTAGTTTTGCATGGCCTCGTCCTTGCTCGATCCCTTGAGCTTGGCCCACGCATCGTATTTCGCGGCGCCGACGAAATCGAATCCGCCCGGCCGCTCGCCCTTGACGTCGCCCTCGGTCGCCTGCTTGTAATACGAGTAGAGCTTTAGCAGTGTCGTATTGTCCGGCTTTTTCCGGGTCTGCTTGGCGGCGGCTGCTGCTGCTTCGAATTTTGCCTTGAGGTCTTTCGGCGCGGTGGCCATGGTGTCTCCTTGACGTGACGCGGCGCGTTTCGAAAGCCACAGCGTGTGTGCTACTTTAGCGCGACTCGCAAACGCAGAGCAATCGCGCTCCGCGGCGCGACGCGGACCAACAGGACGATCGATGGCCCCAGGAGCCGACCGCAAGCGCGAGCGCATGTCAAGCGTGGATACCGCGTGGTTGCGGATGGACCGCCCCAGCAATCTCATGATGATCTGTGGCGTGCTCATCTTCAGCGAGCGCATCCGCTTGTCGCGCCTCAAAGCCACCGTCTCGGAGCGTTTCCTGCGCTTCCCGCGGTTTCGGCAGCGCCCGGTGCTCACGCCGGCGGGCGCGTACTGGCAGACCGATGCTTCCTTCGATCTCGCGGCGCACGTCGTACGCTCGGTGTTGCCCGCGCATGCCGGGAAGGTGGAGCTCGAAGCCATGGTAGGCGGGCTGATGAGCGAATCGCTCGATCAACGACGCCCCTTGTGGCGCTTCGATCTGGTCGAGCGCTATGGTCGAGGCAGCGCGGTCATCATACGCATCCACCACTGCTACGCCGATGGCATCGCGCTGATCCAGGTGATGCTGTCGATGACCGATGCCGATCGCGAAGGTAAGCTGCCAGGCCCCGCGTCGCCACCCGATCCAGAGCCGCCGCGCGACCCCGGCGATCCATTGGCGGCGCTGATCGAGCCTTTCGCCGACACGATCAAGTTCGCGGTTCGAACCGGCGCGTTGATCGTCGACAAGGGCGCCGAGCTGTGGAACGACCCGGCCAAGGCCGTAGCGCTCGCGGGCGAGGGCAGTGCGCTGACCTCGGAAATCGCGAAGCTGCTGCTGATGAAGGAGGATTCGCCGACACGATTCAAGGGCAAGCCCGGTGTCGCCAAGCGCGCCGCGTGGGCCGAGCGTCTACCGCTGCCCGACATCAAAGCGATCGGTCGCGCGCTCGACTGCTCGGTCAACGACGTGCTGCTGTCGTCGGTTGCGGGCGCGCTCGGAGCCTACCTCAGATCACACGGGGACGACGTCAACGGGCTAAGCCTTCGCGCGCTGGTGCCGGTCAACCTTCGCCCGCCGGAAAAGGCATGGAAGCTAGGCAACCGTTTCGGTCTCGTGTTTCTCGATCTGCCGCTCGGTATCGAGAATCCGGTCGAGCGCGTCTATGCGGTGCGCGCCAACATGCGCGCGTTGAAGGATTCGTACCAACCCGTGATATCGCTCGGCATCCTGGCGGCGATGGGCGCCGGACCGCGCCTGTTGCAGGAGCAATTGCTGAGCGCGCTCGCACGCAATGCCACCGCGGTCATGACCAACGTGCCGGGTCCGCAAAGCCCGCTCTATCTCGGCGCAGCGCCCATCGAGAGTCTCATGTTCTGGGTGCCGCAATCGGGTGACATCGGCATGGGCGTGTCGATCCTGTCATACAATGACGCGGTGCAGTTCGGCCTGGTCGCCGACCACAAGCTTTGTCCTGACCCGGGCAAGCTCATCGACGCGGTCGCGCCGGAATTCGAGAAGCTCGTGCTGGCCACGCTGCTATCGCCATGGCCGTGGACCACGCCGCCGAGCGCGCAAGCAGTCGAGCGTGCGGTGCTCAGCGCGGCGGCGTAGCAGCGCGCATCATGGCCACGCCGGGTACGTGTTCGGTGCGACGAACGCTTCCTTGAGGATCTGATTCATCGGCACCGTGAGATCGCGTGTCGAAAACCACTTCGCATAGAGCCTGCGAATGTCACCGCTGGCGAAAAGATCCGAGATCGCGCGGTTGACGATGCGTTCGAGCTGCGGTTCGTCCTTGCGCATCATGATTGCATACGGCTCGACCGAGAGGTACCTGCCGACCACGGCGAAATCATCGGGCTTCTTCGACTTGGAGATGAGTCCGTACAGCAGCACGTCGTCCATCGGAAACGCGACCGCGTTGCCCTCGTCGACCGTGCGGAACGACTCGTTGTGATCGGGCGACACGATGATGTTGAGCTTGAGCGATTGCTCGACGTTCTTGATATTCATCATCTGCTCGCTGGTCGTCCCTTTGGTGACGACGATGGTCTTGCCGCGAAGGTCCTCGATGCCGCTGATGTTGGAGCTCTTCTTGGCAAGCATCTTGATGCCCGCGACGAACGTGGTGTAGGCGAACGCAACCTGTTTCTGGCGATCGCGGGTATTGGTGGTCGATCCGCATTCGAGATCGATCTTGCCTTCGAGCAGCATCGGAATGCGGTTCGCGGACGACACGGGCACGAACTTGATGTCGAGCCTGGGCATTTTCAGCTCGGCCTTGATTGCGTCGGCAACCTTGAGGCAGATGTCGACCGAATAGCCCAGCGGCGACTTGTTAGCATCGAGGAACGAGAAAGGCACCGACGATTCGCGCACGCCGATCAGAATCGCGCCGGTCTCGCGAATGCGCTTGAGCGTGTCGGTCTGGCCCGGTGCGAGCGGCGTTGCCACCGGCGCGGGCGCCGCCTTGCCGCCCTTGTCGGCGGTCTGTGCGCAGAGGCCGGACGCGATGAGCATGAGGCCCAACGCGATCACGCGAAGTTCGATTCCGGAATGCTTCATGACGGCGCCGGTTGCTAGACAGGCCGTTATTCTAGCTCCGAACGCGCGAGCTCGACGTCCAGGCGCTCCATCGCGTCGGCCGGTTTGCATTTCGACGCCTTCTCGTAAAGCTTGGTCGCCTCACCGATCTGGCTCGTTCCCGATAAGCAGGATCAGTCCGTTCGCGTATTCGATGTGCGCGATGGCCGAGTCGGGATTGAGCTTGAGCGCGCTGCGATAGTGTTCCAGCGCCGAGTCTTTCTTGGCGCCATATGTCATTCCCGCCACCAGCGCACCGACCTTCGCGATCACCTCCGCCTGGTAGGCACCAAACGCGATGTGCGCATCGGCGTGCGAAGGCTGCAGCTTGAGGGCGTTGTTGAGCGCGGTCTTGATCTTGCCGCCGAAGCCCTGGGCCAGCGCCTTTGCCACCGAAATGCCCTGCCCGTAGCGACCGAGCGCGAAGGCGTACAGATAGAAAGCGTTGACGTCCTTGGGCGCCGCGTTCTGGCGAGTCAGCGCCCATTGTGCCGCCTCTTCGAACAGCGCGAGGCGGTTCTTTTCGTTCTTTTCCAGGTAGGTCGCATAGATCGTCTGTGCCTTGATCGCGGCGTTGAGCGCTGCACCGCCGGCCTTGGTCCCGGCTTCGACTGCCTGCTGGAATTCGCCGGCGTGGAAGTGACGCCACGCGGCCTGCGCGTCCGCGTTGGCGGGAAATGGCTCGCGATCGCCGCGGTGCAGGCGGTCCCACTGCTTCTTGAGCGCGGGTCCGTCGTACGCGTAGGCGGCGTCGGCATGAGGAAATTTGATCCATCGAGTCGCCACTTAGGCTCCTTGCTGTTAACGGATGTAGTCACGACCGAGCTGGTCGATCAGCAGACGATCGCTGCCGCGCACGAAGGGCGCGATCAGCGAAAGCACCTGATACGCCGCGCGGTCGAGATTGAACACGTTTCCCACGACCGTAGCCGGGGCGGCCACGAGCTTTTGATACGACATCCAGAACGTGGCGATCACCACGGCATTTTCCGAAAGTGCCGCGATCTGCGGCTCGGTGGCGTGCATCGTCCCTCGCCGAAACCATGCTGCGACACAACTCTAGCATGGTGCGCGTGCCGCGACCTACGAAGCGCCGGAAACGCGCGGCGAGCTCGCCGGTCGCGCGACAGAATCTCGTCGAGGTCGCGGTAGAGAAAGCGATAAGTCCCACATCGCCTCGAACAGCAAATGCAGGAACAGCCACAAGTCCTCGATGCCGGCGACACGGCCCTCCGGCGCGGCGAGCAGCGCATCGAGACGATACTCGAAAGCGGCGTAGAGCTCGGCAATGATCTCGTTCTTGTTGCGAAAGTGATAGTAGAGGTTGCCCGGGCTGATGCTCATCTCGTCGGCGATGTCCGCCGTCGTGACGTGCGGCGCCCCGTCGCGATTGAAAAGCGACAGGCTCGTTTCGACGATACGTTCGCGTGTCTGTCGCGGACGTTTGCGTTCCGCCATGGCGCCCCCGGGAATTGGCGGGCAGTGTAGAACCCGCCGGGACGCATGGCAAACCTCGCGTGGCGAACGTCGCGTGCGAGTGCGCGGCTAGCGCGCGTGAGCGAGCCAGCGCTCCAGATGATCGAGGGTGCGCGACAAGTCGCGCGCAGCCTGAGGCACGCCCGATGCGTGCGCATGCAAGGGCCGCGGATCGTCGAGCGCGTCGTGCAGCTTTCGCGACGCATCGTCCAGGCGCGCGGCGTTCAGGCGAATGCCGTGCCGGGCCAGCGCAGGGCCGAGCTGCGCACGGCGCGTGCGCAGGCTCTCGCCGCGTGGTATGGAATGCCGCCTCACACAGCCGCTTGCGATGCGCATAGCTGAAGATGTTGGCGAAGAACATGTCGGCGTCTTCGCGCTCCGGCTCGAACAGTGCAATATCGGCGTCCGGATACTGCCGCCGGTATTTTTCCATGCCGACCTTCATCCGCGAATGAATGATCGCGCGAAACGTTTGCGCCAGCACCAGCGGCAAGCCGCCCTGGTGCAGCTTTTCGACCGTGAGCCGTCCGATGACGCGACGCCGAGCTGGCATCGAAGGGCACCAGCGGATTGATGCAGAATAGCAGCGAGACGCCTTCGTCGAGCGCGACCGACGCGTGCAGCGTCTTGTTGAGCGCGCCGTCGACGTAGTGCTCGCCGTCGATCGCGACCGGCGGAAACAGTCCGGGCAGCGCGGCGGACGCCTGCGATCGCCTGGGTGATGGGCACGTGATCGTGCCCCGGCTCGCCGAAGGTGACCGAGGCTCCGGTGTCGAGATTGGTCGCGACCAGGAAGAGCTTGCGCGGCAGCTGGCGGAAATCGTTGGTGCGGCCGGCGCCGCGAAGAGTCGCGTCAGGAATGCGTCGATCGCGCGCTGATCGAACATGCCCGGTCGGAACCGCGCGCCCGAGCGTCGACGAACGATTCCAGCAGCCGCGGTGCTGCAGAGGGTGCGCGCAGGTAGTCGAGCGCGGCCTCGGCGAGCAGACCCGGAACCGACATCGCGCGGCGCGCGAATTCGCCAAACGCGGGGCGCAGGAACAACTCAGGAGACAGCGCCGCTTCGGCGCCGTCGTCGATGAACAGCCGGTACATCTGCGCCGGCGAGATGCCGTTGGCCAGCGCCGCGGCGACGAAGCCGCCCGACGACACGCCGACGTAGACGTCGAGGTCGTTGAGATCGATGCCGTCGAGCGAATCGGCGAGCGCGAGCAGCGCGCCGACCTCGTAGATGCCACCCAGCGGCCCGCCGCCGGCCAGCGCGAGCCCCACACCGCCCTTGTCGGCTCGCGATGTCATGCGCTTGCGGCGACGTGGCATCGCAGCCGCTGTCCGGCATGGGGCTCCTCAAGGGCGGCGGCGTTCGAACAGCCGCGATGGTACTACGCCTTGCGCGTGCCGCGCTTGGTGCGACGAGCCGTGCGAGCGTTGCGCTTGGGCGCGGTCTTGATCGCCTTGGCGGTCTTGACCGTCTTGCGTACCTTGGCAGGTGCCTTGCTCGTGCCGACCGGAAGCCTTGACCTTGGTCAGCGCGGCAGCGGCGCTGTCGGCGAGCGTGCGTGGCGGTGGTCATCGCGGTGGCGCGCGTCTGGTTCCACAGCGAAGTCGCGGTCGCCAGCGAGCGCTCGACGCGCTTGCCGACCACGCGCACGGCTTGTGATTCGACGGCCGCGCCTTCCTTGACCAGCGCGCGGAAGTTCTTGGCGGCTTCGCTGCGTGCCCATTCTCGGGTGTAGGCGGCGGCGCCGAGTCCGGCGAGCCAGAGTTGCCTCGATGCCGCAAATGCCGCGTCGGTGACCGGGTTGGA
Source organism: uncultured beta proteobacterium (assembly GCA_963816915.1). GTDB lineage: Bacteria > Pseudomonadota > Gammaproteobacteria > Burkholderiales > Casimicrobiaceae > PALSA-1003. The sequence goes on from CAWFMK010000004.1 coordinate 996,348, forward strand.
ATAGAGTGCGTTGTTCGCTTGCTTTTGCATGGTTGCTCCTTGAGGGACGAGTGAAGCTTGGCGTCTTGCGACGATCAGCTTCACTCTAGCCCTGTCGATTAGAGCAATCACCCTAATCGCCGCCGTTCCTGCGGGGCATCACGGGCAGCGCGCTGGCGAGCTTGGCGGCGATCGCGTAGATCGACAGCTGTGGGTTGGCGCCGATGCTTGTCGGGAAACAGCGAGCCATCGATCACGTACAGGTTCTCGAGCTGGTGATGACGCCCCGTGGTGTCGACCACCGAGCGCGTCGCGTCGGGACCGAATGCGCAGCCGCCCATGACGTGTGCGCTGACCACGGTGGTCGTCTGCGCGGCGAGCGTCGACGATGCAATGCCCGATTGCGCATCGCTCCAGCGCGTGTAGTGCGCGCCGCTTGTCTGCACCGGCATCACGGCGGTGGCGCCGGCGGCGAACTGGATCTGCGCCATCGATGCCAGGGCGCGGCGTGCCCCCTCCCAGAAGTAGTCGTTGAGCGGATAGTCGAGCAGCGGCGTGCCGTCGCCGCGCAATGCGACAATGCCGCCGGGGCTTTCCCGGTGAAAGCCATCGCGCAGCAGCGCGATCACCACCTGCAGGTATGGCAGCTCGCGCATCCAGCGCGCATGCGCGTCGCCGAATTCCGGGAGCGTCGTGGAAACGAGTATCGGATGCAGCGGTGGCGCCTCGAGCTTGTAGCCCATGGGCCCGTCGACCGGAATCGAGTCCAGGAAATGGTCGGAGTAGATCGTTTGCGGCGCGCCCGCAAAGCCATCGACGCGCTCGGGCATCAGCGCCGCCGAGACCACCGTCGGATGAAGAAACGTCCGCTTGCCGATCACCCCGTGCGGATCGGGCAGCCGGCTGCGCAACAGCAGCGCCGGAGAGCCGATCGCGCCGGCGCAGACGATGAACGTGCTTGCACGCACGCGGATGCTGCGTCCGTTCGGATCGGTACCGCGTGCGTCGAGCGCGCTGCAGGTGAGCTCGGCGATGCGCTCGCCGCGGCGCTCGAGCGTCCATGCCCTGGCGCGCGTCAGCAGCGTGGCACCGCGTTCGAGCGCCGCGGGAATGGTGGTCACCAGCATCGATTGCTTGGCGTTGGTGGGACATCCCATGCCGCAATACCCGATGTTCCAGCAGCCCTTCACGTTGCGGCGAATCCCCGCCGCCGGGATGCCGAGCGCCAGTGCGCCGCGACGCAGCGCGTCGTTGTTGGCGTTGGGCGCCACCGGCCATGGCGTGATGGCGAGGCGTGCCTCCATGCGCTCGAACCACGGCGCCAAGTCGCTTTCCGAAAAGCCCTCGATGCCGAACTCGTGCCGCCAGAAAGCGAGGGTCGTCGCCGGCGTGCGAAAGCTCGACGTCCAGTTGACTGTCGTGCTGCCTCCGACACAACGACCCTGCAGAATGTTGATCGCCTTGTCGCGCGTCTTGCGCGCGGCGGATTCCTGGTAGAGCTGCGGATACGCGTCCGATTCGCGCATGCGGAAGTCCGACGACGTGGCGAGCGGGCCCTCCTCGATTAGAATGACCCTGAGCCCGGCTTGGCTCAGAATTTCCGCGCTGGTCCCGCCGCCGGCGCCGCTGCCGATGATCGCCACGTCAGCGTCGAGCACGAGGTCGCCGCCCAGCCGCGACGCGTCGATGACGCTCCATCCGCGCGCAACGCCTTCGCGGAACGGATCGGGCACGCGCGCTGGATTCGCGAGCGGCATCACCGTCAGCTACTCGCCAGTGAAGGCGGACCGGCATAGCCGATTGCCTTCCACGTGCTGGGGTCGCCGTACCACGCCGCCATCACCATCTGGTGCAAAGCGCCATACGCCGAGCGCTGCAACGCGAAGCGACTGTCGCGCCAAGCGGCGAGGAACGCGGCGATGGACGTAGTCGACGCATCGGTCCAGGGCGTCCAAATGCCCGCGAGCAGGCAGCGCGTGGGTGCGAAGCCGAGCAGCGCAAAGAGCTGATCGAGTTCTTTGCGCGACTCCGGCGGCAGGCCCGCGACCGCGCGATCGACGTTGCCGACGACGACGTCCACCCGCTGAGTGACGAGCTTGGGATCGACGCCCGATTCGGCCAGCGCGCCGGCGAGCAAGACCGGTACAATCGATGCGACGACGGAACGCGCCGAAGAATCGAGCGCGTTCGCGGCGGGTGCGATCGCGTCGTCTTGCGCGGGATCGTGCAGCCAGCGCGCCAGGAAAAGCGCGGCGCCGCCGGCCAGCCCTGCCTGGAGCAGGGTGCGTCGGCTGATGCCAGCGTGTTCGGGGGGACGGCTCATGAACGAAGGTGCGCGCCAATCGCGGCAGGGTGGGCGATGACTCTATCCGCCGCGACTAGACAAAACAACCTAAATGCATCGGCCAGCCGGCCCGCACGGGTCGGGTCGTGACCTCGGCTGCCGCGCAACGTCTCGTCGCTCAACTGGAGCGCTCGCGCAGGCTGCATGCCGCACGCGCGGCATCGACTACGCTTGCGGCCAGGCTCGACGAGCTGGCGCGCTTCCAGTCGCTGCGCCTGAGCGCGACGTACCGCGATCTGGAGCGCTTGCCACGATACGCATCGGCGATCGCGTTCTTCCGCGCCGACCTCTACGGTCCCGGCGACTTCAGTCGCCGCGACGCCGATCTGGCACGCATCGTCCCAACGCTGGTTCGCACGCTGCCGGAGAAGGTCATCGCGACCGTGGCCGACGCGATGCTCCTTTCCGCGCTCTCGCACGAGCTCGACCGTGCGCTGCTTGAACGGCTCGATGGCGAACTCACGGTCGCGCGCTACTGCGCTGCGTACCTGCAGTGCTCGAACCGTCCCGATCGCGAGCAGCAGATCGCTCTGATCGGTGCCGTCGGGCGCGGACTCGATCGCTACGTGCATTCACGAATGGTGCGCAATGCACTGGTCGTCATGCGTCTGCCGGCGCGCGCTTCTGGACTTGGCGCCTTGCAGGGGTTCCTCGAGCGCGGAGTGAGCGCGTTCGCACGCATGCGCGGCGCCGACGAGTTCCTGAACACGATACAGGCGCGCGAAAGCGCACTGATGCGCGCGATCTTCGAAGGCGACGATGCGCCCTTTTCCGACCCACGCACCTAAGTATCGTTCCGACCGTTACCGTCCACTAGGCGCTCAGAAGCGTGTCGAGCTCCTTGTTGATTTCGCGCTCGATGGTTCCTTTCAGCGGTGCCAGCAGGAACGACAGCTGGACGTCGAGCTTGATCTGGCTCTTGCCAACGTGCATGTTGCCTGACACGCCGACGCCGTCGAACGCGACCTCGTCGCCGTCCCACTGGCAGATCAGGCCATAGCGTTTGTTGAGGTCACGCGCGATCGCCTGAGCGACCGCGCGGGCATGCTTCGCATCCAGCTTGTGGCGGCGCTTGATCGAAATGTTCGGCATCGCTCGCTCCTCCGGTCGCAAGTATATCCAATGGCGAAAGATGATCGGGCGATGGCACGACCTGCAGTCCGCCCGCGGCGGATGGCGCCCCGATGGACCCCGATTGGCAAAGCCGTCAGAATGGACCCCCGCCGAGGGCTTGGCGAGGCGCCGACCGCCACCGGCATGACCAACCTAGCGCAGTATTTCCGACAGCATCTGGCGACGCCGGACAAAGTGCTCTACCGCCAACACGGGCGCGAGCGCTGGCGCGACGTGAATGTCGCCGAGCTCGGCGACCGGATCGGTCGCTGGCAGGCGGCGCTGCGTTCGCTCGGGCTGGCGCCGGGCGAGCGCGTCGCGCTATGCCTGAGGAACAGCGTCGATTGGGTCGCGGTCGACCTTGCAGCGCTCGGCCTCGGGTTGGTGATCGTACCGCTGTACGTCGACGACCATCCCGATAACATCACCTGGTGCGCGATCAACGCCGAGGCGCGCATGCTGCTCGTCGAGAGCACCCGCAAGGCGAGCGAGCTCGCGCAGACTGGTGCAAAGCTTCCCCCGGTGTACGTGCTCGATCCCGACGCCGGCGATGCGCGACCATCCGCCGCGACGCTGCTTGGTGCGGCCGCGTCGACTCCGGTTCAATTCGCCGATCTTGGCGACAACGCGCTCGCAACCATCTGCTACACCTCGGGTACGTCGGGAAGACCCAAGGGTGTGATGCTTTCTCACGCCAATATCGTCGCCAACGTCGAATCCTGCCGCGCCACCGACATGGCGCGTTCGGACGATGTATTCCTGTCGATCCTGCCGCTTTCGCACATGTTCGAGCGGACCGGCGGGTATTACCTGCCGCTCGCGATCGGCGCCAGGGTCGTGTATGCGCGCGGCGTCGCGCAGATCGCCGATGATCTCGTCACGCAGAAGCCGACCGCGATGTTCGCGGTGCCTCGTATCTTCGAAAAATTCCAGTCGCGCATCGAGGAATCGCTGGGCGCGTCGCCGCTCAAGCAGCGCCTGTTTGAGCAGTGTGTCGCGCGCGGCTGGCGAAGTGCGCGCGGCAAGGCAACGCCGCTCGATCGCCTTCTGACGCCGCTGTTGCGCAGGGTCGTGGCAACTCCCGTGCTTGCGCGGCTGGGGGGGCGCATGCGCCTGACCGTGGTCGGCGGCGCCGCACTGGATCCTCGCATTGCGCATACGTTCATCGGGCTGGGCCTGGCGATGCTGCAAGGCTACGGTATGACCGAGGCCTCGCCGGTGCTCTCGGTCAACCGGTTGAGCGACAACGATCCGGAGTCGGTGGGTTCGCCGCTCCCGGGCGTCGACGTCCGCCTCGGCGAGCGCGGCGAACTGCTCGCGCGCGGCGCCAACGTGATGCTGGGTTATTGGAATAACGACGACGCCACGCGCGCTGCGGTCGATTCGGAGCGCTGGCTGCACACCGGCGACATCGCGGAGCTGCACGACGGAAAGATCTACATCCGCGGACGCCTGAAGGACATCATCGTCATGTCCAACGGCGAGAAGCTTTCGCCGCAGGATGTCGAATTCGCGTTGTCGCGCGACCCGATCTTCGAGCAGGTCATGCTGGTGGGCGAAGGCAGGCCTTTCCTGACGCTGCTGGCGGTGACCGACGAGCCCGACGAGCAAAAGCTGATCAGCCGCGCCAACGACCAATTGAAAGAATTTCCGCGGTGGGCGCGCATCCGGCGCGTCGTCGCTGAACGTGAGCCCTGGAGCATCGGCAACGGATTGCTGACCCCGACGCTCAAGCTCAAGCGGCCGCTGGTCGCCGATCGCTTCAAGGCGGCGATCGACGCCGTGTACGCAGGCAAGTCCGCGGCGTGAAGCTTGCGGCTCCCGGGCGGCAGCCAGCCCAAATCAATGAACTTGCGGCGCTGCGGTAAATCTATGACATCTTGTATGCTCGGATAACAAGAACAGGGTCGCCGCCCCATGCCTCCTCCATTCTTTCGCCGCTGGCAGATCGTCGCAACGGCGCGTGTTGCCGCGCTCGCTGCGATACTGCTTTCGCTACCGGCTGTCGGCTTCGACTTCGAGGATGTCGCGCGGCGCGCGTCGGTGCTCGCCGGACAGGCGTACAAGGCGCCGACGGTCTCGCTGCCTTCCGCATTGCGCGAGCTCAACTACGACCAATATCGCGACATTCGCTTTCGGCCGACGAAAGCGATCTGGCGCGGCGATAACCTTCCGTTCGAGGTTCAGCTTTTTCATCCTGGCCTTCATTACGACCAGCCGGTGCGCATTTCCGAGATCGTTAACGGCGCGCCGCGTGAAATCCGCTTCGATCCCGACTATTTCGACTACGGGAACAACAAGCTCGATACCCAGCGCCTGCGCGGGCTGTCGTTCTCGGGATTTCGCGTCCATGCCGCGCTGAACAGTCCGAAGTACAAGGACGAGGTGCTCGTCTTTCAGGGCGCGAGCTATTTTCGCGCCCTCGGCAAGGACCAGCGCTACGGGCTCTCGGCGCGCGGGCTCGCCATCGACACCGGGCTCGCCTCCGGTGAGGAGTTCCCGCGCTTCGTGGAATTCTGGCTGGTGCGTCCTGAAGTCGGCGCGAAGGAGCTGACGGTGTATGCGCTGCTCGATTCGCGCCGGGTCGCCGGCGCGTTCCGCTTCGTGCTCCGTCCAGGCAGCGAGACGGTGACACTGGTGAAAGCGCGTCTTTTCCTGCGCGAGAACGTGAGCAAGCTCGGCCTCGCCCCGCTAACCAGCATGTATTTTTTCGGAGAGAACCAGCGTGGACCCAGCGATGACTATCGCCCCGAGGTGCACGACTCCGACACGCTGCTTGTCCAATCCGGAACGGGTGAGTGGATCACACGCCCGCTCGTGAACCCCAAGCGCCTGTTGGTGACGTCGTTCGCGCTCACCAATCCCGCCGGTTTTGGACTGATGCAGCACGATCACTCCTTCGACAGCTATCAGGACCTCGAAGCGCGATACGAGCTTCGTCCGAGCGCGTGGATCGAGCCGAGGGGGGAATGGGGAAGTGGTCGCATCGAGCTGGTGCAGATTCCGACGCCGAACGAGACCAACGACAATATCGTCGTCTTCTGGCTACCCGATACGCCGCCGGCATTGCGCAAGCCGTTCGACATCGAATACCGCATACGTTGGCAGAAGGAGACCGAAACGCGGCCTCCTCTGGGTTACATCGCGCAGACGCGTCGAGGGCATGGCTACTCGAAGGAGCCCGACGCCAGCGTGGGTTTCCTGATCGACTTCGAAGGACCGGTGCTCAAGAAGCTGCCGCCGGATGGGGCTGTCGAGAGCGTGCTCACCGTCGACAGCAACGGCGAAATCCTAGAGAACCGCGTGTACCGCAATGATGTGACGGGTGGGTACCGTATGCGCGTGCGTATTAAGCAGATCGACGACAAGAAGCCGGTCGAGCTGCGCGCATTTCTGCGCTCCAATGGCACCACGCTGACCTCGACGTGGAGCTACATTATCCCGCCCGAATGATGGAACGCGAAGAGGAGCGGCAGCCTGTGACGAGCTCAGGCGACAGCGCGGAAAAGCTCGTCGAGCGAGCGGCGCGCCCGAGTGAGTCTTCGCCTGGCGACACGCGCACGCGATGCCCAGCCGATTCGATGCGCACGAGGCTCGAGCTGGCGCTGTCCGCCAAGGCAGCGTCGGATCCGCGCGTCCTGCACGACGACCTGCACGGACGCACACGGCTGATGACCACGCCGGCGATAAAGCGAGTGTCGATGGTGCCGCGCAAATGGCGCCGTCACGACGCCGAAGGCATGCCGCGCAGAGCCGATCACCACAAGGCGTGGTACCACGCCGCCAATCGCCGGCGCGTGGTGCTGCTCGCACTGGCATTGCTGCAGACCTGGCTCGCGACGATGCTCATGAGCGCGGTGCTGCCCTACCACGGACGGGAGCCGCTCGAGCTCGCGATCCTCGTACTGTTCGCAATCCTGTTTACGTGGGTGTCGCTCGGCTTCTGGACTGCGCTCGCGGGATTCCTGGTGCTCGCGACGCGCGGCGATCGCTATGCGATCTCGCGCACCGCGCACGCGGGGGCACCGATCCGGTCGGACGCGCGCACGGCCATCGTCATGCCGATTCGCAACGAGAACGTCGCGCGCGTGTTCGCAGGATTGCGCGCGACGTACGAATCGCTGGCGCGGACCGACGCGCTCGAGCACTTCGATTTCTTCGTGCTCTCGGATACGTCCGACGCCGACACTCGTGTAGCGGAGATCGCCGCGTGGAACGCGCTGTGCCGGACGGTGGACGGCTACGGTCGCGTGTTCTATCGGTGGCGCCGTCACCAGATCAAGCGCAAGAGCGGGAACATCGCCGACTTCTGCAGGCGCTGGGGTCGTCACTACCGTTACATGATCGTCCTCGACGCCGACAGCGTCATGACCGGCGAGTGTCTGACCACGCTCGTGCGCATCGCGGAAGCCAACCCCGACGCCGGCATCATCCAGACCGCGCCGCGCGCAACCGGCCGCGAAACGCTGTTCGCGCGCATGCAGCAGTTCGCGACCCGCATCTATGGACCTCTGTTCACGGCGGGGCTGCACTACTGGCAGCTTGGCGAATCCCACTACTGGGGCCACAACGCGATCATCCGGGTGGCGCCGTTCATCCGCTATTGCGCGCTGGAGCGCCTTCCCGGCAAGGGCGCCCTTTCGGGCGAGATCCTGTCGCACGATTTCGTCGAGGCGGCGCTCATGCGGCGCGCCGGGTGGGGGGTGTGGATCGCCTACGACGTCTCGGGCAGCTACGAGGAAATGCCTCCCAACCTCATCGATGAGCTCAAGCGCGACCGCCGGTGGTGCCAGGGCAATCTCATGAACGTCCGCCTCCTGCTCACCAAGGGGCTTCACCCGGCGCACCGCGTCGTATTCATGACCGGCGTGATGGCGTACCTGTCGGCGCCGTTGTGGTTCCTCTTCCTGATTCTCTCGACCGTGCAGCTGGCGATGCATACGCTGATCGAGCCGCAGTATTTTCTCGAGCCGTACCAGCTGTTTCCGCGCTGGCCCGAGTGGCGGCCCGAGTGGGCGATCGGATTGCTGGCGGGTACGGCGACGCTGCTTTTCCTGCCCAAGCTGCTCAGCGTATTCCTAGTCCCGCCGAAGCGCACTTCGCGCTATGGCGGTGCGGTGAAGCTGGTGCTGAGCGTGATCGGCGAAATCGTCGCGGCATCGCTGCTCGCGCCCATCCGCATGCTGTTTCACACACGATTCGTCGTGATGTCGCTGGTCGGCATGCAGGTGCGATGGAAATCGCCGCCGCGCGAGGACGCGCAGACAAGCTGGGCCCAGGCGATCCGCGTGCACGGCCTGCACACTGCCGTGGGCGTGGCGTGGGCGGCCGGCGTATATCTGCTCAACCCCTCGTTCCTGTGGTGGCTGATGCCGGTCGCCGGCGCGCTGATCCTGTCGATTCCGTTGTCGGTGTACAGCAGCCGCACCTCGCTCGGCGAGCGCTTCCGCAAGCTGGGACTGTTCCTGATTCCGGAGGAAACGCAGCCTCCCACCGAAATCGAGGCGACGCAGCGCTACGCGCGCCAGACTCCGCCCCCGCCCGACTGGGCACAAGGCGTCGCCGATCCCGAGCTCAATGCATTGCTTGCGGGCCTCGCCACGCCTCGCCCCGCGCTTCCAGCGGCCGCGCGGCAGCAGCGCGCGCTGCTCGTCGAGCGCGCGCTGAGCGAAGGACCGGGCGCGCTCTCCTCGGACGACAAGCTCGTCCTGCTTGGCGATTTCACTGCGCTGGCGCTATTGCACCAGCGTCTGCACGCCGCCGCCGGCGGGACGCATGCGGACTGGCAGCTTGACACTCGCGCTCACGCGGTCTAGTATTAAAACGAACGTTTGATTTATTGCGTGCCCAGCTGAGCTGACGCAAAGCGTCAGGGCGCGCCGCATCGACTGCAGGCGACGCGCGCCTGCTACGAATATCAAGACCCCATGAATTCCCCGGCCATCGCCCTCGACGCCTCGCGCGCTTCCGCAACCCAGGTCAGGATTCTGGACGCGGCGGAAGCGCTGTTCATGGAGCACGGCTTCGAGGCGACGTCGATGCGCCAGATCACTTCCGAGGCGAGTGTCAATCTCGCCGCGATCAACTATCACTTCGGGAGCAAGGAAGACCTCTTCGAAACGGTGCTGAGGCGTCGCCTCGATCCGATGAACCAGCGGCGCGTTGCCCTGCTTTCCCGTTTCGAGCGCGAAGCGGCCCCGCAGGTGCTGACGCCGGAAAAGATTCTCGCCGCGATGTTCATCCCCGCGCTGGAGCTGGCGCGCGACCGCGAGCGCGGCGGCAAGAACTTCCTGCGCCTGCTCGGACGGGCTTATGCCGATCCGGCGCCGTTCATACGCAGGTTCCTGTCGGAGCAATACGCGGAAATGATCGCGCGCTTCAAGACGGCGTTCGGACGCGCATTGCCGAAGCTGCCCAAACGGGAGCTGAGCTGGCGTCTGCACTTCGTCATGGGCGCGCTCTCGTACACGCTTGCGGGGACCGATGCGCTGCGGCTCATCGCCGAGCTCAATCCGCGAGAGTCGACCAATGACGAGCTGCTGCTGCGTCGTCTCGCGCCGTTTCTGATCGCAGGGCTCAAGGCGCCGCTGCCCGATCTCGATGAGCTGGATGCAGCGCCCCCTCGCGCCTTGAACCGGAGTCGATCATGATGACCCTCGCTTTTCTTGCCGTGCTGATCGTCGGCATTTTCCTGCTCGCGTATGTGAACGCAGCCGGAGCGATGTGGCTGGTGTGCGCCACGACCTGGATCGCGGCCGCGTGGGTGATGCGCTGGCTCCCGCCGGCGGTCGTCGGTACCGCCTTGGCGCTGCTGGCGCTGGTGGCGATCCTGTTCGGCGTTGCTCCGCTGCGCCGGCGCTTGATCAGCAACCCCGTCCTGTCGATGTTTCGCAACGTACTGCCGCCGATGTCGCAGACCGAACGCGAGGCCATCGAAGCAGGCACCGTCTGGTGGGACGGTGATCTTTTCTCGGGGCGCCCCGACTGGAACAAGCTGCTCGCCATTGCTGCACCCGCGCTTACCGCGGACGAGCAGCGCTTCCTGGACAACGAATGCGAGCAGCTTTGCGCGCTGGTCAGCGAGTGGGAAACCACGCACGTTTATCGCGACCTGCCTCCTGACGTGTGGCAGTTCATCAAGGACCGCGGCTTCCTCGGCATGATCATCCCCAAGCAGTATGGCGGCCTCGGATTCTCCGCATTTGCGCACTCCGAGGTCGTCGCCAAGCTCGCTTCGCGATCGAGCGCCACGGTGGTCACGGTCATGGTCCCCAATTCGCTTGGTCCGGGCGAGTTGCTCGCGCGCTATGGCACCGATGAGCAAAAGCAGCACTACCTGCCGCGTCTGGCCAAGGGTGCGGAAATCCCGTGCTTTGCGCTGACCAGCCCACACGCCGGTTCCGACGCCGCAGCGATTCCCGACAGCGGCATCGTCTGCATGGGCGAGCACGACGGAAGGACGACGCTCGGATTGCGCCTCACGTGGGAAAAGCGCTACATCACGCTGGGTCCCGTGGCAACGCTGCTCGGTCTCGCCTTTCACGTCTTCGACCCCGACCACATACTCGGCGAGGTCGATGACCTCGGCATCACCTGCGCGCTGATTCCGACCAATCATCCAGGGGTGCACATTGGCCGCCGCCATATGCCGCTCTCCGCGGTGTTCCAGAACGGGCCGAACTGGGGCAAGGACGTGTTCATTCCGATCGACTGGGTGATCGGTGGGCGCCCGATGGTCGGCAAGGGCTGGCGCATGCTGATGGAGAGCCTGGCCGCGGGCCGCTCGATTTCGCTGCCGTCCCTCAGCGTCGGCATGTCCAAAATGGTGACGCGGGCGACAGGCGGCTATGCGCGCGTCCGCCGCCAGTTCAAGACGCCGATCGGCAAGTTCGAAGGCGTCGAGGAGCCGCTCGCGCGCATGGGCGGCAACCTCTACGCGATGGACGCCGTGCGGGTGATGACCGCAGGCGCGGTCGATCTCGGCGAAAAACCGGCGGTGCTGTCGGCGATCGCCAAGTATCAGCTCACCGAGCGCGCACGGGTGCTCGCCAACGACGCCATGGACATCGCCGGCGGCAAGGGCATCTGCATGGGGCCGTCGAATTTTCTCGGTGCCGCGTACATGCAGATTCCGGTGTCGATCACCGTGGAAGGCGCGAACATACTGACGCGAAGCCTGATCATTTTCGGGCAGGGTGCGATCCGCTGCCATCCCTTCGTGCTCAAGGAAATCGCCGCCGCGGCAAACGCCGATGTCACCCAGAGGTCGATCGCGTTCGATCGCGCGCTGTTCGGCCACATCCGCTTCGTGCTGTCGAACATGGCACGCGCCTTCGTGCTCGGCCTGTGCGGATCGCATTGCACGCGCGCCCCCGCGAGCGTGGCGCCGGAGACGCGCCGCTATTATCAGCAGCTCACTCGATTCTCTGCGGCGCTCGCTTTTCTGGCCGATGTCTCGATGGGCGTGCTCGGCGGCGCGCTCAAGCGCAAGGAGAAGCTTTCCGCACGACTGGGGGATGTGCTCTCGATGCTCTACGTCGCCTCGGCGGTGCTCAAGCGCTACGAGACCGACGGTGCGCGCGCCGAGGACGCGCCGCTGATGCACTGGGCGATCTGGGATTCGATGTACAAGGCGCAAACCGCTCTCGAAGGCGTGATCTCCAATTTCCCCGGACGTTTTATTCCCGCGCTCATGCGCATGCTGGTCTTCCCGCTCGGACGTCCCTATGTCGTCCCGTCGGACCGCGCCGGCCACGAGGTCGCCCGTCTGCTCATCGAGCCTTCGGCCTCGCGTGACCGCCTCACTTCGGGGATCTACCTGCCGCTCGACCCGCACGACGTGCTGGCTACGATCGAGCTCGCGCTGCAGGCGACGATCGCCGCCGAACCAATCGAAGCGCGCATCCGCGACGCGGTGAAAAGCGGTCGTGTTGCATTCGCTCAAGGCGAGGATCGCGCGGCGACCGCAGTGGCCGCGGGCGTCATCAGCGCCGACGAGGCCGCGTTACTGCAGCGCGCGCAGCAGTTGACCGAAGAGGTCATTCGCGTCGACGATTTCGCGCAGGATCTTGGCGCGTCGGACATGTGCCCGGCGGGACAGGCGTCGCCGCCGCCCGCCGCGAAGCCGGCGAACGAAGCGTCCCGTGGGACCGCGCATCGCGCGGCGGCCTGACGCAGGAGGCAACATGGCCGTACTCGATCAACCGGTGTACGTCGTCGACGGCGCACGTACGCCGTTTCTAAGGGCGCGCAACCGCCCCGGACGCTTCGCCGCTTCCGATCTCGCCACCCAGGCCGGGCGAGCGCTGCTTACGCGCATGCCTTTCGCACCCGAAGAGCTCGACGAGGTCATTCTCGGCTGTGCGAGCCCGTCACCCGACGAAGTCAACATCGGACGCGTCGTCGCGCTGCGCGTCGGCTGTGGTCTGAAGGTGCCCGGCTGGACGGTGATGCGCAATTGCGCGTCGGGGATGCAGGCGCTCGATTCGGCGATGACCAATATCCGCGCGGGGCGCTCGCACCTGGTGCTGGCCGGAGGCGTCGACGCGCTGTCGCGGGCGCCGCTGCTCTACTCCGAGAAGATGGTGCTGTGGTTCGCCCGCTTCAGCGCGGCGAAGACACCGGGCGAGAAAGCGGCTGCATTCCTGAAGCTCAACCCCACCGAGGTGCTCAGGCCGATCGTGGGCATCATGAAGGGGCTCACCGACCCGATGGTCGGTCTGCTCATGGGCCAGACCGCGGAGAACCTCGCGTACCGGTTCGGGATCACGCGGCGCGAGATGGACGAGTTCGCGGCGCAAAGCCATCGCCGAGTGCTGGCGGCGCAGAAGGCGGAGCATTTCGATCGCGAGATCGCGCCGCTTTTCGATACCGACGGGAAGGTGTATGCCGCGGACGACGGCGTGCGCGAGGACTCCACGCCGGAAAACCTCGCCAAGCTCAAGCCGTTTTTCGATCGCAAGTACGGCAACGTGACTGCCGGCAACAGCTCGCAGATCACCGACGGCGCGGCATGGCTAATCCTTGCTTCCGGGGAGGCGGTGACGAGGCATTCGCTGCCGGTGCTGGGCAGCATCGTCGACAGCCAGTGGGCAGGACTCGATCCCGCGCAAATGGGACTCGGTCCGGTGTACGCGGCCACGCCTATCCTGCAGCGGCATGGATTGGATCTGAACGATCTCGACCGCTGGGAAATCAACGAAGCCTTCGCGGCGCAGGTCATCGCCTGTCTGCGCGCATGGGCGGACGAAGATTTTTGTCGTCAGGAGCTCGGTCTGGATCACGCCATGGGTACGCTCGATAGCGATCGACTGAATGTCGACGGTGGCGCGATCGCGCTCGGTCATCCCGTCGGCGCGTCCGGCGCGCGCATCGTGCTGCACCTGCTGGAATCACTCGAACAGAGCGGCGGCAAGCGCGGCATCGCCTCGATATGCATTGGCGGCGGCCAAGGTGGCGCAATGCTCGTGCAACGACCGTGACAAGGCCGACATGACGACTTATCGCGACTGGCGACTCGATCGCGACGCTGATGGGTTCGGCTGGCTGTATTTCGACAAAGGCGGCAGCTCGACCAACACGCTGTCCATCGACGTGCTTGACCAGCTCTCGGCGCTGCTTGGCGAGCTTGCCGTCGCGCCGCCGACAGGACTGGTCATTCTCTCGGCGAAGCCGAACGGTTTCATCGCCGGCGCCGACATCGATGGCTTCACTGCGCTGAAATCGATCGAGGACGCCACCGCCCTGGTGAAGCGCGGCTGGGACGTTTACGAGCAATTGGCGACGGTGCCCTTTCCCACGCTCGCGCTGGTGCGCGGATTCTGCCTCGGCGGAGGGCTGGAACTGGCGATGGCGTGTCGCCATCGCGTCGTGGTCGATGACCCGGGCACGCGGCTCGGCTTGCCCGAAGTGCTACTAGGCATCGTTCCGGCGTGGGGCGGTATTCGCAGGCTGCCGCGATTGATCGGCGCGCCGGCGGCGCTCGACCTGCTGCTCACCGGCAAGACCATCGACGCGCGCCGCGCCAGAAAGCTGGGCCTCGCCGACGAATGCGTCCCCGAGCGCGTCATGATGAACGCAGCACGTGGCGTGCTGCGCACGGCGCCGCCGCCGCGTCGCCTGCCCTTTCCGCTGTCGCTGACGCTTTCTGCGCTGGCGCGTCCCGTCATCGCAGGGCAGGCGCGCAAGCAGGTCGCTGCCCGCGCACGCCCTGAACATTATCCGGCGCCGTATGCGATTCTGGATCTATGGGTCAAGTACGACGGCGACGCGCTCGCGCCGCCCCCCTCGGACCCGGCGTCGATCGCCCATCTTCTGCGCACACCGACGGCGATGAATCTCATTCGCGTGTTCAAGCTGCAGGAACGTCTCAAGAGTTTCGGTCGGGATGCGGGTGCGCCGGCGCGCCGCGTGCACGTGGTCGGCGCGGGGACGATGGGCGGCGACATTGCCGCGTGGTGCGCCCTGCGTGGCCTGTCGGTGACGATCCAGGACCAGAATGCCGAGCGGGTTGCGCCAACGATGGCGCGCGCTGCCAAGTTGTTCAAGGACCGCCTCAAGGACCCGCGCCGCGTGCGTGACGCGCTCGATCGACTGATTCCCGACGTCGCCGGCGACGGCATCGCACACGCCGATGTGATCATCGAAGCGATTTTCGAGAACCTCGAGGCCAAGCAAAAGCTGTTCGTCGAGCTCGAGTCCAAGGCGCGGCCGTCCGCGCTGCTCGCGACCAATACGTCGAGCATTCCTCTCGAACAGATCGGCGCGCCTTTAGCCGACCCAAGCCGATTGATCGGACTCCACTTTTTCAACCCGGTTGCCCGCATGATGCTAGTCGAGATCGTCGCCGGCGAACGCACCCGAGCAGAGCTCGTCCCCGCGGCAGCGGCGTTCGTGCGCCAGATCGACAAGCTGCCGCTGCCGGTCAAGAGCGCACCGGGCTTCCTGGTCAACCGCATCCTCGCGCCGTATCTGATGGAAGCGATGCGCTGCGTCGACGAAGGCATCGCACCTGAAACCGTCGACGAGGCGGCGCTTGCCTTCGGCATGCCGGTGGGGCCGATCGAGCTGGCCGACACGGTAGGGCTCGACATCTGTCTCGCGGTGGGCAAGATGCTCGGTCCCGATATGCAACCGCCGCGCAAGCTCGAGGCGCTGATCAGCGCAGGACATCTCGGACGCAAGACCAAGCGCGGCTTCTACGACTGGAGCAGTGGCAAGGCCGCGAAAGGCTCGCCTGGCAGCGTACCGGCCGGACTTGCCGAGCGCCTGATCGACCCGCTGCTTGCCGAGGCGAAGTCGGCGCTGGCGGCGCACATCGTCTCCGACGCGGACATGGTGGACGCCGGCGCCATCTTCGGCACCGGCTTCGCGCCATTCACCGGTGGTCCGATGCACTATCTCGCGGCACACGGTTCCGGTTCCTGACCCCCTCTGTTACGATGGTCCCGGCTTCGCGCAGGGAGGGGCGGACCAAGGGGGAAGAGGACAGGAGCGACACCGCTTCGTGCCCCCGGCCGCGCTCGCAACAACCGGAAGCCGCCGCCGGAGGAAAGACCGTGGACAGAATCTGGCTCAAGTCGTATCCGCCGGGCGTGCCGCGCCGAGATCGACCTCAGCACGTACGCGTCGGTCCGCGATGTCTTCGAGGAGAGCTGCGCCAAGTTCGCCGCGCGTCGCGCTTATACCTGCATGGGCAAGACGCTAACCTTCTCCGAGCTCGACGCGAAATCGCGCGCGTTCGGCGCGTACCTGCAGCGACGGGGACTCAAGAAGGGCGACCGCGTCGCGCTGATGATGCCCAATGTGCTGCAGTACCCGGTGTGCCTGTTCGGTATCCTTCGTGCCGGCTGCACCGTGGTCAACGTCAACCCGCTCTACACCGCGCGCGAACTCGAGCATCAACTCTCCGACAGCGGCGCGCGCATCATCGTAGTGGTCGAGAATTTCGCCCACATCGTCGCCGAGGTCGTCGCCAAGACCAGCGTCACGCAGGTAATCGTGACCAGCGTCGGGGAGATGCTTGGCGTCAAAGGATTGCTCGTCGATTTCGTTGTACGCCACGTCAAGAAGACTCGTACCGGCGTGGAACATCCCGGGTGCGATCCGGCTGTCGCAGGCGTTATCGGAAGGCGGCCGCGCGAAGCTCGAGCATGTGCCCCTCGGTCACGACGACATCGCGTTCCTGCAATATACGGGTGGCACGACGGGCGTCGCCAAGGGCGCGATGCTGCTTCATCGAAACATCGTCGCCAACCTGCTACAGTCGCGCGCATGGGTGAAGCCGTTCCTCGGCGAGCAGCAGCAGCTGATCGTGACCCCGCTGCCGCTCTACCATATCTTTTCACTGACTGCGAATTGCCTGGTGTTCATGACGCTCGGAGCGGAGAACGTACTCATTCCGAATCCGCGCGATATTCCGGGTTTCGTCGCGGAGCTCGGCAAGTACCGGTTCACCGCGCTCACCGGCGTGAATACGCTGTTCAATGCGCTCCTCAACAATGCCGAGTTCGCCAAGCTCGATTTCTCTTCGTTGCGCATGACCCTTGGCGGTGGCATGGCCGTCCAGCGTGCGGTCGCCGAGCGCTGGAAACAGGTCACGGGCAAGCCGCTGATCGAAGCCTACGGGCTCACCGAAACGTCGCCCGCGGCGACCATGAACCCGTTCACGCTGCCCGAATACAACGGCTCGATCGGGCTGCCGGTCCCGTCGACCGACCTGGTGCTTCGCGATGACAGCGGCAAGGACGTGCCGCTGGGCGAGCGCGGTGAGATCTGCATCCGCGGTCCGCAGGTCATGGCGGGCTACTGGAACCATCCCGACGAGACCGCCAAGACCATCGACAAGGACGGCTGGCTCGCCAGCGGTGACATCGGCGTGATGGATGCAGACGGTTTCGTGCGCATCGTCGACCGCAAGAAGGACATGATCCTGGTCTCGGGTTTCAACGTCTATCCCGAACGAGGTCGAGGCGGTCGTCGCGATGCATCCGGGCGTGCTCGAATGCGCGGCGATCGGGGTGGCCGATTCGAAGTCGGGCGAGGCGGTCAAGCTGTTCGTGGTCAAGCGCGATCCTTCGCTGACCGTCGATGCGCTGCTCGCGCATTGCCGCGATCAGCTGACAGGCTACAAATGTCCGCGCGAAGTCGAATTCCGCAGCGATCTGCCCAAATCCAACGTCGGCAAGATCCTCCGTCGCGAACTGCGCGATCCTGTGAAGCAGCCGGCCTGACATGGCAGCCGACGATCACGCGGTCCTGCCCGACGCCCAACCGGCGTTGCGCGTGGTGCCGATGCCCGCCGATGCCAACCAGCACGGCGACATTTTCGGCGGTTGGGTGATGTCGCAGGTGGACATCGCGGGCGCGGTGCCGGCGGCGCGGCGCGCGCGCGGGCGCGTCGCCACTGTCGCGGTGAACTCGTTCGTGTTCAAGCAAGCGGTGTTCGTGGGTGACGTCGTCAGCTTCTACGCGAAGTTGACGCACGTGGGACGCACCTCGATCACCGTGGACGTGCAGGTGTATGCCCAGCGCGATCCCGGAAAGGTGATTTGCGTCAAGGTCACCGAGGCCAGCCTGACGTATGTTGCGGTGGGATCCGACCGGCGGCCGCGCGAGCTACCGCCCGAGTGACCCATAGAGGGGCGCGGTGTATAGTGCCCTCCATCATTTGCGACCCTTACACCGCCGGCGCGCCGCCGCGAGCAGGAACGCCCAATAAGCAACCAGAAGTTGCATTCATCCAGAGGAGACCACGCAATGAATTCGGGACATTTTCGCGTCACGCGTCTGGCGGCAGGGATTACCGGAGCGTTGCTGTCGATGGCGGCAGGCCAGGCGCTGGGCTCGGCGTTCGCGCTGCAGGAGCAGAACGCGAGTGGCCTCGGCCATGCGTACGCGGGCGGCGCGGCCGCAGCCGAGGACGTGAGCACGATCTGGTTTAATCCGGCGGGCCTGGTTCGACTCTCGACGGCGCAGGTGATCGTGGCCGGAAACCTCATCTGCCCGTCGACCAAGTTCAGCGACGACGGCGGTTCAAAGAATGCCACCTTCCAGCCGCTCGGCGGCAACGGCGGCGACGCCGGCAGTTGTGCGTTCGTGCCTAACCTCTATCTCGGCGTTCCTTTCACCGACAAATGGTCCTTCGGGCTGGCGGTGAACGTGCCCTTCGGGCTGAAGACCGAGTACGACTCGAACTGGCTGGGGCGCTTCCAGGCGGTCGAGTCGAAGCTCGAAACGGTGAACATCAATCCGGCGCTGTCGTACGAGGTCACCAAGAATTTCACCGTCGGCGCTGGCGCAAGCTGGCAGCGCGTCAAGGCGACGCTGACCAACCAGGTCAATTATGCCGGTGTGTTCGCGCAGGGTGTCGGTGGACTGGTCGCCAACGGGACGATTCCGGCCGCTGCGGCGCCTACGCTGATCGGATCCGCGGCGGGACTCGAGTCCGGGGCCAACGTCAATGGCGACGATTCCGCGTGGGGCTGGAATGTCGGCGTGCTGTGGCAGGCGACTCCGCAGATGCGCATCGGTGCGGCGTACCGCTCGCCGATCAAGTACACAATCAACGGCACGGCGTCGTTCAACAACCCCTCGTCGGTCGGCGCGCTGCCACCGACCCTGGCACCGGTAGGCGCGCTGCTGGTCAACGGCGTCAATAGCACGATCCTTAACAACGGCAACGTCTCGCTCGATCTCAAGATGCCGGAAACGGCCAACGTATCGGTGTTCTATCAGCTCGACAACAAGTGGGATTTGATGGCCGACCTGCAATACACTGGATGGAGCAGCATCCAGCAACTGCAGGTCGTGCGCAGCACCGGCTCGGTCCTGGAGACGCTGCCCGAGAATTTCCGCAATACCTGGCGCGGCTCGGTGGGTGCGAGCTACCGTTACAACGACATGTGGACGCTGCGCGGCGGTCTTGCCTACGATCAATCTCCGGTCAACAGCACCGACCGCAGCCCGCGGCTGCCGGACAACAATCGCACGTGGATTGCCATCGGATCGCAATACAGAGCCAACGCGAATTGGGCCTTCGACGTGGGCTATGCGTACATCTTCGTCGACAACGCCAGCATCAACAACAATGGTGGCAGCACCGCGCAGAACGGGCTGATCAGCGGATCGTACAAGGCTAACGTCAACCTTCTCGGCGCTCAGGTCACCTACACCTTCAAGTAAGCACGGCTCGCAACGCTGCAGCCCGCCGCAGGCCTTCCTGCGGCGCGGCCTTTTCAGGCGCTCGCTTCACGCCGCCGGCGATCGCGGCAGCGGCGAATGCAATAACCGAGGGTGCGCATGCCCGACTTCTGGCCATCCTGCGGCTATCGTCTGCTCGAGGTCGATGAACGAGGACGCCTTCGCATTACGCCGGCGTTCCTGCGCAGCTATCTGCTGCGCCCCGAGCTGGCGCCGATTCCCGAATCATGTGCCGAGGAGCATGCGCTGCACGAGCTGCTCCTCTCCGATCCGAGCGCGCAGGTAACGCCCGATCGGACGAGCCGCATCGCCGATCCCGATGCGCGGGAGAATTACCGCATCTGGCTGCGTTTTCGCGACCGGTTGTTGCGCGCGTCAACCCTCGAATCGGCGTACGCCGCGCTGTTTGGCGGCGAAGGCGTCGATGTACCGCCGGCATTCGTCGCGCAGCTCACGCAGATACTGCTGCGGCATATCCTGGGAGAGTCCGCCGACCCGATGCAGGCGCGCGCGGCAGAGATGCTGTTTCGCACGCAGAAAATCAGCGTCGCCGAGGACGACGCGGTGATGGCTGCCGACGAGCTGACGGTCGAGCGCTTCGCGACCGGGACGTTCGGCGCCTGAGCGAGCTGCTCGCGCAGAATCGTACGCCGGCGCGCACCATCGATCTCGACGTGCTGGCCAACGACAACGCGCAACGCTACTGGGATGGCGACGAGCGCTTCGATTTCGCGGTCAGCATCAACCGCGGCAGGCCGGCGCTGGAGGCGCTATGCCGGGTGCTCGAGCGCTGGATCGGGCACTTTCTGGCGGTCCGGGTGTCCATCGCCACGCAACGCGAGATCGAGGATGCGCGCTGGGTGTGGCATGTCGGCCTCGACGCCGAGGCGAGTGCGCTGCTCAACGATCTGTACAATCGGGTCGAGGTGTCCGAGGAGCGGCGCGAACGCCTGCTGTGCCTGTTCGAGTTGAACTTCGCTGACGCGTCGGTGATGCGTCCCGCGATCGCCGGACGGCCGGTCTACCTAGCGATGGCCATGGACGGCGAGCGTCGCCTGCGATTGAAACCACAGAACCTGCTGCTCAATTTGCCATTGGCCGGAATTCAATGAGGGTACTGATGATCGATTCGATACGCACCGCGCTTTCTTGGCTGCTCGCGGCGTGCACCGTGACCGTGAGCGCGCAGACTCCGGCGCCGCCTTCCGTGCCGCCGGCTCAGCCTGTCGCGCCGGCAGGACTGGAAGCATTCGCCTGGCTCGCCGGCTGCTGGGAAGGCAAGGTCAACCAGCGCGACTTTCGCGAGGAGTGGCTGCCGCTGCGCGGCGACATGATGGTCGGTGCGAGCCAGACGGCGCTGCAAGGCAAGACGCAAAGCTACGAATTCCTGCGTCTGGAGCCGCGCCCGGATGGTGTCTACTACGTGCCGATTCCGTCGGGCCACAAGGAGACCGCGTTCAAGGTTACCGGCAGGAAGCTCGAGGGCGAGGACGAGATCTTCACCTTCGAAAACACCACCGGCGAGTTCCCGCAGCGCATTCTCTATCGTCACGCTTCGAAGGGCTGGCTATACGCGCATGTCGGCGGCCAGATCAACGGTGAGAACAAGGAAGTGATCTATCCGATGCAGCACGTCGATTGCCAGACTGGAGAATTTCTACATAAGTGAGCCTGCACAAGTGAGTCGGCACTCGTGACTACCTCCGCAGGCGGTACCGAGGCGCTCGAGCGGCTGCTCGCCGCGGGCAAGGACGGCGCGCTGCTGCGCTTCGGTCTGGGAAGCGCTTATCTCGGTGGTGGCGACGCACTGCGCGCAGTGGAGCATCTGCGCCGCGCGGTCGCGCTCGATCCCACCTATTCGGCGGCATGGAAACTGCTCGGCAAGGCACTCGCCGCGTCCGGACAGGAAAGCGCGGCACTCGAAGCGTATCGCGAAGGCATGAGCGCCGCGGAGAAAAAAGGCGACAAGCAGGCGTTCAAGGAGATGCAGGTGTTCGCCCGTCGCCTTGCCAAGGCACCCCCGCGCGAGTAGAGTCGTCCCTCTTCCGCGCGAGCGCCGAACGCGTCGCGCCGATACCGTGGCCCGCGTATTCTTCTCGATTTTTCCCCGTTGAATACGGACGGTCCGAGGTCATGAGGACCTACGAGAGATTGCGCACGCTGGTCATTGGCGCTCCTCTCGATCCGCTTAGCCAAACCACGCGCCAGCACATTGCGCTGGCGGCTTTTCTCGCATGGGTCGGCCTCGGCGCCGACGGACTGTCGTCCTCAGCATACGGCCCCGAGGAAGCGTTCCGCGCGCTCGGCGCCCACACGCACCTCGGCATTTACCTCGCGATCGCGACGGCGGCGACAGTGTTCATCATCTCGCTCGCCTACAACCAGGTCATCGAGCTTTTTCCGACGGGCGGCGGCGGTTATCGCGTCGCGACCAGTTTGATCGGGCCGCGTGCCGGTCTCGTATCCGGCGCAGCGTTGATCGTCGACTACGTTCTCACCATCGCGATTTCGGTTGCCAGCGGCGTCGACGCGCTGTTCAGCCTGCTTCCGTCAGGGCTCGCCGCGTTCAAGCTCGGCACCGAGCTTGCGCTGGTCACGCTCCTGCTCGTACTCAATCTGCGCGGGATGAAGGAATCGATCAAGATCCTGCTGCCGATATTCGTGGGATTTTTTGTCACCCACGTGCTGCTCATCGGCTACGGCATCCTCGGTCATTCGCAGGGCCTGACCCTGATCGTGCCCGACGCGTTCGCCGAGACGCGCCAGCTCGCGCACGACGTCGGCTGGCTGGCGGCAATTTCGCTGTTCCTGCGCGCGTATTCGCTCGGCGGCGGAACGTATACGGGGATCGAGGCCGTCTCCAACAACGTGCAGACGCTGCGCGAGCCGATCGTTCACACCGGCAAGATCACGATGTTCTACATGGCGACGTCGCTGGCATTCACCGCCGGCGGCATCATTCTTCTTTACCTGCTGTGGCAGGCGCAGCCGGTCGAGGGCCAGACGCTCAACGCGGTGGTTTTCGGTACCATCATCGACAGCCTCGGCCTGCCCTCCGGGATCGGCCATGCCGCGCTGCTGATCGTGCTCCTCACCGAGGCCGGGCTGCTTTTCGTCGCCGCCAACACCGGTTTCCTAGGCGGCCCGCAGGTCCTGTCCAACATGGCCGCCGACTCGTGGCTGCCGCACCAGTTTCGACACCTTTCGACCCGTCTGGTCACTCAGAACGGCATCGTCATCATGGGCGTGGCGGCGCTGGTGATCATGCTGTGGAGCACCGGCAAGGTCGACCTGCTGGTGGTGCTCTACTCGATCAATGTGTTCCTGACCTTCTCGCTGTCGCTGCTCGGCCTGTGCATCTACTGGTGGCGGGCGCGTGGACGCGACGAGCGCTGGCTGCCGCGGCTCGCTTTCTCGGCGCTGGGGTTCGCGGTCACCTCGAGCATTCTCGCCGTCACCGTCGTCGAGAAGTTCGGCGAGGGCGGCTGGGTGACGGTGCTCATCACCTCGTTGGTGATCGGATGCTGTCTCGCAATCCACCGCCACTACGACGGGGTCAAGGCGAGGCTGCGCGAAGTCGACGAGGTCTTCAAAGCGGCGCAATCGCCGAAGTGCGAGAACCCACCGCCGCTGGATCCCGAGGCGCCGACAGCGGTGTTCATGGTGGGATCCAGCCGCGGCGGCGGCATCCATACACTGCTGTGGGTGCAGCGCCTGTTTCCAGGGCACTTCCGCAACTTCGTGTTCATCAGCGCCAAGGCGGTCGACTCGCGAAGCTACGGTGGCGCTGAGCAGATCGACGAGCTCAAGGCGAAACTCGACCGCGCGCTCAATTTCTACGTCGACTATTGCCACGCCAACGGGTTGGCGTCGACGGCGCGATTCTCGCTCGGCACCGACCGTGTCGACGAGCTCGTGAAGCTCGCCGAGGAGATTCAGCTCGAGTTTCCGAACTGCGTGTTCTTCACCAGCAAGCTTGTATTCCGCAACGAGAACTGGGTGACGCGACTGCTGCATAACCAGACGGCGCTGGCGCTGCAGCGCCGGCTGCATCTGAATGGTATGCAGATGGTCATCCTTCCGATGCAGCTCTAGCAGACCCCGCCAGCGCAGCAGGTCTCGAGCACGTCAACTCGTCGCTAGCCCGCCGTCCCGGCGATGTCCTCGACGCCGCGGTTGGCCAGCGCATCGGCACGCTCGTTGCCCGGGGTATCGTCGTGCCCCCTGACCCAGTGCCATTCGATGTCGTGCAGAGCCACCAGCGCGTCGAGCTCGCGCCACAGGTCCTCGTTCTTGACGGGCTTGCGGTCGGAGGTCTTCCAGCCGTTTTTCTTCCAGCCGTGGATCCACGTCTGGATCCCGTTCTTGACGTATTGCGAGTCTGTATAGATCACCACCGCGCAGCGGCGGCGCAGGCTTTCGAGCGCACGGATGACCGCGGTGAGCTCCATGCGATTGTTGGTTGTCGCCGAATCACCGCCGAAGATCTCGCGCTCCTTGCCATCGTACTGCAGCAGCGCTCCCCAGCCGCCGGGACCGGGATTGCCCTTGCACGCGCCGTCGGTGTAGATCACCACCGGCGAGGTCATCGAGGGCTTGCGCGCTTTGCGCCCCTGCATTCGCGCTCGTGGCGGCCGATCACGCTTATAAGTCGCTCATTCGAGGATGTCGGTGCACTCGCGCGCGTGCCTCGCGACCGAAGCCAGCGCCTTTTTGCGCACGCGGCGCGACCATGCGGGGTGATGACGCGCATGCCGAGCAGCCTCTTGGTAGCGCGCAGGAAATACACGCCGCCGGCGATCGGCCACCAGCGGTCGCCCGCCTTTTCGAAGAATCCGAAGCGCCGAATCCATTTTTCCTGTGAATGCGGCGGCACATAGGCGTCGAGGCTGCCCCCCGCGACCTCGAAGCCGAGCAGCGATAGCCAGTCCTTGAGCCGATAGAGCGCGATGAAATTGCCGTTCCATGGCATGGTCTGCTCGCGACCGAAATATCGCTTGGCTCCGAACAGCGAGAAGGGGTTGAAGCCCGCGATGACCAGTTGGCCCTCGGGGCGAATGACACGATGGACCTCGCGCAGCAGCTGATGCGGCTCGTCGGTGAATTCGAGCACGTGAGGGAGCACGATCAGGTCCATGCTGTTCTCGGCGAACGGTAGCCAGTGTGGATCTGCAAGGACCTGGGCGGGCTCCTCGAGGTCGATGGTGATCCGCGTAGTGATGCGCGAGGCCTGCAGAAACGGGCATTCCGTCAGGCCGATCTGCAGCGCGTGATAACCGAAGATGTCGGCCAGCGCGCGGTCAAAATACGCCTGTTCACGGCCTCGCAGGTAGCATCCCAGGGGCGTCGCGAACCAGTCGGCGAGCGTTACGGTTGACAGTTGTGCCGGCGCTATCGAAGATTCGCCCATGCCATCGATTATCCCCATCCCGGCCTTTGCCGACAACTACATATGGTCGCTGCGCGAAGGCAGTCACGTCGCAGTGGTCGACCCAGGCGACGCGGCACCGGTCATCGCGTACCTCGATCGCGAACAACTCGATCTGTGCGCGATTCTCGCCACGCATCATCATGGCGATCATGTCGGCGGCATCCGCGATCTGGTCACGCGCTGGAACGTGCCGGTGTACGGGCCTGCGCACGAGACGATCCCGGCGCGAACGCAGGCGCTGGGCGAAGGTGATTCGATCGTCGTTCCGCGCCTCGGCCTGGCGCTGTCGGTGCGTGACATTCCGGGCCATACGTCGGGACACATCGCCTTCGTCGGCGAGGGCAAACTGTTCTGCGGCGATACGCTGTTTGCGTCAGGATGCGGCCGCTTGTTCGAGGGCACCCCGACGCAGATGCTGGCATCGCTGGACAAGCTCGCGGCGCTGCCGCCTGCGACCGAGGTATATTGCGGGCATGAGTACACGCTATCGAACCTTCGCTTCGCGACCGCGGTCGAACCGACGTCCGTTGCAGTGCAGCAGCGCCAGAATCGCGAGCAGGCGAAGCGGAGCCGAGGACTGCCCACGTTGCCGTCGATGATCTCCGAAGAACTGATCACCAACCCATTCCTGCGCGTGCGCGAGCCCGTCGTGCGCGCCGCCGTCGAACGTCATGCCGGACGCGCGCTCGACTCGGCGGTGGCCGTATTCGCCGAGCTGCGAGCCTGGAAGAACAGCTTTTGAGGGCCGCTCGTAGATCCACGCGGCTCGGCCAAGCCGCACGCAAGCGCGACCCTTACTTCAGAGTCGCAGCCCACGCATCCGAGGTGGCGCGACTCGTCTCCGCGCTGCTGTGCGCGATCGTGCTCGCGTCGTGTGCGACGCCTTCGCGGCTTCCATCGGAGCCGATCGCGCTCGCGCCGCCTCCTGAACGTCCTCCCGAGGCCGTGCCGCTATTGACCGACGCGCCCGTAGAGCCGGCGCCTGTCTTTTTCCGCGCCGGCGGAGACAATCCGGAAGCCGATGCGCAGACCACCTCGATTCCTTTCGAGTACGGCGACCTGTGGATGCGCATTCGTCAGGGCTTCGACCTGCCCGATCTCGACACCCCCGAAGTGAAGGCGGCGGAGACGTGGTACGCCACGCGTCCCGATTACGTTGCGCGCATGGTCGATCGCAGCCGGCGCTATCTCTACTACATCGTCGGCGAAGTCCAGAAGCGGGGCATGCCCACCGAGATCGTTCTTCTTCCGATGATCGAGAGCGCGTACAACCCGATGGCCTACTCGAGCAGCCGCGCGTCCGGCATCTGGCAGTTCATACCCTCGACCGGCAAGCATTTCGGCCTGGAGCAGAACTGGTGGCTCGATGAGCGGCGTGACGTCGTTGCCGCGACCGGACGCGCGCTCGACTATCTGCAGCAGCTCTACGCCGAATTCGGCGACTGGTACCTCGCGCTGGCCGCGTACAACTGGGGAGAGGGGTCGGTGCGGCGCGCGATTGCGGCCAATACCAAGCGCGGGCTGCCCACCGATTATCAGAGCCTGAATATGCCCTCGGAGACGCGCCAGTACGTGCCCAAGTTGCAGGCGGTCAAGAACATCATCAACGATCCCGAGAAATTCGGGCTCGACCTCGCCGATGTTCCCGACGCGCCGTATTTCGCGGTGGTGCGCACCAACCGCAGGATGGACATCAAGGTGGCGGCGGAACTCGCCGAGATGCCTCTCGACGAATTCCTCTCTCTCAATCCGCAACACAATCGCCCGGTGATCGCCGGTGCCGACGCGACCACGTTGCTTCTGCCGTACGACAAGGCCGAATTGTTCGCCGCCAAGCTGGAGTTGTCCGATCAGCCGATGGTGACGTGGCAGGCGTACCGGACACGACCGGGCGAGACGCTCACGCAGGTCGCCGCCCGCTACGGAATGCCGCTGGAGACCTTGCGCGCGGTGAATGGCATCGGCGCACGGACCAACACGGTACCCACGGGACACGCGCTGCTGGTGCCCTCGCAGGCGCCTTCCGATGCGACGGCGGCGACGTTGCAGGATGTAGTGTTCACCGCGGTGCCGAGCTCACGCACCCTGTACCACCGCGTCGCGAAAGGCGAGTCGCTGGCCTCGATTGCCGCGCGCTACGACGTGACGCAGCAGGACATCCGTTCGTGGAACCAGGGGCTGGGCAGCAAGCTTTCCACCGGACAGAAGCTTCGCATCGTGAGCGACAGCGGCCCGCTCAAGGCCGCGCGCACCAGCCGAAAAAAGGCCCCGCCACCACCGAGCAACGCGCGCGGCACGCGCTCAACGGCTGGCCGCGCTGCGACGCGCGCCGCTTCCGGGCAGGTCCGCTGACCGCTTCCTGAAAACAAAACAGGCGACACTTTCGCATCGCCTGTTTTGGTGCCCGCTGCCGTCCGGCAACGGACCATTCGCCTGCCGAAGCTTAGATCTTCTTTGCCTTGCGCGCCTTCTTGGCTGGCTTGCGCTTGGCGGCCTTCTTCTTCGGAGCGGCCTTTTTCTTGGCGGCCTTCTTCTTGGCGGGTTTCCTCTTCGCGGCCTTCTTCTTCGCAGCCTTCTTCTTCTTCGGGGCCGCCTTCTTCTTCGCCGCTTTCTTCTTCTTCGGTGCTGCCTTCTTCTTCTTCGCAGCCTTCTTCTTCTTCGGGGCCGCCTTCTTCTTCGCCGCTTTCTTCTTGGTCGCGGCTTTCTTCTTCGCCTTCTTCTTAGGCGCCATGGCCGGAGCGGCCGGGGCCATCGTCATCATGTCTGCCATCATCTTTGGTTCTCCTGTCTGAGTTCCATAACTGTTATGAGTGCTTCTGTTTCATCGCAGGTTGCCTTCGAATCGGTCATCGGGTTTTGCGAACCTCTTGACAAACCCATTGACACCTGCTGCCTGAATTCTAGCCATTTTTTTTCGAAATACAAGATTTAATTGCGGTTTTGAGTGACGCAAAACGTCACTGTTGCGAATTTGCACAGGCTATTTTCGCGCGATTTTTACGACATGCGCGCGCTCAAGGAAGCAGCGATTCGTTCGCGAAAAGATCGGCGTTGCGCTCGCGCGAACGCACCAGATGCACCGTCGCGCCGTCGACGATCACCTCGGCCGCGCGAGGACGCGAGTTGTAGTTGGAGCTCATCGCCATCGCATAGGCGCCGGCCGATCCGATCGATAAGAGGTCGTGCTCGGCGAGCGCGAGCTCGCGGTCGTGCCCCAGGAAATCGGCGGTTTCGCAGACCGGTCCGACAACCTGCCACAGTGCGCTTTCGCCTCCGTGCGGCTGCACCGGACGCACGTCGTGCCAGGCGTCGTAGAGCGCGGGCCGAAGCAGGTCGTTCATTGCGGCGTCGACAATGGCAAAGTTCTTTTCCGCGCCTGGTTTCAGGTAGAGCACGCGGGTCAGCAGGACTCCGGCGTTGCCGACCAGATAACGGCCCGGTTCGAGCATCAACTCGAGCTGGCGATCGCCCAGTACGGCGGTGATCGAGCTCGCATAGGCCGAGAGATCGATGATTGGCTCATCGCGGTAACGGATGCCGATGCCGCCACCGATGTCGAGGTGTTCCAGACGGATCCCTTCGCTCGACAATTGGTCGACGAGCGCGATCGACTTTCGCGCCGCTTCAACGTGGGGTTCCAGGTCGGTGATCTGCGAGCCGATGTGCATGTCGATGCCGCGCAGCGCGATATGCGGCAGGGTCGCGGCATGGCGGTAAAGTGCGCGCGCCTCGCCGAAAGCGATGCCGAACTTGTTGTCGCGCAGGCCGGTCGAGATGTACGGGTGCGTCCTGGGATCGACGTCGGGATTGACGCGAAAGCTCACCGGCGCGCGCGTCTTGCGACGGGCGGCGACTGCGTTCAGACGCTCCAGTTCGCTGGCCGACTCGACATTGAAGCAACGGATCGAAAGATCCAGCGCCTGCGCCATCTCGGGGTCGGTTTTCCCGACGCCGGAGAATACGACCTGGCGCGGGTCGCCGCCTGCGGCGACCACACGCGCGAGCTCGCCGCCCGAGACGACGTCGAAGCCGCTGCCCAGGCGTGCGAACAGGTTGAGCACAGCTAGGTTGGAGTTCGCCTTCATCGCGTAGCAGATCTGGTGCGGGATCGCTGCGAAGGCTGCATCGAAGTCGCGATAGGCGCGCTCCAGCGCCGCGCGGGAGTAGACGAAGCAGGGCGTCCCGAAGCGTCTCGCAATCGCACTCAGCGCAACCTGCTCCACCGCGAGCACGCCGTCGTTATACGAGAACGCGCTCGGCGCCGCGGTCACTCCTTTGGTCCTTCGGGGGCCTTCGGCCCTTCGGTTGTTGCGTCAGGCAACGCGGGCACCGGTGTCTCCGCGCTTGGGCGCGCAGGCGACTGCGTGGTCACGGCCTCCGGTGCTCCGGGTTTGGCGGGCGGGAGCCGGAGCGGCCCCTTGATGCCGCAACCGCTGGCCGCACAGGCGGCGGCGATGAGCAGCGCGGCAACGGAACGGCGTAACATGCAAAGCTCCATGCGACAGCGATTCACGATGCGATTGCAACGCAGTCTAGCATGCGTGCCCGCGAGGGTCCGATGAGCGCGGAAAGCGATTTCAGCGCGTTGACCGACGCTGTCCTCGCGGCAATCGGCGCCGCGCTCGACAAGAGCGACGCCGACGTCGACTGGACGATCAACGACGGCGTGCTCACCATCGACTGCGCCGATGCGGGCAGGCTCATCGTGAACCGGCACGCGCCGAGCCGCGAGATCTGGGTCGCGGCGCGCTCGGGGGGCTTTCACTTTCGCGCGCTCGGCGGGGAGTGGCGCGATACGCGCGACGCCAGAGAGCTCGGCGACGCGCTTTCGCGGCTTCTTCTCGCGCAAGCCGGAATCGCCGTCGATTTCCCCAGGCTGCCGGCGCCGCTCTAGCGCCAGGCGTAAGGAGCTAGCCGAGCATCGGTGTCAGCGCATCGAGCTCGCGCCGCGCCGCGACGTGCCCGGGCAGCAGCGATTCGACCAATGCCCAGAAGCGCGGCGAATGATTGAGCTCGATCAGGTGCGCGACCTCGTGCGCCACCACGTAATCGGCAATGTGCGGAGGCAGCTGTACCAGCCTCCAGTTGAGGCGGATCTCGCCTCTGTGGTTGCATGTCCCCCATTGCGTGCGCGCGTTGGAAAGCTTCACCGTGGGCGGGGTCGATGTCACCATGCGCGCGAAGTGCGCTACGCGCGGAGCGAGCAGCGCCAACGCCTGCTCCTTGAGCCAGCTTCCGACATACGCACCGATCTGCTGCTCGTCGGCGGGATTGGGATGCTGCACGGTCAGATGCAGCAAGTCGGCGGCGATGGTGCGCCGGCGCGAGGAGAAAAGGGCCAGCGTCAGCGGACGGCCCAGATAGAGCAATGCAGCGCCCTCGCGCCAGGCGGCGGGTAGCGCTTCGCACTCGCGTCCTTGCCATTCCGCCAGCGTGACGACCACCCATTGCGCCCGCTCGACGAGCGCCTGCTCGATGTCGCGAATGCTCACCCAGGGTGGCGCGCGCACGGTGAGTCCGGTTTGATCGATCAGCATGCCGATCGACCGGCGGCGCGCGCGAAAAAGACGGTAGGAAACGCTTTGCCCCACGAGCATCAAGTTGCGCTCGGTGAAGCTGCCGTAGCGATGCAGGCGCGCGCTGGCGCGTGTTATCGCAGTGGATTGCCCAGACGTGCGACCTCGTTCTCGATCCAGGATTCAACCTCGTTGATGAGGCGCTGCATGTCCTTGCCTTCGGACTCGATCGGTTCGCCGATCGACATCGTCACCGTGCCCGGCATCTTGCCTAGAGTCCCCTTCGGCCACAAGTAGCCCGCATTATGCGCCACCGGCAACACGGGAACACCCAGCGCGATGGCGAGCCGCGCACCACCGGTCTTGTAATGCGTGCGCGTGCCCGCGGGAATGCGCGTTCCTTCCGGGTAGACGACGATCCAGAAGCCCTGGCGCAGGCGCTCGCGACCCTGCGTGACAATCTGGGTCATCGCGTCCTGTCCTGATTTGCGGTCGATGGTGATCGGCGATGCGCAGCGAAACGCCCAGCCGAAGAAAGGGATCGAGAGCAACTCTTTTTTGGCGACGAAGGCGAGCGGTGGGCAGATGAAATTGAGCGCCAGCGTCTCCCAGGTCGACGAGTGCTTGCACATCACCACGTGCGGACGGTCGGAAGGGGGCAGGTTCTCGTGTCCGATGACGCGCTCGCGGATTCCGCAGATCCAGCGCGCACCCCAGAGGTTGAGCCAGCACCATCCGGTGATGAACTTGAAGCGCGGGATAGGCGGCAGCCAGAAGAGCAGCAGCACCAGCACCGCCCAGACAGGCGTGACAATCAGCTGGTAAATCGCGAACAGGATGGACCGAAGCGTCGACATCGTGCGTCGACGGGTCAGTCGCCGGCGAGCAGCGCGGTCGCGACAAAAGCGAGATCGGGGAAGATCACGGTGTTCCTGGGGAAATTGCCTTCGCGCAGCGTTTTCTCCCCCTTGCCGGTGAGCACCAGGATGGGCTGACCGCCGATGGCCGATGCGGCCTCCAGGTCGCGCACGCTGTCGCCAACGCACGGAACACCGGTCATATCCACGCCGAAGCGACGTCCGATCTCGCCGAACATGCCGATCTTCGGCTTGCGGCACTCGCAATTGGAATCGGCGGTGTGCGGACAGTAGAAGATGCCATCGATGCGACCTCCGACGGCGGTAAGCGCCTTGTACATCTTCTCGTGGATCGAAATCAGGGTGGCCATGTCGAACAGGCCGCGACCCAAGCCCGACTGATTGGTTGCGACCACCACACGAAATCCCGCATGGTTGAGCCGGGCGATCGCCTCGAGGCTGCCGGGGATCGGCCGCCACTCCTCGGGCGCCTTGATGAACTGGTCGCTGTCGTAGTTGATCACGCCGTCGCGGTCGAGCACGATCAGCTTGGCGTGACGCGTCTGCGCGACCGATTCGGTGAACTGGACCATGGACGCTGCGTCAGGCCGCCAGCTTCGAAATGTCGGCGACCTGATTCATCGCTTCGGCGAGACCGCGCAGCAGCGCCAGGCGGTTGGCGCGCAGTGCGCGGTCGTCGGCCATCACCATCACATCGTCGAAAAAACGGTCGACCGGCGCGCGCACCGACGCCAGCGCGCGCAGCGCTTCCGTGTAGTCACCGCGATGCACATGGCCGTGCACCACCGGCAGCAGCAACTGGACCGCCGCATACAGATCGTGCTCGGCACCCTCGTTGAGCAGCGCGCGATCGACCGCCGGCGCCGCCTCGTCGCCCGACTTGCGCAGGATGTTGGTGATGCGCTTGTTGGCCGACGCCAGTGATTCCGCCTCCGGCAGCCTGGCGAAGGCACGCACCGCGGCGAGCCGCGCCGGAAGATTGGCGATGCTCTCGGGGTGCGCATCGACCACGGCGGCGACTTCGAGCGCGGTATAACCCTGTTCGCGCAGATAGCCGCGCAGGCGATCGTAGATGAAATCGAGCATCGGGCCAGCCTCGGGCTTGACCACTGGGATCGCGTTGAAGGCTTCGAAAGCGAGATCGGCGAGCGCGCGCAGCGATAGGTGATGCTTGCGCTCGATGAGGATTCGGATCACTCCGAGCGCGGCTCGGCGCAGTCCCATGGGATCCTTGTCGCCGGTGGGCGCCTGCCCGATGCCGAACATCCCCGCCAGCGACTCCAGCTTGTCGGCCAGCGCGACCGTTTGCGCGACCAACTCGTCAGGGAGCGCTCCGCCGGCGATCTTGGGCCAGTAGTGCTGCTCGATCGCGTTCGCGACCGCGAGAGGCTCGCCGTCGTGAAGAGCGTAGTAGCGGCCCATTGTGCCCTGCAGCTCGGGAAACTCGCCGACCATGTCGGTGACCAGGTCCGCCTTGGCCAGCAGCGCGCCGCGCTCGGAATGCGCGCTGTCGGCGCCCATCATCGGAGCGAGCTTCCGCGCCAGATGGACCAGGCGGTCGACGCGCTCGGCGTTGGTGCCCAGTTTGTTGTGATACACCACGGCGCGCAGGCGCTCCACGCGCGAGGCAAGCGGTGACCGGCGGTCCTGGTCGTAGAAGAACTTGGCATCGGCAAGACGCGCGCGCAACACGCGCTCGTTGCCCTGGACGATCGCCGACGGGTCTTCGCAGCGCAAATTGCTCACCAGCAGGAAACGGTGGCGCAGCGCCCCCGAATCGTCGGCGATCGCGAAGTACTTCTGGTTCTGCTGCATGGTCAGGATCAGGCATTCCTGCGGCACTTCGAGAAAATCCCGGTCGAAGCTCCCCGCGTACACCGCCGGCCATTCGACCAGCGCGGTGACCTCGTCGAGCAGCGCGTCGGGCATGATCACCCGCGCGTGCTCGGACGCCTGCTCAAGCGCGGTCACGATCTCGGCGCGGCGCTTGTCGAACGAAACCACCGCCTTGCCCTCGGCTTCCATGGTCGGCTCGTACGCTTCCGCGCTCGCAATCGCCAGATCCGTGCGGGCCATGAATCGGTGGCCGGCGGTGACGCGTCCGGCGTCCAGCCCGAGCGCCTGCACCGGCACGATGTCGCTCCCATGCAGTGCGATGAGACCGTGCGCCGGGCGCACGAATTTGCGGTCGTTGTAGTAGCCGCCGGTGCCGGCATAGCTCATGACCTTGGCGATCGGTAGCTCCGAGATCGCCTCGTCGAGCGATTCCTGCAGTCCTCGCTCGAGTGGCAATCCTTTTGCAAGCCGCTTCAAATAGACGTAATCGGCCCTGCCGTCGGATGTCACGTAGACGGCATCGGATCCATCTTTCGCGTCGAGCGAATCGGTAGCGAGATGGGGGCGACCGAGACTCGCGAGCTTTTTCGTGAGCGCTTCGGTGACACGCCCAGTGGCATCACGCGCCACTTTGGCAGGCATGAGTTTGTCGTCGACTTCCGTGTCGGGGGCGACGGCATTTACGTTCGAGATCGAAACCGCAAGGCGGCGGGGGGTGCCGAAGACCGTCACCGCGGCGTCCGGGCCGAGCAATTCGCGCTTGCGCAGTCCCGCGGCGACGCCCAGCGCGAATGCCTCGGAAAGACGCTTGAGTCCCTTGGGTGGCAACTCCTCGGTGAACAGCTCGACCAGCAGCGTCGCGGCGTTTGTATGATCCCCCCGAACGGCGCTACGCGCCGCCCCCCCACAGGGCCAGCGTCTTGGGGCGGCTCGGCAGCACTCATCACGCGGCCCTGCGCAGCTTTTCGGGCAGCATCGGAAATCCCAGCGCGGCGCGCGCCTCGACGTAGGCCTGCGCAACCAGGCGCGAAAGCGCGCGGATGCGGCCGATGTATCCCGCACGCTCGGTTACCGAGATGGCGCCGCGCGCGTCGAGCAGGTTGAAGGTATGTGCTGCCTTGAGGATCATTTCGTAGCCCGGCAGGGCCAGCTTCGCTTCGAGAAGGCGCTTCGCCTCGCTCTCGTAGAACGCGAACTGCTCGAACAGCCGGGGAACGTTCGACTGCTCGAAGTTGTACGCGGACTGCTCGACTTCGTTCTGGTGATAGACGTCGCGATACGTGAGCGCGCGTTCGGCATCACCGTCTTTCCAGGTCGTCCACACCAGGTCGAAGACGTTTTCGACACCCTGAAGGTACATCGCGAGTCGCTCGAGACCGTAGGTGATCTCGCCCGTGATCGGATCGCAGTTGAGGCCGCCGACCTGCTGGAAATAGGTGAACTGCGTGACCTCCATACCGTTGAGCCAGACCTCCCATCCCAGGCCCCATGCGCCGAGCGTCGGGTTTTCCCAGTCGTCTTCGACGAAGCGCACGTCGTTGCGGGTGAGATCGAAGCCCAGTGCGTGCAGCGATCCCAGATACATGTCGAGGATGTTGGCGGGCGAAGGCTTGAGCACGACCTGGTACTGGTAGTAATGCTGCATGCGGTTGGGATTCTCGCCGTAGCGGCCGTCCTTGGGTCGCCGCGAAGGCTGCACGTAGGCGGCGCGCCAGGGCTCCGGGCCGAGCGCGCGCAGGAACGTCGCCGTGTGCGAGGTCCCGGCGCCGACCTCCATGTCGTAGGGTTGTAGCAGCGCGCAACCCTGCTTGCTCCAGTAATCCTGGAGGGTGAGTATCACCTGCTGGAAAGTCGGACTCGGAACCGCGGGCACGGCAGCCTTCGGATACTGACGCAAAGGGTCCGATTTTACGGGAATCGCGACGCCGCGGCCAAAACGTCACGCCGGCGCGACTCGCGCGCGCCGGCTGCCCATGAGCCACGCCGCGGCAGCGAGCAGCATCGCCAGCACGACGACCAGCGCATCGCCCAGACGAACGTAGGGCGTGGTCCCGGTGCGTCCTGAAATGCGTCCTTCCAGAATGCCGCGCGTGAACCAAGGGAGGCGTCCCTGCTCGCGGCCGCGGTGATCGATGATCGACGTGATGCCGGTGTTGGTGGCCCGAAGCATCGGGCGCGACGTTTCGAGCGCTCGCATCGCCGCGATCTGCTCGTGCTGCTCGGCGGCGATCGAATGTCCGTACCAGGCGTCGTTGGTGACGTTGACGAGGAGCGTGGCTTCCTCGGCGCGTCGCGCGAGCTCGTTGCCGAAAGCGTCCTCGTAGCAGATGTTGACAGCGACGCGCTGGCCGGCGACGGCAAAGGGTTCCTGGTACGCCGGCCCGGGCGTTTGGTCGGCGAGAGGGATCGACAGCACGCTGCGTATGAACCACCCGAACACTGGCTTGCCCGGAATCGTCTCGCCGAACGGAACGAGGTGATGCTTGCTGTAGCGCTGCGCGGTGGCGCTGCCGACGCTGACTACGCTGTTGAAATAGCGGTCCTCCTCTTCGGAACTGGCGCGCGGCTCGAAAAAAAACAAGCCGAGCATCACGTCGCCGCCGTTTTTGAGCGCGGCATCGCGCAACCCGGCGACATAGGCGGCCGGGACTTCATCGGCGAACATGGGCAGCGCGCTTTCCGGAAGCACGATGAGCCGACCCTTCGCCGCGCGCGTGAGCTCGGCGTAGATCGCCAGCGTGTTGTCTCGATACGCCGGGTCGAACTTCTGTTCCTGCTCGATGTTTCCCTGCACCAGGCTGACTGCGACGGGCTCGCCCACTTCGCGCGTCCACTCGAGGGTTGACAGCGCCGCGCCCGCGATCCAGATCATCGTCGCCACCGCTGTCGCGATCGCGATGCTGCGCCACGCCCGCGCCTCTGCGGCGTGCACCGCATGCACCAGCAAAGCGGCGATTGCACAGGTTGCGAGGCTGACCAGGAACACACCGCCTACGGGAGCGTATCCCGAAAGCGCACGTCCTACCTGCGCGTAACCCACCGCGAGCCAGCCAAAGCCTGACAGCAGCCATCCGCGCAGCCATTCGGCCAGCGCCCACAGCGCCGCGGCGAGCGTTAGGCGCGCTGCGGATCGCTGCGGCGCGAAGCGCGCGCACAACCATCCCGCGGCGGCGGGAAACAGCGCGAGATAGGCGCAGAAGCCGGCAGTGCCGATGGCAGCCAGCACCGCCGGCATTTCGCCAAAGGTCGACAGCGCGACGTAAACCCACGAAACGCCAGCGCCAAACAGACCCAGGCCGAAGAAGAAGCCGATCGCCGCGGCCCGCCGCGCGCGCGGCGCGTGCTGCCAGAGCGCGAACAGCGCGGCCACCGTGAGCAGCGGAACGGCCGCCAGCGAGAACGGCGCGAAGCCGAAGACGGTCGCGGCGCCCAACAGCAGCGCCGCGAGCAGGGGCAGCCGCGAGCGAGTCAAGCGCTGCCTGCGGGCGCTTCCTGCGCCGGCTGCGGCACCACGCGCTCGACCTGAAGGGTATAGATGCGGCGGCTGTCGGCACGCACCACCCTGAAGCGGAATGCGCCGATGGTCGTCGCCTCGCCGCGCTTGGGCAGGCGGCCAAATGCGCGCAACACCAGGCCGCCCACGGTATTGAATTCCTCGCTGCTGAAACGGCTGCCCAGCGTTTCGTTGAAGTCCGCGATCTCGGTCTGCGCCTTGACGCGCCACGCACCGTTGGCCTCGGGGATGATGTTGTCCTCCGCCTCGTCGAAATCGTATTCGTCTTCGATGTCGCCAACGATCTGCTCCAGCACGTCTTCGATGGTCACCAGGCCCGACACGCCGCCGTATTCGTCGACGACGATGGCGATGTGGTTCCGATTGGCGCGAAAGTCGCGCAACAGGACGTTGAGCCGCTTCGACTCCGGCACGAACACCGCTGGGCGCAGCGTGTCGCGGAGGTTGAACGCGTCGGGGTTGGCGTAGAAGTTGAGGAGCTCCTTGGCCAACAGGATGCCAACCACGTCATCCTTGTTCTCGCCGATCACCGGAAAGCGCGAATGTCGTGCCTCGAGGATGTAAGGGATGAACTGCGCCGGATCCTCATCGATCGAGACCACGTCCATCTGCGCGCGCGGGATCATGATGTCGCGGACGGTCATCTCCGATACCTGAAGCGCGCCTTCGATGATCGACAGCGCATCGGCGTCTAGCAGCTTGTGCTCGAAGGCACCGTGCAGGATCGCGAGCAGACCTTCGCGGTCCTCAGGCTCGCGCGTGAGGAACGCCGACAGGCGCTCGAGCAGCGTCGGCTTCAGGGCATTGCGGTCGGGCGGCTCCGGAGCCATCGTCATCGGAGTGAACCGGCCGCGGCGTACGGGTCGGCGAAGCCGAGCTCGCCCAATACGGCGATCTCCTTCGCCTCCATGCGCGCAGCGTCGGACCGCCTGTGATGATCGTACCCCTGCAAATGCAGCATTCCATGAACGACGAGATGCGCACAATGCACCCCGAACGCCTTTTTTTGTTCGCGTGCCTCGTGTCTGATGACCGGCGCACAGAGCACGATGTCGCCTCCCGACACATCATCGTACACGAACGCCAGCACGTTGGTGGGCGCGTCCTTGCGGCGGTAGTCGCGGTTGAGCGCGCGCCCTTCGGCGGTATCGACGAAGCGCAGCGTAACGCGCATGCTGCCTTGCATCGCGGCCGACACCCAACGGCGAAGCAAGGGACGTGCCGGAAGATCCGCGCCGCGCGCCGCGTATTGCACCGTGAGCGACAACACCGGGCGCGAATGCGCGTGCCGCGCGGCACCGAGCTTGAGGACAGTTCGGTCGGCGCGCCGCGTCCGGTCGCTGCTGCGCGCGCGCGCCATCAAAGTCAGCGCAGCGCCGTGGGCGGCGCGGGCGGCGCGTCGACGCGCTCGCTGTGCGTATATTTCTCGTAGGCGTTGATGATTTTCTGCACCAGCGGGTGGCGCACCACGTCGGCGCTGGTGAATTCGGTGAGCGCGATGCCGCGCACGTCCTTGAGCACGCGCCGCGCCTCGATCAGCCCGCTTTTCTGTCCGCGCGCAAGATCGATCTGGGTGACGTCTCCAGTCACCACCGCCTTGGTTCCGAAGCCGATGCGCGTGAGGAACATTTTCATCTGCTCGGGCGTCGTATTCTGCGCTTCGTCGAGGATGATGAACGAATGGTTGAGCGTGCGACCGCGCATGTACGCAAGTGGAGCGATCTCGATCGTATTGCGCTCAAAGAGCTTCGCGGTCTTGTCGAAGCCCATCAGGTCATAGAGCGCGTCGTAGAGCGGGCGCAGATAAGGATCGACCTTCTGCGCCAGATCTCCGGGCAGGAAACCCAGCCGCTCGCCTGCTTCCACCGCAGGACGCACCAGGACGAGGCGCTTTACCAGGTCGCGCTCCAGCGCATCGACCGCGCACGCGACCGCGAGGTACGTCTTGCCGGTGCCGGCGGGCCCCGTGCCGAAGGTGATGTCGTACTCCTGGATGTTGCGCAGGTACAGCGTCTGGTTGGGCGTGCGACCATGCAGGTCGACGCGCCGCGTGCGCAACGCCGGCGTTGCGTCGCCGTTCTCCGCGGCCGTGCTCGCAGACTCGCCCAGGGTCGCGAGCTCGACGAGCCCGAGCTGGATGTCGTCCACGGTCAGCGGCTCGCGCGCCTGCGTGTAGAAGTGGTGCAGCGCGGTGTTGGCAGCATGGATTTGCGGCGGGGCGCCGCGCACGGTGAACGTCGCGCCGCGCCGAGCGATGCTCACTTCGAGCGCCGACTCGATCTGGCGCAGGTTCGTGTCGAGAGCGCCGCAAAGATTGGCCAGCGCGCGATTGTCCAGCGGCGCGAGCGTGAGCTCGGCGCTAGCGGTCTTCACGCGCGCGACCCGGTCATCAGACGCCTTGGCGTTGCAGCGGGGCCTTCAACGCTTCGTCAAGCGTGGACAGGCTCTCCGCGAGGTGCGACTGCGTCTCCGGCGACAGGCGCGCTCGCGCGGCCGCCACCTTGAGCTCGTCGCGCAACAGGCGGGCATCGCTGCGCAGCAGTGCGCGCGCGTCGGCGGGCATGCCCGTCGACGG
This sequence comes from uncultured beta proteobacterium, assembly GCA_963816915.1. GTDB lineage: Bacteria > Pseudomonadota > Gammaproteobacteria > Burkholderiales > Casimicrobiaceae > PALSA-1003. The sequence goes on from CAWFMK010000004.1 coordinate 1,035,734, forward strand.
ACGTACCAGTGCGTTGGCTACGCGCGCAAGGTGTTCGCGTTGCAGGCTGCGCCGCAGCGGCGGAATCTCCTGAGCGCTTTTGAGCTCGCTCCAGATCGAACGGTGCAGCGACGTGTAGAGCTCGGACAGCCGGAACCCGCCCTTCGGATCGTCGAGCTTCACCTCGCTGTCGATGATGCGCTGGGCGACGGCATCGCTCAGCAGCGTGCCTAGCACATCACGCTGGATGCGAAGCACCTGCGCCGGCAGTGAGTAATCAACGCCGGGTGCGGAGAGGCCGATGTCGAAGAGGTCGTTGTGATCGAGGTAATCGACCTGCAGCCGACGCATGAACGACGCCTTGAAGCGGAAGCTGTCCGCAGAAAAGAGACCCGCGGCGATGATGTCGAGCGCCTCGCGCTGCTTTGCAGCGCTGATCGGATCGAGCGGTGGCCGCGGACTGCCCGGCTGATCGCGCAGCGTGCTGACGCCGCCAATGTATTTCGTCACCGACGCCGACGACCGGCCGATCACAACCAGGCCGCGGGCGACGGTCCTGCGCAGCACCGCGTAGCTCTCATCGGGCTTGAGTTCGCGGTCCTGCCAGCGGTTCCATAGTTCGTGGACCAGCAGCAGGCGACGGCGCGCGAATTCCAGCGGGTCGCTGCCGAGATCGCCCCGGTTGACCGCCGGGTCGATCGCAAAATCGTTGTCCTCGTCGGTGGCATACGCGAGCAGCGGCTCGTTGCTGCGCGCGGCGATCTTGCGCAGGTCGGCGGCTTCGTTGTCGCGCGGCACTTCCTTGTAGCCATACTCGATCGCCCAGTAGTCGTAGGGACCCAGGGTGGTCATGCCGAACGCGCCCTGGCGCTCACCTGGCAGCCCGATGTTGACCGCGTTGTATTCCATCACCGAGCCGGCGATGCCGTGCTCGCGCGTGAACTGGCTGTCGGAAAGCTGCGCCTGCGAATAGACCGTCGACGCGCGGAAATTGTGGCGCAGCCCCAGCGCGTGTCCCACTTCGTGCATCGTCGTGTCCTTGAGGTCGGCGAGCACGAAGGCCTCGGCCTCGGGTCCATCGGGGTCGAGATCGCCGCGCGCCTCGAGCAGGTCGAAGGCGAAGTTCAGTTCCTGTGCCGCGTAATCCTGCTGCATGCACATGCGCTCGGGTTGCGACATATAGGCGGTCGGCGCCGCGGTAGGATTGATCTGCTCGACGCGCATGGCGCGACTGCTGCGCACGCGGGCCGGATCGATCCCGATGTCCGCTTCGAGAATTTCGCCAGTGCGCGGATCGACCAGCACTTGCCCGATACCGCCGAACATCGGCCGCGCGGAGGGCATCCACCGAATCGAAGCGTGACGAACGTCGAGCGTGTCGAAATCGGCGTCGTCGGGCTGAATCCTGGCCTCGATCGCATCCTTGAATCCCGCTTTCTCAAAAGCCTTGTTCCATTCAAGCACGCCGTCGACAATGGCCTGGCGGTACTTGATCGGGATCGTCCGGTCGATCCAGAAAACGATCGGCTGCTTGGGCTCCGACACCTCGGCAGCCGGGTCTTTTTTCTCCAGGCGCCAGCGCTCGATGAGATTGACCTTCGGCGTGAGCGCGTGGTCATTGCTGAAATCGTAGCGCTCCTGCGTGAAGTAACCAATGCGGGCATCGGCTGGCCGCGGGTGCATCGGCTCCGCGGGCAGTTTGGCGATGCTGTAATAGAAGCCCAGGAACAAGCTGCGGATGTCGGGCACCGTCGCCGGTGGCGTCGGGTAGCTCCCGCCGGGCGCGGCCTGGCTCACGCGCTGCAGCGCATAGTGCGCGTTGATGTCGATGGCGACGAGGTCGGGGGTCGCACGCACCTTGGTGATCGATGAGTTGCGCGCGTCGAAGGAGTACGACTGCCGGTAGGCCCGCTCGAGCATGGCGTTGGCTCCGGGGATGTCGGCGAATAGCAGCATGTTCGCTTCGACCAGCACCGACTTGCGCTCCGGATGGGGTTGGCTCACGACCGGAGCGGCGGCGAGCAGGCTGTCGGAGAAAGCCGCGCCCACGGCGCGCGCTTCGGGCGTGCTGGGCGTCGCATAGAAATCGGTGTTGCGCGCGATGAGCTGAACCTGCGTCGGGCTCAGCCGATGAAACGACGCGACGAAGCTGTCGAGAGCAAGGCCGCCGAAAAGCATCTTCTCGCCGATCCCGGTCGACAAATTGAAGGCGAAGAAAAAGGGCTGATCGAACTGCTCGGGCGGAATCTCGATCCAAACCTTGTCGTCGCGCTGGTAGAGGTTGAAGTAGCCGGGAATTTCCTTGGCGCCCTTGATGACGTCGGCGAAGGGCTTCTGGTTGCCGAGCGCCGCAACCGCCGCCGCGGCGGCGGCCGCCGCGGCCGATGCCGCCGGCGACGCGCTCGGCGATCCTGGCGCCGACGAGCGCGGCGCCGGATTGTTGTTCGCGGCCACGGCGCCGGCCGCGGCGGCCGTGGCGGCCACTTGCGCCACTTCCGGACCGGCGGGAGGTGTGGTGGCGCAGCCCGACAGCGCGAGCATGCCCGCCAGCGCGGGCAGGGCCAGGTGGCGGAATTTGATCATGCTTGTTCCTCGATCAAGTTCGGTGCTCGCGCGCTTGGCGCGAACCGGTGCGTTAAATAGTGGAGTGACTGGTACTCATCGCCGTGCTGGCGACAGCGTCGCCACGCAAGGAGTGCGCCAGCGCCGCCGTGATGCTGACGTCGATATGCCGTCCGATCAGACCATCGCCGCCAGGAAAGTTCACCACACGGTTGTTTTCCGTGCGCGCTGCGAGGTCACCGTCGCCACGCGCCGCGCGGCCGGTGACCAGCACCCGCTCGCGCCGCCCCACCATCGCCCGGCTGGCAGCGCCGTACTGCGCGTCGACGCGCGCCTGCAGCCGAGCCAGCCGCGCCTGTCCGACCTCATGGGCGACGGTTTTGGTGAACTGCGCTGCCGGTGTCCCCGGGCGCGCGCTGTACAGGAAGCTGAAGCTGCCATCGAAGACGACCTCGTCGATCAGGTCCAGCGTCTGCTCGAAGTCCGCGTCGCTCTCTCCCGGAAAGCCGACGATGAAATCCGACGACAGCGACAGCGCCGGGCGAGCATCGCGCAACGCGCGCACGATCGATTTGTACTCGACAGCGGTATACCCCCGCTTCATCGCCGCCAGCACCCGATCCGACCCCGACTGCACCGGCAGGTGCAGGTGCGACACGAGCTTGGGCACGCGCCGGTAGGCGTCGATCAACGAACGCGTCATCTCTTTGGGGTGCGACGTCGTGAAGCGGATGCGTTCTAGCGTGTCGATCTCGGCCAGATACTCGACCAGCGTGGCGAGGTCCGCGAATTCGCCCGACTCGTCCATGCGGCCGCGGTAGGCGTTGACGTTCTGGCCCAACAGCGTGACCTCGGTCACGCCCTGGTCGGCCAGGTCGGCGACTTCGGTGAGCACATCGTCGAACGGGCGCGACACCTCTTCGCCGCGGGTGTACGGAACCACGCAGAAGCTGCAGTACTTGCTGCAGCCTTCCATGATCGACACGTACGCCGACGGTCCGTCGACCCGCGCCGGCGGCAGGTGATCGAACTTCTCGATCTCGGGAAAGCTGATGTCGACTTGCGCGCGACCGCTTTCGCGGCGGCGCGCGATCAGCTCGGGCAGCCGATGCAGCGTCTGCGGTCCGAACACGACGTCTACGTAGGGCGCGCGCGCAACGATGGCCGCGCCTTCCTGGCTGGCAACGCAGCCGCCGACACCGATGATGAGGTTAGGATTGGAGGCCTTGAGCTCGCGCACGCGACCGAGATCGTGGAACACGCGCTCCTGCGCCTTTTCGCGCACCGAGCAGGTGTTGAACAGGATCACATCGGCGTCGGCCGGCTCAGCCGTCAGCTCCAGCCCCTCCGCGGCGTGCAGGACGTCGGCCATCTTGTCCGAGTCGTACTCGTTCATCTGGCAGCCGAAGGTGCGGATGTACAGCTTGCGGGTCACTTGAACGGTAGCACGCGCGGACATCGAAAACGGGCAAAGATTATAGCAGCGCGATCGGATATGCGCGGGGGGCTTTCGCATCGCTATAATCGCGCTGCAGGTGTCCGCGCCGCATTCCGCGCCGCGGGTGAAACGGGAAGCCGGTGCAACGCGCTCGTCGCGCGAATCCGGCGCTGCCCCCGCAACGGTAAGTTGGTGTGGGTCGCTCTTCGTGCCACTGCTCGCAACGCGGGTGGGAAGGCGAGCGGCCAGGACCGACGAGCCCGGAGACCGGCCTGCAGCCGTCGCCGTCGCACCGGGTGCGCGCGCCGGATTCAGGTCCTTCGCGGGAGGCGATGTCGGATAGGCGCCTGCCGTGCCCTGAGCCGCCGCCGTTCCCTCCGCGATGTCGATCCACGCTCGTGCGGGGACGCACGACGATGCGGAGCCGGGTCATGTCCTTTCCCTTGTTCTTGTTGCGGCCTTTGCGCCGCCGCGTCTGCACCGGCGCCTTTCTCGGCAACCTGGTGCTTGCGGCGGGCGCCGCTGCGCCGTCGCCTTCTCCCGCAACGGCGCCCACCCCGACGCTGCTCGACCCCATCGTGGTGACCGCCGCGCGTTCGCCGCAGTACTTCGATCAATTGCTCGCCGACGTCACCGTGATCGGCCCCGACGAGATCGCGCGCGCCGGCGCGCAAAGCCTCGCCGATCTGCTGCAGCGCCAGCCCGGCGTGCAGATTGTCGCCAACGGCGGCCCGGCGTCGACGACCGGCGTGTTCCTGCGCGGGGCCAACGCCAACCAGACGCTGGTGCTCATCGATGGGCTGCGGGTGAGCGCCGTGAGCACCGGCACCACCGCGTTCGAAGCCATACCGCTGGACCAGATCGATCACATCGAGATCCTGCGCGGACCGGCGGCGAGCCTCTACGGCGCCGACGCCATCGGCGGCGTGATCCAGATCTTCACGCGAAGCGGTCTCGGCGCGCCGGCCGCTAATGCCAGCGCCGGATATGGGACTTTCGATACCGCGCAGTTTACTGCGGGCGCGTCGGGGACCGAGGGGCCGTGGCGATTCGCGCTGCAAGGCGGGTACAACCGCAGCGCGGGCTTCAACGCCATCGCCAACCCGGCCAATTTCAGCTACAACGGCGACCGCGACGGCTACGACAATGGCAGCGGCAGCGCCACGCTGGCGTACAGCTTCGCGCCTGAACAGGTGCTCTCGGCGCAGGCTTTCTACAGTCGCCTGAACGCGCAGTTCGACGCCGGTTTGGACTTCGACGATCGCACCCTCACCACCGTGCAAACGTATGCGCTCGCCAGCCGCAACCGGCTCGCATCGTTCTGGACGAGCACGCTCGAGGCGGGCGTCGCGGTCGCCGACAGCCGCACGCGGACCGGCTTCGGCGAGTCGCCGTTCAAGACCACGCAGCGTCAGTACCTGTGGCAGAACGACTTCACGCTGCCGAAAGCGGAACTGTTCCCGGGCGGTACCCTCGGCCTCGCGGTGACGCGTCGCGAGGAGCGGCTTAACACCAACGCCGGCCTCGAGGTGACCTCGCGCGACACCAACGCGGTCGTGGGCGTCTATCAGCTGCAGGATGGGCCGAACGCCATCCAGGCGAACCTGCGTCGTGACAACAGTACGCAATACGGCGGCCAGAACTCGGGGACCTTCGCTTACGCGTACGCGTTCGCGCCGGGATGGCGGGCGAGCGCCAGCTATGGCACCGGCTTCAAGGCGCCGACGTTCAACGATCTGTATTTTCCGGGATTTTCCAACCCCGGGCTGGTTCCGGAAACCGCGCGCAATGTCGAGGCCGCGCTGCGCTACGCGGACAGCTCGATCAACGCCGGGATCGTCGCCTATCGCAACCGAGTTCGCCAGCTGATCGTGTTCGAATGCGATGCGAATTTCAACTGCGCTCCGCAGAATGTCGCCAACGCCACGCTCGAAGGCGTCACGCTGGAGCTGCAGGCAGTGCTGCACGACACCACGATCAAGGGAAGCATGGATTTCGCGCGTCCCTATGATGACGCCACCGGCAACGTGCTGCCGCGTCGTGCGCGGCGCTATGGCGCGCTCGACGCAACGCAGGCGATCGACGGATGGCTGCTCGGCGTGCAGCTCACGGCGTCGTCGGCGCGCTACGACGATGCCGCGAACGCGCGTCGAATGGGCGGCTACGCGGTGGTCAATCTCAATGCCGAGTACGCGCTCGCCACGCGCTGGACGCTGTTCGCGGTCGCGGGCAATATTTTCGACAAGCATTACGAATTGGCCGCCGACTACAACACCGCCAGCGCCAATCTGTTCGCCGGCGTGCGTTTCAGATACTGACCGGCGACCGACATGCGCACGCTGGCGTTGACCATCCTGCTCTTGGGCGCATGCGCGGCTGAGGCGCAGGTCGCGGTGACCGATGCGCTCGGCGCCCGGGTGTCGCTGGACGCAGCGGCACGCCGCGTCGTGAGCCTCGCGCCGCATGCTACCGAGCTCCTGTTCGCAGCGGGCGCGGGGCGTGAGGTCGTCGGCGTGCTCGCTCCCGCCGACTGGCCCGCCGAGGCGCGCAGCGTGCCGAAGGTCGGCGATGCCAACGCGGTCAGCCTGGAAGGCATCGCCGCGCTCAGGCCGGATCTGATCGTCACCTGGCCCTATCTCGCGCCGCTGCAACTCGAGCGGCTGCGCGCGATGAACATCGCCATCTACGTGTCCGACCCGCGGACCCCCGTGGCGATTGCCGACGACCTCGAGCGCCTCGGCACGCTGACCGGGCATGCCGAGCACGCGGCGGTCGTGGCGGCGGCGCTGCGCGCGCGCCTGCGCGTGCTCAGGCAGCGCTATATGGGCGCACCTGCGGTGCGCGTCTTTTACGAGATATGGGACAAGCCCATGTATACCGTGGGCGGTGGACACCTGATCACCGCGGCGATCGAGCTCTGCGGCGGACGCAACGTTTTCGGCAACCTGCCGCTGCCCGCTCCCGAGGTGAGCATCGAAGCGGTACTCGCGGCGGCGCCAGAGGCCATCGTCGCCGGCGCCGACGGCGCGGTCCGTCCGGCATGGCTGGATGCGTGGCGGGCCTGGAAAACGCTCCCGGCGGTCGCGCTCGACAACCTGTCCGTGGTCGACGCCGATCTGCTTCACCGCGCGGGGCCGCGATTCATCGACGGCGCCGAGCAGCTCTGCGCGGTGCTTGCGACAGCGCGTTCTCACCTTCCGCCGCGCTAGCCATCACGCGGGCGCGCATCGAACGTGGCGGCCGCCGCGCTGTCCTATACTGACGGCAGGAGCGCACGATCTCACTCGGCAAGCCCCATGAACAAAGCCTTTACCCGCGAAAACGACGAGGACGAACTCGACGAGGTCAGCGTCGAGGCCATCGCGTTGCCTCCCGGAGCGCACAACTACGTCACACCGGCGGGCTTCACGCGGCTCAAGGCCGAGCTCGATGCGTTGGTCGATGTCGAACGCCCCGCCTTGGTGGCAACAGTAGCGTGGGCGGCGGGCAACGGCGATCGTTCTGAAAATGGCGACTACATCTACGGCAAGAAGCGCCTGCGCGAGATCGATCGGCGCATCCGCTTCCTGGTCGACCGTCTCGACCGCGCGGAGGTCGTCGATCCGATGGTGCGCCGCGACGACGACGATGCCGACCGCGTGTTTTTCGGTGCGACGGTCACCGTGCGCGACCGCGCGGGCAAGCAACGAACCGTGAGCATCGTCGGCATCGATGAAATCGACACCGAGCGCGGCTACATCAGCTGGATGTCGCCGATGGCGCGCGCGCTCATCAAGTCCCGTGAGGGAGACGTGGTGACGCTGAAGACGCCTGGAGGCGTCGAGGAGCTCGAGATTCTCGAAGTTCGCTACGAGCCTCTCGCGTCAGGTTGACGGCGCCGAAATCTTCCGCCTATAGTCGCTGATGGATTCCGAACTGGCGGGGCTCGAGCAGAAGCTGGCGGCGCTGCTCGCCGAGTACCATCGCCTGCGCGCCGAGAATGCCTCGCTCACGCGCGAGCTGGCGCGTGCGCACGAGCAAAGCCGACAGCTGTCGGACAAGATGGCCGCGGCGACGTCACGGCTCGACGTGTTGCTGCAGCGCCTTCCGCAATAGCCCGCAGCGGCGGCTTCCTATGGACGATCCATCAACAATGCTCGATGTTTCCATCCTGGGTCGCGAGTACCGCGTCGCCTGCAAGGAGTCAGAGCGGGAAGAGCTCATGCGGGCGGTGCAGTATCTCGACCGCCGCATGCGCGAGATACGCGAGGCCGGCAAGATCGCCGGCACCGAGCGCATCGCCGTGATGGCGGCGCTCAACATCGCGCACGAGTTGCTGAGCGCGAAAGGCGGTGCGAAGACGAGCTTTGACAGCAGCGGCACAAAGCGTAGAATTTCAGCCATGCAGTCGGCCATCGATCGTGCGATGGCAGAGCAGGACAAGCTGATGTAGTGGGAGAGTGCGCCGACTGCGCCGATTGTTCCCTGCAGTGTTCGAACTGGCCTTACGTTCTTTGAACCAATGCTACGATAGCGAGGTTGCCGCGCCTTGATCGGGCCTGTGTGCGTTCCCTACGCGGGAAGCGCCTGATGGCCCTGGCAGGCGACCCTCTTGAACTCAGGTTCAAGACCACGGTTGGTACGGCACAGGCGGGGGACATCTTGTAGCGCGGCGCTGCGACAGTGGCGCCGCTTTTTTTTCCGCATCTCCTGGAATGCGCCATGCGCCACTGGCTGATGAAATCCGAGCCCGACGACGTCTCGATCGATGATTTGGCGGCGATGCCGAAAAAGACCGTGGCCTGGTACGGCGTCCGCAACTACCAGGCGCGCAACTTCATGCGCGATGAGATGCAGGTCGGCGATCTGGCCTTTTTCTATCACTCGAGCTGTCCCGAGCCCGGCATCGCCGGCATCGTGCGGGTGAGTCGCTCGGCGTATCCGGATGCAACCCAGTTCGACCGCAAGAGCAAATATTTCGACGCCAAGGCGACGCGCGATGCGCCGCGCTGGTTCAACGTCGAGGTCACGCTGGTCGAGAAAACGCGCCTGATCCCGCTGGCGGAATTGCGCGCCACGCCTGAGCTCGCGTCGTTGCGACTGCTCCAGCGCGGCAACCGGCTGTCGATTACGCCGGTCGAAACGCACGACTGGAAATTCATCACCACCAAGCTTGCGCGTGCGCGCGCCACGTAACACGCGCCTCGCGGCGCGTCGCGGCTGAGGGCGGCCGCCGTGGAATGGTGGCTGTTCCCCGCATTCATCGCCATCGGCTGCGTCGTCGGCTTTCTCGCGGGCCTGCTCGGCGTAGGCGGCGGCATGACCATCGTTCCGTTGCTGGTGCTCATTTTCACCCGCGAGCATTTTCCGCAGGATCAGATCCTGCACATGGCGATCGCCACCTCGATGGCCACCATCATGTTCACCTCGGTATCCAGCGTTCGCGCGCACCACGCGCACCAGGCCGTCGTCTGGCCAATCGTGTGGAAGCTTGCGCCGGGCATGATGTTCGGCTCGCTGGTCGGCCCGCAGATCGTGAGCGGCATGCGGGCGGGACTGCTGTCGGGCATGTTCGCCGTGTTCGCCGGGTTCATCGCCACGACCATGCTTTCCGATCGCAAGCCCAGGCCGACGCGCGAGCTGCCCGGCACGCCGGGAATGTTCGTGGTCGGAAGCTTCATCGGCGCAGTGGCGAGCATGGTTGGTGCCGGCGGCGCTTTTCTGGCGGTGCCATTCATGACCGCATGCAACGTGCGCATACGTAGTGCAGTCGGAACGTCGGCTGCGCTCGGCATGCCCATCGCCGCTGCCGGAACCGTCGGCTTCATCGTCGCCGGATTGCGTCAGGCCGATTTGCCCCAGTATACGGTGGGCTTCATCTACGTTCCGGCGCTGCTGGCGATCGTCGCGTCGAGCATCGTCGTCGCGCCGATCGGCGCGCGCTTCGCGCATCGCTGGCCGGTGGCGCGGCTGCGGCGCGCATTCGCATGTCTGCTCTACGCGGTGGCGAGCTTTTTCGCGTGGAAGGCGATCACTGGCTGAACGTCAAGCAGTGCCGTAGCGCTTGCGCAGCGAATTCTTCTCGACCTTGCCCATCGCGTTGCGCGGAAGGTCGTCGACGAAGTGCACGTGCTTGGGTACCTTGAACGAGGCGATCTCCGCTTTGAGCGCGGCGATGATGGCAGCCTCGGTCGGTGCGTCCAGGCCGTTCGCCACCACCACTGCGGTCACGGCCTCGCCGAAGTCCGCATCCGGTATGCCTATCACCGCCGATTCGATCACACCGGGCAGCGCGTCGATGCGTTCCTCGATCTCCTTGGGATACACATTGAGTCCGCCGGTGATGATGAGGTCCTTGGCACGGCCGACGATCTTGAGGTAGCCATCGGGCGCGAGCTCGCCCATGTCGCCGGTGCGGAAGAATCCGTCGTGAGTGAATTCGGTTTGTGTTTTCTCGGGCATGCGCCAGTAGCCGCCGAACACGTTCGGCCCCTTGATTTCGATGGTGCCGACCTCTCCGGCTGCACATGCGGCGCCCGCCGCGTCGACGACCCGTACGGTCACGCCCGGCAGCGGCCGCCCGACGCTGCCGCATCGGCGCTCGCCATTTAGCGGATTCGACGTGTTCATCCCGGTCTCGGTCATTCCGTAGCGCTCGAGAATGCGCTGTCCCGTCCGCCGCTCGAACTCGTTGAACGTCTCGGGCAGCAAGGGCGCGGAGCCGGAGATAAAAAGGCGCATGTTCGCGCACACATTCGTATCGAAGCGCGGATCGGAGAGCAGCCGCGAGTAAAAGGTCGGCACGCCCATCATCACCGTGGCATGCGGCAGCGATTCCAGCGTCTTCGCGGCGTCGAATTTCGCATGCCACAGCAAGCGCGCGCCGGCGAGCAGCGCGCAATGGCACGCCACGAACAGGCCGTGCACGTGGTAGAGAGGCAGCGCGTGCAGCAGGACGTCATCGTGGGTGAAGCCCCACTGATTCACCAGCGTCAGCGCGTTACTGGCGAGGTTACGATGCGTCAGCATCGCGCCCTTGGCGCGTCCGGTGGTGCCCGAGGTATAGAGGATCGACGCCAGATCGTCGGGGGCGCGCTGCACCGGCTCGAAGCTCCCGTCGTGGGTGCGTGCGGCATCGAGCAGCGTGCCTTCGCCCGAGGCGAGCGTTAGCACCGTCGCCTGCGGCCGCAGCTCGGAGAGGGCTGCTTGCGATTCGCGTCGCCCGACGATTACGCGCGGCTCGGCGTCGTCGAAAAAATAGCGCAGCTCGCTTTTCTGGTAGCCGGTGTTGAGAGGGAGATAGACGAACCCGCCGCGCAGGCAGGCTAGATAGAGGGCGAGCGCTTCCCAGCACTTGTCGACCTGTACCGCGACGCGATCACCCAGCTCACACCCCGCGTTGGCCAGCGCCGCCGCGATGCGCGCCGCGGTCGCATCGAGCTCCTCATAGCGGATCACCGGGCCGTCCGGAATAAGAATGCAGGGTGCGTCGGCGCGCTCCAGAGAATGATCGCGCAGCAAGGCGCCTAGGTTCGCGTTCATTGGTCTGGGTCTGGGTCAAAAGTCGAGGCGAATGCCGTCGCCCGCAAGGCGGGCGACGGCATGTTCGCTCAGGTCTTCGCCAGGCGCAAGCCGGCCCGGCCGCGCGCAATGCGTTACGTGGCGGTCAGATCAGGCCGGCGCCGCGTGCCCACTTGTACTTCGCGCCGAGCACCGCGACCGGCGTTTCGGTCGTGTACGGATACGCGGGGATGCCGTGCGCGAAAAGATGCTCCGCGGCCTCTTCCACCTGGACGTCGCCCGCGAGCGATACCACGACGGGCTTCTGGATGCCCTTGGCTCGCATTTCGTCGATCACCTCGACCATTTTCTGCGCGAACACCATCGGCGGCGTGACGATGGTGTGCCAGTAGCCCAGGATGAGCGCGTGGATACGCGGGTCCTCGAGGCCGAGCTTCACCGTGTTCTGGTAGGTCTTCGGGGGCTCGCCGCCGGTGATGTCAACCGGGTTGCCGGCCGCGCCGAACGGGGGAATGAACTTGCGAAACGCCGCGTCGAGGTCGGGCGGCATCGCCATCAGCGAAAGGCCGTTGTCGACACAGGCGTCGGACAGCAGAACACCGGAGCCGCCGGCGCCGGTGATGATGAGAACGTTCTCTCCCTTGGGCGTGGCGAGGATCGGAATTGCCCTCGCGAACTCGAGCAGGTCGCGCAAGCTTCGCGCGCGGATCACACCCGATTGCCTGAGCACGTCCTCGTAGATCTTGTCGTTGCCGGCGAGCGCGCCGGTGTGCGAGCTCGCGGCGCGCGCGCCCATGCTGGTGCGTCCTGCCTTCAGCATGACGATCGGCTTCTTCTTGGAGACGCGCTTCGCCACTTCGGCAAAGGCGCGGCCGTCCTTCAGATCTTCGCAGTGCTGCGCGATGATTGTCGTGTTGTCGTCCTGCTCGAAGAACGTCAGCAGGTCATCCTCGTCGATGTCGGACTTGTTGCCCAGACCCACGATCGCCGACACGCCCATCTTGGCCGAGCGCGAGAAGCCGATGATCGCCATGCCGATACCGCCCGACTGCGACGACAGCGCGGCGTGGCCTTTGACGTCGTACGCGGTGCAGAAAGTCGCGCACAGGTTCTTCCACGTGTAATAGAAGCCATAGATGTTGGGACCCATGAGGCGCACACCGTACTTGCGCCCGATGTCCTGGATCTCCTTTTGGCCCTCGACGTTGCCGGTCTCGGCGAATCCCGACGGAATCAGCACCGCGCCGGGTATTTTTTTCTCGCCGACCTCGACCAGCGCGGCGGCGACGAACTTGGCGGGAATCGCGAACACGGCGACGTCGATCTTTCCGGGAACGTCCTTGACGCTCTTGTACGCTTTGCGCCCCATGATCTCGGATGCAGAGGGGTTGATCGGATAGATCTCGCCCTTGTAGCCGCCATTGATGAGGTTCTTCATCACCGAATTGCCGATCTTGCCTTCTTCGCTCGACGCACCGATCACTGCGACGGCGTCGGGCTTCATGATCCGGTTCATGTCGCGCACGATATCGTCGTGCGCGGGGCGGAAGCGCGCGGGCGCAGGTTCGAAATCGACGACGATGCGCACGTCGGCGGCGATCGCGCCCTGCTTGGTTGCGAACACCGGATTGAGATCCATCTCGCTGATTTCGGGAAAGTCCGCGATCAGTTGCGACACGTTCTGGATCATGCCGGCAAGCGCGTTGCGATCGACCGGGTCGGCGCCACGCACCCCCTTGAGGATCTCCGCGGCGGCGATGCCGTCGAGCATCGAGAGGGCGTCGTCCTTGGATGCGGGTGCGAGCCTGAAAGTGATGTCCTTGAGCACTTCGACCAGCACGCCGCCCAGGCCGAATGCGACCAGCTTCCCGAACGACGGGTCGGTGACCGCGCCGATGATGACTTCCTGTCCGCCCTGCAGCATCTGCTGCACCTGAACGCCGAGCAGCTTGGCCGTTGCATCGTACTTCTTGGCGTTGGCCATGATCGTGTCGTAGCCGCGTTGCGCGTCTTCGGCGCTCTTGACGCCGACCAGGACGCCGCCGGCCTCGGTCTTGTGCAGTATTTCAGGCGACACGATCTTGAGCACGACCGGAAAGCCGATGCTGGTGGCGAGCTTTGCTGTCTCGGCGGCAGTCGTTGCGACGCCTTCCTTGGGCACGGCGATGCCGTATGCATCACACACGAGCTTGCCTTCAGGCGCGGTCAGCGAGGTGCGTCCTTCCGACTTCACCTTGTCCAGAATGCGGCGCACTTCGGTTTTATTATTCGCCATCGTGGGTCCTTGGAGATTTCACCCGCGAGTGCAGGTGCCTTGTTGCGATACGTACGGCAGTCGGTCAGATGACCTTGGCGGCACGCAGGGCGGCCACCTTTTCCTTGCTATAGCCGAGTTCGGCGAGCACTTCGTCGGTGTGCTCACCGAGCAGAGGCGAACGCTTTACCTCGGTCGAGCTGTCTGACATCTTGATCGGGTTGCCGACCGACAGATACTTGCCGCGTTTCGGATGGTCGACCTCGACAACCGTCCCGGTCTTGCGCAACGACGGTTCCTCGGCGATCTCCTTCATCGACAGGATGGGGCCGCACGGAATGTCGCGCTTATTGAGGATGTCCATCGCCTCGAACTTGGTCTTGGTCTTGGTCCACTTCTCGATCTCGTCGAAGATCTCCATGAGGTGCGGCAAGCGCGCCTTGGGCGTGGCGTATCGCGAATCGGTGAGCCACTCCGGACGTCCAATCACCTCGCAGATGTCCTTCCACACCGGGGCTTGCGTGATGAAGTAGATGTAGGCATTCGGGTCGGTCTCCCAACCTTTGCATTTCAGGATCCACCCGGGCTGTCCACCCCCCGATGCGTTGCCCGCGCGCGGCACGGCTTCGAGGAACTTGCCATGGGGATACTGTGGATACTCCTCCATCACATGCGTGCGATCGAGGCGCTGCTGGTCGCGCAATTTAACGCGGCACAGGTTGAGCACCCCGTCCTGCATCGCAGCGAGCACGCGTTGTCCACGTCCGCTGGTATTGCGCTGATAGAGCGCGGCCACGATGCCCAGCGCGAGGTGCAGTCCCGTTCCCGAGTCGCCGATCTGGGCGCCAGTGACAAGCGGCGGGCCATCGTCGAAACCTGTCGTCGAGGCGGAGCCGCCCGCGCATTGGGCGACGTTCTCGTACACCTTGCAGTCCTCATAGGGTCCCGGACCGAAGCCCTTGACCGAAGCCACGATCATGCGCGGATTGACAGACTGGATGTGTTCCCAGGTCAGCCCCATGCGATCGAGGGCACCAGGCGCGAAGTTCTCGACCAGCACGTCGCAGTGCTTGACCAGTGCTTCGAGCACTTGCTTGCCCTGTGGGTTCTTTGCGTCGACCGTGATCGAGCGCTTGTTGTGGTTGAGCATGGTGAAATACAGGCTGTCGACGTCGGGGATGTCACGCAGCTGGCCGCGCGTGATGTCACCCTCGCCGGCGCGCTCCACCTTGATCACATCTGCGCCCAACCACGCGAGCAGCTGCGTGCAGGTTGGTCCCGATTGAACGTGCGTGAAATCGAGAATCTTGATGCCGTCCAGTGCCTTGCCCATTACATTCCCCTATCCGATTCGACGGTTCCGAACACGCTGCTTCGACCGAGACGATGTCTACGGCTTCTTTTTCGCGGCGGGATTGAGACTCGTGATGCGGCCGCTTTCCGTGCCCGCCTTCTCGTCGATCACCGCGTTGATCAGGGTCGGCCTGCGCGAGCGGATCGCCTCTTCCATCGCGTCGCGAAGCTCGGCCGGGGTCGACGCCATCACACCCACTCCGCCGAAAGCCTCCATCAGTTTCTCGTAGCGCGCGCCCTTCACGAACACGAGCGGAGAGGGATCGCCTCCCCCGGCGGCATTCACCTCATCGCCCCGGTAGACGCCGTTGTTATTCATGATCACGACGCAGACCGGCAGGTTGTAGCGGCAGATGGTCTCGCACTCCATGCCTGAGAAACCGAAGGCGCTGTCGCCCTCGACCGCGATCACCTGCTCGCCGCTGACCACGGCGGCAGCGACCGAAAAGCCCATGCCAATGCCCATGACCCCCCACGTGCCGACATCCAGTCGCTTGCGCGGCTTGTACATGTCCACGATGCTGCGCGTGAAGTCGAGCGCGTTGGCGCCTTCGTTGACGAGGATGGCATCCGGGTTCGCCTTGACAATGTCGCGCACGACGTTCAGCGCGCTATGGAAATTCATTGGCGATGGATTCTTCGCCAGCGACTCCCCCATCTTGGCGACGTTCTTGGTCTTACGCTCGCCGATGGCGTCGAGCCACTCGGCCGGCGGCGTCGGCCAGTTCGATCCTATGGCCTTGAGCATGGCCGAGACGCACGAACCGATGTCGCCGACGATCGGCGCGTCGATGCGGACGTTGCTGTCCGCCTCCTGCGGCGAGATGTCGATCTGGACGAACTTCTGGCCGCCCCACGCTTTGGGCGAAGCGGCGCCCCACGTCTTGCCCTTGCCTTGCGAAAGCAGCCAGTTGAGGCGCGCGCCGATCAGCATAACGACGTCGGCTTCCGGCAGCACGTACGAACGCGCGGCGGATGCCGATTGCTCGTGCGTGTCGGGCAACAGGCCCTTGGCCATCGACATGGGAAGGTAAGGAATGCCGGTCTTTTCGACCAACGCGCGGATATCCCCATCAGCTTGCGCGTACGCCGCACCCTTGCCGAGGATGATGAGCGGACGCTTGGCGTTCCGGAGCAAATCGAGCGCGCGCTGCACGGCATCCGGCGCCGGGATCTGGCGCGGCGCCGGATCTACGACCTTGATCAGTGACTGCCGCCCCGCCTCCGCGTCCATCATTTGCGGAAAGAGCTTCGCCGGCAGGTCGAGATAGACGCCGCCGGGGCGGCCGGAGAGAGCGGCACGAATCGCCCGCGCCACGCCCACGCCGATGTCCTCGGCGTGGAGGACCCGAAAGGCGGCCTTGGCGTGCGGCCGCGCAATGGCGAGTTGGTCCATCTCCTCGTAGTCGCCCTGCTGTAAGTCGACGATCTCGCGCTCGCTCGAGCCGCTGATGAGGATCATCGGAAAGCAGTTTGTAGTGGCGTTGGCGAGGGCCGCCAATCCGTTCATGAAGCCTGGTGCTGACACCGTCAGGCAGATGCCCGGCTTCTGCGTCATGAAGCCGGCGATCGAAGCGGCATACCCGGCGTTCTGCTCATGGCGGAAGGAGATCACGCGCATGCCCGCGCCCTGCAACTTGCGCGTGAGATCGGTTATCGGAATACCGGGCAGACCAAAGATCGTGTCGATCCCGTTCAGCTTGAGGGCATCGATGACCAGATGAAAGCCGTCGGTCTCTTGCGAAGGCACATCGACTGCGCCACCGTCGATTTTCGGCGCGTCTTCTGCGGGGCTCGCCCCAGGCGAGGGCTTGGTGGTTCTGGTAGATTGGTCGAGCATGATGTCTCTCCGAAAGCTTGGTTCGTCGTGCAATGCCGCATCAACGCTGCATGAACGCCGAAAGCGGTTCCGCGGCGCCTCCGACGAAGAGGCGCCGCGGCTCAGCGTAGCTTACCCGGCGACGGCCTTCTGCGCGGCCACCGACGCATTGCCGGAAGCCTGTTGTCTCGCGCGCAGCGGACGCAGGACGAACAGCGCGAGCGCGACGACGACAAAGTTGGCGATTGCCGTGACAACGAAGACGGCGTGCCAGTTCCCGGTCCAATCCTTGAGCACGTTCGCGAGTGGAACGAGGAAGACGGAGGTTCCCTTCGCCGTGTAGAGCAGGCTCGTGTTCACCGTCGCGAACTTCGGCCCGAAAGTATCGGTGCAGGTCGACGGAAACAGGCTGAATATCTCGCCCCACGTGAAGAAGATGAGTCCGGCGAACAGCACGAAGGCCCATGGGTTGGTTCCGAGCGTGCCGAGGAGCCAATAGGCGATGCCGCCGCTTCCGAAGGCGATCGCCATCGTGGGTTCCCGCCCGATCTTGTCCGAGATCCAGCCAAAAAACGGACGCGCCACGCCGTTCATCACATTGTCGACGATCAGTGCCACGGTAAGAGTCGAGGCCCCGAGGAACAAGACGGTATTGGAGATGCCGTAATCCTTGGCGACCAGCGCGATCTGCGCGGTTGCCATCAAACCACTGGCCGAGATCATTACGAACATCACATACAACAGCCAGAAGGTCGGCGTGGACAGCATTTCCGACGGCGCGAAGCTCCGTGTCGACTGCATGACCCTTGCCGAAGTCACGGCCACCTTGGCCTCCCCAGGGAGCGGGCCTCGCAGAAGCCAGCCAATGAGGAACACTACACCGCCTTGGATCAACCCGAACCAGAAAAACGTCGCCTCGTATCCGGACGAGCCGATCATCATTCGCATCGGGATCACCGAAAGCGCGGACCCCGCGCCGTAGCCTGCCGCTGTCAGTCCGACCGCAAGACCACGCCGGTCGGCGAACCATTTCACCGCGTTACCCACGCAAACCGAATAGACGGCCCCGCCTCCGACCCCGGAGATCGCGGCGCCGACGTAGAGCATCGAGAGCGATTGGGCGTAGGAATTGACGATCCACCCAAGCGCCACGAAAAGGCCGCCGATGGCGACGACCAACCTAGGCCCCTTATGAGGACCGAGGCGGTCGGCAATCCACCCTTCGATCGGCGTCAACCACGTCTCCAGAGCGATGAAAATACTAAATGCAACCTGGATCCCGGCGACATCCCATTGGTGCTTCTGCGCCATGGGTGTAACAAAAAGTGTCCAGCCGTACTGCAGATTGGCAATCAGCACCATGCAAATGATGCCGATGATGAGTTGCGCCCAGCGGTTCGTGGGCGACACGGGGGGCGCCGCTGCGCCTGCGTTCATTGCATTGGCCATGATCTCCTCCAAGCTTGCCCCGGCCTCGGTGGGCGCGGGTGATTTTGTGGTTACAGCGACAACAGGGTTGCTTCCGTGCGCGGGACAATCAAAGTTGCGCGATCCTTGCGAAATGCTATCGAAGGGCGGCGATATTGAACAGCCTCGCATGCTTCTGGCGAGAGGTGATACTTTGGCGTAAAGTATTTCGTATATCAGGCAAAGTCAATACCAAACAAAGGTTGTGGGCGCTCCGTCCTCCGAGGCGCGTTAAGCTTTTTTGCCCCTGCGTCGCAATGGAAAGAAATCCGTGAAAGTATGCGTGGTCGGCGCTGGTGCGATCGGCGGCTACGTCGGCGTTCAGTTGGCACGTTCGGGTGTTGACGTGTCGCTGGTCGCGCGCGGCCCCAACCTGGCGGCCATCCGGGCGCATGGGCTTCGCCTCCAGATCAATGGAGCGGAGCTGCTTGCGCATGTACCGTGCACCGAAGATCCGTCGCTGCTTCCTCCCCAGGACTACGTGATACTGACGGTCAAGGCGCACGACGTTCCACCGCTCGCCAACTCGCTCAAGCCGCTACTGGGGCCCAACACGACCTTGGTGACAGCGACCAACGGCCTGCCGTACTGGTATTTCTACGGCACGGTACCGTTCGCAGGAACGACTTTGGACAGCATCGATCCCGGGGGAGTCCAGTGGCGCGCCTTCGGCCCCCAGCGCGCGATCGGATGCGTGGTGTTTCCCGCCGCCGAACTGATCTCGCCTGGGATCATCAGGCATGAACACGGCAACAAGTTCCCAATCGGAGAGCCGGATGGAAGCATGAGCGCGCGGTTGCGGACCTTACAGGAACTGATGCAGGCCGCAGGGCTGGACGCGCCGATGCGCGACGACATTCGCGACGAGATCTGGCTCAAACTAGCCGGAAATGTCTGCTTCAACCCGATCAGCGCCCTGACCCATGCAACCATCGATGTGATCGCAAGCGATCCTGGAACGCGTGGCATCTGTGCGGCGATGATGGACGAAACCCGCGCCGTCGGCATGAGTCTGGGTGTGCGCATGCGCGTCGACACCGAGCGCCGCCTTTCAGGTGCCGCGGCGATGGGACCGCATCGCATGTCGATGCTCCAGGATCTCGAGCGCGGGAAGCCGATGGAGGTCGAGCCCCTGGTCGGCGTCGTGAGCGAGCTCGGGCGCCTTACGGAAGTCCCCACCCCGACCGTGGACATGGTTCTCGCGCTGATTCGCCAGCGTGCCGCGACTGCCGCCGGAGTCGCGGCGCCGCATGCTGCGCCTGTATCGCAGGCGGCGTGACGTAGCCGGGCCATTGACCCCGATGTCGACCATGATCCAGACCGCCAGCCCGCTCTCGCTCGACCTTGAGCCGATCGGGAGCAACGTCAGTCTGCGCGATCAGGCGTACATCGCAATCAAGCGGCGATTACGGACGGCCGACATCTATGGCCAGCCAGAGGAAGTGCGCGTCGACGAGCGGCAGCTGTCCGAGGCGCTCGGCGTTAGCCGCACGCCCATCCGCGAGGCGATGACGCTGCTCGAGCAGGAAGGATTCCTGCGCACGGTGCCGCGGCGCGGCGTGTTTATCGTACGCAAGACCAAGAAGCAGATCATCGAGATGATCGAGATGTGGGCGGCGCTGGAGAGCATGGCCGCGCGGCTGGCGACGCTCAACGCATCCGACGCGGACATCGCGAGCCTGCGCCACATGTTCGACGAGTTCCGCAATGCCACGCCCGCCGAGCACATCGACGAATATTCGGACGCCAACATCGCCTTCCACCAGGCGATCATCCGGCTGTCGGGCTCGCATCTCATGGGCAAGACGATCGAGAACCTGTTCATCCACGTGCGCGCGATCAGGCGCATGACGATTTCGCAGCGCGATCGCGCCGAGCGCTCGATCGTCGACCACATGCGCATCATCGAAGCGCTGGAGAAGCGCGACACCGAGCTCGCCGAGCGGCTGGTGCGCCAGCACTCGCTCGACCTCGCCGCGCACGTCGAAAAATACTGCGATTTCCTCGACTGATGACGACCCTGCCGGCACCCGGCCGTCGACGGTCGTCGATATTTCCGCGCTGGGAGGGCGGCGCAAAGCGCGATCGCATCCGAAAGGGCGCCCCGTCGATCCGCAGGCGCGCCGCGACATCGCGCGACTGCTCGGCGATGCGCCGCGCCGCCGCGATCTGCTGATCGAGTTCCTGCATCGCATCCAGGACCGCTACGGCTGCATCTCGGCGGCGCACATCGTGGCGCTCGCCGAGGAGCTTCAGCTCGCGCCGACCGAGGTCTACGAGGTCGCGACCTTCTATCACCACTTCGACGTGGTGAAGGAAGGCGAGGCGCCGCCGCCGACGCTCACGGTGCGCGTCTGCGAGACGCTGTCGTGCCAGATGGCCGGCGCCGAGGCGCTGCTCGCGCGCGTGCGCGCAGCGCGCAGTGGCCGGACGTGCGCGTGATCGCGGCGCCCTGCATCGGACGCTGCGAGCAGGCGCCGGCCGCGGTCGTCGGCCGCAATCCCGTCGGCCACGCGAGCGTCGAGACGCATCGCGCGCCAGGTCGCGAACCAGCGACCTGGAAGCCGGCACTTCCCGAGCCGATCGACTACGCGGCGTATCGCAGCCGCGGGCGGCTACCGAACGCTGCGCGCGTGCGTGCGCGGCGAGCGCAGCGTCGACGCGCGTCATCGCAGCGACTGGAGGCGTCGGGCCTGCGCGGCCTGGGCGGCGCCGGATTCCCGGCCGGGCGCAAGTGGCAGATCGTGCGCGCCGAGCCCGCGCCGCGGCTGCATGGCGGTCAACATCGACGAAGGCGAGCCGGGCACGTTCAAGGACCGCTACTACCTCGAGCGCGATCCGCATCGTTTTCTCGAGGGCATGCTGATCGCCGCGTGGGCCGTCGGCATCGACGACATCTACGTCTACCTGCGCGACGAATACGCCGCCTGCCGCGCGATGCTCGAGCGCGAGCTCGCGGCGCTTGCAGCGCGATCCGCCGTGCGCGCTGCCGCGCATCCATCTGCGCCGCGGCGCCGGCGCCTACATCTGCGGCGAAGAGTCGGCGATGATCGAATCGATCGAGGGCAAGCGCGGCATGCCGCGGCTGCGCCCGCCGTACGTCGCGCAGGTCGGCCTGTTCGGGCGGCCGACGCTCGAGCACAACATGGAGACGCTGTACTGGGTGCGCGACATCCTCGAAAAAGGCGCCGCCTGGTTCGCCGGCCAGGGCCGCAACGGCCGCAAGGGCCTGCGCTCGTTCTCGGTGTCGGGACGCGTCGCGAAGCCCGGCGTGCATCTCGCGCCGGCCGGCATCACCGTGCGCGAGCTGATCGACGAATACTGCGGCGGCATGCTGCCGGCCACGAGTTCTACTGCTACCTGCCCGGCGGCGCCTCGGGCGGCATCCTGCCCGCGTCGCTCGGCGACATTCCGCTCGACTTCGACACGCTGCAGCCGCTACGGCTGCTTCATCGGCTCGGCGGCGGTGATCGTCCTGTCGCAGCACGACCGCGCGCGCGACGCCGCGCTCAACCTGATGCGCTTCTTCGCGGACGAATCGTGCGGCCAGTGCACGCCCTGCCGCGTCGGCACCGAAAAGGCGGTCGCGCTGATGCGAGCGCCGCAGCTGGGACACGGCGCTCCTCGACGAGCTGTCGCAGGCGATGGCGCGACGCGTCGATCTGCGGCCTCGGCCAGGCGGCGCCCAATCCGATCGCTGCGTCGTCAAATATTTCCCGCGAGGAGCTTGAGCCAGTGAACGCTGACGCAGACGAGCCGCTCTGGCGCTCGAGCATGATCGAGTTCAAGCTGAACGGCCGCGACGGTCTCGGCGCGACGCCGGACGAGACGATCATCGAGGCGGCGCAGCGCCACGGCGTCGAGATCCCGCATCTCTGCTACAAGCCGGGCATGCGCCCCGACGGCAACTGCCGCGCGTGCATGGTCGAGATCAAGGGCGAGCGCGTGCTCGCGCCGTCGTGCTGCCGGCAGCCCGACAGCGGGCATGGAAGTGTCCGACCGACAGCCCGCGCGCGCTGCACTCGCAGAAGATGGTCGTCGAGCTGCTGCGTCGCCGACATGCCGGAGCGCGTCTACAAGCCCGACTCCGAGCTCGACCAGTGGCGGCGCTGGCTCGGCATCGGCAAGCCGCGCTTCGCGCCGCGCGCGCAGCCGGCGGCCGACCTCTCGCATCCGGCGATGGCGGTCAATCTCGACGCCTGCATCCAGTGCACGCGCTGCGTGCGCGCCTGCCGCGAGGAGCAGGTCAACGACGTGATCGGCTACGCCTTCCGCGGCGGCGCATTCGAAGATCGTGTTCGACCTCGACGATCCGATGGGCGAGTCGACCTGCGTCGCCTGCGGCGAATGCGTGCAGGCCTGCCCGACCGGCGCGCTGACGCCGGCGCACGACGCGTATCTGGTCGCCGGCCGACAAGACAGGTGCGACTCGGTCTGCCCGTACTGCGGCGTCGGCTGCCAGCTCACCTACCACGTCAAGGACAACCGCATCGTGCGCGTCGAGGGCCGCGACGGCCTCGCCAACCACGAGCGGCTGTGCGTCAAGGGCCGCTTCGGCTTCGACTACGTGCAGCCACCCGCAGCGCCTGACCAAGCCGCTGATCCGCAAGCCGGGCGTGCCGAAGTCGCGCCGACTTCGTCGATGGATCCGGCCAATCCGCTGTCGGTGTTTCGCGAGGCGACGCTGGGACGAAGCGCTCGAGCTCGCCGGCGGCACGCTGCGCGAGCATCCGCGACGCACACGGCCCCAAGGCGCTCGCCGGCTTCGGCTCGGCCAAGGGCCGCAACGAGGAGGCGTATCTGTTCCAGAAGCTCGTGCGCACCGGCTTCGGCACCAACAACGTCGACCACTGCACGCGGCTCTGCCACGCGTCGAGCGTCGCCGCGCTGCTCGAGGGCATCGGCTCGGGCGCGGTGTCGAACCCGGTGATGGACGTCTGCCAGGCCGAGGTCGTGCTTCGTGATCGGCGCCAATCCGGTCGTCAACCATCCGGTCGCGGCGACCTGGATCAAGAACGCGGTCAAGCAACGGCACGCAAGCTGATCCTCGCCGATCCGCGCCGCTCCGAGCTCGCGCGCCACGCCGACGCATTACCTGCAGTTCAAGCCCGACACCGACGTCGCGCTGCTCAACGCGATGATGCACGTCATCATCGAGGAGGGCCTGGTCGACGAGGCGTTCATCGCCGAGCCGCACGAGCGGCTACGAGGCGCTCAAGAAGAACGTCGCCGGCTACAGCCCCGAGGCGATGGCGCCGATCTGCGGCATTCCCGCCGACGACGCATCCGCGAGGTCGCGCGCCTGTACGCGACGTCGCGCGCGTCGATGATCCTCTGGGGCATGGGCATCTCGCAGCACGTCCACGGCACCGACAACGCGCGCTGCCTGATCGCGCTGACGCTGATGACCGGGCCAGATCGGCCGCCCGGGCACGGGCCTGCATCCGCTGCGCGGCCAGAACAACGTGCAGGGCGCGAGCGACGCCGGCCTGATCCCGATGATGTATCCCGACTACCAGCGCGTCGACAACGCGCCGGTGCGCGCGCGCTTCGAGAGCGCTGTGGGGCACGCACGCTCGATCCGAAGCCCGGGCTGACGGTCGTCGAGATCATGAACGCGGTGCACGCGGGCAAGATCCGCGGCATGTACATCATGGGCGAGAACCCGGCGATGTCCGACCCCGACGTGCACCACGCGCGCCAGGCGCTGGCCGAGCTCGAGATGCTGGTCGTGCAGGACATCTTCCTGACCGAGACCGGCTATCTCGCCGACGTGATCCTGCCGGCGTCGGCGTTTCCCGAGAAGACCGGCACGTTCACCAACACCGATCGCATCGGTGCAGCTCGGCCGCCAGGCGCTCGAGCCGCCGGGCGAGGCGCGCCAGGACCTCGTGGATCATCAGTCGCCATGGCGAAGCGGCTCGGACTCGACTGGAACTACGCGCATCCGAGCGAGGTGTTCGACGAAATGCGCCAGGCGATGCCGTCGATCGCCGGCATCACGTGGGAGCGGCTCGAGCGCGAGAAGCGCGTCACCTATCCGTGCGAGAAGGAAGGCGATCCGGGCGAGCGCGTCGTGTTCACCGAGGACTTCCCGACGCGAGCGGGCACGGCGCGCTTCGTGCCGGCCGACGATCATCCCGGCCGCCGAGCGGCCCGACACCGAGTATCCGTTCGTGCTGATCACCGGCCGCCAGCTCGAGCATTGGCACACCGGCAGCATGACGCGGCGCGCCGAAGTGCTCGACGCGATCGAGCCCGCGCCGGTCGCATCGATGCATCCGCGTCGACCTCGACAGCGCTCGGCGTCGAAGCCCGGCGACGTGATCACCGTCGCGTCGCGCCGCGGCAGCATCACGCTCTTCGGCGCGCGCCGACGACGGCACGCCGCGCGGCGCGGTGTTCATTCCGTTCTGCTACTACGAGGCGGCGGCCAACCTGCTGACCAATCCGGCGCTCGATCCGTTCGGCAAGATTCCCGAGTTCAAGTACTGCGCGGTGCGCGTGAACGCGGGCGGCGACCGCGCCGCCTCAATGGGCTACAGCGCACCCTGAGCGCTTTCGCTCAGATGTGAATAGCTGCGAACAGCCGTGCGAGCTGTTCAGCGCGGTCGGCGAGCAGCGCGGAAGCGCCGCTCACGCATTGCTCCAGCGTGGCCGGGCCTGCGGGGAGTGCAAAGCAGCCGGCGAAATGTTCGCCCAGCAGCGCAAGCGCAGCCGCGTCGACACTTCCCGACAACAGGGTCGCTGGAACGCCGCGCGCGCGAGCGCGCCTGGCCACCGCCCAAGGGGTCTTGCCGAGCAGCGTCTGCGCATCGCTGCGACCTTCGCCGGTGATCAGCCAGTCGGCGCCGTCGAGTGCAGCGTCGAGCCCGACCAGGTCGGCGACCACCTCGGCGCCCGAACGCAGCTCGCCACCGATAAGCTGCAGCGCGAAGCCCAGCCCTCCAGCTGCGCCCGATCCGGCGCAGTTTTGCACGTGCCGCGCGAGCGCGCCCTCGGCCAGCGTGGCGAAGCGGCCGACGATGGCATCGAGCGTGGCGATGCGCTCTGGCGCGACGCCTTTTTGCGGACCGAATATGGCGGTCGCGCCGCGTGCGCCGGTCAACGGATTGTCGACATCCGACATCACTACGATGCGGGTAGTGGCGACCCTCGGGTCAAGGCCGCGCGCATCGACGGCTGCGATCGCGGCGAGCCCGCGCGGCGACGCATCGACCACCGCGCCCGCGACGTCGTGCAGTTCCACGCCGAGCGCGGCGAGCAGTCCGGCGCCTCCGTCGTTGGTGCTGCTGCCGCCGACGCCGATCATGATCTCACGCACGCCCGCGTCCAGCGCAGCGCGCATAAGCTCGCCCACGCCGCGCGTGCTGCGCTGCTCAACGTCCACCGATACGCCGACGCGATCGGTGAGCCCAACCGCCTGCGCCGCTTCGATCACCGCGATCTGGCCGCCTTCGATCAACCCGTAAGCGGCTTCGGTGGGAGCGCCGGACGCGCCAGTCACCGTTCGCGAACGGCGTTCCCCGCCGCGCGCGAGGATCGCATCGAGCGTGCCTTCCCCACCATCCGCCATCGGACAGCGGCGCGCGTCCATGCCAGGCCACACACGCATGAGGCCGCTCGCGATCGCGTGTGCCGCAGCGCCTGCGGAGATCGATCCCTTGAACGAATCGGGTGCGGCGACGACGATGGGATGGGAAGTCATGGGCGGACGCGTATCATGCGAGCGATTCGACGACACGGCGATGGTAACAGCCCCCTTCCCGATCCGCCCCGTCTGCGCGGCGCTCGCGTTGTGCCTCGTCACCTCGTGCGCGATCGGCGCGCCCGACTATGTGCGCGAGGATCGCTGGGCGAGCGAAGTCGCGCCGTCGACGGTGGTCGGCGATGCGGTCTATCTCGCCACGCCGTCGCGTGCGCGCGTGCTCGCGCTGTGGACGCAGGCCACGCCTTCAAAAGGCGCCGTCATTCTGGTTCACGGCCTGGGGGTGCACCCGGACTGGGGCGTGGTCGGTGCGCTGCGCACCCGGTTGTATGACGCAGGGTTCAGCACGCTGTCGGTGCAGATGCCGGTGCTTTCCGCGGATGCTCCGCGCGAGGCGTACGCGGCGTTGCAGCCGCAGGCCGACGAGCGCCTGAGCGCGGCGATCGATTTTCTGAACACGCGTCGCGCGGGGCGCATCGCGATCGTCGCGCACAGCATGGGCGCGTCGATGACCAATGACTATCTCGCTTCGCCCAAAGCGCTGCACATCGATGCCTTCGTGCCCATCGGCATGTGGGGCGCGTTCGCTGTGGCGCCGCGCGAGCCGGTGCAGGACGTGATCGCCGGCGATGATTTCCCCCAGGTTCGCGAATCGGCACCGCTGCGACAGCCCGATCTGCCGCGCGACGCGTGTTCGGAACGCGTGGTCATCGCCGGCACCGACCACTACATGGACAACCGGCAGAAAGAACTGGCCGCGGCGCTGGTTCCCTTCCTGGAACGCGCGCTCGGAGGGAAGTGCGCCAAGTGAGGTGCCAAAGTGACGTGCCAAATGAGGCGCCAAGTGAGGCGCCAAGCGCACGCTCGCGTTTCGTCACGGGCATGCCGCGGTCCGCGCGAGCGGATCAGGTCTTGAGGCGGTAGCCCGTCCTGAATATCCAGCTCACGATCACCAGGAAAAGCGCGAGGAACGCGAGCGTCATCGCCAAGCTCACCGCGATACTCACGTCGGCTGAGCCGTAGAAGCTCCAGCGAAATCCGCTGATCAGATAGACCACCGGGTTGGCGAGCGTCACCGTCCTCCAGAACGGCGGCAGCATGTGGATCGAGTAGAAGCTGCCGCCGAGGAACGTGAGCGGCGTGATGATCAGCAGCGGAATGACCTGCAGCTTTTCGAAGCCGTCGGCCCAGATGCCGATGATGAACCCGAACAGGCTGAACGTCACCGCGGTCAGCACCAGGAAACCGACCATCCATACCGGGTGCTGGACCTGGATCGGGACGAACAGTCCTGCGGTGGCCAGGATGATCAGCCCGAGGATGATCGACTTGGTTGCCGCCGCGCCGACGTAGGCCAGCACGATCTCGAAGTACGAGACCGGCGCCGACAGGAGCTCGTAGATGGTGCCGGTGAACTTCGGGAAGTAGATGCCAAACGACGCGTTGGAAATGCTCTGCGTGAGCAGCGACAGCATGATCAGCCCGGGCACGATGAACGCCCCGTAGCTCACGCCGTCGATCTCGGGAATGCGCGAGCCGATCGCCGAGCCGAAGACGACGAAGTAGAGCGACGTCGACAGCACCGGCGAGATGATGCTTTGCATGAGCGTGCGCCGTGTACGCGCCATCTCGAAGCCGTAGATCGCGCGCACCGCATGCAGGTTCATCGAAGTGCTCATCGTTTTCTATTCAATGTTCGCGGACGAGATCGACGAAAATGTCCTCGAGCGAGCGCTGCGTCGTCTGCAGGTCCCGGAATTCGATTCCTGCGCTTTCGAGGTCTCTGAGCAGCGCGATCAGGTCAGCCCGTCCGGTCGCGGCGTGCGCGCCACCCGCACTCATCACCGCGCCGGCATCGGCAGCATCGTAGGTGTAGACGAGCTGCGTGCCTTCGGAGGTGAGCTCGAGTGCGTACGCGGCCAGCTCTGGCGGCACCGCAGTCAACGGGCTCGCCAGCGTCAGGTGAAGCTGCTTCTTGCCGAGCTTGCGCATCAACTCGATCTTGTCTTCGACCAGGATGATGCGCCCCTTGCTGATCACGCCGATGCGATCGGCCATTTCCTGCGCTTCGTCGATGTAGTGCGTGGTGAGAATGATGGTCACGCCCGTCGCGCGCAATGATCGCACCAGCTCCCACATGTCGCGGCGCAGCCGCACGTCGACGCCCGCGGTCGGCTCGTCGAGGAAGAGCACGCGCGGCTCGTGCGAAAGCGCCTTGGCGATGAGCAGCCGCCGCTTCATCCCGCCCGACAGCGTCATCACCTTGTTGTCCTTCTTGTCCCACAACGAAAGTGATTTCAGCACCGACTCGATGTGTGCCGGGTTTGGCGCCTTGCCGAACAGGCCGCGGCTGAAGGAGACGGTGTTCCAGACCGACTCGAAAGCGTCGGTGGTGAGTTCCTGCGGAACGAGCCCGACCATTGAGCGCGCCGCGCGATAGTCGCTGATGATGTCGTGCCCGTCGACGCTCACGTGTCCTGCGGACGGGGTGACGATGCCGCAGATCAAGCTGATCAGCGTTGTCTTGCCGGCACCATTGGGGCCGAGCAGCGCGAAAATCTCGCCGCGTCGGATCTCCAGGTCGACCTCATCGAGCGCGCGAAAGCCGGAGGCGTAGGTTTTCGAGACCTTCGATACGGTGATCACCGGCGGCATGGGTCAAGCATAGCAAACGCGACGTACGGCGCTACGCACGATGCGTCGCGCGTCGAAGCCGGTCCGCGATCGCGTCCCACTCCGGCACGGCCGCAGCGCGCTCAATCCAGAGCTCGTGCGCGCCGCTCGCATCGAGCGCGCGAAGATTCGCGTACAGATCGTGCGCGTAGGCGACCGCATCCTGTGCCGCCACCCGCCAGTGACCGGCAAACGACGGTATAGGCGAGAGCGAGTGCGCGAGCACCGCGATGTGCGCCGACGATGCCGTGTCGAGCCCGGCAACGCGCGCACGCAGTTCGTCGCTCGCCATCAGGTACGAGGGCGTGCGTGGCGCATAGTGCGACTCGAGCGTTCCCGATGCCCGCGGCGCGTCCGGTCCCGCAGCATCGGGGACGGCACCGATCACGCGCGCGATGCGCGCCGTCGCGATCGCGCCCGGACGCAGCAGCACGGGATGTCCTCGGGTGCAGTCGACGATGGTCGACTCGATGCCGTGGTCGCACGCGCCGCCGTCGAGAATCAAACTCACTTCGCTGCCGAATTCATCCGCGACATGCTGCGCGAGCGTCGCGCTGACTCGACCGAATCGGTTGGCCGACGGCGCCGCGACGCCTTCGCCGCCCAGTACCGCGAAGCGCTCGAGCAGCGCGTGGGCGACCGGGTGCGCCGGGACGCGAAGCCCCACGCTGTCCTGGCCGCCGGTGATCAGCGTCGAGACATGCTCGGCGCGCGGCACGACCAACGTCAGCGGACCCGGCCAGAACGCGTCGGCGAGCGTCTGCGCGATGGGTGGTACGATGCGCGCCCATCGAGGCATCATCGAGGCGCGCGCCATGTGCACGATCACCGGATGCTCGCCGGGCCGTCCCTTGGCGGCATACAGCCGTCGCAGCGCATCGGCATTGCCCGCATCGGCGCCCAGCCCGTAAACGGTCTCGGTGGGGAAAGCGACCAGCAAGCCCTCGCTCAGCAGCGTTGCCGCGCGCCCGATGGAGTCGTCGGTCGCACGCTCGATCATCTGCGCCCACCTGAGTTCGCTGCCGTACCGACCGCCGGACCAGGCGAATTTGGTAGAATCAAGCCCTTTCGGCGCCGAGCGGCACGCCTGCGGCTCCGAGTGGCTCGCGCACGGCTCGGGGTGCGCTGCGGGCGCGCCAGACAAGAAGCCAAACCCAGGAAGGCAGGAATGTCGATGAGCGATTTTCTATTTACGTCGGAGTCGGTTTCCGAGGGTCATCCGGACAAGGTGGCCGACCAGATCTCCGACGCGGTTCTGGACGCGATAATAACGCGTGATCCACACGGGCGCGTCGCGGCCGAAACGCTGGTGTCCACCGGGCTGGTGGTCATGACCGGCGAGATCACCACCGACCACAAGCACGACTATGCGCGCATCGCGCGCGACGCGATCCATCGCATCGGCTACACCGACCCCGAGCTTCGCTTCGACGCTGAGGGCTGCGCCGTGATGGTGTGCTATGGCCGGCAGTCGCCAGACATCGCACGCGGCGTGGACCGCACGTCGGATGAATACATGAACCAGGGTGCCGGCGACCAGGGCCTGATGTTCGGGTACGCCTGCGACGAAACGCCGACGCTGATGCCATTTCCCATCTACTACGCGCATCGGCTGGTGCAGCGCCAGAGTGAAGTTCGACGCGATGGCCGGCTGTCCTGGCTTCGTCCCGATGCTAAGTCACAGATCACGGTGCGCTACGTCGATGGCAAGCCGCAGAGCATCGACACCGTGGTGCTTTCGACGCAGCACCATCCGAGCATGAATTACCGGCAGGAAGAACTCGCCGAAGCCGTCGTCGAGGAAATCATCAAGCCGGTGCTGCCGCCTGAGATGCTGTCGAACACGCGCTTCCTGGTCAACCCGACCGGACGCTTCGAGATTGGCGGTCCGCACGGCGACGCTGGGCTCACCGGGCGCAAGATCATTGTCGACACCTACGGCGGCGCGGCGCCGCACGGCGGCGGAGCGTTCTCCGGCAAGGACCCCTCGAAAGTCGACCGTTCCGCCGCGTACGCGGCGCGCTACGTCGCCAAGAACATCGTCGCCGCGGGCATTGCGCGCCAGTGCCAGGTCCAGCTCTCGTACGCGATCGGGGTAGCCAAGCCGATCAACGTCACGGTGTACACCGAAGGCACTGGCTGCATGAGCGACGCCGACGTGGCGAAGCTGGTCACCGCGCATTTCGATCTTCGCCCCAAGGGCATCATCCAGATGCTCGACCTGCTGCGGCCGATCTACCAGAAGACCGCGGCGTACGGCCATTTCGGCCGCGACGAGCCCGAGTTCACGTGGGAAGCGATCGACAAGGTGGAGTCGCTTCGTGCCGCCGCGGGTCTCGACGATCGCGCTGCGCCGCGCAGCCTTGCGCGCGAGACGATCTAGACGCCGATTGCCTCGCGCTCAGCGCGGCGCTGACCTGTCGGGCAGCGGGATGAACTCGGTCTCGCCTGGAACCGCTTCGAAAGCGCGTTGCTGCCAGCGGTCCGACGCGGCGTCGATGAGCTCGCGCGAGCTCGCGACGAAATTCCACCAGATCAGCCGGTCGCCATCCATCGCGGCGCCGCCGAGCAGCATGCAGCGCGCGTCGGTGTGCGCTTCGACGCGCGCGCTTCGGTCCGGTTCCAGCACCGCCATGTGACGCTCGGGCAGCGCCAGCCCGTCGACGCGCAGTTCGCCGGCGACCAAGTAGACCGCGCGCTGCTCGTGCTCGGGCGGAACGTCCAGCGCCGCGCCCGCCTGCATCTGCACATCGACGTAGAGCATCGGCGAGAACGTCTTCGTCGGCGCGCGCTCGCCGAACGCGGTCCCGGCAATCAATCGCATCTGCGCGCCCGGCACGTCGATCTCCGGCAGCGACGCCCGCGGGTGATGGTTGAACGAGGGATTGGCCTGCTCGTGCGCCTTCGGGAGCGCGACCCACGTCTGCAGGCCATGCAGGCGGTGGCCGCGGGCTCGGTCCTCCGGCGTCGAGCGCTCCGAATGCACGATGCCCCGGCCGGCGGTCATCCAGTTCACATCGCCGGGGACGATGCGCTGCACCGAGCCG
Source organism: uncultured beta proteobacterium (assembly GCA_963816915.1). Taxonomy (GTDB): domain Bacteria; phylum Pseudomonadota; class Gammaproteobacteria; order Burkholderiales; family Casimicrobiaceae; genus PALSA-1003. The sequence continues at coordinate 1,067,534 of CAWFMK010000004.1, forward strand.
GCGCTGTCGCGATGCATCTGCGAACCGTCGAATAGGTAAGTCACGGTGGCCAGCCCGATATGCGGATGCGGGCGGACATCGACGCCCTGGCCGGGCGCAAAATCGACCGGGCCGAAATGATCGAAAAAAATGAACGGCCCGACCATCTTGTCAGGAAACGACGGCAGCAGGCGCTGCACCCGGAATCCGCCGCCAAGATCGCGCGTGTGGGGATTGAGAATGGTAGTCATTGATTGATTCTATCAGCGGCTGCAATCGTCGCCGCCGAGTGTTGCGTGCCGAAGCTGGCCGACGACGAAGCGTCCCGGATCGACCGCGTCCGCGAGTGCGCCTTCGACCGGCAGCGGCTCGCCCTCGATCTGCGAAGCAAGCAATTCCGCGGCAAGCCATGCCCAGGTTGCGCCGCGCGACGCGAAAGCGAATGCGCCATAGAGTCCGGGCAGTCGCCGCAGTTCGCGCAAGCGCGCCCCTTTGAAGGCGTCGGCATGCATGCGTGCGTACGCGACGTCGACCATGGCGCCGACCATCGGCATGCGGTCGCGGGCGACGCAGCGGACGCCGGCGCTCCCGACGACGGTCGCCGGATCCAGCGCCCCGGTGCAACCTGGAAGCATGCTTGCCGCACGCGCGAGATTGTGCGCATGGCTCGCGGCGTCGACCGCGGTGTCGCCCCGATCGAGGTCGTACGTCGCGCCGATCACCGCCAGTCCATCGTAGGCCGGAAGCACGTAGCCATCGCCGCTGACCACCGTGGGTGGCGCGACAAAGGGCGGCGCCGAAACGTAGCTCTGCTGACCACGGACGCGCCGCCATGGATAGGCCGAGGCGGTGCCTGGCCCGGCCAGTCGCACCGCATCGCCTGCATTGGCCAGCACTACCACCGGCGCGCGCGCGACGATCGTGGCATCTGCAGCGCGCGCGATCCAGTGGTCACCCGCGCGCTCCAGCAGGGCGACCTCGCGATCCAGATCGAGGAGCAGCCGCGAGCGCGCACCCGCGAGCTGCAGCGCAATGAGTTCGCGCGGATTGAGCCAGCCGGCACGCTCGAACCACCAGCCTCCGATCTCGACGCGCGCGCCGGCCAATGCGCAAGCAGCATCGCGCGTGACGTGGCGAGCGAAGTCATCGGGATAGCCCAGCATCGTCGCGGTGTTGGCGACGCGCGCGTCGTTGGCAGGCCCATCGGCGAGCTGCAGCACGCCGCAACCATGCCACACAGGCGCATGTCCGGCCTCGAAGAGCGTGCCTTGGCGCGACAGTGCGTAGAGGAATCCGGCACGCGTCCACCGAGAAAGCAGGCAATCATCGCGCGAGACGTGCGGCTGGGACACGGCGGCGCGCATCCCCGACGCGGCGGCCGCAGGCGCGCTGGCGCGCTCGAGCATGACGACATGCCAGCCACGCGTGGTGAGCCGCTCGGCGACGGCCGATCCAGCGAGGCCGGCGCCGATCACGATCGCTCGTCGTTCGTCGACCATCGCGCGCGATGAGCGCACGACGATGCGTCCGCGCGGTTCATAGTGCCCGGCCAGCATCTCGCGCTTCGCGCCGAAGCCCTTTCTGCGCTCGGCGGCGAATCCCGCCGCGGCCAGCGCGTCGCGCACGCTGCGCGCGACGCTCCAGGTCGCGAGCGTGGCGCCCGGCTTGGCCAGGCGCGCCAGCGCCTTGGCGAGGCGCGGCGACCACATCTGAGGATTGCGCTCGGGCGCGAAGCCGTCCAGAAAAAAAGCATCGGCGCCGGCGCGCAGGTCGGGCAGCGCGTCGGTGACCTCCGCAAACATCAGCGTCAGCGTCACCGCGCCATCATCGAAAGGCAGGCGATGCATGCCCCGCACCAGCATGGGCCAGGCGGCGCGCAGCGCGCCGGCGGCCGCCGCCAGCTCAGGGTGACGCGCATGCGCGCTGGCCAGATCGGTCACCCGAAACGGATGCTGCTCGATCGACACGAAATGCAGACGTCGGCAACGTTGCGGGTCGGCGCGCCACGCATTCCACGTGGTCAGGAAATTGATTCCCAGGCCGAAGCCGCATTCGACGATGCAAAACGATGCCGCGCGCGCCCAGCGGGCGGGCAAGCCGTTGCCGCCGAGGAACACGTGCCGCGCCTGTCCGGTCGCCGAGCTCGTGCTGTGATAGACGTCTCCGTAGCGCTCCGAATACGGCGTGCCGGACTCATCGTAACGCAGCGTAGCGGGTACGAGCGGTGCGTTCACGTGCGCGCGCGGGTTGGATAGACTGATGGATAGACCGAGTCTTCGCCGATTTCAGCCATGCGCTTTGCCTACTACGACAACCTTTCCGCTGCGCGCCAGCGCATCTATCGCAAGAGCGACGCCATCGCCACGCTGGGATTGCCGCCAGATCTCGCGCTCGGCGCGCTTGTGCAGCAGCTCGCCGACGCGCTGCAGCGCGACCGTCGCAGCGATGTGCAGTCGGTGTGCCAGCGGCTGATCGACGCGCTCACCGCCGGCTACCACGTTCCGCGGATTCGCGTGCGCGTCCTGGCGACTCGACCGGCCGATGGCAGCGGCGAGCTGCACGGACTCTACGAGCCGGAAGACGAGGGAACCCCGGCGCGGGTGAGTGTGTGGATGCGCACCGCGCAACGCAAGAACGTCGTCGCCTTCAAAACCTTCCTGCGCACGCTCATCCACGAGCTGTGCCATCACCTGGATTACGAGCTCTTCGCGCTCGAGGAGACCTTCCATACCGAGGGATTCTACAAGCGCGAATCGGCGCTGGCATCGGCGTTGCTCGAGCAGAAAGCGGCGCTCGCGCAAGGCGACGCGCACGGCAGCGGCACTGACTAGCGCTGCGACTGCGCGAGCTCGGCGGCGTCCCAGCCGCCGCCCAGCGCCTTGATCAGCCCGACGCTCGCCGTCAGCCGGCGACCGCGAATGCTGAGCGCGGTACGCTCGCTGTTGAGCGCGGCGTTCTGCACGACAACGACCGCGAGATAGGTGGTGATGCCTGCGCGGTACTGGTTGTTGGTGATCGTCACCGTTTCACGTGCCGCGCTCACCGCTTCGTCCTGCACGGTGGTTTCCTGCTCGAGCACCCGCAGGGCGACCAGATTGTCCTCGACCTCCTGGAATCCGCCGAGCACGGTCTGCCTGTAGGTCGCGACGGTGGCGTCGTAGGTGGCCACCGCCTGCGCCTTTTGTCCCAGGCGCAGCCCGGCGTCGAAAATCGACTGCGCAACCGCCGCGCCGATCGACCAGTATTGATTCGGAAGCGATAGCAGCTGCGAAATCGTCGAGCTTTGGAATCCACCGATGCCGGTCAGCGTCAGCGCCGGGAAGAACGCTGCTTCGGCGACGCCGATCTGCGCGTTGGCCGCGGCAACGCTACGCTCGGCGGTGGCGATGTCGGGCCGGCGCTCGAGCAGTTCCGACGGAACGCCCGCCGGCACCACAGGGAACGTCCAGGCGGGCGTGGAGCGGGCGATCGTGAGCTCGGCCGGTGGCTTGCCGATCAGGAGCGCAATGGCGTGCTCCAGCTGCGCGCGCCCGATCTGCGCGTCGAGCGCCTGTGCTTGCGTCGCCTTGAGCTGCGCCTGCGCCTGCACTACGTCATTGCGGCTCACCGTACCCGCGCTGTACTGGTTCTGCGTGAGCTGCAACGACTTTTCGTATCCGCCTGCCGACTCCTGCAGTAGCACGATATCAGCGTCGGACACGCGCAGCAGCCAGTAGTCCTGCGCGAGCAGCGCCTGCGCCGACAGACGCGCCGACTGGAGATCGGCGGCGCTCGCCTGTGCGCTCGCTTCGCTCGCTTCGATGCCGCGCCGGATGCGACCCCACAGGTCGATCTCCCAGCTCGCGTCGAGTGCGACGTTGTAGCTGTTGTTGATGCTGCGCTCGGTTCCGGTATTGCGCGCGCCGCCGGCTTGCGTCTTCGAGCGTGTGGAACCGACCGCCAGGTCCAGCGACGGGAACAAGCCTGCACGCGCCTGCTGCGTGAGTGACTGCGCTTCGCGCACCTGCGCCGCGGCGACCGCTATGTTGAAGTTGGAGATGTCGACCTGCTCCTCCAGCGCATCGAGCTCGGCGTCGCCGTAGATCTGCCACCATTTTCCACGCGGCACGCTGTCCTGCGGCTGCGCGGGCTTCCAGTCGGCGAGCTCCTTGTACGCGGGCGAGGTCGGCGCGCTCGGCCGCTGGTAATCGGGGCCGAGCATGCATCCGCCGACCGCGAGCAGCGCAGCGCACCCAGCGGCGAGGAACGTATTCCGGGCGCGGGCGGGCAAGGTGCTGGGCATGCAATGTCGAAACGCCATCATGGAGCTCATCTGGAAGCGCGCAGCGCGGGTTCGAGACGCGTGCGCCGCGCAAACCGGCGGCGCGCCCAAAGACTTGCGCGGTCGAGGTAAAGGTAGACCACCGGGGTCGTATAGAGCGTCAGCATCTGGCTCACAATCAGTCCGCCGACGATGGAAATGCCCAGCGGCCGGCGCATCTCCGCGCCATCACCGGTGCCCAGTGCCAGTGGTATCGCGGCGAGCAGCGCCGCCATCGTGGTCATCATGATCGGCCGGAAGCGCAGTACGCAGGCTTCGAAAATCGCATCGCGCGTGCTCATTCCGCGCTCACGCTCGGCGTCGAGCGCGAAGTCGATCATCATGATCGCGTTTTTCTTGACGATGCCGATGAGCAGGATTACGCCGATGAGCGCGATGACGCTGAACTCGGTATTGAACATCCGCAAAGCGAGCAGTGCGCCGACGCCCGCCGACGGCAGCGTCGACAGGATGGTGATCGGGTGGACGTAGCTCTCATAGAGAACGCCGAGCACGATGTAGACGGTCAGCAGCGCCGTCAGGATCAGATAAGGCTGGCTGTTGAGCGAATCCTGGAAGGCGCGCGCGGTCCCCTGGAAACTGCCGCGGATCGTCGACGGCACGCCGATGCGATTGAGCGCGTTGTCGATCGCCACTGTTGCCTGCCCGAGCGAGACGCCCAGCGGCAGGTTGAACGAGATGGTGGTCGCGACGAACTGCGACTGGTGATTGACGCCGAGCGCTGTGTTGGTCGGCGCGTAGTGCGCGATCGCGGACAGCGGCACCTGCGCGCCCGACGACGCGGTTACGTAGACGTCGTTGAGCGAATCGGGCGATTGCCAGTATTCGGGTGCCGCCTCCATCACCACGTGGTACTGGTTGAGTACCGAGTAGATCGTCGACACCTGGCGTTGTCCGAAGGCATCGTTGAGCGCGGTGTCGATCAGCCCCGGTGACACCTGGAGCCTCGACGCGGCGTCGCGATCGATGACCAGCGAGGTCTGCAACCCCTTGTCCTGCGAGTCGGTGTTGACGTCGGCGAGCTCCGGGAGATTGTTCATTGCGGCGCGAATGCGCGGTTCCCACTCGCGCAATTCGGCGAGGTCGTCCGCCTGCAGCGTGTACTGGTAGGTCGCGTTGGACTGCCGGCCGCCCACACGGATATCCTGCACGGGGTTGAGAAACAGGCTCGCACCCGGCTCCTTGGCGAGCTTGACGCGCAGGCGCGCGATGATCTGGTCGACGCTGTCCTTGCGCACCGACAAGGGTTTGAGTGCGACGAACATGAATCCGGTATTGCGCTGCGCGCCGCCGGTGAACGCCACCACGTTTTCGACCGCCGGATCGGAGCGCACGATGGATACGAAGCTGTCGAGCTTGGGCTGCATTGCCTGGAACGAAATGCTCTGGTCGGCCTGGATGAAGCCGGTCAGGCGCCCGGTGTCCTGCTGCGGAAAAAAGCCCTTGGGGATGCTGATGTAGAGGTAAACGTTCAGGCACACGGTCACCAGCAGGACGATCATCATCAGCGGCCCGTGATCGAGCGCCCAGCCGAGGCTTCGCTGGTAACCGTTGCGCATCGCGTCGAAGCCGCGCTCGCTCCAGTCGAGCCAGCGCCGCCGCTTCATCTCGCGCTCGGGCCGAAGCAGCCGCGAGCACATCATCGGCGTCATGGTGAGCGAGAGCACCAGCGAGACGAGAATCGCCACCGACAGCGTCACCGCGAACTCGCGGAAATAGCGCCCGACAATGCCGCCCATGAGCAGGATCGGGATGAACACGGCGATCAGCGAGAGGCTCATCGACAGCACCGTGAAGCCGACCTCCCGCGCACCGAGCAGCGACGCTTGCATCGGCGACATGCCCTGCTCGATGTGGCGCGACACGTTCTCGAGTACGACGATCGCGTCATCGACCACGAAACCGGTGGCGATGGTGAGCGCCATCAGCGAAAGGTTGTTCAGGCTGAAGCCGAACAGGTACATCGCCCCGAACGTCGAGATCAGCGACACCGGAACCGCGACGCTGGGGATCACCGTCGCGCGCCAGTTGCGCAGGAAAGCGAACACCACCAGCACCACCAGCAGCACCGCGATGAGCAGCGTGCGCTCGACGTCGCGCAGCGACGCCCGGATCGTGGTCGTGCGCTCCATGACCACGTCGAGGTTGATGGCGCTGGGGATCGAGGCGCGCAGCTGCGGAATCATCGCGGTGATCGCGTCGACCGTTTCGATGATGTTGGCGTTGGGCTGGCGGCTGATGATGACCAGCACCGATGGCTTGCCGTTCGACGAACCCGCGTTGCGCAGGTCCTGCACCGAATCGACGACGTCGCCGAGGTCGGTCAGGCGCACCGCCGAGCCGTTGCGATAGGCGACGACCAGCGGCATGTAGTCGGCAGCCTTGGTCGCCTGGTCGTTGGCGTAGATCTGCCAGTGGCGATCGCCGTCCTCGACGGCACCCTTGGGCCGGTTCGCGTTGGTCGAAGAAAGTACCGAGCGCACCTGCTCGAAGCCTATGCCGTATTTGTAGAGCGACTGCGGATTGAGTTCGACGCGCACCGCCGGCAGCGAGCTTCCGCCGACTTGTACCTGTCCGACACCGGCGAGCTGCGAGAGCTTCTGCGCGATGATCGTGGAGGCGGCGTCGTACATCCCCCCCTTGGTCATCGTGTCCGAAGTGAGCGCCAGGATCATGATCGGCGCATCCGCCGGATTGACCTTGCGATATGTCGGGTTGCTGGGGAGTCCAGTGGGCAGCAGGCTGCGCGCCGCATTGAGCGCAGCCTGTACGTCGCGCGCGGCGCCGTCGATATCGCGATTGAGCTCGAACTGCAGCGTCACCCGCGTGGAGCCGAGCGAGCTGCTCGACGTCATTTCGGTGACGCCGGCAATGCGCCCGAGCGAGCGCTCGAGCGGCGTGGCGACCGTTGCCGCCATGGTTTCCGGACTCGCACCAGGCAGCGATGCCTGCACCGAGATCGTCGGAAAATCGACCTGCGGTAGCGGCGATACAGGGAGCAGCCGAAACGCAGCGGCGCCCGCCAGCGCCAGTCCGATGGTGAGCAGCGTGGTCCCGACCGGGCGCGCGATGAATGGCGCCGAGAGGTTCACGCCCCACTCCTGCAGACGGGAAGGCTTGTCGGTCATGTCAGTCGGGAAGGGCCGCCCCGACCGACTGACCCGCCCCCTGGGGGGCAGCGAGCGGAGCGAGCGTGGGGGGATGAACCAAGTCGGGAAGGGCCGCCCCGACCGACTGACCCGCCCCCTGGGGGGCAGCGAGCGGAGCGAGCGTGGGGGGATGTTTCATCTCAGTCGCCGCTCGCTGGAAGCGATTCGGGAGGGTTGCGCGCGGCGCGCCAGCGCGCGAAGCGTCGAGCCAGATCGTCGAACGCGAGATAAATCACCGGCGTGGTGAAAAGCGTCAGCGCCTGGCTCAGGATCAGTCCGCCAACCATCGCGATGCCCAGCGGGTGGCGCAGCTCCGAGCCCACGCCCCAACCCAGCATCAACGGGAGCGCGCCGAGCAGCGCGGCCATCGTCGTCATCATGATCGGTCTGAAGCGCAGCAGCGACGCCTGGAAAATGGCTTCGCGCGGCTCCTTGCCCTCGTCGCGCTCGGCGTCGAGCGCGAAGTCGATCATCATGATGGCGTTTTTCTTGACGATGCCGATGAGCAGCACGATGCCGATGATCGCAATCACGCCAAGGTCGTTACCGGAAATCATCAAGGCGAGCAGCGCGCCGACGCCCGCCGACGGCAGCGTCGAAAGGATCGTGATCGGATGAATGAAGCTCTCGTAGAGCACGCCGAGCACTATGTACATGGTGATGATCGCAGCGAGCAGCAGCCACACTTCGTTGGACAACGCCCCCTGGAACGCCGCGGCTGCGCCCTGCAACTGGATATCGACGCTGGCGGGAAACTCGAGCTCCTTTGCCGCCTGCTGGATCTGCTTGACCGCTTCGCCGAGCGAGGCGTTCCTGGCGAGGTTGAACGAGATGGTCGACGCCGGAAACTGGCCGATGTGATTTATCGAAAGCGGCGAGGCGCGCTCGCTGATGCGCGCGATCGCGGTGAGTGGGACCTGCTGCGGTCCCTGCGACGCGGTGCTTGCGCCGCCGACGCTGGTTGTCGTTCCCGATCCGGCGCCCGGCGCGGCGAGCGACGCCGACGCGTTGCCCCCGGCCGCCGATGGCGACGCGGAAACGCCCGCGGCCGCCGGGACGTAGATGTTCGCGAGCGCTTCGGGGCCGAGCTGGAAGGCGGGCGCGGCTTCGAGCACGACGCGATACTGATTGGTCTGCGTGAAAATGGTCGAGACGAGGCGTTGCCCGAACGCGTTGTACAGCGCGTTGTCGACCGCCGCCGGCGTGATTCCATAGCGCGCAGCCGTTGCACGGTCGATGTCGACGTAAACCTGCAGCCCTTGCGTCTGCAGGTCGCTGGCGACGTCGGCGAGGATCGGTATCCGACGTAACCGCTCAACCAGGCGCGTGGTCGCGCTGTTGAGCTCGTCCTGATTGGGATCCTCGAGCGTGAACTGGTATTGAGTGCGACTGACGCGATCCTCGATTGTGAGGTCCTGCACCGGCTGCATGTACAGCGTGATGCCTTCGACCTGCGTCAGTTTGCCCTGCAGCCTGCGGATCACGTCCGCGGCGCGCGCATCGCGCTGCGCGAGCGGCTTGAGGTTGATGAGCATGCGACCGCTGTTGAGCGTTGTGTTGGTGCCGTCGACGCCGATGAATGACGACAGGCTCTCGACGGCAGGATCGTCGAGGACGACGCGCGCCACGGCCTGCTGTCGCTCGGCCATCGCTGCGAACGAGATCGACTGCGGCGCTTCGGTGATGCCCTGGATCGCGCCGGTGTCCTGCACCGGGAAAAAGCCCTTCGGGATCACGATGTAGAGCACGATGGTCAGGATCAGCGTGAGGACAGCGACGATCAACGTCGCACGCTGGCGATCGAGCACCCAATTGAGCATCTGCCCGTAGCGCTCGATCACGCGCTCGAAAAGCTCGCCGCTCGCCCGGTAGAAACGGCTCTGCTGTTCTTTTTTTGTGTGGCGGAGGAAGCGCGCCGACATCATCGGCGTCAGCGTCAGCGACACAAACGCCGAGATCAGGATCGACACCGCCAGTGTGATCGCGAACTCGCGGAACAGCCGCCCGACCACGTCGCCCATGAACAGCAGCGGAATCAGCACCGCGATCAGCGAAATCGTCAGCGAGATGATGGTGAAACCGATCTGCTCGGAGCCCTTGAGCGCCGCCTCGAGCGGCTTGTCGCCGTCCTCTATGTAGCGCGCGATGTTCTCGATCATGACGATCGCGTCGTCAACCACGAAGCCGGTCGCGATGGTGAGCGCCATCAGTGTGAGGTTGTTGATCGAGAAGCCGGCGAGGTACATGACGCCGAAGGTGCCGACCAGCGACAGCGGCACCGCGACGCTGGGGATGATCGTCGCCGAGGTGCTGCGAAGAAACAGGAAGATCACCATCACCACCAGCGCAATCGCAAGCAGCAGCTCGAACTGCACGTCGTGCACCGACGCACGGATGGTGACGGTGCGATCGGTGAGCAGCGTCACGTCGACCGCCGAAGGCAGCGACCCCTTGAGCTGCGGCAACAGCAGCTTGATGCGGTCCACCACCTCGATCACATTGGCGCCCGGCTGGCGCTGGATGTTGACGATGATCGCCGGCTTCTCGTTGGCCCATGCCGCGAGCCGGGTGTTCTCAGCACCGTCGATGATGTCGGCGACGTCGGACAGACGAACCGGCGCGCCGTTGCGGTACGCGAGGATCATCTGCTGGTACTCGGCGGCGGATCGCAGCTGATCGTTGGCGTCAATGGTCGACGCGCGGGTGGGCCCGTCGAAGCTTCCCTTGGCCTGGTTGGTGTTCGCGGCGCTGATCGCGGTGCGCACGTCGTCCATCGACAGTCCGTATGCGGCGAGCGCAGTGGGGTTGGCCTGGATGCGTACGGCAGGGCGCTGACCGCCGCTGATGCTTACCAGGCCGACGCCGGGCAGCTGCGAGAGCTTAGTCGCGAAGCGGGTGTCGGCGAGATCCTCGATCTTGGGCAGCGGCAGCGTCGACGACGTCAGCGCCAGCGTCATGATCGGCGTGTCGGCGGGGTTGACCTTGTTGTAGATCGGTGGCGTCGGCAGATCGGCGGGCAGGAAGCTGCCCGACGCGTTGATCGCTGCCTGGACCTCCTGCTCTGCCACATCGAGCGAGAGCGCGAGGTCGAATTGCAGCGTGATGACCGAGGCGCCCGCTGAACTGGTCGACGACATCTGCTTGAGACCGGGCATCTGTCCGAACTGGCGCTCGAGCGGCGCGGTGATCGACGAGGTGGTGACGTCGGGGCTTGCTCCCGGATACAGCGTCACCACCTGGATGGTCGGATAGTCGACCTCCGGCAGCGCGGAAATCGGAAGGATGCGATACGCGATGGCGCCCGCGAGCAGGATCGCCAGCATCAGGAGCGACGTCGCCACCGGCCGCAGGATGAATATGCGCGATGGATTCATGGCATGCCGTCGGCTGGCGTTGGGCGTCGCGCCTCAACCGCCGCTTTTCGCGGGTGGACTTCCTGTGGGCGCACCCTTGTCACCCGTCGCGGCGTCGCCGGCCTTGCCCTTGCCCTTGCCGGAACGACTGCGTTCTGCGGGCGCCGGAACGTTGCGCGCATTCGGATCCACGAGCTCGACCTTGGCGCCGTCGCGCAGCTTGTCGGCGCCGTCGACGACCACCTTCGCGCCCGCCTGCAGCCCGCTCTGCACTTCGGTGGTCTCGCCCTGCGCGGCGCCCAGCTTCACCGGCACCACCTTCACGGTCTGGTCGTCGTTGACCACGTAGACGAAGGTCCCGGGCGCGCCGCGCTGGATCGCCGCGCTCGGAACGAGCACGACGTTATCGTGACGGTCGATGGGCATGCGCACGTTGACGAACTGGTTCGGAAACAACGCGCCGTTTTCGTTGGCGAATTCGGCCTTGAGTTTCACCGTCCCGGTCGTCGTGTCGATCTGGTTGTCGACGGTGACGAGCTTGCCGGTGGCGAGCTGGACTTTCTGGCCGCGATCGAGCGCATCGACGGCGATGGTGTCGCCGGAAGCCAGGCGTTTCATGAGCTGCGGCACATTGTCCTCGGGCACCGGAAATATCACCGTCGTGGGCTGCATCTGGGTGATGACGACCAGTCCGTTGGCGTCCGAGGCGTGCACCATGTTGCCGGGGTCGACCTGGCGCAATCCGACGCGGCCGGCGATCGGCGCAGTGATGCGCGTGAACGACAGCTGCAGCTTGGCGCTGTCGACTGCCCCCTGATCGGCCTCGATCGTCCCCTGGTATTGCCGAACCAGCGCTTCCTGCGTGTCGACCTGCTGCTTGGCGATCGAGTCTTGCGCGAGCAGCGTCTGGTAGCGCTGCAGGTCGACGCGCGCATTGGCGAGCAGCGCCTGGTCCTTTGCGAGCTGGCCCTGTGCCTGGGCGACCTGCACCTGGTAGGTGCGTGGATCGATTTCCGCGATCAGGTCGCCCGCCTTTACCATCTGTCCCTCGCGGAAGGGGGCGCTCATGAGCTGCCCGTCGACGCGGCTGCGCATGGTAACGATGTTGCGCGGCGTGACCGTGCCCAACGCATCGAGCACGACGTCGATGCTGCCCACGCGGGCCGGCGCCGCGACCACCGGCTGCGGGCGCGATGCGGCGTCGCCGCGGCCACCCTTGCCGCCGCCGGGTCCGCCGGGCCCCGCAGGGGCATCCGCGGTTTTGGGCCACGCGTACCAGATACCCGCGACGACGGCGACGAGGGCCGCGATCGCGGCCACCCACACCCACGCGCGTCGCCGCCGCTGTGGACCGGGGGGCGGGGCGATCAGCGCTGCGGTCTCGGCTCCGGAACTGGTGTCGGGGCTCATGCGGTCACATTCCACGTGGAGGAGGCATGGGATTGTCCACGCTGGGACGCGATCGTTGCGTCGGAGATGTAACCAACTATGATCCGGGGCATTCGCGTTGTGCGCTACGTGATCGCGCTACAGGTAGCATCGCACGGCGCCAACCCGCCGCACCCGTGCGCAAACCCCCCGCTTGCGCTACACTATTGTACCCCTGAGGAGCGTTGCAACAGGCTGCCGTCCGGTCCGTCGAAAAGGACCGCGCAACCTGCCAGGCTCGGGTTGGACATTGGCAACGGCGCTCGTTGAACCGCGGATCTCGCGCGGCGAGACGAGACCATCGCGACTCAGTCGCGGCCTCGCTTTCCGGCGTTTTCCCCTTGCTGGAGCGAAGCATGAACGACGTTGCCGATATCACCAAGTTCACCGATTTCAAGGTCGCCGACCTCGGTCTCGCCGAGTGGGGGCGCAAGGAAATCGCCATCGCCGAGACTGAAATGCCGGGTCTCATGGCGATCCGCGAGGAATACGCCGGGGCGCAGCCGTTGCGCGCAGCGCGCATCGCCGGATCGCTGCACATGACCATTCAGACCGCGGTCCTGATCGAGACACTCAGGGCGCTCGGCGCCGAAGTGCGCTGGGCGTCGTGCAACATCTACTCGACGCAGGATCACGCCGCGGCGGCGATCGCCGCCGGCGGCACCGCCGTGTTCGCGCACAAAGGCGAGTCGCTCGAGGAATACTGGGAATACACGCACCGCATCTTCGAGTGGAGCGACGGCCGCGGCCCGAACATGATTCTGGACGACGGCGGCGACGCGACGCTGCTGGTGCATCTGGGCGAGCAGGCCGAGAGCGATCGCAGCGTGATCGCGAAGCCTGCCAACGACGAGGAGTTTTGGCTGTATACGTCGATCGCCAAGCGGCTCGCTGCAAACCCGAAGTTCTATTCCACGCTGAAGGCCAACATCAGGGGCGTGACCGAGGAGACAACCACCGGCGTCAAGCGTCTGTATCGGATGCACGCCGAGGGCCGGCTCGGCTTTCCGGCGATCAACGTCAACGATTCGGTGACCAAGAGCAAGTTCGACAACCTGTACGGCTGCCGCGAGTCGCTGGTCGACGGCATCAAGCGCGCGACCGACGTCATGATCGCGGGCAAGGTCGCGGTGGTCTGCGGTTATGGCGACGTCGGCAAGGGTTGTGCGCAGGCGCTGCGCGCGCTTTCGGCGCAGGTATGGGTCACCGAGATCGATCCGATCTGCGCGCTGCAGGCGGCGATGGAAGGGTTTCGCGTCGTGACCATGAACCAGGTCGCAGACAAGGCCGATATCTTCGTCACCGCCACCGGCAACGTCGACGTGATCACCTACGAGCACATGGCGCGCATGAAGAACAACGCGATCGTGTGCAACATCGGCCACTTCGACAACGAGATCGACGTCGCCTCGCTCAAGAAGTGCACGTGGGAGAACATCAAGCCGCAGGTCGACCACGTCGTGTTCGCCGACGGCAAGCGCATCATCCTGCTCGCCGAGGGACGGCTGGTGAACCTGGGGTGCGGCACGGGACATCCGAGCTACGTGATGTCGAGCTCCTTCGCCAATCAGGTCATCGCGCAGATCGAGCTCTGGGACGACGCGCGCACCGGAGGCAAGCGCTATCCCATAGGCGTCTACGTGCTTCCCAAGCACCTCGACGAAAAGGTCGCGCGGCTCCAGCTGCACAAGCTCGACGCCACGCTCACCGAGCTCAGCGACCGGCAGGCGCGTTACCTGGGCATCGAGCCGACCGGCCCGTACAAGCCCGACGCTTACCGCTACTGAGCGACCACATGCGCCTTCTCATCGTCTGGCTGGTCAATGCGGCGGCGCTGTTCGCGCTGCCGTACCTGATGTCGTCGATTCACGTCGATTCGTTCGTGTCGGCGCTGATCGCGGCGCTGATCCTGGGTCTCATCAACGCCTTCATCCGTCCGCTGCTGATCCTGCTTACACTGCCGGCGACGCTGCTCACGCTCGGTTTGTTCATCTTCGTGATCAACGGGCTGCTGTTCTGGCTCGTCGGATCGTTCGTCGAAGGGTTTCACGTGGGCGGATTCTGGTCGGGTGTCGGCGGAGCGATCCTCTACAGCATCATTTCGTGGGCGCTGTCGGCGATTCTGCTCCGCGACACGGCTCCACGGCGCAATGCATGACGGTGCCGGCGACGCGCGTCTTCAGCTTCGAGTTCTTCCCGCCGGCGACCGCCGAAGGCGCGCAGAAGCTCTCGGCAACGCGCGCGCAGCTCGCGGCGCTGTCGCCGCATTTCTTCTCGGTCACCTACGGCGCGGGAGGGTCCACCCGCGATCGCACGCTGCAGGCGGTGCTCGACATCCATGCCGCGGGACAGCGTGCGGCGCCCCACATCTCGTGCATCGGGTCGTCGCGGGCGAGCATCCGTGACACGCTCGCAACGTATCGCGAGCACGGGATTCATCATCTGATCGCGCTGCGCGGCGACCTCCCTTCCGGGTCCGCAGGCGCCGGCGAGTTTCGCTACGCCAACGAGCTCGTCGCATTCATTCGCGCCGAATGCGGCGACTGGTTCCATATCGATGTCGCCTGCTATCCGGAGTATCACCCGCAGGCGAGCGATCCCGCGTCCGACCTCGAGAATTTCAAGAGAAAGATCGATGCCGGCGCCGACTCGGCGATCACGCAATATTTCTACAACGCAGACAGCTATTACCGGTTCGTGGACGCTGCGCGCGACACAGGCGTCGACGTCGCGATCGTTCCCGGCGTCATGCCGATTACGAGCTTTTCGAAGCTGGCGCGTTTTTCGGACGCCTGCGGCGCGGAGATTCCGCGCTGGATCCGGCGCAAGATGGAAAGCCTGGGGGACGACACCGAAGCGGTGCGCGACTTCGGGCTCGACGTCGTCACCCGCTTGTGCGCCGACCTGCTTGCGCACGGTGCACCGGGGCTGCACTTCTACACGCTCAACCAGGCAGAGCTTAGCACCGCCATCTGGCAGCGCCTTCGGCTGAGCTGAGCGTCAGGTTCTGCCCGGCTGGAACGAAATCAGTTCGCGCGTCGTGTTCTCGGTACGTACCAGGGTGCTCTCCGGACCGTCGTAGAGCACGTACGACGCATCGTGAAGCTCGCGCGCGGGCGCCTTTACTTCCGGTGCGTACCACACCGAGTCGCGGCGCTCGGTCCGCGATCGGAAGAATTGATCATCGTCGAGCTGCAGGATGCGATAGATATAAACGGCATTGAACGATCCCGCGGGAACGTTGACCTGGCGCAGTCCCTGGACGGTCCCGTACGAGAGTATCTGCGCGGGCAACTGGGTTTCGGGGCTGGTGGTCGCGACGGTTTGTCGCCACGTCTTCCCTTGCGCGAGCGGAAAGTCGTACAGCTCGATCGGCGTCGGGTAGCGGCGAAAGGTCTCGTTTTTGATCGAGCCGAATACCAGCCATCCCTCGGCGGTGATTTCCTCGTTTTCCTCGCTGCGCCCGTAGGGGCCCACGGACGTCTCGTGCAGTGTCACGATGCCGTTTGCAATGGCGGTCACTTCGACGTCCATCATTGTGACCGCACCGCGCCGCAGGTTGTCGGTGATCTTGTACTGCCAATGGTCGCCCAGCACGAGCTTCGGTGCTGGGATCGGAGCACTCACCGGAGTGGAGCCCGGGGCCTGACACCCGGCGAGCACGACGATGAAGAGTGTCGCGAACGAGAGCAGCGACGAAGCGAAGCGATCGTTCAGCATGGACATCACGGTCCTCCTGACATGCGGCGCGCGTATTCGTGGTGCGCGACGAGCCTCCATGCTAGACGAATGCGCGGGCGGCGACCAGCGCATCGCGACGCGCTTCCGTTCGGGCCTTGCGCGCCCCTGCTCATGCCGGCCCCGCATAGCTTCAATATGTCGAGCCGGAGCCGCCGCCATCGGTGATCGCGCCGATGCTCGCGGTCGACACGAGCTGCATGTACTTAGCGAGCACGCCGCGCGTGTAGCGAGGCGCCGGTGCCGTCCACACCGCCCGCCGGCGCGCGAGCTCCGCGTCGTCGACGTGCAGGTCGATTCGCTTGGTGTGGGCATCGATGGTGATGCGGTCACCCTCGTGCACCAGCGCGATCGTTCCTCCGACGTAGGCCTCGGGCGCAACGTGGCCGACCACCATGCCCCAGGTGCCGCCGGAAAAACGGCCGTCGGTAATGAGCCCGACGCTCTCGCCCAGGCCCTGACCGATCAGCGCCGAGGTGGGCGCCAGCATTTCCTGCATTCCCGGACCGCCTTTGGGCCCTTCGTAGCGAATTACCATCACGTCGCCCGGCATGATGCTGCGCGCGAGAATGGCGTCGAGCGCTGCAGGCTCCGAATCGAAAACGCGAGCCGGTCCGGTGATCGACGGATTCTTCAATCCGGTGATCTTGGCCACGCAACCCTCGGGCGCGAGATTGCCGCGCAGGATCGCAAGGTGGCCTTGCGCGTACATCGGGTCGTCGAACGGTCGAATGACATCCTGATCACTGCGCGGTTGCGCGGGAATTGCCTGGAGCTCCTCGCCGAGGGTCTTCCCGGTGATGGTCATGCAATCGCCGTGCAGCAACCCGTGCGTCAGCAGCATCTTGAGCACTTGCGGCACGCCGCCCGCGGCGTTGAAGTCCACTGCGACGTAGCGCCCCGATGGCTTCAGGTCGCATAGCACCGGAACACGCTGGCGCACGCGCTCGAAATCGTCGATGCTCCATTCAACGCCCGCCGCCGACGCGATCGCGAGATAGTGCAGCACGGCGTTGGTCGAGCCGCCCGTCGCCATCACCAGCGCAATCGCATTCTCGATCGATTTCCGGGTGATGATGTCGCGCGGCTTCAGGTCGCGCGCCACCGCGCCGATGAGCGCGTGCGCAGACGCCGCGGCGCTGTCGGCCTTTTCCGGATCGGGCGAAGCGAGCTGCGAGCTGCCAAGCAGCGAAAGACCCAGCGCCTCGAACGACGAGGACATCGTGTTGGCGGTGTACTGGCCACCGCACGCGCCGACGGTCGGGCATGCGTTCTTTTCGATGCCCACCAGGTCCTCTTCCGACATCTTGCCGGCCACGAAAGCGCCGACCGCCTCGAAAGGGCTCACGATGGTGAGCTTCTGGCCCTTCCAGAAGCCCGGCTTTATCGTTCCGGCGTAGACGAAGATCGCCGGCACGTTCATGCGTGCCATCGCCATCATCGCGCCAGGCATGTTCTTGTCGCAGCCGCCGACACACAGCACGCCGTCCATGCACTGTCCCATGACGGCGACTTCGATGGCATCGGCGATGACTTCGCGCGAGACCAGTGAATACTTCATGCCCTCGGTCCCCATGCCAATACCGTCGGTCACGGTCGGGAAGCCGAACACCTGCGGCTTCGCGCCGCCAGCTGCGAGCGAATCCATGGCGCGATCGACCAGCGGCTGGATGCCGGCGTTGCACGGGTTCATGGTCGAGTGCCCATTGGCGACGCCGATGATCGGCTTGTCGAAGTCGCCATCCGCGAAGCCGACGGCGCGCAGCATGGCGCGGTTGGGCGAGCGGGCTACACCCTGGGTGATGATGCGGCTTCGGCGATTATCGGCCATGGCGATTCCTTGGAGCTGCGGGACTTCCTTATAGCGGCGCTATTCTGATACTGTCCAATATGTAATGGCACCCCAACTAATACCGAAAAAGTATCAATGATCGATGCCCGACGATTGCGCTATTTCGTGGCGGTGGCCGAATCGCTACATTTCGGACGCGCCGCCTCGAGCCTGCGCATTTCGCAGCCGCCGCTGACGCGGCAGATCCAGCTGCTCGAGCACGAGATCGGCACCCTGCTGCTGCGCCGTAGCAAGCGTCGCGTCGAGCTGACCGACGCGGGCCACTACCTGCTCGGCGAAGCGCGGCGCATGCTCGCCGAGAGCGAGCGCGTCGCCGAGCGCACGCGGCGTGCTGCGACTGGCGACACCGGACACTTGACGCTGGGATTCATCAGCGCGGTCGATTACAGCGTGCTTCCGGGCATGCTCAGCGCCTATCGCAAGTCGTTTCCCGGCGTCACCCTCGACCTTCGCGAACTCACCTCCGACGTCCAGCTCGACATGCTTCGCGAAGGACGCATCGACGCCGGCATGCTACTGCAGCCGATCGACGATGCGACGCTGGTGACGCTGCCGATCATCTCGGAGCGTCTGGTCGCGGTTCTGCCGGCGCGCGATCCGCTGCTCAGGCGACCTGGCCCGCTATCGCTGCGCGCATTGGCGGAGCGATCGTTCATCGTCGCTCCGCGTTCCAATGGCCCGGGCCTGCACGACATGATTTTCGATTTTTGCGCGCGCGCGGGCTTTGCGCCGCGCGTAGCGCAGGAAGCGATTCAGCTGCAGACCATCGTGAGCCTGGTGTCGGCCGGCCTGGGCGTCGCGCTCGTACCGGCATCACTCAAGGACCTGCGACGCCGCGGTGTTGTGTATCGCTCGCTGCGCGAGCCCTCGCCGCTGCTCACGGTGATGCTGGCGTGGCAGCGCGACAACCGCAGTGCCAGCCTGGCCAACTTCGTCGCGATCGCGCGCGAGCGCCGTGCGCGCAAGCCCCACGCAGTTGCGCAGGACGCGGTGTCATAATCGAAGGCATGCTGGTTCATCCGCAGTTCGATCCCGTCGCCTTTCAGATCGGTCCGCTCGCCGTGCGCTGGTACGGTCTGATGTACCTGCTCGGATTCGTCCTGTTCGTCGTGCTGGGCAAGTACCGCGCACGGCAGAACCTGCTCACCGGATGGCACCCGCGCGACGTGGACGACATGCTGTTCTACGGTGTGTTCGGGGTCATTCTCGGCGGACGATTGGGCTATGTGCTGTTCTACAAGTTCGGCTACTACGCGGCGCACCCCCTCGAGGTCTTCGCGCTATGGCAGGGCGGAATGAGCTTCCACGGCGGATTTCTCGGCGTGCTGGTCGCGCTCGCGGTGTTCGCACGCAACCGCCACAAGCACTGGCTCGAGGTCACCGATTTCGTCGCGCCGCTGATTCCATTGGGACTCGGGCTCGGACGCATCGGCAATTTCATCAACGGCGAGCTTTGGGGCCGCCCGACTGACGTGCCTTGGGCGATGGTCTTTCCGCAGGTCGACGCGCAGCCGCGGCATCCCTCGCAACTCTACGAATTCGGACTCGAAGGGCTGGCGCTGTTCGCGCTGCTATGGCTCTATGCGCAGCGGCGACGGCCGATGGGCGCCGTCTCCGGATTGTTTCTGATCGGCTATGGAAGCTTCCGCTTCATCGTCGAATACGCGCGCGAGCCGGACAACTTCCTCGGACTGCTCTCGCTCGGGCTTTCGATGGGTCAGTGGCTGTCGATGCCGATGATCGTCGCCGGCATCGTGATGATGATCTGGGCGTACCGGCGCGCGCGCAAGGCACAACCGACCATCTACGGCAGCTGAGACAACCGAGCGCGAGGCGCGCTACTCGACGCGTCGATAATCCGCGTCGATGGTAGGCCGGCCGAGTCCCGCGTGCGCGAACGACCGGCCGACATTGATCGGCAGCAGCAGCAGCGTCAATGCCATGAGGTCGGACACGATGCCGGGAACGATGAGCAGGATCGCGGCGAGAACCTTGCGACCGCTGTCGAGCAGATCACGCAGCAGCGGACGGTCTCCGCGCAACGCAGCGAGCGTCCTTGCCCTGAAGGCGACGCGCTCGTGGCGCAGCAGCAGGCACCCCGCCACGGCGGACCCGAGCAGAAACGCCATCATCGGAATGCCCGTCCATTTCGCGAAGCGCAGGGTCGCGATCACGTCGAGCACGGGGAAAATCAGTACAATCAACATCACCAAAAAACGCATGGAGGCTCCTTGCGTCGCGCTTCATCATCGGCATTGCTGGTCCTGACCATGTTTCCGCAGAGGGACGCTGCCGAGTCGCTTGCGCGCGAGCTGCTCGCAGCTCGCCTCGCCGCCTGTGTCCAGGTCGGCGCGACGGTCCGCTCACTTTATCATTGGCGCGGCGAAATCGAAACCGCCGACGAGACACCGGTGGCGATCAAGACCCGAGCGCCGCTCTACGCCAAGCTCGAGGCCGCGATCCGCGCCCGTCACCCCTACGAACTTCCCGAAATCATCGCGGTCCCGATCACCGATGGATTGCCAGCCTACCTCGACTGGATCGCTGCCGAAGCCTCCGCAGCCGCCTGACGCGCGACGCGTCCCGGTCGTGCTGATGCTCGTGGCGCTGGCCGCAGGGGCGGTGGCGCAGCCTTTGCCGCTGGCACCGGACAAGGCTTTCCGCTTCGACGCCCGCGCGCTCAGTCCGCAGTCCATCGAGGCCCGTTTTTCCATCGTCGATGGCTACTATCTATATCGCGACCGCATCCATTTTTCGGTGGAACCCGCCAGCGTGCCTGCGACGGTCTCGGCGCTGCCACCGGGCAAGACGAAAGACGATCCTTTTTTCGGCAAGGTCGAGATCTACCGGGGGCAGGTGATCGTGAATATCGCGCTTAAGGGAACCGTCCCGGGCCAGAAGGTCATCGTCGTCGCGGAGTCGCAAGGCTGTGCCGACGTTGGCATTTGCTATCCCGTGCAGATGCAGCGGGTGACGGTTTTGTTGCCGGCGGCCAATGTCGCGCCCACCCCTCCGGATGCTACGCCGCGCAAGCTCTGGTTTGAATGAGCAGCTCGGAGTGATTGATCACACACGGCGTAACAAGCATGGCATATGAATAGGCGCGAGTCACTCGCAGCGGGTTTTGCCGCTGCCTTAGGCGCTTTGTGTGTTGGCATCTATGCCGGGACGCAGCGCGCGAAGCCGATCGATTCAACCGCGCTCTTCGCACTGAGCTTGCCCGATGAGGCCGGCAAGCTGCAGTCGCTTGGACAGTGGCGCGGGAAGGTCCTGGTGGTGAACTTCTGGGCAACCTGGTGCGCTCCGTGTCGTGAGGAGATGCCGGAATTCATTCGGGCCCAGACCCGCTATGGACCGCAGGGACTGCAGTTCGTCGGCATCGCCGTGGACGAGGCCGACAAGGTGGAGCGCTTCGCCAAGGAACTCGGGCTCAACTATCCCGTCCTGATCGGCGGCTATGGTGCGGTCGAGTTGTCCAAGACCTTAGGAAATCGACTCGCCGCGTTGCCCTTCACTATCGTTCTCGATCGTCAGGGAAGCGTTTTTCTCACCCAATTGGGCCCCATAAAACCCAATCAACTTCAGTCAATTATTGACAAATTGGTGTAACTGTCGTCAAAAGTTGTCTACTTAATTCTGCGTTTCATGGCCCTGACCGGGGTGGGCTATGGAGGCGACAGCAGGGTCGACCAATAGAGAGGTGACTGCCGTCCCTCATCTGAAATCGAGCGTTTCGCGGCATCACAACTTGCCGACGCCAGCGTCTCGATGGCCCGGCGACGCTGGACATCTGTGGTCATCACCGTCAAACTCCGCACATCCAGCGCCATCATCAGGCTGCAGGTGGCAGCGAGTGCCCTCGGCCGTGTACTACATTCCCGTTCCCAACCATGGATCTGCGTAAGCTCAAATCGCTGATCGAGCTTTTCGAGAGCTCCGGCATCGGCGAACTCGAAATCGCCGAGGGCGAAGAGCGCGTGCGAATCACCCGCGCGGCGCCTGCGTCAGCGCCGACTGTGGCGGTCATTCCTGCGCCCCAGGTCCATGCGATCGCCGCGCCAGTCCCTGGTCCGCCGGCGGAACCGGCTGTCCTCCCCACGCCTGAACCCGAGGGACATGTGGTGAAGTCGCCGATGGTGGGAACGTTCTACCGCGCAGGCGCGCCTGGATCCAAGCCCTTCGTCGAAGTGGGGGACAGCGTGCAGGCCGGCGATCCGCTTTGCATCATCGAGGCGATGAAGCTCATGAACGAAATCGAAGCAGACAAGGCCGGGACAGTGAAGGCGATCCTGGCCGAGAACGGGCAGCCGGTTGAATACGGACAGCCCCTGGTCGTGATCGCCTGATCTTCGCCGGCGCGCGCTCGCGCCGCCGTAACAGCACCTTCCCGGAAGTCCCGTGGCAACCAAATCCTCCGGCCAATTGTTCGACAAGGTGCTGATCGCCAATCGCGGCGAGATTGCGCTGCGCGTCCAGCGCGCCTGCCGCGAGCTCGGTATCAAGACCGTGGTCGTCCATTCGGAGGCCGATTCCGAGGCGAAGTACGTTCGCCTCGCCGATGAATCGGTGTGCATCGGGCCAGCACCGTCGGCGCAAAGCTACCTCAACATCCCGGCGATCATCAGCGCCGCCGAAGTGACCGACGCTCAGGCGATCCATCCCGGTTACGGTTTCCTGTCGGAGAACGCCGACTTCGCCGAGAAGGTCGAGAAGAGCGGTTTCGTATTCATCGGTCCGCGACCCGACACCATTCGGCTGATGGGCGACAAGGTCAGCGCCAAGGTCACGATGACCAAGGCCGGCGTGCCCTGCGTGCCGGGCTCCGAAGGCGCGCTGCCGGAGGACCCGAAGGAAATCGTCAAGATCGCGCGCGCTATCAAGTATCCGGTGATTATCAAGGCCGCGGGTGGCGGCGGTGGTCGCGGAATGCGCGTGGTGCACACCGAAGCGGCGCTGCTCTCCGCGGTCGGACTCGACCCGCGCCGAGGCGGCCGCCGCGTTCGGCAATGGAACCGTCTACATGGAAAAGTATCTCGAGACGCCGCGGCACATCGAGATTCAGGTTCTGGCCGACGAGCACAAGAATGCGGTCTATCTGTTCGAGCGCGATTGCTCGATGCAGCGCCGCCACCAGAAGATTATCGAGGAGGCACCTGCGCCCGGGATTCCGCTGCGCGCCCTCACCCGCATCGCCGAGCGCTGCGCGGAGGCGTGCCGCAAGATCGCGTACCGCGGTGCGGGCACGTTCGAGTTCCTCTACCAGGACGACGAGTTCTTTTTCATCGAGATGAACACGCGCGTGCAGGTCGAGCACCCGGTGACCGAGCTCATCACCGGCATCGACATCGTGCAGCAGCAGATCCGTGTCGCAGCCGGACAAAAGCTCGCCTTCAGGCAGCGCGATATCGTCCGGCGTGGCCACGCGATCGAATGCCGTATCAACGCCGAAGACCCGGAAACCTTCGCGCCGTCGCCTGGCCGCATCACCTCGTACCATGCGCCGGGAGGCCCTGGCATTCGCGTCGACTCACACGTCTACCAGAATTATTTCGTCCCGCCGAACTACGATTCGCTGGTCGGCAAGGTCATCGCGTACGGAGACACGCGCGAGCAGGCGATCGCGCGCATGCGAATCGCACTCTCGGAGATGGTCGTCGAGGGCATCAAGACCAACATCCCGTTGCACCAGGACCTTCTGCTCGACGCATCGTTTCTTCGCGGCGGCACGTCGATCCACTATCTCGAGCAACGGATGGCCAAGCGCAAGCAGACTGCCTGACGGCAGCGATGCCGTATCACGCGCTGCGTTTCGACGTGCCAGCGGCTGAAGTCGAGCGCTGGTCGGATGCGCTGCTCGCGCACGGCGCGCTGGCGGTCGACGCTGCCGACGCAGGCGCCGGAACCGAGGGCGAGGTCGCATTGTTCGCCGAGCCCGGCTCGGCGGAGGAGGTTTGGCCGTCGACCCGACTCACGGCCCTGTTTGCCGACGACGGCGATCCGGGGGCGGCGCTGGTGCTCTCGGCTGCCGAGCTTGCTCTGCCTGCGCCCGTTCACGCGATCGAGTCCGTTGCCGACGACGACTGGGTGCGCAGGTCGCAGGCGCAGTTCGTGCCCGTTCACGCGAGCGAGCGCATCTGGATCGTACCGACATGGTGCGAGCCACCCGACCCCCACGCGCTCAACCTGCGCATCGATCCCGGGCTCGCCTTTGGCACGGGAAGCCACGCAACGACTCGGCTTTGCGTGCGCTGGCTCGATGCGAGGCTCAGCCGCGGCGCGCGCGTTCTCGACTACGGCTGCGGTTCGGGTGTGCTCGCGATCGCGGCGGCGAAGCTGGGCGCGCGCGAGGTCTGCGCCGTCGACATCGACCCCAACGCAATCGTCGCCTGTCGTGCGAACGCCGCTGCCAACGCCGTCGAATTGTGGTGCGGCGCTCCCGATGCGCTTCCCGCGGGAGCGTTCGACGCAGTGTGCGCGAACATACTCGCCGAGCCGTTGCTGGCGCTGAGCTGTTCGATCGCAGCGCTCGTTCGCACCGACGGCGAGATCGCCCTGTCCGGCATCCTCGAAGAGCAGTCCTCCGCCGTCCGGGCGAGCTATGCGCGATGGTTTAATATCGAAGTCTGGGGAAGGGAGGACGGATGGGTCGCGTTGGCAGGGAGCCGGAAGCGTAGCGATGGCTGACGAGAAATTCACTCGCTGCCCGGGATGCAAGACGATTTTCCGGGTGACGCCGCAGCAGCTTTCCATGCGCGCGGGACAAGTGCGCTGCGGACATTGCAGGACGGTGTTCGATGGCGTGCGAGCGCTGGTATCGCTCGCGCCGCACGCGCACGACGAGCCCGAGCTCGATGAGATCGCGGTAGGGCCGCCGACGGTGACGCTGCGCAGCGCGCAGGCATTGCAGCCGGCGCCACGCGAGGAGGACCACGATGCCGATGAGCGCGACGAGCGCGAGGACGAGCAGGCCGAAGCGAGCGCCGATCCGCAGCTCGACTATTCGTCACGGTTCGCGTGGCAGGAGCACAAGGAGCGGCGCCGTGCCCCGACCTGGCTCGTGGGATTGTCGATCCCCATCCTGCTGGTGCTGCTCGCTGCGCAGGCGCTGTTCCATTTTCGCGATGCCATCGCAGCGCACTGGCCGGCCACCAAGCCAACGCTCGTTCGCCTGTGCCAGGTTGCCTCATGTGAAGTGCAGCCTCTGACCGACATCGCCGCACTGTCGATCGAGGCTTCCGACCTGCAGGCCGATCCCGCGCATCGCGGTCTGCTCGTCCTGTCGACGACGATTCGCAACCGCGCGGCGTACGCGCAGGCGTATCCCTACGTCGAGCTCACGCTATCCGACGCCCAGGAACAGGTGGTCGTCCGGCGTGCCTTTGCACCGCAGGAATATCTGAGCGCCGCCGCCGATCCGCGGAGTGGCATCGGCGCCAATGGCGAACTCGCCATCAAGCTGTTCATCGATGCAAGCGCGACCACGCAGGCGGGCTACCAGGTGTACTTGTTCTATCCCTGAGTCCAAGGCAGGCCCGCGTGGCGCCATCCGTTGAGGTGCCCGCGCTGGCCGTTCGCGTCCTTGTCGCCTTCGAAGCCTTCGATCACGTTGAACGCATGTTCGTAACCGGCGGCGTGCGCCGCGCGCGCGGCGTGGTCGGAGCGCTGGCCGCTGCGACAAAGGAATAGGAGGGGGGTATCGGCAGCGCTCGCCGCCTGGCGCAATTGTTCAAGGAAGCGCGGGTTTCGCATTCCTTCGGGATAGGTGTTCCATTCGATGAGAATGCTGCCCGGAACCCGCCCCACGTAATCCCATTCGGCGCGTGTTCGAACGTCGATGAGCTGGGCTTGGGGAAAGGCTTCGAGCAGGGCTCGCGCCTCGCGCGGTGTCACCGCACCGGAATATGGCAGCGACCGGTCAGTGCGCCGTTGCTGCGCTGCAGCAAGGGCCTGCGCTGCCGCATCGGAAGAGGTCGAAAGGTTAGCCATGGTCATCACACCGCTTTAAATACTGGAAACCGGCTGTTCCCTATGTTAATTTTCTGGACAACCGAGGTCGACACGGCGAAACGCCTCGCGAAGCGTTCCTGCCAGGCGCCATGTTGCACCACAGCGAAGCGGTGCATCCATCATTGGCACTGAAACGGTGCACATGAACGCCCACCACCCCCCTTGGAGTACCCGGCAACGGGTGGCGGCGCGGGTCGCCCCCCGGATGGCCTAATGGCATAGTTTCTGCTAAAACCCGTACTTCCGCAGATTTTCTTCCCCCACTCGATTTACCTCGCAATCGCGACCGACAGGAGATCCGCATGGCCGCTGCATCGTCGTCTGATGTACTTAAAACCCTCAAGGACAAGGAGGTCAAGTTCGTCGACCTTCGCTTTACCGATACCCGAGGCAAGGAACAACACGTCCAAGTCCCGGCCAAGCAGTTCACTCAGGACAAGTTCGACAGCGGGCACGCCTTCGACGGTTCGTCGATCGCGGGCTGGAAGGGGATCGAAGCCTCCGACATGCTGCTCATGCCGGATCCCGATTCGGCGCGCATCGACCCGTTTACCGACGAGACCACGCTCAATATCACCTGCGACGTGGTCGAGCCCGCCGATGGCAAGGGCTACGACCGCGATCCCGCGTTCGCTCGCCAAGCGCGCGGAGGCGTATCTCAAGTCCACGGGCCTGGGCGACACGGCGTATTTCGGTCCCGAACCCGAGTTCTTCATTTTCGACTCGGTGACCTGGCACGCGACATGTCGGGCTGCGCCGTCAAGATCGAGTCGGAAGAGGCTTCGTGGTCGAGCGGCACGAGGAATTCGACGGCGGCAACATGGGTCATCGCGCCTGCCGTGAAAGGCGGCTACTTTCCGGTCCCTCCGGTCGACCAGCTGCAGGACATCCGCAACGCCATTTCGCTGGCGCTCGAGGAACAAGGCGTCGAGGTGGAAGTGTTCCATCACGAAGTGGCGACGGCGGGCCAGAACGAGATCGGCACCAAATTCAATACGCTGGTGAAGCGCGCCGACTGGAACCAGATCCTCAAGTACACGATCTGGATGGTCGCGCATTCATACGGCAAGACCGCGACGTTCATGCCGAAGCCGATCGTCGGCGACAACGGGTCGGGCATGCACGTGCACCAGTCGGTGTGGAAGGGCGGCCAGAACCTGTTTGCGGGCAACGGCTACGCGGGCCTGTCCGAATTCGCGCTGTACTACATCGGCGGCGTGATCAAGCACGCCAAGGCGCTCAACGCGATCACCAATCCGGGCACGAATTCGTACAAGCGGCTGGTACCGGGCTTCGAGGCGCCGATCAATCTCGCGTATTCGGCGACGCAATCGCTCGGCGTCGTGCCGCATTCCGTACGTGAGCAATCCGAAGGGACGCCGCGTCGAAGTGCGTTTCCCCGATCCCGACGGCCAATCCGTACCTGTGCTTTTTCCGCGCTGCTGATGGCGGGGCTCGACGGCGTGCAGAACAAGATTCATCCCGGCGATCCGATCGACAAGAATCTGTACGACCTCCCGCCGGAGGAGGCGGCCAAGATCCCGCATCCGTGCGCGTCGCTCGACGAGGCGCTGGATCACCTCGACAAGGATCGCGAGTTCCTCACGCGCGGCGGCGTCTTCTCCAACGACATGATCGACGCCTATATCGCGCTGAAGATGGAAGAGGTCACGCGATTCCGGATGACCACGCATCCGATCGAGTTCGACATGTATTACAGTCTGTAGTCCCGCTTCACCGGGAGGTCGGCGTTCCACCGGGCCCTCCGGGCTTGTCGCGGCGTGGTATTTGATACACTGCGCCGCATGACGGTCCCCCGCCGAACCGCTGCCGCGTGGTGCATGCGCGCCACTTGCTGGTGCGCATTGGCGGTCGCTTTCGCCGCGCAGGCGCAGACCCCGGCCCCGGTCTGCAAGTACATCGACGCCGAAGGTAATATCCACTACATCAACGTGGCGCCGGAGCGCGGGTGGAGGAAGCTCTCGTGCGACATCGGCGGGGACAGCAAGGGCAGCAGTAGCCGCACGACGCCCACGCCAGCCGGCTTTCCTCGCGTCGACGCCGATACGCAGCGCGGCCGCGACGACGTGCGCAAGAAGGTGCTGACCGACGAGCTCGCCACCGAGGAGAAGCTCCTCGCGGAATCGAAGCAGGCGTACGGCGACGGCGCGCCGCCGCCGCTTCCCGAAGAGCAGGCCAACGCACAACGCTACGCCGCGCGCCTGGGCAAGCTCCGGCAGGCAGTCACACTGCACGAAAAAAACATCGAAGCGCTGCGCAAGGAGCTTGCCTCGCTGCGCTGATGCGCGATCGCCCGATGCTCCAGCCGGGCGCGGATATTGCTACTATCGTCGCTGCACCTTCCGGTGACACGTGATGCGAGTCCAGCCGCTCTTTCCCCCCGTCGACGAAACCGCGATGTCCTACGCGGGTCTCGAGCTGCTGGCCACCGCGGCGCTTCTG
Source organism: uncultured beta proteobacterium (assembly GCA_963816915.1). Lineage (GTDB taxonomy): Bacteria > Pseudomonadota > Gammaproteobacteria > Burkholderiales > Casimicrobiaceae > PALSA-1003. The sequence goes on from CAWFMK010000004.1 coordinate 1,095,824, forward strand.
CTCACGGCAAACCTGCGCGTGGTCTACGTCAACCCCGCGGCGGAGAATCTGTTCGAGCTGTCGCGACGGCAACTCGTCGGGCAGCCGGCCCGCCTGCTGTTCGGCGAGGCGCCCGCGCTGTTCCAGGCGATCGACAAGGCACAGTCGCAACGGTGCGTCGTACACCGAGCAGGAACTTGAGCTCGGCGTCGTCGGCAAGCAGCGCCTGCATCTCGTCTGCACCGTGTCGGTGGTCGACACACCCGACGCCAGCGCTGCTGCTCGAGTTCCGTCACATCGACCAGCAGCTCAAGATCGCACGCGAGGAGCGGCTGCTCGAGCAGCAGCAGGCCAATCGCGACTTGATCCGTAGCCTGGCGCACGAGATCAAGAATCCGCTGGGCGGAATTCGCGGCGCGGCACAGCTGCTCGAACGCGAGCTCGACCGCCCGCCGCTGACCGAGTACACGCAGGTCATCATCGGCGAGGCGGATCGCCTGCAGACGCTGGTCGATCGCCTGCTCACGCCGCACCGGCTGCCGACGTACCGGCGCACCAACATCCATGAAATCCTGTCGCGTGTCGGCAACGTGGTGCAAGGCCGAGTTTCCCAACATCGCGATGGTGTCCGACTTCGACATCAGTATTCCCGAATTCGACGCCGATCCCGAGCAGCTGACGCAGGCCATATTCAACATCGTGCGCAACGCCGCGCAGGCGGTCGATGGAGTCCTGAGGCCGGTGATCCAGCTCACGACGCGTGTCGCGCGCGGTGTGACGCTCGCCAAACGACGGCATCGTCTGGCGCTCGCGCTATCGGTGGAGGACAACGGTGCCGGGGTAGCTGAATCGATTCGCGACAAGATCTTCTTTCCGCTGGTCTCCGGACGCGAAGGCGGCAGCGGACTCGGCCTCACGATCGCCCAGACCTTCATCGCGCAGCACAACGGCGCCATCGACTGCGAGAGCGTGCCGGGACGTACGGTGTTCACGATGCTTTTGCCGCTTGAGCTGCCGCGCTCCGGCGCGGGTCAGGCGCCGACGCGACAAGAGTGAGTGACCCATGCACGTATACGATGATCGGGAATTGGCAGGGAGCGTGACGACGAAGGCCGTGTGGATCGTCGACGACGATCGATCGATACGCTGGGTGCTGGAGAAGGCGCTCGCGCGCGAAGGCATTCCCTTCAAGACCTTCGCCTCGGTGATCGAGGTGATGCAGGCGCTGCAGCACAGCCAGCCGCAGGTCCTGGTGTCGGACATTCGCATGCCGGGCGAGTCGGGGCTTGCCCTGCTCAACAAGATCAAGGAGCGCCATCCACGCGTCCCCGTGATCATCATGACCGCGTACTCCGATCTCGACAGCGCGGTAGCGGCGTTCCAGGGCGGCGCGTTCGAATACCTGCCCAAGCCCTTCGACGTCGATCACGCGATCGCATTGATCCGCCGTGCCGGGTCGGACGGGGGCGCCGTATCGGCCGCAATGGCGAGCACGAGCGACACGCCGGAGATGCTCGGGCAGGCGCCCGCGATGCAGGAAGTCTTCCGCGCGATCGGGCGGCTGTCGCAATCGCACGTGACCGTGCTCATCACCGGCGAATCGGGCACCGGCAAGGAACTGGTGGCGCGCGCGCTGCATCGGCACAGCCCGCGCGCCAGCGGGCCTTTCGTCGCGATCAACACCGCGGCGATTCCCAAGGACCTGCTCGAGTCGGAGCTCTTCGGTCACGAACGCGGCGCGTTCACCGGCGCGCAGAGCGCGCGCCGCGGGCGCTTCGAGCAGGCCGAGGGCGGGACGCTGTTCCTCGACGAGATCGGCGACATGCCGCCCGACCTCCAGGTGCGGCTACTGCGCGTTCTATCCGACGGCGAATATTATCGCGTCGGCGGTCATGCGCCGCTCAAGGCGAACGTGCGCATCATCGCGGCGACCCACCAGAACCTCGAGGAGCGCGTGCGTCAGGGCTTGTTCCGCGAAGACCTCATGCACCGCCTCAACGTCGTTCGCCTGCGCCTGCCGCCGCTGCGCGAGCGTGCCGAGGACATCGCTCCGCTCGCGCGCCAGTTTCTTCAGAAAAGCGCGCGCGAGCTCTCGGTCGAGCCGAAGCTTTTGACCGAAGCGGCGCTTAAGGCGCTGTCGAGCTTTGCGTTCCCCGGCAACGTACGCCAGCTCGAGAACATCTGCCACTGGCTCACCGTAATGGCGCCGGGGCAGAAGGTCGACGTCGGCGATCTTCCGCCTGAAGTTCGCAGCGCACCGGGGGCGAGCGCAGCGAATGCGGAAAGCAACTGGCAACATGCGCTCGACCGCGAGCTCGCGCAGGCGCTGGCCCGAGGAGAACGCGCGGTCGGCGATCGCCTGGAAAAGGAGTTCGAGCGCACACTGATCGTTCGTGCGCTCGCCCACACCGGCGGCCATCGCATGGAAGCTGCGCAGTGGCTCGGCTGGGGCCGCAACACGCTCACGCGGAAGATCCAGGAACTCAAGCTCGACGCAGAGAAGCGCTGAGCGATGTGCGCCGCGTCAGCGCGGCATCGGATAGAACGCGGGGCTTAGGGACGCGCGCTCGACCATTTCCTCGATCACGATGTCGGGCTTGAGCGCGTCGACCTGCTGCGGATCGAGCTGCGCCGAGGTCACGAAAGTCGTGCGCGCGAAATTTTCGGCGAGCATCGGCATCAACGGAATGCCCATGGAGTCGCGGTAGACGAGCGCGCTGTAGCGTGGGGGATCCGGGCAGCGATAGACGAAGGTCTCGACGTTCGCCGCGACGGACGGCTCCTGCTTGGCGCAGCGCGCCTGCGGCGTGGCGAGGATCTTGCCCAGCGGCGCGATGTCCTCTTCGCGAAACTGCCGCGGTAATCCGAGCATCTGCGTGAGATCGCCGCTGTAATAGTCGACGCCGGCGGTGTAGGGTGGGCGGACCACCGGGGCGATCGTCGATGCGGCGAGCAAGCGCGCCACTTCGCGCATGATCTGCGCATAGCCCACGCTTGCGCCGAGATAATTCCAGTGCGAGTCGGTCTTGTAATAGAGCCGTTCCGAAGCCTTGCTGCGCGACAGCGGCCCGCGCAGATCGACGAAGTGCAGTTGCGGCTGCGCAGCAAGCTCATCAGCGAGCCGATCGAGTGGTGCGCGGACGGTGCGCGCTAACGCCCAATTGGGCAGGAACTCCGGATACACGGTGTATTTTTCAGGGACGATGACGACCACGAAGGGAATGCCGCGGCCGGCCAGGAATGCGGCGCGGCGCACGAGCTCGTCGCGAGCGGCGGCGATCGCCGCGTCCGACACGGGCTCGCTGCCGCGATACCAACGATCGAAGGCCTTGGCATCCTCGCCTGTGAAATAGAGCCACCCCGATTGCCCGAGCAGCACCTTTGGCACCGGCGACACGCCGAAGACCATCGCTCGCGTCCAGTGGTCGAAATGCACCAGCGCATTGCGCATGCCAAAACGGTCGTCGAAAAAACGCTCGAAGCGCGCGGGATACTCGCGCAGCGCGCGCAGGCTGCCGGGGATTGGGGGCAGCGGCTCGACGGTTCGATTCTCGAAGGGATTCACCGGTCGGGGCGCGCGCAGCGAGCCGGCGAGCGCGACGACGATGCTGGCCACGAACAGCGCCGAGAGCGCGATGCCGAACCATGCAGGTCGCGAACGGTCCGGAAGGTAGCCGGTTGTGCTCGTCATCTCAGAAGCGGAAGTAGATAAACGGATTGTAGGTGCCCGCGGCGAGCCCCGCGTACGACGCGAACAGCACGCCCGCAAGCCACGCGTATTCGCCCGCGCAACCGGCGGTTGTCATCCAGGTACGCGATCGCGCTGTGCGATCGATCCACGAGCCCAGAATGCGTCCAAAGGGCATGGCGCCGAGGATGGCGATGATCAGTGTGGTTGCGACCAGCGGATCGAGGTGACGACGCAGCGGATGCCAGGGCGAATCCGCGACGCCTCCTCCGAGCAGCGTAGCGTAATACGAGCCCGCATGCGCCAACGTGTCGCACCGGAACAGCACCCAGCCGCCTACGACGGCCGCCAGCGCGTAGCCGTGGCGCAGCGGGCGCCACGCCCGCTCGAGTGCATCGCCCAGCCCGGCGTGCTCGACGATCAGGAACACGCCGTGCCACACACCCCATACGATGAAGGTCCAGCTCGCACCGTGCCACAGGCCGCACAGCAGGAACACGATTGACGAGGTTTACGTAGGCACGCACCGGCCCGACGCCGATTGCCGCCGAGCGGGATGTACAGATAGTCGCGGAAACAAGTTCGACAGCGAGATGTGCCAGCGGCGCCAGAACTCGCGTATCGACTGCGAGATGTAGGGATAGTTGAAATTCTCCAGGACACGGAAGCCGAACATGCGCATGAGGCCGATCGCCATGTCCGAGTAGCCGGAGAAATCGAAGTAGATCTGCAGCGTGTAGCAAGCGATGCCCAGCCACGCGAGGCGGTGGTGAGCTCGCCGGAGGGAAGCGCGAAGATCGGGTCCGCCGACCGCGCCTAGCGTGTTGGCGATCAGCACCTTCTTGCCGAGCCCCAGGACGAAGCGGCGAATGCCTTCCGCGAAGTCCGCGCAATGGCGCCCGCGCTGCGCGATCTGCGCGGCGATGTCCTTGTAGCGAATGATCGGGCCGGCGATGAGCTGCGGAAAGAGCAGGATGTAGAGCGCGAAGCTGTCGACGCGGCGCTGCGCGCGGGCGTTCGCGCGGTAGATGTCGACCAGGTACGAAATCGAGTGGAAGGTGAAGAACGAAATCCCCAGCGGCAACGGAATGGTTGCGAGCGCCAGCGTTCCCCATCCCAACGCGGCGGCGATCGCGTTGTAATTATCGGCGAAGAAATTGGCGTACTTGAACACGCCCAGCAGCAGCAGATTGGCGGCGATGCCCGCCACAAGCCAGCGCCGCCGCCTGACGAGCGCATGCGTACCGCCGATCGCCGCACCCACGACCCAATTCACCGCCACCGAGGCGAGCACCAGAGCAACCATGATCCCCTCGCCCCAGACGTAGAACACGATGCTCGCCGCCAGCAGCACGGCGTTGCCGGCGCGCCGCGGCGCGACGAAATAGGCCGCCAGCACCAACGGAAGAAACAGGAACAGGAATATCGGCGAGGCAAATACCATGGCGTCGCGGGCCTGATCGCGGCGTAGTGTGGGCGCTGCCCCGCAGCGTCAGGCAGCGAGCTCGAAGGTCGTGCGTGCGTCGTCCGAAAGCGCGATCTTCATCGCCCCGCACCCATGACCGCATCGGGAAGTGCGACTGCGATGCCGGGAACGATGCAGATCAGCACGATCGCGACGAACATCAGCACGACGAACGGCATCACGCCCCAGATCGACATCCGCGCAGCGGAATGTCCGGCGCGATGTTCTTGATGACGAAGATGTTGAGTCCGACCGGCGGATGGATGAGACCCATCTCCATCACGATGGTCATCAGCATGCCGAACCAGACCAGGTCGAAGCCGGCGGCCTTGAGCGGCGGCAGGATGATCGGCGCGGTCATCAGGATGATGCGAGACCGGCGGCAGGAAGAAACCGAGCACGATGACGAACAGCAGGATCGCCGCCAGCAGCAGCCACTTCGACAGGTGCAGCGCGACGATCCATTCCGCCGTCGACTGGCTGATGTGCAGGTAGCTCATCACGTACGAGAAGAGCAGCGACATGCCGATGATGAACATCAGCATCGTCGATTCGCTTGCAGCGTCGCCGACGAGGATCGGCTGCAGGTCGCGCGGCCGCCAGACGCCGTAGACGATCGCGATCAGCACCAGCGCGAGCACCGCGCCGAGGCCCGCGGTCTCCGACGGCGTCGCGAAGCCGCCGTAGAGCGCGACCATCACGCCGATCAGCAGGATCACGAACGGCAGCACGCGCGGCAGCATCTCGACCTTCTGCGCGCAGCGTGTAGGTCTGTCCGTCGAGATACGCCGAGCGTGCCGTGCGCTGCTCGAACGCCGCCTGCGCGCGCCGCGTACTCCTTGCGGAAGCGATACGCCGCGTACAGCGCGAACAGCGCGACCAGCAGCAGGCCCGGACCGATGCCGGCGAGGAACAGCCGCCCGAGCGACTGCTCGGCCGCGACCGCGTAGAGGATCATCGTGATCGACGGCGGCAGCAGGATGCCGAGCGTGCCGCCGGCGGCGATGATGCCCGCGGCGAAGCCCGGCGAGTAGCCGCGCTTGCGCATCTCGGGAATGCCGGCACTGCCGATCGCCGAGCAGGTCGCCGGGCTCGATCCGGCCATCGCCGCGAACAGCGCGCAGGTGAACACGTTGGCGATGCCGAGGCCGCCGGGAATGCGCTGCATCCACGCGTGCATCGCGAGGTAGAGATCGCGGCCCGCGTTCGAGCGGCCGATCGCCGCGCCCTTGAGGATGAAGAGCGGGATCGACAGCAGCGTGATGCTCGCCATCTCCTCGTAGACGTTCTGCGTGACCGTGTCGAGCGAGGAGGCCGGCATGAAGAACGCACATGAAGCACGACGGCGACGACGCCGAGCGCGAACGCGATCGGCATGCCCGAGAACATCACGACCAGCGTGACGCCGCCGAACAGCAGCCCGAGCGCGAGCACGCTCATCGCGCGTCGCTCCGCGCGCGGCGAAATGCGCCGAGCGACCTGCAGCAGCGAGCTGCAGCGACGAGCAGCGTCATGCCGACCGCCATCAGCCCGTAGGGAATCGAGAGCGGCGGCGCCCACGTCGACGAGGTCGTCATCTTGTCGACCCACGCCTCGTGCAACAGCGTCCACGACTTCCACGCGAAGAACGCGCAGAACAGCGAGCGTCAGGAGGTCGACGCACGATCATGCCGGACGCGATTGACGCGCTGCGGGCAGCATGCTCGCGATCGCCTCGATGCCGACGTGCCCGCGCTGCGACTGCACGAACGCGCCGCACAGGAAGATCGCGCCGACGATGCAGAACACCGCGGCCTCGTCCTGCCAGTCGGTCGCGGCCTTGAAGAGGTAGCGCGAGACCACGCTGTAGGTCAGCACGAGCGAGGCGACGAGCAGCGCGATCATGCCGACGCCCAGCATCAGCGCGGTTGACGCATGACGCAGCGAGCGCGCGCGAGCGGCACGCAGCGCCGCGACGGTGCCGGTCGCGGCAGTCGGACGGCACGCGCAGCTCGGACGGCGTCCGCGCCTCCGGGCTCACAGCAGCTTCTGGGCCAGCGGCGAGCAGCTTGGCGCAGTTCTCGTTCTTGTCGGCGTAGTCCTTCCACGCCGGCTTGCGCGATCGCCTGCCACTTCTTCAGCGTCGGCGTCGTCGAGGTCGTAGACCTTCGCGCCGGCCTTGGCGTAGACGCTCGGCGACGGCGATGTCGTCGGCCTTCGCGCTGTCGACGCGCGAACTTCTCGAGCTCGGCGCCGACCGCCATGATCGCGTCCTGCTGCGCCTTCGGCAGCTTGTCGAACACCTCCTTCGACATCATCAGCGGCTCGAACATGAACCAGTACGACTTGCCGCGCCCGCTGGTCAGGTACTTGGAGACCTCCTCGAGCCGGAACGAGATGAGGCTGGTCGACGACGTCAGCGCCGCGTCCATCGCGCCGGTCTGCATCGCCGCGTAGATCTCGTTCGACGGCAGCGAGAGCACCGACGCGCCGGCCTCCTTGAACATCATGTCCATCTCGCGGCTGCCGCCGCGCACCTTCATGCCCTTCGCGTCGTCGGGCGTGACCAGCGGCTTGGTGCGGCTGGCGACGCCGCCCGCCTGCCAGATCCAGGTGACGATGACGATGCCCTTGTCGGCGAGAATCTGCGACAGGAGCTTGCCGACTTCGGCGGTCTTCCACTTGCTGCCGACTTCGTACGACGGCACGAGCGCCGGCATCAGGCCGATGTTGGTCTCGGGCACCTCGCCGCCGGCGTAGGACATCGGCACCAGCGACAGGTCGAGCGCGCCCTTGCGCAGCGCGCTGAACTGCGAGTTGACCTTCATCAGCGACGAGTTCGGATAGATCTCGAACTTGAGCGCGCCGTTGGTGCGCTTCTCGACGTCGGCGGCGAACTTGCGGCACAGGCGATCGCGGAAATCGCCCTCGGTCGATCGTGCCGCCGGGAAACTGGTGCGAGATCTTGAGCGTCGTTGCCTGCGCTTCTGCGCGCGAGGGTTTGAGTGAAGCGCTGAGCGCGAGCGGAACGCTGGCGAGCGCGCCGGTCAGCAATCGTCGGCGTGATACGGTCATATGCTCCTCCTGGGATTGTCGGTTGCCGCACTCCTCGAAGGAATGCCGCCCGTGAAGCCTTACGGGTCAGGCGCCACGACAGCGGCACCTGCAAGACTCCATGCTACCCGGTCCGACGGCAGCGAGGAAACCCGGCAGCTGACACGGCGCCTGCGGCGGCGTACCGCGGCGCGGGCATGTGCATTGCTCGGTCAGACTATTGGGGGTAGCCGCCGCCTTTGGGCGCGGCAGTAGGCTGCACGACTTGTGGCGCCACCGGAACGGCTGCGGCGATAGGGCGGTTGACCGGCACTGTCCGCGGCGGCGGCGTCTTGGGATAGCCGGCATCGGTCAGCATGCCCTGCCATTTGGTCTTCGTTGAAACCGATCGCGTACTGATCGCCGACCTGCAGCGCCGGCGCGTCGAGGCCGCCGGTCAGCCGCTTGAGCCTGTCCGCGCCGTCGCTCTGGCTGACGTCGATGACGGTGTGCGGCACGCCGCGCTTGTTGAGCACGCCTTGCGCGGTATCGCAGACGACGCCGCAGGCGAAAGTGTAGAGCGTGACCGGAAAACGTTCCTGCGCCTGCTGCGTGGCAAACGACAGATGCGCTGGTCTCGATGCTGTTGCCCGCCGACCCGCTTGGCCTGCGCTTCCTTGGCATTCGGCGGCGGCGGCTTGTCCGAATAGACGACGCGGCCGTCGGCGTCGATGTAGCGATACACCTGCTGCACCTGCGCGCAGCCGCGATCGCGCCAACAGCGCAGCAGCAGCGCCAGCGGCCAGCGCGCGCTGGCGAAGGCTGCGATGACCTGCTCATCGTGCCCTCCTCGGACCAGTCGCCATTATGACGTAGACATACCATTATGCCGCAACAGGGCGTCGATTTGGGGCGCGCGGCCGCGAAAGGCGACGAACGACTCCAGCGCCGGCCGGCTGCCGCCCCGCGCGAGCACCTCGTCGCGGAAGCGCGCCCCGGCGGCCGGCGAGAGCACCCCGTTCTCCTCGAACAGGCTGTAGGCGTCAGCCGACAGCACTTCGGCCCATTTGTAGCTGTAGTAGCCGGCCGCGTAGCCGCCGGCGAAGATGTGGCTGAAGCGAGTGCGTGAGGCTGCGGTCGTACGGCGGCCGCGGCGACGACCGCGACCTCGCGGCGGATGGCGTCGCGCCGAGCGCCTGCGGGGTGCCCGGCGCGGGATCGAAGTCGTAGTGCAGATGCATGTCGAACAGCGCGAACTCGAGCTGGCGCACCGTCTGCATGCCGCTCTGGAAATTCTTCGCCGCGAGCATCTTGTCGAACAGCGCGCGCGGCAGCGGCTCGCCGGTGTCGACGTGCGCGCGTCATGTGCTCGAGCACATCCCACTCCCAGCAGAAATTCTCCATGAACTGGCTCGGCAGCTCGACCGCGTCCCATTCGACGCCCTCGAGGCCCGACACGCCCGGCACGTCGACGCGCGTCAGCAGCAGGTGCAGACCGTGGCCGAACTCGTGGAACAGCGTGGTCACTTCGTCGTGCGTGAACAGCGCGGGCCTGCCGTTCGACCGGCGCCGAGAAGTTGCAGGTGAGATAGGCGACCGGATGCTGCACGCGCGCGCCGTGGCGGCGGCGATTGATCGCATCGTCCATCCAGGCGCCGCCGCGCTTGCCGGCCGCGCATAGAGGTCGAGGTAGAACTGGCCGACGATGCCGCCGTCGCGATCGAGCACGTCGAAGAAGCGCACGCGTCGGATGCCAGACCGGCGCGTTGCGACTCGCGGATGTGCACGCCGAAGATCGTCTCGACGACGCGAAACATGCCGGCGAGCACGCGATCCTCGGGAAAGTACTGCTTCACTTCCTGGTCGGAGAAGCTGTAGCGCGCCTGGCGCAGTTTTTCCGACGCATAGGCCATGTCCCAGGCCGCAAGATCGGCCAGGCCGAGCTCGTCGCGCGCGAACTCGCGCAAGCTCGGCCATGTCGCGCTCGCGCATAGGGCTTGCGCCCTCACGCGCGAGATCGCGCAGGAAGGCGAGCACCTCGGCGGGCGTGCGCGCCATCTTCGGCACCAGCGAGACCTCGGCGTAACTGCGCGTAGCCGAGCAGCGTCGCGGCCTCGCGCCGCAAGTTCGAGCGATCGCGTCGATGACCGCGCTGTTGTCCCATTCGGGCTTGCCGAATTCGCTCGCGCGCGTCGCATAGCGCGCGATACAGCGTCTCGCGCAAGCCGCGGTTGTCGGCGTACTGCATGACCGGCAGATAGCAGGGCATGTGCAGCGTGAGCTTCCAGCCCGCTCTTGCCGTCGTCCGCCGCGGTCTGCCGGGCGGCCGCGAGGACGTCGGCGGCAACGCCGGCGAGCATCGCACGCGTCGTCGATCGAACAGTGCCCATGTCGTTGGTCGCGTCGAGCACGTTGTCCTCGAAGCGCGACGACGAGCGTCGCGAGCTCCTCCTCGACCGCCTTGAAGCGCGCTTTGCGGTCGGCGGCCAGCTCGGCGCCGGAGAGCCGGAAGTCGCGCAGCGCGTTGTCGATCGAGCGCGCCTGTGCGCCGCATCGAGCGCCGGCGAAGGCCGGCGCCGTCGGCGAGCGCGCGGTAGCGCGCGAACAGACGCTCGTCCTGCCCGAGATCGGTATAGAACGCGGTCACCTTGGGCAGGTTGACGTTGTACGCGTCGCGCAGCGCGGGCGTGTTGACCACGGCGTTGAGATGCGCGACCTGCCCCCAGGCGCGACCGAGGCGGTCGAGCGCGTCGGCGAGCGGCTCGACGAAGTTGTCCCACGTCGGCGTCGCGGGCAAGCGTCGCGACGCGATCGACGGTGGCGCGCGCCTCGCGCGATCAGCGCGTCGACCGCGGGGCTGACGTGCTCGGGCGCGATCTCGGCGAAAGCGCGGCAGGCCCGAGAAGTCGAGCAGCGGATTCGCGGTCGGATCGACGCGTGGCAGGTTCATGGAAACGGTCTTGGCAAGGAAGAGGGAGTCGGCACAGCGCGCTTCAGCGTCATCGAGCGTGGCAAGGTCTTCGGCGTGCCGACGTTGGCCCAGCGTCCGTCGAACAGCTCGCCGCTTACCCAGCCGCGCGCCGATCCAGTCGCTCGATACATCGGGCAGGATTTTGAGCTTCTCGCCGCGCGGCAGTTCCCGAAACAGCGCGGTCCGGTACAGCGCGATGTTGCCGAAGGTCAGGCGCGGCGCGCCATCGAGCGCGAGCCATCCATCGCGCAGGGCGAAATCGCCGCCCGGATGGTACGCGGGATTGGGGACCATCACCATGTGCGCATGCGGCGATGCGCCCGATGCGCTGCCATCGACTCGATGCGCTCGCGCAGCGCGCGCATAGTCGTAGTCGGCATACACGTCGGCGCTCACGACCAGCGCCACACCGTCGCCGAGCAGCGGCAACGCGGTGGCGATGCCGCCGGCGACTTCCAGCGGCGTCGCTTTCGCGCGAGTAGCGACAGCGTCGCACCGAGGGACTCGCGCCGATCGCCGAGCGTCGCTTCGATCTGCTGGCCGAGATGCGCGACGTTGATGACGATATCGGCGAAGCCGGCGGCGACCAGGCGCTCGATCTGCCAGACGATGAGCGGCTTGCCGCCCGGCTTCGAGCAGCGGCTTGGGACACAGCGTCGGACAGCGGGCGCATGCGCTCGCCGCGACCCGCGGCGAGGATCATCGCTTCATCGCCATCAGAACGTGTACCCGACCGATGTCGGGCGCGCCTCGATCTCGTCGAGCAGCCGCGCAAGCGGCCGCGCAGATCGTCGTAGCGGGCGCACGCGCCGCGCAGATAGCCCATGACGCGCGGCATGTCGGCAAGATAGCCGTCCTTGCCGTCGCGGTGGTAGAGGCGCGCGAAGATGCCCAGCACCTTGAGCTGGCGCTGCACGCCCATCCATTCGAAATCGCGCCAGAATTCGCCGAAGTCGGCGGCGCACTGGCAAGCTGCACCGCGCGCGCCGCTTCCCAGTAGCGCGATCGCCCAGTCGATCTGCTGCTCCTCGCTCCCATGCGATGTAGGCATCGCGCAGCAGCGATACGAGATCGTAGGTGATCGGCCCGAACACCGCGTCCTGGAAGTCGAGCACGCCCGGATTGGGCTCGCTCACCATCAGGTTGCGCGAATGATAGTCGCGGTGCACGTACACGCGCGGCTTGCGCGAGATTGTTGGCGAGGATGCGTGCGAAAGGCGCGCTCGAGCAAGTCACGCTGCGCCGCGCTCAGCGCGACTCCCAGATGGCGCGCGACGTACCAGTCGGGAAACAGATCGAGCTCGCGGCGCAGCAGCGCCTCGTCGTAGGGCGGCAACACATTGTCCGCGCTGGCCTGTTGCCAGCGGATCAGCGCGCGCGTGGCGTCGGCATACAGCGCCGGCGCGGTATCCGCGTCGAGCGCATCGAGATAGGTGCGCGTGCCCAGATCGGACAGCAGCAGAAAGCCTCGCGCAAGTTCCTGCGCGAGCACCGATGGCGCGTGCACGCCTGCGCCGGTCAGCAACTGCGCCACGGCAACATAAGGGCGGCAATCCTCCTGTGGCGGTGGCGCGTCCATCGCGATCAGGGTGCGCACGGCGGCGCCGCCGGTCAGCGTGAAATCGCGCTCGAGCGTTACGCGAAAATAACGGCGGAAACTTGCGTCGGCCGATGCCGGAGCAATCGCTCGCATCGGCACTGGCAGGGTGCGCTCGAGCCACGCGCAAAGCGCGTCGAAGCGGGCGTCGGAATGCATTGGATGACCTCCGCGCTGCGCGCTTCGGTATTCGCCCTTGGGGCGGCCCTGCGGGCTGATAGAGAAACCTCCGCGCTGTGCGCTTCGGTATTCGCCCTTGGGGCGGCCCTGCGGGCTCATGCAGCGGGCGTGTGGCAGTCGGGAATGTAGAATGCGCGATCTTAGCATTGCGTCACCTTCACCACCGCTTCGGATGCGTCTGCGCGTCATCACTGCTGCCCTCTCGCTCCTGCCCTTTGCTTCTGCGACGGGGGCGTTCGCGCAGACATCCGCCGACGCGGCTTCGGACCCGCCCCCACGGCTGAAAACCTCGCCGTATCTCGAGCCGCCGCCAGCCAAGGAAATCAGGAACGGCAAGCCCGCGCCCATCGAAGGCGAGCGCGACGCGATTTTCCTGCGTGCGGATCACCTCGAGGGCGAAGGGCAGCGATGGATCGAGGCCGAGGGCCAGGTGCAGCTGCGCTCGCGGCGCCAGACGATCCTCGCCGACTGGCTTCGCTACGACATTCCGACCGACGAGTTCTGGGGTCGCGGCAACGTGACCATCCGCCGCGGACAGGACTCGATCAGCGGTCCGGAAGCGAAATACCGGCGCGACGACGAGACGGGATACTTCAGGTCACCGGAATTCCACGTTGGCGAGAACAATTCGCGCGGCGACGCATCGCTGCTGACGTTCCTCGGACCCGAGAAATACGAGGTTGCGGATGCGCGCTATACGACGTGCGTCGCCGACAACAACGACTGGTATCTGACCTCGGCCGACGTCGAGCTCGACAAGTCGCGCCTCGTGGGCACGGCGCACGACGCGACCGTGTACTTCAAGAGCGTGCCGATTCTTTATTCGCCGTACCTGAGCTTTCCGCTCTCCAACGAACGCAAGAGCGGCTTCCTGACTCCGGTGTACGGCTCGAGCAACCAGCGCGGCTTCGAAGTCGCGCTGCCGTACTATTTCAACCTCGCGCCGAACTACGACGCCACTCTGCTGGCGCGTCCGATGACGCGGCGCGGCCTGCAGATGGACGGGCAGTTCCGCTATCTTTTTCCAGAAGCCTCGGGCGAGGCCGACGCGGAGTTCCTTCCCCACGATCGCATCACCGACAGCAACCGTTATGCACTGGCGTGGCGACACACGCAGAATTTCGGCGCCGGCTTCGGCGGCTTCGTGAACGTCCAGAAGGTATCCGACGATACCTATTTCGCCGATCTGTCGGATCGCCTGGCGCTGACCTCGCAGACCAACCTGCCGCGCGACTACGGCGTTACCTACAACAAGGACCCGGTGTCGCTGCTGGCGCGCATGCAAACCTTCCAGACGTTGCAGGACCCGAACAATCCCATCACGCCACCCTATTTTCGGGAACCGCAGGTCACGATGCTCGTCAAACCGGTCGAGTGGCAGGGGCTCGATTTCGCGGCGGTCGGTGAGTTCGTTCGGTTCCATCAGCCCGCGCTGACCCCGAACGGCAATCGCAGCATCCTTTACCCGACGGTGGCATGGACCAAGCAGGGCAGTTCGTGGTTTTTCACGGCGCAAACGGGACTGCACATGACCAACTACGATCTCGACCAGCCGGCCGCGCCACCCACGACACCCCCGACGCCCACGAACTTCAATCGCGTATTGCCGATCACCACGATCGACACCGGGCTCGTCTTCGAGCGCGACGCGGAATGGCTGGGACGCTCGTTCATCCAGACGCTCGAGCCGCGCGCCTTCTACGTGGAGATCCCGTACCGCAACCAGAGCACGTATCCGAACTTCGACACCGCCACCGACGATTTCAATTTCTCGCACCTGTTCACCGCCAACCGGTATCTCGGCAGCGATCGCATCGGCGACGCCAACCAGTTGACGCTTGCGCTGCAGACACGCTTTCTCGATCCGGTGACCGGCGACGAGCGGATGCGCTTCGCGGTCGGGCAGCAGTATTACTTCGAGATCCCGCAGGTGACGCTCAACGAACCGCCGCCCACGACCCACACGTCCAACTTGCTGGTATCGGGAGAAGCGCGCCTGTCGGATGTGTGGAGCGCAGCCGGATTGCTGGTGTATCAGCCGAGCCCGCACCAGACCGAGGAGCTCGATGTTGCAGGGCGCTACCAGCCTGCCACCGGCAGCGTGCTCAACCTTGCGTATCGCTACATCCGCCAATACGTCGATTCCAGCGGCCAGGTATCGCAGCTGAAGCAGATCGATCTTTCCGGACAGGTGCCTTTTCTCGACAACTGGTCGGCGATCGGGCGCTGGAATTACTCACTGGTCGACGCCAAGACGCTGGAGGGGGTCATCGGGCTGGAGTACAATGGAGGCTGCTGGGTATTTCGCATCGCCGCGCAACGGCTGCAGACAAACACGCAGCAGGTTTCGACGTCGGTATTCGTGCAGCTCGAGCTCAACGGCCTCGCCCGCCTCGGGACCAATCCTGGCGACGTCCTCCGACGCAGCGTCCCGGGCTATTCGACCCCGAACGATCCTGCGCTGCGCCCGGTCGGCGACAAGGCGGCCAATTTTTTCCCGGAGTTTTAGCATGAACATCATGCGCGATCTCATCGAGATCCTGTTCGCGCTCTTGCTGGTGGCCGTCGCTTCCGGTGCGTCGGCGCAGCCTGCCGCGGCGACGCGCCCGGCGCCCACCGCCAAGGCGATCAGCGTCGATCGCGTCGTTGCCATCGTCAACGACGAAGCGATCACGCAGCACGACATCGACGATGCCAAGCGCGTCGTGCTCAGCCAGATGAAGCAGCAGAACGTACAGCCGCCGGCGGGCGACGTGCTCGACAAGCAGGTGCTCGAGCGCCTAATCACAGAGCGGTCGCTCCTGCAATTCGCCAAGGAGACTGGACTGCGCGTCGACGACACGCAGATCGAGCGCGCTATGCAACGCATCGCACAGGACAACAAGCTGAGCCCCGAGGATTTCCGCAAGGCACTCGCCGCGGAAAACATCACCTACGACAAGTACCGCGAAGACATCCGCAGTGAGCTGGTGATGCAGCGCTTGCGCGAGCGCGAGATCGACAGCCACCTGACGGTGAGCGATACCGAAGTCGAGCAGTACCTCTCGACGCTGAAGGCGCAGAACGCAGGCGACGGCGAGTACCAGATCGCGCATATCCTGGTGCTCGTTCCCGAGCAGGCGAGCGCCGACCAGATCGAGGCCAAGCGCCGGCGCGCTGAAGAGGCGCTGCGCGCGGTCAAGAGTGGCGGCGATTTCGGCCAGGTCGCGGCCGGTTTTTCCGACGCGAGCGATGCGCTGCGCGGCGGCAATCTGGGCTGGCGCGCCGGTGCGCGGCTGCCGACGGTGTTCGCGGAGCAGGTACGGAAGATGAAGCCGGGCGAAGTCTCGCCGGTGCTGCGCAGCGCGAGCGGTTTTCACATCGTCAAGCTCATCGACAAGCGCGGCAAGAACGACACTCTGGTAGTCGATCAGACGCATGCGCGTCACATTCTGATTCGCGTCAACGAGCTCAACTCCGAAGCCGATGCGAAGACCAAGATCGACCGTCTCAAGGACCGGCTGGACTCGGGCGCCAAATTCGATGAGCTCGCGAGGCTCAATTCCGAGGATGGCTCTGCGTCGAAGGGCGGCGACCTGGGTTGGCTCAACCCCGGTGACACTGTCGGCGAGTTCCAGGACGCGATGAACAAGCTCGCCATCGGTCAGATCTCGGCGCCGGTGCGCTCGTCGTTTGGCTGGCACATTATCGAAGTGCTCGAGCGACGCAAGCAGGACGTGACCGCGGAGCGCGAGCGCGCCGAGGCGCAGCTTGCGATCAAGCAGCGCAAGGCCGACGAAGCATTCCAGGCTTGGGTGCGCGAAGTCCGCGACCGGGCCTACGTCGAAATACGGTTGGACGACAAGTAGCGACGCGAGCCTCCGGGCGAGGGGCCTCCTTTACGAGCGTCACGAGTTTGGACGGCAGTTCGTCGGCCCTGTACGCCCGACTCGGGTCGCCTCCACTCGCTTTGCGAGCGGAGCCTCGCTCCACCTCGTCGGTCGCCCCGCTCCGCGGGGATCGACCGGTAATTGCGAGTCGGCGCCAGCGGGCGAAGCCGGGGTCGACGCGAGACACACTGCCTCTGAGCCCGCGACGCGAGCCTCTGCGCGAGCCACGGGAGGTGAGGGCCATGCCGGACGACGATATCCTGCGCGACCAGATCGACTACTACCGCGCGCGTGCCGGCGAGTACGACGAGTGGTGGTTTCGTCTCGGCCGCTACGACCGCGGCGATGCCTTCAACGCGCACTGGCATGCTGAGACAGCGGCCGCCGAAGCGGCGTTCGACCGCTGGCTCGCCGGCGTGCGCCCACGATGGGTGCTCGAGCTCGCGTGCGGCACCGGCCTGTTCACGCGACGCATCGCGGGACATGTCGAGCACCTGACCGCGGTGGATGCGTCGAGCGAAGTCATCGACCTGAACCGCGCTCGCGTGCGCTCGGCGGATGTCGACTACGTCGCTGTGGACCTATTTGAATGGAGACCGCGGCAGCGTTACGACGCGGTCGTCTTCACGTTCTGGCTTTCGCATGTTCCCGACGGGCGCTTCGATGCGTTCTGGCGCCTGGTCGATGACGCGCTCGCGCCCGGCGGATCGGTCTATCTGGTGGATTCGGCCTACGACGCCACGTCGACCGCACGCGATCACGCGCTACCGCGGCGCGAAGCCGGTTTCGTCTCCCGAAAGCTCAACGACGGACGTGAATTCCGGATCGTGAAGGTTTTCTGGACGCCGGATGCGCTGGCCGCGAGGCTCGCCACGGTGGGCTGGCGCGCAACGCTCGGGCAGACGACGCGCTACTTCATTTACGGCGAGGTGCGACGGCAGGATATGCCGCCCGCTGCCGGCTAGGCAGCCGCCAAGAGTCTAATCCTTGGCGTCGTAGACGTAGGGCAGCTGCGCGACGCGACCCTGGTCCATGCGGGCTTCCTCGGCGAGTGCGCGCGGCGTTTTGTCCCACCAGATCGCGCGTCCCTCGCGTTGCTGTTGGACGATCTCCGGTCGCGCCTTGAGCAGCTCGCGGATGAACTGCGTGTGCTCAGAAACATAGTGGCGGCTGGGGAGCATCATGGGCAGGACTCGAAGGCGACGATACGTCGATTCTATCATTGCGCCGGAGCGGTCGCCGGGTTTCTCATCGACCCGGCGACGATGCGGTATTCATAGAGCCTGCACTCGAGCGCGCCGTTGTACAGCGGAATCCGGTGACTGGGCTTCAACCCGATCAATTTCGCGAGCTCGCGGTCGGCGCTGAGCAGGTGCGCTGTCCATCCCGCGAAGCGTTGCTTGAGCGCGTCGCCGAGGCGCGGATAAAACTCCGCGAGCGCCACCGAACCCGCGAGGCGAATGCCGTACGGCGGATTGCTGACGATGACGCCCGTCGGCGCGGGTGCACTGCGCGTGAGCACGTCGGCGTGCTCGATGACGACCGCGCCGTCGACGCCTGCGGCGACCAGATTGGCGCGGCAGGACGCGAGCGCATGCTCGTCGCTGTCGCTCGCATGGATCTGAGTCGCCGACGGTGGCGAGGCGCGCCGCTGCGCGGCCTGCTTGATGCGCTGCCACGCGGGTCCGTCGTACCAGGCGAGCTTCTGAAATCCGAAGGTGCGCTTGAGACCCGGAGCGATGTCGAGCGCGATAAGCGCCGCTTCGAGCGCGATCGTGCCCGCGCCACACATCGGGTCCAGGAGCGGCGTTCCCGCGGTCCAGCGCGCGAGCCTCAACAATCCGGCGCCGAGATTTTCGCGCAGAGGCGCTTCGGTAGTCTCGCGACGCAGGCCTCGCTTGAACAGAGGATCGCCGGAGGTGTCGAGGTAGAACGTCGCGTCGGATGCTGTGAGGTATGCGTGAACGCGAACGTCCGGGCGCTCCTTGCTGACCGAGGGTCGGACGCCGCCCGCTTCGCGGTGGCGGTCACACACCGCGTCCTTGATGCGCAGCGTGGCGAACTCGAGGCTTTTGAGCGGCGAGCGCGTCGCTGCGACATCGACGCGCAGCGTCCGATCAGCGCGAAACCAGCGCGGCCAGTCGAGCGCATGCGCCAGCGCATAGATGTCGTTCTCGTCGCGATAGGCGCCGTGGCCGACCTGCCACAGCACGCGGCTGGCAATCCGGCTCTCGAGGTTGGCGCGATACGCGAGGTTGAAATCGCCGCTGAACGCGACGCCCCCGTCGGTCGCGGCGATGTTGCCGGCGCTAAGGTGCGCCAGCTCCTCGCCAAGCACGCCTTCCAGCCCGCGCGGACAGGGTGCGAAAAAGCGTTCCATGTCAGCCGGTCAGAAGCGTCCGGGCGGCTGATCGCCGCGCCGGGCGACGGCCAGCGAAAAGAAGTTGTGATCGATCATTCTAGAACGGCTTGAGCTCGACCAGCAGCACCGCGCCGATCAACACCGGCAGCGCTGGAATCTCGTTCAGCCACCGATAGAACACGTCGCCGTGACGGTTGCGATCGTGCTTGAAGTCCTGCATGAGCTTGCCCAGCCACACGTGGTGCGCGACCAGAATCGCGACCAGGACAAGCTTCGCGTGCATCCATCCGCCGGTGATGCCATAACCCTGCCAGAGCCACACGCCGAACACGATGGTGAGGATGGCACCCGGCGTCATGATGCCGAAGTAGAGCTTGCGCTCCATGAGCTTGAAGCGCTCGATGCCAACGGGGTCGGTGGCCATGGCGTGATAGACGAACAGCCGGGGCAGATAGAACAACCCGGCGAACCAGGTCACCATGAATATGACGTGAAAGGACTTCACCCAGAGCATGGCGTCCCTCAGGATCTACCGGAGCAGACGCCGGCGTATGAGCAGCAGCGCGACGGTGTAGGCGACGATCGCGTACGCGAGTAGCACCGCCAGGTGCAGCACGACGTTGGACGGCACGTTCCCGGCGAGCAGCGGACGAGCGATGTCGATCGCGTGCGAGAGCGGCAAGGCGACGGCGACTCCACGCAGCACCGGCGGCATCTGGTCGACCGGAAAATACACACCGGACAGCAGAAGCATCGGCGTCTGGAACAGCGTCATCGAGTAGGTAAAGAAATCGTAGTTCTGGGCGAGCGCCGTCATCACCAAGCCGAAAGCCGCGAACGTCAGGCCGACGACGAACCCGAGCGGGATCACCCAGATCGCCAGCCAAGAGTGACCGAAGCCGAGCGCCATGATCACCACCAGGATGGCGACGACCGAGATGACCGACTTGGATGCGGCCCAGATCCACTCCGCGAACACGACATCATCGAGTGCGATCGGCGCGTTGATGATCGCGTCCCACGTGCGCTGTACATGCATGCGCGAGAATGCCGAATACATGCCTTCGAACGAGGCGGTGAACATCGCGCTCTGACACACCATGCCGGTGCCTATGAATGCAATGTACTTCATGCCTCCGATTTCCGGAACGAAGCTGCCGATGCCGTAGCCGAGCGCAAGCATGTACAGCAGCGGATCGGCGATGTTGCCCAGCACCGATGCGATAGCGAGCTTTTGCCAGACAAGAAGATTTCGCCGCCACACCGGGATCCAGCGCAGCGAGAGTTCGAAACGGCGAGACGGGGCGTAGGCAGTCGACATGCGCGGTGCCGAAGTATAACGCTGCGGCGTGCAGCGGTCCCCATGCCGTGCAGCGTACGATCCGGTAGCACATGCTGCGCATCAGCGCGGCGCTTGACACTGCGCGCACCGCTCCCGTACCGTGGCGCGGTTTCCGGAGCGGATGCGCCATGAGTCGAAAAGGTCGGTGGTTGAGGGCGTGGACGTGCGTTGCCGTCGCCATGATGGCGTCATTTGCGCTGCCGCTTTTCGCGCAGGCGTATCCGGAGCGGCCGATCAAGCTGGTGGTGCCGTATCCGCCTGGCGCGCTCACCGATCTGCTCGCGCGCGCGATCGGCGAGCGTCTCGGGTCGGGGCTCGGGCAGCCGGTGGTCGTCGACAACAAGCCCGGTGCCGGCACCTTGGTCGGCGCCGAATTCGTCGCCAAGGCGCCTGCGGACGGTTACACGCTGCTGATGGCGACCAGCACCACGCTCGGCATCAGCCCGCTGATGTACCAGCCGTCGCCGATCAATCCGCTCAGGGACTTCGTTCCGATCTCGCAGGTCGGCACGGTCAATTTCTTTCTCATCGCCAACGTGTCCTTCCCCGCAAAGAACGTGCGCGAGATGATCGACGCGATCAAAAAAAATCCCGGCAGGTATAACTACGCTTCGGTGGGGAGTGGCAGTCCTCATCACCTGTTCATGGAAGCGCTCAAGACCGAGTATGGGCTCGAGATCCAGCACGTTCCTTACAAGGGGACTCCCGCCGCGCTGACCGACTTGCTCGCCGGATCGATCCAGGTCATGTTCGCAGACGCGACCGTCGCCGTGCCCAATATAAAGGCCGGGAAGGTCACCGCGCTGGGAACCTCGGTAGCGCGCCAGAGCACGCTGCTGCCGAGCGTGCCGCCGATCGCCAACGTCGTGGCGGGGTACGACTGGCAGGCGTGGCAGGGCATCGTCGCTCCGGCGGGAACGCCGCGCGAGATCGTGGCGCGTCTGTCGGCGGAACTGCAAAAAATCCAGGCCACGCTGGAGTTCCAGGCCCAGCTGTTCAAATTCGGCATGGAGCCGATCGCAGCGCACACGCCGGAGCAATTCGCAGCGAGCATCGCGGCGGAGCAGCCGCGATGGGCGAAGGCGATCAGGGATTCCGGCGCGAAGGTGGATTGAGAGTTCAAAAAATGGAGTCGTGCAGCGCATGAGTCCGGTCATCGACGTTCATACACATTGTCTCACCGAGGCGTGGTTCTCGCTGCTGCAGGCGCACGGCGCGCCGCGCTACAGCGTGGAGCAGGTGCGCGGCGGCCTGCGCGCAATCCACCTCGACGGTGCGCCGTTCATGACGCCGGTGCCGGCAATGTTCGACTACGCGCTGCGCCTGAAGACGATGAACGACTGTGGCGTCGACGTGTGCATCGTGTCGCTCACGTGTCCCAACTGCTACTGGGGCGGCCGCGAAGTGAGCCTCGAGGCAGCGCGCATCATGAACGACGACATGACCTCGGCGCGCGTCGCGTACCCGGGACGCATCGAATGGTTCGCGTCGCTGCCGTGGCAATATCCGGAGCTTGCGCTGGCCGAGCTCGATCGCGCGGCGGCAGCGGGCGCGGTCGGCGTGATGGTGCTCGCCAACATCGATGGAAAGCCGCTCACCGACCCCGCATTCGAGCGCATCTGGACCGCGATCGACGAGCGGGCTCTGCCGGTGCTGGTGCATCCCACGGCACCGCCCGGTGTCGCCCCGATGGACATGCAGCGCTTCCAGCTCACCGCCTCGATCGGGTTCACGTTCGACACTTCGCTGGCGCTGGCGCGCATGATCTACGATGGTTTTTTCGACCGGTACCGCGGCTTGCGCATCATCGCCGCGCACGGTGGCGGTGCGCTGCCGTACCTGATCTCGCGCATGGACCAGTGCTTCGACAACATCCCGGCGTGCCGCGAAAAGATCTCGGTGCGTCCGAGCGAGTACATGCAGCGCATCAGCGCGGATGCGGTGGTGTTTGCGCCGGGCGTGCTCGAGCTGTGCATCGCGCAGTTCGGTGCCGACAACGTCCTCTATGGATCGGACTACCCGCACACCATCGGCGACATGCCGGGCTGCCTCGCGCGAGCCGATGCGCTGCCCGATCCGACGCGCGACAAGGTCCGCGGCATCAATGCACGACGCATTTTCGGGCTGTGACGCGGCCTGTCACTTCGGTTTTGCTCAGCGCAGCGGCGGCAGGCGACGCCGTAGACCATCGGGAAAAAACCCGATCACGCGCGCACGCGCCGGATGCCAGAACGCCGACAGCAGCAGCAATCCCGAGCCGATGACGAACGCCGCGATCGCGAAACCAAGGCTGACCACGCCGTACTGCCTGAGCAGATCACTGAAGGTGTAAAGCACATAGATCAGCGCGGAAACCATCAGCGCGCGGCGGTCGATCGACAGCGAGACGATGGCGATCGCGACGTAGACGGCCACTACCGCAATCGCCTGGCGCAGATCGGTCGCTCCTGCGAAGACGTCGAGCGCCGAGAAAATCGGGCGCACCAGAAGCGGCGCCGCGAGCAGGTGCAACCAGAATGCGACGTCGGATTTCCTCGTTTCGCGGCGCGTGTCGGCGCCGTCCCAGCGCATCGCCAGCGCGAATACGCCGATGCCCGCCAGCAACGACAGCAGATTGGTGAAGGCCTTCGTTGCGGGAACAAACACGAGCAATAGCGAGACGGCGCAGCCGACGAGGGCCGCGGCGCCCGCCGCAACGGTGATGGGCACGTGGAAGCGGCGCCAGTGCAGCCAGGTCGCCACGGCGGCGATTGCACAGGCAAGGGCGAGCGCTGCGGTCGACTTGCCGTCGATCACGAAGCCGGCCGCGACGATGCCGCCGGTAAAGGCGAGCAGCAGCACGATCGCCGGCAGCGCCATGCGCCGGCGCAGGATGAAGAATTCCCCCAGCGCCCACGCCACCGCGGACACCGCAAGCGCGCCCAGCGGGGGCGCGATCGCTCCGCCCAGCCATGCGACCGAGGCGAGCATCAGCAGGCAAGCGATCACGACGAAGATGTCGTTGAACCCGGTGACCAGCCGAAAGTGTTCCTCGTCGAGCGCAGGCGCGCTTTTCCGTTGCGCGACATGCGCGCGAAACGCCTGGGCAGCGTCCTCGGTGAGGATGCCCGCCTGCACGGCCGCGGAAAGATCGTCGTCGCTGTACAAGGGTGGGCAGGTCGTTGAGTGGATCGGTGTCGCGAGCGCGCTAATCGCGAAGCTCGCGGCCGGTCAGCTTGATGAACAGATCTTCGAGGTTCGCCGGCCGGTGCAGGTAGCGCACTGCATCGGTCCGTGCGAGATCGGCGAGCAGTGGTGCGGCGTCGCGCGCGTAGCAGAATGCAGTTTCGCCGGCGACCTCCAGACGTTCGCACAGCGCTCGCCCGCGCGCCTCGACCCATGCGCGCACGTCGTCGCCATAGACCTCGACCACTTCGGGCTCGACGTGCGCGGCAATCAGCGCGCGCGGAGTATCGCAGGCGATCATCATGCCGTGATCGATCACCGCGAGCCGCGAGCACAGGCGCTCGGCCTCGTCCATGAAATGGGTCGTCAGCAGGATTGTCTTGCCCTGCGCGAGCAGTTGGCGCAGTCCGTTCCAGATGAGGTGCCGCGCCTGCGGATCGAGGCCGGTGGTTGGCTCGTCGAGAATGAGCAGCTCGGGATCGTTGATGAGCGCGCGGGCAAGCGTGAGACGGCGCTTCATGCCACCCGAAAGCGTTCGGATGCTGACACCGGCCCTGGCAGCGAGCCCGGCGAATTCCAGCAGCCTCGGAATGCGCTCATCGACGAGCGCGTCGGGCAACCGGAAATAGCGCCCGTAGATCTGCAGGTTCTCGACCACGGTGAAATCAGGGTCGAGGTTGTCGAGTTGCGGCACGACGCCGACACGAATGCGCGCCTCGCGCGCAGCTTTCGGCACCGGCTCGCCGACCAGCGTGATCGATCCGGCGTTGGGATCGGTGAGGCCGAGGCAGCAGCGCAACGTGGTCGTCTTGCCCGCGCCGTTCGGACCGAGCAGCCCGAAGCATTCGCCTCGCCGGATCGCAAAATCGAGCCCGCGCACGACTTCGTTGCTGCCGTATGACTTGCGCAGTCCGGCAACCGACAGCACGACCTGGTCGGGCAGGTTCATACCACGCTGTCCGCGCTCATGCGCCCTGAGCGCGCCACATGCCGACGATGGTCTGCTGCAGTTGTCCGAGACGCCCATGAAAAAAATGCCCGCAGCCAGGGAACACGACGATGGGCAGGTGTTGCGGGCGCGCCCATTCGAACACATCGGCGAGCGGAACGACGTCGTCCTGTTCCCCATGGATGACGATCGTGCCGGTGGCCACGGCTTCCACCGGAAAGCGCTTCACCGCAGGGCCGACCAGCACCATGCGCTCGGCCGCGACCGTGCGCGCAACACGAGTCTGGATGTATGCCCCGAACGAGAAGCCGGCGAGGACGGGTGGCAACGCCGCGAGCGCCGGAAACTCGCGCTGCGCGAAGGCAAGTGCAGCGAGCGCATCATCGGTTTCGCCATTGCCGTTGTCGAACGCCCCTTCGCTCGCACCCACTCCGCGGAAATTGAAGCGCACGCTGGCATAGCCCAGCGCCATGAACGTTCGCGCCAGCGTTTGCGCGACCTTGTTGTCGAGTGTCCCGCCCTGCTGCGGGTTGGGATGCGCGACGAGCGCGATGCCGCGCGTGCCCGAATCGGGAACATTGAGCGCGATCTCGAGAGCACCGACGGGGCCGGCAATGCTCGACCGCGTCTCGCCGCGCGTCAAATCTTGAGCCTTTCGACGACGCGACCGTTGACGAGGTGAGAATCGATGATCTCGTCGATGTCGTCGCGGTCGACGTAGGTGTACCAGGTCTCGTCGGGATAAACGACCAGGACCGGCCCCTCCTCGCAGCGGTCCAGGCACCCCGACTTGTTGATGCGCACCGCGCCCTTGCCGGCGAGCCCGAGCTCCTTGATGCGCTTCTTGGCGTAGCTCTGCAGCTTGACGGCGTCGTGATTGGCGCAGCAGGCCTCGGGCGGATCGCGCTGATTGAGGCAGAAAAAAACGTGATGCTTGTAGTAACTCATGGGACGATCAGCGATCGAGCATGACATTATACGCGAGCGTCTTCTCCAGCCGTCGTATGTCCCCATCCCGGCTGGCCTGCAAGCCAGAGCAGATACGTGCTGGCGAGCACTGGCCACACCACGAGCACTGCGTGCGTCAGGCCATTGAAGTTGAGCAGCTGTCCGTAAGGCCAATCGAACAGCGCGATCGGCGCGCGCGCTTGCCACATGTCGGGCGCCAGCAGCGGCGCGATCAGCGACGAGAGCAGCGCGATCGCGCAGACGCTGGTGCGCAGCGGCCGCGGCAGCGTGATCGCGGCCAGCAGCGCCACCGAGCCGACCGCGATGCCGGCGAGGACGCCGGGCTTGAGCCAAGTCTCCATGACCGCCTGGCGCAGCAGCAGCGATGCCGCGCAACCCTTGAGCATGAGCGCGATCCCGATCAGCAGAAGCACCGCGCCCCACAGAAACTGTCGCTGGCGCACCAGCAGTGCGAGAAACAGTCCGACGCCAACCACGTTGAATGCGCTCTGCGCGGCCTGCAGCAGCGTCCCCGCGAGATCGCTGGTGAGCTCGAGCGATGGATCGAAGGTAGCGGCAAACAACGGGATGCCGGGATTGACCTGCGCGAGCAGCCACACGCCGAGCAGCGCCAGACCCAGATCGCCCCGCCGCCCTTCCAGAAACACGCGTCTTCTCCAGGTGCCCACCTGCGCGCGCAGCCCCGGAATGCGGCAAAACATGACCGCGATGAGTCCTCCCAGGGCGGCGCCAGCGGAGTTCGATAGGAGATCGATCAAGCTTGAATCGCGGGTGGGGGCGAGCATCTGCGCACTTTCCATGCTCAGAGACAGAAGCCCTCCGACCGCCAGAGCACGCGCGAAGCGAACGCGCGCCGGCGTGCGCGACCCGATCATGGCGACCGCTATGCCGAACGGGACGTAGGCGATGACGTTGATGGCGATGTCGAAACGCGTGTAGCGCGGAGGCCACGGCGCGAACAGGAAATACGGCGTTCCCGGCAGCGGCAGCATCCAGCCGCTGAAAGGCTGCAGGCTCGCGTACACGATCATCGCGCCGTAGAGCACGGCGAAATACTGCGGCAGGTGCGTCGAGTTCGAGCGCGGAGGCATCGGCTTGGTGTGCGCGCAATGGTCCGCTCGCGCCATCATTATAGCGGCGCGACCCGGGCCGGATCTTTACAGGAGCTTGCGCATCACTGTCAGCTCTGCCTCCTCGTGAAGCACGCTGAACCCCTCCGACAGGAACAGCGACAGCGGTCCGTGGTAGTGGTCGGCGCCCGTAACGCTCTCGCCAGCCTTGAATGGAAACGCATCGATGACCTTGATCCCCCGACGTGCAAGCTGTTCGACGCCGCCGGCGAGCAAGGCCCGAGCGACCCCGCTTCGTCTGCGCCCGGGCGCGATCACGAAGCACACGATCACCGCGGCGTCCGACGGCGCGCAGGGTATTCCGGGCACTGCGATGCGCATCCGCTCGAAGCAATGCGGAAGCTTGTGGCGCGGCTGCGCATTCATCCAGCCGACCACCTCGGTACCGTCGTAGGCGAGGAAGCCCTCCATCTCGCCGACCTCAATACGCGCGCGCATCGCCACGCGGTTGTCGGCGGCGGACAGCGATGGCCAGTCGATGGCACGCGGCACTTCGTAGAAATGGCAATAGCACTTCGCCCACTCGGGATTGTCCGCGAAGGCGGCCCCGCACTCGTGGTCAAAGAACGCCAGGTAATCGTCGACCCGTTGCGGCAGCAGCGGCTCGACCGTCAACGCAGTCATGGATTGGTCGCGCTCACCGCGATGCCTTGATCTCGGTCCAAAGCTTGTTGCGCAGCCGCCGCTGTTGAGTCGTGAGATCGGTGAGCTGCTCGAGCTTCGCTTCGACCGCCTTGTCCGGAAAGATCGCCGGATTCTTGAGGATGTCCGGCTTGATGTATTTCACCGCGTCCAGGTTGGGATTGCCCGATCCGATGAGATTGGTGAGCTCCGCCGAATTTTTGCCCTCGAGCATGAAATTGATGAACTTGAGCGCGAGGTCGGGACGTGGCGCGTCCTTGTGGATCACCATGTTGTCGACCGCCAGCACGGCGCCCTCCTTAGGCATGCCCTGCAGGATCTTGAACGGACGTCCCGCGGCCAGCGCGTCAAGGTTGGCCTGGAATATGTCGTTCGAGTAGCCGTGGACCAGCCAGATGTTCCCCACCGTCAGCTCCTTGATGTACGAGGACGCGTTGAATGCGGCCCAGTAGGGCTTTGCCTTCTTGATCAGCGTGGCGGCTTCTTCCCAGTGCTTCGGGTCGACGTCGTTGGCGGAATAGCCGAGATACTTGAGCGCTGCGGCGAAGAGCTCGCTCGAGCTGTCGAGCACCGTCACGCGACCTTTCACTTTCTGCAGGTACTTGGGGTCGAAGATCACTGCCCATGTATCGGTGGGCAGCCCCAGCTCCTTCATCTTCTGGTCGTTATAGCCGATGATCGTCGTCGACATCGCGTATGGCACCGAGTACTGGTTGCCCGGATCGAACGGCGTGTTCATGTAGCGCGGGTTGATGTTCTTCAGGTTGGGCAGCTGCGCCTTGTCGATCGGTCTCAGCTGGCCGCCCTTGATGAGTGCCTGCATCGCGTTCGACGTCGGCACCAGAATGTCGTAGCCCCTGGCCCCCGCTGCGAGCTTGGCCAGCAGCTCCTCGTTGTCCGAATAGTACGTTTGCACGACCTCGCACTTGCAGAACTCCTCGAAACGCTTGATCGTCTCCGGCGCGATGTAGTTGTTCCAGTTGTAGAGATGCAGCTGGTCTTTCGCGATCGCCGGCATCGCAAGCAGCACGCAGGCGAACAGGGCAAGCAGGCGTTTCATGGCGATCTCCTATTCGGAACGAAGCAAGGTGGGCGTGAGCCTGGACGCGATGATGATCAACGCCAGCGTGAGCAGCATGAGCAGCGTCGACACCGCGTTGACCTCGGGTGTCACTGCGATCTTGATCATCGAGTAGATCTGCAGCGGTAGCGTGACGGTACCCGCGCCGGCGGTGAAGAAGGTGATCACGAAATCGTCGATGGACAGCGTAAACGCCATGAGCGCTCCGGCGATGACTCCCGGCATGATCAGCGGCAGCGTGATGTAGCGGAAGGTCTGCCATGGCGAGGCGCCGCAGTCGCGTGCCGCTTCGGTGAGGCTTTCGTCCATGCCGGAAAGTCGTGCACGCACGACGATTGCGACAAAGCCTATGCAGAACGCGATGTGCGCCAGCGCTACCGAAAAAATTCCCAGGGTGAAGTTGATCATCACGAAAAAGATGAGCAGCGACACTCCCATGAGTATCTCCGGAATCGCGATCGGCGTGAGCACGAGCACGGGGAGCAGCCGCGTCTTGTAGCGGTACATCGCCATGCCGGCCATCGTGCCGAGCACCGTCGCGACCGCGCTGGCAACCAGCGCGATGAAGAGCGAGTTCGCCGCCGCCGTCAGCATTTCTTCATTGTGAAACAGCTTATCGTACCAATCCAGCGTGAACCCCACCCACTCGGCATTGAGCCGTGAATCGTTGAACGAGTAGACAATGACGATGACCAGTGGGACGTACAGGAACGCGTAGCCCGTGGCCGCGGCGACCCAGAGCGCGACGCGGCGATTACGCACGGACCGGCTCCGCGCCGAGGTTGCGGCGGCCAATCCAGGCGGCCAGTCCCGCGAGCAGCAGTGCCGCCACGGTGAGCACGATGGAGAGCACGCTGCCGAACGGCCAGTCGCGCGTCTCGAGGAATTGCTGCTTGATCACATTGCCGATCAGGCTGTCGCCAGGGCCGCCGAGAATGTCGGGAATCGCGAAGATACCGAGCGCCGGGATGAAAACCAGCGCGGCGCCCGCATACACACCCGGCAGCGACAGCGGGAATGTTATGCGCCAGAAGCGCTGCCACGCGTTTGCGCCCAGATCCTGAGCGGCGTCGAGCAAGGCGCGGTCGTGCTTCTCCAGGTTGGCGTAGAGCGGCAGCACCATGAAAGGAAGATGCACGTATACCAGGCACACCAGTACCGCGAACGAGCTGAACAGAAGCGGCACCGGCTCGTGTCCGAACCAGCGCAGCGCGCCGTTGACGGTTCGCGCGAGCGCCGCATTCGGCCCCAGGATGATCATCCAGGCGTAGATGCGGATGAGGAAGTTGCTCCAGAAGGGCAGGATGACGAGCAGCAGCAGGAAATCACGGTGGCGCTTGGCGCTGCCTGCGACGAGTGCGGCAAGCGGGTAGGCCAGCGCGAGGCAGCACAGCGTCGTCACCAGTGCGTATCCCACCGACTTGAGGAAGATCTGCGCGTAGACCGCGTCGGTGAAAAAGCGGACGTAGCTGTCGAGGTTGAGATCGAGCGCTCCGTCCTCGACCAGCGGAGCGAGGCCACCGAAATCTCCCGGCGTGCGGAACGACGCGAGCACCATGATCAGGGTCGGGATTGCGAAGAACACGACGAGGTAGGCGAGCGGCGGACCGCTGACCAGCCATTTGCCAAGCTTCGTGGAGCGGGCCGCCATTGTTAGGCCGCGATGAAGTGACCGGCGTCGGCCGGCCAGCTCAGCGACACGTCGTCGCCCACCTCGAAGAACCGCGTAGTCCCGGCGCTGGAATTCGCCATCAGCGCCTCGAGCTTGGCACCGCCGGCGGTCCTGACCTTGTACACGGTGACGTCGCCAAGATAGAGCAGATCGGTGACGTGCCCTCGAAAGCGGTTGGCCGACGCGATCTCGGCCGCGGGTGCGGCGATGCGGATCTTCTCGGGCCGAAGCGCGATCGAGCCAGACGAACCGGCGTTGACTCCGTGCTCCCTCACCAGCACTGCCCCCAGCCCGCCGACATTGACGCTCACCGTGCCGTCCGCACACGCGGTCACGGGACCGTCGAGCAGATTGCAGGTGCCGATGAAATCCGCGACGAAACGCGACTGCGGGAAGCTGTAGATGCGCGACGGTGTATCGACTTGCTCCACCCTGCCTGCGTTCATCACGGCAATGCGATGCGAGAGCGCAAGCGCCTCGGTCTGGTCGTGCGTGACGTAGATGAATGTGATGCCGACTTCCTTCTGCAGGTTGATGAGCTCGATCTGCATTTCCTCGCGCAGCTTCGCATCGAGTGCGGCGAGAGGCTCGTCGAGCAGCAGCACCCGCGGATGCGTGACCAATGCACGTCCGATCGCGACCCGCTGTTTCTGCCCTCCGGAGAGCTCGTGCGGAAAGCGCTTGCCGAAACCGGTGAGGCGCACGTCCTCGAGTGCCGCTTCGACCTTCCGCGCGATCTCCCCCGATGCGGTCTTCGCCATGCGCAGCGGAAATTCGATGTTCTTCTCGACGTTCATGTGGGGAAACAACGCGTAGCTCTGGAAGACGGTGCGCACCGGCCGGCGCTCGGGAGGCAGCTCGGCGAGGTCGGCGCCCTCAAGCCGGATGCTGCCGCCGTCGGGAAGGTCGAAGCCGGCGATCATGCGCAGCAGCGTCGTCTTGCCGCAGCCCGACGGGCCGAGCAGGGTGAAGAACTCGCCTGCGTCGATGCTCAGATTTACTTGGTCGACTGCGGTGAAGCCGCCGAAGCGGCGGGTGACGTTCTGTATTTCGAGCAACGCCATCACGGTGTCGACGACCTTCGAAAGAACGACGGATTGTAGCAAAATGGGGGTGCCGCCATGCCTGCAACGAGCCGTCTCGCCTGCGCGCGGTCGCGTCATCCCTCGCGCCCATTCATGCCGCCGCGTCCCTCGGTCGAGGTCGCGTGGGCCGCCTTGTCGATCGTGTACGCAGTGGCGGCGTGCGCTGCGCCGGCGGCGCCAACGGACGGCACCGACCGCAGCTATCAGCTCGACCCGTTCGTGCAGGCGAGCGCTGGCTTCGCCGCGTGTCCGCAGGCCCCACCGCCGGTGTTGAGCGAGCAGGAGATGCGCGTGCAGGCGCACGAGCGTGCCGAGCGGGGAACATCGTGCTGCCTCGCGGGCACCTGCGAATGCGGAGGCGCGTATCGGCGCGACCCAGAGATCAACGCAAGGGTCGCCGCCGCAATCAGCGCCGATGCGCGGCTTCGCTCGAGCAGCGTCTGGGTGACCACGATGCGCAAGTTCGTCACCTTGCAGGGCTGCGTGCGCTCGAAGACTCAGAAGCAGTGGCTCGAGCGCCTGGTCAAGCGTCAGCCCGATGTCGCGATCGTGTGGAACGAGACAACGGTCGGAACTCCGCGCAAGCCGCCCGAATCAGCGCAGCAACTGAAACAGCAGTAAGCCCGCGACACACGCGAGCAAAAAGGCCAGCACGGCCATCCACCCATTGCGCGCACGCTGCGCGCTGGCGAGCGTCAGCAGCGCCGCGTCCGATGCCATCGGCGGAGCGGAGAGCCGCTGATAGATGAGCCGCGGCAACAGCGGCAGCGTTGATACCAGAAACGGTGCTTCGTCGCGCAGCCGTCGCTCCAGGGCACGCCATCCGATCTGGTCAATCATCCAGCGCTCGAGGAAAGGCTTCGCGGTGACCCAAAGGTCGAGGTCGGGATCGAGCGCGCGTCCGAGGCCTTCGATGTTGAGCAGCGTCTTCTGCAGCAACACGAGCTGAGGCTGGATCTCGACGTTGAAGCGCCGCGACGCGCGGAACAGACTGACCAGCACCCTGGCCAGCGAGATGTCCTTGAGTGGCTTGTCGAATATCGGTTCGAGCACCGCGCGAACCTCGCTCTCGAGCTCGTCGACGCGGGTGTCCGATGGAACCCATCCCGACTCGATGTGCGCGGTGGCGACGCGGCGATAGTCGCGTCGGAAAAAGGCGAGGAAGTTCTGCGCGAGGAAGCTCTTGTCGCGCTCAGATAGCGTGCCCATGATGCCGAAGTCGAGCGCGATGTACTTCCCGCGGTCTGTCGGATCGACCGACACGAAAATGTTGCCCGGGTGCATGTCGGCATGAAAGAAGCCGTCGCGGAAGACCTGCGTGAAAAAGATCTCCACGCCGGCGCGTGCGAGCCGCGGAACGTCGATGCCCGCGGCGCGCAGCTCATTAATGCGGCTGATCTGGATGCCGCTCATGCGCTGCATTACCATCACTTCGCTCGTGCACCAGTCCCAATACACCTCGGGCACGAGCAGCAACGGCGAGTGAAGGAAATTCCGGCGCAGCTGCGAGCAGTTGGCGGCCTCGCGAGCCAGATCCAGCTCGTCGTGGATGGTCTTCTCGAACTCGGCGACAACATCGCGTGGCCGCAGGCGCTTGCCGTCCGACCACAGCTTCTCGACCAGCGTAGCGCCTGCCTGCATCAGCCCGAGGTCCTTCTCGATGGTGGCGGCGATGTTGGGACGCAGCACTTTCACCGCGGCGGGCGTTCCGTCGGGCAGGACGGCAAGGTGCACTTGCGCCACCGAGGCGCTGGCGACCGGCTCTCGATCGAACGATGCGAATACCTGCTCGACGGGCTTGCCGTACGCGCGCTCGAGCGTCTCGCGAACCTGCTCGGCGGAAAACGGCGGAACGCGATCCTGAAGCTCGGCCAGCTGATCGGCGATGTCGGCGGGGAGCAGATCGCGCCGCGTCGAGAGCATCTGCCCGAACTTGACGAATATCGGTCCCAGATCCTGCAGCGCGAGGCGCAGCCGCTCGCCGCGTGGGAGTGAAAGCGTGCGCCAGAAGGTCAGCGTGCGTGCGGTGGGACGCAGCCAGCGAAAACGTTCATGACCGAGCAGGAATTCGTCGAGCCCGTATTTGAGCGCGACGTACATTATCTTGGCCAGGCGCAACGAACGCATGCGTGCGATTGTACGGGATCGCTTTGGATCCTCGGCTGTACCCGCGCGGGGACGCGGCGTCGCCGGGGCGAATTACTGATCAGCGCTTCGGCGCGCGCCTGGTGGCTACTGCGTCGACGCGCGCGGTAAGAGCGTCGACGTCGCGCGCGAGCGTGTCGACGTCGGCGGCGAAGCGCGATGCCTCGCTTTTTTGCACGGCCACGCGCGATTCCTCGCCGATGTAACGCGCGACGCTGTCGCCGACGCGCTGCGCCGCGTACCCGGGCATCGCCAGCGCGCGCGCGCCAGCTGCCGCGACCCGCGATCCGACGACCGGGCCCAGCACGCCGGCGAGCGCCTGATCGACGAACATAGGCAGCGTGAGTGCGATACCCGCGAGCGTTTCGGCAAGCGCGCTGTCGCCCTGCGCCTCGACCAGCTCGTTCCAGCGCGCCGGTTGTGCGAGCAGCGCGGGAATGCGCAACGGCGAGATTGTGAGCGTCAGCTCGGCGGGCATCCCGCCTTCGACGAGTTCACCGTGCACATCGATCGCGTGCGCGAACGACACCGGCCCGATCACCACGCGAAAGGTCTTGCCCGAGTGCGCGGCCAGCCGCGCACGCACCCAGGGCTCGCGATCGAGCGTGCGGTTGAGCAGGACGCGCGCAGGATCGGTCACTTGCAGCTCAAAGCGCGTAGCCGCGATGCAACGCTACGACTCCAGCGGCGAGATTGAAAAAATCGAGGCGCTCGAATCCGGCGTCCTGCATCAACGTCTTGAGCGCGTCCTGGTCGGGATGCATGCGAATCGATTCCGCAAGATAGCGATAGCTCGCCTCGTCGCCGGCGACAACCTTGCCCAGCCGCGGCAAGACGTTGAAGCTGTACCAGTCATACGCGGCGCGCAGCGGCGCCCACACCTGGCTGAACTCGAGGATGAGCGCGACACCGCCGGGGCGCAGCACGCGGCGCATCTCCGCGAGCGCGGTCTCCTTGCGCGTGACGTTGCGCAGCCCGAAAGCGATGCATACGCAATCGAAGTGCCGATCGGGGAAAGGCAGCGCCTCGGCGTTGCACTGCACCACTGGAACGATGCGCCCTTCGTCGAGGAGCCGGTCGCGTCCACCGGCGAGCATCGCGCCGTTGATGTCGGTGAGAACCACATTGCCGCGCTCGCCGACACGATTCGCGAACAGCTGCGTCAGGTCGCCGGTGCCGCCGGCGACATCGAGCACGCGGGCGCCGGGACGCACGCCGCTGGTCTCGACGGTGAAGCGCTTCCACGCCCGGTGCAGGCCCGCCGACATCAGGTCGTTCATGAGATCGTATTTGCCTGCGACCGACTCGAACACGCCGCGCACCCGGCGCGTCTTCTCGTCGGGCGGGACCTGCTCGAAGCCGAAGTCGGTTTTTTCGCTCACGATCGGGGCATTCGCTGCGAAGAGCGACGGCTGAAGGCCTAGTGGCGGTGACCGCAGCCGTGCGGCGAAGCCGCCGCCGTGGCGGCGGGATCGTGGTCGCGGCTCGCGCCGGCCTGTTCCAGGCGCGCGAGGTATTGCGCCCACAGCTGTTCATGGCGGGCACCCAGGTCGTAGAGGTATTCCCACGAATAGATGCCGCTCTCGTGACCGTCCGAGAACTTTGGCCGGACCGCGTAGTGCCCGACCGCCTCGAGCTCGGCAATGGTCACGTCTCGCTTGCCGACCTGGAGCGTCTCCTGTCCTGGGCCGTGGCCACGTACTTCCGCCGATGGCGAATACACTCGCAGGAATTCGTAGGGGAGCCGAAACGCGGTCCCGTCGGCGAACGATAACTCCATCACGCGCGTCGCTTGATGCAGCTTTATCTCGGTGGGAACAGGGGTGCTCGAATCAAGGCCGGCCATCGTAGCGCTCCGTCGCAGACGAGCGACAGACTAGCATACGCCGGAGTCCAGCCTGCGTCGCACCGACCCCGAGCGCGGAGGTTCCAGTGCGCACAGCGCTGCAATTAGATCAATGGCTTGCTTGCGCGCGCCGAACCGCTAAAGCTCGCCACGGTAAAGCAACGTCGTCAGGAACAAAAACGCCCAGGTGCCCTGCCGACAATTCGATCGCTTGCCCCAATTTTAACCAGCCGGCGTCGTGACGGACTCGGCTCCATGCTCCGGCGGCACCTAAAACCGGTTGGCAGCCAGGGGGTTGGCCTGGTCGGGGACCAGATCCATGTTGCCGATCCCCGCCATGACGTTGCGGTTCTTCGCGTCCTTGCCGTGCAGCTTGATCTCGAGACGCAGGTCGTTGAGCGAATCGGCGTTGCGCAGGGCATCCTCGTAACTGATCATGCCCGCCTCGTAGAGGTCGAACAGCGCCTGGTCGAAGGTCTGCATGCCCAGCTCGCGCGACTTTTTCATGATTTCCTTGATGCCGGAGACGTCCCCCTTGAAGATCAGGTCGGAGATGAGCGGCGAATTGAGCATGACCTCGACCGCCGGGACGCGGCCGCGGCCGTCGCGCGCGAGCGATGAGCCGCTGCGCGACGAACGCGCGGATGTTGAGCGAAAGGTCCATCAGCAATTGCTGCGCGCCGCTCCTCGGGGAAGAAGTTGATGATGCGGTCGAGCGCCTGGTTGGTGCTGTTGGCGTGCAGCGTCGCCAGGCAGAGGTGGCCGGTCTCGGCGAAGGCAATCGCGTAGTCCATGGTGTCGCGGTCGCGGATTTCGCCGATCAGGATCACGTCCGGCGCCTGGCGCAGCGTGTTCTTCAGCGCGATCTCCCAGTCGTCGGTGTCCACGCCGACCTCGCGCTGGGTGATGATGCAGTTCCTGTGCTCGTGCACGAACTCGATCGGGTCCTCGATCGTGATGATGTGGCCGTAGCTGTTCTCGTTGCGGTAGCCCAGCAGCGCCGCCATCGACGTCGACTTGCCCGCAGCCGGTCGCGCCGATGAACAGCATGATGCCGCGCTTGCTCATGGTGACGTCCTTGAGCACCGGCGGAAGGCTCAAGCTCGTCGAAGGTCGGGATGTCGGTGTTGATCGTGCGCATCGCCATGCCGACGCGTCCCATCTGCACGAAGGCGTTGCAGCGGAAGCGGCCGATGCCCGGCGGGCTGATCGCGAAATTGCATTCCTTGCTCGACTCGAACTCCGCGGCCTGCTTGTCGTTCATCACGCTGCGCACGATCTCGATGGTGTGCTGCGGCGTGAGCGGCGGTCTTCGAGACCGGCGTGATCTTGCCGTCGATCTTGAGCGCCGGCGGAAAGCCCGCGGTGATGAACAGGTCGGAGCCGCTTCTGCTTGACCAGCAGATCGAGCAGCTCGTGGATGAATTTGGTGGCGGTTTCGCGTTCCATGCGAGCTCTCTCCCGGTGCAGGCGGTCAGCCGCCGAACAGGTCTTTGTTCACGGCACGCTGGCGCGCTTCAACCAGTCGACACCTGGTTGCGGCGCACCATTTCCACCAGGCATTGATCGAGCGTCTGCATGCCGGCGGCCTGGCTGGTCTGGATCGCAGAATACATCTGCGCGACCTTGTTCTCGCGGATGAGATTCCGGATCGCCGGGCGTTCCGATCATGATCTCGTGCGCGGCGATTCGTCCCTGCTGGTCCTTGGTCTTGAGCAGCGTCTGCGAAATCACGGCGACCAGCGATTCCGAAAGCATCGCCCGCACCATGTCCTTTTCCGCGGCCGGAAAGACGTCGATGATGCGGTCGATGGTCTTCGCCGCCGAGCTCGTGTGCAGCGTGCCGAACACCAGGTGGCCCGTTTCCGCCGCGGTGAGCGCCAGCCGGATGGTTTCAAGGTCGCGCATTTCGCCGACCAGGATGTAGTCGGGATCCTCGCGCAGCGCGGCGCGCAGCGCGTTGGCGAACGACAGCGTGTGCGGTCCGACCTCGCGCTGGTTGATCAGGCACTTCTTGGATTCGTGCAGGAACTCGATCGGGTCCTCGATGGTGAGGATGTGCCCGTATTCGTTCTCGTTGACGTGGTTGACCATCGCCGCCAGCGTGGTCGACTTGCCCGAGCCGGTCGGGCCGGTGACCAGGATCAGGCCGCGCGGCCGGTTGGTGAGCTCGGCGAACACGCGCGGCGCGTTGAGCTCCTCGAGCGAGAGCACCTTCGAGGGAATGGTCCGGAACGCGACCGCGGCCCCGCGTTCCTGGTTGAACGCGTTGACGCGAAAGCGCGCGAGATTGGGAATGCCGAAGGAGAAGTCGCATTCGAGCATCTCTTCGTAGGTCTTGCGCTGCGCGTCGCTCATGATGTCGTACACCATGGCGTGCACGTCCTCGTGCTCCATCGGCGGCAGGTTGATCCGCCGGATGTCCCCGTGCACGCGGATCATGGGCGGCAGCCCCGCGGACAGATGCAGGTCGGACGCCTTGTTCTTGACCGCGAAAGCGAGCAGCTCGGCAATGTCCATTTATAATCCCTGCGTCGGCGCGGGGGCAGCTTTAGGTAAGCTCGCGCCAATTAGGGCGCGGCAAGTTGTTGATTACATGTCCCGGCTGCCTATGCCGACGTCATCTGATTATGACCCTATACGAGAAGACGTGGCAAGCCGTGCGCGCTCGTGTCGATGCGGCGGCGCATCGCGCGGGCCGCGATCCTGCCAGTGTCACCCTCCTGCCGGTCAGCAAAGGTCAGCCGGCAATGGCCATGCGGGCGGCGTACCAGGTCGGCGCGCGCGCCTTTGGCGAGAACTATGTGCAGGAGGCGCTGGCGAAGATGGACACGCTCGCTGACCTCACCGGTATCGAGTGGCACCTGATCGGTCCGCTGCAGGGAAACAAGGCGCGCGCAGCGGCGTCGCGCTTCGGGTGGGTGCAAAGCGTCGACCGCGTTGCCATCGCGCAGCGGCTGTCCGACGCGCGCCCAAACGACAGTTCGGCGCTCAACGTGTGCATCCAGGTCAACATCAGCGGCGAGGAGCGCAAGCACGGCTGCATCCCCGACGCTGCGCTCGGGCTGGCCGACGAGGTGGCCACGCTGCCGCGGCTGGCGCTTCGCGGTTTCATGGGCATCGCGCAGGAAACCGGGGACGCGCAGCGTCAGCGTTCGCAGTTCGCGATGCTGCGTGCGCTGTACGAGCGCGCGCGCGGCGCGGGGTTCGATCTCGATACGCTGTCGATGGGCATGTCGGCCGATCTGGAGGCCGCAATCGCGGAGGGTGCGACGCTGGTGCGCGTCGGCAGCGCGCTGTTCGGTCCTCGTCCGCAGGCGGGTCGTGACCCGCGATTGAGCGATACTGGCGACCCCAGGACGGATCGGACGGACGCATGAACATCACCTTCATCGGCGGCGGCAACATGGCGCGCGCGCTCATCGGCGGCCTGATCGCGCGTGGCGACGCGTCGAAGTCCTTCGCGGTGATCGATGTCGAGCCGGAGGCGCGAGCGACCATCGCGGCGCGATTCGGTGTCGCGACCTTCATCCAGGTCGAGCCGCCCGCCATCGTCCATGCCGACCTGATCGTGATCGCGGTCAAGCCGCAGAGCGTCCGCCTGGTGGCGCGCGAGCTGGCGACGCTGCTCAAGCGCCAGGTCGTTCTCAGCATCGCGGCTGGTATTCGTCTCCCCGATCTCTCGCGCTGGCTGCTGGGTTATCGGCGCCTGGTGCGGGCGATGCCCAACACGCCGGCTCTGATCGGCGCCGGCATCTCAGGGCTCTACGCGCTTTCCGGCGTCGATGCCGAAGGGCGGGCCAAGGCGGCGGCGGTGCTCGAGGCGGTGGGCGCGACGCTGTGGTGCGAACGCGAGGAAGAGCTCGACGCGGTCACCGCGGTGTCGGGCAGCGGACCGGCCTACGTGTTCTATTTCATCGAAGCGCTGGAAACGGCGGCGCGCGAGCTCGGCTTCGACTCGGCCCAGGCGCACCGCCTTGCGATCGCCACGTTTTCGGGAGCGACTCGCCTTGCCGAGCAGAGCGATACCGACCTCGCCGTGTTGCGCGCGCAGGTCACCTCGCGCGGCGGGACCACCGAGCGCGCGGTGGCCGCGCTCGACGAAGCCAAGGTGATGGGCGCGATAGCGATCGCGGTTAAGGCGGCGGCGGCGCGCGCGCACGAGCTTGGCGACCGATTAGGAAGCGAATAGGCAAAATAAGCCATGCCTTGGACCGACGCCCTTCGCTTCCTGATCAATACCGCGTTCGGACTGGTCGTCTATACCGCGCTGCTGCGCTTCATCATGCAATGGCTGCGCGCGCCGTTTCGCAACCCGCTCGGCCAGGCGACCATCGCACTCACCGACTGGGCGGTCAAGCCGATGCGCCGCGTCATCCCGGGCCGCGCGGGCTACGACTGGGCGTCGCTGCTGGTCGCGTGGATTGCGCAGGTGCTCTGGCTGCTGGCGCTCGCGTCGCTCGGGACTGCGGCCTGGACGCCCGCCTTCGCGGCGTTCATCGCCGTGCTCGCGCTGGTCGAGCTGGTAAAGGCGGCGCTGTGGATCATGATCGGCGCCGTTTTCATCCAGGCGATCCTGTCATGGGTTGCGCCCGACGGTCCCCTCGCTGGCGTGCTCAACGCGTTGACTTTTCGCGTGCTCGCGCCGATCCGACGCATCGTGCCACCGATCGGCGGCACGCTCGATCTGTCGCCGCTGGTGGCCATCGTCGTCGGGCAGCTGATCCTTATGCTGCCGGTGGCGTGGGTCGAACGCACGATCTCGACGCTGTTCTAAGCTCCCGGACGCGGCGTCACCGGCGTGCCAGCGCGTTGGCGAGCCGCACGTAGTCGCCCACAGAGAGCGTCTCGCCGCGCACGCCCGGATCGATGCCCACGCGCACGAATTCCTCCGGCGTGACGAGCGTCCTGAGCGCGTTGCGCAGGGTCTTGCGGCGCTGGCCGAAGGCGGCGCTCACCAGATTCGCGAACAGCGCCTCATCGTCGATGTGCGGACGCGCGGCGCGCAACGGCACCAGCCGCGCCACTGCCGATTCGACCTTGGGTGCGGGACGAAACGCCCCGGCCGGCACGACCAGCAGTCGATGAATCGCGAAGCGCGCCTGCAGCATCACCGACAGTCGCCCGTACTCCGCGGTCGCCGGCTGCGCCACCATTCGCTGCACGACTTCGCGCTGCAGCATCACAGTGACGTCGCGAACCGTCGCGTCGAAAGCGGCGAGGTGGAAGAGCAGCGGCGAGCTGATGTTGTAAGGAAGGTTTCCGACGACGCGCAAATCGGGACCCAGCGTGGAGAAATCGAAGTCGAGCGCATCGGCGATGTAAAGCTTCAGTGCCTCGATCCCGTGCTCGGCGCTCATTTTCGCGGCTAGGTCGCGGTCGATCTCGATCGCGGCCAGGTGTCCGCAGGCGGCGATCAGCGCGCCGGTGAGCGCGCCCAGACCCGGTCCGATCTCGACGATGTTTTCGCCGCGCCGCGGCCCGATCGCGGCGAGGATCGATGCAATGTAGTGCGCATCGACCAGGAAATTCTGGCCGAAGCGCTTGCGGGGGACGTGTCCTTGCATGTTCGGGTGCGACGCGCGCCGGTCGAACGCGGCGGGCGCTCCGTCAATGCTTCAGCGCCTGCGCGCGCGGCGGCGCAGCCGGCGCGCTGCGCGCGAGCTCGATCGCGAGCTCGACGGCAGCGAACAGGCTTCTCGGATCGGCCGAACGCGCGCGTTGCGGGTCGGCGGCGAGATCGAGCGCGGTACCGTGGTCGACCGAGGTCCGGACGATGGGCAATCCCAGCGTGATGTTGACGCCCATGCCGAAGCTGGCCTGCTTGAGCGGAGGAAGTCCCTGGTCGTGATACATCGCCACGATACAGTCGAACGCGCGGGCATGATGCGGGACGAAGATCGTGTCCGCAGGCAGCGGTCCGCTCACCTCGGCACCGCCCGCGCGGAAGGCCTCGATCGCGGGCGCGATCACGTCGATCTCTTCTCGTCCGAGATAGCCGCTTTCGCCGGCGTGCGGGTTGAGCCCGCACACCGCGATGCGCGGCCGCGCTATGCCGAAGCGCGCGCGCAGGTCGCGCTCGATCACGTGCAGCGTTGCGAGCAGCCCCTCGAAGGTCACCGCCGATGGCACCGCGGAGAGCGCCAGGTGCGTAGTCGCCAGCGCGACGCGCATCCAGCCATCGGCGGTGCGCCCGGCGAGCATCATCACCACATGCTCGGCGTGCGTGCGCGCGGCGAGGTACTCGGTGTGCCCGGTGAAGCCGATGCCGGCATCGTTGATGATGCTTTTCTGAACGGGTGCGGTCACCATCGCGGCAAACTCGCCGGCCATGCAGCCGTCGATCGCGCGGTCGAGCATGGCGATCACCGCGCGCGCGTTGCCCGCGTCGAGGCGCCCGCCCACCGCTGGAACGGCGAGCGGGACGTGCGCGACTTCGGTCGTCACGTCATCGAGCGCGCGTGTGGGCACGTATGGAACCAGCCGTACGCCCGCGCCGAGCTTTCGCGCGCGCTCGCGCAGCCATTCCAGATCGCCCACCAGCACGATACGCGCAGGCCAGCGACGCTCGGCGACGCGCACGCACAAGTCCGGACCGATGCCTGCGGGCTCACCCGTGGTGACCGCGATGACCGGCGGTGAACTCATGACGCGCGGCGCTGCACGCTCACACCGGCGCCATCGCCGAACACTTCGACCGCGATGCCGGCGTTCGCGTCGACCTGGGCGTGCTCGCCGGCGGAGATGTTCACCTGCGAGAACCCGGCCAGCGCCTTGGTTGGCTTGCCGAACACGTAGATCGTGTCGAGCGGACGGGCGAGGTCGATCTCGGCCGTGCTCTGCACCACCGGACCCAGCGGCAGCGCGTGGCCTTCGCG
Organism: uncultured beta proteobacterium; assembly: GCA_963816915.1. GTDB lineage: Bacteria > Pseudomonadota > Gammaproteobacteria > Burkholderiales > Casimicrobiaceae > PALSA-1003. Next base: position 1,137,851 of record CAWFMK010000004.1, read on the forward strand.
CCCGAATACCGGAAAGCGCTCGAGCGTCGCGCGATAGCGGATGACCTGGCGCCCGGCGATGCGCTGACGCGTGGTCAGGTCGTACCACGCGCCCGGCGGCAACGCGACATCGACTTCACCGCCGGCGCTGATGATCGGTGCGACCAGCAACGCGTCGCCGCACATGAATTGCGTTTCGTAGCCACGGGTGAGCGCAGTCGCGGGAAACGCGAGCGGCATCGCGCGCATCACCGGCATGCCACTCGCCACCGACTGGGCGATGACGCTTTGAAGGTAGGGAAGCAAGCGGTAACGGAAACCGATCCATTCGCGCGCGATGTTCTCGGCTTCGTCACCGAACGCCCACGGCTCGCGCGCGCCCATGCCGTGAACGCGCATGTGCGAGAGAACACGCTCATCTGCAGCCAGCGCACGTAGAGCTCCGGCGAAGGCTGCGTCGAGCCGTAGAAGCCGCCGATGTCGCTGGCATGAAAAGGCACGCCGCTCATGCCCCATGACAAGCGCGCCGCGGATGCTGAGCGGCGAGGCCTTCCCAGTCGCGACTGCGGATCACCGCCCCACTGGATCGGATAGCGCTGACTGCCGGTCCATCCGGAGCGACCCCAAACCATCGGCGGCGAGTCCTTGCCGCCGAACTTGCGCGTCGCCTCGAACACGCAGCGGTTGTACAGCAGCGGATAGACGTTGTGCAGCCGTCGGCCGCGATCGCCGTTGGCGGCGACGGCGTCGTCGGGAACATGCTCGCCGAAATCGCTCTTGATGACATCGACGCCGGCCTCGAACAGCGCCTCGTGCGCGTCGCGCCACCACGCGAACGCCGAAGCATTGGTGAAATCGACTATGCCCGATTCGGGCAGCGGCGTGAGCACGTGTCCGAACGGAGACGTTGCCGGGCGAGGTGTCCCACGCGAACACGTACGGATCGCCCGTCTCGCGCGTGAGCAGGATAGCGTTTCGACGCGAGCTCATCGAACAGCGGCGAATGGATCGACACGTACGGGTATTCCCACACGCACACGCGCAGCCCGTGCGCCTTGATACGTGCCAGCGATGCCGCCGGGTTCGGATAGCGCTGCGCATCCCATTTGAAGTCGAACCGCGTCTGCACATCCCACGCGGCGCGCCCGTCGAGCGTGAGCACGTCGCAGGGAATCTTGCGCTGGCGAAGCTTGGCGGCGACGGCGAGCGCTTCGTCGGGCGTGCTGTAGTAAGCCTTGGACACCCACAGCCCCAGTCCCCACAGGGGAATCTCCGGCGAGCGGCCCGTGAGCTGCGTGTAGCGTTCGATGATGTGCGCCGGATCGCGTCCGCCGATGAGGAACAGGTCGAGCGCCTCGTCGTCGACGACCACGCCGTACGAGCGGTGCGACCATTCAGGATAACCGACGCCGTGCACCACGTGCGCGGGCGTGTTGACGAAAATCCCCCATGCGCTCTTGCCGCCGGCCGAGCTCCAGCAAAATGGCGCATTCTTGTACGACAGCCCGGTGTTCACGCCGAGCGCATCCTCGACCTGTGAATGAACGATCTGGCCGCGCTTGTTGAGCGGACCGAATTTCTCGCCGAGCCCGTAGACGGGCTCGCCGGACGCCAACGCGAACGCGGCGATCCATTGCGCGCCGCTGCGCGTGCGCCCGATCGCGGGCAGACGCGTGAAGCCGCGAAAGTGCTGGTCGGTAATCGTGGTAAGCACCGGCGCGCCATCGAGCAGCAGGCGCATCGACAAGGGCGCGCCGGTCAGCTCGAGCGTGGTATCGCCCGCGGCGAAGGTCCATACGCCGGGCGTTGGCTGAGCGACGTCGCAACGCTGTCCGCGCGCCAGCACGAGCCCGTAGTCAGGACGGGTGTTCGGGCCGACGCGCACGCGCAGCACGCCCGGACCGTGACAACCGACTTCGAGAATGTCGCCGGTCGACGTCGCGAACGAGGCACCCGAGCTCGATTGGCCCATGCTCCCGATCGCATCGAGCCTGAGAAAGGCGGTGTTGTCGAATTGCACGGCGTCGAGATCGCTGGCGCTCAGCCCGCGAACCTGGGTTCGACCTGGCCGGGAACATCCACGCGCATCGCGAACAGCCCACCCGACTGCGGCAGGCGCGCGAGCTCGGCCTCGTCGCGCTGCTGACGCGCGCTGGTGACGTACAAGGTCTGCAGGTCGGAGCCGCCGAAGGCGCACATGGTCGGGCACATTGATGGCAACGGATATTCCGCGAGCAACTCCGCGCGTGGCGAAAGGCGCACCACCTTACCGCCACGGTAGAACGCGCTCCAGTAGCACCCTTCGCGATCGACCGCCGCGCCGTCGGGACGGTCGGTGGCGCCCGCGAACTGCGCGAACACGCGCTTATCGGAGATCGCGCCCGACGCTGGGTCGAGCGCATACGACCACACGGTTTGGACTACGGTGTCGGCGTGGTACATCGTGCGTCCGTCGGGTGTGAACGCGAGGCCGTTGGATATGGTGATGTCCTCGACCATCGTCGCGAGCTTCAGGTCGGGATCGAGGCGATAGAGCTTGCCGCTGGCCGCGTCGCGTTTCTCGTTCATCGACCCCACCCAGAATCGCCCCTGTGCGTCGGCGCGGCCGTCGTTGAACCGGTGATGCGTCGGATCGTAGGGCGCGTCGATCACCTTGCGCTCGAGCTTGCCGGCGCGATCGGCAAACCAGATCGCGCTGCGCAGCGCCACGACGAATCCGCCGCGCATGCGCAGCGCGAACGATCCGATCGACTCCGGCATCGTCCACGCGGTGTTGATGCCGCTGGCGGGGTCGAAGCGATTGAGCGCAGGAGCGTTGATGTCGACCCAGTAGAGCACCTGCTCGGCGACCGACCAGACGGGACATTCACCCAGGCTGGCCTTGATGTCGAGCACGCACGCGAGCGCCGAGGTCATCGATGGTTGTGCTGCAAGGAAAGTCGCATCGTACAAGAAAAGGACTCGCCGGGCGCGAGCGTTCGCGTGCCGGTGCCGGCGATGCCGCGCGACGAGCGGTTGAAGGCATCGGTCATGTGGGTCACGGGTTCGATGGCAAGGAAATCGCGTCCGGGCGGCACGTAGACGACAAGATCCTCGCACTCGATGCTCGCGCGGATCTCCGCCGCTGCGCCGCGCGCCGGCCAGTGCACGCGTGCTGGCGACCGCCAGCCGGTGAAGCAGTTGTCGATCGCGACATCGCCCAGCGCTCGCCGCTGGGCGAAATCCCACTCGGGCGGAACGATGCTGTGCTCGATCGGCAGCAGCGTGCGGTCGGTGTACCAGACGCCCTGCGCCCGGAATTCGAGCTCGGTGCCGGGCGGTCGCGGAAAAAACGGATGCCAGCCGAGTCCGGCGGGTGCTGCGCGCTCGGCGTCGTTGCGCATTTGAAGATGCAGCGAGACACCTTCAGCGTCGAGCATGAATCGCTGCTGCGCGCGATAGGCGAAGGGCCACTCCTCGCTCCGGCCGGAAGCAGGCGTGTGCACGAGCTCGAGCAACGCGCCGCGCTCGTCGCGCTCGACCACCTGCCACGCACGCTGCCAGGCATTGCCGTGGATGGCATTCGGGTCCGTATCCATGTAGCGGCGCAACGCGAACGAACCGCCGTCCCAATGCAGCGTCGCTCCGGCGATGCGATTGGAGAAGGGCAGCAGCGGATAGCACGCGAACTCGCGTACGCTGCCCGCCGCGAGCGCGTGCGCTGACGTCGGCCGCAGCACCGGCGTGCCGTCGTGCTCGTAATGCGCGATCGATCCGCCGACCTCCGGGGCTATCACCAGCCGTGCCGCGCCGGCGCGAAGCTCGAAGACGCCGCTCAATACGCGGCTTGCGACTTCGTCGGTGCCGCCGGCGCGGCACCGCGCATCTTGGCAAGGTACTCGGTGCCGCGCGTCACGACATATGCGAGGTCCGATCCCACCGCGACCCAGGAGAATCCATAGTCGACGAAGCGCCCGGCCATCTCGGGGTTCGCTCCGACGATGCCGCACGGCTTGCCGATGCGCCGGCACAGCTGCGCGCCCGCTTTCAGCCTGTCCTGAACGGCGGCGTTGCCCATGTCGCCCAGGAATCCCATCGACGCAGAGAGATCCGCCGGCCCGATGAATATCGAATCGACGCCGGGCACCGCCGCGATCGCCTCGAGCTGGTCGAACGCTGACGGCGTCTCGATCTGCACGATCACGCAGATCTCCTCGTTGGCACGCTGCAGGTAGTTGGGGATCGTCCCGTAGCGGCTGCCGCGATGCGTGCCGGCGACGCCGCGCACGCCCTGCGGCGGGTAGCGCGTCGATGCGACGGCGCGACGCGCCTCGTCGGGCGTTTGCACGAACGGGAACAGCAGCGACTGCGCGCCGGCGTCCATCGCGCGCTTGACCATCACCATGTCGTTCCACGGCGGGCGCACCACCGCCTGCGCGGGAGTGCCGGCGATGGTTTGCAGGATGCCGATCATCTGCGGCGTATCGATCGGCGTGTGCTCCATGTCGACGACGAGAAAATCGAAACCCACGCAACCAAGCGCTTCCGCGGTGCTTGGAGCGGCGCACATCAGCCATGCGCCGAACGGCGTGACGCCGGACGCGATGGCACGCTTGAACTGGTTGACCGGAAGATCCACGTGAGAGGCCCGAGAAGGGAAACCGCGAAGCGGCGGGTGACCATTGTAGCCGCCGATTGCCGCCCGATCATCTATCGGCTATATATGCGCGACCCGGCCGCGCCGCCACTCACGACTTGCGACGCGGATCCGCGCTGTTGCCGAGGACAAGCCGCATGCCCAACGAGTCGACGGTTTCGTATCCCAGCCTCGCCGGCCGGACGGTGTTCGTCTCCGGTGGCGGCTCGGGCATCGGCGCAGCGATGGTGTCGCGGTTCGCGTCGCAGGGATGCAAAGTCGCGTTTTGCGACATCGACGACGAAGCGTCCAAGGCCTTGGTCGAACGCCTGGCTCCAGCGCAGGTTACCTATTACCACTGCGACCTGCGCGACATCGCCGCGTTGCGCGCCACGCTGGCCGCGTCGGCTGCGGCGCTGGGTCCGGCCGACGTCCTGGTCAACAACGCCGCGCGCGACGACCGGCATGCTATCGAGGACGTCACGCCAGAATACTGGGACGAGCGGCTCGCGGTGAATCTGCGCCATCAGTTCTTCGCTGCGCAAGCGGTCATTCCGGCGATGATCGAGCGTGGTGGTGGGTCGATCATCAACATGGGGTCGATCTCGTGGATGCGCGCAACGCCAGGCATGGTCGCGTACACGACCGCCAAGGCCGCGATCAACGGTCTCACGCGCACGCTCGCGCGCGAGGTCGGCATGCATGGCATCCGGGTGAACTCGCTCGTCCCCGGTGCTATTCTCACCGAGCGGCAGTTGAAGCTCTGGGTCACGCCGGAGTTCGACCGCGGCGTTCTTGCGGGCCAGTGCTTGAAATTCCGTCTCAACGAAGATGACGTAGCGCGCACGGCGCTGTTCCTGGCGTCCGACGAAGCGCGCGGCATCACCGGTCACAACCTGATCGTCGACGCCGGACTGTCGCAGACCAGCGCTGACTAGCCGCGCTGATCACACTGGAGAAGGCATGTCCGAGGTGATGCTCAGGAAGGTCATGAAGGCCTACGGCGCCAACGAGGTCATCCATGGCATCGACCTCGAGGTCCGCTCCGGCGAATTCGTGGTGTTCGTCGGGCCGTCGGGCTGCGGCAAGAGCACGCTGCTGCGCTTGATCGCCGGGCTGGAGAGCATTACCGCAGGGCAGGTGGTCATCGGTGGCACCGTCGTCAACGACCTGCCGCCGCGCGCGCGCGACATCGCGATGGTGTTCCAGGACTACGCGTTGTATCCGCACAAGTCGGTGTTCGAGAACATGGCCTTCGGGCTGCGCCTGCGCAGGCTTCCCGATCACGAAGTCCAGCAGCGCGTGCGCGAAGCCGCCGCGATCCTGCAGATCGAGCACCTGTTCGAGCGCAAGCCGCGAGAGCTCTCCGGCGGCCAGCGCCAGCGCGTGGCGATGGGGCGTGCCATCGTGCGCAAGCCGAAAGCGTTCCTGTTCGACGAGCCGCTGTCCAACCTCGACGCGCTGCTGCGCAGCGAGATGCGCGTCGAGATCAAGAAACTGCACCAGCGCCTCGGCAATACGATCATCTATGTGACGCACGACCAGGTCGAGGCGATGACGCTCGCCGACCGCATCGTCGTGTTGCATGCGGGCAACCTGGTTCAGTACGACACGCCCGACGGTGTGTACAACCGTCCGGCGGCGAAGTTCGTCGCCGGTTTCACCGGCTCGCCGCCGATGAACTTCCTGCCCTGCCGCGTGGGCGAGGGCGGCCGCGTGCTCCACCTGCCGGGTGGCGTCGATCTTCCGGTGCCGGCCGCGCGTGTCGCCGAATGCGTGCGCCACATCGGCCGCGCGCTCACCTTCGGGATTCGTCCGGAGCACGTCGGCGTCGGCGCGTCCGGCGGCGCATCGGCCGCGGTGAGCGCGCAAGTGCTGCTGGTCGAGCCGCTCGGCTCGGACACGCTGGGACTGGTCAAGCTGGGCAATGGCGCCGATGCTGGCGAGATCACCGGCCGCTTTGCACCGGAAGCCGCGCTCAGGGTGAACCAGGCGATGATGGTTACGCTACAACTCAACCGCTTTCATCTGTTTGATCCCGACACGGGACGCGCGATTCGCGGCGCGGATTGGTGATCGGCAAATGTTGTCTTCACGAAGGAGGATGCAATGAGAGTCAGCATTGGAGTGGTGGCCGCAATTGTAGGCCTGGGGGTCGCCATGAGCGCCGCGGCCGAAACGACGCTGCGCATATTCACCGGCGGTCAGCAGCGCCCGGACGTGATGCGCAAGATCGCCGACGAGTACCAGAAGAAGAATCCCGGAGTGAAGATCGAGGTCGAAGTCGGCGGAGCGACCTCGGAAGCGCAGCAGCAGTACCTGTCGACGGTGCTTTCGTCGAAGGATTCGACGCTCGATGTGATCCTGATCGACGTCATTCGTCCCGCGCAGTGGGCCGCACAGGGCTGGGCCGAGCCGCTCGACGCTTACCTCGGCGCCGACAAGCAGAAAATACTTTCGCAGTACCTCAAGGCCTACGCCGATGCCGACCAGGTCAACGGCAAGCTGATCGCGCTGCCGTACTTCGCGGATTCGCAGTTCCTGTATTACCGCAAAGACCTGCTGGAGAAGTACAAGCGTCCGGTGCCGAAGACCTGGGACGAGATGATGGATACGGCCAAGGTCATCATGGATGGCGAGAAGAATTCCAATCTGCAGGGCTTCACCACCGCGGGATCGCCGATCGAGGGCACGGTATGCACGTACCTCGTGCCTCTGTGGGGCGCGGGTGGCGAGCTCACCAAGGATGGCAAGCTCAACCTCGACGCGGCGTCTTCACGCGAGCCGTTCCAGCTCTACGGCCGCATGAAGCAGTCGGGCGTGCTGCCCAAGAACATCGCCGAGATCCCGACCGACCGCATCCGCATCGACATGCAGGCCGGCAACCTCATTTTCGGGATGACCTGGAGCTACGTCTGGAACCGGCTCGAGAACGACCCCGACAGCAAGGTCAAGGGCAAGATCGGTGTCACCATGCTGCCGCACGATCCGGGCGGCAAGAGCGCGACGTGCATCGGCGGCTGGCAGCTCGCGGTGTCGGCGTTCTCCAAGAACAAAGCCGAAGCGGTGAAGTTCGCGCGCTGGCTGTCGACCCCCGAGGTATCGAAGATGCAGGCGATCATGGCGTCGCACATGCCGGTATTTCCCAGCGTGTTCAAGGATCCGGAAGTGCTCAAGGCCAACCCCTGGTTCGCCGACGCGCTGCCGGTGGTCGAGGGCGCGAAGGCGCGTCCGGTCTCGGCGCAGTATCCGCAGGTTTCCGACGTGATCCGCAGCAACATGAACGCGTATCTCGCGGGCACCAAGACGACCGACGTCGCGCTGGGTGACATGAAGTCGAGGCTCACGCCGCTGTTCAAATAAGTCTCGAGCGAAGGTGAAGCGACGATGAGCACCGACGTGCCGACTCCGCGCGACCTCTCCGAGCGCGCGCTCGGAATGCTGCTGCTCCTTCCGGCGGCGCTTCTGCTGCTGCTCATCGTCGTCTATCCGATCGCGACGCTGTTCTGGAACAGCCTGCACAGCGTCGATCAGGCGAACCCGCAGGCGGGCGAGCTGTTCGTCGGGATCGACAACTACACACGTGCGTTCGCCGATGACCGCTTCTGGGCATCGACGCTGCACACGGTGCTCTACATCGCCGTCACGGTGCCGGGGTCACTGCTGATCGGGCTGGGACTCGCGCTGCTCGCCAACAAGCCCTTCCGCGTGAAGTGGCCGGTGCGGCTCGGATTGCTGCTTCCATGGGCGTTGCCGCTGGTGTTCGCCGGACTCATCTTCCGCTGGTTCTTCGAGTACAAGACCGGCGTGGTCAACGACTGGCTGGTCGCGCTGGGCATGGAGCCGCCGCAGTGGCTGTCGGATCCGAGGCTCGCCTTCTGGGCGATCTGCATCGCGATCGTCTGGAAAGCGTCGTCGTTCATGGCGCTGATGCTGCTAGCCGGACTGCAGGCCATCCCGCGGTCACTCTACGAAGCCGCCGAGGTCGACGGGGCGAACACCTGGCAGCAGTTCATCGAGATCACGCTGCCGATGCTTCGCCCGGCGATATTCGTCGCGCTCATTTTCCGCACCATCACCGCAGTGCAGACCTTCGACATTCCCTATGCGATGACCGGTGGCGGTCCGGGCGACGCCACCGAGACGCTGGCGATGTACATCCACAAGACCACGCTCGACTTCCTCGACTTCGGCTACGGATCGGCACTGGCGGCGCTGATGTTCGTGATCAGCATGGTCGCGACCTCGGGCTACCTGCGCTACACGCGGCGTAGCGCGGCGCGGAGCGAGGAGTGAATTTCACGCGCAAGACCGTTGTCTGGTTCTCGGCGCTGGTCGTGGTGGTGAACGGCTTTTTTCCCGCGGTGTGGATCCTGCTTACCTCGCTCAAGACAGAGACCGAGCTGCTGCAGGTGCCGATCACGTACCTGCCCCTGGCGCCGACGCTGGACAACTACGTGCTCGCCTTCACCGCGCAACCGATCCTGCGCTTCATGTGGAACAGCGTCGTAGTGGCGGGAGTGTCGACCGCGCTCTGCGTGTTCGTCTCCGCGCTGGCGGCGTACGCGCTAACGCGGCTTCGCATGCCGCATCGCAATCTCATCATGTCGCTGCTGCTGGCGGTGGCGATGTTTCCGCTGATCTCGCTGATGGTGCCGCTGTTCAAGCTGATGCGCGAGCTCGGGCTGCTCAACACCTACCCGGCGCTGATCCTGCCTTACACGGTGCTGTCGATGCCGATCTGCACGCTGGTGATGGCGAGTTTTTTCCAGGACATTCCCCCCGACCTCGAGGCGGCGGCGATGATCGACGGCTGTTCGCGCGTGGGTGCGCTGTTCAAGGTCGTGGTTCCGCTCTCGGCACCCGGGGTATTCACCGCGGCGATCCTTTCCTTCGTCAACGCGTGGGACGAGTTCCTGCTGGCGCTGACCATGATGAACCGCGTCAGCATGCGCACGCTGTCGGTGGGGATCACGCTCTACCAGGGCGAGTTCGCATTCCCCTGGCCGCTCATATCGGCGGCGCTGATCATCGCCATCGTTCCGATCTGCATCCTGATCGCGATTTTCCAGGAACGGGTGGTGGGCGGCCTCACTGCGGGTGGCGTGAAGGGTTGAGGTTTGAATATCGAGTGCTGTGGCGCTCAGTTCTCACCGGTGGTGGGTCTTTCTCCTGCCGACGAATCGTTTGCAGGTGTAGCTGGCCGGTTAAGCTGAAATACGGGGCCACCGACGTAGCTAAAGTAGACCTTCCGCTGACTATGCGCGATCAGCACCCGATGTGAGCGCAAGAAATCGGCGCCCAGCAGCATTGAATACAACACCTGAATCTTGTGCGCAAGGTTGCTGCCGGTGGTGCGGTACCTGGCATCCTTGTACATGTCGCTGAAGCGGATCTGGGTATCCCGTATCATCTCGTCGCCGATCGCGAAGCTGCGAAACGGGCCAATCCAGACATCGACGGCGTTCGTGCCCAAGCCTGTGCCTCGGCGTCCGACGACGACGCCGGGAGTATCGGGCGTGACGCCAACGCGCTCGGCATCGGACTTGTCCAGCATTGAGAGCCCCGCGCCCGAATCCAGGAGTGCCTTCAGCGGCTCACCATTGATACGGACCGTCAGGATGACTTGGGGCTGATTCACGTCAACCGCCTCGAACGCCACTTCGCTCGCGCCGGTGCGCTCCCAATACGCGAGCGACACGCGGTCGCAATCCTGCGGCCGGAACAGCCGGACCGCATTGTGAGCCAGATCGAATTCGACATCGAAGCGCTGGAAGAAATCTTCGCCGAGGAGTATGCCGACGTCATCGCCAGGATCGTGTTCACCGGCGACAAGTATCCGCAAATCCTTTTGAGCTGCTTGGCCGACCCTGAATTCGTCGACCAGAGCAACATCGACCTTGGTTTCCCCGCCGATGCCGAACATCCGGTCATTCGTCGTGCCCGATAGGGGCACACCCAGGCGCACCGCTGCCGCGCGGAAAATCAGCGTTCGCGTAGCGCCGGTGTCCAGCATAACGCCGACCTTCTGGCCATTGATGGCGCCATCGACAATCAGATGATTACGCTGCACTCGAATAGGCCAGTCCTCGACCTTGACGAGCTTGCAGCCGGGTGTTGCTGCGGTGGCGATGCTACCGGCCACCACCATGCCGAGAGCGGCAGACAGAGCGAGAAACGCGCGCCATATGGTCAAGGTGAGTCCAGGTACCGCAATGCGAGAGCAAGTCCGGTCATCGTACGCCCACAAGGGAACCGAGTGCGGGCGACAGCAGCTGCGGTTTGGCGCTCGCCGACATGGAGGAGACCAGCGGACTGCCCTTCGCCAGGCAATCACGCCGCGGTTACGACATATAATTGGATTGGAATTTCCCAGGGCCTGCGTATTCCTTTGGCAGGCCTTCGTTTTTTGGATCCAGATGCGTGCCCAGTTCTCCAGCCCGGCTTTTGTCGAAGGGATCCGCGACATGCTGCCCATGCTGATGGGCATCGTGCCGTTCGGGATCGTATGCGGCGTCGGCGCGCTGACAGCGGGCGCATCGGTGTGGGAAACGCTGGCGATGTCGCTGATCATTTTCAGCGGCGCCGCGCAGATCGCGGCGACGCAGCTCATCGCCGACGGCGCGCCCTTCGCGGTGATCGTGCTGACCTGTTTTGTGCTCAGCCTGCGCTTTCTCATGTACAGCGCCGCGCTCGCGCCGCACGTGCGTGCCCTGGATCCGCGCTGGCGCAATCTGCTCGCTTTCCTGCTCACCGACCAGGCATTCGCCGCGACCATCCGCCGCTTTCGCGAGTCCAGGGACGTGCGCGCCAATGCATCGTACTTTCTCGGCTCCGGCGGACTGCTGTGGGTGACATGGGCGGTCGCGACCGTCGCCGGCAGGCTGCTCGGCTCGGTGATCCCGACGTCGTGGGAACTCGATTTCGCAGTGCCGCTGGTATTCATCGCGCTGCTCGCGCCACTGCTGCGCGATCGTGTCAGCGTGGTTGTCTTCGCGATCGCCGCGATCGCGGTGGTGGGGCTCGATGCGCTGCCGATGCGCCTTTCGCTCATCTGCGCGGGACTGCTGGCGATCGTGTGCGGCGTCATCGCCGAACAGCTGCGATCGGGCACACCGCGTGGATAAGTCGCTGTTCATCTGGGCGGCGACCTTGGCGGTCGGTGCGCTCAATTTCGCCTCGCGGGTGTCGTTCATCGCCTGGTTCTCGCGCAATGAGATGCCGTCGCTGCTGGCGCGCGCGCTGCACCACGTGCCGGTCGCGATGCTGACGGCGATCGCCGTGCCGGCGGTGGTATTCAGCCCACCCGCAACCCTCGATCTGAGCTGGCGCAATCCGCGTCTCATCGCCGCGCTGGCGGCCGCGGTGGTTGCGTGGTCGAGGCGCGGCACGGTCGTGACCATGGCGGTGGGCATGGGCACGCTCTGGCTCATGCGCTGGCTGCTCGGCTAATATGACGCGGACGACGACCGATTCACGGAGCGCATGATGCGTTTTGAAGGCACCGACACCTATATCGCCACGCCCGACCTGATGCTCGCGGTCAATGCCGCGGTCACGCTCGAGCGTCCTCTGCTGGTCAAGGGCGAGCCGGGCACGGGTAAGACATTGCTCGCCGAGGAAGTGGCACGCGCGCTCGGCCGGTCGCTGCTGCAGTGGCACATCAAGTCGACCACCAAGGCCCAGCAGGGTCTTTACGAATACGACGCGGTTTCGCGTCTGCGCGATTCGCAGCTCGGCGACGAGCACGTCGCCGACATCGCGCACTACATCAAGCGTGGCGTGTTGTGGGAGGCGTTCGAGTCCGAAACACCCGCCGTAGTGCTGATCGACGAGATCGACAAGGCGGACATCGAATTTCCCAACGACCTGCTGCGCGAGCTCGACCGCATGGAGTTCTACGTCTACGAGACGCAGGCCACGATTCAGGCCCGGCACCGCCCGCTGGTGGTGATCACCTCGAACAACGAGAAGGAGCTGCCGGATGCATTCCTGAGACGCTGCTTTTTCCACTACATCCGTTTCCCCGACAAGGAGACGATGACACGCATCGTCGACGTGCACTTTCCCGGCCTGAAGCGCGCGCTGCTCAAGGAGGCGCTCGAGGTATTCTTCGAGCTGCGCGAGGTGCCCGGGCTCAAGAAGCGGCCGTCGACTTCGGAGCTGCTCGACTGGCTCAAGCTGCTGCTCGCCGAGGACATTCCACCCGAGGCGTTGCGCAGCACCGACAAGAAGGTGTTCATCCCGCCGCTGCACGGCGCGCTGCTCAAGAACGAGCAGGACGTGCATCTGTTCGAGAAGGTGGCGTTCATGGCGCGCTCGGCACGATAGCGATGGCGTTCATCGAGCCGGTGAATCTCGAGGGTGGTCACGCCAAGCTCGAGCCGCTTGCGCGCTCGCACGTCGACGCGCTGGCGAACGCTGCGGGCGATGGCGAGCTGTGGCGGCTCTGGTACACCGGGGTCGCGTCGCCGGACAAGATGCCGGGCTACGTCGATGCCGCGCTCGACATGCGCGAGCGCCTGGGCGCGATGCCGTTTGTCGTGACCGACAAGGCAAGCGGCGAGATCGTCGGCTGCACCCGCTATTTCAACGTCGATGCGACCAATCGCAGGCTCGAGATCGGCCATACCTGGTACGCGCGCCGCGTCCAGCGCAGCGCCCTCAACACCGAGTGCAAGCTGCTGTTGCTGGGACACGCTTTCGAGCGCCTGCGCTGCATCGCGGTCGAATTTCGTACGCACTGGTTCAATCATGCGTCGCGCGCGGCGATCGCGCGCCTGGGTGCCAAGCAGGACGGCGTGCTGCGCAATCACCAGATCTCGTCGGACGGGAGCTATCGCGATACCGTCGTGTTCAGCATCATCGAAAGCGAGTGGCCGGCGGTGCGGCAGCATCTGCGCTTCCAGCTCGAGCGCCCACGCTGACGGGAGCCGTCGTGCTCGTCGATTTTTTCCTGCATCTCAAGGCCGCGAAGCTGCCGGTATCGACGCGCGAGTTCCTGACTCTGCTCGAAGCGCTCAAGCGCGGCGTGGTCAGCAACGACATCGACGACTTCTACGTGCTTTCTCGCGCCTGCCTGGTCAAGGACGAGGCGCTCTACGACCGCTTCAACCTCGCGTTCGGCGCGTACTTCAAGGGCGTCGAAAGCATCCTCGACACCCGTGCGGGCATCCCCGAGGAATGGATCCGCAAGATGATCGAGGGAACCCTGACCGACGAGCAGAAGGCGCTCGTCGAAGCGCTCGGCGGATGGGACAAGCTCATGGAGACGCTCAAGGCGCGACTTGAGGAACAGCGCGCGCGCCACCAGGGAGGATCGAAGTGGATCGGCACCGCGGGGACCAGTCCGTTCGGGGCCTACGGATTCAACCCGGAAGGCATCCGAATCGGTCAGGAAGGCGGGCGCAATCGCAGCGCGGTCAAGGTCTGGGACGAGCGCACCTTTCGCAATCTTGACGACTCGGTCGAGCTCAACACGCGCAATATCAAGATTGCGCTGCGCCGTCTGCGTCGGTTCGCTCGCGAAGGGGTGCCGGAGGAGCTAGACCTTCCCGGGACGATCGAAGGCACCGCGAAAAATGCCGGCTGGCTCGACCTGCACCTGGTGCCGGAGCGACGCAATCGCGTCAAGGTGATGCTCTTCCTCGATGTCGGCGGCTCGATGGATCCGCACGTCCAGGTGTGCGAGGAGCTGTTTTCGGCGGCGAAGACCGAGTTTCGTCACCTCGAGTACTTCTATTTTCACAACTGCGTCTACGACTACGTGTGGCGCGACAACCGGCGGCGGCGCAACGAGCGCATTCCCACGTTCGACATTCTGCACAAATACGGTCCCGACTGGCGCCTGATCTTCGTCGGCGACGCGGCGATGAGTCCGTATGAGCTGATCCAGCCCGGCGGCAGCGTCGAGTACATCAACGACGAGCCGGGCATCGCGTGGCTCAAGCGTGTGTTCGACAACTATCGCCATACGGTGTGGCTCAATCCCGAGCCCGAGCGTTCGTGGATGTACACACGCTCGACGCAGATGGTGCTGGAAGCGCTCGGCCCGCGCATGTTTGCGCTGACGCTCGAAGGCCTGCAACGTGCGATCGTGGCGCTCAAGCGCTGAAAGGAGAGCCGATGCCTACCACTTTCCGACCTACTTTCGGCGCCTTTAACCAGGGCGGCATTCCGAGCATCGCCCGTTTCAACCACGACCTGCTCAGCGTGTCCTCCGCGCACGAACTGATCGAGATACCGGTTGATTGGACGATCAACCTGCTGTCGACGGGGCCGGATCCCAAGCTGGTCAACTGCCAATGCGCGAATCCGCGCGCGATCGTCCGCGCGACTGACCCGCTCGAGCAGATCGGCGGGCCGGGTTCAGCGCGGCTGCGGCGCCCCCGGCGCCGCCGATGCCGTCGCGAAATGCCAAGCGAGCGACAGGACCACCAGCGCCCAGACGATGACCGGACCGCTGGGCAGATCGAGCGTCGTCGACACGACCAGGCCGCTCGCGTAACCGAGCGCGCCGAGCGCCCAGGCCGCGGCGAGCCGGTATCGCGTCATGGTCCGGGTCGCCAGCGGCGGTACGATGAGCGTCGCGAACACCAGATAGAGCCCGACCAGCTGCACCGACACCGTCACGGCGAGCGCGAACAATGCGTAGAAGCCGGCGCGCCCGAGGCGCTCGCGCACGCCGAACCATAGCGCCAGGATGAGCGCGTAGACCACTGCCGAGATCATCAGTCGCGAAGGCTGCGCCCACAGGATCTGCCCGACCAGCAGGTCGCGCAGGTGCTCGCTGCCGTGCACGTTGCTCGCGAGCAGGAGCACGCTTCCGGTCGCGCCGAGCACGAACACGACACCGATTACGGCCTCCTGCACCTCCGGCCAGATTCGCTCGGTCCACGTCAGCAGCAGCGCACCGCCAAGCGCCGCCGCGAGCGCGGCGATCTGCACGGCGATGCCTTCGGCCTCGAAGCCGAGACGGTCCGCCACGAGCACACCGCAACCGGCGATCTGCGCGATCGCCAGATCGATGAACACGATACCGCGCGCGAGCACCTGCATTCCCAGCGGCACGTGCGTCGCCGTGACCAGCAAGCCCGCGATGAACGCCGGGACCAGGATCGACCACTCGAGGGCGTTGATGCTCATTGCGCGCCTTTCATTTTGCACCGCTGAGCAGACGAGCGATGGTGTCGTCGAACAACGCGTAAAGGTCCTTCGCCTGCTCGTCGCCGCCTACGGTGAAGGGCAGCGTGACCGCATTGATCTTCGCGCGCTCGGCGATCCACTGCGACGCACGATCGCTCTGATACGCCGCACGCAGCACCATTTTCGCGGGCTGGCGCTGCAGCGTGGCGAGCACTTCCGACAGGTGCGAGGTCGTCGGCTCGACCCCCGGCTTGGGCTCCAGCGTCGCGATCTCCTTCATGCCGGTCCATGCGATGAGGTACGTGAAGGCCTTGTGCTGAACGACGATGGGCACGCCACGCAGCGGCGCCGCCTGCTTTTCCCAGTTGGTGATCGCCGCAGTCCAGCGCTCGCTGAAGGCCTTGAACCGTGACTGATACGTCGCCGCATTTTCCGGATCGAGCTCGGCCAGGCGCATCGCCAGGGGTTGCGCGACACGTGCGATGTTGCGCGGATCGGTCTGGATATGGGGATCTCCTGCCGCGTGCACGTCGCCGTCGGCGCGATCCAGGCGAACCGGCTTGTCGAGCAGCGTCACATACGACGCTGCCTCGAAGTATCCTGGCTTTCCCGGCGCGAGCTTCGGATTGCCCGCCTGCTGCAACACCAGTGGCAGCCAGCCGATCTCGAGCTCTGCGCCGGTGGCGACGATGAGGTCGGCCCCGCGGGCGCGTGCGATCAGGCTGGGTTTGGCCTCGACGTGATGCGGGTCCTGCAGCGCGTTGGTCGCGGTGTAGACCTTGACGTTGTCGCCGCCGAGCTCCTGGACCAGCGCGCCCCACTCGGGAACGGTCGCGAACACGTTGAGCGCGGCGTGCGCCGGCGCGGAGATCACCGCGACGGCCAGCGCTGCGAACAGCGATTGCACGAAATATTTCATGATGCGGCTCCTAGAATTTGTGGGCGCCGTGCGCGCCCAGCGTCAGGATGTACTGCACGAAGAATTCGTTGTCGGTGACGCCTTCGCGCAGCTTGGCCTGCGCGTACTGAAGTCGCACGCGGCTGAACTCAGAGGGCGTCCAGTCCATCATCACGGTCGAGCGCTGCGGTTTGAATGAAGGGTTCACCAGAAAGAAGGCGTTGCTTCCATAATCGACCTGTCCCGGATCGAGCCAGTCGTAGCGCGCGCCGATGCGCCACGCGGGAAGAAACTGGTAGACGCCCTGCACGTAGAAGCCGCTTTGACGTGCACCATAGTCCGATGTGTTGGTCAGGCCGAAGGCGCCGTCGCGGTCGTACGTAAAGTCGCCGTTCTCGCGACGCCAGAAATACTCGGCCTGCAGCTTGAAATTGGTCTGCTGGGCATTACCGTTGGGCGCGTATTTCCATACGAAGTCGGCAACCGCGAGCTTGCTGCTGCCGGAAAAGCCGACCTGCGCCAGATTGCCGAATACGTCGGTCTGCGCGTAGTCGCGGTCGCGTGCGCGCGTCTGCAGATAGGACAGTCCAGCGCGCCAGCTGCTCGAATCACCGATGTCACCGCCGGCGTGGACGTAGGCGATGCCCGAGCCGATGCCGTTCTTGTTGAGCGAGGTGCCGGGAAAGCCTTCGCCGCTACCCAGCTCGCCCCCGAATTCGAGGAACACGTCGTCGGTCGGTGCCACCCACTTGAGCTGCACGCCGTCGACGTCGTACTGGCCGCCGAGAAAGGCCTGATACACCAGCGGCGCGTCGACGAAGTCCCACACGTGCTGGTGCTGATCGTTGAGATAGCCGAGTCCGGAAAAGAAGCGCCCGAATTTCGGCGCGAGTCCGTAGCCGGCGCCGGTATATAGGCCGTACGCTTCCTCGACGGAGACGGTGTTCTCGGGCGTCAGCGACACGATCAGGTTTCCGTAGAAGCGGTCGTCGACGTTCGCCGAGAGTGCGAGCTCCGATTCACCGAGGCTGAAGCTGCGCTTGCCGGGTGCGATGTCGCCGCTCGGAGCGAAGCCGCTCAACGCGTACTGGTTCGGGTCCTGGGAGAGATTGGTGTAGAGCCCCTGCAGCACTGCCGAGATCGCGGGATTGAACGCCGCGATGCCGCTCGTCGCGGGAGCGGTCGCGGCGACGGGCGCGGGCACAGGCGCAGGCGCCGCCGCAGCCGCAGGCGGTGCGCTTGCAGGCGCGACTAGTGCAGGCGGCGGCGCGACGGCGGGATGCGACTCGGCATCCTTAAGTCGCTGCTCGAGCGCCTGGATGCGCGCCTCGTAACTTTCCTTGAGTTGGCGAATCTGGTCCCGGATCTCGGCGAGATCGGCGTCGGTCGCCGCCAGCGCGGCGGCGGGAACAAACAGCGCCAGCGCCAACGCGCTGCACGCACGAACGAAATAGCGAAGCATGATGCTCCTCGAGTCATGTCGGTAACCATGCCGCGATCACGCGGCATGCCGGGACTTCAGAGGAGCGGCGGCGGGGCGCGGCTTCGGTAAAAGTCTGGAGACGCCGCCGCCACCGTAGTGCGGTGCGGAGGGGATGCTTCGAGCGGCGCCGGGAGCGCGCGCTCTGCGTCGGCATCGGCTGTGACGGCATGGGCGCCGCCCGCGTAGAGCGCGCACGTCGGGCACGAGTCGTCCTGCGCTGTGCCGACCGAATGATCCGGAGAACCGCCGAAAGCCTCACCGATGTGCGACAAGCCGTGCGTCGCACCACCCACCTGCGCCGTGACGGCGAGCAGCGAGAGCAGGAGCACGAACAGCGGATGGCGCAGGCGAATCATGGAATCGGAAGCAGGAAAGAGGCGCAGGTGGGATCGGGGGTTACTCTAGCACGACGATGTGCTGCCCACACTCGTCCGCATGGACGAGGGCGGGCGGACAGCTACGAGGCCGCGAACGTCGGTGCGAGAACCTCGAGCGCGTCGAGCTGGCCCGATGGCTCCTTGATCGTGATGCGCCACAGCGTGCGCGGATCGTCGGGATCGGTGAGCGTGGCCGAGTGGAGCAGCGATGCGTTGTCCCAGATCACGACGTCGCCGACGCGATATGCGTAATCGAGCTGGTATTTCGGTTGTGTCGCATGCGCGGCGAGCTCATCGAGAAGATCGCGCGCCTCGTCCTCGGGCACGCCGACGATGCCGTACGAACTGCCGGACACCGCGTAGAGCGCCTTGCGTCCGGTGACCGGATGCGCACGCACCAGCGGGTGCGTGATCAGCGGCATCTTCGCCTTCTGCTCGTCGGTGAGCGGCGACGCCGCCGTGCGGCTCATCTCGTCGGCGACCTTGCGGTTGCCGTAGTGGTGGATGCCGATCATGTTCTCGATGCGCTTTTTCATCGCGTCGGAAAGCCCGTCGTACGCGGCGTACTGATCGGCAAACAGCGTGTTGCCACCGACCTTCGGCACCTCGATCGAATAGAGCATCGTCGCCCGCGCCGGCACCGCGAGGTACGAGTAGTCGGTGTGGAAATACGAACCCGCATCGGCGAGGCCCGCCGGTTCGCCGTTGTTCCTGCGATTCGACAGGATGAGTATGTTCGGGTCCTCGGGATGATGGAACTGATCGATGACGTGCGGCTCCGGCGGACCGAAGCGACGCGCGAAGGCAACATAACTCGACGGGGTCAAGGTTTGGCCGCGAAGCACCAGCACCTGCGATGCGAAAAAGACGTGCTCCAGCTCGGCGAACGCCTCGCCGGACAACGGCTCGGAGATGTCCACGTCCTCGATTTTCCGGCCGAAACCGGGCGAAAGCGGTGTCAGGCGCATGACGACGACCTCACTCGACAAAGTGCGGCAAAAGCTCGCGCCTCATTCAACCGTGCCCGGCGCCTGGGTGTCAACGTCGGCGTCGTCGTCGATGCGTGGCGCTATCCCCCACCGGAATTTTCCGGGTGCGTTCGCGCCGTGTAGAATGCGGCGGATGACCTCCCGCGTGCGCCTCACCATCGCCATCGCCGCTCTGGCGGTGCATGCGCTGACGCCGCTCGGGGTCTATGCGGCAGCGCCAGGAACAGCGGGACCGGGCGACGTGTGCTCGGTAACCTCGAAAGCGCGTGCCGGCGTTCCCGCCGGTGCGCCCTCGCAATTCCCATCGCGCAGCCACGGTACCGCCCATTGCACGCTGTGCAGCGGCGCGTCTTCATCGCTGACGATCCCACCGTCATCGCCTGTCGTCTTCGCGGTGCCGGCGCAGTTGATCGTCGCCACCGGCGACGCGCGCACGGTGGTCGACGACGCTTCCTCGCTCTCGCCGCCAGCGCGCGGTCCACCTCCTTCCGACCTTCCGCAGTAACCGCGTCGCGGAGCGTTTGCTCCGCGCATCGATGCCGCTCTGCCGACGCCGGCGGACCTGCGCGTCGCCGATTGCATGGAAGGTTACATCATGAACCTGGTCTCGATCGCGCTCTGCGCGCTGTGCTGGGTTTCCGGCATTGCCGGCGCCCACAGCTACCGTCTCAATTCCTTGACCATCGACCATCCGTTCGCGCGCGCGACGCCACCCGGCGCGAGATCGGGCGGAGCCTTCCTGGTCGTCGACAACGCGGGCAACGTACCCGACCGATTGCTGCGCGCCACCTCTACCGCGGCAGGCGCCGTCGAGCTGCACCAGATGGCCATGGACAACGGCATGATGAAAATGCGCGCGCTCGCCGCCATGGACGTCCCGCCGGGAGGCAGGCTCGAGCTCAAGCCGGGCGGGTATCACCTGATGATGGTGGACCTCAAGCAACCGTTCAAGGCAGGCGACCACGTTCCGCTGACGCTGACCTTTGAGAAGGCCGGAAGCATCGATGTGGTGCTCGAAGTTGAATCCATGGGCGCAGCAGCTGGTGCGCACAAGCCATGAGGACGATCATGAAGACCTACCGCCAAGCATGGATAGCCGGCATCGCGCTTCTTGCATGTGCCGACGCAAGTGCACACTGCGTCGTCGGCGCCCGATTCTTTCCCGCGACGCTGACCATCGACGACCCGTGCGTTGCAGATGAGCTCGCCCTGCCGACCATCGCGAGTTTCAAGAATGGCGACGATCCCTCGACGCGGGAGCTCGACATCTCGGCCGAATTCTCGAAGAGGATCACGGACAAGTTCGGCATTTCGATCGGAACGGCCTGGACGCAGCTCAGTCCCGCCGACGCCCCGCACGCCAACGGGTTCCAGAACCTCGAGGCCAGCTTCCAATACCAGTTTCTCACCGACGCCGCGCGGGAGCTGGTGATGTCGGGTGCGCTGGTGGTGGAGTTCGGCCATACCGGCAGCTCGTCGGTCGGTGCCGAATCCTTCAGCGCGTACACGCCGACGCTCTACTTCGGTCAAGGCTTCGGCGGTCTCCCGGACAGCATGAGCACGGCCCGGCCGTTCGCATTGACGGGGCAGGTCGGGTACGCGATCCCGAGCAAATCGTCGACCACGTCGTTCGATCCGGACAGCGGCGAGACGATGAGGGAGCTCAATCCCCAGTTCCTGACCTATGGCGGCTCGTTGCAGTACAGCATGCCGTACCTCAAGTCGAACGTCGTGGACCTCGAGTTGCCGGATTTTTTCAACCATCTGGTGCCGATCGTCGAGTTTCAATTTCAGACGCCGGTCGCGAACTACAAAGGTTCCGGGATCGGCACGACGGGTACGGTCACGCCTGGCGTCATATGGATCGGCAGATACTTCCAGGTCGGCCTCGAGGCGATCATCCCCGTCAATCGCGCCAGCGGCACCGGTGTGGGCGTCATCGCGCAGATGCATTTCTATCTCGACGACCTGTTCCCGACCGGTATCGGCAAACCGATTTTCGGCAATGCGGCGGCGCCGCGCTCGCCGCTCGGGAACTGACATGCGCCCTGCGTTGATCGTCGGCGGCGCAATGTACGTGCTATTCGGCAGCGCCGCTGGCGCGCACGCGTTTCTCGACGAGGCCAGTCCCCGCGTGGGCAGCGTCGTTCATGCCGCCCCAGGCGAGATTACGCTGCGATTCACGCAGGAGATCGAGCCGGCCTTCAGCACCGCCACCATCACGGACGCGGCAGGACAGCGCGTGGACGAGGATAAGCCCAGCATCAGCGGCAACGTGATGCGCGTGCCGCTGCGCCCGCTCGGAGCGGGTCGCTATCGGGTGACGTGGCGCGTGCTGTCGGTGGACACGCATAGCACCGAAGGTTCGTTCAGCTTCACGGTCGACAAGCAGTGACCGCGAGCCGCGGCCGCGGCGCAGACTGATGAACATCTTGCTGATCGCGATTCGGGCGTTGCACTTTGCGTCGACCGTGTTGCTCGCGGGCGCGCTGGTCTTCGCGGTCCTGGTCGCGGGGCCCGTAATGCGGCACGCCGACTCGAACCCGGAATTGATCGCCTGGCGGTGGCAGTCGGCGCGCATTGCCTGGATCAGCGTGACGATCGCGGTCTTCTCCGGTGCGGCGTGGCTGGTCGTGCTCGCTGCAGAAATCGGCGGCCGATCCTTGGGTGAGATTTTCTCGGACGACATCGTCTGGCGCGTGCTGACGCGGACTCGATTCGGAACCGTATGGAGCGCGCGCTTTGTCACGGCGGCCGTGTTCGCGGGCGGTTTGATCGCGCTTGCCCGGGCGGGCCATGCTGTCCGGGGCGGGCTGCTCGCGATCATCGCGACGCTTGCGCTGCTGCTCGTCGGCAGCCTTGCCTGGGCGGGGCACGCTTCGGGTACCCTTGCGCTCGCCGGTCGCGTGCACGTCGCGGCCGACGCCTTGCATCTGGTCGCCGCGAGCGCCTGGATCGGAGGTCTCGTGCCGCTCGCGTTGCTGCTGGCGGCCTCGCGTCGCTCTGCCGATCCTGCGGTCGGCACGGTTGCCCGGTTGGCCACGGCGCGATTCTCGATACTCGGCATGATCGCGGTCGGAACGATCCTCGTGACCGGCATGGTCAACACGTACATGCTGGCAGGGAGCGTGGCCGCGTTGACGACGACCCATTATGGCCATCTACTGCTGCTCAAGATCGGGCTTTTCCTGGCGATGGTCGGCGTTGCCGCGTTCAATCGCCTGCGACTCCTTCCGCGCCTGTCGTCTGCTCGCACCGTCAACGATGCTTCGCGCCAGCTGCAGCGGAACAGCCTGATCGAAGCGACGATGGGCCTGTTGATCCTGGGGATTGTCGGCGTGCTTGGAACCCTTCCTCCGGCCATCCATGCGATGCATTCCGCGCAAATGCACGCGGACTAGCGTATGTGGGCGCTGTTGCGTCCGGCCGATCGCATCGCTGTGGCAAAATCAAACGATGGAAATCACTGAACAAGCCGGCGCCGCATCCTCCGCGCTCGTCGCAAACGGCGAACGACGGTCGGACGGCGCCGGCGTCCGCGCGGTCGCGGCGTGGCTGCTCGCGTGCTGCGCGCTGCTGTTGGCGATGATCGTGGTCGGCGGCGTGACGCGCCTCACGCATTCCGGTCTGTCGATCACCGAGTGGCAGCCGATCGTGGGAACGCTGCCACCAGTGTCGGCGCAGGACTGGAACGATGCCTTCGCCAAGTACCAGGCCACGCCCGAGTACCGCGAGGTCAATCGCGGCATGGACCTGCAGGCGTTCAAGGGGATTTTCTGGTGGGAATACGCGCATCGCCTGCTCGGACGCGCGATCGGCGTGGTCTTTATCGTGCCGCTGCTGTGGTTTATCGCGCGGCGCAAGATCCCGCCACGCTACGGGCCCGCGCTGGCGACGCTGTTCGTGCTAGGCGGCGCACAGGGCGCGCTCGGCTGGTACATGGTGCAAAGCGGGCTGGTCGACGATTCGCGCGTTTCGCAGCTTCGGTTGACCGCGCACCTCGGATTGGCGATCGCGATTTTCGGTGCGATGTGGTGGATCGCGCTGTCGCTGCTGCGTCCGTACGCCCGCACCGGTGCGATGCGCTCGCCGCTGCTTCCTTTCGCGCTCGCCATCGTCGGCCTGGTGTTCGTCATGGTGCTCTCCGGCGGCCTCGTCGCCGGTATCCGCGCGGGCTTCGCGTACAACACGTTTCCACGCATGAATGGCGCATGGGTGCCGCCCGAAATCATGATGATCGAGCCGTGGTACCGCAATTTCTACGAAAACATGGCGACCGTGCAGTTCGACCATCGCCTGATGGCGCTGCTGCTTGCGTTGTCGGTTGCGGCCTACTGGTGGCGCGCGCGTCGAGCGGCGTCACCGGCGCGCGATGCGGCGTGGATTTTGGGAGTGATGCTGGTTTTGCAGGTCGCACTGGGAATATCAACCTTGCTGCTGGTCGTTCCCGTCGGTCTGGCGGCTCTGCATCAGGCCGGCGCCGTGCTCGTATTCGCCGCCGCGATCAACGCCGCGCACGCGGTCCGCAGCACGGGCCCACGTGTGTAGTTTGGCTGCGAGCCGGCGACGGATTTGCATTCGCGGCTCAGTGGGGCCATGATGTTCGCCCCGCAATGCCCATCCCGTGTCGATCCCATGTCCGAAGTCAACAAGCTCGACGAACCCCTGACCGATAACGAGTATGACGAGCTCGAAGTATTTCTGGGGTCGAACGCCGTCCCGCAGGACTGCATGGACCTCGAGATGCTCGACGGATTCCTGACCGCGATCGTCAGTGGCCCCGAGCTCATCCAGCCGTCGGAATGGCTGCCCGTGATGTGGAGCGACAGCCAGCGCTCGGTGACGCCGGTGTTCCAGAACAACGAGCAGGCGGAGCGCATCCTGTCCCTGGTGTTGCGCCTGCAGCAGAGCATTCGACGCACGCTCGCGGAATCGCCGACGCGTTTCAAGCCGCTGCTCTATCACGCCGAACAGCAGCTGCGCGAGGACCGCAGCCCACCCGAGGCGAGCGCATGGTGCGAGGGTTACATGACCGGCGTGCTGCTGCGCGAGGAAACGTGGGAGCCGCTCTACTCAGACGAGGCGACGCGCGACTGGATGCTGCCGATCGAAGCGCTCGCCTATGGCGATCACGACCCCGAGTATCTGGACTGGGTCGACACCGAGGAAAAGCGGCTCGATATGATCGACGAGCTGCCCATTGCGGCGGTGCTCATCTTCCGCTTCTGGCAGGAGCGCAGCCGCCCCGAATCGGCTAATCGCGCCGAGCGCCGCGCGCAACGGCGCGAAGCCTCACGCAAGGGACGGCAGCGCCTTCACTGACGTTGCTTCGCCGCGCCGCCGGGAAAGAACCAGCGCGCGTTGCTGATCAGGCTGCGGCGAGTGCCGCCGCGGGCTTGAACAGATACGAGTCCATCGACAGCGCGCCGGCCTCGTAGCCGCTCACCACGCGCTCGGCCTGCGCGTTGGTTCCCGCTGCGCCCCAGGCGACGAACAGCGGCAGGAAGTGCTCCTCGGTGGGGTGTGCGCGCGTCGCGTCGGGTGCCCGCTCACGATACGCGCTCACCGCATCGGCGTCGTGTGCCTGAAGGTGCTCATGCAGCCACGTCGAGAACGCCTCGACGTAACGCAACGGCTCGTCGCGACGCGGATTGCTCATCCAGTCGCGCAGGTTGTGCGTCGTGTGCCCCGACCCGATGATGAGCACATCGCGTTCAAGCAGCGGCGAGAGCGCGCGCCCGAGGCGCAGATGATGCTCCGCGCCCAGCTCCGGCTGGATGGAGAGCTGCACGACCGGAATATCGTGCTGCGGATACATCCATTTCAACGGTACCCACGCGCCGTGATCGAGTCCGCGGCAGCCATCGATGCCGGCTGCGATATCGGCTTGCTTGAGCAGCGCGACCGCCTGCGCGGCGAGGTCGGGGGCGCCGGGCGCCGGGTAGCGTTGCTGATATAGCTCGGGCGGAAAGCCGCCGAAATCGTGGATGGTCTGCGGCTTCGGGTTGCCCGTGAGCATCGGCACCGACGTTTCCCAATGCGCCGAGGCGATCAGGATCGCCCGCGGCCGCGCTAGCGTGCTCCCGAGCGCGCTCCACGCGCGCCCGGGTGCACCCGCCTCGACCGCATGCATCGGCGAGCCGTGTGAAATGAAAAGGGCAGGCATCATGGTGTGAGATCCGGAGCCGTCGCCGGCCCCGGATGGATGTGTACTGGATGTTTACTTTAGGCGCTCACGCCGTGGCGGTCGCGGCTGCCTTGACCAGGCCCTCGGCGACCAAGGCTTCCTGCACCTTCGGGCGTGATTCCACGCGCGCCTTGTACGCGGCGAGCACCGGCCACTTGGCGAGATCGAGGCCAACGAAGTTCGTCCAGCGCAGGATCGTGTAGAGATACGCGTCGGCGACGGTGAACTGCGTTCCCATCAGGTAATCCTTGCCCTTGAGCTCGCCGGCGAGCCAGTCGTAGCGCCTGGAGATCTTGTCCTTGAGGACTTCCTTGAATTCGGGGGGCGTGTTCGGCTGGAACATCGGTCCGAACTGCTTGTGCAGCTCCGCGGTGACGAAGTTCAGCCACTCCATGAGCCGGTAGCGCGAAAGCGTGCCCGCGGCTGGAGCGAGCCCGGAGCCCGGATTCTGGTCGGCAAGATACTGGACGATCGCCGGACCTTCGCTGAGGAATTCGCCGTTGTCCAACTCGAGCAGCGGAACATAGCCCTTGGGACTGAGCGTGTAGTAATCGGTGCCGTCGTCGAGCTTGTGCGTCTTGGTGCTCGCCTTGACCAGCGTGACCGGCAGTCCGGCCTCGCGGAAGGTGATGTGCGGCGAAAGCGAGCAGGCGCCCGGTGAGTAGTAGAGCTTCATGGAGGTTCTCCTGTTGATCGGTGTGAGGTTGCCCAGCCCGGAGGCCTTGGGGCTGACGACGATGTAATCATCACCGTTGTGGCTGTCGGGATAAACAGGCCAAGGCGGGAAATACTGTTGCAATAAATGCAATAATACGTAATGGACCGTTTCCATGCGATTACCGCGTTTGCCCGAGTCGTCGAGGCCGGGAGCTTCGTGCGCGCAGCAGAGCGGCTAGGCGTCTCCGTATCGGCCGTATCCAGGCAGGTGGCCGAGCTGGAAGCGCATCTGAATTCGCGACTGATCAACCGCACCACGCGCCGCCTCTCGCTCACCGAAAGCGGGCGTGTGTTCTACGAGCGCTGCGTGCAGCTCCTGTCCGACCTCGAGGAGGCCGAGCAGTCGGCGGGCGCGGGTGCCGTTCGACCGCGTGGCACGCTGCGTCTAACCTGCGGAACGACGTTCGGCGAAAGACACCTGGCGAGCGCGGTCGGCGAGTTCCTGGTCCGCTATACCGACATGCGCTTCGACGTCGAGCTTTCCGATCGCACCACCGATCTGGTCGACGAGGGCTTCGATGCCGCGGTGCGCATAGGATCGATCGGCAGTCAGAACCTCGTCGGCCGCCGGATCGGACAAACGCGCCTCGTGTGCTGTGCGGCGCCGTCCTACCTGGCGCGCCACGGCGAGCCGAAGACGCCCGAAGCCCTCGCCGGGCATGCCTGTCTCACCTACGAATACGCGCCGCACCGAAACGTGTGGCCCTTTCGCGATCCGGCGGGTCACGATCGGCCGGTCCGTGTATCGGGACCGGTCAATGCCAACCATGCTCATTTTCTTGCCGAGCTGGCGGTCGCTGGGGCGGCGATCGTGCTCGAACCGGACTTCGTCGTCGGTCCGGAAGTGCGCGACGGACGGCTCACGCCGATCCTGCGCAAATTCGAGCCGTTGCCGGCCAACATCTACTTCGTCTACCCCAGCCGCAGGCATCTGTCGGCCAAGGTGCGCGCGCTCGCCGAGTTCCTTGCCGAGCGCTTCGCTGTCCCCGAATGGACGCTCGCCGCGCCGCACGCGTCGCGGCGCACGCCCAAAGGCGCTATGGCATCTTGATCTTGCCGCCTCCCAGCGGCGGCATGCCTCCCGGCAGTCCAGCAGTCTGACCTGGAACGAGGATCGACGACGACTGCTGGCGCCGCAGCTCCTGCAGTTCGCGGACCGCGTTCTCTATGCCTTCCTTGGCGGCATCGCCGTATTTCTGCACGGCTTCGCCCAGCGTGACCGCGGGGATTTCGAAACTGATCGGCAGCGGCCCCATGTTGGTAAGGATCTGCGCTTCGCCGACGTAAACGGGGGTTCGGGTCTGGTCGGGTCCTCCGTCGCGCGTCACCGGGACCAGGACACGGATGGTTCCGGCGCCGCGATCGGTGTAAATTTCTTCTCGATACAGCGAAGCGGCGTCCATTTTCGCTTCGACGCCGCGCGGCGCGGGTTCGGTAGCCATGGCAGTTCCTTGAAGGTTCTCGTCAACCCACAAGGATACCAAAGAGGCGGTGCTCGGTCGCGCCGCACAAGGCCCGCACAAAGGGGTCATGAGTGCGATATTTTGCAGGTGGATGTCGTCCGAACTCGCGCTCGCGCGTTGAGTCCAAGGGGCATCGAAGGAGGTTTTCATGCGGAAACATATCGTTACATTTGCAATCGCAGCGGCGTTCGCGATCACTGCTGGCGCGGCCTCGGCCCAGCACGGCGGTGGGGGTGGAGCGCGTGGTGGCGGCGGCATGGGTGCTGGCGGCACGGGTGGCGGCTGGCATGGCGGCGGAGGTGGCGGCTGGAACGGAGGCAGCTCGGGGTGGCACGGTGGAAGCTCCGGCTGGCACGGCGGCTCGGGCTGGCATGGCGGATATGGGGGAGGGCGCTGGTACGGCGCGGGCTGGTATGGATACGGCCTCGGTCTGGGTCTCGCGCTCGGCTATCCAGGCTGGTGGTACGGCGGCTATTACCCGTACTACTACGGCGCGTACGCGTACCCGGCGGCGTATCCGTACTACGGCGGGGCGGTCTACGACCCGGGCGTCGTCTACATCCAACGCGATCAGCCCGATGACGGCAACTACGCGCCCGGCCCGTCGACGTACGCGCCTCCCGCTGCGGCACAGCGTCCACAGTTCTCGTACTACTGTACCGACCCTGCAGGGTATTACCCGCAGATCGCGCAGTGTCCGCACGGCTGGCTGAAGGTCGTTCCCGACAATAACGCGCGGCCGACCCCGCAGCCCGGCTATGCGCAGTGACGGTCGCACGGAGATGCCGATGAGCAGATCACTACGCATGCTGGCAATTGCCCCGGCGCTGTTGCTGGCCGCATGTGCCACCGTGCCGAGCGGACCGACAGTCATGGTCCTGCCGGGAACAAGCAAGACATTCGACGCCTTCCAGGCGGACAACTTCGCGTGCCAGCAATTCGCGTCGGCGTCGCTGGGCATGGGACCGCCGGGTTCGCAGGTGCCCGATCAGACGGCGGGTAATTACGCAGCGGCGGCGACGCTTATCGGCGCCGCCGCCGGCGCGGCCATCGGTTCGGTCACGGGGCAGGCGGGACAAGGCGCCGCGATCGGCGCGGGAACAGGACTGCTGTTCGGTAGCGCGGGCGCGGCCAATGCCGGGGCTTACGGAAGCTACGACTATCAGCGCCGTTACGACAACGCCTACGTTCAGTGCATGTATGCGAAGGGCAACCAAGTTCCGGTTCGCGCAGGCTATCGCAATGGCATGCCACGCGGCATGCCTTCGGGGATGCCCGTGGGCTGATCTTCATTCGTTCGTGAAAAAAAGGGGCGCGTTTGCGCCCCTTTTCTTTAATCCCCGGCTGGTCCTCTTCGCGCGCGCCGACCGTTCAACGCGATTTGATCGTGACCTCGTCGCCCGCCAGCGCCGACTCGCAATTCCTCGTCAATCCCCGCTGCGCGGGGCCCCTCGCCGGGAGGCTCGCGTCGCCGGCTCCGACCGTTCAACGCGATTTCATCGTGACCTCGTCGCCCGCCAGCGCCGACTCGCAATTCCCCGTCGATCCCCGCTGCGCGGGGCCCCTCGCCGGGAGGCTCGCGTCGCCGGCTCCGACCGTTCAACGCGATTTCATCGTGACCTCGTCGCCCGCCAGCGCCGACTCGCAATTCCCCGTCGATCCCCGCTGCGCGGGGCCCCTCGCCGGGAGGCTCGCGTCGCTACTTCTGCAGCACCCACTTTCCGTTCTGGATCTGGACCATCACGCGCGCGCGCGAATCGAGGCCGAGATGGTCGGACTTGCTCATCGTGACCGAGCCGTTGGTCACTTCGAGGTTCTTGGTCGCTTCGAGCGCATCACGCAGCGCGCGGCGAAACTCCACCGTTCCCGGCTGCCCCGCCTTGAGCGCTGCCGGAATCGCGTTGACCAGCTCCAGGCACGCGTCCCACGTGTACGAGCCAAACGCCGCCACGCTGCCCGGGCCGTAGCTCGCTTCGTAGATTTTGGTGTATTCCTCGGCGCGCTTCTTGGCCGGATGATCGTCGGGAAGCTGGTAGGCGACGATCACCGGGCTCGCCGGGACGAACGCGCTTTCGACGTCCTTGCCGCCCACACGCAGGAAATCGTTGTTCGCCACGCCGTGGTTGAAGTAGATCTTGCCCTTGTAGCCACGCTCCCTCAGCGCGGCTGCGGGCGTCGCCGCCGGCGTTCCCGACGCGCCGATCACGATCGCGTCGGGATTGGCCGACACCAACTTGAGCACTTGGCCGGTGACGCTGGTGTCCTTGGGCGCGAAGCGCTCGTTGGCCACCATCGGAATGTTGCGCACCTTCGCGGCCTTGTCGACTTCGGTGAAAAACGCCTCGCCAAGCGCGTCGTTGAAGCCTATGTAGGCGATGTTCTTCACGCCGTTGTTCGACGCGTGCTCGAGGATTGCGCCGGCCATCATTACGTCGGTTTGCGGCGTCTTGAACGACCACGCCTTTTTCGCATCGACCGGATCGATGATGCGTATCGACGATGCGAGCGAGATCACCGGCGTCTCGCCTTCGGAAAACACGTCGATCATCGCCAGCGAATTGGGCGTCGTCGTCGAGCCGATGATCGCGTCGACCTTGTTCTCGCTGATAAGCTTGCGCGTGTTCTGCACCGCGGTCGTGGTGTCGGTCGCATCGTCGAGCAGAATGTATTCGATGTTCTTGCCACCCGCCGCCTTGGGGCATAGCGGAATGGTGTTCTTCTCCGGAATGCCGAGCGACGCGGCAGGGCCCGTCGCGGAAATGGTTACGCCGATCTTGACCTGTGCGACCGCAGAAGGTGCAAGGGCGACGCAGACGCCCGCGGCGATCAGCCGGATCAGCGAGCGGGGGAATGGCGAGTGCATGGTGGCCTCCTGGGATGTTTCGCGCATGATAGCCAAAAAGGGTGGCTGGCGCGCAGCTGCGCAATCGCGAAGTTTCGCTGCGCGTGATGCATAATCGCGCGGCGCACCGTGCGCTGCCGGAGAGTCGGGACGCGATGTCAAAGCCGCGAAAGAAGCTGCTCCGCACCGGAGTCGCACTTTGCCTGTGCCTGCTCGCCGGCGGCACGGCATCCGCCCCGGACCCGGCCAAGGTACTGCGCCTGGCCGTCTTCGACATCGAGACGCTCGATCCGCAGCGTATCAACGATGATCCTTCGTCGCAGGTCGCAGCGGCCATCTTCGAGGGCCTCTACGACTGGAGCTACCTCGGCTCCCCGGCGCGTTTGGTCCCGGTATCGGCAACCGACATGCCGGAAATTTCAGATGGTGGTCGTACCTGGACGATGCGGCTGCAGCCCGGAATACGCTTCACCGATGATCCCGCGTTCGGTGGCAGGCAGCGCGAGCTGGTGGCGGATGACGTTGTCTATTCGATGAAGCGTGCGCTCGACCCGACGCTCAAGCGTGGCGGCAACGCGGCTGTCACCGACGTCTTGATCGGAGCGCGAGCGGTCGTGGAGGCCGCAGAAAAATCGGGGACTTTCGACTATGACAATCCCGTGGAGGGACTGCGTGCACTGGATCGCTATACCGTACAGCTTCGCCTGCTGCGGGCGAATTTTCCGGTCATAGAGAGCTTCGTCACCACGCCCGCCGTGGCGCGCGAGGTCATTACGGCGGCGCACGGCGACGCGCGGACGCGGCCAGTGGGCACCGGCCCGTACCGACTCCGTGAGTGGCTGCCAGGGTCCAAGGTCGTACTCGAAGCCAATCCCTACTACCGGACGATCGCCTTTCCGGCGAGCGACGATCCTCACGATGCCGAGCTGGTGCGCAGCATGCAGGGCGTCGCGCTGCCCCAGATCGGGGTTGTCGAGATCAATGTCATCGACGAGGAGCTCACGCGCGTGCTGCAGTTCGATCGCGGCAAACTCGACTATGTGGTCCTCACCGGTGTGGCGGGCGCGCGTGCGCTCGACAAGGACGTGCTCAAAAAAGAGTACGCGGAGCAGGGAGTGATTCGCAAGGCTTATCCGGAACCGTATGTTGCCTCGCTGTTCTTCAACATGAGCGATCGGACGGTGGGTGGACTGGACCTTCCGCACATCGCGTTGCGGCGCGCAATCGCGCTGGCGATCGACCGCGCCGCCTGGGTCGGTGTGGTCTACGCTGGCCAGGGCGGCGTCGCGAATCAACTCGTTCCGCCGACGGTGGCTGGTCATATCAGCGGGCTTCCCATCGCCGCTCACGATCCTCGGCTGGCGAACGCCTTGCTGGACAAAGTGGGCTTCGCGTCCAGGGACGGCGAAGGCTTCAGGATGACGCCGGACGGCAAGCCACTCACCATCACGGCGACGCTTCGCACCGCGCCCACCACGCGGGAGGAGCAGACGTTGCTCAAGAAGAACATGGACGCGATCGGCATCCGCATGAATTTCAAGCTCACGCGTTTCCAGGAATTGTTGAAGGAAGCGGAGGCAGGCACGTACCAGCTCAACGCGTTCGTCATGGGCGGCCTCCCCACCGCCTACGGCGTTACGGTGCAGTTCTACAGTCGCTCGCCGCCCACCGTGAATCCGACACGATTCAACATGCCGCGCTATGACCAGGCGTTCGAGGATTACATCAGCAGCGAGGACGATGCGGCGCGCTCTGCGTCGATCGCAACAATGAACGCGCTGCTGCAATACTACGCGCCGATGATCCCGCTCGTTTTCCGCACGGAGAGCGAGCTCGTTCAGCCATGGCTCAAGGGCTTCGCGCCGCCGGTGTTCACGACATACTACAAATACCTGGACATCGACTTGGCAAAGCAGCGCGCGGCTTCGCGTTAGTCGCGGCTGCGGGCGCTACTCGAGGTGCGCCGGAAGTTTTTGGAAGCCGCGAAAGCGCGCGCGCAGGTCGCGCACCGCTTCGCCGGTGATCGCGTAGCGCGGAAAGCGCTTGAGGAAACGCGACAGCGCGATTCGTCCCTCCAGCCGCGCCAGGTTGATGCCGGCGCAGGTGTGAATGCCGAACCCGAACGCAAGCTGACGGTTGGGATCGCGCGACAGGTCCATCTCGTCGGGGCTGGGAAATTGAGCCGGGTCGCGGTTAGCGCCGCCGATGCAGATCGAGATACGCGTGTCCGCGGGAAAGCGCTGTCCCGCGATGGTCACGTCCTTTGTGGTAATGCGATTCCCCAACTGGACGGGGCTTTCGTAGCGCAGGCATTCCTCCACCGCGGTTTTCATCGCATCAACATCGTCGGCGCGGGCGATCAGCTGGGCGCGCTGCGCCGGCAGCCGCGCGAGCGCATGCAGCGTGTTGCCGATCAGATTGGTCGTCGTTTCGTGCCCGGCGTTGAGCAGAAAAATGCACTGATGCAGCAGCTGCATTTCGGTCAGCGGCGCGTCGTCGCCTTCGCCGACAATGAGCCGCGTCAGCACGTCGGTATCCGGGTCGCGCAGGTGCACTCGGCGCTCGTCGACCAGGATCCTGAGATAGGCGAGCATCTCACTGACCGCGCGATTCCCGCTGGCAGCGCGCTCGGGTGTGAGCACCGGCTCGAGCGCGCCCAGGATCGCGAGCGACCAGCCGCGCAGCGGGCCGCGCTCGTCGCGGGCGATGCCGAGCAGGTTGCCGATGATGCCGATGGGAATCGCCGCCGCAAAATCGGCGATCAGGTCGACGCTGCCCGCCTTCGCCATCGCGTCGAGCAAGCCGTCGACCAGCGTAACCAGCCCCGATTCCATCGCCGCGATGTGACGTTGCGAGATCGCGCCGACGATGGCGCGGCGCACGCGCGTGTGCAGCGGCGGATCGTTGAAGATCAGGCTGGTCGTGTGATGCTCGAACAGCGGAGTCGGTCCGAACTTGGGGCCGAATTCCTTGTGCTTGTCGGAGCTGAAGCTTTTGTGGTCGCGATACACCGGAACGATGTCCTCGAAGCGGGTCAGAAACCACGATCCGTCCGGCATGCGCTTCACCGGCGCAT
Source organism: uncultured beta proteobacterium (assembly GCA_963816915.1). Taxonomy (GTDB): domain Bacteria; phylum Pseudomonadota; class Gammaproteobacteria; order Burkholderiales; family Casimicrobiaceae; genus PALSA-1003. The sequence continues at coordinate 1,171,622 of CAWFMK010000004.1, forward strand.
GCTCGCGCAGCGCGCGGTAGGTGGGATAAGGATCGGCGTAGAAGGAAGGCGGCAGCTTCGCGAGATCGAAGGATTCGGCGATCGCGCGCGCGTCCATGAGCGATGCTGGGCACATCCCGGAATCATAGCGCGGTGGCCACGCGGCGCTGCGGAAGCGCGGAACCGGCGCCACTTGCCACGGTCTGACCCCAAAGCGTGCGACGTCGCCGCTACTGGCGCAGGTCTTGCTTAGCAAGATTCGCCCACCCCGAATCAAACGGCCTGGGCTGGCACGCATGGACAAGCAACGCGCCTCGTTTTCTCCCCGACGCTCCCCGTGGAAGTGGGTGCTCAGCTTGTCGCTGGTCGTCGGGCTCGCGGCAGCGGGCTGTTCGACGCTGGAAGTCCAGGAGCGCGAGCTTACCTTCCGGGTGGTGCATTCGACCGCCAGCTGGTTTTCCGGCATGCCCGAAGGGGTGCAGGAGCTGGACCTCGCTGTCGCCGCCGACGGCAAGCCGCAGCAAATCCATGCGTGGTGGTGGCCGGCGCGCGAGGCTTCCGGCCGCACGATCGACGACGCGCCGGCGCTGCTCTACCTGCACGGTTCGCGCTGGGACTTGACCGGACAACTGTTCCGTATCGAGCAGCTTCACGATTTCGGATTCTCGGTGCTCGCCATCGACTATCGCGGCTTCGGCAAGAGCAGCGGAGAGCTGCCCTCCGAAGCCACCGTGTACGAAGACGCCCAGCTGGCCTGGGATCGCCTGGTGATACTGCAGCCCGATCCCGCGCGGCGCTTCATCTATGGGCATTCGCTGGGAGGTGCCGTCGCCATCGACCTCGCCGCCAAGCTATCCGCCGCGACGCCCCAGGGCGGTGGCGCACCCGCACGCGGCCTCATCGTCGAGTCGTCCTTCACCTCGCTCGCCGAGATCGCGCGCTCGCTGACGGTCTCATGGCTCCCGGTCGACTTGCTGCTGACCCAGAAATTCGACTCGCTCAAAAAAATCCGCGACGTTCACCTGCCGGTGCTCATCGTGCACGGCGCCGACGACCGCATGGTGCCGTCACGCTTTTCGCAGGCGCTCTACGATGCTGCGCACGAGCCGAAAAAGTTGCTGCTGGTCGAGGGCGCGACGCACAACAACAGCATGCGCACTGGTGGCAGCGCGTATCGCGAGGCGCTTCAGGAAATGTTCGGCGTCGGCGGCGCACAGCCGCTGCTCCCTCAGGCACGTTGGCGCACGCGCTAGCGGCACATCGCCGCATCGCGTCCCATCTGCCGCGCGTCTGCTACCATGCGCGCTCGCCAGCCGCCCGAGTCCGAGCACGAGTGCGACGCGCCGTGCCGAGCACCGGGTTGCACAATGAGCCGCAGCGCGCAGCACGGAGGTAATCCCTTTGAGCAAACCCTTCCGACGATTGCTGCTGACCGGCGCTGCCGGAGGTTTGGGCCGCGTGCTGCGGCCGCATCTGCGCGAGTGGTGCGAGCATCTGCGCGTGTCGGATCGTGTCGACTGCGGGTCCGCGCATCGCGGCGAGGAAGTCGTGCTCGCCGAGCTCTCCGACAAGAACGCGGTGAATGCGCTGGTCGCCGGCGTCGACATGGTGCTGCACTTCGGCGGCATCTCGCTGGAGTCGCCGTTCGAGCAGATCGTCCAGGGCAACATCGTGGGTCTCTATAACGTCTACGAAGCGGTGCACAAGCACGCGGTGCGCCGCGTGATCTACGCGAGCTCGAGCCACGTGGTAGGGTTTTATCCGCAAAGCGAGGTGATCGACACCGAGGTTCCGCTGCGCCCCGATTCCCTCTACGGCGTGAGCAAGTGCTTCGGCGAGGCGCTGACCCGCTACTACTTCGATCGATTCGGCATCGAGGCGGTGTGCCTTCGCATCGGTTCATCGTTCGCCGAGCCGACGCATCCGCGCATGCTGGTCACGTACCTGAGCTACGACGATCTGGTCGAGCTGGTGGCGCGAGCGCTGTTCACGCCGCGCGTGGATCATTCGATCATCTACGGCGTGTCCGACAATCCGGTCTCATGGTGGGACAATCGCAAGGCGGCGCACCTGGGCTTTCATCCGCGCGATAGCTCGCGCAATTTCGCCGACCTGTTTCCGAATGCCGCGCCGCCGGAGGCGCCGGGCGCGGATCAGCGCTTCCAGGGCGGCCCGTGGGTCCTGGCCGGACCGATCGAGGAATAATGCGAGCACCGAGCCAAGTCGCCGGGCGCGCGGCCACGTGCACCGTTCCTCATCCGCTGGAGTCGCGATGACCACGAAGCCTCGACTCCTCGCGCCGGCGCTCACGTGCGATTGCCACATGCACATTTACGATGCGCGCTTCCGCGCGGCACCGACGTGGCCGCTGGCGCTGCCCGATGCACCGGTCGCCGCGTACCGCGAGGTGCAACGCGAGCTCGGTCTTTCCCGCCTGATCGTCGTGCAGCCCAACGGTTACATGTTCGACAACGCCTGCACAGAGGATGCGCTGCGCCAGTTCGGCGACAGCGCACGTGGCATCGCGACCATCCGTCCCGACATCGCCGAGACCGAGTTGGCGCGACTGAACGGCGCGGGCTTTCGCGGTGCGCGCTGCTTCATGCTCAAGGGCGGCTACCTTTCGTGGCATGACGTCGAGCAGCTGGCGGCGCGTGTGCGCGCTTGCGGATGGCACGTCCAGCTCCAGCTCGACGGGCGCGAGCTTCCGGCGCTCGAGCAACGCATCGCTGCGTTGCCGGTCGACGTGGTGATCGACCACAACGGCAAGTTCCTCGAGCCCGTGCCGACTTCGCATCCTGCGTTCGCGAGCCTGCTTCGGCTGCTCGACAGCGGCAGGGTGTGGGTCAAGCTGTCGGCGCCGTACGAGACGTCGAAGACCGGCGCGCCGGCGTACGAGGATGTGAGCGCGCTCGCGCGCGCGCTGGTCGCCGCGAAGCCGGACCGTTGCGTCTGGGCGAGCAACTGGCCGCATCCCGGCACGACGCCCGCCCCCTGCACGGCGGCGATGCTCGATCTGCTGCTCGACTGGGCGCCGGACGAGCGCACGCGCCGCGCCATCCTGGTCGACAACCCGGCGCGCCTGTACGGGTTCTAGGGACTGGCGTCATCGCTTAGACTTAGACTGTCGTCAAGCCCGGCCGCAGCTCGGGTTCGCTTCGTGTTTCGCCCATGACCTCGCCGTCGCCGCGACTGATCGCTCACTTGGACATGGACGCGTTCTACGCGTCGGTGGAACTGCTGCGCTACCCGGAGCTCGCAGGCCTGCCGGTCGTGATCGGCGGCGGCAGCGCCCACCAGCCCCGCGACGCGATTGACCCCGTGACCGGCGACACCGTGCGTGAGTTCACGCGTCTGCGCGACTACGTCGGACGCGGCGTCGCCACCACGGCCACCTATGCGGCGCGCGCGTTCGGCGTCAATTCCGCGATGGGGTTGATGAAGGCGGCACGCCTCGCGCCCGACGCCATCCTGCTCCCGGTCGACTTCGACGCCTACCGGCGCTGCTCGCGCGCATTCAAGGCAGCCGTGCGCGCGATCGCGCCGCGCATCGAGGATCACGGGATCGACGAGATCTACATCGACCTCACTGGTGTGCGCTTGCCCGAGCATGAGGGCGACGCCGAGGCGCCGGGCGAAGCGTGGTGGCGCGCCCGCGATGTGGCGCGCGCGATCAAGGACAGCGTGCGTGCGGCTACCGGTCTGTCGTGCTCGATTGCCGTCGCGTCCAACAAGATCCTCGCCAAGATCGCTTCCGAGCTCGACAAGCCCGACGGACTGACCATGCTCGCCCCCGACGACGTCCCGCGGCGGATCTGGCCGCTCTCCGCGCGCAAGATCAACGGCATCGGACCCAAGACCAGCGAGCGCCTGGAGGCGCTGGGCGTGCACACTATCGGCGAGCTCGCCCACGCGGACCCTGCGTGGCTGATCGAGCACTTCGGGGCGACGCGCGGCGCCTGGATGCACGACGCCGCCAACGGCCGCGACGAGCGCGAAGTGGTGACCGAGAGCGAGCCGGTGAGCATCAGCCGTGAGACGACCTTCGACCGCGACCTGCATGCGCGCCGCGACCGGGATGAGCTGTCGGCGATCTTCACCGAGCTGTGCGCCGACCTCGCCGGCGATCTCGCGCGCAAAGGCTACGTCGGCAAGACCATCGGACTCAAGCTTCGGTACGACGACTTCAAGATCGTCACTCGTGACAAGACCATCGAGACGCCGACGCAGGACGCCCGCACCATCCGCCGCGTCGCGGGCGAATGCCTCAAGCGGGTGCCGTTGGAGCGGCGCATCCGGCTGCTCGGCGTGCGCATCGCGGGGTTGTCGCCGGTCACGGAAGTCCATCGCGCAGAAGAGCCGGAGACGTCACTGTTCGACGCACCTACGAGCGCTCGATAGGGCGCCGTGCCCTGATCGTAGTAAATTAGCGAGCGCCAGCCGGCGCGATGGAGGAATTCCCGATGCTGCGATATCCCGTGAGGCTCGTCGTTTTCATGCTCGCGTGCGCGACCTGCGCGGCAGCGCTGGCGCAGGATTATCCGAACCGTGCCGTCAAGATCATCGTCCCCTTCGCCGCCGGCGGTCCGGCCGACATCTACGCGCGCTTCCTCGGACAGCGATTGCAGGACGCCATGGGCCAGCCGTTCGTCATCGAGGACCGGCCGGGTGGCGGCTCGGTGCTCGGCACCGACGCGGCAGCCAAGAGCCCGCCGGACGGTTACACGCTGCTGCTCATGTCCAATACGCACACCGTGAACGAGACGCTGATGCAGAACAAGCCGTACGCGCTGATGCGCGACTTCGTTCCCATCGCTGCGATCAATTACTCGGACCTGGTGCTGGTGGTCAACCCGTCGGTGCCGGTGAACTCGCTCGCCGAGCTGCTGGCGCTGGCGCGCGCCAAGCCGGGCAAGCTCAACTACGCGTCGTCGGGGCCGGGCACGCCCTACCACATGGCGGGCGAACTGTTCAAGGCGATGGCCAACGTCGACATCGTCCACATCCCGTACAAGGGAAGCTCGCAGGCGCGCACCGATGTCGTCGGCGGCCAGGTCGACATGATGTTCGACGCGGTGACCACCATGAGCGAGTTCGCGCGCGCCGGCAAGGTCAAGGCGCTGGGAACCACCGGCAAGGTGCGCTCCACGGTGCTGCCCAACGTGCCGACGATCTCGGAAGCCGGTGTCGCCGGATACGAAGCGGTCATCTGGCTGGGGCTGATGGCGCCCAAGGGCACCCCGCCCGACATCGTGCGCCGGCTCAACGCCGAGGTGGTCAAGATCGTGAGCAAACCGGAGGTGCGCGACGAATGGTCCAAGCAGGGTGCCGTGGCGATGACCATGACTCCCGACGAGTTCGCGCGCTACATGAGCGACGACATCGTCAAGTGGGAGCGCATCGTGAAGATCTCGGGTGCGAAGCCAGATCAGTAGCCGGGTGAAGCGGTGAAGTCCGCGCAGGCGACCGCGCGCCTGCACATCCTGAGTGGTGGCGCTGCCAAGGGGCTGGTCGAGGCGATGCAGGGCGGATTCAGCGCGGCCACCGGATGCGCGATCGATGCGACCTACAGCGCGGTCGGCGCGATGCGCGATGCACTGGTCGCGGGCGCACCCTGCGATATCGCGATCCTCACCGACGTGCTGATCGATGCGCTCGCGGCCGAAAGCCGGGTGGATGCTACCACCGCGACACGTCTGGGCGCCGTCCCGACCGCAGTCGCCGTCCGCAAAGGCGATGCGCTGCAGGATGTCTCCAGCGGCGAAGCGTTGCGCGCGGTGCTGCTCGACGCGCCGGCAGTATTCGTTCCCGACACCGAGCGCTCGACCGCAGGCATCCACGTGCTTCGCGTGCTGCGCATGCTCGGGATCGACGCGCAGCTGCAGACGCGATTGCACACCTTTCCCAACGGCGCGACGGCGATGCGCGAGCTTGCCCGCGCGAATGCGGGTGCGATCGGCATCACGCAGGCAAGCGAAATCATCGCCACCGCCGGTGTCACGCTGGTGGGCGAGCTGCCCGAAGGATTCCGGTTGGCCGCGGTCTATACGGCGGCGGTGTGCACCGATGCGCGCGAGGGCGCGCTTTCGCTCCGTTTCGTGGCCTTGCTGGGAAGCGCTGCGGCTGCACTGGCGCGCGAACGCGCCGGCTTCGTCAACGCCTGAAGCGGGACATCACGGCGTCTGCAGCGCCTTGCGGATCTCGCGCAACTTCGCCTTCACTCGCGCTTCGTTGTCCGGCCCCATGCGCAGCATCGCCTTTTGCCCGGCCGAGAGCTGCTCGAGCTCCGGATCGGAGTATTCGTAGAGCACCTTCGGCTGCGTGAGCGCGATCGGCTCCTTGATGTCGGGCGTCGCCAGCAGATGGTCGATGACCTCGAACAGGCGGTCGTTGAAGTAGCGTGTTGGATAGCCCTGTTCGACGTAGCTTTGCTGGAACAGCGGGTAATAGCGCGTGTACACGGCGGTCAGTTGCTTGCTGTCGACGGCTTCGAGTGCGCGCACGTAGGGCGTATAGCGCGCGGCGTTGTCGGCGGCCAGCGTCGGCGACGCAGCGTCGCCCGCCGTATGCAACGTCCCCGGCACCGACTTGAACGGCAGCATGCGAGCCGCGACCTGGTGGCGCGGCAGGTTGTCGACGGTGACCACGATGTGGCGGACTAGCGCCTCGGGAACGAACAGTTGCTGGAACACGCCTGCGCCGAACAGCTGGGCAAGCGCGGCGCCGATCGTCGCGTCGCTCTCGCCCAGCGCCGGCAGTGGCTCGGCGGGCACGGCGGCGACCGGATGCTCGACGCGCGGCTCGACCGGCGCCGCCGCTGAGGGCGCAGGTTGCTTGGTCGCGACGGGTGCGGGCGGTGGCGTTTGGCGCGACATCCATATGAAATAACCTGCCGCCAGCAGCACGAGCACCGCGCACAACAGCAACACCCAGCGCCTGCCGGAGCGGGGGGTTGTTCGTTGCTCGCGAAACAGCGGACGGTCGTCGGGGCTGACTTCGAATTCGGGCTCGTTCATCGAATGCACGCTCATGTTTTTGCGGTCACGGCGCGGCCTACACGCTCGCAACTCGCACGCGCCGGATCGGTGGTCGGGAGCTTGGCACACACGCTCGCGAGTTGGGTGCGAAAGCGGTTGAGCGAAGCGTCGCGCCGCGCGTCGTTCTTCGCCTGTTTCTCCCAGCGCACCAGGCTGCCGTTGATCTTCTCGAGCGCGCGCTGGTTGCGGCCGTAAAACGTCTCGGGCACGGCTTCGAGCTCGCCCAGCACGCTGTTCACCGCGGTATCGATTCGGGCACTGTCCTCGGGCGACAGTTGAACCAGCGCATTGACGTAGCTCGCGCCCCACTGCAGGCGCGTCGCCGGTCCATCGGCGGCAGCGTAGGCTTTCTGGTACCAGTCGAGCGCAGCGGCCTTGTCGCCGCGTGTCTTGGCATTCGCGGCGAGACCGAGCATGTAGTAGTACGGCGAGTGCGATTTCTGCAGCTCGGCCCTGAGCAATGCGTCCGATTCGTCGAGCAGGTCGGCATCGGCGAGGATTTCCGCGGCCGAGCTGATCACCGCCTGCCGCGCGTAGGGATCGGTGGTCTCGCGATCGACCCGCGCCGCCTGCTCGCGCGCGCTCTGCTTGAGAGCCGGCGACAGTGCGGCCTTCGGATCATCGACCCTCGCCAGCGCGATCTGCGCGTCCAGCGCCGCGAGCCGGTCAGCCGACGACAGCGTTGTATCGGTGACCAGTTGCTGGAGCTGGGCGTTCCATGCTGCCATCAGGCGCGCCCTCTCCGGCGAGCGTGGCAGCGTATATGCCTTGGCGACGTTGTCGCCGTAGTAGACGACGAGGTCGAAGTTGTCGCGCGCGAAGCGCGGCTCCGCGAGCAGCGCCGTGAGCGTGGTCACGGCCGCGCGGTCGTCGCGTGGCTTGACGTTCTTTTCGGCCGCCGCGGTGGCCAGCGCCTTCATCTTCAGTCGCGCCGCGGTCTCGCGCTGATCCGCCGGACATGCGTCGGCGAGAGCTCGCAGCGTCGCGTTGAGCTTCGCCTTCGGCACGACCTGCTGCTCGTCGATATACCAAGGGTAATACGCGAGCATCCGCCATTCCTCGGCGCTGAGCTTCGCGCCGGGGGTGAGCGCCGCTGCCAGCGTGTCCTTGATGGGTCGCGCGCCGTCCATGCCCATCGCCAGCACGCGCATGTACTGGTCGGCGTCGACTTCGCCGGGCAGTCGCGTGATCTCGCGCCCGTCCGGCGTGAACAGGATCATGGTCGGATAGCCGATGACCTTGAAACGTTCGCCCAATTTTTGCGCGCTCTTGCTGTCGCCGTCGAGGTACACCGGAACGAAGAAGCGCGAGCGATCGATGAAATCCTGGCGATTGAAGATGGTCGCCTTGACCTGGTTGCATGGCGGGCACCAGACCGCGCCCCAGTACAGGAACACCGGCTTGTGCGCGGCATTCGCGGCGGCGAATGCGGCGTCGACATCGCCCTTCCTCCAGGCGATGCCCTCGCCGGTGGAATCGGATGATGCCTGCGCGCCAGCCGCCGCCGTAGCCTGCGAAGGCATTCCGAGCAGCAGCGCGGCGGCGAGCGCAATCGTGCAAGCAAAGCTCATCGAGAGGGAACGCATGGCCGATTCGTGTGACAAAACATATTATGCGCCCGCTGCGGCTGCCGCCGAAACGCTCGGGGCTGCCAGAATCTGGCGTAAAGCTTACCGATGGAGTGCGACCGCAGTCCCCGTCCAATGTTCCAAAGGAGCGTGCCCATGAAAGAAAAAATCTCCCCCTTCGTCGCGATCAGCAGCCCCGCCCTCGAGCGAGCATGGCTCTTCGCCCTGCTGATTGCGATCTCCGGGCTGGTCAGCATGCCGGCAGGCGCGCAGCGCCTTCCGCCGCTTCAATCCAACGGCTCCGTCGAGTACGTGAGTGGCGGCATCGGCCAGGAAGAGGTCGATGCGCTCAAGCAGGCCGAAGGGGGCTTTCCCCTTACGCTCGAGTTCGCGGCCAGCGCGGAGAAGCCGACCGCGGATTCGACCGATCCTTACGTCGCGAATGCCGACGTGAACATCCGCGATGCGAGCGGGCGCGACGTCCTCAACGTGCGCACCGAGGGTCCGCTGCTGCTGGTCAAGCTGCCGTCGGGTCAGTACACGGTCGACGCGCAATGGAACGGTGTGCGCAAGCGGCACAGCGTCGCGGTGTCCGAGAGCAAGCGCCAGCATGTGATGTTCGATTTCGCCGCCGCCGACCGTACGGGGAATTGAACTCCCGCTGATTGGCAACCCAGTCGCCACTGAGCTGTGACCGAGCTGCGGGTCACGTCAGGCGCGATTCAGGTGTTGACGCCGGCAAGCTCGAGGTCCGGATGCGCGCGGTGCCAGTCGGTCGCCTGCTGGAAGGCGCGCCCGATCCGTATCAGGTCGGCGTCGGCGAACGGCGCCGCCATCAGCTGCACAGCCACGGGCAGCCCCTCGCCTGACAAGCCCGCCGGCAACGACAGCGCGCAAGCACCGAGATAATTGGCTGCGCGCGTGAAGGTCGCAAGCGGCGTGGTCGCCTCGTCGACCTCCTCCAGCGACGTCGCGGTGATCGGAAGCGTTGGCGTGAGCAGCGCGTCTCGACCGCGCATCCATTGCGCAAACGCACCCGCCGCCCGCCGGTGCGCGGCGATCTCGCTCGCGTATTCGGCGGCACCGATCGCCTTCCCGCCCAGCGTGCGTTTGCGCACCCACGGATCGAAGTCCAGCGTCGGGTCTTCGATATAGCGCCGGTGACGCGCGTAGGCCTCGGCGGCGATGATGCGGCCGCTGCGTGTCATCAAGTCCTCGAAATCGACCGGCACTCGCGCTTCGTCGACCTCGGCGCCCAGTTCGCGCAGCACCGCGATGGCCTCGGCACGTGCGCGCAGGACGTCGGTACTCGCAGGCCACTGGAACTGCTCCACCGGCAGCGTGGCGATGCGCATGCCGCGAACGTCGGGCGCGGCCTCGAGCGCGGCCGCGAAATCGACCCCCGGAGCCGACAGGGTCGCGGCATCGCGCGGGTCGGCGCCCGCCATCGCCGCGGTGAGCAGCCCGGCGTCGTCGGCGCTGCGGGCGAGCGGTCCCACCGAATCGAGCGTGAGCGCGAGCGGAAACACGCCGGCGAGACTGATCAGTCCGTAGGTCGGCTTGAGCCCCGTGAGGCCGCACAGCGCCGACGGGATGCGGATCGAGCCGCCGGTGTCGGATCCGATGGCTGCCGGAGCGAGTCCCCCCGCCACCGCGACCGCGGAGCCGCTGCTCGATCCGCCTGCCACGCGATGGATCTGAATGTCCCACGGATTCCACGGCGCGCCCATCGGTGCGTTGCGTCCCCAGCCTCCGAACGCGAACTCGACCAGATGCGTCTTGCCCAGCGCGATCATTCCGGCGGCCTGCAGACGGTCCCACGCAGTTGCGGTTTCGTGGGCGATGCCGAACGGCCGCGCCTTGGAACCCGCGGTCGTCATCTTGCCGCGCACATGCAGCAGATCCTTGAGCGCGATCGGCAACCCGTGCAGTGGCCCGCAAAGACGTCCCGCGGCGCGTTCGCGATCAGCCTTGGACGCGGCCGCCAGCGCGTCGCTGCGATAGACGTCGACAAACGCGTGCAGCCGAGCATCGAACGCGTCGATGCGCCGCAAGTACGCCTCGACGATTTCCGTCGACGACTTCTCGCCGCGCGCCAGCGATCGCGAGAGCTCGGTCAGCGTCATCCATTGCAGGTCCGGCATCGGGTGATTCTCCAGGGAGGCGTCGTGCTACGCGGGAATTTTCAGGCGGCGCGCGGCGAGCGCGTAGCCGCCCGCTGCGCCGTCGACGAAATGGACGTGGTTGCTTTCGGCGATCGAAGGCACGATGCAGGTCATGATCGCGCGCGACTGGCGATGCATGCCGAAGCGGGCGACGCCGTCGGCTTCGGCGCGCTGCAGCCGCGCCTCGATACGATCGGCGAGTTGCGCGGTGCAGTCGAGCGTCATGCGCAAGTTGTCGTCGTACTTCCGGAAGTCGGAGTTCTCGACCACGTCGCGACGATACACCGCGGGATCGAAGTCTCCGACGCGCAGGCCAAAGCGCATCACGATGTAGGCGATGAACGACGCCGCCGCGATGCGCGCGCGACGCAGCCACAGGCTGTCGCCCGGTGCGCCGGAGGCCCGCGCTTCGAGCTCGAGGCCAGGCGGCGGCCAGCCCACGGCGGGCGCGCCCTCGGGGACTGGACGCGCGACGTCGGGACTCGTCTCCAGTTCCGCCAACAGCTCCTCGATCAGTGCACGAAACGCGGGATCGCCGAGCCTCACCGGCGCGACGAGCAGGGACACGATCACGCCGCGCGTGGCGGGAATGTCGTTCCATCGGCACGACAGCCCTGACAGATCGGGGCGAACGCCGGGCGCGGCGGCGGGCACGGAGAATTTTCCATCGCGCATCGCGCGCTCGGCCCACGCCAGTCCGCCTCCCGAGAACATCGCGTAGGAGACGTTTCTCGACGGCCCGAAACGCGCCACGCTGAGCGTGAATCCCTGCGCGCTGACCTCGCTCACCGGCACGAGCGCGGTGCGCACATCGAGCTCGAGCTCGTCGCGCGCCCACGCCGCCGTCGCCGCCAGCGCATCGCGCGCGGCCTGCTCGTCGTGCCGTGACACCGCGAAACTCGCGCCGTCGCCCCCGAACACGTACGGAAAGACGCGCCCGCCGAGACTGTTGGTGAGCGCCGCGATCACGGCGGCACCGGCGACGTTCACCGCCTTGTAGCGCCCGCTCTCGATTGCTTGCGTCGAGCGCACGACATCGGTCATGCCGATGTGCCAGTCGTCAGGCAACGGCCGGTAGCGCTCGGGGTCCATGATGTTGCCGAAGCCGTGAAAGACCGGCAGCCGCGCGTAGTAGTCGCTGTCACTGGGAACGCGTTCGGCGTGCGCGCCTGCTCTCGGCGTTTGCATCGTGAGGGCCTGGAGTTGCTGCGATTGATCGCGTGGGCGGCGGGCAGCGCCGACTCTACACCGCGCGTGCAGCGCAGGGAAGCCGGCGTTGTGCTCCTGTCCTCCACAATGAGACCATTGCAGGCACATCGATCGTGAACGTCGCCCAAGGAACCCGTCATGCCCGCCAGCAACATCCTGGAAACCATCGGCAACACGCCGCACATCCGCGTCAATCGTCTGTTCGGCGGAGCATGCAACGTCTGGATCAAGTCAGAGCGCTCGAATCCGGGAGGCTCGATCAAGGACCGGATCGGCCTGTCCATGGTCGAGGACGCCGAGGCGTCGGGCAAGCTGAAGCCAGGCGGTACGATCATCGAGCCCACTTCCGGGAACACCGGGATCGGGCTTGCGATGGTCGCGGCAGTGAAGGGCTACAAGATCGTCCTGGTCATGCCGGACAGCATGTCGATCGAGCGGCGGCGTCTGATGCTCGCGTACGGCGCCACCTTCGTGCTCACGCCGCGCGCCGAGGGCATGAAGGGCTCGATCGCGAAGGCGACCGAACTGGTCGCCGCCACACCCGGCTCGTGGATGCCGCAGCAATTCGAGAATCCTGCCAACGTCGATGTGCACATGCGAACGACGGCGCAGGAGATCCTGCGCGATTTCCCCGAAGGCCTCGATGCGTTGATCACCGGCGTGGGCACCGGTGGGCACATCACCGGCTGCGCCCGTGTGCTCAAATTGCAATGGCCCAAGCTCAAGGTCTTCGCGGTCGAGCCGGCTGCATCGCCGGTGATCTCCGGCGGCAAGCACACGCCGCACCCGATCCAGGGCATCGGTGCAGGTTTCATTCCGGAGATTCTCGATACCAAGCTGCTCGACGGAACGATTCAGGTCGAAGCCGAGGCGGCCAAGGAAATGGCGCGACGTGCGGCGCGCGAGGAAGGTATGCTGGTCGGCATTTCGTCGGGGGCGACGCTGGCGGCGATCGCCCAGAAGCTGCCCGAGCTCACGCCTGGCTCACGGGTGCTCGGCTTCAACTATGACACGGGCGAGCGCTATCTGTCGATCGAAGGCTTCCTTCCGGCCGAATGAGCGCAGCGCGGCGAGCGCGAACGCACTCGTGACGTGGCAGGCATCTGGGGAGGGTCAGGTCTTCCAGCTCTCGCGCCTGAGTTTCAAGGCGCCGCCTTCGGTGATGATCTCGGCAGTGCCGGTGAGCGGCGACTTGTCGGCTCCGGTACCGGTGAGATCGAGCAGATAGCCGCCCCCCTGCCGAGTCTCCTTGACCACCTTGACGTTGCTCATGTTGCCCATCATCTTCATCATCTCGAACATCATCTGCCGCTTGTCTGGCGGGGTCGCCTCGATCTCGGCGCGCCCATCCTGGGACAGGTATGGCAGCAGCGCGTCGATGGATTTTGCCTTGGTCCACGCGTCGCGGTACTCCATGTAGAACTGGGTTGGCGTCTGTGCGGCCTTTTGCGCGAGCGCCGCGGGCGCGAACAGGAAAAGCGCGGGAAAAATGCAGGCAATCAGCGTTCGCATCGAAGCTCCTGGTCGAGCCGCGCGTTGCCGCGCCGCCCGGATTCAGAAAGTTTAGCATCGTGTCTTTCTGGGAGACGCTGCTCGCGATCGCGCTGCTGCTCGGCGCGTGGCTGTTCTACGAGGCGCTGCGTGCGCGCGAGGCGGCGGTGCGCGCCACGCGCGAGGCATGCAGACGGCAGGGCCTGCAGTTGCTCGACGACACCGTGCATGGTACGCGCCTGCGCCTGGCGCGCGATGCGGAAGGCATCGTCCGCGTGCGCAGGACCTTCGAATTCGATTTCTCCGAGGATGGCTTCAATCGCCGCAGCGGCCGCGTGGTCATGCTGGGACCGACCTTGGAGACCCTCCAGCTCGAGCCGTACGCGATCGGGCGCCGCTAGCATCGTGTTCTACCTTTGATTAGATCCGCACCAGATCGCGCCGCAGCAGGCGCGCGGGCACGGCGGCGGCGCGGCACCGACAAGCGATCCGCTATGCTCGCCCCATGCCGCTGCTGAGCCTGCAAGGTGCCGAGCTCGCGTTCGGACTGCATCCGCTGCTCGATCGCGCCGACTTCGCGATCGAGGCGGGCGAGCGCATCGGCCTCATTGGACGCAACGGCACCGGAAAATCGTCGCTGCTTGACGTGATCGCCGGGCGCGGCGAGCTCGACGGCGGCGAGCTCGCCGCGCCGGACGGCTTGCGCGTCGTTCTGGTCGAGCAGGAGCCGCAGCTGCCGCCCGCCTCCACGCTGCGCGAGAGCCTGGTGCTGCGCGGCGGGCTCACCCACGGCGGCGACGGCGCGCACGACGAGCGCGAGCACTGGCGCGTGCAGGCGCGGCTGGTCGAGTTCATGCACCGCTTCGGGCTCGACGAGGCGACCGATCCGCTCACCGCATCGGGCGGCGAGAAAAAGCGCGCCGCGCTGGCGCTGGCCTTCGCGTTGACGCCGGATGTGCTGCTGCTCGACGAGCCGACCAACCATCTCGACGTCGACGGCATCGTGCTGGTCGAGGACCTGCTGCGCAAGCAAGGCACGTCGATCGTAGTCACGCACGACCGGATGTTCCTCGACCGCGTCATCACGCGCATCGTCGAGCTCGATCGCGGCCTGCTGCGCTCGTATCCCGGCAACTTCTCCGCGTACGAATCGCGCAAGGAGACCGAGCTCGCGGCAGAGGGCGTCGCCCGGCGCAAGTTCGATGCGTTCTGGAAGCAGGAGGAGGTCTGGATACGCAAGGGCATCGAGGCGCGACGCACGCGCAACGAGGGCCGCGTGCGCCGACTCGAGCGGCTGCGCAGCGAACGCGCGCAGCGGCGCGAGCGCATCGGCCAGGTCAAGCTGGCGCTCGATGCCGGCGAGCGCTCGGGAAGGCTGGTCGCCGAGCTCCAGCACGTCGGCAAGCACTTCGGGGATCGCGTCGTGGTGCGCGAACTTTCGCTGCGCGTCATGCGCGGCGACCGCATCGGCGTGATTGGACCGAACGGCGCGGGCAAGACCACGCTACTCAAGCTCATCGTGGGCACCCTCGCCCCCGATGAAGGAACGCTGCGGTTAGGAACGCGGCTGCAGGTCGCCTACTTCGACCAGATGCGCACGCAGCTCGATCCCGAGCGCACGCTCGCCGACACCATCAGCCCAGGCTCCGAGTGGATCGAGACGGCAGGGGGCCGCAAGCACGTGCTCTCCTACCTTGCCGATTTCCTGTTCGCGCCGCAGCGCGCGAGCGCGCCGGTGAAGCTGCTCTCAGGCGGCGAGCGCAACCGCCTGCTGCTCGCGCGCTTGTTCGCGCTGCCGGCGAATCTGCTGGTGCTCGACGAGCCCACCAACGATCTCGACATCGAATCGCTCGAACTCCTCGAAGATACGCTGCAGTCGTACTCCGGAACGCTGCTCCTGGTTAGCCACGACCGCGCGTTCCTGGACAACGTGGTCACCCAGACGCTGGTCGCGGAAAGTTCGCCCGGACACGAAGGCAGGTGGAAGGAGTACGTCGGTGGCTACAGCGATTGGCTGGCACAGCGACCGCGCGCGCCCGCGGGACGGGCGGATGAGCCGAATTCCGAGGCGTTGGGTTCGGCGAAGGATTCACGCGACGCTCGGTCTGCACCCGTCAAACTTTCGTTCAAGGAGAGACGCGAGCTCGATAGCCTGCCCGCCGAGCTCGAAGCGCTCGAGCGCGAGCAGCACGAGCTCACCGCGCGCATGAGCGAGCGCGATTATCACAAGCAGGGCGTGCAGGCGATCAAGCGCGATCGCGCGCGCGCGGCCGACATCGAGCGTGCCTTGGCGGAAAAGTTCGAACGGTGGGCGGCGCTCGATGCGCGCGCTTCCGCGCAGTCGTAAGATGCACGCTTCGGCGGGCAGCCATGGCCGCCCGAGCCTCGAATCCTTCAAGGGACAGCCATGAAGCCGCTACGCACTGCAATGACCCTGATCGCCCTGCTGCTCAACGTCGCTGCGATTTCTGTGGCCGGTGCCCAGAACTGGCCGACCAAGCCGGTGAAGTTGATCGCCGTTTTTCCTCCAGGCGGCTCGGTCGACCAGGTGGCGCGCATCCTCGCCCAGCAGCTCAGCGAGCAGACCGGCCAGAGCTTCATCGTCGACAATCGGGCTGGCGCGTCAGGGTCGATCGGCACCGCCGCACTGGCGAAAGCCGATCCCGACGGCTATACCCTCGGCGTCGTATTCGACACGCACGCGGTGAACCCGACGCTGATTCCCGGCATGCCGTTCGACACGCTGCGCGACCTGACGCCGCTGATGCTGGTCGGCACTGGCGCGATGGCGCTGGTGACGAACGTCAACCAGCCGTACAAGTCGTTCCGCGATGTCGTCGCCGCCGCGAAACTCAAACCGGGCAGCGTGTCGTACGGAACGATCGGCGCCGGCAGCATCGGTCACCTGACGATGACGCAGCTCGGGAACCAGCTCGGCGTGGAGTTCAACCACATACCGTACCGCGGCGGCGGCCCGCTGATGAACGATGCCGTCGGCAATCAGGTTCCGCTCGCGATAGGGTCGGTGTTCCTGGTGTATCCGCACATTGAGTCCGGGCGCGTGCGCGCGATCGCGGTGACGTCCGCGAAGCGCGATCCCAAGCTGCCGAATGTCGAGACCATCGCCAGCCAGGGCGTGCCGGGCTTCGAGGCGTACACGTGGTGGGGTGTCTACGGCCCGGCGAACATGCCCGCAGGCCTCGCCAAACGCGTCTACGAGGAACTCGCGAAGGCGGTCAAGGCTCCCGCCGTCGCCGACAAGCTTTCGGCGCAGGGGATGGAAGTGCGCGGCGCGCCACCTGCGGAGCTCGACGCCTTTGTGCGCGCCGAAATTCCGCGCTGGGCCAAGGTCATCAAGGACAACAACATCAAGTCGGGCGACTAAAGCGGCGGATCGGACGTCGCGCTTCCTAGCGGTAACCCGCGGCCTGCAGCTCGAAGAGCTCCGCGTAGCGTCCGCCCTGCGCGAGCAGTTCGTCGTGGGTGCCCGATCGCCTCCACCCGGCCGTCGACCAGCACGACGATGCGGTCGGCCATGCGCACGCTCGAAAAGCGGTGCGAGATCAGCACCGCGGTCTTGCCGCGTGGAGAGCTCCTTGAAGCGCTGGAACACCTCGAATTCCGCGCGCGCATCGAGCGCCGCGGTCGGCTCGTCGAGGATCAGCACCTGCGCGTCGCGCATGTAGGCGCGCGCGATCGCGATCTTCTGCCACTCGCCGCCGGACAGGTCGACGCCGGTGCGAAAGCGCTTGCCGATGATCTGGTCGTAGCCGCGCGGAAGCGTGTCGATCACTTCGTCGGCGAGGCTTCGCTGCGCGGCCTCGACGATGCGCGCACGATCGTCGCGCGCCTCGATGCGTCCGACCGCGATGTTGTCGGCGGCAGTCAGGTGATAGCGCACGAAGTCCTGGAAGATGACGCCGATGTTGGCGCGCAGCGCGAACAGGTCGTACTCGCGCAGGTCGTGGCCGTCGAGCAGGATGCGTCCCTCGTCGGGATCGTAGAGGCGCGCCAGGAGCTTCACCAGCGTGGTCTTGCCGGCGCCGTTCTCGCCCACCAGCGCCAGCATCTCGCCCGCGCGCAGAAGGAAGGTCAGTGTCGCGCACCGCCCAGCGCTCGGCGCCCGGATAGCGGAATCCGACGTCGTCGAACGCGAAGCCTTCGCGGATCGGATTGGGGAACGGACGCGGATTGGCCGGCGATGACGATTTCGGGCTCGATGTCGAAAAACGAGAACAGGTCGTCGAGATAGAGCGCTTGTCCCGCGACCTGCGAGAACCCCAGCAGCAGGTTCTCCAGCAGCGTGCGCAGTCGCCGGAACGAGCCGGCGAGAAAGGTGAGGTCGCCGATCGTGAAGTTGCCGTGGATGGTGCGCCAGACGATGTACGCGTATGCGACGTAGTACGCGATCGTGCCGATCGCGGAGAGCACGCTGCCCCAGCCGGCGCGGCGCAGGGCGATGCGACGATTGGCGTCGAAGAAACTCGTCGACAAGCTGCGGTAGCGATCGATGAGAAAGCCGTTCAGTCCGAAGATTTTCACTTCCTTGGCGGTCTCGGCGCTGGCGCCGGTTTGCCGGATGTAGTCGAGCTCGCGGCGCTCAGCGGTGCGCGCGTAGTTGAGCGAGTAGCTCTGCGCGTTGAAGTGCGCCTCGCCGATGAACGCGGGCACCAGCGCGATCGCGAGCAGCGCGATCAGCCACGGCGCGTAGACCAGCAGGCCGGCGGCGAAGCTCGCGACGGTGATGACGTCCTGAGCCTGCGCGAACAACTGCCCGATCAGGCTGGTGCGTCCTCCCGCCTGACGCCGCGCGCGCTCCAATCGGTCCTGCAGCTCGCTGTCCTCGAAGTCCTCGAGATCGAGCGTCGCCGCGTGCTCCATGAGCCGCAGGCTGGTCTCGTTGCTGAAGCGCTCGGCGAGCAGTGAATCGAGCAACGACACCGCGCGGCCGAGCACGTCGGAAAGAATTGCCAGCCCGAATTCGAGGGTGAGCAGCCAGATCGATGGGGTCGAGCACGCCGCTGGCGATCCATTGCCGCAAATCCTCTCCGGCCGCCGGCGCGCGCACCAGCAGAACCACTTCGTCGATGATCAGCTTGCCGACATAGAGCGTGGCGATGGGCAGCAGCGCGCGCACCAGGCGCAGCAGCGACACGCCGATGGTGAGCGCGGGACTGGTCTGCCAGACCAGCTTGAGAAAGGGCGGCAGGTTGCGCAGCGCGCCCAGCCGCGCGCGCCATGATTGCTGCCCGGGAGCGCTCGGCGCAGCCGGCTGCGCCGGGGCACTGGCGCGTCCGCCCATCGCGTAGTGCTTGGGCATCGCTACGCCTTGTCTCGCCAGACCAACTTGATCTCGTCGATGGCGACCACGTCGTTGCCGTCGTACTGGAATGCGTAATGACGCGACTGCCGGCAGCGGCTCAACAGGCGCGGTCTGAACACCGCGGCGCACGTTCCTCCGGTATGGCGAACGCTGCGATACAGGACGCCGTCGCGGCCCGCACTGCGCATCGCGATACCGACCTTTCGGCTGGGTCCGTAATCGTCCGGCCGGTGGCAATCGGCGAGCTTGCGCACGTCGGTCAGGCGCGCATCGAGATCGGCCAGATAGAGTCGCAGCTCGAGGCGCAGCGGTCCCTCCCGGGTTCGGCGCAGGAAGCGCGCCTGGTGATAGCGCACTTCGGCGAGCGCGGTATCGAGCTCCTGCGCGCAGTAATAAATGCCGAAGGAGCCATCCGAAAAGCGGCTGCCCTCGGGATTGAGATGCGTGAACGCAGCCATGATCGGCGTGGTTCCCGGGCCGCTGATGCGCTCCTCCGGGGTGACCAGCGTGATCTCGCCGACCTCGTCGCGCACGCGATCGTTGGTGAGTGCCTCGATCTCAAACACCGCGTCGAGGTCTTCGGGACGCGCCACCCGATCGAACAGGCTGACCGGCGGAAAGCGGCTGGGCACCAGCCGGTGACTCGGCTGCCACTGCGTGCGCCGCGCGCGCAGCGCCTCGGCCATGTAGAGCCTACCCCCCTCGCCAGGCGTCGAGGTACTGGCGGACCACGTAGAGATCGGCCACGTTGCCCGAGAGCATGCGTTCCAGCGCGGGCTTTCCTCCGAACAAAGGGGCGCTATTCGGTTTGCGCACCCACGCGTCGGCGGCTTGCGCATCGGGCAGCAGGATCTGGAGCGCCTTGTAGATGCCGAGGACGTACGAAATGCGCTCGAGCGTGTCGCGCGCGAGCGGCGCGCCGGTCTTTTTCCACGCGAAAAAGGTCGAGCGAGGCGGATTGCCGAGCAGCGTGCGCGCCTCGTCGGTCGACAGGTGCCACGCTTCGGCGACGTTGAAAAACGTGCGCAGCGCGGGTCCGGCGAGCCGTGCCGGATCCGGCGCCGGGCGGTTGGATGGCAGCGGTGAAAGTGTCGAAGGAGGCATCGCGGCGAGGTCGATTGCCGTTGGGGGCTTAGTCCAAAGCAAGACTATATGCAACATATAGTCTTGTTACGGACGATTGTCAAGCCCGGCGCGCCGAATCTCGGGCTTCGTTGGCACCGCGCTCAGGGCAAAGCGAGTCCCTTGGACGCCATCACCGCACGCAGCCGGTTCGGATAGTCGGTAATGATGCCGTCGACGCCCATGTCGATCAGGCGCGCCATGGCCGCGGCATCGTTGACGGTCCAGGGCAGCACTGCGAGGCCCAGCACATGCGCCTCCCTCACCTGCTCGGAGCCGAGATTTCGCCAGAACATCGACCAGGTCTGGCAGCCCGCGGCCTTGACCAGCGCTGGCAGCGACTCCGATGCATCGAGCACGAGGCCCGCGTGCCACGGCGATGCGCCGCTGGCGTCGGGCTTGACGGTGTCCATATGCGTGCTCTGGATGGTGAGGCACGATGTCGGGATGTCTGGCGCGATGCGCGACACCTCGCGCAGCGTGCGCCAGTCGAAGGACTGGATGGTGACGCGCTCGGCCATGCCGGCACCGCGCACGACATCGACTACGCGTCGTGCGAATTCGGCGGGCGCGGGCGTGGTGTCCGCGGAGGTCGGCGTGATCTTGGTCTCGATGTTGAAGCGCACCGGCGACGTCTTGGCCAGCGTGAACAGATCGACGAGCTGTGGAAAACGCTCGCCGTCGCGCGGCTTTTGCAGCGCAAAATCGCGCGCGTAGGCGCTGGCCGGATTGATTCGACCGATGTCGTAGACCCGCAACTCGGCGAGGCTGAGCGCGCGAATGGGAGGTCCGGGCGACGCGAGCCAGCGGCCGTCTGCGTCGCGAACCAGGTCGGGATTGAGCGATGGATTGTGTGAAATCACGACCGCGTCGTCGCGCGTGATCACCACATCGGTCTCGATGGTGCTCACGCCGAGATCGATCGCAAGCGCGAAGGCGGCGAGCGTGTTCTCGGGCGCGAGGCCGCGGGCGCCGCGGTGGCCTTCGAGGTCGAACGCGACGGCGCAGCTGGCCGGGACTGCGATCAGGGCGAGCGCATATGCACGGCAGCGCGATGAGGTAAGGACGGCCATTTGCGGTACCGGCGATCTTAGCGCGCGACGCGCAAACCCGGTTAAACTGCGAACCCCGAAGGACGGGCGGCGCTCCGCCTCCGCCACTCATGGTCTCGGCGTGCGATTGCGCAACGAGGACCCTGCAGCACAAACTTATTTCACATTCCGGAGCCCGCGTGTCCATCGATCGTCGTCCGCCACTGCTTCACGAGCGCCTGAGCGCGCTGCCGCTCGGGTCGTTGGCCAAGCTTCGTCGCGGCATCGAAAAGGAAAGCCTGCGCGTGCGGCCGGATGGTGCGCTCGCGCTGACGCCGCATCCGGTGGCGCTCGGTTCGGCGCTGACGCATCCCCTGGTCACCACCGATTTCAGCGAAGCGCAGGTCGAGATGATCACCGGAGTACATCCGGATCCTCAGGCATGCCTCGCGGAGCTCGTAGAGATCCACCAGGCGGTCTACCGCGCCATCGGAGACGAGTTGTTGTGGGTGGCGAGCATGCCGTGCAAGCTGCCGGCCGACGACGCCATCCCCATCGCGCAATACGGCGATTCCAACGTCGGTCGCGCCAAGAGCGTCTATCGGATGGGACTGTCGCATCGCTACGGGCGGCGCATGCAGACCATCTCCGGAATCCACTACAACTTCTCGTGGCCGCAGCCGCTGCCCAACGACGATTATTTCGGGCTCATCCGCAACTTTCGCCGCGAATCATGGTTGCTGCTGTATCTGTTCGGCGCGTCGCCGTCGGTATGCGGCAGCTTCGTGGCGGGACGTAACCACGAGCTCCAGCGCTACCACGACGACACGCTTTACTTGCCGTACGCGACGTCGCTGCGCATGGGGCGGCTGGGCTATCAGAGCGACGCGCAATCCTCGCTCGCCGTGAGCTACAACGGGCTCGACGGCTACGCCGCGTCGCTGCAGGAAGCGATGACCAAGCCCTATCCCGCTTACGCAGCAGTCGGCATCCGCGATGGCGACCGCTATCGGCAGCTCGCCGACACCATGCTCCAGATCGAGAACGAGTTCTACGGGACGATCCGGCCCAAGCGTCGCATCCATCCAGGCGAGCGTCCGTTGCATGCGCTGCGCGAGCGCGGCGTCGAGTACGTCGAGGTGCGACTCATGGACCTCGATCCTTTCTGCGTGGTCGGCATCGACGCCGACACCATTCGGTTTCTCGACGTGTTCCTGATCCATTGCCTGCTGCGCGACAGTCCGCCGGATACCGCGCAGGAGCTGTCGGCGATCGTCGCCAACAAGCAGCGCACGGCATCGCGTGGACGCGAGCCTGGACTGCTGCTCACGCGTGGGACGCGCGAGGTGCCTTTGTTCGAATGGGGTGCCGAGATCCTGGCGCAGTGCGAGCCGATCGCCGCCGCGCTCGACGCGGCGCAGGCCAGCGTGCACGGCAACCGCGCGGACGGCGGCGCGCATCGGCGCGCGCATGCGATGGCGTTGGCGAGGGTTCGCGATCCCGACACCACGCCGTCGGCGCGCATGCTGCAGGCGATGGAGCGCGACCATGGCCGTTCCTACATCCGGTTCGTGCTCGCGCAATCGGCGCAGCACCGCGACGACATCCTGAAGCTGCCGTATCCGCGCGCTCTTGCCAACCGTTTTGCGCGGCTTGCCGAGGGCTCGCTGGTCAAGCAGCGTCAGATCGAGGCCGCCGATACGATGCCGTTCGAAATCTACCGCGCGCAATATCTTTCGCCGCAGCGGCTGCAGGTCTGATCCGACGCCGGCGTTCGCGAGGACGCCTACACGGATTTCGGACAACCTCCGATTGCCCCGATGGCGCGTCGAGGCGACTCTATGAACATGGCGTCTTCCGGGACGCAACTTCCGGGACGTAACTTCTTTGGAGATCGACGATGGATTGGAATCATTGGCTTCTGCAGATCGACGACAGGATTGCCATGGTGGTGATCGTGGGACTCATCGCCGCGCTGGTCATGGGGGTGTGGGCTTTGCTTCGCCCGGCCGGGCGCATCGTCGCGGACGAGACCCGCGAGCCGCGTCCCGATATGCGCGAAACGCCTGGCGTTCCCCTCGAGGCTTGATCGCGCGAGTGAGGCGTCTTCGCGGCGCTCCTACAGCGCCTTCGGCAGTTGTCCTATAGGCTGCGTCGCGGACGCGACGTACCATTGATTCATGCGTCCGCAGAAGTGATGGCGGACGTCTGCACCGGGCCCGCGCTTCGCTATTTCGGCCAGCGGCGGGCCCGCACCGACAACTCCATTTGCTTGCACAGGAGGCGCCATGGCGCAGGATAAGGCTTCTTCCAGTGGTGACCACAACAACATTCAACAGGGACAATCAGGCGCGCGCCAGACCCAGCCCGGCTCGCAGCAAAGCGCGTCGCAGCAGCGGTCGGACATGAACCCGGGCGCCGCCGGTACGCAGCAGGGCTCGAACGCACCTTCGGGAGCGCAGCAAGGCTCACCGTCGTCCGGACGCGACTGGAGCAATCGGTCGTCAGGTGACGTGTCCAGCGCAGGCCGAGGCTCGACGCAAGGCGACCCTCAGACGACCGGGAGCTGGCAGGACCGCGACTTCGACGTGCCGTCGCGCTACGCGTCCGGCGGGCTCGCGCATCCGTTCTTCGGACGAGGCTACCCTGGCGGCCTGTTCACTTCGATGCGCAGATTCAGCGAAGACATGGATCGATTGTTCGATGCCTTCGTCGGCGGACATCCGCTGTGGTCATCGTTCGACCGCGGCAGCGAGGAAGACGACGATCTCGGAGGCTCCCGACGAGCGCAATCCGGATTCGGGCAGCTCGGAGACTACAACCGCACCGGGACGCAAGGTCAGCAGGAGCGAACTGTGCCCCAGTCGCAGTACTCGAGCCCGGGGAGCGATCAACAACGCGCTTCATCGCGCAATGCGCCAACAGGCGGCCGAACGGGCGGCATGCTGAGCCCGTACTCGGGTGCTGGCGCCGGCTCGATGTGGGTGCCACACGTCGAGATGTACGAGCGCGACGGGAAGATCGTGGTCACGGCGGACCTGCCCGGCATGAAGAAGAGCGACGTGAACGTCGAGCTCCATCACGACCACGTCGTCATCCAGGGCGAGCGCCGGAATGAGCAGACGAGCAACGAGCGCGGTTTCTATCGCAGCGAGCGCAGCTACGGGAGCTTCTATCGCAGCATCCCGCTTCCCGAAGGGGTCGACGGCGACAGCGCCAAGGCGGCGTTCCGGGACGGCGTGTTGCGCATCGAGATGAAGGCCCCCGAGCACAAGAAATCGCGTCAGCTCGATATTTCGGACACCCCGGGCACGACGGGCGAATCCGGTTCGAGCGAAGGGTCAGGTAGCAGCACTGCCGGACGCAAGGGCACGAGCGGGACGAGCGGTACCTCGAACAGCTAGCGACTTCAGCATCAGACGTGCAGCGGCCGCCTCGCTCGAGGCGGCCGTTTTTTCGTGCGTTGGCGCATTCCGTGCTCCACGCTACACTTGCGCCCTCGCTTCGCCCCCGCGCGATCCGCGCCTTCATGCCCGCCTATCCCCATTTGCTCGCGCCGCTCGACCTCGGTTTCACCACGCTCAAAAATCGCGTGCTGATGGGATCGATGCACACGGGCCTGGAAGAGGCACCGCGAGGATTTCACAAGTTGGCGGCGTTCTACGCCGAGCGTGCCGCGGGAGGCGTGGGCCTGATCGTCACCGGCGGGATCGCGCCCAATCTCGCCGGCCGCGTCGAGCCGCGCGCACTGCAGCTGTCGTTGCCTTGGCAGGTGAGAAATCATCGCATCGTGACCGACGCGGTACACACCGCGGGCGGCAGGATCGCGATGCAGATCCTGCACGCGGGACGTTACGCATACCACCCGCTGTCGGTGGCGCCGTCGTCGCTCAAGTCGCCGATCACGCCCTTTCGGCCGCGTGCTCTGACGCGCTGGGGCGTGCGCAAGACGATCTCCGATTACGTGCGCTGCGCGCGCCTCGCGCAGCGCGCCGGCTACGACGGCGTCGAGATCATGGGCTCGGAGGGCTATCTCATCAACCAGTTCATCGCGCTGCAGACCAATCACCGCGATGACGAATGGGGCGGGTCGTATCTCAACCGCATCCGTCTCGCGGTCGAGATCGTACGCCAGACGCGCGAGGCAGCGGGACGCGATTTCATCATCATCTATCGGCTGTCGATGCTCGATCTGGTCGAGGGCGGCAGCAGCTGGGACGAGGTGGTCGCGCTGGCGCAGGCGATCGAAGCCGCCGGCGCCACCATTATCAATACCGGCATCGGCTGGCACGAGGCACGCATCCCGACCATCGCCACCATGGTGCCGCGCGCGGCGTTCACGTGGGTGACTCGGCGCCTGCGCGGCGCGGTGAAGATTCCGCTGATCGCGACCAACCGCATCAACGATCCCGCCACTGGAGAAGCCGTGCTCGCGCGCGGCGACGCCGACATGGTGTCGATGGCGCGGCCTTTTCTCGCCGATGCGCGGTTCGTCATCAAGGCCGCGGAAGATCGTTCCGACGAGATCAACACCTGCATCGGGTGCAACCAGGCGTGCCTCGACCAGATATTCCAGCGCGAGACGGCGACCTGCCTGGTCAACCCGTACGCATGCCGCGAGACCGAGCTCAAGCAAACGCCGGCGCCCACCCGGCGCCGTATCGCGGTCGTCGGTGGCGGCCCGGCAGGCATGGCATGCGCGCTCACCGCTGGCGAGCGCGGACACGCGGTGACGCTGTTCGAAGCCGCCGCCGAGATCGGCGGCCAGTTCAACCTCGCGCGGCGCATTCCCGGCAAGGAGGAATTCGCGCAGACGCTGCGTTATTTCCGCACCCGGCTCGCGCAGGTCGGCGTCAAGGTCGAGCTCAACCGGCGCGTCGAGGCGGGTGATCTCGCCGGATTCGACGAAGTGATCCTCGCCACCGGCATTATTCCGCGCACGCCGGCCATTCCTGGCATCGATCATCCGAAAGTGGCGAGCTATGTCGAGATCGTCGATGGACGACGCATCGCCGGCGCACGCGTCGCGCTGATCGGCGCCGGCGGCATCGGCTTCGACGTCGCCGAGTTGCTGAGCGCGGTCGATGTCGCCGATGGCAGCACCAGCGAGGGCGAGCCGACCGACCCGGCGATCGAGGTGTTCACCGAGGAATGGGGCATCGATGTGGCGTACGCGCATCGCGGCGGCCTCAAGCCGGCGCACGATCCGCCGCCCGCCCGCAAGCTGTGGCTGCTTCAGCGCAAGAGCGACAAGGTCGGGGCCGGCCTCGCCAAGACCACCGGCTGGATTCGGCGCACGCTGCTCAAGAAGCGCGGTGTGTCAATGACCGGTGGAGTCGAATACCAGCGCATCGACGACGCCGGGCTGCACTTGAAGATCGACTGCAAGCCGCATGTGCTCGACGTCGACACTGTCGTGGTCTGCGCGGGACAGCTGCCGCGTCGCGAACTGCTCTCGGATCTCGAGGCCGCCGGCATTCCGGCGCGCGTCATCGGCGGTGCCGACGTCGCCATCGAGCTCGATGCGCGGCGCGCGATCGACCAGGGAACGCGCGTCGCGCTCGAGCTCTGATCGCGCCTTAAGTTGCCTTGATTGCCTCAGTTGTCTCAGTGTCTCAGCTGCCGCGTCGGCTCGCGCCGATGGCGAGCGCGAAGCTTCCGACCGACACCGCGGCCAGCACGAGCAACGCCACCAGCCAGCCGGTGGCGCTCGTATGCGCGGCGGCCAGCGGCGCGAAGGCAAGCGGAGCGATCGCGCGCGCGAACAGCGCCGGCGCAGCCAGATTGCCGAGAATGCGCCCGTAAGCCTGGCGCCCGAAAAGCTCGGCCGGAACGGTGCCGCGGACGATGGTGACCACGCCGTTGCTCAAGCCGAACAGCAGCGCGAACGCGAGCGCAATCGCGACTTCGCCGTCGAGCACGATGAGCACGCCTATGGCGACCGCCAGCAGCGCGAGCGCGATCAGGCCCACCGTCCGCGATGCGAGCCTGCGGCCGAAGGTGAATTCGATGATCCGGCCGGTGACCTGCATCGGGCCGAAGAACGAGCCCACCCAAACCGCCGTCGCCAGAGGCAGCCCCTGTCTCTGCAGCACGCTCACCATGTGCACGGTCAGCGCCGAGACGATGAATCCGTTGACCGCGAACGCGACCGCCAGCGCGATAAAGGCGCGGCGGCGTGCGCGTGCGGTCAGCGGCGGCGTCGCCGACGGCGCGCCAGCCGCGCCGGGCACGATTGCGGCCTGCTCCGCCGGGATGCATGCGAGATGCAGCGGCAGGCAGACGACGAGCTCGAGCCCGGCGAAGAACATCAGCGTCTCACGCCAGCCATACCACTGAAGGCCTTTGAGCGACGCCGGCCAGAATACCGTGCTCGCCAGCCCGCCCATCAACGTCAGCGCGGTCAGCGCCGGGCGATACGACGATCCGCTGTGCTGGCTCAAGGTGGCGAACGCCGCGTCGTACATGGTCATGGCCATTGCGACGCCGGCGAGCGACCACGCCGCATAGAGCATCGGCGTGGAATGCACCTGCGCGATCGCGAGCAGCGCCAGCGCCGCGACCACCGAGCCGATGCTCATGACGCGCTTTCCACCGCGGCGGTCGATGGCGCGTCCGACCGCGGGTGCGACCAGCGCCGAAATGAGGAGGCACAGCGAGTAGGCGCCGAACAGTGTCTGCGAGGAAATCCCGAGCTCGCGACGCATGCTTTCGCCGAGCACTGCGATCGAGTAGTAGAGCGTCCCCCAGGAGATGATCTGCGTGACGCCGAGCGCCGCGACCAATCGCGCGATCCTTGGCGAGCGCATCAGCAGCGCGCTAACGCAGGCCGCGTACGCGGGCTGATAAGTCGAAGGCGAGGGGCACGCACGGCGCGCAGTCTAGCAGCTGGATTCGGCCGGGCGGCGGTACCGGCTTTGCAAATCGGGTGCGCGCACCCTAAGATAAGCACTTACTTAGCCCGGACTCAGTGCAGACGATGCAACCGCTGATCCTCACCGTCGACCTTGCCGGCCTTCCGCAGGCCTGGGTCGAGCTCGAGGAAGCCATCACTTACCACGCCAAACAGCTGGTCGCGTGGTCGGTGGGGCAGACCGTGCGCGAGTTTCGCGGCGGCTACCAGCGAAACGGCGAGCGCTCGCGCATCGCCACCAAGTCGATCCTTGCCATCAAGGGCAGCGGAGCCGCGAAGTATCCGCACGCGCCCAGTCTCACCAACGCGCTTCTGTTCGCGCGCGACCGTCACCTGTGCGGCTACTGCGGCGAGCGCTTCATGACCCGCGAGCTCTCGCGCGATCACGTGAAGCCGGTGGCGCGCGGTGGACGCGACAGCTGGACCAATACCGTGACCGCGTGCCGGCGCTGCAACACGCGCAAGGGCAGCCGCTCGCCCGAGCAGGCGGGCATGCCGCTGCTGTACGTGCCTTACGTCCCCGATCGCCACGAGCATTTCATCCTGCGCAACCGCCGCATCCTCGCCGACCAGATGGAGTACCTGCTGGCGTCGGTGTCGAGGAACAGCCGCCTGCACCGCGAGCTGAACGGTGCGCACGCTGGCGAACAGCCTATTCTCCAGCGCCTGTAGCGTTCGCCGTACGGCGGGTTGAAGCTGGGCCGCCCCGTCCCCATATGCGACGGACACGGAGGCCCGGAGACACCCATGAGCACACGTACCCTGCAACGCGTCATCGAATCGGTCCCGACCTCCGACGGAGCGGGCGTGAAGCTTCGCCGCAGCCTCGGCCAGTCGGCATGGGCGCGCGTCGACCCGTTCCTGATGCTCGACGAGTTCTCTTCCGATGACCCGGACGACTACCTCGCCGGCTTTCCGGCGCATCCGCATCGCGGCTTCGAGACGGTTACCTATATGCTCGATGGCCACATGCGACACGAGGACCACCTCGGCCAACCGGCGACCTCGGGCGGCGGCGTGCAGTGGATGACCGCCGGCCGCGGCATCATCCATTCGGAGATGCCGCAGCAGGAGACGGGGCGCATGCGCGGCTTTCAGCTCTGGATGAACCTGCCGGCGAAGGAAAAGATGAAGCCCGCCGGATATCGCGACATCCAGCCCGAGGAGATTCCGGTGGTCGAACTGCCGGTGGGCGGTGAGGTGAAGGTCATCGCGGGAACACTGGATGCGAACGGCGCGAGGCAAGCCGGCCCGATCCATGGCGCGACCACCGATCCACTGTATCTTGACGTCGAACTCGGCCGGGCGCGCGTTCACCATCCGTTACCGCGGGCCACAATGCGTTCGTCTACCCGTTCGAGGGCAGCGCGAGGTGGGCTCGGCGGACGCGCGAGCGCACCGAAACGCACAGCGCCGGGGTACTTTCCGACGGCGATGAGTTGAGCGTTCGGGCCGGCGCCGAAGGCGGGCGCTTCCTGCTCGCCGCTAAGCCGCTGCGCGAGCCGGTCGTGCAATACGGCCCGTTCGTCATGAACACGCGCGAGGAAATCGAACAGGCGATCCGCGATT
>CAWFMK010000005.1:0-184918 GCA_963816915.1 uncultured beta proteobacterium
AAGCGGAAATTCAGGACTGCCGAGAGCGGACGCTCAAAACCTAGGAAGCGGACTGTCGATGCACCGGGTAGCAGCGGCGGGTTATCAAGCTGGGCGAAAATAATGCTGCCGCGAAGTGGGCGTCGGCGCGTCGGTGGTGCGTGTGAAGGCAAACAAATGGCGGGCCCGATATGGGTCCGCCATTTGATATTGCTGAACCTCGTGCTTGCTACGCCCGGGACATCCTCAACTGCAGGCTTTGCCGTGGTCGGCGTGATTGCCCGCGGCCTTGGCTGCGGATTCCGTCATGTACTCGCCCGCCTTGGTCTTGCCATACCACTCTGTACCCGGGCAGTGATACACCTTTGAGCTGGTGTTGACCCAGACCTGGCCGGGTCCGCCACCGGCCGCAGGCGCCGCTGCCATCGTTGCAGTCGAAGTCTTGGCGGCTGGTGCGGGTGCTGCAGGAGCCATTGGAGCAGCAGTAGCAGTTGCGCCGGCCGCGGCCGCTGGTGCCGCGCTGGCCTTCGCGGGGGTCGCGCTGCCATACCATTCCTTGACGCCACCGTGACCGCCGCACGCACCCTTCTTGGTTTCCGTGGTCGTATATGTTCCGTCCTTGCACTGCCCGGTCGATCCCGAAGGCGCGGGGGCAGCAGCAGCCATCGCGGGGGCCGAAGCCTTTGCGGCAGCAGATGCAGGTGGCGCGGAACCGGACTTGGCGCCCGCCGAGGTGCCGTACCAGTCCTTGACGCCGCCGTGAGCGGCGCACGCGCCGCGCTTCGATTCCGCGGTCGTGTACGTGCCGTCCTTGCACTCACCGGTCGAGCCGGCGGGGGCTTGAGCATTGCTGGTGGCGGAAACTGTCAGTGCAAGGCCAACGATGGCCGATGCAAGTAGTACTCTCATTTCGATTCTCCGGAAAGTTTGCGGATTGATTGCGCAAGTATTGCCTAGATTGGGGGGATGCGCAGCACCTGCCCCGGGTAGATCTTGTTCGGATCCGACAGCATCGGCTTGTTGGCCTCGAAGATCACCATGTACTTGTTCGCATCGCCGTAGTTGGTCTTCGATATCTTCGACAGCGTGTCGCCCGAAACGACGGTGTAATACGTTGCCTCGGGTGCGCTCTGGTCGACCGACATCATATCGTTGACCTTCGCTACACCCGCGACATTGCCGCAGCACAGCGCGATCTTTTCCTTGGTCGCCTGGTCGGGTGCGACGCCGAACACCGACGCCGTGGAAGTCGCACCATCGAACGTAACGGTTAATCCGGTCGCCGACAGGTTCTGCGACTTGATGTAGTCAATGATGGCATCGCCGGCCGCAGCGTTCGCCGCCTGAATTTTCGCGTCGTTGGTCGGATCAGCCTTGGCCTCGGTCATGGCCGCTTGCGCCTGCCCGTGCCCAAACAGCTTCTCGCCGGCTTCTTTCACAAAGTCCATCAGTCCCATAGGTGCTCCTAGTCAAAGTTGATTACGCAAAGCGTCCGATCATTTCCGACGCAGAAGTGCGATTCGTTTCGCCGCTAGATCCAAAGAACATCAGTCTCGGCGACCGTTATCCGTCAGTCTGTTCGGTATCGTACGCAACGCCCAAAGTTGAATGCAGCCTCGGACTGGCAGGCTAGACGTTGCGTTGCTCGGCGGCGGCGAGGTATCGCGCAGGCGAGCCATTTTCCATTGAGGCCGCGCGTCGAGGTCAGCGCCGGTCCCATTGCGGGGCGCCGGAATACGGGTAGCTGTTGGAGATCAGCCGCCCCGATGAGATGCGGTGGTCCAATTCTCGCGGCAGGTTTGGGTAATCTCCTGGCCCAAATGTTCGACACTCGCCTTCGAAATTCGCGTCGCTACAGAATACCCAGTAGCCACTCTCAATCCGCACGGACTCCGCCCGATCGTTGAAGCCGGTGCGGTCGAAATTGCGCACGACGTCACGGGACATCGGGAATGAACGACCCTGGAAATCGTGTCCTTCGAAGAGCACCGCCCGTCCGAAGCCCTCGGCAGCGACCGGCGCTGGAGCGCTCGGATAC
Source organism: uncultured beta proteobacterium (assembly GCA_963816915.1). Lineage (GTDB taxonomy): Bacteria > Pseudomonadota > Gammaproteobacteria > Burkholderiales > Casimicrobiaceae > PALSA-1003. Next base: position 2,018 of record CAWFMK010000005.1, read on the forward strand.
GGCGGTGGATTTGCACCCATATAGCGCGGTGCGCCTACTTCACGCACGGAGGATATGTTGCGTACGAAATTTCCGTCCATGCGCGGATAGCGGCCGGGCTGGAGCTGAATGCACCCGCCGTTGAAGTAGGCATCGCGACAAACTTCCCATACCCCGTCGCGCACGATCGCCGACTGGGTTCTGTCATTCATGCCGGTTCCGTCAAGGCTCACGACTTCGGACGTGATGCGCATGCTGTTGCCGCGAAAGTTTTCGTCTTCGAACAGCGTGATCTCACCTGCGTGCGCACTGCTGACGACAGCGGCAAGAACAAGGACGGCGGCGACTCGCCGTGCGTGGTTGGCGGACATGATCATCCTGTCAACTCGCGTGAAGAATTGTATCAAGCGCGACGCACCCAAGGGTTGACCGAAGTCAACGATGCCGCACACTACGGCGTACCGTTCGCGACCAGGGGGTTACTTCGCCTGCAAGTTGTCGCGAATTTGCCGCAACAGCAGGACGTCCTCGGGGGTGGGCGGAGGAGCGGCCGGCGCTTGCCTTTTGAGGCGGTTCATCTGCTTGACCATCAGGAAGATGATGAAGGCGAGAATGATGAAGTTGAGCGCAATCGTCAGGAAATTGCCCCAGGCGAGCACTGGCACGCCAGCCTTCTTCACGGCATCGAGCGTCGCCGGAACACCAGCCGGGATGTCGGACAGCGCGAAGAAGAGGTCCTTGAAATCGATCTTGCCCACGATCCTGCCGATGACCGGCATGATGAGGTCGTTCACGGCCGAGTCGACGATTTTGCCGAAGGCCGCGCCGATAATTACACCCACGGCCAGATCCATCACGTTGCCTTTCAGGGCAAACTCTTTGAACTCGCTCATCATGCTCATGCTCAATCTCCCACTGTTGAAGGTTGCATTTCAATACGCGGAACGTCAAACGACGCGCGTCGCCGATCAACCGAACCCTTCTCAACTTCGTCCATGGCGTCTGCGCAAGCTGCCACAGCAAGCGGCGAGGGTCGCAGCTAACCTCGGTTGGCGCTAGCCACATTGGCGAGTGCGAGGACAACGCGCGCCCGCGCGGGTCTTGACCACGCCCGAGCGCGGAGTGATCGACATTAACCGTTACGCCCGTTGGCAGCGAGCGTGGAATCAACGGATCAGTAGACGCGGCGTAGCTGCAGCGCTCTCGCCAGTCTTAGCAATCATCCGCCGGTCCACACTCCGCCTATCCTACGCTTGCGCCTGACAAGTGATCTTTCATTTTCGTCATTGCGATGGTGGCCGCAATCCCGCCTAGCGTATTGATAAGACCCCGGTGCTGCGCGTAGAACTGGCCTAGCTGGTCAGCGACACCTGGGTGCACTTCGTTTGCGTGATTCACAACGTCCTGCACTTGCTGCGGTGTTAGCTGCGAGGCCTGTTCGGGCGTGATCTGCGTCTGCCCTGGGGACATGACCCTTCCGAGCGCACCCCCGGCGAGGCCGGCCATGACGCCCGGACCAAGAGCACCGAGGAGCTGATTGAGCATACCGGCCTGCTGTGCACCATTCGACTGGCCGAACAACTGCCCCACCATATTGCCGATCGGGGGCGTCTGGTCAGATGCGAATGCAGCCGACAGCCCCTTGGCCAGCACATCGCTCGGCGCGTTCTGCGCGATCTGTCCGAATTGCTGCGTCCCGCTACCACCGCTCATCGCTTGCGTCAGCATGTCCATCAGTCCCATGAGATTCTCCTTCCGTGTCGGATTACTGCGACTTTCTCGCGATCAGGTGATAGATCACGAGCAGAACCACCGCACCGACAACTGATGCGATGAAGCCCGCTGGATGACCCTCGGGATACAAGCCCATAAGCTGTCCGATGAACGTAGCGGCAAGCGCGCCCGCAATGCCCAGGATCGCCGTCAGCCAAAATCCTGAAGGTCCCGAGCCTGGGGTGACTGCCTTGGCGATCAGCCCGGCGACGAAACCGATAAGAATGGTCCAGATCCAATGCATCATCTCTATCTCCCCCGAGTTGAATTTGGAACGGTGTGAAACAGCGCTGCCCAATGTTCGCGCCCCAGGAGCGTCGACTACGGGGTGCAAAATCGAAGGGCATAAGGGCGAACCCTAACGCAACGCAATCTAACTGCTCACTAGGTCGCTGACCTTCGCCGCCGGCGCATTGTTCATGACCGATCGGATTCCTACATAGGCGCTCGAGGCATGCGCGTACATCTGGCTTTGTCCCACAATCTCTCCATTATGTGCGCAGAGGACGAAGTAGTGTTTGCCGTTTTTCGCGGTGCGCTTTTCGAAGTTATCGCGTTTCTTCGCGTTCTTCTTGACTGAGGCGATTCCGGTTAGCGCAGACTGCTTGCGATGGTATGCTTCGCTCGTCAAGACCACTCTCCGATTGGATGCGAGCAGGTTGAAGTGGATTTTTCCACTCTTTCCTCTTGATAGCTGGAAGATTCCCGGCATGTGCGCTCCCGTAAATTGCTGGTTGTGGTGGGGCGTCATTTGGAACGACAAGTCTTTAAGGTCGCCGACTTTGAACCGGCGACACGATCACGGATCGCTCTGTGCTAAACGGATTTCATGAATGGACACCCTACTGTTCAAAGTCTATACGCTAATGCACTTTGCGACACCAGTTTGTTCATGGCTCGGGGCAGGGCCGGCCCGGGCCCTCTTCGTCGCACGCCGGGGCCCACCCAAGGTGGAAGTGTCGCCCGGAAGCCTTCCTTGCGTGGAATCATTGCGTGGAATCAATTTGGGTCGCGGAGGTGTCACTATGGCGCGACAAGCAAAGCCTTACATCCGTCTGACCGTTTCTTGGCTACCTGGAGGGCAGGACCGAGCGTCCGCTATTGTTTATGGTTGTGCGATGCCGGCCCCTACGCGCGGCTGTGCAAGCACATGACGACTCGGGCAAGCCGCCAATCGTTCCTTCATGTATCGAGTGTCCGTCCATGTTGCTGCAAGGAGCAGCTCTGCACCAGCTTGACCGTCGCGCATCAATGGCCAGGGCTCCATCGGTGTCGGCGGCCCAATTAGAAATCCCGTAGGGCCACTCTAACTAGTTGGACACCGCACCGAAGCGAATTGCTTGCGTGCACCCTGAAGTCGTAGTCGCGATCCATTTGCCTTCGACACCCTCGGCAGAGAGCGTTAACAAACTAACGCTGGCCGCCACAATTCCACCCGGGCTGAATCCTGCGCCGGTGCAGCTGTACTGTGCGGCCGTCATCGTATATAGGCCGCCGTAGTGCGTTAGCGGCCCGCTAAGCGTGCAGACCATGCCGCTGTGCGCGGTGTCGACAAAATTGAACGTCAGCGTTGCCGACGTGTCCCCAACCTGCGCCACCGTGAGGTTGAAGCGCGCACCTACCCCAACGTTATTCGCGGTGTTAGTGCAACTCGAAACCGTTCCCGCAACCGAGCCACTGTAAGTCCCGCTCATATCAAAGGGCGTAAGCGTCTGACGCTGGATGGCCTTGGTTACCGTTACGCCGTTTACGGTGTAAGTCAGGGTGGCGTGAAAGTAATCCTCGGGAACGGCAGACCCCTGAAACGTGGCCGTGCCGACCTGGGTTGCCATGTAGCCCTGCCACGGGCTGGCGTAGTACGTGCCGGTGGTCGCAAAAAGTGGGCCGGTATAGTTAAGGCGAGTGCCGTCGCCGTTGTCGGTAAGCTGCGCGGTGTACCACGTCGGCTGTCCATTCGGACCGTAAATGAAGAATGCCAAGAACTGGAACGTGCCACTCTGCTTAACAAACACCCCCCAGCCAGGTTCGGCGATGTCGAAGAAGACATCGTTAAACGTGTTCGCGCCCGCGTAGGTCGCGGCAACGAGGAGCATGACAGCCACGATTAGTTGTCGGATCATAGTAACCTCACGTTGACCTAGGAATTCAAAGTCCCCTTTGACAAGCCTACAGACCAATCAATATTTCTATACGGCCAATCGCTAGGAAGAAGGGATAGAAAGCATACGCCACCCTCGGAGCCGATCAAGGGATGCCGATCGCCTCCTCGATGGCCGCTTACCGGAAAATTCCACGATGACATCGACCGGCGGCTCCTGGCCGCAAGCAGACCGAGTGATCAGTCCGCTCACGACCCTAACCCGCCCTTGGCGAATTTCTGGTCGAGCGACAGGTGTACCTTGGTAGCTGCCGTTCGCTGAGTTCGTCGAGAAATTCGGGATAGGGTGACAGCGGTTATCGGCAGTCACCGACGGGCAATGGAGCAAGTGTGCAAGCGAGCGGCGGCTTTCAAAACGCGCGTCGGCGCGGTATCGACCCTGAGCTGTCATCCGCTCTCAACAAGAGCGGTCGTTTGTCAAAATTGCGGACTGTTCGCCGTCAGCCTATAGTCAGCTGACACTTGCTGCAGCCGGAGGGAGCGGATGGCACGGGACAAGTGGGCGTATCTGGCGTCGCGGCGAACTTTCTGCTGGACCGTCGTAGGTGTTGTTGTCGCGCCAGGCATCGCAATTGCCCAAACCTCGAAAGGGATACGTCGCATCGGCCTGCTGCACAATAGCGCGCCGGTGCGCTACGAGGAGCTTCGGGGTCAAGCCGACCTTTTCCGAGAGCATGGATGGATCGAGGGCCAGAACCTCCAAGTCGAGCGTCGTTACGACAACGGGCGCCCGGAAACACTACGGGCCCTTGCCGAAGAACTGGTGCGTGCACAGGTCGAAATCATCGTGACCTGGGGTACGCCCGCGACACTCGCCGCGAAGCATGCAACGAACACTATTCCCATCATATTCGGGTCCGCTGGCGACCCGGTACTTCTCGGGCTAGTTGCGAGCCTTGCTCGACCTGGCGGCAATGTCACGGGCTTTTCGACGGCTGGTCCGGAGCTAGACGCCAAACAGCTGTCGCTGCTCAAGGAGATGCTGCCGGGGCTGCAGCGCGTGGCCTTCCTGTGGCAGGTAGGGAATACATACTATAACGCCGCGCGCGGCCAGGTCGAGCACACCTGCCGGTTGCTCGGCCTCGATGCAGTTTTCGCCGAGTATGCTGTGCCGGGCGAGATTGGCGTTGCCATCGCACTGGCGGCACGGAAGCGCGCCCAAGCACTGGTGGTGTCGATGGATGACTTCGTCCCGGACCACGCAGTCGAGATCTTTGATACTGCGACGAAGCACGGCTTGCCGAGCATGGCTGATTTCCCCCGCTTAGCGAAGGCCGGCGCCCTGCTCACGTACGCCTACTCGAACATTGAGAGTTACCGCGTACTTTTTGAATACATCGATCGGGTCCTTCGCGGTGCAAAACCGGCCGATCTTCCTGTCCAACAGCCTACGCAGTTTACGTTAGTGATCAATCTCAAGACCGCGCAGGCGCTCGGGCTTACGGTTCCCAAGGAAATGTTGATTCGTGCGGACGAAGTGATTCGGTAGCCGCAATCTCGCTTCCTGCAGAGATTTAAGGACTCGGTTGACCGACCGGTCGTGGCCGCGAGCCGCCCGCTGTGCTGCGCATGCATTCGGCAGCAGACGACCCCTAAGCGGGCATCGATGGCATCCTGGACGAGAAGGGGTGAGCCGCGCAATATTCGCGTTCCGCATTAACTCCGCCCATCAAGTATGGTCCGACGACGGTTCCTGCTCGCTTTGCCGTTTTCCGCGGCAGCAATCGGCGCGATCGTCCGCGCCCAGGATCTACGCAAGCCTCTGAGAATCGGCTTTCTGGCCTCGGGAGGCAGGAATCTCGATTTCCGAGGGCCAGAACCTGCCTCTCCGTCAGCTCAAGCTCTCCTCCAGGGCCTTCGCGACCTCGGTTACCGCTACGGTTCCGACTTCGTCCTCGAAGGTCGTGGTGCCGAGGGTGGTACGGAACACTACGCCACTCTCGCGCGCGAACTCGTCGCGGCAAAGGTAGACGTGATCGTCGCAGCGGGCCCCACCGTCGACGCAGTGCGTCGGGCAACCACCACGATTCCTGTGGTCATGGTGGGAGGAGCTGTCGATCCCGTCGAAGAGAAATTCGTCACGTCGCTCGCGGCGCCCGGCGGTAACATCACGGGGCTTACCCTTCAACAAGTCGATCTCGTCGGAAAGCGGCTCGAGCTTCTAAAGGAAGTGGTGCCGGGACCCGTACCGATTGGGGTCTTGTGGGAAGAAACGAGTATGGGTTCATGGAGGGTCGCTCAGTCCGCCGCCGCGGCGCGAGGGTGGAAGCTGCTGCCGTACAACACATCAAATCGAGCGGCCATCGAACCTGCATGCGCGGCAGTCAAGGCAGCAGGAGCCGGATCGCTGCTGGTCGTCAGTGGCGGCGTTCTATTCGCGAATGCTTCGCTAGTGATCCAGAGTGCGTCCAACCATCGGCTGCCCGCGATGTACGCACTGCGCACCTATCCGGATCATGGAGGCCTCATGTCCTATGCAGCCGACCTTATCGATCTATATCGTCGAGCCGCCACTTTCGTGGACCGGATTGCGAGAGGCGCCAACCCAGCGGCGATGCCGATAGAACAGCCAACCAAGTTTGAGTTTGTTGTCAATCTCGCCGCCGCACGCAACATTGGCATCACGATTCCCTCGTCACTTCTGCTGCGTGCCGACGAGGTGATTCAGTAGCGGCACTGCGCAATGTCGACAAGCACATCCCCGCATACACGGTGATCCAGATGCGAAGGCCAATCACTGGATCACCTCGTCCGCGCGCCTTAGCACCGACTGTGGAATCGTGAGGCCGAGGGCCTTGGCGGTCCTGAGGTTGATGACTAGCTCGAACTTCGTCGCCTGCTCGACGGGCAGGCCCGAGGGCTTTGCGCCCTTGAGGATTCGGTCAACAAAAGCTGCCGACCGCCGGTAACTACCGCTGCAGCCAGGCATGAGTGAGCGTGGTGCAGGCGCAGTGAGCCAGCTAGTCGGATTGCGTTTGCGACGAGATTCGGCGTGCGGCGCAAATGAGCGCTCGGGGCAAACGCGCACCGGAATGACTGCAATGGGGCGCAATGCGCTACGTCCGCTCCTGGCCGGTAGTGTGAATTCGCAACGGCGCCCGTTTGCCGACATTCGCGTCAGACGCTAACAACTCCAAGGGCAGCTAACGGCGGCGCAGGGGAATCTCAGCTCGCGGCCAGAACCGGTCATAGCCCCTCGTCCTCGAAGGCGGCCGTTGCGCATGGCCGTTGACCCACGCAAAAATGATGCCGATCACCACGGAACGGTCGAAGAGTCTCGTCGCACTTTGCGAAGTACCGGTCAAGCCAAATTGCTCATCAGGCGCCTCCGGTAATACAATCCGGCCCGTGATTCGAGGCGAGGCCGTCGACATAGGGCAGTGGAACTTTTTGGGAGAACGGGATTGCAAACCCCATCGATTCCAAAATTGATTCTCCGAGCGAGCGCGGTCGCGCTTTGCTTAATGCTGCTGGGCGCACCCCAGGCCGTAGACGCAATATCAGCTCAGTGGAGCTTTCAACCGAACGTGATAACAATTCCTACGAGCGAAGGCGCGCCATATGGGGACGCATACTTCTGGACCCCGGGATCGACAGACTTTGCCACGACTTATGGGACTTATGGCCCCACGAAGGTTATTCGCCTCTACATTTGCTTAAGCGGGCAAGTCGATTTCGACCCATGCTCCCAGCAGCCAGCCGTAACGGGCCCCCTCTCTTCGGACATGCTTGCGAAGATCGATATGGGAATTTCCGCCCGCGCGGGCAAGGGTGTCCGCCTAATAATCCGATTCACCTACAACTTCGGCCCAATAGGTCCATCGGCGATGGATGCGCCAATTAGCATCATCGCCAGCCACATTGATCAGTTGGCGCCGATTCTTATCAAAAACAAGGATTTGATTTTCGCACTTGAGGCTGGATTTATCGGCACTTGGGGTGAGTGGCACGACTCGACGAATGGGAATGATACGGCTGGCGCGCACAAAATCGTGCTCGACAAGGAGATCTCGTATTTTGGCTCTTATTTTCCGATACTCGTACGCTACCCGCGCGACCTGCTTGCATACACGGGAACCTTCGTCCCACGGGAGAATCTTGGATTGCACGATGACTACTATGCGTCGGAGCAATTCGATGCTGGCACTTGGAATCCGGGAGGTGGCTATTCCACGCAGCAACTTGTAACGTACGCCGAGGCCCTCTCAACCGTGTCAATGTTTGCTGGTGAGTTCGGTGCGCTTTACCCGACGCTACAGAATTGCGCTTCACTTGAACAATATTCCTATTTGTATCATCTCCAATCGATCTCCCTTCACTTCTATCCGCCCGAGATCGGGACTTATCTAGATGCAATTGGATGCACGCCCGGGTTTTTGAACAAAGTCGGAACGCGCATCGTCTTACAGAGTGCGAGCATCAACGGTGACGCGGCCCCTGGCGGTGCGCTGCAAATTGCGTTGACGATGGTTAATGCCGGCTATGGCCGCGTCGTCAGAGCGCGCCCGGCGGTATTGGCACTTGTATCAAATGGAAGCACGATCGCCCAGTATTCGATTCCACTCGGGGACTTGGACCTGCGAACGCTCGCTTCATCAGCAACGCCGGTCGCGCATACATTCACTCTCAACGTGACCTTGCCGACCTCCCTGCCTTCGGGGCAGATATCTGCTGCCCTTCTCGTCCCCGATCCTGCACCATCGCTTAGTGGGCAACCAGCCTTTGCCCTGCCTCTGAACAGTGTTGATGGCACGGGTGCGTCGATCTTCGACAAGAACACAGGTTTGAACGTCTTCGCCACTTTTCCTTCCACCGTGCCGCCCCCTGCTGCCCCCGATCTTAATCAGCATGGACTAACGGGGTCGTGGTACAAAGCCGCGACTAGCGGCCAAGGGATCGAAGTCGAGATCTTTCCCAATCCATCATCTGGAACAGGTTCGATCTTTGTGAGCTGGTTCACCTACGACACCGTTGCTGGTGGCGCGGACCGCCAGCGCTGGTACACGGTCCAGGGCCCCGTGGCGACCGGACAGCCCAATGCTGCGCTAACGATCTATCAGAACACTGGTGGCAACTTCACTGCGCCACCCGTGACCAATGCGCAGGCGGTCGGGACCGCGACGCTGAGCTTCGACACGTGCACGAGCGGCCAGATGTCATACGCCTTCACCGACGGTACGGGGCGCACCGGGACGATCCCGTTGACACGTCTAACGCAGAACGTGACATGCTCGACTACGAGCCAGCACCCTACCAACGCGGATTTCGGTCTTTCGGGGAACTGGTTCAATGCGGCCACGTCGGGGCAGGGCTTGACCATTGAGGTCAACTCGAATTCCAACGCGCTGTTCGCCGCTTGGTATACGTATCTGCCTAGCGGCAGTACCTTAGGGGCGGCCGGACAACGCTGGTATACGGCGCAAGGCGACTTCACGCCGGGTAAGCGCTCCATTCCCGTGACGATCTACGAAACCACCGGCGGAATGTTTGACACTGCGACGCCGCCGCGCCAGAAAACCACGCCAGTGGGCAGCGGAACGCTGGCATTCCAGAGTTGCTCGGCGGCGACGTTTGCCTACAATTTCACGGGCGGAAGCAGCATCGGCTTGTCTGGACTGATCGCCTTAAGCCGCGTCGGTCCAGTGCCCCCAGGCTGTACGTCTTGAAATCCATTCGCAAGCAGCGCGCTGAGCGCATTGGCGGTCTAGTCTTGATCGCGCGCAATCGAGACGCACTACGCGATTGGTGCCGGCCACCTTCGCCCGAGACTGTCCGCTTGCGAGAAACGCGACTGACCGAAACGGGTCGATACCGCTAATTCGATTCTTCAAGCAGCGGACGTTCGAGCCGCCAATCGGCGGCTGACGGCGGCCAAGATCGTTGCTGGTCCGCTTCGGAGGATTGGTCGCAGCGTGTACGGCGTCGTCGTCAGTCCGGTGTGTCCTGGGACCGGCTGTTCTCGACGAGAGACTTTCTGCCGGCGTACTTCCGGAGTTGGCCGAAAGCCGCCGCTGGCCGTACCTTTCAAATGACAGGCCGGGCTAGGCAGGTGTAGGCTGGACGCCGGTTTGGCCGATCAGCATTAGGCACCACTATTTGAGTGTTAGCTCGTTGCGTTAGGCGTCACTCTTCGGGAGGCATTAATGCGCTCCAATCAGAAACGTTGGCTCTATTACGCACTCGTGGCGATCGCGATTGCCGGTAGCTTGGTCTCGCTTCTTGCATTGTTTGAGCTTGGCTCGCCGCGGTGGACTATTCCCGTCAACATCCTTTCCGTTGTTTGCGTTCTCCTGGCGGTGAAGACGCGTGGCTACGGCGCCAATAGCAATGATGGATGAATCCCCGGCGGCGCTGCGCGCCGTCCGCTCGGCGCCGGTTAGCTTGTTGCGTTAGGTCGCAACGCTTATGTCGATCAGTCAGCTTCTATTGCCGGACTGGGCACTCCTTTGGGCAGCGATTGCAGCTCTTGCTGCGATCGTTACTGCCCTGGTTTCCTCGATATACACATACCTTACCTTGCGACTTTTTCGTGCACAATCCGAGCCCAAGGTCATCGTATACGTCAAGCATGATTTCGAGCGCCCCACAATTCTCATGCTCGTCGTCGAAAACATCGGGCGTGACATCGCGACCGATGTAGCGTTTTTTCCGTCTCGGCCGATTCCAGAAAAGGCATGGGGAATTTCCGCTGCCGAAGCGACAGAACCGCATGTCATAAGGGACGGCCCATTCGCCACTGGCATTCCGGCTCTAGGACCTGGAGACTCACGCAGCGTTACATGGGGCCAATTCGGTGGTCTATCCCAAGCGTTGGGCTCTGAGCCAATTACGCTCAAATACAAGTATCGTCACGGCCGGCGGCGCCTTTCCGGTGAGGCTAGGCTAGAGGTTCTTTCCTATCTCGGAACCGACGCATCTGAACCGCCTGCCCTTTCAGTTGCGAAAAGTTTGAAAGAGATCGAGCACTCGGCAAAATCAATGGCAAATGTCTCGAACCAAATCGACGGATCAGTAAGACGCATAGCATTAAGCGCAGAAGCGCTACTTAAGTTGAAGCAGACACCCCCACCTTCCGACGACGATGCGGCCTAACCCGCTCAACGCGGGGCCGCACAGACACGTGTGAACTATCGTACTCATCCCGACGCGGATAAACGCATCCGCAGTGCCATTACCGCTGCGAATGCTATCGTCCGCCTCGATCTATATCCTGGCGCACAAGCGCGAATTGCTTTCGATCTGCATCTGGAAAATAACCGAAGCAGCGCCAATGTCAAAGTATCAAACCCGTTATCGCTCTCGGACAACCGAATCCGCTTCAGAAGGCGAGCTGGCTCACGACCACGTGTTTCAGCGGAAATCGCCGATCGATGCGATGCTCAAGAACCCTGACTCCGTCGATCAAATTCTTCGAAGCGCAGTGGCTTGCGTTGTAACTCGCTCTGAACATGATGCACTCACGCACATTAGCCGCGAGTTTCCGGACTTGGACGGCTGGGAACGATACAAACGCGCAGGCATTGAGATCGTTGACTACGAAGCACCCAGTGGTACGGCCTAACCCGTCTGTATGGACTTCCCCGGAAATGCAAGAGTGATTGGCGTTGACGAAGGATCAGACTGCAACTCTGTATTCGGCCGTGTTGGGTGATCGGTTCGCACCCGGGCCATGCTAGGAACCGCGCGCTGCGCCCTCATTCGCTCATCGGCCTCGCGTTGCGGCCGTCAGGTTAGCCAGGTGCGCGCAGCGTCGGTCTGACCATCGTCTTAGCTTGTCTCCCTCGCAGTCGTTTGGAAGTGAAACGGCAAATCAGTTCATGGCGGTGTGCGCCCGTAGCGGCTCGTCACGGGCGAGCAACACCCAAAGCAGACGCGCGTGCTTGTTGGCGATAGCGACCAGCGTCTTGTGGTAGCCGATGCGCGCGTAGGTAGTGACGATCCATGCTGATAGTCGGGTTCGCCGCGACGGCACAGCGCGCAGTGCGGCCTGCAATGCTGACCGTGCACCCTGCACCAACAGCGAACGCAGGTAGGTGTCACCACGGCGCGTGATACGGCCCAGTCGGGGCTTGCCGCCGGTCGAGTATTGTCGCGGCGTGATCCCCAGCCACGCCGCGAACTGACGGCCGCAGCGGAACTGGTGCGCATCGGCCACCGTCGCCGCGACCGCGCTGGCGGTGAGCACGCCGACACCGCTCAAGCGTACCATCCGCTGCGCGCGCGGATCGTCACGGACATCCTGTGCGATCTCGCGGTCGCAGTCGGCCAGATGCGCTTCGATCTCGCGCAAGTGCTCGAGCTGCCACACCACCCCTCGTCGCAGTGCCGGCGGCAGCGTCTCGTCGGCCAAAATGGCACGCGCTCCCGCCAATGCTGCGGACGCACTGTTGGCATAGACCCGACCGAATTCGGCCAGCAGCCCACGCAGGCGATTGATTCCCGCGGTGCGTTCTTCCTGCCAGCCCTGACGCAGGCGATGCACCACCAGGCGCGCCTGCTGCTGCGCGCTCTTCACCGTCACGAAGCGTAGCTGCGGCTGGCGCACCGCCGCACAGATCGCCGCCGCATCGTTGCTATCGTTCTTCCCCGACAACCGGAACGGCCGCACGAACTCCGGCGCAATGATCTTCGCCGTGTGCCCGAGCGCAGCCAGCTCACGGGCGAACCAATGCGCGCTCGCACACGCCTCCATCCCGACGCGGCACGGCGGCCGCTGCGTAAACCACGCCAGTACCGCCTCGCGGCGCAGCGTGCGTTGCACCACCACCCGGCCCCTCGCATCTTCACCACACAACGACACCACCCGCTTTGCCAAATCCAGCCCCACGGTAGTAATCTCGCTCATGACTTCCCCCTCTCCTGGATTGAACGTGGAAATTCAATCGTGGCACTCCGCTGCCGACGTGAGTAGGGGAAGTCCCTCCTATTCGCTCAACCGGACGCCCGCCGGCGGGTATTCAGCCCGCCGGCGGTCGCCGGTCAGCTTGGTTGAGACAAACGTGAGAGGCCTAACTCGTCGCTCGACGTGGACGCCCACGTCGCCGTGGCTTCGTCCGTATCGCACATGCCCGCATTGTCGTGCTGTTACGCGTTCCGCAGGCACGCCGGTTACCTTCTTTCGTTGGGCGTCATGAACGTCGCATCATGGACTGATCTCGCGTCCGTCGCAGCGGAGTGCGCCGATGGACGTTGGATTTTTCGGGGCGAAGGTTCCCTCAGCTACGAGCTCAAACCGAAAGCTGGCCGCGTGGGAACGGACAAAAACGCTCCTCGTAAGAAGCCACACGATGTTGCGCATGAGCGCGCTGCTCTCGAACTCTTCAAGCGGCAGGCTCGCCCATACCTCACGCATTCGCCTTCTTCAGACATTGAATGGCTCGCGATTGCCCAGCACCATGGAATGTCCACGCGGCTGCTTGATTGGACAGAAAGCATTCTTGCCGCAGCCTTCTTTGCCGTTGAAGCCGCTGGAACAAGGGGCGACGCCGTAATCTACGGGGTCCATGGCTTGCGACAGAGCAGCAGAACTGACGAGAACCAACCTTTCAACGCGAGCACTCCGGGAATTTACAGGCCCCCGCACATCGCCGCGCGTATTCCTGCGCAGCGAAGCGTTTTCACGCTCCATCCCAGCCCAACCGAAGCGTTCGCACCACCGGGCTTAACGCAGTGGGTTATTGCTTCCGGCGCTTGTATTGAAATCAAGCGTGTACTCGACGCCTGCGGCATTAACGACAGCTCACTCTTCCCAGACCTCAATGGTCTTTCACGCTATATCGGTTGGCGCTACAAATGGGGCAAGTTTTGACACATGACTCCAGAACCACTCGCTCAACCGGGTCCGCGCATGGTGACAACTCGGACACGATGGGCGTAAGCTGGCCGCAGAAAATGACGTTGCTAATCCTCGTTTGATCGCCAGCTAGGTATCTGAGCAATGGTATACCGCAAGGAATCGAGAAATGTGACGGTTCAACTTGTAGGCGTCTCGACTAAAGTTGAAGCCGGTCGTGTTCCGGTAAAAGGGGTCTCACGCACCGGCAAGAAAACGCGGGGGAAATACGATCACGAAGCATTGCGCGGCCACGAATTTAATGCAAAGGGGCACCTAATGCAGAAAGAACGAATCATTGACCGCAAGAACAATATGTACAAAGAACGTGTAGTTGACTCCGACACCGGCAGTGTTATTCGCGATGTTGAGCACCCACTGTCTGAACACACAGGCCATGGCTCTGCAAAACATAAGAAGCTCACAGCCTAAGGTCTGGGCTTGTTGATTGGGGGGCAAATTTTTAAACAGCACGGTCGACTATCGTTCTTATCAATTTTGGCGATTGTCGGCTGTAGCAAGCCGCCGCCCGTAGTCGTGCTAGACGGCTGGTGGGATGGTGACTACGCCAAGAATGCTTGCGAGAACGCGAACAGGTGGCACAAAGAAAACACAACGCTTGTGTCCCAGGTTGGCTGCGACCAAGTGACTTCTTGCCGAGAGCTGTCGCCGATAGTCGAAGCCTGCACGCCCGATCCGGTTCAAGCCGTGCGCAAATTCGAGAATGAATTAGCTACGCAATTTGCCGCAAGCATGGAGTGCGCTTCTGTTCAGTTTGTCTACTATGAAGGCCCAGGCAAAGGCAGCGAGATGTCAAATGCTGCGGCAGCCAAGCCGAATTACAGCCTATCGCTGGATTTCCAGCCGGGCGCGAGTCGGCAACAGTGGAAGATGCTCTCGCCGAGCAAAACCTTTACGCAGGGCGAAGGCAACGCGGATGAGATTGCCAAAAAGGTTTGCTTGATAGCGAGAGAAATGGGCGCAAAGATCGCAGACTGACCGACTCCACGCTGGCCGGCGCAAAGCACGGAATTGAAGGGTTGTCGCAAGTAGCCGGACGCTTTACGCACATCGCCCGGCGGCTCGGGCGCGCCGTTATTCCCGTGCGAACGCCGCCCCACGGAAATCGGCATTGCTGCGACTGACGCTTGCTCGCTTTAGTTGGCGGACGTTGTCCGGCTGGCACGCGAAGCAGGGATGAACTACTCCTGGGACAATGTGGTGGCGTCGGGACAAAGGAAGGCTATCCGCGTGGTCATTGAGTCGCGAGACGTCCCAAGAAAGCCATAGTGAGCATACCTGTAAGGAACGTCTTCCTACCCCGGCGCCTGCTTGATGCAGGCTCAAGCGTAATCTAGTTTCGCAGCTTCTTCGTGATCGTCGTACTCCTGCTCGCGAATGGCCTCCAGCAAGATAGAAGAGTGTTATCCAAGTAGTCGGTGGCGTAGGTATAGACGCGTATGTGAATTTGCGAATGCGCCGCGAGGTATTCGGGTATGCCCCTAGGCTGGCTTGTGTTGGCGTAGTTGGCGTGGCCGAACCAGCGCGAAAACGCAAGCACCGCTCCATCACGCATGTTCTTCTCCTGCGCAGCGACATCGACCTTGGGCGACGCCTTACCGGGAATCACAACCGGGTCGTAGGGGTAATACGAGATTCCCGCAGCTGCGAACACGCGGCTATGAAATTCATCAAGCATTGCTGCGCACTGCGCATCGTTCGGCGCTGGACCGCCATCAGTAAGCACCTGCATTCCAATCAATGGTCCACCAATACCAGCGTCCCAATCAACCCAGGCGAAGCCAAGACTCATTTCGCCAAATGGATTACTGCGCAAAGGCTTTATTCCCGACGCCTTTGCTCTGTCTGCTGCCGCAATGTCTCGAGTTTGTTCAATCTTTAGTCGCTCAAAGGCGCGATTGGCCGCGTCATTTGCGTGGCTCATCCCCCAATCGAATAGTGAAACCGGCTCCTGAGTTAGCCAGTCAATTGGTGGAGGGAAGGCGGACTGCGCAAACGTCAGGTTGAACAAAAGCAGGCACGAGACCCCGGTCAGCGCAATCCTGAGGATGCGGTGAGCTTTTCCAAGCATATATCCTCCAACGTGCGCTGTTCGCAAACGCATTGTGCAGGTGGAATCTACTCGTCATCGCGTCCGTTTGTCTCTCAGAACCCGCAACCGATCCGCGCCTACGCATAACCGCGCTAGGATGTGATTTGGGCTCGAAACGCCCCTTCACGTTACCCCGGCGTTACCCAGGACGAAAACTAAAACGGCCTGCCCGAAGGCAAGCCGTTGATTGAATTGGTTGCGGGGACAGGATTTGAACCTGTGACCTTCGGGTTATGAGCCCGACGAGCTGCCAGACTGCTCCACCCCGCGTCAGAACCTGTAATTATACGGCGTAACGCGTGCCAGGGCAAACGCGACTCGGCGCGCCTCTACACACCTCAGAACCCCACGGCGTTTCGTCCTTTGAGCGCGAGCATCTCGCGCGCTTCGTCGGGCGTCGCAACTTCCAGCGAGAGCTCGCCCAGAATTCTGCGGATCTTCGCCACCTGCGCGGCGTTGGTCTTGGCGAGCTCGCCCTTGGCCAGGTAGATGCTGTCCTCGATGCCCACCCGGCAATGGCCGCCCATGATCGCGCCCATCGTGATCAGGCCCATCTGGTGACGGCCCGCACCGAGGATCGACCAGTGATACGCATCGCCGAACAGATGATCCGCGGTACGTTTCATGTGCATCAGGTTGTCGGCCTCGGGCCCGATGCCTCCGAGAATGCCGAAAATGGTCTGGATCAGCATCGGCGGCTTGACCAGTCCGCGGTCAACGAAGTGCGCCAGGTTGTACAGATGCCCGACGTCGTAGCACTCGAACTCGAACTTGGTACCGCATTCCACGCCCAGGTGCTGCAGCGAGAACTCGATGTCCTTGTAGGTATTCCGGAAGATGAAGTCGCGCGTGTTCTCAAGGTACTGCGGCTCCCATTCATGCTTCCATTGCTCGTACTTGCCCGTGAGGTGAAACAGCCCGAAGTTCATCGACCCCATGTTGAGCGAGCACATCTCGGGCTTCGCCACCAGTGGCGCCTCGAGGCGCTGCTGCACAGTCATGTTGTGGCCGCCTCCGGTAGTGATGTTGATCACCGCGTCGGTCTCGGCCTTGATGCGCGGCAGAAACTGCATGAACACCTTCGGGTCCGGCGTCGGCCGGCCGTCGAGCGGGTCACGCGCATGCAGATGGATGATCGCCGCGCCGGCCTGCCACGCGCCGATCGCGCCGTCGGCGATTTCCTGCGGCGTGATCGGCAGGTACGGCGTCATCGTCGGCGTGTGGATCGCGCCGGTGACGGCGCAGGTAATGATGACCTTGTCGCGACGCGCGGCCATATCTTTCTCCTAGACAATCGACTCGACGTTGCCGCACACCGACAGCGCCTGCCCGGAAATGTTGGACCCCGCCGCCGTCGCCAGAAACAGCGCCGTGTTGGCGATGTCCTGCGCGCTCACCATGCGCCGCAGCGACACGCGCGACACGAGCTGCGCCTCGAATTCCTTTTCGCTCACGCCCAGCGCCTTGGCCTTGTCGCGGATCACGTTGCGCAAGCGCTGGCCGTCGACCAGTCCGGGCTGGATCGCATTGACGCGGATGTTCGACGGCCCGAGCTCGTTGGCGAGGCTCTTGGTGAAGCCGACCACCGCCCACTTCGCGGTCGAGTACGGCGTGCGCATCGCGTAGCCGAGGCGCCCCGCGACCGACGACAGATTGATGATCGACCCCCCGCCCGCCGCCTTCAGCAGCGGCACGGCCAGACGCGTGCAGTAGAACATGCTGTTGACGTCAACGGCGAGCGTCCGATCCCAGTCCTCGATGCTCGTCTCCTCGATGCGCGCCGTCGGACCGGCGATGCCGGCGTTGTTGATCAGCACGTCGAGTCCGCCCAGAAACGATGCCGCCGCCGCGAACAACGCATCGACCTGCTTCGGATCGGAAACGTCGGCGATCACGCTGCCGGCCTGCGGCAGCTCGCGCTTCATCACGTCGAGCGCCTTGGCGTCGATGTCGCACACGAACACCTTGGCGCCGGCCTCGACGAAGGTCTGCGCGAAGGCACGGCCGATGCCGGCGGCACCGGCGGTGATGACGACACGAAGTCCCTGCGCTGCACCCTCCATGACTGTCTCCTATATCGCTTCGGTTTCCGCTGTTCCGGGACGCCAGACCAGCAGGCGGTTCTCGATGCGCGTCACGATGAAGTCGAGCACCAGCGCGAACAGTGTCAGCACCAGGATGCCGGCAAGCACCGTGTCGATGTCGAACACGCCTTCGGCCTGGTGGATCAGGTATCCCACGCCCCGCGCCGAGCCGAGGTACTCGCCGACGACCGCGCCGACGAACGCGAGGCCGACGGAGGTGTGCAGGCTCGAGAACACCCAGCTGGTCGCCGACGGCAGGTACACGTAGCGCAGCAGCTGCTTGCCCGACGCTCCGAGCATGCGCGCGTTGGCGAGCACTACGGGGCTTACTTCCTTCACGCCCTGGTAGACGTTGAAGAACACGATGAAGAACACCAGCGTGATGCCGAACACGACCTTGGAGGCGATGCCCAGTCCGAACCACACCGCGAAGATCGGCGCCAGGATCACGCGTGGCATCGCGTTCATCGCCTTGATGTAGGGATCGGCCAGCGTCGACGCCGTGGGCGCCAGCGCAAGCCACAGTCCGAACACGAGACCGAGCAGCGTACCGATGGCGAAGGCGAGCAGCGTTTCGATCAATGTCACTCCCAGGTGCAGGTAGATGCTGCCGCCGACAAACCAGCTCCAGATGCGCTTGGCCACTTCCTGCGGCTGACCGAAAAAGAACTTGGCGCGCGTCGGATCGTCGAAGTAGAACGGCGGAATCAGCCCCGGCTCGGTCATGACATACCAAATGCCGAACACGCCACCCAGCAGCAGCAGGTGATACAGCGCAAGCCGACCGGGCGAGCCACGCAAGCTAGTTTTTCTTGCTTTGCGCATAGCCCTTGAGCACTTCGGATTTCATCGTGTGCCAGATCTTCGAGTGCAGTTCGACGAAATGCGGCGTCAGCCGGATCTCGTTGACGTCGCGCGGCCGCGGCAAGTCGATCGCGAACTCGCCGATCGGATGCGTGGCCGGTCCTGCCGAGAGCACGATCACCCGGTCCGAAAGCGCGATCGCTTCTTCCAGATCATGGGTGATGAACAGCACCGACTTGCGATCCGCAGACCACAGCTCGAGCAGCTCGTTTTCCATGAGCTGGCGAGTCTGGATGTCGAGCGCCGAAAACGGCTCGTCCATGAGCATGATCTTGGGATCGAGGATCAGCATCTGCGCGAGGGCGACGCGTTTGCGCATGCCTCCGGAGAGTTCGTGCGGATAGCGCGCCTCGAATCCGGCCAGGCCCACGCGCGCCAGCCATTCGGTGGCGCGCCGGTCCGATTCCTGGCGCGCGACGCCGCTGAACTCCAACCCCGCGCGGACGTTGTCGATGGCGTTGCGCCATGGCATCAGCGACTCGGCCTGGAACATGTAGCCCGAGTGGCGGTTGATGCCCGCCAGCGGCTCCCCCAGCACGCGCACGTTGCCCGACGACGGTTGCAGCAATCCGGCGGCGACGTTGAGCAGCGTCGATTTGCCGCAGCCGGTCGGCCCGACCACCGACACGAACTCGCCCGGCGCCACTTTCAGCGTCGTGTCCTTGACCGCCGTGTAGCGCTCGCCTGAGCGCTCGCGCGAGGCGAACGCGCAGGTTACGTTGTCGATCAGAAGTGCCGGAGCGCTCAAGCCTTTTCCAGATTGCGGCTAGCGGCCTACTTCTTGTACTTGGCGAGCGCCTTTTGTGCGTAGCTGTTGTCGAACGTCTGCGCGAGCTTGATGTCGGCCGGCTTGATCGCGGGATTGAACGAGGCGAGGTAATTCAAAGTGTTTTGCGCCCCGGCTTCCGTGAACATCCCATCCGGCGAGTAAGCATCCTTGAGCTTGATGTAGCTCGCGAGATAGGCGTCCTTGTTGCCGAGCAGATATTCCGGCGGCACCGTCGCCACCACCTGCTCCGGCGTCGCCTTCTGCAGCCAAAGCAGCGCGCGCACCATGGCGTTGGTCAGCGCTTGTACCGTATTCGGGTTTTTCTGGATGAAGCTGATCGGCGCGTACAGCGCGGCCGCGGGCATGTCGGCGCTGCCGAACACCGCTTCGGTGCCCTTGGCAGTGCGCGTATCGGCAATAACGGTCACCGCACCCATGCTCTCGAGCATCGCCATCGCCGGATCGAGGTTCGATACCGCATCGACCTGACCACTGGTGATCGCGGCGATCACGCCTGACGACGTGCCGACGCCGATAATCGACACGTCATCGCCCTTGAGCCCGTCCTTGGCCAGCAAACGCAAGACCACGCGGTTCGTGCTGGAACCCGGCGCGCTGACGCCGATCTTCATGCCCTTGAGGTCCTTCGGCGATTTGTAGTTCGCCGCCTTCGCCTTGGCGATACCGACGCAAATCATCGGATAGCGGCCCTGGAGGGCAAAGCCCTGGAGCTGCAATCCCTTGGGCTGCTGATCGATCGTGTTCTCCCACGCGCCGGAGACGACGTCGGCGCTGCCGCCGACCACCGCCTGCAACGCCTTCGAGCCGCCGTCGAAATCGCTGATCTCGACGTCGAGACCTTCGTCCTTGAAATAGCCCAGACGTTCGGCGATGGTCAGCGGCAGGTAGTAGAACGCAGCCTTGCCACCGACAGCGATGCTGACCTTGGGCTTCTCGATCTTGCCCTGCGCGAAAGCGTCAACGGAAACAGTGGCGGCGAGCGCGGCTGCGAACAGAATGCGAAACAGCTTCATCTTGCTCCTCCAGAAATACGGCGGCGGTCGACCGATGTTGCGCGCCGCGCTTGCTGTCGACGGCGCGTGGGAGCGGCGATGCTCACACAGCGCCCCGGCACTGTCAACGCTGCGTCTCGAGCTCAGCCGGCGGCTTGTGCAGGTCGGAAACCTTGCCCGCCTTCACCACCTGGCCGGGAAGATCGTGCCCGACGATCTCGCGCAGGCGGCGCGAGGCGGCCAGCAACCGGTCGAGATCGACTCCGGTGTCGTAGCCCATGCATTGCAGCATGTGCACGACGTCTTCGGTGCACACATTGCCGGTAGCGCCGGGCGCGAAAGGGCATCCGCCCAGCCCGCCGAGACAGCCTTCGAAGCGCAGCACGCCTGCAGACACGCCAGCCAGCACGTTGGCGAGCCCCATCCCTCGCGTGTTGTGGAAGTGCAGCGTCAACGGCAGGTCGGGCCAGCGCGATTGCACCGCCCGCGCGAGGCGCTCGACGCGCAGCGGATCGGCCATGCCGGTGGTGTCGCCGAAGGTCACGCCGTCGACACCCAGCTCCACGTAACGCGCGACGCAGTCGAGCACCTGCGCATCGGGCAGGACGCCTTCGAAGGGACAGCCGAACGTCGTCGCCACGGCGCCGCTCGCGCGCGTGCGGCTGCCACGCAGCACGTCGAACACTTCGCGAAAGCCCCCGAACGATTGCGCGACGCTGCGCCGCACGTTGGCGCGGTTGTGCGTTTCCGAAGCCGATACCACCATCACTACTTCGTCGACGTCGGCGGCGAGCGCGCGCTCGGCGCCGCGCGCATTCGGGATCAACGCTACGTAGGTGACCGCCGGATTGCGCCGGATGCCAGCCATGACCTCGGCCGCATCGCGCAGCGCGGGCACCGCCTTGGGCGAGACGAAGGACGTCGCCTCGATCTTCGCCACGCCCGTGGCCGAGAGCAGGTCGATGAGTTCGATCTTGCGCTCGGTCGGGATGAACTCGGGCTCGATCTGGAATCCGTCGCGAGCGACGACATCGTTGATGAACACGCGCTCGGACATAGTGACCTCCTGATCGTTGGCGGCTGCGCGCCTCAGATCGCACCGGACGCACGCAGCCGCGCGATCTCGTCGGCGTCGTAGCCAGCGGCGCGCAATACCGCATCGGTATGCTCGCCTAGCGCCGGGCCGACCCAGTCGAGCGTTCCCGGGGTGTCCGACAGCTTGGGCACGATACCGGGCATTTTCAGCGTGGCGCCGCTGGCCAGCTTCATTTCGCAGATCATGTCGCGCGCACGGTACTGCGGATCGTCGACGATATCCGCGGCGGTGTAGATCTTGCCATGCGGGACGTCGGCGGCCTTGAGTGCGGCGAGCACGGCATCCAGGTCGTGATTGGCGCTCCAGGCGGCGATCGCACCATCGATGTCAGCGGTGCGCGCGACGCGTCCGCGGTTGTCGGCGAGCGCGGGATCCTGTCCAAGGTCGTCGCGGTCGATCGCGTGCATCAGCCGCTTGTAGATGCTGTCGCCGTTGCCGGCGATCACGACGCTCTTGCCGTCGCGAGTCACGTAGGTGTTGGATGGCACGATGTTGGTCAGTCCGGTGCCGATGCGCGCGCGGATCTCGCCGAACAGGTCGTACTCGGGAACGAGGCTTTCCATCATGTTGAACACCGCCTCGTAGAGCGCCACGTCCACGACCTGTCCTTTGCCGCCATGCGCTTCGCGATGATGCAGCGCCATCAGCGCGCCGATCACGCCGTGCAGCGATGCGAGCGCGTCGCCGATGCTGATGTTCGGACGCACCGGCGGCCGGTCGGGAAAACCGGTGACGTGACGCATGCCGCCCATCGATTCGCCGATCGCGCCGAAACCCGGTTGGTCGCGGTAGGGGCCGCTCTGCCCGAACCCCGACAGACGGATCATGATCAGCCCCGGATTGTCGGCGGCGAGCGCGTCGTAGCCCAATCCCCACTTCTCCAGCGTGCCTGGGCGGAAATTCTCGATCACGAAGTCGGCGTCGCGGGCGAGCCGGCGCACGATGTTCTGACCTTCCTTGTTGCGCAGGTCGACGGTGACCGACTTCTTGTTGCGTGCCTGTACGTACCACCACAGCGACGTGCCTTCGTGCAGCAGTCGCCACTGACGCAGCGGGTCGCCTCCCTGCGCTCCGCCGGCGGCGGGTGGCTCGACCTTGATCACCTCGGCGCCGAATTCCGCGAAAACCTTGCCCGCAAAGGGACCGGCGATGAGTTGTCCGAGCTCGAGCACCTTGAGCCCGGAAAGCGGACGCGTCTTTGCGGAGGCGGAGGTCATGTCGAGATAGCGACTGCGAACGATGTGATTCTACTGCCGCGATGGCAAGCGCGCAGACTAGATCGTGCTGCCGCTGCGCCGCGCGCGCAACGCCGCTTCCAGGCTCGGCAGCTTCTCCGCCATCGCGTCGCCGACCGAAATCTGCGGGTCCGACGGCGGCGCCTGGCCTTCCGCCTTCTCGCGCTCGGTGATGCGCTGGCGCGCGTCCTCGAAAGCCTTCAGGAACGAATCTTCGAAGCGCAGCGCATGCTGGAACAGCGCGTCGCCGAAGTACGTCGCGTTGCTTTCCGTGCCACAGCCGAACGATGTCCGATCGGTGGCGGATGCGGTCATCACCAGCGTGTGATCGTCTCTGAGCGCGTCGATGAAGCCACCCGAATAGCACGCGGAGACGACGATGATGCGCCACTTGATCTTTGCTTCGTCGAGCATCTCGCGAAGTGCGGCGGGCGTCAGCGGGTCGAGCTGCAGCGGCCAGTACTCGACCGCGAGGCGATGGTCGCGCGTGCCGTGGCTTTCGAGGTAGATCATCACCACGTCGTCGTCGGGATCGATGATGCCGCCGATTTCCTTGAGCGTCGTGCGCAGATTGGTCACGGTGGCCAGCGGCTCGTCGAGGACCGTTCGCGGGTTGTTGAGCAGCACGATCGAGCGCCCCTCGGTGTCGAAGCGGTCGTCGAACAGGTCGCGCGCGACCTGCATGTCCTTGCGGAATACGTCCTCGCTCGCGTAGGGCGCGAAGCCGACGAAATACAGGTCGGTCTGGTGCGGACGCTCCTCGTCGAGGTCGTCGAGCGCATCGTCGAGCAGCGTCTGCTGCGCCGCAAGCGCGGCCTCGGTCACCGGGCTCACGTACGCCGGGTCTGCGGTCTGCGCAGGCTCGTCGCGGTACCACCACGGCTGGTACGACCACATCGAAATCGGGATCGCGAGGAGCAGCAGACATGCGCCGCCGAACGAGCGCAGGAGGAAGCGCGGGCGCCGCGGCATCAGCGCGGTGGCCACCACTCGCCAATAGACGAACGCCGCCCAGAAGGTGAGCACCCAGAAGCCGATCCACTGCACCGGGTAGCCGAAGACGACGGTCTGCGCGCCCGGCAGCGTGAGCAGCACGCTCAGCACGCTCAACATCGGCTCGCTGGCGAGCGTCAGCACCGGGATCGCCAGGCGCAGGTGCGGCTGGCGCGTCGTCGCGGCGAGCAGCAACGCGAACAACAACAGCACCGCGATGATGAAGCCTTCATAAACGATCGCATGCAGAGAGAAGACGGCATCGGGCCCGCTGCGCAGCCGATCGATGACGATGCTGATCGCGACGTCGACGCCGACCAGCGCGAGCAGCTGCGCGACGCCGACGCGAAACAGCAGCAGGCGCACCGGCAAGCCGAGGGCCAGGCGCGCGCCGCTGGCGAGGTTGAAGCGCAGGTCCGTCAACACGCGCTTAATCGACATGGGAGAGGCGTACATCGGACGTTATGCGGCCCGCGGCTGTCGGACGGCATCACGCCAGCGCGTGTTCGCCGATGTACGCCTTGACCGCGTCGACATCCGCGGGAAGCGTCACGAACCGCTGCGGACGCGACTCGAGCTTCTCGTACGCGGACGGCCGCGGTGGGTCGGTCCCCAGCGCTTCGCGGATCGTCGCCGCGAACTTGGCCGGAAGCGCTGTCTCGATGCATACCAGCGGGACGCCGGCTTCGCGATGTGCGAGCCCCACCTTGATACCATCCGCGGTGTGCGGATCGATCACGCGGTGGAAGCGCTTGGCGACGTCGCGAATAGTGGCGATACGGTCGGCGTGCGTGCTTCGGCCGGAGACGATGCCTGCCGCCCGCAGCTTGCCGGCGAGCGGCGTCGCCGCGAAGTCGAAGCCGCCGTGCCCTTCGACCTGCTCCCATAGAGCGCGCAACGTGGCGGCGTCGCGTCCGGCGAGATCGAACACGAAGCGCTCGAAGTTCGACGCCTTGGAAATGTCCATCGACGGGCTTGAGGTCGCGCGCGTTTCCCTCGCCGAGCGCACTCGGTAGCGGCCCGACTTGAAGAACTCGTCGAGCACGTCGTTCTCGTTGGTGGCCAGGATCAGCTTGTGGATAGGCAGGCCCATCGCCCGTGCGACGTACCCCGCCAGAATGTTCCCGAAGTTGCCCGAGGGCACGGAAAAACACACTTTTTCGGTGTCTGCGAACGTCGCGGCGAAGTAACCCTTGAAATAGTAGACGATCTGCGCTGCGACCCGCGCCCAGTTGATCGAGTTGACCGCTCCCAGCCGATAGTCGCGCTTGAAGTCCGCGTCGCCGGCGATTGCCTTCACCAAATCCTGGCAAGCGTCAAACACGCCGTCGATGGCGATGTTGAAAATGTTGGCATCGGTCAACGCATACATCTGCGCGGTCTGGAACGGACTCATGCGCCCGCGCGGCGACAGCATGAATACTGTCACGCCGCGCTTGCCGCGCATCGCATACTCGGCGGAAGGGCCGGTGTCGCCCGAGGTCGCGCCCAGGATATTGAGCGTCTCACCGCGCTCGGCGAGCACGTGCTCGAAGATATTGCCGAGCAACTGCAGCGCGATGTCCTTGAACGCGAGCGTCGGGCCGTTCGACGCTCGCAACAGGAACAATCCGCGCTCGAGATCGATCACCGGCGTGATGTCGTCGCTGCCAAATGCGCTCGCGGTGTAGGTCCGGTCAATGATGTCGCGCAGGTCCGCGGGCGCGAAGTCGTCCATGTAGCGCGACAGGATCTCGAAGGCCAGCGCGCGATACCCCATCGGACGCATGCGCGCGAGATCTGCGGGTGTGAAGCGCGGATAGCTCTCAGGCACGGCCAGCCCGCCGTCCGGAGCGAGACCCTGCAGCAGGATCGAGGTGAAGGTCTGCGGCGACATGCCACCGCGCGTGCTGACGTAGCGCATCAGTTCAGCGCCTCGAGCCGGATGCGCACGACGCTGCCGCTGACGGTGTCGAGGGCCTCGATCGCCGCGATCGCCGCGACCGCGTTCTTCTCGACGGTCACATGCGTGAGCAGGATGATGTCGGTACGCTGCTCGCCCTCCGGTGGCTCCTTCTGGATCATCGCGTCGATCGAGATGTCGCGGTCGGCGAGGATGCGCGTGATGTCGGCGAGCACGCCGGGACGATCGAGCACGCGCATGCGCAGGTAGTAGCTGGTGACGACTTCGCCCATCGGCAGGAAGGGAACGTCGGCGAGCTGGTCGGGCTGGAACGCGAGATGCGGTACGCGATGCTCGGGGTCGGCGGTGTGCATGCGCGTGACGTCGACCAGATCGGCGATGACAGCGCTGGCGGTAGGCTCCGCGCCCGCGCCCGCGCCGTAGTACAGCGTCGAGCCGACCGCGTCGGCCTTCACCAGCACCGCGTTCATCGCACCTTCGACGTCGGCGATGAGGCGTCTTTTCGGCACCAGCGTCGGATGCACGCGCATCTCGATGCCGTCGCCACCGGCGCTGCGTGCGCGTCGCGTGATGCCAAGCAGCTTGATGCGATAGCCCAATTCCTCGGCATAGCGCAGGTCCTCGCGGGTAAGCGCGCTGATGCCCTCGGTGTAGACCTTGTCGAACTGCATCGGGACGCCGAAGGCGATGGCCGACATGATCGTGAGCTTGTGTGCGGCGTCGATTCCATCGACATCGAAGGTCGGGTCGGCCTCGGCGTAGCCGCGCCGCTGCGCCTCGGCGAGCACGTCGGCGAACGAAGCTCCGGTCGCGCGCATTTCGGAAAGGATGAAGTTGCTGGTGCCATTGATGATGCCGGCGATCCATTCGATGCGGTTGGCGGTGAGCCCCTCGCGCAGCGCCTTGATGATGGGAATGCCGCCAGCCACCGCGGCCTCGAAGGCGACCATCACGCCGGCCTTGTGCGCGGCGGCAAAGATCTGGTTGCCGTGCGAGGCGAGCAGCGCCTTGTTGGCGGTCACGACATGCTTGCCATGCGCGATCGCCGAGAGCACCAGGCGCTTGGCCGGCTCGATCCCGCCGATCAGTTCGACGACGATATCCACGTCATTGGCGACGACCAGCGCATCGAGGTCGTCGCCGACCGCCACGCCGCTCGCGCCTCCGAGCGCACGCAGTGCGCGCTCCGGAGTACGGGTGGCGATGCGCTGAATGCGGATGGGGCGTCCGGCGCGGCGCGCGATTTCCTCGCCATTCCGGTTGAGCACGTCCCAGGTGCCGCGCCCGACGGTGCCCATGCCGAGCAGGCCCACCCGCATCGGCTGCATCGAACCGGTCGCCACTACAGCAGCCCGTCCTCGCGAAACATCTGCTTCACACCTCTGATCGCCTGTCGCGTGCGGGATTCGTTTTCTATCATCGCGAAGCGCACGTGGCCGTCGCCGAATTCGCCGAAGCCGACGCCCGGCGATACCGAGACCTTCGCCTCCGCGAGCAGCTTCTTGGTGAATTCGAGCGAGCCAAGCGTCGCATATGCCTCAGGTATTTTCGCCCACACGTACATCGATGCCTTCGGCAGGTCGACCATCCAGCCTGCCTCGTGCAGTCCCTTGACCAGCACGTCGCGGCGCTTCTGGTAGGTCATCGCGATGTCGGCGACGGCGTCCTGCGGCCCTTCGAGCGCGGCAATCGACGCGACCTGGATCGGAGTGAAGGTGCCATAGTCGTGATAGCCCTTGATGCGCGACAGCGCGTGCACCAGGTCCTTGTTGCCGACCATGAAGCCGATGCGCCAGCCTGCCATGTTGTAGCTCTTGGACATGGTGAAGAATTCGACGGCGACGTCGCGCGCGCCGGGCACCTGCATGATCGACGGCGCCTTCCATCCGTCGAAGCAGATATCGGCATACGCGAGATCGTGCACCACGTAGATGCCGTACTCCTTCGCGAGCTGGATGATCTTCTCGAAAAACGGAAGCTCCACGCACTGCGCGGTCGGGTTCGCCGGAAAATTGATGATGAGCATTTTCGGCTTGGGAAAGCTCATCTTGATCGCCTGCTCGAGCTCGGCAAAAAAATCCAGGCCCGGGGTGAGCGGCACTTGGCGGATGTCCGCGCCCGCGATCACCGGGCCATAGATATGAATCGGATAGCTGGGATTGGGCACCAGCACCGTGTCGCCGCGTCCGAGCGTGGCGAGCGCCAAGTGCGCGATGCCTTCCTTCGAGCCGATGGTGACGATGGCCTCGCTCTCCGGGTCGAATTCGACACCCCAGCGGCGCTGGTACCACTGGCAGATCGCGCGGCGCAGACGCGGAATCCCGCGCGACACCGAGTAGCCATGCGTGTCGGGGCGCTGCACCGTCTCGACCAGCTTGGCGACGATGTGCGCCGGCGTCGGTCCGTCGGGATTGCCCATGCCGAAATCGATGATGTCCTCGCCCCGGCGGCGAGCGGCCATCTTGAGCTCGGAGGTGATATTGAAGACGTACGGCGGCAGGCGCTTGAGTCGCGCGAATTCGACTGCGGAGGAAGAGGTCATGCGGGACTTTCTATCGTAAGCGCCCGGAACCGTCCGAGCGACGTAGAAAAAGGCGGCGAAGCTATAATGCTATCGGACTTGCCTTTTTATCGCAATGCAACATTGCGCTGCT
The DNA here is from genome assembly GCA_963816915.1 of uncultured beta proteobacterium. GTDB lineage: Bacteria > Pseudomonadota > Gammaproteobacteria > Burkholderiales > Casimicrobiaceae > PALSA-1003. The sequence goes on from CAWFMK010000005.1 coordinate 30,484, forward strand.
CGTTCTCCGCCAGGCAGCGCCATCGCGCCAATCTTCATGAAATTCCATCTAAGCGCACCCGATGGCAACGTGTTCACCGGGCATGGGCCGGGTTTCGTGCGCCTTGGCATCGTCGAGTACCGCGAGAACGTCCTGGTCACGCCGGAGCAGATCATCACCGGGTGGGCAGCGCGCGGCTTCGAGAATCTCTCGTTGCAGGATTTCGAGGCGATCGCGGCGCTCGGCCCAGCGGTCGCGCTGCTCGGCACCGGAGACACGCTGCGCTTTCCGCATCCGAAGCTCACGCAAGCGCTCAGCGAGGCGCGCATCGGACTCGAGGTGATGAATACTTCGGCGGCCTGCCGGACCTTCAACATCCTTGCCGCCGAAGGGCGCCGCGTGGCGGCAGCGATACTTCTCTAGGCTGCCGCGCCTCAACCCGTCGCGCGGGCGCGCCCGATGTGCTTGATGTAGTGGTTCTTGATGATGCCGTAGCACGGACAGGCAACCGCTTCCAGCCCGGCGCGATCGAGCACTGCTAGGCGTCCGCGGCTGTAGCGGATCAGGCCCTTGGCCTGCAGTCGCCCCGCCGCCTCGGTGACACCGGCGCGGCGCACGCCGAGCATGTAGGCGAGGAATTCATGCGTTATGCGAAAGGTGTTGCTGTGCGCGCGGTCGTGCGTCATCAGCAGCCAGCGCGCCAGCCGCGCATCGAGGAGATGAAAGCGAGTGCATGCCGCGGTCTGCGCAAGTTGCGTCATCAGCACGAACATGTAGCGGTCGATGATGCGATGAAAGTTCTCTTGCTCGCGCAGCGCGCGGGCGAAGCGCTTGGCGCTCATGCGCAATGCCGCACCGCTGCCCTGCACGAGGCCGCGAAATGCAGCGACCTCGACGCCGAGCAGCAACGTGGCTCCGAACATGCCTTCGTTGCCGACCATGCCGACTTCGAGGCTTTCGGTGCCACCTGCAGGAGTGATCAGGGAGATGTAGCTGTCGACCGGAAAGTAGACGTGCTCGATGGTGTCTTCGGGCATGCACAGGATTACGCCGACGTTCAATGCCACGAGCTCGCACCCCCCCGTGACCGCTTCCTGTTCGCGACGCGGAAGACGCGCGAGCAGACTGTTCAGGCGCGGATCCAAGACATCGGACATCGTTGTGCGCACCATGTGACGTTGGGAATCCACCCGACGTCCAGAGGTGACGACGTCGCAACCTGTGTCGATGAATTGGTGGCGACTATACGGTCATCAAGCGCGTCTGCGCAAACAATCGCCGTGTGTACGCTCGCGTACGCGCCGTGTGTTCGGTTGCATACATAGCGGCGAAGAAATGGCGCGTCACGTCCCGATGACAGCGCCGGCGATCGTTGAAACCCTCAAGTCGGGCCGCTTCTACTCGCCCATCTGCAGCAGCATGCCGTGGCGGCGCGCGTAGCCGATCGCGAGCAGATACAGCCCCACGCCGACGGCCATGAATACCACGTTGATCGCGAGCGCCGCGAAGAACAGATCGGTGCGGAAAACGTGCTCCAGCAGCACCGCGCGCATGCCTTCGAAGACATAGCTGGTGGGGATCGAGCGCGCCACGGCCTGCAGCCAATCCGGCAGGACCGCGATCGGGTAGTACACGCCTGATACCGGCGCGAGCAGAAACACCGCGGCCCATGCCAGCTCCTCGGCGCCGAGTCCCCAGCGCAGCACCATGCCGGATACCGCGAGGCCTATCGCCCACCCGCAAACGATGAGATTGGCGAAGAACGCGAGCAGCGGTAAGCCGAGCGAGAAAATAGAGTAGTGAAACAGAAGCCATGCGACCACGCACGCGGCGCCCACGCCGATCAGCGTGCGCAGCAGGCTCATGACCAGCTGCCCCGTAATCAACTCCCATGCGCGCAGCGGACTCACGAACAGGTTACCCAGGTTGCGTGAATACATTTCCTCGAAAAACGTGAGCGAGACACCGAGCTGCCCACGAAAGAGAATGTCCCAGAGCAGAACCGCGCCGATGAACAACCCGGGCGCGTCGGTGAGGAAATTGTTGGTCGGCCGCAGGTAGATCGTCACGAATCCCCACATGATCATGGTCACGGTGGGGTAATAGGCCATCGACAGCAATCGCGGCCATGACTTGAGCAGGAGGAAGGCGTGACGCTCGATCAGCGCGAAAATGCGATTGACCGATGCATGCGCGGCGCTCGAGCTCATCATGCGGCGCTCAAGGGATGCCAGCTTCGGAGCGCTCGCCGGCCGCCTCGGGCACAAGCGCTGCGGAGCGCTCGCGCGCGATATCGAGGAAGACCTCCTCCATGTTGCCACGCCCGTAGCGTTCCAGAAGCGCCGACGGCGGCGCATGATCGACGACGAGCCCGCCGCGCAGCATGATGACGTCGTCGCACATGCGCTCGACCTCGCCCATGTTGTGTGATGCGAGCAGCATGGTGCAGCCGCTCTTGCGCTGGTACGCCTCGAGCAGCGTACGCATGCGGTCGCCGACGTCGGGATCGAGCGATGCCGTCGGCTCGTCGAGCAGGAGCACCTCGGGATGATTGAGCAACGCCTTGGCGAGGCTCACGCGTGTGCGCTGGCCCGCGGACAGATTGCCATACGGCCGCTCGAGCACCTCGGCAAGATCGAGTTCGTCGCTCAGCTCGGCGACGCGCACCCGCGGCGAATCGACGCCATACAGGCGCGCATAGACGCGAAGGTTCTCCGAGACTGTCAGTCGCTTCGGCAGGTCGACATAGGGCGAGGTGAAGTTGATGCGCGGCAGCACGCTGTGGCGCTCGCGCAGCATGTCGACGCCGAGCACGCGTATCGAGCCGGCTGTCGGAGTCAGGACGCCGAGCAGCATCGACAACGTGGTCGTCTTGCCCGCGCCGTTACCACCGAGCAGCGCTGTCGTGGTCCCTCTGCGCACGTCGAAGTCGATGCCCCTGACTGCGTGCACGTTGCGGAACGACTTGCGCAGGGCGCGCACCTCGATGACGGCGTCGGAAGGCGATGTTGTGAGTGGCATTCAGGCATCGGGCGTGAGCTTGAACTCGCCCGCGCCGCGATTGTAGCGGATTGGGTAGACTCGGCGCTCGGGCTCGATCCGCACGGCGGGGGTACGATGATCAAGATCTATGGCATGTCGGCCTCGGGCAACTGCCACAAGGTGCGCATGGTGCTGGAAGCGCTCGCCCTTCCCTACGAATGGGACGAGGTCGACACGCGCAGCGGACGCACGCGCAGTGCCGGTTTCCTGGCGATGAACCCCAACGGGAAGGTTCCGGTCGCCGAGGTCGAGCCCGGCGTGTTTCTCGCCGAATCGAACGCCATCATGTGCTATCTGGCCGACGGATCGACGCTCATTCCCGGCGAGCGGCTCGATCGCGCGCGCATGCTGCAATGGCTTTTTTTCGAGCAGTACAGCCACGAGCCCTACATCGCGGTGGCGCGCTTCCTGCGCCGCTTCCATGCCGACCCGTCGACGCAGCGCGCGCTTGCGGATTCGAAAATGGAGGGAGGCTATCGCGCGCTGGATATTATGGAGCGAACGCTCGCAACGTCGTCCTTCCTGGTCGCCGGCCGCTACACCCTGGCCGACATCGCGCTCTACGCATACACGCATGTCGCGCCCGACGGCGGCTTCGATTTGAATCGCTTTCCGTCGATCCAGGCGTGGCTCGCCCGCGTCGAGGCGCAGCCCGGCTACGTTCGCATGCGCCCAGCGTGAGCTGCGCCGCGCGGGCGCGACGCGCTCAGCACTGGATCGTCTGCCGGCAATACTGCGTGAGCTGGCGCACCACCGTGGTCTCGGCGGTCGGCGCGCGCGCACGGCCGGCGCCGTATTCCATCGTCAGCTTGAAATCGTACTTGGCGAAAAAATCGTCGAACTGCTCCGCGCCCAGCGTGCCAAGGGCGTGCAGCTCGTCGGCCGCGCCATCGTAATCGAGCACGATCGCGGCGAGCGGCTGTGGCGCCGGCCCGCTCACCACGCGCGCGCCGCTCGACGGATCGTAGACGCTGTGGTCCGCGCAGCAATGGATGACGTCGCCGTCGGAGGTCGGCGAGCGATTCGACTGAAAGCGGATGAAGCTCACCTCGCGCGTCGGATAAGCGAGCTTGTGCGCGCAGATCGCCGAATAGGCAACGATCGAGCGCGATTTGCCTACGCCGCCTGTCCAGGCGTACGCGCCGCCGTCGGCCCGCAGCATCTCGCTCTTGGCCAGCAGCGGGCGGCCGAGGTCGAGCAGGAAGCACGGCGTCCCCGCATACGGATAATTGAACACGTAGTTAGTGCGCGCCACGAGGCTCGACGCCTTCAGCGGCGCACCGTGCACGTCGACCAGCAGCGTGCGCGCGTAGAGGCGCGCCGGCGTCGCCGACCATGCGCTTGCCGCAACGGCGATTTGCGTGGACCCCGCGACCGCCGCGCACGCGCTCAGGAATTGGCGACGGCGCATGCGTCAGCGCGCGCGGCGACCGCCTTCGCGCCCACGGCGACGCGCGCAGTCCAAGCAGTGCGTGCACACGCAAACGCGACGAGCTGCCATCGCTATGTCCCCGCCAGCGTGCGCACGTGCGCTGCCGCGCTGCGGCCCAGCGCCGCGAGCGAATAGCCGCCTTCGAGCGTCGACACGATCCTGCCGTCGGCGTGGTGCGCGGCGACCTGCGCGATCTCGGCGGTCACCCACGCGAAGTCGGCCTCGCTGAGCTTCAGGTTGGCGAGCGGATCCTCGCGGTGCGCGTCGAACCCCGCCGAGACGAACACGATTTCGGGGCGGTGCGCTTCGAGCGCCGGCAGGCAGCGCTCGACGAAGGCCTTGCGGAAAGCGTCGCCGCCACTGCCGGGCGCGAGCGGGACGTTGTGCATGTTAGGTCCGCGCGGATCGACGCCGGTGTACGGATAGAGCGGGTACTGGAACGTGCCCGTCATCAGCACGCGCGGGTCGCCCGCGAAGATGTCTTCGGTACCGTTGCCGTGATGGACGTCGAAGTCGACGACGGCGGCGCGCGCAAGGCCATGCTTTTCCAGCGCGTGTGCGACGCCGACCGCAACGTTGTTGAACAGGCAGAATCCCATCGCGGTCTCCCGCGTCGCGTGGTGACCCGGCGGGCGCACCGCGCAGAACGCCGCCGAGCATTCGCCGCGCATGACCAGATCGGTTGCCAGCACCACAGCACCCGCGGCGTGGCGCGCCGCATTGAGCGAATGTGGATTGAGCGCGGTGTCGGGATCGACGAAATGTACGCCCGCGCTCGGGCTCGCGGCCTCGATCTCGTCGATGTAGCGTACGCTGTGCACGCGCTCGAGCTGCTCGCGCGTCGCGGTCGGCGCCTGGTAATGCGCGACCAATCCATCGAGCCCGTCACTGATCATGCGGTCCTGAATCGCATCCAGCCGCTCCGGGCACTCGGGATGATGCAGCCCCATCTCGTGCTGGCGACAGCTCGGGTGGGTGATGTAGGCGATGAGCATTCGAGAACGCGGAAAACGGCAGGATGCAGCACTGCGCGGCGCCGCTGCCGGCACCGGTGGCAGCTCGGCGGAGTGTAGCGCGGCGCCGACGGTAATGACTAGCCAGACATTGCACTCTATAGTGGCACTTTTCTTGCTCCGAATTCGCGGATGACCCTTCGTCCAGCTGAGACCCAGGCGGTACCCGTTCCGGAACGCCTGGCTGCGGTTCTGGCCGAGCTCGGCCGCATCATGGTCGGCAAGGACAACGCGCTCAAGCTCGCCCTCACCTGCCTTCTGGCGCGCGGTCACCTGCTCATCGAGGACATTCCCGGGGTCGGCAAGTCGACGCTCGCGCAGGCCTTGGCAGGCGCGCTTGGGCTGCATTATTCGCGCATCCAGTTCACCAGCGACCTGCTTCCCGCCGACGTGCTCGGCGTGTCGATTTTCGATCCCGCAACGCAGTCGTTCAATTTTCACGCCGGCCCGATTTTCCACTCGGTCGTACTCGCCGACGAGATCAACCGCGCGCCGCCCAAGACGCAAAGCGCTTTACTGGAAGCGATGGAAGAGCGCCAGGTGTCGATCGACGGCGTGACGCGCCCGCTGCCCGATCCGTTCTTCGTCATCGCCACGCAGAATCCCGCCGAGCAGATCGGCGCGTATCCGCTTCCCGAGTCGCAGCTCGACCGCTTCCTGATGTCGATCGAGCTCGGCTACCCCGATCCCTCCGCCGAGCGCGAGTTGCTGACCTCGGGTGACCGGCGCGCGCGCATCCCCGATCTCGACGCATGCGCCGACGCGGCGACGCTGGCGCAGTGGCAGCGCGAAGCCGCGCAGATCCACGTCGCACCGGCGCTGCTCGACTACGTTCAGGCGCTGCTGGCGGCGTCGCGCGGCACCGGTGGAGGTGCTCCTCGGATGCAGCGGGGTCTGTCGCCACGCGCCGGCCTGCTGCTGATGGCGGCAAGCCGCGCATGGGCGCTGCTTGCCGGACGTCCGATGGTGCTGCCCGAGGACGTCCAGGCGGTGTTTCCCTCGGTCGCCGCGCACCGGCTTGCCGGCAGCGCGCGCGCCGGCGGCCCGCAGTCGCTCGCGCTGCTGCGCGCGGTGTCGCTGCCCTAGCGTCCGCGAGCGGCGCTTCGACTTTCCGGCCGAATGACTCCGGCCTTTCCCGGCGGCGATCTCTCCACAGGGTGGCTGGCGCAATGGCGCCAGAGCCTGTGGCGGCTGCGGCCCGCCGACCTCGACCTGGTGGTGCTTCGCCACAGCCGCATCTACATCCTTCCGACGCCGCGCGGAGGCGCCGTGATATGCACGCTGGCAATCATGCTGCTCACCTCGATGAACTATGCGCTGTCGCTGGGCTACGCGATGACTTTCCTGGCCGGCGGCATGGTCGCGGCGGCGCTGCTGGCGACATTTAGAAACGTCGTCGGCGTCGCGATCTCGCCCCTGGTTGCAGGCGAGGCCTTCGCGGGCGGCACCATGGAATTCACGCTGTCGCTTTCCAGCAGAGGGCGCGATCGCACCAGCATCTCGGTCGGCGCACGAACCGGCGCCCGGGTCGATGTCGACCTGCCGGCAGGCGCCACCCGTCCGCTGCGGCTGGAGGTGCCCGCGCCCCGGCGCGGCCGCCTGCCACTGGGACGGGTTTCGGTGTCCAGCGACTTCCCGCTCGGACTCTGGCGCGCATGGGCATATGTCCACTTCCCGCTGACGGCCAGCGTCTATCCTGCCCCTGAGGCGGCACCCCCGCCACTGCCGCCGGGGCACACGGGCTCGGATGCCCGCCGCTCGACCCGCAGCGCTGAGGCCGAGCTCGCCGGGTTGCGCGAGTACCAGCGCGGCGACCCCCAGCACCGGATCGCGTGGAAGGCGGTCGCCCGCGGCGCCGGTTGGTTCACCAAGCAATTCGAGGGCGCGGGCGGCAGCGGAGCCATCGACCTCGAATGGGCCGAGCTCGCGGGCAGCCTCGACGTCGAGACGCGCCTGTCGAGATTCACCGCGTGGATTCTCGCCGCGGAGCGCGAGGCGCGATCGTTCGCGCTGCGCATTCCGGGTACCGATCTTCCACAGGGACAGGGACCGGTTCAGCGCCGATCCGCCCTGATCGCCTTGGCCTTGTACGCGCAGGAAGACAAGGCACCGTGAAAGCGAAAAAATTGCCGGATTCGCCGCTGTCGCGCGCGCAAACCGGATGGCTGGCGGCGCTGCTGCTTTGCGCGCAGATTCCGCTGTGGAGCGATGTGCTGCCGTGGATCGCGATCGCCGGCACCGGCCTTGTGATCATGCGTCTGGTCCCGGCCCTGAACGCGCCCGCCTACGCTCGTCCTCCGCGGTGGAGGCGCTGGATGCTTCCGGTGCTGGCGGTGGCAGCCGCCGTGGGCATCCGCGCGCAGCTCGGGTACTTTCTTGCGCGCGATCCCTGCGTGCAATTCCTGTTCGTGCTGGTCGGCATCAAGTTCGTCGAAGCACGCAGTACGCGCGACGGCACGCTGCTCATCTGCCTCGCGCTGTTTCTGGCGATCACGCAGTTTTTCTACGCGCAGTCGATTTTCGCGGCGATCACCGCCGTGCCGTCGTTGTTTGCACTTGGGGGAGCGCTCGCTGCGCTGCGTGCGCCAAACGCCGCGCACGGACCGATCGGCGGCCAGCTCCTTGCGCCCGGCCGCTTGATGCTCCAGGGCATCCCGCTCGCCGCGCTGCTGTTCGTGCTGTTTCCACGCCTGGCCGGTCCGCTCTGGGGATCGCCCGCCGACTCCGGGGCTCGCACGGGTCTGTCCGAGCGCATGTCGCCCGGCGCGATCAGCGAGCTCTCGCGCTCAGACGCGGTGGCGTTTCGCGTCGATTTCAACGGGCCGCCGCCGGATCCACGCAATCGCTACTGGCGCGGACCGGTGTTCTCGCGCTTCGACGGACGCGAGTGGACCGCGTCGTATCGCATGCAACCCGGACGCTTCGCTCGCCGCGAAGGACCGGTGATCGATTACACGGTGACGCTCGAGCCGCACGGCAAACTCTGGCTGTTCGCGCTCGAGCACCCGGCGTCGCTGCCGCGTCCGGCGAGCGAGGACGACATCACCGGCGTGAGCAGCGACATCGCATTCCTCACCTACGACCAGCAGCTGATCGCGCGCTCGACAGTCACCCAGACGGTGCGCTACACGCAGCGCTCGGTACTGCAGGGCAGCGTGCTGCCGGTGCCCGGCGACGCCACCGACAATCTGCAGCTGCCGCGCAACAACGCGCATACGATCGCGTTCGCGCGCGAGCTGCGCGCACGCGCCGAATCCGACCAGGCGTTCATCGCCACGGTGCTCAAGCGCTTTCACGACGAGCCCTTCGTCTACACGCTGACTCCGCCGCTGCTGGAAGCCGAACCCGATCCGGTCGATGCATTCCTGTTCGACACGCGGCGCGGCTTCTGCGAGCACTACGCCGGCGCGTTCGTCGCTGCTGCTGCGCGCCGCCGGCATTCCGGCACGCGTGGTCACCGGCTACCAGGGCGGCGAGATGAATCCTCGACGGCGAATACATGATCGTGCGCCAGTCCGACGCGCACGCATGGGCCGAGGCGCTTCGTCGACGGCAAATGGCAGCGCTTCGATCCGACCGGCGCGGTCGCGCCGTCGCGCGTCGAGCGCGGCCTGGGCGCCGCGCTGCCCGCTGGGCGAGCCGGTTCCGTACCTTGCGCGTCTCGAGATGACGTGGCTCAAGAGCCTGCGGCTGCACTGGGATGCGATCAACTACCAGTGGCAGCGCGGCATCGTCGGATTCAACATCGACCGCCAGCGCGACGTCCTGCGCGAGTTCGGCCTCGACAGCGCGCGTCCGTGGCAGCTGGTGGCGGTCATCACCGGGATGGCGTTCGCCTGGGTGATCGCGGTGCTGGCGCTGTCGCGCGTTCGTCGCACGCGGGCCGACGCCGAAGTCGCGCTGTGGGCGCGCGCCTGCCGCCGCCTCGCCCGCGCGGGCCTTGCACGACGCCCCGACGAAGGGCCCTCTGGCTTACGTCGAGCGCGCGGCGCGCGCTGGCCGCGGTGGGGCGACCTGTTCCTGCTCATCGGCGACCAGCTACGCGCAGCTCGCTACGGCGCTCCCGACGCGCGGCGCGCGACGCTGCTGTCGAACTTGCGCGCCAGCGTCGACGCGCTGCCGCCGTGCGCAGCGTGCGCTCGCGAGCTGAGCGGCCGAATCAGGGCTCAAAGCAACGCGTCGCGCGAGAGGCCCATGCGACGCAGGCGCGCGCGCAGCTTCTCGAGCGCTTCCGCCTGGATCTGGCGCACGCGTTCGCGCGTCACGCCGAGCTCGCGCGAGAGCTGCTCGAGCGTCGCGACGTCGCGGCCGTTCAGGCCGTAGCGGCGCTCGATGACCTCGCGCTGGCGCTCGCGAGAGCTCGTCCAGCCAGTGCCTGATCCAGCCCTCGATCTCGGAGTTGTGCAGCACGAGCTCCGGACTCGGCGCGTCGTCGTCGGCGAGCTGTTCGCCGACCGACAGCGCCGCTCTCGGCGATCGAGCGGCGCGTCGAGCGAGGTCACGTGCTCGTTGTAGCCCAGCACCTTGCGCACCTGCTCGACCGGCTTGCCGAGCAGGTGCGCGACGTCGTCGAGCGTCGGCTCGCGATGCTCGCCGACCATGCCGTGCGTCTCCAGGTGGCGCAGCGCGCGCAGCACGATGTTGAGCTCCTTGACCACGTGCGCGGGCAGACGGATCGTGCGCGACTGGTTCATGATCGCGCGCTCGATCGATTGGCGGATCCACCACGTGGCGTAGGTCGTGAAGCGAAAGCCGCGCTCGGGATCGAATTTCTCCAGCGCGTGGATGAGTCCGAGATTGCCTTCCTCGATCAGGTCGGCCAGCGTCAGCCCGCGATTCAGATAGTGCTTCGCGATGCTCACGACCAGCCGCAGGTTGTGCTCGATCATCTTCTGGCGCGCGTCGAAGTCGCCGTCGCGCGTGGCGCGCGCGTAGCCCGAGCTCCTCGCTCGGCGGAAAGCAGCGGCGCCTGCCCGATCTCGTTCAGGTAGATCTGGGTGATGTCGTTGAGGAAGTCCGCGCCGACGCCGACGTCGGGCACGTCGAGCGGCAAGCTCGCGCGTTCGCGTATCGGGCTCGCTGCGCGCCTCGCGCTCGGTGTGCGCGTCGGACAATGCATGCGCGCCGGAGTCGTCGTCGGCCGCGTGGCGCGTTCTCATGCGCGTCAGGCGGGAGGCAGGAACTTCGATCGGGTCGACCGGCTTGCCGAGGCGCCGGATTTCGAAATGCAGCTTGACCTGGTCGGCGTCGGTGTCGCCCATTTCGGCGATCTTCTGTCCCTTCGTCGACCTGCTGCCCTTCCTTGACCAGGATCTCGCGGTTGTGCGCGTACGCGGATAGGAAGGTGCTGTTGTGCTTGACGATGACGAGCTTGCCGTAGCCGCGCAGCCCACTGCCCGCGTAGACGACCGCCCGGCAGCGCTGGCGACCACCGGCTGTCCCGCCTTGCCCGCGATGTCGATGCCCTTAGATTCGCCGTTCGGAAAACCGGCGATGACCTTGCCTTGCGTCGGCCAGACCCAGTCGAGCTTGTCGTCGTCGATCTCTGGCACGCGCGCGGAATCCGGCCGTGCGGGCAGCGTAGACGTTGGGGCAGATGCGGGTGCGGCCGGCGGAGGAGCTGCTGCGGCGGGCGGCGCGCTCGTTGCCGGTGCCGCGATTGTCGCTGGCGCCGCGGCCACCACTGCGGCCGGCGGTGGCGTCGTACTCGCGTGCGCCTGCATTTGCGCCAGCGCCTGCTCGGAATACGGCAGCTTGACTGCGCGCGGCTCGGTCTTGAACGTCGCGGTGTTGCCGCGCCCGGAAGGCAGCATCGGCGCGGCTTGCGATGTCGCCGGCTCGGCAACCTGGTGGCGCAGGTGACGCGCCCGCCAGCGGCGTGGTGACCACCGTGCCGGGTGCGAGTGGCGCCGACGGTGTCGACCCGGGCGCGGCGAGCACCAGCACCTGGCCGACGCGGATCACGTTGAGGTTGTCGATGTTGTTCCACGCCGCGAGCTCGCGGTAGTCGAGACCGTGGTCGAGCGCGATCTGGCCAGCGTGTCGCCGCGCTTGACGGTGTAGGTCGGCACCGGCGGGGCTTCGTGCTCGCGCTCGACCGAAGGTGCCATCGCCGGCGGCGGTGGCGGCGGAGCCAGCGGCGCACGCTCGCTGACCGGCGCCGGCGGACGCGTCATGCAGCCGCCCGACGAGCAGCGCCGCGCACCACCATGAGCCACGGCACGACTGCGCGCGGCGCCCGGCGTCGCCCGTCATGCGAGTCCGGAAGCAACGGCACGAATCTTACCGCGTCGTAGGTCTGCTCGCGGATGCCGTCCGGCGTCTTGTCGATCACGGTCAGGCAGCTGCACGCCGCGCTTCTCGTCGTCGCGCCGCGCGAGCGGCAGCACCATGCGACCGCCGACTTCGAGATAGCGCAGCAGCGCGCGTCGGGACCTCGCGCGCCGCAGCGGTGACGATGACGCCGTCGACCTCGAGGTCCTCGCCGAGATTCGTCGAGCCGTCGCCGTGCTTGATGCGCACGTTGTTGAGCTTGAGCGCGCGCAGGTTGCGCCGCGCCTTGGCCACGAGCGTCGCGATGCGCTCGACCGTGTACACCTCGTCGGCGAGCTGCGCGAGGATCGCGGTCTGGTAGCCGCAGCCGGTGCCGATCTCGAGCACGCGGCGCCGACGGCTGCCCGCGCGCAGCAGCTCGGTCATGCGCGCGACGACGTACGGCTGCGAAATCGTCTGTCCGGCGCCGATCGGCAGCGGAGCAGTCCTCGTAGGCGCGGATCGCCAGCGCCTCCTCGACGAAGATGTGTCGCGGCACCGCGCCCATCGCCGAGAGCACGGCCTCGTCGACGATGCCCTGCTCGCGCAGGCGCTCGACCATGCGCGCGCGGGTGCGCGCCGAGGTCATGCCGATGCCGTCGAACTTCTCGACCCCGGCGATCATGCGCGCTCGGCGATCGACGACGTGCGCGCGTCCAGCCAGGCGCTCACGCGGCATTTCGCTGTGGTGCGTCAGATCGATCTGCAGCGGCGTCACCGACACGAAGCCCTCATCGACGGCGTGGAAATCGGTGCCTTCGCCGGCGTCGGCGGCAGCGCCCGCGGCACCGACCCAGTAGCAGGTCTCGCCGCGCGGCGTCTGCGTCTTGATCACCGACTCGGCCTTGTGCCGCTTGCCCAGGCGCGTCACGCGCAAGCCGCTGTATCGGCGATTCCGGCACGTCGGGAACGTTGACGTTGAGCAGCCAGCGCCCGAGCGGCTGCGTGCGTTGCCGCTCGAGGAGCTCGCACGACGATCCGGGCGGCGGTGTCGAAATGACGGCCCGTCCTTGCTCGCGAGCGACACGGCGATCGACGGAATGCCCAGGAGATAGCCCTCGGTGGCGGCGGCGACGGTGCCCGAGTAGATCGTGTCGTCGCCCATGTTGGCGCCGAGGTTGATGCCCGAGATCACCATGTCGGGCAGCTCGTCGAGCAGGCCGGTGACCGCGAGGTGCACGCAGTCGGTCGGCGTGCCGTTGACGAACAGGAAGCCGTTCGGCGCGCGGCGCACGGTGAGCGGCCGGTCGAGCGTCAGCGAGTTCGAGGCGCCGCTGCGATCGCGCTCGGGCGCGACGACGGTGATCTCGGCGTGCGACGCGAGCTCGGCCGCGAGCCGCTCCAGCCCTGGAGCGAAGTAGCCGTCGTCGTTGCTGAGCAGTATGCGCATGGAAGGCCGCTCGTGCGCGTGAAAACGCGCACCGGAGCATGCGTCGCATTATAGACGACCCGCCCGACACGTCGGGCGGGCCCGCAGGACCGCGCGTTTCGATCGGCGCCAGCGCGCCCGAGCTGCGTTACGTTTTTTTGGGCGGCCAGTGCCGCGCGAAGACGTCAGCGACGCTCGGGTGCGTCTCGACGCGCTGCAGCGTCGCCAGCAGGGCGGGTCGATGCTGCGCCAGATGCGCCCGCGCGCCGGACCATTTGGACACGACAGCTGCATGCAGATCGAGCGCGCCCATCCGCTCGCCGCTCAACCAAGGTCGCGCCGGAAACAGGTCGGCGAATATTTCCCAGTAGCGATGCAGTCTCGCCCGTGATCCGGCGCGAATGCGATCCTTCAGTGCGTCGTCGTCATCGGCACCGGTGCACCACCGTTCCGGAAAATCGATGACGCTGATGGCCGCGTAACAGTTGGCTGCGATGAACACCAGACCGCACACTGCGTGCGCGCGTTCCGAAGGGCCCGTCGGAAGCAGTCCGCTGTCGCGATGGACATCGCCGAGGTGGATGAGGATCGCGGCGCTTTCGGAAAGTGCGCTGCGGTCGGCGAGGACCAGCGTCGGTATCTGTCCCAGCGGATTGACCACCAGCAGCTCGGCGAATGCGGCGTTCTGGTCCCACGACGCGGTTTCGACCTGGCGAAAAGGTGCCCCGACGATCATCAGCGCGGCTTCGATCGCCGCCGAGCCCGAACCTTTCTTGCCGTAGAGCGTGTACATGCCGTGACGACCTACGTCGCGGAGCTACCGTGTCCCATCGCAGCCATCCGGCGCTGAAGCTCGACTTCGGAGACGTCTTCCGTATGTGTCGCGATGGTCCACGTATAGCCGAAGGGGTCCGTCAGCGTTCCGCTGCGATCGCCGTAGAACTTGTCGGTAACGGCGCGCTCGACCTTCGCGCCCGCGGCGAGCGCACGCGCAAACCTCGCGTCGACGTCCGGCACGTAGAACATCAGGCTCACGGGTGATCCACCGAGCGATCGCGCTGAACGGTAAGGTGATCCAGGCATCTCGTCGGCGAGCATGACGTGTCCGCCGCTGATCTTGATCTCGGCGTGACCGATCTTGCCGTCGGGTCCCGGAATGCGGAGCACTTCTTCGGCACCGAAGGCCTTGACATAGAAATCGAGCGCGCGCGCAGCGTCGTTCAGGATCAGGTACGCAGTCACCCCGGGGTAGCCGGCGGGTATGGCTTGGGCCATGCGTTGCTCCTATTCGATTGACGGTAGTTAACTGAGGGCGAAGCGCCGCAGCCCGCTCACCAGCGGCTGCCGTCGCGCAGCAGGCCGACCGCGACGCCCTCGATGACCAGCGACTGGACGCGGGTGTCGACGACGATCGGTTCGAATTCGGCATTTTCAGGCATCAACATGACCTCGCGACCACGACGCCTGAAGCGCTTCACCGTCACCTCGTCCTCGAGGCGCGCCACCACGATCTGTCCATTGCGCGCTTCCGCCGTGCTGCGTACGGCGAGCAGATCGCCGTCGTGTATGCCTGCGTCTTTCATGCTATCCCCGTGCACGCGCAGCAAGTAGTCTGCGCGCGCTGCGAACACCCCCGGATCGATGCGGTAGTGCGCTTCGATGTGCTGCACGGCGAGAATGGGACTGCCCGCGGCCACCCGACCCACCAAGGGCAGCGTTCCCTGCAATGGGACGCCCGGGACATCCTTGAGGCGGATGCCGCGCGCCGCGCCGGCAACGATCTCGAGTGCGCCTTTCTTGGCGAGCGCCTGAAGATGGTCTTCCGCCGAGCTTGCCGTCGAGAATCCGAGTGCCGTCGCGATCTCGGCACGCGTAGGCGGCATGCCGCGCGTCTCGATGAAGCTGCGGATCCAGTCGAGGATCTGCTGCTGGCGCGTCGTGAGGCGCGGCGCGACCGATTCGGCGGACACGCGCAGATGCGCGTAAGGACGGTGGCGCGCGGAAGGGGCCAAGGCGGTTACCGTATGAAAATTCGGTACCCGGATTATAGACGGCCCTCTGCGCGTGTCAAGCTACTGCAGGTGTGCAGGGCGCGTCAGCGCGACACATGGATGACGTCGCGCACCACCGGATAGATGTTGCCGCTCCAGCGCCGTCCGCTGAACACGCCGTAGTGACCGGCGCCGGGTTGGACGTAGTGCGTCTTCATGTACTGGCGCAGCCCGCTGCAAAGATCGTGCGCGGCGAGCGTCTGGCCCAGCGAGCAGATATCGTCGCGCTCGCCTTCAATCGTGAGCAGCGCGGTGCGCCGGATCGCGCTGGGAGCGATGCGCTCATCTCGCCACGTCAGCTCGCCCTTGGCGAGCGCGTAGTCCTGGAAAACACGCTTCACGGTCTCGAGATAGAACTCGGCAGGAAGATCGGCCACTGCGAAATACTCGCGGTAGAAGCTGCGCGTTGCCTCGGCCTTTTCGTTTTGGTTGTTGACGACGTCCTCGAAAAACGCGCGGAACGCGGCGATGTGCCGGTCGAGGTTCATGTTCAGGAACGCCGACAGCTGCAAGAAGCCCGGATAGACCCGCCGCATCGCGCCGGCGTAGCGCACCGGGACGGTGGCGATCAGCTTTTTCTCGAACCACTCGATGGGCTTGTCGGTGGCCAGCACGTTGACCGTGGTCGGCGAGATGCGGCAATCGATCGGGCCGGCCATGAGCACCATGCACGACGGCGTCGCCGGGTGCTCGTGCGCCGACATGAGCGCCACCGCAGCCAGCGCCGCCACACACGGCTGGCAGATCGCCATCACGTTCGCGCGAGGGCCGAGCACGGCGATGAAGTCCACGATGTGCGCGGTGTATTCGTCGAGCCCGAAGCGCCCCGCCGCGAGCGGCACGTCGCGCGCGTTGTGCCAGTCGGTGATGTAGACGTCGTGATCGCGCAGCATGGTCTGCACGGTATCGCGCAGCAGCGTCGCGAAATGTCCCGACATCGGGGCGATGATCAGAACTCGCGGCCCCGGATCGGGAACGTCCTTGCGGAAGTGGAGCAGCGTCGCAAAGGGCGTCGCCGTCACCGTCTCCTCGTGCACTGCGACCTCGGCGTCTCCCACGACGACGCGATCGATGCGAAAAGGCGGCCGCCGGTGTGTGAGCGCGGCGAGCAGGAAGACCTCGCAAGCCGCGGCGATCTTGCGCAGTGCGCGATCGCCCGAGAGCGTCGGACGCGTGCGGTCGAGGATGGGAATCGCGGCAGTCGCCAGCGCGCGCAGGGGCCACATGCTGTCGGAGTGCGCCTGATAGGTCTGGTAGATCATTGCGCTGTTCCGAGCGAGAGCACGCATCGATTATTCCAAGGCGGGCGTACGGGTAATTGATGGACGACGCGTGGTTGTGGCACGTCGCTTGCACGCACTGCTCGCGACCGCACTAAACGCCGCCGCGGCTGACCATTTCGGTGCAGCGGCGCGCGAGGAGACCCGCAGCATGGCGAAGGCAACCTTAACCATCAGCAGCAAGAACTACTCTTCGTGGTCGCTGCGGGGTTGGTTGCTTGCCCGCTTCGCCGCACTCGATTTCAGGGAGGTGATGATCTCTCCCGACGACGCCGAAGCGCGCAGGGAAATCCTGCTGCTCTCGCCGTCGATCCTGGTGCCGTGCCTGACCCACGACGGGATCAAGATCTGGGACACGCTCGCCATCGCCGAGTATCTGCACGAGATCAAGCCCAAGGGTGGGCTGCTGCCGGCAGACCGGGAGGCGCGCGCGCATTGCCGCGCGGTGTGCGGAGAAATGCACTCGGGCTTCGCCAGCCTGCGCGGCGCGCTGCCGATGAACCTCAAGCGGCGCTTTCCCGGTCACAAGGTTTGGGCGCGTGCGCAAGGCGACATCGAGCGCATCACCACGATCTGGCGCGAATGCCTGGCGCGCTATGGCGGGCCGTACCTCTTCGGCAAGCGCACCATGGCCGACGCGATGTACGCACCCGTGGTCACGCGCTTCGTCACCTACGACGTGGCCGTCGACAAGCGCTGCACCGCCTACGGCGAGCTGATCATGAAAATGCCGGAAATGATGGAGTGGATCGCCGCAGCGAAACGCGAGCCGGAGGAAATCGACGAGCTCGACATGGAGTTCTAGCGCGCACCCGGGCTTGCCTTGCGAGAACCTGAGCGAGGTGCGGTCGAGCACGGCCGACTCCTTGGCTAGGGTGGGATGCGGTTCATCAAGCATGGATCATTCCATCGGGTCCCCATTGATTCGATGAGCAGCAGCAAGCGGCGAATGCACCATCGCGACGCGCCCGCACTGCGATGGCGCACGAAAGCGCACTAGCCACTGTTGCGCAGCCCGGCGGCGACGCCGTTGATGGTGAGGTGAATGGCGCGCTTGGTGCGCTCGTCCGTCTGGCCGCCGCGAAAGCGACGCAGCAGCTCGACCTGAAGGTGGTTGAGCGGATCGAGGTAGGGAAAGCGGTCGCGGATGCTGCGCGCGAGCGTCGGGTTGTCGTAGAGCAGCGTGTCCTTGCCGGTGATCTGCAGCACGAGCTCGATCGTGCGACGATGGTCCGCAGCGAGGCGGCCGAAAATGGCATCGCGCAGCGCAGCGTCGGGCACCAGCTCGGCGTAGCGCGATGCGACCGCCAGGTCGGTCTTGGCCAGCACCATCGCCATGTTCGACAACATCGTCCTGAAGAACGGCCAGCGCTCGTGCATTTCGCGCAGCAGCGCGAGTCCATCCGGACGCACCGCGAGCCATGCATCCACGGCGGCGCCAAAGCCGAACCAGCCCGGCAGCATCAGCCGGCACTGCGCCCAGCTGAACACCCACGGGATCGCGCGCAGGTCCTCGATGCGCGTGGATGCGGTCCGCGACGACGGCCGGCTGCCGATGTTGAGCTCGGCGATCTCGGCAATTGGCGTCGATGCGCGGAAATAGTCGACGAAGCCCGGCGTCTCGTATACCAGCGCGCGATAGGTCGCCAGCGCGTACGCGGCGAGCGCGTCCATCGCCGCATAGTAGTCGCGTGCGCGATCGCCCAGCTGCTCGGCGTCGAGCAGGCTGGCCTCGAGCGTTGCTGCGACCAGCGTCTCAAGATTGCGGCGGCCGAGGTCGGGATCCGAATACTTGCTGGCGATGATCTCGCCCTGCTCGGTGATGCGCAGTCCGCCGCGCACGCTGCCCGTCGGTTGCGCGAGGATCGCCTCGTAGCTCGGGCCGCCGCCGCGTCCGACGCTCCCGCCGCGACCGTGGAACAGGCGAAGCTTCACGCCATGATCGGCGAACGCTTCGACCAGCGACAGCTCGGCGCGATAGAGCGCCCAGTTCGCGGTCAGGTAGCCGCCGTCCTTGTTGCTGTCCGAATAACCGAGCATGACCTCCTGCCAGTCGTCGCGACCGGCGACCCAGCGCGCGATAGCGAAGGCAGCGCGAATGCCCTGCTCATGATCGAGGCCGCCCGCTTGAGGTCGTCGATGGTCTCGAACAGCGGAATGATGTTGAGCGCGAGCTCCTCGCCGCGAAGCAGCCCGACTTCCTTGAGCATGATGCCGACTTCGAGCAGGTCGCTCACCGACTGGCACTTCGAGATCACGTAATTCGGCAGCGCCGCAGCACCGAAGCGCCGGTGAATGTCCGCGGCGACGCGGAGAATGTCGAGCTCAGATGCCGTTCGTGGCGAATAGTCCAGATGCGGCGAGTAGAGCAATCGTGGACCGCCCAGCTCGCGTGTGAGCAGCGCGACGCGAGCCGTCCTCCGGCAGGCGATCGTAGTCGCTGACGACGCCGGCACGGGCGAGCAGCTCGCCGACGACCTGCTCGTGCACGTCGGCGTTCTGACGCAGGTCGAGCACCGCGAGGTGAAAACCGAACACCTCGACGGCGCGTATCAGTGGCTCCAGTCGCCCTGCCGCCAGAAGCTGCGCGCCGTGGCTGGCGAGCGACGCGCGGATCGTTTCCAGGTCCGCGAGCAGTTCCGCCGGCGACGCGTAGAGCGCCAGCGCCGCCTGCGGCTGCGCATCGTCGGCACTACGCCCGCCAGTGCGCGCGCCGTCGCCGCGACGCGCGAATACACGCCGACCAGCGCCTGCCGATACGGCTCGTCCTTGCGATGCGGGTTGGTATCGTGGCCGGCAGTCGGCCAGCGCCATCAGCTCGGGCGTCGGCGTCACCAGCCGCGACGACAGCGACAGCTCGGCGCCGAGCAGATTCACCTGCTCGAGATAATGCGTGAACACCAGCGTCGCCTGCGCGCCGATCGCGTTGGCGAGCGTCTCGCCGACGACGTTCGGGTTGCCGTCGCGGTCACCACCGATCCACGACCCCATGCGCAGGAAGGCAGGCAATCGCATGTCCGGCCCCATCGCGAACTCTTCGCGCAGGCACTTTTCGAGCGCAGCGTAGATGCGGGGAATCTCGGAGAGAAACGTGTAGCGATAGAAGGCGAGGCCGTTGTCGATCTCGTCACTCACTCGCAATTTGGACAAGCGCAGCATCGCCGTCTGCCAGAGTGCAAGCACCTGACGGTAGAGCCCGGTTTCGAAGTCTTCGGCCTCGTCGGGGGTGAGCACCACGCGATCGCGCCATTGCAGCAGCCTTACGATCTCGCGCTCGCAATCGAGAATGCTGCGCCGCTGCACTTCGGTCGGGTGCGCTGTGAGCACCGGGCTCACCAGCGCAGCGGCGAACCAGCGGGCTAGCGACGCCCCGTCGCTTCCGCGCTGCGCGGCACGCTCAAGGGCACGCGCCATGCTTCCTGCCTGCGGCGGCGCGCCGGCCTGCGCGTAGGCGCGGCGGCGGCGGTTCTGATGCACGTCCTCTGCGATGTTGACCAGGTGCGAAAAGTACGAGAATGCGCGCACGACTTCCAGCGCCTGAGCGATCGGCAATCCGTTGAGCAGCGCGTCGAGCTCGAGCTTGACGTTGACTGCTTCGTCGCCGCTGGCGCGGCGGAATCTGATCGCGGTCTGGCGGATGGCCTCGATGCGCTCGAAGCCTGCGGCACCGGTCTGCGCACGCAGCACGTCGCCAAGCAGGCGGCCGAGGAGTCGCGTATCCTCCTTGAGCGGCAGATCCTTGTCGGTGGCGGCATCCATGGCGGCTGAAGTGTGGCGCGAAGTATTGCACCATTGCATCGACCTCATGCACCGGTGCCGGCACGACGCCTCATTGTAGCGAGTTTGAGAAGCGTGCCCCAATAGCTTATGCTCACGCGCACCTTCGTGGTGCCGATCCGATGCATTTGCGCCCGAACCCACTCCCGCGATGAGCAGCGATCCCTCCCCCCCTTCGACGCTGGACGCGCTCACACGGCACGGACGCGTGCTCGCGGGGCAATCGCTCGAGTCGCTGTTCACCGATAATTCGGACCGCTTCGCGCAGCTGTCGCTGGTGTGGGATCAGTGGCTGGTCGATCTGTCCAAGCAGAGGATCACCAGCGATACGGTCGCGCTGCTCGCAAACTATGCGCGCGAGCGCAACCTGCCGGCCTGGATCGCCGCGCTCTACGCGGGCGAAAAGGTCAATCTGTCCGAGAGCCGGCCGGCGTTGCATACCGCCCTGCGCCAGCAGGATGCGACGCCTTGCATCGTCGACGGCGCCGACATCATCCCGCTCATCCGAGCGACGCAGGCGCGCATGCGCACGCTCGCGCAGCAGATTCGCGGCGGGGCTCGCATCGGCGCCACGGGGCGCCCGCTGCGCAACGTGGTGAACATAGGCATCGGCGGTTCCGATCTCGGGCCGCGACTGGTGTGCGACGCGCTCGCGGGACCGCGCGCGCCGAACACATCGGGTCCCGACGTAAGTTTCGTTTCCAACGTCGATCCGGAGCACTTGAGCCGCGCGCTCGCGGGCACGGAGCCGGCAACGACGCTGTTCGTCGTCACCTCGAAGACGTTCACCACCGCCGAAACGCTCGCCAACGCGCATTCCGCGCGCGAATGGCTTGCGCGCGCGCTCGGCGGGCACATGCAATTGTCTCCGCATTTCATCGCCGTTACCGGCAATGCCGAAGCAGCGCGTGCATTCGGTGTTGCGGGAAGCGACATTCTCCCGATCTGGGATTGGGTGGGAGGCCGCTATTCAGTCTGGTCGGCCGCGGGTCTCGCGATCGCCGTACGCTGCGGCTGGGACGCCTTCGTCGAACTGCTGGGCGGCGCCGCCAGCGCCGACGCGCATTTTCGCGACGCACCGCTGGAGCACAACGTTCCGGTGCTGCTGGCGCTGGTGGATTTCTGGAACGCGCGCGTGCTGGGGCATCCACAGCGCGTGATCGTCCCCTACGCACACGCCCTCTCGCTGCTTCCAGTGTACCTGCAGCAGCTCACCCTCGAGAGCAACGGAAAGTCGGTCGCGCGCGACGGCTCGCCACTCGACGGCCCCACTACGCCGGCGCTGTGGGGAGGTCCAGGCAGCGACAGCCAGCACGCCTTTTTCCAATGGCTGCACCAGGGGACGCAATCGGTGCCCGTGGAATTCGTCGTTCCGCTGCGTGCCGCGCATCCGCTGGGCGAACAGCAGGACACGCTGATCGCCAATGCGCTCGCGCAATCGCAGGCGTTGATGCGCGGGCGTTCGTTCGACACCGTTCGCGCCGAACTCGTCGCGGAGGGCGTCGACGACGCCACGGCCGCGATACACGCGACGCATCGCGTGTGCCCCGGCAATCGCGCGTCGACCACGCTGTTCATGCCCGAGCAGAGCGCGCGGCGGCTCGGACAACTGCTCGCATTTTACGAGCATCGCGTGTTCGTGGAGGGCATCCTGCTCGGAATCAATTCCTTCGACCAATGGGGAGTCGAGCTCGGCAAGCAGCTCACGACTTCGCTGGCGGCCGCGATGCGTGGCGACAGCAACCTCGCCGACGCCGATGCCTCGACGCAGGGCCTGCTTGCGTACGTGCGCGCGGCGTTGAACCGGCGGCAGTGATGCGGGGCGCCTGGACGATGACGCGAAGGCGATGACGCAGACCACGCGTTCGCTCCGCGTTACTGAAGGTCCTGCCCGTCCCTCGCCTCGCGGATGGCGATTCTGACGATGTATTTCACCCGGTCTCGATAACGCGCGTCCAAGTCCGCGTCGTCGTGGGTGAACTGTTCGCGCAACTCTTCGGCAGTGACTTCGCGCTGGATTTCATCGAGCGTCAGCACGCCCCTGCGCAACGCGGCGCGCACGCCCCTGACGACCGATTCGAGCAATTGCGCTTCGAGAGCGATGAAGCGCTTGTCGCGAAACGCCGGCCCATGCCCGGGAACGATGACATCAACGTCCAATTGCGCCAGCGCGCGCAGGCTTCTCGCTTGGCGGCTGGGCGGCGGCGTAACGTAGGGGATCGGATACGATACCGCGTCGCCGGTGACGAGTATCTTTTCGTTGGGCAGGTAGAGCACGGTAGTGCCCTCGGCGTCACCGGTCACGCTCATGAACCGAAACTCGCGGCCTCCGTGCAACAGCGTCAGCTGGTCGCGGTAGACCAGCGTCGGATAGATCCGATGCAAGTTCGTCATCTCGTCGACGAAGCTGCGATAGTCGCGCAGGTCGTTCTCATCGCGCCGGCGCCGCTCCGATGAGAGATCCGTTCCGTCGGCCAGCTTGCCGGTGGCGGTTTCCTTTCCCACCGCCATCTCCATCGCTTTGAGGGTTTCCGTGAATCTCGCCGGCCAGGCGGCGTCCACGGCTTGCATGAACTGGCGCGTTTGCTCGGTGGAGATGATCTCCACCCCGGGAAAAGCCTTGACGTAAACCTCGTTGCCGGACCAGTGGTCTGGATGATGGTGCGAATTCACCACGTAGCGCACCGGCTTGTCGGTGATGCGACGTATCCTGTCGAGGATGATGCGTGCGCTCGAGGGACGGGTGTTGGTGTCGAAAACCAGCACGTCCCGCTCGTTCACCACCACCACCGAATTGAGTTGCCTGACATAGCTGTCGCGCATGGTCATGAACTGATAGACACCGTCCGCGATGTCTATTTGCCGGATATCGCGCCCGTCCGCCGCCATGTCTAGCATGTCCGTCTGCGCGGAACCACTCGTGGTCAGGCCGAGCAAACTGGAAGCGAGCACGAGGACGACCGCCGCCCTGCGCACGGAGACGCCTTCAAATCGTGTCGTCATGCCGTACTCCTGCCTTCAAGGTCCGCATTCCGCGGCCGAAGCCGCGAACTTCGGATCCTGCCGGGGCGTGTTGCACTCTAGCGCGAGAATACCCTTTCACGCTCCTCGGCGAGAGCCTGCGCGAGTTGCCAGACCGCCGAGGCGTAAAGCCGGCTGCGGTTGTAACGCGTCAGCACGAACCAGTTGCTGAAGGTCATCCAGTACTCCGGGACGTCGGTCGTTTCGAGCATCAGCAGTCCGACGGGATCGGCAGCGAGATTGCCGGGAATCGCAACCCCGGTCACGCCATCGCGGACCCAATCGGCGACGCTGCGACGCGGCGTGACACCGCCGTCGAACAACGCCACCACCGCTTCGGCGCGTTCAACCTCGACGCGCACCGGCTCCATCACCGGCTGTCCGGGTTGCCAGCCATGGCGGGCGAGGTAATTGGCGACGCTGCCAATCGCGTCGTCGGGATCGTTGGCAAGGTCGATGCGGCCGTCACCATCGTAGTCGATCGCATATTCGCGGATGCTGCCTGGCATGAATTGCGGCAGTCCCACCGCGCCGGCAAACGAACCGCGCGCTTCGAGCGGAGAGACGCCCTGCTCGCGGCACAGCAGCAGGAAGTTGCGCAGCTCGGCGCTGAAATACTCGGCGCGGCGCGGATAGTCGAACGCCAGCGTCGACAGCGCGTCGATCACCCGGTAGGACCCCGTGTTGCGCCCATAGTAGGTCTCCACGCCGATGATCGCTACGATCACCGGCGCGGGAACGCCGAAGCCGTCCTGCGCGCGCGCGAGCGCTGCTTCGTTGGCATGCCAGAAGGCCACCCCGGCGTCGATTCTCGATGCGTTGAGGAACTGCGGTCGGTATTCAAACCACTTGGGCGGCGCGACGATCGGCCGCGACATGGCCGCGACAACCTTGGGCTGCGGGCGGACCTGCCCGAAGACCTGCGCGAGCGTCCTGGCGTCGAAGCCGTCGTCGCGCACCAGCCCGGCGATGAAGGCCTGCACGTCGGCGCGGCCAGCGTAGACTTCGCCGCCCACCGTGGCACTCTTCGCGCTCGCTTGTGCCTCCGCGCCGTCGCTCACGCACGCGCAGAGTACGAACAGCATGGCCGCGCACCACGCGAGTCGTTTTGGCGTCGCGTGGATGCACATGTCGTCGGGGACGCGGTGGCAATGCATACGGCGGCGAATGGTATCATCCGCCCGCGCATGGATTGCGCGTGGCCCGGTGCGCATCGATGCTCTATCCGCTGTTCCGCCCGCTGCTCTTCGCGCTCGATCCCGAGGCTGCACACGACGCCGTCTTCGCCGGACTCGACGCCGCCGCCAACATCGGTGTCGCGCAGCTGATCGCGGCCAAGGCGCCCGCATCGCCGGTCACCGTGATGGGAATCCGCTTTCCCAATCGCGTCGGCCTCGCCGCGGGACTCGACAAGAACGCCGCGCACATCGACGGATTGGCGACGCTGGGCTTCGGATTCATCGAGTGCGGCACGGTCACGCCGCGCGGGCAACCCGGCAATCCCAGACCGCGCATGTTCCGCCTGCCCGAAGCCGATGCGCTGATCAACCGACTGGGATTTAACAACGACGGCGTCGATTCCTTTCTCGCCAACGTCGCACGCGCCCGCTACCGGAAAGCAGGCGGCGTGCTCGGACTCAACATCGGCAGGAACTTCGATACGCCGAACGAGCGCGCGGTCGACGATTACCTCGCCTGCCTCGATGCGGTGTACGCGCACGCGAGCTACGTAACCATCAATATTTCGTCGCCCAACACGCGCGGACTGCGCGAGCTCCAGGAGCACGCCGCGCTCGACGCGCTGCTGGTCGCGCTCAAGCAGGCGCAGGCGCGGCTGGCACAAGCGCATGGCAAGTACACGCCGATCGTTGTGAAAATCGCACCGGACCTCGACGCCGACGCCATTGCCGAAGTGGCGCGCACGCTGGCCGCGCGCAAGATCGACGGCGTGATCGCCACCAACACGACGACCGATCGCCAAGGCGTAGCCGGTCTTCCGCATGCCGGCGAAGCCGGCGGATTATCGGGCCGGCCGCTCAAGGAGCGCGCCACCGCCGTGGTGCGCGCGCTCGCGCGCGAGCTCGATGGCGCGCTGCCGATCATCGGCGTCGGCGGCATTTTCTCCGGCGACGATGCCCGGGAAAAAATCAGCGCCGGCGCGACGCTGGTGCAAATCTACACGGGACTCATCTATCGAGGCCCCGGCATGGTGGCGGAGATCGCGCGGGCGTTGGCCGACGATCCGGTGCGCACGGCTTAGCGCACACGACGCATGGCGCTCAGGTGGCCGCTGCAGGCGCGGGGCGCATGTTCACCAGCATCTTGGCGCTGGCCTCGGCAACCAGCACGCCGCCCTGCTTATGGCATACGCCGGTGAGCACGACGACGCCGGATCGCTTGACGGGCTTGGGATCGCAGGCCGCGACCGTCCAGGTCGTGGTCAGCGTGTCGCCGGGGCGCGCCGGCGCGACGAAGCGGGCGGCGTGCTCCAGATACGCGACCGCGGTGCCGTGGAAGTGCATGCCCACGGGCGCGCCCATGAGCGCGCTGGTGAGTACACCATGCAGGATGCGCGAGCCGAAGCGCGTCGTCCTCGCGTACTCGTCGTCGACGTGATGCGGATTGAAATCGCCGATCAGCCCCGCTCCGATCAGCAGGTGCGCGTCGGTGATGGTGACGCGGGCACTGAACCGGTCGCC
Source organism: uncultured beta proteobacterium (assembly GCA_963816915.1). GTDB lineage: Bacteria > Pseudomonadota > Gammaproteobacteria > Burkholderiales > Casimicrobiaceae > PALSA-1003. The sequence continues at coordinate 56,459 of CAWFMK010000005.1, forward strand.
GATGCGCACGTCATCGAACCACGCGCCCTGCGCCAGGCTTGGATCTTCCCCCAGAGTGCCGCTGCGTGCCGTTGCTCCAGGTGAATGAGTGCCTTGGGCCTGGCTGGCGGCACCAGTATCCCCCTGAGCGTCGCTACGCGCCGTTCCCCCAAGGGGGCGCGTGCCTTGGGGCTGCCCTGCGGCACTCATCGCGGCGGTGCGGGGCCGAGCGCGACCGCGCCCGTGCGGTCGATCAAGCGGGGGCGTCCGCAGTGGCCGCGTCGCCGAACTTTTCCTCGATCGACGCAAGCATGCTGGTGAATGCGCGGTCGACCAGCGGCTCGGCTTCGACCAGCCGTGCGCGGTCGTTGCGGAAGCGCTGCGCGAGTTCGTCCGCGGTGAGCGATACCGCCTTCTGCCCCTGCCGATTGGTGAACAGATACGTTCCGCGCAGCGGACTCACCCAGGCGAGCTTGGCGAACGCGAGCTGGCCGTCCTCGCCTTCGAACTCGACCCACATGCCGCGTTCCAGGCTGCCCGCGATCTCGGCGAAGCGGTCCTGCACGATCTCGGGCTCCGGCGGCGGCGGCGCGGGAGGAGGCGCAGGCGCCATCGCTTCGGCGAGCGCGCGCGCTTTGGTCGCGGTGTCGACGTCGCCCTTGGCGGAGGCTTCTGCCGCCGCGGCAGCGGCCGCCTCGGCCACGGCGGTGGTGGGCATCGGCGTCGAAGCGAGGCTCGCCTTCACCGCGGCGGCGTGCGCGGCGACCAGGTTCGACATGAACTGTTCGCGCTCGCCCGATTCCCACGACACATTGTGCAGTCCGCCGTGCAGTCGGCGCAGCAGATTGCGCAGCATCGCCACCAGCTTCTTGCGATCGTCGGTCGCACGCTTGGGCTGCACGCTCCAGACCAGGTCGTCGAGCGTTGACAGCGCGCCGGTCCACGGCTCCGATTCCTCGCCGTCGCGCACGTAGATCTGCGCCAGCGTGCCCTGCCACTTGTCGCGCAGGAACGTCGCCAGGAAATTGGGCGCAGGATTCTCCTTCAACCGGCGTTCGACTTCCGAGCGCGCGACCATCTGCGCGATCTCGAGGCGATCGCGCTTGTTTATTTCTTCCGCGCTCGACTGGATGTTGACTTCGGCGCTCTTCTCCTCGGTGGCGAGGAACGCCTCCAGGTCCTCGCGCAGCGTGTCGAACAATCCGATGTCGTCGGTGAATTCGTCGAGCACGCGATGAACGATGGTCTCGATCCGGCGATACAGCGGATCGTCGTGTCCCATCGTCGGCGACCAGCCGATGCCCGCGTGCGCGAGCGCGTTGACCATCAGCCGGGAAGGGTGCGATTTCTTCGAGAAAAATGCGCCGTCGAGCATCGCCGCCTTGAGCACCGGTATCTGCAGGCGTCCGATCAGCGCCTTGATGCTGTCGGGCAGATCCTTGGTCTCGAAGATGAAATCGAACAGCATGGCGACCAGCTCGATGGTCATCGCCTCGAGCTGGTTGGCACGCGCGCCGAGCGGCGAATCCTGGATGTCGCGCAGGACGTTGTGCATGTCCTGCTGCAAGCCGGCAAACGAAACCGCGGCGCCGCCGACCTCGAACCCGCTTTCGCCGTGCTGCAGCCTTCCAAGCGCTTCGCCGAGCTCAGGCGTGACGAGGATGCGCGGACCGCCGAAAGGACCGATCGCCGGCGCGCCGGTGCCGCCTTGCGCATAACCACCCGCCTGCCCGCCGGCAGAGGCGAATCCGCCCGCGCTACCGGGCATAGTCAACGTGTAGCCTGCGGCCGCCGCTGCGCTACCGATCCCCGGTATCGCCATGCCACTAGGAGGCGGTCCCCCCGACATGCTCGGCGCCGATTGGCGCAGCATGCCCTGGCTGGCGAGGCGCTGCAGAACCGCCATCAGGTCGATGTCGCCTCCGGGCGTGGGCGCACCGGGCGGATGCTGATGCGGAAAGGCCCTGCCCTCGGCCGCAGCTGCGCGTTCCGCCGCCGTTGAACGGTTGACGATTGCCGAGCGCTGCTTGGGAACGACTTTCAGGTTGTCCAGGTGCCGGTTGAGATCAGCATAGATCTCGTTGATGTCGCCTAGCGAGGTCTGGTTGAGCTCCTTGAGGATCGTCAGCTTGACGCGCTGGTCGCCGTCGATGCCGTGCAGTGCATCGGTGAACGCTTCAACGATGGTCGTCGGTGCGAGTGGATTAGCGGCGGTCTCGAGGTCGGGCCGTCCAAGCAGATAGCCGACCGCGCGGTTGAACTCCCGCAACTCGCTTTCGCACTGGTTTTCCACGATGCGCACGATGTTCCCCGAGAGCACCGACTCGTCCATCGCCGAGGTATCGACCAGGGTGAGCTTCTTGGCATCGACCTTGGTGAAGTCAGCCTTGGTCTCGACGCGTCCCTGCAAGCGATCGTCGATATGCTGGCGCAGGTGTCGCTCGAAGTCGGCGATGAGCTTGGCACCCTCGTTGTGCAGCACCGCGCGCGCGTCGAGGCACAGCGCCTGCTCCTCACGAACATCGCTGCGCTCGGCGCGCGCCATGAGCAGGTCGCCGACCCGATCGAGCATGGACGTGAACGACAGCAACAAGCGATGAATGGCCAAGTCCCGGCAGTCGCCGAGAGCTCGGGCCATTTCCTTGGACACCTGACGCCGGTCTGCGACCACCCGCTCGCCTGAGGTCGTCGTTGCGCTCACGCGGTTCTCGTCCTTTTATTGGTGCTGTTGCGGACGCGTTCTCCGGGCCGCTTGGCCTTTAGTCCAACCTCGACTACGGACCCAGAAAATGCGGTAAGTGACTGTATCACGCGGGTTTCGCGGCGCCAATGCGATTAACGGCCATTTATCCCCGTAAAAGCTCCGCCCAAGCCTTTTCGAGGCGTTTATACGACACGGGAACCGCCGCCCGAAGCTCCTGAGCGAACAGCGATACCCTGAGCTCCTCGATGAGCCAGCGGTACGTCTCCAGCGCCGGTTCGACCCGCTGCGCGGCTCGGTTGGCGTCCAGCCGCGCGCGGTAACGGTCCCAGAGTGCGGCCACCTGCGGCGCATGCCGCGTCTCGGCGAGGCTGTTACCGGGAGCTTTGGAGAGTCGCCGCTGTAGCGCCTGCAGGAAGCGCGGAAGATTCGATAGCTGGGCCCAAGGCGTCGCAGCGAAAAAGCCGGCATACACTAGCGCATCACGCTGCTGCGCTACTTCGCGGCCCAGCCTCGCATGCGCCGTGGAAAGCGCGGCCAGCTGCTGGGTCAGCGCGTGGTACTCCGCGGCGATGGCCGAGAGCAGGCGCAAGGCGCCTTCGGCGACCGCGGGCAGGCGGGCGCGCGCGCGCTTGAGCTGCTCGACGAAGGCGCCTTCCGAACGCGGCAGCGCATCGTCGCCGATCAGCGCCCGGTCGGCGATCGCCGCCTGGATATCGTCCCAAAGCGCGTCGGGGTTCACGGCAGGTCGAAGCGACAGCGCGGTCGAAACGTAGCTCGCGGGGGGCTTTTCCCACCCGCGCAATGCGCTGTCGAGTTGCAGGCGCAGCAGTCGCAGCACACCTGCACGCGTCGCCGCATCGGCGGCTGCGCGAGTGTCGTAGAGCTTGAGTGACACGCTCTCGCCGTCGTCCACCAGCGCGGGATACCCCGTCACCTGGCGGCCGGCGCGCTCGATGGCGATTGACTCCGGAAGGTCGCCCAAGTCCCACCCGCGGATGCCGCTGCGCTCGATCGGCGCGCCTGCTGAAAACGACCACTGCGCCGCGTCGCCGAGCTGGACGCGAAGCGCGCCGACGTCGCGACCCTGTGCCAGTTCCTTGCCAGCGGCGTCGACCACGCGGATGTTCATCGACAGGTGCGCCGGCAGCGCCGATGACGCAGCCGAGGCCAGCGGTGGCGCCTCCTGCAGGCGCCGCGCGCAAAACGACCGCAACGCATCCTCGACACGCCCCCGCTCGCCGGGCGCGATTGCATCGGCGTCGACCAGGAACGCGGTGACGACTTCGGGCACCGGTGTGAGGCGATTTCGCCACGCCTTGGGCAGAGCCTTGATGAGCGCGGCGATTTTCTCGCGAATGAGTCCCGGCACCAGCCACGAGAGCACGGTCTCGTCGAGCTGGTTGAGCAGCGCCAGCGGCACCGTGACCGTGACCCCGTCCTCGGGATGGCCCGGCGCGAAACGATAGCTGAGCGGCAGCCGCGCCGCCGCCGTATCGATGAAATCAGGATATTGAACCTCGGTGACGCTGCTCGCGGCATGACGCATCAGCGCCTCCCGCGTCATGAACAGCAGCTTCGGTTCCTTGCCCTCGGCATCGCGCCGCCAGCGCTCGAACGATGCCGTTGAATGCACCTCCGCCGGCACGCGTTCGGCGTAGAACGCGGCGATGGCATCCTCGTCGACCAGGACGTCCTGCCGCCGCGCCTTATGCTCGAGCTCCGCGACCTCGGCGATCTGCGCCCGGTTGTGCGCAAGAAACGGGGCGTCGATCCCGATGTCATCGGCAGCCAGCGCCTCGCGCAGGAAAATGTCGCGCGCCGCGACGGGCTCGATGCGTCCGAACGAGACCCGGCGCCTCGCCACCAGCGTGAGCCCATAGAGCGATACGCGCTCCGCGGCCACCACCTCGCCGCGCTCGCGATCCCAGCGCGGATCGAACACGCTGCGCTCGACCCGGTCGCCGGCAACGGCCTCTATCCATGCCGGCTCGATGCGCGCCGCGCAGCGCGCGTACAAGCGCGTCGTCTCGGTGAGCTCGGCGGCGAGCACCCATTTGGCATTGCGGCGCGCGATGCCCGATCCCGGGTGCAGATAAAAGCGGATGCCGCGCGCACCCAAGTAGTGCTCGCCGTCGTCGGCCTTGGTTCCGATGTTGGACAGCAGGCCTGCAAGGAGCGCGCGGTGAATCGCGGCGTAGCGCGCGTCGTCGATCGCGTCGGGCAGCGCATCGGTCCATTTCCAGCCGAGCTCGCGCACCTGCTCGGTGAGTTGATGATGCAGGTCGCGCCACTCGCGAAGGCGCAGATAGGACACGAAATGCGTGCGGCAACGATCGACCAGCGCACGATGCGATAGCTTCGCTGAAAGCGCATCGTCGAAAAACTGCCAGAGCGCGAGCAGGCTCAGGAAGTCGGAGCGCTCGTCGCGAAAGCGCAGGTGCGCCTGGTCAGCGGCCTGCTGCTTGTCGAGCGGACGCTCGCGCGGGTCGGGCACCGACAGCGCGCTCGCGATCACCAGCACTTCGGCGAGGCATCCCGCGTCGCGCGCTGCGAGCAGCATGCGACCCAGGCGGGGATCGAGCGGCAGGCGCGAGAGCTCGCGGCCAAGCGCGGTGAGACGCCGGGCATCGTCGACCGCGCCCAGCTCCTGCAGCGACTGATAGCCGTCAGCGATCGCGCGCGACCCCGGAGGCTCCACGAACGGAAAGGCGTCGACCGGGCCCAGGTCGAGCGCCGCCATGCGCAGGATCACCGCGGCCAGCGAGCTGCGCAGGATCTCCGGCTCCGCGTACTCGGGCCGCGCCGCGAAGTCCTGCTCGTCGTACAGGCGCACGCACACGCCTGGGCCGACCCGCCCGCAGCGCCCCGAGCGCTGATTGGCCGGAGCGCGTGCGATTTTCTCGATCTGCAGCAGCGTCACCTTGTTGCGCGGCGCGTAGCGCTTGATGCGCGCGAGTCCGGTGTCGATCACGCTGCGGATGCCTGGAACTGTGAGCGAGGTCTCGGCCACGTTGGTCGCCAGCACCACGCGACGGCCGGCGCTGGGCGCGAACACGCGCTGCTGCTGCTCGAGGGAGAGCCGCGCGTACAGCGGCAGCACCTCGATCGCCGCGGCATAGGGCTTGCGCGACAGGCTGCGCTGCAGGAGCTCTGCGGTCTCGCGGATCTCACGCTCGCCGGGCAGGAAGACCAGGATGTCGCCCGGGCCCTCGCGCCAGAGCTCTTCGCTCGCCGCCACGATCGCCTGCTCGAGCGGCTCCTCGTCGTCTTCGTCCTGCTGCGGCGCGCGGTAACGCACGTCGACGGGATAGGTGCGCCCCGACACCTCGATCACCGGTGCGGCGCGCCCGCCCTCGCCGAAATGCGCCGCGAAGCGCTGCGCGTCGAGCGTGGCCGAGGTGATGATGACCTTGAGGTCGGCGCGCTCGGCGAGCAGGCGCTTCAGATAGCCGAGCAGGAAGTCGATGTTGAGGCTGCGCTCGTGCGCTTCGTCGACGATGATGGTGTCGTACGCGGACAGGCGAGGATCGCCTTGCGTCTCGGCGAGCAGGATGCCGTCGGTCATCAGCTTGATGTAGGCGTCGGGACCGGTACGGTCGGTGAAGCGCACCTTGTACCCGACCGCGTTGCCGACTGCTCCGCCAAGCTCTTGCGCGATGCGCGCCGCGACGCTGCGCGCTGCGATGCGACGCGGCTGCGTATGACCGATCAGCCCGCGCACGCCGCGACCGAGCTCGAGGCATATCTTGGGAAGCTGCGTGGTCTTGCCGGATCCGGTTTCGCCGCACACGATCACCAGCGGATGATCGCGGATCGCCGCGGCGATCTCTTCTCGCTGCTCGGCGATCGGCAGATCCGGCGGGTACACGACGCGGGGCCGCGCCGCATCGCGTGCAAGCGCGCGCTCGCGCGACGCCGCCACCGCGCGCGCGATGCGGTCGATCTCGGCGTCCCGGGGGCCGCGAGCGTGCAGCCGGCGTATGCGCCTGGACAGCGGCAGCCAATCGGCGCTCATGCCCTGCGCGAGAAGCGTCAGGAGCGAGTCCGGCGAGAAAGCGGGTTGCGGGCTCATGGCGGCGTGTCGCGAGGGTCGCATTCTAGTGGACTGTAACGGTCGGACCGGTACTAAGTATCGCGCGGCAACCGGCGGACGCAGGTAGGCACGAAAAGTAGGCATAGTCAACACTATGGCGACCACGAGTAACGACGCTGTGCCCGTCGAGGGCAAGCAAGACGCTACCGATGTGGTCGTTACGGCCCACTAGGTCCTAACGGTGCCCGCGCCCGCGCCGGCGTATCATTTCGCATCGCCGTTTGACAAGGGCCCTCGCCATGTTCCGCACGCTCGCAGTAACGCTAGTCCTCGCCGCCTTCGGCAGCGCATGGCCGGCAGCCGCCGACGCCAAGACCCTGCGCTGGGCCGGTCGCGGCGACATGAACACCACCGACCCGCATTCGCAGAACGAGAACCTCACCAACAACATCAATTCGCTGGTCTACGACACGCTGGTGCAAACCGACAAGGACCTCAAGCTCGAGCCGGCGCTCGCGGTGTCGTGGCAGCAGGTCAATCCGACCACGTGGCGGTTCAAGCTTCGCCCCGACGTCAAGTTCCACGACGGCACGCCGTTCACGGCCGACGACGTCGTGTTCAGCTACGAGCGCGCACGCGCCGACAGCTCGCAGCTGCGCGCCTATTCCAACGCAGCGGGCACGCCGAAAAAGATCGACGACCTAACCGTAGAGTTCACCACCAACGGCCCGAACCCGATCGAGCTACAGCACGTGACGACGATCTACATCATGAGCAAGGCGTGGTGCGAAAAGAACCGCGCGACGAAGCCGCAGGACTTCGCCGCCAAGGAGGACATGATCACCGCGCATCAGGCCAACGGCACCGGGGCGTACATGCTCAAGTCGCGCCAGCCGGACGTCAAGACGGTCCTCGCCAAGAATCCCACCTGGTGGGGTATCAAGCAAGGGCTGTTTACCGGCAACGCCGACGAAGTCATATACATACCCATCGTGTCCGACGCGACGCGGCTCGCTGCGCTGCTGTCCAACGAAGTCGATCTGGTCAACGATCCGCCGCCGCAGGACGTGCCGCGCTTGAAGCAGAATCCCGACATCAAGGTGCTGGAAGGCACCGAGAACCGCATCGTGTTCATCGGCATGGACCAGAAGCGCGACGAGTTGCTGTATTCGAACGTGAAGGGCAAGAACCCGTTCAAGGACAAGCGCGTCCGCCAGGCGATGTACCAGGCGATCGACATTGACGCAATCCGGACCACGACCATGCGCGGACTCTCCAAGCCGTCGGGTGTGATGCTGCCCTCTCCGGAACAGTCGACGCCCGAGCTGGAAAAGCGGCTGCCGTTCGACAAGGCGAAGGCGAAGCAGCTGCTCACCGAGGCCGGCTACCCGAATGGCTTCGCAGTCACGCTCGATTGCCCGAACAACCGCTACGTCAACGACGAGAAGATCTGCCAGGCGCTCGCCGCGATGTGGGCGCAGATCGGCATCGTGATCACCGTCAACGCCATGCCGCGCGCCAACTATTTCCCCAAGCTGACCAATACCGATACCAGCCTCTACATGCTGGGCTGGGGCGGCGCATCGACCGACGGCATATTCATCTTGCAGCCGGTGCTGTCGAGCTACACCGGCAAGGGCGACGGCGACTACAACTACGGTCGCTACAGCAACGCGAAAATCGACGAACTCACGGCCAAGGTCAAGGTGGACATGGACCCCGAGCAGCGTCTGGGTGAGATCCGCGACGCGCTGGCGGCGCACAACGCGGAGATCAACCATTTGCCGCTGCATCGCCAGGTCATTCCCTGGGCGACGCGCAGCAACGTCACCGCGTTCCACCGTGCCGACAACCAGGTGATCCCGTACCGGGTGACGGTAAACTAGTCGACGGCGTTTCCGGACTACGCGGGCGCGCGCGCATGCGCCGCGGTGGGCCCTGCGCGGATCAGGTAACGCGTCGCGCCCCAGGTCATCGCCACGATCATCGCGCACGATAGCGCGCCCATGGCCAGGCTCGCCCGCGTCTGCTGCAACAACGCGTCGGTGACAACCGTCGCAATCAGCTGAGCGGCGACGAATCCCGGTACCACGCGCAGGTCGAAGCGCAGGACGGCGGCGAACAGCAGCGTGTCCAGTGCTCCTATCACCAAGGCGATCGCGATGATGGCGAGCGGATTGTCGACCGACATCGCGGCCTGCGCGCCCGCAACGCCGGCGAGAAGCACGAAAGCCCAACCGCGCCGGCGATGCCAGCCGTCGGTAAGCCGGTCCAGCCAGAACAGGATCATGACGCTGACCGCGATGCCTCCGATCGCTGGAACGATCGTGCCGGTGATGGCTGCCAGCCATGGCGACCATGCACTGATATCGGTGCCGGTCGGCCATCGCGGCAGGTCACGCACCACGGCCACGCCGATCAGCGCATTGGTTCCGGCGACGAACGCTCCCGCGGCCAGACCACGCAGCAACAGTCGCGAAGCGTCGCCTCCATCCGGCGCGTACGACCGCGCGGCCCACGCAGCGACGCCTGCCAGCAGTGCCAAGACCAAGGTAAGCAGCAATAGCGATACCGCAGTGCCTGCGACCGATAGCAGCGCCTGCCATCGATACGGCTCGGTCGTGTCGAAAGACATCTGGGTGACCGGCCACAGGTTTGCCGCACCGAGCGCCAAAGCGGCGGCGAGCGCGATGAATGAGATCGCGAACGCACGCCGGTCGAAGCGGCCGCGGCTCCACGCGATGATGGAAGCGATCAGCGCCGCCACGCCGGCGACGACGGCGGTGAGCGCGATCGCCATCCTGATCAGGCGCAGCCGCGCCAGCCGCGCGCGCTCGCTGCGCTGCCACTCCTCCGGCACGAAGATGGCGCGACCATAGCTGACGACCTCGTCGCCGCCGATGCCGACGACCGCGCGCGCCTCGCCGCCCGCACCGACATCGACGCGCGGATCCGCCCAGATGAACTGCCAGTCGACGCGAGCCGGTCTTTGGCCCTGCTCCGCGGAGACTTCACGCATTGCGCCGGCGTCGAGCCCGAGGAAACGCGCCAGTCCCTGCTGCGCGATCTTGCGAGCGTCTTCCTGTGAAAGACTCGCGCCCGGCCGGGCTTCGGGCAAGACGTGCCGCACCTGTCGCACCTTGCCGGCGCCATCGACGGTGACCGTCCATTCCTCGGCGCGATCGGCGACATCGCCGACGTCGAAGCGCGCGTAGCGCACCTCCCACATCGGCGGCGCCAACCAGTTGCCGATGAGCTTCGCATACACGTCGGCGCCCGCCTCGCGCCATACGAACTTGTGCCATAGCCAGATCCCGGACTCGTGCGACACGTAGCGCGTCGACGACATGCGCTTCCACTCCGGGCCGAGCTCGATGCCTCGCGCCTTAAGCGTCTCGTCGGCGACGGCTTCAGCGCGCGCGCGGTCGATGGTCAGCGGCGGCGCATCGCTGTGGAAGTCGCCCGCCGCCACAAAGGCCAGGAGGCCGATCGCCGCCAGCAGCGGCAGCGCCTGCTGCACGCGCATCGTCCAGCGGCCCGCCGCGGCGCGAGCGTCTGCCGGACCCGCAGCGCCCTCGGCCAGCCGGTGTTGCCAGATCCCATTGCGCAGCGAAGTGGGCAGCTCCCGCCACGCGCCGGCCTGAACCCGGCGTGCGAGCACGATCGCCAGCGGGACCAGCGCTGCGCCGATCACCAGCGCCTGATTGAAATGCGCGACGGCACCCGCGATAAGGAATACCGGCATCGACATCAGGACCAGGTCGAACACCGCGTGCAGGATCACCGTGGGCAGCAATCCGAAGCGCAGGAAAATGAGTCCCCAGATCAGCGCGGGAACGAACAGCTCCACCGGCCGCGAATACGCCGGGAAGCCCGGATAGTTGGCATGGGCAGCGCCGAACACCACCGCCTGCAACACCAGCGTGCACGCGATGGCGACGCGGCGCACGCCGAAGTGCGCACCGATGAGCGCCGCGAGCGACAGCGGAATCGCGCGGAACAGGCACTCTTCCATGAAGCCAGCCTGCAGCGCCGTACCTATCGGAGCGAGACCCGGCAGCGCGCTGCCGAGAATGTTGGGATCCGAGAGCGACTCGGACGGCTGCCACCATCCCAGATAGCGGTCGGTTACATAATAAAAGCCGACGATCAGTGCAAGCTCGACGGCGACGAACAGATAGCCGCCAAGCGTGCGGCCCAGCACCGCGGGCGTCGGCGCGGCCGCGCGGGACCACAGTCGCCAGAACTGAGGATGGTCGGCGAAAGCGAGCCGGGACAGCCCCTCGGCGGTCATGAAGACGAGCGCCAGTCCCAGGGTCCCGCCAACGGTGACTAGCAGCGCCGCGCCGATCTGCTGGCCCCAGAAGATCCATTCCGATTGCGCGGTGTCGAAGCCGAACCACGCCTGCGGCGCGTTGGCGAGCAGCGCGGCGGCGTTCAATCCCGCGACGATCGTCCCGGCCATGAATGCCGGCCGCCAAAGCAGCGCCCGCTTGCGCGTGAGCCACAGCGCGCCAAGCACGCATCCGCCGATTCCGTAGAGCAAACCAGCGACCAGACTTGCGACTTGCGCGATGTTGTTGTTAGCCGCGCGAAGCTCCTGAAAACGCCTGCCGAACGCTTCCGGAACGTGAACGTAGTTCAGCAGTCCACTGAGCCGGTCGCCCGCAACCGTGAGCGTCATGCGAAAACGCGCATCACCCAGTTGCTCGCGCGCGCGCTCGTAGACGAAGGCGTGGTCGACGCGTCCGTTGGGTAGCGTTTGCTGCGATCGCTCGAGCAGCGCCCACGCACTGAAGTCCACGCCCCAGTCGGCGCGCGCACGCTCTTCGGCGAGCGTGCGTGCCGCTTCGCTGTCGAGCGCGGGGCCGGGTTGCGTCTCGGGAACCTGCAGAACGAAACCATAGGGCGTGCCGTCGGGACGAAAGCGGATGCGCGCCTCGGCGGTTTCACGCGGCTTGAACAGGCGAACGTCCCACCAATAGGGCGAGTACAGCGACCCGGACAGCAGTTCGCTGAAGCGCGCATTGCCGCCAGCCTCGAGCTCGACGTAGTTCTGAGTGTCGGCGTCGCGTCCGAACTGCACCGCGGCACGCGCCCCGGCGGGGGCGAGTCCGAGCTTGTCCCCGAGCGCCGCCCCTTGCTCGAGCGCCTGCGCCCGGGACATGCGCACGTCGAGGTTGATAAGCGGCAGCGCGTCCGGGAAATAGCGCCATGCGAGCACGGCACAAAACGCGGACAGCGCGGCAAACGCAACCCAGAATGCGGGTCTTCGGGTGATTTCAGGGACTTGCAACGAAACGATCTCCGGACGACCGGCGGCAGACGCGACGACCAGGCATTGTAGGATGGAATACGTCGCGATCGACACCGCGATGCGGGCGATTCGCGCGGCAGACGTTTCCGCCCGCCATCGCGATGCCGCGAAAAATCTAGACCGCCTTGACCAGCTCCTCGACGATCTTCTTCGCGTCGCCGAAGACCATCATCGTCTTGTCCATATAAAATAGCGGATTGTCGAGGCCCGCGTAGCCAGACGCCATCGAGCGCTTGTTGACGATCACGGTCTTCGCCTTGTGCGCCTCGATGATCGGCATCCCGTAGATCGCGCTGCCCTTCTGCTCTGCGAGCGGATTGACCACGTCGTTGGCGCCGAGAATCAGCGCCACATCCGCCTGCGCGAACTCGCTATTGATGTCTTCCATCTCGAACACCTGGTCGTACGGCACCTCGGCCTCGGCGAGCAGGACGTTCATGTGACCGGGCATACGTCCGGCGACCGGATGAATGGCGTATTTCACCGTCACGCCTTTCTCGGTGAGCTTCGCGGCGAGCTCCTTCACGGCATGCTGGGCGCGCGCGACCGCGAGGCCGTACCCCGGAACGATGATCACGGTGTCGGCATTGGCGAGCAAGAATGCGGCATCATCGGCGCTGCCGCTCTTGACCTGCTTCTGCTGTCCACCGGCGGCGGCATCGGCGACCTCGCCGCCAAAGCCGCCGAGAATTACGCTGAAGAACGAGCGGTTCATCGCCCTGCACATGATGTACGAGAGGATTGCACCGGAAGAACCAACGAGCGATCCCGCGATGATCAGCATCGGGTTATCGAGCGAGAACCCGATGCCCGCTGCTGCCCAGCCGGAGTAGCTGTTGAGCATCGAGATCACTACCGGCATGTCCGCCCCGCCGATCGGTATGATCAAGAGAAAGCCCAGCAGGAACGCCAACGCCGTCATGGCGATGAACGGCGTCCAGTGCGTGGGCGCGGGCACCAGGCAGAACCAGATGCCGCAGGCGATCATCGCGATGCCGATCGCGAGATTGACGAAATGCTGCCCCTTGAACTGCACGGGAGCACTACGAATGCGTCCGGACAGCTTGCCGAATGCAATCACCGAGCCAGAGAACGTGATCGCACCGATGAACGTGCCAATGAACAACTCGATCTTGTGGCCGATGGTAATCGGCACGTCCAGCCCCATCGCCACGGGGTTGTTGACGGCCGCGATCGCGATGAACACGGCGGCCAGACCCACCAGCGAGTGCATCGCCGCGACCAACTCGGGCATCGACGTCATCTGTACCCGTTTTGCGACCACGGCACCGATCGCGGCGCCGACCGCCATGGCCACCAGGATCGGCAAAATGTTCTTACTGTGCGAATAGACGAGCGCGAGCGTCACCAACAGCGCAATGGCCATGCCGACCATGCCGTACACGTTGCCACGGCGAGCAGTGTGCGGCCCCGACAAGCCTCTCAATGCGAGGATGAAGCTCACCGCCGCGACCAGGTACCACAGTGCGAGTTGATTGGCGCTCATTTATTGGTGTCCCCTGGGGTATCTAATTGGAGTACCTCCGCGCTTCGCGCTCGGATATTCGCCCTTGGAGCGGGCCGGTCGGCTCATGGCGCGCGTCAGGGCGCTTCCTTGGCGCCGGCCTTCGGCTCCTTTTTCTTGAACATCTCGAGCATCCGCCGGGTGACCAGGAAGCCGCCGAAGGTGTTTATCGACACCAGCATCACGCCAACGACGCCGAGCCACCCACCCCAGTCCAGATCCGCTGCGCCCGCGGCGAGCATCGCGCCGACCATGATGATGCTGGAGATCGCATTGGTCAGGCTCATCAACGGCGTGTGCAGCGCCGGTGTCACATTCCATACGACCTGAAAGCCGACGAAGACCGCCAGCACGAACACGATGAGATTGACGACGATCGGGTCAACGCCTGCGGTCATGGTCTGCTCCCTGATTCGTTAATTCTTGGCAGCGACGACTTGCCCGTTTTCGCACACCAGCGTCGCCAGGATGATCTCGTCGTCGCGCGGCACTGCGAAGTCGCCGGTCTTGGCGTTGAGCGAGAGCGCAAGAAAGTTGAGCACGTTGCGCGCGTAGAGCGCGCTCGCGTCGGCCGCGACCCGTGCCGGCAGATTCGCATAGCCGACGATCTTGACGCCGTTTTTCTCGACGATGCGATCGAGCTCCGAACCCTCGACGTTGCCGCCCTGTTCGACCGCGAGATCGACGATTACCGCCCCCGGCTTCATCGACGCCACCGTATCGGCCTTGATCAGCTTGGGCGCTGGCCGCCCGGGAATGAGCGCGGTGGTAATCAGGATGTCGACCACCTTGCACCGCTCGGCAATGATCGACGATTGCCGCGCCATCCATTCGGGAGGCATCGGGCGTGCGTAGCCGCCCACGCCTTCGGCGATCTTGCGCTCCTCATCGTTGGCGTAGGGAACATCGACCCATTTGCCACCCAGCGACTCGACCTGGTCCTTGACCGAGGGCCGCACGTCGGAAGCTTCGATCACCGCGCCGAGCCGCTTTGCGGTGGCGATCGCCTGCAAGCCCGCCACCCCGACGCCGAGAATGAGCACGCGCGCCGCTTTCACCGTGCCCGCCGCCGTCATCAGCATCGGCATGAAGCGCGCGTAGTTGTCGGCGGCGATCATGACCGCCTTGTAGCCCGCGATGTTCGCCTGCGACGACAGCACGTCCATCGACTGCGCGCGCGAGATGCGCGGCAGCTTCTCGAGCGCGTACGCGCTGACGCCAGCAGCCGCCAGCGCCTGGATGCCCGCGGCGTCGAATGGGTCGAGCAGGCCGATCACCAGCGCGCCGCGCTTGAGCTGCGCGAGCTCGGCTGCGGCTGGAGCACGCACCTTGAGCACGATGTCGGCGCCCAGCGCCTCGGCGGCGGTGCCGATTTTGGCGCCCGCCGCCGCGAAATCGGCGTCGGGAATCGATGACGATATTCCGGCGCCGCTTTGCACTACGAGCGTGTGCTGAGCCGAAGCCGCGAGCTTCTTGACCGTCTCAGGCGTCGCGGCAACTCGCGTCTCTCCTGCGCGGGTCTCGCGCGGAATGCCGATGATCATTTAGTACTCCCCTTGCCCGCGGAACAATTGCCTACCCTGTCGTATCTTGCCACACGGTCACACCGGTCGCACAGCGGCATGGATCGAGCGGGGGGCCGGTGGCTTGCGTTCTATTAGCCGATGGCGTCCGCAATCGCGTTGCCAAGCTCGGTCGTGGTCGCCTTGCCACCGAGGTCGGGTGTGCGCGGGCTGCGCGAATCGGCGAGCACGGTCTCGATCGCGCGAACGACGGCCGCCGCCGCATCCGGGTGGCCGAGATGCTCGAGCATCAGCGCGCCCGACCAGATCTGTCCGATGGGATTGGCGATGCCCTTGCCGGCGATGTCGGGCGCCGACCCATGCACCGGCTCGAAGGTCGACGGATAGAGCCGTTCAGGATTGATGTTGGCTGATGGCGCGATGCCGATCGTGCCACACACCGCGGGACCGAGATCGGAAAGAATGTCGCCGAACAGGTTGGAGCCCACGACCACGTCGAAGCGGTCGGGACGCTGGACGAAATGCGCGCTGAGGATGTCGATGTGGAACTGATCCACGCGAATGTCCGGATAACGAGCCGACATTTCGCGAAAGCGCTCGTCCCAGTAAGGCATCGTGATCGAGATTCCGTTGGATTTGGTCGCGGATGTGACGTGCTTCGCCGGACGCGTCTTGGCAAGCTCGAAGGCGAATTTCAGGATACGATCGACGCCCTTGCGCGTGAAGATGGTTTGCTGGAATACGGTCTCACGATCGGTTCCCTCGAAGACACGTCCGCCCACCGACGAATACTCGCCCTCGGTGTTTTCGCGGACGACCACGAAGTCGATGTCGCCGGGTTTGCGATTGGCGAGCGGCGAAGCGATGCCGGGCATGAGCCGGCAGGGTCGCAGATTGGCGTATTGGTCGAAGCGACGCCGCCACTGGATGAGCGACCCCCACAGTGAAACGTGGTCCGGAACCGTCGCCGGCCAGCCGACCGCGCCGAAATAGAGCGCCTCATGCTTGTGGATCTGCTCGAACCAGTCCTCGGGCATCATCCGGCCGTGCTTGACGTAGTAGTCGCAGCTCCACGGCAGCTCATCCCATGCGAATCCGAAGCCGAATTTCCTGCCCGCCGCTTCGAGCGCGCGCATGCCCTCGGGCATGACTTCCTTGCCGATGCCGTCACCGGCGATCACGGCGATGCGATGCGCAGCCATTGACTCCTCCTGTCCGTGGAATTCTAGCAGGGTGCGTTATGCTCGCGGCTCGGAAACAGGCCGGCGCCGCCGGCGAGTCGGACAACGTGACATGCCCACCTCAACGCTTGCACGCCATCGCCGCAGCATCCTGCTCATGACCGCCGCCGCGATGTGCTGGTCCACCGGCGGCATCCTGGTGCGCCAGCTTTCCATCACCAACGCGTGGGAAATCGTGTTCTGGCGATCGCTTTTCATGGCGCTGTTCGTCGCAGGCACGCTGCTCGTCATGCACGGGCGACGCGTAGCCGCGCAGGTTGCGGCGGTCGGCTGGCCCGGGATGTTCTCGGGTGTGTTTCTGGGCGGTACTTTTTTCTTCTTCATCGCTTCGATCACGCGCACGACCGTCGCCAACACCTTCGTGCTGATGAGCGTGTCGCCCTTTCTGGCGGCGCTCGCCGGACGGCTGGTACTGCGCGAAGCGGTCCCCACGCGCACGTGGCTTGCGATGAGCATCGCGTTCGGCGGCATCGTCATCATGTTCTCGGACTCGCTCGACGGCGGCCGCGCCGCCGGCAACCTGCTCGCGCTGGGCGTGTCGGTGTGCTTCGCGCTCAACCTGACGATGCTGCGAAAATTCCGCGCCAAGACCGACATGCTGCCGACGGTGATGCTCGCCGGCATCTTCTCGCTGGTACCAGCGTTCTTCCTGGTCGATGGCTTCGCGGCGAGCGGACGCGACCTCGCGGTGCTCGTGTTCATGGGCTGCGTGCAGCTCGGCGCAGGATGCCTGCTGATGACCGCGGCATCGCGCGATCTCTCGGCGACCGAGCTCGGCCTGCTGGCACTTCTGGAACCGATTCTGGGGCCAATCTGGGTGTGGGTTCTGATGGACGAGCAACCCTCCGCGCTGGCGCTGACGGGCGCGGCAGTGGTATTGTCGGCGGTCTTGGCCAACCAAGCCTTCGCCGCATTAAAGTCGCGCGGCGCGGTGCAGGCCATGCGCTGACAGCGCCGCGAGCGCAGCAGGGTGTCTGGCTTCAGGTGGCGCATTTGCGCTATGCTCCGCGGCTCGTCCTGGCTCTGCAGCGCCCTTGAAACAGACCTTTCTCGACTTCGAACAGCCGATCGCCGATCTGCAGACCAAGATCGACGAGCTGCGCTACGTGCATGAGGACTCGGCGGTAGACATTTCCGACGAGATCGCGCGCCTGACCAAGAAAAGCCAGCAGCTCACCAAGGAAATTTACTCGAAGCTGACGTCGTGGCAGATCGCGCAGGTCGCGCGCCATCCCCAACGTCCCTATACGCTCGACTACATCGCCGGCATGTTCACCGATTTCCACGAGCTGCACGGCGACCGGACGTATTCGGACGATCCCGCGATTGTCGGCGGCATGGCGCGCTTCAACGGTGCGCCCTGCGTGGTGCTCGGTCACCAGAAGGGTCGCGACACCAAGGAAAAGATCCATCGAAATTTCGGCATGCCGCGCCCCGAGGGTTATCGCAAGGCGTTGCGCCTGATGAAGCTCGCCGAGAAATTCCGGCTTGCCGTTGTTCACCCTGGTCGACACCCCCGGCGCCTTTCCCGGCATCGGCGCCGAGGAGCGCGGGCAATCGGAGGCAATCGGACGCAACCTCTACGAGATGGCGGGCTTGAATACGCCGATTATCGTGACGGTGATCGGCGAGGGCGGGTCCGGCGGCGCGCTCGCGGTCGCGATTGGCGACACGACACTCATGCTGCAGTATTCGACCTATTCGGTGATCTCGCCCGAGGGCTGCGCGTCGATCCTGTGGAAGTCGGCGTCGCACGCCGAGGAAGCCGCCGAAACGCTGGCCATCACCGCACCGCGATTGAAGACGCTGGGCCTGATCGACAAGGTCGTGAGCGAGCCGATCGGCGGAGCGCATCGCGACCACGCCGCGATGATGATCACGCTCAAGAAGTCGCTCACCGACGCGCTTCGCCAGGCAAAGGAGCGCCCGCTCGACGCGCTGCTGGAAGCGCGCGAGGACAAGCTGCTCGGCTATGGCAAGTTCAAGGAACTCACCACCGGCTGAATCGCGCGACGACAGCGCGTCCGCCGCATTCCCGCCCGGGCGACGCGATGACGCAGAACACCCGGTCGACGAAGCGATCCGCAGCGCGCTCGACGCATTCGTCTCGCCGCAGCAGCGCGTCGCGGTCGCGTTGTCCGGCGGGCTCGACTCGATGGTCCTGCTCGACGCGATGGTCCGCGAGTCGGCGGCGCGCGTCATCGCTGTGTCGGCAGTCCATGTCGACCACGGCATTGCACCGGACTCGCGAGCCTGGTCTGCCTTCTGCGCCGCGCAGTGCGCGCTTCGTGGCGTGCCTTTCGCGTCCTACAGGCTCGAACTTCGCGAACATCGCGCCAACCTCGAAGCGCTGGCGCGACGCGAGCGTTATGCGCGCCTGAACAGCGTTGACGCCGATGTGGTGGCGCTCGCTCACCACGCGGATGACCAGGCCGAAACCGTACTGCTGCAACTGCTGCGTGGCGCGGGGCCGCGCGGCCTGGCGGCGATGCCACGCTTCCAGCCGGCGCAGCTGGAGAGTCGTGCGCCCGCGCTGCTGCGCCCGCTACTGGCGGTGCGCCGCGCGATGCTCGACGATTACGCGCGAGCGCACGCGCTCGCGTGGATCGACGACCCGAGCAATGACGATCGCCATCACCGACGCAACCTGATCCGGCACGACATCGCGCCACGACTGGCGGCCGCTTTTCCGGGCTATCCGGAGACGCTGCGCCGAGCCGCGGAAAACCAATCCGAGGCTTCCGACCTGCTCGACATCCTCGCGCAGCACGACGCCGGCAGCGCCACGCCTGGGGAACTCGAGTGCGCGCGTCTCGCCGCGCTCGCTGCCCCGCGCGCGCGCAACGTGCTGCGTTGGTATCTGCGCGCCAGCGGATTGCGCACGCCGTCGCGCGCGCAGCTCGACGACATGCTGCGCCAGTTGCGTAACGCGCGCGCCGACGCCCGCACGACGCTCGCGCTCGACGGGGCGACTATCGGTGTGCATCGCGGCCGCGTGCGGGTCCATCCGCCGCCCCCGCCTGTCTATACCTGCGAATGGAACGGCGAGCCCGAGCTGCGCGTGCCGGGTGGAGAAGCGCGCTTTTCGCCGTCGGTGGGCGAAGGCTTCAGGCGCGAGGCTGGCGCCGCGTTCACCCTACGGACCCGTGCGGGCGGAGAGCGCCTCCAGCTGGCGGCGAATCGCCCGCGTCGCGCGCTCAAGAAACTGCTGCAGGACGCGGGCATGGCGCAATGGGAACGCGAGGCTGTGCCGCTGCTTTGGTGCGGCGGTTCGCTGGTCGCGGTCCCGGGGATCGGCGTCGACCTTGCTTTCCAGCTGCGCCACGACGAGCCGGGATGGACTTTCGCGTGGTCCCCGCAGCAGGCCCGGACTCGCACCAAACCAGGCGATTGACAAGGCCCGGCACCGCGGGCTAAATGCCTGCATAAGAAGAGCTATGTCGCCCTAATCCCCGGAGGTTTTCATGAAGGTGCCCACGTGTCTGGCCGTTGCGGCCGTCGCCATTTTTGCGCTGTGCGCGCCCGCGGTCGCGCAGCAACCCATCGTAATCAAGTTCAGCCACGTCGTGGCGGTGGACACACCCAAGGGCAAGGGCGCCGAGTATTTCAAGAAGCTGGCCGAAGAGCGGACCAAGGGCCGCGTCAAGGTCGAGGTCTACCCCAACAGCCAGCTCTACAAGGACGGCGAGGAGATGGAAGCGCTGCAGCTGGGGTCGGTGCAGATGCTGGCCCCCTCGGTCGCCAAGTTCGGGCCTCTGGGAGTGCGCGAGTTCGAGGTCTTCGATCTGCCCTACATCTTCGACAACTTCGCTGAATTGCACAAAGTCACCGAAGGCGCGGTCGGAAAGATGCTGTTCGACAAGCTGACCGCCAAAGGCATCACCGGCCTCGCCTACTGGGACAACGGCTTCAAGGATTTCAGTGCCAACAAGTCACTGAAGCTGCCCGGCGACGTCAAGGGCCAGAAGATGCGCATCCAGTCTTCCAACGTGCTCGAGGCCGAAATTCGCGCGCTCGGCGGCATTCCCGCAGAAAATGGCGTTCTCCGAGGTCTACCAGGCGCTGCAGACCGGCGTGGTCGACGGCACCGAGAACCCGCCTTCGAATTTCTATACGCAGAAAATGTTCGAAGTGCAGAAGTACTTCACGCTGACCGATCACGGCGTGATCGAATACGCGGTCATCGTCAACAAGAAGTTCTGGGACGCGCTTCCCGCCGACGTGCGCACCACGCTCGAAGGCGCGATGAAGGACGCGACCAAATACGCGAACGATATCGCCAAGAAGGAAAACGACGACGCCCTCGAAGCGGTGAAAAAATCCGGCAAGACGCAGGTCATCACTCTCACGCCCGGAAGAAAAAGCGGCGTGGAAAAAGGCGCTGGTCGTGGTTCACAAGGAGCAGGAAAGCCGCATCGGCAAGGACACTATCGAAGCGGTCTACAAGGAAACCGGCTTCAAGCCCTGACCGCAGCGCGTTGACGGGCGGGATGCGTCTCCGCGAGGTACGCGGGGCGCAGTTGCAGGTCACTCGGGAGTGAACGCGCATGCTCAGGCTGCTGGATCGTCTTGAAGAGGCGTTGATCGCGTTCCTCATGGGCGGCGGCGACGATCATCATCTTCGTCGCCGTATTGCACCGCTACGCCGCCGGCATGCCCATCCCGCACGTGCAGGACTGGCTGCTCTCGCTCAACCTCTCTTGGGCGCAGGAGCTTTGCATCTACATGTTCATCTGGATGGCGAAGTTCGGCGCCGCTTACGGGGTGCGCACCGGGATCCACGTCGGCGTCGACGTGCTCATCAACCGGCTTCCAGATTCGACGCGCCGCATCTACGTTCTTTTCGGGCTGTTCGCAGGGGCGCTGTTCACCGGCGTTGTCGGCACGCTGGGCGCGAACTACGTATGGCAGATCGGGCACACCGACCAGGTCTCGGCGGATCTCGAGCTCCCCCTGTGGATCGTGTACCTGTGCATCCCGCTCGGTTCATACCTGATGTGCTTTCGCTTCCTGCAGGTCGCGGTGACGTTTTTCCGCACCGGCGCGCTGCCCAAGCACGATCATTCGCACGTCGAGGGCATCGAGGAGGATTCCACGGTAGTCTTCGGCGCGCCTGACCTGCATCCGGCGCCGGTCATCAAGGGCGGTCGCTCATGAGCCCCGGCCTGCGCATCGCCGCGTTCGTCCCCGCCGCCCTCATCGTCCTTCCGCTGGCGGCGTTCGGGCTAGGTGCGCACTTCCCCACGCCGTTCATCATCTTCTCGCTGCTGCTCGGGTTGATGCTCACCGGCATGCCGGTGTCGATCGCGCTGGGCCTGTCGGTGCTGACGTTTCTGTTCACGATGACCACGGTGCCAATCACGTCAGTCGCACTCAAGCTGTTTACCGGCATCGAGAAGTTCGAGATCATGGCGATCCCCTTCTTCATCCTCGCAGGCAACTTCCTGACCCACGGCGGCGTCGCCCGCCGGATGATCACCTTCGCCACGTCGATGGTCGGTCACTGGAACGGCGGCCTGGCGCTGGCCGGGGTGGTCGCCTGCGCGCTGTTCGCCGCGGTGTCGGGCTCGTCGCCGGCGACGGTCGTGGCGATCGGCTCGATCATCCTGCCGGCGATGTTGAAGCAGGGCTTTCCCCAAGCGCTTCGGCGCGGGGGTGATCACTACCTCGGGTGCGCTCGGCATTCTCATCCCGCCGTCGATCGTCATGGTGATGTATTCGGTCGCGACCAACACCTCGGTCGGGCAGCTGTTCATGGCCGGCATCGTTCCCGGCCTGGTGCTCGCCACGATGCTCGGGCTGACCACCTGGTGGATCGCGCGCAAGAACAACTATCCCGCGCATGGAGCGCAAGGGCTGGAACGAGCGCCTGCGCGCGTTCCGCGAAAGCGTGTGGGGCCTGCTGCTGATCGTGGTGGTGATCGGCGGCATCTACACCGGCATCTTCACGCCGACCGAAGCGGCGGCGATGAGCGCGGTCTACGCTTTCTTCGTCGCCGTGTTCGTCTACAAGGACCTGCACGCTCGCCAAGGTGCCGAAGGTGCTGCTCGATTCGGCGAACATGAGCGCGATGCTGCTCTACATCATCACCAACGCGGTGCTGTTCTCGTTCCTGATGACCTCGGAGCAGATTCCGCAGGCAGATGGCCGAATGGATGCTCTCGCGCGGACTCGGCTCGATCACGTTCCTGCTGGTGGTCAACGTGCTGCTGCTGGTCGCCGGCAACGTGATGGAGCCCTCGTCGATCGTGCTCATCATGGCGCCTATCCTGTTCCCGGTGGCCGCGAAGCTCGGCATCGATCCGGTGCATTTCGGCATCCTGATCACCGTGAACATGGAGGTGGGACTCTGCCACCCGCCGGTCGGCCTGAACCTGTACGTGGCGTCGGGCATCACCAAGATGGGCATTACCGAGCTCACCATCGCGGTGTGGCCGTGGCTTGCCACGATGCTGGTTTTCCTGGTGATCGTGACCTATTGGCCGGGACTCTCGCTGGTGCTGCCGCGCGCGTTGGGCATGATGCATTGACCGCCCCACCGCCGCGGCGCCCGCCCGGGCGCCGGCGCACCTTCGAGGGGTGTTTTTCTTTGTATTCCTGCAATTAGCGCCGCCACCCGGCGGCGCCCCACCGTGCCCTGCCAGAAGGCAGCCCCAACGTGGTATAATTTTGAATTTACTCGGATTTATCCAGTTTTGGATCTTTCCGCCTCGAACTTGTCGTCTTTCCCACTCGGAGCGCAGGCATGGCTGTGGAACGCACCCTTTCGATCATCAAGCCCGACGCCGTCGCCAAGAACGTGATCGGCGAGATCTACTCGCGCTTCGAGCGCGCGGGGCTGAAGATCGTAGCCGCGAAGATGACCTGGCTCGCCCAGCCGGACGCAGAGGGCTTCTACGCGGTGCACAAGGGGCGCCCTTTTTTCAAGGACCTGGTCGCTTTCATGACCTCGGGACCAGTCATGATCCAGGTGCTGGAGGGAGAAAACGCCATCGCCAGGAATCGCGACCTGATGGGAGCCACCGACCCGAAAAAAGCGGCTGCCGGAACGATTCGAGCGGATTTCGCCGATTCGATCGACGCCAACGCTGCGCATGGTTCCGACGGGCCGGAAACAGCGGCCACCGAGATCGCGTATTTTTTTCCGACTCTGGAGATACACACCCGGTAGGTTCGCTCCCTTTCCGGCGAGAAGCGTGATGATCAATCTACTCGACTACGATCAGGACGCACTGACGGCGCTGTTCGCCGAGCGCGGGGAAAAGCCGTTTCGCGCGAAGCAGACGCTGCGCTGGGTGCACCACGGCCTGGTCGATCGCATCGACGCGATGACCGATCTCGCCAAGACCACGCGCACGGCACTGGCCGCCGATGCCGAGATCCGCGCCCCATCGGTCGTTCGCGACTCGACCGCGAGCGACGGCACGCGCAAGTGGCTGCTCGACGTGGGCGGCGCCAATGCGGTCGAAGCGGTGTACATTCCCGAAGACGATCGCGGCACGCTGTGCGTATCGTCGCAAGCGGGCTGCGCGCTGGAATGCGCGTTCTGCTCGACCGGGAGGCAGGGCTTCAACCGCAATCTCAGCGTCGGCGAAATTATCGGCCAGCTCTGGCTTGCCAGCCGCGCCCTGATCGCGGCGAACGAAATCGAGGGGGCGGCGACACCGTGGGTCGAGCAGGGTCGTCATCCAATCACCAACGTGGTGATGATGGGCATGGGCGAGCCGCTGACCAATTTCGACAACGTCGTGGCGGCGATGCATCTGATGCTCGACGACAACGCGTACGGGTTGTCGCGACGGCGCGTGACGCTGTCGACGTCGGGCGTCGTTCCGGCGATGGATCGACTGCGTGACGCTTGCCCGGTCGCACTCGCCGTGAGCCTGCATGCGCCCAACGACGCGCTTCGCGACTCGCTGGTGCCGATCAACCGCAAATATCCACTGCAGGAGCTGCTCGCGGCTTGCCTGCGCTACATCGAAAAGGCGCCGCGCGACTTCGTGACCTTCGAGTACGTCATGCTCGATCACGTCAACGACGCGCCCGAGCAGGCGCGCGAGCTCGCGCGCCTCGTGCGCGAGGTGCCCTGCAAGATCAATCTGATCCCGTTCAATCCGTTTCCCGATTCTGGGTTTGCCACCAGCTCGCGCAATCGCATCGTCGCCTTCCAGCGCATCCTCCAGGACGCTGGACTCGTCACCACGGTGCGCAAGACGCGCGGCGACGACATCGCAGCGGCGTGCGGCCAGCTCGCCGGCCAGGTGCAGGACAAGACCCGGCGCACGGTCAAGCTCCATCGCGCCGCCGCCCCTAACTGATCGAGTATCCATGCGTCCAATCGCACCCGTCCTTTCTGTCATGCTCGCGTTCATTCTCGCGGCTTGCAGCAGCACCGAGACCAAGCCTCCGACCGATGCCGCCGCCGCGCAGCGCGCGCAGGCTGCGCAGCAGCGCGCTTCGTTGCCGCAACCCCAACCGACGCCGCCGGCGGTTCGTGCACGAATGCATACCGATCTCGCCGCGGGGTACTACGAGCGCGGGCAAATGGACATCGCGATCGACGAGCTCAACCTGGCCGTTGGGCTCGACGCCAATTACGCGCCCGCTTACAACGTCTACGGGCTGGTGTATGCGGTACTCGGCGAGAACGCGAAGGCGGAGCAGAACTTCATGCGCGCGCTCGAGCTCGCGCCCAGCGATTCGGACATCCACCACAATTGGGGCTGGTATCTCTGCCAGCACAAGCGCGAACGCGAAGCGCTGGCGCAGTTCGATATCGCCGTGCGCAACCCGCTGTACAAGTCGCCCGAAATCGCGCTGGTCAACGCGGGACGGTGCGCGATCACGCTCGGCGACATGCGCCTCGCGGAATCGTATTTCCGGCGTGCATTGGTCGCGCAGCCGGGCAACGCGCTCGCAGGCTACGGTCTAGCGCTGATCGCGTACAAGGAAAGCCGCTACACCGACGCGCGCAACTGGATGAAGGGCGTCATGCAGACGACCAACCCACAGCCGGAGGTGCTCTATCTGGGCATGTGCGTCGAGCGCAAGCTCGGCGACACGCAGGCCGAGCTGTCGTACGTCTCGCAGATGAAGAATCGCTATCCCGACGCGGCGGAAACCAAGGCGATCGCGACCGAGGGTTGCCAGTGACCGCGATCGACGCGCAATCTTCGGGCGACGCTCCGATCACACCGGCCTTCGGTCCTGGCGCGAGGCTGCGCGCGGCGCGAGAGGCGGCGGGACTTTCGCTCGACCAGGTTGCGCAGCAACTTAAGCTCGCGCAGCGGCAGGTGCAGGCGATCGAGGACGAAAACTTCGCAGAGCTGCCGGGGCGCACGTTCAGTCGAGGCTTCGTGCGCAATTACGCGCGACTGCTGAGCCTGGATCCCGACTTGCTGCTTCAGGATCTGCCCGACGTCGCACTCGCGCCCGCGCTTGGATCTCCAGCGCTGCATTCCACCGGCGCCATGATCGCCGAACTGCCGAGCAATCATTCGCGCAAGCGCGGCGGTTTCGCACGCTGGCTGATTCCGCTTCTGCTCATCGGGTGCATCGTCGGCGCCGCCACGTACGAATGGTATCGGGGCGCGCCGCCTGCCGCCGTCGACGCGCCGCCTCCGGCGAAGACCTTCAGCGGCACCGAGCCCCGCCCCTCAGCCTCGACCAGCATGCCCTTGCCCAATCCGCTCGCCAGCGAGGCCACGCCGATGACCAGCGCACCGGCCAACGCCACTGCAGTGAGCGAAGATCCGAAACCGGTAGCTGCGGACGCGAGTCCGGTGACGCTGCTTGGCGATACGCCGCTCCTAATCTCGTACTCCGGCCCCTCGTGGACCGAAATCCGCGACCGCAGCGGACAGCTCGTGGTGTCGCGCCTGGTGACCGCCAATTCCGTGGAGCCCGTCGCCGGCGATCCGCCCTACGACATCGTGCTCGGCAACGCACTCGCGGTGACGCTCACCTACCGTGGGAAACCCGTCGATCTGGCGCCTTACACGCGGCACAACATCGCCCGCCTGACGTTGCAATAAGCTGCGATGAGCGCGACGTTCCTCCTTTTTGCCGGCTTGCTTCGATGAGCGATTCCATTTCCTCGCACGAGGCCATCACGCGTCATCCGACGCGCCGCGTGTACGTCGGTGGCGTGGCCATCGGCGGCGGCGCGCCCATTGTCGTACAGTCGATGACCAACACCGACACCGCGGACATTGCTTCGACGGTGGCTCAGGTTCGCGCGCTTGCAACCGCCGGATCGGAGCTGGTGCGCATCACCGTCAACACCGCCGAGGCCGCGGCCGCGGTGCCGCGCATTCGCGACGCACTCGATGCCGCGGGATGCGCCGTGCCGCTGATCGGCGACTTTCATTTCAACGGCCACAAGCTCCTTGCTGCCTATCCCGACTGCGCGCGCGCACTGGCGAAGTTCCGCATCAATCCGGGCAACGTCGGCAAAGGCAGCAAGCGCGATTCGCAGTTCGCCATCATGATCGAACAGGCACTCCAGTGGGACAAGCCGGTGCGCATCGGCGTCAACTGGGGAAGCCTCGACGCCGACCTGCTGGCGCGCATGATGGACGACAACGCGCGCGCGAGTGTTCCCATGGATGCGGCGCACGTGATGCGCGAGGCGCTGGTGGTGTCCGCGATCGGAAGCGCGCAGCGCGCCGAGGAGCTGGGGCTTCCTGGCGATCGCATGGTGCTCTCGTGCAAGGTCTCCGGCGTGCAGGATCTGATCGCCGTGTACTCCGAGCTTGCACGCCGCTGCGACTATCCGCTGCACCTCGGGCTCACCGAGGCCGGCATGGGCTCGAAGGGGATCGTGGCGTCGACCGCGGCGATGGGCGTGCTGCTGCAACAGGGCATCGGCGACACCATCCGCGTCTCGCTCACGCCCGAGCCACAAGGCGATCGCATGCGCGAGGTCATCGTCGCCCAGGAGATCCTGCAGACGATGGGGCTGCGCTCGTTCACCCCTCAGGTCACCGCGTGTCCAGGGTGCGGCCGCACGACGAGCACCGTATTCCAGGAGCTTGCGCAAAGCATCGAGTCGTTCCTGCGCGCACAGATGCCGGCGTGGCGCGCGCGCTATCCGGGCGTGGAGTCGATGAGTGTCGCGGTGATGGGCTGCGTTGTGAACGGTCCCGGCGAATCCAAGATGGCCAACATCGGGATCAGCCTGCCTGGCACCGGCGAGATGCCGGTCGCGCCCGTCTACGTCGACGGCGAGAAAACCGTCACGCTTCGCGGCGAGCGCATCGCCGAGGAGTTCCAGGAGATCGTCGACGAGTACGTGCGTGCAACCTACGGCGGCGAATCCCCGACCGCGCGCCTGAAGCCCGAACGCAAAACACTCTCCGTCAAGGCGGTCGCGTAAGTCCATGGCCGGGATGATCCAGGCCGTGCGCGGCATGAACGACGTGCTGCCCGAAGCGGCGCCTTTGTGGCTTCGCTTCGACGCCGCGACGCGCGACATCGCGGCGCAATACGGCTACCGCGCGCTGCAGGTGCCACTGGTCGAGACTACCCCACTGTTCGTGCGCGCCATCGGTGAGGTCACCGACGTCGTCGAGCACGAGATGTACACCTTCGAGGACCGGCTCAATGGCGAAAGCCTGACGCTGCGTCCCGAGGCGACCGCGGGCATCGTGCGCGCGGCGATCGAGCACAGCCTGGTGTACGAGCGACCGCAGCGGGTATGGACCAGCGGCCCGATGTTCCGCCACGAGCGTCCGCAACGAGGCCGTTACCGGCAATTCCATCAGTTCGACGCCGAAGCTCTGGGTTTCGCCGGCCCCGACGTCGACGCCGAGCAGATCGTGATGCTGCAGCGCCTGTGGCGCGCGCTCGGACTCGACGACGTCGAGCTCCACGTCAATTCCATCGGCGACGCCGACGAGCGCCGTGCACATCGCGCCGCGCTGGTCGACTACCTGAGCGGGCATGCGTCGAGCCTCGACGCCGACTCGCAGCGCCGGTTGTCCACCAATCCTCTGCGCATATTGGACAGCAAGAACCCGGCGATGCAGGCGCTGATCGATGGCGCTCCCAAACTGCTCGACCATCTCGGCGTCGCCTCGCGCGCGCATTTCGACGGACTGCAACAGCTGCTGACCGACCACGGCATTGCGTTCAAGATCGACGCGCGCCTCGTGCGCGGCCTCGACTACTACAACCGCACCGTCTTCGAATGGATGACCAACCGACTCGGTGCGCAGGGCACCATCGGCGGCGGCGGTCGCTATGACGGCCTGTTCGAGCAGCTTGGCGGCAAGCCGACGCCAGCGTGCGGGTTCGCGATCGGCATCGAACGCGTGATTCTCCTGCTCGAGCAAAGCACGCTCGCCGCGGACATCGCAAGCGCGGCGGCGCCGGATGCTTACATCGTGCACGTGGGCGATGGCGCTGCACCTCTCGCGCGCTCGCTGGCCGAGACGCTGCGCGACGAAGGGCTGCGCATCGTGGTCAACGCGGGCGGCGGAAGCTTCAAATCGCAGATGAAGCGAGCCGATGCGAGCGGCGCGCGTCACGCGCTGATCATCGGCGAGGACGAGGTCGCCGCCGGGCGCATCGCCGTCAAGCCGCTGCGCGGCGCAGGAGAACAGTTGACCTTCCTTCCCGGACAGCTTGCCGCGCGCATTCGCTCGATGACGATCGACACTCACTGATTTTCAAGGAAACAACGATGGCAGTCTACGATCTGGAAGAACAAGAGAAGCTCGACGACCTCAAGGCGTGGTGGCTGCAGTACGGCAAATATGTCGGGATGGCCTTCGGTCTCGTCGCCGCGATTCTCGCCGCCACGATCGCATGGCGCTGGTACCAGCAAGGACAGTCGGCGCAGGCGAGCGTGCTCTATCAGGCGGTCAGCCAGGCCGCGCACGACAACGACATCGCCAAGGCCAAGGAGCCCGCAGGTCAGATCGAGGAAAAATTCGGAGGCACCGCCTACGCGCCGCGCGCGGCACTGATGTACGCGAAGCTGCTCAACGATGCCGGCGACCACGCCGGCGCGCGTGCGCAGCTGCAATGGGTGATCGACCACGCCAGCGAGGATGAGCTCAAGTCGATCGCGCGCTTTCGCCTCGCCGAATCGCTGCTCGACGACAAGCAATACGACGCGGCGCTCGTCGTGCTCGATGCGAAGACCGACGAGCCGTTTGCGGGATTGTTCGCGGACCTGCGCGGCGATGTGCTCAGCGCAGCCGGCAAGCCGAACGAAGCGAAGGCCGCGTATGGCGTGGCGCTGTCCAAGATCGATCCGAAGTCACCCTACCGCAACTTCGTGCAGGTGAAATTCGACGCGCTGGGAGGGGCGAAGTGATCACACGCCCGGCGCGCATCTCGCGCGCGGTGCAGATCTGTCGTCCGGCGCGCGCGCTGCGCCTGCTCGCGCTTGCCTGCGTGTTGCCGCTCGCCGGCTGCGAGACGATGTCGTCGTGGATCCCGAGCATTCCGGTTCCCTCGCTGTCATGGCTCGGGATTGGCCGCGGCCCGAAAAAGCCCGGTCCGCTGCCGGCCTTCGATGCCAAAGCCACCGCCCGAGTCGACTGGCAGGTATCGCTTGGCGGAAAGCGCGGTGAGGCGTTTGCGCCCGCAGTGAAAAAGGACGTGATCTACGCGGCCAGTCCCGATGGGGCCATCGTCAGCGTCGATGCGGCGACCGGCCGTCAGAATTGGCGCGTGAGTGCCGAACGTCGCTTGTCCGCGGGTGTCGGCGCCAGCGACAAGACCATCGTGGTCGGCACCGACAAGGCCGAGGTCTACGCCTACGACACGACCGGCAAGCCGCTGTGGAACGGGAGGATTTCCAGCGAAGTGTCGGGCCCGCCTACCGTGGCTGAAGGGATCGTGGTGGTGTGGTCGCTCGATGGCAAGATCTTCGGGCTCGCCGAGGCCGACGGAGCGCGTAAATGGGTCTACCAGCGCGCGACGCCGCCGCTGACGGTACGGCGCTTCGCGGGCGGTGTCACCAGCCGCGGCGGCCTGTTCACGGGGACCGCCGGTGGCAAGCTGCTCGCCTTCGATCTGCTCACCGGCGCGCTCGGCTGGGAAGCGAGCGTGGCCACGCCCAAAGGCATTACCGAGCTCGAGCGCATCGCCGATGTGACCAGCCTCCCCGTGATCGAGGAGCGCCAGGTATGCGCGTCCGCGTTTCAGGGCCGTGTCGCCTGCTTCGACGTCATCCGCGGAACGCTCATCTGGTCGCGCGATTTCTCGAGCCTGTACGGCATCACGATGGACAACCGCTATCTCTACATCACCACCGACGACGGCGCGGTGCAGGCGCTCGACAAGACGACCGGCGCCTCGGCGTGGAAGCAGGACAAGCTGGCCATGCGCTACCCGGGCGGACCGGCGGTGATGGGCGACTACCTCGGTGTCGTCGATATCGAGGGATATCTGCACGTGCTCGATCGTGGCGATGGAAGCCTGGTTGGCCGCGTCGCGACCGATGGCGCCGCGCCGCTGTCGCAGCCGGTGGTCAACGGTGCGGGCATCGTCTGGCAAAGCGCCTCCGGCAATCTCATCAGCGCGTCGGCGAAGTAGCGCTCGAGCGGGCGTCGTGCTTCCGACTCTCGTCATCGTTGGCCGGCCCAACGTCGGCAAATCGACGCTGTTCAACCGGCTGACCCAGTCGCGTGCGGCGTTGGTCGCAGATTTTCCCGGACTCACCCGCGACCGGCACTATGGGCGCGGCCTGGGCGGAGATCGCCCGTACCTGGTCGTCGACACCGGTGGCTTCGAGCCGAAGGCGACGTCCGGGATCATGCATGCCATGGCGAAGCAGACGCGCACCGCGATCGCCGAAGCCGATGTGGTCGTGTTTCTGGTCGACGCTCGCGAAGGCGTCGCGCCGCAGGACAAGGTCATCGCCGATCTGCTGCGCCGGTCCGGACGTCCGCTGCTGCTTGCGGTCAACAAGGCCGAGGGCATGGCGGCCGAGCGCGCCAGCGCAGAATTTCACGAACTTGCGCTGGGAACACCGCTGCCCATCTCTTCGGCGCACGGCGAAAATGTCCGCGACCTCGTGGAGATCGCGCTCTCGCTCTGCCCTGCCGCCGCCGACGAGGAACCCAAGGGCGAGGAAGCATCGAGACGCATCAAGGTCGCGGTTGTGGGTCGTCCCAACGTCGGCAAGTCGACGCTCATCAACACACTCCTGGGCGAGGAACGCGTCATCGCCTTCGATGAGCCGGGCACCACACGCGATTCGCTCTACCTCGACTTCGATCGCGGCGCGCGACATTACACGCTCATCGACACGGCCGGCGTGCGCAAGCGCGGCAAGGTAAGCGACACCATCGAGAAGTTCTCGGTGATCAAGACGCTGCAGGCAATCGAGGACGCCAACGTCGTGATCCTGCTGGTCGACGCGCAAGCCGACGTCTCGGAGCAGGATGCGCACATCGCGGGGTATATCCTGGAGGCTGGACGTGCGCTGGTGATCGCGGTCAACAAGTGGGACGACTTATCCGCGAAGGCGAAGGACGACGTCAAGCGTGATCTGTCGCGCAAGCTCGCCTTTCTCGCTTTCGCCGAAATGCACACGATTTCAGCGCGTGACAGCAAGGGCATCGGTGGCCTGCTCAAGGCCGTCGATCGCGCCTACGCCGCCGCGACCGCCAAGCTCGCCACCCCACGGCTGACCCGGATGCTGCAGGCCGCTGTGCTGCAGCAGCAGCCGCCGCGCTCCGGTCTGGTGCGTCCGAAGCTGCGCTACGCGCATCAGGGCGGCATGAACCCGCCGGTGATCGTGATCCACGGGAGCGCCCTCCAGCATGTGCCGCCCACTTATCGGCGTTACCTGGAACATTTCTTCCTGGACGCGTTCCAACTGCGGGGAACACCGCTTAGGATACAATTCAAGACGGGCGCGAATCCCTACGCGGACCCTGCCGCGCAGCGGCGGTTACGCGGTTCGAGCCGCTCGCGACGCGCCGGCTGAAGGCCAACCGAGCCTGACAACTCGGCGGAACGCGACCGAGCGCAGCCGAAGCGGATAACCGGCAGGGGTCCAGCCGATAACAAAGTGGAGCACGCGATGAGCAACAAAGGGCAAATGCTACAAGACCCGTTTCTGAATACGCTGCGCAAGGAGCACGTGCAAGTGTCGATCTATCTCGTCAACGGCATCAAGCTGCAGGGCCAGATCGAATCGTTCGACCAGTACGTCGTCCTTCTCAAGAACACGGTCACGCAGATGGTGTACAAGCACGCCATCTCGACCGTCGTCCCCGCACGCGCCGTCACCATGCCGGCGCACGACAACGACCGCGAAGCTTGATCCGCCCGCGCCGGCCCGGCCGGCAATGAATGGGAAGCGCGAGGGTGCAGATGCTTGATCGCCCCGACGGCGGCGATCGGGCGGTTTTGGTCGAGCTTGACCTGGGCGAAGGCGAATCCGCGGAGCGGCTTTCCGAACTTACCGCGCTTGCTCAAAGCGCGGGGGCCGACATCGCGGGCGTAGTCACCGCCCGCCGCAAGCGACCCGATCCTGCGCTGTTCGCCGGCAGGGGCAAGGTCGAGGAACTCGCTGCGCTGCGCACTGCCACCGACGCCGACCTCGTCATTTTCGATCACGCGCTGTCCGGAGCCCAGCAGCGCAACCTCGAGCGCGCGCTGGACTGCCGCGTCGTGGACCGCACAGCGCTGATCCTCGACATTTTCGCGCAACGCGCGCAAAGCGCGGAGGGCAAGCTGCAGGTCGAGCTCGCGCAGCTCGAACACCTGTCGACGCGGCTGGTGCGCGGCTGGACGCACCTGGAGCGACAAAAGGGTGGCATCGGCCTGCGCGGTCCGGGCGAGACTCAGCTCGAGACCGATCGCCGGCTGATCGGCGAGCGCGTGAAGCTTCTGCGCGACCGCCTCGCGCTGGTCGGCAGACGTCGCGAGACTCAACGGCGCGCGCGCCGCCGCGCCGAGGTGCGCAACGTAGCGCTGGTGGGATATACCAATGCCGGCAAGTCGACGCTGTTCAACCGGCTTACCGGCGCCGGAAGCTACGCCGCCGACAAGCTCTTTGCCACGCTCGACACGACGCTTCGCCGGGTGTTCATCGCCGGCGCAGAAAATATCGTCGTCTCCGACACGGTGGGTTTCATCCGCGACCTGCCGCACGACCTGATCGCAGCGTTCCAGGCCACGCTCAAGGAAACGGTCGACGCCGACCTGTTGTTACATGTGATCGACGCCAGCCATCCGGGCCGCGAGCAGCAGATCGCCGCGGTCGATGGGGTTTTGGCCGAAATCGGCGCCGAGGCAGTGCCGCGACTCCTGGTATGGAACAAATGCGATCAGGCCGGCACCGCCCCCGGCGTCGAGCGCGACCAATATGGTAAAATTTGCGCTGTTCGTCTGAGTGCGCTGACCGGCGCCGGCGCGCCCGATTTGCGTGCTGCGCTGGCTGAGTGGTTTCCCCGTTCCGAAGATCGGGCGGCCACCGCGTGAAGCGCGCCGCGGCGCCCATTTCCACCAGGTACCTTCGAAAGCGCAGCCAGGCACGCGTCCGCCATGTCACTAAACGACCCGCAATGGGGCAAGCGCGGCCGCACCGGCCCGCCGGACCTCGACGAGATCTGGCGCAACCTGAACCGCCGCATCAACGAGCTGTTTGGGCGCAGCGAGACCGTCCAGCCCGGACCCGACGACGTGCCACCCCGGCGAACGCTGCCGGTAGGCGGCGCCGGTCTGATCGTTGCGCTTATCGCAGTCATCTGGCTCGTCAGCGGCTCCTACATCGTCGATGAAGGCCGCCGGGGCGTGGTTACCCGCTTCGGCAAGTACACCGAGACGACGACACCGGGTTTGCGCTGGCATCTGCCCTTCCCCATCGAGTCGGCGGAAGTCATCGACTTCTCGCAGGTGAAGACCGTCGAAATCGGCTACCGCAACGGCAATCCGAAAAACAAGATCGCCAAGGAATCGCTGATGCTCACCGATGATGAGAACATCATCGATCTGCAATTCGCGGTCCAGTACAACCTCAAGAGCGCACCTGACTACGTCTTCAACACGCGCAAGCCCGAGGACATCGTGTTCCAGGTCGCCGCGACCGCCATGAGCGAGGTGATCGGCCGCAGTCAGATGGACTATGCCCTCTACGAGGGACGCGCGCAGATCGCGGCGGAGACCGAGAAGCTGATGCAGGCAATGCTAGACCGCTACGGCACCGGTATCTACGTCCAGCGCGTGACCCTGCAGAACACGCAGCCGCCCGAGCAGGTTCAGGCGGCGTTCGACGACGCGGTTAAGGCGAGCCAGGATCGCGAGCGACAGAAGAACGAAGGGCAGGCGTACGCGAACGATGTCGTCCCGCGCGCGCGCGGCATGGCATCGCGACTGCTGCAGGAAGCCGACGGATACAACGTGAGCATCGTGCAGAAGGCCGAGGGCGACGCCAGCCGCTTTCGCCAGATCCTGGTTGAATACTCCAAGGCGCCGGCCGTGACCCGCGAGCGCCTTTATCTCGACATGATGCAGTCGGTGCTCGGCAATTCGAGCAAGGTGTTGCTCGACCAGAAAGCCGGCGGCAGCAACCTTCTGTATCTTCCGCTGGACCAGTTGCTCAAGCAGGGCCTGCCGGCTTCGGCGGTGGCCGCGCCGTCCATCGCCGACTCAACGCGCCCCGGCGCGTCCACGCCCGAGGCGAGCACTATCGATCCGGCGCGCTCGCGCGACCTGTCGCGCGACCGGGGAACTTCGCGATGAAGACCGTGATGCCCATCGTCGCACTGATCGTGGCGATCCTGCTCGTGCTGTCGCAGTCGCTGTACACGGTCGACCAGAAGCAATACGCGATCAAATTCCAGCTTGGCGAGTTCATCGAAGCCAAGACCGACGCCGGGCTGTACTTCAAGGTGCCGCTGGTGCAGAACGTGAAGTTCTACGACCGCCGTCTGCTCACGCTCGATGCTCCCGAGCCCGACCGCATCACCACCTCGGAAAAGAAACCACTCAAGGTCGATTTCATCGCCTACTGGCGCATCATCGACGTGCGCAGGTACTACCAGAGCGTCACCGGCGACGAGGAAGCGGCCAAGCGCCGCCTCGCGCAGTCGATCCGCGCCAACCTCGCCCAGGAAATCAACAAGCGCACCATCCATGAGGTGATTTCCACCGAGCGCGACAAGATCATGACCGAGGCGCGGCAGAAGGCCGACGCCGACGCGCGCACTATTGGCGTCGAGGTGGTCGACGTTCGCCTGCGCCGTGTCGAGCTGCCCGACGAGGTCCTCGCGCAGGTTTATCAGCGCATGGAATCGGAACGCAAGCGCGTGGCCAACGAGCTGCGCTCGATGGGTGGCGCCGAATCCGAAAAGATTCGTGCCGATGCCGATCGCCAGCGCGAGGTCATTCTCGCCGATGCCTACAAGGCGGCGCAGAAGACGAAGGGCGAAGGCGACGCCAAGGCATCGGCGATCTACGCGACGGCATACGGGCAGAATCCCGAGTTCTACTCGTTCTATCGCAGCCTCGAGACCTACAAGACGACCTTTCGCACCAAGTCCGACATGCTGCTGCTCGATCCGAATTCCGAGTTCTTTCAGTACTTCAAGCAGCCGGGCGGGGTAAGGCCCGCCACACGGCCTTCGGCGAAGTAGCGCGCGTTTCGCGCGGGAGAGCCTGTGCCGGAAACGTTGCTGGCCGCGTGCGCGCTGGTGCTGGTCATCGAGGGGCTGATGCCCCTTCTGGCGCCGCGCGCGTGGCGCGACACCTTTCGCAGGGTCGCCGAATTGTCCGACGGCCAGCTGCGCTTCATCGGCCTGGCCGCTATTCTCATCGGCAGCATCAGCCTGATGGTGATGTATGCGTAATTGGGTGCTGCCGGAATATATCGACGACATCCTCCCCGACGAGGCCGAGGCGATCGAGCGGCTGCGTCGTACGCTGCTCGACCATTTCAAGGCGAATGGCTTCCGCCTGGTGCAGCCGCCGCTGGTGGAGCACCTCGACTCGCTGCTCACCGGCACCGGCCACGACCTCGACATCCAGACATTCAAGGTCGTCGATCCGATGTCCGGCCGATTGCTCGGTGTGCGCGCGGACATGACGCCGCAGGTCGCGCGCATCGACGCGCATCTGCTCAACGAGGCGGGCGTCACCCGGCTGTGCTACACGGGGAGCGTCCTGCGCACCGCGGCATCCGCGCTCGCGCAATCGCGCGAAGTGCTGCAGATCGGGGCCGAGCTCTACGGCGAGGCCGGGATCGATGCCGATCGTGAAATCCTCGGACTGTTGCTGTCGTCGCTCGATGCCGTCGGCGTCGGCGGCCTTCACGTCGATCTGTCGCACGTCGGTGTCTATCGCGCACTCGCCAACGGCGCACGCATCGCCGGCGACGGCAGCGACAGCGAGCTCTTCGCGGCGCTGCGCAACAAGGACGTGCCGGTCGTGAGCGCGCTCACGGCGAGGCTGCCCGAGGTGTGGCGTGACGCGTTCGCTACGCTCACTACGCTCTACGGACCCTCGACCGAAGTGCTGGCCAACGCCCGCGCGCGACTTCCCGACACGCCCGCCATCGCCGGCGCGTTGGGGGCGCTGGAAACGCTGGCCAAGTCGGCCGCGCCCAAAGTCGAGGCGCTGCACATCGACCTCGCGGACCTTCGCGGATACCACTACCAGACCGGCGCGAGCTTCTCGGTATTCACTGCTGGCGAACCCAACGCCATCGGCCGCGGCGAGCGCTACGACGGCATCGGCAAGGCCTTCGGACGTGCGCGTCCCGCGACCGGGTTCACGCTGGATCTGCGCCAGCTCGCCGCCCTCACCACCCGCGCGGCATAGGCATAGCACGACCAGGAACCATCATGGGCAAGAACGTCGTGGTCATCGGCACTCAGTGGGGCGACGAGGGCAAGGGAAAGGTCGTCGACTGGCTCACCGAGCACGCGCAGGGCGTGGTGCGTTTCCAGGGCGGCCACAACGCGGGACACACGCTGGTGATCGGGGAGCGCAAGACGGTGTTGCGCCTGATCCCGTCGGGCATCCTGCGCAAACACGTGCGCGCCTACATCGGCAACGGGGTCGTGCTGTCGCCGTCGGCGCTGCTTCAGGAAATCGGCGAGCTGGAAAGCGCCGGCATCGACGTGCGCTCGCGGCTGGCGATCTCACCGGCGTGTCCGCTGGTGCTACCTTCGCACGTCGCGCTCGACCAGGCCCGCGAAGTCTCGATGGGCGAGACCAAGATCGGCACCACCGGGCGCGGCATCGGTCCCGCCT
Source organism: uncultured beta proteobacterium (assembly GCA_963816915.1). Lineage (GTDB taxonomy): Bacteria > Pseudomonadota > Gammaproteobacteria > Burkholderiales > Casimicrobiaceae > PALSA-1003. Next base: position 94,004 of record CAWFMK010000005.1, read on the forward strand.
ACGAGGACAAGATCGCCCGGCGGGCGGTGCGGGTGCAGGACCTGTTCTACCCCGACCGCTTTTCGACCAAGCTCGCGCCGCTGCTCGAGTACCACAACTTCATCCTGACGCAGCATTACAAATGCGCCCCGGTCTCGAAGCAGACCTCGCTCGACGCCACGCTCGCGCTCGCCGACCAGATCCAGCCGATGGTCGCGGATGTCGCCGCATTGCTGCAGGCTGCGCGACAGCGCGGAGATTCGCTGCTGTTCGAGGGCGCGCAGGGCGCCCTGCTCGACATCGACCATGGCACCTATCCATACGTGACCTCGTCGAATTGCCTTGCCGGCGCCGCGGCGACGGGCAGCGGCATCGGCCCGCAGCTGCTCGACTACGTGCTCGGCATCGTCAAGGCATACACCACGCGTGTAGGCACCGGCCCGTTTCCCACCGAGCTCACCGACGCGGTCGGCGCGGGATTGGCCAAGCGCGGCAACGAATTCGGATCAGTAACTGGCCGTCCTCGCCGATGCGGATGGCTCGACATCCCGGCGCTCGCGCGTTCGCTCCAACTCAATGGCGTCGACGGCTTGTGCATCACCAAGCTCGACGTGCTCGATGGCATGGACACCATTCGCATCTGCGTGCGCTATGACAGCGACGCCGGACCGCTCGCGCTGCTGCCTTCCGGCGCCGACGCGGTCGCGCAGTGCAGGCCCGCCTACGAAGAGCTGCCGGGATGGAGCGAGAGCACCGTCGGCGTGAGCTCGTTCGACGCGCTGCCGGCCAACGCACGCGCCTACCTGCGCCGCGTCGAGGCGCTGACCGGCGTGCAAATCGCGATGGTATCGACCGGCGCCGAGCGCGACGAGACCATTCTCGTGCATCATCCCTTCCATTGAACAACACGGAATCGATCCACCATGAGCCTGCACGTCAGCTGGGACGAGTACAACGTGCTGATCGAGCGCCTGGCTCTGATGGTTCACGAATCGGGATGGAAGTTCAACCAGGTGATCTGCATCGCGCGCGGTGGCCTGCGTGTCGGCGACGTGCTCTCGCGCATCTACGAGCTGCCTCTCGCAATTTTGTCGACGCATTCGTATACCTCCGAGGGTGGAACCGTGCGCGGCCAGCTGATCATCGCCGAGCACATGACGATGACCGCGCCGCGGCTCGGTGACCGCGTGCTGCTGGTCGACGACATGGTCGATTCCGGCCATACGCTCGAGGCGGTGCACCGCGAGCTGCCAGCTCGCTTTCCGCACATCACCGACATCCGAACCGCGGTGGTCTGGTACAAGCAATGCTCGGTCTTCAAGCCGGACTATTACGTGTCGTATCTTGCGGACAACCCGTGGATACATCAGCCGTTCGAGGTCTACGACACATTGCGGCCTGAAGGGCTCAAGGCACGACTCCCCTGATTTCGAATTCTGCCGAAATGCATAGCGAGTCAGGCTTCCCCTCAGCGACTCCCCACGCGCCGGCAACCCACTCGAGCGCCGGCGAGAGCACCAGCGCGAGCCGTTACGTGGCTCGCATCCTGCAGCAGCATCTGGTCGAGGATGCCTCATCACGCTACTGGGTGAGCGGCGGCAGCGCAGTGTTCGTCGACGTTTCCGGATTCACCAAGCTCTCCGAGCGGCTCGCACGAAAAGGTCGCGAGGGCGCAGAGCAGATCGCCGAGGCGATCGGCGGCAGCTTCGAGTCCATTCTGCAGGTCGCCTACGACAACGGAGGCAGCCTGCTCAAGTTCGGAGGCGACGCGCTGCTGCTCTGGTTTGCCATCGACGCACACGTCCAGCGTGCCTGCCGCGCCGCGCTACAGATGCGCCAGAAGCTGCGCGACGTCGGACGCATCGAGGTGCCGGGTGCCAAGGTCACGCTGCAAATGGCGCAGGGCGTCCATTCCGGAGAGTTTCATTTCTTCGCGGTCGGAGACTCGCACATCGAGCTGCTGCCGACCGGCCCCGGATGGAGCCGCCTGGTCGCGATGGAACAGGCGGCGACCGCCGGCGAAATTCTGCTCAGCACCGAAATGGCGGCGCTCCTGCCCCCGCGCTGTCTGGGGCCGGGCAAGGACCCGGGGGTGCTGCTTCGACGAGAGCCGCCTGGGCCCACCGAAAAGATCGAGCTTCGGCCGCGCCCGTCGATGTCCTATGAAACGGTCGCCCAATGTCTTTCGCCGGCGATCCGTGCACATCTGTATCGCGGCGGTGGCGCCTCGGATCATCGCGCAGTGACGATCGCCTTCATTCGGTTCGACCACACCGACGCGATGATCGAGAACGAAGGGCCTGCCGTTGCGGCGGACGCGCTGCATCGGCTGGTCAGCGTCGTCGGGTCCGCGGCGGAGGCGCACGAGGTCGCCTTCCTGGGCTCCGACGTGGACGCCGACGGCGGCAAGCTGATCCTGACCGCGGGCGCACCCAAGGTCATGGGCGACGACGAGGAGCGCATGCTGCTGACACTGCGCCAGATCGCCGACGCTGATCTTCCCATGCCCGTTCGCATCGGTGTGCATCGCGGCTCGGTGTTCGCGGGCGACATCGGACCGTTTTTCCGGCGCACCTACACGGTGATGGGCGACGCGGTGAATCTCGCCGCGCGCCTCATGGCGCAGGCGCAGCCCGGGCACATCTACGGAACGGCATCGACGCTCGACCATTCGGACACCGTTTTCGAGAACACCGAACTCGCACCGATCGCGGTCAAGGGGAAAGCACAGCCCATCCAGGCGTGGTCGATCGGCCGCGCGAAGGGATCGCGCACGCGTCAGACGATGCGGGAGCACCTGCCGCTCGTCGGGCGCAGCGACGAGCTCGGTGTCATTCGTGAAGCGCTCACCGCTGCGCGCAATGGTACCGGGCGCCTGATCGAGATCACTGGCGAAGCCGGCGTCGGAAAAACGCGACTGCTGCATGCGCTCGCCGAAGAGGCACGGGACATGCGCCAGCAGCATGCCGTATGCGAAGCCTATACCGCGTCCAAACCGTACGCGGTTTGGAGCGAGCTGCTTCGCGAGCTCATGGAGTTCGGACGAGACGATCCCGACCTCATCGTCGCCAAGCGCCTGCGCGAAACGGTGGCGAAGACGATTCCCGATCTCATGCCCTGGCTGCCGCTGATCGGAATCGCGTTCGGGCTCGAGATTGCCTCGACACCTGAGGTGGAAATGCTCGCCGAAAAGAATCGCCGGCCCAAACTGCACGGGGTCGTCGATCAATTCCTGCAAGCCATGATCGACGGCGCCACGCTGATCGAAATCGAGAACGCGCACAACATCGATGGCGCTTCGGCGGAGCTGCTCGGATATCTTTGCGGACAGATCGGAAAACGATCCTGGCTGCTCGGTATCGCGCGTCGTGACGCGGACTCGCGGTTGACGCTACCCGAAATGCCGACGGTCGTTCGCATCAAGCTCGAGCCGCTCGCGGCGGACGACGCATTGCGCATGACGCAAGTCGCCACGGCAGGCGACCCGCTGCCCGGCCACGTGCTGCGCGTGGTCGCGCAGCGGTCCGGAGGCAATCCACAATTTTTGCGTGACCTGCTGCGCGCCGCGATCGATTCGGGCGGGGTCGGGGGTCTTCCCGATTCGGCGGAGGTCGCTGCGATGGCACGCATCGACGCCTTGGCGCCGGAGGACCGCAACCTGGTCCGGCGCGCTGCGGTGTTCGGGCTTACCTTCCATCCACGCATGCTTTCCTGGGTGGATGACACCGAAGCCGAGCTTCCGGGGACAGCCGTATGGGTGAGACTTGGAGAATTCTTCAACGAAGAGCCCGATGGGTACCTGCGCTTTCGCCGCTCGCTCTTGCGCGATACCGCCTACGAAGGACTTCCGTACAAGCTTCGCCGCCGGCTGCATGGGAAGGTGGCTGACCGGCTCGAGAAGGAACTGGATCGCCCGGAAGATGCGTCAGACATCCTGTCGCTGCATTATTTCGTCGCCGGCGAATATCGCCCGGCGTGGCAGTACGCATCGATCGCCGCGCGGCGCGCGCAGAGCGCGTACGCCTACGTGGAAGCCGCCGACATGTACTCGCGCGCACTCGACGCGGGTCGGCGCCTGGAGGACGTTCGGGAGCAGGAGCTCGTCGGCCTGAGCGAGGCACTCGGTGATTGCTGGCTGCAGGCGAGCGAGTTCAACAAGGCCTCCGACGCCTACGCCGCGGCGCGGCGCATGAACATCGACGGCGATCGGCATATGGACGCCAGCCTGCTGCTCAAGCACTCGCGCGTCAACGAGAGACTAGGGAAGTATCCAAGCTCACTGCGCTGGGCGTCGCGTGCACGCAAGGCACTCGACGGGCGCAGCGATGCGGAAGCGCTGCGTCAGGTCGCGCGGACAAGCGCATGGCAGGCTACCGTCCTCCAGCTCGAGGGTAAGTCGCGCGAGGCGGTGCGCTGGGCCGAGCGCGCGCTGGCCGAGGCCAAACAGGTCGACGATGCCGAGGCGCAGGGCGGCGCCTACGTCGTGCTCGGATGGGCCTGCGGCGTGCAGGGCACCGAAGGCGCGGAAGCATACTGGCAGCTCGCGCTGGAAGCGTTCCGCCGGTCCGGAAACCTCGCCCGCCAACCGGCGCTGCTAACCAATCTTGGCCTCGCGTGCCAATGGGATGGCCGCTGGGACGAAGCGCTCGCCTATTACGAGCGCGGCCGCGACGAGAACATCAAGATTGGCAACAACGTCAACGCGACCATCGCGCGGCTCAACATTGCCGAGATCCTGGTCGATCGCGGCGAGTGGATCGAGGCAGAGGCGTTGCTGCGCGAGACGCTGCCGTTCTGGCAGGCGGCGCGCTACCGCTACTTTCTCGGCGCGTGCCTGTCGCTGCTGGCGAGGGTATCGCTGCGCGTCGGTCGCTTCGACGAAGCGTTGGCACGGTTTGAGGACGCCAAGGCGAATTTTCTCAAGATCGGCGCGGCGGACGAGATCCCGTCGCTCGATGCACGAATCGCGGAGTGTTACCTGTATCAGGGAAAGCTGGACGACGCACTGGCGATCGTGACGGGCATGCTGGCACGCGCCGCTTCGTCGACCACGGTCGCCAAGCTCGTACCATTGCTCGAGCGCGTGGGTGCACTCGCGCTGCTGGGGCGCGGCGACATCGATGGCGCGCGCGCCGGCGCCGTGGCAAGCTTGGTGGCGGCGCGCACGCGCAAGGACCGTTTCGAATCGGCGCTGACGATGCGGGTTCAGATCGAGATCGATCGCGTCGCCGGGATAATGCCGGACCATGCGCTCGAGCAGGAATGCCACGCGCTGCTCGAGCAGTTCAAGGTGCGCGCGGTGCCAGCGCTGCCCGTCTTCTCGTCCTAGTCGATTCCGAATTCCAATGCAAAGCGGCCCCGAGAGGCCGCCTTGCGTTACTGCTGGAACGTTTCGATCAGTCGAAAGAAACCCAGCCGTCGCCGATGTCGATGAACGTGTTGGTGTGCGTCGGCGGCGTCGTATCCTGCGAAGCCTGCGCCGAGATGCACATCTGCGCTTGATGGCCGGCCACGTACGGACCAGTGTTCGCGAGCAGGATGGGCAACGGCGTACTCATGACCAGGTGGTGATCGTTCGCAGTCCAGGCACCCGAGGGTGGCAGCGCGGTGCCCCCCACGCCGCGTTGCACGATTTTCCAGACGGTACCCTCGCCTACCTCGTGCTCGTTGCAGTCAGCAGGATCGGTGGGATCGTGGTCGTTATCGAGGCAGACAAGCTGTACCGTAATGCGCTCGGTACCGATTACGACATCGAAAGTGGCACTCGGATGAGTCGGGTCGGTGGGCAGCGGATGCGGGATCGTGCCGCTGGGCGCGTCGGTGTTGATCGATAGCCTGTCGTCCATAAGGTGCAGGTCGGCGGTGAGCGTTCCATAGGGGGCGGGCAGGATGTTCGGCTCGATGCAGTCCAGGGCTGCCACGAATGCCGGCGTGCCCAGCGTGCTCGTCGGCGTTCCGTCGGTGTTGAGCCACGCGACGGATATCGGTGCATCCGTTACCAGCGGGCCCGAAGCGCAGACGCTGTACTGGAAAGCCGCCGCCGGATCGTGACCCACATCGAAGCCGACGTTGCCGAAGGTGGTCGGCCATCTGAAATGCAACTGGCCATTGACCGGCACCGTGTTGGTCACGAAGTAAGGCACGCCCTGCGGTGCGCTGCCGTCCTTGTCGTAGGAGTCGCGCTCCCCGCCAACCCCGCAGTTGGTGATGCTGTTGGGCACGACGAACGGCCCACTGGCGACGTTGCCGCACGAGATCGGCGTCATGAGGTTCATCGGATCTCCCGGAACGAGCGTGAAATTCTGCCCGTTCAAGGACGACCCGGTCCAGACGGCCGCACGCCACGAACCGTCGCCGCAACTGTTCACTCGTATCGTCACGTCAAGCGCATCGCCCGATTTCAACGGATGCATTCCCGTCACCGACACGGACATACCGTCGAACGTGGCATGCCCGGTCGCGGGCTGGTCCACGCCGACGACCACCATGCCGTTTACGAAGAGGCGGAACGAATTGATCGTCGAGTTGCCTTCGTTCGCAAGCGTCGCCTTCACCGTGAAAGGCGGCGTCATCTGCGCAGGGGGTGCCGACACGATCGACATTTGAAGGCTGTACTGCTTCTTGTCGTTGCCGGCGACGCTGGGAAGCGCAAACGCCGCGATCACGATCGCGATAGAGAGTCCGACCAACCTTGATATGCGCATGATGTGGCTAAGCCTTATGAATGCATGACAGGAGACGTGCGGGAGCTGGAACGCCGCACATAGTAGTCCGTGAAACGCTGACCCTGCAATAAACATATGCAGCATCCGGCACAAGGAGCGCGCACTTGCAAATTACATTGTCATAATGTGCGAGTCGCTTCTTTTGTTTGACGATTTGGCCTTTGCGCAAACGTTTACTACAGGACGATCCCGCGACGCGACGCGATTGCCATGCGAACTGTCGTGTTGCCTCACACGAGTCGATTGACCCGACTGCAACGTCCTCGATTGGTGCATCGCCGTTCAGTACAGACCCGCCAAACCTTGTGTGACGGTGAATGGTCAGCGCCAGGAATAAATCAAACCGCGCGCCGAGGCACCCGCTTTCCACAAGATCGGTTGATCGAATCGCGATAGATCCATGTGATGTGGAGGCGAACCAAGGCTTGCCTCGCGGTAGGCGTCGCGATCGTGATCGATCGCGAATGCGTCGCGATGATCCCGCATGCTTGGCGAAGTGCGGCACACTGCCTCGGCGAAATGCGCGCACCGCCTCGGTTCAGGCAATGGCGATGCAGTGCTTCGGGAAAGATATACTTGGTGCCCAGAAGAGGACTCGAACCTCCACAGTGTTGCCACCGCTAGGACCTGAACCTAGTGCGTCTACCAATTCCGCCATCTGGGCGACGGGAACCCGTAATTTTACGAAAGGCAGTACGCATTGTCAAAACAACCGCCCTCTAAAAACAAAGCCCGGAATGATGCTGCCAGCCCCGCGCCAAGACGAACCGCACGTCGTGTCAGCGACGTCGACATTCCCTCCCGCGAAGCCATTCTTGCGCACCTGCGCGAGCTCGGCGTACCCGCGCACTCCGACGAAGTATTGAGCGCACTGCGCGTCAAGGGTGACGCGGAGCGGGAGGCACTCCTTGGGCGCCTCGCAGCGATGGAGCGCGATGGTCAACTGATGACCAATCGCAAGGGACAGCTTTGCGTCGTCGCCAAGCTCGACCTGGTCAGCGGAACGGTTCAGGGTCATCCCGACGGCTTCGGCTTTCTGGTCCCCGACGATGGGAGTGCCGATCTGTTCCTCTCGCCCAAGGAGATGCACAAGGCGTTGCACGGTGATCGTGCGACCGCGCGACTGATCGGACTCGACAAGCGCGGCCGGCCGGAGGGCGCGATCGTCGACGTGCTCCAGCGCGCCAATCGCGAGATCGTCGGACGTGTCTACGCCGATCACGGCATCTGGTACCTCGTCGCCGAGAACAAGCGCATCAGCCAGGACATCCTGATCCCCGCCGACATGCGCGGGTCCGCGCAGCCCGGCCAGGTGGTCGTCGCGCAACTGATCGAGCAGCCGTCGGCGCATCGCGAGGCGCTAGCCAAGATCGTCGACGTGCTCGGCAACTACACCGACCCGGGCATGGAAATCGAGATCGCGCTGCGCAAGCACGATCTGCCCTATCAATTCAGCGCGACTGCCAAGCGACAGGCCTCGCGCCTGCCGGAATCGGTGCAGCCGGGTGACCTCAAGGACCGGACCGATCTGCGCTCGCTGCCGCTGGTTACCATCGATGGCGAGACCGCGCGCGATTTCGACGACGCAGTCTATTGCGAGGCCAGGGGCCGTGGCTTTCGCCTGTTGGTGGCGATCGCCGACGTGGGGCACTACGTGCGTGACGGCGACGCCATCGACATCGATGCGCGCGAGCGCGGCACGTCGGTGTACTTCCCGCGTCGCGTGATTCCGATGCTCCCGGAGCAGCTTTCCAACGAGTTGTGCTCGCTCAAGGCCGCGGTCGATCGGCTGTGCATGGTGTGCGACATGAGCGTCTCGGCACAGGGCGACATCGAGGACTATCGGTTCTACCCGGCGTTGATGCACTCGCGTGCGCGTCTCACCTATAACCAGGTCTGGGATTGGCTGTCGCAGCCGAAAACGGCGAAAAGCGCCGACGCCAAGGCGCTGCTGCCGCATCTGCAGCAGGTGCACGCGCTGTACAAGGTGCTGGCGGCGGCGCGCGCGCGCCGCGGTGCGATCGACTTCGAAACCATCGAGCTCGAGCTCAAGTTCGACACCCGAGGCAAGATCGAGGCGATCGTTCCGGTGATGCGCAACGAAGCGCACAAGCTGATCGAAGAGTGCATGCTGGCCGCCAACGTGTGCGCGGCGGAGTATCTGCTGCAGCACAGGCATCCCGCGCTGTACCGCGTGCACGAAGGGCCGACGCCTGAAAAGCTCAAGGCGCTGAAGGAATTCCTGGCGGCGTCGGGCCTGGCACTCGGTGGAGGCGATAACCCAACTCCCGCGGACTACGCGGCGCTGCTTGCCAAGATCAAGTCACGCCCGGACTTCAACCTGCTGCAGACGGTGTTGCTGCGCTCGCTGCAGCAGGCGGTCTACAGTCCGGACAACGCCGGACATTTCGGGCTGGGCTACGACGCGTACACGCACTTCACTTCACCGATCCGACGCTATCCCGATCTGCTGGTGCACCGCGCGATCAGGGCGTGCCTGACGAACGCGCGCTATCACCCGAAAGGAGCCACCTGGGTCGAACTCGGAGTACATAGCTCGCTCACCGAGCGCCGTGCCGACGATGCGACGCGCGATGTCGAGAACTGGCTCAAGTGCTATTTCATGCAGGACCGCGTCGGCGAGACCTTCGATGGCACGATCAGCGGCGTCACGCATTTCGGCCTGTTCGTCACGCTGGACGGTCTCAATGTCGACGGGCTGGTGCACGTTACCGAGCTCGGCAACGACTATTTTCATTTCGACGCCGTTCATCACGCCATGAACGGCGAGCGCAGCGGCAAGAGCTACCGGCTGGCCGATCGCATCAAGGTGAAGGTGGCGCGTGTCGACCTCGACGCCACGAAGATCGACTTCGTGCTCGCAGACGTCGGCGCTTCACCGGTGCCACTGGCGAAACGCCCCGCGCCACGCCAGCCAAAGACTCGCCGCTAGGGACGCCACCGAAACCTGCGCGCGGCGTCGCAGATTGCGGATCGATGTTCCGCGCGTAGAGCTATCTCGGCTGCGGCACAATCCTCAGGTACGGCTTCGGCGCCTTCCAGCCTTGCGGATATTTCTGCTTGGCCTCGTCGTTGCTGACCGAGCCGGCGATGATGACGTCCTCGCCAGGCTTCCACTGCGCAGGCGTGGCGACTTTGTGCTTCGCCGTCAACTGCAGCGAGTCGAGCACACGGAGCACCTCGTCGAAGTTGCGGCCGGTGGTCATCGGATAGGTCAGGTTGAGCTTGATCTTCTTGTCCGGTCCGACGATGAACACCGAGCGGATCGTCGCGTTGTCTGCCGGAGTGCGCGGCTGAGCTCCGCTCGCGTTCGGATGGATCATGTCGTAGAGCTTTGCGACCGCCAGGTCGGAGTCGCCGATGATCGGATAGTTGGGTGCGACGCCCTGCGTCTCCTCGATGTCCTTGGCCCAGCGGGTGTGATCCTCTACCGGGTCGATGGAGAGTCCGAGGATCTTCGCGTTGCGCTTGTCGAATTCAGGCTTGATCTTGGCGAGATAGCCCAGCTCGGTCGTGCAGACCGGTGTGAAATCCTTGGGGTGCGAGAACAGCACCGCCCACTTGTCGCCAATCCAGTCGTGAAAGCGGATGGTTCCTTCCGTTGTCTGCGCCGTGAAATCGGGTGCCTCGTCGCCGATGCGAAGTGCCATGGTGACCTCCTGAAATGCGTCGGTTTGAAGCCCTTATAATACGCCTGCCGTGACACGCAGAGCAGATCGCGCGGCGCTATGCATATGCCCTCCGCTCCCGTCCAACCCGGCAACCCCATCGTCGCGCCGCAGGTGGCACGCATCGACCTCGTGGTGCAGGCGCCGGACATCGACACGCCTCTGCTGAAGTCGCTCGCGCGGCTCGCTGGTGCAAGTGCGATCGAGGCGCTCGCCGCGGCCGAGACGCAGGCTTTTCGGCTCACCGATCCGACCCGTCGCGCGGGCGTCGCCGACTTCTGCCTTGAGGCCGGTATCGATTTCGGCTTTGTCCCCAGAGATCAGCGACTCGATCGCGTCGGGCTCGTCGCGATGGACATGGACTCGACGCTGATCACGATCGAGTGCATCGACGAAATCGCGGACATGATCGACATCAAGCCGCAAGTGGCGGCGATCACCGCCGCGGCGATGCGCGGCGAAATAGACTTCCGCGAAAGCCTCACCCGCCGGGTCGCGCTGCTCGAAGGACTCGACGTCGGCGCGCTGGAGAGAGTCTATGACGAGCGGCTGCGCCTGTCGTCCGGCGCGCAGCGCATGCTGGACGGATTCAAGCGCGCGGGGGCCGCGACGCTGCTGGTGTCGGGGGGATTCACCTTCTTCACATCACGTCTGCAGGGGCGACTCCCGCTGGACCACACGCTCGCCAATACGCTCGGTGTCGCCGGAGATCAGCTCACCGGTCGGATCCAGGGAACCGTCATCGACGCCGATGCCAAGGCGGCGGAGTTCAGGCGGCTTGCAAAAGCGCTCGCTCCGGGATTGCTTTCCGTCGCCATTGGCGACGGCGCCAATGATTTGCCGATGCTCGCGGCAGCCGACGTGAGCGTCGCCTACCGCGCCAAGCCGGTGGTTCGCGACCAGGCCGACTATGCGATCGATCACTGCGGCCTGGACGCGATCCTCAACCTGTTCGGCTAGAGCGAGGGGTCAGGTTTCAAGGGTGACTCGTCATGACCCAGGCGAGCACGGTGCGCACGAAGTCGACGATGTTCCAGACCGCGAGCACCGCGATTACGGTCCAGCTCAGTGCCGATCCGAGGAGACGTCCACGCGAGATACCCGCCTCGCGCGACAAGCCAACCGCATAGATGATGCGCGCGAACAGGAAGAGGATCGCGCAAACGTGAAGGAACGTCCGATTGGCGTGATCGAGCTCGGCCACCAGCAGCAGGAGAAGCATCGGCCAGCCCCACTCGACGGAGTTGCCGTGCGCGCGGACCGCGCGCGCCAACGCCGGATGCCCGCCATCGCCCAGTCCGACCTTGAGGCTCCTGCGCTGGCGTGACACGGCCGCCGCGAGCACCAGCAGCAGTAGCGCGTACAGCCCGGCATAGAGCGCGGTGACCGGGACAACGATCAGCATTTCAGTCTCCTTCAGTCGTCATCGAAATCGCCTTCGTCGATCCACGCGCTCTGGATCGCCTCGAGGATCTTTTCGCCGCAATGCGCGGGATCGTCGTCGAAACCTGGCAACGCCAGCACCCACTTGCGAAGGTCGACGAACAGCACGCGCTCCGGATCCACGCCTGGGTACGCCTCGGCAAGCGCGATGGCGATGTCGCGGCTATCGGTCCATTTCATGGTCGGCATCCATGATTTCAGCGAACGGCTTCCTTGGCGTAGTTGATCGTGTACTTGGGAATTTCGATGACCAGCTTCGCATCTCCCGGCTTGGCCTGGCACGACAATCTCGAGACCGGCGTCAGTCCCCATGCGCGATCGAGCAAGTCGTCCTCGTCTTCGGAAGAAGGTTCCAGCGTGGAAAATCCTTCGCGCACGATCACGTGACACGTCGTGCACGCGCACGACTTCTCGCATGCGTGCTCGATCTCGATGCCGTGGTCGAGCAGATTGTCGCAGATCGACGCGGCGGTGTCGGCCTCGAAAGTCTTGCCCTCGGGGCAGAGGTCCGGATGCGGCAACACGACGATCTCGGCCATCGGTGTCAGGCCCTAACCCAGCACGTCGATGCGCCGGCCCTTGAGCGCCGTGGCGACGCTTCGATTCATGCGCCGCGCGGCGAACTCCTCGGTCGACCGATTGAGCTCGTCGAGCGCATTGCTCAACGCGCGCCGATCGTCGCCCGCGAGCTGCGCGCGAACGGTCGCGCACGCGCGGTCGACCGTCGCGCGCTCATCGCCATCGAGAAGCTCGGCATCATCGGCGAGCGCGGCCTCGGTGGCGTCGAGTGTGCGCTCGGCCTCGACGCGCACCTCGGCGAGCGCACGCGCGTACATGTCCTCGCTCGCATGCAGATGCGATTCCTGCAACATGCGCGCGATGTCGGCGTCGGAGAGGCCATACGAAGGCTTGACCTCGATCGATGCCTCGATGCCGGTGGTCAGCTCCTGCGCCGACACCGCGAGCAACCCGTCGGCATCGACCTGGAAGGTCACGCGGATGCGCGCCGCCCCCGCGACCATCGGCGGAATCCCGCGCAACTCGAAGCGCGCCAGTGAACGGCAATCCGAAACCCTCTCGCGCTCGCCCTGCACGACGTGGATCGCCATAGCCGACTGGCCGTCCTTGAAGGTGGTGAATTCCTGCGAGCGCGCCACCGGGATTGTGGAGTTGCGCGGAATAATCTTCTCGGTGAGGCCGCCCATCGTCTCGAGTCCGAGCGAGAGCGGAATCACGTCGAGCAGCAGCCAGTCCTCCCCGGCTGCGCGATTGCCTGCGAGGACGTTCGCCTGGATGGCTGCGCCGAGCGCGACCACCTGGTCGGGATCGAGATTGTTGAGAGGCGACGTCTTGAAAAAATCGGCGACGGCCTTCTGCACCTGCGGCATGCGTGTCGCGCCGCCGACCATGACGACGCCGTCGACATCGGACACTTGGAGCTTGCCGTCGCGAAGTGCCTTGCGGACCGACGCCAGCGTTTTCGCCACCAGTGTCTCGGTCATCTTCGCGAAGGTCTCGCGTGCGAGCGCGACGTCGACTTTCGCGCCCGACGACAGCGTCGCCTCGATGCGTGCCGACGCATGCGTCGACAAGTGTTCCTTGGCTGCGCGCGCTGCCAGCATGAGCGTACGCGTGTCCCCGGGAGGCAGCGGCCCGACACCGGTGGTTTCGAGAAGCCAGCAGTAGATGCGGTGGTCGAAATCGTCGCCGCCGAGCGCGGTATCGCCGGCGGTGGCGATCACCTCGAACACGCCACGCGACAAGCGCAGCAGCGAGATGTCGAAGGTCCCGCCGCCGAGGTCGTAGATCGCGAAGGTGCCTTCGGAGGCGTTGTCGAGCCCGTACGCAATCGCTGCGGCGGTGGGCTCGTTCAACAGGCGCAGGACGTCGAGTCCCGCCAGCCGGGCGGCGTCCTTGGTCGCCTGGCGCTGCGCGTCGTCGAAATACGCCGGCACGGTGATCACCGCGCCGCTGATCGCCCCGCCGAGGCTTTGTTCCGCGCGCACGCGCAACGCACGCAGGATCTCGGCCGAGACTTCGACCGGAGAGCGCACGCCCGAGCGCGTCTCCACCTGCACCATGCCCGGAGCTTCGATGAAGCGGTACGGAAAACGCCGCGCGTCGCTCAAATCGTGCAAGCCACGACCCATGAGGCGCTTCACCGAGACGATCGTGTTGTGCGCATCGTGGGCTTGCGCCTCGGCAGCGCAATAGCCCACTTCCACACCCGCCGGCGCATAGCGCACGATCGATGGCAACAATGCGCGCCCCTGTTCGTCGGGCAGGACCGTCGCGACACCGCTCCTGACCGTCGCCACCAGCGAGTGCGTAGTCCCCAGGTCAATCCCGATCGCCAGGCGCTGCGCGTGCGGCGGTGGCGATTCTCCGGGTTCGGCAATCTGCAGCAGCGCCATCACGGCTCCATGTCGGCCGATGCGGCGTCGATGTCGCCAGCGACCTTCGACAGGAACTTCAGCTTGCGCACCGTGCCGCGCGCGGCTTCGAGCGCTCGCGCATCGCGCAGCTCGTCGGCAAGCACGTGCGTGAGCTCGTCGACCTCGGTGCGCACGTCGGCGAGCAGGGCATCCAGCCGGCGCGCATCGTTGGCCTCGCGCGCCTCTTCGATCGCCTCGCGCCGCTCGAGTTGGTACTCGAGAAAATCGTTAGGCAACGCGGTGTCGGTTTCGGACAGCGCGTCGACACCCTGCAGCTTGAGCAGATATTGCGCGCGATCGACGGGCGACTTGAGCGTGCGGTACGCTTCGTTGACGCGCGCCGACGACTGCAGTGCCATGCGGCGCTGCGCTTCGCCAGCGGAGGCATGACGGTCGGGATGCACGTTTGCCTGCAACGCGCGGTAAGCCACATCGAGTGCCCGCGAGTCGACGTCGTAACGCGCCGGCAGGCCGAACAGCGAGAAGTAGTCTTGCGAGAAGTCGATCATGCTGGCAAGTCGCGTCTATCGCTCGTCCGCACAGCGGGCCTGCGCGTCAGACGAGGCTCGCCGCGGAGCCTAGACGTTAAAGCTCTCGCCGCAACCGCATTCATCCTTGACGTTCGGATTGCGGAACTTGAATCCTTCGTTCAATCCTTCGCGCGCGAAGTCGAGCTCGGTGCCGTCGAGATACGGCATGCTTTTCGGATCGACGATGACGGTGATGCCGTGGCTTTCGAAAAGATGATCCTCCGGCGCCGCCGCGTCGGCATACTCCAGCTTGTACGCAAGGCCGGAGCATCCGGTCGTGCGCACGCCCAGGCGCAGGCCGATGCCTTTGCCACGTTTGCTGAGGTAGCCCGCGACGTGTTTCGCCGCGCTCTCGGTCAGGGTGATCG
Source organism: uncultured beta proteobacterium (assembly GCA_963816915.1). Lineage (GTDB taxonomy): Bacteria > Pseudomonadota > Gammaproteobacteria > Burkholderiales > Casimicrobiaceae > PALSA-1003. Next base: position 109,173 of record CAWFMK010000005.1, read on the forward strand.
ACATGCGTTCGTTACTCCGCGGCAGCGGACGCCGTCTCTACCGAAGGCGTCGCGGTCTGGCCACCGTGCTTTTTCTTGTAGTCAGCGACGGCGGCCTTGATCGCGTCCTCGGCGAGGATGGAGCAATGGATCTTCACCGGGGGCAACGCGAGCTCCTGCGCAATCTGCGTGTTGCGTATGTTCATCGCCTGGTCGAGTGTCTTGCCCTTCACCCATTCGGTGACCAGCGACGACGAAGCGATCGCGGAGCCGCAGCCATACGTCTTGAACTTGGCGTCCTCGATGAGTCCGTCGCTTCCGACACGGATCTGCAGCTTCATCACGTCGCCGCAGGCCGGCGCACCCACCATGCCGGTGCCCACCGCGTCGTCGTCCTTGGCGAACGAACCGACGTTGCGCGGGTTTTCGTAATGATCGAGAACTTTATCGCTGTATGCCATTTCGGTGCTCCTTGAACATCGTTTGCTTCAATTGCCCCAGTTACGCCTACACGTCTCTTCGCTTCAGTTACCTGAGGGCCGATTCGTCGGTCGTCAATGCGCCGCCCACTCGACCGTGTTCAGGTCGACACCCTCTTTATACATCTCCCACAGCGGCGAAAGCTCGCGCAGCTTCGAGATCTTGCTCTTGAGCAGGTCCACCGCGAAATCGATCTCTTCCTCGGTCGTGAATCGCCCGACCGTAAAGCGGATCGAGCTGTGCGCGAGCTCGTCGCTTCGACCCAACGCGCGCAGGACGTACGAAGGCTCGAGCGATGCCGACGTGCACGCCGAGCCCGACGACACCGCGACGTCCTTGATCGCCATGATCAGGCTCTCGCCCTCGACGAAGTTGAAGCTCACGTTCAGGTTGTGCGGAACGCGCTGCTCCATATCGCCGTTCAGGTGCACCTCTTCCATCTCCGAGATGCCTTTCCAGAGGCGGTCGCGCAGCGCACGAATACGCTCGTTGTCGGTGGCCATCTCCAGCCGAGCCAGCCGGAACGCCTCGCCCATGCCAACGATCTGGTGCGTGGGCAGCGTCCCGGAGCGCATGCCGCGCTCGTGGCCTCCGCCATGCATCTGTGCCTCGATGCGCACGCGTGGCTTGCGCCGCACGAACAGAGCACCGACACCCTTCGGACCATAGGTCTTGTGCGCCGAGAACGACATCAGGTCCACTTTGAGCACCCCCAGGTCGATGGGGAGCTTGCCGGTCGCCTGCGCGGAGTCGACGTGAAAGATGATGCCGCGCGACCGGCAGATCTCGCCGAGCGCCCGAATGTCCTGGATCACGCCAATCTCGTTGTTGACGTACATCACCGAGACGACGATGGTGTCGGGACGCAGCGCCGCCTTGAAGGCGTCGAGATCGAGCAATCCATTGGGTAGCACGTCGAGATAGGTGACTTCGAAGCCTTCGCGCTCGAGCTCGCGCATCGTGTCGAGCGTCGCCTTGTGCTCGGTCTTGACCGTGACCAGGTGCTTGCCCTTGTCCTTGTAGAAGTGCGCGGCGCCCTTGAGCGCGAGATTGATCGCCTCGGTCGCGCCCGACGTCCACACCAGCTCGCGCGGGTCGCAGTTCACGAGCTTCGCGACTTCTTCGCGCGCTTGCTCGACCGCTTTCTCGGTTGTCCAGCCGAAGGCATGCGAACGTGATGCCGGGTTGCCGAAATTCTCGGTCAGGTACGGAATCATGACCGCGGCAACGCGGGGATCGACCGGCGTCGTCGCCGAATAATCGAGATAGATCGGTTTTTTCATGGGATCGCTTGCAATCGGAGGAGGCGCTAGACGATCGGTGCCGGCTCTGAATTCTTGTTCGGCGTCTTGCGCTGGTCCAGCATCACGTTGACCTCGGACTTGTCCTGCTGGCGCACCAGCTGCTCCAGCGTCACCGAGCGCAGGAAACTGAAAATGTGCGCGTTGAGCGCGGCCCACAGCTCGTGCGTCATGCAACGGCGATCGTCCTTGCAGTTCTCCTTGCCGCCGCACTGGGTTGCATCGATCGGCTCGTCGACGGCGAGAATAATGTCGGCGACCGACAGCGAATCGGCGGGACGGGCGAGGTTGTATCCCCCGCCGGGGCCGCGAACACTTTCCACGATTCCGTGCCGGCGCAGCTTACCGAACAGTTGCTCGAGATACGACAGTGAAATCTTCTGGCGTTCCGACACGCCGCCCAGGGTTACCGGGCCGCTGCCGCAATGCATCGCAACATCGATCATCGCAGTAACTGCGAATCGTCCTTTGGTCGTCAGTCTCATGTCCGCATGATCCTCATGGTCTGATGCCGCGTGCGCGGCGAATTCTAGAATTCCCGACCATATTAGTCAACTAAACGCCGTGAAAGTTCAGCCAAGCATCTGGTTGATTCGTGTGGGGTCGAAGCGCTCGGCGGTGGCTTTGGCATCGCCGCAGTCCAAGCCGCCTTTTTCAATTAAATCAATGAGTTTCTGTAGCCGATCGTCGGCGTCCGCGGCATGGTCCAACAGCGCGTGGATGGCCTGGACCATCGGATCGTTCATGTCGGCGCTGATCCCATACGCCGAGAATCCGATCCTGGCGGCCTTTTCCTCGCGACGCACCGCGTCCTCGCCGGTGACGATGCGCGCCGGTATGCCCACCGCGGTCGCTCCTGCGGGCACGTCACGGACCACCACGGCGTTCGAGCCCACCTTGGCGGCGTCACCGATAAGCAACGGCCCCAAGATCTTGGCGCCGGCGCCGACGACCACGCCCCGGCCGAGCGTGGGATGACGCTTTCCCTGGTTCCAGGACGTGCCGCCCAGCGTGACGCCATGGTAGAGCGTGCAGTCGTCGCCGATCTCGGCCGTTTCGCCCACGACCACCCCCATGCCGTGATCGATGAATACGCGGCGGCCGATGGTCGCGCCGGGATGGATCTCGATGCCGGTCAGCCAGCGGCTCCAGTGCGACAGCCACCGGGCCAGCCAGCGCGCGCCGCCCCGCCACAGCGGATGGACTACCCAGCGGTGCCATACCAGCGCGTGCAGCCCCGGATAGCAAGTCAGCACTTCCCAACGCGAACGCGCCGCCGGGTCGCGCTCGAAGACAATGCCGATGTCTTCTTTTAGACGGTCGAACATGTGTCGAGTGTGCCATATCCGACCGATTCGCTCAAGTATTGTGTCGGCGTAAAATGCGCTCCTCGATGCGGACCAGGATGCCCCGCAGGATGTTCACCTCCTCTTTTTCCAGCCGCGCCCGCGCGAACAGTCGGCGAAGCCTCGGCAGCAGTCTTTTCGGGTGCGCCGGCCGCAGGAAATCGAGTTCGACCAGGACCTTCTCGCCATGGTCGAACAGGCGCTCGATCTCGTCATGGGTCGCCGGCTCGAAGGCAGGCGCGCGCCAGACTTCGCCGCCCCGCGCCGCCACGTAGATCTCGTAGGCGACCACCTGGACGGCGGCGGCGAGATTGAGCGACGCGAAATCCGGGTTCGACGGGATGGTCGCGACGATCTGGCACAGTGCGAGCTCGACGTTCGACAGACCCGACATCTCGCCGCCAAACACCAACGCGACCTCTCCGCCTTGCGCGTGACGCAGTGCCTCACCCGCGGCCTCGCGCACCGCGAGCGCCCTGCCCGCAAACTCTCGTGGACGCGCCGAGCAGCCGATCGCCAACACCGTTCCGGCCAACGCGGCGTCCAATGTGGGCTCGACTCGGATGGCGTCCAGAACCCGCGAAGCGCCGGACGCGAGTGCTTGCACGTCGGGGTGCGGATAGCGCTGCGGCGCCACCAATACCAGACGCGCCAGACCCATCGTCTGCATCGCGCGCGCCGCTGCGCCGATGTTTCCCGGGTGGCTGGTCGCGCACATGACGACGCGAATCCGATCCAGCGGTGCAGTCATGGGTGGGGCGGCTTGCAGGTAAAATGCGCGCTCGGCGTTCCTCGAATCCGGCATTCAGGGCGCATGTCCGGACGTTTTCGCGAAGGCTTCGCAATGCATCCCATGCTCAGCACCGCAGTCAAGGCCGCGCGCCGGGCCGGCAGCATCATCAATCGCGGCGCGCGCGATCTGGACCGACTCACGGTCACCACCAAGGGACCGAAGGATTTCGTCAGCGAAATCGATCGCGCCGCCGAAGCGGCGATCGTCGAGGTCATTCACGCGACCTACCCGGACCATCGGATACTAGCAGAGGAAGGCACCGCCAAAGACGCCAACGCCGACGCCGAGCACCTGTGGATCATCGATCCGCTCGACGGCACGACCAATTTCCTGCACGGCTTCCCGCAGTACTGCGTGTCGATCGCCCTGCAGCATCGCGGCCAGATCACGCAGGGCGTCATATACGATCCGGTGCGAAACGATCTGTTTACGGCAACGCGCGGCCGCGGCGCGTTTCTCAACGACCATCGCATGCGCGTATCGCGACGTCAGCACCTGCGCGATTGCCTGATCGGCACCGGATTTCCGTTTCGCGACGGCAGCAATCTCGATGCGTACCTGAAGATGATGCGTTCGATGATGGCCGGAACCGCCGGACTGCGCCGCCCAGGGGCTGCGGCGCTCGACCTTGCGTACGTCGCCGCGGGCTATACCGACGGATTCTGGGAGGTAGGGCTCAACGCCTGGGACGTCGCCGCGGGCAGCCTGCTCATTCTCGAGGCGGGCGGGCTGGTCGGCGACCTCGAAGGCGAAAGCGATTACCTGTACAGCGGACAGGTCGTTGCCGCAAATCCGAGAATTTTCGCGCAAATGATCACTTTGCTGGCTCCGCACCGGGCCGCGCTCAAGCCGACCGCCGCCGCCCGCGTCTAGCCTTTCTCCCCGACGCCGCGACGGGCTGCAACCCGCGGAATCAACGGCGTTTCCAGCTGTACCGCCGGCATGACAATTGCATGGTCATTTGTTGTACGATGACCCGCCGCTCGCATCGCCCTTCGACGATGCGCGTTCGGCGTCGTCCAAGGGAGGAATTCATGCCGCGAATCAGGTTGCGCGCACTGCTGTTGGTCGCGATCTTCGGCGCGACGTCACCGATGGCCGCGGCGGGGCAGCTGATCCACTTCAGGGTCATGCTTCACCCGATGGTCGACCCCCTCACCGCGTTGGCGGGCCTCGAAGCCGACGCCGGAACGTCCCTGACCATTACCGGAAGGACGCGCACTGGCGCACTCGAAATCGCATTGCCCTCTCTGCTCGATGGCCCCGCGACCCGAGCGCTGCTACAAAAGCTGCGCAACGACCGCAACGTGCTTTGGGTGGAAGCCGGCTCCATCAGCGCGGCGGCAGCCAAACGGCAGAGCACCCAGAAGGGGACCGGTCCCGAGCTGGGCGTTCCTGGGCGCAAGTTGATGGTGCGCTTGAGCGGCGACCCGACGCCCGATTGGTCGGCGTTGCTGCCCAAATGGTCTGCGCTGGTTGGACAGCCGGTGACCGTGGACCATCAGATCGGCGCGATTTGGGTCTTGACGCTGGCCACCAGCGTTCCCGATAGCCAACTCGCGGCGATCGCATCGACGCTCGAAAAGGACGCCGTCGTTCAATACGCCGATCCGGTGCGTCGCGTCTACCCCAAGCTCGTCCCCAACGATCCGCTCTACGCGCAGCAGTGGGCGCTCTCCGACCCGGTGGGCGGCATCAACGCGCCGGCAGCGTGGAGCGTGCAGACCGGCAGCGCGGGGATGGCGATTGCGGTCATCGATACCGGCATCACGACGCACCCCGAGTTCGCGGGACGTATTTCGCCGGGTTTCGATTTCATCTCGGACACGCACCGGGCCGGTGACGGCGGTGGACGCGACGCTGATCCTTCCGATCCGGGCGACGCAACCAGCGACAACGAATGCGGCGACGGTATCCCGGCCGAAACCAGCAGCTGGCACGGAACCTTTGTCACCGGGCTGATTGCGGCCAACAGCAACAACGGCTCCGGCCTGGCCGGCATGGACTGGAAGGCCAGGATCGTGCCGGTGCGCGCGCTCGGCAAATGCGGAGGCTCTTTCGACGACGTGACCGCCGCGGTGCTGTGGGCGGCTGGAGTGCCGGTGACCGGTGCACCGGTCAATCAGACGCCGGCACGCGTCATCAACCTGAGCCTCGGCGGAATATCGCCCTGCTCGCAAGCGCTGCAGGATGCGATCAACATGGCGCTTTCCCAGGGCGCGGTGGTCGCAGTGGCAGCCGGCAACGAGGCGCTCGACGCCGCCGACTCGTCGCCTGCGAACTGCAGCGGGGTAATCACGGTCGGCGCGTCGAGCCGTCAAGGCGACCGCGCGAGCTACTCGAACTTCGGCACGCGCGTCGATATCTCGGCACCGGGAGGGGACGGCAGCCAGACCGACTGGATCCTCTCCACCTGGAACGACGGACTTTCGGGCCCGGGCAATCCCATCTACGCACGAGGCATCGGCACCAGTTTCGCGGCGCCTTACGTCGCCGGCACGGCTTCGCTGATGCTCGCGCGCAACCCGAATCTCACGCCCGGCCAGGTGCAGGGAATACTGGCCGGCACGGCGCGGACTTTCCCGACCGGCACGGTTTGCGCGCAGGCAGGCGTCTGCGGCGTGGGCTTGCTCGATGCGGGCTTGGCGCTGCAGAGCACGCCGTCGTCGAACGAGAGCGCACCGCCAGGAACGGTGCCTGTCATCGAGTATTACCGCGCGGATCTGGATCACTACTTCATGAGCGCGGACCCGGCGGAGATTGCGCTGTTCGATGCCAATGCCACCTGGCAACGCACCGGGCAGTTTTTCTACGCGTGGCGCACGCCGGCATCGGCACCGCTCAACACGCCGCTGACCAACGTGTGCCGCTTCTACAGCCCGCTGCCCTACGTCAATTCCAACATCTTCACTGCCGTGCCCAGCGAGTGCGCGTTCATGATCGCGCATTGGGCCGGGTTCTGGAACCTGGAGACGACCGCAGCGTTCTACGTGATCCTTCCCGACGACGCGGGCAACTGCATCGGCGGGACGGTTCCGGTGTATCGCTTTTTCAACAACCGCAACGACGCCAACATGCGCCACAGCCGCGACCTCACGGTACGCCGCGAGATGCTCAACAAGCAGTGGGCACCCAACGGCTTCGGCCCGAACAACGTGGCGTTCTGCACGCCTACCTGATCGCGTCGCTGCGATTTGCCGCGGGCAGTTGCACGCCTGCTATCTCCGGCCTGAGCGCAAGCGCAGCCGGTGCCGAAGCGCCGATTCAGGCAGGCGCAGGTGCCGGCGCGGCAGGTCTCGCCGCCGCCAGCGTATCGAGCGCGGCACTGACCGCGCGATCAAATAGGGGTACCGGCTCGACCACAAGGCTCGCCTTGCCGGCGCCAAGTTGCCATGCGAGCTCCTCCGGCGTGACCACGATCGCCTGGCTGCGCGCCCGGCTGGTGAAGATGTATTTGCTGCGCAGCGGACTGACCCAGGAGAGGCGCGCATTGATCGTGTTGCCGTCCTTGCCGAATGCAAGCCAGGTGCCAACCACCATCTCGTTGACGAAGTCGTGCACGTTGCCGAGCACCGGGCTGTCGACCGCCGCAGGCGCCACCGGCGTCGAGGGTGTGGACGGCGCGGGGTCTGCCGAGGGCGCGTTGGGCTGAGTAGGCACGCTGGCGGAATGCACCGCAGAGGGAGGTACGCCCTGAACGCGCGGCTTGATCGCAGCCATGTGCATCTTGTAGACCGTCTCGAGGAAAGGCTGCACGCGCTCGGCGGCGACCTTGACCGCGGTGGCCCCTGCGCGAAGGTTGCGAATGATCGACGGCACCAGCTTGGCGAGCCGCGCCTTTTGCGCGGTGCGCTCCTTCGCGGTGATGCTCCACAGCAATTCATCGAGGGTCTGCACGGCGGTCTTCCAGGTAGCGCTGGCGGCGCCGTCTCGGCTGCGAATCTCGGTCAGGTAATCCGCCCACACCGTTTCGCTGAAGGCACGCACGTCGAAGGGAACATCGAGTCCCGAAAGCTTGTCGCGTATGACCACGCGGACGTGGGCACGATGCGATTCGCTCTTCTCCGCGCTGAGTGCCTCCACGACCTCGGTGTCGAGCGATGCGCTGACTTTGCGTTGCTCGCCATCGACGAATTCCTGAAGGCGCACGTCCGCATCCTCGAACACGGCCATGTCCACTTTGAAGTCGCGGCAGATCTCGTCGATGATGCCGCTGGCGATCAGCTCGAAGGATGCACAGTAGCCCGCGTCGCCCGTGGCGCCGATCGACGCCGCCGCCAAATGGTCGAGCAAGCGCCGGGCCGGATGTCTCTTGTTCGAGAAAAAACTCCGATCGAGCAGCGCGGTCTTGAGGATCGGGACCTGCAGGCGGCTGAACAGGCTGCGCAACGTCTCCGGGATCGAGGGGTCGCGAAAAATATAGTCGAACAGGAGCGCGATCACGTCCATCGTGATCTTGTCGGTCGAATTGACGATCTTGTCGGCGATCGCCGCACGCATGAAGGGAATGCGGTTGAGCGGCAATGCTGCGGACGCCCCCCCGGCATCGCCCGGGCGGGCGGCATCGCCATCGGCCTGGCCGTAGCGCCCGCCCGGATCGAGATGCTGCCAGCGATCAAGGACAGCGACCGCGGTCGATAGCGTTCCGAGCGCGAGCATCGGATCGAGCGTCGGCAACCCGAAAGCGCTGACCGGTTGCACTGCCGGTGCGTGCTCCTGCGCCACGTCGACGACGTAGGGATTAGCGGTAATGAACACCGGCGGGGGAACCGCGTGGGCCATCGGGTCCGGCGCGCCGGTGAGAAGATGGTGAAGCGGTGCGTCGGAATCCTCGGACGGCGGTTCGTCGTGCAACATCGGCGGCGCCGGTTCCGGCACAGGAGCGTCCGGAATTGCCGGTGCCGGTGTCAGCTCAACCTCGCCAGTGCTCGCTGACGGAACGTCAGTGGCGCTCGAGGCCGGCGGCGTCACTGGCGCGGGCGCCGCCGGCTTCTCGGGGGCCACGCTGGCCGACAGAGCTTCCGCCGCGGATGCCGCGGGCACCTGGATGTTCATTGCGAGCAGCGCATCGGCTACGCTCGGGCCCGCCTCCTTGAACAGCTGCAGGAACGCCGGAAGCAGTTCCGCATCATCGGCAGGGCGCAAATCGCTGCGCGCGCGCAGCTCCGCCTTGATTTCCGGAAGCACGTGGCGGTCGGCCAGGAAACGGTTGACGCGTATGTAGACTTTCTTGGTGTCGGGCGTGATGTCCGCAAGCACGCGCTCCATGAGCGGACGCCACACGCGCGGATTCGGATAGATCGAACGACAGGTGACTCCGATAGCGTCGAGCACATAGTCGGGAGAGAAGGGGTTGTCGGTATCGCGAATGCGCGGCTCGCGCAGCAACACCCCGGCTCGCATGTCGATCGCATTCATCTCCCGCCGCGTGGTCTGGTGAATCATGGCCGAAGCCATGATCAGCGATGCCTGCTTTTCCTGATCGAATGCATTGAGCACACGCAACGTGGTGAGCGAAGCGTCGAAATCGGGGCGACGGCCGCTGCGCTTCTTGCCCCCGATGCGCTTCTCGAAAAGGTCGGTCAGCGTCTGTTCGAAGCGCTTGACCCACTCGCCACGCTTGCTGCGAAATTCCTGCGCATCGTTATCGCTCACGTACTCGTTCATCTCGAACAGGTCGTTGGTCGTCTCGATCGACATCGCGACAGGGTCGTGCAGGGCGAACTTGAACTCCGCGAAACAGTCGCGCAGCAGCGAGTTCGCTTCTTCAGGATTAAGCAGCAGCTTGCCGTCGGCATCGGTGGCCGGCGGAAACGTCAGAGTCGTGGTCGGAGTGTCGAGCATCGAAGACGATGACGCAGCGTGTGCGGGGCGCCGTGCCGCGACGAAGCGCGGCGTTTAGGCGTGGCGCTGTCGAAAATTTTCCTGCGCCGAGCGGATATTCGGATACGCGGTGTTGCGACCAGTCGTGCGCACGTTGGCTCGCGTCGGGGGAAATGGGACAGCTAAATTATACACGCCGCGACGGTCACGACCGTGGCTGCCGACGGCCGTTTTTCCAAGCAGGACAGATGGTTACGTCATGCTGGTGCACGCGCCTTGTCATCGACAACGGCGACGTCGCGAACGTGTTGAATCGCACAGGCCGCCATGTAAGCATCCGTTTATGGTTCGCAAGGGAATCGTTCTCGCTCTGGCTTCCGCCGCGCTGTTCGGCATGAGCACGCCTTTCGCCAAGCTGTTACTTGGTGAAACGCCGCCGCTTCTACTCGCTGGACTGCTGTACGCCGGATCGGGACTCGGCCTCGCGCTGATTTTCGTTGGACGCCGGGTGGTTGCCCCCGGAACTCCAATCGCTCTTCCGCGTCGCGGCGAATGGCGCTGGCTCGCGGTCGCGATCGTATTCGGCGGCGTGCTCGCTCCGGTAGCGATGATGTCGGGCCTGGCTACAAGTACAGCGTCCACCGCCTCGCTGCTGTTGAATCTCGAGGGTGCCTTTACGGCGCTGCTCGCGTGGTTCGTTTTCGGCGAAAACGTCGACTGGCGGATAGCGGGTGGAATGACTGCAATCATCGCCGGCGGGCTTGCGCTGGTCTGGAATCCGGGCTGGAGCGCGGGAATTTCCGTTGGGTCGCTGCTGGTGGTGCTCGCATGCGTCTGCTGGGCGATCGACAACAATTTCACACGCAAGATCTCCCTGACCGATGCGACGTTTATAGCGGCTGCCAAGGGGTTGACCGCGGGCGGCGTCAATCTCGCATTGGCGCTGCTCACGGGCCAACAACTGCCTGCCCCACCCGTGGTCGTCAGCGCGATGCTGCTGGGTCTGGTCAGTTATGGTGTGAGCCTCGGCCTGTTCGTGCTCGCGCTTCGCGAGCTCGGCGCAGCTCGCGCAAGCGCGTATTTTTCCGTCGCGCCGTTTTTCGGCGCAGCCCTCGCCGTGATCATGCAGATCGATCAGGTCACGGTTCGACTCGTCGGCGCCGGGTTACTGATGGCAGCGGGTGTCTGGCTGCACGTCTCGGAGCGGCACGCTCACGCGCACTCGCACGAAGCGATGCGACACACGCACACGCACGTGCACGATGAGCACCACCACCATTCACATGACGAGACATCAGCCGATAGCCAGCCGCACACCCACGAACACGAGCACGCTCCGATGACGCACGCGCATCCGCACTACCCCGACGTGCACCATCGGCATCCGCACCCTCGTTGACGTCAATCGTGGGCCTCGACGCCGCCTCCGTTCGTCTGGCGCGGAGCCACATCGAGCCTGATCGTTGCGGTTAGCTGCGCACCACGCCCCCCGGCGGCAGATGAGATGCTGCAGTCGCCGCGAAACTGCCGCGCGCGCTCGCGCATGCTGATGAGTCCCAGCGACGCGCGTGGCGCATCCTGCGAGGCGTCGATGCCGGCACCGTCGTCGACGACCTTGAGCGTAATCTGCTGACCGGCACGATCGAACCCGATGTGAACGTTCTTTGCGCCGGAATGCTTGGTGACATTGTTCAATGCCTCCTGCACGATCCGGAACAATGCGATCGACCGCGCGTCGTCGAGGCGCTCGGTGCCTTCGGCAAAGACGAGGTCGCTGACGATTCCCGTGCGCTTGCTAAACTCGGCGACGTAATTCTCCAGCGCGATGCGCAATCCCATGGTGTCGAGCAGCCGTGGATGCAAGCCCTGCAACGCGCTTCGCTGCTGCTCGATAGCGGTATCGAGCGCCGCCAGCGCAGAATCGACGGCGCTGCGCACGCCTTCTGGACTCGAATGCGCCGAGCGCGCCGACAAGAGGTCCATACGCACCGCGGTCAGCGAACTCCCGAGCCCATCGTGCATCTCGCGCGCGAGCGCGCTCTTCTCCTCCTCGCGCACGCTGAGCAGATGGTGCGAGAGCTTGGCAAGCTCCTCGGTGCGGGCGGCGACAGCGCGCTCGAGCTCCACGTTACTGAGCTGCAGTTTGCGCTCGAACTCCTGCCGCTTGGTGAGGTGGCGCACGATGGCAATCCCCAGCCCGAGCAGGAACGACGCTGCGATCGCCGCCATGACGATGTTGACGATGAGCCCCCAGCGGAATATGCGCGCGCGCTTGGCGCGCGCCTCGTTCTGCGAGTTCTGCACGTCGGCCTGGCGCTCCTCGATGAGCGCGCGCAATCGGTCCATCGCCGCCTTGCCGACGTCCGACTGGACCACGATCAGCGCGTCGCCGGAAATGCCTCGGCGAAACAGGTCGATGGTCTGACCGAGCTCCTCGAACTTGAGCTTGGTCAGACGCTGGATTTCGTCGACCTTGGCGCGCTGATCGGGCGGCAGATCCGGTACCGCCGCGATCCTTGCGATGACGGCATCGATGTTGCGCGTCGCATTCAGATAGGGCTGCAAATATTGCTCACGTCCGGTCAGCAGATAACCGCGCTGCCCGGTCTCGGCGTCCTGAAGCAAGTCCTTGGCGGCGACGAGCTGGTCGATCTCGCCGCGCGCTGTCTGAATGACTCGCGCGTTGTCCTCGACACTGTCGATGACGTAGCTGAACAGGAAGGCATCGAGAATAACTGCGAGCAACGCGGCTGCGAAAAGCACCGCACTCGCGCGCGGAACAAACCAGGGCGTCGCATCGAAAAACCTGACCATCGCTGGCTAGCGCGGTGGACTGCGAGTGGGGTCGCGCAGCTGAACGGCCGTCGTCATCGCGACAGTTTTGCCACGCCATCGGGACCCGTCAAGTCGAGACGGTTCGCGTGCCTACGGCGCGACGACGGCATCATTGGACGTGGCGTGGAACGCCCGGGATACCGGGCGTGCATTCCAGCGAGGCGCGATCCCAACGCGCGGCGTCAGCTGCAGCTGCGTAGGTGCTTTCGAGAAACGCGAGTAGCGTGGACTCCGGGTCGGGTGCGTTGCGGACCGCGTCATAGGGAAGCAGGAATTCCCCGAGCGGCTCGCTAAAGAGCGCCGCGGCCGGCTGCACCTTGGCGGCGCGAAATCCCTCGGGCTCCGGATATGCGTAGGAATAGAACGCGGCGAACTCGATGCCGTTGCCACCTGGCCAGAACCCACAGCTACTGACCTCGTGCGAGTACGCTTCGCGCGCGACTTCGTCGGGGAGATGGGGAACGTTCCCCGGATGCGGCGGTGCCCTGCGCCCCGAAAAGCGGGTCACGGCGAGATCGAAGCTGCCCCAGAAAAAATGCACGGGGCTGCACTTGCCGATGAACGACGTGCGAAATTGCGCGAATACGCGCTCGATCTGCACCAGCGCCCGCCACAACTGCTGCGCGCACTCGGCGTCGTACGCCGAATGGATGCGATCCTCGCTGAAGCGCAAACTATCTGCGATCTCGTTGGGCATCTCGTTGATGTGTACGTGCATCCCGACCTCGTCGAGCGCTGCCATCAGCGCGCGATAGAAATCCGCGACCGGTCGCGGCTTGAGAGTAACGCGCTGCACGGCGCCATCGCTGGTTTGAAGGACCAGCGCGTGGTCGAGAAAGTCGAAACTCAGATCGAACGCGCGCCCGCCGTAGGGTATCAACGATGTCGTGAGCCCGCGTGCGCTTACGTACAGTGGAACGTGCCACGAATGGTTCAACCAGGGCGATTGCACAAGCCGAATCTTGCCGACGATCTGCGTCCATAGGCGCAGCGTTTCGCAAGTCTCATGCAGACGCTCGTAGGGGAGCGCCGGCCAGCGCTCGTCGGTGGCATTCATACGACGCTTGCGACGCTCCTATCGCACCGCTTCCTGGTCTCCCACCGAAAGACCTCGATACTGTAACAAAAAGAGCGTGCGTTCGATATATTTGTCAACGCGTGTGGGTGGGGGAAGCCTTCGCGCGCGCCCGTTGGTCGCGCAGCCACACGGCGCACGCCACGTTGCACATTGCAGCACATCTCGACGGAATTCCTGCCTGGCATCGACTACGGTGGGGGAGCGCGCTACTCGATCTTCGACAACAACCAGGCGCGCGACGCGCTCGCCGCCAGATACGCGTCGATCTCGCCCGGGGGCGGGGTCTTGTCGTAGTAGTCGAAGACGCCGGCTTCCTTCACCATCCGAAAGCGGGTATCCACGTCGAAGCTGTCGGCGTCCGTGTGCACCACGCCATTGCCGGTAATGCCGAACTCGAGCGCGGGCGCAGGAGGCGGGATCACGAATGCGGCCCGCGACGGCGCCGTTCAGAGCGTTGTGCGGATTGCGGCCTGCTGCTGCAGGAACGCGATGATCGCGTCCCGGCCCCGCGTCACATTGTTGAGCGCCGCGACGCGCACGCGGTCCGCGCGGTTGCCACGCATTGCGGCCACGATCTGCTCGTGCTCGACGATCGCCGCATCACTCCGGTCGAGAGAAAACCCTTCGAGCGCACGCGTGAAAATAATCGTGTCGAAGAGTTTGCGCTGGAAGTCGACCAGCACAGGATTGCCAGCCTGCTGGGAAATGCGCAGATGAAACGCTTTGTCGGCCACCATTCCAAGGCGCCTGTTCATCGCTCCCTTGAGGATGCGCCTGTAAGTCTCCTGGATCGCAGTGATGTCGCTGACGAACGCATCGTCGCGGCGCTCGTAGGCGGCAACGGCGGTGAATGATTCGATGCACAAGCGCGTGTCGAACAGGTGGGCCGTCTCCGCGACCGAAATGACGCGCACAGCGAAGCCTCGATTGGGCAGCGCGCGCACCAATCCCTCCCCCTCCATCAGCCGCAATGCTTCCCGCACCGGAGTACGGCTCACCTCGAGCCGACTTGCGACGTCGTCGATCGGGACTTTCTGGCCGGGATGCAGCTGCTGGTCGAGCAGCATGCGCTTGACGGCACCTTGTGCGCGCGTGATCGCGCTCGCCGATGCCGGCGCGGACAGTCCGAACGGCAGATAGGGATTGAGCCTCTGCCTGTCTTCCGCGGTCAGGAGCACGGGGAAACCCGGCACCAGAGTACATGCGAACTCATCGCGCGCATCGAAGCAGCGGGGTTGTCTGCGCGGAAACTAGCTTCCGGGTAATGCATAGACCTCCGGAAAGAACATATCCTTCCAGGTTTGAGGCTGTACTTTGATCGATCCGACGCTGTACATGAAATTGGCATACTTGGTGACGTTCTCTGGCGTTAGCGTGAAAACGATATCGGGATCGTTCAGCACTTCCATCATGTCCGCGACCGTCTCCCTGCTCTTGGACAAGCGGATGTAGAGCTCCGCTGCGGCCTGCCTGTTGTTGTTGATGAACTGGGTGGCTTCCTGTAGCGCGCGATAGAAGGCTCGGTAGACGCGGGGATTCTCGTTGCGGAACTTTGCAGTCGTCCATACCAGGGTCGAGGTGGTGCGGCCGCCGAGGATCTCATAAGAAGAGACCACGGTATGAATCGCCGGATTGCGCAGCTCCTGGTAGTTGAAGGGCGGTCCCGTGAAGTGGCTGTTGACCTCGCCGCCGCCGGACAGCAGCGCTATCGCGCCGTCGGGATGCGACATCGCCACGGTCAGCGGGTCAAGGCGCGCGAAGTCCGCCTTGCCGAATGCCTGTGCCGCGGCCATTTGCAGCGTCACCGCCTGGATCGACACCTTGATCGCCGGCAATGCGATGCGATCCTTGTCGGTGAAATCCTTGATGGTCTTGACAGCCGGGTTGCGCGTGGTGAGCACGACCGGCATGGAATTGATCGCGCATACCGCACGCACGTCCAGCGAGCTTCGCGTCTTCGCCCATAGCGTAATGATGGGGCCGATGCCGCCCGAGACGAAGTCGAGGTCGCCGGAGAGCAGCGCATCGTTCATCATGCCGCCGTTCGCGAGCTTCGGCCACGATACCTTGAGGTCCGGAAGTCCATCGGCGCGTGCGTGCTTCTCGACAAGCTTCTGGTCCTCCATCACCATCAGCTGCAGGTAATTGAGTCCGTACTGCTGGGCGATCCTGAGTTCGCTCACCTCAGCACGCAACGACACGCAAGCAAGCGCTGCAAGGCCCGCGATGAAGACGCGGGCAAAAGTTTTGGGCTGCATGCACCCTCCTCCAACCATCGTTCGTCGACCCGCGAAGCACGCGAACACCTTGCGGTGCTGCGGGAGTGTATATATTCTTGTATGCAAACTTTAGGCGCGATGCGTGACTTCGTCAATCGCGCGCCTTCGGAGGAGCGAGCGATGCACGTCGCCGATCGACGGCCGGGGACCCAGAATCTTTCGTCGCTCGTCAGCGCATTTCGCGCGAATGGCTATTACTTTCCGTTGCGGGCGCTTTCAGCGGCTGAAGCCGCTTCGTATCGCCAGCAATTGCAGGCGCACGAATTGGCGACCGGTGGACCGCTCAAACGCGAGTACCGCCAGAAAACGCACCTGCTCTTCACATGGCTCGCCGAGCTCGTGCGACACCCGTTGATCATCGATGCGATCGAGCCGCTGCTCGGACCCGATCTACTTGTCTGGCAAAGCACGTTCTTCATCAAGGAAGCGCGCGACCCCGGCTTCGTAACCTGGCATCAGGATTCCACCTACTGGGGCCTGAGCGAGCCCGAAGTAGTAACCGCGTGGGTCGCGCTTTCGGCGAGCACGCTCGAAAGCGGTTGCGTGCGGGTAATCCCCGGCACCCATCGCATGGACCAAGTGCCACATGTCGAGACCGCGGAAGCCAACAACCTGCTCACGCGAGGGCAGGAAGTGGCTGTCGACGTCGACGAAGCCGTTGCCGTGCCGATGCCATTGCAGCCGGGCGAGTTCTCGCTGCATCACATTCGCACCTTCCACAACTCGGAGCCGAATCGCTCGGATGACCGTCGCATCGGTTTCGCGATCCGATACATTCCGACTCGACTCCGGCAAATGCAGATCCGCAACGATTCGGCGACGCTGGTCCACGGCGAGGACCGGTACGGACATTTCGAGCTCGAACCGCGTCCTCGCGAAGACCTTTCAGGGGAATCCATCGCGTACCACGCCGAGATCATGCGCCGCCGTTCGCCGATGTACGGTCGGGCCTGACAAGGCTGTCCCGTTTCGGATGCCGTTCGCTCCGAGCAGAATCGTCCTAGTTCGAGGGTTCCGAAGTGGATTCGACCTCAATCATCGCGCACCCTGACCAGCGTGCTCTTGCCGAACAGGCTTTCGACCAAGTCGACCGCAAGCTCGGCGGTCGTGTTTCGGTGGTCGAATGCGGGATTGAGCTCTACGAGGTCGAGCGAGCCGAGGCATCCGGTATCGGCGAACATTTCCATGCACAGCTGCGATTCGCGGTAGGTCGGCCCGCCGCGCACAGGTGTGCCGACGCCGCGCGCGATCTCCGGATCGAGAAAATCCATGTCCAGGCTGACGTGCAGGTGGGTATCGGAATCGACGCCCGTCAAGGCGCGCTCGAGGGTCTGGCGCATGCCGATCTCGTCGATGCAGCGCATGTCGTAGACCTCGATGCGGGTCTCGCGCAGGAAATGCTTTTCCGCGTCGTCGACACTGCGAATGCCGACCAGCCGGATATCCTCGCGCCGCATCGCCGGCGCGTCGCCGCCGATGCGCGTGAGCTCTTCGGGCCCATACCCACACAGGCAAGCCACCGGCATGCCATGAACATTACCCGTAGGCGTCAGCGCCGCGGTATTGAAGTCGGTGTGCGCATCGAGCCAGAGCACGCGCAGCTTTTTCGCCGACTGCCTGCACCAGCGGGCTACCGCGCTGATCGAGCCGATCGCGAGCGAATGGTCACCGCCGAGGAGTATTGGCAGGCGAGCTGCTGCAAGTTCATCATGCACGGCGGCATACACCAGGCGGCTCCACGCCACGACCTCGGGCAGGTGGCGATAGCCCTCGCGCGCATCGAGCACGGGATTCAACGGCCCGTTCAGATTGCCGCGGTCGACTACATCGCCGACCGTGCGGACGAGTGCCTCGACCAAGCCTGCGACGCGCAACGCGTCCGGCCCCATGTTCGTACCGCGCACGCTGGCACCCACATCGGTGGGGGCGCCGATAATGCTGACCGAGTGGTGTTTCACCCGCGAAGCTTACCGCGGACCACCGAGCGGCAAGGAAGAACCTCACTCGCAAAGCCCCTCCGACGGGAACGGCTCGCAATGCACGGGAGTCGATGGGCGGTTCGACGCACGCGGCGACGGCGTATACCATTTGCGCATGCGCCTTTTTCTTCCGGTGGCGAGCTCGCCCTCGCCCCAAACTAAATGACCATCGACTGGATCGCGTTCACGCCGTGGTCGGCCGTCACCGGCGGCGTCATCATCGGCGTCGCCGCCGCGATGCTGGCGCTGGTCAATGGTCGAGTTGCAGGCATCAGTGGGATCGTCGGCGGTCTGTTGCGCCCGCACGTGGGAGATATCGGGTGGCGCTTTGCTTTCGTCGCAGGACTCATCGCCGCGCCGACGGTATATGCGCTCAGCGGAACATCGCTGTCGTCGACGATCGACGGAAGTTATCCCGTGCTGATCGCTGCCGGATTGCTGGTCGGCGTGGGCACGCGATACGCGGGAGGCTGCACGAGCGGTCACGGCGTGTGCGGGCTCTCGCGCCTGTCACCGCGCTCGCTGGTCGCGACATGCGCTTTCATGGCGGCGGGATTCGCGACGGTCTACGTGGTGCGACACGCGATCGGGGGCTGAGAATATGGCATCGCTGTTCGCGTTCGTCGCGGGCTTGGTGTTCGGACTCGGGCTGATCGTCGCGGGTATGGCGAATCCGGCGAAGATCCTGGGATTTCTCGATCTCGCCGGAAAGTGGGATCCATCGCTCGCGCTGGTGATGGTCGGCGCGATCGCAGTCGGGCTCGCGGCGTTCGCGCTCGCGCGTCGACGAACATCCAGCGCGCTTGGCCTGCCGATGCAATTGCCGACCTCGCGCAGCATCGACGTGCGATTGATCGTCGGCAGCGTGACGTTCGGTGTCGGCTGGGGACTCGCCGGATTCTGTCCGGGGCCCGGGATGGTCGCACTCGGTGCGGGTTATCCGAAAGCGGCCGCGTTCACCGTCGCCATGTTATGCGGTATGGCGCTTTTCGAGTTCATCGAGCGCACGCGCTCGAGTCGCGACGCAGGGACGCCGGACCCCAGCGGCGCCTAAGATCCGCCGATCGCGTTGAAACAGTTCGTTTCAGCGAACGGGTGACCGCTCAGATCATCTGCAGCAGCCGCGGCACGATCAGGCTGAACCACGGAATGAACGCGACCAGCAGAAGCCCGACCACCAGCACGATCAGGTAGGGCGCCATGCGCCGCGCTGCATTCTCCATCGTGGTGCCGGCGATGGAACAGGTGACGAACATGCCGACGCCGATCGGCGGCGAGAACGCACCCAGCCCCATCGCGATGATCATCACGATGCCGTACTGGATCGGATCGATGCCGAAGGTCTTGACCATCGGCAGCAGCAATGGGCCGAAGATCAGCAGCGCGGGAAGGCCTTCGAGCAGCGCGCCCATGAGCACTAGCGTGACGATGGTGGCCAGCATGAACAGCCACGACGAACCGTGGAGCACGTTGAACAGCGCAGCGATGCCCTGCGGCACCTTGGCGAGCGTCAGTGACCACGACATCGTGCTCGCGGTGCTGGTGATGAAAAGCACCATGCCCGCCTGCGCGGCCGTTTGCGCCATCACCCGCCAGAGTTGCCGTGCGTCGAGCGACCGGTAGAGCAGCACCGAGAGCAGCAGCGCGTAGATCACCGCCGTCGACGACACCTCGGTCGGCGTCGCAATCCCGCTGACGATGCCGCCGATGAGGATCACCGGCGCGATCAGCGCGGGAATCGCGCTGACGCCAGCGCGCACGATCTCGCGCGGCGAGCTCTTCGTCGTGGTCGTAACGCGATTCCCCGAGCGCAAGTAGATCAGCACCATCAGGCACAGCGCCATCACTGCGGCGGGCAACAGTCCGGCGGCGAACATGGTGCCGATCGATAGCGACGTCACCGACGCCAGCACCAGCATCGCGATGCTGGGCGGCACCGTTTCGCCCATGATCGCGCCGGAAGCGAGCACCGCGGCGGTCTCGCCGGGGTCATAGCGTTCCTTGCGCATCACGGTCTTCATGGTCGTGCCCACCGCAGCGACGTCGGCGACCTTGGAGCCGGAGATGCCCGACATGATGTACATGCACACCACGATCACCTGCAGCATGCCGCCGCGAAAGCGACCGACCAGCGCGATCACGAATTCGGTCAGGCGGCGGCTCAGCCCGCCTTCGGTCATGACGTAGCCTGCGAGGATGAAAAACGGGATCGACAGCATGACGAAGCTGCTGATGCCCGCCTGCAGGTTGATCGGTACCACCGACAGCGGAACCAGCCTCGACGTGTGCAGGTAGAGCAGCGTGAACATCAGCAGCGCGAAGCCGATCGGCACGCCGAGCACGAGCTGAAGTGCGAAGATCGCGAATGCCACCGACAGCGCGTAGGTGCGCGCTTCGGCACCGAGCATGGTCGCGATCGCGAGCACGCCGGCGACGAGCAGTGCGACGACGATGCCCGCGGCAACCATGTCGGGTCTGCGCTGCCCCAGCAGCACCCGTTTGACCGCGAAGTAGGCGAGCAGCGCCATGCCCGCGATCATCGGAATGGCGAACCAGATCGCGCGACAGGCCGAGGTACGGCGTGTGCTCGTCCCAGCGCGACAGCATCATCTGCCAGGCGAGCCACGCCGCCGAACAGCGCCATCGCGAACACCTGCCAGTGGCAGAACGCTTCGATGCGCGCCTGCCAGCTGCGCGGCAGTCGCCGCACTACGGCGTGCAGCGCCATGTGCTCGTTGCGCGGATACGCGATTGCCCCGCCGACGAAGGTCATCACGACCAGCGCGAGCTCGCCGACCTCCAGGCTCCACAGCAGCGACGAATCGAGCAGCGAGCGGAAAATGACGTTGCCGAACATCGCGACGACCTCCACCGCGAGCGCCAGCACGACGACGATTTCCGCCATCTGCTCGACGCGGTCGGTAGCGTGCGCTCGCCGACCGACGCGCGCATCCTCTTCTCCCGCGAGAGCTTCGGCGAGCACCCCCGCGCCGGGTCGGTCAACCACGATGCGAAGGCTCACGCGCGCCGAACGCGCCGCACGACGTGCGATCGCCGTCCGCCGGGCATGCGCTCATCTCACTTTACATCGTCGATGCTGACCAGCAGATCGGTCAGTCCCATGCTCTTGGCAAACTCGAGCGATGACCGGCTTGGTCGCCGTCTTGAACGGCGTCTTGTCGATGGCGTTGAACTTCACGTTGAGCTTGTTCTGCATGTCGGCCTCTGCGCTCTTGCCGGCGTCGAGCTCGACCTTGCGCTCGTAGACGGTCGCTTCCTGCGCCGCCTTGATCACGACCTGCTGCAGATCGGGCGGCAGCTTGTCGAAGGTCTTCTTGGCCATGAACATCGGACGCACCGTGAACTCGTGCTCGGTACGCGCGATGTACGGCGCCGGCTCGTAGAACTTCATGTCGAGCACCGCCACCGATTCGTTTTCCATGCCGTCGACCACGCCCGACTTCATCGCCAGGTACGTCTCCATGAACGCGATCGGTGTCGGGATGGCGCCGACGGCTTTCCAGACATTCACCTTGAGCGGACTCGAGATCAGGCGCAGGCGAAACCCCTTCATGTCGTCCATGCTCATCACCGGCTTCTTGGTGGACAGCACGTTACGGCTGGAGCCGCCCCAATAGCCGAGGATCTTGATGCCCGTCTTTTCCTCGACCAGCTTCGCGTAGCGCGCGCCGGGCTCGCCGTCGAGCGACTTCTGCCAGTGCGCGTAATCGCGGAACAGGAACGGCAGCGCGAAGAAGTCCATTTCCTTGGCAAACGGCGCCGCCGCGGACGGATCGGAAACGACGAAGTCGAGCGAGCCGTCCTTCACGAACTGCATGGTCTGCGCTTCGCTGCCGAGAATGCCGCCGCTGAAAATGTCGATCTGGATGCGGCCCTTGCTGTCGTCGTTCACTTTCTTGGCGAAATAGACGAGCCCCTTGTGCCAGGGGTGGTCTTCCTTGAAATAGTGCGCCGTTCGCAGCGTGAACTCCGGCGCGGCCTTAGCCTGCGCGGCGGCGCCGGCGGATGCGGTGAGCAGCAGCGCGCCGCTGCACGCGGCGATGCACTTCAGAAGCAACGGACGGGTTAGCATCGATTCCTCCTTGAGACGACACTCGAAGCAATCCGGCAGCACCTTCTTCGAGGCGCGCGCCGGACGATGGAATTGCTAGGGCATGTATTGCCCGCCGTTGACCTCGATCACCTGCCCGGTCACGTAGCCGCTCATCTGGTCCGAGGCGAGGTAGACAAAGGTACCGGCGCACTCGTCGGGCGTGCCGAGCCGGTTCATCGGGACGGTGGCCTGCATAGTCTTGAGCTGCTCGGCGGTGGAGTAGCGCTCGTGGAAGGGCGTCGTGATGACGCCGGGCGAAACCGCGTTGACGCGGATGTTGTCGCCGACCACTTCCTTGGCCCAACCGTGCGTCGCGGTCGAAATGAAGCCCTTGGCGCCGGCGTAGATAATCGCGCCGCCGCCGCCGCCGTGTCGCGCCGCGATCGAGCTGACGTTGATCACGTTGCCGGCGCGCTGCTTGCGCATGATCGGGATCACCTCGCGCATGAACAGCGCGACCTGGGTCACGTTGAGCGCGAGCACCTTGCAAAGGTACTCCTCGGTGTAGTCCTCGATCTTGGTGCGGCCGATCATGCCGCCGGCGTTGTTGATCAGCACGTCGATCCTGCCATGCGCCGCCATCGTCTCGGCGACGATGCGCTTAACGTCGGCGCTCCTGGTGACGTCGCCGCCGACGAGTGTCGATTCCGCGCCCGCCGCCTTGACACCTGCGGCCACCGTTTCGGCCTGCACCTTGCTGGCGTTGTAATGGACGACGACTTTGCTTCCGTGACGAGCGAAGGCCAGCGCCGCAGCGGCGCCGATGCCCGTCGATGCCCCGGTGATGAGCACGACCTTGCCGTTCAGATCCGATTTCACTTTGCTTCCTCCGAGATGAGCGACGACGCCGGCACGGTGTCGCATCTGCACGACCGTTCGCGAATACCCTGCAACGCCGCGCCGCTTGACGCGACGCCGATGCGCGGTGTACCGTTTTAGTATAACGTTTTACTACGGTTGCCAACAGCCCCCCGGAAGCCCCGCGGGAAATCGGCGATCCACGTGCCATCCGATCCAGGACCCGCGATGCATTCACTTCCGCCGCGCCGCTGATGGACGACAAGGCGATCACGATCGCGGACGTCGCCCGCCGCGCGGGTGTGTCGATCAGCACGGTTTCAAACGCGCTCAACGGGCGCCCGGAACGAATGCGCAAGCAGACGATGGACCGCATCGAGGCGGTCATCGCGGAGCTGGGATTCCAGCCCAACCGCGCCGCGCGCCAGCTCAAGACCGGCCACACTCCACTGATCGGATTGCTGATTCCGTCGATCGAGAATCCTTCGTACGGCTCGCTCGCGCACGCGATCGAGGTCGTCGCGCAGGAAAGCCACGGGTTCCGCGTCCTGTTGGCCAGCACCTACCGAAACCGCGAGAAGGAAACGAGCTTTTTCGACGACTTGCTTTCGCACGGCGTGCGCGGCGTGATCGTGATCTCGTCGCTCGCCGACCAGAGCCACGTGCACGCCGCAGTGCGCCGCGGACTCGTCGCGGTGAGCTACGACCGCCGTGCGCCCGGCCGGCAAGCCTTTCCGATCGACTATGTGTCGATGGACAACGCGATGGCCGCCAAACTCGCGGTGGAGCACCTGCTGGAGCGAGGGCACACGCGGCTGGGCTTCGTTACCGCGTCGGGTCGGACGCTTTCGCGCACCGAAAAGCTCGGAGGCTTTCTCGCTGCGGCGCGCAAGCGCGGTGCCGCCGGTAGCGCCGAGGTGTTTGAGCGCAAGGCGGCGTCCGCGTTCGGCGATGCCGAGATGACCGAGCTGGGATACGCGCTGGCGCATGACATCGCGAAGAAAAGACCGCGTCCTTCGGGGATCGTCGCGATCAACGACATGCTGGCGATCGGTCTCATCGCCGGCCTGCGCCAATGCGGCGTCAAGGTGCCGCACGAGATCTCCGTGATCGGCATGGACGACCTCGCGCTGTCGGCGCTGGTCAGTCCGGCGGTGACATCGATCCGGCTCCCGCTCGCCGAGATGGCGCAGACGATGGTCAACCGGATCATCGGCCGCCTCGCCGACCCGAGCATACCGACAACAGAGTTCCTGTTCCAACCCACACTCATTGCGCGAGAATCGGTGACCGCGGCCGCGACGGACCATAGACAGGGGAAGCGGGCGCGCATACGCGGCGCGTTCAACACAGAAACCAACAAGGATGCGGCTTCGTCACGGCCGCTCCGGCGTTGAATACGGGGATCACCCCGAGCATTGCAACCCAAGGAGAGAACTCATGAAACACCTCATTAAGCCGATCACCCGTCGCGAGTTCCTGGCAGCCAGCAGCGCCGGTACGCTGGCGCTCACCATCGGCTTCGCGAACCCTGGACGCGCCCAGTCGGTCGTCACGATGCGGATCTCATCGTCGATGAGCGCGGATCAGAACGCCGCACACTACATCTGGTACGAGCGCTTCGCCGCCAATCTCAAGAGCGGACTGGGCGATCGCGTCACGCTCGGCTACTTCCCGGACAGCCAGCTCGGCAAGGAGGCCGACATCGTGCAGCAAGTCAAGGTCGGCTCGGTCGACATGATGATTACCGGCTCGTCGATCTGGGCAACGGTCGCACCGGAATTCGGAATGCTTGACCTGGGCTACGTGTTCGACAGCTATCCGCACTGCTTCAAGGCGCTCGATGGTGGCGTCGGCGACCAGCTCGGCAAGATCCTCAACGACCGCACCGGCTGCACCGTGCTCGACTGGGCGTCGCACTTCGGGCCGCGCAGCGTGTACACCAAGATGCTGGTCAAGAACCTCGCCGAGCTCAAGGGCGTGAAGCTGCGCGTGCTGCCGGCGCCCGCCTTCATCGAGACCTTCAAGATCATGGGTGCGATCCCGACGCCTATCCCGATCAACGAGCTCTATACCGCGCTGCAGACCGGCGTCGTCGACGGCTTCGAGCACGACCAGGCGAGCGTGCTGCAGTACAAGTTCGCCGAGCAGGTCAAATACTGCTGGCTGACCGAGCACCTGTTCAGCCCGATGGTCGCGGTCATCGGCAAGCGCGGCATGGACAAGCTTCCCGCCGACGCGAAGCCCGCGTTCCTGAAGGCCGCGCGCGATGCCACCGTGTACGAGCGCGGCGTCGCCGCCGAAAAGGGCAAGGCCGCGATGGAGGAGCTGAAGAAGATGGGGGTGACCTTCACGCCGATGGCCAAGGCCGAGCGCGAGCAGGTGCGCAAGGAAATGGAAGCCCGCGTATGGGCCCCCTTCATCAAGGAGTACCCGGTCACCAAGCCGATGTTCGAGGCCATCGCCGCCGCGCGCGGGTGATGGGATCGTCCCGAGGGCGTGGCGTGATCGCGCCTTACGCCACGCCGGCATGAGTACCGGGCGCGGAGCGACGTCGAGGTGAGCGGCGCGCACGCAAGCGCGTCGACGGTGCCGTTTCGCAACGCCGGGCGCGCCGCCCTTGCGCTCACCCGCTTGCTGCACGGACTCGAAGTGCTGTCTGGCGTCGTACTCGCACTCGACGTCGGAGTGGTGTTCGTCGCGGTGATCTATCGCTATTTCCTGCACAACCCGGTCGATTGGGCCGAGGAAATCGCGCGCGCACTGATGGTGATGCAGGTGTTCGTCGGCGCCGCCACGGTGCTGGGGCGCGAACGCCACGTAGGCATCGACACGCTGCGCGGCCTCCTGCCCCGTAGCTGGGGCTCCGCGATGGTGCAACTTTGCTACTGGATCATCGTCGGCGTCTCGATTGCGCTGCTCCTCTCATCGTACGAGCTGTTCGTCGACTCCCTTAAGCAAACCACATCGTTCGGGCTGCCGCAGATCATTTTCGTGGCGCCGGTGGTGCTCGGCAGCTCGGTGATGGCGCTGTTCGGAATCGTGAACGCCCTGGCCGGTCCCCGCGCCACGGTCTGGAAAACGCTGGCCGTAAGCGTGGCGCTCTCGCTCGCGGTGTGGACGTGGAACACGATGCTGCCCGTGTACGAGGTGAAGCCGTGGTTCCTGCTGTTCGCGGGATTTTTCGGGGGGCTGATCATTGGGGTGCCGATCGCGTTCGTGCTCGCCTTCGCGTCGCTGTTGTTCTTCCTGTCCGACCCGTCGCTGCCGATGCTGGTGTGGTCGCAGACGGTGGTCGCCGGCATGGACCATTTCGTGCTGCTGGCGATCCCGTTCTTCGTCCTCGCCGGCATGGTCATGGAAGCCAACGGCATGTCGGCGCGATTGATCGAGCTCCTGCTGCGCGTGTTCGGGCGCATGCGCGGCGGGCTCAACCTGATCACGATCACTGCGACCGCGTTCTTCTCCGGCATCTCGGGATCCAAGCTCGCCGACATCGCCGCGGTGGGTGGAATCATCATGCCCGCGGTGCGGCGCACCCGGCAGGACCCGAACGATGCCGCAGGCCTGCTCGCGGCGACCGCGGTGATGGCGGAGACGATTCCGCCGTGCGTGAACATGATCATCCTCGGCTTCGTCGCCAACATCTCGATCGGCGGGCTGTTCATGGCGGGATTGATTCCTGCCGGCGTGCTCGCGCTGGCGCTCGCGGCGGTGGCGATCTATTTCGGCAAGCGCATCAATCCCGACGAAGCCTTCGAAGTGCGCACCCCGACTATAAAGCTCATCGGCGGCGCGCTGGTCGGCCTGATCATGATCCTGATGATCGGCAAGGGCGTGACCTCGGGTGTCGCGACCTCGACCGAGGTCTCGGCGTTCGCGGTTGTCTACGCGTTCGTGGTTGGCGGATTCGCGTTTCGCGAGCTCACCTGGCGCTCCGGATTCCGGCTGTTCGTGCAGGCCGGATCGATGACGGGCACCATCCTGTTCATCGTGGCGGCAGCGTCGAGCGTGTCGTACGCGCTCACCATCCTGCAGATCCCGCAGTACCTGTCGTCGGCGATGATCAATCTTGGCCACCACTACGGCAGCAACAGCTTCGTCGTCGTGTCTGTGCTGCTGATGATCCTGTTCGGTGCAGTGCTGGAAGGCGCGCCGGCGTTGATCATATTCGGGCCGCTGCTGGCGCCGATCGCCATGCGCCTGGGAGTGCATCCGCTCCATTTCGGCACGGTCGTGGTGATCGCCATGGGGCTGGGACTGTTTTCGCCACCGATCGGCCTCGGCCTGTTTGCGACCTGCGCGATCACCGGGACCAAGCTCGAGAACGTCTGGCGGCCGATGCTCAAGTACCTGCTGGTCCTCTTCGTGGTCCTTATCGTGCTCGTGTTCGTTCCGGCCTTTTCGCTGTGGCTGCCGGCGCGCCTGGGACTCGCGTAGTGACCAGACCCGCGATTTGAGACAATCGGCGGATGGCTGCGGACACCCCAAAGGAAATCCTGCGCGTGGGTGAGCGCGAAGTGGTGGTCACCAACCCGGACAAGGTCCTGTTCCCCGACGCGGGCCATACGAAGCTCGATCTCGTTCGCTACTACCTGTGCGTGGCCGAGGGAGCGCTGCGCGGGTCGGGCGGACGGCCGAATACGATGGTGCGTTTCCCCAACGGCATCGGCGACGAATTCTTCTTCCAGAAACGCGCGCCCAAGGATCGACCACCGTGGGTCGAGGTGGTGACCATTCGCTTCCCCTCCGGACGCAGCGCCGAGGAAGTCGTGCCGCGCGATGCCGCTTCGCTCGCATGGATGGCCAATCTCGCCTGCCTCGAGCTGCATCCGCATCCGGTGCGCGCCGAGGACCTCGATCATCCCGACGAGTTGCGCATCGACCTCGATCCGGTGCCGGATGTTCCGTGGTCGCAGGTGCGCGACGTCGCGCGCGTGGTCGAAGCCGCGCTGACCGATTACGATCTGCGTCGGCTGGCCCAAGACCTCGGGCAAGCGCGGCATGCACGTGAGCGTGCGCATCGAGCGCAACTGGATCGCACGATCAAGTCCGTCGCGCCGCTCTGGCGCTGGCGCGCGAGGTCGAGCGGCGCGTGCCCGCGCTCGCCACCAGCAAGTGGTGGAAGGAGGAACGCCACGGCGTGTTCATCGACTACAACCAGAACGCCAAAGACCGCACCGTGGCCGGCGCGTATTCGGTGCGGCCGACGCCCGACGCGCGCGTGTCCGCGCCGCTCGCCTGGGACGAGGTCGACGCCGCCAACCCGGCCGACTTCACGATGCTGACGATGCAGGCGCGCTACAAGCGCATCGGCGACCCTCACACGGACATCGACGCGCACGCGTATTCGCTCGAACCACTGCTCGAGCTGTCGACGCAGCAGGAGCGCGACGGCCAGGGGGATGCGCCGTGGCCGCCGCAATACGCGAAGGTGGCAGGGCGAGCCGCCGCGCGTCCAGCCCTCGCGGCGCGCCGGCGCTAAGCCCGCGTCCTCGCGGTCGCCCCGAAAACCTTCTTCAACTCGTAAGGCGCGGTGACTTCGAGCTGATCGTAGCGGCAATCCGCCGGCGGCTTGTCCGGGCGCCAGCGCAGGAAGTGCGTCGCGTGGCGAAAGCGGTCGCCTTGCAGATGATCGTATTTCACTTCGCAGACGCGCTCGATGCGCAGCGGCTCCCACGATAAATCCTTGCCTGCGGACCAGCGGCTTTGTCCGCCGGGCATGCGTGTGCCCGCCTGCGCCTGCGCGTCCGCCCAGTCGCGCCACGGGTGGTTCTGTAGCGCGTCCCGGCGCAGCGGCGCGAGCTCGTTCGCGAGAGCCTTGCGCGTCGCCATGGTGAATGCAGACGTCACGCCGACGTGATGCAGCACGTCGGCGTCGTCGTAAAGGCCGAGCAGCAGCGAGCCGACCGCGTCCTTCGATTCCTTGTACCAGCGGAAGCCGGCGACGACGCAATCTGCCGTGCGCACGTGCTTCACCTTGAGCATCACACGCTTGCCGGGCTGGTAAGGTAGGTCTCGATGCTTGGCGATGACCCCGTCGAGGCCCGCGCCCTCGAACTGTCTCAGCCAGTCGACCGCGACGCGATGCTCGGTGGTCGTCGGCGTGAGATGCAGCGGCGGCTTCGATCGCCCGAGTAGCGCGTCGAGTTGCGCTCGCCGCTCGTGCTGCGCTATCGCCATGATGTCTTTCCCATTCGCGGCCAGCGCGTCGAAGGCGACGAACGACGCCGGCGTCTCTCTGGCGAGCTTGACGCTGCGCGATTGCGCCGGATGCAGGCGCAGCTGCAGCGCATCGAAATCGAGTCCGCCCGGGGTGGCGATGACGATCTCGCCGTCGACCACACAGCCCGGCGGCAGCAGGTCGAGCAGCGACTCGTGCAGATCGGGAAAATAGCGATCGAGCGGCCTGGAATCGCGGCTCTGGATATACACGTCGCGGGAGCCGCGAAAGACGATGGCGCGAAAGCCGTCCCACTTCGGCTCGAACGAAAGGTCGACATCGTCTGGCAAGCCTTCCACGAGCTTGGCGAGCATGGGTTGGATCGGAGGCTCGATCGGGAAGTCCATGCGATCAAGGGTAGGCTTCGTCATCGCAGCGTACCTCCTGCGAATCTTAAACCCGGCATAGCGACCCGTGAGCTTTGCCATAACGATCGAGACGCCTGCCTTCCGATGTTCACCGCGGGCAACATGTCGACCGCCGGCAAGCTAACCCGGATGGGCAAGCGCGCTGCGCCGCCGGCAGACGCGAGACTCGGAACATGCAAGAATTCGTGACTTTGGCGCATCGCTCGCGCCTCTCTTCCGGCCATGCACGCATCCGGCACGCCTTACGTCATCGAGGTCAGTCCGACGATCCCGCCGCGCCTCGAGCGCCTCAAGGATCTCGCGAACAACCTCTGGTACAGCTGGGACCGCCCGACGCGCGAGCTGTTCGAGCGGCTTCATCCCGGGCTGTGGGAGGCTGTCGGCCACAATCCCAAGGCGTTTCTCGCTCGTGTGGACCAGCGCCGGCTGGACGCGTCCGCACAGGACCCGTCCTTCCTTGCGAATTTCCACAGCATCCTGTCGGCCTACGACACGTATCACGAAGCACCGCCGACGCGCAACGGCGCACAAGCTTTGAAGGACGACGATCTGGTCGCATATTTCTGCGCCGAATTCGGCTTTCACGAGAGCCTGCCGATCTATTCGGGCGGGTTGGGCATCCTCGCCGGGGACCACTGCAAGGCGGCGAGCGATATGCGGTTGCCGCTGGTGGCGGTGGGCCTGCTGTACCGCCAAGGCTACTTTGCGCAAACCATCGACGCCGACGGCAACCAGGACGCGACCTATGCTGCATCGGACTTCGCCGACATGCCGCTCGAGCAGGTCGTGGGACCCGACGGCAACGAGGTGAGGGTGACGGTCGAGCTGCCCGGGCGCGATGTCCAGGTGCGCATCTGGCGCGCACGTGCCGGACACGTGTGGCTGTACCTGCTCGATACCGACGTTCCGGAGAACGCCGAGCGCGACCGCATCATCACCTACCGTCTGTATGGCGGTGACCGTTCGACGCGCATCGAGCAGGAAATCATCCTCGGCATCGGCGGCGTGCGTGCGCTCAGGGTGATGCGAATCCAGCCGACCGTGTGGCACATGAACGAGGGACATGCCGCATTCCTCGTGCTCGAGCGCGTCCGCGGTTATGTCCAGACCGGTCTCGACTTCGCGAGCGCGCTCGAAGTCGTGGCGGCCAGCGACGTATTTACTACGCACACCGCAGTTGCCGCGGGTCACGACCATTTCGAAAGCGAGATGATGGGGCAGCATTTCGACGCGTACTGCCGACACGTCGGGATCGACATGCAGACGCTGCTGGCATTGGGGCGCACCGCGGATGGCAACGATTTCAACATGACAGCGCTGGCGGTGCGCGGATCGCGCTATCACAACGGCGTCTCGAAGATCCACGCCGGCGTCTCGTCGCTGATGTTGCGTGGCCTTTGGCCTGAGATCCCGCCTCCGGAGAATCCGATCGATCACGTGACCAACGGCGTACACGTGCGGACATTCCTCGCGCTCGAATGGTTCGACGTCCTCGAACGCTTTCTCGGCCATGACTGGACGCGCCGACTGCAGCACAGCGCGGTGTGGGACGACATCGATCGGGTGCCGGACCACATTTTCTGGTCGGTGCACCAGTACCTGAAGACGCGAATGCTGGAGCTGATCCGGCGGCGAGTGCGCGTCCAGCACCTGCGCAATCAGTACAGCGAGACACACCTCGACCGACTGCTGCGCAACGCCGATCCCGAAAATCCCAACGTGCTGACCGTCGGATTCGCCAGGCGCTTCGCGACCTACAAGCGCGCCGCACTCCTGTTTCACGACCTCGACCGGGCGCGCGAGCTGGTAAGCGATCCCAAACAACCCATGCTGTTCATCTTCGCGGGTCGCGCCCACCCCGCCGACGTGCCAGGCCAGGACGTGCTTCGCGAAATCGCCCGGGTCGCACAAATGCCCGAATTCGAAGGTCGCGTGCTCCTGGTCGAGGGTTACGACCTGCATCTCGCGCGACAGCTGGTCATGGGCGTGGACGTGTGGCTCAACAACCCGATCTATCCGCTCGAAGCGTCGGGAACCTCGGGCATGAAGGCGGGCATGAATGGCGTGATCAACCTCTCGGCGCTCGACGGCTGGTGGGGCGAAGGCTACCGCCGCGGCAACGGCTGGGCGATCAAGCCCGCCCCACCAAACGCCGACGCGTCGCGACGCGATCTGGAAGAGTCGCGCACGCTCTACGAGATCCTGCAGGACCATGTGATGCCGCGCTACTACGACCGGGGGGCGCAAGGCCATTCGCAGGAATGGATTCGCATGGCCAAGGCTTCGATGGCGTCGATTCTCCCGAGGTTCAACGCCACGAGGATGGTCAACGAGTATGTGACCAAGTTCTACGGACCTGCGTCGCGGCACGGACGGCGTGTCGCGCACGACGGCAGCGCCGCGGCCATCGAACTGGCCGCGTGGAAATCGCGCGTGCGCGCGGCGTGGGCCGGCGTGAAGCTGCGCCGCATCGACATTCCCGTCGCGCGGATCACCTACGGCGAGCACTTGACGATCGAAGTCGCGGTCCTGCTGAATGGACTCCAACCCGACGACGTGTTCGTCGAGCTGCTCGTGTCGCGCTCTGAGCGCGAAACAGACCGCGACGAACATCATCGCTACCCGCTGGTTTCGCGAGGTCCGCTCGGTGACGCCGGCGAGCAGCGCTATGCGATCGAATTGACACCCGAACTTTGCGGACGCCTAGAGTACCAGTTGCGCGCGTACCCTTGCCATCCCGACATGGTTCACCCGATGGAGCTCGGGCTGATGCGCTGGGCCTGACGCTATGAATCAGCGTGACGTCGGAGGCAAGCGCGCTATCGCGCGACCGTACAGATCGACGTACGACTGCGCGCTGACCCTCCAGCCGAAATCGCGCGCCATGCCCGCCCGCTGTATCGCGCGCCAGATCGACGGCGCACGGTAGGCTTCGAGCATGCGCACGGCCGCCGCCCGCAACGCCTCCATCGTCGGCTCGGCGTAGAGGAAGCCGCTGGCCGTGCCCCCGGCAAGCGTGGACGGCGCGACGTCGACGATGGAGTCGACGAGGCCGCCGGTGGCGTGCGCGATCGGCGGAGTGCCATAGCGCTGGCTGTACATCTGGTTGAGCCCGCAAGGCTCGAATCGCGACGGCATGAGGAACGCATCGGCGCCAGCTTCGATACGGTGCGCGAGCGCCTCGTCGAACCGGATCGCGACCGCGACCCGTGACCGATGGCGCCGGCCCAGCGCCTCGAGCGCGGCTTCATCGCCGCGATCACCACGACCTGCGATCGCGAATTGCGCGGGCGCGTCGACGAGTTCCGAAATGAGCGCCGCAACGAGATCCGAACCCTTCTGCCAGGCCAGACGGCTCACCATGCCGAACAGCGGCACGTCGGGCACCTCGTCGAGCCCGAGCGCGCGCTGCAGTGCGGCCTTGTTGTGCGCCTTGCGCTCGAGCGTATCGCGATCGTAACGAACCGTGATCATCGCGTCCGCGGCGGGATTCCAGACCTCGGTGTCGATGCCATTGAGAATGCCCACGAGCACGTCCGCGCGAGCGCCGAGCAGTCCTTCGAGACCGAATCCCAGCGGCGCGCGCTGGATCTCGCGAGCGTAGGTGGGGCTTACCGTGGACACGACATCCGCACACGCGATCCCCGCCTTCAGGAAGGAGGTCTGACCGTAGAACTCGAATCCGTCGATCGCGTAGGCTTCCGCAGGCAGACCAAGCTCGGCGCAGAGATTGCCCGGAAACAATCCCTGGAAAGCAAGATTGTGAATGGTGACGACGGTCGCCGCCTGGCGTGCGCCCGCGAAGCGCATGAACATCGGGGCAAGCGCGGTCTGCCAGTCGTTGCAATGCAGCACGTCGGGGCGCCAGGGAAGTGCGCTTCCCGGGGCGCACAGCATGGCGGCGACATGCGCGAGATAGCCGAATCGGCGTGCATTGTCTGCGTAGTCATTGCCCTGCGCATCCTGATACGGCCCGCCCGGGCGCATGAACAGCGACGCGCAGTCGATCAGCAGCGCCGGCACGCCGGAGGGCAATGTCGCTTCGCGCAATTCGCTCGCCGGCCACGGGCCCACGGGGACGATCGCCGTTCCCCGACGCTCCGAGCGAACGTGATCGCGCAGTCCCGGATAAGCAGGCAGCAGCACGCGCGCGTCCACGCCAAGCGCACGCAGCGCCAAAGGCAACGCCGCGGAGACGTCGCCGAGTCCGCCGGTCTTGACCCAAGGCGCGCATTCGGAAGTTACGAAGAGAACGCGCAGCATGAAGCGCCGAAGCGAATGGAAGGGCCGTCGCGAGGCGCTGGCGACGGAACAGGGCGAGTCATCATAGCAGGAGGACGATCCTGGGTGAGGCGTCCCTCCCGCACGCGAAGTGCAAAGGCGACCCCTCGCGCCACCGGCGGATGTCGACGTTGCAGCTGGCTCTCGCTCGCGTTACTCTCGATCGCGATCGCCGTGCCGGCCGATGCAGCCATGAACGACCCGAATCCAAGCGCCTCCGAATCTGTCGCAGCGGCGCCACCCGCCGCGCACGCCCTGAACCTCCACCAGCTCACGCGGGCGACCGTCGCGCTGGTGCTCGCCGGAGGGCGCGGCGTGCGCCTCGGCCCGCTGACGGATTGGCGGGCGAAGCCGGCGGTGCCGTTCGGCGGGAAGTTCCGCATCATCGATTTCGCGCTCTCGAACTGCGTCAATTCGGGCATCCGGCGAATCGGCATCTGTACGCAATACAAGGCGCAGAGCCTGATCAGGCACGTCCAGCGCGGGTGGTCGTTCCTCGACGGACGCCTCAACGAATTCGTCGAATTGCTTCCCGCGCAGCAACAGCTCGACCCGGTGTGGTACCGCGGCACCGCCGACGCCGTCTACCAGAACCTCGCCGTGCTGCGCCGACACGGACCTCGGTTCGTGCTCGTGCTCGCCGGCGATCATGTCTACAAGATGGACTACGGAAAGATGATCAGCGAGCACGCCGCGGGGGCAACCGACGTCACGATCGGCTGTGTCGCCGTGCCGCTGGCCGATGCTTCGTCGTTCGGCGTGATGAAGATCGATGCGCAAAGGCGCGTGATCGCTTTCGCGGAGAAGCCGAGCGACCCCGAGCCGATACCGGGCGCCGCCGACCTGGCGCTCGGCAGCATGGGGATCTACATTTTCGGCGCGGAATACCTCTACGAACTGCTTCAGCAGGATGCTGCGGACGAGACGTCTGTGCACGACTTCGGCAAGAACATCATTCCGCGCGCGATCGCGCGCGGGGACCGCGTGGTCGCCCACGACCTGCGCACGAGCACGGTCGGCGGCACATCCGGCGCGTACTGGCGCGACGTTGGGACCATCGACGCCTATTGGGACGCGAACATGGAACTCACTAAGGTCACGCCCGAGCTCAACCTGTACGACGAGGAATGGCCGATCTGGACCGCGCAGGAGCAGCTCCCGCCGGCGAAGTTCGTATTCGACGAAGACCGCCGTCGCGGCGCCGCGCTCGATTCGCTGGTGTCGGGAGGCTGCATCGTCAGCGGCTCGACGATCCGGCGATCGCTGCTGTTCTCGAATGTCCACGTGCACAGCTATTGCACGGTCGAGGACTCGGTGGTGCTGTCCAACGTCGACATCGCCCGCGGCGCGGTGCTTCGGCGGGCTGTCGTCGACAAGGGTTGCCGCATCCCCGCGGGGCTCGAAATCGGCGTCGATGCCGCGCGCGACCGGCGGCGTTTCCACGTCACGGAGCGAGGCATCACCTTGGTGACGCCAGAGATGCTCGGCCAGCGGATGCACTCTCCGCGCTAGCGCGCAGCAGATGGAATCGCGCGCAGCACGCGGCACGGATTGCCAGCGGCGACGACGTCGGACGGCAAGTCTCGCGTCACCACGCTGCCCGCTCCGACCACCGCACGCGCTCCGATGGTCACGCCGGGGCACACGATCACGCCGCCGCCCAGCCAGACGTCCTCACCGAGATGGATGGGCGCCGCAGATTCGAGTCCGCTACGGCGTTCCAGCGCGGAAACCGGATGCGTTGCCGCCAGGAGCATTACGCCCGGCCCGAGAAGGGTTCGCGCACCGACCGTCACCCGCGCGCAGTCGAGCACCACGCATTGCATGTTGACGAAGACATCGTCTGCGAACTCGATGTAGGTCCCGTAGTCGCAATGGAACGGGGGCACGACGACCACTCCCTTCCCGCAACGGCCGAGCAGGCGCTTGAGCAGGCGCGCTCGCAGTGCGCCGTCGCCGGGCGCAGCGTGATTGTAGTCGTGGGTGATCGTGCGCGCCCGTCGCCGTGCCCGGACGAGGACAGGATCGCGCGGATCGTACGGCAGACCGCCGAGCATCCGCTGCGCTTCTTGCGTCGATGCACGCGTCACGCGTGCGCTTCGCGCGACCGCGTCGAGGCCGGCGCTTCGGTGCACGGATCGCGTGAAGGATCGCGCGCAGGCTTCGCTATGTGGCGCACAATCACTCGATCACGTTCGTGGATTCAATCACGCGGGCATGCCCATGATGCGGCAGCGTCTGTCCCATGGCTGGCGCGCGGCATCCTCCCGCCGCACCATTGCGGCGCGCCAGCAACCGGACCTTCGGGGCACTCCCCGACCCCGCTTTTGAAGGACGATGCTTGTTTCCGGGAACCGATGCAGGGCAACGACGGTCCTTTTCAGAGATGCGCGCATCAATGGGCGATAATAGCTCGATCGGGCCGGCGCCGTGCGCTTGCGCCCCGGGTACAGGTCTGCCACGCATCTCGTTAAAATGCAGATCGTCCTCGTCCGCAGTCCGGGCTTAGACCAGGGGGCCACAACGATTGCTTGGTGAAAAGGACGTCTACCTTTTTCGCGAGGGCACGCACACGCGCCTTTACGAAACGATGGGCTGCGTTCTTCGCGGAACCGGCGCCGCGTTTCGTGTCTGGGCCCCCAACGCATCGCGCGTCGCGGTCATCGGCGCATTCAACGGCTGGGACGCGGCCGCGAACCCGCTCGCGCCTAGCTCCGACGGCTCTGGCGTATGGGAGGGCGAGATCGCCGGCGTGAAGCGCGGCGATTCCTACAAGTACCGCGTCGTCTCGTCCAACGCTCGGTACGAGGTCGACAAGGCCGATCCCTTCGCGCTGTACTCGGAAGTTCCACCGTCGACCGCATCGCGTGCATGGGCGCTCGACCACGCGTGGCAGGACGCCACATGGATGCAGGACCGTAAGTCGCGCAATGCGCTCGATGCGCCGATTTCGATCTACGAAGTGCATCTTGGATCGTGGCGACGGCGGGACACTGCAGAGCTGCCGACCTATCGCGACATCGCGCTTCCGCTGGCAGAGTACGCGCGCGACCAGGGATTCACCCATGTCGAGCTGATGCCGATCACCGAGCATCCGTTCTACGGCTCGTGGGGCTACCAGACGACCGGCTATTTCGCCCCGACCTCGCGCTACGGAACGCCGGAAGATTTCATGGAGCTGGTCGACATCCTTCACCAGCATGGCGTCGGCCTGATCCTCGATTGGGTGCCGTCGCACTTCCCTTCGGACGCGCACGGACTCGCCTATTTCGACGGCACGCACCTGTACGAGCACGCCGATCCGCGCCAGGGCTTCCACCCTGAATGGAACAGCGCCATCTTCAATTACGATCGGCACGAGGTGCGCGCGTTCCTGTTGTCGAGCGCGCTGTTCTGGTTCGACAAGTACCACATCGACGGTCTTCGCGTCGACGCGGTCGCGTCGATGCTTTATCTGAATTACGGACGCAAGGACGGCGAGTGGATTCCCAACGTGCACGGCGGCAAGGAAAACCTGGGCGCGATCCTGTTCCTGCGCGAGCTCAACGAGGCGGTCTATCGCGATCATCCCGACGTCCAGGTCATCGCGGAGGAATCGACGTCGTGGCCCATGGTATCGCGACCGGTCTACCTCGGCGGGCTGGGGTTCGGACTGAAGTGGAACATGGGATGGATGCACGACACGCTCGACTACTTTCGCCAGCCGCCCATCTATCGTAGGCATCACCAGGACCGGCTTACCTTCTCGATCTGGTACGCGTTCTTCGAGAATTTCGTGCTCGCGCTTTCACACGACGAGGTGGTTTATGGAAAGGGATCGCTGATCGGCAAGATGCCTGGAGACACCTGGCAGCAGTTCGCCAATCTGCGACTGCTGTTCGGCTACATGTGGGGACATCCGGGCAAGAAACTCGTCTTCATGGGCGGTGAATTCGGTCAGCGCCGCGAATGGACACACGAAGGCGCGCTCGAATGGTGGGTGCTGCAATATCCCGAGCACGCCGGAGTGCAGCGCTGGGTCGCCGACCTGAACAAGCTGTAT
Organism: uncultured beta proteobacterium; assembly: GCA_963816915.1. Classification (GTDB taxonomy): domain Bacteria; phylum Pseudomonadota; class Gammaproteobacteria; order Burkholderiales; family Casimicrobiaceae; genus PALSA-1003. The sequence goes on from CAWFMK010000005.1 coordinate 146,892, forward strand.
CGCGAGGAGCCGGCGCTGCATGAGGTCGATTTCGACGCGGCCGGGTTCGAATGGATCGATTGCCACGATGCGGAGAAAAGCGTCCTGTCGTTCCTGCGCCGCCCGCGTGCGGGACCGCCTGTGCTGGCCGTTTGCAATTTCACGCCGGTGCCGCGCGAAAACTACATCATCGGTGTTCCCCAGGGGGGTTATTGGCGCGAGCTCCTTAACAGCGACGCGATGCACTACGGTGGAAGCGGGATCGGCAATCTGGGCGGAGCGGAAGCGGCGCCGGCTCCGGCACACGGTCGGTTCCATTCGCTATCGCTCACGCTGCCCCCGCTGTCCGCGATTTTTCTGAAGCCAGAGCCAAACTAAGCCCATGCCATCCCGACGGGATGCTCCAGCCCCCCGCGAGACGCCGGCGCCCGACGGCCGCGCGCGCGCGGTGATCGAGGGTATTTCACCCGTCGTCGACGGCGGCCGCTTCGCCGTCAAGCGCATCGCCGGCGACCGCGTCGAAGTCGAGGCCGACTGCTTCGCGGACGGTCACGACATGCTTGCCTGCGTGCTTCTGCACCGCGCGGAAGGCGATGCCGATTGGCGCGAAACGCCGATGGAGACGCTCGGCAACGACCGCTGGCGCGCGGATTTCACCGTCAGCGCGCCGGGCCGATATCGTTTCAGCGTCACCGCGTGGGTGGACAGCTTCCTCTCCTGGCGCCACGATTTCGCGCGCAGGGTTGACGCCGACGATTTGCGCATTGCCGCGCGAGGTGGCGCCGATCTGATCGAGGCCGCCGCGCAGCGCGCCGGCGGCGATGACCGCCGGCTCCTGCTTCGATGGGCGGAGCGACTGCGCACGCAGGATGACGTGCCAGCCCTGCGGGCACTTGCCCTGGATGAGGCATCGGCGGCCATCGCGATGCGCCACCCCGACCGGACCCATGCGACGACGTACCCGGTCGAATTTCCCGTGGTCGTGGACCGCGAGCGCGCGCGCTTCAGCACATGGTACGAGCTCTTTCCACGTTCGTGCGGTGCGGTATCCGGCGCGCACGGCACCTTTCGTGATTGCATAGAGCGTCTGCCTTACATCGCCGGAATGGGGTTCGACGTGCTCTACCTTCCCCCGATACATCCGATCGGACGCGCGCGGCGCAAGGGGCGCAACAACGCGCTCGAGGCCACCGCGTCGGACGTGGGAAGTCCGTGGGCCATCGGGGCGGCCGAGGGCGGGCACAAGGAGCTTCTCCCGGCGCTGGGCACGATCGACGACTTCCGCGCGCTGGTCGCCGCAAGCCGGGCACAAGGCCTCGAACCCGCACTCGACATCGCGTTCCAATGTGCGCCCGACCATCCTTACGTCGCCGCGCACCCCTCCTGGTTCCGGAAGCGCGCCGATGGCAGCGTGCAATACGCGGAGAATCCGCCCAAGAAGTATCAGGACATCTATCCCTTCAATTTCGAGTCCGATGATTGGCAGGCGCTTTGGTCCGAGCTTGAAAGCGTGTTCACTTTCTGGATCGGCGAGGGTGTGCGCGTCTTCCGCGTCGACAATCCGCACACCAAGCCGTTCGCGTTCTGGGAGTGGACGATCGCGCGCATCAAGCGCGACCATCCAGACGTGCTTTTTCTCGCCGAGGCATTCACACGCCCCAAGGTGATGCACCGGCTCGCCAAGCTCGGTTTCTCGCAGTCGTACACCTACTTCACTTGGCGCAATACCAAGCGCGAGTTGACCGAATATTTCACCGAGCTCACGCGCGGTCCCGGGCGCGACTATTTCCGGCCCAACTGCTGGCCGAACACACCAGACATCCTGCCTGAATATCTTCAGACCGGCGGGCGCGCCGCGTTCGCCGCGCGCGTCGTGCTCGCGGCGACGCTGGCGGCCAACTATGGCATCTACGGACCCGCTTACGAACTGATGGAGAACGAGCCGCGGGAGCCCGGCTCAGAGGAGTATCTGCATTCCGAAAAATACGAACTCCGCCACCGGGACCTGGCGCGCGCCGACAGCCTCGCGGCGCTGATCGGCCGCGTCAATGCAGCGCGGCGCGACAATCCGGCGTTGCAGCGTAACGACGGCCTGCGCTTCGTTTCCATCGACAACGACGAGCTGATCGCGTACACGAAGGTCGACCCGGATACCGCGAACGCCGTTCTGGTCGTGGTGAATCTCGACCCGCATCACGTGCAGTCGGGCTGGGTGAACCTCGACCTGGCCGATCTCGGCATCGACGCGGATCGGACTTTCCAGGTGCACGATCTGCTCACAGGCGCCCGTTACCTGTGGACAGGGCCGCGCAATTTCGTGATGCTCGATCCGATGCGCATCCCCGCCCATGTCTTCCGCCTGCGCCATCGCGTGCGCACGGAGCACGATTTCGACTACTTCCTCTGAGGTGGCGGAGATGGCCGAACAAGCCATGGCGCGGATCGAAGTCCCTGCGGTTGACAATCAATCCGCGAACGTTCACTGGTATAAGGACGCCGTCATCTACCAGCTGCACGTCAAGGCATTCTTCGACTCCAACGACGACGGGATCGGCGATCTCCGCGGGCTGACGGAGAAGCTCGACTACGTCAAGGATCTCGGCGTCAACACGATCTGGCTGCTGCCGTTCTATCCTTCGCCGCTCAAGGACGATGGCTACGACGTCGCCAACTACCGCAACGTGCACGCCTCGTACGGAACGCGCGCCGATTTCCAGCACCTGGTGCGCGAGGCGCATCGCCGCGACCTGCGCGTGATCACCGAGCTCATCGTCAACCACACATCGGACCAGCATCCCTGGTTCCAGGCGGCGCGGCGTGCGCCGAAGGGATCGCGGAAGCGCAACTACTACGTGTGGAGCGACGATCCGTCCAGGTACAGCGGCACGCGCATCATCTTCACCGACACCGAGAAATCCAACTGGGCATGGGACGATACTGCCAAGGCGTTTTACTGGCATCGCTTCTTCAGCCACCAGCCGGATCTGAACTTCGACAATCCGCAGGTGCGCAAGGCGATCTTCCGCGTCATGCGTTTCTGGCTGGACATGGGCGTCGATGGCTTCCGCCTCGACGCGATTCCCTATCTGTGCGAGCGCGAGGGGACCAATAACGAGAACCTGCCCGAGACGCATGCCGTCCTGAAGGAGCTGCGTGCGCTGATCGACGCGCACTACCCCGACGTTCTCCTGCTGGCCGAGGCGAATCAATGGCCGGAGGACGTGCGCGAGTATTTCGGGGATGGCGACGAGTGCCAGATGGCGTATCACTTTCCGCTGATGCCGCGGATGTACATGGCGATCGCGCAAGAGGATCGCCACCCCATCACCGAGATAATGCAGCAGACGCCGGACATTCCCGACAACTGCCAGTGGGCGATCTTCCTTCGCAACCACGACGAGCTCACGCTCGAGATGGTGACGAGCAAGGAGCGCGACTACATGTACCAGATGTACGCGGCCGACATGCGCGCGCGTATCAACCTGGGCATTCGCCGCCGCCTGGCGCCGCTGCTCGAGAACGACGTCAACCGCATCAAACTCATGAATAGCCTCCTGCTGTCGATGCCCGGCTCGCCCATCCTCTACTACGGCGACGAGATCGGCATGGGCGACAACATCTACCTGGGTGATCGCGACGGCGTCCGGACTCCCATGCAATGGCGGCCCGAGCGCAACGCTGGATTCTCGCACGCCGACCCGCAGCGTCTTTACCTCCAGCCGATCATGGACCCGATCTACGGTTACGAGTCGGTCAACGTCGAGGCGCAGCTACGCGAGCCTTCATCGCTGCTCAACTGGACACGGCGCATGCTCGCGGTGCGCAAGGGATTCAACTCGTTCGGCCGCGGACTGCTCACTTTCCTCAGGCCGGGCAATCGAAAGATCCTGGCCTATATTCGCGAGTACGGCGACGAAGTCGTGCTCTGCGTCGCCAACCTCGCGCGCACGGCGCAGCCGGTCGAACTCGACCTCGCGCGCTTCAAGGGTCGCGTTCCCGTGGAGCTGATGGGGCGCACGCCGTTCCCGCCGATCGGCGACCTGCCCTACCTGCTGACGCTCGCAGGGCACGGCTTCCTGTGGTTCCGCCTCGCCGCGGGCGCCGACGTACCGGCGTGGCACGAGGAGCGTTTCCCCCGCGACGAGTTGCCCGTGCTCGTGCTCTTCGACGGGTGGGCGAGCCTTTTCCGCGAGCGCGTCGTTCCATGGCGCATCGCGCTCGCCGAGAAAGGCCGCGCCCAGTTCGAGCGCGACGTGCTCCCCGAATTCGTGGCCGGCCGGCGCTGGTACGGCGCGAAAGGCGAGCCGATCAAGCGCGTGGTGCTCAACGACTACGCGGAGTGGCGACATCCCGGGCACGACTGGATGATCAGTCTGGCACGCATCGAGAGCCCGAAGGGCGACCCGCAGACCTATTTTCTGCCTCTCACCCTGGTGTGGGAGCCTGAGGACGAGCACCTGCACGCGCTGCTCCCGTTCACCGTGGCAAAAATACGCCAGCAGGCGAAAGTCGGCGTCATGGCCGACGCGTTCGCCGACGACGCCTTCTGCCGGCAGCTGATCGCAGCGATCGCGGCGGGAACCGAGATCAAGACGAGCAAGGGCAAATTGCGTTTCGCTCCCACCGCGGCATTCGGACAGCTGGTGGGCGACATGACGGACGCGATCGACGCCGCCGCCATCAGCCACCCTTCGGCACAGGGTAGCAACACCGTCGTCGTGCTCGGCCAGCATCTGTTCCTGAAAGCCTATCGGCGACTCCAGGCTGGAGCGAATCCCGAAGTCGAAATCGGCCGTTATCTCACCGAGGTCGCGCGTTTCGCGAACAGCATCCCGGTCGCGGGGACGATAGACTATGTTACGGACGACGGCACGACCGCGACGCTCGCGCTGCTTCAGGGCTATGTCGACAATCAGGGCGACGGCTGGACCACGACGCTCAACTACCTGGAGCGCTTCCTCGAGGCGGCACCGGCGACCGAGAGCGACGCGAAAAGCCCGTCGAGCCAGCACGGCGGCTATCTCGCGCTGGCGCGCGCGCTGGGCACGCGAACCGGCGAGCTCCATGTCGCCTTGTCACGTTCGCACGGCAACCCCGCCTTCGACCCGGTGCCGATCTCGGCGGCAGACGTCGCCGCCTGGTCCCGACGCGCGCGCGAGGAAGCCGTCGCTACGCTGGACATGCTGGGACGAGGGCTCGCGACACTGCCTGCGCCAGCGCGAGCGGACGCCGACGTGGCGCTCGCCGCGCGCAAGGAAATCCTGGCGCGCATCGATGCGCACGCGCAGGACCGCGTCGACGCCAGCCGTACGCGCATCCACGGCGACTATCACCTGGGACAGGTGCTGGTCGTGGAGAACGACTTTGTGATCGCGGATTTCGAGGGCGAGCCGGCACGCACGGTCTCCGAGCGGCGCGAGAAGCAGTCGCCGATGAAGGATGTCGCCGGCATGCTCCGATCGTTCGATTACGCCCTCAACGCCACGCTGCAGCGCACTGCCGGAGAGGCGGCTGATCTGCAGGCGACCCGCGCGCAACGCGGCGCGGAATGGCTGGCCGAGACGCAGGCGACGTTCCTCGAAGGCTACGACCGTGCTGTCGAGGCTGCCGATCTACCGGGTGCCACCGCGCAGCGCGACGGCCTGCTCGATCTGTTCCTACTCGAGAAGGTGATGTACGAGCTCAAGTACGAGACCGAGAATCGACCGGAGTGGGTTGGTATCCCGCTGCGCGGGTTGCTTCGCCTGCTGCGCTCGAGCGGAGAAGCCGGGCGGGCGTGACGGCTCCCGGGCACGCATTCCCAACCGAACCGGAGGACGCGATGGAAGACATGCAAATGCTGCTCGAGCCGATCCGGACCTCGCTGCACCAGATAGGCGAGTTCCTGCCGCGCGTGCTGCTCGCGCTCGCGATTCTGATCATCGGGTGGCTGGTGGCGAAGGCGTCCCGCTTCGCGATCGTTCGCATGCTGCGGGCGATCAACTTCAACATCGTGACCGAGAAGGCGGGCATCGACGCGTTCCTCAAGCAAGGCGGCGGCGAGACCGATACCGTCGACGTGCTGGGGATTCTGGTGTACTGGCTGGTGCTGCTGGCGGCGCTGATGATCGCGTTCAACAGCCTCGGGCTGGCGTACGTCACCGACCTGATCGGCCGAATCGTGCTGTTCGTGCCGAAGGTGATGGTAGCCGTGCTGGTGCTCGCCTTTGGCGCGTACTTCGCCCACTTCGTGGGCGCGGCGGTGACCACGTACTGCAAGAACGTCGGCATGGACGACGCCGAAATGCTCGGCCGATTCTCGCTCTATGCGATCATGGCTTTCGTCATCCTGATCGCGCTCGAGCAGCTCGGCCTGGGCGATATCATCCGGCAGACGTTCCTGATCCTGGTCGCGGCGGTTGGCCTGGCGCTCGCGCTCGCCTTCGGCATCGGTGGCGCCAAGCGCGCCGGCGAGATGCTCGAGCGTTGGACTCGACGTCCCACGGATGATCCGCACAAGCCCGAGAAGGATCCTCGGCTTCGCTGAGGGCGTCGATGCGCGCGCAGCCAGGCTTTGATCATCCCCGGAGAGGCCCGCGGTGGGAATGCATTGGATCGAAATCAAATGAAGCCCATCACCACGTCCTGGCCGGGACGCCCGGATCCGCGCGGAGCGACGTGGGACGGCGAAGGCGTCAACTTCGCGCTGTTCTCGGAGCACGCTGAGCGGGTCGAGCTGTGCATTTTCGATCCGACGGGGCGGCGCGAGGTCCAGCGCATCGGACTCACCGAACGCACCGACCAGATCTGGCATTGCTACCTGCCCGAGGCGCGACCAGGCCTGCTGTATGGATACCGCGTACACGGCCCCTATCGCCCGGAGGAAGGGCTGCGCTTCAACGCCCACAAGCTGCTGCTCGACCCCTACGCGCGCAACATCGTCGGCGCGCTGCGCTGGAGCGACGCGCTGTTCGGATACACCATCGACCACAAGCGGGCCGACCTGTCGCTCGATCGCCGCGACAGCGGCGCCGCAATGCCGAAGTGCAAGATCATCGAGTCGGCGTTCACGTGGGACGACGACCGGCCGCCCCGCGTGCCGTGGCACGAGACGGTGATCTACGAGCTGCACGTGCGCGGCTTCACGATGCAACATCCCGACATTCCGCCACCGCTGCGCGGCACCTTCGCCGGGCTTGCCACCGCGCCGGTGATCGACTACCTGAAGCGCCTGGGTGTCACCACGCTCGAGCTGATGCCGGTGCACGCCTTCGTCGACGACCGGCGGCTGGTCACAAAACAGCTTCGCAACTACTGGGGGTACAACTCGATCGGCTTCTTCGCGCCCGACGCGCGCTACTCGGCGTCAGGCAAGGTCAACGAGTTCAAGACGATGGTCAAGGCTCTGCATTCTGCCGGCCTCGAGGTCATCCTCGACGTCGTCTACAACCACACGGCGGAGGGCAACGAGCTGGGGCCGACGCTGTGCTTCCGCGGCATCGACAACACGTCCTATTACCGCCTCGCCGCCGATGCGCCGCGCCGCTACACGGACTTCACCGGCACCGGCAACACGCTCAACATGCAGCATCCGCGCGTGCTGCAGTTGATGCTGGACTCACTGCGCTACTGGGTGTTGGACATGCATGTCGACGGATTCCGCTTCGACCTCGCCTCCGCGCTGGCGCGTGAGCTGCACGACGTCAACCGTCTCGGCTCGTTCTTCGACATCCTGCACCAGGATCCAGTGCTGAACCGCGTCAAACTGATCGCCGAGCCCTGGGACCTGGGCGTCGGCGGCTACCAGGTGGGCAATTTCCCGCCCGGATGGGCCGAGTGGAACGACAAATACCGCGACACGATGCGCGCGTACTGGAAGGGTGACGGCGGCCTGATCGGAGAATTCGCGCGCCGCTTGACGGGCTCTGCCGACCTGTACGCAAGCAGCGGCCGCCTGCCCTACGCCAGCATCAATTTCGTCACGGCGCACGACGGTTTCACGTTGCAGGATCTGGTGTCGTACGACGGCAAGCACAACGAGGCCAACGGAGAAGACAATCGCGACGGCAGCGACAACAACCTATCGTGGAATTGCGGTGTCGAAGGTCCTACCGAAGACGCGGCGATCAACGCGCTGCGCGCGCGCCAGGTTCGCAACCTGCTCGCGACGCTGATGTTGTCGCAGGGCGTGCCGATGCTTCTGGCGGGCGACGAGATCGGCCGCACTCAACTCGGCAACAACAACAGCTATTGCCAGGATAACGCGCTCAACTGGGTCGACTGGACGCCCAGCGAGGCGCGCACGCGCCTGCTCGAGTTCGTGCGGCGGATGGTGCGGCTGCGCATCGACCATCCGACCTTTCATCGCAAGCATTTTTTCCAGGAGCGCACGGCCGACGCCAGCGCGTCGACGGGTATCGCCTGGCTGAAGCCGGATGGCACTGAAATGACGGTCGAGGAATGGAACCATGACTTCGCCCGCTGCCTGGGCGTCTACCTCGCCGGCGACGCGCCGGGCGAGAGGGATGCGCACGCCAGGCCGGCGAACGACGACGACTTTCTCGTGCTGTTCAACGCGCATCACGACCGCATCGATTTTCATCTCCCCGACGATGGCGGTGCCGGCTGGCTCGTCCTCGTGGACACCGATCGCGACGATGGCCTACTGGAGGACGGAACCTTCATGCCGCACGGCATCTATCCCATCGGCGGGCGTTCGCTGGCGCTGCTGCAGCGCCTGCGGCGTCCAGGATGAAGTTCGCGCACCGGATGCCGTTTGGCGCCGAGGTCGAGGGCGCCATCACGCGTTTTCGACTGTGGGCGCCGGGTGCGAACGCGGTCAACGTGGTGCTCGGCGGCGGGAGTGCATCGACGCATCCGCTCGTAGCGCAAGAGGACAGCTGGTTCGAGGCGCGCGTGGCGGGCGCGGCCCCGGGTGCGCTCTACGCTTTCCGCTGCGATGACGGCGAGCCGCGTCCCGATCCGGCGTCGCGCTTCAATCCCGAGGGCGTGCACGGCGCGAGCACCGTCGTCGATCCGATGGCGTTCGACTGGCGGCAGGAACGCTGGCGCGGCCGTCCATGGGAACAGGCGGTTCTCTACGAACTGCACGTCGGCACGTTCACCCGAGCGGGCACCTTCGCCGCCGCCGTCGAGCGCCTCGACTATCTCGCCGACCTTGGCGTGACCGCCGTCGAGCTGATGCCGGTCGCGGCATTCCCAGGCGCCCGAAACTGGGGTTACGACGGCGTGCTCGCGTTCGCGCCGGCGACCTGCTATGGCACGCCCGAAGATCTGAAGCGCCTCGTCGATGCGGCGCATGCGCGCGGCCTGATGATGCTGCTCGACGTCGTCTATAACCATTTCGGACCGGAAGGCAACTACCTGCATGCGTACGCGCCGCAATTCTTCGATCCCGGCCATGCCACGCCTTGGGGCCCGGCGATCAACTTCGGCGGCGAGAAGAGCCGCGCGGTGCGCGACTTTTTCGTGCATAACGCCCTCTACTGGCTTGACGAATATCGGTTCGACGGCCTGCGCCTCGACGCCGTGCACGCAATCGTCGACGAATCCAAGCCCGACATCGTGATCGAGATCGCCGACGCGGTGCACGCTCTCGCCGAGCACGAGCAGCGCCATGTTCACCTTGTGCTCGAGAACGATCGCAACGAGGCGCGCCGGCTGGTGCGCGACGCCGCCTTCCAGCCGCGGCAGGCGACCGCACAGTGGAACGACGACATCCATCATGCGCTGCACGTGCTCGTCACCGGCGAGCGCGACGGCTACTACGCCGATTATGCGGCGCGCCCACTTTGGATGTTCGGCCGCTGCCTGGCGCAGGGCTTCGCGTATCAGGGCGAGCCGTCGCCATTTCGCGGCGGCGCGGCGCGCGGCGAGCCGAGCGCGCGGCTTCCTGCCGGCGCGTTCGTGTCGTTCACGCAGACGCACGATCAGGTCGGCAACCGCGCATTCGGCGAGCGGCTGGTGGCGCTTGCCGACCCTCGCGCGCTGCGCGCGGCCGTGGCGTGTGTCCTGCTCGCACCGGCACAGCCGATGCTGTTCATGGGTGAGGAATTCGGTGCGACGACGCCATTCCTCTTCTTCTGCGATTTCGGGGCCGACTTGGCGCAGGCGGTGTCTCAGGGTCGTCGAAAGGAGTTCGAGCGCTTCGAGCGATTCCGCAGCCCGGCGGAGCAAGCGAAGATTCCGGACCCCAATGCCGTCGGCACCTTCGAGGTCAGCAAGCTCGACTGGAAGGATCGCGAGTCGGAAAAAGGTTCGGTCTGGCTCGCGTTCTACCGGCGCTGTCTCGCCTTGCGACGCCAGCACGTGACGCCGCACCTCCGCGTGGCGATGGCCGGAGGATCGTTCGAGGTCGCGCGGGAAACGCTTCTGCACGTGCGCTGGGTGCTCGGCGACGGTGTCGCGTTGCACCTCGGCGCGCACTTCGGTCCGGCGGGCGCGACCGACGTCGAGGCGCTTCCCGGGACCTCCATCTACGAAAGCGATCCCGGCCTCGCCGCGGGCGGCGCCTGGCCGCCCTACGCCGTCGTCTTTAGCGTGGAGCAATCCTCGTGAGCGATGCCCTGGCGCGATTGGCGGCGGCCTACTGCATCCTCCCCGAGTATCACGATATATGGGGCACGCAGCACCGTGTCGCCGACGCGACGATCGTTGCGCTGCTCGCGGCGATGGGCGTCGATGCGGCCGACGATGCGAAAGCGGACATGGCGCTTCGTGCCCACGACGCCGCGCTCGACGAGCGCGGGATCGCTCCACTGGTGGTCTTCCGCGAGAACGTGCGTCCGTGGACGCTGCGCTGCCGGCTGCCGCGCGCGCTGGAGGGCACGCCTCTGGCAGTGCGCGTGATCCGCGAGGATGGTGCCGAGCTCGACAACGCACGGTTGGCGAACGCGCAGGCCGACAGCTCATCCGCCGACGGGGGCAGGTGCATCGGCGTGGAGCTGACCCTGTCGGCTTCGCTTCCCTTCGGCTATCACCGCATCGAGTTGTCCGCGGGAGGGACGATCTTCGCGCGAACCACGTGCGCCGTCGCCCCCGCAGCGTCCTACGTCCCGGTCCCCCCCAATGAAGGACGGACATGGGGTGCCACCGTGCAGCTTTACGGGGTGCGCTCGGAGCGCAACTGGGGGATCGGCGACTTCACCGACCTGGCGACACTCAGCGAACAATGGGGGGCGCGCGGCGCGGGCATCGTCGGTGTCAACCCTCTGCACGCGCTGTTCCCGGATCAACCCTGGCACGCGAGTCCCTACAGCCCGTCGAGCCGTATGTTCCGGAACATGCTCTACCTCGACGTCGAGGCCATCGCGGAATTCCGCGAATGCGCCGAGGCACGCGCGCTCGTCGCATCATCGACCTTTCAGGCGACGCTGGCGAAATTGCGCGAGGCGCTGCTTGTCGACTACGCCGGCGTCGCACAGGCCAAGCGCACGGTGCTCGAGATGCTTTATCGGCATTTCCGGACGCATCATCTCGAGGACGTACGCGCGGATGCGTTTCGCGCCTATCTCGCGGCGGGAGGCGACGCGCTGCGTCGTCACGCCTTGTTCGAGGTGTTGCAGGAGCATTTCCACGGCGCCCAGCCGGAGGTGTGGGGCTGGCCGGCGTGGCCGCCGCACTACCGCGATCCGGCATCGACCGCGGTCGCGCGCTTCGCGGCGGAGCACGCCGAGCGCATCGAGTACTTCGCATACCTTCAGTGGCAGGCCGAGCTTCAGCTCGCCGCCGCGGCGGACCGCGCGCGCGCCGCCAGCCTGTCGATTGGCATCTACACCGACCTCGCGGTCTCGATCGATCGCGGCGGCGCGGAGGCATGGGCGAACCAGAACATCTACGCGATGGGGGCGAGCGTGGGCGCGCCGCCGGACGCCTTCAACATGCGCGGACAGGACTGGGGGCTGCCGCCGCTCGTTCCGGCGCGCCTTGCAGACGCGGGCTACGCGCCCTTCCTTGCCACCCTGCGCGCCACCATGCGGCATGCCGGCGCGCTGCGCATCGATCACGTGATGGGCCTGGCGCGACTGTTCTGGGTCCCGGCAGCAAGCAACCCCGCGGACGGCGCGTATGTCCAGTATCCGTTCGACGATCTTCTCGGCCTGCTCGCGCTGGAGAGTCACCGGCATCGCTGCGTCGTCATCGGCGAGGACCTCGGAACGGTGCCCGATTACGTGCGCGCGGCGCTGCAGGCCAACGCGATTCTTTCGTATCGCGTGCTGATCTTCGAACGTGACGCTGCCGGCGAATTCAAGGCGCCTGCCGCGTATCCGCCCGAGGCGCTGGCGACCACTGGTACGCACGATCTGCCGACGCTCGCCGGATGGTGGTCGGGCGCCGACATCGACCTGCGCGCGGCGAACGGCTTCATCGCGACCGACGCGGATCGCGACGCGCAGGTTCGCGAGCGGACAAGCGATCGCATCCGGATGCTCGCGGCGTTACAGCGTGCGGGTCTGCTCATGTCGCCGGCCGCGACCCACGCGCAGGCGGTCCCGTCCATGGAGCCGGAGCTTGCCCGCGCCATCCAATCCTTTCTGGCGGCGACACCTTCGCGACTGCAGGTCATCCAGCTCGAAGACGTCGTGGGCGTGCAGGATCAGGCCAATCTCCCGGGTACCACCGACGCGTATCCCAACTGGCGCCGTAAACTGCCGCTGCCGCTCGAGCGCTGGCCGCTCGACCTGCGCTTCGATACGCTGGCCCGCACGCTCGCGGTCGAACGCCCGCGTCCTCGGTCGCCGCGGCCCGGGTCGGCCGAAAGCAGCGCAAGCGTGACGCGTGTGCCGCGCGCAACCTACCGCCTGCAACTCAATCGAACATTCACGTTCGCCGATGCCGAGGCGCTGATCCCGTATCTGGCGGCGCTGGGCGTAAGCCACGTGTACTGCTCTCCTTACCTGCGCGCGCGCCCCGGCAGTCTTCACGGATACGATATCGTCGACCACAGCGAGATCAATCCGGAGATCGGCACGCGCGCGGATTTCGACCACTTCGTCGCCACGCTCGATGCGCACGGCATGGGGCACCTGTGCGACGTCGTTCCCAACCACGTCGGGGTGATGGGGGCCGACAATCGCTGGTGGATGGACGTGCTCGAGAACGGCCCGGCGTCCGAATTCGCGGACTATTTCGACATCGATTGGGCGCCCTTCGATCCCGCGTTTCGCGGCCGCCTCGTGGTGCCGGTGCTGGGCGACCCCTACGGCGTCGTGCTCGAGCGCGGTGAGCTCAAGCTCGCGTTCGAGGCCGATGTCGGCGCCTTCGCCGTCCGCTACTACGACCATCGGTTCCCGATCGACCCGCGCGAGTGCGCGCCGCTGCTCGCCGAGGCGCTGGAACGCTGTCGCGACGCACTCGCGGCCGACGTCGGCGCATCGGTGGCCCGGCTCGTCGCGACGCTGCGCGCGCTGCCGGAGCGCTCGGTCACCGCCACGGAGGCGCTTGCGCGCCGCCGCAACGATAGCGCCGCGTGCAAGGCCACGCTGGCCGGCCTCGCGCGGGCGCATCCGCAGCTGGCCGGGGCGATCGACCAGGTCGTGGCAGGAATCAACGGCACGCCGGGCGATGCCCCGACATTCGAGGCGATGCATGCGCTGCTCGAGGCGCAGGCGTTTCGCCTTGCGCACTGGCGCGTTGCCTCCGACGAGATCAACTACCGGCGATTCTTCGACGTCAACGATCTCGCCGCGCTGCGGATGGAGAATGACGATGCGTTCGATGCGACGCATGCCTTCATCCTCCAGCTTGCCGCGGAGGGAAAGATTCATGGTTTGCGCATCGATCACCCGGACGGCCTTTATGATCCCGGCCGCTACGTCAAGCGGCTGCAGACGCGCTATCGGCAATACGTCGCCGAGATGCGCCCACAGCCGGAGCAAGGCGTTGCCCCCCTGTATGTCGTGCTCGAGAAAATATCCGCCAGCCACGAGCGCCTTCCCGAGGATTGGCCGGTGAACGGCACGACAGGCTATCGTTTCGCGAACGCCGTCAACGGACTGTTCGTCGACAGATCCGCCAAGCTGCGACTCGATCGCGCATGGCGCGCGTTTGTCGGCGCCGACGCGGACGACTACGACACCACGGTGCTGCGCAGCAAGGTCGCGATCATGCGCGGGCCGCTGGCCGCGGAACTGACGATGGTCACCAACCGTGCGCTGCGCATCGCCCGCGCCGACCCCAACACGCGGGACTTCACCTTCAACGCGCTGCGCGAAGCGATCGAGGAGATCGTCGCGCGCTTTCCCGTCTACCGCACTTACGTGAGCGAGGGCGGGGCTTCGGCGCAGGACCGGCGCTACATCGACTGGGCGATCGCGCGCGCCCGACGCGAATCGCGCAGGGCCGACCCCAGCGTGTTCGACTTCATGCGCGCGTTGATGCTGGCGACGCCGCCGCCACACGCGCTGGAATCGCGTGCAGCCGAGTATCGCGCCTTCGCGATGCGCTTCCAGCAGTTCACCGCGCCGGTGACGGCCAAGGGCGTCGAGGACACGGCGTTCTACCGCTTCAATCGCCTGGTCTCGGTCAACGACGTCGGCAGCGACCCCGACGAGTTCGGCACGACGGTGCGTGCGTTTCACGGGGCCTCGCAGGATCGCGCCACCACGTGGCCGACAACCATGCTTGCCACATCGACGCACGACAACAAGCGCTCCGGCGACGTCCGCGCCCGCGTCGACGTTATCTCGGAAGTACCCGCGATTTGGCGCCTTGCGGTCAGGCGCTGGAGCCGGCTCAACCGCAGCCGCAAGCGACAGGTCGACGGGCGGAACGCACCCTCGCGCAACGACGAATACCTGCTCTATCAGACGCTGGTCGGAACCTTCCCGGCCGGCGAAATCGACGACGCCGCCATGGCGCAGTATGCGCGACGCATACGAGATTACATGGTGAAAGCGGCTCGCGAAGCCAAGGTGCACACGAGCTGGCTTTCCGTCGACGCGGATTACGAGGCGGCGCTCGTCGCGTTCGTCGGCGCTCTGCTCGCCGGCGGCGAGCACAACCTCTTTCTCGATGATCTGCGCGCGCAGATCGGACTCTTCGCCTGGTTCGGACAGCTCAACAGCGTATCGATGTCCCTCCTCAAGTTCACCTCGCCCGGCGTTCCGGACATCTATCAGGGCACGGAGCTGGTCGACCTGCGCCTGGTCGATCCGGACAACCGGGTTGCGGTGGACTACGTGGTGCGCCGCGCGGTACTGAAGGAGTTCGACGCGCTGGCGGGTGCTGGCGCAGACCAGGTTGCGCGGGCCATCGCAGGGTGGTTCGCGGCGGGCGATGGACGCGCCAAGATGTGGGTCATGCAGCGTCTGCTGCGCTTTCGCGCGGTTCACCGTGAGCTCATGACCACGCAGGACTATCTTCCGGTACGCGTGGCGGGCGCGCGTGCCGATCACGTCGTCGCTTTCGCGCGACGCCGCGACAACCACGGGATCATCGCCGTCGCCGGCCGCCTGTTCGCCTCGCTGGGGCTCGACACCGGCACATTGCCGGTGGGCGAAGACGCGTGGGGCGTTACGATGCTCGATCTGGGATTCGTCCCGGCGGGCGCACGATTCGCCAACGTCCTGACGGGCGAGGTGCTCGACGCCCGCGTCCGCTCGTTGCCGCTGGCGCAGGTCTTCCGCCACTTTCCCGGTGCCGTCCTGCACTACGAGCAACGCGACTGACTGGCCACACTCCGCGAGGATCGATTGTCGACCGACTCCAGCACCAAGGCGCTGTTCCCCGGCTTTGAAAGCCGTAGGGTCGCGGTGGAGGCCGGCATCGACATCGCCGCCGTCATCGCGGGTGCCGGTCCGCCCCTTCTCCTGCTGCACGGCTACCCGCAGACGCACGCCATCTGGCATCGCGTCGCGAAAACGTTGGCGAAAGGCCACACCATCGTCGCTGCGGATCTTCGCGGGTACGGCGACTCGTCGAAGCCCGCGGGCGTGTCCGACCACGCTAACTACGCCAAACGCGCGATGGCGCTCGATCAGGTGACACTGATGCGAAGCTTCGGCTTCGAGCACTTCGACGTGCTCGCGCACGATCGCGGCGCGCGCGTAGCGCATCGGATGGCGATGGACTATCCGCAGGCGGTGAAGCGGATGGTGCTGCTCGACATTGCGCCCACACTTGCGATGTACGAGCAGACGACCGAAGCCTTTGCGCGCGCGTACTGGCACTGGTTTTTCCTTATCCAACCCGCGCCGCTGCCCGAGCGGCTGATCCAGGCTGACCCGGCCGCGTTCATTCGCGACCTGATGGGCAACCGCAGCGCCGGGCTCTCGCCCTTCGACCCGCGCGCGTTTGCGGAGTACGAGCGCTGCATCGCACTGCCCGGAGCCGCGCACGCCACGAGCGAGGACTATCGCGCTGCAGCGAGCATCGACCTCGTGCACGACCGCGCCGATCGTGACGCGGGACGCATGCTGGAGCTGCCGCTGCTGGTCCTGTGGGGCGCACAAGGGGTCGTGCAGCGATGCTTCCAACCGCTCGACGAGTGGCGGCGCGTCGCTCGCGACGTTCGCGGCGAGGCGCTGCCGTGCGGGCACTACATCGCCGAGGAGGCGCCCGAGGCGCTGCTCGCCCGGGTGGTGCCGTTTCTCGCCTGAGCCTCCCTTTCTCTGAACACGCCTATTCTGCTATCGTCCTGACTCGCTCCTGCATTCAGCCTCCCGACGATCATGGACAAGCAAGCCAACCCGCCGCGCCGCCCGAACGCCCTCGGCGTTCACTCGATCAATCGCTTCGCGTTCAGCGTGCCCGACCTCGGGCCGGCCGAGCGCTTCTACTCGGCCTTCGGGCTCGACACCCGACGCGAGGGTGAGCGTCTCGACGTGTACGCGCACGGTCATCCGCATCGATGGGGCAGCATCTATGCCGACGGCCAGCCCAAGAAACTGCAGTACCTGAGCTTCGGCGCCTACGAGCAGGATTTCGAGGCCCTCAAGCGCCGCATCGAGGCGCACGGCGCGTGCGCTCCGCATCCGCTTTCGGACCAACAGGGTGTGTGGACTCGCGATGCCGACGGCACGCCGGTCCAGGTCGTGGTCGCTCCAAAGGTCTCGCCTTCGGCCAGGTTCCAGCCCATTGCGCCAGCTCCCGTCTTGCCAGGCAAGGGCGCAGCACCCAGCCGCAGCAAGATCGGGCCGGTGCGGCCGCGGCATCTGTCGCACGTGCTGCTGTTCACGCCCGACGTGCTGCGCCAGACGGCGTTCTACGGCGAAGTCCTCGGGCTCCGTTTGTCCGACCGTTCCGCCGACATCATCGCGTTCATGCATGGCCCGCATGCGAGCGACCACCATCTGCTCGCATTCGCGAAGTCGCACGCACCCGGCTACCACCATTCGAGCTGGGACGTGGCGAGCATCGACGAAGTCGGACTCGGCGCGGAACAGATGAGGGCGCAGGGGTACGCGCATGGCTGGGGCGTCGGGCGCCACGTGCTGGGCTCGAACTATTTCTACTACGCGCAAGATCCGTGGGGCAGCTGGGCGGAATATTCGCACGGCATCGATTTCGTTCCCGCCGACGTGGAATGGCCCGCCACCGATCACGCGGTCGAGGACTCGTTCTACGTCTGGGGCCCGACGGTTCCCGACGACTTCATCGTCAATAAGGAACAGCCCGTACCAGCTTGATTCCGAGTCGATGCGGTAACGATGTTGCACGACGGCGTTGCATTCGCAGCACGCTGACAAAACGAAAAGACAACGAGGAGGAGCAGTCGATGACCACCGTACAACGCATGGCCTTCCGGGCTGGCGCGGCAATCTGCGCGCTGGCGGCGCTGATGCTAGCGGGCACCGGCGCGATGGCGCAAGGCGCGCAGCCGCCGATCCGCATCGGCAGCACGCTGGCGCTCACCGGGCCGCTCGCCTCCACCGGCCTCGTTCACAAAGTGGTGGGCGAGATCTACGTCGAGCAGCTCAACAAGCGCGGCGGATTGCTCGGCCGCCAGGTCGAATGGATCGTCAAGGACGACCAGTCCAAGCCCGACCTCGCGCGCACGCTCTACGAGCAGCTGATCACCGTGGACAAGGTCGACCTCCTGATGGGCCCGTACGCGACCGGCGCGATCCTCTCCGCGATGGGTGTGGCGCAGCGCTACAACAAGGTGCTGGTGCATCACACCTTCGGCATTCCGTCGATGGCGAAGTACGAGATGCAATTCCCGGCGTGGTCGCTGGGTCCGGATCCGGCGAACACGGTGCCGAACACGGTGTTCGATGCATTGGCCGCCTCGCCGAAGCCGCCCAAGACCATCGCGGTGGTCACCAGCAAGTTCCCGTCGGTGCACTTCATGTCGCTGGGCGCGCGCGAAGTCGCCAAGAAGCGCGGCCTCAACGAGGTGCTGTTCCTCGAATGGGACTTCGGCAACCTCGACTACGG
Organism: uncultured beta proteobacterium; assembly: GCA_963816915.1. Taxonomy (GTDB): domain Bacteria; phylum Pseudomonadota; class Gammaproteobacteria; order Burkholderiales; family Casimicrobiaceae; genus PALSA-1003. The sequence continues at coordinate 165,249 of CAWFMK010000005.1, forward strand.
TCCCGATCGCGGCGCGCATCAAGGACGCCAAGCCGGACTTCATCTGGGTCGGCGCGATCGGACTCGAAGGCAACCAGCTGCTCGACGCACTGTCCAAGATCGACTACACGCCGCAGGAGCATTTCTACATGTATCCGGCGCCGGGTCCGATGTCGAAGTCGCCGCTCGCCAAGAATGCGCTGTCGATGACGGTGTTCGAGGAGCATCCGCCGTTCACCAACGCGCCGGGCGCGAAGGAATTCATCGCGCTCTACCACGAGCGCGCCGCCAAGGCGGGCATTCCGGACACCGCGGTCGAGGTGCAGGCCGCCGCCTCGTACACCGCGTGGCAGATCCTCGAGGCCGGCGTGCGCGGCGCCAACAGCCTCGACGACAAGGCAATCGCCGCGTGGATCAAGAAAAACGGTGTCGACACCATCCAGGGGCATCTGCGCTTCGACGGTCCCAGCAACTACGGCGACGATCTGATGCGCGTGAAGCAGGTGCAGAACGGGCGCTGGGTCACGGTGTATCCCAAGGAGTTCGCCGCACCCGGCGCGACGCTGCTGGTTCAATGACCGTTTCGGCGCAGTACCTCACTGCGCCATCGCGAGCGCGCGCGACCACGAAACGCAGGCGTCGCGCGCGCCGCACAATGGTTCGTCGCGCATGACCTTTCCCAGCGGCACGCTGCTCGCGCAGTCCGCGCTCTCGGGCGTGTTCATCGGCAGCCTGTACGGTCTGCTGGGACTCGGCGTCAGCTTGTCGTGGGGTCTGCTGCACATCATCAACCTCACGCACTTCGGATTCGCCTTTCTCGCCGCGTATCTGTGCTACCAGCTCGCGAGCGTCGGCGGCGTGGACCCGCTGCTCACGCTGGTGCTCATCGTTCCGCTGTTCTTCGCGCTCGGCGTCGCCGTGCAGTGGCTGCTCGCGCGCTTCTCGGTGTCGCCGCTCAACTCGCTGCTGGCGACCTTCGGGTTGACCGCGATCATCGAAGCGGGCATCCAGGCCGTGTGGACCGCTGACTTCCGCAAGCTGGAATCGGTCTACGCGGGACAGAAGTTCCGCATCGGCGAGCTGTTCGTACCGGTTCCCGAGCTGCTGACGCTCTCGCTCGCGGTGGCGTTGTGCTTCGGCATCTGGGCCGCGATGCGCTATACCGACCTCGGCCGTGCGTTGCGCGCGCTGGCGGAGGACGCGCCGGTCGCGGCGGCATTCGGCGTCGATCGGCGCTCGCACGCGCTCATCCTCGCCGGCGTGTGCGGTGCGCTCGCCGGCGTGGCCGGCGTCTGCCTCGCATTGAGCTTCACGCTGACGCCGTCGCAGATCTACGCGTGGGTCGGCGTCGTGTTCGCGGCGGTGATGCTCGGGCGGACTTGGCTCGGCGCTGGGACCGCTCACCGCGGGCATCATCATCGGCGTCAGCGAGGCGGTGACGATGGCGTTCGTGTCGCCATCATGGGCGCCGATCGTCTCGTTCACGCTGCTGATCGCGCTGCTGCTGCTGCGCCCGGGTCGCACCTGAAAATCGACCGCACGCTCGTCGCGATCGTTGCCGCCGGCGCCGCGCTCGCCGCGGTCCCATTCCTGCACCTGCCTGCGTTCTACGAATCGTTCCTGTATCTGGTCCTGCACTGGATCGTGCTGGCGACGTCGTGGAATATCCTGTCCGGCTACACCGGCTACTTCTCCTTCGGCCACGGCGCGTTTTTCGGGATCGGCGTGTACACGACCGCGGTGCTGGCGGGCAAGTTCGACGTGCCGTTCCTGTGGACGCTGCCCGCTGCGGCGTTGCTCGCTGCGCTGATCGGCGTCGCGCTGGGCGCGGTCGTGTTCCGCGTGCGCCGCGTGCGCGGCGAATTGTTCGCCCTGCTGACCCTCGCGGTCACTTTCGTGCTTGCCACGATCGTGCTCAACACGCCGATCGATGGCGGCCCGGGCGTGTATCTGTCTGCGGTCGCCGTGCCGACGCTGGCGCCGACGTCCTCCGGCGCGTTCTACATGATGGCGCTGATCCTCGCGGTGGTGACGCTGGTGATCGCGCGCGCCATTCCCCAGGCGCGCCTGGGAGTGGGGCTCTTCGCGATCCACGACGACGAGGACGCGGCGGAAGTCATGGGCGTGCCCACGTATCGCTACAAGCTCGCCGCGCTCGGGATCTCGTGCGCACTCGCCGGGGTGGCAGGCGGGATCCAGGCGCTGTTCGTGTCGTACGTCACGGCGACCAGCACGTTCAACATCACGGTCCCGCTGACGGTGGTGCTGATGAGCGTGCTGGGCGGCACGCGCCACTGGGCCGGCCCGGCGATCGGCGCCACCGCGATCACGCTCCTGCTCTACGCATCGACCGCCGCCGACCAGGCGTTGGCCGGCAAGGCGATCAGCGGCGCGATCCTGGTGGCGGCGGTGCTGTTCATGCCCGACGGCATCCTGGAGCTGCTGCGGACAAGGGCCTCCAGATCCGCTCCACGCCTCGCGGTGCCGCCAGCAAAGGCCCCGATGCAGCCGACATTGCAATCGGTTCGATCATCGACGGGGGCACATGGCGAGCAGGGCATTGCTGTCGGTGAGCGGCCTGCGCAAATCGTTCGCGGGCGTGCGCGCGCTCGATGGCGTCGACCTCGACGTACACGAAGGCGAGATCGTCGGTGTGCTCGGCCCCAACGGCTCAGGCAAATCGACCTTGATCAACGTGGTGAGCGGGCATTATCGCGCGCGACGACCGGAAGCGTCGTGTTTGCCGGGGCCGAGCTCGCCGAGCTGCCCGCGCATCGCATCGCCCGCGCCGGCATCGCGCGCACCTACCAGATCCCGCGCCCGTTCGCGCACCTGACCTTGCGCGACAACGTCGCGCTTACCGCGATGTTCGGCGGCGCAGCTCGAGCGCGCCGCGGCCAACGACATCGCCATGCAGTGGCTCGCAGTTCACCGGACTGCAATCGCGCGCCGACGCGATGCCGGGCGATCTCAACCTGCACCAGACCAAGTTTCTCGAGCTGGCCCGCGCGCTCGCCTCGCAGCCGCGGCTGCTCATGCTCGACGAGGTGCTGTCCGGCCTGACGCCCACCGAGATCGACGAGGCGGTCGAGCTGATCCGCCGCATTCGCGACCGCGGGCACGACGATCGTGCTGGTCGAGCACGTCATGCGCGTGGTGACCGCGCTGTCCGATCGCATCGTCGTGCTCGACCAGGGCCGCGTGCTCGCCGCAGGGCAAAGCCGCCGAAGTCATGGCGCGCGACGACGTCGCCGTCGCCTACCTGGGGGTGCCGCATGCTTGAGTGCGCGACCTGCGCGTCGACTACGGCGCGGCGCCGGCGCTGTGGGACGTCTCGCTTACGATCGGCGCCGGGAGCTCGTGTGCGTGCTCGGCCCCAATGGCGCCGGCAAGACGACGCTGATCAACGCGATCGCGGGTCTGCATCCTGTGCAGCTCCGGCACGCTCGCCATGGACGGGCCGCGACCTGCGCGGCGTCGCCGCCGCATCGCTTTTGCGCGGCGGGCATCGCGCATCGTCCCCGAAGGACGCCGGCTGTTCACGCGCATGAGCGTACGCGAGAACCTCGAGATCGGCAGCTACCTGCGCATGGCACGCAAGGAACGCAGCCGAACGCTCGAGTACGTGTGCACGCTGTTCCCGCAGGTGCGCGACAAGCTCGACGCGTCCGCCGGCTCGCTTTCGGGCGGGCAGCAGCAGATGGTGGCGATCGGCCGCGCCTTGATGGCGAAACCGCGACTGCTACTCCTCGACGAGCCCTCGCTCGGGCTGTCGCCCGCGATGGTGATCGTGATGTTCCGCGCCATTCGCGAAGTGCACGCTGCGGGAACGGCCGTGCTGCTGAGTCGAGCAGAACGTGGCGATGGCGCTGGATGTCGCCGACCGCGCGTACGTCCTCGAGGAAGGCCGGATCGTCGCCGAAGGCACGCCCGACGACGTGTTCAACAACCCCGAGCTGCGCCGCGCTTACCTGGGGGTTGCCGCGCAACGTTGAGCGTCGTGCGGCGCCGCCGCGCGCCACGGCTCCGGGAACGGACAATGACCTAGATCAAAGTCTTTCCGCGGGTCGAATGTAGGCTTCTTATTTGTAGTGGCGCTCCCATCATGAGCCTGATCCCGAAAGACCTGACGCCTGTCTACAAGGCGACGATCGCCAAGGGCACGAGTGCCCTGCGCTGGCAGCGGCCGGCGTACGTCGACTTCCTGCCGCCGTGCAACAACGCCTGCCCCGCCGGCGAGAACATCCAGGCGTGGCTGGACCTCGCGCAGGCGGGCCGCTACGAGGAGGCATGGCAGAAATACATGGAGCAGAATCCCCTGCCCGCTACCCATGGCCGCGCCTGCTATCACCCATGCGAGACGTCATGCAATCGCAAGCATCTGGACCAGGCGGTCTCGATCCATTCGCTGGATCGGTTTCTGGGCGATCTCGCCAACGCCAAGGACTGGAAGGTCTCCACGAAGCCGCCAACGGGCAAGCGAGTTCTGGTCGTCGGCGCCGGACCCGGTGGCCTGTCCTGCGCGTATCACCTGAGGCGCATGGGACATGACGTGGAAATCCGCGATGCGAGCCCCGAGCCGGGCGGCATGATGCATTACGGCATCCCGGCGTATCGCCTGCCCCGCGACGGCCTCTTGAAAGAGATCGAGCGCATCGAGGCGATGGGCGTGACGATCACGCGCAACCACCGCGTCGACGACGTACTCGCCGAAACGCAGGCGGGGAATTTCGACGCCACGTTCCTCGCGGTCGGCGCGCAGGTGGGCAACCACCTCGACATTCCGTCGATGGACGGCGGCAAGATGATCCACGCGCTGACTTTGCTGGAACAAGTCGAGCAGGGTCGTGCACCGCGGCTCGGTCGGGTGGTGGGCATCATCGGCGCCGGCAACACCGCAGTCGACGTCGCGCGCGTCGCCAAACGCCTTGGTGCCGAGGAAGCGGTGCTGATCTATCGCTCCGACCGGCAGCACATGCGAGCGCACCCGTACGAGGCAGCGGAAGCCTTCGCCGAGGGCGTCAAGGTCAGGTGGATGTCCACCGTGAAGCAGTTCGGCAGCGACGAGATCGTGGTCGAAGAGATGCAGATGGCACCCGACGGGAACGGCACTATCGGCACCGGCAGGTTCGAGCGCTTGCAAGCCGACTCGCTGGTGCTGGCGGCGGGTGAGCATTCCGACATAGGATTCCTGAAAGCGATCACCGGAATCAAGATCGGACGCGGCGATGTCGTCGAAGTCGATGCGCACATGCACACCGGCGAGCCCGGGCATTTTCGCGGGCGGCGACATGATCGGCGGCGCGCGCACCATGACCGCGGCGGTCGGCCACGGCAAGAAGGCCGCGCGCAACATCGATGCGTGGCTGCGCGGAGGGGTCTACGAAAGCGCGCCGAAGCACCCGATCGTCGAATTCGCGACGCTCAACCTGCCGATGTTCCTCGACGCCGACCGCCGCCAGCAGGCGGAAACGCCGGTGGCGCAGCGCAAGGGTTTCGACGAAGTGGTCGCGGGCCTGTCCGAGACGGAGGCGCGCTACGAGGCGAGCCGCTGCCTCTCCTGCGGCAACTGCTTCGAGTGCGACAACTGCCTGGCGTCGTGCCCCGAGCAGGCAATCATCAAGCTCGGCAAGGGCCGCTTCTATCGCTTCGACTACGACCTGTGCACGGGCTGCGCGGTGTGCTACGAGCAATGCCCCTGTCACGCCATCGAAATGCAGCCAGAGCCCACGGGCGCCGCGGCCACCGGCGCGGACACGCTTCCCGCACGCTTCACGGTGCGGCCATGAAACGCGCAACGGAGCGATTCGCATGACCAGCATCCGCAGCGCCGTCATGGACGGCAACACCGCGGCCACGCACATCGCTTACCGCGTGAACGAAGTCTCGGCGATCTTCCCGATCACGCCTTCCTCTACCATGGCGGAACTCGCCGATGCGTGGGCAGCCGAGGGCATCAGGAACATCTGGGGCAATGTTCCGGTGGTACAGCAGTTGCAGTCCGAGGGCGGCGCCGCCGGCACGCTGCACGGATCGCTGCAGAGTGGCGCGCTCACCACCACGTTCACGGCATCGCAGGGCCTGCTCCTGATGCTACCCAACATGTACAAGATCGCGGGTGAGCTGACGCCGTGCGTGTTTCACGTGGCCGCGCGCTCCCTGGCAACACAAGCGCTGTCGATCTTCGGCGATCACTCCGACGTGATGAGCGCGCGCATGACCGGCTTCGCGATGCTAGCCGCCTCATCGGTGCAGGATGCGCACGACCTCGCACTGATCGCGCAGGCGGCCACGCTCGAATCGCGCGTGCCGATCCTCTATTTTTTCGACGGCTTTCGCACCTCGCACGAGGAAAACAAGATCTCGGTCATTCCCGACGCCCAGATCCGGGCCATGATCGACGACGACTGGGTGCGCGCGTTCCGCGCGCGGGCGCTCTCGCCGGAGCACCCGGTGGTGCGCGGCACCGCGCACAACCCGGACACGTTTTTCCAGGCGCGCGAAACGGTCAATCCCTTCTACGCACAGTTTCCCGAAATCATGGAAAAGGCGATGGACCGGTTCGCCGAGCTGACCGGACGACGCCATCGCCTGTTCAGCTACAGCGGCCATCCCGAAGCCGAGCGCGTAATCGTGGCGATCGGCTCTTCCTGTGAGGTGCTGGACTCGACCGCAGCGCATCTCAATGCAAAGGGCGAGAAGCTCGGCGCATTGCAGGTCGCGCTGTACCGGCCCTGGGCTGCCGAAGCATTCCTCGCCGCGCTGCCCAAATCGGTGAAAGCGGTGGCGGTGCTCGACCGTACCAAGGAATCCGGCGCCCCGGGCGAGCCGCTCTACCTCGACGTGCTCACCACGCTCGCGCACGGCGTTGCCGCCGGCACGTGGGCTGCCATGCCCAAGCTCATCGGAGGGCGCTACGGGCTCTCGTCGAAAGACTTCGATCCGGCGATGGCCAAGGCGGTCTTCGACGAGCTCGGGAAAGCACATCCGAAGCACGGATTCACCGTGGGCATCACCGACGACGTGTCGCATACGAGCCTTGACGTCGACGCCTCCTTCGACATCGAGTCGCCCGACGTCGTACGCGCGTTGTTCTACGGGCTCGGCGCCGATGGCACCGTAGGCGCCAACAAGAATTCGGTGAAGATCCTCGCCGCCGATCCGCGCCGCAATGCGCAGGGCTACTTCGTGTACGACTCCAAGAAATCGGGCTCGTATACGATCTCGCACCTGCGTTTCGGCCCGCAACCCATCCGCGCGCCGTATCTGCTCAAGTCGGCGAGCTTCGTCGGCGTGCACAAGTTCGACTTTCTGTTCAAGCAGGACGTGCTCGGCGCCGCCGCACACGGCGCCACGGTGCTCATCAACAGTCCCTACGGACCCGACGCAGTGTGGGACGAGATGCCGCGCAAGGTGCAGCAGCAGGCGATCGACAAGAAGCTCAAGCTCTTCGTCATCGACGCCTCGAAGGTCGCATTCGACCTGGGACTCGGGGCGCGCAGCAACACGATCCTGCAGACGTGCTTTTTCGCGCTCTCCGGCGTGCTGCCGCGCGACGAGGCCATCGCCGCAATCAAGAAAGAAACCGAGAAGACCTACGCGCGCAAGGGCGCCGAGGTCGTGAAAAAGAACTTCGCGGCCATCGACAGCGCGCTCGCCAACCTTTACGAAGTGAAGGTGCCCACCGCCGCCACCAGCACGCGCGATGTCTACAAGATGGTGCCGGACTCGGCACCCGAGTTCGTGCGCAAAGTCACGGCGGTCATGATGGAGGGCCGCGGCGACACCTTGCCGGTGAGCGCGATGCCCATCGACGGCACCTTCCCTACCGGAACGACCCGATTCGAAAAACGCAACATCGCCGAGGAAGTGCCGATCTGGGACGCCGACCTGTGCATCCAGTGCGGCCAATGCTCGATCGTGTGCCCGCACAGCGTCATCCGCGCCAAGTACTACGACCGGGCCCGGCTCGACGATGCGCCCGCGAGTTTCAAGGCCGCGCCCATCAACGCGCGCGGCTTTCCCGATTCGCGCTATACGCTGCAGGTCTACGTCGAAGACTGCACCGGCTGCGGCGTGTGCGTCGAGAATTGTCCGGCGCACAGCCCGGACGACGCCAGCATCAAGGCCATCAACATGAAGCCGCGACTCGACCATATGAAGGCCGAGGTCGAAAGCATCGCCTTCTTCGAGAAGCTGCCATGGGCCGACCGCACTCGCATCAATTTCGCCAACGTGCGCGGCGTGCAGTTCATGCAGCCGCTGTTCGAGTTTCCGGGCGCGTGTGCAGGATGCGGCGAAACGCCGTACCTGAAGCTCCTGTCGCAGCTCTTCGGCGACCGACTGCAAATCGCCAATGCCACGGGCTGTTCGTCGATCTACGGCGGCAATCTTCCGACGACGCCGTGGGCGCCGGGTCCCGACGGTCGCGGTCCGGCGTGGTCGAATTCGCTGTTCGAGGACAACGCCGAGTTCGGGCTCGGTTACCGCATCGCCATCGACCAGCAGACCGAGATGGCCAGAGCGTTGGCGCGCAAGCTCGCACCCAAGCTCGGCGAGGACCTGGTGACAGCGCTGCTCGAGGCGCCGCAGAGCACCGAGTCCGACTTCCGCGTGCAGCGCGAACGCCTCGCTGCGCTGCGCGCGAAGCTCGCCACCTTGCACGATGCGGACGCGAAAAACCTGCTCGCAGTGGCCGATTTTCTCGCGCAGCGCTCGGTATGGATCGTCGGTGGCGACGGCTGGGCGTACGACATCGATTCCGGCGGTCTCGATCACGTCCTGGCGTCGGGGCACAACGTCAATGTGCTCGTGCTCAACACCGAGGTCTATTCCAATACCGGTGGGCAGGCGTCGAAGGCGACGCCGCTCGGCGCCTCAGCCAAGTTCGCCGCCGCGGGCAGGAAGGTCCCGCGCAAGGATCTGGCGATGATGGCCATCGCGTACGGCAACGTCTACGTGGCGCAGATCGCGATGGGCGCGAACAACGAGCAGGCGGTCATCGCGTTTCGCGAGGCCGAGGCGTACGACGGTCCCTCGCTCATCCTCGCGTACTCTCAATGCATCGCGCACGGAACCGACTTGCGTCATGGCATGAAGCAGGCGGCGCGCGCGGTAGCGAGCGGGCATTGGCCGCTGCTAAGGTTCGATCCCACGATGCGCAAGCGCGGCATGAATCCGTTCCGGCTCGACTCGACGCGTCCGCGCATTCCTCTCGGCGAATACCGCGGACGCGAGGTGCGCTTCAAGGTGATCGAGCAGACCCATCCCGGCGAAGCCCGGCACATGCTGGATCAGGCGCAGCTCGCACTGAGGGAACGCTACACCTTGTACGAGGACCTGGCCTCGCGCGATGGCAGCCGGTTCAACCCGCATTGGGAGGACGCGTAGCGATGGATCTGAGGACGAATTACCTGGGACTGGAACTCGCGCACCCGATCATCGCGTCGGCGTCGCCGCTGACGTCGACGGTGGAAGGCATTCGCGCGCTCGAAGCCGCCGGTGCCGCAGCCGTGGTGATGCCGTCGCTGTTCGAGGAACAGATACGCGCCGAGGATACGGCGTACGCGATGTATACCGAGCACGGTTCGCACAGCCACCCGGAGGCGGGAAGCTACTTTCCGGACCTTGCCGACTACGATCGCGGCGTGTCGGGACACCTGGACACCGTGCGCCGTGCGGTCGACGTGGTCGGCATCCCGGTCATCACCAGCTTGAACGCCGTGACCGCCGAAGGATGGATCGACTATGCGGCGCGGCTGGAAGGCGCGGGCGCGACAGCGCTCGAGCTCAACATGTATTTCGTCGCCACCGATGCGAGCATGAGCAGCCTCGACGTCGAGGCGCGCTACGTCGATGTCGTGCGCGCGGTAAAGCGCACTGTCAGCATCCCTGTCGCGGTGAAGCTGTCGCCTTTTTTCAGCTCGACCGGCAATTTCGCGCACAAGCTTGTCGACGCCGGTGCCGACGGCATCGTGCTCTTCAACCGCTTCTACCAGCCCGACTTCGATCTGTCCACGCTATCGGTCAAGGCGAATCTCAAGCTCAGCACGAGCCACGAAGCCGGGCCATCGCTGCTCTGGATCGCGCTGCTCGCCGGACGTCTCGACTGCTCGCTGGCTGCGACGAGCGGCGTCGAGACCTCGGACCAGGTGATCAAGTACCTGCTGGCTGGGGCCGACACAGTGATGACCGCCTCCGCGCTGCTGCGCCACGGCCCGGGCTACATGCGCACGCTGCTGTCCGGACTCATGGTGTGGCTCGAGCACAGCGGCCCGGACTCGGTGGCGGCGGTGCGCGGACTCAGGAGCGTGAAGCGCCTGGACAACGCCGCCGAGCTGTTGCGCGCGCAGTACATGAACCTGATCACCGAGTACGTGCCGGGGCACCTCGCCGCGTAGCTGCGGCTACATCGCGGCGCATCGCGTGAACTCGTGCGCAGGCTCAGTAACGCAGGGACGGCGGCGTTCAGGGCGCTGACGAGTTTCCTGTAGTCGGCGCGGCGCTCACGGCCCGAACGCCGCATTGCATTTTTGGAGCGTGGCCGGAAGCTGCAGCGCCAGCGCAACCGCCGCGTCCGGAAGATCAACTCCTGGCAACGCATTGCGCGCCAACGCCCGAACGCGGCCGCTGTTGAGCACCAGGGCCACCGGTGCTGCAATGCTATCGGTCGACTGCTTGCTCGCCGCCGCGACCGAAATCGCCTGCGTGATAGCCGCAACCGAAGGTGTCACCAGCGTCACGCTCGCTTGCGCTTTCGCCAGCGCGCCAACAACTTTGTTCATGCTGTCGTTGATCGTCGGTATCAGCACCACCAGCGTGTCGTAGCCGGTGAGCGCCGGGCCGGCGAAGGCGTTCTTCGGTGGGATGAGATTGCCATCCGAGTCGTACAGGTTCCAGATTGCAGGCGAGACATCGGTCACGCTGTTGTAAAGACACTGCATCGCGTCGGATCCATTTCCGTAGTTCACAGCCTGGATCTTGAGCGCGTAGTGGTTGGTCAGCAGCGACGCGCCACCCGCGAGAGCGGTCCCGACAATGGCCGTATGCGGCGAATTGACGATACCGCCGATCGCGGCGGTGATTCCGCCGTAGAAGATGCCCTCGCCCGATACGAAGTTCCACTGATTCAAGGTATCGCGTGCGTCTGCCCATGTGCCGGCATAGGCCCTCATCTGTTGAGTGATCATTCGAACATCGGTTTCGCGCGGAAGCGCCAGGTACTTGCTGTTGGCTGGATACTTCTTGGCAGGGTCGGCAGCATCCGCTGGGCCCATCTGCGGCATCTCGACACGAGGCGCCATCCATGAACAGCCACCCAGAACAATCACCATGACCGCGGCCCCGAAAGTGTGTTTCATGTCCCCTCCCTCGACACCACCTAGCGCATTTCGACGGCGCCATCCACCGTCACGTGCAGTTCTTCGTCCTGCACGGAAAGGTTGCTCAATTCCAGCGAGCGCACCACGATCGTATAAGGCGCTGTCTTGGCTGGGATCGTCAGGGTCCGAATGGCGTCGGCGAAATCGATGCGAATCGGCGAACGCGAATCGCCACCGATCAGGCTTTGCACTGCGGCGGCCACCATCGGCTTGTCCGCGCGCTCCACGCGCAGATCTTCGAGAACGGCTTTTTGGCCGCGCAACACGGGGCGGCCTGAGATCATGACCGCGCTCGGCTCGGTCGCGGATTTGCACACGCCTCCGATCAGCGCGCCGACGCGTCCGGCGAAATGCGCGCCGACATAAATGCGCCCTTGCCTGAACGATACGGTCGGATCCTCCAGATAGGGATCGTTGCATGGACTGGGGCGCTGCAAATAATAACGGCCATGATCCCTGAAGACCTGCTCTCTCAGTGCCTTGTTCACCATCGAAGCGTGCACCACGAGCTCGATCGCACTCGCAGCCGGCGTGAGTGCTACCGTCGATGCGAACATCAGGATCAGCATCCCCGATCTGGCACGCAGACGGTCCATGGATCGTTTCTTCGCGTTCCCGATATCCATTTGCATCCTGCCGTCGTCTAGTTATCCAGCGTGATCCACACCGGCGCGTGATCGCTGGGCTTTTCGCGCGCGCGAACGTCGCGATCGACCCCGGCGCCGGTGAGGCGCGGCGCGAGCGACGGGCTCAGCAGCAGATGGTCGATGCGCAGCCCCGCGTTGCGGTCGAACGCGTTGCGGAAGTAATCCCAGAATGTGTAGACCACGGCGCCTGGATTGAGGTGGCGCAGGGAATCCAGCCACCCCTGCGCCAGCAACCTCCGATACGCCTCGCGCGTTTCAGGGCGGAACAGCGCATCGTCGACCCAGCGCTCGGGCTTGTAGACGTCGATTTCGGTGGGGATGACGTTGTAGTCGCCGGCGAGCACGACGGGCTCTCCGCTCGCCATCAGCTCGGCCGCGTGCAACAAAAAGCGCTCGAGCCAGCGCAGCTTGTAGTCGAACTTCGGCCCAGGCGCAGGATTGCCGTTGGGAAGGTAGAGGCAGCCGACGATGATGCCGTTGACGCCTTTGCCAACTGAGGCTTCGATATAGCGGCTGTGCAGATCTTCAGGATCGCCGGGCAGCACGCGCCGCCGCTCCACGGGATCGGTGCCGCGCGCGAGAATGGCGACGCCATTCCAGCTCTTCTGGCCGTGCCAGATGACGCCGTAGCCGGCTTCCCGGATCGCCTGCTCGGGAAATTTTTCCTGCGGCGTCTTGAGCTCCTGCAGGCAGGCCACGTCGGGCTGCGTTTCCTCCAGCCAGCGCAGCAGCGCCGAACCGCGCGCGGTCATGCCGTTGATGTTGAAGGTGGCGATTTTCATGAAGCGTATTTTACCTTCCCGCCGAGATCACTTGCCGCAGCTGATGCCCGCCGCGGAATCCTTGGTCGGCAGATTCAAATCGAAGTCGATGGTCCAAGACGTCTTGGCGCGCTGCCCTACGATGCGACCGCTGAGCGTGCCGCCCGGCTCGAGCTTGCCGCTCAGCTTCTCGACCTTGAAATCCTTAGGTGCTTCGACGACCCACTGCACGCCGGAGATCGCCGACTTGGCGTGGCTGGTATTGAAGTCGATGGACTTGACCGCCGAAGGCGACACGTTGCTGCCGCTGCCGCCCGGACAGAACATGATCTGCACGCGCGTGCGCCGCTTGCCAGCCTTGTCTTCGCCCGCGTACGACGAGAGCTGGAAGGCCACGGCTTCGTCGGGAGTAATCGCATCTTCGTTGAACCAGATCGCGACGCTGTGCTGATCACCGTAGAGCGAAATCGCGCAGTGCGTCGCGCTGAAGTCCTCGCCTTCCATCGCGCCGATGGCGCTGCACCGGTCCGACGCGCGCGCGGCTGCCGCGACCTGCGCGCCGCCGCCGCTCGCACCGCCGCCCACAGGCATCGGTTGGCCGGATGGCCACGCCGCGATCATCGCCTTGACGTCCTTCAACTGCGCGGCGATGCCCTCGTCAATGCCGGCATAGCTGGGTGCAGCCGACAACGAGGCGACGGCGAGCGCGGCAGCGAAACAAAACGTTCGGTTCATTGGCAGATCTTTCTCGACGCAGGTCGCTTTGGGCACACAATATCATTTCACCAACTCCGTCCCAACCGAGGCTCACGATGAAGCGATTGCTTGTGTTCTCCGCGCTGATGTGGTTCGTCGCGCTGCCCGCGCTCGCCGAAGAGGTCGGGTGCACGTCGACCACCTTCAACCTGTTCACGCCCAACGACAAGGTCTGCGTGTTCGCGTTCGACGATCCGCGCGTCCCAGGCGTGGCTTGCCATATCAGCCAGGCAAAGACGGGAGGGTTCAAGGGAGCGGTCGGCGTCGCGGAGGACCCCTCGCGCTTCGCGATCTCGTGTCACCAGACCGGAGCCATCACGCTGCCGGACAAGCTGCCGAAGGAAGAAAGCGTGTTCAGCGAAAGCACGTCGCTGCTGTTCAAGGACACCAAGGTCGTGCGCATGTACGACACGAAGCGGCGGACGCTGGTTTACGTCGCGGTCAGCCGCCGGGTCGTCAGCGGATCGCCGATGAACTCGATCTCGACGGTGGTCGTGCCATGAGTTCTCCTCTTCCGCGCGAGGTTATCCTGTCCGGTGTCGACCAGGGCGGCCACGTTTGATGGGCGCCGCGGTGCACTGACGTCTGCGGAAACACGATCGTCGCTTGTCCCGGAGTCACGTCTTTCCGATAGAGTCGATAGAGCTCCTTTCGATCGCCCGGGCGCGCGCCCTCCCATACCGCAATCCAGTCGGGCGTCGGAGCGGACGCGCCCGTGCTTCGCCAACCCTGAACGAGCAGCGCTTTGCATCTTGCGTCGGGCAGGCTCTCCAGCCGCTCGGTCGAGATCTGCGCAAAATACTCGAGCATCCCTCGCTGTGGTTCGCCGAGGTGCAAGCTGGCCACGCAACCTCCTGAGGGAAGCTCCGGAACGAGGGAAACGATCATTGAACGGTAGCTCTTGCCGGCATCGAAGTAGGGAACCCACAGCGTCGCGAGCAAGGTCCAGCAAAGCGTCAGCCCAACGGCCCATTGCTTCAAGGCGCTCACGGAGGATCTGGCGGGGCGCAACATCGCGGCCGCCGCGACCACCGTCGCGATCGACGCCAGTCCGAGATGTATCCAGTCCACCTTGGCGGCAAAGCCGGGTTGATAAGCGAGCAGCAATGACTGCAGATGCTCGGGTTCCCCTGCAACGAGCACGAGCCAGCTCAGCCATATCGACGACGCGATGGCGCCCATGCCCCATCGCGCCCCATTGGACACGGCGCGCGCACCTGCCAAGGGCAGCCGCTCAACTCCTTTGGCGGCGAGGAGTGAAAGCGGCAGCATCAGCGGAAGCAGATAGAGTTCGCGCGAATCGCTGGCGAGGCCAAGGACCGAGCCTACGACGACAGTGAGCATGAGAGGCAACTCGACACCCCTGCTCGCGTCCGGTGTCGCGGGACGACGCCACTCGCTCCAGAGGGCGAGTCCCGCCAGCGGCAGCGCTGGAAATGCGTACCAAAGCAGCGTGTATGCGTAGTATCCAGGCGGCGTGTGCGGTCCGATGCGGGTGAAGCCGAAGAAACGTCCGAAGTTGTTGATGACCAGCCATTGTTGGAACAGATCGGGGGAGCGTGCATAGAGCGCGGACATCCACAGCGCTGCCGGTAGCATCGCAAGCACTGCGGCAAGGCACAGTACGACCGTGTAACGCCGCGTTCTCCATATCGGATAGAACGGAAGGAGCAGCGCCGTGAGTCCGAGCAGGCCGGGACCCAACAGTCCCTTTGCCAGGAATGCGATGGCGGCTCCGGCGCCTAGGGCAGCGCCCGCGCTCCAGAGAGTGCGACGCGCGAGCGCCAATCCGAAGATTCCGATGGCGATTCCCGCGAGCAGAGCCACATCGGTGACCATCTGGTGCAACCGCATGAACGTACCGAAGCAACTGATGAAGATGAGCAGCGTAACGGAGGCGTAGCCACGACCATGGATCTCGCGCGCTGTCAGCCCAAGGAACAGAAGAGCGATCCCGACAAAGAAGCCCGAGGCCAGCCGCGCAGCGTCGTGCAGGGGCAGTAGTCCGCTGAAAAGCTGCGCGGACGCCGCTGCCACGATGTAGAACAGCGGCGGCTTCTCCATGAACGGCTCGCCGGCCAGCGACGGAACGACCCAATCACCCAACCGCAGAAAATCGACGACGACACCGAAGGTGTGTGCTTCATCGGCCTTCCACGGATCATGGCCCACGAGCCCGACGAAGACCCATGCAACGGTCAGAGCGGTGGGCCAGGTCCACGCTGGCCAACTGCCACTTCCACGATGTGGGATGTCTGCGCCCAGCATGTCGACAATCCTTGCGACGATCTAGTGATCGGGCGAGGATTGTTGCAGGCCGAACTTGCATCACGCTGACACGATGACGTGCTGCTTGCCTTTTGCTGACGCTTTACTGAAGGTTGTGCATCCGCTCGAGCTCAGCACGGGATCAGGTTGTTACCGACCGCCTTCCCTTCGACGTCGAGCCGGAGCGGATGTTCGGCACGACGCTTTCGGGTTCGGCTTCAATGATCTGCTTGACCCAGTATCCCCTTTCCAGCGAACTCGAACGCAGCACCAACTCGGCGAGCAGTCCGATCAGGAAGATGAGCAGCCCCATCAGGAACAGGAACACGGTAATGATGAGCAGCGGACGGATGGTAAGAGGAAAACCCATCGTCGACGTCATGAGAAACATGAGGTGGTTCACGAGCAGGTAGCCGCCGAGCACGGTACCGAACACGATCAGCGGGACTCCGATCATGCCGAACAGGTACATCGGATGCTGCGAGAACCGCGTGAGCAGGATCAGGGTCGCAAAATCCGCCGCGCCGTGGAAATAGCGCGCGATTCCGTATTTTGTCTCGCCGAACCTGCGCTCGTGGTGCCGGACCGGGATCTCGCCGATCTTCGCCCCGCCCCACGCCAAAATGGCCGCCACGAATCGATGCTGGTTGCCGTGCAGCGAGAGTTCCTTGATGCACCATCGGCGATAAGCCTTGAACCCGCAGTTGTTGTCGTGCAGCTCCACTCGGGACGCTTTGCGCACAACCCAGTTGAAGAACAGCGACGGCAGCCTCTTCTCCAACGGATCGTTGCGCTTGCGCTTCCATCCCGAAACCAGGTCGTAACCGCTCTCGATCATCTGTATGAATTGCGGAATCTCCTCGGGATCGTCCTGGAGGTCAGCATCCATCGTGATGACGATGTCTCCTTTGGTTTCGTGGAACCCCGCCATCATCGCGGCGGACTTGCCGAAATTCCTGCGGAACAGCACGGCCTTGACGCCGCGCTCCTCGCGCGCGAGCCGCGTCATGACATCGCCAGTGCCGTCGGTGGAACCGTCGTCGACCAGAATGATCTCCCACGATGGGCAATCGATTTCCTGCAGCACGGACAGGGTCTGTTCGACCAGGATAGGCAGACTCTCGACCTCGTTGTGCGCGGGGACGACGATCGACACGGACGAGGTCGTCTTCAGGCGCATTGCAGGTTCCGGGAGTGCAGCCATTTCTGCAGCATGAACAGCGCCCAGATCGGCTTGTAGTGATTGTGCTGCTGGGTGAAGTGCTCGGTCAGCAGCCTGGAAACGCGCTCCTCGCGAAACAATCCCTGGCGCCGCAGGTACGAAGCGCCCAGGAACTCCAGCACTTCCTCCTTGAGCTCGTTGCGCAACAGCGAAGCGACCGGTGCGGTGAAGCCGATTTTTCGTCCCCTGGCGATTCCCGGCGGGAGCACGCGCGCCGCGATCCGCCTCAGGATCGACTTGGTCTGGCCGCCGCGCATCTTCGCCGAGTCCGGCAAGGCGTTGAGCCTTTGCACCAGATCCACCGCGAGGAACGGCGTGCGCAGCTCCACGGAATTGAGCATCGACGCGCGATCGGAATTGGCGAGCACGTAGTCGGGGAGGAACTGCTGCTGGTAGAGGTAGGCGAGCCGTCCGAGCGCTCCGTCGGCCTCGTGCCAGCGCGTCCGCTGCATCGCGAGCTGGCGGGTCATGTCATCGAAATCGCCTTCGTGGTCACGCAGAAGCGCGGCCAGCTCGTGATCCGAGAACGCGCAGGTCCAGTAGAAGTTGCGCAAATGGTCGGGGCCGGGAAACGCCTTCGAGAACTGCTTGAGCTTCAGATCCAGACCCATGTAGCCGTCGCTCGCCGGGAGTTTTCTTGCGAGCGGCCGAATCACGTGACGATGCATGAATCCGGGCAGGTACTTCGCGAATCGCGCGGCGCGCTGCGCGCGGAAAATCGAGTAGCCGTAGAAGAACTCGTCTCCGCCGTCTCCGGTGAGCGCGACCTTGGTGGTGCGCGCCACCTCGCCGCAGATCATGTACTTGGGAAGCAGTCCGGGATCCGCCTGTGGCTCGTCGAGTAGCGCGGGAAGCCTCGACGCGATGCCCGCGAGCGCCGAAGGCTCCGCGGTTATCTCCGTGTGCCGGGTCTGAAATCGTTTCGCGAGCACCGCGCCGGCCGCGCTCTCGTCGAAGGAGGGATCAACATTGCGGATGGTGAAGGTACGCAGCGGCGCCGCAGGATGGACCTCGCGCAATATCGCAAGCACCATCGACGAGTCCAGGCCGCCGCTCAGGAGCAAGCCCACCGGGACGTCGGCGCGGAAGGTGCGCTCGATCGACTGGCGCAGCAAGCCGTGGATTTCCGAGTCGAGCTCGCCTGGCGACGCGAGCACCGACGTGCCACGTGGGACCGAGTCGAAGTACCGCGACAGGTCGAGTTCGCCGTTGACGAACGACAGCGAGTGTCCCGGCGGGAGCTTCTTGATGCCGCGATAGATCGAGCGATCGAAAGGCAGCGACTCGAAGGCCAGGAAATCGACCAGCGACGCCTGGTCGATCTCGCTGCGAAAGCCGGGGAGCCGCTCGAAGGTCCGGCACTCGGACGAAAAGGCGAATCGACCGCGTTCCAGATGGTAGAAGAACGGCTTCTGTCCATACGGATCGCGCGCGCAGAAAAGAGCGTGGCTGCGCCGGTCGTACAAGGCAAACGCGAACATCCCGTCTATCTTGCGCAGTACGTCGTGCCCCCACTGCAGGTAGCCGTTGACCAGGACCTCAGTGTCTGAATGCGTGCGGAACGCGTGGCCGGCGCGCAGCAGTTCTTCACGCAGCTCGAGGTAGTTGTAGATTTCGCCGTTGAACGTGATGACGACGTTGCCGTCGGCCGACGCGAACGGTTGCTGTCCGAACTCCGGATCGATGATGGCGAGACGCGCGTGCCCGAAGGCGAAGCGCGGATCCATCATTACGCCCGAGTCATCGGGACCGCGATGATGCAGGAGCGCGAGTTGACTGCTCAGCGTCGCTTTGACGAGCACCGGTGGGTCATCACCCCCGACCTGCCCGACGATGCCACACACTCTGGTTCACCTCGTTGAAATCAGCGTCGCCTCGCTGGCGCGCCTTCTCGACCGTACTGCGCACGGCACGAACAAACAAGATTGGTACGCGAACGAACACTCCAGGAATCGAGCGTCGGCGCAGCATCACGATGCAATTCTCATTGAGAGGAAGCTCGCGTGCAACTGTGCGCACGAATGCTGACGAATTGCTGTCTGTCTCTGCAAGGCGGCGGCCTCGCCGCACGGCTAACGCCTCTCCCGGCGCCGGATTCAATCAGGGTAGAGTTGGGCAGGAGCTCGCAACCGTTATCGACGCATTGCTATGATGCGGCCTGACTGCGAGAGCGACGCGTGTCCGTCCCCTGCTCATGAATGCCACCGTACCGACGATCTTTCCTGCTACCGCTTCGAAGGTGAGACTCGGCCTGGGCGGTGCGGCCATCGGCAACCTGTTCAAGGCGATCTCCGATGTCGAGGCGCGTGGCGTCCTGCAGGCCGCCCTGAACGACGGCTGCCGTACTTTCGATACGGCGCCGCACTACGGCAACGGGTTGAGCGAGCACCGCTTTGGCGAAGCGCTGCGAGCGGTGCCTTTAAGCAACCGTGTGCTGTCCACCAAGGTCGGACGCCTGCTTCGTCCCGATCCGGCGGCGTCGCGCGACCAGAACGGCTATGTCGACGTCCTTCCCTTCGTTCAGCAATGGGACTACTCGGGAGACGGGATCCGGCGCAGCGTGGAGGACAGCCTGCAGCGTCTTGGCGTGCCGCGCATCGACGTCGCGTTCGTTCATGACTGTGATGAGGTGACGCATGGAGCGCGCTACCCCACG
>CAWFMK010000006.1:0-412306 GCA_963816915.1 uncultured beta proteobacterium
TTTAGCTGAATTTGTTAAGCGCCCGCAAGCTGCGAAGCCATATTTGGCTCCCTTTCAAATCGGCGCTGCAGTCAGTATCCGTGCAAAGCCACCGCGCGTCAATACGCCGCAGTCACGGCTCGGGCGGGCGTTCAGCCCGCGAGTTTCTCCTCCTCGAGCATAAGCTCCTGATCGGCCTCGCCGCGCGCTTCGTCGCGCACCTCGGCGAGTTGCGACAGGTAATCGGCGGTCACGTCGCCGGTCACGTAGTAGCCGTCGAAGCACGAGGCTTCGAATTCCTTGAGCTTGGGATTGACCGCGCGAATGGCGCGCTTGAGCGCTTCGAGGTCCTGGTAGATGAGCAGATCGGCGCCGATCTCGCCGGCGATTTCGGCCTCGGTGCGTCCGGTCGCGATGAGCTCGCGCTGGTTCGGCATGTCGATCCCGTACACGTTGGGGTAACGCACCGGCGGGCTCGCCGACGCAAAATACACCTTGCGCGCGCCCGCCTCACGCGCCATGGACACGATCTCGCGGCTGGTGGTGCCGCGCACGATCGAATCGTCGACCAGGAGCACGACCTTGTCCTTGAACTCCATGCCGATGGGATTGAGCTTCTGGCGAACGCTTTTGCGCCGTATCGCCTGGCCCGGCATGATGAAGGTGCGCCCGATGTAGCGGTTCTTGACGAAGCCTTCGCGGTAGGTGAGCCCGAGCTGATTGGCGAGCTCGAGCGCGGACGGACGGCTCGAGTCCGGAATCGGTATCACCACGTCGATATCCTGCGCTTCGGGAATGTTCGCGATCTTGCGCGCGAGCTCGCCGCCCATGCGCAGGCGCGATTCGTAGACCGACGTTCCATCGATGACCGAGTCCGGTCGCGCGAGGTAGACGAACTCGAAGATGCAGGGATTGAGCTGCGGATGCTCCGAGCATTGGCGCGAGTGGAAACGTCCGGCCTGGTCGACGAAGACCGCCTCGCCGGGAGCGACGTCGCGCAGGATCGAAAAGCCCAGCGCCTCCAGCGCCACCGACTCGCTCGCGACCAGGTACTCGGTCCCGCCCATCGACTCGTTGACGCCGACGATGAGCGGACGGATTCCGTAAGGATCACGGAACGCGAGCAGGCCGTAGCCCGCGATCATGGCGACGATCGCGTACGCGCCCCGGCAGCGCTTATGCACCGCGGCAACAGCGGCGAAAATCGCGTTGGCATCGAGCTTGGCGTGATGCGCCGCACGCTCGAGCTCGAGCGCGAGCACGTTGAGCAGCACCTCGGAGTCGGAATTGGTATTGACGTGGCGGAAGTCGAGCTGGAACAGCTCGCGCTTGAGCGCCTCGCTGTTGGTAAGGTTGCCGTTGTGCGCGAGCGTGATGCCGAACGGCGAGTTGACGTAGAACGGCTGCGACTCGAGCTCGGAGGTCGCCGACCCCGCGGTGGGGTAACGGCAATGTCCGATGCCCGCGTTGCCCATGAGGTCGCGCATGTTGCGCGTGCGGAACACGTCGCGAACGTATCCTGCAGCCTTGTACATGTGGAACATGGGTCCTTCGCTGGTCACGATCCCGGCCGCGTCCTGGCCGCGATGCTGCAAAAGCAGCAGCGCATCGTAGAGCAGTTGGTTGACGGGGGTATGGGTGACCGCGCCGACAATGCCGCACATAGGCCTACACTCCTGCGCGCGCGGCCGGCTTGGGCAGGGGCCGCGGCGATTTGCCATAGTCGAGTTGCTCTGCCCATGAGCGCGGCAGCCACGGCTTGAGGCTGGACGCCGCCACGACCAGAGGCGGCGCCAGCACCGCATTCTGCCACCAAAGCTGGTGCGGAAGGCCGGTCAATCCGGCTGCCAATACGCCTATGACAGCAATAAGCACGCCGCGTGCCACGCCGACGAGGAATCCGAGCAGCCTATCCAGAAATGCGAGACCGACCGCGCGCACCAGCCGGTACAGCATCCAACCCAGCAGCGCTCCGATGATGAGCACGACGATCACGATTATCGCGAAGGCGGTGAGGTAGCGAAGCGCCGGGCTGCCTCGCATCGCCGGCAGAAGCGCCTCCACCGACGGCGACATCTGCACCGCCAGTACCAGTGCGACGATCCATGCGCCCAGCGAGACGACCACGCGCACGAACCCGGTGATGAAGCCGAGCAGCGCCGACAGCGCCACGATGGCGATCACCAGGAAATCGAATCCCGTCACTTGGCCGGGATTACCAGCGCACGATCGTAGCCGGCCGCCTTGAGCTTGGAGAGCGCCGCGTCCGCATCGCCACGCGTGGTGAATGGACCGACGCGAACGCGACGCACCGTCCCGTGCGTCGTCGGTACCGCTTCGACATACGCCGCGTAGCCGCCGGCCTTCACCTGGGCGGCCAGATCAGCGGCGACCTTGCTGTCGGCGAATGCGCCCACCTGGACCGCGAACGCCCCCGCGACAGCAATGCCATCGGACTTCGGCGGCGACGCCGGCTTCGGAGGCGGCGCGGTCGACTTGACCGGGGCTTCCGCCTTGGCGGGCGCGTCGACCTTCGTAGGTGTGTCGGCCTTGGCGGGCGCATCGGCCTTGGGGGATGTGTCGGCTTTTGGAGCCTGCTCTGTGGTCGCGGGCGTCTCTGTTTTTGCGGGAGAGAGCTCCGACGTGCGCGCCGTAGACGACGATGCAGCAGGTTCGTTCGCCCTGGCGGTCACTGCGTCCGCTTTCGTCGCGTCAGCGGGCGCCCGCGCGTCGGTCTTCGACGTCAACGGCGGTTGGCCGAGTGCGCGGCGCTCGGCCTCGGCGATCGATTTTTTTGTGGGTGATTTGGCATCCGCCGGCGCCGTTGGATTGGCGGGCAGCGCCGCGTCAGGCGAAAGAGCATTGACAAACTTGCTGTTATCGACCGGAGGAATGCGTACCGAGACCTCGTCGCCCAGAGGCTTGGGGTCGCTTTCCAGCAGAAGCGGCAAAATGACTGCTGCGGCCAGTGCCAGAACCACCGCACCCACGAGCCGGCGGCGCGCGCGTCGCTTCAACTCGTCGACGGCGAGATCGGGAGCCTCGGAACGAATGGCCATGCGGATTGGTTCGGGCGCGCTACGCGAATCGCGGCGAGAGCGCAGCCGCGACGGTCTGGAAGGAGCCGAAAACGACGATTCTATCAGCTTCCGCGCTCGCCTCGCACGCCGCGCGGTACGCATCGGAAGGATCGTCGAAGGTCTCGATCGAGGATGCATCGATGCCCGCCGCTACGAGCCGCGCGCGCAGCATCGTCGCCTCCGCGCCGCGCGGCGGCGGAAGCGTGGCCACCATCCAGCGATCGACGCGCGCGCGCATCGCGGTGATCACCGCATCGATGTCCTTGTCGGACATGATGCCGAATACCGCGATGGTTTGCGCGTGAAAGCCCATCCTGCCCAGCGTATCGGCGAGCGCCGCGGCCGCCTGCGCGTTGTGCGCGACATCGAGCACGCGCACCGGGCGGCCGGGGAGAACCTGGAACCGTCCGGGCAGCTCGATGCCGACGAGGGCCTCGCGTACCGCGCCCATCGACACCGGCAGGCGATCGCGAAGCGCATCGACTGCGGTGAGCGCGCTCGCCGCGTTGGCGAGCTGATACGCACCGCGCAGCGCCGGATACGGCAGCCCATGGCGCGCGCCGGCGGGACCGCGATAGCTCCATTGTCCCGCGCTGGCGCTGAAATCGTAGTCGATGCCGATGCGCAAAAGTTTTGCGTCGAGAGCACTCGCGTGCTCGAGCAGGCTGCGCGGCGGATCGCGATCGCCGCAGATCGCCGGGTGCTGCCTCCGAAAAATACCTGCTTTCTCGGCGCCGATCGCCTCGCGCGTCGATCCCAGGTAATCGACATGGTCCACGTCGATGCTGGTGACGACCGCGACGTCGGCGTCGACGATGTTGACCGCATCGAGCCGGCCGCCCAGTCCCACTTCGAGCACCCACGCATCGAGCGGCTCGCGCGCGAACAGCCACAGCGCCGCCAGCGTTCCGAACTCGAAGTAGGTCAGCGCGACGTCGTCGCGCACCGCCTCGACCGCGGCGAAGGCTTCGCACAGCGCGGCGTCGTCGGCATCGTTGCCGGCAATGCGAACGCGCTCGTTGTAGCGCGTGAGATGAGGCGAGGTGTACAGGCCGACGCGATAACCGCCTGCGGCGAGCATGCGCTCGATGAACGCACAGGTCGAGCCCTTCCCATTGGTGCCTGCCACCTCGATTACAGGGCCGCGCGGCGCGATGGCGAGCCGCGAGTAGACCTCGCGCACGCGCTCCAGCCCCAGCGCGATGGCCTTCGGGTGAAGCGTGGAGAGGTAGGTGAGCCAGTCCGCAAGCGTCGTCGGCCCTTTCATCTCGCCGATCTCGATGTCGCTTCCCAGCGCGTGCGCGCGGCGCGCTCAGGCCGTCGGCATCGGCTCGCGTTGCAGGAGCGCGATCAGCCGCGGCAATTCGTCCTTGAGCTGACGGCGATCGACGATCATGTCGATGGCACCCTTTTCGAGCAGGAACTCGGCGCGCTGGAAGCCTTCGGGAAGCTTTTCGCGCACGGTCTGCTCGATCACGCGCGGGCCGGCAAACCCGATCAGCGCGCCTGGCTCCGCGATCACCACATCGCCGATCATCGCGAAGCTCGCGGAGACTCCGCCCATGGTCGGGTCGGTCAGGATCGTGATGAACGGCAGGCGCGCCTTGGACAGCTCCTGCAGGACCGCGGTGGTCTTTGCCATCTGGAACAGCGAGTTCACGCCTTCCTGCATGCGCGCTCCGCCACTCGAGGTGAAGCACACGAATGGAACGCGTGCTTCGAAGGCGACGCGCACGCCGCGCACAAAGCGCTCGCCCACCACCGATCCCATCGAGCCGCCCATGAACCCAAACTCGAAAACGGCCACCACCAGCGGCACCGTGCGGATGCTTCCCTGCATCACCACCAACGCGTCTGTTTCGCCGGTCTCCTCGAGCGCGGCGGACAGCCGCTCGGGATACTTGCGCGTGTCCTTGAACTTCAGGCTATCGACCGGCAGCACTTCGGAACCGATCTCGTAGCGCGCTTCGGGGTCGAGCAGCTGGTCGATGCGCTCGCGCGCGGTGAGACGTCCATGGTGGCTGCACTTGGGACATACGCCGAGGTTCTTCTCGAGGTCGGTCCGATACAGCACTGCTTCGCACGCGGGACACTTGATCCACAGACCTTCGGGCATCGCCTTGCGTGCGACGCCGGGGCTGGCCTTGATGCGCGGGGGCAAAAGTTTTTGCAGCCAGCTCATGTCATCCAATGCTGTCGCTAGGCCGCGTGCCGCGCAACCGAATCGATTGCGGCGCGGATGGTCGCGAGCCACGCGGCGGCGCGCTGCGCTGCGCTGTCCGGCGGACCCGTTTCGATTTCCTGGATGATGCGGCTGCCGATGACTACAGCGTCGGCATGGGCAGCGATCGCCTGCGCGCCCGCCGCGTCGCGAATGCCGAATCCCACGCCGATGGGGAGCGAAACGTGGCGACGGATCTCGGCCAGGCGCGACACTACAGCGGCGGCGTCGAGGTGACCTGCGCCGGTGACACCCTTGAGGGAGACGTAGTAGACGTAGCCGCGAGCGAGCTTGGCGATGCTCGCGATGCGCTGTTCGGGCGTCGTGGGAGAAAGCAGGAATATCGGATCGACCGCATGCGCCTCGAGCAGCGCCGCAAAGTCGGCCGCCTCCTCCGGTGGATAGTCGACAACGATCACGCCGTCGACACCGACCTCCTGCGCGCGCTGCGCAAAGCGCGCGGCGCCCATGGCCTCGATGGGGTTGGCATAACCCATGAGCACGACCGGCGTCGATGCGTCGCCGCGGCGAAAGGCCGTGACCAGATCGAGCACGTTGTCGAGTCCCACGCCCTGCGCGAGCGCGCGTTCCGATGCGCGCTGGACCACCGGGCCGTCCGCCATCGGATCGGAAAACGGAACACCGAGCTCGATGATGTCGGCACCCGCCGCGGTCAGCGCATGCATGATCGGCAACGTGTGCGCCAGCGAGGGGTCGCCGGCGGTGACGTACGGGATAAGCGCGCTGTGACCCGCGTCGCGCAGCCGTGCGAAAGTGGCGTCGATGCGGCTCATCGAAACGCCGCCCTCAGCGGCGCGTATCGCACTCAGGCCGGCAATGGAACTTGAGGCCGGTGCGCTCGGCCACCGTGTTCATGTCCTTGTCGCCGCGTCCGGAGAGATTGACCAGCAGCACCTTGTCCTGGCCCAGCGTCGGTGCAAGCTGCGTCGCGTAGGCCAGTGCGTGCGCCGATTCCAGCGCCGGAATGATGCCTTCGATGCGGCAGCAGTCGCCGAAAGCGGCGAGCGCCTGCGCATCGGTGATCGACACGTATTGCGCGCGACCGCTGTCCTTGAGCCACGCGTGCTCGGGACCCACGCCCGGATAGTCCAGCCCCGCGGACACCGAATGCGTCTCGATGATCTGGCCGTTGGCGTCCTGCAGCAGATAGGTGCGATTGCCGTGCAGGACTCCAGGGCGTCCCGCGGTGAGCGACGCCGCATGACGCCCGGTCTCGATGCCGTCGCCCGCCGCTTCGACGCCTACCAGGCGAACGTCACGGTAGCCGACGTACGGGTGGAAAATGCCCATCGCGTTGGAGCCTCCGCCGACGCAGGCGATGACGATATCGGGCTGCCTTCCGATCATCTCGGGCATCTGCCACAGGCATTCCTTGCCGATCACTGACTGGAAGTCGCGCACCATCATCGGATAGGGATGCGGCCCGGCGACCGTGCCGATGATGTAGAAGGTATCCTCGACGTTGGTGACCCAATCGCGCATCGCTTCGTTGAGCGAGTCCTTGAGCGTCTTCGATCCCGACTCGACCGGCACCACCTCCGCACCCAGCAGCGTCATGCGAAACACGTTCTGCGCCTGGCGCTTGATGTCTTCCGATCCCATGTAGACCACGCATTTCATGCCGAAGCGCGCGGCCACCGTGGCTGTCGCGACGCCGTGCTGCCCGGCCCCCGTTTCGGCAATGACGCGCGGCTTGCCCATGCGTCTGGCGAGCAGCGCCTGGCCCATGCAGTTGTTGATCTTGTGCGCGCCGGTGTGATTGAGATCCTCGCGCTTGAGATAGATCTGCGCGCCGCCGAGCTTTTCGGACCAGCGCCGCGCGTGATAGATCGGGCTCGGCCGACCGACATAGTGCTTGAGCTCGGACGCGAACTCGGCGACGAACTCGGGATCGTTGCGGTAGCGCGCGTACTGCTCGCGCAGTTCGTCGAGCGCGTGGATCAGCGTCTCGGCGACGAAGGTCCCGCCGTAGGGGCCGAAGTGACCCGCGGCGTCGGGAAGTGCGTACGGCATGTCACCCATCTGCATTGCGAACCTCGCGGATGAACGCTTCGATCTTGGAAGGACTCTTGATGCCCTTTTGCGGTTTTCCGTCGTCGCCGGTGACCTCGACGCCGCTCGACACGTCGACTGCCCAGGGATGAAGCGCGCGGATCGCGGCGCCCACGTTCTGCGGCGTCAGGCCGCCGGACAGGATCAGCGGCCGCGTCAGCCCTTCGGGTACGACGGTCCAATCGAACGTGGTGCCGGTGCCCCCAGGCAGCCCCCCCTGCTCGAACGCGTCGAACAGCCAGCCGCTCGCCGTGGGATAGCCGCCCGCGCATTGTAACAAATCGACGCCGGGCCTGACCGCTATCGCCTTGATGTACGGCCGGCCGAAGCTCGCGCAGAACTCGGGACTTTCGTTGCCGTGGAATTGCAGGACATCTAGCGCGACGAAATCCTGCGCCGCGAGCACGTCGTCGGCGCTCGGATCGACGAACAACCCGACGACGCTCACGAGTGCGGGCATGGCATCGGCGATCGCGCGCGCCTGATCGAAGCTCACGCAGCGCGGCGTGCCCTTCCAGAACACCAGACCGATCGCGTCCGCACCTGCATGCGCCGCGGCGACGCCATCTTCGACGCGGGCGATGCCGCAGATCTTGACGCGGGTCCGCATGCTCATGCTGCCACGATGCGCACCGGCGCGACGCATCGCGGCAGGTTCCACCGCGGCAGGTAGTCCGCACCCGTGAAATACAGTCCGCTCGCGTCGAAAGTGGGCGCACCCCGTGCGCGATCGCGGCTTGCGAGCAGTGTTTGCATCCAGCGCGCTTGTTCGCTTCCGCTGCCGATGCGGACCAGCGCGCCGACGATGTTGCGCACCATGTGATGCAGGAACGCGTCGGCGTGCAACTCGATACGCACGATATCGGCCTCTCGCGTGATGGTCAGTCGGTCCAGCGTTTTCACCGGCGATTTCGCCTGGCACTCGGCCGCGCGAAACGCCGAGAAATCGTGCGTCCCCAGCAGAGCCTCGCCCGCCTCGCGCATGGCGGACAGCACCAGCGGACGATGGTACCAGCCGACCCGCGATTGCAGGAGCGCGGGCCGGACCGGTGCGTTGAGCAGCAGATACGCGTAGTGGCGTCCGCTCGCGCTGAACCGGGCATGGAATGCATCGTTTACCGTCAGCGCCCAGCGCACCCCGACGCTGGCCGAAAGCGCGCTGTTGACGCCGCGCACCCACGCCGATTCCGGGCGCGACGCGTCGGTGTCGAAATGAACCACTTGCATGGTCGCGTGCACACCGCTATCGGTGCGCCCGGCGGCAACGGGAGTGACCGGCGCGCCGGCGATGCTGGCGAGCGCGCGCGACAGCGCGTCCTGCACGCCTAGGCCATCGGCCTGCGATTGCCAGCCGTGAAAGGAGCTGCCATCGTATTCGACGCCGAGCGCGATGCGCATGATCGTTGAGTCGGTTAAAAAAACAACGGCGCCCGCAGGCGCCGCCGTTGCGAAGATCGGAAGTATTACGCCAGTTTGGCCATCAGCGCTTGTGCTTCGGACTTCTGCTGGTCGTCGCCTTCATGCAGGACTTCCTGCAGGATTTCGCGCGCCCCCTCGACATCGCCCATTTCCTGGTATGCCTTGGCGAGATCGAGCTTGGTTGCCGCGTCGTGCCACTGGCCGTCGAGCACTGAAGGCGTCGGATCCTCGAAGGTCGAGCGCGCCGGATCAAATGCGAGATCGAGCTTGTCGAGCTCGATCGCCGCTGCAGGCCGTGCCAGCTGCGGCGCAGGCGCGCTGGCGCCGGCCATCGCCAGCGCCGGCTCGTGCGAAGGCGACGGCTGAACCGGCTTCGCGGCAGGCGCGACCGATGGCTTCATCACCGGCGACGGCTCGTCGAGGTGGAAGTCGAGGTCGAACTTGGGTACCGACTCGGGCTCGAAGGAGACCGTGTCGTACGAAGGCGCCGGCGGTTTTTCCGTGGCGGCTCTCGCCATTGCGGCGGCACCGGCGGCGATCGCCGCCGCGCCAGCCGCCATCGTCGTCGCGGGCTTGTTGATCGGAGTCTCGTCGAATGACCGCGCTGTGACCGGGGTCACCGCGGCAGGCGACTTGGCATCGGCCACGCCCGACGTCGGCGCCAACGAGATTTCCTCGTCGAGCGCGAAGTCGAGATTCGAACGAGGCGGTGGCGCTACTTCCGGAACGTGCTCATGGTCGGGCGCGGATGCGAACACCTGGGTGTCGCTCGCTTCGGCGGGCGTGCTAGTGGGGAAGCTCGCGGCGTGGCCGGCGTCGCCGTACATCGGGTTGTTCGGGTCGAGTTGGCGGCCCAGCGCCACGGCCTTTTGCCAGACTTCGCCCTGACCTCCCGATACCGAGTAGAGCTCGCTGGCGACGGTCTCGAACGCCGACGGTTTGTTGTGCTGCGCGTGGATCTCGAGCAGCTTGAGGTAGATCTCCTGGCGCTGCGAATCCTTCTTGAGCGCATCCTTGAGTATCTCCTCCGCCTGTGCATCGCGACCATAGGCGAGATAGACCTCAGCCTCGGCGATCGGGTCGACTTCGTCGGTGTCGATGTTGCCTAGTCCCTCGCGGCTAAAATCGCTGGCCAGCGAGTTGTCGCCGGTGTTCACGACGCCGCCACCCGTGGATCCGAACACCGTGTTGGTCTTGATGTCGGTGCCGGAGATGATGCTGTCCTCGAACTTGGTCGTCTTGCGACGGCGCGCGGCGATGAGCCCGGCAATTCCGAGCAGCACGATCAGCGCGCCGGCGGCGACCGCCCACGTCGGCGTGTTGCCGAACAGGTCGTCGATGAAGGAGGTCTCGGGGGCTGCCTTCTTGGCGGGCGCCTTGACCGGGACCGACGGCTCCACCTTCGGCGCGGGCGTCTCGGCCTTCGATTCGGTGGGCGCAGGCGTCGGGGCCGCAGCGACGGGCGTTGGCGGTGGCGTCTCTGGAGCCTTCGCGACCGGCGTCGGCGCGGGCGTCGGCGCCACGACCGGCGCGGGTGGCGGGCCCGACGGCGGCGACGTCGGAACCGGCGTCAGCGTCGCTGAGGGCGGCGTCGCCTGCGTAGTCGTCGCAGGTGCCGCGGTGATCGGCGCGGCCGGGACCGGGGACGGGACAGGGGCCGGCGCGGGCGCTGCTTTTGGCGCCTCAGCCTTACCCTTGGCGGCATCGCCTGCCCTCGACTGGAGGTCGGCCATGGTCTGATTGCGCAGGTCCGCGGCACGCTGCAGATCACGAACCGTTTTTTCCAGCTCGGCCACGCGCGCGTTGGCATCGCGCAATGCCTTGTCCTTCGCGGCGGCATCCTCGGCCTGCGCGGTCCCAGCACCGCTGCCCTTGCCCGCGCGCGAGACCATTAGCTGGTCGCGTCCGGGCTCGCGTGCACCGGCCTTGTCCTCGACCACGGTGCCGATCTTCCCGCTGGTGGACTGCCGTCCCGCACTCGCATCGACCGCGGGCGCTGCAGCGGCCACGCGGTCGCGGTAGGCACGCCAATCGGCGGATTGCGTCTTGACCACGGTCGATGCCTCGGAAGGTGTGACCGCCGCGACCTGGTCCGCCGGTGGAACCGTGAGGATCTGTCCGCTGCGCAGGCGGTTCATGTTCTTGCCATCGAACGCGCTCTCGTTGCTGCGGAACATTGCCACCAGCATCTGCTCGAGGCTCACGCTCTCGGGCTTGTATTCCTTCGCGATTTTGGAGAGCGTATCGCCCGGCTTGACGGTATACCCGCCGCTCGCATCGGGAGGCGTGATGCTTCCCGTGGTCGTCGCCGCGGGGGCGGCCTCGGCCGCGCGACGCGAGCCGCGCGGGGCGCGCGCCGGTGTCGTCTGCGCGACGATCGGTGCCGCCGGTTCGACTGCCTGTGCCTGCGCATCGCCGCCCGGCGGATCGAGCAGGAACGTGTAGTCGCGAACGACGCGCCCGGTCGCCCAGCTGATCTCGACGATCATGTCGAGAAACGGATCGTTGACTGCCTGCGAGGTGGTAACGCGCAGATACGGGACGTTGTTGGCGCCCTGTTCCAGCGTGATGCGCGCGCGAGCAAGCGCCGACGAGTACTGGACGTTGTTGTCGCGGTATACGGATGAGTCGGCGATTCGCGCGCGCAGCGAGTCGAGTTCCTCGCGTTGCGCGGACTGCAGCTCGATTTGCGCCGAAAGCGGCTGCCCGAGACTCGAAAGCAGGGTCAGCTTTCCAAGTCCCAGTGCAAAGGCCGAGATGGGAAGGGCCAGAACCCCCGCCAACAGGCCGCAAGTAATTACTGGTTTTGCTCGCATGCCGACCTCGAGTGTTCGTATTAGCTAAGCTAAACTAACATCATGGAGTTAGGGCCGCAAGCTAAACCTCGGTATTAGATCGTCTTTTTGCCCTAAATGCCTCGTTCGCAGCCCCGTGGGGAGGCTACGGCAACGCCCATCGCGAGCGCTACGGATAGATGACGTTTGTGGCGCCGCTACAACAGCTTGTGGAAGCCATGGCCATAGGGGGCCGGCGGGCGGGTTGTTGTAACCGCGCCGCTTCACGGCACGCGGGGCCGTTCCGGGTTAGCGCCAAAGCATAAAACCGGGCAAAAAGGCACCGCTTCGGTGGGTCGCGCGCGACCTTGTCATAAGTAGCGCGCGGCTCGAGCGGCGGCCTCAACGCGAGGCCAGGATGCGTAACATGCGGCGCAGCGGCTCTGCCGCCCCCCACAAGAGCTGGTCGCCGACCGTAAAGGCGCCGAGGTATTCGGGGCCCATCGACAGCTTGCGCAGGCGGCCGATCGGAATGTCCAGCCGGCCGGTCACCGCGGCCGGCGTGAGCTCACGCATGCTCGCCTCGCGCGTATTCGGAACCACGCGCACCCACTCGTTCGCCGACGCGATGCTGTGCTCGATCTCGTTCGATCGGAACGTCGCGCCGCAGCTTGATGGTCAGTGCCTGGCTATGGCAGCGCATCGCGCCGATGCGCACGCAAATCGATTCGACCGGGATCGGATTGTGCGACCGGCCGAGGATCTTGTTGGTTTCCACGCCGCCCTTCCACTCCTCCTTGCTGACGCCGTTGCCCATGTCTTCGGCGATCCATGGAATCAGGCTGCCCGCCAGCGGAACGCCGAAGTGCTCGGTGGGAAAGCGCTCGTCGCGAAGGATGCCGGCAACTTCGCGGTCGATGTCGAGAATCGACGACGCCGGATCGTCGAGCAGTGTCTTCGCCGCCAAGTGAGCCTCGCCCATCTGTTGCAGCAGCTCGCGCATGTTCTGCGCACCCGCCCCCGAGGCCGATTGATACGTCATGCACGTCATCCACTCGACCAGATCGTCCTGCAGCAGCCCGGCGATGGCCATCAACATGAGGCTCACCGTGCAGTTGCCGCCGATGAAGTTCCTGACCCCCCGCGCGAGGGCGGCATCGATGACGTGACGATTGACCGGATCGAGAATGATGACCGCGTCGTCGGCCATGCGCAGCGTCGACGCCGCATCGATGAAGTAGCCATTCCAGCCGCTGCCACGCAGCGCCTGGTACATCGGCTTGGTCCAGTCTCCGCCCTGGCAGGTCACGACGGCGTCAAGACCGGCAAACGCCTTGGCATCACCGGCGTCGCGCAGCGGCGCTTGCGATTTTCCGATCGCGGGGCCCTCGCCACCCACGCTTGAGGTCGAAAAGAACACCGGGTCGACGAACTCGAAGTCGTTCTGCTCGAGCATGCGCTGCATCAGCACTGACCCGACCATGCCCCGCCAGCCTACGAAACCCACCCGCATCATCGCTCGCCTCTTCGTTGATCGTATCGTGTGTGCGTACGCGCGCCGGCGGACTGTTGTCGCCTGCCCTCGTTCATTGCGGCTCGGCCGCCACGGCGAACGACGGATGCAGGCGTGCCATCGCGTAGGTGTCGACATAGCGACCGTCGCGAAAGGCGTGCGCGCGGCAGGTGCCTTCGATCGCGAAGCCGAACTTGCGATACAGCGCGATCGCCCCGAGATTATCTGTAAAGACCCAGAGCTCGAGGCGCTGGTAGTTGATCCAGCCGTCGGCAAGCTCGAGCGCGGCGCGCATCAGTGCGCTTCCTACGCCGCAACCCTGGCGATCATCGCGCACAGACATGCCCAGTTGCCCTACGTGACGCCGACGAGGGCTTTTGCCGCCGTCATGCAGGCCGAGATTGCCGACAACTTCACCGTCGATGGTCGCGACCAGCCAGTGATCTGCGGCGGGAAAGTCGGCGAGCCGCTTGCGCCACAGCTCCGCCGATGGATAGGGCAGCTGGAGGGTCCCCGCGATGACCTTGGGGCCGCTGAAGATCGCGTGGATCGCGTCGGCGTCGCGCGGCTCCGCGCGACGTACGACGATGGGGTGGCCGGTCGTCGTCATCACAGCGCCGCGACCACGGCGTCGCCCATCTCGCGCGTGCCGACGACGCGCTCGCCCGGCAGCGCGATGTCGGCGGTGCGCAATCCGCCGGCAAGCACCTTGCGCACCGCGCGCTCGATGCGCTCGGCGATCGTCGGGCGTGGCGAAGGTGTAGCGGAACATCATCGCGAGCGACAGGATCGTCGCCAGCGGGTTGGCCTTGTCCTGTCCGGCGATGTCCGGCGCGGATCCGTGGATCGGCTCGTAGAGTCCCTTGTTGGTCGGCGTCGAGCGACGCCGACGGCAGCATGCCGATCGACCCGGCGAGCATCGACGCCTCGTCGGAAAGGATGTCGCCGAACATGTTGCCGGTGACGATCACGTCGAACTGCTTCGGGTTGCGCACCAGCTGCATCGCCGCGTTGTCGACGTACATGTGCGAAAGCTGCGACGTCGGGATACTCGCGCTGCTAGTCGCGGTGACCACCTCGCGCCACAGGATGCGAGGTGTCGAGCACGTTGGCCTTGTCGACCGAGCACAGCTTGCCGGCCGCGCTTGCGCGCGATCTCGAAGCCGACGCGCGCGATGCGGCGTATCTCGGCCTCGCTGTAGCGCATCGTGTCGAAGCCTTCGGTCGTCGCCCGTCGGCGTTGGCGCGGCGCCCGCGCGGCTCGCCGAAGTAGATGTCGCCGGTGAGCTCGCGCACGATCATGATGTCGAGCCCGGCGACCACCTCGGGCTTGAGCGAGGACGATGCCGCGAGCTCCGGATACAGGATGCGCCGGCCGCAGGTTGGCGAACAGGCCCAGCGCCTTGCGAATCGCCGAGGATGCCCTGCTCGGGGCGCAGCGCGCGCGGCAGCGTGTCGTACTGCGGGCCGCCGACGGCACCCAGCAGCACCGCGTCGGCGCTGCGCGCGAGCGCGAGCGTCGCGTCCGGCAACGGATGCCTGGCCGCGTCGTAGCCCGCGCCGCCGATCGGTGCGATCTCGGTCTCGACACGCAGGCCGTCGCTGCGCAGACGCTCGAGCACCTTCTGCGCCTCGGCGACGATCTCGGCGCCGATGCCGTCGCCCGGAAGGATGGCGATCTTCACGCCGGTGCCTCCGTCAGCGCACGCGTGCCGGCCCGCACAGAGGAGCCGGAGGGGGTTCGGGGATGTTCTGTGCCTTGAGTCGGGGTGCCCGGAAATCCGCTCAGAAGAGCCACGGCTGCTCCGCCATGCGCTTCGCCTCGAACGCGCGAATCTCGTCGCGCGTGTTCGAGCGTCAGCCCGATGTCGTCGAGGCCGTTGAGCAGGCAGTGCTTGCGAAACGGCTCGACCTCGAAGCCGAAGCTCGTCGACGCCATCGGTGCGTCGCGACGATCTGGCGCTCGAGATCGATCGTGAGCTTGAAGCCCGGGAACGCCAGCGCCTCGTGAAACAGGCGGTCGACCTCGTGCTGCGGACAGCACGATCGGCAGCAGCCCGTTCTTGAAGCAGTTGTTGAAGAAGATGTCGGCGTACGACGGCGCGATGAGCGCGCGAAAGCCGTAGTCGCGCGAGCGCCCACGGCGCGTGCTCGCGCGAGCTGCCGCAGCCGAAGTTGCGGCGCGCGAGCAGGATCTGCGCGCCTTGATAGCGCGGCTCGTTGAGCACGAAATCGCGGATTGAGCGGCCGCTGCGCGTTGTCCATGCCCGGCTCGCCGCGGTCGAGATAGCGCCACGCGTCGAACAGGTTCGGGCCGAAGCCCGAGCGCTTGATCGACTTCAGGAACTGCTTGGGGATGATGGCGTCGGTGTCGACGTTGGCGCGATCGAGCGGCGCCACCAAGCCGCGTCGATGCTGACGCGGAACGGCTTGCCATGCGGTCGCTGATGCCCGCCAGACCAGCCGGCGCACGTCGACGAAAGTGCCCGGCGATGCGCGGCCGCCGCCGCCATCGCCGGGACTCACCAGGTGCGTGCGGCCGCCGGTGCCCTGGCGGCCTTCGAAGTTGCGGTTCGACGTCGACGCGCAGCGCTCGCCCGGCTCGAGCCGGTCGTCGTTCATCGCCAGGCACATCGAGCAGCCGGGCTCGCGCCATTCGAATCCGGCCGCGCGTGAAGACGCGGTCGAGCCCTTCGCGCTCGGCCTGCGCCTTCACCAGCCCGGAGCCCGGAACGACCATCGCGAGCTTCACGTTGTCGGCCTTGCGCCGGCCGCGCACGACCGCCGCCGCGGCGCGCAGATCCTCGATGCGCGAATTGGTGCACGAGCCGATGAACACCTTGTCGATGCGGATGTCGGTCATCGCGCGTGTTCGGCTCGAGCCCCATGTAGACCAGCGCGCGCTCGATGCCTTCGCGCCGCATCGGATCCTTTTCCCTGTCGGGATCGGGCACGCGGCCTTCGATCGTGGTCACCATCTCCGGCGACGTGCCCCAGGTGACCTGCGGCGCGATCGTCGCCGCGTCGAGCGTCGACGACTGCGATCGAACTGCGCGCCGGGATCGGACGTGCAGCGTGCGCCAGTGCGCGACCGCGCGATCCCATGTCGGCCGGACGGCGCGAACGGCCGGCCCCTGCAGATAGGCGATCGTCGTGTCGTCGACGGCGACCATGCCCGCGCGCGCGCCGGCTTCGATCGCCATGTTGCACACCGTCATGCGCCCTTCCATCGACAGCGCGCGGATCGGCGCTGCCGTCGAACTCGATCGCGTAGCCGGTGCCGCCGGCGGTGCCGATCTTGCCGATGATCGCGAGCGCGATGTCCTTCGCGGTGCAGCCGAACGGCAGCGCGCCGTCGACGCTGACGCGCATCGCCTTCGATCTGCTTGGTGAGCAGGCATTGCGTCGCGAGCACGTGCTCGACCTCGGAGGTGCCGATGCCGAACGCGAGGCAGCCGAACGCGCCGTGCGTGCTGGTGTGCGAGTCGCCGCAGACGACCGTCATGCCGGGCAGCGTCGCGCCGTTCTCGGGTCCGATCACGTGCACGATGCCCTGGCGCCGGTCGCGAAACGGGAAATAGGCCTTGGCGCCGTGCTCGTGCATGTTGGCGTCGAGCGTCTCGACCTGCGTGCGCGAGATCGGATCGTCGATGCCCCGATCCCAGTGCTGCGTCGGCGTGTTGTGGTCGGCGGTGGCGACGATCGAACCCACGCGCCACGGCTTGCGACCGGCGAGCTTGCAGTCCTTCGAACGCCTGCGGGCTCGTCACCTCGTGGACGAGATGACGATCGATGTAGAGCAGCGCCGTGCCGTCGCTTTCGGTGCGGACGACGTGGCTGTCCCAGAGCTTGTCGTAGAGCGTGCGCGCAATCATGATGCAGTCCGCGCCAAAGCGTGGCGAGAACCGTCAATTATTGCACGGCAGCAAGCCGCCGTCTAACGCGGCGATCCGCTCACTCGGTACGGATTCTCGCAACGACTGCTTCGGCGATCGCCCTGGGTGCCAGGCTGGAGGTGTCGAAGCGCGTCGCCTCGGTCGAGCGCAGCCAGGTCAGCTGGCGCTTGGCGAGCTGCCGCGTGGCGGCGATGCCGCGCTCGCGCAGCGTCTCCGCGTCGGCATCGCCGTCGAGGAATTCCCAGCGCCTGGCGATAGCCGACGCAGCGCATCGACGGCATGCTCGGCTGTAGCGCGTAGCGCGCGCGCAGCGCGCGAAGCTCGTCGACGAGCCCGGCGGCGAGCATCGCGTCGAAGCGCAGCGCGATCCGCCGCGTGCAGCTCGGCACGGTCGGCGGGATACAAGCGCAAGGCGAGAAATCGGCATGCTCGTGCTCGCGGCGTCGCGCGCGCCCTGCAACGCCGACAGCGGCTCGCCGGTCAGCGCATGCACTTCGAGCGCGCGCTGGATGCGCTGGGCATCGGTCGGCTGCAAGCCGCGCCGCCGTGGCCGGATCGACGCGCGCGAGCTCGGCGTGCAGCGCGGGCCAGCCCTCTCGCGCCGCCCGCGCGTCGAGCGCGCGCGCACCGTCGGCATCGGCGGCGGGAAGATTCGACAGGCCCTCGCGCAGCGCCTTGAAGTACAGCATCGTGCCGCCCACCAGCAGCGGAACGCGTCCGCGCGCCGCGGATGCCGTCGATCGCGCGCGAGCGCGTCGCCGCGAAAGCGTGCCGCCGAGTACGCCTCGGTCGGGATCGATGATGTCGATGAGGTGATGCGGCACACGCGAACGCGCGTCGCCGCGTCGGGCTTGGCGGTGCCGATGTCCATGCCGCGATACACCTGCGCCGAGTCGACGCTGACGATCTCGACCGGAAAGCGCGTCGGCGATCGCGAGCGCGACCGCGCTCTTGCCCGACGCGGTCGGGCCCATGAGCAGCACCGCGGGAAGCATCTGACGAGTGGACCCGTCGACTATCGGCCGCGCATGAACAGCCGGTCGAGGTCGCGCCAGCGTGAGCTGGTACCACGTCGGCCGGCCGTGATTGCACTGCCCGGCGCGCTCGGTGGCCTCCATCTCGCGCAGCAGCGCGTTCATCTCGGCGACGGCAAGGCTGCGGTTCGCGCGCACCGCGCCATGGCAGGCCATCGTCGAGAGCAGCTCGTCGCGCTGCGCGGTCAGCACCTGGCTGCCGCCGATATTCGCGCACGTCGGCGAGCACGGCGCGCGCCAGCGTCACGGCATCGGCGTCGGCCAGCGGTGCCGGGACGCCGCGCACCGCGAGCGTCGATGGACCGAGCGACCGACAGCGCGAAGCCGAGCGCGCGCCAGCGCCGCGCCCTGCTCTTCCGCGGTCGCGACGTCGAGCGGATCGGCGGCGAAACGTCGCCGGGACCAGCAGCGGCTGCATCGGCAAGCCGCGATGCCAGCGCGTTCTTGAGCCGCTCGTAGAGAATGCGCTCGTGCGCGGCGTGCATGTCGACCAGCACCAGGCCGTCGCGATTCTGCGCGAGCACGTAGATGCCGTGCAGCTGCGCCAGCGCGAAGCCGAGCGGATGATCGTCGTCGTTGGGCAGATCGGGACCGGTCGCGACATCGCGGCGCTCGCCGAAGAGTCGCGCGTAGAACGCCGCCGGCTCGGCGCTGCCGAGCGCCATGTCGCAGCGCTGCTGCGCAAGCGGCCAGCGGCTCGGGCATCGGCGAGGGCGGAATGCGCGCCGCGGCGACGCCGAGCCGCTCGGCAGCCGATACCGCCGGCTGCTGCCGCGGCCGTCGCCGCGAGCGCCTGCTCGACCGCGCGACGGACGAACTGATGCACCGCGCCGCTGTCGCGAAAGCGCACTTCGGTCTTGGTCGGATGCACGTTGACGTCGACCAGCCGCGGATCGATGCTGAGCCACAGCGCATAGGCCGGCTGGCGGTCGTGGTGCAGCACGTCGCGATACGCTTCGCGCAGCGCGTGCGCGAGCACGCGATCGCGCACGAAGCGCCCGTTGACGAACAGATACTGGCGCATCGCGTCCCGACGTCGCGTACGCCGGCCGCACCGCCCAGCCGGTGAGGCGCAGACCGGCGACCTGTCCGTCGACGCTCGCGGCTTGCGCCGCGAACGCGTCGCCGAGCAGTGCATCGACGCGCGCGCGCACGCCCTGCGCGAGCAGGCGATAGCGTACGCTGCCGTTGTGCTGCAGCGTGAATGCCGACGTCCGGATGCGCCAGCGCGATGCGGCGAAAGGCTTCCTCGCAGTGGCCATATTCGGTGGCGTCGGTGCGCAGGAACTTGCGGCGCGCCGGCGTGTTGAAGTAGAGCTCGTGCACCGTCACGGTCGTGCCGCTCGACAAGCGCCGCCGGCTGCGGCAGGCCGACCTCGCCGCCGTCGACCTCGATGCGCCACGCGTGCGGCTTGTCGCGCGAGCGCGACGTCAGCGCAAACGCGCGCGACCGACGGCGATGCTGGCGCAGCGCCTCGCCGCGAAATCCCAGCGTGGCGATCGCCTCCAGGTCGCTCGGCGCTGGATAGCTTCGACGTCGCGTGGCGCGCGACCGCGAGCCGCAGGTCCTCGCGCTCGATGCCGCTGCCGTTGTCGGCGACGCGGATCAGCTTGACGCCGCCTCGCGCCAGGTCGACGTCGATCTCGCGTGGCGCCGGCATCGAGCGCTGTTTTCGAGCAACTCCTTCAGCGCCGCCGCGGGCCGCTCGACGACTTCGCCGGCGGCGATCTGGTTGATGAGCTGGTCGGGAAGCGACCGGATCGACGGCATCAGCGCG
Organism: uncultured beta proteobacterium; assembly: GCA_963816915.1. GTDB lineage: Bacteria > Pseudomonadota > Gammaproteobacteria > Burkholderiales > Casimicrobiaceae > PALSA-1003. The sequence continues at coordinate 19,768 of CAWFMK010000006.1, forward strand.
CCAGTCCTTGCGTCCAGCGCGCGTAGACGTCGTCGGCCACGCGCGACAACGCAGCGAGGCGTGCGTCGAGATCGCGCATGATGTCATCCCTGCTCTGCGTGGCGCGCACGGTCGACGGCGGAAGCTCGTCCGCGCCGGCGCGGCACCAGGTCTCGACCATCGAGCGCGTCATCTCGATGTGGCACTGGAAACCGACGTGCTTGCTCGAGCGTATAGCCTTGGTTGCGGTTGAAATCGTTGGTCAGCACCCGCGTGGCGCCGGGCGGCAGTTCGAAAATATCGTAATGCCACTGGAAGGTGGAGAAGGCGTGGCGGCCGCCGAACCACGCCGGCGTCGCGCGGTCGCGCACGTCGCCCCAGCCGATCTCCGGGGTTTCGGTGCGCGCGCACCTGCGCGCCCAGCGCCTTAGCGAAAAGCTGGCCGCCGAGGCAATGCCCGATGACCGGAATCTCCTCGGCGACGGCGGCACGCACCAGCGCGAGCAGCGGCGCGTTCCACGGCAGCTCGTCGTTCGCGCTCATCGGCCCGCCCATCATGCCGATGCCTGCGAACTCGCGCGGATTCGTGGGAACGGCGTCGCCGCGATCGATCGCGATGAGCTTCGAGGCGATGCCCTGCGCGTCCAGCCATTCGCCGAAATGGCCGGCGCCTTCGGTGGGTGAAAAGCGGAAAATCGCGACCGGTTTCATGAAGCTGCATTGTACCGCGCGCCCCGCGGTGACCGCGTCGCCGGAGTCGAGCGCGGCATCGCGCCGGTGCTATGATCGCCGCGCATGGGCACCTCCGCCGCCACGCGACCGGCGTCTCGCGCCGAGCTGGGCCTCGAGCGCGCCGCCTACGCGGCGCTGCGGGCGCTCGACACGCCGCAGAAGGTGCAGCAGTTCGTTTCCGCGATTCCCATCAACTACGAGCTCGGCGGCGAAACGCTGCTGTCGGTGAGCGAAGTTCTCGCGCAGCGCCGGGCACACTGCATCGAGGCGGCGTTCGTCGCCGCGTGTGCCATGTGGATCCATGGCCGCCCGCCGCTGGTGATGCACCTCGACTGCTCTCAGAGCGACGACCCGCATGTGATCGCGCTTTTTCGCGAGCGCGGTGCGTGGGGTGCGATCTCCAAGAGCAACGGCATGCATCTTCGCCATCGCGACGCCGTGTATCGCAGCCTGCGCGAGCTGGCGATGTCGTACTTCCACGAGTACTTCGACCGCGATGGACGCAAGACCATGCGCAGCTACTCGTCGGCGTTCGACATGCGCCGCCTCGATCCCGCGCTTTGGGTGAACTCGACGCGCCCTTGCGATGAGGCCAACGCGCGCCTGGCGGCGCTGCGGCACTACGCGGCAATCACGACGGGACAGCTGCGGCAGCTCTCGCCGCGCGACGCCTTCGAGCGGGAGGCCGGAAGCGTGGCACAGTATCCGCGCCCGCGCGCCCGCCCGCGATCCGCCTGACGCGTCCGCGCCCTGCGCTCAGATGGTGCCGCGCGCGATCTCCGCGTACGCGGAGTGGTTGTGGATGGACTCGAAGTTCTCGGCGGCGACGCGAAACCCGGCGAACCGCGCGTCGCCCTGCAGGCGCGACGCGATGCCGCGCACCAGGTCTTCGACGAAACGCGGCCGCTCGTACGCGCGCTCGGTGACGTATTTCTCGTCGTTGCGCTTGAGCAGTCCGTAAAGCTCGCACGATGCCTCCTCCTCGCCGATGCGAACGAGCTCGGCGAGGGAGAGCCGCGCGCCGAACCTGGGTCGCACGTCGATGCTGAGGTGCGAGCGCTGGTTGTGCGCACCGTAGTCGGCGATGGCCTTGGAGCTCGGGCACAGGCTCATCACCGGGATGACGATGCTCGCGGTCACCTCGCAGCTTCGCGCATCGGCACGCGCGGCGAGCTTCACCGTGTAATCCATCACGCTGCCCACGCCGGACACCGGCGCTGTCTTGCGCATGAACCACGGAAATTCGATGTCGACGCTGCCGGCATCGCTTTCCAGCCTGCGCAGCAGCGCCGCGACCCACTCCGGCAGCTGCGCCAGCGAAAACGCCTCGTGCATCTCGTCGATGGCGGCGACCAGCCTCGACATGTGCGTGCCTTTGCGGTCCGCGGGCAGCGCGACGTAGACGCCGAAGGTCGCCACCGTCGATTGCACGTCGACGCTGTCGTCGCTGCCCCGATCCTCGAAACGGATCGGGTAGCGAAGGCTACGAATGCCGACGCGGTCGATCGCGAGTGCGCGCTGATCGGCGTGCGATTGGACGTCGGGGATGCCGGGTGACTCGAGTCGGTTCATCACTGTCTTCTGAAAGAACAGGCCACGCCTTATGCCGCGGGCTTGGTCGCCGCATTCGCCTGCGCCGGCGCGGCCACCGGCTGCACGCCAAAACGCTCTACGATCGATGCGGCGATGCCGTCGGCGTCGAGCCCGCATTGTGCCAGCAGCAGCGCCGGATCACCGTGTTCGATAAAGGCGTCGGGCAATCCGAGGTGGAGCATCGGTTTGACGATGCCGCGCTGGGCGAGCGCTTCGGCCACCGCGCTGCCGGCGCCACCGGCGATCACGTTCTCCTCGACCGTGACCAGCGCGTCGTGCGAATTCGCGAGCCGCACGATCAGGTCGATGTCGATCGGCTTGACGAAACGCATGTTGGCGACGGTCGCTTCGAGCTGTTCCGCGGCTTGCAGCGCCGGCTGCACCATGCTGCCGAAGGCGAGCACGGCGATGCGATGCGGCTGCTTTCGCCTGGACTCGCGACGCACTTCGCCCTTGCCGATCGGCAGCGCCTGCATCTCACGCTGGATCGCCACACCCGGACCCGACCCGCGGGGATAGCGGACCGCGCTGGGTGTGTCCATGAGAAAAGCCGTATAGAGCATCTGCCGGCATTCGTTCTCGTCCGCGGGCGCCATCACCGTCGTATTGGGCAGGCAGCGCAGATAGGTGAGGTCGAAACTCCCCGCGTGCGTGGGGCCATCGGCGCCGACGATGCCGCCGCGATCGATGGCGAACATCACCGGGAGGTTTTGCAGCACCACGTCGTGGATCAGCTGATCGTAGGCGCGCTGGAGGAACGTGGAGTAGATCGCTACGACGGGCTTCATGCCTTCGCAGGCAAGCCCGGCGGCGAACGTCACCGCATGCTGCTCGGCGATGCCGACGTCGAAGTAGCGGTTGGCGTGCTCTTTCGAGAAGCGCACCAGACCGGAGCCCTCGCGCATCGCCGGCGTGATGCCGATGAGTCTCGCGTCGCGATCGGCCATGTCACACAACCAGTCGCCAAAAACCTGCGTGTAAGTTGGCTTGCCCGCAGCCTTCGCGGTGATGCCCGACGTCGGGATCGAAACGGCTGACACCGTGATAGAGAATCGGGTCGTCCTCGGCTTTGGCGTAGCCGTGTCCCTTGCGTGTGACTACGTGCAGGAGCTGCGGTCCGGAGAGCTGGCGGACGTTGTGCAGTGTGCGCACCAGCAGGCTGAGGTCATGGCCGTCGATGGGACCGATGTAATTGAAACCGAGCTCTTCGAATAGCGTGCCGGGAAGCACCATGCCCTTCATGTGCTCTTCCCAGCGCTTGGCGAAGTCCTTGACCGGCGGCAGTTTCGACAACACCTCCTTGCCACCGCGACGCACCGTGTTGTAGACGCTACCCGAGAGCAGGCGGGCCAGATAGTTGTTGAATGCGCCGACAGGCTCCGAGATCGACATGTCGTTGTCGTTGAGCACGACGAGCATGTCCGCATGCGCGGCGCCGGCGTTGTTCAGCGCCTCGAAGGCCATGCCGGCGCTCATGGCGCCGTCGCCGATCACCGCGACGACCTTGCGTTGCTCGCCACGGATTCGCGCCGCGATTGCCATGCCGAGCGCCGCCGAGATCGACGTCGACGAATGCGCGGTTCCGAAGGTGTCGTACTCGCTTTCGGCCCGGCGCGGAAACCCGGCGACACCACCGAGTTGACGAAGCGTCGCCATGCCTTCGCGGCGCCCGGTCAGCACCTTGTGCGCGTAGGTCTGATGACCCACGTCCCATACCAGGCGATCCCACGGCGTGTCGAAAACGTAGTGCAGCGCGACGGTAAGCTCGATGGTGCCGAGGTTCGATGAAAGATGGCCGCCGGTGCGGCTGACCGATTGCACGACGAAGTCGCGAAGCTCATGCGCGAGCGCTGGCAGCTGATCCGGCGCGAGGCGGCGCAAATCGGCAGGAGCGTGAATGGTTTCGAGCAGCATCGCAGTCTAGCTCGATCGAAGCGCGATCCAGTCGGCGATCTCGTGCAGCCGGCGCGCGGCGGTGCCGAAATCGACCAGATCAGCATGTGCCTTCTTGCGCAGCGCCTCGATGCGCTGGCGCGCCCCCTCGACGCCGAGCAGCGACACGTAAGTCGGTTTTTGCTGGGCGGCGTCCTTGCCCGCGGTCTTGCCGAGGCTCTGCGCGGTGCCCTCGACGTCGAGCACGTCGTCGACGATCTGGAACGCGAGGCCCACGTCCGCGGCGTATCGATCGAGCGCGTCGACGTCGTGCGCCTTGGCACCGCACGCTGCGCCCAGACGAACGGCCGCACGAATCAGTGCGCCGGTCTTCAACCGGTGCATGCGCTCGACGTCCTCCAGCGCAGAAGCATTGCCGACCGCTTGCAGATCGAGCGCCTGTCCGCCGGCCATGCCGCGTGATCCGGCAGCGTGGGCGAGCAGCGCGATGCGCGGCGAGGCATCGGGCGCGCGCGCGACGACTTCGAAGGCAAGGCACTGCAACGCATCGCCGGCGAGCAATGCGGTCGCTTCACCGAATGCGATGTGCACCGTCGGCTTGCCCCGGCGCAGCACGTCGTCGTCCATGCACGGGAGATCGTCGTGCACGAGCGAATACGCGTGGATAAACTCGACAGCAGCCGCGACGGCATCGACGCGATCGTCGTCGGCGCCGGCGAGCTCGCCACTCGCATAGGCGAGCAGCGCGCGCACGCGTTTTCCGCCGCCGAGCGCGGCGTAGCGCATCGCCGCGTGCAGCGCGAGCGGAGGGTCGTCGATGGGCGGCAGGTGCTGCTCCATGACCGCGACGACGCGCTGCGCACGCTCGCCCGACCACACCGCGAATTCGATGTCAGGGTTCATCGCCCGCTTCGGCGCCCGCCTGGACCGTGAAGGATTTCAGCACGCCCTTTTCCAGGACCTGCACCTGCTGCTGCGCATCCTTCAGCGCGGCCTGGCAATACTGAAGCAGGTCGGCACCGCGCTTGTAGGCCGCCAGCGCGTCGGCCAGTGGCAGCTGGCCCGCCTCCATCCTGGCGACGATGGATTCGAGTTCGGCCAGCGCCGTCTCGAAGCTGGCGGGAGGCGGCGCGCCGGAAGGTGCGGTGGACGACGGGGTGGACATGGAAGAGGGGAAGGAGGAGAAGGAGACGTTCGCGACGGACGCCCACGACGGCGTGCGCAAAAGCGCCTGAATTTCAGTGAACCTACCGCAATTCTGCCTATGCGGCAATGCTCGAGGCGTGCTCCCGAGCGTGCATTTCGGCCGGAACTTTGGCGTGGACCGGGGGTCGATACGAGGCTATAATTGCAATCTCATTTGACGACGCAGCCTGGCTACGACTTTCGTAGGCGATGGCTGACTTAGCAAATCGGTTGGGGGGCGGCCTCCGTTCGCATCGAAGCCGCCACTTATATTGGTTGTTGGGTTGGCGGTTCACGAAAGGAAAGGCTGATGTCGAACCTCGCGACTGCGGACCGGCTGCGCTCCGCTACTTCGCAGCTTCCCGTATCCTGGTATTGCGATCCCGCAATCTATGCGCTCGAACAAAAGCACCTGTTCGCGCAGGGGCCAGGCTATGTCGGCCATGAGCTCATGGTCCCGGAAGCCGGCGACTACTACACGCTCGATTGGCGCGACAAGGCGCAAGTGCTGGTCCGAAACGGCGAGGGTGCCGGCGCGGTGGAACTCCTGTCGAACATCTGCCGTCACCGGCAGGCCATCATGCTCGACGGCCGCGGCAACGCGCCCAATATCGTCTGCCCCATCCATCGCTGGACCTATGACTTGAAGGGCGGCCTGCTCGGCGCGCCGCTGTTCGAGGACAAGCCATGCGTGAAGCTTCGCAGCACTCCGCTCCAGCGCTGGAACGGCCTGCTGTTCGACGGCAAGCGCGACATCGCGCGCGAACTCGAGGGCGTTGACCCGGCTGGCAACTTCGACTTCTCGGGCTACGTGCTCGATCGCGTCGAGATCAAGCATTGCGCGTACAACTGGAAGACCTTCATCGAGGTCTATCTCGAGGACTACCACGTCGGCCCGTTCCATCCCGGACTGGGCCAGTTCGTCACCTGCGACGACCTGCGCTGGCAGTTCAACGATCGCTATTCGGTGCAGACGGTCGGCGTGAATGCGGGACTCGCGAAGCCCGGAACCAAGACCTACGAACGCTGGCACAAGGCGGTCCTCGACTACTATCGCGGCGAGCCCCCGGCGCACGGCGCGATCTGGGCCACGCTGTACCCCAACGTCATGCTGGAATGGTACGCGCACGCGCTGATCGTGAGCTCGCTCATCCCCGATGGCGTCGACCGCACGACCAACATCGTCGAGTTCTACTACCCCGAGGAGATCGCGCTGTTTGAGCGCGAGTTCGTCGAGGCGGAACAGGCCGCGTACATGGAGACCGCGAGCGAGGACGACGAAATCGGCGAGCGCATGGACGCGGGGCGGCGCGCGCTGTGGAAGCAGGGGCGCAGCGAAGTCGGCCCCTACCAGTCCCCGATGGAAGACGGCATGCAGCACTTTCACGAATTCCTGCGGCGGGAACTGTCACCGCATATGTGACGTCGAAGCAATCGTTCCGAGCACCGCCGGTTATGTTGCCGGCGGCTGCCGCACCTTCCCCTTCAAGGCCACCACTCCATGCGTTCCACGCGTTCGCTGCTCTCAGTCGCCGGACTGGCATTGACCCTCAACGCCGGTGCGAGTGCAGCCGTGACTCCGAGCCCGCCATCGCTTCCGACGATTCCCTACGAGAAATACCGGCTCGGCAATGGCCTTGAAGTGATACTCGCGCAGGACCGCACGCTGCCGGTGGTCGCAGTCAACCTCTGGTACCACGTCGGCGCTGCCAACGAGGAGCCGGGACGCACCGGGTTCGCGCACTTGTTCGAACACATGATGTTCACCGGCACCAAGCACGCCAAGCGCGGGCTCGCCGACGAACTCCTGGCGGCGGCGGGCGTGAGCGATTCCAACGCCTCGACCTCGTTCGACCGCACGAATTATTACGACACGGTACCGTCGAACCAGCTCGAGCTCGCGCTATGGACGCACGCCGATCGCATGGGCTATCTGCTCGATGCGCTCGACCAGACCGCGCTCAGCAATCAGCAGGATGTCGTTCGCAATGAACGCCGGCAATCGTCCGAGAACCGCCCCTATGGCATCGTCGACGAGGCGATGTTCCATGCGCTTTTCCCGGTGGGCCATCCGTATCGGCCCGATATCATCGGCTCGCACGTCGACATCCAGGCCGCACGCATTGCCGACGTACGCGACTTTTTCAAACGCTACTACCGGCCCAACAACGCGACGCTGGTGATCGCGGGCGACTTCGACACCGCCAACGCGAAGCGCCTGGTGCAAAAGCAGTTCGGCACCTTTCGCCGCGGCGACGACATTGCCTCACCCAGCGTCGTGACGCCAGCGCTCACGTCCGAGCAACGCCTCACGCTGACCGACCAGATCGAGCTCGAGCGCCTCGACATCGGTTGGCTCACGCCGCCCAAATTTGCGCCGGACGACGCCGAGTTGACCATCGCGTCGAGCATTCTCGCCGGAGGCAAGGCGAGCCGTCTCTACCAGAAGCTGGTGCACGATCTTCAGGTCGCACAGGATGTCTCGGCCGACCAGGATTCTTACGCGTTGACCTCCATCTTCCAGCTGCAAGCCGTTGCGCGCGCCGGACACACTGCGGCCGAGCTGCAACCGCTCGTCGATGCCGAGCTCAAGCGTCTTGCCGATGAAGGGCCGACCGATCGCGAAGTCGAGCGCGCGCGCAACCAGATCGAGCGCACGCTCTACGCGGACCTGCAAAAGGTCGGAGGTCGCGCCGATCAACTCAACATGTACAACCAGTATCTGGGCGATCCAGGTTACCTGCCCAAGGACATCGAGCGCTACGCCCGCGTGAGCGCGGCCGACGTCAAGCGCGTCGTGCGCGAGCGCTTGCGCGGCAATGGCCGCGTGGTCATCTGCGCGGTGCGCGGCGAAAAGAAGCTCGACCCCGATCCGCCTCCGCCTGCGCCGATCGTCGCCAGCGGCACCGAGTCGATCAACGCCGACGAGCCGTGGCGCAACACTCCCCCCAAGCCCGGTCCGGCGCGTGTGCCGGTGCTCCCGAAGCCGCAGTCGTTCAAGCTTGCCAACGGCCTGACCGTGCTGCACCTTCAGCGCCCGCAGATGCCGCTGGTCAGCATCGAGCTGGTGGTCAACGGCGGGCTCGCCTCGACCGATCCCGCGCTGCCCGGCGTCCCCGATTTCGCCGCGTCGCTGCTCGACGAAGGGACGACCACGCGCGACTCGCTGGCCATCGCCGAGCAGCTCGAGCAACTGGGGAGCGCTTACAACGCGTTGACGTTGCGCGACACGACGACACTGATGGTTGAAAGCCTGTCCCGCAATACCGGTGATAGCATGCGCGTGCTCGCCGACATTGCGCAGCATCCGGTATTTCCGCCCGACGAGATCGAGCGCGAGCGCAAGTCGCGGGAGAGCGAGATCGCAAGCGCGCGCGAAGAAGGAGCCACCCTTGCCGGCGCCGCGTTCGCGCGCGCCGTGTTCGGTCCGGCCAATCCGCTCGGCGTGCCGGGCATAGGCACCGAGCAATCGGTCGCGCAGACGACGCGCGATGATCTGAACCGCTGGTGGCAGGCGCGCTTCCGACCGCAGAACGCGGCGCTGATTGTCGTGGGCGCCATCGACGCCGCCAGCGCGCGAGAACTCGCCGAGCGCGAATGGGGAGCATGGCAGGGAGTCGGCACAGCCCCCGCGCCGGCGGCAGTTCCGGTGCCGACGACGGTCAAGGCGCGCGCGATCATCGTCGACAAGCCCGATGCTCCGCAGACGGAGCTTCGCGTCGGCCGTCTGGGAACGGTACGCACCACGCCGGATTACCCGGCATTGCAGGTGCTCAATTTCATCGTCGGCGGCGGTTACACGAGTCGCATCAACCAGAACCTGCGCGAGGACAAGGGCTACACGTATGGGGCGCAGTCGCGTTTCGACTACGGGCGAACCCAGGGAGCGTTCTACGTTGCGACGGCAGTGCGCACCGATGTTTCGGCCCCCGCGGTCGCCGAGATCCTCGCTGAATTGGCGCGCGCTCAGTCCTCGCCGATCTCACCGTCGGAAATGACGCAGGGCCGCGGTGCGCTGATGCAATCGCTGCCCGCGCGCTTCGAAACCAACGGCGCGGTGGCGGCGTCGTTCTCCGACCTTTTCGTCTACGCTTTTCCGCTCGACTATTTCCAACGCTTGCCCGCGGAATACGCGAGCGTCCGCGCTCCGGCCGCGGACAAGCTCGCACATCGATACCTGGATCCGTCGACCATGGTCATCATCGCGGTGGGCGATCGCAAGCAGGTCGAGCCTGCACTCGCGAAGCTCGGTATCGAATCGATCCAGGTGTGGCCGATCGCGGGCACGCTTTTCTAAGCGACGCGACCAGGCGACGTCCGATGCAGTACAAGACGCTCATTCCCACCGACGAGCTAGCGGCCAAGCTCGGCGACCCATCCCTGGTGATCGTCGATTGCCGGCATAACCTGAGCGACGTCGGCGCCGGCGAGGCGGCGTATCGACACGGGCACGTGCCGGGGGCTTTTTTCCTGCACCTCGATCGCGACCTGTCCGGCGTCAAAACCGGCCGCAACGGCCGGCATCCGCTTCCTGACATCGGCGCGCTGGTCGAGAAACTGAGCAACATCGGCATCGGCCGTGATACGCAGCTCGTCGCGTACGACCAGAACACGGGAATGTGGGCGTCGCGGTTGTGGTGGACTCTGCGCTGGCTCGGCCACGATCGCGTCGCGGTGCTCGACGGTGGACTCGACAAATGGATCGCTGAGGGACGCCCGCTCAGCGCCGAACTACCCTCGCCGCGTCCTGCTCGATTCGAGCGCCAGACGAGCTGCGCCGGCGCGACAGCGGACGAAATTCTGGAGCATCTCGGCGACGGCACGTTGACCGTGCTCGACGCGCGCGCGCCGGAACGCTTTCGCGGCGACATGGAGCCGATCGATCCGGTCGCCGGACACATTCCCGGCGCGCTCAACCGACCGAACATGGTTAACCTCACGCCGCAGGGCACCTTCAAGTCCCCGCAAACACTGCGCCACGAGTTCGAGGCGCAACTGGGCGATCGCGCGCCCGCATCAGTCGTGCATCAGTGCGGCTCGGGCGTGACCGCGTGCCACAACGTCCTGGCGATGGAAGTCGCGGGCCTCTCCGGTTCGCGCTTGTATCCGGGATCGTGGAGCGAATGGTCGTCCGATCCTTCACGGCCGATCGCGCGCGGCGGCTGACGTATTTATACGTCCGAGCGCCATGTTTCGATGATGCGATAGCGCACGCCGCCCGGAGCGAGCTCCGAAGCGACCAGCGCGAACGACGCGCTCTCCCAGACCAGCGGCCGGGCGAGCATCAGCGCGATGCGCGAGACAACCTTGCGCGCGAGCGTAACATGCGGCGTGAAGCGCGATTCCGGAAATTCAATACCGATGGTCGCCAGCGCGTCGAGCAATCGCGACTGCAGCGTCACCACGTTCGGGTCCGGCGCGTGCGACCCCAGCCATGCGATGCCGCTCTTGCGCCAGCAACCGACTTCGTCGAGCACTAGCCGCATCGGCGAGACGGGCACGAGGGCCGCCGTTTGGCAAAGGGAGGGCACCAGCGTGGTCGGGCGTTCTCCGATGAACGCCAGGGTCAGGTGCAGATTGCCCGCCGCGACTTCACGACCGCCCGTCTGAACGACGACCGCGCTGGCGCACGCCGCCAGCGCGCGCCGCATCGCGTCGTCGGGCCAGAGGGCGAAAAAGAGCCGGACTGTCGCATGAGACATCCGTGAATCTTAATATGTATGCAATTGGCGCAGCGTCGCCATCGACCCTTGCCCGCTACTTCAGCGACAGGATCCAGTTCACGAGATTGTTGATCCGATCAGGATCGCTGGTCTTGACGACGGGATGACTCTCTTCGTGACTCGTCGAATTTGGCTTTCCGTCCTGTCGTCACGTGCTTGTAGAGCTTGTCCTCGGCGCCGACGCTCCCCAGGTATTTGGCGGCAACGTCTTTCCGGGCCGACCCTACCTTCTTGACGTGACCTCCAGCGCGGTCGCATCGGGTGCAAAAAGCATTCCGATACAAAGACCCAGTGTTCCGAACGGAACGATGGACCGTGAAGTGACCACCGTCGATCTCACCGTCAGATGAGGAACTTCTCGTGGCGTCTCGCCAGCGCGTGCTCGAGGAATCGGATTCCCGCCGCAACAATCACCACGCAGCTTGAAAAGATCACGATCATGATGCCGACCGCGAACACGGTCCACACGACTGTGGTCATCAATTTCTCCCGTTTATCGTATATGCAGGGGAGTACGGGTCATTCCTCATCTTCGACATATTCCTTGGGCAGCAGATGGGCGATACCCTTGTGGCAATCGATGCACGTCTTGCCTTCCTTCTGGGCCTGCGCCATCTTGGTTCGCGCGCGCGGATGCTGCTTTTCCGGATTCATGGCATCCCACGAATGGCAATTGCGACACTCCCTCGAATCGCTTTCCTTCATGGTCTTCCACACGTGCTCCGCGAGTTCCATCCGTTTCGCCTCGAACTTTTCAGGCGTGTCGACCGCACCCGAGACGAACTTGCTGTAAAGCTCCGAGCTCGCCTGGACCTTGCGCACGAACTTGTGCGTCCAATCCTTCGGCACGTGGCAATCGGGGCACGCGGCCCGGACACCCGACCGGTTCTTGTAGTGCACGGTCTCCTTGTATTCCTGGAAGACCGTGTCGCGCATCTCATGGCACGTCGTGCAGAAGGTGAGGGAATTCGTCGCCTCCATGCCGGTATTGAACGCTCCCCAGAACATGAGTCCGCAGATCATCCCGATCGCGACGACCGATGCGAGCGACAAAGAGGACGGTCGCAGGAAAAAATCGTGTAATCGTCGCCAGCGGGATGTGGGAGGAGTTGTTTCGGCCATGCGCCTATCCGATCGATGCGGTCAACGTGTCGTGGTCAAATGCGGAGCAATACTAAACCGGTGCCTGCCCCGGAAGCACGGCCAGCTACTGCCAGTTGTAGACATACGAAAGACCGAACACCGACACGTTGTAGTTCGGATTGGTCTGGTTCGTCGGCAACACGCTGGTGATGGTTCCGTATTGCGTTCCGTCGAGGGCGTAGTCGGTGGAGTGGAGTTGCCCATAAAGGTACATGAAGCGGACCGCGGATTTCTTGTCGAGGCTGTACTGCGCGAGCAGCCGCAACGCGATCGTATTGTTGGTGACTTCGGGCAGGTCGGCCGCGGGGATGAAGAACGCCGCAGGTACGACAGCCGGCGCTCCTGCCACGGCGAACGGGCTGTTCGCGTAGGTTCCGCCCGTCATGCCATTGCTGGTCTTTGCCCAGGTGAAGATCGCGTCGCCCCACAAGTCGAGCTTACGGGACATGAGGCCTTTCCAATTGAAGCCCAAGCCGAGCGAGTTCACCCGGTCGCGCTGGTCGGCGTTCCAGTTGAGGCAGGGGTCGATCTTGGCGTTGATGTTCTTGTCAAACACCGTGGAGAAGCATCCACCTGATACGACGGTGTTGCCGGCGACGCCGCCGACGTTCGCCGCATTGGTGAGTTGCCCGGCACTGTAGGAAATCCCACCGCTCTGATATTGCTGGTTCTGGTAGGTGTACCAGAGGTTGGCGCTGAAGTCCTCGGTGGCCTGCCACGTGGCCTCCAGATTCACCTGCCAATTCTTGGCGCTCGTTAGCCCGTAGACCGAATTGGTATAGTTGTCGTCGATGTATTCCACACCCGCCTGCACCGACAGCGCTTCGAGCGCCTGCCAGTCGAGCGAAGCGCGCACCTTGTTGCGGTCGCGATCGGCCATGTTGAACCGCGCCATCCCGGGAATCTCGTGGATGTCGTTGCGACTGCCGTACAGCGCCTGCGGCAACGCGCTGTTGTTCGGGAAGAAGATGCCTAGGTTGCCTGGCTGGAGCGCGACGTACGGCGCGTTGGGGCCATAGCCGCCGAGGCCCGTTGCCGCGAGGAACGCGGCCACGCTGGTCGTCGCGCCAACCGTCGGCGCCCCGGGGACGAAATTGGCCATCGGCACCAGCGCCAGCCAGGCGTTCGGATCGTAATCGACCCGGCGCTGCGAATAGGCGTAGCTCGCCCGGGCGCTGAAGTTCTCGCTGATGTTGCCGTCGTAGGCGAGCCGCAGCGTATTCTCCCGCGTCTGGGTCGCATCGGCACAGTTGATCCATGAGCCTGGGCAGTTGCGATCGATCTGCTGGTATTCGTAGGCGCCCTTCACCGACTGGCCCGGCGCAAAGAGGTAATCTGCATCCGCAACGGCCGTGTTCACCTTCTTGCTGTACGGACGATTCGCATAGATGTTGATGTTGCTGCCGAGCGTGCCGGCGGGCAGGCCGAGCGTACCGTTGAACGAGGAGGCGCCGGTCTTCGGTTCCTCGGCATCGTAGAACGCGTACGTGTTGACCGGTGTCTTGTTGTCCCGATCGTTGTAGGTGTAGCCGAGGCCGACGTTGAGGTTCTTGACCGGCTTCGCGGTCAGGCGCGCCGTGAACATTTCCGAGATCACCAGTCCGTTGAGCGAGGACGTCGGCAGCCCGATCGGCAGATCGACGGCATTGTTGAGGAACTGGTCGTTTTGCGTATTGCGTCCGTAGGATGCACCCATCACCAGCTTTGTCGTGGGCGTGAAGTTATAGCCGCCCTTCAGAATGAACTGGTTGAAATCGTTGCTCGGGGCAGTGCTCATCGTCGCGAGACTGCCCTTGACGAACGGATTCTCGAACGTCATCGAGTTGTTGTTGTTGCTGAAATACGAACCGTAATAAGCCGCCGTGAAATAGAACTTCTCACCCGTGTAGTTGATGCTCGCGTTGTACTGGTTCGTGGTCTGGTCGATCAGGTTCGGCATCACCCCGGAAAAAGTACCCGACGCGAGGCTGATCATGTTGAGGGGCTTCAGCCCGTTCTGTTGGGTCTGGCTCGCGGAAAACTTCATGTCCCACCGCGGGTCGATGTTGAACCCCAACCCTTCCGAGTAGACCTTGCGGACCGTATCGAGATTGAGATTGTTGAACGACGGGACGTCGGCCGCGATGATGCTCTTTACGGCGGCCTGTTGCGCTGCGGTCGGTTGAGTCACGACCCCATTGACAATGGTCGGCCCGAGCCCGGCAGTGGGCGAGAGCGCGCGGAAGTTACCGGCCGTCGCGCTCACCTGGGGCACCACCGGTTTCAGCCACGTCGGGGGCAGCGTCAACGTATTCGTGCCGCTGCCCAGGTAAGGCGTCTGATAGCTGTCGGTATAGTTGCTGCGCAGCTCGTCGAAGCCCACGCTGATGCGGAACGTGCCCTGTTTGCCGACTTCCGCATAGGCACTGCGTGTATCGAGACCCAGATCTGTGCCGAAGATGCGCCACCGAAAGGCACTGTCCTCGTCATACGCCGTTTCGTCGCGGATATTGAAATTCAGAATGCCGTACGCGCCCTTGTTGAACAGGCCGTTGTACTGACCGTACTTGAACGAATCCTGGGTCACGTAACCGACGCCGGCCTCGACCGAGTTGGTCGGCTGGGTCAGCGCGGTGACCGCCGGGTCCGCCGGTGCAGGATCTGCTGCGTAGGCCGCCGACACGGCGGCCATCGCCAGCACGGCGGCGCGCACCGCCAGCACCGACGCGCGGACGGCGACTCGACGACCCTTGTTCGCGTTCATGACTAGCTCCCCTATGGCATTCGATCAGCGCTGGAACTTGGCGCCGGCCGGGTGGTTCGAGCCATGGATCAGGACATGGCAGTTGAGGCAGGCACGGGCGTTCGTTTGGGCGCGCGGGCTCTGGGCGCCGAGCGGCTGCTGACCGTTCACCGTGGTGGCGTTGCCCGTCGGCAGGTTCGCACCGCTATTGATGGCAGCACCATGATCGCCGCTGTGGCATTCCTGGCAGAGCCATGGAACCCGCGCCTTGAGAAGGGCCGGCTTGGTCGAGCCATGCGGCGTGTGGCAGTTGGTGCAGTCGTCGACGACCGAGCTGTGTTCCCACAGAAACGGTCCGCGCTTTTCGGCGTGACAGGTGTAGCAGGTCTCGTTGACTGTGTCCTTGACCATCAGCTTCGATGCCGTCGAGCCGTGCGGATTGTGACAGTCCGAACATGCGACCTTGCCGACCAGGATCGGGTGCGTCGAGATCATGTTGATCTGGGCGCGTTGGGTCTTGTGGCAGGCAAAGCAGACCTCGGGCTGGGTGATCTTGGTCAGGACCTTATCGGTCGGTGCGTGTATGACATGGCAATTGCTGCACACGAGGTCGCGATCTTGATGGACGCTGCCCGACCAATAGGTTCGGCTGCCGGACTTGTGACAGGTGAGACAGGTGCCCGTCTGGTCGTCGACGGAGGAGACGCGTTTAGGGCCGGTACCGAACACCGTATCGGGTTGGGGCCGCGGCGTGACGCCCTGCGGATTCTTGACGTGCGCGTCGCTCGCGCCGTGACAGGTCTGGCAACCCGGGGTGCGCGGATCGGCCTTGACGCCATGGCGCGTCTGGTAATACGCCAGTATCGGCTTGTTGTCGTTTTCGTCGTGACACTTGGTGCATACGGCGTCCTTGGCGAGCGCCTCCTTCACACGATCGTCCGTGGTGGACACGGCGGGCGCATCGGCCGCGAAGGCAGAAGCGCCGACGCTCAGTCCAATCACCGTGACGATCAGTGAAACCGCGTTCTTGAGGCGTTTCATTGCGTTCCCCTTCTGCTCGCCGTTACCCGCCGTCCGCACGCCGGAGTCGTCGTTGTTTCGTTATAGCTTTTTCCCTGCGAGGACTATCAGAGCGACAGGATCCACTGGACCAGGTTCTTGGTATCGTCCGGGCTCTTCGACTTGATGATCGGATGGTCCTCTTCGTGACCATCGTCGAACTTGACCTTCGGCCCAGTGGTGAGGTGCTTGATCAGTTTTGCCTCGGCGTCCTTGTCGTTCTTGAGCTTGAGTGCGACTTCCTTCCAGGCGGGGCCTTCTTTCTTCTTGTCGATGGCGTGGCACTTGAAGCAGTTGTTCTGTCTGGCGAGCGCTTGGGCAGCCGCGGCATCAGCGGCGAGGGCAGCATCTGATGCAAACATCGACGTTGTAGCGATAAACACCGCCGCGAACCACGCGGGACGATATACAGTCGTTCTCATGTTCATGTGACTCTCGTGTTGAAGAGGGGTAGTTGTTGCGCGGACGTGGAGCGAATTGGCGTCTGATTTGCAAAGACGTCCAACGATGCCGGGGATGGGGGTAGACGCGTTTTGTGCTGCAGACGCTGTTGGCTGGACCATGTGACCCAATATCCGCCAAAGGACCTTGCGCCCCAATTGACTTACATCAATGGTTGTTCAAGAAGCGGAGCGGAAACGCCGGCTGTTGTAAATTCGACGCAAGGCGCGCTGGCGCGGAGCAAGCGATCTGCGGAATGCGATTCGTTCCTGTTTCGATTAACACGCGCAGATCGACGTGGTGACGCGTTTCGCGTAATGCCTGTGGGTGATGTGCAGACGCGGTCGAGCAGCGCTCGTCGGACAAGCGAGGTGCCCAAAAGGGGATAACAGCGCAGCGAACTTAATTGGTTGCGGCGCCAGTTCCGAAGTTGAACATATAAACGATGGCGCTCCGGATCTCGACATCTGTGAGATCGGCCATCCCGCCGCGTGGCGGCATCGCGCCGTGGCCATGAATCGCGGACGCAACTACCGTGTCGAGGCCCTGCTTCAGGCGAGGGATCCAGGCCGCGCGGTCGCCGATCTTCGGAGCCCCGCCGACGCCTTCGCCGTGGCACTTCACGCACTGCGTCTCGACAATTTCCTTGCCGCTGCGAGGTGCTGTTGCGACGGTGCGACTGACGGGTTCGGTCCAGTGGCCACCCGACTGGTTGACCATGTAGGTAATGGCGCGTTCGACCTCGATGTCAGTGAGCTTCATATTGCCGCCATGCGCGGGCATTTGCCGGATGCCGGCTAGCGCGTTCTTGCTCAATCCCGAAAGACCTTTGGCTGCGCGATCCTTCCACGCCTTCTTGTCACCGATTTTCGGGGCGCCGGAAGCGCCACTGCCGTGACACGAGATGCAAAGCGAGTCGACGACTTGCTTGCCGGTTCGTTCCGAAGTCTGCGCTCCGGCGGTGGTCATGCTCAAAAGAGCAACGAATACGGCTGCGAAAATTGTACCCATCGTCGTTGCAGCCGGATTCAGCGTTCCCACAGGACGTCCTCCACGATTTGTTGCACATGCGCCACCGGTTGTAACGTCGCGCTTCTCGCGCCTGCCGATTGCAGCCAGTAAGACGTATTTCGCGGCCCGATGCATTGACGTGCATCAAGCGGTGCGGTGGCAGCGGCAGGAAATGATCCTTTAATAACAAACGGCGCCGCCCCTTGCGGGAGCCGCGCCGTCGGTGCTCCTTACTAAAGGACAGCGGTCAGCCGCTGGCGATCGACAACTCTGCTTTCGGCTTGTCGAAGAACTGCTCGTCTTCGGTCGAGCCTTTCAGCGCGGTGGTCGATGACTGGCCGCCCTGGATGGTTTGCGTCACCGAATCGAAGTAGCTGGTCCCCACTTCGCGCTGGTGCTTGATCGCGGTGAAGCCCTTCGACACCGCCGCGAACTCCGCTTCCTGCAGCTCGACGAACGCCGACATGTGGTTGTGTGCGTAGCCATGCGCCAGGTTGAACATGCTGTAGTTGAGGCTGTGGAACCCGGCGAGCGTGATGAACTGGAACTTGTAACCCATCGCGCCCAATTCGCTCTGGAACTTGGCGACGGTCGCGTCGTCGAGGTTCTTTTTCCAGTTGAACGATGGCGAGCAATTGTAGGCGAGCATCTTGCCGGGGAACTTGGCTTGGATCGCTTCGGCGAATGCCCTGGCGAAGTCGAGATCCGGCTTGCCGGTCTCGCACCAGAGCAGGTCCGCGTAAGGGGCGTACGCGAGTCCGCGCGACACCGCCTGATCGAGGCCATTTCGGGTCTTGTAGAACCCCTCGACGGTCCGTTCACCCGTGCAGAACGGCTTGTCGTTGGCGTCGATGTCGGACGTCACCAGATCGGCCGCCTCGGCATCGGTTCGCGCGAGGACAACGGTGGGGACGCCCATGCAGTCGGCCGCGAGGCGGGCGGCGATGAGCTTCTCGACGGCTTCGCGCGTCGGCACCAGGACCTTCCCGCCCATGTGCCCGCACTTCTTGACCGAGGCGAGCTGATCCTCGAAGTGCACGCCGGCAGCGCCGGCCTCGATCATCGACTTCATGAGCTCGAACGCGTTGAGCACGCCGCCGAAGCCCGCTTCAGCATCGGCGACGATCGGCGCGAAGAAATCGATGTCGCCGCTGCCTTCCATGTGCTGGATCTGATCGGCGCGCGCGAAGGTGTTATTGATGCGCTTCACGACCGTCGGCACCGAGTTGGTCGGATAGAGCGACTGGTCGGGATACATCTCTCCGGCGACGTTGGCGTCGGCCGCGACCTGCCAACCCGAGAGGTAGATCGCCTTCAGGCCGGCCTTCACCTGCTGCATGGCCTGGTTGCCGGTCATCGCGCCGAGTGAATTGACGAACGGTTCCTCGTTCACCAGCTTCCATAGCTTCTCGGCGCCGCGGCGCGCGAGCGTGTGCTCGATATGCACCGAGCCGCGCAGGCGCACCACGTCTTCGGCGCTATACCCGCGCTTGATGCCTTTCCAGCGTGGATTCTCCGCCCAGTCCTTTTTGAGCCGTGCCGCTTCGAGGTCGTAGTTCTTCATGATCGTTCCCATCGTATGCATCGTGGCCACACCGGCATTGCGCAACGCGCAACCCGGTACCTGGTCTGCGGCGGCGCCTGCATCGGGCAGGTTCCGTCGCGAGCGACTCGCGCGTGGACATAAGCCGCGTGCTCGTCACAGCACTTCCGGCGAAGATCGTTCGACCGGTCGGGCGGGCATGGATGGGGTGGAGATGCGAACCCAAGCCCTGCGAACGCTCGTCGTGCGGGTTACCGGCGGGCGTTACTTCAGGGATGACAGTAACAAAAATGTTGCAGCGTAGCAACCTAAATTGTCGCGTTGCAGCAGACCTACTAACATAGATAAATCATTGAGTTGTACAATTTACCTTGCTGTTTGCGGGGCGCTAGCGGGCACTGGTTGCGGCACCACGAAAGGACATAAAAGAGACAAGGGTGGCGAGCTTATCTTCGCCTATCGCCGGCTATCCCAGCATGTCGGCCCAGATGTTGCGCGCCCAACCCTGCGCAAGCTCACCTTCTGCGGCGTTGGGCTCGGCGGAGAGTCCACCGCTGCCGGGGACGACGAGCATGGTTTTCTTGTCGCGATCGTAGGCGTGCACCGAGGCGACGTGCACGGCGTCCTTTTCGCCAATGTAGCTGTAGCAGGTGTTGGCGATGATGGGCGAAGGCTCGACCTCTCGTCCGGAGAGCAATGCCACCACCGCCGAGGCGCACACCTTGCCGTGCTGATTGGCCATGTGACCCGACTTGGGCATGAGCGGAGCGACCTGGATCGAGTCGCCGAGCACATGGATGTTCTTGTGCACGGTCGATTCGTAGGTCAAGAAATCGACCTGGCAAAAACGAGCGTTGGCGTTGGCCATGCCAAGCTCTCGCGCGATCGCACCGGCAAATTGCGGCGGAATGACGTTGAGCACGTCGGCCTTCACGTTCTCGAAATCGAGCTTCGCGGTCAGCGTGGCAACGTCGACGTCGATCAGCGCGCTGTTGGGGCGATACTCGACAAGCCCCTTGTACCGCCCGTCCCACGCCGCCGTGAACAGCGCCTTCTTGGACTGGACCTCTTCGTTGGCGTCGAGGATGAGTACCTTTGATTTCGGCTTGCTCTTCTGGAAGTAGAGCGCAACCTGGCATGCGCGCTCGTACGGCGCGGGCGGACAACGAAAAGGTGCCATCGGGACATGGATGACGAACAGTCCGCCGTCCGGCATCGCTTCGAGCTGGCGACGCAATGCCACCGTCTGCGGCCCGGCCTTCCATGCATTGAGGACCTTCGCCTGCGCGTCCGCGCTCGCCAGCGACGGAACCTGGTCCCACATGAAGTCGACGCCGGGCGAGAGGATCAATCGGTCGTAGGGTAGCGTGGTTCCACCGGTCAGACGCAGCGTGCGCGCCACCGGATCGATCGCGATGGCCTCGTCGCGCACCCGGCGCACACCCGAGCGTTCGAGCGCATCGTAGGCGACGGTGATGTCGGCGAGCGTGCGCGTACCACCGATAACCAGGTTGGACACGGGGCAAGACACGAAGGCGGCATCGCGCTCGACCAGCGTGACGTCGATACCGCCACCGCTCCACATGCGCACATACTTGGCCGCGGTGGCTCCGCCATAACCGCCGCCGACCACGACAACTTTCGGCGCGGTGGCCGCGCGCACCCGCATCGGCGACCAGACGGTCTGCGCAATCAGCGCCGAGAACGAGGCGAGAAAGCGTCGTCGCGATCCGCTCATCGAGCTGCGGGCTTTTGTGCGGACAGATAGGCGGCCGCAGCTTCGATCTGCGCGTCGGTGTAACCCTTCGCAAGTTGCTGCATCACCGTCGATGGCCGCGTCCCGTTGCGAAAGGCCTTGACCTCCGCGACGATGGCCGCTTGGTCCTTGCCCGCGAGCGGCGCGATGATGCCTCGGCTGCGACCGTCGGTGCCGTGGCAGGGTGCGCAATTAGCGGCGATGTCGCGCCCGGTGGCCGCGTCAGCGGCGTGCGCGCCGCGGGACGTCAGCACCGCCGCGAGCAACACGAAGAGGGTGACCACGAAGGTTGGTGACAAAGACTGCGGCCCGCCGTGGTGCGGACCGCCTGATCCGGCAGAACGCATGAGCGCCGACGATCTAGGCGACGGGCTCCACGATTTCCTTCGCCTCATCGAACTCGAGCTTGATCTTCTCGTCCTTGTCGATGTCGATGGTCACCTTGCCGCCGCTGGCCAGCTTGCCGAACAACAGTTCCTCGGCGAGTGCTTTGCGGATGGTGTCCTGGATGAGTCGCGCCATTGGACGCGCGCCCATTTGCGGATCGAAGCCCTTCCTTGCCAGGAACTCCTTGAGCGCGACGGTGAAGGACGGCTCAACCTTTTTCTCGTGAAGCTGGCCTTCGAGCTCGAGCAGGAACTTGTCGACCACGCGCAGGATGACGTCGTGATCGAGTTGCGCGAACGAGATGGTCGCGTCGAGGCGGTTGCGGAACTCGGGCGTGAACATGCGCTTGATGGACTCGAGCTCGTCGCCCATCTGCTTGTTGTCGGTGAAGCCGATCGATGCCTTCGACAGCACCTCGGCGCCTGCGTTGGTGGTCATGATGATGATCACGTTGCGGAAGTCGGCCTTGCGCCCGTTGTTGTCGGTGAGCGTGCCGTGGTCCATCACCTGCAGCAGGATGTTGAAGATGTCCGGGTGCGCCTTCTCGATTTCGTCGAGCAGAAGGACGCTGTACGGGTGCTTGGTGATCGCCTCGGTGAGCTGACCGCCCTGGTCGAAGCCGATGTATCCCGGGGGCGCGCCGATCAGGCGCGACACCGCGTGACGCTCCATGTACTCGGACATGTCGAAGCGGATGAGCTCGACGCCCATGCAGTACGCGAGCTGACGCGCGACCTCCGTCTTGCCGACGCCGGTCGGGCCGGAGAAAAGGAAGTTGCCGATCGGCTTGCGCGGGTTGCCGAGGCCCGAGCGCGCCATGCGGATCGCCGACACCAGCGCGTCGATCGCCTGGTTCTGGCCGAACACGACGTTCTTGAGGTCGCGGTCGAGCGTCTTGAGCGAGTTGCGGTCGTCGGAGCTGACGCTGCGCGCGGGAATGCGCGCGATCTTGGCGACGATCTCCTCGATCTCGGTCTTGTTGATGATCTTTTTCTGCCGTGACTTGGGCAGTATCTTCTGTGCGGCGCCCGCCTCGTCGATCACGTCGATCGCCTTGTCGGGCAGATGGCGATCATTGATGAAGCGCGCCGACAGCTCAGCCGCGGTCGTTAGCGCGGCAGGCGCGTACTTCACGCCGTGATGCTGCTCGAAGCGCGTCTTGAGGCCCTTGAGGATCTCTACCGTCTCGGCGATGGATGGCTCGGGCACGTCGATTTTCTGGAAGCGGCGCGACAGCGCGTGATCTTTCTCGAAGATGCCGCGATACTCGATATAGGTGGTTGCGCCGATGCACTTCAGCGCGCCGGTCGACAACGCTGGCTTGAGCAGGTTCGATGCATCCAGCGTTCCACCCGACGCCGCGCCGGCGCCGATGATGGTGTGGATTTCGTCGATGAACAGCACCGACTTCGGATTCTCGGTGAGCTGCTTGAGCACGGCCTTGAGGCGCTGCTCGAAGTCGCCGCGGTACTTGGTGCCCGCCAGCAGAGCGCCCATGTCCAGTGAATACACGGTGAACTCGCGCAGCAGGTCGGGGACCTGGCCCTCGATGATGCGCCGCGCGAGGCCTTCGGCGATCGCGGTCTTGCCGACGCCGGCTTCGCCCACCAGCAGCGGATTGTTCTTGCGCCGGCGGCACAGCACCTGGATGACACGCTCCAGCTCGTGCTCGCGTCCGATGAGTGGGTCGGTCTTGCCGGTCTTGGCCAGATGGTTGAGGTCCATCGTGTACGCGTCGAGCGCACCGGCGGGTTGTTGTTCGTCGCTCTCTTCCTTCGCGGCCTCCGACTTCTCGGGCTTCTGCTGTTCCTTCTTGGTGATGCCGTGCGCGATGTAGTTGACCACGTCCAGGCGCGTGACGCCGCGCTGGTTCAGGAAATAGACGGCATGCGACTCCTTCTCGCCGAACGTTGCGACGAGCACGTTGGCGCCGGTGACTTCCTTCTTGCCCGAGGATTGCACGTGGAGGATCGCGCGCTGGATGACGCGCTGGAATCCCTGCGTCGGCTGCGTGTCGGCATCGGAATGAGGCGACAGGCGAGGAGTGTGCTCGTTGATGAAGTCGGTGAGCACGCCGCGCAGCTCGTCGAGCTCGACGCCACAGGCCTTGAGGACTTCCGCCGCCGACGGATTGTCGAGCATCGCGAGCAGAAGGTGCTCGACAGTGATGAACTCATGTTGCTTCTGCCGGGCCTCGACAAAAGCCATATGGAGGGAAACTTCGAGTTCCTGCGCAATCATGATTCGTCCCGACTTCTAACACGGCGGCATCGCCACCACGGCGCGCCTGCCGCGTATTGCCCTAAGTCTCCTCCATCGTACACTGCAGCGGATGCTGATGCCTGCGCGCAATGTCCAGCACCTGATCGACTTTGGCGGCGGCGACTTCGCGCGTGTACGTTCCGCATACACCCATGCCCTCGCGATGCACCTGCAACATCACTTGCGTCGCTTTTTCGCGACTCATTGCGAACACAGTCTGCAGCACCACGACGACAAAGTCCATCGGTGTGTAGTCGTCGTTGAGCAGTAGTACCTTATAGAGCGGCGGGGGTTTGAGTCGGGTCTTCGCGACTTCGAGAACATTGCCCTCATTCTCGCGCATCGCCAGGAACTGCCCGGGAGAACCTGCCACCTCGACACCCCATATGTGATGATTGCAACAGAATATTCAAGGAGCGCGTCCGTTCGTTGGCCCGGACTTGACGAGTACCACATGTCCCGCGCAAAAATATTCCGTTTGGCGCCAGCGCGGCCGCACTGCCCACGCACGCCGCTGCAACCGTGCGCGCGTCAGTACCGGCAGCCCCTCGCCGTCAAACACCATTATCGTCATTTTGGGGAAGGAAGTAGCACTATGGCAACCGGAACGGTCAAGTGGTTCAACGATGCCAAGGGATTCGGCTTCATCACGCCGGATGGCGGCGGCGAGGATCTGTTCGCCCATTTCTCGGCGATTCAGATGAACGGATTCAAGTCGCTCAAGGAGGGCCAGAAGGTAAGCTTCGAGGTCACCCAAGGACCGAAGGGGAAACAGGCGTCGAACATTCAGGCCGCCTGACGAGGGCCCGACGTATCGTACAAAATGAAACCCGCCGCGAGGCGGGTTTTTGTTTGCGTCACCGGAACGCTCGAGACGCGGGTTTATTCTCGAAAGCGCGAACACATACAGTTACGCTTCACCCGCAGCGCCGACTCGCAATCCCCGTCGATCCCCACGCTGCGCGCGGGGCCCTTCGCCGGGAGGCTCGCGTCGCAGGCTCATTCTCAATGGCGCGAACACTTGCAGTTACGCTTCACCCGCCAGCGCCGACTCGCAATTCCCCGTCGATCCCCACGCTGCGCGCGGGGCCCTTCGCCGGGAGGCTCGCGTCGCTACATACGCTCGATCATCGCTTGCCCGAAACCCGAGCACGACACCTGCCTGGCACCGGGGAGCAGCCGCGCGAAATCATAGGTGACCACCTTGTCGGCGATGGCCTTTTCCAGACTCTTCACCACCAGCACTGCGGCTTCCTTCCAGCCCATGTGCACGAGCATCATCTCGGCCGACAGGATCTCGGAGCCGGGATTGACGTAATCTTTACCGGCGTACTTGGGTGCGGTGCCGTGGGTTGCCTCGAACATCGCCACCGTATCCGACATGTTGGCCCCCGGCGCGATGCCGATGCCTCCCACCTCCGCGGCCAGCGCATCCGAGATGTAGTCTCCATTGAGGTTGAGCGTGGCAATGACGTCGTACTCGTCCGGCCGCAGCAGGATCTGCTGGAGAAAGGCGTCGGCGATGACGTCCTTGACGATGATGTCGCGGCCAGTCTTGGGATTGGCGAACTTGCACCAGGGTCCGCCGTCGATCGGCTTGGCCCCGAACTCGCGCTGCGCGAGCGCGTATCCCCAGTCGCGAAACGCTCCCTCCGTGAACTTCATGATGTTGCCTTTGTGCACGAGCGTCATCGAGCGGCGGTCGTTGTCGATGGCGTACTGGATGGCCTTGCGCACCAGGCGCTCGGTGCCTTCGCTCGACACCGGCTTGATGCCGATGCCCGACGTAGCTGGGAAGCGGATCTTCTTGACGCCCATTTCCTTGGTGAGAAAATCGATCAGCTTCTTGGCCTCGGGGGATTCCGCCGGCCACTCGATGCCGGCGTAGATATCCTCGGAATTCTCGCGGAAGATCACCATGTCAATTTTCTCGGGAGCCTTGACCGGGCTGGGTACGCCGGCGAACCAGCGCACCGGGCGCAGACATACATATAGATCGAGCTGCTGGCGCAGCGCCACGTTGAGGCTGCGGATCCCGCCCCCGACCGGCGTGGTCAGCGGACCCTTGATCGAGACCACGAACTCTTTCAGGATCGCCAGCGTCTCGTCGGGCAACCAGACATCGGCGCCGTAAACCTTGGTCGACTTTTCGCCGGCGTAGATTTCCATCCAGTGGATCTTGCGCTTGCCTCCGTAAGCCTTCGCCACCGCTGCGTCCACCACCTTGAGCATGACGGGCGTGATGTCGAGACCGGTGCCGTCGCCTTCGATGTACGGAATGATCGCCTGGTCGGGAACATTAAGGCTGAAATCCTTGTTGACGGTAATCTTCTGACCCCCGGCCGGTACCTTGACGTGCTGATAAGCGGGCATGGCTTCTCCTGAGGACAACAAGATCGGTGCTGGAAGCGGCCGATTATCCGTGAATCCGTCCCCTGCTGCCATGCTATGATTCGTCGCCGCAGCCACCTTGGCTGCACCGAAAGGCGGCGGCCAACGCGATGTCGCCTGAAGGCAGCGCAATTCGCCCACGCACGTTGCCCAAGCGCCTTGTTCGCGCCCCAAAAGCCCAACGCATTCACGGGGATCGCCACGCCCCCCCTCGCCTCCTCCCGCCCCAAGCGCAACACCTTCGCCGATCAGCTCGTGAACGGTTGCTCATGATCCGCCGACTGCTCGCGAGGCTGATCCCCGGGAAGGGCTCATCGGAGCCTCGCGTCTACGGCCCGAGCGCGCATTCGGTGAGGCGAACTCAGCTCTCGCGCGGGGCGCAGGACGTCATCCGCAAGCTGCAGGACGCTGGCTACAAGGCGTTTGTTGTCGGCGGCGCCGTGCGCGACCTGCTGCTCGGCATCACGCCCAAAGACTTCGACATCGCCACCAACGCCACGCCCGAGCAGGTCAAGCCGCTGTTTCGGCGCGCGTTCATCATCGGCCGGCGCTTTCGGCTGGTAAACGTGCTGGCCGGTCCAGAGACCATCGAAGTGTCGACCTTTCGCGCGCGGCAGACCGGCGACGACGCCTCCGATGAGCACGGGCGGCTGCTCTCCGACAACGTGTTCGGATCACAGGCCGAGGACGCCCTGCGGCGCGACTTCACCATTAATGCGCTGTACTTCGATCCTGCCACCGAGGAAGTCTGGGACTACGTCGGCGGCGTGACCGACGTGCGCGCCAAGCGCATGCGCCTGATTGGCGATCCGGTCACGCGCTACCGCGAGGACCCGGTGCGCATGCTGCGCGCCGCGCGGCTGGCCGCGAAGCTGGGACTGACCATCGAGAAGAAGACCGCGGCGCCGATACCGACGCTGGCCCCGCTGCTGGAGAACGTGCCGCCGGCGCGCATGTTCGACGAAATGGAAAAGCTTCTGCTTTCCGGCCATGCGCTCGAGTCGGTGAAAAGCCTTCGCGAGCATGGGCTGCACCACGGCGTCCTGCCGCTGCTCGACGTGATCGTCGAGCAGCCGCTGGGACAGCGCTTCATCGAGCTCGCGCTCGCCAACACCGACGCGCGCGTGCGCGAAGGCAAGTCGGTGACGCCCGCGTTCCTGTTCGCGACGCTGCTTTGGCACGAAGTGCTCGCCTCGTGGACCGCCGCCAAGGCACGTGGCGAGCGACCGATGCCGGCGCTGTTCGAGGCGATGGACAAGGTGCTCGAGCAGCAGGCACAGCGGCTGGCGATCCCGCGACGCTTCGAGGCCGCCATCAAGGAAATCTGGGCGCTGCAACCGCGCTTCGAGCAACGCGCGGGGCAGCGGCCGTTTCGCCTGCTGGAGCATCCGCGCTTTCGTGCCGGCTACGATTTCGTTCGCCTGCGCTGCGAGAGTGGAGAAATGAGCGGCGAGATGGAAGGCAACCTCGCGGGGCTTGGCGAGTGGTGGGAGAAATTCCAGCACGCTACGCAGGCCGAGCGCGAGCAACTGCTGCGTCCTGACGATGCCCCCGCGAAAAAGCGCCGCTCGCGCGGCCGTGGACGCAAGCGCGCCGACACCCCGGACTCGTCCGGCCCCGCCGGCGAGCCCGCGGCTTCAGGCAAGTCATGATGGCGGCGCTGGCGTACATCGGACTCGGCAGCAATCTCCATCATCCTCGGCGGCACGTCGCTCGCGCCCTCGCCGAGCTGGCGCGCCTGCCGCGCTCGCGCGTGCTGACCGCGTCGAGCAACTACGTCAGCGCACCGATCGACTGCGCCGAGCCGCAACCCGATTACATCAACGCCGTCGCGGTGCTGCGCACCGAACTCTCTCCGCGCATGCTGCTCGCGCGGATGCACAGCATCGAGCGACGCCATCGGCGAATACGCGCCGCGCGCAATGCGCCGCGCACGCTGGACCTGGATCTGCTGCTGTTCGGGCGCCGTCGAGCCCGGCAGCCGAGTCTGGCGCTGCCGCATCCGCGCATGCACCAGCGCGCCTTCGTGCTGAAGCCTTTGTCGGATGTAGCGCCCGCGGCGAGCGTGCCCGGTCACGGTGCGGTGCGTCCGCTGCTTCGCGCGGTGCGCGAGCAGCGCTTGCGCCCGACGCGGCGTCACGCCTGGCGCTGAGCGGGATCCAGCGGCATGAATCCGCGAAAGATGCGCTACGTCGTGGTCGAAGGGCCGATCGGCGCAGGCAAGACCAGCCTGACACGTGCGCTGGCCGAGTACCTCGATGCCGACACGCTGCTGGAAGCGCCGCAGGACAATCCGTTTCTGGAGCGCTTCTACCAGGACATGCGCCGCTTCGCGCTCCCCACGCAGCTCAATTTCCTGTTCCAGCGCGTGGACCAGCTGCGCGAGCTCACCCAGCTCGACATGTTCCGCCGGCCGACCGTGGCGGACTTCCTGATCGACAAGGATCCGCTGTTCGCAAGGCTCAACCTGTCCGACGACGAGTTCGCGCTGTACGAGAAGGTCTACGCGCACCTGAAGACACAGACGCCGACGCCGGAGCTAGTGATCTATCTGCAGGCGCCGGTGACGACACTGATCGAGCGGGTGCACAAGCGCGGCATCGGCTACGAGAAGTCGATCTCGGAGCAATACCTGGCGTCGCTGGCGGATGCGTACAGCCGCTATTTCTACGCGTACGAGGCAGCTCCGCTGTTGATCGTCAATAGCGAGCGCCTGAACTTCGTCGATAACCCCGAGCATATGCAACTGCTGACTGAGCACGTGGAGAAGATGCGCGGACGCCGCGAGTTTTTCAATCTGGGTCAGAGCTGACGATCGCGATCGAACGCACGCGCGCTCAGGGCGCACCGCGTCATTGGATCACTTCCTCGGCCCGCATCAGCAGCGACTGCGGGATGGTCAGCGCGAGCGCCTTCGATGTCTTCAAGTTGATGGTGAGCTCAAAGCGCGAGGGCTGCTCGACAGGGAGGTCGGCCGGCGATGCTCCGCGCAGAATCTTGTCGACGTAGATCGCCGCTCGACGATAGAGGTCCTCGAGCTTCGGCCCGTAGCTCATCAGGAGTCCCGCTTCCGCGTATTGGTTCGCGTTGGAGATAGTCGGCAGCCGATATCTGATCGCCGATTCCGCGATCGCTTCCTTGAGCAAGTACGTCAACGGGCTGACAACCACCAGGACGGCTCCGACGCGTTTGTTTGCCATCGCGGAGAACGCGCCGTCCAGGTCGCCCGCGCGCTGCATGTCTGCCACCTCGACGGCGATGTCGAGCTTCCGAGCCGCTGCGTCGAGCTCCGCGAATTCGACCTGCGTTTTGGCTTGTCCGAGCACTCCCACTCGCGAAAGCTTCGGGACGATCTCCTTCAAGATGGTGAGGTACTTGCTCCAGAGCTCGCGGTTCGCATCAGCGCTCAAGCCCGTGACATTACCGCCGGGACGCGACAGGCTCTTGACGAATCCGGCTTCCACCGGATCGGCGGTGAAGATCATGACAATAGGGATTGTCGCTGTTGCCTTCCGGGCAGCGGCAACGTGAATGCTAGAACCAGTGACGATCACGTCGACCTTGAGGCGCACCAGCTCGGCGGCGATTTCAGGCAGCCGGTCCATGTGGCCATCCGCGTAGCGCCGCTCGTAGACGACGTTGCGCCCTTCGACGTACCCGAGATCGCGCATCCCTTCGCTGAACGCGTCAAATAGCGTCGCGACGGACTTGCCTGACGCTCCCAGAAAAAATCCGACCCGATAGACCTTTGCGGCGGGCTGCGCCTCGGCGATGGATCGGGCGATGACGAGGCCGCCTGCGAAAGCAACAACGAACCTGCGCCGATCCATAGCCGATCCCCCCAATCGATGAATGGAAGCCGGCCCATATTACCCGGTTCTGTCGGAATCTCGCGCTGGGGCCGGCTCCGGTATGGTCAATGCGTGGCGCAGTCAAATCCCTGCCGGTCAGCTCACTGGGGCAGCCGAGCAACCACACGCCCACCGGGCGCGCAACAGCGGACCGTCCCCTCCTGTCTCTTGACCTACAACAAACCTGCTGCCTGGCGCGGGGATAGCATGGCAATCAGATCGCTCGTGGTGCAGACAAGGCACCGCAAGAACGCTGTTCGGGCCCCGAACCGCCTGAGCAACGCGGGCTTGATCCATTCGCGAAGGAGCGCACCATGGCCAGTCCACTCGCCGCATGGCACGGCGATCACGTCAATTTCGCTCGACTTCTCGATCTTCTGGAAATGCAGGTCTCCAATTTCCACCGCGGAGAGCGCCCGAACTATGACCTGATGGTCGATATCGTCTACTACTTGCGGAGTTTCGCCGATCGAATCCACCATCCGCGCGAGGACGTAGCGTTCGCGCGGCTCGTCGAGCGGGAGCCCGCGCTGGAATTGCCCATAAACCGCCTCCTGCAAGAGCATCGCGTGATCTCGACGGCCAGCGTAGAACTCTCCAACCGCCTCGATGAAGCCGCGAAGGATGTCATGACTCCGCGCGCAGCTCTGGAGGCGGCCGCCGCCACGTACGTTGTGTACTATCGTCATCACCTCGCCACCGAGGAAGGCGAGATCATGCCGCGCGCCGTACACCTGCTGACGCAAGAGGACTGGACCGCGGTGGCAGCTGCGATACCCGCCGCTTCCGATCCGCTATTCGGGAACGATGTTGAACCGCGTTTCCGGGAGCTACGCAAGCAGATCGCAATGAAGGTGAGAGAGTCGCGGCAGGAGTAAGCGGCTGGCGGGACGTTGCGCTAGTTGCCCGGTGCTGAGACCTGTTGTTCCCTCGATATAATCGTTCTCATGAATCGACGCCACCTAATGGTCTGCGCGATGTCCTTTGTCCTCGCATCCACGGCGCGCGCTGCATCAACGCCCCAGGAGCGCCCGGACTGGTCGAAGTTCTTTTCCGACGCAGACGCGCAGGGCACCATCGTCGTCGTCGATGCGCGGTCGAAGCGCGACGCGGCGTATCTGTACGACGCAGCGCGCGCAGCGCGTCGCTATACTCCGGCGTCCACCTTCAAAGTTCCGCACAGCCTGTTTGCTCTCGACGCGGGGATACTGCGCGACGAGTTCCAGGTCATCCCGTGGGATGGTGTCGAGCGTGCGCTGGACGCGTGGAACAAAGACCAGGATCTGCGCTCAGCGATGCGCAATTCGACGGTCTGGGTCTACGAACGATTCGCACGACAACTGGGCGATCGGCGCGAGGCGGATTACATGCGCAGGATCGGATATGGCAATGCGGTGACCAGCGGTGGCAAGCCCTACTGGGTCGAAGGCGATCTGGCCATATCCGCCAACGAGCAGATATCTTTCCTGCGCCGCCTCTATCGGAACGAGCTGCCCTTTCGCGTCGAGCACCAGCGTCTCGTCAAGGACGTGATGATCAACGAGGCCGGCCCGGACTGGATACTTCGCGCCAAGACCGGATGGAGCGGAAAGATCGGCTGGTGGGTCGGGTGGGTCGAGTGGCCGACGGGTCCGGTGTTTTTCGCGCTCAACATCGACGCGCCGAACAGGACGAGCGACCTCGCAAAAAGGCAGGACATCACGCGCGGGATCCTCCGCTCCATCGGTGCGCTGCCCAGCGCGCCTGATCGCTGAAAGGCCGCTGCTACCGCGGGACGCGCGTGGCTACGTCAGTAGATCCCGTACGCGCGCAAGCGCGAGCCCGAGTTCGGAATCGGGTCCGGCCCTGACCTCGGAGGCGATGACGTCGGCCGCGCCAAGGGCGTTTATCGCCGCGTCCGCAGCGCCCGCAAGATGTTCGGTCTCGGCGCGGGCGCAGAGCAGGATGCCCAGGCTCATTCGGTCGGATACGGCTCGCAACAGCGAATCGCTCGCGTCGAGACAGCGGCGTGCGTCATCGAACCGAGCTTGGTGAGCGTGCAGCAATCCGACGTAGGTCAGGAACTGGCCTTCCCGGCGTCGATCCCCGAGAGCGCGCGCGATCGTCAGCGCTGCTTCGAAGTAGTGGCCCGCCTCGTCGAAGCGACCCAAGCTGTCGCAGGCCATACCGAGGTTGCACAGTGCGATGCACTCCAGCAGTCCGTTGCCCATGTCTCGCGCCACGGCCAGCGCCTCCTCGAGCCGATCGACTGCTTCGAGGAACCGTCCTTGCACCTGATGCTGCAAGCCGAGGTTACAAAGAGTGATGCCTTCGAGCCTGCGGTTGCCAACTTCACGCGCGACGGCAAGCGCGGCCTCGTTGTGCAAACGCGCCTTGTCCAGTATCCCCATCTCGGTGTATTCGATACCCAGGTTGCCGAGCACGCTGCCTTCGCGATGCCGGTTCCCTGCTGCCCGCGCAGCGGCGAGCGCCGCGTCGTAACTCGCGAGCGCGTCTTCGCGCCGGCCCAGTACTGACTCCACGTTGCCGCGCACGTTGTAGGCTTCGCTTTCGATGCTCTGATCGCCCAGCTCGCGCGCGATGGACAACGCCATCTCGACGTTTGCACGAGCTGACTCGAGGCTGCCTTCCTGGATATCCAGCGACGCGAGCCCTACCAGCGACCGAGACTCGCATTGGCGGTCTGCGATCTCGCCGGCTGCCGCCCGCGAAGCGTCCAACCGGATGCGTGCCTCGGGGTTTTTCCCGGAATATTCCAGCGCACGTCCCGCGACATAATCGACGCGCGCAGCGGCCGCGGTGCCGATCGCAGGCACGGCCCGAACCAGAGCGGCAAGCTCGACTCCGAGATGGAAGGGTCCGCGCAATCCGAGCCCCGCCCAGGCGCCCTCGAGCGAGCGCACGGCCATGTCGACGTCGCCACGCACGGTCGCGCGGCGACAGGCCACGACAAGATTGTCGAGCTCGGCGCAGCCATCCGCTACCGCCGCGTTCTCGTCGAGGCCCGCAAAGTACGCGCCGTGACGAATCTCAGCGGCGACCAGCGCTTCGGGACCGATCCCCGCAAAGCGTGCCGGCGTGCGCAACTGTTCCGCTGCGTATTCCTGGACACTGACGAGGAGGTCGAACCGACCGTCGGCCACCTGCCTCACGAGCGACTTTTGCACCAGCGACTGCAGTGCATCCATGGGCCAGGGCGCATTTTCGTACATGGAGAGGTCAAGCACCGCCTCGACCGATTCGAGCGTGAATCCGCCCTCGAACACCGACACCTGCGCCAGCGCGGCTTTCTCCGGGAGATTCAACAGGTCCCACGACCAGTCGAACACCGCGCGCAGCGTTGCCTGCCGGTCCAGCCGGCCGCCACTCGAGGAGAGCAGCTTGAACCGCTCGCTCATGCGCGAAAGCAACGTCCTCGGCGGCATCACGCGCACCCGCGCCGCCGCGAGCTCGATCGCCAGCGGCAAACCCTCGAGCAGTTGCACGAGCCGGGCGATCGACGATTGATCCTCGGCGTTCGGCTCGAAGCCGGGCTTCCCTGCCTCTGCCCTGCGCAGGAACAATGCAATCGCGTCGGACGGCATGAGCGGCGCCAGCGCGAGGATCTCTTCTCCGGACAGCCCCAGCACCTCGCGCGTTGTCACCACGAACTGTGCACTGCTTGCTCGGTCGAGCCACCGGCCCAACGTCTCCTCCGCGTGGCGAGTGACCTGTTCGAAGTTGTCCAGAATTACCAGGCACTTTCCACGACCCGCGATGGAATGCCCAAGCTGGATCACCGGATCGTCTTTGCCCAGTGGCACGTCGAGTCCTTGCGCAACCGCATGCAAGACCCCGTCCAGGCTCCGGGCCTCCGACAGATCGCAGAACCAGATCCCTCCCGGGAAATTCCCGAGCGCGCTCCAACCGAATCGGGTGACCAGTCGTGTCTTCCCCGTGCCGCCGAGGCCCAGTACCGAAATGAGGCGCGCCCCGCCTTCCAGCCGTCGCGCAAGTTCGGCCAGGGGCTCGCGTCGCCCGACGAAGGCGTCGCGCTCGGCCGGCAAGCTGTGTCCGGTGAGAGTTGCCAGCGGCGGAAAATCAGCACGCAAATCCAGGGCGACGATTTGAAGCAGGCGCTCCGGATTGAGCAAGCCCTTCAATCGATGCTCGCCCATGTCGCGCAGGGTGACATCCTCAGGCAGTTGTCCGCGCACCAATTCCGCCGTCGCCGAGGAGAGCAGTACCTGGCCGCCGTGCGCGGCGGCCATGATGCGCGCCGCGCGATTTAACGTCGCGCCGAAATAATCGGCATCCCGAAGCTCGGCGGCACCGGAATGCAGACCCATTCGCACTCTAAGTGATAGCGCTGCTCCGTCCGTCGACGCGAGGTTCGACGTGCCAGGCTCCGACTCCTGCAGCAAGCGTTGGGCAGCGAGGCACGCAGCGAGCGCAGGATTCGCAGCGGCGAAAACTGCATACGCTCCGTCGCCCGTGCTCTTGACGATGCGCCCGCCCGATGACTCGATTGCGTGACGCAATATCCTGTCGTGGCGGGCCAGCGCCGCCTGCATCGCATCCGGATGCTGGTCCCACAGCGACGTGCTGCCCTCGATGTCCGTGAACAGGAAGGTCACAACACCCGTGGGAAACGCTGAGTCCGCGCGCACCGTCGTAGGCATGGCAGAGATCATGAACGCTTGGTGCTGCCCTCGATGTCGGTGAACAGGAACATCACCATGCCGCTCGCCAGCGGGTGTCGGCGAGATGAGGCCGCGGCATGAAAGACAGCGTCGAGATCAGCCCAGGTAGGAACGCCCATTTTGCGTATCGGTACTGATTTGCGCAACAGCCGCTCTCCGCTTGACCGCAGCGAAGCAGTCACGAGGCTTGATTATCCGACCGGTGGTTATCGCCGAGCGCGGTTTGTAGCGCGAATCAGCGCTCTGCCGATAGTCAGCGGATGGCTCAGCACAGTCATGAGGCGGCCCAGCTTTCCTTCCGGTTCATGAAAAAGCCCAAGCTGGCGCATGACGGTGCCGCGATCGTAGTAGATGCGTTCGCCGGCAAGTCGGTCATCGGCATCGAACGTGAAGACGCCGCACAGTGGAAATTCCACGCGACGGCCAGTTGCCGGGAGGCCGCCCCGCCATACTCCGAGGTGAGTGCCACGAATCACGACCTCGAGAACGATCGCATCGCTGGCCACGTGCCGGTGCAGCACTTCGATCTCGAGGTCGGGCAGTGACGCGAGGAGTTCCGCATAGTACGAGCGTACGGCTTCGACGCCGCGACGGTGATCCTGCCACGGCTCGTCGTCGTAGCGCGCATCGCTGCCGAACGTGGCCATGACGCCAGCCAGATCGTGGAGGTTTTCGCATCGAACGTGCTCCTCCACGACCGCCAGGCGCGCGCTAAGGCGCGTGGCATCGACTTCCGTCGCGGTCATTGATGATCTGCGCCTGGTCCATCACTGCGCACCACCGCGACTTGTAGAAGTGCAACCATAGTACGCCTTTGCGAATGGCCAACAGGCCGCTGGCGTGTCTAACGCGCAACGGAAACGGTTTCCGTTTCCCGCAACCAGTTTCCAAGGACTCGATTCACGATTTCCGGCTGCTCGATGGTCGAGAGATGGCCGCAGTGTTCGATGATTTCCAGCCGCGCGCCGGGTACGCATGCGGCCATCGCTTCGTGGTCGGACACCGGCGTCACCGGGTCCTCGCGCCCGCACGCCACCAGCGTGGGAACACGCACGCGCCGGAGATCGGCGTGCGAATCGGGGCGCGAGAGCATCGCGGTCTGCTGATTGAATTGCCCGCGCGCGCCCATGCTGCGCGCCATCGCCGCCATCAGGCTGGTCAACTCGACACGCGTCACGTGCGCGGGATGCAACCAGCGCGCGGGTAACTCGGGAATCAGCGCTTCGATGCCGCCCTCCTTCACCTTGGCGATATCGGCGAAGCGTCCCTGGCGACGCGCAGGATGATCGGCCACCGCGGTCGTATCCATCAATACCAGACGCTCGAGGCGCGGCAATTGTCGTCGAATGATCTCGAAGGCGAGATAGCCGCCGAGCGAGAGACCGATCAGGGTAAAGCGCGCGGGCATCTTCGCGAGCAGCTCCTCCGCCATCCCTCCCAGCGAGTCGTGCTCACGGAAGGCAAACACAGTGCACTCGTAGTCATCCTGCAGCGCGGCAACCTGCGCAGCGTACAAGCGCTCGTCGGTCAAATGAGCGCACGCGAAGGCGATCGATGGCTTGTATGGCATACGTTAGGTCAGTCGCACGCCGATCCTGCCGCGACCGAGACTGGGACTGCCCAACAGTGCATGCCAGCTATCCCCGGTGCGGCGAAGTGCTGCTCGCTAACGTCACTGTCCACGATCACTGGCGACGACGCTCGCGCATTCGGGCGCCTCGCCCCAATGGCCCTCGCAGAAGCGACGGCGCACGCGTTGCTCGCACACGATGCGATTGATCAGGTCACCGTTGCATTGCGCGAGGCTGACCTGTAGCGCTTGCCACGGATTCGGCTGTGGCCTGGGGCGTGGCGCCGCGCTTGCATGCTTAGTGGAGGAAACCGGCGCGGGGCGCTGGCGCGCGCTTACGCGCTTCGATGTCGCGGATTTTGTGCTCGAAATGGGCGCGCGGGAGGCATGAGCCGCCTCGCGTTCCACGGGCTGCGAATCGGGCACCGAGTGAATGGCGGTAGTTGTCTCGGGTTCCGCGGCCTTCGATTCCGGGGCCATCCGCAGAGCGGGCACCGCCGCCTGTGCGCTACCCTCACCGACAACGGCTGGTTGCGAAGCGACCACTGTCGCGTCGGGCGTCGGGGCGCGGAGGCGGTACGTGGCATAGACACCTGCGATGAGGATCGTCGCGACGTAGGCAAGAAAGAACCGGCCCGGGCCGAGCAGGCGCCCGCCCGCAGGGGCGGCAGACGGCGGTTGCCGACCACTCCGCGCATCGTCCCCATCTTCGTAAGTGGCTGAGAGCAGCGTTTGATCGGCGGCTGGCTGCTCGGGTGTTATCTCGGGGGTAACAACTAACGCCGGATACTCCGCCCCGCATTTGTGGCAGCTGGTCGCGGCGTGACCATTGACCGCATCACACTGGTCGCACGGCTTCAGATGCAGCGGCGAGCCACAGGCGTCACAGAACCTGGCGGCCGGCCGGGCGTGGTGGTCGCAAAAAGGGCACACCTGGTCGCCAAAATACCTGGCGCGCCCGGCGAAGGTCCACGGGGCGGGGGATGACGGATCCATTCCGCTATTTTAGGCGTCCGCACGGATTTCTTGCCACCTTAAGCCCATGGACGCTTCCGCCGCGGTCGCGAAGCGGTTGCGCGGCCACGCTTCATTGAAAACGGCGGGCCGGGGGCCCCACCCGCCGCCGAGGCCTCGATCCGCAATACCGCCGGTCATCGAAACGTTCGTAGCTTAACCGGGATGGCCGGTTCACGCCCCAATCGCGGCTTCGATCTCGGCGAAAGTCCGCGCGACACCACGGCCCACCTGAGGGGGAAGGCCAAGCTGGCGCGCAATTTGCGTCAGCGAAAAAATACCTCGCACGGTAAGTGTTGGCAACGTCGGGTCGGCGGAGGCGGTCTCGATCACCAGCGCATGCTGGCGCCCTGACTGCTTCAAGGTTTCGACGATGTCGCCGACGCGAACCTGCTGGACATCCTTGAGCTCCATCGCTTCCAGGAGGTCTGCGGACGTCATGACTTCGCTCACGAGCACTGCGGCATGCGGTACCCCCCGGGCTTGTGCAATTTGAATCGGTCTTTCCCCCAGAAGGTCGTTGGCAGTGATGATTCCCCTAACGGCTCTTGCGTCATCCACAACGAACAAGGCGCGCACACCACGGTTGATCATGGTCCGATGAGCTTCATCGACACTTGCGCCGGCAGCGATCGTCACTGCCGCGACTCGGCTGAGGTCGGTCATTACGTCGGTCGCGGGAGAGCTTGCCTGAACCCGGAGCTCCGAAGTTCGACTTTGCAGGCGATAGCTTGCGCCGGATCTTGCTTTGGATTGGCGCAACGCACGGTACGGCTCTTCCGCAGCCCTGTGCGCCTGCGCGGCCGGGAACTCGACGACGTGTCCGAATCCGGAGAACATTCTCTCCACGAATTCACCGCCGTGCCGGGTGCCCACATCTGTGCGCGCCGGTGCTTCGGAAGAGGCCGGGCTCTTGGTCGTCATCGTTGACTCCGGAAGAAGGCGGATCGGTCGCACGGTGTCGAAGACCTCGCGAACCGGTCATCCTCGCAGTTGGAACAAGGAACTGACGCAATGTCCATGTCGTGCGCTATCCAGCGGCTGAGACCGGCCTCGACGCGGCCAGTTCCCAAAGCGAACAGGTGCCCGACATCGTACCCCTAGAACACGGCGGCCATTGCTGTTTCGCACATCCCTCGATAATCCTATCGATCGTTCCGGTCCAGCCGGGCGAGCGTCAATGCAGCAGTTGTAAAAGTTGGTTACGAACCCGGGGTCCTGCGATGGTTGCACCTGCGACTCGCGAAGAACCGTCGTAAGGGCCGACTCAAGCAGGTGTCGGAGGCTGGCGGTCGTCTGCGCTATTCGCCTTGGTGTCTGCCCGCCTTGAAGTGCTTGGCCAGGTCGATGCACGGATCGCTTCGCTCCGCCCGTTCGGTGATCACGATGACGTCGAAGGGTGTCGCCGACCCGGCGCTCGACGGATCGCCTCCGGCCTCGCGCTCCAGCAGACCGATACTGACCGCCCGTTTTCGCTCACCGGCCCTCAACCAGAACGGAACGCCGATGTCCCGGCGCACGTGGCCGTTGCCGGCCAATAGCACGACACCGCGTCCGACGTAGGGGCGAATCGATTGCGCCATAACTAAGTCGCGCGCCATCTGCGCGCGCGCCTGTGCCGGCAATGCCTTGCGTGGCAGCAGGTCGCAGTGGCCAGCGGCGACGGCATCCTCGTGGTTGCGTCGAAAATCGGCGGGCAGCGCGTCCAGAGCGAGTGCTTTGCGCGCCGTGGCATCGAACACGGCTTGCCAACCCTCCATAGCCACGCGCATCGCATCGCCGCGCGACAGGTTGGCGGCGACGATGGGAAGATCGTATTCGAGCGCGAGGGCGATGAAAGGCCGATACGCGTCCCAATCCCAGTCGCCGCGGCCTGCCGCCTGCGCGACGAGATAATCGGCGTCGCCGGGCCGCTCGCGCCGGGCGCGATCAATATCCGCCTGGCGCTCGCGATCGAACTGCTCGAACGCGATCGCCGGTCGAGCCCCTTGCGCGATCCATTGACGCAAAGCCGCGGCGCGCAAGGCGTGCTGGGCGGCATTGTCGTGCACCTCGCCCAGCAGCACGATCGCGTGGCCATCCATCGCCTGCGCCAGTGCAGCGGGTGTCGGCGGGATCTCGATGGGCGCCGCAGTGGCCAGCGCAGCGACCGCGAGCAGTCCCAATATGGCGAGGGTCATCGCAGGCGTCCCGGTCGAGCGGGAGGTCAGGCTTGCTCTCGCGATTTCGTAGCCGGCCACTCGGCGAAGGCAAAGACCCACAGCATGATCAAGTTGACCAGCGGCACGACCAGAGTCAGCAGCCACCAACGCGAATAGCCCGCGCGGTTGAGGATTCGTCCGAAGATTGCGATGAACGCCCAGATGACGAGAACAGCGACGAGGAGGGCGATCAAATGCCAAATGCTGAGGCTAAACATTCGTTGTCCCTCCACTCGGCGCGACGACGACTGTCGGCCACTTCGAGAACGCCAGGACTGCTCCAGCGATCCACCAGCCTATTCCCGGGATGAAGATGAATAGCGAGAGCGCCGGGTTGAGACCGGCGCGCTGGAAGATCTTCCAGCATGGAAAGATGACCAGCACCGCAGCAACAAGGTGATAGAGCAAGCCGTGATGTCTCAAAGTCCCACCTCTTATGCAAGTAGGCTACCTGACTGAAATGAATTATCCGGTCATTGCAGCATCGTACCGTCGAGTTACAAATTCAACGGGACATTGTGCAACTATAGGCAACACGACGATGAGGCTCAACAAAGGCGAGACGAGCCACCGGATTCGAGTCCCGAAGCCAGGCCGGACGGCGCCGGAGTGAACCGCCAGTCTGTCGATAGGCTGTCTGCGCCTCAAACGATGCGCGACAAGCAGGCCGCCGCCACCGGCACCTGGAACACTGACACTGCCTGCGGATCGCTGTTCACCTCGTCTTGCCGCCCTTCGGATAAAGTTGTACCGTTTACTCGGGGGTACATCCGGAGGAGGAGCAGTGAACAAGCTGACATCGATTCTGGTTTGGGTGGTCATCGCTATCGTTGGCGCCATCGCCTTCGCGGCGTTAGCGCTCGGGCGCGGCGAATCCGTCAATGCCGCCTGGCTGGTCACTGCCGCATTGTCGGTCTATTTCATTGCCTACCGGTTCTACAGCAAGTATCATCGCCGAGCGGTGCTGCGGCTCGACGACACGCGACCGACACCCGCCGTCCGGCACAACGACGGCATGGACTACGTGCCGACGAACAAATGGGTGCTCTACGGGCACCATTTCGCGGCGATCGCGGGCGCCGGCCCGCTGGTCGGTCCGGTGCTGGCGGCACAGATGGGATTCCTGCCTGGAACGTTGTGGATCCTCGCCGGCGTGGTCGTTGCCGGAGCCGTGCAGGACTTCATCGTGCTGTTTGCTTCCGTGCGTCGCGATGGCAAGTCACTCGGGGAAATGATCAAGATGGAGCTGGGCCCCGCGGCGGGTTCGCTCGCTCTGGTCGGCGTGCTCGCGATCATGATCATCATCCTGGCGGTGCTGAGCCTCATCGTCGTCAAGGCGCTGACCGGGAGCCCCTGGGGCCTCTTCACAATCGCGGCAACGATCCCGATTGCGCTGGCGATGGGCGTGTATATGCGCGTTATCCGGCCGGGACGTGTCGGCGAAGCCTCGGTGTTCGGCGTGATCCTGTTGCTCGGCTCGATCCTTTACGGGCGCACGGTCGCCGCGGACGCTGTGTTGGGCCCGTTGTTCACCCTGACCGGGACCGAACTGGCCTGGGCACTGATCATTTACGGCGGAATCGCGGCCAGCCTGCCGGTGTGGTTGATGTTGGCGCCACGCGACTACCTGTCCACGTTCCTCAAGATCGGCACCGTGGTCGCGCTGGCGATCGGTATCTATGTCGTCGCCCCGCCGCTCGCGATGCCGACAGACCACGCGCTTCATCGATGGCAGCGGGCCGGTGTTTTCCGGATCGCTTTTCCCGTTCCTCTTCATCACCATTGCGTGCGGCTCGGTGTCCGGCTTCCATTCGCTGATATCGTCCGGCACGACGCCGAAGATGATCGAAAAGGAATCGCACATGCGCTTCATCGGCTTCGGTGGAATGCTCGCCGAATCGTTCGTCGCGATCATGGCGCTGTCCGCCGCGTGCGTGCTCGATCCGGGCATCTACTTCGCGATGAACGCGCCAGCCGCCGCGATCGGTACCACAGCCGCGAACGCCGCCCAGGTGATCTCGGGATGGGGTTTCACGATCACGCCGGACCTGATCGAGCAGACCGCCAAGGACATCGGCGAGACCAGCATCCTGTCGCGGGCAGGTGGCGCGCCGACACTGGCCGTCGGCATGGCGCAGATTCTGGCCAAGGCGCTGGGCGGCAAGTCGATGGAGGCATTCTGGTATCACTTCGCGATCCTGTTCGAGGCGCTGTTCATCCTGACCGCCGTTGATGCCGGCACGCGGGTCGGACGATTCATGATCCAGGATATGCTGGGTCATGTTTACAAGCCGCTTGGGGACACCCAGCTCCTGCCTGCCAACGTATTCGCCACCGTGCTGTGCGTCGGCGCGTGGGGCTACTTTTTGTACCAGGGCGTGGTCGACCCATTGGGCGGCATCAATACGCTGTGGCAACTCTTCGGTGTGGGTAACCAAATGCTGGCCGGTATCGCGCTGCTGCTATGCACCGGCATGCTGGTGAAGATGAAGCGTCAGCGTTACGTCTGGGTCACGCTGGTGCCGACGACGTGGCTGCTGATCACCACGCTGACTGCGGGTATCGAAAAGATCTTCCACAGCGATCCGAAGATCGGTTTCATCGCGCTGGCTAACAGGTTCAGCACGGCCGCGGCGCAGGGCACGGTGCTGGCACCGGCCAAGTCGATCGCCGAGATGCAGCGCGTGGCGTTCAACAACTACCTCGATGCCGTCGTATGCGCACTGTTCGTGGCGCTCGTCCTTGCAATGTGCTGGTACACGTTCAAGATCTGCAGGCAGGCCTTGCGGCAAGCGCAGCCGACTGCGCACGAAATTCCGCCGATGGCACCGGCACAGGGAGCGATGGCATGAATCGGCCGTCGAGCGTGCCGCCAGGTATACCCGCCCGAGTTTTCTATGGCGGCAACGGCGGCGCGCTAGCCACGCGGATGCGCGCCCTACGAAGGGGCTGGCTGCAGGTTTTCGGTATTCCGGACTACGAGCGCTACCTCGACCATCATGCCGCGCATCACCCGGACGAGCCGGTGTTATCGCGGCGCGAGTTTTTCGCGAAAGCGATCGACCGAAAGTATTGCCGCAGCGGGCCCCGCTGCTGTTAGCGGCCGTGTGAGCAACCGCGGAATCAACGTGTGCGGAGCGCTCTTGTGGCTGTGGGGGCCGACCTGAGTTCGACTTGCACGCGAGGCTGACAAGCTTGCCGGCATATTCAAACCGTCGGCGCAGGCCGAGCCTGCTGCACCTCGCCACGCCGCTGCAGCCACCCTACGAAGATCATGAACGCGAGTGATATCGCGATCAGCATCGTCGCCGCCGCGGTGATCGTCAGGCTGATGTTGTCGTTTATGCCGGCGAACATCTGCCGCGGAAGCGTGCGCTGACCTGGTCCGGCGATCAATAGCGCGACGACAACCTCGTCGAACGACGCCGCGAATGCAAAGACGGCGCCCGAAAGCACACCCGGCAGGATAAGCGGTAGCATGACGCGCCGGAACGTCGTCAGCGGCGCTGCCCCGAGGCTGGCTGCGGCGCGAAGCAGCGTGCGATCGAATCCCGCCAGTGTGGCGAGCACCGTGATGACGACGAACGGCGCCGCGAGCGTGGTGTGCGCGAGGATGAGGCCCGCATAGCCGTCGGTCAGCCGAAGGGGCGCGAAGGCGAAGTAGACACCGACGGCGACGATGATCACCGGCACCACCATCGGTGAGATCAGTATCGCCAGCAGGAGCGGCTGGCCCCGGAACCGGGTGCGCCAGATCCCGATGGCCGCAAGCGTGCCGAGCAGCGTCGCAAGAAGCGTCGCCGCGGTGCCGACGATCAGGCTGTTCCACACCGACGGCAGCCAGAATGACGAGGTGAAGAAATCCTGGTACCAGCGCAGGCTGAAACCTGGCAGCGGGTAGTAAAAAAACGATCCGGACGAGAAGGAAAGCGGCACGATGACCACGATCGGTGCGACCAGGAAAATGAGCACCGCCCCCGTCAGCAGCGCAAGCGCGAGTCGTGCGATCCGCTCACCAAACGTGTCGGCGCCGTCGCGCATCGCGCTATCCCAGCCGCATCTTCTCGATGCCGACCAGGCGGTCGTAGACGGCATAGAGCATGAGGGTCGCTGCCACCAGCATAATCGACAGGGCTGCCGCCATGCCCCAGTTCACCGTCTTGCTCGCATAAAAGGCGATGAAATAGCTGA
Source organism: uncultured beta proteobacterium (assembly GCA_963816915.1). GTDB lineage: Bacteria > Pseudomonadota > Gammaproteobacteria > Burkholderiales > Casimicrobiaceae > PALSA-1003. Next base: position 63,097 of record CAWFMK010000006.1, read on the forward strand.
TCATCTGATCGTCGGCGCCACCCACCAGCGCGGGCGTGATGTAGTAACCCAGCGCCTGGATGAACACGATCAGGCAACCCGCCGCCACGCCGGGAAGCGTTTGCGGGAAGTACACCCGTCGGAACGCGATCGCCGGGCGTGCGCCGAGCGATGATGCGGCACGCAGATAAGACGGCGAGATGCCCTTCATGACCGCATAGAGCGGCAGCACCATGAACGGCAGCAGGACGTGCACCATCGCCACATAGACCGCAAATCGATTGAAGATCATCCGGATCGGCTCGGTGATGACGCCGAGCGAGATGAGAAGGTTGTTGAGAATGCCTTCGCGTTGCAGCAGTACCACCCAGGCCACCGTGCGCACGAGCAGCGAGGTCCAGAACGGAAGCAGCACCAGGAACAGCAGCAGCGACGCCCGGGGAGGCGGCTGCCCGGCAATGAAGAACGCAACCGGATATCCGAGCAGCAGGCACATGAGCGTAACCATGCCCGAAATCCATAGCGTGCGCCCGAGGACGTTGCGGAACACCGCCTGCTCGGGCGGGGCGCCGACGATCGCGTTGGTCGCGTCGTGTCGCAGGTCGAGAGCGGCGAGCAGGTAGAAGTCGGTGACCGGACCGCCCGCGCGGCGCAACGACATCCACGTTTCGCGCTCACCCCATTTCGGATCGATGGTGAGCAGCGTTTCGCGCGCGGAAACCGTCAGGTCGGTGGGCAATGCTCGGCCGGCCGCGAACATCAGCGAACGGAAGCCGGCAACGTCGTAATTGAGTCGCGTCGCCGCGCTCGCCAGCGTGCCGGCTTCGCGAGCCTCACGAATGTCGACGATCAGTGCGGCGTATGCAGCCTCTGGAGGCAACTCGGCGCCGTCCCAGCGCGCGAGTTCTGCGGATACGCGCGGCAGAATCCGCGGGATGTCGGTATCCGCCACCCCGCGGGCGAGCATGGCGCCGATCGGTGCTACGAAGCACGCCAGCAGAAAAAGAAAAAGCGGCAAGACAAGGGCGACCGCCTTCAGTTGCTCCCCTTGTTCGCTCTTGCGCAACGCGCTGCGCAATGCCGCAGCCCGGTGCCCGCCTGGCGCGACCGCCGCGGGGACAGCGCTGCTCATCGCGAGATGCCGCAAGCCAACGGTGCGCGGGAACGTCTCGAGGCCGCCGGCACGGCGCGGCAGATCACGGGCGTTCCCCTTTCACTGCCGTCGAACTACTTGGCGACCCAGGCGTTGAATCGCTGGTTCAGCTTGTCGAGATTCTCCAGCCAGAACTTGTCATTGATATATAGCGCGCTGGCGATGTTCTGCGGCGCGGTCGCGAGGTTCGGAAGCACGCTCTTGTCGATCAGCGCGGTCGAGGCCTTCGCCGTCACCCCATAGGGAATCTTGGGCGGGAGGTTTTTCTGGTTCTGCGGGTCGTTGACGAAGACCAGGAATTTTTCCGCATCGGCTTTGTTCGGCGTGCCCTTCATGATCACCCACGAATCGATCGTGTAGAGGTTGTTCGTCCATACGATCTTGAAGTTCTTCTTGTCCTTGTCGTTGGCGGCGGCGATGCGGCCGTTGTAGGCGTCGGTCATCACGACCTCGCCCGAGGCAAGGAGCTGCGGCGGCTGCGATCCTTTTTCCCACCAGACCATGCTGCCCTTGATCTGGTCGAGCTTCTTGAACGCTCGCTCGACACCGGCCTCGGTCGCCAGCGTCTTGTAGACGTCCTGCGGTGCGACGCCGTCAGCCATCAGCGCGATCTCGAGCGTCGTCTTCGGGCCCTTGCGCAGCGCGCGCTTGCCCGGCCATTTCTGCAGGTTAAAGAAGTCGGCCCAATTCTTCGGTGTGTCGCCTTTGATCTTGTCGCCGTCATAACTGAGGATGAAGCTGTAGACGATCGCACCCACGCCGCAGTCGTTGACTGCATCGGGCAGGTATTTTTCCTTGCCGCCCAGCTTCGTCCAGTCGAGCTTCTCGAACAGACCTTCCTCGCAGCCCAGCAGGAGCTCCTCAGATTCCACCTGCACGACGTCCCAGTTGTTGTTGCCGCCCTGGATCTTGGCACGCAGCGTGCCGACGCCGCCGTCCCAGTTTTCCTCGGCCATCTTGTTGCCGGCGGCTATGAACGGCTTGAAATACGCGTCGCGCTGAGCGTCCTGATACGCGCCGCCCCACGAGACCACCGTCAGGTCGCGCGCGGCAGCCGCGGTGGAGATCAGAAGCGCCGTCGCCACCAGCGCGCCCATCTTGAGCAATCGGCCATACATGATTTCGTCCTCCTCGGTTAAACCGCTTCGTCTTCCCGCGCGAGTGCCCGGCAATGCTCCGGTACCCACGCCAAATTCACCATGCCTCCGGTTTGAGGCAGCCTGTCCGCCTCATCGATGGGCCGCTTGACCGTGAAATCATCGTTGCCCGGCAATGCAACCCGTGCCCGCACGTGGTCACCAAGGTAAATGACTTCGCGCAGGGTGCCAGCGAGGCAGCATCCGGGGGCTACCTCGATTGTATGCGCCACCGAGGCAAGTTGCACCCGCTCCGGCCGCAGCGAGACCGTCACCCGGCTGCCGACCGCCAGTGGGATCGCGAGCGTCGCCTCGATCAACGCGTCGCCGGCGATCCGCACCGTGCATCGCCTTCCGTCCACCGCCTGCAATTGACCATCGAAGCGGTTGTTCTCGCCGATGAAGCGGGCGACGAACGCGTTCATCGGCTCCTCGTAGATCTTCTCCGGACCCGCGAGCTGCTGGATCCTGCCGCGATGAAACACGGCGATGCGATCCGACATGGTGAGCGCTTCGTGCTGGTCGTGCGTCACGTACACCATGGTCACGCCCAGGCGCCGATGCAAGCGCCGGATCTCGAGCTGCATCTGTTCGCGCAATTGCTTGTCCAGCGCACCCAGCGGCTCGTCCATCAGCACGAGCTTCGGCTCGAACACGAGTGCCCGCGCAACGGCGATGCGCTGCTGCTGACCCCCGGAGAGTTGGGCCGGGCGCCGGCTGCCGAACGTCGCGAGTTGCACCATGTCGAGTGCGCGTTCTACGCGGCGCGCTATTTCGTCGTGGCCGACGCCGCGTACCGAGAGCGGGAAACCGATGTTCTCCGCCACGGTCATGTGCGGAAAGAGCGCGTAGTTCTGGAACACCATGCCGATCTGGCGCTTGTAAGGTGGCACCCGCGACAGCGGCTTGCCATCCAGCAGAATCTCGCCGGAGGTCGGCATCTCGAAGCCTGCGAGCATCATCAGCGTCGTCGTCTTCCCGGACCCGGAGGGACCGAGCAGCGTCAGGAACTCACCGCATTCGATGTCGAGATCGAGGTCGTCGACGACGCGCGTGACACCGTCGTAAGTCTTGCCGATGCCGACGAAGCGGACGATCGGCTCGGTCATGGCGCGCTGCGAGCGCGTCGCGGCCCGCTCACACCAGGCCTTTTTCCCGCACCATCGCCCATGTGTCGTCGAGTGCCTTGCCGAAGCAGGCGAGCATCTCGTCGATCTCGCTTTCGGTAATGACCAGCGGCGGGCTGAACGCGACGATGTCGCCGGGCATGTTGCGCAGGATGGCGCCGTGATGCTGGGCACGGCGCACGAGGTGCGCCGCGACACCAGCCTTGGGGTCGAAGCTTTCCTTGGTCACCTTGTTGCGAACCAGCTCGACCGCGCCGATGAGGCCGATTCCCCGCGCTTCGCCAATCAGAGGATGGTCGGCGTAACTGCGTATCCCCGCCTGCATCCTCGGCCCGATCCGCCGAACTTGCGCGACAATATCCCGCTCCTCGTAGATCTTCAACGTTTCCAGCGCCACGGCAGAAGGCACGGGATGCGAAGAGTAGGTGTAACCGTGGCCGAAGATGCCGAGCTTGTCACTTTGCCCGAGCAGGACCTCGTAGAGCTTGCCGGAAACTAGACTCGCCGATATCGGGAGGTAGCCGGCCGACAGCGCCTTCGCAACGGTGATGATGTCCGGCTTCAAATTGAACGTCTGTGAACCGAACATGTTCCCGGTGCGCCCGAAGCCGCAGATCACTTCATCCGCGACGAACAGGATGTCGTATTTGCGCAGGATCGGCTGGATGCGGTCGAAATAAGTCGCCGGCGGAACGATGACGCCGCCCGCACCCATCACCGGCTCGGCGAAGAACGCGGCAACGGTGTCGGGACCTTCGCGCAGGATCATCGCCTCGAGCGAGTCCGCCAGCCTCGCGGCAAATGCTTCCTCGCTCTCGCCCGGCTGTGCGCCGCGGTAAGGGTACGGGCAGTCGGCATGCAGAATGCGTGCGATCGGCAGGTCGAAATCGTTGTGCGCGAATGCAAGTCCGGTCAGGCTGGCGGTGGCGATCGTGACGCCGTGATACGCGCGCTGCCGCGAAATGATCTTTTTCTTCTGCGGCCGGCCCAACGCATTGTTGACGTACCAGGCAAGCTTGATCGCCGTGTCGTTCGCCTCGGAGCCCGAATTGGCGAACAGCACGCGGCTCATGCCGGCCGGAGCGATCCGGATCAGCCGTTCGGCGAGCTCGGCGCTGATGGCTGGCACCTTGCCCGCGAAGCTGTGATAGAAGGGCAGCTCGCACATTTGCCGGTACGCGGCGTCGGCGAGCCTGCGCTCGGAAAAGCCCAGCGATGCGCACCATAGGCCTGCCATTCCCTCGAGATAGCGCCGGCCTTCGTCGTCGTAGACGTAGACTCCTTCGCCACGAACGATGACCAGCGGTCCTTCCGTCTGCACCTGCCGCAGATTGGTGGCTGGATGCAGGTGGAACGAGAGATCGCGGCGCGCGGCCGGGGTTGTCAACGACATGGGATCTCCTCGGGGTTACTACGGTGGCACTGCCGAGCCCGATTGTTTGCGCGGAACAGGGATGCGTCAAGGGGTAGTCATAGTCGCTTCAAATGCGGATCAGACAGCGACGCGAACGTGGCAGAATTCGGCGTGTCGCGCGATTGCGCGTGGAGGTTCGATCCAATGCCCTGCGCTGTCCGAACCAAGACGCTGAATATCTCCTACCTCGAAGACGGTCCCGCAGACGGAACGCCGGTCATTCTTCTGCACGGCTGGCCATCCGATGTGCACGATTGGCACGGCGTCGCTCCACTGCTCGCCGCGCAGGGATACCGCACCCTGACTCCCTGGCTGCGCGGATTCGGCCCGACAAGTTTCCTCGACTCATCCACTCCGCGCTCGGGACAGCAGGCGGCATTGGGCGCCGATCTTCGCGAATTCATGGACGCGCTCGGCGTGCCGGCGGCAATACTCGTCGGCTACGACTGGGGCGGGCGCGCCGCCTGCGTGGTTTCCGCACTTTGGCCAGAGCGCGTCATCGGTCTGGTGTCCATCACCGGATACAACATCCAGAACATCGCTGCCGCCAATCGTCCGGCGAGTGCAGAGCAGGAGCGACGCTACTGGTACCAGTGGTACATGCAGACCGAGCGCGGAGTCACGGGACTTACGAAGAATCGTCGCGCGGTGGCTCGGCTTCTTTGGCACCTGTGGTCGCCTAACTGGCCATTCACCGATGCGACCTTCGACGCCACCGCTTCGAGTTTCGACAATCCCGACTTCGTGCCTGTAACCATTCAATCCTATCGCCACCGCTACGGCAATGCTGCCGGTGACCCGGCATTCGACGATCTGGAACGAAGGCTGCTGAGCCAGCCGGCGATCACCGTGCCGACGATCGTGCTGCACGGTGCGTGTGACGAGGTCGTGCCGCCGACCGAATCGGAAGGTGCGCAACGGCACTTCACGTCTCGCTATGAACGCCACGTGATCCCTCATGCGGGCCATTTCCTGTCGCGCGAGGCCCCCGAGACGGTGGTGCAGGCGATTCAAACGCTCGCGCACCAACGCTAGCTGCGCTAGCGGTGGGAAGTCGTCGTCGATGATTGTGCCTATGCTCGTCCCGATGGCGATCGTCGCAACGGTCGGATTGCTCAGGTTGATCAGGAATGTCTCGTTCGGCTCGATCCGGCCAAGCGCCCAGTCCGCTTACGGGACCCGTTGCTCCCTGTCCCGCGGGGAAGATTTCATGGTGATGCGTTACTTGCTCACATCGGTCATCGCGGCCGCATTGACATGCGGATGCGCGGAGACGACCGACCCTCGCCGGTCCGAAACGGTTTCGTTCGTCCTGCAAGCGGGTCCGCGTAACGCAGGCGAGACCGGAAGAGGGTTCATGACGGCTCAGGGCGACAGAACGTTGATCAACCTGACCATCACTGACGTGCCATCCTGGGTAGCGCGTCCGATTCAACTCTTTACGTTCGTCTACGCGGGCTCGTGCGCCAAGCGTGACGCCACGCCCGCTTACGCGCTGAACGATACGGTGCAGGTGAACGCCCAGAGTAGCATTGGCTTGTCCGGGCCGTTCACGCTCGCCAAAATGGTACCTGTGCCCATGGCTGCATTGCGCTCGGGTGAATATGCGATCGTCTTGCGCACGAGTCCTGCCGACGGAAACTGGGACATCTTTTGCGGAGTTATGAAGTAGCATCGCAACCCGTCAGGTCGACCTGGTGATCAACCTAAAAGCGCGAAGGCACTTGGAATTACCGTCCGCAGTCGCGCGGGCACGGCGGACCCATTCCGGATCACATCGTCAAGCGACCGGAGCTGAGGCTCCAGGCTCGCTGCGACAGTACGACGGCACCCAGCTCGACGCGATAACCTCCGGGGTCATCGCGCTGTAGTCGAACGCGGCGGCCTCTTCGATCATTTTGTCCACATCGAGAAGATACGTGGATTCAGGGAGGTCCCGATAGAACATCCGAAACATGGGCACGATCATGCGTCGCGAGACAGCTATGCCGATCGGACCGATGAAATTGCGGCGCTGTCCCGTATGGGCGAGTTCGTCGATCATGATCTCGCGCAGCATGGTACGTATGTGGTCGCGCGCCTCCGGCTCGTCGGCGAGGATGTCGTCCAGCAACCGATCAAGGTGCCGGTACAGCGTTAAACCCATGAGCTCGCTCACGAACGCCGGCGGCGACATCGTCGACTCCGGCAATTTCGGCAAGTATCGGTAGACGCGGCCCATCCACTTCCCCAGCGGAACCCAATCGATCTTGTCGAGCTGAAATGTGCGGAACATCTCGTGGAACAGCCGGATATGGCAAAACTCCTCGCAGAGGTGATAGCGGCTGATCTTCTCGGTCGTCGACCTCGATTGGGCCATGGTCGGGATGCCGTCCCAGACGGCGGAGATCCCGGCCCACTCGTGTCGGGCGAACTTGTAGAGAAAGGTAAGCAGCAGCGTCTTGCGATCGAGGCTCCGGGGATCGTCCACCATCCTGACGTAATTCCGGTAGAAGCTCTCGGGCTCGGCTAGCGGCTGGCGGGACCGCACCGACCGGTCCCGGAAGCGCGCGAGCGCATCCTTCTTGCGAGTCAGGTTCTTCTCGCCCTCGAGAATTTCGCCCGAATGATCCTGACTGTAGAGCCAATAGTCCTCAAAATTGTCGCGTCGCTCCTGCGCCGTGGCGGGACTGAAGATTGATCGGTATGCGTTCACCCTCGTACGATACCTCCGACCGCGCCGGCTTGGTCGACTTTTGGAACCGTGGCGGACCGCACCGCTCGGTCGATTCTTGGGCGGCGTCAGGTGCACTCAAATGAACGGGGGCCGATTGGCCACACTACTGATGACCAATCGCGCCCCGGAGGCATTAGAACGAGCCGTAAATGAAGCGTGCTATTCGGAGAGTTTTCTTCCGGCGACCAAAGCAATGACCAAAAAAATGACAAAAAGTGCAAGTGCTACGAAAAACAAAACCTTCGCAAGCGCTGCGCTGCCAGCCGCAACACCGGTAAATCCGAAGATACCTGCGATGATCGATATGACGGCGAATATGATGGCCCATTTGATCATGATGGAACTCCAGTCGGGATTTCGTTTGAGTTCACTGCCTCGCGTCCATTCTGTTGACCTCGCCTGCTACGTCTTAGCGTCTTTTTCTTCGTCGCGATTCATCGTTCACTTCTAAACTAGTGCGTTGATCGCTAACGGAGCGTACGGGACTTCGGGCGCCTACGCAGTCGGCGCAACGCTGAATGTGTTGTAGGACCAGAAGGTTTCCAAACGGCTCTAGACGTCGGATCCATCCAGGGTTGCTGAATGCGGGTTCGACTTCCCGCCCCGCCGCGCGTGGTAAGGCCTGTCTCTGGGCGGCGCGCAACCGGGGAGAAGCGGATGGAAAGGCGGGCGTTCGTGCACGCTGCAGCGCTCTGTGTGTTGTCGGCAAGCACGCTGCGTGCGCAGGAGCTCGCGAAGTTCGCCCGTTTGGGCATCCTTTCGACGGGCGGCAACGGGCGATCTGCGCCCTTTATGTCGCTTTCGAGGAGAAGCTGCGCCAGCTCGGATGGGTCGACGGAAAGAACCTCGCCACCGCAACATCACTGGCATTTCGTACCGCAATCCGGAGGTTGGACCAAGCAGCTCGAGGTCCTCAAGAGATGATTCCCGCCGCGATGCGGGTCGGCGTTCTCGGTGTGCGACGAGTCAGCGTCGGCGGTGCGCTTGCGCGCGCCGCCTGGGGTGCGTTCATGCGTGCGGCCAGAGCGCTCGCGGAGCAGGGCGAGTTCGATGGGGCTCGCCAACACAGCTTCGGGCGGCGAGCTCGATGTGTTCTTTCGCGACGATCTGGCAAAACGCGAACCGGGATGAAGAGCTAGGACTTGCCTTTCTTTCCGGCGTCCGGAGTGCGCTTCTTCGCGGCGTCCTGCCTGGCAAGCTCTTCGTTTGTCAGCTTGACCTTCTTAACTTTGTCGGTCTTGACCTTTTCTTTTTTCACTTTTTCCTTCTTCACCTTTTCCTTCTTCACGACCGGTCCCGCCAGCGCCTGCTTCGCAAGACGCTTCTCACGCTTAGCTTCGACTTCGAGGCGCTTCTTTGTTTTCTGGTGCTGCCGCCTGGCTTTCAGCATCGACGAGTGGCTCATGTTGACCTCCGATGGGTGAAGAATTGATTCGCTTTCAGTCCGAACACCGTTTCGAATAATTAGCGGGCCGTACCGCTCACCGGTTCGGCAGCTTGGTGTCCCGCTGCCTGAGCGAGCTCTGGATAAGGATCATATCGCTGGCCGTCAGCGGACGGCTCGACGCATCCGGCCTGATGCAGGTGAAATTGGCGGCATCGCCGGTCGCCCGAGCCCTTGTGTCCCGCCTGCGCCGGGTATCGGCAGATCGGACGCTGGTGGACTACTTTGCCGTCCTCGACGCGCGACGCGATGATCCGCTCGGGCGCGACGCCCTGTCCGAAGTCGGCCTCGGACAGATTACGGAAGCGCTCGAATTGCATGAGTGCATACAGATAATCGATCGAGCCGTCGATCTCCGAGTCGGACGACGGCCGCGCGACGCCTTCGACGCGGCAGAACGCAACGGTGACTCGAGTCCCGCCGATCGTCGAGGGTCCCGATACGGACGACGCCGACATGACCTTTGCGCCTTCCGGCTTCACGCCGACGAGCCCGGCCCAATCCGATGCGGCATCGGCCGATCCGGCGGCGCAGGCCATCGCCGACGCGAGCGCCAGCGCGCGCATTGGATGACAGGATGTTGGTTGCATCTGACCTCCTGTGGAATCTTCTTTATTGATTGAGGCAACGTATCGTAGCCTACTCTTCGTGCATATCAGCGCGCCACCGAGGCCAAGACGGACGCCGGTGCCGCGGGTTGCCACGCTCCGACGCCCAGCGCTTCCGCGCTGCTGCCGCACGCAGCGAGCGAAAGCATCGGGTGTTGTTTTGAAAGGCAATCTCTTACTGGCATGACACGTGCATAGACAAGTCTGCCGGGCTGGATGCACCGTTGCCCGCACATGCCATCGACCCGGCTCGCTGGGCGATCCGATAAGAATCACCGAGTCATTCATGAATTGTCGCCATCGCATTGCTTCGATAGCCCTGGGCCTGCTGGTCTCGACCGGCGCATGCGCGCTGGACGTTAACCTCGTCGGCCTGTTCCCAAACAAGGCCGTCGTCCAGATCGAAGGCGGGGCGCTGCGAACGCTCTCGGTCGGACAGAAAACGCGCGACGACGTCACGCTGTTATCGGTGACGCGCGATAGCGCAACATTCGATATCCAGGGTCGACGCGTGGAGCTCGGAATGGCCTCTGCGCGAAGGCAGGCAAGTCCCGCCGTCGCCGCGAACTACGCCGAGGTTGCAACCAACGCACGCGGCGATCTGGTTGCCGATGGCGATGTGAACGGAATGTCGGTTCACTTCGTGGTGGATACCGGCGCGACGCTGGTGACGCTTCCCGCCCGCGAGGCGAGCCGTCTCGGCCTCGATTACCGCAACGGCCAGAAGACCATGATTTCAACGGCGAACGGCGAAATGACCGCTTATCGTCTCAAGCTCGACACGGTGCGCGTTGGCGAAATGGCGGTGCACGACGTAGACGCCGTCATCACGGAGAACAACAACCTGCCCACTGCCCTGCTCGGTATGAGCTTCCTCAATCGCGTGAACATGAAGCGCGAGGGAACGACCATGACGCTGACGAAGCGGTAGAAAGCAACCGAATCCGCTTGATGAAGCGGGAGAACGATTCAGCATACCCGCAAGCAACAGACCGTATTGGTTGGGATCAGAACGTTCCCTGGATCGCTTTCGTGCGCGAAGTCGAAGCCGCCCTGGAACGCAGGCTTTCCGTCGGTCTGGGTCAGGCCGCGGAATATGTACTGGCTGAAGATGCCGACGTTGGCCGTGAGCGTGTACGGGTCAGCCGCTTTAGCGTCTGCGGCCGTCGCAGCGGCCGATGCCGGCGTCTGCGCGCCGGCGCTGGCGACCAGAACGAGCGCTGCGGCTGCGGCAACAGCATTGGCGATGCGTATTCTCTTTGTCATTGCGGATCCTGTGGCTGCATCAATTCGTGACCAAGAAACAAGCTGTGAGCTCGTCATTCGTATGACCGCACGCGCGGGGCGTGCCCGCGCTGCGAGTCAGACGCTGTGCCGGGCTCCAGCTTGATCGTTAGGCCGCGCGCCGCTCCACGACTACTGCCTCGTCGCTGGAACGCACTTGAACGTCGCCGTCACCTTCTTTGCGGTACGCATTCGGCCCCACCATCGGCCATGCCGCGTTCCCGTCATCGGGCTTCACGTTGGGTTTCGAGTCGCCGGCGTGCCTCTGACGAAAGCCTTGGACCACCACCGCGACGACAAACGGAAACGCAATCAGCGCAATCAGAACCAACCGCCAAAGCGCCCAGTTATGCATGCTGTCCATGATGCTTTCCTTCCGTATTGACCATGGCATCAATCTACGTCATGCGACGGAAAGGGCGTGTCAAATTGGAAACGATGCGCATCAAGATGTTGTAAGAATCCGGTCGCACGGCTGGACTCCGAGTCCCTTTACGCGCTATTTGCACTTGCGCCAAGAATCGAGACACCGTGTTTCGCCGCTTCGCCCTAGGCTTCCGACCATGGAACAACCGGGCCCGGCGATCGATGCTGCGTGCATTCGCGACGCGCGCCAAGTCGCGGTGCGCCCGCGCAACTTCATCGACGATCTGCTGTCGCGTGACGACATCGTTCTCGACATGGGTGCTGTCAACAAGGTACGCCTTCGAGGCCATCGCGGATTTCCTGGCGAGGCGCCACGGCCTTGCTGCGGAGCGCATCTGCGCGAGTCTCGCCGAGCGCGAAACACTCGGGTCCACGGGCTTGGGGCGTGGCGTCGCGATTCCACACGCCCGTGTCGAGGGGCTGCACCACACCGTCGCAGCCTTTGCCAGGCTCGCCCTGCCGATCGCATTCGATGCGCCCGACGGCAAGCCCATATCCGACATGCTGGTGCTGCTTGTTCCGGAGCAGCCGAACGACGAGCATCTTCAGATCCTTGCAAACGTCGCGGAGATGTTCTGCGATACAAGCTTTCGCGCGACATTGAGGTCGCTGGATGATCCGATGGAAATTCACCGGCTATTTGCGACCTGGAAGCCATCTTGAGCCTGGTCTGGCGGGACCCTCCTTCAATAGCTCATGGACGCAGGACAATGGACATCCGCTGAAGTCAGCATTGAAGACGCTCATCCGGCCTAGTGAAGGGTGTCGTTAACCGGCGCCCGGCGAGCGCAAGGCGTCGCTCTCTCCGGTGTCAACCCAGTGCGTCGGGCAGCGCCAGGTACAGGGCGAACAAGAATCCGGCCACGGTCGGGAGCACGACGACCCAACCCCCTTCATGGATCGCTTCGGGGATCATGGTGTGCGCCACCAACGCAAGAACGGCTACCCCGGCCACCGCTTCACAGAACACGGCGGCGAGCGAGTCGGACGTTCCGATGAGTAGCTTCCCCAGCGCCGCGGCGACCATCCCGGCAAGCAAAACCGTTGCCCACAATGCAAAAATGACCCTCGCTTTGTAGCCGGCCCGCGTCAGCATAACCGCGCTCGCAGCCGCTTCGGGAATGCCACCGAGAAACATCCCGAGCACGAGCGTGAGCGACAGGTTGGCAAGGCCGTTGAAGTTTGCGCCGATGACGAGGCAGCCGGGGATCGTGTCGTGGATGTTTCCCAACACGATGGCCATGCCCGCTCCCTTTCCAGCTTGACGCAGGATCTTGTTCGCCTCGGCGCGACTGATATGTTCGAGACTGTGGCTTGCCAACGCCCATGCCGAGTGAGCCCCAAATCCTTTGTGATGAAGTTCCATCGCCCCCTTGAATGCGAGTTCGATGGCAAGCGCGCTGATGAGCGATCCTGCCGCAAAGGCAAGGACGCAGGCAAGAACCCTCTTTGACAACTGCACATAGAGGCCGATCGCAGCGCCGACCATGGATGACGATGTCGTCAGCAGGCCGACGTGAACGACGGTGAACACCTCCATTGCTCACGGCACGGGCGGTCCGGCCGTGGTGGCGCCACGTCCCTCCCCGCTCCTTTCGGACATCGCCACTCGAACAGCTCTTTAACTGCGGATGGATTGGCGGCGCGCCGCAGTTGGGTACGCAACGCGTCGCTCGACAATCGCTCTGCCACCGAAGCAAGGATTTGTAGGTGATCATCGTTCGCGTGCTCCGGAACGACAATGGCAAAGAGGATCGATACGGGCCGTCCGTCCGGTGCGCCGAACACAATCGGCTGCCTGCTGCGGGCGAGGAGAAGAATGGGCTGATCGATGCCGCTCACGCGAGCGTGAGGTAGTGCGATGCCGTGTCCAATTGCTGTCGAAGCTGCTTGCTCGCGTCGCCACAGTGCGCGGAAGAGCAATTCGGAGTTCAGGCCATTCAGAGCGGCCAGCCGCATCGCAATCACTTCAAGCGCCTATTTTCGCGCCGTAACGTCCAGGTCAAGCATGACGTCCATGCCAGCGAGGAAATCGAGGATGCGACTATTCATGTGATCTGTTCGCGAGGCGCGGCGATCCGAAACATTGGCAGGGAGGCGCCCGCCGCAGCCGTGCGAGTCCTGAGTCAACGTCCTGCGATCGCCTTCGGGGTAGACGTCTACCATTACCTGGCGTCGAATCGTCTTTGCGTTTGGGATTCGCAGATACGTAACTTCCGTCACCTCCCGGCGCGCCATCGCTGCAAACAGGAGCCAACGCCAATAACTCATCCGCTCGGATTCCCACGGCTGCCAGCGAAACCGCGCCGAGGGCGGCTGCCGACCCTCATTCGTGTGCGTCTTGACGCCCATGCGGCCAACATACAGCCCGCCGGACAAAGACATGATAAAGACTGCCTGGCGTGGCATAAACACGATATAAAATTTCTGCCGGCAGCGCGAGAGTCCGCGGATGGCGCGAAGCGATCTGCCGATCCCGTGGCGATCACTTTCGACCGAGATGGTATGGACACCGCCCTCCCTCCGGGGATGAAGGGCTAGTAACAAAGGGGCCCTCCAGGACCGAACGGCATCGATGTGCCAAAGTGGAGTTTCGACCGCCACTTGAGGAACGGAGGGCCCGAAATGAATGCTACGACATATGGATTGGATGTTGCAAAGCACGTATTGAAGATGTACTGGGTCGATGCCCAAACCGGTGAGATCGTGAATCGACGCTTTGGACGTGACGATTTGCTTGCGTTTCTGGCGCGGCGGCCGGCAGGCCGGGTGGCGTTAGAAGCGTGCGGCAGTGGGCATTGGTGGGCGCGCAAGATTAAAGCGCTTGGGCACGAGGTCGTGCTACTGCATGCGAAGTTTATTCGCCCCTTTGTGCAGACTAACAAGACCGACGCGGCGGACGCGCGGGCGATCTGGACGGCGGTGCAGCAGCCGGGAATGCGGACCGTGGCAGCAAAGACAGAAGACCAGCAGGCGATGCTCAGTCTGCACCGGATGCGCGCCTTGCTGGTCAAGTTCCGGACCATGCAGGTGAACCAGGTACGAGGGTTGCTGTACGAGTTTGGCGCGACGTTTCGGGCAGGACGCGTAGCTGGGCTGGCCGAGATCCGGGCCCGCATGGCCGAGCTGGAGGATGCGCTGCCGGGAACGATGGTCGACAGTCTGCAGGACCAGTTGCAACGCATCGATGGGCTTGAGCGAAATATCGATCAGCTTGAGCGGCGGATTGGCACGTGGCAGAAACAGGAGCCGGCGTGTCGCGCGCTCGCCGAAGTGCCTGGCATCGGCAAGCTCACCGCGACGGCGCTGGTAGCGACGATGGGCGATGCCAAGACGTTCAAGTCGGGCCGTGAGTTTGCTTCGTTTCTAGGCTTGGTGCCACGGCAAAGCGGTACTGGCGGCAGGATCCGCTTGGGTTCGATCTCCAAGCGAGGCGACCCGTACTTGCGCACCCTGCTGATCCATGGCGCGCGATCAGTGATGTACCACGCCAAGGTACCGACGACATGGCAGACCGCGATTCAGGCGCGCCGACCGGCCAACGTGGCGGCGGTAGCCTTAGCCAACAAGATGGCACGAACGGCGTGGGCGATTCTGGCTCACGGAAAGGCGTATCAGAAGGACTACGTGAGCGTGAAGCCTGCGTAGCTGACTAACCCTTGAAACAGGATGCAGATGAACCGATAGGTTGCTAAGGTTGATTGCCGTGTGATGGCAAGACAGGTCGGACCGCAGGAACGCAAACCTGAACACGGCCGTGTGCCTAAAAGCACGTGACCGAGATGAGGACGTTCTTGGCGAATTCCATCAGGGCCCGCAGGCTTCGGCTTGCACGAAAAGGCCGGATATGAGACTGCAGCCAGTACCTCGTTGAGGCATCACATCAAAATCAGCTTGGCAAACCGGGCGGTGTCCATATAAGGCTGTGTGAAAACGCGTTGTGGAGCAGCCCCGCTAAAAATCGACCTCTCAGAACGCGCTGTATTCAATTATTTTCGGGTGGGGAAGGGTCAGATGACCCCCGAAATAGAAATAGCGTCGCGTTTTCACACAGCCTCGACCCACACCAGACACACGCCGAAGCATGCCTGAGGCGCGCTTCTTTATGCGATCTTTGCACGCTCGCCGCAATCCTTGATGCCGTCCTGATTCTCACGGTCGTAGCCTATGTCGATCGCGACACGGGCTTGCCCATAACGTGGTTTGCTTCTCCTGCACGACTACATTTTGGATCGCTGTCGGCGCAATCCTGTTCGGCGCCGAGCTCGGCATCACATTGTTGCTCGTCTGGCTAAGCACGACGCCGAGCTCCGATCCGACCGATAGATATGCGCCAAAGCATGAACAGCTTTGACGTGCGAGCACTGGGTTGGATCGTCACGCACGACGCTTTCGCCGACATCCTCGCGGTAGCTACCGGAAAACGCCGTGGGACGTCGGCAGAGGCGCTGGCGGCGCTTGGTCGGTCATGGCGCGCGGTTCTATCCTCATCTCAAGGCGATCGGTCGGCGCCGCTTTACCTTTCGATCCTCGTACCCCTCGATACGTCGCTATCGAAGGCGACGCAAATGGCGGTCGCCGACTTCGTTGGTCGCCTGGAGGCTACCTATCCGGATCGATACGGCGAGTCGGTGTTGCGCACGCGCTGCCTGAGCTGCTTCGCCGGGTTCATCGTCTGCGCGGCTTCCGCCGTGATCATCTCCCGTTTCGCTTCTCCGGAAATTCCGCTGGTTGGCGATGCATCGTTGGTCCTGGTCGCCATCGCCGGCTGGAATCTCGTCATCAGCGTCGAGTTGTGGCGCGTTCGCCGGCTGCTCAGAATGATCCGTAAGCAGCGCGAGGGCAGGACCCCTGTGAGGTCGTGAAGCATGAACGCGCCAGCGTACAGCCGGTTTCTCTGCGCGCCGCAACGCCTTTGCCCGGGCTCACTCGCCTCACCGACGCAGCGGCTGTGCCCCGGCTCGCTCGCCACACCGGTCGAGCGTCTTTGTCCTGGATCGCTCACCACGCCGGTCCAGCGTCTTTGCCCTGGATCGCTCGCCACGGCGACGCCGGGGCTCTGCCCTGGTTCACTTGCTCACCCGATGCAACGCCCTCCCTTCTCGTTGCGGTGATCAGCACGAACTTGCGTGTGGGCAAGAGACGTTAACGACGCACGTTCAGATTGGGTCGAACAGCTAGCACCCGGAGGTATGATCGGCTGGCGCGCGCCCTGCCGTTGACCGCGCAAGCATTGCATTGATCAGCGGCGACGTCTCGGAAGCCAGCCGTGACCGCGCGTCCCTATCCAGAAACAACCGGGCAACAGGTCGTACGCGGCTGGCGAAACGGGTGGATCGACGCGCTCGTCGTCCTGGCGACGATCGTGTTGCTGTGGCTGGTGGTGGTTCTCGGCGGAGACATGCGGGTCCGCTTCGACGAGCTCAACCCACCACCGCTCTCCCTCGACGTGGCGCTTATCCCCTACTACACCGCGCGCACGGTGTTGCGGATGTTCATCGCCTTTGCCGCGGCGCTCTTGTTTACCTTCGTTTACGGTTACATCGCGGCGAAGAGTGTCCGTGCGCGAAAAGTGATGCTGCCGCTGCTGGACATACTGCAGTCGGTCCCCGTGCTCGGGTTCCTTTCGATCACGGTCACCGGTTTTCTGGCGCTCTTTCCGGGCAGCCTGCTCGGCGTCGAGTGCGCCAGCATCTTCGCGATATTCACGGCGCAGGCGTGGAACATGACCTTCGGTTTCTACCACTCGCTGATCACGATCCCCGCGGAGCTGCAGGAGGCCGCCACCGTCTACAAGCTCAATGGCTGGCAGCGCTTTACCAAAGTGGAGCTGCCCTCCTCCGCAATCGGCTTGATGTGGAATTCGATGATGAGCTTTGGCGGCGGCTGGTTCTTCGTCGCTCAAAGCGAAGCGATCTCGGTACTGAACAAGAACATCAAGCTTCCCGGCTTGGGGTCGTACATGGCCGCCGCCGTGGAAGCAGGCGACACACGCGCTGCCGTCTACGCGATCGTCGCGATGATCGTCACCATTGTCGTCATCGATCAACTCGTATGGCGTCCGCTGGTTGCGTGGGCGGAAAAGTTCAAGCTGGAACAGGTCGAAGGCAAGGACAGCCCGACGTCGTGGCTGCTGGATTTGCTCCAGCATTCGTATGTCCTGGCTTGGCTTTCCGACCATGTCGGGTATGCAGTCGGACGATTTTCCGAGCGCGCGTCGGCGCTGGGCTCCGATATCACCCGTACGATCTCGGGGCGCACACCGGCGCCGGCGAAATCGCTATTGCGCATCGGACTGTGGGTTCTCGCGGTATTCGGCATAGGATGGCTCATCCTGAACGCCATCGGCATCGCGCAGCAGATCAGAACCGACATGAGCGGGTCGCAGATGCTGCACGTTGTCTGGCTCGGCGTGCTCACGCTGCTGCGGGTCGTGGGCATGAGCATCCTGGCCACGCTCATCTGGACACCGATCGGTGTGTGGATCGGGCTGCGTCCGCGCGTGGCCCGCATCGCCCAGCCGCTCGCGCAGATCGCCGCGTCATTTCCCGTGAACATGACTTTCCCGTTCATCGTGGCCTTCTTCATCTTCGCCCACATCCCGATCAACCTGGGGAGCGTGCTGCTGATGGCGCTCGGCACGCAGTGGTACATACTCTTCAACGTCATCGCGGGAGCAATGGCGATCCCGACGGATCTGCGTGAAGCGGCGGCCCTGTTCGGCCTGCATCGCTGGCAACTCTGGAAAACGTTGATCATCCCCGCGATCTTTCCCTTCTGGGTGACCGGGGCACTGACCGCGACGGGCGGGGCATGGAACGCCAGCATCGTCGCCGAGGTCGCGACCTGGGGAAACGACAAGCTCGTCGCTGATGGCCTGGGCGCCTACATCGCGCAGGTCACCGAGCAGGGTGACCAGCCGGCGATCTACTTCAGTATCATAGTGATGGCGTTCTTCGTGGTCGTCATCAATCGCTTTTTCTGGCGCCGCCTCTACGACCTCGCGGAACGGAAGTACAAGCTCGACTGATGCGCGGAGCACCCGATGCCTACCGACATTGAGCTGGCCGAAAGACCGTCGCCCGAAAGTCCGGGCGAGAACGCCGCGGCTTTGCCGCCGCTCATCGAGCTCCGGCACGTGTCGAAGTCGTACATCGGCGCCGATGGCGGGTCGCCGGTGACGGTCCTGGACGACATCAGCCTGGAGGTTCGGGAAGGTGAAGTGCTCGCGCTCCTGGGACAATCAGGTTCCGGCAAGTCGACGATCCTGCGCCTGATGGCCGGGCTTACCGAGCCTACGCAGGGTGCGGTCCTTGGCCACGGTGCGGCGTTGACCGGGGTCAACCGCGGCCTGTCCGTCGTATTCCAGAGCTTTGCGCTCTACCCTTGGCTCACCGTTCAGGAAAACGTCCAAGTCGGATTGATCCAGCGCCGCCTCAGCGCTCGTGAGGAGCAGGAGGAGATCGACAAAGCGCTGGAGCTGATCGGCTTGTCCGGTTATGAGAATGCGTACCCCAAGCAACTGTCGGGGGGCATGCGTCAGCGCGTCGGCTTCGCGCGCGCGCTCGTGGCGCGGCCCGAAGTCTTGTGCATGGACGAACCCTTCAGCGCGCTCGATGTCCTCACGGCGGAGAGCCTGCGCAGCGAAGTGGTCGAGTTGTGGCGCGGCGCGGGGCATGCCGGCCTGAAGAGCATCTTCCTGGTCACTCACAACATTCTCGAAGCCGTCTTCATCGCGACGCGGATCCTAATCATCTCCTCGCATCCGGGTCGCGTCCGCAATGTCATCACCAATGCGTTGCCCTACCCGCGCGACGTCAATTCGCGGCCGTTCGCTGCCATGGTCGACCAAGTGCACGCTGCCATCACAGCCTTGGTCCTGCCGGACGAACCGTCCGACGCCGCGACGCCCGAGCGCGCGATCGCGGGCCGCGAAGGCGTGCCGGGCCGGGTCGCGCCCGCCGCCGGAGCCCGTGTCGAATCGATTCCGAATGTCCCGGTGGAAACCATCGTGGGTCTTCTCGAGAGCATCGAGGATGCTGAAGAGACAATCAATGTCTTCGACTTGAGCGCGCGCATCGGGAAGGAATTCGGCGAAACGATCGCAATCGTAAAGGCCGCCGAAATGCTGGACTTGGTCGACACGCCCAAAGACGATGTGCTGATGACCCAGACGGGCTGGTATTTCCTCGCCGCGCCGCCTCCTGCGCGCAAGACGCTGTTCCGGCAAACCATCATGAAGCTGCGGCTGTTCCAGATGCTCGCCGCGCGCCTGGCGGAGGCGCCCGACGGGCGCATAGACGCCGACAGCGTCCTGGAGGAACTGGGGACACTTTTGCCGTACGACCAACCTGCGAAGCTCCTCGAAACGCTGATCGCATGGGGGCGATACGCTGAGTTGATCGACTTCGACCAGGATGCAAATTCCGTCTATCTTCACGAGGCGAGCGAAGGCGACGATGAAGAAGAAGCGCCGCCTTCCCAATAGGCGAGCTTGCGGGCATCTGATCTCAACCAACGGATCCGCTCACACACAATGAACCCGCTCGGCGACCTGCTGACACTCGACGACATCCATCTCGACATCGATGTGGCGAACAAGGCACAGCTGCTCGACCGGATCGCCGCTCTGCTCTCGGCGCGGCATGGCATGTCCAAGGCCACCGTTCTGGAAAGCCTGACCGTACGCGAGCAGCTGGGCTCGACGGGCGTGGGTCACGGTGTTGCGATTCCGCACGCGCGCATGAATCAATGCGTTGCGCCGGCCGGGACCTTCGTCCGAACGAAGTTTGCGATTCCTTTCGACGCGCCCGATGGCAAGCCGGTCAACGTCTTCATCGGACTCATCGTCCCCGGCAAGGCGAACGAACGACACCTGCAACTTCTCGCCGCTGCGGCGGGGATGCTCAGCGACAGGACTTTTCGCGAGACACTGAAAACGAGCACGGATCGGGACGAGGTGAGGGAACTTTTAGCCGGATGGCCCGATGCCCCTTCGGCAAAACGCAAAGTTTGAGCCATAGGCTGGCGCGACGCTCCACGCTCCAAGCTGTTGGACTCCCCAGTGGATGACGCGCATGCTGCTAACCGCGGAACCACTTGTTGTAAAGCGCTCTGTATCGCCCGTCTTCGTACATTTCGAGCAATGCCCGGTTGATGCGCTTGCGCAACGGACTGCCGTCTGCCACGGCGATGCCGTACTTTTGCGACGCGAAGATCGGGCCGACGACTCGCAGAACGCCATTGCCGCGCTTCGCCGCCAGATATTGAAGCGTGGGCGCGTCGAACACCATGGCCTGAACCTCGCCTTCCAGTAGAAGGTCGCATCCTTCCTCGGCGGTTGCCACGTCGACATAGAGCAACCCCTCCTCGGTCAAATAATCCGCGGCGACAGTGCCATGCACAGTGGCGATCTTTTTTCCCGCGAGGTCGGTCGGTCCGCGAATCTTCGAATTCAGGCGATCCACCGTCTGCGTTGAAGTCACGGTGGCGGTCAGCTGTGCGATGAGCACGATGCCGACCAGCCACATGAAGAAGACGATCAGTCGCTTGGCTATCCGCGGCGCCTCCCGATCGCCGTGCTCGCCGGTCGCGACGATCAGGGCCACACCCCACAGCCCTTCGCCCAATCCTTTCAGATATCCCTTCTGGAAATTTCTGCTCGATCGGCGCTCGACTATCCACAGAAGGTTGGCCATGACGAACATGATCGCGATGAATATTCCGAGTAGCGTGGCGATCGTGCGCCATGGAATCGAGTCCAGCACATCGATGAAGTGATTGCTGCCTTGAGCGTGCACCATGACCTGCAGACCGGAGTCGAAATAGGGCTGGGTGAAGTCAACGTCATTTTCGCGTTGCCTCGTGATCGTGATCGCGGCGATCGCCGCGTCCGCCTTGCCGCTTTTCACCGCCTGCAACTGATCGCCGACCGTCGCGACTTCGACCCACTTGGTATCGACCTTGAGTGACTGCGCGATCGCGTTCCACAGGTCGATGCTGAAACCCGTCCATTCCGCGCCCTGCTTGAGCACGAACGGGGCGATCGGCTTGACCGCGACACTGAGCGTCTTGGCCGGTGCAGCGTCCTGGGCACGCGCGCC
The DNA here is from genome assembly GCA_963816915.1 of uncultured beta proteobacterium. Lineage (GTDB taxonomy): Bacteria > Pseudomonadota > Gammaproteobacteria > Burkholderiales > Casimicrobiaceae > PALSA-1003. Next base: position 84,487 of record CAWFMK010000006.1, read on the forward strand.
TTGAACGCCGAGTCCCATCGACGCCGCGACACAAACGAGGAACATGGCCGTCTTGCAGATCTGCAGCATCGTGTCGCGCGGTGATTTGACCGTCGGTCGCTCCTGCGCGAGCATAGCACTGCGGGCGCCTTTCCAACGTAGCGCTGAAGCGCAGACGGTCGGATTCAATTTGAACTATGAGACCAGCGTCGCGAAGGTACGCGTGTGGCTAAGTGCACAATGACCGCCTACCCTACGCCTGCCCTGAAATTCATAGCGTGACAGCGAAAATCCCGAGCAAGCTGGACACGATAGTGGCCGAGGCCCGCCGCAATGCCGAAAAGCGCGCGCAAAACTACCGAGAGCAGGCGCTCAAGATCTACCCGTGGATCTGCGGACGATGCGGCCGCGAATTCACCCACGTTAACCTGCGTGAGCTGACGGTCCATCACCGCGACCACAATCACGACAACAACCCGCCCGATGGCAGCAACTGGGAACTGCTCTGCCTGTACTGCCACGACAACGAACATCAGCGGCAAATAGAAGCGACGCAAGGTAGCAGCAACCCCCGCGACGATCGGGGTAGGGCCACGCATTCACCGTTTGCGAATCTCAAGTCGCTGCTGGCTGAAAAGAAGCGCTGACTGATCGTGTATCAGTCGTCATTCTGGCGCCATGCCTTTCTCCGCAAGTTCCTTGATCGCCGCGTCGCTCTTGGACAGGTGCGCGAGTCGCATGCCACGTAGCACATTCGGCGCCTTGGTGAATTGAATGTTGTCGTATCCGACGATCTCCACGCGATTGCCCCAAGGGTCAAGGAAATCCAGGAATGGCCCAGGCAGCGTCGGAACGCCCGCCTCGACCAGTGCTTTGCGCGCTGCTTCTTTGTTATCCACGACAAGTCCAAAATGACGTCCATCGTCGGCTGGCTGGATGCGGCCCTTCTGGAGCGCGAGGAACTGATCGCCCAGATCGATGAACGCCATCGAGTCGTCTTTACTGCGAAGCTCAAATTCAAACAGGCGGCCATAGAACGCCAGGGCTGCATCGATGTCGCCCACCTCGATAGCGACGTGATTAAACCCGACGGCGCGTGCTCTCGTTACTGCGGACATAGCATCCTCCATGCTCCGGTGAATTGCCGAACAATCGTGCTTCGTGTCGTTGGCGGTCCCGTTGCTCAGTCCTCGGTGGATCAGCCAACAAGCAGCTTTAGAATGCGGTACTCGGACTTGAAGATTCGCAACAAATGACAGATATGACACCGAAATCCGCTGCGGGCGGGATCGTACAATCTTACATCCACACAACCGAGATCGTTGAGCGCCCGGCGGCTGACCGTCCGTTGCGGGACACTATCGATGCAATCGCTGATTGGCTCCTCGGGCCGGCGCTACAAGTTGCGACAGGTGCCCAAGCAGTTGACGAATTCGCGTGGCGGATGCTCGCGGCAGGCTTTCCGCTAGCACGACTCACCGTGCATAGCGGCACGCTGCACCCTCAGTTTCTCGGGACCTCTATCATATGGTGGCGCGACAGCGGGCAAACCGTGCAAACCTTCGTCGAGCACGAAGTCCTCGACGTGGTGCCTTATCACGATAACGCGGTGCTGCGGGTCATAAAAGGCGGCGAAACGCTGCGGCGCAGAATAGACGTCGCCGCCATCGAGCTGGATCTCCCGATTCTCCACGACCTGAAGGCCAAGGGTTGCACCGATTATCTTGCGCTTCCGATTGCCGGCGCGCATGGCCGTCGCTACGCAGTCACCTACACAACCGATAGTGTCGGCGGCCTTTCCACTCGGCAAGTCGCCGAGTTGACGCACACCTCTCGGCGCCTGTCTGTCATCTGCGACTCCTTTATGCAGCGCGCGCTGATGCATCATCTGCTTAATGTCTATCTGGGGCCAAGCGCCGGTCCAAAGGTATTGGCCGGTCAAATTCGTCGTGGTACGGGGGAGGAGCTGACCGCAGTCCTGTGGTCATCGGATCTTCGTGGCTTCACTACGCGCTCGGACCGTCTGCCGGGCCAGCAGATGGTTGCGATACTCAACGCGCTGTTCGATGCGCAGGCGAACGCGATCCATGCGCACGGTGGAGAGATATTGAAGTTCATAGGTGATGGCTTGCTCGCTATCTTTCCTATCGACAGTCCGGCGCTGGTCGAGGATGCAGCGCATAACGCCATGGCGGCGGCTATGCAAGGGCTCGAGGCAGTACGTCGTCTTGTCGATGACCCTTCGATGCTGGGCGAGCCCGCGCTACGGATTGTCGTGGCACTGCACCGTGGAACCGTAATTTACGGAAATGTCGGCGCTTACGATCGACTCGACTTCACTGTGATTGGGCCGGCCGTCAATTTGGTCAGTCGCGTGGAGACGGTCGCGAAGACGCTCGACGAACCGATAGTCGTCACCGATGAATTCGCAAAAGCATACAGCGGGCCGTTAAGATCATTAGGGATCCACCAATTCCGCGGCGTTGCGAATGCCTGTGAGCTCTTCGCGCCAGCTGCCACTGCGGCGACTGCCGCTTCCGAGTTCTCTGCAGCAGGGCCTTGACTCGCGTCAACACCATTCGTCCTTCGCCTGGCGATAATGACAAATGGACGCGCATTTGCGCGTGGTCCGAACGGAGAAGGCGATGCATCCATATCCCCATACGTACGTGGTCGAGGCGTCTGCCTTGCCAATCGGCGACGTGACCGTCTCGTCTGCGCGGCTTCCCGGCCTCACCGTCGCGGCGCCGCAGGAATTCGACGGGCCGGGCGATCGCTGGTCGCCGGAGACGTTGCTGTGCGCAGCGGTCGCGAATTGCTTCATCCTGACCTTTCGCGCTTATGCCCGTGCGTCGAAGTTCGAGTGGACAGCGCTCCGATGCCACACCGAGGCAGTCCTCGAGAACGTTGGCGGCGTCCCGCAATTCACGCGTTTTGTGACGCATGCGACGCTGAGGATACCTGCCGGCTCCGATCCGGCGAAGGCGCGCCCACTGCTGCAGCGAGCCGAGGACCGGTGCCTCGTCACGAACTCGCTCAAGGGCGAACGCCATCTCGACGCCACGGTCGAGACGCTTGCCTGAGCGAAAACGGCTGCGCACAAACGGACGATGACACACCGGTCAGGCCGACGCTGAGACGGTGGCGCTCGCCCGGGAGCAGACATGCCGCGTGTGTCCGCTCCGGAACGCGGCATCTGGCTGCTGTCGACCGGTTGCCGACATGGCGCCGAGCCGAAACTGGGCATTGAAACTGATGGAAGCTGCCGTTCGGATCGCAGGCTGCCTCTCGTTGGTCACTCATAGGCTACCTTCTTAACCTTAACCGGGGAGAAACGCGCCACTCAGAATAACCCCGAGGCCCGAGGGTTCGTGCCGAACGCATCTGAACAATCGATCGGAGAGGACCCAAACAGCTTCGTGTCGCCCCGTATCGCGATGGCCACCCAAGAACCGGAAATACAACCACATGCAGTAGCTGATGATCTCACGGGGAAATCGATGTCCATGGTAGGGCAAACGAGGACTGTTCATCCATGCGCTCCGTTGATCTGTATCAAATCGCACTTCGCCCCTTGATAGTAGCCTGATTTGGCAACGCCCCACGAAAATGAGCGGCATCGACCGCATCAAGGTGGCCTCCGCCGCTGAATTCATGGACGGCTAGGTACGCTACGGCGGCGGCGGTGACCGACGCATGCAAGCGAAGATGCCGTGGCAGCTGGCTGAAGAGGGTGGTCGCGATCTCGGCGGAGGCTGCGCGGTGGTGCCGCGTAGTCTGCAAGCAGAGGAGCTCGCATAGAATGAAGCAGGAATTTTCGCTCGCCCACCTGACGGTGCTTGGCTGCCCGCCGCCGGAGATGACCTACATCGCGGCCCGAGCGGGCTACGACTACGTCAGCCTCCGTCCCATCTACATGGGCCTGCCGGGCGAGCCCAACTACGCCCTCGCCGAAAACCCGCAGATGCTGAAGCAGACGAAGGCGGCCCTCGCCTCGACCGGCATCCGCGTCCATGACATCGAGCTCGCCCGCGTCTACGAAGGCCTCCATCCGACGAAGTATCTGCCGGCGATGGAAGTGGCGGCCGAGCTCGGCGCAAAGGCCGTCCTGTCCAGCATCTGGGGCGGCGAGCGCGAGTACTACATCGAGAAGTTTGCGGAAGTCTGCGACCTGGCCAAGCCCTTCGGGCTGACGGTGGACCTCGAGTTTGTCCCGATCGCTACCGTCCGCAACTTGGCGCAGGCGATCGACGTGCTGCGGGCCATCGACCGCAGCAATGCGGGCCTGATGATCGACATGCACCACTTCCACCGTTCGTGCGAGAGTCCTGCGGACCTGGACGCGCTGCCGCGCGAGTGGTTCCACTTCGCCCATCTGTGCGACGCTCCGGCCGAGATCCCGACCGACCGAGCCGAGATGGTCCGCATCCTGCGCGAGGCGCGCGTGTACGTCGGCGAAGGCGGTATCGATATCATCAGCATTCTTGCGCACATGCCGCACTGCGTATATTCGATCGAATTGCCCAACAAGGAACGTCACGAGGAGCTGGGCTACGCTGAGCATGCGACGCGGTGCCTCGAGACGCTGAAGGCGTATCTCGCCGAACACGTCGTAAATGAGAGAGCAGCCCGTGGTCGTACCGCCGATGCGGATCGAGTGCTTTGCGAAACTCCAACCACACTCGCCGCAGAAGCCGATCCGCGCCCATAGCGGTCAGGAGCGGCCAGATCGTCGCGATCCGACGACCCGAAGAAGCAAGGTCAGACATTTTTTTAACCTCGTACCCATGGGGTCAGCGGCCGAAGATAGGCAGGGTGCCCCGTACGCCCGGCGACCATGGTAGAGCGGCATTGGAGCGCATGGCATGAGACAGAAGATCAAGGCGATCGATACGCGGGGCAAGAAGCGGGGTGGCGAAACCCCGCTCCTCTGCACGACACTGCTCGGACCCACCCGCAAACGTCTCCTCGCGGAAGCCACCAACGTCATGGCGCAAAAACCGGACATCATCGAGTGGCGCGTCGATTATTTCGAGGCGATCGGTGATAACGCCGCGGTGATCGAGACCATGCGCGAGCTGCGCACTCTGGCTCGCGCGCTGCCCATCATTTTCACATGTCGTTCGATAGAGGGGGGCGGTGAGCGGGTCCCGATCGACGACGAGAAGGTCGTCGATCTCTGCACTGCCATCAGCGCAAGCCGGCTTGTCGACTTCATCGATTTCGAAATGGGTAACGACCGCGAGCACGTGCGCCGCGTCCGCGAGAGCACGCAAGCCCACGATATCCGCCTGATCCTTTCGTACCACAATTTTGGCTACACACCGGGCCTCGAGTACCTGGTTCAGCGCTTCCTCGAGGCCGAGCGGCTCGGTGCCGACGTCGCCAAGGTGGTCGTGATGCCGCGCGACCGCATGGACGTGCTAACGCTGCTTGCTGCGACTGCGCAGGCAGACGCGAAGGCCCACATTCCGCTGATCAGCATGTCGACGGGCCCACTGGGCACTGTGACGCGGATGATCGGCGGCCTGTTCGGTTCGGCGTTGAGCTTCGCCGTCAGCGAGTCGGCATCGGCGCCGGGGCACATCTCGATCGGCGACCTCGTAACGGTCCACGACATCATCCGCAGGTCGCGTGGCGGGGAAATGTATTGAAGAAATGTTGGCCGTCGGCATGCGCCTGTCCGGCGTCGTGTGAAAACGGCGGTCGACGATTGGGATTACCAAGCGATGCGTTGATGCACCGACCGCACCGCGAGTTTGCTCGGTGATCTCGAATTGCACCGGTCGCTGGGTCTTCTTCTGCATGACAATCGCGCGAGCGGCGACATGACTGCCTTGGACCACATCGTGGACGCGAAGCCCGATGAGATCGCAGCCACGCAGCTTGCTATCAATGGCGAGGTTGAACAGCGCGAGTTCCCGGATTCGATGATCCAAGTTGCAGTCGAATCCGGATGGCCCAGCTCTCCTTCAGCTTCAGCGGGGGCTTCTGCCCGAGCAATTTTCCTTCGTTCCACGGTGCTGCACGTCCTGCGGTCGTCGTGGTGATATCCATGAATGGCTCCTCTGTTGAGGTAAAGAAGCCTCATGGTGTTTCTGGCCGACGGGCGCTTGTCGACCCAGAGCGGACCTCCCGGACCGCAAAAGCCGACATCCGAGCCTGAAGCATCAACTCCTACAAGATCACGCGAAGCGTTGGTCTCAGCTTGGCCATAGCGCCGAATTTGATCTCTACGAGCAATACGGCGTTCAGAGAAACAAACAGCCGCTACGTGTTGGAGCGTAGCGGCTGCGGAGGGACGACACGCATCAGGAACGTAGGATCTACGCGCGTAGAGTCGTGAGCCTAGGTCGCATGGACGCTTGCCGTGTAGGGAAAGGACTTGGGAGGTCCTCTAAGGATGCGTGACGTCGAACACGAGGTTGTCAGGCGAGGGACCAAACGACGGCCACGTTATGACGCCCGTTTGATTCACGCCCGGCTTGGAATAGTCGCAAACCCCGTTGGGGAAAATGCTGTTGAGCCGGAGCTGTTCGTCCGACGTGAACGTCACCGTGTAGTCGGCAGTGTCAATCGGCTTCAACTGGCACTTGTAGTGATCGGCCTGGATCGGCCCACCCGCGATGAAACGCGGATTGGTCCACGACGGATAGACTGTATTGCAGGTCGTGTTCGGCTGACTGCTCAACGTCTGGGTCTCGGCGACAAACTGCGACGAGCTCGGCCAACAACCATCGACCAGTACCGGCGGCCGGTGATTCAGGACCTTCTGGTGTTCGGAAATATTGGAATGGTCCGCTTTCACCGCTTGGACCCACATATTGAGCAGCGTCCACGCCTTAGGATAGGGCGGGCTCGAGCCGCGCCACATCACATGATTGCCGACGTCGCCGTTGGCTTGGCGAAGCCGCTCGCGGATCGCGAACCGATACCATTGATAGTGGTAACCGCTCGTGTCGTTGTAGCTGCCGTAATCGAATACCGGGATGTTCTTGAGACCGCCGCTGCCGTCCATATTGAGACCGGCCTGATACACGCGTTTGATCGCGCCGGGGTCACCTATGGCACGGCTCGACACGTAATTGTAATCGTGATCGACGCCGCCGATGCCCTGATTCAGATCGAGAAATTGCGTCGTGCTGATTGCTCCGGCATTCAACGCGGCAAGGCCGTACTGCACACCGACATTGTCGAAGGGCGACAAACCGAATCCGGTCACGGGATCGCGCCCGTAGATGTTTCTTACCCAGTCGAACATCGTCGGTCTCGCGCCTGTGGGATTCGTCGTCGGGTCATAGCGCAGGCTGGCGGGCACCAGATTGCTCCACGATGCCGAGTTGTAGCCCGGAATGTCGACGCGGCCCGGCACCGGATCGATCCGTCCCGATTGGTTTGCCGCGTCATACCAGGCTTGCTGTCCCTTGTAACCCGAGACTGCGACTTGCTGATTGAGCGTGAATCCCGAGGGATTGGTCACCGTGAAATAGTGCGCCAGCAGGTGTCCGTCCGCACCGCTCATCGGAATCGCGAGCGTATCTGGAAATGCGGCGTTGAACATGATGCCGTCAAACAGGCCAGGGAAAGCGTTGCCGATACTCTCGCTGGTAATCGCTCCGCCCGAAGTGCCCTGTGACAGCGTGTAGTTCGGAACGCCAAACGTTTTGATGAAGTGCTCCTTACCCATCATCACTGCTTCACCGGCAACGGTCGCGTTACAACTGTTGCTCGGGTTCTGCAGCGTGTTGATGAAGATCCCCCAGCCCTCGCCCAAGCGCTGCAGGTTGGTGCCGGTCAGGATGTTTACGCCTTGCGCCGCGCCTTGGATGTACCAGCCGGGCGGGCAGCCAGTCCCGTGTTGAGCAAGCAGCAGGTGGTTCCAACCCTTTGGCGGCGTAAACGGCGTGGGCGAAGGATCCGACGTCGGATCGAACAGCACCGCGTTTTGATAGATCCCCCGATCCATCGTGCCGGTCTCCAGGCGTACGACATAAGGCACCGTCACATTGCTGAGCGTCGTCGTCGTCGCGACGTTCGCAGGCAGGTTCGAAGGATTCGGCAACGGGACGAGGGCCGTGCCGCGGACAGGCATGTATAGGTAGGTGATCTTGGTGGGAGCCGAACAATCGGCGTCGGTTGGCGCACCCAACGTCGTTCCGTCCGGTAACTGGAATGACTGCGTCGTACAAATGAAGGGCTCGACATAGGGTCCAGAAATGATCGGCCCCTTGCTCGAGTAGTTGGTGATGACGAGGCTCACGCCGCCCGCGACGAGAGTGTTCTGCCCCAGATTGAGACCGGTGACCAGACCAACGAGGGTGTTGGGCGCCGTTCCCGCGCGAAACGTATTGGTTATGTTCGAGTCATTCAGGGTGATCGTTCCGGCCCCTCCGGCATCCGTTGTTATCTGGACCAATACATCCCCGCCGCTGACGCGATCCGGATGCGTCGAGAGCGTCGAGATGTTCAAGACTGCTGCGGACGCCATCAGCGAGCATGTTGCTAGACCGATGGCGGCGGCCGCCCTCTTCAATGCGAAGTTCATTTTTCCTCCTTGTGATGAAATCCACCCGGATCCGACGCCACTTGGTTGGCACGGATTGACGATCAGGTGGGTTGAGGAATACGTCCTTACGGATAACGCGAAACGAAGCACGGCTCTCAGACCATGTCCTGTCCCGCCGACTCAATAGGTACAATGAGCCGGATGTTTCCCGGCAGTTAGGATAGTGGGCAAACTCGACAAAATCAACAACTGTATTGCACAGTGCGCCTACGCACCTGGGCCGTGGGCTCAATTCTTACCAGGTGCGTCAAACAATCAATGGGTAACGAGCTGCGATTGGCGTCGGTTGATCACGCTGGCATCGAAGGCAAAGCCCCGCTGCCAACCAGCCCCTCCTTCATGCATCGCTCGACGACGCTCTCAAACACCTGGCGAAACGTGTCGCTCTCACCGAAGCGGCCGTGACAGTTCTTCGAGAATGTCGAATGCTCAGGCACCACATCCTCAAGTACCGAGTCGACAGAACCAGCGATAGGCCAAATTGAGATGGACCTCTTCGCACAGTCGGCGCTCGGAACGAATGCCAAAGCTGTAACCGACAACTAGCATGCGTACCATCAACTCTGGATCGATCGACGGCCGCCCGGTATGGCTGTAGAACGATACGAGGTGACGTCTCAGCCCACTGAGGTCAAAGGCAACGATCAATTCCGCGCAGCAGGTGATCTGCCGGAACGCGATCGTCAAGCTTGAACGCATAACACAGCGGCTTCTGCCCGGCATTACCTGCCCCATCATGGCTGGCGCTCCCTCGACAACGCGTTACCTTCAGCGTAGCTATCAGGCACGTATATAGACGCTGAACGTACCCCCGAAAGGCAATAGCTCGGATGGCCACTCCTTGCAATGTCCGCTTCCGAGGAAATCCGCGAGAGGCGGCCTCTGGCCGGTTCAAGCCTGCCGATTTCGACGTTGCCATGTCCGCTGACGACGCTACAGTGGCCATCGGGCGTGTGCAGGTCTACGCCAGTTCGACGCATCATGGAAATAGTTGCAAGAATTGCGGCGCTACGCAGACCGCGTAAGCCGCCCGCTACTGGGGCACGGATTCCGGGTAGACGGGCAACTCGTCATCGGCACATGACCAACTCGCGCGCGAGCTGGAGAAGATGCGCGCTTGCGGCTTGATCGGGGCCTCGTCGTCCAACGATCCGGCCGGAATCACGACAATGTCGGAGTCCTTGGGTTGACGCGGCAAGCGGCCGCCGCACGTAGCGCAGAAGGCATTGGTGAATCGCTTGGCCTCGGGCACCTTGAACGAGCGGATCTGCTGCTCACCGCTGAGCCACTTGAGCGCCGCGGGTTGCAGAAACAGGTTCGAGGCATGCCCCGTTCCCGTCGCCTTGCGACAGCGCGAGCAATGGCAATGGTAGAACCGTTTCGGTTCGCCGGTCACTTCGTATTTCACGGCTCCGCACAAGCAACTGCCCTTGAGGGTGGTTTGGGTGGTTTGGGACATGCGCCACTCCGGTCGATGATCGAGCGTTGCAGGATACGGGAGCAATGCCGGGCAGTGAACCCCTGGCTCAGAGGTCAAATTCCGACCCCAAGCCGACGAAACGAGTGCTCCTAAGCGGCCACAACTTTCCATGGAAGCGGCCCTTCGCGGAACAAAGGCATAAACAAAACGGGCCGCCCTCCATGGGAGGCGGCCCATTCGTTTCGTCTTTGTTCCTGATGTGCTATTTCACCGTTAGCGCCCTACCAGTTGATGTCAGCTAACTTCCTTGACCGGCGGAATCTTCCAACTGCCGTCGAGGATGGATGGCGGCTTCTCTTTCGGCCAGTACAGCCGCATCATGAGAATGAATTGGTCTTTCGGCGCCGGCAGCCAGTTCTGCTCCTTGTCCTTGCCGGGAGACTCGTTCTGGACGTAGAGATCGACCGATCCATCGGCGTTGGCCTTCAATTTGTTGCGCTGGCTCACGGTGTAACGGTTGACCGGGTTCGGCACAAAAAAGTAGTTGGCGTCGTACATCGTCAGCGACCAGAAGCCGTCGACCGGTGGCAACTCTCCCTTGTTGAAATGCAGGACGTACTTGTTGGCACCGCTATACTTTTTGAGGATGTCCGGTCCCGTGGAAGTCGGATAGACGGCGTCCTGCGGACGATTCGCGCCGAGGCCAATCGCCGTAACGAGTGCGCGCATCCGGTAGTCGGTGCCATAGGTGCCGACCTTGGTCGAGAATGTCCAGCCATCGATCAGCTTCGAATCACCCGTAACAATCGATTCCTTCATGTAGCCCATGATCTTTTCTTGTGCCGGCTTGGGCGCGGCGGCGAGTCCCTTCGCCACCGCCGGGTCGAGCTTCGACGCATCGAAGTCCTGCCCCGGCACGATGCCGATCTTGGCGAGCTTTGCCACCATCGGTGCGTCCTCGGCAACCGGAGGATTGGTCTTCAGTAGTTGCGCGAGCAACTTGAAGTAGGCGGCCGCGTCCATGGCGTTGACCTGATCACGAATCGAGGTCTTCATGTCGATGCTCGGATCGACGATCCCCGGCGCCGCCGTGTACGGCTTGCCATACGAAGAAAGTGGCGCGGCCGTCATCTGGTCCTGCAGCGCATGCACGGCCTTGTAGTCTTCCGGCGTGCCGGTGCAGTAGATCCGGCCCAGCAGCCACACCATAGAGGTCGCTGATTTGTATTCGGTAACTCCGGCAGGGAGTGTCCCCGTCCAGCCGGGGCCGGTGATCGCGAACTTCTTCGCGGCGGTACCCGTGGTGCGCTTGCCGGGGTCGGCAAAAACAGTCGTCCAGCCATCCAGCATCGGTAGCAGGAAGAAGCGGCCTTTCATGTCGGGCGCGCTGATGATCCACGGCTCCTTGGAGACATCCAGCCAAACGACGGTGTAAAGCGTGTCCGCGTTCGGCGCCGTCACGGTATGGTCATCGACCGCCGGATAGCCGCGCAACTTGGCGAATTGGGTCATTGGGGCTTTGCTGCCTTCCGGTGCCACCACATTCGTCGAAACGCGCCGCGTCAGCTCCATGGTTACCAGCGGATAGGCGTACATGTAGGCGTCGATGCCGGTCTCCTGCGCTTCCTTTTCCTTAACCATTGCCTCGGCGTCCTTGGCGACGGCGGCGACCTTGTCCTTCGCCTCGGCGGCTGCCTTCTCGACGGCAGTATCGGCCTTCTGTCCGCAGCCAGCCAAGGTCGCGACAGTGAGCGCTAAGCAAAACGTCCAACCAAACGAGTTCGTCTTCACACATCTCTCCATCGATTGAGCTAGAGCATTCCCGAGAGCCCGAGGGCAAGAATGCCAGTGAGGACGCGAGCAAAAACGCATAAGCGTGCACGCCACGCGGTGCTCGTGTCAAATTGCGCTGCGGCGGTCCGTGTGCGTTTGATCGATTGTGTCGCCGCGCCACAGAACCGTCGCGGACAATTCAAGTAGCGGCTTTCTGGCAAATTGGGCGGCGACGGCGACGGTCTGCAACTGGCCGTTCTCGGAAGTCCGCGAACGGCTGCTGAATATGCTGGTGGTGGAGAGAGTTAGATTCGCCTTCTACCGACGGTCATTGCGTGGCCGTTGATGTACGAGTCTGCTCTGTAGGGACCTTTCTGCAGTAGCCGGCGCTCATCAACAAGTCAGGCATCGAGTCCAAGTGAATAGCGCAATCCCCTGCGATCACTGGAACTTATAGAACTGCTCATTCAGGTACTGCTCCACGTTCGCCCGGTCCGCGTCGCTCAGGTTCATGTGCGCACCCGCGCTGCATCCCGTCAACTGCTTGTCGAGTGCCGCCAGCGACTTGATCTTGTGGTCGGGCCGCGTGTGGACACTGGCGTTGTGGCATTGCACGCAATTTGCGTCGTAGAGCTTCTTGCCGGCGGCGCTGTCGGCGCCGTGCGCCGGCGGTGCCAACATGACGATAGGCAACAAGATCGGAAGTGCGCGTTTCATGATGACCTCACGGTATCGAAGGCTGGCGGTCAAATCATAGCGCGTTCGACTCGTCGATGTCCGCTTACCGGAGAAATGGATGGCAAGGCCGAGAGGCGGCTCATGGCCGACCTGAGCCGGTCACGAGACCGGCCTAGTCCGACCCGAGCATGACTTTCAACGCTCGTCCCGAACTCAGTAGACCGCCCTGTCGCGGTTCGTTGCCTTGTCCATTCCCTTCGCGGCGCCTATGCCCTTTACGTTCTTGAGAATCGTCCCGTCCAGGTCAGCCTCGGTGAAATCGGCGCCTGCGACATCTGCGCCGGTCAAATCGGCACCAGACAGCTTCACTCGGTACAAGTTGGCGCCGGTCAAGTTTGCTCCACGGAGATCGGCAAACATCATCACCGCTCGATTCAAGTTCGCGTCGCGCAGATTGGCTCCTGTCAGTTTCGCGCCGCTGAGATCCGTGCGCATCTGGCCCATGCCCTGATTCTTGATGTCTACACCCAGGTTGGCTTGACTCAGGTCTGCGCCGCGAAGGTCTGCGCCAGGAAGTTCAGCGATCATGCGCACGCCAGACAAGTTCGCGCCGGCGAAGTTCGGCTTTTCTCTCACCTCTCCACCCAATATCACCAGGCCAAGCATACTGCTGCCGGAAAGATTGGCGCCAGCGAAGGTGGCTCCCATCAGCCAGGCGCCGTTCAGATTCGCACGCGCGAGATTCGCCCCGACAAAATTGGACGATACCAGCCGAGAAGCAAACAGATTCGCGCCAGAAAGGTTGGCACGCTTGAAATCAACGTTGCTGAGATCGAGGTCCGAAAGATCCCTGCCCGCCAGATCGGCGGGCATCTGCCTGTCTGCCTTTGCCAGGAGTTCACGCACCTGGTCGGCCGTGAGGTCAGATGCCTGAGCAAAAGGCGAAACGCTCAGCCCAAGGACGACAGGGACGACAAGGACGACCCAGCGCAAGCGCCGCATTTGCATAGACAGGTCGCTGTTCAGAGAGGCTCTCTCGATCAACGGGAGCTGATCGCCCGAGTATGTTAAGTCTACGTCCTAGCGGCCTGCGGATGGCTCGCCAGTCTCGGTTGCGGCAATAGTCAGCGGTGACCGCTTTGACGTGGAACTGGGAGGTGCCGGTGACGGACTGCTTGTGGCCGGGTCGAGTCCGTCGACTTCGACTTTCCGAAGTCACGTAACAAGCATGCAGTTGCCGTTAGTCAAATGTAGTTCTACACCCGGACTAGACCCACAGCAGCCGGTCGGACTTGCGAAAAGGTGACGTTCGCGCGCGCGCAGAAACGGACGCTCAGGGATGTAATTCAGCCGCGGTGCGCCAATTCCGCTGCAAGCGCTTGTTAGCAAGCTACGAAGTTATATGATCGCACAAGTTCGATCTAATCCAGAAGCCCGGCAGCCTGTGGGCTAGTGCGAGTCAGCTCGATGGCGCGCCGCCACTTCAATTACACGCCTCGCTTCGACTGCCTTTGATGCACCACAACCCTTTGCATTTGACGGGCAGACGAACTATGTTGAATTAGTCACTATCGCCCGGCGGAAGGTGCCTTCATGGAACAAGCGGTCTTTTTTGGAGCCTTGGCGGTGATAGCAGTGATGTTTTTGGCAATAATTTATCTGTCAGGGAAGAAGAAGGACGGGTTTGTCAGACACTTTAGCCGCGGCGCATTTATGCGCGATCTGAACAAAAAGATGGAAGAAAAATAATGCAAATAGGGCTGTTTGCAATGAATGCCTTGGTGATTTAGACCGCGCACAATCGCAATCGCGTCATTGCGTTGGGTGCGCGACTCCTGTCTTCGGGGCCGAAGCCGGAGATTCGTGCTTGGGTTGCGGATACCAGCCCAGCACCGCGAGCATCACAAAAAACCCGACAACGTAGGCAACGGTGACGTGCCAGCCGCCGCGCACCCACGCGATGGCGTCCTTCGCCTCGGGATACATATTCGAGAGCGCGACGCCAGCGGACGAGCCAAACCAAATCATCGAGCCTCCGAAGCCGACCGCGTAGGCCAGGAATCCCCAATCGTAGCCGCCTTGGTGCAAGGCGAGCGCCGTCAGCGGTATATTGTCAAATACTGCGGAGACGAATCCGAGTCCTAGCGCAACGCGCCAGGACGCGTCGGGCAGCTTGTGTACAGGCATCATTGACGCCGCGAGCACGAGCGATAACAAGAAGATGCTGCCGCGCGTTGCATTGGGGAGCTCGCTCCACGCGGGCTTGCGCAGCGGAGTACAGGCCAGAATTGCAACCCAGACCGCGGCACCTATGAAAGGAAAGCTGCTGGAGATCTCGTTGAAACGGACATTGATCACAACATTGACGACGATCGCGGTGAGGAGAATCACCGCAACGATGAACACGCGCACCCAGTCGACAACGACGCCAGCTGGCGGGTCGCGTCGGATCGCCGAATAGCGCTGCTGCTGAATTGCCGCTGGAACGCCAAAAACGAGTATCGCTGTACCAGCTGCAATGTATGCCTCCAGCACCTGTAGGGGATTGACGCCGTCGATCCACATCATCGTGGTAGTAGTATCGCCCACGACGCTGCCAGAACCGCCCGCATTAGAGGCGGCCACTATCGCAACCAGGTAGCCGGTGTGCACTTTTCCGCGAAATACCGACTTCGCGATCGTGCCGCCGATCAGCGCTGCGGCAATATTGTCCAGGAAGCTCGACAGAACGAAGATCATCAGCAGCAATACCAGCCCACCCTTCCAGTCATCCGGCAGGAGCTTGGGCAACCAGTCTGGGACACGACTCGTCTCGAAATGCTTGGAGAGCAATGCGAACCCCAGCAGCAGTCCGAGCAGGTTGGCGAGCAGCACCCATTCGTCAACGAAATGGTCGATCCACCCGCTGATGCCGGGCCCTTCCGCGAAGGGCGAAGACATGATCTTGAACAGCGAGATCACCGCCAAACCGACAAGTGCGATGGGCAGCGTGAAGCGGTGAAAAAACGCAATACCTGCGAGCGTCAGGGCAAACAGGATGAAATCGATGGGAATGCCTGCCATCGCGGGGGGCTCGACGAGCGCGCCCATCGCGGGCGCGCTCGAGAGCAGCGCACAACACGACAAGAGGTAGGCGACACGGCGGGCGCGGGGCATGGAACCTCCAGAGGGGTCCCGGCTTGGCGCGACAAAAGCTTTCCCGGCCGGGGTATTCTTGTGCGGGCGATTGTAGCGTGGAGTGGAGACCGAGCAAACCGCCAAATCATTCTCAGAATGGCGCCTCCGTCCAACGTCCGGTGTGGAGCAACTTATGCGCTCGAGTCATCTGACGGCTGTTGGCCCGGGTGCTGTCCTTGAGGTTGCCGAAGCCAACGGCAACTCACGCGCGTTGCTGCCACTCGGTTGTCGAACGCCATGTCAGCAGGCGACCCTGAGTTGCCATTCCTGCTTCTCGTAACCCGACGTTCGTGCGAGTGAGAGCTGACATTACACCTGGTAGCGGCCACATGTTGGTTTGCGAGGGACGGGACGAGCGGGTCAAATTGCGCGATCATGAGCGCTTTAACCCGCGGAGCAGCTTGCTGACCTGCGGATCGCGAACGTGATGTCGGCCTGCCTTACACTTCGCGATCCGCGCGCATGGCGTTCAATGTCGATGTGCTTGATTATTAGTCCCATTACTTCGCTGGTGTGTTATCTGCTTAAACATCTAATTACATTTTGTCGCGGGGCTGCAATGCAAATGTCTGCCAAGACCCTCCTAATGCTGATGTTGGCCAATCTCGCGACACTTGCGACTGCTGCCCCGATGTTTACCCTCCAGCAGGTCGCCTCCCCGGCCGATCCCAATTCAACGCAGGCGCTTGGCATCAATGATGCCAGCACGATCACCGGATCGCACGGTGCGCCGAAGCAAGGGTTCACGCTGACGCTGCCGAGCAGCTTTACGTCGCTGAACTTTCCCGGTTCGACTGCGACGCAGGTATTCGATATCAACAACATCGGTAACACGGCTGGTTTCTATGTCGATAGCGGGGGCACGACCCATGGATTCTTCGACCAGGGTGGCACTTTCTCGACGGTCGACGCACCAGGCACGGCGGTTACAGAGCTCCTCGGCCTCAACGACTCGAACCATGCTGTCGGATTCAGCAGTGTCACCGGCGCAATACTTGGTCAGCAGGCATTCATTGAGTTTGGCGGCGTGTTCACGAATCTCAATCCCATATTGCCCGCCAACATCAGAAGTCAGGCCACAGGCATAAACGACGCCGGAAACATTGTCGGGTGGTATTTCCCGAACAGTTCTAGCGAGTCAGGATTTCTCGACGTCGGTGGAGTGATTAGCTCGATCGTCTTCCCGGGCGCCACTTTCACCGAAGCCTGGGGAATCAATGACAGCGGTGAGATCGTGGGGGACTATCTCGACTCAGCCAGCGTACAGCACGGCTTCGTTGACGTTGGCGGCACATTTACCTCGGTTGATGTGCCAGGGGCGTCCTCGACCTTGATAAAGGACGTAAACCATCAAGGTCAAATCGTCGGTTTTTCCATCGATAGTGTCAACCACATCATTGGCTTCGTCGGTACCCCAGTATCGGTCCCCGAGCCCGCAACCTTTGCCCTGCTTAGCCTCGGCCTCGCCGGTCTCGGCTTCTCGCGCCGCAGGAAGTAATCAGCATTGGCTTCATTACAGCCCCGCTTCGGCGGGGTTTTCGCTTTGCTGCGGACAGATGTGTCGCTCGTCGTCGGCAAACCGCTCAAGGCATCCGTACGCGCCAAGTTAAGTGGCCGCTAACAGGAAATCTTCCTGCCGTCCTTGTATGCCCGCTGTTGGCCGTAAGGAGTCCGTCCTCTGTTATTGGATGACTGCGTCCGCACGCAGAAGAAGCGATTGCGGGACCGCGAGATTGAGCGCGCGTGCCGTGATCTCATTAATTACCATCTCAACCTTTGCAACCTGTTCAACGGGGAGCTGCGAAGGTCTCGCGCCTTTGAGGATCTTGTCGACGTAAGTCGCGGCCAAGCGGTACGCAGCGCGCAAATCGGGACCGTAAGACACTAGACCACCAGCCTCGACAAAATCGCGGTGCTCGTAAATAGTAGGCAGTCGTGCTTTTGCGGCGGCTTGCACGAGTCGCGTCTCATTGGCGTTGAAGTATGACGACGACGCCGTCAGCATTGCACGGGCGCCTACCTTGGTGGCTCTAGAAAACGCGTCGTCGACATTGTCGATGTTGTGCAGCTCAATCCTGGGTTCTAGTTGAATACCCAGCCGCACAGCTGCCGCCGCAGATTCTTCCCAAAAAGCACGTTGGATGCTTGGGGATAATGCTCCCGACGCATCATTTAGGGCGGCGAGCTTTGAAAGGCGGGGAACCATGCCAACAATCGTCTCAACGCGCTTGGCATTGAAGTCATGCGTGACGATCGCCACCCCGGTGAGATTTTCGGCCGGCCGTGCAAGGCTTGTTACCAGGCCGCTGCCCACCGGATCGGTGGTAAGAAAGACGACTGGAATCTTGGTGGTCGCGTTCTTCGCCGCTTGACTTGCGATAGCCCCTGTCGTAACAAGCACATCGACGTTGAGACGAATCAACGCGTCAATCGACCGCGAATACTGGTCACTGGTACTCGCGTACCTCTCCTCGAGGACTAGGTTTTTTCCCTCTGAATAGCCGTGCTGCTGTAGGGCCTGGCGAAACTCGATGATATTCGACGGAATGGGGCCAACGGCAAGCCATCCAATGCGCGCCCTAGAGTTGCCTTGTGCGAACGTCGCAAACGGAACCCCGATCGCTGCCGCAGCGGCGGCACAGATCATCGTTCGGCGGTCCATCACTGAATTACGTCGTCCGCGCGAAGTAGTAGCGACTGAGGAATCGTAATGCCGAGCGCTCTTGCGGTCTTGAGATTGATAGTCAGTCGGAACTTGGTCGGTTGCTCGATAGGCATATCTGCGGCCTTCGCTCCTCTTAAGATCTTGTCGACATACTCGGCGGCGCTTCGCAGTGCGGCATTGAGGTCAGCACCAAAACCAATCAGCGTTCCAGCGTCAACAAGGGCCGGACCGCTTACTACCGCGATGCCTCGCTCGACCGCCGCCTTCGCAATCCGAAGTCGCTCGCGGTAAATCACCGGGTCACCGACCGCCAGCACGGCCTCCACGCGCTGCGCCTTCAACGCGGTAAACGCTGCCTCGATATCATAAGGAGGAGCGAGCTTCACTTTCTCCAGCCGCACGCCTAGCCGTGGCGCCTCGGCGTCGAGTGGCGCAATCTGATCCGCCGAAAATTCGGTCCATAGAACGCCCACCCGACTCGCGCGTGGAAGCGCCAGGCGCAGCAACTCCAGTTGCTTGGGACCGATTTCCGGATTGCGAACAAAAATTCCCGTGATGTTCCGGCCAGGTCGCGCAAAGCTGCTCACGTAGCCTTTTTCCACAGGGTCGTAGTTGAGTGCGACGCTCACGATGGGAATGGTAGGAGTTGCTTCACTGGCTACCTTCAATGCCAGCTCGGGACCGACAGCCACGATAACGTCCACGCGGTGCTGGACCATGTGGGCGGCGAAAGCAGAGAGCTGCGCGGAACCTTCGCCTCCTCCGAAGTCCATAGATAGGTTCTTTCCAATTACCCAACCCAACTCGCGCAATCGCTCCTCAAAAGCCACAAAAAATGGTGCTGATCGCGGATTGCCACCGCCCCCAACGATGCCAATACTGGCGTTCTTGGCCGGCTCTTGCGCCCAACTGGCGCCGGTTGCCAACAGACTCAGTGTCGAAACAAGAACGAACGTGCGCCGTTCCACTGCTGGATCCCCTGCTTCGCGACGGGTAGCTTAACGATATCACGAGTCCGGATCAGGACTGCGACGCCGCAATCCCCATTGGGTAACTGTTGCGGGTGAGTGACCGCAATAGAGGACGAAACGATACGACCGCTTGTGGCCGACTGATGCCGAAGCCCGTTGTCGAACCAGAGCAGCCGGTCCGCCTAGCGTAAAGCGCTCATGTCGCGGCCAGACCGAAAAGCCGCGCGGCTTCGCCCGGTATACCATTCATGTGTCTATGGATCCGCTCTACAAGAAAGCCATCGCGCAGGGGGTGGCGGGGATCGCCGTATTCGTCGCCTTAATTTTCTTGCCCGCGGGCACGTGGCACTACTGGCAAGGTTGGCTCTTTATCGCAGTCTTTTCCGTCTCGACTATCTGCTTCACCATCTATCTCGCCCTATACGACAGGCCGCTTCTCGAGCGCCGCATGAAGGCCGGACCACAGCATGAGAAAGAGTGGTCGCAGAAGATCATCGTGTCGCTCATCATCCTCGCGTTTTTTGTTTTTATCATTCTGCCTCCACTCGATTACCGGTTTGGCCTCTCGCCTGTGCCCGCATACCTGTCCTTTGTCGGGGACGTCGTTATCGTATTGTCATTCCTCTTTATTTTCTGGGTGCTGAAGGTCAATGGTTATGCTGCGGCCAACATCAGTGTCGCGGATGACCACAAAGTGATCGACACCGGTCCCTATGCGTATGTGCGTCATCCTATGTACGCGGGCGCGCTCTGGCTCTTCATCGGCATGCCGCTTGCACTCGGCTCGTGGCTCACGCTCTGTCTCGTCCCGCTCATCCTGCCGATACTTTTCTGGCGGCTTCTTGATGAGGAAAGGATCTTGCGTCGCGATCTTCCCGGCTACAACGAATACGCAAGCCGTGTGCGCCATCGTCTCATTCCGTACGTCTGGTAGGATTGGGGGCCAGCCATTGCAAGAAATCAGTGCGCCGTTGGGTGTAGAACGTTGGGTCGATTGGCAACGTCCGTTCTGTGGCCAGGTAAATCGATAGATCGAACGACCGGAACGGGCCGATAGCGCCACTCGCCCGGCGTCGGCGCGATAACCGCTGTCGGTCGCGCCTCCGCAAAGCATCTCGCAGATCCATCAAGTGCGGACTTGCCAGTACGCCGCGCGATGCTTTTGCATTTGGAGCCCATTTAACAAAACGAAAACCCGGCCCGAGCGGGGCAAGTGTTGGCGCGAAATCGCTTACTACCGCCTGCGGCGCGAGAAACCGAGTCCCGCGAGGCTTATACCGAGCAATGCAAGCGTGGCGGGTTCGGGAACCGTGGTTCTTACTGTCGCCGTTTGGAGCGTCCCATCAAATATGCGACCGGCGTAGTCATAAGAGAAATCGAAGGAAGAAGGAATTCCCGACAAAGTATTTACGTCGAAATCTGGGAAAATGAAGTTTGTCATCCCACCGAGAGGAACGCCTTCTATTCCCCAACCTGTTAAGTTTCCGCTCGCGTTAAAGATGAGTCTGTACGCATCTGCATTGGCGCGCGTCCATGTAGTGCCAGCCCATACAAGCAAGAGCGATGATGCGCCAAGCCCCGTCGTCGTGTTGAAAATTTGACCACCTCCGGGCGGGGCGAGGCTATTATCGAAGGAGAATGAACCGCTCGCCGTCTGCCCGGCAAATATCGGGTCGCTCGGGTCCGCGAGCACGTTGAAATTGACGGTTACTAACGATGCGTGTCCGGCGCTCGAAAGGGCGGTGACCGCCAACACGGCGAGGAGCGCACGAAGGCGTGCGACGAGTGCTACAGATCGAGTTGGTAGGCGCATGAATGACTCCTTGTAGACCTTAGGTCAGAGCCTTGTAGCAAGCAATACCAGCGTCGGGAGTGTTTCTCCCCACGCGGAACTTTAGTGAATCGCACCCACCCTCAGCGCGGTCAAAACATTGTTATCGGATCGACCTGAGAACAGGATGGTGGATCCCGCGCATGTCACTGTGATTGTGGTGGGAGCGCTGAAATTAGCCACCCCCTGCACCGTCATCACGGCCTGATTAGCATCCAGACCGAGCCGCACTAGGCTGAGAGCGCTAACGCCTACGATCCCGCAACCGATCAGCTCCGTCGGGTTCACTATGTCGTTGGTGGACGTGTTTGTAACGCTGGACGTGAACATGATCCAGTATTGGCCAGCTGGCACGTCCAAGGTAGCGACATCCTTAAAGAGGATACGAAGGTCAACGCTCGGACCTGTGGTGGAATAGACGTCGCTCGAACCTGAACCCGGTATTCCCGGAGGACCTTGTGGCCCCGGAGATCCCTGCGGACCTTGTGGTCCCGGAGATCCCTGCGGACCTTGTGGTCCCTGCGCGCCGACGGGTCCCGGCGGACCGGTTTGGCTCCATTGAATGGGGACTTCATTCGTTTTACAGGACTGCAGCGACGTGTCGATGATTCGCTGGCTGCCGTTTGTCGCGTTGTAGCAGCCATGAATGATCCCGGCGGCGTCGGGAATGGTGGCCCGACCTAAGCCCGGAATGATCGCGAGCAAACCAGAAAACGTGGCAAGGCAAGCTGCGCGCGCTACAGATGACATCGAAATGTTTTTGGTCCCCGGTCTCGTCGACCACAGGCGATCTGTCACCGCGGCGTTCGCGTGGCTGTCGCCGAAAGGGACTGCCAGGGTCGCGGCCGTGATTTCCAATCCTGGTCTCGCATTCATTCCCTTCCCCCGGTCCGAAGTAGCAGACCAGCCAGCTGCCGATGCTGCCGACTCCGACAAGACCATCGACCAGCTTGCCGCCGCAGTAGTCGTAATACCGCAGATGATTCCAGTTTATTCCCGCGGTCACGATTTTCAGGCGCAGACCCGTTCGTAGTGGCTCCGGCCAGGCAGATCTGGGCACGCTGAAACCATTTCAGAGTGACCTCACTCCACCAAACGACTGCTATCACCGAGTTCGCTGTTTGGTCGCTCCTGGCTGGTCAGCGACTGTGGAATCGGACGGGCCGGACCGCCAAAAGGGCCTAGGTCTGCTTGGCGATGTTCAGAGCATCCCCGGCCTCGGTCCCTAAACCCCCGCACTGCCGGGTCGATAAGTGGTGCCAAGAAACGCTTGCGCGACCAATCGCGCGTATGATCGTCTTGCCCATGGATTCTTGGCGAGGAGTGCTCTGATGACCAAGGTTCCAGCCATCGCATTGCTGGCCCTTGCGCTGTCGTTCTGCATGCTTTCACCCATTGCGCATGCCGCGAGACCAAAGGTTGTAGCGATCACGCTGCAGGACGCGAGCGTCGATCCATCCATCTCGGGCATGGTGATGAAGGCGGTGCCGTCGAGGGTGAAAGCTGGCCGTGTGACACTAGACGCGGTCAACCAGTCGCGGAATCTCGTGCATGAGGTACTGGTCGTCTTGGCCTTGCCAGAGGGAAAGGAACTTCCCTACGACGCCAAGAAGGAGACGCTTGTCGAAAAGCGCATGCACTCGCTGGGCGAGATCTCCGAACTCAAGCCGGGCGCCCGTGGCAAACTCACGCTGAATCTCAAACCCGGTACGTACCTTCTGTTGTGCAACCAGCCGGGGCACTACAAGTCTGGCATGTCCACTAAGGTCGTCGTCGAGAAATAACGCGGCCGCAGGCGCGCCAACGGAGCGAACAGAAGGGTCGATTTCTGAACCGGGCTCTCTGCGGGTGCACCGTGCGCGTCGGCTTCCACGATCCGTTTCTTCCGGTCACACGCGAGTCTCAAACGTCCGCAATGAATCGCGATGCCCTATGACCGCAGCTGGCCGCAAGCAGACAGAACGCTCAGTCTGCTTACGGAAGAGGACCGTCACGCCTTGGCCGGAGCCCAACGTGATAATCCTACCTTCGATCGACGCGCGTAGCGGTCGCAACGCTGCTTAATGTCGTCGCTCGACGACCGCTGCCGTGCAGCGGCCGCATGTCAGCACGCGACCTGCGTCCCTGAAACTCAGGCTAATCCGATGAGGAATATATCTTCATGCTCGTCCAGGTATGAAGCGACCATTCGGTCCTCCCGTGCGACGTGTGCAACAAACCAACGCCTGATGTAGTTCATCGGCACGAGTGGAAGTCGAAGTCTTCCTGACGCATCGAGCGCGAAGCGCAATGTCCCGAGCGCGCGCAGCAGACGCTGGTGCCTCGCACGGTGTTGCTCGAAGCGCGGATACTGCGCTTCAAGCATCAGCGTTTCCTCGCGGGCGAAATGGGCCTCCGTCTCAGACCGCAGTTCACTGAGCGCCGACTGCACACCCGCCGGCGCCTTGGATGCGACGGCAGCAATGAGGGCATTGACGCGACCTAGCAGGCGCTGGTGGTCTTCGTCTAACTCGGGGACTTCGAGCAAGACCTTCGGCGACCAGGCCTGTTTATCGCTTCCTTTGCGCATCAGGATCCGCGTGGCAACTCGCGAAGTAGCAAGGTGCGCCACATTCACGCAGAAAACATGCCACCCTCGTTCACGTTGCCGAAGCCAATTTCGTGTTTGGCGCGAGAGGACATTTTTATCCGTCGGCTCACTCTAGGTCGGGTTGCAGACGGGTGCGATGCATTACGTGAACTGGCCGCGAACCACTGGCAATTTGGATGATCCGCTGTCGATAATGCGCCACTCATTGGTGCGCAATCCGCGCTATGTCGGTGCGTCGCCCAGTAAAGCACGCTAGGACCGCTGCCGATACCGGACCATTTAAGCGTAAGGCGACCGTCTGCTCTTGGCCCGAAAGCAGACCAGCGCTTAGTCTGCTTCCGACCGAAGCTGACGGTCGCACGATGACTGGTGAAGGCTACTCGCTTTTGCACAGCGCGAGCGGTGCCGCGACAGCTTCCAGCGAACGTCGCTCGGCATCGATAGCGAAGAAGAAGGCAACTATCGCCGCCGCCAGCATCAGCCCTCCTCCGAGGGCATACCCGATGAATACCTCTCCCCGTTCTCCCGACGCGATCAGGTGGCCGAACACGATCGGCCCCGCGATTCCACCCAGCGCCGTGCCGATCGCGTAGAACCATGCGATGGCACTCGCGCGCATCTCGAGAGGGAAATATTCGCCCACGGTGAGATAGGCGGAACTCGCCGCTGCGGAGGCGAAGAAGAATACGACACTCCATGCCAGCGTTTGAGTTTGCGGCGTCAACATGTTCGCCTTGAAAAGCAGTCCCGTCATGATGATAAGCGTTCCGGATAGCGCATAAGTCATTGTGATCATGAAGCGCCGTCCGATCTGATCGAACAATGGCCCGAGCAGGAGTGGCCCAAGAAAGTTGCCGGCAGCAAACGGAAGCAGGAACAATCCAACTCGCCCTTCGGCCACCCCGTAATAGCGAGTCAGGACCAGCGCGTAGGTGAAAAAAATCGCGTTGTAGAGGAATGCCTGAGAACCCATGAGGCTCAATCCGAGCACTACACGGCGTGGATAACGACGAACGAGCACGCCCAACAGCTCAAACCAACCGACGTGTCCCCGTGGGTCGAGGAGGATAGTAGGAGCGGCTTCTCCGTGAAGTACTCGCGCCCTGGATTCTATTGCCAGGACGATGCGTTCAGCCTCGCCGTGGCGGCGCTGCAATAGGAGCCAGCGCGGACTCTCGGGAATGAACCTTCGCAGCGGAAGAATTCCCAATGCGAGCAAACCGCCAACGATAAACGCGACGCGCCAGCCCCACGCCGGCGCGAATAATTCCGTATCGAGGAAGAGTACCGCGGCCACCGCTCCGACAGCAGCGCCGATCCAGAAGCTCCCATTCACGGCAAGGTCGACGCGCCCGCGCACGCGCGCAGGCATGAATTCCTGTATCGCCGAGTTGATGGCTGCGTATTCGCCGCCAATGCCTGCGCCGGTTAGAAAGCGCAGCGCCAGAAAGACAGGGTAGTTTGGCGCAAGTCCGGAGGCGATTGTCGCCGCAGCGTATACGCCGAGCGTGACAAAAAAAGCGTGCGCCGACCATATCGATCGGCGAGCCCGCCGAACAGAATTGCGCCCATCACTGCGCCGGCCACATACGCGCCCGCAGCCTCGCCGACCTCCCCCGGCGTCAGCCCAAGTGCGGTAGGCAAGGTCAACACACTACCCAGTGAGCCGACGAGCGTGACCTCCAGCCCGTCAATGATCCAGCTCGTGCCGAGCGCAGCGATCAGGGACGAGTGAAACGACGACCAGCGAAGCCGATCAAGACGTGCAGGTACGTTTGTTGGGAACGGCCCGTCATCCATCACGCCGATTATAGGTGGACGGTCAACGGCGACATTAAGGGGCCGTGACCCGATCCGAGGATCGGCGCGTCGGTATTGACGAGCAGGACGAAGAGCTAATCGATAGAGTCCCTCGCGACGCCTTCAGAGCGGTGGCGCGCCGCCGCACCACACGTGACGACCCAGCGGCGCGATGCATTGCACGGTGACGTTGTCGATGCCGATGTAGTGCGTGCCCTGCTCGCCATAGATCGAGATCGAGGTGCTGTCGCTGTTAGCAGTGAACTCCATGTTGCAAGGCGGGTTCCGCATCCACTGGATACCGGGCTCCGTGGGGTTGTACGGACAGGTGACCTGCGCATACTCGACCAGGTTCGAGTTCGTCGCGCTCACCGCGATCCGTACCTGGATAGGTCCCGGGTATTCGGGGTTCTTCACGCCGATGTCTACTGCCGCCCAGTACCGCGTGCCCGGGATCGTGGCGAACGATTGCCGGATCACACCGAAGTTGCCGTTCACGAACTTGTCTGCCAAGCCGGTGAGGTCGAGGAAGTGGGTCCCGTCGGTGGCGCCGTTGGGGATGTAGCTGTTGGCGTTCTGAACCCAGGCCATGTTCTGCCCGGTGTTGACCGCAACGGTCCACCCGGGCGGCGTCCCGCCCGACTGCAACACCATGACGCCCTGTGGATTCGGCTTGAATGGCCCATCCGGGCCGGTGCCGTCCTCGAAGCTCCCATCTACCAACAGGTTGACCCCATCGGGCCAACTGGTGAGAGGGACGGGAGGGACGGTCCTGCAGGAACTCAGCACAGTCGCGATACAAGCCGCGAGCAGCGCCACGAACGACCTAGGAAGCTGCACAGTCCGCATGTCGATCTCCCAGAAGTGCGGCAGCCGGCGCGCGCCACCGACGCGCGGACCGTGCCGATGACCTATATACCGATCGTAGCCGAGATTTATTCCCGCGCCGGCACCTCTGCGGATCGACCGGGAGGAACGCGGTCCCTAGAGTCGACCAGTGGAAGTCCAACGATACTACCCGGCTCTGTCGCGCCCGCGCCTGCCGGCGTGCGACCGCTACTCAACGCGATGCGCCGCCTCGATTGCAGCGATGTCGATCTTCTTCATCTGCATCATCGCTTCGAACGCGCGCTTAGCGGCCGCAGGGTCGGAATCGGTGATCGCATTCGTCAGGGCGATCGGCGTTATCTGCCATGACAATCCCCACTTGTCCTTGCACCACCCGCAGGCGCTCTCCTGGCCGCCATTGCCGACGATCGCGTTCCAGTAGCGGTCCGTTTCGGCTTGGTCGGTGGTTGCGACCTGAAACGAGAATGCTTCGTTGTGCTTGAACGCAGGTCCGCCATTGAGACCGAGGCAAGGGATGCCCATCACGGTAAACTCGACGGTCAATACGTCCCCTTTCTTCCCTGACGGAAAGTCTCCTGGTGCGAGGAGCACGGCGCCGACGGACGAATCGGGAAAGGTCTTGGCGTAAAACCGCGCTGCATCTTCAGCGTCGCGATCGTACCAAAGGCAAATCGTATTCTTTGCTGGCTTCAGCATCTCAATTCTCCGTCGAAATGAGCCATTTGATGCCACCATCACGGCCCTCTCCTGCTAGGCGAACCGCCGACATCACGACGCACGAGCGCGCGATTGCGGCGCGCGAAGGTCCGCCGACGTGCTAGGGAGCAAACTTCGGCGCCGTTTGCAGCACCTCGCGCAGCTCACGCTGGTAGAACTTTGCCATACCGGTCGTGCCGTGCCCCGCCGTGTTTTCGCTGGCCGGGATGAGCAGCACGCGGCCATTCTTGACGCGCTTGATCTCGCGATCCAGCAACCCAAGCTCGACCGGATTACGCTCGTCGTCAGCGGCATTGATCGCAAGCACCGTGGCCGTGATCTTCTCCAACCCCGGGGACGCGTTGAAGTCGCGCGATGAATCCCACTGGTAGAGGACATCGTTCGCGTCCGCCGGGAAAGGCGCCGCAAGCCGCTGATCGAGCAACTGGTCCGCTTTCTCCCGCGTCGGCGCCGCCTTGTAGAGCGCCATGCTGCCGCCGTTGGTCGCAATCCCGAAGAACACCGACGCGAAGCGCGCGCTGCGCGGTTGCTGCACGTACTGGCCATCCTTCCAGTCCGGGTCGTTGCGGATCGAATCGGTGATCAGCCGGCGCAGCATCCAGTTGCGGCTCGACATCTCGGTGGGCTGACAAGCCATCGGCACGGCGACATCCATGTAAGCGGGATACTTGACGGCGAAGATCCACGTCTCCATGCCGCCCATCGAATTGCCGATGACCGCGCGCAGGTGCCTGACGTTGAGATGCTCGGTGAGCAGCCGGTAATGCGCATGGACCATGTCTTCGTAGTCGTACCTGGGAAACTTCGTGCGCAGACCATCCGAGGGCTTGGATGATTTTCCATGACCGAGCGTGTCGGGAATGATGATGTAGTAGCGCGCCGCATCGAGCGGTTGCCCCGGGCCGAAGAGCTCGCCGGCAAACGCAGGCGTCAGCATGCTGCTGCCGTTGCCGGCGGTTCCGTGCAACACCAGGACCGGCTCCCCCGTCGGCGCGCCAATGGTGCGGTAGTACAGCTGTACTTCCGGCATGACCTCGCCGGTGTGGAAGTGAAAGTCACGCGCTACCCATGAACCTTCCTTCGGAGCCGGATATTCGGCCGCGCCAACCGGGAGTGCGCAAAGCGCGCACGCCAAGAGTGACGCGACGTGCATCAAATGCCTGAGATAAGACATTGCATTCTCCTCCCATTGCCGAACTCGGCCCCGCCGGATCGGCTGAAGCCATGCCCCATGAGGCTCGGCACTGGCGTGCCCGCCAATTGGCGATATTCTGCGCCCGAATGGCATGGTCGACGAAGGCGCCCGAGCAGCATGATCTTTCACAGCCTTGCTTCCGAGCGGCGATAGTCAGCGCAGCGGTGGCTCCCAATTGGCATCGATAGGTGGGAGCGGTAGAGTGTGTGCGCAACTTGCGGCCTGCTCGACCGACGATATGACATCCGCTGCCCTAGGCTCGCCGACCTCTGAAGGCCTGGAGGACACCATTGCCGGGCCGGCGACGTTCCTCTTTACCGACATTGAGGGGAGCACCGAGAAGTGGGAGCAGGAGCCCGAACTCATGGCGAAGGCCGTCGCCGCGCATGACGCGCTGCTGCGCAATGCTGTCGAGAAGAATCGCGGGCGGGTGATAAAGACGAGCGGCGACGGCATCGTGGCCGTGTTCGCGGATCCGATCGACGGTATCGCCGCAGTCATCGCCACCCAACTAGCGCTCGCCGACCCGGCATTGACGGCCGGGATCGCGCTCGCTGTCCGTTGCGGCCTGCACGCAGGGGACGCTCAGCGGCACGGCGACGACTACGTGGGGACGACGCTCAACCGCGCGGCGCGCGTCATGGCGCTTGCCTATGGTGGCCAGGTGTTGCTCTCGCAGGCGGTCGCGGATCGGTTGGTCGGACGCCTGCACGACGGCATCGCGCTCCGCGATCTTGGTGAGGTGCGCCTCAAGGGACTCGCGGGCACGGAGCGAGTCCACCAGTTGGTGCACCCGCGCCTTCGAGAAGCGTTCCCTGCGCTGCGCTCACTGGAAGCGACACCGAACAATCTGCCGCAGCAGCTCACGTCGTTTGTCGGCCGCGAGCGCGAAATCGAGGATGCCGAGGCTCTCCTCACTCGAACCCGCCTGCTGACACTGTCCGGGATCGGTGGCTTGGGCAAGACGCGGCTAGCGCTGCAGATCGCGGGCGATCTGCTCGACCGCTACCGCGACGGCGCGTGGTTCGTGGATCTCGCGCCGGTTCGCGACGGCGCGCTTGTCGCAAGCGAGGCGGCCACGGTGCTCGGCGTCCGCGAAGAGCCGGGCCGCCCGATCATGCAGACGCTTTGCGCCAATCTCAAGACGCGCAAGCTGTTGCTGATCCTCGACAACTGCGAGCACCTGGTGCGAGCCTGCGCGGACCTCGCGAACGGGATCCTGCGCGCAACGCCCGACGTGCAGATCCTGGCGACGAGCCGCGAGTCGCTGCGCGTGCCGGGTGAACAGACGTACGCCGTTCTGCCACTGGCCGTGCCGGGCCGGGGTGAAGGTCTGAAGGAGTTGTTGCAATCGACGGCCGTGCGGCTGTTCATCGAGCGCGCGCGACAGCACAAGCCGTCGTTCGCGGCGGACGAGCGCGAGGCGCCTGCCCTGGCCGAGCTCGTCGCGCGTCTCGAGGGCATTCCCCTCGCGCTCGAGCTCGCCGCCGCCCGCCTGCGCTCGCTTACGCTTGGCGAGATCAATGCGCGGCTTCAGGACCGCTACAAACTATTGACCGGCGGAGGCCGCGCGCTGCTCGAACGGCAGCAGACACTGCGGGCGTTGGTCGACTGGTCGTACGACCTGCTGAGCCCGCACGAGCAGGTTCTGCTCCAGCGGCTCTCCTCGTTCGCAGGTGGCTGCGATCTCCGGGCGATCGAGGAGGTTTGCGGCGTCGGACCACTGGCGCAAGAGAATATCGTCGACCTGCTGGCTTCGCTCGTCGACAAGTCGCTGGTCCTGCCCGAAGAGGGTGGCGAAGGTACCCGGTATCGGATGCTGGAGACGATCCGTGACTACGCGAGATTCAAGTTGGTCGAGAGCGGCGACATGGACGATACCTCGACGCGGCACTGCCACTACTACTTCGCGATGGCGAAGGACGGAAGAAATGGCTTGCAGGGACCAGAGCCCGCGAAATGGGTTGCTCGCCTGGAAGCCGATCACGACAACCTGCGCGCGGCGATCGCCCATTCAATGGGCGGCCGCGGCGATCCCGTGATTGCCGTGAAGATCGAAGTCGCCTTGCAGGCATTTCGCCTGATTCGCGGCTACGCGAGCGAAGGCCGCAACAACCTCCGCGCGCTGCTGGCGCATCCAGCGATCGTGTCCGATGACCTTGCCCGCGGGCACGCGTTGTACGTGGCGGCGGCTCTGGCCTCCGACCAGGGTGACCACCAGGAGGCGCGGCGCATGCTCGAGACGTGCCTTGGGCTTCGCCGTGACAAGGGCAACGACACCGACGTTGCGGCGACGCTCTCCACGCTGGCGGCAGTGCGATTGCGCCTCGGCGATGCGGTCAGGGCACGCTCGGGTGAGGAGGAGGCGCTCGCGATATTCCGCAAGCTCGGAGACCGCAGTGGGGAAGCGATCGCATTGCTGCACCTAGGTGAAATCGGCGCGCATGTCGGTGAGGACCGCGATGCGCGGCGATTTCTGAGCCAGTCGCTCGCGCTCGCTCGCGAGATCAAGCACGCGGAAATCGAGAGCGACTGCGAGCGCGTGCTGGGCCAACTTGCGCTGGAGGGTGGCGACCTGCCCGAAGCGCGCGCATGCCTTGAGCGTGCACTCGCCGTTTGTCAGGCCGCGAGAGATAAGCGGGGCACGGCGATGGTCTCGTGGTGGCTCGGAAAGATCGACCTGGCGAACAACGACGGAGGTAGCGCGCTGTCGCACCTGCGCGAAGCGACCCGTGCGTTCAAGGCTTTCGGAATGAACGCGGAGACGATTGGAGTCATCGAGGATCACGCGCGGCTCGCGTGTTCGCTTGGACTCGCGGACGACTCAGCGCGCCTCCACGCCTCGGCGTCCGCAGCGCGCGAGCGGCTATTACTTCCCCGCGCGCCGCGTCTGGAGCCACTCTGCCGGGACGATCTTGGTTCATTGCGTGCCGCGCTTGGCAATTCAGCATTCGAGATCGCCTGGCGCGACGGCCACGAATGGGATCTCGCGCAGGCCATAAACCACGCGTTGGCGCTCTTCGATGCAACGGCCAAGCATCGTTAGCCGAGTCCGCTTGTTCGTCGACAGCATCGCGTCGTGGACATGGCGGGCTCCGAAATTCAGGCGGACGAGGTCTGCAAAATCCTTGACGCGATCGCTCGCCTCAGCCTGGATTCATGCCTTTGGCCCTCATGATCGCAGTTGCGGCGGGCGTCTTCAGGTAGGCGATGAACGCATTGGCGGCCTGTGCCTCCTTGGTATTCGCAGCGACCGCGGCGGCGTAAACCACCTCCTGCTGCACTTCGGCTGGAAACGGGCCGACCAGATCCAAACCGGGCGCCGTCAGGACATTGGTGAGAAACACGCCGAGCTCGGCTTCGCCATTGGCGACGGCCTGAACCAGCTGCGCCGGTCCTGGCTGCGCCTTCATCTTGGCTTTCATTGCATCGCTGATGCCGAGGCGCGCGAACACACGCAGAACCTGGGCGCCCGCGGCACTCTCCGGTACGGAGGCGATCGATTGCGCTTTCAGCAGCGTCTGCTTCAGCGCGTCGGGCGTGCTGATGTCGGGCCTGGGCACACCCGAGCGCACGGCGACGCCGAGGCCAACGCGCGCAATGTCGGTCATTGGTCCGGAGGCGAATTGCGCCTGAGCGGCGGCGTCCTTGAACACTTCCCGAGGGACGACACCGAGGTCGAACGGGCCGCCGGTGGTCGCCATCTTGATCAGCTCGGGGGTCGTCCCGAAGCGAAAGACAAGCTTGTGGCCGGTGCTACTTTCGAATTGCGCAGCGAGGTCTTTCATCGGGCCCGCCATCGCACCGCCGGCCAGGACGTACAGTTCTGCAGCCTGCACGCGGGCGATTGGCGACAGGACAAGTGCCACGCATAGCGACGATGCGAATGCCTGCAGGAATTTTGCGCGAGTGACCTTGGCCCGAAGTTCTTCCCGTGTTCGGCTAGACATGGCTTGTCTCCCCTTGGATTGCGGCGACGCGGTGCGCCAACGCTCCGCTATTTCGACGCCACGATCGCCGGTGGCTTCCACGTTCCTTCGCCGGGCGGCAGGATCGACGGCGGCGTGTCCTTCGGCCAGTACAGGCGCATCACCATGAAAGCTGTGCCGTCGGGCGCAGGCAGCCAGTTGGCTTCCTTCGCTTTGCCGGGCGAAGCCTTCTGGATGTAGAGGGTCAGCGATCCATCCGGATTCTTTTTCATCGTCGACAACATCGGCGAGTTGATCAGGTAGCGGTTGAGCGGATTTTCAATCAGCAGTTGCGACTTGCCGTCATACATCGTCACCGACCAGAACGCGTTGACCGGCGGCAACTGGCCGGCCGGAAACGTGATCGTATAGTTGTGCTTGCGGGTATCCAGCGTTTCGTCGGCCCCATCGTGACGGGACGCGGGATACATGGCCTCCTCCGCATTGTTGCCGTAGATGCCGCCTTTAGCGGCGGCGGCGCGCTTCAGCCAATCACCCTTGTAGAAGTCGCGGTCGCCGAACAGCGATCCGACCCTCCAGCCGTTGATGTTCTTCATGCCGCTCGCCAGGTACTTGTCCACCTTGTCGTCGCCTTCCTTCATTCCCAGCAACACGGCGGCCTTGTGCTCTGCCGCGAGATCCTTGACTTCGAAGGTCTTACCCGGCCCGATGCCGATGGTGGCGAGCTTGGCTCGAATCGCCTTGTCGTCCGGCGTTTCGGGCACGAACTGCAATGCCGCATCGAGATACTCGAAGAAGTGGTCCTTGATGCCCGCCGTGGTGGCCGGAACGAACTTGATGGCCTGAGCGGCCGGCGGCGCCGGCTGCTTGATGAACGCCGACAGCGGCTGCGCCTTGTAGCCCGCCTGCACCTTTTGCACGTTCGGCATGTCCGCGGCGTTGAAGAGCTGGGTGCGGAAGATCGTGAGCGCGAACGGCGTCGTGGACTGGAACACCTTCTTGATGCCCACGGGCGTCTCGCCCTTCCAGCCGGGGCCGGCCACCAGATAACTGCCGGCTTCGACACCGGTCGCACGGCTGCCGATGTATCCATAGTTGTAGGTATTGCCATCGACGAGCTGCGCGGAGTAGTAGCGGGGCTTGGGCACCGCCGGCACCGAGATCACCATCGGTTCGGCGCGCAAGTCGAGCCACAGCATCGAATACGGCGTGTCGCTGTTCGGCGTGACGACCGCCGTGTCCTTGTAGGTGAAGACCCGGGCTTCGTTGTTGATCGTGTTGAAAGGCGCCTTGTACTGGCCCGAGTTCTTGTCGATGACGAATTCGTTCATCACTGCGTAGTTCATCACCAGCGGCAAACCGTAGATGAAGCCCTCCTCGGCGATTGCCTTGGTCTCGGCAATGCCCGGCGCGGCAACGCCCTTGGCCACATCTTTTTTCTCGGCCTGCGTAACCGGGTCGTCTTTCTTTCCGCACCCAGAGAACAGGGTCGTCGCGACAGTAAGCAGAATGGCAAAGTGCAGGAGTCTCGAGGATGCGGTATTCATATTAGTGCTGCTCCGAACGCTGAAAGCGGGAGAGGCAACCGGCGAGAGACTCGACGGCGGCGGCGGGATTCGAACGGTAAGGCAGGCCCATTCCTTCGTCAATCGCGGGCCGCCTTTTGCTGCCACTCGGGATTCTTCGCGGGAGGGTCGGCCCAAATCCACCGATCAAGGGTTGGCCTTTCGCTTCTGCTTCCAAATCTTCGAAGTACGACGTGCCGGATGCGAAGCGTCGCTGATCTACAGCGACTATCACCCGGCCTCGGCTTCCAAAGGATAGGTTTGCACCAAATCCAGGATTGCGAATATTATTGCACCCGCCCGGCGAACGCTCGTTTACCGGATCCTATGATAAGTCGGCTCTACGCGGATGTCGGTCACTCTGGTGTAGCGAATAAGGGGGAATCTATGAAACTGACCATGTTTGTACCAGCGCTACTGGTTTCTCTACTCGCAATCGCAGGAGGGGCAACGGCAGCTAACTTGAGCGGAGCGCCGCTCACCCCCGACTCGACGTATTCCAGAGCGAAGTCGACGTCGGGTGCGCTCGCCCAGACAGACCCGGCTCTTCTCGGGCGCACGGATTCGACGCCCGTCAACGTCTTGATCAAGTACGACTACGACGCGACCGCGTCGTACGGCGGTGGCGTGGCGGGGCTTGCGCCCACGAGCCCGTCGGTCACCGGCAAGAAACTCAAGGACAACAAGGGCCCGGTGCAAGCGTATGAACAGTACGCGAAGGGCGTGTCCGACAGGATTTCTGCAGGCGTCCAAGCGGCGGCGCCGAACGCAACGATCCGCACTGCATTCACCACGGTGTATGGCGGCGTCGCGGCGAAAGTGCCCGCGAACACGGTCGCCAA
The DNA here is from genome assembly GCA_963816915.1 of uncultured beta proteobacterium. Classification (GTDB taxonomy): domain Bacteria; phylum Pseudomonadota; class Gammaproteobacteria; order Burkholderiales; family Casimicrobiaceae; genus PALSA-1003. The sequence continues at coordinate 119,034 of CAWFMK010000006.1, forward strand.
TCTGCTCAACGTGCCCGGAGTCGCGGCCGTCCAGCAGGATAGTCTCGAGCAGAAGCTCGACGACAACACCGCCTTCATCGGGGCACAGGCGGTATGGCCGTCTCTCGGCGGCTCGTCCCAGGCCGGCTCGAACGTGATCGTCGGCGTAATCGACACCGGCGTCTGGCCCGAGCACCCGATGTTGTCGTCGACCGGCATCAACTCGCCCACGACCGGCAACCCCCCGTGGGGTTGCCAGTTCGGCGACGGCAGCGACACTGCCCATCTCGGCCCGAACTTCGCATGCAACAAGAAGCTGATCGGCGCCTACGCGTTCACCAACACCTACATGGCGAACGTCGGCTCGAACGGCCAGGAGTTCTGCAACAACATGACGGGCCAGTGCTCCGCCCGTGACTCCGAGGGTCACGGCACCCATACGCTTACTACCGCCACCGGCGACTGCGTCAACTCGGCCCCCCTCTACGGCGTCGAGCGCGGCCCGGTGTGCGGAATCGCGCCCGGCGCGCACGTCATCGCCTACCGCGTTTGTCTGGCACAGGGCTGCTTCGGCTCCGACTCCGTCGCCGCCGTGCAACAGGCGATCCTCGACGGCGTCGACGTGATCAACTTCTCGATCTCGGGCGGCGCTAATCCGTACACGGACCCGGTCGAGCTCGCATTCCTCGACGCGTTCCACGCGGGGATCTCCGTCAATGCCGCCGGCCGGCAACGCCGGGCCGGGCGCGGGAACATCCGATCACGGCGGGCCGTGGGTGACGACAGTCGGCGCCTCGACGGGACCGCGCTCGTTCAACTCGACGCTGCACCTCACCGCCGACGGTGGCGCGATCACTCGACGTACCGGGCGTCACGCTGACCAACGGCATCAGCAGCGCCGACCGCCGGTCGTGCTGGGCTCGAGCCTCCCAGGCGAGGACGCGCTCTGCCAGATCGACTCTCGCCGCCGGCACGGCCACCGGCAAGATCGTGGTCTGTGCAGCGCGGCAATAACGGCCGCATCGACAAGGGCCGCAGGGTCCTCGCCGGTGGCGCGGCCGGGATGATCCTCTACAACCAGTCGGCCGCAGTCACCGACCTCGAGTCCGACAACCACTACCTGCCGGCGATCCAGACGCAGTTCAACGCGGACTCGATACGCGATCTTCGTCACCAGCCACACCAACGTGAAGGCGACCTGGTCGCAGGGCGTCGCGTCTGCCGGCCCAGGCCGACGTGATGGCGAGCTTCTCGTCGCGCGGGCCGTTCGGCGACTTCATCAAGCCTGACGTCACCGCTCCGGGAGTCCAGGTGCTCGCGGGCACGACGCCGCAGCCCGACCAGACGACTGCCGACAACGGTCCGCCCGGCAATTTCTACATGGCCATCGCAGGCACGTCGATGTCGAGCCCGCACTCGGCAGGTGTCTCGGCGCTCGTCAAGGCGGCTCATCCGGACTGGACGCCCGCGATGATCAAGTCCGCGCTGATGACCTCGGCGGTCCAGGACGTGGTCAAGGAGGACGGCGTCACGCCGGTCGATCCGTTCGACGACGGCGCTGGCTCGATCCGCGCCAACCGCGCGGTCAACCCGACGCTCGTCTTCGACGAGCACGTACGAGGACTTCGTCTCGTCCGCGCATCGACCCGCTGTCCCGGATCGACCTCAACATCGCCGAGCGTCGACGCGCCGACGATGACCGGGCTCATCACGACCAAGCGGACGGCGATCAACGTCAGCGGCAAGGACCAGGATCTCGCGGTCTCGACCGTTGCTCCGGACGGCGCGACCATCTTCGTCTCCGACACGGATCGCCAGCAAGAAGGGCCCGAGCACCGACACCAAGATCCATCTCGCGAAGAACGGGGACGACCGATATCTGGATCACGATCAGCGCTCCGGAGCTGCCCGACGGGCAGTACTTCGGACGGATCACGCTCGATCCGAAGAAGGACGGCTACAACCCGGTGACGATCCCGGTCGCATTCGTGAAGAAGCAGGGCGTCGTGACCCTGACCCACACCTGCGCGCCGTTGACGTTCGCCGCAAAGACCGGCGTGTCGCACTGCACGGCCACCGTCACCAACTTCGGCAGTGTCGCGGCGAACGTCGATCTGACGGTCACCGACCAGGACACCGACAATCTCGAGTTCACGAACATTTCGGCGCCCGCGATCGGCGATCAAGAAGAACAACGGCGTCGAGTGGAGCGGCACGCTCACGCCGGCGCTCGCGCCGACGATCGTGTCCATCACCAACATCACCGGTAACGGCCCGGCGGGCGGCTACCTGGCGCTGTCGCTCTTCGGCATCGCGCCGATCGCCGGGGTGGGCGACGACACGATCACGAACTTCACCGTGCCCGCGTTCTTCTACGGCGGCGAGTCGTACACGAGTGTCGGAGTCGTCTCCAACGGCTACATCGTGATCGGTGGCGGCGACAGCGGCTGACATCGTCTTCTCCGCCGCAGACCTTCCCGAACGCGGCCCGCCCGAACAACGTCATCGCTCCGTTCTGGACTGACCTGAATCCGTCCGCTGTCGGTGGCGGCGCAATTCGCATCGGAACGCTGACCGACGGAGTGAGCACGTGGATCGTCGTCGACTATGCGGCAGTTAAGAACTTCAGCAATGCGACGACGCACACAGGTGAGATCTGGCTCCAAGACCGGGACGAGCCCGTCGAGCGAGGAGATCACGCTCTCGTACGACGCCGCCAACTCGGCCGGCGGCGACCCCGGATCGGGGATCAACTGGGGCGCCGAGAACCGTGACGGAACGAGCGGCGTGAACATCGCGTCGCCCGGCCCGGCGAACAACACGGAGTGGCGCGTCAACACTTCGCCTCCAGTCGCGGGCGGATCGCAGAGCATCACCTACGACGCCTCGAGCAAGAAGGCGGGCACGTACAAGTCCGTGGCCGGCATGACGTCCAACGTCACGCCCGGCGTGACCGAGGTCGTGCAGACGCTTACGGTCACTAAGTAGTCAGCATCGGTCCATCGTGCGAGGGGTCGCCGCAAGGCGGCCCCTCTTTTTGGACCCCTGAATCGCGTCGCTCGGGTTGCTGCTACATTTGCATTCATGACACAGGCAGCGCACCAGGGCTTTTGCCGCTTCGAGACGACGCCGGCGCAGCGGCCCGCGAGCGCACGTAACGGAGTCGCCACGGGGCTTCTGGTCGCCGCTGCAACGCTGGTCGCGCCTGCCGCAAACTCCGCAACGGCGGGGAGCCTCGGGCCGGCAGCAGACCAACCGCAGCAGGAGAGCACATTCGCGATGAAGTTGACGCGGTCACGCCACGGCCCGACCGCAAAGTCCGACCCCGCGCTCCTCGGCAGGACAGACTCCACGCCGGTGCACATTCTTGTCAAGCTCGATTACGACCCGGTCGTGGACTACCCAGGCGACATTCCCGGACTGGCAGCGACGAGCCCCAACAAGACGGGAATGAAGCTCAAGCAGAACCAAGCCGTCGACGCCTACACCCGATATGTCGCGGCGTACGAATCCAAGGTCCTCGACCGCGTCATGGAGCGCATCCCCGAAGCGAAAGTGCGCCAGTCCTTTCGAACGATCTATGGCGGCGTGGCGATGACGCTGCCGGCGAACAGGATCGGCGACCTGCTTGCAATCGAGGGCGTGGTCGCCGTGCAGCCGGACTCGCTCGAACGGCCTCTCTCCGGCTCGCCTCGACCCCGGTAGGGGCGCGCCGTCGGCTGCTTTCCAGCCGGACTCGGGTCGCGAACGCAGAGTTCGTGGCCGCCGGCCGAGTTTGCTCGCACCTAGATGAAACCCAGCACCTCGGCGAGCGTTGCATCGGCGCCTCCTCCGCGAGGTGGTGACCCGGAGACAGGCGCGCGGCCGAACACATCGAGCACGACGCGCCAATCGGCGATCCGATCGAAGAGCCGCGGACGACACCTTTGTCTGGGCAATTGTGACGACTGTTCCGTTGTAGTCCCGTTACGAACCACCGTGACAGTCACTTCTACGCCCAGCGTTTATGCTCATTCATTGCGATGGCGGCTTTCTGGAAGATTGGATGACGGTTCGGGGTCGTATTGACGCTGCTTGGCGCCCGCGATCATTGGCGGTCCACTATCCAGATCGCCCGCCGCGCTTGCGACATCGCGCTGCAGCTGCCGCGTCGTGAGACCGGTCATTGCCGGAGTGATTTTCTTTGGTCACGGACGGCTGGAGTTGGCCGATCGCAGACCAAGCGCCTAGAATGCTTACGACCGATGCCAAGAGTCGCGTTCGGCGAAGTAGACGCATCCCAAGGAACCCGCCCCCATTCTCGAGTCCATGCATGAGCACTTTCCCCCTTCGAGACGTTTCGATCCCGACCCAGTGTCACCGCATCGTCACAGGCGAACGCTACACTCGGCTGTTTATCGCCCCGATCCTGCGTATCATGCGCCGCTCGCTTCGCATCACTTCGCTGGTCGTCTCGACACTCCTGCCCGGACTGTTCAATTCGGCCAGCGCACAGCCGACGGCGGCGTACCCCGTCAAGACGATCCGGCTGGTCGTGCCCTTTCCGCCGGGCGCGGGAACCGATGCCATCGCGCGGTTGATCGCGCAGAAGCTCGCCGAGAGCATGGGCCAGCCGATGATCGTCGAGAATCGCGTCGGCGCAGGCGGCGCCATCGGCGCGGCGGAGGTCGCGAAGGCCGACCCCGACGGCTACACGCTGCTGTTCGTGGCCTCGCCTTTCACCACGGTGGCAGCGTCGTCGAAGAGCGCGGGTTACGATCCGGTCAAGCAGTTCGTGCCGGTCGTCCCCATCGCACTGGGTCCACTCGCCTTCGTCGTCAATCCTGACGTCCCAGCAAAGACGATGCGCGAGTTCGTCGCGCTCGCGCGCGCACACCCCAACAAGCTCAACTATGGGTCGGCGGGTCCGGGCAGCGTCAATCATCTGGCACTGGAGCTGCTCAATGCGCGCGCCGGCATCGACGTCGTGCACGTCCCCTACAAAGGCATCGCGCCCGCCACGCAGGACCTGCTCGCCGGCCAGATCCAGGCGATGACGGCGTCGATTCCGGCAACGCTGCCGCTGGTCGCCACCAACCGCGTGCGCGTGCTCGCGGTAACCGGCCCGAAGCGCGCCGCGCTGCTGCCCGACGTGCCGACCTGGAAGGAATCGGGCATCGACGCCGAGGTGATCAACTACTGGGGCATCGTCGCGCCGCTGGGCACGCCGCGCGACGTGGTCGCGCGCATCAACGCGGAAACGCAGAAAGTCATGGCGCTGCCGGAAGTGCGCGAGCGCCTCGAGCGCGAAGGCGCGGAGCTGATTCCGGGACCGCCTGAGCGGCTGGGCGGATTGATCGAGGTCGATCTCGCCTCGTGGAAGAAACTCATCACCGAGGCGCGGCTGCAGCTGGAATAAAACGCAACGCAGTGCTGTTCACTCGAACCGCGACGGATCGATGCTCGTAGTGTGAGTCGCCAGATAGACCTCGCGCAGGAAGCACGCTAGCCCGCAGATCACGAAGACCATCGCCAGCACGAACAGCGCGCCGGCCAGCCACTTGAGATTCCTGGAAAAGAATTCCTCGACGAACAGTGTGACGATCACCAGGCACACGAGCAGCGCCCCGGCTGTGCAAAAGTTGATGGACCAGCTGCACACCCGCCGGCGCTTTTCCAGATTGTTGATCTCGACGCGGGCTGCGCCGCGGGCGGTGACGTCGAGGCTGCGCCAACGCTCCTCGAAGCTGCGCGCGCGGTCGATGACCCGCGCGAGTCGAGTCGCCATCACACCGAGCAGGCCGGCGATGCCGGTCAGCAGGAAGACCGGAGCGATCGCAAGCTGGATGGCGTGCGCGATGACGCCGGAGGTGGGATCGATCGGCACGTGGTGGGCGTGAGCCGCCCGAAAGGGATCAATGCATGCGCGAGGGCGCGTGCGGCGTCGGTCTCTGCATTCCAGGGCGGTGGTCGCCCCGGAACGGTGTCCGATTGCGGAAGAACGGCGCGCCGACGAAGTACACCGGATACGGATAAAAGCCCGAGTAGCCAAGCCCGCCACAATTGGCGTATCCGTAGCCATAGCCGTCGTAGCCGTCGTAGCCGTACCCAGGATCGCACCCGTAGGACCCGTTCTGCCCGTAGGACTGCGATTGCGGCGGCGCGACGTTCATCACGTACTGGATGACCGACGGCGCCGGCGCTGGGGGGGCATAGACCACGGGCGGTGCCTGACGCGGGGCGTATTGGGCTTCGGCCTCGAGCTGGCGCACCCGGTCAGAGAGCCGCTGCATTTCGGCGTCGCGTGCGGCCTGCGCGGCGGCGGCGCGCGCAGCGAGCGCCGCCGAGTCCTCGTGCATTACCGTGATCACGTGGACGCCGTCGGGCGGCGCCACGTTGCTGATGTTCACGGTGCCCTTCGCGTCGGTCCAGGTATAGATATCGGCGTGCGCGACGCCTGCACCAGCCAGGGCGATAACCCACGGCAGCAGGGCGACCAGAAGACGGACGGCAACGCGATTCGGCATGTTCATCCCGCTCTCGCTTTCATTGTAGGTCGCCGCGAGCGCAATGGGAAGCCGGTTTACGGCTGTTTACACCTCCAGCAGCTTCGCCTCCTCCTCGGTCATGTGACGCACTTTGCGGGCGTCGGGCATGACGATGGCCGCGATCAGCGCGATGCCGCACATCACGGTGACATACCAGAAGAAAGACGATTCCATGCCGATCGACTTGAACCACAGCGCGACGTACTCGGCGCTGCCGCCGAACGCGGCGTTGGCTATCGCGTAGGACAAGCCCACACCGAGCGCGCGGACATGCATCGGAAAGAGTTCCGCTTTGACCAGCCCGCTGATCGAGGTGTAGAAGCTCACGCCGGCGAGCGCGAGGATCACCAACCCGAAAGCGAGATAAGGATCCGCGACGTGGGCGAGCGCGCTCAGGATCGGCACCGTCGCCACCACCGAGAACACGCCGAAGCACAGCATCGACGTGCGTCGCCCGATCTTGTCGGAAAGCGCGCCGAACGCGGGCTGCATCAGCATGTAGACGAAGAGCACCGCCGTCATCACCTGGCTCGCCACCTTGGGGTTTATTCCCGCAGTGTTGACCAGGTACTTCTGCATGTAGGTGGTGAAGGTGTAGAAGATGAGCGAGCCGCCGGCGGTGAAGCCGAGGACAGTGAGGAACGACCGCGGATACTGCAGCACGCCCTTGATGGTGCCGGCACCCTTCTGCTTGCGCACCGACTCCGACGTGGTCTCGGTGAGCGAGCGGCGCAGGAAAAAGGCGACCACCGCAGCGACCGCACCGATCGCAAACGGAATGCGCCATCCCCACGACTTGAGCTCGGGCTCGGTGAGAAACTGCTGCATGATCACCAGCACCAGCACCGCGAGGAGCTGTCCGCCGATCAGTGTCACGTACTGGAACGACGCGAAAAAACCGCGATGCTTCACGAGCGCGACCTCGCTCATGTAGGTCGCGCTGGTGCCGTATTCGCCGCCAACCGAGAGGCCTTGCAGCAGGCGCGCGAGCAACAGTAGCGCCGGCGCGGCGACGCCGATGCTGGCGTAGGTCGGCAGAATGGCGACCATGAGCGAGCCCGCGCACATCATGATCACTGCGATCATCATCGACACCCGGCGCCCGCGCTTGTCGGCGATGCGCCCGAAGAACCAGCTGCCAATCGGCCGCATCAGGAAGCCCGCCGCGAAAATGCCCGCAGCGTTCAGGAGCTGCGTGGTCTGGTCGCCTTTGGGGAAGAACTCCGACGCGAAGTACAGCGCGGTGAAGGAGTAGACGTAGAAGTCGTACCACTCGACCAGATTGCCAGACGATCCGCCGATGATCGCCCAGATGCGGCGACCGGTGTCGGTGCTGCCGATGCCGTGGTGGTGAATACGCGCGGAAGCCGTGGTCACGGTCAGAACTCCTGCGAAACGTGGCTCCCGGGGGCTATGGTGGCGGATCAGGGGACGGCGCGCAAGCGAGCGGCGCAACGCGGCGGGCTTGCGAACGGCTTAACGCCTGGCTGACCAGTGCATGACAAATTGACTCCATTCGTCACGATGTGGTGCGCACGCAACGCCGTTGTGACGACTTGTCCGGTTTGTTGCAATGCGACGTTGCATTTGATGCCAAAGGAGCGCCACGATTCAGGAACGACCCTTGCCGCGAAGCTCAAACTCGACCGGACCTGGCAAATGAGCAACAACACCACATGAAGATCATGCGACGGGCCTTCGCGGCAATTGCGACGAGCGTGATGGCGTCAGCAACATGTATTGCTGCGGATCCTGGTGTTACGGCGACTACAATACTGATCGGTGAGTCGGCCGTCTTTTCGGGTCCGGCGTCGGAGCTCGGCAATGAAATGCGCGCCGGCGCAATGGCCTATTTCAAGGTTGTCAACGATGCCGGAGGCGTCAACGGGCGCAAGATCGAATTGCGCTCCCTCGACGATGGTTACGAGCCCGAGCGCGCCGCGAACAATACCAAGAAGTTGATCAGCGACGGTGTATTCCTGCTGTTCGGATACGTCGGCACGCCTACCTCCAACGCCGCCAAGCCGATTTTCACCGCCGCCAAGGTACCCTTTGTTGGCGCATTCACTGGCGCGGAGTCGTTGCGCAATCCGCTTAACCGATACATCTTCAACGTTCGCGCGAGTTACTTCGACGAAACCGAGCAAATCGTCGCGCAGATGGCAGGACAAACACTCGACAAGATCGCCGTTTTCTACCAGAACGACGACTACGGCAAAGCCGGCCTGGCCGGAGTCGAGCGCGCCATGGGGCGGCGCAACCTCAAGGTTGTTGCCACCGGTACGGTCGAGCGTAATACGGTTGACGTCGGGGACGCGGTCAAAACCATTGGAAAAGCAGAACCGCAAGCCGTCGTCATGATTTCGGCTTACAAATCCTGCGCCGCGTTCGTCAAGGCGATGCATGCCGCGGGCTTTAGCCCTCAGTTCATTAACGTATCGTTTGTCGGCAGCCGCGCGCTTGCGAAGGAGATGGGCGTCGGAGGGCGCGGTGTTGCCATAGCGCAAGTGGTGCCGTTCCCATGGAACACTGGCGTGCCAATCGTCAAGGAGTACCAGCAACGCCTTGAAGCGTCTACAGGCAAGCAGGACTTTTCATTCACAAGCCTCGAAGGCTATATCGCTGCGAAGGTGCTGGTCGAAGGGCTGCAGAGAGCAGGCAAGGACCTCACGCGAGAGCGCTTCATCACCGCGATGGAAACGATGCGGGATGTCGATGTTGGCGGATTCGCCGTCACGTTTACACCCACCAATCACAGTGGCTCGAAGTTCGTTGAACTCACCGTGATCGGCAAGGACGAGCGCTTCTTGCGGTGATCGGTGGTATTCGCTCCAGGACTTTCGTTGTACGCGCCGCAGCGAGACAACTTGATCGTGATCCCAGGCTTTGGCTGGGGACGCTATTGCAAAATTGTAGGTCTGCTACGATTTAGAGACGATTGCCGCAAATTCACCAGCCGGTAATAGTGCTCCGAACGGGCAATCGTTCGTTCGCATTGAGTGCATCCAATTGACCGTCAGGACAGCCGCCAGCGGGTGAGCCAGTCGCTCCATCCACAATTACGTATACTGGACGCGAGCTTTTCACACCTCGATGCGAGGTGATAGTTCCACCCCACAGCGTTCCGTCCAGCGACTCCCCCAGCCTATTGGTGTCGAGATTGATCGCGCTCTCGTCGTCGGGCAAGTACAGCGGCGCATTGTGAAAAACTATGTTGTAAGTCACGGGCGCGCCCCCGTCGGCAAGAAACGCAAAGCGAGCCAAACCGCGAGGCGGTATGCGATTGTCACCGGCGCCATCGTAGACAGTCGATATCAGAATCGGTTGTGAGGTCGACCCTCCGGAATACCGGAAATTGAACGCGACATTCGCGCATGATGCTGATACTTTTCTGGCTCCGTTCGAGTCACGACATTCCGGACCTAGTTGATACCATAGCGTGTCTCGGGACTCGATCTCCTGTGGCGTGTAGCACGACCCAGCTACGAATACGCGGTCCGAGTCGTTGAATGTCGAGATGAACGTAGGCTCCGAGATGTCTCTTGTGCCCACCGCCACGGCGTCGGTTTCGGAGCCGAGTTGCCCTCTAAAGACCACCTGTAGCAATACGTCGGTTGCATTAATCGGTATCGGCGTATCAAAGATGAACTGAAGCTCCGTGGTGGCGTCCGAGGCGATGGGCTCGACGATCGGGATCGCCCGCGACACGACGACTTCCTCTTCCGGACTGCGGCACGTCAACGGCACGGAATCGTTGTCTAGACTGGGCTGATAACACTGGTCGCGGCGAAACTTGACCACCGCCAAAAGGTCGCCTGAGACTAGCGCGTCCGAAACCGTTCTGTTCGTGACCTTGAGTTTGATACTGCGGAATCCGCAATCGTCTTTGCAGCTTTCGACGGCGTGATCGACAAGCGCGTAGACCCCGGCCTCGGGTAACGATATCTCGAGCCTTCCGCGGAAGAAATAATTGATGAGGCCCGCTGAGTAGTTGACCGCCTTTGGAATCAGATACGGATACGCCGCATTGAAGTTGAGACGGTTCAACGCGAAGATGCGAGCCGTCGTTATCAATCTTCCGTTCACGGCGTACGAAATCGTATGGCCGTTGAGGTCCTCATCGAACAGCGACTCCGTGGACGCGCGAATGTTCGTCGAGCTGGGGCTCGACTCATTATCGTTGACAGCCGTCGCATAAAACGTCATTAGGCACCGCTCGGCACCCACGTTTACGCAGAATTGCTGTACCACAACAGGAATGGGCTCGTCACCAAACGCCTCGACAATGGAGATCTGGCGGCCGGGCCCAGCCGGCGCGGGGTTAGGGTAGTTAGTATTTGCTTGCGCCACTCCTGCCGCCGTTGCCGTGAAGTTGGTTCTCGCGCTCACAAAATTTGCGTTGGTGTAATCGGCCACACCGACGGCTCCTGTCCAGAACGCGCGGGGAGATGTCAATTGACTGCGTAGGCGGGGATATACCGGGGCGAACCCTCCGCTATCAAGGATGGATCCAATCCGTGCAACTCCGTTGCGATTGAAGGCAGAATATTTTTCAAATCGACTTTGATGGATGAATCCAATTTCGGGCGTTTGAGCAGGGATCCAGACGCCCTTGGATTGCCTGTCCAAGTGTGCGTCGTCACGGACGTGCTGCGGTTGCGTCATGTCCTGCAAATGGTGAATGATCTGTCCAATGCTTTGGAAAGTCTTCCCCCACAAGTCATCGCGACCGTCAGGTGCAGATGCGACGCCGAGCGTTGTCAATGCCGCATAAAAATACTTTCGAGCTGACCAGTAGGAGAACTCTTGACTGGCTGACTTCGGAAGGACGTCTTGCAGCGCCCACGCCGCCGACGGTAGCGCGCCTGGAAAGACTGACAGTGGGGCGCCATTGCGGGATGGATCCATGAAGTGATTGACAGATCTCGTACCCGGAGCATCCTCGAACATTGATCCGCATGCGACAAGGCGGGGTATTGTCTCATCAATGCCGTGAGCGCATGCAGGATCGGCGTCGGCAAAATGGCTGTCGTCGTCTCCAGCTAGTCGAGCTGGTGTAGTTGGGAAACGCTGCTCTCGGCTCAGAGCTCGGAGTCCAAGATTCTCAATCGCTCCCGGCGCAAAAGGCTCGGAGACCAAGAAAGCACTTCGGGAGATTTCAAAATGCGTCGTCATTTCGTAAGCGCTGCAGTTGAAAGCCGCGAGACAGATTGATGACGAGATCGCGAGTGCGTGTCGACGTTTCATGGCGCGAGATATTGCCTGATCAAGTCCCTTGATCCGCAGTATTCCCCTCGGACGTATTCGTGGATGTCGTTCATCGTGATCAGGTCCACGTATCTCAGTAATGGTCTGAGTCGGCGACCCTCGTTAATAAACGCAGCCTTCATCTGGGGGGCCCTTGTCCACAGGCAACCCGTCGCACTTCCAGTTTGGCCCCTTACTAATTGATTCATGTAAACCTCCATGCTGCCTTTGAATCGCTTCAGCATTAAGATTTTGTTGTCGAGATAGACCTTTCGTACCAGATCACCACTCCAATGCGGATCATTCAAGTACGCCGACTCCCACGGTGCTCCTTCGAGCGAGAACCAGTAATCCTGCTTGTATAGCTGTAGTGTTGGCTGATTGGGATCGAGGCGCCCTTGCGACAGGTAGCCGCCTTTCTCCTTTGGCACTTCGAGAGGGCCCCAACCGGGCATGCGCATGATGCCGTCCTTGTCGCTGACCGCCTCGGTCACCATGAAATTTCCCAGGTTTTCTCCACCACGAGCTTCCAAACGCCAGAGAGCATTACCAATGACGCCCTCGAGTGGTAGACCTGTCTCGGCGTCGACGATTTTCACCTCGAACGGCAACGCGGAATAGCTGAGCGCTCCAGCGACGCCAGACCATGCCAGCACCGAAACACAAAGAATCAGTCGCGTGAGCCTTGCTTTCATCGAATGCCTCACCATGAATCAATGCGCCAAACCCCGTCCAAATCGCGCATGTATTCAATCATAAAAATCTTGATGTTCTCGCCATCGATTCGTTTCAATGCGTATGCAGCCAGCTCGTTGTCGAGACTGATTGCCCCGACACCAGCAAACGTATCGACTATTTGCGGGAGCTTCGCGTCAAGCTCATTAAAGACCGCCCCGAACGCGGAACGGTTGGGTTCTGTCAAAAGTGTCAGCGCAGTCGCAGTCTGATGCGTGCGCAGCAGGTTCGCGACGCGGTTGAACATTGCGACGAGCATTTCATCCATCCGCGCTGCATCCTTGACGACGATAGCGACAGTTTGCGTATACGTTTCGTTGTTTTGATACGTGAGCGTTAGTTGAGGCAGATACAGGCCGGGGTTTGCGAATGAAAGCGTACCGAGTGTCTGTCCATCCATCAGGGATGCATCGTATGTTCCGCCGCCGAGGTTCGTAACGTCAACATGCTTAACAGGTCCAACTCGTCGTGAAGTCGCCATTAGTAGTGTCGTAAACGGGGCGAACCCAGAATCGGGGGTCGCTGTAACACGAAACGGCGCGCTGCCCGATCGCACGAGGTTGAGCGATTTTGTCGAAGATTGCCCGTCAAGCGTCGTAAGCACGACATCGATTGTATTTGCGTCCATGTCCAGCGGCACTGCATTCGCTGCGAAATGTCCGTTGCCATCGGTCTCGGCGACAATGCCGTTGACCGTGATCCCGGTGTTGGGTGGCCCGACGTACGTGCCATGGACCAGTACGAAGTCCTCAGCTACCGATGCGCTCGCTCCCGGGGGTGCCGTTGGAGAAGCGATCGTCAATTCTGTGGAGCCTGCCGGTTGAACCGTAATTGACACCTTCGCACTTGTCGCAACAAGACCTGACGTATCGAACGCCACCGCCATCACCTCGTGCGTCCCGTCACCAACGCCGTTCCAGCTAAGCGCGTAAGGGGCTGCGTTCACCACGCCGACTAGAACTCCGTCGCCATAAAGTTCAATTCGCGCTATTGGAGATGCATTGCCGGTTGGGGACGCCGCAATTCGAACTTGCGCCGGTGCCTGATAGTTCTGCTCCGGGGCGGGCTCAACCATAACTACCCTGAAGTCGCTGACCGTTATGTTGACGGTCGATGAGCTTGCCTGGGCCTGATCAGCGGTGATGACCTTCGCCGACAATGCATGTGTACCCGCGGGCGCACCGGTCCAGCTAAGGGTGACGTTTATCGTTGATGGCCCTCCGGTAATGTCTCTACCGCTAATCAGAGTCCCATCGCTGTAGAACTCGATATGACTTATTTGCCGTGCCGGCGCATTCGCTTGCGCTGTCAGCACGATTGGCTGCCCCACCGTGAACGCTGCGGCCGATTGTGGCGACACGAGTGTCACCGTGGGCGCGGGTGCGGTAGCGGTAATCGTAACGACCGCCGAGGTACCCGTATCGCCAATGTTGTCAGTGGCCACCGCCTTGAGCTCGAAGGAACCAGCACCCACAATGGACGCGGTTGCGGCGTAGGGAGCAGCGCTGGCTGTCGCGACTTTCTTGTCGTTGATGAAGTAATCAACGCTTGCGATTGTGCCATCGCGATCAGTAGCCGTGGCACGGAAACTGATGGTCGATCGTGCATCGAACTGAGCGCCGTCCACGGGCGAAGTTATCGAAACAATGGGCGGAGCATTGGTGGGAACGCTCACCGGAATAGACTGCGACGTGCCCGCCCGCCCGATGAGATCCCACGCTTTCGCATACAACACGTGCGCCCCCGACAATGGAGCGGTCCACACAAAGGTGTAGGGAGCAATCGCGGCGCTGCCGATAAGCGTCGACTCGGCGAAATAGTCGACACGGCTGATACCTCCGTCGGGCGCAAGCGCCGCTGCGGTCATGGTCAACGGCGAACTTGTGGTTCCTACGGCGCCAGGCGTCGGTGAAGTCATCACGACTACCGGCACGCGCTGTTCTGGTAGTACCTGGATATACGCAGCCGACGACGTAGCCGCGACCCCGATGTCGTCGTACGCCTTGGCGACCACAGCGAAATTTCCCGTGGGCGGATTGATCCAGCTCGCGACGTAGGGCGGAGCGAACACGGTCGCAACGACCAGATCCGCGGCCATGAATTCCACTCGTTGGATGGTGCCTAGCGCGCTGCCGGCCGTCGCGGACAACGGTATCGAGATAGGTGACGCGAAAATCTGCCCGGTGGCGGGGGCACCCAGCGCGACCTGTGGCGCAGGATCGGGGCCGATGATGTAGACGAGCAAGGGAGCGCTGGACGTGGAGTATCCCAGCGAGTCCGTGGCTCGAGCGGTAACGAGATGGATGCCGATCGGGGCATTTACCCAGGTGAACGCATAACCGGTCGGAATCGCATTGGGACTATTGATTGAACCTATCACCGATTCGCCGTCGAAAAAGTCTACGCGCGCGATGCTCGAAAGGGGACTCGTATTGCCGGGGCTGGCGGTGACGTAGAGTACCGGCGAAGCCGGGGTGACGAACCCGCTGTCGTTTCTTGGTGCGGCTAGTGCGATCGAGGGCGCCGGTGGCGGCTGAAGAATCGTGATGGGAACCATGACCGAGGACTTTGCCACGCCGTTGCTGTTGACGGCCATCGCCCACACGGCGAATGAAAGCGTCAACGCCGTCCCCGAGACAGTATTCGGCGGAGTCCACGAGAATTCATAGGGTGGCGAAGTCACTGTCGCTATGGTGCTCGCAGGCTGGGTGCAGGAAACGCCAACGCTCGGGCAGTAATAGAAGATCACGTGTGCGATCGGCGTATCGGCTGCGGTCACTGCAGCTTGAAGAACGACCGTTGGCGTTAGCGCTTCCGAGATAACGGCATTGGCGGACGGCGAGGTAAGCGTGATCGCAGGAGCCGTTTGTGCGCTTACCTGCGCTGGCTGCGCCGCGAAGCCCAGCATCACCCAAACGAATACCGCGAGGAGCCCGCGAAACGCGCTCATGGAACCACACCCGCTTGCGTGACAGCATGGATGATTTCAGGCGATTGCGAACCTCCGAAAGGACCGGCACCCACGAAGGTCGCGATCAGTCGGTGGACGCCTACTGCCGGCATGAAGGACAGGCTCGCGCTGCCGCTGCTTGTGACGACCGATCCAAGCAGCTGATCACCGTCGCGGAACTCGACCGAACCCGCGAATCGCGCGTCCGCAAGCGTTGCGAGCAGAGTGACGTTATCGCCTTCGGCACTAGGCGTTGGCGAGACTGACAGCCGCACCGGCGCGGACTGCGATAGCACCTTCGCCACGAATACTGACCCCGGCGCCGCCTGGGCAGCGGCGACCTGCGGTGGTCCAGCCTGCATTCCGGCGAGGAACGCCGCGCCGTATTCATCCACCTTGAGCGCTGTGACCGGACCGCTGTTGACGAGCACCGAATAGAAGAGCTCGCGACCGTCGCTGCTCATTTTCATGAGAAACCCGCCGTTTCCGCGAAATGCGGCGTCGGCACCGAACGTCGCGACAGCGCTCCCATCGTCGTAGCGACCTGGCGATTGCAACGAAGTCAGGCTTCCGTCGGCGGGACGAAAGCCCAGTGGAAGTTGTCTGCTGCTCGACGTGTAACCCGCCGCATAGATCGAGCCGGCCGCGTCGACGGCCACTTTCACTGACCCCACAGTCGGATCGCTTGCGTTTCGGACCAGATTCCCACCCGCCGTTCCAAGCGCGGTGATGAAGATCCATCGCGATCCGTCCGCGGCGAGCTTGGCAACGAATCCGCTTTCAGTGCAATAGCAGAAGGAGTCCAGTGTCTGAAACGGGACTATGTATTGAAAGACGCCACTGGTCCCATTGAACGGCTTGGTCGCAGTCTTGCCTCCGATGACGACGCCGCCGTCGGGTGACAGCGCGATGCTGGTGGCACGCTCGGCATCGATTCCTCCAAGACGCGCCACCCACGTAAGCGCCGTTCCGGTCGCATTAATCTTGGCGATGAATGCATCGCGATTCTGATTGTCCGGCGTATCCGGCGATCCCGGAGTGACAGGAAAATCCCCGGCCTTGGCCTGTCCCGCAACATACGCATTGCCCTGAAGATCGACGACGAGCGCGTAGGCCGTGGAAAGATTGTCAATCGGCGACTGACCCGATGGCGCGACACTGGCACGACTCCCGAGGATCGTCAGATACGTCGAATAGGCGACCGCAGCGCCTCCGGGCGCGAGCTTGACCAGGTAAGGTCCGCCTGCGGGGACGCTGGAGGTTGGCACCGCCGCACCTACGCTTGTCGCCATGCCGGGGGCTGCGACTCCGCTAAAGTAGATAGCGCCATCAGCGCCAACTGCGATGGCACGTATGGAGCGGATGGCTGGGTCGATCACCGCATCGAGCTGCGCGACTAGTCCGCTAGTGTTTACGCGGAAAATGGCTTTGGGTCCGGTTCGGAAATAAGTCCCGCCGGTCGTTGGGTAGCCACGGCTGTTCACGTAGGCTGCTACGTACGCGTTCCCTACACCATCCGCCACCATGGCCTCCGCCATGTCGGTGTCGAACGCACCGATGTACGACATCGCTCCCGTGCCCGTCATGCTGCCGGACCGCGCTCCGACCACGCTGACCCAATCCGCGGCACCCCGGTTCGGATTCATCTTCGCGACGTAGAGCAAATCGAGCCCGCCATTGGTGTACGTCGACGCATCGAGCCCGGGGAAATACGATCCTGCCACTGAGCCTCCAACGATGGCGGCACCGTCCGGGGCAATGGCGATATCGAATGCTGTGTCACGTGTTGCTGCACCAGCGCCATAGCCACCGAGCAAGGTCGAGTACGCGATCATCGGAGCTGCGGCGACAGGCTTGCTCAGGATCTCGCTCGTTCCAAGGACGCCGAAACTACGATCGGCGCTAGCCAGGGCATAGACGCCATTGCCCGCTTGCGTGGCGCGAATCGTGCAGGTTCCCACGGCGACCAGCGTCGCGGTAGCACCGCTCGCCATGCACACCGGCGGCGTCAGCGAGCTCAGCGTTACCGGCAGGCCCGACGAAGCGCTCACCGACGGCGTAAATTGTGGGTGCAGGAGCGTCTGCTGCGATGGTTGCGGAAAGAGCAGGGTCTGCGACGCCGCAGCGACTACAACTGTCTGATCCACGGTCGATGCCGCCAAGTAGTTAGTGCTGCCGGATTGGCTGGCTCGCACTGTGCATGCACCTATGGCAAGCAACGTGAGCCACTGGTCGTTCACCTTGCACACGGCCGGCGTGAGCGACGCGAATGAGACAGCCAGTCCGGATGACGCCGCCGCGTTCAATTCGAAGGGCGTGCTGCCGATCACCCGAATCGATATCAGCAGGAAATTGATTGTCTGTGCAGCCTTCACGACATTGAAGCTGCGATCGACGTTGGGCGCCGCCTGATACGACGAGTTGCCGGTCTGAGAGGCGCGAATCGTGCACACGCCGATCGCGAGAACGTTGACGGTCGATGTCGACAGTGCGCATACGGCCGGGGTCTGCGACGCGAACGCTACAGGCAGACTGGAGGATGCCGTTGCCGACACGTTGAATGGCGGTGCATGAAACGGCTGGTCGGAGAGCGCGGCGAATGTGATCGTCTGTCCGGTCCCCGCCGTGACCAGAAAACTCCGATCGACCGTGGGCGCAGCTGCATAGGTGGCGTTTCCGGATTGCGCGGCGCGAACAGTGCACGTTCCGACAGCCACGAGAGTCACTGTATTGCCTGCCATCGTGCAAACCGGCATGGTCAGGGATGAAAAGCTGACGGGTAATCCGGAGGACGCCGTCGCGTTAAGGACAAAAGGAGGCGTTCCCAGTAACTTGTTGGCTAACGTCCCAAACGTAATCCCTTGATTGAGCAACGGCGCCGTAATCGTGAAACTTTGATCCACATTCGGAGCGGTTGCGTAGACAGCGTCGCCAAGCTGAGAAGCGCGGATCGTGCAGGTGCCCAACGTCAAAAGTGTCGCGGTCGCTCCATCTACCCCGCAGGAAGATGGTGTCAGTGACGAGAAGGTGACAGGCAGTCCGGACGACGCGGTCGCGCTTAGGCTTGCAGATCCGCTGCCATACGGTCGATTGCTCAACGTGGCAAAGGTGATCGTCTGACCTTGTGTCCCTGAAGCCGCGACCGTAAAGCTCTGCGTCACGTCGATGGCGTTGCTGAAATTCGCATTGCCTCCCTGGGTCGCGGAAATCGTACAGGTCCCGACGCTCAGCAGCGTCGCAATCCCAAATGCGACAGTGCACACGGACGGCGTGGAGGAATAAAAGCCGACGTTAAGGCCTGACGAAGCGGTTGCGCTCAGCGCGAACGGCGGCGAGTTCAGGGTGCGATTGGGCAGCGGAGCGAATGTGATGGTCTGGTTGGGCGTAATGAAGATGGAGTAGCTTTGAGTGGGGCTGATGCCGACGCCGTTGGACGCCTGGATTAGTCCCGGGAACGCGCCTGCCCGCGACGGCGTTCCGCTCAAAACCCCGGTGAGATAGTTGAAGCTGATGCCCGGCGGAAGGACGTATCCGCCCGGAAGGAGGTTGAAGGTCGGGACGGGATTGCCCGAAGCGGTGACGGTAAAGTTGTACGCGACGTGCCACGCCCCGTTAGGGGGCGGCGTACTCGTGAATGCCGGGGCGACTTGCTGCGCATGAACAACACGGGCTGCGCTTGAAAGAACGATGAGCGCCGCCATGCATGCCGCTCGGGCAGAGGGCGACACGGAACAACGTATGCGTTTCGGGGCGGGAGAGGCAATCGGCGGCATGTCTGGCAATCGCCGGAACATGACGCGTTCCGGAGGCCAGAGAATTCCATCGGCGACTTGGGTGCCGCAATTATCCGAACGGACTAATCCATTTAAGTGCAGACGAGAGCTTGCGCATCAGACGCGATAGCGCTAGTGCGTCTATTCCGGATATTGCACGAACAAGCTGGCAGGAAAACAAGTCCCTGGGCAGCGCCATCTAGCACCGGACGTCATGCGCAGATGTCGAGCTCAAGGTTGCGGGCGAGCCGTGATTTCCACTTTCGCCGCGCGACGCCGCCCCGGCACCAACGCCAGCCAATTCCCGAACACCGCGAGCGCGACACCAACTCCCGCAACCCACGTCCACCGATATCCCTCGAACAGCGTCGAGAGCGTGAGTGCGATCACCGGCGTCGCTACCGAGACGAACGCCGCCGGTCCGCCGCCGACGCGCTTGAGCAGCGTCAGGTACGCGCCGAACGCGACCACGCTGCCGAACAGCGCAAGGTACGCGAGCGAGAGAACGTACACCGGAGAAGCATCGAACGACCACGGAACACCGCGCAGCAACGCCGTCACCGCCCCGACCAGCGCGCCGTACAGCATCCCCCATGCCGTGCTCGGGAACACGGCGATGCCGTGCTTGTTGTTGCGCATCGCGACCAGGTTTCCGACGCAGGCGACCGACGTGCCGAACACCGCGAACGCGACGCCGTAGCCCGCATTGCCACCGTGGCTCGCCTGCAGTAGCTCAGGCAGGAACAGTAGCGCCACACCGGCTACACCGATCGTCGCCGCGAGCAGCGTTCGCACCGACACCGGCGTACCGAACACGAGCCGCATGCCGATCGGATTCATGAACGTGATGAGCGAGAACACCACCGCCACCAGCCCCGAGGTGACATACACCTCCGCCCAGTAGACGCTGATGTAGTTGAGTCCGAACAGCGTCGCGCCCAGCGCGAACAGGTAGGCGTGCTCGCGCAGCGAGAAGCGCAGCGACCGGCCGGTGGCCATGCACCAGATCGCAAGCAGCACCGCGGCGAGCGCGAAACGATACGCGATCGACCACTCGGGCGCCACGACACCGAGCTGGTACTTGATCGCCAACCAGGTCGATCCCCAGACGGCTGTGGCGATCAGGAACAGCGCGACGTCCACGCCGTATCCATCAAGCTGCCCTCAACGCATCCACGATCTTCAACCGCGACGCGCGCGCCGCCGGCAGGAACCCGCCGACGAAACCCATGCCCAGCGCGAAAAGCAACCCCGCGACCACGATGCCCGGCGTCATCACGAAGCGGAATGCGAGCTCGGCGAAGGTCTGGAAGTTGGTCGTCGAGATCGACAGCGCCTGCATGAACGCCGCGCAGACCAGGCCAATGACGCCGCCGAGCAGTCCCAGCAGCAGCGACTCGGCAAGAAACGCCATCAGCACCGAGCTGCGCGAGAAGCCGAGCGCGCGCAGTGTCCCGATCTCGCTGGTGCGGCTCGCCACGCTCGCGTACATGGTGATCATCGCGCCGATCACCGCGCCGATGGAGAAGATGATCGAGATCGTCGTCCCCAGGTAATTGATGAAGGTCGACAGCGATTCCGACTGGTCGGTGTAGAAGCGCGTCTCGCGCTTGGCTTCCAGCGTCAGGCGCGGATCGGATTCGATGGTCGCCTTCACCGCGTCGAAGCGTTCGCTGTCGGCGAGCCTGAACAGCAGCGCCGAGAATCCGGTGCGCCGGAACGCCTGTAGCATCTGCTCGGCGTCGCCCCAGATCTCGGAATCGAAGCCGGTGCGCCCGCCGTCGAACACGCCGACCACCGTCCAGTCGCGCGAGGCAAAGCGCAGCGTCTCGCCGACGCCGGCGCCGCGAAAGCCTTCTGCGATGGCGCGCCCGGTGATGATTTCCGAGGTCCCCGGCTGGAACATGCGTCCCTCGATCATGTGCACCTGCGGACGCAAGGCGAGCGCGGTGGGCGCGATGCCGCGGATCACCACGTTCGAGGGCTTCCCCGACGCGCGCTTGGGCAGGTTGATCAGCACCACCGGCTCCTTCGAGATCATGCGCTCGCCGTCCTGTCCGATCGCGACCTCGGGAAGGCTCTCGACGATGCCCGCCTGCTGGCGATCGATGCCGCTCTGCACCTCGGTTTGCGAGCCGCGACGGATGACGATCACGTTGTCGCTCTGCCCGGTCGACACCAGCGTTTCCTTGAGGCCCGCGGAAAGCATCAGCACGGTCGCGAATACATAGACGACCAGCGCCATGCCGCCCGCGGTCAGGATGGTGGTGAGCTTGCGCGCCACCAGGTTGCGCACGATATAAGTGAACGGGATCGCCATCGCTCAGTTTCGTCTCTCAGCTTCGTCTCAAACCACCGCGCGCAACCCGTCGACGATGCGCACCTGCGCCGCACGCCACGCGGGCAGCACCGCGGCGACCACGCCGACCAGCAGCGCCGCGCCGAGCTGAATGGCAAGGGTGGCGTCGCTGATGATGAAATTGGGAAACAGCGTCCCGGTCAGGCCACGGAACATGTCCGCCAGCGGAAACGTGAGTACGATGCCGGCGACGCCGCCGATCAGCGCGATCAGCAGCGACTCCGCGAAGATCAAGAGCCCGACAAAGCCCGCGCCGAAGCCGAGTGCCTTCAGTGTCGCGTATTCGGCGGTGCGCTCGCGCGCGGTCATCGCCATGGTGTTGGCCATCACCGCCATGATGATGACGATGACGACGAACGAGACCGCCTGGATAGCGAGCAGGATCGCTTCCGACATCGACACGAAGCCGAGCGCGAACGCGTTCTCGGTCTCGGTGAGCGTCTCGGCCAACGAATTGCTGAACGTGGCATCGATGGCCTGCGATACCGCAGCCGCGGAGTCCGGGTCGGAGAGCTGCTCGATGAACACCCCCGTCTGGTCGGCACGTCGCGGAAAGCGCTTCTTGAGCGACTCGTTCAGGTAATCCCAGTGGAAGAACATCTGCGTCTCGACGGTCGAAGGCTCCTTGCCGTCGTAGATGCCACGCAGGTTGAAGGTCCACGTCCCGGGAAAGATGGTACCGCGCAACGGGATCTGGTCGCCGATCTTCCAGCCCCAGGTGTCGGCCAGCTTGCGGCCGACGATCGCGCCCTGGCGGTCCATGAAGAACGCCTTCTGCTCCTCGGGCGAAAGCACGAATTCCGGATAGATCGCAAGGTACGACGGTGGATCGATCGCGAACTGCGGAAAGAAATTGCGCTCGGTGATGTAGACGCCGCCGAACCAGTTCGCCCACGACACCGCGGTCACGCCGGGGATCTGACGGATTTTCTGCGCGTAGGTGAGCGGCAGCGAGAACGCCAGCGATACCGAGCTGCGGGTGATCAGGCGTGCGCTCGAGCTCGCATTGGCGCCGGCATACCAGGCATCGATGATGGTTCGAAGCAGGCCGAACGCGGTGATGGCGACCACGATACCAACGATGGTGAGGATCGTGCGCAGCCGATGACGCAGGGTATTACGCAGGACCAGGCGAATGAAGTACACGACAACTTGGACATGGTGAAGCGCGCGGAATCGAAGCTTACAGGAAACATCACACGGCATGGAATTTGCTGAATGGGGTCCAGGAGTCGGTTTCGGGTGCAAATGCCCGGTGCCGACGTGGACGAACCAACTGAATGAGGTGCAGCCGTGCGATCCGTCGCCCTGAACCGAAAGTATCTGCCGTATGCCGTCGCGCTCTCGCTCGCCGCGAGCGCAGCGCTCATGCCCGCACCCGTGCATGGCATCACGCTGGGCAATGTCGCCGCGCAATCATCGCTGGGACAGCCGCTGCGCGTCGAGATTCCGGTGCACCTCGGACCAGGAGAGACGCTGAACACCGCGTGCCTCAAACTTGTCGCAGACAATCACGCCGGCGAGGCGCCGCAGATTGTGACGGCGCGGGTCAGTGTCGATATCGAGGGAGCCACTCCGCGCGTGATCCTTACTCAGGCGGCCATGATGAACGAGCCTGCCGCCCGCATTTCGTTGCAGGTGGGATGCGGAAACACTACGCGCCGAGACTACGTGCTGTTCTTCGATCCCGCCGCGCTGCAGCCGCCAACCATGCTCGCCAGCGCCGACGACGATCCTGCCTACACCCGCATGCCCAGGCAGCGCGCCGCTTCTTCCGCGATCGCGGCCGCGAAAACGGCGCCGAGCGAAGCGGCACCGAGCGCAGCGGCGCCGGTGCAGGTCGCGACCTCCGCCCTGCCACATTCGACGTGGGGCGTGCCCGTCGAGCTGGTGTCACCCGTTCGCGAGACCAAGCCGCCTGTAGTAGCGCAGGCAGCGCCCGTCGAGCCCAAGCAAGTGGCGTCGGTCGTCATCGCCGACAGCGCCTCCAATGCGGGGCCGCGCGAGCTGCTAACTCTCACGCCGACTTCGGGAAGCAGCATGTTCATCCAGGAGGCAGCGGCCGCAAATCTGCCTGCTCGCGCGCTCGCGGCTCCGACTGTTGCGGCTGCCAATGCCGCAGTGCAGCCGCGCGTCGCCACGCAGTCGCTCCCGCTTGCCGGCCCCGCGCAGCGCAACTCGACATCCGCTGCCACGGCGGTGTGGAGACAGGTGTGGCCTTTCGCTGCCGTGATCTTCGGATCGATGGGCTTGGCGGTCGTCGGCTTCACGCTGCATCGCCGCTTCTCGTCGGTCGCTTCGTGGATGGATCCGAAGGCACGCGAGTCGCTCAAGGGTGAAACGCAGGCCGGGGCGACGCAGGCGACATTCGCGCATTTCGGCGCGATGACCGAGCCCGCGGCGCGCGCGTCGCAGTCACCGCTCGAGCTGCCGGCGCGCGCCGACAGCAACATGGAGGCAAGCGAGCTCGACACGCTGCTCCAGGACATCCAGGCCGACATCATCGACGAGCGCACGATCAAGAATGCCTACAAGGCAATGGCCGATGAAGGCAGCACCGACCTGGGCAGCGCTTCGATCCTGAAAGCGATCGCCGATGCCGAGCGCGACCTGCAGATCGGCGCTCCCGAGCCGCGCCAGGCCGCCCTCGATCATTCGCTCGACAACGATCTGATGACCGTTCCAAACGTGCCGAAAGGCATACGCTTCGGTTAGAAGCGCGCGCGAGTCGTACCGAGAGCGGGCCGCCATCGCGGCCCGCATTTCATTCGTCGACCAGCACGCCTTTTTCAAGATGCACGAGGCGCCGCGCTTTTTCGGCGGCTTTTGGATCGTGGGTCACCATCAGGATGGTCTTGCCAATCTCGCGATTGAGCCGGTCGAGCAGCGCCAGTATTTCCTCGCCGGTGGTGCGGTCGAGGTCGCCGGTCGGCTCATCCGCGACGATCAGCGTCGGATCGGTGATCAGCGCGCGTGCGATCGCCACGCGCTGCTGCTGTCCACCGGATAGCTCGTTGGGATAGTGATCGGCGCGATCGCTCAAGCCCACCAGCGCGAGCACCATGTCGACGCGCTCGCGACGCTCGCGACGGCCCATAGACGCCAGCAGCAGCGGCAGCTCCACGTTCTCGAACGCGCTCAACACCGGCATCAGGTTGTAGAACTGGAAGATGAATCCCACGTGCGATGCGCGCCAGTGCGCGAGATCGGATTCCGACAGGCGCGCGATGTCGACGCCGTCGACCTTGATCGTGCCGCTCGACGGCTTGTCGATGCCGGCGATGAGATTGAGCAGCGTGCTCTTGCCGGAGCCGGACGGCCCCATCAGCGCGACGAAGTCGCCGACGCGCACATCCAGGTCGAGATCGACCAGCACCGGGATCACCTGGCCCCCGCGCTGGTAATACTTGGTGAGCTTGCGGATCTCGACGAGCACGCGAGCGCCCGCGTTGCGCGCCGCCGATGTGGCGTTATCGTGCGCGTGCGCTTCGTCGGCAGGCGTCGCGTGCAATCGGATCGGGCTTACGTCGCCGACGGCGAGCGGCACGTCATTCCGCACGCCGTTCGAGCATAGGTTCAGCGCTTTTTCGCGGCAGCGCGCTTGCTCGCTGGCGCCTTGCGTGCCCCACGCTTGCTCGCCGCCGGCTTGGCCTTGGCCCTGGCGCGCGTCTTGGCGGGTTTCGCCTTCGTCTGGGATG
The DNA here is from genome assembly GCA_963816915.1 of uncultured beta proteobacterium. GTDB lineage: Bacteria > Pseudomonadota > Gammaproteobacteria > Burkholderiales > Casimicrobiaceae > PALSA-1003. The sequence goes on from CAWFMK010000006.1 coordinate 144,302, forward strand.
TCTTCGCGGTTTTGGCGGTTTTGGATGCCTTGGCGTCGGTGGCTGCGGTCAGCTTCACCACGACCTCGCCGGACACCGGATCGGTGAGGCCCAGCCCGCCCCCTAAGTCCTCCAGCATGTCGCGCACGGCGTCGAGCATCGTGTGCATCTGCGGCCGCGCATCGACGATGCTCTTGAAGTTTCGCCACTCGCCGACCAGGCAAAAGTTCTGGCCGCCGGTTCGGATCATGCTTCCGCCGATGAAGCCCTCGAGCTTGGAGCGGAGCTTGCGGTGGTAATCAAGGAACTGTTCCTCCATCCCCGGCCGCACTCTGAATCGCACTACGTTGAACGCCGTCATTTAGTCACCTCGCATCGATGATGCAACACGATCCGATGATACTCCGGCGCGGCGGCTGCGGCGCCGCTAAGCGCACCCGCGATGCGCGCCGGTACCCGCTTTCAGGTCACTTGGTGGCAACGCGCACGGGACTTCCCGTCTGAAGATCAGCAGCCGGCTTGACGATCGCCTTTTCGCCGGTTTTGACGGCACCGGTAATCGCCGTGAGATCGCCGATCTTGATGCCCGGCGTCACCGGGACGACCGCCGCCTTGTCTTCGCGCACGATGATGACGGCGCTCTTGCCTTCGCGCTGCGTCAATGCGTCGGGATGCACCGCGGTCATCGGCTTCTGCTGTTCCGCGGACACGGGCTGCGACAGGAAGGACACCTTCGCGCTCATCTCGGGAAGGATGCGCGCATCGATCGCCTCGAATCTCACCTTGGTCATGACAGTCGCCTTCGCCCGGTCGACGGTCGGAACGATGCGCGATACGGTGCCGCGGAAGCGGACGTCGGGCAGCGCGTCCAGCGTCACCTCGCAGGGCTGGCCGGGGGTGATCTTCGAAAGGCTTGCCTCGGATACGTCGGCCTCGACTTCGAGTGTGCTCATGTCCGCCATGGTCACGACCGCGCCCTTCGAATCTGCCGCCGACGAGAAAGGCGTCACCATGTCGCCGACATTGGCGCTCTTGGACAGGATGATGCCGTCGAAAGGCGCGCGGATCTGCGTGTAGTCGACGGCGACCTGCGCGTTGCGCGCGTTGGCCTGCGCGGCGACGAAGCCGGCGCGCGCGCTGGCGACGCCCGCGACCGCGCGATCGGCGCGCGCGTTCGCCTGATCGAGCGCCGACTGCGAGACGAACTTCTGCTTGAGCAGATCCTGCGTTCGCGCCAGCGATGCGGCGGCATCGCGGTTCTCCGCTTCCGCCTGCGCGATCGCCGCCTGCGCGACCTTGATGTTGGCGTTGGCGCTGTCGAGCTGCGCGGCAACGTCGCGCGCATCGAGACGGGCGATGACGTCACCGGCTTTCACGCGCGAACCCTCGGTGACGCCCAGCCATTCCAGTCGACCCGATGCCTTGGAGGCGATCGCGGCTTTGCGCTGCGCGACGACGTAGCCGCTGGAGTTGAGCACGACGAATTGCTGCGACGGATATGTGGTCACGATCGGCGTCGTCTTCACGATCGCCGCTCGCGGCACGAGCAGATACCAGGCGCCGGCGGCGGCAATGAGCACGACCAGTGCAACCATCCACCAGCGCGTGCGGCGCCGGCGCGTCTGCCTTGGCGCGAGCGTGCGGTCGATGCGCAATTTGGAAAGATCGTCGGCGGACACGGGAATGAATCGAGCGGAAAGCTGCGGAGTATACCCCGCGAGGATGAGCGGGCCCGCTCGGGTGCGCCCGCAGCAGTGGACGGCGCAGCGCGAGTGGTCAGCCGGTTTCGATGGCGGGTGCCTGCACCGCCTCGTCGTGACCTCTGCGCGATTCGTGCCACGCGCGCAACGACAGGATCGCGAGCCCAATCCCGATGCATCCGATTCCCAGCCATTCCAGCGAAGTGATGCGCTCGCCGAACACCAGCATCGACGACACGATGGCGATCACCGGAATCGCGAACATGTTGAGCGACGCCGTCCCCGCAGGCAGGACGCCGAGCACCGCAGTCCACAGGATGAAGCCGACGCCGGTGGAGATCACTCCCGCGTAGAACACGGCCGCAACGTATACCACGCTCCATTGCGCGTCTGGCTGTGGAAGCAGCCAGGCCAGGAACAACAGCGGCACCGTTCCCGCGGCCATCTGCCAGCCGATGAGATTGAGCATGTCGAGCTGGTAGCGCCGCTGGAAATACTTGGTCGATACCGTGCCCGCTGCCCAGCCGAATCCGGACAGGGCAGCCCACAGCTTCGGCGCGAGCTCACCTTCCCACCGCCACGGCTCGACCACGATCAGCAGCCCCGCCAGTGCGAAAATCACGGCGAGCCACTGCGTTCCGCGAATGCGTTCGTGAAGTACCGGCCACGCGATGAGCATGGTCCAGAACGGCATCGTGAACACCAGCACCGACGTGCGTCCTGCTCCGCCGCCCGCGAGCGCGAACGTCGTCGCCGAGAAATTGATCGTCGTCTGGAACAATCCGGTGACGATGACCGCGACCCACGACCGTGGCCAGAACGGACGACCCTCCCAGCGCATCACCGCGAACAGGAATACGACGGCAATCAGTATGCGGTCGAGGTTGTAAACCGCGGGCGGCGCATAGCGCAGCCCGAACTTCATCGCCATCCAGTTGAAACCCCACATCAGCGTCAGCGCGACCAGCGCGATGTACGCGCCACGCCGCGAGTGAAGCGTGATCTCCCGCGTGGCACCGGTCACGGCGGCGGTGCGAAAAACGGCTCGATCAGCGCCGCGACGGACTCGGGGCGGTCCAGGTGCAGCATGTGGCCGGCTTCGCTGACGCTGGCGAGCGTGGCCTGCGGAATGTGCGCGATGCGGGCGCGCACCGCGCTGAGCGCGTCGGTGGCCGCCTCGCCTTCTGGATGCGCCGCGAGCCATTTAGGAATGAACGACTCGGTCGCCGCCACCCAGAGCACCGGCGCGCGTACGCGCTTCCATACCGCGACGATTTCTTCCATGCGGTAGACGGTCGCGGTGGGCAGCTTGTGCCGCGGGTCCGACACCAGACGCGCACTGCCGTCGGGCTCGTGGCGCGCCCAGTGTCCGGCCAGGAACAGCGCGCGATCACGCGAAAGCCGCGGATTGTTTTTCTGCAGCTGATCGGCAACGGCGTCGAGATTCGCATAGGGACGAAACGCGGGCGGCGTCGCCAGCGCATCGAGCCATTTGGCCAGCTTATCGGGCGCGCGCTCGGACGCTTCGGCGGGAATGCCGAAGCCTTCCAGCGACACGACGCGCTCGACGCGCTCGGGGCGCACGCCGGCGTAGAGCATGACCACATTGCCGCCCAGGCTGTGGCCAAGCAAGCGCGCCGGCGCGTCGCCGGAGAAATGGTCGAGCAGCACGTCGAGGTCACCGAGATAATCGGCGAACCAGTAGCCGTCGCTGCACCATTCGCTGCCGCCGAAGCCGCGCCAGTCGGGCGCGATCACGTGCCATTCCCGCGACAGCGCATCGACGAGGAACTGGAACGACGCGCCGACGTCCATCCAGCCATGCAGCATGTAGAGCTTCGGCGCGCCTGGATCACCCCAGGTGCGAACGTGATAGCGCAGGCCGCGAACGTCGACGAAATGCGCGGACGAGGTCTTCAACGCGTTATTTCTTCTTGCACAGGAAGACTCCGTCCTGCCAGCCGGTGCGGTACTGGCCGTCGTTCTTGAAACGCGCCGCGTCCTTCTGCTCGGTTGCGCCGATGCTCGCGCAACCATCGGCGTACCCTTGCCGATACGCCAGCGGAAAACCTTGCAGATTGACGTTGGACGGCGGATTGGGATGCGTCGTGGGCGGCGTCTGCGGCTTGGCTGGCGCTGCCGGCGCAGGTGCGGGCTCGGGCGCCGCCGGCGGTGCATTTGCCGGCGGCGGAGCAGGCGTCACCGGTGCGTTGGAGCACGCGGCGAGCGCGAGCGCAGCGCTGATCAACGCGCTACGAACGATCGTGCGCAGTGTGCGGGACATGGGCAAAGGGTCGAAGCAAAGCGAGTAAAATTGTACCCCATGCGCGCGCCTGGCTCCTCCGTCGACTTCGTTCATTTGCGCCTGCACAGCGAGTATTCGATCGTCGATGGCATGGTGCGCATCGACGATGCGATCGGCTCCGCTGCCGCCGATGCCATGCCCGCGCTGGCGTTGACCGACCTGTCCAACGTCTTCGGCATGGTGAAGTTCTACAAGGCGGCACGCGCCCGCGGGGTGAAACCCATTGTCGGCTGCGACGTCTGGGTCAGCAACGAGTCTGAGCGCGACGCGCCGCATCGGATGCTGCTGCTGTGTCAGTCGCGCGAAGGCTACCTGAAGCTCGCCGACTGGCTCACGCGCGCCTTTCGCAGCAACCAGCACCGCGGGCGGGCCGAGCTGCGCCGCGAATGGTTCGCCGAAGGCACGACCGGACTCATAGCGCTCTCGGGATTCGCGGCGGGTGACGTCGGGCAAGCACTGCTGCAGAACCATCTCGCCGCTGCCACCCGCGCTGCACACGCCGGCGCGAACGCGTTTCCCGACCGTTACTATCTCGAAGTGCAGCGCGCCGGGCACCCTGAAGACGATGCCCTCACCGCGTCGACCGTGCTGCTCGCCGGCGAGCTCGACCTTCCCGTCGTCGCCACACATCCGGTCCAGTTCGTGCGCCGCGACGAATTTCGCGCGCACGAGGCACGCGTATGCATCGCCGAGGGCTACGTCCTTGCCGATCCGCGGCGGCCGAAGCGCTTCACCTCCGAGCAGTATTTCACCACACAGGACGAAATGCTGAAGCGCTTCGCCGATCTGCCGCAGGCGCTCGCCAACAGCGTCGCCATCGCGCAGCGCTGCAACCTGACGCTGCCTCTGGGCAAGAACTACCTTCCCAACTTCCCGACGCCGGAAGGCCTCACGCTCGAGCAGCACCTCCACCGAGAGGCGAGCGCGGGACTGGAGCGCCGCCTCGAAGTGCTCTATGCCGATGCCGCCGAGCGCGAGCGCAGGCGGCCCGAATACGTCGCCCGCCTCGACTTCGAGGTCGCCACCATCGTGCAGATGGGCTATCCGGGCTATTTCCTGATCGTCGCCGACTTCATCAACTGGGCGAAAAACAACGGCGTGCCCGTCGGTCCCGGACGCGGATCGGGCGCGGGATCGCTGGTGGCATACAGCCTCGGCATCACCGATCTCGACCCGCTGCGCTATACGCTCCTGTTCGAGCGCTTTCTCAATCCGGAGCGCGTGTCGATGCCCGACTTCGACATCGACTTCTGCCAGGACGGTCGCGATCGCGTCATCGACTACGTCAAGCAGAAATATGGCGCCGAGTCGGTCTCGCAGATCGCGACCTTCGGCACCATGGCGGCGCGGGCAGTGGTGCGCGACGTCGGACGCGTGCTCGATCTTCCCTACAGCTTCTGCGACGGCATCGCCAAGCTGATCCCGTTCCAGCCGGGGCGCAGCGTCGTGCTCAAGCGCCGGGAGGGCGAGGCTGCGCCGAACACGCTGTACGCGCGCGAGGTCGAGCCGCTTTTGGGCGAGCGCGAAGCCGCCGAAGAGGAAGTGCGCGAGCTGCTCGCGCTCGCCGAGCAGCTCGAGGGCCTGCCACGCAACGTAGGCATGCACGCCGGCGGCGTGCTCATCGCACCCGGCAAGCTGACCGACTTCTGCCCGCTCTACACGCAGGCGGGCACCGACGCGCCGGTATCGCAGTTCGACAAGGACGACGTTGAGCAGGTCGGCCTGGTCAAGTTCGACTTTCTGGGACTGACCACGCTGACCATCCTCGACTGGACGCTGCGCTTCATCCGCATGCTCGATCCGGCGTCGACGCTGTCGCTGGAGACGCTGCCGCTCGACGACCGCGCCGCGTATGCGATGTTCAAGATCGACGCCACCGGCATCTTCCAGTTTGAATCGCGCGGCATGCGCGAGCTCTTGCAGCAGGCGCCGCCCAAGCGCTTCGAGGACGTCGTGGCGCTGGTGGCGCTGTTCCGTCCCGGTCCGATGGAACTCATCCCCGACTACGTGCGCCGCAAGCAGGGCAGCGAGCGCGTCGACTACCTCGATCCGCGACTGGAGCCGATTCTCTCGCCCACCTACGGCGTGATGGTGTACCAGGAACAGGTGATGCAGATCGCACAGGAAATCGGCGGCTACACGCTGGGCGCCGCCGACCTGCTGCGCCGCGCGATGGGCAAGAAGCTGCCCGACGAGATGGCCAAGCATCGGCAGGGCTTCACGTCCGGTGCGGTCGAGCGCGGACTGTCTTCGGCCAAGGCGACGCAGCTCTTCGACCTGATGGAAAAGTTCGCAGGCTACGGATTCAACAAGTCGCACGCCGCCGCCTACGCGCTGATCGCGTATCAAACGGCGTACCTCAAGACGCACTATCCGACGCCGTTTTTCGCCGCCAACCTGTCGATGGTGATGGACGACACCGACAAGGTGCGCCACTTTCGCGACAACGCGATTGCGATGGGCCTCGAGGTGCTGCCGCCGGACGTCAATGCATCGAACTACCGCTTCGAGCCGGTCGACGAAAAGAGCATCCGCTATGGGCTGGGCGGCATCAAGGGCACCGGCCAGGCCGCCATCGAGGCGATTGCCGCCGCGCGCAACGCGGGCGGGCGCTTCAAGGACCTGTTCGAGTTCTGCCGGCGCGTCGACAAGCGCGCAGTGAACCGGCGCGCCATCGAGGCATTGATCCGGGCCGGCGCCTTCGACTCGATCGATGCGCGCCGCGCAAGCCTCTTCGCCTCGGTGGGTCCGGCGATGGACGACGCCGAGCGCGCCGAGCGTGCTGCATCGCAGGTCTCGCTGTTCGGTGCCGATGACGACGGCGCGGCACACGGGCTGGCGCTGACCGTCGCACGCGACTGGAGCGAGAGCGAGCGCCTCGCGCACGAGAAGGCGAGCCTCGGCTATTACCTCTCCGGGCATCCCTATCACGCGGTGTCGGCCGAGCTCTCGCGGCTGGTGCAGCAGCGCCTGTCCGCGCTCGCGCCGACCACCCTCCCGGTGCGCATAGCCGGCGTGGTCGCGGCGCTGCGCACGCAGACCTCGCGCCGCGGCAAGATGGCGTTCGTCACGCTCGACGACGGCAGGGACCAGGCCGAGATCGTTATCTTCAACGAAGTCTTCGACGCCCACCGTCACCTGCTGCGCGAGGACGCGCTGCTGGTCGCGGAAGTGAAGGTGATGCAGCGCATGAGCGAGGAAGGCCAGTCGCCGGGACTGCGCATCGTCGCGGAATCGATTTACGACCTCGCCAGCGCGCGGCGCAAATGGGCGCGCATGCTGAGGCTCGCCTGCAACGGCAGTAGCTCGGCGGAAGCATTGCTGAAAATCATCGAACCGTTCAAGAGCGGGCGCTGCCCGGTGATGATCGCGTATCGCAATGCATCGTCCGGCGGCGAGGTCGAGCTGGGCGAAGCGTGGCGGGTCAACCTCGACGACCACCTGCTGGTCGGATTGCGCGACTGGCTCAAGCCCGAGAACGTTGAGATCGTCTATTGATGGAACCTGCGACGACGATCTTCGAAGGCGGTTGCACCTGTCGTGCGGTGCGGTATCGGATGACAGCGGCGCCGCTGTTCGTGCACTGCTGCCACTGCCGCTGGTGCCAGCGCGAGACAGGCGCGTCGTTTGCGCTGAACGCGATGATCGAGGCCGAACACGTGGAGCTGCTCCAAGGCACGCCCGAGATCGTGCTGACGCCTTCGCTCAGTGGCAAGGGGCAGAAGATCACGCGCTGTCCCGCGTGCCGCGTCGCGCTGTGGAGCAACTATGGCGGCGGTGGCGATCTCGTGCGCTTCGTGCGCGTCGGCACGCTCGACGAGCCCGACCGCCTGCCTCCGGACATCCACATTTTCACGATGTCCAAGCAGCCGTGGGTGGTGCTGTCACCCGACGTTCCTGTGATGGAGGAGTACTACGATCGCGATCGCGAGTGGCCCGCGCAAAGCCTGGAGCGATTGCGCGCGCTGCGCGCGCGTCATGGGCTCAAGTGAGCGGCGTGAAATCATGGCCCGAAGCGAGTACGCAGCCAAGGCGCGACTGCACAAAATAAAGCGGGCCGGAGAACCGGCCCGCTGATTTCGCTTCATTCCTGCGCTCGCCCCGCCAGGGTACGGGCTCGAGGAATCTACATCTTGCTCTTTTTAGTCTGTCGTCGCGCCCTCGTGAAAAGTGTAGGGAGGAGGCCGCCAGTCAACTCTAATCCATGTCAGTAGTTGAAGTTGCTGCTTTGTCTTCCCTACATGAGGCGCATGTTGCCTGCGCCGCGAACGTCCCGAAATCGGAAGCGGTCTGATTCTTGTGTAGGACGCCCCCTCACACCGATAATGCGATTGAAGGAGGAGTTACCATGACAGCGAGCGCTGGCAGGCGTCTCAGAACTCTCATCGAAGCACCGGAGATCCTGGTACTGCCGGGTGTGTACGACGGATTCAGCACGCGCCTGGTGAGCCAGGCAGGTTATCGCGCCGCGTTCATCACCGGCAGCGGCGTCAGCGAGTCCCGTCTGGGCCAACCCGACGTCGGGCTGATGGGGCTCGACGAGAACGTCGGCGCCGCGCGCGCCATCGCGGCGTGCTCCGATCTGCTGCTGCTGGCCGACGGCGACACCGGCTACGGCAACGCGCTCAACGCGTATCACACCGTCCGCGCGTTCGAACGCGCCGGCGTTGCGGGACTGATGCTCGAGGACCAGGTGTGGCCGAAGCGCTGCGGTCACATGAAGGGCAAGGAGGTCATCTCCGCCGACGAGATGGTTCAGAAAATCCGCGCTGCCGCTCACGCGCGCGTCGATCCGGATTTCGTCATCAAGTCGCGCACCGACGTACTCGCGACGCACGGCATCGCCGAAGCGGTACGCCGCCTCAATCTCTATGCCGAAGCCGGCGCCGACCTGCTCTTCGCCGACGCCGCGACCTCGGTGGAGGACATTTCCACGCTGGCGAGCAACGTGAGCAAGCCGCTGTCGGTCAACATGGGCTTCGGCATTCGCCAGCGCTCGACGACGCCGCTGCTGTCGGCGGCGCAGCTTCAGGATCTCGGCGTCGCAGTCGTCATCTACCCGCGCCTGCTCACCGCATGCGCGCTGCGCGGCATGCAGCGGGGGCTCGCGCTGCTCAAGCAGTCGCTCACCAGTGGCGAAGTAGTCGACCGGCCCGATGCGCTGGTTTCGTTCGAGGAGCTGCATGAGATCATGGACATGGCGCAGATCGAGGACCTGGAGCGGCGCTTCCTCACGCCTTCGCAACTCGAAGCCAAGTATGGCGTCGGCGTAGCACCGGCCATCGTTCCCGATGTCGCGAAAGGCGCCTCCTCGCGGCCAGCGGCGCGCCGGCGCGCCTGAAACGGGCGCAGTGAACGACGGCCCTCGCGCGACGATCACGGCAATCGACTGTCACGCGCACGTCATGCGCCGCGACCTGCCGCTTGCCTCCGAGCGGCATTCCGCGCCGAAGCGCGACGTCAGCGTCGAGGAATACGTCGCCGTGCTCGACACGCACGCGATTTCGCACGGAGTGCTGACCGCGCCGAGTTTCTACGGCAGCGACAACCATCTGCTGCTCTCGGCGCTCGATGCCTTTCCCGCGCGCCTGCGCGGCACGGTGATCGTCGATCCCGGCATCGACGAAATCGCGCTCGCCGACATGAGCGGGCGCGGCGTCGTGGGCGTGCGGCTCAATTGGGTGCGGCGGGCGACGTTGCCCGACGTCACGGCTCCCGCGTACCGGGCGCTGTTCGCCAAAATACAGGCGCTGGGGTGGCACGTCGAAATCTTTCTCGAAGGCCCGAAGCTCGCCGACGTGCTTCCGCGAATTCGCGAATCCGGCGTGAACGTCGTGGTCGATCATTTCGGGTCGCCGGATCCTTCGCTGGGCGAAGCCGATCCTGGTTTTCGCGCAACCCTGAAGGGAATCGCTGCGGGCGACACCTGGGTCAAGTTGTCGGCGCCGTATCGCCTTGGCAGCGTGGACGCCCGGCGCTATGTCGACGCGTTGCTCGCCGCCGGATCCGCACAGCTGGTGTGGGCGAGCGACTGGCCCTTTGTTTCGCACGAGGACGATGTGACGTACGATCAGTGCGTGCGCTGGCTGCGCTCATGGGTGCCCGACGATGCCACGCGTCGTATGATCCTAGTCGACACACCCGCTGCGTTGTTCGGTTTCGGTCGCACGCGCGATGGCGCCCACGCCCGGGCAACCGCATGACGCAGCGGGCCTCGCAACCGCTGCGCATCGACGTAGGAGCAATCTGCATGAACCGTGCACGCGTTGTCGCCTGCTCTTTTTCGCTGGCCGCCGCACTCGCGGGGGCGACCTCCGCGCTGGCCGCCGAAGCGCTGAAGCTCATCATTCCAACCGCGCCGGGTGGCGGCACCGACGGCTACTTTCGCGTGCTCGCGCGCGAGGTCGAGCCGCTGCTCAACGAGCCCGTCGTCGTGATGAATGTCGCCGGCGCGGGCGGCACCATCGGCGTGTCGCAGATGGTGCGCTCGGTTCCAGACGGGCAGACGGTCGCCGGCGTGTGGCTCGGCCCCGTCACCGTCAGCCCCAATACGATGAAGGTGCCCTACACGCCCAACGACTACATCCCCGTCATCCAGGTTTCGAGCGCGCCGTATGTGCTGTGCGTGCATCCGGATTTTCCCGCCAACGACGGCCGGGAGTTCATCGCCGAGCTCAAAAAGAACCCTGACAAGTACACGTACGGCAACGACGGTGCCGGCGGCCCCGGGCAGCTCGCGACTGCGCGTATCTTGCGTGCGACGCAGTCCTCGGCGCGCGACATCCCATACAAGGGCGCAGGCGAGACGCTGACCGCGTTCCTTGGCAAGCACGTCGACATCTATGTCGGATCGATCCCTCCGATCCTGCAATATCAGCAGCTCGGCAAGGCGAAGTGCCTCCTGGTCACGTCGGCGGAGCCCGTCACGTCGCTGCCTTCGGCGGCGGCGCTCAAGGACCTCGGCATCCCCAATGAGGAAACGATCCTCTGGCGCGCGCTGATCGCCCCGAAAGGCACGCCGCCCGAGCGCATCGCCAAGCTGGAGAACGCATTCGAACGCGCGGCGAATTCCCCGGCGGCGAAAAAATTCCTCGAGGACGCGGGCGAGCAGGTCGTGATCAGGAAAGGCGCCGCCCTGCGCCAGTACATCGACAACGAGTACGCGGCGATGGCGGTACTCGCCAAAGCGCTCAACCTGACGCCGCAATGAAACACGCCCCTTCGTCAGGAATACGCGCTTTCGAGCGCGACAACATTGCCCGCGTGCGGTCGGCTCTGGCATGCGCCGCCGTCACCACTCTCCTGCTCGCGAGCTGCACCACCGTCCCGCGCGCCGACACCCTCACGGCCGGGCGCGAGGTCGCCGACACCGAGCGCGCTTTCGCCAAGACCATGGCCGACCGCGATCTGGCGGCATTCTCGACCTTCATCGCCAGCGACGCGGTGTTCTTCTCGGGGCCCGAGCCGCGTCGCGGCAAGCAGGCGGTGGTCGAATTCTGGAAGCGCTTTTACGACAAACCCGAGCCCCCGTTCTCGTGGCGACCGGAAACGGTGGAAGTGCTCGACTCGGGAACGCTGGCGCTTTCGTCGGGGCCGGTGTTCGACCCCTCCGGCAAGCAGTTCGCCACCTTCACTTCGATCTGGCGGCTCGAAGCGCCGGGGACGTGGCGCATCGTCTTCGACAAAGGCAACAGCGTCTGCGATTGCGCGAAGACGCCCTAGTGTCCCGAGTCAGAAGTTCCGACGATACAGGAGCGAGTCGAATCGGTTGCCAGACAAGGCGCGAGGCCGAGTCGTAGCATCGCTACGGCGAGCGCCGAGCAACGCCGCATGGCAGACGATTCGCGCCGCGAACTATCGAGCGAATTTCTGACTCGGGACACCTCGGTCAGGACGCGGTGATCGAATCGCGCAACGCGGTCTTGAGTACCTTGCCGGTATTATTCTTCGGCAGCTCCGCGACGAACACGTAGGATTTCGGTCGCTTGAACCGCGCGATGTGTTCGAGGCACAGCGCGTCGAGCTCGCGCTGCAGACCCGCCTGGTCGGTACCATCGCGCGCGACGACGCACGCGACGACTTCCTCGCCCCAATCGGCGTGCCGACGACCCACCACCGCCACCTCGCGCACGGCTGCGTGGCGCTGCAGCACCTCCTCGACCTCGCGCGGATAGATATTGGAGCCGCCGCTGATGATGAGGTCCTTCGAGCGGTCCTTGAGGGTGAGGAATCCGTCCGCATCGAGCACGCCGACATCGCCCGTATGCAGCCACCCATTCGCCAGCGTCGCCGCGGTCGCCGCGGCGTTGCGCCAGTATTCGCGCATCACCGTCGGACCGCGCACCATCACTTCGCCGAGTTGGCCGACGTCGAGCGCGCGATCGCCTTCGCCGCCGATGCGCACTTCGATGCCGGTCTGCGCGCGCCCCACCGACCCGAGATGCGCATCGTCGCCTCGCTCGACCGCGTCGGCGATCACCGCGCGCGACATTGCGGTGATGGTCATCGGCGACTCGCCCTGCCCATAGATCTGCGCGACGCGCGGCCCCAGTGCTGCAAGCGCGGCCTTGCAATCCTCGACGTAGGACGGTGCGCCGCCGCAGACGATGCTCTTCAGGTGATCGAGCCGCGCCTGGGCGCTCGCTGGATGCGCGATCAGCCGCTTGAGCATCGTCGGCGCGGCAAAGAACGTCGCACGCGGCCAACGGACGAGCATCTCGAGAACCTCGACGGGATCGAAACCCGCGGAGTCCGGGACGACATTCACCGCGCCGGCGAGCACGTGCGGAATGACGTAGAGTCCCGAGCCGTGCGACAGCGGCGCTGGATGCAGCAACGCGTCGCCGGGCTCGACCGATTCGACATCCGCGAGAAAGCAGCGGCTCATCGCCAGCAGGTTGCCGTGAGTGAGCACGACGCCCTTGGGCCGCCCGGTCGTGCCGCTGGTGTAGAACAGCCACGCAGCGTCGTCGACGGCGACCGGCGTTGGCGTCATCTCGTCCAGGCCATCAAAGCAACGCGCGTATTCGCGGCTGCCCAGCTCGACGACGCGATCGATCGCGGCGAATCGATTTGCGATCGGCGACAGCGCGGCGTGCCACGAGGCGTCGACGAAGGCGCAGCGCGCTCCGCTGTCCTCGAGCACGAACGCGAGCTCTTCGACATGGAGCTTGCTGTTCACCGGCACAGCGCACGCACCGGCTTGCCAACACGCGAACAGCGCCTCGATATATTCGGCGCAGTTCGCGGAAACGATCGCCACGCGGTCTCCCGGCGCAACCGTGGCGCGCGCCAGCGTCGCGGCCAGGCGCGCGACGCGCGCGGCAAGAGAGCGATAATCGCTGCGCACCCGGGTCCCAACGGCGAGCGCCGGAAGACTGGGATGGCGCTGCGCGCTTTGCAGCAGCAGCGTGGACAGATTGTGCGACGGCGACGCGCTCATCGAGGGGTCGATTTTCCGCGCAGGTGTAGCGAGCGCATTCGATTCTAGCAGCGCAGCGGGCATCGCTTACAATGACGCGATCCACTGCCGCAGGAAAGCCCATGTCCGTTCCCACGACCATGCGTTATGTCGCCGTACGCGAGCCCGGGCCGCCGGACGTCCTCGCGGTCGCCGAGACCAGCGTGCCTTCTCCCAAGCCCGGCGAGGTGTTGATCGAAGTCGCCGTCGCCGGCGTCAATCGCCCCGACTGCATCCAGCGCGCGGGCCTTTATCCGCCGCCGCCCGATGCGTCGCCGATCCTCGGCCTCGAAGTCGCCGGCACCATCGTCGCGCTTGGCGAGGGCGTCACGTCATGGCGCGTCGGCGATCAGGCGTGCGCGCTCACGCCGGGCGGCGGCTACGCGCAATATTGCACGGCGCCGGCGTCGTGGTGCCTGCCGTTCCCGTCGGGGCTATCCGCGCTGGAAGCGGCCAGCCTGCCCGAGAACTATTTCACCGTGTGGAACAACGTCTTCGACCGCGTCCATCTCGCCGCCGGCGAGAGCATCCTGATCCACGGCGGCAGCGGCGGCATCGGCCTCACCGCCATCCAGCTCGCCAAGGCGTTCGGCGCGAAGCCGATCACGACAGTGGGAAGCCCCGAAAAGGCAGCATTCTGCAAGAGCATCGGCGCCGATCACGCGATCAACTATCGCGAACAGGATTTCGTCGCCGAAGTCGCGCGTATCACCGACAAGCGCGGCGTCGACGTCGTGCTCGACATGGTCGGAGGCGACTACATCGAGAAAAACATCCGTTGCCTGGCACTCGAAGGCCGCATGGCGATGATCGCCTTCCTGCAGGGCAGCAAGGTGACGACCGAGTGGCGTCACGTGATGATGAAGCGGCTGACCATCACCGGGTCGACGCTGCGCGCGAGCCCCGCCGCGCGCAAGGCGCAGATCGCGGCGAACCTGCGCGAAAAGGTGTGGCCGCTGTTCGCATCCCGCAAGCTGAAGCCGGTGATCCACCGCGTGTTTCCGCTCGCGGAAGCGGCAGAGGCGCATCGACTGATGGAGTCGAGCGCGCACATCGGGAAAATCATGCTGGAGGTGAGGACCTGACCGCCCGCGCAGCCGATGCGGCGCGTTCAGCCTACAGGACTGCGCTAATAGGTCGCCCGCCCGCCCGACAGGTCGAACACTGCCCCCGTCGAGAACGAGCAGTCCTCGCTGGCGAGCCACGCCACCATCGCGGCGATCTCCTCGACCTTGCCGAAACGGCCGAGCGGAATCTTCGACAGCATGAAGTCGATGTGCTGTTGCGACATCTGGTCGAAGATCGCGGTCTTCACGGCGGCCGGCGTGACGCAGTTCACGCGAATGCCGGTTTTCGCGAGCTCCTTCCCCAGCGACTTGGTGAGGCCGATGACGCCGGCCTTCGACGTGCTGTAGGCACTCGCGTTGGGATTGCCCTCCTTGCCTGCGACCGATGAGATGTTGACGATGCGTCCGTAGTCGTTGGCGAGCATGATCGGAACGATCGCCCGGTTGCAGTAGAAGAGCCCGTTGAGATTGACGTCGATCACCTGGCGCCAGGCGTCCAGCGGATAGTCGGCAAGCGCGACGTTCGGGCCGGTGATTCCCGCCGAGCACACCAGCACGTCGACGCGCGAGAGCGCGATTGCCGTCACCCGCGCCGCGTCGTCGACGCTCGCCGCATCGGCGACATCGACGATGCGCGTATCGGTGGCACTGCCGAGCGCGGCCTTCGCACGATCGAGCGCTTCCGCATCACGGTCCCACAGGCTCACGCGCGCTCCACTGGCGACGAGACGCTGCGCTACCCCGAGGCCAATGCCCACCGCTCCGCCGGTGATGACCGCGGTGCGGCCTTTGAAATCGAGTTGGTTCATCGTCGCTTCATCCCACTTCATTACTCCGGCAAGCGAACCATCGTAGCACGCACACCGCGCCCGCCAGACACGGGCTACCGGCCGGCGCTCATTTCGTCGACGAGCTTTCGATACGCCACCGAATTGTGCAGAAGCCTCGCCGCCGCGGCGCGCAGTCGATCGATCGCTTCGGGTGGCAGCGACAAGGTGGTCGGAAGGTTGAGCAAATACTCGCGCTCGCTCTCGTCGGAGAGCTCATCGAAGCTCACATTGATCACCGAGAACTCGAGCGGCGTGATCGCATCGGCGGGGATGGGTCTGCCGGCGACCTTCGCGGCGTCGACCTCGAGCTGCCGGCGCAGCTTCCTCGGTCACGATGTCCTCGAGGGCATCGACCGACTCGTAGGAATAGCGGTCGATCGGAACGCTGACCGCCTGCATCAGCATTTCCAGCGTCGATGGCGGCGCTTCGCGCTTGCTGTATCCGAAGGACGGCGACGATGCCGCATTGACGATGACGATGGCGACGTGCCGCACGCGGTCGACGCCGACCGACTCGCGGTAGCTCGGATCGGACTCGAGCTCCTGCAGCGCCTCGATGATGCCGGTGACGCCGAGGTTGCCGGATAGGCCGCCGTCGACGAGGTGCATGTACGGCCGCTCCCCCGGCTGCTGATACGAGCGGAGGTCGCGGTAGCGCTCGAGCGCGCGATTGCCTACCCACGCACGCGAGCCCGGCCGGATGGCCGCCCTCACCCACGCCGGGTCGGAGTAACCGCAGCTGCCGCCGTAGTTGTTGAGGGTGACGGGAGAAAGGACGACCCGCACCGCGGACGACGCCGCGGCGGCGCGGAAGAGGTGCATCTTGCCAGGTCCGAGCAGATCACGTCGAAATCGGTCTGCGAGAACGTCCAACGCAATCCGGTCGCGATGTCGGTCGCCGAGACGAGCGAGGTGGGGGTGGATTTGCCCAACAGATCGGCGAATGTCGCGCCGTGGAACAGGATCTTGTCTTAATACTGCTCGGCCAGCTCCGATCGTCCGTAGCCCGACGACAGTGTGCTCGGCCAGGTCACGGGATCGAACAGCCGCTTCAGCAGCTCTGCTTCGACGTCACGATAGAGGAACGCCCGGGGTAGCTGTCGAACAGCTGCTCACCTTCCGGCGCGCAGGCGAGCGCGGTGAAGCTGCCCCCCGATACTCCACTGATGAGATCGACCTCGGCCAGCATGGTCCGACCTCTGGCCGGGAGCCCGACCGGCGTGCGACGAAGCTCTTCGAGCACGCCGAAGGAGAACGCCGCCGCGCGCGTACCCCCGCCCGAAAACGCGAGCAGCAGCAGAGTTTCCGGATCATTCCTGGGAATATCCGACCGATTCGCCCAGCGATAACCGGCATGCGGCTCGAAATGCGCGAGCGGCGGATTGATCGGGCGCGTCGCGCACGCGGCGAGCGCCAGAGCGATCGTCGCCATGACGAGCGCGCGACACGGACTCAACCGCCGCAATGGCTCCAACGCTTTGTCTGGCGAGCGCACGCCGCGACCCCTGCGCTCGCGGCTAAGCGATGCGAGTCGCCTACCCGCGAGCTTCGATCGGCCGGTCAGCGACGCCCGCCACCACGGAATCCCCCGAAGCCGCCGCCGCCGAAACCGCCGCCGCCAAAGCGATCCCCTCCGAAGCCGCCGCCTCCGCCGAACCCACCGCCGCCGAAGCCACCGCCGCCGAAGCCGCCGCCGCCGAATCGATCGCCGCCACCACCGAAACCGCCAAACCCTCCGCCGCCGAAGCCGCTGCTCGCCTCCGCTGCGCGCCTGCGATTCCTTGTCGCCCCACGACGAGGCGCTCGACGAATTCGACCAGCCGCTCGACGAATGCTGCTGCCAGCCGTCGCCGGTGTTCTTGTACACGTTGCCGTTGACGTCGGCGTAGTGATTGTTGCCGACGCTGGCGGTGCCCCAGGTGTTGGTCTTGCCGGTGTGCGCGTTGTAGGTCGAGCCGCCGCCGACGTGCGCATCGCCCTCGGGACCGGCGGTCGTCGCGCCGGCACGGTTGTACGTGCTGCCGCCCGCACCGGTTCCCGACGCCGCGTTCGCGGTCGAGCGCTGGCCGGTGTACGTCGTTGTAGTTGGTGCCGCGCGCGACGTTGGCGGAACCGCCCGCCGCGCCGTTGGCGGTGCGGTCGTAGCCGCGCGTGTAGTTTCCGGTATATCGCGTTGTACTGCTTGCCCGCGTTGTACGACCCGCTGGTGCCGGTGCGCGAGTTGTAGTAGTTGCCGCTCGCGGTGGTGCCGGCGACGCCGCCGCCCGCGTACCACGAACGCGTGCCGGAGTACGTCGTGCTGCCCCAGTGGCCGTAGACGTTGGCGCTCGCGGTGCCGCAGCACGGATACGCGCCCCAGTACGCCGGGTGATAGTACGCGCCATAGTAGCCGCCGTAGTACGGGGCGTACCACGCCGCGGTTGCGAGGCCCATCGCGAAGCCGAAGGTGAATCCGACGTACGGGTTGTAGATCGGGGCCGCCGCCACGGTGTAGGTCACCGGCGCCGGATACCAGACCGAGCCGATCCACGGCGTATAGGCGTAGCCCGTGCCGTAGACGATCGTGCCCGACGGCTCGACGACCACACCGAGGTAGCCCGGCGTGTAGCCTTCGTAGACGTACCGTCGGCGTCGCTTCGTAGATCTTCACGTACGTCACGTAGTAGAGCGGCGACGACGGCGGAATCGTGTAGATCACCGCCGGCACCGAGCTCGCGACCACCCACGGCCCGGTCAACTGCGTCGCGGTGAACCACACGCCTGCGGTCACCGCGTAGTAGCTGCGTCGGGCTGACCTGGATCACCGGCACCGACGAATTCGCGACGTAGGTCAGCGACGTGCTCGGGATCGGCGAATATTGCGGCGGACCGTCGAAGCTCGGCGTGAACTTCGGCCCGTTCTTCAGCGGCACCGTGGCGGTCTGCGGAATCGTGTTGGCGATCGCCGCTTCCTGCGCCTGCGCCGTGCCCGCGACCGACGGCAGCACCGCGCGGCGAGCGACGTCGTCGGGGGAATCTGCCCGAACCCTGGCGGCAACGCATTGCTCGCGACGAACGTCCACGGGCCGCTGAGCGACGTCGATCTGAACCAGCGTCCGGCGAGCAGCACGTAGTAGTCGTTGTTGGTCGTGTCGATGAGCACGTCGTTGGTGGTGTTCGACGCCCACAGCAGTTGCGTTCCGACGATGGGAACGAAGTTGGGCTGTCCCTTGAACTGGATCAGCTCCGCGGGACCCTGCACGGTGTAGATCGTCGGCACGCCATTGGCGAGCGACGGCTTCGGATTGGCCTTCGGGCCGCCGTCGAGCAGGTCGACGGTGCCGGCCTTGCTGAGTTGCTGCGCGATGTCGTTCATCTTCCTGAGCTCGAATGGTCCCATCGTGCCCTGCGACCACGGGCCGTTGATCGCGCTCGACGATGAGCCAGCCGTCGTAGACATGGATGTAAAAGTTATTGCCCGAGGCCGCCTTGCAGGATCAAGCGCTCGCGTGTTGATTACGCGTTGAGCGAGCGAATGACCGGGCACCGGCTTGAGCACCGGCGCGCCGTCGATCGGCACCAGAATCGCCGGCGAGTAGCTGACGATGACCTGCGGCGGCGTGTTGTGCGACCGGCACCGTCGGCGGCTTGATGCCCGCCGCCGCGAGCGACGACTGCAGCCGGTCGAGCGAGATCGTCTTCACGTCGCTCGAAAGGCGCGCTTGCAGCGCCGGCAGGTAGCTGGCGCCGTGATCGGGCAGCGTCGGAAAGTCGAGCTTGGTGATCTTGCAGGTTCTCGAAGACGACCATACGCTCGACCTTGTCGACCTGCGTGCGCGCGGTGACGAACACGACGCCAAATGTCTCCTCCTTCGCGCCGGTGGGCTTGATCGCGAGCGCCGAGCGGAAATCGAGCTGGTTGTCGTTCCACGAATTGACCTGCGGCTGATAGATGAGCAGTGCCGCGTTAGAAATGCTCACGTCGCGCGGCCACGGATCGGCCGGCAGCGGAGCGCCGGCTTGGGGTGTCGCGTCCTGAGCCAGCGCGATGCTTGCGGAAACCATCAGCATCGCGATCGCTGAAGCGGCACGGAAAAATGCGTTCGATTTTTTCATGCGTCGTCCTCGAAGCGGATGCGCCGGGTTGAGAGAGCGGGCATCGCTCTACCAGCGGAAGGAAGCACCCAGTGCGGGCCCGGCGAGGCTCATATTGTGAATTGCCCCGTCATTGCCCATGTCGTAATACAGATAGCGGTAGGCGAGTACCAGATCGCCCCAGCTGTACTGGTAGCCGATCCCGATGATGCCGTTCGACGTGACATTGCTCTTGTTGCCGCCACCCACATCCAGCTCGAAAGGAACGTACCATTTCCCATCATCACCCAACCGTATTCTGCCAAGCACGCCGACGATGCCGTCCGTCAAATTGATCGTCTTGCTGGCGCTTCCCGATTTTCCCAACAAGCCGATAGGGCCGTCGAAATTCCAGTCCACCGAAGTCTTCAGGCCGCCATAGCGTATGCCGCCGAGCACGTCCACCTGCGCCGACTGGGTACGCAGGATCGAGTAGGTCCCCGTCAGCGATACGATCCCCGACCGCAGACCGGTGTTCACGTTGGTGGTCACCGGCAGCGAAACCTTGCCATTGGGACCGCGGACGTCACGCACTTCCGACTTGAGTCCCGAAAGGTCGGCATAGACGAGGTCGTAGAAGACGCCCCAGGCGCCCTTGCGCGCGGTCCCGGCGACCATCGCGGCGAACTGCAGGTCGGAGAGATAGCCGCTAGGGTTGATCTTGATCTCAGGACTGGCACTCGATCCCGGAGGAATGTCGAAGTTCAAGGTACCGTGGATGCTGGGAAACCACCCGTAAGGCGTGATGCCAAATTCCCACTTGTCGCTGAGGTCCATCGACTGCGCAGGTGCGCCTGGCGATGCGATCAGCACCGAGACACTCGCCAGCGCCGCAGCCGCAGTCCGGATCCAGTTACTGGGTTTCATGCTTTCACCTCGTTGTTAGCACGCGGAACACGCATTCCGGACGGAGTGCAGGGCCCACGAGCGAATCCTACTTAGGGAACATCAGCTGCACTTGAGCACGGATCTGCCAGTTCGGCCCGAAATCGGGTTTCGCCACGTTGTAATACGCCGAGATCTGCGTGTTCACGGGTAGCTTGCCGAAGTGAAAGATCTTTCCCACGCCGCCGCCGATGGGTACCGTCCACTGCTGGCTGCCTTCGGCTTTCCAGTTCACGGTGGCGATCGGCGCGCTGGTGAGATACAGCCCGCCTTCGAAGTTGTAATTGACGAAGGGCTGGATCAGCCCATTGCTATAGCCACCGCCCTGCTTGTTACTGGTGGTGGACCAGACATTGTTCAGCAGCACGCCGTAGACCCAGGGACTGCCATGGTCGAGATGCAGCACGACGAACGACGGCCCGAGGCCCCAGTTGTCGTTGCCAAGCTTGTTGTTGCTGTTGGTAGGCGCCTGGATGATCGGGCCCACGCCCCAGATCCATTCTCCCGGCTTGGCTGGCGAAAGGAACGCGGTGAACTGCAGGTCGCCGATGCCACTGACCGCGCTGTCGTCCGGTCCCAGCGAAGGCTGCCAGATCACGGGCAGGATGGTCCGCGTGATGATGTTCCAGTCGTCGCTGATCGAGATAGGAACCACCGGCTGGATATTGAGGATGTTCTGCGTGCCCTTGTCCGGCCCGAAATTCAGATTGGTGTTGTTCTGGAAGGGCAGGCTGATGAGATTGCCGACCGGGTTCTGCGCGAGTTTGGCGAGCTCTTCCTCGCTCATCTCGGCACGCGCTGGCGCAGCCGCCAGCAACGCAACCGCAACGAAGGTGGCCAGGCAAATCCGATATTGCATCGCTTTCCTCCGGGGCTGACGCGGACCAACGCAGACTCGGATCGGGACGACGAGGCGTTGTCGCAGCGAGGTGCGGTGGCCCCGCGGACGCACCGTATCGATAAATCATTATATCAACCGTCCGTGGCGTGCGCCACGCGGCGCGCATTCGCGCGAGGTGCTTGATCGATGAGAATGCGATGGACGCGCTTCGGTCCCCGTCGAAGCGCCGATTGGCGTGTCGTCAACGCAGATGGCCGCGATGTGACATCGCTCGGGTTCTGCTGCCGGCGTGACCCCGCTAGACCGCCACGCACCCGCCATCCACCGCGAGCGTCTGTCCGGTGACGTGGCGCGATGCTTCGCTCGCCAGGAACACCACGCTGCCCTTGAGATCGTCTTCTCCACCGAGCCTGGCGAGCGGCGTGAGCGCGATCACCTTGTCACCGATGCGATCGAGCGTCACGTCGGTCATCTTCGAGCGAAAGAATCCCGGGCATATCGCGTTCACGTTGATGTTGTGGCGACCCCACTCGGCGGCGAGCGCGCGCGTGAGCTGCACCAGCGCGCCCTTGGAGGTGTTGTAACCGACGGTGAACATGCCCCAGTCCGGCGGATTGCCGACCATGCCCGCGATCGAGGCGATGTTGATGATCTTGCCGCCGCGCCGCGGGATCATGCTGCGCTTGGCGACTTCGCGACTGAGGAAAAACTGCGCATCGATGTTGAGATCCATCACCTTGCGCCAGCCTGCGTCGGGATAGTCCTCAGCAGGCGCGCCCCAGTTGGTGCCGGCGTTGTTGACCAGGACGTCGATGCGCTGCCAGCGCGCGAGGATGGCCGCGACCAGCGCGGGAATGCTCGCGCGATCGGAGAGATCGCAGGCGTGTGTCATGACCTCGGCGCCGGACGCCTCGAGCTTCGCGCGCGCGGCGTCGAGCTCGACCTGCTTGCGCGCGGTGAGGACAACGCGGGCGCCCATCTCGGCGAGCGCTTCGGTCATCTGCAGCCCGATGCCGCGCGATCCGCCGGTGATAAGCGCGACCCGGTCGCTCAGGTCGAACAGTTCGCGTACGCTCATGCCAGTCTCCCCTCGCAGAAAACATTCGCGCCTCGCGTTCACCCCGGCAACTTGTAATCCTTGAATTGCTCGCGAAGCTTGTTCTTGAGCATTTTGCCGGTGGCACCCATCGGGATCGCATCGACAAAGGCAACATCGTCGGGCATCTGCCATTTGGCGACCCGGCCTTCGTAGAAGCGAAGCAGCTCCTCGCGCGAGACGTCGGCGCCGCTCTTCCTTACGACCACGAGCAGCGGTCGCTCATCCCACTTGGGGTGGGCCACGCCGATGCACGCCGCCATCGCGACCGCGGGATGTCCGACCGCGATGTTCTCGATCTCGATCGAGCTGATCCATTCGCCGCCGGACTTGATCACGTCCTTGCTGCGATCGGTGATGTGCATGTAGCCGTCGGAGTCGATCGTCGCCACGTCGCCGGTGTGGAACCATTCGGTCCCGGTGGCGTCGCGCACCAGAGCGTCGCCTTGCTCGCGGAAGTACTGCCTGACCACCCACGGGCCGCGCACGTAGAGATCGCCGAAGCTGCACCCGTCCCACGGCAATTCCTCGCCCGCGGCGTCGACGATTTTCATGTCGATGCCGTAGACCACCCGGCCCTGCTTCGACTTCACCTCATGCAATGCCTCCGCGGTGAAGTCGCGGTGCTTCGCACGCATAGAACACGCGGTCCCCAGCGGCGAGAGCTCGGTCATTCCCCACGCGTGCAGCGCCGCCACGCCGTATTTATCCTCGAACGTGCGCAGCATCGTCGGGGGCAGCGCCGCGCCGCCGATGATGGTTCGGCGCATCGACGAGAAGGCGAGGCCTTGCTGCTCCATGTGATTCAGCAAGCCCTGCCATACTGTGGGCACGCCCGCCGACAACGTCACCTGCTCGCCCTCGATCAGCTCGTAGAGCGATTTGCCGTCGAGCGCGGGGCCCGGAAACACGAGCTTCGCGCCGACCATCGCGCAGGTGTACGGCAGACCCCAGGCGTTGACGTGGAACATGGGCACGACGGGAAGGATCACATCGCGCGACGATAGATTCATCGCATCGGGGAGCGCCGCGGCAAACGTGTGCAACAGCGTCGAACGGTGGCTATAGAGCACGCCCTTGGGATTGCCGGTGGTGCCGGAGGTATAGCAGATCGACGAGGCGAGGCGCTCGTCGAGCACCGGCCAGTCGTATTGCGCGCTTTGCGCGGCGAGCAGGTCCTCATAGCAGCGCAGGCTCGCGATCGCCGTCTGCGCCGGCATGTGCGCGCGGTCGGTCATCGCCACGAAATGGCGCAGCGTCGGACAGCGCTGCGCGATCTTCTCGACCATCGGCAGGAAAGTCAGGTCGAAGAACAGCGCGCTGTCCTCGGCGTGCCCGAAAACCCATGCGATCTGATCCGGCGCGAGCCGCGGATTGACCGTGTGCACGACCGCGCCGATGCCGGCGACCGCATAGTAGAGCTCCATGTGACGGTGCCCATTCCAGGCAAGCGTCGCTACGCGCTCGCTGCGCCCGATGCCCAGCGCCTCCAGCGCATTGGCCAGGCGGTTGGAGCGTTCCTGCAGTTCGCGATAGGTGATGCGGTGAATGTCGCCTTCCACGCGCCGCGAGACGATCTCGACGTCGCCGTGATGACGCGCCGCGTGCGTGATCAGGCTGGAGACGAGCAGCGGCACGTCCTGCATCAATCCATGCATGGCACTCCTCCAGCGATCTGCGAGGCCCGTCTCGCGCGGACGCTCGCGTGCAGCGTGAGCATCGACAGATGCGAAAGCGCGGATCCACGGCTTCGTTCTCCAGGAGCCGATCGCACCGGTGCCCGCGCAAGAATTATCGCGCAGTTTGCAGGTCACGCCTACCTTGCAGGGCGAGGCTTCCCTCAATACAGTCTGAAGTGAGACGCGGCCCATGGCGCAGGGCAGGACTTGACCGCGCGGCGGCATGCCGATGACTCGCGCTTTACCGAACCGGATCGATCGCATGCTCGAATGGGGGGTTGAACATGGCAAGAAAAAAGAGCGCCGGCATCCTCCTCTTCCGCATTGACGCAGGCGTCCTCGAAGTGTTTCTCGTTCACCCCGGGGGGCCGTTCTGGGCGCGGAAAGACAAGGGCGCGTGGTCGATTCCCAAGGGCGAATTCGACGACGGCGAAGAGGCACTGGCCGCCGCGCGACGCGAGTTTCGCGAGGAGACAGGCTCGGCTATCGACGGCGAGTTCATCGCGCTCGAGCCGCTGCGCCAGCCGGGCGGCAAGACAGTCCACGCGTGGGCGGTGGAAGGCAACATCGACGCCGCCTCGATCCGCAGCGAAGTGTTCGCGATGGAATGGCCGCCTCGCTCAGGGGTGCAGCGTGAATTCCCGGAAGTCGATGCGGGCGGATGGTTCACCATCGCACGCGCCATGGAAAAAATGCTTCCCGGCCAACGTCCTTTTCTCGAGCAGCTTCGGGACAAGGTCGCGAAGGCCACACGGTGACCTCATCCTGTGTGCATTCATCCGGTCGGGCGAGATGACCGGCCGTGCGCCTGCGTATAATCGTTCGCTGCTGCCGCCCTCACTCGGACGAACCGATCGAATGACCACCGCGCCCACCAGGGCCCTGCGAGAGCTACACCTGCGCGATCCGCGCGTCTTGTGCAGGCCACGCAGTTCGCGGCCATGAGCGTATACAAGACTGTGCATATCGCCGCGGGCGCCAACTCGACGGGCAGCACCGCCGACATGCTGCCGCGGGCGATGCAATCCGGCGTTAGCGGGCTCGAAGCGCTGCCCCATGACCTGCAGCAGTTGCCGGTGCTGCAGCAGCTGGGCGACGTCATTCCGGCGGCGGACCTGCTGTACGGCGGAGGGATGCTGCTGTTCATCGTCCTCATTCACGCGACGGGCGTTCGCATCGTGACCGGCCACGTCGCACAGCGTTCCACGATCATCCTCAAGCACCCCACGGCGTGGCGCGCCGATCTGCTCATGAGCAGCGCCGTCTTCATGTTGCTCGCGCTGCACCTGGCGGAAATCGTGGTCTGGGCCGCGGCACTGGTGTATTCGGGTCTGGTCTCCGACTGGCGCAGCGCGGGATTTTTCGCCGGCAACACCTACACCACCGTCGGGTACGGCACGTTCGTGCTGCCGCTCGGGTGGCACATGCTGGCGCCTATCATCGCGATTTCGGGTCTTTTCACGTTCGGCTGGTCCGGGAGCGTGCTGGTCGACCTGGTGGGGCGCTGCCAGAAAATCAAGGACGCCGCGGTGCTGCGACGGGCGCCGGGCAAATCGGTCGCAACAGTGAAGAGACCACGATGAAGTACAAGGACTACTACGAGATTCTCGGCGTCAAGCGCGATGCCAGCGCCGACGACATCAAGAACGCGTATCGACGGCTCGCGCGCAAGTACCACCCCGACGTGTCGAAGGAGAAGGATGCCGAGGAGAAGTTCAAGGAGATGGCCGAGGCCTACGAAACGCTCAAGGACACCGAAAAGCGCGCCGCCTATGACCAGCTCGGCCGCCACACGCAGGGTGAGGAGTTTCGCCCGCCGCCGGACTGGGGACAGTCGTTCGCACAGGGCGCTGGATCGTTCGAGGACATCGATCTGGCGGACCTGTTCGCGGCGTTCGGCGGGGGCGGTCCGAGCGCGCGTCGACCGGATGCACCCCGCCGCGGACACGATTACGAAGCGGGTGTGAGCCTCACCTTCGACCAGGCGTTTCACGGCGCCGAGATCGCTCTGCAGATGAACGGGCTCGAGTGGGACGAGCAAGGCAACGGACGCCGCGTGCCGCGCACTATTACCATCCGCGTTCCGCGCGGCGCCACCCACGGCGAGAAACTACGCGTGCCCGGCAAGGGCGGACCGGGTTATCGCGGCGGCCCCGCCGGAGACCTCTATCTCGACATCGAAGTTGCCGACCATCCGCTGTTCCGCGTCGACGGTCGCGATCTGTACATGGACCTTCCGCTGGCTCCGTGGGAAGCGGTACTCGGCACCGAGGTGCGCGTGCCCACACCCGCGGGCGAAGTCTCGCTAAAGGTTCCCGCCGGCACGCGTGGCGGCCAGCGCCTGCGCCTCGGCGGGCGCGGACTCGCGCGCGGCAGCGGCGCACCCGGCAACCTGTACGCGGTGGCGCGTGTCGACGTCCCGGCCACGGTCGACGACGCGCAACGCGCGCTCTACCGCAAGCTCGCCGAAGTCTCGACCTTCAACCCGCGAGCGCACCTGCAAACGGAGACCCGATCATGAGCACGATCGTCGAACACGCGCTGTACATCGAAGAGCAAGGCACCGTGTCGTACACCGAGCTCGTGACCGTCGCCGGGATGTCCGAGCAGGACGTGCGCGATCTGGTGCGCTACGGCGCGCTGGAGCCGATCGACGAGTCGGCGCCGCAGTGGCGGTTCCGCGCCGAGGCCGTGATGATCGTGCGCAGGGCGAGCGGTCTGCGCCGCGAATTCGACCTCGACACCCACGCGCTGAGCGTCGTATTGGGATACGCGGAACGCGTGGACGCGCTGGAGGCCGAGCTGCGTTCGTTGCGTGCGCGCCGCGGGCGCTGATTCGCGACCCTCAGGCAGAAGCGGCCGGCGGCTCGCGCTCCTCGCCGTGCACCATGTCGAGCGTCGCGTGCAGCGTCGGGACGAGGCGCGATGCGCCGAGCGCGTCGACGATGCCGTGGCGTTGCATGTCTGCGCGCAGATACACGCTGACGCGGGCGAACATCACTTCCACCCCTTTGGCGGCGAGATCGGCACAGGTGTCGAGCAGCGTCCGCGAGGCCGAGTAGTCGATCGCCGTGATCGCCCCCGCATCGATCACCAGCCAGCGCACCGGCGCGGGAGCGCTCGCCACCAGCGCGCGCACCTCGTCGCCGAAGCGGTGCTCGTTGGCGTAGAAAAGGTCGGCGCCGAATCGATAGACGATCAGACCCGGTTCGGTCTGTATACCCAACCGCGCCGGCATCGGCTCCCAGCGACCGCTGGGTCCAGGCGCGAGCACCGTCGTGTGCGGGCGGTAGCTTTGGCGGACGTGGCGAAGCAGGGACAACGCGACGGCCGCGACGATGCCCTGCTCCACGCCGAACCACGCGACCATCGTCGTGGTGCCGATCGCCAGCACAAATTCGCCGGGGCTCTCGCGGCGCATGTCGACCAGCGTGCGAATGTCGATGAGCCCGACCGCGATGCTGAACACCAGCGTGGCGAGCACGCAGCGCGGCAGGTACTGCAGCCACGAGGTGAAGAACAACAGCACCGCAACCACGACGACCGCAACGGCGACCTGCGAAAACTGGCTCTGCGCACCGGCGCGCTCATCCATGGCCGTCTGCGTCAGGCTGCCGTTGACGACGAACCCTCCGGTGACCGCTGCTGCGGCATTGGCCGCGGCGAGTCCCGCGATGTCGGCGTCGGCGTCGACCCGCTCGTGGTGACGCAGCGCGAATATGCGTGAAGCCGCGGTACTCTGCGCGACGATGATGACAAAGCACGACCCCGCGACCGGGAGAAGCGCCACAATGTCGGACCCGCTGAACGCCGGTACGCGCAGCGGCGGGAGTCCGGCCGACACCGCACCGATCAGCGCGATGCCGTGTTCGCCAAGACCCGCTGCCGCACTGAGCGCAATCGCAGCGGCCACCACGCCGAGCGCGACCGGCACGCGCGGCATCCATCGTCGCCCGATGAGCAGGCACGCGAGCACGCCCGCTGAAATCGCCACGGTCGCTGGATGCACCGCGAAGCGCTGACCGTAGAGCGCAGCGAGCTGGTCGGGTGTGGACGGCGCGCTGGCAGCGACGCCCAGCATGTCGCCCAGCATGGCGAGTCCCACCTTCAGCCCGACGCCGGCGAGAAAACCGACGAGGACCGTGCGCGACAGGAAATCGGCCAGGAATCCCAGCCGGAATGCGCGCGCGACGAGCAGCATCGACGCGGCGAGCAACGCGACCACGCCGAGCATGAGCACGTAACGCGCACTCCCCGGTTCGGCGAGGCGCGACAATCCGGAGTGCAGGATCGCCGCGGTCGCGGAGTCCGCGGCGACGACGAGGTGCCGCGACGAGCCCAGCGCGGCGTACGCGAGCGGCGGCAGGAGCAGCGTGTAGAGCCCGGTGACGACAGGAGCCCCCGCGATGCGCGCGTAACCGAGCACCTGCGGAATGCTCATCGACGCCAGCTCGACGCCTGCCAGAGCGTCGCGAAGCAAGCTCGCGCGCGACAGTCCACGCATGCTCTCGAAAAGCTTCACGCGGCCGAGCTCCTCACCGGGCGTGCGAGTCGGGTACCGGTCAAGGCGGATTCGGTTGGCTGTATCATCCGGAGGCAAAACGGCGACACCTGAGGCAGCTGCGCGCGAGGCATGATCTCATACGATCTCGCGCGCGCAAATCCGGCGGGTACTACTTGGCGGGAGGAAGGCATGACGGCACTTCGCGAGCGCTTCGGACGTCCGTTGCGACTGGGAATCATCGGCGGCGGTCCCGACTCGTGGATCGGGCGTATGCACCGCGGCGCCGCCGAGCACGACGGTTGGTGGCGTGCGGTCGCAGGCGTTTTTTCCAGCGATGCGCAACGCTCGCGTACCGCCGGCGCCACGATGGGTTTCGATCCGGCGCGAAGCTACGGCGATGTCGTGACCATGCTCTCCCAGGAAGGCGCGCGCGCCGACGGCATCGACGCAGTCGCGATCATGACCCCGAACGACACTCACCATGCCTATTCGGCGGCCGCGCTCGACGCCGGCCTCGACGTAGTGTGCGACAAGCCGGTCACGCATGATTTCGCGCAAGCGTGCGACCTGGTCACGCGCACGCGCACGCACGAGCGTCTGTTCGCGATCGCGCATGGCTACTCGGCGTATCCGATGACGCGCTACGCGCGCAAGCTGGCGACCGGCGGTGCGCTGGGCGAGCTGCGCCTCATTCAGGTCGAATACATCCAGTCGGGCATGGCGACCCGCCTCGAGGATGCACCGAGGACCAGCCGTCTTCAATGGGTCCTTGACCCGAAGCGCAGCGGACTCGCACTGGTGATGGGCGCGATCGGCTGCCACGCGCAGCATCTTGCCTGCGCGACGGTCGATCGCGCCATCACTCGCCTATGCGCCGACGTCGGCGCGCTGTTCCCCGGCCGCCAACTGATCGATTATGCGTCGGCGCTGCTCGAGTTCGAAGGCGGCGTACGCGGCACCTTCACGGTGACGCAGGCGGCGGCCGGCGGCGAGAACGATATCCGCCTGCGCGTCTACGGCGAGCTCGGCATGCTCGAATGGTCGCATCGCGAAGCGAGCTACCTGCGCGTGTCGATGCAGGGCGAGCCGGCGCGCGTGTTCGGGCGTGGCGACACCTTTCTGCCCGAAGACATCATCGCCCTCGGCCGCACGCCGCGAGGCCATCCCGAAGGATTGCGCGAGGCGTTCGCCAACATCTACGCCGAGGTGGCGCAGGAGCGCATGGCGCGCGCACTCGGTGAAGCGATTCCACGACTGCCGTACCCTCGCATCGAGGACGGTGCGCATACCATGGCGTTCATCGAGGCGTGCCTCGCATCGCAGGAGACCGGCACCTGGGCGAACGTGGCGCGGATTCCCCCCGCCTGAGGGCGAACATCGTGCGCGTACGCAGCGCAGGATCGGCGCTCGCGGCTCCGCAGGATGCGTAGCTGTACAGCGAAGCGCTGAAGGTATCGCTACAACCGGTCCAGGAAGCTTGCGCGGCTGAGCGCCCGCGAGGCGCAGATCACGCGCTGCGAGGACCCGTTTGGCGCTGCTGATTTCGACTGGACGATGCTTCCGGCGCTGGTCGAGCAGGCGTTCGTCGCGCTCGGCACCGATCGCAGCGCCGACGTGCGCGTCGACGTCGAACGGCCCAACGCCTGCGGGCCGGTGCATGCGCAGGTCTCGCTGGAACTGAATCACAACATCAACGGCGCGTATTTCGATCGCAGCGGACGGCTATACCGGATCGATTGATCGGAACGAGAGCCGCGCCCTCAGTGACCCTCATTTCCCGGAGTATCTACGCAGCGCGCTGGGTTCGCCTTGCTTCGGGACCGAATGCGGCCTCCATGTCGCGGCGCACACGGTACGCCGACAGCGCTGCGTCGATGCGCACGTCGGCCCACGTCAGCGACTGTCCCTGCCGCACCGCGCGGGTCAGCCGCAGGTTGTGTGCGAGCCCCAGCGGGAGGCCGCCCAAGTCAAGCGAAGTGACCGCAGGCAGGAGTTTCCCCCACACCGTGTAACCGCCTTCGCCATCGAGCGTCTCTCCGGCCTCCAGATCGCGTTTGGCGGTAGCGACCACGTCGGCATTGAAGCCGGTGGGACTGCCGGTCGCTTCGCCACGCAAGCCCACCGAGGCGACCGACACGCCGACCTCCAGCCCGATCAGGTGCCAGCGCTTGTACAGGCACGCGTAGCGTCCACTCGAGTCGGTGCGCACCATGTATTCGCGAAAGCAGTTGCGGATGTATTCGCTGTCGCCTTCGAAGACGACGAACACGCCGAAGCGGATGTCGTAGCCGATCGGCGTTCCATCGCGCTCCAGCGACGAGATGACCTCGACCTGTCCCTTGCGCTGCAGGACGCCGCCTTCGGCGACCGGCCTGCACACGTTCGGGATGTCGTCGATCGACGCCGGCGGATACGCCAGGCCGTCATCAGGGGGCATCAGTCCGGTGGCGTTGCATACCGCGGTGCTCTCGATGGCCGGCTTGGAACCATCGAGAAACGAATTGAACATCTTCGGATTGAGCCCGCCGATTTTCGCCTGCTCCGGCGTGAGCCCGTAGTGGCCCCACACGGTCTCCGGGGTCGATTGCGCGAAATGCGGCAGCCACTTGTGCCCGCGGCCCGCCGCGACCACCGGGAAACCCGCGGTGCGCGCCCAGTCGACCAGATCGCAGATGAGCGCCGGCTGGTCGCCGAAGGCCAGGCTGTAGACGACGCCGCGCTCGGCTGCCTTGCGTGCGAGCCACGGACCACAGAAGGCATCGGCCTCGACGGTCACGTTGACGACGTGCTTGCCTTGCTCGAACGCGGCCAGACAATGCTCGACCGCGGCGACCGGATTCCCGGTGCACTCGACGACGATGTCGAGTTGCGGATGCCGCACCAGCGCCTGCCAGTCATCGCCGACGTGGGTGGTTCCGCTCTTCAACGCGTGATCGAGCGAAGCGGCGCCGTAGCGCTCGGCGTTCCAGCCAACGCGCGCGAGGCTGGCGATCGCCGATGCCGGAGAGAGGTCTGCGATGCCGACCAGGTGCACACCGGGCGTCTTTGGAACCTGGGCGAGATACATCGCGCCGAACTTTCCGGCGCCGATCAGACCGACGCGAAGCAGCCTTCCCTGCTCCGCTCGCTCTCGCAGCTTGACGTAGAGGCTCATGCGAGACCTTCGCGCTGCGCGCTCCGGCTCATTGCGCAACCCGGCGCTCGGGGCGGCCCATTGTGCTCGATGCGGGGCTCACGCTACGAGCGCCGGCTTGAGCGCGTGTTCCGGCGTGCCACCCTTCCATGGCAGCGCGACCGGGTAGTCGCGCAGCAGGCAATCGTCGGGCAGGCACTCGATGGGCGCGAAGTCGCGATGGGCGATGTATTCGGGGCGCTTGAACCCGCGAATGTGGTTGGAGACCGCGCACAGGCTCAAATAGACGCTCACCCGATTCCACGGAGACAGGTTTGACGTCGACGCGTGCACCAGGCAGGAATGGAACAGGATCATCGAGCCCGGCGGCCCCTTCGGTGCCACGATGCCGCCGCGCGCGACGAGCTTCGCGATCGTGTCATGGTCGATGGTCCACAGCGGATAGCTCGTGGTCGATGTGTCGTGCGCCGCGTCGATCACGCCCAGGCGGTGACTGCCGGGAATGAACATCAGCGGTCCGTTGAACTCATTCACCTCGTCCAGAAAAATGGCGACGTTCATGGCGCGCGGCGCGGGCATGTCGTCGTCGTTTTTCCAGGTCCCGTAATCCTGGTGCCACTGCCACACGTCACCGTCGAACGCCATCTTGCCGTTGATCTTGAACTGGTGCATGTACACCGATTCGCCGAACAGCTGCATCACCGGCAGCACCATGCGCGGATGGCGCGCGAGGCGCGCGAACGGAGCGCTGTAAAGGTGCGCTGCGAAGTTGGTGCGCACGACGTCGCCGTTCTTTTCACGCACGTTTTCCGGGCGACGCTGTGCGTACAGTGCCGGAACCTCGTCGGTCAGCGCGCGGATTTCCTCCGGGGCGAACAGCGATGGAAAGAACAGGTAGCCGTCGCGTTCGAACGCTTCGATCTGTGCAGGATTGAGTTTCATGGTCGCCTCCTCGCGCGGATTCGCGCTCCACCCAACCGCATTTTACGCCAGCGCGGTCGCCGAGGCCGGCAGTGGCGCGCCGAGCCGGAAGCATGCGAAACTGGAGCAATCCACCGTTTTGGACCCTCCGGGGTACACGATGCACACAGACTCGATTGAGCCAGTCGTGATCACCAGGCGAGGGCCCGGAAAAACATGGGACGGGGTCGTCGAGGTCGCATTGGCGACGGCGCTTGCGATTTCATTGATCGGGTGCGCGTCGATGAAAGAACATACCGACGCCGATTACGACCGGGGCAGCGCGAGCAGCGATAAATTCAGAAGCGACTCGCGGGCGTGCGAGAAGCAGGCCGAAGCGCACGGTAAGGAACACGGATACGGCCCCTACGATCCCACGCACGGTGCGTACAACCGTATGTTCGATGCGTGCATGCGCTCGAGCGGGTACCAGCAAAAGCCGACGGTCGAGTAATTGCCGCTTCACGCGAGTAATTCCCGCGCTACGCAAACGCGTCGGGCGGCGCGACCGCACCGCCCGACGCAATACAGCAAGCGATGGAACTGCCGAACGATTACTTGGGCTTGGCGTTGTCCGCGGCTTTCTCGACGGCAGAGCCGGTGGCCTTGACGTCCTTGCCTGCGCCTTCCACGGTGTTGCAGCCGGCCACGGCGGCAAGGAACGCGACTGCGATGATCGTTGTGAGCGTCTTCATTGCGATGATCCTTTGACGGTTGTCGACGGAAATTGCCTTGCTGCAACCCTGATAATGCACTTCGCGTGCCAGCCTCCATGACCCTGATCAACTATTGAAAATAAAGCGTTTATTGGCGAAGCGCGACCAGCTCGGCGTTGCATTGTTTACATCGTGCTGTAGCGCTTACCGCCTCGCTATGTTGGAGGCGTAAGCGCTTCCGCGGGCGTCGGCGGCACGACCCAGTTCGGTGGCACGACCGGATCGAAATTCGTCCATGTCCCACCCTTCCACTCGCCCTCAGCCTGCTCGATCCCGCGCGCGCCCTGACGTTGCAGCACGTCGATGGCAGCCTGCCGGAGCTGTGGTGCCGGGGTATGCACCATTACCATCACGCCTGCGGGACGCGGCGGCGCCGCACCTTTGGTCGTCGCATCATTCATGCTGTCGAGCGCACCGGCGAGCGAGCCCGCGTAGGCTCCGATTGCGGTCGTCGCCACCGCGCCGATCGGTCCAAGCAACGCTGCCGCGGCCACCCCCGTAATTGCACCGGCGACGCCGCCCACCGCCGCGCCGGTGAGCGCGCCGCTGCTGCCACCGGACGCGCCGGCGTCTTTGTGTTCGTCGCCGCCAATGGGAAAGGCCGCGTTGCGGCCGGGCGCACTCAAGACCATGCATGTGACGTCGGATGCTGCGAAACCAGCCTCGATTCGCAGTGCATGTATGGCCGCATCGGCGTGGGCGGATTCGTCGAACTGCGCAGCGATGATGTTCATTGAATGCTCCTCGGTCGATTCAAGGCTATGGCGTGCAAGCGGCATGCCATGATTTGGATGCGGCGAGCAGATCGCACGTTGAACAAATCGCGTAAGTCCGTCTCCTACGCCGCACGCGTAGCAGTCCTACCCTTTAAACCGGGTAGCGCCGCTTGCGCAGATCGCAAAGCAAACCGATCATGTTTATAGGGGTTTCGGTTGCGTGCCGGAGCCCAATCGCCATCGCCATCGGCGGAAGATCCGCCAAGCAAGGAGAGATAGCATGACCCCCAACCGCAGCGTCGGCTTCGTCGTCCGCCATTCGTCGGCCAGCCTCATCGGTGCCGAAAGTGTGCTTGGATGCACGATCGTCGACAGGCAGGGCCAGAAAATCGGCGAATTGCGCGACATCATGCTTGACGTCTCGACCGGCCGCATCGCCTATGCAGTCGTCGAACTAAGCACCGCCAGCGCGCCAGACCAGCTCGTCGTCGTACCGTGGAACGCGGTGTCTGCCGACATCGACGTCAACCAGCTTCGCATCAACGCGCACGCCGATTGGATCGAACGGGCGCCCGCAGTTCCCGGCAATCAGGCGGACCGCTTCGTTCATGAATGGGGCGCGTTCATCCACAACTACTTCGGCACCCGGCCGTATTGGGAGGCTGCGCCCGTCGCACAGCATTCCTGATCTAGTTCTGTAGCAAGAAAAGGCCGCGCCCCTGGCGCGGCCTTCCTGCGCCTGCGTCTGTATCCTTCTTCAGGACGACTTGACCGTCAGCTGATCGACGACGTTGGACACGCCCGAAACCGACTGAGCGACTTGCTTGGCCTTGGTGCGCGAGGCGTCGCTATCGACGTTACCGGACAGTGTGACCGTGGCGTTATTCGTCTTGACATCGATGCTGAGCGATTTGAGCCCGGGCTCGGCCAACAGCGCCGATTTGACCTTCGCCGTGATCGCCGAGTCGTCGACCGCAGTTGCTGCCTTTTCGCCGGTGCTCGGTGCTGTGCTAGCCATCGTAGATGACGAAGGCGCCGGTGAGGTAGTCGCCATCGACGAAGTGGTCGAAGACGGTGCGGTGCTGCTGGTGCGCGACGTGTCGTTCCGGTCGCAAGCGCTCAATGCGAAGGCGGCGGCCACCGCCGCGGCGATCGCGGGTACGCTCATCGAGAAATTTCTTTCCATTTCATTCTCCTTGTGTGTTGATTGGGCACTCAAACGATGCAATCCGCATGCCATGGTGATCGGCATGCCCTGCGGGCGCGCCCGGGCAACGAGGGCGCCCGATGCATTGCGGTGACCTAATCCGGGTAAAACTTTCCAGTTGCAAATGATTCCATCGGTAGTTGCTACGCTGCCAGCAAAATTCCTGCGCCTGGCTGCTGCAGCGACACCAGCGAATTGGCGGCCTCCCACTCGCTCGCCGGCTCGACCAGCGGGCTCAGGTAGCGCAAGCGAGCGGCGCCGAAAAAAGTTGCGAACGCCACTTCGGATGCGTCCCGACCGGTGCCAATGCGCACCAGATGTTCCACCGGAGACAACCTGGTCGGATCGAAAACGTACCAAGCGTTGTCCAGGTAGGCCTCGAACACGGCGTGGAAATCCGGGGGCGGATCCGCGTATTTCGCATAGCCCGTGACCAGCCGCGCAGGAATATTGAGCGCGCGACACAGCGTGATCGCCAGATGTGCGAAGTCCCTGCAGACCCCGGCGCGAAGCGCCAGCGTGTCTCGAGCGCCGGAGAGCGGATTCGACACCCCCACGCTATACGCGATGTTGTCGCGGATCCATTGGCAAATCGCTTCGACACGCTGAATGCCACGCGGCAGGTGGCCGAACTCCCGGACCGCGAGGGAGAACAGCTGGTCTGATTCGCAGTAGCGCGTCGCAACCAGGTAGGGAATCACCTCCGCCGGAAGCGAGGCGACGGAGACTTCGGCCGCGTCGGGCGACGGCATCGCCCGCTTGACATCGACGTTGGCAAGGTAGCGGATCTCCAACGGACCGGGCGGAGAATCGATGCGCAGCAGGCGATTCATCGAGTCCCGCGCCTGCAACTGCTCCACCGGAAGCTCGGGGACGGTGGTGATGGACTCGGCGCAGACATGCTGGTCGTCGAGCGTGGGCACCGCGATGTTCAGCAGGAAAAGCGTCTGCTGAAGAACGTCGTAGCGAAGCTCACAATCGATGTGAAAGGTTTTCATTGAATACCCGGGAAGCGCGGCCAATGAGCGCGCGAACGAGAAGGATTTTAGCGGGGCATACCGATTGGAATAATCAGCCCCGGTCGGATATCGCTGTAGGAATCGCACCGACATCGCATCGGTGTGCGTTTCGCGACAGGGCTGCATGGCCCTGTCGCGAAATGCAGGAGCGCTAGATTATTTTCATCAGGAGCAGAACCACCAGCACGAGGACAATCACGCCGGCAATCCCACTCGGTCCGTAGCCCCAGCTGGAGCTGTAGGGCCACGCCGGTAACGCGCCGATCAAGACGAGTACCAGGAGGATCAGAAGTATCGTGCCGATGCTCATGTCGTTTTCCTTATCGGTTGTTTATTGCATCAGAACGTGGGAGGACGCGCGGCGCGATGCAGAGGTGCGGGCCACGGATGCGCACACCCACAGCTCCTCGACGGTTCCACCGAAGCCCAGGATCCTGACTTCGCCCGGAACCGCACTCTCGGCCACTTCGCACGCGAACTCGACGGCGGCGTCGCGGCCGGGAAAGGTCGAGAGCGGCGGCTCGATGCCGGAGCCGAACACGGACCAGCCGCCTCGCGGCGCCGGACACACATAGAAAACGTTCGCCTTCATCATCGAGCCCCCGACGCCGTTACTGGTGATATTTGAGCTTCGCACTGCTGATGCAGCTGTCCTTGGCATCGCCGCTCAGCGAGTCGCAACGTTCCTTGGCGACCTTGTAGTCGGCGTCCATCTTGGTTTCGTGTGCGTCAGTCATCGCGTTGTGCGACTTGCGCATCGCCTTGGCGTCCGCCTTTGCCTTGTCGCGTGTCGCCTTGGCCTCCTGCATGCACACGTCCTTGTCGTTGCCTTGCCGAGTCTTGCATGCATCCGTTGCCGCCTTGTACTCCGCGTCGGCCTGATCGACCGCGGCGTTGTACTGGTTCTTGATCGTCTTTTCCGCGTCGGTAGCTGCATGTGCGCCAAACGCGAAAGCGCTCAGCGTCGCCATGCAAAGAGCCTCGGTCATGGTGAGTTTCATTGGTTTCTCCTGAAGATTGGTGGGCGCGCTGAGTGCGTGTGGCCGCCTAGTTGAGGCGTTCCCAGTCGCGCACTTGACGGTCCGCCTCATCGCGACTCACGCCATAGGCTTCCTGAATCTTGCCGATCAGCTGGTCGCGCTGACCGTTGACCTGCGAGAGCGCGTCATCTGTGAGCTTGCCCCACTGTTCCTTGACCTTGCCTGACATCTGCTTCCAATTGCCTTCAACACGATCCCAGTTCATGGAGACTCCTCGTAGGTGAAATGCCATTCGCAGAACGCTGCGCTGGTACACCTGATTCAGCAACGCGTGTGCCAATCAACTCGTCCTGCTGAAACAACGACTTGCGTACATAGCGCCGGCTCCGGGGGGCGGGAGTGCGGTAAATCTTCCACTGCTGCCGTGTAAATCTGCGCGCTGGGCGCGACCTCGCAGGGAGCCGAAGCGAATCTGCGTTGGCGTTCTAGGGCCCGAGGAGCTCTGCGACCGGACGTAGCTTTTCCACGCGCTCGCAGATGGTCTTGATGGCAACGCTTAGTGGCACCGCGAGCAGCAGTCCCCACCCGCCCCAGATCATTCCCCAGAACAGCAGAGAGACGAACACGGACGGCGAATTCATGCGTGCAGCGCGCCCCATGAGCCACGTCTGCAGGCCGACGCCGAGCGCTCCCGCGATGACGACGGGTAGGCTGCCTGCGAGCAACGCTGCCTGCGCGGTCCCGAACTGACCGTAGGCGACGAGCGCCGCGCCCGCTGCGACGATGCCCGGGCCGATATAGGGAATGCTGTGCAGGACCGCCGCGGCGATGCCCCAGACGTCGGGACGGTCGAGCCCGATCGCGTAAAGCGCGAGGCCGGTGGCGATGCCCACCGCCAGATTGATCGACAACACGACCGCGAAGTAGCGCTGATTCTGCCGATCCACTTCGTTGAGGATCGACAGAATGGTCTTGCGTCGGGTGAGTGACGGTCCCGCAACGTGGACGAGCTTGCGCCGGAAAAGATCGCCCGCGCAGAGCAGGAAGAAGGTAAGAAACAGCGCCGAGAAAACCTGCCCCATCGCAATGAAAATGCTGCTGGTCCCCACCAGCAGCAGCGAGCGGAAGTCGATCGCCGTTTCCGATGGCGGCACGGCAACGCGCGGCGGCGGCGTGGTGGCGGCCGCAGGCGCGGAGGGCTCGGGAGTTGCAGCCTTGGCCAGTTTCTCGAGCTCGTCGGCGGTGCGTTTGACGTGCTCGAGCGTTCCGGTGTGATCGCGCTGCGCAATCATCAGCGCCACGCGCAGCCTTTGCACGGCGGGGGGGACCTGCTCGATGACCGCGCCGGCATCGTTGTAGAGACGGTAGATTGCCCCGCCGAAAATCAGGCCCACGAGTGCCACCGCAAATGCTGCGCCGATCGGACGCATGATTCCGAATCGCTCGAACCGGTCGACCAGCGGGGCCAGCGCGTAGTTCAGAAACAGGCTTATCAGCAGGGGAATGAAAAACGCGGCGCCGGCGCGCAATGCGAACGCGGCGAGGATGGCTGCCACAAGGATCAGGGCAACACTGCGGGCGGACACCGGGGCAGAAGCAGCGGCCTCCGTCCCGGCGGGCGCCTCCTCCACCGACAGCACCGGCGCCGGCCGACGCGGTGCGGGCGGCGCGTCATCGACGACGCCGTCGGCACCCACGCGACGCCCGGTCACACCCGCAGGCACGCGTCCGCTTCGAAAACGCAGCGGCGGGCTGTGTGGCCCGCCGCTACGCATGAACGACTCGCAGTTCGCCGCAACCTCATCCTCCCCGATACGGCGACTACACTGATGCGAGAGCGCAGCATCAGCGTCCCATGCGACCGAACAGGTAGCCCGCCAGCAACGCCACGCCGACTACCACGATAGGCCGCTCACGCACATAGCCACGGCACGATTCGAGCAGCTCATCCTGCTGCTGCCTGAGTTGATCCGCGCTCTGCATAGCCCACTGCGCAGCCGGCACCGCCGCCCCTGCGAGTTTGTCGACCGTCTGATGCGCCGCCTGCGCAACGCGATCGATCGCAGGACCTGCCTTGTCGGCAGCCCGCTGCGCGACTTCGTCGACCGCCATGTGCGCCTGATTCGCCTTGCGTTCCACCGCCGAACCCGTGTTGTCCATTGCCTGCTCCGCTGCTCGATGACTGTTGGATCCCACCGCAGGTAACGTGCCTCCGGCGGGTGCTAAGGCGGCGTGCCTGCACGCCGTTCCTACCGATCAAAAAAGTGTTTTCCCGGCGATGACCCCGAAAATGAGCACGATCAGGAACAGCACCAGGAACAGGAAAAACAACAGTCGCGCAATCGATTGCGCGCCTGCCGCCACGTTGGTGAAGCCGAAAAACGCGGCGACAACCGAGATGAGAAAAAAGATGATGGCCCATTTCAGCATGCATCGCTCCTAGAACTTCACGAACCGGCCTTCGCCTGAAGCCTGCCGCAGTACTCGTTTCGCTGCGCCGCCGGGTATCCGTGGCGGCCGTGACCGGTGCGCAGCTCCGGTCGCATCCGGCGCAGGTATGGCCGCCTACGTACCGCGCCGGAACAGCCCGGCGATCAACGAGACGATGAACAGGATCAGGAAAATGACGAACAGCACCTTGGCGATTTCCGCCGCGCCTGCCGCAATGCCCGTGAATCCGAACACGGCGGCGATGAGCGCCACTATGAAAAATACGAGCGCATAGTGCAACATTTGCAATCCTTTCCGCTCCTCAGAGCAAGAGTTACTCGAAGCCGGCGACGAAACCTGATAAAGCCGCGGTATTTCGCCGCTGCACCCACAGCTACGGGAAAGAATGCAATCGCCATGCCACCGCAGGCACGCAACAGCCCTGCGAGGCAGAACGGTGAAAGGGGGGACGAGCCGCGGCCAGGCGGCGAACCGTCCAACGAAACCAAGTTACTGGACGGTGTGCAACAGCTCGAGAAATCGATCGTATTCGGACGACTTGTCGAAGAACTCGTCCGCACCCGCGACCGAGCATTGATGCTTGTATTCCGGGAACGCGTAGTTGGTGAGAACGAAAATGCGCGGCCGCGGCGTATAGGCGTTTGCCCGCATATGACGAACGACTTCGATGCCGTTGCCTTCCTTGAGTCTGATGTCCGTGATCACGATGTCGGGGTGCAGGCGATCGATGGACCGAACCGCCTCGCCGGCCGACTCCGCGAAGCCGACGACATCGAAACCGCCGATCGAGCGCACGTTGTCCACAATGCGCTTGCGAATGAGTTCGGAATCTTCGACCACGAAAACCCGCAGCGGTACACGTCGCGGGTTATCTACGGGTGGATTCACGCTGAGACCGGCGCGCATTAGCTCATCAGGTTGTGTCGCAGCGCATAAGCGGTCAGCTCCGCATTGCGCGACAGGTTCATCTTTTCCAGTATTCGCGTGCGATAGGTGCTTACGGTCTTCACGCTCAGGCAAAGCTCATTGCCGATATCGGTGACGGTCTTGCCCGCGGCAAGTTGCACGAAAATCTGGAATTCACGCGTGGATAGCTGGCGATGCAACGGCTCTGGCGCATCGCCCGCGGCCTCCATGGCCAGCGCTTCGGCGAGTGTCGAGCTGATGTACTTCTTTCCGTCGGCGATGGTGCGGATCGCGTGGAGCATGTCCTTCGCCTCTCCCGCCTTCGGGAAAAATCCGCTCACGCCGGCGCGCAGCAAATTGACTGCGTATTGCTCCTCCGCGTGCATGCTCACGACCAGGATCGGCAGATCCGGATGGCGACGGCGCAGCGTACTGACGGTTTCAAGCACGCTGGCATCGGGAAGCGATATGTCCAGCAGCACGACATCGTACTTTCCAGTCGCCGCTTCCTTGAGTGCGGCCGCAGCGGTTCCCGCCTCGCCTTCCGCGTGCAGGTCGTCGGTGCCTTCGAGCAGTTGCCTGAAGCCGGCGCGCACTACAGCGTGGTCATCGACGATCAGAACACGTGTCTTCTGTGTCACCACGGCGGCGTTACCTCCGTCCGCCCCGGTAGAGAGGCGTCTTTGGGTGTGCGCATACATGAGAGTAACCGATCACATTATAGAAAAGAGGATTGTCAAAGTCACGATACACGTCATGCAGCCAGCGCAGCGCAGGGAGGCCGCGCGGCCTTTCGTGCGATGTCTCCCTGATCGTATGCATGCAGGCGGTTATACAGCGTCTTCAGACTGATGCCCAGCACTTGTGCCGCCTTGACCTTACTGCCATCGACCGAGTCGAGCGTCGCCCTGATCAGCGCCTGCTCTGCATCATCGAGCGACATTCCCACCGGAATGCACACCGAGAAGGTCTCGCCGAATCCCGACGTCGTGGCTACCGTCACGCCGACCGACGCGCCATTGGAAACGGTGATCTCCTCGGGAGTGCGCGCCGCGTCGATGTCGACGTCGACCTCGTCGTCGGAAAGAACGAACGCGCGATGGATCACATTCTTGAGCTCGCGTACGTTGCCAGGCCAGCGATACTCGCGGATGCGGCGGATTGCGGCATCGCTCAGGCTCTTTTTCTCGGCATGCTCGTCGTTGAGCGTATCGAGGAACATCTGCGCGAGCAGCACGGAATCTTCGCCGCGATCGCGCAACGGCGGAACCACCACAGGAATCACGCAAAGGCGATACATCAGGTCCTCGCGAAGGCGTCCGGAAGCGACAGCGTGCGACAGGTCCCGGTTGGTCGCGGCCAGCACGCGCACATCGGTGGAGAGTTCCTGATCACCGCCGACGCGGCAGAAGCGGCCGGTCTCGAGCACGCGCAGCAGCCGCACCTGCATTTCCAGCGGCATCTCGGTGATCTCGTCGAGGAAAAGCGTCCCACCATCGGCGCGCTCGAAGCAGCCGCGGTGCGTGCGCAGCGCACCCGTGAAGCTGCCCCGCTCGTGACCGAAAAGCTCGCTCTCGATCAGGTTTTCGGCGAGCGCGCCGCAATTCACCGCGATGAAGGGTGCTTCCGAGCGCGCGGAAAGATGATGCAAAGTGTTGGCGACGAGCTCCTTGCCCGCTCCGCTTTCACCGAGCACGATCACGGGCGCATTCGATCGCGCCAGGCGCTCTATTTTCTTGAACATCTTGCGCATCGATGGGCACGCGCCATAGAGCGAGCCGAAGTGCTCCAGTGCGCTTCCCGCGGGGACGGCGCGCCCCGCGTTCTGGCGTACCGTTGCCGACGCTTCCGCAGGCGTGCCGGTCGATGGATATTTTGCTAGATTCGCCAGACTCTGGATTTCACCCAACATGACCTGCTCCATCCGTTCGCGAAAATGCGACGAGCCATGTTGGCGGCCGGCGCTCCCCTGCGCTATCGGCCGACAGCTTTTAATACTGTAGCTGTTAGCGCAAGGGCTCGTAGGCGCTGGTCCTACAGACGAAGCGCTCGCTGGCCGAGCGGCACCCAGGCTCAGCGTACCGGGTGAACGGCGCCGCCCTCGTTCTCCCAGTTCATGATGGCTTCCTTCTTGGTGCGGGCCGCGTGGTGTCGAGCGCGAAAGCGCGCGAGATCGACGAGAGCAGCTGCTGCGAGCACGTAAAAGGCGAATTTGGCTAAAGCTCGGGTCATCGAAATTCCTGCAACGTATCGTAGAAGGGCAGGGGCGCTGAAATATGAAAGCGGGCCATGGGAGGGATGGTTCCGATCTCGACATCTCGGCCCCTGCGGATCGACTGCTCGCAATCCCCATGCCAGCCCCGAGACGGTTGTGCGCACGATGGAAACCGCACCGAACGACCCCGGCCGGCTCCAGTCCACGGCGAAGAAGTTTCAAAAGGCCGAGGAAATTTGTACAAAGAAATCGCAATACGGGCGGCAGGCCACGCGCGCAAGCCAAAGCTTCGAATGGCACGGTGATTGCATTCGGGAGCGCAATCGGTACCATCCCGTGATGCACACCTTTTCCCCGCCGATGCACGCTCACACGCCGAGGACCCCGCATACGCCGGTGAAGGAGCCGCTGGAGCCCGAGGAACCTGGCGGACCCATCGATCCGGACGACGGCGAGCCCGACGATCCCGTCGAAACGCCAGAGCGTTCACGCCTTCCCGGCAAGCACGCCTGAAATTGTCGGCTGCGGTGCAGGCAGGCCGCATGCGGCAGCGCATTCAACAAGCGCGACGGTGGCGAAGCCGAGGCGCGCGGTATGATGGACAGCGCGGAGATATAGCGAACCCCCGGAGCAGCGCAGTTCATTCATGCCGATATCCGACCCTGCCGCCAATCCCGAATTCAAGCGCACCGATAACCTGATCGCGGCACTCCTACTCGCGGTCGGCGCGGTCGTCGCGGCGTTCGCCGGCGCAACGCTCGTCGCCTATCACCAGGGCCCGGAAGCGCTTCGCATCGCCGGGGCGCCTCCGATGCAATACGACACGGCATGGATCGTCGAACTCTACGGCGTCGGATTCATGCTGTACG
Source organism: uncultured beta proteobacterium (assembly GCA_963816915.1). Taxonomy (GTDB): domain Bacteria; phylum Pseudomonadota; class Gammaproteobacteria; order Burkholderiales; family Casimicrobiaceae; genus PALSA-1003. The sequence goes on from CAWFMK010000006.1 coordinate 187,933, forward strand.
CGCTGCGTGCGCGCGCGGTGGCGAGGATGTGCGCGCTCGCAGGGACGTTCATCGGATTGCTCGGCATCGCGGCGTTTGCATTCCCGCGCGAGATCATGCGCAACCCGCTGCTCGACAATCCATGGCTGCGCGATGCAGCCGGCTACGCGAGGATCGGCGTGCTGACTGCATTGGTTGCGGTCATCCTGGGTGTGGCGCTGTTCCTGCTCGTCCCGCGTCCGCGGCGCAGTCCGCTTCGCGCCGTCACGCTCGCCGCGTTCGCTTCGATCGCCGCCGCGCTTGCGCTTCTGATCGCATTCGGCGCGTGGAGCGGCAGCGACCTGGCCGCGCAGTCGCTGCGATTCGCCGGCGACGAGCGCGTGAGCTCGCTGGTGCTCCTGCTGCTCGGGGTGACGATGCTCATCTATGCGCTCATGGGACGCCAGGATGAGCGCGCCGCATTGTGGCGATCGGCGCCATTGATCGTCTGGCTGGCGGCCATCGCGTGCGCGTTGGTGGTATGGCGAGCCGCGCTTGCGCAGGAGGCGCTGTTCATACGCCACGGCACCGAGGTGGTGGCCAAGTCGGCGGGTATCGAGGTGCGCCGCGCCATTGAATCACGCATCGATGCTCTCAAGGGCCTGAGCGAGCGGATGCTCATCCACAAGTACACGGCAGATACATGGCAGCTCGACGCGGCGACGCTGCTGCGCGATCTCGACGAATTCAAAGCGATCGGCTGGTCGGGACCGGATTTCAGAGTGCAGTGGGTCGTGCCTCCCTCCAACCTGCTTGGCAACAGCATTCGCGACAACCCGGAGCGCAATCCCGCGATCGATCTGGCGATCCAAACACGCGCGCCAACCATCAGTCGTTTCTCCAATCTGCGCATCGGTGGCAGCGGCGCGGTCATCTACGTGCCCACGTTCCAGGGCGATGATTACATCGGCATGATTTCCGGCGCGCTCGCGCAGCCCAACTGGCTCACTCTGCTGATCGACGGGCGCTACAACGACCATTATTTCGAGCTCCTGGAAGACGATCGCGTCGTCCAGAGCATGGCCATGCCGGAGCCCAAGGCGTCCGATGAATGGAGCTTCGACGTGCCGATCACAGTCAGAAACGCGCACTGGGTGCTGCGGGTGACGCCGACGCAGACCTACGTCAGCCAGGCACGCTCGGCGCTACCCGAGGTCGGGTTGCTGCTCGGCACGGCACTGGCCACGCTGCTCGCGCTGGTAACGTACCTTTTCCAGGAAGCGCGCGTGCGCGCGCGCGAATCCGCGAACGCGAACCTGCGCCTGATCGCCGACGTCGCGCGCAGGCAGCGTGTCGAGCAGAGCCTGCGCGAAGCGGAGAACCGGACCCAGCTCATCATCAATTCGGTCAGGGACTGTGCGATCTACATGCTCGACCCCGAGGGCCGGATAGCCACCTGGAATCCGGGGGCGCGTCTGCTCAACGGTTACGAAAGCGACGAGATCATCGGCAAACCGTTCTCGGTGCTCTACCCGCCGGACCGCCAGTCGCCCCCGGAGGGCGAGCTGATCATCGCCGCGCGGCGGGGCTGGTTCGAGGAAGAGTGCTGGCACCAGCGCAAGGACGGATCCCAATACTGCGGCGACGACATCATCTCGGCGATTCGCGACGAGCCGGGCGCACTGCGCGGATTCGCGGTGGTGACGCGTGATGCGACGCCGCGCATCAAGCTCCGAGAGCAGACGGAGCGCGCCCGCGATTATTACCTGTCGCTGTTCGCGAGCTTCCCCAACCTGGTCTGGCGATCGGACGTCGAGGGCAACTGCGAATATCTGAATCAGGCTTGGCTCGACTACACGGGACGCTCGATGGAACTAGAGCGCGGCGGCGGGTGGCTCGAGAACGTGCATCCCGACGACCGCAAGATCTGGCGCGAGACGATCGAGCGTGGCTTTCCGACGCGGCAGCCTTTCGAATTCGAGTTCCGCCTGCGACGAAGCGATGGCGGGTTCGGGTCGATCATCTGCAGCGGCCGGCCCTATCATGACCTCGAGGGCGCCTTCGCGGGCTATCTGTGCTCGTGCTTCGATAATACGGCGCGTCGCAAGACCGAGGATGCGCTCAAGGAAAGCGAGGAGCGCTATCAGCGCATGACCACCAATGTGCCGGGCATGGTGTTCAAGCTCGAGCGCAACGACGAAGGGAAACTTCGCTTTCTCTACGTGAGCCAGGGCGCGCTGTCGGTGACAGGCGAAGAGCCCTCGGCGCTCACGGAGGACATCGAGACGTTGTTCTCGCTCCTGTCCCCCGCAGACCGCGCCAGCATGCTTGCGACGTTGAACGATTCGGCCTCGCGCCTATCGACGTTCAACTGGACCGGTCGGCTGCAGCCGCGACACGACGCGAACGAGCGCTGGATCAGCATTCGCGCCAAGCCGCGATTTGCCGACGACGGAAGCACGCTATGGGATGGCGTGATCTTCGACGACTCGCAGGCGCGCCTCGCGCAGATCGAGCTCGAGCGCTCGCGCGAGGAGCTGCGCGCGCTGTCGAGCCATCTCCAGTCGGTGCGCGAGGACGAGAAGGCGCATATCGCGCGCGAGGTCCACGACGAGCTCGGTTCCACGCTGACGGGCCTGCGTATCGACCTCGACTGGCTGATGGAGCACAGCGCCGGCGTCTCCGAAACCGCGCGGCGCAAATACGAGGGCATGCTGGCGCTGGTGCGCTCGGCGGTCGCATCGACGCGCAAGATCGTGACCGAGCTTCGCCCCAGCATTCTCGACGACCTCGGGCTGGCGTCGGCGCTGCGCTGGCAGGCGGGCGAGTACCAGAAGCACTCCAACATCCGCTTCCATCTCGACCTGCCCGAATCGGAAGTCGTCGTCGATCGCGCGGCAGCGCTCGCTTTGTTCCGCATTTTTCAGGAAACGATCACCAACGTCGTCAAATATGCGGGCGCGACCGAGGTACATGTCAGCCTGACGCAGGCCGACCACGGCTTAGTCCTGCAGGTGGACGACAACGGCGTCGGCATCGACGCGAGTGATCTGGTGAAGGCGACATCGCACGGAATACGCGGCATGCGCGAGCGCGCGCAAGCGCTCGGCGGGTCGGTGACGGTGTCGGGTGAAAAAGGCGCGGGAACACGCGTGGTCGCGATGCTGCCGCAGGGCGCGCCCGCAGCGGCAGCGAGTCCCGCCCGAGTCAGCGCTTGATGTCCTTGCTGATGTGCTGCAGCAAGTCCGCCAGGTCGTCGGCGTGCTCTTCCTCTTCGGCCTGAATGTCTTCCAGCAACCGTCTCGTGGTCGAGTCGAAGCCGGCGAAGTAAGTCGCCATTTCCCTGTAGCTGTCGATGGCGATGCGCTCAGCGACCAGGTTTTCCTTGATCATCGCCACCAGGTCGTCGCCGGCCTCGACGTACTCGGTGTGGCTGCGGCTCAGCAATCCCCCTGGAGCGAGGTCGGGAGCGCCGTTGAGCTGCACGATGCGCTCGGCCAGCCGATCGGCGTGCGCCTGTTCTTCGTTGGCGTGCTCCAAGAATTCGTCGGCCACCGGCCCTTTCTGGATTCCCTTGGCCATGAAATAGTGGCGCTTGTAGCGAAGCACGCACACGATTTCGGTGGCCAGCGCGTCGTTGAGCAGCTTGATCGCAGTTGCCAGGTCGCCGCCGTAGGTTGCGGTGATGGCGCCTTCTTCAATGTGCTGGCGCGCACGCTCGCGCAGAGTCTTCACGTCGGTCAAAAAAGGTTGAGCGCTCATCGTGGTTCCTCGGTGGGTTGAATGCGAGACAAAATCGATTTTTTCGTCGCACTACAGCTCCATATTATGCAGCAACGCTCAGACCTTGGGACCCGACATGGTTCGTTTTGTAATTCTTACACGGCCGCGCGCCGGCTTTGGCGCGACCCGCCGCATTCCCGCCCGTGACGCGCTTGAAATCCGAAAAAGGGAACGCTATATTTTTGCCGTTGCAATTAGCGAGCCATGGACTCATGACCAAGGATTCGGATCCCGTTCATTCCTATGCCAGGGCCGAGACGTACCTGAATTCGACGCTGGCCTACCAGGCGGCAATCGCCGTGCATCATCTCCGTGAGGCGTTCGGGCTGTCCGTGAGTGAGCTTCGTCTGAGCGTCGCTCCCGAGGATCCGCTGCACCCGCGCGTCGTGCTGGTGACGTGCACAATAGCCAGCCTCCAGTCCGGCGCCAGGGAAGTGAAGGTGCGCGTCGACCCCCTCACCGGCGCAGTGCAGGCGGTCGACGGCCACTTGATGGCGAATCGAGCCGGCTGACCCGGCAGGCGTCTTCGAGAGCACGCCAGCGGCTCGCCAGTGCACGAGCCGCGTGCTAAGGTCGCGTCGCTGCCCGGAAGGGCGATCGGCCGATCGCACCCGCGGGCGCCGCGAGCTCATTGCTTGGAATTCAAACTCGCCGTCCCCGCCACCCTGGCCATTGCGGCGCTGGTGCTCGTCAGCGGACGCGCGCTGGTCGAGCGCACCGCGCTGTTCAAGAAATATTCGATACCCGAGGCGGTCGTCGGCGGCTTGCTCGCCGCGATAATCGTCGCCTCCCTGCACTTCGCCGGCGTCGGCATCGCGTTCGACACCGCGCTGCAACCTTCGCTGATGCTCGCCTTCTTTGCGACCATCGGGCTCGGCGCGGACGTGCGCATGCTCGCGCGCGGCGGGTTCGCTCTGCTGCTGTTCGCCGCCTGCGTAGTAGGGATGCTGTTCGTGCAGAACGTGGTCGGCATCGCAGCGGCGAAGGCGATGGGCATCGATCCTCTGATCGGACTCATCGCCGGCTCGGTGACCATGTCCGGGGGGCACGGCACCGGCGCCGCGTGGGGGCAGAAGTTCGCGGAGTCCTTCGGGCTGACAGCGGCGCCCGGCATCGCCCTCGCTTCGGCGACCTTCGGCCTGATCATGGGTGGCCTGGTTGGCGGGCCGGTCGCGGGAAGACTGGTCGAGCGGCTCAAGGCCGCGGGGAAACCACTCGGCGTTCAGGAGTCGGCAACGCGCACGCAGGACGCCGCCGAGTCCAACGCTCCGTTCGGCCCGCAACGGCTCACCTTCACGATCTTCCTCATCGCAGCCTCGATGTCGCTGGGTGCCGAGCTCACCGGGTTGACCGAAAATCCGATCTTCACGCTGCCTTCGTTCGTGTGGACGCTTTTCGTCGGTGCGTTGCTGCGCAATCTGCTGGCGCTGGTGAAGCTGCATGAGGTCGATGGGAGCGCGCTTGCGTTCGCTGGCAACGTTGCGTTGTCGCTGTTCCTTGCGATGGCGCTGATGAGCCTCAAGCTATGGCAGCTGGCGACGCTGGCGCTGCCGATGTTCGTGATCCTCGCGTTGCAGGCGACCTGTGTCGCGCTCTATACGACGTTGGTGACCTTCCGCGTGATGGGGTCGAATTATGAGGCGGCGGTGCTGGTCGCCGGCCAGTGTGGCTTCGGCCTCGGGGCGACGCCGACCGCGATCGCGAACATGCACGCGATCTCGGAGCGCTATGGCTACGCACCGCAGGCGTTCATCCTGGTGCCGGTCGTGGGTGCATTCCTGATCGATCTTGCCAACGCCGTGGTGATCAGTATCTTCGCGGGGCTGCTCCCCGCGCTTCGCGGCTAGCGCGTCGCCGTCCGCCGCCCACTGGCGCTGTCATGGCATCATGCCCAGCAGCCACTGCAGCGCTTCTGCGGGGGAGGTGAAGACGTCGCTCTTCAATCCCGCATCGTTCGCGACTTTCACCCCGAACTTGCCAGGGTGGATTTGCTCGGCGTGCGCGACCAGAGCAAGAACGAGGGTGCCCTTGGCGGCTGCCGCCCAGTCCTGTGCCATCCAGTAACGGTCGTCGAGCGTCGGCGCCGCGTAGCCCGTCAGCAACGTGAGGTCAACAAGCAGCCGTGAGATGCGGGAGTCGCGGCAGAAGACGATCGCCTGCGTCACCAACTCGACGCCCTCGGTCAACGAGACTTCGCCCTGAGGATGATAGTGCCCGTGGCTATCGACGAGGTCGAGGTAGGCTAGCGTGTTCTGGTCAAGCATGGCAACGTATCGGACGACTTGGCAGCACGCGGCATTCGGCGAGGGGCGGTGTCCACCTAGACTAGGGGACGACGCGCGCAGCGTCAATTGTTTCCGCCACACGGGCTCACGATGGAGCATTCATGACGACCAAACTCGAGGGAACACTCAAACGGGAACTGCTGATCGCGCACCAGCCGTACACGCTCACGCTCTCGGCCGAGGGCTTCACGCTCGCGCTGAAGGGCCGGCGCAAGGGACTCGACGTTGCGTGGAGCGACCTGGTGAGCGGCGACGCCGCACTGGCGACCGCGCTCAACGCGTCGCTGAAGGCGAACATCAAGCCCCCGGCGGTCCAGCCTGCACCGCAGCAGCCAGGACGGGCAACGCGCGCACCCGCTGCGCGGCGCAAGAAGGCGTGACCGCAGCGTAGCCTATGGACACCGCGGATAGGTTGCGATCACGTTCGGCAGCGCGTCGATTCGACCGTTTCGAACTGTACCCCGCCGAGCGGCTCCTGCTTGCCGATGGTGTACCGGTGCCGCTTGGCGCGCGCGCGTTCGATCTCCTCGTCCATCTGTCCGACAGTCCCGGAACGCTGATCCTGAAGGACGATCTGCTCGCCGCGGTGTGGCAGGGGCTCGTGGTCGAGGAGAACAACCTCCAGGTCCAGGTATCGACATTGCGAAAGATCCTCGGCCCCGACGCGCTCGCGACCATCCCGGGGCGAGGTTATCGATTCAATCTACCCGTTGTGGTGGAGGATGCCAGCGCGCTTCCGCAGGACGCGGCGCAGCCCGGGCTCGCGACTCGCGGAGATGACGCAGAAACGATTGCCAGCGCGCGCACCAACCTGCCCTCGCGGCTGCCGTCGCTGTATGGCCGCGACGAGGATGTCGATGCGATCGTCGCCTTGGTGCGTGAGCACGCGGTGGTCACGATCACCGGCTCCGGCGGCATCGGCAAGACGCGTGTGGCGCAAGCGGTCGCTGCCCGTCTGGTGACCGAGGCCACGACCGACTATCCCGATGGCGTATGGTGGATCGAGCTTGCCGCACTGACCGATGGCGCACTGGTCCCGTCCGCGATGGCTCAGGCGATGGGCATGCGCATCGAAGGCGAGCGCGCCACGGCCCTCGCGTTGCGCTCGCAGCTCGCAGGGCGTCGCGCGTTGCTGGTACTCGACAATTGCGAACATCTGACGGACGACGTCGCGATGGTGATCGAAACCGTGACCGCTGCGGCACCGCGACTGAGCGTGCTCGTCACCAGTCAGGAAACGATCAAGGCGGCCGACGAGCACGTGTATCGCCTGGGCGGCCTGGCCATCCCGCCGGCAGCCGATGCGCAAGGCGCCTCGCGCTCCGGCGCGGTGCAACTCTTCGCAGCGCGCGCACAGGCCGTCGATCCACGCTTCCAGCTGACGGAAAACAAAGTGCAGGCAGTCATCGAGATCTGCCAGCGCCTCGATGGCATACCGCTCGCCATCGAGCTCGCGGCGGCGCGGGTCCCGCTGCTCGGCGTCGAGGGATTGCGCACGCGACTGCATGAGCGTTTCAATCTGCTCACCGGCGGCGCGCGTGTCGTGCTGCGCCGGCACCAGACTTTGAGGGCAACGCTGGAATGGAGTCACGCACTGCTGACAACGGACGAGCAGACCATATTGCGGCGACTGGGGGTGTTCGTCGGGGGCTTCACCTTGGAGGCCGCCCAGCACGTGGCGAGCGACGATCGGATCGACCCATGGACGACGCTGGATCATCTAGGCGCGCTGGTGGACAAATCGCTGGTGCTCGCCGAGGGCGATGCCATTCCTCGTTACCGGATGTTGGAGACGACGCGTGCATACGCGCTGGAGCGACTTGCGGAAGCCGGTGAAATGCAGCCGACGCTGCGCCGTCACGCCGAGGCGATTCTTGCGGTGCTGCAGACATTCGAGCATTACGACGCGCGCTGGCGCGTTACCGGGGACATCGAGCCCGCCGCGAAAGTCGAGCTGGACAACTTGCGTGCCGCGCTCGAGTGGACGCACAGCGCGGCCGAAGGAGCGCTGGCGGTCGCACTGGCGGGCGTGTCGTACAGCGTGTGGTGGTCGTCGTCACACCTGGCGGAAGGTCTCGAGCGCTGCCTCGCCTTGCGCTCATACGTCGACGCGAGCGTGTCGAGGGATGCGGCGGCGCGATTCTGGCTGACGGTGGCCGAGCTCGGCATCTACTCCACCCGGCGCGAAAGCTACGACGCCGCGGTGCGAGCAGCCGCGTTGTATCGGCAGCTCGATCACCGCCAGCGGCAGTTCGGGGCGTTGACGTTCGCTGCCGTCCAAGGCACGCGCTTCGCAACGATCGCCGAAACGCAGGCGCACATCGACGAGGCGGCGGGACTCGAAGAGTCACACTGGCCTGCGCGCCAGCGGGCCAAACTGCAATTCGCGCGCTGCTACTGGTTGGGCCGCCAGAACCGGCTCGACGAGGCGCTCGCCTGTGCCCAGCGGCAGGTCGCTATCTGTCGCGACGCTGGCGCCGAAGTCGCTGCGCTGTATTCCATGTCCAACGTCGCGCTCGTGGAATCACTGCTGGGTCGGCCGCTCGAAGCACTCGAGCACTCGCGCCAGGGCATTGCGCGCCTTCATGCACTGGGCACGGATGCGGGGGCCGGCCAGCTCTATTTCGCTGAGCTGATAGCGCTGCTCATACTGGGTCGGACCGACGAGGCGGCGAGCTCGGCGCGTAATGGCTATATCCGCCTTCTGCATGAAGGTGACCAGCACCGGATGCTCTTGCCGCTTGCGCTGCTCAATGCATTAGTCGGCCGCCTGGATATAGCAGCGCGCATCGTGGGATTCGACGAAGCCCTGCACGCGCGCACCGGTGAGAACATCAGCATCTGGGCTCCGCTGCTGCACGGTCGTCTCGATCCGCTGCTCACGGCCGGGCTTCGCGCCGACGGGCGAGCAAAGCTCATCGCGCAGGGAGCAGCGCTGCGCGAGGACGAGATGTTCAGGCTCGCATTCGGAGAATCTGCATAGCGTCTTGGGCGCGTCGGCCCCGGCAGTTGAGCCCGGCCGCGAAACCGCTCAGTATGGCGGCGAAGCCGTCATCAGCACTATGACGCGGCAATCTGCAAGCCGGATCGGAGATTTGCATGCCTATCACCCTTGATGTCAACGGCACGCTGCGTACGGTTCCGGCTGCGCGCGACACACCGCTGCTCTATGTGCTGCGCAACGACTTGGAACTCAGTGCCGCCAAGTACGGCTGCGGATTCGCACAGTGCGGCGCATGTACCGTAGTCATCGACGGCGAAGCGGTCCGATCCTGCGTAACGCCGGCCTCGGCAGCGGTCGGCAAGAAAATCGTCACGGTCGAGGCCTTGGGCACTGCCGAAAACCCCGGAGTGCTGCAGAAGGCCTTCATCGAGGAGCAGGCGGCGCAATGTGGCTACTGCGTGGCCGGCATGATGATGAGCGCCAAAGCGCTGCTCGACCGCAACCCCAGACCGACGGAGGCTCAGATCCGCGAGGCGCTCGCCGGAAACCTGTGCCGTTGCGGCACGCACAATCGTATCGTGCGGGCAGTGCAGCGCGCGGCGAAGGAGATGGCAGCGTGAACGGACCCGCGCTCGAGCTTCCCACGCGACGCCGCTTCCTTCAGCAAGGCGCGGCGCTCACCGTCGCGTTCTCGCTCCTGCCCCTGACGAGAGCTGCTGCTCAGCCTGCCGCTGAAGCATCGCTTCCCGGCAGTCTCAACAGCAACCGCCGCTTGGATGCGTGGCTGCGTATCGGATCCGATGGCAAGGTGACGGTTTTCACCGGCAAGGTCGAACTGGGCCAGGGCATCACCACCGCGCTCGCACAGATCGCCGCTGACGAACTCGACGTCGATTTGCAGCGCATCGAGATGGTATCGGGCGACACCTCGCGCACACCGAACGAAGGCGTGACTTCCGGCAGCCTCTCGATCGAGCAAGGGGGGACTGCCGTTCGCTTTGCGGCGGCCGAGGCGCGCGAAATCATGCTCGACACCGCGGCGGCCAGGCTCGGCGCGCCCGCGCACGATCTTCGCATCGAGGATGGGACGATCATCGGGCCGACGGGTGAAACAATCAGCTATTGGGCGATCACCACCGACGCGACACTCGCGCGCGAAGCGACGGCAAAGGCCAAGCCCAAGGCTGCGTCGCAGCGCACCTACATCGGCAAGAGCGTTCCACGCCGCGATCTTCCCGCCAAGGTGACCGGCGGCGTCGCGTACGTGCAGGATCTGCGACTGCCCGGCATGCTATTCGGCCGCGTGGTGCGACCGCCTTCGTATCGCGCCAAGCTGGTCGCGATCGACGATCGGGCAGCACGGAAGATGCAGGGCGTGGTCGTGGTCGTGCGTGACGGCAACTTCATCGGGGTCGCCGCCGAGCGTGAGGAGCAGGCGATCGCCGCCGCGCAGGCGCTGCGCAGGCACTGCAAATGGCATGCAACAGCCGACCTGCCGCCGTCGGGTCCGGCGCTGTACGCGCACATGAAGCGCAGCCCGACCAAGGATTCGGTAGTGGGCGAGAAGCTCAACGCCGACGCGGCGGCGCGCGGGGTGCACAAATTCGAGGCGAGCTACACGCGACCGTTCACCGCGCACGCGGCGATCGGGCCCTCGTGCGCGGTAGCGCAATGGCGCGCCGGCAAACTCACGGTATGGAGCCACACGCAGGGCGTGTTCCCGCTGCGCGGCGATCTCGCAAAGGCGCTTTCACTTTCGCCCAGCGACATCGTGGTGATTCATCGTGAGGGTTCTGGTTGCTACGGCCAGAACGGCGCGGATGACGTCGCACTCGACGCGTCGTTGGTGGCGCGCGCGGCGAAGGGTCGGCCGGTCAAGCTGCAATGGATGCGCGACGACGAGTTCGCGTGGGAACCCTATGGTTCGGCGATGGCGATCCAGCTCGCTGCGACGCTTGACGCGAGCGGAAACGTGGTCGACTGGCAGCACGAGCTTTGGAGTCACACGCACAGCATGCGTCCTGGCGATCCCGACGGCTGCAACCTGCTGGCGAGCTGGCACCTGGAACAGCCACTGACCCCGGGGCCTGGCCGCAACATCGCGCAACCCTCCGGCGGCAGCGACCGCAACGCGGTGCCGCTGTACGCGTTCCCGCAGTACCGCACGATCAATCATCTGCTGCCGCAGATGCCGCTTCGTGTCTCGGCGTTGCGCACCCTTGGCGCATACGCGAACGTGTTCGCGGCGGAATCGTTCATGGACGAGCTCGCGGTGGCCGCAGGTGCCGATCCGGTCGCGTTCCGGCTGCGCCAGCTTGCCGACCCGCGCGCGAAGGCGGTGATCGAAGCGGTCGCGGCAAACGCAGGCTGGAACGCCGGCGAAAAGGGCGACGGGCGGCGCGGCCGCGGCTTTGCGTTCGCCAAGTACAAGAATCTAGCGGTGTATTGCGCGGTGATCGCGGAAGTGGAAGTCGACCCCGGGACCGGTGCGGTGCGGGTGCCGAAGATCTGGGCGGCGGCGGACGCCGGAATGATCGTCAATCCGAGCGGCTTCGCGCTTCAGATCGAGGGAGGCTGCATCCAATCCACCAGCTGGACGCTGCGCGAGGCAATCGCGTTCGACGCGCAGCAGATCCTGACCCGATCATGGGCCGACTACCCGATCCTGCGCATGACGGAAGTCCCGGCAGTCGACGTGCAGCTCATCGACCGGCCGGAGGAGAAGTCCCTCGGCGTGGGTGAAGGCGCGCAGGGCCCCACGGCGGCGGCGATCGCCAACGCGTTCGTCAATGCGACCGGCCGCCGCATTCGCGACCTGCCCTTTACCCCGGCGCGCGTGAAAGCCGCACTCGCCTGAATGCAAGTTCCGGTGTGGGTGCCGGATGGGGTCGCCTGAGGACAGGCTGTGAGTCGCATCCTGATCGGCACCGCCTCGTGGACCGACAAGAGCCTGATCGCGTCGGGCCGCTTCTACCCGCCGAAGTGCAGCTCGCCGGAGGATCGCCTTCGCTACTACGCCTCGCAGTTTCCGCTGGTCGAGATCGACAGCAGCTATTACGCGATGCCGGCGCCTCAGGTCGCGCAGCTGTGGGCGGAGCGAACGCCGCCCGACTTCACCTTCAACATAAAAGCGTTCCGCCTTTTCACCGGACACCAGACCTCACCCGGTGCGCTGCCGAAAGACCTCGCCGAAGCGCTCGGCCCCGTCAAGGGAAGACATTTCTACTACAAGGATCTGCCGGCGGAGATTTCCGCCGAGATGTGGACGCGATTCAGAGAAGGTATCGCGCCTCTGCGTCGTTCCGGAAAGCTGGCGGCGGTCCACTTTCAATTCGCCCCGTGGGTGGCCTTTCACCGCAGGAGCTTCGCCCACATCGAGCACTGCCACGAGCAGCTTGCCGGCTATCAGCTGAGCGTGGAGTTCCGCAACAAGACGTGGTTCGAAGGAAGCCATGAGCAGAGCACACTCAAGTTCGAGCGCGCGCTGGGATTGGTCAACGTCATCGTCGACGAGCCGCAGGGCATCGCGAACTACATCCCGCCCGTCTGGCAGGTGACCAACCCGGCGCTATCGATCGTGCGCTTGCACGGCCGCAATCACGCGACCTGGAACAAGAAAGGCCTGACGAGCTCCGCGGATCGCTTTAACTACGATTATAGCGATGCAGAGCTTGCGGATTTGGCAACGAAGATCGGTGCCATTGAAGCGGCGAGCACGCACGTCGTGCTCAACAACAACTACGAGGATCAGGGGCAGAGGAACGCCCGGACACTCATGAGGATGCTTGCCTAGTCAGGCTCGCGCGCACAGCGCCCTCGCAGCCGCGGGGCGATTATTCGGCGAGATCTTCCTCGCGTCGCTGGCCGGCGAGACCCGCCAGCAGAGCGCCGAAGAAAACCGCCAGGCTGGCGACGAACGCGACCTGGGCGGCCATCGGCACATCCTCCGAAACGCCTAGCGCAAAAGCAGCAAGGGCGCACAGGGTGCCGACCAGGAGCAAAGGCACATAGCGGAACATGGTGCACTCTCGTCTGATTGAATGCGTACAGTATTCCGCGGGCGCCGCGGGTTGTGAATCGGACGATGGCGAATGCGACGTAGGACCCGCGCGCTCTCCTGTAAGTCACGGTCGCGCGCGGCGGCGGCCACGCCAACGTTGCGTATGCTAGATTGTCTGCATTCGAACAACGCTCCGCGAGTCCGCCGTGGCCTTCGCGACACGCGGCGCACGAAGACTCATCGACAAGGAGGTTTCATGTTTCGTTCAGCCACGCTGCGTCATCTCATCCTGGTCACCACGCCGGTGGTGTTCGGCCTGGTTTTCGCGACCGGAGCCTCCGCGGCCGACAAGGTCGAGGTCACGTTCGCGAACTGGGCGGCGGCGGAGGGGACGACCAAGCCCGCGATCGACCAGGTGATCGCCGATTTCGAAAAAGCGCACCCGGACATCCACATCAAGAGCGAGGCGATCTCGTTCTCCGAAATCGCGCGTCAACTCGCGCTGCGCGTCAAATCCGGCAACCCGCCCGACGTCGCACAACTTGCGGGCAACGATACCCTCGTCATCGCGGCGACCGGCAAGCTCGAGCCTCTCCAAGCGTACGTGGGCGATCTGAAGACGCGATTCAAACCGGACGCGCTGAGCGGACTGCAATACGAGGGCAAGCTGATCGCGCTGCCGTGGACGCTCGCGCCCGCGGGCTTCTGGTATGACAAGGCGGTCATGGCGAAGGCCGGGCTCGATCCGGAGAAGCCGCCGCGGACGATCGATGAGCTCATGGCGGACATGGCGGCGATCAAGAAAAGCCAGCCCGACGTCATTCCGCTCGCGCTCGACACCACCAACCGGCCATTTTCGCTGCAGTCGAACTGGCCGTGGATGATGACCTTCGGCGCCATGCCGATCGGCGGCGCGAAAGGCCGCGCCGACTCGCCCGAGATGATGCGCTACCTCGCATGGATGCGCGATCTCGCCAAGAGCGGCTACATCGATCCCGGCCGGAAGATCGGCGAGTTCCGTCCTCTCGCGGCGCAGGACAAGGTCGCTTTCGTCTGGGACCAGGTGTTGCTTCAGGGCGTGATCCAGAATGCGAACAAGATGCCGGATGCGGAGTTCTACCGGCGCTGGGGCGTGACGACGCAGCCGGCAGGCCCAAGCGGCAAATCGTATTCCTTCGAGGGCGGCCACCAGCTGGTGATGTTCGCCGACAGCAAGCAGAAAAAAGCGGCGTGGACGTTCATCGAATACCTCGCGGCGTCGGCCGATGCGATCAAGATCTACACGCTCGGCCCCGGATCGTCCCTGCCTCCGCTCGCCGCCGCGCCGAGTCCGGAGCTTGCTGCAAAGATGGATACGCCGATTTACAAAAGCTTCACCGCGTCCATCGTGCCGACCTTGACGACTCCGCCGTATGGTCCCGCCTTCGCATCGGCGTCGTCGGCGATCATGGTGGGCGTGCAGCAGGCGGTGACGGGTTCGGAATCCATCGATCAGATTGCAAAGGCGATTCAGCAGGAATTGGATCGGCGTTGATCGCGGCGCACGGCTGATTCGGCGTGAACGCAGCATCGCGATGAGCGCGAGTCTCCGCGCCGATGATTGCAACCCGCCTGTCACGCGACCGCGGAGCGGGCTCGGGAAACGCCGACCGCGCCCCGTGGCTGGACACGATGATGTTGCCGTCGCTGGTCCTGCTCGCGATCATCATCGGCTACCCGGTCGTCTACACGTTCGTACTGTCCGCGCAGGACTACAACCTGCTTAGCTCGGAATCCGCCCGCTTCGTCGGCGCCGCCAACTACCGGAAGCTGTTCGCCGATCCGGTGTTCCGCCAGGCGCTCGTCAACAGCGCCGTCTACTCGTTCGGCAGCGTGGCCGTTTCTGCCCTGCTGGGACTGACGCTGGCGTTGCTCACCGAGAGCCTCGTCGGCCGGCGCGGGCGCGTCCTGCGAGCGCTGCTGCTCACGCCGTGGGCGGTGCCGTTCGTGGTGGTCGCGTTCCTGTTCCGCTACATGTATCTGCAAAACGGGGGCGCGATCAATGCTGTCCTGCTCTCGGCGGGTGCGATCAGCACGCCGATCTCGTGGCTCAACGTGTCTTCGCTCGCCATGCCCGCGGTCATGCTCACCAACATCTGGGTGATGACCCCGTTCTTCTTCCTGCTCCTAAGCGCGGCGCTTGCGGGCATTCCGGTGGAGGTCATCGAGTCGGCCCGGGTAGACCGCGCGCGCGCGTCCAGCATGATCTTGCGCATCAAGCTGCCTTTCCTGCGCAACGCGCTCGTCATCGGCAGCCTGCTCATGATCATCGCCAACTTCAACGATTTCGCGAAGATCTGGGCCATGACCCAGGGTGGGCCGGGTTACAGCACGACCACGCTGGTGATCTACGTTTACCGGCAGGCATTCGAGAACTTCGCATTCGGCTATGCCTCGGCCATCGGCGTCGTCTGGCTGTTGCTGCTCCTGGTATTCGCGGTGGCGTACCTGCGGGGTGCGCGTCCGGACTAGTGGAGACGCCCCTCCGAGTGCCGGCGCCCACAACTTCCGTGCGAGCAACGATGCGTTCCGCAACTTCGCGACGAGTTGCACTGATCGTCCGAACGGTCGCCATCGGCCTCGCGCTGGTCTGGAGCCTGGCGCCGGTGTACTGGATGATCGCGACTTCGTTCAAGGGCGAACTGGAAGCCTCGCGGCTGGACCCAACGTTGTGGCCGCGCGATGCAACGCTCGCAAATTACGTCGGCCTCTGGTCCGGATCGTTGCCGTTCGTTTCGTTCTTCATCAACACCGTGATCACTTGCCTCGCGACGGCGGTGATTGCCGTCGCCATCGCCACGCCCGCCGCCTACGCGCTGTCGCGAGGGCGCTTCCGTCTCCGCGCACCCATCGGCTATGTAATCCTCATCTTCCGGATGCTGCCGCTGGTGGTCCTTCTGGCCCCGCTGTATCTCCTGCTCCTTCATGCGGGACTGCTGGACTCGCTCGCCGGGCTGATCGTCGGGTTCACCACCTTCGGATTGCCCTTCGCGGTGTGGATGATGAAGAGCTTCATCGACGCCATTCCGATCGAGATCGAGGAGGCGGCGAGGGTCGACGGCTATCCGCGCTGGCAGATCCTGGCCAGGGTCGTCGCGCCCCTGATCATCCCGGGTCTCACCACGACAGCGACCTTCGTGTTCATGGAGGCATGGAACAACCTCATCTATCCGTTGACCTTCGTGACCACGCTAGAACGACAGACGCTCCCCGCCGCCCTGGTTCTCACGTTCACCGGGCAGTTCAAGACCGACTGGGGCGGCATGATGGCGGCGGCGACGCTCACCACGCTGCCGCTGATGATCGCGTTCTTCGCGGTACAACGATCGATGATCCGCGGGCTGACGTCCGGGGCCGTCGCCGGTGCCTGAATCGCTGACGGCGCTGATGAAACCGATGATCGCACGTCGCCCCGGAATGCCGCCCACCGGTCGATTCGCCCGGGAACGTTGATGGCGAGTATTTCACTGCGTCACGTCGAGAAGCGCTACGACGACATACTGGCGCTGGCGGACTGCAATCTGGAAATCGCCGACCACGAATTCGTCGTCCTGGTCGGCCCTTCCGGCTCGGGCAAAACGACGCTGCTGCGCATCATCGCTGGACTCGAGCATGCAAGCGCCGGCGAGCTCTATTTCAACGACGTATGCGTCAACGATGTCGACGTGAGCGATCGCGACATCGCGATGGTGTTCCAGAACTACGGCCTGTATCCCCATATGTCCGTCTACGACAACATGGCCTTCGGTCTGCGCCGGCGAAGGATGGCGGGACACCAGATCGACGAACAGGTGCGCCGTACGGCAAAAATGCTCGGTATAGAAGCGCTCCTGGCCCGGCGGCCGCGCCAGCTCTCCGGCGGACAGCGGCAGCGCGTCGCGCTCGGGCGCGCTATCGTGCGCGACCCGGCCGTATTCCTCCTCGACGAGCCGTTATCCAACCTCGATGCGCATCTGCGCGTGCAGATGCGCGCAGAGATTCTCAAGGTCCACCGCGCCGTTGCGGCGACCGCCGTCTATGTGACGCACGATCAGGTCGAGGCGCTGACTATGGGGGACCGGATCGCGGTGATGAACGAAGGCCGCATTCATCAGCTGGGTACGCCGGGCGAGCTCTACGATGCTCCGGTCGACCGATTCGTTGCATCCTTTATCGGGACGCCGGCGATGGGGTTCCTCACCTGTCGCATCCAGCGTTCGCCGAATGGTATGGAGTTGCTGACGGGCTCGGGCCGTATGCGCGTCAGCGCGGTGCACGTGCAGGCTCTGGGAAAACTGGGTGCGGACCGGGTCGTCGTCGGCATTCGTCCGGAGCGCCTAGCCATTGTGGCTGACCAAGAGGCAAGCGACGTGTCGGTGCGCGGCGAGGTCGAGCTGGTGGAGATGCTCGGTGCGGAACAGTATGTCCACGTGAGCACAGAGGGCGGGTCGCTGACCGCCCGCGTGCCGAGGAATCAGCCGGTCAGGGTTGCCGACTTCGTGACCCTGGCGGCGGCGGCGACTGACTTGCACCTTTTCGATCATGAAACCGAACAGGCGTTGCGCTAGCGCATGCTTTCCCCTGAAATATGCAAACCCTGGCCGGGTCTAAATAAACAGCACGGCGCGTCAGCGCGCGCCGTGTGTAAATAGAAAAGGAATGCCCAGGCCGACTCTTCTAGTCGCGGTCCCAGTGTCCCTCGTTGAAATGGTAGTGACCATTCTCTTGACGCCACTCCGGCGCGACATAATGTTCCCCGGGTCGTTCGCGCTAGTATTCACCCGGAACCCAAACGTGCTTGCGACTGTCGGCGTCGAGCCGGTAATAGCCCGGCGTCACGACGTAGCCCTCACGAGGCGGCAATTGCTCATAAGCAGGAGGGGGCGGTGGCGCAACGTCGATATCGACACTGAAGTTCGCCGCGCGGGCCGCAAAGGGGCTAGCCAACGCGCTCGCAACCGCGACTGCCGATAACATCGTTCGAAGCTTCATAGCGACTCCTTGTGTGAACACAGCTCCGGTTTGCCGCCCCGGTGCTCGACCGTGCATCGGAATGAGTCTGAAACCTCTCTAGTACCTCGTGTATACCTGCGCGCGAGGTGCATAGTCGCTTTGTAAGCGAAGCGCAAGCTACGACCTTCACAATGCCAGCGCGGACGCTTGAATCTCATCCGACGGACGTGCCCGACGCGCGATTTTGTCGTAACGTAATTGCACAAACCTTCGCGGACCTTGCAACGATGAGTGAGGCGCGGCAAATCTGTCGCATCTGCACGGATCGACGGGATATCGCATGTACCATGAACCTCTGAGGCATCGGCCGGGATGTCGCGCCAACGAGCGTCGACGCTGGCGAGCACGGGCTTCCAAGTGGCTGCTTGTGCTGGGATGCGTGTGGGTATCCTTCATCATCTTGCTGATTCCATCGGTGGACCGCCTCATCCTGTCGTTCGTTCCTCGATCACCCTCCAGCGAACTCTTGGTGGCGCTGCTCGTCCTCAGCCTTGTCATCAGTGGGCGGCCCAAGTGAGCGTGTCGATGCGCGTTGAGTTCGATTCGACCCATTTCCTCGGTTACCTGAAACTCTTATCCAGCTTGGTATGAATGACCGAAATCTTGCCAGAGGTCTGTTCCTCATCGCGATTTCGCTTGCCTTCGGGTTGATGTCCCTGCGTTACCCCATGGGTCAGTTCAGTCGCGCCGGCCCCGGGCTGTTTCCGTTGCTGGTCAGTTGCCTTTTGTTTTTGATTGGCGTGTTCACGGTCGCTCGCTCGCGCTTCGTCGAACGCGTGCCGATTGACTTTAACCTGAAGAACATTTCGCTGATCCTGGCGAGCCTGTGCGGATTTGCGGTGATCTCCGAGTACATCAACATGATCGTGGGCATCGTGTTCATGGTGTTCTGCGCCTCGTTTGCCGGCACGTCTTATTCGGTGATGCGCAACATCAAGATATCGATCGGACTGGTTGCCGTTGCCTTCGCGTTTCAAAAGCTGCTGGGTCTCAACCTGCCTCTGTACTGATGGACATCCTGCACAACCTCGCGCTGGGTTTCGAGGTCGCATTGACCTGGCAGAACCTCTTGTTCTGTGCCATCGGCTGCATCGTGGGCACGCTGGTGGGCCTGCTGCCTGGGCTTGGACCGCTCGCCACCATCAGCATATTGCTGCCGCTCACGTATTCGATTCCTACCGGTGGCGCACTCATCATGCTGGCGGGAATCTACTATGGCGCTCAATACGGCGATAGCGTGAGCGCCATCACCATGAAAATTCCGCACGCGAGCAGCATCGTGGCCTGTATCGACGGCTACCAGATGACGCTCAAGGGAAAGACCGGCCTGGCCCTGTTCACCGCGGGCGTTTCCAGCTTCATCGGAGGTACGGTCGCTATCGTGGTTCTCTCGGCGCTGGCCCCGACGCTGGGCGAAGTGGCGCTGCTTTTCGGTCCGGCTGATTACTGCGCACTCATGCTGGTTGGGTTCGTGTGCGTGAGTTTCGTTACTACGGGCAGCCTGCTCAATGGCATGGCTATGTGCTTGATCGGCGTGCTGCTCGGCGCGATCGGCACTGACGTCAACAGCGGCATGCAGCGCTTCACCATGAATTTGGCTTTTTTGACGGATGGCGTTGGCTTGGTAAGCGTCGCCTTGGGGTGCTTTGGCATCGCCGAAATCACAAAAAACCTCGACAACCGCGACGAGCGCACCCCCTTCAACGGCAAGATCCATCTGATGCCGACATGGGCTGAGTTCAAGCGAATCATTCCCAGCGCGTTACGCGGTAGCGTGATCGGCTCCTTCCTGGGGATCCTGCCCGGTGGTGGCCCGGTGATCGCTCAATTTGCGGCCTACGCCGCCGACAAGAAATTGAGCAAGTACAGACACGAGATCGGCTCTGGTGCAATCGAAGGTGTGGCCGGCCAGGCGGCGGCCGACGAAGCGGCCGCGCGCACCAGCTTCATCCCGCTGATGAGCATCGGCATTCCGGAAAATGCGGTGATGGCCCTGATGATGGCTGCCTTCATCATCAAGGGTATTCAGCCCGGCCCTAACATGATCGCCGGTCACCCGGACCTGTTCTGGGGCCTGGTGGCGAGTATGTGGGTAGGCAACTGCTTCCTTATCACGCTCAACGTGCCGCTGGTCCGCTATTGGTTGTCGGTGTTCAAGATCCCTTACAGCGTTCTGTTTCCATCGATTCTTTTCTTTTGCTGCATTGGTACCTACAGCGTCAACAATAATCTGGATGATATTTTCAATACCGCCGTTTTCGGCTTCGTCGGGTACATGTTTCTCCGCCTGGATTTGGACGCCGCGCCGCTGATGCTGGGCTTCATTCTCGGCCCCATGCTCGAAGAAAACTTCCGGCGCGCACTGCTCTTGAGTCGGGGGAACTTCACGTCTTTCTTCACCCGGCCCATCAGCGGCACGTTGCTCGCCTTCATCGGGATCTTCATCGTGTGGCAGGCGACGGCGTTCGTTTTGCTAGCTCGGAAAACGACTGCTCGACAACAACCTGCGTAGAGATTGCGGATACTGGCACTTCAAAGATAGCGCGGCGCCTCGTTTCCCAGCTGCTCATGCAGGTCGAGCACGAGTCGCCGCGCAACATCCAATGCCCATCCATGCGCGACCGACTCCAGCTCGCGCAGCGCTGCCAATCGCCGCTTCATGGGACTGTAGAGCAGGCGATAGCGCAGCTTGACCAGCGTTCCCAAGGGCAGGAGCTTGAGTTTGGGATATACGGGAATGATCCTGTCCGCGTAAAGCTCGGCAGGAATTTGCTTCCACTTGTTGCTGAGCGACCGCTTGAACCTCGGGTCGATCTGGAACCTCGGCATCGGCGGGAAATACTCTTCGATCCTGTCGATAGCGAGGCTTCTCGCCCACTCGAATATGTACGTTTCGAGGAATGACGCGGCGGCGATAATTTCCCTGCGTTTCGAATGGTGGCCTTCGGTCGCGGCCGCTTCGCGCTTGGCGTCTGTGTACCAGCGCTCGGAAAAATTGGCGTAGTGGACGACGCTGGACGAGCGGTCGTTCGCCTTGTAGCGCTGCCCGCTCGTCCGTTCGATGCTGTATTTGCTGCCCATGTCGGATCATACCCGCGTCGCGGCCGCGGCGCGCGCGAGTCGAGGGCCCGTCAACCGAGCGTAGACGGCTACGTCGCCGCGCTCGTCGCATCCTTCACGCACTTTTTCATGAAGCTCGACTTCGCAGCACCTGCCAGCTTCTTCTCGGTCGCTTGGGCAGTGCACGCTGTCGTCGCCGCTTCGGCCGCATCCTTCTCGCACTTCTTGACAAAGCTCGACTTGGCCGCCCCCGCGAGCTTCTTCTCGGCAGCCTGCGCGTCGCATGCTGGGTTGGCGGCGAACGCGGTGGTGCTGGCGAACAGAGTCATCGCGAGGGTAACAAGGAAACCTTTCATGACGAGTCCTTTCATTGGTTGAATTTGATGTAGGCCGCCGTCTGGAGACCGAATCCCGGCGGCAGGCATTGCCCGACTGACATATGTACGCGGTCAGACGATAGTACCTCTCTTGCGCACGGCGAGTCTCGCGGGAAATGGCCGACGCGGCCTGCCGCTTATCGGTCGCCAGACGGTGGACATTCGCCAAGGAGGTCGGGCTGTTGCAGAATCAGCCTCGGGATGGCTTCGTTCCACTCCGCGCACACTACTTTTACTGGGAGGGCCTGACGATGTTCAACTTCGGCTACGGCAGCATTCTGGGGATATTGATCCTGATCGGCGACATCTGGGCGATCGTCAATATTTTCAACAGCTCGCTTTCCAACGAGAAGAAGCTGATCTGGATCATCGTCGTCGCGCTACTGCCTGTGTTGGGATTGATCCTGTGGTTTTACCTCGGGGCACGCAAGGGGAAGGCGTAGAGGCCGGATGCCGAGTTGGATCGCCCAAAGCGACATTCAGGGGCTACAGGCGGACTGCTGCTCACGACGGCCGTTCGATTCAGCAGAGCGCCGCCGATGCGGAACGGACAGCGACGCCCCGCCGACCCGCGCCGCGGCAGCACGCTCGAACTTACTGGGCGCGCCGACGGGTCTGCTGATGCTCGCTTCTATCGAGGGTGAGACGATGCGGCGTATTGCTTACCCTGGGCATTCACAGTTACGTGCCATGCCAAGTTGAGCGCATTCATCGGCCGTCCTGGCCGAACAGTCAACACATCGTTGAGCTCCGTACGGAAAGACCCCTACGACGCTGCCCTCCGAGAAGAAAAGGGAAGAACTCGTCCTACCTCTTCGACGCTGAGCTTCGGCTGTTCTTGCTGTTGTCGACGCCGCTCACGGCGGACGCGCGCAAAGGTCTTTCGTATGTCGGTTTCCACACTTTTCGTGTATCGGAACGAAGGATCAAGGATGGACTTCATCTAACCTCCACGCTTGTGTTGAAAGACACGTCTATTTCACGGACTTCATTTTCCACGCACTTCATCCGTAGTTGACGCAAGAGGCGTTCCATATCCGACTAAATTACGAATGTTCAGCCACTTACTCACAAGGCCGCCTTTCCGAAGTTCGGTAACGTAAAAAATGCCGACACTATCTAAGGCGTCGTGAGCTCTGTGTTGTTCTTGACAACCTGTCAAGTGCGCTTCACGGAGCGCTTGATCTGCAGGCGAATCGAGACGCTCAAGAAAGTGAGCAGCCGAGCAAGTTCGATAACTTTCTCTTCACTGGACTTTCATCGACGGACAGCAGTGGCAGGGTAGTTCGGATATGCGGGCTCCTCTTAGGTGCAGGAAAACCCACAAATCAGCCATCAGCACTTTGCTCTCGCAGCGCGTACTCGATCGCCTGCTCCAGCGTCATCGCATGACCCTCCTGCCAAGCCAAGTCGAAGGCGGCGTCGTTGCAAAAGGAGGCGCGCGCTGTAGCAATCCGACGGTCATAACGGGCCCGTTCCGACGGCAGGTCGGCGGAACCGATCTCGTCTCGCAGGCGCGCCGCGTGGCCGCAGAGGCGGGCACCCGCCTCGGGTAGGCCCGAGGCGAACGCGAGACCGGCGAGTGCTTCCAGGGACTCCGCCATGCCCGACCGGTCGAACAGATCTCGCCGCATTGCGAGACTCACCGTCAGTAGCGCCCTGGAAGACGGATAGTCACCCTGTTCATAGGCCACCATGCCTAGACTGTTCAGTGTGCTCGCGATTCCCCAGCGGTCGCCGAGCTCTCGACGTATGACCAGTGCCTGATCCAGCAGCAATCGGGCTGCCGAATAGTCATCACGGTAGTACGCCACCATCCCCAGACAATGCAACACGACGGCGGTGCCCCGCTGGTCGCCGAGTTCGCGCTCAATCGCCAGACTCTGCTCGTACAGCGACCGGGCGGCCAGCTCGTCGCCCTGCGCGCGGTTGACGTTCCCGAGGGCTATCAGGTCCCTTGCGATGCCTAATCGGTCGCCCAACTCGCGCCAGATCGCGAGACTCTGCTCATGCCAGGCTCTCGCGGCCGGATAGTCGCCTTGCTCGCAAGCCACCATGCCGAGGTTGCCCAGCGCGGCGGCAACGCAAGGCTGCACGCCCAATTCTCGCGAGATTGACAGGGCTTCTTCGTATAGTGTCCTTGCCTTCGAATAGTCAGATATCGTCTTCGCCATGGTGCCGGCTGCAAGGAGTGCCTTCGCACGGTGCGCCGTAGGCTGTCGATTCGGCCCGGCCGCAAGCATTGCGGACAGCCATCCGAGGCCTTCACGAGCGTAGCCACGTATAAGCCAGAACCGCCAACAGGCGCTCGCCAGTCGCATCCCGCTCACAGCGTCGCCGCCTCCGGTCGCCCATGTCAGGGCCAATCGCAGGTTGTCGTGCTCCCTCTCGAGGCGGTCAAGCCAGTTCCGCTGCTGCGCCCCGTTCAGCTTCGGCTCTGCCTCTTCCGCCAACGCGAGGAAATACGCAAGGTGACGGTCGCGCCACCGTTCGCGTACGGCGTCGCCGCTCGCGCGTTCCTCGAGCCTCTCCTGGGCATACTCCCTCACGGTCTCCAGCATCCGGTAGCGAT
Source organism: uncultured beta proteobacterium (assembly GCA_963816915.1). Lineage (GTDB taxonomy): Bacteria > Pseudomonadota > Gammaproteobacteria > Burkholderiales > Casimicrobiaceae > PALSA-1003. The sequence continues at coordinate 211,943 of CAWFMK010000006.1, forward strand.
CGCCGTCGTCGTCTGCGACCACCAGCGATTGCTCGATCAGTCGGATCAACACATAGACCACGTCGTCCTTGGCGATCGACTCGCCGCTGCACACTTCACTCGCGGCTTTGAGCGTCCAGCCGCCGGCGAACACCGACAACCGCGCGAACAGGACCTTCTCCGTTTCGTCCAGCAGCTCGTAGCTCCAGTCGATCATCGCGCGCAGCGTCTGGTGTCGCGGCAGCTCGCGGCCGCCGCTCGTCAACAGCCGAAAGCGCTGGTCGAGCAAGCGCACGATCTCTTCCACCGGCAGTACCGCGACCCGCGCCGCCGCCAGTTCCAGCGCCAGCGGGATTCCATCCAGTCGCACGCATATCAGAGCAACCGCCCGTGCGCGCTCCTCCCGCAGATCGAAGTGCGGGCGTTGCTGTCGCGCGCGCTCCACGAACAGCTGCACTGCATCCGAGCGGGCGATGCTCTGCGCGTCACCCTTCGGGTCTGGTAGCGGCAACGCACTCAGCGGATGGACGCGTTCGCATTTCAGGTGCAATGGCTCGCGACTGGTCGCGATCAACGTCACCTGCGCGGTCTCGCGTAACAGCGCTTCGGCGAGCTGCGCGCACGCGTCCAACATGTGTTCGCAGTTGTCGAGGATCAGCAGGATCTGCTTCGTCCGCAGATGATTGCACAGCGTGGTGAGCAGAGGCTGCCCCGCCGCTTCCTTCAACCGCAGTACCTGCGCCAGCGCGCTCGGCACCAGCGCCGCATCGCGCAGCGGCGCCAAGTCGACGAACCAGACGCCGTCGCGATAGGCATCGTGCACTTCGGCGGCCGCTTGAAGCGCGAGTCGTGTCTTGCCGATGCCGCCAGTCCCCGTCAGCGTCAGCATACGCGTCGCTGGTAAGCGCTGCTTTATCTCGGCGAGTTCGCGTTCACGGCCGACGAACGAGGTCGACGACTCGGGCAGATTGGTGCGCCCCCGATCGGCGGCCACGGGCGCCACGGACCGACTGCCGATCTCCGTGACCGGCCCGACAAAACGGTAGCCGCGCCGGGCCAGCGTTTCGATCCAGCTGCCACCCCCCGGCACCAGCGCGAGCGTGCGGCGGATCAAGGAAATCTGGACATTGAGATTGCCCTCCTCGACCACGAGGCCCGGCCACGCGGTATCCATGATGACGGTCTTCGGCACGTACTCGTTGGCCCGGCTCGCCAACACGGCAAGTACTGCGACGCCACGCGCCCCCAGCGCCATGGGTGCGCCATCCCGTGTCAGAACCAGGGCTTCCGCGTCGAGCTCCAGCGGACCGATCGCGTAGATTTTGGTCATCTCAAGCGCTCGCCACGACGCCTCGCGCGCGGCTGCGATCCGCCGTTCGGCCAAGGCTCGGTCCCATTCCCGGGCCCAGCGGCACGGACCGACACGATTAATCGATCCTTAATGGTTCGTTAAGGACTTCATCCGCGCTGTGCACCGAAGATTCCTACGGCGGGCACAGGATAGCAAAGCAGGCGTGCAGCGCAATAGGGACTCCCTATGCAGCAACGGAGGTGGACATGAGTGACAAAGATCTTCTTGGATTTCTCGCTTCTGGCCTGGTGCTGACGACCTTTTGGATGCGCGACATGCTTTCGCTTCGCCTGGTCGCGATCGCCAGCAACGTCGCCTTCATCAGCTATGGGCATGTCGCTCATGTCGTTCCGGTCTTGCTCCTCCACATCTGCCTGCTGCCAATCAATCTGTGGCACGTCGTACCCCTGCTTCGGAGCGGTTACTCCGCGTGGCTCGATCGCAACGCCCACCTCGCCGCCGTGTCACGGGCGGCACAGGATGAGTGATGGAGTTCATCTGGGCTCGCCGCTCGACGCCCGGCAGCCGTATGCGTCCCAGCGATCACACCTCCACCGTGCGGACGCCGCGAAACGCACTAGACAAGAGGGTGCGCCCACTCGGATCGGGTGGCAGCCCACATTCGATCGACTAACCCACGTTACGAGGAAATGCCAAATGGAAAGCCAACTTAACCTTCGCCCGCCCCACCGGATCCAAGGCCAAATGCTGCGGTTGAGTGAGCATCGCGCCGTCGCGATCTACCGGCGGGACGGCGTCGTATTGGTTGCCGACTTCGTCGATGGTCAGGGGGTGCTTGTCGATGCGAACACCTGGTTCCGATTTAATTGCGGCAACCTTGCCAATTCACACGCTCTGCGCCGGCTGGCACTGGAGTCAGCCATGCCGATTCCGTCCGAACTCGGCATGCGGATCGAAGCGCTTCATGCAGCGGCCATCCACCGACGTGGGCGGACTCTTACGGAACTAGTCGCAATCGTCGCCGCGAGTGTGCAACGTTTTAGGGAAATTTTGGGGTGATTACAAGACTGCGTGGCTGTTCCTCATCGAGGTTGCCTGCGCGGGCATGAACAAACACGGAGGTATTCACGAAGCTGCATCCCAAGCACGCTGGGCCCTCGATCAATGGTCATATGATCACTCTGCGTGCCCCGGGCATTCGATCGCCACACACCAAGAAGCCGCTTTTACGTATTGCAGACTGTCTAACCCGAGGCGGGCGCGGTGGTCGGTACAAGCATTCCGTCCAGTCGCGCTTACGCTTTTGGCCTCGGTCCCGTGTAGGCTGCGAAGAAGCGGTCCGTAGTCTCGGTGAAGTGAGACGCTCCCTCGAGCCACCATTTCAGAGTTTTGTTTGTTATGGGGATCCTGTCGCCGAGCGACAAGTTCAGCGACGCATAAGCCTTCACGTATAAGGCATCGGCCGTCCCGCGACCATGAACTACTCGATGCCGCGTATCCCAAAGATGCGTCAATAAGAACTGTGTGTCGTTTTTGTAGTCTCGCGCGCCAAGTGTTTTTAAAAGAGCAAACCAACTTTTAGGACCACCTTGTACCGCTGTGTCAGCCCAGCGCTGCATCATCTCGGACTTAAGATCCCCAATCATTGCTTGATGGGGCGAGCCATCGGCTTCTTTGATCAAATCTGAATTTTTTGAAGCGAGGTATACGAGTCCCTCCACCAAATACGTGGTGGTGAACGTTGCCAGCATCACGCACAGCCACTGGAAGGTGAAACGGGTTTCCTTCGCGTACGTTCGGACGTCTTCGCCGATTTGGTCAACAGCGACACGAATCACTTCTATGTCCGGGGATGCATCGGGCGGGATCTTGTCGTTGACTATTTTCTGAGCCGTTCTTATTACGTTTTCCAATCGCTCGAACCTTAGCTCGACGAAGCCAATCCAAGGTTCCAGATTCGCTTCAAAATTCTTAAATGCGTCGGACTTGGCCCACGTGCCAGCCCCTTCTTCCATTTGTTGTTGCATATAAATCATCAAGCGGTCGAGAGCTTTTCAGATCCCGTGGCGGTCTATAGTGCACTTTGCGAACCGAACTGTTCGACACTAAATGACCCCGTCGACGCGCAATTCCGCTCGCGCTGCCGTTTCAACCCCTCGGCACTCGTGCTCGTCTTTGACTATATCCTTGAAATCGCAGGCCGAGTCTCACCATGCTGCATCCTGAGAGCCATAGGCGCCCGCTGAAATCGTTGTAGGAATTCGGCGAAGTTGATGTAGTCGGAGCCTCCTGTAGTTGGGTGCCGGCAGTAGGAATCGAACCCACGACCAACGGTTTACAAAACCGCTGCTCTACCAACTGAGCTATGCCGGCGCTGGGCCTCGTGAACGCGGCCGCGCGATCGCTGGCGCAGCCGACAACACCTTTACGGGACTATTTTACGACTTGCAGATGCTTCGGACGGTTGCGCGGCTTGGTGTCGGCCGCCTCGGCATCGGATTTCGCGGTAGGCAACGGCGCCGTGGCTGCATCGAGCGAGTCGACCGGATCGGTTGCCACGGTGAACGCGAACCCGTACCCGGACTCCTTCGCAAAGATGCCGGATACGGCTGCCATGGGCACCGAGACCTCCTGCGAAGCGCCGTTGAATCGCGCGGTGAACTGGACCCAGTCGTTGTCGACGGTCAATTTGCGCGTCGCGCCACGGCTGATATTGAGCACGATCTCACCGTTCTTGACGAACGCTGCGGGCACGCGCGTCTGCGCGTTCACCTTGACCGCGAGATAAGGCGTGAGGCCGTTGTCGGCGCACCATTCGCAGATGGCGCGGATCAGATACGGTTTGGCGGATTGCTCGGACATGGAGAAAGCATACTACACGGCGTCGGCGGAGCCAAAGTGACACTAATGCATTTGCGGGGGTGTAAGCCCGCGTCGCGGGCTCATCCAACAACACGAATTGTCTACTACCTCGCTTCGTCCGCCAGCCCCGACTCGCAATTCCCGGTCGATCCCCACTCTCGTGGGGCCCCTCGCCCGGTGGCTCGCGTCGCGGGCTCATCCGACAACATGAATTCTTCGTTACCTCGCTTCGCCCCCCAGCGCCGACTCGCAATTCCCGGTCGATCCCCACTCTCGTGGGGCCCCTCGCCCGGTGGCTCGCGTCGCGGGCTCATCCGACAACATGAATTCTTCGTTACCTCGCTTCGCCCGCCAGCGCCGACTCGCAATTCCCGGTCGATCCCCACTCTCGTGGGGCCCCTCGCCCGGTGGCTCGCGTCGCTACTTCCGCATGCCTCTTTCTGCGCTGGTGAGCGCTTCGATGAACGCGGGCCGGGAAAACAGCCGCTCGGAGTACTTCATCAGCGGCGCCGCCGGCTTGGGCAGTTGGATCCCGTAGTAGTCGAGCCTCCACAACAGCGGCGTGATTGCGACGTCGAGCATGGAAAAATCCTCGCCGAGCATGAACTTGTGCTTGGCGAACACCGGCGCAATCTGCAGCAGGCTGTCACGCACCAGCCCGCGTGCCTTGTCGAGCTGCTTCTGGTTGTTCCCTTCGAGCGTATCGATGTGCGAGAACAGCTCCTTCTCGAAGCGATGCAGGAACAGCCGCGCACGCGCGCGCATCACCGGATCGGCCGGCATGAGCTGCGGATGCGGAAAACGCTCGTCGATGTACTCGTTGATGATGTTCGACTCGTGCAGCACCAGGTCGCGCTCGACCAGCACCGGCACCTGGTTGTAGGGGTTCATCACCGCCAGGTCCTCGGGTTTGTGATCGAGGTCGACGTCGATGATCTGAAAGTCCATTCCTTTCTCGTGCAGCACGATGCGGCAGCGCTGGCTGAAAGGGTCGGTAGTTCCGGAATAGAGCGTCATCATGTTGGTTTTCTCCCAGGACGGGTCGGCGCGAGCGCCCGCCCAAATGCGAAGGGCAGGAGCCGCGCTCCTGCCCGGCGAGCTCGCGTGGTGTCAGTGAACGTCTTTCCAGTAGACGCGCTTGAGCGCGTACGCGAACACGAAGAGCACGCCCAGATAGATCAACACGACGATGCCGATGTTGATGCGCTGGTTGCGCGCTGGCTCCGCCATGTAGTCGAGATAGTTGACCAGGTCGGCGACAAACCTGCGGTACTCAACCGAGGACATCGTGCCCGGCGATTCGATCGCCAGCGTCTTCACCACGTACTTGCCCCCGGGGATGCGCTCCGCCAGTGCCAGACCCTTGGCCGCGATCACCGCGGCCTCAGCCTTTTCCGCGTCTTCGAATTCGGTCTCGACCACCTGCTGGCTGCCCTGCAGATTCCACAAGATGTGCGGCATCGCGACGCCGGGGAACACGAGATTGTTCCATCCGCTCGGCGCCTTGCCATCCTGATAGAAGGCGAGCAGGTAGCTGTAGAGCCAATCCTTGCCGCGCACGCGCGCTTCCACCGACAGGTCCGGCGGCGGCACACCGAACCAGATGGCGGCGTCAGCCTTGCTCATCGGCGAGAGCATCGGCGAGCCGATCTTGTCGGTGGAGAACATCAGGTTGTCCCTGATCTGCTGCTCGTTCAGCCCCAGTCCGGTGAGGCGGCTGTAACGCATGAACTGCGCGCTATGGCACCCAATGCAATAGTTCACGAAGTGCGCCGCGCCGCGCTGCAGCGATTCGACATCGAGGCGATGCGCGGGTGCGGGTTCGAGTTGCGCGCCGCCTTCGTCGCCAGCGGCTACACCCGCCACGGCGAGCAGCGCGATCCCGAGCAGTCTTGCCAGCACGTTCATTATCCGGTCACCCTTTCCGGTACCGGCTTGGTCTTGTCGCGCGCGGTGTACCACGGCATGAGCAGGAAAAACAGGAAATAGACGATGGTAAGCACGCGTGCGACCACGGTGGCCTTGTCGGCCGTACCGAGCAACGGCACCTTGTCGCTGAACTGCCCCCACACTGTCACCGGCACGACACCGAGATAACCAAGGACGAGAAAGCTCACGACGAACGCAGCCAGCCACCCCTTGTACAGCGCGCCCCGATAGCGGATCGACTTCACGCGGCTGCGATCGAGCCACGGCATGAAGAACAGGATCACGACTGCCGCTCCCATCACCAGGACGCCCCAGAACTGGGAATTGAAGTACGACGGCACCGCGCGCAGCATCGCGTAGAACGGTGTGAAGTACCACACCGGCGCGATGTGCACCGGCGTTTGCAACGGGTTGGCGGGGACGAAGTTGTTGGCCTCGAGAAAATAGCCTCCGCCGTCCGGCCAGAAAAACAGAACGATCGAGAACAACGCGAGGAACACGACGACGCCGACCAAGTCCTTCACCGTGTAGTAGGGATGGAAGGGGATGCCATCGAGCGGATGCCCGGTCTTCGGGTCCTTCCTGTCCTTGATTTCAACGCCATCCGGATTGTTCGAGCCGACTTCGTGCAGCGCCATCAGGTGCACCACCACCAGCATTAGCAGCACCAGCGGGACCGCGGCGACATGGAAGGCGAAAAAGCGGTTGAGGGTGACGTCGGAAACGGTGTAGTCGCCGCGGATCCACGTCCCCAGATCGTCGCCGATGATCGGCACCGTCGAGAACAGGTTGACGATGACCTGAGCGCCCCAGTACGACATCTGTCCCCACGGAAGCAGGTAGCCGAAGAACGCCTCGGCCATCAACGCGAGGTAAATGAAGCAGCCCACGATCCAGAGCAGCTCGCGCGGCTTGCGGTAGCTGCCATAGAGCAGCGCGCGAAACATGTGCAGGTAGACGACGATGAAAAATGCCGACGCGCCAGTGGAATGCGCATAGCGGATGAACCAGCCGCCAGCGACGTCGCGCATGATGTATTCGACCGACTCGAACGCTTTGGTCGCGTCGGGTTTGTAGCTCATGGTCAGGAAAATGCCGGTGATGAGCTGCATGACCAGGACGACCAGCGCCAGCGAGCCCATGAAGTACCAGAAATTGAAATTCTTCGGCGCGTAATACTCCGAGGCCTGCGACTTCCACAGGGCAGTCAGCGGGAAGCGGTCATCGATCCAGTCGAGGATTCTTTGCATCTACTTGGCTCCGCTCAGTGGTTCCTCTGGGGTCCCTCAATGGCCTGTCAAGCCGACTTGGCATCCGCGCCGACGAGTATCCGGGTGTCGCTCAGGTACTTGTAGGGCGGGATGGTGAGGTTGGTCGGCGCCGGGACGCCCTTGTACACGCGCGCCGCGAGGTCGAACTTCGACTGATGGCACGGGCAGAAAAAGCCGCCCAGCCATTCGGGTCCGAGGTCGGCAGGCGCGATGTCGGGACGAAACGTCGGCGAGCATCCGAGGTGCGTGCAGATGCCGACCGCGACGAAGATTTCCGGCTTGATCGAGCGGTTCTCGTTCTTGCAGTCCGCGGGCTGGATTGAGTAGTTGGAATTGGGATCGGCGAGTTGCGGATCGAGCTTGGGCAGATCCTTGAGCATCGTCGGTGTGCGGTTGATCACCCAGACCACCTTGCCTCGCCATTCAACATTGATTTTCTGGCCGGGCTCGAGCTTCGTGATGTCGACCTCGACCGGTGCGCCTGCCGCCTTCGCGCGTTCGCTGGGCCAGAAGCTCATGCCCAGCGGCACTGCCGCCGCGACGACGCCGACGCCGCCAACCGCCGCCGTCGCGCCGATCAGGAAGCGACGCTTTTTCCTGTCGACAATGCCGTCCCCAACGCCATCCACGCTGCCATCTGGTGCCATCGAACCGGTTTCCTTGTCGTTCGCGTCGAATGCCTGCTGACTGTTGCTGTTGGCGGCAGGAACGCCGATCGCTTCGTCCGCCTGAAAGCAGTGCGGATTCGGGCGGGCGGTCCTCAAACCGCGAAAGTATAAAGGATTTGCGCCGTTTTCCCAAAGCCCGACGTCCAAAAAAGCCATGAAACCGCCGGCGAAACAGGCTCTTACGTGCTTTCCGACGACGTTCGATGGCGACCGCGGAAGGGCCTCGATGCTGCATTGCGATAAGGCAAGACTATAATTTCAGCTACGTCTCTCCGGATTGCCTATGCTTCGCCGCTTCTGGTTGCTATTTGCGCAGGTCGCGACGATCTGTCTTGCTGTGCTTTTTGTCGTGGCCACGCTGCGGCCTGACCTGCTTGCGCGCTTCACCGGGCGCAACAACATCGTGCTGATCGAGGAAGCGCCCGGTACCGTGTCGGCGCCCAAAATAGAAAGTCTCGCCGACGCCGCGCGCAAGGCGACCCCGTCGGTGGTCAACATCTACACGAGCAAGGACGTGAAACAGCGCAACCCGCTGAGCGACGACGCCCTGCTCCGCCGCTTCTTTCCGGGCCTTCCGGACAGCGAGCCGCGCCGCGCCACCAGCCTGGGCTCCGGTGTGATCGTCAGCAGCGAGGGCTACGTGCTGACCAACAATCACGTGATCGAGGACGCCGACGACATCCAGCTGGTGCTCTCGGACGGCCGGCGCATGCGCGCCACCGTGCGCGGCAGCGATCCGGAGTCAGACCTCGCGGTGCTCAAGACCGAGGGCAAGGACCTTCCCGCCGTCACCTTCGGCTCGCTCGACCACGTGCAGGTGGGTGACGCCGTGCTGGCGATCGGTTCTCCCTTCGGCTTCGGAAGCTCGGTGACACATGGCATTGTCAGCGCACTCGGCCGCAATCACCTCGGCATCAATCGCTTCGAGGATTTCATCCAAACCGACGCGGCGGTGAATCCCGGGAACTCGGGCGGTGCGCTGGTCGATACCGGCGGCAACCTGATCGGCATCAACAGCGCGATCTTTTCGCAAAGCGGCGGATCGCAGGGCATCGGCTTCGCGATCCCGATCACCATTGCGCGCAGCGTACTCGAGCAGATCATTCGTGACGGAGAGGTCACGCGCGGGTGGCTGGGCATCGAGCCGCAGGAGCTCACTCCGGAGCTCGCTGCTGCGCTGGCACTGCCGAGCGCGGACGGCGTGCTCATCCGCTCGGTGTTGAGCCGCGGTCCGGCCGACGTCGCCGGCATGCAGGCGCGCGATGTCGTGCTCGAGCTCGACGGGAAACCCACGCACGATGTGTCGGGGCTGCTCGCGCAGATAGCGGCGCTCACCCCCGGCTCGCAGGCCAGGCTCAAGGTCCTGCGCGAGAAGAAATCGGTCGAGCTGGCCATCACCGTCGGCAAGCGGCCGAAGATGCGCTCGTCGTAAGCGCGCGGGCAGCGCTTTCGTCCTACGAGGCCTTTTCCGCGGCTTCGTCTTCCCGCCGCGTCACGGCGACGAAGCGCGCGGTGAACAATCCGATCTCGTAGAGCAGCCACAACGGCACGGCGAGCATCACCTGCGAGAGAATGTCGGGCGGCGTGAAGATGGCGCCGACGACGAACGCGCCGACGATCACGTAGCCGCGAATCGAGCGCAGCGTCTGCAGGCTCACCACGCCCAGCCGGACCAGCACGATCACCACTACCGGCACCTCGAAGGTGAGGCCGAAAGCGATGAACATGGTGAGGACGAACGACAGGTACTTGTCGATATCGGTCATCATGTGCACGCCCGCCGGCGTGTAGCCCGCGAAGAACCCGAACGCCACCGGGAACACCGCGAAATAGGCGAAGCACATGCCGAGGATGAAAAAGAACACGCTGGACACGAGCACCGGCGCGGCCAGCCGCTGCTCGTGCTTGTACAAACCCGGGGCGACGAACGCCCACATCTGGTAGAGCACGTACGGCAGCGCGATCAGGAAGGCCGCCATCAGCGTGACCTTGAGCGGGACGAAGAACGTCCCGGTCACATCGGTGGCGATCATGGTGCTGCCCTGCGGCAGCGCACGCAGAAGCGGCGCAGCGAGGAACGCGTAGATGTTCTTGGCGAAGGGAAACAGGCAGAGAAGCACGACGATCACCGCGACGATGGCGCGCAGCAGCCGGCTGCGCAGCTCCACCAGGTGCGAGATGAAAGTCTCCTGCGTGTCTTCAGGAGAAGGCGTCGGATCGGCCACGCTACGGCTCAGATGCGATCGAGGCCGGGAAGCGTCGCCTGACGCGCCGCAGTTTCGCTCGCGGCGGACGGCGCGGGCGCGGGCTCTGCGCCGGGCGCGTTCTCGGCGCCCGCGGGAGCGGGTGGAGGCGTTTCACTGGGCGTGGCAGGCCTTTCGCCGCCTGTCGCAGCGTCAGCGACGGTGGCGTTGATCTGCTGCTCGACCGAGCGCACGCTCCCCTCCACCTCGTGCGCCGCCTGCGACACCGAGCGCTCGATGTCCTGCGCGGCGCTGTGCACCTCGGCTTTGAGCTTGCGCAGCTCGTCGAGCTCGATTTCGCGGTTGATGTCGGCCTTGACGTCGTTAACGTAGCGCTGCAGTCGCCCGAACATGTGGCCCAGCGTGCGCGCGACGCGCGGAAGGCGCTCGGGGCCGATCACGACCAGCGCCACCACGGCGATGAGCGCGATCTCGCTGAAGGCGATGTCAAACATGGGCGCCGGCCGCCGGGCGCGTCGCGGCGTGGAGCTCGCGCCCGCAGAGCCGTCGACGCATCAACTACAACGTCTTTTCTTTTTTCACTTCGCCTTCGATCGTCTGTCCGGCGATCTGCTGCGATGTGGCCGACGAGGGAGGGTTCCCCGGCGCAGGGGGCTCGGCGTCGGCGTCGCCGGTCTTCATGCCTTCCTTGAAACCCTTGACCGCGCCTCCGAGGTCCTGCCCGATGTTGCGCAACTTCTTCGTGCCGAAAATCAGCACGACGACCAGCAATACGATGAGCCAGTGCCAGATGCTCAGTCCACCCATGATGGGATCTCCTTCGGAGCTCGCGCTCTCTATAGCCTCGGCAGCATTCTACCAAGCGGCTCGGTTCCACCCAGCACGTGCATGTGCAGGTGCATGACGTCCTGACAACCTACCCGGCCCGAATTGATGATGGTGCGGAAGCCGTCGTGGGCACCCTGCTCTCTGGCCAGGCGTCCCGACATCGCCAGCATGCGTCCGAGGACACCTGCATCCTCGGCGGTGGCGTGCACGAGCGAGTCGATGTGCTTTTTCGGAATCAGCATGAAATGTACGGGCGCCTGGGGATGAATGTCGTGAAAGCCGAGGATCTCGTCGTCCTCGTAGACTTTTTTCGACGGGATTTCGGCCCGCACGATCTTGCAGAATATGCAATCGTCCATGTCGTGGTCACATGCATTGGGCAGCGTCAGCGCCGCGCGTCCGGTGCCGGCGACTTCGAACGTGCTGCCTTCTCGTCGATTCCGGACACCCCCTCGCGCCTTTCGAGCTCGGCCAGCACATCGCGCGGTCCCATGCCGTGTCGCACGAGCAGGACCAGGCAGTGGAACCACAAATCGGCGAGCTCCGCCCTGATGCGCATCTTATCACCGTCCTTCGCAGCCATGACCGCCTCGGTCGCCTCCTCGCCGATCTTCTTGATGATCGCGTCGTCGCCCTTCGCGAACAGCGTCGCCACGTACGACTTGACCGGGTCCGCGCCACGGTGCGATTCGATCTTGGCAGTCAGGCGCAGCAGCGTGTCTTCACTGTTTTCCATAAATCGCCTTCGGATCCTTGATTACCGGTTCGACGGCGCGCCAGGCCCCGTCCTCCAGCCGCTGGAAAAAACAGCGACGTCGTCCGGTATGACACGCGATTCCGCCGACCTGTTCCACCAGCAGGAGGATTACGTCGCTGTCGCAGTCGGTGCGAATCTCGCGTACATGCTGAATGTGGCCCGACTGCTCGCCCTTCTGCCACAACGCACCACGCGAGCGTGACCAATAATGCGCGAGGCGCGTGGCTGCGGTGCGCTCCAGCGCCTCGCGATTCATCCACGCCAGCGTGAGCACCTCGGCGCTGATCGCGTCCTGTGCGATCGCCGGCACCAGCCCGTCGGCGTTCCAGCAGATCTGTTCGATCCAGTGGCCCATCGGGAGCGCTGCGCTCATGCGCGGATCTCGATGTCGGCCGCCGCCATCGCCGCCTTCGCCTGGCCCACGGTGAACTCGCCGTAGTGGAAGATCGATGCTGCGAGCACGGCATCGGCGCCGCCCTCGGTGATGCCTTCGACCAGATGCGAAAGCGCGCCGACCCCACCGGACGCGATGACGGGAACCTCAACCGCGTCGCAGATCGCCCGCGTGAGCGCAAGGTCGAATCCGCTGCGTGCGCCGTCGCGATCCATGCTGGTGACCAGGATCTCGCCCGCGCCCAGCGCGGCCACGCGCCGCGCCCATTCGACTGCGTCGACGCCGGTGGCCCTGCGACCACCGTGCGTGTACACCTCCCATCGCCCTGGCGCCGACTGCCTCGCATCGATGGCGGCGACGATGCATTGCGCGCCATAACGGCGCGCGGCGCGCGCGATGAGCTCGGGATCGTTCACGCCGGCGGTGTTGATGCTCACTTTGTCGGCGCCGGCGTTGAGCAGCGCACGGATATCATCGACGTGCGAAACGCCGCCGCCAACGGTGAGCGGAATGAACACCTGGTCGGCGACCGCCTCGATCATGTCGTAGAGCAGCGAGCGCGACTCGACGCTGGCCTTGATGTCGAGAAAGGCGAGCTCGTCGGCGCCCTGCTCGTCGTAGCGCCGAGCCACCTCGACCGGGTCGCCGGCGTCGCGCAGATTGACGAAGTTGATGCCTTTCACGACGCGCCCGTCGGCGACGTCCAGGCAGGGGATGATGCGTTTGGCGAGGCCCATACGGCCTCTATTTTCCGCCCTTTGCCGCCTTCAGCGCATCCTTGAAATCGAGTGTGCCTTCGTAGAGCGCGCGCCCGGCGATGGCGCCGGCGACGCCGTCACCTTCGAAGCTGGCGAGCTCCTTGATGTCGGAAAGGCTGTTGATGCCGCCGCTCGCGATCACCGGCACTTTCAGCTCGCGCGCGAGCTTGACCGTCGCCTCGATGTTCACGCCGGTGAGCATGCCGTCGCGGCCGATGTCGGTGTAGACAATCGCCTCGACGCCGTAGTCCTCGAATTTCTTGGCCAGGTCGACAACATCGTGACCCGTCATTTTCGACCAGCCGTCGGTGGCAACCTTGCCTTCGCGCGCGTCGAGTCCGACGATGATGTGTCCGGGAAAAGCGTAGCAGGCGTCATGCAGGAAGCCCGGGTTCTTCACCGCCGCCGTTCCGATCACGACGTAGGTGATGCCGTCGTCGAGATAGCGCTCGATAGTGTCGAGATCGCGAATGCCTCCGCCGAGCTGCACGGGGATCTCCTCGCCGATCACGCTGACGACTTCCCTGATCACTGATTCGTTCTTGGGTTTGCCGGCGAATGCGCCATTGAGATCGACGATGTGCAGCCGCTCGGCGCCGAGCTCGAGCCAGTGGCGCGCCATCGCAGCGGGGTCTTCCGAAAACACGGTCGCCGAATGCATCTCCCCCTGCCTCAGGCGGACGCAGTGTCCATCCTTGATGTCGATCGCGGGAATGATGTGCATGGCGGCGGCGGGGGAACGGCCGGACGAACAACGGGTGTGTCAGTCTCGTCCGTCCCAGACCACGAAATTGGAGAGCAGCTGGAGACCGGCGCGGTGACTTTTCTCGGGGTGGAACTGCACGGCAAAGATAGTAGCGCTTGCGATCGCGCAAGTAAACGCCGACGGATACTCGACGCTGCCGACTGTCATCGCGGGGTCATCCGGCACCGGATAATAGCTGTGCGCGAAATAGAAGCGTGTGCCGTCGGCGATGCCGCGCCAGAGCGCGTGCGGCCGATCCTGACGCACGCGGCTCCAGCCCATATGCGGGACTTTGAGCCGCGCGCCGGACGCATCGATCATGCGCCGCTCGGGAAAGCGCTGGACACGTCCCGGCACAATGCCCAGGCACGGCGTCGGCCCTTCTTCGCTGTCGTCGAACAGCATCTGTAGGCCAAGGCAGATGCCCAGGAACGGGCGGTCGCGCGCGACCTGCAGGACAACTTCGCGCAGGCCGCTCGCGTCGAGACAGCGCATGCAGTCGGGCATCGCGCTCTGCCCCGGGAGCACGATACGGGCCGCCTCGCGAATCACCGCCGGATCCGCGGTGACGACCGTATTGCGTTCCGGCGCGACATGGCGCAGCGCCTTCGCGACCGAGCGAAGGTTTCCCATGCCGTAATCCACCACGGCGATGTCGGGCTTCAACGGGTGCTCCCTTCGACCTGTCGCCTAGAGCGTGCCCTTGGTCGAAGGAACGTGGCCGGCGGCCCGCGCGTCCGGCGTGGTCGCCATGCGCAGTGCCTTGGCGAAGGCCTTGAACACCGTCTCCGCCTGGTGGTGGGCGTTCGCGCCGCGCAGGTTGTCCACGTGCAGCGTCACCAGGGCGTGATTGACGAAGCCCTGAAAGAACTCGTGCACGAGATCGACGTCGAAGGCGCCGATCAGCGGGCGCGTGAACGCGACGTGGAACTCGAGCCCCGGCCGGCCGGAAAGATCGATCACCACCCGCGACAGTGCCTCATCGAGCGGCACGTAGGCGTGGCCATAGCGGGTGAGCCCGGCGCGGTCGCCGAGCGCCTGCTTGACCGCCTGGCCCAGCGTGATGCCCACGTCCTCGACCGTATGGTGGCCGTCGATGTGCAGGTCGCCCTTGGCGGCAACGCTCAAGTCGAGCATGCCATGGCGCGCCACCTGATCGAGCATGTGATCGAGAAAAGGCACACCGGTGGCGACCTCGGCACGGCCGCCGCCGTCGAAGTCGACGCCGACCACGATGGAGGTCTCGCGCGTGACGCGCTCGATGCTCGCCGCGCGGCCACCGGCGGCGATGCCGCTCGCCGGCTTGATCGATGCATTCATGGGCAAAGCTCGCTCAGCGATGAAATCAGTAGCTCGTTCTCGGACGGCGTCCCGACCGTGATGCGCAGGCAGTCCGCCAGCAGGGCATGCGCGCCCGAAACATTCTTGACTAGGATCCCGCGGCGCTTGAGGCCTTCGAATACGCGTTGCGCACCTGCGACGCGAACGAGCACGAAGTTCGCTTCGGAAGGAAACACCGCCACCCCCGGCAGTCGGGACAGCGCGGCGCCGAGCCGGACCCGCTCGGCGCGGATCGCCGCGCCCTGCTCGGCGATCCAATCGCGGTCGGCGAGCAGCGCGGGCACAGCGACCTGCGTCAACGCATTGATATTATATGGCGGCCGCAGCTTGTTGAGCTCCGCGATCCATTCCGGTGCACCGGTGACGTATCCCAGACGCAGCCCCGCCATGCCGATCTTGGACAACGTCCCCAACACCAGCAGATTTGGAAATTCCTCGACCCGGGGCAGCAACGCATCGTCGGCGAACGCTGAATACGCCTCGTCGACCACGACCAGCCCGGGGGCGGCCCGGATGATGGCCTCGACGTCCGCGATCGGGTAGCGGATGCCGGTCGGATTGTTGGGCGAGGCGATGAACACGACCGCAGGACGCTCGCGCGCTAGCGCGTCCTGCATGGCGCTGAGGTCGAGCGTGAAGTCGGGATTGAGCGCGACACCGCAAAAGCGCACGCCCTGGTGCGCCGAGCTGACGCGATACATGACGAAGGTCGGCTCCGGCGCGAGCACCGTGGCACCCGGCTGCGCGACCAGGGAAATGATCAGGGTGATGAGCTCGTCCGAGCCGTTGCCGAGCAGCAGCGCGCTGCCCGCGGAGAGCCCCGGCATGAGACGCAACGCGGTCGCCACACCGCTGGCGGGCCCATCCGGATAGCGGTTGAGCGGCGCCTGCGCGAGCGCGGCGGCAACGCGCGCGCGCACCGCGTCGGGCAGCGAATGTGCGTTCTCGTTGGCGTCTAGCTTGACCATGCCGCCGGCGTCGGCGACCACGTACGCCGTCTGCGCGCGCACGTCCGGTCTAACCACCGAAGCGACGTATCCCGCAGCGATCCCGCGGGCGCGATCGTTCATCTCACACCGCCTCGCTGTCGGCGACCAGGATGTCGACGCCGCCGCTTGCGAACTTGGCCACGTCGGCGACGACGGCCTGACCCTGCGGCGACGCGACGGCAGCGTCGATCGCCGCGCGCGAGTCGAAGTGAAGCGTCGCGATCATGTAATACGGCGCGGCGCCGCCCATCGCCACCATGGGACGACGGGTAACTTCGTAGCTGCGCAAACCCGGAAGCATCTTCGCGATCGGCACGTGCGTGTCGAAGTAGTAGCGCTCGAATGCCGCCGCGTCGGTTGGCGTGCGGTACAGCGCGTAGATATTGGCCATGACTTCCTCCATTCAACCTTGCAGACGATACTCGGCGCTGCGCGCGTGCGCCGACAATCCCTCGCCGCGCGCGAGCGTCGCCGCGATGGCGCCGAGCGTGCGCGCCCCGGCGCGCGACATCTCGATGACGCTGCTCCGCTTCTGGAAATCGTACACCCCCAGCGGCGACGAGAAGCGCGCGCTGCGCGACGTCGGCAGGACATGGTTAGGGCCTGCGCAATAATCGCCGATCGCCTCCGAGCTGTAGTGGCCAAGGAATATCGCGCCGGCGTTGCGGATCCTGTCGAGCAGCACTTCCGGATCGGCGACGGCGAGCTCGAGGTGCTCGGGCGCGATGCGGTTGGCAAGCTCGCACGCCTCGCGCAGGTCACGAACGCGAATCAGCGCTCCGCGGTTGCCCAGCGATCGGGCGACGATGTCGCGGCGCTCTAGCGCCGGCAGCATGCGTGCAATCGCGGAAGCGACCGCGTCGAGCAGTTCCACGTTCGGCGAGAGCAGAATCGCCTGCGCGAGCTCGTCATGCTCGGCCTGGGCGAACATGTCCATCGCCACCCACTCGGGGTTGGCGGTGGCGTCGGCGATCACCAGGATCTCCGACGGTCCCGCGATCATGTCGATGCCTACCGCGCCGAACACGCGACGCTTGGCCGCCGCCACGTACGCATTGCCGGGCCCGACGATCTTGTCGACGGCGGGAATCGTCGCGGTGCCGTAAGCCAGCGCAGCGATGGCTTGCGCGCCACCGACCGCGAACGCACGCGTCACGCCGGCGAGCCGCGCCGCGGCGAGCACCAGCGGGTTGCGCACTCCGTTCGGCGTCGGCACGACCATAATGATCTCGTTCACGCCGGCGACGTGCGCAGGCAGCGCGTTCATGAGCACGGTCGACGGATACGCCGCCTTGCCGCCGGGCACGTATACGCCCACCCGATCCAGCGGCGTGATGTTTTGTCCGAGCCGCGTGCCATCGGGCTCGGTGAACGACCACGACGCGATCTTCTGGCGCTCGTGATAGCTGCGAATGCGCGTCGCGGCTGCGGAGAGCGCCGCGCGCTGCTCGCCGGGGAGACCTGCAAGCGCAGCATCGAGTTCGGCGGCGTTGATTTCGAGCGCCGCCACATCGTGTCGCTTCACATGGTCGAACAGCGCAGTGTACTCGAGCACCGCGGCATCGCCGCGCGCCCGCACATCGGCGATGATCGAGGCCACCGACGTATCGATCGCTTCGTCCGCGGGCGTGTCGACGGCGATCAGGCGCGAGAGCGTCGCGTCGAAGCCCGCGGCCTCAGCATCAAGGCGCCGAATGGGTGCGTCAGCCATGTGCGGCCTCAACCGTCACCGTGGTGCCGATCGCCGACAGCAAGGGCTGCATCTGGTCGCGCTTGAGCTTGAGCGAAGCCGGATTGACGATCAAACGCGCGCTGATCGGCATAATGTCCTCCACGGCGACCAGATCGTTGGCCTTGAGCGTGTTGCCGCTGCTGACCAGGTCGACGATGGCCTCAGCAAGCCCGACTAAGGGAGCGAGCTCCATCGAGCCGTAGAGCTTGATGAGGTCGACGTGCATCCCTTTGGCGGCGAAGTGCTCGCGCGCAGTGACGACGTACTTGGTCGCGACGCGCAGGCGCGCGCCGCGCTTTACGACGCCCGCATAGTCGAACCCGCGACGAGTCGCGATGACCAGGCGGCAGCGTCCGATGCCGAGGTCGATCGGCTGATAGAGACCGTCGCCACCGTGCTCGATGAGCACGTCCTTCCCGGCGACGCCGAGGTCGGCCGCGCCGTGCTGCACGTAGGTGGGCACGTCGGATGCGCGCACGATGATGAAACGAACGTCGGCGCGATTGCTGCCGATGATGAGCTTGCGCGAGGATTCGGGATCTTCGGACGGCGCGATGCCCGCCGCGCTCAGCAGCCCGATCGCTTCCTCGAAAATGCGGCCCTTGGACAGGGCGATGGTGAGTGCCATGGATGCGCCGTTACGCGCAGCGACCGGCCTTCGCAGGCGCCGGTGCGATCGCGCAAACGGATATTCTAGCAGGCGGCGACCCTGCAGCTACGCCGCGCGCTCGTGCACACATTCTCCCGCGACGTAGGTAGCACGCACCGCGCGGTCGTCGCCGAGCGTCATCTGCACGAACAGCGTCTGCGCCAGGTCGGCGCAATGCGCCATGCGTGCAGCGATCAGCGGTGTCGATGCGAGATCGAGCACCACCAGGTCGGCGTCCATGCCGGGTGCGATGCTGCCGATCCGGTCGTCGAGATAGAGCGCGTGCGCGCTGCCGCGCGTGGCAAGGTAGAACGCCTGTATCGCCGTGAGCGAATGGCCGTTGAGCTGCGCTACCTTGTACGCCTCGTGCATCGTCGACAGCATCGAAAAGCGCGTGCCGCCGCCGATGTCGGTGGCGAGCGCGACGCGGATCGGCCGCTCGGCGCGGCGCGCTTCGTGCAGACGGAACAGACCGCTTCCGAGAAAGGTGTTCGACGTCGGGCAATGCGCGATCGCGGTTCCGGTCTCGTGCACGCGCGCGAGCTCCGCCTCCGAAAGCCAAACGCCATGACCGTAGATCGCGCGCGGACCCAGCGCACCGAAGTGATCGTAGACGTCGAGGTATCCCGAGCGCTGCGGAAAGAGCTCCCGCACCCACGCGACCTCGCTGCGATTCTCGGCGATGTGCGACTGCAGGTAGGTGCCCGGATGCTCGTGCCAGAGCGTCGCCGCCGCGTCGAGCTGCTCGGCCGAACTGGTCGCGGCGAAGCGCGGCGTCACACAGTAGGCCAGGCGGCCGCGGCCGTGCCAGCGCTCGATGAGCACCTTGCTCTGGTCGTAACCCGAGCGCGCGCTGTCGCAAAGATTCGGCGGCGCGTTGCGATCCATGAGCACCTTGCCGGCGAGCGCGAGCATGCCCAGCGCCTGCGCCTCCTCGAAGAATGCGTCGACCGACCCGGGATGTACCGTGCAGAACGCGGCGCAGGTCGTGGTGCCGGCGCGCAGCGATTCGCGGAGGAAAAAGCGCGCCGCGTTGCGCGCATGTCCGGGGTCGGCGAAGGCGGCCTCTGCGGGAAAGGTGTAATCGTTGAGCCAGTCGAGCAGCTGCCTGCCGTACGAGGCGATGACCTGCGTCTGCGGATAGTGCACGTGCGCATCGATGAAGCCGGCGCTGATCAGGCAATTCGCGTAACGCGTGACCGCCGCGCCCGCGGGAAGGCGCGGCTGGACCTCGGACGCCGCGCCGAAATCGACGATGCACCCGTCGGCCATGGCGATGATGGCGTCGGATTCGTAGCGCAGCGCCGCCTCGCCGTCCGCGAAGGCATCGCCGGTGAACGTCAGCGCCGCGCCGCGGATCGCGGTAATTCCAGCGGCCTGCATGCTGCGCCTCCCGGTCCTAGGCGACGCGGCGAATGCGCGCGCCCAGCGCCGAGAGCTTGTGCTCGATGCGCTCGTAACCGCGATCGAGGTGGTAGATGCGATCGATGCACGTCTCGCCCTCCGCGATCAGGCCGGCGATTACCAGACACGCGGAGGCGCGTAGGTCGGTGGCCATCACGTTCGCTCCGGTCAACTTCTGGACGCCTTTGACGATCGCCGTGTTGCCCTCGACCTCGATGTCGGCGCCGAGTCGCTTCAACTCCTGGACGTGCATCATCCGGTTTTCGAAAATCGTCTCGGTGATCACGGTCGTACCGCCGGCGACGGTCATCAGCGCCATCAGCTGCGCCTGCATGTCGGTGGGAAAGCCGGGGTACGGCGCGGTGCGCAGGGTCAGCGCCGCGAGCGGACCGTTGCGTGCGACGCGGATCACGTCGGCGTCGACCTGGATCCTAGCGCCGGCCTCGACCAGCTTTTCCAGCACCGCATCGAGCGTGTCGGGACGCGTCGCGCGAAGCGCCACGTTCCCGCCGGTTGCCGCCGCAGCGGCGAGGAAGGTCCCGGTTTCGATGCGATCGGGCATGATCGCGTGGCGCGCGCCGTGCAGGCTCGCCACGCCCTCGATAACGATGCGATCGCTGCCAGCGCCGGCGACGCGCGCACCCATCGCATTGAGACATTGCGCGAGGTCGACCACTTCGGGCTCACGCGCCACGTTCTCCAGTACCGTGGTGCCTTCCGCCAGCACCGCCGCCATCATCAGATTTTCGGTGCCGGTGACGGTGACCATGTCGAAAATGAACCGCGCGCCGCGTAGTCGCGAGGCCTTGGCATCGATGTAGCCGTGATCGAGGTCGATTTCCACGCCCATCGCCTGCAGTCCCTTGATGTGCTGGTCGACCGGTCTCAGCCCGATCGCGCAGCCGCCGGGAAGCGAGACACGCGCCTCACCGCAGCGCGCCAGCAGCGGCCCCAGCGCGAGGATCGACGCGCGCATGGTCTTGACCATCTCGTAGGGGGCGAGCGGCCAATCGACGCGCGCCGCCGACATCGTGAGCGCGTTCGCATCCACCTCGGCGCGCACGCCCATCTGCGCGAGCAGCGAGCACATCGTGCGCACGTCGTTGAGCTCGGGGACGCCGGTGAGCGCGAGCGGCTCCGCGGTGAGCAGCGACGCGCACAGGATGGGGAGCGCGGCGTTCTTCGCACCGGACACGCGCACTTCGCCGCGCAGCGCAGCGCCGCCTTCGATCGCGAGCTTGTCCACTAGCTTCCGGCGTGTTCGGCGGGTGTCAGCGTCTGCATCGACAGCGCGTGGATTTCGGAACGCATGCGCTCTCCCAGCGCCGCGTACACGAGCTGGTGACGCTTGATGCGGCTCTGACCCTCGAACGCCGGGCTGACGATGACAGCCTGGAAATGCTGCCCGTCGCCGTCGACTTGAAGCACCTCGCAGACGATCGACGCTGCGATTGCGTCACGGATGGATTGCGGTGTGGTCATAGCGATCAGTGGCGAAGCTTGTAGCCGCTCTTGAGCATCGCCAGCGTCAGCCCGGCGAGCGCCGCGCAGCACGTCGCCACGACGGCGAAGCTGGTAAGCGGCGGCACGTCCGACAAGCCGAAGAATCCGTAGCGGAAACCGTCGATCATATAGAAGAAAGGATTGAATCGCGACAACGCCTGCCAGAACGCCGGCAGGGTGTGGATCGAGTAGAACACGCCCGAGAGAAATGTGAGCGGCATGATCAGGAAATTCTGGAACGCAGCGAGCTGATCGAACTTGTCGGCGACGATGCCGGCGACCACGCCGAGGATGCCCAGAATGGCGCTGCCCAGCAACGCAAAGGTGATGACCCAGACAGGGTGCTCCAGCGACAGCGGCACGAACCATAGCGTCACCAGAAATACGCCGACGCCAACCACCAGTCCGCGCACCATCGCGCCCATCACGTACGCACCGAAAATGTCGAGCGGCGACAACGGCGGGAGCAGCACGAAAATCAGATTGCCGGTGATCTTGGATTGAATGAGCGACGACGAGCTGTTGGCGAACGCATTCTGCAGGACCGACATCATCACCAATCCGGGCACCAGGAACGACGAGTAGCGGACCTTGCCGTCGAACACCGACACGTGCGATTCCAGCACGTGCGAGAAGATCAGCAGGTAGAGCAGCGCCGTCAGCATCGGCGCCAGGATGGTCTGGAAGCTTACCTTCCAGAAGCGAAGCAGCTCCTTGTAGAACAGCGCCGCCCAGCCCGATCCGAAGGCCGGCATCATGACGTGCGCGAGCCGGACAGGCGACAAGGTCGCATCATCAGGCGGCTCGCTTCATGATGCGCAGGAAAACCTGCTCGAGGTCGGCCTCCTGCAGCGAGAGCTCGGCGACGGCAATGCCGGATTGGCGAAACGCGGCGAGCAGGCGCTCGAGCTCGCCATAATTTTCCAGCGTGAGCAGGTAGTGCGCGCCTTCGTGACGCTGGACATGCGCCTCCCAGCCGCGCGGCAGCTCGGGCGCCGTCAGCCGGACCGTGAGGCCGGCGAACGAGGACAGCAGATTCTGAGTCGTATCGAGCGCGACGATGCGCCCTGCCTTGAGCATGGCGATGCGGTTGCACAGCGATTCGGCCTCCTCCAGGTAGTGCGTCGTCAGGATGATCGTATGGCCATCGTGATTGAGCTTGCGGATGAACGCCCACAGGCTTTGCCGAAGTTCCACGTCGACGCCAGCGGTGGGCTCGTCGAGCACGATCACCGGTGGCTTGTGTACCAATGCCTGTCCGACCAGGACGCGGCGTTTCATGCCGCCAGACAGCGCGCGCATGTTGGCGTTGGCGCGCGAGGAGAGTCCGAGATGATGCAGGATCTCGTCGATCCAATCGTCGTTCCTGGACAAGCCGAAATAGCCGGCCTGCAGCCGCAAGGTCTCGCGCACCGAGAAAAACGGATCGAAGACGAGCTCCTGCGGAACGACGCCGAGCATGCGGCGCGCCCTGCGGTAATCGCTTACCACGTCGTGCCCGAGGACGCGTGCGCTGCCTCGATCGGCGCGCACCAGCCCGGCCAGAACCGATATCAGCGTGGTCTTGCCGGCTCCGTTGGGCCCGAGCAGGCCAAAGAATTCGCCGGGCTCGACTCTGAGATCGACGCCTGCGAGGGCATCGATGTCGCCGAAGCGGCGAGCGATGTCGAGGATTTCAACGGCTGGAGTCACGGTAACGGGCTTGGTCGACGTGGGCAGCGGCGCACTCGCCCGTCGGAGGATCAGGCGGCGAGCAGCTCCACGACGCCATAGAGCATGGCGAGCGAGGTCACCACGGGCGGAACGCGTTCGAACAGGAGCTTGTGGCCTTCGGCCGCGGCACGACGCTTCCACGCAAGCATGAGCGCGACGCCGGCAGAATCGACGCGCCCGATCTTGGCCAGGTCGACGACGCCCGAGTCGGGCAACGGTTGCGCACGGCTGGCCGCCAGCAGCGAAGCTACGCTTTCCATGACGAGCGAACCGGCCGGATACCAGCGGCCGTCACGCGCTTCGACCGAGGCGTCAGTGGCTTTCATTTCGGCGGCGGTGGCGGCGGTCCGGCGTTTTTCTTGTTGAGCGCCGCGATGAGGCCATCGATGCCCGACGCCTTGACCGTATCGGAGAACTCGTCGCGATAGTTGGTGACCAGGCTCACACCGGCAACGATCACGTCGTAGGCCTTCCATCCGTCGGGCGTCTTTTCCATGCTGTAGTCGATCTGCACCGCAGCCTGTCCGGGTCGACGAACCTCCGTGCGCACCGTTGCTTCGGTGTCGCCCGGGTTCATGCGCAGCGGCTTGTAGTCCATCGTGTTGTCGCGATAGTTGGCGAGCGCCCCCGAATAGGTGCGCACGAGCAGCGTTCGAAACAGATCGGTCAGCTGCTTTTGCTGTTCGGGCGTCGCGCTTCGCCAGTTGCGCCCCATCGCCAGCGCCGTCATGCGCGCGAAGTCGAAATTCGGGACCAGTTTGGTCTCGATGATCTCCTTGACCTTGGCCTGGTTGCCGGCCTGCAGATCCTTGTCGCTTCGAATCTGTGTCAGAACGTCCTCGGCGACGCGTTTGACCAGCGCATCCGGTGCTTCCTGCGCCGCGGCGGCAAAGGCGACGCAGCCTAACGACATCACCAGCGTTGCAAGCATCCACTTACGCATATCGTGATTCCTTGGTGTTCGAGGCATGGCGGACAGACAGCCGGCCCGACCGGGGGTTCCTGGGACGCGTGCGCGGTCGCTCATTCGCCCGTCGGGTCTTCGGCGTCGGGCGGCGGCTTGCCGTCGTACACCTGATAGTTGCGCGCGCGCAGATACGCGTTGCGTATGAAGCGGTAGCGATCCAGCGCCGCCTGATCGACCATCGACTCGGTGCCGAGCATGTTGGCGCGAAGGTCGAGCGCGCCGATGCCGTAGACGACGTTGCGCACCGGAACGTAATCGAAGATGTAGGTGGTCGGGCCCAGATAGGCACGGATCACCGTCCCGGTGCCGTCGCGCAGCGTGGTCGGTCCGAACAGCGGCACGAAGAAATACGGTCCCTGCGGGATTCCCCACTTGCCGAAGGTGATGCCGAAGTCCTGGTTGTGGCGCTCGATGCCCATCATCGATGCGAGGTCGAAAATGCCGCCGATGCCGAACGTGCTGTTGAGCAGCACGCGGCCGAAATCGTCGCCGGCACGATTGCCGTTGCCTTCCAGAACGTTGTTGATGCCGACGAACAGGTCCTCGATATTGCCGAAAAAATTGGAGATGCCCTGCTTGATCAGCGGGGGCGTGTACTTGACATACGTCTCCGCAATCGGCTTGACCACCTTGCCGTCGACCACGTCGTTGACTTCGAACATCGCGCGATTCCACGGCTCGAACGGGTCGACGCGCGACTGCGTGGTCGCGCAGCCTCCGAGCGCGAGCGCGGACAGCGCCAGTCCCAGCCCGAGCGCACGGGATCGCACGGCGACGCGATGCCTCATTTCTTGCTGCCTCCGCCACCTTCCGCCGCCTTGTCGAACAGGAACTGGCTGATCAGCTTTTCGATCACCACCGCCGACTGCGTCTTGGTGATGCGCTCGCCGTCCTTGAGCATCACCGCGTCGCCGCCCGCATCGAGTGCGACGAAGACCTCGCCGAGCAGGCCCGACGTATTGATCGAGGCGATTGTGTCCTTCGAAAAGGAGTACTGATTGTCGACGCGCAGCGTCACCAGCGCCTCGTAGGTCTTTGGATTGAGCCGCACCGCTTCCACGCGTCCGATGACGACGCCAGCCGCCTTGACGGGCGCGCGAAGCTTGAGCCCGCCAATGTTGTCGAAGTTGGCCTCGATGCGGTAGCCCGACGCGCGATCGAGCGTAAGCAGATTGCCGACCTTGAGCGCCATGAACAGTATGGCGCCGAAACCGACAGCGACGAACACGCCCACCCACAGATCGATGGCCGACCGGTTCATTGGCCTCCCCCGCGAAACATGAAAACAGTCATGACGAAGTCGAGCGCGAGGATCGCCAGCGACGAGATGACCACCGTGCGCGTGGTCGCGGTGGAGACGCCCTCGGCAGTCGGCTTGGCGTCGTAGCCTTCGAACACCGCGATCAACGACACGGCGATGCCGAACACCAGGCTCTTGATGATGCCGTTGGTCACATCGGGCCAGACGTCGACACCCGCCTTCATCTGCCCCCAGAACGCGCCGTCGTCGATGCCGATCAGGCGCACGCCCACCAGATAGCCGCCGAATATGCCGAACGCGGAAAAAAGCGCCGCCAGCAGCGGCATCGAAATCACGCCACCCCAGAAGCGTGGCGCGATCACACGCGCCAGCGGATCGACCGCCATCATTTCCATCGCGGCCAGCTGCTCGGTGGTCTTCATCAGCCCGATCTCGGCGGTGATCGCCGAGCCCGCGCGCGAAGCGAACAGCAGTCCGGCCATCACCGGTCCGAGCTCGCGCACCAGCGACAGCGCTACCAGGATCCCCAGCTGCTCGTCGGCCCCGTAGCGCTTGAGCGTTTCGTAGCCCTGCAGCGACAGCACCATGCCCACGAACAGCCCCGACATCAGGATGATCACGAGCGACAGCACGCCGGCGAAATACACCTCGCGAATCGTGAGCTGAAAACGGCGCAGCGCCTGCGGCGAATGCCAGACGATCGCGACCAGGAATCGCGACGCAAACCCGAGCCGGCTGATCGAGCCCGTCACTGCGCCGCCGAGGCGGCGCAGGAAGTGCGTCACGCCGGCAAGCGCGTCAGTGGACATCGGCGAACAGGTCCGTGCGATAGTCGCTCGCGGGGTAATGGAAAGGCACCGGGCCATCGGATGCGCCATCGACGAACTGGCGCACGAATGGATCGGCCGATGCGCGCACCTGATCCGGCGTTCCCTCGGCGACGATCCTGCCTTCGGATACGAAATAGAGATAGTCGACGATCTTGAGCGACTCGTAGACGTCGTGCGTCACCACGATCGACGTCGTTCCGAGCGCGTCGTTCAGCTTGCGGATGAGCTGTCCAACGACACCAAGCGAGATCGGATCGAGGCCCGCGAACGGTTCGTCGTACATGACCAGCATCGGATCGAGTGCGATCGCGCGCGCCAGCGCGACGCGTCGAGCCATGCCGCCGGAAAGCTCGGCTGGCATAAGCTGCGCCGCGCCGCGCAGGCCGACCGCATGCAGCTTCATGAGCACCAGATCGCGGATGAGCTCTTCGGACAATTCGGTGTGCTCGCGCATCGGAAACGCGATGTTTTCGAATACCGACATGTCGGTGAACAGCGCGCCGAACTGGAACAGCATGCCGAAGCGGCGGCGCAGCGCGTACAGCGCATCGGCGTCGAGCTCGGGCACCGACTGGCCTGCCACCATGATCGTGCCCGCGTTGGGCTTGAGCTGTCCGCCGATCAAGCGAAGGATAGTCGTTTTACCGCAGCCGCTTCCACCCATGATCGCCACGATCTTGCCGCGTGGAACGGTCATGGTGATGCCGCGCAGCACCGGGCGGCGATCGTAGGCGAACGACACATCGGTGAGCTCGATCGCCGCAGCGTGCGGGTCGAGATGGCAGGTGTCGGTCAGCGCGTGGTGCGATTCGGCGGATGGGGCTGCCGGCATAGTTGCGAGCGCATTTTGGAAGGATGGCGATTGTAGCGGGTTCATCTCAGCCCGACAAATCCGCACATGCGTGAATTGCGCTGTTCTGCGCGGGAAGCATCAGCCGCGAAGCAGACGCCGTTCCGCGAGCGCGAGATTGGCGGGACGGCCAAGCAGCACGACCACGTCGCCAGCCTCGAGACGATCCTCGTCCCTGGGTGTTCCTGAACGCACTCCGTGTCGCCGGATGGCAGTCACCTCGACAAGTGTGGCCAGATCGAGCTCGACAATGGATTTGCCTATCGCCTTCGCACGCGCCGTGAGCAGCACGGTGTGCAGGCGAGACTGCAGATTCTCCGCGTCGGCAGCATCGGTGGCGCCATGGAAGAATCCTCGGAACAGGCTGTAGCGCTCCTCGCGCACGGCGCGGATGCGCGCCAGCACGCGACCGAGCGGCACACCCAGCAGCAGCAGCGAGTGCGTGGCGAGCATGAGGCTTCCCTCCAGCACTTCGGGTACGACCTCCGCGGCTCCCGCCTTGAGAAGGCGGTCGAGCTCGGTGTCGTCGAGCGTGCGGACGACGACGGGGACCTCGGGGCGCTCCTGGCGCACGTGATGCAGGATCTTGAGCGCCAGCGGCACGTCGGCGAATGTCACCACGACCGCGCGTGCGCGTCCCAGCCCCGCCGCGATCAGCGCCTCGCGCCGCCCTGCGTCGCCGTACGCGACGGTGCCCTCGCTGGCCTCGCGCACGCGCTCGGGATCGGAATCGAGCGCGAGGTAGGCAATCTGCTCGGATTCGAGCAACCGCGCGAGATTTTGCCCGCTGCGTCCGTAACCGCAGATGATGACGTGATCGCGGCGCGTCATCGTGCGTGCAGCGATCTGCGTGACCTGTGCTGCGCGCGCGAGCCAGTCGTTCGCGGTGAGCATGCGCACCACGGGTTCGGAGAACTGGATCATGAAGGGCGCCGACAACATCGACAGCACCATCGCTGCGAGCACGATCTGCGCCATCGTCGAGTCGACTACGCCGAGATCGGTCGAGAGCGCGAGCATCACGATCGCGAATTCGCCCGCCTGCCCGAGATAGAAACCGGTTCGCAGCGCGATTCCCAGCGGCGAACCGAACAGGCGCGAAAGGACGACCACCAGCGCGATCTTGACGAGCACCGGTCCGACCAGCAGCAGGATCACCCAGCCGACGCGGGCGCCGACCACGTGCAGATCGAGGTACATGCCGACGGTCACGAAGAACAGGCCCAGCAAGACATCGCGAAAGGGCTTGATGTCCTCCTCGACCTGGTAGCGATACTCGGTTTCCGCGATGAGCATGCCGGCGAGGAACGCGCCCAGCGCATACGAGAGTCCCGCCATCTCGGTCGCGGCGGCCAGCCCCAGCGTCACTAGCAGCACGTTGAGCATGAATAGCTCGGGCGAGCGCAGCCCGGCGATCAGCGTGAACCAGGCGCGCATCGGCCGCTGTCCGAAGAACAGGATCACCGCCAGCGCGAGCGCGGCCTTGCCGCCGGCGATCGCCAGCGCCTTCAGCAGGTCGGTTCCTCCGTCCGCCAGCGTGGGCGTGGCAATGAGGAACGCGACGACCGCGAGGTCCTGGAACAGCAGCACCCCCAACACGTCGCGGCCGTGCGGCGACGCAAGCTCGTTGCGCTCGGCGAGCATCTTGGAAACGATCGCGGTCGAGCTCATCGCGAGCGCGCCACCGAGAACGAAGCCCGCGAGCCATCCGTAGTGCAGGAAATGCAGCCCGACCATCGCCATCGCGGTGGTGATCGCCACCTGCGCCAGCCCCAGCCCGAACACGGCGCGACTCATGGTCTTGAGATGCGGCAGACTGAACTCGAGGCCGATCGAGAACATCAGGAACACGATGCCGAACTCGGCGAGGTCGCGCACTGCGAGGTTGTCGGGCACCCACGCCGTCGCGTGCGGTCCGACCACGATGCCGACCACCAGATAGCCGAGAATCGGGGGCAGTCGCAGCAGGCGGCAGGCAATCACTACCACCACCGACGCCGCGAGCAGAAGAAGGATCAAAACCAGCGCGTGGGGCATGCGAAGAATGTAGCACACGCCATCACCGCGCCGAGGCGTCGTAGCTGCCGGAAGCGGGCGTGGTCGCAGGAGCGGCAGGGTATACTTTGAGCATGCCTGCCGAGATCGCACAGACCGCTGCCGTGACGCCGCCACCGAGAGGCATCGATGCCGCGCGCGCGCTCGCGCTCGGACGCGACGTGCTCGCCACCGAGGCCGCCGCCATCGCTGCGTTGCAGGCGCGGCTCGGCGGCGCATTTCTCGCCGCAGCGCGCATGCTGTACGGATGCCGCGGGAGGGTCGTTGTCACCGGGATTGGCAAATCCGGACATATCGCGCGCAAGCTCGCTGCGACGCTGGCATCGACGGGAACGCCGGCGTTTTTCGTGCATGCGACCGAGGCGAGCCACGGCGATCTGGGCATGATCACCGCCGACGATGTCGTCCTCATGCTGTCCAATTCGGGCGAGACCGATGAGCTGGTGTCGCTGATGCCGCACCTCAAGCGCCAGGGTGCGCAGCTGATCGCGCTCACCGGCAACGAGGAGTCGTCGCTGGCGCAGGCCGCCGATGTGCATCTGGACGCGAGCGTCGATGCCGAGGCATGCCCGCTCGGACTCGCGCCCACCGCCAGCACCACCGCCGCGCTGGCGCTTGGCGACGCGCTCGCGCTGACGCTGCTCGATGCGCGCGGATTCTCGGTGGAAGATTTCGCGCGATCGCATCCCGGCGGCGCGCTTGGTCGTCGCCTGTTCACCCACGTCCGCGACGTCATGCGCAGCGGAGAGGCCATCCCGCGCGTCGCACTCGAGGCGACGCTGGCGCAGGCGGTGGTCGAAATGAGCGGCAAGGGCATGGGCATGACCGCAGTGGTCGATGCCGGGATGCGTGTCGCCGGGATATTCACCGACGGCGACCTGCGCCGCTGCCTCGATCGCGTCGAGCAGCTGACGGCGGGACGCATCGAGGCGCTCATGACGCGCGCGCCGCGCACCATCGGACCGGACGCGCTCGCGATCGATTGCGTCGAGCTCATGGAGACGCCGCCCAAGGTCAGCCAGCTGCTGGTCGTCGACGCCGATGCGAGGCTCGTCGGCGCGCTGCACCTCCACGATCTGTTCCGAGCCAAGGTTGTATGAGCCCGCCGCGCTCGAAGTCCGAAAAGCGTAGCGCGCAGCGCGCAGGTCAACGATGAATTGGATAGCCGCGCCAGCCGCGGCGCCCGACGTGCACGAGCGCGCGCGGCGCATACGCCTGCTTTCCTGCGATGTCGACGGTGTTCTCACCGACGGCAGAATCCTGATGTGCGACGACGGAAGCCAGATCAAGGCGTTCTCGAGCCTCGATGGCCTCGGCATCAGATGGCTGCAGCAGCAAGGCATCGTGGTTGCGTGGATCAGCGGCAGCCGCGCGGCGTCGGTATCGCATCGCGCGCGCGACCTCGGCGTCGAGCACGTGGTGCTCGGCGCCGAAGACAAGCTCACGCCGTGGGAGCGGCTGCGCGCTCAGCTGGGCATCGGCAATGAAGCCTGCGCGCACATCGGTGACGACCTTCCCGACCTGCCCGTGCTCATGCGCTGCGGTCTCGCCGCGACCGTTCCGCATGCACCCTCGCCGATGAAGCGCAACGCGCATTACGTCACCCACAACGAAGGTGGCGCAGGCGCCGTGCGCGAGCTCTGCGAACTCATCCTCACCGCACGCGGCGATCTCGAATCCATGCTGTCCTCGTACACGACATGAACCTGCGACCCGCGCAGCTCGATCGCCTGGTCGCATGGTCACCAGTGCTGCTGCTCGGCGCGTTTGCCGCGCTCACCTATTGGCTCGACGCGCAGATCGAGGTCGGGAACCGGAAGTTCGACGGTTCGGGACGCCACGACACCGACGTCTACATACAGAATTTCCATGCGGTGAGCCTGGATCCGCAGGGACGCGTGCGTCAAGCGCTCACCGCAAAGCTCGCCCGGCATTATCCCGACGACGACACCACCGAACTCGAATCACCGCGCATCACGTTCAGCGATCCGGGCAAGCCTCAGCTCACCGTTTCCTCCGATCACGCGATGATCACCGGCGATCGCGAGAATGCGTTCTTCTCGGGTCACGTCAAGGGCGTGCGCGAAGCGACCGGCACCGACGCCAACAGCAGCGAGCTGACGCTCACCAGCGAGTACCTGCACGTCATTCCCAAGGACGATCGTGTGATCACCGACAAGCCGGTGACGATCGAGGATGCGCGTGGGATAATCAGCGCGACCGGGATGGAGTTCGACAACCGCAGCAAGAAGCTCAAGTTCGGCACCAATGTGCATGGGCAGCTTCTTCCGCAGAAATAACCGCCCGCAATCCCATGCATCGACACGCGCCCGCCCTGCCGTCGCGCAGCCTCGCCGCGGCCCTCGCCGCGGCGGCGTGCGTCGTTTGCGTCGCCGCGCACGCCGAGCGCGCCGATCGCGAGAAGCCGATTTTTTATCAGGGTGACACCGGCGGTGCAAACCTGAATAGCAAGGATGGCGAGCTCGCCGGCAATGTCGTGATCACGCAGGGAACGCTTGCGATCCACGCCGACCGCATCGTGTTTCACCAGAACCCCGACAACTCGCTGTCGGCAACAGCTTACGGCAACCCGGTGACGTTCCGCGAAAAGCGCGACGGCGTCGACGAATACTACGAGGGCTACGCGCAGCGCATCGTCTACAACGGACAAAAGCGCTTTCTGGAATTGTTCGATCGCGCGCTCCTGAAAAAAAGCGGCGACGAGATTCGCAGCAATTACATCACCTACGACGCCGCCAGCGAGATCTTCAAGGCCGAAGGGCGTCCGGACGCGAAGCCGGCGGAAGCAGGCGACGCGCCGCTGGGCTCGCGGGTGCGCGGAGTGTTCCAGCCTCAGCCCAAGGAGCAGAAGGACCAGAAAGACGAAAAGGGCGAAAAAGGCAAGTCGGACAAGGATGTCAAGAACGGCAAGGATGCGAAAAACGGCAAGGCCGACGCCAAGTCCGCCGCGCCAGTCGATCCGGCGCCCGCGCTCAAGGGTGACACCTCGCTTTCGCCGTCGTCGGCACAGTGATCGGCACGCTGATGGCAATCCGCGCGTGAGCAAGCTGACCGTCGAGGCCCTCAAGAAGCGCTACAAGTCGCGCACGGTGGTCCATGACGTGTCGTTGTCGGTTGCCAGCGGCGAGGTCATCGGATTGCTTGGACCCAATGGTGCCGGCAAGACGACCTGCTTCTACATGATCGTCGGACTCGTCGCGACCGATGCGGGCTCGATCGAACTCGACGGCGAAGACCTGACGCGGATGCCCATCCACGCGCGCGCCCGCCTGGGATTGTCGTATCTTCCGCAGGAAGCTTCCATTTTCCGCAAGCTTTCGGTCGCCGAGAATGTCCAGGCGATTCTCGAGCTCCAGGATATCGATGCCGACGAGATCGCGAACCGCCTCGACGCGCTGCTGGAGGACCTGTCAATTTCGCACCTGCGCGACGCTTCGGCGGTGAGCCTTTCGGGCGGCGAGCGGCGCCGCGTCGAGATCGCGCGCGCGCTGGCGACCCGTCCCCGGTTCATACTGCTCGACGAGCCCTTTGCCGGCATCGACCCGATCGCCGTGCTCGACATCCAGAAAATCATCGGCTTCCTCAAGGAGCGCGAGATCGGGGTCATGATCACCGATCACAACGTCCGCGAAACCCTGGGTATCTGCGACCGCGCCTACATCATCAATGACGGGCGCGTGCTTGCTTCGGGGACGCCCGACGAAATTGTTTATAATGAAAGCGTCCGAAAGGTGTATCTGGGAGAGCATTTCCGCCTTTGACGCCGTCCGTCCCACCGCCCCGCCATGAAGCCCACGCTACAGCTCAAGCTCAGTCAGCACCTGACGCTGACACCGCAGCTGCAGCAGTCGATCCGGCTGCTGCAGCTGTCCACGCTTGAGCTCAACGCCGAAGTCGAGCGCCTGCTGCAGGAAAACCCGCTGCTAGAGAAGGCAGACGACGACGAAGGACCATCGCCACCGGTCGACTTCGCCCCAACCATGGTCACCGTGGCCAACGGCGAAAGTGCCCCCGAGCCCGCCGATGCGCCACCGAACACCGACTTCGACGTCATGGCGGGCGTCGGCGGAGACAACGACTGGGGCGCTTCGCCCGGCTCCGGCGACGACGACGAGGAGTTCTTTTCGCCGCAGCAGGTCGCGGCGTGCTCGCTGCGCAGTCACTTGAATGAACAGCTTGTGCTACTCAACCTGCCGCTGCGAGATCGACAGCTGGTCAGCGCGCTGGTCGATGCCCTCGACGACGATGGCTATTTGAAATCGTCGCTCGAGGAGCTTTTCGAGATTTTCCCCGAGGAGCTCGGCATCGACGCCGATGACCTTTCGATCGGCCTGAAGCACCTGCAAAGCCTCGAGCCCGCCGGAGTGGGTGCGCGCGACGCCGCCGAATGCCTGGCACTGCAGCTCAGGGCGATGCCCGAATCGACCCCGTTTCGCGCCGAGGCGCTGAAGCTGGTCGAGCATCACCTCCCGCTGCTGGCGGCGCGCGACTTTGGGAAGCTCAAGCGCCTGCTCCACACCGACGACGACGGCATGCGCGCGATCCGCTCGCTGGTGACGAGCCTCAATCCGCGCCCCGGCGCCGACTTCTCGCAGACCCAGGCGAACTATGTCATTCCCGACGTGGTCGTCAAGAAGGTCCGCGGGCGATGGATCGCCGCGCTGAACGAGGCGGCGATGCCCAAGCTGCGCCTCAACCGCATCTACGCCGACATCCTCACCCGCAATCGCGAGGCGTCGAACCAGCAGCTCTCGGCGCAGTTGCAGGAGGCGAAGTGGCTGATCCGCAACGTGCAGCAGCGATTCGAGACCATTCTTCGCGTGTCGCAGGCCATTGTCGACCGGCAGCGCCACTTCTTCGATCACGGCGAAGTGGCGATGCGGCCGATGGTGCTGCGCGAGATCGCGGAGATCCTGAGTCTGCACGAATCGACCATCTCGCGCGTGACGACGCAGAAATACATGCTCACCTCGCGCGGGACCTACGAGCTCAAGTATTTCTTCGGCAGCCATGTCGCCACCGATACCGGTGGCGCTGCCTCGGCCACCGCCATCCGCGCGCTCATCAAGCAGCTGATCGGCGCCGAAGATGCGAAGGCGCCGCTCACCGACAGCCGCATCGCCGACCTGCTCGGCGACCAGGGCATCGTCGTCGCGAGGCGCACCATCGCCAAGTACCGTGAAGCGCTGCAGATTCCTCCGGTCAATCTGCGCAAGGCCATCTGAAGCATCGGAAGGAGAGTCCATGAATCTAAACCTGAGCGGTCATCACCTCGCCATCACCCCGGCGATCCGCAGCTACGTCATCGCCAAGCTCGACCGCGTGACGCGCCATTTCGATCATGTGATCGACGTCAACGTAGTGCTGTCGGTCGACAAGCTCCGCCAGCAGATCACGGCCAACCTGCATATCCGCGGCAAGGAGATCCACGTCGAGTGCGTCGACCCGGACATGTACGCGGCGATCGATGCGCTTGCCGACAAGCTCGACCGCCAGGTGCTCCGTCACAAGGAAAAGACCAACGGACACCGACACGACCAGTCCTCCGAGAAGCTCGTCGATCCCGCTGTACGCACCGTCAAATCGCGCACGCCGTGAGCGCGAGCCGCGGCGCGCGTTCGCAGCTTCCGGCTCCCTCATGAATCGCATCGCCCCCTTGCTGCCCGAATCGACCATCGTGCTCGATGCGGCGGCGGGTACCAAGAAGCGGCTGTTCGAGCAGGTCGCGCAGCTGTTCGAGGCGCAGACCGGCATCCCGCAAGCGACCGTATTCGACAGCCTGTCGGCCCGCGAGCGCCTGGGATCGACGGGGCTGGGACAAGGCATCGCGATTCCGCACGGCCGCATCAAGGGCATCACCGAGCCGATGGGCGCGTTCGTGCGGCCGAACGAGCCTATTCCTTTCGATGCCCCGGACGGGCGGCCGGTATCGCAGGTATTCGCGCTTCTGGTGCCTCAGCACGCAACCGAGGAGCATCTGCAGCTGCTCTCCGAGCTCGCCCAGATGTTCAGCGATCAGGCGTTCCGCGACCGACTGGCGCATGCCGCCGATGCACCCGAAGTGCACGCGCTGTTCTCTGCGTGGCCATCACCCGCGTGATCGCGAAGCGATGACCAGCGACAGTCCTTTGCGGCAGGTGAGCGTCGAGAAGCTCTTCGCGGACAACAACGAGCGGCTCGGACTCGCGTGGCTCGCGGGGCGCCAGGGTGGCGCGCGCATCCTGACCGGCGAGGCGGCGCTCAAGCCGACCATCGGCCAGGTCGGCCACATGAATTTCATTCATCCATTTCGCGTTCAGCTCATCGGTGCGGCGGAAGCCGCGTACATGCGCGGGTTGCCCGAGGACTCGCTGCGAGCATCGATCGCGCGGCTGTTCACCACCGAGCTGGTCGCCATTATCGTCGCCAACGGCGAGCAGATTCCGACGCATCTGCACGACGAATGCAACCAGCACCACATGGCGTTGTTCACGTCACCGCAGCCTTCGCCTCACGTGGTCGACGTGATGCGCCTGTATCTGTCGCGCGTGCTGGCCGAGTCGACATCGCTGCACGGTGTATTTCTCGACGTGCTTGAAATGGGCGTGCTCATCACCGGCGCCTCGGCGATCGGCAAGAGCGAGCTTGCCCTGGAGCTCATTTCACGCGGCAACGGGCTGGTCGCCGACGACATTGTCGAGCTTTACCGCATCTCGCCGGATACGCTCGAAGGCCGGTGCCCGGCAGTGCTCAAGGATTTTCTCGAGGTGCGTGGCATCGGCGTGCTGAACATCCGCACCATTTTCGGCGAGACCGCGGTGCGCCCGCGCAAGCTGCTCAAGCTGATGGTGCACCTCGAGGACCACAGCAACGAGCAGTTCTCCGAGCTCGACCGGCTGCAGGTGAGCGCGACCTACCAGGAAATCATGGGAGTGCCTATCCGCAAGGTGACCATTCCCGTCGCCGCGGGTCGCAACCTCGCGGTGTTGGTGGAAGCGGCGGTGCGCAACTTCGTGCTCAACCAGCGCGGCATCGACAGCACCAAGGAGTTCATCGAGAAGCAGCAAAAGCTCATGGAGGACGGCGGGTAGCGAAATCGCGCGCCTCACGCCGGCGCCGCGACCGCGGCACGGCCAGGCGCGACTCAAGCGCCCGCCCTCATGGACCTGCTGCTGATCGTCGGCGTGTCGGGCTCAGGCAAGAGCGTCGCGCTCGCTGCACTCGAGGACAGCGGTTACTACGCTGTCTCCAATCTTCCGTTGACGCAGCTCCCCGGACTGCTCGCGCACCTCAAGGCGGCGACGCAGGATCGCGTCGCCATCGTCCTCGACGTCAAGACCGCTCCGGGCCTCGACGGCCTCGTTCAGCGTATCGCCGACGCCAGAGCCGAAGGTTGGACGGTTCGCTTTCTCTACATCGACGCGAAGACCGAAACGCTGGTCAAACGTTTTTCCGAGACCCGTCGACGCCACCCGTTTTCCGATGAAATGCGCACGCTGAGGGAGGCGATCGAATTCGAACGGGAAACGCTCGCCGAAGTGCGATCGCTAGGCTACAGCGTCGATACCAGCGACCTGTCTGCTGCCGCGCTGCGGGTATGGATGAAGGACTTCATCAGCGTCGATCCGTCGAAGCTCACGCTGCTGTTCCAGTCTTTCGGCTTCAAGCACGGCGTGCCGCTCGATGCGGATCTGGTCTTCGACGTGCGCTGCCTGCCCAATCCGCATTACGAACCCGACCTCAGTCCGCTCAACGGGATGGACGCCGCGGTGGTCGAATACCTGGAAAGGCAGCCCGAGACCGAGCGCATGTACGGCGACATCTATCACTTCGTCGCGAGCTGGCTGCCTGACTACGCGCGAGATAACCGCAATTACCTTACGGTGGCCATCGGCTGTACCGGCGGCCAGCATCGATCGGTCTACCTCGTCGAGCGTCTCGCGCGCGCCTTTGCCCGACGCTACCAGGTGCACATCCGGCATCGGGAGCTGCATTGAGCCGGGTGTCCCATGCGGACGGTGCGCTAGAATATTCGCATGACCACGCCACGCATCGTCACCCTCGCCTTCACCGGGGCTTCGGGCCTGCCTTACGGCTTGCGGCTGCTCGAATGTCTGATCACCGCGCGCACGCGCGTCTATCTGCTGTATTCGTCGGCGGCGCAAATCGTCGCCCGCCAGGAGCTCGAGCTGGTGCTCCCGACACAGCCTGCCGCTGCCGCCGCGTATTTCAGTGAGCGCTACGGTGCGCAGCCGGGACAGCTCACAGCCTTCGGCCGCGAGGACTGGCTCTCGCCGGTCGCGTCCGGATCGAATCCCGCTGACGCAATGGCAGTGTGTCCCTGCAGCATGGGCACACTGGGCGCGCTCGCTGCAGGACTCGCCGACAATCTGATCGAGCGCGCCGCCGACGTGATGCTCAAGGAGCGCCGTCCACTCATTCTGGTCCCGCGCGAAACGCCGCTGTCGGCGATCCACCTCGAGAACATGCTCACGCTGGCGCGTGCCGGTGCTGTGATCCTGCCCCCAGCGCCCGGGTTTTACGGACATCCGCAAAGCATCGACGACCTGGTTGATTTCGTCGTCGCCCGCGTGCTCGACCAGCTCGGCGTCGTCCACGAGCTTGGACCGCGCTGGGGCGCGAAGCGGCCGGCTGCGCCGACCATAGAACGCGCCTGACGCCAATCGTGCTCGAGTTTCTCCGCGGCACGGCGCGTTCGCCTTCCCTGCTGCCGCTCTTTCCTCTCAAGACCGTGCTGTTTCCCGGCGGCATCTTGCCGCTCAAGGTGTTTGAACAA
This sequence comes from uncultured beta proteobacterium, assembly GCA_963816915.1. Classification (GTDB taxonomy): domain Bacteria; phylum Pseudomonadota; class Gammaproteobacteria; order Burkholderiales; family Casimicrobiaceae; genus PALSA-1003. The sequence continues at coordinate 249,741 of CAWFMK010000006.1, forward strand.
CGCTACATCGAGATGAGCACCGAGTGTTTGAAGCACGACGAACCTTTTGGCGTGTGCCTGCTCAAGCAGGGCGACGAGGTGAACCTGCCAGGGAGCGAACGACACCGCGCTGAATTCGCCGAGATCGGAACGACCGCGCGCATCGCGCAATGCGACGTTCCGCAGCTCGGCATCCTGCATTTGAGGACCGAGGGCGGGACGCGTTTCAAGGTGCACTCGCACGAGGTGAACGAGCTTGGGCTGGTGATGGCACAGGTGACGGCGATCGCGGCGGAGCCCAGGGCCGCGCTGGACGAGTCGCATCGTCCGCTCGTCGAACTCCTCGACCTGCTCATGACGCGGGTCGGACGCGAGCATTTCTCGGCGCAACCGGCGCTCGACGATGCGTCCTGGGTCGGCTACCGACTCGCCGAACTGCTGCCTCTGCCGCTGGCCATCAAGCAGACGATGCTCGAGATCAACGACAGCGAAGTTCGCCTCAAGGTCATCGCGCAGTTCCTGCGCGAGCAGGGGGTTCTATAGAGGCGCGCTGATATAATTCGTGCTTCGAGCACCGCGGTACAGGAACGCGATCATGGCCGGCCACAGCAAGTGGGCGAACATCAAGCACAAGAAAGCGGCCACCGACGCCAAGCGCGGCAAGATCTTCACCCGGCTCATCCGTGAAATCACGGTCGCCGCAAAGTTGGGAGGCGCCGACGCATCGTCCAATCCGCGGCTGCGCCTTGCCATCGACAAGGCGCTCGACAACAACATGCCCAAGGACACGATCGAGCGCGCAGCCAAACGAGGTGCCGGCGAACTCGAGGGCGTGAGCTACGACCAGGTGCGCTACGAGGGCTACGGCATCAACGGCGCGGCGGTCATCGTCGATTGCCTTACCGACAACAAGGTGCGCACCGTCGCCGAGGTCCGTCATGCGTTCTCCAAGTATGGCGGCAACATGGGGACCGACGGCTCGGTATCGTTCATGTTCAAGCATTGCGGGCAGTTCGTATTCGCGCCGGGCGTCGATAGCGACAAGCTGATGGAGGTGGCGCTCGACGCCGGTGCCGAGGATGTCGTCGACCACGACGATGGCTCCGCCGAGGTCATCACTGCGCCGGGCGACTTCATGGCGGTGAAGGACGCGCTCGCAGCCGCGAAGCTCAAGCCCGAGCTCGCCGAGGTGACGATGAAACCGGCCACTGAAGTCGCGCTGGCTGGAGACGACGCCGCCCGAATGCAGAAGCTGCTCGATGCGATCGAGTCGCTCGACGACGTCCAGGAAGTATTCACCAACGCGGTGATCGAGTCGGCGTGATCGCGCGGCGCATCCTGGGAGTCGATCCCGGATTGCGGGTGACCGGATTCGGTGTGATCGTCGTCCATGGCTCGCGGCTGGAATACATCACCAGCGGCTGCATCCGCAACACCTCGGGCGATCTGCCCGAGCGCCTGAAGATCATCCTGCGCGACCTCGCCAGCGTGATTGCCATGCACCAGCCCACCGAAGTGGCGGTGGAAAAGGTGTTCGTGAACGTCAATCCGCATTCGACGCTCCTGCTCGGACAGGCGCGCGGCGCGGCCATTTCGGCCGCGGTGCTCGCCGACATTCCGGTGTCGGAATACACCGCGCTGCAGGTCAAGCAGGCGGTGGTCGGTCACGGCAAGGCGGCGAAGACCCAGGTTCAGGAAATGGTGAAGCGGTTGCTCTCGCTCACCGCGTCCCCGGCTACCGATGCCGCCGATGCGTTGGCGTGCGCGATCTGTCATGCGCATGGAACCGGCGGCTACGCGGGGCTGCAGTGCGATGGCTACCGCGTGCGCCGCGGACGCATCCGGTGAGCGCACCACGGCGTGCGATAATGCGCCGACTCGTTTCGAAGTGCGGCCTCCTATCGTGGCTACCGCAGTGCTCTTCCCCCGTGTCGGCTGCCTGGTCTCGCGCATTGCCCCGATGCGCGGCGCGTATGCCGTCCCGCTCCGCCGCTCGCAGTCCTGCGCATGATCGGTCGTCTCTCCGGCACGCTCGCCGAAAAGAACCCGCCGCAGATTCTGCTCGACGTGCAGGGCGTGGCCTACGAGGTCGACGTTCCGATGAGCACGTTCTACAACCTGCCCGACATCGGGTCGACGATCTCGCTTTTCACGCACCTGGTCGTGCGCGAGGACGCGCACCTTCTGTTCGGGTTCGGCTCGGACAGCGAGCGGCGTGCGTTCCGGCAGTTGATCAAGATCAGCGGCATCGGCGCACGCACTGCGTTATCGGTGCTGTCGGGTTTGTCGGTGACCGAGCTCGCGCAGGCGGTCAGCATGCAGGAAACTGGCCGCCTCACGTGCATTCCCGGGATCGGCAAGAAAACCGCGGAGCGGCTGCTGCTCGAGCTCAAGGACAAGCTGGGTGTCGACGTCACCGCGGTCGTCGGCGTCAATCGCCCCTCGCCGGTGGCCGCGGACGTGCAGCACGCGCTGGCGTCGCTCGGTTACAGCGACAAGGAAGCCGCGCACGCGGTCAAGCAGTTGCCCGACGGCATCTCGGTGACCGACGGCATCCGCCATGCGCTCAAGCTGCTGGGCAAGTCCTGACGTCGCTCTCACGCACGAATCAGCCACGCTCATGATCGAAACCGACCGCCTGATCGCCACTGCGCCCGCGAGTCCGCAGGAAGAGGTGGTGGAACGCGCACTGCGCCCGCGTGCGCTCGAGGAATACGTCGGCCAGGAAAAGATTCGAGCGCAGTTCGCGATCTTCATCGAGGCGGCGCGCAAGCGCAATGAGCCGCTCGATCACGTGCTGCTGTTCGGCCCGCCGGGACTGGGCAAGACGACGCTGTCGCACATCATCGCCTACGAGCTGGGCGTCAACATGCGCCAGACGTCGGGTCCGGTCCTCGAGCGCGCGGGCGATCTCGCCGCGCTGCTCACCAATCTCGAACCCAACGACGTCCTGTTCATCGACGAGATCCATCGCCTGTCGCCGGTGGTCGAGGAAATTCTCTATCCAGCGCTGGAAGACTTCCAGATCGACATCATGATCGGCGAAGGCCCGGCGGCGCGCAGCGTCAAGCTCGACCTGCCGCCGTTCACCCTGGTCGGCGCGACCACGCGCGCCGGCATGCTCACCAATCCGTTGCGCGACCGCTTCGGCATTGTGGCGCGCCTCGAGTTCTACTCGGCCGAGGAGCTGACCCGCATCGTCAAGCGCTCCGCTCGGCTGCTCGAAATTGCGCTCGACGACGAAGGTGCGCTGGAAATCGCTCGCCGCTCGCGCGGCACGCCCCGCGTCGCCAATCGTCTGCTGCGTCGCGTGCGCGATTACGCGCAGGTGCGCGCCGACGGAAGCATCACGCGCACCGTCGCTGACGAGGCACTGCGCATGCTCGACGTCGACGCGCTGGGATTGGACGTGATGGACCGCAAGCTGCTCGCGTGCGTGCTCGACAAGTTCGGCGGCGGCCCCGTCGGCGTCGAGAACCTGGCGTCGGCGATCGGCGAGGAGCGCGACACCATCGAAGACGTGCTCGAACCGTTCCTGATCCAACAGGGCTTCCTGCAGCGCACGCAGCGCGGCCGCATTGCGACGCCGCTCGCGTACAAGCATTTCGGACTGGCATCGCCCGCAGCAGCCGGCGAGCTGTTCAACGAGTGATCGCCGCCGGGCCGCAGCAAGGCGCTCGCCCGTCCTGGGGGAGGTCGCGCGGCGACTACGGGGGAACCGAGTGACGCCGAGCGCACGACCCTTTCGCTGGCCTGTGCGCGTTTACTACGAAGACACCGATGCCGCGGGCATCGTCTACTACGCCAACTACCTCAGGTTTCTCGAACGGGCACGGACCGAATGGCTGGCGTCGATGGGATTGCCGCTGCAGCGCCTTGAAACCGAACACAATGCGCTCTTCGTGGTCCATAGGGTGGAAATCGACTTCTGCAGACCAGCGCGCCTCGGCGACATGCTCGAAGTCACCGTGCTGCCGGTCGAACGCGGCAGGACGCGACTGGTCGCTGTGCAGGACGTGGAGCGGGGAGAGGAACAGGTGGCGCGAGCGCGCGTCGGTCTTGCCTGGCTTGACCGCAGCGATTGGCGCCCGAGCCGGATTCCTTCGGCGCTGCTGGAACGAATGGAGACATTGGCTTGAACCTGCATCCGGATCTCTCGTTCATCGCGATGGTGACGCACGCGAGCATCGTCGTACAGGCGGTGATGGTGCTGCTGCTGGTCCTGTCGCTGTGGTCGTGGTGGCAGATCTTCCTCAAGTTGTTCGCGCTCAAGCGTGCCGCCGCGAGCACCGACGCCTTCGAGGACGAGTTCTGGAAGGGTGGCGATCTCGCTGCGCTCTACCAGCGCTCGAGCCAGTCGCGTGATAGCGGCGCGCTCGAGCGCATCTTCGTCGCTGGTTTTCGCGAATTTGCGAAGCATCGCAAGCAGGGTTCGTCGTCGGGAGCGACCATGGACAGCGCACGGCGCGCGATGCGTGCGACGTATCAACGTGAGATCGATGCGCTCGAAGCGAATCTCGCGGGGCTCGCGACCGTCGGATCGGTAAGTCCCTACATCGGATTGTTCGGGACCGTGTGGGGCATCATGAATTCGTTCCGCGGCCTGTCCAACGTGAGCCAGGCAACGCTTGCCCAAGTCGCGCCCGGCATCGCCGAAGCGCTGATCGCGACTGCGATGGGCCTGTTCGCCGCGATTCCCGCAGTCGTCGCGTACAACCGCTATACGCACGACGTCGACCGTCTGGCGACGCGCCTGGAGACGTTCATCGAGGAATTCTCGAACATCCTGCAAAGGCAGGGATGATGACCGGGCGCCGCGCTCGCAAGCCGATCAACCAGATCAACGTCGTGCCCTACATCGACGTGATGCTGGTGCTGCTCGTCATCTTCATGATCACCGCACCGCTGGTCAACCCCGGACAGATCGAGCTACCGAGCGTCGGCAGCAAATTGCAGGCGCCGATCGCGCCGCTGACCATCGTATTCCGATCCAACGGAACGCTTGCCCTGCAGGATGGCTCGACCGCGGTCACGGTCACGCGCGACGACCTGGTCATGCGCATTCTCGACGCGCAGGCGCGCAACCCGGACCGGCCCGTGGTGCTCGGCGCGGCGCCGTCGCTGCGCTACGACCAGGTGATCGAAGTCATCGACATGCTACAGCGCAACGGGGTGCGCAAGGTCGGCCTGCTCGCCAAGACGCAGAACTGAATCGCGATGGCGCCGGAACGCAGTCGGCCCTCCTGGTCGACCGGAAAATGGATCGCGGCATTGCTCGCGCTCGCGGTGAACCTGGGCTTCATCGCTTTCCTGGTGATCAATGTTACCTGGCGAAGCCGCCAGGAGCAGGCGGTGAGCGTAGAGCTGTACGCTCCCCCGACGAAGACCGAGGCGCCGAAGCCGCCTCAACCGCAGCCTGCACCCGAGCCGCCCAAGCCTGCACCCGAGCCGCTGAAGCCTGAGCCCGAGCCGCCCAAGCCGCCGCCCGAGCCGCCCAAGCCTGCGCCAGAGCCTCCGAAGCCCGCACAGGAGCCTCCCAAGCCGGCACCCGAACCGCCCAAGCCCGTCCACGTTGAGCCGCCACCACCGAGCAAGGCCGATCTCGCGCTCAAGGCGCGCCAGGAGCAGGCCGAGCGCGCACGACTCGAGAAGGAAAAACGCGACGCCGAGAAGCGCGAGGCGGACAAGCGCGAGGCGGAGCGGAAAAAGCAGGAGGAAAAGAAGCTCGCCGACGCCAGAGAGCGTCAGGCACGCGAAGCCGACGCACTGAAGGCGCAGGCCGATCGCGAGCGCCTCGCTGCGGCGAAGGTGATCGAAGCCGCGCAGGCCAAGGCGCTCGATGCGTACATCCGCAGCATTCAGTCCAAGGTCAAGGGTAACGTCATCCTGCCTCCTGATATTCCGGGTAACCCCGAGGCAGTCTTCGACGTGGTCCAGCTCCCCACGGGGGAGATCATCGACGCGCAGTTGCGAAAATCGAGCGGCGTTCGCGCGTACGACGAAGCGGTGCAGCGGGCGATTCTCAAGTCGTCGCCGCTACCCAAGCCCGAGAGCGCGGAGTTGTTCCGGCGCAGTTTGACGCTGAAGTTCAGGCCGTTGGATTAGCGCTCGGCGGTACCTGCGCGGGCTCAGAACCATCGTCTTTGTTCCGCACCATCGCTTCGCCCGCAGCGCCAACTCGCAATTCCGGTCGATCCCCGCTTCGCGGGGCCCATGCCCGGAGGCCCGCCTCGCTAATCATCGCGAGATTTTTTCTCCACGATCTGGATGGTGGCCCAGCTCCAGTCGGGACGCTGCTCGACGAGATGGCGCAGCGAGACCGTGTACACCGAGTGCGCGGTCGTGAGCAGCACGTTACGGCCTTCCTGGTACTCCGACGTCGGCACAATCACGGTCTTCATCGCTAGGGGCTTGTCCGGACGCGACGGCGGCGGGAGGTACAGGCCTTCGAAGCGCTCGCCCATGGTCGACATGTCGAGCCCGTCGACGACGTAGCCCATTTCCTCGTTGGCACGTCGCTTCGCCGCGAGCGTGACCGCGACCATGCGCTCGGCGATGAGATTGACGCCCGCCTCGACTTCTTCGTTAGACACCTTGTTGAGGCGCCGAACGACACCGAGCAGCCATGCATCGACATCGGACTGGCGAACCGCGACCAGCGCGCCGAGCTTGAGGCTTTGGCCGATGCCGCCGGTGGCGGCGATGCGCAGTCCGGCGACACTGCGATCCTTGACTTCCCACATCGGATCGCTCCAAGACGAAAGGCTCGCCGCCAGCGAATCGTCTTCGACTGGCGTCTTGCGCTTGTTGCGCGGAGCGCCGGCGACGGCGAACACCTCGATCTGCTCGGTGCTCGACGAAGAACCGTCGCCCGCCGCTTCGTCGGCCGCCTTGGCGGCAAGGTCCTGGCAGATGCGCGACAAGCCGATGCGAACGCGCGCCGACACGGTCACCGTGGTCCGCGGATCGCGGCGCAGCTCGGGCAGGAGCGCCGGCGACATCATCGGCTGGATCTTGCGCAGCACACCGAGACGCTGTTGATTGACGACCGCAACCGGGCCCTGATCGGTCATCTCGGCGTCGCGCAGCGCATTGATCGCCCGCTGCATGCCTTCGGAGAGTGGCGAGGTATCGAGATAGCGCAGCATGGAACCGCGATCGTTTCCGGTGCGTCGCACCATGCCTTCGCGTCCCGCCAGGTCCACGAAGAATCCATCCATCGATTTCGGAATCTGCTCCAGCGACAGCCGGCGACTCCAGGCGCGCAACTGCGCGCTCGCCCAGTCGATCTCGGTGGGCGACAGGTTCCCGGTGTTGAGCTGATGCACAAGCAGCACGTAGAGGTATTCCTGCTCGACCGACCACGGCTGCGCCGCTGCGCCCGCCGCCGGCAGCGCCATCGCCTGCCGGTCGCACTTCATCTCGCACGCGCGGAGGTAGGTCTGATGCAGCTCGATCCACTTGGCAGGAATCCAGCGCTCGTACTTGAACACCCGAAGCTTGGCGTCGGTGCCGTGGAAATGCACCAGCCGGATGAACAGCAGCGGAAGCGCCGTGCGCCAGCGCGCGTTGTCGTTCTGCGATATGGCGCCTTCGAGCGTCTGCTGGTAAGCGAGCATGAAAGCCTGGCTCATCTCCCACAGCGATTGCCAGATGCGGTCGGCGAGCTTCGGCGAGGCTTCGGCGTTTTCGATGTATTGCTTGATGAGCTGGCGCCGATCCGAGCCGAGCGCCGCGTCGACGAACTGAATGGCGGCCAGTCGGTTGAGGTCGATCTCGCGCTGCGCCTTGCGCGCCGAATCGAGCGCGCGGATAACGTGCTGCTGCCTGCCGATCACGTCGAGCGCCGGCAGCTGGCGCAGCCAGGCCGCTGCCGACTTGGCGTTTTGCAGCGGATCGGTCGATTCCCGCGACTGTGGTGTCAGAAATCCGAACATCGCTTTCATCTTTGGTGCCTGGCCCGGCGAGCCGCTTCGGCCCGAATTGGAAATCCTGTCCATGGCGAGTCGGTGGAGAGAGATCTGGGCGCCGAGCGGCCCTGATTTATAGCCCAAAAGCGCGCGCAGCGCAAAATGCGGGCAAAATACGTGATGGCGTTCGCGTTTTGACACGTGCCACGGCGTCCCGCGGCACGAAGATTTCGATCTCGCTGTTCCTTTTCACATCGCACCCCTTATTCTTGGAGGAGGCTCAGTGTTGCGCATTACTATGTCGAAGCACCGCGCGCGACTCGCTGCAGCAGCGGCCGCGTGCACGTTGATCTTTCCGTTCAGCGCCCTTGCGCAGTCTTCCGCGTCTACATCTAGCAAAATGGATGCCAAAGTCATGCAACTGCAGAAAAACGATGTTAAAACCGGAACGGGCGCTGAGGCGATGGCCGGGAAGACAGTTATTGTCCACTACACGGGTTGGCTCTACGATCCTGCGGCGCTGGGGCAGAAAGGAGCGAAATTCGACTCATCGCGCGACCGGCAGTCCCCCTTCAGCTTCCCGTTGGGAGCAGGCAAGGTGATTCGCGGATGGGACGAGGGCGTGGCCGGAATGAAAGTGGGCGGGCAACGCACCCTCATCATTCCGGCAGAGATGGCGTACGGCAGTCGCGGGGCAGGGGGCGTGATCCCACCCGATGCGACGCTGATCTTCGATGTGGAGTTGCTCGACGTAAAGGGCTAGCGATCGAGCGGACGTAGCCCCTCGCGCTACCAGTAGGTCTCCAACGTGAAGTGCCCTGGTTCGCGACGGCGATGCCGTCGCATGCCACGGCGCTCGAGCATGGCCTGGGTATCGCGAACCATGTCGGGGTTGCCACAAAGCATCGCATGCGCATTGTCCGCGGTGAGCGCGATGCCCGCCTCGGTTTCGAGTCGACCATCGGCGATGAGCTCCGGGATGCGACCCGGCAACGCCCCGCGGTGCATTTCTCGACTTACAATCGGCACGAACACGAAACGTCCGCTGCGTTCGCGACCGATGCCTGCGATTTCGTCGGCGTAGGATAGATCGGCCGCGTGGCGAACCGCGTGCACGAGTACGACACGCTCGAATTTGTCCCAGGGCTCGCCGGTGCGCAGAATGGACAGAAACGGTCCGAGCCCGGTTCCGGTGGCCAGGCACCACAAAGCCCCTGCACCCGGAAGCTCGCCTGCCGTGAAAAATCCGTTGGCGCGGTCGAGCAGCCAAAGCGGCGCGCCGCCGTCTAGCGACGCAAGTCTCGGTGACAAGGGGCCTGCCGGCAGCACGTTGAAATAGAACTCGTGGATCGGCTCCTGAGGCGGGTTCACGAACGAATATGGGCGTCCGACCATCGGCTCCTTGGATCCGGCGGGTGCCGGCAATGCAAGCCGGGCGAACTGCCCGGCGATGAACTGAAGCCCCGGCGCCGAGACGCGCAGCGAAAACAGGCGATCGTTCCATTGTCTTCGCGAGACGACCTCGCCCTCGATCCACGCGCTCATCGATGCATACGCTGACTCTTCGCGCCGCCTTGTAAACTACGCATTATGCCAGCGCCCTCTTCCGCGCCTGTTGCGGCGGTTCCCAAGAACGCGCTCGGCGCAGGACCGCGCGTCTACCTGCGGCGCCCCGCACTCCGTGACGCGCACATCGTGAGCGGCGCGGTGGCCAAAAGCGCGCGCCTGCATGCGCAATGGGTGCAGGCTCCGGCGAGCGCGGACCGATTCTCCACCTACCTGCGGCGTTTCGCCGGCGCGAAATCGAAACTGAACAAGAGCGCGACGCACGTCGGCCTGCTGGTCTGCCGAAAGGACGACGCAGCGCCGGTGGGCATTTTCAATTTCAGCCACATCGTGCACGGTGCGTTCCAGAGCGCGTATCTGGGCTACTACGCGCTCTCGCCGTACGCCGGCAAGGGCTACATGTCGGAAGGTCTCGCGCTCGCGCTGGCTTTCGCCTTCCGCACCCTCAAGCTGCACCGCGTCGAAGTCAATGTGCAGCCTGACAACACACGCTCGATCGCACTCGTGCGGCGCGCCGGCTTTACGCGCGAGGGCTTCTCGCGACGCTACATCAAGATCGCCGGCCGCTGGCGCGACCATGAACGATGGGCGCTGCTCGTCGAGGACTGGCGCGCACGGACGCGATGACTCTCGCGTGCGCCTGGTCGACGACGATGCTGGCAATCGTCGTCGCCGGTTGCGCCAGCGCACCAGCGCCGCTCGACGCGCCGCGCTCGCAGTTCGGTGTCGAGATCGCGCCGTACGCGCGAGTCAGCGAGTGCATGCTGCTGGCCAAGGATGAACGCGTGACCTATCGCTTCTCCGCGTCGAGTCCCATGGACTTCAGCGTATGGTTTCGCGAGGACAATGCCGTGGTCGTTCCGGTCGACGTCAAGGCAGCCCAGGAGCAATCGGGTGACTTCACGGCGCAGGGCGATTTCGCGTATTGCCTGACCTGGGAAGCCGGTGCCAGTGGGGCTGTTCTCGAGTATCGCGTTCAACCGGTGCGGCCGCGGCGATGAATCACGCGGTGACACTGTTGTTCGACCTCGACGGCACGCTTACTGACAACTACATCGGCATCAGCCGCTCGATCGTCCACGCGCTGACTGCGCTGCGCGTCGCCGTGCCGGGCGAAGACGTGCTGCGAAGCTGCGTCGGACCGCCGCTGCGCAAGAGCTTCGCGCGCCTGCTGCAGACGGAGGATGCCGCTCAGGTGGAACACGCGCTCGCGCTGTATCGCGCGCGCTACGCCGAGCATGGGTGGCGTGAGAACGACGTGTACGCAGGCGTCGAGAACGCGCTGTCTGCTCTCGCCGCGCGTGGCCAGCGCATGATCCTGTGCACGTCCAAGCCGCGCGTTTATGCGCAGCGGATCGTCGATCATTTCGGGATCGCTCACTGGATCGGCACCGTCTACGGTCCGGAGCTCGACGGCCGCTTCGACAACAAGAACGATCTGCTCGGCGCGATCATCGCCGCCGAGCGCCTCGATGCGAACGCATGCGTCATGATCGGCGACCGCGAGCACGACATGATCGCGGCGCGCGCGAACGGCGTCGACGGCATCGGAGTGCTGTGGGGATATGGATCAAGCGCTGAGCTGATCGGCGCCGGCGCGCGTCGGCTGGTCGCTCGTCCCGCCGAACTGCCCGACGCGCTGTAGCGGACGCAGCCGGGATCGCGCGCGCCGGCGTGCTAGCGCGAGCTGCCGAGCGACATCGCGATCAGCACCACGACGATGATGGCGATCACCAGCAGCGTGACCTTGATCCAGCTCTTCGGATATTCGCCGCGGATGGCGCCGGTGACACCGTTCATCACCGCCTGGAACGAGCGCGCGCCGAAGGTGTAGGTCAACAGCCATACCGGCGCGAGGATGTGCTTGAAGGTCTGGCCCGAGTAGTCGGCCCGCACGGCGAGATTGCGGTAGGTGTCGCCGGGAATCTGCGCGGCGCACATCTGGCGAAGCTTCTCGTCCATCACCGCGCGCGCGGCGCGTGCCGCAGTGATCAGGTCGATCTGGTAACGCTCGACGACCCATCCGGCTACATAGCCGGCGTCGTAGGGCACGAGCTCCCGGGTCGGAAAAGGTTCGATCTCGCGGAGCAGCCCCGCGTGAACGCCCACCGACGCGCAGACCAGATCGTCGTCGAAAAAATGCGACACGTGTCCCGAGGCCGGTTCCCAGCGCACGTGTTGCACCTGGCGCGTCTGCGTGCGCCCGTTGCCGTCGGTGTAGGTCTCGGTTGTGTAGTAGTAGTGCCCCGCTTCAGCGGTCCAGTCCGCCTCCACTCGCGCATCGAAGGTCCAGTACGGAAGGTAGATTCCGCTGACCGTGTCGGTCAGCGCGCGGCGCTTGAGCGCATTGGGCGCGAGCCAGAGCTTGCCGTACCAGCTGCGGATCCCGTCACGCGCCTTGTCCTCGGGAATTTTGAAAGGCAGCACGCTCTCCGGGCGGAAGGTGTCCTTGGTCTGCGCGTAGGGAACGAGCTGGGCCGAGCCGCAGAATTCGCAGCGCTGCGCCTGGCGTTGCGGATCGAGCACCGAAATCGCCTGGCAACTCTGGCACTTGACGTAGCGCTTCTCGGTTTGCCATCCGCGTTGGTCATCGCCGATCCCGCGAAGCGCGGTCGCAAGGTCGTGCTCGATGATCATGCCGGTGGCGGCGTCGACCTTCGCCGGCGAAGTGGTTCCGCAAAACGGACAGACCAGCGCCTGCTTGGCGGGATTCCAGATCGCCTCGGCGCCACACGCGGGACACGCGAACTTCTGCTGGGCGAGCTCCTCCTGCATCGGCGATCAGCCGATGAAGTACCCGATGACCGCCCAGAGTCCGTCGGCTTCGCGTTCCAGCGTCACCGTTTCCATCGCCTCGCGTGCAGCGAACCGGGTGCGAAACGTGAGGATCGCATAGTTGCCGTTACGGGTAGCGCCAGGAAACGCATCCATGAATTGGGTCGATTCGACCGTCCGCGATGCGACCGTCCCCAGCGGCGCGCGCACGCGGTGCAGCGCCTCCGCCCATTTTTCCTTGGTGATCGCGTCGCGAAACTGCTTTCCGGCCACTTCCCAGCTCGCCTTGCCGTCATCGCGGTCGGTGATCGCAAGGAACGCGCGCGCCGACTGCAGCGACGCGCTCGACGCCGGGCTCTGCGCGCTCGCGGGCAGCGCGCTCCCGACCGCGATGATGGTCGCGGCCAGCAGCGCAACCATTGTCCAGGCTGATCCGGGCTTGGTATGCATGGCGCTCAGGATCCCAGGAATGCGTCGACCTGGGCCCGGGTGACGCGCCATTGCGTTCCGATCTGCTTGCCCTTCAGATCGCCCTTCTGCAGGCTCGACATCACATCGCTTTCGTCGACCCCGAGCAGGTGCGCGACCTGCGCCGGCGTGAGCAGATCCGGCGACACGTCCGGTGCGGACGCACCGGCGGCAACGGCGGGCGCTGCCCCGGCAATGCCGGGCGTGGTCTGCGAGCCCAGGATCCCGCCCGACTGATTCATCATCTGCTGCGCCATCGCCATGCCGACCGCCATCTGCGCGGCCATGCCACCGGCACCGCCCCCGCCGTCGCCCTTCTCGAGCCCCTGCGCCATCTGGAACTTGACGTAGTCGTTGAGGTTGCCTACCGCCGCCATGCTCGAGCGCTTGTCGATCGCCTGTTCGACTTCGGGCGGGACTGACACGTTCTCGACGATGAAGCTGGTAATCTCGAGCCCGTATTTCGCCGTCGTCTGCGGATTGATCAGTGGCAGCAGTGCCTGCCCCAGCTCGCCATAGCGCGCGGCCACGTCGAGCGCGGGAATCTTCGATTGCGCAAGCGCTTCAGAGAACACGCTGACGATGCGCGAGCGCATCGTGTCGTTGAACTCATCGAGGCGGAAGTGATCGTCGGTGCCCGCGACTTCCTTGAGGAAGAGCTTCGAATCGACGATCCTGAAATCGTACACGCCGTAAGAGCGCAGGCGAACGATGCCGAAATCCTGGTCGCGCATCATCACCGGATTGGCGGTGCCCCACTTGTTGCCGGTGAAAAGGCGCGTGGTGACATAGTACACGTCGGCCTTGAACGGCGACTCGAACCCATATTTCCATCCCTTGAGATCGCTGAGAATCGGGATGTTGTCGGTCGTGAGATCGTACTTGCCCGGGCCGAAGCTGTCGCCGAATTGGCCGAGGTAGACGAACTGCGCGATCTGCGACTCGCGCACGATGAGCTGCGCGCCGCGCTTGATCTCCTTGTCCTCATCGGGGAAGCGGAACGACAGCGTATCGCGCGAGTCGTCCGTCCACTCGATGATGTCGATGAACTGTTTCTTGATGAAATCGAGAATGGCCATGGGTCTCCCCCGTTGCCCGAGAAGCTCGTGACGACGGCAGCGCTGCGCTACTTTTTCGGCGCCTTCGCCTCGGCCTGCTTGAGCTCACCCTCGAGCTGCGCCAGCGGGAGCGCGCCGGGAATCACCGATCCATCGGCGAACACCAGAGTCGGCGTCGCGTTGACGTGGTATTTCTGACCGAGCGCGGCGGTCTGTGCGATCGGCGTCGCGCAGTCGCCCTTGTTCGAAGGCAGCTTGCCGCTGTCGAACCATTCATCCCATGCCTTGTTGCGGTCCGCCGCGCACCAGATCCGCGCGGACTTGCGCGCCGAATCCGGATGCAGCGAATCGATCGGGAACAGGAACGTGTAGATGGTGACGTTGTCGAGACCCTTCATTTCGGACTCGAGACGCTTGCAGAAAGGGCAATCGGCGTCGGCGAACACGTAGAGCTTGCGCGAGCCGTCGCCCTTGACCTTCTTGAGCGCGATGTCGAGCGGCAGCGTGGCGACGTCGATGCGGTTGAGCTCGCGCATGCGCAGGTCGGTGAGATTGACGTGGCCGACGCTGTCGTAGATCGAGCCCACGAACACGTAGACCGCCTTGGCGTCGGTATAGATCAGTCGATCGTCGAGCTGTGCCTCGTAGAGCTCCAAGTACGGCGATTTCGCCACGAGGCCGATCTGCGCGCCCGGAAAGCGTGTTTCGAGGAGTTTGCGCAAGGCGGCGACCTCACGGGTGTCGTCGGCCTTGGTATCCTGGGCGAGCGCCGGCATGCCCATGACGTACATCAGCGCCGCCAGCGCGGCCATCCATCGAAAACGTTGCATCGCATCACTCCGGGACCCGGTCCGAGGGCGGACAGTTTACCTTGGACGCCCCAACAAGTCCGGAGTTGCATGGCCCGCGACGCGAGCCACCGGGCGAGGGGCCCCACGCAGTGGGGATCGACCGGGAATTGCGAGTCGGCGCTGGCGGGCGAATCGACACAAAATAAACAGGCAAGCTCGATCTGAGCCTGCGACGCGAGCCACCGGGCGAGGGGCCCCACAGTGGGGATCGACCGGGAATTGCGAGTCGGCGCTGGCGGGCGAATCGACACAAAATAAACAGGCAAAGCTCGATCTGAGCGCACGACGCGAGTCGGCGGACGAGCGGCCCCGCGAAAGCCGGGCTAGCGCAGCGCGGGCTGGGCGAGCAGGCGCTTCAGCGGCCCTATGGCATCGACCGCGCGCATCCCCTGGTTGCGCAGGGTGCGCATCCACGGCGCGGGCGCATCGAAAAGTCGCACCAGCCCGTCAGTGACCGCCTGCATCGCCAGCACCGGCGCCGCGCGCCGCAACTCATATTGTCGAAGCAACAGCGCGGCGCCAGGATCGTCGATGATGCCGCGTCGCGCCAGCAGCTCAGCCAACGTCGCGGCGTCGCCGAAGCCCAGATTCACGCCCTGTCCCGCCAGCGGATGCACGACGTGAGCCGCGTCGCCGATCAGCGCGAAGCGGTGCGCGATCACCGAGGGAAGCTTGAGAAACGCGAGCGGAAAAGCCGCCGCGGGGGTGATGCGCTCGAGCGCGCCCAATGCATGCTTACCAGCCGTGGCGACGCGCTCGCAAAGCGCCGCGGGGGCGAGGTCGAGAAGTTCCGAAGCGAGCGCGTCGGGCGCCGACCACACCATCGACATGCGCTGGCCCGGGAGCGGAAGCCATGCAATTACGCCCTCATCGCCCAGAAACCATTGGAACGCGCGTCCGCGATGCGCGCGCTCGGTGGAGAAATTAGCGACCACGCCCGATTGCGTATAGCTGCGCGGTGCGGCATGAATACCTGCCTGGCCGCGTGCCCACGAGCGAATGCCGTCTGCCCCCACCACCAGGCGCGCGGGCAATGCATCGCTGTCGCGCAAGCGCAGCTCTGCCGTGTCGCTTAGCCACGCGATCGCTTCCGGTTGCGCCGGCGCCAGCACGTCGATCGACTCCTCGGCACGCAGCGCCGCGACCAGTGCCGCGTTGAGCTCGCGATTCTCAATGATCCAGGCGAGCGCGCGCTCGCCCAGCGCATAGGCGTCGAACTGCACGCGACCATCGCCGTCGCCGCACACTTCCATCGCCTCAATGGGTGCCATGCGCTCGACAGGAATGCGTTGCCATACGCCCAGTCCGTGCAGGAATTCGGCACTTCCGGGGCTAATGGCATAGACGCGCGCATCCCACGCCTCGTCGTCCGTGGGGTCGCCGGCCGCAACGCTGCCACGGTCGACGATGGTGACCGTGAGCCCTGCACGCGCGAGCGCGATGGCGAGCGCGATGCCGACCAGACCGGCGCCGATGATCACCGCATCGCGCTGTGCGTTGGCTGAATGTTTCCCCCGAGCGTCGCTGCGCGCCGTTCCCCCCAGGGGGCGAGTGCCTTGGGGCGGCCCTGCGGCACTCATCCGAGCGTCTCGATGACGTGATTCTGGTTGGTATAGATGCAGATGTCGCCGGCTATGGTCAGCGCCTGCTTGACGATGGTCGCGGCAGCCATGTCGGTGTGCTCGAGCAATGCGCGCGCCGCGGCTTGCGCGTACGCGCCGCCGGATCCGATCGCGAGGATACCGAGCTCGGGCTCGAGCACGTCGCCGTTGCCGGAAATGATGAGCGACGCGGTACTGTCGGCGACGGCGAGCATCGCTTCGAGACGGCGCAGGATGCGGTCGGAGCGCCAGTCCTTCGCGAGCTCCACCGCGGCGCGCTGGAGCTGGCCCTGATGCTTGTCGAGCTTGGCTTCGAAGCGCTCGAACAGCGTGAAGGCGTCGGCCGTAGCCCCGGCGAAGCCGGCGAGCACGCGTTCGCCGTGCAGGCGGCGCACCTTGCGAGCGGTCGATTTGACGATGACCGCGCCCATCGTCACCTGGCCGTCGCCGCCGAGCGCGACCTGCTGTCCGCGTCGACACGAAACGATCGTGGTTCCGTGAAAAGCGTCCATCACCCTCGAAGCGCCCGCGATGAGAAGGTCGTGCCTGCGCCCCTCACTGCGCCTTCTTGATGAAGTGCCGTGGCGAAATTCCCATCAGCAGCAGCAGCGCACGGATGATCGGCGATGCGCCGATGATCTGCACCGATTTGCGCTGCGCCTCGGCACGTCCTATCGCATTGAGCAGCGCGCCCGCGCACACGAAATCGACGCGCTCGACCGCGGTCATGTCGACCGGGACCGCATGCCGGCCTTCGCGGAACAACGCCAGCTTGGCGAGTTGCGGATCGGATGACCCGGTCATCACGCCGCTCCACACCAGCGTCTCGACGTTTTCGTTCGTCGCTTCGCTGCCGGCTTCGCTGGCACGAGCCTCCGGAGAGACCGCGACCGGCGGGGGCTCCCACGAAGGCGGAGAGACCTCGAAGGCGACCGCAAAGTCGATGGCACGATCCTCAAACGCCTTGTGATCGTGCTGCCATTGCATGAGCTCGAGCAGGAGGACCCAGTACCCCTCGCCTGCGGCCTTGCCCTGCTGAACCGACACGTCGAGCGCGCGTCGCAATTTCTCCGGGTGCTGCATCACCAGCGTGTAATGGCGCTTTCGAAGTTGCGCTAGGGCGTCGGCTAGCAGCATCGCGCCGGCGTCGTCGGCTCCGGTGAGCGAGCCCAGGTCCATGCGCACCTGCGGCTGCTTGTGCGAAGCGGCAAGCATGTTCGCAATCTGCGACGCGTGCGCCGCGCTGAGCTTCCCGGTGAAGCCCACATATCCGCCCGCCGCGGGCTTCGTGCCGGGACGCGCGCGGCCGCTGCCTTCCTCCCACGATGGCGCCGAGCGCTCGAAGGCGACCACGTACTGCAGCGCGAGCTGATCGAACGCCGCTCGATCGTCGGTGCGCTGCAGCAGATCGAAAAGCGACAGCCACGCCAGCGGCGACACCCGCGCATCGTCGTCGTTTGCGATGCCTTGTTCCAGCGTTTCGCGTGCCGCCTGCGCGTGGCCGTTGGCGTAACGCAGCGCCGCATCCTCGAGCACGGCACACAACCCGGGGTTCGCTTCGGCGACCAGGATGTTCTGCTCCTGCGTGGGCCCCCACTCGATCATGCTCGGCGGTCCGGTGACCGTAATCTCTCGCTCGCGGGGCACCTCGGCTTGGCGTAGCGGGGAGGCGGGGGTGCCTACCGGACGAGCTTTGGCGGCCGCGGCGACCTCGCGGGCAGAGGTTGCTGCGGCACCTCCGGCGCGCGCTGGAGTACGCGCGTCGTGGCGCGGAGCGATTTCCGGACCGCGTTTCTTGGCCTCCTGGGCCTTCGACTTGGCCGGAGATTTGGGAAAAATGTTGAAAGCCATCGCGTCAGGCCGCGTCGTTAGCGTCGCACATCGAGCTAGCGATTATGGTCCGATAGCCAACGGGCAACAAGGGACCCGCTCTCGGCAGCAGGCGCCCGAGTTCTTTCGCGCGTCGGCTTTGATGTCGATTGCTCAGGCCGATGCGAGATTCTTCGCCGCGAAATCCCAGTTGAGCAACTTGTCTACCACCGCATTGGCATAGTCGACGCGCTTGTTCTGGTAATCGAGATAGTAGGCGTGCTCCCACACATCTATGGTCAGCAGAGGCTTCTGACCCTTGGTGAACGGGACTTCGGCATTGCCGGTCTTCACGATCGCCAGCGCGCTGCCGTCGGCGACCAGCCACGCCCATCCGCTGCCGAACTGCGTGAGCGCCGCATTGACCAGCGCCGCCTTGAACTTGTCGTAGTCGCCGAACGCAGAATCGATTTTCGACGCCAGTCCCGACGGCGGCTTCCCGCCGCCACCGGGCTTCAGACTGCTCCAGTAGAACGTGTGGTTCCATACCTGGGCGGCATTGTTGAAGATCGGCGCCTTGTCTGCCTTGCCAGCGGTGGCGCGGACAATTGATTCCAGCGACTGCCCTTCGAACTCGGTCCCGGCAATAAGCTTGTTGAGCGTGTCGACATAGGTCTTGTGGTGCTTGCCGTAATGGAAGCTCAGCGTCTGCGCGGAAATCACCGGCGCCAACGCGCCTTCCGCGTAGGGAAGCGGTGGGAGAGTGAATTGCTCGGCCATGTCAGTGCTCCTCGTTTGTCTTGGTAGGTGTGTCGGCGCCCCAGCCGGTGCGTCACCGCGCCGCCGACACTCCCGGGCCCGGCATCGCGGCGCAGGTCGAGGTCTGCCGCCGGTTGGCACATCGCGTGGGCGATGCGTCCAGCTTGACCCGCCTGCGGCCTCTAGAATAACCTCGACCGCGCTGCGCCGTCGACGTTTCCCTCAATTCGGGCCCGCGTGGGTTGACGCGACGAGCCGGGTCCCCGGGAGTGTGACCGATGAAGAATCCGCTCGACTCGTTGTGGGGCACCGTCATCTGCGGCCTGATCCTCACCGCGATCCTCTATGCCCTCGTAAAGAACGTGCTTACTCCGGGAGCCTGACATGGACATCGGGCTGGCACTGGCGCGTTGGGTGCACTTCATGGCGGGCATCATGTGGGTCGGGCTGCTCTACTACTTCAATTTCGTGCAGGTCGCCGCGCTCAAGGCAGCCACCGCCGACGGCAGCAACGCGGGCATCACCAGGCACGTCGTGCCGCGCGCGCTGTTCTACTTTCGCTGGGCCGCGGTAGTGACCTGGCTCGCCGGTGCGGCGTTGCTGGGCGACCAGTTCGTCAACGCGTTCATGCTCAGCAAGGGCATGGCCGGCATCGGCGTCGGCGCGTGGCTAGGAACGATCATGCTGTTCAATGTCTGGGTGCTGATCTGGCCGAATCAGCAGAAGATTCTCGGACTCAAGCCCGCGACCGACGAGCAAAAAGCTTCGGCGCGGCGCATCGCGTTCCTGACATCGCGCGCCAACGTCGTGCTGTCGATGCCGCTGCTGTTCTTCATGGCCGGCGGGTGGTCGCACCGCGGCTTGTTCGGCCTCTAGCACGTCCGCTCGGAGGAGCGGTCGGCTGACCGCCGCACACACGGGCTCAATGCGTCGACTCGACGCTCACTGCGCAGGGCTAGCGGATCAGTCGCCGTAGAGCTTCTGAACGCGCTCGCGGCGCTCCTGCGCTTCGAGCGACAAGGTCGCGGTCGGGCGGGCGAGCAGGCGCGCGACGCCGATCGGCTCACCGGTTTCTTCACAGAAGCCGTACGTGCCGTCATCGATCTGCTTGATCGACTTCTCCACCTTCTTGAGCAGCTTGCGCTCGCGATCGCGGGTGCGTAATTCGAGCGTGTACTCCTCTTCCAGCGTCGCGCGGTCCGATGGGTCGGTCGTGACCTCGTTCTCGCGCAGATGCTGTCCGGTGTCGTCCGCATTGTTGAGCAACTGCGCGCGCAGCTCGAGCAGCTTCTGCCGGAAAAAGGCGCGCTGCGACTCGTTCATGTAGTCCTTCTCGGGCGCGCGCAGGATGTCCTCGTCGGTCATCTCCTGCCCGTCCTTGATCTTGCGGACGGCAGGCTGCGGCACGGGTTTCGCTGCCGCAGCCTTTTGCGGCGCACTCATGGGCTTCGCAGAGGACTTCGCGACCACGCCCTTGGCTGCCGGCTTCGTCGCCACCTTGGTTGCCAATTTGGTTGTCACTTTTGTTGCCGCCTTCTTGGTTGCCACCTTGTTCACCACCCTCTTCTTCACCACGCTCGCCACCAGGCTCTCTGCTGGCTCAGTTGGCTCGCGACTGGCTCAGTTTGGTCTAAGTTTGGTCTAAAACTCAGTTGGTCTGCTTTGCCCGCGCGCCCGTGGAATCCGCCGGATGCCATGGAGCTAAGCGGCGCGAGCGGCGCATCAAACCTGGCATTATATCCCGAACCGCATGCCGCAAGCCAGCGTGCGGGCCGTTCCGGCTGCGGCGCAGCCAAGCGACGAGTACAGCTTTGTCCACTACGACCCCCTCGGCGCGGCGCCCGTGACGCGCCCGTATAATCTGACCCGGAACCGACCATGACCGCTTCGACGCTTTGCATCGTCAGGCCCGACGACTGGCACCTGCACCTTCGCGACGGAGAGGCCATGCGGTCGGTGGTGGCGGCCACGGCGCGCGTGTTCGCCCGCGCGGTAGTCATGCCCAATCTCAAGCCTCCCGTCACCACCGTTGCCGCCGCGGCGCTGTATCGCGAACGCATCGCCTCGGCGCTGCCCCCCGGGTCGCGTTTCGCGCCGCTGATGACGCTGTATCTCACCGACCAGACGTTGCCCGCGGAGATAGTCTCGGCGCGCGCGTCGGGGTTCGTGATCGGGGCGAAATACTATCCGGCAGGCGCCACCACGAACTCCGAATCCGGCGTGACCGATCTCGCGCGCGTATGGCCGGTACTCGAATCGATGCAAAAGCACTCGCTGCCGCTGCTGCTCCACGGCGAAGTCACCGATTCCGGCGTCGACATTTTCGATCGCGAACGCGTATTCGTGGACACGTCGCTCTCGCGCATCGTGCGCGACTTTCCCGCGTTGCGCATCGTGTTGGAGCACATCACCACGCGCGAAGCGGCACAATTCGTGGCCGATGCACCCGCGCACGTCGGCGCAACGATCACGCCGCAGCATCTGCTGTGGTCGCGCAATGCGTTGCTCGCCGGTTTCATACGCCCTCATCTGTACTGCATGCCAGTGCTCAAGCGCGAAGCGCATCGCCAGGCAATCGTCGCCGCGGCAACGTCGGGCAATGCGAAGTTCTTTCTCGGCACCGACTCGGCGCCGCACGCCATCGGCGCCAAGGAGTCCGCGTGCGGCTGCGCCGGCTGCTACTCGGCGCACGCCGCGCTCGAGCTCTACGCGGAAGCGTTCGAAGCGGCGGATGCCCTAGATCGCCTGGAGGGCTTCGCGAGTTTCCATGGCGCGGACTTCTACGGGCTTCCGCGCAACATCGACACCGTCGAGCTGCGACGCGAGACGTGGCGCGTCCCCGAGAAATACGCGTTCGGAGAGCACGACGTCGTGCCGCTGCGCGCTGGCGAAGAGCTGCGCTGGCGCGTTCGCAGCTAGCGCGCCGCGCCGTGCTAACATCGGCACCGAAGTCAGCCAGACCGTCGCTGCCCGCCTCGCGCAAGCGAAGCGGGGAGAGGAAAGTCCGGGCTCCGCAGAGCAGGATGCTGGGTAACGCCCAGACGTGATAAGTCGTCGCGAGAGCGGCGATGAAGGCGAGGAACAGGGCCACAGAGACGAGTCGCGATGCCTCGGTTCACGCCGAGGCGGCGCGGGTGAAACGCGGCAACCTCCATCCGGAGCAACACCAAGTAAGCGGACATTGACGCTGCTCGCCGAGTCCGCGGGTAGGTGGCTCGAGCGCCGTGGCAACGCGGCGCCTAGATGAATGACGGCCATAGGGCGCGCTACCCGCGCGTCCCGTAACAGAACCCGGCTTATCGGCTGACTTCGACTTTTCCCGCGAGCGCGAGCCCATCGCGCTCTTTTTCGAAGACCCTCGGCGGCGCGGATGAGGCTGCGAGGCCGCGAGCGCGCGGTGCTATGCGCGTCCGCGCCGTGCGTCGCGCACGATTTCACGCGCGGCATTATGCCCGGGCACGCCGGTCACGCCTCCTCCCGGATGCGTACCTGCTCCGCACATGTACAAGCCGCGCACCGGCCCGCGATAGCTTCCATTGCCCAGGATCGGCCGCGCCGAGAACAGCTGGTCGAGCGAAAGCGCGCCGTGAAAAATGTCGCCTCCGATCAGTCCGAATTCGCGCTCCAGGTCGAGCGGCGACAGCACACGACGGCCGATGATGCTCGCCGCGAAGTTCGGCGCATACGCATCGACGGTGTCGATCATGAGGTCGGCGACCGTGTCGCTCGCCTCGTCCCACGAGCGTCCGTCCGGCAGCGTCGGACTGGCGTGCTGGCAGAACAGGCTCGCCACGTGCTTGCCCGGCGGCGCGAGCGAGTCGTCCACCGTCGACGGGATGAGCATCTCCACGATCGGCTGCGCCGACCAGCCGCGCTCGCGCGCATCGAAGTATGCACGCTCCATGTAGTCCAGCGACGGCGCAATGATGATTCCCGAGCGCAGATGCGGCCCGTCGCCGGGAAGGCAGCTGAAGTCGGGAAGCGCATCGAGCGCGACGTTGATGCGAAAGGTCGCGGACTCGCAGCGATACGCTTCGATGCGCTTGCGGAAATCGGGATCGAGCGCCGCCGGATCGATCAGCCGCAGGTAGAGGAGCTTGGGATTGACGTTCGCGGCGATGCGGCGCGCGCTGATGCTGCGCCCATCGGCGAGCTCGAGGCCACGCGCGCAGCCGTCGCGCACGACCACCCTGCCAACTGCGGCATCGGTGAATATTTCGACGCCGCGCACGCGCGCTTCGGCCGCCATCGCCTGTGTGATGGCGCCCATGCCGCCGAGCGCATGCCCCCACTGGCCGCGCTTGCCATTGACCTCGCCGATGACATGATGCAGCAGCACGTACGCGGAGCCGGGCGTATAGGGACTGGCGAAATTGCCGACAATGGCGTCGAATCCGAATGCGGCCTTGATCGGCGCGGACTCGAACCAGCGGTCGAGCACGTCGCCCGCGCTCTTGGTGAACAGATCGAGCAGGTCGCGCTGCGCCGGCAGCGGCAGTCGCTTGAGCTTGCCGCCGACTTTCCAGGCGCTCAGCAATTCGTGGATACCGCCGCCGACATTGGGCGGCGTTTGCAGCATCAGCGAACGAACGACGTCGGCGACACCGTCCATGCTCGCGTAGTAATCCGGCAGCGCCGCGGCGTCCTTGCTCGAGAAGCGCGCGACCTCGGCCTGCGTCGCCGCCAGGCCGCCACCGAGCTTCAGATAGTCACCGGTAGGCAGCGGAAGAAAGTTGGACAGTGGACGCTCGGCGATCACGACGCCATGCTCGCGCAGCCGCAGGTCGGCGATGACCTTCGGATGCAGGAGGCTGACCGTGTAGCTCGCGGTCGAATTGCGAAACCCGGGATGAAAGGGTTCGGTGACAGCGGCGCCACCGACGATGCTGCGGCGTTCGAAAATTCCGACGGAAAGGCCCGCTGCAGCGAGGTAGCACGCGCAGACCAGCCCGTTATGGCCGCCGCCCACGATGGCGACGTCGTAATCAGCGTGAGCGTTCGCCATCGTCGACCCGCTGCCGCGAGCGCGGCGCAGCCTCGCTATTCGTCGCTCATGCCCGCCGCGACCGTCGAGAATCCGCAATCGACGTAGGTGACCTCGGCGGTGATCGCGCTGGCAAGGTCGGAGAGCAGGAACGCGGCGACATTGCCGACTTCGTCGATCGTAACGTTGCGCCGGAGCGGCGCGTGTTTCTCAACAAAGTGGAGGATTTTGGAGAAGCCGCCGATGCCCGCGGCCGCCAGCGTCTTGATCGGACCGGCAGAAATCGCGTTGACGCGGATACCTTCGGGTCCCAGCGACTGCGCGAGATAGCGCACGTTGGCTTCGAGGCTGGCCTTGGCAAGCCCCATGACGTTGTAATTAGCGATCGCCCGCACGGCGCCGAGATAGCTCAAGGTCAGCAGTACGCCGCGTCGGCCCTGCATCAGCGGGCGTGCGCCCTTGGCCAGCGCAGCAAAGCTGTACGAGCTGATGTCGTGCGCGATCCTGAATGCGTCGCGCGACATGCCTTCCAGATAGTCTCCTGCCAGCGCCTCGCGCGGCGCGAAGGCGATCGAGTGCATCAATCCGTCGAGGCTTCCCCACTCGCGGCCGAGGGACTCGAACAGCGCCATAATTTGGCCGTCGTCGGCGACGTCGCACGGCAGCACGGGGACACTGCCGAACTCTGCAGCGAGCTTGACGATGCGATCCTTGAGGTCGGCGTTGACGTAAGTGAAGGCCAGCGAGGCGCCCTCGCGCTGGCACGCTCGCGCGATGCCGTACGCGATCGAGCGGTTCGAGAGCAAGCCCGTGATCAGGATCTTCTTATCGGCGAGCATTGACATCAGCCGCCGCCCTGCTGAATCACGCCGCACGCGATCCATCCGTTGGGCGCGCCTCCGAATTCCGGCTTGGGATCCTGTACGACCGACGAATGCACGACCACCGACTTGCCGACGATGTCGGTTGGCTTCTTGTCGCCGAGAGTGACACCGGTGAGCGTCGCCTGCATCTGCGTGTTTCCCTCGGTGCCCACGAAGAGCTCGGGCAGCTGGCCGCTGCGTTTCGCCCCGGGTGGCGCGACGTTCCACACCGGGCCTGCGCTCGCCGCGTTGGGCGAACTGCAGTTGCCGTTTTCATGGATGTAGATGCTGTGCGGCCCCATGTTGATCATGTTGAAGACCGTCGCGGCGACGCTTACTTTTCCGTTTTTCTCGTAGAAGGTGACGACGCCGTAGGTATTGCTGTTGCTCTTGGATTTGAGGTTCGCAATCGCCTGGTTACTCCCGGGTGCCAGGTAGCCGAACCCGGTTACCTGAAGCGAATCGTCGGTAACCTTGGCCGTCGGCGTCGACGGCGTGTTGCACGCGGCCGCCAGGACCGCGAGCACGCCGGCGAGCAGCCGCCCTGCGCAGACACGTCGCATGCGCTATTTCACCGTGACGTCGATGGTGGCCGACATCGCCGGCCCGTAGGAAACGTGCGCACCGTTGGCAAATTGCATGGTCAGCTTGTAGCGTCCCGGGGGCAGTGTGACCTCGGCCTCGGTCTGCGCCTTGCCATAGTGCAGATGCTTGTCGTCGACCGGAATGGCCTCGCCCGCATTCATCGCCGGCAGGTTGATGAGCAGATGATGGTGACCGGAATCGGCCTTGATCTCGCCGGCAGGTTCGACCGCCATGCCTTTTACGGCGAACACCACCTTGAACGGGCTGGTTACCGTGGCACCATCCTTCGGCTCGACGAAGGAAACTGACTTGTCGCTCGGGGATTTCATCGAGCTGCATCCGGCCAAGACGGCCGCGACGACGAGGCCCGACATGATTGTGAAATGTTTCATAGTGGAGTCCTCCTGGACTTGCGGTGGCCGACTCGGGACGCTCCCGCGGGGGCGCGCACGCGCGGCAGGCGCTACCCGCAGTGCGCCATCATAAGCGAAGCGCCGTTCCTTGCCAAAGTCTGACGCCGCGAATCGTGCGCAACAAACGTTTGCCCTCTGATGCGATGCCATGACATCGGATACACTAGCGAAAAGCGTCGAAGAGAGGCGCGAGAGCGCCGCGTAGGCAGCGGCGAATCGTCGGGCACACGTTGTTGCTCAGCTCTGATGGAGGACGCCGCGCCCATCGTGCGAGCGCGCAAATCAAACATGATCAAGATGGATACAGTCCAGCGTTCCCGGACGTCCGCACCGCCGCCGCTCGCCGATGCGTCGGCGCCGCTCACCGAAGCGTTCCTGCGCAATTCGGAAACGATCCTGCGTCTGGCGATGCGCTCGCTATTCCAGCGCCTCAACAACATGTGCGAAGGTGCCCTCGCTGTCGACGCGCAAGCGCGCATCGTCTGGATAAGCGAAAAGTACGTGACGACCTTGGGCCTCTCGAGCGCCGAAGTCGCACTCGGCAAGCCGGTCGAGGAAATTATTCCCAACAGCCTGATGCGCGAAGTCGTCAAGAGCGGGCAGCCGCTCCTGCTCGACATCATGGCTTTCGGCGAGCAGTCGCTAGTGGTCACGCGCATGCCGATCCTCGACGAGGACGGCAACGTAATCGGCGCGATCGGTTTCGTGCTCTACGATCGCGTGCACTATCTGAAACCGCTGGTCGCGAAGTTCGCCGCGCTCCAGGCTGAACTTGCCGACGCTCAACGCAAGCTCGTGCAGAACCGACGCGCGCGCTTCACGTTGTCGAGCTTCATGGGCAGCAGTGCGGCGTGCCTCGAGGTCAAGCGACAGGCGCGGCGCGCTGCGCAGCAGGATGCCACCGTTCTGCTGCTTGGCGAGACCGGGACCGGCAAGGAGATGCTGGCCCACGCGATCCATGCCGCGTCGAACCGCGCGCGCAGCGCGTTCATTGCGCTAAACGTCGCGGCGATTCCAGACAATCTGCTCGAAGTCGAGTTTTTCGGCGCTGCGCCCGGCGCCTACACCGGCGCGGACCGCAAGGGCCGCGACGGAAAGTTCAAGCTCGCCGATGGCGGCACGCTGTTCCTGGACGAGATCGGCGACATGCCGCTCGCCGTGCAGGCTAAGCTGCTGCGGGTGCTGCAGGATCAGGAGGTCGAGCGGCTTGGATCCAACGTCGTGTGCAAGGTGGATGTGCGCATCATCGCAGCGACCAGCATCGATCTCAAGGAGCGCGTGCTGCAGGGCCGCTTCCGCTCCGACCTGTACTACCGGCTCAACGTGCTCCCCGTGGTCGTGCCGCCACTGCGCGAACGCCTGTCCGACATCGAAGCGCTGTGTGACTGCTTCCTCGAGCAGATTGCGGCACGCACCGGGACGCCGCATCGCGAGATCGCACCGGACGGAATCGCAGCGCTGTGCGCGTATGACTGGCCGGGCAACGTGCGCGAGCTGCAGAACGTGCTCGAGCGCGCGATGGTGCTCACCGACAACCTGCGACTCGGCAACACCGATTTCGCGGCGATCCTGCCCAGCCCCGGTGAAGGCGTGCAACAAACCGCGGTCGCCCGCACCTACGCCGACATGCTGGCCGAGTTCGAGCGCAAGACCTTGCGTAATGCGCTGCGCGAACACGGCGGCAGAGTAGCGGTGGCGGCAAAATTGCTAGGCATGTCGCGCGCCGGCCTCTACCGAAAGCTGGCGACGCTCGGAGTCACGTCGCAAGACTGAGACGGTGTCTCCGATCATGGACGTTCGCCGGCGGCCCTGCGCCGCGCCGCCCCCGATCCCCCGACACCGCGCGAAGTGTCATGCAACCGAGACACCGTGAGGCAACGATCGCATCGATCGTGCGAAATTCGTGCGCAGGTGCGAATGAAAACCCGGGCCTTTCAATGACTTGGCGCTTGCGGCACGACGATTGCGTAAGAGCATTGGTGTCCATTCGAGGCCTGCGCCATCCCGGAACTGCGCCCATGGCTAAGATCTGCATCCGGACCGAGGTTTGTGCGCCCGCATCGCTGCTCTGGGACCTGGTAGGACGTTTCAATACGCTTGGCCAGTGGCATCCCCTGGTGCGCCGAAGCGAGACGTCCGGAACGAGCAAAGGCGCTGTGCGTCGCCTGGCACTGATCAGCGGTGGAACATTGGTCGAACGGCTAGAGCACCTCAGCGATGCCGAGCGTGTGTATCTGTACTCGGTGCTTGAGGGTCCGCTCCCGGTCGACCATTGCGTCGCCGAGCTGCGAGTGATCGACCAGGGTAACGGCACTTCAGTCATCGAGTGGTCGAGCGCATTCGTCGTATCGCGCGCCACGGAAGGCGAGGCGACCAAGGCACTCAAAGACGTTTACACCGCCGGACTGCAGAACGTGAAGCGGATCTACGAATCGCTGTCAGCTCGCAGCGACTGATGCTCTGAACGAAGTCGGAAATGTCGACGTTGGCTGTTGGCCACGTCTTCGTTGTAACGACGGGCACGCCGCCCGCGTGGATTCTTAACCAGGAGAAATCGATGGTTCTTCGACGCTGCACTACTTTCTTAACTGGACTGGCACTCCTTGTTCCGATTTCGGCGGGGGCCGCAACCCGTTGCGAACAGGTGCTCCAGGCATTCGGTAATCAGCTTGCCGATGCGACTTGCTACGAAAAGTCGGATCTCACGACGAATGGCGACGTGACCGACGCTCATCCAACGACGCCACCCGATAACGTTTGGCAGCCGGGACTGCCGCTGCCGCTCCCCGCCCTGGCCTTCACGCCGAGGACGGATCGGGCCATATTGATCAACGCAGTGGTCACACCGCCCGAAGACAAGACGCCGATCACGATGGCCGTGTCGGGGATGCAGATCAACGCGAGAATCGCCTCCGATCCCACAGGCCAGGCTCGTTTTCTGCTGCGGCTTCCCGACAACTGGAACGGACGGCTCGTCGTCGCGGGAGCGCCCAGCCAGCGCAGCGAATTCACCAATGACTACGGGTGGAGCGATTACGTCCTGCAGAAAGGGTACGCCTTCGCGTCGCAGAACAAAGGTGTACTCAACGCCATGCTTACCACCGCCGCAGACCCGCTTGGCTGCCGCCTGAATCCGCTCTCCGGTACGTATGTTCATTTCTACGACAACGATCCCGGGAAGCCCTTCACCCAGTGGGCGCAATACATGATCGACGCGGCCAATCTCGCGCGCACGGGAATCAAGGGAGCCTACAAGGGCGGGCCGCCGCGCTACACGTACGCCGTCGGAACTTCGAACGGCGGCTACCAGGTGCGTCGCGCCGTGGAATTGGCGCCGAAGCTCTTCGACGGTGGCGTCGACTGGGAGGGCACGTACGTCGACGAGGCGGCGCCCAACATCCTTACGGATCTGCCGCCCGGGGTTCTGAACTTCCCCGATTACCTCGCATCCCCTTACGATCCCAACAGCACGGCGGCCAAGAACATCCGCGGCGCAGGATACCCACCTGATATCGTCAACAACGCGGTGATTCCCGCATCGTTCTGGGGCCACTATTACGCCTCCTATTGGGAAGTGACTATGTGCCAGTGGCAGAAACGTCTCGATCCCACGTACGACACCTACAGCAGCGGACTTTCGACGTACAACTATGTCGGGCGGCTGCCGTTCTCGGACGTCGGCGAGAACCTGGCGGCGTTCGCAACAACCGGGTTGATCCAGGCACCGCTGATCACGGTGGCGGGCACGATGGATGCGCTTCTGCCCATCGACCATCATGCCCGAGCGTATGCGCGGGCCGTCCAGGCGGGTTTCGAGCAGCAGCCCGGGTATCCGAATCGTCCGATGCCCGCCTATCGCCTGTACGAGGTGCAGAACGGCAACCACATCGAAAACTACAAGGCATTCTATCCGCAGCTCGAATACATCCTCCCGCATGCACAACATGCATTCGATCTGCTCGTGGCAAGCGTGGAGCAGAGGGCGCCGCTGCCGCCCGACCAGTGCATTCGACGCGGCGGTGTGATCACGGGAACGCCGAGCGAGCCGGGACATTGCGCGAACCTCTTTGTTCCGTAACAAGTATCAACGGGACCACCAGCCCTCCCGCACCGCGCGGTAGGGCGAAGCCTGCACTCGCCGGACAAGGTAGAATTGAACGGCCGCCTCATGGGCGGCCGTTTTTTTCGCTCCGGACGCCATGTCTTCGCTGATGAATCCGCAGGAAATCGTGCATGAGCTCGACAAGCACATCGTCGGGCAGCACCAGGCGAAGCGCGCGGTCGCGATCGCGTTGCGCAATCGCTGGCGCCGGCAGCAGGTCGCCGACCCGCTGCGCCAGGAGATCACGCCGAAGAACATCCTGATGATCGGTCCCACCGGCGTGGGCAAGACCGAGATCGCGCGCCGCCTGGCCAGGCTTGCCGACGCACCCTTCGTCAAGGTCGAGGCGACCAAATTCACCGAGGTGGGCTACGTCGGCCGCGATGTCGATACCATCATCCGCGACCTGGTCGAGACCGCGATCAAGGACGCGCGCGAGGCCGAGACTCGCAAGGTGCGCGACCGCGCCAGCGACGCCGCCGAGGAACGCGTGCTCGACGTGCTGCTCCCGCCGGCGCGCGAGGTCAACTTCCACGACATGCAGCCTACCGACACGGCCGCACGCCAGAAATTCCGCAAGATGCTGCGCGAGGGAGCACTCAACGATAAGGAGATCGAGGTCGAAATCTCGGCGACGCCGTCGCAGATGGAGATCCTCGCGCCGCCGGGCATGGAGGATCTCACCAGCCAGATCCAGGGCATGTTCCAGCAGATGTCCGGCGGCAAGCGCAAGGTGCGCAAGATGAAAGTCGCCGACGCGATGAAAGCGCTGATCGACGAGGAGGCCGCCAAGCTCATCAACGACGAGGACATGAAGGCGCGCGCGCTGTCCAACGTCGAGCAAAACGGCATCGTGTTTCTGGACGAGATCGACAAGATCGCGAGCCGCCAGGAGACGCAGGGCGCCGACGTCTCGCGCCAGGGCGTACAGCGCGACCTGCTGCCGCTGGTCGAAGGCACGACGGTGACCACGAAATACGGGATGATCAAGACCGATCACATCCTGTTCATTGCCAGCGGCGCGTTCCATCTCGCCAAGCCCTCGGACCTCATTCCCGAGCTGCAGGGGCGCTTTCCGATCCGTGTCGAGCTCGCATCGCTCTCTGTTTCGGATTTCGAGCAGATACTCACCGCGACCGACGCCTGCCTGACTCGTCAGTACCAGGCGTTGCTCGCCACCGAAGGCGTGACGCTCGACTTCCAGCCGGGCGGCATCAAGCGACTGGCCGAGATCGCCTTCGCAGTCAACGAGAAACAGGAGAACATCGGCGCGCGGCGCCTCCACACGGTGATGGAGCGCCTGCTCGACGAGGTCTCGTTCGATGCGAGCAAGCTCGGCGGGCGCAGCATCACCATCGACGCCGGTTATGTCGATGCGCGGCTGGCGGGCATCGCCGGCAACGACGACCTCGCGCAATACATCCTCTGAAGCGATCGCGTGTTCGAACGCCTGCTCGGCATCATCCTGCCGGTATTTCTGGTGATCGCGCTGGGCTTTTTCTACGCCAGGCGAACACGCCCGGACATGACCTGGGTGAACCGCATCAACCTCAACGTGCTCGCCCCGGCGCTGATCTTCAGCGCGCTTGCGAACAAGGACTTCGACCTCTATGCCAACCGGACGCTGATCCTCGGCGCGATCGGCGTGGTCGCGGGCTCGGGACTGCTTGCGTGGCCGTTCGCAAAGCTGCTGCACGAGGACGTGCGGACGTTCGTTCCGCCGATGATGTTCAACAACTGCGGCAACATGGGACTGCCGCTCGCGTCGCTCGCGTTCGGGCAGACCGGGCTGTCCGCGATGGTGGCGCTGTTCACGATCTCAAACCTTCTCCAGTTCACGGTCGGAGTGCACATCGTCAACCGTAACGCGGAGTTCTGGCCGGTGTTTCGCAATCCCATGGTCGTCGCCACGTTCATCGGCTTCGCCTTTGCGATCGTGCATCCTCCTTTGCCCGACTGGCTGATGCTCGCGATCAAGATGACTGGCGATGCGATGATCCCGCTGATGCTCATCTCGCTCGGGGTGCGCATGGCGACGGTGACCTGGGGCGGCTGGAACCTCGGCGCCGTCGGCGCGCTGGTGTGTCCGCTCACCGGTATCGCGATGGCGGCGCTGATGTCGCCGGTGCTCGGGCTCGATCCAACCCAGCAGGGTTTGCTGATACTCTTCGGCTGCCTTCCGCCGGCGGTGCTGAACTTCATGGTCGCCGAGCAATACAATCAGGAACCGGCGAAGGTCGCCTCGATCGTGCTCATCGGCAATATCGCTTCGCTGGTGTTCGTTCCACTGGGCCTCGCGCTAGCATTGCGTTAACTCCGGAGGTTTGCAATCCATGGACACGACCGTCGACACCGCCGCACGCTTCCTGGTGGCCGCACGCCGTGCACGACGCCCCGGTGAGCGCATGCCTGAAGCGATCCGTCCTGCAGACGCCGAGACCGCGGTCGCGATCCAGCAGCGCGTGACCGAGTTGCTCGGGCTCGCGGTCGGCGGCTGGAAATGCTCGGTCCCGACCCCGCCCCGCCCGATCCCGATGGCGCCGATCTACGCGTCAACGATCACTTCGGCGATGCCATGTCCGATCCTTCCAATCGCCGGGAAGGCGCGCATCGAGCCGGAGATTGCGTTTGAGATGGCGCGCGACCTGACATCTCGCGATGCGCCTTACAGCGAGGCCGAGGTGCGCGCGGCGATCCGCACACCCCGTCTCGTGCTCGAACTCATGGGCCCCCGCTACATCGATCCGACCGCGGCCACCTTTCCCGAGCTTCTGGCCGACTGCATCGCCAATCAGGGGTTGTTCGCGGGCCCCGCGGTCGAGCGCGCGCTGGATTTTGCGCTCGACAGTTTTCCCATCATCATCGAGGCCGGCGGTAGAGCGCTGCATTCGGTGCAGGGCAAGCATCCCGACGGCCACCCGCTCAAGCCGCTGGTCTGGCTCGCCAATTACCTCGCGAAGCGAGGCGATGGCCTGCGTGCCGGACAGGTCGTTACCACCGGTTCGTACTGCGGGGTGGTTGACCTGCCGCTGCACACCCCGGTGACGGTGCGTTTCGACGAGATCGGTAGCTTGTCGGTGGAGTTCTCGACCTAGCGTGACGCACCGGCAGCCCATGCGGCTGACGTGCTAATCCAACGTGCTCCTGAAAAAGCGCAGTCCGATCAGGATCACGATCACCATGAACAGCGCGATTGGCCAGGCATCGGGCATCACCGCGCTCCAGCCGTTGCCCTTGAGCAGCACGCCGCGCACGATGCGCACGAAATGCGTGAGCGGCAGCGCCTCGCCGATCGCCTGCGCCCATCCGGCATGCCGCGGAACGGGAACATGAAGCCCGATAGCAGCATCGACGGCAGGAAAAAGAAAAACGTCATCTGCATCGCCTGCAGCTGGTTGCGCGCCAGCGCTGAGAACGTGAGCCCCAGCGTCAGGTTGGCGGCGATGAACAGCAGCACCATCAGGTAGAGCAGCGCCAGGCTGCCGAGCATCGGCACGTTGAACATGAAGCCGCGCGAGCAGGAGCACCAGCGTCACCTGGATGAGGCCGATCAGCACGTAGGGCACGATCTTGCCGGTCATCACCTCGAGCGCGGTCGCCGGCGTCGCGAGCAGGTTTTCCATGGTGCCGCGCTCGCGTCTCGCGCGTGATCGCCAGCCCGGTCATCATGACCATGGTCATGGTCAGGATCACGCCCATCAGGCCGGGCACGATGTTGTACTGCGTGATCGCCTCGGGGTTGTAGCGCGCGTGGACACGCACCTCGAAGGGCGCGGGCGATGCGGCGAGCGGCGCCAGCGGCACCGGTCAGATCGTGCACGAGCGCGGTGCTGCGCGAGCTCGTTCACCGCCGCGATCGCGTTGCCGGTGGCGACCGGATCGGTGGCATCGGCTTCGAGCAGGATCGCCGGATGCTCGCCGCGCACCAGTCGACGCGAGAAGTCCTCGGGAATGGTGACGCACGAACTGCGCCTCGCCGGTGGCGAGCATGCGCTCGGCGTCGTGCTCGTCGCGCGCTTCGCCGATGAAATCGAAATAGCTGCTGTTCGCGAGCGCCGGCGACGATGCTGCGCGAGAATTCGCCGCGGTCGGCGATGAGCACCACCGTCGGCAGGTGCTTGGGATCGGAGTTGATCGCGAACCCGAACAGGATCAGCTGCACCACCGGAATGCCGACGATCATCGCCGAAGGTCAGCCGGTCGCGCTTGAGCTGGATGAATTCCTTGCCGACGATGCCCAGCCAGCGCGACGGCGAAAACACGGCGTTGGCCACGCTGTCGTCTCGTGCGCTCATGATGCCGGCGGCGCATCGCGATCGCGCATCAGATGGATGAACACGTCCTCCAGGCCAGGCTGCGACTTCGCGCCACGTGCGGGCCGCGTCGCCCATTAGCGGCGCCAGCGCCGCGTCGAGCCTGCGCGCGATCGGGGCCGGTGACATGCAGCGTGGTGCCGAAAGCTGCAACCTGCTCGACGCCGGGTAGTCGCGCAGGCGTCTCGGCCAGCGCCGCCAGATCGTCGCCAGACACTTCCCACGTCACCAGCGTCTGGCTGGCGATGACCTCCTGCGCGGTGCCGCTGCACCAGCAGCCTGCCGTCGAGGATGTAGCCGAGCTTGTGGCAGCGCTCGGCTTCGTCCATGTAGTGCGTGCTGACCAGCACCGTGATGCCGCGCGCGGCGAAGCCGTGCAGCTCCTCCCAGAAATCGCGGCGCGCCTTGGGATCGACGCCGGCGGTCGGCTCGTCGAGCAGCAGCAGCTGCGGCTCGTGCAGCAGGCACGCGGCGAGCGCCAGGCGCTGCTTCCAGCCGCCCGACAGCGTCGCCCGCGAGCTGATCCGCGCGCGCCGCCAGTCCCAGGTGCGCGAGCGCCTGCTCGACGCGACGCGCGCCGTCGTCCATGCCGTACATGCGCGCGATGAAGCGCAGGTTCTCGCGGATGGTGAGGTCTTCCCAGAACGAGAAGCGCTGCGTCATGTAGCCGACGTGACGCTTGATCGCCTTGGTCTCGCGCAGGATGTCGAAGCCGAGGCATGTGCCCTCGCCGCTGTCGGGCGTGAGCAGCCCGCAGAGCATGCGGATCGACGTCGTCTTGCCGCTGCCGTTGGGACCGAGAAAGCCGAAGATCTCGCCGCGCGCGCACGTTGAGCGAGAGGTCCTTGACCACGTGCTTGTCGCCGAAGTGCTTGTTGATGCCGCGCACGTCGATGACGATGTCGGGCGCGGGACCCGGCGCGGCGCTGGCGGCGTTCATTGTCCCCTGGATGGCCGGTGTTCAGTGCAGCCAGACGTCGACCGGCTGCCCGGGA
This sequence comes from uncultured beta proteobacterium, assembly GCA_963816915.1. Taxonomy (GTDB): domain Bacteria; phylum Pseudomonadota; class Gammaproteobacteria; order Burkholderiales; family Casimicrobiaceae; genus PALSA-1003. The sequence goes on from CAWFMK010000006.1 coordinate 284,772, forward strand.
TTGAGTCTCGCCGCATCCGATGGCGTCGGGTCGCGCCTCGACCAGGAACACGAGCTTGGCGCGATTCTCCTTCGAGTAGAGAACCGGCGGCGTGAACTCGGCACGATCGGCGATGAAGCTGATGGTCGCGGGCTTCGATTCGCCACAGCCGTCGCAGGCGTAGCGCACCGTCTGGCCCGGCTTTGACCGATCCGAGCTGCGGCTCGGGCACAAAAAAACGCATCTTCACGTTGGCCGGCGGCAGCAGGCTCGACGACGACACCTCCTGCCGGCACCCAGTCGCCGATCACGTAATAAGTGTCGCTGACGCTGGCCGGCGACCGGCGCAGCGACCGCGCGCTGCGACAAGCTTCCAATCGGCCTGCGCGAGCGCGTCGCGCGCCGCCGCGGCATCGGCCTGGGCGGCACGAATTTCGTCGGGCCTTCCCGGCAGCTTCGCCGTCGCGACCAGCGCCTGGAGCTGTCCGACGCTGCGCCTCGTCGCGCTTGAGCGCGGTGCGCGCGTCGTCGAGCGCGGCGCCACTGATGAAGCCGGATTTCGCGAGCGACTCCTGGCGCGCGCAGATTGGCGGCCGAGAGATCGCGCGCCGCGAGTGCCTGTCGCAGCTGCTCGGCCACCGTCTTCGACTTCCGGCGCGCGCTTGCCTGTCTGCAGGTTGGCGAGTCGCGCCTCGGCCGCCTGCAGCTGCTGCTCCGCCTGGCGTCGCGCGGCGAGCTCGTTCTCGCGCTCGAGCGCGAACAGCGGCGCGCCCGGCGGCCACCTGTGCTCCGCGCGCAACCGCGAGCTGCTGCAGCGCGCCGGCAAAGGGCGCTGCGACGCGCACGTATTCGCCTTCGACGTAGCCTTGCAGGGGGCGGTCGGGCGCGGGGCCGCAGCCGGCGAGCAACGCCAGCGAGGGAACCAACGCATGCACAAACAAAAGCCAGCCGACCCGCGCCGGCTGGCCTTGTGTGCACATGATAAGGCTCAGTACTTGACCGAGCAGCCGTAAGGCGTCGTGTTGGGCGTAGTCACCGGCTTGCCCGCCATCGCTTCGTTCAGTGCGACGCGCACGTAGTTGTTCGCGGTCTTCGCATCCTCGAGGCGGGTCGAACGCTTGTCGTCGATCGCGCCCGCGTACACGATCTCGCCCTTCGGATCGACCACGAACATGTGTGGCGTGGTCTTCGCGGCGTACTTCATGCCGGTCGCGCTGTCGCCGTCGATCAGCACCGCCTTTTGCGCCGCGCCCTGCGCGCGCATCCACGCGTTCATCTGCGCGCCAGTCTTGTATTCGGAGCTCGACTTGTTGGTCGAGTTGACCGTGAGCCACACGACGTCGCGCGCGCTCCACTCCTTCTGCAGCGTCTGCATGTTGGCGCTGTTGTAGTGCTTTTGCACGAACGGGCATTCGGGATTGGTCCACTCGAGGACGACGAACTTGCCGCGATAGTCGGACAGGCGGACCGGATTGCCAGCACTGTCGCTCACCGTGAAATCGGGCGCAGGCTGACCTGCGCTCGCCGCATACGCGAAGCTCGACGCCACCGACAACGCCACTATCGAAAAAACGGACCTGCAATTCATGATGATCTCCGTTGCCCCTCAATTTCCCTGAGTTTCCGTGGTTTGCAACGCGCGCTCACAGCGTCGCGAGCGCGTCCAAAATCATCCGCTGCTGTAGCACTTCTGGCAAGAGCAGCGGCGCCTTGCCGGGACGATACAACACATACACGGGAACACCGCTTCGCCCCAGCGCCGCGAGCGCGCTGCCGATCTCCGGATCGCGGCGTGTCCAGTCGGCGCGAACCAGCGTCACGCCGCTGAGCGTGAAGGCCGCACGCACCGCATCGGTATTGAGCACCAGTTGCTTGTTGACCTGGCATGTCACGCACCACGCCGCGGTGAAATCGACGAACACCGGCCGGCCGGATGCCGCGAGCTGCGAAATGCGGTCGGCGCTGAAGCGCTGCCATGGACCGGCATCGGCGCTCGCGCTCGCCGACGCCGATTCCGCGTTGGCCGGCGGGGAGAAAATCGGCACACCCACCAGCACGGCGCCCACCAGCGCGACAAGCGCTCCGGCTCTCCACACCCGAACCAGGCGACCGCGAAGCTGCCACGCCCACAGCGCGATCGCGATCAGCAGCAGCAGCGCACTTAGGCGCGCCACCGCATTGTTGTCGAGCTGCGCCCCGAGCACCCACGCGAGCCAGATGACCGATGCGTACAGCGGAAAGGCGAGCAGCTGGCGAAGCCGCACCATCCAGACGCCGGGCTTGGGCAGACGGGTGCGCCACTCCGGAAACATCGCCAGCAGCACATACGGCAACGCCATGCCCAGGCCAAGCGCGGTGAACGTTGTCCAGGTCGCCATCGCCGATGCACTCAGTGCGTAGCCCAGTGCCGCACCCATGAATGGCGCGGAGCACGGCGAGGCGATGATCACCGCGAGCAGGCCGGAAAGCGCATCGTTGATGTAGGCATTGCGCGCATTCCATCCGACGACCGCCGAGGGCACGAGCTGGCGAATCTCGAAAACGCCCGACAGATTGAGTGCGAGAACGAAAAAAAGCACAGCGAGCGTTGCGATCACCGCCGGCGACTGCAGCTGGAATCCCCATCCGAGCTGCGCACCAGCGCTGCGGAACGCAAACAAGGCCGCCGCTAGCAACCAGAAAGAGACAATGACGCCAGCAGCGAAAGCAAGACCGTGACGGCGCACTGCGGCGCGCGATTCGCCGTGAGTCGCAAATCCCAGCACCTTGAGTGAGAGCACCGGAAACACGCAAGGCATGAGATTGAGCAGCACACCGCCGACCAGCGCGAACAGCAGCGCCAGCGAGAGCGACAGCGGGGCTTCGTTGCTGGTCGAGGATTCGGGCAGCGGTTGCGCCGGTGCCGAGCGAGCGCTCGCCGGCGACAGCGATCCACTCACCGGGACATCGATGGTGGCCGCACGCTGTGTTCCGAATCCGTCGCTCGCGGTCACCACGCCGGCGAGTCGGGTGAACGTTTCGGCGCGCTGCTTCGCTGCCGGCAAAGTGAGCGTGATGGTCGCGCCATCGTGGGTAACGACCTGGCGTCCGGCGGGCTCGATCCTCCCCTCGGCAAAAGGAAAGAAGTAGAGCGTGCCGGGATCGGCTCTCCTTCCCTCGGCGGTCAGGGTCAGACGCACGCTGTCTCCGGCGGCGGCGGAGTCGACGCGCCATCCCGCAAGCGGCTGCGGCACCGCCGCCAGCGCGGCCGCGATCGGCGCAGCCCATTTCGCGTCGGACTCGGCGTGTGTCGCTACCGGTAGCGTCAGCGCGAGGTCGGCGCCCTCCGGAATGCAGATCTCCTTGCAGACGAGCCAGTCGGCGCGCGCCGACAGCGTTGCGGACGCTCCGGTCGCGAAAGCCGAAGGAACTCTGATTTCAACCGGCAGTAGCACCTCGCCTTCGTAGCCGTAATTGAGCAGTGGCCCCACCGGCAGCGCGCGCGGTAGCGGCCACTGGATCGGACCGGCGGCGAGTCCCGCAGGAAGCTTCCATTCGATCGTGGTCGGCAGCCCGGAATCGCCGGGATTGCGCCAATACGTGTGCCAGCCTCGCTGCATGACCAGACGCAACGCGACGGTCAACGGCTGCCCCGGAACGATGGCCGAACGCGCGGCGACCAGCTCAGCCTCAACATGCGGCGTGCGCAGCGGCTCGGCAACTGCGCCGGCGGGCGCGAGCAACAAAAGCGCGAGTATCGCGGTGACTACGGCTCGAAACATCGGATCGGCGACCTGAAGTCCTGGTTTGTGTTGGTTTACGCGCCGCGGCAGCGGTTCCCGGATTGCGATACAATTTTACGCTGCAGTGCCAGCCTCTGCGGTCGCCACTCCCGCAGGAACCCCGCGCCGTCCGACGGACGGGCGCTTCCGCCCTCCCCTCCCTCCTTGGAAGCTTTTTTCATTTCGCTGCTCGCGGTCGCCGTGGGCGAGATCGGCGACAAGACCCAGCTCCTCGCGGTGATGCTCGCCGCGCGCTATCGCAAGCCCGCCCCCATCATCCTCGGCATCCTCGTGGCGACGCTCGCCAATCACGCTCTCGCGGGCGTGCTTGGCGTGTGGATTCGCGAAGCCGTCCCGCCGCAGTACCTGCGAGCGATCGTGACAGCTTCGTTTTTCGCGGTCGCGTTGTGGGCGCTCAAGCCCGATACGATCGACTCGGGGCCGATCGATGCAGGTCACCTCGGCGTGTTCGTGGTGACGCTGGTCAGCTTTTTCATCGCCGAGATCGGCGACAAGACGCAGATCGCGACCGTCGTGCTCGCAGCTCGATTCGACAGCCTGATCGCGGTGGTCGCGGGCACGACGGCTGGCATGCTGGTCGCCGACGTACCCGCAGTCCTGCTCGGACACACGGCGGCCGAGCGCATTCCATTCAAATGGATGCGCTATGCAGCGGCGGCGCTATTCGCCGCGCTCGGGATCGTCGCCTGGTTCGCTCCTGGGCCGCTATAGAGGGAGCCGGCACCCCGGGCCGGTATAATCGCGCATCGAATTCGGCCCCGTCGCCCATGCAAGCGTACCGACACCGTGAGATCGAAGCTGCCGCGCAGGCACACTGGGACGCGCGCAACGCGTTCGTCGCGTCCGAGGACTCTGCGCGTCCGAAATTCTTCTGCGTGTCGATGCTGCCCTATCCCTCGGGCGTGCTGCACATGGGTCACGTGCGCAACTACACGATCAACGACATGATGTACCGCTATCTGCGCATGAACGGCCACAACACGCTCATGCCCATGGGGTGGGACGCGTTCGGTCTGCCCGCGGAGAACGCCGCAATGAAAAGCGGCGTCCCTCCCGCCAAGTGGACCTACGACAACATCGCGTACATGAAGCAGCAGATGCGCTCGGTCGGGTTAGCGATCGACTGGTCGCGCGAGCTCGCGACCTGCAAGCCCGAGTATTACCGCTGGAACCAATGGCTGTTCCTGCGCATGCTCGAAAAGGGCATCGCCTACCAGAAGACCGGCGTGGTGAATTGGGACCCCGTCGACCAGACCGTGCTCGCCAACGAGCAGGTGGTCGAGGGCCGCGGATGGCGTTCCGGCGCACCCGTGGAGCGGCGCGAGATTCCCATGTATTACCTGCGCATCACCGACTACGCCGACGAGCTGCTCGACAACCTCGACCGCATGACAGGATGGCCGGAGCGGGTTCGGATCATGCAGGCCAACTGGATCGGACGCAGCGAAGGCGTGCGCTTCGCGTTCACGCACGACATTCGCGACGCGACGGGCAAGCTGATCGACGACGGCAAGCTCTGGGTGTTCACCACGCGCGCCGACACGATCATGGGTGCGACCTTCTGCGCGGTCGCCGCCGAGCATCCGCTGGCGATGCACGCCGCGCGCACCGATGCGCGTCTCGCCGGGTTCATCGATGAGTGCCGCCACGGCAGTGTGATCGAGGCCGACGTGGCGACCATGGAGAAAAAGGGCATGCCCACCGGGCTCATGGTGCGCCATCCGCTCAGTGGCGAGCCGGTTGCGGTGTGGGTAGGCAACTACGTGCTCATGAGCTACGGAGAAGGCGCGGTGATGGGCGTTCCGGCGCACGACGAGCGCGACCTCGAATTCGCGAGCAAGTACGGTCTGCCGCTCAAGCAAGTGATCCAGGTCGACGACGCTCACGGAAAGCCGCTGCCGTTCGATCCAAACATGTGGCACGACTGGTACGCCGACAAGGAGCACGGCGTGTGCGTGAACTCCGGCCGCTATGACGGGCTGCGCTACCAGGCTGCGATCGACGCGATCGCAGCCGATCTTGCCGCCATGGGACTGGGAGAAAAGCGCATCACCTACCGGCTGCGCGACTGGGGCATCTCGCGTCAGCGCTACTGGGGCACGCCGATTCCGATCATTCATTGCACGCGTTGCGGCGCGGTGCCCGTTCCGGAGAAGGACCTGCCGGTGATCCTGCCGGAAGACTGCGTCCCCGACGGGACCGGCAATCCGCTCGCCAAGCGCTCCGATTTCGTCGATACAACCTGCCCGAAGTGCGGTGCCGCCGCCAAGCGCGAGACCGACACGATGGACACCTTCGTCGACTCGGCGTGGTACTACATGCGCTACGCCTCGCCCGGCGCGCAGACGATGGTCGACGCGCGCAACGAGTACTGGAATCCGATGGACCAGTACATCGGCGGCATCGAGCACGCGATCCTGCATCTACTCTACGCGCGCTTCTGGACCAAGGTCATGCGCGACTTCGGGCTCGTCACTTTCGACGAGCCGTTCACGCGCCTGATGACGCAGGGCATGCTGCTCAACCACGTGTTTTTTCGCCGCAGCGACAAGGGCGGCGTCGACTACGTGCCCCCGGGCGACGTGGATGTCGAGCACGATGCCGAGGGACGCATCATCGGGGGGACGCTGCGCACCGACGGCGCGCCGGTGGAATACGGCGGCATTTCCAAGATGGGCAAGAGCGAGCGCAACGGCATCGACCCGCAGGACCTTATCGCCTCGCACGGCGCGGACACCGCGCGCATGTTCACCATGTTCGCGGGACCGCCCGACGAGTCGGCCTTGTGGTCGGACTCAGGTATCGAGGGCGCGCATCGCTTTCTCAAGCGATTGTGGGCTTTCGCGCAGACGCACCGCGATGCGATCCGGCGAAATCCCGTGCCCACCGACTGGAAGCACGCGCCCGCGGCGCTACGCGACATCCGCCGCGAAGTGCACGCGCACCTCAAGCAGGCCGACGACGACTACCGCCGCGTCAAGTACAACACTGTGGTCTCGGCAGCCATGAAAATGCTCAACGTGCTCGAGCGCCTCGCACCGCACGACGCCCGCGATGCGGGCGAGCTCGTGCGCGAAGGCGTCTCGATCCTTCTGCGCGTGCTGCATCCGGTGGCGCCGCACATCACGCACGCGCTATGGGAGCAGCTGGGATATGCCGACACCATGGGTGATATCGTCGACGCGGCGTGGCCGACGGTCGATCCCGAAGCGCTCATGCAGACCGAAATCGAGCTGGTGCTGCAGATCAATGGCAAGCTGCGCGGCAAACTCGTCGTGGCGGCCGACGCCAACGATGCCGCGATCGAGGCGGCCGCGATCGAGGCGGCGTCGGGCCACAGCGCACGCATCGACGGCGCCGCAACTAGCGCGGGCGTGCCGCGCGTGATCATCGTGCGCAACCGGCTGGTCAATGTGGTGCTGCCCAAGACCGCGGCGTAGGTGAACAGGCGCTAGGAGGACGTGATGGCGAAGCTCTCGTGGAATGCGGCGCGGCCGCGCGTCGTATCGGACATGCGCTCGCTCGCGCTCGCGCTTGCGTGCACCGTCGCGATGCTCGATGCATGCTCGCGCAGCGAGGAAAAGCCGCTGCCCAGCGACCCCGAGGAGCGCGCCGAATTCGTCGATGCACAAAGCGCCAAGATGAGCGACGAAAACCGCCGGCTGCTGCAGCGATTCATGGTTCGCGTCAAGGATCAGGAGGCGACCGGCGGATCCCCGCCGACGATCTCGCTGGCCAAGGCAATGGAGCTGCAGCGAGCCTATGACAGCGACGTCGTGCAGGTGCAGAAGCGCTACCAGGCGTCGCTCGCGGCGGCGAAGGCGGAGCTGCGCACCGACGCACGCGAGCAGGCGCTGGTCAACGATCCCAAGTCGCCCAGCGGTAAATCGCTGCGCTACGTGCTCGACATGACCAATACCGGAAAGAAGGTCGTCGACCGCGCGGTGCTTCGCGTCGACTTTCGCGACGCGGCGGGCAAGTATTTGGCGTCGGTCCCGGGTCTCGAGCTCAAGGGTCCGCTCAAGCCCGGCGAGTCAGGGCGCACCGTTCAGGTGATGCCGCTCAACCCGACGTATCAGACCGGACTGCTGGAGGGCAAGCTGGCGACGATCACCGCGACGCCTTCGCAGATCGTGTATGCCGATGGCGAGAAGCTCGATCCCGATCAGGACCTGAAGGCGCTGGAAACGCTGGGGCGCGCGAGGATCCCGTAGTGCCTGCATCGTACTTTGCATCGCAGCTTGTCAGGCGCGTGACCCGCGTCTGCGCTGCTGCCGCGCTCGCCGCGACGATGGCCGGTTGCGGCTTCCACCTGCGCGGCGAAGCGGCCTATCCCTTCGACACGATGTACCTGAATTCGGCGCCGACGCTGGCGATCACGACGGACCTGCGGCGCGCGCTGGAAGCGGCGGGAAGCGCGAAGCTCATGCCCGCGGCGAAGGAGGCTCAGGTGGTGGTCGACGTCAATAGCGTCGAGGACGACAAGCGCATCCTTTCGCTGTCCAGCGGCGGCAAGGTCTTCGAGTATCTGCTCACCAAGCGCGTGCTGTTTCGCGTGCACGACGCAGAAGGCAACGACTGGCTGCCGACGTCCGAGGTGATCGTGCGACGCACCTACACCTACAGCGACACCGAGGCGCTCGCCAAGGAGTACGAGGAGCAGCGCCTGTGGCGCGACATGCAGGCCGATGCCATCCAGCAGATCGTGCGCCGCATGCAGTCCTCGAAAAAGCCCGTCGCCTAGTTCGATGCAGATCAGTCCCGCCAATCTCGCGCACGAGCTCGCGCGCGGTATCGCTCCGCTCTACGTCGTGCACGGCGACGAGCCACTGCTCGTCATCGAAGCCGGAGACCAGATACGCGCGGCCGCCCGTGGCGCGGGATGCGACGACCGCGAAGTGCTGGTCGTCGAGCCTGGTTTCAAATGGGAGGCGTTGCTGGGCGCGACGCGCAATCTGGGACTGTTCGGGGGGCGGCGCCTCATCGACCTGCGCATCCCGAGCGGCAAGCCCGGGGTCGAAGGCGCTCGCGTGCTCGAAGCGTGGGCCTCGGCGCCTGCGCTGGACACGGTCGCGCTGATCACGCTGCCGCGCCTCGATCGCGCGACGATGGGCAGCGCCTGGTTCGGCGCGCTCGAGCGCGCCGCCGTCGTCGTCGCGGTGCAGCCGCTGGAGCGCGCGGAGCTGCCGGCGTGGATCGCCGCGCGCCTGGCGCGCTCCAAGCAGCGTGCATCGCGCGAGACTCTGCAATTCCTGGCGGACACCACCGAGGGCAACCTGCTCGCCGCTCAGCAGGAAATCGACAAGCTCGCGCTGCTGCTGCCCGAAGGCGAACTCGACCCTTACGCCGTCGAGAACGCGATCACCGATGTCGCGCGCTTCGACGTGTTCCAGCTCTCGGAAGCTTGGCTTGGCGGCGACGCCGCGCGCGCGTGCCGCATTCTGGGCGCGCTCGAGAACGCCGGGGAAGGAACGCCGCTCATCGTCTGGCAGCTGGGCGAGGACCTGCACGCGATGGCATCGATATTCAGCGCGATCGCGGGCGGCATGAACGTCGGCACGGCGTTGCGCAACGTGCGTGTCTGGGGAAAGCGCCAGGCGGCGATGGAGCGGGCGCTCAAGCGCGTGCGACCGTCGCAGCTTCCGTCGATGCTTCTGCGCCTGGCGCAGCTCGACGCCCTGTCCAAGGGCATCGGCCGCGGGAATGTATGGGATGCGCTGCGCGAGCTCGCGCTTGCGCTCGCCGGCCGTCCTCTGCCGGTCGCCGCGTAGCGGCTGCTCCTGGAAGCGGAGCTTCGCGTGACCGGCGCCGAAGACTCCGCGCTGCCCGATGCGGCCTCGCCGGCGCCGCACCGCGGGTGGATCGTCACGACGGTGATGATCGGCAGCGTCGCCACCATGGCTGCCGCGACCATCATCAACGTCGCGTTTCCGGCGCTGATCCGCGAATTCGGCGTCGGTCACGATTCGCTGCAGTGGATCGCCACCGGCTATCTCGCCGCGACCACCACGACCATGCTCGCCACCGCGTGGCTCGTGGAAACGCTGGGCCAGCGGCGAACCTTCGCATTCACGCTGCTGCTGTTCCTGGCGGCATCGCTGCTCGGTGCGTTCTGCTGGAATACCGAAGCGCTGATCGCCGCGCGCGTACTCCAGGGTGCAGCCGCCGGAATCATGCAGCCGCTGTCGATGATCGTGCTGTTCGAGGTGTTCCCGCCGGCAAAACGCGGCGCGGCGATGGGCATGTTCGGTTTCGGCGTGGTGCTCGTCCCCGCGATCGGTCCCACGATCGGCGGTCTGCTGCTGGAAGCTTTCGGCTGGCGGTCGATTTTTCTCATGCCGGTGCCCTTTTGCGTGATCGCTATCGCGATGGCGCTGCGCTACCTCGTGCCGCGCGCCGGGCTCGCGCCGCGTCGCGCCTTCGACTGGGTGGGCATCACGCTGCTGGCCGGCGCGCTGGTGGCGATGCTCAACGTCCCGGTGATCGGACACCGCGCCGGATGGGCATCGATGCCCCTCGCGGCCTGCGCCGCACTGACGCTGGCGCTCGCTTCGGGTTTTGTCATGTGGGAATACCGGACACCGGTTCCGCTGCTGGTGATGCGCCTGTTCACCGTGGGCGGCTTCCGGGCCGCCACGATCGTCTCGTTCGCCTATGGTGTGGGGTTGTTCGGCTCTACGTATCTGATCCCAGTGTTCGTGCAGGACATCGCCGGCTACTCTCCATCGCGCGCGGGCTATCTGCTGTTATGGCCGGGGCTGATCCTCGGGGTGACCATCGTGCTCGCCGGACGCCTCACCGACAAGATCGATCCGCGCGGCATCGTCGCGGTCGGACTCGCTTTTTTCGCGCTATCGAGCGTGCTGCTGGCCTTCACCGACGCGCGAACCGGATTCGCTATGACCACGCTTTGGCTCATCATCGGACGCATCGGGCTGGGCATGATCATTCCCGCGCTCAACGTCGGGGCGGTATCGACCTTGCCGGCCGAGCACATCGCGCACGCCGCCGCTTCGGTGAATTTCGCCCGCCAGCTTGGAGGCGCGATCGGCGTAAACCTGCTTGCAGTCTTGCTGGAATGGAGGCTGGGCGTCTACGGTGTCCAGGGCAAGCCGATCGCGGCCTTCCAAGAATGCTTCTGGGTCGTTACGATCGCGTTTGCGGCGGCGATCGTCCCGGCGCTGGCGATCCGGCGCTACCGACCGGTTGGCGACTAGAGCGAAGGGCAAATCATGTATCGAAAGATTCTCGTCGCGTACAACGGCACGCCGGAGTCGCGCTCCGCGCTGGATGAGCTGGTGCGTTTTGCGCCGGATCCGTCGGCCGAAGTGCACCTCGCAGGGGTCGTGCACTACCCTTCTGCGTACCTGCTCGCCGGCGAGTACGTGCCGGAAGTGGCTCTGGCCGACGAGCGGGACCACATGGAGGCCGACCTCAAGGATGCGCATGCGCTGCTGGCAGGCAAGGGCCTCAATGTCATCGACCATCTCGTCGTCGGCGAGCCCGGCGACGTGCTCGCGAAGCTGGTCACCGAGCTCGGCATCGAGCTGCTGATCCTGGGGCATCCGCGCACGCGTTCGTTCGCGCTGCGCTGGTGGCGCGGATCGGTAGACGCGGTCCTGATCGAGCGCGTGCGCTGCAGCATCCTGATCGCGGCAGGCGCGCCGAAGGGCTGACGGCGTCGCCGCCGCGCTGCGCTAGCGCGGGGGTCCGATCGTGATGTCTCCGTAAAAAGCCTCGGTATTGCCGCCGGTGTTGTCGGTGTCGGTCAACAGCTCCAGCCCGACGACCTTCCCCGCCTCCTCGCCGAAGGCCATCTTGAAGTCATCGACCAGGTTGCGCGTGAAGCTGTGCCATTTGCCCACGCCCTCCTCGTCGGCGTTGAGCGCGAGCATGCGGATGCGCGAGCTGCGCCCGCTGATGGTGACCTTGTTTACCGGAACCTTGTTGCCCCAGATGTACATCAGCGTTGCGTAGGGAAGGGGCTGCCCGGATGCGGTCTGGGCGACCGACGACGCGATCTTGTCCTTCAGATTGAGCTTCGATGTATCGCCTTCGAAGGCGATCATGACGCGAAGTGGCGAATCCTCTTTGGTGACGTCGGCGTTGTTGGCGTCCGGGATACCTTGCGCAACCTTCCACCGCCACGAGATCGTCGGAAACTGGCGCGGGTCGAACTCGACCTTGTAGGCGAGCGCCGACGCTGCGCTGTGCGCCATCGCGCGCAGCACGACCACGCCATCTTCCGTGACGAGCATGTAGTCGGTGCTTTTCTTGGTCGACGATAGCGCAAACGGCTTCCACCCCTGCGGCGCGCTCCCCGCTTTCATGGTCGAGAAACGCGGAATGTCCGGTGCCTGCTGTGCGGACGCGTGCATCGCGATCAGGCAGAGCGCAATTCCCGAAAACAAACTCTTCATGGCAAGGTCTCCGGTACGCAGCGCGTCTTTCGATCGCGCAATATGCATGTTGTTAAAAGTCGTCCGAGGCGATCATGAGCCTCCACGCGCCACTCTCCTGCGGAATCGCGCTCGATTATGGTGAATCCCGACTGGTTCGTCGACACAATACTGGCAGTCACCGCGCCGGGCAGCGGCGTCGCGCCCGACGGCAGATCGCGCGGGAGCGGGACGTCAGCCCACGCGCCCGCATTGCCGGATATGAGCTGAGTCGGTTGCGCAGTGGCGTAGCTTACGACCTCGAAGAGATGCACGTGTCCGGAGACGAGTGCCTGGAAATTGTCCGGAAACATGCGTTCACCCTCGATGGGAAGCAGCACCGATTGCAGCGACCCGTTACCCGGATAAAGTCCCGCGGGCGTGCGCGTGGGATTGGGCGCGAAACCCAGGATCGGATGGTGATCGAGAAAGAAATTCACCGGCGACCGCGATGCGAGCTCGATGGCCGTACGCAGCTGCGTGCCGTACGTCGCATACGTGGCGTCACCAGGGCCAAGCGGCGCGACGCCGACGTTCGACGAATCGAACACGATCCAGCGCGCGTCGCTGCCTAGCGGCACGGCGTAGGGATCGCTGAAGTCGCCGATGGCGTCGTCGGCAGGATTGGTGCAATCACGACGCGCCACGAGAGGGCGCGGATCGAGCATGCGCCACCAGCCCTGCCCCGCGCGATCGCACGATTCGTGGTTGCCACGCACGACGATCCAGGGAGCCGCTTCGAACAGCGCCCGCGCCGGAACGAAGAGATCCGCATTCCATGCGTCCCATCCATAGCCCCACGGACTGCCCGCGCAGCCGCTGTCCGCCGCGGGGCAGGGGGTCTCGCGGTAGTGATAGTCGCCGACATGGATGACCACGTCGGGATGCGCCGCGGCGGCCGCCGCGACAACCTGCGCGAACGGCCACGCATCGACGTCGTTGCACGCCTGGTTCATGCCGCTCGCCGTCTGGAGCCGACATCCGCTATCGCCGATGACCACGATGCGTCGCGGCGCAGCGCCCGGCAGCGGCAAGCGATGCCCATCGACGCTGGCGCGATGCGCGCCCGGCAGCGCGAGCTCGCAAACCAGCACAGGAAACGCCGACGGTTTGGAAAGCGCCGGCGCGTTGAGCGTCGGACGCTGTCGCTCGGTGGACGGCGCCGCGCGCACCGACATCGGCCGCAGCGTGCCATCGGCGTCGAGGCTTGGGCAGCCGGTCGACTCGGTGATCACTCGCGCCGTGGGCGCGCCATCCGCGCCAAGCACCACGAAGGCAGCTCGAATCGGGTCGACCGCGGACGACACAGCACGCATGGGCGCCGGCGCGCAGGCTGCAAGCAGCCACGTCGCCATCCAGAACGCGCGGCAGATATGAGCGCGGTTCACCGGAAGTCTCCCCACAGCGCGTTGAGCGTCGCGAGTGCTGCCATGCCGGCTGTCTCGGTGCGCAGCACTCGAGGGCCGATGCTCACCTCGTGGAAGCCGGCGGCGCGCGCGGCCGTGCTTTCGTGCGCATCGAGGCCGCCCTCGGGACCGATCAGGCATTCGATGGGTCCGGACGGTCGGGTCAGCGTGGCGACCGGACGCGGCGCAGCGGGTGCGAAGAGCAGCCGCAGCGACGCGGCCGACGGAGCCCGCAGCCACGCGTCGAGGTCGACCGGTATCAGCACCTCGGGTAAGCGGTTGCGCCCGCATTGCTCGCACGCCGAGATCGCGACCTGTCGCCAGTGCAGGAGCCGCTTTTGCGCGCGCGCAGCATCGAGCCGGGTCACGCTGCGAACGGTCGTTACCGGCTGGATGCGCGAGACACCCAGCTCGACCGCCTTTTGTATCGCGACGTCCATGCGTTCCGCGGCGGCAATGCCCTGCACCAGAGTGATCGCAAGCGGCGACTCGCGCTCGACGTCGACCCACGCGTCGATGCGCACGAATACGTCGCGTCCCTCGATGCGATCGATGCGCGCCGTGAATTCACCGCCTTCGCCATTGAAGAGCGTCACCTCGTCGTCGGCCTTGAGCCGAAGCACGCGGACGGCGTGGTGCGCCGCGGCCTCGGGCAGAGCGATCTCGGCATCGGCGACCAGCGGCACGCCGCAGTAGAGTCGCGCGGTCATGCCTTCGGGTAAGCGAAGTCGAAGTGGAAGTGGTCCACGACCGGACGAAACCCGATGCGCTGGTAGATGCCATTGCTGGTGGGGTTGGCGACGTCGGTGGTGAGGTAGATCGCCTTTTTCCCCGTGGCGAAGAGCTCGTACGCGAGCTCTGTCACCATTGCGGTCGCGTAGCCGCGCCCTCGAAGCGGCGGCGGCGTGTAGACCGGCGCGATGCGCGCAGTGTCTTCGTTGGTGTTGAAGCCGCTGAAGGCAACCACGTCGCGAGCGTCTCCTGCCTGCGGTGCCGCAGCGTCCCAGACGCGGATCAGTCCGCGCGCGATGCGTCGCTCGAGATTGCGCTGCATGCGTTGCGGCGCCTCGGGGAGCCCGGCCTCTTCGATGAAAGCGAGCTGCCATGCGACGATCCGGCCGCACTCGTCGGGATCAGGCGCACGCAGCCGTCCCGGCGAAATGCGCGCCGCCGGGACCGACGTGAGCTCGAATTGTCGCAGGTGGAAGCGACGCGACCAGCCCGCGCCGGTCAGATCGGACCAGACTCCAGCAAAAATTTCGCATTCGCGAAGCGGTGCCACCACGCTGTCGGGACGACGTCCTCGCGCGGCCATGTCGCGTGCGATGAGCGACACGGCCTCGTCCGGCGCAGCGCTCATGAGCGTCCCGCCCGAGTTGCCGTGGCAAACGACGGCGACCACTTCGCCATCGGTCTTCACCGCCGCGAAATACATGCCGGCGTCGTCCTCGTTGGGCGCGCACACCACGCGCGCGGCGGGCATCGCGATCATGCTGTTGCCGGCGGGGGAGCTTTTCAGGAAAGCGCCCGTCTCCTCGAGGAACCGCGCCACAGCGTCGTAAACGAAGAGCGCGGTGCTCATCGCGCCGGAGCAGCGACTCTCGGCGAGGCCGCCACATGTTCCGCCGCAAAAAAATCGCGCAGTGCGTCGAGCACGGCATCAGGCGCCTCGGCCATCAGGCTGTGCCCGCATCCGGGAAGGCGCACCTCGCGCACGTGGCGCAGCGCCGACACGAGCGCCCGCACGTTGCGCATCGGTGCCATCTGATCGTGCTCGCCCAGAATGACCAGCGCCGGCACGCCGAGACTTGCCGCGCGCGCGAGTCCGTCGCAGTAGTCGTTGCACGCGGACAAATCGGCTTGGAGGACCCCCGACGCGCAGCGCTGCATGAGGCGTAGCCCTGTCCCGGTCATCCACATGCCCGGCTGCTGATTGCCTCCCAACTGATGCGCGTCGGAAAAGCTCCATTGCGTGATCATCGCGTAGGCCACCTCCTCGTCGGACGCCGCGGCGGACAGCAGCGCATCCGACACCGGCATCGGCACCGACGTTGCGAGCAGCGCGAGGTGGGAAGCGCGTTGCGGATGGCGTTCGGCAGCGTCGAGCACGATCAGCGATCCGAGACTGTGGCCCACCAGCGCGGCGCGCTCGATGCGCCACGCATCGAGCACCGCCATCAGCCAGTCGGCGAGCACCGGCACCGACCTCCGAGCGCTTCCACCGCTTCGCCCGTGCCCGGGCAGGTCCAGCGCCAGCACGTTGTATCCATGGTGTGCGAAGTAGCGCGACTGCAGCGCCCAGACACTATGGTCGCACGCAGCGCCATGTACGAACATGATCGTGGGCAGTGCCGCGTCGAACGCGCGCGATCCGGTGTACGCGTAGACCTGATCACCACCGACGTCGATGTTCATCGCTTCGTTGTGGTCTTGCCCGCCGCGTGCAGGGCGCGCGAGAGATCCTCGATCAGGTCGTCGGCGTGCTCCAGCCCGACAGACAGACGGATCGTTCCTTCGGTGATGCCTGCCGCGGCGAGATCGGACGTGGCGACCCTGAAGTGCGTCGTGCTCGCGGGGTGGATGACGAGCGACTTCGCGTCGCCAACGTTGGCGAGATGCGAAAACACCCGCAGCGTCTCGATGAAGCGACGTCCCTGCTCGCGTGTTCCGCGAATCGAGAAGCTGAACACCGCGCCGCAGCCGTGCGGCAGTAGCTTCTGTGCGAGCGCGTGGTCGCGGTGGGACGCGAGCTCGGGGTACGCGACCGATTCGACCAGAGGATGCGCGCACAGGAACTCCACGACCCGGCGCGTGTTCTCGACGTGGCGCTGCATGCGCAGGGGCAGTGTTTCGATGCCCTGCAGGATCTGGAACGCGGTCATCGGCGCCATGCACGCGCCGAAGTCGCGAATGCCTTCGCGCCGCGCGCGCAGCAGAAACGCCGCGGTAGTCGACTCCTCGGCGAACACCATGTCGTGGAATCCCGCGTAGGGCTCGGTGAGCGTGGGAAACTTCCCCGAGCGCGACCAGTCGAACAAGCCCGCATCGACCAGGACGCCGCCGATTACCACGCCGTGCCCCGAGAGGAATTTGGTGGCCGAGTGGTACACCAGGTCGGCACCGTGCTCGAAAGGCCGGATCAGATAGGGCGTCGTGAACGTCGAGTCAACCAGGAGCGGCAGACCGTGCTCGTGTGCGAGTTGCGCGACGCGCGGAATGTCGAGCACATCGAGCCCGGGGTTGCCCAGCGTCTCACCGAACAGCAGCCGCGTCTGCGGGCGGATCGCCGCACGCCACGCATCGATGTCGTGCGCCGGGACAAAGGTGGTGTCGATGCCGAAGCGCGGAAGCGTGAAGTCGAGCAGGTTGTGCGAGCCGCCGTAGAGCGCCCGCGACGCGACGATGTGCGAGCCAGCGCCCATCAGCGTGACGATGGCCAGATGCAGCGCCGCCTGACCGCTCGCCACGGCGATCGCACCGACGCCGCCCTCGAGCGCGCTGACGCGCTCCTCGAGCACTGCGCAGGTCGGATTCGAAATTCGCGAATAGACGTGGCCGGCACGTTCCATGTTGAACAGCGCCGCAGCGTGGTCGGTATCGGTGAAAACGAACGATGCCGACTGGTAGATCGGCGTCGCGCGCGCCCCGGTTGCCGGATCGGGATGCGCGCCAGCATGCAGCGCCAACGTGTCGAAATGCGTCGTCTTCGGCGTGGTCAATGGACACCCCGGGTCACTCGTCGCGCTCCCGCGCGAATCGCCGGCGTATGGTATCGCATCGCCTGCGCCGACCGCCGAACCAGCCGTCGCATTCGGCGGACGGACTTGGCCCTTGCTTGGCCCTCACTTGGCCCGTCGGCGGCACAGGACTACACTTTGTGTCTTGGGCATCGCCATCGGAGAACATCATGCAACGCAAGGCATCTGCACGCTGGCAGGGTACCGCCAAGGAAGGCAGCGGCACGCTCAGCACGCAAAGCGCCACACTGCAGGACACGCCGTATTCATTCGTCGCGCGGTTCGGCGATGGCAAGGGAACCAATCCTGAGGAGCTCATCGCCGCCGCGCACGCGGGGTGTTTCACCATGGCGCTCTCGTTCATGCTCAACGGGGCCGGCTTCACCGCCGAGGCGATCGACACCGAGGCAGCGCTCACTCTTGGAGCAGGTCGCGGGCAACTGGACGGTGACGTCGATCCATCTGACGACGCGCGGCGCGGGTGCCGTCCATCGATGCCGCCAAGTTCGCCGAGATCGCCGCCAATGCCAAGGCCAACTGTCCCATCTCTCGATTGCTCAACACCACGATCACGATGGACGCGAAGCTGGGCGGCTGAAGCGTTCGAACCGGCGGCTACATAGTGACCGGGTGACCGGCGTAAAATCGTCATCATGAAGTCGACGCAACGTCCCCCGCAGGACGGCACCGCGGTGCCCGATCCGCAGCGCCGCGCCGCCGGCGCCGGAGCGGTGCACGGCCGCGGCGCGACTTTCAATCCCGGCAATCGCTTTCGCCGCGATGAGCGCGAGGCGGTCGACGACGGCTGGTCGAACGCACCCGAGTCCGAGGAATCGTCCGAGGTGCTTCCACGCCTCAAAACGACCGTGATGATCCAGCACGCGCGAACGATCATCTCCCGAAACGATTCGCCGGACATTCCGTTCACGCAGTCGATCAACCCGTACCAGGGCTGCGAGCACGGTTGCGTGTATTGCTATGCGCGACCGACGCATGCGTATCTCGACCTTTCGCCCGGACTCGACTTCGAAACCAAGCTGTTCGCCAAGCCTGACGCGGCGAAGCTGCTTGCGGCCGAGATCGCTCGCCCGGGTTACATTTGCGACCCGATCGCACTGGGCACCAACACCGATCCGTACCAGCCGATCGAGCGCGAGTGGAAGATTACGCGCCAGATCATCGAGCTGCTCGCATCGTGCGACCATCCGCTGACCATCGTGACCAAGTCCGCGCTGGTCGAGCGCGACATCGACCTGCTCGCACCGATGGCGGCGAAGAACCTGGCGCGCGTGTTCGTGTCGGTTACCACGCTGGACCGCGACCTCGCGCGCAAACTCGAACCGCGCGCGAGCGCTCCTCCGCGACGGCTGGCCGCGCTGAAGACCCTCTCGGACGCGGGCATCCCGGTCGGCGTGATGGCAGCGCCGATCATTCCGCAGCTCAACGACAGGGATCTCGAGGCGATTCTCGAAGCGGGCGCTGCGAACGGCGCGCGCTGGGCGGGATGGGTGATGGTCCGTCTGCCGCATGAGGTGAAGCTGCTCTTCCGGGACTGGCTCGCCGAGCACTACCCGATGCGCGCCGGCCACATCATGAGCGTGATCCAGCAGATGCGCGGAGGTCGCGACTACGATTCTTCGTTCGGAACGCGCATGCGCGGGACCGGGCAGTTCGCGACGCTGCTCGAGCGGCGCTTCGAGCTCGCATGCAAGCGCCTCGGCCTCAACATGGAGCGCAGTGCCCGTCTCGATACTTCGCGCTTCCACCCACCGCGCAACGACGCGCAACTCGCGCTGTTCTGAAGCCAACCGCGACGCGCGATGAGCCCAAACCGGGACCTGACCTCGCGGCTCACGCAGTGCTACAGCGGCGCCGTGCACGACGTGCTGCGCATGATGGGCCACGAGAACGTCGTGCTGCCGCCGTCGATCAAGGCGATCGCTCCGGGCACACGGCTCTCCGGTCCGGTGTGGACCGTCGCAGGCCACATCGACCGCAGCAAGTCGCGCGACGATACGCTGCTCGGGTGGTGCACGTTGCTCGCGCGCGCGCCGTCTGGACATGTGGTCGTGTGCCAGCCCAACAACCACGAGGTTGCATTGATGGGCGAGCTCTCCGCGCAGACGCTGGCCGCGCGCGGCGTGCTCGGCTATGTCGTCGACGGAGGCTCGCGCGACACCGACCTCGTGCTCGCGCAGGGCTTTCCGGTGTTCTGCGCCTTTCTCACGCCGGCGGACATCGTTGCGCGCTGGATTCCGGATCGCTACGGCGAGCCGGTGACCATCGGTGCCGTCACCATCGCGAGCGGCGACTATCTGCTCGGCGACCGCGACGGCGTAGTGATCATTCCCGCCGCCTGCATCGACGAGGTGATCACGCGCACCGAGGAAGTGGTCGCCACCGAGAGCGACATGCGCAAGGCGCTGATCGGCGGAATGGATCCGGTCGCGGCGTACCACAAGTATGGAAAATTCTGAGCACCCGTCTCCTCTTCCCGCGCGCGACGCGATGAAGCTCTCCGCGCTGGACAACGTGGCGGTGGCGCTACGCGAATTGCGTGCCGGCGAAACCGTCCACGTCGATGGCACGGCGCTTTGCATCGGGCGCGACATCGCGGTGGGTCACAAGCTCGCGGTGGCGCCCATTGCACGCGGAGAGGTCATTCTCAAGTACAGCTGTCCGATCGGCTCGGCGACGCGCGCGATCTCGCCCGGCGAATACGTGCACACGCACAACGTAGAAAGCAACTATCTTCCGACTTATACGCTACCGAAATGACCTCCGATGATGCAACCCGGCTGCGCGGCTACCTTCGCGGTGACGGCCGAAAGGGCGTGCGCAACATCCTCGTGGTGGCGTACCTGGTCGAGTGCGCCCACCACGTCGCTCGGGAGGTCGCGTTCGCCTACCGGGATCGCGACGTCCATCTGATCGGATTCCCGGGCTGCTATCCGAACGATTACTCGCTGGACATGATGCAAAAGCTCTGCACGCATCCCAACGTCGGTGCCGCGCTGCTGGTGTCGCTGGGATGCGAGGGCTTCAACCGTCACGCTCTCGCACGAACGATTGAGGACAGCGGACGACCGGTATCGACGCTGGGAATCCAGGCCACGGGCGGCACGCGCAAGACCATCGACGCGGGGAAAGCATGGATCGATGCGACGCTGCCGTGGCTCGATGAACAGCCGAGCGTGCCGATGGACTATTCGGAGCTGGTCGTCGGGACGATCTGCGGCGGCTCCGATGCGACCTCGGGGCTCACTGCAAATCCGGCGATGGGAGTGGCGTTCGACATGCTCATCGACGCGGGCGCCGCGACCATATTC
The DNA here is from genome assembly GCA_963816915.1 of uncultured beta proteobacterium. GTDB lineage: Bacteria > Pseudomonadota > Gammaproteobacteria > Burkholderiales > Casimicrobiaceae > PALSA-1003. Next base: position 305,443 of record CAWFMK010000006.1, read on the forward strand.
GAGGAGACCGGTGAGCTCATCGGCATGGAAAACCTGATGGCGTCGCGCGCGGCGCGTCCCGAGCTCGCGCCGGCGCTCAAGGAAAGCGTTGCCAAGGCCGCGCGCTACTACGCGACGCTAGGCTACGCGAGCTTCGCACCGGGGAACGCCGACGGCGGGCTGACCACCATCGAGGAAAAATCGCTGGGCGCCTACGCCAAGTCGGGCCAGGCGGCGATCGACGGCATTGTGAAGCCGGGGATCGCGCCGCCACGCAAGGGGCTCTACCTGCTCGACGTCGTGCCCGACGGCGAAGTTCGCTTCGGTTTTCCCAACATCAACGACAACGCCGAGATCGCCGAGCTCATCGCCTGCGGCTCGCATCTGATCCTGTTCTCGACCGGACGCGGCTCGGTGGTCGGATCGGCAATTTCGCCGGTGATCAAGGTCTGCGCGAATCCGGAGACCTACAAGCGCATGCAGGACGACATGGACGTCGACGCCGGCCGTATCCTGGAGGGACGCGCGACGCTGCGCGAGGTCGGCACCGAGATATTCGACCTGGTCGCTCGCGTGGCCGGCGGCGAGCGCACGCGCTCGGAGTCGCTCGGCCACCAGGAATTCATACTGACCTACAAGAGTTTCGAGCCGCTGGGGCCTTCGTGCCTCGCGGTATAGCGCGCGCTTAGGGAAGCGCCGCCTCGATCAGGCAACCGAACTCGCGCGCGAAGTCGACCGACACGCGCGCGTGCACCGCGCCCTGCTTGTCGAAAAAACGCTGCGTCCCGCGGGTGGTGAACACGCCTTCGTGCCAGACGTTGGGATGGATGTACAGCCCGCGGCTGCCGTCGAAACGAAAGCACACGAAGTCCTCCGGGCGCACGTCGTCGCCTGGCCGCGCGAGCGGGATCATGAACGGCGCGCGGTCGAGCGGGAAAAAGAGCTGGCCCCCGTCGGGGTGGTAGTTGGCGTGCCACAGCATCATGCGTACCGGGTCGCGCTGATGCGTCGTATCGGCGTCGGCGGGTTCCGCGGCGTAGGCGAGCACGTAGTGCCCGCCGACCGCCTCGTTGCGGCCGTAGAGAATGTCGCCTTGCCACCAGGCGACGAACACGCCCTCGGTGGTGCCAGCCTGGTCGCCGGTGTCCTCGTCCACGACGCGCGTTCCGGTCGAAGGCCAGCGTACGATCTCGACGCGGCAGGCGGCCGGATCGTCGACCATCGCTCCGAATCCCGCGAGCGCCTGGTCGCACGCCTCGACGACGGGCATGACGACGCGACGCAGGTTCCGGGAAAGATCGGGCCGGAGAAAATCGAAAACCGGTGACACGGTCCGCGAGGGGCGGTTATCCGGTCGGCGTTTCGTCCGGGGCGGGAGTATCCTGCGGCGCAAGCGGGTCCGCCGTCGGCGGGGCATGGCGTTCCAGCTTGCGCAGACGCTTTTCCTCCTGCTTCTTTTTCTTCTCGAGCTCTTTCTGGCGTTTCTGGAACTGGAAATTCGGTTTTGCCAACGCATCACCCTTTGTAGGCTTAGGTCCGGCACGGGCCGCGGCCTCTGGAGCAGGCCGCCCGGGCAGGGCGCGAGCCGCGCAGCCGCATTGTAGGGGTATCGCGCATGCCCCCGCCAGCGATTTTCAGCTGACAGCCCTCGACAATTCGGGGGCTGGGGCAAACCCGGCGGCGAGGGTCGGCGAACCGGCGACCGGCGCCCAGAGATCGCCAATCAAGTCGAGAAGCGCCCGCACCACCGGGTCGTTCGCGCGCTCCTGCAGGTAGATGAACCATAGCGTGGTGGCGACTCGCGCATCGCGCCACAGGCAGATCTCGCCGGCCGCCTCCATGCGCAGCGCGACTTCGTCGCGGATCAGCGCCATGCCCAGGCCGGAGGTCACCAGCGAACTCACGACTGCCTCATGGTCCGCACCGATCAGGCGCGTCGGCTGGACGGCGTGCGTGCGGAACAGCGAAGCGGCAAGCTGGCGATGCGTGCTCACCTCGGGAGGCATGATCCATGGCTCGGCGGCAATGTCGGCCCATTGCGCGTCGCGCATGCGGTCGCGCCACTCTGCGGGGGCGGCCACGCGATAGCCGATTTCGCGCAACGCGATTCCGGCAACGTTTGAGCCGTGCAGGTCCCCATAATAGAAGCTGCCGTCGAGCGTTCCCGAGCGCACCTCGGCGAGCGCGACGCCGGTGATCTCGTGCTTGAACTCGATTTCGAGCAGCGGGTAGCGCTCGACCGCACGGGTCATGAAGTCGCCCAGTCGGATGAATTCCGGGTCGGACAGCGATCCGACGGTCGCCCGGCCGGAGGCTTCCCCCTTGAGCGCGCGCGCTTCCGCCTTGAGGACCTCGGTGGCCGACAGGACCTTTTCCGCTTGAGCCAGTAGTCGGCGGCCGGCCGGCGTCAGCACCATGCCTGCGGACGTTCGCTCGAACAGCGGAAGGTCGAACTCGTCCTCCAGCGACTTGATCTGCGCCGACAGGGCGGGCTGGCTGATGTGCAGTTTTTCGGCCGCCCGCGTCAGGTGGCCGGCGTCCGCAACCGCGGCGAAACTGCGTAGACGATTGATTTCCATGGCTTTCGATGGCTGCTGATCGAACCGCATTATAGCTTATATGCTGCACTGCAACAAGATCCCCATCTCGATAGCGACAACCTATCCCGCTGATCTGCTTAAACTATTGGATATCCGAGCCCAAACCCCATAGGTTGCTATGGTGCAACGCAATAGACACTCAAGGCCACAGCATGAAACGACAGTATGTGATCCCAGACCTCTTGGCATCGATGACCGCAGATGCACTGTTTGGTGTGGGTGCCCACTTACACCCGGACGAGGCCGCTGCGCGCGCCCAAGCAGACGCCGACAAGGCCGCTGTGCGCACGGCGCGAGGCGGGCGCCTGTCGAGGTGGATCGCACACAGGCGTCTCAGTCGAGTCGCACGATCCGGCGCCGCCTCGCCTGCCACTTCTAACCTAACTCCAAAGGAACCCACATGATCGCCATCACCCGATTTTTCACCTGGCTGGGCAAAAGCGCCGACGAAGCAGAGCGCCTCTATCGCGAACGCTACCTCGCGCAAGCAACCGATCACGCCGACCTCGAAATTCGCATGCGCGCGCTCGCACGCGCCGCCAGTGCCGGGTTGTGCCGCTGGTAGCGACGCGAGCCTCCGGGCGAGGGGCCCCGCGAAGCGGGGATCGACCGGGAATTGCGAGTTCGGCGCTGCGGGCGAGGCGAGGTGGAACACGTGCCTACGCGGGTTACGAGCCCGCACGCGAGCCTCCGGGCGAGGGGCCCCGCGAAGCGGGCCCTAGTGGCTTTCCCCGAGGGGCCCCGCGAAGCGGGCCCTAGTGGCTTTCCTTGCCCACTTTGGATCCCGACTGGCCGACCAGAAAATCGAGGTCGACGCCCTGGTCGGCCTGCAAAACGGTAGCGCAATACAGCTTCACCCAGCCGCGATCGGCGTGCGGAGGCAGCGGCTTCCATTGCAGTCGTCGACGCTCGAGCTCCACGACCGGCACGTGCAGCTCCAGCCTGCGCTTGGCCACATCGAGCTCGATGATGTCGCCGTTTCTCACCAGCGCTAGCGGGCCGCCGGTCGCGGCCTCCGGCGCGGTGTGCAGTATGACCGTCCCGTACGCGGTCCCGGACATTCGCGCATCGGACACGCGGATCATGTCGGTCACACCCTTCTTGAGCAGCTTCGCCGGCAAGGTGAAGTTTCCGACCTCCGGAAAGCCCGGATAACCCTTGGGCCCGCAGTTCTTGAGCACCAGGACGCAGTTCGCGTCGACGTCGAGCTTCGGGTCGTCGATGCGCTGGTGCAGGTCCTCGATGTTCTCGAACACGACCGCCCGACCTTTGTGACGCAACAGCTTCGGCGTCGCCGCTGACGGCTTGATCACCGCTCCCTTGGGGGCGAGGTTGCCGCGCAGCACCGCGATGCCGCCTTGCGGCTTGAACGGCTTCGCGATCGGCGTGATCACCGCTTCGTTATAGTTGACTGCGTCCTTGACGTTTTCCCACAGCGTCTTCCCGCTGACGGTCATCGCCTTCTTGTGGATGTACTTGCCGATTTCGCGAATGACCACCGGCAGTCCGCCCGCGTAGTAGAAGTCCTCCATCAGAAACCTGCCCGAAGGCATCAGGTTCACCAGGCAAGGCATGTCGCGGCCGAGCCGGTCCCAGTCGTCGAGCGACAATGGCACGCCCATGCGCCCTGCGATCGCCAGCAGGTGCACGACAGCGTTGGTCGAGCCTCCGATGGCGCCATTGACCATGATCGCGTTCTCGAACGCGTTGCGCGTGAGTATCTGCGACATTCTCACGTCTTCGTGCACCAGCTCGACGATGCGGCGCCCAACCATTCGTGAAAGCACCTTGCGCCGCGAATCGACCGCCGGGATCGCGGCATTGGTCGGCAGTCCGATGCCAAGGGCTTCGACCATCGACGCCATCGTCGACGCGGTGCCCATGGTCATGCAATGTCCCGCCGACCGCGACATGCACGATTCCGATTCGATCATGTCGGCTTCGCTCATTTCGCCGCGCTTCATCATCTCGGTGAACTTCCACACGTGCGTTCCCGAGCCGATGTCCTCGCCGCGAAACTTGCCGTTGAGCATTGGGCCGCCGGAAATGCCGATGGTCGGCAGGTCGCACGATGCCGCCCCCATAAGCAGCGCCGGCGTCGTCTTGTCGCATCCCATCATCAGCACCACACCGTCGAAGGGATTGGCACGTATGGACTCCTCGACGTCCATCGCGACCTGGTTCCTGAACAGCATCGTGGTCGGCCGCATCAGCGTCTCGCCCAGGCTCATCACGGGAAACTCGATGGGAAATCCTCCGGCGTCGAGAACGCCATCGCGCACATGCTGCGCGAGCTCGCGAAAGTGGGCGTTGCACGGCGTCGCCTGCGACCAGGTATTGCAGATGCCGATCACCGGTCGCCCGTCGAACTGGTCGTGAGGAATGCCCTGGTTCTTCATCCATGAACGATGAACCAGTGCGTCGCGGTCATGGCGGCCAAACCACTCGGTGGAACGCAGGACGCGCTTGTTGCCTTTGGATGCCTTCTTGCTCATCGGTCGGGGATGTCCGTGGTGAGATGAATGGATGCAACGAAAAGATGAGGCCGCGGGCCGCGGTCGAGGCTACCGGCGCGGCAACGTATGCGCTGACTGCCTGGCGGCACAGAACCGCGACGTCGGATCATGCGGCGATGCGCGCGCCGGTCTTCTGATCGAATACGTGAACCATCGAAGGGTCGACGGCGAGGCCGATGCGGTCGCCTGGATTGACCACCGGCCGCCCGTGCGAAACCAGCACGACCGGCGCGCCGCCGGCGTCGAGCAGCAACTCGGTTTCGGCACCGGTCGGCTCGACCACGGTGACTTCGGCGGGGACCGAGGCCGCGCTGTCGCGAGCCGCAAGCTGGAGATGCTCGGGTCGAATCCCATAGGCGACGGGCTGCCCATCGACTCCGGCACCGTGACCCACCGGCCAACGCACACCGGTGGCAGTCTCGACGAATGCGCTGCCGTTGGCCCTGCGCAGCGTGCCGTTGACCACGTTCATCGCGGGCGAGCCGATGAACTGCGCGACGAACAGGTTGTCGGGATGATCGTAGAGCGCCAGCGGCGTGCCGATCTGCTCGATGCGTCCGTCGTGCATCACGACGATGCGGTCGGCCATGGTCATCGCCTCGACCTGGTCGTGCGTCACGTACACCGTCGTCGTCTTTAGGCGCTGGTGCAGCGCCTTGATTTCGGCGCGCATCGCCACGCGCAGCTTGGCATCGAGGTTCGACAGCGGCTCATCGAACAGGAACACCTTCGGGTCGCGCACGATGGCGCGTCCCATTGCAACCCGCTGCCGCTGGCCACCCGAAAGCTCGCGCGGAAAGCGCGCGAGATACGGGTCCAGGTTGAGGATCTTCGCGGCGCGCGATACGCGGTCCTGGATCACCGACGCTTCCGCCTTGCGCAGCTTGAGGCTGAATGCCATGTTGTCGGCGACCGTCATGTGCGGGTACAACGCATAACTCTGGAACACCATGGCGATGTCGCGGTCCTTGGACTCGACGTCGTTCACCACCTTGCCATCGATGGCGATGGTGCCCCCGGATATCTCCTCGAGGCCCGCGAGCATGCGCAAAAGCGTCGACTTGCCGCATCCGGAGGGCCCGACCAGCACCATGAATTCGCCATCCTTGATGTCGAAGCTGATGCCGTGGATGACCTTGGTGCTGCCGAAGTGCTTTTCTATATTCTGGAAAGAAACCGATGCCATGACGTCTTACTCCGATGAAACGTGCTTAGCTCTTGACCGCGCCGGCGGTAAGGCCGCCGACCATGTAGCGCTTGAATGTGTAGTAGATCGCTGCCGGCGGCAGTGCGTAGATCAGCCCGACGGTCATCAGCAGCTCCCACGGCGAATCGTCGGCGGCGAGGAAATTACCCAGCGCCACGCCGAGCGTAATCTGGCGGTCGTTGGACAGCAGTAGAAACGCGTAGAGATACTCGTTCCACGCGAGCAGCAGCGAATAGGTTCCGATCGCCACCAGCGACGGCATCATCAGCGGCAGGTAGACCAGGCGAAACAGCTGAAGTGGCGAGGCGCCGTCCATCTTGGCGGCCTCGTCGAGCTCGTAGGGCAGTTTGTCGGATGCCTGCTTGAGCACCCAGATCGAATAGGGCGACGCGATCGTCACCATCGCCAGGATCAGCGCCCACTGGTTGTTGAGCAGACCGTAGTTGCCCATGGTCTTGTACATCGGCACCGCGAGAAACGCTGCCGGAATGAAGTAGGTGAAGAGCGCCAGGTTCATCATTGTGCGCCCGCCGCGCACCTTGAGCCGGCTGATGGCGAACGCGGCGAAGGTCGCGACCAGCAGGGTGAGGATGCCGACACTGACCGCGATCAGCAGCGAGTTCCACAGCTGCAGCCAGAAATGGCTGAGGTAGTAGTGCTTCTCCCCGAACACCACTTCGAAATTGTGCAGCGTCGGGTGGTCTGGCCAGAGATTGCCTCCGAACGCCGACTCCTTCGGCGAGATGGCGAACAGGAACATGTGATAGACCGGCAGCAGCGTCCAGATCAGCACGGGAATGCCGATCAGCAGCAGCTTCGCTTCGGTCGTGGCTTGCTTCCAGGTGGGTGATTTCATTTGGACAGCCGCTTCATCATGAAGTACACCAGCGGCAACACCAGCGGCATCGCGCAGACGATCGACGCCATCGACAAATCGACCTGGTCGAGGCGCAGGTAGCGGATGCCGAGCGTCGCCAGCACGTGCGTCAGATCCGCAGGTCCGCCGCCGGTGAGCAGGTAGACGCTGTTGAAGTCGCCCAGCGTCCAGATCATCGACAGGATCGTGCGACGTGAGATAGAGCGTGCGCATCGACGGCCAGGTGATGAACTTGAACTTCTGCCAGTTCGAGTCGCGCCGTCGACCGAAGCGGCCTCGTACATCTCCTTCGGGATCGCGAGGCGCCCGGCAATCAGGATCAGCGTCCAGAACGGCAGCGATTTCCAGATGTGCACGAGGATCGCCATCGACAGCGCGAGGTACGGATCGTTGAGCCAGTTCGGCCCGTCGCTGCCCGTGAACTTGAAGATGAGGTGATTGATCACGCCCCACTCGGGGTTGAGCATGAAGCGGATCGACAGGATGGTCGGGATCGACGGCACCGCCCACGGCAGGATGAACACCAGCGACAGCCATTTGATCCATGTGCGCGCCTGCACGAAGAATCCCGACAGGAACAGCGCGACGATCATCTTGAGGTTGATGCCGACGACCAGGAAGACGAGCGTGTTGATCACCGACCGCGCGAAGATCGGATCGTCGACCAGCTTCACGTAACTCGCGGGATGGCGGGCCAGCCACAGACCGTAGCCGACCGGATACAGCACGAACACGAGGAACACCAGCACGTACGGCACGATCATGATCATGCCCCAGGCCTGCCATGGGGACAGTCGCTTCTTCACGGGCCCGCGGGGGCGGGCTCAGCACGGGGCAGTGCGATCGTGGCCATACGTTCCTCCACCGGCGATCGATCGAGGCCGAAACAGACCTCGGAGACACCGCGGAATCGGTGGCAGGCACGGTGGCGGACACGTGGCCCGCCACCTGCCTGATTCCGTCAATGCGTGAAGCGAATTGCCTGTTCAGCCAGCGACTGCCTTGATGCGCGCGATCATCTCGTCGACCGCCTTGTCGACCGGAACCTTCTCGTTGACGACGCGATTCATCGCCTTCGCCCACACGTTCTCGTTGTTGAGGATCGTGAACTTGTAGTTCTTGGTGAATTCGAACGTCACCGTTCCCGCCGCATACTGGTTGAACACCGACTGGCGATGCCGGTCGGCCTGCCAGAACGGGCTCTTCTGTCGCCGCCTTGGTCACCGGGAACCAGCGTCCCAGCGAGCCCTCGACGTACGGCGTCAGGTTCTCCTCCTGCAGCAGGAAGGTGACGAACTCCTTGGCGCGCTTCTTGTTCTTCGCTGCCTCGAAGATCACGCCGGTCTTGACCGCAGTGCGATAGACCATCTTCGCGCCGTCGGGCTTGTTGGGAAAGCCCGCCGTGCGGATCAGCTCCGTGTAGTTCTTCTTCGCCTGTGCGCGCTGCTCCGGAGTCAGCGTCTCGTTGTTGGCATCGTCGAGCCACTTCGCGGCGATCGAGATGGTCGCGTTGTGCGTCATCACCGTCGTCTTGTTGTGGAAGGCGACGTTGTTGTCCGGATCCTTCCACGATGTCGACGACGGCGGCGTGCAGCCCTTGGTATAGACGTCGGTGTAGTCCTTGAGCGCGTTGATCAGTCCCTGCTTCACCTTCGGATCGTCGACCAGCAGCTTGCCGTTGTCGTCGACCAGCTTGACGTTGTACGCATCCATGAAGGTCAGGAACGAGTAGAACGAGTCGCTGGAATCGACGCCCATCGGCTGGCCGATGCCGTAAAGCGCGCTGGCCGGTCTTCGTGCGCAGTCCCGGCTGCACCTTGTCGCACCAGAACGACCAGTAGTCCTTCCACCCCGTCGGGATGTCCGACTCCTTGAAGCCGGCATCGCCCAGCATGTCGATCCAGTACTCGATGTGCATCGTCTGCTGCTTGAGCGGAAACGCGTAGTACGCCCGCTTCTTGGTCTTGTCGTTGTAGAGGTAGGTCGTCTCGAGCGTGTTCGGCGCGAACTGCGCCTTCAGTCGGCGTCAGGATCGTCGGTCATGTCTTCGAGCTTGCCGTCGTAGGCCCACTTGCCGGTGACCTGGAAGTCGTACACGTCGGCATAGGCAACGTCGGGCGGCGTGCCGGCGTCGAGCGCGGCCACCGTCTTCGGAATCATGTCCTGCACCGGGTATTGCGACAGCTCGACCTTGACCTTGGTCTTGTCCTCGAACTTCTTGATCGCCGCGAACAGCGCGTCGTCCTCGGACTTGTAGAAGCCCTTGACCCACCAGACGGTGAGCACTTCCTGCGCCAACGCCTGCGCCGCCAAACGCCAGTGCGCATCCGGCGACGATGCCGGAAACCAGCTTTTTCATGAACTCCTCCTATGGACCGAATGAACTGCTGTTGAATTGTGGTGACGATATTGCAGAGCACTCTGCGGCTTTGTTCCAGCGTACGGGCTGCAGCTGCATGACTGTCAATCATCGACTCACATCACCGCGCCCAGATACCACGGCACGAATTCGTTCTGTCCGTAGCCGTGCAGCTCGCTCTTGGTCTTCTGCCCCGACGCGGTCTCGAGGATCAGCTGGAAGAATCGCTCGCCCATCTGCCTCGACGCTCGACGTGCCGTCGACGATCTCGCCGCAGTTGATGTCGATGTCCTCTTCCTGCCGCTGCCAGAGCGCGGTGTTGGTCGACGAGCTTGAGCGACGGCGACGGCGCGCAGCCGTAGGCCGAGCCGCGCCCGGTGGTGAAGCAGATCATGTTGGCGCCGCCCGCGACCTGGCCGGTCGCCGAGACCGGGTCGTAGCCCGGCGTGTCCATGTAGACGAAGCCCTTCGCGGTCACCGGCTCGGCGTATTCGTACACGGCGACGAGATTGGTCGTGCCGCCCTTGGCCACCGCGCCCAGCGACTTCTCGAGGATCGTCGTGAGGCCGCCGGCCTTGTTGCCCGGCGACGGGTTGTTGTTCATCTCGCCCTTGTTGCGCGCGGTGTAGTCCTCCCACCACTTGATGCGCGCGATCAGCTTTTCGCCGACCTCGCGCGACACCGCGCGGCGCGTGAGCAGGTGCTCGGCGCCGTAGATCTCCGGCGTCTCCGACAGGATCGCGGTGCCGCCGTGGCGCACCAGCAGGTCGACCGCCGCGCCGAGCGCCGGATTGGCGGTGATGCCCGAGTAGCCGTCCGAGCCGCCGCATTGCAGGCCGAGCGATGAGGTGGCTCGCCGGCACCGGCTCGCGCGCGCACCTCGTTCGCATGCGGCAGCATCTCCTTGACCATCGCGATGCCCGTGGCGATCGCCTTCGCCGTGCCGCCGTGTCCTGGATGCTGAAGGTGCGCAGCAGCGGGCCCTCCTCGAGCTTCTCGGCGCCGAGCAGCGCGTTGATCTGGTTCGCCTCGCAGCCCAGGCCGACGATCAGCACGCCGGCGAAGTTGGCGATGCCGCGCGTAGCCGCCGAGCGTGCGGCGCAGCACCTGCATGCTCTCGCCCTGCACGTCCATGCCGCAGCCGCTGCCGTGCGTCAGCGCGACGACGCCGTCGACGTTCGGAAACGCGCGCAAGCGCCTCGCCCTTGAACGCGTCGGCGATGCCGTGCGCGACCGTCGCCGAGCAGTTCACGGTCGACAGGATGCCGATGTAGTTGCGCGTGGCGACGCGGCCGTCGGCGCGCACGATGCCCTGGAACGTCGCCGGCGCGGTCGACGTAGCTGCGTCGGCTTCGCGTCGGCGCCGAACGCGTAGTCGCGCGCGAAGTCGCCCATCGCCAGGTTGTGCAGATGGACGTGCTCGCCCGGCGCGATCGGCCGCTTGGCGAAGCCGATGATCTGGTTGTAGCGCTTGACCGGCTCGCCGTGCGCGAATCGCGCGCGTCGCGACCTTGTGGCCGGGCGGGACCAGTCCCGAGACCGTGACGTTCTCGTCGATCAGCGTCGGTGCCGGACACGAGCTGCTGGCGGGCGATGACGACGTCGTCGTCGGGGTGCAGGCGGATGGTGAGGGATGTCTTGGTCAGCATGGGGTTCTCCTGCGCGCGTCAAGGTCGCAGACTGCGTTAGAGTCGGCATCGGCGCTTCGGTTCGTCAATAGAACAGCCGCGGCAGCCACAGCGAGATCGACGGAATGTAGGTGATCGAGGATCAGCGCGACCAGCAGCGGCACCAGCCAGGGCAGGATCGCCATCGTCGTCTCGCTCGACCGAGAGGTTGGCGACCCGCGCCAGCACGAACAGCACCATGCCCATCGGCGGATGCAGCAGGCCGATCATCAGGTTCAGCACCATGACCAGGCCGAAATGCACCGGGTCGATGCCGAGCTGCATGCACGACCGGCATCAGCACCGGCACCAGGATCAGGATCGCCGCGGTCGGCTCGAGAAAGCAGCCGACGAACAGCATCAGCAGGTTGGCGAGCAGCAGGAAGACCCACGGGCTGTGCGTGAACGCGAGCACCCACGCCGCGACCGCGTCGGTCACCCGGGTCGCGGTGAGCAGCCAGCCGAAGATCGACGCCGCGGCGACGATGAACATGCACCGTCGCCGTCGTCTCGATCGTGTCCATCGAGACCTTGACCAGCATCTTCCACGTCAGCGTGCGGTACCAGACGAGGCCGAGGAACAGCGCCCAGACGCAGGCGGCGATCGCGCCTTCGGTCGGCGTGAACACGCCGGTGGTCATGCCGCCGATCAGCAGCACCGGCGTCATGATCGGCAGCACCGCGTCGAACTTGAACTTCCAGTCGGCCGCGAGCAGCAGCGAGCATGCCGACGCCGACGGCGAGATTGAACGGCGACGCCGAGCTGCGATCGCGCCCCAGATCGCCAGCGGAAAGACGATCACGATCGCGAGCTCGAGCATCGCCTTGCCGACACGCGCGCCACTCGAACGCGATGTCGCCGCCCCACTTGTACTTGTGCGCGTAGTAGGCGACCGTCAGCCATCATCAGGACCGCCATGACGACGCCCGGGCATGATGCCGGCGAGGAACAGCTGGCCGACCGAGACGTTGGCCATCATTCCGTAGATCACGAACGGCAGCGACGGCGGAATGATCGGCCCCAGCGTCGCCGACGCCGCGGTGACGCCGACCGAGAACTCGACGGTCGTAGCCCTGGTCCTTCATCGCCTTGATCTCGATCGTGCCGAGGCCCGCGGCGTCGGCGATCGCGGTGCCCGACATGCCGGCGAAGATCACCGAGCCGATGACGTTGACGTGGCCGAGGCCGCCCTTCAGCCAGCCGACCAGCGCCAGCGCGAAGTTGTAGATGCGGTTGGTGATGCCGGCGTTGTTCATCAGGTTGCCGGCGAGGATGAAGAACGGCACCGCGAGCAGCGGAAAGCTGTCGATGCCGCTGATCATGCGGTGGACGACGACGAACGGCGGCAGGTCGCCGGTCAGCAGGATGTAGACCAGCGCCGAGCCGGCCATCGCGATGGCGACCGGCACGCCGCGTCGCCATGCCCGCGAGGAAGGTGCCGAGCAGCGCCGGCGTCATGCAGCGTGCATCCGCATCGAGGCACGCGCTCCGGACGGCTCGAGCACGCTGTAGCCCCGCCGCCAGTTCTCGACCGCGACCTGCACCGCGCGCACCGCGGCGCACGCGAAGCCGAACAGGCAGACGCCGTAGACGAGGTTCATCGGCAGGTCGATGATCGTCATCCGGTAGTTGCCCATCTTCTGCATCATCTGCCAGGTCAGCACGACCGCGTAGCGCGAAGAACGCGATGCGCACGACGTCGACCAGCGTCGACAGAACGCGGCCCGACGCGGCGCGGGATGCAGCCGGTAGAGGAAGTCGACATGGATGTGCCGGTTCGTCGCGCACCGCCGCGGCGATGCCGATGAAGACGGTGCAGATCAGCAGGTAGCGCGCGATCTCCTCGGTCCAGGCCGCCGAGTCGTTCAGCGACATAGCGCGTGAAGAACTGGTAGAAGACGTTCAGCGCGCAGCACCCAGAAGAACGCGAACGCGATCCAGGCCTCGAACGGATAGACGCGACAGGTCGATCGGCGCATCGTCGACGTGCACGTGACCCGACGCGTCGAGGACGTGCTCCTCGCCGTCCGCCGCGACATGGATTGCGCGCTGGGCCATGTCAGTGCCGGCGCCTTAATGCCAGCCGGATCGAGCGCGCGATCGGGCGCGCGTCACTTGATCGCCTGGATCTTGTCCCAGTCGGCCTTGCTGTAAGCCCATCGATTCGAACGATCACGTTCTTCAGGATCGCGTCCTGGAAGCGTCTTCTTGTCGACCGCGTGGACGTTGAGGCCCTTCTTCCTGAACTCGTCGGCGAGCTCGCCTTCGCGCTTCTTGATGTCCGCGGTCGCGTTCGCGGCCGCTTCGCGCGTCACGTCGATGAAGATCTTCTTGTCCTGCGTCGGAGAGCTTGTTCCACACGTGCGGCGCGACCTGCGTGGCCAGCGAGTCGACGATGTGCCCGGTCAGGATGATGTTCTTCTGCACCTCGTAGAACTTCTTCGCCTCGATCGTCGTCAGCGGATTCTCCTGCGCGTCGACCGTGCCGTTCTGCAGCGCGAGGTAGACCTCGGCGAACGCGATCGGCGTCGGATTGGCGCCGCAGCTCTTCGGCAGCGCGAGGTACGCCGGCACGTCCGGCACGCGCATCTTCAGTCCCTTCATGCCCGCGCAGTCGGTGAAGTCGCTTGTTCGACGTCGACTGGCGAATGCCGTAGTAGGTCATCGCGGTGATCTGGATGCCGGTCTTGTTGCGGTATTCGTCGATCATCTCCGCGAACGCCGGGCTCTTCGCCCACGCGATCAGGTGATCGCCGTCGCGAAACGTGTACGGGTAGTAGCCGACGCCGATGCGCGGCATCGTGCGCGCCGCGAACGACAGGCCCGAGATGATCATGTCGACCGTGCCGAGCGTCAGTCCCTGGTTGATGTCGGATTCCTTGCCGAGGCTCGACGCCGGGAAACACGTCGATGTGATACGGCCGTTGGTGCGCTTCTCGATCTCGCCCGCGGCCCACACCGACCACTTGTGGATATGGCTCGGACGTCTCGTAGACGTGCGCCCACTTGAGCTTGGTCTGCTGCGCGACGCGCCGCGCCCGACGACGATGCACAGCACGCGCGACGACGAGCAAAGCGAGTCTGGCAATCCAACGCATGGTTGCTCCTCCTGTTGTGAACGTATGTCGATCAAGCCGCGATCAACCTGCACCTTGGTGCTCTGCGTCTTGTCCTTGGCGAGCTCGAACGCCTTGACCGCGTCCTGCAGCGGAAACTGTCCGGAGAGGAGCGGCCGCACGTCGACGCGGCGCGACGACAATGTACTCGACCGCCCAGTCGAATTCGATGCCCCAGCGGAACGCGCCCTTGAGGTCGAGCTCCTTGCCCATGATCTCGTTGACGACGAACGGCAGCGGCTCGTGCGGCAGCGTGCCGACCTGCACGACGATGCCGCCGCGCTTCGCCGCGGCGACGCACGCCTTGAGCGCGGCGAAGCTGCCCGACACTTCGATAGGCGACGTCGAACTGCGGCGACGCCAGCGCGTCGGCTTCGCGGTCGGCGCGCATCGTCCGCGATCGGCGCCCACCGCGCGCGCGGTGGCGAGCGGCCGGTCGAGCACGTCGGACACGGTGACCGAGCGTCGCGCCGGCGAGCCGCGCGGCGATCACGGTGAGGCAGCCGATCGTGCCGGCGCCGGTGATCAGCACCGACTTGCCGAGCAGGTCGCCGGCGCGGTTGACCGCGTGCAGCCCGACCGCGAGCGGCTCGGCGAACGCGAGCTCGCCGAGCGACACGTCGCCGGCGACCGGATAGCACTGGCGCTCGCCCATCACGAAGTATTCGCAGAACATGCCCTGCACGTGCGGAAACAGGCTCGCGCTGCCGAGAAAGCGCATGTTGCGGCAAAGGTGCTCGCGTCCCTCGCGGCAATAGTCGCAGTGCCCGCAGGCGTGCGACGGGCTGACCGCGATCTTGTCGCCGACTTTCACGCGCGTGACGCCGGCGCCGATCTTCGCCACCGACGCCCGACGCCTCGTGCCCGGGAATGAGCGGCTCGCGGACGACGAAGCTGCCGTTGCGGCCCTCGAAGTAGTAGTGCAGGTCGGAGCCGCAGATGCCGCCGGCGCCGAGGCGCATCAGCACTTGTCCGGGCGCGACGTCGGGCTCGGCGGCGGGCTCGATCCGCAGGTCTTCCTTGGCGTGAATGCGGCAGGTGAGCATGGCGTTCCTCCTGACGCTACGTGCATGCGCGTCCCAGCCGGTGCTGAAACGCTTGTACGCGCTGGTTGAGATGGCGCTGCATCGCGGTCGCGCGCCGCCCGGCGTCGTGCGCCGCGATCGCCTTCAGCACCGCGCGATGCTCGGCGAGCGCGGCGTCCCACAGCTCCGGCGCGTCGTAGTGGTGCTCGAGCTGCTTGTAACAGCGGCCCGGTGCGCTCCTCCCACAGCATCTTCACGACCTGCGACCAGCGCGCCGTTGCCGGTCGCTTCGGCGATGCGCAGGTGAAACAGCCGATCGCCGGCGAGCGGCTGCTTGCCCGACGTCGATGCTCCTCGCTGCATCTGACTCGAGCGCCTCCTCGATCGCCGCGACATCTGCGACTTTCTTCGCCGACTTCGCCGCCAGCGCCGCGCATTCGCCTTCGATCACCCAGCGCGCCCGCAGCAGCTCGAACGGTCCCGCCGTCGCCTGCACCGCATCGGCTCCGCCGTTGCGCGTCCCGGCGCCGAGCACGTAGATGCCCGAGCCGATGCGCACCTCGACCAGGCCTTCGACCTCGAGCGCGATCAGCGCCTCGCGCACCGACGGCCGCGACACGCCGAGCTGCCGCGCGAGATCGCGCTCCGGCGGCAGCCGCGAGCCCGCCGGAAACTCGCCCGAGCGGATCAAGCGCGCGAATCTGGTCGGCGATCTGCCGGTACAGCCGGCGCGGTTCGATACTCTGGATCGGCATGGATGCGGCGCGATGCGTTCGAATGCGTCCGCCAGCGGGATGTACGGGAGACGCCGTAGCTAAACAAAATCGCCTGGATTGGTCAAGTGGTTTTACCAATTTCGAGGCAGTGCCGGCACACTTGCGCTACACTATGCGCCTCCAAGGCGCCCGTTCGCGGCGCTGACATCGAGGAGGTCCGTTGGCTCGAGCGTCTGGCAGGCAAGACCGCGCTGATCACCGCGGCAGGACAGGGCATCGGCCGCGCCGCGGCGCTGGCGATGGCGCGCGAAGGCGCGCAGGTGTTCGCCACCGACGTCAATCCCAAGCTGCTCGCAGAGCTTCGCCGGCGTCGCAGCGGCATCACCGCGCGTACGCTCGACGTGCTCGACGATGCGGCGATCAGCGACGACCTTCGCCGAGCTGCCGCCGCTCGTCGATGCTGTTCAACTGCGCGGGCTACGTGCACAACGGCACGATTCTCGACTGCACGCCCAAGGATTGGGAGTTCAGCTTCAACCTCAACGTGCGCGCGATGTACATGACGATCCAGGCAGCGCGCTGCCGACGATGCTCGCGCGCGGCGGCGGCAGCATCATCAACATGGCCTCGGTCGCCGGCTCGATCAAGGGCATACCGAACCGCTTCGTCTACGGCGCGAGCAAGGCCGCGGTGATCGGCCTCACCAAGGCGGTCGCGGCCGACTTCGTGACCAAGGGCATCCGCTGCAACGCGATCGCGCCGGGCACCGTCGACACGCCGTCGCTGCACGAGCGCATCAACGCGTACGCCGATCCCGGTCGAGGCGCGCAAGGAATTTCATCGCCCGCCAGCCGATGGGGCGTCTCGCCAAGCCGGAGGAGATCGCGCCGGTCGATCGTGTTCCTCGCTTCCGACGAGTCGGCATTCGCGACCGGCAACGTCTATTCGGTCGACGGCGGAATGACTATTTGAGACATCCGCGACTGCACGCTGCTTTACTCTCGCTCGCCCGCTCGCCCTTCATTTCTACGCCTACCTAGGAGATCGCATGAAACTCGTACGCTACGGACCCGCCGGCAAGGAAAAGCCCGGCCTCATCGACGCCGACGGCAAGCTGCGCGACCTGTCGCGCAAGGTGAAGGACATCGACGCGACGACGCTGGCGCCGGCGGAGCTCGCGAAGCTGCGCAAGCTCGACACGACGCAAGCTGCCGCTGGTGAAGGGCAAGCCGCGGCTCGGGCGCGTGCGTGGCCACGCCGTCGAAATTCGTCGCGATCGGCCTCAACTACGTCGATCACGCCAAGGAGTCGGGCAACCCGATCCCCGAGCATCCGGTCGTCTTCTTCAAGTCGCAGACCTGCATCGTCGGCCCCAACGACAACGTCATGCTGCCGCCGGATTCGACGCACACCGACTGGGAGGTCGAGCTCGGCGTCGTCATCGGCCGCACCGCGCGCACGTGTGGCGCTCAAGGACGCGCTGAAGTACGTCGCCGGCTACTGCCTGATCAACGACGTGTCCGAGCGCGAGTACCAGATGAAGCGCAGCGGATCGCAGTGGAGCAAGGGCAAGGGCTGCGACACCTTCGGGCCGATCGGTCCGTGGCTGGTCACCACCGACGAGATCAAGGATCCGCAGAATCTCGACATGTGGCTCGACGTCAACGGCGAGCGCCGGCAGACGCGGCAACACGCGGACGATGATCTTCGGCGTCGCGCAGCTGGTGGCCGACGTGTCGCAATACATGACGCTGCTGCCGGGCGACGTGATCACCACCGGCACGCCGCCGGGCGTGGGCATGGGCATGAAGCCAGAGCCGAAGTACCTCAAGGCGGGCGACGTCGTCACGCTGGGCATCCAGGGCCTGGGCGAGCAGCAGCAGAAGGTCGTCGCGTCGAAAAAGGCGAAGTGATGGATCGGAAGTCGCAGCGGAGGTATCGCGTCCGCCGCCTCGGCAGCGTGCTTGCGTTCGCCGTCTGCGCGCTCGCGGCGGGTTCCCACGCCGCCGCGCAGACAGCGGCCGCTTCCTATCCCAACAAGCCAGTAAAGCTCGAAGTCGGGGCACCGGCAGGCGGCGGGACCGACATCGTCGCGCGCATGCTGGGGGACAAGCTGGGCGAGTCAATGAAGCAATCGTTCGTCGTCGACAATCGTCCCGGCGCATCGAACACCATCGCCGCCGATTTCACCGCGAAGTCGACACCCGATGGATACACGTTGCTGGTGGCGACCAACACCGGGCAGGCGATCGCGCCACACCTCATGAAGCTCAGCTTCGACACGTTGAAGGATCTCGTCCCGGTGGCACTGGTGATGGTCGTTCCCAACGTGCTCATCGTCAGCCCATCGGTCACGGCCAAGGACGTGCGCGAGCTGGTCGCGCAGATGAAGGCGAAGCCCGAGGCTTTCAACTACGCGTCCTCGGGCGCGGGCAGTACGCAGCATCTGGCCGGCGAAGCGTTCAAGAAGCTTGCCGGCGTGCAGATGACGCACATTCCCTACAAAGGCAGCAGCCAGGCGCACGCCGACATGCTTGGCGGGCAGGCGCAGATCATGTTCGACACGACGTCGTCGGCGATCGGACAGATCAAGGGCGGCAAGCTGCGCGCGCTCGCGGTCACGTCGCCGAAACGCTCGCCAGAGCTGCCCGACGTTCCGACGCTCGGCGAAGCCGGCTATCCGGGACTCGAGATGACCACGTGGTACGGCGTGTTTGCGCCTGCGGGAACGCCCAAGGACGTGGTCGCCAAGCTCTACGCCGAGATCTCGGCGGCGCTCAAGTCGCCCGACGTGCAGAAAAGGATTGCGGGACTGGCCGGCGAGGCCGGCAACATGACCTCTGCCGAATTCGCAGAGCTCAATCGCGCCGACTACGAGCGTTACGGCAAGCTGATCCGCGACGCAGGCATCAAGCTCGAATGAGCGCCGCCGGGCCGTCCCAAGGCGCGAATTGCACCCCCTCTGGGGGCAGCGCCGCGCCCACTTTTTCCTTTAGGGCCGCAAGCGTGGGGGTTCTACCGTGAGCGCAACGATTGCGCTCGTCGCCGGGGATCCCGCGGGTATCGGCCCCGAGCTCGTGGCAAAGGTGCTAGCCGATCGCGCTGCGCTGCCGGCCGCGCGTATTCGGCTGATCGCGCACCGTGCGAGCCTTGAGGCCGGCGCCGCCGCCAGTGGCGTCTCGCTCGCTCTACCCACGCTGACAGCGCGCGCTGCGGCGTCGTCCCCAGCGCCACTGGTGCGGCTCGAGTGGAGCGGATGGGACGCGCCCGCGTTCGCGCCCGCACAGGCCGGCGCGGCCAACGGCGCGTTCATGCTCGACGCGCTTCGCCTCGCGCTCGACCTTGCGCAGCGCGCCGAGGTCGACGCGATCTGCTTCGCGCCGCTCAACAAGGCTGCACTGCGTGCCGGCGGAATGGCGCAGGAAGACGAGCTGCGCTGGTTCGCCGACGTGCTCAAGCATGATGCGCCCTGCGGCGAGTTCAATGTCCTCGAGCAGCTGTGGACCTCGCGCGTTACCTCGCACGTGGCGCTAAAGGAAGTGGCCGGCCTGCTGAGCAAGGAAGGTGTCGCCGAAGCCATCGCCATGCTGCACGACGCGCTGCGGCGCGCCGGCAATACCGCGCCACGCATCGGCGTGTGCGGTCTCAATCCTCACAACGGCGACAACGGCAGCTTCGGCCGCGAGGAGATCGACATCATCGCGCCCGGCGTCGAGCTCGCGGCGCGACGCGGCCATCGCGCCGAGGGACCGTATCCGGCAGATACGATTTTCGTGCGCGCCAGGAACGGCGCGTTCGACGGAATCGTGACCATGTACCACGATCAGGGACAGATCGCGATGAAGCTCATGGGCTTTGAGCGCGGCGTCACGGTCCAGGGCGGCTTGCCGGTAGCGATCACCACACCCGCGCACGGCACCGCGTACGACATCGTCGGCCGCGGTCTCGCCAACACCCAGGCGATGCGCAATGCGCTCGTCCTCGCCGCCCGTATGGGAGAAGGCGCGCACTAGCCCGACGGCCGCCGTTCCCTGGGGTCATTCGCCCGCATCTACAGAAACGGACGCATTCCATCATGTCATTCGTCAAGCCCATCGAGCCCGACCAGGCCAGCGCAGCGGTTCGCGCTGTCTACGACGATATCAAGGCGACGCGCAAGACCGACCTGGTCAACAATTTCTGGAAGGTCCTGGCCAACGATCCGCCGACGCTCAGGCGCGTGTGGAGTGCCGTCAAGGAGGTGATGGCGCCCGGCGCACTGGATCCGCTGACCAAGGAGCTCATCTACATCGCGGTGTCGGTGACCAACAATTGCGAGTACTGCATGCACTCGCATGCGGCCGGCGCCACGTCCAAAGGCATGACACCGGAAATGTACCGTGAGCTCATGAGCGTGGTAGCGCTCGCCAACGAGACCAACCGGCTCGCCAACGGCTATCGCGTCGACGTCGATGCGCAATTCATGCAACCGCTCGATCCGCGATGAAGGCGCTGTTCACTCCCGATGCGCAAGGAGCGTCGCGCGCACTCTCGCGCGAGGCGTTTCTCTATCCTGCGCTCGCACCGCTGCGAAGCGGACGGCTCGCGCTCGATGCGCTGCATACGATGCACTGGGAGGAGTCGGGCAACACGATGGGCGTTCCCGTGGTGTTTCTTCACGGGGGACCCGGCGGTGGCAGCTCTCCCGATCATCGCCGCTACTTCGATCCGCACTTCTACCGGATCATCGTGTACGACCAGCGCGGTGCCGGTTCCTCGACGCCTCTTGGCGAGCTCGTGGACAACACGACACCGCACCTGGTCGCCGACCTCGAGCGATTGCGCGAGCATCTGGGCGTCGAAAAGTGGGTGCTGTTCGGCGGCTCGTGGGGTTCGACATTGGCGATCGCGTACGCCGAGTCGCACTCGGAACACGTGCTCGGCCTGGTCCTGCGCGGAATTTTCCTGTGCAGACCGCAGGAGATCCGCTGGTTCCTCTACGACATGCGCTTTTTGTTTCCCGAAGCGTGGCGCGCCTTCTCCGAATTCCTGCCGAACGCCGAGCGCAGCGACCTGCTCGGTGCGTACCATCGCCGCCTCATCAGTGCGGAGCCTGCGGTCCATCTTCCGGCCGCGCACGCCTGGAGTCGCTACGAAAGCTCGTGCTCGACACTGCTGCCCGATCCCGAGCTGGTCGCGCACTTCGACGAAGATGCCGTGGCGCTGGCGATCGCGCGCATCGAGGCGCACTACTTCGTCAATCACATCTTCCTGCGTGACAACGCGCTGCTTGCCGACATCGATCGCATCCGCCATCTCCCCTGCTCGGTGGTGCAGGGACGCTACGACGCCGTGTGCCCGATCATGTCCGCCGATGATCTGCATCGCGCATGGCCGGAAGCGGAATATATCGTGGTGCCTGATGCGGGGCACTCGGCCCGCGAGCCGGGTATCGCCCGGCAGCTCGTCGCCGCGACCAACCGATTCCGCGGCCGGCTTTCGCGCTAGCCACCACGAGGCGAAGCATGGCCACCATCGAACGCGTCGAGATTACGCTCGTCGACCTCAAGCCCAAGGTGCGGCGCACCGACGCGATCCAGAGCTTCGTGTCGCAGGAGACGCCCATCGTGCGCGTGTTCGACAGCGACGACGCGGTCGGCACCGGCTACAGCTATACCATCGGAACCGGTGGCTCATCGGTCATCGCACTGCTGGCGGATCACCTCGCGCCGCGCCTCATCGGGCGCGACGCCGCGCACATCGAGGCGATCTGGCGCGATCTGCTTTTCAGCACGCATGCGACCAGCGTCGGCGCCATCACCGCGATCGCGCTCGCCGCGATCGACTCCGCGCTGTGGGATCTGCGCGCGCGGCGCGCCGGACTTCCGCTGCACATCGCCGCCGGCGGCGCCAAGGATTCGTGCCCGCTCTACACTACCGAGGGCGGCTGGCTGCACATCGAGCCGCAGGCGCTGGTCGACGACGCGCTCGCCGCGAAGGCAGGCGGATTCGGCGGTGCCAAGATCAAGGTTGGACGCCCGCACGTCGCCGAAGACGTCGACAGGCTCGCCGCAGTGCGTGCCGCGGTCGGTCCGTCATGGGACATCATGACCGATGCCAATCAGGGGTTCGCGCTCGCCGAGGCGATACGACGCGCACGCCACCTCGAGGCGCTCGACATCGCGTGGTTCGAGGAGCCGCTTCCCGCGGACGACGTCACCGCACACGTCGAGCTCGCGCGGCATACCAGCGTTCCGATCGCCGTCGGCGAATCGCTCTACAGCATCAGCCAGTTCAAGGATTACCTGCAGGCAGGCGCGTGCTCCATCGTGCAGGTCGATGTCGGTCGCATCGGTGGCATCACGCCGTGGCTCAAGGTCGCGCACATGGCCGAAGCGTTCAATGTCGCGGTGTGCCCACACTTCCTGATGGAGCTGCACGTGGGGCTGTGCTGCGCGGTGCCGAACAGCCGCTGGGTCGAATATATTCCGCAACTCGACACCATCACCGGCCGCAAGCTCGCCATACGCAACGGACGCGCGTACGCGAGCGAAGAGCCGGGAC
Source organism: uncultured beta proteobacterium (assembly GCA_963816915.1). GTDB lineage: Bacteria > Pseudomonadota > Gammaproteobacteria > Burkholderiales > Casimicrobiaceae > PALSA-1003. The sequence goes on from CAWFMK010000006.1 coordinate 328,049, forward strand.
TGGGCATCGACTGGGACTGGGACGCGATCGCGCGACTTCAAGCGCACCGCCGCGCGTGGTCCGCTAGCGGGGCACCGCGGCGCGGGTATCGCCGGCCGGGACCCGGAACGCGGTGACCTGAAACGTCAGATCGATGTCGTCGCTGACCCAGCCGAGCACGCGGGTGAGTCCGAAGTCCGAACGCTTGATGGTCGACACCGCGCCCGCGCCGCAGGTCTCGCGGCGGCCGTCAGGCTCGCGACCGCACTGCATGTGCTCGATCTTGAGATTCACCGGCCGCGTCACATTGCGCAGCGTCAGCAGACCGCTGATGCCGATCAATTCGTCCTGCTTGAATACGAGCTGCGTCGAGTTGAATCGCATCACCGGGAAATGCACGACGTCGAACATGTCCTCTCCGCGCAACCATGCATCGCGAAGACGCCACCCGGTGTCCACCGAGGTGGCATCGATCACCAGATTGACGTCCCCGGTGTGCTCCTCGCTGTCGAGCACGATCGTGCCCTCGGTGTGCCCGAAATGGCCGCGCTGGCGGGCGGTACCGAGGTTGGTCACCGCGAACTCGGTCGACGACAGATCCGGATCGATGCGATAGGTTTCCGCGCCCGCCGAGGCAGCGCTTGCGTATGCGAGCACGCCGAGCGTCAACGCGGTCGCGGCGAGCGCACGCGCGCAGCGACGGGTTCTACTCGCGGTAAGCCTCGACGGGAATGGTGATTCTGACCTCATCGCTGACCGCCTTGGGAATCCCTGCCTTCATCCCCCAATCGGAGCGCTTGATAGTCGTCGTGACCTCAGCGCCACACAGCGGCTTCTTGTTGAAAGGCTGCTCGCCGCACATGAAGTTCGAGACCTTGAGCGTCACCGGCTTGGTCACGCCGATCATGGTCAGCTCGCCATCGGCTCCGACGACCTTGTCTCCGTCGAACGTCAGCTTGGATGATTTGAAGGTCATCGTCGGATACTTGGCGACGTTGAAATAGTCTTCGCCTTTCAGGTTGGTATCGAGTCGATCGGTGAGGCTGCGCACCGACGAGGTGTCGATGCTTACATCGATCGAGCCCGAGCGTGCGGCGCGGTCGATGACCATCTTGCCGCTCGATTTGGTGAAGGTGCCGTGCTGGAGAGAGAACCCTCCCATGTGCTGCACTTCGAAGCTGGGCTGCGAATGCGCGCTGTCGATCACGTAGGTCTCGTCGGCCGCGAAAGCAGCCACCGGGATCGCCAGGCAAAGCGCGGCGGCAAGCAGAGTCCGGGTCATTCGATAGTCCTCAAGGTTGTCGATAGCCGGTGGCGCCGCTGCCGCGACCGTCATGAGCCAACACCCGCAGCGGGCGGGGTATTCCCCCGGGGCGACTATTTTACCGGGGGAAGCACCATGCGCACGCGCACTGTAACCTCGTTGGCCACGGTATCGGGGTCCGACCATTCGCCCTCGCCGATCTTGAAGTCGAGACGGTTGATGGCGAAGCTGCCCTCGGCGACGCTGTTTCCGGCCGGCGTCCTTTTTCAGGACGATCGGCACGACGGCGTCGCGGCTGATGCCCTTGATGGTCAGTGCGCCGGCGACCTCGTATTTGTCGCCACCGAGATCCTTGATGCTGGTCGAGACGAACTGTCGCCGATCGGAAATTTCGCGGTGTCGAACCACATCGCTCGCTTGACCTCGGTCTCCGACTCGTCGCTGGCGAGGTCGATGCTGCCGAGGTCGATTTCGAACTCCGCTTTCGATTTCGCAAGGTCCTTGGGCAGGAAGACGATGTTGGCTTTCCAGCGGCGAAAGCGTCCTTCGACGTTCACGCCCATCTGCCTCGAAACGAAGCGGATTTCACTCTTGTCGATGAGCACGCCCTGCGCGGCGGCCTGCGTCGCCGCCAGGAGCATCATGCCGAGCGACGGAATGAACGAACGCAAAAGTGCCATGATCAGTTTTTCCTTCGTTGAGCGGCAGCATCCGGGTCAGCACCGTGTCGCGGTCGATGAAAATGGTGCTTGAGCGCCGCCGCGACATGCACACAGACCACCGTCAGGAGGGTGAAGTTCAACGTGACGTGGACCAGGCGCAGCACGTGCGCCAGGTCGCGATCCTTGGCCACCAGGTCGGGCAGGGGCAAGAGCCCGAGATAGACGACCTGGATCCCGGTCGACGAGCTGTAGATCCAGCCCGAAATCGGGATCACTATCAGGAGCGCGTAGAGGCAGCGACGTGCGAGATGTGCGCGGCGTGCGTCTGCCACGCCGGCATCGGCGATAGCGGCGGCGGCGGATGAACCCACCGCCACGCCAGGCGAGCGCAGGTCAGCAGGAACACGGTGATGCCGATCCACTTGTGCCACGCGTACCACTGCAGCTTCTGTCGCGACAGCGGCAGGTCCACCATCGACAGGCCGAGCGTGAATCCGCACGACGATCAGCACCGCGGTCAACCAATGCAGCGCGATCGCCGTTGTGCCGTAGCGTTGTGGCGCCCCCGCGTTTTCGGGCAAAGCGAGGGAGGGCGCATGATTCAACATGGGCGGATGTTGTAGTGCGCCGATCCATGCCGTGTCAAGTTCGGGCAACGACCTTAGCACGCCGGGAGCGCGCGCATGAGCCTCTATAATCGCTGCATGATCGCCGCACTGCCACCCGCGCCGCGCGCGCATCTGCGGTGCAAGCGTCGTCCCGGTCGTCGCGCGTGGCCGGCTGCCCTTCTGCTGCTGTTCGCGAGCCTGGCCAGCGCCGGCCTGCCGCGTCCGGTGGTGCGCGCATTCGCGGACCAGCATATCCCGATGTCCGCGGTAAGCGCGTTCGTCCAGGAGTTGGGCGACGCGCAGCCGCTGTTCACGCAAGACCCTTCGAAGCCGATGAATCCGGCGTCGACCATGAAGCTGGTGACGACGTTTGCCGCGCTCGAGCTGCTCGGACCCGATTACCGCTGGCGCACCGAAGCCTACGCGGACGGAAAGATCACCGACGGCGTGCTCGATGGCAACCTAGTGCTCAAGGGCTACGGCGATCCCAAGGTGACGGTCGAGCAGTTCCAGGAGCTCGTCGCGCGCTTGCGCTCGACCGGACTGTCCACCATCCACGGCGACCTCGTCCTGGACCGAAGCTTTTTCGCCCTGGTGCGAAACGATCCGGCGGCGTTCGACGGCGAGCCGCTGAAGCCGTACAACGTCGGCCCCGATGCGCTGCTGGTGAGCTTCAAGAGCGTGCGCTTCGTCTTCGCGCCGAACGCCAACGGCAGCGCAGTGGACGTGCGCGCCGAGCCCCCTCTGTCTGGCGTGCGCATCCACGGCTCGCCCACGCTGGTCGCGGGCGATTGCAGCGACTGGCGCGCCGACCTGCAACCGGTCTTCTCCAACCGCGCCGATTCGGCGGACGCGACTTTCCAGGGACAATACGCTGCGTCGTGCGGCGAGCGCGACTGGTACGTCGCGCTGCTCGATCATCCGCATTTCGTACGCGACGTTTTTGCGCAGACGTGGAGCGCAGCGGGAGGCGCCTTCGCGGGCGGCGTTCGCGACGGCAGGCCAGGGCGCGGCGCAAAGCTGCTGGCGACGCTCGAATCGGCACCGCTCTATGATGTCGTTCGCGACATCAACAAGATGTCCAACAATGTGATGGCGCGCCAGTTGTTTCTCACGCTGGCGACCACGGCTTATCCGGCGCCGGCGACAACCGCGCATTCGAGCGCCGTGGTGAAGCACTGGCTCGCCAGGCGTGCGCTGAACTTCCCCGAGCTCGTGCTCGAGAACGGTTCGGGACTGTCGCGCCGCGAGCGCATTTCCGCGCGCAGCATGGGACGTCTGCTGATGGCCGCGTACGGCAGCGACGTGCGAGCCGATTACGTCAGCTCGCTTGCGGTCTCCGCGACCGACGGCACCGTCAGGAAGCGCTTCGAGAACGACGCAGTCGCCGAGCAGGCCTTCCTGAAGACGGGGTCGCTGGAGGGCGTGCGCGCCATCGCGGGCTACGTGTTCGCGCCCAACAACCGCAAGTTCGTCGTCGTGTGCATGGTCAACCATTCCAACGCCGCGGCCGCACAACTACCGATCGACACCCTGGTCGAGTGGGTCTATCACTTCGCGGATGCGGCCAGGGCCCCGTAGACCCCTGGACACGTCTCGCGTCGCGGGCTCAATCACCGTTTCACGAAAACTTTGCAGCACCTCGTCGCCCGCCAGCGCCGACTCGCAATTCCCCGTCGATCCCCGCGCTCCCGCGCGGGGCCCCTCGCCGGGAGGCTCGCGTCGCTACATCCCCGGTATCGCCTTGCTGTCCTTGAACAGCATGTAGCCCTTCACCAACCGGTACAGCACCCAAATGGTGGTTGCGATCCAGATGCCGATCGCGAAGGGAATGCCGATGATGGTCACGAAGAGCAGTGATCCGACGATTCCCCACAGGAACGAAAACCAGAAGGTGCGGATCAGCCAGCGCAGATGCGACGCCAGCCACGTTCCCGTGGCGTCGGTGCGCTTCACGTACGCGATTATCAGCGCAACGATGCCGACGATGCCCATTAGAGGCGCGATCAGCGGAAAGCCCGAGGACACCAGTCCCGCGACGGCGGCGACGCCGAAGAGGCCGTAGACCAGCAGCGTCGTGGAGATCAGCGAAGGCGGCGGCGCGCTGGTGGCGAGCGTCGCGCCCGGCGTAGGTGTCTCGTTCATGATGTGCCTCCTGTTCGTGCGGCCGCGCGGCCGCGTTCACAACATGCCGGCGGATGTCGCGTTCTTCAAGCGTAGGGCGTGCCGTCCTTGTGCGCATAGCGTGTGTTCTGATCGACCAGAAGCAGATCGTCATCCGGATAAAAGCACTCATCGGCTTCAATGCGGCTCCCGACCTCGAGGTACGTGGCCGAGTCGCCGCTGCGATTGACCAGGTGATGCGCATCGCCGCTGCCGGCGGGATAGCCGACGCACATGCCGGGCCCAATCGTCTGCTCGCCGGCGTCGGTGATCAGCACGAGCTCCCCGGACAGGATGAAGACGAATTCATCCTCGCGTGTGTGGCAGTGGCGCAGAGCCGACTGGCCGCCCGCGGGCAGCGTTACCAGGTTGACGCCGAACCCGGTCAGACCGCACGCCTCGCCGAGCCGGCGCTTGCGGCGGTCTCCCATGCGCGACTTGAACGGCTCGGGGTAACCCGAACCGCGCACTTCGGAAACGGTGGAAGGGTCCAGCGCGGGAAGCTTGAGATCGGCCATGGGAGGACTTTTCCATGAAAATCAGGGCGATGCCAGCCGCAACGGCGGGGCTATAATACGTCAACGTGCGGCGCGCGTTGCGATCGCCGTCGGATACGACATGGAGAATCAAACATGACTGCCGCAAGATTCGAGCGCAGCCGCGATGCGCTGGTCAAGGATTTCACCGAAGTGCTGACGGAGGCCGACGCGCTGCTCAAGCAGGCGACCAAGGAATCCGGAGAGAAGGCGAGCGATCTTCGCGCTCAAGTCGAGGCGAAGCTGCGCAATGCGAAAATGAAGCTGCAGGACATGCAGGACGATGCGCTGGACCGCGCGAAGGCGACCGCGCGAGCGACCGACGAATACGTTCACGACAATCCCTGGCAGGCGCTTGGCGTCGCCGCGGCCGTCGGCGTGCTGGTCGGCCTGCTGATCAGCCGTCGCTAGGCCCGCGTGGCCGATACGGGCGAAGCGCCGCGCGCGGGGGGGTTGTCTGACGCGCTGTTCCGGCTCGGCGGCACCGTCGTCGCGCTGCTGCAAACGCGACTCGAACTGGCGACGGTCGAATTCGAGGAGGAGCGCGAGCACGCCACCGAGTTGCTGGTGCTCGTCCTGTGCACCATGCTGCTCGCGTTGTTCGCGCTGCTTTTCGCGTCGCTGTTCGTCATCGCGTGGTTCTGGGAAAGCTACCGTTTGTGGTCGATTGGCGGCGTGACGCTGTTCTACGCTGCACTGGGAGTGGCGACGCTGTTGCGACTGCAGCAGCGGCGGCGCGACAAGCCTCCCGCCTTCTCCGCGACGCTGGCCGAGCTTAGCCAGGACGTTTCATCACTGCGGCGCAATCCATGAGTCGGCAGCTCGACGACCTCGCCGCACGCAAGGCGCTCCTGCTGGCGCAGCTGCGCCTCGAGCGCATGCAGGTAGCGCTCTACGCGGGCCAGTTGCGCGACGCGGTGCGACCGGCCAGTCTGATCGGCGGCGCCATCGCCAAGCCCGCCGCCGCGGTGGCGCTGGTCGAGGCGATCGCGCCGCTGTTCGGATTGCGGCGCTTTGCCTACTGGTTCCGGTTGGGGTCGATCGCGATCGCCATGCTCGGCATCGCGCGCCAGTGGCGCCGCGGCGCACAGGTCGCCGAAGCCGATTAAAGCCCCAGCTCCTTCCACATCGCATCAACGCGACGCTTGACGTCCTCGCTCATGGCGATCGGATGGCCCCAGGTGCGCGCGGTCTCCCCCGGCCACTTGTTGGTCGCATCGATGCCCATTTTCGCGCCCAGCCCCGCCACCGGCGAGGCGAAGTCGAGATAATCGATCGGCGTGTTCTCGACGATGAGCGTGTCGCGGGCCGGGTCGACACGCGTTGATAGCGCCCAGATAACTTCCTTCCAGTCGCGCACGTCGACGTCGCCATCGGTCACGATGATGAACTTGGTGTACATGAACTGGCGCAGAAAGCTCCACACGCCGAACATCACGCGCTTGGCGTGGCCCGGGTACTGCTTGTTCATGCTCACCACGGCGAGGCGGTACGAGCAGCCTTCGGGCGGCAGGTAGAAGTCGACGATCTCCGGAAACTGCTTTTGCAGCAGCGGGACGAAGACCTCGTTGAGCGCCATCCCCAGCACCGCAGGCTCGTCCGGAGGCTTCCCGGTGTAGGTCGAGTGATACATCGCGTCGCGGCGCAAGGTGATGCGCTCGATGGTGAAGACGGGAAAGCGTTCCGCCTCGTTGTAATAGCCGGTATGGTCTCCGAAGGGCCCCTCGAGCGCGCTCTCGTAGCCCGTGGGGTCGGACGCGTCGGGCCGGATGAAGCCCTCGAGCACGATCTCGGCGCTCGCGGGCACCCACAGATCGTGGCTCATGCATTTGACGATGTCGGTGCGCGCGCCGCGCAGCAGGCCGGCGAACTGATATTCCGAGAGCGAATCCGGAACCGGCGTCACCGCGCCCAGCATCGTCGCCGGGTCCGCCCCCAGCGCCACCGCGATCGGGAATGGCGTTCCAGGGTGCGCCCGCGCGTGGTCGCGGAAATCGAGCGCGCCGCCACGCTGGGCGAGCCAGCGCATGATCACGCGGTTACGTCCGAGTACCTGCTGGCGGTAGATGCCGAGATTCTGTCGCGCCTTGAGCGGGCCGCGGGTCACCGTGAGTCCCCAGGTGATCAGCGGCGCGACGTCCTCGGGCCAGCAGGTCTGCACCGGGAGGCGCGCCAAGTCCACGTCTTCGCCTTCCCACAGCGTCTCATGGCAGGGGGCCGAGCTGCGCTGCCTGGGCGCCATGTTCATGACCTGCATGAACACGGGCCGCGTGTTCTGCCACGCGTCGCGCAGGCCCTGTGGAGGTTCAGGCTCCTTCAGAAACGCCAGCAACTTGCCGATTTCACGCAGTGCCGATACCGAATCGGCGCCCATGCCCATGGCGACGCGTTGCTGCGTGCCGAAAAGATTGGCGAGCACCGGCATCGTATGGCCCTTGGTGCGGTCGAAGATCAGCGCGGGGCCGCCGGCGCGCAGCACGCGATCGCAGATCTCGGTCATTTCCAAGCGCGGGTCGACCTCGGTGGCGATGCGGCGCACGAGGCCCAGCCGCTCAAGCTGCGCGACGAAATCGCGAAGATCTGAATATTTCATGGGAGGCCAAGCGCCGGCTCGTCCTGCAGAGGTCGATCATGTTAACAAACGGCGACGTGCGTGCCTGTCGCCACTCCAGGGCACCTAACCACGATTTGTCGCGCCAAGGCGAACGATTTCCACGGACGGCGGGTCTTAGCGGGACCGCCGGTTTTTTTGCATCATTTCCCCGTTTTCAGCGCAATTCTTGCCCGAACTGTCGGGGGAAAGCGACAGTGGGCGTGGCGTCGGCGCCACAACCGCCAATAAACCCGAGTTTGCAGACGAGCCCGGCTGGACCGGTCACCCCGCCTGTCCTATGCTGGTTTCAACGGGCCTCGGTGGAGGCTCGCGTCGTCTGGAGATCGAACGCTTGAAGCTGTATCCCCTGAGGAAGTCGCTGTCAGCACTCCCCGTCATCGCCGCGCTGTTCTGGGCGGCGGCAACGCTTGCGCAGCCGGCCGGCACGGGGAACAAGGTCGCCCCGGAGGCGGTGACGCCCACTTCCAGCGTTCTGCCATCGATCGAGATCCTCGCCCAGCAGGGCGCACTCGCAAACACCTGCGGCGGCGCCGCATTCAATCTCAATACTTATATTCACGTCGACACACAGGCATCGTCGGAGGTGAAGTTGTCGGCGCCGGGGTTTCCCAACCTCGAGCAATTCACCGACGAGACCGGCGCCAACATCGGGCCATTCAACGGCAACTTCCCTGCCTTCACTATCCTCGCATTCGGTGGAGGATTGCCGCCGAACACACCGATTCGTGTGATAGTGAATACTTACACTGGACATGGCTTGTCGGGCAACATCAGCTACACGAGCACGATTCAGTTCGACTGCACGACGGGGACGGTATTGAATCTCCTGGCCGCCCCCCCTGGCTCGCCGGCGGATATCCCGACCTTGGGTGACTTCGCCCTCGTGGCGATGATGCTGTTGGTGCTGGGCGGCGGGGCGCTCCGTCTGCGCCGCCAATCCAAGGTTCGCGCGCAACGCGGGCGCCGCAACGACCGCTTCCCGCGCTAGAACACCGCCCCCGCGCCGCCGTCCATCGCGACCATCGCGCCGGTGACGTACTCGGCCGAGGTCGAAGCGAGGAAGACCGCGACCCGGGCGATTTCCTCCGGCTGCGCGAAGCGTCGCAGCGGAATGCGCGCCTGATTGCGCTCCAGCAATTCCTCTTCGGCGAGGCCGGTGAGCTTCGCCTCCGCCTTCAGCCCCTCCTGGACACGCCCCGTTAGCGTGGCGCCCGGATTGATGCCGTTGACGCGTATGCCCGACGGGCCGAAGGCCGCAGCCAGCCCGGTGGTCGCCAGCATGAGTGCGGCGTTCGCGGCGCCGCCCGGAATGTGCACGGGGCTCGCGACCTTGCCGCCCATACCGATGATGTTCACGATCACCCCACGCTTGCGGGGTAGCATGCGCCGTATCACCGAGTCGATCGGATGCATGGTGCTGAAAAACTTCGCATCCATGGCGTCATGCCAGGCGCGTGCGTCGAGATCTGCGGGCGCGTAGCGGCGCGCCGCGCCGGCGGAATTGACCAGCACGTCGATCGGCCCTGACTGCGACTCGACGTGCTCGACCATGCGCTCCGCGTCCTCGGTGCGCGTCATGTCGGCGGCGATGGTGAGCGGCGCATGCTTGCTGCGCGCGAAGCGCGCCAGCGCTGCCTCGAGATTCGCCTGGCTGCGCGACACGATCGTCACGCGCGCGCCTTCCATCGCAAAGGCTTCCGCGCAGGCGTAGCCGATCCCCTTGCTGCCTCCTGTGATCACGACGATCTTGTCGTCGAGGTCGAGTTGCATTGCGTTCTCCGGTCGGTTCAGGGCACGAGCACGGCGCGCAGCAGCGCTTTCACGCGCGCATAGGCATCGGCACGCGCCGCGGGGTTGGCGGCGATGGTCACGCCTTGGCCTGGATTGACGCCATTAGGCATGTCCAGGTGGAGCGGCCTCGCTAGGTTCGGCGTGTCGAACCCGTGGTATGAATCGGGATACGTGATCACCGTGAGCGGCAGGCCCTGGTCATGCGCGCGCTTGCCGAGCGCAATGCAGGGCGCCGCCGCGGTCCAGTCGTCGGCTTCGCCGATGAAGATGCTCACCGGCGCCGCCGGGGCGAAGGGGGTGCGCCCGCGCAAAGACGCGCTGCACCCCGGATAGAACGCGATCGCGGCCAGGAAAAACCCTTCGTTGTCCGGGTTGTGCTTGTACGCGGCCACGACCGGCGAGCGCTCGTCCATCGTCGCCAGTACCGCGCTGCCGCCGTGAGACCAGCCCAGCAACGCGATCTGTCGCGGCGCGATATCGTTGCGCGTGCGCAGATAGTCGCGCGCGCCGAGCGCATCGAGCCTGCGGTTCGCCTGCATGATCGTCTGACGAGCGCTCGGCTGCGTGCATATCTCGCGTCGGCCGCGCGGATTGAAGCTGTCGGGGAAAAGTACCGCGTAGCCCTCCGCGATCAGCAGGTCCGCCATCGCCTGCTGAAGGGGCGTCAAGCGTTCACGCCGGGCAGGGCGCGTACCGTACATCCCATTACAGCCGTGCATCACCACCACCGCGGGGAAGCCGCCCGCCGACGGATCGGGGGTGAAGAACAGCCCGCTCAGCATCAGCGGGGTGCCATGCAGCGGGTCGATGTCGAGGCTGGGAAAGCTCACCCGCTCGCCAGTGGCTTCGAACGCGACCGCGAGTCCCGCTGCGAGCAGGGTCAAGGTCGCCACGGCAAGACGCAGCATGCGCATCACAGCGGCGGCATCCACGGCCAGCGCTCGAAGCGCACGCCGTAATCGACCACGACGCCCAGGAATATCGCAAGCCCGTACCAGTGATTGTTGCGAAACGCCCGGAAGCATCGCGCGCGGTCGCGTCCACGGATGAGCCAGTAGTGCCACAGCGCGAGCAGCGACGCGACCGCGACCCCCGCGTAATACCATGGTCCCATCGACTTCAGCTGCCCGATATAGGTCATGCCCGCGAGATGGATCGCATACGACAGCATCACCATCAGCACGTCGAGCTGTCCGAAGAATATCGCCGACGTCTTGAGGCCGAGCTTGAGGTCGTCGTCGCGGTCGACCATCGCGTATTCGGTGTCGTACGCCATCACCCAGAACAGGTTGGTGATGAAATAGATCCATCCCAGCGAGGTCACGCTTTCTTCGACCGCGGCGAACGCCATCGGAATGCCGAAGGAGAAGGCGATACCCAGGAATGCCTGCGGCAGCACGAAAAAGCGCTTGAAAAAAGGATAGGCGACGGCGATCGCGAGCGCCGGCAGCGACCAGAGCATGATGACGTGGTTCAGGCGCACGATCAGGAGGAAGGCGCACAGCGCGAGCGTTGCGGCGACGACCAGCGCCTCCCATGGCTGAATCTCGCGGCGGGCAAGCGGGCGCTGCTCGGTGCGCTCGACGTGCGCATCGAAGTCGCGGTCGGCGTAGTCGTTGAGCGCGCATCCTGCCGAGCGCATGAGCAGCGTGCCGAGCGTGAAGATGCCCACGAGCAGCCATGAGGGCGCGCCAACCGAGGCGAACCATAACGCGGTGAGCGTCGGCCACAGCAGCAGCAACGTGCCGATGGGCTTGTCGAGCCGAACCAGACGCTCGTAGGCGTCGATGCGCGCGACGATGCGTTGCGAAAGCGGCGCCGTTGCGCTCAATTCACAGAGGTAGCGCGAGTTGCTTCTTGAGCGCACGCCGCGCGACGTCGGCGAGCATCCGCTCCGCCGTCGGATGATGCAGCTTGAGGCGCAGCTCGCGCTTCATGCGCGTGTTGGCGAGACGTCGCGATTCGCTCATGAACGAAAGCATCATGGGGGCGATGCGCGCCTCGGCCTCGTCCCACGACACGCGCGGTGGCCGCGGCAGCCGGAACGCATCGGCGACGCTGTCGAACCAGCCGCCCATCTTGAGCTCGGAATCATCGTTGATGTTGTATGCACGATTCGGCTTGCCGCGAAACGCCGCGATCACGGCCGCCCGCGCAAGGTCGTCGGCGTGGATGTGATTGGTGAACACGTCGTCCTCGGCGCGCAGCACCGGCGTTCCCTGCTTCAGGCGCTCCAGCGGCAGGCGCGACTCGGCGTAGATTCCCGGGGTGCGCAGGATCGACAGTCGCACGCCGTAGCGACGCGCCCACTGACGCAGGCGGTCCTCAGCAGCGATGCGCCGGCGCGCGCGCGGCGTCACTCCCTTGCGCGGCCGCGATTCGCTCACGCGTGCTCCCGCACAATCGCCATAGACGCCGCTGGTGCTGATGTAGACGAAGCGCTGGGGTATAATCCGCGCCTTTGTCAGCGCCGCCACAAGCCGCATCGTTCTCGGATCGTCGCGTCCACTCGCGGGCGGCGGCGCGAAGTGAATTACCGCAAAGGGCGCGGCACGCAGCCGATCCAGGCTGTGGTAGGAATCGAGGTCGCCGACGATCGGAACGATGCCATGACTGCGCAGTCTTGGAATGTCTTCCGGACGCCGGGTGAGGCCGTAGAGCCTTACCCTTCCACGCAGCAGATCGGCGGTGCGCAATGCGACGTCTCCGCAGCCGATCAATAGAACCCTGATCACGACGAGCCCGTTAATTGCGCAGTCATAGAGAAAGCGATGCGCAGTGGAGCGCAGAACGCACCGATGCCATATCAGATTACCATAAAACCCAGCGATCACTCCTTCGCCTGCGCGGACGACGAGACCGTGCTTGCAGCAGCCATGCGCGCCGACCTGATGATTCCCTACGGTTGCCGCAACGGCGCTTGCGGAACGTGCAAGAGCCGCATCGTTTCGGGCGAGGTCGAATACGGCGCGCACCAGGCATCGACGCTCACCGACAGCGAGAAGAAGCTGGGCATGGCGCTGCTTTGCCTGGCGCGCCCGCGCTCCGATATCACCATCGAAGTGCGCGAAGTGCGGCGCGCCGGGGACATTCGCATTCGCAAGCTGCCATGTCGCGTCGAGAAGATCGAGAAGGTCGCGAACGACGTCGCCATCGTTTCGCTGAAACTCCCGGCCAACGAGCGCCTTCAGTATCTCGCCGGGCAGTACGTCGACTTCCTGCTCAAGGATGGACGGCGGCGCAGCTTTTCACTGGCGACGCCGCCTGAGGACGACGAGCTCCTCCAACTTCACGTGCGCCACGTTCCGGGCGGGTTCTTTTCCGACCAGCTGTTCATGCAGTTCAAGGGACGCGAAATCCTTCGCATCGAAGGCCCGCTCGGCACTTTTTTCCTGCGCGAGGAATCCGACAAGCCGATCATTTTCGTCGCCGGCGGCACCGGCTTCGCGCCGATCAAGGCGGTGATCGAACACGCGCTCCATCACGAAGTCACGCGCCCGATGGTGCTCTACTGGGGCGTGCGCGCGCTCGCCGACCTGTATATGCCCCACCTGCCGGCGCAATGGGCGACCGAGCATTGGGATTTCACGTTCATCCCGGTGCTCTCCGACCCGCTGCCCGAAGACCACTGGCCGGGCCGGACCGGATTCGTGCACAAGGCGGTGATGGCCGATTTCGCCGATCTTTCCGGCTACCAGGTGTACGCCTGCGGCGGCCCGGCGATGATCGACGCCGCGCGCTCCGAATTCACCGCCGAACGCAAGCTGCCGGCGGAAGAATTCTTCGCCGACTCGTTTACCTACGCCGCGCAGAGCGAAGCGCCGACGTAGCATCGTCTGCCTTAGCCCCGATCGAGCGCGTCGGTGGCGAGCTTGAGCGCGGCGACGAAATGCGCGTTCGCGTCGCGATCGCGGCCCTGCCGACCGAGCATTTCCCCCAGCGCGAGATGCGCGCGCCAACCGTCGTCCAGCGCGAGACTCGCCTCGAGATAGGTCTGCGCCTTGCCCCACAGCTGCGCACGCTGGCACAACACGCCCAGAACGCGCAGCAGCACCGCATCGTGGTTGTGCGTGGTCAGCCAGCGCTCCGCCTGCTCGAGCTGGCGGGTCGCATCGGCGACGTGGCAGCGCCCGTACAGCTCGACGAGTTCGGGGTTCCACTCTTGCTGCAGGCTCGCGCTCAGGATTTCCGCCGCTTCGCGATCGCCGCCGAGCTTGAGGAAGCTGGCCGCTGCGGCACGCGCGACCCTGGGGTGCAGGCGCGTCGCGTCGGGCACGCGCGCCCAGGTCTCGCGCAGGCCCACCGCGTCATGCTGCAACGCCTTGAGCTGCTCGCTGTACGCGCTGATGCACACGAGATCAGCCTGCGAAGCATCGAAAACCTTGCGCTTGACCAGCTGCTCGAGCAGCGTCGGAACTTCGCCCCAGCGTCGCGCGGCTTGCAGCGTGCGCAGCTCCAGACGAAGCGCCGCAGTGTGCATTCCGGCCTCCTTGCGCAGGTCCTGAAGCAGGGCGAGCGCGACCTGGGGCTGCCCCTGCTCGAGCGCGATCTCCGCCGAGAGCATTAGGCGCAGCACGGCGAGGCTTTGTACCTGCGCTTCCGGGCGCGCCATTAATGATTCAGCGGCATCGAAATCGCGCACGTCCATGGCCGCGCGCGCAGCGACCATGACGTTGAGCGCCGACGATCCGGGAATCGCCAGCGCCTCCTGCGCGTGCTGGCGCGCCTTGCCGAATCGTCCCTCGAGCAGTGCGACCAGCGCCGCGTCCTGTTTGGCGCGCGCGCGGGCGATTTTCTGCTCGCGGCGCATCGCGCGCACCTGCTTGGGCAGGCGCATGGTACGCGTCACCAGCCGGATCGACAGGTAGAGTGCGACGAAACCGCCGACGACGAGGAACAGCAGAAGGTTGAGCGAAAGCTCGACCCGATATGGTGGCGTCACCAGCAGCGCATAGCCCGTATTCAGGCGCACCGCGAGCGCCGCGACGACGGCCGCCGCGGCAAGCATGAGAAACCAGAACAGGAAGCGCACTCGCGGTTGCCCGCTTCAGCGCAACGGCTTGTCGCGCGCGAGCTTGAGCACGCGGACCGCCTCGAGGCTGCGTATCAGGTCGGGGACCTCGACGGCCATTTCCGTGGCCTGCAGCTGCTTGGTCAGCACCAGGAGCGCTTGCACCGGCGCGGCACGGGTGTCGAAGTATTTGCGCAGCCAGCCTTCCGCCGCGGCGAGATCGGCGCGAAAGGAGGCCTGGTCGCGCGCGAACAGATCGAAGCGGGCCGCCATCAGTCGCAGCCTGAGATTCTCGCGCAGGAAATACTGTTGCTGAGGAACCAGCAGTGGCACCTCGGGCCGATCCAGATTCTCGACGCGAACCAGGCCGCGGACATCCTGCCATACTTCGCGAAGGAATCGCCGCCACGCCGATTCGTTGACAGGCGACACCGGCGCAGGCGGCGCGGGAGGTCGCTCCTCGAGCGCGAGCGGAAGCGAATCGATGGTCGCGATCGCCTGGTCCAGTCGCAGAGACAACCCGGTCACGTCGACGAAGGGCACCGCCTTGAGCCGATCCATGTCGCGCGCGAGCGCGCGGCGCAGCGGCGTGAACTGCGGACGATCCAGGCGCTGCAGCTTGGCGTCAGCGAGCTGGAGCGCAGCGAGCGCCGAAGGCACGTTGCCGGCGAGCTGGAGCTGCTGGCTCGCCAGCAACAGGACCTGCTCGATCTCGGTGAGCGCCCATTCGTCGCGGGACGGCGCAAGCTCGCGGTAGAGCGCTTCGAGCGCGGCCTGCTGGGTCTGCGATTCGCCCAGCCGGTTTTCAAGCAGCGTGATCTTGGCCTGCGCCTCGCGCAGGCTTTCCTGCGTCTCCTTCTGGATGGCGCGGTCGCCCTGCTCGCTGGTCTCGATCGCGGCGAAACGCTTGGCGACGTCGAGCCGAGTCGCGCGCTGCGTATTGCGAAGATCGATCCACGCCGCGGCGATGGCAAGCGCAAGCACGACCCACGCGGCGATCATAAGCACCCGCGTCCGCGCGCCGCCGGGGGACGCGGTCGGCTGCGTCGCCGCAGACTGCGGCGCGCCGGAAACGTCCACCGGGTCGGACATGAGCAAAGATCGCATTCGAAAGGGGCGAAGATTGTAGCAGTTACGTCGACGGATAACTGGCCGCTGGCGGCGCAGTCGACTAGAATCTGCGCTTGGCGGCCGAGCGCTCGCAACGAAGCGCCTCCGCTTAAAGTCCGGTTCGCGCCGGCGATGCTATTCCGTGCTGATCGTCTCCATCGTCATTATCATCACCGCGTTCGGCGTGCTCGCCGGCTATGCGTTCGGCGTGCGACGGACCGCGCGTGATGTGTTGGCTGTGCAGCCTGCCTCGCCGCCTGCGCCTGCACCGTTGCCCACTGGCGCGGGCGCCATGCCATTGGACGACCCGGCGGCCGCGATCGAGCGCGAGCACATCGATCAGGAAAAGGCGCGCATTATCCGTAGCCAGGAAGCGGAAGGCGCCTTGCTGCGCGAGCGAGTGTACAGGCAAGCCGCAGCGGCCGATCCAGCGCCCGACGTCGCCGCGATCGAGCGTGCGCTGCTCGAAGCGCGCGCCGAAACCACGCGCTACCGGCAACTGGTCATCGATATCGAGAACAACGCGCCGCCGCCGATCCTTCAGGGTGCCGCCGAGCCCGACGACCTCAAGCTCATCGTCGGCGTCGGTCCCGTGCTCGAGCGTATGCTGCGCAATCTCGGTGTCACGACGTTTCGCCAGATCGCGCGCTGGACCTCTCGCGAAGTCGCCGAATTCGATGCGAAGCTGCCGGAATTTCCGGGCCGCATAGTGCGTGATCAGTGGGTGACGCAAGCGCGCGCGCTGCACGAGTCCAAGTACGGGGAGAGCGCGCTGGGCAGGCCTTCGTGAGCGCTACGCCGCGCTCGCGTGCGCATACGCGCAGAGATGCACCTGTCGCCACTCACGGCGTGCCCGCGTCGAGCCTGCTGCAGATCGCGATCCTCACGATGGTGTGGGGCTGCAACTGGCCTGTGCTCAAGCTCGGCGTGAACGAGCTGCCGCCGCTCACATTTCGCGGATCGACGCTGATATTCGCAGCGCTGGGGCTGCTCGCGGTGTCCAAATTCTCGGGACACTCGCTGCGCATTCCACGCGAGTGGTGGGGACGCGTGGTGATTCTGGCGATTCTCAACATCGCCGCGTGGAACGGGCTCATCCTGTTCGGCGTGCAGCAGATGCAGGCAGGACGCTCGGCGATTCTCGCCTACACCATGCCGATGTGGTCGGTGCTGTTCAGCCTGGCGCTGCTTCATGAACCTTTGTCGAAGCGCAAGGTCGCCGGGCTCCTGCTCGGCATGGCGGGAATGATCGTGCTCCTGGGGGACGACTTGCACAGCGTGCAGCGCTCGCCGCTGGGCGCGATGTTCATCCTCGCCGCGGCGATCACCTGGGCGTTCGGCACGGTGCTGCTCAGGCGGTGGAAGCCGCCGATCCCCCAGGACACGCTGACCGGCTGGATGATGATCATCGGCTGGATCCCGATCGCGGTGTGCGTGCCGCTGCTCGATGCACACCCGCTCGAATCGCTCGCAGGCGCATCGGCGACGGTATGGTTCGCCATCGTCTACAACATCTTTTTCGCGGGAACGCTCGCCCACTGGGCGTGGTTCAAGATGGCGCGCACGCTGCCGGTGGCGGTCAGCTCGATGTCATCGCTGCCGGTGCCGGTGGTCGGCGTGCTCTCGGGGATGCTGTTCCTGGGCGAGCGGCCGGGGCTCAGCGAATTCATAGCGCTGGCGCTGGTGCTGGCCTCGCTCGTCGCCGTGCTGCACACGCCGAGCGCGAAGGCGGCGACGCCGCCGCCCGCACCGGACTAGCCCTGCTTCGCGCACGCGCGCCAGGCAGGCTTACGCGAGCTCGGGAATCAGCGTAAGCGTCTTGTGCTGCGTGAACCACGCGTCGAGATTGGCCTTGCACAGGTCGCCCATCGCCTGCCGAGTCTCGCGCGTCGCGCTACCCACGTGCGGCAGCAGCACGACGTTATCCAGGCGCATCAGCGATTGCGGAATGTGCGGCTCGTCTGCAAATACATCCAGCCCCGCGCCCTTGATCGTTCCGGCTTCCAGCGCCGCCGCGAGCGCCGGCTCGTCGACGATCGACCCGCGTGCGATGTTGATCAGCGTTCCCTTTTTGCCCAGCGCGGCGAGCACGCCGGCGTCGACGATGTTGCGCGTCGCCGCGCCGCCGGGACAGGCGACGATCAGGAAGTCGACCGCCTCGGCGAGCGACTTGAGATCGGGAATGAATTCGTAATCGACCTTCTGCGCCTTGCGTCCCGTATACGCGACGCGCATGCCCATCGCGGTGACGCGCTGCGCGATCGCCTTGCCGATGCGCCCCAGTCCGAGGATGCCGACCTTTCGACCGCTAAGCTTGGTGGCAAGCTCGGGCCCCCGTTTTTCCCATTCTCCTGCGTGGACGAAGCGGTTGAGCTTCACGAAGGCACGACCGGTCATGAGGATGAGCCCCAGCGCGACATCCGCTACGTCGTCGGTGAGCACGTCGGGCGTGTTGGTCACCTTGAGGCCGCGCTCCTTGCAGTACGCGACCGGCACACCGTCGTAGCCTACGCCGAACACCGAGATGATCTCGAGCGCGGGAAGCGCCGCGAGCAGCTCGACAGGGGTGACCGTTCCGCCTCCCTGCACCAGCCCGCGAATGCGCTTGCCACCGGCCGCGAGCAGCGCAGGCTTGTCCTTCGCCTGCACGTAGTCGTGGCACTCGTAGGTTGTCTTCAGAGGATCGTAGAGAAATGGCGGCAGCGGTGCAGTGACGATGATGTCGGGCTTCATGGCTGGACCTATGAATGAGCGAGGTGCGGCATTCTAGCAATGCGCGGCTGATGCGGGTCGTCAGCCGTCCTCGCGACGATTGAAGTAGCCGAGCAACGACGCGATCAGGCCCGCGTCGCCGGAGGAGGTGACAACGACGTCGGCGACGCCCAGCGAATGCGCGCGTTCGGCGATGCGCTCGTGCGGCACGAAGCACGGCAAGCTCGCGAAGTCGGCGCGCGCATCCGCGTCGAGCATCGACCACAGGTTGTCGGCGCCCTCGCGGCTGGTAAACGTGGTGGCATCGACGCGTCCCGCTTTCAGAGCCTCCGCGAGTCCGGCAGCGCCGGCTTCGGGCCGTGCGCGCACATAGCACTCGACGACGTCGACGTCGGCGCCGCGTGCCGCGAGCGTGCGTGCCATCAGCTCTCGCCCCCCGCGGCCGCGGAAGATCACGCCGCGCTTGCCGGCAACGTCGTTGAGCTCCGGCAGCGCCAGCAATCCTTCGCTATCCATGCTCGAGGTCGGCGTGCGCACGTCGGAGAGGCCCAGCGCGATGAGCGCCGACGCCGTTCCCATGCCCGGTGCGAACACGCGCAGGGTTTTGGGCCAGGACTTCGCATCGGCGATGCCGTATTCCACCGCGTTGCCGCTGACGAACACCGCGAAATCGTAGGATGCGAGTTCCTGCTGCGCGCGCTCGAGCTCTTGCCGGTCAGCGGGAGGGAGAATCACGATGGCGGGGAAGATCAGAGGGACGCCCCCGATCGAGGCGATGATTTCGGCGAGTCCCGCGGCCTGGCGCGCCGGCCGCGTGATCAGGATGCCTCGTCCGTCGAGTCGGCCCGCCGCCATAGACCGGGTCGTCAGTTCGCGAGCACGCGCTCGGCGCCGCGCGCGACGAAATCCGCCGCGAGCGCTTCGCCGAGCTCGACGGCTGCCTCGCGGGAGCTCGCGCTCGCCGTGCGCTCGCCGCGCATGACCTCACTGCCGTCACGACGCGCGATCAGGCCGCGCAGGCGCAGCATGCCGTCCTGCGCGGCGGCATACGCAGCGATCGGCGTGCGGCAATCTCCGCCGAGGCGCAGCCCGAAGGCGCGCTCGGCGACGACCGCGAGCGTCGTCGGCGCATGCGCCAGCGCGGCGATCATCTGAAAGACATCGGCGCGCGCGGAAAGACATTCGATGCAGATCGCACCCTGACCGATCGCCGGCAGGCTCTCGTCGGGATCGAGCATGGCGGTGATGCGATCGCCGCGCCCCAGCCGCTTGAGTCCGGCCGCGGCGAGAATGATCGCCGCGTACGCGCCCTCGTCGAGCCGGCGCACACGCGTATCGACGTTGCCGCGCATCGGCATGACCACCAGCGATGGGTGGCGCTCGCGCAGCTGCGCCTCGCGGCGCTGGCTCGACGTGCCGACGATGCTTCCCGGCGGCAATGCGCCGAGCGATGGATGATTCCGAGACACCAGCGCGTCGCGTGGATCCTCGCGCTCGAGCATCGCCGCCAGCGTGAAACCCGCCGGCATGAGCATCGGCACGTCCTTGAGCGAATGCACCGCGATGTCGGCGCGGCCGTCCTGCATCGCCTGTTCCAGCTCCTTGATGAAAAGGCTCTTGCCACCGATGTCGGCGAGCGGCACGTCGACGGTGCGATCGCCCTGCGTGGTCAACCCGAGGAGCTCGATCGCGCACGATGGGTACAGCGCGGCGAGCCGATCGCGCACATGACGAGCCTGCCAAAGCGCAAGCGCCGACTGGCGCGTGGCGATCACGAGCTTGGACATCAGGGCAACGGAACTTGGCATCGCTATCAGCTCGCGCACCGACGAAACCAGCCGGTAAGCGAGAGGCGTTCACGGTGAGCTGGAAGAACCTCGTGGTGGAAGGTCGCGCTCAGGAAGGCGACGAGCGTACCACCCACAGGAAGCACGTCGAGCGTCTCACCATAGTTCAGGGACACCCGCAGCGCACCGCCGTCGGACGCCTGCCAGGCATCGTTGAGATAGATGACACACGAGACCACGCGCGCATCGTCATCGCGAAAACGATCTCGATGACGCGCGTAAGCCGCGCCTGGAGGATAGAGCGCGTAATGCATTTCGAGCTCTTCGAGTCCGAGGTAAAGCGCTGCGTTGAGCTCGCGCCGCAAAGCGTCGAGCGCCACGCGGGCGCGCCGCAGCGCGGATGTTGGATCGTCGGCGTCGAGCCACGCGATGCGGTCGCCGCGCACGCCGGGCAACTCGATGCGCGATGTGCCGCGACCGATGCCCGAGGCACGCAACTCGCCCGCGGCATCGCGGCGGCGCGCATCAGCTGCCAGTGCTGCGATGTCGCGCGAAGACAAAAACGCAGGTTCGACGCAGATGCCGCGCTCCGCGATCGCCTCGACGATGCGCCCGTACGGGCTGACCGCCGTCGCGGCGTGCGTCACTTGGCGCCAGCGTCCATCTGCATCACGCCGAAGATGTTGCCTTCGCTGTCGTGGGCATACGCGAGCCAGCCGACCGTCGGGATCGCCATCTTGGGAAGCGCGATGGTCCCTCCACTCTCGTCGAGGCGCTTGATCGCCGCGTCGATGTCGGGGACGTCGACCGTGCACACGAACGCGTTCACCGCCTGCATCATCGCGGGCGCGTCACCGCGACGTGGCATCATGCCGCCGTCGAGGCCAGGCGTGCCTTTCTCCCCGGTTTTGATCAGCCAGTAATCCATCGGCGATTCCCACTTGGTGAACGTCCAGCCGAACATCTGCGAGTAGAAGCGGATGCAGCGCTGCGGATCGGAAGCGTGAATTTCGAAATGGATCGGACGCGACATGGCGGACTCGGTCCCCAAACCGCTATCTTATAATGCATCCCACAGGTGCGCGAACCCGAGCGGTGAGCGTGCACGTTTAATCGAGGGGACGGGATGCGTGTCGTAATCACCGGAGGAGCCGGATTTCTTGGCTCGCGACTCGCGCGGGAATTGCTGCGCAAGAAGACTCTGGTCGACGCGCAAGGCCGCGAGCGCGAGATCTCCAAGATCGTGCTGGTCGACGTCGCGCCTTCGCGAGTGACCGGCGATCACGTCGAGTCAGTCACGGGAGACCTCGCCGATCCCGCATTGATCGAGAGCGTGCTCACCCCCGACACCGAGTCGGTTTTCCACCTCGCGGCGGTGGTCAGCGGGCAGGCCGAGGCCGAATTCGACGTCGGCATGCGCGTCAATCTCGACGCCACGCGCAACCTGCTCGAGCGCTGCAGGCGCCTCGCGCAACCACCGAAAGTCGTGTTCACCAGCTCGCTTGCGGTGTTCGGTGGAGTCCTGCCCGATCCCGTACGCGACGATTCGCCGCTGACACCGCAGACGTCGTACGGCGCGCAAAAGGCCATGAGCGAATTCCTGGTCTACGACATGACGCGCAAAGGCTTCATCGACGGCCGGTCGCTGCGGCTGCCGACCGTGACCGTGCGCCCCGGCAAGCCCAACCGCGCCGCGTCGTCGTTCGCCAGTGGCGTGATCCGCGAGCCGCTGTCGGGAGTGGATGCGGTGTGCCCTGTGGTGCCGGGCGCGGCGATGTGGGTCACCTCGCCGCGCAGCGTCGTCGACAACCTAATCGTCGGCCACGAGGTGCCCGCGGACGCGTTCGCGCAAGCGGGCTTCGGGCATACGCGCTCGGTGAACGTTCCGGGGCTGCGCGTCGGGGTGCAGGCGATGGTCGACGCGCTGCGCCGTGTCGCCGGCGACGCGATCGCCGATCGCGTCAAATGGCAGGTCGATCCGGTGATCGATCGCATCGTCGCGACCTGGCCGGCGAATTTCGCCCCGGTGCTGGGCCCCGCGCTGGGGATGCACGCCGACCGCGATTTCGACGCGATCGTGCGCCAGTACATCGAGGACGAGCGCCCGTCGGCTGCCGGTCGTTCGTAGCCGATGCCACGATGAATGCCATCGTCTCGCCGGTCGGCATCGCGCAAATCGTCGCGCGCAACATCATCCCGATCGTTGGAATCGTTCTTTTCCATTGGTCGGCATCCAACGTGCTGATTCTCTACTTTCTCGATACGCTGCTGTCGATGGCGGTGATCATCGCCGGACTCGCCAGGAGCTTCGCGCCGGGCCGCGAGGACGGGATCGGCGCGCTGCTCAACGCGCAAGCGGGTTACGTGCTCGCCGCGCTGCTCGTCGTGGGTATTTTTGCAGTGCCGCTGGGCATGCCGGTTGGGATCGCGCTCGCGATCTCGGGCTTCTCGTTTCGCGAAGCGCTGGCGGACCGCTCGCTTCGCATCGGGATGCTGGTGCAGTCTGCGATGGCGCTGTGGTCGTACGTGAGCCTTTACCGCGCGCTGGACACGCACACGCCGGAAGCACTCAAGCTCAAGCAGCGCTTCGGACTGGTGCTGATGCGCTGGGTGGCGGTGCTGATGGTGTGTTATTTCGCGCTCGACATTCTTCCGACGAGTATCGTCGTCTACGTCCTGGTCGTGGCCTACGTCGGCGCGTCGATCTTCGCCGAAATCGCGCCCGACCGCTTTCTGCGCGGCACGCCCGGCGACTTCGCGGAGACGATCAGCGCCGACCCGCCGACGGCGTGGAGAAATAAGCGCCGCCGTTAATGTCCTAGGCCGGGGCGTCGGCCACTTCCGCGACCTCGCCGTCGACCTGCGCGGCGGCTTCGAGCAGCAAATGCGGATCGCCTTCGTCGAGACGCGCCGCGTCCGACAGGAGCTGGCGAAAGCGCCGCCCGCCGGGCTGTCCGTGATAAAGCCCCAGCACGTGACGCGCGATCGCGCGCAGCGGCACGCCGCGCGCGCGCTGCGCCTCGGCGTACCGCACCAGCGCGGCGATGACGTCGCCACGCGTGTGCACCGGCGCCTTGCCGGCGAAGCACACCGCCTCTGCCTGCGCGAGCAACCACGGATCGTGATACGCGGCGCGGCCGAGCATGACGCCGTCGACCTGCTCGAGCTCGTGCGCGATGTCGCGAATGCCGGTGATGCCGCCGTTGATGACGATGGTCAGCGCAGGGAAATCGCGCTTGAGTCGGTAGACGTAGTCGTACTTGAGCGGCGGCACCTTGCGGTTCTGCTTGGGCGAGAGTCCCTTGAGGATCGCGTTGCGTGCATGCACCATGAACGCGCTGGCGCCGGCTTCGGCGACGGTGCCGACGAAATCGCGCACGAATCCGTAGTCCTCGATGGCGTCGATGCCGATGCGATGCTTAACCGTCACCGGCAGCGATACCGCATCGCGCATCGCCGCGACGCATTGCGCGACCAGCGCAGGCTCGCGCATCAGGCACGCGCCGAAGCTCCCCGTCTGCACGCGCTCCGACGGGCAGCCTACATTGAGATTGATCTCGACGTAACCCCACGCCTCGCCGAGTTTCGCGCTGTCCGCGAGGTGCAGCGGGTCGCTGCCGCCGAGCTGCAAGCCGACCGGATGCTCCGCCGGGTCGAAATCGAGATGGCGAGGCACGTTGCCGAACTGCAGCGCACCCGTGGTCACCATCTCGGTGTAGAGGCGCGCGTGCGGGCTGACCAGCCGCAGGAAATAGCGGCAGTGCCGGTCGGTCCAGTCCATCATCGGGGCGACGCACAACCGGTGCGAGAAGTGATTCATTCGTTGCGATGCGCCTTGACTCGAGTGGGTCTCAATTCTTTCGGGCTAAGAACGTAGTCGGCGTTGTCGACCAATCTTTTTTCCGCCACGTTGATAAAGGCCCGTGCTCGCGCTGGCTGCGACCTCCGGCTCCCAAAGTACACGAAGTAGCTGGCGCGATCAGGCATGTGATCAACCAGCAGAGGCACGAGTTTGCCTGAACGAATGTACGGCGCCGCGCTGACGCCGGCCAATTGGCCTATCACGTGGCCCGCCAGCACCGCGTGAAGTTCCAGGATTTCGTCGTTGGTGCAGATCGCTGGGACGACCGGCTGCTCGACGACGTCATCGTCCACCTTCACACGCCATGGCACGATCGCTCCAGTACCGGGGTGCCGGAACACGCTGCAGCGGTGCGAATGCAAAGCCGCCAGGCTCTCAGGTGTGCCGTGTCTGTCGAGGTAGGCTGGCGAAGCGCAGATGATCATTTGCACTGGAAACAGGCGCCGGGCAATGACACCCTCATGCGGTGACGGCCCGAGCCGGAAACCGACATCGACCTGGTCTTCTACCCAATTGCCGACTCGATCCTCCAGTCGCACGTCGGGCACGATCTCTGGGTATTGCCGACAGAACTCTTCCAGCAACCGCCACACGATGGACTGGAACGTCGAGCGCGGTCCCACGATGCGCAGCGGTCCCGCAATCTCCTCCTTCGCGCGCTTCGCCGTCTGCAAGGCGCGCTGAAGTCCAAGCAGCGCCGGCTGGGCCTTTTCCAGAAACTGCCGGCCCTCATCAGTCAGCGACATCACGCGTGTGGTGCGGTGGAACAGCCGGACGTCGAGGTGTTGCTCCAACTGCGCCAGTGCGTGGCTGGCCGCCTGGGGGCTGATGTTGACCGCTGCCGCAGCCTTGCGCAGGCTGCCAAGTTCGGCCGCTCTGACGAAGATGGAGATGGAACGTAATTCGTTGATGGCCATACGTACCCCTGTCCGCCTCATTATCCGTTCTGAGTTGTCAATCAATCAAGGGTTGCCGCCTATTCATATGCCAATGGGAGCCGTAGACTCCTTGCATGCCGAAGCGACCGAGGGACGCAACGTTGAAACAACTCGCCCCGTGACGCCGCTCGATACAACAAGCACGGAGTCATCCATGAACTTTCGCCAACTCGGCAGCAACGGACTCACAGTCTCGGCGCTCGGACTCGGCTGCATGGGTCTCAGCCACGGCTACGGCACTGCGACGGACAGATCGAGCGCGATCTCGCTGATCCGTGCGGCGGTGGATCGTGGCGTGACCTTCTTCGACACCGCCGAGGTCTACGGGCCTTATCTGAACGAGGAGGTCGTCGGCGAAGCGCTCGCTCCGATCCGGGATCGGGTGGTCATCGCCACCAAGTTCGGCTTCACGTTCGGCGACGACGGCAAGCAACAAATCCTCAACAGTCGTCCAGAGCACATCAAATGGGCCGTGGAAGGCTCGCTGAAGCGCCTGAGAACCGACGTCATCGACTTGCTGTATCAGCACCGCGTCGACCCCGATGTGCCGATCGAGGACGTTGCCGGCGCTGTCAAGGAGCTGATCCAGGCTGGAAAGGTAAAACACTTCGGCCTCTCCGAAGCCGGCGTGCAGACCATTCGCCGTGCGCATGCCGTGCAACCGGTCACGGCGCTGCAGAGCGAATACTCGCTTTGGTGGCGCGAGCCCGAGAAAGAAATCCTGCCGACGCTCGAAGAACTCGGTATCGGTTTCGTGCCCTTCAGTCCTTTGGGCAAGGGCTTTCTCACCGGCGCGATCGGCGTCGGCGCCACCTTCGGCAGCGACGACTTCCGCAGCATCGTGCCGCGCTTCACGCCCGAAGCGCTGCGCGCGAATCAGGCGCTCGTCGATCTGCTGGGTGAGATCGCCAAGGGAATCGGCGCGACACCGGCGCAGATCGCACTTGCCTGGCTGTTGGCGCAACGGCAGTGGATCGTGCCGATTCCGGGCACCACAAAGCTCCACCGACTCGACGAGAACCTCGGGGCGGCTGTTCTCCAGCTGTCGACTGGTGATCTGCGCAAGATCAACGATGCGTTGGCACGTGTTCGCATCGAGGGCGACCGTTACCCGGCCGCGCTGCAAGCTCGCGTGGGACGATAGCCCGGCAGAAACGATGGGGGCCTTCCCCTACCCGTTGCGCCGCGCGCTGATGATGTCGCTCGCAGGTCTTTCTCTGGGCAGCGTTACGCCGGTTTCGGTTACCACGGCCGAGCGCAATACCGAGCGCGCGAATCATCGATCCTCGTTGCTTACTTTTCGCGCACGGGAAACACGCGCGTCGTGGCGGGGTTGATCCACCGCGCATTTGGCAGCGACATGTTCGAGATCGTGCCGGCAACGCCTTATCCCGAGGAGTATCTGGCCATGGTCGAGCAGTCGCGTCAGGAGCGCGACGGAAACTTGGAACCCGTGCTCGACGCCAACGTCGGCGGCATCGGAAGCTATGCGACCGTGTTTCTTGGTCGGGCGGGCTGCAATACCGCCGGCAGGTCATGCATGCGCCAGCGCGGGGCCGACGAGCCTGGAAAGCAGCTGGTCAACGATCGCAAGCTGCGCGACCTGCCCGTGCTCGTCACCTCTTCGCTCGAAGGCCGGTCCCGGCCTTGGCGGTGAACTCGCCGGGCGCGCCTGGCAGGAGAAATCTGTCGGAATAGACCGCGAGGTCGGCGTCGATGCCTTCCATGCCACGTATGGCGAGATTCTGCTTCTCGTCGAAGCCCAGCGCAGTGAGTACCGCCTTGAGGTTCTTTTTCACCGCGGCGTCGTGGACCGCCACGTACGCAGCATTGACCGCGGCTTGTGTCGGCCTGGGCGCGACCGGGTCGCCACGAAGGCTTTTCTCGCGATCGCTGACGCTGGTTTCGCGGACGCCCGGATTCGACCGCGGCAGATCGAAGTCGAAGCTGCCTTCGCGCCTGTGCGTTACGTTGCCGACGGCGCGCTCGGGGTCCGCCTTCATCCGGCTCGTCCAGTAATGGCCGCCGACCTCGGTCTCGTAGCTGCTGCCGTTGAACGCCGAGCCCGCCGCGAAATACTTCGAGACGCCGTTGTCCAACGTCACTTCCAGATAGCGCGAATCGCGCAGCATGGTGAGCGCGCGCGCCTGCGTCATCGGGCACGTCGATCCTGCAATCACCGGCGAGGCGATCGCTTTCTCGGTGACATAGACGACGGTGCCGATGCCCGAGCCCGCGGGATAGGCGACGCCGTCGACGACGTCGAATTCGCCGAGGTTGATCTCCTTGTAATGGCCTTTGACCGGCGACGGATAGGTGTAGGGCGGAATCGTCTCGACGACGATTTTTTTCGCGACCGTCACGGGCACAGCGGCAGATTGCTCTTTGCCGCAGCCCGCGAGAAACGTCGTGCAGCACACGGCAATGATCACGTGAAGGGTGCGCATGGGATCGACCGGTAGGGCGGGCCAGCCAACCCGCGGGAGCGCACCAGCGCTCCGCGGGTCAAGTCATGATCAGCGCGTGATCATGCACTGCGCTCCGTCCATCTTGAAATTCTGCGTCATGGTCGTGGTGCTGCTGCCATTGGCGTCCTTCGCCGTTTTCTTGACTGTGAGCGTCGCCGCCGGACCGTCGACGACCAGCACGCCATTGGCCTTGATGTCGGCCGCATACGCCTGCTCGGTCTGCGACATGTCTTTCATCATGCCGCTCATCATGGTGCGGTCCTTCGCCGGCATCGCCTTCCACTGGTCCTGCATTTCTTTGGTCGTCAGCTTGTTCGCTTCTTCCATGTTGCCCGCATGGACCAATCCCATCTGCTTTACCGAGGTCTTGCCGCACGGCGTGTCGAGAATGGCCGCGCCCTTCACTTCGCTTTTTGCGGCCAGCGCGCTGGCCGCGCAGAACAGCAACGGCGCCGCGAGCGCGCAAACCGCTGTGTAACGACGATGCATGGATGCTCCCCTTTGTTCGGATGGAAACCTGGCGTCGCGCGCAATGCCACGTGAGTGACCTGCCCTTCGACACCTCCCTTGGCGAAACCGTCCGCCCGAGCCCGGCCAGTATACCGATCCCGGTAGATCGGTGAGAATCGGACGCATGAAATGGCTCGTTCGCTTCGCCTTGTGTCCGCTCCTGTACGGCTGCGTCGTCCTGACGACAGAGCCGCGAGCGGTCATCTCGGGGCCGGCGGGCAGCACCAAGGTGCTTTCACTCAAATGCGAAGACGCCGAACGCCTGCTGCAATCGAGCGTCGCTGTGGATCCGACCGCCGGCAATGCTCTGCCTGCAGGACCGCTGCGCGTGCTCACCTGGAACATCCACAAGCAGAGCGACCCCGGCTGGCAGCACGATCTCGCGCGCTTCGCCGCGGCCAGCGATGTGGTGCTGCTCCAGGAAACTGCGCTCGATCCGACGCTGCATGCGATCGTCGATGACGCCGGCCTCGGCTGGGTGATGGCCAGCTCGTTCCTGTACGAAGACACCGACATCGGCGTGCTCACCGCGACGCGCCTCGCGCCACTCGCAAGCTGCACCCAGCGCGCGGTCGAGCCAATCATCCGCATTCCAAAGTCGGCCGTGATCACGTGGCTGCGCATTGCCGGATCGGCGCAGACCCTCGCCGTGATCAACGTTCACGCGATCAATTTCGAGCTCTTGCTCGACGCGTATCGCGCCCAGATGGTCGCGATTGCCGACGCGGTAGCCGGACACGAAGGTCCCCTCATCCTTGCCGGCGATTTCAACACCTGGAATGACGCGCGCGAACACGTTCTGACGGAGACCGCAGCACGGCTCGGGCTCGCCGAAGTCACGCCGGGAGACGACACGCGAACGCGATTCCTGGGCCGCCATGTCGACCACGTGTTCGTGCGCGGGCTGCAGGTCGTCTCCAGCGAGTCGATTCCGGTGAAATCGTCCGACCACAACCCCGTGACGACAACCTTTGTGCTTCGCTGAAGACGTGATTCAATGCTCGGAAGGTCCTCTGACATGCACCCGGAGCCTCGAAGTGACCGCTCTCGACGATACGCACGACGCCACGCTTACCAGCTGGGTCGAGACCGCCAACGATCCCGCGGGCGACTTCCCGATCCAGAACCTGCCGTTCGGGCGATTCCGGCGCGCCTCGGGCGAGGCGTGGCGCGTCGGCGTGGCCATCGGCGATCAGGTTCTCGATCTCGAGTGCGCTGGTCTCGCCGATACCACCGACATGCAATGGATCATGCAGCAGTCCGTGGAGCAACGCCGTGCACTGAGACGGCGTCTGTCGCAGGACCTTCGGCTCGGCAGCGCACGGGAAGCGTCGTTGCGCGGCGCCCTAATCGCGCAAAAGGATGTCGAGGCGACGTTGCCGTGCACGATCGGCGATTACACCGACTTCTATACCAGCATCCATCACGCAACCGCGGTCGGTCGCCAGTTTCGCCCGGATAATCCCTTGTTGCCCAATTACAAATGGGTCCCGATTGCGTATCACGGCAGGGCCTCGTCGATCGTAGTGAGCGGGACGCCGGTGCGCCGGCCGCTCGGCCAGATCAAGGCGGCAGACGTGGACTCTCCGCGGCTCGGCGCATCGGAGCGCATGGATTACGAGCTCGAGTTGGGCGCGTTCATCGGGCGGTCCAACGCGCTCGGCGACGCGGTGCCGATCGCTGACGCAGAAACGCATATCTTCGGCCTGGTGCTGTTCAACGACTGGACTGCGCGCGACATCCAGGCATGGGAATACCAGCCGCTGGGTCCGTTCCTGTCGAAGAATTTCGCATCGAGCGTATCGCCCTGGATGGTCACGCTCGACGCGCTCGCGCCCTTTCGCGCGCCGTTTGCGCATCCTTCAGGCGATCCGCAACCGCTGGCGTATCTCGACTCGGCGGCCAACCGCACCGAAGGCGCGATCGACATCACGCTCGAAGTGCTTTTGCAGACCGCGCGCATGCGCGAGGCCGGCTCGGCGCCGCAGCGCCTGATGACGTCGAATTTTCGCGACAGCTACTGGACGCTCGCGCAGATGGTCGCGCACCATACCGTCAACGGCTGCAATCTGCAACCCGGTGACCTGCTGGGCACCGGCACGCAATCCGGCCGAGGCGAAGGCGAGGGTGGCTCGATGCTCGAGCTTTCCATGGGCGGCAAGCATCCGTTGCGCCTCGACAGCGGCGAGACGCGCAGCTTTCTCGAAGACGGAGATACGGTGATCCTGCGCGGCCATTGCGTGCGCGCCGGTTTTCGCAGGATCGGATTCGGCGAATGCGCGGGCACAGTACTGCCCGCGCGTCAGCTTACCTTGGAGAGACCATGAGCGACGCAGCAAGGACGGTCATCATCACCGGCGCCTCCGGCAACCTCGGCCGCGCGGTCGCTGATGCGTTTGCCCGGCGCGGCGACCTGGTCGTGCTGCTCGACCGGCAGCGCGGACATCTGGAGAGCGCATTCGGCGCCCCGTCGGACACGCGGGTGTTCGCCGTCGCCGACCTCCTCGATCAGCACCAGGTGAACGCCGCGCTTCGACAGGCGCTGGAGCACGGCAAGCGCATCGACGTCCTGTGCAATCTCGCGGGCGGATTCCGCAGCGGCGACCCGGTGCACCAGACCGATGACGAGGACTGGAATTTCCTGTTCGACATCAACGCGCGCACGCTGCTGCACATGGTGCGCGCAGTCGTGCCGCACATGATCGCGGGCGGCGGCGGGAAAATCGTCAATGTCGGAGCGTTCGCCGCGCAGAAAGGCGTCGCCGGCATGGGGCCCTACGTCGCCGCGAAAAGCGCGGTGATCCGCATGACCGAGTCGATGTCCGCCGAGCTCCGCGACAAGAACATCAACGTCAACTGCGTGCTTCCGACCATCATCGACACGCCGGAGAACCGGCGCGCCATGCCCGCCACCGACCCGGCGCGATGGGTCGCGCCCGCCGACCTGGCGAACGTCATCGCGTTTCTCGCTTCGAACGAGGCACGCGCGATTCACGGCGCTGCGGTGGCGGTCACCGGCCTCAGTTGAGGCGGGCAGGCGAACTCAGCTGGAGAGCATCGTCTCCAGCAGGCCTCGCCCTTTCGCGCTGACACGCACCAGACGCCCATCCGGCTCGTAGTCGATCAGGCCGTCGATGCACGCATCTTCCCAAATGGTGAGGCGCGGACACGTCGAATGCCAGGTTTCGAGGACTTGGGCGTACGTACGATCGCCGGCGGCGATCCATTCGAGCAGCTGAACGGTGAGAGCGTGGTTGGGAGGTGCACCCATGGCGGCTCCATGGCGGAGGTTGAAATGCGATTGTGGACAATGGCGGCCCCCGAGTAAAGCCCGCCCGACGTACGTCGCGCCGTGGACGTGACGGTGCGAGGCAAGGCATGATGTAGCGTCACGCCCCCCCAAGCCCACGCGCGCCGTGTCCTGGATCGACGTCACCTACCGTATTCGCAGCGCTCCCGCCGACGCGTCGGCGGTCGCCCAGGCGATCGCGGTGGAGCAAAGCGTCGAAGTCCCGCTCGAAGTGATTCACGATGCTTTCGTCGCCGAGCACATCGTGGGTCGTGTCGATGGCGTTCGCGATCGCGGGGACGGATCGCACGATGTGCGCATCCGGCTGGCCACCGAAACCACCGGCTTCGACGTCGCGCAGACGCTGAACATGCTGTTCGGCAACAGCTCGATGCACGCGCACGTCGAGCTCGTCGATGCCGAATTTCCGCCCGAATTCATGGCGCAATTCGAGGGGCCGCGCTTCGGCATCGAGGGCATTCGCTCGCAGCTCGGTGTCCGCGGCCGCGCACTCACCTGTGCCGCGCTCAAGCCGCAGGGCCTGCCTGCGGAGCGCCTGGCCGCGCTCTGCTACACGTTCGCGCGCGCGGGCGTGGACGTGATCAAGGACGATCACGGGCTCGCCGATCAACGCTACGCACCCTTCGCCGAGCGCGTGCCGGCGTGCCAGCGCGCGATCGAGCGCGTGTGGCACGAGACCGGACATCGCGCTGCCTATGCGCCCAGCCTGGTCGGATCGCCGTCGACACTTGCCGAGCAGGCGACGACCGCGCGCGACGCGGGCGCGACGATGGTGCTGCTCGCGCCGGCGCTGATCGGCATGCCCTCCTTCGCCGAGCTCGCGAGCGAGCACATCGACGTGCCGATCCTCGCGCATCCCGGGTACGGCGGTGCGGTGCGCGTCGCACCCGCCTTTCTTCTCGGCAAGTGGTTTAGGCTGCTCGGCGCCGATGCAGTGATCTTTCCCGGATTTGGCGGACGCTTCGCGTGGGACCAGCGTACCTGCGCCGAGATCGCCGACACGGCGCGCGCATCATGGGGCACGGTGCGGCCTGCGCTGCCGATGCCCGGTGGAGGCATGAGCGTCGAGCGCGTGCGCGAGCTGGTTACGTTCTATGGCACGGACTCGATGCTGCTGATCGGCGGATCGCTGCTGGGCACGCCGGAACGGGTTGACGAGCGCGCTCGGGAGTTTGTGACCGCGGTGCACGCCGCTGCGTCGGCGACTGGGCCGGTTTCCGCGGCGACCTCCTGAGCAGGCGCGCACGTCATGACCACGCCAGTGCATCGCCGAAAGACCGCCGCCTCGAGATGGCATAGCGTCGAAGTGCGCGACTACAAGGCGCAAGGCAATGCGCCGTTTCGAGACGTCACGCGGCAGGTTTTGTTCGACGACCCGGCGCTCGCGTCGCAGCTGCGCTACTTCGAGGTTGCTCCCGGCGGGCACACGACGCTCGAGCGCCACGAGCACGCCCATGCCGTGATGGTGCATCGTGGCGCCGGCCGCTGTCTCATCGGCGAGCGCGTCTACGAGTTGCGCGAGCACGATCTCGTGTACGTGCCTGCGCTCACCTGGCACCAGTTCCGCGCCGCGACGGACCAGCCGCTGGGCTTCCTGTGCATGGTGAACGCCGTGCGCGATCGTCCGCAGCTGCCCTCGGCCGAAGATCTCGATCTGCTTCGTCGCGATCCGGCCATCGCCGCATTCATCGAGTCCTCGACTGGCGACGCGCGCTGAGCCGCGCGGTCAAAGTCGCCACGAGCGGTCGCCGTCGCGAAACCCGAGCAAGCCAGGCTGGATGTTCCTCTCCACCGCGAGCACCTTGAACAGCTCGCCCATCTCCGCCGGGGAAAGCAGTTTCTGCACGGCATTCGCCGCACGGAGGTAGGGCGCCGATCCCGGGTCACCCTGCGCGGAAAGCTGATCGAGGATGCCGCAGTTGATCAGGAATTGCGCCTGCGAAGTGAAACCCGCGACGTGCATGCCGGCGGCGACGGCGCTGCGCGCGACGGCGCTGAAATCGACGTGCGACGTGAGGTCGGCAAGGCCGGGCAGAAACAGCGGATCGGACAGCGCGTGATGGCGATAGTGCGTCATCATCGAGCCCTGGGTGCGCTGGACGTGATAGTACTCGGCGGCAGGGAAGCCGTAGTCGACGAAGAGCATCGCGCCGACGACGCAGCGCTCGGCGAGGCTTCGTACGAGCGCGTTCGCCGCCGGATTGAGCTCGCTCGCGTAATCGACCTCGGGCGGGAACAACGAGCGCGCCGCGGCGAGCAGCGCACCTTCGCCCAACGGCCGGTCGGCGAGCGCGAGTGCCTCGCCGTGAATCGCGACGCCGCGCTCGTGCCATGTGCCGCGAACGCGCGCAACGACGTGCGCTGGCACCGCGTCGAGCACTTCGTTGGCGAGCACGGCGCCGCGCCAGCGTCGGGGCAGAACTTCGATCCATTCAACGCGATCGAGCACGCGGGGTACGCGCCGCTCCAGCTCGGCGTGCTGGCGATCGCGCAGATCGGGGCTTACTTCGAGCAGGAGGTATCGCGATGGGAGCGCATCGTGCGCGGCAAGCGCGGCGAGGACGTCGGCAGCCATGCGTCCGGTGCCGGGTCCGAGCTCGATCACCTCGCCGCCGGTATGCGCGAGGATTTGCGCGACCTGCGTTGCCAGCGCGCCGCCGAACAGCGGCGTGAGCTCGGGCGCGGTGACGAAATCGCCGTCGGCGCCGAACTTGCGCGCGCCGGCGCTGTAATAGCCCAGCCCCGGCGCATAGAGCACGGCATTCGCGTACTCGGCCAGCGAAATCCAGCCTCCCGCGTCGGTGATCGCAGCGCGCACATGCGCGAGCACCTTGGCGCTGTGCGCGCACGCGTCGGCGGTAGGCGCGGGCATGCGCAGCGAGCGTTTATCCGGTGGAGCGCCGTGCATCGATGTGTTAGGCTTTGAAGTTCACGCCAGTGTATCCGGAGCTTCCCGTGCAGGGCAAAGTCGTACTGATCACCGGTGGGGCGAAGCGCGTCGGCGCCGCGATTTGCCGCAGCCTGCATGCCGCCGGCGCGACGCTCATGCTGCACTACCGCGAATCGGCAGGCGAAGCGCGACTCCTGCAGGCCGAGCTCAACAATCAGCGCAAGGATTCGGTCGCGCTCATCCAGGCGGACCTGCTCGATCTGGGCAAGCTGCACTCGATCGTCGAGCAGACGCTGCAAACGCACGGCAAGCTCGACGCGCTGGTCAACAACGCGTCGTCTTTTTTCCAGACGCCCGTCGGAGAAATCACCGCCGCGCAATGGGAAGACCTGATAGGGACCAACCTGCGCGCGCCGCTGTTCCTGTCGCAGGCCGCGGCGCCGGCGCTCAAGAAGACGCAGGGCGCGATCGTCAATATCACCGACATTCACGCTGACCGGCCGCTCAAGAACTACGTCGTCTACAGTGTCGCCAAGGCGGGACTGGTCGGACTCACACGTTCGCTGGCGCGCGAGCTCGCTCCCGAGGTTCGCGTCAATGCGGTGGCGCCCGGTCCCATCCTCTGGCCTGACGATTCGACGTTCGACGAGCTTTCGCGCCAGCGCATCATCTCGCACACGCTGCTGCGCCGCGAAGGCACGCCGGAAGACATCGCCAAAGCGGTGTATTTCCTGCTCGCCGAAGCGACCTACGTCACCGGCGACACCATCAACGTCGACGGCGGCCGCCACGTCGCGATGTAGCTAGGCGGCTCTAGCGATGCTTCGCCACCGTCGTGGCGAGCGATTCGAGGTAGGGATCGATGATGCCGTGGGTGATGAGCGACACCCGGGTGTGCTCGAGATAATCCGCGGAAGACCCGAGCGCCCCGGCGGCGCACGAGAGCACCTTCGCCTGCTGGCGGAGGCTTAGCTCGCCCGCGTATTGCGGATGCGTGCGGTCGACGACGAAGGTCAGCGCCGTCAGCGTGCGGGTTCCCGATCGCACGCGCATCCAGCGCGGGTGATAGGCGCCGGTTACCATTTCGCGCCGCCACAGCAGCGTGAGCTCGGCGCGAACCTCGGCTTCCGGCAGCCGGTAGACCACACCACGACATGAGCCTCCGGGCTCGAGCCCGAGCACGAGTCCGGGCTGATCGCAGGTTCCACGCGAGGCTTTCGACCACAGGCAGAAACGACGGTGAACGCCATGCAGCGTCGCCGGACGCGATTCGCTGAACGGGAACAGCGGATTCCACAGCAGCGACCCGTAGGCGAACACCCACCATCCCGCGTGTGGCGGCCGTCGCCCCAGGGTCGCCGCGAGCGATACCGCCAGCTCCTCGTCGGAAAGCGCGTTGTGCGCCGGCACTGCGGCCACGTAGAGCGCGCGCATGCGCCCCTGCTCCAAGTCGCGCCGCGACAGCGTCATACGTCGTCGTCCTTCGCGAGCGCGAGCTTGCGCAATTCCATCGCCGCCTGCCGCCGCTTGGCGGCGGTGGATTTGCCGTGGGCGCCGCCCTTGGCGAGCAGCGGAGAACGCGCCACCGGGTTGCGCGGTTTGGACATGCGATGCTTGGCGCGCTTCATGTCACCGCAGCTCGCTGAACACCGACTTCGACCGACGCAGCATAGGCAAAGCTATCCCAGCCCGGCAAAAGGCAGGCGCGCTTCGCACCAGCGCCCGGCGGCGAGCAGCGCCTCGTCGTTAGCGGGGGGCGCGCTCAACTGCGCCCCCATCGGCATGCCGTTGGCCGAAAGCGCGACCGGCAAGACGATGGCGGGCGCGCCGAGCAGCGTCCACAGGGTGCAGCACGACGGGTTGCCGGTTTGGGTGAGATCTTCCGGCGCGGCGGCGGGCACGGGAGGCGAAAGGATCGCTGCGCGATCCGCGAAGACTTCCCGCGTGGCATCGATCATTTCGCCGCGTCTGCGCATCGCGTCGGCGTAGTCGGAGTCGTCGATCGCCCTGCCTTCGTCGAGCGCGGCGTTGAGCTTCGGCGACATGCGCGCGCGCTCGCGATCCTGCAGCGATCCCAGCTCGCGCGCGCCCTCGTAGAGCATGATGCATCGGTGCACGCGCGGCGCGTCGTGCCACGCTTTCGGAAAGGCGATGTCGTCGATGCGCGCGCCCGCGCGACGCAGCATTTCCGCCGCATAAGCGAGCGTGCGCTGCTGTTCGATGTCGATGGCGATCCAGGGAAATCCGGTGAAGACGCCAAGCCGCGGCGGCATCGCCAGCTCGGGCACGTCGCGGGCGACGCCCGTCGGGTCGGCGAGCACCGAGGCGACGTACGCGCAATCGAGCACGGCGCGCGCGATGACTCCGAGCGTATCCAGCGTCGGACTGAACGTCGCGATGCCCGCGTATGGCAGATGGCCGTGCGTCGGCTTGAATCCGGTGACGCCGCAATACGCCGCGGGGCGCACGATGGATCCGTTGGTCTGCGTGGCGAGCGCGGCGGCGCAATGCCGCAGCGCCACCGCTGCCGCGGAGCCCGATGACGATCCTCCGGGCGTATGCGCGGCATTCCACGGATTGCGCGTCTTGCCAGGCTGCATGAACGCGAACTCGGTGGTGACCGTCTTGCCGAACACGAAGCCGCCGGCGCGTCGCAGCCGGGCGACGCACTCGGCGTCCGCGGACGGTTGTGCGTCCGCATAGATGACCGAGCCCAGCTCGGTGGGCAGGTCGACGGTGGCGATGATGTCCTTCACTCCCAGACCGATTCCCGCAAGCGCGCCATCGCCCTGCCCCGCGGCCCGGCGCGCATCGCAGGCGCGCGCGGCACGAAGCGCGTGCTCGCGATCCAGGTGCGCCCACGCCTGAACGTTGGCGTCGGTGGCGGCCACACGCGCGAGCATGACGCGGGTGAGCGCTTCACTGGTCAGCGACCCTTCGTGCAACGCGCGCACGGTGTCGACCAGGCGCTCAGGCGCGGCCATGATGTGAGCCGACCATCGCGATCGGCGCCGATGGCACGGACCGTGCGTCCGGTGGAAGGAACAGCGCCTGCAGATCGTTCAGAAAACGCCTCCCGCGCGGCGTCGGGCGCAGTTGCAGATGATTGCGTTCGATGAGTCCCTTGCGCTCGGCCGCCTCGAGCGCCGGCTGTACGAGCGTGAGCGGGTAGCCCGTGCGCTCGGCAAACAGCGCAACCGGTACGCCCTGGGTCAGGCGCAGCGCGTTGAGCATGAACTCGAAGCCGATGTCATCGCGCGTCACGGGATGCTGCTCGAGAATCGCGTTGCGTCCTTCCGCGCGTTCCATGTACTGCTGCGGCTGCTTAACACGCACCTGCCTGATCACACTATCGGAGAAGGAAAGTTTCGAATGCGCTCCGGCGCCGATGCCCAGGTAGTCGCCGAAGCGCCAGTAGTTGAAGTTGTGACGGCACTCGCGGCCGGGACGCGCATGCGCCGACGTCTCGTAATGGGCATAACCCGCGGCGGCGAGGATCTCGTCGATGGCCGCCTCGATGTCGGCTGAGGCATCGTCGTCAGGCAGCACGGGTGGGTAACGATGGAACAGCGTGTTCGGTTCGATGGTCAGATGATAGAACGACAGGTGCGGTGGAGAAAACTCCACTGCGGCTTCGGCGTCGTGGCGCGCATCGGCCAGTGCCTGACCGGGCAACGCATACATCAGGTCGAAGTTCACATTGTCGAATATCGACAGCGCCGCGGCCGCGGCGGTTCGTGCCTCGCGGTCGTCGTGGACCCGGCCCAGCGCCGCCAGGAAGCGCGCATCGAAGCTCTGCACGCCGAGCGACAGGCGGTTGATGCCGGCGCTTCGGAAATCCGCGAACTTCTGCTGCTCGAAGGTGCCGGGATTTGCTTCAAGGGTGATTTCGGCGTCGGGCGCCAACGCGAGGCGCGCGCGCACCGCGGCGAGCAGGCGATCGATTGCCTGCGCCGAGAAAAGACTGGGCGTGCCGCCGCCGATGAATACCGTCGACACGCGACGTCCCCAGATCGATGGCAGCGCCTCCTCGAGGTCGGTGATCAGCGCATCGACATAACGCGCTTCCGGCACCTCGCCGCGACCCTCGTGCGAATTGAAATCGCAGTACGGACATTTTTTCAGGCACCACGGGATGTGCACGTACAGCGCCAGTGGCGGCAGCGCGCTTAAGTGCGGCGTGCGCAGCGCGACGTCGACCGGCGCGCTTCCGGGCGGCCCGGCGGAGCTCATCGCTCTTGCTCCACCCGCGCGATCAGCGCGCGCATGGCCTGTCCGCGATGCGAAAGCGCGTTCTTGGTCTCGAGCGCAAGCTCGGCGCCGGTCAAGCCCGATTCGAGATCCTGGAAATGAGGGTCATAGCCGAAACCGGCATCGCCGCGCGGCGCGTCGATGATGACGCCGTGCCAGCGTCCCTCGGCGATGATGGGCTCCGGGTCCTTGCCGTGGCGCATCAGCGCCAGCACGCAATAGTAGTGCGCACGCCGATCGGCGACGCCCTTGAGCTGGGTGACGAGCTTCTCGTTGTTGCGCGTGTCGGAGCGCGGTTCGCCCGCGTAGCGCGCGGAATGCACACCCGGTGCGCCGTCGAGCGCATTCACGCACACGCCGGAATCGTCGGCCAGCGCGGGCAGGCCTGCGTAGCGCGCGGCGTGACGAGCCTTGGCGAGCGCGTTTTCGACGAAGGTTGGATGCGGCTCGTCGGCGTCGGGAATGCCCAGCTCGGATTGACCCAGGAGCTCGATGCGAAGCGGCGCCAGCAGCCGACGGAACTCGCGCAGCTTTCCGGCGTTGGACGAGGCGAGGATGAGCCGCGAAAGGCCGGTCACGTCGGAGCGGTGGCGATGCCGAGCGCTTTTTTCTGCTCGCCGATGAGCGTGCGGATGCCCTGGCCGGCGAGCTCGAGCAGGCGATCCATCTCCGCGCGCGAAAACGACTCGCCTTCGGCGGTGCCCTGCACTTCGACGAAGCCGCCGCCGCCGAGCATCACCACGTTCATGTCGGTATCGCAGCCCGAATCCTCGGCGTAATCGAGATCGAGCATCGGCTCGCCGTCGACGATGCCGACCGACACCGCGGCCACCAGGTCGCGCAGCGCTTCACCGGTAACCATGCCGAGCGACTTGCACCACGTCACGGCGTCATGGAGCGCAATGCAGGCGCCGGTGATCGACGCGCAGCGCGTCCCGCCGTCGGCCTGGATGACGTCGCAGTCGATGCGCACCGTGCGCTCGCCCAGCGCCGCGAGATCGACAACCGCGCGCATGCTGCGCCCGATGAGGCGCTGGATTTCCAGCGTTCGGCCGGACTGCCTGCCCTCGGACGCCTCGCGGCGCATGCGCGTGTGGGTGGCGCGCGGCAGCATGCCGTATTCCGCCGTGATCCATCCTTGTCCTTTCCCCTTGAGGAAGGGCGGGACGGTTTCCTCCACCGACGCCGTGCAGATCACGCGCGTGTCGCCGGCCTCGATCAGGACCGACCCTTCGGCATGGCGACTGAAGTTGCGCGTGATGGTCAGCGGTCGCAACTGTTCGGCGGAGCGGTTGCTGCGGCGTTGTGGCATCGTCTGGACTCGAAGCGCGTCGGAACGCGATCAGCGATTATAGCCGCCGGCGCGATCGGCCTCAGAGCACGTGCCGAGTGCGCCACCACGCCACCGTCGCGGCGATGCCTTGGTCGACATCGTAGGCCGGCGCCCAGCGCGCGAGCTCGGCGAAGCGCGACGCATCGACCTCGAGCGAGCCCAGCAGCCGAGACGACGCGCCGCGCCGCCCCATCAGCGCCGCGCCCGCGCGCAGAATCGACGTGGGCATGCGCGACAGACGCGCCTCGACGTCGAGCGCGGAAGCGATTTTCCGGATGAGCTCAGGCGTCGACACCGCCTGCGGATCGGCCAGCGGCAGCGTCTGTCCGGTGAGCGCGGACGCGCTGCGCGCTGCATCGATCGCGCTGACTGCGTTGCCCACGTAGAGCAGGCTGCGTCGGTTGGCGACGCCGGCGAAAGGCAGGCGGCGCTGCGACGCCACCGCCTCGATCAGCAACGCGAAGTTGCCTTTGACGCGCGGGCCATATACCAGCGGCAGGCGCAGCACTACGCCTTCGAGCGCGCCATCGCGGCACGCGTCCCATAGGATCTTCTCTGCCTCCGCCTTGCTACGCGCGTAGGCATCGCACGGTCGCGGCGGATCGCCGGCGCTAAAAGGACGTCCCGCGCGCGTGCTTTCGCCGTACACCTTGACCGTGCTCGCGAATATGAATCGGCGAACGCGCGCTTGCCGGGCGGCGTCGAGCAGCCGCCGGGTAACGTGGACATTGGCCACGATGTGCGGCGTCGGGTCGTGATCACGCCCCATGACGTGGGCGCGCCCGGCCAGATGCACGATGCAATCGACGCCGTCGAGCACGCGCTCCCAATCGGCGGCGGCGAAATCGCCAAGGGAGCGCAACGACGGATCGACAACGTCGCCAGCGATGCTGCGCACGGCTCCGACGTAATCGATGCCGCGGGCGGCGAAATCCGAGCACAGCGCACGCCCGATGAATCCGCCGGCACCTGTCACCATGACCTTCGATGCCGCGCTGCTCACCACCACCGCCAGCCGTGCTTGCGAAAAAACCGCCAACCGCTGCGTACGAAATAGGCGACATGACGCGGCCCTTTGCGAGCGGCGTGACCCCCGTGGTGGATCACTCGCACACCCGGTACGTACGCCGATCGGGTGATGCGGTTCAAGCGCACGCTCCAGTCGAAATCCTCGAAATACAGAAAGAACTTCGGGTCGAACCCGCCGGTGTATTCGATCGCCTTGCGCCGAACCAGCATGAACGATCCACTCATCACCGGGATCGGCGAGACCACCGTTTCTCCGATCAGATCGCGCATTTCGTAGAGGTCGAGGCGCTTCTGGAACAGCCGGCGCAGTGACGCCGGCGCAAAACCGCGCAGCGCGAGGTCGAGTACGCTCGGATAGCGCTTGCAGGCGTATTCGCGCGTGCCGTCACTGCGGAACATCGCAGGAACGATCACGCCGATATCCTCATGCTCGTCGAGATGATGCAGCGCGGCAGACAGCGACTCCTCGGCAAGCTCGACATCCGGATTGAGCACGAGATGGTAATGCGTATTGCCGCCGTGCATGACGAGATTGTGCGCGGCGCCGTAGCCGATGTTGGCGTGGCCGTGCAGATAATTCATGGTCACCGCCGAGCTCTCGAAATGCGCTGCGCCAAGCTTGACCACCGCTTCGGCGACGGCGCGATCGCCGGTGTTGTCGATCAGGACCAGGTTGACCGCGCGCAGCATGCCCGCTTCGCGCGCCAGCGCCAAGGCGAGCGACAATTTGCGCAGCGTCCCATCGAGTTGCGCGAGGTCGGGTCGATAAGTGACGATGCTGACGGTCAGGGTCGGCGGGGGCAACGTGGGTGTCCAGTAGAATGCCGGGCTATCGTCCTGTTTTCCGTCACTTCGCCATCGACATGAACACTTCCGCGCAAGCGACCGCCGCCCGCCCACGCTATCGCGCCGACGCGCTGCGAAGTTTCGCACATGCGTTGCTGCAACGGGTGGGACTGCGCGACGACATCGCTGCCGACGTCGCCATGGTGCTCGTCGACGGCGACCTGCTCGGACACAGCACGCACGGACTCGGCCTCCTGGCGCCGTACCTCGACGAGCTCGTCAACGACCGCATGACCAAGACCGGCGCGCCCGAAGTGCTCAATGCGCGCGCCGCCGCTGAAGTATGGGATGGCAAGCGTCTGCCCGGGCCGTGGCTCACGCTGCGCGCGCTCGACCGCGCCACTGCGATGGCGCGAGCGTGCGGCACCGGCAGCATCGCGATCCATCATTCGCATCACATCGCGTGCCTCGCGGCGTATCTCAACCGCTCGACCGACGCGGGCATGATCGCGATCGTGCAAAGCTCGGATCCCGCAGTCAAGGCGGTCGTTCCGCACGGCGGCCTGCGGCCCTTCATCACGCCCAATCCCATCGCCGCGGGTCTGCCCACATCGGGTGACCCCATGCTGATCGACGTGTCGACATCGATCACCAGCATGGGCTACGCATTCCAGCAGCACGCCGCGGGAAACTTGTTGCCCGGTGAATGGCTGATCGATCATCTGGGCAATGCAACGCGCGATCCGGGCGCGCTCGCGCTCGACCCCAAGGGTGCGCTGCTGCCGCTCGGTGGTATCGACGCGGGCCACAAGGGCTTCGCGCTGGCGCTGCTGATCGAGGCGCTGACCGCCGGGCTGGCGGGTCACGGCCGCGCCGACCCGCCGGTGGGATGGGGAGGCACCGTGTTCGTGCAGGTGCTCGACCCGGAAGCCTTCGGCGGCCTCGATGCCTTTCGCCGGCAGATGGATTTCATCGCGGATG
The DNA here is from genome assembly GCA_963816915.1 of uncultured beta proteobacterium. Classification (GTDB taxonomy): domain Bacteria; phylum Pseudomonadota; class Gammaproteobacteria; order Burkholderiales; family Casimicrobiaceae; genus PALSA-1003. The sequence goes on from CAWFMK010000006.1 coordinate 370,644, forward strand.
CGGCGCGTGCAACGCCGGTGCGCGAAGGCGAGGATCCTGTGCGGCTGCCCGGCGAGCGCGGACTGCAGCGCTATCGCGAGCAGCTCTCAAACGGGGTAGCGCTTTATCCGACTATCATGCCGGCGCTCGATCCTTGGGCAGAGAAGTTGGAGGTGCACAAGCCGCAGCCGCTCGGAAGACAACGGCACGCGTAATGTCGCTGTCTCTCGACCGCCACTCAGGAACAGACCGTGAACCGCAGACGCGAGTCTCAACGGTGATCGGCAATTTGCGCGCGCCGGTGTCTTGGGGCTTCGCCGGTCGAGGTGTCTGGAGGATAGCGATGAATCAGGTCACGTTCGAAGCATTCGAGAAGCAGGCCCGTGCCGAGGGTTTCGACGAGGTCGTCGAGCGCAAATGGGCGCCCTCCACGGTCGTCGAGTTACACACGCATCCGTTTGCGGTGCGGGCGCTGGTCGTGCAGGGCGAGATGTGGCTCAACGTGGACGGCGGCGGGGAGCGCCATCTGTCGCCGGGCGACGAGTTCCGGATCGAGCGCGAGGTTGCACATACGGAGCGCTATGGAGCGGATGGGGCGACCTATTGGGCGGCGCGGCGCAAAGGGTAGTTATCACCATTGGCTTGGGACCAGGCGCGCGACGCCGGGCACACGATCTTGCAGTGTACAATGTCGCCGGATTTTACAGTCGCATTTTTGCGCACGGCTCAAGCTGTTGTTTTGTTGGAGAATTGGCGTTTGGTGCGGTAAATGCTTTCTCCTGCTCTCTCTACCCGCGGGAGAAAGAATGAGCACCTGGAGCGCTAGATTAGCTGCCCTCGTGACGCCATGCCTTTTCGTAGCAGGCGCGGCGCACGCGGTTCCGATTACCTTTACCTTCTTACTGAATGGCGCAACTGAAAATCCACCAATTGCGACGCCCGCAACCGGCGACGCAACGATCGTAGTTGATCCCACCGCACTGACGATTCAGCTAGACATTGATTTTTCCGGCTTGACGTCGAACGACACGGCGGCTCACATTCACTGCTGCGTAGCACCCGGAGGCAATGCCGGGGTTGCGACTACGTTACCCGCGTTTATCGGCTTTCCGTTGGGCGTGACGAGCGGGACCTACCAGTCCCCGGTGTTCAGCTTGCTGGATCCCGTGTTCTATAACCCAGCCTTTCTTACCCTCAACGGAGGGACAGTCGCAACAGCGGAGCCCGTGTTTCTTGCCGGCCTCCTGGCGGGCCGAACTTATCTGAACATTCATACGATGAACAATCCCGGCGGCGAAATCCGAGGGCTTGTAGTACCAGAACCGGCAACGCTCGCGCTGCTAGGTCTTGGGTTATTTGGAGTAGCACTGGGGCGGCGGCGGCGTCAGTAGCGGACCCCGGCTCCTGCAAAGGCCCGCTTCGGCGGGCTTTTCGTTTTGTGCTTGATCGACTCGCGATCGCCAATCGGCGACTCGTGATTCGCATTCGTTGCGACGCTGTTCTTGTCTACGGTTGTCGATTCCAGCTCGCTGGTTGACCGACTGCTTTGTAAAAGATCATCCGCCTGCTGTGGGTCGTTTTTGGTGACGTTGCAATTCAATATCCGGACTCATCCGCTACGAGACGCGAGTTGACCGAGGGTCACCCGCTCGATTCCGGCCAGATCGCGCCGCGACTGGATCTGCGCAAAACCCGCGTCGGTGAGCAGCGCGCGCACGCGCTGCGCCTGATCGTGACCGTGCTCGAGCAAAAGCCAGCCGCCGGCATCTAGATGGCGCGGCACCTGCTCGACGATGCTGCGAATCGCGCCGAGCCCGTCCACGCCACCACGTAGCGCGCCCTCTGGCTCGAAACGCAGATCGCCTTCGCGCAGATGCGGATCGTCGTCGGCGACGTACGGCGGGTTGGCCACCACCACCGCGAAGCGCCGATCGCCGAGTGCGTCGAACCAGTCGGACTCGACGAATTCGACATTGACGATGCCCAGGCGCTCGCCATTTTGTCGCGCGAGATCGAGCGCCGGTCCGGAGCGATCGACCGCGGTCACGTGCGCATGCGGACGCTGTCGCGCGATGGCAAGCGCCAACGCGCCCGAGCCGGTGCCCAGATCGATGATCTGCGACATGCTGTCGACGCCGACGCGTTCGAGCGCGAGCTCGACCAGGAGCTCCGACTCCGGCCGTGGAATCAGCACATCGGCTGTGATCTTCAGGTCCAGGCCGTAGAACTCGCGTCGCCCGATAAGGTAGGCGATCGGCTCGCCGGCATGCCGGCGTCGCGTCAATGCCTCGAAAGTCCTGGCCTGGACGGCACTCAACTCGTCCTGGTCGTGGGCCACAAGCCAGCCACGATCACGCTCGAGAACGTGCGCCAGCAGCGTGCGTCCTTCCGATGGAACCAAGCCGCTCGCGGCGAGCGCGCTGCGAACCCGCAGCGTCATTGCCGCGCAGCCTCGACCACGAACAGGCGAAGGTCGCGCCCATAGTAACGGCCCCATCCGGCGTCGCGCATGCCCGCCTTTTGAAGCACGCGCTGCGAAGCATAATTGTCTGGATGCGTGAGACCGATAATGCGATACAGCCCGAGCTGATCGAACCCATGACCTGCCAGCAAGGTTGCCCCTTCGGTCGCGTAACCACGGCCCCAGGCCTCGGGCAGCAGGCGATAGCCAATCTCGATTTCAACTGTGTCCGGAACGTAGTTGAGCGAAAACCAGCCGATGAACCGGCCCGTGGATTTCTCCTCGGCGACCCACTTCCCCATCCCCGGGTACAACGCGTAGTACCTCATCGCGCGCCCCACCGCGGCACGCGCGCTCTGCAGCGTGCCCGTTGCGCCATCGGCGATGTAGCGCATAACACGGCGATCGTGATCGAGACGGTAAAAGCTCTCCAGATCATCGGCAGTGACTTGGCGCATCGCGATGCGCGCCGACGCGAAAATGCTCGTCACGCCACCACCACCGCAATCGACCTCCGCGGGTTCATTTTTCCTCGCCCAGCGCGGCGAGCTGCTCGGCCTGGAATTCCTGCGCCAGCGCGCTGCGTCAGCTCGTCGAGGTCGCCGTCCATGATCGCGTCGATCTTGTAGAGCGTCAGGTTGATGCGGTGGTCGGTGACGCGTCCCTGCGGAAAGTTGTAGGTGCGGATGCGCTCGCTGCGATCGCCGCTGCCGATCAGGCTCTTGCGCGTCGCCGCTTCCTTCTGCTGCGCGCTCGCGCCGCTCGCGGTCGAGCAGGCGCGACGCCAGCACCGCCATCGCCTGCGCGCGGTTGCGGTGCTGCGAGCGGTCGTCCTGGCATTCGACGACGATCCCGGTCGGCAGGTGCGTGATGCGCACCGCGGAATCGGTCTTGTTGACGTGCTGGCCGCCGGCGCCCGACGCGCGGAAGGTGTCGATGCGCAGCTCGGCCGGATTGATCGTGATGTCGGCGATCGGGTCGGCTTCGGGCAGGACCGCGACCGTGCACGCCGACGTGTGGATGCGTCCCTGCGCCTCGGTCTCCGGCACGCGCTGCACGCGATGGCCGCCGGACTCGAACTTGAGCTTGCGAGTAGACGCCCTTGCCGGCGATGCGCGCGATCACTTCCTTGTAGCCGCCCAGGTCGCCCGCGCTTTCGGAGACGATCTCGACCTGCCAGCGGTTGCGCTCGGCGAAGCGCACGTACATGCGGAACAGATCGCCGGCGAACAGCGCCGACTCGTCGCCGCCGGTGCCGGCGCGGATTTCGAGGAAGACGTTGCGCTCGTCGTTGGGGTCGCGCGGCAGCAGCATCGCGCTGCAGCTCGGCCTCGAGCGCGTCCATGCGCGCCTGCGCCGCCGTCGACCTCGTCGTCGGCGAACGACTCGCATCTCCGGATCGGCCAGCATGTCCTGCGCGCGCCGCGAGGTCGCGCTCGCGCTGCTGCCACTCGCGGTAGCAGCGCGACCACGGGCGCGATCTCGGCGTGCTCGCGCGACAGCGCGCGATAGCGGTCGAGGTCGCGCGTCGACGTCCTCGGCGCGCGAGCAGCGCCGTCGAGCTCGTCGCAGGCGCGAGCGCGAGCTGCGTCGAGCTTGGTGGGCGAGCGATGGTTTCATGATCGGGTCTGCATTGGCGCTGCGCGCGACCGGCGCGAAGCGCGAGCGCATGCGCTTCGCGAGGTCGTCGCTCGCGCGAGGACGCTGGCGGCTCGTCGCGTGGCGACGCGACCGCGCCGCGCGGACCGCCGCGCAGCTAGTCGCCGTCGGGCAGCCGGTAGACGCGCTGAACAGCGCGAGCAGCTCGGCGCGCTCGGCCTCGCCCGCCTGGTTCAGCGCCTGCGTCGGCGCGTGCAGGAACTTGTTGGTGAGGCCGCGCGCGAGCTGCTCGAGCACCTGCTCCGGCGGCGTGCCGCCGGCGAGCAGCCGCTCGCGCGCGCTCGAGCTCGGCGCGCGCGCAGCGCGTCGTGATGGCCGTGCAGCGCCGCGATCGTCGGCACGACGCTGCGGCCTTCGAGCCAGCGCAGGAAGCTTGCCGCCTGCTCGGCGATCATCGCCTCGGCCTGCGCGCACCGCCTCGACGCGGATCTGCAGGTTGTCCTTGACGATGTTGGCGAGGTCGTCGACGCTGTAGAGGAACACGTCGTCGAGCTCGCGCGGCTTCGGGCTCGACGTCGCGCGGCACGGCGAGGTCGACGATGAACATCGGCGCGTGCCGGCGCGCCTTGATCGCGCGCTCGAGCAGGCCCTTGCCGAGGATCGGCAGCGAGCTCGCGGTGCAGGTGACGATGATGTCGAACTCGGCGAGCCGGTCCGGCAGCTCGTTCAGCGTGATCGCATCGGCGCCGAAGCGCGCGGCGAGCTGCGCGCCGCGCTCGAGCGTGCGGTTGGCGACGGTGATCGACTTCGGCTGCTGCGCCGCGAAGTGCGTCGCCGCGAGCTCGATCATCTCGCCGGCGCCGATCAGCAGCACGCGCTGCTCGGCGATCGACGGGAAGATGCGCTCGGCGAGCTTGACCGCCGCCGCCGCCATCGAGATCGACGCGCTGCCGATGTCGGTGCTGCGTGCGCACGTCCTTGGCGACCGCGAACGTGCGCTGGAACAGGCGATTGAGCACCAGGCCGAGCGAGCCGGCGGCCTCGGCGCGTGCGCACCGCCTGCTTCATCTGGCCGAGGATCTGCGGCTCGCCCAGCACCATCGAGTCGAGCCCGCTGGCGACGCGGAACGCGTGCGTCACCGCCTTCTCCCGCGGCAGCGTGTAGAGGTACGGGCGACAGCGATGCCTTGCGGCACGCGGTGGAAATCCTCGAGCCAGTCGCACGACCGGCGCGGGCTCGCGCGCCGTGGAAGTAGACCTCGGTGCGGTTGCAGGTCGAGAGGATCGCCGCTTCCTTCGACGCTGCGGCCGCGCCGATCAGGTCGCGCAACGCCTGTCCCAGCGTGTCCGGCTGGAACGCGACCTGCTCGCGCACCTCGAGCGGCGCGGTCGTGTGGTTGAGGCCGAGGGCGTAGAGGGGCATGTTAGTGCGGGCTGGCGAATCGTGGCTGGCTAAATGTAAGTACCTGATAGTGTAGCGCAAATCGGAGCCTCCTGACACGCTGACGGAGCCGGCGTCGATCGTTGCGCGGCGATTATCGGTGCGTTCGGGTGCCGAAACCTTGACCCAAGCCAAGCCGAGCGCACTTTGCATGAGTCCGCGAAGCATCCTACGGCGGCCGTGTCATCGCCCGCTCGCACGCTAGGCCTTGATGAACTCCTCGCGGCCGCCCAGCCAGCGCTCGAGATGCGCTCGCGCGGCCCGGGCTCGCGCCGCAGCAGCTCGTCCGCGGCGTCGCGCGCCTGCTCGATCAGCGCGACGTCGCGCTCGAGATCGGCGAAGCGCAGCAGCGGCACGCCCGACTGCCGCGCGCCGAGGAATTCGCCGGGACCGCGTATGAGCAGGTCCTGGCGCGCGATCTCGAAGCCGTCGCTGTTCTCGTAGATCACCTTGAGGCGCGCCTTGGCCAGTGTCGGACATCGGCTCCTCGAACAGCAGGACGCAAACGCTTTCGTCGGCGCCGCGTCCCACGCGACCGCGCAGCTGGTGCAGCTGCGCGAGCCCGAAGCGCTCGGCATGCTCGATGACCATCATCGACGCGTTGGGTACGTCGACGCCGACCTCGATCACCGTGGTCGCGACCAGCACGTTCGACCTCGCCGCGCACGAACGCGTCCATCACCGCCGCCTTCTCGGCTGGCTTCATGCGCCCGTGCAGCAGCCCGACCTTCAGCTCGGACAGCGTCGTCGTGAGCTCGGCGTGCAGCGCGACCGCGGTCTGCAGCTCGAGCTTTTCCGACTCCTCGATCAGCGGACACACCCAGTAGACCTGTCCGCCGCCGACAGCGAGCTTGCGCACGCGCTCGACGATCTCGCGCGCCGCCGCTGGCTTACGAGTTTGGTCGCCACCGGCGTGCGGCCGGGCGGCATCTCGTCGATGACGGAGACGTCGAGGTCGGCGTAGAAGCTCATCGCCAGCGTGCGCGGGATCGGCGTCGCGCTCATCATCAGCTGATGCGCGTCGCCGATGCCCTTCTGGCGCAGCGCGAGCCGCTGCGCGACGCCGAAGCGATGCTGCTCGTCGACGATGGCGAGGCCCAGCTTCGGCAGCGCTGACCTCGTCCTGGAACAGCGCGTGCGTGCCGATCGCGAGATGCGCCGTCGCCGCTGTGCACCGCCTCCAGCGCGTTTCTGCGTTCCTTCGCCGGCAACCCACCCGGACAGCCACGCGATGTGAAATCGGCAAGTCCGTCGAGCCACGCCGAGAGCTTGCGGTAGTGCTGCTCGGCCAGGATTTCCGTCGGCGCCATGAACGCGACCTGATAGCCCGATTCGATCGCCTGCAGCGCCGCCAGCGCGGCGACGATGGTCTTGCCGCTGCCGACGTCGCCCTGCAGCAGGCGCTGCATCGGCTCGCCGCGCGCAAGATCGCGGCGGATCTCGCGCGATCACGCGCTGTTGCGCGCGCGTCAGCGTGAACGGCAGGCGCGCGAGCAGCGTGCGCGTCAGCGATCCGTCGCCGGCCAGCCGCGGCGCCTTGCGCCGGGCGCGCGCGCGCCGGTGCATCTTGAGCGAGAGCTGCTGCGCGATCAGCTCGTCGAACTTGAGCCGCGTCCACGCCGGATGCGTGCGCTCGTCGAGCGCGATTCTGCGATGCGTCGGTGGGCGGCTCGTGCAGGTAGTGCACTGCCTGCGCGAATCCCCACAGGCGCCGCGGTTCGCGCGTCCATGGCGGCAGCGTCTCGGCGAGCAGCGCCGGATCGCCATGCAAGCGCGCGCAGCACGAGCTTGCGCAGCGCGTCCTGCGCGAGTCCCGCGGTGGTCGGATACACCGGCGTCAGGCGGTCCGGCAGCGGCGTGCCGGGCGCGATGACGTGAAACGCCGGATGAACCATCTCGAGTCCGAAGTTGCCCTCGCGCACCTCGCCGAAGGCGCGCACGCGTGCGCCTGCGGCGAGCGCCTTCTGCTGATTGGGATAGAAATGGAAAAAGCGCAGCACCAGCTGCGCGTCGCTCCTCCTCGAGTCAGGCACACGAGCTGGCGCCGTCCGCCGATACTGGATCTCGGTCTTGACGACGGTGCCTTCGACCTGCGCGGTCGTGCCCGGCTGTAAGCGCGCGCAGCGGCATGACCTGCGTGTGGTCCTCGTAGCGCAGCGGCAGGTGCAGGACGAGATCCTGCTCGCGCACGATGCCGATGCGCGCGAGCTTGTCCTCGACCGTGTTGCCGGCCTTGGCCGCCTCGCGCGCCGGCTTTTTTGCGGCCACCTTCGCGCTACTGCCCCTTGCTGTCGTCGAACATCGGACGTCCACCCGCGGCTAACGGGTGCTGCACGATCAGCACGCCTTCGATCTCGACGCGCGCGCCCTTGGGCAGTGCCGCCACCTGATACGTCGCGCGCGCCGGGTACGGCGCGGCGAAGCTCGACGCCATGATCTCGTTGACCTTCGCGAAGTCGGCCATGTCGGCGAGCAGCAGCGTGATCTTGACGATGTCGTCGAGCGAACCACCCGCGGCCTCGGCGACTGCGCGCAGGTTGGCGACGACCTGCCGCGCCTGCGCCTCGACGCCGTCGCGCAGATTGCCGGTCGCGGGATCGAGACCGATCTGGCCCGACAGGTAGACCGTGTTGCCGGCGCGCATCGCCTGCGAGTAGGGACCGATCGCCGCCGGCGCGGCGGCGGTCTGGATGATGGTCTTGGTCATTGGTGTGCCTTCGCGCTTCGTGCTGCGGCTCTCTGGCCTACGCGGTGCTCGGGGCGGCCTTTCGCACTCATGCATCCTCCTGGCGGGCTGCGGCCCAGGGGAACCGAATCTAGCACGTAATCGCGGGGCTAGTGCTCGACCGCGAGCCCCGCCGCGATCCACGCATCGATGCCGCCGTGCAGCGGACGGATGCGCTTGTAGCCGAGCTTGCGCCAGCGATTGCGCGACCTTGACCGCGGTCGCCTCGTTGGGACACGCGCAATAGACGACCACCTCGCCGTCGACCGGAACGCCCTTGAAGCTCTCGGCGATCTTCTGCATGTCGATCGCCCGCGCGCCGGGAATGCGACCGGTCGCCGCCTGCGTCATCGGCGAGCGCACGTCGACGATGGCGTTGACCTTGTGTTCGTCGATCAGCTCGCGCAGCTCGTCGACGGACACGCGGTCCATGCGCAGCTGTCGGACGAACATGCCGGCGCCGCCACCACTTGATCAGCGACCCAGGCGATGAATCCCGCGACGACGAGCATCAGCCCGTACTGGCCGAGCGCCTTGAGCGTGTTCATCACGTCGTCGATCGCGTCGCGGAACAGGTAGCCGAGCGCCGACGCCCACGCCGACCCACAGCGCGGCGCCGATGGCGTCGAACGACCACGAACAGCGCAGTAGCGCAGGCGCACCGCGCCCGCCATCGCGGTGGCCACCGACGCGAAGCCGGGAACGAACTTGGCGAACAGCATCGACGTCGGGCCGAAGCGCTCGAAGATCGATCTCGGTCTGGCGCACGCAGCGAATCCGGCGACAGCGACACGCGGCACAGCGTGCGCAGGATGCGACACGCCGAAGCGGCGACCGGCCAGATACCAGCCGGTGTCGGCGACCAGCGCGGCGGCGACCCCGACGACGACCAGCTCCCACAGCGGATTGCCGCCCATCGCGGCGTACGCGCCGGCGACGATGAGTCGGGATACGCCGGCACCGGCAGGCCGGCCTGCAGCGCGAGCACGTTGACGAATACGAGCCCCAGCCCGTACTGCTGGAGCAACATGATCAGATGGTTCATGGTCTGCCTTGATGCTACGTTATGGCTGGACGGCGGGCCCTGGTTCGTCGGCCGAGGCCTGCGTGGCTTACATGCGCGGATCGAGATAGGTGGGGCGCCGTTCGTCATCGCAAGGGATTGGTCGCCTGCGACGGGGTGGCTCGCCGTCGCGAGCGGCAAGCCCGTGCGGCTATAATCTCGCCCCTCTGGGGACGTAGCTCAGCTGGGAGAGCGCCGCGTTCGCAATGCGGAGGTCGAGGGTTCGATCCTCTTCGTCTCCACCAGAATTCCAAGGCCGACGGTTGTCCGTCGGCCTTGTCGTTTGCGGGCAGGATCCACACCGCGCTCGCATACGGAAGGCGTCGGTGTCGCGTCTAGTCGCGGCGTTGTTTGCGAGTCCTCGTAAAGAAAGCCGAAGCTGTCGAATCTGAGATCCTTAGATCGACTATGTAAGGCAAGCGCCTGGGTCGACTGGTCGAGTCCTCAGGTTGCCTTGCTCCCACAAGATTCATGGAGGTATCACGATGCGATTCATGATGATAGTGAAGCACGCCGAGACGCAAGGCCTTCCGCCGAAGGAGCTCATGGATGCCATTGGGAAGCTCGCCGAACAGGAGACCAAAGCCGGCACGATGCTCGGCAGTGGAGGCCTCGGACCGACCGCGCTGGGCGCCCGGGTTCGGCTTTCGGGAGGGAAGGTTACAGTCACCGATGGGCCTTTCACCGAGACCAACGAGGTTGTAGGCGGCTACGCAGAGTTCGAGTTGAAATCGAAGCAGGAGGCGGTCGAATCGGCGGTGCGGTTTATGGAACTTCACAAAAAGCACTGGCCGGGTTGGGAAGGCGAGACCGAGGTCCGTCAGATGCTTGGGCCTGAAGACTTCGGTCCCAAGCCTTGAAGTTCACTTCGTCGTAAAAGCGATCGACGCCAGACCCGCCATGCAGGCGAACCACGCTACGCCGACCACGCCGACGACGATCGGCCACGGCGGGGCCGAGTGTCTGACGTCGACCGACAATCGCCGCGCGCGCCAGCCGCCGCACGCTACCGCCACCGCGGCGGCAATGAGCAGCACCATGCCGAGTGCAAGAAGGAATGGCTGGTCGGCCTGAACGCCCGATCGCAGAACCACTGCCGCGTTGAGCAGCACCGATAGCCCCGTGCGGGTCCATGCCAGCGCGGTGCGTTGCGGCTGAAGCCCTGGGTCGACGTCGGTCACTTCAGGAGTTGTAGCGCCACGATGACGGCCGAGACCAGGAGAACGGCGGCTGCCAGGAACGGAATCGCGGCCGTGCTCGGCAATGGGCGCGCGTGACGCATCGCGATTTCGTTATCGCGCCAGCGGACGTAGGCAATGGCACACAGCACCGACGATACGGCGGTGAGCGCGACGGACAGCGCGAGGACGACGATGTGCGGCTCGAGCCTGGTCGCGAACTGCACCAGCAGAACGCCACCGGCGAGCAGCGCCAGGGCCGTGCGTATCCACGCCAGGAACGTTCGTTCATTGGCCAACGAGAACCTGTAGTCCGGTTCCTGGCCGCTCTGACGCCACGATGGTGAACGCATGAAAAGTCCAAGTGGGGTAACGGACGCAATGCTACTCGTCATCCGACCTGCCGCGGCCTGCCATCTCGGATTCTGGTCGTGATAGCATCATAGCGTCTGCCCGGAAGCGGCGGATCGAGGCAACAGAATAGCTGCCCGGCACGGAGGCGTTGAGGCAAGGGGTACTGCGCGAGGCGCAGGAGGCTGTGATGGAAACTAATCATTGCCCAAATTGTGGCAGCAATGATCTCGTGTCGCGCACGGTCAACGACCGGCTCCGTGCCGCCGACCCGCGCGGAGAGACCTTCGAAATAGCGCTGCAGTTACCGGTGTGGAGTTGCCGCGACTGCAAGCTTTGCTGGCAGGCTCAGGAAGCGATGGCGGTGATGGAAGCCGCGTACCAGAAAGCCATCGTCGCGCGCTCGCCGCCCCGGTCTGCTGCCTAACTCGCTTCGTGATACCGGTTCTTGCGCTCCGCCGGCCCGGAGCGCAGCCGCCGCAGCTCGTGCTTTCTGTTCAAGCGGGAGACCCATGCGCACCGTACCAGCAGGCGTTCGAGGCTCATTCGCGATGGTGGTATCCCCTGAACACCTCGCCAATCGGTTCAAGGATGCGATGCTCCCGGAAGTGCTGGCGACACCGGTGATGATCATGGCCATGGAAAACGCCGCGCTCGAAGCGATCAAGCCGTACTTCGACGCGGGCGAAACTGCGGTCGGCACGCGGGTCGATGTCAGTCATCTCGCGCCTACCCCGGTGGGCCGCCGCATCGTTGCCCACGCGGAAGTCATCTCCAGTGACGGCAGGCAAATCGAATTCCGGGTGCATGCGATGGATGGCACTGAGGAGATCGGTCGCGGCACCCATGGCCGGGTGGTGATCGATCTGACCAAGTTTTCGGAGCGCCTCGCAGCGAAGGCCGGCAACAAAGTGTGATCCGTATCCGGTTCGGGTTCGTTGTAGATGTCCGTGGGGTAGCGATACATGCCGGCTTTGGGTTGTTTGACGCCCCGTTTTGCGTCCGTTAGTCTGGGCACACCCGAGTTCCTGGCAAGGCAGCGCCCGCCAGCGGCGGTGAGCATCGCATGAAAAGTGAACCGACGCTGAAGAAGTATCGTGGCAGCTGTCATTGCGGCGCGGTCGGGTTCGAGATCGAATCCGACATGCCGGAGCTGACCACGTGTGACTGCTCGATCTGCCGGCGCAAGAATGCGCTCATGGTGAAAGTCCACGAGAGTCGTTTCCGATTGCTGTCCGGCGCCGACCAGCTTGCCGAGTACCAATTCCACACGATGACCGCACGCCATTTCTTCTGCAAGACGTGTGGCATCTATCCATTTCATCGCAAGCGGGTCACGCCCGATTACCTCGGCATCAACGTCTACTGCCTGGAGAACTTCGATCCGACGGGGATTCCGGTACGCAGGACTGCCGGCGCTACGATGGAATGATTGAGCCACGCAATGCCCAAACTCCGCGTACTCAGCTTCGCGATGTCCATCGACGGTTTCAGCGCCGGTCCGAATCAGGATCTGCAGCATCCGCTCGGCGTCAACGGCCCGGAGCTCATGGAGTGGTTCTTTCACACGCGCGTCTGGCGGAAAATGCACGGCCAGGACGGCGGCGAGACCGGAATCGACAACGCGATGGCCGAGCAATCCTTCGTCGGCATTGGCGCCTGGATTCTCGGGCGCAACATGTTCGGTCCGATACGCGGACCCTGGCCGGACGACAGCTGGAAAGGCTGGTGGGGCGACGAGCCGCCGTATCACACGCCGGTCTTCGTACTGACGCATCATCCGCGCGCGCCGCTCAAAATGGCCGGAGGCACGGAGTTTCGCTTTGTCACCGAGGGCATCCATGCCGCCCTGGAGCAGGCCCGCGCGGCCGCGAGGGGCGGCGATGTCCGGCTTGGCGGCGGCGCCTCCACCGTTCGCCAGTATCTCGAAGCTGGCCTGATCGACGATATGCACCTCGCGGTTCGGCCGGTCGTGCTCGGTTCCGGCGAGATACTGTTCGAGGGCCTCGACATGCGCGCGTTGGGATACGAATGCGAGAAGCACGTCGCCGGCGAGCGTGCGATGCACGTCTTTGTGCGCAAGCGCGCGTGACCGGCCCCGCGCGCTGGCGATTGCTCCCTGAGGCGGCAGCATCATGGTCCAGTCCCCTACTGCGGTCGCCCGGCGATGAGTCTGGCGCGTAAATCCGGTCTCGGCCCGGGACGCGAGACCTTCATCGTTTCGCGTGTACGCACCGACGCCTGAGCAGCAAGAACATGATTACCGCTGAGACCTGCGAGCACGCAAAGGGCATTCGACCGATCACCGCGCTCGCGAGCGGCTGCCAGGCATGCATGGCCCTCGGCGCGACGTGGAACGAGCTTCGCGTCTGCCTCACCTGCGGCCATGTAGGATGCTGCGAAGATTCGAACTATGCGCATGCGCTCCAGCATTTCCGGAGCACCGGGCATCCGCTGATCGCGCCGCTGGCACGCGGCGAGACCTGGGCGTGGTGTTACGTCGATCGTCGCTACTTCGAGCTTTCCCCGCGTCTGAGGCCCAGGCGGCGCTCGGTGTTCGCGAAGGCCCGTGCACGTCTTTTCGGCCACGGCAAATAATCGCACCGCCGTCGATCGTTCGGCTCACAGTCACAACTCCGACGGGGAAATAATGCTGTGGAATGTTAACGAAGGACTCCTGTTCCTCGCCGCGATCATCGCCTTCCTTGCAGCGATGGAAATCGCATTCCGTCTCGGGCGGCGTCACAGCCCCAGGAGCGACGATGTGCTCAGATCGCATGTCGGCGGCGTGCAGGCTGCCCTGTTGGGCCTACTTGCATTGCTGCTGGGGTTCAACTTCGCGATGGCGGTGGCGCGTTTCGATGCGCGCAAGGTGCTGCTTCAGGAAGAGGTGAGCGCCATCAACACGACCTACCTTCGGGCGCAGCTTCTCTCACCGCGCGAACGCGCGGAAGTGACTGGCCTGCTCAAGGCTTACGTCGACACGCGCGTCGACTTCATGAACGCAGTCGTCGACAACGCTCGCATCGAAGCGGCCATCGCCGCCTCCGTCCGCATCGAAACGCAGCTTTGGGGCATCGCGGAACGGCTGGTCGAGCAGGGAGCGAGTGCAGTACCAGCGGGGTTGTTCATCCAGTCGGTCAACGAGATGATCAACGTCAACGAGAAGCGACGAGCCGCGCTGGACAACCAAGTGCCGAAGACGGTGTTGAAGCTGCTGTACGTCGTCGCGCTGGTCTCGCTCGGCTTCATTGCCTACGCCTACGGCCTCTCCGGCCGACCGCGACACGGATCGATCGTTATCTTCGCGATGCTGGTCTCGGTGGTGCTCGCCATTATCATCGACCTCGATCGGCCACGGCGCGGTCTTATCCGGGTGAGCGACGAAGGCATGGTTCGACTGCAGCAAACACTCGAGCGCCAGGGACCGTAGAGGGAGAGGCAACGCATGCGTATCGCGATCATGGGTTCGGGTGGCGTCGGCGCCTATGTGGGCGGCCGGCTCAGGGCCTCGGGAGAGGACGTGACGTTCATCGCCCGCGGGGCTCACCTGGAAGCCATGCGCAGGGATGGTCTGCGCATCGAGAGCCCGCAGCATCCGGTGCACGTCGACCACGTCGTCGCGACCGACGATCCATCGACCATTGGCCCGGTCGACCTGGTTATCTTCGCGGTCAAGCTCTGGGACACCGAGGTCGCCGCGACCCAGCTCGCTCCGATGATCGGTCCCGATACGCGCGTGCTCACACTGCAGAACGGCATCGACAGCGTCGGCATGATCGCGCGCGGCGTGCCGCAGGCAAAGGTCAGGGGCGGCGTGATCTATGTCTCGGCGCTGATCGATCGCCCCGGCGTCATCCGCAGCCCGGGAGGACTGCATGTCATCGTGGCCGATGCGGCCGGCGGCGATCCCGTCATGGCCGCGTTCGTGGCTGCCTGCGCCAAAGCCGATGCGCTCGATGCGAAACTCACCGACAGCATCGATACCGTGATCTGGGAGAAGTTCATCGTGCTGGCGGCGCTCTCGGCAGCAACGTCGCTGCTTCGCGCCAACATCGGACAGATCATGGGGCATCCTGAAACGCGCATCCTGCAACGCCAGCTCCTCGAGGAAGGTGCCGCCGTGGGGCGCGCACTGGGAACCGTCAAGCGCAACGATCTCGTGGACGAGGTCATGTCCAGGTTCGCGGGCATGCCATACTCGTTCCGCTCGTCGATGTCGGAGGACCTCGACCGCGGCAAGCCCCTGGAACTACGCTGGCTGTCCGGGCGGCTCCATCATCTTGGGCTGGAGCACGGCATCCCAACACCCGGTCACAGCGTCGTCTATCGGGCGCTCGCGCTCTACGACGATGGCAAGCGCGCCGCGTAATTCGTCGGTCGCCGGGACCTGCCACTTCCCTTCAATCTAAGCATTTGCGGGCAATGGGATGCGACATCGGCGCCTCCGCCGGCGCGAATTACCGGGAAAAATTACAACGAAATTTGCGCGCGCCTTGCCCGCGCGCAACGGACTGATACGCAAGCAGCATTACGCGATGTGATAACGGCCGGCGTTGTGGCGCCAGCCGGGATCCTAGTCGATCGATCAGTGGCGCGCGGGATTGTCCGGCGCGCGATCGGCGTTGTTCGGCACGCCGTCGCCATCGCGATCATCCTTGTTCCAGTGAGCGTGCTGGAGCTGCCAGTGGTTGTCGTGTTGGCTCCAGGTCGGCTGCGCATAGCTATAGCCCGTGCGCTGACGCTCCCAATGTCCGTTTTGCCATACGTGCTTGTCGTTCTTGGCGTTCCAATAACCTGACGACCAAACGTAACCAGGGCGTCGCGGGGGGATCGCTTCATAGCGAGGCGCCGGAGGTGCGGTGTTGAAATAGATAGCGACCTGGGCGCTCGCCGTCAGCGGCACCGAAATCGCGCCGATCGACGCGATCGACAATGCGACAAGCAATGATTTGCGAAACTTCATCCAATTTCCTTTTGCGGCGAACCGCGGACTCGACCTGCGATCGGCACGTTGATTGCGTACCTGCAGGATTCGACCAGAGTACTGTGGCACCCGGCTCGGGTCTGTGCGCTATGCCACCAAGCGGTGCTAGCCGAGCTTTTTCATCGCGGCCTGCGTGATCGACTGTCGAACGTCGAAAAAGTCGGTCCACGGGTCTTTTTTCATGCGCGTCAGCCGCGCGAGCGCGTTCTTCACGTTGAAGTGATCGAAGCGGACGTCGCTGCCTAGCTCTTCCCACGCGATGGGCATGGCGACCGGCGCATTGCTGCGCGCCCTGACGGAATACGGCGCGATCGCGGTGGCGCCTTCGGCGTTGCGCAGGTAATCGATGAAGATCTTGCCCTTGCGCTGCGCCTTCGATAGGGTCGCGATGAAGCGATCGGGAAACGTCGACACCAGCAAGTCCGCCACTGACTTGGTGAACGCTTTCGCCTCGGGCCATTCGAGCGTCGCGCGGATGGGCAGCACGACGTGCAGACCCTTGCCGCCCGTCGTTTTCAGGAATCCTCGCAGTCCGATCTTGTCGAGCAGCGTGCGCAGGACCTGCACCGCGCTGACCAACTCGCTCCATGCGACACCGTCGTCGGGGTCGAAATCGAATATCAGCCGGTCTGGACGATCGAGCCGCGGAACACGCGAGCCCCACGGATGCATCTCAGCGACGCCCCACTGCAGCAATCCGACGACGGCGGTAACCGAGTCAGCCGACATATAGGTCGAGGTACCGCCGCCTTCGGGCACCTGCACGCGCGTCACCGCGGAGTTGACGCTCTTGTCGGCGTGCTTGTGATAGAAGCACTGAGCTTTCCAGCCGTCTGGACAGCGGACCAGGCTCAACGGTCGGCCGCGCAGATGAGGAACCATCCACTCGCTCACCTTCGCATAGTAATCGGCGATATCGCGCTTGGTGAGGCCCGCTTCGGGAAAGAGCAGCTTGTCTGGATGTGTGAGCACGACACCCGCGACGGTGGGCTGCTTGGCCTTGGCAACGGCGCTTGGCTTCGGCGTTACGGCTTTCGCAATCTTCTGCTTGGGCATCGGTGTTGAATCCGCATCCGCAGGATATTCCCGGACCACGTCGGTCGCACGCTTGTCGGCGCGCAGGCCTTCGAACGAAGGATGGCGCAACGTTCCGTCCTCGGTCCATTCGGTGAACGAGACTTCGCCCACCAGGGTGGGCTTCACCCAGTGCGCGCCGCGTGCTTCGTAGCCGCGCGGCGGATTGGCGAACGGCGGCGTTTTCTGCTCGAGCTTATCCAATTGCTTGCGCAGGCTGACCAGCAGGCGGTCGTTGAAGCCGGTGCCGACCTTGCCCGAATAGCGCAGTGTGCCATCGCGCTCATACACGCCGAGCAGCAGCGCGCCGAATCCACTGCGCCCGCCTTGCGGGTCGGTGAACCCGCCGATCACCATTTCCTGGCGCAGGCTGCATTTCACCTTCACCCATTCGCGATTGCGCACGCCTTCCTGGTACGTCGAGTCGATCTTCTTGGAGACCGCCCCTTCGAATCCGAGCTTGCACAGCTGCGCGAAAACCTGGTCGCCAGAGCCCTGCACCTCAACGCCCAGACGCAGCGTCGCGTCGGCGTCGGGAACGATCTGGCGCAACAGGCGCTTGCGCGCCAGCAATGTGACCGCGCGGAGGTCGTAACCATCGACGAAGGGCACGTCGAACACGAAATAGGTGAGATCTGCAGGCTTCGCCTCGGACAATGCGTTTTGCAGTTTCTGGAAGCTTGTACGCCCGTCGGGAAGAAGCACGGCCACCTCGCCGTCGATCCACGCCGACTTCACCGGGAGGCGCGCTGCCGCGGCTGCGATCTGGGGCAACGAATCGGTCCAGTCCTTGCCGTTGCGCGAGTAGACGCGCACCTTGCCGCGGTCGATGCGGCACACCATGCGGTAGCCGTCGTACTTGATCTCGTGCAGCCAGCCATCGCCTTGCGGGATCGCGTCCACCAGCATCGCGAGCTTGGGGGTGAGCATCGCCGGCAGCGCCGATTTTCTGGCGCCTTCGAGCGCGGACACCGCGATGCCGTCGGAGGACGCTGGCGCCCGCGTTTTTTTGGCCTTGCTTTCCACAGCCCCCGCGGCGACGTTGGCCTGCACCGAACGGTTCGAATGCCACACGTGCTCGCGGTCGTTGGCGATCTGGTCGAGCGAGCGGCCGGATGCAACGCTGTCGGGCTCGGCGTCGACGATGCGCGCATCGACGCCGCGGCGCGCGAATTCGTCGGTTTCCTTGATCAGCAGCCACGCCTTCTTGTTGCCGTTGCCGTATTTGCTGCCGTGCGTGCGCACCAGCATCCAGCCGCCGCGCAGCTTCTGGCCGACCAGCTCGAACTTGAGATGGCCCTTCTCGTACGCCTTCGCGGCGTCGCCTTGCGGGATCCAGATGCCGCGGTCCCACAGCAAGACGGTGCCGCCTCCATACTGCTTGGCCGGGATGGTGCCCTCGAAGCCGCCGTATTCCAGCGGGTGATCTTCCACCTGCATTGCAAGGCGCTTATCGGCGGGATCGAGGCTCGGCCCCTTAGGCACTGCCCAGCTCAGCAGCACGCCGTTGAGCTCAAGGCGAAAGTCGTAATGCAAATGACTCGCGGCGTGCTTCTGGATGACGAAGGAAAGCCCCTGCTTCTTTTTGCGCAGAGGCCCGCCGCGCGGCTCGGGCGTGGCCTTGAAGTTGCGTTTCTCCCGATAGCGCTCGAGGGCCATGTGCGACGGTGCTCAGCTCAGGCGCTCTTGCGCCTTGCGGTCCTGGTTTCGGCGGGCTTGCGCTTCGGCATCGCGCGCACCGCCGCGCGGGCGCCATTTCTCGACGCGGTCGTGCGTGCCGCGGGCTTGCGCGCCTGGCTACCGGCCTTCAGGCTCTGCTGAAGCAACGCCGCGAGATCGATGACCTGCGCCGATCGTGGCCGCTCGCTTTCCCCCTGTTCCGGCGCGGTGATCTCCTTGGTCTCGCCGTTCTTGATTTTCTCCTCGATGCGATGCATCAGGTCCTGGTGATAAGTGTCCTTGAACTCCGCGGGATTCCAGTGACCCGCCATGTCGCCCACTAGGCGCTTGGCAAGCTCGATTTCCTTTGGCGTGACGCCGGCTTCCTTCAGACCGGCAGCCGGCAGGTCGATCTGCGTCGGTGCGCGCAGCTGATCCGAGTAGCGCATGGTGTTCATCATCAGCGCCCGGTCCACCGGGACGATTGCGGCCAGATGCTGCGTCGTGCGAATCACGACCTGCGCGACGGCGATGCGTCCGGTCGCGCGCAGCGTCTCGCGAAGCAGCGCGTAGACCTTTTTGCCGCGCTCGGTCGGCGCGAGGTAGTACGGCGTCTCGAAGTACTGCAGCGGTATCTCGTCGGCCGGGACGAAAGCCTGGATGTCGATGGTGCGCGATGCCTTGACGTTGGCGCGCTTGAAGTCCTCGTCACTGAGCACCACGTACTGGCCTTTTTCATATTCGTAGCCCTTGACGATGTTCGCCCATTCGACTTCCTTGTTGCTCTTCTTGCTGTAGCGCTTGTAACCGACGGGTGAGAAGTCACGCTTGTCGAGCATCGAGAACTTGAATTCCTTATGCTCCTCGGCGGGATACATCTCGACCGGAATGCTGACCAGTCCGAAGCTGATGTCGCCTTTCCACAGCGCGCGTGCCATCGCTAGGCTCCTTGCTCGGTTTCGATCTCGAGGAAAATGCACTCTACGCAAAGCCGGAGCTTCGGCGACGCCTTCACCTCCACCACCGCACCGCAACTGGCGCAGGCGAACATGGGCGGCGCGCCGGTCAGCTCGCACGTCCCGCTGCGGCAGGCTTCGCGCTCGCACCAGTGCGCGTCGTATGGGCAGATGAACACGTGCCGGCTCCGACGGGTAGGAAGCCTTTGATTCTAAGGAAACGCTACGGTGGCGCTGTCAGCGTGGCGCTGATTCGTCCGTAGGACAGGCATGGACGGGTGGACTTTCTGATAGGCTTCGGACACGACATCACCGTCGCCATCCGGATCGCACGATTCGCTGGCCCGAAATCGATGCGGTTTCCGAACGCGAGTCCCTTTATCGGCCCGATCGCCCCGAGTGCGCAACGAATGCCGCGGGCGGGCGTCCGTTACGCCTTCGACTTGCGATGACTTCCCGAGCGGACACTCGCCGACCCGCCGTCCATGCGCGGCGCCGCGTACGCATGCATGAAGCCTTCGAAGTCGCGATCCTGATCAAGGGAATCGACGGGATGCTGCAGATGATAGGCGGCTTGGTGCTGCTGGCGGTTCCGCTGCATACCATCAACGATGCCATCAGGCAGATCGTCGCACACGAACTCGCCGGCGAGTCCGACGACCTGATCTCTCGCGCCATCCTGCATGCGGTGCATGAGCTCCCCGCGGGTACCAAGACATTTGCGACTGTCTATCTGTTCGCGCATGGATGTGTGAAGCTGTTCCTGGTCTATGCGTTGTGGCGTGAAAAGCTATGGGCATTTCCGGTCGCGCTCGGCGTCATCGGCACCTTCGTGGTCTACCAGATTTACCGCTTCGCGCACACGCACTCGCTGACGCTGCTTGTCTTCACCGTTATCGACATTGCGATCTGCTGGCTGATCTCGCGCGAATACGGCGCACGTCGGTACAGCTTGCGGTGACTCTACTGGAAGCTCCATCGCGCCCGCTTGCGAAGGGCGCGGTGCGCGCTCCACCCAGACACCGTTGTGCGCTCGCGTACAATGGGGCAGAATTCGCTGTTCGTCGCAGCGTGACGAACGCGCCGACGGAGCCGACGTCTCGGCGACGCGCTGATCACCCCTTTTCGCCCCCGCGCAGATCGACTCGATAGTGACCCCAGCTTATAACGCCGTTTCCATCTTGCGCGCGGCGGCGCATTGAATCGCCGGCTCGTGACGTGCGCCGCGGTCGGATCGATCGCGTGTCACGGGATGGCGCTCGGGCAGACATCCGCGCCGGCGAGCGACGCCGCGGCGGCGTCCGCGCCTCAGGACAAGGAATCCTCGCTCCCGTCGAAGTGGGACGCGCCCGAACCTTGGCGAACCGACCGCTTCTACCTCGAGACGAGCGTCGTCACGACGCACTTCCATTCCGATCCCAATCATGACAATCACCAGCATCTGCTCCTAGGCGAATGGAACATCACCGAGGAGTGGCTGGTCGGTGCGTCGGCGTTCGCAAACTCCTTCGGGCAGTCGTCGCAGTACGTGTACGGCGGATACCGGTTCCGGCCGTTCGAGAGCGCGCAGCAGCTGTACTTCAAGGTCTCCGCGGGGATCGTGCACGGGTACAGCGGCCAGTACCAGAATAAGATCCCGCTCAACAGCTCGGGTTTCGCGCCGGTCATCGTGCCTTCGGTGGGCTACTGCATCGTGCGCTATTGCTCCGAGCTGGTTATTTTCGGGACCGCCGGCGCGCTGCTCACCGTCGGGGTGACCATCCCGTAGCGAGCAGCCACGACGTGGCCTCGATCAGATCGGGCGCCGGAGCGGATGCCCCGGCGCCCGCAACGGAATTACTGCGTCGAATAGACGCCGACGCCACCGCTCGGGAAGTTGGCGGCGCAAGTGGCGCAACCCGCCGGCGCAGCGGCCGACGAGTACGGCAGATACGCCTGATGCCCGACGGAGTCGATCCCGACCGAATGCGCGTTGTTACCGGTCGCCACGCTGCCGATGATCTGTCGCGTACCTGCGTCGACGACGATGAGCAGCGGCGAGCATGGGACGGCGGCCGTGCACGCTCCGCCCACGCCGGCTAGACCGCTCGCCGTAAAGCGGCTTGCCGCGAGGAAGTAGCGATTGGTCGCCGGATCGTACGCAATCTGATCCCCGCCGCCGGCGTTGAGCGTCGAGAGAATCGTGCCGTTGGTGCGATTCAGGATCAGGAATGTCAGCAGTGCGTTGGTGGTGCCCTGCCTGCACATCACGCCGAGGTCGGTGCCGGGTCCGAGATCGATGCCGGTCGGATCGCAATTGCCGAGTGGAAAGATCTTGAGGCCGTTGCCCGGCGAGGGCACCGGCAGGGTGAGCGTCACCGGAGCCGCGGGCGTGCCCACCAGCACGAACGACGCGGGAATGACATCGACTTCGCCGTGCGGATTCGCGGTCGAGCCGTCGTTGTTGACCAGGAAGCTCGCGGTGGCGTGGTCGTAGACGCACGCCTCGAGCCCAGCCGACGCCGGCCCCGCCGCACCGCTGCCCGGATCGGTGAACAGCACCGTGGCGATGATCTTCTGCGTCACTGTGTCGATGAACGTCGCGAACGGCGGACTCTCGCCGGGACTCGAGATCATGAAGATCTTGTGATCGGGATCGTAGCAGCCTTCGTCCGCGCGCAAGCCCGAAGCGCCGCCGATCGCGATGGTGTTGACGACGGTGTCGCTGTTGGTGTCGATGATCTTGACCGAGTTCACGTCTCCGACATAGATGAACGTTGTGCCGGGAATGATGTTGAGCCCGTCGGGGCCTGACTTGTCGTTGTTGGCGCCGTTGCAGGTGGGTCCGGTATCGCATCCGGCGAATCCGCCCATGATTTGCTTGATGAACGTGTTGGTCTTGATGTCGAACACGTCGACCGACTTGTTGTTGCGGTCGGTGAAGTAGTAACGCCCCTTCACCGGATCGACGGCGCTGATGTCGAACGAGAAATTGGTCGCAGCGCCGACGTTGGGAACGCTCATGACGGCCTTCAGCGCGACGCCCGAATTGTTGTTGCTGCTGCCGCCCCCGTTGTTGCAGGAAGCGAGCGCCAGTGCCGCGGCGACAATTGCGCCGCTTGCGATGACTCGATTCATTTTATTTCCTCCTGGCTAGGACGATCGTTGCGAGACGAATACACCCCCTGCCCCCCAGCAGCGAGCTATGAAAACTTTATTCCCCGGCAATGAGCAAATCAACGTATCGCGGACTTAGAGGGAATTCGAAAATCATCGAGTGTGCAAACGTCAGCATTTCGTAAGTTTTCAGCGCAATCGTCCGGGGCTTTTCGTGCCGGACGAGCCCGCGGCAGGTCTCTTTCGCAAGCCGTCCGACAGGCTGCGCTCAGCGTAGCGTCAGTCGAGCACGCTAGGCTTGAGTCATGTCCGCGAAAAGCCCCGCCGTGTTGCGCGCCGCACTGGCATTTGCGACGCTGCTCGGCGTGTTCTCGGCGCACGCGCAAAATTGCGGGCTCTCGAAGATCGACCACACCGTGCAGTACGATGAGTCGGGCGCATGGAATCCGAACGTCTACCGCGGTATTGTGGCGGGGCTGACCGTCGCCGAAATCGGCGGCGCCGTGTGGGAAGGATCGGAGTCGCGCTTCGGCAAGACGATGTGGCAAGGCATCGATTCCGAAATCATCGCCGAGGTGGGCGCGACCGCGGGCAAGTACATTTTCACGCGCGTGAGGCCCGCGGTGCAGGACAATCCGTGTCTATGGTTCAAGGGCAAAGGGAATTACAGTTTTCCGAGCGGCGAGGCCGCCGTCGCCGCGGCGCTGGTTACGCCGTACGTGCTCGAATACGCGTCCGACCAACCTGTGACCTACGCTTTGCTGCTGTTGCCGCTGTACGTCGGTGCCGGAAGGATCAAGAACCAGGCGCACTGGCAAACCGACGTGCTCGCCGGATGGGCCGTCGGCGGGCTGTCGGGGTGGTACGCGCATCAGCGCGAAGTGCCCTTCATGATCGAGCTGCTGCCGCACGGGTTCCAGGTCGGGTACAAGCACTCGTTCTGACCGCGCAAGCGGTGCCGTCGAAACCTTGTCGATGCTCACTCGTGCAACCGATCACACACGCGCAGCGTAAAGTAAAATCGCATCCCTGGCGATGAAAGGCACTCCCCGTGCGAACGCTGCTCGTTGAAGACGATGCCCTTCTCGCGGACGGCCTGAGAACGACGCTGACCCGCGCCGGACACGAAGTCGCGCACGCGGCCGCGGGCAGGCACGCAGATCTGCTTCTCGCCAACGAGGAGTTCGACCTCGTCGTGCTCGACATGGGGCTGCCCGACATCGACGGCTTCGAGGTCCTGCGCCGGTTGAGACAGCGCCGCACTACCACCAGTGTGCTGGTCCTGACCGCACGCGACGCGATCGACGACCGCGTCCGCGGCCTCGATCTGGGCGCCGACGACTACATGACCAAGCCGTTCTCGGTGAAGGAGTTCGAGGCGCGCGTGCGTGCGCTGCTCCGGCGGCGCATCGCGCCGGCAACGCGCTTCGCCGTCGCCGGCATGACCGTCGACGTCACGGCGAAGCGCGTGCGTATCGACGAGCGCAACGTCGACTTGACGCCTCGCGAATGGGCTTTGCTCGAACTGTTCCTGACGCATCCCGGCCGGGTGCTCAGCAAGGACGAGATCGCCGATCGGCTGCTCACCTTCGACGACCAGCTATCGAGCAATGCCATCGAAGTCCATGTTTCGCGGCTGCGCACCAAGATCGGGGCCGCCGGCTCGCTGATCCGGACGGTCCGCGGATTCGGATACATGTGGGAAGGCGAGGATGAGTGATCCGGTGGCGCGCCCCCGGAGCATTCGGCGCCAACTGCTGGGTTTCCTGGTTCTCTCCGCGATAGTCGTCCTGTCGGGCGCGGCGGCAATCACCTATGTCGTGGCGGTTCAACTGACCAACAACGCCTATGACCGCTCGCTGCTCGATCCCGCGCTGGACATCGCGGACAACGTCCGCATCGACGCCGCAGGCGGCCACGTCGATCTTCCCGAAAAAGCGCTCGAAGCGCTGGTCTACGACCTCACCGACAAGGTGATCTTCCAGGTTCGCTCGCCGACCAACACCGTGATCGATGGTGTCGCTGCGCTCCCCGCGCCACCACCGATTGAGCCGGGTCAGCACATTTTTTTTAACAGCACCTACAACGGCGAGCCCATTCGCGTCGCCGCGCTGCGCTCGGTCACCGGATTCAGCGTGCAGGTCGGAGAAACGCTGCACAAGCGAACCCGGCTGGTGCTGGAAATACTGGTGGCGGAGCTCGTCTCCACACTGCTGATCGCGCTCGCTTCGATCGCGCTCGCATGGATCGGCATGACCCGCGGCTTGCGGCCATTCGAGAAGCTGCGCGAAGACCTGCTCGACCGGGAGCCGCAGGACCTGCGTCCCCTGCCGGCCGCCGGCCTGCCGGTCGAAATCGCTCCGGTGGTCAGTGCGTTCAACGACCTGCTGGACCACGTCGCCGAGGCGAACACGTCGCAGCGGCGTTTTTTTTCCAACGCAGCGCATCAGTTGCGCACGCCGCTTGCCGGCCTGCAGCTGCATCTGGAACTGCTGCTTCGGCGAGAGCTGCCGCTCGATGTGCGCGCCGAGCTCGAACGCATGCAGTCGGCAACCATCCGCGCCAGCCGCCTCGCCAATCAGCTGCTCGCGCTTGCAAAGGCGGAGGGCGGACCCGACCGCGGTCAGGAGCGCGGCGCGATCGACCTGCGCGATGTCGCGGCGACTGCCGCGCGCGACTGGACCGCCGCCGCGCTGGCCAAGGGCATCGACCTGGGATTCTCACTCGAGTGCGCGAGTGTCGTCGGAGACCGGCTGCTGCTTCCCGAAATGCTTGACAACCTCATCGACAACGCGTTGCGCTATACGCCGGCCGGGGGGCGGGTGACCGTAAGTACCGGTCAGGACGAGCAGGCCGCCTATCTGAGCGTCGAAGATACCGGCCCGGGCATTCCGGTCGAGGAGCGCTACAAGGTGCAGGAGCGCTTCTACCGGATCGCGGGAACACCTGGTGACGGCTCAGGCCTCGGACTCGCCATCGTGCGCGAAGTCATCGAACGGCATGGAGCGACGCTGGAGATCCTCGACAGCGCGACGCACGGCGGTACCCGCGTGCGCGCGATGTTCGCGCGCGCAACCATGGCCCGGGCGCAACCCGCCTGAACAGCTTCAGTCAAGCTCCCGGCGACACGGGCTGTCCTACAGCGAAATCGGACGCGACCGACATATCGGCCCGAGAGCAGCCACCACAATGACCGCATTTCATCTTGGGGGCGCACCCTCGTGCGGGCGCCTTGCACGGCCATGTCGAACGCCGAATCCCTGCCCGCGCTGGTTCGACCCTCGGCGCAGTCGCGTGCGCTCGTCGCTCCGGCCAGCGCGATCGATCGCGCGCTCGCCGCGCTCGTGCAGCCGCTCGACAACGCGCGCGACGTGGTCGCGGCGTTGCGCCAGCTTTGCGCAGCCGGACTGGACCAGCTTCCGCTGCCGGCCGGTGGCGAAACACTGGAGCGGTGGCAGACGCTGAGTGCCGTCGCCGCGCACGACCTGTCACTGGCCAAGCTCTACGAGGGTCACACCGATGCGATTGCGATCGCATGGGAACTCGATGACAAACCGCTGCCGGCGCATACACTCTGGGGCGTTTGGGCAGCGGAATCGTCATCGGCACGCTTGAGCGTGGATGCCGTCGAAAACGCGGACGGCGCGAACGCGGGTCCGGTGCAAGTGACCGGTCGCAAATCCTGGTGTTCGGGCGCCGCCGAGCTCACCCACGCGCTGGTGACTGCATGGGATCAACGACAGCGTCAACAGCTCGTCGCCGTCTCCCTGCGCCAGCCCGGCGTCATCGTCACCGACGAAGGCTGGCAGGGCGAGGGAATGCGCGCGACGGCGAGTGTCGACGTCGTGTTCGAGCGTGCGCAGGCTCGCGCGGTAGGACCGCCCGACGCGTATACCTCGCGTCCGGGCTTCTGGCATGGCGGTGCGGGAATCGCGGCGTGCTGGTACGGTGCGGCCGCCAGTCTGGGCCAAGCGCTGGCGCGACAGGTCGCGCGCAAGCCCGAGCCGCACGCTGCCGCGCACCTTGGCGCGGTCGACGTCGCGCTCGCACAGTGCCGCGCGCTCCTCGCCGAGCTCGCGGCTTACATCGACGACGATCCCTTCGCGCCGGCCCAGCGCCTCGCGCTTCGGGCGCGTGCCGCGGCAGAAGCCGCGGCCGATGCAGTGCTTCACCACACGGGACGCGCGCTCGGGGCTTACGCGTTCTGCCGCGACGCGCACTTCGCGCGAATGGCGTGCGACCTACCGGTCTTTCTTCGCCAGAGCCATGCCGAGCGCGATCTCGCCTCGCTGGGGACGCTCGCCGCCGCGGAGGCGCAATGGGCGCTTTGACCAAGGATCTCGACCGGCCAGGCCCACGCGAATCGGATTGGACCGACTGGCTGTGCAAGCACACTTCCGAGGTCTCGCTGGATCGGCTGATTCCGCCGGACTCTCGCGTCGTCGTTGTGGCGCCGCATCCGGACGACGAGCTGCTCGGGATCGGAGGCATCCTCGCGAACGCGGTCGCGGCGCATCGACCGCTGTCGATCATTGCGGTGACCGACGGAACCGCGAGCCACCCGGGATCGCGCATCTGGACTCCGCGTCGACTCGCGATCACACGCCGGCGAGAATCGCGGCACGGTCTCGCCAGGCTGGGCGCGGACAGCGCGCGTATCGTGCGCCTCGGCTTCGAGGACGGCCACGTGGCGCGCCGCGAGGCGACGCTCGAACGCGTGCTGCGGCGGCGACTGATCCGCGGCGACGTCGTCTTCACGACCTGGCGCGACGACGGACACCCCGACCACGAAGCGGTCGGGCGCGCCACCGAGCGTGCGAGCCGCGCCAACGGCTGCACGCTGATCGAGGTGCCGGTGTGGACCTGGACGTGGTCGCATCCCGGCGACCGCCGCGTCCCGTGGTCACGCGCGTGCAAAGTCGCGCTCGACGAGCGCACAGTAGAGAGCAAGCGTGCCGGCATCGCAGCGCATCGCACCCAGATGCGCGCCGACGCGAGCAGCGGGCGGCCCCCGGTGCTCGGGCCCGCGAGCGTCAAGCGTTTCCTGCGCATGTTCGAAGTCGTGCTGCGATGAGGGACGGCGCGAAGCACTTCGACGACATGTACGCGCAGAGTCGCGACCCGTGGGGCTATCGCCATCGCTGGTACGAGGCGCGCAAGCGCGCGCTTACGCTGGCGGTGCTGCCGGAACAACGCTATGCCCGCGCTTTCGAGCCCGGATGCTCGATCGGTGAGCTGACCGCGGCGCTCGCGCCGCGCTGCGATGCGCTGCTAGCGTGCGACTTCAGCCCCTTCGCCGCGGCCGCCGCGCGCCGACGCGTATCAACGCTGCCGAACGTTCTGGTGACATGCGACGCGGTTCCCGCATTCTGGCCGCAGGAGTCGTTCGACCTGATCGTAATCAGCGAACTCGGCTATTACCTCGACGCCGACGCGCTCGACGACATGGCGGACAAGGCGTGGCGATCACTGGACGCCGATGGAACCATCGTCGCGTGCCATTGGCGCCACCCGATTCCCGAAGGACCGTTGACCGGAGACTCCGTGCACGCGCGCCTGCGTTCGCAGCGCGAAGTCGTCAGCGTGGGCCATTACGAGGACGCCGATGCGCTGATCGATGTGTGGTGCCGTAAGCGCCCCGCATGATCGGCGTCGTGGTGCCGGTCCATGACGAAGAAGCGCACCTCGACGCGTGCCTGACCGCGCTCGACCGCGCGTCGCATCATCGCGCGCTGCGCGGAGAACCGGTCATCATTCTTGCGGTGCTCGACCGGTGCGTTGACGGATCGGCGCGCATCGCCCGGCGGCACGGCGTGGCCAGTCTCGAAGTCGATGTGCGCAGCGTAGGCGCGGCGCGCGCGATCGGCGCGCAGTACGTGCTCCGACACGGCGCACGCTGGCTTGCCAATACCGACGCGGATACGCTTGTCGCGCCGGACTGGCTCGCCTCGCAACTGGCGCTCGACGCCGACGCCGTCTGCGGAACGGTCGGCGTGCACGACTGGCCGCTCGACTCGACCGCGCTGCGCGGCGCCTTCGAATCGCGCTATCAGGACGCAGACGGTCACCGACACATCCACGGCGCGAATCTCGGCATCTGTGCGCGCGCGTATGTTCGTGCCGGAGGTTTTGCTCCGGTGCACGCCGACGAGGACGTCGCGCTGGTGCACTCGCTCGAAGACACTGGCGCCAGCGTCGCCTGGAGCGCGCAGCCGCGAGTGCGCACCAGCGCGCGCCTGATTGGGCGTGCTCCGCGCGGATTCGCGCACTATCTCGCCGACCTGCACGGCGCTATGTACACGAGCGCGCGCTGCACGTACACTGCGAACGGAGACTTTGAGGCAGTCTTCGGGCTGTCACAATCTCGCGCTCCTGAATCGCCTATTCTCTGATCCTCCGCTTCCGAGGCCTAGCTTCGAAGGCACGGCGGGGCCCTCCAGATTCATCGTTTACGTTCGTTGCTCGTACAGCAACGTCACGTGCTTTCTTGGCGCGCGAACCAGTCATCAACATCGGGAGAGAGTTGACATGAATTTCCGTAAGTATTTGCAACTGGGCGCCGCCGCCGTCGTTGCGCTGCTGTTCGCGGCGACGCCGGCGCATGCCCAGACCAAGCCCAACATCGTGGTGATCATGGGCGACGACATCGGCATGTGGAACATCGGCGCTTATCACCGCGGCATGATGGCCGGCCGCACGCCGAATCTCGACAAGATCGCGAAGGAAGGCATGCTGTTCACCGATTACTACGCCGAAGCGAGCTGCACCGCAGGTCGTGCGAATTTCATCACCGGCGAGCTGCCGATTCGAACCGGCATGACGACAGTCGGCCAGGCGGGTTCTCCGATCGGCTTGCCGGCGGAAGCGGTGACCATCGCCACGGTCCTCAAGTCCATGGGATACGCAACGGGCCAATTCGGGAAAAATCACCTGGGTGACTTGAACGAGTTCCTGCCCACCGTCCATGGCTTCGACGAGTTCTTCGGTTATTTGTATCACCTCGATGCGATGGAAGATCCCGCGCATCCGAACTATCCGCAGAACCTGCTGAACGTCGTCGGGCCGCGCAACATGGTGCATAGCTGGGCCACCGACAAGGATGACCCCACTGAAATGCCGCGCTGGGGCAAGATCGGGAAGCAGAGAATCGAGGATGCGGGGACGCTTTATCCCAAGCGCATGGAGACCGTGGACGACGAGATTCGCGATCTCGCCATCAACTTCATGGACAAGGCGAAGAAGGACGGCAAGCCGTTCTTCGTCTGGCTCAACCCGACGCGCATGCACATCGTCACGCATCTTTCGCCGAAGTACGAGGCGCTGCGCAATTCGACCAATGGCTGGTCCATCGAAGAAGCCGGCATGGCGCAACTCGACGACGACGTCGGGCTGGTGATGAAGAAGCTCAAGGACATGGGTGTCGACGACAACACGATCGTCATCTTCACCACCGACAACGGCACCGAGGTCTTCACCTGGCCCGATGGCGGCCAGACGCCGTTTGCGCAGAGCAAGGGCACGGTCATGGAAGGCGGCTTCCGCGTTCCGTGCATCCTGCGCTGGCCCGGTCATGTGCCGGCGGACTCGGTGCAGAACGGCATCTTCTCCGGTCTGGACTGGCTGCCGACCTTCGTCGCCGCGGCTGGTAATCCGAATGTCACCGAAGAATTGCTCAAGGGCAAGACGATCGACGGCCGGACCTATAAGAACCATCTCGATGGCTATAATCAGATGGACGCCATTACCGGCAAAGGTCCGTCCGCGAGGCACGAGATCTTCTACCTTGGAGAAAGCTCTCTCGGCGCCGTTCGCATCGACGATTACAAGTACCGTTTCATCGACCAGCCGCGCGGCTGGCTGGGTGAGAAGACTCACGTCGACGTACCCTACTTGATCAACCTGCGCCTTGATCCTTTCGAGCGAACAGGTTGGCCGGACAACGGCACCAAGGACGGTGCTCAACAATACTTCGACTGGTTCAAGTATGAGTTCTGGCGCTTTGTATTCGTCCAGCAGGTGATGGGCAAGGCGATCCAGACCTTCCTCGACTACCCTCCTATGCAACGCGGCGCGAGCTTCAACCTCGACGCCATCAAGGCCGAGATGGCGAAGCGGATGGCGGAAGCGCAGGCGGCGGCAAAGGGACCAGGCCAATAGTCCGTCGCCATGGCGAGGAAGCGCGCTCTCTGCTGAGATCGACGTCTTGGCGGGCGGCCTGAGCGGTCGCCCGCCAACTGGCACGTGGACGTGCGGTCGACGACGCCGCGATATCGCTGCGGCGCCGATTCTGTATGCCTGCGCCGCGGATGTCATAATGGCGCGCCTATCGACATCCCGGGTCTGAATGTCGCCGACCGCACGCCGCTCAAACCGTAGCAAGATCGTGCTCACCGCGGTAATCAGCGTCCTCGCCACGCTGGTCGCAGTGCTGCTGGTCGTCAACCTGAACACCGGCGAAAAACGCGTCAAGGAAAAGATCACCCATCTGTACGGAATCCACGACCCGCAGTTCCTGCGCACTATGGGCGTGCTCCTCGGGCCCGCTATCCTCGACGGCAACCGCTTCGACGTGCTGCAAAACGGGGACGAGATCTTTCCCCCGATGCTCGATGCGATCCGCGGCGCTGCGCGCACGATCGATTTCGAGACCTACATCTACTGGTCGGGGGACATCGGCAAGGCGTTCGCCGACGCGTTGTCGGAGCGCGCGCGCGCCGGCGTCAAGGTGAACGTGCTGCTCGACTGGCTGGGCAGCGGAAAGATGGACAAGGCGCTGCTCGACGAGATGGAGGCCGCCGGCGTCATGGTCCGCCGCTATCACCAGCCGCGATGGTATGACCTCGACAAGCTCAACAACCGCACGCACCGCAAAATCCTGGTGGTCGACGGTCGCGTGGGGTTCACCGGCGGCGTGGGCATCGCTCCCGAATGGACCGGCAACGCGCAGGACGCCGATCACTGGCGCGATACGCATTTTCGCGTGGAAGGCCCCGTCGTCGCGCAGATGCAGGCGGTGTTTCTGGACAACTGGGTCAAGGCGACCGGCGATGTGGCGCATGGTGAAGCGTATTTTCCGCCGCTGGCGAGTGCGGGCAACGGCAAGGCGCAGGTCTTCTCGAGCTCGCCGTCGGGAGGTAGCGAGAGCATGGAGCTCATGTATTTGCTCGCGGTCACCGCCGCCGAGCATTCCATCGACCTCGAGATGGCCTACTTCGTACCGGACGAGCTCGCGCGCGAGACGATTGTCGATGCGATCAAGCGTGGCGTGCGCGTGCGCATCATCGTGCCGGGAGAGCACAACGACACCGAGACAGTACGGCACGCCTCGCGGGCGCTATGGGGCGACATGTTGCAGGCAGGCGCGGAGATCTACGAGTTCCAGCCCACGATGTTTCACTGCAAGGTGATGGTGGTCGACGCGTTCATGGTGTCGGTCGGTTCGACCAACTTCGACGACCGGTCGTTTCGCCTGAACGACGAGGAGAACCTCAACATCTACGACCCGGCGTTCGCGCGCCGCCAGATCGAGATTTTCGAAAAAGACCTTGGGCGATCCCGACGCGTCACCTTTAGCGACTGGACGGAGCGCCCTTTCACCGAAAAGATGTGGGGCTACGCCGCAAAGCTGCTCGGTCCGCAGATCTAAGGCGTCCCGGCCGGACCGCGCCGATTTCGCGCGATCCGGCCTCGGCAAGCTCTAGCGATAGACGTCCTGGCCGCTGTTCGACTTCCAGCCACGCTCGATGTACTCGGCGTCGTCGGCGTTGCGGGCGCGCACACCCATCAGGATGCCGCCTTCCTTGATCCCCGACTCGTAGCGCTTGATACGCTCCTCGGGCATGCCTGCGCCGACCAGCGCGCCGATCAGGCCGCCGGTCGCGGCACCCGCGCCCCCACCGGCGAGCGCTGCGGCAACCGGTCCGGCAACCACGATGCCCAATCCGGGAATGGCGATGGACGTTCCCACAGCTGCTACGACCGCTGCCACGGCGCCGACTGCGCCGCCGATCGCTCCGCCCACGCCGGCGCCTTGCGCCGCCTTTGTGCCGAGCTCGGTCTGGGTGCCGGTGCCGTCATCGGCGAAGTGGCGCTTGCGCGCCTCGTCCGACATGACCAGATCGACATCGTCGTTCTCGTAGCCGCGCGCTGCCGCGGTGTCGTACGCACGCTCGGCGCTGGTGCGGTCATTGAAAAGGCCGGTGACCAGATAGTCGTTCGACACCGGAGGCGTTGCTTCGCTGGTGCTGCGGCTGGTACCGGGGGTTGTGTTTTCGTTCATCGTGGCGCTCCTCGTTGATCGCGGCATCGATGCGATATTCCGCGTTCGCCACTATCGCGCCGGCGTCAGGCGCGCGCCATCGGACAACGGCCCGACGTGACGTAGGACGCGCGCGCAAGCGCGACGATTCAGGCGCTCGCGAGATCGAGCGTGGCGACCGCGTCGGAATCGAGCTCGACGCGCGTCGCGGCGAGGAGTTCCTGCAGCTGCTCGAGCGATGTGGCGCTGGCGATCGGCGCGGTCACACCGGGGCGCGTCATCAGCCAAGCGAGGGCGACCTGGGCCGAGGTGGCGTCCAGGCGCCGCGCCACCGCGGCCAGGGCATCCAGGATGCGCATGCCGCGCGGATTGAGAAATTTTTTCATGCCCGGCCCCGCGCGCGCTCTTGCCGAAGTCAGCTCTCCGAGCGGTATTTGCCGGTGAGGAATCCCGAAGCCAGCGAAAAATAGGTGATGACCCCGATCTGCTCTCGTACGCACAGCTGCTGCAGCGCGCCTTCGAAGCTCTCGCGCTCATAGAGATTGTAGTGCGGCTGCAGCGTCTCGTAGCGCGGAAATCCCGTGCGCGCGCTGACCGCCGAGCGCTTCGGCCAGCCGTGCGGCATTCAGGTTCGAAGCGCCGATCGCCTTCACCTTTCCCTGCTCAGACCAGGCGCGCGTAAGCCTCGAGCGTTTCGTCGAGCGGCGTCGTCTCGTCGTCCCAGTGCGACTGGTACAGATCGATCGCGTCGACCTGCAGCCGGCGCAGCGATTGCTCCGCGGCCTGCATGATGTAGTCCTTGCGCAGGCACTTGTGACCCAGCCCCATGTCGGAGCCGACCTTGGTGGCGATCACCACGTCGTCGTGCCGGCCGCGCCTGGCGATCCAGCGGCCGATGATCGTCTCCGATTCTCCTCCCAGATGACCGGACGCCCAGCGCGAATACGAGTCCGCGGTGTCGATGAGGTCGAAGCCGGCGCCGACGAACGCATCGAGCAGCCGAAACGACATCGCTTCGTCGGCGGTCCAGCCGAACACGTTGCCGCCGAAGGCTAGCGGCGCGACGCTGAATCCGCTTCGACCTAGCGCTCGCTTGAGCATGCGTATCCTCCTTGGGGAATGCGAAGCATTCTAGGATCCCTTGATCCGCATCAGCCAGCGCGCATCGAGCTGGTCGAGGCGGGTCGCGCCGAGCATCGCGAGGTTACGCCGTATCTCCTCCGAGAGCAGAGCGATCGCATGCGCAACGCCGGCCTCGCCGCCGATCGCCGCGGCGTAGCCGAAGGGGCGAGCGACGAACACGAAGCGCGCGCCGAGCGCGAGCGCCTTGAGCACGTCGGTGCCGCGGCGCACGCCGCAGTCCATCATGATCGGGATGTCCGGGCAGGCAGCAACGATCTGCGGGAGCACCCGCAGCGGCGACACCGCGCCGTCGAGCTGACGCCCGCCATGGTTGGAGACGATAATGCCCTGCGCGCCGGCGTCGCGGGCGAGGCGCGCATCATCGACGTCGAGCACGCCCTTGATGATGAGCGTTCCCTTCCACAGGCGCCGGATCAGCGCGAAGTGCGTCCAGGAAAGTTCGCCGCGATCGGAATAATCGCGCAGCACGCTCGGCGAGAGGATGGGCGGGCCGCGGGTGGCGTCGTTGTTCTCGAAATGCGGCATGCCGTAGCGCAACAGCGTGCGCAGGAACGTGCCGAACAGCCAGCGCGGGCGCGTGATGCCATCCCACGCAAGGCGCACGCCGGGACGCATCGGCGTCGAGAATCCGCTGCGCACGTTGTTTTCGCGATTGCCGGCGACCTGCGAATCGACGGTTACGACGAGCGTTTCGAAGCCGGCTTTCGCGACGCGCTCGATGAGCGCGGTAATGCGCGCGACGTCGCCGGGAACGTACGCCTGGAACCAGGTCGCAGGCGCCTCGTACGCGACCTCTTCGAGGCGGATCAGCGATGAGCCACTCATGATCATCGGAATGTTGTTCGCGGCGGCGGCGCGTGCAAGGACGAGGTCGCCGCGGTAGGCGAAGAGCGCGCTGATGCCCATCGGCCCGATCCCGAAGGCAGACGCGTACGTCCTCCCGAGCAGCGTCGTTTGCTGCGAGCGTGCCGACACGTCAACGAGCACGCGCGGCACGAACCCCCATTCCGCGAAGGCGGCGCGGTTGTCGGCAAGCGAGGCGTTGGTCTCGACGGCGCCGGCGACGTAGCCGAAGATCGGGCGCGGCAAATAGCGCCGGGCGGCATCCTCGAAATCGTCCAGGGAGAGTATGCGGCGCAGGCGCCGCGGGAGAGCGGCGACCGCCGGGACGCGCGGCGCGATCGCAGGCGCGATCGCAGGCGGCGGGGCGGTTACTGGAGCGGGGTCGTGCACGACACCGTTGGACACGATCGAAGCCGATCTGCGGGAAGCGGATCGCCGGATCGTACGGGCTTGCGGCGGTTCACCGCAAGCCCATGGCGGTTACAGCGCGGCGGCGAGCGCCTGGTCGACGCGTTCGATCCAGACGAACTGCAGTTGCTCGCGCGCGTCGGGAGGAATGTCCTCGAGGTCGCGCCGGTTGCGCTCGGGCAGCATCACGGTCTTGATGCCGGCGCGCAGGGCGGCCAGCACCTTTTCCTTGACGCCGCCGATCGGCAGCACCAGTCCGCGCAGGCTGATCTCGCCGGTCATCGCGACATCGGTGCGCACCGGCGCGGCCGGTCAGCAGCGACGCCAGTGCCACGAACATCGCCACGCCGGCGCTCGGGCCGTCCTTGGGCGTCGCACCCGCCGGTACGTGCACGTGGATATCGGACTTCTCGATCGCTTCCGGCGCGATGCCAATGCTGCGGCGCGCGCCTTGACCAGCGACAGCGCCGCCTGCGCGCTTTCCTTCATCACTTCGCCGAGCTGCCCGGTCAGGATCAGCTTGCCCGTGCCTGGCATGCGCGCGGCCTCGATGAACAGGATGTCGCCGCCGACCGGCGTCCATGCGAGGCCCGTCGCCACGCCGGGAACCGCGGTGCGCATCGCGACTTCGGCCTCGAAAATGCGCGGCGCCGAGGATCGGCGTGCAGATCGGCCGGCGCCGATCGTGCACGCGCTGCGCTTCGGCCTTCGGCGATGCGCACCGCGACGTTGCGAAACACCTTGCCGATCTCGCGCTCGAGATTGCGCACGCCGGCCTCGCGCGTGTAGTCGTCGATGATCGCCGCCAGCGCATCGTCGCCGATCTCGCACTGCTCCGCGCTGAGTCCGGTCGCCGCGAGCTGGCGCGGAACCAGGTAGCGGCGCGCGATCTGCAGCTTTTCCTGCGCGGTGTAGCCCGGCAGCTGGATGATCTCCATGCGGTCGCGCAAGCGGTCCCGGAATCGTGTCGAGCACGTTGGCGGTGCAGATGAACATCACGCCCGACAGGTCGAACGGCACGCCGAGGTAGTTGTCGCGGAAGGTCGAGTTCTGCTCGGGATCGAGCACCTCGAGCAGCGCCGACGCGGGGTCGCCGTGAAAGCCGCCGGCGCCGAGCTTGTCGACCTCGTCGAGCATCATCACGCAGTTGCGCGTGCGCGACCTTGCGCAGGCTCTGGATGATGTTGCCCGGCAGCGAGCCGATGTAGGTGCGGCGGTGGCCGCGGATCTCCGCCTCGTCGTGCACGCCGCCGAGGCTCACGCGCGCGAACTTGCGTCCGGTCGCCTTGGCGATGCTCTGGCCGAGCGAGGTCTTGCCCACGCCGGGCGGCCCGACGAAGCACAGGATCGGGCTCTTGCCCGACGGATTGAGCTTGCGCACCGCGAGGTATTCGAGGATGCGCTTCTTGATCTTCTCCAGGCCGTAGTGGTCCTCGTCGAGGATGCGCCGCGCCTCGGCGATGTCGATCGTCGGTCGTGGCGTCGGCCGCCCACGGCAGCTCGATCAGCCAGTCGAGATAGGTGCGCACCATCGAGTATTCGCCGGCGCCCTCGGGCATGCGCTCGAGGCGCTTCAACTCCTTGCGCGCCTGCTTCTCGACTTCCTCGGGCATTTTCGCTTCGGCGATCGCCTTGTCGAGCTCGGCGATCTCGGCTCGCCGTCTCGTCGCCCTCGCCGAGCTCCTTCTGGATCGTGCGCATCTGCTCGCGCAGCAGGTGCTCGCGGTTGCGATCGTCGATCGATTCACGCGTGCGCGTCGTCGATCTCGCGCGAGACCTTGAGCACCTCGATGCGGTGCGTGAGAAGCTCGAGCAGCTTGTCGAGGCGCTTCTTGAGATCGAACATCTCGAGCAGCGCCTGTTTCTCCTCGACGCTCACGTCGATCACGCCGGCGATGAAATCGGCCAGCCGCGCGGGTCCGTCGACGCCCTGCAGCGCGACGACCATTTCCTCCGGGACCTGCGGCAGCAGACGCAGGATTTCGAGCGCGCGCTCCTTGAGGCTGTGCGCGCGACCTTCGATCTCGGGGCTCGGTCTGCGCCGGATTCCTCGATGAGCTGGACGCGCGCGACCGTCATCGGATAACCGTCGAGGAACTGCAGCACGCGAAAGCGCTGCGCACCCTGGCAGATCACGTGGTGCGCGCCGTCGGGCGCGGTGACGTAGCGCAGCACGTTGGCGGTCGTGCCTACCCAGTGCAGGTCGTCGGGCCCGGGCTGCTCGACCTCGCGGCTTGCTCTGCAGGAGGATGCCGACCGGGCGCTGCTGGCGGACGGCTTCCTGCACGGCAGCGCGCGAGCGCTCGCGATCGACGACCAGCGGAACGACCATGCCGGGGAACAGCACGACATTGCGCACCGGCACGATGATCATCGCGTCGTCGGGAATCGCGCGCGCCGTCGCGGCGCTGGCGGCGCCGTCCTGCGACTTGGGCGCGAGCGCGTCCATGCGGACGCCGGCGTCGGCGCGCACGTCGTCGGAAGATGAGGTCACTTCCTGGTTCACAGCGATCCTGTTCACGGCTCGCTTGGCGAGCCTCAGTATCAAAAACCCGTCGGCCGACTCGCGCGTGCCCGCCTCGAGCTCGTCGCTCGGCAACGGAATCCTGCGCTCGAAGTACCCATAGGGAATCTCCAGCCGCCGCACAGCGCGTCGCGACCCGCGAACGGCAATGGCCACTTGCGCGCGCACCACCAGTGTCCCTCGCCTCGGTGCTGCACCTCGATGCGCTCGGGCGACACGCCCGGCAGCGCGACGATGACGACCACCTCGCGCTCGTCCTCGAAGACGTCGACCGGCGGCTCCCAGACGGCGCGCGCCGGAGTCGGCGACGCCAGGCGAAAGAACTGCCGGTGCATGCGCTCGGCCTGGTCGAGCAGCTCGCAGGCTTGCGCCCACATCCAGTCGTTCGGCGTGTGCGACATGGGTCAGCTCTGCGCGTGGGCGCGAATCCAGCCCAGCAGGGCGGGAAGCTGCATGGCGCCGGACTGTCGCGCGACTTCGCGACCGTTGCGGAACGCGATCAGCGTCGGGATGCCGCGGATGCCGAAGCGCGCCGCCACGTCGGGCGCGTCGTCGCTGTTGAGCTTCGCGAGCCGGACATCCGGAGAGAGTTCGGCAGCAGCGTTCTCGAAGGCTGGCGCCATCGACCGGCACGGGCCGCACCACGGCGCCCAGAAATCGACGACGAGTGGCAGCCCCTCGGCAGCGACATGGCGATCGAAGCGCTTTGCATCGAGCTCGATCGGATGTCCGGTAAAGAGTGCCTGCTTGCATTGTCCGCACACGGCGCCCGCACCGAGGCGCTCGCGCGCGATGCGGTTGGTGGTGTCGCAGTGCGGACACACGACATGGACGGAATCGCTCATGTCTCCAAGGTTGTGGGTTAAGGGCGCTGATTCAAGCTGCGCGTACCCGAACGCGGGGCGGCGAGCGGCTGGACCACCCGGCATCGCCGGCGTACCTGCTACGCTCTACACCGCTCACCGATGATTCGTGGCCAAGCATCCCAGGCAGGATCGAGCAGGTCCTAGGGACGCATGCCGCCGCGCTGCTTGCCGGGCGGGGTGCCCTTGGCGCGACTCTTTCCTTTCGCCTCGGCCTGCTCCATCTCCTTGGCGTCGGCCTCCGAGCGCGGGGCGGCGTCGTGCGCTGCCTTGTCCACGTCGGCTTTTTTGAGGAACTGCTTGGTGCGTTCGTTGTAATCCCGTGTCGCCTGGTAATTGCCTTCGCCGTGAACGTTGTCCTTCTTGCTCATTGCCGCTCCTTCGCAGGGTAGAGAAACTACTCTGCGCCGGCGGGCGCAGGTGCGGTATCGGCAACGGGCCGATCCTTTTGTCGGAGCGCTTCCTACGCGGCGCGGGGCCGCGGATCAGGCCGCGGCCTGCGTCAGTGTCCCGCTCTGGTAATCGCGCATCGCCTGCTCGATCTCTTCGCGCGTGTTCATCACGAACGGGCCGTATTGCACGATCGGCTCGAGCAGCGGCTTGCCGGCGAGCAGGATCACGCGGCCACCTTCGGGCCCGCCGGCGAGCTCGACGCGATCGCCGTCGGAGAGCACCCCCGCGCTGTGCGTCTCCAGCGTGCCGCTGCGCGCCCGCCGAGCCCGACCTCGACGCTGCCCTCGAACGGATAGACGAAGGCGTGGTAACCCGGCGCGATCGGATGCGTGAAACGTCGCGCCCGGCGGCAAGCTCGACATCGAGGTACAGCGGATCGGTCGTCGACGCCCTGGATCGGGCCCGGCGTCTCGCGTCCGTCGACGTCGAGCGTTCCGGCGATCACCTTGACGCGGCACGCCGCCCGGGCAGCATGACGACAGGAATCTCCTCGGGCTGGATGTCGCGGTAACCGGCGGGCTTCATCTTCTCCTTCGCCGGCAGGTTGATCCAGAGCTGAAAGCCGCGCATGCGCCCCGACTCCTGCTGCGGCATCTCGGAATGGATGATGCCGCGGCCGGCGGTCATCCACTGCACGCCGCCGCTCTTGAGGTCGCCCGGTGTGCCGAGATGATCTTCGTGCCGCATGTGGCCGTCGAGCATGTAGGTCACGGTCTCGAAGCCGCGATGCGGATGCGCCGGAAAGCCGGCGATGTAGTCGTCGGCGTTCTCGGTCGAGAAATGGTCGAGCATCAGGAACGGGTCGAGCCGCGCCCATGCCGACTGGCCGAGGCTGCGGCGAAGCTTGACGCCCGCTCCGTCGGAGGTGGGGACGGCTTCGATGACGCGTTGCAGGGTGCGTGAGCTCATGGCGTGTCTCCGGTCCGTGTCCGTCGCATATGGGGACGGGGCGGCCCGGCTTCAACCCGCCGTAGCGGCGAACGCTACAGGCGCTGGAGAATAGCGCGTGTTCGCCAGCGTGCGCACCGTTCAGCTCGACGGTACAGGCGGCTGCTCCTCGACACCGCCGCGAGCAGGTATTCCATCTGGTCGGCGAGGATGCGCCGGTTGCGCAGGATGAAATGCTCGTGGCGGTTGGGCACGTAGGGCACGTACAGCAGCGGCATGCCCGCCTGCTCGGGCGAGCGGCTACCCTTGGTGCGTATTGCAGCGCCGGCACGCGGTCACGGTGTTGGTCCACACGTCGCGCCCGCCGCGCGACACCGGCATCACGTGGTCGCGGGAGAGATCGCGCAACATGAAGCGCGCGCCGCAGTACGCGCACAGCTGGCGATCGCGCGCGAACAGCAGCGCGTTGGTCAGGCCGGGCGCGTGCCGATACCGCGCGGCGCCGCTGCCCTTGATGGCCAGGATCGAGCTTGGTGGCGATGCGCGAGCGCTCGCCGTTGCGCTGGAAGCCGCCGCGATACTCGCGCACGAACTCGCCCACCGACCACGCGACCAGCTGCTTGGCGTGATAGGTGATCGCTTCCTCGAGCTCGACCCAGGCCTGCGGCAGGCCGGCCATGTCGACGGTGAGTACCAGCGGTTCCATCGTCTGCACTGAGTCCGGGCTAAGTAAGTGCTTATCTTAGGGTGCGCGCACCCGATTTGCAAAGCCGGTACCGCCGCCCGGCCGAATCCAGCTGCTAGACTGCGCGCCGTGCGTGCCCCTCGCCTTCGACTTATCAGCCCGCGTACGCGGCCTGCGTTAGCGCGCTGCTGATGCGCTCGCCAAGGATCGCGCGATTGGTCGCGGCGCTCGGCGTCACGCAGATCATCTCCTGGGGGACGCTCTATTACTCGATCGCAGTGCTCGGCGAAAGCATGCGTCGCGAGCTCGGGATTTCCTCGCAGACACTGTTCGGCGCCTACTCGCTGTGCCTCCTCATTTCGGCGCTGGTCGCACCCGCGGTCGGACGCGCCATCGACCGCCGCGGTGGAAAGCGCGTCATGAGCATCGGCTCGGTGGTCGCGGCGCTGGCGCTGCTCGCGATCGCGCAGGTGCATTCCACGCCGATGCTCTATGCGGCGTGGTCGCTCGCCGGCGTCGCAATGGCCATGACCATGTACGACGCGGCGTTCGCCACCTTGAGCCAGCACAGCGGATCGTCGTATCGCCCGGCGCTGACCGCGCTGACGTTGATGGGCGGGCTGGCGAGCACGGTATTCTGGCCGGCGTCGCTCAAAGGCCTTCAGTGGTATGGCTGGCGTGAGACGCTGATGTTCTTCGCCGGGCTCGAGCTCGTCGTCTGCCTGCCGCTGCATCTCGCATGCATCCCGGCGGAGCAGGCCGCAATCGTGCCCGGCGCGGCTGGCGCGCCGTCGGCGACGCCGCCGCTGACCGCACGCGCACGCCGCCGCGCCTTTATCGCGCTGGCGGTCGCGTTCGCGGTCAACGGATTCATCGTCTCGGCGCTGACCGTGCACATGGTGAGCGTGCTGCAGAGACAGGGGCTGCCTCTGGCGACGGCGGTTTGGGTGGGCTCGTTCTTCGGCCCGATGCAGGTCACCGGCCGGATCATCGAATTCACCTTCGGCCGCAGGCTCGCATCGCGCGCCG
>CAWFMK010000007.1:0-1229203 GCA_963816915.1 uncultured beta proteobacterium
TCGTCCAAAGCAGCGTACCGATGAGGGCGAGGCCCGCTCCCATCGCCACCCACAGTCCGGGAAGCACGACACGGATATCGGCGTGACCGGGCGCCGAAGCGGCCGGAACTGGCGCGTAGATCGTAGCGATCGAGATAGAAGCCCCAGATGCTGATTGCCAGCAGCAAAACGGCGTTGGCAATCAGATGGGCTAGAACCTTGTGATTGGCAGCGACAAGGCTCCTGACGGAGATCTGAACAGCGCCGGTCGCGTAATACGCAAATCCAAGGAGCAGAAGGCCAGCAAAGGTGAGCAGCTCCAGTCCACCCTGGACAAGATTGAGAAGCGGAAGACGAATAGATAGAAGCCGACATCGCGATGAAGGATGGGGTCGGAGGTTCCAAACTGCTGAGACCACGCGAAGCGCAACAGCCGGTCCCAATCGCTGTAGTAAATGAGACCGAAGATGGTCGCCGCCATCACAGCCGCGAGAACGAAAGGTCGAGTTCAATTGATGCCCTTGGGGTGCGCTGCCTTGGCTCCTGGCTGCGTCGGCCAAGTCCGCAGGTTGCCTCCTGAGCAGGAAGCTGCCGAGAACGCTCGCGAGATCGGCAAGCCGCCCCCAGAATATGGAGATTAAAATACGCGTATGCGAAGACGACGCCGAAAGCCGCTCCGAACATCGCCAGTTTCGCAAGACGTAGCCGGCCAGAAAACTTCTTCGTAGCCGAGGGATCGGAACCAGAGCAGTTCTGCCGTCCAGTCGACCAGCGTCAACGGGACCACCAAGAGGACAACAGCAAGGGCTAGGACGGTATGGGGAGCGGCCATACGCGTTGTGCGGACCGCTGGAGATGGGGTCCGCCAATTGCAGGTGCTGCTGGTCTTTCACTCACATCGCGGCACGCGGCCCATTGCAGCCGCCCAGCTGGACGCCAAATGAGTCGTCTCGAATGTTAGAGACTGGATTGCTCGAACGCCATAGCCCATTGATCGAGCAACACGGAGCGGGCTGCCCGTCGCTGCCATGCCCGCTGCAGGGTGTCTAAGCTGCCCTGCCGGCCGCCGGCGCTGCCCAATCGGGGATATGGGGTCGCCTGTCGGAACACATGGCTACCCCCCTGGACCCATCTCCCCGTCTCGCCGCGCTTCTTGATCGACCCTGTTCGCTTAAGCCGGGAGGTTGCGGGCCATGGCTTAGACCATTTCGAATCATGCTAGGAAATATCTGGTTTGTCGGCAAGCTGCCGGCCGGGCAAGTCTTGGCGCGACATCGCAGAGGGAACGCCGCCATGCAACTGACCCCATCGCAGATCGAGCACTTCCGGGAGGACGGCTTCCTCATTCTGCCGAACCTGTTCTCGGCCGGCGAGGTCGAGGTGCTGCGCGAGGCCCTCGCGCCGGTCTTCGCCGAGGACGACCCTGCCAACGTCCGCGAGAAACTGAGCGGCGAGGTGCGCACCGCCATGGGGCTGCATCTGCGCCACGCCGTCTTCGCCAGGCTCGTGCGCCACCCTCGCCTGCTCGGGCCCGCGTTCCAGCTTCTCGGCGACGACCGGCTCTACCTCCAGCAGGTCAAGGTCAATGTCAAGGCCGCCTTCGAGGGCGAGGCCTGGCAGTGGCATTACGATTTCGCCACCCACCACGACGAGGATGGCGTGCCAAGCCGCTGGCCTTCAACCTCCACGTCTTCCTCGACGACGTCGTCGAGTTCAACGGGCCGCTCTATTTCATCCCCGGCTCGCATCGCACGGGCCACGCCGGCGCCCCTCGACACTGTCTCGACCAGCTATCCGCTCTGGGTCGTCGACCGCGCCAGCGTGCCGAACTCGTCGAAGCGCAGGGCATCGTCTCGGCCACCGGGCCCGCCGGCACAGCGCTGATCTTCGGCGACACGCTGGTCCACGCCTCGCCGCCCAATCTCTCGCCCTGGAACCGGCGCATCTTCTCGCTGATCGTCAATCCGGTGGAAAACGCCCAGACCACCTTCGCCCGGCCCGACTACAAGCATCACCGCGATTTCTCGCCGCTGGTGCCGCTGGACGACAACTGCCTGCTCGGCGGCCGCCGCATGAACAAGCCGCCGAACATCCCGCCGCAGCCCGTGGTCCATGCGGGCTACTTCACCGCGCGGCTGCGCGAGAGCGATCCCGAGATCGCCGATGCGCTGGCCGAGGAGTG
Organism: uncultured beta proteobacterium; assembly: GCA_963816915.1. Lineage (GTDB taxonomy): Bacteria > Pseudomonadota > Gammaproteobacteria > Burkholderiales > Casimicrobiaceae > PALSA-1003. The sequence goes on from CAWFMK010000007.1 coordinate 2,162, forward strand.
GCGCCGGCAGACGGAGATGATCGAGCTGATCGCCTCCGAGAACATCGTCAGCCGCGCCGTGCTCGAGGTGCAGGGCTCGCTGCTCACCAACAAGACGGTCGAGGGCCTGCCGGGCAATCGCTATCACGGCGGCGCCACCAATGTGGACGTCATCGAGCGCGTCGCCATCGAGCGCGCCTGCAAGCTGTTCGGCGCGCGCTTCGCCAATGTGCAGCCCCATTCCGGCAGCCAGGCAAACCAGGCAGTGCTCCAGGCGATGATGAGCCCGGGCGACACGGTGCTGTCGATGGCGCTGACCGCCGGCGGGCATTTGAGCCACGGCGCGCCGGCCAACCAGAGCGGCAAGATCTATCGCGTGGTCCAGTACGGCGTGCGCCGCCAGGACGGGCTGATCGACTATGACGCCGCCGAGGCGCTGGCCCGCGAGCACCGGCCGAAGCTGATCATCGCCGGCGGTTCCTCCTATCCGCGCGCGATCGACTTTGCGCGCATGCGGGCCATCGCCGACCAGGTGGGTGCCGCGCTGCTGGTGGATATGGCGCATTTCGCCGGCCTCGTCGCCGGCGGGGTGCATCCGCACCCCTTCCCCCATGCCCATGTGGCGACGACGACGACCTACAAATCGCTGCGCGGCGCGCGCGGCGGGATCATCCTGACCAATGACGAGGCGCTGGCGAAGAAGTTCAACACGGCCGTCTTCCCCGGCACGCAGGGCAGCCCCCTGCTCCACGCGCTTGCCGCCAAGGCCGTCTGCCTTGCCGAGGCGCTGCGGCCCGAATACCGACGCTATGCGGCAACCGTGCTGGAGAATTCGCGCGCGCTGGCCGACGTGCTGATCCGCCGCGGCTATGACGTGTGTAGCGGCGGCACCGATACGCCCATCGTCCTGCTCGATCTGCATCGCCAGGCGCTGAAGGGTCTTGCGGCCTCGCAAAGCCTGGAGCGCGCCGGCATCACCTGCAACAAGAACGCCGTGCCGTTCGACATGGAAAAACCGACGATCACCTCGGGCGTGCGCCTCGGCGCCTCGGCGGTGACGACGCGCGGTTTCGGGTCAGCCGAATTGCGCCAGACCGGCGAATGGATCGCCGATGTGCTCGACGTGCTCGCCAAGCGCTCCGACACCGCGGCGCTCGAAACCGAGATCCGCCGCCGGGTCGTGGCGATGACGGCGCGCTTCCCGATCTACGCCGGCTGAGTCCCGCCTATCAGGCGGCGACTGCGGTGACCGACCAGTCGAGGCGTTCGCTTCTCGCGTTAGGACACTCGCTCGCCGCACGACGCTCGCTCAAATCGCGTTGCGTGGTCGCTAGATGGTCGCTAGCTGGAGGAGCTCGCTTCGCCTGGCCGCCAAAATTTTGACTAAGATGCTGGTTAATTGGTGCCCCTGGCCGGACTCGAACCAGCACGCCCTTGCGGGCAACAGATTTTGAGTTTGCCGCGTCTACCAATTCCGCCACAGGGGCACCGGGCCGTTCGGCAGAGCGGGCGACATCATAGCCAGGACGCGCGGCGCGCAACCGGGGCTCTGCCCCGCCGCACGGCAGGGCCGCCTCAGCCCCTCACAGGTGGATCCCGCACTCCGTCTTCTCGCGGCCGGCCCAGCGGCCGGCGCGGAAGTCTTCGCCCGGGGCGACGCGGTCGGTGCAGGGGAGGCAGCCGATGGAGAGGAAGCCGTCGGCCTCCAGCGGATGGCGCGGGAGGTCGTGGCGGGCGAATTCCTCCTCGATGCGGACCTTCGACCAGCGGGCGAGCGGATTGATCTTGATCTTGGCGCCGGAGAGCTCGATCACCGGCATGAAGGCGCGGAGATCCCCGTGGAAGCGCTTGCGGCCGGAGATCCAGGCATCGAAGCCGGCGAGCGCCTTGCGCAGCGGGGCGACCTTGCGGATGCCGCAGCAGGAGGTGGGATCGGAATCCCAGAGCACGCCCTCGGGATCGGCGGCCGTGACGGCGGCTTCCTCGGGCTTGATCACCCGGAGGTCGGTCAGGCCCAGGCGCTTGGCCAGGAGGTCGCGGTAGCGCAGGGTCTCGCCGAAGAGCTTGCCGGTATCGAGGAAGATCACGGGCAGGCTGCGGTCGATCTCCGCCGCCATCTGCAGCAGCACCGCCGCCTCGGCGCCGAAGGAGGAGACCAGCGCGATGCGGCCGGGGAATTCGCGCTCCAGGAAGGGGCGGAGCAGATCCGCCCCGTCCAGCCTGCCGTAGCGCTCGGTCAAATCTCTCAGGCGCTCGGCGCCCTCGGTCTCGGTCATCTCGCCCTCCGCATGGAACAGCCGAGGGGGCAACCGCCGCCTCGCTTTAGCTGCACTTGTCGAGCGCCCGCAAGCTGATGCTCAAATCGGCGCCTAGACCCGCGGCGATGGGGTCGACCGGATGCGGAAAGCAAAAACCCCGGCGGGGAGGCCGGGGTCTGTCCTTGAGACCTCCGACCTTTTAGCGGGTTTTTTAACGTGGTCCGCAAGCCGGTCGGCTCAAATCACCACGACAATCATCAAAGTAATGCCCGCTATTCGGCCGGTCAAGCCGGGGATCATTAAAAACTATTCAGATGCCCCAGGACTGAGACCGGGAAAGCACAGGCCGGCGCGGGATGGCCGCCGATTGACAGCGTCCGGGGCGGCAGTCAGCTTGGCGCCCCTCCCGCTCTCCCCACAACAGCCCGCCGGGACGCATGCTGCGCCGATTCTACGACCGGATCATCAGCCTCTCGGCCCATCCCCGGGCCCTGCTCTGGCTGGGCGTCCTCTCCATCGCGGAGAGCTCGGTCTTCCCGCTGGCCCCGGACATCCTCATCATCCCCATGGTGCTGGCGCGCCCGCGCCAGGCCTGGCGCATCGCCGCCGTGGCGACGGGCGGCTCCATCCTGGGCGGGCTGCTGGGCTATGCCATCGGCCATTTCCTGTTCCGGGCCATCGGCCAGCCGATCGTCGATTTCTACGGGCTGCAGCCCCTGATCGACGAGTTCCGGCGGCTTTACCGGCGCTGGGGCATATTGATCGTGATGGCGGGCGGCTTCACCCCCATCCCCTACAAGGTCATCGCGATTGCCAGCGGCATCGCCGGGCTCGATCCCCTGGTCTTCGCTCTGGGCTCGGCGGTCTCGCGCGGCAGCCGCTTCTTCCTGGAGGCCGCCTTGCTCTCCCGCTACGGCGAGCCGCTGCGGCGATTCATCGAGGGGCATCTTGTATTGCTCCTCCCGCTGCTCACGTTTCTGTTGCTGGGCGGCTTCCTCCTCCTCCACTATCTCTAGGCCCCCAGGGCACAGGCACACATGACACAATTATCCCTATCCAAGGCCCAGGCGCCCATCTCCCTTCCCCTCCTCCTGCTGCTGGGGTCCATCGCCCCGCTGCTGGTCGCCTTCGCCAGCCAGTATCTCGGCGGGCTCCAGCCCTGCACCCTCTGCATCTGGCAGCGCTATGGCTATGGCGGGGCGATCGCGCTCGGCCTGATCACTTTGGCCTTGCCCCGGCGGCTGCAGATCTGGGGCGCCGTGCTGACCTCCCTCGCCCTCCTGGTGGTGGCGGGGCTGGCGATGTTCCATGTCGGGGTCGAGCAGCATTGGTGGCAGGGGCTCGCGACCTGCAGCGGCAATCTCGATGTCCATCAGTCCGTGGCCGATCTGGAGAAGCAGCTCATGGACACCCCCGTCATCCCCTGCGACCGGCCGGCCTGGACCATGTTCGGCATCTCCATGGCGGGCTATGACGTCATCTATGCCGCACTGCTGGGCCTCTTCGGCCTGGTGGCCGCAGGCCGGAGCTGGCGGTGAGCGAGCCTCGCCGGCGCCTCCCCGGCGATCTCACGCCCGAGCAGCTCATCGAGCGCGTCATCCGCGTCGACCAGGCGGGGGAATATGGCGCCCGGCGCATCTATGAGGGCCAGCTCGCCGTTCTGCCGCCCGGCCCCGACCGCAGCGCGGTCGAGCATATGGCCGAGCAGGAGGGCCGGCATCTCCGGGAATTCGACCGCCTGCTGGGCGACCGGCGGGTGCGCCCCACGGCGCTGCAGCCCCTCTGGCATGTGGCGGGCTTCGCTCTGGGCGCCGCCACCGCGCTTCTCGGCCCCCAGGCCGCCATGGCCTGCACCGTCGCCGTCGAGGAAGTGATCGACGAGCATTACCGGCGCCAAGGCGAGGCGCTGCCCGAAAGCGAAGGCGAGCTCAAGGAGACCATCGAAAGCTTCCGCCGGGAGGAGCTCGAGCATCGCGACACGGGCCTGGCTCACGGCGCACAAGAAGCGGTGGCCTATCCCCTCCTCACCGGCGCGATCAAGACCGGCTCGCGCCTCGCCATCTGGCTCGCCGAGCGCTTCTGAGGATTACACGCCGGCCTCTTCCCTTTTCGTCATTCCCGCGGAATGCGGTTAAGCCTCGTTCTCTATTCCGTCATACCGGCGAAAGCCGGTATCCAGGGGCCACAGGGAGGGTGCTTGCCACTCGCCCCTGGACCCTCCCGGACTTGATCCGGGGATCACGCCGGGGTGACGGCCAGGAAATATGGCCACCGGCGCGACACGGCAACGGCGAGCCGTCACCCCATCTTCGCTGTCGGTAACACGTAAAGCTGTCCGATTTAGGTAGCCGATGATTTGTCCGCTGTGTTGGCCCTGAGGGGATGTGGGCGATCGCCCACATCCCCTCAGGGCGTGCCGCCCAGCGGAGTTAAGCGGCTGTCTTTGCATGGTCTTTCTCGTCGATGAGCCGTGCGTCTGAGTGATAACGGGCCAGGCAGCGCGGGCCGTGGAAGACGGCCAGCCGGCCGTCCGGGTATTCGTGCACGCGCACCTTGGCCTTGACGTAGTGGTGGCGATGGCGGTCGGGCGGGATTTGCAGGCTCAAGCGCCGGTAGGAGACGCAGTTGTCGCGGCCGACGATGCGGTCTTCCTGAAGGCAGAGGATATCGCTCAGATCGCGTCCGATGTAGGGAATGAAGGCGCTGCCCGGCTCGGCCGGGGGCACCGGAAGGCGGCGTTGTGGGCGGGCAGGAAGACCTCGCTTAGATACTGATTGGCTGCTGCCATGGTGGTGATGCCGGCGGCCCGCAGCTCCTGCGGCAGCCGCCCCTGCAGCGTGCCGAACATGCGCTCCGAGCGGCCGCGCGCCTCCGGCGCCGAGGCCGGGATGAGCGTGATGCCGAGCTGGTCGAGCGCGCGCTTGACCTGGGTCGGCGTCTCTTCGTCGATACCCTGATCGGCGGCCTTCGTGATCCAGTAATGGGAGCCGCGATCGGCATAGAGCGCCCCGAACAGGCCCTGCCTGGCGATCACCTCGCCCAACGCCAGGAAGGTCGACATCGTGCCTTCCTCCTCGACGAAGAAGGCCGAGTAGATCTCGCTCGTGGCATCGTCCATCGTGACGATCAGATCCCACGCGGCGTCCGGCACCCAGTGATGGCGTGAACCGTCCTGGTGCAGCATCATGCCCGGCAAGGGCTTGCGCGGCCGCTTGCGCCGATGCGCCCCGCGCTTCTTGGCCCGCTTCACCTGGCCGGCATCCTGCAGCACCCGCTTGGTCCAGCCATAGCTCAGCCGGTAGCCGTGCTCGCTCACCAGCTTCTCGTGGAAGTGCTTGACGTTGAAGTCGAAATACCGCGTGGCATAGAGCTCGATCACCCGGGTCGCCACGTCGGCCGCTATCCGCCGCCCGGAGACGCGCCCCACCCGCCGATCGCATAGCCCCTCCGCCCCCTCGGCCTCGTAGCGCATCCGGTAGCGTAAAAAGCTCCGCTCCGACATGCCCAGGATATCCGCCGCCTCCGCACAGCTCAGATGACCCCGCCCAAACCGAAAGTAGACCTCCTCGAACCGCATCCTCCGGACCTCGCACAGTGCACCCGTCCAGCTCATGATCGCCCCCTTTTGGAGCGACTCTAAAACCGGACAAGTGACGTGCTACCTAAACCGGACAACTCTCATGTTACCGACAGCACCGGATCTGTCGCTTGACTAAAACGCCTTTTGCGTATACTATGTAAATTTATGATCGGCGGGAAGAGGCCCGCTGTAGATTCCCTGCAGAAGCAGTTAAGACCGCCGGGAAAGCGCTCAGCTCGGGTCGAGCTCGGTATCCCAGTAGAGGAAGTCGCGCCAGCTGTGGTGCAAATAATTGGGCGGGAAAGCCCGCCCATTTTCCTGCAGCTCGAATGTCGTGGGCTGCCCCGGTCTTGTCTTGGGATGCATGCCCGCCTGATGGGGAAGGCGGTTGCCCTTCAGCAGATTGCAGCTCTGGCAGGCGGTGACGACATTGGTCCAGGTCGTGCGGCCGCCGCGCGAGCGCGGCACGACATGATCGAAGGTCAGCTCATGGGTGGGGCAGCAGCGCCGGCAATATTGGCAGGCGAAGCTGTCGCGCAGGAAGACGTTGAACCGGGTGAAGGCCGGCCGCCGGTTGAGCGGCACGAATTCCTTCAGCGCGATGACGCTGGGCAGGCGCATCTCGAAGCTCGGACTGCGCACCACCCGCTCGTATTGGGAGACGATGTTGACCCGGTCCAGGAACACCGCCTTGATCGTTTCCTGCCATGGCCAGAGCGACAGCGGGAAGTAGCTCAACGGCCTGAAATCGGCGTTGAGGACGAGGGCTGCGCAACTGTCCGGCGATACGCTCATCCGGCTCGGTGGCTCCACGACTGGGATCACGGGATTAGATTTAGCGGCTCGATGGCCAAAACACAAGATATGGGGGCAAGGCCTTCCCAATCTTCATGCGCTTGTCATTTGGCCGGAATCCGGGACGCGGCGGCGGTCTCGCCGGCGAAAGCGCGGGCAATGAATTGCCCGCCGAGGGTGAGCCCACGCTCGTCGATGCTGTGGGGCAGGCCCGGCCGGAGCTCGACCGTCACCGGCACCCCCGCCTCCTTCAGCGCCGCCGAAGCGCGGGCGAGCTCGGATACCGGCACCATGGTATCGGCATCGCCATGGACCAGCAGCACCGGGGGCGGGAGCGGATCTCGGCGGCCAAGGCTCTCCGCGCCCACCAGCGCACCGGAATAGCCCACCACCGCGGCGACCGCCTGGGGCCGGCGCAGCGCGACATAGAGCGCCATCATCGTGCCCTGGGAAAATCCCACCAGTGCCAGCTCGCGATCGGTCAGGCCCCGGGCGGCCAGCGCCTCGTCGAGAAAGCTATTGAGGATATTGGCCGCCGCCTTGGTGCCGGCGAGGATCGCCTCCGGCGCGCGATCCTCGAAGCTGAACCATTGATGGCCGAACGGGCCCATCTCGCAGGGAAAGGGCGCATGGGGCGAGACGAACTCCGTATCCGGCAGCGCCTCGGCCCAATGCGGCGCCAGCCCGATCAGATCGTTGCCGTCCGAGCCATAGCCATGCAGCAGCACGACGAGATGTCGCGGCTTGCCGCCGGCGAGCGGGGGCTGGTTCGGACCGGAGAGTTCGAAGGGGCTCTGCATGGGGATATTTTCCTCAACTGGCTTTCGGGACAAAAATCTTCTGGGCGTAGTAATGCCAGAGCAGGCGCGAGGCAACGCTGCGCCAGGGCTGCCATGCCTTGCCCATGCGGCGAAGGGCCGCTTCCTCGGGCCGCTTGCGCTTGCGCTTCACCAGCCCGGCGGCGGCGCGCAGCGCCAGATCGCCCGCGGGAAGCACGTCCGGGCGATGCATGCAGAACATGAGATAGATCTCCGCCGTCCACAGCCCCACGCCCTTCAGCTTGATCAACTCGGACAGCACGGCGTCATCGGGCATCAGCGCCAGGCTGTCGAGATCGAGCCGCCCTTCGCCCACCGCCTCGGCGATACCGCGGGCATAGGTCACCTTCTGGCGCGAGAAGCCAACGGCCCGCAATCCCTCCTCGCCCAGCCCCAGGATCGATTCTGGCGTGATCGTCCCCGCGGCCGCTTCGAGACGCGCGGCGATGGCGCGATAGGAGGCGGTGGAGACCTGTTGCGCCAGGACGATATCCACCAGGGAGGCGAAGCCCGGCGGGCGCGAGCGCGGCGGCGGGGCGCCAACCTCCTCCCAGGCGCGGGCGAGATCGGCATCCTGCTTGGCCAGTACGCGCAGGGCGACGGCAAGTCGCTTGCCCTCGATGGGCGGCTGAACCAGTGTGGCCCTGATCGTCATGGCCTCATTTCTCCCGAGCCTCTCGTTGCGATGCAAGCTTCGTCAGCCGATCGTCACCCGCTTCGCCCCCAGCCCGACCGGCCGCCTGCATCTGGGTCATGCTTTTGCCGCGCTCTTCGCCGAGCGGCTTGCGCGGGTGGGCGATGGGCGCTTCCTGCTGCGCATCGAGGATATCGACCCCAGCCGCTGCCGGCCGGAATTCGAGGCGGGCATATCAGAGGATCTCGCCTGGCTCGGCCTCGCCTGGGAGACACCGCCGCGCCGGCAATCCGAACATCTGGCGGAATATCGCAAGGCTCTCGACACCCTCGCTGCCCGAGGCTTGCTCTATCCCTGCTTCTGCAGCCGCCGCGAGATCCAGGCCGAGATCGCCGCCTCCGCCGGCGCGCCCCAGGGGCCGGAAGGGCCGCTCTATCCCGGCACCTGTCGCGATCTGCCCGGGCAGATACGGACGCGGCGCATCGCGGCGGGCGAGCCCTATGCGCTGCGCCTCGACAGCGCCAAGGCAGCCGAGGTCGCGGGGCCGCTTTCCTGGGAGGATCTCGATCGCGGCGCGTTTCAGGCCGAGCCCGGGCTTCTCGGGGATGTCGTGCTGGGCCGGCGCGATGCACCCGCCAGCTACCATCTGGCCGTCACGCTCGACGACCATCTCCAGGGCGTGACCCTGGTGACGCGGGGGGAGGATCTTCTGCCGGCCACCCATGTCCATCGCCTGCTGCAGGCTTTGCTCGGCTTGGACGTGCCGCGCTGGCGTCACCATCGCCTGCTGCTGAATGAGCGGGGGGAACGCCTGGCAAAGCGCGACGGGGCCATGACCCTGGCAGCACTGCGCGCCGCCGGCTGCAGCGCTGGGGACGTCCGGGCCATGGCGGGATTCGAGGATCCATCGCGCGCTCCAGGCGGCAAGGAAGTTTGAGACAGCGCGGTGCCGCGGCTTGCCGATTCTGCCGCGGCTCCCAACATGGGAGATTACGCAAAGGTTGTAGGGGCGGAATCCCGGTGATGCGTCGGTGATCGTAACGCTTTCCGAGCTGAGCGCCCTGGCGCAGGTCGTCGTGGTCGATCTGGTCCTGGCCGGCGACAATGCCATCGTCGTCGGCCTGGTCGCGGCGGGCCTGCCTCGCGAGCAGCGGGCGAAGGTCATCTTGACCGGCATCATCGCAGCCACGGTGCTGCGCGTATGCTTCGCCGTCGTCACCACCCAGCTGCTCCAGATCATCGGGCTTACCCTCGCCGGCGGTCTGCTGCTGCTCTGGGTCACGTGGAAGCTCTGGCGCGAGATCAGGGCGCAGAAGAGCCATGCCAAGGCAAAGGCCGCAGCCAAGGCCGCAGGTGGTGGTGCGGCCGCGCATGCCGACGATCCCATCGGTCCGCCCAAATCCATGCGCCAGGCGGTGATCCAGATCGTGCTGGCCGATATCTCCATGTCCCTGGACAACGTGCTTGCCGTGGCCGGCATCTCGCTGGAGCACACCTGGGTGCTGGTCTTCGGCCTCGTCCTCTCGGTCGCCCTCATGGGCCTGGCCGCGGCACTCATCGCCGGCCTGCTGAAGCGCTTTCCCTGGGTCTCCTATATCGGCCTCGCCATCATCTTCTATGTCGCGGTGAAGATGATCTACTCCGGCTCCATCGACGTGATGCAGGCCACCGGCGCGACGTGAGCGCGGGTCGGTCCGAAAAGTGGAAGCCACCCGCGGCCCCGTTGTAGCCGGCCAGCCTCGCTCCCTAAACACGTCATGGTCGGCGAAGGCCGACCATCCACGAGTTTGTCTGCCGCTTCCGGGTTTGGCCGCAAAAGCACTAGATCAAACACTGATCAATGATTCCCACGGCACAACGATCGAGCATCGCGCGAAACGCCTGGCGTGCCGTCGGCAAACTCGTGGATGGTCGGCCTACGCCGACCATGACGGCATAGAGAACGAGGCTTGCCACCCGCGACCGAGCGCCGATGGACGACGCCTCGGGCATGACCGAAAGAGGTGAAAGCAGCCTACAGCCGCAGCCCTTCGACCAGATCCACATAGCCCGGCTCATCCGGCGAGAGATGGCCGTGGCGGATCAGGAAGTCGATGTTGACGAGTGCGACGTTGAATTTGAAATCCTCCGTCTCCGCCATGCGCTTTCGCACCTCGGCGATGGGCCAGAGGGAGAAGAATCGATCTCGCCGTCGGTGTTATGCGGCACGAAGGACTCCGGCAGAGCGATATCGTAGGCGAAGCAGATGTCGTTGCGCAGGCCCTCGCTGCGCTCGGTGATATAGCTGACGAAGCCGACGGGCCGCGCCCGCCCAGCCAATGCCGAATCCATGCCCGCCTCCTCGGCGGATTCCTTGATGACATTCGCCATCAGGCTGAGGCCCATGGGCTGGCCGCCCGCGACGAGATGATCGAGCTTGCCCGGCGCCGTCTGCTTGTTGGCCGCGCGCTTGCCGACCCAGAGCTGCAGATCGTCGCCCGAACCCACGAAGCCGTTCACATGCACCCCATAGGCGCGCACGCCGAACAGCGGCACCGCCGCGCGCTCCATCTGCATCAGCGGCGGGGCGTAGAAATCGCTGCCCACGGGATAGGGCTCGTTGCGCCAGCCCGGGACGAGCCCCTCAGCCTTCAGCGCCAGCAGGGCTTCCGCCACCGCCTCGCTGCGCTGCTCGAAGCCGGCAAGGCCGGGATCGAGATCGACCGCCGCCGCCGAGATCCGGAACAGCTTGGGAAATTCCCGCAGTCGCTCGGCGAAATCGCCGGTGACCCATCCCACCTCCTGGTCCGCGATGCGAAACGGCCGGTAGCGGGCGCGATCCCAGATCTGGCAGGTCCGAATTCGGTCGATGAGGCTCATGTCGTCTCCCTAGCAGACTTTGCCGAGGCGCTTCCAGCAGGATAGAGTTCGGCCCATGAGAGCGATGCATGATCTGGGCGGCCTGCCCGCCGGCCCCGTCGAGCGCGACGAGCACGATCCGAGCCACGCCGAGCGGCGGGTCGATGCGCTGATGGCCCTGCTGCGGGCCCGCGGCCTCTTCAATGTCGACGAGATGCGCCGGACCATCGAGAGCCTGCCGCCGGAGATCTATGAGCGCCATGACTACTACGAGCGCTGGCTCTACACCATCGAACGGCTGCTGATCGAGAAGGGCGTGCTGACGGCCCGGGAGATCGAAGACAGGCTGGCGGCCGATGGCTGAGCCCGCCTTCAAACCCGGTGCTGCGGTGCGGGTGCGAGACCTGCCGGTGAAGGGCCATATGCGCACGCCCGGCTATATCCGGGGGCGCAAGGGCCGGATCGAGACCCTGCAGGGGTTCTTCCCCAATCCCGAGCGGCTCGCCTATGGCGCCGACGGGCTGCCGGCCGTGCCGCCTCTATCTCGTGCGCTTTCCCCAGAGCGAGATCTGGCCCGGTTATGACAGCGCCGGCGACAGTCTCGCCCTCGACATTTTCGAGCATTGGCTCGAGCCCGCGGAGAGCTGAAACATGGCCCATGATCATCACCACGAGGAAGCCGGCCATGGCCATCCTCATCCCGGCAAAAGCGATCACCCGGTTCGCGTCTGGGAAAGGCGCGAGGCGGCGATCCGCAGCCTGCTGATCGAGAAGGGTCTGGTCACCGCCGAGGAGATCCGCCGCAAGATCGAGGAATGGGAGCAGAAGACGCCGGCCGACGGCACCCGGGTCGTCGCCCGGGCCTGGAGCGACCCCGCCTATGAGGCGCGGCTGCTGGCCGATGCCAATGCGGCGGTGCTGGAGCTCGGCATCGATTCCAGCGCGGTCAAGCTGGTGGCCCTGAAGAACACCCCGCGGCTGCATCACCTCGTGGTCTGCACGCTTTGCTCCTGCTATCCCCGCACGGTCCTCGGCCTGCCGCCGGCCTGGTACAAGGCCAAGGCCTATCGCAGCCGTGCGGTCTCCGAGCCCCGCCAGGTGCTGGCCGAATTCGGCACGGTGCTGGCGCCGGAGGTGGAGCTCCGGGTCGTCGACAGCACCGCCGACTGCCGCTATCTCGTCCTGCCCCTGCGCCCGCCCGGCAGCGAATCCCTCGACGAGGCCACGCTCGCAGCACTGGTGACCCGCAACTCCATGATCGGTGTCGCCCCCGCCACAACACCCGCCTGATCATGGCATCAGGGCCGGGCGCCCCCTGGCGGAACTTTCTGCTCGCCGGTCTCATCGTCGCCGGCTTCATCCTTCTGCTCTACTGGCTGTTCGCGGACCGCCTGTCGAGCAATCAGGATATGCGGATCGTCTATATGGGCGGCTTCCTGGTGCTGCTGCTCGCCGGCCTCATCGGGCGCTCCTCGACGACGCCGCTGTCGAGCCTGGGCAAGACCCTCGGCCAGCTCGCCTTCTGGGGAGCCATGATCCTGCTGCTCATCGGCGGTTACAGCTATCGCGGCGAGCTTCGGCCCTTCGCCGACCGGATCCTGGGTGAGCTCGATCCCTCCCGGCCCCGGACGGACAATTCCCTCTCCTCCGCGGCCAACGCGATATTCACCAAAGCCGATGACGGTCAGTTCCATATCCGGGCCGAGATCGGCGGCGTGCCGGTGAGCTTCATTCTCGATACGGGCGCCAGCGACGTCATGCTGACGCCGGCCGACGCCCGGCGCCTGGGCTTCAACCCCGCCAGCCTCGCTTTCACGAGGCGCTATGAGACGGCCAATGGCACGGTCGAGGGCGCGCCGGTCACCTTGCCGGCCGTCGATATCGGCCCGATCCACGTGACCGAGGTCGCGGCGTCGGTCTCCCAGTCCGACGGCGGCAGCTCGCTCCTGGGCATGAGCTTCCTCAGCCGCCTGTCCAGCTTCCACATCGAAGGCCCCAAATTGACACTTGTGCAATAAAGCTCGCATATTAGGGTAGACTCGTGCCATAATGCCTGCTGGGACAACAGAAATCCTGGATAGTCGATCGAGAGATCGGGGACCGGCGGGCGATGCGGGGTCGGGGCGAGACGGAGGTTGGGAAGGGGCGGCGGTGGCCGAGCCCGCGTCGTTCGGCCTTGGGGCGAACGGTACTCCTGCTGTCGCTGCTTCTGCTGGCGGCCTGCGCCAGGACCAACGGGGTCGCCCCGTCGGCGCCCCAGACCGCCATGATGCCGGGGAACCCCGGATCACCCGACGGGATCCATCCCTATCAGGGCAGCCTCATCCAATGCGTGACCTACGCCCGGCAGGTCTCCGGCATCGACATCATGGGCGATGCCTGGAGCTGGTGGGACGGAGCATCGGGAAAATACGACCGCGGGCATCAGCCGCGCTTCATGGCCGTGCTGGTGCTGAGCCGGACCCAGCGGCTGAAGCTCGGCCATGTGGCCGTGGTGATGGATATCGTGGGACCGCGCCAGATCCGCGTCACCCACGCCAATTTCGGCAGCGATCCGGTGAGCCGGCGCGTCATCTATGATTCGATGCCGGTGGCGGACGTCTCCCCCGACAACGACTGGAGCCTGGTGCGCTTCTGGAACTACCAGGCCCAGGCCTGGGGCATCCTCTACCCCGCCTCCGGCTTCATCTATCCCGAGAAGACCGGCATGACCCTGACATCGGCCTCAGCCTCGGTGCCAGGCTCCTAGGTCCCAGGGGCGCCATAGGCCTTGAGGAACACCGCCACCGCCGCCGCCACCTGCCTGTCGCATTCGGCGGGGGTCGGCCGGGTCCCGGTGTCGAAGAGACAGCGCAGATGTAGGTCCACCTTGACCAGGCTGAGCAGCTGGCGGGCCGCCAGGGCCGGGTCGTCGATCGTGAGCTTGCCCTCGGCCACCGCCTCCGCCAGGAAGCCGGCGAGGCAATCCTGCATCACCATGGGGCCCGCGCGGTAGAAGATCCGGCCGAGATCGGGGAAAGCGATCGGCCTCGGCGACCATCATCCGGAACATCCGCACCCGCTCGGGATCGATCAGCACCTCGAGGAAATGCTGGCCGATCCGGGTCAGCGCCTGGCGCAGCGGCAGGTGGGCCTCCATGATGGCCCGGATCTCCCCGGTCAGCCGGCCGGCCACCTGGGCGACGATGGCGGCGAAGAGATCGCTCTTGCTCTTGAAATGGGCATAGACCGTGGCCTTGGAGACCCCGGCGGCCTTGGCCACCGCATCCATCGAGGCGGCCTCGAAGCCCTTGGCGATGAATACACCCCTCGCCGCCTGGAGAATCTCCTGGGCCTTCGGGCTCGGCATGGCCTCGAGCTGGGTCAGCGGGTCGGGCATTCTCACTCCAACTAGACTGCACGGTTCAGTTTTCTGTTGACTCAAGATAAGCCGATCGCTGATCCTATGCAAGCAGACTGAACCGTTCAGTTCACTGGACCGTTCATAGACTGGCCCGTTCCGGAGCCTGGACCCGACAATGCCCGATGACGCGCCGCTCAAGTCGGAGGTTGCCCCGAGGCCAGATCCGGCAATAGCCGAGGCGCGGACCGCCAAGCCCGGCGAGAAGCCGGTCCGGACGGCAACGCCCGAGGCTGTCTCCGCCAAGCGCAAGAAATCCAACCTGCGCCGTCTCATCGCCCTGGTGGTGCTGGCCGTCGCCGTCATCGGCGGCGCCACCTATTGGTGGCTGAATTGCGGGCTGGTCTCCACTGACGACGCCTTCGTCGACGGCAATGCGGTGACCCTCAGCCCCCAGGTCGGCGGCAAGGTGCTGCGGCTTCTCATCGACGACAATCAGCCGGTCAAGGCCGGCGATCTGCTGCTGGAGATCGACCCCCGCGAACAACACCTTCACCTGCAAGATGTCGGCGAGCGCCGGATCGAATTTTCAATCCATCAATAACCTTGTCCTGAACCAGGGCGCAGGCGAGAAGATTCTTTCCATGTCCACTTTTACCAATTACTCGAAGCTGGACTACAACGGTTACCGTCCCAACGATACCGTCCCTGGCATGGCGTCTCCGGGCTTTGCCCAATGGACGCATCCCCCCTATAACGTGCAGGCGGACTACACCAGCTCGCATCTGATCACGGATACGTTCGCGACGCTGGCTGCGTTTCAGCAGGGCACAGGTCAAGATACACATAGCAAGCTGGTCGATTGGAATGTATTCACGAACGCCGCACCCCCTGGCGTGCCGTACTGCCTCACCTCACAGGGTTGTACCGGTTTAGCGTACGCATTCATGCTCTATCCTTCGCCGGCTCCGGGAACCGCAATAGACCTGACCCTCAGGCCAGGCTCGGCTGCAATCGATGCCGGTACCGTGATTCCCAACGTGACCGACGGGTTCACCGGTGCGGCCCCTGATCTCGGGGCATACGAATTCGGCAAGCCCATACCCCACTACGGCCCGAGGAAGTACCCGTTGACGGGTTCCGAAATTCAATATGATCCAATGTGATCAACGACTGGACACGATTGAATGATGATGACGACGGCAGCCTCGCTGCCGTCGTCATCTTGCTCGGAAAAGCGCTGATCATCAGATGTGACGCCAGGGCGGCAATTCGGACGGTTTGTCTCGTCGCGAGAGATTGCATTCGCGCGTGTCGGGACCGTGTCGCGAAACAGCTGATTCCTGAATGGAGTTACAGAATGAGAAGACCAGGCAGTATCTTTCTCGCGATTTTTGCTATGCGCCCCAATGGCGTCGGCCGAAATATTCAAATGTCCCGAGACGAATGGCGTGCTCAGGTTGCAAAATTTCCCGTGTTCGGTTGACTCGATAGGGTCCGTGGCGACCGCGGTCCCACCAACACAAACGCTCGACAAGCCAATCGGCTCAGGGACAAGCACAACTATCTTCCCCAAGGCTGAGCCAGCCCGCCCCACGCAGAGGGCCCACACGTTGAGGGCTGTCGTTCCAACGGGGGAGGAGCCGAATGGAGAGGAGCCATATATCGGCATGAGCATGAATGACGTCCGCGAACATTGGGGCGACCCGAAGGGGGCCAAGGAAATCAATGGCATCGAGATCTGGTTCTACGACGGGCCGGGAGATTCCACACGTGGCGTTCGGTTTGACCGCGACGGCAAGTCATCGGGATCGGCGACGAAGATTGGCAGCCCGGCCCCAATGGAGGCTAACTCGGTAGTTGTGCGAGGTCTAGGTCATTTCGTCTTCCTCGGTCGAATGCAAGGCATCGCCAACATTGAACACTTGGGTCATGCTCGGCCGGAAGCAGCACTCGTCAGAACGTTCGAGGATGCACCCTGCAAATCGTACCCGTATCTTTATTGGCTTGCACTAGTTACGGCAATGGTGATTGCACTGCCTGGATGTGCGGACTAAGCAGGTTGCTTCGAACGATGCGGCCGGCAAAGGTGCCACATTCGGTGCCGGCAAGATCAAGATAAGCGGCTACTTGGTCGATTTGTTCTATGTCATCGACAACGATGTATTCCTCTGCACACCCATCGAGGAACCAAGAACACTAGGGGTCGTGCTCGATGCGATTGGGTCGGCAGACCAGACGTGGAGTGTAAAGGCGACCTCATTGTCGAACGGCGCTCGCAGCGGTGCGATATCCAATCTTTGCGGACGTCCGAACTGCAAACGGCCAACGCCGAGTGCTTATACCGGGCACCCTGAACGTGAAGATTGATATCCAGGCCGGGCAGGTTCTGCATAGCAAAGATTCAAGGATTCGCTCGTTTTCGATATCATGGCGACGCGGTCGATCAAGGCCGGGGAATCGTTCTCGGTCCTTTTGATCAATGGAAAGAATGATACTCCGTCGATTCTCTCGGTCGAGACTGCAAAGGATGCTCCGTTTTTTACGGCTTTTTTGCGCAGTGACAATGCGGATGCGCGACGCGCTTCCACGAAGCGTGGCGGATTGAAAGCGACCTTGTCCAGTAAGTAGGCCGTCGCGCGCACCTTTCGTCCTTTCCGACGAACCCTCGGGATTTTCCCAGTAGCGATCGTCGTCGACACGACAGCACGCGTCGTGTCGATTGTATATCGTCTTCCTGGACCCGCAGCTTGCCGCTCTCACGGATGCGAATTCCAGATGGCTACTCCCGCTGCCTTCCACCGGATCGCGCACATCGCCGCATGCTTAGGGTGGGCGTTGCTGGTGCAATTTATCGCGTCGCCCGCTTTCGCAACCGATACGGTGAACGTCTATTCGATCTGGCCGGAGAACTGGACTAAGCCGCTGTTCGACGAATTCGAAAAGGCCACCGGCATTAAGGTGAACTCTGTGCGCTTTTCGTCCCGCTGGGCGCTCGCCCGCATTATTGCGGATAAGAACAGCCCGCCTGTCGACGTGTTGTTCGGTGGCTCAGTCGAGGCGTTCGCCGCTGGTATCGACGCGGGCATCTTTGAGTCGTATAAGCCGCCGTCCTTTGCCGTGTTGCCGGCGGGATTTCGACAGGCGGACGGTCAATGGACCGCCGTCGCCCACGATCCCCTGGTGTTCATGACCAACGACAAGTTCGTCAAGGAGAAGAACCTAAAGGCGCCGGCATCGTGGAACGACCTGCTCGCTCTGTCGTACAGGAACATGCTGCAGATGGCGGATGCGCGCACGTCCGACACGGGCGTCCTGCGGATATTCTCGATCCTGGAAGTCAATGGTCGCAACGAGAACAAGGCCTTCGCCTATATGAAAAAGCTGCGCCCCAACGTGCAGCTCTATACGAAGAATGGCGACGGCGGTACGGTACCTGTCGGAAAGGGCGAGGCGGGTGGTGGCATCTTCTTCATGGTCGACGCGTTGGCTACCAAGGCTAGACGCTACGACGTGACGATCAGCATGCCTAAGGAAGGCATCGGTACAGTGCTCGAAGGCATCGCGCTGATCAAGGGCGCCAAGAACCCGCAGTTGGGCAAGAAGTTGATCGATTGGGCAACGTCGCCGACGATGCAGAACAATTTCGCCAAGTACAACATCAACTTCGTGCCCGCGCACCCGGATGCCGTCGTTGAGCCCAGCCTCGGCGAGATCCTGAAAGGCGGGAAGTTCTTTCCCATCGATGCCGACTACACTGCTGCGAATCGCAAGCGGATTGTCGATCGCTGGGTCGCCGAAGTCCTGAACCGGTAGTTTTGGCCGCATCGTGACAAGCGCGACCACCCGTCCATGAACGGCGGGTCACCGGCCTGCGCGATCATGGGCAGGTCACCATCGCCGTCGTCTTGCTGTGGACGCTGCTGGGGCTGTTCGTCGCAACGTAGCGGAAGGCGTCCCTGAACGATCAGAGATTACAGAACATCAGATCGAATTCGACGTCGCCGTCGTAGACCGCGCCGCGGTCCATGCCCGCGATGCCCAGAAAGCGGATGTTGAGCGCGTATTTGTTGGCGCTGATCTCGGGCACGCACGGCAGATCGATCGCCAGCGTCAGCCGCAGCAGCTGCGCGACCTTCGCCGTCGTCAGCATGAGCTGGAACACGCCGCGAAACGCGGTCTGCCGGCTCGCCTTGCCGTTTTCGCGCAGCAGCCGCAGGATGATCGAAAGACCCGAATGGATCGGCAGCAACGGCGCGATCCAGCCTGCAGGTCGCGCTGCCGCGCCGCGGGCGCGAGTTGCAGCCAGTAGTGATACGCGGGCAGGTCGAATTCGCATACGCCGCCGGGGATTCCGGTGCGCTGCTTGATCGCCATCAGCCATTCGTTTTCGCGAAGATGCGCGCCGACCTTGCCGGTCTGCGCGAGCAGGCGGGCGTTGACGCTGTCGATCTCGGCGAGCAGCGCGTCGAGGGTCTGGCGTCGATCGCCGGATTGTCCTTGCAGCGGCGCCAGCAGCTGCCGCTGACGCTCGAGCTCCTGCAGGATGTCGGTCTTGAGATCGGCGCGCGCGGCGACGTCGGTGATCTCGAACAGCGCGAGCAGCGCCGCGTGGTGCGCGGCGGGCGCCTCGCGCGGTGAAGAAAAGCGCGCGCGCGTAGAGATCCTCGAGCCGCATCAGCGTGCGGATGCGCTCGTTCAGCGGATGTTCGTAGCGGATCACGCGCAGTGCCTACCTCGAAGATGCGCCATTCTGCCCCATGTCGCGGCGTCGGGGACGCATTCGTTGACCGGACTCGACATGTGCTAGGCGTCCGCGAGCGCGCGGTAGCGCCGATCGAGCTTCGCGACCTGCGGCGCGATCGCATCGACGGCCCGGCTGTTGTCGATGACGTCGTCGGCGCGCGCGAGCCGCGCTTCGCGATCGAGCTGCGTCGCCATGATCGCGCGCACCTCCTGCTCGGACATGCCGCTGCGCGCCATGACGCGCCGCACCTGCATCGTCTTCGGGACAGTCGACGACGAGTACGCGGTCGATCAGCGGAAGCAGGCCGCCGCGCTCGAGCAGCAGCGGCACGACGGCGACTCCGTACGGACCTTTCCACTCGCCAATGATTTCTCGCACATGTCGCGCGATCAGCGGATGCAGCGCTGCCTCGAGGCGTGCGCGTGCACCGGGTCGGCGAAGACGGCGCGCCGCAGCGCCGCGCGATCGAGCTCGCCTGTGGGCAGGAGCACAGCGTCACCGAACGCGCCGCGAATCGCGGCATAACCCGCTTCGCCCGGCGCGGACAGCTCGTGCGCGAGCGCATCGGCATCGACGACCTCGACGCCGAGGCGCGCGAAGGCACTCGACGACCTCGCGACTTGCCGCTGCCGATACCGCCGGTCAGGCCGACGACCATGGGCATGCTCAGCGCCGGTCGTGCAAACGACCGGCTCATCTGCACGCCGCGTCAGAGCCCGGGAAGGTAGACCGCGATCAGCGGCTTGCCGAAGAACAGCGCAATCACGCCGGCAATCGCCAGATAGGGGCCGAACGCCAGCGGAATCTGGTGATCGCGCCCCTTGAACACGACGAGCGAGATGCCGATCGCCGCGCCGACCACCGAGGACAGCAGGACGATCAGCGGCAGCATCTGCCAGCCGAGCCAGGCGCCGAGCGCGGCGAGCAGCTTGAAGTCGCCGTAGCCCATGCCCTCCTTGCCGCGGATCAGCTTGAACAGCCAGTAGACGATCCACAGCACGAGGTAGCCGGCGATCGCGCCGATCACGGCGTCGCGCAGGCTCACGCCGGGGACGGCGCCGAGCACGTTGGCGATCAGCCCCGCCCACAGCAGCGGCAGCGTCAGGTTGTCGGGCAGCAGCTGCGTGTCGAAGTCGATGAAGGTCAGCGCGAGCAGCGTCCACAGCAGCACGCACGCGGCGAGCCGCCGCAGGCGTGCGCGCCGAAACGCGCGATCGCGCACGACCGCGAGCACCGCGGCCAGCAGCTTCGACCAGCGGATAGCGCGCCGAGATCGGCGCCTTGCAGCCGCGCAACGGCCGCCGCAGACACAGGTAGCTGACGACCGGGATGTTCTCGAGCGCGCCGATCGGGTGTCCGCACGCCGGGCAGCTGCGAGCGCGGGACGACCAGGTTGTACGCGGGCTCCGCGGCCGGCGCGCCGCCGGCGAGCTCCGCGCACTGCTCGCGCCAGCCGCGCTCGAGCATCTTCGGCAGGCGGTGGATGACGACGTTCAGGAAGCTGCCGACGCACAGGCCGACGACGGCGCGACCGCGAACAGTGCGGGCAGCATGGCCGTCATCGTGCAGTCGCGGACTGCAGTCGCGCGGGTTGGTGAGCTAGCGCGGCGTCGGCGCCGCCGCGTATGACGAATCGCCACGCTACGACGGCGCCGAAGAGGATTGGCTGCGCGTCAGACGACCGGCCCGAGCTTGAAGATCGGCAGGTACATCGCGACGACCAGGCCGCCGATGACGCACGCCCAGGAACACGATGATGATCGGCTCGAGCAGGCTCGACAGCGCCGCGACCGCGTCGTCGACCTCTCGCTCGTAGAAGTCGGCGACCTTGCGACAGCATGCCGTCGAGCGAGCCCGATTCCTCGCCGATCTGCGTCATCTGCAGCACCATGCGTCGGAAAGACGCCGGTGTTGTGCATCGCGTTGGTCAGGCTGGTGCCGGTGCTGACCTCGGTCTGGATCTTGCGCGTGCCGGCGACGAAGACGGCATTGCCCGACGCGCCGGCGACCGCATCGAGCGACTCGACCAGCGGCACGCCCGGCGGCGAACATCGTCGCCAGCGTGCGCGTCCAGCGCGCGATCGTCGCCTTCTCGAGGATGCGGCCGATCACCGGGATCTTGAGCGATAGCCGGTCGATGGCGAAGCGGAACGTCTCCGAGCGCCGTCGCAGCGTGAAGAAGGCGATGATCAGCGCCGCCGATGATCGCGGCCATCAGCCACCAGTACGAGACGAAGAAGTCGGAGATCGCCATCACGATCAGCGTCGGCGCCGGCAGGTTGGCGCCGAAGCTCGTGAACACCTGCTTGAACGCCGGAATCACCCAGATCATGATCACCCAGATCACGACGATCGCGACCACGATGACCGAGATCGGGTAGAACAGCGCCGACTTGATCTTGCTCTTGATCGCGAGGATCTTTTCCTTGTAGGTCGCCAGGCGCTCGAGGATGCCGTCGAGCATACCGGCGGTCTCGCCGGCGTCGACCAGGTTGCAGTACAGCGCGTCGAAGTGCTGCGGGATGCTCGCGGAAGGCCTGCGACAGGCTGGAGCCGGCCTCGACGCGGCCCTTGATGTCCATCATCAGCCGCGCGAAGCGCGCGTTGCTGTGGCCGCGCGCGACGATCTCGAACGCCTGCAGCAGCGGCACGCCGGCCTTCAGCATCGTCGCGAGCTGGCGCGTGAAGAACGTGATGTCCTTCTCGTTGACGCTGCTGCCGCCGCGGAACGTCTGCGGCTTGAGCTTGGTGATGCGGATGCCCTGGCGGCGCAGGTTGGTCGTGACGACCGTCTCGGATGCCGCGCTGCATCTCGCCGCGCACGCTTGCGGTTGTTGCGGTCGACGCCTTCCCAGAGGAACGTGTATTCCTTGACGTCCTTGCGTGGCTGGCGCCGCTGCGGTGGTTGCGGTGGCCATGATGTTCCCGTTGCGTTCGTGATCCGCGGCTATTCGTTGGTGACGGCCTCGACTTCCTCGAGCGAGGTCACGCCCTGCTTGACCTTGAGCAGCCCCGATTGGCGCAGATTGCGCACGCCTTCCTTCCGCGCCTGCTCGGCGATGTCGAACGCGTTGCCGTTGCGCATGATGATCTGCCGCATCTCGTCGGTGATCGGCATGACTTCGTAGATGCCGACGCGTCCCTTGTAGCCGGTATCCATGCAGTGCGTCGCAGCCGACCGGGCCGTAGGCCTGCCAGGTGCCGTCGAGGTCCTCCTCGGCGAAGCCGGCCTGCAGCAGCGCTTCGGGCGGGATGTCCTCGGCTTCTTGCACTGCGGGCAGAGCTTGCGCGCGAGGCGCTGCGCGGTGATCAGGATCACGCTGGAGGCGATGTTGAACGGCGCGCACGCCCATGTTGGCGAGCCGCATCAGCGTCGTCGGGCGCGTCGTTGGTGTGCAGCGTCGACAGCACCAGGTGACCGGTCTGCGCCGCCTTGATCGCGATGTCGGCGGTTTCCAGGTCGCGGATTTCGCCGACCATGATGATGTCCGGATCCTGGCGCAGGAAGGCCCGCAGCGCAGTCGGCGAAGGTGAGGCCCGCCTTTTCGTTGACGTTGACCTGGTTGACGCCCGGCGAGCTGGATTTCCGCCGGGATCCTCGGCGGTCGAGATGTTGATGCCCGGCTGGTTCAGGATGTTGAGGCAGGTGTAGAGCGACACCGTCTTGCCGCTGCCGGTCGGGCCGGTGACCAGGATCATGCCGTACGGGCGCTCGATCGCGTCGAGCAGCATGCTGCTGCTGGTCGGGCTCGTAGCCGAGCGCCTCGATGCCGAGCTTGACGCCCGCCGGGTCGAGGATACGCAGCACGATCTTCTCGCCGTACAGCGTCGGCAGCGTGCTGACGCGGAAGTCGATCGAGCGGCTCTTCGACAGCACGAGCTTCATGCGCCCGTCCTGCGGCACGCGCTTTTCCGAGATGTCGAGCTTGCGAGATGACCTTGATGCGCGACGCCATCTTGTCCTTGATCACGAGCGGCGGCTGCGCGACCTCCTTGCAGGACGCCGTCGAGCCGGTAGCGGATGCGGTAGAACTTCTCGTAGGGCTCGAAGTGGATGTCGGACACGCCGGCGCTGATCGCGTCGAGCAGGATCTTCTGGATGTACCTGACGACCGGCGCGTCCTCGACTTCCGAGCTCTCCTCGTCGGCTGTTGCGTGGCGTTCGGCTCGAGGTCGACTTCGAGGTCGCCGTCGCCGACCAGGTCCTTCAGCGTCGTGCCCAGCGTCTCGACGACCTTCTCGATCGCCTCGCCGAGCTTGTCGTCCTCGACGACGACCGGGTCGATGACGAGGTTGGTCTTGAAGCGGACCTCGTCGAGCGCCTGCAGGTTGGCCGGATCGGACACGGCGACGAACAGGCGGTTGCCGCGCTTGTGCAGCGGCAGCACGCGCCGCGTCGCGGCGATCTTGGGGTCGACGAACTCCTTGTTGATCTGGTCGAGGTCGAAGCCGGTCAGGTCGAGCAGCGGCGCGCCGAAGGCGCGCGATGCGAACACCGCGACCTGCGACGCGGTCATCCGCTTGCTGACCAGGATCTGCTCGACGAAGCCGATGTTGGCGGCCTGCGCCTGGTCTGCAGCGTCTCGGCGTCGTATTCGGACAGCAGGCCGTGCTGCACCATCGCTCGCGCGAGGCCGCTGATGGTGCGCGTTGCGGCGGTGGTTGCCATGCGTCGGTTGCAGTCGATGGAGTTCGGAGCGCGTTATTCCAGAGGCATAAAAGTTAGCTTATCGATGATGCCTGCTCGCCTGTGCTTTGTAAAGCCGGCGGCGCTGCCCGACCCACCGGGGGGAGCAGCTTGACGACCTTGACGGCGCGGTCCTGGACCTGCAGGACTTCGACCGCCTGGCCCGCCAACGGGAAACTCACGCCCGCATCGGGGATTTCGCCCAGATTCTCGACGATCAGGCCGTGCAGCGTTTTCGGCCCTCGAGCGGGAACGCGGTGCCCAGCTTGCGATTGAGCGTACGCAGCGACGCCATGCCGTCGACGATGACGCTGCCGTCCGCGTCGCGCTGGAAGACGTCGGCGCCGCCAGGTGCCTGGCGTCGTGAACTCGCCGACGATCTCCTCGAGGATGTCCTCGAGCGACACCAGCCCCTGCAGCTCGCCGTATTCGTCGACTACAAGCCCGAGGCGCTGCCGGTCGGTCTGGAACTGCTGCAGCTGGGTGAGCAGCGGCGTGCCCGCCGGGCACGAAGTACGGCGGGCGCACGATCGTGCGCGAAGATGCTCGCGCGTCGAGCTCGCCCGCCTGCTGCAGGCGCAGCACCTGCTTCAGGTGGATGATGCCGACGATGTTGTCCATGCTGCCTTCGTACACCGGCAACCGCGTGTGATAGCTGGTCGCGAGTTGCTGCGCCAGCAGCGCCGGCCTCGGCCGCGAGATCGATCGCCTCGATCTGGTTGCGCGGCGTCATGACGTCGTCGACGGTGATCGACTCGAGGTCGAACAGGTTGGCGAGCATCGCGCGGTGCTTGCCGCGGAAGTAGTGGCCTTCGAGCACCAGGCTGCGAATCTCTTCCTGCGACAGCGCCGCCTCGACGTCGCGATGAACGGCTGGAGGCGCAGCAGCTTGAGCAGACCCTGCACGAACAGGTTCACGAACCACACGACCGGCGTAGGCCACGCGCAGCATCGGCGTGAGGATGTAGCTGACCAGCGGCGCGAGCGATCGGCGTGCGCCGCGCCGACGACCTTGGGCGTGATTTCCGAAAAGACCAGCAGCGCGAAGGAGATGGCGACGGTGCCGAGCGCCAGCGCAAGCTTCGCCTTCTCCGAACAGCCGCTTGGTGATGACCGCGGTGAGCGTCGCGGCGCCGGCCGCGACCAGCGTGTTGCCGAGCAGGATCACGCCGAGCAGCTTGTCGGTCTGCGCGAGCAGCGCGACCGCGAGCTTGGCGCCGCGCTCGCCCTGCTTGGCGCGATGGCGCAGGCGGTAGCGGTTGACCGCCATCATCGCCGTCTCGGCCATCGAGAAGAACGCCGCGAGCACCGAACAGGATCGCGAGCGCGATCAGCAGAGTGCGAAGGGGAATGTCGTCCAAACGGCGGCCGGAGGGTGGCGGAGGTCGTGGCGAGTATTTGGCGTGGGCGCCGGGCTGTCAATACGGCGCGTCCGCGTCACGCTCGTCAGACGCCGAACGCCGACTCGGGAAGAAGCTTGCTGCCGACGTAGGCGAGCAGCAGCAGGGACACTGCCGGCGAGGATCCAGTTGAGCGCGATGCGGCCGCGCCAGCCGTAGCGGCGTCGTCCGAGCAGCAGCGCCCCGAACACCAGCCAGCTCAGCACCGAGAACACGATCTTGTTGCTATAGGTGAGCGGCTTGCCGAACAGCTGCTCGGAGAACAGCACGCCGCTGATCAGGGTGAGCGTGAGCAGCACGAAGCCGCCGCCCGACCAGGCGAAACAGGAAGTGCTCCAGCGTCAGCAGCGGCGGCAGCGACGCGCTCGCCCGGCTCGGGCAGCCCCCGGTGCAGCCGACGCTCGAGCCCGGTGAGCACAAGCGCCTGCAGCGCCGCGACGATGAGCAGCGCGTAGGCGACCAACGCGACCGCGATATGCAGCGCGGCCCAGGGCTCGGTAAAGGCAAAGCGAGGACCGGCAGGAAAGAGCATCGGCAGCGCGGCGCCGGCGGCGGCGACCGGAAACGCGATCGCCGCGACACCCGGCAGCGCGCGCGAGCGCGTACCGAGCCAGGCAACGATTGCGATGATCCATTCGACAGCGGAAAAGGCATTGGCGAGGCTCAGATCGAGGCCACCCGCAGCGAACAGCGTCTGTGCGAGCAGCGCCGCGTGCCCGGCGATCGCGATCGGGGGCAGCCACGTCTGCGCCGCGGCAAAACGCGCCGGCGATGGACCCGTCGGCGGCTGCGTAAGGCGATGCCATTCGATCCACGCCGCCAGCAGGTAGGCCGCGGCAACCGGCACGTAGAGTAGAATCATCGGCGCGTTCATTGCTGCGTGGCGAGTTTACACCACGCAACCCATCGTCCCGCGATTCCCGCGGCGAAGGCAAGGCGCCCACATCTCATGCTCGACAATCTGACCCAGCGGCTTGGCCGCGTCGTCAAGACGCTGCGCGGCGAAGCGCGGCTCACCGAGGCCAACATCGACGACGCGCTGCGCGAAGTGCGCATGGCACTGCTCGAGGCCGACGTCGCGCTGCCGGTCGTCAAGGATTTCATCGCCGCGGTGCGCGACAAGGCCGTCGGGCAGGAGGTCGTCGGATCGCTCACGCCGGGACAGGCGCTGATCGGCGTCGTCCAGCGCGAATTGACTGCGCTGATGGGCGAGGCGGCGCGTCCGCATCGACCTCGCCACGACGCCGCCGGCAGTGATCCTGCTCGCCGGACTGCAGGGCGCTGGCAAGACCACCAGCGCCGCCAAGCTGGCGCGGCTTCTGCGCCAGGACCAGAAGAAAAAAGTGCTATTGGTAAGCTGCGACGTCTATCGACCGGCGGCGATCGCCCAGTTGCAAACGCTCGCCACGCAAGTCGGCGCCGAGTTCTTTCCCTCGCAGCGCGGACCAGCGCCCGCTGGCGATCGTCGCGTCGGCGCTCGATTGGGCACGCAAGCACTACATGGACGTGGTCATCGTCGACACGGCAGGGCGCACTCGCGATCGACGAAGCGATGATGCGCGAGATCGCGCAGCTGCACGCTGCCGCGCGCCCGATCGAAACGCTGTTCGTCGTCGATGCGATGCAGGGTCAGGACGCGGTCAACACCGCGAAAGCCTTCGCGCAGGCGCTGCCGCTTACGGGGATCGTGCTGACCAAGCTCGATGGCGATGCGCGCGGCGGCGCGGCGCTGTCGGTGCGCAGCGTGACGGGCGCGCCGATCAAGTTCGTCGGCGTGTCGGAGAAGATCGACGGACTGGAGCTGTTCCATCCCGATCGCATGGCTTCGCGCATTCTCGGCATGGGCGACGTGCTGACCCTGATCGAGGATGCGCATCGGCAGGTCGACGTCGAGCAGGCGCAGAAGCTCGCGCGCAAGGTGAAGTCGGGCAAGGGGTTCGATCTCGACGACTTCAAGGCGCAGATCGGGCAGATGCGCAAGATGGGCGGCATGCAGGGGCTGCTCGACAAGCTGCCCAGCGAGCTCGCGCGAGCCGCGCAGGGTTCGCAGGTCGACGATCGCCAGATCCGTCGACTCGAGGGCATCATCAATTCGATGACTCCCGCAGGAGCGCGCCAAGCCGGAGCTGCTCAAGGCCTCGCGCAAGCGTCGCATCGCCGCAGGCGCCGGCGTGAGCGTGCAGGAGGTAAACCGGCTGCTCGCGCAGTTCGAGCAGACGCAAAAGATGATGAAGATGGTCGCGCGCGGCGGAATGCAGAAAATGCTGCGCGGGCTCAAGGGGCAGTTTCCCGGTCTGCGCTGAAGCGTCCGGCAGGCGTCGCCGCCGCAGTTGCGGGGTCCCGGATTTTCATCGTATAATCAACGTCTTTTTTCGGCTTTTTACCGGGACATCACCATGGTCGTCATCCGACTTGCCAGGGGCGGCGCGAAGAAGCGTCCGTTTTTCAACGTCGTGGTCGCCGATTCGCGCAATCGTCGCGATGGACGTTTCATCGAGCGCGTCGGCTTCTACAATCCGATCGCCGGCGAGAGCGAGGAATCGCTTCGCCTTTCGCTCGACCGTATCGATCACTGGAAGCACCGCGGCGCCAAGCTTTCGGATACCGTTGCCGGCCTGGTCAAAAAGGCGGCGCAGGTCAAGCCTGCCGCACCGGCGACCGCTGGCTGACAAACGCACAACAGGCGCCGCAAACGACGACATCGTCGTCATGGGCCGCATTCAGGGGCCTTACGGGGTGAAGGGGTCGCTCAAGGCGCGCGCATTCACCGAATCGCCGAATGCGCTGCTCGACTACCGCAGCTGGTGGCTGGAGTCGCGCGACGGAACATGGAAGGAATGCAAGGTGCTCACCGCGCACCTTCATTCGGACAGCATCGTGGCCGAGATCGAGGGTCTCGGCGACCGCGAGGCCGCAGCGATGTGGCGAGGTGCGCTGGTCGGCGTTCCGCGCAGCGCGCTGCCCAAGCTTCGCCGTAACGAGATCTACTGGTCGGACCTCACGGGATTCGTGGTGGTAAATCGTGAGGGAGACACGCTGGGGACGGTGGAGAACGTGATGGAAAGCGCGGCGCACCCGGTGTTGCGGCTGCGCGGCGGCGACGGGCGCGAGCGAATGATCCCGCTGGTTCCGGCGTTGGTCGATGCGATCGACGCGACGCGAAGACGGATCGTTGTCGACTGGTCGCTGGATTATTGAGACGGCACCGATTCGTCGGGCCATCCTGCTATGCGCATCGAAGTCGTCACGCTGTTTCCGGAAATGGTGCAGGGAGCGGCGCGTTACGGTGTCACCGGCAGGGCGCTGGAGCGCGGAATGTGGACCCTGGCTTGTCGCAATCCGCGTGACTACGCGACGGACACCTATCGAAGCGTCGATGATCGTCCCTACGGCGGCGGTCCGGGCATGGTGATGCTGGCCGAGCCGTTGTCGAAGGCGATCGGCGCGGCGCGCGGGAGCCTTAGCGCTGCGGGAGTGGTGGCGGCGCGCGTTGTCGGATTGACGCCGCAGGGCGAGCCGCTGTCGCATCGGCGCGTCGCGGCGCTGGCGAAGGAGCAGGCACTGATACTCGTCGCTGGTCGCTACGAAGCGATCGACGAGCGCCTGCTGGAACGTGAGATCGACCTCGAGCTCGCGGTCGGTGATTTTGTGGTGTCGGGTGGGGAATTGCCGGCGCTGATGCTGATCGACGCGGTGGTGCGGCAACTGCCGGGTGTCCTGAACGACGAACGATCGAATATCGAGGAGTCGTTTGTCGACGGGTTGCTCGACTGTCCACACTACACGCGGCCCGAGCATTACGCGGGCATGGCGGTGCCGCCGGTGCTGCTGTCGGGCGATCATGCGGCGATCGCTCGCTGGAGGCGCAAGCAGGCGCTGGGACGCACATGGCTGCGGCGCCCGGAGTTGCTCGGCGGGGCGATGAGCAACGAGGATACGAAGCTGCTGCAGGAGTTCAAGAACGAGTGCTCGCAGTCGGAGCATCACGAGTAGTACCGGGTCCGGGCGGCGCGACGGACACCTCACAACAAAGCGCGCGCATCAGTTGGCGGAATCGCTCCGGCACCTGCTCTGCGCGCGAGGCCCGAGGGCCATGCAAGAAAGGAAGATTGCAATGAATATCATCGAAACGCTGGAAAAGGAAGAAATCGCCCGCCTGGGCAAGACAGCTCCCCGACTTCGCGCCGGGCGACACGGTGATCGTCAACGTCAGCGTCGTCGAAGGCGAGCGCAAACGGGTCCAGGCTTTCGAAGGCGTGGTCATCGCCAAGCGTAACCGCGGGCTAAACTCGTCGTTCGTCGTGCGCAAGATCTCGAGCGGCGAAGGCGTCGAGCGCACCTTCCAGACCTATTCGCCGCTGATCGCGAGCATCGAGGTCAAGCGCAGAGGCGACGTGCGTCGCGCCAAGCTCTATTACCTGCGCGAGCGCTCGGGCAAGTCGGCGCGCATCCGCGAAAAGCTCGCCCATCACGAGGTCAAGAAGGGCACGTAGCGGTTGCTGCGCGCAGTCGCATCCAAGGCGGCCTGCGGGCCGCTTTTTTTCGTGAGGGTGGTGCGCGGTCGGGAATCGCACGCCAGTGGGATAAAAGTGGATTTTTTGGCGAGCCGGCTGGTGACGTAGAACGGCACCGTATGACGCCCAGCGCCAGCCTCATCCGGCGTGATGCGTCGTGCAGGGGCCCAACTTGCATTGAGGCGCCATTTACCGGAATATTCCAGATCGTAATTCGGACTTCTTTTGGCCCGGGGCAGGGCATGAAAGCAACGTTGTACGAAGCGTTGGGTGTACCGCAAGGTGCCTCCGACGAGGAGGTGCGGGCAGCGCTTCGCCGTCTGATTCGAAAATATTACGCAAAAACGCGCGACGGGCAGGGCAATGTCGAAGAAGCGCTTCGCTTCATCAATCATGCCAGCCGCATACTGAGCGATCCCAATCAGCGTCTGCACTACGATCAGGAACTCGCGGTCACCACCGAGGCGACGACCGAGCAGCGCATCGCGCATTTCGTGAGCAACGTCGCGGCGACCGCGGCAGGACAGCGTGTCGCACGCCGATGTCATCGACATCGAGCGACGAAAAGGCGCTGACGCTTCCCGATCTCTCGCCGGAAAAGCACCTGCATCATCCGGGGCTGACCGAGCGCGTTGCATCGTTCGGTCGCTCGACCCTGGGGCAGCTGGCGCTGTGCATCCTGTTCGGCGCGTTCATCGCCGCGGCGATCGTGTTCGTGACCCCCACCGACGCGATTCCCGTCGCGAAGCAGGTCCTCGTCTGGCTCACGCTCACGCTGCTGGTCCTGTCGTTGGTCTACGGCGTCGTCCACGGCCTCGCGTGGGTGCGCCGCCGCCGCTCGGCGCCGGTGCCCGCGCTGGTCCCGCAGACCGACCTCGCGATCCTCAACTGGCGTCGCGAGAAAAGCGTCTTCCTCGGTACCGACACGCCGCAGGAGGATGCGAGCTGGATTTTCCAGCTGCGCATGGCCGAGCTGGAGCGGGCCAAGGCCGGGCGCACCAGCGAGCCGCGTCCGGCGAACCGGCTAGCCGCGCGCCTGTTCGACTACGCGATATGGGGTTTGGTGCTCGCGCTGCTGCTCTCGGCGCTGCATGGCGCGGGAGCAGTGACCGACGACACCGCATTCTGGCTCGGGCACCCGCTGCTCGCGCCCGTTCTGATCACACTGAGCTGGATTCCGATCGAGGCGCTGCTGATCGCTTCGCTGCAGCAGACTCCCGGGCAAGTGGCTGTTCGGCGTGTATCTCCAGTTCTCGATCAGCGACGCCTATGCGCGGCGCGACGTGCGCGCGCAGCTGCGGCGCGCGCTGCGGCGCTCGTTTCGTGTCTGGTGGGAAGGCGTCGCCTGCGGATTTCCGCTGCTCGCCCCGATTCTGATCGCGGTCGCGTACGAGAAGATCGCTCAGAATGGCGAGACCGACTGGGATTTCGCCGAGGACTGTCTGGTCACGCACAGTCCGCCGGGCGTGCTCAACATGCTCACCGGCGTCGTCGGACTGGCAGCAATGCTATGGCTCTACGGCGTGGCGTGGCACGAGCCGATGGCCGAATCGATCGCGGCGGCGCAGCAACGCCGTGGTGACGTGGATACCGTCGCCGCCGGCGTTGTTCCCGCGGGGCTTCCAGGGCGACGTGGGCAAGATCAGCTCGATCGAGCGCAGCATCGCGGCAGTCGTGTCGCCTCCCACACAGGGCACGCTCGCCTCGGTCGAACGATGACGACACGACCGCGCTGTTCGCCGAGCGGCAGGCACGGCTGGCGCTGCTTCGCGGCGAAGGCCCGCGCATGCTGCGAGCGGGAAACTGGCGGCGCGCGTCCGAGCTGTGCCGAGCGTGGTCGGAGCTCGAATTCTGGAACGCCGAACCCTGGCGCTGTCTGGGCTACGCGCTGCAGGCGCAGGGCTTCCATCAGGAAGCGATCAACGCCTTTCGCAAGGCGTCGCAATACGATCCGCTGGACCGAACGCTCGATACTGCCATCGAAAAGAGTCAGCGCGGCATCGTCGCCGACTTCCTCAACCGATACCGCCGCTAGTGCGGCGTCGAAGCGTCAGGCTTGCGCCGCCGGCTCGCAGCGCTTCTTGGCGGCGATCTCGCGTCGCATCTGCTCCATGTCGAGCGTTCGCGCGCGGCGTCCAGGACCTGATCGAGCGCGCTCGCGGGAAGCGCGCCGGCCTCCGCGAACACGATGATGTTGTCTGCGAAAGATCATCAGCGTCGGAATCGAGCGGATGTTGAAGTGCGCACCGATGCCCTGCTGATCCTCGGTGTTGACCTTGGCGAACAGCACGTCGGGGTGCTTGGCGGCAGCGGCTGCAAAGGTCGGCGCAAACGCGCGGCAGGGCGCGCACCACGGCGCCCAGAAGTCGACCACCGCGAAAGGATGATCGTCGATCGACGTCGCGAAATTCTCTTCGGTCAGCTCGAGTACGGAAGCGGCTTGCTCAGACATGGTCGAGCGTCCTCGTTTCATGGAGAGGGTTGCGGTGCGCGGCCTTGCGTCTACTTCCGGCGCAGAAGGAAAACGAACGCTCCCTCCTGCTCGCACTGCTGCAAGCAGCGGATTGCCCGTCTGCCGCGCGAACGCCTCGAAATCGCGCACCGATGCAGGATCGGTCGCGAGGATGCGCACGACCTGGCCGCTCTCCATGTCGTTGAGGGTTTTCTTGGTGCGAAGTATCGGCAGCGGGCAGTTCAGCCCGCGGGCGTCGACTTCGCGGTCGACCTGGATCACTGGCTCCATCGCATCCTCATCAAAACGGCGTCACCGCCATCGTCGCGCAGACGCGCGTGGCAGTCGCGTCTGCGGCACCGCGTCGGCGGGGCGTGGCCTGAAGTGCTGCGGCGTCGGGCACGGTCAACATGGGGACGATCGGACGTTGATCAAGTATATCAGGCGCGCACCGTGATGCTCGGGGCGTCAGCGCGCTAACCTTGTTCGCGGATCCTTGACACGAGATGCGAAGTCGAGCGGCCGGGAAGCAGCGGAATCGCTTCGAAGCGCCCGCCCCAGCCGATCACTTCGGCGGCGCCGACCGTCGTGGCTGCGGTGTAGTCGCCGCCCTTGACGATGACGTCGGGATGGCACTGCAGCACCAGCGCGAGCGGCGTGTCTTCGTCGAATGCCACCACCAGGCTCGACCGACTCCAGCGCGGCGAGCACCGCGATGCGATCGTCGAGCGGATTGAGCGGTCGGTCGGCGCCCTTGTCCAGGCGGCGCGCCGACGCGTCGGTATTGACGCCGACGACCAGCGCGGCACCGAGCGCGCGCGCCTGGTCGAGGTAGGTGACGTGGCCGCGATGGAGGATGTCGAACACGCCGTTGGTGAACACCAGCGGCCGCGGCAGCGCCGCGACGCGCGCCGGCGAGTTCCAGTCGCGTCGCGATCTTCGACGGCGAAGCTCGGCGCGGGCGCCGCGGCGGGCATCAGTTGATGTACTCGAACACCTTGACCACGCGCTGAACGCCGCTGGTCGTGCGCGCGATCTCGGCGGCGGCGTCGCCTTCTTCGCGACGCACGATGCCCATAAGGTAGACGACGCCGTTCTCGGTGACGACCTTGACGTAGTTGATCTGGAATTTGTCGGCCTCGACGAAGCGGGCCTTGACCTTGGACGTGATGAGCGTGTCATTGCTGCGCGACCGAATGTCGGTGACCGGCCCGACCGACCAGCTCGTTCTGCACGCGCGCGGACCTTCGGCATTCGCCCGCACCATTGCGCTCGATGTCGGTCTTCGACCGGCTCCGACGGAACCTCGCCGGTCAGCAGCACGATGCCGTTGAAGCTGGTGACGTTGACGTGAACATCGCCCTTGAAGCGCTCGGTGAATGCGCGAGCGCGGTCTTGTCCTCGATGACCTCGTCGTCGAGCTGCGCGCCGGTCGTGCGCCGATCGGTGGCAACCGCTGCGGTCCCGACGACTGCGCCGCCGATCGACAGTGGCACGCAGCACTCGAGCATGAGCGCGAGCGCGGTCGCCAACGCAAGCGCATCGCCGCGGCACGCGGCAGCGTCGTGCCGCGCTCACGCTTCGTCTCCGAGCAGGCTGGAATCGATGGCGTCGCACAGGCAGTGGATGGTCAGGAGGTGCACTTCCTGAATGCGCGTGGTGGTCGAGTGCGGAACGCAGATGTGGACATCGTCCGCCGTCAGGAGTTCGTCCATTCGGCCTCCACCCTTGCCCGTCAGCGCAATGACGCGCATCTCGCGCTCGTGCGCCGCGGCGATCGCCGCGATGACATTGGCCGAATTGCCCGATGTCGAGATCGCCAGCAGCACGTCGCCGCGCGTCCCAGCGCGCGCACCTGCTTCGCGAACACCTGCGCAGAAGTCGTAGTCGTTGGCGACCGCGGTGAGGATCGAGGTGTCGGTGGTGAGCGCGATCGCCGGCAGCTCGGGGCGCTCGCGCTCGAAGCGGCCGACCATTTCGGCGGCGAAGTGCTGTGCGTCGGCCGCCGAGCCGCCGTTGCCGCAGGCCAGGAGCTTGCCGTCGGCAAGCAGGCATTCGGTCATCACCGCGGCGGCGCGCGCGATCACGCGGCGCCAGGGTGTCGACCGCAGCGAGCTTGAGCTCGGCGCTGTCGGCGAAGTGTGCGCGGATGCGCTGCGTATCCATGGGAGGGCTTTACTGCGGATGGGCAGGCGCGATTGTAGCAACTTCCGCGCGCGGCCCGTCGATCACATCTCGATGTCGCGCAGCCATTCGACGCGCGCAGGATCGAGCGCGTCGAGCAGAATGCGCATCGAAGCGGCACGCGGCTCGCGGCCGAGGCGTCGCAAGATAGTGGCGCGCGGCCCGCGTCGATCCGCGCTGCGCTTCGCTCGCAGTGATGCTCGCCGCCGCGCCGCCGAACGCAGCGCTGCTGCGCAGCCGGACTTCGACGAACACCAGCGTGTCGCCGTCGCGTGCAATCAGGTCGATCTCGCCCACGCCGGCAGCGGTAATTGCGTCGCCAGCGACGACCAGGCCGCGCGCGCGCAGGAAATCCGCCGCCAGGGCCTCGGCGGCGGCGCCAGCTCGGCGCGCGTCGCCGTGCGCTTATTGCTGGGCAGAGACGAGCTGCGCACGTCCGTCGCGGATTTCCATGAGACGGCCCTGTCGCGCAAACGTGCGGGACCCACGTGAGCGACAGGTGGCCGGTCGCGCCGTCGAGCTCGATGCGCTCGGGCGGCACGGGTTCGGCAAGCATCTGCGCGAGCGCGAAGGCGTCGAGCCCGAGGGCGTAGAGGCGCTCCAGTACCGGATTGCTGAAGTTGGCGTGCGGCACGTCGGCCAGGCCTGGACTGTCGGGGTCGGCGAGCCACGGAATCTCGATGTAGCGCACGCCCTCGAGATCGTGCGAACATCGGCGTGCGGCAGGTCGTCGGCGATCTGGCTCACTGCGTAGACCGGAACCGGCGGCAGAAACGATTTCGCGAGCGCGGCGTGGTCGCTGTCGACCGCGAGCAGCACCGCATCGGCCGGTCGCGCCGAGAGTTCGCGCTCGCAGCAGCGCGAGCATGTCCGGGCTCGGGTCGAAATGGTATTCGCGCGGCGGGGCCCGCCGCTGCGCCGCCATTCGGCGGCGAACGCCGCGACGAAGCGCTGCTGCAGCGCTCCTGTCGAAACGACCATTGCGACGCTGCGCACGCCGTCGGCGCGGGCGACCTGCGCCAGCAGCGCCGCATCGCTGTCGACGGACAGCGTCAGCGCGTAGACGTCGTCGGGCAGTGCGACGCTGTCGTCGCGTCTGATTGAGCGCGAGCATGCGCGGTCGCTCCGGCGCCATGGCGAGCACGGTCTTGAGGTCGTCGCGCGTCAACGGTCCGACGACCAGCGCCACGCCGGCGCGGCGCGCGGCCTCGATCGCCGGAAGCACGCCGTCGTCGCCGTGAGCGATGACGCGCACCCGCGAGCGCGCGCCCGCGCGGTCGGCGGCCGCCAGAAAACCCGTCTTGACCGCATCGGCCGCGTGCGCGTAGATCGGCGATTCCAGCGGCAGGACCAGTGCGATGCCGTCTCCAGGCGACCTCGCTGGTGCGTCGACCGAGTCGATCGGACGCACCGGGGCAGGCGCGGGCGCCGCCGAGATGATCACGCCCGGCGGGGGAGCGAGCGGGTAGTCGTCGCTGCGGTGCTGGCGGGTGCTGCGGGCGCCGCGGGCGCAGGCGGTGGCGTGCGCGACGGCGGGACGGTCGCGGTTGCCGGAGGCGCGCGCACCGGACAATGGCGGCGACCGACGCGCAGGCGGCGATGCCGAGCAGCGTCGCGGTCAACGCCGCAATCGCGGCGCGCGTGACAGCGCGGCAGATCGAAGGTCGTGACCATCGATAACAGCGGGACCGTGCGAAGACCAAGGGGGAGCCGCTGCCAGCGCTTGGCCGGACATTATATGTGGTCGCCACGCCGATCGGGAATCTGCGCGACATCACCTTGCGCGCGCTCGACATTCTGGCGCAGGTCGATGTCATCGCGGCGGAGGACACGCGCGTGACCGGGATATTGCTCGCGCACTACGGCATCCGCGCCGACGTATTGCAGCCTCAACGAGCACAACGAGCGTCGCCGCGCGCAACAAGTCGTCGGGTTGCTCGAGCAGGGCAAGCGCGTCGCGCTGGTCACCGATGCGGGGACGCCGGCGATCAGCGATCCCGGCGCGGCGCTGGTACGCGCTGTCGGCGACGCGGGGCTTCGACGTCGTTCCGGTCCCGGGTCCGAGCGCGGTGATGGCAGCGTTGTCGGCGTCGGGGGTCGCCGCGCCGCAGTGGCTGTTCTACGGCTTTCTACCGGCGACGCGGGGGCGCGGCGCAAGGCGCCTCGAGACGCTGTCGGCGATGGCCTGCGCGCTCGTGTTCTACGAGGCGCCGCATCGCATCGTGGCAACGCTGGTCGACGCTCGCCGCCACGCTGGATGCGGAGCGCGAGCTCGTGATCGCGCGCGAGCTCACCAAGCGCTTCGAGAGCATCCACCGCTGCCTGCTCGGCGACGCGCGCGGCTTGGATCGGCGCCGATCCCGACCGCCAGCGCGGAGAGTTCGTGCTGATCGTCGATGCGCCGTCCGCGGCCCTCGAGCGCGACGACGACGGCGCACGACGCAGTGCTCGCTCTGCTGCTGGCGGAACTGCCGCTCGCGCGTGCCGTCAAGCTCGCCGTAGCGCTGACGCGCGCCCCGAAGAACCGCCTCTACGAGCGTGCACTGGTGCTCAAGGCCGCGCGACAGCCAGCGTCGTGACGAAGCGCGAGATCGCGAATATCGTCGCCTCCGGCTGATCGCGTTGCGGCGAATGGCCGCATTCGGCGAGCACGACGCGTTCGACGCGGCCGCGAAGGCCGCGTCTCGATCGCATCGAGCTGCGCGAGCGTTCCGTACTCGTCGTCGCGTCCCTGGATCAGCAGCACAGGACATTCGATGCGCAGGGAAGCACGTCCTCGATGTTCCAGTCGCGGAAGCGAGGCGAGAGCCAGATGTCGTTCCAGCCGCGAAACGCCGAGTCGACGTCCTGATGATGCCGGGCGAGGCGCGCACGCAGATCGCCCGCCGCATAGCTCTGCCGCGCCTGCGCGATGCTGACGCGGTGGAGAGCGTCCTCGACGAACACGTGCGGCGCCAGGGCGACGACGCCGCGCAACGGGCCGCCGCGCGGCGCCGGCGTGGATCAGCGCGATCGACGCGCCGTCGCTGTGGCCGATCAGCATCGGACGCTCGATGGCGAGCGCGTCGAGCAGCGCTGGAAGCACCGCCAGTGCCTCGACGTGCATGTAGTCGGGAGCGCGCGCAGCGGCCAGTGGCGACGAGCTTCCGTAGCCTGCGCGCGAGTACACGAGCGGCGGGGCAGAGCCGTGGCCGCCGCAACCCGCTGCGGAAAGTCCCGCCACATCGCCACGCTGCCCAGGCCTTCATGGAGGAATACCAGCGTCGGCGCCGCGTCGCTGCGCTTCGATGCGCATGTACTCGATGCGCACCCCGTCGACCTCGACGTGATTCAGGGCCGCGGTCCCGTGCCACGCTACACGCCCAGATATTGCGCGCGCAGCTCGGGCTGCGCCGCGAGCTCCGCCGCTGAAGCGTCGAAGATCTTACGTCCCTTCACCAGGATGACGCAGCGATCGGCGAGCTCGCGAGAGCATCGCGAAATTCTTGTCGACGATTACCATCGCCATGCCCGAGTCGCGCAGCGACTGCATCGTGGCCCAGATGTCGCGCGCGACCAGCGGCGCCAGCCCTTCGGTCGCCTCGTCGAGCAGGAGCAGCCGCGGATTGCGTCATCAGCGCGCGGCCGAGCGTCAGCATCTGCTGCTCGCCGCCGGACAACTGGCTGCCGCGGTGCGCGAGACGCTGCGCGAGGCGCGGAAACGTCGCCAGCACGCGGTCGAGGGTCCAGCCGCAGCCGCCGGTGCCCGGGCGCGCCGCCAAGCAGCAGGTTTTCGCGCACCGACAGCAGTCGGGAAGATGCCGCGCCCTTCGGGGACGTAGGCGAGTCCGAGACGGGCGATGCGAAACGGCGCCAGCGCGCCGATGGCATCGCCGTCGAGCAGGACATCGCCTCGGCGCGGCCGCACGAGCCCGAGCAGCGATCGGATCAGCGTCGTCTTGCCCATGCCATTTCGTGCCCATCAGCGCGACGATCTCGCCCGCGCTCGACGTGAGAAATCGATGCCGTGCAGCACGTGGCTGCTGCCGTAATACGTGTGCAGGCCGCGCGCCTCGAGCAGAGGGACGCACGTCGGAGCAAGTTGGCGCTTCGCGCTCCGGCTCATTGCCCAATCCGGCGCTCGGGACGGCCGATGGCACTCATGCGGCGCTCATGATGCCAGTTCTCCAGCGGCGCCCAGGTACACCTCCTGAACCTCGGCGTTGTCGCGGATGGCCTGCGCCGTTCCACTGGCGATGACACGGCCGTTGGCCATCACGGTCAACCGATCGGCGAGCGCGAACACCGCGTCCATGTCGTGCTCGATGAGCAGGATCGCGTGATCGCTCGCGCAAGTCCGCGCAGCAGGGCGACGATGCCGGCGACGTCTTCGGGGCCCATGCCGGCGAGCGGCTCGTCGAGCAGCAGGACGCGACGGCGCTCCCGCCAGCGCCATCGCGATTTCCAGCGCGCGCCGCTCGCCGTGCGAAAGCGTGCTCGCCGTCAATTCGGCACGCGCGGCGAGCGCGGTGGCGGCGAGCGCAGCGCACGCCGTCGCGCTCCACGCCGCGTAGCGATTCCGCGGGCATTGCGCCACAGTCCGGGCAGTCCGCCAGCGTGCGCCTGTGCGGCGAGGCGGCAGTTTTCGAAGGCACTGAAACGCGGGGAAGACGTTGGTCTGCTGAAAGGTGCGGGCGACGCCGCGACGCGCAATGCGATCGGCGCTCCACCGCGTGACGTCGTCGCCGCGCAGACGAATCGTCCCGGAGCTCGACGGCCGAGCTCACCCGACAGCAGATTGACCAGCGTCGACTTGCCTGCGCCGTTGGGACCGATGACCGCATGGATCTCGCCGCGCGCCAGCGCCAGCGAGACGCCATCGACCGCGACCAGCCCGCCGAAGCGCGCGGCTGAGGTCGTTCGCTCGCAGCAGCACCTCATTCACCCGATCCGTCCTCGAGACGCGCACGCCGGCGTCGCCACTGCTGCGCCAATCCGGCGAGACCCTGCGGAAAGCACGAGCACTGCGACGATGATGAAGGTGCCCATCAGGAGCTGCCAGTGCCGGTGATGTCGGAGAACCACTTCCTGCAGCAGAACGTAGGCGAAGGTGCCCGAGGACCGCGCCGACCAGCGTGCCCATGCCACCGAGAATCAGCATCATGAGCACGGTGCCCGATTGGTGCCACGCCAGCATTTCAGGATTGACGTAGCCCTCCTTGCGCCGCGGCGAGGTAGCCCGCAAGGCCCGCGAGCGTGCCCGGCGAGGACGAATGCGGCGAGCTTGTAGCGCAGCGTCGCGAAACCCGAGCGCCCGCATGCGTCGCTCGTTCGCCTTGATGCCCTGCAGCGCGCGGCCGAACGGCGAGCGCAGGAGCGATCGCCAGCAGACGCGAACACGCCGATCAGCAGTACCAGCACCACGTAGTAGAAGTGCAGGTCGTCGCGCGAGGTCGATGCCAGCGGATGCCAAGGTCTGCGGGCCGCACGTTCACGTAGATGCCGTCGGAGCCGCCGGCGACGCGCGTGTCGTGGAAAAAATAGTAGATCATCTGCGCGAAGGCCAGGGTCACCATGATGAAGTACACGCCTGCGGTGCGCACGATCAGCGCTGCCGATGACAAGTGCTACGAGCGCGCTCGCCAGCAGCGCGAGCGGCAGCGTCAGCCATAGTTGGCGGCTCGCGTCGGCGGGCGCGACCAGCGCCAGAACGTACGCGGCGACGCCGAAGTACGCGGCGTGACCCAGGCTGACCAGTGCCGGTGTAGCCCACCAGCAGATCGAGCGACAACGCGAAGATCGACAGGATCATGATCTGGGTCACCAACTGCAGGTAGAACTTCTCGGCCAGCAGCGGAAAGATCGCGAGCAGGGCAACCGCCAACCGCGAGGACCACGATGCGCCCGCGCATGCTCACGCGCGACCGAACAGTCCGGCAGGCCGGAACAGCAGCACGACCGCCATGAGCAGGTAGACCGCGACGCCGGCGAATTCCGGAAACAGCACCTTTGCCGAAGGTGTCGCAGAAGCCGATCAGCAGCGCGGCGACCAGCGCGCCCTTGAGCGAGCCGATGCCGCCGATGACCACGACCACGAAGCACACGATCAGCACCTGGTTTCCCATGCCCGGAAACACCGAGGAGACCGGCGCGGCGATCATGCCGGCGAATGCGGCGAGCGCGACGCCGGCGGCGAACACGAGCGCGTGGATCCAGCGTATGTCGAGCCCGAGCGACTGCGCCATCTCGGGATTCGACGCGCTGCGCGGATGCGCGCGCCCAGACGCGTTTTCTGCAGCGTCCAGTACATCACCGCAGCGAGCACGAGGCACACGCCGGAGATGAACAGTCGATAGACCGGATACGACAGCGTGTCGGTCAGCGGCAGCGACGCATCGAGAGCATCGCGGGGATGGTGACGCTATGCACGTCGTCGCCGAGCGCGATGCTGCGCAGCTCCTCGAACACCAGGATCAGGCCGAACGTCAGCAGCACCTGGTAGAGGTGGTCGCGCCGGTACAGCCGGCTGATCAGCAGCCATTCGAGCACCAGTCCGAGCGCGGCGGCGAGCACGATTCCCAGCGGCAAGCGCGAGTCCACAGGCTGCCCAGTCGACTGCGCCAGCGAAAAGCCATGTACGCGCCGATCATGTAGAAGCTGCCGTGCGCGAGGTTGATCACGCCCATGATGCCGAAAATGAGCGTCAGCCCGCTGGCGACCAGGAACAGCAGCAGACCGTACTGCACGCTGTTGAGGACCTGGATCAGCCATTCCAACGGGCGGAACGCTCGACGCCATGCGCACGGATGCGCCGCGGTGGCAGCACGCACATGCAGGATTCCTGCGGCCCCCGACTCGAGACGCGACCGTCGCAGGTGCGCGTCGAACGTACGCTCAGCCCTGCGCCATCTTGCAGCCACGCGCGGGATCGTCGAGCGCTTTCCAGGCGACGCCGATGACCTCGTTGGAGTTGCCATCGACACGCCGCAGATAGATGTCCTGGATGGGATTGTGCGCTTGGACATCATCCACACGCCGCGCGGACTGTCGATCTTGACCTTCTCCAGCGCGAATAGAGCGCCTTGCGGTCGCCGAAGCTGCCCTTGACCGCGACAAGGCCGCCATTCAGCAGCAGCGCGGCGTCGTAGCCCTGAACGGCGTACACGTCGGCCTGAACGCCGTACTTTCTTGCCGTACGCGTAGCGGAACTGCTTGTTCTTCGGATTCTCGATGCCGTCGCCGTAGTGCAGCGTCGTCAGCAGGCCCTGCGCCGAGCGCCCTGCGCCGGTAGCGTGCCGTCGGTGAGGAAGCCCGTGCCGTAGAGTGGAATCTTGTCCTTGAGTCCCGCTCCTGCGTAGTCCTTGGTGAACTTGACCGCCCCGCCGCCGGCGAAGAACACGAACACCGCGTCGGGCTTGAGCGACGCGATCTCGGTGAGAAAAGGCTGGAATTCGACATTCGGGAACGGCAGGTACATCTCCTTGACGATCGAGCCGCCGAGCTTGGTGAACGCTTCCTTGAAGCTCTCGATCGATTCTTCGCCCGCGCCGTACTTCCAGGTCAGCGTGACGACCTTGCGATGCCCCTTGTCGTACATCACCTTGCCCATCGGGTGCGCCGGCTGCCAGTTCGTGAACGAGGTGCGAAAGATGTTGGGCGCGCACTGGCTGCCGGTGGCGGCGTTGGCGCCCGCGTTGGGAATGATCAGCAGCGTTCCGGTGTCGCGCGCCACCTTGACCATCGCCATGACGACGCCGGAGTGCACGGTGCCGACCAGCACGTCGACCTTGTCGCGCTGAACGAGACGGTTGCGCGTTGTCGGTGGCCTTGGCGGGCTCCGATTCGTCGTCGACGGTGAAGATACTCGATGTCGCGGCCGCCGAGCTTGCCTTCGTTTTCTTCGAGCGCCAGATTGAAGCCTTGGTGATCGCGTTGCCCAGCGCAGCGAAGGTCCCGGTGTACGGCAGCATCAGCCCGACTCGGAGCTTTCGCGGCTTGGGCGCGCGCGAGCGTTGGCGCGATCGCGCCGAGCGGCCGACAGCGCGCCGAGCGCGGCCACTTGCTGCACGAACTTGCGACGACTGGTCATGACAAACTCCTCCCGATGGAAACAATGGCTTCTTGGCAAATGTTAGCAGCGCTGCCAAGCGTCCGTCATCAACGCGGTCTGGTGCGGCTTCAGGCGCGCGCTCGCAACTTGAAACGTTGTATCTTGCCGGTCGCCGTCTTCGGTAGCTCGCTCGACAAATTCGATCCATCGCGGATACTTGAACGGTGCGAGGCGTGCCTTGACGTGGTCCTTCAGCCGTTCCGCAAGCTCGGCTGTCTGCCGAATATCCGCGCTTGAGCACGACGAACGCCTTTGGCTTGATCAGCTCGCTCTCGTCAGCGTGACCGACGACAGCCGCCTCCAGTACCGCGTCATGTGTGATCAGAGCCGACTCGACCTCGGCTGGAGAAACATAGAGGCCACCGACCTTGAGCATGTCGTCGGCGCGGCCCGCATAGATATAGTACCCGTCTTCGTCACGACGGTACTTGTCGCCGCTCTTAGTCCACGGCCCGTAGAACGTGTTCCTGCTGCGCTCCCTGTTATTCCAGTAATACTTGGCGCTTGTCGGCCCGGCAACCTGCAGCTCGCCGATCTCGCCCTGTTTTGCCGGGCCTCCTTCATCATCGATGAGCCGAATCTCATACCCGGGAACGGGCTTGCCGGTGGTGCCGTAGCGCACGTCGCCGGGCCGATTCGACAGAAAGATATGCAGCATCTCGGTCGATCCTATCCCGTCGAGGATATCGACGCCGAAACGCTCGGTCCAGCGTCTTCCGATATCGAGCGGCAGCGCTTCGCCGGCAGAGGCGCATATGCGTAGCGCGAGCTCCGTCGCGCTGCGGCAGATCAGGACTCGCAAGCATTGCCGCGAACAGCGTCGGTACGCCGTAGAAAATTGTCGGTTGATATTTGCGCAGGCGCGCGAATACTGCGGCAGGTGTCGGCCGTTCCGCCATCAGTACAGTGGTAGCTCCAACAGCCAGAGGAAAAGTTAGCGCGTTACCCAGGCCGTACGCGAAAAAGAGCTTTGCTGCAGAGAAGACAACATCGTTCTCGCGGATGCCGAGAATCGGCCGCGCGTATAGCTCGGCGGTCTGGATCAAGCTCGAATGGACATGAACGGTGCCCTTCGGTGCGCCCGTCGATCCCGATGAATAGAGCCAAAAGCACGCGTCGTCGCAAGTTGTCTTCGCGGGTTCGAAGCGAGCTTCTGCTTGCGCGAGCAAGGCCGATAGCAGCAAGTGCCCTCGCCCATCAGCACCCGAGACAATCACATGCTTCAGGAACGGCGATGTCTCCAGCAACGGGGTAAACGCCGGTAGTAGTGACTCGGACACGATGAGCACGAGCGCGCGGCTGTCATGCAGCATGTATCCATAGTCGGCGGTCGTGAGCAGGGTATTCGCTGCGATCGGAACGATGCCGGCCTTAATGCTGCCGAGGAAGCACGCCGGGAAATCGATCGTGTCGTGAAGACACAGCAGCACCCGCTGCTCCATCTGCATGCCCAGCGCAACGAGCGCATTGGCAACGCGGTCGACACGTTCGGCCAGCTCAGCATAGGTGTATGAGGCGTGGTCGTCGCGATACGCAACCTTAGCCGCGCGTCCGGCGTGAAGATTGCGGTCAATCAAGTCGGCGGCGGCGTTATAGTCGCGCGGAATCGTGATCCGCGGCGGGCTAACGCTGTGGTCCACGTCGCTGTGCATTGCCATTGGGTGATCCGCGTTAGCGCGCGATTGGACGGATGTGCAATCCAGAGGTGCGTTGCCGTCTCAGGGCTTGGTAAACTGGATTGAGGCGCCGGGCAGCACAGCGCGACCATTGCCGACGAACATTTCGCGATGGATTGCACTCGCAGGAGGGAACGCTGCATTGAGCCATGGTTCGAGCTTCGTGTCGAGGTTGCGGCCCACAAGAAACCGCGTGATCCCGCTCACCCGTTTTTGCGGCTCCTGCACGGTCATCTTTTCCTAATCCTTAGCGCAGCGACTTCGGGCCGGCCCACTCCCGCCGGCGACGTGTCGGATTGCAGGACCTGCTTTTCAGTCGCGATGTCCTTATAATGGTGCAGGCTACTGCATAGACCTCGGCCTGTAAAGCATAATAGTGCACGTTTTACGGTAAAAAAGGCGACGGATATGCATCAAACTGCCTCATCTCCTGAGGATGCCCGCGACCCATTCCTCAGCGTTTTGGGTGAGCGCGTTAGAACATTGCGCGCGCGCCGCGGCATGACCCGCAAGATGTTGGCGAAGGAGGCCGGCGTGTCCGAACGACATCTCGCCAACCTGGAAACCGGCGTCGGTAACGCATCGATCCTGGTGCTGCGGCAGCTTGCCCAAGCGCTGAATTGCACGATCGCGGAATTCGCCGGCGAGGAAACGATTACGTCTCCGGAATGGCTATTGATTCGACAACTGCTCAAAGGGCGCGACGAGCAAGGGCTGAAGCAAGCGCGACAAACGCTTGCCGAGTTGTTTGGTGCAGGCTCACTCGATCCGTCGCGGCATGGTCGGATTGCACTGATTGGGCTGCGCGGCGCAGGCAAGTCAACGCTGGGACGAATGCTTGCAGACGATTTGCGCGTGCCCTTCGTCGAACTGAATCGCAATATCGAGCGGCTTGCCGGCTGTCCTGTAACC
This sequence comes from uncultured beta proteobacterium, assembly GCA_963816915.1. Taxonomy (GTDB): domain Bacteria; phylum Pseudomonadota; class Gammaproteobacteria; order Burkholderiales; family Casimicrobiaceae; genus PALSA-1003. Next base: position 47,065 of record CAWFMK010000007.1, read on the forward strand.
GAAATTTATTCGCTCTATGGCTCGGCCGGATATCGCCGCTATGAATTGCGAGCGCTCGACGAAGTGATCAAGACCCTTCCCAACGCCGTCATTGCGACGCCTGGCGGGCTAGTCTCAGAACCCGCGACGTTGAATCTGCTTCTGATGCACTGCTTTACGATCTGGCTCCAAGCGACACCAGAGGACCATATGAAGCGAGTCATCGCGCAGGGCGATATGCGCCCGATGGCCGGTAACAAGGAGGCGATGGAGGACCTGAGGCGCATCTTGGCAGGCCGCGTCGATTTCTATGCCAAGGCCGACATCTCGTTCGATACGAGCGGTAGAGTTCTCGCAGAAGCGTATCTTGACTTGCGGTCAAAGGTCCTGCTGCACCATGTCCCGGCAGCCGCTGAAGCAGCCGGTCAGTAGCGTCCTCGCTCCGTCGCCGCGCGTCCCGCAGATCCGCCCCGGGGTCGCGTGCAGGATGGCCACTCGCTGACGGAGGTCCTTGTTGGCAGGTAAATCTGCTACCGGCCGAGACGGATCACCTCGGGGTTGACACTCGCAAAAATATGCACTAACGTGCATGCGAACAGGCACCAAACTGCAGATATACCGGTGCTTGGAAGATGTCCACGAGGATCTGCGCGTGAATTTTTCGAACAGCGAAGGCCCGCTTCGTCCTCGTACGTCGCAGCAACCGTATGTTGGAGCGCCACTTGCGGAGTCGAGCGCGTAATCGCATCGAACGCCCTGGCCGTCCGGACAGCTTGGGGATCGGCGTTGCTCAGCCACGCTAGGTCCCCGGCGAACGACAAGCTGCGCTCCAGCTTCGCAGGCTGCGGCATGAAAGTCTAAAGCGTCTTAGAGGAGGAGTACCCATGAGATATCGCGGCTTAGCGTTTTGCGCAGCTGTTGCGCAATCTTTGGCGGCCGTGCCGGGGCAGCGGTCGCGCTGCCGACATGCGCGGAGCTTGCAACCAATCCCGCTTATGGCTTGGCGGGAAATCCGCAGGTAAGCAGCCTCACGGCAGCTCTGCAGCCCGCGAGTGGGCCGACTACGCCTTACTGTAGAGTGGATTTCGTTTTCTCGGGCGAATCGGGTCCGTCGGCGGGATACCTGCCCGGTCAAAGCCAGCGCCTCGTGATTCGCGTCGGCCTGCCGCCAAACAGTGTCGATATGACGAACCCCATTGCTGGAGGCGCGGTGCCCTGGAACGGCAAGAACCGCGACCTTGGCGGCGGCGGCTACGCCGGCGCGGTTGGCAGCCGTCACCTCCTCCACCAATCTTGGCTATGTCGGCACGTCGACGGATACCGGGCACTCCGGCGGAAGCGGGAGCTTCGCACTCAATCCAGACGGTACGCTCAATTACGGGCTGATCGAGGATTTCGCCTCGGATGGAATCCATGAGCAGCATGTCTGGGGGGTGCAACTTGCGCAGACCTACTACGGCACAGCGCCAGTCCGCAAATATTGGATGGGCTGCTCGACCGGCGGTCGCCAGGGCCATTATCAGGCGCAGAATTTCCCGCGGGACTTTGACGGCATTCTGGCCGGCGCCAATGCCTTCAATTGGGATCGGTTCATTACGGCCGAGCTATGGCCCGCAGTCGTGATGAACCGGTGGGTTGGCGGGCCGATCGCGTCCGCCAAGCTCAATGCCGTTACGAACGCGGCGATCGCCGCATGCGATGCTCAAGACGCAATCCCTGGCGACGGTATCATTCAAGATCCGCGCGCGTGCACTTACACCGCGAAGTCATTCCTCTGCAGAGCCTATGGCGGGTCCTCGTCCGATCCGAACTGCCTCAACCCTGGGAAGTTTCAGCGGTGAACCAGATCTGGAACGGTCCCACGGACGCTCAGGGCAACCGTGTCTGGTATGGCCTCGACCGCGGTGCGTCGCTGAGCGGCCTGGCGGGCACGACCCCCTTCAGTATCGCAACCGATCACTTCAGGTACTGGATTCACCAGGATCCGAGCTTCGACTGGCACACGGTCACGTATGCCTCGTTCGTCACCGACATGCTGACGTCGATCGCGAAGTTCAATGACGTGATCGGTACGGACGACGATCTGAACGCGTTTCACGCCGCAGGCGGGAAGATGATCACCTACCATGGCCTCGCCGACCCAGCTGATCTTTTCCCGGGGGACCTATCACTACTACAACACCGTAGCACAAGGCAACTACGCAGGCCACGCAGACGTTCTACCGCTTCTTCCCGTATCCTGGCAATGGCCACTGCGGCGGAGGCGCCGCTCCCCTGATCGACGGTGAAGCGCTGTTCTCGACGCTCGTGAACTGGGTCGAGAACGGCGTCGCACCCGACTTTGTCGTGGCAGCGCAGACCACGCCTGTTGCACGCACCCGCAAGATCTGCATGTATCCGAACGTGCCGGTCTACAACGGCAGCGGCAGCACGGATGATCAGGCGAGCTTCCACTGCGAAGTGCGGAACTCAGACGACTTGAGCGGCACGCTGACGATCGGATCGCAGTACGAAACGAGCACGAAGGCCAATACCGATCCCGGTCCGGATTAACTTAGCTGGGCCGATTCGCTGCGGCGTGGCCTTGCGGCCACGCCGCTTTTCGCATCGGAAGGTTTAATCCGGATGCACACGTCTTACGCAATATATTGCCTATGTCCAAGCCTGAAAATGTACTATAATGCATCGACCCACCGGATCGAAGTGTGGAAATGGCTAGCTCTGACACAGTCGACTACCGTACTGCCCCACCCCAATACCGGCATTGGAATCTGAGCTTTGCCGGGCCGATTGCGACGTTGGCGATGGATGTCGCAGAAGATGGCGGCATTCGCGGAGGCTACAAGCTCAAGCTCAATTCGTACGATCTCGGGCGTAGACATCGAACTTCACGACGCAATCCAGCGCATTCGCTTCGAGCATCCGGAGGTGCGCACGGTCGTGATTACGAGCCTCAAGGATCGTGTCTTCTGCTCCGGCGCCAACATCTTCATGCTCGGACTGTCCAGTCACGCGTGGAAGGTCAATTTCTGCAAATTCACCAATGAGACGCGCAACGGCATCGAGGATGCTAGTCGCGACTCCGGACTGAAGTTCATCGCGGCAGTCAATGGTTCATGCGCCGGCGGCGGCTACGAGCTCGCTCTCGCTTGCGATGAGATTTACCTGATCGATGACCGCTCCTCCAGCGTGTCGCTGCCGGAAGTTCCCTTGCTCGGCGTATTGCCGGGTACCGGGGGACTCACTCGAGTTACCGACAAGCGCAGAGTGCGTCATGATCTCGCAGATATTTTCTGCACGCTCAACGAAGGCGTGCGCGGCGAGCGCGCGAGGGATTGGAGACTGGTCGATGACGTCGTCAAGCCAGCTCGATTCAACGAGGTTGTTCGCTCGCGGGCGCTGGAGCTCGCCTCATCAAGCGATCGGCCAGCGGGCACCCATGGCGTAACGTTGACTCCGTTGCAGCGCATCGTTGACGATACCAAGTACCTCTACCAGTTCGTCAACGTGCAAATCGATCGCGCCAACCGCTCTGCAACCCTGACGGTGAAGGCGCCACTCGCGCCTCAGCCGCAGGACATCGGTGGAATTCAAGCTGTGGGCGCAGCCTGGTGGCCGCTGCAAATGGCTCGCGAGCTCGACGACGCCATCCTCTGCTTGCGCACAAACGAGCTGGATATCGGCACTTGGGTGCTAAAAACGGAAGGCGATCCGACCGCTGTCCTCGCCGTCGATGCCTCGTTGCTACAGCACACGGACAACTGGTTCGTGCGCGAGACAGTCGGCATGCTGAGGCGGACGTTCGCACGGCTCGAAGTTTCGTCACGCAGCTTATTTGCTCTTATCGAACCCGGATCCTGCTTCGCCGGCACGCTCTTCGAGTTGGCCCTGGCAGCCGACCGAAGCTACATGCTGAGCCTGCCTAGCAATCCGGACGACGAGCCGCGTATAGCATTGTCGCAGATCAACTTCGGCGCCTATCCAATGGTCAACCAGCAAGCTCGACTGGCCCACCGCTTCTACGAAGAGATCGGACCCGTCGAAGCTGCGCGTCAGACGATCGGAATGGCGTTGCCACCGCAGGCCGCCGAGCAGCTAGGTTTGATCACCTCCGCCCCCGACGATCTCGACTGGACGGACGAGATCCGGATCGCGCTCGAAGAAAGAGCAAGCATGTCTCCCGACGCGCTCACTGGCCTGGAGGCAAATCTTCGTTTTGGCGGCAGGGAGACGATCGAAACACGGATTTTTGGCCGACTGTCGACATGGCAGAACTGGATCTTCATTCGCCCCAACGCAGTCGGAGAAAAAGGCGCGCTCAAGGTGTACGGTAAGGGCGCGCAGGCGCAGTTCGATTGGGGTCGCGTGTGATAAAACAGCAGCGATCCTTCGGGAAGTCTGATCCAATCCGCGGTTAAGGATACTCATCATGGACGGCAGCAATTACAACGACAAGATTCCTAACAACGTCAACTTGTCGGATGACAAAGCGCTGCAGCGTGCGCTCGAACACTGGCTGCCAAACTATCTCAAGTGGTGGCGCGAGATGGGCCCCGAGGCTTCGCACCAGTTCGAGGTTTATCTGCGCACGGCGATCAGTGTCGACCCGGGTGGCTGGGCGCATTTTGACTACGTCAAGATGCCCGATTATCGCTGGGGCATTTTTCTTGCGCCTTCGACCGAGGGAAAATCGATTCAGTTCGGGGAGCATAAAGGCGAAACGGCTTGGCAAGAAGTTCCTGGCGAGCATCGCGCAAATTTGCGGAGGATCATCGTAACGCAGGGAGATACTGAACCTGCGTCGGTCGAACAGCAGCGCCATTTGGGTGCGACTTGCCCCTCGCAATACGACCTACGCAATCTGTTTCAGGTCAATGTCGAGGAGGGCCGGCACCTGTGGGCGATGGTCTATCTGCTCCACCGCTATTTCGGACGTGACGGTCGCGAGGAAGCCGAAGCCCTGTTGGAAAGGCGCTCGGGCGACACCGACAACCCTAGGATCCTCGGCGCGTTCAATGAGAGGACGCCCGATTGGCTGGCCTTTTACATGTTCACGTATTTTACCGACCGCGACGGCAAGTTCCAGCTTTCCGCGCTGGCTGAGTCCGGTTTCGACCCCCTGGCGCGAACGACCAAATTCATGTTGACCGAGGAAGCACACCACATGTTCGTCGGCGAGTCCGGCGTGTCGCGCGCCATTCAACGTACCTGTGAGGTCATTAGGCAGCTAGGCACCGAAGACTCGATCAAGATTCGTGCCGCCGGCGCAATCGATCTCGAGACACTGCAACGCTATCTCAATTTTCATTACTCGGTCACGATCGATTTGTTTGGTGCCGACCAGTCTTCAAATGCAGCCACGTTCTATAGCGCCGGACTAAAAGGACGGTACGAAGAGGCCAAGCGCACTGACGACCACATGCTTGCCAACGCGACGTATCGCATTACGGACATTGCCAACGGGCGATTGATCGAGCGCGAGGTGCCAATGCTGAATTCGTTGAACGAGGTACTGCGCGACGATTTCATCAGGGACTCTGTTGCCGGCATCGGGCGCTGGAACAAAGTGATCGAGAAGGCCGGCATCCCGTTCCGTTTGACCGTGCCGCACAAGGCGTTCAACCGGAAGATCGGGACGTTCGCCAATGCGCGTGTTTCACCGACCGGAGAATTGATCGATGAATCGACATGGCTCGCGAACCAGACGCAATGGCTTCCCACGAGTGAGGATCGCGCGTATGTGGCGTCGCTGATGCAACGCGTTGTCGAGCCCGGCAAATTCGCGAACTGGATCGCGCCGCCAGCCATGGGCGTCAATCGGCAACCAGCAGACTTTTGTTATGTGCGGTTCGACTGAGGCTCGAACAAGGTCATGAACGCCCGGATTCCTAGCGACGTTATCAGGCAACATCTAATTGATCCCGAGATTTGCATTCGCTGCAACACGTGCGAGGAGACATGCCCCGTCGATGCGATTACCCACGACTCGCGCAATTATGTGGTGAATGTGGATGTGTGCAATGCCTGTCGCGCCTGCATCTCGCCTTGCCCAACGGGTGCGATCGACAACTGGCGCAGCGTCCCGAAGTCCGAGGCTTACCGCATCGAGGAACAGCTCACCTGGGACGTGCTTCCTTCCAGCGAGATCATTGGGGAATCGCAGACCGCAGCAGCACGGTCGATCTCGCGATCCGATGAAGCGATCGATACCGCGTCTGTCATTTCGACCAGCAACACCATCCTCGGTTCGGCACGCCCGCCAGCGTCGGCCGCACTCCCCTATGTAAATCTATTTACCCACAAGAGTCCAATCTTGGCGACGGTCGTCGGCAATTTTCGTGTCACGGATTCAGCGGCCGGCAGCGACACCCACCATGTTGTTCTCGATCTCGGCAGCACGCCCTTTCCCGTGCTCGAGGGTCAATCGATCGGGATCCTGACGCCTGGCGTGGATGTGAATGGTCGCGCGCATCACGTGCGTCAATATTCGGTCGCCAGCCCACGTGACGGCGAGCGCCCGGGCTATAACAATCTGTCGATTACGGTGAAGCGCGTGACCGTCGACCATGCGGGCCAGCCCGTTCGCGGTACCTGTTCAAACTATCTGTGCGACCTGAAAAAAGGCGACACGGTGAAGGTCATTGGCCCATTCGGCAATACTTTCCTCATGCCGAATCATGCAGGCTCGCATTTGATCATGATTTGTACGGGAACGGGTTCCGCGCCGATGCGCGCGATGACCGAGCGAAGGCGGCGGCAACTGGATCACTTTGGGGATGGTCGATTGCTGCTCTTTTTTGGCGCCCGTACCAAGGCCGAGCTTCCATACTTCGGCCCGCTCGTTGGACTGCCAAAGGATTTCATCGATACGAATCTGGCGTTCTCGCGTGCTCCGAACCAACCCAAGCGCTACGTCCAGGATCTGCTACGCGAGCGCGGCAACGATGTCGCGACGCTTTTGGATGACACGAATACGCACATCTATGTCTGTGGTCTGAAAGGTATGGAGGATGGTGTGATGCAAGCTCTGCACGACATTGCCGTGAAACACGGCAAGGCGTGGGAGCTTTTGTGGCGGCAATTCAAGGCGGAGGGACGATTCCACGTAGAGACGTATTAACTACGTGCGACCTGCGTACAGGCGGGGTGCGCTACACTCAAGCAATGGAAGACAGCCAGTACGCGACGACCAGCTGGCACGGCCGTCTGTCGTTGTCGTACGCGCGCGTCGGCGATCGAACACTGCTCGCGCGGCGCACGCATCGCGGTCCGCTGGTCGTGCAGAGCTCGCTCTATCCAGAGGGCGAGCGCGTCTGCCAGAACATCATCGTGCACCCGCCCGCCGGCATCGTCGGCGGCGACACGCTGCGACTGGACATCGATGTCGGCGAAGGCGCGCGCGCGCAGATCACGACGCCGGGCGCCGCCAAGTGGTATCGCTCCTCCGGCGCGGCCGCGCGGCAGGATGTCGCTTCACGCGTGCAGGCCGGATCGACGCTCGAATGGCTGCCGCAGGAGACGATCGTCTTCGACGGCGCGATCGCCGGAGCTTCATCACCGTGTCGATCTCGAAGGCGATGCGACGTTCGTCGGCTGGGATGTCGTTTGTCTTGGCCGTACGGCAGCAGGCGAGCGCTTCGCACGGGGCAACCTGCGCCAGAGCCTGATGGTCGCGCGCGACGGCGTGGAAGTCTTCGTCGAGCGCGCGAACCTCGACGGCGGCGACGCGCTGCTCGCCTCGGCGGTCGGCTTGAACGGCGCGCTAGTCTTTGGCACATTCATTGCTGCCGTCAGCGCCGTGCCGGATTCGTTGCTCGCCGCGTGTCGCGGGATTGCGGCTGTCGACGGCGACACCGGTGTGACGCGGCTGCGGGGCTGTGCTGGTCGCCCGGTATCGCGGAATGTCGGCGCAGTCGGCGCGCGCGTACTTTGTGCAATTGTGGTGCGCGGTGCGCCCCATCGCGATCCGGACGCGATGCTGTGCTGCCGCGCATCTGGAAGACCTGAGCGGACCGGAGCCAACCGAGCACGCCATGGAACTGACGCCGCGCGAGAAGGACAAGCTGCTGATCTTCACCGCCGCGCTGCTCGCCGAGCGCCGGCTCGCGCGCGGCCTGAAGCTCAACTATCCCGAGGCGGTCGCCTATATCAGCGCGGCGATCCTGGAAGGCGCGCGCGACGGGCGCAGCGTCGCCGAGCTGATGAGCCACGGCACGACGCTTGCTCGACACGCGCGCACGTGATGGACGGCGTCCCCGAGATGATTCCCGAGATCCAGGTCGAGGCGACCTTCCCCGACGGCACCAAGCTGGTCACCGTGCACCAGCCGATCCCGATGAGCGCCATGATCCCCGGCGAAATCCTCACCCGCGACGGCGAGATCGAGCTCAACGCCGGGCCGCCCGACGGTGACGCTCGAGGTCGCCAACACCGGCGACCGGCCGATCCAGGTCGGCTCGCACTATCACTTCTCCGAGACCAACGCGGCGCTGCGCTTCGATCGCGCCGCGGCGCGCGGCTTTCGGCTCAACATCGCCGCCGGCACCGCCGTGCGCTTCGAGCCCGGCCAGACGCGCACGCGTCGAGCTGGTCGCGCTCGCCGGCGATCGCATCGTCTTCGGCTTCACCGGCGCGGTGATGGGTCCGCTCGACAAGCCGGTCGCGCGCAAGCCGCCGACCCAGACCAAACCTGTCCGGCGCAAGGCGGCATCGATGAAGATCGCCCGCCGCGCCTACGCCGAAATGTTCGGCCCGACCATCGGCGATCGCGTGCGCCTCGCCGACACCGATCTCGTCGTCGAGGTCGAGAAGGACTTCACCGTCTACGGCGAGGAGGTGAAGTTCGGCGGCGGCAAGGTGATCCGCGACGGCATGGGCCAGAGCCAGCGCGTGTCGAAGGACTGCGCCGACACGGTGATCACCAACGCGCTGGTCATCGACCGGTGGGGCATCGTCAAGGGCGACATCGCGATCAAGGACGGCCGGATCGCGAAGCTCGGCAAGGCCGGCAACCCCGACATCCAGCCGGGCGTCGACATCGTCATCGGCGCCGGCACCGAGATCATCGCCGGCGAAGGCATGATCGTCACCGCCGGCGGCATCGACACGCACATCCACTTCATCTGCCCGCAGCAGATCGAGGAAGCGCTGATGTCGGGCGTGACGACGATGATCGGCGGCGGCACCGGCCCGGCGACCGGCACCTGCGCGACGACCTGCACGCCCGGCCCCTGGCACATGCACCGCATGCTGCGAGGCGGCCGACGCGTTCCCGATGAACCTCGGCTTCCTCGGCAAGGGCAACGCCGACGCCGGCCGCCGCTCGCCGAGCAGATCGAGGCCGGCGCGTACGGCCTCAAGCTGCACGAGGACTGGGGCACGACGCCCGCGGCGATCGACAGCTGCCTGTCGGTCGCCGACACGCTACGACGTGCAGGTCGCGATCCACACCGACACGCTGAACGAATCGGGCTTCGTCGAGACCACGCTCGCGGCGTTCAACGGGCGCGCCGATCCACACCTTCCACACCGAGGGCGCCGGCGGCGGCCACGCGCCCGACATCATCAAGGCCTGCGGCGAGCCGAACGTGCTGCCGTCGTCGACCAATCCGACGCATGCCGTACACGGTCAACACCATCGACGAGCATCTCGACATGCTGATGGTGTGCCACCACCTCGACCCGGCGATCGCCGAGGACGTCGCCTTCGCCGAGTCGCGCATCCGCCGCGAGACGATCGCCGCCGAGGACATCCTGCACGACCTCGGCGCGTTCTCGATGATGTCGTCGGACTCGCAGGCGATGGGCCGCGTCGGCGAGGTGATCATCCGCACCTGGCAGACCGCGCACAAGATGAAGGTGCAGCGCGGCGCGCTGCGGACGCGACACCGCGACGCACGACAACTTCCGCGTCAAGCGCTACATCGCCAAGTACACGATCAACCCGGCGATCACGCACGGCATCGCGCACGAGGTCGGCTCGGTCGAGCCGGGCAAGCTCGCCGACCTCGTGCTGTGGAAGCCGGCGTTCTTCGGCGTCAAGCCGTCGCTGATCCTCAAGGGCGGCATGATCGCCGCGGCGGCGATGGGCGACCCGAACGCGTCGATCCCGACGCCGCAGCCGGTGCACTACCGGCCGATGTTCGGCGCCTTCGGCGGCGCGCTCGCGACCTCGGTGACCTTCGTCTCGCAGGCGGCGCTGACGAACCCGGCAGTGCGCGGCGCTCGGGCTCGCGAAGCCGCTGGTCGCGGTGAAGAACACGCGCAAGATCGGCAAGAAGGACATGATCCACAACGACGCTGACGCCGCAGATCGACGTCGATCCCGAGACCTACGAGGTGCGCGCCGACGGCGAGCTGCTCACCTGCGAGCCGGCGAGCGTGCTGCCGATGGCGCAGCGCTACTTCCTGTTCTGATCCGCGTCCCGTGCTCATCGTCCGCGAGCGCATCGCCGCGCAATCGCTGCCACGACGCACTGCTGACGCTGCCGTTCGAGCAGCGGCAGAAGAGCCGCCTGCGCGCCACGGCTCGGTCGACGGCGAGCGAGGTCGGCCTGTTCCTCGAGCGCGGGACCGTCCTGCGCGGCGGCGACTGCCTGCGCGGCCGAGGACGGCCGCGTCGTACGCGTCGTCGCCGCCGACGAGCCGCTGATGGAGGCGCGCAGCGCCGATGCCGCGCGCGCTCGCGCGCGCCGCCTATCACCTCGGCAACCGGCACACGCCGGTGCAGGTGGGCATCGACGGCTGGCTGCGCTTCGCCGCCGACCACGTGCTCGGCGAGATGCTGCGCGGCCTCGGGCGTCGCCGTCACGGCGCTGTCGCGCGCCGTTCGAGCCCGAGGCCGGCGCCTACGCGGCGGGCCACCATCACCATTCGGGCGAAGCCAAGCACGCCGGCGTCATCCACGATTTCGCGATGCGCGGGGGCCAGCGCGAGTGAAGCGCGAGGCAGCCCTGGAAGTCGGTGATGCGCGCCCGCCGCCCCAAGCGCCGATCTCGCTGGTGCGCCTGCTGCAGCTCGCCAGCCCGGCGCTGCCGATCGGCGCCTACAGCTATTCGCAGGGACTCGAATGGGCGGTCGACGCCGGCACGGTGCACGACGCGGCGAGCGCGCAGCGCTGGATCGGCGACCTGCTCGAGCTCGTGCTTGCGCGCGGCGATGCGCCGATGCTGGTGCGTCTGCTCGATGCAGCGTCGGCAGCGCGACTGGCGATGCGCTGGCCGCATGGAACGCGCGGTTTCGCGCTACCCGCGAGACCGCGGAGCTCCGCGCCGAGACGCGAGCAGATGGGCATTCGCTCGCGCGGCTGCTCGTCGACCTCGCGCTGCTCGACGCCGAGGCCGGCGTGGTGCTGCCGCGCCTCGCCCCGGTGACGCTGCCCGCCGCCTTCGCGCTCGCCGCGCGCGCATTCGGCATCGACGGCGCCGCCGCGCTCGCCGCGTATCTCTGGTCGTGGCTGGAGAACCAGGTGCTGTGCGCGATCAAGACCGTGCCGCTCGGCCAGGTCGGCGGGCAGCGCATGCTGCTCGCGCTCGGCGCGCGCATTCCGCCCGCGGCGGCGACAGCGCGCGCGCACCGGCGACGACGAGCTCGCCAATTTCGCGCCGGGTCTCGCGCTGGCGTCGTGCGCGCCACGAGACGCAGTACACTCGACTGTTCCGCTCCTGATAGCGATGGCAACGGCATGAAGCAACCTCTGCGCGTCGGCATCGGCGGCCCGGTCGGCTCGGGCAAGACCGCGCTCACGCTGTGCTCTGTGCCAGGCGCTGCGCGAGCGCTACGAGATCGCGGTCGTCACCAACGACATCTACACCGAGGAGGACGCGCAGTTCCTGGTGCGCAACGAGGCGCTCGCGCCGGAGCGCATCATCGGCGTCGAGACCGGCGGCTGCCCGCACACCGCGATCCGCGAGGACGCGTCGATCAATCTCGAGGCGGTCGACGCGGCTGGCGCAGCGCTTCGGCGATCTCGACATCGTCTTCGTCGAAAGCGGCGGCGACAATCTCGCCGCGACGTTCTCGCCCGGAGCTCTCCGACCTGACGCTCTACGTGATCGACGTCGCCGCCGGCGACAAGATCCCGCGCAAGGGCGGCCCCGGCATCACGCGCTCGGATCTGCTGGTGATCAACAAGATCGATCTCGCGCCGATGGTCGGCGCATCGCTCGAGGTCATGGACACGCGACGCGCGGCGCATGCGCGGCGAGCGCCCGTTCGTGTTCACCAACCTCAAGACGGGGCAGGGGCTCGACGTGGTCGTGCGCTTTGTCGACGAGCGCGGGATGGTGCGGTTGCCGGAGAATCGCGCTGCGCAAGCATCGTGATCCGAGCTTCCGCGCGCTAGCTGGAGCGCGCCAGGGAATTCCGCTGCTCTGACCTGAGCGTTTTGAAGCGCGCCACACGCCCAAGCTGCGCCGACCTTTTCCAAAACAGTGCGCTCGCGTTCGGCACGCACTGTTTTGAAGCGGCCTTCGATCGGTGCGCAGGCACTACTCTGTACGTCGATGCCTTCCAACCACGCTTCTTCTATTGCGAATCATGGCGTTGGATCGCGTTCGCCACCGTGGCATGGATTGTGCGAAGCAATAAGCCAGCGACGCGCGATGCACCAATGACGGACCGGCGTCGACGAGTCTCACTTGCCAGGGACGCAATTCTTCAATCATTGGACACGGGGCCACATCCATGCAACGCAGAAATTTTATGAAACAACTGGCGCTAAGCGCCAGCGCTGGCAAGCGCTGGCGGTATTGGCTGCGCCGGCATTCGCGGCCGACACGATCAAGGTCGGCGTCCTGCATTCGCTGTCGGGCACGATGGCGATCAGCGAGACGGTGCTGAAGGACGTCACGCTGATGACGATCGACGAGATCAACGCCAAGGGCGGCGTGCTCGGCAAGAAGCTCGAGCCGGTCGTCGTCGATCCGGCGTCGAACTGGCCGCTGTTCGCCGAAAAGGCGCGCCAGCTGATCACCCAGGACAAGGTCGCCGTCGTGTTCGGCTGCTGGACGTCGGTGTCGCGCAAGTCGGTGCTGCCGGTGTTCGAGGAGCTGAACGGGCTGCTGTTCTACCCGGTGCAGTACGAAGGCGAGGAGCTCTCGAAGAACGTGTTCTACACCGGCGCCGCGCCGAACCAGCAGGCGATCCCGGCGGTCGAGTACCTGATGAGCAAGGAAGGCGGCGGCGCCAAGCGCTGGGTGCTGCTCGGCACCGACTACGTCTATCCGCGCACGACCAACAAGATCCTGCGCGCGTTCCTGAAGTCCAAGGGCGTCGCCGACAAGGACATCGACGAGAAGTACACGCCGTTCGGCCACAGCGACTATCAGACGATCGTCGCCGACATCAAGAAGTTCTCCGCGGGCGGCAAGACGGCGGTGGTCTCGACGATCAACGGCGACTCGAACGTTCCGTTCTACAAGGAGCTGGGCAACCAGGGCCTGAAGGCGACCGACGTGCCGGTCGTCGCGTTCTCGGTGGGCGAAGAAGAGCTGCGCGGCGTCGACACCAATCCGCTGGTCGGCCACCTCGCGGCGTGGAACTACTTCATGTCGCTCAAGAATCCGGCCAACGACAGCGTTCAAGAAGCAATGGGCCGCGTACGCCAAGGCGAAGAAGCTTCCCGGCGCCGACAAGCCGCTGACCAACGACCCGATGGAAGCCGCGTACATCGGCATCCACATGTGGGCGCAGGCGGTCGAGAAGGCGAAGTCCACCGACACCGACAAGGTGATCGCGGCGATGGGCGGCCAGAAGTTCAACGCGCCGGACGGCTTCGACATCAAGATGGACGAGAAGAACCACCATCTGTGGAAGCCGGTGTTCATCGGCGAAGTGCAGAAGGACGGCCAGTTCAACGTCGTGTGGAAGACCAAGGGACCGATCCGCGCGCAACCGTGGAGCCAGTACATCGAAGGCAACGACAAGAAGAAGGACGAGCCGGAGAAGAAGTAGCGGCGCACGCCACCCGGCGAGCGGCCGCGCGCGGGCGCGCGGCGATCGCCGGAAGGTCGAGTCGACGCAGCGCCGACCTGAGGCGAGGACATGCACCGACGGCGCAAGAAGGTCGCGAACACCGTATCAAGGCGGGGCGGCAGCGGTCTGTGATCACCCGCTGTCGCCCTTGCCTTGTGTGCCGTTGTATCCGTAGCACGACTTTTCTGAAAGCGCTGCCCAAGTGATCGCGATACCGTACCTGCGCTGTGCATTGCGAGCTCTGATCGTGCTCGTCGCGCGTGGCCGCGTCGACGGCGACTGGCGGCGATCTCCGCCGATGCGATTCGCGACACTCGCGCTCGGCGAGGGCGACGCGAAGGTCAAGGCGATCGCGCGCGCTGGTCGGTCAGCGGCGACCCGGCTGCGCTCCCGCTGCTGCAGTCGTTTCTCGACGGCGACGTGCAGACCGTCGACGACAAGCAGGTGCTGCTGGTCAAGGGCGACGAGCGCGACCGATCTGCTCACCGGCAAGGCGGTCACCCCCGTGCCGACGGCGCTCGACGATGTCGTCATCAACAACCGCCTGCGCCGGGAGATCGGCACCGCGATCGCTGCGTTGAAGCTCTGACCTCGCCGGAATCGCGCGCCGCGCGCTCGCCGCGGCGAAGGAGCTGCAGAACGGTGCCGACGAGGACATGCTGCCGGCGATCACCGCGGCGCTCGGCAAGGAATCCGACGCCGGAGATCAAGGGCTGCTGCACGCTGACGCAGGCGTCGATCCAGCTCGGGAGCACGGACAAGGCAACGCGGCTCGCCGCGCTTGCGCGCGCTCGGCGAGAGCAATCACGCCAGCACCAAGACGCTGCTGCTCGCCGTGCTCGAAAAGAAGGGCGACGCAGTACGTCGAGCCCGACGCCGACGTGCGCGCCGAGGCCGAAAAGGTCGCTGCATTCGGTGCAAAGCCGGCTCGCGACGGGCGAGATGGTGGGCCGCGTCTTCAGCGGCCTATCGCTGGGCAGCATCCTGCTGCTCGCGGCGCTTGGGCCTCGCGATCACCTACGGCCTGATGGGCGTCATCAACATGGCGCACGGCGAGCTGATCATGATCGGCGCCTACGCGACGTACGTCGTGCAGAACCTGTTTCGCGCAGCACGCGCCGGCGCTTTCGATTTCTATCTCGTCGCGCCATCCCGGTCGCGTTCGCTGCGTCGCGCCGCCGTCGGCATGTTGCTCGAGCGCACCGTGATCCGCTTCCTCTACGGCCGGCCGCTGGAGACGCTGCTCGCGACGTGGGGCATCAGCCTGATCCTGATGCAGACGGTACGCACGATTTTCGGCGCGCAGAACGTCCAGGTCGAGAATCCGTCGTGGATGTCCGGCGGCATCGAGGCGATCACCGGCGTCGTGCTGCCGTGGAGCCGCATCGTGATCATCGGCTTCGCCGCCATGGTGCTGACGCTGATCTGGCTGCTGCTGACGCGAACGCGGCTCGGCCTGTTCGTGCGCGCGGTGACGCAGAACCGCGCGATGGCGAGCTGCACTCGGCGTGCCCACCGGCCGCGTCGACATGCTGGCGTTCGGCCTGGGCTCGGGCATCGCCGGGCTCGCCGGCTGCGCGCTGTCGCAGATCGGCAACGTCGGCCCGGATCTCGGCCAGAGCTACATCGTCGACTCGTTCATGGTGGTCGTGCTGGGCGGCGTGGGACAGCTCGCGGGAACCGTGTACGCGGCGATGGGCCTCGGCATCGTCAACAAGTTCCTCGAGGCCTGGTCGGGCGCGGTGCTCGCCAAGATCGCGGTGCTGGTGTTCATCATCGTCTTCATCCAGAAGCGGCCGCAAGGGCTGTTCGCCCTCAAGGGCCGGACGGTCGGAGGCGTGACGCGATGGACCACACGCGCTTCGCCTCCGATGCCCGTGGTGCTGCCGCGCTGCGGCGCCGCGCTTCACGCGTCTCCTGCCGGCGGGCGCGTGGTGGTTCTACGTCGGCGCCGCGCTGATCCTGTTCGTGGCGTTCCCGGTGCTGCATCTGGTCGTCCCCGCGGACAGCGTCTGCACCTGTCCGACTACACCGTGACGCTGATCGGCAAGATCATGTGCTACGCGATCGTCGCGCTGGCGATGGACCTGATCTGGGGCTACACCGGCATCCTGTCGCTGGGCCACGGCACTGTTCTTCGCGCTCGGCGGCTACGCGATGGGCATGTATCTGATGCGCTCGATCGGCCACGACGGCGTCTATCACAGCGATCTGCCCGACTTCATGGTGTTTCTCGACTGGAAGGCATATCCCTGGTACTGGAGCTTCACCGATCATTTCTGGTACGCGGCGCTGCTGGTCGTGCTGGTGCCCGGCCTGCTCGCGTTCGTGTTCGGCTTCTTCGCGTTCCGCTCGCGCATCAAGGGCGTGTATTTCTCGATCATCACGCAGGCGCTGACGTTCGCGTTCATGCTGCTGTTCTTCCGCAACGACACCGGCTTCGGCGGCAACAACGGCTTCACCGATTTCAAGCGCATCCTCGGCTTCCCGATCACTGCGCCGCAAACGCGCATGGCGCTGTTCGTGCTGACCGGCGGCCGCGCTGCTCGGGTTTCTGCTGCTCGGGCGCTGGATCGTGCTCTCGAAGCTCGGCCGCGTGCTGACCGCGATCCGCGACGCCGAGACGCGCGTGATGTTCTCGCGGCTACAACCCGGTGTACTTCAAGCTCTTCATCTGGACGGTGTCGGCGGTGATCTGCGGCATCGCCGGCGCGCTCTACGTGCCGCAGGTCGGCATCATCAATCCGAGCGAGATGTCGCCCGCCAATTCGATCGAGATCGCGATCTGGACCGCGGTCGGCGGGCGCGGCACGCTGATCGGACCGGTGCTCGGCGCCTTCGCGGTCAACCTCGGCAAGAGCTGGTTCACGCAGGCGTTCCCCGAATACTGGCTGTTCGCGCTCGGGCTGCTGTTCATCCTGGTCACGCTGTTCCTGCCGCAGGGCATTGCCGGGTTGTGGGCGAAGTTTAAAAAGAAATCGTGACGTCCACGGCACCCATTCGCGAGCAGTGGGACGACGCCAATGCGGGTGCCGGCGCCCGGGTGCTGGTCGCCGGCGTCGACACCAGCCACAAGGGCATCCTCTATCTCGACGACATCTCGGTCAGCTTCGACGGATTCAAGGCGCTGAACGAGCTGTCGCTGCTGATCGACGCCGGCGAGCTGCGCTGCGTGATCGGACCCAACGGCGCCGGCAAGACGACGATGATGGACGTCATCACCGGCAAGACGCGCCCGGACACGGGCACCGCGTTCTTCGGACAGACGATCGATCTCACGCGACTGACCGAGCCCGAGATCGCCGATCGCGGCATCGGCCGCAAGTTCCAGAAGCCGACGGTGTTCGAGCAGCACACGGTGTTCGAGAACCTCGAGCTCGCGCTGAAGGCGGACAAGCGCGTGTGGCCGACGCTCAATGCGCGCCTCGACTGCGGCTGCGCGCGACCGCATCGCCGCGACGCTGGAGACGATCAAGCTGCTGCCCGAAGCGAATCGCCTGGCGGGATTGCTGTCGCACGGCCAGAAGCAATGGCTGGAGATCGGCATGCTGCTGATGCAGGAGCCGCAGCTGCTGCTGCTCGACGAGCCGGTCGCCGGCATGACCGACGACGAGACGATGCGCAGCGCCGAGCTGTTCCTGTCGCTGGCCGGCAAATACACGCTGATCGTCGTCGAGCACGACATGGATTTCGTCGCGCAAGATCGCGCAAAAGGTCACCGTGCTGCACGAGGGCAGCGTGCTTGCCGAAGGCTCGATGGACGAGATCACCGCAGAACGAGCAGGTGATCGAAGTGTTCCTGGGACGCTAGGATGCTTGCGATCAAGGCGCTCAACCAGTACTACGGCGGCAGCCACATCCTGCGCGACGTCGGATTCGACGTCCCCGCCGGCGCATGCACGGCGCTGCTCGGACGCAATGGCGTCGGCAAGACGACGCTGCTGAGCTGCCTCATGGGGCTGCTGCCGATCCGCTCGGGCGAGATCGCCTTCGACGGCAGCGAGCATCGTCGACGCTGCCTCCCTACGCGCGCGCGGCGCTGGGCATCGGCTACGTACCGCAGGGCCGCGACATCTTCCCGCGCCTCACGGTGATGGAAAATCTGCAGATGGGACTCGCGACGCAGCAAGCACGGCGCCAAGCTGCCCGAATTCATCTTCGAGATGTTTCCGGTGCTCAAGGACATGCTGAACCGCCGCGGCGGCGATCTCTCCGGCGGTCAGCAGCAGCAGCTCGCGATCGGTCGCGCGCTGGCGATGAAGCCGCGTTTGCTCATCCTCGACGAGCCGACCGAAGGCATTCAGCCGTCGATCATCAAGGATATCGAGCGCGCGATCCGCAAGCTCGTGTCGGCCGGCGACATCGCGATTCTGCTGGTCGAGCAGTATTACGATTTCGCCCGTTCGCTCGCCGACCACTACGTGGTGCTGTCACGCGGTGAAGTCGTTGCTCATGGCAAGGGCGCGACGATGGAGCAGGACAACGTGCGCGCTCACCTGGCGGTGTGATGACGTCCGATCCCGACTCGTCCAGACACGAACTGCGCCGCGCACGTTGGTCGAGAAGCCGGCGGTCTGCCGTGCTGCGGCAGACACGATCGCCGCCGGCGGGGCGCCCTGCAATTTGTGCTTCACAGTTTTCCAGGTGCAACCGGTTGCGCGACGCGATGATTGCCGCACGCCTGCGGCGCAAGGCCGAGGCATTTCACTGATTCCTACGGGAGAATTCGATTCGCACCATCGCGGGAGCGCGTCGCGCATCGTGGTGGACCCGGGGCGGAACGGCGCGAAGGGCGAGGAGTAAACCAGGGTAGCGCCGCCCCGTCCGGGTACAGGGACTATCAGCAAGCGCCGTGCCAGTCCCCGGGGCGTTCGTTTTACGGCGGACAGATGTAACCCGCGCCGGTGGGCGATTTGAAGCAGCCGACCGACTCAGGGAACAGATGCTTGGGCAGCCAAAGAACCACATTCGGAAACAGCACCGTAAACGCGATCGTGGCGAGGAACACGACGTAAAGCGGCAGCGATCGCACCAGTGCTTTCCCGAACCCCACGCCGACGTACTTCGACGCGACGAGCAGCGACAGTCCGTACGGCGGTGTGATCAGTCCGAACACGAGCGTGGTGATGATCACCACACCCATGTGCAGCGGATTGATGTCTCCGACCTGCGTCAGCTTGGTGATGATCGGCATGAAGATGATGATCGCGGGTATCGCATCGATGAAATCTCCCACGATCACGAACAGCACGACCAGCATGAACATGATCATTGGCCCGCTGGTTCCAGCGAAACCTGTGATGTAGGTCGCGACCAGGTCGGGTCCGCGAAGGTAGGCGACCATCCAGCCGAACGCTGACGCACCGGCCACTGCGGCGAGCGGCAAAGAGTAAAGCAGCCCGGCATACATGAAGTCGCGTGGCAGCTCGAACACGTGTTGCGGACGGAGAATGGGAATGAGCACGACGAGGATGTATATCGCCGCGATCATTCCGGCTTCGGTTGGGGTGAACCAGCCGGTGAGTATCCCGCCCATGATGATCACGGGGATTACAAGCGGCAGCGCCGAGCCGCGAGCTGCGATCGCGACGTCGACGAGCGACGCGCGTTTTTTCTTGACGCCGACCGGCCCCCAGAAGTAGCTGTAGATCATCAGTCCGATACCGATCAGGACGCCCGGAACGACGCCTGCGAGGAACAGCCCGCCTATCGAAACATTGCCGGTAGCGCCGTAGACGACGGCCATGATGCTGGGCGGAATCAGATTGGCCATGGTCGATGCCGACGCAATGAGTGCGGCGGTGAACGCGCGGTCGTATCCCTCCTTGTCCATTTCCGGCGCCACCGTGCGACTCAGCACCGCCACATCCGCCG
The DNA here is from genome assembly GCA_963816915.1 of uncultured beta proteobacterium. Lineage (GTDB taxonomy): Bacteria > Pseudomonadota > Gammaproteobacteria > Burkholderiales > Casimicrobiaceae > PALSA-1003. The sequence goes on from CAWFMK010000007.1 coordinate 66,892, forward strand.
TCGACGAGCCGGAGATGCCGGCAAAAAACATGCTGAACAGTGTGACCACCTGCGCAAGTCCGCCGCGCAGGTGACCGACCAGAGTTTGCGAGAGGCGGATCATTCGATGCACGACGTCGGATGAGGCCATGAGCTCGCCGACCAGCAGGAAGAACGGCACCGCGAGCAGAGCTTCGGCATCGATGCCGTGGAACAGTTGGCCTACCATCGACTGCATGCTGATCGGCGTGAAGGAGGTCGCGACCAGGACACCTGCGATGAGCGCAAAGGCCACCGGGACGCCCATGTAACCGAAGACGAGGAAGAGCACCGCCATCAGGCTGAGGATCGCTCCGCCGCTCATTCCGCCAGCTCCACGACGGGGAGATCATCCGCGTCCTCGGGACCCTCGAATCCGTGCTTCCATCCGTTGACCAGCTGTTCGATGGAGAAAAGGGCGATCAAAACACCAGCAATGGGGACGATCGCTGTATACGTCGTCAGTGGAATCAGCGAGGGCATCCGAAAGCTTCCGAGGTCGAGGAGCGCATTCTTGTAGCCGAACCAGACCAGCAACAGCGCGACGACGAGGACAATGAGCCTATTCGCGATTTCGATGACGCTGCGCCTGGAACCCTTCATCCGCTTGGTGATCTCGGTGAGGTAGAAGTGATCGTTGCGTCGCGTGGCTGCCGCCATGCCGATGAACACTCCCCATGCGAAGAACGCGGTCGTGACCTGCTGCAACCATAGCCACGGACTGCCCAACGTGCGCGTCACCACGTCGCATAGCACGCTCAGCGTAAACATGAATATGCACACGCCGCACAGAACCATGAGCGTCGCTTCAAGCCAGTCGAACGCGCGCCACTTGAGGTGGCGATGGCGTTGCAGGATCAAGGCGCGATAAACCGCCATTGCGAGCCTCGGGACACGTAAAAAGAGGTGCTCGGGAGGCGGGCGTCTTGCACGCCTCCCGAGATGACGTGCGGAATGCTACTGGACGTCGCGCACCATCTTCAGCAGCTTGACGGCGTGCGGACCGAGCTCCGCAGCCAATTGGTCCTGGACGGGTGTTGCATCCTTGACGAAGCCCGATTTGTCGACGTTCTCGACGACCTTCACACCGAGCTTCTTCAGCTTGTCGGCGGAGTCCTTTTCGAGCTGCAATGCCAGCGCGGGCTCGCGCTTGCTCACTTCGGTCGCCGCCGCCTGTACCCATCCCTGCTGCTGTGGCGTAAGGCTGTTCCAGGTCTTGTCGCTCACCCAGATGGCGTTGTTGTTGGCCTCGTGCTCGGTCATCGACAGAATCGGCGCGACCTCATAGTGCTTGTTGGCCAGGTACACGTTGACCCCGTTCTCGGCGTAGTTGACAACCCCGGTCTGCAACGATGTGTAGACGTCGCCAAAGGGCATGTGCACTGTCTGTGCGCCATACGCCGGAAACAGTGTGTCTTCGGTCTTGGTTGCCTGGACGCGCACCTTCTCGCCCTTCATGTCGGCAACCGACTTCACTTCCTTCTTGCCGTACATGTTGCGCATGCCCATGGTCATCAGGCCAAGCACCTGCGCACCCTGGACCTGGTCCTTGACCATGGCGCGAAACTCCGCCGTGATCGCAGGATCGGCGAGAACCTTCATCAGGTGCGCCTGATCCCGGAAGATGAAGTGGATGGAGAACACGCCGGCCTGCGGAGCGACCGTCGACGCGTTGGCGGTCGAGGTGATCACGAAGTCGATGTCCCCCGCGCGCATTTTCTGCAGCATCTGCGGTTCCTGGCCCAGCTGCGCGCCCGGGAACTGGTTGATGCTCATCGTTCCGCCGGAGAGCTCCTTGAGCTTGGCGTCGAAGATATTGGCCGCGACACCGTAGGCTGTCGTGTTCGGCTGGTCGTAGGCGAAACTGAAGGTGCGGGTCGCCTGTGCGCTGGCCCACGATGCCAGCAGCGAAGCGAGACAGAACACGAAAGCGCGGAACGGGGTCTTTCCGATGCGGTTGGTCATTGCAACTCCTCCTTTTATGCACCTTGAAGTGCCTGGCTTCGATTGTGAAGCGCGATGCGCGGGTGGACCCGACGCTGTTGTCTGAATTCCCTGTCGGCGACGCGGCGTCGACCGTCGACGACTGCGCTGCCCCAGAGCGAATCGAATACTACCTCACGCCCGCCGGCGGCGCACGGGCAGTCAGACGTCCTCCGGCGCAACCGCATCCAAGGTCTCAGGCAGCATGAAATCGAAATCGCAGCCGCGATCCGCCTGGGTGACGTGCTCCAGGTACATCCTCCGATACCCCGAAGAGGCAACGTAAGGCAATGGCTTGAGCGCTGCCTTGGCGCGACGCGCGAGCTCGTCGGGCGCGACCAGCAGCTCGATGTTGCGCCGGCCTACGTCGAGGCGGATGCGATCGCCGTCCCTGACCCACGCAAGCGGGCCCCCGATCGCCGCCTCCGGCGTCACGTGCAGCACGATCGTCCCGAACGCGGTGCCGCTCATTCGCGCGTCGGAAATGCGCACCATGTCCTTGACGCCTTGCTGCGCGAGTTTTTTCGGAATCGGAATGTAGCCCGCCTCCGGCATGCCCGGGGCGCCGCGCGGACCGGCATTGCGCAGCACGAGCACGTCATCGGCGGTAACGTCGAGTTCGGGAAGGTCGATGCGCGCTGCCAGGTCGTCCAGCGAATCGAACACGACCGCGCGACCGGTGTGCTGAAGCAGCGCCGGGGTAGCCGACGCGTGCTTGATCACGGCGCCGTCAGGCGCCAGATTGCCGTGCAGGACCGCCATTCCGCCACTGGGGAAAATCGGAGTCGATCGCGCACGCACCACGGTCTGGCCCGTGACGGCCTCTGCGCCGTCGATGACTGCCCCAAGCGTCGAGCCGCCGAGCACAGGCACATCGAGATGCAGGAAGGGCCTGAGCTCGCGCAGCACCGCGTTGAGCCCGCCGGCTTCGTGCAGGTGCTCCATGTAGTGCTGGCCGGAAGGCTTGAGATCGACCAGCACCGGCACCTTGCGTCCCAGCTGATCGAAGCGATCCAGATCGATTCTGACGCCGCAGCGCGCGGCGATCGCGATCAGATGGATCAGCGCGTTTGTGGAGCCGCCGATGGCATGCAGAACCACCAGCGCGTTGCTGATCGACTTGGCAGTGAGAAGCTCGGCGGGGCGCACGGGCGAAGTCGCGATGGCCGCGGCGCGTGTTCCGGACTGTTCAGCGAGCCGGAAGCGCTCGGCTTGCACTGCCGGGATCGTCGCTGCGCCCGGCAGGGTGATGCCAAGCACCTCGGCGATGCAGGCCATGGTGCTGGCCGTGCCCATGACCATGCAGGTCCCGGCGGTCGGCGCGAGCCGTTCGTTGACGGCATCGATTTCCTGGCGGTCGATCTCGTCGGCGCGGAACCTCGCCCAGTAGCGCCGGCAGTCGGTGCACGCGCCGAGCCGTTCCCCGCCATGCGTGCGCGTGAGCATCGGACCGGTCGGAACGACGACCGCAGGCACGTTGGCCGACGCCGCGGCCATCAGTTGCGCCGGGATCGTCTTGTCGCAACCGCCGATGAGCACGACCGCATCCACCGGCTGGGCGCGGATCATTTCCTCGGTATCGAGCGCCATGAGATTGCGCAGGTACATGCTGGTCGGATAAGCGAACGACTCGTGGATCGAAATCGTCGGGAACTCCATCGGCAGCGCGCCGGCGAGCATGACGCCGCGCTTCACGGCGCCGATCAGCTGCGGCACGGTGGCGTGGCAGGGATTGAAGTCGCTGAAGGTGTTGCTGATGCCGACGATCGGGCGCGACAACGCGTCGTCGCTATAACCCATCGCCTTGATGAAGGCCTTACGCAGGAACAGCGAGAATTCCGCGTCGCCGTAGCGCGTGAGCCCGCGACGCATGCCGGTCGATTCGCTCACGCGGTCGCGGCGCCAGTTCGATCAAGCCGTCGCCAGCGGCTGTCGCGGCGCGGGCAACGGGAAGTGCAGCGAAGCGAGTGCGTTCAGCAAACTACCCGCCGCATCGGATGACAGCTCGGTCAAGGGAGGCCGCACGGTGTTCCATGCCGCGTCGCCGAGCGCCTGCGCGAGGATCGCCTTGTTCGCCGAGACCAGCGGATACTTCTGGACCGCCGCGCGTATCGCGGAAAGCTGCGCCTGCATGGCGCTTGCGTCGGGAGAATCGCGCGCGTCGATCAAAGCGCGCATTGCGGCCACGTTGACGTTGGCGGTGGCGCTGATGCAGCCGACGCCACCAACCCGCAACGCGTCGAGCAGCCAGGTCTCGCTGCCCGGGAACACCTCGAAGCCGGGAAAAGTCCTTAGCATCGCTTCGGTGTTTTTCCAGTCGCCGGAGCTGTCCTTGATGCCGACGACCGTGCCGGCAAAATCCTTCAGCAGGCGCTCGATCACGGACAACGAAAAGCCGACGCCCGCCATCGCCGGGATGTGATACAGGTAGATGCGAAGACGCGGATCCGCGACGCGCTGCACGACTTCTGCGATGCTTGCGTAAACGCCGTCATCGCTCACGTTCTTGTAGTAGAACGGCGGGAGCAGCAGCACGCCCATCGCGCCGCGATTGACCGCATGGCGGGTGAGCGCGACGGTGTCGGGCAGCGCGCAGCATCCGGTTCCCGGCATGAGCAGCTTGGCCGCGATGCCGTGTTCGACCAGGTGATCGAGCAGCTGCATGCGCTCCGCGCCGGAGAGCGAGTTCGCTTCGCTGGTGGTGCCGAACACCGCGAGGCCCGCGGCACCCTGGGCCAGCAGCCACTCGCAATGCGCAAGGAAACGCGCAGGGTCGACCGCGAGATCGGCCAAGAAGGGCGTCAGCGCGGGAACGAAGACACCGCGAATGTTTCGGCTGGGCATGCTGGCGTCCTCCAGGCTCTTTTGCATCAACGGCGATGCGAAGCAAGATGAGCGCGCATTATCGATCGTCGGCGCGCGCTGTCAACGCCGCACGAGCGAAAATCGCGTCCGCTACTCGAACGCGAAGATGCGCTTCCAGTCGTTTTTCATGCTGATCACCGTCCAACCCCGCGACTTCGCCTCGTCGTAGAGCTTCTGGCTGAACATGCCTACCTTGCTGTCGGGCAGACCGGTGGCAGGTCCGTACGCGTATTCGCGGACGCCGTCGTCGTGCAGCACCAGTACTATGAGGCGCGCTCCATCCCCCGCGGCGGCGTATTCGAGCATCTGCTGGTCGCCCGTCGAGTTGCCGAACGCGGCGTATGGGCGCCGGCCAATCATGAGATGGATCCCTTCCGCCTTGCCGCCGTTGTTGTCGTTGAGCGTGAGCTTCGCTTCCTTGGTGAGGAACGGCCGGCCGCTCTTGTCGTACCCGAACTTGGTCGCGCCTGCCGTGCCGACCACCTGCTCGGGTGGGATGCCGTAGACCTTTTCGGCATACTGGCGCACGAAGTCCTGTCCGCCACCGGTCACGATGTAGGTGCGATACCCATTGGCGCGCAGGTACGCGAGCACCTCCTGCATCGGCTGATAGCTGAGTTCGGTGTACGGGCGCTTCCAGCGCGGATCCTTCGCCGTTTCCAGCCACACCTTGGCCTCGGCCGCGAACTGCTCGACCGACATCCCGGAAAGCGTCGCCGCGGCCAGCTTTTCGAGATCGCTCACGGAGAGCTTGGCGATCGCGTCGCGGTTGCCCGACATGACGGTCTTGAACGGTTCGACCTTCGCCAGCTCGGGCTTGCCCTTCACCACGGCCGGGACGCGGTCGAGTATGTACATGAGCTGCGAATAGACGGGATGCTCGACCCACAGCGTTCCGTCCTGATCGAAGGTCGCGATGCGCTCGGCGGGCGGCACGAACTTCGACGTCCCTGCGGTCGTGGTCGCCTGCACGAAGTCGACGATCGCCTTCTTGGCGGGACCCTCGTTCCATGAAGGAAGCGCGTCTGTTTGCGCTTGCGCAATCGACACGGCGAACACGAGCGTCGTCAGCAGGATGGACCATCTCGATCGACGCGATGTCTTCATGACGATTTTCCTCCTGTCAGTGAAGCGTGCCGGCAAGGCTGAGCAGATTTTGCGGGGTCACGCGGATCAAACCGTGGCGTGGCGTGTCGATGTCGGCGATCAACATGAAAGCAACGCCGACGACCAGCGGCAGCACCAGAAGCAGGCGCGATGCCGCCTTGGTGCCGTGCGAGCCGAAGCCCATCAGAATGTTGCAGAAAATGGCGATCGCTGCCATCAGCCGCCACGCCGCCGTAGGGATGCGGTTCCAGAATGCGGCCTGCGTGTACCCCTGCGAGTTCAGGACATCGTTCATGCCCGCAAGGACCAGCGCCATGAGTGGGGTCGGCTGCGCGGACGCCGGAACCTGAACCGCGGACCACAGCTGGCCCTGCAGTTCTGCGGCGCGCGCATCGGCTTTGCGCAAAACGTCGTCGTCGTCAGCGCTGTAGAATTGGATACGTTGATCCAGATAGTCGCGAAGGAGCGGACGCACCTTAGCCGCGTCCGCGGCGGGCAGCAGGTCGGCGCGCAGGTATTCGGTGCCAATGGCGTTCGCTTCGGCCTCCTCATAGGTCTTGCGCAGATCGTAGCGGCTGGTTGCCATCGAGAAGCTGAAACCGATGAGAAGGCCGAGCAACGTCAGTGTCGCAGCCAGGATCGCGCTGAAGTCGTCGCGCAGATCCTGCTCCGGCGTGCGCGTACGTTTGCGGAGGAAGGCACCGCCGCGCGCGGCGAGCCAGAGGCCGACAAAGGTCGTGACCAGGACCAGCAGCGGGTGATAGGAGATTTCTAGCATGGCCTTCATGTGGTTTCGGCATCCTGGACAGGTGACGCTATGGGTAAGTCTGCGGCGAGAGCAGCTTCATCTTCATGGGCTGCATTGCTCGCGGGGCATTGTAGTTGATTCATGCAAGGAAGGTCGCACCCGAGGACTGCGTTGCGTCAAGCGTATGTTGCGAGGAGACTTGAGCGATGGCTTTCCTTTGCACGTTCACCGGCCTTACGCTTGCCCTGCTTATCTGGGTCGGGCTTTATGCGATCGCAAGTAACTCCACCATTCCGTCATTGGGCGCACTAGCACCCTATCTTGAAGCTTTCAGTATCACGGGCCAATGCTTGTTCGCTATTCATACCGTCGGATTTTCTTGGTTAACGTATCGTCTGCTTAGAAACAGACGGTGCTGACATGGCGCTGGTTCGACCGCGCTGCAGCGAGAGTCCTCGGGTAAAGCGTTCTGCAGAATCAGACAGGGGACCGGTTCGTGCCGCTTGGGAACGCACTACTTTCGCATGGAGGATCCAACGATGATGAACTTCGGCTACGGTGGCATTCTGGGAGCATTGATCCTGATCGGCGATGTCTGGGCGATCATCAATATTTTCCAAAGCTCCGTTTCCAACGAGAAGAAGCTGATCTGGATTATTGCGGTCGTGCTATTGCCGTTGTTGGGATTGATCCTGTGGTTTTTTCTCGGGCCACGGGACGGCAAGTCGTAGCGTAGTGCCGACTGCCGAATACGTTTGAGGATGCTGCCGCAAAGGCTATAGAATTACTGCTTCCGCCACCCGCGTGATGCAGCGAAACCCGAGGTGGCATGTCGACGTATCGATCGCTTGCGGCATGCGCGCTGCGGGCCGGTAGCGGCGGCAGTAATTCGGCGCGCACAGATACGAGCCACCTTTCATCACCTTGCGCGGAATGCGTATGTTCGGCGTGCGCGGATCGTGGCTCTGCTCTGGATCGCCGCCGCGCGGGTTGTCGAGCGTGCAGCAGGCCTTCTTGATCTTGCCGTGATCCTGGTACCAATCGGTCGTCCACTCCCAGACGTTTCCGGTCATTTCGTGGAGTCCGTAGCCGTTGGGCGGGAACGACCCCCCGGGCGCCGTCCACTCGTAGCCGTCCGCGACCAGGTTCTGCCAGGGAAATTCGCCCTGCCACGTGTTCGCCATGTGGCGACCACCCGGCGTGAACTCGATACCCCACGCATATTCGGCGGCGTCGAGCCCGCCGCGTGCCGCGAATTCCCATTCGGCCTCGGTGGGCAACTGTTTGCCCGCCCACGTCGCATAGGCTTCGGCGTCTTCGAAGGCGACATGCACGACCGGATGGTTCCACAACCCCTGAAGCGAGCTTCGCGGACCGCGCGGATGACGCCAGTTCGCACCCTGGACGTATTCCCACCAGTTGTAGTGATTGGTGAGATCGACCGGATGCGCGGCCTTCTTGAACATCACCGACGATGGAAGGAGCATCTCCGGTTTCGCGCCCGGATAATCGTCGGGATTGGCCGGCCGTTCGGCAAGCGTGACATGACCCGTGGCCTCGACGAAGCGGCGGAACTCCTTGTTGGTCACGGCGTATTGATCCATCCAGAAGCCACGCACGGTCACGCTGTGCGCCGGCGCCTCCTCCGGGTAGTGGTCGTTCGATCCCATCAGGAACGTCCCGCCGGGAATCCACGACATGTGTGCGTTGGCGACCCCGCTCGCAGGCACCGGTGACCGTTTTGTGTCGACGATGTCATTCATTGGGCAATACTCTTTTGGGTTTGCGGTATATGGAACACGACCTGGTCATGCCACCAAAGACGTTCAAAGAAAGCGCGAGCCATGTCAATCCGTGAGGGCTCGGATGGCAACACCCTTTCGACGATGTCTCCAACGCTGCTGTCGCCGTCGATCGCATCCAACAGCCGCATTTCAGCTGCATCGATCGGCATATAAATGTCGCGGTAGGTGTGTGACTGACTGATCAGGACGGCGACTGCCCCGGGAGGCAGCCGCTCTCGAACGCACACCGTGTCCGGCATGCGAACCGGCACATAGTTCAGCCAGGCCTCACCTTCAAAACTGATTCGTTCGCTGCTGCCAGGCGCCTCGTCCCGATACGCAATCACGCTGTGACGGACCATTGTGCCCCGAAACAGTTCGGTGGCGGCATACTGCTCTTCCACGGACAGCTGCTGCAGTCGAGATGCCTGGGGCAGCTGCGCCATGACCCCGCATCGAGGACTGTAGGCTGCCTGTCGCACCCATCGACCGAATCTCAGGCCACCCCTGTCGAGAAACTCGAATAGTTGCGGAACCGAGTACGCACGATCGCACGGATGCAGCAGTGCGTCGGCAAGCGCGGCCTCGTTCCGGAAGTCTGGAGCCTCGCGCAGCAGGGTTTGCAGCGGATGTCCGGACGGCAACGCCTTGAGCGCAGTGACGAGATCCTGGATCTCGGCATCCGTGGCGCCGATACTGATGCGTTTGCAGAATTCCTGCAGCATGTAGACGCCCGTCCGTCCGTACGGCGCGTACACCATGATGTTGCATCGCCCCGTCCGGCTTCGAGCAGGGGACGCAGATGCGCACAGCCCGGCATCGGGATCGGGCAAGATGATGAAGCACTCCGGTACACACGATCTGGTCGAAGCTCGTCTCCAGTTCGCGCGCCCGCTCGAGCGGCAGCTGGCGCACCTGAAGATTGTCCAGCTGGTATTTTCGTTTCAGGTTCTCGGTACAGCGCACGCTCGTTTCGCTGAAATCGATACCCGTGATCCGCGCTGCCGGCCAGCGCATCGCGTGCTTGGCCGCCTGGGATGTCCCGCACCCTGCAACGAGAATGGACAGGTCCTCGCCGAACGTTCTGGAAGGCCAGGACAAGTGGAACTCCGCACGGCGCCTTTGCGGATCTTTCCAAAGCCGATACTTTTCGAGGTCGTCGATAGGCGGCGGATAGGGACGGCCTTCGTAAAACGCGCGCACCTCCAGCGCGACACTTTTCGCACCCCGACTCTGCGCTGCTTGCTCGCTCATTATGCCTGCGTCGCAAGAAAAGGACCCATGCACGGATTGGACCATGCATGGGTCGGTTACAACAAGCCACGAGGGACGAAACGCGCGACGCGCGCCTTCCTTTCCTCAGGCAGGACTTGGCGCCTTAACCGTGGTGCGTTACCTGCGCCAGAACCGCGTCGAGGTTGAACGATGCGGGCTTCTGCCTCGGCGGGAACTTGGCGAAGTCAGCGATGTGCTGCGCGATGAATGCCTGCATCAGGTACATCTGAGGCACGTGATCGACCATCCAGTCCAGATAGGTGTTCGAGTTGTATTCGGCGCGCTCGAACGGGTCGCGACGCATGCTCATGATGTACGGCAGCCGCAACTTAACGAACGGTTCGGCCCACTGTCTCATCGTATTGGCGCGTTGCACCGCCAGATTGAATTTCCAGTCGCCGACCCGCACCGCGATGACCTCGCCATCGTCGCTGAAGTAGACGATGCCGGGTCTCGGGCTTTCCTTCGCCTGGCCGGTCAGATAGGGGACCATGTTGTAGCCGTCGAGATGGACGTTGAATTTCTTGCCGTCTACCGTGCAGCCATCGAGCAATTGCTTGGTCACGTCCGGATTGCCGGCGGCGGCCAGCAACGTCGGAAACATGTCGATGTGCGAGACGATGCCGTTCAATACCGAGTCCGGCTTGATCTTCCCCGGCCAGCGCATGAAGCACGGTACGCGCCAGCCGCCTTCCCAGTTGGAATCCTTCTGGCCGCGGAACGGGGTGGTGGCGCCGTCCGGCCAGGTGTCGTTCTCCGGCCCGTTGTCGGTGGAGTACATGACGATGGTGTTGTCGGCGATGCCCAGCTCGTCGAGCTTGTCGAGCATCATGCCGATCTGCTCGTCGTGGACGACCATGCGATCGCTGTAGGGATCCTGACCGCTCTTGCCGATATTCTTTGCGGCGACGTGCGTGCGGAAGTGCATCGCCGTCGAGTTGTACCAGAGGAAGAACGGCTTGTCCGCCTTGGCCTGCGTCTCCATCCAGGCGAGAGCCCTGTCCGTGATCTCCTCGTCGATCGTTTCCATACGCTTCTTGGTGAGCGGTCCGGTGTCTTCGATCGTCTGGCCGCCCTTGCCGTCCGCCTTGCAGTGGAGCACGCCGCGCGGTCCGAACATCTTCTTGAACGCCGGGTCCTTCGGATAGTCGGGCAGCTCGGGTTCTTCCTCGGCATTCAGGTGATAGAGATTGCCGAAGAATTCGTCGAAGCCGTGCACGCGTCGGCAGGAACTCGTCGCGATCGCCCAAATGGTTCTTGCCGAACTGGCCGGTGGCGTAACCGAGCGGCTTAAGCAGCTCCGCGATCGTCGGGTCTTCCTTCTGCAGGCCGACGCGTCGCGCCGGGCATGCCGACCTTGGTGAGACCGGTGCGGATCGGATTCTGGCCGGTGATGAAGCAGGCGCGTCCAGCGGTGCAGCTCTGTTGCGAATAGTAGTCGGTGAAGGTCACGCCCTCTTTCGCGATGCGGTCGATGTTCGGGGTTCGATATCCCATCATGCCGCGGCTGAAATGGCTGATGTTCCAGATCCCGATGTCGTCGCCCCAGAGAATCAGGATATTCGGTTTTTTTGCTGCCATGATTTCTTTCCTTTCACTTTGAAATATTGGCCACGTTCCAGACAACAAACGAAGGCCGGACAACCATCAATAGCGACAGAGCGGCAACCCTGTTCTACCTCTCTGCTTCGCGCGCAACAGCGTGTTATGTGAACCGAACGACTTTCGTGTGCACCTATGAGACGTCGGAGACCGATGAACTGATGAGAACATGAGCTACCGACGAGATCGCTTCCATCACGCCCACAGGCGCTGTCACAAGACCTTGGACGTGATACTGCAAAAAAGGACTATGCCCATGAGCGACATGATCAACGCCATGATAATAGGAGCGCGCGGGCGTCCGAAGATCCGCGGCTGATGGAGCACTTTGAGCGTATGCAAATACTCCATGGTCCCCATCACCATCGCGAGTGTTCCCATGCCGGTCAGGAACAGCCCTACATTGCGGGGAGCGTCCATCCTGACGACGAATTTTCCTCCGACTTGCTCAAATTCTTGAAGAATCTTGTAAATGGCGAAACCAAAACTCAGTAGCGAAAGCGATGTTCGAATCCACGCCATCAGCGTACGGTCCGCGGCCATCAACGTATTCATCAGCGCCAGATTCGGCAGGCTTTCAGTCGACGAACCTTTTGCGCCCGCGGACAAGTTGGCCGCCTGCGATGTCGGCGGTTGCCCGCTCGCGTGTGAGGTTTCGTCCGCCATAGCGTTAGCTGTAGCCACGGTGACGTTTACCGCGGAACACCCGATACACACCCATCGTGTAAATCAAGATCATCGGCAGGACAATGATGCCGCCGACGAAGAAAAAGCCCAGCGACGCATCGGGCGACGCGGCATTCGCGACAGTGACTGAATAGGGGACCATATAGGGCCAGAACATCACCCCGAGCGTCAGGTAAGAACCAACAAAAAACACAGTGGTGAGGTAGAACGGTACGGCGTCGCGCCGTGCGCGCGCGCCGACGATGACGCCAATGAGCGCAACGACACCCATTGTCGGGAACGCGAGCCCCCAGCCGCGCGCTTGCAAATTGCTCTGCGCAACCGCGCCGGCATCAAGCGTCACGGCGGCCGTGAACGCCAGTCCCACTACCACGAAGACCCCCGCGACGAGCCAAGGTATGCGCGCGTAGGCCCAATCCCGAAGCGCTCCCTCGCTCTTGTAAACGATCCAGCCGGCGCCGAGCAGCGCGTAGCCCAGCACCAGGCCAACCCCGGTGAGAATCGGAAACGGATGGACCCAGTCGAATGTATGCCCCGCGAAATGACCGTTGGCGACGGGAATGCCTCGCATCATCGCTCCGATGGCCGCGCCCTGGACGAACGCGGCCACGGTTGATCCGATGAAGAAGCCCCAGTTCCAGAGCCAGCGCATGTGCTCGGTGCGCTGGCGAAACTCGAAGGCGATGCCGCGGAAAATCAGGCCAAACAGCATCAACAGCACGGGGATGTAGAACGCGCCAAGGAATACCGTATAGACGATCGGGAACGCTGCAAAGAGACTCGCGCCGACGATCACAAGCCAGGTTTCGTTGCCGTCCCAGAACGGCGCGATGGTGTTGAGGACCTGCATCCGGTTGGTCTCGTCGCGCGTGAATCCGAACAGGATCCCCACACCGAGGTCGAACCCGTCCAGGATCACGTAGATCAGGATCGACACAGCGATGACGCTGGCCCAGAAAACGGCGAGGTTGGTCGCTTCCATGGTTCAGCGCCTGCCGCTGCCCGTGGCACTCGCCGCATCATCGGCGAAGGCCATGGGCCGGTTCGGCGTCGCGTTCGGAATCGGTGTGGCGGCGCCAGTCGGCCCTTCGCGCAGCAGCTTGTAGATGTAGTAGGTCCCGAAGGCGACGAACACGGCGTACACCAGGACGTACCCGGTCAGCGAAAAGAGCACGTCACCGGTGACGAGCGAAGGTGTCACGGCATCCTTCGTGCGAAGGATGCCGTAGACGACCCAGGGCTGGCGCCCCACTTCTGCGGTATACCAGCCACTCAGGATGGCGATGAAGCCACTCGGAAAGGCGAGAAACGTTCCCCAGAGAAACCAGCGCGTCGTCTGGAGCCGGCCACGAAACCGCAGAAGATTGCCGAGCCACGAGATGCCCAGCATGATCAACCCCATGCCGACCATCACGCGGAACCCGAAGAACGGGATCACCACCGGCGGCCGGTCTTCGCGCGGGAATGATTCCAGCCCCACCTCGGGCGCCGTCCAGTTGCCCGATGCGATCATGCTGCCGAGCTTCGGAATCGAAATGGCGAACAGATTCTTCTCAGCCTTCGAATCCGGTATCCCGATGAGTGTTTCGGACGCGGGTCGCTCGTTCTTCCAACGCGCCTCGATTGCCGCAAACTTCGCTGGCTGGTGCTTGAGCACGTACAGCCCGGTGAGGTGGCCAAAGAAGAGTTGGACCGGAATGACCACCGCGACAAACGCCAGACCCCAGTGCAACATCACGCTCGCCTCGGAACGATGGACGTTGCGCAGCACGTACCAGGCGCCGGTAGAGGCGACACACATGCCGGTGGTCAGGAATGCCGCCAGCAGCATGTGCGGCCAGCGCACCATCATCACCGGGCCGGTGACGATTGCCCACCAGTCCGACGGAATGATCTTCCCATCGACGATGGTGTGCCCGACAGGAACCTGCATCCAGCTGTTGTTGGCGAGAATCCAGAACGAGGAAAACATCGTCCCAAGCGAGACCATGCAGCAGGCGAAGAAATAGAAGCCCGGCGCTACGCGATTGCGGCCGAGGAGCATGACGCCGAAGAAGCTCGCCTCGAGCATGAATGCCGTGAACGATTCGTAGCCGAGCAGCGGGCCCTGGATCGAGCCGGTCTTCTCTGCGAGCACACCCCAATTGGTTCCGAACTGGAACGCCATCACGACCCCGGTGACCACGCCCATGCCGAACGACAGTGCGAAGATCCTTAGCCAGAAGTCGAAGACGCGCCGATAAACCGGGTTGCCCGTCACGAGCCGCGCACCCTCGATGGTCGCCAGCCATGCACCCAGCCCGATCGTGAACGCCGGGAAGATGATGTGAAAGCTGATGACGAAGGCGAACTGCAGACGCGACAGGAAGACGGGATCGAGTTCCATGGCCACGGCCGTTATCGGTGCGATGACAAGCGACGTAGCTGGCGCGCGACCATTTTCACGAAGCCTCCGGCCACGACGTCAGCAGGTCCCATTGCGAGCGACGGCATGGTTCATTGCTTCGCGGGCAGGGTATCGAGCCCGAGTATGACCACCTTGGCGGTCACGGGTTTGGTCGGCCACGCCACCATCGTGAACCCATCGGCAACGGCAATTTTTTGCGAGCCGCCCGCCGTATAAGTGATGATGCCGCCTCCGATGCCGCCGCCAGCGCCAAGCATCTGCCCCCACAGCTTCTGGCCGGTGGCGGCATCGAGCGCATAGAAGTTGCCGCCCAGATCGCCGAAGAAAACGATGCCACCGGCGGTCGGCGTGACGGCGCCGACGATGGGGAAATTCGATTTCACGCGCCATTTCCAGACGCCAGTGTCGGCGTCGCTGGCGTAGAGCCATCCTGCCCAGTATCCGTCGGTTCGCGCTTCCCTACCGAACAGGTTGATCGGGTTCAGGTACGCGATTCCGGTCCACGGCTGGCCGATCGGAGCCGCAGCAAGTTTCTTGTCATCCTGAATCTCAACGGTGTCGCACCAATCGACGGTGCCGGTCAGGATAAGGTTCGTGGTCGGATCGAAGCCAGGTGTGTTCCATTCATTGCCACCCACGGGGCCTGGACAGAAATGCACGTTCTGACCGACCGCGAAATCCTGGCCGTCGTTCTCGATGGTCGTCACCGGCACCCGGTAGAGCAGGTTGTTGGTGGCGAGATCGTAACCACGCAGGTGCCCATCTTTCGGTGAAACCGACATGAGCTGCTTGCCGCCCATCGTTTGCAGAAGGATGGGCGGGTTGGACACGTCGTAGTCGTGCCAATCCTTTGCCACGACCTTGAAATTATTCTTGAAGTCTCCCGTCTTGGCGTCGAGTATTACGACGGAATCGCTGTAGAGATTGATTCCCCCGCGTGCTCCCGAGGCGAAGTCGGGGGCCGGATTGCCTCCCGGGACGTAGAGCAGCCCGTTCTTGATGTCGAGCGTGAGGGACGTCCACATGCCGGCGCCGCTGATAGGTACGCCCGGCGCGTTGTTCCAGGTCGATCCGTCGAGAGGCGTCTTGCCCAAAGGTCCGCGCACCACGTCGCCCTCGACCTTGGGCACCAGGAAAAATTCCCAGACGACTTTGCCGGTCTTCCCTTCGAGCGCGAACACATGTCCCTTGCCGCCTTTGAAGTCTCCGCCGGCATTGCCGATATAGACCAGGCCGTCCCAGGCAATCGGCGCCGCCGGCACCGACTCGCCGTGCTTCGGGTCGGCGATCGTCGTCTCCCACAGTTGCTTTCCGGTCTTGAAATCGAAGGCCAGCACACGGCCATCCTGCGTGCCGCGAAACAGCATGCCGTCCATGTAGGCGGCACCTCGATTGGCCGGCAAGAGCGATCCGGTCGAGTTCACGTGCGTGCGCCAGTTCTCGGCACACGTTGCGGGATCGATCGAGAAAATTTCGAACTCGGTGGTGCCGATCAAGGCGTTGTCCACCATGATCAATCCGGATTCAAAGGCAGTGATCGTGTGGAGGTCGTACGTGCACAACACCTTCAGGTTGGCGACATTCTTGGTGTTGATCTGGTCGAGCGGCGAGTGGCGCTGCGACGACGGTGTTCTGTTGTAGCTGGGCCAATCGCCGGCCGCTGCGCCCGGCCATGCGACGTCGGTGGGCGATGAAGCAGACCCTGCTGCCGCGGGGGGCTTATACGCAGGATTCGTTTCCAGGCTGACCGTACCCGCCGGTGCGTTCATGGACTTGAAATAATTCAGGCCCATGCCGCCGTACGTGGTCATCGCCACCGGGAAAGTGATGTAGAGCACTCCCGCAATGACCACGCCTGCAACAAAAAGCGAGCCAACGATGACACTGGGTTTCATCTTCATACTAATCTCCAGCGCGTTCTTCGGGTGATGGCGGCGACGCTCGATAGGGGATCTGACGATTCACGATTCTTCCAGTCGTATAGCGTGCGGGTGTGACGACGTCTAACGTTGCGCCTTTGTTCATTCTTGGACTGTCTGGCGACTGCGCGACCTTGGATGTTAGCAAAATCACGCACGCGAGCGCACTTGCACCGGCGTGCATATGAACATCATTCTGCGCGCCGCAGCGTGGCTGGTCGAGCGATCGTCGTTGCTTGTGGGCGATCGGCGCAGCTCGATGCAACAGGATGAGCCATGATGTTATTCCACCGTTTTAACCCAAGTCCTGGCCTGTGTTCTATTCGTTGGGACGATATCGCCGCCGAAGGGCGCGATTGACCAGTCCGCGAAATATGAAGTACGGAAGTACGGCGAGAATTGCGCCCACCATGAGTGCTTCGAACGGATAGACCCAGTGCTCGACGATGAGCTGGTAAATCACGTCGATAATGACAGCCACGATGAAGACCTTGCCAACGTGCTTCCACGCTTCGCGCAACAGGACTCGCCGATCTATCGCATCTTTCACCACCGCCAAGAAATAAGGCGGTCGGCCGCCTCGCGCGTCCGCCCTCCCGGCGCGAACGGCGAAGAAAACTGCCACGAGCGGTTGAACGACCAGGCGGAATCCTAGTGGCGCATGCACCCCGCTGGTTATGTCGCTCCAAACGCGCACGAAGGGGTCGAGTAGGTCGTGAAGCATCGTTTTCAGCGCCGGTGACGAGTGGTTCGCCGTTGAAAGATCAGGAGGCGCAGGCTCTCGGAGAAGACGTATTGTGTGTCGGTGATCACCGATTCGCAAGTTTCCGATCAGCGCGAGCGGTCGAGTCCCGGCTCACTCAGTTCGATGCAGCGATCTTGTGGCCTTTGCCATGCTCGATGCCAGATCCCCGGTACGCTCTACCCACCGACGCCCGCTCGACTTCGGTATTGCCGTTGCGAGATTTGTCCAAGTCGTAACGAGCATCGACAATGTTACCGGTTCGGCGTTACTGTCGCGATAGCCTGTCGAATCCGTGAGGTCACCATTGCCAGAGCACTTGCGTCGTATGCTGAGAGCGATGCAAACGCCCTCACGCGCGCTCAAGGCCGGCTTGCTCGCTTTGGTCTTCGTAGTGCTCGCGGTTCGTGTCGCGACGTTCGGCCGCACGCCTGACCTGTCCCACGTCAAGGTGGCGTTCGTCTCCGGCAGTAAGGACGGGAATTATTACACCATCGTGACGAAAGTGGCAGCGGCGGCGCAGCGCCAGCGCGGTCGCATCGACAATTTGACGAGCGCCGGTTCCATCGAGAACATTGAGCGGCTGGCTGCGGCGGAGCGGTCGTGCGATATCCAGTTCGCGCTGGTCCAGGATGGGCTTCCGTGGCCCGAGTCGCACCCATTCCAGTTAATCGGACGGCTGCCGATCTCCGAAGCCTTCGTCGTGCTCGGCCGCGACGCGGATCGCATTCAGTCGGTTACGGATCTTCGAGACATGCGCGTGGGCATCGGCCCCGTAGGAAGCGGGAGCGAGCACGTGGCGAGACAGGTGATGGACCAGCTCACGGAGCTGGACATCAAAGTCAGCACGCAGCCTTTAGATGAGCAGCTCGCGATGCTCGAGCGCGGCGATCTCGACCTCGGCGCCATGGTGATCGCTCCCGAGGCCCGATTGATGCAGCAAGCCGTTCGCGATCGCAAATTACAGATCGTCGATATTTCGGCGGCGGACGCGCTGGCGCGCCGCCTTCCCTCCGCACGCGGCGGAATACTCAAGGCCGGCTACTACGATCCCGTTCGCCAGCTGCCTCCGACCGACAAAGGGATCATCGAGATCGACACGCTCGTGATCGGCAATGGCTGCGCCCGCGCGTCTATAATGCAGGGAGTGATTACGGCATTTCAGCGCGTGTTCCCAAACTTCGTCACCGTAAATCGCGAGCGCCCCAATCTGACGGGATTGGAGTACGCGTCTGCGGCGCGCAGCTACTTCGACAACCAGGGTCCTGATGTCGTGGGTGAGTATGTGCCGTTGTTCATCGACATCATGCCCACGGCGCGTTGGGTGCAACTTTTCTTCGCGCTTTCGCTGCTCTTCGGCGCGCAAGCGTTGTGGCACCGCTTCCGACTCTGGCGTCTGGACGCCGGACGCGTGCGCATCGAAGGGGAGATCTCGCACTTGTTCGCGCCCGGTATCACCGTTGCCGAGATCGCCGCTGCCGTGCCTGCGCCCGAGCAGCGGACGCCGGAACTGCGCGCCCAGGTGGATGCCGCGTTGGCCGAGCTCGGGAAGCTGTCGGAACGATGTCGGCGGCAGTCGCTTTCGATGCTGGTTCCCATGGGACAGGAGATGAGCTATCGGTATCAGGAAAGGCTCATGGCGGAGCTCCTGCATGCGCTCCGGCAATTCCGCGCACGCCTCGATCGCTGAACGCATGGTCTGGACTGGTCGGGCCGGCGCATCGGCGACGGGTCGGTGGTTTCCTCGAGATGGGCAAAGCCCTCCGGATTGAGTCTTTGAACGGACTCCACCCGCAAACCACCGGCGCCCGCGTCTCATTTGGCCAAGGCAAACCCACAGTGACCGATGGACCTTACATCGAAACCAAAGAAGCGCTCGGTGGTTACTGGATGGTGGAGGCGCCGTCAAAAGAAGACGTCGTGAAATGGGCGCAGCGTTGCCCGGCCGAACCCGGTGACACGATCGAAATCCGTCAGGTCTTCGAGGCGGCGGATTTCGCGATAAAAAAATAGGAGGTATGTCGTGAATACATCTGCCTAGGTTATTCGAAGATAAATATTTCGGTCGGCCGACGGCATGGCGGTCATCGGTGCCGCTCGAGCACAGAGCTCCACCAAGGTCGGTCTAGACAATCGCGGCCGCAAGCATCGATCATTTGCATCGTTAAATCGAGTTGTTGTTCCAACCCGCAAAGCGCAATAGAAAGGAGACGTTATGAGCACGAACAATACCTATCTCGCAGTGTTCCTTGGCAGCAAAACCAGTCCGCGACGAGTGGCCTGGGACGCCCTTCCCGAAGGCGATCGCCGCGCGAAGGAACGCGAAGGCATGGCGGCCTGGAAGGCGTGGGTCGAGAAACATCAAGCCGCCATTGTCAGCATGGGCGGACCATTAGGGAAAACCAAGAAGGTCACGCAACGTGGGACCGACGATACGAGCAATGACATTGGAGCATTCACGGTTGTACGCGCCGATTCGCATGAGGCCGCTGCCAAGCTCTTCGACAGGCATCCGCACTTTTCCATTTTCCCTGGCGATTCCGTCGAGATCATGCCCGTGCTGCCTATTCCAGGCGCTTAGCCGAAAGCGGACAAAGCGGGCGACTGCTTTCGGTCCTGAGTTGACGGCCATGGTCCGCGATAGCAGCCGTTGAAAATCGTCGAAGCGGCCGTTCGCTTGGCCTTTACACGGCCACACCCCGAGCGGTCGCGCGCGTCATCTGCGAATGTCGCGCGGTAGTGGCGCTCCCGGTCCCGGTTCGAGCATGCCCGGCGCGAACCGTTGCGTGAGTACCGGCAACGCGATGGAAGTGACCAGCACCATGAGGAGAACACCGTTGAGCATCCTACTCGAGCAGCGGCTGGCCGGCGGCATTGAACGTCCGGTACGCGACGAGCGTGGCCGCGAGCGTCGCTGCAACCTGCGGCAGCGTGAGGGACCACATCGTTCTGCGCGCCGCCGGGGTCCATTCTCAACGGAGCGAGTGTCCGGTTAGCACCCGGGGCGCGATGCAAGCTCCGAATGTCCGGCGGACGCGAGGCTTCGGTTGCATCCTTCCCGCTTTGATTACGCTGCCCACTTCCAACGCAACCAATTCGTTCTCCTCGATTTTGACTCGGAAGCGTAGACTGTGTGACCTGGAGATCACGCCCAGGGGGGGCCGTGAGCAGAGTCCGCGGATCGCACGTCGTCGCCGACGGGGCTGCGCCGATCGACCTGCGTCGTCGGGGTCACTATGGCTGATCGTTCTCCTGCGGATGTGCTCGGCCAGCTCCAGCTCGTGCTCGACAACATGCCGGGCGCAATCGCTTATACGGACGCGAGTCTGCGCATCGTCGTTTGCAACGACCGTTTCAAAGAGCTGTACAGCGTGCCGCCCGAGCTGCTGCAGCCGGGCAGCCTCTATCCCGATTTCCTCCGCTACCTGGCTGAAAACGGCTATTACGGCGACGGCGAGGTCGAGGCTCTGGTCGCCAAGCGCGTGGAGAGTCTGCGCAATCCTTCGGGGCGGAGCTTCGAGGACCACGCGCCGGACGGTCGATGGTACCGCGTACTCAGGCGTCGAGTGGTGGGTGGCGGCGCGGTCACCGTGATAACCGACATCACGGAACAGAAGGTGGCAGAGCTCGATCTCGCGGACAAGCAGGCGCAGCTTCACGTTGCGCTCGACAACATGCCGGGCGCAATCGCTTATACGGACGCGAGTCTGCGCATCGTCGTCTGCAACGACCGCTTCAAAGAGCTGTACATCGTCCCGGAGGAATTGCTGCAGCCGGGCAGCCTCTATACCGATTTCCTCCGCTACCTGGCTGAAAACGGCTATTACGGCGACGGCGAGGTCGAGGCTCTGGTCGCCAAGCGCGTGGAGAGTCTGCGCGATCCTTCGGGGCGGAGCTTCGAGGACCATGCGCCGGACGGTCGATGGTATCGCGTACTCAGGCGTCGAGTGGTGGGTGGCGGCGCGGTCACCGTGATAACCGACATCACGGAACAGAAACTTGCCGAGCGCGATCTTCTGGACGCCACCCGGCGAACTGAAGAAGCGAACAAGCTCATCACCGAAAAGAATCGCGCGCTCGAAGCGCTCTACGCGGAGATACAAGACAAGAATCGCAAAGTAGAGGAGCAGGCGGCGCAGATCGCCGACTGGAATGCGCGTCTCGAAGCGCGCGTTACAGAACAGGTGGCGAGGATCGGGCAGATGTCGAAGCTCACCCGGTTCCTCTCTCCGAAGATCTCCGACTTGATCATGTCGGGCGATGCCGACGACTCGCTGAAGGCGCGGCGGACCGAGATCACGGTGGTCTTCGTGGACCTGCGCGGCTTCACGGGATTCACGGATACCGCGGAGCCGGAGGAGGTGATGAGCGTGCTGCGCGAATACCACGCCGAACTTGGACGCGAGATCATGGCGCACGATGGAACCATCGAGCACTTTGCCGGCGATGGTGCGATGATATTATTCAATGCGCCCGTGCAGGTTGACGCTCACGAACTGCAGGCGATTCGCATGGCGCTGCGGATGCGCGAGTCGGTCGCGGTGCTTGCCCGCGGCTGGAAGAAGCACGGTTACGGACTGGGCTTCGGAGTCGGCATCGCCGGTGGCTACGCGACCATCGGCGCAATCGGATACGAGGGTCGTCTCGAATACAGTGCGATCGGAACGGTCGTCAATCTCGCCGCTCGCCTCTGCGGCGAAGCAGGCGATAGCCAGATCCTCATCTCGCCGCGAATCTTCTCGCAGACCGAAGGTCAGATCGACGTGGAATCGGTCGGGGAGCTCACACTCAAGGGTTTCAATCGCGCGGTTCCCGCTTATAACGTCCTCGGGGTCCGCGACGAGCTCGCGCCTTAGCCTGCCCGCATGGAGGTAGTCGAGTATGCCGGCGGCCTTCAGTCGGCCACGTTTGCATTGACACCGGATTAGGCAGACCTATGTCCGGTTCGTGGCGATTTCCGTTTCAAGGTCGAAGAGCCGTTCATGGCCGGTCCTTGACCTTCAAGGGTCAACCCGAGCGGTTTGATCGTCGAAGGTCGCAGTACGACCTCACCGGCCGGTCGGCATTGCGGAAAGCGGACGGTCGTCAATGAATGAGCGGACGTACGCTTCGACTGAAAGTTCAGAAGCGCCATTCAGCGTTCATCGCGCCTGTCAGGAATGAAACGATCACGGACAACTCAACCCCGCCGGCTGCGTCAAGCGCGTCAGGGTCATGCTCCCGTTGCCGTATCCCAGCACGGAATTGAAATCCACCTTGCCGTGGTTGCAGTCGGTGAAGGAGAAAGTCAGAGTCCCCCAAGCGTTGCGCACGATCTGATTGGGATCGAAGTTCGGAATCCAGCGTCCGCCGGTCGGTTGCTCGACCGAAGTTATGATGGCGGTGTCGCCGCTGTAGGTGCCAACGCCAGTGAACCACGCCTGCTCGGTGCCCGCGGGGTTGAACGTGAACCAGCTCGCGTAGAAGCGGTTGTCGGAGAGCACTTCGATAAACAGACCGTGTCCGCTTTGCGCCGGGTCGTACCAACTTCCAGTAAAGCCGGGGCCGATGCTACCGGGCGGCATGACCGCCGCGCCGTAAAGCTCCGCCTCCGTAGTCGTTGTGAGACCGCCTGCGACCAGAACCCGACCATCGGCAAGCAGTGTTGCAGTGTGCCGGCTTCGTGTCGCATTGAGGCTGCTTGTACCAGCCCACCCACCGATTTTCGAATCGTACGACTCTGCGCTACTCAGTGTTTCGACCTGAAGATTCGGGTACTGTCCATGCCAAGCTTCGCCGCCGACAACCAGAACCTCGCCATCCGGCAGCATCGTTGCGGTGTGAAAATCACGGCTCGCATTTAGATTGCCGGTATTGCTCCAGGTACCGGCGGCTGGATCGTAGAGCTGGGCGCTGTTGAGCGAGATGGGCATAGCGAACCCATTCGGGGACGTTGGCCGGTACCCTCCGGCGACCAGAACCTTGCCGCTTTGAAGCAGCGTCGCCGTGTGAAAAACCATGGAAGTGTTGAGTTTGTCGGTAGTGCCCCACCTGCCAGTGGCGGGGTCATACAACTCCGCGTCCGGTAAAGTGGAAGCGAGATCAGCGTCGTCGGATCCTCCGGCGACTAGGACCCTCCCGTCTAAGAGTAGCGTCGCCGTGTGCCAATAGCGCGCCACATTGAGGCTACCGGTATTGCTCCATGTGCCAGTGGCTGGATCGTACAACTCGGCCGTTCTAATCGTATCGGAGTAGAACCCCCCAGCGACGAGAACCTTGCCATTTTGTAGCAGCGTCGCCGTATGCCCGGAACGGATCGCCGTCATATTGCCGGTCGTGCTCCAAGTGCCTGTTCGGTAGTTGTATAGCTCTGCAGTAGCAGTGCGACCAAAATTTGGCGTTGCGTAACCTTGGGTTGTATCGCCTCCCGCAACCAAAACCCTACCGTCGGGTAAAATCGTTGCGGTGTGACCGACACGCGGCACGCCCATGTGGCCAACGACGCTCCATGTCCCGGCGGCGGGATCGTAAAGCTCCGCGCTGTCGAGGATGTCATTGGCCCGGCCACCCACGACCAGAACCTTGCCATTCGGCAGCAAAGTAGCGGTGTGACTGTCGCGCGCAACGTTGAGATTGCCGGTCGGAACCCAGGTCGGCATGGTCGCCTGCGATATGGTGCCGCGATCAGTAGAACGTTGACCTTCGGAATAAACGGGTACAAGGTATCCGATCATTGAGACAAACAGCGCAAGCGCCAGGGTCGCTTTCACTCGCGCGAGGTTTTTTGGTCCATTCATAGGAGTCTCCTTGTGACGCTAGCTGATCCTGAGCAAGCGCTTCTCTGCATATCACTGCGTCGGAGAAAATCTTTCGGAAAGCGGTTGACGCCAGTAACCACGTCAACATGATGATTCACGTTATGTGCCTTGCGATGCTTCTTGCGATAGCGATCACGGCTTGAAAGTGCGGCTGCCATCCCGCTAGCGGCCAGCCCCCGGAAAGTTCTTCACAACCAGCTCTCCTACGAGCTTGCGTGAATGCATGGCTCTGCTCCTGTCGTGATGCGAGGCGGATTGCCTCGTGCCACAACATAATCAGAACCTCTGTCGCATTCACTCACCGACGCTTGAGCGCAGCCTCCATACCGCGCGAGCGGTTTAGTTCGTCGACCCGAAGCAGTCTTTCGGGACGGAGAAGACCGGACGTTTGCCAAAGATCGTTTACGGCCAGTTGGCTGAAGTTGGCGCACGCCTTCGGGTACCCTAATAATCCCAACAGCCTTCTCCGCTGCTGTAGTCGGGAATATGCTCCAAGAAAATTGTTCCCGACGCGCCAATGCTGCTCCCACCCGTAAAGTTGAAGGTCAACGTGTTCGCGCAATTCCCGAAGTCCAAAACTCCGCTGCCTACCACCACGGTTGTCGGGGAAGCCGTACCGTCATCGAACAAACCTCCTGTGGTCTCGTAGAGTTGCACTGGGATCCGGTTGGATCCGGCCACAAAGGAGCCCAACCCCGTGTACCAGCGTTGTCCGGCTAGTCCGGCACCAGCGCCGTTCGGCGCATACGTCATCCAGCCAAAGAAAAGCACGCCGGAAACGGGGTTGACCTCCACCGAGAGACCCTGGCCCGACGTTCCAGCGTCATACCAGATCCCGGAAAGCGCGAAGTCGGCATTCGTGGGACGCTCGGACGTAACCGAGCAAGTCACGTTCTGCATCAAGCGTGTCAACGGTATGGTCGACGTGCGGCCCGAACCATCGGTGAAGTTGTAGACCAGCTGACCGCTGGTGCACGAGTCGAAACTCAGCGTCGCGGTCCCGACCGGAAGCGCGGTGGTGGGCGGCAGGGCATCAAAGTTGCCGCCAGTGTTCTGATAGATCGTCATCGAAACGAGAGTCTGTCCGCCCACTACTGGCCCGCTAAGCGTGTACCAGCGCTGGCGTTCGGCTCCACCAACGACATTGTCGTAGGTGAGCCAACTGGCGTGCACGATGCCTTTTCCAGGTGAATGTATATCGGGGATCACCTCAACCATGAACCCCTGTCCGCTGGTCCGCGGGTCGTACCACGACCCCGTGAGTCCACGCTGAAGGAGATCGATGCCTGCCCCTTGCGTCGTCGGCTGATACTCGAAAAGGCCAGCGGCGGTCGCCGCGCGCAAGAGCGAACCGCTTGGGTCGATCGAAAGACTCCAGATTTGGAGATTCGTCAGACCGGAATTGATCGGAGTCCAGCTCGCAGCGGCGTCGGTGCTCCTGAACACGCCTTGTTGCGTAGCGGCATAAATCCGCGCGGGTGCGCTTGGGTCGATCGCCAGCGCCACCACCTCAATCGTATCGGGCAGTCCGTTTTGCGCAGCCACCCAGGTCTCGCCACTGTCGACGCTCTTGAATACACCGCCGTTATTCATATGGCTGTTGGTGTAGGTGGTGTACGCCGCATAGACGATGGATGGTGTCGCTGGATCGATCACGAGAGACGTTATGACCGTTCCACCAGGAACAGGAAGCAGGACCTGCCGCCATTGCCCGCCGCCGTCGGTCGACTTGAAGATCTTCCCCGTGTCACCGCCGACGGCCAATGGGGTTGCCACGTCCTGGGCGACATACACGGCGTCCGCATTCGTCGGGTCGATAGCCAACGCGGAAACGTGGAACCCAGTCAGTCCGTTGCTGCGTATTTCCCAGGACAACCCGCCATCGATGCTTTTGAAGACCCCCTCGTTTTCTCCTGCGTAGAGTGTCGAGCTCAGCGATGGCGCAATGGCCAGCACTTCAGTAGGCTGGTCGTTGGACCGCGCCGTCCAATGCGCGCCCCCGTCAATACTCTTGTAGATGGGAAAATCGCCATAGTCCCAGGGCACCCCTCCGGCCGCATAAATTGTGGTCGAGGAAGCAGGATCGATCACCAGGGAATTGACAGGATAGAGCGCAAAGATTGCCAAGTCGGCCCAATGGCCGCCACCATCGGTGGCCTTCGTGACGGTATTGTCATTCACCACTGCATAGATCGTGGACGGCGACGACGGATCGACCGCAAACGGGTACGCGACGGGTCCGATCGCCGTCCAACTGTTCGTGCCGGCGGCGGCGGGCAAGGCGAGGAGCGAAGTCGCGAGACCGCCGGCGCAAGCGATGGCGAACGAAATCAGTCGATGAGTATTGCTATGCATGGACGTCTCCCTCCAATGGATACGAAGACGCAAATCATCCTCGGACGCTATCAAACTCAGATCGGGCCGCGATCCCGTCGGAGTCGACCCAATCGGGTTCCCGCTCGAGGCATCGTGCTCCGGCAGCGGTCGCCAGGTCATTGGGGCGGGATTAATTGTTATTAATCGTGCCGCCGGCACTTCCCGCGTGATACCGGCCGGACTAATCTGCCAAACATGGACGACGTCCGACCGGCCGCAATCGGCAGCGGCATCTACCAGTGCGGCACCATCGAGATCGACACGGTGCGGCGGCTTGTGTCGATCGATGGCACCCCAGCCAAGATCGGCGCACGAGCGTTCGATGTGCTGCTTGCGCTGGTGGAGCGACGCGAGCGGGTGGTGTCCAAGCACGAGCTCATGGATCGCGTGTGGCCCAATCTCGTGGTAGAGGAAAACAACCTGCTTGTGCACATGGTAGCGTTGCGCAAGCTCCTCGGGCCGCGCGCGATCGCCACCATCCCGGGTCGCGGCTATCGCTTCGCGCTACCGATCGACGCTGTGAGCGGCGGCAGCGTCGCCGCCTCTGCGCCGCTGCCACCCGCAGCGATGCGCGGCAATCTCCCGACGTCGCCGCCGCTGTTCGGTCGCGCGGAGGACCTCGACGCCGTGCATGCGCTGTTGCGCGAGCACGCGGTCGTGTCGATTGTCGGCGCTGCCGGCATCGGCAAGACGCGCCTGGCGTTGGCGGCCTCGGCGGCTACCCGATGCGAATGGCCGGACGGGGCCTGGTGGGTAGAGCTTGCCCCGATCAACGAGGGCACGCAGGTCCCAAGCAGCATCGCCGGAGCGCTCGGCATGCAGCTACCTGCCGGTCGGCTACCGCAGGAAGCGCTTGCGACAGCGCTCGCGAGTCGGCACCTGCTGCTCGTCCTCGATAACTGCGAGCAGCTTGCGGATGGCATCGTTGCGCTAGTCGAGCTATTGCGCACCCGCGCACCAAACGTACGGCTGCTCGTGACTTCGCAAGAGTCACTGAAATGTCGCGACGAGCAGGTCTATCGGCTCGGAGCGCTGGCGGTGCCCGCGAGCGCGCCGCTGGAGGACGCAGCCCAGTTCGGCGCCGTGGCGCTGTTCGTCGAGCGCGCCCATGCGGTCGACTCGCGGTTTCGGCTGGCGAGCGATAACGTGACCGTAGTCGTCGACATCTGTCGGCGACTGGACGGCATTCCACTCGCCATTGAATTGGCCGCGGCACGTGTGCCACTGCTCGGGGTGCATGGGCTGCACGCGCGGCTCAACCAGATATTCAACGTGCTCGGCGGCGGTACGCGTATGAAGCTGCGGCGGCACCAGACGCTGCGTGCCGCACTCGACTGGAGCCACGGTCTCCTGTCGGCCGACGAGCAGACCGTGTTCCGCCGCCTCGGCGTATTCGCCGGCGGCTTCACTCTGGAATTGGCGCAACAAATCGTTGTTGATGATCACATCGATCAGTGGCTCGTGCTCGATCTGCTGGGGCACCTGGTCGACAAATCGCTGGTGATCGCGGATGGCGAGGCCGAGCCCCGCTATCGCCTGCTCGAGGTCACGCGTGCATTCGCACTCGAGCAGCTCGCGGTGGCCGGCGAGTCCGAAGCGATGCTGCGGCGCCATGCCCAGGTGATATGCGAGCTGATGGCGTCGATAGATGCGAACTTCTGGAATCTTTCACCGGTAGAACACGGGCGACACAGCAGCGCAGTGCGTGAGCTCGGCAACCTGCGCGCAGCACTTGATTGGGCGCTGACCTCCGAAGACGACCGGACGCTGGGCTACGAGCTGCTCGGCAGGTGCTGGGCAGTGTGGATGCTGAACGGCCTGCCCGGGGAAGGTGTGCAACACATGCTTCAGCTATGGCCACTGCCGTCGAACCTGTCGAAGAAAGTCGAGGCCGACTTCTGCCTCGGCTTTGCCCGGCTCAACAAGGACGCCGGCCGCGAGGAACACTGGGATGCCGCGCGTCGCGCCGAAGCGCTGTATCGGCAACTCTACGATCCGGAGCGCCTCGGCCATGCCCTCTTGGTCGTGGCGACGATCGGTGCACTGAGAAACCAGATGTCCGAGGCCGAGCAGGCGCTGCTCGAGGCCGAGGCGCTCGTTACCGATACCGCACCTTTGCGCAAACAGGCCGCGCTCGCAGCAACGCAAGGACTATGCTACATGCGGCGTGGCGCGCCTGAGCTCGCGATCGCGGCGTTTCGCCGGCAAGTCGAGCTCAGTCGCTGCGCGGGCGACGAGCTCGGCGAGAACTTCGCGAACGGCAACGTCGGTAGCGTTCAGCTCGACGCCGGCGATCTGGATGCGGCGATCGAATCGCTTCGCAAGTCAGTCGACGGGTTGCGTAGACTCAACGCCCCCTATGGACTGGAGTTTCGCCTGAGCACGCTGGCAGTGGCTCTGGCTTGGCGTGGTGACGACGTCGACATCCTTCCGCTCGCGCGCGAGGCGTTCGACCACCACCGTCTGCTTGGTGTGACGTTCGCCCCGCTGATGGCCGCCGCCCTCCAGCATGCCCGGCGCGACGATGCTCGGCGTGCCGTCATGCTCGCCGGCTATACGTGCGGCACTCTGCCGCTGCGCGAGCCTCCAAGTCTGATTGCTCTGCCCCTGCAGCAACGGGTGCGCGGTCTCGCGTCGGCACAGCATTCTGCGGCAGCGGTCGAAGGCTGGCTGCGCGCAGGCCAATGCCTGACCGAAGAGCAGGCGGCGGCGATCGCCTTCGACGATGCCCCGCTGGGCGAGCCGCCATGAGTGACGCGTCGGATCGCTTCCGAGATGGCCGGCTGCTAATATGCGGCGGTGCTCCTTCCTTCGCGGAAATGCGCCAGGCGCCGGATTTCGACCAAGTTGTGTCGATGCTTCCACGCAGGCTTGGCCGCTGCGCTCTTGGCAACCGCCGGCGGCGCGTTGGCGGCTTATCCCGCCAAGCCGATCCGGTTGATTGTGCCTCTCGCGCCGGGCAGCGCGGCCGATATTGTGTCGCGCTATACCGCGCAGGAGCTTTCCAAGGCGCTCGGCCAGCCGGTCGTCGTTGTAAACAAGCCAGGGGCGGGCGGCACCATCGGGACGGCAGAGCTCGCACGAGCTGCGCCCGACGGCTACACGATCGGCTTCGTGTCGCAAAGCACCCTCGTGTTCGACCAAGGCATCTACGCGAAGCCGCGCTACGACTCTGTAGAGGACTTCGCGCCGATTGCGCTGCTCGGGCGCGTGTCGAACGTGATGGTCGTGCATCCGAGCAGCGCGGCGTCCACGCCGGCCGACATCATTGCGATCGCAAAGTCCAAGCCAAGCACGGTGACATTCTCGTCGGGCGGTAGCGGTACCAGCCATCACTTGTCCGGCGTCCTGTTTGCTCGCGCCACCGGTACCGATCTCCTACACGTGCCGTACAACAGCACGCCACAGGCCGTCCTGGCGGTAATGAAGAATGAGGTGATGCTAGGCTTTTTCAACACCCCGCTGGTGATCGGACAGATCAAGGACGGCAGGCTGAAGGCACTCGGCGTGACAAGCCTTAGACGCTCGTCGCTGTTGCCGGGCGTGCCGACACTCGACGAACAGGGTATCAAGGGGTACGAGGTCGACGCGTGGGCCGGCTTCGTAGCGCCGGCTGGAACTCCGTTTGAGATCGTCGGGCGACTCAACGCAGAGTTGGTCAAGATATTCGCGAGCGCGGAAGCGAAGGAAAAGCTTGGATCCCAAGGATTCGATCTGTCCCCGCCGCTAACGTCCGCTGCGTTCAGCCAGCTTATCGCAGATGATCTGGCGCGTTGGGTGCCGATCGTAAAGGCGTCCGGCGCGAAGGCGTATTGAACGTAGACGCGGCATGGAAGCAGTGTAGCGCGGCGCCCCATCGACCTGCCGGCACCGAAGCTCGACGGCAGCAACGGGTCGAAAGCACCGCTGAGCGACTGCTTTCGGGTCGCGGGTGTATGTCCGCAGGTGGCCGGTCAGAGACTTCCACCTCTCCGATGCGAACGGCCGCTGCACGACTCACACCGGCCATCGAGCATGAACGGCCGATGTAAATCGTAGAACCCGCCGCTTATCGCTGGGCACCGGGCGGCCGTGTGGATTCCGGCAGATTTTCGCGTGCGACCAGAAAGACCGGAATTGAGCGGGCGGCTGACCGCCATTGTAATCAGCCGTTAGGCGGGCTCCACCAGCATCCAGTTGATGACGCTAGTATCACTACCACTAGATGAGTTAATGGTAAACGACGTGGCAGCTATCAGCGTCGTTGTCAAATGTCCAGGAGTCCCACCGAGCGTAGCGTGAGCAACAAAAATTCGGGTATTCGCAGTAACGCTGGTATTGGCTACCGTAACCGTCCCACTACTCAATGTAGCCTGTCCCATCCGGTTGTTGGCACCTTCCCATTCTCTGATGGCTCCGGGCAGGAAATACGAGACATTCGCATCGGCTGTGACTGGATCAATCAACGTAAAGACCGACCCGTCGCTCCCCCAGACTGATGGCCCGACGTTGATGTTGCCAATCACAGTACCCGAGCCGGTAGCATTGATGAAGCGAAACAACTTGTGATCGGCTCGATTACCGGCCCCGTAATTGGCAAGGAACGAGCCGCCGCAAGTATTAGCGCCCAAAACGTACACAGAATGCGTATCGTTCGACGAAAGCCGATTGTTCTGCGCAAACGAGAACATGCAACTTGAGAACGAGAACGTCGGCGAACTGCAAATCACTGAACTGCAAGCCTCGAAATGACAGCCGTTACACACCAGATTTGGCGACAGACTCATGCTCACCACCCCTAGATCACCGACAATAACCTCGACGGCAGTGGTATAGGTGAACCGCAACGGCGTCGCCAGAGTGGCAACCCCAGTGCCACTATTGTACGAAGAAATCAGCACGACCTCGGCATCATTGCAATTACCGAGGAACATCATCGAATTGGCCGGGATCGTAAAGCCGCTACCAAGCGTTACTGAAGTCGAGCCAGCAGTACCGCCGCTGATACTAATTTGCTTGTGGTCTGTGTCCTCAGCCAATACGAACTTGGTCCCAAAGAAGCAGTTATTATTGTTAGTCAATTCTCCTGAAATCACCGCGCCACAGCGGCTTGAGTAGAACGTGCCTCCTATGAACGTGAAGTTGCCACCGTTGGACGCATCATTCCGAGAATCAATACCTACGCCATTGATGTTGCGCCAATTACACGCAACAAACGTAACCTCCTGAGAACTATCAAAGCGGATGTGCGTCCGCATGATGCAACCAGCGCCCTCAAAGGTTACTCGCTCGTAATAGCTGTAGAGTGCGCCAGTAACGTAGATTGAATGGAATGTCGGCTTGTTAACGTTGACATTTATGGATAGTCGGCTCCACAGGCAAGACAAGAATGGTGTTGTGATATTGAAGCATGAACCGCCAGTCACATTGTCTTGGAAGACGCTCGAATTGCCTTCCCCGAAGACAGTCATGACCAGACCGGAGCCGCTAACATTGATGGTGTTGGTTATCCGATAGGTTCCGGCCTGAACGTAAAGCGCACGCCCGGTATTTTGCGCTGCGGTGAATGCGGCCTCGATCGCAGCGGTATCGTCAGTTGCTCCATCTCCAACGGCACCGAAATCCCTGACGTTGACAATCTCTTGCTCTTTCGCTCCCAAGCCACGAGCAATTGCGCCTGCGGTCTTTGGGGGCTCAGCCGCCCCGAATGCGCGCGTATGCCAAACACCCCCTGCCGCACTTGTCAGTGCAGTCATCCGGTTGATGAATTCGCGGCGTGTGAAGAACGATGCTAGTTTTCGATAGGACATCGGCTCGTCTGAATGTGCTCTTTCAAATCAAGTTCGGCGAGCCGGGCTTCACCCTTTCTGAACGCCGGCCACCCTCTCGTTCGGAATGAAACGAGCTGGCGGATCGCCAGCCCGCCGCCAGGTGTCTCGGCAGGTGCCACCTGGGACCGCGTGGCAACATCATGCTCCGCCGGGCGTGGGATGGCTATCGCGCTGTGTGCTGCAGCGGCTTACTGCAATTGAAGACGGAGCTGCCGATCGCAGACCATCAACCTCAATCAACCTCAAGACTGCCAGCGCGCCTCGTATCATGGTCCCGCAGGCGGTCCTGTTGCGAGCCGACCGGGCTGATCGAGTGACTGCAATCGGGAAGAATGATCTTCGGCAGCGGAGTGGCTTGCGCCATCGACGGTCCGCTATCAGACACATCACTTACGACCGGAAGTGGCCCGGTCGCCGGCATTAACGCGATTTGATCGAGCGGCCGCTGTACAACGCAGGGCAGCCATCGAGGTCTGAACGGCTTTCGCGGATCGTAGTGCAGCCGTTCAGCGCCGAGGCGTGGTTGACTCTGACCGACCCGTTGCGGGCGTTCGACTTTTCCGATTGCAGTCACTCGAATTGACAAAAGCGGACGCTGGCTTTCAGCATCTATCTGCAGCGAAGCACTCAGTGCAAAACAGAACGCGCCGCCGAGCCGTCGTTACTTGCGCGGGCGATCGCGGTAGGCGCCGACGTTATCCTGCAGCCCGCCTACAACACCGATCAGGTGGTGGTGTCGGTCAGCCCAGGAACGCTAATCGTTTTTCCTGCATGGTTACCGCACTCGGTGGATGCCAACCAGAGCGAACTCTTCAGAGTTAGCATCAGCTTCAATGTCATGTTCGCGGCGTTTGCCCAAACGATGGGGCAGCCATTGTGGGGCGAGCAGTGAAACGCACACCCCAGGCGTAAGAATCGGGACCTGCCGTCGCCTTCACAGCGCGCCGCTTCAAGGCTGGAACTCGTACGGTGGCAAGGTAGAGAGCCGGGTATCGGTGATCGCGCCGCCTACGGTGAAGTGATACAGGCTCTGCCAGGAATAGTCGTGGATTCCAAGCAGCGCGTGTATTTCGTCATCGAAGAAACAGCCGATACCAGTGGAGCGCACTCCGGCGGCCTCTGCTTCGAGATAAAGAACCTGCCCGAGCATGCCGCATTCCCAGAACAGATGACGGTAGCGCGATGGTTCATGCAAAGCGGCTGCGAACTTCGCGAGCATCCCCAGCGCAAAACAAGAGTCTGCGCCGATATCCTGGTGGCAGCAGATCGACTTGGCAGTGTCGCGCAAATCGTAAGGCAACAATAGAAACAGGGGCAGATGATTCGGTCCGGTCTTCTGCCATAACCATTCAGGGCGCATCGATTGCTTGAGGCCGGGGAGGGCTGCCGGATCGCGAAGGAACATATACAGCCCCGGCTCCAGGCCATCCACCCGGTGCAACATCAGCGCAAGATGCACGAGCACGGGATCCGGCAACGCGTTCCAGGGCGGTGCATCGCCGCGCACCATGAGGCACTCGAGCATTGCAAAAAGAGCCGCGGCGGGGATGCGCGTGGTGCCATCGAAATCCACGGCGCTGCGGCGTTGGCGCGCGATCTCGGCAAAGCTCAGATCAAGGGCGGGAGGGGCGGGGGGCGGAAGGGCAATCGGTGTCGGTGTGGCGGGCTCCTGCGTGAGAGTCCTGTGCGTGATGCGATGAATCGAGTCGATGTCCGGCCATCGCACATGCTCCCGACTCAACCGGTTGGCGTGCCCGTGCCACGTTGCCTTGCTTAGAGGATCCAACAGGCGCGCGAGATCCGGGCGCATATCGGGATTACCAATCCACAAGAGCGCATCCGGCGCTTCTCTTTCGGCGGAGTCGAAGTCCGAGCTGCGGTCGATTCCCATCAAGTTCGCGATGACCTCGTCATCGGCCGATACGACCAATCGGGTTAGCCAGCCAAGGGCCGCCGCGGCGTAGCTGATCGCGGCGATGGCATGGCCGCAATCATGCTGGCAGTAGCGCCATGCGCGCATGCCGTATTTCCACGCTTCGCGCCAGTAAATCGAACTGATTCCGATCAGAATTCCCTCGCCGGAAAAAACATCCGTCCAGCGTCGATCATCCACAGCAGCGCGTCGTTCAAGTACGTGATCCCGGCTCAGGTAGTGATAGATCCCTCCGGGCAGGTCGGCCAGGTGCGGGCACAGCAGATAGCTCTCGGTCGGATGCAGATTCCCGCTGGAAGGGTTGCAGCGCAGTGCCCAGCGGTTGGCGCCATAGGACTTCCACGCCGACAGCCCGAGCGAGAGCTCGAACAAAATGGCCACATGACCGAGATCGAATCGGCATGCGGGCGGCAGGTCACCCCGGCGCAACTCGTTGTAGCGTGTTACCAGGGAATCCGCGGCCAAGGGCAATTTGAGTTGCGCCGCGCCGGGAAACTCCCGGAACGGGTCTGGCTGGTTCGCCCAGTCGAGTCCCGTTGGACCTGGAGCGTAATGGTTGACGCGATGCTTGCTGCGTTGGTGATACTCGAGCAAACCTTCGCTCAGTTCAGTCATCTTCGCAACCGTTCATGCGTTGGTTGCCAGTGGAGGCGGCTGCTCGGTGCGACGCTTACGCCCCCGGAAAAGTAGCGACGAGCTCCTGCAGTTGCAGCTTGGCGTCGTGGAGGATCGACGCCCCGTCGCCGAACAGAAGGATGTCGAAATCCAGATTGAGCAGCTGGCGCACGCTTTGCCGAAGGCGCGCCGGATCATCCATCACCTTTTCGCGCAGCAGCCCGCAATGTCCAGGTGGATTGCCGATCACCGCGTCGCCCACGATCAGAAGCTTGCGCTCGGGCCAGTGTAATGCGACCTCTCCAGGAGATTTTCCAGGGACGGCAACGATCGTCAACGGACCCACCGTCTCGCCGACGGTCAATGGCCCATCGATTTCAGCTCCCTGGCTGCGAGCATGCGCGGCGTCGTCCGGGTGAATGAGCGTCTTGGCGCCAGTGCGCTCGCGCACCAGATTGGCAGCCCGTGAGTGGTTACGATTGGTGAGCAGAATTTTCATGGTGCCCATCCGAGCGATTTCGGCAAGGCACGCGTCCGTCGGTGGTACCGGATCAATGCAAAGATTTCCTTCCGCGTGGCGGAGCAGATGGCCGTTGAAATCGTACCCGTGGGGTTCGGAGAACCACGCCCAGGTAAAAACGTCGGCGACGATTTCGTTCATGCTGCAGCCTCCCGTCATTGCTCGCTCGTTGCACCTTGAGCGTGGACATACTGCCGCTGCGACAGCATCTTGTAAACGCCGGCCGCAGCGATGCCAAACGCCAGGTGCGCCGCGATGGTTATCCAGTCGCGGGCGGCTTCGAACCAAGGAAAAACAGCCGTGAAGCCGTACATGTTCACCCCATACACCGCGAGGCCGAGTATGGCTCCGACGAACAGGGATGCCGCGGTGCGAAGACGCGCGATGACCCATGACACACTTAGGCCGTAGATGATGGAAAGCGCGAAGTGCACAAGTGTCGCGACCAGCATGATCCTCCCGTCAAAGGTCGCGGGTGGAGGCAACACGGCGCGGCCCATGACGATGGCGGCGGTAAAGCGGGCATCCCGGAAAAGGATTGTCGGCAGCACGTTAGCAAAGATCGACCACAAGACGATTTGCACGAGCGTAGCGAGGATGCCAGCGGCGACGCCGGCGTATAAGTCGGGCTCCAGGTCACGCGATATTGCATGGCCTACAGCTGCAAAACGACTCAGTGGACGATCGACGATGGGCGGCCGACGGCTTCGCGCCCGCGGGATGCACCTGCCGAACGATGGGATAATGTGGGCATGAATGCGCCACAAAAGATGTCTCCCCGCGGTCGCTTGCAAGAACTTCTGGCAATAGCGGAGAGTCAACGCACTGACGCCCAGTGGGATGAGATCCATGAGCTTGAAATTGAGCTCTCCTCCGCCAATCGGGAGCAACCCCTGAACCAAGGCGCTCCGCGGAACACTCCGGCAACTGCCGCCGGTCAACCCAGGCCCCATGGCGGCGCGCAGTACAAGAAGCCATTCCAGAAGGCCCACAAGAGGCCACCCAAGCAGAAATCGTCATGATGCGTGGTCGTCGTGGTCGCTGCGGCAAACAGTTCTAGCGGTTGAGCCTTTCATGCTTCGGCGTCAGCCTGGCGTGGTAAACACCGTTAACACGCCGGTGTAGCCATAGAGGTGATGCCTCGCGATCTCGCCCCCGGCGAAAAACCCGACCAGCGGCACGTCGCCGAGCGCCTTGCGCACCATCTGTAACTCGGCGTGCCGCCCGCCGAAGTGCGGGCCACCGCGCCCCGAGCAACTGACATAGAGCGCGCCCGCCATGTGCGGTGCCGCGCCGCTCTCCAGTTCGGCGCGGATTTCCGTCGCGATGCGCACCAGATCAAGCTGCGCGGCTTCGGCGTTGCGCGTGCAAAAAGCGAGGCGCATGCCGGGCTCGACCTGTTCGGCGATCGCCAGGACCTGGTGCTGCCGGTCCACGCCCACCAGGTGCCGCACGATGGTATCCGCGCCAAACTGTCCGGGATGCGTCGGCACGTCCTCGGCCGTGGCGATCAAGCCCACCAGCGTGGTAGACAGCGCCTGCGCCAATTCGTCATCCAGCGAATCCGGGTCGAGTCCCAGATCCTGCAACACGCAATCGAGCGCGGGCTTGCCGTCCAGGCTGACCACAAAGTTGCGCTCGGCGTTGGTTATGTTGCGCCAAGGTCCGATCGGCTGGCAGCCTTGGGTCACGCGCGAGATAAGGCCGACTTCCGGGCCGAAGGCGACCCCTGACAAGCCGCCTGTGAATACGCTGTCGGCCACGTGTAGCGTACGGTTGCGCGCCGATGACAGCCCGCCGAACAGATAACCAGTGGCGGTGCGACTGCTCAGCTCATGCAGCAACTCTTGCAAATCTGGCGTGCTGCCTTCGGCATGGACCAGCGCGGTATGGGCCACGAACTCGGACGACGCTGCCGGCAGTGGCTGCAGACCCGAGAACAGTTGGAATGATTTCCGCGGCAGGGGCGCGATCATCAGCACCAGGGCCGGCTCGTTGATGTATTCGACGCCGCTGGCGGCCACGCCCACACCGACCGTGCCGACCCAAGCCACGCCGGGAAAGCGCAGCCGCAGTTCATCGAGGATCGCCTCGGCCGCCAGCGCGTAATAATCGCTCAGATAACACCAACCCAGCGTGAACAGGGTGGAATCGCCCTGCTGCGCCGCACGCGCGGCGATCTGGGTTTGAAGTTGCTTCTGGCAATCGCCCAGGGCCACGCGCCAATCGGCGTCGGCGGCATGAGCCTGCACGAAGGAACTGAGCGACATCACCATACTCTCCTCGAAAGGAGAGCAGACTTGGCCCTGGTCGGCGAGGCATTTTTCTATAGGCGCCAAGCCTCAGGCAGTGCCAGCTCTACCCTCACTCCGAAGGAAGCAATCAAGTGGGGACAGTACCACCAATCGCTGGCGAGGATAACTTTGCCATTCTGCTACCGCCCACCTGATGTCGCGAGCTCCGCCACGTCGATCACTACCTCAGCCATCGCGGTGAGCTCCGGCGTCTGAGACCGAAAAACTCGCGCCCATAGGCGTCCAGGCGCAGCACCTCTCGCTTCAATGGTGCTCGACACCCGACCAGTAAGGGCTTCGATCGCTCCCATGAAAAACGCTCCCGTATGGGTTAGTGTCATCCATCTTGCAAGAAATCTAGTTTCAATCGGTTGCCGGTGGTGAGGCACAGACTTGCTCGTAGCGATAGCGTTGCTTCAACAAGCCGACGTATTCGAAGACATCCAGCGTTCTTTCATAGGCCGCATGCTAAGCCAACGGGAAGGCAGCGCCATCGAAACGTTGGTATGCGCCGATGTTGCTGCAACGAGTATTTTGGATGCGTTGGCGCTTCTTCAGTATCCGAAGCGCATCGTAGGGACGCTGCGATCCTGACAGGTTGTCGCGCGCAACGAAGGGTTCAATGGTGAGTGTCCGCTTCCAGAAGATCTGGGCGACGACGCCGAAGGTCTGGAGTTGGGCCGAAAGCGGACCATGCGCGCTTAACGCCCCTACGACAAGGGGGCCTCAACGCCTGCGTCGTATGAGGCCGGCCGCCGCCAGGCTCAATGCGAGTGCGGTCAGCATCCACCAGGAATCGACCGGAATTTGCACGGCCACCACTGGCGCAATGTATCTGTACGCAGCGGGAACCAGTACCGTGCCGAACGTCGTCGTCACGCGGATATCGACGATACCGGTGCCGGGTGGAACGGTTACCGTCATACTCGTGTCCGAATTGACGACGATGGTGGTTGCCGCGACGCCACCGAAGAAGACCGACGTATTGCCGGCGACGAAATTCGAACCGGTGATTGTGACGGTCGTACCGCCTGCCGCCGGGCCCGATGGCGGCGTGATCGTGACGACCGTCGGCGGCGAAGGCGGGATGAAATCGAGCACAAGGCCGAGTGCCGGATCGTTGTGCTTGTCGAATATCTTCGCCAGAACCGTCGTAAATTGCGCGGACGTCATATGTCCCGAGATTAGGCCATCGAACGTGACCGAAGCCGTCGACGGCCACACGTCGTTGGGTGACGAGACTTCCTGAACGTAATAACCTGTCGTTCCCGAAAATGTATCGGCATTCATCGTGACGATCGGACCGACCGCGATGTTGCCGGTTATCAATAGCCCCGTCTTGCTGCCGATCATCCGGTTATGCGACAAGTTGAATTGTTGATTGGTGTTCGACACGAGATCCATGTTCACATCCGGGATGTTGTTCATGACGTTGCCCGATAACGTCGACAGTCCGGAGTTGTCCTGAACGACGATGCCCTCGTCGGGATTGACACCCGGCGTCGTCGTGAAATTGAGCGTGTTGTTGCTGATCGTCAAGTTGGCGGCCGACTGGATGGCGACGATACCCAGATCGTTGTTGTTGACGATATTGCCAGTGATCGTCATCGTTCCCGCGCCAAACGGAAGGATTCCAGTCGCGGATGCGCCGATCACGGTGCCGATATTGCCTGCGACGAGATTGTTGAGGATGCTGCCGCCGGCTCCGCCGCTGTACTGGATGCCATTAGGTGTCGCCGTTACGGTATTGGGCGTCAAAACGTACCCGCGATCGATGACGCTGTTCGATATGGTTGCGGTCAGCGATGTCCCCCGGAGATCCAGGCCGCCTCGCTGGTAGAAGTCGATGAGCGAATTGGTAACGGCAAACGTAACCGCACCCTGGTTGGACGCGTTGACGACTCCCGCGCCGGCGAGTTCGTTGAAGTTGGCAGTCTGCCGCGTGTTGGTCGTGTGGACGTCGTTGATCGTGCCGCCGGCGTTGTGATAGCCAATCGCGAAAAACCGATCGGAGCTCCCGTAGATAGGCGGGACGACCGTGTCCTGTTGCGTTCCACCGTCGACGGTCAGGTCGCTGATGTTCACGGTCTGCGGCGCCGGGGCGGCCTGGTTGTCGACCATGACGATGGTCCAGAAATTAGCGCCAAACGTGAAATTCTGTGTGAGATGCGTCGATGGTCCAGGGGCCTGGACGATGGTGACGCCCTGGCCGGCGCCAACGATATCGATGCTCTTGGAAATCACCTGAAATTCCTGGACGTATGTCCCTGCCGAAAGCTGGATCGTGTCGCCGGGCGCGGCGGCGTTGATCGCGCTCTGGATGCTGGCCGGCGGGGGGCCGACCACAATCGTTGCGGCAATGGCCGGAGTGGCCAGCCAGCCAATAGCGAACGCCCGCCAGCCGGAACACGACATTTGTTGGCCCCCCCTGGGAAGGCGGGATATATCTCATCCACCGCCGAACTAGTCAACCCACAGGATCGGCCTGGTTGTCGCGCTGGCACTCTTGGCCGGCTGCGGAAGCACTGCGATCCGAGAAGCAGCGATGTTGCCTATACCGATCACCTCGCCTCTCGAAAGGGGTACGATTTAGCGGCTTGGCCATGAAAGCGCTTCTGTCGTTTATCGATAGCAGGTTCGAGGCCAACCCATTGGCACGGGAGGCAACATGATTGGGAAATCCGTTGGTTCTATTGTCAGCGACAAACAGATTCAGGAACTGATCGCGGTACCGGCTTCGGCGATGGTGTCTGAGGCGGTGTCCAAGATGAGCGAAAAGGGCGTCGGTGCGATCCTGATCAAGGATTCGCAGAACACCGTCGACGGGATTTTCACCGAGCGGGACTTGATGATCCGGGTCGTCAACGCGGGACGAGATGCCAAGACCACGGCAATTGGTATGGTCATGAGCTCGCAGGTTCAGCGGGTAGAAGGGTGGACGAGTATCGAGGATGCGTTGACCCTGATGGTGGTTCACGGGTATCGACACTTGCTGGTCGAGGACACGGGCAAGGTCAAAGGTATCGTTTCAATACGAGATCTCATGGCATCGATGGTGATCCCTGATACGCCGATGGCGCACGAGGGGCGTGCACAGGTTACGCGCGCCCGCGCCGAGGCAGCGCTGCGAGTCGTCGCAAGCGCAAAACCGAGGGCCGGTACTGAGCAGTAGTGCAATGCTACCGGAGCCCAGCGATAGACTGCGTCGTACCCGGATGGCGCCCCGTCGTGTTTGTCGTCGATCAGGACCAACCCTCCCAGCGGCCGTCGCTTTTAAGGCCGAGGTGCGCTGACCGGAAGTGGCCGATTACGGACGATGCGGTGCGACCGCTTCCGACCCTGAACGGCCCGACGACTTTCCCGTAAGCCGACATTCCACAGCGGAGAAGCGGTCATCCATGACCATAGGTCGTCTGCCGAGAATCGTGAGTGGCCGCTGAGCCACTCCGCACTGTCACTGGCTACGGCGACGGTCGGGAATTCGGTGGTGCTCCAAAAAACATCTCCCGCACCCTGTCCGGTCCAATCACTCGAATGAGCTCGCGCATCGCGCAATACATGAAGATGATCACGATGAGAAGGAGTTGAGTCGCCCAGAAATGGGGCCAGACAATTTCCGCAAGTAATTTCTGGTTGCCTGCAATCAAACCGCCGGCCTCCTTCCAGAAGTCGTAAAGATTCTCCAGATAATGGACAACAAAGGCCACGAAGACGTAGATCGCAGTCTTCCATAGGACGTTATAGGCCAATGGCTTGTCAGGGTATCGATTGACAATCGGAAGCGCGTCGGCGAGCAACACCGCCTTGCCGAGAACCAGCGCAGCCACCGTCACCGCCCCGAACGACAGGAGCGCAATGCCCGTACCCTTCAGCATCAACGAGCGTTCGAGCGCAACGAGATGCAGCATAACGAAGAAGAAGATCGTCGGTGGAAGGATCTTGACGATCTCTTCCTTGACTTTCGAACCGAATCCGCTCATGAGGTTCCTTGCTGGCTGCTCGATTAGGCGATACCGGATTGAGATCAGCGCACACACGAATCCGACGTTCCAGCCATTGCCTTAGTTCAGCCCATCGTCTTTGAAATACTTCGTTGCCTTTCACGGTCAAGTCCACAGCGAGCCCTTCATCGCTGAATTGGTAGAGCCACACCTCGGGCGTCATTGAGTATGGTGCCGGGCTTGATGACCCCCGGCCAGCGAATGAACGTAGGCACGCGGTAGCCACCCTCCCAGTTGCTGTTCTTCTCGCCACGGAACGGGCTGGTGCCGCCATCGGGCCATGTGAACTTTTCCGCTCCATTGTCCGTGGAATACATGACGATCGTGTTTTCGTCGAGGCCAAGTTCCTTTAGCGTGTCTAGAAGACGCCCGATGTGGGCGTCGATACGACCTCACGCAGTATCGATTCCCGGCGCGTCGCTTTTCACCGCGATTGCCTCAGTTCAGGTCAGCATCCTTGAAGTACTTGGTCCCTGACACAGTGATCGTCGCGGAGAGTCCTGTATTCGTCAGCTGGTAGAGATAGACCCCTGGCGATACCGCCGCGGCGCCGCTGAACTGTGTCCCCTGACCGCCGGCCATCGCGGAGAGATTCGCCTGTCCGCCGAATTCCCAGCCCTGGTCGATGAAGTTGCGCATCGCCTGTTCGTTCGTGAACACGAAGATCAGACGGTTCTGGTTGATTCCGAATCCCAGACCGCCCTGCAGCTGCACCATCTTCATGAAGGTCTGCCTGTGAGTGCGGTTGTTGTAGACGATGCCCTTCCCCGTCGTGCCGCCGGCAAAGAACAGTTTCAAACCAAAGGTGCTGAAGACGGCGTAGCCGGGCGCACGGTCGATGACCCGGCCCGCGCCTGGCGCGACTTCATGCAGCGTCGCCAGCGCATCCTGCGCCATTTCCCGCACCTGGTCTCGTGCCTGGATGATCCTGCCTTCGTTCGGTGCGCCCGCGGGAATATCGCTCTCGAGGTTCTTGAGCGGGTCCCAGGAAATGATCTGTGCCGTGAGTGGGGGTGAGGCGAGACACGCCGCGAGGGCGATCGTTGCTGCGTACGATTTCATGCTAACTCCTTTGCTCTGGGGGAAGCGACGAGTGTCCGTAGCCCGATGCCTCGGCTCCGGGACGTGGGCGAGACCGTTCGAACAGCTTGCGTCGGCGCATCGCGCCAAAACGCATTCCGATGTGAACGGGCGACCTTTGTACGGCCGTGGGAGCCGCAAAGTGTACTGCTGTTGCAGTCGAACCGGAATTACAATTCTGTTACGTCAGCCTTCCTGGCCACTCAGTGCGTCAGGCACCATGGCTACGCACAGTTGCGTACGATGACGGCGTCTGAACGAACGTTCAGTTGCGAGCCGTCGTGGACTGGCGTAAACATTTGACCTTTTTTGGAGGACGAACCATGTCACGCATGCTCTGGATGCTGGCCGCCCTTTCCATCGCTACCTTTTCGCTGCCGGCCCTGGCCGATCTCTACAGCGAAATGCAGATGAAGCCGATGACGCCGGAAACCACGGCAAAAATGAAGGAGGAAATACAGGCCGCGAAGGCGAAGTGGGCGACCATGACGCCGGAGCAGAAGGCGGCTGTGACCAAGTCGATGAAGGGCAAGAAAATCGGCGAGCTCACCGCGATGGAGCGGGTGGCCCAGAACGACGACATGACCACGATGAGCAAGTCGATGACGGCGCAAATGAAATCCGAATGGGATGCCGCGAAGGTCAGCTACGACAAGATGACGCCCGACCAGAAGGCCGCGCTGCGCAACACGACGCGCCAGAAGCGCCTTGCTGACCTGAACATGA
Source organism: uncultured beta proteobacterium (assembly GCA_963816915.1). Taxonomy (GTDB): domain Bacteria; phylum Pseudomonadota; class Gammaproteobacteria; order Burkholderiales; family Casimicrobiaceae; genus PALSA-1003. The sequence goes on from CAWFMK010000007.1 coordinate 110,181, forward strand.
TGGAAAAGGTCGGTCAGAGCGACGACATGGCGCGCGAGTTCTAGACTCCAGCTGCGTCTCAGGCGACGACCTTGCGCCGCGTCGCCTTGGTCTTGCCGTGCCTGACCTTGCTGTCGATGCGGCGCTGCTGTGATCCCCGCGTAGGCCGCGTCGGTTTGCGCCGGCGCGGCACCACCGCGGCGCTGTCGACCAGCGCCTGCAGCCTGGCGATTGCGTCGGCGCGGTTGCCTTCGAGGCTGCGGTGGCGCTGTGCCTTGATGACCACCACTCCCTCCGCGCTGATGCGCCGATCGGCGCGCGCCAGCAGGCGCGCCTTGACGTCGTCGGGCAACGAGGACGCCCTGATGTCGAAGCGCAGGTGCACCGCGGTCGACGCCTTGTTGACGTTCTGACCGCCCGCGCCCTGCGCGCGAATCGCGGTCCATTCGATGTCGGCAAGATTGACGACCGGCATGTCGGTTTGGGTGTGCGCGAACGACGATCGTGCGCGGGATTGACGAGGGCAGCGACGTCGTGCCGGGGCCGTCCGACATCATACGACAGGGCCCCTGGTCCACCACCGGACGAGACGGCGCCATCGTGAGGGATGGTCCCGCGATGGCGCAAGGTTGGATCGTGAAGTTCAGAGCGTTCGCAGAAACGCGACCAGGTCGTCGTGCTCCTGCTGCGTGAGAACGATCTGGAAGCGCGTGTTGTAGAAATCGACGACGGCGTCGAGATCGGCTGCGGATCCGTTATGGAAGTAGGGCGCGCGCGTAGCGACGGCGCGTAGCGTCGGTCCCTTGAAGCGTCCGATGTCCTTCCATTTTCCGGTGATCAGCGCACGTCCCGGATCGGTGGTCGCCACGACCTCTCCAGTCGTTTTGTTGCGCAGCTGATAGAGCGGCATGTCCGGCGTGCGCCGCGACGCGTCGGCGACACCGATGTCCAGCGGCGCGGGAATCGAGTGGTTGCCCGCGTTCGGGTTGTCGTGGCAGGTCGTGCAGGTGCCCGGCAACACGGCGACGCTCAGGTCGTCGTTGATGCCTTTGACGTCCTTGATCTGGATCGCCTTCGTATTGAAGAGCAACTGACCGCGCGCCACCGCCTGGCGTGCCTCGGCGATCCGCGGATCCGAACCTGGGTCCGCAGTCAATCCGGTCCATGCATCGTAGACCGAGAACACCACGGGATTGAACGCGGCGGCTGTCTGATAATCGCCGGACACAACGTCATTGATGCCGAAATACGAGGCCTGCGCAACCAGGTCATACGGTCCGCCGCGCGCGTTCTGCGCGCCGAGGTACCACGCCTTCATGTCCTGAATCTGCGCCGTGAACAGTCCGCTCTCGAATTGAACGATCGCGTCGCGTTCTTCCGCGGTGAGCGCGATACCCTGAGCGTGGGTCAGTGTCGCGGTGTTGGATTGATCAGCGAGGTCGAAGTGCATCGTCGAGAAACAGTTTGTGGTGCCGAATATGCAGTCCTTCGATGCAGGATCCTTCAGCGTCTCGCGTCCGTCCCACATCAGCGTGCTCAGGAATTTGAGATTGGTCGTCGGCAGCGGACGCCGAAACAGCGACAGCTCTTTAGCGCTCGCGTAGCCGTACGGATCATCGACACCAATGAGCTCGAACTCCGCGTTGTCGGGAATGGCCATGCCGACGCGGATCAGGCCCCTGGTGAGCAGCATGCTGTATGCCGCGATCCGCGCTTCGACGCTGGAGACATCGGCGTTGGGAGAATTGGCGCCATCAACCAGACGGAAGATCGGATCTGTGCCGCCGGTCGCCACGAAGCGCTGCTGGATGTGCGACGGAACCACGGTCCATCCATCGCTCGCTTGATGGCAGGTGCTGCAACTGCGACCGTTGGTTCCCAAACTCTGGAAGAACGGATTGCTCTCGTCGATTTGTCCGGCGGTATTGAAGGTCGCGGCATAACCGGAGGGATTCTCGAAAATCATGAACGGCCCCTGCTGCTCGTCTTCGGCGATGAGGTTGGACGTCAGCATTGCCGCCATCAAGGCGGTCCCGCACAGCAGTGGATATCTGATCTTCATGGCGCTTCCTTCGTCCGCCGGAGGCACCGGCGGTTGCTCGGTGCGTTCTCGCGACGAGGCCCCAGTGTCGCGCACGGCGCCAAGCCTCGTCGCCGGAGCAATCGATGCTGCGCTTTAGACAAATTCACCCCGAGCGTCAGCCTCGCTCAATAGGACGCTTTCGCCTTGATGGCGAATATGGAAGCTAGATTAGTGCGGGTGGAAACTGTATCCATCGCACCGTGCGGCGCGAAGGACGAGTGATGAGAGGGGTGCAAACGCAATGCGTGCGGGATGACAATCAGTGCGAACGGGCGCAACCCACGGACGTAACGGACTGCCCCCAAGCCCGCCCTCATGCAAACCGGCCGGCAGCACCACTCGGATGCCGCCGGCCGGCGGTACGTCATTAACGACGCGTTACGCTCGTTCGATCACTGTCCGTGGTCGTGATAGTAGGTGGGACTCCCGGCACGATAGCGATACGTCACCGAAGGTTCGAGATAGACGACTCCGGGATCGTAGTAGGTCGACGGCTCGGGCGTAACGACGACGGAGTCGTGATACACGGTTGGCGGCGGCGTCGCCCCGGCGACGTGGCTATCGTAGCGATAATAGCCTGGTCCTGTCTCCAGCGTCGTGGCGCAGCCGCCAAGCAGCGCAGCAAACGCCGCGGTCGTCAGGATCGCCTTGATAGGTGCACTGTTCATTCGAGTCTCCTTTTTTGATCCGTATACTTGAGGCACACGGGACCTGAGCCAGGTTCCGAGCGCTTCCGTGCGCAACGTGCTGATTCGGCTGTAGGGATGCTCCTACAGCGCGTCATCATCGCGGACGCGGGAACGTGCGGCGGCGCGCCCGCATTCAATGACCGTGCCAATGCCATCACCTGCCGCCAAACTGGGCTTGGAAAGCCTCAGCGAGGCTGACCTCGCCGGTCGCGTCGCCGCGCGCGATCCCGTCGCATTCGAGGTCCTGATGCGCAAGTACAACGCCCGCCTGTATCGCGTTGCGCGCGCCATTCTCAGGGACGACACGGAGGCCGAGGATGCGCTGCAGGAGGCCTACCTGGCTGCCTACGCCAAGATCGGTGGTTTTCGCGCCGAGGCCACATTGTCGACCTGGCTCACACGCATCGTCATCAACGAAGCGCTGGGACGGCTGCGTCGGCGCAAGCGCGACGGGGTCGTTGTCCCTTTTTCCGGCGCTGAGAAGACCGAGGATGAGGAGACAGCGATCGTGCCCGACGACGAATCCGATTCGCCGGAAACAGCCGCGCTGCGTGGCGAGCTGCGCGGCCTGCTCGAGCGCAGGATCGACGCGCTGCCGGTGGCTTTTCGCACTGTGTTCCTGCTGCGCGAGATCGAGGAGATGACCGTCGACGAGGTCGCGCGGTCGCTGGACATCCCCGAGGCGACGGTGCGAACGCGGCTGTTTCGCGCGCGCGCCCTGCTGCGCGATGCGCTGTCGCGCGACCTCGATGCGGTCACGCTCGAAGTATTCTCATTCGACGGTGACCGCTGCGATCGCATCGTCGCCGGCGTGCTGGCGCGCGTGGGCGGCGTTTCTGTCTAGCAACCGCTCGAGTCCAAGAAACGGGAACGCCGCGGGTCGGGGCGACATCGAATGGGGTATCCCAATAACGAGGATCAACCCATGAAAATCGCAAGCGTTGTCATCGCCGCATCAATGTTGCTGGTCGCTACCGGAGCGCTGGCGCAAGCGCCGAACGATGCGCAGATCGCCGCCATCGTCGTCACCGCCAACCAGGTCGACATCGACGCCGGGAAGCTCGCCGAATCGACGTCCTCGAGCAAGGACGTCAAGGCCTTCGCCAACCAGATGGTGGTCGACCACACCGGAGTGAACAAGCAGGCGGTGGACCTGGTGACCAAGCTGAAGGTGACGCCGCAGGACAATCCGACCGCGCAGAGCCTCAAGACCGGCGGTGATCAGAACATTGCCAACCTCAAGACCCTGAAAGGCGCGACCTTCGACAACGCGTACATCGATCATGAGGTCGCCTACCACCAGCAGGTGATCGACGCGCTGGACAAGACGCTGATCCCGAATGCGAAGAACGACGAGCTCAAGGCGCTGCTGGTGAAGGTGCGTCCGGCGTTCGTCGCGCATCTGGAGCATGCGAAGCTTATCCAGACGACGCTCCCCAAGAGCTGATCGCTGCGAGTCGTGCGAGCAAGGCGGCGGCGAGTGCAGCCCAGCGCGCGGCGCGTGGGGTGGAGGCAAGCCTTCGTCGCCGCGGCTCTGACGGCGTTTTCCGCACACGTCGTCGCTGCGGATGCTTCGCGCGTGCTCATTCCCGCCGCGGACAAGCCTGCGCCCAAAGCGGCGAGAGCGGCATCGCACGCGGTCGCCATCGACGCGGTTCAGTTCTCGCCGCAGATCATGGTCGTTCATGTCGGCGATACCGTGACCTGGACGAACAAGGACCCCTTTCCGCACACCGTCACCTCGAAAGAAGGAGGTTTCGATTCGCACGACATCGCGCCCGGAAAAACATGGAGCTTCGTCCCACGCAAGCCAGGCGTTTTCGAGTACCTATGTACGCTGCACACGACGATGACAGGAACGCTCCGGGTCGAGTAGCCCTTCGCGACCCGTGGCCCGCGAATTTTCACATCGCGTGGCGCGAATATTCCATCGCCGCATCCCTTCTCCGCGCGTAGAGTGGGAATCAGTTGAGCCCGAGAGCTCGCGAAGATCGATCGACGCGCTGACCCCTCAGTGATCTTCAGCGCCTTCGCAAAGCTCAGAACCGATCGGCTGAAGTCGATCCGCGACGCTCCGGCTCAGCAAAAGCAAGGGTGATGTCGGGGACAGCCAGGCACGCTGGTAAAATCGCGTTCCCGACACGATCCCCTCCCATGCCATGCCTTGGTCCGCAGCCCGTTCAGAACTCGCTCCTGCGGGCACGCTCCGCGCCGCGATCAACTTCGGCAATCCCGTACTTGCTGGCAAAGATGCATCGGGTCAGCCCTGCGGCATCTCGGTGGATCTTGCCCGCGAGGTCGGCAGGCGCCTCGGCGTCGCGGTGGCGCTGGTGCACTACGAATCGGCGGGACACGTGCCCGCGGCGATCGCATCCAACGCGTGGGACATCTGCTTTCTCGCCATCGATCCCAAGCGCGCAGCCGATATTGCCTTTACCGAGCCCTACGCGGTAATCGAGGGTGCATACATCGTGGCCGAATCGTCCGCGCTGCGCGGTGTCGACGAGGTCGACCAGGCTGGAACGCGCATCGGCGTGATCGAAGGCAGCGCCTACGACCTTTATCTCACACGCGAACTCAGGCAGGCGACGCTCGTCCGGGAGGCCTCGGCGGAAGCCGTGATGAACCTGTGGGTCGAGGGGATGCTCGACGTCGTCGCCGGCGTCAAGCCGCAACTCGAGACCGACGCGGCACGCATCGGCGGATTGCGGCTCCTGCCCGGACGTTTCATGTCGATCAATCAGGCGATGGGCACCCCACGCGGACGCGAGGCCGGCGCAGCCTATCTGCGCGAATTCATTGCCGAGGCGAAGTCGTCGGGGCTCGTGGCCGAACTGTTCGCCCGGCATCGCATCACCGGTGCGGCGATGGCCGACTGAGCGCAGCAGCTTCGAAGTCGGCACGCGGCGTGCAGTGCGCGTGCCGGGTCAAGGGGCGAGCGTCGCGGCGAGGTCGCGCAGGACCTGCCGGGGATTGTCCTCTATTGCGACACCGTGCGAGACCAGGATGCGACGCAACGACCCGATATCGGCCCAGCGCAGCAATTGCGCGCGAAGCGCGCGCGCGTCCTTGAGCAGCACCATGCGCACGACGCCCGGAATTTGCGGACGGTCGCCGGCAAAACCGAATCGGCGCAGCAGCCACCCGCCGATGCCCGACGCTTCGTGGACGTTGCCGATCACGTCATTCAGAACCAGCGTGGTGCCCGAGCGCGCGGTGACCACCAGCGCCGACTCGCGATCGCCGGTGCCGGGCACGGCGACGAACTGCACGCTGGGATCGTCGAATTGCGGTGACGTCGTGTCGACGGCGACGACGTCTTCGACTTTTTCCAGCGAGCCGGGCGGGGTGGCGACGCACAGCTGCGGATAGCGCGCTTTCCAGATCCTGGAGTCGAGGCGGTGCTTGTCGCTGGGCACGACCATGAACGCGGGACGGCCGAAGGCTTCGATCGCGTTCATTCCATTTTCGTCGAGGGCCATCGCGCTGAACACCACCAGGCGCCCGTCCTTTAGGCGCACGATGGTCATGCGCCTGGAGAGCTTCATGAGCGGCATCGGAATGTCTCCGGTCACCGTCAGCATGTTGTCGTCAACGCGCTGCAGTTTGCCGTGGGGCAGAACTTTCCAATCCTTGTGGGCCTTGGTCATGGCGGGATCCCCTGTTCGTACGACAGATCAAGTCCTCCCATGAACTATGGCAGCGTGACCCATGCAGAGTTCGGTCGCCAGACGGCGCCCGCGTAGACCAAAACCGCGTTTCAGGCGCGACGATGCAGGCGTTGGTCGATCTGAAGCAGGATCACGCTGACGATGCCCGCGAACGCGACGATGAGCAGCGTCACCGCCATGATCTGCTCGACGTTATGCAGGCCGATCCCGGTCATCAGGAGGTAGCCCAATCCCCGCTGCGAGGCGAACATCTCGGCGAGCAGGCAGCCGATGAGCGTCAGCGCGAATCCTACGCGCAGGCCGGTGAAAATCTCCGGAATGGCCGCCGGGAACAGGATCCAGCGCACCGTCTGCGAGCGCGAGAGGTGCAGCACGCGACTGGTCTTGAGCAGGATGGGCTTGGTGCTGCGCACCGCCGCCAGCGTGAACAGGATGATCGGGATCACGCCATGCAGCACGCCGAACGCCACCTTGGCCGAGAGACCCAGCCCGAAGGCGAGCAGCAGAATCGGATAGAGCGTGAGCTTGGGTAGCGCATACACCGCCACGATCATCGGCTCCAGCGTGTCCGAGAGAGCCGGTCGAAGCCCAGCCAGAATCCCACCAGCAGACCAATGACCACCGACAGCGCGAAGGCGATCGCAAACGCGCGCATGGTGTCGAACAGGTGCATGCCGAACGATTCGCCGGTCACCATCTTCGCCGTGTAGCGCAACGTCTGCAACGGCGAGGCGAGCGCGACGTCGCCCACCCACCAGTACAGCGCCTGCCAGATCGCGAACAGCGCTGCGACGAGCAGTAGCGCGTTGCGCCCTCCGTGCGACGGCGACGCCGCGCTCATCGCGCGCCCCGACGCGAAAGCAGCCGGTATCTCCCAGCGCGTCAGAGCCCCGCGTTGATCACGATCGAGGCGAGCAGGATCAGCACGATCAGCGGATACATCGTCGCGTTGTCGAAGTTGTTGTAGGCGAAGCTGATCTCGTAGCCGATGCCGCCGCGCGACAGAATGAATTCGGAGCCGATGACGCCGATGAACGCGTACGCGACCGCGAGCTTCGATGCCGGTCACGATGTACGGTCCGGCGGACGGCAGTGTGACGCGCATCGCGGTGGTCGATCGGGCGAAGCCGCATGATCCGCGCGGTCTTGAGCAGTACGGCGGGCACGCGGTCGAGCCCGTTGAGCGTGTTCACGATCATCGCCACCACGCCGAGCATGAATGCGATCAGGATCTGCGGCAGGTCGCCGAGGCCGAACACGACGATGAAGAACGGATAGAAGGCGAACACCGGCACCGCGTAGTAGGTCGCGAACAGCGGGTCGAGCGTGTCGCGTAGCGCGCGCGAGCGGTGCAGCAGTGCTGCCGCGATTACGCCGATACCCAGCGCGAGCACGAACGCGAGCACCGTGTTGGTCATGCGTCTTGACGATGGCGCCATTCATGCGGCCGGAGACGAGCATCCGGAACAGATCGCGCGCGATCAGGTGTGGCGCCGGCATCGTGATCTTGTCGATGACGCCGGTGAGGCACAGCACTTCCAGCAGCGCGATCGCGCCGGCGATGACGGCAGTGCGATACCAGGCGACGCGGCTCACGGGAAAGGCGCTGCGGCACCGGTCGTGCGTCCGATGGTCTTCATCGACTCCTCGCGCAGCGATCTTCCACAGCCTGGCGGTGATCGCGCCGAATTCCGCGCGCTCGACAATGCGGCTGTCGCGCTCGCGCGGCCATCCGGTCTCGACGACGTCGATCAGGCGTCCCGGACGCGCCGACATCACGCCGATGCGATCGGCGAGCATGGTCGCCTCGTCGAGCGCATGCGTGATCAGGAACACGGTGGCTTGCGTCTGTCGCCACAGGCGCAGGAGCTCGTCGCCCATCAGCAGGCGCGTCTGCTGGTCGAGCGCGCCGAAGGGCTCGTCGAGCAGGATCAGCGACGGTTTCATCACCAGCGTGCGTGCGATGCACACGCGCTGGCGCATGCCGCCGGAGAGCTGCGCCGGGTAGCTGCTGGCGAAGTCCGACAGCCCGACCAGCGCCAGCACGTCGCGCACGCGAGCGCTCTTTTCGTCGTCGCCGAGCTTGAGCCGGCGCAGCCCGAAGGCCACATTCTCGGCGACGTTGAGCCACGGCAGCGACGCGTCGTCCTGGAACACGACGCCGATGCCTTCGGGCGCTTCGCCGGCGATCGGCTTGCCCTCGAAGGCGAGCGAGCCTTCGCTCGGGGCGGCGAGGCCCGCGATCAGCTCGAGCAGCGTCGACTTGCCGCACCCCGACGGACCCACCACCGCGAAGAATTCGCCGCGTCTGAGCTCGAGGTCGATCGGGCCCAGCGCATGCAGCTGCGCGCGCTCGCGGCTGGCCGGAAAGATCTTGCTGACGTTGCGCAGCTCGAGAAAGCTGCGCGCAGAGTCGGCCATCGGCATGCCGGTCTACTTGATCGCCTTCAGGTCATCTGGCAGGAACCGCGTGTCGATGATCTTGCTGTAGTCGACTTCGCCGTTGATCGCACCGACCGAGCGCTGGATCTCGATCATGCGCTTGAGCCCGTCCATGTGGATCTCGCCCTCGCCCCAGTACGGAACGCCCTTGGTGGTGCTTTGGGTGAGGTTGCGCACCGCGCTCCTGGCGACGTCGAGGTCGATGTTGTATTGCTTGGCGACGATCTCGGCGGCCTCGTCGGGATTGGCGATCATGAACTTCACCGCCTTGCGCCGCGCGCGGATCACGGCGCGCAGGAAGTCGCCCTTTTTCTCGGCCATCTCGACCGTGGTGACGCCGACCACGTTGTCGAGCGGCGGCAGCACTTCGCTGGCGACGACCACGGCGCGATACTTGTGCTTGACCTTGGACCACAGCGGCTCGGTGATCGCGGCGACGTCGATGAGCCCCGCGTCGAGCGCGGCGATGCCTTCGCCGAAACCGCCGGTCTTGACGAGTTCGGCGTCGGATTCCTTGAGTCCCGCGGTTTGCAACAGCATCAGGTCGAGCGCCTGGCTGGTCGAGCGCGGATTGGTATAGCCGATTTTCTTGCCCTTGAAGTCCTTGACGGTCTTGATCGGCGAATCGGGCTTCACCGCCCACACGAACTCGGCGACGGTGAGCACGTTGTCGCTGATGATCCTGAGGTCCGCGCCAGCAAGAATCGCTGACACCACGACGCCCGGATTCACTTCACCGTAGGGCACGCCGCCGCCGTTGAGCACGTTGCGCAGCGACGTGCCGCCGCCTGCCGACGAGATGAGGCCGGTGATGTTGAGCCCTTCGTCCTTGAAGTAGCCTTTCACCAGCGCCACGCCGAAGGGCATGCCGTTGGCGGAGACGCCGTAATTGCCGACGGCGAGCTCTTCGGCCGACGCGGTCGCGAGCCACACGCCGGCGAGCGGAACAACGATCAGTCTTGCGATCAGGCGATGCATGCTGCGTTCCTCCTTTGAAGGTCGCGCCGACGCTCGTGGCGGCCGGCTTGTCGATGGACCAATTGCGGGGGCGATATTAGCGGCGCTTGAGCGTCACGTTCACGTTCTTGATCTGGGTGCACGCGAGGAGCTCCTCGATCGATTCTTCGCGACCCATGCCGGACTGCTTGTAGCCGCCGAAGGGCACGCCCACCCAGTGCTGGCTCGCGCCGTTGATCCAGATGTAGCCTGCTTCCACTTTCGAGGCGAGACGGTGCGCGCGATCGAGATCGTGCGTCCAGATCGACGCGGTGAGCCCGACGTCGAGCGCGTTGACGCGCGCCAGCAGGTCGTCCTCGTCGCTCCAGCGCAGCACGCTGACCACCGGGCCGAAGATTTCCTCGCGCGCGATGCGCATGTCGTCGGTGACGTCGGCGAACACGGTGGGCTCGACGAAAAAGCCGCGGGCCAATCTTGGATCGGCCGGACGCTTGCCGCCGTAGGCGATGCGCGCGCCGCCCTCGACGCCCAGCTTGATATAGGCCAGCGTTTTCTCGTATTGCGGCTGGCTGGAAAGGCAGCCGACTTCGCTGTCGGGCTCCGTCGGCAATCCGACCTTGAGCGCGGCGACGCGCTGGACGATCTCGGCGAGCGTTGCGTCGTGGATCTCCTCGTGCAGGTACACGCGGCTGGTCGAGTTGCACGACTGGCCAGTGACGTAGCGGAAATTCATCCCGCGCACGACACCGTCGGCGACCTCGGTGGGTGTGGTGTCGGCGCAGGCGATGAGGGCGTTCTTGCCGCCGAGCTCGAGCGTGAGCGGCTTGAGCGTCGCGCCCGCGCCAGTCATCACGGCGCGGCCGGCGTTGACGCTGCCGATGAAGCCGATCTTGGCGACCTTGGGATGCGCGACCAGTGCCGCGCCGGTGTCGCGACCGCCGGTGACGACGTTGAATACGCCGGGCGGAAACACGCCTTCCCACAGCTCGGCGATGCGCAGCGACGATAGCGGTGCCTGGTCCGCGGGCTTGACGATCAGCGTGTTGCCGGCGACCAGCGGCGCGCCGCACTTGCCCGCGGTGAACAGCAGCGGATGGTTGAAGGCGCCGATGCGTGCGACCACGCCTAGCGGCTCGCGCAGCGTGTAGTTGAGCGACCCTGGCCCGATAGGGATCGTGTCGCCCTTGATCTCGGTAACGAGGCCCGCGAAGTAGTCCATGTACCCGGCACTGATCTCGACATCGTAGGCCATCGCCTGGAATGGGTTGCCGGTGTCGAGGGCCTCGAGCCAGGCGAGCTCGTCGGCGTGTTCGCGCAGGATCGCCGAGGCGCGGCGGATCGTTTTCGCGCGTTCCTGCGCCGGCACGTCGCGCCACACCGCGAAGGCGGCACGCGCGGCGGCGACGGCACGATCGACGTCCTCGCTGGTGCCATCGACGGTCGCGCCGAGTGGCTCGCCGGTCGAGGGACTGCTGACTGCGATGGTGCGCGCGGCGGTGGATGCGTGCCACGCACCGCCGTACCAGAGTGTGCGCTGGCGAGGCAGGCGGGTGTCGGCCGGGGTTGGCGCAGTGTGCAGCATTGCCATCGGCTTTAGCCTTGCTTGGGAAGATGTCGCATCAGCGACGAGGACACCGCGCGCGAGTATTCCGGCAGCACGCGCACGTCGACCACCGCGACGGCGCCGGCGCGGACGTCGGCCACCGCCTGCTCCAGCGTCAGCGCGAGCTCGGCCGTGCTGCGCACGGGTCCGTAGCCTTCCGCGCCCTGACCGCGCGCGAGCTCGGCCAGGTCCATCGCCGGATCGCTCATGCGCAGTCCGATCCAGCGATTCTCCACCGGCCGACCGCGCACGCGCGCCATGCGTTCCTGATGCAGCTCGTCGTTGAAAAACGATTCGTTGTTGGCGATGACGATGAGCACCGGGATGCGGTAATGAACGGCGGTCCATAGCGCGGTAACACCCATGAGGTAGTCGCCGTCGCCGACCACCGCCACCGGCAGGCGATCGCCGCCGCGCAACGCCAACGCCGCGCCGACCGCCATGCCGGGACCCGATCCGATGCCGCCGCCACCGTCGAAGCCGATGTAGTCGAGGGGGTGCGCGAAACGGCAGTATTCGCCGGGCCATCCCAGGGGCAGACGAATGTACGAGGGATGGTGCGGCGCCAGAGTGTCGGTCGTCACGCGCGCAAGCTCCTCCAGAGGAAGGCGATCTTCCGCAGGCGACGCACCCGCCGCCTTCGGCGCGTCTTCCGTCGGCGGCGCCGCATCGTCGGGCGCCTTGACGAACCACGGTGTGGCCGGCGGCGACGTGCGCGATCCAATCGCAGTGATCAGCTCGACGACCAGCACATCGGGCGGCACCAGGATCGACAGGTCGGTCGTCGGCAGCGCCTGGTAATCCATGTTCCAGCCGTTGTGCACGTACTGGTCCATCGAGCAATGAATCACTTTGGCGCGCGGCGCCACTCCCCCGCAGGCCTGCGACAGTGTGCCGCCCAGATCGATCCAGTCGAGGCTGAGAATCACATCGGCGTCGCGCACCATCTGTCCCGCAGCGCCGGTGACGTACAGACTCGGTGGAAAGGGATGCAGCGCGTGCTGCGTCGGAAAGCTCGCGCCGGTCTTGATGTCGGTGAGAACCACGGCACCGAGGCGCTCGGCGAGCGCAACGCGACGCTCGAACGCCCCGACATCGTTCGAGACGCGTCCGATCATGAACAGCGGCTTGCTCGCCGACTCGAGCAGCGTCTTCACTTCGCGCAGCGACTGCGCCGACACTCCGCCGACGGCAGGCGCGGACAGCCGATCGAGCGCAGGCATCGGTGGCGGGACCGCTTGCGCCTGTTCCTGCAGCGCGGCGTCCAGGCAAATGTAGACAGGCGCCTGCGGCGGCGTCATCGACAGGCGGTAGCCGCGCACGATCGCCTCCAGCGCCGCGCCGACCGATCCCGGAAGATCGTCCCACTTGGTGTAGCCGCGAACCAGTGCGCCCAGATCGCGCGAGGTGTGGATCCAATCGACCCACGGCCGCCGCTGCACCGCGTCGATCGGACCGACCGCGCCCAGCAGCAATATGGGGATGCGATCGCACCACGCGTTGAAAATCGCCATCGTGGCGTGCATCAGGCCGACGTTCGCGTGCAGCGCGACCGCCAGTGGATTGCCGGTGACGCGGGTGTACCCGTGCGCCAGCGCGACGGCATGCTCCTCGTGGATGCACAGCAGCAGCTCGGGCCGCGTATTGCCAAGGTAGTTGACCAGGCTGTCGTGCAATCCGCGAAAGCTCGCGCCCGGCGTGAGCGCGATGTATGGAATCTCGAGCGCGCGCAGCAGCTCGGCAATCGAGTCGCTGCCCCAGGCCACGGTGATCTGCGCCTTCGCGCGGTCGGGCGCAGTGTCGTTCATGGGCTGGCTCCGTTGCGGGAAATAAAGGATGCCTTGGTGCCGTTCCTCGCGCTGGCGAGGGCGGCACCCGTGCATATTGCGAGCTCTATTGCTTGATCGCCTTCAGGTCGTCGGGCAGGAAGCGCGTGTCTACCAGCTTGCCGTAGTCGACCTCGCCGGTGATCGCGCCCACCGAGCGCTGCGCCTCGATCATGCGCTTGAGTCCATCGAGATGGATCTGCCCATCGCCCCAGTAGGGGACTCCCTTGGTCAGGCTGGTCGTCAGGTTTCGCACCGCGCTGCGCGCGACCTCGGGCTCGAGATTGTACTGCTTTGCGACGATGTCGCCGGCTTCGTCGGGATGTTCCTTTATGAACGTCACCGCCTTGCGGCGAGCGCGAATCACCGCGCGAATGAAATCGCCGCGCTTTTCCATCATCTCCACCGTCGCCACTCCCACGACATTGTCGAGCGGCGGCAGCGCGTCGCTCGCCACCACGACGGCGCGATACTTGGACTTGAGCTTCGACCAGAGCGGCTCGGTGATCGGCGTGATATCGACCTGTCCCGAGTCGAGCGCGGCGACGCCTTCGCCGAAGCCGCCGGTCTTGACCAGTTCGACATCCTCCGGCTTGAGACCCGCCGACTGCACGATCAGGTTGGCGAGCGCCTGGCTGGTCGAACGCGGGTTCGTATAACCGATCTTCCTGCCTTTGAGGTCCTTGATCGTCTTGATCGGCGAGTCGGGCTTCACCGCCCATACGAACTCGGCTACGGTGAGCACATTGTCGCTGACGATGCGCAGGTCCGCCCCCGCCTGCATCGCCGAGACGATGACGCCTGGGTTCACTTCGCCGTAAGGCACGCCCCCGCCCGCCAGCATGTTGCGCAGCGTGGTGCCGCCGCCCGCGGACGAAATGAGGCCGGTGATGTTGAGACCCTCGTCCTTGAAGTAGCCCTTCGCCAGCGCGACGCCGAAAGGCATGCCGTTCGCGGAGACAGCGTAATTGCTGACGACAATTTCTTCCGCGCGGGCGCTTGCCTGCAGCGCGCAGGAAAGAATGGCGAACGGCATGATGAATCGCGCGACGCGGTGTTGCATGGCGGGCTCCTCCTGAGAGCGGCGAACCCGCATTGTAGAGCAAATGAGTGGCGCGCTTCGGCTCCTGCCGGCGACGACGCGAGTGCGTGCGGCATCGGACCCGCGCGAGAACGTCGAGCGCCAGGGCCTGCTTTCCGGATCGCACGCTGCTATTCTGGCGGCCTTGTACGAGATCGGAGGCCCGGCAATGTGGATTGAGGCGCGTGCGGTCGCGGTCGATGTCCAAGCCGACCTGACGTGCATCCGGCGCGTCGGGAGCGCAATTCCCATGTGCGACGCTCTGAGCGTGTCGCGCCGCACCGTAGCGCGATCGTGAACCGCCGCGGCCGAAGATGCGGCGGCATCCGCGCGCTCGTTGCGATACTGGTGGCGGTTATCGCGGCCGTCGTCGGTATGGTGAAGATTGCCAGCACCCCCGCAAATCCTGCCGAGCTCGCCATCGTCGTTTCCGCGGTTCGCTCGGATGCCGCCGGTACCGCATTGCTTGGCGATGCGCTCGCGCGCGGCCAGACGGGAACGACCTTCGTGCGGGCGCAGGCCACGCAGCAGCGCAGGTCGCTCGACGCATCGCTCAAGGCACTTGTCGCGATGCGGGTCGGCACGCCGCTGGAGCGCGCGCGGGTGCAGGCGATGGAGGCAGGCGGGCGTCTCGACGGCCTCCTGGCGCTGCTCGAGCGCGACACGTTGCGCGCCTCCGACGGCGACGCGCTCGCCGCGCGCTCGCGCGAGTTGCTGGCGACGCTAATGGCGGTACAACGCGCGCTTGCGCATCCATGACCTCGCTCGCTCCCCCGATCACGGACGCGGCGATAAACAAGGCGCTCGCGTTTGGCCTGAGCATGCTTGCGACGATGGGAGCTTTCGTCGAGGTCGGCGTGCTCACCTTCTCGATCGGTGCCGGGAGCAAGTTCGGCTACAGGCTGATCTGGGTCATCGTGATCGGTGCCGTCGGGCTCATCGTCTATGGCGAAATCGCCGGTCGCATCGCAGTAGTGCGCGGAGAGCCGCTGTTCGCGCTGATTCGAAGCCGCGACGGCTTGCGCTCGAGCCTCCTCACGTTGCTCACCTTCAACAGCGTCAGCGTGCTCGTCTGCGCGGCGGAAATCGGCGGGGTGGCGCTCGTGTGGCAACTCTTGTCGGGCTGGCCGTATCGATGGCTGATCCTGCTCGCGTTGCTGTCACTGATTCTGGTGGTGTGGTTCACACCGATGAAATGGATCCAGCGCGCGTTCGGCCTGCTTGCGCTGATGATGATCGTGTTTGTCGTCGCCGCCGCATACCTGCACCCGCGCTGGAGCCAGGCCGCCGCGAGTGCGCTGCCGAACCTGCCCGAGTTCAAAAGCGGTCGCGATGGCGTGCTCTACGCATACTCCGCGGTCGCGCTGCTGGGCTCGATCCTGATGCCCTACAAGACCTACTTCCGCGCTTCGGTGGCGATCGATGACAAAACCAACGCGTTCGGCATCGCATCGAATCGGCTGCTGGTGGTCATCGGATTCGCGCTCGGCGCGCTGCTGTCGGTGTCGCTGCTGATGATCGGTGCCGATTTTTTCGCGCCGCGCCAGATCGACCCGTCGCTCCCGGGGGATGCCGCGCTGGCGACGGCGTCGCTGTTCGGCATCACGGGCATGCTCCTCGCTGTCGGCGGTATGTTGTTCGCGTTTGCGGGCGCCGCGATCGCGAACGCGCTTTCCGGCGCATACAACCTGGCGCAGCTGCTGGGCTGGCGATGGGGAAAGGGCCGCAGGCCGCGTTCAGCCGCGCGATTCGTATCCAGCTGGATCGCGCTGCTGTGCGCAGCTGCGTTGATCGTGTTGACGGGAGTCGATCCGGTGCGCGTCATCGAATATTCGGTCATCCTTTCTGTGCTCATCCTGCCGTTCGCGTATTTTCCGTTGCTGGTGATCGGCGCCGACCGGCGGATCATGGGTGACCATGCAAGCGGCAAGCTGGTCAATGCCCTAGGCGGATTCTATTTCTTGCTGGTCACGCTCGCCGCGCTTGCCGCGCTTCCCCTGTTCATTCTCACGCACGGGGGACAACGCTGATGGTGCGGCCCCTGGACCTGCTGCGCGATGTGCTCGACCGCACGATCGTCGATGCCGACGGCACGCCGTGCGGCATGGTGGACGACCTGCTGCTCGAAGGTGGCCCGGGACAACCACTGAAAGTCACCGCGTTGCTGGTGGGTCCGGGTCCCCTGCTCAGGCGCCTGCCGCGAGCGCTCGAGCGCGCGGCCACGGTCCTTTTCGGAAGGAGGTACGCGCGCGTGCCATGGTCTGAAATCGAGAGCATCGGCGCCACGATCAACTTGCGCTTGTCCGCGCCGAAACTCGGGCTGGGGCGATGGGATCGCCGAGTGGGGCGCTGGCTCTCGCGGCTACCCGGATCGTGAAAACCGCCTCGCGCCTGCAAATGATGCGCGTGGTTACCGAGCACGGAAAGATGCTCGGTCACGTCGTCGACCTGCGTAGCGACATCGCGCCGCAGGGTCGCGCGCACGCGTTTTGCGTTATCGACAAGGTAGTCTATGGGCGGTACGGGCTGCGGGAGCGACTGGGGTTGCGCGAGCCGACCGAATACGTCGTGGAATGGACTCAAGTCATCGACGTGCGCAGCGACGCGATCGTCGTCCGCGCCCAGCGCAGCGGCACGCGTTGACGCGCTATGGACGGCCGCGGCCGCCGACGGCGAAGACCTGTCCGCAGGGAAGCCCGACCCCCTTTCCCACACGATCCGCCTGCCAAGCCCTTGGTAAGGATCAACTCGCGTCGGCGCGGGTGCGGAAGGTGATCGAATAGCGCAGCGACTTGGTCGGCAGCATGCTGTGCTGCCATTGCCAGCGGATGGGACCTTGCATCATGTACAGCGAGCGCGGCTCGAGCGCGAGCAGGAACATATCCCTGTGCGGAGGGAGCGATGCGATGGGACGAAAGCGCATGCGCCCCCATCCAGCCAGCGAAAGACCGATCACGATGCCGTAGGCGGGCTTGTCGCGGTGCCATCCGATCGGCGTTCCCGGACGATATTCGCTGACCAGCGCGTGGACGAAGGTAGCCGGATCGACGGACAGAGCCTTGCCGACCTTCTGCGCCAAAGCGTGCAGGAACGGTGGGAGCGGGCCGCTCGAGAAGGTGTCCTCGGCGGAGGAATCATACGCGGTCGTTATGCCCCCCGGGTGGAAGTGCACCACGCGCCGCCGCGCGAAATACTGCTGGAAGCGCGCTTCGCGGAAAGGGAGCGGGGCGATCGATTCCAGGAGCGCCGCTTCCTCTGCGCGGGAAATGAACTCCGGGCGATAGACCAGCCCGTGCGGCAGCTCGCCCTTGGGATCGAACAACGGAGTCGGTCGTAATTCTTCCATGGCGCAATGTTTGATGGCGCGACGCGGAAAAAGTGCGGCCGACCGACCAGGAAGGATGTTCCGCGAGCATCGATGGCTATAGCAGTCCAGCGCACGCCAGAACCGAAAAGCGCGAGTCCTGGCACGCGGGCCGCGCACTAGAGCAGACGCGCGTGAAACCGGAGATGGTCCTCGATAAACGTCGCAATGAAAAAATAGCTGTGGTCGTAGCCGTCGCGCATCCGCAAATCCAGCGGTATATTGCGTTGCGTGCAGGCCTGCTGCAGCAGCCCCGGCTTGAGTTGCTCGTCGAGGAACGCGTCCTTGGTCCCCTGGTCGACCAGCAGGGGTGGTCCGCTCCAGCCCAGATCCTCGATGAGCGCGGTGGCGTCGTAGGCGCGCCACTGCGCACGATCAGCGCCCAGATAACCGGTCAGCGCCTTTTCTCCCCAAGGACAGCGCATCGGCGAGCATATCGGCGCGAACGCGGAGACCGATTTATAGGCATCCGGGTTCTTGAGCGCGATGGTGAGCGCGCCGTGGCCGCCCATCGAGTGCCCGAAGATGCCTGCGCGCGACGGATCGATCGGAAAGTTCGCGGCGGCGATCCTGGGCAGCTCCTCGCTCACATACGAATACATGCGATAGTTAGTTGCCCAGGGAGGCTCAGTCGCATCGACATAGAAACCGGCGCCGACCCCGAAGTCGTAGCTTGTCGCCTCCCCGGGAAGCTTCAACCCGCGAGGGCTGGTATCCGGCACGACGATGGCGACGCCCAGCTCGGCGGCGACGCGTTGCGCACCGGCCTTGACGACGAAATTCTCCTCGGTGCAGGTCAGGCCCGAAAGCCAGTAGAGGACCGGCACCGTGCCCTCCTGCGCCTGCGGCGGCAGAAAGACGCCGAAGCGCATCGCGCAATGGGTTTCCGTGGAATCGTGCGTGTACGTTCCCTGAACGCCGCCGAATGACTTGTTCTGCGATACCGCGGTGACGGTCATGGGTCCGGGAGCGAAGCGCCTTGGTACGCGTTGCGATCGGGCATCAGCACGGCAGGGGCGGCACGACATGCGCGCCGAACTCTGCCGTTCCTGGTGCGAACAGCGGCGCCGGGAATACCGGCGCCGGATTGTTGAAGTCGCTAGTCCGCTTACGCGTGGTAGAGCGTGCCCTTGGCTTTCGCGGCATGAGTGGCAATCATGTCCATAAGCGGCGGCGACAGGCAGTCGTAGGGCTCGAGGCCGAGCTCCTTCAAGCGCGCCCGAACGGCACCCATCTTGTCAGGATCGGCGCCGGCCTCGATGATGGACGAGACGAATGCTGCGAATTCGGGTGGCGCCCAGCCCTGGTCCGGCGACAGCTCGGTGTGGAAGAAATCCACGCCGTAAAGGGGATGGCCCGTGTTGTCGATGCGGCCGTACATGTGCACACCGCAGTCCTTGCACGCATAGCGCTTGATCGTCGCGCTCGGGTCGACCACCTTCAGCTTGTCCTCGTTCGCCGTGACCTTGACGTTATCGCGCCCGGTAACCGCTATCTGCGAAAACAGCGCACCCTTGGGCTTCCAGCATTTCGTGCAACCGCACACGTGGTTGTGGGCGCACTGCCCCTTGATCGACACGGTTACCTTTTTGTCGGCGCACTTGCACGACAGCGTCCCGCCGGCGAAGTTGGCGGCAGCCGGCTTCAGGCCTTGATCGACGCCTGGATGAATCGAAGTTGCCATGGTCACTTCCTCCTGTATCGAGATAACGACGAATGCTCAGCGTACTGCCCGGCTCGCGGATTCGACAGCACCTCTGCACCCGGGCTCTTCCGAGTTTCTGCGCTTACTTGAGTTCAGTACGTAACGACGGCCCGGATCGATTTTCCTTCGTGCATGAGATCGAATCCTTCGTTGATGCGATCGAGCGGAAGAACATGGGTGATCAGATCGTCGATGTTGATCTTGCCATCCATGTACCAATCCACGATTTTAGGCACATCGGTTCGGCCACGCGCGCCGCCGAAAGCCGTGCCCTTCCACACCCGACCCGTTACGAGCTGAAACGGACGGGTCTTGATCTCCTGTCCTGAGCCCGCCACGCCGATGATGACCGACACCCCCCAGCCGCGATGGCAGCACTCGAGCGCCTGACGCATCAAATCGACGTTGCCGACGCACTCGAAGCTGTAGTCGGCGCCGCCCTTCGTCAGCTCGACGAGGTGGGCCACAAGGTCGCCCTTCACTTCCTTGGGGTTGACGAAATGGGTCAGGCCGAACTTTCGCGCGAGGGCTTCGCGCGCGGGATTGAGATCCACGCCGATGATCATGTTGGCGCCCACCATGCGAGCACCCTGGACGACGTTGAGGCCGATGCCGCCCAGTCCGAAAATTACCACGTTCGCCCCCGCCTCGACTTTGGCGGTATTGATCACCGCGCCGATGCCCGTTGTGACGCCGCAGCCGATGTAGCAGACCTTGTCGAAGGGTGCGTCTTCGCGAATCTTTGCGACGGCAATCTCGGGAAGGACCGTGAAATTCGCAAAGGTCGAGCAGCCCATGTAGTGATAGAGGGGTTTGCCCTGGAACGAAAATCGACTGCTGCCGTCGGGCATGACGCCCTTGCCCTGCGTCGCGCGAATCGCAGTGCAGAGATTGGTTTTGCGCGACAGGCACGATTTGCACTGCCGGCACTCCGGCGTGTACAGCGGGATGACGTGGTCGCCTTTCTTCACGCTAGTTACGCCCGCGCCCACATCGACCACGATGCCCGCACCCTCATGCCCGAGGATGGCCGGGAAGAGTCCCTCGGGGTCGGCGCCGGAACGCGTGAATTCGTCGGTATGGCAAATGCCGGTCGCCTTGATTTCGATCAGCACCTCGCCGGCTTTTGGTCCATCCAATTGCACCGTTTCGATTACCAACGGCGCACCCGCACTTTGCGCTACCGCAGCACGAACATCCACCGCGCCCTCCTTGAGCTCACAGCAATGCAGTCAAATTGACGTCGAACGATCCGCGCCGCCTAACGTGCGATGCTCGCGCTCACACGCGACGAATCCAGGCCTAGGCGCGCCGTAAAAGTGAGATCCTTGTTGTCGATCACTTTCGCGTCGAGCTCGCCTCCGCTCCCCGGAAGGAAATAAAAGCGGAAGTTCGGATTCTCGCTGATCGAAAAGTCGACATCGGCGTTCATGATGAGCTTTCCGTTGTGCCGCACTTCGACGCTGCGCACAAAGTGCGGCACCGCGTACGTTCGGGTGACCTGGTCCATCGCAAGCCCCGAATCGTTCGGGTGGCTGATCATCACCTGGGCGCGCGCAGGACGGTCGGCAACGAGCGCTTCATCGACCCGAATCCTCATCTTGCCCAGATTGGCTTTCGCCGCCTCCGCATCCTTGCTCGCCGGCGCGGAGCAGCCGCCCGAGGCCTTGACGTAGTTGCTGACCATGTACAGTTTGCCGTCGCTGGTCAGCGCAATCGCGCGCACGTAGGTGTACTGCTCCACGCGCATGCGGGTCTCGATGTCGGCGCGCCCGCTTTCAGGAGTGAGCTGGAAGACCGCGGCGATCGGCGACGGATTGTTGTCGATGATCAGCCACAGCTTCTGGATATATCGATCGCTGCTTTGCGGGAATTTTGCGCGAATTGCGACGGGCACGATGGCCGCGTCTTCCGCCCTCTTCGGCGTCTCGAGGACGATCACACTTTCTCCCGCCGCGATTGTCGCCGCGGGAAACAGGTCGGCGCGCACCTTCTGCCAGATCACGCTCGCTTCGGGATCGCTGTCCTGCGCCCAGCTCACGCCAGGCAGCGCAAGCCACAGGGCAAGCATGACTTGGAAGATCCGTGAGCTCATGTCGGCACGTTTATCGATTGCCCCGCAAGAGGTCAATTGTATGCCCTCGCGATGCACCTCGCCAGCCCGTTGTCACTCGTCCCACTCGAGCTCCGCGTATGCGGCGCTGATATTGCGCTTGTGAAACTGTTCGACCAGAAGCCAGTGCTCCGCATCCTCGCAGGGGACCGATTCGATCGCCTGTGCGAGCGAAACCTTCGCCACAAGGGCCGCCCGGACATCGCGCCGAAGTTCGACGAGATACCGCTCCTCGGCGTCGATCGCCGACGGCCACGCGTCGGCGCGGCCGTGGCCGGGAATCGCCCGTTGCGCGTGAATCGCCTTGATCTCGGTGATCGCGGCGATGAAACCGCGAAGGTTTCCGTCGACGACAGGAATATGGTCGACGAATCCCAGGTCGCCCAGGAAGAGCGTCTCGCTCGTCTCGTCGAAAACGGTCAGATCCGTGTCGGTATGCGCGGTCGGCCATGCGCGCACGCTCAAGATACGCCTGCCCAAGTCGAGCCGCTCGACGCTTGCGACGCCATGCGTCGGCAACACGAGCGTCGTGCCCACGGCGACCGAACCGAGATCCCGCATCAGCGCGCGGAGGTAAATGGGACCGCGCCTGCGCATCGATTCCGCCAAACGCGCGTGGCCGACGAACTGCGGCCGATCCCGGACAAACGCCTGGTTGCCAAAGACGTGATCGGGATGGAGATGCGTATTGATCACGTAGCAAATCGGCAGCTGCGTAACATCCCGGATCGTGGCGCGCAACGCACGTCCGACGGCAAGCGTTCCACCCGTATCGATCACCGCGACGCATTTTTGGCCGACCACAAAAGCGAGATTGGCGATGTCCCCGGCGTTGAGGGGCGTCATGTTCTCCTGGGCGCCGTAGTGGACATAGACCCCAGGCGCCGGGTTCTCGACGGTGAGCGCGGGCAGCTCCGGCGCGTCTGCCCGCGCAGCCAGAGGCAATGCGATGGCAGCGCATGCAGCGAGAAGCCACCACGGACAAAGTCGATGCGCAGTCCGCACGACCACGACGCAGTCACCACCGCCCGAACGAGTCATTCGTTGAGGAAGCAGTGTTTCTTGGCGTCGGCCTGCAGAGCGCGAAACGATGCGATCAGCTTGCGCCCGTCCTTCATGTCCCGCATGACGCCACCTCGCTCCCCGGCAATGGTCGTAGCATTCGTAACCGTCGACAGATCCACCCAAGTCGCGTAGTTGACCTTGCTCGCGATGTCATCGATCGCACAGGAGCACTTGTACATCGCTTCCGCGGTCGGCGCCTTGCTCGAGCGCATGCAGTCGAGGACGAACTCGACACGGGCGCGCGTGGGAAAGTCGTTCGCTTGTGCAGCCTGGGCGAGCGGTGGGGCCAGCAACATCATCAACGCCAGCGCGCAACAAGGATTGGTCATGGATCACTCCTGCGTAGACATAAGGACGATCGGTCCGTGATGAATTGCGAGCGGCGGCAATACGAGCTCATGGCTCACTCCGTGCCGCGCGATCGCGTAAGCTGGGTCCTCAGATCGGAAGCCAGAGCCTCGTCCAGGGTGTCGAGCTTCGACTGTGCGCCACGCGATGCGGCTTCGTCGCCCAGCGATGCATACGCAATCGCGAGCCCATACCACGCGGCGGAATCGTTCGGTGACAACTGGAGTGCATCGTTGAACGCGACAACGGCCGCGCCTGGACGGTTCAGCTTTTGTAACGCCCTGCCTCGGACGAGCAGAGGCTCGGCGTCCCGAGGCTGCGCCGACGACCAGCCATCGGCGAGCTCGAGCAACGCGCCCCAGCGCTTTTCTGCATCGAGCGGCGCGACGCGCATGAAATAGGGCAACGCGTCGGCGTCGCCTTGCCAGAAAGCGTGCGCGCCGTGCGGCGGCGCTGGCTCGGCCCATTGCGGCTCGGCGGGCAGTCGTTCCCGGATCCAATCCACAGGCACCGAATAATAGGTGCGGCCGGGACCACGCAACCGAAACGTCAGCAGTCCTACCAGCGCGCCCCTGGCATCGAAAAGACCGCCACCACTCGCCCCCGAACTAAAGGCCGCGTCCGATTCGATGACACGGCTGTTGTCGAACGAATGCACGGCGAGCACTCGCCCGAACTTGAGCGCGATGTCCGCGCCGCCGGTGAATCCCAGGGCAGCCACCGGCTGGCTCGGTCGCAAGTCGCCGGAACTGCCGAGGATCACCGGCCTTCCCTGCCAGTCCGGAGCACGAAGGAAGCAGAGATCGTGAAAGGTATCCGCGACTTGACCGTTCACGTTCCATGACCTTCCGGAGCCAACGATGCGGATCGCCGTCGCGTCTCGCGTTACGTGACAGTTGGTTACGATGACGGATGGCGCAACCGTCACGCCGCTGCCGACGTGAAGCGCGCCGTCGGCGCCGCCGGCTTCGACCCTGACGACGCTGCCTGAGAGCGCAACGAAGGTAGCTGGAGCGAGCGCCTGAGCCAACGCCGCCGCAGCCCACCCGAAGATCGCGAGGCCACCGCCGATCGCGGCGGCACGTCTACGAATCGAGCGCACGCCGTTCAGTCCAGGTTTGCGTCGAAGGGCGCACCGCGCGGAGCAGGTGAGAGGCGTGGAGACCGGCGGCGGCGATTCAGCCGCTAGCGAACGATGTCGCCGCGCTCGTCCACCAGCGGAACGTTGTATTCGCGCAATATCTGCATGATGGCAGCACGATTGTCGGCAATCAGGCTTTCCACGGTTTCTTTCCATTTCGGCTCCCCGTAACGGACTCCCATGGCAATCTCATAGTCGAATTTGACGCCATTTTCGGACTTGAGGGGAACGAGAACCAAATCGAGATTGCGCACGCGCTTTGCGTAGTAGCCGGCGATGGGCCCCCAAACGACCGCAGCATCGATCTTTCCCTGCGCGAGATCCTTTTCAATGATCTCGCCCGGATACTGGTCGGGGTCGGGCGACATCATAGGGTAGGGCTTGGCCTGCAGCTCCATCCCGTGCTTTGCGAGCCACACGGATGCCGGCGAGCGATCGAAGATGCCTATGGTCAAGCTGTTGCGGGCCTCGGCTGCCAGCGCGAACAAGTCGTCACCGGTCTTGACTGCATCAAGGCGCTTGCCCTTGGCGAATACGAGCATGTACGTCGACCGATAGTAAGGTTTGGTTGCCGAAACCTGGTCATAGCCCGCGGGGACGCCCATGACGACGTCGCAGCGGAAATCCTCGCCGGGAAGACGGTAGCGCAGAGTGTTGCGAATGAAATTCATGCGCTGCGGAAAAGCATAGCTTTGAACCGGCAAACCTAGCTTTTGAGCGAACAGATCCGCGATGTGGTTCTCGAAGCCTTCTCCCTGCGTGTTCGAGAACGGCAGATTGTTCGGATCGATGCACGGGCGGAATGCCTTGGGCGCGTCCTGCGCAATTGCGCATACGCTTGCCGCGGTCATCGCGGCGAGCGCCAACCCGATGGTCCCATGTCGCCAACGCTTGCATGCCTGTCTCAGTGGGTTCGGATCGGAACGCGTTTCCGTCAGCCGTGCCGCCGCCACTACTTCAACTCCTCAACCTTGGAACGCGTGATATCGCCATTCGACCGGCCCTTGAGGTAAGCGTAAAGACCATCGGTGTTGCCCATGACCATCGGACTCGTCTTGAAACTGGGCATCCCTTTTTCGAGTCGACCTTCGGTCACCGTCTTGACGAAATCGGCCTTGCTGAGAACCTTGAAGCTTTCCAGCAGCGATGGCCCGACCAGACCCTGTTGATTGGCTCCATGGCAGCGGTCGCACGCTGCTGCGCGCCACGCGCGAAATCCATTCATCGTGTTCGCATCGACCTTGAAACCGTCGACGACGTGGTAGGGCTTGTCGGTGTCCGCGGCAGTCGCTTTCGCGTCCTGCGCGAGGGCATGAAGGCTCGCGCCGATGCCGCCGACCAGCAGCAGGGCGCTCGACGCGGATGACAGGGCTCGCATTCGCATGATTTTGACCTCGAAGACGCCACATCGTTGAACTCGGACCCGGGTTCGCCGACCCGGTTCCCGCGTCAGACCCGCCAGACAAACAAACGCCGGCGCGCGAGACCGTACGCGCCGGCGAGAGGAGTGCGCAGACCTAGTTCGGAAGCGCGAAGACCGTGAGCGAGCCGCCCAGCTCGGTGTAGTCCTTGAGTTCTTTATAGCCGCCGACCGCGCCCAGACCGTCCTGATCCTTTTCGAGGCCGGCCGCCATACCGATTCCTGCCCAGCCGCCAATGCCCGAGAACACGCCTATGTACTGCTTGCCCTTATGCTCATAGGTAAAGACGTTGCCGATGATCCCCGACGGCGTCTTGAACCTGAACAGCTCCTTGTTGATGTCGTTGGCATCGACACACTTGAGATAGCCCTCGAGCGTACCGTAGCAAGCGATCCCGCCGGCGGTCACCAGCGCACCGCTCCATACTGAGAACTTCTCGGGATGGCTTTGCACGATCTTGCCCGTGCCCGCATCCCAGGTGATGAAGTTGCCCATATTCTTTTCACCGGGCGGCGGATACATCGAGAGTGTCGCGCCGACGTAGGGCTGCCCCGCAACGTAGTCGACCTTGAATGGCTCGTAATCCATGCAGACGTGGTTTGTCGGCACGTAAAATCTGCCGTTCTTGGGATTGAACGCGGCAGGCTGCTCATCCTTGGAGCCAAGGGCCGCCGGGCAGATCCCCTTGTTGTTGTGCTCGGGGCCATTCTGCGCGGTCGAGTATTCCTTGAGGACCTGCGGTCGACCTGTCTTCATGTCGACGTGAGATGCCCAGTTCACCTTCGGATCGAATTTTTCGGCGACCAGAAGGGCGCCGTTGGTACGATCGAGGGTGTAGCCGAAGCCGTTGCGATCGAAGTGAACCAGCGCCTTGGTCGGCTTGCCCTTGACGTTGATGTCGGCAAGGATCATTTCGTTGACGCCGTCGAAATCCCACTCGTCGAACGGAGTCATCTGGAAGACCCATTTGGCCATGCCGGTGTCGACGTCGCGCGCCATGATGGTCATCGACCAGCGGTTGTCGCCGGGACGCTGCGAAGGATTCCAGGTCGACGGATTGCCGGTGCCGTAGTACATCAGGTTCAGGGCCTTGTCGTAGCTGTACCAGCCCCACGTCGTTCCGCCGCCGATCTTCCACTGGTCGCCCTGCCACGTCTTGAGCGACGAGTCCTTGCCAACCGGCTTGACCGCGCCATCGGTCCACGTGGTGGTCTTGTCCGGATCGATGAGCATCTCCGCGTCCGGTCCGGTGCTGTACGCCCTCCAGACCTGCTTGCCGGTATTGATGTCGTACGCGGTGACGTACCCGCGCACGCCCCATTCCCCTCCGGAAATGCCCGTGATCACCTTGTCCTTGAAGACATGCGGTGCATTCGTATTCACCGCACCGACTTTGGGATCGCCGTTTTTCACCGACCAGATGACCTTTCCAGTGGCGGCGTCCAGCGCGACGAGGTTGCTGTCCGCCTGCTGCAGGAAGATCTTGTTTTCGGCATATGCAAGGCCGCGATAAACCGTGTCGCAGCACATTTGCGGGATCACCGCGGAGTCCTGCTTCGGCTCATAACGCCACTTGATCTTCTGGGTGTCGATATCGAGCGCGAACACCTTGTTGGGGAACGGCGTGTGGATATACATGGTGTCGCCGATGACCAGGGGCGAACCCTCGTGCCCGCGCAGGACGCCGGTCGAGAAAAGCCACGCGACCTGCATCTTGCCGACGTTCTGCGTGTTGATCTGATTGAGCTTGCTGTAGCGCTGGTTGTACATGTCACCAGCCTGCATGGCCCAATTGTTCGGATCGGCCGTCTGCTTTTCCACATCGGGATTCGCGGCGACGACACCGGGAAGTGTCAGGGCGATCGCCAGCCCGGCAATGCTCAACCGCTTTGAGGCGCTTTGCATACTCTCCTCCAATCGTTGTTGTCGAACCGAAACAGAAGCAATCGGCGGCGTCAGCTTGCGCTGATCTTTGAGACAATCTGTGTGGACAGTGTCGCGCTACCACGGGTTGATGTCAATTTGCGTAGTACAAGATTTTGGACGTCCTATCCGCCAGGGCTCTCCCCCATGTTGCAATGCAATGAGACAGCCGCGGTCGGCACCGGCCAACGCACGCACGCGAGCACGGGGGTCATCCTTGTCAGGGGAGTCGTCGCGGTCCTTGCGCTCTTCGGCGCTACCCATGCCGTCCGGTCCGCGCCGCTCAAGACGGTCACTGTCGCCGAAGGCGTCTACGCGCTGCTTGGAAGCGGCGGCGAGATTACGGCGGAGCGCGGCGAACGCATCGCCAACATCGGATTCATCATCGGGCCGCGCGGCGTTATCGTCGTCGACAGCGGCGCTTCCTATCGCGAAGGCGAGGAGATCATCGCCGCAGTTCAGAGGGTCACCAATCGCCCGATCCGCCTTGTAATCCTGACGCATCCGGACCAGGACGCCGTCTTCGGCGCTGCCGCCTTTCAGACACGCGGCATACCGGTTCTGGCGCATCGCCGGACTGCGGAGCTGATCGCCTCCCGGTGCGAGACGTGTCTTCGCAATTTGAAGGCCCTGCTGGGTGACGATGCCATGTCGGTGACGCGCGTGGTCAAGCCCGACCGGCTGATCGACGACGGTGAAACGCTGCAGCTGATAGGGCGTCGGGTCCGGTTGATCGCCTATCGATGGTCGAGCGCGCCGGGCGCGATCGCAGTGCTCGACGAAAAGACCTCCACGCTCATGGCCGGCAGCCTCGTTGCCATCCATCGAATCCCCGACGTGCGCGACGCGGACCTGACGGGCTGGCGCGAATCACTGACCGAAATCGCGGCGATGCGCTGCCGCCGCCTCGTTCCCGGCTACGGCCCCATAGGCAGCTGCGCCGACGCCGATGCCGTCAGGCGCTACCTGACCGCACTCGAGCGTCGCGTCAAGACTCTGCTGGATGAGGGCGTCAGCCTGGGTGAGTTGCGGGAACGGTGCGGCCTGCCCGAATTTTCCCGGTGGGATCAGTATGAAATGCTTCATCCCGAAAACGCGAGCCGCACCTACCTGCGCCTGGAGCGGGCGCTGTTCAAGTGATTGCCGCATCGGCCCCGGCGGTTATCACCGCAAGGGCAATCCGTGTTTTCGCAACTGTTGCACTATTCAGGCACGTCGATGCCCAGCGATCGTCCGGCGCGCGCCGGTAACAGGCACGACGCGGCGACCTTAAGCCCCGCGATCAGATACGCGAGGCTTCCCGGCACCCACATGACCAGCCCGCCGAACTGCTGATCCTCCAGCGCCGTCCACCCAAAAAGTCCGGGGCCTTCTTGCGGATACCACGGTCGAGGCGAGAACGTGAGCAGAAGCCCCAGCGCGCCGGTGTGGAGCATGGTCGTGAACAACATCGCCAGCGCGGCCAGCTCGACGGCGCGCGTCCTGTTGCCGAACACCACCCACCAGAAGACGAGCGCCGACACGAAAAAGAAGGTGTGTTGCAAGACGTGGATGGCATCGTTGGCGAGCGCCGCCATGAACAATCCCGGGATGTGCCAGACCCAGAGGGCCAGCGCGTGGAACGTCCAGGCGACGGCGGGCGCGACCAGCCACATCCATGCGCTTCGCACTCCTCGAAGCGATGCGATTCTCGCCATCGCGCGGCCGGTCCGCGGCGGCAGCGCCCACGCCCAGGCTTCGAGTGGCCGCGACAACACGAGCAGCGGCGCCGCCACCACCATGAGCAGCTCGTGCTGAATCATGTGCACGGCGAAGGAGCGCTCCGCGAAAGCGTCGATGGGCGAAAGGAGTGCCGCCGCGAGCACGCTCCAGCCGAGAACGAAGCGGGCGGCGTCGGCGACGCGGATGCCACGCCCGGTGCCGGCCTTGCGCCAGAGCGTCGTCACCCCCACGGCGTAGCCGATCGCGCTCACTGCCAACAGCGCGATCAGCCACGGCTCGAAGCTGCCAGCCGCGGTGCCGGCGTTGTCGTGCGCGAATGCAGTGGCGGGAGCCGCGAGCAGAGTCGCCAGGCTCAATTGGCGCAGGGAGCGAGGATCCATGTCGGCGTCCATAACGCGACGATCAGCAGCACGCAAAGTGCCGCCGAGACCAGGGCGAGACCGGCAAGAAAGTCGGCTCGCGCGATCGCTTCCCCGTGCGATCGATCCGGCCGCGCCACTTGCCACTGCTGCCACGCAACCACGGTGGCCGCGCATGCGCCTGCAAGAAACAGCGCGTGCACGGCATGCACCGCCATCGGTGAGGCGTGGTTGCACGCCCAGCCGACCGTCGCGTACGCGATGACTTGATCGGAGAGAACCAGGAGTGGGGCGACCAGGAGACCGAGCCAGATCTTCATCTTCGTCGCTAGAACCGCGGCGCCCAGTAAACGACCGCATAGACCGGAATCCAGCTCCAGACGATGAAATCCCAGTAGCCGGAATTCTCTGCGACGTCCACGAAGCGCTTGCCTTCCACCGGCTGCTTGAACATGACCGCGGTGAGCACCAGCGTATCGGCCACGTCGGTCACCAGATTGAAAGTGTGCAGTCCGAGCAGGAACCAGACGACGGAGCCGTAGGCACTTTCGTCCCAGCGAACATTGAGCGCGGTGAATTCGAGTGCACGCACGGCGCAAAGCGCGATCCCGAAAAGCGACCCTGCGATGAGCATGATCTTTACCTTGCGCAGATCGTGATCGATCGCGGCACGGTCGGCGAAGAAATTTGGGATCTCGCTCCCGAGGATAATGACCAGGTTCACCGTTCCCCAGAGCAGATCGGGGGCGGCGCCGCCCTCTGGCCACGTCTGCGCGACGCTGCGCAGATAGAAATAGACGACGATCATGAACGCGAATGCGCTGCCCTCGATCGCGATCATTCCGGCCGTTCCCCACCACATAAGGCTGCGGTGACTGAAGCCATAGCTCGGCAGGTTGGCGACGTCCAGCGCGTCGCCACGGCGCACGGCGCGCACGCTCGCTGGAGTCTCTTCGCGACGCGCGCTCATGGTGTGCCTGCGCCACTCATGGCCGCTTCTCCAGCGCGAGATGCTCCTCGGTCTCGCGCTTTCCCGGCCAGAACCAGGCGATGAATGCGATCGTCGGCGGGATCAGTCCCCACAACATCCCTTTGTTGGAGAAGATCGACCAGACGAGCCAGGAGGCGACCGCCCACGCCGCGACGAAGGGCCAGATGCCCGGTGATGGATACGAATAGCGCACGTCGGGCAACGCATCGAGCACGGTGGTCACCAGACCTTCGCGCGTCTTGGTCGAAAGTCCGGTGACGTGGCTCGGACCCTCGCCTTGAGCCGGCGGCGCCCACAGCGGCTCGCGCGACGCGACGACGGGGATGGCGGCGAAGTCGTACGGAGGCGGCGGCGAGGTCGTACTCCATTCGAGCGTAGGCGCGCCCCACGGGTTGTCGCCTGCGGGCTTGCCCTTCCACAGGCTGAGCACGACATCGATCACGAAAAGCGCCATGCTCAAGTCGACGACGACCGCGCCCGCGGTCGACAGGAAGTTGAGCGTTCCCCACCCGGTTTCCGGCGCGTAGGTGTAGATGCGCCGCGGCATGCCGGCGAGACCGAGCTGGTGCATGGGGAAAAACGTCAGGTTGAACCCGATGGTCAGCAGCCAGAACTGCCAGCGCGCCAGTCGCTCGCTCAGCATCCGGCCGTAGATTTTCGGAAACCAGTAGTAGATTGCCCCGAACAGCGGGAAGACCGCGCCGCCAATGAGCACATAATGAAGGTGGGCGACGACGAAGTAGGTGTCGTGCACCTGCAAGTCGACCGGAACCGACCCCAGGATGATGCCGGTAAGCCCGCCGATCATCAGCACGAAGAAGAAGCCGAGCACGAACAGCAACGGCGCCTTGAAGTTGAGTCGGCCGCTCCACAGCGTGGCGATCCAGCAAAAGATCTGCACCGCCGACGGGATCGCGATCATGAAGCTCATCGCGGTGAAGAAGCTCTTGCCGAGCTCGGGAACGTCGGTCGCGAACATGTGGTGCACCCAGAGGCCGAACGAGAGGAAACCCGTCGCGATCAGCGACAGCACGATGGCATCGTGTCCGAACATCGGGCGACGCGCGAAGGTCGGGATGATCGACGAAATGAATCCCAGCGCCGGAATGAAGATGAAGTAGACCTCGGGGTGCCCGAAGTACCAGAACAGGTGCTGCCACAGGATTGGATCGCCGCCCTCGGCTGCATTGAAGAAATGAGTGCCGGCCATGCGGTCGAACTGGACGAGGTTCGCACCCAGCATGACCGTCGGCATCGCGAAGATGATCATGATCGCCGTCACCAGCGATGCCCAAACGAAAAGCGGCATGCGCCGAAGCGACATGCCCGGCGCGCGCATCTTGAGGATGACGGTTGCGATATCCACCGCGACCATCAGTCCCATCGCCTCGGTGAAGTTCACGAGCACGTTCCAGAAGTCTGCACGCTTGCCGATGCCGTACTCGGGGCCCGCCAGCGGGACATACGCGAACCATCCTGCATCGGCGCCGGTGTTGAAGGCGAACCCTGCAAAAAGCGTCGCGCCGCCGATGAGATAGATCCAGTAGGCACATGCCGTCATGCGCGGAAATGCGGTGTTGCGCGTGCCCACCATCAGCGGGACCAGATACACCGCGAGTCCCTGCATGATCGGCACCGCGAACAGGAACATCATCGTGGTGCCGTGCATGGTGAAGACCTGGTTGTAGAAGTCGGGTCCGAGCAGCGAGTTGTTCGGCACCGCGAGCTGATGCCGCACGAGGCCGCCAAGCATTCCACCCGCCGCGAAGAAGAGCAGCGCGGTGACGATGAAGCGGCGGCCAAGCGCCTTGTGGTCGACGGTGCAGATCCAGCCGAGAAGCGTCGGCGGGTCTTTCCAAGTGTCGCGCAGGGACGCGATCGAAGCGGCGTCGCTCGCGCTCACTTGAGCGTCTCGAGGTAGGCCACCAGCGCGGCGATGTCGTCTCCCGGCAGAAAGTGCGCGGGCATGTTCACGCCCGGCTTGATGCGCTGGGGCTCCATGATCCACGCCGCCAGCATTTGCGGCGTGTTCGGCATACGTCCCGCGGCGAGGTGCGCGCGGCTGGCGACATGCGTAAGGTCCGGCGCCTTGCGTCCCTGCGCGCTCGTACCCTGAATCGCGTGGCAGAGCATGCAGCTTCCGCTCAGAAAGAGCTCGCGACCGCGCTGCGCCTGCGCGTCGGCGGGGTCAGCCGCGGGCTGACGCTGCGCCTGCGCCCACGATGCGAATTGCTCGGGCGGAAGCGCGACGACATCGAAAGCCATGTAGGCGTGCTGCAGACCGCAGTATTCAGCGCAGCGACCCGTGAACTCACCGGCGCGATCGGCTTGAAAGCGGATGGTCGAGACGTGTCCGGGAATCAGATCCTTCTTCCCGTGCAGATTCGGCACCCAGAAACTGTGGATGACATCGTCGGCCTGCAGCGTGACCACCACCGGCCGGCCCACCGGGATGTAAAGCTCGTTGGCCGTTGCGAAGACGCGGTCCGGCTGCGCATCGTCGTAGACCATCTCCCACCAGTACTGGTGCGCGGTCACGTGCACCTTGAGCGCGTTGGCCAGAGGCAGTTGCGCCAGCGCGCGGTCGGTGAGCACGCTCGCCACGAGCAGGCCGGCCAGGAGCAGGGTGGATAGGGTGACGCCTATGCCGATGCTCCACCACATGCGACGCTCGCCGTCACGAGCAGGGGCGACATCCGGCGCAGTGTCGGCGTTGCTGCGCGGAGCGCGCCAGATCGCCCACAGCAGGCTGATCATCACCACGGCGAACACCCCGACGCATATCCAAAGCATGAGCCACCAGAGATCGACGATGTGCGCTGCCTGCGGGCCGGCGGCGTCGAGCACGTTGTTCATCGCTTTTTCCTGTCTTCGGGACGCCGCGGATCGCGCAGTGCCTCGGGGGGTGCCCCAAGCAACGTATCGCTTCGATTCGGCGCTGCATCGCTGGGAACGAGCCCGCTCATCGAACGCACGTAGGCGACGATCTGCCACGCCTGCTCCTCGGGAATGCGGCCGCGGAACGACGGCATGCCATTCGGGCGTCCTTCCATGATCGTGGCAAAGATCGCATCGGGATCCTTGCCGTAGATCCAGTTCTCGTCCATAAGCGCCGGGCCGATGGCGCCCCCGCCCTGCGCGTGACATCCGACGCAGTTGAACCAGCGGTAGTACATCTTTCCCTGCGCCAGCGCATAGGCATTCGCCTCGCTGTATATTCCGGATGCCGCCAGCGCATGCATGCCGCGACCCGCTTGCCCCACTTGCTGATCGGAAACCGCATCGGCCTGCGCGCGTGGATCAGGCGCGACGGCTGCCTTGTCGAAGCGCCGCGCCTCGCGCTCGCAGCTCGCCGCGGCGAAGACGAGCAACGTCATGAGCAGTATCTTTGCCGCCTTCATTGCTTGCCGCTACGCAGTGGATCGAGGCGGGGCACCGCATATTCCGCGAGTATCGCGTCGATGTCGGGCCGGCGTCGCTGCAGAATCGCGTCGAGCTCGTCGTGCAGCGCGACATCCCCGCGCCGCACGCCCATGGAAATGTCGAATTGGAGCGGAACGCCTTCCATCTCGTGAAGCGGTCGCGCCGTGCGCAGTTCCAGCGCGGGCGCGGATCGCGCGGCGAAGTATCCCGCTTGCGGTCCCCAAAGAACCGCGACGTCGATCGTGCCGTCGGCGACCGCGGCGATCATGCGCTGCGATGCGGGAGCGTCGCCGTAGATGGTGTAGCCGCGGACGTTGTCGATGCAGCCGCTCATCGCCAACGCGTGACCAGCGGGCGTCGCCGCGAGATCGTCTCCCACCAGCTGCACGCCGATGCGCAGGCGGCGCAGACGCTCATCATCGAAGCGCTCGATGCCGTGCGCGGCCCGCCCGTCGACAAATACGTAGCTCGAGCGGTAGTAAGGCTGCGTCGTCAGGACCCGTTCGAAGTTCCTGGGCACTCCAATGAACACATCGCAGGATCCGGAACCCATCGTCTTGCGCACGAAGCCGCGGCGCAACGGCAGCCATTCGTAGCGCAGCACCGCACCCATTTCGTCGGCTACCAACCGCGCAATGCGATTTTCGAAGCCGGTTTCGTTACTGCTCGACAACGGCAGATTATCGGGATCGGCGCACACCCGCAGCTCGCGGGCAGGCGCGGTGGTCGCGGCGAACGCGGCGAACGCGACCGCGGCCGCGAGCAGCGCGCTACGGGAGTCGAAAGACATACAGCATGCCTCCCTTCTTGGTCGCGCCAGGCAGGTCTTTCATCACGTTCACGAACCCGGCCGCAGCGCTGCCGTCACGTGTGTCGAGATCTCCCGAAACGACCGCGCCGGCCCATCCACCGACTCCTGCCAGGACGGCGATGTATTGGCGCCCATCGGGACCACGATAAGAAATGGGCTGACCGATGATTCCCGAGCTGGTTTTGTATTTCCATAGCTCGGTGCCGTCCTTGGCGTCGACCGCCTTGAACCAGCCATCCATCGTTCCGTAGAACGCGACATCACCCGCGGTGACCAGCGCTCCGCTCCAGACGGGGAATCGTTCGTCTATCGACCACGCTTTTTTGCGCATGACCGGATCCCATGCGGTAAAGGCCCCACGCTGTCCCCCGGGATCCGGGTGCATCTTGGCTTCTGCCCCTACGTAGGGCGTCCCGGCGATGTAGCTGGTCTCGTAGGCGACTGCGTCCTGACATAGATTCTGATGGGGCAGGTAGAGGAGCTTGGTCCGTGGCGACCACGCGCTGGGTTGCCAGTCTTTTCCGCCCGGCGATGCGGGGCAGACGTCGCGCACGATCTTGCCGATCCGAGGCGCCTTCGCGGGGTTGTAGCGCAGCGCGCCGCTGGTGAGATCGACGCCGAAGGAAGTGGTCACGTGGACGAAAGAATCCGCGGACAGCACTTCACCAGTCGTTCGATCCATGACGTACAGGTAGCCATTGCGATCGGGGTGCAGCAGGACCTTGCGCGTGGCGCCGCCCAGGGGCAGATCGACCAGCACGTTTTCGTTGGTCGCGTCGTAGTCGTGGAGGTCGTGCGGGCTGGTCTGATAGAACCACACCGCATCGCCGCTCTCGGGACGGCGCGCGAAGATCCCGCACGTCCATTTGTTGTCCCCCGGACGCTGTTCGGGGTTCCACGGACCGGGATTGCTCGTTCCGTAATAGATGAGGTCGAGTTGCGGATCGTAGGAGATCCATCCCCAGACCGTTCCGCCGCCGATCTTCCATGCCTCGGGGGGCCAGGTCGCGATGCCCAGATCCTTGGCACGGTCCTGCGGATAGAACGGCTTGAACGCCGCGCCGATGAGCACTTCCTTGTCGGGACCGGTGCTGTACGCGCGCCAGAGCTGCTTGCCGGATGCGGCATCGAGTGCGGTCAGCCAACCGCGGACACCGAGTTCACCGCCGCTGTTGCCGACCAGCACCTTACCCTTGACGACCAGCGGTGCCATTGTGATCGTCTCGCCTTTCGCGATGTCGCCGAGATTCGCGCGCCACAATTCACGACCACTCGCTGCATCGAGTGCGATCGTATGATCGTCGAGCGTGCTGAAGAAAAGCCGGCCATCGGCGTAGGCGGCACCGCGGTTGACGACGTCACAACAAGCCACACCTTGTGCCTTCGCGTCGGTCTTGGGATCGAAGGTCCATTTGACATTGGCGCCCGGGCGGGTGAGGTCGAGCGCGATGACGTGATTGGGGTACGGAGTCACGACGTACATCGTTCCGCCCACGACGATGGGTGCGGCCTCGTGGCCCTTGTCGATCGAGGTCGAGAAGGAGAACTCGAGCTTGAGCTGTTGAACGTTGGACGGGGTGATGTCCTTGAGCGGGCTATAGCGCGTGCTCGCAAAGTCCCGGGCCGCCATCGGCCAATCGTCGTCGGGGGCGCGGACCGACTGGGCGAATACCGCCGTGGCCGCGATTGAGAGCAGCCACATTGCAATCAGCGAACTCGCGGTGCGCCGGCGTTCGAAAATCTTGTTTCCCGGGTGCCGCCAATGCTTGGCAATGCTCCAATATCATCGCGATAAAAGAGCGCCCATCAGACTGGGTCTGATTCGTATGTAGGAACAAACCGGGATTCGTCGCCCCGCAGCATCAGCGCGCGGTGGCGGCAGAACGCGGCGCGCGCGATTTCCGCTTCGTCGCGATTGGTCACGCACACCGATACGACGATGCCGCCTTCACGCAGAGCGTCGACGGAGGGTTCGCGAGCAGGCGAATCGGTGAATTCGAACAGGCTGGAAAAGCAGGTCTCGAGCAGGGCAGGAAGGCGGGTGATTTCCGCGAATAGCGAGACGCCGAACACCGCATCGGGGTTCGACGGATTGGCCGTGATTCTCACGTTTGTGTCGTCGAAACCGGAGCTGCGCAATTCGCACGCCAGCGCGTGTGCATTGGCGAATCGGTCGAAAGCTCCCGCCATGAAGCCGTTCATCGCTGTTGTATCGCGTTGGGGACGGTATTCGATGGTAGGAGCGAAGCTCAACTCGCTGGAATCAGCGGAAGACGCTTCACGACGTAGGAAAGGCGTGATACGGCTTCGTCGCCGCCGGCGGGCGTGAGAAAGCTAAGAAAGCTGCGGCTCCCGCCGGCTGGATTCGATGATCGACCAAAGAAATGGGGTAATAGCGGGCACGAGTGTCGCCGCAGGCGTCGGCAGAGGAGAAATATCCTCCCGGCCTGCCCGAGAACCTTGTCTCAAGGGACTGAGGAAGGCGATTGCCGGCAATCTTTACGGATTCACGCGCCCAGCGTCGAACGCGTTTCCGGGAATAACGATGCATCTCGTCTAGTCTCCTCTTGCGCATTCGGCACGGATTTCGCTAGCACCTTTTGCAAGCTACTTCGCTGGAGCGACCAGACAATGCGTGAAGGTGTAGAACATACCCAGAGCCGCGTTTTAGGCGTGGCCGGGCCGATCTATCTGCTGCTCTTTCCAATTCCGGTGGTCTGTTTCCTGGCCGCGCTGGTCACCGATATCGCCTATTTGGCAAGCGCGTTCATTATGTGGCTGCATTTTTCACAGTGGCTGATTGCAGCGGGACTTGCATTCGGAGCGCTCGCGGGACTGGTGCTTCTCGTTGAGTTCTTCGCGAGCGGTGGAATCCGCACGAGAAAGTTTGGGTGGGCGCACCTTGCGTTTTTCTATGCGGCCCTCGTCGTCGAGTTGTTCAACGCGTTCGTCCATACCGTCGATGGGTGGACCGCAGTGGTACCTATCGGAATGACCCTGTCGATCATCGGCGCAGTTCTCGCGCTCGCGGCGGTTGGAAGTCTGTTTTTGGTCCCATTCACATGGATCGACTTCCGGGGGGTTCGAACATGAAGCTTCGAAGCATCGCTTTAACCGCTTGCCTTGTGCTTGCGGGCTGCGGAAGCAGCCAGAACATCGACAAGTCGGCGCAGTATGGCCCGAGCCCGAATCTTCCCGAGCCGTCACGCGGCCTTCTGCCGCGGGTGAATGTCGCCGAGGTGATCGGTTGGAGTGGCGGCGAGATGCCGACAGTGCCGCAAGGCTTTCACATCGAGGCGATAGCGACCGGCCTATCGAACCCCCGCAACGTCTATCCGCTGCCCAACGGCGATCTGCTGGTCATCGAATCCAAGAAAGAAGCCAAGGAGCCGATCGAGCGGCCCAAGCGCCCCGTCATGGACTGGATCGAAGCTAAAGCTCACGGTGGAAGTGGTGGCGGCACGAGTAACCGTATCCTGTTGCTACGCGGCGCAGACGGCACCACCAAGCCCGAAGCGAACACAGTCCTTATCGACCATCTGAATTCGCCATTCGGAGTCGTACTGGTCGGCAACGCCTTGTACGTGGCAGACACCGACGCGATCCTGCGCTTTCCATTCAAGGTGGGGCAGACCAGTGTCGGCGGGCCGTCTGTGAAAATCACCGATCTGCCAGCGGGGCCGATAAACCATCATTGGACCAAGAGCCTGACGGCGAGCCCGGACGGATCGAAGCTTTACGTCGGCGTTGGATCGAACAGCAATGCAATGGAGCGCGGCATCGACGCCGAGACGAACCGGGCCGCGATCTGGGAAGTCGATCCCGCTACCGGGGCCTCTAAAGTGTTTGCCAGCGGGCTGCGAAATCCAAACGGCTTAAACTTCTATCCAGGCAGCGACACGCTGTGGGCCGTTGTGAACGAGCGCGATGAGCTCGGGCCCAATCTCGTGCCCGACTACCTGACGTCAGTAAAACGCAGCGCCTTCTACGGCTGGCCGTATAGCTACTGGGGACAGCACATGGACCCGCGCGTTCGGCCGCAGCGCCCCGACTTGGTCAAATCGGCGATCTTGCCGGATTACGGATTGAGCTCGCATGTAGCTCCGCTCGGCCTCGCTTTCTACACAGGCACCTCGTTCCCGGCGCAGTTCCACGGCGGCGCCTTCGTGGGCGAGCACGGGAGCTGGAACCGGCCGGAGCTGAACGGATACGAGGTCGTGTTCATTCGATTTCAGAACGGGCGCCCAATTGGCGATCCGATGGATTTCATCACCGGCTTCATCAAGGACGGGAAAGCGCGTGGGCGCCCGGTCGGACTCGCGGTCGATCGGACCGGCGCATTGATTGTCGCCGACGACGTGGGTAACACCGTGTGGCGAGTCACCCACGGCTAACTGCGCCCAGCGGCGCCTCGCATGATCGCCGTTCGTATCGGAATCGGCAAATTCTTCGTGCACATTTTACATTCGCCCGAGCCGCGAATGTTATTGAGACAATTTAGTTTGGGCGAACGTTATCTGATCTTATAGCGCTCGCCAGCCCGCAGGCGTCGATGCGCACGCGGGGCGCGGAAATTGCTCAACCATGGACCACGCCATGGCGCAAGTTTTCTCGCGACGGTTAACGCTGGCGATCCGCATCACGTTGCTCGCAGCGGCGGTTGCCGGGGGCATGTTGGTGCTGGTCTATCGGGTGAACGCACGCGGCGACGCGCCGCAGGACGATCCTATCGAGCAGCCGGTCCCGTTCAGCCACCAACATCATGTGCGCGACGACGGCATCGATTGCCGATACTGTCATACGTCGGTCGAAACGTCAGCGTTCGCCGGTATCCCGCCCCTCGCGACGTGCATGACCTGCCACGCGATCCTGTTCCACGATGCGCCACCGCTTGCGCCATTGCGCGCTGCCTATGCCGGCGCCGAGACGCTGGCTTGGAACCGCGTTCACGACCTGCCTGATTTCGTCTACTTCGACCATAGCGTCCACGTCGCCAAAGGCATTGGTTGCAGCACGTGCCACGGCCAGGTCGATCGAATGCCGCTCATGCGCCGCGTGGCATCGCTCGACATGCAATGGTGCCTCGCTTGCCACCGCAACCCCGAGCCGTACCTGCGCGAACCGCGCGCGGTGTTCGACATGGATTGGCAACCACCAGCCGACCAGGCCGCCCGCGCGGCGAAGCTCCGCGACCGCTATGCGTTGCGCTCGACGCGCGAGCTCACCGATTGCTCCACGTGTCATCGCTGAACGTAAATGCAGGAAGTGAAAGCGCACGGGAGCGATTCTGGCGCAGCATCGCCGAAGCCGAAGGCCATAGCGGGGCCAGCGACGCGCCGCAAGCGCTGCTGAACTTCAACCGCCGCGATTTTCTCAGGGTGATGGGCGCCTCGCTCGCACTTGCGGGCGCGGGATGCTCGCGCGCGCCGCTTGAGAAGATCGTCCCGTACGTGCACGGCCCGGAGCAGCAGACGTATGGCAAGCCGGTGTATTACGCCTCCGTGCTGCCGCACGACGGTTACGGCATCGGCGTGCTCGTCGAGACGAACATGGGGCGGCCCACCAAAATCGAGGGCAATCCGCTGCACCCGGCAAGCCTCGGGGCGACCGACGTGTTTCGCCAGGCTGCGGTGCTCGAGCTTTGGGATCCCGATCGCTCGCAACTGGTGCGCGATGGCGGGCGCATCGCAACGTGGGACGACTGCCTCCTCGCCCTCGAGGAGCGGTTGCGCTCTCACGCGCGGCGCGGAGGCGACGGGTTACGGCTGCTGACCGGCACGATAGCCTCGCCCTCATTGCACGCGCGGATCGTTGCCGTGCTGAGCCGCTTTCCCAACGCACGCTGGCATCAATGGCAACCGGTCAATCGCGACAACGTTCACGCCGGTGCCCAGCTAGCCTATGGTGCACCGCTCGACATGGTCGCGCGCTTCGACCGCGCGCGCACCGTGCTCGCGTTCGATGGCGACTTTCTGGACGACAACCCCGGGTTCGCGCGTTACGCGCTCGACTTTGCGGCGACTCGCAACGCGCTCGCGCAGCGCGCGGCGCGCAGCCGGCTTTACGCGCTCGAATGCAGCCCGACGCTGACGGGAGCCAATGCGGATCACCGACTTCCTTTGCGCAGCTCGCAGATGGAAGCCGCCGCGCGCCAAATCGCGATAGCGCTGGGAGTGCCAGGCATTGCGTCCACGCGCGATGCGCTGCCTTTACCGTGGCTCAACGCTGTTTCCTCCGATTTGCGAGCGCATGCCGGCGCCTCGATCGTGGTCGCCGGCTACCGGCAGCCGGCGAGCGTGCACGCGCTCGTGCACGCCATGAACGAGCACCTAGGCAACGATGGCGCCACGCTGGAGCACATTGCGCCCATCGCCGAGGACGCGGTGGACCATCTCCAATCCTTACGCGACCTGGTCGACGCCATGAAGGCCGGCGAGGTCGACACGCTCATCGTATCGGGCACAAACCCGGTCTACACCGCGCCGGCTGATCTCGACTTCGAGGGTGCACTGGCGAAGATCGCGTTTCGCGTCCACCACGGACTCTATCGTGACGAGACCGCGGCTGCATGCCATTGGCACATACCGGCGGCTCACGCGCTGGAAACCTGGGGCGACCTCCGCAGCTTCGACGGGACCGTCGCATTGCAGCAGCCGTGCATCGCGCCGCTCTATGGTGGGAAATCCGCGCACGAGCTGTTCGCGGCCCTGGCAGGCGATATCGCGAGCACACCGCGCGATCTCGTCACGAGCTACTGGCAAACAGGGCGAAGCGGCGGATTCGATGGCTTCTTCGCGGCGTCGTTACGGACCGGCATCGTTGCAGGCTCCGCGCGCCCGGCGAAGACCGTGCGTGCAAGCGCCGCTTTGGCGAGGCAGCCCGGACCGCAGGCTCCCGACGAGGACATCGAGCTCATCTTCACCCCCGATCCGCGCACCGGCGACGGCGCATGCGCGAACAACGCATGGCTGCAGGAGCTGCCCAAGCCGGTCACGCAGCTCGCGTGGGACAACGCCGCGCTCGTGTCGCCGGCGCTCGCGCGCCGGCTCGATTGCGCGAACGAGGACGTGGTCGAATTGCGCGCGGGTGACCGCGCCGTGTCGGCGCCGATCTGGATCGTGCCCGGCATGGCGGATGGCGCGGTGGCGCTGGCGCTCGGTTACGGACGCACCGCCGCCGGTCGAGTCGGCAACGAGCGCGGCGCGAACGCGTACGTGCTGCGCACGAGCGATGCGCCCTGGATCGTGCGCGGCATCACGATGCAACGCAGCGGCAGGCGGCAGGCGCTCGCCTGCGCGCAGACGCACCACACGATGGACGGCCGCGACATCGTCCGCGTGCTTCCAGTCGATGAGGCGGAAGCATGCACGTCGGCGCAATGCGGCACGATGCCGTACCGCGACAGGCCCACGCTTTACGACTCGCCCCCACAAGGCCCGTACGCATGGGGGATGAGCGTCGACCTGTCGGCATGCATCGGCTGCGGCACGTGTACGATCGCGTGCCAGGCCGAGAACAACATCCCCGTCGTCGGACACGACGAGATGCGCAATGGGCGCGAGATGCACTGGATCCGCGTCGACCGCTACTACGCCGGCCCGGTTGCGAATCCGCGCACCGTGTTCCAGCCCGTGCCGTGCATGCAATGCGAGCACGCGCCGTGCGAGCCGGTGTGTCCGGTCGAAGCCTCCATTCACGACGCCCAAGGCATCAATGTGCAAGTTTACAACCGGTGCGTGGGCACCCGTTTCTGTTCGAACAACTGCCCTTACAAAGTACGTCGCTTCAATTTCCTGCAGTACTCTCAGGATGCTCCCGGCCTGGACGCGCAGCGCAATCCGGAGGTCACCGTGCGCATGCGCGGCGTCATGGAGAAGTGCAACTACTGCCTCCAGAGAATCACGACGGCGAAAATCGCGGCCGACCGCGAAGGCCGCGCGCTGCGCGACGGGGAGGTGGTCACCGCCTGCCAGGCCGCCTGCCCGACGCACGCGATCTCCTTTGGCGACCTGGCATTGGCGAACAGCGAAGTGAAGCGGCGCAAGGGGTCTCCGCTGGATTACGCGCTGCTCGCGGATCTCAACACCCGGCCGCGCACGACGTATCTCGCCCGCGTCGTCAACCCGGCAGCAGACATCGACGAGCAACCTGTTCGTGTCGGGAAGCAACCGAAAGTTGCCACGTGAGCACCGACGTCGGAACGATCATCCCGTCCCCCGGCCAGCGCTATACCGGGGCGATCATCACCGACAAGATCGCCGATCTCGTCCTCGTGCGCCCTGCGCACTGGGGCTATTACATCGGCTTCGCGCTCACCGGCGCGCTTACCGTGCTATTCCTCGTGGCCATCAGCTACCTGTTCGCGAAGGGGGTGGGCATCTGGGGCATCAACCAACCCGTGGCGTGGGCATTCGCACTCACCAATTTCGTCTGGTGGGTA
The DNA here is from genome assembly GCA_963816915.1 of uncultured beta proteobacterium. Lineage (GTDB taxonomy): Bacteria > Pseudomonadota > Gammaproteobacteria > Burkholderiales > Casimicrobiaceae > PALSA-1003. The sequence goes on from CAWFMK010000007.1 coordinate 153,338, forward strand.
GGGATCGGCCACGCCGGCACGTTCATCTCGGCATTCCTGCTGCTTCTGCGCCAGCGCTGGCGCACCTCGATCAACCGCTTCGCCGAGGCCATGACGATCTTCGCGGTGGCGATGGCGGGCTTGATGCCGATACTGCATCTCGGGCGCCCATGGTTCTTCTACTGGCTGATCCCGTATCCGAACGTGATGAACCTGTGGCCGCAGTGGCGCAGCCCGCTGGTGTGGGACATCTTCGCGATCGGCACGTACATCATCGTGTCGATCCTGTTCTGGTACATGGGCCTGCTGCCCGACCTCGCGTCGCTGCGCGACCGCGCCGCCACGCGAGGCAAGCAGATCGCGTACGGTCTTTTCGCGCTCGGTTGGCGCGGCGAAGCTCGGCATTGGCACCGTTTCGAGACGGCTTACCTCCTGATGGCGGGTCTCGCGACGCCACTGGTGATCTCCGTGCATACCGTCGTGTCGCTCGACTTCTCCTACGGCCTCGTGCCGGGCTGGCATTCGACGATCTTTCCTCCCTATTTCGTCGACGGCGCGCTCTACTCCGGCTTCGCCATGGCGATCGTGCTCGCGGTACCGCTGCGCGCCGTATTCAAGCTCGAGGACTTCATTACCGTCCGCCACCTCGCGCGCCTGGCGATCCTGATGCTTGTCACCGGGTTGATCGTCGCCTACAGCTATCTCGTCGAAGTGTTCAATGCCTATTACAGCGCCGACCGCTACGAGATCGCGATGATCGGCTTCCGCTACCTCGGACCTTACGCGCCGGTATCGTGGTCGGTTGTGCTTTGCAACGTGGTGATTCCACAGGCGCTGTGGCTCCGCAGCGTGCGCGAGTCGCCGCTTTCGCTGTTCGCGGTCGGGCTCGTCGTCCTGGTGGGGATGTGGCTCGAGCGCTTCATGATCATCGTCGCGAGCCTCGAGCGCGACTTCCTGCCGTCGTCCTGGCACATGTTCTATCCGACGTTCTGGGATCTTGCCACGCTCGCCGGCTCAATCGGCGCGTTCGCGCTTCTGTTCCTGCTGTTCCTGCGTTTCCTTCCCGCGATCTCGATGTCCGAGCTGCGCAAGGAAGCGCACGACAAGCCGATGCTCGCTGGGAAATCGTGATGAGCACGCCGCCCACGTTGTACGCGCTCGCCGCCGAGTTCGCCGACCCCGACAAGCTCGTCGACGCCGTGCGTCGCTGCCGTATGCGCTACGAAGACGTCGACGCCTATGCGCCGTATGCGGTCGAGGGGCTCGCCGAGGCGGTCGGCTTCCGCGACGACAACCGGGTTGCGCTGTTTACGCTACTCGGCGGCATTGCCGGTGGCGTCGCCATCTACGCGCTCATGTGGTACAGCGCCGTCATCGACTACCCGATCAACTCCGGTGGGCGTCCGCTCGACGCCTGGCCAGTGTTCATCATCCCGACCTTCGAGCTCACCGTGCTTGGCGCGGCGCTGGCGGCGTTCGTCGGCATGCTCGTGCTGAACGGACTGCCGCGGCTGCACCATCCGATCTTCAACGCTCCCGACTTCGATCTTGCATCGCGCAACCGCTTCTTCGTGAGCGTGCGAGCGAGCGATGCCGCATTCGAGGTCGACGACGTGCGCGCCTTTCTCGCGGCGCTCGCACCGATTCGCCTGTTCGAGGTGCCGGCATGAAGACGTCGTGGATTCTCGCGATCGTTGCGCTCGTCGCTCTCGCTGGCTGCGAGCGCACTTTCCGAGATATGTACGACCAGCCGCGCCATAAGCCGCTCACGCAAAGTCCTCTCTGGGCCGATGGCCGTGCGTCGCGCCCGCCGCCCGCCGACGCGGTGGCGCGCAGCGAGGGCGCGTTCGCCGGCTCCACCAGCGGCCGCCTCGGCACGATCGAGCCAGCGGCGCAACCCGGACGTTTCGACACCGTGCGCCCCGAGCTTCGCCGGGGTGCCTTAGCCGAAGCGTCATCTCCCGCGATCCGCGCGGCGACCACACCGCAATCGCTCGCGCGCGGCCGCGAGCGGTTCGACATCTTCTGCTCGCCGTGCCACAGCGTCGCCGGCGACGGAGACGGCATGGTCGCGCGACGCGGCTTTCCACATCCGCCGTCTTTCCACATCGACCGGCTGCGCGAAGCGCCGGACTCGCACTTCTACGCGGTGATCACCGATGGCTATGGGGCGATGCATTCATACGCGACACGGGTGCCCCCGGACGACCGGCTCGCGATCATCGGCTACATCCGTGCGCTACAGCTCTCGCAGCACGCCCCTGTCGTGGCGCTTGCCAAGGACGACCTCGAGCGACTGCTGCGGCCCGTGCCGCCGGATGGAGGCGTGCGGAGATGACAAACGTCTGGCGCGATCTTCCGCTCGCATCGCGCCGCGCCGCGATCGTCAGCGGCGTCGCTCTCGTGGCATGCGCTATCGGCGGCGCGCTCGAGCCACAGACCTTCTTCGCGAGCTGGCTCGCGAGCTGGCTGTTCGTCGTCGCAATCGCGCTCGGCGGCATGATGAACGTGATGATCCACGAGCTCACCGGCGGCCGTTGGGGACTCGTGCTGCGACGGCCGCTCGAGGCGGCGATGCTGACCCTGCCGCTGTGCGCTCTTCTTGCATTGCCGCTCGCCTTTGGCCTGCCGTCGCTATTCGAATGGGCGCGGCCCGGAGCCGTCGCGGCGAGCGACATGCTGCAGCAAAAGCACTGGTTCCAGAACGTGCCGGGATTCCTGGTCCGCAATGCCGTTTGGTTGACGGTGTGGAATCTCTTCGCCATCGCGCTCGCACGTAGGCTCGGCAGTGCGCGCCCGGTGGACGTTCGCGCGCGCCACCACCTGTCTGTGGCCGGGCTGCTCGTATACCTTGCGACCGTCACCTTGTTCGCGTACGACTGGGTAGCGTCGCTCGTCCCCGACTGGAACTCGACCGCCGTTGGCTTGCGCCTGGGCTCCGCGCAATTCGTCGCTTCCGTCGCGTTCACGGTCGCATTCGTGACGCTTGATCCACGGCTGAGAGCCCAGCCGCCGCGCGCAAGCGCGCGCGACTTCGGCGATTTCGGCAACCTGCTGCTCACGGTGGTGATGTTCTGGGCCTACATCGCGTACACGCAGTACTTCATCGTGTGGTCGGAGGATCTCCCTCATGAGGCGTCGTGGTACTGGCCGCGCGTATTCACGAGCTGGCGCTGGCTCGCGCTGGTCGTGTTCGGCCTGGTGTTCGCGTTGCCGTTCTTCGCCATGCTGTTCCGGGCCGTGAAGCGCAACCCTGCGGCGTTAGGCGTCGTTTGCGTCATGGCGCTGGTCGGCGAATGGCTCGACTGCCTGTGGCTCACCGTGCCCTCACTGCGCAGGCAAGGGTTCGATCTTCACTGGCTTGATTTCGCGGCGCTGATCGCGCAGGGCGCGATCTGGCTCGCCGCAACAGTTGCGATTGCCGAACGGTTGCCGCCGGCGGCGATCGCCGACGCTTCCGTCGCGAGGGCGCATGGCTAGCGAGCGCCACATGCCAGAGGCGCTGCAGTGGGTCGGCATCGGCGTCGGCGCATTGTCGGTTGCAGCGGCCATCGCTTTCGCGCTGCTTGCCGGATACGCGGCGACGCACCTCGGCATAGAAGGGCCACAGCTGTGGCGCGGCGCCCGACCGGGAACTCCACCGCCGGTCATGGGCAACACTGTCCTGCAGCCCGACCCCGCGCAGGACATGCGCGCGTTCATGGCCGGCAAGCGCGCGCTCCTCGAAAGCTACGCGTGGATCGATCGCGAGCACACGGTCGCTCGCATTCCCATCGAACGCGCCATGGCGCTGGTCGCCGATCGAGCGAAGGAGAACAAGCGATGATGGGGGCGCTGGTACTCGCATCGCTCGCACTGGTCGCGGCTGCGGCAACGCCCGTCGACCGCGTCGCATTCGCCCCGCGCGACGGCGCTGCGCTGCCGGTCGATGCGCGCTTCGTCGACGAGCATGAACACGAGTTGAATCTTGGCGATCTCCTGGGCTCGCGGCCGGCGATCGTCGTTCCCGCGTACTACGGCTGCTCCAACCTCTGTGGCGTTGTCCTGCGCGGTGTCGCGGCATCGCTCACCGCCAGCGGCCTGCGCGCCGGACGTGACGCCGAAGTCATCGCCGTGAGCATCGCGCCGTCGGACACACCCGCGGACGCTTTGGCCAAAATGAAAACCATCGCTGGCACCGCCGACGGCTGGCACTTCCTCACCGGCAGCCAAGCATCGGTCGACCGCTTCGCCGAAGCGCTCGGTTACCGGTATTTCTACGTCGCCGCCGAGCGCCAATACGCTCACGCATCGGGCATCGTTATCGTGGCGCCAGGGGGCCGCATTGTGCGCGTCCTCTACGGAGTGACGTTCCCGCGCGCCGAGCTGCTGGAAGCACTCGCCACAGCGCGCACCAGCGCACCGCCGCCGGCCCTTGCTACAGGCGCCGAAGTGCGCAATTGGCTGCTGTGCTTCCACTACGATCCGAAGAGCGGCCGCTACAGTTTTGCCGCCATGAACGCGGTGCGCGCGGCGGCGCTTCTCGCGCTGCTCGCCCTCGGCGGTTATATCGCCTACGCCCATATTCGAGAGCGATCGCGATGAGCTGGCTCGGAACGCCGGAACAGGCCTCGACCATCGCGCCGCGGGTCGACCACCTGCTTTACGCGGTGACCGGAGTCACCACCGCCGTCGCCATCGCGATCTTCGCTACGATGATCGTGTTCGGCATTCGTTATCGCGCCGGTTCGCAGGCCCCGCGCGACCACGACATCGCGGCGGCGCAGGCGCGCACACGTCGCCGCTTCGAGCTGGCATGGACGCTCACGCCGCTGCTGCTGTTCCTCGGCGCCTTTGCCTGGGGCGCGCGACTCTACGTGCTGCGCGCGCAGGCGCCCGCCGACGCCATCGAGATCTTCGTGGTCGCCAAGCAGTGGATGTGGAAGCTGCAGCATGCGGGAGGAGCGCGCGAGATCGATGAGCTTCATGTACCGGAGGGGCAGCCGGTCAAGCTCGTGATGACGTCGGAGGATGTCATCCATAGCTTCTTCGTTCCAGCCTTCAGGTTGAAGCAGGATGTGCTACCCGGCCGCTACACCGAAATGTGGTTCACGCCGACGGAGGTCGGGCGCTTCCACCTGTTCTGCGCCGAATATTGCGGGACCGATCACGCGCGCATGGGCGGCGACGTCGTCGTAATGGCCCCCGCCGACTTCGAGCGCTGGCTCGTCGCGCACCGCACCGGTCCGGACATGGCCACCCGCGGCGAGGCGCTGTTCCGCGAGTACGGCTGCAGCGGCTGCCACGGGCAGAACGCCGTCGTGCACGCTCCGAATCTCGCGGGCCTCTTCGGCAAGCCGGTTCCCCTATCCGACGGTACGGTCACCGTCGCCGACGAGCGCTACATTCGCGATTCGGTCCTGCTTCCGTTGAAAGAGGTCGTGGCCGGCTACGATCCGATCATGCCGTCGTTCGCCGGGAAAATCGAGGAGGATGATCTCCTCGCGCTCATCGCGTACATCAAGAGCCTCGCCGGTACCGAGGAGCGGCCGCGGTGAGCAACGCGAGCATCGCCCGCGGCGACAACGACGCGCTGCTCGACGCGGCGGCGCAACGCGCGGCGCATCCGCCGGCAAGCTATCTCGACGAAGGCTATACGATCCGCTCCTGGCTCACCACGCACGACCACAAGCGCATCGCCATCCTGTACGCGGTCGCGATCACGGCGTTCTTCTTCATCGGCGGCGCCGCCGCGACGCTTATCCGCCTCGAGCTCGCCACACCTGCGGGCGACCTCGTCAGAGCAGAGACCTATAACAAGCTGTTCACGATGCACGGCGTGATCATGGTGTGGTTCTTCCTCATCCCGTCGATCCCCGCTACGCTCGGCAACTTCCTGGTGCCGATGATGGTCGGCGCGCGCGACATGGCGTTCCCACGCCTGAATCTCGCCAGCTGGTACATCTACCTGACTGGTGCCATCTTCGCGCTCGCAGCGATGGTCGTAGGCGGTGTGGATACGGGATGGACTTTCTATGCGCCGTTCTCGACGATGTTTACCAACACGCACGTCTTCTACGTCCTCGCCGGCGTATTCGTAGTGGGCTTCTCGTCGATTCTCACCGGCCTCAACATCATCGTCACGACGCACAAGATGCGCGCGCCGGGCCTCGGCTGGTTCCGGCTGCCTTTGTTCGTATGGGCTCAGTACGCTACCTCCGCGATCCTGGTGCTCGCGACACCCGTGCTCGCGATGACGCTCGTGCTGCTGGCGGTCGAGCGCTACGCCGGCATCGGTATCTTCGATCCCAAGCTCGGCGGTGATCCGCTGCTCTACCAGCATCTGTTCTGGTTCTACTCGCACCCCGCGGTGTACATCATGCTGCTGCCGGCGATGGGCGTGGTGAGCGAGATCGTGGCCTGCTACGCGCGCAACCCGATCTTCGGCTATCGCACGATGGCGTACGCGATCGTCGCGATCGCAGCCGTCGGCTTTCTGGTGTGGGGTCACCACATGTTCGTGTCGGGGCAATCACTGTACGCGGGCGCCGTCTTCTCGATATTGAGCTTCCTCGTGGCAATCCCGTCGGCGATCAAGGTCTTCAACTGGACCGCCACGCTCTGGCACGGCCGGATCACCTATGGCGCGCCGATGCTGTACGCGCTCGGCTTCGTCGGGCTGTTCACGATCGGCGGCATGACCGGATTGTTTCTCGCCACTCTCGCCCTCGACGTTCATCTGACCGACACCTACTTCGTAGTCGCCCATTTCCACTACATCATGGTCGGCGCGACCGTCTCGGCGTACCTCGGCGGGATTCACTTCTGGTGGCCGAAGATCACCGGCCGGATGTATTCGGAACCGTGGGCGCGATTCGCCGCAATCGTGCTCTTCATCGGCTTCAATTTCACGTTCTTCCCGCAGTACCTGCTCGGCATCGCGGGCATGCCACGGCGCTACCACGAATACCCCCCCGAATTCCAGACCCTGAACGTGCTGTCTTCCGCGGGCGCTCTCGTCCTCGCGCTCGGTTACTTGTTGCCACTCGTCTATCTCGGTTGGTCGCTCTTTCGCGGCGCGCGCGCGCCGGCGAATCCACACGGAGCGACGGGGCTCGAATGGCGTACGCCCTCGCCGCCGCCCAAGCATAACTTCGAGACGATTCCGACGGTCAACGCGCCGCCGTATGCATATCGCGCCGCAGCGCTCGGGCTCCACGTCGTCGACGCACGCGAGGGAACGCGATGACCAGTGCCGCCGCACTGCGTGTCGCCGAGCAATTCGAGGATGCGCCGCAACAACACGCTGCAGCGACCCTCGGCATCTGGATCTTCCTTGCGACGGAAGTGATGTTCTTCGGCGCGCTGTTCTTCGCATACGCGATCGCGCGCATACATGCACCGGAAGCGTTCGCCGCCGCGAGTCGGCACACCAATATAGTCATCGGCACCGCCAATACCGCGATCCTGCTCACCAGCAGCTTCTTCATGGCGCTGGCGGTGCGCTCGGCCGCCAAGGGCGCGCGCAAGGCGACCACCGGGCTGCTCCTCATCACGGCGCTGCTGGGCATTATCTTCGCGGCGCTCAAGCTCACCGAGTACGCGATCGATTACAACGACCATCTCGTGCCCCTCGTCAACTTCGCGTTCGATCCGCGCTATCTGCCGGGCGCGCACGTGTTCTACGGCCTGTACTTCGCGACCACCGGGCTGCACCTCGTGCACCTGAGTATCGGCGTGGTGGTGGTGCTCGCGCTCGCATGGCAAGTGTGGCACGAGCGCGAGAACGCGATCGCCAATCACGTCGAAGTCGCTGGTCTGTACTGGCATTTCGTCGACGTGGTCTGGATCTTTCTCTACCCTTGTCTCTACCTGATCTCGCGCACATGACGGAGCTTCGCGTCGACGTCTACACGTGGCTTGCGCTGCTCATGCTGCTCGCCGTGACCTGCGGCAGCTCCTACATCCCCCTGGGCCCTTTCAACATCGCCGTGAACCTCGCGGTCGCGGTGGTAAAGGTGCTCCTCGTCGCGCTGGTGTTCATGAAGCTGCGCAAGGAGCATCCGCTGATCCGCCTCGTCGCGGTTGTCGGTGTGATCTGGCTGGGCATACTCGCAGGATTGAGCGCCACGGACTTCATCGCTCGCGGGTGGTAGGACGACGCCCTGCAACCGTCTTCAGTTCCGGGCACGCGACAACCAGTGCGCGCACGCAAATCTCAAGACCTTCGCCCGGCATCGAAGCGGCAGTAGCACACCCATTGCGGGTAGCGCGGTGCTACGCTGATTCCGACCGCGTCGACGCCTAGGGATTTACAATCCATAACAGGAACCTAATTCGCCGCCAACTTCGTGCTCGCGGCGACAGCGCAGTCTGCTGCATCGAAAATCGGAGGAGATTCGCGTGATCGACTTTTTCGCGCGCTTATCGCTTGCTGGCTTTGCTTTGGCAATCTCCATCGTCGCCGCTGCTCAACCGTATGCACCCGGCGAGGCGGTCGTCTTTCCCGGCACTGAGATCGCAGATTGGGGTCGGGTCGAGAAGGTCGACGGTCACTTCGGCAGGCCATCGGCCAATGCGGCCAAGGTACCGGCGGTGTTGATCCTTCACGGCAGCGGTGGGATAGATGGCCGCGGCGCTTACTACGCCAAGGCGCTACAAGACGCCGGGATGGCCACGCTCGAGATCACGATGTTTGCACCCGGGGGTCGTCCGCGAACGGGCACGAAGGCTACGATGCCCTTCGCCGCCGCGGCGCTGAAATGGCTGGCGGCACAAAACGAGGTGGATGGTACGCGTCTAGGCGTGATGGGCGTTTCGTGGGGCGGTGTCATGACGCTTCTCATGTCGAGCGAGCTGACACAGAGCGCCTTCGGCAAAGACGTTCCGAAACCGATCGCCTTTGCCGCGCTGTATCCAACCTGCTCAGTCATCGCTCGCTTCGTCAAGAACAGGCAAAGTGTGTTTTATGGCGCCGAAACTCGAATGAGCAGTTCACCCATGCTGATTCAGGTCGGTACAAAGGACGATTACGAGGACGACGAACACGGCTGTGACGCGCTCGTTGCATCGTGGCCGGCTGCTTCACGCGAACGGACAACAGTGCGCTATTACGAAGGCGCGACGCACGGCTTCGACACGCAGGATCGACCGCGCCAATTCAATGATGAGTTTGCCCACGGTGGACGTGGCGGAGTCGTCAGGATTTCGCCGACTCCCGACAACGCGGTTGCCGCACGGACCGCCATCGTGGCCTACTTTGCACAGCATTTGAAGCCATGAATGGCGTGTAGACGTCGCACCAGAGCCTTGCTCTTTAGCGACTTTTTCCTGGCCTGAGAATATCCAGGAGCGCTTCTACCACGCCTTCGGCAACCATGCCTATGCGGCGAGCCGCCGCTTCCGATAAGTCGGCAATTCGTCCGGACACGAAAGGGCCGCGGTCGTTCACCACGACTTCCACACTGCGCTGGTTTTCGAGATTAGTGACGCGCACTCGCGTGCCGAACGGCAGAGTTCGGTGCGCCATGGTGAGCGCCGAGGGATCGAATGGCTCGCCGCTGGCGGTCTTCCTGCCTGCGAAATCTTTGCCGTACATCGAAATGCGGCCGCGTTCTTGCGTGCTTACCGCAGTGTCGCCAGACGATGGGGGTGGTTGGGGTGGCGCAACACTAGGTGCCGGCGTTGGCAATGCGGGTTCGGGCGCGCGCTCGACCTGCGCGCAACCGATTAGCATCGCACAAGCGAACGCCGCGACGGGATACGACGATGGCCGGGGTCGCGGTCCACATGCTGGCATCGTGAGCTCCTGCAAGGTGAAGAGCGAAAACTGTACAACGGTACGGTCGGAACATCAGGATCGACAGGTAACGCGAAGTACTGCTCCACTTCCAGCGCGCAGCGCGAGTCGAAGGGCTCCGATTCTCCGCGGACAATAATCTATCCAGAATCGCCGCTTCCGCTGGCGCCCGAAAAAAGCCCCGCCAGAGCGGGGCCTGCTGTGTTTGGAACCGGCTCAGTTACTGTTTGCGACGCGATAAACCGAGTCCGGCAAGGCCGAGGCCGAGAAGGGCGAGGGTGGCGGGCTCGGGAACAACTGCGATCACACCGAACAGCCCGTGCGCTTCGCCGTCCGGCCCCGCCGAAAAATAGACGGACCGGCTGTTGCCGGCGCTCCCGTTATTGCCCACATTCAATGCCCAAAGTCCGTCGATCACGAGTGGCTTACCATCCAGGCCGAGTAATTGCCCTTCGAACGCGTGGGTCGTGAGGTCGAAGGCGTTGATGAGGCCGTCCCCGAAGTTGCCTACCAGCAAGTCTCCCGCGAATTGACCAAACGAGGCTGGCGCGATCGCCAGGCCCCACGGCGAATTCAACGTTCCATCGGAGGCGATGCGACTGAGGAAGTTTCCTTGAAGGTCGAAGGCATCCACGTAGCCGAATCCGACCCCTGGCACATCATCATGCTTGACCGGGTCCTGCATCGCATAGGTCACATAGAGCACCCCGTTGAGATCCTGAATGTTGAACGGTGCAAAACCCGACGGAATACCCGGGTCAGTGAAGTTGCCAGTCAGGTCGGGCGTAGCGCCATTTCCCTTGAGCACGTCGATGGTACCGTTGCGAAAGTTCGCCGAATCGAGATAACTGCTGTTCGGCGTCGTTCCCGTTACCAGCGTCGTCCCTTTGTAAACGTTGGCTGCTGAGCCTGGAACGAGCGTTTCCGCGGTCGTGCCCAGAGCGTTGCGCCAACCCGAAACGGTGCCATCCTCGCTGACAAACAAGAAAGTATCACCGTTGAAACTACCGGGGATGTTGGCGAAAGCCTGCCCGGTCGGTGTGCCTCCCGGGACAGGGGGGATGGACACAACCAGGGACTGTATCGTCGGGACATTGGTCACCGGGTTGACGTTGTACAGAGTTGCTTTACCCGCGCCGTTGTCCGACACCCAGAACGGCGAAGTGCCCGAGTGTGAAATTCCCCAGGCGTTTAGGAGATTCGGATCCTGGATCACAGCCGGGTGTACCGACTGGTCGTCCGTCACCAAGTTCGTGCTGCTGAACAGCGTAGCCTGCGCCGGCAACGCCGCCCCTAATGCGATCATGAACGCCGAACAGAATAGGAGAGTGGGCGCCGGGGATGAAGTCGATATGCTGCCTGCGGAGGTAATTGCCGACTGTCGATGGGTGTGCATGATGCCTCCACTACCGGCGAAGCGGTACGCTACAAGGAGTATCAAACAAAGCAATAATCGTGCGGCGGCGCAAAATCAGATACCTACGATCGCGGTCAAGCGATCTGTGTAAATTCTGTCGACACTGATTTGCGTGACGGCTTCGCCCGCATGGTCGTGGATGATGCCTCGACGCGGGAGCGGGCGGCGCAGAGAGGGGAACTGCGGTGAGCGCGGGTTATTGCTCTGGCATCGTGTCGCGCCAGTGCCCCGAACATGGTAACTAGCCACTAAATATATTGATTCACTGGTGGGCCCGGCTGGACTCGAACCAGCGACCAAAGGATTATGAGTCCTCTGCTCTAACCAACTGAGCTACAGGCCCTGCGGTGCGGCGCGATTATAGCCCGGCGTTAATGCGCCGCAGCTGCAGCGCTGGCGTCGGCGCTTGCCTTGACCGGGCGCGCCAGCCAGATCACGCCGATGAGCACTATGAACAGGATGGCCGACACGAAGAATACGTCGTTGGCCGACATCATGAAGGCCTGCGTATCGATCACGCGGTTGATGCGCTCGAGACTCTGCGGCTCGGTCAAGCCCGAGCCCTGGATGTTGGCGAGCGCCTGCGTCGAGTTCGGATCGTAGGCGGTGATACGTTCGGCGAGTTGCGCGTGATGCAGGCTCGCGCGGCGGTCCCAGAACGTCGTCGCGATCGAGGCGCCGAACGAGCCCGCGCTGATGCGCGCGAAGTTGAACAATCCGGATGCCGCAGGAATGCGGCTCGGCGAAAGCCCGGACAACGCGAGCGTAATCAGTGGAATGAAGAACACTGCCATCGACACGCCCTGGATGATCGTGGGAATCATCAGCGTCATGAGGTCGGCGTTGGTGTTGAAGCGCGAGCGCATGAACAGCACCAGCGCGAAAATCGCAAACGCGGCGGTGGCGAACGCGCGCGGATCGACCTTGTTGATGTAGCGGCCGACCAGCGGTGTCAGCAGGATTGCGAACAGGCCCACCGGCGCGAGCACCCAGCCGGCCCAGGTCGCCGTGTAGCCCATGTATTGCTGCAGCCAAAGCGGCAGCAATACGAGGTTGCCGAAGAACAATCCGTAAGCCACGGACATGGCAACCGTGCCGGTCCAGAAATTTCGACGCGCGAACAATTTGAGGTCCACCACAGGGTGCTGATCGGTCAGCTCCCAGATCACGAAAATGACGAACCCGATCACGGTGACGAGCGCGAGGGTGACGATCTCGCCCGAATGGAACCAGTCCAGATCCTTGCCCTTGTCCAGTGTGATCTGCATCGCACCCACCCAGATCACCAGTAATCCCAGACCGATGCCGTCGATGGGCAGCTTGCAGGTCGGCGTTTCGCGTTCCTTGTAGATCATCCAAACGACGAACGCCGAGATGATGCCCACCGGCACGTTGATATAGAAAATCCACGGCCAGGAGATGTTGTCGGTGATCCAGCCGCCGAGCAGCGGGCCGACGACCGGCGCCACCAGCGTCGTGATCGCCCACATCGCGAGCGCCGATCCTGCACGCTCCTTCGGGTAGCTCGACAGGAGCAGCGATTGCGACAGCGGAATCATCGGGCCGGCGACCGCGCCCTGGATGACGCGAAATACGATCAGCGTCTCGATGGAGGGCGCCCAGCCGCAGGCGATCGACGCCAGCACGAACAGGACGATCGATGCCATGAACAGCCTCACCTGTCCGTAGCGCTGGGTGAGCCAGCCGGTGAGCGGTAGCGAGATCGCGTTGGCCACGCCGAAGGAGGTGATCACCCACGTACCCTGGTTCGGCGAGACGCCGAGATCGCCCGAGATCGCCGGAATCGACACGTTGGCGATCGACGTGTCGAGCACGTTCATGAACGTGGCGAGCGCGAGCGCAACCGTACCCAGCGCGAGCGTCGCACCGCTCAGTGGCGGGTGAGCCGGAGCAGCCTGCGCTGAAGCAGGCGGTGCGTTCGGCACGCGATCCGAGGCCATGTCCGCGCAGGGGGCGTGTTACAGCGCTCGCTCGCGCGTGCTGGCGACCGCCTTGCGATTGGCTTCCGGCGTCGTCTGGACGTTCGCCGTCGGGGCGGGCTTTGCCCCCGGCGACTGCGCGACGCGTGCGCCGCCGCCGCCGTTGTTGGCGATGATCGCCCTGACATGGTCATCGGCGGCCGCGTCCACCGAGTGGAATACGTCGGTCGCATACGCCGGCGCCGTTTGCGCGACCTGAGGCAGGCGCTCGCCGCCGCGGTCGTGCGTATCGACCTCGGCCTCCATCGACAACCCGATCTGCAGCGGGTGCGCCGACAATTCCTGCGCGTCCAGCGCAACCCGCACCGGCACGCGCTGCACGACCTTGATCCAGTTGCCGGTGGCGTTCTGCGCGGGCAGCAGAGCGAAAGCCGAGCCGGTGCCTGCGCCGAATCCCACCACGTGGCCGTGATACACGATCTTGCCGCCGTACAGGTCTGCCACCAGCTTCACCGGCTGTCCCGCGCGCATCGCTGCGAGCTGTGGCTCCTTGAAGTTCGCGTCGACCCAAACCTGGTCGAGGGGCACGATCGCCATCAGCGGCGCGCCTGGGCTCACGCGCTGGCCGAGCTGCACCGAGCGCTTGGCGACAAAGCCGCTCACGGGCGCCGGCAGGGTGGTGCGCGCGAGGATAAGGTACGCCTCACGAACCTTGGCCGCCGCGTTCTGCACGTCGGGGTGGTTCTCGACGGTCGTGCGGTCGATGCGCGCACGGTTGACCTGCAGGTTCTCCTGCGCCACCAGCAGCGCGGCTTGCGCGGTGTTCTGCGCCCCGCGCGCGTGCGAAAGCTCCTCGCCGGAAACGCCGCCGGACGCGGCTAGCCGCTCGCGACGCGCAACGTCGCCGTTGGCGCGGTCGAGCTCGCTCTGGCGCATCTCGACGGTCGCCTGCAGTTGCGCCGACGTGGCGAACAGGCTGCGCACTTCGCGCACGGTGCGCGCGAGCTGGGCTTCCGCCTGTTCGAGCGCGACTTTCGCATCGGCCTGGTCGAGTTGGACGAGCGTCTGCCCCGCCTTCACGAATTGCGTGTCGTCCGCGCCGATGGCGACAACGATGCCGGAAATCTGCGGCGTGATCTGCACCACGTTGCCGTTGACGTAGGCGTCGTCGGTCGATTGCAGGTCGCGCAGCGCAACGGCCCAGTACGCGCCGTAGCCCAAGCCGATGGCAACGAAGGCGAGCAGGGCGATGACCAGCCAGCGCTTGCGCTTGGCGCGCATCGTCGAGGCCGCCGGTGCGGCGGCGGAGTTGGGCGTGGAGGTTGGTTCAGGCATGGCGGGATTCCTGGAGCGGGCGCTGGAGGGGCGCTTTTTTATTCAGTGGTGACGGGAACCGTGGCAGGGATCGCGGCCAGCGGCAATGCGCGCGTGCAGGCGTCGCCCGGCGCGCCTTCGGTCGAGAGCACCGAGTCGCACGACTCGATAAGCGATGGCGCGTTTTCGATCGCCCAGATCTCTCCCCATACAACCAGGCTCAGCAACGCGATGGCGAGCGCGATTGTCGTCAGTCGCCCGCCGCGGCTCATCGTCTTGCGTGGGCTATCGGGGCAGCGACTCGATGGGCAATGCGACATCGACAGATCGCAGGTGTTTGCCATAATGAACGCTCAGTGAGCCGCGGGGTTGGCCGATGCGAGCGGCATCGACGATGCATCGAACCCGCCGCCCAGCGCGCGGACGAGGTTGACTGAAATATCGAGCTGGCGCGCACGCAGCTCGGCGGCGAGACTCTGCTGATCGAGCAGCGGCGCTTCCACGCTGAGCACTTGCAGGTAGTTGCCGATGCCCTCGCGGTAGCGCATCAGTGCGAGGTTGTACGCTTCCTGCGCGCTGTCGAGCGCGGCCTGCTGCTGCACGAGCTGCTGCTCCACGCTGCGCCACGACGTGAGCTGATCGACGACGTCCTTCAGCGCGTCGGCCATCGCCTGGTTGTATTGTTCGACGGCGGCATCGTAGTCGGCGTGGGTCTCCGTCAGATTGGCGCGCAGCCGTCCGCCTTCGAAAATAGGTAGCGTGATCGCCGGACCGATCCCCATCGTGCGGCTGGCCGTACTGAGGAAGCCCGCGGAGCCAAGGCTCTGCAAGCCGACGAAAGCGGCGAGGTTGATGTTGGGATAGAACTGCGCCTTCGCGTTGGCGATGTTCTGCTGCGACGACTCGATGCGCCAGCGCTGCGCCACCAGGTCGGGGCGGCGTCCGATCAGCTCGGCGGGGACGTTGCTCGGCAGTGCCAGGCTGCGCATCGCTTCGGCCGCCGGCCGTGTGATCGCGAGTCCGCGATCCGGCCCTTGTCCGAGCAGCGCGGCGAGTGCATTGCGATTGATTGCAATGGTCTCCTCGAGGCGCGTGATCAGCTCCTTGGTTGCGGGGATCGCGGTCTCGGCCTGCTTCAATTCGAGGCGCGAATCGAGCCCGGCGACGGTGCGATCGCGCGTGAGCGCGTAGGTGTCTTCGCGCTCCTTGAGCGTGAGCTGCGCGACGTCGAGCAGCAGATAGGCGCGCTGCAGCTGCACGTAGGTCTGCGTGATGTTCACCGAGAGCGCGAGCCGCGCCGCGTAGGCGTCGATCTCGGCGACGCGCGCCAGGTCGAGCGCGCTCTCGTACGCCGAGCGGTTCTTGCCCCAGAAGTCGATCTCCCAGTTCAGGTTTGCCTGCAGCACGTTGAACGTGTTCCATGTTCCGGCGAACGGTGGCGGGTAGAGACCGTGCTCGGGAAAGCGCTGCTCCGTAATCGCCAGGTTGGCCTCGATCTGCGGATATAGCGCCGCCTTCGCGCTGTCTGCGAACGCCAGGGCCTTGCGCGTGCGAGCCTCGGCGACCTTGAGCGTCGGGCTGCCGGTCAGCGCTTCCTGCATCAGTGCGTCGAGCTGCGCATCGTGGAATGCCGTCCACCAGTCGGAGGTCGGCCATGCAGCCGGCGAGAGCGTGGTTCCGGCGAGCGAGCGCGTCGATGCGAGCGCGTTGGCATCGCCCTGCGCGGAGGTGCTGGACAATCCGCTCATGTCGGCGCAGCCCGCCATCAGCAGAATCGCCAGAAGACTTGCGACAAGGTTTCTGATGCTTCCGTTCATCGATCTCGGTCGTGCGCGTGTGCGTGTTGACGACGCAGGATGAGCAGCGCCAGCAGCGAGCCGCCTGGCACGATCACGGCCAGCAGGAACAGCGGTCCCCAAGCGCGCAGCTTCTCGATGATCTGGACCCATCGCGAGCGACGTTGGTTCTTGGTTTCGGTTAGCGTTGGGGTCATCTCGATTTGGTTCATGCCTGGGTTGGCAGCACAAGCGCTCATGCGTCTTCCTTCACTCGCTGGCCATCCGCCGCAGAAACTCGGCGAACTGCTCGACCTCAGCCTTGTTGAATCCGCGCAGGCGATGGTTGAGCACTTTCACGACCGCGGCGATCAGCTTCGGACGAACCGCCTTGCCTTCGTCGGTGAGCTCCAGATCAACTTTGCGACGATCGTCGGCGCGGCGCACGCGACGCACCAAGCCCTTTTTTTCGAGGCGGTCGATCATCCGCGTCATCGCACCCGGGTCGTAGGACACTCCTCGGCAGAGGCCCGATGCCGAGGTGACGTCGTGGTCGGACAACGTCACCAGGATCACGTATTGCGCAGCCGTGATGTCGAGCGGCTCGAGTTCCCGGTCCAGGTCTTCGAGAATTTGCATACGCGCGCGATGCAAAAGGGGTCCGATGCTTTCGCGCGGCAGATAGGTCTTGGGATCGTAGTGGCCGCTCATAGCGTCAAGCAGTTCCGTGGTCATGAGCGTATTATATTGCCTAGACAACAATTGTCAAGGCTTTTATATGTCAGGCAATTGCTGCCAAGGCGATACAACGTAAGTCACTGATTACCATGGGTGTCGTCCTGGCGATCGGAGGACGACCGTGTGGAGTAGTACGGCGGGTGAGATAGACTTACTACTTCCCGATGGATCCGACCCATCACCTGTGGCCGCTGCTGGCGCCGCGCTCGATCGCGCTGATGGGTGCATCAGACCGCGTCGGTTCGCTCGGCCGCATCGTCTGCGAAAACCTGCTCGCCGGCGGCTTTCGCGGACCGATATACCTCGTCAATGCGCGCCACAACGACGTGCAGGGTCGCAAGGCGTATCGCTCGCTGCGTGCGATCGATCGTCCGGTGGATCTGGCCGTCATTTGCGTGCCACCTGAAGCCGTTCCGGAAGCTATCGATCAATGCCGGGGGCGCGTGCGCGCCGCCGTCGTTATGAGCAGCGCCACCGCATCGCGGCCCGAGGCCTACTTGCGATGGCGGCGCAAGCTCGCCGCGCGCGCGCGTGCGGCAGGCATACGCATGCTCGGACCGGGAAGCTTCGGGATCATGCGCCCCGCGATCGGGCTGGACGCAACCTCCGGAACCGCGAAAGCCGTTTCCGGACGGCTTGCGCTGATCACGCAGTCCGGGGCGATCGCCGGAGCGCTGCTCGACTTCGCGCACGCGGCGGGCGTCGGATTCTCCACGGTCGTGACGCTCGGCGCCGCCGCCGACGTGGATTTCGGTGAGGTCCTGGAATTCGCGCTCGCCGATGCGCAGACCGACAGCATCGTGCTGTACGTGGAGCGCATCCGCGACGCGCGTGCCTTCGTTTCGGCGCTGCGCGCCGCGGCGCGCACCAAGCCGGTGGTGGTGCTCAAGGCGGGGCGTTCGCTCATCGCGTCCGCGCCATCGCCCGCGATCGACCCCGACCGCGTGTTCGATGCGGTGCTCGAGCGCGCGGGCACCGTGCGCGTGCGCACCTACACGCAGTTGTTTGCGGCGGCGCTCATGCTCGGCGCAGGGCGCATCCCGCGCGGCAATCGACTGGGGATCGTCACCAACGGCCGCGGTCCCGGCGTCGTTGCCGCCGATCGGGCTGCCGAGATGAATGTCGCGCTGGCGAGCCTATCGCCGGAAAGCGTCGCGGCTTTGCAGGCATGGGTGCCGCAGAAGGGCGCGCCGGCGGGGCTGGTCGATCTCGAGAACGGTTCTACTCCGGAGCAATTCGCGATGGCGTTGCGCACGCTGATCGCCGATCGTGGCGTTGATGCGGTGCTGGTCATGCACGTCTCGGTGCCTGCGGCGCCGGCAACCGATACTGCGCGCGCAGTGGCTGGCGCGGCGAGAGGTTCCGACAAGCCGATTCTTGCGGCCTGGCTGGGCTCGATCGACCGTCCCGAGGCGCATGCCGCGCTGGAGGCCGGTGGCGTCGTTCATTTCCACACGCCGGAAAATGCTGTCGAGGCGTTCTCGTTTCTCTCGAGCTACCGACGCAACCAGGAATGGCTGCTGCAGGTGCCGCCGCCGCAGCCCGAGCCGCTTTTGCCCGACCTCGCGGCGGCACTGCGCGTGCGCGATCACGCCATCGCCGCCGGCCGGTCGACGCTCAATCTCGGTGAGACGCAGGTCCTGCTCGCCGCTTTCGGCGTCAGCATGCCGATGGCGGTGGTCATGCGACTCGACGATGCACGTGTGGCGGCGCGCCAGCTCGGCTTTCCGGTTTCGGTCGAGCTCGAAAGCGAAGAAGGCGACGCACCGTCGCGCACGCGGCTGCGCACCGGAGTCGCATTCGCCAATGCCTTCGCGGAGCTGCGCCGCGTGCGCGGTCGCGCGCGGCGAAACGAACCGGTCGTCGTGCGCAAGCCGCTCGAGACGCTCGTCCCCGACCCCGGTACGATGACCGTGCGCGTCGCAGTGCATTCCGACGCCGTCTTCGGCCCGGTTATCGCGCTCGGCGATTTGCGTGCGCCCGGGAGCGAACGCGCGCTGATGCTTCCGCCGCTCAACCGTGCTTTGGCGCTCGAGCTGATCCGCCGCGGCTCGGGCGGGCGCGAGCGCGTCGACGAGCCGCTGGTCGCGCTGCTTCTCAACGTCTCGGCCCTGGTGTGCGCACTGCCGTGGCTTGCTGAACTCGAGCTGTCGCCGGTGGTCACCCGTCGCGGTACTGCATGGGTGGTTGCGGCGCGCGCCACCATCGACGGATCGCGTCCGGCGGCGATGACAGGCTACCGTCACATGGCGATCCACCCCTATCCCGCCGAGCTCGAGTCCGAAATAACGCTGCGCGACGGGACGATGCTGCGCGTGCGCCCGATCCGTCCCGAGGACGCCGAGCTCGAACAGGCATTTGTAGCGTCGCTCTCGCAGCAAACGCGCTACATGCGCTTCATGCAGCATTTGCCGGGCTTGACTCCGCAGATGCTGGCTCGCTTCACGCAGGTCGATTATGACCGCGAGCTGGCGCTCGTCGCGCTCGACGAAGGCGACGGGGAAACGCAGGGGGAGCACATCGTCGCCGTGGCGCGCTACGTCGCCTACCCGGATGGGGAGACCGTCGAGTTCGCCATCGTCGTTGGCGACGCATGGCAGCACCGGGGGGTCGGCCGCCTGCTGCTGCAGCGACTGATCGCCGTCGCTGCGAAGCGCGGCTATGCGCGCATGATCGGCAACGTGCTCACGATGAATTCGCCGATGCTCGCCTTCATGCGCGACATAGGATTCACGGTGCGCCGCGATCCCAACGATTCGGACCAGATGGTGGTCACGCTCGATCTGGGCACGGGGCGGCGCCGGGTCACGCGCGCGACGACCAGCGCACGATAGAATCGACGATCGGCAGGCGAATCGCACGCCGATCGACACTTGGGGATGCGATGAAGATTGGGGCGAGGGCGACAGCGCGCGGCTTGCGTTTGCGGATGGGGTGCGGCAGATGAGCGTCCTGTCGTGTGCGGCCATTCTGTCGGGCGAGGCGCCCGCCGACGTTCCGGTGACGGTTCGCGGCTGGGTGCGCACGCGTCGCGACTCGAAGGCGGGAATCTCCTTCGTCAATGTGTCGGATGGATCGGGCTTTCATCCGGTGCAGGTCGTCGCGCCGGCCGCGCTCGCCAATTACGCCACCGAGATTCAGAAGCTGACCGCCGGATGCGCCGTCGAGGCGACCGGAATGATCGTGCCTTCCCCCGCCAAGGGTCAGCCCTTCGAGATGCAGGCGACCAATATCAACGTCGTCGGTTGGGTCGAGGATCCCGATTCGTATCCCATTCAGCCCAAGGCGCATTCGCTCGAATTCCTGCGCGAGGTCGCGCACCTGCGTCCGCGCACCAACGTTATCGGCGCCGTCACGCGTGTGCGTCACACCATAGCGCAATCGATCCACCGCTTTTTTCACGAGAACGGTTTCTACTGGGTGAACACGCCGATCATCACCGCGTCGGACGCCGAGGGTGCGGGCGAACTGTTCCGGGTGTCGACGCTGGATCTGATGAACCTTCCGCGCACTCCGGCGGGCAAGGTCGATTTCGCGCAGGATTTTTTCGGGCGCGAAGCGTTTCTCACGGTCTCGGGCCAGCTCAACGTCGAAACCTACTGCATGGCGATGTCCAAGGTCTACACTTTCGGCCCGACGTTTCGTGCGGAAAACTCGAATACCAGCCGCCACCTGGCCGAATTCTGGATGATCGAGCCCGAGATCGCGTTCGCCGACCTGTCCGACAACGCGACGCTTGCCGAGGCGCTGCTCAAGCACATTTTCCGCACGCTGCTCGCGGAGCGCGGCGACGACATGGCGTTTTTCGAGGAGCGTATCGAGAAAGGACTGATCGCCAAGCTGCAGGGCATCGTCGATACGCAGTTCGTGCGCATGGATTACACCGAGGCGATCGCAGTGCTGGAAAAGGCGAAGCAGAAGTTCGAGTTCCCGGTGAAGTGGGGCATCGACCTGCAGTCGGAGCACGAGCGCTACGTGTCTGAGACGTACGCGGGAAAGCCGGTGATCCTGATGAACTATCCGCGAGAGATCAAGGCGTTCTATATGCGGCTGAACGACGATGGAAAAACCGTCGCGGCGATGGACGTGCTCGCTCCAGGGATCGGCGAGATCATCGGTGGCAGCCAGCGTGAAGAGCGTCTCGACGTGCTCGACGCGCGCATGGCCGAGAGCGGGCTCGACCGCGAGCACTACAGCTGGTACCGCGACCTGCGCCGCTACGGCACCGTTCCGCACGCGGGCTTCGGACTCGGATTCGAGCGCACGGTCGCGTATGCGACCGGACTTGCCAACGTGCGCGACGTGATTCCGTTTCCGCGCACGCCGGGCAGCGCGCGCTACTAGGGCCAATCACATCTGCTTGAACAGGTGCGTATACGACTCGCTGACCGGAAGCGTTTCCTTGCGCTGCTTGAGCTTCACGTTCAAATGACCGCGGAAATCGCGCGTCACGCTGGCGACCGCGTGTATGTTGACCACGGTAGATCGGTGGATTTGCCAGAAAACGCTCGGATCGACCGCCTCGGCCAGCTCCTTGATGGGCCGGCGGATCAACGCTTCCTTGTCGGGGGTGATCACCATCGTGTACTTGTTGTCGGCGCGGAAATAGCAGATCTGGTCGACGGTGATGATGGACGTCGTATCGCCCTGCGAGGCGGTCACCCAGCGCAGGTATTCCTTGCCTCCGCGCGTCTTGTCGGCCAGCAGGCTCAGCAACTCATCGAGCTTCGCCGGCCGGTCGCGCATGCGCTCCTTCAGGCGCACCACGGTCTCCGCGAGCCGCGCGGTGGTGAACGGCTTCATCACATAGTCCACCGCACCTCGCTCGAACGCCGCCACGGCGTATTTGTCGAACGCGGTCACGAACACGACGTGACACTTGCCGCTCGCCAGCCGTGCGACGTCGAGTCCGGTCATGCCGGGCATCTGGATGTCGAGGAACAGGACATCGGCCGTGTGTGCGGCGAGCGCGCGCGTGGCTTCGAGTCCGTCGGCGGCCTCGGCGCTGACGACGAGCTCCGGCCATAGCTCAGCTAGGCGCGCCCGCAATTCGTCGCGCAGCACCGCTTCGTCTTCGGCGATGATGGCTGTCGGCGCGCTCATGCGGGAATCTCCAGGTCGGCGCGATATTCATTGCGTTCGGTATTGACCAGCTGAAGTGCTGCATTCGATCCGTAGATGACGCGAAGCCTTTCGTGGATCGCGGCCGTCGCTGCCGTCTCGGCGGGCAGTTCGCAACCGGGGCCCGCGGTCACGACGATGCGCGCGAGCTGATCGCCGATGTCCGCCGACACCGTGATCGTGGCGTGTGAACAGGCGCGCGAGCTTTCGACCGCGTGCTGAACGAGCGGCAGGAGCAGCATCGACGGCATCCTGAAATCGCTCGATCGTTCCGGTTCGGTGACTGAAAAATTCAGGCGGCCATTCTCGTGTACGTGGACGATTCGCAGCCACGCCCTTATCAGCGTGAGCTCCGCCGACAATGAGGACGTTGGCTGGTCGATGGTCGGCAGCGCCGCGCGAAGATAGACGATGAGCTCGTCGATCAGGCGATGGCCGGCATCCGAACTGCGTACGTAGGCCGTTTCGATGTCTGCCAGCGTGTCGAAAAGAAAGCGCGGTTCCACGCGTGCCTGCAAGGCTTTGAGGCGAGCCTCATAGGCTTCACGGGCAACGCGCGTGCGCTCCAATTGCAGGCTGCGCAGCCCATCGGCTCGCCGGACGGCGTCGAATCCGTACATATAACCCAGGGCGGCGAGCATGCTATAAAGCAAGTACCCGGTCAGATTCGCGCACGCCCAAAAAAACGACCTAGTGCCGTTCGAAGACAAGTGGATGACTATCAAAACGACGCACATGGTCATGACGCTGGCAACCGTCGCGGCGAGCGCGAAGGGTATCCACTTCGGGCTTCGACTGACCTTGACATCCGCGGCAACGGACAGGCACAGCAGCAAGAGCAAGGCTTGCGCCATCGCTGGAACGAAAATGCTTAGAAAAGTCTTCCACCATATCCCTTGGACCCACATCGCGGTGCCGATGCCCTCCACCAATGCAAGTCCCAGCCCCGCCAGCGACGCGTAGTAGAAATGACGGCGGGTGAGGGCACGCCATGCGGTCCACACGAACTCCAGCGGCCGTTTGGACAGGGGCTTGGATTGCTGTATGGGGACGACCGCGGAGGTCATGCCGCAAGCTTCCGCGACGGTGCCTGAATCGGGATCACCAGGCTCGCCACGACGCCGCCATCGACACATCCGGCAAGGTTCAACGAGGCAGCACCCCCGAATTCCGACGCCAAGCGAGCGTGGATGTTGGCAAGGCCGACGCCGCAACCCCACTCGCCCATCAAGCCACGCCCGGTATCGGCCACCTCTAGCGCGAGGCGGCCTGCTACTTCAGAGGCGCCGATGCGGATGTGGCCGCCTTCGAGGACCGGACCGAGACCGTGCACCACTGCGTTCTCGACCAATGTTGCGAGCATCATCGGCGGCACCAAGACATCGTTGAGCAGCGCCGGTACATCGATATCGAACGCGAGTCGGTTCCCCATCCTTATCTTCTGGACGTTGAGATACGCGATGGCCAGTGCGAGCTCGCGACCAAGCGTCGATCGCGATTCGCGCAGCATGGGCAGCGAAGCGGCCAGGTAGCGCGAAAGGTGCTGCAGCATCGAGCGGCCTGAAACCGGATCGGTCTCGTAAAGGCGCCGCACACTTGCGAGCGTGTTAAACAGGAAGTGCGGCTCGATCTGCGCCTGCAGCGCGGATAGTCGTGCCTCAAGGCTCTCACGCTCCGCTTCCTGGTGGTCGTGACGCTCGCGATCGAGCGCTGCGCGGGTGTCGAGGTCGCGCTTCAGGTAAAACCAAAGGGTGGTCGCCACAACGCTGGCACCGAGGAAGGCTAATCCAAAGCCCACGATGAACAGCAACGCGTCGGCCCGGCTCGGTGCGCGGTCGGGCAGGGACCCGGACCACGCCGCCATGAACCCTTCGGGATAAAGCACCGGCAACGCCAACCCGAAGAGAATGGTGCCGATCGTCTGGCCGCCGATGATCGCAAGCGACAGTGCAAGAATTCGGCCCCGTGCGCCTCGCGGCCTGCGGTGCTCGACTGCCGTGACAAGTAGCAGCACCGGCGTGAACAAGAGCAACAGATACGCCCATGCCTTGGCGAAGGCGGCCACCGTGTCGGCCCATCCGCTGCCCGACCGCAGGACGTGGAAGGGCGGCCCTTCACTCATCGAAATTACGAGAATGACGAGACAGAAAACGCCCAGCCGCTGCCACGTCAGGCCGGCGAATGTCTGCGCGAACCACGCACATACTGCCCCGGGGAAAGATCGAGGTGCCGTGCGCGCTTCGGTTCCGGGATCCGTTTGAGTATCGGCGGTTGCGCGCATGTCGGCCAGCATCGGCTGCGTAGATTTTCTCACCGGCTCAACGTTTCGCAACGCTAGGTGCTCTATCGTGACGCCAGGAATGGCGCCGGGCGCTTCTGGATGCGATTCAATGCGCTCAGTTGTCCGCTCGCATTGTTGCCTCAACCCCAAAGTCCGTCATCGGCGATCACCACAACGTGCGTCTCTCCGTTTGCGACCGAGCGTATGCCCTCAAGTCCCTCAATCCGGGTCGGTGCCGAGCGATCCTCGTTATCACTCCCAAGCTGACCATGGCCATTCCATCCCCATGCATAAACGCGACCGCTCCTGCCCAGCGCCGGACAGAAATGCATGCCGGCCGCCACGCTGCGCACGCACTCCGGAATGGCGACGGGCAGCGGCGTCGTCGCGTAGCGCGGAAGTCTTCGACCCAACTGCCCATGATGATTGTTGCCCCTTGCAAACACTTCGCCGTCGCAGGTCACTGCTGCCGCGTGGATCGAACCAGCGGCGATCGACGTAATGCTCTTGTCGTATTCAATAGATTCGGGACCGTCGATCGACGACAGATGCCCGAGGCACAGCTGGCCAGCCGCGTTGCTTCCCCATGCGCAGACCGTGCCGTCGACGGATAGCGCCAGCATGAAGCCTCGTCTACACGCCGGTTGAGCATCGTGCGCGCATAGGCGAGCTTGAACGTGACGTCAAGCTCTCCCCGACCGATGCAAGGGTGGGCGCCTCGACAGAGCTCTCGTCAGGCAGCGGGTGCGCCGAGCCGCCGTCGGAAGTGCAACCTACGAGCCCGGGCGGCAGAACGAGCCCGGCGCCGAGGCTGAAGCCAAGGCGCAGGAAGTGGCGGCGGGCGTCGTCGTGGTTCTTGGTCTTGTTCATCGATCCGGGCGCAGCGTGCGCATGGTACCAAGGCCAGGTCGGAAGTCGCCAGAGGGAGTACGTCGTTCAATGGCAGACGGTACCCGGCGAGCGGAAGACCTGTCGGGTGATCGACTTGGTCTGGGTGGCCTTGTAGACGCCGTCGCCCAAGTCGACGTTGTAGCTAAAGGTGCCGGCGTTGCCATTGGCGAAGGTGAAGGTCGCCGTGCCCACCGTCGTGCGTGTGATCTTGGTCGGGTCGAAGGGCACGGCGCTGAACGCCTGACCGCCGGTGAGCAGCAACGACCCGGTATAGGTCTTCGGCGCGGTCTGCGCCATCACCCCGGAAAGCCACAGCGGATTATGATTGGCATCGTAGGTGAACCAGGTGGCGAAAATAGTGGTGCCCTGATGGGTGAGATTGACTCCCCACCCGGACTCGCTGCCGCCGGTGGCCCACCACAGGTCCTGGTAGTTGGTCGCTTGCGCGAGATCGGGCTGTGCACCCCAGACGCAGGAGGGGACGGTGGCGAAGACCTGCGGCACGATGGCCTTAGTCTGTGTGGCGACGTTGGCACCGTCGTTGACGGTATAGCTGAAGGTGCCGGCGGTGGCGCTGCTGAAGGTCAGCGTGCCGGTGCCGACCGCAGTCGCCGTCACTGGGGGAACAAAGGCGCTGAACGGTGCGCCGTTGGTGCGCATCAGTTGGCCGCTGTAGACGCCTTCGGCTGTCTTGGTTGCGGTCATGGTGAGCCACCAAGCCTTGCCTGCCGAATCGTAGGTGAACCAGGTGGCGAAGATGATATCGCTTTGATGCGCGAAATTGATGCCCCAACCCGATTCCGATTCGGCGGGCGCTTTGTACCACAGGCCCTGGTAATTGGTAGCGGCTGGTGGCGTCGCGGTCGTGACAGACCCTTCGTCGCCAGCAAAATTCGTTGCGAGATTTGGTATTCGCGTGCCGTCGGCAAGGATGGCCGTGACGCCGTCGTTGGGCAGCGCAATATATGTCACCTGGCTCACTCCGGCAAAGTTGAGGTCGCCGTTGGGAATTTGGACAAAGCCATTCGGCATGACGTAATCCGGCGAGACGATCCGCAGTGCGGCGAAGCCATCCGTGGCAATGAGGATATGCCGGTCCGACGTCCGGCAGGTCGACAGATTGGTGGGAAACACGAACGTTTTTGCGGGAGCGGGACCCGTGCTTATCAATGACTCGCCGGCCCAGAGATTCTCGTGAGCATCGCAACCGACTTGGCCTCTGTCGTAAATCGTGACGAATTGCACGGTGCCATCCGCGTTTGAGTAGATCTGTTCGATCGTAAACGTCCCGGGCAATGCCGACACCCACGTGGCCGCGGTCGCCAGCACCGCTGCAACGCATCGCAACAAAAGTCTATTCAAGATTGGCCCCTGATTGCGAAGAGGCACGCTTCGGCGAGAGCGTAATAGAGGGGGTCGCCGCCGCGCTGTTGCGACGAAGCTCGGCGATTCCGGAGCCAATCCGGCTCAAGCAGTGTGAACGCTTCGTCATCGCCGCCTGTTTCGCGCTGATAGAGCGCCCCAAGCAAACGCCCCGACGTGCCGGGGCGTTTGCGTTTTCTCCAGTTCGGTGTTTCCCAGCCGACAGGTGCAACGGCTCCATACTCTTGCCCTTTGCCGTCGCGCGTGCGGGAGCTACCCCGATCATGATTGACAGGAATCGAGACGTGAAGGCTTTCACCACACGCGCGTGGCGCTGCCTTGGAACACGTTGTTGGGTGGATTGGTCTGGATCATCCAGATGGTGTCGCCCTGGGGAGGGTCGACTTGGATCTTGAACGTTGCATTAGTCGCGTCCAAAAACTGCACGATACCGGTGCAATCGGCGTTGATCGAATACAAGCCGTTGGCGCCCGATGGGGGCTGAAGTATGTTGCCGGTGTCGCCGAACGGGTTCGCGATTGTGACGGCTGGTGTGGTCAGCGTGCCGTCGCCGTTGAAATGCAGGACTTCGAGGATCGCCTTGGGAACCCACGGAGTGCCAGGCACGCTGTTAGGGGCCCGCGTAAATCCGGTGGCGGTGAAGACGTACTGCCCCTGCAGGATGTCGTTCCTGCATTTGTGCGTGACGTCGGCTGCCGCGAGCCCCGAGAAGAACAGGATCAGCGGGATGGTGGCCGCGCATTTGGTCATCAGGCCACTCGTGTGATTTTCCTTCGTCAGCTTCTTCATCGTCTGCTCCCTGTGGTGAATGTCACATCGACACAAGATCGTCGAAGTGGACGCAGCGACTTTAAGGTCCCGCGCGGCCGCGCCGCCATCGTTGCGACGAATCCGGCAGATTTCGGAGTTAGTCCGGCCGAAAGTGGCGCGAGCGCGGAGAATGCAGGGAGTATTGGACGCTATTCAAACAAACGCCCCGGCATGCCGAGGCGTTTTTTATCTACGAGATGAAACGCGCGCGGCTAGCCTTCGCCTTCGAGGAAGCTCCGCAGCTTCTCCGAGCGCGACGGATGGCGCAGCTTGCGCAGCGCCTTCGCCTCGATCTGGCGGATGCGCTCGCGCGTGACGTCGAACTGCTTGCCGACTTCTTCCAGCGTGTGGTCGGTGTTCATCTCGATGCCGAAGCGCATGCGCAGCACCTTCGCCTCGCGCGGCGTCAGCGTGTCGAGCACGTCCTTGCACACGTCGCGCAGGCTCGCGTTGACCGCGGCATCGACCGGCGCGACCGTGCTCGCGTCCTCGATGAAGTCGCCCAGATGCGAGTCGTCGTCGTCGCCGATCGGCGTCTCCATCGAGATCGGCTCCTTGGAGATCTTGAGGATCTTGCGGATCTTCTCCTCGGGCATCTCCATCTTCTCGGCCAGCAGCGCCGGATCGGGCTCCTGCCCGGTCTCCTGCAGGATCTGCCGCGAGATGCGGTTCATCTTGTTGATCGTCTCGATCATGTGCACCGGGATGCGGATGGTGCGCGCCTGGTCGGCGATCGAGCGCGTGATCGCCTGGCGGATCCACCACGTGGCGTAGGTCGAGAACTTGTAGCCGCGGCGGTATTCGAACTTGTCCACGGCCTTCATCAGGCCGATGTTGCCTTCCTGGATCAGGTCGAGGAACTGCAGGCCGCGGTTGGTGTACTTCTTGGCGATCGAGATCACCAGGCGCAGGTTGGCCTCGGTCATCTCGCGCTTGGCCTTGCGCGCCTTGGCTTCGCCGGTCGACATCTGCTTGTTGATCTCCTTCAGGTCCTTCAAGGGGATCATCACGCGCTTCTGCAGGTCGAGGAGCTTCTGCTGCTGCTCGACGATCGCCTGCCGGTAGCGCGTCGAGCGCCTCGCTGTAGGCTGTGCTGCGCGGCGATCTCGCGGTCGATCCAGCGCAGGCTGGTCTCGTGCTCCGGGAACTTCTTGATGAAGTCCGGGCGCGGCATGCCGCCCTTGTTCACGCACGAGGTCCTGGATCTTGCGCTCGATCTGGCGGATGTTGTCGACCTCGCAGCGCACGCTGTCGCACAGCCGCTCGACCTGGCGCGCGGCGAAGCGGATCTGCATCAGCTCGGCGGAGATCTTCTTCTGCAGCTCGAGGTACTTCGGCGCCTTGTGGCCGTCCTTCTGCAGGACGGCGAGCATGCGCGTGTACAGCCGGCGGATCGTCGCGAAGCGCTCCAGCGCCGGCGACCTTGAGCCGCTCGAGATTCTCGGCGGCGATCGCGCCGCTGTCGTCTTCGCTTCCTCGTCCTCCTCGGCGTCTTCGCTCGTCGTCGCTCGATCGCTGCGAGCTGCTCGTTGAAGTCCATCAGGCCGTCGACGACGTCGTCGATCTTGAGCTCGTCGCGCTCGATCTTGGCGGCGAGCTCGAGGATCTGCGCGACCGTCATCGGGCACGCCGAGATCGCCATGATCATGTGCTTCAGGCCTTCCTCGATGCGCTTGGCGATCTCGATCTCGCCTTCGCGCGTGAGGAGCTCGACCGAGCCCATCTCGCGCATGTACATGCGCACCGGGTCGGTGGTGCGGCCGAATTCGGAGTCGAGCGTCGACACCGCGGCTTCGGCGGCTTCCTCGTCGACGTCGTCGTGCGGCAGCGGTCGGCGCCGCCTCCGACATCAGCAGCGTTTCGGCGTCCGGCGCCTCGTCGTAGACCTGGATCCCCATGTCGTTGATCATGGAGATGATGCCCTCGATCTGCTCGGCGTCGAGGATGTCGTCGGGCAGGTGGTCGTTGATCTCGGCGTAGGTGAGGTAGCTGCGCTCCTTGCCGAGCACGATCAGGTTCTTCAGCCGCGTCTTGCGCGCTTCGGCCTCGGCCGGCGTCAGCTCGACCTTGCGCAGCTCGACGCCGCCGTTCTTGCCGCTGCGCCTTGCCTTCGGCGAGCGCCTTCTCGGTGCGGCGTGCCGACAGCCGCGCGGCGATCTCGCCGGCGGAGGGCTTCACGGCGGGAGCCTGCGCGCCGCCCTTGCCGCTCGCAGCGGTGGGTGTCTTTCCGCGCCGCAGCAGCCTGCGATTTGCCGGCGGAGACTTTGGGCAACGGCTTGACGGGGGCTTTGGCGACAGGCTTGGGCGCGGGCTTCGCCGTCGTCTTGGCAACCGGTTTCACCGGCAGTTTTTTGGCGACGGGCTTGGCGGCCTTGGCTTTCGGCGCGCTGCGCTTCGCCACAGGCTTCGCGGGCTTGCGTGCAGCCGCCTTCGGCGCGACCTTGCGCTTTGCCGGCTTGGACGCTTTTCCGCTAGTCCGCAGAGACCGTCGCGGGCTTGCGCGCGCCCGCGGACCTTTTGGCGCGGCTTTGCCTTGGGCCGCGCCTTAGCCTTAAGCACGCTGCGGCGGGCGGACTTGGCGGGCGATTTGCTGGCGGGCTTGGATTGCTTTTTGGCCATGATCGTCCTGCGTTTTAGGCACGCGTGCGACAGGCAGACGCGGGCGGGCTGCTTCAGGGTCTAGAGCGACTCCTCATTACCTTGAAGTCAAGGTTGGGCCGACTCGGGAAAACTTCAAATTATAACATGCGCAAACGCCTCATTTGTCCCGAGCTTCCGGCGCAACCTCGGCGCGACGAAACTCCCGCACCTGGTCGCGCTGCTCCGCCGACCACTCTTCAGGGCTTCGGCGCACGCACCATCTCTCTCAGCGCAGCGCTTTCGCGGTCGCGCTTCAACTCTTGCGACCAGACCAGCCAGTTCGAGCGTTCGCCGTCGTAGCTCTCCTCCCATCGACAGATTTCAGCGGCGAGCTCGTCGAACAGGCCTTCGTGACTGCTGCCGCGCGCACGCCTCGAGCAGCGCCGCGCTGGTGGTTTCATCGGTGTGACGGCGCGCGACCTGCTGGACGAACGTCGACCGCAGCGCGCCTCGGCGCCTGTCCTCGACTGCAGGAGCCCGCTTTCGAAGCCGGTG
Source organism: uncultured beta proteobacterium (assembly GCA_963816915.1). GTDB lineage: Bacteria > Pseudomonadota > Gammaproteobacteria > Burkholderiales > Casimicrobiaceae > PALSA-1003. Next base: position 183,900 of record CAWFMK010000007.1, read on the forward strand.
GCAAGGCTGGGCCTGAAGGTCGAGCACCCGCAGGAGCCGGCGCCCCGCGCTCGCGACCGGAGCGCGTGCAAGGCCGTGGGCGGCGAGCGGGAGGTCGCCGCCGCCGCGGCTTGCGGCAACAGTCCCGCCAGATCAGCCTCGGACAGGCCGCGCGAGCCTCGGCCAGGCCGCGGCGCAGCATCGTCGCCAGAATCGGAGCGCTCAGTTCCGCGAGCAGCGGCTTGGCCGCGTTGACCAGTGCAGCGCGTCCTTCGGCGGAGGTCGGCGGGTGCCGCGTCGGCAAGCTCTGCCAGCAGGAAGTCCGACAGCGGCGTCGCCGCGTCGACCAGCGCCTCGAACGCCACCTTGCCGCGGCCGCGGATGTAGTCGTCCGGGTCCTCGCCGTCGGGCAGAAACAGGAAGCGCGCGTTCTTGCCGTCGCTCAGCGCCGGAAAGCGTGTTCTCGAGCGCCCGCCACGCGGCGCGGCGGCCGGCCGCGTCGCCGTCGAAGCAGAAGACCACCGTGTCGGTCATGCGCAGCAGCTTTTGCACGTGCACCGGCGTGGTCGCGGTGCCCAGCGTCGCGACCGCGTACTCGACGCCGTGCTGCGCGAGCGCGACGACGTCCATGTAGCCTTCGACGACGACCACCGGCCGGCGTCGCGGATCGGCGTGACGCGCCTGGAACAGGCCGTAGAGCTCGCGACCCTTGGAGAAAAGCGGCGTTTCCGGCGAGTTCAGGTACTTCGGCTCGCCGTCGGTCGAGGACGCGCCCGCCGAACCCGATGACTCTGCCCGCTGCCATCGTGGATCGGAAACATGATGCGGTCGCGAAAACGGTCGTAGCGCTTGCCGCCGTCGCCGGCGATGACCAGGCCCGCGGTCTCCAGCGCCGTGTCGTCGTAGTCGCTGGAATGCCGCGGCAAGCGGCTGCCAGTCGTCGGGCGCGTAGCCGATGCCGAAGCGCGCGGCGATCGCGCCGGTCAGCCCGCGGCCCTTCAGGTAGTCGATCGCACGCGGCGAGTCCTTCAGCGCGCTGCGATAGAACGCGCGCGGCTTCGAGCATCAGCCCGGACAGGTCCTGCGCCTGCTCGCGGCGCTGGGCATCGCCGAGCCGTCGCTCGCGCGCGGCACCTCGAGCCCGGCATCGCGCGCGAGCTCCTCGACGGCGTCGGGAAACGACTTGCCGGCGTATTCCATCAGGAAGCCGATCGCGGTGCCGTGCGCGCCGCAGCCGAAGCAGTGATAGAACTGCTTCGTCGGGCTGACGGTGAAGGACGGCGTCTTTTCGCTGTGGAACGGGCAGCAGGCGGCGTAGTTGGCGCCCGCTTTCTTGAGCGGCACGTAGCGGTCGACGACGTCGACGATATCGACCCGGGCCAGCAGCGTCTGAATGAAATCGTTTGGAATCATGACCTTATCGCTGCAGAGCCGCGACCGCCTCGAGCGGATGCGCGGGTCGCCCTCTCTCAGATCCATTATAGGCGACGGTGTGCCGCGAAGAGGACGGCGCCGCGCGACCGGAATCCCGGCTGCCGGTCAAGCGGCGCCGAGAGCGTGCCTTGACCTTGGCCGATACCTGCGCCATGTCGGCGCGTCCCGCGAGCTGCGGCTTGAGCGCTGCCATGACCTTGCCCATCGCCGCCATGCCGCCGGTGCCGGCGCCGCAGCGACGGCCGCAGCGATCAGCGCGTCGATTTCGGCGTCGGACAACTGCTGCGGCATGTAGCCTGCAGACTGCTCGATCTCGGCACGCTCGGCGGCCGCCAGGTCCGGACGCGTCGCCGGCTTCGAACTGCGCGATCGATTCGCGGCGCTGCTTGATCATCTTGCTCGATGATCGACGACGACGTCGGCGTCGATGAGCTCGATCCGCTCGTCGACCTCGCGCTGCTTCATGCGCGGCGAGCAGCAGGCGGATGGTCGACAGGCGCGCCGCGTCCTTCGCGCGCATCGCGTTCTTCATGTCCTCGGTGATGCGTGCTTTGAGGGTCATCGACGATCTCCGGAAGTGAGCGGCGGCGCCATGAACGGGCCACGCCCCGCAACGCAACTGCTGCACACAATGCAAAGGGGCGAATCGCTTCGCCCCTCGGTACTCCGGCTGCCGGCACCACGGTGCCGCGATACGGCGGGCTAGTACAGCTTCGGCGGCAGCTGCTGGCTGCGCAGGCGCTTGTAATGGCGCTTCACCGCGGCGGCCAGCTTGCGCTTGCGCTCGGCGGTCGGCTTTTCGTAGAACTCGCGGGCGCGAAGCTCGGTGAGCAGGCCCGTCTTCTCGATGGTGCGCTTGAAGCGGCGCAGGGCCACTTCGAAGGGCTCGTTCTCGCGAACGCGAACGCTTGGCATGTATCGAATCCTTTTTGGCTAAACGGCCGTGATGTGGCGGCTTGAAGCCCGCTTGAAGCCCGTCTGGGGCACGCAAAAATAGCCAAAGAGTATAGCAAGGCCATCACAGCGACGCAAGGAACCGGCCGTTTCCCCGTGACGACGCCATCCCTTGCGCGCGGGGTGCCCGGACACGGCCTGATTGCAACGCTAGCGCCGGCGACGCAAGTTGCCCAACCCGGCGAGCGCGAGCAACACCGCCAGTGCCAGCAGCATGCGGGCGTCATCGAGTGGTACCGACGTGATGCCGTATTGCGCGAGCGCGCTGAGCGGGACCTGGCCTGCACTGACATCGTCTCCAACGTCACCGTTGCCGTTGGCGTCCCAGTAGCAGACCGCGACGTTGGTTACCAACGCATTGCCCGCGCTTACGCTGGTGCGGAACGTGATCACCAGCGGATTGGCGGCGAGCGCCTCGATGAATTTGCCGGCGTCCGGCCCGAGCGTGGCATTGACGACGATGGCGTTCGTTCCGGCGTCATAGATGCAGCTGGCGACGACCGAAGAGCCGAGCGCGTTGCACGCAACCGACCCGGCGATGTACGTCACACCGGACGGTATCGGGTCGCGAACCCGGATCGCGAGCGGCAGCGTATTGTCGCTGTTGATCCACGCCATGCGCCACTCGAGCAGATTCTGCGAGACGAAGCGAACGGTCTTGCTGCCCGATGGCGGATTCTCGGTGCCGAAGGCGACCACCGGCGCGTTCACGATATTGCTGGGCAGCGTCGGCAGCGCCTGCGCGCTCACGCTAGCCTGGTTGGTAATGATCGTTCCTGGCGCGGTGCCGGTGTCAACGCGCACGTCGATCGTGATCGTCGCGATCGCGCCGGGAAGCATGGTGCCGAGATTGACCGTCGGAGGCGCAATGCCGGTGACCGTTCCCACGCTGGAGACAACCGTCTGCACGGTGGTATGCGCCGGTACGGGATCGGTCAGCACGACGCTCGCGGCCTGCGAAGTTCCGGTGGACGTGACGACGACCGTATAGCGTATGGTTTCACCCGGATTGAGCAGGCCGTCGATGTTGGTGTCGCCAGGGAACGATTGCGACTTGATCACCGCGACGGCTGCTATGCCGTTAACCAGGATCGCGGTCGGCTGATTGCCGTTGCTAGGGTCGCCATCGGCGTCGGTCGGTGTCGGTACCGTCTGATCGGAATCGACACTGCCCTGGTTGGACAGCAGCGTGCCCGCGGCGACGCCAGCGTTCACGGTGGTCCGGAACTTGATCGTCACGACCTCGCCGGTCGCCATCGGGCCGACCGCGACGCTCAACGCGGGCAACGCGACACTCGGCGTTCCCTTGGTCGTGACGAGCGACGCCGGCACGTACGTCGTGTTCGCGGGCACGGCATCGCTGAACACGACATGTGTCACCGGCGGCCCGTTGTTGGCAAGGACGACGGTCCATTCCACCGTGTCGCCCGGCGTCAGGTTGCCGGTTCCATCGGCGTCGACGACCATCGCTACCGTCTTGGTGGCGGCGATCTGCATGTTCGCGTTCGGGATCACCGAGGCGCTAGCGTTGCCGTTGTAGTCGTTGATGCCTCCACCGCCCGTACGACCCGAGTTCGGTGCGCCGGTGGCGCCGGGTTGCGACGCGTAGCTCAGCGCGGCGCCGTTGGTGAGTGGCACGCCCACCGGCACGTTGCTCGCGACGCGCGCCCGGTAAGTGACCGTGATGTTGTCGGCGGCCAGCGTCAGCGTGCCGATGCTGAAAGTAAGCGTCTGGCCGGCGATGCTGGGCGCGATCGATCCCGAGCCCGCGACGTAGCTGAGGCCCGCCGGAAGCGTATCGACCACGGTGACGTCGTAGGCGTCGGCATGCGAGGCGGCGGTGTGATCGACCAGGATGCTGAAGGTCACCTCGTCGCCCAGCGAAACCGACGCCGGAGCACCCGACTTGGAGATCACCAGTACCGGCTCGACCACGGTCAGATTGAGCGGTTGTACGCCCGGCGTGCCGGCGTCGGCGTCGAAATTGCGCACGACGGTGCCTCCACCGGGCGCAGTGAAACTCACGCTGGCATTGTTGCCGAGCATTGTGCCGTCCTGGTTGGCGATGACGTTGTCGACGCGCGCGGTGACGTCGATGGTGATGAAATCGTCGCCTGGGTTGCCGTTGGGTGTGTCGATGACGTCGCCGAGATCGAAGGTGACTGTTTGACCGGCAACCGTCGGCGAGCCCGCATAGCTGAAGGTGATGGGCGCGCCCGCCGCGGTCCCCGGCGCGCCGCTGGTGACGAAGCTCAACCCGGCGGCCAGCACGTCGCTCACCTTCACTGCTTTGGTCGTGCCTTCCACGAGCGAGATCCTGAGGCGGTAGGTGACGAGCTGGCCGACCGCGTAGCGCGTCTGTGCCGGATTGGGCGAGAAGATCTTGTCGATGGCGATCGGATCGGCAACCGTGATCGTTCCCGAGAGCGCTGCCGCGTTGTAGTTGTTGAGTTGAGAGTCGTCGCCCTGTGTGCTTCCCGGGGACGCACCGGTGCGCTCGTTGACGTCGCTGCCGTTGCGGCTGGTATAGGTGCCGCTTACCGCGTTCTGCAGCGTCTGTCCGGGCTGCACCGAATTCGCGAGCGTGGCGGTGAAAGTGAAAGTGACCGAGTCTCCAACCGGCAGATCGAACGGCGAGCTCTGCCATCCAGCCGGCGTCACGCTCGTGACCGGGACCTCGAGGTGCCCTGAAACGTTGTTCGGCGCCACCGTCACGATGCTGCCGGCAGGAAAGAACAGTCCCGCAGGAAGCGCGTCGCCGATCACCGTCTCGAATGCGGTCGTGGTGCCGGTGTTGCCGACCACGACCGAGAACGACACCGTCGATCCCGCCTGCAGGCCGGCCGCCGGCGAGGTGAGCGATTTGCTCAGCGCGAGCAGCGGCTCACCGACGGTGAGCGTCGTCGTCGACGGTCCGCGCGTGGCGGGTGCGCCGCCGGCGCCTGGATCGCTGAACGAAAGCGAGGCGGCGTTCGACAGCGACGTGTTCGCCTGATTGGCAAGGATGTTGTCGACGATGGCGAGATACGTCAGACGAAGCGTCGTCGGCGAGCTGCCGGCATTGCCGACATTGCCGAGCGCAAGCGAGAGCGTCTCCAGGCCCGGGGCCGGCGCGTTGTCGGTGCGCGTGAAATCCGCCGGATTCGTGCTCGACGTCGCACCGTTGTAGGCGATCACCAGCGATCCGGAAACGTAGGTGAGCCCCGAGGCGAGGATGTCGGTCACCACGACGCTGCCGAGCGTGCCGAATGCGCTTCCGGGAATCGCGACGTCGACCTGGTAGGTCACCGGATCGCCGACGGCATAGCGAGCCTGGGGTGCGACGATGCTCTTGGTGATGTTGGTGCCGCCGACCTGGATGGTCGCGTTCGCGCTCGCAGCGTAGTCGTTGATGCCGCCGCTGCCGGTGCGCTCGCCGGTGACGGTTCCCGGCGCGCCCGGAGTCGCGGTGCCGTCGGCTGCGCTGCCGTTGCCGCCGGGCTCGCTGGTCCAGGTCGCGCTGGCGGTATTGGAGATCGGCGTAACGGCAAGAGGGCCGGGCGCGGTCGCGGGGAAGCTGATCGTCACGCTGCCGCCCGCGTCGATGCGCGCGATGGTCGCAGCGACGGTCGTTCCACTGCTCGTGTCGACGATGCCGGTCGCGCCGCTCGAGCTGATGTTGCGTGCGCCGATACTGGTGAACACAGCGGGTAGTGCGTCGTTCATCACCACATCGAACGCGGGCGCGGCGCCGACAGCGTTGGATATCACGAGCGTGTAGGTCGTGGTGCCTCCGGTGGACAGAAGCGCCGCCGGATTCGCCGACTTGGCGATGGTGACCTGCGGCTCGGCGATGGTCAGCGTGGACGACACCGGCGTAAGCGTCTGCGTTTGCGCGAGGGCGTTCCAATACGACACCGTCGCCGCGTTGGTGAGGGTCGTTCCCGACTGATTGGCGGCGACGTTCTGCACGACGGCGCGATATTCGAGTGCGTACTGCTCGGCGTTGGCGTCGTTGTCGGAGTTGATGACGTCGCCGAGGAATACCGCGAGTGTGGTCGTCCCACCGCCGCCCGCGCCGACGACGATCCCCGTGCCATCGACGAGCACCACCGGCGTTCCCGAGGGCGAGGCGTTGATGCCGCCGGGGTTCGCCGAGGCGACCAGGCCGGTGTCGAACACGCGCGTGAGCCGTGCGCTGCCCGCCAGATAGGCGAGGCCTGCCGGAAGCGTGTCGAGCAGCGTGACTTGCCGCGTCGTACCCGCCGGCACGCCGACGCTGACGCGATAGCGTGCAACCTCACCGATGAGTACCGTCGCGCCGACGCTGAACGCGTCGGGCTCGCTGGTGCCCACCAGCGACTTCGACAAGTTCGTCGGGGCGCCGCCAACCGCGCTCGTCGATATCGGCGTCAGCGTCGGATCGCGTCCGTCGGCCGCGTTGCCGTTGTCGTCGGAAAGCACCGGCGAAGCTGATCCGGCGCGCGTGACCGATGCCTGGTTCGCGATGATCACTCCATCGGCGGTCGCCGGATCGACCTGCACGCGGAAAGACACCGTCGCCGTCGCGCCCGGTCCCAGCGTGCCGAGATTGACGTCTATGGGCGAGGTGGTGACGATCGCGCCCTGGCTCGCCACCAGCGAGCCGGCGACGAACAACGTGCACGGATTGAGCGCGCCCGTGCACGTCGGCACCGGGTCGGTCAGGTGAACGTTGGTCGCCGCCGCGGCGCCGCTGTTGGCGATGGTGATCGTGTATTGCAGCGTATCGCCGGGGCTGGCGACGCCGGTCGGCGGCGTGTCGATGACAAGCGACCAGCGCTTTTGCACATCGAGCAGCGGCGTCGCGCCGCCGCCGGCAACCGCAGTGATCGTCGTCGGCTGGTTGCCGTCGCTGGGATTGCCGTTGCTATCGGTCAGCACGGGGCCGGTCTGAGTCGATGTCGCAGTCCCCTGGTTGACGTACGTCTGGCTCGAACCCGAGACCGACGTTATGGTGACGTCGAAGGTGGCCGACACCGTGGCGCCCGGCGCCAGCGTACCGATCGAGTTCCAGGTGACGTTCGCACCCACGACCGAAATCGCACCGACGCTCGCCGCCGCGCTCGCTGCGAGATAAGTCAACCCCGACGGAATGACATCGCTGAACGCGACGTTCGACAGCGCCACGCCGCCCGTGTTGTGCAGGATGATCGCGTAGCGCAGGACGTCGCCCTGCGTCACGCTGCCCGACGCGTCGGTATCCACGCGCAGCGCGACCAGCTTCTCGGCATAGAGCGCGGTCGCCGGGTTGGAGGAGCCGCCCACGACGATGTCGGTGGGCTGGTCGCCGTTGGCGTCGATGCCGTCGGCGTCGGTGGGCTCGGGAACGGTCTGATCGGAGTCGACGCTACCCTGATTGCTGATGACGGTGCCGACTGGCGTCCCCGCATTGACGGTAACGCGGAACTTGATCGTGACTACGTCCGCGGCGGCCATCGCGCCGACGTTCACCGTCAGCAGCGAAGGCGTCTCGGTGATCGTTCCGCGCGTGGTGGTGGTCGAGCCCGAGACGAAGGTTGTGTTCGCGGGAATCGGATCGGTGAACACGACGCCGCTCACTGCGCTGCCGCCGTTATTGAGCGTGACGGTGTATTCGAGCGTGTCGCCCGGTGTGAGGTTGCCCGAGCTGTCGGCGTCGATGACCAGGGCGACGCTCTTTTGTGCGTCGATGAATGCGTTGGCGTTCGGCGTCACCGGTACGCTCGCGGTGGTGCGATAGTCGTTGAGTGCAGCCGGTGCAGTGGTTCCGTTGCGGCCACCGGTCGGCGTGCCGTCCGCGCCGGGTACGCTGCCCCACACGCCGAGCACGCTGTTGATGAGCGGCGCGCCGACCACGGCGCTGTTGTCGATGCGCGCCTGGTAGGTGATCGTCGTCGAGCCAGCGGCGAGAGTGAGCGTGCCGACGTTGAGCGTGAGCACCTGGCCGGCGATGCTTCCGAACGCGCCGGGCGGGCTCACCGAACCGCCCACGTACGTGAGGCCTGCCGGCAGCGTGTCGGTCAGCACGACGTCGAAGGCGTTCGAGGTGCTGGTCGCGTCGTGCGCGATGGTCAGCGAATAGGTGACGACGTCGCCGAGTGCCTGCGAGGCAGGGACGACGGTCTTGGTCGCCTTGAGAACGGGCTCGACCACCGTGATCGGGCGACCCTGGATGCCCGGCGTCACGGGATCGGCGTCGAAGGTGACGGTGACCGGCGCGACACCATAGGTCACCGTCACCAGCGAGCCAGCCGATTGCTGACCGTTGGACAGCACGACTGCGTTCTGGTTGGCGGCGATGTTGTCGACGCGAGCGACGATGTCGATCTCGACGAAATCGTCGGCGTTGCTGCCGTTGGCGGGATTGGTGATGTCTCCGAAGTTGAAGCTCACCGTCTGCCCGCTTCCAAGGCGCGTGTTGTACGCCGGGTTGGCGATCGTCATGCCGATGTTGCCTACGGCGATGGTATGGCTGACGTAGGTCAACCCGGGCGGCAGGACATCGCTGAACACGACCGACGGAATCACGCCTTCGATGAGCGCGACGCGCGTCGTGTACAGCACCGTGGCGCCCACGGCCGCCGTGGCCGGCGACACCTGCTTGTCGATGGCGATGTTGGTGCGGACGGTCAGCGACGTGCTCGCGGACTCGGCGTAGTTGTTGAGGATCGCGTTGTTGTCGTCGTCGACGACGGGTGCACCCGACGCGTCGCGGCACACCACCCCCGGCACGCCGCACGTGGGCTGGCTCGCATAGGGCGTGTAGATCGCGTTGGTGAGGATCTGGCCGGGCACGACGTTGTTCATGATGACCGCGCGGAACGTCAGCGTGAGCGACGCGCCTGGCGCCATCGCAATCGTGGACGACGCATCGCCGAGCGCGCTGTCGGCAACGTCGATCGTGTCGTTGCTGTTGGTCGTGGTCTTGACGTGCGCCATGCTCGTGACGACGGGCGTGGCGGTGCCGTTGAGCACGACGCTTCCGGTGGTCGCGATTGCGACATTGCTGATCTGGTACAAGCCGTTGGGCAGCACGTCCTTCACGTCGAGCTGGTAGGCGGTCGTGTTTCCGCCGTTGCTGATCACGACCTTGAAGTCGACGTTGTCGCCAGCGTCGGCATTGACCGCACCCGCGGTGATCTGCTTCGTCTCGGTGAGGTTTGGCTCACCGACGCGCACCGTCGGCAGGGTCGCCGGATTCACGGTGATCGTGCCTGCCCCGCTCGGGTTGTTGAAGGTGACGCGCGCCGCGTTGACCAGGCTCGTATTGTCCTGGTTGCCGATCACGTTGCTCACCGTCGCGCTGTAGACGATGGTGATCGTTCCCGCCGTCGTGGCGGTGACGTTGCCGAAGGCGAAAGTGATGCCCTGGCCCGCCTGCGCCGGCGGCGTCGGAGTTCCCGTATAGGTGATGCCGGCAGTTGCGCTCACGGTCGCGCTGCCGGCGTTGAAGGCGAGTCCCGCGGGCAGCGTGTCGAGCATCGAGACGTTGGCCGCCGTCCCCACCGGCACCGTGATCTGCACCTGGTAGGTAGCGGTGTCGCCGATCGCGTACCAGGCTTGCGGCGCCAGAAGCGACTTGCTGATGTTGAGCGACGCCGTGGTGAAGGGCGCCGTGGTTGCCGCGCTCAGGTTGTTCGACGACGACGTCGCGCCACAGGCGAGGTTGGTGCCGCTGCCCGTGCGCTCGCCATTGCAACTTCCCGCGGCGCCCGCCGTGGCGTTGCCAGTGCCGTTGGTGCCCGGCAGCGACGTGGTCTGTGCATTGGCAGCATTGACGATGGTCTTGCCGACCGGCGTAGCCGGAACGATCTGCGCGGTGTATTGCACCTGCACCTGCGTCCCGGCGTTGAGCTTGGCCACGGTTCCGCTGAGGACGTTGCCGGTGAACGACGCGGTGACGCCGGGTGGCAGCGGAAGCACGAGCGCCGGCGTCTGCAGGTCGGCGGGCAGCGTATCCGCGAAGGTCCAGTCGTACGCAGGCGCCGCACCTGCGCCCGAAGAGTTGTTGCGGATCGTCAAGGTGTAGGTGACCGTGTCGCCGCCACCAACGAGCGCGGGCACGACGGATTTGGTCACCTGCGCCACCGGCGCGACCACCGTCGCGGTCACGGCGCCGCCGTTGAGATAGACCGCGCTGCCCGCGCCCGTCGGCAGGTAGAGGATACGGCCACGATTGGCGCGCGTGACCGCGCCGACATTGGCTGCCACGTTGAGCGCCTGCAATTGCAGGTCCAGCGTGTAGGTTTCGGTGGTGCCGGCGCCGGTATCGGTGTTGGTGACGTTGCCGAGGTCGAGCCAGATTTCGTTGACCGATGCCGGACTCGGGCACGTCCCCACGCACGTCGGCGTGACGCTCACCGGGGTGTTCGCGGCGGCGGCATTGATGTTGCCGGGGTTGTTGGCCGACGCAAGCCCGGTCGTGCTGCGCGTGAGCATGGCGCTTCCCGCGACGTAGCCGAAGTTGGCGAGACCACCCTGCATCTCGTCGACCAGACGCAGCGATTGCGTCACCCCGTCGGGGATGGTGAACACAACGCGATACGACACGATCTCGCCGATCGCGATGCTCCCGCTGGTCGCGGTGAACGCGGTGTCGGGCTCGCTGGTCGCGGTGATCGTCTTGGCGTTCAGTGCGGGAGCGGTGAGCGTCAGATTTGCGGAGCCCGACGCGGCGACGGGGGCGCCGCCGGATTGCGGCGTCGGCAGCGTGTTGCCCGCAAGCGAAGCGGTATTGGCGACGGTGCCGCCGGTCGTATCGCCGGCGCGCAGCGCTACGCTGAACACGGCGCCGTTGGCGGCGACGTTGGGGCATGCCGCGGTGAAATCGCTCGCCGTGTACGTGACCACGCCGGTCGTGGTGTCGGCCGCGAACGTGTAGCCCGCGGGTGTCGTGACCGCCGCCAACGTCGCCGGATCGAAAAACGTCGTGTTGACGTTGTCGGTGATCACGCAGCGGAACATCGGATTCGCTGCGTTGCCGTTGCTCCAGCCCAGGCGGATCTGCACCGTGTCGCCGGCGTCCGCGGTCGCGGGGTTGAAATTCTTGCTGACCGTGGGCGTCGGCGAGCCCAGCGTCCACGTCGTGCTTGCCGTTTGCGCGGGTGCGTTGGTCGCGGAAACGCTCGCGATGTTGGTGCCGCTTGCCGTGCGCGCGGCGGAGTACGCGTAGGTGATCGTTCCTGTCGTCGAGCCGGTCGTCGCCGCGACCGTAACCGTCGAACCGGCCACGGCAACGTTCGCCGTGCAGGTGAAGCCGTTGCTGCCGCAGGTGATCGGCGCGGGAACGGCGGTCTGAGTGTCGGTGAAGCTGAAGTTCTGGTAGGTCCCTTCGGCCAGATTGACGGTGATGAGATAAGTCAGCGTCTCGCCGAAGTTGATCACCGGCGACGTCGTGCCGCTCACGCTGGACGCGGATATGATCTTGGTGATGCTCTTGATGCTGGCGACGCCGACGCGTGCCTTGTGCACGTTGGCGCCGGGGAAATTCTGGTTTGACGCGTAGTTGTAGAGCGGATCGACCGTCTGCGCGGGATCAGCCGAGTAGTACTTGATGCGCGCGGTATTGTCGATCGTGTCCGCAGGTGGTACCGGACCCGACAATGCGGGAAGCGAGGCAGTCTGCACCGTGCAGCGATAGTTGACGCGCACGATCTCGGTGGGATCGATGCTGCCGTTGCTGTCGGCAGGGATGGTCGCGATGGAAAGTCCACCGCCGGCGCTGGTATCGAACAGCGTGCCGCTGGCAGCGACCGGCGTCCCGGCGCCGTCGGTGACGCTGAGCAGCGTGCACGAACCCGCGAAACCGGCGGCCGGCAGCCCGCCGTCGTCGTCCAGGCGCACGTTGTAGGCGTTGGAGCGACCCGCGTTGCTCACGGTGAGTCGGTAGTCGATGGTGTCGCCGGCGTCGCAGCCTGCGACTGCGGCGTCGTAGTTGGCCGGCGGAGCAGCCGACGCGCACGCGGGATTGCTCGAGGCTGTGATCGACTTGGCGAGCGTGAGGTGCGGTGCGCGCGTGGTGCCGTTGGCCGCTGCCGCGGTCGACGAGATCACGCCGGTGCTGTTGTTGTAGAGGCCCAGCACCACGTTCGAGACCGCGAGCGAGTCGGCGAAGGGCTTCGAAGTTGCGCGGAAGGTGAAGAGCAGGTCGATGGTCTTGTTCGGATCCTGGCCGTCGTAGGTGCCGTAGTTCCACTGCACCGCGTTGGCAACCGGGTTGGTGCTCGCCACGGGAGCCACGTTCTTGATGGTGCCCAGGGTGGTGAAATTGTCGAGCGGACCGGTCGTCCACTGGTTGGTCGTTGGCGGCGTGCCGGTGTTCGCGATCGACGCGTCGCCGGCGGGGACGAAGCCGCTGACGTCGAAGAAGGGAAGCGGGAGGAAGTCGAGTATCCGCGCGTTCTCGAACGAGGCGATCGGAATGGTCGCGGTGACGCGATAGGTGACGGTGTCGCCCGGACCGATGAGGAAGCCGATCGGTGGCGGAACCGTCCCGTTGAAGGCATAGATCGATTTGACGAACGTCGCGTTGGCGATGGTCACACTGGTCGCGGAGGGATCCGATACCGGATTGCCGGTGGCGCTGCCGGTGGCGACTACGGTGTTGCCCACGGTGTCGCCGAGGCTGAGCGTCGGGGATCCGGAGCCCGGGAACGGGTTCGCCGAATACTCGACATCGATCGTCGTGCGAAACTTGAGCGTGAGCGTAGTGGCACCCTGCTGAATGGCATCGTTGGACAGATCGCCGAACCAAGTGGGTCCGAACACGCTGGCCATCGCCGCGCCGACGTTGAAGCCGAGCGTGGTCTTGCCGGTCACTGGGTCCTTCGCGCTTGCGCTGCATATCGCCGCGGCGGACTGCACCGGATAAGCCACGCCGTTCATCTGCGCTGCGAGAGTTGTGGTCGGATCGGCGCAGCCGAGGAAGGTCTGGCCGTCGCCGAGGGTGTCGGTAATGCTGAGTCCGGCGGCGCCCGCGAGCGCGACGCTCCAGTAGTCGGACAGATCGACGACTACGGTGTATTCGAGCGTGTCGTTCGGCGACGGGCCGGCGGTGCCGACGTCGTTGACGACGGCGACGCCCTTGCGCGTGGCCAGCAGCTTGGCCGCCAGCGACGCGGTACCGCTATCACTGACGGGGGACGCCGCGAACGTGGCGCTGACGCTCGCCGGGTTGGTGATCGTCTGCGTCGGCGCAGTCGGCGTCACGATTGGCGCGCTGGCGGCGTCGAACTTCGGGACGAACACCTGGAACGAGAGCACCAGCGTTCCCGCGGATCCGTTGCCGGTGACGCTCGAGCACTGGCGACCGACGGTACCGCCCGGCGATGAGCCGGTCGGCGTTCCGGTGTCGGTGACCGTCGCCGCGCAGCCGGTGAAGGTCAGCGTTCCGGGAATGAACTGCAGCGTGCCCGGCAGGACGTCGCTGACGTTCGCATTGGTGACGGTGGCGCCGTTGGCGACCTGCACGCTTACATTGACCGTGCGTGGATAGTTGGGCCCAGTCGCGGTCTCGCCTTCGGGGGCGACGATGGTCTTGGTGAGCTTGATCAGCTTCGGCGTCACCGGCATCGGCACGGTCGAGCCGGCGATCGCGGGATCGGACGCGGGATCGTCCAGAGGATCGGCGCCGAGCGCGAATATCGGTGTCAGCGTGACGAAGCGCGTAAGCTCGAGCGGCGCGACCGCCGTGTTGCCCAGCGAGAAGTTCATGACCGCGCATGCAGGCGGCTGGCTGGGCGAGAACGATCCCAGCGAGTAGCGCACGATCGCGAGACTCTCGTTCTGCGCGAGCGGCACTGCGAGACCGGTATCGGGATTGACGAACTGGCTCGGGCAACCGCCGGCTACACCGCACGTGCCGATGGTCTGCACCGTCTGCGCATTGCCGAGATAGGTGACCGCGCCCAGCGTCGATCCGGCGGGCACGACGACCTGCAGCGTCGGCGAATATCCCGGATCGGTCGGGGAAGCGTTGTCGAAGCAGGCGGTGATCTGATACGGCTGATTGGACAGCACATTGCCCGCGCCGATCGGCGCAGGGGTGAAAGTCGGAATTGGCGCTGCCGCAGCGCCCATCGAGCACAGCAGCAACGCGATCGCGATGCCGCGCACCCAGATTTTCCGCCAAGCCTTCATGCCACTCCCATTCCGTCGCCCAATGTCGAGCCGCGGCGAGCAAAGTCCGCGCTTTGGTTATCAATCGCTGTACGGCCGTATCCGGTCGCTTGCCGCCCTTGGCTTGCACGGAGGGCCGCGCAAACGGCGCGATCCGATTCGCGCAGGCGCAGCGTGGGGCTTGGCGGCGTGCGTACGACCTGCTCGATCGCGGCACTCCCTGGAACCGCCCTGTCCATACTCCCATGGGACCCACAGCAATTAGCATGCCGGTGGGCGAATACGCAAGCGATCCGCGCCAGCGCCTCGCCACGACCGGGGTTTGCGCAACGTTATACTTGCCCGATGCGCGTGCTCGGCATCGAAACGTCCTGCGACGAGACCGGCGTTGCGCTCTACGACACCGTCGGCGGGCTGCTCGCGCACGCTCTGCATTCGCAGGTGGCGATGCACCAGGCTTACGGCGGCGTAGTGCCCGAGCTCGCATCGCGTGACCATATCCGCCGGGTCCTCCCGCTCACCGAGGCCGTGCTGCGAGAGTCCGGCAGCACCCACGCCGACCTCGACGGCATCGCTTACACGCAGGGTCCGGGGCTCGCCGGAGCGCTGCTGGTCGGGGCCAGCATCGCCAACGCGCTCGCCTTTGCGCTCGACCTTCCGGCACTGGGCGTGCATCACCTCGAAGGGCATCTGCTCTCGCCGCTGCTGAGCGAGCCGCGGCCGGAGTTTCCCTTCGTTGCGCTGCTCGTTTCCGGAGGGCACACGCAGCTTTTCGCCGTGCGCGGCATCGGCGATTACGCGCTGCTGGGCGACACACAAGATGACGCCGCGGGCGAAGCCTTCGACAAGACCGCGAAGCTGCTTGGCCTTTCCTATCCTGGAGGACCGGCACTGGCCGAGCTCGCGCAGCGCGGACGGCTCGGCTCGCCATCGATACGCCTGCCGAGACCGATGCTGGACAGCGGTGACCTCAACTTCAGCTTTTCGGGACTCAAGACCGCGGTGATGACGCTGGTGCGAAGCGACCCTCCGCGCGCCGGCGATCAGCGCAGCGCCGACATCGCGCGCGAATTCGAGACCGCGGTGGTCGACGTGCTGGTGGCCAAGGCGCTGGCGGCGCTCGAGGCCACCGGCTGGAGCCGCCTGGTCGTCGCCGGCGGCGTCGGCGCCAATCGCAGCCTGCGCCAACGCCTCCATGAGGGCGCGTCGGCGCAAGGCGCGCGGGTCTATTTTCCGGAGCCGCGCTTTTGCACCGACAATGGCGCGATGATTGCGCTGGTGGGTGCGTTGCGCCTCGCCGGCGCAAGCACGGGCGACTACGCGTTCAGCGTGCGTCCGCGCTGGGATCTCGCGTCCCTTGGCGAGCCGGGAACAGCTAACGCGCTGCGCTAACCGTGACCTTGCCTGTCATGTACGGATGCACCGAGCACATGTAGTCGTAGGTGCCGGGCGCGTCGAAGGTGCGCGCAAAATGCTCCCCGGGGAGCAGCACATCGGTGCCCTTCGCCCCATCCTTGTAGGCAAGGCCGTGCGGCGCGCCATCGTCATTGCTCCAGGTCACCGTGGTGCCGGCGGCGACCGTCAGATCCGCCGGCGCGAACGCGAAATTGGCGATCGACACCGCCGGCGCCGCGCTCGCAGCCTTCGCCGCGGCACGCTGAACGACGATCTTGCGCGGCGCGGTGCCGACAGGGATCGTCGAGGTCGCGCCGGTCGAGAGGTCGACCACCGTGACGTCGTTCGATCCCTCGTTGGTCACGTACATCGTCTTGCCATCGGGCGAGGACGCCATCCAGTGCGGCTGCTTGCCCACCGCGATCGAGCGCAGCGGCGTGTTGGTCGAAGCATCGAAGAGCAGCAGCTCGCCGGGACCCTGCACGACGATGCTGCCGCGCTCGACATTCTGGAAGTGCGCCGCGATGTGCGGCGATGCCCCGGTGGGAATTTGCGCGACGATCTTGTCTGAGCTCGGATCGATCACCTGAATCGCGTTGATTCCCGCAAGCGTTACGTAGAGCGCGCCGCCATCGGCGCTGAACTCGGGGTCGCGCGGCGGCTTGTCGAACGCGATCGAGCGCAGCACGGAGCGCGATGCGAGGTCGACCACCACGAGTGCGAACTTCCCGGACTCCTGCGAAGCGGCGTACGCCACCTTGCCGTCGGGACGCACCGCGATGGTGTGCGGCTTGGCGACGGCGACGCTGCCGACGACCGCGTTCGAGCCGGTATCGACGAATACGATGCGATCTTCGCCATAGACGCCGGCCAGCAGCGTGCGTCCGTCGGGCGTCATCGCGAGCCCGTGCGGCATCTTGCCAACCTCGATGCTGCGCACGACGCGATTCGTTGCGGTGTCTATGACGCTGACCTCGCTCGATGCTTCGCCGCTGACGTAGACCGTCTTGCCGTCGGGCGACTGGGTCATGCCGTGCGGACCGGCCGC
Organism: uncultured beta proteobacterium; assembly: GCA_963816915.1. Lineage (GTDB taxonomy): Bacteria > Pseudomonadota > Gammaproteobacteria > Burkholderiales > Casimicrobiaceae > PALSA-1003. Next base: position 200,827 of record CAWFMK010000007.1, read on the forward strand.
CACCGGCAGCGTGGCGACGACCTTGGCGCTCCCGGTGTCGATGACACTCACCGTGGCGTCCTTGAAATTCCCAACGTAAGCCTGCGGTCCGGCGGCGATTGCGGGCGCCGCCAGCGCGAGCAACATCGTGGCGAGTAAACAGGGAAAGATGGGGTGGACGCGATGCATGACGAACCTCCGGGTGGGGCATGGGCCGTTCCTGTAGTACCGCCGCGCGCATGCGAATATTCCCTGCTCGACTTCGCCGGGACCTGGCGAAAGGGCTTGCATCGCGTCGCGCCGCGCGGCACTGTTGCAATCCCCCAAGCGCGTACCGGGAATAAGAACGGCCCGATCGAGGTAAGACGGAGGTACGAGCCATTGGAGCCGGAGCATCGATTGCCCGCACACGTGCGCTTCAGGGATTTGATCGTTCAGCATCTCGACGCTGGCTACAACCTCGCGCGCTGGCTCGCGCGCGATGCCGACGATGCGCAGGACGTGGTGCAGGATGCCTGCATGCGCGCGCTCAAGTACGCGGACTCGCTCCAGGGCAACGATGCGCGTGCCTGGTTCCTCACCATTGTGCGCCACGCGTTCTACGACTGGTGCAAGCGCAACCGGCCGTCCGAGATCGCGCACGATGATGGCGCGGCGCTGGACGCCGCCGTCGCCAATCCGGCGATGGGTCCGGAACCCAGCGCGATACGCGGCGCTGAGACGCGCGCGCTGTCGGAAGCGCTGTCGCAGCTGCCATTGCAGTACCGCGAGGTCATCGTTCTGCGCGAGCTGGAGGAGCTCTCTTACAAGCAGATCGCCAGAGTCGTGGATGTCCCCGTCGGCACCGTCATGTCTCGGCTGTCGCGCGCACGTGCGCTGCTGCAGCGCTCGCCGATGCTGCACGCGATCCGCGGTCAGTCCTCCGGAGGTGAGTCATGAACTGCAACGAAGCGGCGGCGCTGGTCGCCGCACACGCCGACGGCGAGATCGACCGCTTGCGCGGGCACTCGCTGACCAAGCATCTGCGCGGCTGCCCGCAGTGCGCGGAAAAGCACGAGGCGGTGCTCGCACTGCGCCGACGGCTGCACGCCGAGATCGAGTACCATCTCGCACCTCCCGCGCTGAAGCAACGCGTGGTTTCCGCGCTCGCCGCGGCCGAGCCTTCCTTTGCGCTCAAGACGCCGCCCCCGATCTCGCGCTGGCGGTGGATGGGCGCCGGTGCGCTCGCCGGGTGCGCGGTTACGTTGTTCGCCTGGATGATCAGCACCGCGCTCATCGATGCGCGCGCGCGCGACGACCTCGCCGCCGAAGCCACGGTCGCTCACGTTCGCGCGACGCTGGGCAATCATCTGGTGGAGGTCGCCTCATCGGACCAGCACACGGTCAAGCCGTGGCTGTCCGCGCGCCTCGACTACTCGCCGCCGGTGCGGGACATGGCGGCGTCGGGGTTTACGCTCGTGGGCGGCCGGCTCGACTATCTCTCCGGGCAGCACGTGGCCACGCTGGTGTATCGCTACCGCGATCACATGGTCGACGTGTTCGTGCGTCCGCGCACCGTGGCATCGACACAGCCTGCCTTGCGCACGCTACGCGGGTTCAACGTCGCGCGCGCGTCGGGCGCCGCCTTCGACTGGATCGCTGTGTCCGACGTGAGTGCGGACGCTCTTTCGCCGTTCGTCGAAGCGCTGGCCAGAGAGCAATGAGCGTCATGCACCGACCAGGCGCTATAGCCGGTGCTCGAATCGGCGCTCGACTCAGTGCTCGACCAGCAGCATCAGGTAGGCCAGGAATAGCAGCAGGTGCACTGCGCCCAGCAGCATATTGGTGCGCTCCAGGGCGAAGGTCAGCATGCTCACCACCAGCGTCAGTAGCAGCAGGATGATGTTGGCCGGGTCGAGCCCGAGCACGATCGTGCGCTCGGTGACGAAACCGATGATGAGCACCGCCGGAACGGTGAGGCTGATGCTCGTCAACGCCGTGCCCAGCGCGAGGTTGATCGAGCGCTGCAGACGATTGGCGCGCGCGGCGCGGATCGCGGCCAGCGATTCCGGCGAGAGGATGAGCACCGCGACCAGCAATCCGCCGAGCGCGGCCGGCGCGCGCAACACCTCGATGCCGTAGTCGACCGGCACCGCGATCTGCTTGGCGAGCAGCACGATCGGGAGCGCATAGGCGAAAAGCAGGACCGCATGGTAGGTGATCGAATGCGGGGCCGCGTGCGCGTCGGAATGCGCCGCCTCATGTGCGTTGCCGTCCAGCGCCGCAGCTTCGCCACCCGGCATCACGAAGTAGTCGCTGTGCCGTCGCGTCTGCATCGCCAGGAATACCGCGTAGAGCCCGATCGACATCACCACCAGGAACGCCGACTGCAGCAGCGACAGCGTCGGGCCGGCGGTGGAGACGGTGAAGCTCGGGAGCACCAGACCCAGCACCGCGAGCGGCAGGATCACCGCGAGGAAGGTGTTGGCGCCGTAGAGGTTGTAAGTCTGCTCGTGGTAGCGCAGCCCCCCCACCAGCAGGCAGGTTCCGACCAGGCCGTTGAGCACGATCATCACGATCGCCATCATCGTGTCGCGCCCGAGCGACGATTCACCGTGACTCGTGAGCATGACCGCGGCGATCATCATCATCTCCATGCCGCTCATCGACAGCGTGAGGATCAGCGTACCGTAGGGCTCGCCAACCTGCTCGGCCAGCGATTCGGCGTGACGCACCACCGCGAACGCCGCGATCATGATCGCGGTGAACAGGATCGTCAGCATCAGAACGAACCAGGGCATCGAGGACAAGTCGCCCAGCCAGCGCTTGCCGAACACGAGAAACAGCACCGTCACCACGCCGCTGAAGAGCAACGGCCATTCCCGGCGCAGCGCGGCTTTGTGGATCACGTCTTCTGGCCGATGCGGCGTTCTTCGCCGGCGAGTATCTTGCGGATGTTGCCGCGATGCCTGAACACCAGCAACACCGCGATTGGAATCAGCGCCCACGCTTCGGGCCAATTGCCCAGGATGTAGAGCCCCAGCGGCGGCGCGGCGAGCGCCGCCGCAAGCGACGCTACCGACGACATGCGCGTGATCAGCGCTGCCACCAGCCAGATCGCGCATAGCGCCGCGCCCAGCGGCCACGCGAGTCCGAACGCGACACCGAGTGCGGTCGCCATGCCCTTGCCGCCGGCAAAGCGGTAGTAGACCGGATAGAGGTGGCCGAGGAACACCGCGATCGCTGCGCCGGCGGTGGCAAGGGATGCGTCGCCCCAACCGATGCCCAGGCGGCGCGCCAGGACCACCGCGACGAAGCCCTTCAGGCCATCGCCCAGCAGCGTCAGCAACGCCGCGGCGCGGTTTCCGGTGCGAAGCACATTGGTTGCGCCAGGATTGCCCGAGCCATAGCTGTGCGGATCGGGCAGCCCAAACAGCCTGCTGACGACCACCGCGAAGGAAATCGAGCCGATCAGGTATGCAGCGATAACGACGGCCAGCGTGGCCAGCGACGGATTCATTTACAATGCCCGACGACGCGACGGCGCATTGTAGCAAGCTCGTCGCGTTTCACCGCGGGCCGGCCGCCGACGCGCCGCGGCACCTAACCTCTTCCATGAACTCCATTTTCATTCGCGACCTGCGCATCGAGACCCGGATCGGCGTGTATGCGTGGGAAAAGCAACTCGCGCAACCGCTGGTGCTCGACATCGAGTTCGAGTTGCCGTCGTCTCGACCCTTCACCAGCGATCGGCTGGGCGATGCGATCGACTATTCGGCGGTGGTGCGCCGCGTGCAGGCGCTGGCTGCCGACCATTCGCATCAACTGCTCGAACGTTTCACCGAGGCCGTCGCCGAGGTCGTGCGCGGCGACTTCGGCATCCCCTGGATCCGCGTCAGCGTCACCAAGCTTGCGCCTGTGCAGGGCGCGGGGCGCATCGGCGTGCGCATCGAGCGCGGCACGCGCGGCGGCGCCTAGCGCGTCGCATCGTCTTCGCTGTCGCCGAGCGCGAGCAACGTGGCGTTGCCGCCCGCCGCGGCGGTGTTGATGGTCAGCGTGCGCTCCACCGCGAATCGGAGCAGGTAGTGCGGTCCGCCCGCCTTGGGGCCCGTACCCGACAGCCCCTCGCCGCCGAACGGCTGCACGCCGACCACCGCGCCGATGATGTTGCGATTGACGTACACATTTCCGACGCGCACGCGCGAGACGATGTTGCGCACCGTCTCGTCGATGCGGCTGTGGATCCCGAGCGTCAATCCGTAACCGGTGGCGTTGATTGCCTCGATCACCGCATCGAGCGCATCGGCGCGATAGCGCACGTAGTGCAGCACCGGCCCGAAGACTTCACGCTCGAGCTGGTCGATGCCGTCGAGCTCGATGAGCGTCGGCGCAACGAAGTAGCCATCGTTGCAGGCTGGAGGCAGCACGACGCGATGGCGGACGCGTCCGGCGGCGGCCATCATCGCAATGTGCGCCTCGAGCGCGTTGCGCGCGGCGGCGTCGATCACCGGGCCCACGTCGGTGGCAAGATCCTGTGCATCGCCGACGACCAGCTCGTCCATCGCGCCTTTGAGCAGGTCGATCACTCGCGGCGCGATATCTTCCTGCACGAACAGCACGCGCAGTGCGGAGCAGCGCTGTCCGGCGCTGTTGAATCCGGAGGTCACCGCGTCCTGCACCACTTGCTCTGGCAGCGCCGAGCTGTCGACCACCAGCGCGTTCATGCCGCCGGTTTCGGCGATCAGCGGGGCGATCGCATCGCGCTGCGCGAGCGAGGCGGCGATCGCGCGCGCGACCTCGGTCGATCCGGTGAATGCGACGCCGGCGACGCGCCGGTCCCCCACCAGCGCAGCGCCGGCGCGCTCGCCGCTGCCAGGTAGCAGCGCCAGGGTCTGCGCGGGAATGCCGGCCGCCAGCAGGCATTCGACTGCGCACGCCGCGGTAAGGGGAGTCTGCTCCGCGGGCTTGGCGATGGCCGCGTTGCCCGCCGCGAGCGCGGCGGCGATTTGTCCCACGAAGATCGCCAGCGGGAAATTCCACGGGCTGATGCATGCGAACACACCACGCCCGTGCAGGCTGAGCTCGTTGGCTTCGCCGGTCGGTGAAGGCAGCAGCAGCGGCGCGGCGAACTGGCGTCGGGCAAGCGCGGCGTAATAGCGGCAGAAGTCCGCGGCTTCGCGGACCTCTCCGATGGCGTCGGAACGCGTCTTGCCCGCTTCGCGCGCAAGCAGAACAACGAACTCCTCGATCGCTTCCTCGATCGCATCGGCCGCGCGGTCGAGCCGGTGCGCGCGCGCCTCGCCACCCAGTGCGTCCCATGCCGGTTGCGCGCCAACCGCCGCCGAGATCGCGTGCTCGACGTCGCCTGCATCAGCTTCGACGACGACGCCCAGCGCTCGCGTGCGCTGCGCGGGCTCGAACACGATCGACCCGCCGCTGCGCGCGCGCTCGGGCACGGCGCCCGCGACGATCGGGCGCGCCGCCCAGCGCGCGTCGGCCCGTTTGGCGAACGCGGCGTCGAATCGGGCCATCGAGATCTGGTCCGCGAGGCTCATGCCGCGAGAGTTCACGCGTTCGGGCAAAAAAAGATCGCGCGGCAGCGGCAGCCTGCGATTGGGCGCGGCATTGTGGCCGCGCGTGCGCTCGATAGGATCGGCGATGATCACGTCAAGGGGAATTTCCGCGTTGGCGACGTGATTGACGAAAGACGTGTTGGCGCCGTTTTCCAGCAGGCGCCGAACGAGATAGGGGAGCAGCTCCTGGTGGCTGCCGACCGGAGCGTAAACGCGGCTCGCGATGCCGGTGCTCGCGACGATCTCTCCGTGCAGCGCCTCGCCCATGCCGTGCAGGCGCTGGAATTCGAGTTCGCCGGGCGCGACGCCGGCGGCGGCTGCGAATTCGACGATCGCCGCCGCGCTGTGGGCGTTGTGCGTGGCGAACATCGGATACAGCGTCGCGCCGGCCGCGAGCATGCGCTGTGCGCAGGCCAGATACGATACGTCGGTGTGCGCCTTGCGCGTGAATACCGGATAGCCGTCAAGCCCCTGCACCTGCGCGCGCTTGATCTCGGAATCCCAGTAGGCGCCCTTGACCAGTCGCAGCGGAACGCGCCAGCCTCCCGTGCACGCGAGCTCGACCACCCAGTCGACCACCGGAAGCGCTCGCTTCTGATAGGCCTGCACCGCAAGCCCGAAACCATCCCATCCAGAGAGCGCGCGATCTTTTCGCACGCGCGAGCATACTTCCAGCGAGAGCTCCAGGCGCTCGGCTTCCTCCGCATCGACGGTGAGCCCGATGCCGCGCTCGCGCGCGTCCCGACAAAGCTCGGTCAGTGCCGGTACAAGCTCGGCGAGCACGCGCGCGCGCTGCGCGATCTCGTAGCGCGGATGCAGCGCCGAGAGCTTCACCGAGATCGACGGCTGCGCGAACACCGTAGCAGCCGGCTCGCGAGCGGCGCCGATTGCCGCGATGGCATGCTGGTATGCATCGCGATAATCGCGGGCGCCCGCCGCCGTCAACGCCGATTCACCGAGCATGTCGAACGAGTGGCGGGTACCGGCGCCCGCAGCGCGACTGCGCGTGATCGCCTCGTCGATGGTGCGTCCGATCACGAACTGCTCGGCCATGAGCTTCATCGCCTGTCGCAGTGCAACGCGAACCACCGGCTCGCCGGCGCGCGCGACGATGCGCTCGTACCACGCGGCCGGGTCGCGCGCGTTGTTGGCGTCGAGCGCGGTCAGGCGACCCGTGAGCATGAGTCCCCAGGTCGAAGCGTTGACCAGCAGCGACGCGCTCTGCCCGAGATGACGCTGCCAGTCGCCGCGCGAGAGCTTGTCGCGGATCAAGCGGTCCGCCGTATCGGCGTCGGGGATGCGCAGCAGCGCTTCGGCGACGCACATCAGCAGCACGCCCTCCTGTGTTCCGAGGTCGTACTGCTGCAGGAACGACTCCATGCCGATGCTGCGCGCGTGGTGCACGCGCACCGCCTCGACCCAACCACGCGCGACTGTCTCGACACGAGCACCAGCCTCCCTCGGCAACATCGCCGTCGGCAGCAGCGCATAGACGCATGCGGTTTCGTCAGCGAGGAATGCGGCGCGAATCGCCTCGCCCGGAGGGCGTGCGGGCAGCAGCAAGCTAGGCATCGCCGAACATCGCCATTAGTCGCCACCCGCGCCAGGCGATACCGAATGCCGCACAAGCCTCGTCGATGTGCCATTCAAGAATTAATGCGTCGAAAGCACAACGCGATGGACAAGGCATGATGTAGACGCTCTCAATGTATTCGTGCTCAAATACGGGCTAGGGAAGCGGCCGATCTCTACTGGCTCGCAAAGAGCTGCAATCTACCGCTAGCGTTGAATAGAACCCAATTGCGCGATTGTCCCCGGCGCGGACCGAATTCTTCATGCTCGCAGTTCTGCGGTCGATGAATCCTTCCGCTCAGATATTTCCATGATTCAGAGCAAGATCATGAATCGCGCCGACGCGATCAGGCTGGAATTTCAGTCCGCCAAACCTTTCCGTCATGTGGCGATCGACCAATTCCTGGACGAGGACTGTTGCGAGGCATTACTGCAGGACTTTCCTGCGTTCGATGAAAAAAAAGCTCGGGACGAGCGCGGCATGGTCGGCCGTAAGGCCGTGGTCGAAAACGTCACCGACATCAGCCGCTTCTATCGCCAATTTTACGACTATATATGCTCGGAGCCGTTCCTCTTGGCAATGAGCGAGCTGACCGGAATACCCGACCTGATCGCGGACAAGACCCTTTTCGGAGGCGGCACCCACAATAATCTAGAAGGTCAGGGTCTGGATGTTCATATCGATTTCAACATCGACGAACGGACGATGCTCCATCGCCGTATCAATCTCCTGATCTACCTGAACAAGGAGTGGGAGGAAGAATGGGGCGGATCGATCGAGTTGCATTCCTCCCCCAGCAACCCGCTGGTCGATGAAGTCGCGAGCTTCCTGCCGCTATTCAACCGTGCCGTCATCTTCGAAACGAATGAATACTCATGGCATGGGTTTCGGCGGATTCAGCTGCCGGAGGACAAGCGACACCTGTCGCGAAAGTCGTTCTCAATTTATCTGTATACCAAGGATCGACCTCCAGAGGAGGTAGTCGCGCCTCACACGACCTTCTACCGGCCGCAGCCGTTGCCTGCAAATCTTCGGGCCGGGCACACGCTAACCGAGGGGGATATGCTCCAGCTTCATATTCTTACGCAGGGAAGGGACGGTCTGTTGGAAATGTATCAAAAACTGCTCATCGAAAAAGAGAAGCGCCTGTCGAATTTCATCAGCGTGCATCAAAATGGCGCATCGGACCTTCATAGCTTGATGGGATCGAGAAGCTGGCGACTTCTGGTCGCCCTTCACCGATTGAAGTACCGCCTGCTTCATCTGCGATAACCACCTCAAACGCGACTGTTTCGGTCCTCAAGACCGGGAGCCGGTGCAGAATTCCGGAAGTGTCGCCGCGTCGCCCTGGCGCGACGGGCTCTGCCGACTCTTGTCTTCGCCTGAGACGGGCAGGCTTCAGGCGTAAGCGACCATCGGAAGACCAAACGGCTCTTTCCAGTAAATACCGTGGGCTGGAAACGCTTCATGCGCCACGCGAAGTCTCGAAAACCCCGCTGCTGTAAGCTCGCGCTCCAATCCTGCTAGTGCGAACCGCCGCATTTCCAAGGTGCTCCCGGCGCCGCCGTGGAAGACGAGGTCAGTGAACACCTCACGCTTTCCGTCCACAGTCCGATTCTCGAGTAGCCAACCACCGTCGGTCTTCTCGATTCGATAGTCACGTAGTGACGGAAAATGCTCGATAGTGTCCAACTCAAGCGTATACGGGACCGTAAGAATCAAGAACCCGTCGCGCTTGAGCAACCGGCGTGCATTGCGAAACGCTTGAATCACGGGTGGCGCAACGTGCTCGAAGACATCGCTTGAAATGATGAAGTCGTATTCTGCCGCCCGCCCCGGATCGACTTCGGCAATGTTCAGACGTGGCTTGCGGTCGAAGAATGTATTGAGATACGCAAAGCGGCGGGCCAGATCATCCGAGTAGCACAGAGCATCGGAAAGCCCCAGGCCAGCAATGTCCTTTCGGACGGGCAGTTCTGGAAGGGTAATGCTGCGACCGAATAGTTCCGTTGTGAGCAAATGCACGATTGCGCGCCAACGTACGATAGAGCCGCAGCGCTCGCACGAGCGCGCCTCCCGCCCAATCGCCGACGGGGGAACATCGCAGTCGGTCCCGCATAGATTGCAGCGGAAGCGCACGCGCTCGTCGACGCCGGACGGTATTTGGACCTCGCCGCGCAGGCGCTCCCCGAGCCAGCCCCATCCGCGCCATGCGCGCCAACCCAACTGGCGTCGCGCGCGCGAAACCAATCGCCGGGCGCTCATCGAGACATTCTATCCGTCGCGGCGCTCAACCGCGAGGGTGATGGCGCGCGTGCAGCTGCTTCAGTCGCTCGCGCGCGACGTGGGTGTAGATCGTGGTGGTGGTGATGTCGGAATGCCCGAGCAGGAGCTGCACGACGCGCAGGTCGGCGCCGTGGTTGAGCAGGTGCGTGGCGAAGGCGTGGCGCAGCGACGTGCGGCGACAGCGTGGCACCGGGAATCCCGGCGATCGTTCCGTAGCGCTTGATGAGCTGCCAGAACGCCTGGCGCGTGATCGGCGCGTGGCGGGCGGTGAGAAACAGCGCGTCGACCCTGACCTTGCCCGCCAGCGTCGGCCGCGCGGTCGATGTATAGCGCGCGACCCAGTCGATCGCTTCTTCGCCCGAGTGGAACCATGCGCTCCTTGCGTCCCTTGCCGATCACGCGGACCACGCCCATGTCGAGGCTCACCTGGGCGAGCGTCAACCCGACCAGCTCCGACACGCGCAATCCGGCAGGCGTAGAGCGTTTCTAGCATGGCGCGATCGCGAAGCCCGAGCACAGTGTCGGTGTCGGGCGCCGCGAGCAGCGCTTCCACCTGTGCTTCGGACAGATTCTTGGGAAGCCGTCGTGGCAGCTTCGGCGCGCGCACGCGCAAGGTCGGATCGGCTTTGACCGTGGCCTGCTGCAGCGTGCAGCCGATAGAAGCGTCGCAGCGACGAAAGTCGCCGCCCGATCGAGGTGGCGCGGGCCTTGGCGCGAAACTGCGCCGCGAGAAAGCCTTCGACATCGACGCGCTCGGCCGCGAGCAGCGTTTTGCCGCTGTGGCGCGCCAGCCACACCGACCATGCGGCGAGGTCGCGGCGATAGCTCGCGAGGCTCGACGCTGCGAGTCCGTCCTGCAGCCACACCTGGTCGCAGAACGCGTCGATCAGCTTGACGGCGTCGGGGGCGGGAACGGGATTGGCGATCGCCATGGCAAGCGTTGCGCAACCGGTCGACGCTAGCGACCGAAGCGATAGCCCTCGTGCGTGAGCAGCCAGCGCTTGATCGCGATCGGATCACCGTCGATCGCACCCATGAATCCGCCCAGCGAGCCCTGGCTGCCGACCACGCGATGGCACGGGATCACCAGCGCGATGGGATTGGCGCCGCAGGCGCCGCCAATCGCACGCGGCGCGCTGTCGCGAGCCTGCGCGCCATCTCGCCGTAGGTGCGCGACTCGCCGACCGGAATGCTCGCGAGCGCGTCCCAGACGCGGCGGCGAAACGCGGTGCCCTGCGGGCGCGAGCGGGAGCGCGAAGCGGAACTGCGGGTCGGCGAGATAGCGCTCGAGCTGGCGGCACGCACGCTCGGCCAGTGCGTCGGCGGGTGCCTGCGTGCGCTCGCCGCGCGGCAGGTATTCGATGCCGGTGAGGCTTGCGCCGGACGTGCGAATGCCAAGCACAGCGAACGGCGTCGTCATCTTGGCCGCGTAGTTGCGCTCGTTGCGAACGGCGCCAGCACCGCTGATCGAGGTCGCGATCATGAGAATTTCATCTGCGTCGGCAAATACGTCACCAGCTGCGGAAAAAAATAGATCAGGAGCGTCGCTGCGATCATGAGCAGGAACATCGGCAGCGCATGCCAGGCGATCCATGTGATCTGCTTGTTGGTCATGCCCTGCAGCACGAACAGGTTGAATCCCACCGGCGGCGTGATCTGCGCCATCTCCACGACCATGCACGATGAAGATGCCGAACCACACCAGGTCGATGCCCGCCTTCTCGACGGTGGGAAGGATCACGCCCATCGTCAGCACCACCATCGAGATGCCGTCGAGAAAGCAGCCGAGGATCGACGTAGAAGATCAGCAGCGCGACGATCAGCGCGAACTTGCGAGAGTCCGAGGCCGCCGATCCACTCGGCGAGATGCCGCGGCAGGCCGATGTAGCCCATCGCCAGCGTCAGGAACGCGGCGCCGGCGAGGATCAGCGCGATCATGCAGTACAGGCGCGTCGCGCCCAGCAGGCTGTCGCGGAAGGTGACCCAGGTCAGCGAGCCCTGCAGCGCCGGAGATCAACAGCGCACCGACGACGCCGAACGCCGCCGCCTCGGTCGCCGTGGCGATGCCGGCGTAGATCGAGCCCAGCACCAGCACGATCAGCAGCACGACCGGAATGAGATGTCGTGATGCGTGCAGCTTCTGGCCTAGCGTCGTGTGCTCGGTCGATCGCCGGAATCTTGCCGGGATGACGCAGCGCCCAGACGACGATGTAGCCCGAGAACAGCGATGCCAGCAGCAGTCCGGGAATCACGCCGGCGATGAACAGGTGCGCGATCGACACGTTCGCCGAGACGCCGTAGACGATCATGATGATCGACGGCGGGATCAGCAGTCCCAGCGTTCCCGCGCCGGCGAGCGTGCCGATGGTGATGTCCTCGGGATAGCCGCGCGCGGCCAGCTCCGGCAGCGTCATCTTGCCGATGGTCGCGCAGGTCGCGGCTGACGAGCCCGACACCGCGGCGAAAATCGTGCAGCCGATGATGTTGGTGTGCAGCAGCCTGCCCGGCACGCGCTCCAGCCACGGTGCGAGACCCTTGAACATGTCCTCGGACAGCCGCGTGCGGAACAGGATCTCGCCCATCCACACGAACAGCGGCAGCGCGGTCAGCGTCCACGACGAAGCCGAGCCCCAGATCGTCACCGCCATCGCGTCGCCCGCCGGTCGCGACGAGAAGAGCTCCATGCCGATCCAGGCGACGCCGGCGAGCGCGATGCCGATCCAGACGCCGCTGCCAAGCAGTGCGAACAGCGCGACGATCAGCAGCGTCGTGATCAGCAGGTCCATGCCATCTCCACGCGCTACTCGACGTGCGCGGGTTCGCTGGTCGGGCGTGCCATCCGCGTGTGCCACGCAGCTCGGCGACAAACAGATCGATGAAGGCGATCGCGAGTATCACGTTGCCGATCGCCATCGACAGCTGCGGAATCCACAGCGGGGTCGCATCGTTGCCGGTGGAGATGTCGTGGAATGCATGCGACTGCCACGCTAGGCGCGAGCTGTAATACGCGAATGCGATGCTGAGCAGCAACGCCGCCGCGAGCGACCATCGTTCCAGCCAGCGCTGCGCCGTTGCCGCCGGCGTGCTCGAGAACGAGCGTCACGCGGATGTGCTCGCCGCGCATCAGCGTGTGCGCGAGCGCGAGAAAGCCGGCGCCCGCCATGAAGTAGCCGGCGTAGGCGTCGGTTCCGCGGATCTGGAAAGCGAGCAGGCGACCGAAAATGCCCAGCAGCACCATCACCAGCGTGCTGATCAAAAACAACGCCGCCACGTAGGCGGCGGCGTCGTAGAGCGCGTCGAGCAGTCGGCGGGCGGTCGACACCGGAGCGCTACATTTTCTTGTAGGCGTCGACGGCGGCTTGTCCCTCGGGTCCGGCCTTTTTCAGCCAGTCCTGCAGCATCGTGTCGCCGACCTTCTTGAGGTCGCTGGTGAGCTGTGGGGCGGGCTTGACGATGGTCATGCCCTTTTGCTTGAGCTGGTCGAGGTACCAGCCGTTCTTCTCCTCGGACGCTTTCCAGCCGCGCACCTCCGCATCCGCCGCGGCCTTGAGCAGCGCATCCTGCGTCGGCTTGTCGAGCGCGTCGAAGGCTTGCTGGTTGACGATGACCGCGTTCTTCGGCAGCCATGCCTGCGTGTCGTAGAAGTTCTTGATGCTCTCGTAGGTCTTGGTGTCGAAGCCGGTCGATCCCGACGACATGTACGAATCGACGACGCCGGTGGCGAGCGCCTGCGTGAGCTCGGAGGCCTGCACCGTCACCGGTTGCGCACCGACGAGTTCGGCGATGCGTGAGGTTGCCGGGCTGTAGGCGCGCCACTTGAGTCCCTTCATGTCGGCGGCGCTGTTCAGCGTCCGGTTGGCGTAGATACCCTGCGGCGGCCATGCGACGGTGTACAGCAGCTTGATTCCCTGCTTCGCGAGCTTGTCCTCGAGGATTTTCTTTGCCGCCTTGTAGAGCTTCATCGCCTCGGCGTAGCTGGTCGCCAGGAACGGGACGCCGTCCAGCCCGAAAAACGGCATCCTCGTTCTCGAAGTTCACCAGCAGGATCTCGCCTGCCTGCGCCTGGTTGCCCTGCACCGCGCGCTTGATCTCGTTGGCCTTGAACAGCGATGCGTTGGCGATGGACCGTGATCTTGAGCTTGCCGCCGGTGGCCTTGTCGACGTCGGCGACGAACTGGTTGATGTTCTCGGTGTGGAAGTTGGTGGCGGGATAGGCAGTCGGCATGTCCCACTTTGTTTGAGCGGTAGCCGTTAGCGCGAGCGACGCTCCGAGCGCCGCCATCAGGACGTGGACGTATTTCATGGGATCTCGAGGTAGGGAACCTGCGGTTACGCGGCTTGGCCGCAATCATCTATTTGTACCATATTGGCGGATCGCCGGCGGAAGCGTCCAGAGGCGGTATGCCCGCATGAGGCCCCGCTTCTGCAAGTGCCGACCATTAGGGCACGGGGAATTCCTTGCACATGAAATTGAACCAGTAAACCAAGCCCTGTTGGAACAACGCGTCGTAGCAATGCGGCCCGGTTGGTATGTTGTTCGCAGCCCTGTTATTCGTCTCCAGCAGCCTTGGCGTCTTCATTCCCTCTGCCAACGTGTAGATAAACCCCTGGTTCCCGCAAAAGAATCTTGCTCCTGCCAGGACTTGAGCAAGCTCGAGAAAATCGGGAGCCTCGTAAAAATTGCTGCACTTCGGGCATTGTCTTCTGAACTCATCAAACTCGCGCCGGTACACCGACAAAGACGATCTGATCGGCGAAATCGTTCATGAAGCTGTAATTGATGTACTCTGACTGTAGCCTTGGATTGCGATTGACAAGAATATAGTTGTTGAACTTCTTGTCTGCTTCGACAACGATCCACGGCTTGGCAAGATCCCAGCTCGTCCCGACAAGAAAAAGAAAGTACCAGCGCGGCAGGCAATAAGTTGTCGGATTGATGGGAAGGTGACGAAAACCATTCAAGTCGACATCAACCTTTCCGCCGTCGTACACCTTGACGTCTTGTATGTACGGTTGCGATTTCAGCAGAGGCGCTAACCGATCAACGAAATCCTGGTTGAGGAGCTTGTTCCCTAACGGATGCCATCCCGAATAAGTGGTTTCGCCGCCTAACTGGAGGTACACGTCGGCCTTGGAGACGTTGTTGTTTTTGAGAATGCTCAAGATCGCCGGGATGGCGTAAATGATGTCACCAATCCCGCCGGCGTGAAGAAAGGAGATGCTTCTGCTCATCGCAGGCCGGGAGTGTAAGCTTTTTCACCATGAATTGCTCATCGCTGCAGCAAACGTTAACCCAGGTCCAGTTGAGGCAGGAAGCGATATGAGTCGCTGGCAATTCTGGATCGATCGCGGTGGAACCTTCACCGACCTGGTCGCGCGTCGTCCCGACGGCAGCCTCGCCACGCTCAAGCTGCTCTCCGATAATCCCGAGCGCTACACCGATGCGGCGGTGCATGGCATAAGAACGCTGCTCGGGCTCGCCGATGACACGGCGATTCCCGCAGGACAGATCGATGCGGTGAAAATGGGCACGACGGTCGCCACCAATGCGCTGCTCGAGCGCCGTGGTGAGCGCACCGTGCTCGCCATCACGCGTGGATTCGGCGACGCGCTTCGTATCGGCTACCAAAACCGACCCAAGCTGTTCGTGCGCAACATCGTGCTGCCCACGCTGGTCTACGAGCGCGTGGTCGAGATCGACGAGCGCATCGGCGCGCACGGCGACGTCGTTCGTCCCCTCGATACCGTGGCGGCCGAATCGGCGCTGCGCGATGCGTACGCCGACGGGATCCGCGCCTGCGCCATCGTGCTCATGCACGGCTACCGGTACACCGCGCACGAGCAGCGCCTCGCCGACTGCGCGCGCGCAATCGGTTTCACGCAGGTCTCGGTGAGTCACGAGGTGAGCCCGCTGATGAAGCTGGTGTCGCGCGGCGACACCACCGTGGTCGATGCGTACCTCTCGCCGGTGCTGCGCCGCTACGTCGCACAGGTGGAATCGCAACTCCCGGGCGTACGCCTGCAGTTCATGCAGTCGTCGGGCGGGCTTACCGACGCGCATCGCTTTCAGGGCAAGGATGCGATCCTCTCGGGCCCGGCCGGAGGCATCGTTGGCGCGGTTCAGGTCTCCCGGCTCGCGGGATTCGACCGGATCATCGGCTTCGACATGGGCGGAACATCCACCGATGTCACGCACTACGCGGGCGAATACGAGCGCGCCTTCGTGACCGAGGTGGCGGGCGTTCGCCTGCGTGCGCCGATGATGCGCATCCATACCGTCGCGGCGGGCGGGGGCTCGGTGTGCTCGTACGATGGCGCGCGCTTTCGCGTTGGCCCGGATTCGGCCGGCGCCAACCCGGGACCGGCGTCGTACCGGCGCGGTGGTCCGCTGACGGTCACCGACTGCAACGTGATGGTGGGCAAGATCGACCCCGAGCTTTTCCCGCACGTGTTCGGCGAGCATGCCGATCTTCCGCTCGACGCGGCGGTGGTGCGCGAACGCTTCGACGAGATCGCGCGCGCGCTGCAACGCTCGGGCACTCCGCAGCGCTCTCCGGAGGCGATCGCCGACGGCTTCCTGCGCATCGCGGTCGACAACATGGCGCACGCGATCAAGCACATCTCGGTCGAGCGCGGCTACGACGTCACCGGCTACACGCTGTGCTGCTTCGGCGGCGCGGGCGGGCAGCACGCGTGCGCGGTCGCCGATGCACTTGGCATGACGCGCATATTCATCCATCCGCTGGCGGGCGTGCTCTCGGCGTACGGCATGGGGCTGGCCGACGTGCGCGCGCTTCGCCAGCACGCAGTCGAGTCCGAGCTCGACGCACCGTCACTGGTCGCGGCGCGAAGGCGGTGTTCGCGAGGCTCGAGGCTGCGGCGCAGTCGGAAATCGAAGCGCAAGGCATTGCGGCGGCGTCGATCGTCATCGCGCGCAACCTGCATTTGAAGTACGCGGGCACCGACACCACGCTGGAAATCCCGTATGCGCGACCGGCGACTGCCGCCGATCAGACGCACATCGGCGCGATCGTCGCCGACTTCGAGCGGCGCTACCGCGCGCAGTACGGGTTCCTGATGCGAGACAAGCCGCTCATCGTCGAGGCGATCGCGGTCGAGGCATCGGCGTGGTGGCAACGCCCGACGAGGCACTGCCTGCGTTCGCGCCGCGCGCGGGCGGCGCGCAGCCGGCGAAGAGGCAGCACGTATATACCGGTGGCGCGTGGCACGACGCACCCGTTTACGCTCGCGAAGCGCTGCGTCCCGCCGACCACATCGCCGGGCCGGCGATCATCGCCGAGGCCAACGCGACGACGGTGGTCGAACCGGGCTGGGAGGCGCTGCTCACGCGCGCGCGATCACCTGGTTCTGGAGCGCGTCGCGCCTCTGCAGCGCGTGCACGCCATCGGCACCAATGCCGACCCGGTGCTGCTCGAGGTGTTCAACAACCTGTTCATGGCGATCGCCGAGCAGATGGGCGTGACGCTCGCCAACACTGCGTACTCGGTCAACATCAAGGAGCGGCTCGACTTCTCCTGCGCGCTGTTCGACGCCGAAGGCAACCTGATCGCCAACGCGCCGCACATGCCGGTGCACCTTGGTTCGATGGGCGAGAGCGTGCGACCATCATCGACGCGCGCGCCGGTACGCATGCAGGCCGGTGACGTCTACGTGCTCAACGCGCCGTACAACGGCGGAACGCACCTGCCCGATGTAACCGTGATCGCGCCGGTGTTTCTCGACGACCGACCCGGTGCGGCGCCGCAGTTCTACGTCGCCTCGCGCGGCCATCACGCCGACATCGGCGGCATCACGCCGGGATCGATGCCGCCCGATTCGACTCACGTCGACGAGGAGGGCGTGCTGCTCGACAACGTCAAGCTGGTCGCCGAAGGCCGCTTTCTCGACGCCGAGATGCGCGCGATCCTGGCCTCCGGCCGCTATCCGTCGCGCAACATCGACCAGAACGTCGCCGACCTGCGCGCGCAGGTCGCGGCGTGCGCGAAGGGCATCGAGGAGTTGCGCAAGATGGTCGCTCATTTCGGCCTGGATGTCGTGCGTGCGTACATGCGCCACGTGCAGGACAACGCCGAGGAGTCGGTGCGCCGCGTGCTCGACGTGCTGACGCGACGGCGCGTTCGAATACGAGATGGACAACGGCGCGCAGATCGCGGTGCGCGATCCGCATCGACAAGGCGGCGCGCAGAAGCCAGCGATCGACTTCACCGGCACCAGCGCGCAGCAGCCGAACAACTTCAACGCGCCGTCGGCGGTCTGCAAGGCCGCGGTGCTCTACGTCTTCCGCACGCTGGTCGACGACGAGATCCCGATGAACGCCGGCTGCCTGAAGCCGCTGACGATCGTCATTCCGGAAGGGTCGATGCTACGCCGCGCTATCCGGCCGCGGTGGTCGCGGGCAACGTCGAGACCTCGCAGGCGATCACCGACGCGCTCTACGGCGCGCTGGGCGTGCTGGCGGCGTCGCAGGGCACGATGAACAACTTCACCTTCGGCAACGAGCGCCACCAGTATTACGAGACGATCTCCGGCGGCGCCGGCGCGGGGCCCGACTTCGACGGCGCCAGCGTCGTGCAGACGCACATGACCAACTCGCGCCTCACCGACCCCGAGGTGCTCGAGTGGCGCTTCCCGGTGCGCCTGGAGTCCTTCGCGTTCGCGCGCGGCAGCGGCGGCGCCGGCGCGCATCGCGGCGGCGACGGCGGCGAGCGCCGCGTGCGCTTCCTCGAGCCGATGACCGCCGTGATGCTCGCCAACCATCGGCGCGTCGCGCCGTTCGGCGTCGCCGGCGGCATGCCCGGCGCACGCGGCCGCAACTGGGTCGAGCGCGTCGATGGCTCGCGCGAGGAATTCGGTGCGACGTTCCAGGCGCCGATGCAGCCCGGCGACGTCTTCGTCGTGCAGACGCCGGGCGGCGGCGGCTACGGTTCCACGGGATCCTGAATCGGCGCGGTCGAGTGGAGCGGAGCCGCGGCCTGCGCGCCTGCGCCGCGACATTCAGCGCGGCAGACCCCGCGGCTCGCGCCTCGAACGGGAAGGGGCATAATCTTGCCTCTCGATTTCACGGAACAGAACATGGCATCGGTCTACGATTTCACGGTCAAGGACATCCATGGCAAGGCGCAGAAGCTAGACCAGTACCAGGACAAGGTCCTGCTGATCGTCAACACCGCCAGCAAGTGCGGCTTCACGCCGCAATACAAGGGCCTCGAGGTGCTCTACAAAAAGCTTCACGGCAAGGGTCTCGAGGTGCTCGGATTCCCATGCAACCAGTTCGGCGCGCAGGAACCTGGTGACGAGAAGCAGATCGAGTCGTTCTGCGAGATCAACTACGGAGTGAGCTTTCCGCTGTTCGCCAAGGTGGACGTCAACGGCGCCGACGCGGCGCCGCTGTATCAGTACCTGAAAAAGGAAAAGCCCGGCGTGCTCGGCTCCGAGGCGATCAAGTGGAACTTCACCAAGTTCCTGGTCGACCGCAGCGGCCGCGTCGTGGACCGCTACGCGCCGAACGTCGAGCCCGACGCGATGCGCGGCGACATCGAAAAGCTGCTGTGAGATCGATGGTCGTGCGAAAGAAAGGTCTCGCGGCATCGATCGCCTGTGTCGTCGCGGCGTCTCTGATCGCAGCGCTGCCGGCGCGCGCCGCCGACATGAACAAGACGCTGCGTGTCGCGGTGCAGGCGGCCGAGACCGGATTCGACCCGCAGGGAATTAGCGATCTCTATTCGGCGTTCGTGTGCCGCGTCATCTTCGACCCGCTGTATCAATACGACTATCTGGCGCGTCCGTTCAAGATCATCCCCAATACGGCCGCCGCACTCCCGCAGATCTCGGACGACGGCAAGACGTGGATCATCAAGGTCAAGCCGGGCATCTATTTCTCCGATGACCCGGCGTTCAAGGGCAAAAAGCGCGAGCTCACCGCCTACGATTACATCTATTCGTGGAAGCGGATGATCGATCCGAAGGTGCGTGCACCGAACATCGACACCGTCAACGATCGTTTCGTCGGCGACGCCGAGTACATCAAGCTCGCCAACAGCGGCGTCAATCTCTACGACTTCGATTGGGAGGGAATGAAGGCGCTCGACCGCTACACGATCGAGCTCAAGCTCAAGGCGCCCGACTACGACCTGCTCGACGACCTCGCGTCGAACACCATGGCGGCGGTCGCACGCGAGGTGATCGAGGCGTACGGCGACGGTTCGCACCGCGCGATGGCCAACCCGGTGGGCACCGGTCCTTACGTGCTCAAGGGCTGGGTGCGCTCGCAAAAGGTCACGCTCGAGGCGAGCCCGACCTTTCGCGAGCAGTACTTCCCGGAAAGCGACGATCCCGCCGACGCCGAGATCATGAAGGTGATGAAGGGCAAGCGCATCCCCATGATCGGCCGCATCGAGATGATCATCATCGAGGAGGCGAACCCGCGCCTGCTGGCGTTCATCAAGGGCGAGCTCGATGTCTCCAATCCGGTGCCACCGGACCTGATCTACAACGTGCTCGACGGCAACGGGAAGCTCAAGCCGGAGCTGGCCAAGCGCGGCATCCGCCACGTCCAGCAGTTCATGCCGTCGATCACCTTCGAATACTTCAACATGGATGATCCCATCGTCGGCGGCTATTCGCGCGAGCAGATCGCCTTGCGACGCGCGATCGCCATGTCCTACAACGTGCAGGACGAGGTCAATGTCCTCCGCCAGGGGCAGGGCGCGCCGGCGACGCAGTTTCTGCCGCCTCCGGTCATCGGGTACGACCCCAATTTCGTCGATCGCACGAACTTCGATCCTGCGACCGCCAATGCGCTGCTCGACATAATGGGCTACAACCGCGACAGCGAGGGCTGGCGCAACCTTCCGGATGGCCGGCCGTTCACGATCGCGGTCGCGTCGCCTCCCGACAATTTCGAGCGCCAGCGCTCGGAGTTGTGGAAGAAAAGCTTGAATTCAATCGGCGTGCGCAGCGTGTTCATGTTCCAGAAATTTCCCGACCTGCTCAAGCAGGCGCGCGCCGGCCAGCTGCAGATGTGGGGCCTGGCGAACACGGCGGGCTCGCCGGAAGGCTTCGGCTTCCTGGGACTGCTCTACGGACCCAACGCCGGACTCTCGAATCTCCCGCGCTTTAATCTGCCGCAGTTCAACGCGCTCTACGACAAGGGCAAGCACATGAAGAACGGACCCGAGCGCGACGCGGTCATACGAAAGCTCTCGAAGCTGGTCAGCATCTATTCGCCGATGAAGATGACGGCTTACCGGTTCGACAACGTGCTGCTGCAGCCGTGGATGGTCGGATTCAAGTACACGCCGTTCAACTGGAATCCGTGGCGCTACTGGGACCTCGATCCGGCGCTGCGCGAAGCCACGCTCAAGAAGTAGCGGTGCGGGCGCGATGTCGGACGTGGCGCGAATGCAACACCGGCGCGCTGACGCGCTGCAAACGCGCCGGCGCAATTGCAATCGCCTTCCCTCCCTGAGTACAATCGAAGCAAATCCTTCCAACCCTTCGAGGAATCTCTCCACCATGACCAGAACGCCGACGATCATCGTCACCGCGACCAGCATCGCGGCGCGCGCGTTCGCATGGGGACATTCCATCGGCGCGCACGGCTCCGGCATTGCACTCATGCCGCTGCCGCCGACGCTGTACTAGACGCCTGAGCGTGTTCCCGCCCAGGTGTGGCGGGAATCGATTCCGGGCGCAGTCCGTTCCCGAAATTGGCTTTCCGCCGGTGCTGCAGGTGACCGTGCACGGCGGCCGCGCGTCTATGCGACGCGGCCGGAGGAAAAGCCGATGAAAAAGACCAACACTCTCAGATCCTCGCTCCAACGCCGCTTCCGCGGCCTCTGGCTTTCGCGCGATTTCCGGAAGCTGTGGATCTCGCTCACCATCACGTCGTTCGGCGCGCAGATCACCAATCTCGCGCTGCCGCTGACCGCGGCGCTGCTGCTCAACGCCACACCGATGCAGATGGGAATTCTGGTCGCGCTCGAAACGCTGCCCTTCGCACTGGTGAGCCTGCACGCCGGCGTGCTGCTCGATCGCGTGCGCAAGCTGCCGGTCGTGATCTTGTCCGACATCGGACGCGGCGTGGTGCTGCTCGCCATTCCGCTCACCGCGTGGATGGGCGCGCTATCGATCGAGATCCTGTTCGCAGTTGGATTCCTGTGCGGCGTGCAGAACGTCGTCGGCGGCGCGGCGTACCAGGTCCTGCTCGCGCAGATGGCGGGCCGCAAACGGCTGGTCGAAGCCAACGCCAAGACCGCGCTCGGCGAGACGTCGGCGGCGCTGATCGCGCCCGGCATCGCTGGCGCGCTGGTGCAGTTGCTGACCGCGCCGTTTGCGATCGTGGTCGACGCGGTCGCCTTTTTCGTCTCGGCGACGCTCTTGCGTCGCGTCGAGGGACGCAACGACGTGCCGCATCCCGGCGTGCGCTCGGGCGTGTGGAAGGAGATTGGCGAAGGGGTTCGGCTGGTGTGGGGCAACCGCACGCTGTGGGGACTCGCCTGGCTGGCCGGCACATGGCAGTTTCTCCACCACATGCAGATCGCGGTGCTGATCCTGTTCGCCACGCGCGAGCTGCTTCTCTCGCCGGGCGCGATCGGCTTTGCGTTCGCCGCGGGTGGGGTGGGCTGCGTGCTGGCATCGATGCTCGCGCAGCGTCTCTCGTCGCGTTACGGCGTCGGGCCGATGCTGGTCAACGGCCTCATCATGACCGCGCTGGCGTGGCAGGCCTATGGGCTCATCGGTGGCCCAGTGTGGTTCGCGACGATTGCGCTCGGGATCACCATGCTCGTCTTCGACTTCGGCGCGATCATGTGGGGCATCAACTATCTCGCGCTGCGCCAGGCGATCACGCCTGACCGTTTGCTGGGAAGGATGACGGCCACCATGCGCTTTTTCGGGGTTGCGGCCGCGCCGCTGGGGTCGCTGGTCGGAGGTGCGCTCGCCACGGTCGTCGGCCTGCGACCGACGCTGCTCACGGTGGGCGTCCTGGGTCTCGTGCTTTCTCTGGTGGCCGTGCTGTGGTCGCCGGTGCGCGAGCATAGGCGCCTGCCGGTGCACGCGCCGGAGTAGCGGCGCTTCAGTTGGACGTCGAAGCGCTCGCTGGAATCAGTGCGCAGGCCGACGTCAGTTGCAGGCGCAGCGGATGCGATTGCGTCGGCACCCGCTCGTCCGATCCCTGCTCGACAACCACGAGCGGTGCGCCGTCGCGCATGTAGCGCTCGCGCGCGCCGACCACCCGCGCCGCCGCGCGCGCGCCGGGTCCCTGCTCGGCGATGATGCGAAGCGGCCGCCGTCCGGCCGCGTCCTCGGCGGCCAGCGCGGCATCGGCGTCGGCTAGAAACCGGGTCTGGCAGCGGGCGGTTTCGTACATGCTCGCCTGAATGAGCCATGCATGCGCGAATAGAACGCTCATGCCGACGGCGACCAGCAGCGTCGTAGGTGGGCTTCGCATCTGCACCGACCGCACGAGCACCGACGCCATCGCGAGCGACATCGCGAGTGCGCTGCCATACAGGCAGTGCGCACCCGGTGACGGAATGAACGTCACCGGCATCAGGAAAACGAAGTACCCCGCCAGATACAGGATTGCCAAGCGCGCGCCGAATATCCGCGCGACCATAAAGACCAGCAACGCATGCGCAAGCACCGCCAGCGACGGCTGCCACAGCGACGCGAACACCGCATCGGACATTTCCAGCAGGTTCGGACGGAACGGGAACGCGAACAGACGCCAGATGTTCCATGGAACGTTGGCGATCGACGGCGTGTAGAAGTCGATGCCGTCTCCCAGTAGCGAATTCCCGATTGCGCTCCCGCGATAACCGAGATAGAGCGAGACCGGCAGCGCGGCCAGGAACAGCGCCTGCGCGTGGAAGCTCCATGAGAAGCGCGCGCGGTCGCGCAACCACGCCGCGTAGGCGATGAGCGCCATTACCGCCGGAGCGACAACCGCTGTTTCCTTGGAAAGCAGCGCGGCCACCGTCGCTAGCAGTATGCAAGCCGCTCGCATCAAGCCCATGCGATCGGCGGCGGGGCGCACTACCAACGCCGCGAGGAGCAGCAGGAAGAAGACATACAGCTGGTCGAAGTTCGCGGCGACCCACCCCGTCGCGATCGAGGTCAGCGGCGAAATCACGAACAATGCGCCGGCGATCCACGCGGTACGGCGCGCAATGGCCGCGCGGCGCAGCACCCAGACGAACGTCAGTGCGACCAGCGCGTGATTCATCACGCTCAGAAGGTGCGCCGCCCACGGTGCGCTGCGCATCCACAGCGCCGCGACGCCCTCCTGCAGAAAGCCGATGGGGCGAACGGGATAGCCGAATTCGGGTCCGGGGCGAAGCGTCAGATAGGCGCGCACGAAATCGGCGAAGCCTCGCGCCTCGATGTAATCGACCTTCTGCCACTCGTCCGCGGAATAGAAGCCGGGCGCCGCGAGTACCATCGCGTGCGCGGCGAGCGTCAGCGCGACGAGTGCGCAAGCCGCGAGGAGCCAGTGCCTGCCGAGAACCTCGTCGATCGGCGACGTGCGTGCCTGCCGCAGTGGCACTCCGTACATCCGGCAGCCGTCAGCGGGTCAAACGTGCGTCAGACCAGCGCCTTGCCGAGCGCGGTTTCGAGGCGACCGAGGCCCTCGAGGATTTCGTCGAGGCTGATCACCAGCGAGGGGGCGATGCGCACCACGTCGGGCCCCGCCATGAGCACGATCAGGCCCGCATCGCTGCATGCCTTCATCACGTCGGCGGCCTTGCCTTGCCACGGTGCTTTCAGCTCGCACCCGAGCCAGACGCCTTCGCCGCGGATGTCGGCGAAGACGTCACGGCGCGCATTGATCGTGCGCAGGCCTTCCATGAACAGCGCGTGACGCGCCCGCACGCCATCGAGCACTTCGGTGGTGTTCACGATGTCGAAGACCGCGCCCGCGACGGCGCAGGCGAGGGGGTTGCCGCCGAAGGTGGTGCCGTGCACTCCGACCGAGAACGCACTCGCGATTTCCGCGGTGGTCAGCATCGCCCCGATCGGAAAGCCGCCACCCAGTCCTTTAGCCGAAGTGAGAATGTCGGGCACGACACCTTTTTGCATGTACGAGAACAGCGCGCCCGTGCGCCCCATGCCGCTCTGGATCTCGTCGAAGATGAGCAGCGCGTCGTGCTCGTCGCACAGGCGCCGCGCGGCCGCGAGGAATTCCGGAGTGCCCGGAATCATCCCGCCTTCACCTTGCATGGGCTCGAGGATGACCGCGCAGATGTCGTCGCCGCCTTCTTCCGCAAACGCGGCTTCCAGGCCCGCGACGTCGTTGTAGCGGATGTGCGTGAAGCCGGTGGGTTGCGGCCCGAAGCCGGTCGCGTACTTGGCCTGGCCCCCGGCGGTCACCGTGAACAGCGTGCGTCCGTGGAACGCGTTGAGCGTCGATACGACGCGCATCTTTTCGACGCCGAAGTGGTCGTGCGCATAGCGGCGCGCGAGCTTGAGCGCGGCCTCGTTGGCCTCGGCGCCGGAATTGCAGAAGAACACGCGCTCCGCAAAGGTCGCATCGACCAGCTTCCTGGCCAGGCGCAGCGCCGGCTCGTTGGTCATCCAGTTCGACACGTGCCAGATCGTGCGTGCCTGCTCGGTGAGCGCGCGCACCAGCGCGGGATGGCAGTGGCCGAGCGCGGTCACCGCGACGCCGCTCGCGAAATCGATGTACATGCGGCCCTGCTGGTCCCAGACGCGCGAGCCTTCGCCGCGCACCGGGATGAACTGCGCCGGCGCGAAGCACGGCACCATGTATTCGTCGAACATCGCGCGCGTCACCGGCATCGCATCCGGGCCGGCGATGGTGGGCGTGCGCGACGCCAGCGCGATCGCGGCGCTGGCCATTTCTGCGGGTGACGGCGTGGAAGCGGACACAGGGACTCCTCAGCGGGCGGCGATCGCCTGGATCTCGATGCGGTACTCGGGCCGGGCGAGCCGCGCCTGCACGGTCGCGCGCGCGGGCAGGTTGTCGTTGGGCACCCACGCATCCCAGACTTCGTTCATCGCGGCGAAGTCGGCCATGTCGGCCAGGTAGATCGTCGTCGACAACAGGCGCGCCTTGCTGCTGCCGAGCTCAGCGAGCAGACGGTCGATTTGTCCCAGGATGTCCTTCGTTTGTGCGCCTACGTCGGCGGCAGGGTCGCTTGCGACCTGCCCGGCCAGGTAGATGGTCGAGCCGTGCACAACCGCGTCCGACAGGCGTTTGCCCGGATGACATCGTTGGATGGTGTCGGCGGCCATGGTCGTCGGGGTGCTATCCTTGAGTCGAAGATCCATTGTAGACGAAATGAAGCGCTTACGATGAATGCTCCGCGCTGCATCACCATCGCAGCCACAGCGCTCGTCCTCGCAGTACTGTTCGGCGCGTTCGGTGCGCATGCGCTGCGCGGTCGGCTATCGCCCGACTCGCTGGCCGTGTACCGCACCGCCGTGGACTATCACTTCTGGCACGGCCTGGGACTGCTCGGCGTGGGAACACTAATGGTCGCATGGCCGCAGAGCAAGAGGCTTTCCTGGGTTGCGGGCTTCCTGATCGCGGGGCTGCTGCTATTTTGCGGCGGGCTCTATCTGCTTGCGCTTGGCGGGCCGCCGTGGCTGGGGGCGCTCGCCCCGGTGGGTGGCGTTGCTTTTGCCGCGGGCTGGGCGCTGCTGGCGGTATGCGCATGGGAACGCCGCTGATGTCGACGGCGGCGCGGCTCGATCGCGCGCGTGCAGCGCTGTTGATCGCCATTGCTGTCGTCGCGTGCGCGATCGCGAACGCGGCACGGGCACAGCCGGCGTATTCAGCGGCTTTCGTCGCGCAGACGGTCCCCGCCGCGGTCGCGGTCGGCGTCGATGCGAATGTGTCGATCACCATGCGCAATACCGGCACCGCGACCTGGGTGCAGGCGCAAGGCGATGTCTTCCTGGCCACGCAGGAGCCGCAGGACAATTTCTACTGGTGCATCCAGGGCAACTCCTACGGCGGCATTTCCGGCAACCGGGTGCTCTTGCCCGGCGATGTCGCGCCCGGCGCCGAGGTTACCTTCAACTTCGTCGTGCGACCGCTCGGCTGCAAGTTCTCGGCTCCGGCCCCGCTGCGTTTTCGCATGCTTTCGCAGACGTTCGGCACCTTCGGCGAGGAGACGCCCGATCCGGGGACCGGCGTGGCATCGGGCGCCGACTTCGTTTCGCAGCAGGTCCCCGCGATCGTGCCGGCGAGCGCCACGATCCAGGTGACAGTGACGTTCAAGAACACGTCGACTGTGCCGTGGGACCCGGCGAATGGCTTCGCGCTCCTTTCCGCGGTTCCCACGGGCAACACCACGTGGGGGACGAGCAGCGTGGCATTGCCATCCACGGTTGCACCGGGCGACTCGGTCACCTTCAGCTTTTTCGTAGTGGCGCCCGCGACGCCGGGCAACTACAACTTCCAATGGCAACTGAGTTCCGGCGGCGGCGTTCCGTTCGGCCAGCTCTCACCCCCAACCAGCGTTCAGGTGGTCGCGGCGGGCCCGCCGAACTATACCGGCCTCTGGTGGAACAGCCCCGCCGGGTCCGAGTCAGGCTGGGGAATAAATCTCCAGCACGAGAGCAATACGATCTTCCTGACCTGGTTCACCTACGACGCGAATGGCAAGGCACTGTGGATGTCGATGACCGCTCAGGCCAGCACCCAGGTTGTTGGCACCAACGCCGTGTTCACGGGCAACGTGATTCAGTCGACTGGTCCGGCGTTCAGCGCGGTGCCCTTTGTTCCCGCGCTGGTCCGAAGCGTCGTCGTCGGAACTGGGACGCTAACCTTCAACGACCTCAACAACGGAACCTTCGCGTACACGGTCAAGGGCATCACGCAGAGCAAGACGATCACGCGCCAGCTTTTCGGCGCGCAGTTCCCGACGTGCACGTTCAATCTCACGACCGATCTCACCACCGCATACAACTATCAGGACCTGTGGTGGGCGGCGCCGGCGGGATCGGAATCGGGATGGGGTCTGAATCTGACCCAGCAGGGCGACGTGATCTTCCTTACCTGGTTTACCTACGCCGCCGATGGCACGCCAATGTGGGTGTTCGGCGCCGCGCCGAAGACCGCGCCCGGCGTCTACGCCGGCAAGCTCAACCGCACCACGGGGCCGCCGTTCAACGCGATCCCATTTCTGCCTTCGCAGGTGGTCGTCACCGAGGTCGGCGACGTCACGCTCACGTTCGCCGACGGCAACCACGCGACCTTCGCCTACACGCTCGACGGCGTATCGCAGAGCAAGGCGATCACACGCCAGATCCTGGTCGCTCCGGGCACCGTCTGTCAGTAAGCGCAAGGCATCGAAGACGCTGGCGATTGTCGGTGCAGCGTCGCCGCTTGCGATCTCAATCGACTTTGGCGCCCGACGCCTTCACGACCTTCGCCCACTTCTCGGTCTCCACGCGGATGTGCGCGGCGAACTGATCGGCGCTTCCACCCGCGCCTTCGGCGCCCTGCAGCGCGAGCTGCTGCTTGCCTTCGGGACTTTGCAGCCACTTGTTCACTTCGGCGTTGATCTTCGCGATTACTGCCGGAGGCGTCCCCACGGGCGCGAGCACGCCGAACCACGAGACTGGCCTCGAAACCCGGCAGGCCGGACTCGGCGATGGTAGGAACGTCGGGTAACGCGGGCGCGCGCACTAGCGATGTCACCGCGATCGCGCGGAGCTTGCCCGCCTTGATCTGCGGCAGCGACGAAGGCAGGTTGTCGAACATGACCTGCACCTGGCCGCTGATCAAATCGGTGAGCGCGGGGGAACTGCCTTTGTACGGCACGTGCGTCATGTCGACGCCTGCCATGGTCTTGAACAGCTCGCCGGACAGGTGGATCGACGTGCCGCTGCCGCTCGATGCGAAATTGATCGTTGCCCGGCTTGGCCTTGGCGAGCTTGATCAGGTCGGCGACCGAATTGACCGGCAGCGATGGGTTGACCACCAGCACATTCGGCACGCCCGCGACGAGGACCACCGGCGCGAAGTCCTTGAGATGATCGTAGGGCATCTTTGTGTACAGGCTCGGGTTGATCGCGTGCGTGCCGACCGTTCCCATGAGCAGCGTATAGCCGTCGGGAGCGCTCTTCGCGACGAGATCGGCGCCGATGTTGCCGCCCGCGCCCGGGCGGTTGTCGACGACCACCGACTGCCCTAGCGTCTCGGTCAGCTGCTTGGCCACGTCGCGCGCGAGGATGTCGGTGGTTCCCCCCGGGGGAAAGGGAACGACCAGCCGGATGGCGCGGTTGGGGTAGGGCTGTGCCAGCGCGGCCGGAGTCAGCGCGAGCGCGCTGAGCATGCAGCCGGCGACGACGATCGCGACACGACGCCATGAACGCTTCATTCCTGTCTCCTCCTTGGAGTTATCGCGGATCGGTTATCGACAATCGTGGCCGTCAATCGACCTTGGCGCCCGAATCCTTGACGATTTTCGCGTATTTCGGGATTTCGCTTCTGATCAGCGCTTCGAACTGCTCGGGACTGGTCGGCGAAGGTTCTGCGCCCTGCTGCGCGAAAAACGCCTTCATCTCGGGCGTGGACAGGATGCGCGTCACTTCGGCGTTCCATTTCACGATGATTTCCCTCGGCGTCCCCGCCGGCGCCATGAACCCCCACCACGTGTAGATGTCGAAGCCGGGCAGGCCGGTCTCCGACAGGGTCGGCAGCTCGGGAACCAGTGACGAGCGCTTGGCGGTCGTGACCGCGACGGCCTTGAGCTTTCCCGCCTTGACCTGCTGCATCGAATTGGCAAGGTTGTCGAACATGAGCTGGGTGTCGCCGGCAAGCAGCGCCTGCAGCGCCGGTGCGCCGCCTTTGTACGGAACATGCACCATGTCGATGTGGGCGTCGGTCTTGAACAGCTCGCCCGCGAGATGACCAGCACTGCCGTTGCTGCCGGAGCCGAACGAGAGCTTGCCCGGGTTCGCCTTCGCATAGGCGATGAGCTCGGGAACGGTGTTGAACGGCGTGGATGCATTGAGCACGAGCACGTTGGGCGTGACCGCGACCAGCGTGATCGGCGCGAAGTCCTTGATCGGATCGTAGGGCAGCTTGCCGTAGAGCGTGACGTTGACGGCGTGCGTCGACAACGCACCCTCGAGGATCGTGTAACCGTCGGGCGCGCTCTTGGCCACCAGGTCGGCGCCGATGTTGCCGCCGGCGCCCGGACGATTGTCGATGACGACCGGCTGTCCCCAGGCCTCGGTGAGCTTTTGTCCGATGGCGCGGGCAACGACGTCGAGTGACCCGCCCGCGGGAAACGGCACCACGAGGCGGATCGGCTTGCTTGGATAATTGGAGATGGCCTGTGCCGCAGGGTGCGCGCTCTGGGCGGTGGCCAAAGGCGAAACGTTGCAAAGAACGAGGGAAAGGGCAAGCGCACATGCGAGCGACAACCGATGCATCGACATCCTCCGGAAAACAGCAGTTCGTGGATGCGCGCGATTCTAGCAGCAACGTCGGGCGCAATTTGCGGCGTCCCGCAGTGCGGCGCATAATTCGGAGTTAACCTTTTTCGGCCCGGTTGGGCCATCGGGACGATTACCGCATGAACAAAGGGGTCATCGGCGGCGTTGCCGTCGTCGCGCTTGTCGCCGTCGCCGGCGGTGGCTACTGGGCCGGGCAGCGCAACACCGCCGCTGATGCGCCTAAGGCTGCCGCCGCCGCGGCGCCGGCTGCGGGCGCCGGCGTGAGCGTCGAAGCGTCGAAGGTCGCGCGACTCGCGCTGCCGCAGGGCATCACCGCGGTGGGAAGCCTGCGCTCCGACGAATCGGTGACCTTGCGCCCTGAGGTCGCCGGCCGTATCAGCGCGATCCAGTTCCGCGAGGGCGAGCGCGTCACCAAGGGCGCGCCGCTGGTGCGTCTGGACACTGCGGTCGCCGAAGCCGAAGCGCAGCAGGCGCGCGCCAACCTGACGCTGGCGCAGCAGAAGCACACGCGCGCGCTCGACTTGGAGAAAAAGGGCTTCATTTCCGGCCAGGCCAAGGACGAGGCCGAGAACAACCTGCGTGTCGCGGAGGCATCGCTTGCGCTGGCCGAGGCCAAGCTCGCCAAACTCACGATCGTGGCGCCGTTCACGGGCATCATCGGGCTGCGCTCGGTAAGCATCGGTGACTACGTCAAGGAAGGCGCGGACATGGTCAACCTCGAGGCGGTCGATCCGCTCAAGGTCGATTTCCGCGTGCCCGAGATTTATCTCACGCAGCTCGGCGTCGGACAAAGCCTGCAGCTCACGCTCGACGCGATGCCCGGCAAGACCTACGAGGGCAAAGTGTTCGCGATCAATCCGCTGCTCGACGCAGCAGGGCGCTCGGTGGTGATCCGCGCGCAGGTCAAGAACCAGGACGCCGCGCTGCGGCCAGGCATGTTCGCCCGCGTGCGCCTGCTCACGCGCGACCTGCAGGAGACGCTGGTGCGTGCCCGAGCAGGCGATCGTTCCGCAAGGCGAGGAATGGTTCGTCTATCGTGTCGTCGATGGCAAGGCGCAGCGCGCAAAGGTCGACATCGGCCAGCGCCGCGACGGCAAAGCCGAAATCCTCAAGGGGTTGCAGGACGGCGACATGGTCGTCACCGCGGGACAGCTCAAGCTGCGCGAGGGCGTCCCGGTGCAGATCGCTGCTGCTCCGACCGCCGCGCCGGCGCCTGCGCCGCCCAAGGCGGACGCCGCGGCACCCGCCCTGCGCCAAGTCCTGAGGCGAGCGCGTGCTCCTGCCTGAGATCTGCATCAAGCGCCCGGTCTTCGCGACCGTGCTGTCGCTCATCATCCTGCTGGTCGGGCATGATTTCGTACTCGCGCCTGTCGGTGCGCGAATACCCGCGCATCGACGAGCCTGTCGTCAGCGTGACGCACGACGTACCGCGGCGCGTCGGCGGAAGTCGTCGAGTCGCAGGTCACCAAGCCGCTCGAGGATTCGCTGGCGGGCATCGAGGGTGTCGAGGTGATGACCTCGCAAAGCCGTTCCGAGATGAGCCAGATCAACGTGCGCTTCACCCTGAAGCGCGACCCCGATTCCGCTGCCGCCGACGTGCGCGACAAGGTCTCGCGCGTGCGCGGCAAGCTGCCCGACACGATCGACGAGCCGATCATCGCCAAGGTCGAGGCCGACTCGAATCCGGTGATCTACATCGCGGTGCAGGCGGGATCGCTGTCGCCGCTGGAGGCCTCCGATTACGTCAAGCGTTACGTGCAGCCGCGCCTTTCGGTGCTGCCCGGCGCGTCCGACGTGCGCGATGTTCGGCGAGCGCCAGGTGTCGATGCGCGTGAACCTCGACCGCATCCGACTCGCCGGCTACAAGCTCACGGTTCAGGACGTCGAGGACGCCATTCGCCGGCAGAACGCCGAGATTCCCGCAGGGCGCATCGAGTCGACCGCGCGCGAATTCACCGTCGTCGCCGAGACCGACCTGCAGACCCCCGAGCAGTTCAACAACATCATCGTCGCCAATGTCGGCGGGTACCCGGTGCGCATCCGCGACGTCGGCTCGACGGTGATCGGCGCCGTCGACGAGCGCATCGTCTCGCGCTACAACGGCAAGCCTTCGCTCAACATCGGCGTGGTCAAGCAGGCGGTAGCGAACCCGCTCGAGCTTTCGAAGGCGGTCCGCGCCGAGGTCGTGCGCATCAACGAGACGCTGCCGCCAGGCATGAAGCTCATCGTTGCGTACGACACGTCGGTGTTCATCGAGCGCTCGATCGGCTCGGTGTTCGAGACCATCGGCGAGGCGATCCTTCTGGTCGTGCTGGTGATCTTCTTCTTCCTGCGCAGCTTGCGCGCGACGCTGATTCCCGATCGTCACGATTCCGGTGTCACTGATCGGCGCGTTCGCGCTGATGTACGCCTTCGGCTTCACGATCAACACGCTGACGCTGCTGGCGATGGTGCTGGCGATCGGCCTGGTCGTCGACGACGCGATCGTGGTGCTGGAGAACATTTTCCGTCACGTCGAGGCAGGCATGCCGCGCAAGGAAGCGGCGATCGTCGGCGCGCGCGAGATCGGCTTCGCGGTCATCGCGATGACGCTGACGCTGGCGTCGGTGTTCGCGCCGCTGGCGTTCGCGACCGGGCGCACCGGGCGGCTGTTCATCGAGTTCGCGCTGACGCTGGCGGGTGCGGTGCTGGTGTCGGGGTTCGTCGCGCTGACGCTTTCGCCGATGATGTGCTCGCTGCTGCTGCGACATCAGGAGCGCCATTCGTGGATATACAACCTGATCGAGGGCTGGATCGAGGGACTCACGCAGCGGCTATCGGCGCGCGCTGAGCGCGCTGTTGCGCGCACCGCTGGCTGGTGGTGCTGGCGTGGTGCGGCGTCGCCGTGCTGGGCGGGGTGTTCTTCACGCTGCTCAAGTCCGAGCTCGCTCCGCTGGAGGACCGCGGCGTGATTCGGGGCTGGTGTCGGCGCCGCAGGGCTCCACGCCCGCAGTACACCGCCGACCAGATCAAGCCGATCGAGGCGCTGTACGCGCAGATCCCGGAGAGCGGCGCCTATATCGCGATCGCGGGCTTTCCGACGGTGGTCGACGGCATCGCGGTTCTGCGTCTGAAACCCTGGGAGGAGCGCACCAAGCGCAGCAGCAGATCACCGATGAGCTGCGGCCGAAGCTGGCAGCGATTCCCGGCGCGCTCGCGTTCCCGGTGAATCCGCCGTCGCTCGGTCAGCCGTTTCGCTCGACGCCGGTCGAGTACGTGATCATGTCGCAGGTCCCCTACCCGGAGCTGCAGCGCGTCGTCGACCGCTTTCTCGACGAGGCGCGCAAGTATCCCGGCGTGCAGAACCTGCAGACGGATCTTCGGCTGAACACGCCGGAGGTGCGGGTGACCATCAACCGCGACAAGCTGTCCGACATCGGCATCGCGGTCGATACGGTCGGGCGCACGCTGGAGACGATGCTGGGCGGTCGCCAGGTGACGCGCTTCAAGAAGGACGGCGAGCAGTACGACGTGATCGTTCAGGTGGCGCCGATCGATCGTACCACGCCCGGCCGACATCAGCGACAGCTACGTGCGCGCGCGCGACGGCGGCATGATCCAGCTGTCGAATCTGGTCGACGTGCGCGAGGGCGTCGCGCCGCAGTCGCTCAACCACTTCAACCGGCTGCGCGCGGTGAAGGTGACCGGGACGCTCGCGCCCGGGCTACGCCGATCGGCGAGGCACTGCAGTGCGATGGATGATGCGGCGAAGCGCGCACTGCCGCCGACCGCGCAGACCGACCTCGACGGCCAGTCGCGCGAGTTCCGCAAATCCGGCGGCGAGATCTATTTCACGTTCGTGCTCGCGCTGATATTCATCTACCTCGTGCTGGCGGCGCAGTTCGAGAGCTTCGTGCAGCCCGTTCGTGATCATGCTCTCGGTGCCGCTGTCGATGACCGGTGCGCTGTTCGTGCTGTGGCTCACCGGCGGGACGCTCAACATCTACAGCCAGGTCGGGTTGGTCACGCTGGTCGGCCTGATCACCAAGCACGGCATCCTGATCGTCGAATTCTCGAACCAGCTGCGCGCCAAGGGCGAAGAACTGTTCGACGCGGTGATCGACGCCTCGACGCTGCGCTTGCGTCCGATCCTGATGACGACCGGCGCGATGGTGCTGGGCTCGGTGCCGCTCGCACTGGCCACCGGCGCGGGCGCCGAGTCGCGGACGCAGATCGGCTGGGTGATCGTCGGCGGCATGACGTTTCGGCACACTGCTCACGTTGTTCGTCGTACCGACCGCGTACACGCTGATTGCGGGCCGCCGTCGGGCGCGCCCCGCAATCGCTACGCAAGCGGCGCACGAACCGGTCAAGCCGCATCCGGGCGCCGCCGACTGAAGGGCAGGGCGGACGATCGCCCGCCTCGATCGTCGCGTTCCACGACGCACTGACGCGTTGGGGCATTTGCAATAGAATCGGCACCCAGCTGGGCCAAAATACATGATCCGTCTTGGAGGAGTAACCATGCAAAGCCGTATCCATTCATTCCTGCGTGCGATGGTCGCAAGCGCGCTTCTGGCCGTCGCCGCGCAGGCGCACGCCGTCACCGAGATCCAGTGGTGGCATGCGATGACCGGTGCCAACAACGATCGCGTCAACGCGCTCGCCAAGAAATTCAACGAGAGCCAGAGCGATTACAAGGTCACGGCGGTCTACAAGGGCAGCTACCCCGAAGCGATGGCGGCGGCGATCGCCGCGTACCGCGCCGGTAACGCGCCGACGCTGCTGCAGGTGTTCGAGGTCGGGCACCGGAACGATGATGGCGTCCAAGGGCGCGATCAAGCCGGTGTACGAAGTGATGGCCGAGGCGGGCGAGAAGTTCGACCCGAAGGCCTACGTTCCCGCGGTGTCGGCTACTACACCAACTACAAAGGCCAGATGCTGTCGTTGCCGTTCAACAGCTCGACCACGGTGTTCTGGTACAACAAGGACGCCTTCGAGAAGGCAGGCCTCGATCCCAATCAGCCGCCGGCGACGTGGCCGGAAGTCGGTCGCCGCGATGGCGAAGCTCAAGGCCTCCGGCCACGCCTGCCCGTTCACGACCGGCTGGCAGGCGTGGACGCAGCTCGAGAGCTTCTCGGCGTGGCACAACGTTCCTTATCCTGACCAAGGACAACGGCTTCAGCGGACCCGACGCCAAGCTCGTGTTCAACGGCCCGCTTCAGGTACGCCACATCGAGAACATGCAGGACTGGATCAAGAAGGGCTACTTCGTTTACGGCGGGCGCAAGAACGAGCCGGAGGCGAAGTTCTATCAGCGGCGAGTGCGCGATGATGACGACGTCGTCGGCCGCCTACGGCACGATCAAGCAGAACGCGAAGTTCAAGTTCGGCGAGTCGTCGCTGCCGTATTACGCCGACGTCGCGGGCGCGCCGCAGAACACGATCATCGGCGGCGCGAGCCTGTGGGTCATGGGCGGCAAGAAAAAGGACGAGTACAAGGCTGTCGCCAAGTTCCTGAACTTCCTTTCGCAGCCGGAGATCCAGGCGGAGTTCTCGGAGGCGACGGGGTACCTGCCGATCACGATGGCAGCCTATGAGCTGATCGAAGAAGTCCGGGTTTCTACGAGAAGAATCCGGGCACCGACGTCGCGGTCCAGCAGATGATCGTCAAGACCACCAACAACTCGCGCGGCGTCCGCGCCGGCAACTTCCCGCAGATTCGCGACGTGATGGACGAGGAGCTCGAAGCCGTGTGGGCCGGCAAGAAGACGCGCGAAGCAGGCGCTCGACGATGCGGTGAAGCGCGGCAACGAGATCATCGAGCGGTTCAACAAGGCCAATAACGGTTAGCACGTCGGCGCCGCGAGGTCATCGTTGTGTGGACCGATCGCGATAGCGCCAACGCACCAATACGCCGAAATCGAGCGCCGCACGTGGCGGCGCTCATTTCGGCGGCCTGGCATTAGCAGGGTAGACGCGCCGCCATGGAAAAGCGCGCCCGTTTCGAATCGCGCTGGCTGCCTTATGCGCTGATCGCGCCGCAGATGGCGATCACTCTGATTTTCTTTTTCCTGTCCGGCGTCGCAGGCGGTCTATCAGTCGCTGCTGGTGCAGGATGCCTTCGGCAACGCGACGCAGTTCGTCTGGTTCGACAACTTCAAGGACCTGTTCCGCAACGACGAGTACCTGGCGTCGTTCCGCGTCACGGCGGTTTTCTCGTTGCTGGTTGCGGTGCTCGGGACTGTCGGTTTCGCTGGTGCTCGCGGTGTTCGCCGACCGCGTCATACGCGGCGCCACGGTCTACAAGACGCTGCTGATCTGGCCCTACGCGGTCGCGCCGGCGATCGCCGGCGTCCTGTGGCTGTTCCTGTTCAATCCCACGCTCGGCGTCATCGCGCACGGCTCAAGGCGACCGGCATCGCCTGGGATCCGCTGCTCGACGCGAACGATGCGCTGGTGATGGTCATCTTCGCCGCGGTGTGGAAGCAGATCAGCTACAACTTCCTGTTCTTCCTCGCCGGCCTGCAGTCGATTCCGAAGTCGCTGATCGAGGCCGCGGCGATCGACGGCGCCGGCCCGGTCAAGCGCTTCGTGACGATCGTCTTTCCGCTGCTGTCGCCGACCACGTTCTTCCTGCTGGTCGTCAACATCGTCTACGCGTTCTTCGACACCTTCGGCATCATCGACACGGCCACGGGCGGCGGCCCGGGCCAGGCGACGAAGATCCTCGTCTACAAGGTCTACGCCGACGGCTTCAAGGGACTCGACCTCGGCAGCTCGTACGCGCAGTCGGTGGTGCTGATGATCATCGTCATCACGCTCACGGTCGTGCAGTTCCGCTATGTCGAGCGCAAGGTGCAGTATTGAGCCGTCACGGGTGATCGATGATCGAGAACCGTCCTCTGCTTACGTTTTTCAGCCACCTGCTGCTCATCATCGGCGTGGCGCTCGTCGCGCTGCCGGTCTACGTGACCTTCGTCGCCTCGTCGCTGGCGCCGGACGAGGTGCTGCAGTCGCCGATGCCGATGCTGCCCGGGCTCGCACCTCATCGAGAATTACGCAAAGGTGCTCTCGGAGGGCGCGTCGGCCAACGTCACCACGGCGCCGGTCGGCCGGATGATGTTCAACAGCCTGGTGTCGGCGCTGGTCATCGCCATCGGCAAGATCGCGATCTCGCTGCTGTCGGCGTTCGCGATCGTCTACTTCCGCTTCCGCTTCCGCACGCTCGCGTTCTGGATGATCTTCGTCACGCTGATGCTGCCGGTCGAGGTGCGAATCCTGCCGACCTACAAGGTGGTGTCCGACCTGCACATGCTCGACACCTACGCCGGCCTGACGATGCCGCTCATCGCATCGGCGACGGCGACGTTCCTGTTCCGCCAGTTCTTCCTCACCATCCCCGACGAGCTCGCCGAGGCCGCGCGCATCGACGGCGCCGGTCCGATGCGCTTTTTCTGGGACGTGGTGGTGCCGCTGTCGCGCACCAACATCGCCGCGCTGTTCGTGATCCTGTTCATCTTCGGCTGGAACCAGTATCTGTGGCCGCTGCTGGTGACCACCGACGAATCGATGTACACGTCGGTGATCGGCATCAAGCGCATGATCGCGGGCGGCGATGCGGCGACCGAATGGAACCTGGTCATGGCGACCGCGATGCTGGCGATGCTGCCGCCGCGGTGCTGGTGCTGCTGATGCAGAAATGGTTCGTCAAGGGTCTCGTCGATACCGAGAAGTGACGGCATAACTTCATGGCCAAAGTCCAGCTTCGCGACGTACGCAAGAGCTACGGCACCGTCGAGGTGATCCACGGCGTGACGCATCGACGTCGCCGACGGCGAGTTCATCGTCATCGTCGGCCCGTCCGGCTGCGGCAAGTCGACGCTGCTGCGCATGGTCGCCGGGCTCGAGGCGATCACCGCGGGCGAGATCGTGATCGGCGACCGCGTCGTCAACGCTCTCGAGCCCAAGGACCGCGACATCGCGATGGTGTTCCAGAACTACGCGCTCTACCCGCACATGAGCGTGTTCGACAACATGGCGTACGGACTGAAGATCCGCAGGCTCTCGCGCGCCGACATCGAGGCGCAGGTGAACCGCGCCGCGGGAATCCTCGAGCTCGGCCCGCTGCTCAGCGCAAGCCCCGCGAGCTTTCGGGCGGGCAGCGCCAGCGCGTCGCGATGGGCCGCGCCATCGTGCGCGAGCCGGCGGTGTTCCTGTTCGACGAGCCGCTGTCCAACCTCGACGCGAAGCTTCGCGTGCAGATGCGCTTCGAGATCCAGAAGCTGCATCGGCGCCTGGGGACGACCAGCCTGTACGTCACGCACGACCAGGTCGAGGCGATGACGCTGGCGCAGCGCATGATCGTGATGAACGCCGGTCGCGCCGAGCAGATCGGCACGCCGATGGAGGTCTACCAGAATCCGGCGACCGCCTTCGTCGCGGGCTTCATCGGCTCGCCGGCGATGAACTTCGTCGAGGGCAGCGGCGACGGCGCCGGCCGCGTCGCGCTCGACGGCGCGGCGAGCATCGCCGTGCCGGCCAGCATCGCGGCGGCCGGCGCGTCACCGTCGGGATCCGGCCGGAGCATCTCACGCCGAGCAATCCGAGCCAGGCGAACATGGTCGGCAGCGTCGAGGTCGTCGAGGCGCTGGGCGCCGATACGCTGATCCATGTCGCGGTCGCCGGTCGCACGATCATCGCGCGCCTGCCGCAAGGCATCGCGGTGCGCGTCGGGGGAGCCGATCGCGCTCGCTGCCGCGCCGCGACAAGGTCTACTTGTTCGACGCCGAGACCGGCACGCGATTCTGCTGCATGACGGCGTGGCCGTATCCCCGCGCGGCGGCGCATCGCGGCGCCGGAAAGCTCGCGCCGGAGAATACGCTCGCGGCGATGCGCGTCGGGCTACGCGCACGGCTACCGCATGGTCGAGTTCGACGTGAAGCTCTCGGCCGACGGTGTGCCGTTCCTGCTGCACGACGACACGCTCGATCGCACGACCGACGGCCGCGGGCGCGCCGATGCGCTCGACCTGGACGGAGCTCGCCCAGCTCGACGCCGGAAGCTGGCACTCGCCGGCGTACGCGGGCGAACCGATTGCCGACGCTGGCGGCGATCGCGCACTGGGCGATCGCCAACGGCGTCGCCTGCAACGTCGAGATCAAGCCGATGCCCGGGCGCGAGCGCGAGACCGGCGCGGCGGTCGCGCTCGATGCGCGTGCGCTGTGGCGCGATGCCGCGACGTCC
This sequence comes from uncultured beta proteobacterium, assembly GCA_963816915.1. Lineage (GTDB taxonomy): Bacteria > Pseudomonadota > Gammaproteobacteria > Burkholderiales > Casimicrobiaceae > PALSA-1003. The sequence goes on from CAWFMK010000007.1 coordinate 239,902, forward strand.
GCCGCTGCTGTCGTCGTTCTCCGAGGAATCGCTCATGGCGGCGCGCGGCGCTGCGCCCGAACTCCGCGCGCGTTGCTGCTCGAGGAGATTCCGCCGGACTGGGAAGCGCGGCTGGCGCGGCTCGAGTGCGTGGCCATCGATGCCAACTTCCGTGCGCTCAATGAACCGCTGGTCGCCGCGGCCCACCGCGCAGGCTACAAGGTGCTCACGTATACGCCGAACGAGCTCGCAAGTCATCGAATCGATTTCCGCGTGGGGCGTCGATCTCGTCATCACCGACGCCATCGATCGCGTCGCGCCCTGACTACGCCCAGTCCTTCGCGCGCTCTACCGCCTTGTCCCATCCGGCCTTGAGCGCCGCGACCCGGTCGCGCGACATCGCGGGCTCGAAGCGACGGTCGACCTGCCAGTTCGCGCCGACCTCGTCGGCGTCGCGCCAGTAAGCCGACCGCGAGGCCCGGCCAGATACGCCGCACCCAGCGCGGTCGTCTCCAGCACCTTCGGCCGCACGACCGGCACGCCGAGCAGGTCCGCCTGGAACTGCATCAGCAGGTTGTTCGCGGTCGCGCCGCCGTCGACGCGCAGTTCCGCGAGCTTGAGCCGCGCGTCGGCCTGCATCGCGACGAGCACGTCGGCGCTCTGATAGGCGATCGATTCGAGCGCGGCGCGCGCGAGATGTGCGCCGGTCGTGCCGCGGGTCAGGCCGAAGATCGCGCCGCGCGCGTAAGCGTCCCAGTGCGGCGCGCCGAGACCGGCGAACGCCGGGACGAGGTAGACGCCGCCGTTGTCCGGCGACGCTCGCCGCGAGCGCCTCGACTTCGGCGGCGCTGCGGATGATCTTGCAGTCCGTCGCGCAGCCACTGCACGACGGCGCCGCCGATGAACACGCTGCCTTCGAGCGCGTAGTCGGTGCCGCCGCCGCGGCGCCAGGCGATGGTCGACAGCAGATTGTGCTTCGACGCGCACCGCGCTGCGTGCCGGTGTTGAGCAGCAGGAAGCAGCCGGTGCCGTAGGTGTTCTTCGCGAGCCCGGGCTCGAGGCAGGCCTGGCCGAACAGCGCCGCCTGCTGGTCGCCGGCGATGCCGGCGATCGGGACCGATGCGCCGTCGCAGCGCGGCATCGGCGCACACGCCCGACGAGGCGACGACGTCGGGCAGCACGCGCGCGGAACGTCGAGCAGCGCCAGCAGCTCGTCGTCCCACTCGCCGCGATGGATGTCGAACAGCAGCGTGCGGCTCGCATTCGACGCGTCGGTGACATGCGCCGCGCCGCCCGAGCAGATGCCAGACCAGCCAGGAATCGACGGTGCCGAAGGCGAGCTCGCCGCGCGTCGCGCGCTCGCGCGCGCCGCGGACGTTGTCGAGCAGCCATTTGAGCTTGGTGCCCGAGAAATAGGCGTCGAGCACCAGCCCGGTCTTGCGCTGCGAACGAGCCGCCGTGGCCCGCCGCGCGCAGCGCGTCGCACATGCCGCGCGGTGCGCCGGTCCTGCCAGACGATCGCGTGCGCGACGGCTGCCCGCTCGCGCGCTCCCACAGCACCGTCGTCTCGCGCTGGTTGGTGATGCCGATCGCGGCGAGGTCGCGCGGCACCGATGCGCGGCCTTGGCGAGCGCCTCGGCCAGCACGCCCGACTGCGTCGCCCAGATCTCGGTCGGATCGTGCTCGACCCAGCCCGGTTGCGGGAAGATGCTGCGTGAATTCCTGCTGCGCCACCGCGCGAATCGACCCGGCGTGGTCGAACACGATCGCGCGGGAGCTGGTCGTGCCCTGGTCCAGGGCGAGCACGAACGACATGGGCGTCCTCGTTGTCTGTTGCGCTGTCGCCGCGTAGAATCGCGTGTTTCGCGGTGCCGTCGACAGCGTCGTTGCGCGATTGTAGCGACTCCCGGATGCGACTCCCATCGTGCAGGCGCAGCGCACTTATTGCGCCGGCCCTCCGTTTTCCAATCTCCGATTCAGATGCCGCTTCCATCCCAGCCTGGCCGACCGCGACCCGCCTGCATACGCGGCGGCGTGACCTACGAAGGCTTCCAGCGCGACGACGGGCTGTTCGACATCGAAGGCCATCTGACCGACGTCAAGGATCACGACTACGCGCTGCTGACCGGCGTGCGCCGCGCGGGCGAGCCGGTGCACGACATGTGGGTGCGCGTGACGATCGACCGCGACTATCATGATCCGCGCGATCGAGGTGTCGTACCGACGACATGCCCTATCCCGGCGCCTGCGACCGGATCACGCCCGGCGTACGCGCAAGCTCGTCGGCGCGAGCCTGCTGCACGGATTTCGCAAGACGCTCCACGACGCCATGGGCGGCGTGCAGGGTTGCAGCCACGTGACCGAGCTGCTTGCGCGTGCGCCGACCGCGGCGATCCAGATGTTCGCCGGACTGCGCCGCGAGATCGAAGCCGGCGAGCGCAAAGCCGTTCCAGCTCGATCGCTGCCATGCGCTCGAGACGACGACCGACACCGTTCGCCGCTACTATCCGCAGTGGTACCGCGGCGCGGCATGACAGCGCGCCGCTTCGTTCGATTCGTTCAAGGACTCGCCGGTGAAAATCCACGAGTACCAGGGCAAGGAAATCTTCCGCCGCTTCGGCATGCCGACGCCGCGCGGCATTCCCGCGTTCTCCGTCGACGAGGCGGTCGAAGGCGGCGCGAGTCGCTCGGCGGCAACGTGTGGGTCGTCAAGGCGCAGATCCACGCCGGCGGCCGCGGCAAGGGCGGCGGCGTCAAGGTCGCGAAGTCGATCGACGAGGTGCGCGAGCTCGCCGGCAAGATCCTCGGCATGCAGCTCGTCACGCATCAGACCGGACCGCACGGGCAGAAGGTGCGGCGGCTGCTGATCGAGGAAGGCGCCGACATCAAGCAAGGAGCTCTACGTCGGCATGGTCGTCGACCGCGCCACGCAGCGCGTCGTGCTGATGGCGAGCTCCGAAGGCGGCATGGACATCGAGGAAGTCGCCGCGAAGACGCCGGAGAAGATCCACAAGGTCTTCATCGATCCGGTCAAGGGGCTCACCGATGCCGAGGCCGACGACGTCGCGCGCAAGATCGGCATTCCCGAAGCGCAGCGTCGCGCAGGCGCGCACGATGCTGCAGGGACTCTACCGCGCGTTCGACGAGACCGACGCATCGCTCGCCGAGATCAATCCGCTGATCGTCACCGGCGACGGCAAGGTCGTCGCGCTCGATGCCAAGCTCAACTTCGACTCCAACGCGCTGTTCCGCCATCCCGACATCGTCGAGATGCGCGATCTCGACGAGGAGGATCCGGCCGAGATCGAGGCGTCCAAGTTCGATCTTTCGTACATCTCGCTCGACGGCAACATCGGCTGCCTCGTCAACGGCGCCGGCCTCGCGATGGCGACGATGGACACGATCAAGCTCTTCGGCGGCGAGCCCGCGAACTTTCTCGACGTCGGCGGCGGCGCGACGGCGGAGAAGGTGACCGAGGCGTTCAAGATCATGCTGAGCAATCCGGAACTGAAGGCGATCCTGGTCAACATTTTCGGCGGCATCATGAAGTGCGACACCATCGCCAACGGCGTCATCGCCGCGGCGCGCGAGGTGCAGCTCAAGGTGCCGCTGGTCGTGCGCATGAAGGGCACCAACGAGGAGCTCGGCAGGAAGATCCTCGCCGACTCGGGCTTGCCGATCATCACCGCCGACAACATGGCCGAGGCGCGGAGAAGGTCGTCGCCGCAACGGGAGGATCTTCCTTGGGCGGCGCGAACAGCAATCGGGCGGACAAGCGATGAGCATTCTGGTCGACAGGAACACCAAGGTCATCACGCAGGGCATCACCGGCAAGACCGGGCAGTTCCACACGCGGATGTGCCGCGACTACGCCAACGGCAAGGAACTGCTTCGTCGCCGGCGTCAATCCGAAGAAGGCCGGCGAGGATTTCGAGGGCATCCCGATCTACGCGACGGTGCGCGAAGCCAAAGCAGGCGACCGGCGCGACGGTCAGCGTGATCTACGTGCCGCCGCCGTTCGCGGCGGCGGCGATCGACGAGGCGGTCGACGCCGAGCTCGATCTCGTCATCTGCATCACCGAGGGCATTCCGGTGCGCGACATGATCCGCACGCGCTACCGCATGCAGGGCAGGAAGACGCTGCTGCTCGGGCCGAACTGTCCGGGCGTGATCACGCCCGACGAGATCAAGATCGGCATCATGCCCGGCCACATCCACCGCAAGGGGCGCATCGGCGTCGTGTCGCGCTCGGGCACGCTGACCTACGAGGCGGTCGCGCAGCTCACCGAGCTCGGGCCTCGGCCAGTCGACCGCGGTCGGCATCGGCGGCGATCCGGTCAACGGACTCAAGCACATCGACATCCTGCAGGCTGTTCAACGACGATCCGGACACCGACGCGGTCGTGATGATCGGCGAGATCGGCGGCACCGACGAGGAGACCGCCGCGCAGTGGGCGAAGGACGAACATGAAGAAGCCCGTCGTCGGATTCATCGCCGGCGTCACCGCGCCGCCGGGCAAGCGCATGGGCCACGCCGGCGCGATCATCTCCGGCGGCAAGGGCACCGCGCAGGAAAAGCTCGCGGTGATGGAAGCGTGCGGCATCAAGGTCACGCGCAATCCCGCCGAGATGGGCAAGCTGCTGCAATCGGTGCTGTAGCGCGCTCGCGGAACAGAGAAGACACGCGCCATGGCCCGAGTGGTCCACGCCGCAGTTCTGGGTTGCGGTCTCTCGAGATCATCGTCGTCAACATCCTGTTGTCCGGCGACAACGCGGTGGTGATCGCGCTCGCCTGCCGCAACCTGTCGCCGCAGGCAGCGGCAGCCAGGGCATTTTCTGGGGCGTGCTCGGCGCGATCGTGCTGCGCATCGTGCTCACGTTTTTCGCGATGACGCCTGCTCGCCTATCCGTATCTGAAGCTGGTCGGCGGCGCGCTGCTGCATCTGGATCGGCATCAAGCTGATCGCCGAGGACGACGACGCCGAGCACAACGTCAAGGCGAGCGATCGGCTGCTCGCCGCAGTCTGGACGATCATCGTCGCCGACCTCGTGATGAGCCTCGACAACGTGATGGGCGTCGCCGCTGCGGCGAAGGGCAGCGTGCCGCTGCATCGTGTTCGGGCTGGTCGTGAGCATTCCGATCGTCGTTCTGCGGCAGCCAGATCATCATGCGGCTGATCGAGCGCTTTCCCATTCTGGTCCTCGCCGGCGGCGGTCTGCTCGGTTATATCGCCGGCGAAATGATGGTGGAAGATCCGGCGATCGCGCCCTGGGTCGCATGCCAATGCCAAGGGGTATGTGTGGCTGGCACCGGTGGCCGGGGTTTTGATTGTCGTAGCGGCGGGTCTTTGGCTGACTCGTCAGCGCCAACCGACCAAGGCATGAAGCGGTTTGCTAGCTCTGCGAAAGCAGTCGCGGCCGATCCTCTATCATGAGCGAACTGCGAAGAGTCCTGAACGTCGGTGGAGGAAACAAGGGCATCCCAATTCCCCCGTATTACATGGGGTGGCAAATTGTGCTGCTGGACATCGACCCCGACGGTCATCCTGACATCTGCTGCGACGCGCGCGATCTCAAGAGCATTCCGGGCAAGCAATTCGATGCAGTCTATTGCTCGCATAACCTGGAGCATTACTACGCTCACGTCACGCCTGATGTATTGCGGGGTTTCGTTCACGTCCTACGCGACGACGGTTTCGCTGACATTCGTGTTCCAGATATCGCCGCCGTGATGGCGCATGTCATGGCCCACGGTCTCGACATCGACGACACGCTGTACCAGTCGACGGTCGGCCCGATCACAGCCAAGGACGTGCTGTACGGATATGGCAAGGAATTGGCCGAAAGCGGGAACGAGTTCTACGCGCACAAGACGGGGTTCACCGAAAAATCGCTCCTTCGGGTCTTGCGCGAGAGCGGCTTCAAGGACAATTACGTCGCGAAGCATGATTTCCAGATCGATGTGCTCAGCTTCGTTGCCGAGCCCAACGCCTGGCAGCGGACGACTTTTGGTCTTTGATCAATTCGCGTCGATCCGACCGCTTCGGGGTCCGCGCCCTCAGGCGCCGACCCTTGCCGCCTCGCTTGCCCAAGCGAGAGAGGGTAAACTCGCGCCCGATGAACTACACCCATGATCACCGCTTCGAAGAGTCCGTACGGGAGAGCGCGGATTGAGTAGCCGAGTCGCTCTCGACGTCGCCAGCCTGTCGCATCCCGGGCATGGTGCGCACGCACAACGAGGACTCGGTCTATCGTCGACGCCGAAGCCGGCCTTGCGGTGCTCGCCGACGGCATGGGCGGCTACAGCGCGGGCGAGGTCGCCAGCGGCATCGCCGTCAATGTCATCAGCAACGGCATGCTGCAGGAGCTCAATTCGGGACGCGAGCTCTCCAAGGTCGACGTCGGCAGCGGGCTCACGCATGCCGGCGCTGCTGCTGCAGCAGCAGATCGCGCTGGCCAACAAGGGCATCTACGAGGCGGCGCAGGCGCGTCCCGAATGCGCGGGCATGGGCACGACGCTGGTGGCGACCGTGTTCTTCCAGAACCGCGTCAGCATCGGTCACATCGGCGACTCGCGCTGCTATCGCCTGCGCGCCGGACCGCTTCGAGCAGCTGACGCACGACCATTCGCTGCTGCAGGAGCAGATCGACAGCGGCATGCTGACGCCGGAGCAGGCCAAGTACTCGCTGAACAAGAACCTGGTCACGCGTGCGCTCGGCATCGAGGCGGTGGTCCCGCCCGACATCTCCGAGTACCGCGTCGAAGCCGAGGACATCTACGTGCTCTGCTCCGACGGCCTGACCGACATGGTCGACGCCGACTGCCGTCCAGGAAATCGTCGCCGCCAAGCGCAGCGACCTGGCCGAAGCCGCCGCCGAGCTGATCGATGTCGCGAACCAGAACGGCGGCCGCGACAATATCTCGGTCGTGCTGGTACGCGTGCCTGCGGAATTTCTTCCTACCGGCGGGTGGCTCCAGCGCTGGATGGCGAAGAAGCCGGCGTAAGTCGAACAACGCGCTGCCGGCTTGTCATCCATGATGTTCGTGCCTGCGGCACGCGACTTGCACGCAGTGGGTCGCCGTACGGAGCCGCGGGGAGGCGGCCGATGAACCCTCAACTATCAGCTGTCAGCCTCGCCGCGGGCTCGACGTCGCGCAGAATGCGGTCGTGAGCAAGCTCGTCCTCTTTCTCGCGGACGGAACGACGCTCGACGTGCCACTGCGGCGCGAGCGCATGACGATCGGCCGCCGTGCCGACAACGACATCTGCCTGCCCAATCTCGCGGTCAGCGGCGAGCACGCGGCGGTGGTGACGATCCTCGCCGATTCGTTTCTCGAGGACCTGGGCAGCACCAACGGCACGCTGGTCAACGGCGAGCCGATCGCCAAGCATTTCTCCGCGACGGCGACCAGATCGACATCGGGCGCCACATCCTCGTGTATTGCGTTGACAACGATGCGGTGCTCTCTGCCGACTACGTCCGGCAGCCGACGCGCACGGCGATAGGTGATCTCGCCGACCGGGTCGAGACCGCCAAGCCCTTCATCAAGGATGTGAAACCGGGGAGTGGGAGCGCCATGCGACGCGAGCGTGTCGCCCAGAACGCAGCGGCTGCGGACTCTGGGCCGGAGGCCGCCCCGCCTGAACCGGATTCGGCATTGCCCAGGCCGCCGGGACCGCGACTGTACGAAACCCCCCGGCGCGTCGCGACCATCAAGATTTCCACTGGCCTGGGTGAGCCGAGAGCCATCGCCTTGACCAAGGATCAGACGACGCTGGGGCGAAGCGGAGTACAGGTCGTTCGGATCACTCGCATCGGCGATGCCTTTGCGCTGACCCAGATCGAGGGAGAACAGCCGGCGACAGTAAACGGCGATCCACCTCAGCCCGAGGGCACTTTGCTCGAGCCGGGCGACGTAATCGAAGTCGTGGGGTCGCGCGTCGAGTTTCTAGGGCTGACGTAATCGGGCACTAGGCGGTGAACGGCCGCCGCGGCACGACTGTTGCTCTCGTGCTGTGCGATACATGGATCTCGTTCGAAACAAATGTCTGAGCAGCAAGCGAATGGCTGTCGACGCTATAGCACGCGTCGCGGTGGACATTCAGCGTCACGATGTGACGTTTCGCGGCAGCAAAATCCCTTGCCGGGCAGCTGCGTGTCAGTGGTCACTCTCACCGAAGACCCTACTTATGACAATGTCATGCCGAAATCCGCGTGCAGCCGCTAGATTTGGTCGGTGCGGTGCGTTCGCAACATATTGCCGACGCGTGGCACGCCAATTGCTGAAAGGTAGCCAGCATCCCTCGATGCCAAGGGTAAGGGAGTTGTGATTAACCAATGGAGATCGCAATGAAACGTGTACAACAAGGCTTTACGCTGATCGAACTGATGATCGTCGTTGCGATCGTCGGTATTTTGGCGGCTATTGCTATCCCGGCGTATCAGGATTACGTCATCCGCTCTAAGATTTCGGAAGTGGCGGCTGCGCTGGGCGCTTGCAAAACATCAGTCGCGGAGTATCACGCGAGCAAGAACGCTTGGCCCGCCGACGTCGCTACCGCAGGATGTTCGACTGTAGCGACGAAGTACGGTGCTGGCGTAACCGTGGCCGCCACTGGAGCCATCAGCGAGGCTGAGGCTGGTACCGGCGCGACGCCAGCGGGTTGCACGTTGACGCTGACCCCCGCGATGAACGTCAATGATATTACCGCGTGGACTGGGTCGACCAGCTGTGACCTGAAGTTCGTCCCCGCGACGTTCCGTCCGTAATCTACTTAGCTTCGCTTCGGGCCGGTGATGCAGTGCGCTGCCTCACCGGCCCTTTCTTTTGCTTCGGGCCAGCGCGCCCTTTGGGATTTACTTGATTCGAAGTGTGGTTTTGCTATTCGAACAGTAATTCCGCCACATGACACGGATCGCACTCTCCATGTTCACCGCGAACCGCTTGGCATCGACAATCGCAGAGGCCGTCATCCGCTCCCGCAGGCCTGCGCGAACAGCCGTGAGCCATGGAATGTTCTGCGCGAGACCGCGTGCGATTTCCAGATAGTTCTGAGGGGAAGTCGCAATCAAATTTACCAGTCCAAGTTCCGACAGCGGCCCAATAGCGTTGCGGGCAACGGCACCCCTGCCTGCAAGCGCCACCACCGGTACGCCCATCCAGAGAGAGAACATGGTGGTCGTGCCGCCGCCATATGGAAAGGTATCGAGCGTTACATCGACTTTCGCGAAGAGTTCCAAGAACTGCTTGAGCGGAAGAGAGGGCGATACGACAACCTGATTCGCACTCACTCCGCGACGCGCGAAGTCGGAAACGATCCGTTCTCGAAACGCCGGGTTGGATGCTCCCCGTGCCACGACAATAATCCGCGAGCGGGGCGTGCTCACTAGCAGAGTCGCCCACATATCTTTGGCCTCCTCCGTGACTTTCCACCACTGGTTGATCGAACCAAATGTGAAGACGTCACTAGTCGACGCGGGGAGTGGACTGACCTGGGGGCTTTCTACCGGATAGCCAAAACAGCAGAAATTGGGAAGTCGGAAAAGAGTTTCAGTGTGAAACCTTTCGGTAGTGCCCTCCGGATCCATATAGTCGTCGGTTATCCGATAGTCGATTGTCGTCAGTCCGGTTGTGTTCAGATAGCCGAGCCACGTCACCTGGACTGGAGCGGGTTTCCGCGCAAACATCAGCAAGCGGTGCCCACTCGTGTGTCCGGACAGATCAAACAAGATGTCGACTTCGCTGGACACGATGGCTTCGGCGAGCGCATCGTCGTTTAGATCGCCCACTCGGTGCCAAGCGTGCACATGATTTTTCAATCGAGCCGTGACCTTGTCCTCGGCAAACTTCGATGTATCCCAACAAATAATCTCGAATGCGGCCTTGTCGTGCTCCCGAAGTAGAGGCTCAACAAACGTTGCCACAGGGTGGTCGCGGAAATCGGACGAAACGTACGCCACCCGCAGGCGTTTGTTTTCGCGTCTGTACCTGCTGTGGGTCGCCGGTCGGGTATAAAGGCGCGTTTCATGGAGGGCGCCCCAACGCCGGTGTTCCTCGAATAACTCCGCCTGCGTCAGCATATTGGTGTAGTTCAGCACCAGCAAACGATTACTCTGCAAGTTGATCGAGTCTGGCTGATTCGCCAAGGCACGCTCAAATGCCGCGATTCCTTCATCCAATCGACCAAGTCGGCAGTACTGGTCAGCAAGCATCGCATCGATATCCTTTGCTTCCGGTGCAAGTTTCGCGACACGCTCATAGCATTGAAGTGCCAAGTGCGAATCGAGTTCTGCGACGGCGACGCTTCCTAGCCGAAGCAAGATACCTATTTGATCGGGGTCGATTGCCAGACCGCGCTCGCACCAATTCTTTGCAGCTGCAAGGTCGCCTTGCTCCTGGCAAACTGCGCCTAACCAATAGAACGCATATAGATTCTCTGGGTCGACAATCAGCGCCTGCCGATAAAGACTCAGTGCCGTGGCAGAATCCCCGTGTTCTCGCGCGGCATCTGCTTGTTTCAGGAGGCGCGCCAGATCATCTGGAATGTCGATTGGTTGAGTCACTTTGGCACGGGACTTGCGCTAACCACGGGGCAGATCGGGATAAGAAGCGATAACGGACCGCACAGAAGGAGGCAAGCAATCGTGGCAACCGATCGCACGGATAGAGCCGTCTACCATCGCGGACTCAAAAACTATACGCAAAAGTCGCGGCATCGCGATGTAGAGATCAGGGGCAGCACTTAGGATCGACCCGTTCCATTTTATCCGTGCGAGAGATTTCGAAGATGACCTTCTTGCGAAAATTGCGGGACGCCGCGACGAGGACAAAGTCGCGCCACAATCTCGCCGTAGTCGCGGCGACGTTGCCTGCCGGTGAATCCGTAACGGCAGTGGCCGATTCGGATGAACGAGCTCGTGTCCTCGCGAGGAGCGCCGGATTCGTAGCGAGCCGCATGTACGGGGCGTCGCTGGCGCTTATCGAGGAAAGGCTTTCCGTAGCACCAACCGATCCGGAACTCGCGTACGCACGTGCCGGGACGCTCTTCGCCTGGGGGAGATACTGGGAGGCGCGCGCGGGGTTTGTCAAAGCGCATGAGCTTGGGCTGGACGTCCCGGCGCTACCCCGGATGTTAGGTTGGGCAAGTCATTTTGCTGGCAACCCTGTCGAGGCCGAGGCGTGGATGCGTGATGCAGTATCCGTCGAAAGTGCGCAATGCGCACCTTTGTACGGCTTGGCGGTGGTCCTCCACGCGCAGAAGCGGCTTGGCGAGGCTACGCATGCGTACGAACAGGCCCTTCTGGCGGACCCCAAAGACATGGCGTCTTTACTTAATTTGGTCGTCTGCAAGCTAGACCAAGGCGATGCGATCACTGCGGAAGCCTATAGTCGTCGTGCCATAGCGATCGACCCCAATCGCGCAATGGGATGGTCGAATCTTGGGGTGGCGCTGTCCCGCCAGGGACGCCATGACGAAGCCGTTGTGCCGTTTGAGAATGCTTTACGACTGGAAGAAGAGAATGCAACTGAGCGATGCGACAGTTTTGTCAACGCTGCAAACTGTTTCCGTGAAGCAGGTGATACTCAGCGTGCGCTAGATCTGTATGAAAAGTTCCTACCTCAGCGCCCGAATATTTATGGCCATGGTGATTATGCAATCACATTGCTCACGGCCGGGCGGCTTTTGGAGGGGTGGAACCACTATGAATTTCGGTGGTTGCAACATCCGCTCCTCTCAACCCGTCCGAGTTTCTCGGCACCGGTATGGGATGGGCAGAATTTGCAAGGTAAGACCATAGTGCTTCGCGGCGAACAGGGATTTGGCGACACAATCCAGTTTCTTCGCTATGCGCCGCTCGTAAAAGCCCTGGGTGCAACGGTCCTCGTTCAAGTGCGTGACGGTTGTGAGGAACTTGCCGGCTGGTTCGCGGGCGTCGATAGGGTGCTCAAACGCGGCGAGCAGCTTCCAGCGTTCGATTTCTATATTCACCTGATGAGCTTGCCACGTGTCTTCAAAACCGACCTTGCTTCAATCCCGTGCAACGTGCCGTACATTAAGGTCGACTCCGCGTATACGGCCCATTGGGCAAATCGATTGGCGGCAAATGGAGTAATGAAGATCGGTCTGGTCTGGGCGGGAAATCCGAGTCATGCTCGCGACCGGTTTCGCTCCATATCAATCCGCACATTGGCACCGCTTCTGAATTTACAGGGCGCAACATTCTTTTCCTTGCAGAAGTCTCCCGAAGCTACGACTTCGGACGCGTGTCCGATCGAGCCGGAGATCCTGGACATTGGCCCGCAGCTTGCGACTTTCTGCGATACGGCAGCTGCCATTTGCGAGCTGGATCTCGTCATTTGCGTCGATACCGCCATCGCACATCTTGCCGGGGCGTTAGGAAAACCCGTATGGCTAATGTTGCCGCAACCCGCCGATTTTCGATGGATGGAAAATAGAACCGATAGTCCGTGGTACCCAACAATGCGACTGTTTCGGCAGGCTCGAGCAGGTGACTGGAACGAAGTCGTGGCACGCATAAGGGCGGAGCTCGAGGACGAATTGGATCGAGGAAAATTGTCGACGCCGCAATTTGTGAATCCCAAAGCCGGACAGGCCAGGCCTGAAGCACGGCTCCAGGCGGAGTGGGACCGGGGCACTGACGCATGCGTTAACATGGATTCTTACGCGGTCGCCGAGTGCCGCGGTGCGATCCTTCAATATCAACCGCGTGAGCCGTTAGTGGGTGAATCACTCAGGTGGGGCGGCGAATTTCTTCAGTCCCAGCTCGACCTTCTCGGCAAAATGCTTCGGGCAGATGCGACGATCATGGAGATAGGGGCGGGTGTCGGCGCGCATTCGATCTTTTTAGGGAAAGCGGTTGCTGCAGGCGGGCATCTCTTCTTATATGAGCCGAGACCGCTGTTTCAGGAGATATTGCGACAAAATCTCGCAATCAATTCAGTTTCGAATGTAACCGTCATGCGGTCGGAGTTGGGATACCCTGGCCCTTCGAACTCCAGGGAAGACGAAGGCTCACAAGTCGTCGACTCGTTGCCAATTCCGATGATGACCGCGGTATCGACAGAATCGATTGATGACCTGCGATTGGAGCGTCTGGACTTGCTGAAAATTAATGATATGAGCGTTTCATTTCAAGTCATGGCTGGTGCGGGTGGGACGTTATGGCGCCTGCGTCCTTTGCTCTTCATTGCCGCGTCCAACGATGAGATGTTGACGGAGCTTACAATGAAGGTAAAGCAGTTCAGCTATCGATGCTGGCGTTTAAAAACGGCTCTTTTCAGCCACGACAATTTCAATCGCCGTGAGTCAAGTATGCTCCCGCAAGTAAGCGCATTAACGCTGCTGGCGCTCCCAGAGGAAACCGTCGTCGATTTAGATCTTCAAGAATGCATTGAGCTATGATAGTCGAGTAACCTAAACCACTGCCGCCAATTACTTTGAGCTTTAGAGAATGGGCATTCTAGACATATTTGATACAAAGGATCTGGAGAATTTCGCCTCGGGTTTGGCGGAAGATTTGGCGCGACGATTCCCGCCCGCCTCAGAATCGCGAACAGATCCTGGAGCCGCTCATCAACTAAAGGTAATTCTCGAAGGGTTGGCGACTCGCGCGGTTCGCTATCGCGGCCAACACAAACTCGGTTTGTATAAAAAGGCAAAGCTCGGCACTGTGTTTCAATGGAAGCTAAAGGAGCTCGGCTTCAGCGACTTGTTTGCGGAGCGAGTTACCAAAGACCTCGTTACGCGAGTTGCGTCGGAGTAGCGAAAGTCGAGAAATTGCAGGCCTCGGCCGTGGGCGGCGGCATTCGTTTCCAATCGTCAGAGAGGCAGTGGAGGCGATTTCGCCACGGCCTCTGCACGAATTCGACAGGCGCACACTCGAATTTTGGTCTCACCAAATCCTAGACCACACTATGATCGAATCAAAAAAAGTGGTTTTCCTGGATCCGTCCGGATTTAACGAGTTGCGTATGTGCCGCAGCGGCCCGATGATCTTTAATAAATACGACGTATATGTTGGAGGATCGTTGCGAAAATACGGCGAATTTTCTGCGGGTGAGCAAGCGTTGTTCGGTCAGTTTGTGCAGAACGGAGCAATCGTCGTCGAAGTCGGTGCAAATATTGGCGCGCACACGGTTGAACTATCGCGTTTAGTCGGGTCCGATGGCGAAGTACATGCGTTCGAGCCCCAGCGCATCGTCTTCCAGACGCTATGCGCAAACCTTGCGCTAAATCAGTGTACCAACGTGTTTGCCCGGCAAGCAGCGCTGGGCTCCGAAGCGGGGACGATCTTGGTCCCATCGCTCGATCCTACAGTTCGCGAAAATTTCGGCGGCGTCTCGTTGCGAGGGGTCGGCAATGGTGAACCTGTGCCGCTGATGTCGCTTGATAGCCTTGATCTTGCTGCGTGTCATATCCTGAAGGTAGACGTGGAAGGAATGGAGATCGATGTTCTTAAAGGCGCGCACAACACGATATCCACGTATCGGCCAATTATGTATCTTGAAAACGATCGCCAAGAACGGTCGTACGAACTTCTCAACATCGTTTTGGGACTCGACTATTCAGTTTACTGGCACCTGCCACGTCTCTACAACGCAAGCAACTTCGACGGCGAGGCAGAAGATATATTTCCCGGAATCGTATCAATTAATATTCTTTGCGTTCCCAACGATTCCAAGGTGGACGTAAGGGGTATGCGGCGAGTACTTAACCCCAACGATTCGTGGCGCACGTGAACGGTTTACTCGTGCTTGCACACTTGGCTAGGTCGGTGAGTCAGTTTTCATTGGCCCCTATCGGAACCTTGAGGGACTCTGCGCGATCGCGGATCTAGATGGTCGGATCATGAACCCTCTATGCCGGACCTGCCCAATTTGCGCTGGAGACGCCCCGCTGTTTGACGTGGTCGACTTTAACAAGTCGTGCGAGGAAGTGCGCGGGAATTTCCTTCCGCGCGTAGGCATACCCATTTACTACTCTCTCTGCGAACAATGCGGATTCTGTTTCGCCGATGAGTTCTGCCGATGGAGCAAAGAGGATTTCACAAAGAACATCTATAATCAGGAGTACGTTCAAGTGGATCCCGACTACATATCGAATCGTCCTCGATCGAACGCGGAGAGCTTGATCGCAACGTTCGGCGAACGAGGACCAGGGGTTCAGCATCTCGACTATGGAGGTGGAACTGGACTGCTCAGCGCTCTTCTGAGCGACTCAGGCTGGCAGTCCACGTCGTACGACCCATTCTCAGACGGAAATGCACAGCGGGACATGCTGCTCCGGTACGAATTCATCACGGCATACGAGGTCTTCGAGCATGTCGTCGATGTTAGGCACCTCATTTCAGATATTTCATCTCTACTTTTGGATAATGGGTTGGTGTTTTTCAGTACGCTGCTGTCAGATGGCTACATTCGACCCAACGAACGATTGACGTGGTGGTACGCGTCACCTCGAAATGGGCATATTAGCCTCTTCTCAAAAAAGAGCCTTGCCTCGCTGGCTTCAATCGAGGGCTTTCATTTCGGAAGCTTCTCGCCGAACTTTCATGTTTTCTGGCGGAATATCCCCAGTTGGGCGGCAAACGTAGTGGTCGCCAAGTAACCCTATTGGCTCCCACTACTTCCGAAGCCGCTTGCGCTCCGCTGGGTCGTGCGAAACTCATACATTTCGCCAAATGAAACCTGAACCACTGGCACGAATACAAGTTGCGCCAGTCGTTCCATGGGCTTGAGCTCGAAAGCCGCGGTTCCCCGGTTCCAGCAACTCACCATGAGCTGGCCCTGGTAGTCCGAGTCGATCAGCCCAACCAGGTTGCCGAGCACGATCCCGTGCTTGTGACCCAGGCCGGACCGCGGCAGGATCATCGCGGCGAGCCCCGGGTCATCGATGTGGATGGCGATGCCGGTGGGGATCAGTTCGGTCTGCCCGGGCTCAAGTGTCATCGGGGCATCGATGCACGCGCGCAGGTCCATGCCGGCCGAGCCAGGGGTCGCGTAGGCCGGCAGGTGCGGTCGAATGCGCTCGTCGAGTATCTTGAGGCCGATGCTGGGGGTCACCATAAACCGAAGCATATCGCGACAACCCCGATACGAGGTCAGCAGGAGCCAGGAAGTTGCACACTGTAACGATCGATCGTATCATGTTCTCCCAAACAGCGATCGATCGGGTGCCGAGATGACGACCGTAACGGTTTCTCCCAAATTCCAGGTGGTCATTCCGCGCGAGGTACGCAAGACGCTCGGAATCAGCGCGGGTCAGAAAATTCAGGTTGTCGCTCTGGGCGACCGCATCGAGTTCATCCCGGTGCGGCCTCCAAAGGCCTTGCGCGGATTCATGCGGGGAATCGACACCACCGTCAAGCGTGAGAAGGATCGGCTCTGAATCTCGTTGATTCGTCCGGCTGGCTCGAGTATTTCGCCGAGGGAAGGAATGCGGATTTCTTCGCGCCCGCGATCGAAAACACCAAGCTGCTGCTGGTTGCGACCGTCAATTGCTACGAGGTTTTCAAGCGAATCAGCCAGCAGCGCGACGAAAACGCGGCGATGCAGGCGGTGACTGTGATGCGGCAAGGCACGGTGACCGATCTTTCCGCCGACTTAGCGATCATCGCCGCAAGGATATCGCTGGAGCTTAAGCTGCCGATGGCCGACAGCGTGATTCTCGCGACCGCCCGCGCGCAGCGCGCCACCGTCTGGACTCAGGATTCCGACTTCGAAGGACTCGACGGCGTCAAATACGTCGCGAAACGCTGACACGCGTGCTCATGTTCTCGCCAGGCGCGCCGCGATCTCGGTGACCAGCCTCCTCGCCAGAGCGAGCTTGTCCATGCGCGGCAGCGGATGCGATCCAGCATCGTCGAGCAGTGTGACTTCGTTGTCGTCGGCGCCGATCGCCTCCTGCGCGCGATTGGCGATGATCAGCGGGACCTTCTTCCGTCGGCGCTTGGCCTCGGCGTTTTCCGCGAGGTCGTCTGTTTCGGCGGCGAAGCCGACGCAGAACGGCGGCTTCGGACGCGCCGCGACACGCTGCCAGGATGTCGATGGTCGGCTCCAGCGTGAGCGTCAACGCGCCGTTGGCCTTCTTTAGTTTCGACGTCTTCGGATTCACGGGGGCGTAGTCGGCCACCGCGGCAACACCGATAAATATGTCGGCATTGGCGATGTGCCCATCGACCGCGCGCGCCATTTCGGCGGCACTGGTCACGTCCTCGCGCGTGACGCTGGCCGGAGTCGGCAGTGCCGTTGGGCCGGCAACGACGTGACGCTGGCCCCAGCCTCGGCACACGCTTGCGCCAGCGCAAAACCCATCTTGCCCGAACTCGCGTTGGTGATACCGCGCACCGGATCGATCGCCTCGACGGTGGGCCCGGCGGTCACGAGCACGCGCTTTCCGGCCAGGACCTTCGGCTGCGACCATGCGATCAGCGCCGCCAGGATCTCCTCGGCTTCGAGCATGCGTCCATCACCGATCTCACCGCACGCCTGATCGCCGCTGGCCGGACCGAGCACTTCGACGCCGTCGGCGCGAATCTGCGCGACGTTGCGTTGCGTCGCCGCGTTGCGACCACATCTGCCGGTTCATCGCGGGCGCGACGAGCAGCGGGCAATCGCGCGCGAGACACAGCGTCGACAGCAGATCGTCGGCGTGCCCGTGCGCGAGCTTGGCGATGAAGTCCGCCGACGCAGGCGCCACGACGATCACGTCGGCGTGGCGCGAGAGCTCGATGTGGCCCATGGCGTTGGCGGCGCCGGAATCCCACAGATCGGCTGAGCACCGGATTGCCCGAGAGCGCCTGCAAGGTCATCGGCGTGATGAACTGCGTGGCGGCATCGGTCATCACGACGTCGACCGCGATGCCTTGCTTGACCAGCAGGCGCGTGAGCTCGGCGGCCTTGTACGCGGCGATGCCGCCGGTGATGCCGAGCACGACGCGCTGCAGCGGGTTGCGATTGAGATGTCATCCGTTAGGTCAATACGACGATGTCGTGGCGCAGTTTAATATGGCCCGCAATTCGGGGATAGACCGCGCAACACGCGGCTCCGCAGGCCGCCACACAGGATCGAACCATGCGCATCGCCGACTGGCCGGAGAGCGACCGCCCGCGCGAGCGATTGCTCAGGCTGGGGCCTGCCGCATTGTCGGAGGCCGAGCTGCTGGCGATCTTCCTGCGTACCGGCATCGCGGGCAGCAGCGCGCTCGAACTCGGACGCGACTCTGCTTGCGCGCTTCGGCAGCCTTCGTCAGCTTGTTCGCCGCCAGCCAGGACGAGATTGCGTCGGTTCGCGGGCTGGGCACCGGCAAAGTACGCGCAATTGCAGGCGTGCGTCGAGATGACGCGTCGCGCGCTGTCCGAGGAGATCGGCGAGCGCGACGCGCATGACCTCGCCGCGCGCGGTGCGCGACTACCTGCAGCTTTCGCTGGGCGGGCGCCCGCACGAGGTCTTCGTGGCGATGTTTCTGGACGCCCAGAACCGGCTGCTCGGCTCGCGAGGAGCTGTTCCGCGGCACGCTGACGCAGACCAGCGTGTATCCGCGCGAGGTCGTGAAGACGGCGCTGCGCTACAACGCCGCGGCGGTGATCTTCGCGCACAATCATCCGTCGGGCGTGGCCGAGCCCAGCCGCGCCGACGAGCTGCTCACGCAGACGCTCAAGCAGGCGCTGTCGCTGGTCGAGATCAAGACGCTCGATCATTTCATCGTCGCCGGCACGCGGACCGTGTCGTTCGCCGAGCGCGGGCTGCTGTAGACAGCGGGCTCGTGCGTCTCGGCGCGCAAACGCTTGAATCGACGGGTATTTCCGGTTATAATTCAACGCTTTCCGCAATTTCAACGAGTTGGAGCGAGCGATGGCTCGAGTCTGTCAGGTAACGGGCAAGGCCCCGATGGTGGGCAACAACGTTTCCCACGCCAACAACAAGACCAAGCGCCGGTTCCTGCCGAACCTGCAGCGGCGCCGTTTCTGGGTCGAGAGCGAGAACCGCTGGGTCAGCCTGCGGCTGACCAACGCCGCGCTGCGCACGATCGACAAGAAGGGCATCGACGTCGTCCTCGCCGAGCTGCGCGCGCGCGGCGAATCTGTCTAGAACGCGCTTAGATTCTGAAGCGATCGGAGCATTACCATGCGCGAAAAGATCAAGCTCGAATCGTCGGCCGGCACCGGCCACTTCTACACGACGTCGAAGAACAAGAAGCTGATGCCGGAAAAGATGGAGATCAAGAAGTTCGATCCCGTCGCGCGCAAGCACGTCATGTACAAGGAAACGAAGCTCAAGTGACGCATGTCCGAGCGCTCACGCGGCACGATTGGAAACGAATCGTCACCGCCGAGGCGAGGATCAGTGAGACGCCGCGCGTATCACAGCGGGCCCGCGATCGCGGGTTCCTGCTCATCGTGCGTGCCGCTACGCGTAGCTTCGCAGCTGCCGCGAGAAACTGCTGCAGCGGCGCGATGCCGCTCGCTTCGGCGCGGTGGCACCAGTCCTGCAGGCGCGCCAGCAGCTGCTCGCGCGAATCGTTCGAGCGCTCCCACAGCGCGGCCAGTTCCTGGCGCATCGCGTAGATCGTGTGCAGCGCCTTGCTGCTCTCGAGCGTCGACGCCAGGCTTGCGCGCGATCGCTTTCGGGCAGCGCTGTCCTGCGTCGGCGTGGAACCAGTGCCGCAGGCGGCGCAGGCTCGGCACGTCCGCGTCAGCTCGCCGCGGCGCGCGCGCTCGCGCAAGCTGCGCCAGCCTCGACGGCATACGCCTGCTTGAGCGAGCGCGCGTAGCTCGTCAGCACCGCGTAGCGGTGCGTGATCACCGCCTGCAGCGTCTCCAGGTCGGCCTGCAGCTTGGCGCGGTCGAACTTGAGCTGCGGCGCGACCTTGCGCACCTTGGCGAGCCCGAGCAGCTCGAGCGCCGCGGATGTACATCCAGCCGATGTCGAATTCGTACCAGCTGCGACGACAGCTTGGCCGACGTGCCGTAGGCGTGATGGTTGTTGTGCAGCTCCTCGCCGCCGATGATGATGCCCCAGGGCACGATGTTGCGGCTCGCGTCCTCGCAGGCGAAATTGCGGTAGCCCCAGTAGTGGCCGATGCCGTTGATGATGCCGGCGGCGGTGACCGGGATCCACATCATCTGCACCGCCCAGATCGTGGCGCCGATCGGCCCGAACAGCACGACGTCGACGATCAGCATCAGGCCGCAGCCCTGCCACGAGTAGCGCGTATAGACGTTGCGCTCGATCCAGTCGTCGGGCGTGCCGATGGCCGTACTTGTCCAGCGTTTCGAGATTCTTGGACTCGTCGCGATAGAGCTCAGCGCCCTGCAGCAGCACTTTGCGGATGCCGCGCGTCTGCGGGCTGTGCGGATCGTCGGCCGTTTCGACCTTGGCGTGATGCTTGCGATGGATGGCGACCCATTCCTTGGTCACCATGCCGGTGGTCAGCCACAGCCAGAAGCGGAAGAAATGGCTGACGATCGGGTGCAGATCGAGCGCCGCGGTGCGCCTGGCTGCGGTGCAGGTAGATCGTGACCGCGGCGATCGTGACGTGCGTCAGCGCCAGCGTGACAACGACATAGCCCCACCACGGCAGCGGCATCAGGCCGTGGGCGAGCAGATCAAGAGGATTCGAAGGTCATAGGGTCTTCGGAAATTGGTGGTGCGGGGTCGCGCTGGTGGGCGCAACCTGCCTTTACTTTGTGCGGTATTTTACACGCATTGTCTATGCCAGCCGCATGCCGGCATAACACGTTACGAATCAACGCGATGCCGTTGGGCTCGGCGGCGCGCTCGTCGCCTGGACTCCAGTTTGGGGCAACTCCTGCCGTCCCAAGTCGACGACGCGAATATCGCGCCGCGGGTACGGAATCGTGATGCCGTGGTCCTGGAACGCCTTCCAGATCGCGACGATTGAGCACGGAACGCAGGTTGCCCTGGCCGTTTTCCGGGTCGTTGATCCAGACGCCCGAGCTCGAGATCGATGCCGCTTTCGGCGAAGCGCAGTACGACAACCGACGGTGCGACGCGCGCCGCGCAGCACGCGCGGCTCGGCGAGCGCAACGTCCACCATCAGCTGCATCGCCAGCTCGAGGTCGCTGTCGTAGCTGACCTGCACCGGCACGCGCGATGCGCGACCTCGCGGCTGGTGTACGAGTGGTTGAGCACCGTCGTCGTGACCAGCGTCTCGTTGGGCACGATCGCCTCGATGCCGTCGAGGCTGCGCACGACGACGTAGCGCGACGTGACCTTGCTCACGATGCCGATGCGGTTGTCGACGGTGATCATGTCGCCGAGCCGGATCGAGCGGTCGAGCAGGATCGTGAAGCCGGCGATGTAGTTGCTGGCGAGCTTCTGCAGCCCGAGTCCGATGCCGACGCCGAGCGCGCCGCCGAACACCGACAGCACCGTGAGGTCGATGCCGACGCACCGGCAGCGCGACGAGCACGCCGACGACGAGGAGCACCGCGCGCAGGACCTTGGCCATCACGACGCGCAAATTGCGATCGACATGGTCCATGCGCATGATCCACTGCTCGATCAAGCCCGAGACCCACAGCGAGATCATCACCGTGAGCAGCATGATCAGCGCGTCGCGGCCGAGGTCGAGCAGGCTGATGCTTGACTTGCCGAGCGAAAGCTCGGCGCTAGCGAGCACGTTGCGCGACTTCATCGAGCACGCCGACGTAGTACAGGAGCAGTGCGCCCCAGATCGGGAAGCCGACGGTGCGCTCGGGCAGTTGCAGCGCACGATTCTGGCCAAAGAGATTGCGCAGCGCATAGACGATCAACCGGATCAGCGCGAGCGCGACCACCAGCGGCATCGCGATCGGCAGAAAAACGGCATCGTGCCAGTGCGGCAGCACTCCACGTCAACAACGTCAGAAGCACGAGCGTCGTGAGCGGAAAGATGAGCCGGTTGACGCTGCCGGCGCCGAGCTTCGCCATGCGCGAATCGCCGTGCGGTCCCACTTGCACGCGACGATCGATCGCCCATCCGACCGCGAAGCAGACCGCGATCGCGCCGAGCTTCGATCCAGCCGCTGCGGGTCGAAAGCGCTTCCAGGATGCTATCGATGTTCAGCGGAGCCAGCATGCATCGAGTTTAGCGCAAGCGCATGGATGCGACAGCTACGGGTGCGGCGTCTGCGCGAATGCCTCTGCCGCCGTGTATCGTCGCGACCAGTTGTCTCGGTAGGCGCGCGCGACCTGCGGATTGTCGCGCAGCACGATGACGTTCTCGGCATTGTTGCGCTGGGCCGCCAGCGTGTAGTTGTAGCTGCCGGTGATCGTGGTCGCATGCGGTGAGTCGGCGTCGATGACGATCACCTTGTTGTGCGCAGCCGCAAAGTTGCCATCGACGCGAACCTCGACACCGCCGGCCACGAGATCGGCAAGCACATTTTGCGGTAATGCGCGGGCCTGCTCGCGATCGGCAACGACGCGTACTCGGACGCCGCGTTGCTGCGCGCGCACCAGAGCGCGCGCGATCGAGCGGTCGGTGAAGCTGTACGCCAGCACGAGCACCTCGTGCTGCGCATCGTCGATGGCGGCGATGACCAATCGATCGATGCGATCGCCCGGCGTGAACGCGAGCTCGATGGTGCCGCTGGCGGCGAATGAGTGCGGCGCCTGCGCATTGGCGCCGATCGGCGCAGCAGAGCGCGAACAGCAGAGCAGCGCAGGCGCGTTTCATTGCCGCTCGAGGATCGCCGCGAAGAATCCGTCGCACCCGTGCCGGTGCGGATAGAGCTTGAGCAGCTGCGCCGGTGTCGAGCGCGAATGTCTGCTCGCGCGAGTTCCGCCGCGGCGCTCGCCAGGACGAACTGCGGATGCGCACGCAGGAACGCCTCGACGATCGCTTCGTTCTCCTCGGGAAGCACGCTGCACGTCGCGTAGACCAGCCGCCCGCCCGGCTTGAGCAATGTCGCCGCCGAGGCGAGGATGCGCGCCTGCTTGGCCGCGAGCTCGCCGATGCCTTCCGCGCGCTGGCGCCACTTGAGGTCGGGATTGCGCCGCAGCGTGCCGAAGTCCGCTGCACGGCGCGTCGACCAGCACGCGGTCGATCTTGCCGGCGAGCCGCTTGACGTGAGTGTCGCGTTCGTTCTGGATCAGCACTGGCTGCACGTTGGACAATCCCGATCGCGCGAGGCGCGGCTTGAGCTTCGCCAGGCGCGCCGGCGAAACGTCGAACGCGTAGACGCGACCCTGCGAGCGCATCAGCGCACCTAGCAGCAGCGTCTTGCCGCCGGCGCCGGCGCAGAAGTCGACCACCATGTCGGTGCGACGCGGCGCGACCAGGAATCCCAGCAGCTGGCTGCCTTCGTCCTGCACCTCGATCGTCGCCGGACTTGAACAGCGCGAGCTGCTGCAGCGCGGGGCGACCCGCGATGCGCAGACCCAGCGGAGAATAGGGCGTCGGCAGCGCTTCGATCCCCGCCAGCGCAAGCGCCGCCTGCGCGTCCTCGCGCGGGTCTTCATCGGATTGACGCGCAAATCCAG
Source organism: uncultured beta proteobacterium (assembly GCA_963816915.1). Taxonomy (GTDB): domain Bacteria; phylum Pseudomonadota; class Gammaproteobacteria; order Burkholderiales; family Casimicrobiaceae; genus PALSA-1003. Next base: position 263,394 of record CAWFMK010000007.1, read on the forward strand.
CAGCGCTGGCGAGAGCCACGCGCGCGCGAGAAGCGTCGCGCTCTTCGGCGCGCATACGCCGCGCCGAGGCGCTCCCACAGCCAGTCGGGCAGCTCCGCTGTTTCCGCGTCCGATAGCAACGGGCTTACGGCCGCGAAGCTCGGTCGCCCAGTTTCGCTCTTCCGCGGACAACGCCGGTTCGAGTTCGCGCAGGCTCAGGCCCATTTCGCGCAGCGCAGCCGCGATCGCGAGCCGGCGCGGCGCGGCGTCCTGCGCCAGCGCGCTGAGCGAGCGTAGCCGGCGCAGCACCGCGAACACACCCTCGGCGACGAACGCGCGGTCGTGCTGGCCCATCTTCGGATGACGCCGGAAGAACTGGTGAAGCACGCTGTCGGCAGGCTCGGCGAACGGCAACACGGCGTCGAGCGCGTCGGAGAGCGCGCCGAGCTGACTCGCGCGCAAGCTGCCCTCAGGGGCTGGGGCCGGTCTCGTGCCGCTCGCGGGAGTCGCGCGCTTGCGCGCATCGCTGCCGCGCCGCGCTGCCGGAGAGCGCTTCGCGGCCCGGGGCGGCCTGTCGCCGCTCATTGGACCCCCACGCTTGCGGCCTCAGTGGCCAAAGCGGCCGCTGCGCTGCCCCCTGAGGGGGCGTTCTTCGCGCCGTGGGGCGGCCCGGCGCCGCTCATTGCTGCGCGACAGTCTCGTCGACGCGAATGCTGTCGAGCAGCAGCTCCGACGGTGGCGCGCGAGTTCGACAGACGCACCTTGACCGCGACGTAACGCAGCGACGGTGCGAGCCAGACGACGCGCATCGAGCGCGCCGTCCCCCGTCTCACGTCGCCAGATTTCTGCCTCGACATCGCCGAAGGGCAGCTCGATGGTTTCGACGCCGTCGCGGCGGAAGCTGTAGTGATAGATCTTACGTGTGGTCGCGATGTTGAACTGCATCGAGTCCGTGTCGGGTGGCGCGAAGTAGAACTGCCACAGCACGACCAGCGGATCGAAGGTCGGCAGTTCCAATGACTCCGACTTGTTGTCCTTCAGCAGCACCGTCAGTGCGCCCCAGTCGAACAGCGCGGATTCCGAGCGGTCGCTGTTCGTGCCGGTACGCGCGATCGTGAAGGTCGATCGGCTGCAATCCGTCGGCGGTGATGGTGCCGATGCTGGTCGCACGTCCCTGACCGTGGAAGAACAACGAGGCCAGTCCGCGCGCCTCGGCAACTGTCGAGATCGAGTAGTCGCTGGCGCCGTGGTCGAGGCGATACACCGCCTGCCCGATGAGAAAGCCGCTGCGTGCCGAGAAACGCTCGATACGCGAGATCGACGCGCGGCGGCAGAGCCTTCGGAGGAATCGGCTCGGGGGGTGGGGCGGTGGCGACCTCGGGTGGTGTCTCCGGGGCCTCGGCTTGCGCAGCGGGCGGCTCCGGCGGGGCCGCTTCAGCCGGCGCCGCCTCGGGTTCGGGCGCGGGCTCAGGAACCACGCTGGCCGACGGCACCTCGGCAGTCGCCACCGGCGGGGCGCGCCGCGGCTTGGGCTTGGGTTTGGCCACCGGCGCGGCGACGGGGGCGGGCGGAGGAGGCAGTTCGGTGATGGCGACCGCAAGCGGCGGCGTGCTCTCGCCGTCCTCTGCGACATGCACCGGCCACTGCGTGAGCGCCAGATGCACCAGCGCCGACAGCGCGAGCGCGACCGCGAGGACGCGGCGCGGATCGCGCCATCCCTTGTGCGTCACAGTGCTGTCGGGCGTGAACATGATCAGTCGGGCGAGTCAGCGTCGACCTGGGTCATTCGGCGAGCGGCACGATCAGCGCAGGAGCGTCGGCCCTGCCTTGCTTAACGCGCACCGCACCGCCGCCGATGACCAGCCGATCGGCGCAGAACCAGCGAACGGCGTGCGACAGGATCGCATGCTCGACGTCCAGCACCCGCGCGGCGAGGCTGGCTTCGTTGTCGTCGTCGCGGACGGCCACTGCGCCCTGCGCGACGATCGGCCCGTGATCGACGGTCGGCGGTGACGAAATGCACGGTGCAGCCATGGATGCGGACACCGTCGTCGAGCGCCGGCGGTGGGTGTGCAGTCCAGGGTACGCCGGCAGGAGCGAGGGATGGATGTTGATGCAGCCGGCCCGCGTAGCGCTCGACGAACGCAGCCGAGAGCATGCGCATGAATCCAGCGAGCACGATCAGGTCGGGCTCGAGCGCATCGATCGCGCGGCCAAGCGCACGCTCGAACGTCGCGCGATCGCGAGTAGGCACGGTGTTCGACGACCTGCGTGGCCACGCCTTGGCGCGCCGCGATGGCGAGCCCCGCGGCGTCGGCGCGGTTGCTGATCACGCCGACGAGCGTCGCGTCGATCTTTCCGTCTCGGACCGCACGAGATCAGCGCCGCCATGTTCGAACCGCGACCGGAAATCAGGATGGCGACGCGCTTCATGCGGCGCGGACACACGGTCGACGCCGGACCGGGTCCAGCGCGCTCGACGTGGCCGATGAGCGTCGCATGCTCGCCGAGCGCATTCGATGCGGGCAAGTGCCGCTTGCGCGTCGGCGGCGGAAACGACCAGGACGAATGCCGATGCCGCAATTGAATACGCGATGCATTTCGGCGGTCGGCGACGTTGCCTGCCGCTGCAGCCAGTCGAATATCGACGGACGCGACCAGCGACGCGGCATCGATGTTCGCGCGCAGTCCGTCGGGAAACATGCGGTGCGTGTTCTCGGTCAGGCCGCCGCCGGTGATGTGCGCCATGCCCTTGACGTCGACTTCGCGCCAGCAGCGCCAGCACGGGCTTCACGTAGATGCGCGTCGGCTCGAGCAGCGTCGCGCCAAGCGTGCTGGCGCCATGTGACTCCGGCAACGGGCTGCGCGAGATCCGCGCCGCTCGCTGTCGAGGATGCGGCGGATCAGCGAGAAGCCGTTCGAGTGCGGGCCGCTCGATGCGAGACCGATCAGCGCGTCGCCCGGCGACGATGCGTGTGCCGTCGATCACGCGCGATTTCTCGACCACGCCGACGGCGAAGCCGGCGAGATCGTACTCGCCGGCGACGAAGGCCTTGGGGTGCTCGGCGGTCTCGCCGCCGATCAGCGCGCAGCCCGCCTGCTCGCAGCCCGCGGCAATGCCCTTGATGACGTCGCTCGCGACGGCGACGTCGAGCTGCTCGCAGACGTAGTAGTCGAGAAAGAACAGCGGCTCGGCGCCCTGCACGAGGATGTCGTTGACGCTCATCGCCACCAGGTCGATGCCGATGGTGTCGTGCCGATCGAGCGCGAAGGCGAGCTTGAGCTTGGTGCCGACGCCGTCGGTGCCCGAGACCAGCACCGGCTCGCGATAGCGCTTCGGCAGCTCGACCAGCGCGCCGAAGCCGCCGATGCCGGCGAGCACTTCGGGACGCATCGTGCGCTTGGCGAACGGCTTGATCGCATCGACCAGCGCGATCGCCGGCGTCGATGTCGACACCGGCGTCGCGATAGGAAAGGGAGGTCTTGGCATCGGGCATGGAAGGCAATCGAATGATTGAGTCGTCGCTGCCCGCGCGGTACAGTGCGCGACTTTTTCGAGTCGATTTTACCGGAAATGACGCCTCCCAGCCCTTCACCGGGCGACCCAACCATGGAGCCAGCCGTAATCGCAGCGGCCTCCGTCGTGGTGCAGGAGCGCGTGCTGCGCCTGCCGCATTACCTGTGGATCGTCGGCACGGTGCTGGTCATCGGCGCGATGCTGCATTGGCTCGGACCGATCCTGACGCCGTTTCTCATCGGCGCGATGCTCGCTTATCTCGGCAATCCTGCGGTGAACTGGGGACAGCGCCGCAAGCTGTCGCGCACGATCGGAACGCTGCTCATCATGATGATCATGCTGGTGCTGATCGTCACGCTCGTGCTGGTGCTGTTTCCGCTGATGCAATCGGAGTTCGTGCAGCTCGCACGGCGACTTCCCGAGATTTTCGCGACCGCCTACGCCCAGGTCGCTCCCTGGCTCGAGGAGCGATTCGGAATTGTGCTTCAACTCGACATGCCGGCGGTGCGCAGGTTCATTGCCCAAGGCATCGGCGGGACGCAGGACGCATCGGTTCGACTCATGCACGGGCTGCGTGTGGGCGGGACCATGGTGTTGGCCATCATCATCAACCTGATGCTGATCCCGGTCGTGATGTTCTACCTGCTGCGCGACTGGAACATCATCGTGCGGCGCTTCGGACGAACTGTTGCCGCGCCGCTGGTTCGGCAAGGTGCGCACGATCGCGATCGAGATCGACGACGTGCTCGCCGAGTTCCTGCGCGGTCAGCTTTCGGTGATGGTCGTGCTGGCCATGTACTACGCGATCGCGCTGTCAGCATCGCGGGACTGCAGTACGCGGTGCCGATCGGCATCCTCACCGGGCTGCTGGTGTTCATCCCCTACGTCGGCTTCGGGCTCGGGCTGGTGCTCGGCGTGGTTGCGGCGCTGCTGCAGTGGCACGGGCTGGCCAGGATTCCTCGCGGTGCTCGCCGTGTACGGCGATCGGGCAGCTGCTCGAAGGCTACGTGCTGGTGCCGTGGCTGGTCGGCGATCGCATCGGATTGCATCCGCTGGCGGTGATTTTCGCGCTGCTCGCGTTCGGACAGCTGTTCGGCTTCGCCGGCGTGCTGTTCGCACTGCCGGCAAGCGCTGCGCTGCTGGTCGGATTGCGGCATCTGCGCGCGGTCTACCACGAGTCCGACCTGTACCAGTAGTGGAACAACTCGTCTTCGAGCTCGCCGCGCCGGAGCCGCCGCGGCTCGCCAACTTCCTCGCCGGACGCAACGCTGAACTGCTTGCTGCGCTGCCCGGATTCGCCGTCGGGCGAAGGCGCGGAGACTGGCGTGTTGCTATGGGGCCCTCCGGCGTCGGGCAAGACGCACTTGCTGATCGCGACTGCGGCGCTGGCCGAAGGCGCCAGGCGGCCATCGGTCTATGTCTCGCATCCGGACGAGCTGCAGTGGGGTGCCGCGGATACGCCGCCCGCGCTGGTGGCGATCGATCGCATCGACGACGCAGGTGACGACGCTGCCGGCCGCATCTTCACGCTGTTCAATGCGCTCAAAGCGAGTGGCGGCAGGATGATCGCGGCGGCGCGCGCACCGCTCGCGGCGTTGCCGCTGCGCGAGGACGTGCGCACGCGGCTGGGCTGGGGACTCGTCTACGAGGTGCTGGCGCCTCGCCGACGAGGAAAAATCCGAGGCGCTGGCGGCGTACGCGAGCGAGCGCGGATTTTCGCTTCAAGCGGACGTGATCGACTATCTGCTGCGCCACGGGCGCCGCGACATGCGCTCGCTGCTCGCCACGCTCGCTGCGCTCGACCGGCGCTCGCTGGCGACCAAGCGGCCAATCACCGTGCCGATGATCAAGGACTGGCTGCAGCAGGAAATCGAGTGGGATCGACGGCGCGGCGCCTGACGCTGTTCGACCTCGACAACACCCTGATCGCCGGCGACAGCGATTACGGCTGGGCGCAGTTCCTGATCGAGCTCGGCGTGCTCGATGCGCAGGGGTACGAGCGCGCGCAATGCCGCTTTCTTCGCCGACTACAAGGCTGGCACGCTCGATATTCACGCGTTCCTGGATTTTCAGCTACGTCCGCTGGCCGAGCACGACGTCGTGCAGCTCGAAGCGTGGCGCCAGCGCTTCCTGGTCGAGAAGATCCAGCCGATGCTGCTGCCCGCGGCACGGGCGGTGGTCGATGCGCGACTCGCCGCCGACGATCTCGTTGCGGTGGTGACGGCGACCAACAGCTTCGTCACCCGTCCGATCGCGCGCATGTACGGCGTCGACCAACTGGTCGCGACCGAGCCCGAGATGATCGATGGACGATTCACCGGACGCATCGTGGGGCCTGCCGTGCTTCCAGGCGGGCAAGCTCGAATGCGTCAGTGCGTGGCTGGCGGGGCAGGGGCACGTCCTGGCCGATTTCGCCGAATCGTGGTTCTACAGCGATTCGCACAACGACCTGCCGTTGCTGGAAGCGGTGACGCATCCGGTCGCGGTCGATGCGGACCCGGTGCTCGCCACCCACGCCAGCACGCGCGGCTGGCCGATGCTGACCTGGCGCTAGCGCCCAGCATGGGCACGTCGCTTCCCGGGAAATCCTTGCCCGGGCCTGTCAACCATCAGGTGTGCACTGCCGTTAATGGCGGCGACACGATTCCAGATGAGTGTCAATCATCCAACCAAACTGAGGAAGACCATGACCAAGCTGTTGAGCGCGCTGATCGCTGGCGCATTTGCCGTGTCGCTGACGGCTGCTGCACAGACCGCTGCCCCCGCTGCGCCTGCCAAGGCGCCGGCCACCGCGACGACCGCGCCCGCGCCTGCGACGGCCGCTGCACCTGCGGCAACCGACAAGATGGCGGCTTCCGCGGCATCGGCGAAAACCGATACCGGCGACATGAAAAAGACGTCGTCCAGCACCCAGTCCACGTCGAAGAAGAGCAAGAAAAAGTCCAAGAAGCCCGCCACGACGCAAAATACCTCGGCTACGTCGGAATCGACCAAGGCGACCACGACGAAGTAAAGCCGTTGTCTGGCTGCAACGACCTGCCTTTACCGGGCGCGGTCGTTGCATTTCGAGGCAAAAGTCAATAGAATCATTGCGGTTTTACATTTCCGGACTCCGAGCCCCTGGTTCGGGCAAGCGCGGAAAACGGATCGACCCGAACCAACCATTGAGGAACATCACATGAACAAGCTGATCGTTGCACTGTGCGCGAGCGCATTCGCATTCGGTTCCGTGTCGGCGATGGCCGGCAACAGCATGAAGCCGCTGAGCAAGATGGAGAGCCAGGAAGCGAAGGCGGCCCGGGCAGCAGCGCAAGCCAAGTGGGCGGCTATGACCCCCGAGGAGCAGGCCGCCGCCAGGAAGGCCGCGCGCAACAAGAAGCTGTCGGACGCCACCGCGCTGGATATGGTCGCGACCGAGAACATGCAATACAACGCGCAGCAGGGCAAGGCTGACGCAGCGGCGTCCAAGGCGCAGCCGAAGCCGACCGCTGCAGAGCGCCAGCAATACGGCACGACGATGGACAAGAAGGCTGCAACCGGTCAGTAATCGGTTGGATGGCCGCGACGCGGTCGCAAGTGCTACATTCAAAGAGGCCAGCACCGCTGGCCCGTACCGGCCGTAAAGGATAAATTATGAGCAAGTTGATCATTGCACTTTGCGCCAGTGTGTTCGCGTTCGGTTCTGTTTCCGCGCTGGCTGACGATAGCGACATGAAGCCCTTGACCAAGGCACAAACGGATGCGGCGCGCAACGAGCGCAATGCGGCACGCGCCAAGTTCGCCGCGCTGACGCCGGCGGAGCAGGATGCGATGAGGAAGGCCGCCCGCGCCAAGAAGCAGGCGGACCTGACCATGATGGAAGCGGTAGCGCTCGAAGGGCAGAATTCGTCTGCGACCTCGCCGGCGCGCGCCGAAGCCAAAGCCAACGTCGAAGCGTCCAAGACGCAGCCGAAGCCGACCGCGGCGGAACGTCAGACCAATTTGAACAATATTGAAAAGAAGGCTGGCCCGGGACAGTAAGCTCGGCCTGGGTTTTCGGCTGCATGAAGGCAGGGGCTTCGGCCCCTGTTTTCCCATGAGCAACGGGCGCCGCCCGTTGCTCGGTCCACCGCGAGAAGGACGCGCGATGGACTAACCTAAAAAGGACGAACCGTGAACAAGCTACTTGTCGTGCTGTGCGCCAGCGTATTCGCATTGGCCTCCGCGTCGTTGCTGGCCGACGATAGCTCCGTAATGCCAATATCCAAGATGGATACGCAGCAGGCCAAGGCGGCTCGCGACGCAGCGAAGGCGCAGTGGGCGAAGATGACGCCGGAGCAACAGGCCGCCACGAAGAAGGCTGCGGCGGCCAAGAACCGCGAAAGCTGGACGGCGATCGAGCAGGTGTCGAGCGGGATCGACTACGACGCGACGAAGGGCGCCAAGGACGCTGCGGCTTCCAAGGCTGGGCCGGCGCCGGCCAAAGGCACGCTCAACACCCCGGAAGCCGATAAGGTGCTCAAACAACAGAAGGGTCAGTAGCACGCCAGGGTTTCCATCGAGGGCGGGGCTGTTGCCCCGCCTTTGTGTTTCCTGACAGATGCGGCGCGCGCACTTGCACTAACGGCGAGACCCATCGACGATGGAGGATGATTGAGCGAATGACCGAGCATCGACGCATCGTTCTCGGCATGTCCGGCGGCGTCGACTCGTCCGTCGCGGCGTGGCTGCTCAAGCGCGCCGGGCATCAGGTCGTCGGCGTGTTCATGAAGAACTGGGAGGACGACGACACCGACGAGTACTGCACGTCGCGCATCGACCTGGTCGACGCCGCATCGGTCGCCGATGTCGTCGGCATCGAGCTCGAGGCGGTCAATTTCGCGCGTGAATATCGCGATCGCGTATTCGCGCAGTTCCTGAGCGAATACCGTGCGGGACGCACGCCGAATCCGGATGTGCTGTGCAACAGCGAAATCAAGTTCAAGGCGTTCCTCGAGCTCGCGCAATCCATGGGCGCCGACGCCGTCGCCACCGGCCACTACGCTCGCGTACGTACCATCGAGGGCGTCACGCAATTGCTCCGCGCGGCCGATGCGTCCAAGGACCAGAGTTATTTCCTGCATCAGCTCACGCAACGCCAGCTTGCGGCGACGTTGTTTCCCCTCGGCGACATCACCAAGCGCGAAGTGCGCGCCATCGCACGCGAGCAGGGGCTGCCGACGCACGCCAAGAAGGACTCGACCGGCATCTGCTTCATCGGGGAGCGACCGTTTCGCGACTTCCTCGCGCGCTATCTTCCGCGCGAGCCCGGTCCGATCGAGACACCCGACGGCAATGTCGTGGGAACGCACCAGGGTCTCGCCTACTACACGCTGGGCCAGCGCCAAGGCCTCGGCATCGGCGGAAGCCGGAACGGCAGCGCCGCTCCGTGGTTCGTCATGGCGAAAAATCCATCGCGCAACGCACTGATCGTCGTGCAGAGTCATGACGATCCGCGTCTCTACGCGAGCCGGGTAGAGACGGGTGCGATGCACTGGATCGCGGGCTCGCCGCCTACAGCAGGTAAACCTTTGTCGGTGATGACGCGTTATCGGATGAAGCCGGCAGCGTGCCGGATCGGCCTTGCAAACGGGCGGAGCTGCCGGCTGGATTTCGCGCAGCCGCAGTGGGCGCCGACGCCAGGGCAATACGCCGTCGTCTATGATGCCGCAATATGCCTGGGCGGCGCAGTCATCGAACGATCGCTGACGTCCGTAGCGACCGAGACCACACATCCGGAAACAGTTTGATTGCGCCCGTATCGCGCGACGGGCGCATAATCGCGCCGCAGCGGGTGCGCGTTGTGCGCATCAAAGACGCGGACGGGTGAACGTCCATTGCACGCCGGTTACTTTCCGATGCGCCCGGCATTCCATAATCGAGGCCTCATGACGCTCGCAACAAAACACTGGATCGCCTTCGTGCTCTCGCTCGTCGTGTTGGCACCTGCGCACACCTTCGCCCAGAATTCGCCGCCACCTCCCGCCAATGCCGTCCCCGCGGCGGTGCTTCCGCAGGACCAGCTCGACGCCTTGCTCGCGCCGATCGCGCTCTATCCCGACCAGTTGCTCTCGCAAGTGCTGATGGCATCGACGTATCCGCTCGACGTCGTCGCTGCTGCGCGATTCGTCCAGCAGAATCCCGGACTCCAGGGTGATGCGCTCAATCAGGCGCTTGCCGACAAGCCCTGGGATCCGAGCGTGCTTTCGCTCACCGCGTTTCCGCAAGTGCTGGCGATGATGAACGACAAGCTCGAATGGACGCAGCAGCTGGGCGACGCCTTCCTCGCCAACGAGCCGCAGGTGATGCAGACCGTGCAGTCGCTGCGCGCGAGGGCGCAGGCGGCGGGCAATCTGCAAAGCACTCCGCAACAGAATGTTGTCGTGCAGGATCGGGTCATCGTCATCGAGCCCGCGCAGCCGCAGTATGTCTACGTTCCGGTGTACAACCCGACCGTCGTGTACGGCCCATGGTGGGTGCCGGCATATCGGCCGTGGTACTGGTATCCGCCGTCGATCTACGGCTATCCGCCGATGGGCTCCGCGTTCGCGGCAGGCATCGTCTGGGGCACTGCTTGGGCCGTCAGCGCAAATCACTGGGGATGGGCGCATCCGAACTGGCGCTCGGGCACCATCAACGTAAACGTCAACAACAACTACTTCCTGAGCCGGCCGCAGTACAACAACCGCTATCAGAACGGCACCTGGCAACATAGTCCGGAGCAGCGGCGCGGCGTGGCGTATCGCGACCCTGCAGTGCAAAACCGTTATCGCCCGACCGCCACCAGCGTGCAGACCCGCGAAGCCTATCGGGGTCGCGAAAACGCCAATGCACGTCCCGTGACCACGCCGGCTGGCGGTGCGGGAATGCAGCGGCCGGCTACGATGCAGACCGCACCCGCGACCATGAACCGGCAGCCCGTGCCGGGCGCCGCTACCAGCGCAGGGGCCGTGAACCAGCGCAGGTCGGCCGGCAATGCGTCCAGCGGCACATCGATGACGCGTTCCGCGCCGACCTACAACCCGGCGCAATCCCGCCCGCAGGCGCAGGAGTTCAGCAATCGTGGCGCGCAAAGCCGCGCGACGATGAGCGCACCCCCGCAACGTAGCGCAGGTCCCGCTGCGCCCGCTGGTGGCGGGGGGGCGGCGGGACGTGGCGGCGGAGGTGGTGGCGGCGGGGGAGGTGGTGGTGGTGGGCGCCCCACGGGCGCCCAGGGAGCGCGGTAATGAGCGCGCGCATGCACGCGATTTCGACTCGATCGGACATGAGCTCAAAAAAATTCGTCACCCCTGCGCTTGCCGCGATCTTCACTGGCGCGCTGATGGTAACGGCGCTAATCGCACCCGTCGCATTCGCCGCCGACCCGGCCCCCGAATCCTCCGCGAAGGCGACTGCCAGCATCGCACAGCGCAGTTTCGCCTCGCCCGAGGAGGCCGCGAAGGCGCTACACGCCGCCATGAAAAGCGGCGACTGGAAGCAGATCTACGCTGTGCTCGGCCCGGGCAGTGGCCAGCTCATGTACACCGGAGATCGCGTTGCGGACACGGCGACGCGCACGATGTTCGTCGAGGCCTACGACCAATCGGCGAAGTTCGACCGCGACGGCGACGCGAAGGCGACGCTGCTGCTCGGCGCCAACGACTATCCATTCCCGTATCCGCTGGTCAAAGGCGCGAAGGATTGGACGTTCGATGCGCGTGCCGGCGCCGAGGAAATCGTGAATCGGCGCGTCGGCGAGAACGAGCTCGCGGCGATCCAGGTCTGCCTGGCTTACGTAGACGCACAGCGCGAATACGCGACGCTGGACCGCGACAGCAACGGCCTGCTCGAATACGCGCCGAAGCTGGCGAGCACGCCCGGCAAGCACGATGGCCTGTATTGGCCGACCAAGGAAGGCGAGCCACCGAGCCCATTCGGTCCGCTGGCGACCCGCGCGGCGAGCGAGGGCTATGGCAAAAACGCTGCCGCCGGACCGGGCGCCTACCATGGTTACTACTATCGCATCCTGACCGCGCAAGGCCAGTTCGCGCAGGGAGGCGCCTACGACTATCGCGTCAAGGACAAGATGATCGGAGGCTTCGCGCTAGTGGCCTATCCGGCGCGTTGGGGCGTGTCAGGGGTGATGACCTTCATCTGCAATCACGACGGCGTGGTGTATCAGAAGAACCTGGGCAAGGAGACTCCGAGCGCCGCACGCACGATGACGCGCTTCGATCCCGATCCGAGCTGGACGAAGGTTTCGCAGTAGCGAGGTAGCGACTACGTTGCCGTTGCGTGGTTACGTGTGGGTCCATTGCAAGCGCGGATTGCCTGGCGGACCTGGGTGACATAAGTTGCGCAAGAAGACAGGGACTGCCTTGTACGACACCGTCAACCCGCTGCCAGTCAACGAGCGCATTGCAACACTGGATATAGTGCGTGGGTTCGCGCTGCTGGGCATGTTGATCGCGAACATGCCCTTTTTTTCGACCTCGTTCTTCGCCGAGGCCGATGCCTCGGACACATGGCCGAGTCTCCTGGACCAGAGCGCGGCAATGGTGCATGACATGCTGTTCGCGAGCAAGTTCAACAGCGTGTTCAGCCTGCTCTTCGGCATCGCCTTTACCATCCAGTTTGACCGCCTGCAGGAACGAGAGCCCGATCGGGCGATTGCCATCTACACCCGACGCCTGCTTGCACTCCTGGCATTCGGTCTGGTACACATGGTCGTGTTCTGGAACGGCGACGTTCTACACGTTTACGCCCTGCTCGGGTTCGGATTGCTGTTGCTGCGAAATGTGTCGGATCGCGTCGTCTACACGCTCATAGGCGCTTGCCTGCTCTACCCCGTGGTGTCGGGCACGCTGCGAGTATTCGTGATGACGCCGGGCATGGTTGCGATGCAGGTTCTGCAGATGCAGGCTTGGGAAGCTTCCAACAATCTGGCGTACGGCCAAGGCTCATTTCTGGCCGCGGTTCTGGAGCACGCCCGCGAAGCCGTCTATTTCTATACTGATCCGTTCATGCTATGGGGGGCGCTCGGCTTCTACGTACAGGTGACGACGACGATGCTGATCGGTTTTCTTGTCGGTCGCAACGGCTGGGTGCGGCGCATCCCGGAACTTATGCCGTGGGTGAAGCGGGTGCAATGGTGGGCCCTCGGCGTGGGCGGCATGTGCACGCTAATCTTCGGAATTCTGGGTCAACTTGACGACCCACCGGCACCGTCGCTGGCGAAAGTCGTAGTGGGCATCGCCTATGTGCTCAGTCGTGTGGGGATGGCGATGTTCTTTATCCTGACTATCGTGCGGGTCGCCCAGGTGGCGTCATGGCAGAGCCGTCTTGGCCCGATGGCCGCCGCAGGCCGGATGACGCTCACCAACTATCTGATGCAGACGTTGATCGCGACGACGATTTTTTATGGCTGGGGCTTCGGCCTGTGGAACAAGGTCGGCCCAGCAGCTGAATTGCTGCTCCCCTTTGCTATCTTCTTCATCCTCCAGGTACCGCTGAGCGTGTGGTGGCTGGGACGCTTTCAATATGGACCGATAGAGTGGTTATGGCGGTTCGCGACGTACGGCCACCCGCCGGCGATGTTATCTCGCGCGAATGCTGTGGCGCCGGTAAGGTAATGCACCGGCGGCTCTACTTTTCGAGCGCCGCCAACGGATGTGCCTGGCAAGGAAATGACCAGCGCCACGCGCGATGCGCGCTTCGATCCCGATCCGAGCTGGACGAAGGTGCAGCAGTAACGACCGCGCCGCGCCTGCCTTAGACAGTCGCCCCCCGTGTAGGGCTCGCTGCGACCTCAGCGCAGACCTCAGCGCAGACGGTACGCAGCGTGGCACGCCACGCATTGCTGCATGACGGTCGCCAGCGCCGCCAGCGGTCGGCGAATGTCGTTGCTGGCGCTGGCATCCTGCGCCTCGACGGCGAAACGGCTCGCGGCGCGGTGCATTTCGGTGCCGAGCGCCTGCATCGGCTTCGGCATGAACGGAGCAAGGTGCGCGGCATCGTGCGCTTCCAGCGAGCTCAGGCCGAGACGCGTCTCGGCAATCGTCGCGGCGCTCGTGAAATCGTTGCGCGACAACGCTTCGTCGATCTGCTGCAGTGTTGAAAGATGGTCGCGCATGTTGCTGAGCATGTGCATGTGCATCGGCGGCGGAAGCGCTACGAGTTCACGAAGGTCGCCTTGATGCGTGACGCTGTGCGAAGGCGTCTGCGCGCCTGCCGGCCCGATATGCATGCTCGCCACGACGAGCAGCGACCACAGCCCTGTCGCGACTGTCGGAATGAACGTCATGGTCGGTGCGTCGAGTCTCGGAGGGGCGATGCGAGCGACTGGCCCACCCAGGCAATCGCTCTCCGGAAGGGCGAGCGATGGTGGACGGCCCGCAGGGGAGTCAGAACGGGATATCGTCGTCGAGGTCGTCGACGTTTTTCTTGGCGGGCGCGGACGGCTTGCCGCCCGACGACGCGCGCTCGCGATCCGCGGGCGGCTCACCCACCGACGCACCTCCGCCTGCACCGGATCGGCTGCCTAGCATCTGCATGCGGTCGGCGACGATCTCGGTGGTGTACTTGTCCTGGCCGTCCTTGTCCTGCCATTTGCGCGTTTGCAGGCGACCCTCGACGTAGACCTGGCTGCCCTTCTTGAGGTATTCGCCGGCGATCTCGGCGAGCTTCCCGAAAAACGCCACGCGATGCCACTCGGTCTTTTCCTGTTTTTCGCCGGCCTTGTCTTTCCAGGTGTCGGTAGTCGCGATCGACACATTGGTGATTGGATCGCCGCCCGCGGTGTAGCGCGTTTCGGGGTCGCGCCCGAGATTGCCCACCAGAATGACCTTGTTGACTGATGCCATGTGTTCCCCCGCCCGACAAAGGATGCGATTCGATGCTAATCCCTGACGCCGGCGCCGTGAATCAGACGCACGGCCGAGGCGGGATGCCCGCTCGCGGTTACGACGCTTCCCGGCCTTAGAAACGGCTCGAGGAAAGGAGTATATTAGCAGGTTGCCCTCGCCGTCGTTGCCCCCATCTAGTCCGATCGGCGACGTCTTTTTTTCGAGCGGCACGCTTCGCAGGAGCACCATGGAATACATCCGCATTCGCGGCGCGAGAACGCACAATCTCAAGAACATCAATCTCGATCTGCCGCGTCACCGGCTGATCGTCATCACCGGGCTGTCCGGCTCGGGCAAGAGCTCGCTGGCGTTCGACACGCTCTACGCCGAGGGTCAGCGCCGCTACGTCGAATCGCTGTCGGCGTATGCACGGCAGTTTCTTCAGCTCATGGAGAAGCCCGACGTCGACCTGATCGAGGGGCTGTCGCCGGCAATTTCCATCGAGCAGAAGGCGACCTCGCACAACCCGCGCTCGACCGTGGGAACGGTGACCGAGATCCACGACTACCTGCGGCTGCTTTTCGCGCGGGTCGGCGAGCCGTATTGCCCGGATCACCCCGAGCAGAAGCTCATGGCGATGACCGTCTCGCAGATGGTCGACGCCGTGCTGATGCTGCCGGAGGAGACCAAGCTCATGATCCTCTCCCCGGTCGTGGTCAACCGGAAGGGCGAGCAGGCGGACCTGTTCGCCGAGCTGCGCGCCAAGGGTTTCGTGCGCGTCCGCGTCGACGGCAAGGTCTACGAGATCGACGCGCTGCCGAAAATGACCAAGAACCAGAAGCACACGGTCGAAGTCGTGGTCGATCGCCTGCGCATCCGGCCCGACCTCAAGCAGCGCCTCGCGGAATCGTTCGAGACCGCGCTGCGCAACGGCGACGGCCGCGCCATCGCCGTGGAAATGGACACCGGCGTCGAGCATCTCTATTCGGCCAAGTTCGCGTGCCCGATCTGCAGCTACTCGCTCTCCGAGCTCGAGCCGCGGCTGTTCTCGTTCAACAATCCGATGGGTGCCTGTCCGCGCTGCGATGGACTCGGATCGATCAGTTTTTTCGATCCCAAGCGCGTGGTCGCGTTCCCGCAGCTCTCGCTGGCCTCGGGCACGATCAAGGGATGGGATCGCAGGAACCAGTTCTATTTCCAGATGCTGCAGAGCCTGGCCAAGCACTTCAGCTTCGATCTCGACAAGCCGTTCGCCAAGCTGCCGGAAAAGATCCAGCAGATGATCCTGTACGGCAGCGACAAGGAAAAGATCTCGTTCCAGTATCTCTCCGATCGCGGCAAGCCGATGACGCGCGAACACGCGTTCGAAGGCATCATTCCGAACCTCGAGCGGCGCTATCGCGAGACCGATTCGATGATGGTGCGCGAGGAGCTGGCCAAGTACCTCAACTCGAAGCCCTGTCCGGAGTGCGATGGCACGCGGCTGCGCCGCGAAGCGCGCCATGTCAAGGTCGGCGGTCGCGCGATCTTCGAGATCAGCAACTGGCCGCTCAAGGAGGCGGGCGCGTTTTTCAGCGAGCTGCGTCTCGAGGGGCAGCGTCAGGCCATCGCGGACAAGATCGTCAAGGAAATCGTGAGCCGGCTGCAGTTCCTCAACAACGTCGGCCTCGATTACCTGTCGCTGGACCGTTCGGCGGAGACGCTTTCCGGCGGCGAAGCCCAGCGCATCCGGCTCGCCTCGCAGATCGGATCAGGGCTCACCGGCGTGATGTATGTGCTCGACGAGCCGTCGATCGGACTCCACCAGCGCGACAACGACCGGTTGCTGGAGACGCTCAAGCATCTGCGCGACCTCGGCAACAGCGTGATCGTCGTCGAGCACGATACCGATGCCATTCTGTCGGCAGATCACGTGGTCGACATGGGCCCCGGAGCCGGGGAGCACGGCGGGCAGATCGTCGCGCAGGGCACGCCCGAGGAAATCCGCCGCGCCCCGCATTCGCTCACCGGCCAATATCTCGCCGGACACCGGCAGATCCCGATGCCGGAGCGGCGTCATCGCGCCGATCCCAAGCGCGTGCTCACCGTGACCGGCGCCACCGGCAACAACCTGAAGAACGTCACGCTCAAGCTGCCAGTCGGCCTGTTCGTCTGCGTGACCGGCGTCTCGGGCTCGGGCAAGTCGACGCTGATCAACGACACGCTCTATCACGCGGTGGCGCGGCATCTCTACAGCAGCACCACCGAGCCCGCGCCGTATCGCGGAAATGCATGGCCTGGATTTCTACGACAAGGTGATCAATGTCGACCAGAGCCCGATCGGGCGCACGCCGCGCTCCAATCCGGCGACGTATACCGGTCTGTTCACGCCGATTCGCGAACTGTTCGCGCAGGTCAAGGAAGCGCGCGAGCGCGGCTACGGTCCCGGACGCTTCTCCTTCAACGTCAAGGGCGGTCGCTGCGAGGCGTGCCAGGGCGACGGCCTGATCAAGGTCGAGATGCACTTCCTGCCCGACGTCTACGTGCCCTGCGACGTCTGCCATGGGCAGCGCTACAACCGCGAGACGCTCGAGATCCAGTACAAGGGCAAGAACATCCACGACGTGCTTTCGCTCACCGTCGAGCAGGCGTTCGCGTTCTTCGAGCCGGTGCCGGTGGTCGCGCGCAAGCTGCGCACGCTGCTCGACGTGGGACTGGGCTACATCACGCTGGGACAGTCGGCGACGACGCTGTCGGGAGGCGAAGCGCAGCGCGTGAAGCTCGGCCTGGAGCTGTCCAAGCGCGACACCGGGCGCACGCTCTACATCCTCGACGAGCCGACCACCGGACTGCACTTCCACGACATCGAGATGCTGCTCACGGTGCTGCACCGTCTGCGCGACCACGGCAACACGGTGGTCGTGATCGAGCACAATCTCGACGTGATCAAGACCGCCGACTGGATCATCGACCTGGGTCCCGAAGGTGGCGCGGGCGGCGGACGCATCGTCGCCGAAGGCACGCCCGAACAGGTCGCGCAGACTGGGGGCAGCTACACTGGACGCTACCTCAAGCCGACGCTGGAGCGGCACGACGAGCGTCGCGGGGCGCGCACGGGCACCCACAACGGCCGCAGCAAGAAACCCGTCGACTTGCTCGGGTAGGGCCTGGCAAACCGTTTGGGGCGGCGTCTATCCGCCTCGGGCAGGCGGGAGCTGCAGCCGGTGAAAGCTGCGCGGCAATCATCCAAAAAAGCGCGGCCCGAGGGCCGCGCTTTTGACAACGATGTGAAATCGAGCGTGGCGTTACTGGATCGTGATCTGCTTCGAGTTCGCCTTGGCGATCTTGGGCAGGGTCAATTGAAGGACCCCGTCGACATGCGTCGCCTGGGTGGCATTGGCATCGACCGATTCGGGGAGCCGAATGGCCCGGCTCAGCTTGCCGAAGCTGCGTTCCTGCCACAACGCCTTGCCGTTCGCATCGACTTCGGAGCGCAACTCCGCGCCGATGGTGACGTTGCGGTCCTCGACATTGACCTCGATCTTGTCCTTGGCGATGCCGGGGAGATCGGCCTTGACGACGAAGGCTTCAGGTGTCTCGACCACGT
This sequence comes from uncultured beta proteobacterium, assembly GCA_963816915.1. Classification (GTDB taxonomy): domain Bacteria; phylum Pseudomonadota; class Gammaproteobacteria; order Burkholderiales; family Casimicrobiaceae; genus PALSA-1003. Next base: position 281,317 of record CAWFMK010000007.1, read on the forward strand.
CGAGCTTGATGCTGCCGTCGACGGCGTTGCTTTCACCGTTGAACAGGATTCCCGGCCCGAAGGCGCGCTCGAACACCCGGTCCAGCGGGCTGTAACGAATCAGACGACTCATTGTTGCTTCTCCTTGAAAGTGGGCGGCGAACGCTCGCCGCGTATGTCTTCAAGTGGGCCCCGGCGCCGATGGTTTCAAGGGGCCGTCTTCGATTTTTGCGTCGGGGTGGGCAGAGGGCAGGTCGGGAGTTTCATCGAGGTCGCCGGCGGCGGTCGGCTCGATGCGCTGCGCCGGCGGCGCGTGCACGGTGATCGCTGCCAGAATCCCGCGCAGCAGCGCGGTCGGCGGCGGCGGACAGCCCGGGATTTCGACGTCGACCGGGATAACGTTGGCGACGCGCCCCAGGCTCGCATAGCTTTCGCCGAAAATGCCGCCGTTGCGTCCGCACTCGCCGACCGCGACAACAAGCTTCGGATCCGGCGTCGCGTCGTAGGTGCGCTTCAGCGCGATCGCCATGTGTCGCGACACCGGTCCCGTGACCAGCAGCATGTCTGCGTGGCGGGGACTCGCGACAAAGCGGATGCCCAGCCCCTCGAGGTTGTAGTACGGGTTGGACAGCGCGTGGATCTCGAGCTCGCACCCGTTGCACGAGCCGGCATCCACCTGGCGGATGGCGAGCGCACGGCCCAGTATGCGCAGGATCTCGCGCTGCAGGCGAGCCGCGACGACCATCGTGTCGTCGGGCGTCGGCGCGGGCTCGGTTTTGAGTCCGGTCTTCGCGATCTGCCTGAGGATGTGCAGCATGGCAAGTTGCCCTAGAGGTCGTGTCCGCTGTACGACAGGTTGAACGACTTGTTGATGAGCGGGAAGTCGGGGACGATGTTGCCGATCACGGCGTATTCGAGCAGCGGCCAGTTCTGCCACGACGGATCGTGAGGATGGCACCGATGGATCGATCCTCCGGGTCCGGTCTCGAGCGCGACCAGCACGGGTCCGCGCCATCCCTCGATCGCGCCGATCGCGATGCGGAACGAAGGCAGATGGGGCAACTCGACGCGAAGCACGCCGTCGCGTATCGAGGTCAGCAAGGCGTCGATCAGGCGCAGCGATTCGAAGATCTCGTCGAAGCGCACCGCCATGCGTGCGGCGACGTCGCCGCCGGGGTGCGCGACGGCGCGTACCACCACCGTGTCGTAGGGCGGTGTCGGAAAATCGCAGCGCAGATCGTCCGCGATCCCACTGCCACGCGCGGCGAGCCCCACCAGTCCCAGCTTCACGGCGAGCTCGCCGGAAACTTCGCCGCATCCGCGAATGCGGTCCTGCAGTCCTGCGTGGTCGTCGTAGATGTCCTGCAGCAGCTTGACCTCCTTCGCGAGCGCCGCGCCCTGCGCGCGCATGGCTTGTGCCTCGGTGTCGTCGATGTCGCATGTGACTCCTCCCGGGACGATCGCATCCATCATGAAGCGGTGCGCGAACACCGACGCATTGACGCGCAGCCAGTCTTCCTTGAGTCGCGAGAACTGCGCGAGCCCGAACGCGAACCCGCCGTCGTTGCCCAGATAGCCCAGGTCGCCGAGGTGATTGGCGACGCGCTCGCGCTCGAGCATGATCGCGCGCAACCACAGCGCGCGTGCGGGAACCGTGCAGCGGCCGATCGCTTCCGCGGCCTGTGCGTAGGCCCAGGCATAGGCGACGGTGCTGTCACCCGAAATCCTGCCGGCGAGCCGGTGGCCCTCGTGCACGTCCAGACTCTCGAAGCGCTTCTCGATGCCCTTGTGTGTGTAGCCGAGACGCTCTTCCAGGCGCAGCACTTTTTCGCCCACGACCTGAAAACGGAAGTGCCCCGGCTCGATGATGCCGGCATGCACCGGCCCCACCGGAATCTCGTGCACGCCATCGCCGGTCACCTTGATGAATGCGTAGTCTTCCTGGCCCGGTTCCCAGCTCTTCGACGCTTCGAAATCGCGGCGCAACGGAAACTGGTCGATCGGCCACGCGGCTTGCCACGTCCACGGACGCTGGTCGTCCGCGTCGCAGGGCACGCCCATCAGGTCGAAAGCGGTTCGCTGCATGCGCCCGGCCGCTGGGAAAATCGGTGACAGGTCGGGGAACAGCGATCGCTCGTCGGGCAGCGCGAGCTCAAGCACGATGAAGCCGTCGCCGTCGCGCAGCAGCACGCGAAGCGTGAATCCGCGCTCGCGGTCGCGGTCGTCGGAGAGCCACAGCGCGGCGAGTTGGCCGCCCTGTTCCCACGCCAGCCGGCACGCCGCGAGCAGCTGTCCCGAGCTCACCGGGCAGCGCTGCGTCGGGACTGCACCGTCGAGTGCGGCGGCGGAGATGCCGAGCGGCGAGACGTTCATCGAGGCGCTCTCATCCGACCAGCTTCGCTGCCTGGCGATACCAGTCGGCGAGAAAAGGCGGAATCCACAAACCGAGCATCAGCACGATTGCCAGATGCACGAAGACCGGCAGCATCGCCGGGCGATGCGGCAGTCTTTCGACGTTGGTCTCGCCAAATACCATCGGCTGCACTTTCGAGAACACCGCGGCGAAAGCGACCGCCAGCGAGAGTAGCAGCAGCGGCGTCGCCCATGGCTGATCGCGCATCGCCGTGGTAAGGATCAGGAACTCACTGGCAAATACGCCGAAAGGCGGCATGCCCAGTATCGCCAGCGAGCCGAGGGCGAGTCCCCATCCGATCGCGGGGCTGATCGTGATCAATCCGCGGATGTGGTCCATGATCTGCGTGCCTGCCTTTTGCGTGGCGTGGCCCACCGCGAAAAAAATCGCCGATTTGGTCAGCGAATGCACTGTCATGTGCAGCAATCCCGCGAAGCTCGCGATCGGCCCGCCCATGCCGAACGCGAAGGTCATGATGCCCATGTGCTCGATCGACGAGTACGCGAACAAGCGCTTGATGTCCTTTTGCCGCGACAGGAGGAAGGCCGCGACGACCACCGAGAGCAGCCCGAAGCCCATCATCAGCTCGCGCGCGATCCCGCTATGCAGCGAGCCCTCGACGAGCACCTTGCAGCGAACGACCGCATAGAGCGCGACGTTGAGCAGCAGTCCGGAGAGCACGGCCGACACCGGCGTCGGACCTTCGGCGTGCGCGTCGGGGAGCCAGTTGTGCAGCGGGACCAGTCCGACCTTGGTGCCGTAACCCACGAGCAGGAACACGAAAGCGAGCGAGAGAACGGTCGGCTCGAGCTGTGACTTCACCTGGTTGAGCTCGGTCCATAAAAGCGCGCCGCCTTCCGCGCCGAGCAGCTTTTCCGCCGCGAAGTAGAGCAGGATGGTGCCGAACAGCGCCTGCGCGATGCCTACGCCGCACAGGATGAAGTATTTCCACGCCGCTTCCAGGCTCGCCGGCGTGCGGTACAGCGACACCAGCAGCACCGTAGTCAACGTCGCCGCCTCCATGGCAACCCAAAGGATGCCCATGTTGTTGGTGAGCAGCGCCAGCAGCATCGTGAAATTGAACAGCTGGTACATGCTGTGATAGAGGCGCAGGCGCGCCGCGTTGACTTTCCCGCGCTCCTGCTCGATGCGCATGTACGGCCGCGAGAAGATCGACGTGGTGAAGCCGACGAATGCAGTCAGCGCGACCAGGAACACGTTGAACGGGTCGACGAAGAACTGACGGTCGACCACAAGCAGGGGACCATCCTTGATCACGCGCATGGTCAGCGCGGCGGCCGCCAGCAGCGTGCCTGCGCATACCGCGACATTGAGCGTCGGTGCGTACCCACGCTCGCCCAGGAGCGCGAGGATCAGCGCGCCGGCGATGGGAATTCCCAGCACCACGAGGATCTCGATCAACGCTGCCTGCCCTCTTTTTGCCTGCGATCGATGACCACGAGCGGAGGGTCGGGCTCCGCTCGGTCGGCCAGCAACGCGCCCTTCGGGCCTACGCTCGGCAAAGCCTCGCGCGCCGGCCTCATTCGCCTTCCTTCAGCTTTTCGAGGTGCTTCAGGTCGAGGCTGTCGAACTGCTCGCGGATCTGGAAAAAGAAAACGCCCAGGATGAGCATCGCTACCAGGATGTCAAGGGCGATGCCAAGCTCGACCACCATCGGCATGCCGTAGGTGGCGCTGGTCGCCGCGAAGAACAGCCCGTTTTCCATCGAAAGGAAACCGATTACCTGCGGAATGGCCTTGCGCCGCGTGATCATCATGAGAAACGACAGCATGACGCTCGCCATCGCGATGCCGATGGTGGCGCGGGTGACGGTGCTGGCGAGCTGCGCGATCGGATAGGCGAGATTGAACGAGAAGACCACGAGCACGATGCCGAGCAGCATCGTCAGCGGTATGTTGATGAGTCCTTCGACGTCCCATTTCACGTCGAGCTTGCGAATGAGCCGGTGCAGCAGCCACGGCAGCAGCACCACCTTGAGCACGAGCGTAAGTCCGGCCGACCCGTAGAGGTGCGGCTGCGCGGTTGCGTAGGCCACGATCGCCGTCGAGCAGGCGAGCGCCATACCCTGCGCCGCAAACAGGTTGATGAGCGAGAGCACCCGTCGTTGCGACAGCATGGCGAAGGCGAGCAGCAGCAGTACCGCCGCGAGCAGATTGATGAGCTGAGACCAGACGGGAATCGACATCGTCGCGGCTTCAGCCGCCGAGCAGCTGGGTGACCAGCATGCCCAGAACCGCGAGCAGGAACGCGGTGCCGAGGAACTCGGGAGCGCGAAAAATGCGCATCTTCGCCGAGAGCGTCTCGATGACCGCCAGTGCGAAGCCGCCCGCGGCGAGCTTGGCGACGAGCACCGGCGTCGCCGCGAGGATCGCCTGCCAGTCGGAACCGCGCTCGGCGATGCCGAAGGGGACGAAAAGCGCGATGCCGATGCACGAGTAGTTGAAAAGCTTGAGCGCCGCGGCCCATTCGATGAGCGCCAGATGGCGTGCCGAATACTCGAGGATCATCGCCTCGTGGATCATCGTGAGCTCGAGGTGGGTCGCCGGGTTGTCGATCGGAATGCGCGCATTTTCGGCGAGCGACACCATGGTGAAGGCGACACCGGCAAAGGCGAGGCTGGGGTAGATCGCGATCTCGCGGTGCGCGAGCGTGTCGACGATGCTGGGCAGCGAGGTCGAGCCCGAAATCAGCGAGGCGGTGAACAGCACCATGAGCAACGCGGGCTCGGCAAGAAACCCGACGAACATCTCGCGCCGGGCGCCCATCGATCCGAACGCGGTGCCGATGTCCATCGCGGCCAGCGCCATGAAAACCCGCGCCAGCGCAAACAGGCCGACCAGCGCGATCGCGTCCGCCGCGCGCGCGAAGGGAAGGTCGGTGGCCAGCGACGGGACGATCGCGGCCGCCAGCACCATCGCGCTGAACACGATGTAGGGCGTCATCCTGAATATGCGCGATGCGTGCTCGGCGACGACGGCGTCCTTGTGGAACAGCTTGCGTATCGTGCGGTAGGGCAGGAACAGCGACGGCGCGCGCTTGTTCTGCAGCCACGCGCGGCACATGACCACCCAGCCGGTGAGCAATGGCGCAAGCAGCAGCGCGATCGCGAGCTGCAGGAGCTGCAGAACGAAGCCGATGCTCGTCATGGTCGCGGGCGTAAGGTCATCGCACGAACAACAGCAAAGCCAGCAGCGTGCAGAAGCTGTAGGTCAGGTAGACCGAGATGCGCCCGCGCTGGATCAGGCCGACCACGCGGGCGACGCGCTCGGTCGCGTGGGCGATCGGCAGGTAACCCCAGTACCAGAAATGATCCCCGAGCGTGGCGCGATATTCGGGCTTGGTATCGCCGGGCGCAGGCAGCGTCCGCTCGATGCGAAAGAATGCAGAGAACACCTGCCGGATCGGCTGGCCGAAGCCTTCCGCGGTGTCCTGCATGCGAGGCGTCTGGCTTGGGAATCCGCAATCCCACGCCGGTCCCTTGCGCAGGCCGCCGCGATAATGTCGCCGCACCATCTGCATCGTGAGCAGAACGACGGCAACGATGACCAGCAGGAAAATGACGGGGCTGTAACTGGAACGGTCGGCGTTAACCGGCGCGAGCAGTACCCAGCTCTGGCCGTGCCCGCCGACGGTCGATCCGATCAGCACCGTGTTCACCGCGTCCAGGTAGCCGATGACGTTCACCGGAAACACGCCGAGCACCACGCAGCCGATCGCAAACCAGGCGAGCGCGACACGCTCGGGGATGCCGGCGTCCTTCGCGTAGGCGAGGTTCGCCTCGCGTGGCTGGCCGAGGAAAATCACTCCATAGAACTTGACCATCACGTAGGCGGCGAGCGCGACGGCGAGCACCAGCGCCCCCGCAGCGAGCGGGACCAGCATGTTGATGAATGATTGCGGCAGACCAGGAGTGAAAAGAAACGCCTGCAGCAGCAGCCATTCGGACACGAATCCGTTGAGCGGCGGCAGGCCGGCGATGGCCAGCGTGCCAACCAGCGCCAGCCAGGCGACCCAGGGCATGCGGTGGATGAGCCCGCCCAGCTTGCCGAGATTGCGCTCGCGCGTCGCGTGCAGCACCGCACCGGTCGCGAGGAACAGCAGGCTCTTGAAGCAGGCATGGTTGAGAGAGTGATAGAGCACGGCAGCCAGCGTGATTGCCGCAAGCAGCGTCTTGCCGTACGACTTGAACAGCAGCGTCAGTCCGATCCCGGCGACGATGATCCCGATGTTCTCGATCGACGAATACGCGAGCAGGCGCTTCATGTCGGTTTGCACGGCCGCGAAGATCACGCCGAACAGCGCGCTCACCAGGCCTGCGACCAGCGCCGCGACTCCCCACCACCACCATTGCGTGTGCAGGAGGTCGAAGCTCACGCGCAACATTCCGTAGATCGCGGTCTTGAGCATCACGCCGCTCATGAGTGCCGACACCGGCGAGGGAGCCGCCGGATGCGCCTCGGGCAGCCAAACGTGCATCGGCACCAGCCCCGCCTTCGCGCCGAAGCCGAACATCGCCAGCAGGAAGGCCGCGGACGCCCACGACTCGGGCAGGCGCGTGCTGCGCATCGCGCTGAAAGTGTAGTCGCCGCTGCCGCCCTGGAGCACGCCGAAGCAAAGCAGGATGGCGATAGCGCCGATGTGTGCGATCAGCAGGTACAGGAAGCCGGCGTGGCGGATTTCGGGAACGCGGTGGTCGGTTGTCACCAGGAAGTACGAGGACAGCGCCATCGTTTCCCACGCCACCATGAACAGGTACGCATCGTCGGCGACGAGCACCAGCGCCATGGCGGCGAGGAAGGCGTGGTATTGCAGGCACAGCAGCCCGGGGGTCGTCCCCTCGCTGTCGCGAAAATATCCGGCGGCAAAAATGGAAATACCGCCGCCGGCGCTGCCCAGCAGGAACACGAAAAAGGCGGAGAGCGCGTCGAGCCGCGTGTGGAAGGGCAGATCGGGCAAGCCGAGCGCCAGGGTCTGCGACTGTGCCGGCGCATCGATCGACAACAGCGCTATCGCCGCGAGCGCGAATCCCACCGCCGCGCCGGCACCGAACAGGGCCTGCGTGGCGAAACGGATCTTGCGCGGCACCGCTGCGACGACCGCGGCGATCACTCCGATCGCCAACCAGGCGACGATCGCGGCTAGAACCAGAGTAAGTGCGTCGGGCACCGCGCGCTAGCGTCGAGGCGCGCTACGCCGGCGTGGCATGGCCGGCATCGGCGCGCTGATCATTTGACGCGCATGCCTGGAGATGCGCCCGAGTCCGGGGTGAGCAGGAAGATTCCGGGTCCGTCGCCCGATGCCGCGAGCACCATGCCTTCCGAGAGCCCGAACTTCATCTTGCGTGGAGCGAGGTTGGCAACCATCGGCGTGAGTCTGCCGATAAGATCGGACGGCGCATAGGCCGACTTGATGCCGGCGAAAACGGTGCGATGTCGCGGCTCTCCGACGTCGAGCGTGAGCTTGATCAGCTTGTCCGCGCCCTCGACGTGCTGCGCGTCGACAATCCTGGCGATGCGCAGCTCGATCCTGGAAAAATCGTCGATCGAGATCGGTGCCGGCGTGGGGGCTGTCGCTACCGGTGTCGCTGCCGCGCCGGCGCTCACCGGCGGACCTTCGATCAGCGCATCGATCTGTTTCGGGTCGATGCGCGTCATCAGGTGCGTGAAAGGCCTGACGCGCAATGGCGGCGACACCGCGTCGGCCCACACGAAGTCGCGGCCGAGTCCGAACAGCTCGCGCGCCACGCGCGAGGAGAGCGAGGGCAGGATGGGCGCGAGCATGACGCTCAGGTACTTGAAGCCGAACAGCGCGCGCGAACAGATGCTCTGGAGCTCGGCACGTCTCGACGGATCCTTGACCAGCGTCCAGGGCTTGGCCTGATCGAACGCCTCGTTGATGCGATCGGCAGCCGACATGGCGTCGCGTATGGCTTGCGAGTACTGGCGCGCATCGTAACGGTCGGCGGCGCTCTGCTGGCCCGCATCGAAGGTTTCGATCAGCAGCGCTGCGTCTGCGGACGAGACCGCGACGGCGCCATCGAAGTGCTCGGTGATGAACTTTGCTGCGCGGCTCGCGATGTTGACATACTTCCCGACCAGGTCGCTGTTGACGCGCGCGACGAAGTCGTCGGGATTGAAGTCGATGTCCTCGACACGGTCGTTGAGCTTGGCCGCGATGTAGTAGCGCAGCCATTCCGAATTGAGTCCCAGCTCGAGGTAGTAATCGGGGCTGATGCCGGTGCCGCGCGACTTCGACATCTTTTCGCCCAGCGCAGTCAGGAAGCCGTGCACGTAGACGTTGTCGGGAACCTTGTACGGCGTACCGGCGAATTCGAGCATCGCCGGCCAGAACAGCGTGTGAAAGTAGACGATGTCCTTGCCGATGAAATGAATCTGCCGTGTGTCCGGGTCGGCAAGAATCTGCTCGAAGCTGCGCGTCTCGCCGGCGGCGCGCGCCTTGCCGGTGTCGACGTATTCCTTGAGGCTGGCGAGATAGCCGACCGGCGCGTCGAGCCAGACGTAGAAGTACTTTCCCGGCGCGTCGGGAATCGGGATGCCGAAGTAGGGCGCGTCGCGCGAGATGTCCCAGTCGGCGAGCGCGTCGCCGTCGGTGCCAAGCCATTCCTGCGCCTTGTTGAACACCTCCGGCTGCAGGCGATCGTGTCCCGACGCATCGCTCTTCGTCCACCGCTGCAGGAAACGCACGCACTTCGGATCGGAGAGCCGAAAAAAGAAGTGCTCGGACGCCTTCAATACCGGCGTCGCCCCTGACACCGTCGAGTAAGGGCGAATGAGGTCGGTCGGCGCGTTCACGGTGCTGCAGTTTTCGCACGCGTCGCCGTACTGATCCTTGGCGCCGCATTTCGGGCACTCGCCGCGAATGTACCGGTCCGGCAGGAACATTTCCTTGACCGGGTCGAAGAACTGCTCGACCGATTTGGTATAGATGAGCCCGGCGGCGTTCAGCTTGCGGTAGATGTCTTGCGACAGCGCGAAGTTGGTCGGCGAATCGGTGCTGCCCCAGTGATCGAAGCTGAGGTGGAAGCCCTTCAGGTGCTTGGGGCGCGTGGCCGAGATTCTTGCCACCAGTTCCTGCGGCGTGATGCCCTCGGACTCCGCGCGCAGCATGATCGGCGCGCCGTGCGTATCGTCGGCGCAAACAAAATGGACGAGCGTATCCGGCTGCATGCGCTGGAAGCGCACCCAGATGTCGGCCTGGATGTATTCCATGATGTGACCGATGTGAAACGGACCGTTGGTGTACGGAAGCGCGGTGGTCACGAACAGCGTACGGCGAGGCACTCGGAAGACCTTTGATGCAGAAGGGGAATCGGTCATTTTAGCAGCGCGGCTTGTGCATGAACACCGAGGAGTACCTAGGTTCGTGCTTTTTCGTTAGACTTTGGGCTTCGCACCGTCAATTCGAACCCAAGCTTCCATGCCGATCACCGAGGCCGACGTCCAGGCCAGTTTGCGCGCGCTTGCCGATCCCAATACCGGTCGCGATTTCGTTTCCGGCAAATCGATACGCAAGGTCAGCATCGACGGCAACAATGTGAGCGTCGACGTGCAGCTCGCTTACCCGGCGAAAAGCCAGCACGCAGCGCTGCGCAAGCTGATCGAGGGCCACCTGGGCGCGATGCCCGGGGTGGGCCGCGTCGCGGTGGGCATCAGCCAGAAAGTGGCTTCGCATTCGGTGCAGCGCGGCGTGAAGCTCGTTACTGGCGTGAAGAACATCATCGCGGTCGCGAGCGGCAAGGGCGGCGTCGGCAAGTCGACGACCGCGGTGAACATCGCGCTCGCGCTCGCCGCCGAAGGCGCGCAGGTCGGCGTGCTCGACGCCGACATCTACGGGCCGTCACAGCCGATGATGCTCGGCATCAGCGGCAGACCGGAGTCGAAGGACGGCAAGACGCTCGAGCCACTCGAGGCGTACGGCCTGCAGGCGATGTCGATCGGATTCCTGATCGACACCGATACGCCGATGGTCTGGCGCGGCCCGATGGTGACGCAGGCGCTCGAGCAGCTGCTCAAGGACACCAACTGGCGCGACGTCGATTATCTGGTGGTCGACATGCCGCCCGGCACCGGCGACATCGCGCTCACGCTGTCGCAGAAGGTGCCGGTCACCGGCGCGGTGATCGTCACCACGCCGCAGGACATCGCACTGCATCGATGCGCGCAAGGGCCTCAAGATGTTCGAGAAGGTCGGCGTTCCGATCGTCGGCGTGGTCGAGAACATGGCGATCCACGTCTGTACACAATGCGGCCATGCCGAGCACATCTTCGGCGAGGGCGGGGGCGAGCGCATGTGCAGGGACTACAACGTGCCGTTTCTCGGGTCGCTGCCGCTGGACATGCGCATCCGCGAGCAGGCCGACTCGGGGCGGCCGACGGTGATCGCGGATCCCGACGGCGCGATCGCGACGGCCTACCGCGACATCGCGCGCAAGATCGCCATTTTCGTCGCCCAGAAGGCGGAGGATTTTTCCGCCAAATTCCCGAACATCGTCATCCAGAACACCTAGCCGCGTCAGCGACGCAGGCGATCGCTGCCGCCGCGGTCGCCGGAGCGCATTCATCGAACCAATCGAGCACGCCGAGGGAGCGAGCGATGATCAAGTCCGACCGCTGGATCCGACGCATGGCCGCCGAGGACAGGGTTGATCGACCCCTTCGAGCCGGGACAGGTGCGCGAGGTCAACGGACGCAAGATCGTCTCCTATGGGACGTCGAGCTATGGCTACGACATGCGCTGCTCGAGCGAATTCAAGCTGTTCACCAACCTCAACTCGACGATCGTCGACCCCAAGAAATTCGACGACAAGTCCTTCGTCGACTTCGAAGGGCGAGTGGTGCATCATCCCGCCGAACTCGTTCGCGCTGGCGCGCACGGTCGAGTACTTTCGGATCCCGCGCAACGTGCTCACGATGTGCCTGGGCAAGAGCACCTACGCGCGTTGCGGCATCATCGTCAATGTCACGCCACTGGAGCCCGAGTGGGAAGGCTACGTGACGCTGGAATTCTCCAACACCACGCCACTGCCCGCGAAGATCTACGCCAACGAGGGCGTCGCGCAGGTGATTTTCTTCGAGTCCGACGAGGTCTGCGAAACGTCGTACAAGGACCGCGGAGGCAAGTATCAGGGCCAGCACGGCGTGACGCTGCCGAAAATTTGAGACGGCACCGCGCGACTTAGCCAAGCAGGCGGCCCAGGGTGATGACCGGCTGGCAGGGATCGAAGGTCGCGTCGGTTGCCATCATCGCGCTCTGCCAGGTCGCGGCGATGGCGCTATGGTTTTCGGCTTCGGCGGCGGTTCCGGCGCTGGTGGCGGAATTCCATCTGTCGGGGTTCGCGCAGGCCGCCATCACCGGCGGCGTGCAGGCGGGCTTCGTCATCGGCTGTCTCGCCAGCGCGATCCTTGGGCTCCCCGACCGCGTCGACCCGCGGCGCCTGTTCGCCGCATCGGCGTGTGTAGGCGCGATCGCCAACGCGACGCTGCTGGTGATCGCTCCGGCGTCGAGCGCCGCGATCGTGCTGCGCGTGCTGACGGGCGCCTGCATGGCTGGCGTGTACCCGGTCGGGATGAAGCTCGCGTCGACATGGGCCAAGGGTGATATGGGCCTGATGGTGGGGCTGCTCGTCGGCGCGCTTACGCTGGGCTCCGCCTCTCCGTATCTGTTCAGCGCGATCGGCGGCATCGGCTGGCGTATTCCCCTTGAATTCGCCTCGGCCAGCGCTTTGTTCGCAGCCGTTCTGATTCATCTCGCGGGCATCGGGCCGAACCGCGCTCCCGCGCCGCGCTTCGACCCGGCCGTCGCACTGACGGCATGGCGCGACTTGCCGCTGCGGCTGGTCAATCTGGGCTACCTCGGACACATGTGGGAGCTCTACGCCATGTGGGCGTGGATCGGCGTGTTCTTCAGCGCGAGCTTCGCGCTGACCATGGCGCCGGACGTTGCGCCGGCAGCGGCACAGCTCGCGGCGTTCGCGACGATTGCCGCCGGCGCGCTGGGCTCGGTCGGGGCAGGGCTGCTGGCTGATCGGCTTGGGCGTACCACCTTGACCATCGCTGCCATGACGGTAAGCGGGAGCTGCGCGGCCACCATCGGTCTGCTCTACGGTGGCGATGTGCGTGCGCTGGTTGCACTCGGCTTGGTCTGGGGAATGAGCATCGTCGCCGATTCGGCACAGTTCTCGGCATCGATCGCGGAACTCGCCGACCGCGCTCGCGTGGGCACGATGCTCACCGTACAGACGGCGCTGGGGTTCACGCTCACGCTGGTGACGATCCACGCCATGCCCGGATTGATAAACGCACTGGGGTGGCGATACGCGTTCGCGCCGCTGGCGATCGGGCCCGCCTTCGGGGTGTGGGCGATGCTTCGCCTGCGCACGCATCCGCGTTCGTCCGCGCTCGCGGGCGGCCGACGCTAGCAACGCCGGCACTGCCGGTACGTGAATATTCCGTATGGCGCCGCCGCCAGCGACGGCGTAGGATTTTGTTCGCACCGCTGCCCGGTCGCGGCCGTGCTGATCGTTGGACGTCATCCTGAGGAGAACCTTATGGCCTACCATCTCGAAGGGCGACTGCTCGAAGTGTGCAATTGTCGCGTGCTGTGTCCATGCTGGATCGGCGAGGATCCTGACTTCGGAACCTGCGACACGATCGTCGCATGGCATTTCGACAAGGGAGAAATCGACGGCGTCGACGTCTCGGACCGAACCATCGCGCTCCTGGCGCACGTTCCCGGCAACATCCTCCAGGGTAACTGGAGAGCAGCGGTCTATCTCGACGAGCGCGTCACGCCCGCGCAGGAGGCAGCGATCCTGAAGGTCTACACCGGACAGCTGGGCGGCCCCGTCGGCGAGTTGGTCAAACTGGTGGGCGAGGTGGTGTCGGTCGAGAAGGTGCCGATCACCTTCACCGTGAGAGGCGGCAAGGGCACGATCCAGCTCGGCACGATCGGCTACGCCGACCTCGAGCCTTATACCAACGCCACGGGTGCGACGACGACGCTCGCTGACACCGTGTTCTCGACGGTGCCGGGTGCGCCGGTATTCGTGGGCAAAGCCCCGACCTACCGCGCGAAAAACCCGAAGCTGGGCATCGATCTCGACCTCAAGGGCCACAACGCGCTGCAAAGCACTTTCGTCTTCACGTCATAGACGCAAAGGCACCGAGACCCGCGACGTCGCCAGCTCGGCGCTCGCTGCATGGAGGTCGCTCCGGTGGAGATTGCGCTGCCACGGCCCTCGGTCCTCGACACCGGGCGACGCGCCGTGTTCTGGACGATCATGGTGCTACTCGCGCTGGCGGCGTGGGCGGCGCTGTGGGCATGGAGCGCGAGCCCCTACGCGCGCTACCTCGAGCACGCGGGTTGGGGCGATGCGGTCGCGCTCGCCGAGCTGTGCAAGCCGCTACCGCAGGGCTCGATCCTGGTCCCAGCGGCGTTGCACGCAAGCGCGTGGCTGCTGATGATCGCGGCGATGATGCTGCCGACGACGTTCCCGTTGCTCGCGATGTTTCATCGTATGACGCGTGCGCGCGATGACGCCGGACGGTTGCTGGCGCTGGTGGTCCTTGGGTTTTTCGCCGCGTGGCTGGCCTTCGGGGTGCTTGCGCACGCGGCGGACCTCGGCGTGCGCTTCGCGGCCGGGCGCTATCCCGGATTCGCCAGCTCATGGTTGGCTCGTCGGCGCACTGGTCCTCGCTGCGGCCGGAGCCTTTCAATGGAGCGCGCTCAAGTACCGCTGCCTGGAAGCGTGCCGGACGCCGTTCGGATTCGTCACCTCGCGCTGGCACGGCCGGTCGCCGTGGCGGGAGGCGTTTCGCATCGGCATCGACCATGGCTTGTTCTGCGTCGGATGCTGCTGGGCGCTCATGCTGGTGATGTTCGTCGTCGGCGTGGGCAGCATCGCCTGGATGCTCGCGCTGGCGGCGGTGATGGCCGCGGAGAAGAATCTGGCGTCCGGTCGCTGGCTGCGCACCCCGGTCGGTCTGGGCCTTTTGGGCACTGCCGGAACGATCGTCATCGCTCACCTCTGAACGGGCGTCGCGCGCAGCGAAATCCCGGTAGCCACGGGCGCCGATTCGTCCCATAATTCGCGCCTTTCCGCTCCCGACTGCCGCGGGAGCGACGTGTGCCTTCCCGCCTGCAAGGACCTGCGTCATGAAATTCCGTTTTCCCATCGTCATCATCGACGAGGATTTCCGCTCGGAGAACGCCTCCGGGCTCGGCATCCGCGCGCTCGCCGCGGCAATAGAAAAGGAGGGGCTCGAGATTCTCGGGGTGACCAGCTACGGAGACCTGTCGCAGTTCGCGCAGCAGCAGTCGCGCGCTTCCGCATTCATCCTGTCGATCGACGACGAGGAGTTCACGCCGGGACCCGAGCTCGATCCGGCGATCCTCAAGGTGCGAGCGTTCATCCAGGAAATCCGCTTCAAGAACGCCGACATCCCGATCTACCTCTATGGCGAGACGCGCACGTCGCGGCACATTCCCAACGACATCCTGCGCGAGCTGCACGGCTTCATCCACATGTTCGAGGACACGCCGGAATTCGTCGCCCGCCACATCATCCGCGAGGCCAAGGCGTATCTCGATTCGCTATCGCCGCCCTTTTTCCGCGCGCTGGTCAACTACGCGCAGGATGGCTCGTATTCGTGGCACTGCCCCGGGCATTCGGGCGGGGTGGCCTTCCTGAAGAGCCCGGTGGGCCAGATGTTCCACCAGTTCTTCGGCGAGAACATGCTGCGCGCGGACGTCTGCAACGCGGTCGACGAGCTCGGCCAGCTTCTCGACCACACCGGGCCGGTGGCGGCGTCCGAGCGCAATGCGGCGCGCATCTTCAACGCCGACCATTGCTTTTTCGTGACCAACGGCACGTCGACGTCGAACAAGATGGTATGGCACGCCAATGTCGCTCCCAACGACATCGTCGTCGTCGATCGCAATTGTCACGTCTCGATACTGCACGCGATCACCATGACCGGAGCGATACCGGTCTTCCTCACGCCCAAGCGCAATCATCTGGGCATCATCGGCCCGATCGCGCTCGAGGAGTTCAAGCCCGAGAACATCCGCAAGAAAATCGACGCCAATCCATTCGCGCGCGAGGTCGCCAACAAGAAGCCGCGCATCCTGACCATTACCCAGAGCACCTACGACGGCATCGCCTATAACGTGGAAATGCTCAAGCAGACGCTCGGCAACGCGATCGACACGCTGCATTTCGACGAAGCATGGCTGCCGCACGCGGCGTTCCACGAGTTCTACAAGGACATGCACGCTATCGGCAAGGACCGCCCGCGCAGCAAGGAGGCGATCATCTTCGCCACGCACTCGACGCACAAGCTGCTGGCGGGAATCTCTCAGGCCTCGCAGATCATCGTGCAGAACTCCGAGACGCGGAAGCTCGACCGGCACATCTTCAACGAGGCGTACCTGATGCACACATCGACGTCGCCGCAGTACGCGATCATCGCCTCGTGCGACGTGTCGGCGGCGATGATGGAGCCGCCGGGCGGGACCGCGCTGGTCGAGGAATCGATCATCGAGGCGCTCGACTTCCGGCGCGCCATGCGCAAGGTCGATGACGAGTGGGGCAAGGACTGGTGGTTCAAGGTGTGGGGACCTGAGCGTCTCGCCGCCGAAGGCATCGGCAAGCGCGAGGACTGGATGCTCAAGGCCAACGAGCGCTGGCACGGCTTCGGCGAGCTGGCGCCGGGCTTCAATATCCTCGACCCGATCAAGGCGACGCTGATTACCCCGGGCCTCGACGTCTCCGGCAAGTTCGCCAAGACCGGAATCCCGGCATCGATCGTCACCAAATACCTCGCCGAGCACGGCGTCATCGTCGAAAAGACCGGGCTGTACTCGTTTTTCATCATGTTCACAATCGGGATCACCAAGGGACGGTGGAACACGCTGGTGAGCGCGCTGCAGCAGTTCAAGGACGACTACGACAAGAACCAGCCGCTGTGGAAGATCCTGCCGGATTTCTGCGCGCAGTATCCCAAGTACGAGCGCGTCGGGCTGCGCGACCTGTCGCAGCAGATCCACGACATGTACAAGGCGAACGATGTCGCGCGCGTCACCACCGAGATGTACCTGTCGGATATGCAGCCGGCGATGAAACCCTCCGACGCGTTCGCGTGCATGGCGCATCGAGACATCGATCGCGTCGACATCGACCAGCTCGAAGGCCGTGTCACCAGCGTACTGCTGACACCGTATCCTCCCGGCATCCCGCTGCTCATCCCGGGAGAGCGCTTCAACCGAACGATCGTGCAGTTCCTTCAATTCGCGCGCATGTTCAACCAGCAGTTCCCGGGATTCGACACCGACATCCACGGCCTGGTCGCGGAAGACGACAACGGCAAGCTGACCTATTACGTCGACTGCGTGCGCTCGCGCTAGACGCCGGGGCGCACGCGTGCCGCGCGACGGCAACGCCCGAGGCGCGATCGCATCGGCGAGGTCCTGGATATCGAGCGGGTGGCGCTAGGCGGCGACGCGAACGGCCGAGTCGCGCGCCGTCGAGCCGTCCGCGCTCTTTGCGTCGGATGGCTTGCTGCCTTGCGCGATCAGCGAGGCCAGGACGCAGCTCGCCATGCGCACCTCCATCGAGTCACCCCGCGACGCGAGCACGATCGGCACCCGGGCTCCGAGCACGACGCCGGCCGCCAGCGCACCGAACATGCCGGTGAGCGTGCGCAGCATCAAGGCACCCGCCTCGAGCGTCGGCACGATCAGGATATCGGCATTGCCCGCCATCTTCGATTCGATGCCGCTCGCACGCGCCGCCTGCGCCGACATCGCGCAATCGACGGTCAGCGGGCCTTCGATCACGCCACCAGTGATGAGGCCCTGCGCCGCCATCTTGACCAGCGCTGCCGCATCGCCGGTTGCGGGCAGCGCGGCGGTGACGCCTTCGACCGCCGAGAGCACCGCGACATTGGGAACGGCGATGTCGAGTGACTGCGCGAAGCCGATCGCGTTCTGCACGATCTCGCGCTTGGCGGCGAGAGTGGGCGCGATGTTGAGCACCGCGTCGGAAAGAATGAACGAGCGCGCGTAGCCTGGAACGTCGACGAAATGGGCGTGGGTCAGGCGATGCTCGTCGCGCAACCCCGCCTCGGGAGCCGCGACCGCGCGCATCAGATCGTCGGGGTACAGGCTACCCTTGATCAGCGCACGCACTTCGCCATTGCGTGCCATCGACACCGCGCGCTGCGCTGCAACAAAGGGATCGTCCTGCGTATCGATCAGGGTGACGCGTGCGAGGTCGAGCCCCGCCTGCGCGGCCGCGTCCTGAATGCGCGCCTCGGGTCCCACAAGGATCGGAGCCAGATAGCCCGCGAACTGACCCGACAGCGCGATCTGCAGCGAATCGCGATCGCAGGGATACACGATCGCGGTCGGCAGCGCGGGCAGGTTGCGGACGCTCTCGACCAGCCGCTGAAAATGCGGACGATTAGCCATGAAGCGAGCGTGGCAAAGCGGACAGTGACTGTCAACCCTGCGCCGATGGCCGGCGCACCCGAGGGAGCAGCCGTCGTGGGCGACGGCTCTCCATCAAGGCCCGGGCAAGGCTACAGCGTCTTCAGCGTGTCGCGCAGGATCGAGACGATCGCATCGATGTGCGCGCGCTCGGCGACCAGCGGCGGCGCGACGATGACGCAATCGCCCGTCGCCTTGAGGTGCAGGCCGTGGTCGAACAAGCGCTTTTGCAGCATGTGTCCGCGCCGTCCGGGCGTGCCGTCGGAGTGGACGTCGACCGCGGCGAGCAGTCCATAACCGCGAAGGTCTGACACGACCGCCTCGCCCTTGAGCGACCACAGCGCGTCGAGGAAATAAGGCGACAGCGCTTCGCCGCGCTCGAACAATCCCTCGTCGCGATAGATGTCGAGCGTCGCCAATCCTGCCGCGCACGGCCCGGGGTGCCCCGAGTACGTGTACCCGTGGAAGAGCTCGATCGCGCCTTCCGCGGCGGCGCCCATGATCGTGTCGTGGATGCGCTCGCTGATCGCGACCGCGCCCATCGGTTGGGCGCCGTTGGTGATGCCCTTGGCCATGGTCATCAGATCCGGCGTGACGCCGAAGCTCTGTGCGGCGAACGCCTTCCCGGTGCGTCCGAACCCGCAGATGACCTCGTCGAACACCAGCAGAATGCCGTGTGCGTCGCAGATTTCGCGCAGGCGCTGCAGATAGCCCTGGGGAGGAACCAGCACGCCGGTCGAGCCGGCGATCGGCTCGACGAAGCACGCGGCGATGTTTTCCGCGCCGTGGAGATTGACGAAGCGCACCAGGTCCTCGGCGAGCTCGACACCGTGCGTCCCCTGGCCCTTCACGAAAAAGTTTTCGCGCACATGCGTATGCCGCATGTGGGCGATGCCTGGCAGCGTCGGACCGAAGCGGCGCCGGTTGTTGACGATGCCCGCCAGCGACACGCCGCCGAAGTTGACGCCGTGATACGCGCGCTCGCGCGAAATGAACATGTTGCGTCCGCCCTGTCCGCGCGCCTGGTGATAGGCGAGCGCCACTTTCATGGCGGTATCTACCGCTTCCGAGCCGGAGTTCACGAAAAAAATGCGGTTGAGGTCCCCGGGCGTGAGCTCGGCGACACGAGTCGCGAGCTGAAACTGCTTGGGATGGCCGCGCGTGAACGGCGCGATGAAGTCGAGCTCGGTGAGCTGCGCGCCGACCGCCTGCGCGATCTCGCGCCGGCCGTGGCCCGCGTTGACGCAAAACAGTCCGGACGAGCCGTCGATCAGGCGATTCCCGTGGTCGTCCCAAAGGTACATGCCCTCGGCGCGCACCACCATTTTTGGATCGTGGCGGAAGTCGCGATTGGGCGTGAAGGGCATCCAGTACTCGTCCATCGAATACGTCGCCGCCGTCACCGGCGCGGCGGTGCGCTCGGTGCGTGGCTTGCTCGGGGTGGTGACGGTGTTGTTCGTGGCGTGCGTCATGGCGAGTCTCCAGGAATGGCCGGTCGATGCGAAGCGCACGCGATCTCGCGATAGGCGCAACGCCCGGGATATATCGCTGCCGGCTATGCTAGGATTCTACGCCTGTCGCGCCGCGCACGAGAGGCGCGCATTCGGCGCCGCCGTCTGCGCATGCGGACCGCGCGCGAGCCCCAGTCATGACGGTCTACGTTCCCCTCGACGATCGCGCACGGCAGCAGATTCATTTCTCCACGTGCTACATGTGCGCATGCCGTTGTGGCATCAAGGTCACGGTGGAGAATGATCGCGTCCGTTTCATCCAGGGAACGCGCCACCATCCGGTGAACCAGGGCGTGCTCTGCGCCAAAGGCTCGGCGGGGATCATGAAACAGTATTCGGCGGCGAAGCTCACCAAGCCGCTGAAACGTCGCGCCGGCACCGACCGCGGTGCAGGCGACTTCGTCGAGATCGAATGGGACGAGGCGCTGGACATCCTTACCACGCGGCTCGGCCATATACGCTCGACGGATCCGACCAAGCTCGCGTTCTTCACCGGGCGCGACCAGATGCAGGCGCTTTCCGGGCTGTGGGCGCAGCAGTTCGGCACGCCGAACTGGGCCGCGCATGGCGGCTTCTGCTCGGTGAACATGGCCGTCGCGGGGCTCTACACCATCGGCTATTCGTTCTGGGAATTCGGCGCCCCGGACTGGGACTATGCCAAGTACTTTCTGCTCTGGGGCGTCGCCGAGGACCATTCGTCGAATCCAATCAAGATCGGGCTCGACAAGCTCAAGCGGCGCGGCGCGAAGTTCGTGTCGATCAACCCGGTGCGCACCGGCTACTCGGCGATCGCCGACGAGTGGGTGCCGATCCGGCCGGGGACCGATGGCCTGCTCGCGCTGTCGCTGGTGCATGTGCTGCTCAAGCGCGGGCTGGTCGACTGGGAATTCCTGATCCGCTACACCAACGCGCCGTGGCTCGTGGTTCAGACCCCGGGGATGCCCGGCGACGGCCTGTTCGCGCGTGACCACGAGGGCAACCCCCTGGTCTGGGACCAGGACGCGCAGCAGCTCGTCAACGGCAATCTGCCCGGCATCGCGCCGGCGCTGTACGCGACTCGCGAGCTTGCCGACGGCCGTCGCGCCAAGAGCGTGTTCGCGCTGGCCACCGAACGCTATCTCGACGAGCGCTATTCGCCGGAGCACGTCAGCGAAGAGTGCGGCGTTCCGGCGGCGACGATCACCCGGATCGCGCTCGAGATGGCGCACGTCGCGTTCGAGCAGGCGATCGAGCTGCCGATACGTTGGACCGACATGCACGGTCGCGTGCACGACAAGGTCATCGGGCGTCCGGTGGCGATGCACGCGATGCGCGGCGTGTCGGCGCACTCCAACGGCTTTCATACGTGTCGTGCGCTGCACCTGTTGCAAATGCTGCTGGGAGCACTCGACAACCCGGGTAGCTTTCGCGCCAAGACGCCGTATCCGCGGCGCATCCCGATACGCTCGCTGCCCGAGAACGACGAGGCGGTGATTCGCGCGCCAAACACGCCGTTGAAGCGCATGCCCAACGGCTACCCGACGCGCCCCGAGGAGCTGGTCATCGACCGCGAAGGACGGCCGCTGCGCATCGACAAGGCGTACTCCTGGGAGACGCCGCTGTCGGCGCACGGGCTGATGCACATGGTGATCAGCAACGCGGCCAATCATGACCCTTATCCGATCGACACACTGCTGCTGTTCATGGCGAACATGGCGTGGAACTCGAGCATGAACACCGCCGGGACGCGCGAGATGCTGGTGCGCAAGGATGCACGGGGCGATTACGCGATCCCGTTCATCGTGGTCGTCGACGCGTTCCGTTCGGAGACGGTGGATTTCGCGGATCTCGTGCTGCCCGACACCACGTATCTCGAGCGTTACGACGCGATCTCGCTGCTCGACCGTCCGATCTCCGAGCCCGATGCGGCGGCCGACGCAATCCGGCATCCGATCCTCACGCCCGATCGCGACGTGCGCGCGTGGCAGGACGTGCTCGTCGAGCTCGCGTCGCGGCTGTCCCTGCCGGCGTTCACGCGCGAAGACGGCTCGCGCAAATTCGCCGACTACCGCGATTTCATCGTCAACTACGAGAAATTCCCCGGTATCGGTTTCCTGGCAGGATGGCGCGGCGAGCACGGTGAATCGTCGCTGCGCGGCAAGCCCAATCCCAGGCAGTGGGAAAAGTACATCGAGAACCAGTCGTACTTCGCGTACCACTGGCCCGAGAACATGCGCTACTACCGCTACGCGAACAAGGATTACCTCGAGTTCGCCGAGAAGCACGCGCTGTTCGGCACGCCGCCGACGCAGGTCGTGCTGCAGATGTATTCGGAACCACTGCAGAATTTCCGGCTGGCGGGACAGGGGCTTTACGATGGGCCGCAGCCGGTGTCGGCGCTCGACTGCACACGGCTGGCGACTTACTTCGATCCGCTGCCTTTCTGGTATGCGCCGCTGGAGGGCGCGCGGCCTGTGACTGCGAGCGGTGCGCCGGCGCAGGGGGGGTCCCGGACGGTGGCGGACGATTTCCCGCTGCACGCGATCACGCAGCGTCCGATGATGATGTATCACTCGTGGGATGCGCAGAACGCGTGGCTACGCCAGATCATCGCCGAGAATCGCCTGTACATGAATCGCGCCAAGGCGCGCGAGCTCGGGCTCGACGACGACGACTGGGTGTGGCTCGAATCTCATCACGGACGGATTCGCTGCCAGCTGCGCACGATGGAAGGCTGCGAAACCAACACCGTATGGACCTGGAACGCGATCGGCAAGCAGGCGGGGACGTGGGGGCTCGATCCAAACGCGAGCGAGGCCACCGCTGGATTCCTGCTCAATCACCTCATTTCCGAGCACCTTCCCGGCACCGATGGCGACCGCCGGCTCACCAACTCCGATCCGGTCACCGGCCAGGCGGCGTGGTTCGACCTGCGCGTGCGCGTGACGCGCTGCGTGCCCGGCGAGACAGGGATCTGGCCGGTGTTCGCCGCTGCACCCAGGCTGCCCGGCGACAACGAGCCGCGGCCCACGGTGCTGCGCTACGACGCCCGTGTGGACATGGATGCCGCGCGATGAAGCTCGGCCTTCTCATCGACCTCGATACGTGCGTAGGCTGTCATGCGTGCGCGACCGCGTGCAAGGAATGGAACGCGTCGTCGCCGGTGAGCGGGCCGCTCACCGACCTCGAACCGTTCGGCGCCGAGCCTTCGGGCGTCTGGTTCAACCGGGTGCGCCACTACGAGGTCGGCGAATATCCAGCGAGCAAGACGATCAACTTCCCGATGTCGTGCATGCACTGCGCTGATGCTGATTGCGTCACCGTGTGCCCGACCGGTGCGTCGTACAAGCGCGACGACGGCATCGTGCTGGTCGACCAGGACAAGTGCATGGGCTGCAATCTGTGCGCGTGGGCGTGCCCGTACGGCGCGCGCGAACTCGATCCTTCTTCGGGCACGATGAAGAAATGCACACTGTGCGTCGATCGGATCCACGACGAACGCCTCGATCCCGAAGAGCGACAGCCCGCCTGCGTGCTGGCGTGCCCGACGCACGCGCGCTGGTTCGGTGACTACGACGACCCGGACTCGGACGTCTCGCGCTTGTCCGCGCAGCGCGGTGGATTCGGTCTGCTCTCGGAGCTGGGCTATGCCCCAGTGAATCGCTACCTGCCGCCGCGCCAGCCGCCGGCGATCGTCGGGGTCGACGACGCGAAGGCGCTGCTCGAGCGCGGGCTGGCGAGCCTGGCGAGTCCGGTCATACGGCGCTGATCGCAGCGCGCGGATGAAACCTACCTTCAGCATCATTGTTTTTACGGTGATTTCGGGCGCCGGTCTGGGGCTGCTTTCGCTGCTCGCACTCGCCGACCTGTGTGCCGCCCGCATCCTTCCCCTCGATATGCTCGTTCCCGGCATCGCGACCGGATTCTTGCTGGTCGCGATCGGGCTCGCCTCGTCGACGCTGCACCTGGCCAAGCCGTCGAACGCGTGGCGAGCGTTTTCCCGATTTCGTACCTCGTGGCTGTCGCGCGAGGCCGTGCTGGCGACGAAGCTGATGGCGCTGACGCTGCTCTATGCCGGGCTCGCGCTCACCGATGCGCGGACGGCCTTTCGCCTTCCCGTCGCTGCGCTGGTCTTCCTGCTTTCGTGCGCGGTGCTGTTCTGCACCGCGATGATCTATGCGAGCTTGAAGCCGATCCGGCAGTGGCATACGGGCTGGACGCCGGCGTGCTATGTGCTGCTCGGACACTGGTCGGGCTCGTTGCTGTTGCTGGCGCTGGCGATACGCTACGGCGCAGACGTGCGTGCGTACGCCTGGCTGGCAGCAGCGCTCGGCGTGCCCGCGCTCGCCGCCAAGGCGGGGTACTGGCGCGCCGCGGCGTCGCAGGACGGGCTGCTTACGATCGAGCGCGCGATCGGCGTTCGCGAAGGCGTGCGTCCGGCCGGCGTGACCGTCGCACAGGCGCGCCTGTTCGATGTAGGCCACAGCCACGGCACCTTTCTGACCAACGAATTCGGCTTCGTGCTCGCGCGCAGGCACGCGCACGCGCTGCGCGCCGCTGCGTTGCTGCTCGTCTTCGCGGTGCCCCTGCTCGCATGGGCTGCGGGCGCGCGCAGCGCCGCCTCGATGGCCGCGCTTGCAGCCATCTGTATCATCGGCCTGATGGCCGAGCGCTGGCTCTTTTTCGCCGAAGCGCGGCACACAGTACGGCTCTATCACGGCGATGCGCGCACCTGAAAACCAGCTCGAGGTACGTGTGTGGCGCGGCGGCGCCGAGGGCGGCTATCAGACGTTCCAGGTCCCGCGCCTTGCGTCGCAGACGGTGCTCGACGTGGTGACCTGGATCCAGCGCCACCTCGATGCCTCGCTCGCGTACCGCTTCGCCTGCCGGGTCGGCATGTGCGGCTCGTGCGCGATGAGCGTGAATGGCATGGCGCGCTGGACCTGCCGCACGCACGTCGAGAAGGTGTGCGACGGCGAGCACCTGAATATCGCGCCGCTCGCCAATCTTCCGATCATCCGCGATCTCGTCACCGACATGAGCACGTTCTTCGACAAGTGGGCGCAGGCGAAGGGCCAGTTCGTGCCCACTTCGACGCGAAAAGATGCCTTTGCGGTGGTGCCGCCGGACTCGCCGGCGCGCGCTGCCGTCGACGCCGCGATCGAATGCATCGGCTGCGGCGTGTGCTACGCGTCGTGCGAGGTCGTGGCGTGGAACCCCGACTACCTGGGGCCGGCAGCGCTCAATCGCGCATGGAGCCTGCTTCGCGACGTGCGCGACGCTGCGCACTCGGAACGCCTCGCGGCGGTATCCGGAGACGCGGGTTGCCACGCCTGTCACACGCACACGAGCTGCACCGAGCGCTGCCCAAAACACCTGTCGCCCACCGCCTCGATCGCCGGCCTCAAGCGCGCAACGGCGCTGGCGATGCTCAAGGGGGCTCTGTGAGCACGCGAAGCGAAGCCCGTGCGTGGCTCGCGCAGCGGCTGTCCGCCGCGGTGCTGGCGGTCTGTGTGCTCGTGCATCTCGTGACCCTG
The DNA here is from genome assembly GCA_963816915.1 of uncultured beta proteobacterium. Lineage (GTDB taxonomy): Bacteria > Pseudomonadota > Gammaproteobacteria > Burkholderiales > Casimicrobiaceae > PALSA-1003. The sequence continues at coordinate 306,264 of CAWFMK010000007.1, forward strand.
ATCGTAGCGGTACGCCACGGCCTCTCCGCGGAAGCGATCCTGGGGCGCACCCGCGGCAGCGTCGCGTGGACCGCGTTCTATAGCGTATTCGTGGTCGCGGTCGCCGTGCATGCGCCGCTGGGTTTGCGCGTGGTTGCCGCCGAATGGCTGGGCTGGCGCGGGACGGCCGCGAATTTCGCGTGGCTCGCCGCGGGGATCGCGCTCCTGGGGCTGGGTGCGCGTGCAGTGCTGGCGGTGGCGTTATGATGCATTCTGGATGGGCCAATCGCGGCCATGCCGCCTTCTGGGCCTTTGTCGTCCATCGCGTTTCCGGAGTGCTGCTCGCCGTGTTCCTGCCGCTGCATTTTCTCGCGCTCTCGCGGGCGCTGGCCGGCGCCGACGCGCTCGACGCGTTTCTGGCGTGGACGCAGCAGCCGCTGGTCAAGGCCTCCGAAGTCGCCGTGGTGTTCCTGCTCGCAGCGCATTTCACCGGCGGCGTCCGGTTGCTGCTCATCGAGTTTGTCGGCTGGCGCGGCGAAGCGCAGAAGGCGATGCTCGCCGCCGCGGGTGGAGGCGCCGTGTTTTTCGCGCTGATGTTCGCGCTCAACCTCATCTGATTTCATCCGGCACATGCGCGTCGAACCTTCCACCGTCGAGAGCGTCGCCAAGGACCTCTACATTCGTGCGCTCAAGATCCTGCCCGACGACGTCAAGCGCGGCTTCGAAACGCTCGCTCGCGAGGAGAGCGTCGACAAGGCGCGCGGCGTGCTCGGCACGATGATCCGCAACATCGCGGTCGCCGAAGCCACCGACAACCTGCTCTGCCAGGACACCGGCATCCCCATCTACAACGTCACCATCGGGCGCGGCGTGGAAATCGACGGTCCCGCAATGAAGGCCGCGATCCGCCGAGGCTGCGAGCGCGCGACCCGCGAGCATCCGCTGCGCTCGTCGATCGTGCACCCGCTCACGCGCAAGAATGAGCACACCTCATGCGGCGTCGGCGTACCGGTGATCCACATCGATTACAGCGCTGCGATCGAAGGCATGAAAATCGAGATGATCCCCAAGGGCAGCGGCTCGGAGAACAACTCGTGGCTGAAAATGGCCGTTCCTGCCGAAGGCGTCGACGCCATCCGCACCTTCGTGGTTGATTGCGTGCTCGACGCCGGAGGAAAGACGTGCCCTCCGACCATCATCGGCGTGGGCATTGGCGGCACCGCCGACCTGTGCGTGCATCTCGCCAAGATCGCTGCGACGCGCCCGCTGGGCTCGCGCTGTGACGACCCCGACGGCGCGCGCCTCGAAGTGGAGCTCTCGTCGGCAGTCAACATGCTCGGCGTCGGCCCGCAGGGCCTCGGCGGCGATTCCACCGCATTCGCGGTGCACGTCGAGCTCGCCGCAACGCACATCACCATGAATCCGGTCGCGGTGAACATGCAATGCCATTCCGCGCGCCGCGCGTCGGCGACGATCGACGCTGCCGGCGTGCGTTACGGATTCTAGTCGGTATGTTCCTCGGTCATTTCGGTCCGGCAATGGCGGCGAAAACAATCGTCTGATCGTCCATGGCTCACCACGACCTCACTCCGGCGATCAGCGAAGCGCAGGTGCGCGCGTTGCGTGTCGACGACACCGTGACGCTCCAGGGAACGCTGTTCGGCATTCGCGACGCCACGCAGATCGCGATGTTCGACCGCGGCACGCCGACCCGCTTCGACCTCGCCGGACACGCGGTGATCCATACCGCGCCCAACGTGCGCAAGGTCGAACGCTCGCCGGAGCATCCGGCGGGCTATGCGCCGCTGTGTGTGGGCACGACGACGTCGGCGCGCATGGAACGCTTCACGCGACCGCTGATCGCGCAATGCGGCGTGCGCCTGATCATCGGCAAGGGCGGATTGGGCAAGGATTCGCTGGCGGCCTTCGGCGAGCTCGGCGGCGCGTACCTGGCCATCATCGGCGGAACGGCGGCGCTGGAAACGACCTGGATCGAAGCGATCGAGGATGTCGACCTCGATGAACTCAACCCCGAGAGCCTGTGGCGATTTCGCATTCGCGATTTCGGCCCGCTCACCGTCGCGATGGACAGCCAAGGCGGAAGCCTGTACGCCGCGGTCGACGCGTCCGCGCGCTCGCGCCGCGCCGACGCGCTGGCCGCGCTCGGTGTCAAGCGCTGACATGGCCGAAACTTGATACTGCACGCGCGCCGGGTCGAGACCGACCTCCTGATACTCGGCGCGGGTGGCGCCGGATTGTTCGCCGCGTTGCACGCGCACGCGGCCAACCCGCAGCTGTCGATCACCATCGCGGTGAAGGGATTGCTCGGCAAGTGCGGATGCACGCGCATGGTCCAGGGCGGCTACAACGTCGCGCTCGCGCCAGGCGACTCGGTCGAGCGGCATTTCATGGACACCATCGTGGGCGGCGCGTGGCTCCCCGATCAGGACCTCGCATGGACGCTGGTCAACGGCGCCATCGAGCGCATCCACGAGCTCGAGAACGAGCTCGGCTGCTTTTTCGATCGCAATCCCGATGGCTCGATTCACCAGAAGGCGTTCGCTGGACAGACCTTCGACCGGACGGTGCACAAGGGCGACCTGACCGGCATCGAGATCATGAACCGGCTCGCCGAGCAGGTATGGGCGCGCGGCATCGCGCGCATGGAAGAGCATCGTGCGCTGGCGCTGGTTCCTTGCGCCGACGGCAGCGCGCTCGCCGGCGCGGTGCTGCTCGACATCCGTACCGGCGAATACGTCTACGTCGCGACGAAGGCCGTGCTGCTCGCGACCGGCGGCGGACCGACGATGTACCGCTATCACACGCCTTCCGGCGACAAGAGCTGCGACGGACTGGCGATGGCGCTGGCGGCGGGATTGCCGCTGCGTGACCTCGAGATGGTGCAGTTCCATCCGACCGGGCTGCTCGCCGGCGCGCACACGCGCATGACCGGCACCGTTCTTGAGGAAGGCTTGCGCGGCGCCGGGGGCTACTTGCTGGATGGCGGTGGCGAGCGCTTCATGCAGCGCTACGACCCGCGTCTCGAGCGCGCCACCCGCGACATCGTGTCGCGGGCGATCTACGCGGAGATGCGCGCAGGACGCACCTCGCCGCACGGCGGGGTGTGGCTTTCGATGGCGCATCTCGGCCGCGACAACGTGCGCCGCCAGTTCAAGGGCATGGTCGAGCGTTGCGCCGACTGCGGCTTCGATCTGGCGGGCGCGCGCGTCGAAGTCGTTCCCACTGCGCATTACATGATGGGCGGCGTCGAGTTCCGCGCCGACTGCACCACCGTGCTGCGCGGGCTGTTCGTGGCGGGCGAGGATTCAGGCGGCGTCCACGGTGCCAACCGGCTCGGTGGTAACGGCGTGGCGAACTCGACGGTGTTCGGCGGCATCGCTGGCGATGCGATGGCTGCGTGGATCGCGCACGAGGGCGCATTTCGCGACCCCGACAGCGACGTCATCGCCGCAGCCATAGCCACTGCCGAGTCACCGTTCGGGAAGGGCGCGGCCATCGACGTCGAAGGCGTTCGCGAGCGCCTCCACACCTCCATGTGGGACGAAGCGGGAATCGTGCGCGACGCCGCGAGCCTGCGTCGTGCTGCCGCGACGCTCGAAGGGCTCGCGGGCGAGCTTGCGACGGGCTCGATGGCATCCGCGGCGCGCGAGCGTGCCTACAACCTCACGTGGCACGACTGGCTCAACCTGCAGAACCTCGTCGAGGTGAGCCGTGCCATCGTGCGCGCGGCACAGGCGCGCGAGGACTCGTGCGGCGCGCACTATCGCGCTGACTTCCCGCAGTCCGCCGATCCTGTCGCAGCGGCCTATACGCGCATCGTTCGCCGGGGCGACGCACTGCATTGCGAGCGCATTCCGGTGCGCTTCACACGCGTGCGTCCGGGTCAGTCGCTGCTCGCTGCGTAGAGGGCACTGCATTGAGCACCTGCAGCGCTTGCGGTTCCTCCAATCGCGAGGGACGGCGCTTTTGCGCCGGCTGCGGCAAGCCACTGCCGCAGTCATGCGCGTCGTGCGGTTTTGCAAACGAAGCCGACGACAAGTTCTGCGGCGGATGCGGCGTCGCGCTGGCCGCACCCACCTTGGCGGTCGCGACGACCACCAGCGAAAGCGGGGAAAGCGAGCGCCGCCCGGTCACCGTGCTGTTCGCGGACCTGGTCGGCTTCACGCGGATGTCGCAGGAGCTCGACGCGGAGGAAGTGCACCGGCTGCTCGAAAAATACTTCGAGGCCACCGATTCGATCGTGGAAAGCTATGGCGGCAGCATTGACAAGCACATCGGCGACAGCGTCATGGCAGTGTTCGGCGCGCCGGTCGCGCATGGCGACGACGGGGCGCGTGCGCTGCGCGCCGCGGTCGACATCCACCGCGCCGTCGCGGTGCTCGGCTGCGAGCTCGAGCGCGATCTGCAGGTACACATCGGCGTTGCCGCCGGCGAGGTCATCGCCAGCGGGCTCGGCAGCTCGCGCCATCGCGCCTACACCGTCATCGGCGCGTCGGTGAACATCGCCGCGCGCCTGCAGCAACTCGCCCGCCCGGGAGAAACAGTGCTCGACGGCGCCGTTCATGCGGCGGTCGGCCGTATTGCGCATTGCGAGCCCATCGTCGACGTAGAGCTCAAGGGCGTCAACGTGCCGCTGTCGGTATGGCGTTTGGTCGAATTGCGCAGCAGCTCAGCATCGACCGAAGCGGCGCATCGCTTCGTGGGACGAACGGTCGAGCTCGCGCAGCTCACGACTCTGCTGCGCGCCTGCCGGCACGCGGGGACGGGGAGCATCGTGTGTGTCCGCGGCGATGCCGGCATGGGCAAATCGCGTCTGATCGCCGAGCTGCGACGTGTTGCGCTCGTCGACGGGTTTGCGAGTCATTCGGGACTGGTGCTCGACTTCGGCATGGCACAGGGGCGCGATGCGATACGCGAGCTCGTGCTGGGCATGCTCTATCTTTCTCCGGAGTCGTCGGTCGCGGAGCGTGAGTCGGCCCTCGAGCGCGTCGCGGCAGAGGATCACCACGCCCCCGGCCGTGCCTTTCTGTTCGATCTGCTCGATCTTCCGCTACCTCCCGCGCTCCGGTCCGCTTACGAGGCGATGGACCACGCTGCGCGGCAGAGCGGGCGCGCCGAGGCGGTGGTGCAGCTCGCCCACGTGGCAAGTCGCATCGCACCACTGCTCCTGATCGTGGAAGACCTGCATTGGGCGGATCGCAGCACGCTCGATCACCTGGCGGCGATGGGCAAGGCGACCGCAGCGCTTCCCGTCGTGCTTGCGCTGACCACACGCCCCGACGGCGATCTGCTCGACGGCGCGTGGCGCGGCGCGCTCGGTAACGCGACGCTGACCACGATCGAGCTCGGTCCACTCCATCCAGACGATGCGATGAAGCTGGCCAGCGGACTGCTCGCGACGTCGCAGCGCTATGCGCAGCAATGTATCGACCGTGCCGCCGGCAATCCGCTGTTCCTCGAGCAGCTGCTCAGCGCTGCCGACGAGCACGAAGACGCGCTGCCGTCGTCGCTGCACAGCCTGGTGCTCGCGCGAGTCGATCGCCTTCCAGAGCGCGATCGCATCGCGCTGCGCGCGGCGGCGGTCATCGGGCAGCGCTTCGCACTGCCACTGCTTCGGCAGCTCGCGCAGTTGCCGGATTACGATTGCCAGAACCTGCTGGCGCACGCGCTGGTGCGTCCGGAGGGTGACGAGTTCCTGTTCGGTCACGCGCTCATCCGCGACGGCGTCTACGCGTCGCTCACCAAGGCGCGCCGCGCGGAGCTGCACCGCGCTGCCGCTGCTTGGTTCGGCGAGCGCGATCCCGCGCTGCGGGCCGAACACCTCGATCGTGCCGAAGGCCCCGAGGCGCCGCACGCTTACCTCGAGGCATCGCGCTCGCAGGCCGCGCGACTGCAGTTCGACAGCGCGCTCAGGCTGGCCCAGCGCGGCGTGACGCTGGCGCGGACGCCGGCGGACCGCCACGCCCTGAACATGATGATCGGCAGCTTGCTGCGCGGCACCGGCGCCGGAGCGCCGGCGGTCGCCGCGTACGAGCTTGCGCTCGCCTCGACCACCGATACCGCGGAGCGCTGCCGGGCGCTGCTCGGCGTCGCGGCCGGGCACCGCCTGATCGCCGGCGTCGATGCCGCGCTGGCGGCGCTCGCCCAGGCCGAGCCGCTGGCGACGGACCTCGATCGGGAGCTCGTCGAGCTGCACAGCACGCGCGGGAATCTTTATTTCGCGCTCGGGCGCGTCGAGGAATGCCGAGCCGCGCATCAGATCGCGCATGCGCAGGCGCTGTTGCTCGGCGACAAGGAGTGGGAAGCGCGCGCGCTATCGGGGCTTGCCGACGCCTACTACCTGGAAGGCCGCATGCGCACGGCCTTCGAGCACTTCCGCGCGTGCGTCGCGCTGTGCGACGAACATGGCTACACGCGGGTCGCCATCGCCAATCGAATCATGGTCGGTCATTCGCGAACCTACCTCAGCGAATTCGACGAGGCGCTGGCCGACATGCTGGCGTCGTGCGATGTTGCGGTCGAGATCGGCGACCGCTACTCCGAAATGGTGGCGATGCAGTCCTGCGGCCTGGTGCTCACGGCGTGCGCGCGCTACGCCGAGGCCGAACCCTACCAGCTGCGCGGGCGCGAGCTGGCCGAGGGGCTAGGGACCAGGCGTTATCTCGCGGTGCTGCTCGCGCACCAGGCGGAATGTCTACTCGCGAGAGGGCACGATGACGAGGCCAAGGATTGCCTAGCCATGTCTCTCGCGCTCGCGCGCGAGTTCGGCATGGGCTTTTGCGGCCCGATGATCCTCGGCTTGCTTCAGCGCATGACCGACGACCCGCGCGTCCGGGAAAACTACGCGGCGGAGGCGGACGCCTTGCTCGAGCAAGGCAGCGTCGGGCACAGCCACATCGCGTACTACCGCCTGTCGATCGAGGACGCCATCGCGCGCAAGGAATGGCACCGTGCGCTGGCTCAGATCAGCGCGATGGCGAGCTACACGCGGCGCGAGCCTCTGCCATACACCGACTTCCTGATGGCGCGCGGCCGGACGCTGGTCGCGCTGGCCGTGCGGCCCGATGACCATGCCCTGCATGAGGAGATCGCCGAGCTGCGTGCCCACGCGCAACGACTGCGCTGGCATATCGGATGGCCTGACTGGGCGATGCCCTGAGGGTGGCCCACACTCTCAGGAGACAACCGCGGGCGAAGGGCTGTCATCTGTCCGTCACACGCCGTTGTCACAATCCGAAACGTGCTCCTCCTACGAGGTTCCAATCCATGAAGCTCAAACAGTACGCAGCGGGAATTCTCGCGGCATCTGCGCTTTCGCTCGGTCTGTCGGCGCGTGCGGTCGACATCACCGGCGCCGGTGCGACGTTTCCCTACCCGATCTACGCGAAATGGGCCGAAGCCTACAAGGCGAAGAGTGGCGTGGGCATGAACTACCAGTCGATCGGTTCGGGCGGCGGGATCAAGCAGATCCAGAACAAGACCGTTGATTTTGGCGCTTCCGACATGCCGCTGAAGCCGGAAGAACTCGACAAGGACGGCCTGATGCAGTTTCCCACCGTTATCGGCGGTGACGTTCCGGTCGTCAACCTCGAAGGCGTCAAGGCCGGCGAACTGAAGCTGACCGGTCCCGTGCTGGCCGATATCTACCTTGGCAAACTGACCAAGTGGAACGACCCCGCGATCGCCAAGCTCAACCCCGGTGCCAAATTGCCTGATTCCGAGATCACCGTGGTGCACCGGTCCGACGGGTCCGGCACGACCTTCATCTGGGTCAACTATCTTTCCAAGGTCAGCCCGGAATGGAAGCAGAAAGTCGGCGAGGGCACTTCGGTGGCATGGCCCGCCGGCGTCGGTGGCAAGGGCAACGAAGGCGTCGCGTCCTACGTGCAGCGCGTCAAGGGCTCGATCGGCTACATCGAGTACGCGTACGCTCTGCAGAACAAGATGACCTACACCCAGGTTCAGAATCGCGACGGCAGCTTCGTGAGTCCTTCCGCGGACACCTTCAAGGCTGCCGCGGCAGGCGCCGACTGGAGCAAGGCGCCCGGATACTACCTCGTGCTGACCGACCAGCCGGGGAAGAACTCGTGGCCGATCTCGGGCGCGACCTTCATCCTCATGTACAAGAGCCAGCCGAAACCGGAAACCGCCAAGGAAGTTCTCAAGTTCTTCGACTTCGCGTATTCCTCCGACGGAGACAAGCTCGCCGATTCGCTGGACTACGTGCCCTTGCCGGACGCGGTCACGAGTCAGATCCGCGCGAGCTGGAAATCGCAGTTGAAAGATACCTCGGGCAAGCCGATCTATTGATCGTCGGACCACGGTCATCGCAAAGCGTGCGCCGCCCGCGTGTTGCGCTCGAGCATGACCCGCGCACGATCGCCGCCAAGAGCGGCGACGCGCTGCCGCCATCCGCTGACGACAAACCAATGGAGAGCAACGCGTGCATGCGCCGATGATGCAAACCGCCGCCGACGCACTCCCGACTATAATGGGGTCGGCGCCCGCGTACCCGATGGCTGGCGCCGCGAAAATGCCCGACCCCGACCAGCAGACGTTCAACCTGCAGGACGCCATATTTCGCTGGGTGGCGCGCTTCTTCGCCTTTTTCGTGCTGGCGATCCTGCTCGGCATCATCGCATCGCTGGTTTACGGCAGCGTGCCAGCGATAGCGAAGTTCGGATTGGGATTCCTAGTCAGTTCAGAGTGGAATCCCGTCACCGAGCAGTTCGGCGCGCTGGTTCCGATCGTGGGCACGCTGGTCACCTCGGCGATCGCGCTGCTCATCGGCGTGCCGGTGAGCTTCGGCATCGCACTGTTCCTGACCGAAATTTCTCCACGCTGGCTCAAGCGGCCGTTGGGGACCGCCATCGAACTACTCGCCGCGATTCCGAGCATCATCTACGGGATGTGGGGGTTGTTCGTGCTGGCGCCGCTGTTCGCGGACCACGTGCAGCCGTGGCTGATCGCGACGCTGGGAGCGCTACCGCTGGCCGGCGCATTGTTCAAGGGACCTCCGCAAGGCATCGGCGTGCTAACGGCCGGGTTCGTGCTGTCGATCATGGTGATCCCTTTCATCGCGGCGGTCATGAGGGACGTCTTCGAGGTCGTTCCTCCGGTTCTCAAGGAGTCCGCCTACGGGCTGGGCTGCACGACGTGGGAAGTCGTGCGCAACATCGTGCTGCCCTATACGAAGGCAGGAGTCATCGGCGGCATCATGCTGGGCCTGGGCAGGGCGCTCGGCGAGACCATGGCGGTGACCTTCCTGATCGGAAATGCGCACCGTCTCACTGTATCGATACTCGCACCCGGCAACAGCATCGCGTCGGCGCTCGCCAACGAGTTCACCGAAGCCGTCGGCGATCTTTACACGTCGGCACTCATAGAACTCGGCCTCATCCTGTTCGTCATAACGTTCATCGTGCTTGCGCTTGCCAAGCTGCTGCTGCTGCAGCTTGCCAAGCGCGAAGGACGAAAGACATGAGGCGGCGAGGCACGCCATGAGCGCGCAGTACTCCCGTCGCCTGCTTGCGAACAGGTTCAACCTCGCCATGTCGCTCGTGACCATGGCTTTCGGCCTTACTTTCCTGCTGTGGATACTATTCACGCTGTTTCAGGCCGGATTCGAGGCACTGAGCTTCAACCTGTTCCGGCAGATGACACCTCCCCCGGGCAGCCAGGGAGGGCTCGCCAACGCGATCTGGGGTAGCGTGGTGATGGCGACCACGGGCACGCTCATCGGGACACCCATCGGCATCTTCGCCGGAATCTACCTCGCCGAATATGGAGCGCGCGGGTGGCTCGCCCCGGTCACGCGCTTCATCAACGACATCCTGCTGTCCGCGCCCTCGATCGTCATCGGCCTGTTCGTCTACGAGATCTACGTTTTCCGGGTCGGTCATTTCTCGGCATGGGCGGGCTCGTTTGCCCTGGCCCTGATTGTGGTCCCTGTTGTCGTGCGCACGACCGAAAACATGCTGCGCTTGGTGCCCGACAGCCTGCGCGAGGCGGCGATCGCGCTCGGAACGCCGCAGTGGAAGGTCATCGTGATGGTGACGCTTCGGTCGGTGCGCGCAGGGGTCATCACCGGCATTCTGCTGGCGGTTGCGCGGATTTCCGGCGAGACCGCGCCGCTCCTGTTCACGGCGTTGAACAACCAATTCTGGACGTCCAATCTCGATGCTCCGATGGCCAATCTGCCGGTCGTCATCTTCCAGTTTGCGATGAGTCCCTACAAGGACTGGCAGGAACTGGCGTGGGCGGGCGCGCTTCTGATCACGCTCGCGGTGCTGCTCCTTAACATACTTGCGCGGACGATGTTCCGGCAGGCCACCACCAAATAGCGGGGACCGAGACGATGAACCTCGACACCGTTGTCGCGCGCCCGAATGCCCAGGCGCGGCCGGTGGATCCGACGCCGCCGAAGATCTCGATCCGCGACCTCGACTTCTTCTACGGCAAGTTTCACGCGCTCAAGAAGATCAATCTCGATGTCGCCGAACGCCGCGTCACCGCGTTCATCGGGCCGTCGGGCTGCGGGAAGTCGACGCTGCTGCGCACGATGAACCGCATGTATTCGCTCTACCCGGGGCAGCGCGCCACCGGGCAGATCATGTTCAATGGGCGCAACCTGCTGGACAGCGGCATCGACCTCAACATGCTTCGCGCCAAGGTCGGCATGGTGTTCCAGAAGCCGACGCCTTTCCCGATGTCGATTTACGACAACATCGCCTTCGGCGTGCGCCTGTACGAGAGCCTGTCGGCGCGCCAGATGGACGAGCGCGTCGAATGGGCGCTGACCAAGGCGGCGATGTGGGGCGAATCGAAGGACAAGCTCAAGCAGAGCGGGATGGCGCTCTCCGGCGGCCAGCAGCAGCGCCTGTGCATCGCGCGCGCCATCGCGGTGAAGCCGGAAGTGCTGCTGCTCGACGAGCCGACGTCGGCGCTCGATCCTATCTCCACCGCGAAGATCGAGGAGCTCATTTTCGATCTCAAGAACGATTACACGATCGCCATCGTCACCCATAATATGCAGCAGGCTGCGCGGGTGTCGGAATACACTGCGTACATGTACCTGGGCGAGCTGATCGAATTCGGCGCCACCGACGAGATCTTCCTCAGGCCGCGGCGCAAGGAAACCGAGGACTACATCACCGGCCGCTTCGGCTGACCCCGCAAGGCCAAGGAGACGCGATGGGTGAGCATACCTACAAGCAGTTCGACGCCGAGATGGAGGAAATCCGCTCGGGCGTGCTGGCCATGGGCGGGCTGGTCGAGACGCAGTTCACGCGCGCCATCCAGGCGCTGAAGCACACCGAGGTCGACCTGATCGACAAGGTCGCCGCCGATGAGCTCGAGATCAACCGCATGCAGGTGCAGATCGACCAGCAGTGCAGCCAGATCATCGCCAAGCGGCAGCCGGCGGCGATCGACCTGCGCATGGTGCTCACCGTCGTCAAGATCGTCAACGAGCTCGAGCGCGCCGGCGACGAGATCAAGAAGATCGCGTACAAGGCGCAGCAGATCCAGCGTCCCGAGCGCCTGTCCAGCGTGCGTGCGCTCGAAGTGGCGCGCGTGGCCGAGCTCGCCGAGGACAACCTTCAGCTCGCGCTCGACGCCTTTGCGCGCCTGGACGTAGCGGCCGCTGCGCAAGTCGTCAGCAACGACGAAGCCATCGACTTCGCGTTCGGGTCGATCCTGCGCCAGCTCATCAGCTACATGATGGAAGACCCGCGCACGATAACCCCGGCACTGGAAATCGTGTTCATCGCCAAGTCGATCGAACGCATTGGCGATCACGCCAAGAACATCGCCGAGAATGTGGTGCACGTCGTCAAGGGCAAGGATGTGCGTCATGCGACCGCCGAGCAGATACGCGCCGAGGTGGCGGAGTGACGCCCGCATCGGCGAGATCGCGATGAGCACTTCGATCCTGGTCGTCGAGGACGAGCCCGCCATCCAGGAGTTGCTGCGCGTCAACCTCGAAGACGCCGGCTTCGCGGTGTGCACCGTCGCCGACGCGGAAACCGCGCAACTGCAGATCCGTGCCGCGCTGCCGGATCTGGTGCTGCTCGACTGGATGCTTCCCGGACAGTCGGGACTCGCCTTCGCGCGCACCCTGCGCGCCGATGCGCGCACGCGCGAGCTTCCGATCATCATGGTAACTGCGCGCAGCGACGAGGCCGACCGGGTCGCCGGGCTCGAAGCCTGGGTCGACGATTACGTCACCAAGCCGTTCAGTCCGCGCGAGCTGAAGGCGCGCGTCAAGTCGGTGCTCCGCCGACGCGCACCCGAGGCAGCACAGGAAACGCTGCGCGTTGGAACGCTCGAGCTCGACCCGGTTGCGCATCGGGTATTCGCGGAGGGCAATGCGGTCGCGCTCGGTCCGACCGAATTCCGTCTACTCAAGTACCTGATCGCGCGCCCCGAACGCGTACACAGCCGCACGCAGCTGCTCGACCAGGTCTGGGGAGATCATGTGTACATCGAGGAGCGAACGGTCGACGTGCACATTCGCCGACTGCGCCTCGCGCTGCAGCCGTCGGGTCACGATGCGATGATCGAAACCGTGCGCGGCAGCGGTTATCGCCTTTCCGCGCTGAAGTAGACGCGCTGCGAATCCATGTGGGCATTCTGGCTGCGTGCGGCGTTCGCTCCAGTGCTCGTGCTCGCGCTCGGCGCGCTCGCCGGTGCCGTGTCGGGTGCAACTGCGGCCTGCCTGGTCACTGGAGCCGGGCTTCTCGCTGTGATCGGCTGGCACGCGTTGCAACTGCGCGCGCTGTTGCGCTGGGCATTGGGCTCGATCGAAGCTCCTGTTCCCGAAGGTCGTGGCGCGTGGGGACTTATGTACGCAGCGCTCTACCAGCGTGTTCGCATGCGCAGCGCCCGACAGCGCGATCTGCGCCTCGCGCTGGACCGCTTCGTGAGCGGCGCCGAGGCGCTGCCTGAAGGCGTGGTCGTGCTCGATGATCGCGACCGCATCCAGTGGGCCAACCCCCGGGCCGAGTCGCACCTGGGCATCGAGTTGCGCCGCGATCTGCACACACCGATCACCAATCTCGTTCGCCACCCGGCTTTTGTGCAATACATCAACGGCGGTGAATTTCACGAGCCGGTGCTGTTCGAATCGACGCGCGAGGGTGCAGCGATGCTTTCCGTGCAGGTCGTTCCTTTCGGGGTGGAGGAAAGGCTGCTGATGAGCCGCGACGTCACGCGCCTCGAGGCGGTGGCGAGGGTGCGCCGGGACTTCATCGCCAATGTCTCGCACGAGCTGAAGACTCCGCTGACGGTGCTTAGCGGATTCCTCGAAACATTCGCCGACGTCTCGCTCGACGGCAAGAAGCGGGAGCGCTATCTCGCTTTGATGCAGGAACAGGCGAGGAACATGCAACGGCTAGTCGACGACCTGCTTACGCTGTCGTCGCTGGAGAGCGAGCAGAACATCGCGGCGGAGATCGAGTTCGACATCGTGCCGCTGCTGCTCGAGCTTTCGTCGGACGCTAAGGCACTGGCCGGGGGAAAGCAGGAAGTCACCCTTGATATCCACGATGCGGTGAGCGTGCTTGGAAGCCGCGACGAGCTCGGAAGCGCGTTTGGCAATCTCGTCAGCAACGCCGTGCGCTATACGCCGGAAGGCGGCAAGGTCGCGCTGTCGTGGCGGGTGGACGAGCGTGGCGGCATTTTCAGCGTGACCGACACCGGCATTGGGATCGCCGCCGAGCATATCCCGCGCCTGACCGAGCGTTTTTATCGCGTAGACCGCAGTCGCTCACGTAGCACCGGTGGCACCGGTCTGGGTCTCGCCATCGTCAAGCACGTGCTCATCCGCCACCAGGCAGAACTCCTGATCGAGAGCGAACCCAGGAAGGGAAGCAGCTTCACCGTAGTCCTCCCGCCGCGTCGCGTGCGCAGGTTGCGCGATGACGATGCGCATCCATCGGATACGGACGCTGCCGCGCCCCCGGAGGGGCCGCGCGGCGACATGTCGACGCTATAAGCCCACTGCCGAGCGTTGTCACACGCCTGTAACCCCAGTGAGTGACTCTCTGCGTCAAGCGGCAGGCGGAGATCGGCATGTCGGTGCGCTGCGAAGGCGATCTGCGGGTGATGGAGCAATTGGGAGAGCGGCAGGATTTCGAGGCCGAGCTCACTCGCCTCGGCTTCACGCACGAGGAATTCACGATCAACGTCAGGCGCGATGAACGATCCGGCGACAGGGACTGGTCGATTCGGTACACGGTTTGGGTGACCAACGTCGTCAACCGCCGGGGCAACGCCTACTTCGGCACCGCGGGACGAACGTGGGTAACGCAATTTGTTGCCGATGCCGAGCGCGGTCATTTCGGTGAGCCGCAAATGGGAGCCCTTCTGAGCTCCAGGTCAGCCAAGCTCTCGGTGCGCGTCACGCGGCGCGCCTGGAAGTCCTGATCGCACCGCGGTAGTCACGCTGCCGCCGTCGTAACGAGCGGACGCAGGTGGGACTCGAACTGCCGCGTCGCCTTCGCCCACGAATACTGCAGAGCATAGCGATGTACCCTCGTGCGATCCAGGTCGAGCGCGGCCATCGCAGCCTCGCGTAGATCTGTCGACAGCACGCCGACCGAAAGATCGCGCACCACGTCGATCGGACCGCTGGCGGGGTAGGCCGCGACTGGGGTACCACAGGCCATCGCTTCGATGAGCACCAGCCCGAAGGTGTCCGTCCGACTCGGAAAAACGAAGGCATCTGCCTGCTGGTAGTAGTACGCTAGGTCCGTGCCGAACTTCATGCCGTGGAAGATCGCATCCGGATATCGAGCCTTGAGTCCGGCAAGCGCGGGGCCGCCCCCAACGACCCATTTGCTCCCGGGCAGGTCGAGCTCGAGAAAATCCTCGATGCTCTTCTCGACCGCCACGCGGCCCGCGTACAGGAAAATCGGCCGTCCTGGCAGGTTGAGTTGCGGCGCCGGAGCGAACACATCGTTGTCGACGCCACGCGACCAGTGCGCGAGGTTGGCGAAGCCGCGCGCCTCGAGGCGGCGATGCATCTCCGGCGTAGGAATCATGACGGCTGCGGATGGTGCGTGAAACCAGCGCATTATTCGGTAGGTGACGCCTACCGGCAAGCGGCAGCGGGCGTGCACGAACTCCGGAAATTGGGTGTGGTACGCCGTCGTGAACGGGTAATCTGAAGCCAAGCAATGGCTGCGCGCGGCGAGTCCCAGCGGCGCCTCAGTCTCGATGTGGATTGCGTCGGGCTCGAATTCCTCGATCATGCGCGACACGCGCGGCCCCGGACCCAGCGCAAGCCGTATTTCAGGATACGTGGGACACGGCAGCGTGCGAAAGCCTTCCGGTGTGATCAGCCCAACGGTGTGGCCGCGGGCCTCCAGCTCACGGACGGTGTTGCGCACCGTGGTGACGACGCCGTTAACCTGCGGCGACCACGCGTCGGTGACGATCAGAATACGCATCGATGTCTTCCTTGTCGGAGTGACAGGAGTTTGGGAGCACGTCGTGCCAGTTCAGGATCTTGAGCTCGCCGTCCACGGTTTCGACCAATGCGGTGAGACTCTCGACCCAGTCGCCATCGTTGCAGTACAGGACGCCATTGATGTCGCGAATTTCCGCCTTGTGGATGTGACCGCACACGATGCCATCGAAATTGCGCGATCGCGCCTCCGCGGCGAGCGCCTCCTCGTAGGCAACAATGAAGCTCACCGCGTTCTTAACCTTGTGCTTGAGGAACTGCGCGAGCGACCAGTAGCGCAGGCCCAGGCGCGCTCGCAGGCGATTGAAGTAGTGGTTGAGGCGCAGCGTCAGCGTATAGAGCTGGTCGCCCAGATAGGCGAGCCACTTCGCGTGCTGCACCACGCCGTCGAAAAGATCGCCGTGAACGACGAGCAGGCGTAGCCCGCGCGCCGTCCGGTGCACCGCCTCGTCGCGAATGTGGATGTCTCCGAACGCGAGGTCGATGAAGTGGCGCACGGCCTCGTCGTGGTTGCCGGGGACGTAGACGACTTCGGTGCCCTTGCGCGCCTTGCGCAGGATCTTTTGGACGACATCGTTGTGCGATTGCGCCCAGTACCAGCGTCGGCGCAACTGCCACCCGTCGATGATGTCGCCGACCAGATAAAGATAGTCGGACTCGGTACGCCGGAGAAAATCCAGCAACCGTTCCGCCTGGCATCCGGGTGTGCCGAGATGCGTATCCGAGATCCATATCGCCCGAAACCGTAGTGAAGATGCGGGCTCAGGAATCATCGAAGGGTCAGGGCCTAGTCGAACGCATGGCGGCACCATAGCCTCCGATGGCGACGCGATCATGACGATGCCGTGACGAGACCGTGACGGCGCGCAGCTCGGGCTACGATGTCACGGCAAGGTCACGCGGCGGACCCTCTGCTGTAATGAATTCGCACTACCGTCGCGACATCGTCAGGCGCCAAGGATGCTCGAAACGATGCGCGCGGTGGAGAAACTCGCGGAGGAAAGGGAGAGCCCTCATAAAGGGCAGCGCGGGCTGCGGCGCCTGTTCAATGCATTCTTCTATTCGCTGTCAGGACTGCGTCTCGCCTTTGACCACGAAAGCGCATTCCGGCAGGAAATCCTCATTGCGGTTATCCTTCTTCCGCTGGCGTGCGTTGTAACCGTGAGTCCCGGCGAGCGTGCGCTATTGATTGCCTCTGTGATGCTTCTGCTGATCGTGGAATTGCTGAATTCCGGCGTTGAAGCGGCGATCGACCGCATCGGATTGGACACGCATCGCTTGTCCAAGCGTGCGAAGGATCTGGGCAGCGCGGCGGTTTTTCTTTCGCTCCTCACGCTGGCGAGCACATGGAGTCTGATCCTCTGGCCGCTGGTGACCGGCTGGATCGCTACCAGTAGCGCATCGCCGAGCTGAACAGCGCCTTCAGGTCATCGCGCGTGACGTCTCTGGGCGCGTTGCGGATCACGCGCCATTGCGGCTCGGCGCCGGCGGCCAGCGCATCGACGTCGCCGGCACCGAAGCCGAGTCCTGATAGTCCGTTGGGCATCGCGGCGGCGCGCATCAGCTCCACCACGCGCCCTGCGAGCGCCTCGCCCGCCTCGACGGCATCACCCGGCCTCAGGTTGCTTAGGTCGCGCGTGGCCACGCCCAGGCACGCGGCACCGTGCACGTGGCGCTCGGGACTGCACTGCGCGGTGTAGCGCCACACCGAGGGATTGTTGAGCACGACCGCCATGCCGTGCGGAACCAGCGTCTTTCCCTTCGGATACCCGGGGAGCTCGAAGTCACGCGCGAGTCCCGATACCGCGTACGAGAGGCCATGCGGCAGGTGGCAGCCCGCGGCGTTGAAGGCGATGCCGGCCATCATCGCTGCGTACATCATCTCGGTGCGCGCCTCGGCATCGCCCGCGTCGTTCACTGCGCGAACCAGGAACTTGCCCACGCCCTGGAGGGCCTCCGCGGCGAGCGCATCGGAGAATGGGTTCGCACCCTGCGATACGGGCCGGCCGACACCGCGCGCCGGGTTGAGCCGGCGCGGCCATGGGCGCGCGGTCATCGCTTCCAGCGCGTGACTCATACAGTCGAAGCCGCTCGCGGCGACGACGTTGCGCGGCAACGTCGCCGTGACGTCGGGATCGACCAACGCGATTGTCGGGATCAGGCGCCGCGAGATGATCCCGGTCTTGGCGTTGATCTCGGTCATGTTGAAGATGGCGATGCCGGTCGTTTCCGATCCGGTGCCGCAGGTGGTCGGGCACGCGATGTGCGGCTTGACCGGCCCCGGCACTTTCTGGCCGCCGCCAATCGGCGCGTTCACGTAGCTCATGAAATCGGCGGGGTACGACGCGAAGAGATTGGCCGCCTTGCAGGTGTCGATCACCGAGCCGCCGCCGACCGAGACGTATCCATCGAAGCCTCCTTCGGAGGCGAATTTCGCGGCCGCCTTGAACGATGCGGTCGTAGGCTCAATGCTGACCTCGTCGTACACGCTCGCCTCGACCCCCGCGGCGGCGAGCGCATCGCGGACCACGCCCAGATGCGGTGATGCGGCGACGCCGCGATCGGTGAACAGTGCGACGCGGCGCAGCGACAGCTCGCGCGCCTGGTCACCTGCTTCGGCGAGGCATCCGGCGCCGAAGGTGAAGGTCGGCATCCCGACGGTGAACGCCTTGTCGCTGGACTGGTTGAATGCGAAATCGACGTGGCAGCAGGGCATGCGGTTCTCCGTTGGGAAAAGTCAGGCTCGGCTCAGGCCGACGCGGCATCGGCGAGAATCATGTCCGAAGCTTTCTCGGCCATCATGATCACCGGCACGTTGGTGTTGCCCGATACCAGCGTCGGCATCGCGCCGCAATCGACGACACGCAACGCCTGCAGCCCATGCACGCGAAGCTTGGTGTCGACGACCGCCATCGGGTCGCTCGCCGGCCCCATTTTGCACGATCCGCTGGGATGGAAAATAGTGCCGCCGGTGTTGCGTGCGAATTCGAGCAGATCGTCGTCGCTGTGCGCGCTCGGTCCGGGGCGGTATTCGCTGTGCACGTAGGGCGCGAGCGCCTGGGTAGCTGCCAGCGACCGTGCGAGGCGGATCCCGGCGACCAGCGTGCGCCGGTCGTGCTCGGTCGACAGATAGTTGGCCTGCATCGCCGGCGCCTCGAGCGGATCGGCTGACCTGATGCGCACCGTGCCGCGCGATTGCGGGCGAAGCTGACACACCGACATCGTGAACCCTGGAAAGCGATGCGTCGGTGATCCGGCCATGTCGGACGACAGTGTCGCAACGTGGAACTGGACGTCGGGGGTTTCGGTGTCGGCGCGGGTGCGGGCAAAAACGCCGCCCTGATTGATGCCGATCGCCATTGGGCCGCTGCGCCGGAACACGTACTGCATGCCCATGCCCAGCTTGCGCCAGAAGCTCATGAGTACGTCGTTGGTCGTGATCGGCCGGGTGCACCGGAAGATCACGCGTGCCTGCAGGTGATCCTGCAGGTTGGCGCCGACGCCTGGCAGCACATGTACGACCGGCACCGCGAGCGAGCGCAGCAAGTCGCCGGGCCCGACGCCCGAAACCTGGAGCAGTGCCGGAGTCTGCAGCGCGCCGGCGCACATCAGCACCTCGCGCCGAGCGGTAGCGGCTACGTCGGCTCCGTGCCGGCGATAAACGACGCCGGTCGCGCGCGTGCCGTCGAAGGTGACCTTGAGGGCGCGCGCCCCGGTCTCCACGCGCAGGTTGGGCCGGGAGCGCGCAGGGCGCAAATACGCGGTCGCGCTACTGCAACGCCGGCCGTTTCGCGTGGTCAGATGGTAGTAGCCCACGCCTTCCTGGCTCGCACCGTTGAAGTCGTCGTTGCGCGGAATGCCGATCTCGCCGCCAGCGGCGATAACCGCCTCGATCAGCGGATGCGCTTCGCGTATGGGCGAGCACCAGAGGGGTCCCTGCAAACCATGGTAGGCCCGATCTCCTGTTTCCGCGTGCTCGAGGCGCTTGAAATACGGCAGCACCTCCTCGTAACTCCAGCCCTGATTGCCGGCCGCGGCCCACGCGTCATAGTCCTGTCGTTGTCCCCGTATCGAGATGAGGCCGTTGATCGAGCTCGAGCCGCCGAGCGTCTTGCCGCGCGGCCAATAGACCTTACGCCCATTCATGTGCAATTCGGGTTCGGTGTAGAAGCACCAGTTAACCCGCGCATTGAACATGGTCTTGGCGTAGCCGATGGGAATGTGTATCCACGGATAGCCGTCGGCGGGTCCAGCTTCGAGCAGCAGGACGCTGTGTTTTCCGTTCGACGTCAGTCGGTTGGCCAGCACGCAGCCCGCCGAGCCCGCACCGACAATGATGAAGTCGTAGTCCATTTGTGGGATTCTAGCCGGCCGTGGAGGGCCCGATTGCGCTGATCCGACCCTCATAAAAACGCCTTGTTTGACAGTCGGGAACGGAAATTGCTAAAATGTGCGGTTTCGTCGGAGGGGTACCCAAGTGGCCAACGGGAGCAGACTGTAAATCTGCCGGCTCTGCCTTCGAAGGTTCGAATCCTTCCCCCTCCACCACTCGGGACGCAAGCGACGGGATCGGCAGGCGCAACAAAGAACACCACGAACCAGCAGAAGGGCATGAGGGACGAGCCGGGCGAGAGGGCTTCGCTGTTTGATGCGCGGGTGTAGCTCAATGGTAGAGCAGAAGCCTTCCAAGCTTACGACGAGGGTTCGATTCCCTTCACCCGCTCCAAAGCAAGGATGCGAGGGTTGGTCGACTGATCGAAAAGGTCCGCAAAGAGGCGGGCTTGAAGCAAGGGCAGAAACCGCCCCCGTAGCTCAGTGGTAGAGCACTCCCTTGGTAAGGGAGAGGTCGCGCGTTCAATCCGCGCCGTGGGCACCAGGAGAGCGACGGACAAAAGTGAACCCCTACTTTTGTCCGGATGAGTTTGGTTCGAATCGCTGGCAGAGCCAGACGATTCGAACAAGAAGATCAACGCAAGAGCTGGAGAGAACAATGGCCAAGGGCAAGTTCGAACGCAAGAAGCCGCACCTGAACGTCGGCACGATCGGTCACGTCGATCACGGCAAGACCACGCTGACCGCGGCGCTTACCTCGGTGCTGTCGAAGAAATTCGGCGGCGAGGCGAAGGCTTACGACCAGATCGACAACGCGCCCGAGGAAAAGGCGCGCGGCATTACCATCAACACCGCGCACGTCGAATACGAGACATCTAAGCGTCACTACGCGCACGTCGACTGCCCGGGCCATGCCGACTACATCAAGAACATGATTACCGGCGCGGCGCAGATGGACGGCGCCGTGCTGGTCGTGTCGGCGGCGGACGGCCCGATGCCGCAGACACGCGAGCATATCCTGCTGGCCCGCCAGGTGGGCGTGCCCTACATCGTGGTCTACCTGAACAAGGCGGACATGGTCGATGACAAGGAGTTGCTCGAGCTGGTCGAGATGGAGGTGCGCGAGCTGCTCTCGAAATACGAATTTCCGGGAGAGAAAACCCCGATCGTGATCGGCTCGGCCAAGATGGCGCTCGAAGGTGACGCCGGCGACATGGGCGAAGGCTCGATCATGAAGCTCGCCGACGCGCTGGACAGCTATATTCCCGAGCCGAAGCGCGCGATCGACGGCCCGTTCCTGATGCCGGTAGAGGACGTGTTCTCGATCTCCGGCCGTGGCACGGTGGTAACGGGGCGCGTGGAGCGCGGTGTGGTCAAGGTTGGCGAAGAATTGGAGATCGTAGGGTTGAAGCCGACGCTGAAGACGGTGTGCACCGGCGTGGAAATGTTCCGCAAGCTGCTCGACCAGGGCCAGGCGGGCGACAACGTCGGCGTGCTGCTGCGCGGCACCAAGCGCGAGGAAGTCGAGCGCGGACAAGTGCTCGCCAAGCCGGGCTCGATCAACCCGCACACCAAGTTCACCTGCGAGGTGTACGTGCTCTCGAAGGAAGAAGGCGGGCGGCACACGCCGTTTTTCAATGGCTATCGTCCGCAGTTCTATTTTCGGACGACCGACGTGACGGGCTCGGTGGAGCTGCCGGCGGGCACCGAGATGGTGATGCCCGGCGACAACATCCAGATGACGGTCACGCTGATTGCGCCGATTGCGATGGAAGAGGGGCTGCGCTTCGCGATTCGCGAAGGCGGCCGCACCGTCGGCGCCGGCGTGGTCTCGAAGGTCATCGAATAGAGAGGTCTCGCATCGCAGTTTTCCGCTAAATCGAGCGGATCCGCCGGGGATTTTAGGAAGCACAGCGGGGCAAAAGTAGGTTTTCACTTTTGCCCGAATGAGGACTAGGCCAGTAGCTCAATTGGCAGAGCGGCGGTCTCCAAAACCGCAGGTTGGGGGTTCGATTCCCTCCTGGCCTGCCACCCTCTGGCGGCAGGCCGGTTTGGGTGGCATGCGAAACGAAGCGAAAGGCGAATGACGGGGGAAAGCCGCAGGGCCGACCTCCGTTCTCTGATATGGACAAGATCAAAATCGCGCTGGCGGTGGCGTTGGTGGTTGCCGGGCTGGCGGGTTACTACTACTTTGGCGATGCTGCGCAGGTGTTGCGGGTGCTGATGGTCATCGGCGGGTTGCTCGCCGCGGCGGGCGTGGCATGGTTCACTGCGCCCGGCAAGGAGTTGTTCGTCTTCGCCCAGGAGTCCTGGCGCGAGGCGGGCAAGGTCTCGTGGCCGACGCGCAAGGAAACGCTGCAGACCACCCTCGTGGTATTCGCCTTCGCGGTGATCATGGCGCTGTTCCTGTTCGCCATCGACACCTCGCTGGCGTGGATGATCAAGATGCTCACCGGGAAAGTCGAATGATGACCGCCACTGCCGACAAGAAATGGTTCGTCGTCCACGCCTACTCGGGTTTCGAAAAAAGCGTGCAGCGCGCGTTGACCGAACGCATCCGCCGTTCCGACATCGCCGACAAGTTTGGGCAGATCCTGGTGCCGGTGGAGGAAGTCGTGGAAATGAAGAATGGCGCGAAGGCGATTTCCGAGCGCAAGTTCTTTCCGGGCTATGTGCTGGTCGAGATGGAGATGACCGACGACACGTGGCATCTGGTCAAGAGCACGCCCAAGGTCACGGGATTCGTCGGCGGCACGGCGAACAAGCCAACGCCGATCACGCAAAAGGAAGTCGACGGCATCCTGCGTCAGGTGCAGGAAGGCGTCGAGAAGCCGCGGCCGAAAGTGCTCTTCGAGCTCGGCGAGGCGGTTCGCGTCAAGGACGGTCCGTTCACCGATTTCCACGGCAACGTTGAGGACGTGAACTACGAGAAAAGCAAGCTGCGCGTATCGGTCACGATTTTCGGCCGATCGACGCCGGTGGAGCTCGACTTCTCGCAGGTGGAGAAGGCCTAGCGAAGGCGCAGTGGTTGTTTAACCGGGGAGGATCTTCGGATCCGCTTGCACCCAATCGGAGAAAGCAATGGCAAAGAAAATCGTCGGATACATTAAGCTTCAGGTGCCCGCGGGGAAGGCGAATCCCAGCCCCCCGATCGGCCCCGCGCTGGGTCAGCGCGGCCTGAACATCATGGAGTTCTGCAAGGCCTTTAACGCGCAGACCCAGAAACTCGAGGCTGGTCTGCCGATCCCGGTGGTGATCACCGCGTTCGCCGACAAGAGCTTCACGTTCATCATGAAGACGCCTCCGGCGACCGTGCTGATCATGAAGGCAGCCAAGGTCGAGAAAGGCAGCAGCAAGCCGCACACCGAGAAGGTCGGCAAGCTCACTCGCGCACAGGCCGAAGATATCGCCAAGACCAAGACGCCCGATCTAACCGCCGCCGATCTCGACGCCGCCGTGCGCACCATCGCCGGCAGCGCGCGCAGCATGGGCATCACCGTCGAAGGGGTGAAATAACATGGCCACGACTCAGGACAAGACACTCGCGAGCCTCTCGAAGCGCATGAAGACGGTGCGCGGCAAGGTCGACCACGCCAGGGCGTATGCGATCGACGAGGCGCTCAAGCTCGTCAAGGAAACGGCGACCGCCAAGTTCGACGAATCGATCGATATCGCGGTCAACCTCGGCGTCGACGCCAAGAAGTCCGACCAGACGGTGCGCGGCTCGGTCGTGCTGCCGGCGGGCACCGGCAAGAAGGTTCGCGTCGCGGTGTTCGCGCAGGGCGACAAGGCCAAGGCGGCGCTGGATGCCGGGGCCGACATCGTCGGCTTCGACGACCTCGCCGCCAAGATCAAGGAAGGCTTCATGGATTTCGACGTCGCCATCGCGACGCCGGATGCGATGAAGGTGGTCGGCCAGCTCGGCCAGATTTTGGGCCCGCGCGGACTGATGCCCAATCCGAAGGTGGGCACGGTGTCGGCGGACGTCGTCACCGCAGTCAAGAACGCCAAGGCCGGCCAGGTCCAGTACCGCACCGACAAGGCCGGTATCGTCCAGTGCACCATCGGCCGTGCATCGTTCACGCCCGAAGCGCTCAAGACGAACCTGATGGCGCTGATCGACGCGCTGAACAAATCGCGCCCGAAGGACACCAAGGGCATCTATCTGAGAAAGATCAGCGTCTCCAGCACCATGGGTGCGGGTGTCCGCGTCGACACCACCGGGCTGGGCACGCAGGTCCAGCAGCACTGAGGCGCGAGCAGAGGCAACAAGCGGAACAAGCAAATTTTGAGGGAGCGCGGCGAGCCGTCGGCGTCGCGTGCCGTCAAAGACCGTAGGAGCTCGAAGGAGCTTAATCGCCGGCCGCAATGGCGTCCTACGCAGATGGTGCCCCGAACCCAGGATTAGTCCTGACGTAAGGTCACCGGGTAGCGCGAACCGGAACATCGGCGAGCGCGTTGGTAACTGGAGAAAGACCTTGGGTCTTAACCTAGAGCAAAAGCAAGCGGTAGTCGCGGAAGTCGCGAAGCAGATCGCGGACGCTCAGGCCATCGTGATGGCCGAGAACCGTGGGATGGCAGTCGCCGACATGACGCAGCTGCGCGCGAAGGCTCGGGCTTCCGGCGTGTATTTCCGGGTGGTGAAAAACACCCTGGTGCGCCGTGCGGTCGCCGAAACGCCGTTCGCTTCGCTGGCCGACAAGATGGTCGGGCCGCTGGCGTACGGCATCGGTGCCGACCCCGTCGCCGTGGCGAAAGTGCTGTCCGACTTCGCCAAGGGCAACGAGAAGTTCGTGATCACGGGCGGCGCCATGCCCGGCCAGATGATGTCCGCCAAGGAAATCACTGCGCTGGCAACGCTTCCCTCGCGCGATGAGTTGATCGCCAAGCTGATGGGCACCATGCAGGCGCCGATCGCCAAGTTCGTTCGCACGCTCAACGAAGTACCGAGCAGATTCGTGCGCACGCTGGCGGCGGTGCGCGATGCCAAGCCCGCAGCGCAGGCCTGACGACCCGACGACCCTGTTCAACCCTACGAAACCTTACGAATCAGGAGCACGACATGGCAGTTCAACAAGCTGAAATTCTCGACAAGATCGCGTCGATGACCGTCCTGGAGCTCTCCGAGCTCATCAAGGCGATGGAAGACAAGTTCGGCGTTTCCGCCGCGGCCGCGGTCGCGGTCGCCGGGCCGGCGGCCGCAGGTGCTGCGGCGCCCGCTGCCGAAGAGCAGACCGAGTTCACCGTGATGCTGGCGAGCTTCGGCGAAAACAAGGTCAACGTCATCAAGGCCGTTCGCGAGATCACCGGGCTGGGCCTCAAGGAAGCCAAGGACCTGGTCGACGGTGCGCCAAAGCCGGTCAAGGAAGGCGTCAACAAGGCCGACGCGGAAGCCGCCAAGAAAAAGCTGGAAGACGCGGGCGCCAAGGTCGAGATCAAGTGACGCGAACGAGGGCGGAGTGGGCCCCCGCGCAGCGGGGGGCGACCCCGAGCGAGCGCGCCATTCGCAGGAACGACGGCCGAAGCTGAAAGGAAACGGAAAGGGCACTTGAATTGGCGGACCTCGGCCTCACCTGCCCAGGTCCCAAGTTTCTCCCCCGCAATTCGGGGGCGAAGCAGAGCAGATTCCAGCGAGTCTGCTCTTCTTCGTCTTCTGACCCGGCTGCAGAAGACAGGTTTGGTCGGACGGAGCATGCAGCAAGTGTTCCGTCGTCCGCCAGCGGTTGGTAGTGGCCAACCACCATCCTCAGGGAGCGCAAGGCTCCCGCCCAGCCGATGAATGACGGGCACGCGTATGGGCGAGGTCATCTCTCGCCACGCGCGTATCCGCGGAATCGCTAACGAGGTCCCAGTCCATGGCTCAGTATTCGTTTACCGAGAAGAAACGCATTCGCAAGAGTTTCGCCAAGCGCGCCAGCGTGTTGCCCGTGCCGTTCCTGCTGGAAACGCAGCTCGCGTCGTACCGCGCGTTTCTGCAGGAGTTCACCGCCGGGGAATCGCGCAAGAATGAAGGTCTGCAGGCGGCATTCACCTCGATATTTCCGATCTCCAGCCACTCCGGCAACGCGCGGCTCGAATTCGTGAGCTTTTCGCTGCTGCCGCCGGCGTTCGACGTCACCGAGTGCCAGCAGCGCGGCCTGACCTACTGCTCGGCGCTGCGCGCGAAGGTGCGGCTCATCCTCATGGACAAGGAAGCGCCGAAGGAGACCGTCAAGGAAGTCAAGGAGCAGGAAGTCTACATGGGCGAGATTCCGCTCATGACTGAGAACGGCTCGTTCGTGATCAATGGCACCGAGCGCGTGATCGTCTCGCAGCTGCACCGCTCGCCGGGCGTGTTCTTCGAGCACGACCGCGGCAAGACGCACTCGTCGGGCAAGCTCCTGTTCTCGGCGCGGGTGATCCCGTACCGCGGCTCTTGGCTCGACTTCGAGTTCGATCCCAAGGACTACCTCTACTTTCGCGTCGACCGCCGCCGCAAGATGCCGGTCACGACGCTGCTCAAGGCGATCGGGCTGTCTAACGAGGACATCCTCAAGCACTTCTTCGCGTTCGACACCTTCCATCTGAACAGGAAGGGCTCGCAGCTCGACCTCGTCCCCGAGCGTCTGCGCGGCGAAATCGCCCGCTTCGACCTCACGGCCAAGGACGGCAAGGTGCTGGTGCAGAAGGACAAGCGCATCACCGCGCGGCACATCCGCGAGCTCGCCGAGGGCGGCGTCAAGAAGATCACCGTTCCCAACGACTACATCATCGGACGCACGCTAGCGCACAACATCGTCAACAAGGAGACCGGCGAGATCATTGCGTCGGCGAATGACGAGATCACCGACGAGCTGATGACGACGCTGCTCGATGCCGGGGTGTCGACGATCCAGACGATCTACGTCAACGATCTCGACCAGGGCGCGTACATCGCGCAGACGCTGAAGATGGATGACACGCCCGACCAGATGGCCGCGCGCATCGCCATCTATCGCATGATGCGTCCCGGCGAACCACCGACCGAAGACGCGGTCGAGGCGCTGTTCCACGGCCTGTTCTTCAACGAAGAGCGCTACGACCTCTCGCCGGTGGGACGCATGAAGTTCAACCGTCGCGTCGGTCGCAACGAGCTGATCGGCCCGGGGACGCTGACCAACGACGACATCATCGCGGTCATCAAGATCCTGGTCGAGCTGCGCAACGGCCGCGGCGAGATCGACGACATCGACCACCTCGGCAACCGCCGCGTGCGCTCGGTCGGCGAGCTCGCCGAAAACCAGTTCCGCTCGGGTCTGGTGCGCGTCGAGCGCGCGGTCAAGGAACGCCTCGGCCAGGCCGAGAGCGAGAACCTGCTTCCGCACGACCTGATCAACGCCAAGCCGATCTCGGCGGCGATCAAGGAGTTCTTCGGAAGCTCGCAGCTTTCGCAGTTCATGGACCAGACCAACCCGCTGTCGGAGATCACGCACAAACGGCGCGTCTCCGCGCTCGGACCGGGCGGCCTCACGCGCGAGCGCGCCGGTTTCGAGGTGCGCGACGTGCATCCGACGCACTACGGACGCGTGTGCCCGATCGAGACGCCGGAAGGCCCGAACATCGGCCTCATCAACTCGCTGGCGCTGTACGCGCGCACCAACGAGTACGGGTTCCTCGAGACGCCGTATCGCAAGGTCGTCAACGGGAAGGTGACCGACGAGATCCATTATCTGTCCGCGATCGAGGAAGGCGCGTTCGTGATTGCACAGGCCAATGCGACGCTCGACAAGACGGGCAGGCTCAAGGACGAGCTGGTGTCGTGCCGCTGCAAGAATGAATTCATGCTGTCGACTGCCGACAAGGTCGCAGTTCATGGACGTGGCGCCGGCGCAGATCGTGTCGGTGGCGGCGTCGCTGATTCCGTTCCTCGAGCACGATGACGCCAACCGCGCGCTGATGGGCTCCAACATGCAACGCCAGGCAGTGCCCTGCCTGCGCGCTGAGAAGCCGCTGGTCGGAACCGGCGTCGAGCGCACTGCCGCGGTCGATTCGGGCACGGCGGTGCTGGCGCGGCGCGGCGGCAAGGTCGACTATGTGGATGCCAACCGCATCGTGGTGCGCGCCAACGACACCGAAACCACCGCCGGCGACGTCGGCGTGGACATCTACAACCTCACCAAGTACACGCGCAGCAATCAGAACACCAACATCAACCAGCGACCGCTGGTGCAGATCGGCGACAGCATCGCGAAGAGCGATGTCATCGCCGACGGCGCGTCGACGGACATGGGCGAGCTCGCGCTCGGCCAGAACATGCTGGTCGCGTTCATGCCGTGGAATGGCTACAACTACGAGGACTCGATCCTGATCTCGGAGCGCGTGGTCGGCAACGACCGCTACACGTCGATCCACATCGAGGAATTGTCGGTGGTCGCGCGCGATACCAAGCTGGGCCCGGAAGAAATCACCCGCGACATCTCCAGCCTTGGCGAAGCGCAGCTGGGCCGGCTCGACGAGTCGGGCATCGTCTACATCGGCGCCGAAGTCGAGGCCGGCGACGTGCTGGTCGGCAAGGTCACGCCCAAGGGCGAGACGCAGCTGACGCCGGAAGAGAAGCTGCTGCGCGCGATTTTCGGCGAGAAGGCCTCCGACGTGAAGGACACGTCGCTGCGCGTGCCGTCGGGCATCTCGGGCACCGTCATCGACGTGCAGGTGTTCACGCGCGAAGGCATCGAGCGCGACAAGCGCGCCGCAGCAGATCATCGACGACGAGCTCAAGGGCTACCGCAAGGACTTGAACGACCAGCTGCGCATCGTCGAGAACGACGCCTTCGCGCGCATCGAGAAGCTGTTGCTGCGCAAGACCGCCAACGGCGGTCCGAAGCGTCTTGCCAAGGGCACGATGCTGACCAAGGAATATCTGGACGAGCGTCGCGCGCCACGACTGGTTCGACATCCGGCTCGCCAGCGAGGAGTCGGCGCACCAGCTCGAGGTGATGAAGGAGTCGATCGCGCAGTCGCGCGTGCAGTTCGACCAGGCCTTCGAGGCCAAGAAGAAGAAGCTCACGCAGGGCGACGAGCTGCC
The DNA here is from genome assembly GCA_963816915.1 of uncultured beta proteobacterium. Classification (GTDB taxonomy): domain Bacteria; phylum Pseudomonadota; class Gammaproteobacteria; order Burkholderiales; family Casimicrobiaceae; genus PALSA-1003. The sequence goes on from CAWFMK010000007.1 coordinate 335,108, forward strand.
GCCGGGCGTGCAGAAGATGGTCAAGGTGTACGTCGCGGTCAAGCGCCGCCTGCAGCCGGGCGACAAGATGGCCGGACGCCACGGCAACAAGGGCGTCGATGTCCAAGATCGTTCCGGTCGAGGACATGCCCTACATGGCCGACGGCACACCGGTGGACATCGTGCTCAACCCGCTGGGCGTGCCGTCGCGCATGAACGTGGGCCAGATCCTGGAGATGCACCTCGGCTGGGCGGCGAAGGGACTGGGTCATCGCATCCAGGACATGCTGCGCGCCAACGCCAAGGCGCGAGGAAGTGCGCAAGCTGCTCGAGCAAGATCTACAACACGACCGGCAAGCCGGAGGATGCTCGACGACCTCAACGACGCCGAGATCGTCCAGCTCGCGGAGAACCTGCAGGATGGAGTTCCGTTCGCGACGCCGGTGTTCGACGGCGCCACCGAAGCCGAGATCAAGGACATGCTCGAGCTCGCCGGGCTGCCGCGCTCGGGGCAGATCACGCTGCACGACGGACGCACGCGGCGAAGCCTTCGATCGGCAGGTCACGGTGGGCTACATGCACGTGCTCAAGCTGCACCACCTCGTCGACGACAAGATGCACGCGCGCTCGACCGGACCGTACAGCCTGGTCACGCAGCAGCCGCTGGGGGGCAAGGCGCAGTTCGGCGGCCAGCGCTTCGGCGAGATGGAAGTGTGGGCGCTCGAGGCGTACGGCGCGGCGTACACGCTGCAGGAAATGCTCACGGTCAAGTCCGACGACGTGAACGGCCGCACCAAGGTCTACGAGAACATCGTCAAGGGCGAGCACAAGATCGAGGCCGGCATGCCGGAATCGTTCAACGTCCTGGTCAAGGAAATACGTTCGCTGGCAATCGACATCGATCTGGAAAGGCACTGAGGGTTGCGCGTTTCGCGACACCGAACGCTGAAGCGGCCAACCACTCAACCAAGGAGTTCTGAATGAAAGCATTACTCGACCTATTCAAGCAGGTAACGCAGGAAGAGGAATTCGACGCGATCAAGACCGGGCTGGCCTCGCCGGAGAAGATCCGCTCGTGGTCGTACGGCGAGGTGAAGAAGCCGGAGACGATCAACTACCGCACGTTCAAGCCCGAGCGTGACGGCCTCTTCTGCGCCAAGATCTTCGGCCCGGTCAAGGACTACGAGTGCCTGTGCGGCAAGTACAAGCGGCTCAAGCACCGCGGCGTGATCTGCGAGAAGTGCGGCGTCGAGGTGACGCTGGCCAAGGTGCGCCGCGAGCGCATGGGCCACATCGAGCTCGCCTCGCCGGTCGCGCACATCTGGTTCCTGAAGAGCCTGCCCTCGCGCATGGGCATGGTGCTCGACATGACGCTGCGCGACATCGAGCGCGTGCTGTACTTCGAAGCCTACGTCGTGACCGAGCCGGGCATGACGCCGCTGAACCGCGGCCAGCTCCTGACCGAGGATGACTACCTCGCCAAGGTCGAGCAGTACGGCGACGACTTCTCGGCCGACCATGGGCGCGGAGGGCATTCGCGAGCTGCTGAAGTCGCTCGAGGTCAACAGCGAGATCGAGACGCTGCGCAAGGAGCTCGAGACCACCGGGTCGGACACCAAGATCAAGAAGATCGCCAAGCGCCTGAAGGTGCTCGAGGCGTTCCACAAGTCCGGCATCAAGCCCGAGTGGATGATCCTGGAAGTGCTGCCGGTGCTGCCGCCGGAGCTTCGTCCACTGGTGCCGCTGGACGGCGGACGCTTCGCGACGTCGGACCTGAACGACCTGTATCGCCGCGTGATCAACCGCAACAACCGGTTGAAGCGTCTGCTCGAGCTGAAGGCGCCCGACATCATCGTGCGCAACGAGAAGCGCATGCTGCAGGAAGCGGTCGATTCGCTGCTCGACAACGGTCGTCGCGGCAAGGCGATGACCGGCGCCAACAAGCGGCCGCTCAAGTCGCTCGCCGACATGATCAAGGGCAAGGGCGGACGCTTCCGCCAGAACCTGCTCGGCAAGCGCGTCGACTACTCGGGCCGTTCGGTGATCGTGGTCGGCCCGCAGCTCAAGCTGCACCAGTGCGGGCTGCCGAAGCTGATGGCGCTCGAGCTGTTCAAGCCGTTCATCTTCAACAAGCTGGAGATGATGGGGCTCGCCACCACCATCAAGGCCGCGAAGAAGATGGTCGAAAGCCAGGAGCCGGTGGTGTGGGACATCCTGGAAGAGGTCATCCGCGAGCACCCGGTCATGCTCAACCGCGCGCCGACGCTGCACCGTCTTGGCATCCAGGCTTTCGAGCCGGTGCTGATCGAAGGCAAAGCCATCCAGCTACATCCGCTGGTGTGCACGGCGTTCAACGCCGACTTCGACGGCGACCAGATGGCGGTGCACGTGCCGCTGTCGCTGGAAGCGCAGATGGAAGCGCGCACGCTGATGCTCGCGTCGAACAATGTGCTGCTGCCCGTCGAACGGCGAGCCGTGCATCGTGCCGTCGCAGGACATCGTGCTCGGTCTGTATTACGCCACGCGCGAGCTGGTCAACGCCAAGGGCGAAGGCATGCTCTTCTCGGACATCGCGGAAGTCACGCGCGCCTACGAGTCGCGTCAGGCCGACCTGCACGCGAAGGTGAGCGTGCGCATTCGTGAAGTCACTGTGAGCGCCGAGGGCGAGCGCGGCGAGAAGATCACCCGCTACGAAACGACGGTGGGACGCGCGCTGCTGTCGGAAATTCTGCCTCCGGGTCTGCCGTTCGAGACCATCAACAAGCCGCTCAAGAAAAAGGAGATCTCGCGCATCATCAACGCGAGCTTCCGCCGCTGCGGCCTGCGCGAGACGGTGATTTTCGCCGATCGGCTGATGCAGGCGGGTTACAGCCTGGCCACGCGCGGCGGTATTTCGTTCGCCGCCGACGACATGCTGATCCCCGAGGAAAAGCACAAGATCATCGCCGAGTCGGAGGCGCAGGTGAAGGAGATCGAGGCGCAGTACACCTCGGGCCTGGTCACGCAGGGCGAGCGCTACAACAAGGTGGTCGACATCTGGGGCCGCGCCGGCGACGACATCGCGAAGGCGATGATGAGCCAGCTCGGTACGATGGAAGTCGCGGATCGCGAAGGCAAGATGGTCAAGCAGGAGTCGTTCAACTCCATCTACATGATGGCCGACTCCGGTGCGCGCGGCTCGGCGGCGCAGATCCGGCAGCTTGCCGGCATGCGCGGCCTGATGGCCAAGCCCGACGGCTCGATCATCGAGACGCCGATCACCGCGAACTTCCGCGAAGGCCTGAACGTGCTGCAGTACTTCATTTCCACGCACGGCGCCCGCAAGGGACTGGCCGACACCGCGCTGAAGACGGCGAACTCGGGCTACCTGACGCGCCGACTGGTCGACGTGACGCAGGACCTGGTGGTTACCGAGGACGATTGCGGCACCAGCAACGGCGTGGCGATGAAGGCGCTGGTCGAAGGCGGCGAGGTCATCGAGCCGCTGCGCGAGCGCATTCTCGGCCGCGCGGTCGCAGCCGACGTCGTCAACCCGGAGACGCAGGCGACGCTGTTCCACGCGGGCACGCTGCTCGGCGAGGACGAAGTCGAGACGATCGAGGCGCTGGGCATCGACGAAGTCAAGGTGCGCACTCCGCTCACCTGCGATACGCGCTACGGTCTGTGCGCGACCTGCTACGGGCGCGATCTGGGCCGCGGGCACCTGGTCAACGTCGGCGAAGCGGTGGGCGTCATCGCCGCGCAGTCGATCGGCGAGCCGGGAACGCAGCTCACGATGCGCACGTTCCACATCGGCGGCGCGGCGTCGCGTACGGCGGCGGCCTCGCAGCTCGAGAGCAAGTCGGCGGGCGTGGTGCGATTCTCGGCGCAGATGCGCTACGTCACCAACGCCAAGGGCGAGATCATCGTGATCGCGCGCTCGGGCGAAGTCATGATCCACGACGACAATGGCCGCGAGCGCGAGCGCCATAAGGTGCCGTACGGTGCGACGATGCTGGTCAAGGATGGCGACGCGGTGAAGGCGGGCAAGGTGCTTGCGATGTGGGATGCGACCTCGCGTCCGATCATCACCGAGTACGCCGGCCGCGTGAAGTTCGAGAACGTCGAGGAAGGCGTGACGGTGGCCAAGCAGGTGGACGACGTGACCGGGCTTTCGACGCTGGTCGTGATCGATCCGAAGCGGCGTGCCGGCATCGCTGCCAAGGGCGTGCGTCCGCAGGTGAAGCTGTTGAACGAGCAGGGGGACGAAGTGAAGCTCGCGACCGGCGATCAGTCGGTCAACATCACGTTCCAGCTCGGCTCGATCATCACGGTCAAGGATGGTCAGGATGTGGCGGTGGGCGAAGTGCTGGCGCGCATTCCGCAGGAGACGTCGAAGACACGCGACATCACGGGCGGCCTGCCGCGCGTGGCGGAGCTGTTCGAGGCGCGCTCGCCGAAGGATGCGGGGCTGCTGGCGGAAGTCACCGGGACGGTTTCGTTCGGGAAGGACACCAAGGGCAAGCAGCGTCTGGTCATCACCGACCTCGACGGCAGTCCCCACGAGTACCTGATTCCGAAGGACAAGCATGTCACCGCGCACGACGGGCAGGTGGTGAACAAAGGCGAGTCGATCGTCGACGGACCCGCGGACCCGCACGACATCCTGCGCCTGCTGGGTGTCGAGGCGCTCGCCCGCTACATCACCGACGAAGTGCAGGACGTCTATCGTCTGCAGGGCGTGAAGATCAACGACAAGCACATCGAAGTGATAGTGCGTCAGATGCTTCGCCGGGTGCAGGTGCAGGACGCCGGCGACACGCGCTTCATCGTGGGCGAGCAAGTCGAACGTTCGGATCTGCTGGACGAGAACGACAAGGTGTTCGAGCAGGGCGGTGTCAAGGGCGGTCCCGACGCCAAGCGGCCGGCGAGCTACGAGCATATGCTGCTGGGCATCACCAAGGCGTCGCTGTCGACCGATTCGTTCATCTCGGCGGCATCGTTCCAGGAGACCACGCGCGTGCTCACCGAAGCGGCGATCATGGGCAAGAAGGATGAACTGCGGGGCCTCAAGGAAAACGTCATCGTCGGCCGCCTGATCCCGGCTGGAACAGGTCTGGCTTACCACAACGCCCGCAAGAAACAGAAGGCGGTGGGGCCGGTGCTCGAGTTGCCGCCGGATGGCACGGTGGCGGAGACGACGACCACCGAGGTCAGCGCCGACGCCGCATAAGCAAGTTTTCATGAGGAGCCTGGACGGGCGGTCCCCGAATTGGGGAGCCGCCCGTACTTTTTGTGAAGGGCGAATGCGGTTTCCTTGATTTGCACACGCGTGCAGAACGAGTAGACTGCGACGCACTCGCGTGCAAACGAAGGTTGGACGGATGAGTCAGGAGAAAGCCAGAGGTTCGTTTGTGACCGCCGCCGACGTTGCCGAACATGCAGGCGTGTCGCGATCGGCGGTGTCGCGTACCTTTACGCCCGGCGCCAGCGTATCGAGCGCGGCACGCGCGCGAATTCTCGACGCCGCCGGCCGCCTCGGCTATCGCGTCAACCGGCTCGCGCAGAGCCTTACCATCGCGCGCTCGAATATCGTCGGGCTGGTCGCGGCCGATCTTCATCAGCCGTTCCATTCGCAGTGCCTGGCGACGCTTTCGGCCACGTTGCTCGCCGACGGGTTCCAGTGCATGTTGCTCAATGCCGCGAACGCGCAGCGCGACATGAGCGCGCTCATCGAGAACGTGCTCGAGTACCGCGTGGCGGCGATCGTCGTGATGAACGGCACGCCGCCCTCGCGCATTGTCCAGGAATGCCTGAACAACGGTGTGCCGGTGATCCTTGTCAACAAGCCCATGCGGGGCCTCGCGGTCGACACCGTGGTCACCGACCACGCTGGCGGCGGTCGCGCCGCTGTCGAGCTTTTGCTGCAGGCGGGGTGCCGTAGCCTTGCGGTAGTGTCGAGCGGCGCGCGCACCGCGAGTCTCCTCGGGCGCCTGGACGCCTTCCACGACCGCGCTGCGAAGGCGGGCGTTCCCGTCCGCGTATGGCAGGAAGGGCCCACCGATTATTCGACCGGCCGCGATGCCGCGCTGTCGATGCTGGCCGAAGACGGGATCGACGGCGTGTTCTGTGTCACCGATCTCATCGCCCTCGGATTCCTCGACGCAGCGCGGCTCGATCGTGGCCGGCGCGTTCCCGACGATCTCTCGGTTATTGGATTCGACGATATTCCGCAGGCCGCCTGGGGCGCCTATCAACTGACGACGTTTCGACAGCCAGTGCAGCTGCTCACCGATGCCGTGATGCGCATCATCAGGCAGCGCGGCGAACTGCCGGACTCACCGCATACCATGGTGACGCTGCCTGCGAGTCCGATCATTCGCGCAACGGTGCGCGGCCGCGCGTTTCCGGGGAGCCCATGACCAGAACACAAGTGGTGGCGCATCGGGGAAGCAGCGCGCTGCACGCGGAGAATACCTGGGCTGCGTTCTACGCCGCGCTCGCCGACGGTGCGGACGCGATCGAGTGCGACGTGCAGGGAACCCTGGACGGCGTGCTGGTGATCCGCCACGATCTTGCGCTCGGACAGAAACTGGTCGCGCAGTGCACCGCGGCCGAAATCGAGTTGTTGGAACCAGACCTGGTGCGGCTGACCAACCTGCTGGAGTGGGCACCGGGCGCCGGAATCGATTTGCTGATCGAGGTCAAGGACCCGGCCTTTGCCGCACAGGTCGGCGACATGATCGTCGCGGGATCGTGGCGCGAGCGAACCGTCGTGGGCGGATTTCATGGCCCGGCGCTCGCGGCTGTGAAATCGCGCGCGCCCTCGATTGCGACATCGCTGATGGTGAGCACGGTGATCGGGCCAGACGACCTGGAGCGACTCGCAAAACAGTACAAGGCCGACGGCGTGCACCTGTGCTGGGAGGCACGGTCACCGCATCCGCATCGGCTGCTCGACCCGGCTGCGGTCGCGCGGTTGCGCGAGGCTCGTCTGGCTGTAACGCTATGGCACGAGGAACGCGAGGACGAATTGCGAGCGCTGGTGGCGCTTCGTCCCGACGCGATCTGCACCAACACACCTGCGACCCTGCGCCGTATCGTGGATGAGTTCGAAGCCACGCCGGCGACAGAGACGTCGGCGACGTTCGACCGCATTCAACTGGAGGGATGACATGAACTGGAAACTCGGACTATCGGGAATCGTTGTCGGCGCATTGTTCTGCGCAGCAGCCACGTCGGCGTTGGCCGACGACGTGGTGATCAAGGTGTGGTCACGCGCGGATCGCTCCGGGCCGTTGCGCGCGGGGAACATCGTCGCCGCCGGCGATACCCTCAACAAGATGCTCGCCGCGGCGGGGGCCGACAAGCGGGTCAAGATCGAGCTCAACGAGACCAACGCCAAGGGCTACGACGAGGACGCACTCGATTTGCTGAAGGCGTTCGCCGTCGACAAGGGCCCCGACATCTTCGTGCTCGCGCACGAGTGGACGGGAGCCTTCGCCGAAGCAGGATATGCCTGGAATCTCGAGGACCAGATCACGAAGAATCCGGAGCTCTACGGCGACATCATCGTCCCGCTGTGGCAGGCGGTCAGCTACAAGGGCGCGCGCTATGGAGTACCGCAGGACTCTGAAGTGCGCATGTATTTCCTGAACAACGACAAGCTGCGCAAGCTCGGCAAGACCGACAAGGAGATCGCCGCACTGCCGGCCAAGGTCGATGCCGGCGAGTTCACCGCGTACGACCTGTGCGACCTGGCGGGACAGGCGGTGCAGAAGGGCGTGGTGAAGTACGGCATCCTGCACCGTCCCAACGCCGGTCCGGACTTTCAGATGATGATGGAAGGCTTCGGGCTGGTGTCTTACGACAAGGAAGCCGCCAAGCTGCAGGCGTCGAAGGTCGCGCTCAAGGATTTCTTCACCTGGGTGAAATACTGCACCGACAAGAAGGCGTTTTCCGCCGCGAACACGGCGATGTCGTGGGATGCGATCGAGCAGGCGTCGTTCGCCGGCGAAGAGGCGCTGGTCTTTTTCCACGGCGTGTGGCGGGTTACCGACCAGTCGAAGGCATGGAACCTGAAAGGCAAGGAAGACTACCAGCACAAGATCACCTGGATCAACGCACCGGCCGGGAAAAAGGGCGGCAAGCCGTCCAACCTGTCGCACCCGATCGCCTACGCGGTGTCGGCCAAGTCGAAGAACAAGGAGCTGGCGGCGTACCTCGTCGCGCTGGCGAGTCAGCCATATCCCAACATGCGTCATTCGGTGACGACCAATCACACGCCGATCAATTACGGTGAGCAGTCGATGCCCGAGGTGGTTGACAAGGGGTGGGCACTGGTCGCCGCGACGCCGATGCTCAAATACGCGAGCTTCATGCCTAACCATCCGAAGATCGGCCAATACAACGCGATCATCTTCAAGGGCATCCAGGGCATCGAGACCGGGCGCCTCAGCGCCCAGCAGGCGACGGATTTCGTGGTCGACGAGCTCGGCAACGAGCTGGGCAAAGACGTAGTGATCCGAAACTAGAGCGCCGGCGCACCCGCGAGATAGGGAAGCAGCAATCGAAAGGCTTCCCCTTCTCGCTTAGCGTCGACCTTCCGTCATGCCTGATTTCGCGCGCGCGCAGCTTCGCCGACAGTGGACCAACTTCGGCCTGTTTCTCGGGCCGGCGTTGATCTTGCTGCTCGTGTTCTTTGTCGCGCCGATGATCATCGATGTCGTCCTGGCGTTCACCGACATGGGCCGCACGCTGGCTCTTGGCGAAATTCACGCTCGAGAATTTCGAGCGGATGTTCACGCGCGACACGCGCTTGCTCGGCGCGCTCGGCATCACCTTCATCTTCGTGGTGGCGACGCTCAGCGTCTTCAACGTCACTTTCGCGCTGCTGCTGGCGCTGGTGACGACCGCCGTGCCACGGCGCCTCGGCGCTTTCTTTCGCGCCGTGTGGCTGCTGCCGCGGATGAGCCCGTCGGTGGTGTACGCGCTGCTGTGGTTGTGGGTGATCGACCCCAACGAGCGCGGACTGCTCAACCAGATCGTGATCCATGTCTTCGACATGCCTCCGATCGACCTGCGCAACAATCATCCGCTGCTGGTGATCATTCTGGCCAACGGCTTCATCGGGGCGTCGCTGGGCATGCTCATCTTCACGTCGGCCATACGCTCGATTCCCGAGCACCTGTTCCACGCCGCTCGCGTCGACGGCGCCGGATCGCTCGCCATCGTCCGCCACGTCACGCTGCCGGCGCTGCGCTGGCCAATCTCCTACATGACGATCCATCAGATCGCTGTCGCTGCTCGTGAGCTTCGAGTACATCCTGCTGATCACCGGCGGCGGTCCGTTCTACGACACGACGGTCTTCTCGCTCTACGCCTATCGGCGCGCGTTCGAGAGCGGCGAATACGCCTATGGCGCGGCGCTGTCGCTGATCCTGGTCGTGATCGGCGTCATCGCTGCGCTCGCACTGTGGCGATTGATGGATATGCAGCCGGCTGCTGCAGCCGCCGCGCATCGAGGTGCATTGATGAGCGACGACGCTCTGCTGGGCCACGCAGCGACCGCCGCCGGGCAGCCGGACTGGCGTGCGCTCGCCCGCCGTACGTGGCGCACGCGCTTCAGCACCCAGTCGGCGTTGCTCGTGTTCCTGGTCGTCGTCTCGGTGCCGATCATCCTGCCTTACTTCTGGATGGTCGTGATCGCGTTCACGGCCCGCACCGGTGGGGTGGCGAGCGATGTGCTGTGGACGGCATGCGCGATCATCGTGCCCGCCGTGCTCGTCTACAGCATCGTTCACATGACGGTGGCGTCGGCGGGACTTCGACTCGTTATCGGTCTGGCGTTGACTGCGATCGCCGTCGGGCTGCTTGCAGCACTCATCGGGGAACGACTTCATCTCGCCAATTTTCGCTTCCTGACGCGCGCGGATTTTGTCGAGGAGCTGCGCTCGAAAGCAACGTCGGGCGCGCAGTTTCCATCCGTGTGGAGAGCATTCTTCAACTCGCTCGTGCTCGCCGTGTCGCAGACTGTCATCATCCTCAGCGTGGCGTCGTTGGCAGGGTATTACATCTCGCGCTTCGCCTTTCGCGGGCGCAACGGTTTTCTGCAGGGCTTGCTCGTACTGCACGCGTTTCCGGCGATGACGTTGATCATTCCGATTTTCCTCATGCTGCACTGGATCGGCCTGCTCGACACGATCGTCGGCGTAATGCTGGTGCTCGCGGCAATCGAGCTGCCGTTCTACGTTTTCGTGATGAAGGGTTTTTTCGACGGCGTTCCCTGGGACATCGAGATGAGCGCCATGACCGACGGCGCGACACGGCGCCAGGCATTTCTCCTCGTCGTCCTGCCGCAGGTGCGCGTCGGCCTGATCGCCGTCGCGGTGTTCGCCTTCATCCGCGCGTGGGAGGAATACATCTTCGTGCGGACCTTTCTCATCGAGAACACCAACTGGGTCATGAGCCTGTACCTGTTCTGGGTAGCAGACGACGTGATGGGCGTCGACTACGGCATCGTGGCGGCGGTCGCCGTGTTCTACGTTCTGCCGAGCTTGCTCCTGTACGTCTTCTGCCAGAAGTACCTCACCCAGATGACCATCGGGGGAATCAAGGGATAAGCCATGGCGCGAATCGAGCTTTCGAACCTGCGCAAGGAGTGGGGCGGCGCGATCGCCGTCGCCGGCATCGACCTGACTATCGACGACGGCGCCTTCGTAGCAGTGCTGGGACCATCCGGCTGCGGCAAGTCGACGACGCTGATGATGCTCGCAGGTATCTATCAGCCGACCGGCGGCGACATCACCTTCGACGGCGCGCGGGTCAACGATGTCGAAGCGCGCGGCCGTAACGTAGGCATCGTGTTTCAGTCCTACGCGCTCTATCCCAACATGTCGGTGCTCGACAACATCATGTTTCCCCTTCGTTTCAAGAAGGTCGAGCGCGCAGAGGCCGAGCGCCGCGCCCGTGAGATCGCTGCGTCTCGTGCGCGTCGACATGCTGCTCGACCGGCGGCCGAGCCAGCTCTCGGGCGGACAGCAGCAGCGGGTGGCGCTCGCCCGCGCGCTGGTGAAGCGTCCGCACCTGCTGCTGCTCGACGAGCCGCTATCGAATCTCGATGCGGGGCTGCGCCTCACGATGCGCACGGAGATCCGCCGCATCCAGCGCGAGCTGGGGGTGACCACCATCCTCGTGACCCACGACCAGATCGAAGCCACGACGATGGCAGACCGCGTCGTAGTGATGAACGTCGGCCGGGTGGAGCAGGAAGGCGCTGCCGATGATTTCTACGAGCGGCCCGACACGCTGTTCGTCGCCAGCTTCATCGGATCGCCACCGATCAATCTGCTGGAGGGCGAGGCCGACGGCAGCGTGATCAGGCTTCACCAGGCGAGCGTCCGCTTCGCAGGATCGGCGCGCGGTGCGGTGGTCCTCGGGCTTCGGCCTGAGAGCCTGCGGGTCACGGAGGGCGGTATGCCTGCGCGCATCAGCTCGGTCGAGCCGATGGGACGCGAGGTCCTCTACGCCGCCGAGTCACCGTTGGGTGTGATTCGTTTTCTCGAGCCTGGCGCCGAACCCAGCCACCGCGAAGGCGACAGCGTGCCGTTGGTCTTCGCCCCAACGAGCGCTATGCTCTTCGACAAGTCGAGCGGAAGGCGGCTCGATGCACGCATTGTGGATTGAGCGGTAACCGCTACTCGTCATGCCGAACGTGCCGCAAGACAAGGTTTTAACCGCGATCGTGGGAAGCTATCCCAAACCGCGGTATGTCTACAGGCAAAACGGGCGCGCGCTGCTCGACAGCTTTGGATATGCCTTCGACGATCGCCGCAGGGAAGTCGGGGACTTGCCATTCGCGGGGCTGCTCGACAGGGCCGCGCTCGAAGCCATCAAGGATCAAAACCGTGCGGGCATCGACATCATGACCGACGGAGAAGAGCGGCGCGGCCACTACGTGCTTCATATCGTCAACCGATTGCACGGTGTCGATGCCTGCAACCGCAAGTCGATCTCGATGCGGGGTGGAACCACCCGCCAGGACGCTCCGCGCGTCATCGGCAAGATCGCGTACGGGCAGCCGATGCTCGTGGACGAATTCCTGTTCACCAAGCGCCATGCCCTCGGGGTCCCCAAGATATCGCTGCCCGGTCCGAGCACCGTCGCCGACTGTGTCGCGGATGAGCATTATCAGGGCGATCGCAGGCGACTTGCCTTCGATTATGCCGACGCGATTCATCATGAAGTCGTGGCGCTCGTCGCGGCCGGATGCCGCATGATCCAGTTCGACGATCCTGTGCTGCTGCGCTATCCCGACGCCGCGCAGGCATGGGGTCTCGAAGCACTGGAGCGCTGTTTTGCGGGATTGGAGAACAAGGCGACTTTCGTCGTGCATATTTGCCGAGGCTATCCGAACAAGCCGCTGGAGCGAAAAGGCATCCGCTACAAGGCGAACGAGGACTATTACCGCGATGTGCTGGCGTGGCTATCCTTGTCCAAGCTCGACGTCGTTTCCATCGAAGGGGCGGCATGCAATCTGGATGTTTCCATGCTGGGCGCCATCGGAACGAAATCGGTCATGCTCGGCGTGATCGACGTCGGCGAGAATGAGGTCGAGAGCGTCGACTCGCTGGTGACGAGGGCCAACGATGCCCTGCGTTACCTGCCGAGGAAGCAGCTCATTCTGGCGCCCGACTGCGGGATGCTCGAACTGACTCGCGCCAGTGCGAGCCGGAAACTGATGAATCTTTCGCGGGCAGCCCTGCACGTCAACGAGCGCGGTTCCGGCCGGGATCGGCTTGCATAGCGCGAGCACGGCGGCTCGCGCAGCGGCGCTCACGCCGGCCCGCGGACGCTCCCACGGCAGGGTCCTCCATCGCGCGCAAAGCGGCTTCGGCGCCTGCGCGCCCGCACGCGTCTGAGGATGCGATGAAATTCGTCACTTACAACATCCAGTACGGACTCGGAAAGGACGGGCGCTACGACCTCGGGCGCATTGCCCGCGAGGTCGCCGACGCGGATGTGATCGCACTGCAGGAGGTGGAACGCCATTGGCAGCGCTCCGGTGGCGTCGACGGCCCTGCCGTGCTGGCGTCGCACTTACCCGAGCACCACTGGGTCTACGGCGCCAATCTCGACATGGACGCGAGTTATCGGGACGCCACCGGCCGGCTGGTCAACCGCCGTCGGCAGTTCGGCACGATGATCCTGTCGCGCCCCGCGATCGTTTCGTCGCGCAACCATCCGCTGCCCAAATACGGCACGCTGACGCAGCACAGCATTCAGCAGGGTGCTCTCGAGGCGGTCATCGTGACCGCGAACGCAATGCCCTTGCGCATCTATTCGGTGCATCTCAGTCACCTGAGCCCTGGCACCCGGCTGCCGCAAATCGAAGCGCTGCTCGATATCCATGCCCGAGCGCCCCTCGAAGGGGGCGCCTGGTGCGGCGGCCACCCCGATCCCGGCGCGGGGTGGACCGAGGGCGAGATGCCGCCTATGCCGGCCGAAGCGGTATTGCTGGGCGATTTCAACTTCGAGGCCTCCTCGCCGGAGTATGACGTGATCGTCGGCCCCCGATCGGCGCGGTACGGGCGACTCAACCGGCTCGGCGGGTTCGTGGACGCCTGGGTCGCGGCGGGCAATCGCGAGGGCGACGGCGCGACCATCGGGTCCGGCGGCCGGATCGATTTCTGCTTCGTTTCGTCGGCGCTTTTCGAGCATATCCGCAGCTGCCGCGTCGATGCCGCCGCGGTCGGCTCGGATCACCAGCCGCTCTGGGTGGATATAGATGTCTGAGGCGGGTGTGAGCGTTGACACAATGACGCTAGTCCCTTAAAATCGATAGTCTTTTCGCCTAGAACCCCAGGAAAACGCGGAGCAAGCGTTCCTGCCCCGGTTGCAAGGCGGCGTACCCATCCGCAGGCCCTGAAAAACCGGGCATTTGTCGGACGAGGCGCGATAAGAGTGGCCTTTGCAGACAATGCTTGGGCCACTTGGTTTTTGATGCAGCGATTTTTGGTGGAGTGGGTTGCGGTGGGTTGTTGAGTCGCCGAACTCCGATTTGGAGCCGGCGCACGAAAAGAGTCACGAAATCGGGTCAGCGCGACCGGTTTCCAGAAGCAGTTTCGCGAAACGATGCGCGCGCTTCGTCAGGAGCGCGCGGACGAAACGGACAATCAGGATGCCGACGATCAATCAGCTGGTGCGCAAGGGCCGTGTCGCCCCTGTGTCGAAGAGCAAGGTGCCTGCGCTCAAGCGCAGCCCGCAAAAACGTGGCGTGTGCACGCGTGTGTACACGACGACGCCGAAAAAGCCGAACTCCGCGCTGCGCAAGGTGGCGAAGGTGCGGCTGACCAACGGCTTCGAAGTCATCAGCTACATCGGCGGCGAGGGACACAACCTCCAGGAGCACTCGGTGGTCCTGATCCGCGGCGGCCGCGTGAAAGACCTCCCCGGCGTGCGCTATCACATGGTTCGTGGCTCGCTGGACACCGCAGGCGTCAAGGACCGCAAGCAGAGCCGTTCCAAGTACGGCGCCAAGAAACCCAAGGCTGCGTAAGCCTGAGCGGACACTGAGCGGAAGACGAGAACATGCCAAGACGCAGAGAAATCCCCAAGCGCGAGATCCTTCCAGATCCGAAGTACTCGAGCAGCGACGTCGCCAAGTTCGTCAACGTGCTGATGAGCCAGGGCAAGAAGTCGGTCGCCGAGCGCATTGTCTACGGCGCGTTCGAGTCGATATCGAAGAAGGGCGGCAAGGACCCGCTCGAGGTGTTCACGCAGGCGCTGTCGAACACCAAGCCGATGGTCGAGGTGAAGAGCCGTCGCGTCGGGGGTGCCAACTTTCAGGTTCCGGTCGAGGTGCGCCCGGTGCGGCGCGTCGCGCTGGCGATGCGCTGGCTGCGCGAAGCGGCGCGCAAGCGCGGCGAGAAGTCGATGGGCCAGCGCCTGGCGGCCGAACTGCTCGAGGCGTCGGAAGGACGCGGTGGCGCGGTGAAAAAGCGCGAGGAAGTGCATCGCATGGCCGAAGCCAACAAGGCCTTCTCGCATTTCCGATTCTAGACGAGACCAGACAAACCAGCGGCGACGGACGAACGTGATCGATTCCGCGACGCATATGACCCAACAGCGGCAGACAGCGAACCAACGTGGCAAGAACAACACCTATCGAGCGCTATCGGAACATCGGCATCAGTGCCCACATTGATGCCGGTAAGACCACGACCACCGAGCGCATCCTTTTCTACACGGGCGTTTCGCACAAGATAGGCGAAGTTCACGACGGCGCGACCGTCATGGACTGGATGGAACAGGAGCGCGAGCGCGGCATCACGATTACGTCGGCCGCGACCACCTGCTTCTGGAAGGGGATGCAGAACAACCATCCCCAGCACCACATCAACATCATCGACACGCCGGGCCACGTCGACTTCACCATCGAAGTGGAGCGCTCAATGCGCGTGCTCGACGGCGCGTGCATGGTGTACGACGCGGTGGCGGGCGTGCAGCCGCAGTCGGAGACCGTCTGGCGGCAGGCGAACAAGTACAAGGTCCCACGTCTCGCGTTCATCAACAAGATGGACCGCCAGGGCGCGGACTTCTTCAAGTCCTACGACCACATACGGACTCGCCTCAAGGGCAATCCGGTGCCGATCCAGATTCCCATCGGTGCCGAGGAAAAGTTCGAAGGCGTGATCGACCTCGTGATGATGAAGGCGATCTACTGGGACGAGGCGACGCAGGGCATGAAGTACGAGCTGCGCGACATCCCGGCGGAGCTCGTCGACGAAGCGAAGAAGTGGCGCGAGAAGATGGTCGAGGCCGCCGCGGAAGCCGACGACGATCTCACACACAAGTACCTCGAGGGCCATGACCTCTCCGTCGAGGATATCAAGCGCGGGCTGCGCGTGCGCACGATAAAGAACGAGATCGTGCCGATGCTTTGCGGCAGCGCGTTCAAGAACAAGGGCGTGCAGGCGATGCTCGACGCGGTGATCGACTACATGCCGTCGCCGATCGACATCAAGCCGGTCGAGGGCGAGGACGAGAACGGCAAGCCGGTGACACGCAAGGCGTCCGACACCGAGCCGTTCGCCGCGCTCGCGTTCAAGATCATGACTGACCCCTACGTCGGCCAGCTCACGTTCATCCGCGTGTATTCCGGCGTGCTCAATTCGGGCGACACCGTGTACAACTCCAATCGCGGGCGCAAGGAGCGCATCGGCCGGCTTCTGCAGATGCACGCCAACCAGCGCGAAGAGATCAAGGAAGTCCGCGCCGGCGACATCGCGGCCGCGGTCGGCCTCAAGGAAGCATCGACTGGCGAAACGCTATGCGATCCGGCCAAGGAGCTCATGCTCGAGCGCATGGTGTTCCCCGAGCCGGTCATCTCGCAGGCGGTCGAGCCCAAGACCAAGGCCGATCAGGAAAAGATGGGGCTCGCGCTCAATCGCCTGGCGCAGGAAGATCCGTCGTTCCGCGTGCATACGGACGAGGAATCCAGCCAGACGATCATTTCCGGCATGGGCGAGCTGCACCTGGAAATCATCGTCGATCGCATGAAGCGCGAGTTTGGCGTCGAGGCCAACGTCGGCAAGCCGCAGGTCGCGTACCGCGAGGCGATCAAGAAGCCGGTGCAGGTCGAAGGCAAGTTCATCAAGCAATCCGGCGGACGCGGCCAGTACGGACACGTGTGGCTGAAGATGGAGCCGCAGGAGTCGGGCAAGGGCTTCGAATTCGTCGACGCGATCAAGGGTGGTACCGTCCCGCGCGAATACATTCCCGCCGTCGAGAAGGGATTGCGCGAGACGCTGCCCAATGGCGTGCTCGCCGGCTTCCCGGTGGTCGACGTGAAGGTGACGCTGTTCGACGGGTCATATCACGACGTCGATTCGAACGAGAACGCGTTCAAGATGGCCGCCTCGATGGCATTCAAGGACGGCATGCGTCAGGCGACCCCGGTCCTGCTCGAGCCGATGATGGCGGTCGAGGTCGAGACGCCCGAAGACTTCATGGGCAACGTCGTCGGCGACCTCTCGGGCCGCCGCGGCATGATCCAGGGCATGGAAGACGTGGTCGGAGTCAAGGTGATCAAGGCCGAGGTGCCGCTGTCCGAGATGTTCGGCTACTCGACGACGCTGCGTTCGCTGTCGCAGGGACGCGCCACCTACACGATGGAATTCAAGCACTACACCGAGGCGCCGAAGACCGTCGCCGAGGCCGTGATCAACAAGAAGAGCTAGCGGACGAAGGAACAGCGATGGCTAAGGGTAAATTCGAGCGTAACAAGCCGCACGTCAACGTCGGCACGATCGGTCACGTCGACCATGGCAAGACCACGCTCACCGCGGCGCTGACGCTCGTTCTATCCAGGCAGTTCGGCGGCGAGGCGAAGGCCTACGACCAGATCGACAACGCGCCCGAGGAAAAGGCGCGCGGGATCACCATCAATACCGCTCACGTCGAATACGAGACCAAGAACCGCCATTACGCGCACGTCGATTGCCCCGGCCACGCCGACTACGTGAAGAACATGATCACCGGCGCCGCGCAGATGGACGGCGCGATCCTGGTCGTCTCCGCCGCCGACGGTCCGATGCCGCAGACGCGCGAGCACATCCTGCTCGCCCGCCAGGTCGGCGTGCCTTACATCATCGTGTTCCTCAACAAGGCCGACATGGTCGACGACAAGGAGCTGCTCGAGCTGGTCGAGCTCGAAGTGCGCGAGCTCCTGTCGAAATACGAGTTCCCGGGCGACAAGATCCCGATTGTCACTGGCAGCGCGAAGCTCGCGCTCGAGGGCGACAAATCCGAGCTGGGCGAGCCTTGCATCAACAGGCTAGCCGAGGCGCTGGACACGTACATCCCGCAGCCGAAGCGCGCGATCGACGGCCCGTTCCTGATGCCGGTGGAAGACGTGTTCTCGATCTCCGGCCGTGGCACGGTGGTAACGGGGCGCGTGGAGCGCGGTGTGGTCAAGGTTGGCGAAGAATTGGAGATCGTCGGGTTGAAGCCGACGCTGAAGACGGTGTGCACCGGCGTGGAAATGTTCCGCAAGCTGCTCGACCAGGGCCAGGCGGGCGACAACGTCGGCGTGCTGCTGCGCGGCACCAAGCGCGAGGAAGTCGAGCGCGGACAGGTGCTGGCCAAGCCGGGCAGCATTCCTCCGCACACCAAGTTCTCGTGCGAGGTCTATGTACTGAGCAAGGAAGAAGGCGGGCGGCACACGCCGTTTTTCAATGGCTATCGTCCGCAGTTCTATTTTCGGACGACCGACGTGACGGGCTCGGTGGAGCTGCCGGCGGGCACCGAGATGGTGATGCCCGGCGACAACATCCAGATGACGGTCACGCTGATTGCGCCGATTGCGATGGAAGAGGGGCTGCGCTTCGCGATTCGCGAAGGCGGCCGTACCGTCGGCGCCGGTGTCGTGGCCAAGGTCATCGAGTAGTTCATCGTCGAAAAGTGAAAACCTACTTTTCGCCGGAACGGCAAGTGTGCGCGAAAGCCTTGGGACGGCCAGGCGTCTTTCGCGCGGAAACAGCAACGCTTGTCCGCTCGTGGTTGCGAGCGGATCGGCAGGGGTGACGACATGCAAAACCAGAAAATCCGCATCCGACTGAAGGCATTCGATTACAAGCTAATCGATCAGTCGGCGCAGGAAATCGTGGAGACGGCGAAGCGCTCGGGCGCGGTCGTCAAGGGCCCGGTCCCGCTGCCGACCAAGATCGAGCGCTACGACATCCTGCGCTCACCGCATGTGAACAAGACCTCGCGCGATCAGCTCGAGATCCGCACGCATCTGCGCCTGATGGACATCATCGATCCGACCGACAAGACCGTCGACCAGCTGATGAAGCTCGACCTTCCAGCCGGCGTGGATGTGGAGATCAAGCTGCAATAAGGTAGTTTTTGCACCGCCGGTCAATCGTAATCGGCGGAATGAAAGGACCTACAAGATGAAGCAAACGATTGGAATGGTCGGCCGCAAGGTCGGCATGACCCGCATCTTCACCGACGACGGCAGCAGCGTCCCGGTGACGGTGCTCGATGTCGCGAACAACCGCGTCACGCAGATCAAGACGCCCGAGGTCGACGGCTATGCCGCGATCCAGGTCACCTATGGGAAGCGCCGTGCCACGCGTGTGAACAAGGCGGCGGCGGGGCATCTGGCCAAGGCGGGCGTGGAAGCGGGAGAGCTCCTCAAGGAGTTCCACGTCGAGGCCGATGCCTTGTCGACGTTCAAGGTCGGCGAGCCAGTCAGCGTCGAGACCTTCGCCGTCGGCCAGCTGGTCGACGTGCAGGGCACGACCAAGGGCCGCGGCTTTTCCGGCGTGATTCGCCGTCACAACTTCAGCTCCAACCGCGCCTCGCACGGCAACTCGCGCTCGCACAACACGCCGGGCTCGATCTCGATGGCGCAGGACCCGGGTCGCGTGTTCCCGGGCAAGCGCATGGCGGGGCAGTACGGCAACGTCACGCGCACCGTGCAGACGCTCAAGGTCGTGCGTGTCGATGCCGCAGCGCGGGCTGCTGCTGGTCAAGGGCGCGGTGCCCGGCGCCGACGGCGGTCACATCGTCGTCCAGGTCTCGGTGAAGACCCCTGCCAAGAAGGGAGCCTGAGCATGGACCTAAAACTGATCAATGACAGCGGCAAGCCGGCGGCAACCATGTCAGGCCCCGACGCGGTGTTCTGCGCGCGAGTACAACGAAGCGCTGATCCATCAGCTGGTGGTGGCGTACCAGGCCAACGCGCGCAGCGGAAACCGTGCGCAAAAGGGCCGCGCCGACATCAACAAGTCGCACAAGAAGCCGTGGGCGCAAAAGGGCACAGGGCGCGCGCGCGCGGGACAGGCGAACAGCCCGTTGTGGCGCGGCGGCGGCAAGATCTTCCCCAGCTCGCCCGACGAGAACTTCACGCACAAGGTCAACCGCAAGATGTATCGCGCGGGCATCGCGTCGATCCTGTCGCAGCTGGTGCGCGAAGGACGGCTTGCGGTCGTCGAGGAGATCGCCGTCGATTCGCCGAAGACGCGCCTGTTCGCCGGTAAGATCAAGGCACTCGGCCTGACCGGCAGCGTGCTGATGGTGACCGACAAGCTCGACGACAACATTCACATGTCGTCGCGCAACCTGCACGAACGTGCTGGTGCTCGAGGCACGCGAGGTCGACCCGGTGAGCCTAGTGCGCTTCGAGAACATCGTGCTCACCCGCGGCGCGGTCAAAGAGCTCGAGGAGATCCTGTCATGAGCGTGCGCAAGACAGTACCGGCGACGGCATTCAATCCCGAGCGGCTGCTTACGCTGCTGCTCGCGCCGATCGTCTCGGAAAAAGCGACGCACATCGCCGACCGCACAATCAGGTGATCTTCCGGGTACGACCCGACGCCACCAAAGGCCGAGGTCAAGGCCGCGGTCGAGCTCATGTGGAAGGACAAGAAGGTCGAGGTCGAACGCGTCCAGATCGTCAACGTGCAGGGCAAGGTCAAGCGCTTCGGCGCGTTCAACGGCCGTCGTCGCCACTGGAAGAAGGCGTATGTGAGCCTCAAGCCCGGCCAGGAAATCAACTTCGCGCAAGAGAGCTGATCATGGCACTGGTCAAAGTCAAACCCACCTCGCCGGGCCGTCGCGGCGCTGGTCAAGGTCGTCAACTCCGAGCCTGCACAAGGGCCGTCCGGTCGAGTCGCTGATCGAGGCCAAGAAGCGCGGCTCGGGCCGCAACAACAACGGCCACATCACCATGCGGCACAAGGGCGGCGGCCACAAGCAGCATTACCGCATCGTCGATTTCCGTCGCAACAAGGACGGCATCGCGGCGAAGGTCGAGCGGCTCGAGTACGACCCGAACCGCAGCGCGCATCTGGCGCTGCTGCTCTACGTCGACGGCGAGCGCCGCTACATCATCGCGCCGCGCGGCGTGGCAGCCGGTGCGCAGCTCATGAGCGGCGCGGAAGCGCCGATCAAGCCGGGCAACTGCCTGCCGCTGCGCAACATCCCGGTCGGCACCACCATCCATTGCGTCGAGATGCTGCCGGGCAAGGGCGCGCAGATCGCGCGTTCGGCGGGCGCCTCGGTGCAGCTGCTGGCGCGCGAAGGCGCCTACGCGCAGCTGCGCCTGCACTCGGGCGAAATCCGCAAGGTGCACGTCGACTGCCGCGCCACGATCGGCGAAGTCGGCAACGAGGAGCACAGCCTGCGCTCGATCGGCAAGGCGGGCGCCAATCGCTGGCGCGGCATCCGGCCGACGGTTCGCGGCGATCGCGATGAATCCGGTCGATCACCCGCACGGCGGCCGCTCCAACGGCGGCGGCCATCCGGTGTCGCCGTGGGGCACGCCGACCAAGGGCTACAAGACGCGCCGCAACAAGCGCACCGACGGCATGATCGTCCGCCGCCGCCACGCAGCGAAGAAGGGTTAAGCACATGGCACGTTCGATCAAGAAGGGCCCGTTCGTCGACGACCACCTGCAGTGCGCAAGGTGGAGGCGGCGCGCGCGACGTCAGCGACAAGCGCCCGATCAAGACCTGGTCGCGCCGCTCGACGATCACGCCCGACTTCGTCGGCCTGACCATCGCCGTGCACAACGGCAAGCAGCACATCCCGGTCTACGTGTCCGAGAACATGGTCGGCCACAAGCTCGGCGAGTTCGCGCTGACGCGCACCTTCAAGGGCCACTCGGCCGACAAGAAGGTCGCGGCGCCGACGACCGGGCCAAGGAAGTAAGGAGCTCACATGGAAACCACTGCAATCCTGCGCGGCGTGCGCCTGTCGGCCCAGAAGGGCCGGCTGGTCGCCGACCAGATCCGCGGCCTGCCGGTCGACAAGGCGCTGAACGTGCTCGCCTTCAGCCCGAAGAAGGGCGCCAAGATCATCAAGAAGGTGCTCGAGTCGGCGATCGCCAACGCCGAGCACAACGACGGCGCCGACATCGACGAGCTCAAGGTCAAGACGATCTACGTCGACAAGGCCGAAGAGCCTGCGCGCGCTTCACGCGCGCGCGCCAAGGGCCGCGGCAACGTGATCCTGAAGCAGACCTGCCACATCCACGTCACCGTCGGCGACGGGAAATAAGGATAGTCATGGGACAGAAGATCAATCCGACCGGCTTCCGCCTTTCCGTCAACCGCAACTGGGCGTCGAAGTGGTACGCGAACAGCAAGAACTTCGCGCCGACGCTCAACGAGGACATCAAGGTCCGCGAGTACCTGAAGAAGAAGCTCGCGCACGCGTCGGTCGGCAAGATCACGATCGAGCGCCCGGCGAAGAACGCGCGCATCACGATCCACAGCGCGCGTCCCGGCGTGGTCATCGGCAAGAAGGGCGAGGACATCGAGACGCTGCGCGCCGAGCCTGCGCAAGATGATGGGCGCCGAGGTCGGCCTCAACATCGAGGAGATCCGCAAGCCCGAGATCGACGCGCAGCTGATCGCCGACTCGATCGCGCAGCAGCTCGAGAAGCGGATCATGTTCCGCCGCGCGATGAAGCGCGCGATGCAGAACGCGATGCGCCTCGGCGCGCAGGGCATCAAGATCATGAGCGCGGGCCGGCTGAACGGCATCGAGATCGCGCGCACGCGAGTGGTATCGCGAAGGTCGCGTGCCGCTGCACACGCTGCGCGCCGACATCGACTACGGCTTCGCCGAGGCGAAGACGACCTACGGCGTGATCGGCATCAAGGTCTGGGTGTTCAAGGGCGAAGTGCTGCCGCACAACGCCGAGCCGCAGGCGGCGCCGGCCCCGGCGCCGGAGGCGCCGAAGCGCGCCGCGCAAGACCGCAGGAGTGAAGAATGCTGCAGCCAGCTAGAAGGAAGTACCGCAAGGAGCAGAAGGGCCGCAACAAGGGCGTTGCGACCGTCGGCACCAAGGTCAGCTTCGGCGAGTACGGCCTGAAGGCGATCGGCCGCGGCCGCCTCACCGCGCGCCAGATCGAGGCGGCGCGGCGGGCGATGACGCGTCACATCAAGCGCGGCGGCCGCATCTGGATCCGCATCTTCCCGGACAAGCCGATCTCGCAGAAGCCGGCCGAAGTGCGCATGGGCAACGGCAAGGGCAACCCCGAGTACTACGTCGCCGAGATCCAGCCCGGCAAGGTGCTCTACGAGATGGACGGCGTCGACGAAGTCACTGGCGCGCGAGGCGTTCGCGCTGGCCGCGGCGAAGCTGCCGATCCGGACGACGTTCGTGCATCGCCTGCTCGGCTGACGGAGATTCGACGATGAAGATATCGGAACGCAGGAAGGACCTCGCAGGCGAAGTCGGCCGACCGAGCTCAAGACCGAGCTGCAGCGCGCTGCTGCAAGGAGCAGTTCGGCCTGCGCATGCAGAAGGCGACGCAGCAGCTCACCAACAACGCGAAGCTGCCAGCGGTGCGGCGCGACATCGCCCGCGTGCGGACGCTGCTGCATCAGAAGACGAGGCCAGGCATGAGCGCAGCAGACACAGGCGGCGCAAGCCGGCGCCGGCGCCGCGTCAAGGGCAGCCTGATCCAGACGCAGATCGGCCGCGTGGTCAGCGACAAGATGGACAAGACGGTCACCGTGCTGGTCGAGCGCCGCGTCAAGCATCCGCTCTACGGCAAGGTCGTGACGCGCTCGCAGCAAGTACCACGCGCACGACGAGAACAACGAGTACAAGGAAGGCGACCTGGTCGAGATCGAGGCGTGCCGCAAGCTCGCCAAGACCAAGGCCTGGCGGGTGAAGCGCCTGATCGAAAAGGCTCAAGTGGCGTGATTAGGTACAGCCAAGGCCTTGATTAGGCAGCGGCTGTTGCAATATAGCAAAAAACCTGCCATAATCTTTTGCTTCGCTTTCCGCCGTCGCAGGGAAGTTCCTGAAGTAGCCAGCGCGGCGGCAAAGACCATCCGCGGTTCGCTCCGGACCGGGTCCAAAACTGACCGTCGCATGCCGCCAGCAGCATCAACAGTGCGGCGCGCACGCGGGTCAAGTTGGAGAGTTAGCAATGATCCAGATGCAGTCGATGCTGGACGTCGCCGACAACACCGGCGCGCGCGCGGTGATGTGCATCAAGGTGCTCGGCGGCTCGCAAGCGCCGCTACGCGCACATCGGCGACGTGATCAAGGTCAGCATCAAGGACGCCGCGCCGCGCGGCCGCGTCAAGAAGGGCGAGATCTACAACGCCGTGGTGGTGCGCACGCGCCAGGGCGTGCGCCGCGACGACGGCGCCAAGGTCAAGTTCGACACCAACGCCGCGGTGCTGCTCAACCCCAAGCTCGAGCCGATCGGCACGCGCATCTTCGGGCCGGTCACGCGCGAGCTGCGCACCGAGCGCTTCATGAAGATCGTGTCGCTCGCGCCGGAAGTGCTGTAGGAGGCACATGCGCAAGATCAAGAAGGGCGACAACGTCGTCGTCATCGCCGGCCGCGACAAGGGCAAGCGCGGCGACGTCACGCGCGATCGCTCGACGACGGGCACGTGCTCGTCGCCGGCATCAACCAGGTGAAGAAGCACACGCGCCCCAACCCGATGAAGAACCAGCCGGGCGGCATCGTCACCAAGGAAATGCCGATCCACGTGTCGAACGTCGCGATCTGGAATCCGGTGACGCAGAAGGCCGACCGCATCGGCTTCCGCACGCTCGAACGACGGCCGCAAGGTCCGCTTCTTCAAGTCGAACGGCGAGCAGTCGCTCGGAGCACTGACGATGGCGCGCCTCAAGGAAGTCTACACGCAAGGAAGTCGTGCCGGCGCTGATGAAGCAGTTCGGCTACAAGTCGACGATGCAAGTGCCGCGCATCACCAAGATCGTCCTCAACATGGGCGTGGGCGAGGCGATCGCCGACAAGAAGATCCTCGACAACGCCGTCGGCGACATGCAGAAGATCGCCGGCCAGAAGCCGGTGATCACCAAGGCGAAGAAGTCGATCGCCGTGTTCAAGATCCGCGAGGGCTATCCGATCGGCTGCATGGTGACGCTGCGCCAGGAGCGCATGTACGAATTCCTCGACCGCCTGGTCTCGATCGCGCTGCCGCGCGTGCGCGACTTCCGCGGCGTGTCGGGCCGCTCCTTCGACGGCCGCGGCAACTTCAACATGGGCGTCAAGGAACAGATCATTTTCCCGGAGATCGAGTACGACAAGATCGACGCGCTCCGGGGCATGAACATCACGATCACGACGACCGCGAAGACCGACGCCGAGGCGAAGGCGCTGCTCGCCGCGTTCCAATTTCCGTTCAAGAACTGAGAGGACGCTCATGGCCAAGCTGGCCGTCATCAACCGCGACGAGAAGCGCCGCGCGACTGGTGAAGAAGTTCGCGAAGAAGCGCGCCGCAGCTGCAGGCGATCATCGACAACACGAAGGCGTCCGACGAGGACCGCTTCGCGGCGCGGCTCAAGCTGCAGCAGCTGCCGCGCAACGCGAGCCCGACGCGGCTGCGCAACCGCTGCGCGCTGACCGGCCGCCCGCGCGGCGTGTTCCGCAAGTTCGGCCTCGGCCGCAACAAGCTGCGCGAGATCGCGATGCGCGGCGAAATCCCCGGCATCGTCAAGGCCAGCTGGTAGCCCGGCTCAGGTGAGGTGACAAGATGAGCATGACTGATCCGATCGCCGACATGCTGACGCGCATCCGCAATGCGCAGATGGCGGAGAAGGCGACCGTGCAGATGCCGTCGTCCAAGGTCAAGCTGGCGATCGCCAAGGTGCTGAAGGACGAGGGCTACATCGACGGCTTCGCGGTCGTCGGCGACGGACGTCGAAGCCGCATGCTCGAGATCGCGCTGAAGTACTACGCCGGCCGCCCGGTGATCGAGAAGATCGAGCGCGTGTCCAAGCCCGGGCTTGCGCATCTACAAGAGCAAGGACGACATCCCGCGCGTGATGAACGGGCTGGGCATCGCCATCGTGTCGACGTCGCACGGCGTGATGACCGATCGCAAGGCGCGCGCCACCGGCGTCGGCGGCGAAGTGCTCTGCATCGTCGCCTGACGGAGGAGCACGACCATGTCGCGCATCGGCAACAATCCCGATCAACGCTGCCGCCGAAGGTCGAAGTGACCCTCGGCGCCGGCGAGATCACGGTCAAGGGCCCGCTCGGCACGCTGTCGCGCCGCTTCGGCGACGACGGTGAGCGATCGAGAAGGACGGCGACACGCTCGTGTTCAAGGCGGCGAACGCCGGAGGCGAGCGCGATGCACGGCACGCTGCGCGCGCTGGTCGCCAACATGGTCAAGGGCGTCACCGACGGCTTCGAGAAGAAGCTGACGCTGGTCGGCGTCGGCTATCGCGCGCAGGCCGCGGGCGACAAGGTCAACCTGTCGCTCGGCTTCTCGCATCCGGTCGTGCACAAGATGCCCAAGGGCGTGAAGGTCGAGACGCCGGTGCAGACCGAGATCGTGGTCAAGGGCATCGACAAGCAGCAGGTCGGCCAGGTCGCCGCGGAGATCCGCGCCTACCGTCCGCCCGAGCCGTACAAGGGCAAGGGCGTGCGCTACGCCGACGAGCGGGTCATGCTCAAGGAAACGAAGAAGAAGTAGCGCCACGACAACCGGAACCGGAGATCGATGTCATGAACAAGAAAGAAGCTCGCGTCCGCCGCGCCCGCAAGACCCGGGTGCGCATCGCCGAGCAGCGCGCGACCCGGCTGGTCGTGAGCCGGTCGAACAGCCACATCTACGCGCAGATCATCGCGCCGACCGGCGACAAGGTGCTGGCCAGCGCGTCGACGCTCGAGGCCGACGTGCGCAAGGACGTGAAGAACGGCGGCAACAAGGCGGCCGCGGCCGATCGTCGGCAAGCGCATCGCCGAGAAGGCGAAGGCGCTCGGCATCGAGGCGGTCGCGTTCGACCGCTCCGGATACAGGTATCACGGCCGCGTGAAGGCGCTGGCCGACGCCGCCCGCGAGGGCGGCCTGAAGTTCTAGGTGCGGGACACGCATATGGCAAAGCCAATGGGCAGGCAGGGGCAGAACCGTCAGCAGCAGGACGATCGCGGCGACGGCCTGCGCGAGAAGATGATCAGCATCAACCGCGTCACCAAGGTGGTGAAGGGCGGCCGCATTCTCGGCTTCGCGGCGCTCACCGTGGTCGGCGACGGCGACGGCCGCGTCGGCATGGGCAAGGGCAAGGCGAAGGAAGTGCCGGTCGCCGTGCAGAAGGCGATGGAAGAGGCGCGCCGCCGGATGGTCAAGGTGCGCCTGAAGAACGGCACGCTGCACCACGCGGTCGACGGCCGCCACGGCGCGACCAAGGTGTTCATGCAGCCCGCGTCCGACGGCACCGGCATCATCGCCGGCGGCCCGATGCGCGCGGTGTTCGAGGTGGTCGGCGTGACCAACATCCTCGCCAAGTGCCACGGCTCGACCAACCCGTACAACATCGTGCGCGCGACGCTCAACGCGCTCGAGAACTGCAACGCGCCGGCCGAGATCGCCGCCAAGCGCGGCATGACGGTCGAAGAGCTGACAGGAGCCTGACATGGCCGCGGCGAAAGAAACTCGAGCGTGACGCTGGTTCGCGGCGTGATGGGCAAGAACCCGGCGCATCGCGCGACGGTGCGCGGGCTTGGGCCTCAAGTGGCGCAGCCACACGGTCGAAGTCGTCGACACGCCGCAGACGCGCGGCATGATCAACAAGGTCGCTACATGCTCAAGGTCACGCAAGCGAGCGAGCCCAAGGCTTGAGGATAGAGGACGCATCATGCGACTGAACACGATCAAGCCGGCCGCGGGCAGCAAGAAAGCGCGCCGCCGCGTCGGCCGCGGCATCGGCTCGGGCCTGGGCAAGACCGCGGGCCGCGGCCACAAGGGCCAGAAGTCGCGCTCGGGCGGCTTCCACAAGGTCGGCTTCGAAGGCGGCCAGATGCCGCTGCAGCGCCGCCTGCCCAAGCGCGGCTTCGTCTCGCACGACGCGCGACGACACCGCCGAGGTGCGGCTGTCGGATCTCGCGCAAGCTGCCGGTGGCCGAGATCGACCTGCTCGCGCTGAAGGCCGCCGGGCTCGTGCCGGCGCGGCGCGAAGACGGCCAAGGTGATCAAGACCGGCAAGCTCGAGAAGGCGGTGAAGCTCGTCGGGCGTGCGGCCACCAAGGGCGCCGGGCGGCGATCGAAGCCGCCGGCGGCAGCGTCGCCTGAACGCGGCATCGCATACTGAGGACGATGAACGTTGGCTACGACCAACCCGGCACTGAAGAGCGGCAACCAAGTACGCCGACCTGAAGCAGCGTCTGCTGTTCCTGCTCGGCGCGCTCGTCGTCTACCGCGATCGGGACGCACATCCCGGTGCCGGGCATCAACGCGTCGGTGCTCGACGAGCTGTTCCAGTCAGCAGCAGGGCGGCATCCTCGGCCTGTTCAACGTGTTCTCGGGCGGCGCGCTGTCGCGCTTCTCGATCTTCG
This sequence comes from uncultured beta proteobacterium, assembly GCA_963816915.1. Taxonomy (GTDB): domain Bacteria; phylum Pseudomonadota; class Gammaproteobacteria; order Burkholderiales; family Casimicrobiaceae; genus PALSA-1003. The sequence continues at coordinate 363,417 of CAWFMK010000007.1, forward strand.
CGCTGGGCATCATGCCGTACATCTCGGCGTCGATCATCATGCAGCTGTGCACGGTGGTCGTGCCGTCGCTCGAGGCGCTGAAGAAGGAAGGCGAGGCGGGCCGGCGCAAGATCACGCAGTACACGCGCTACGCGACGCTCGGCCTCGCGTTCTTCCAGGCGCTCGGCATCTCGATCGCGCTCGAAGCGCAGCCGGGCCTGGTGGTCGAGCCGGGCCTCGCGTTCCGCTTCATCTCGGCGATCACGCTGGTCACCGGGACGATGTTCCTGATGTGGCTGGGCGAGCAGATCACCGAGCGCGGCCTGGGCAACGGCATCTCGCTGATCATCTTCGCCGGCATCGCCGCCGGACTGCCGCGCGCGATCGGCCAGACGCTGGAGCAGGTCAGCACCGGCGCGTATTCGATCCTGCTGGTGCTCGGCATCGCGGCGCTGGTCGTCGCGGTGACCGCGTTCGTGGTGTTCGTCGAGCGCGCGCTGCGCAAGATCCAGGTGAACTACGCCAAGCGCCAGGTCGGCAACAAGGTCTACGCGGGCCAGAGCTCGCTCCTGCCGCTCAAGCTCAACATGGCGGGCGTGATTCCGCCGATCTTCGCCTCGTCGATCATCCTGTTCCCGGCGACGCTGGCGCAGTGGTTCGGCTCGGGCGAGAACACGATCTGGCTGCGCGACCTCGCCGCGACGCTCGGGCCCGGGCCAGCCGGTGCACGAGATCCTGTACGCGGCGGCGATCATCTTCTTCTGCTTCTTCTACACGGCGCTGCAGTACAACCCGAAGGAGACGGCCGAGAACCTGAAGAAGAGCGGCGCGTTCATCCCGGGCTACCGGCCCGGCGACCAGACCGCGAAGTACATCGAGAAGATCACGCTGCGCCTGACGCTGCTCGGCTCGCTCTACCTGGTGGTCGTGTGCTTCATCCCGAATTTCCTGATCGCGTGGAAGAACGTGCCGTTCTACTTCGGCGGCACGTCGCTGCTGATCATCGTGGTGGTGACGATGGACTTCATGACGCAGGTGCAGGCGTACATGATGTCGCAGCAGTACGAGAGCCTGCTCAAGAAGGCGAACTTCAAGGGCGGGTTGCCGACGCGCTGATGGCGAAGGAAGAAACGATACAGATGCAGGGCGAGATCCTGGAAACGCTGCCCAACGCGACGTTCCGGGTGAAGCTGGAGAACGGCCACGTGGTGCTCGGCCACATCTCCGGGAAGATGCGGATGCACTACATCAAGATTCTGCCGGGCGACAAGGTGACGGTGGAGCTGACGCCGTACGATCTGTCCCGGGCGCGGATCATTTTCCGCGCGAAGTAACGGGACTCGAGCGGAAGCGAAAGGAAAGACGATGAAAGTACTGGCTTCGGTGAAGAAGATCTGCCGCAACTGCAAGATCATCCGGCGCAACGGCGTCGTGCGCGTGATTTGCACGGACCCGCGCCACAAGCAGCGGCAGGGCTGACGCCGCGACATCGCTAACGGACGGATAGGGTAGGCACATGGCCCGTATTGCAGGCGTCAACATTCCGAACCACCAGCACGCCGAGATCGCGCTGACGGCGATCTACGGCATCGGCCGCCCGCGCGCGCAGGCGATCTGCGACGCCGCCGGCATCGCGCACTCGGCGAAGATCAAGGACCTGTCCGACGCGCGAGATGGACAAGCTGCGCGAGCAGGTCGGCCGAGTTCACCGTCGAGGGCGACCTGCGCCGCGAGGTGACGATGAGCATCAAGCGGCTGATGGACCTCGGCTGCTACCGCGGCGTGCGCCATCGCAAGGGCCTGCCGGTGCGCGGCCAGCGCACGCGCACCAACGCGCGCACCCGCAAGGGCCCGCGCAAGGCCGCGCCAGGCGTCGCCGTCGAAGCCGACGCCGCCAAGGCAAGTAGCCGCGGACAGGACACGAGGACACAACGAATGGCACAGCAACCGACCACAGAAGGCCGCGCAGCGCGCGCGCGCAAGAAGGTCAAGAAGAACGTCGCCGAAGGCATCGCGCACATCCACGCGTCGTTCAACAACACGATCATCACGATCACCGACCGGCAGGGCAACGCGCTGTCGTGGGCGACGTCGGGCGGCGCCGGCTTCAAGGGCTCGCGCAAGTCGACGCCGTTCGCGGCGCAGGTCGCCGCCGAGGCGGCCGGCAAGGCCGCGCAGGAATGCGGCGTGAAGAACCTCGAAGTGCGCATCAAGGGCCCGGGCCCCGGCCGCGAGTCGGCGGTGCGCGCGCTGAACGCGCTCGGGACTCAAGATCACCAGCATCTCGGACGTGACGCCGGTGCCGCACAACGGCTGCCGGCCGCCGAAGCGGCGTCGCATCTAGGCGCGGATCTTCGGTCGACCTGAAAACCGCGAGCGAACACGTCGATTTCAGTGGATAGCAGACAGTGGCTCGATACATCGGACCCAAATGCAAGCTGGCGCGACGGGAAGGCACCGACCTTTTCCTGAAAAGCGCGCGTCGTTCGCTCGACTCCAAGTGCAAGCTGGACTCCAAGCCCGGCCAGCACGGCGTGAAGTCGGGCATGCGCCAGTCGGACTACGGCAAGCAGCTGCGCGAGAAGCAGAAGCTGCGCCGCATCTACGGCATGCTCGAGCGCCAGTTCCGCCGCTATTTCGCGAGGCCGCGCGCGGCAAGGGCTCGACCGGCGAGAACCTGCTGCAGCTGCTCGAGTCGCGCCTCGACAACGTCGTCTACCGCATGGGCTTCGGCTCGACCCGCGCCGAGGCGCGCCAGCTCGTGTCGCATCGCGCGATCACGGTGAACGGCAAGGTCGTCAACATCCCGTCGGCGCTCGTGAAGGCCGGCGACGTCATCGCGGTCACGGAAAAGGCGCAAGACGCAGCTGCGCATCAGCGATGCGCTGCAGCTCGCCGAGAAGATCGGCTTCCCGTCGTGGGTCGAGGTCGACGTGAAGAAGATGGCGGGCACGTTCAAGGGCGCGCCGGACCGCTCCGAGTTCGGCCAGGACATCAACGAGAGCCTGGTCGTCGAGCTGTATTCGAAGTAACCGGCGAGCCGCTGCCACGTTGGGGTCGGCCCGCGCAGTGTTTCGCCTTGAGGAATCCGCATGCAGAGCAATGCTTTCTTGAAACCGCGCATCATCGACGTGCAGAGCACGTCGCCGTTCCACGCCAAGGTGGTGATGGAGCCGTTCGAGCGCGGCTACGGCCACACGCTCGGCAACGCGCTGCGGCGCGTGCTGCTGTCGTCGATGCCCGGCTACGCGCCGACCGAGGTCAAGATCACCGGCGTGCTGCACGAGTACTCGACGCTCGACGGCGTGCAGGAAGACGTCGTCGACATCCTGCTCAACCTGAAGGGCGTCGTGCTCAAGCTGCACAACCGCGACCACGTGCACGCTGAAGCTCGCGAAGACCGGCGAGGGCCCCGTGACGGCCGCCGACATCGAGCGCAACCACGACGTCGAGATCATCAATCCCGATCACGTGATCGCGCATCTGACCGCGGGCGGCAAGATCGAGATGGAGATCAAGGTCGAGAAGGGCCGCGGCTACCAGCCGGCGACCGTGCGCGTGAAGCCCGACGGCGGGCGCAGCATCGGCAACATCCTGCTCGACGCCTCGTTCTCGCCGGTTCGCCGCGTGAGCTACGCGGTCGAGAGCGCGCGCGTCGAGCAGCGCACCGACCTCGACAAGCTGGTGATGGACATCGAGACCAACGGCGTCGATCGAGCCCGAGCAGGCGATCCGCTACGCCGCGTCGATCCTGGTCGAGCAGCTGTCGGTGTTCGCCGACCTGAAGGGCACCGAAGCGCCGGCCGAGCAGCGCTCGATCGCCGCAGGTCGATCCGATCCTGCTGCGTCCGGTCGACGATCTCGAGCTGACGGTGCGCTCGGCCAATTGCCTCAAGGCCGAGAACATCTATTACATCGGCGACCTGATCCAGCGCACCGAGACCGAGCTGCTGAAGACGCCGAACCTCGGCCGCAAGTCGCTGAACGAGATCAAGGAAGTGCTCGCTTCGCGCGGCCTGTCGCTGGGCATGAAGCTCGAGAACTGGCCGCCGGCCAACCTGGACCGGCCGTAGCCTCAAGCGTATCAGGGAAAACGAACATGCGTCACCGCCACGGACTTCGAAAACTGAACCGCACCAGCAGCCATCGCCTCGCGATGCTGCGCAACATGACCAATTCGCTGCTCACGCACGAGGCGATCAAGACGACGCTGCCGAAGGCGAAGGAGCTGCGCCGCGTCGCCGAGCCGCTGATCACGCTGGGCAAGACGCCGACGCTGGCCAACCGCCGCCTCGCGTTCAATCGCCTGCGCGACCGCGACATCGTCAACAAGCTCTTCGACGAGCTCGGACCGCGCTACGCCAAGCGCCCGGGCGGCTACCTGCGCATCCTCAAGTTCGGCTTCCGCCAGGGCGACAACGCGCCGATGGCGCTGGTCGAGCTCGTGGATCGTCCCGCGTCGCCTGAGCAGTCCGCCGAGGAGGCGAAGGCTGCGTAGCGCTGACGCCATGCGGACCACGTCAAAGCCGGGTCTCGTCCCGGCTTTGACGCTTCTGGCGCGTGGATCGCCGACGCGCTCCGGCGTAGCATAGGTCGATGCCGGCCACAGTGGCGATCGGCTCCTGATGGAACGCTTCTATACCGCGCTCAACCGGCTCGACGCGTATCTGCTGCTGCATCGTCTGCAACAGGTCGGCGTCAGCGCGTACGTATTCAACGAGCACGCTTCGAGCATCGTCGGCGAAGTCCCACCCGACGTCGCGCAGCCGCAGATCTGGATCGAGCACGCGCGCGATCGCGAGCGCGCGCAGGCGGCGCTCGCCGCGCTCGCCGCCGAGCGCGCGCAAACCGGCACGACGTTCTGCCGTGCGTGTCAGGAAGAGAATCCGGCCAACTTCGAGCTGTGCTGGAGCTGCGGCGCCGGACTCTGACGCTACCAACGCGGCTATCGCGAGCGTGGATCGGCGCGACGCATCACGAGTGCGCGGGTGCGTGGGCCGTCGTTTCGAGCCCAGGTACGGGCCACGTTTCGTTGGCGTGCCGCAGCAGCGCCGGGATCGGCGCGACACGCGGACACGAATTCGCGCACCGACGGGCGACGCGCCAGGCGGCGCGATAGGCGTCCCACGCCTGCTCCAGCGAATCGCGCCGCAGATCGGCGGGCGCGAACGGCAGCGCGTTCAGCAGCTTGACCTTGCCGTTGGGCACGACCAGCAGCATCGCCTGCGGGCTTTCCAGGCGTCGCTCCATCTCGGTGACGATGTCCCACGGATAGATCGAGAGCGCAACGGATGCGTTCCGCGACGCGTGCGCGCTCACGCAGCGCGTCGGCCGCGCGCTGCCATTCGTCGTCGCTGCACGCGAGCGCGTCCCAGCCGCGGCCGCGCGGCCGATGCGCATCATCGGGCCGGTGACGAATACGCGCTGCAGCCCAGCGCTGGCGGCGAGGTCGATACGCGGCGACGATCTCGTCGATGTTGAAGCGGGTGGGCACGAACACGAACTGCGGCGGCGCAGTCCGCGCGCGGCAAGCCGTTCGATCGCGCCGGTCGCCGCGGCGAAGCTCGATCCCGGGCGCACGCGCTCGTGTGTCGCCGCGGTCGCGCCGTCGACCGAGATCTGCACGCACTGGACGGCGAGCGCTGCCAGGCGGTCGGCCGCCGCGTCGTCGATGCGGCTGCCGTCGGTTTCGAGCTTGAGTCGCGACGCCGCCGCGGGTGAGCAGCTCGAAGAGTTCCCAGCAGTGCGGCGACGCCGAGCGGCTCGCCGCCGCCGAAGGCAACGTAGGGAATGCCGGCTTCGGCGATCGCGCCGTGCGAGATCCGAGCGCTTCGCGCGCGAGTCAGCTCGTCGCGCCAGGCCTTGTCGGGCCCGGACTCCTCGCAGCAGGCGAGCAGCGCGCGCTGCAGCGATTGGTCAGCTGCCAGGCGAAGAAAAGGGGCGCGCGGTACTCATCGACCGAGCGCCCCTGCATCGCGGATGTGCAGAAGTATCTTAGGTGAAGCGGATGTACGGCTGCGCCATCACCTGTTCGGAGACGTCCTCGAGCTTGGGCGTCTCCCAAGACTGGCTTCTCGTCGGCTTGGCGCGTCGGCTGCTCGACCGGCTTCGGGCTTTCGACCTTCACATTCAACTCGTTCATCGTGCCTCCCATGGGTCAGGCGTGGACAACGGCCGGCATCAGCTGCCAGACGTTGCTTCCGCGTGCCGCGACTCGTCCTCGGCGCGCGCGGCGTATCGCTGCTCGTCACTGCATCCTGCCGCCAGGCGCTCGCGGTAGGCATCCCACGCCTGCATCGAGCGTCTGACGACGCAAATCGGCGCAAATATGCGGAAGCGCGGCGGCGACCTTGACCCAGCCATTGGGCAGCACCAGCAGCGTCGCCGGCGGCTCCTCGAGGCTGGCTCGCAAGCCTGTCGCGCATACTCGAAGGGAATGTAGCAAAGTTCCATGTCGCCCATCAACCGACGTCGCCGCCGCTCCAGCAGCGTCCTGAAGAAAGCCTCGTACTGCTGCGCTCGGCGGGCTCGAGCCTGTCCCAGAGCCGCGCGGCGGTGCCGATGCGCATCAGGCTGCCCGGTGTTGAAGCGAAATGCGCCGAACGCTGCGCGCCCGCTCGATGACGCGCTCGGCCTCGTGCGATGTTGAGGCGCGTCGGCGCGAACGTGATCTCCAGCGGCAGGCCGGCCGCGCGCACCGCGCGGCACGCCGCATGCGCCTTCGGCCAGCGAGCCGCCCGGACGCTGTCGCTGCGTAGACGTCCGCGGTGTCGCCGTCGAGGCTGATCTGCATCGACCGAATCGGCAGGCGCGCGAGCCGTTCGGCGACCGCGGCATCGAAGCGCTGGCCGTTGGTCTCGATCTTGAGCTGCACGCCGCGCTCGCCCGAGCGCTCTCGGCGAGCGCGAAGAAGTGCGGGACGACCAGCGGCTCGCCGCCGCAGAGCATCACGTAGGGCACCTCGCAGCGGACGATCTGCGTCGGCGACGCGCATCGCCTCGTCGGCATCGAGCTCGTCCGGCAGCCGCTTGCCGGGCGCCGACTCGGTGCAGCAGTGCAGGCAGCACAGGTCGCAGTCGCGCGTGATCTGCCACGACACGAACAGCGGCGCGCCGAGGCTGATCGATTCGGCACTCCGCGTCATGCGCAGCCACGCCGTGCAGCAGGATGCCCGCGGTGAACAGCGCGACCGCGACGCAGGTAGCAGCGCGACGATGCGCGCGCATCGCCGGCACGAAAGCCGCGGCGTCTCGAAGGTCGCAGCGCGCGCGGCGCGCTACTGGCGACGAGCAGCGGCAGCGGCGAGCAGCGCCGCGAGGCAGCCAGCCGGGAAGACGCCGCGGCGCGACGCCGACCGGCGACCACCGCGAGCCCGACGGCCGCGAGCGCGAGGTAGAGCCGACACGCGCGGCGCCGACCGAGCCGCACGACCAGGTTGCGCTTGCCGACCAGGCGATCCTGATGGAAGTCGGGAATCGCGTTGACCACCGCGAGCGCCATGATCAGGCAATCCCGGCACCAGCGACGCCGACCAGCGCCGCCCACGACACGGCGCGCGTGTGCAGATAGAGGCTGCCGAGCACCATCCACGGGCCGTACGAAAGCGCGATGACCAGCTCGCCGAGTCCGCGGTACGCCCAGCGGATCGGCGGCGCGACGTAGAAGATCGCCGCCATGCCGCCGAGCAGCGCGAAGGCGAGGATCGGCCAGCCGCCGCGCAGCGTCAGGTAGACGCCGACCGCCGAGCGCGCCGGCGAACGCGAGCGATCCCGAGCCACAGGACCGCGTCGGACATCGGCGGCAGGTCGGCCGGGTTGAACACGCGATCGGTCCCCATGCGCGAATCGAAGTATTCGTTGAACGCCTCGACGCCGACGACCGACGAGCACGACGCCGGCGAGTCCGCTCCAGAAAATCGCGGCGTCGAAGCGTGCCGGCCATGGCGTAGGCCCAGGCGGCGCCGAGCAGGTAGGGCAGCAGCCCCGCGTAGAGGAAGAACCGGTAGCGCACCATGCTGAACACGCGCAGCAAGCCGCCGCGACGGCGACGTCGCGGCGGCTGCTGTCGCGGCGCCGGTCAGAGATAGACCCATTGGTGCAGCGTCCTGGTCTTGCCGGGATCGACGGCGAGATCGTCGACGAATTGCGCGACGCGCGGATCCTGCCAGGCGCGCTGGAAATGCGCCCAGATCTGCCGCAGCGACTGGCGCCGCAGATCGCCGCAGACGAACGGCAGCGCGTTGATGAGCTTCACCAGCCCGTTGGGCAGCACGATCAGCAGCGCCGCCGGATGTTGCAGGCGGTAGCGCAGCTCCTCGAGCAGCCCCGACTCGTGGAAGTACACGCGCATGCGGCCGCGGTACTCCTCGGTCTTCGCGCGCAAGGCGTCGAAGAACGTCTGCGTACTGCTCTTCCGACAGCCGCCAGATCGCGCCAGGTCTTGACGGCGTTGCCCGTGTACATCGTGCGGCCGGTGTAGAAGCTGTAGGCGCCCAGCTCGTAGGCCAGGTCGACCGCGGCGCCGATCTCGTCGACGTTGAAGTGCGTCGGCGAAAAGTTGATCTCGATCGGCACGCCGGCGCGCTGCAGGTTGCGCACGCCGTCGATCACCCGGTCGAACTCGCCGCGCACGCGCATGCGGTTGAAGGTCGCGCTCGACGCGCCGTCGAGGCTCACCTGCACCGCCTTGACGCCGAGCTCCTTCAGGCGCGCGCAGTTGTCCGGGCTGAGGTAGTGGCCGTTGGTCTCGATCTTGAGCTGCCCGTCGCGCTCGCAGACGTACTCCACCATCTCGAAGAAGAGCGGATGCAGCATCGGCTCGCCGCCGGAGAACGACAGGTAGGGAACATCGAGATCCATCATCTGCTGCGAGCACGCCGAACACCTGCGTCCCGATCGAGCTCGTCGGGGAACGCCTTGCCCGGTCCGCTCTCCTCGATGCAATGCAGGCAGGCGAGGTTGCATTCGTTGGTGATCTGCCAGGCGACGTAGAGCGGGGCGCCGAGATCCTCCGATTCGGTGCCGCTATGCGCAGGCGCGGTCGTGCGCGCGAGGCCGCGCCTGCGGCAACGTTATCGTTCACGCTCTCTCAATCCTCGACCAGACCACGCGCTGCAGATCGGCGATGAATTCGCCGACTTCGCGCTCGATCGTTCCCGGGGGCGCGCTGAAGCGGACCTTAAGGCGTGCGGCGATGGCCTGCTGCGTCGCCGCCGGCCTTGATTTCGCGCATTACCGCCGTGGCGGTCGGGTTCAGCGTGAACACCTTCTCGGAGCGCGTCTCGAACAGCACTCCGCCGAATTTTTCCTCGCGGAACTTGACGAATTTTGCGAGCTGCATGTGCTGGGATCCTGTCTTGCGTCAATCGGACTGGGAGAGAGGTGCGAAGCTCGTAGAGCATACATTCCGGGCCGCCTCCAAGCAACGAAGCCAGTGGCGTCGCCCGCCGAGGACGTCGTCGGAAGCGACCGACCGCGCTATCGCCACGCCTTGGCGGCCATCTTCCGCCTCACGAACGCGATCTGCGTCGCGAGTGGCAGCTCCTTGGGGCAGACGTCGTGGCAAGCGAGCAAGGACATGCAGCCGAAGACGCCGGCATCGTCGCCCACGAGCTCGTAATAATCGTCATCGCTGCGCGTGTCGCGAGGATCGAGCCGAAAACGCGCGATCTTGTTAAGTCCCACCGCGCCGACGAAATCCTGGCGCATCCGCGCGGTTCCGCAGCCGGCGACGCAGCATCCGCATTCGATGCAGCGGTCGAGCTCGTAGATCTGCTCGGCGAGCTCGGGTTCCATTCGCGCTTCGAGCCTGGAGATATCGACCTCCTGCTCCTTCATGTGAACCCAGTTCTCCAGGCGCTCGCTCATCGCGCGCATCCACTTGCCGGTGTTGACGGAAAGGTCCGCGATGAGCTCGAACACCGGCAGCGGCGCCAGCGTGATCTCGGCGCCCAGACTCTTGGTGAGCGTCCGGCAGGCGAGCGCTGGCCGGCCGTCGATCACCATCGCGCAACTGCCGCAGATGCCGGCGCGACAGACGAAATCGAAATGCAGCGAAGCGTCCTGCTTTTCCCGGATCTCGTTGAGCGCGATGAACAGTGTCATCCCGTCAGCTTCCTCCAGCTCGTAGGTTTGCATCCGCGGAACGCTTCCGGCTTCCTGCGGGTTGTAGCGCAGGATGCTGATGCGCAGCATCCGGTGCCGGTCCCCGCTCGCGGGGGTGCGCGCTGCGGATGCTGACTTTTCGCTCATGCAACCCCCCCGCGCGGCTGTTCTGGAACGCGCTGTTCAAAAGGCTCATCGATGCGTTCATTTCGGGTGCGATAGCGCGGCGGTAGCAACGTGTCGTAGGGCATCAGGGCTTCCTGCATCGCAAAGCGGTCTGCCGTGCCCATCCTCGACTTCGTCGCCTCGACTTCGGCTGCGCGCTTCGCCGTATCCGGGTGGTCGAGATAGTCTTTCGCGCCGTAACCGCGCCATCCGGGTGGCAGTTCCATCTGCATCACGTCGAGGGGCTCCCAGGCGAGCGAGGGGAGCGAGTCGCTGTCGCTCTTCCAGGTCGCCAGCGTGCGCTTGAGCCACTCGACATCGTTTCGCTTTGGAAAATCCTGGCGGAAATGCGCGCCACGGCTTTCGGTCCGGGTGAGCGCGCCATAGGCGACGCACAGCGCGACCTTGAGCATCTTCTGGACGCGGTAGGCAGAGACAAGCTCGGCGTTGGCGCCAGTCGCCCGGTATTTCAGCCCGATATTGCGGCTGCGGCGCAGCAACGACTGCAGTTCGTCGACCGCGGACGCCAGGTCGTCGCCGGTGCGGAAAATGCCGACCTTTTCGGTCATGAGGTCCTGCATCCGGCCGCGAATCGCGTTGGCGTCCTCATTGCCCGTGCCGGAGAGCAGCTCGTCGATCTTCGCTCGCTCGCGCTCGATGAACTCGCGCGCGAGTTGCGTCGAGATGCTGACGTCGTTCTCGGCACGATCGCAGAAATCGGCGATGAATTCGCCGACTATCATGCCGGCGACCACCGTCTCGGCGACCGAGTTGCCGCCGAGACGGTTGAAGCCATGCATGTCCCAGCACGCCGCCTCGCCGGCCGCAAAAAGTCCCTTGAGCATCGGGCTCTCGCCGGTGTGATTGGTACGCACACCTCCCATCGTGTAGTGCTGCGCGGGACGGACCGGTATCCAGTCCTTGATCGGATCGATGCCGAGGAAGTAGCGGCAGATTTCCTTCACTTCGCGCAGATTGTGGTTGATGTGATGCTCGCCAAGCAGCGTGATGTCGAGCCACAGGTGTTCGCCGAACCTGGATTTCACGCCCTTGCCGCTGTGGATATGCTGCTCCATGCGCCGCGAAACGACATCGCGGGACGCGAGTTCCTTTTTCTCTGGTTCGTAGTCGGGCATGAAGCGCTTGCCGTCGGCATCGCGCAGAAGGCCGCCGTCTCCGCGGCAGCCCTCGGTGACCAGGATGCCGGCCGGAAAGATTCCGGTAGGATGAAACTGGATCGCCTCCATGTTTCCAACCGCGGCAACGCCCGTCTCCAAGGCGAGGGCGGCGCCGGTGCCTTCGCAGATCACGGCGTTGGTCGTCGCACGATAGAGGCGACCGGCGCCGCCGCTGGTGATGGCCGTCGCCTTGGAGACGTACGCGACGAGCTCGCCGGTCACGAGGTTGCGCACAATCGCTCCGACACAACGAGCGCCGTCATGGATCAGCGTCAGCGCCTCCATGCGCTCATGGACAGGAATGCCTTGGGCGATGGTCTGGTCGCTCACCGCGTAGAGCATCGCGTGGCCGGTTCCGTCGGAAACGTAGCACGCCCGCCACTTCTTGGTGCCGCCGAAGTCGCGCTGCGTCAGCAGGCCATGCGCCTCGTCGCGCTCGGTGATGGTGACTTTCTGTCCGTTGATGATCACCTCGCGATCACCCTTACGTACCCGGCTCCACGGCACACCCCACGCGGCGAGCTCGCGGATGGCCTTGGGCGCCGTATTGACGAACATGCGCACGACCCGCTGGTCGGCGCCCCAGTCGCTGCCGCGGACCGTGTCTTCGAAGTGGACGTCCTCGTTATCGCCCTGCGCCTTGATCACGTTGCCAAGGCTCGCCTGCATGCCTCCCTGCGCCGCGCACGAGTGCGAGCGCTTGGGCGGTACGAGCGACAGGATGACGACGTCGTGACCGCGGCGCTTGGCGCCGATACCTATGCGAAGCCCGGCGAGACCGCCGCCGATCACCAGCACGTCGGTATAGATCACGTTCATCGGGGGGCCTTGGGGATCCCCGAGGGATCTGCCGGAGGCGCCGCCTGGGATGGCGGGAGCGGCGCCTGCAGTCGCGCGGGCACGTAAGCTTCGCCATAGCGCGCCTGGTGTTCGATTCCGATCTTGATGTAAGCCGCGAGGGTCGCGAAACCCAGTACCAGGAAGAAGACGGTGATCGCCCACTTGAGGAGTTTCAGGCGGTGCCGCGTCGCGTTGGCGTCCTTGCCTCTCATCCAGCCCCACTTCACGGCGAGGCGGTAAAGGCCGATGCCGCCGTGCAGCTCGACAGCGAGCAGCAGCACGATATAGAGCGGCCAGAAATGCTCGCTCCACACGCGGTCCGAGGATTCGAAGGGTCCGATGCGATCGGGTCGAACGAGCATGACATACAGGTGCACCGTAGCGAGGAAGAACAGCGCAAAGCCGGTTAAGACCTGCCAGAACCAGAGCGTGGTGTCCTCGTGATGCAGCATCCGCATGTGGCCGCGAAACGTCGCGAACTGGCGGTAGCTCGCCGGAAACTTGCGCACCGCGAGCGCGGCGTGGACGACGATGAGCGAGATGACCACCGCAACCGCGATGGAAACCAGCCAATGGTACGACCTGCCGAAAAAGAAATACCCCTCGAACAGCCGCGTGATCGTCCACATGGCGTCCTTGCCGAAGAGTATCGACGAGACGAAGAACATGTGCGCCCACATGAACAACACGAGAACGAGCCCGGTCGCGCTCTGGGTGAGGTCGAGCCTGGCAGGCCACCGGGACTTGCGCGTGCGATCGGCGAGTCCCACGCCGGCGATCAAAGGCGTCGTGCGCTCCATACTTTCGCTCCCCTGTTTGGCGCAGCCGCGTACACGTGGATGGTCTCAAGCCGAGGCGATCGGGCCAACCGCCCCGGCGTGCGACCTGAGCGCCCACCGCACACGTTAGCCGGCCCGTGTCGGCGAGTGTTGACTTGGGTCAAAGTAGTGGCCGGCAATGCGTTCAGAATCGATATATATCGAGATGTCTAACCTATCCCGGTGCCGCGCAGCTAGCGCCTTCGCGGAAGGTGCGGCAACTGCGTGTCGGTACCGGAGTGTACGTGCGGTGCGATCAAGATGTGCCGGAGACAGGTTAGCGCTATGCGCGCGGCGATCGCCGCTTCCGTCGCGTGCGCACAGAGGAGAATGGACGATGCTTGACGTACGCAAGGACGTTGCTTCGGCAACCACTCATCGGACGGCGCCGGTGGGCGTCGCACTGCTGCAGGATCCCGCGCTCAACAAGGGAACCGCGTTCAACGAAGCCGAGCGCGACGCCTTCCATCTTCGCGGCCTGCTGCCACCGCACGTTTCGTCACAGGAACAGCAGCTAGAACGAGTGCTCGAGAATTTCCGGCGCAAGCCCAGCGATCTCGAAAAATATATCAACCTCCGGGCGCTGCATGACCGCAACGAGTCGCTGTTCTTCCGCCTGCTGATGGATCATCCGGACGAGACGACGCCGATAGTCTACACGCCGACGGTCGGCCTGGCGTGCCAGCGTTATACGCACATTTTTCAGCGTCCGCACGGGATCTTCGTCAGCGCGGCCGACCGCGGCCGCGTCGCGGAGGTCCTCGCCAACTGGCCAAGTCGAAAGGTTGCCATCATCGTCGTCAGCGATGGCGAGCGCATCCTCGGCCTCGGTGACCTAGGCGCCAACGGCATGGGGATCCCGGTCGGCAAGCTCTCGCTCTATACGGCTTGTGCGGGCGTGCCACCGGAATCGTGCCTTCCGGTCCTGCTCGACGTCGGCACCAACAATTCCGAGTTGCTGGACGACCCGCTGTACATCGGTCTGCACCAGCCGCGAGTGCGCGGCGAGGAATACGATGCGCTGGTCGAGGAGTTCGTCACCGCCGCGAGCAAGCTGTTTCCGGGCGTAGTGATCCAGTTTGAGGACTTCGCGACCGAAAACGCGTTTCGGTTGCTGAAAAAGTATCGCGATCGGATCCCGACGTTCAACGACGACATACAAGGTACTGCGGCAGTTGTGTTGGCAGGAATGCTGTCGGCGCTTCGGGTCACCGGCGGTGCGCTTGGAAGCCAGACGCTCCTGTTCCAGGGCGCCGGCGAGGCGGCGACTGGCATCGCGGACCTTGCTGTCGAGGCGATGGTCGAGGAAGGCATGAGCGAGGCGCAGGCGCGCGGACGATGCTGGCTGGTCGATTCGCACGGCCTCGTGGTCAAGCAGAGAAACGATCTCGCGGCGCACAAGCGGCCCTACGCGCACGACCACGCACCGGAGGCCAGCCTGCTTGAGGCCGTGAAGGCGCTGCGTCCCACCGCGATCATCGGCGTCGCGGCAGTGGGCGGCGCATTCACCGAGGAGGTCCTCCGAGCCATGGCCGCGCTCAACGAGCGGCCGATCGTCTTTGCGCTCTCCAACCCGACATCGAAATCGGAGTGCACCGCCGCGCAGGCGTATCGCTGGACCGACGGACGCGCATTGTTCGCCTGCGGCTCGCCTTTCGACCCCGTGACCCTGAACGGGCACACCTACGTTCCGAGACAAGGCAATAACTCGTACATCTTTCCGGGTGTCGGGCTCGGAGTTATCGCGACCAAATCGAGCCGCGTCACCCACACGATGTTCATGGCGGCCGCGCGCACGCTCGCCGAGCAGGTGACGCAGGCCGACCTGAATCAGGGCAGCTTGTTTCCGCCGCTGGCGAGTATCCGCGAGGTCTCGGCGCATATTGCGACCGCGGTCGCACGCGTGGCCTATCGCAACAAGTTGGCGCAGGCGCCTGAGCCGGCGGATCTGCTGCAGCACATCAAGTCCCTGATGTACCAGCCGGACTACGTCGCTTATGCCTAGGACGGGGACGGTGGACATGGGTCTACTGGACACAAGGGGGAGGTGGTAGATGCTCACGCAGGCGCTCCGGACAATGCTGCAGAAGCATCATTTCGTCGCAGGCTTCGAGCCGCAGCACGTGGAGAAGCTCGCAACGCTCGCGAGCGAAGTGCATTTCGCCAGGGACCAGGTGATCTTCCGGGAAGGTGGCGAGTGCTCGGAGTTCTACATGATCGTCTCCGGGCGGATCGCGCTCGAGATCGAGGCGCCGGACCATACGCTGAGAGTGCAGACGTTGTCCGCCGGCGACGAGTTCGGCTGGTCGGCGCTGCTCATGGGCAGCGGAAAGCACTTCCAGGCGCGGGCACTCGAGCCCGTCGACGCGCTTGCCTTCGAGGGCTCCCAGCTGCTCGCCGCATGCAAGGAGGACACCGCGTTCGGCTTCGCTTTCATGCAGCGGCTCCTGACGGTCGTCGCAGGCCGGTTGCAGGCGACGAGGCTGCAGGTGCTGGACATGCATTCGCCGGTGGCCAAGCGCGCGGGGACGTGACGATGAGGCGTTGAAGGAGTGCTGCGCGAGGCAATCACGGCGTCCGTGCGCAGCGGCCGTTTGAACGCATCGGACGCCGACGAGGGATGAAACGGAGACTTGTTCATGTCGGTGTTCGAAATCGTTGCGCGGGAAGACTACTCGGACGTCACGTTCATGCTGGAGATCAGGCATCCGCTGATGGCGCGGGCCGCCCGGCCCGGGCAGTTCGTCATCGTGATGCTGAGCGAGCACGGCGAGCGGATCCCGTTGACAATCGCCGACTTCGACGCCGACCGGGGAACGGTCACGCTGGTGATCCAGGCCGTGGGCAAGACGACGCGCGAAATGCAGCGCGAGTGCAGGACCGGAACGGCG
The DNA here is from genome assembly GCA_963816915.1 of uncultured beta proteobacterium. Taxonomy (GTDB): domain Bacteria; phylum Pseudomonadota; class Gammaproteobacteria; order Burkholderiales; family Casimicrobiaceae; genus PALSA-1003. The sequence continues at coordinate 379,391 of CAWFMK010000007.1, forward strand.
CTGCACGCCGTCGTGGGCCCGATGGGCATTCCCAGCCACCATCGGGCAGGCGAAAAAAGTGATCTGTGTCGGCGGCGGCCTGGGCGTCGCCCCGGTCTTTCCGCAGGCGCGCGTCTTCAAGCAGTCCGGAGCGTACGTCATCGGCGTGCTGGGCTTCCGCAACAAGGACCTGATCTTCTGGGAGCAGAAATTCCGCGCCTGCTGCGACGAGCTCATCGTCTGCACCGACGATGGTTCCAGCGGCATCAAGGGAACAGTCACCGAAGGCCTGCGGCAAGCGATCCAGAAGCATCCGGACATCGATACCTGCATCGCGATCGGGCCGCCGGTCATGATGAAGGCGTGTGCGGAGGCGACGCGAGCGCGCAGGATCAAGACCATGGTGAGCCTCAATCCGGTCATGGTCGATGGCACGGGCATGTGCGGCGGCTGTCGCGTGAAGATCGGTGAAGGCATCAAGTTCGCCTGTGTCGACGGCCCCGATTTCGATGCGCACGAGGTCGATTTCGACGATCTCATGTCGCGGCTGTCCCGCTTCAAGGAGACCGAGCGGGATGCGCTGAACAAGTGGGAAGAGACCTGCCGGATGCGCGCGGCGGCGGACGCCGCGGCGACGATCGATGGCGGCGCAGCGGGCTCCGCAACGCACGCATGAATTGAACCTGGAAAGCATCGACATGGCCGCCAAGAAGAAAACGATCCGCACCATTCCGCAGGAGCGCACGCCCATGCCGGAGCAGGCGCCGCTGGAGCGTGCCCGCAACTTCAAGGAGGTGGCGCTGGGCTACACGCGGGAGAACGCCTTGGTCGAGGCGGAGCGTTGCCTGCAGTGCCCCGACCAGCCGTGTGTTCGCGGTTGCCCGGTCGGAATCGACATTCCAGGCTTCATCCTGAAGATCTCGGCAAAGAACTTCCGGGGCGCGTACGACGTCATCACCGACACCAATCTGCTTCCCGCGGTTTGCGGCCGTGTTTGCCCTCAGGAGAACCAGTGCGAGGGCGTGTGCACGGTCGGCGACACGCTCGCGCCGGTCGCGATCGGACGCCTCGAGAGGTATGTTGGCGACATGGCGATCCGCGAAGGCTGGGTGAACTTGCCATACATCGAGCCCGCGGGGTTCCGCGTCGGGATCGTCGGGTCGGGTCCGGCCGGCATGTCGTGCGCCGCCGATCTGGCGAAGGCGGGTTGCGAGGTCGTCGTGTACGAGGCGTTCCACGAGCCGGGCGGCGTTCTTAAGTACGGCATCCCCGACTTCCGGCTGCCGAACGAGGTCGTCGACGTTGAGATCGACAAGCTCAAGCAGCTCGGCGTGCGCTTCGAGTGCAACACGCTGGTCGGCCGGCTGTTCACGATCGAGCAGATGATCACGGAGATGGGATTCCACGCGGTGTTCATCGGCACCGGCGCGGGCTATCCGAGCTTCATGGGCATCCCGGGCGAATCGCTCAATGGTGTTCTTTCCGCGAACGAGCTGCTGACGCGCTGCAACCTGATGCGAGCCCGCGACTTTCCGAACTACGACACGCCGCTCCAGCCGGGCGAGCGGGTCGCGGTGATCGGCGCCGGCAATACCGCCATGGACGCGCTGCGCGTCTCGATGCGCTTGGGCGCACGAGAAGGTCTATTGCGTCTACCGCCGCAGCAAGACGGAGGCGCCGGCACGGGCCGAGGAAGTCCACCACGCCGAGGAGGAAGGCGTCGAATTTCACTGGCTGACAAGTCCCATCGAGGTCCTCGGCGATGCGCAGAAACGCGTGCGCGCGATGCGCTGCCAGAAAATGGAGCTGGGCGAGCCCGACGCGTCCGGACGCCGGAGGCCGGTCGCGATACCCGGCAGCGAGTTCGAATTCGAATGCGACAGCGTCGTCTACGCCATTGGCACCAATGCCAATCCGATACTCGGCCAGACGTCGCGCATCAAGCTCGATGCGCGCGGCTACATCGAGACCGATCAGAACCTGGCGACGTCGATCGCCGGGGTCTATGCCGGCGGAGACATTGTGACCGGCGCCGCGACGGTCATCGAAGCGATGGGCGCCGGGCGCAAGGCCGCGCGGGGCATCAAGGCGTACCTCGGGCTGCGCGATACGGAGATCGTGTACTCACCCGAGCCCCCCTGCGCGGATCGACATTTCGGTTTTGGTCCGGACGTGCATGGATACGCGCGGATTCGCACCCTTCGAGCCGGGAGCGAGCCGCGCAACATCGCATCAGCCAGTCCCGGATCCAGACGATAGAAAGCGACGTCGACAATGAACACCATCGCCGCTGTGGCGGACCATACCGAAGCACTAAGCACGGGCGTCGCGAGCGCGCCGCGTCGCCTGACCACGCTGCCCGAGCACATCGTCGAGGTGATCAGCGACTCGGGCGAGGGCGCGCAGCGCTGCGGCCAGTCGCTGGCCGCGATCGCGGCGCGCACCGGCAACGGCATCTGGACGACCGAGATCATCCCCGCCGAGATCCAGCCACCCGCGCGAAGCGTCGCCGGGGCATCGGGCATCCGCATCCGCATCGGGAGCAACGCCGTGACCAACGGCGGCGACGAAACCGATCTCGTCGTGTCGTTCAACGAACAGGTGCTGCTCGGCCGGGTGCGCGACGGCGAGCTCAAGCCCGGCGCGCAGATCCTGCTCGAAAGCATGTGGCGCGAGCATCGCGATCCGAAGATCGTCGAATCGTTCGCGCAGACCGTCGAGATGCTCCATTCCGCCGGGTATCGCGTCTACGAGATCCCGCTCGAGCGTGAGTGCAAGGCGCTGATAGCGGACCCGCGCAAGGGCAAGAACATGTTCGTGCTCGGGATGCTCTGCAGCATCTACAGCTTCGACGCGAAGCTCGCGCACGAGCAGGTCGCCCGCACGTTCGGGAAAAAGGACGCCAAAGTGGTCTCGGTCAACCAGGCGCTGCTCGAAGCGGGCTTCAAGTGGGCGGAAGCCAACCTGGATTTCAAGTATGCGATCCCCAGCACGCGCTCGACGTCGCCGCAGATCGTGATCAACGGCAACACCGCCGTCGCCCTCGGCGTTCTCGCCTCGGGCATGGACATCTGCGCGATGTATCCGATCACGCCGGCGACGTCGGCATCGCACTACCTGTCCGACGTCTTCGAGAAGGTCGGGGGCATCGTCCACCAGGCCGAGGACGAGATCGCCGCCTGCGCCTTCGCCATCGGCGCATCGTATGCGGGCAAGTGCGCCGTCACCATCACGTCGGGACCCGGCTACTCGCTCAAGCAGGAGGGCATTGGGCTCGCGGTGATGGCGGAAATTCCCCTGGTCGTCGTCAACGTGCAGCGCGGCGGCCCTTCGACGGGGCAACCGACCAAGGTCGAGCAGGGTGACCTGCTGACGGCGATCTACGGCAGTCACGGCGACGCGCCGAAGGTGGTGATGGCGACGGCTGACATCGAGGACTGCTTCTACTCGATGATCACCGCGCGCAAGATCGCCGAGACCTTCAACACCGTCGTCGTCGTGCTCTCCGATGCGAGTCTGGCGACGGCGCAGCAGCCGTTTTCGCGACCCGTGTTCGATGCGAACTGGCTCGCGCCGCCGGTCGACCAGACCCCGGTGCCGGCTGGGTCGAAGCCGTACGACTGGGACGCGCTGACCGGCATCGCCCGCCGCTTCGTCCCCGGGCAGCCCAACGGAATGCACACGCTTACCGGGCTGGCCCACGACCGCGGCAGCAAGGTGGCTTACGATCCGGACACCAACGAAGATGGACTGCGCAACCGCAGCCTCAAGATCGCGGCGCTGCAGAAGACGCTGCAGCCGCCTCCGGTGCACGGCGACGCCGAGGGTGACCTGCTGGTGATCGGTTGGGGCAGCACCAAGGGCGTGATCGAGGAAGCGGTCGATCGGCTGCGCGCGGAGGGATGCAGGGTGTCCTCGCTCCACCTTCGCTTCATCCACCCGATGCCGTCAGGCATCCGCGAGATCATGCGTCGCTTTGCGCGCGTGATCACCATCGAGGGAAACTGGTCCGACCGGCTCGAGGACGAGCTGGTCGACGAGGACAACCGTCGCTACTCGGCACTGGCGATGATGCTGCGCTCGCGTTTCCTGGTCGACGTGGATTGCTGGACGCAATCGCGGGGACAGCCGATCAAACCCGCGGCCGTGGTTCGCGTGCTGCGCGAGAAACTCGAAGGAGAAGGGTCATGAGCATGCCGGTCACGCAATGTCTGATCAGGCTTCACGAGGAACACCATGATCTCGAGGACTACCAGGGAGGTGTCCCCCGCTGGTGCAGCGGCTGCGGCGACAACGCCATCCTCGCGGCGGTGCAGCGGCTGTGCCGCGACGAGAACCTCGCGCCGGAGCGCACCGTCTTCGTTTCAGGCATCGGCTGTTCCAGCCGTTTCCCGCACTACATGAAGACCTACGGTTTCCACGGCATCCACGGGCGGGCGTTTCCGATCGCGGAGGGCGTCAAGATGGCGCGGCCCGATCTCGCCGTGTTCGTGAACACGGGTGACGGCGACTGCTGCAGCATCGGGGCGGCGCACTGGATCCACGCCATCCGCTACAACATGAACCTCACTATGATCCTGCACGACAACCACGTGTACGGATTGACCAAGAAGCAGGCGTCGCCGACCTCGCCGATAGGCTTCAGGAGCAACACCACGCCGCGCGGAAGCGTGCTCAATGCGCTCAATCCTCTGACGGTGACGCTTGGCGTCACCAACGTGTCTTTCGTGGCGCAGGCGGTGGACTGGATTCCCGAGCTGCTCTACGACATCATCCGCGCCGCGTACCTGCACCGGGGATTTTCCTTCCTGCGCATCATCCAGCGCTGTCCCGAGTTCCTGCCCAAAATGTTCGATCCCTGGCTGCACGACCCAGGCAAGACGCTGCTGCTCTCGCACCGCGACGGCCTGACCGTCTCGCCCGAGCTTGCGCGGACCTACCGCAACCAGATCGAGCACGACCCGTCCGACATCGACCGCGCGCGCGAGATCGCTTCCGAAGAAGACCCGATCCCCGTCGGCATTCTGTATCGCAACCCGGAAGTTCCCTGCTACGAGACGCTTCGCGGCGCGGGTCAGTTGCGCACCACCGACCAGATCCGCTCCGGGCTCGAGGCGGAACTCGACAAGTTCACGATCTGGCCCGAGGACGACGCGGGCAAGCGCCAGGCCGCCTGAAGCCAGCGCCATCGAATCTCAACCCGCCAGCGAACCCGACATGGACACCGCAACGCGCTTTCCCGAACAAGCACTCTTCTTCGCCACGGGGAAAAGTCACAGCGAGGGGATCGACCCGATCGACGGGCTCGGGCTTCGTCCCGCGCTGCTCGCGCGCTACCGCGACCTTACGCGGCTGAGGTACGACTTCCCACTGGTGCTGGTCGACAGCGGAGCGACTGCCGGAGAGGTCCGTTCCCTGACGTCGATCGTCGACCAAGTGCTGCAGCAAGTGGCGCCGCGCGGGCTCGACGGCGAGCGACTGCGAAGGCACGTGCTGGGCCTCGAACACGGCATCCGCGCGCTTTGCGCGGACGGCGTCCGCACAACGCTGCTGGAGAGATGGCAGCAGGCGACGTCGTCGCTCGCCTCGCCGGTCGATTCCGCGGAGCAGGGAGTGCTGGCGCACGTCGCGGAAAAGATCGGGATGGACGGGCGGCTGATCGATTGCGACGCCTCGATGCCGTCCGAGGTCGTCACCCACTTGTGGCGCGCCGCGCAGGAACGCAAGCGCCGCGCGTTTCGCGCCAACACCGAGCGTCTCATGGTCCGGCTCGCCGATATCCTGAGGGCGGCGTTTATCCACTCGGAAGCGGGGCAGCGCCCCGGGAGCCTTCGCGTGGCGGTGGGAGGGCCGCATCGCGACGTGTTCGATTTCGCGGCGATGTCGCGTCTCGTGGGACGCAATCTGCCCGTCGACGAGCTGCCGCCCGCGCGGCGGCAGCGCATCGAATGGGCGCTCGAAGTCCTGCGGACGCAGCCGTTTTATCGCGCAACCGATGCCCACGACGGCTCCCGCGGCGAAGACAGCCTTTCGTTCCAGTTCGACAACTGCGCGACGGCCGCAGCCGCCTATCGCGCGCGGCTTCCCAAGCTTGCCGAGGTGGTCAAGGCGCTTACCATCGCCGAATTGGAGACCGAGGGCCGTTATCTAGCCGCGCAGCACGATCCCTTCATCGAACATTTCGACGCCAATTCGCTCTCGGACGACGACATCGCTCTGTTCCCCGACTATCTGGTCTGCATCCCGGCGACGCAGAGCGATGCTGCGCAGAACGCCGGCCTGATGGAGATGATGTCGGCGGGCCTTCCCGTCAAGGTCCTGGTCGAGACGACCGATCTGCTCGAGGAGGCGGCCATCGGCGCCGCGCATTTCGCGTTCGGCGTGCGCAGTACGCGGCTGGCCAATACGGCGACCGCGCTGGGCGGAGTGTTCGTCGTCCAGACGGCGAGTTCCAACGTTTACGCGCTGCGTCACCGCATCGCCCGCGCGCTCGCGCACAGGGGCGCGGTGCTCATTAGCGTGTACAGCGCGGGCGGCGACGCCGTCAGCTCGCTGCCGCCTTATCTTGCGGCCGCGGCGGCGATGGAATCGAGGGCGTTCCCGGCGTTCACGTACGACCCTTACGCCGGCGACAATCAGGCGGCGCGTTTCCTGCTTGAGGACAACACGCAACCCGAGGCCGACTGGCCGGTCGAGCGGCTGGAGTATGCAGACGAGGATCTTCAGAGGGCGATCGAGGAGGTTCCTTTCACCTTCGCCGATTTCGCCCTGGCCGATCGTCGCTACGGCGCACATTTCGCGCGCGTCTCGCGCGATCGCTGGAATGCCGCGATGCTGCCGGCCGACGAATGGCTCGCCGCTTCGCCGGCGTCGGCGGACGATCGCGTTCCGTACATCCTCGCAGTGGATGCGGACGACATGCTCCACCGCGTCGTCGTCGACGCCCGGCTCATGCAGACGGTCGCGCGCTGCCGGACGTTCTGGCATCGCTTGCAGGAACAGGGAGGAATCCACAATTCGCACGCGGCGATCCTTCTCGCCCGGGAGCGGGCGAACTGGGAAAAAGCGAGGGCGAGCGAGATCGAGGAGCGGCAGGCGTCCGCGCCGCCGCAGGAAACGGGGGACGCGGCGGTCGCCGCGGCACCCGGTGCCCCTGCGCCTGCCGCTCCCGCAGTCGAGGCTCCGGCGCGCAATCCGGACGAGGCATGGATCGACACCGCGCGCTGCCCCAGCTGCAACGAGTGCCAGCTAATCAACGACCGGATGTTCAAGTACAACGAAAACAAGCAGGCCTACATCGCCGATATCCGGGCGGGCACGTACCGGCAGCTGGTCGAAGCCGCCGAGGTCTGCCAGGTCTCGATCATTCATCCAGGCAAGCCGCTGGATCCTGCGGAACCGGACTTGCCGGACCTTCTGCGCAGGGCCGAAGCGTTCAGGTGAAACGACTCCGGCCGCGCTCGTCGATTACCGAGTCATCCCTTCCAGACAGAGGCATTGCATGCACGACACCCTGACTCAGTGGCACATGGATCACGTCAACTTTGCGAAGCTGCTCGATCTGCTCGAGACCGAGCTGCAGAGCCTTCACGACGGCCGCCTGCCGCAGTACGACCTGATGCTCGACATCATGTACTACATGACCCACTACTCCGACGTGCTGCATCACCCGAAGGAAGATCTCGTCTTTGCCAAGGTCAAGGAACGCGACCACCGTGCTGCAGCGAAGGTCGACGAGCTCACCCGGCAGCACGCGCATCTGCATTCCCTCGGACAGCAGCTCGTGAACGACCTCGACGACATCGTCGCCGGATCGATCATTCCGCGCGAGCGCGTCGAAACCGATGCGCGAGACTACCTGCAAACCTTCCGCACGCACATGCGCATGGAGGACCGCGAGGTTCTTCCGCTCGCGGCCAAGCTGCTGCGCGACGTCGACTGGACGAAAATCGGCGCAGCGATCCGTCACGTCGAGGACCCGCTGTTCGGAACCAGCGCGGAGCAGCGCTACGCGGCGCTGCATCGGCAGATCACCCGCGGGGCGCAGGCGCAAAGCTAGCGTCTGTAGTCTCCGCCTGCGCCGCGCGGGCGTCTGCAGGCGCTCAGAACCAGCCCAGCACCCACCCGGGAACGACGGCCACCAGCGCCGCTGTCGCAAGGCAGAGCAGGCTCGCGCTGAGCGCCAGCCGGCGCGAAGCAGCCTGCGGCATGGCCACGACGGTGGTGGGGCTCATGAACATGAACTGGATCACGCGCAGGTAGAAGTAGATGCCAAGGTAGCTGCCGACCAGGCCGAGCACCGCGTAAGCCGTGTAGCCCGCCGTCATCACGTTCCGGAAGATGAGGAACTTGGCGACGAACCCGGGGAAAGGTGGAATACCCGCGAGCGACAGCATCGCCATGCCGATCATCAGCGCCGCATACGGGCTGCGCTGGAACAGGCCCTTGAGGTGGTCCAGCCTGTCGCGGCTGGCGTCATCGTCGCCTGGCGGCAGCGATGCGAAGGCGAGCAGATTCATGACGCCATACGCGAGCACGTAGAAAAGCATCGCCTGGAACCGGCCGGGGCCGTCGCCCAGAAGCGCGTAGAAGAGATAGCCTGCATGCGCGATGGACGAATACGCGATCATGCGGCGGAAGCTCGTCTGACGCATCGCCGCGAGATTGCCCCACACGATCGACACCAGCGGCAGGAACGCGAGCACATCGTCGGTCGGAAACGACACGACTTCGGTCCCGAATAACCGAAGTGCGGCGAGCAGGACACCGGCCTTGATGATCGTTGCCATGTACGCGGTGACGGGAATGCTTGCGCCTTCGTAGGCATCAGGCGCCCAGGCGTGAAACGGCACGATCGCGCCCTTCAGGAAAAACGCCAGCAGGATCATCGTTACTCCGGCGGTGGCGATGGTGTCCGCAGAGCGCAGACCCACCGCGAAGGCAGTGATCGCGAGCGTGCCGCTGCCTCCATACAGCAGCGAGACGCCCATCAGGAACATCGCCGTCGCGGTACCGCCCAGCACCAGATATTTCAGCGCCGCTTCCGGACTTTCAGGACGCTTGAACGTAAGCAGCACCAGCACGTACACGGGCAGCGCCATGAGCTCGAGGCCGAGGAACAGCGTGAGGAAGCTGTCCGCCGAGAGCAGCAGGCAGAATCCATATAGCGAGGACAGGATCAGGATGTGGAACTGCCCATCCTCAGCGAAATCGTCGCGTGACAAAAGCAGTACGGGCAGCGCCAGCGCGAGGACGACCGCCTTGGCCAGGGACCACGCCGGGTCCACGGAGAACTGGCCCGGGAAAGGCGTGCCGGCATACCCGCCCGTTGCCAGGAGCGCCGCGGCGCCGGCTGCGACCGCGACGGCCAGCAGCGAGATCGCCAATGCACCGCGCGCCCGGTGCGCAAAGATTTCGATACAGATCAGCACGACGATCCCCGCCAGTAGCAGGTTCTCTGGCGCCAGCGCGACCAGGACATCAAGCCAGTTCATCGCACGCTCCCGGCGCTAGACATCGCGCCGACCCGTTGCTGGAATTCCTTGGCGGCAAGCTCGGTCTTGTGCAGAGGCTCGTTCGGGTAGAGGCCGAGCGCGAAGATCGCCACGACGATCGCCGCGAGGATCAGCTTTTCGCGCGCTTTGAGATCGATGACGGGGCCGTGCGGAACCTTCTCCGCGCCGAACAGGAACGTTTGCGCGAAGCGCAGCATGTAGAGCGCACCAAGGACCACGCCGAGGACGGCGCTCGCACTGACGAACAGCGGATAGCTGTTCCCGGCGACATGCAGCGGCCACGCCGCGTTGAAGGCGCCGAGGAGGACCAGGAATTCACCGGTGAAGCCGCTGGTCGTCGGCAACCCGATCGACGCCAGCGTGAGAACCATGAAGAACACCGAGTAGACCGGCAGGATCTTGGCGAGGCCCCCGTAGGCCGACAGCTCGCGCGTGTGGCAGCGCTCGTAAATCATCCCGACCATGAGGAAAAGACCCGCCGCGACGAGGCCGTGACTGACCATCTGGATGATCGCGCCCTGGATGCCGATGAGGTCGAGGCTGATGAGGCCCAGCATCACATAGCCCAGGTGGCTGATCGACGAGTACGCGATGATCTTCTTGATGTCGTTCTGCACCAGCGCCAGGCATGCGCCGTAGACGATGCTGATCACCGCCAGCGTCATGATCACAGGCGACAGGTAGCGCGTCGCGTCGGGGAACAGCGGGAATCCGAGCTTCATGAATCCGTACGTTCCCATCTTCAGGAGGACGCCGGCGAGGATCACCGAGCCCGCGGTCGGCGCCTCGACGTGCGCGTCGGGCAACCACGTGTGCAAGGGCACGATGGGCACCTTGATCGCGAACGAGAGACCGAAGGCGGACAACAGCACCAGCTGGACCGTGAGCGGGAGCTCCGCGCGCTGCAAGTCGGCAAACGCGAACGAAGTGACTCCGGTAGTCCCCTGCAGCGAATACACGAGGTAGATCACCGCCGCCAGCATCAGGATGCTGCCGAACGCCGTGTACAGGAAGAACTTGAGCGTGGCGTAGATGCGGCGCTCGCCGCCCCAGATGCCGATGATGAGAAACATCGGGATCAGCATCGTTTCCCAGAACAGGTAGAAAACGAACAGGTCCTGCGCGACGAAGGTGCCGAACATCGCGAACTGGATCAGGAACACCATCGCGTAGAAGAGCTTGACGTCCTTGGTGATCGCCGAAAACGCGCCCGCGACGACGAGGGGGCCGAGAAACGCGGTTAGCAGCACCAGCAGGATGTTGTAGCCGTCGAGTCCGATCTGGTAGTAGACGCCCCACGCCGGGATCCACGGCAGTTTGGTTTCGAATTGCAGGCCGGGCACGGTCGCGTCGTAGTGAACGTAGAGCACACCTGTGGCGACGAGTTGCGCGACCATCACCCAGAACGTCACCCAGCGGACCGCGTCTTCCGACCGCGCGGGGACGAGCAGCAGCAATCCGATCCCCGCCGCCGGAAGGAACAGGGCGACGTTGAGGAGCACCGCATCAGACATGTCGCAGGCTCCAGGCGAGGCACGCGGTCATTCCCGCGATCACAAGGAAGGCGTAGAGATGCAGGTTGCCGGTCTGTACCCGCGAGAAGGCGACCGCGGTGCGCCGCGCAACGCTCGCGAGGCCGTGCAGCGCGCCGTCGAACAGCAGCCGGTCGCCGGTGCGCAGGAAGACCCGCTCCGAAATCCAGTACAGCGGCCGTCCGAGCAGGCGATCGTAGAGCTCGTCGATGAAATACTTTTCTGACAGCAGACGATGCAGCGCGCCGAAACGCTCGCGCATGCGGGCTGCGCGCATGGCGTCGTTGCCGTAGAAGTAGGCGGCGGCGGCAAAACCCGCGAAGGCGATCACGATCGAGACGATGAGCAGTGGCGTCTCGAGAGGGTACAAGTGCTCGGGCACTTCCGGCAGCGGCAGCATCGGCTCGAGGAAGTGTGGCAAGGCGAGGAAGCCCCCGACCGCGGACAGGGCAGCGAGTACAGCGAGAACGCCCTTCATCGACCAGGGCGACTCGTGCACGTGATGCTCAACCTTGGGATCCATGCGCGACTTGCCCAGGAACGTGAGCCAGACCAGCCGGAACATGTAGAACGCGGTCAGCAGTGCCGTCAGCGATGCGACGCCCCACAAAAGCGGCGAGCCGCCGCGACCGCTCGCGAACGCGAACCACAGTATCTCGTCCTTCGAGAAGAAGCCGGCGAGCGGCGGAATGCCGGCAATGGCTGCGGTCGCCACCACGAAGGTGACGAAGGTGACGGGAATCTTGCGCGCAAGGCCGCCCATCCTGCGCACGTCCTGCTCGCCCGACAGCGCGTGAATGACGCTGCCCGCGCCGAGGAACAGGCAGGCCTTGAAGAACGCGTGCGTGTAGACGTGAAAGATCGCGACGCTGTAGGCACCCACGCCCAGCGCCACGAACATGAAGCCGAGCTGGGATATGGTCGAGTACGCGAGCACCTTCTTGATGTCGGTCTGAACAACGGCGATGGTCGCCGCGAAGAACGCGGTCGCCATCCCGATAGTCGCGACGACCTGCGAGGCCACTTCGGCGTGCATGTAGATGCCCGACATGCGTGCCACCAGATAGACGCCCGCGGTGACCATCGTCGCCGCGTGGATAAGCGCGGACACGGGCGTGGGACCGGCCATCGCATCCGGCAGCCACACGTGCAGCGGGATCTGCGCCGACTTGCCGCTGGCGCCGATGAACAGGAGTATGCCCGCCAGGCTCGCGGACACGAGGGGTGTCGGTCCGGTCATGAACAAGGCGTTGATCCGGTCCATCTCGAGCGTGCCCGTGGCCCAGTACAGCAGGAACATGCCGAGCAGGAACCCGGCATCGCCGATCCGGTTGGTGATGAAGGCCTTCTTGCCGGCGCGGGCATTGTCAGGATCCTCGAACCAGAAGCCGATCAGCAGGTAGGACGCTAGGCCCACGCCTTCCCAGCCCACGAACAGCACCAGCAGTGAACGGCCCAGGACCAGCAGCAGCATGAAGAACAGGAAGAGGTTGAGATACGCGAAGAAGCGCGCATAGCTCTTGTCCTCCTTCATGTAGCCCGTCGAGTAGATGTGGATGAGTGAGCCCACGCCCGTGACGATGAGCGTCATCACTGCGGACAGCCGATCGAAATAGAACGCAACGTCGAACGAGCGGTCGCCGAACCGCGCCCAGGTGAAGGCCGTCTCGACAATCGGCGCGCCGCCGGCGACGAGGTCGGAGAAGGACTTGAGCGCGATGACGAACGCGAGAATGGGCAGGCCGCAACCCACCACCGTGACGAACGGCTTGCCGAGGCGATTGCCCAGCAGGCCGTTGGCGAAGAACCCGGCGAGGGGCAGGAGGACGATCAGCGTGAGCACGCGGGGCTATCCCTTCAGATCCACGTAAGCATCGGCGTCGAGGGTGCGGCGCTGGCGTACGAGCACGAGGACGATGGGAATGGCGATCGCGATCTCGGCGGCCGCGACGACGAAGATGAGGAAGACGAGCACCGCGCCGGCCTCGGTGCCGGTCTGCCGCGAGAACGTGACCAGGCTGAGGTTCACGCCGTTCAGCATCAGTTCCATGCACATCAGCATGACGAGCACGTTGCGCCGGACGATGACGCCGAGCAGTCCGAGCGCGAAGAGCGCCATGGCGAGCAGCAGCAGGATCTGCATCCTATCCACGGCGAAGCCTCCGACCGCCCTTGATCACTGCGAGCGCGGCCACGACCGCGGCGACCAGCAGCACCGAGGTCAGCTCGAACTGCAGCCAGTATTCGGTCAGGAAGACAGTCGCGAACTGCGCAAGGCCGAATGCCGCCGGTGCGCCCGACAGCTTTTCGGCGCCGAACGACAGCGCGTATCCAAGCGCCACGACGAGCAGCGCGCCACCGGCGATACCCGGGACGAGCCATGCGGAAAAACGGCCTGTGAACGAAGCATCGCGCACGTCGAGCAGCATGATCACGTACACCATGAATACCATGACCGCGCTGACATAAATCAGGATCTGGAACGCCGCGATGAAGTGCACGCCGAGAAGTCCATAGATGGCGCCGAGCGACACCATGGTCAGGATGAGCGCCATCGCGACCTGCATGGGATGGCGCAGCACCAGCATCAGCGCCGCGCCAGCGAAGGCCAGCAGCGCGAAGGCGAGCACAAGGGCCGTGTCGAGGTCGCGCAATACGGTGTCGATCATCGCGAACCCTCGGGCGCCTTGCCTTGCTCACGCGCTGGATACGGCTTGGCGACATCGGCGTGCGGATTCCACGTCATGAGCTCGGTGAGGTTGAGCCACATGTGGTCGCGATCTAGCGTTGGCAGGCCGGGAACTTCCTTGACCATACGAATCGCATCCTCAGGGCACGCTTCGACGCACAGGCCGCAGAAAATGCAGCGCGAATAGTCGATCTCGAACCGCGAGGGGTACTTGGGGTGCGCCGGGTCGCCCGGGTCGAAGGCCGCGTCGATCTCGATCACCTGCGCCGGGCAAACGGTCGCGCACATGTTGCAGGCGATGCACTGCGGCCGTCCGTCCGGGCGCTGCGTCAGGATGTGCTTGCCACGGTTGCCGGCGGCGTAGTCGGAGCGCGTTTCCTCGGGATAGTACGTGGTCAGGGCGCCCTTGCGTCCGGTCATCCAGCGCACCATGTTCCTGCTGAACACGCCGCCGGTGATGAGGAGCCCGCGCACGATCTCGAACAGGTACGCGCGCTCCCACCACGACATCGTAGGCTCGTTCCAGTACACCTTGCGCTTGTACGGGGCGCGCGTCATGGTGTCATGAGCCAGACCGCGACCGCGGTCACCGTCAAGTTGGCAAGCGCGAGCGGGAGCATGAATTTCCAAGCGAAGCTCAGCACCTGGTCGTAGCGGAAGCGGGGCAGCGACCAGCGGATGAGGATCTGGAAGCTCGACAGCAAGAGCACCTTCGCCAGGAACACGACGAGTTGCGTAACCACCACCACGCCGTGCGGCAGCGTCACGGTGTGGTTGCCCGGGAATGTGAATCCGCTGTCGGACATGTATGGAAGGTTGTAGCCGCCGAGAAAAAGCGTCGTGAAGAGCGCCGCCACGATGGCGATCTCGATGAATTCCGCGAACATGAACAGGCCCATCTTCATCGCGCTGTATTCGGTATAGAACCCGGCGATGAGCTCGGACTCCGCCTCGGGGAGATCGAAGGGTATGCGCTTGTTCTCGGCGATGGCGGCCGTCATGAACAGCACCGCCGCGAACGGCTGGTAGAACACTCCCCACGCGGGCAGGAAGCCGAACAGCATGCCCGACTGCTGCTGCACGATCGCGGTGAGATCGAGTGTGCCGTAGATCAGGATCAGCCCCAGGATGGTGAGTCCCATCACCACCTCGTAGGAGATCATCTGCGACCCGGCGCGGGAGGCGCCCAGCATCGAGAACTTGTTCGACGACGACCAGCCGGCCAGCATTGTCCCGATGATCGACAAGCCGCCGAACGCGAAGACGACGAGCAGGCCTGCATCGAGCCGCGCGATCTGCATGCGATATGTGCGCCCTTCGAACCAGGCGGCCGCCGCGGGCAGCGATTGCAGCAGCTTGCCCGGGTCCAGCGTTCCGCCGAAGGGAATGACCGCGAAGACGAGCAGCACGGGCGTGAACACCACCCACGGAGCGATTGCGTAGGCGAAACGATCGTACGATGCGGGCTTCCAGTCTTCCTTCAACAGCATCTTGAGACCGTCGGCGATGCCGTGGAACAGCCCCCACCAGACGAGCTTCACCTGAGTGAAAGGGATGCGGACGTACGCACGATTGGCGCCGATGCGGTCGGACATGACCGCAGCCTGCTTGCGCTCCACCCACGTCAGCACCGTGCCGAAGGTCAGCAGGACCCCCAGCGCATAGCCGATGTAGACGGCGTAGACGACGAGGTCCTGGATCACGGTCGCCCTGCCGCAACCGCCATCGCGGCGAAGACGTCCTGCGCGTCGGCGACGGTCGGCTTCCTGGCGAAACACCGCTCGAAAGCGCTGACGACGCCGGCGAAATTCGTGTAGTGCCCGGCGCGCTCGGTCTGGATGCTCAGCGGAATGAAGACATCCGCGTGGCCGTTTTCCGGCTGCAGGTAAGCATTGAGGAAGACGATCTTCGCGCCGGCAGGCAGCTGCGCGAAATTGCAGCCTTCGCCCCATACGAGCACCAGGTCCGTATCCGCGGCAAACGCCGGCGCGTTCAGGCTTTCCTCACCGAACAGCGTGCTCGCGCCAGCGGTGTTGGGGTTCTTGTCGGGACGGATGAGCAGATCGTCCTGCAAGCGCTCGCCGGGTTGTGCTTCCTGATCGCGCTTGACGAACGTGGTGAAGCGTGCGCCCAGTCCATCCTTGAACGCGGCAAGCTCCTCATTCGAGGCCCATGTCGAGACGAGCGCCACGGCGCGTTTGGCGTTGCTGATCAGGTGCCGCGCCGTCGCGATTGCGTCGTCCAGCTCGATTGGCATGCCCTTGAGCATGGCTTGATCCGCGCGCGGCCGTTCGAAAATACCCGCGAGGTCACGTCCTTTGTTGCAGATCCACGGTCCGTTCACCGCAGGGTTTTCCAGCGGGGTCACGCGCGCGATGCTGGTGTTCTGTTTCGGATCGAGCGCGCGCAGCTGCCATTCGGTCTTGCGATGCCAGATGTTCACCGTGCAGCCGCGCTCGCAACCCGGACACACCGAAGGCGTGGGTTTCAAGTACCAGACGCGGACCTTGTGCAGGAACGGCTTCGACAGCAGCGCGCCGACCGGGCAGATGTCGATGACGTTGTCGGAATAAGGGTCGGCGTCGAGCGGGTGGTCATCGGCTGCGCGGACCAGCGAGACGTCTCCGCGGTTCTTGATGCCGAGCGCGTTCGATTTCGAGATCTCGCGCGTGAAGCGCACGCAGCGCGAACACAGGATACAGCGTTCGTTGTCGAGCACGATCCGCTCGGACAGGTCGTGGAACTTGGTCGCGTGCACCTTCGGCTCGCGCGACACCGAAGGCGACCCGTTGTACGCGAAGTGGTAGTCCTGCAGCGTACACTCGCCGGCCTTGTCGCAGATGCCGCAATCGACCGGGTGGTTGAGCGTCATGAACTGCATCGTCGCCTTGCGGTGCGCTCGCACCAGCTCGGAGTCGGTCTGTATGTGCAAGCCTTCGGATACCGGCATGTTGCAGGCGATCTCGACCCAGCTGCGGCCCTCGACCTGCACGCAGCAGATCCGGCAGTTGCCGGCGATCGACAGCTGCGGGTGCCAGCAGAAATAGGGAATGAAGAACCCGTTCGCCAGCGCCGCCTGCATGACGGTCTGATTGACGTTGGCCTGCACCGACTGCCCGTTGATGAAGATCTCAGGCATGAACGCTTCCCTCGAGGCTGCCGCCGAGCTTCGAGCGCTTTTCCCTGATCCAGTACTCGAATTCGTCGCGATACTTGTCGAGGATGCCGATCGTCGCGTAGCCGGCAGCATCGCCCATGCCGCAGATCGTCATGCCGTCCTGCAGCCGCGAGATCCGGTACAGGCTGTCGATGTCGTCGGGGCGACCCTGGCCCGCGACAATGCGGTCGATGATGCGATGCAGCCAGCCCATGCCTTCGCGGCACGGCGTGCACTGACCGCACGACTCGTGGTGGTAGAAGCGCAGCATGACCTGCAGCAGGCGCACCATGCATGTGCCTTCGGCGATCGCGATCATCCCGCCCGAGCCCACCGACGATCCTGCCGCGGTAAAGGACTGGTGATCGTAGGTGAGCGGCTCCACCTCCGCGGCGGTGAGGACCTTGGTGGAGATTCCACCGGGCACGATGCACTTGAGCGTCATTCCCGGCAGCATCCCGCCGCAGTTCTCGCGCAGGAATTTCGCCATCGGGTAGCCGTACTCGACCTCGTAGACGCCGGGCCGTGCGACGTGGCCTGAAATCGACACCAGTTGCGTGCCCGGGCACTTGGCGGTCCCGAATTGCCGGTACCAGGCGGCGCCGTTGGCGACGATCCCGGCGACGTTCGAGAGCGTCTCCACGTTATTCACCACCGTGGGCCGCTTGTACAGGCCCTGCACGGTGAGTCGCGGCGGGCGGTTGCGCGGATAGCCGCGCTTGCCTTCGATCGACGACAGCAGACCCGAAGCCTCGCCGCAGACGTATGACCCCGCTCCGCGGTAGATCACGAGATCGCACGCGCACTCGGTGTCGAGGATGCGCTCGCCCAGGTAGCCGGCGGCGTAGGCTTCCTCGACGGCGGCGGCAAGTCGCCGGTACGGCAGGTCGAACTCGCCGCGGATGTACACGAACGCGTTGCGCACCTGCAGCGCATACGCCGCGATCACCATCGACTCGATGAGCAGGTGCGGCGCGTTCTCGAGTATCCAGCGATCCTTGAACGTGCCCGGTTCACCCTCGTCGGCATTAGCGCAGAGGTAGTGCGGCTGGCCGTCGTTGAGATGCACGACGCTCCACTTCCGCCCAGCGGGAAACGCGGCGCCGCCGTGGCCCAGCAACCCGGATGCGTTGACCTCCTTGGTCACGTCTTCCGGCTTGAGCTCGGTCAGCGTCTTGCGGAATGCCGCATAACCGCCGCGCGCAAGATAGTCTGCGAGGGTGTGCGAGGTCGCCGTGACGGGAAACGTCATCAGCAGCTGCTTGCCGGGCATGCTAGCGGCGCTCCCTGAGTTCATCGAGCAGCGAGTCGATCTTTTCGACGCTCATGTTCTCGTGATAGGTGTCGTTCACCATCAGGACGGGGGCGGTACCGCACGAACCCAGGCATTCCGCGGTCGACAGTGTGAAGATGCCATCCGCGGTGGTTTTTCCAGGTGCAACACCGAGTTTCTTCGAGACGTGATCGATCAGGCGTTCAGCACTGCGCATGGAGCAGGTGACGTTCCTGCACACCTGGAGGTGCCAGCGCCCCACCGCCTGGCGCCGAAACTGCGTGTAGTACGACAGGACTTCCTCGATCTGGATGCGCGGAACGCCGAGATATTCCACGAGCCCGTCGATGTCGCTGTCGCCCACGTATCCGCGATCCTCCTGAATACGCCGCACGCAGGGCAGAACGAGCGAGGATTCGAAGCCTGCGGGGAAGCGGGCCTTCAGCTTCTCGAATTCCGGGATCAGGTGCTTCATGCTGTCCTCGTCCTGCGCTCGTGGTCGCTCATCGGTCACACTCGCCGCCGATCATGTTGATCGACCCGAAGGTCGGCACGATGTCCGCCAGCTGATAGCCGTCGAGCATGCGATGCACTCCGCCCACGTGCACGAAGCTGGGCGCGCGCACGTGCACCTTGGCCGGAATGCCGCCGCCGGTGCTCACGATGTAGAACCCGAGCTCGCCGTTGGGCGACTCGTGCGCGGCATACGCATCGCCCGCGGGTACCTGCGGGCCGTCCATGACCAGCTTGAAATGGTTGATCAGCGACTCGATTTCCGTGTACACCAGGTGCTTTTCGGGAAACGTGAAGCGATGGTCGTCGACGTTGATCGGGCCCGCGGGCAACGTATCCACCAGCTGCCTGATCATGTGCACCGACTCGTCCATCTCGCACATGCGCACGTAGTAGCGGTCGTAGTTGTCGCCGTTGATGCCCACCGGCACCTCGAAGTCGAGGTCCGCGTACGCAAGGTACGGCGTGTCGCGACGCAGGTCGCGCGGGACGCCCGTGGAGCGTAGGATGACTCCGGTGTAGCCCCAGTGGATCGCCTCCGCAGTGGAGATCACGCCGACGTTGCGCATGCGATCGATGAAGATGCGGTTGCGGTCCATCAGTCCATGCACGCGTCCGACGAACACCTCGTACTGGTCGAGAATGGTCTCCAGCCGGGTGAGCCAGCCCTCGGGCAAATCGCGCGCCAGGCCGCCGATGCGTCCGTACGTATACGTCACGCGCGCGCCGGTCAGGTCGGCGATGTGCTCGTACATGTAGTCGCGGATCATGACCAGATACAGGAACGCGGTCATCGCCCCAAGCTCCATGAGTCCCGCTGCGATGCAGGTCAGGTGATCGACGATGCGCGAATACTCGGACAGGAGCGTGCGCAGGTGGCGGCAACGCGGCGTGATCTCGATGCTGGCCAGCGTTTCCACCGCTTCGCAATAGGCAAAGTCGTTGATCAGCGCCGACACGTAGTTGAGGCGGTCAACGTAGGGAATGAGGTTGTGCCAGGTGTGGGATTCGCATTCCTTCTCGAATCCCCGGTGCAGGTAGCCGCAGTGCACGTCGGTGCGCACCACCCGCTCGCCGTCGAGCTCGGCGATGATCTGGACCGTCCCGTGCGTGGCCGGATGCGAAGGGCCGATATTGACGATGACGTGATCGTCATTGCCGGTCGCGTCGAATGCCGGACGGACCGGGTTCGGCAGCTCGAAGTCGGGCAGCTTGGCATTCATCCGGTCTTCACTCACTTCCGATACGGCACCAGCGGCTGTTCTTTGAGCTTCGGATAGTCCTTGCGCAACGGATGCCCGACGAAGCCCTCGTAGAGCAGAATCGGACGCAGGTCTGGGTTTCCGCGGAAAGCGATGCCGTACATGTCGTGGCACTCCCGCTCCATGAACCCAGCCGAACCATAGAGCGGGACGAGCGAGTCGATCGTCGGGTCGGATTCGGTCACCGTCGTCTTCAGCCGAACGCGCGCGAAACGCCGCGTCGAGTAGAAGTGGTAGACCACCTCGAAGCGCGGTTGTCTGGGAAGCCAATCGACAGCGGTCACATCGAGAAAGAGATCGAAGTGGAACTCGTTCTTGAGCGCCTGCACCGCTTCCAGCAGTCGCGCCGGTGGCAGGTGCACCACGAGCATGCCGTGCTGCAACGCAACCGCGTAATCCGGCGGCGACAGCCGCTGCTGGACAGGGCCGAGCAGGGCGCTCATCAGAAGTCCTTGGTCACGATCGGATGCCGCGACCGGGCGATCTTGTCCTGCAACCGCATGATGCCGTCGATCACCATCTCTGGACGCGGCGGACAGCCTGGAACGTAGATGTCCACTGGAATGATCTTGTCGATGCCCTGCACGGCGGCGTAGTTCTGATAGAAGCCGCCGCTGGTCGCGCAAACGCCGAAGGCCATCACCCACTTCGGCTCGCACATCTGCTCATAAACCTTGTAGAGAACCGGTGCCTGCTTGTGCGTGACCGTCCCCACCACCATGAGCAGGTCGGCCTGGCGCGGCGAGAAGCGCGGTAGCGCTGCGCCGAACCTGTCCGTGTCGTAGGGCGACGAGCTGACGGCCATAAATTCCATCGCGCAGCACGCCGTGACGAAGGGATAGGGAAACAGCGAGAACTTGCGCGCCCACCCAACGAGCTCGTCCTTTTTCGTCGTGAGGTACTCGAACGCCGCCGTCTTGCCGGTGGTGGGGTGGATAACGATCGGAGTCCGAGACATTGTCACTCCGTGACCGCCTCGAGCAGCCGGGCCTTGTACACGTATAGCAGGATTAGGATCAGCAGGAAGATGAAGATGCCGAACGTCGCGAGCATGAATCCGGTCAGCGGTTTCGCGCCGAGTGCCCAGATGAAAAGGAAGATCGTCTCCAGATCGAACAGGATGAACACGATCGCGACGGCGTAGTACTTGATCGGAACCGCCTTCACGTTGCGCACATCGACGGGGCTTGCCCCGCACTCGAATGGCTCGAGTTTCATCCGGGACGAGACGGGCTTCGGCCCCAGCATCCGATTGAGCAGAAGCGTGACGCCCACGAAACCGAGTATCGCCAGCATGTAGAGCAGAAAAACGGCGTAGGCGCTCATCGGGCTTTGGTGCCGGTGAAGGCGGCGGACAGCGACGTGTGCGGCGTTGGCGGCAACGAAGGTGACGTGAATCGAAGCGGTGCAGCGAATGGCGGCGCCGACGCGCGCGCGACAGGCCGCGCGTTAGTTGCGTTGCCCAGCTTCGCGCGTGCCCCCATTCATACTCCCGCTTCGGTTGTCGTTGCCGGCTACAGTAAGCGGGACGGAGGCCTCGGCATTTGACTTGGATCAACGGTCGGGGCAAACAAGGTCGCGACTCCGCGGACTTTTCAGTTCGCGTTTATATGACATAGATCAAGCTTGATCGCGATGCCTGGGCGTACGTTGCGTGGATGTGCCGCGGTGTGCCGAGGATGGAGCGGCGCGCCAATCACGAGCTCCGATCGTCGCTTGCCCGGCGACGTGCCATGACGTTCGCATAGTCGGCGGAGCGACCGCTGCCGGAGAAACCAGCCCATGTCCCCGAGGAGAAAACGATGAACTGGTCACAGCTCGACGATGCGTCTGCGAATGCGTCGTCCCCGCCCTGGTTGCCGCGCCGCCGAACGGCGTGCGAGTCGTGCACTGATAGTCGTGCACTGATCTTTCCCGATCGCGACGGGCCCCGTTGATCGCCACACGCAGTGGGCACGCCGCGCCGGCGCTTCGTAGGCCGTACGACGAGGTTTATCGCGCTGCGGCGGCATTCATGCCGAGAACGCGCCTGATCACCGATCCATTGCGATTGCTGACGTGGGGGACCGACGCGAGTTTCTACCGGCTTGTCCCTGCGATCGCAGTGGTGGTTGAGAGCGAGGACGAACTCGTGCACCTGCTGGCGGCCTGCGCGCGATACAGCTGTCCGGTGACGTTCCGTGCTGCCGGGACCAGCCTTTCCGGGCAGGCGATTACCGACTCGGTACTCGTGCTGCTTGGCGACAATTGGCGCCGCTGCGAGATTGGCGCAGATGCCATGACGATCACATTGCAGCCCGGAGTGATCGGGGCCGCGGCCAATCGTCGACTGGCAAGCTTCGGTCGGAAGATCGGGCCGGACCCGGCGTCGATCGACACCGCGAAGATCGGCGGCATCGCCGCCAACAATGCGAGCGGAATGTGCTGCGGGACAGCACAAAACAGCTATCGGACCGTCGCCGGCATGCGCGTCGTGCTTGCCGACGGCACGGTGCTCGATACGCGCGAGGCCGCGAGTCGGGCCGCGTTCCTCGATCGAAAGCGGGATTTCGTGCGCGAGCTGGACGCGCTGGCCCGCTCCGCGCGTGCCAACGAAGGCCTCTCCGCGCGTATCCGGCACAAGTTCCGGATCAAGAACACCACCGGATACAGCCTCAATGCGCTGGTGGACTTCGAGGATCCACTCGATATCCTGGCGCACCTGATGATCGGCTCGGAGGGCACGCTCGGATTCATCAGCGAAATCACTTATCGCACCGTCGCGGAATATGCCGACAAGGCGAGCGCCCTAATCCTCTTCGACGACCTGGAAACCGCATGCCGGGCGGTCACCGCGCTTAAGAGCGCGCCGGTCGCGGCGGTCGAGCTCGCCGATCGTGCCGCCTTGCGCTCGGTGGAAGCGACCCCAGGCTTGCCGGAAGGTATTGCCGCCCTGGGCCCGGGCGGGGCGGCACTACTCGTGGAAACCCGCGCCGCAAACGGCGCCGCGCTCGCCGAGCAGGTTCGCGAAATCCATGCAACGCTGTCCGGGATTCACACCGCCGAGCCGATCCGCTTTTCCACCGACGTGCAGGAATGCGCGAGGTTCTGGAACGTGCGCAAGGGCATGTTTCCCTCGGTCGGCGCGATGCGCAAGGTCGGCACGACCGTGATCATCGAAGACGTCGCGTTTCCTATCGAGCGCTTGGCCGAGGCGACGCTCGACTTGCAGCGGCTGCTCGGGGCGCACGGCTATCCCGACGCCATCATTTTCGGGCACGCGCTCGAGGGCAACCTGCACTTCGTGTTTACACAGGACTTCAACGTCGTCGCGGAGGTCGCGCGCTATCGCGGCTTCATGGACGAGTTGTGCGCTCTCGTCGTCGAAAAATATGACGGTTCGCTCAAGGCCGAGCATGGCACAGGGCGCAACATCGCGCCCTTCGTCGAGTTGGAATGGGGCCCCGAAGCGTACGCCCTGATGCGGAGCATCAAGCGTCTGTTCGACCCGGAAGGGCTGCTAAACCCCGGGGTGGTCCTCAATGACGACCGCGAAGCACATCTGAAGAACCTCAAGCCGCTGCCTGCCTGCGACGAGATCGTCGACCGCTGCATCGAGTGCGGCTTTTGCGAGCCCAAGTGCCCCTCGAAAGGGCTGACGCTCTCGCCTCGGCAGCGCATCGTCGGCTGGCGCGAGATCGCGCGCCTCGAAGCGGGTACGGGGCACGACGCCGAGCTCTCGACGTTGCGCACGCTGTACGACTATCACGGCATCGACACCTGCGCGGGGTGTGGCCTGTGCGCGACGGCATGTCCGGTCGGCATCGAAACCGGGCTCCTGATCAAGGCGCTGCGAGGGCGGCGCTCGGGCCCGCTGACCAAGCGCGTCGCCACGATTGTGGCCGACCACTACGGCGCCGTCGCCAGCGGCGTGCGCGCCGGACTCGCGACCGCCGATCTGTTGCACAGGGTCGTCGGGACGAAGGCGATGCAGGGCGCGCTCGATGGCATGCGCAGTCTCTCCGGCGGCATGCTGCCCAAATGGTCACCGGCGCTGCCGCGGCCGATCAATTTTCGGCCGTCCCGTCGCGTCTCGTCTTCGAGGGCCGACCGCGTCGTCTACTTTCCAAGCTGTGCCGCCAGGAACATGGGAGCGCAGCGAGGTGACGACGGCGAAGCTTTGCCGGCAACGGCAGAGCGCCTGTTCCAAAAAGCGGGATTCGACGTGATCTACCCGCATCGGCTGGCCGAACTTTGCTGTGGCCAGGCGTTCGAGAGCAAGGGTCTTGTGGCGGCGGCCGACCGCAAGGCCGCGCAGCTGGAGACTGCATTGCACGAGGCTACCGAAAACGGCCGATGGCCGATCGTATTCGACACGAGCCCATGCGCGTATCGGATGAAGCGCTATCTCGCCGGACGGCTCGCGGTGCAGGACGGCATCGAGTTCATTCACGATACCGTGCTCGCCCGCGTCGCGGTCGACCCCATGGATACCCCGGTTGCGATTCACCCGGTGTGCAGCGTGCGCAAGATGGGCACAGTCGACAAGCTCGCGGCGATCGCCTCCCGCTGCAGCAGCAAGGTCGTGATGGTGGAAGATGTTCTGTGCTGCGGCTTTGCCGGCGACAAAGGCTTCAACCGTCCCGAACTGAACGAGTTCGCGCTCCGGCATCTGAAATCGGCGTTGCCGGCTGGATGCGCCGTCGGCTATTCGTCAAGCCGCACCTGCGAGATCGGGCTGTCCGAGCAAGCAGGCTTTCCGTACCGTTCGATCGTTACGCTGGTTGACGCCTGCGCGCACGCGCGGACGGCGTCGCCGGCCGCGGAATCCGCCGCGCAAGCTGTTCACTTGAGTCGATGAGGAGACACCGTGGGCGTCTGGACGCAGGTCTACAACCCGCTCGGCGCGCTATGGCTGTCCGCGCTTGTCGCGGCCGTGCCGATTGCGTTTTTCTTCGTCACTCTCGCGGTGCTCCGCTGGGAAGGCTATCTCGCGGGGCTCGGCACCGTCGTGCTCACGGTCATCATCGCGATCGCTGTCTATGGCATGCCTGCCGGCATGGCATTGCGGGCGACGGCTAACGGGTTTGCCTACGGTCTCTGGCCGATCTCATGGATCATCCTGAACGCGGTTTTCCTGTACAAGCTATCCGTGAAGTCCGGGCAGTTCGAGATCATTCGCTCATCCGTAGTGTCGATCACCCATGATCAACGGCTACAAGTGATCCTGATCGGTTTTGCCTTCGGCGCCTTCCTGGAGGGGTCAGCGGGGTTCGGGGCGCCGGTTGCGATCACCGCCGCGATTCTCGCCGCGCTGGGCATCAATCCGCTGTATGCCGCCGGCCTGTGCCTGATCGCCAACACCGCGCCGGTCGCCTTTGGCGCGCTCGGGATTCCGATTCTGGTAGCCGGCAAGACCGCCGGCATCGACCCGATGCTGATCGGCAAGATGGCAGGTCGGCAGTTGCCATTGTTGTCGCTGTTCGTGCCGTTCTTCCTCGTATGGCTGATGGATGGCTTCAAAGGCGTCCGTCAAACGTGGCCGGCCGTCCTGGTGGCGGGAGGGACATTCGCGGTGACGCAATTCTTCACCTCCAACTTTATCGGGCCCGAATTGCCGGACATTACGTCCGCACTCCTCTGCCTCGTAGTCACTACCGCCTTCCTCAAGTTCTGGCACCCAAGCGAGACGTTTGCATTCAGCGCGGCCAAGAGTGGGGCCGTAACGCCAAACGCGCCAATGGCAGCGACGATCGGTGCCGGCGGCACTTACACGACGGGCCAGATTCTGAAAGCGTGGTCGCCATTCATCATTCTGACGGTGATCGTCGTGATCTGGAGCCTTCCCGCGTTCAAGGCGCTCGTTGCCAGCGGCGGCTCGCTGAGCTTTACCGTGCTCAGCTTCAAGGTCCCCGGCTTGCACGAGGCGGTGATCAGGGTCGCGCCGGTCGTGACCAAGAGCACGCCGTATGCGGCGATATACAACCTCGATCTGCTCTCCGCCACCGGCACCGGCATTTTGCTGTCAGCGATCCTGTCGATGTTCGTCCTGGGCGTGTCGGCGCGCGACCGGCCTGGGCGTGTTCAAGGACACCGTAATTGATCTCATGAAGCCGATGTTCACCATTGGCTGCGTGCTCGGCTTCGCTTTCATCGCCAACTACTCGGGGATTTCATCGACGCTGGCGCTGGCGCTGGCTTCGACCGGGCAACTGTTTCCATTCTTTGCGCCCATCCTGGGCTGGTTGGGGGTATTCCTGACCGGCTCCGATACATCGAGCAACGCGTTGTTTGCCAGTTTGCAAAGCATTACGGCACATCAGATCGGTGTCAGCGACGTCCTCATGGTGGCTGCGAACAGTACCGGCGGGGTTACCGGAAAGATGATTTCGCCTCAGTCGATCGCCGTCGCCTGCGCCGCGGTCGGCCTGGTGGGTCGGGAATCGGAATTGCTGCGTTTCACCGTGAAATGGAGTTTGCTGTTCCTGCTCATCATTTGTGTGATCACGAGCCTGCAGGCGTATTACTTCACGGCAATGGTCCCGTCATGAGGGAGGCGCGGTCGAGTGCCTTGTCTTTGCTTCACGCGTGAGATCGGAATGAGCGGGCATCGCTGTCCGTGGCGAGCCCGCGCTTGCGATGGGGTGTCGCGCAGGTGCGCCATGCCGATGTGCTCGGACGGCCGGGCGCCCGCGCGGCGCGACTTGCTGCCTTGAGTTCTGTGAGGACTGCACCGATGAAAGCCGCGCTGTTCATCCCGTGTTACGTCGACGCCGTCTTTCCCGAGGTCGGGATCGCGTCGCTGGAACTGCTTGAGCGGTTCGGGGTCGAGGTTGCCTATCCCCTGAACCAGACCTGCTGCGGCCAGCCGATGGCGAACAGCGGGTGCCACGAAGATGCGGCTGCCGCCCAGGCGCTCTTCGTGAAGAATTTCGCCGGCTTCGAGTACATCGTCGGACCTTCCGGAAGTTGCGTCCACCACATCCGCGAGAACCTCACCGCGATTCCGCAGACCCCGGAAACGGTCGCGGTCAGGCGCAACACCTACGAGCTGGTGGAATTCCTGCACGACGTGCTCAACGTGCGCGCGTTTCCCTGGGCCGAGTTTCCGCATGCGGTCGGCTTGCACAACGGATGCGCGTCACTGCGCGCGCTGCGAACCGCGAAGATGTCCGAGATCGAGGAGCCGTTCTTTTCCAAGCCGCTCGACCTGCTGTCCAAGGTCACGGGCATCCGCTTCGTCACGCCCGAACGGCCCGACGAGTGCTGCGGATTCGGGGGGACGTTTTCGATATTCGAGGAGCCGGTCTCGGCCAAGATGGGCTACGACAAGGTGAACGATCATGCGAGTGCGGGCGCGGAATACATCGTCTCGGCGGACATGTCCTGCATCATGCACCAGAAGGGATGCGCGGAGCGGCTCGGCCTGCCGATCAAGTTCATCCACATCGCGCAGATCCTGAACGGAGCACGCGAGTGAGCGCGCCGGGTGCAAGCCGGAGGGCCGTCGGCGCGATTGATCGGCGGCCGACTTCACGGTGGTTCGACCGGCTTCTGCCGCTGAAGGAGTCCGCATGAGCAAGCGCATCGATCACGCGGAAGCATCCTCCAAGTTCATCAAGGCGAAGGACCACCTGGAGTTTCACGACCGGAGACTGTGGGATCTGCGCAAAAAACGCGACCGGGTGAGCCAGTCCCTGCCCGAGTGGGAGGAACTTCGCTCCCTCGCGTCGGCGATCAAGGAACACACGCTGACGCACCTGGCCGACTACCTGGAGGAATTCGAGCGCAAAGCAATCGCGAATGGGGCGATCGTGCACTGGGCGAAGGACGCCGCCGAACACAACCAGATCGTGTACGACATCATGAGCGCCCGCGGTGCGCGCACCCTGGTCAAGGCCAAGTCGATGCTCACCGACGAGTGCGACATGCGTCCGTTCCTCGAAAATCGCGGTATCGAAATCATGGAGACCGACCTTGGCGAGCGCATCCAGCAGCTCGACGACGAGCCACCCAGCCACATCGTCGTGCCCGCAGTGCACAAGCTCCGGACCGACGTGGCCAGGGTTTTCTCCGAAACCATCGGTACGGACCCCACGAACAGCGACGTTCACTATCTGGCTGAGAGCCAGCGCCAGCATACGCGTCCGTATTTCCTCCGCGCCGATGCCGGAATGACCGGCGCCAACTTCGCCGTTGCGGAGACGGGCACCGTCGTGGTCTGCACCAACGAGGGCAACGCCGACCTGAGCGTCAATCTGCCCAAACTCTATATCGCGTCGATCGGCATCGAGAAGATCATTCCGAAGGTCGAGCATCTAGGGGTATTCGTGCGCATGCTGTCGCGCAGCGCGCTCGGGTCGCCGATCACGCAGCTGACGTCGCATTTCCGCGCCCCGCGCGAAGGCACCGAGATGCACATCGTGCTGGTCGACAACGGGCGCTCGGAGCGGCTGGGAATGGCCGACTTCTGGTATTCGCTCAAGTGCATCCGCTGCGGCGCCTGCATGAACACGTGCCCGGTGTACCGGCGCAGCGGGGGACTCTCCTACGGCGCGACGTATTCGGGACCGATCGGCGTCATCATCGATCCCACCTTCAACCTGCGCAAGTACAGCGCGCTGCCTTTTGCCTCGACGCTCAACGGGAGCTGCACCAGTGTCTGCCCGGTGAGGATCAACATCCACGAGCAGATCTACAAGTGGCGCCAGATCATCGCCGAGCGGCACCAGCTGCCCTTCGTGAAACAAGAAGCAATGCGCGTGGCGGGCAAGGTCCTGGGCAGTCCGAAGCTCTACCGCGCGGCGGTCGAGACCGCCGGCGCAAGCCTCGAGCATCTCCCTCGGTTCATGATGTACAACCGTTTGAACGCGTGGGGACGGCAGCGCGAGGTTCCGCAGGCACCGCAAGAGACGTTCCGGCAGTGGTACGTGAAGCACCGCAAACCGACATGAGCAGCCGCGAGGACATCCTGACGCGCGTGCGGGCGAACCAGCCGGCACCGGTGTCGCTGCCTGCCATCCCGGCGTTCGCCGCGCCGCCGGGCGCGGCCTGGGATCGCTTCGCTGCGGCGCTGGTGCGTATGGGCGGCAAGGTCGCCGATGCCGCCGTGGATGGAGATCTCGACGCACTGGTCCGCGGTCTGTTCCCTGATGCAAAGGTGATTTGCTCCGCCGCCCCGGAGGTCGATGGCAACCGGCCGATTGCTGACGTGCGTCAGCCGACCGATTTGCACGACGTCGACGTCGGCGTCGTGAGGGCGTTGTACGGAGTCGCAGAGACAGGCTCGGTCTGGATAACGGACGCGCAGTTCAAGGTGAACGCCCTTGGTTTCCTGTCGCAGCACCTGATCGTCCTGCTGGATTCGAAGGATATCGTCGAGAACATCCACGAAGCCTACGGGCAACGCATCCAGTTCGACGCCGCCTACGGCGTACTCATGACGGGGCCTTCTGCAACAGCCGACATCGAGGGCGTGCTGATCCACGGAGCCCAGGGCGTCCGCTCGCTCACGGTCGTCGCGGTTTCGCGGCGGTGAACGCATGTCGCGGCGCAACCGTGTTGTGCGGAAACCACAAAATGTTGGCGCGACGACGCGGTTGGGCGAAACATTGATCTGGGTCAAACCCTTTCTCGCGGCGACGCGGTAGTAGTTGTAACAATATGTAAGTCCTGCCATGTGGGAGCCGTCCGTAAGGGCGTAGAGGAGAAGGCAGATGCGCTTCGACAAACCTGCAGTCCTGCTGTGCATTTTGCTATGGGGAATCGCCGGGGTGGCGGTTGCGCAGACCCAGGCACAGCAATCCCCGGTCCGTCCGATATGTGCGAACTGCCACGAAGACAAGTGGCACGCGATCGACCTCACGCCGCACGGTGCGAAAACCGATGCCAACGGCAGCATGTGCCAGAACTGCCATGGCGATGCGACCGAGCACCTCAAAGACCCGATGAAGGCCAAGCCGGCCAACCCGTTCGCCAAGGGCAAGCCGGCCAGCGAGCAGACCGCCGTCTGCCTGAGCTGCCACAGCGGCAATCGCAATCTCGCCTTCTGGACCTCCGGCAAGCACGCCATCAATGATGTTGCGTGCAGCAACTGCCACAGCATCCACGGGGAAAAAATCCTGCCGACTGCCAATGGGGTGAACCTGGTCACGCAGGCCGTAACGATCAACAAGTTCGTCACGACGTTCCTGCCGAACCAGTCTGAGGTTTGCGGCACGTGCCACCAGCACATCCGCGCGGAGACGTTCAAGCCCTCGCATCACCCAATCATCGAGGGCAAGATCAAGTGCAGCGACTGCCACAATCCGCACGGTGCGCTCTCGCCGGTGATGGTGAAGCAGCCGACGATCAACGACCAGTGTTACTCGTGCCACGCCGACAAGCGCGGACCGTTCGTGTTCAACCACCCGCCTGTTGAGGAGAACTGCGCGACCTGCCACAACCCGCACGGCTCGGTTCACTACAAGCTCCTGCGGGAGCACACGCCGAATCTTTGCCAGGACTGCCACGACGGATCGCGGCACCCCGGCACGATCTACGGTGCAGGCGGCGGCTTTACGTGTCTGTCGGGAATGACGAACGACCCCGCCAACTACCCGGGCTGCCTCGGCAAGCCGGTCGGGTCGTTGAGTTCGGCGGTCAACACCCGCCTGACCGACCGCGCCTGTCTGAACTGCCACAGCTCGATTCACGGCTCGAACGCGCCGGCCAACCGCGGCCAGTTCTTCCTGCGCTAAGGTGAGGAGGGAACCATGAGCAAGAAGCTGCTTTCCGCCGCCGTGATCGCCAGCCTCTTTGCGGCGACGCCGGCATTCGCGCAGAGCGACGAGGACCCCATCCGGGTCGAGGGCGGGGCGACTGCCGGCGGCATCTACAACCGCCAGAACGCGGACGACAAGGCCAAGCTCCAAGAATACCAGGACCTCGGCAACGGCGCGCTGTCGAACATCTGGGCCCGCGGACGCAACTCCACCAACTGGTTCGAAGGCTACGGCGAGAACTTCGGCCGCAGCGACCAGTACATGTTCCTGCGTGGCGGCCAGTACGACGTCTTCAAGGCCGGGGCGTACTTGAACGAGATGCCGCACGACTTCTCGACCAACGCCATCACACCCTTCAGCGGTGTAGGCAGCGGGCTCCTGGTAACCACGTTCCCGCAACTCAATCCCGCCAACTGGAACTCCTTCAATCTGGGCTACGAGCGCAAGGATGCGGGCGGGTACTTTGAGTGGCAGAAGAACAGCCCGTGGTATTTCCGCGTCGACGGCAATCAGGTCAAGTTCGACGGAACCAAGGTGGGTTCAGGCTCGAACGGAACCAGTCCTGGCAACGGCTACACTGCGCTGCCCATCCCCGTGCAGACCAGCACCAGCAATGTTGGTGTCGAGGGCGGATACCAGACGAGCAAGGCGACCTACTCGCTGCGTTGGGATTACAGCAAGTTCGACAACGCGATCACTACGCTCAACTGGTCGAACCCGTTCTACGGGAGCCTGCTCGACGCGACGCAGCTTCCGCCCGACAACACCTTCAACAAGTTCACTGCGACCGCCAACTACCGCGACCTGCCATGGAGTTCGGTCATCGCGGCCCGTTACACCTGGGCGAAGACGACGAGCAACGTCGGCATCCCGTCAACGCAGCTCAACAGTTTCCCGACAGTGCCGGCGAACAACCTGACGCTCCCGGACCAGGGCACGTTCAACGGTGAGAACGTGAATCAGTCCTTCGCGCTGGGGTGGACGGCGCACCCCATCAGCACTGTCGACACGCGCGTCTACTACTACTGGACCAAGCTGGACAACAAGTCGTCGGATATTACCTTCGGCAACGCGCCGACACTGCCGACCGCCCTTGGCTGTGGGAATGTTCCGCCGCCAGCGGGATCTCCCCCAGCCACGGCGTGGCCTAACGGCAACTGCGAACCCGATCCCTTCAACTACACCAAGAACAATGTCGGGTTCGACGTTTGGTGGCGCTTCGCGCGGGGACAGCGGGTTGGCTTCGGCTACGACTACTTGAACCTGGACCAGACCCGGGTGGACTACGACAAGTCACATACCAGCACGGTCTTCGTCGAGTACAAGAACACGATGTTCGACACGGTGAGCGGCCGGCTCAAGTACCGGTACATCAAGCGTGACTCGACCCACAACTTCAGCAACCAGGGCGTCAGTCCCAGCGACCCGAACTTCCTGCTGCCTTACACGTCGGCCTTCGACATGCAGGACCTGACCACCAACGACGTCAAGCTGGTTCTCGACTGGTCGCCGCTGCCGCTGCTGGGAGTGAGCTTCGAGGGTCTTTGGGCCCAGAACAAATACGACCACGTCACGCTCGGCCGGACGGACAACGACCAGCAGGGGTACTACTTGAGCGCGAACTGGGGTGACCCAGGCACGTTCATGGTGCGCGGGTTCGGCGACTGGCAGCAGACGAAATATCCGTCGAACCACCGCTACATCGGCACGGTTTCGGGTGGCCCGCCACCGGCGACCAACGCCCCGCCCGGATTTTGTACGCTGGCGCCGGCAGCGAATGCGAACCCGGGCTGCTACGACCCGAATTCTCCGGTGTTTTTCGTCAACACCTCGACGTCGTCGTACAACTGGAACTCGCAAACCAAGGACGAGACGTGGATGGTCGGGGTCGGCGCCGACTGGCCGTTCGCGCCGAAGTGGATGATGAACTTGTCGTACATCTACGTGAGCAACAACGGGAATGCCCAGTTCTCGTCGCAAAACAACATCGGCAACCCGCTCAACATCGGCAACTTCGACGACACCAGGCAGCAGTCCTTGAACGTCAAGCTTTACTACGCGCTCAACAAGAGCTGGTCGTTCGGTGGCGGCTACGCCTATGAGAAATTCAGCCGCAACGACATCGGGTCGCAAGGCTTCACGTATCTGACCCCGTCGCCGACGGTGACTACGCCCTCGACGAGCCTGAGCTATCTCAACGGCTACTACCTGAATCCGAACGGCAACCAGAACATCTTCTGGCTCACGGCGACGTACAAGTTCGACGCGCCGCCGCTGCCGGCGCCCAAGGTGGCGGAAGCGCCGCCGCCGGTCGTGAAGCCCGCGCCTCCGCCCGCGCCGCCTCCGCCGCCGGCTCCGGTGCCGCAGGTTCAGAAGATCACACTCGATTCCAACGTGCTCTTCGACTTCGACAAAGCGACGCTCAAGCCCGAGGGGAAGAGCGCGATCGACAGCCAGGTCCTCGGCAAGCTGGCGCAGATCCAGAAGCTTCAGGTGGTGCTGGTGACCGGCCATACCGACCGGCTCGGGTCGCAGGCGTACAACCTCAAGCTGTCGAAGGAGCGTGCGGATGCGGTGCGCGACTATCTCGTCAGCAAGGGCGTGGACCGGTCGAAGATAGAGACAGTCGGAATGGGCGAAAAGCAGCCGGTCGTTCAGTGCACGCAGCAGAACGTGAAGGCGCTGATCGAATGCCTGAAGCCGAACCGGCGCGTCGAAGTACAGGTCACCGGCGAATCGACCAAGTAGCGGGCCGGCGACTGCAAACTGACGGGCCCCGCCGAGCGCGGGGCTTTTTCTTGGTGGTCCGCCGGGAACGCGCGGCCTTCAGTACCGTCCGTGCTGCTTGTAGATGTAGTTCGACAGCTCGACCGCCTGCAGTGTCAGGCGGTGCTGGAGGGCGTGGACGGTCCGGATGATCGCGCGAACGACGTGGTAGAACAGCAAGGGATTCGAGGTGAGCAGCGATTCGAACTGTTCGCGCTCCAGTCCGAGGACGCGCGTGGGCCCGAGCGCGACGAGGGATGCATGGCGTTTGCTGGCGTCGATGAAGCTCAACTCGCCTGCCAGCTCGCCCGCGCCGAGTGTGGCGAGGGTCAATCGCTGGTCGCTGTTGATGTTGCGCACGACGCCAAGCGTGCCCGCGGCGACGACGTAGAGGTGATTGTCGATGGTGTCCTCGCGCACCAGCACCTCCTGGTCGACGAGCTCGCGTTCGCTGATCAGAGCGCAAAGCAGGTTGCATTCGTTCTCGTCGAGTTCGCTAGAGAGCCTGGATGCCTGCACTGCCTTTAGCTTGGTCTTATCGGTCATGGTTGACGGTTCCTTCAATAGGGGACATGAACGCAGCGGAGCCTGAGGTGGTCGTCGTGCCCAGCAGGCTGTCGGCGCGCGCTACGAAAGCATCGATCAGCGTGTCGCCGATCCTCGCGAACACCGGTCCCGCCAGCGTGCGCGAAAGCCCGCCGCCGAACTCGTACGACAGCGCGAATTCGATCTTGCATGCCGATCGCGCAAGCCGGGTGACGAGCCAGTTGCCTTCGAAGCGCCGGAACGGCCCGCTCTCCAGGATGATCGACATGCTTTCCGGGCGTCGCTTGGGATTGCGGGTCCTGAAGGCCAGGCGCAGCCCATGGTAGTCGACGTTCAGGTCGGCGATCACGACCGATTCGTCGCGCGAGATGACGACCGTGCGCGCGCACCAAGGCAGGAAAGCCGGATAGTGCTCGACCGCTTCGATGAGGTCGAACATGCTTTCGGCGGGGTACCCCACGAGCATGGATTTGCGGACTTCCACACTCGCCATTCTATGCCCTCCTGCAAAGCTGTTTAGCGAAGATCAATGATGTGCCACAATGGCGAACGCTCCGAAGGTCGGGGCCCGATTCCAACTACCAAAGGTGAGGAGGTTCGTATGAAGATTCTGTTTGCAGCGCTGGTCGCATCGATTGCTCTGGCGACGGCAAGCTTCGCGAACGCGCAGGAGGCACTGGCGAAGAGCAGCGGCTGTCTCAACTGTCACGCCGTAGACACAAAGAAAATGGGCCCGGCGTTCAAAGACGTTGCGGCCAAGTACAAAGGCAAGGCCGATGCCGAAGCCATGCTTGTGACCAAGCTTACGGACGCCAAAGGACATCCCGCGGTCAAGGCGAGCCCGGACGATATCAAGTCGCTGGTGAAATGGGTCCTATCGCAGTAGCAATTCCTCGGTGCAATCGAGACAAAAGCCGGCTGCACGCCGGCTTTTCTTTGCCCTTCGCTGCAGATCGTGTGCCGGTGCATAAGCCAACCTCCTGCTATTTCGGCACGTCGCCCGGATCGGACTTGATCGCATAGTTGCCGGGGGCTTCACGCGCTTGATGAATCCGTAGCCCATTCCGACGAAAGTCGATCTATCGAGAGCGATTCGCGCGCTTGGAAGGAGTCCCTCGCCAGTCAGATCGCGTGCAAGTATCTTCTTCAATCCTGATGCAGATCAAGGAATCCGAGGCCTGAACGCTGGTCGCCGCACAGGCCGTGTCGTACGATGATCGTGCCATGACCGCGGTCTGGCGCGGCGAAGGAGCCGGTGCCACGAACGCTCGAATCGGCCAAGGCGGTTGGAGGCTCAGTGGCTATATCCGGATTCGAAATCGTTGCACGCGAGGATTTCTCGGACGTAACGTATCTGCTCGAGATACGGCATCCGCTGATGGCGCTGGCCGCATGCGCCGGCCAGTTCGTGATTGTCATGGCACACGCGCACGGCGAGCGCATCCCGCTCACGATTGCGGACTTCGACCACGACAAGGGAACGATTACGCTCGTCATCCAGGCGGTCGGCAAGACGACGAAGGAAATGCAGCAGCTCTGCCAGGTCGGAGGTACGTTGCACGCCGTCGTCGGCCCGATGGGCATTCCCAGCCCGGTCAGCGGTGCGAAGAAGGTGATCTGTGTCGGCGGCGGGCTGGGCGTGGCGCCGATCTTTCCTCAGGCACGCGCGTTCAAGGAGAATGGTGCCTACGTGATCGGCGTGCTCGGATTCCGCAGCAAGGACCTGATGTTCTGGAAGGACAAGTTCAGCGACTGTTGCGACGAGCTCATCGTTTGCACCGACGACGGCTCGAGCGGAATCAAGGGTCTCGTCACCGAAGGCATTAGGCGCGCCATCGAGAAGCATCCCGATGTCGATGAGTGCGTGGCGATCGGCCCGCCGGTGATGATGCGCGGCTGTGCGGAGGCGACGCGTCCACACAAGATCAAGACGATCGTGAGCCTGAATCCGATCATGGTCGACGGTACGGGAATGTGCGGCGGGTGCCGCGTGAAAGTCGGTGACCAGATTAAGTTCGCCTGCGTCGATGGGCCGGACTTCGATGGCCACCTGGTCGATTTCGACGATCTGATTTCGAGGCTGCGGCGCTTTGCTGCGGAGGAAAAGGCCGCACGCGAACGCTGGTCGGAAAGCTGCAGGATGAAGACGGAGCCCAGCTTGGGAGTGCTCGTCTCACGGTCGTCGGATCCGGCCACAGAGCGCGCGATGACCGACTTGCTCGAGCTGCCCGATCCCTTCGACGAGGTCAGGGGAGGTTAGGTAGCGAAGAATGGCGCCGTCCGTATTGCGGACGTTTAATCGCGGCGTTCATCGAGTCGCTCGAGACCGGCGATAGGGCTAAGCGCCGAGACCTCGCCATCCCCATCGGCGATTTCTCCGTCGACATTGCTCGCGAACTCGACCGCAAAGCGGTCGACCGCCTGCCAGTCCGTGTACTCGTGATCGCGGGACACGTCCGTTGTTGCCCCGGCTTGGCTGGCGATGAAGCGCATCACCAAGCGCACGATCGTGCCGTATTGCCGATAAAGCAGCGCTCCGGCCACCGGATGCACGCGCGTCGGGCACCAGTCGGTCTTCCGGAGGAATGCGCCGGTCATTTTATTGACGTTCGCCGCGGCGCGTTTCCTTCGTTCGGGAGTGGCGTTCGCATCCTCCGCGCCGGCTTCCGACAAGCTTACCGAAAGAAATGCAGACGGTATGCATTCGAGTTCGGCGTGGTGCTTCCTGACGAACTCGACCATTGCCTTTTCATGCTTGCCGATGTGTACCGGCGCTGCGATAACCGCTGCAGCATAACGAGC
Source organism: uncultured beta proteobacterium (assembly GCA_963816915.1). Lineage (GTDB taxonomy): Bacteria > Pseudomonadota > Gammaproteobacteria > Burkholderiales > Casimicrobiaceae > PALSA-1003. The sequence continues at coordinate 416,167 of CAWFMK010000007.1, forward strand.
CAGGTCGAAGCTTGCGGGCAGCTCTCGGGCGACGTCCAGAACGTCGACCGTGTACTGGAGGCTGCGCAGAGTCGCCGACACACGTTCTGCGATGCGCCGTGTCTGGCCTTCGCGGGTGGCGTACAGAACCACCAGCGCTTTCACGGCGAGGCCACCTTGTGCGTCGTGATGTAAGTCATAAGGTCGGTCGAGGCGGAAACCCAGGAACCAGCGTCTGTAGCGGTACCCACTTGGCGATCGACAGTAATCTAGCCGATTAAGCATTCCGGTTATCTGCGTTAGATCAACGACTGCTGCACTCGATGTCGTCGGTCTACTTTCAGTCTCTGGACTTATCAAATCTTGTCGCCATCCCAGAATACGTGCTCCGGATCGCGGCAGCTTCTTGACCCAGATCAAGCGCCGCGCCGCGGAAAAGCCTACTGTGAATCCATGCGACCGTTCGCTCAATCGCTGTGCGCGAATACTCGATCGGCGTGATCATCCCGCTGCGACCGGGCGCGAAACCGATCGAGACGGTGTTCAAAGTCAAACCATACAATCCAAAAGGAGGTCCGTTTCGACGCTACCGCGCATACCGTTTTCTGAAACGAGCATCAACGGCCGTCGCTGAGCCCATCGCGCTCATTCCTCTCTAACCGAGATCAGAAGGGCGACGATAGCCTCGATGAAAACACCGACCCCACATACTGCAACCATTCCGCTGCGTGAGCCGCTGTTCCGCGGTGTGCGGCGAATCCGCATCGCGCTCGTGGGGCTGCCCAACAGCGGCAAGAGCACGCTCTTCGCGGCGGTTGCGAGCACGTCGGTGCAGAGCGGCGCGCTGGTAGGCACGCGCCGCGCGTACAACGAATGCGCCGTGCAGATCGGTCTGGACGAGGCGCGCGTGATCGATCTGCCGAGCATCCGCTCGCCGCACCGTCTCGAGTCGGAGGACCGCGCCGCACTGAAATACCTGTTGTGGGGCGACGAGCGCCCGCCCGTTTCAAGGCACGAGCCGGACAGCCCGCCGGCGCCGTTTGCGCCTCCGGACGTGATCGTGCAGGTGCTCGATGCCACGTCGCTCGAACATCATCTCGAGCTGACGCTGAAACTCGTAAAATTCGGGCGTCCGCTCGTGATCGCGCTCAACAAGATGGACGAAGCCGAGGACCTCGGCATTTACGTCAATGGCAGGGCACTGAGCTCACGGCTGGGCGTAGCCGTAGTGCCGACGACCACGATCATGGGGCACGGTATCGCCGAGTTGTTCCGTGTGGCAGTCAATGCCGTGCGCGAAGGCGGGTGTCCACACGCGCAACCACCAAGCGAACACATCACCACTGCGCTCGCTCCGCTCGCGTCGTTGTTGAGCGCACCCGACATTCAGCGCGCCTTCCTGGTGCCGCCGCAATTGCTCGTGACGCAAATCGCGGAAGGCGATCCGTATTTTCTCGACGAAATGCAGCAGCACTTTCCCGGATATTTGCCGGAAGTCCGGCAGTTGCTCGCGAGGGCGGCCAAGGCGCTGCCGCGTCCAATGACCGACGAGCTGCACGCCGACCGCCACCATCGCGCGGCAACGCTGTTCGAAGCCGCGACTCGGCTCGGCGCGCCGCATGAAGATCGGGACTGGCGTTACTGGCTCGACGAAATGTTCCTGAGTCCGCGCTGGGGTTTCATCGGCAGTGTCGCCGTGTTCGCCGCCGTTCTGTTCGTCGTGTTCTACGTCAGCGGATGGATAGACAGCGAGACTTCTGCACGGCTGCTGACGTGGGCGGCAGCATGGCAGCCGGAGTCCACCGTCGGCATCGTCGGGAGGGCAGTGGTGGACGGCTTGATCGGGCTCATCGGTATCGTGGTGCCGTACATGATTCCGCTGGTGCTTCTGCTGGTGGCGCTGGAAGAGGCCGGCATCATGGCACGCATCGCCTTTGCGGTCGACCGCACGTTTCATCGCATAGGGCTGCACGGCGGGGTGGCGGTGCCGTTTCTGCTCGGGCTGGGATGCAACGTGCCCGCGATTTCTGCCATCGGTAACACGACGACGGGCCGCGAGCGCGTGATGGCATCCCTGCTCGTGACATTCGTGCCCTGCTCTGCGCGCTCGGCGATTATTCTTGCCCTGGCCGGCAAGTACCTGGGCGGGCTGGGCGTCTTCGTGATCTTCATGCTCACCATGGTGGTGATCGCGATGCTTGGACAAGTACTACGGCGCCGGTATCCGCGCGGCGGCCCCGGTCAGGTGCAGGAGATTCCACCCTACGCGTTGCCGCGCTGGCGTCCCATGCTGCGCGAGACGTGGGAGCGCACGCGCGACATCCTGACCATCGTCACGCCGCTGCTGGTCGGCGGTAGCGTGGTGCTGGCACTGCTCGCGCATGTCGGCGCGGATCACTACATCGATGCGCTGCTCTCTCCGATCACCCACTGGTGGCTCGGGCTTCCCGTAGTGCTCGGCGTCCCCATCCTGTTCGGGGTGCTGCGCAAGGAGCTGTCGCTGCTGATGATTTACCAGGCGCTCGGTAGCTTTGAGGTCGGACAGTACCTTGACCAGGTGCAGATCATGACGTTCCTGCTGTTCCTGACTTTCTATGTGCCCTGCATTTCGACGTTCGCCATCATGCTCAAGACGATCGGCCGGCGTGAAGCGCTGTTCTCGGTGTCGCTATCGGTGGCTGTCGCGCTGCTGGTGAGCGGGCTCGCGCGTTTCGGGTTCGAGGGAGCACGGCTTCTACTGGCCTGAGGTTGGGACATCTGCGCAATCGCATCGAAAGCCAGATACATGCGTAGCTCCTCGACGTTCAATCGCGGCGCTCATAGGGTGGTTTGAGACAGGCGACCGAGGTAACTCTCGCTGCCCCTCAGTGTCAGTCAAAGGCGTGTTGTTGTACACGCTCAGCCCCGGCGTCGGCCACCGCAAGTGCGGTCATGTTGACAATGCGCCGTACGGTTGAGGACGGGGTCATGATGTGTACTGGCTTGGCCGCGCCGAGCAGGATTCCACCGACTGTAATTCCCCCACCTGCGGTCGCTCGCAATGCGTTGTACGTGATGTTCGCGGCATCGACGTTTGGCATGATGAGCAGATTGGCATCTTTGGTAAGACGCGAATCCGGAAAGTCGTTGTCACGGATGGCCTTGGACAACGCGGAGTCCGCACGCATCTCGCCTTCCACCGCAAGGTCCGGCGCTTTGGCGAGTATGAGCGCCAGAGCATCCCGCATTTTCTGCGCTGACGGCGCATCCGAGCTCCCGGAGCTCGAGTGCGACAGCAGCGCTACACTGGGTTCGAGGCCGAAACGCCGGACTTCCTCCGCCGCAAGCAGCGTCATTTCGGCAATCTGCTCTGCGTCAGGGTCCCGATTCACGTGCGTATCACAGATGAAGAGCTGCCGATCCGGCAGTATCAGGACCTGCATCGCCGCGAACGTCTTCACTCCCGCGCGCATACCGATCACATTGCGGATGTATTTCAGGTGATCCGGGTCATTGCCCGAGGTCCCGCATAGCATCGCATCCGCATCGCCACGTCGAACCAGCATGGCACCAATGAGCGTCGGACGGCTGCGCATGTCTTCCATCGCCTGGCCGCGCGAGACGCCCTTGCGCCGCGCGAGCTGGTAGTAGTCTAGCCAGTAGTCCCGGTAGCGCGGGTCGTCGAGAATATTCACGCCTTCGCAATCTTCTCCAAGCTTGAGCCTGAGACCGAGCTTGGCGATGCGCGCAGCGATGATCTCCGTGCGACCGACGAGTACGGGCCGTGCGAGTCCTTCGTCGACTGCGACCTGCGCCGCACGCAGAACGCGTTCATCCTCCCCTTCGGCGTACGCAATGCGCTTCGGTGCGCGCTTCGCGGCAGCGAAAACCGGCGCCATCACGGTGCCGGACTGATAGACAAACCGGCTAAGCTGGTGGCGATAAGCGTCGAAATCGTTGATCGGCCGGCTGGCAACGCCACTCTCCATCGCCGCCTTGGCCACGGCAGGCGCAAGATTGGTGATGAGTCTGGGATCGAAGGCGCGGGGGATCAGGTATTCCGGACCAAACGCCGGTGTCGGCTCGCCATAGGCCAGCGCTACGATGTCGGAAGGCTCGGCCTGCGCGAGTTCTGCCAACGCGCGCGCTGCCGCGAGCTTCATTGCCTCGTTGATCGTGCTGGCGCCGCAGTCGAGCGCGCCGCGGAAGATGAATGGGAAGCAGAGCGAGTTATTGACCTGGTTCGGATAATCCGATCTGCCCGTGCCGATCAAACAGTCCGGCCGGGCCTGCTTTGCGAGTTCCGGCCGAATTTCCGGCTCCGGATTGGCCATGGCCAGGATGATGGGCCTGTCCGCCATCTTCCTGACCATGTCCGGGGTCAGCACTCCAGCTGTCGACAGACCCAGAAAGATGTCGGCGCCGGAGATGACCTCGTCCAGGCTTTTTGCGTCAATGTCCTGCGCATAGCGCACCTTGTCGGGGTCCATGATTTCCTTGCGGCCCGTGCGCACGACCCCCTTGCTGTCGACAACGAAGATGTTCTTCCTGCTGAGCCCCAGGCTCACCTGGAGGTCCAGGCACGCCAGCGCCGCAGCGCCGGCGCCGGAGCACACCAGTTTGACTTTGCTGAGGTCCTTTCCGACAACCTTGAGCGCGTTCATCACGGCCGCTGCCGCGACGATGGCGGTCCCGTGCTGATCGTCGTGAAATACCGGAATTTTCATCCGCTCGCGCAGCTTCCTTTCGATATAGAAGCATTCCGGCGCCTTGATGTCTTCCAGATTGATACCACCGAAAGTGGGCTCGAGCGCCGCCACGATCTGGACGACCCTGTCCGGATCGGTCTCCGCGACTTCGATGTCGAACACGTCAATGCCGGCAAACTTCTTGAACAGACACGCCTTGCCTTCCATGACAGGCTTGCCGGCGAGCGCACCGATGTTTCCCAATCCGAGTACCGCGGTGCCGTTCGTGATCACGGCAACGAGGTTGGCGCGCGAGGTATATCGCGTCGCCTCAAGCGGATCGTGCTGGATCGCCGTGCAAGCGTAGGCCACCCCCGGCGAGTAAGCCAGCGACAGGTCGCGCTGGTTGGCGAGAGCCTTTGTCGGCAGGATCGAAATCTTTCCAGGCGTGGGGAACTCGTGGTATTCGAGGGCGGCAGTGCGCAGTTGTTCTTCAGCCATGATGGGCCTCCAACGCGGAATGCAAGCTCTTCGACCAGGACGCTGCGACGTTACGGTTAATCGCGTCTAGCAGCGTTGATCGCGCATTTTGCATTGGCACCGGGGGCTCGGTCCAAGCATTCTTCGTGTTGTCGCCGGTGTATTGGTCGCTGCCGGGCAAGGACCAGCGATGCCTGTGCTATCACCGAGCTTGATTCCGGGCGCCCGCCGCCAGTACGAGAAAAAGATGGGTACCCCACTCTTTCCCGGGGCACCCTGGTCATGCGATGCACCGACCCGCTGAAGGTCGGCGGGACTCCCCGCCGGACCATCAGGGGAGGATAGCCTTAATGAATGACGAGCTGCCAACTTTCGGTAGCCGGCGACTTCGGCAACATCAGCATGAGTACTCCTCCTTCGTACGAGGCCGAGGCTTTGGCCGGATCGACATCGAACGGAAACGTCAGCATCCGGAAAAGCGACCCATAGTAGCGCTCGTTGCGCAGGATCTTTTCACCTTCCTTCATTGCTGTTTCGCGTTTGACCTCGGCGCCGATCGACACCGTGTTGCCGTCGATCGCAACCGCGATGTCTTCCTTCTTCATCCCGGGAATTTCGGCTTTGACTGTGTAGGCAGCCTCGTCCTCGGTCACGTCAACCCGCATCGCCGGCGTGGGTTCATAGCCCATGGTTACCGGTCGGAATGGAAACTCGCCAAAATACGTTTCCCATCTCTGGGAACGACACGAACGGCGCCAATTCGCGGAAGGGATTCCAACGCGCCAGAGTCTTCATGGTGCTCTCCTTTCGGAGTAAGACAATCGCGCCGACCCGGATCGCCCGATCCGGGCGGAGTCGATTCATTATCAGCATAGGACGATGTGCGCCGCGCGTATTGATGCCGGTCAATGAGCCCGCATTTTCGGGCGGTAGTTCGCGTCCAGGATGAGACTTGATGTCCCAACGCACAGCTCGCATTGCAATCCGTTCAAGCTGATCTCTCGGCAACCGAAACGAGTGGATATCGTCGTCGCTTAGTTGCAAGTCTTTCAACGTACCGTAACGGCTTTCGTAACACTCGCGATAGCTGCGGGCAGCGATGTAACCATTACCGTTACACAAATGCAGCAATCGCGTGTCGCGGTGAGCAAAGTTTTGACGCATATCAATGATCGTGCGACGTGACCGCGCATACTTTGCTCGTGATCTTGCCGTGCGACAGAGGAGGAGCATCGATGGACCTTACCTTCTATGAGCTTATGCGTCGGCAAGGTATTACGCGACGCAGCTTCATCAAGTTCTGCAGCCTCACGGCGGCTTCACTGGGGTTGAGTGATGCCGGTGCGCAGCAGATTGCAAAAGCAATGGAAACCAAGCCCCGCACGCCGGTCGTGTGGCTGCACGGGCTCGAGTGCACCTGCTGCAGCGAGGCATTCCTTCGCTCGTCGCATCCGCTCACCAAGGACGTCGTGCTGTCGATGATCTCCCTCGACTACGACGACACCTTGATGGCGGCCGCGGGACATCAGGCGGAGCAGCAGCTCGAGGATACGATCACCAAGTACAAGGGCAATTACATCCTCGCCTGCGAAGGCAATCCTCCCCTCGCCGACGACGGTGTCTACTGTATCCCCGGCGGCAAGCCGTATGTCGAGAAGCTGCGACGGGTCGCGGCCGACTGCAAGGCGATCATTTCCTGGGGTTCGTGCGCGTCGTGGGGCTGCGTGCAGGCGGCGAAGCCGAACCCAACGCAGGCGACGCCGATTCACAAGGTCATCACCAACAAGCCGATCGTCAAGGTACCGGGCTGCCCGCCGATCCCCGAGGTGATGACCGGCGTCCTGACCTACATGCTCACCTTCGACCGGCTGCCGGATCTCGATGCGCAGGGACGGCCGAAGATGTTCTACAGCCAGCGCGTCCACGACAAGTGCTACCGCCGGCCGCACTTCGACGCCGGCCAGTTCGCGGAGAAGTTCGACGACGCGGGTGCGCGGATGGGCTACTGCCTCTACAAGGTCGGCTGCAAGGGTCCGGTGACATACAACGCGTGCTCGGCGACTCGCTGGAACGAGGGGCTGTCGTTCCCGATCCAGTCGGGACACGGTTGCATCGGCTGCTCCGAGGACGCGTTCTGGGACAAGGGTTCGTTCTACGATCATCTGACGACGATCCGGCCGCCCGGTAACTCCGGCGTCGAAGGCACCGCCGACCAGATCGGCCTTGGTCTCGCGGCAGTGGCGGGCGCGGGCATCGCGGCGCACGCGGCGATCAGCGCGATCAAGCAGGCGCGCAGCAAGGGCCGCAACGACAAGGTGAGCGAGATCGAGGAGTAATCATGGCTGCCTATCAGACGCAGGGCTTCACGCTCGACAACAGCGGCAAGCGCATCGTCGTCGATCCGATCACGCGCATCGAGGGGCATTTGCGCATCGAAGTCAATGTCGACAAGGACAACGTGATCCGCAACGCGGTGTCCACCGGCACGATGTGGCGTGGGCTGGAGGTGATCCTAAAGGGTCGCGATCCGCGTGACGCGTGGGCGTTCACCGAGCGGATTTGTGGCGTCTGCACTGGCGTGCATGCTCTCGCCTCGGTGCGCGCGGTCGAGGACGCGATCGGCATCCAGATCCCGAAGAATGCGAACATCATCCGCAACCTGATGCATGCAACGTTGTACGCGCAGGATCACCTGGTGCATTTCTATCATCTGCACGCGCTCGACTGGGTGGACGTCGTGTCGGCGCTCAAGGCGGATCCGAAAAAGACCTCCGAGATTCAGCAGAGCATTTCGAACCACCCGAACTCCTCGCCCGGCTATTTCCGGGAGGTGCAGAACCGCCTGAAGAAGTTCGTCGAGAGCGGGCAGCTGGGGATCTTTGCCAACGCGTACTGGGGTCATCCAGCGTACAAGTTGCCACCGGAGGTCAACCTGTTGGCAACGACGCATTACCTCGAAGCGCTGGATTTCCAGAAGGACATCGTCAAGATCCAGACGATCTTCGGAGGTAAGAACCCGCACCCGAACTGGCTGGTAGGCGGCGTGCCGAGTCCGCTCAACGTCGATGGCACGGGCGCGGTGGGTGCGAACAACATGGCGCTGCTCAACTTTGTCGGCGACATCTGCGACCGCACCGCCGTGTTCGTCGATCAGGTCTACATCCCCGACCTGCTCGCGATCGCCGGGTACTACAAGGATTGGGCCAAATGGGGCGGCGGCCTATCGAGTCAGAATGTGATGGCGTACGGCGAATTCCCCGAAATCGCCAATGATTATTCCGACGCGAGCCTCGGGCTGCCGTCCGGCGTGATCATCGGCGGCGACATGAAGAACGTGCAGGAGGTCGACGTCAAGGACCCGGCTCAGGTCCAGGAGTGGGTGACGCACGCCTGGTACAAGTATGCCGACGAATCCAAGGGCCTGCACCCGTTCGACGGTGTGACCGAGGCGAGTTTTGCGATCGGGCCGAACACCAAGGGTACGCGCACCGACATCAAGGAGATCGACGAGAACGCGAAGTACTCGTGGGTCAAGTCGCCGCGCTGGAAAGGCCATGCTGTCGAGGTCGGACCGCTCGCGCGCTATCTGGTGGCGTACGCCCGCGGCCGGGAGGACATCAAGGAGCAGGTCGACAGCACGCTCAAGGCGCTTGATGTACCGATCACCGCGCTGTTCTCCACCCTAGGCAGGACCGCGGCGCGTGGGCTGGAGTGCCAATGGGCCGCGCACAGGATGAAGAAGTATTACAACGACCTCATCGCCAACATCAAGGCCGGCGATCTCGCCACCGCGAACACCGAGAAGTGGGAGCCGTCGAGCTGGCCGACCGAGTGCAAAGGCGCCGGGCGATGCGAAGCGCCGCGTGGCGCGCTAGGGCACTGGATCAAGATCAAGAACACCCGAATCGACCTCTACCAGGCCGTGGTGCCGACGACGTGGAATGCGGGACCGCGCGACGCGAAAGGTCAGATCGGCCCATACGAGGCGGCGCTGCTCAACACACCGATGGCGAAGCCCGAGCAGCCGGTCGAGATCCTGCGCACGATCCACAGCTTCGATCCCTGCCTCGCTTGCGCATCGCACGTGATCTCGCCCGAGGGCGAAGAACTGGTTTCGGTGAAAATCCGCTAGATTCGGAGGCTGCCATGCGCGTCGAAAGTGTGTCAGGCCGCGTGTTGAGCGGTCCGCTCGAGCCGGTATACGTGTACGAGGCGCCGGTCCGGGTGTGGCACTGGGTCATGGTGCTGTGCATGATCGTGCTGGCCGGAACGGGCTATCTCATCGGCAGCCCCCTGCCAGCCATCGGCGGTCAGCCCTGGGACACGTACTTCTTCGCCTGGATTCGCATGATCCACTTTATCGCGGCGTGGATTTTCACCATCGCGTTTGTCGTGCGCATTTACTGGGCTATCGTCGGCAATCACCACGCTCGAGCGATCTTTCTTCCGCCGTTTCTAAACGGCGCCTGGTGGCGTGGCCTGTTCAGCCAGATGCGTTATTACCTGTTCCTACAACGCGAGTCCGATCTGTGGGTGGGCCATAATCCGCTAGCGCAGGCGGCGATGTTCTTCATGTTCACGCTGGGTACTCTGTTCGTGATCGTCACCGGCTTCGCACTCTACGCCGAACAATGGGGCTGGGGCAGCGTGCCGATGCAGCTCTTCGGCTGGGTGTTCGTCGTATTCGGAGACCCGCAAACTGTGCGCACCCTGCATCATCTCGGGATGTGGTATCTCTTGCTGTTCGCCCTGGTTCACATCTACATGGCGTTCCGCGAGGATGTCATGGGCGGCGCGTCGATGATGAGTACGATGGTCAACGGCATTCGCCTGTTCAAGCGAGAACCCAAGGCGTGAGTTCGTGGAGACTTCACGCAACATGACGCCTCGCGTACGCGCGGGAGGCTCCAGAGGTTCGCCGACCGGAACGGCGCGGCCAGCGCGTCTGGCGCTGGCTTCGCGTACGCCGCCGCACCCCGGTCAGTTCCTTGAAAGCCGGTATCTGACCCCGCTTTCGATCACCCAGACCGACCTTGCCGCAGCGCTGGGGGTATCCAGGCGACGGATCAATGAACTGATCCGCGGCCGGCGGGCGATCACGCCCGATACCGCGGTCCGGCTCGCGATCTTCTTCGGCAACGACCCGACGTTCTGGATGCACCTGCAAGTCGCCTGGGACATGCACGCTGCCGCCAGGAAAATCTCTGCCGCCAACAGACGCTGAAGCCGCGCGGCCACGCGGCGTGGCATGGTCGCGAGCCACTGGGCGCACCCGCGATCCTTACCCGGCCGGACGTAACTGTTGATGTAACGCAAGGCGCACTGTCACCACGGGCGTAGTGTGGGCCGTGTAACGGATGACGGGGCTAAAGGCGTGAGCACGTACCGCTGGCAGGCGCTGGCGCTGGGCATAGGCAACGTTCTTTGGGCCGACGAAGGCTTTGGCGTTCGTGCGGTCGAGGCCCTCCACGCGAGCTACGCGTTTCCTGAAGGTGTCGCGGTCCTAGACGGTGGTACCCAAGGCATTTACCTCTTTGACACCATCGCTTCGGCGCGCTGCGTCGTCGTGCTCGATGCGATCGACTTTGGCCTTGCGCCGGGCACGCTGCGCGTTTTTCGCGACGCCAAAGTGCCAGCATGGGGAGCGCTCAAGATGAGCCCGCACCAGACAGGGTTCAGCGAGGTACTCGCTCTAGCGCAATTGCGCGGCGAGGCACCCGAGCGGGTGACACTTGTCGGCGTACAACCCGAGAATCTCAATGATCTGGGTGGAAGCCTGGGCGAGGTCGTCAGGGGACGCATTCCGGAGGCCGTCGCCATTGCCGCTCGCGAGCTCGCTGCGTGGGGTTATCCCGGACAGCGGCGATCGCCCGGTACTCCGGTCACGCCCCTCAATATCGGCGCGCTTGCTCTCGATGTTTATGAATCGGGGAGGCCGTCCGAAGCGGAGGCTTGCCGCATCGGAGACCCGCGCGTTCTCACCGGCGCACGGTTCCACACCGGCCGCTGAGCCATGTGCATCGGCATTCCCATGCAAGTTCTCAGCGCGACCGAGGGCCGCGCCTGGTGCGAGGGCCGCGGCCGGCGACAGGAGCTAAACGTTCTGCTCGTCGGCGTGCAGTCACCCGGCACCTGGGTGCTCGCTTTCCAGGATTCCGCGGTGCGCGTGCTTACGGACGAGGAAGCCGCGCACATTGGCGCCGCGCTCGATGCGCTCGAGGCTGCTCTTGCCGGCGCGCAGAACTTCGATGCGTTCTTCTCCGATTTGATCGATCGCGAGCCGACGCTCCCCCAACACCTTCGAGGACCCACACCATGATGACCGCCAGCACCGACGGCGGCGCGCCGGCGCTGCACCCTTTGATCGGCCAACTCTTCACCAGGCACGGCTGCACGGAGGTCGATGCCGGTACCGTCGACGCCTTCGCGCAGCAGCCCGGGCACGCGCTGTTGCTGCTTACCGAGGACCCGCTGCGCGTTCGCGAAACGCTCGACCTTGCCGTGATCGTTCCCCAACTCGCGCAGGCGTTTCCCGGTCGATTCCGGGTCGGTGTGCTCTTGCCGGAAGCGGCGCGACAGGTGCACGCGCGCTATGGCTTCCGGCGCTGGCCGGCATTCGTCATGCTTCGCGACGGCGCTTATGTCGGCGCCGTCGATGGCCTGCGCAGCTGGGAGGACTATGTGCAGGAGGTGACGCAATTGCTCGAAGCCGCGCCAACGCGACCCCCGACGATCGGCATCGCGGTCAAGACCGCAGGAAGCAACGTCGCGGGTTGCGGGTCCTGAAGCCTCGTCACAAGGAACAACCATGAAAACGCTGTCGATCCCGGTGCGCATCATCGGTCCTGGCTCCCAGCCGGAGGAAGAGCCGCTGGAATACCTGGACATGCCACGCGACATGAATACATTTCGGATGCCCTTGGTGCCGGAGCGGGCCGACACCGATGCCTTGTCCGAATCGCGGGAAGTGCTCGCGGAGTTCCTGGACGGCCTCGGGCCCTGTGACGCGGCGATGCGCGTGCCGGGGCCGCGCCTGGATGTGAGCGGGGTTTCGCCGGGGGCGCGGGCCATTACCAACCAGATGCTGGGCGAAGGAGAGGTCGCCATCCAGATCAGCGGTTCGCGCACGCTCCGCATCCAGGAAAGCGTGTTCTGCGGCATCTGGCGCGTTTGCGAGCTTGACTCGCAGGGCCAGCTTTGCCGCGACTGGATCGAGGCCGGCGCGCTGCCAGAGATCGTGATGGAGATCGCGCTTGCCGCGACCGCTCCAGGCCCGGTGCCGGTGGCGCTGCCGGAGGGCGCGATGAATTCGCCGGCGCTGATCCACGAAATTCATGGTCAGATCCGCGAGCGCAAGCCAGGCTCCGCCGCACGCGTCATCAACCTGACGCTGTTCCCGATGACGCCGGAGGATCATCGCGTGCTGGAGCAGGCGCTACCCGTCGGGCCGGTGGCGATGATTTCGCGCGGATTTGGCAATTGCCGCATCACCTCGACGCTCGCGCGCAACGTCTGGCGCGTGCAGTACTTCAACACCATGAATACGCTGATCCTGAACACGATCGAGATCGTCGAAGCGCCCGAGGTGGCGCTTGCCTCCCCGGAGGACCTTCAAGACAGCCGCGAGCGGCTCGCCGAGCTTGTCGCGTGGATGGGCGAATCCTGCACGGCTTAAAGCCCGACTCTGCCTGGCGACTATGAAAACCTTCGAAGGCTCGTACTTGGGGGATCACTCCAAGATCGGTCCCGCGACACGTCTCGAATGCAAGGTGTGCTGGTACGTCTATGACCCGGCGCAGGGCGACCCGGTCTGGCAGATACCTCCGGGAACGCCGTTTTCCGAGTTACCTGCGCACTGGACCTGTCCGACCTGCGCCTGCCTGCAGGACCAATTTATGGTGCTGCCCGATGAATGACGCTGCGTCTACGCTGCCCGACCCTTCCGCACGCCTGGAGAGCACGTTTCGCGCCGTGTACGCCGAGCGGATGCTTGGCCTCGCATTCGTGAATACGGCCATTCGCGTCGACGCAGTCGCATTTGCGCCGTGGAAAGGCTACTGGCTAGGGGTGATGCTGACGCCATGGGCGATGAATCTGCTGCTTGAGCCGCGCGACCCGGGCGCATGGCGGCCGCTGCCCCTGGGCGAAAAGCGGCGCTACACGTTTCCGGCCGGGAGTTTCGACTTCGTCAGCGCGCACACCGAGGGGATAGGCGAGTACCTGGTTTGTTCGCTGTTTTCGCCCGTCCTCGAGTTCGCCGATCACGAGACCGCCAGGCAGACGGCTGAACTTGCGCGCGAAGCATTGTTCGATGCCGCCAACGCTGAGCCACCCGAGCAACCAGTCGGCGTAACGACACCGGCAGCGGAAGCCACGCACACTGCTGGCCCGTTGGCCGAGCTCGAAGCAAGCCTTGGCAAATCGATTTCCCGGCGCGATCTCCTGCACGGGCGCCTTCTCGGAGGCAGCGATGACCCTCGAAGGTGAACTCATCGTGCAACTTCCATGGAACGGACGTCGCGTGCAGCGAGTGACGCTGCGCTCCTCGCGCCCCTTCGCCGCTTCGCGTGTTCTCGCCGGCAAGCCTCCGGACGAGGTCGTCGCGATGGTGCCTTTGCTGTTCAGCATCTGCGGCGGCGCCCAGCGTGCCGCGGCGTCTGGCGCGCTCGCGGCCGCGGCCGGTGTGCCTTGCCCGGGCACTGGCGACGAACTCGGCGTCATCCTGGAAACGGTGCAGGAATACTTTTGGCGCCTGCTCATCGACTGGCCGAAGGCCATGGGCAAGGAACCCCTCGCTGCCCCGGTCGCTGCAGTAAGGCAGCACATCGCCGCGAAGACACGCAGAGCGAACGGCTCGCCCCACGGGGAGAGCGCGACGGCGACGAGCGAGCTCGGCGCCACGATCGGCGCGCTCGCCACGACATGCATCTACGGCATCTCGCCTGCGGCATGGCTCTCGCTTGGCGATAGCGCGGCTTTGCACGCTTGGATCGACCGCGGTGCGACGCTGCCCGCGGTGTTGCTCGGCGAGCTCATGCGACAGATGCCGGACGTGGGTCGCAGCGATGTGCCACTTATGCCGACCGTCACGCCAGATGCGCTCATTGCGGCCGTCGTGCCGGCGATCAGCGAGCCCCAGTTTGCGCGCACGCCCACGTGGGACGGCGTCCCGGTGGAGACGGGCGCGCTCGCGCGGATGTGCTCGCAGCCCGTGGTGGAGGCGCAAGCCGCCCGCCATGGCAACGCGGTGGCGACGCGGATGATTGCGCGGCTGGCGGAACTCGCCACGCTCCTGCAGGAGCTCGTCAGCGAGCGGCCGGGGACCGACGCGCCTGCGCGAATCCAGACGTTTGCGCTCGCCGCCGGAGATGGCCTGGCTGCCGTGCAGACGGCACGTGGGTTGCTGTTGCATCGCGCCCGCATCGCCGACGGAAAGGTTAGGGACTACCAGATCGTCGCGCCTACCGAATGGAACTTCCATCCCGATGGCGCACTTGTCCGCGGGCTCAGCGGGGTCGCGGCGGATGATGAGACCGAGCTCAAGCAGCGCGCGCGGGTTGCGGTGCAGGCACTCGATCCTTGCGTCGTGTGCCGGATCGAGGTTGGCCATGCATGAAATGGCCCTTGCCGCAAGCGTGCTGCAGATTGTCGAGAGCACGGCGCGCCAACATGGCTCTCGCCGCGTGAGCGCGGTCTGCCTCGAGATCGGCCGCCTGTCGCACGTGGAGCCCGATGCGCTGCGCTTCTCCTTCGATGTTGTAACGCGCGACAGCCTCGCCGACGGCGCGCGCCTCGAGATTCTTGCGATTGACGGGACGGCGTGGTGCATGCGCTGCAGCGGCTCGGTGGCGCTCGCGCGGCTCGGCGACCCTTGCCCATGCTGCGGAAGCTACCAGCTCCAAGTGACCAGCGGCGACGACATGCGTGTCAAGGACATCGAGATTCAATAAGAGGCATCCATGTGCACCACTTGCGGCTGCGGACAGAGCGAAATACGGATCGAGCGTCAGCATCATCAGGCAGACGATCAGCACGTGCACGGCCACGACATCGAGTACCGCCAGCGTGACGAAGCCGACAACAACGGGCTTTTTCATCGCCACGCTGACGGTACTGTCCATTCGCACTCGCACTCGCACGCGCATGATCACCCACGCGACAGCGACTTGCATTACGGTCATGGATCTGCGGCGACGGACGTTTCCGGTATGTCGCATGCGCGCATCGTGCAAATCGAGCAGGACATCCTCGCCAAGAACGACGTCTACGCCACGCAGAACCGCCGCCTCCTGCGCGAACGCGGGATCTTTGCGGTAAACCTGGTGTCCAGCCCGGGCTCGGGCAAGACCACTTTGCTTGTTCGCACTATCGAGTCGTTGCGAGACCGCCTGCCTATCTGCGTCATCGAAGGCGATCAGCAGACAAGCTTCGACGCAGATCGCATCCGTGCCACGGGTGCACCTGCGCTCCAGGTCAACACCGGTAAGGGTTGTCATCTCGATGCGTCCATGATCGAACGAGCGATGGAACGCCTTGATCCCCTGGAGGGCTCGGCGTTGATGATCGAAAATGTCGGCAATCTCGTCTGCCCCGCCGGCTTTGACCTCGGTGAGGCGCACAAGGTCGTCGTGCTCTCGATCACCGAAGGCGAAGACAAGCCGCTCAAGTATCCCGACATGTTCCGCGCCGCGTCACTGATGTTGCTGAACAAGATCGATCTGCTGCCGCATCTTCAGTTCGACGTCCAGCGCTGCGTCGATTACGCGCGGCGGGTCAACCCGGACATCGTGATCCTTTGCGTCTCAGCGAGCACCGGTCAAGGCATGGAAGAATGGCTCGCCTGGATCAGGGAAGGCGCTTCGCGCGCGCAGCAGGAGAAGCGCGAGACCATCGATTCCCTGAAGCGGCACATCGTCGACCTCGAAGCGCAGCTCGCGCACCTTCGGAGCTAGTCCTCGTGCTCGTCGCATCGCCGGCCACTGACAGCGTCGCTCGCCTAGGCATACGCGTGCGTGGCGCAGTGCAAGGTGTCGGCTTCCGGCCTTTCGTCTACCGTCTTGCGCGCGAGCTGGAGCTCTCGGGGTGGGTGCGCAACGATGGCGCCGGCGTAGTCATTGAGGTCCAGGGCGCCGGGACCAGGATCGACCGCTTCATCCAGCGCCTGTCGGACGACGCGCCGCGACTCGCACGCGTGGAGAGCGTCGAAACTCAGGAGCATCCGTTCTGTGCGCCCGCAGCGGATTTCGCCATTGTGGAGAGCGGGGGCGGCCCGATTACCACTGCCGTTCCCGCCGATGCCGCGGTGTGCGAGGACTGCCTGCGCGAGCTTTTCGACGCGCGCGATCGGCGCTATCGCTACGCGTTCATCAACTGCACGCAGTGCGGTCCGCGCTATACGATTACCCGTGCGCTGCCCTACGATCGCGCGCAAACGAGCATGTCGGGTTTCGCGCAGTGTCCCGCCTGCCTCTCCGAATACACTTCGCCCGCGGACCGGCGCTTTCATGCCGAACCGAATGCCTGTCCGGAGTGCGGACCGCGGCTCGCTCTCGTCGACCCGATTGGGAAGGCTATTGCAGGAGACCCGATTGCAGCGACACTCGCGCGCGTGACGGCCGGCGAGATCCTTGCCATCAAGGGCCTCGGCGGTTTTCATCTCGCATGCAATGCACGCGATGCTGCCGCTGTAGCACGGCTGCGCGAGCGCAAGCAGCGCGAGGAAAAGCCTTTCGCCGTGATGGTCGCAAATACCGGTTCGGCCGAAACCTTTGCGACGTGCAGCGCTGGCGAGCGTGCGTTGCTCGAGACGCCCGAACGCCCGATCGTGCTTCTGCGAAAGAATCCTGGCGCCGATGCCGCGTTCGCAGGAGTCGCCCCGGGCCTGGCGTGGCTTGGCGTCATGCTGCCCTACACGCCACTCCAGTACCTCATCTTTCACGAAGCCGCGGGCCGTCCGACGCGAACCGCCTGGCTGCGCGAGATCTCGGATCTCGTTCTGGTGATGACGAGTGCCAACCCCGGTGGCGAACCGCTCGTCACGGACAACGACGAAGCACTCGCTCGCCTGGCGGGCATCGCCGACGCAGTACTCCTGCACGATCGCGACATCATCGCCCGCTGCGACGACAGCGTCGTGCGGGCCGGCGCGAGGAAGGTGCCGCAGTTCATCCGGCGCGCGAGGGGATATACGCCGCGTCCCGTCAAGCTCGCCTGCACGGGCCCGTCCATCCTCGCGACCGGCGCCTATCTGAAGAATACCGTCTGCATAACGCGCGGCGACCAGGCGTTTCTTTCGCCGCACATCGGCGACCTCGACAACGCGACGACCTGCAATTCGCTGGTAGAAGCCGTTGATCACCTTTGCGCGGTGCTCGACGTGACGCCCGACGCCGTTGCGCACGACCTGCATCCGGATTTCTTCAGCACGCGGTTTGCAGCGTCGTATGCCGAGCAGCATGGACTGACGGCCGTCCCCGTTCAGCACCACCATGCGCATATCGCCGCAGTCGCCGCTGAGCATTGTTACACGGCGCCGGTGCTGGGGCTCGCGCTCGATGGCGTGGGGCTGGGCGACGACGGCGCTGCCTGGGGCGGCGAGCTCTTGTGGGTCGATGGCGTGAGCTGCCGGCGCCTCGGGCACCTTGCAGAACTCAAGCTGCCGGGCGGCGATCGCGCGGCGCGCGAACCTTGGCGCATGGCTGCTTCCGCGCTGCACCGGCTCGGTCGCGGCGAAGAGATCATCGCGCGCTTCGCGTCGCAGTCCGCCGCACCCGCCGTGGCCGAAATGCTCGAGCTCAATGTCAATTGTCCGACGACGAGCAGCATGGGACGCCTGTTCGACGCCGCGGCAGGCTTGCTCGGCGTTCGTGCCGTAACGATGTTCGAGGGTCAGGCAGCCATGCTGCTCGAGGGACTTGCGGATAAGTATGGCGCTGCGGAGCCCGCCGGCCGATTGTTCAGCATCGACAACGACGGCGTACTGGACCTCACGCTGCTCATCGAACGGATCGCAGATGACCGCGACACAGGATACGCCGCCGCGCTGTTCCACTCGACGGTGATCTCCGCGCTCGCCGCTTGGGTCACGCGCGCGGTCGACGCAACTGGCGTGCACGCCGTCGCGCTAGGAGGCGGATGCTTCCTGAACGCCATCCTGTCCACCAGGCTTGCCCGAGCCCTTGTCGCTCGCAATCTTACGGTGCTCGAAGCGCGCCAGGCGCCGCCGAACGACGGTGGCCTGGCGCTTGGCCAGGCATGGGTGGCCCTGCACGCGCTCGAGCGCGGGGCCTGATCATGTGCCTCGCGATCCCCGTGCGAGTTGTAGCCAAGCCGAACAGGAACACGGCGCTTATCGATCTCGATGGCGTGCAAAAGGAAATTTCCCTCGAGCTGGTGGATGGCGTCGAGGTGGGCGACTACGTCATCCTGCATGTGGGCTACGCGCTTACGCGCCTCGACGCGAGCGAGGCGGAGCAGACGCTCGCCTTGTTCGCGCAAGCAGCGGCATGAAGTACATCGACGAATTCCGCAACGGCGCGCTCGCGAAAGGGCTGGCGGGTGCAATCGCACGCGAAGCCGACAAGGGCCGCAGCTACAACTTCATGGAGTTCTGTGGGGGCCACACGCACGCGATCTCCCGCTACGGCGTCGCCGACCTGCTGCCCGCCAACGTGAACATGATCCATGGCCCCGGTTGCCCAGTCTGCGTTCTGCCGATCGGACGCATCGATCTCGCCATCCGCCTCGCGCTCGAGCACCAAGTGATCCTCTGTACGTATGGCGATTGCCTGCGCATCCCCGCATCGAATGGATTGTCGCTGCTCAAAGCGAAGGCGCGTGGCGGCGACATCCGGATGATCTACTCGGCCGCCGACGCACTGCGTATCGCCCGCGCTCACCCCGAGCGCGAAGTCGTGTTCTTCGCCATCGGCTTCGAGACCACGACCCCGCCAACGGCGGTCGTAATCAGGGGCGCGGCGCGCGAAGGTGTCAAGAACTTCAGCGTGGTCTGCAACCACGTGCTCACGCCATCGGCGATCATGAACATCCTCGAGTCGCCACAAGTGCGCACGTTCGGCACGGTTCCGCTCGACGGCTTCATCGGCCCCGCGCACGTAAGCACGGTGATCGGCAGCCGGCCCTACGAGTTCTTTGCGGAGGAATACCAGAAACCGGTGGTTATCGCCGGATTCGAGCCCCTCGATGTCATGCAGGCGATCCTGATGCTCGTGCACCAGGTGAACGATGGACGCGCCGAGGTCGAAAACGAGTTCACGCGTGCG
This sequence comes from uncultured beta proteobacterium, assembly GCA_963816915.1. Taxonomy (GTDB): domain Bacteria; phylum Pseudomonadota; class Gammaproteobacteria; order Burkholderiales; family Casimicrobiaceae; genus PALSA-1003. The sequence continues at coordinate 435,575 of CAWFMK010000007.1, forward strand.
GTGACGCGCGAAGGCAATCTGAAAGCGCAGGCGCTGGTGTCCGACGTGTTCGAGCTGCGCCGGACCTTTGAGTGGCGGGGGCTGGGCGAAGTACCTTACAGCGCACTCAAGATCCGGCGCGAGTTCGGCGCATACGATGCCGAAACGCGCTTCGGCCTCGCTTATGAGGCCGTAGCCGACAACAAGGCGTGCGAATGCGGCGCAATCCTGCGCGGTGTCAAGCATCCGCGCGACTGCAAGATCTTCGGCACGGTCTGTACGCCGGAAAGCCCGATCGGGTCGTGCATGGTGTCCTCAGAAGGCGCGTGCGCCGCACATTACAGTTACGGCCGCTTCCGGGAAATCGCCGTGAGGGCGGCATGAGCGAGGTCAAGGCCGGTTACATCCGTCCGCTTGATCTTAGGCGGGGGCGAGTGGATCTCTCGCACGGCGGCGGCGGGCGTGCGATGGCCCAGCTCGTCGAGCAGTTGTTCGTCGCGGCCTTCGACAACGAGTGGCTCGCGCAGCGCAACGACCAGGCGGTATTTGCCGCGCCCCCCGGACGCATGGTGATTTCGACCGACGGTCACGTCGTGTCGCCGCTGTTTTTTCCGGGCGGCGACATTGGAAACCTCTCGGTCCACGGCACCATCAACGATGTCGCAATGGCCGGTGCGCAACCACTATATCTTGCCGCCGGTTTCATCATCGAGGAAGGCTTTCCCCTCGCCGATCTCAAGCGCATCGTCGACTCGATGGCGCGGGCAGCGAGCGCGGCCGACGTACCGATCGTTACCGGTGACACCAAGGTGGTGGAACAAGGCAAGGGCGACGGACTCTTTATCACCACGACGGGTATCGGGATCGTCCCGCACGGCGTCCAGATCTCAGGCGATCGCGCCCGTCCAGGCGATCAGATCCTCCTCTCGGGCACCATCGGCGACCACGGTATGGCGATCATGTCAAAACGAGAGTCGTTGTCGTTCGCGTCCGACCTCGTGTCGGACACTGCGGCGCTGCACGGGCTCGTCGCTACGATGGTCGACGCAGTTCCCGACATCCACTGCTTGCGCGATCCGACCCGCGGCGGGCTTGCGACGACGTTGAACGAGATCGCCGCTCAGTCTGCCGTGGGCATGATGCTCGATGAGGCCGCCATTCCCGTCTTGCCGCAGGTCGACGCCGCGTGCGAGTTCCTCGGTCTCGATGCGCTCTATGTCGCCAACGAAGGCAAGCTGGTTGCAATTTGCGCTCCCGATGACGCCGAGCGCCTGCTCGCGGGCATGCGCGCTCATCCGCTCGGCGCCCGCGCGGCGCGGATCGGAACCGTGATCGAGGATCCGCATCACTTCGTGCAGATGCGCACGCGCTTCGGCGGCCGACGCATGGTCGACTGGCTGTCGGGCGACCAACTGCCGCGAATCTGCTAGTCATCTGCCAGTCATGCGCATACTGTTCCTCACACGCAGTTTCAACAGTCTCACGCAGCGACTCTACGTCGTGCTCAGAGAGCGTGGCCACGAAGTGTCGATCGAGTACGACATCGCCGACAGCGTCGCCGCAGAGGCGGTCGAAGCGTTCGTTCCGGACTTGATCATCGCGCCGTTCTTGAAGCGGGCGCTGCCCGAGAGCATCTGGAGCAATCACGTCTGCCTGATCGTGCATCCCGGCGTCGTCGGCGACCGTGGGCCCTCGGCGCTCGACTGGGCCATCATGAATGGCGAGCGCGAATGGGGCGTGACCGTGCTGCAGGCGATCGCGGAGATGGATGCCGGACCCGTCTGGGCGAGCGCCACCTTCCCGATGCGCGCGGCCCCTAAGTCTAGCCTCTATCGCAACGAGGTGACCGACGCGGCGGAACAGTCGATTTTACTGGCCGTCGAGCACTTCGCGACGCGCACGTTCCAGCCGGTCCCGCTCCCGCAAGCGCACGCTCGCGGTCAGGCACGCCCGCTCATGACGCAGGACGACCGCCGCATCGACTGGGCTTGCGACAGGGTGGACGTGATTCTGCGCAAGGTCCGCGCGGCGGACGGCGCGCCCGGCGTGCAGGATAGCCTCTTCGGTGTCCCTTGCTACCTTTATGACGCGCATGCCGAGCGACTGCGCGAACCCGCCGCGCCGGGCACGATCATTGCGCGTCGCGATGGCGCCGTGCTGCGTGCGGCCGTCGACGGCGGGGTCTGGATCGGCCATGCGAAGCGCATGGATAGCGCGCTCGCCTACAAGTTGCCCGTCGCGCTGGCCTTTCCCGCAGAAGTCCACGCGCTGCATGCATCTCAGGTGGCGCTCGACCTGCCTTACGTCGGCACCAGCTACCGCGAAATCCGCTATGAAGAGGACGGTGATGTCGGCTACCTCCACTTCCCCTTCTACAACGGCGCGATGAGCACGGTCCAATGCGAGCGCCTGCTCGCCGCCTACGAGCTCGCGCTCGCGCGGCCGACTCGCGTTCTCGTTCTCATGGGCGGGCCGGATTTCTGGTCCAACGGCATCCACCTCAACGTCATCGAAGCAGCCGACAGCCCCGCCGACGAGTCCTGGCGCAACATCAACGCCATCGACGACGTCACGCGCGCGATCCTCGAGACGGGTGATCGCGTTACGATTGCCGCGATGCAGGGAAACGGGGGTGCCGGCGGCGTCTTCATGGCACTCGCCGCCGACCACGTCTGGGCGCGGCGCGGCGTGGTCCTCAACCCGCATTACAAAAACATGGGGAACCTGTATGGCTCCGAATACTGGACTTACCTGTTACCCCGGCGCGTCAAGCACGGTCCGCCGCAAGCGGTCATGGAGCAACGACTACCCTTGAGCGCGGAGGCGGCGTGCGAGCTGGGCCTGGTCGACGCGGTATTCGGCGACGACCATGCCGACTTTGTCGCTGCGGTGAAGGCACGTGCTGCCGCGCTGCCCGCAAGCGCCGAGATCGAAGATTTCATCCAACGCAAGCATGCCGCGCGCGCACGCGACGAAGGTGTCAAGCCGCTCGCCGCCTACCGCGGTGAGGAACTCGTCGAGATGCGCCGCAACTTCTACGGGTTCGATCCGAGCTATCACGTCGCGCGTTCGCATTTTGTGCACAAAACGTCACCCTCCTGGACGCCGCGGCACTTGGCGGTGCATCGCGACCGGGTGCGCCGTCGCCCAGTGGCCCGTTCGGCCTAACTGCGCGCTTCTAGCTATGCGCCCCTGGCTGTGACGATATACAGGAGCCTGGCAGTGCCCGTCGAGGGGATGCGTCCGCTCGATACGGCTCGACGCTCCCTCTCCTTCAGTCGCGACGAGTGGGTGCGACTCGCCGCGCTCTACGGCGTGATTGCCTTGCTGCACTTGTGCGGTTGGGGGTTGTTTCTCTACTACTCGTCGCGCTATCCGGCGCTGGTCGGCTTGGGCTTCGTCGCCTACATGTTCGGCTTGCGCCATGCCTTCGATGCAGACCATATCGCGGCCGTCGACGACACGACGCGGTACATGTTGCAGAAGGGCAAGCGACCTCTAGGAATCGGTTTCTTCTTTTCGCTCGGCCATTCGACAGTTGTATTCTTCATGGCCATAGGGATCATCTTCGCGACGACGGCAGTGAAGCGCGGTCTGCCCGAGTTGGAAAAAATGGGCAGCATTATCGGCACCGGCGTATCCGGCGCCTTCCTCTGGGTGATCGGGATACTCAACCTCCTGGTGTTGATGAATATCCTCGAAGTATGGCGTCAGGCCAAGACAGGAAAGCACAGCCACGCGCACCTGGAACAATTGCTTACGCAACGCGGCTTCATCAATCGTCTCTTGGGATGCCGGCTGCAGAGGGTCATCAACCATAGCTGGCAGATGTATCCGATCGGGCTGCTCTTCGGCTTGGGATTCGACACTGCGTCGGAGATAGGACTGCTGGCGATGACCGCGGGCGCTTCGGCCGGCAATCTGCCGATCGCCGCGGTATTCTCGCTGCCGATCCTGTTCGCAGCCGGCATGTCAGCGATGGACACCACCGACGGAGTCCTGATGTCCAAGGCTTACGACTGGGCCTTCGTGAATCCGTTGCGGAAGATCTTCTACAACCTCACCATCACCGGCCTGTCGATTGCCGTAGCACTGCTGATCGGAACCATCGAATTGCTGCAGGTCCTCATCGGCACACTGCATCTCGACGGACGCTTCTTCAAGTTTGTCGCTGGACTCGACTTCGGAATTCTCGGCTATGTGATCGTCGGGGTCTTTCTGGCTGCGTGGAGCGGCTCGGCGGCGCTATGGAAATTCGGTCGCATCGAGGAGCGCTATGGACATCTGCATCGGCTCCACGCCCATGATCACACGCATGAAAACGGAATCAGCCATACCCACACGCACTTCCACTAGAGGCACGCGAGGAGTCGAGCTGTCCGACGCCGCGAGCTTGCTCATGCGCTTCAGCGACTGCCGTTCCGACGCGCTCCCTTACCATGCGCCAGGACACTGCGGCACGGGCACACTCTAGCGGAACTTCCGTATCAAAGGTGATCGCATTTACGCGTTCGTCCTGTGCAAGCGGTTCCTGCACCTGGAACTGATGGTCGAGCACCGCCAAGTCGGCATCCGACGCATCGCGCCCCTCGGCCACCCGGCGCCTGATGCGATCGCGCAACGTCGCTTCGCGCGCCGTGAAGGTGACGATCACGAACGGAACCTGCAGTCGGCAGGCGAGCTCGCGAAACAGATCGCGTTGCCAGCGTTTGAGGAACGCAGCATCTACGATCGCGACGTGCCCGGCAGCGACGACGCCGTCGGCTATCGTGCATACGTGCCGATAGGTGGCCTCGGTCGCATCGGATGCATACAGGCCACTCTCGACGCCTGCTTGATGTCTCTCGCGAGGACTTTGCCCGTGCAAGCGCTTGCGCTCGACATCGGTGCGGACGCGAACCGCACCCAGCACCTCCAGCAGCGTCTGCGACAAGGTCGTCTTGCCGGACCCGGCAAGGCCATGGGTGAGAATGATTGCCGGCCGAGGCGGTTGTGCGTAGGACCGGGCCAGACCGACATAGCCCTGGTACTCGGCAAGGACCGTTCGCCTCAGGTCGCCGGAGGCGAGCTGGACGGCGCGCAGCCGAGCGACCATTGCCCGTACGATCGCGCGATACGCCAGATAGAAGCGCAGGACCGACAAGCCTGAATAATCCCCGGTGATCTCGAGATAGGCATTGAGAAAGCGTTGCCCGAGGTCCGCGCGACCACGGTCCTGCAGGTCCATCATCGTGAAGGCGACCTCGCTCATGACGTCGATCCAGCGCATCGCTTCGTTGAATTCAATGCAGTCGAAGATGGTGATCTCGCCTTCGATGCGCGCGATGTTTCCGAGATGCAGGTCGCCGTGGCACTCGCGAATGAACCCACCTTGTTGCCGTTCGCGGAACGCAGCTTGACGAGCATCGTGCTCGCGCTCGGTCCATAGCGCGAGCGCATCGAGTTCCGACCTGTCGATAGACGCCGGCAAAAGGGGGCGAATCTGGGAGACGTTTTGAAGCGCAGTGCGCAGAATGTCATGGGGCCGACCGAAGGCACCGTCCGGCCCGGAGACTTCAACCATGGCGTGAAACGCCGCGACCTTCGCGGCCAGCACGTCGATATCGGTGGCGTCCAATTCGTTGCGCAAGAGCATCTGACTCGCGAGCGCCTCCTGGCAGAACTCACGCATCTTGACGGCATACTCGAGCGTCGGACCATCGCTGCCAACGACTGGGGCATCCATCGTGCCTGTGATCGCGACGACGTTGAGATATAACGCCGGCGCGAGGCGGCGGTTAAGCTTGAGTTCCTGCTCGCAGTAGAAACGCCGTGCCGCGAGCGTCGTGAAGTCCAGAAACCCCAGATTCACGTTCTTCTTTATCTTGTAAGCATGCTTCCCGGTGAGCAGCACGTAGGAGATGTGTGTTTCCAGGATTGTGACTCGTACGCACTCGGGTCCGAAAACAGCCGGCACACGCAAGGATGCGATGAGCCGCGCCTGGTCGCCAGGGAGTCCAGTCGAATCGGCCGCCATGTTCGATCATGCTACGGACAACTGCGTGCGACGCATGATCATCCAACGCCCCATGGGGTGGGTGAGCTGAAATGTACGCAACCAGACCAAGAATGCCGCGGCATCGTCATGGCGCACGCCCGTGCGATCGCAATCAAGTTGCTGCATCATACGTTCGCGGTCAATTCCCGAATTGATCTGCGTCAAGACGGGCAGCCCGCATACACAACGTCACGGTGTACATCCGCCACGCCGCCTTGCGGATCGATGTCCCCGGACCACCCCTGGAACGGAAAGGACGGGGTGGCCGCTCCGCGATCAACGAGGCTGAATGGCTGTTCGACTCTGCAGCCGCTCGCGGGGGCATCTCACGTGCCGCCACCGGGCCGATGCCGACGCCGTCGCTACCTGGACGAACCGACCGCTTCCGGCGGCGGCGATCACTCCCGATGCTGACGCAGATCAAGCTGTGCCGGACGCACTAGGCCCACGATAGAGCTTGCGCCACAGAACAAGGGCAGCGGAACGAGCCGGCGACATCGCCCGGTCCACGCAACCGGAATGTGACCTCTCGCGCCGTCACTCGAAGAAGAAGGGAGTCGATGGCTACGCCTTCATCCGTGGACACCGCGGTCGAGACCGCGATCAGCCGGGTGCTGGACGCGGAGCGCTCCGCGCACGAGGAGGTCGATCGCGCGACGTGCAACGCTGCGGCAGTCGCCGAGACAGCTCGGGCGACGGCCCGCGCGATCCTTGAGCGCAACGAGCGGCGGATTCGCACACTTCGCACGAACTTTGAGACGCGCGCGGGGCGCGAAGTCGCGGCAATCGAAGCCCAGGCACTTGACCAGGATACCGTACGCGAACTTGCTCCAGACGATCTCGTCCGAGCGAAGCGCGCCGTCGCTGCGCTTGCCTGCGAACTCACAGGGGGAACCGCATGAAGCGCTCAGGAGACCTCGAGTACGCATACGCGCGAATCTCTTCACGCTTCGGAGAGCGTCCGGATGAAGCGGCGTGGCGGGCGATCGCCATCGTTCGCGGCCTTCCGGCGTTTCTCGACGCGGCGCGCTCGTCCCCGTTGCGGCATTGGGTAATCGGGTTGACCCCCGAGGCGGGCCCGCGGGCCATCGAGGCCGCGCTGGTCCGCCGGTGGCGGATGCTCGTCGTTGAACTGCGCGCGTGGATGCCGGAGCATTGGCACGCCGCAGTCACGTGGGCGGGAACGCTCATCGATCTGCCCGTTGCCGAATACATCGCGCGCGGCGGCGCTCCCCTGCCGTGGATGCAGGATGACCCGGTGCACCGCGAAATCGGACTCAGTGCTGGCGCACCGCCTGTCCGTGGCCCGCTCGCACCGCTCGCCGCCGCATGGACGCGTCCAGAAGGACTGTTCCTTGCGTGGTGCGACGAGTGGTTGCGTCGCGTCCCGCGAAGCGCGTGGGCCGAACGCACCGCGATCGTGGACTGCGCACGTCTTTTACTCGCGCATCGTGCGTCGCTTGCGGACCCTTCGGTCAGCGACGGTGGCCTGATGCGCCGCGCGCTGGCGTCGCGGTTGTCTGTGCTCTATCGACGCGCTACGTCGGACCCCGCGGCGGCGTTCATCTTCCTCGCCTTGTGCGCGCTCGATATGGAGCGGCTGCGTGGCGAGCTGTTACGGCGAGCAATCTTTCCGCGCCTGGGGCTTGCTGCATGATTCGTCCTCAACTCGCGCGTTGGTTCGAGATTCTCGTGGCGCGCGACGACGCGACGGTCGCGCTCGAGGCACTCGCGATGACCAAAGCAACCGAGCTCGAGGCGCGACCCTCGGCCGTCCTGGCTGCGGTGCTCGCCGATCTGCGTCCCCTGTTGCAGCGCTACGCGGAATATTCGCTCCGCTACCATACCTACTGGCCTCCAAGCGAGCATTCGCCGGCGGCATTTCCGGAACCACCGGCAGCGACGCTGACGCACTGCCTAGAGCGAATCGGTGCCTGGGAAGCAGATGCCTTGCCCGCGATCGAACGGCTGCAGAATCGGGCGACGGAACGTGCCGAGCTCCTGGTCTGGCAGCGCGCCCTTGCCGCTATGGCGGATGTCGCGGTCGATCTCAGGCAAGCAGTTAGCGCCGGCCCGCTCGTCCACGTGCGCCTGTTCGTCTACACGCCAGAGAGCGCGCCAACGTTTCCGTCTGGATTGCTGGTGCGGCATTTCGAATTCGATGGGGTCGTCTACGTGCTCGCGGTTGGTAGCCAAACCGAGCTGCAGTCGGTCGCGCAGCAGGTTGCCGCGCTCAAAGGCCGAACGTATTCCATGCCTTCCTGGCTGCAGTCCAGTCCGCGAGAGAACGCCGCGTATCTATCGTCGCGCGTCAGCGCGCTCGAGCGCGAAGCGGTCGAGCTCACCACCCGCCTCGATGCCCTCGGCGCACAGCACGAACTCGGCGCCGCGCTAAGCGCTGCCGAACGCTTGCAATGGGTGATCGAGAACGTGCATGCGCTCGAGTCGGGGGCGCTGTTCTGCTGGATTACGGGCTGGACCAGCGAACTGTCCGGCGACCGGCTGGCGCAAGCCCTCGAGCGTTCGGGTGCGCGCGCGATCCTTCGCTATCCCCCCGCGCCACCCGCGACCGTTGCACCTCTGATCCTGGACAACCCTGCCTGGGCGCGACCGTTCGAAATCTTCAGCCGCGCCCTTGGAATGCCCGAGCGCAACGAGGCAGATCCGACGGCGTTGCTCGCCATCGTCGTCCCGGTGATCTTCGGCTACATGTTCGGCGACATGGGTCAGGGTCTCGTCATCACCGTCGTCGGATTCGCGATGCGAACGAAATGGCCGCTCGCGCGGCTCTTCATTGCCGGCGGCATCGGCGCAACGATCTTTGGTGCGCTCTTCGGAAGCGCGTTCAGCCTCCAGAGCGTGGTGCGGCCGCTATGGCTCGACCCGCTGGCTGACCCGCTGACCGTGCTGCTCGTTCCCCTTTGCGGCGGGGCGGCTCTGCTGACCCTCGGATTGCTCTTGAACGCCGTCGAGGCGTACTGGCGAGGCGAGCTCCGCGGTTGGTTCTGCAGCGAGGTCTGGCTCGCGATTGTCTATGTTGCGCTCTTCGTGGGCATCGTGAGACCGGACGCGTTTCTTGTCGCCGCCTTCAGCGCGGCCGCATTCTGCCTGGGTCGCGCAGCGGCCGCGCGCAAGATCTCCGCGGGATTTGTCGCCATTGCCGAAGTCGTGGAGCGCACGTTGCAGATCCTCATCAATACGCTTTCGTTCGCCCGTGTCGGCGCGTTCGCGCTTGCCCACGCGGGGCTCTCGTCCGCCATCGTCGCCCTGATGGACGCGTGCAGCAGCTTCGTCGCAAAGGCGCTCGTGCTTGTCGTTGGCAATGTCCTCGTGCTGGTCCTCGAGGGCATGGTGGTTGCGATCCAGACCACACGTCTCATGCTGTTCGAATTCTTTACCCGTTTCCTTGTCGCGCCGGGGCGGATGTTCTGCCCGTTGCCGGCGCCGCCGTTCTTCGTGAACAGGAGCACTGAATGAACACTCGCCTGAGATACACCCTTGCACTGTTGCCACTGTTGGTGGTGCTGGCGCTTTCGGCAACGTTCCTGCTCGCGCTGACACCACCCGCGCTCGCCGCCGAAGCTGCCGGTGCGACAAGCGGGCCCGCATTCGAGCGAGCAAGCTATGGCTTCCTTGCAGCCGCTATCGCGACCGCGCTCGCGGCGCTGGGAGCGGGCTTTGCGGTGGCCAAGGTTGGCGCCGCCGCGATCGGCGCGCTTGCAGAGAAACCCGAGCTTTTCGGGCGTCTGCTGATTTTCGTCGGTCTCGCTGAAGGCATCGCGATCTACGGCCTGATCGTTTCGATCCTCATTCTCAATCGCCTCAGCTGATGTCGATTCCGTGTTATATCGGCGATGAAGTGAGCGCCGCCGGATTCAGGCTCGCCGGTGCGCGCACCATTGTTCCGCCCGCTGGCGATGAAGCCGCGGCGCTTGCGTCGGCACGCGAAAGCGCGACATTGGTCTTGATTTCCGCTGACGTCGCGACCCGGATTGCAGCGCGCGATCTTGCCTTCGCCCAGACAGCACTTGCACCACTCACGCTGATCGTCCCGGATCTGCGGGGGGAAATACCGATGCCCGATCTCACTACGCGGTTGCGTGGGCAACTCGGTCTCGAGGATGGCCCATGAGCCTCGAAACGCGCACGCGAGCGCTGCTCGATGTCGTTGAGGCGGATCGCAAGCGCCGCTGCGCCGCGATTGCGGACGAGGCGCGGGCGCGCGCCGCAGCGATAGTCGGCGCGGCGCACGCCGAAGCGCGCGTTCGCATGCGCAGCGCATTCGAAGAGGAGCGGCGGCGATCCGAAACGCGGGTGGCCGCGGCGCAGGCACGGCTGATGACGCGTCGGCGCCTGCACGAGCAGCGACGCTCGCAGAACCTGCTTGCGGCGGGTTGGCAGGAATTGCCTTCGGCGCTTTGCGATCGATGGCGCCAGCCCGAATGCCGCCGATCCTGGATCGAAACCGTCATTTCCGAAGCGCGCAAGGTCCTGCCGCCTGAGGCGTGGCGCATCGCGTTTGCTCGAGGATGGTCGGACGGCGAGCAAGCAGCATTTGCGGCCTCTCTGCCAGCGTTGGGTGGGCCGCCGGAACTCATCCTCGACGATGGCGCCCGAGCTGGGCTCAGGGTTTCGGCAGGCGCCAACGTGATCGACGGCACGCTTGCCGGGCTGCTCGCCGATCGCACCGAAATAGGCGCCCGGCTGCTCAGGACGCTGGAAGACGAAGCGTGAGCCGAGCGACGATTCGCTGGGTCGCCGGTCCTGTGCTGCGCGCCAAGGCATCAGGTCCCTTCGCCATGCGCGAAGCGGTCCGCGTTGGCGACGACGCGCTGCTCGGCGAGGTCGTCAGCATCGATGGTAACGAAATCGTCGCGCAGGTGTACGAAGACACGACGGGGCTCAAACCGGGTGCAATCGTGGAGGGCGATCTCAGTCCGCTCGCGATACCTCTGGGTCCGGGTTTGCTCGGCAACATCTTCGACGGACTGTTGCGGCCGCTCGCCGGGGCCGATACGCCTTTCGTGCAGCCCGGCATGCGCCAGTCGTGCACGCGGTCGTTCGTGTTCTCGCCGTGCGTGGGACGCGGTGCCGCAGTGCGTGGCGGCGCAGTCCTCGGCGAACTCACGGCGGCGGACGGCATTCCACAGAAATGCCTCGTGCCGCCGGATGCCGAGGGCGAAGTCATCGCGCTGGTCGACCGCGGTGAGTACGCGGAGGAGGCGGTTCTGGGCATGTTACGCGGCGCCGGCGGCCGCGAATGCACGCTCGCGATGACTCATCGGTGGCCGGTGCGGTCGCCGCGCCCGGTCGCTGCGCGGCTGCGGTCGGTCGAGCCTCTGGTTACCGGTCAGCGCATCCTCGACAGCATGTTTCCCGTGGCACGCGGAGGAAAGGCCGCGATCCCCGGCGGCTTCGGCACGGGGAAGACCGTGCTGCTCGAGGCGCTCGCCAAAGGCTGCAACGCCGACGTCATCGTCTATCTGGGTTGCGGCGAGCGCGGCAACGAAATGGCGGGAGTTCTCGATGAATTTCCCCGGCTCACCGATCCGCGCACGGGCCGGCCGCTGATGGAACGTACGGTGATCATCGCCAACACGTCGAACATGCCGGTCGCCGCGCGCGAAGCGTCGATCTATTCCGCGGCGACTGTCGCAGAGTATTTTCGCGACCAGGGATTGCACGTCGCACTGATGGCCGACTCGACCTCGCGCTGGGCCGAGGCGCTGCGCGAGGTTTCCGGGCGCTTCGGCGAACTTCCCGGTGAAGGCGGTTATCCCGCGTACCTGTCGTCACGGCTCGCCGACTTCTACGAGCGCGCGGCATTGGTCGAACCGCTTTGCGGTGGCCTCGGCTCGGTCACGATCATTGGCGCCATCAGTCCGCCGTCCGGCGATTTCTCGGAGCCGGTGACGTCGCACACCAAGCGCTACGTGAAAACGTTCTGGGCACTCGACGTCAAGCGCGCCCAGGCGCGGTTCTATCCGGCCATCCACCCGCTCCAGTCGTACGCTGAAGATGCACGCGAATTCGCGCCGTGGTGGGCGGCTCAGGGAAACGATCGCTGGCTCGAGTTGCGGCGACGATTTCTGGTGCTGCTCGACGAAGAGGCTCGCCTCGAGCGGATGGCGCGCATCATCGGCAAGGATGCTTTGCCGGTGCGCCAGCAACTCACGTTGTTCTGCGCCGGACTCGTCAACGACACGTTCTTGCGCCAGTCGGCGTTTTCGGAAAACGATCGCGTATGTGCGCCGGCGCGGCAGGCTGCGATGATGCGTCTGCTCGACCGATTCTTCGATCTGGCGGAGCAGGCCGTCGCTGCTGGCGTCGCGCCGGCCAAGATCGCGCAGATGGCATGCGTGCGACCGCTACAGCGCTTGGGCGAGGAGGTCGCGGATGTCGAACTTGCGCGCTTCGGCGAATTGCAGGCGGTGATCGAGCGCGAATTCGTGGTGCTGACCGACCGATTGGAGCCGCACGATGCGTCCGACGGTTGAAAACGCTGCGACGCGGCTCGAAGGCCCGCTCTTGTTCCTGCGGCGCACGCTCGACGTCGGCCTGCAGGACGCAGTCGAGGTCCGCGGTGGCGACGGACGCGTGCGTCTCGGACGTGTGACAGCAATCGATCAAGAGTTCGTGACCATCGAGGTCCTCGAGTCCACCTCGAGCCTCACGCTCGCGAGCACGGTAGTGCGTTTCTTCGGCGAGCCCCTGTCATTCGGTGTCGCCCCGTCGATCCTGGGACGGATCTTCAATGGCGTCGGCCAGGTGATCGATGGCGGACCGCCGGTGGCGGCGCGCGAGTACCTGCGCATCGACGGCCTGCCGATGAACCCCGTCGCGCGTGCGATGCCCCGCGACTTCATCGAAACGGGCATCACGACGCTGGACCTGATGAATAGCCTGGTGCGCGGCCAGAAACTGCCCCTGTTCTCCGGCGGCGGATTGCCGCACGATCGGCTCGCGGTGGACATCGCGACGCACGCCCGGCTGACGCATGGGCAAAGTGATGAATTCGCGATCGTGTTCGCCGGCATCGGAGTCCCCTACGACAGCGCGGACTACTTTCGGCGCAGCCTCGAGCAAGGCGGCGCGCTCGAGCGCACGGCGCTATTCCTGAATCTCGCCAGTGACTCCTCGACGCAACGTCTGTTGACACCGCGATTCGCGCTCACCGCAGCCGAATATCTCGCCTTCGGTTGCGGCAAACACGTGCTCGTGATCCTCACCGACATGACGAACTACGCGGAAGCGCTGCGCGAAGTATCGTCGTCGAAAGGCGAGATTCCGAGTAGGAAAGGCTTTCCGGGCTACATGTACTCCGATCTCGCAACGCTGTTCGAGCGTGCGGGCTGCTTGCGCGGTCGCCCGGGTACGCTGACTCAACTTTCCATTCTGACGATGCCTGCCGATGACATCGGCCACCCGATACCGGATCTGACCGGTTACATCACCGAAGGTCAAATCGTCCTCTCGCGCGACCTCGACCGCCGTGGTATCTATCCGCCGATCAACGTGCTGCCTTCGTTGTCGCGATTGATGAAGGACGGCACTGGCGGCCAGTACACGGACCCCGACCACCCGGCGCTTGCGAGCCAGCTGTACGCCGCGTATGCACGCGCGGTGCAAGCCCGCGTCCTGGCAAGCGTCGTCGGCGAGGAAGGGCTCGCCGACACGGACCGGCAGTACCTCGCATTCGGCGCCGCCTTCGAGGGAGACCTGGTGGCGCAGGTGGGAACGCGCACGCTGGAGCAGAGCATGGCCATCGGATGGAAGCTCCTCGCGGAGCTGCCGACCAGGGAGCTGTCGCGCCTGTCGGATCGGCAGATAGAGCGACACCTCGTGCGGCGGGCGACGACTCGAACATGAGTGACGCCACGCCGACCCGCAGCGTCGTGCTCGAGATGAAGGACGAGCGTCGTGCAATGCATGATGGCTATGTGTTCCTCGACGAAAAATGCCTGCTTCTCGCCGGCGAGATTCTGCGCGAGCTTGAGCGCTACCGGGTACTGCGGCGAGAATTTTCTGCCGCACTGGCGGCGGCGACCGAAGCGTTGGAAGCCGGTATCGCTCGCCATGGGCTTCACGGACTCCAGATTTACCCGGCGGCGGACATTGCCGGTACCGAACTGCGGGACACACGCCGCGCGCTGATGGGCGTCCGGCTTCAGGAAGTCGCGCTCAATATCGTTGCCATACCCGCCTTACCTGCCTTCGACCCTTCGCCCGAAGCCGAAGCCTGTCGCCGAGCATTCGCGGCGTTGCTCCCCGCCGCCGCGCCGCTCGCCGCCGCCGCCGGCAATCTCGAGCGTCTATCGCTCGAATACCAGCGATCGGTGCGGCGCGCCCGCGCGCTGCAGGACGTGCTTCTGCCGGAGCTCGATCGCTCGGTATATGAGATCGAAATGCGGCTCGAGGAGCTGGAGCAGGAAGACGCGGTATGGATGCGTCGACCATGTAGCATCACTCCGCGCAATGAGTCGATCCGCGACTGACCATAGCTGATCGAACGAAAACGTCAAAGTTATAAGCCCGCGAGTCCGCGAGGCACACTAGCGAACTGACGGCAAGTACATGAACGCCAAAGGCAACGCGATCCGCCAGAAGCAGTCGATGCGCCACCGGGCATCTTGTCCACAGCGAGTCGACAGTCGGCGCGGGCATGACGCGCCCGGTGCGGCAGCGAATCACTACTCGTCCGGCGCCGTATGCGCAATCCCCTTGTGGCAATCGATGCAGGTCGCGGTTTTGGCCAAGAATTGCTCGTGCATCGGCTTGACGAAATCCTTCTGCTTCGCGACGATCTCGGTGCTGAACTTGTGGCAGTGTTGACAGTTTTCGGAATCATTGGACTTGTACTCGGCCCATACCGATTTGGCGAGCCGCAGGCGCTCCTTGGTGAATTTCTCCTGGGTCGAAATCGTGCCTCGCATCTCTTCGATCGCGTCGTGGATGCCCGCTTTTGCCTTGTACCAGAGTAGCTGCGGATAGCGGTTCGGAATATGGCAGTCGTGACATCCCGCTTGCACACCGAACTCGTTGGCGTGATGCGAGCTCTGCTGATATTCCTTGGCGACCCATTGCATGCTGTGGCACGCGCCGCCGCAGAACTCGTTGGTGCCCGTCGCTACGACCATCACCTGCGTCACGATCGTAGCACCCGCCCCCGCCACGATGCCGATGATCAGCAGCGACAGGACCGACCATTTCACGCTTGGTGTCGACAGCCGATGCCACACGCGCGATAGGGCACCGCGTCGCGGTTCTTCGTTCGTGGTCGACTGCATAGTCGGGGTCCCCCTGTGCGCGTCGCCTGGACTCCAGCCGCCATGGCTGGCGTGAGGTCGACCCAGCCCACCATACGGCAGCGCCGGCACCGTGCCTTTGACGCCGGTCAAACTGAGCTTTTGCTAGTCCGCGGTGCGCTATTAAGCTTCGCTGGACGTCGGTGGGTCGCCGCCATCTAGCAGGTCGCGCCCACGAGCTTCGGCGTTCGGATCCGCAGCTGATGCCTCCGGGGACATCCGCCCCGCGCGCCGCTGCAGGATCGTCCACCACAATGATGCGCCGATGCCCAGCAGCGCGAACGGACCGCCCCAGAGGAGCAACGTGATTGCCTTGACCGGTGGATCGTAGAGGACAAAGTCGCCGTAGCGCGCGACGAGATACGCCTTGATCTCGTCGTCGCTCTTGCCGGCTAGCGCCAGCCCCCGAACCTCGCGGCGCAGGTCGTCGGCGAGGTCAGCATTCGAATCGGCCAGCGTCTGATTCTGGCAGACCAGGCAGCGCAGTTCGGACTCGAGCTTTTTGATTCGCAAATCGAGCGCACCGTCGGCGGCATCCGGCTGCATGCTTGTCGCGTTCGCGGCAAGCGCCAGCGCAACGAGCATGCCGGCGAATGCGAAGCGGCCGGTCATTTCTGCAGCTCGCGCACCATCGGCAGGATCTTGTCGCGCAGCGCCTCGGCGGTAACCGGGCCGATCTGCTTGTAGCGGACCACGCCCTGCTTGTCGATCAGGAACGTCTCCGGGACGCCGTAGACGCCGTAATCGATGCCGACGCGACCGTCGCGATCGACGATCGACGAGGTATAAGGATTGCCGTTCTGCGCCAGCCATGCGCGGCCGGCATCGGGCGCATCCTTGTAGTCGAGTCCGTAGACGGGCACGACATTCGACGCCGCGAGCTGCATGAGCAACGGGTGCTCGACCTTGCACGATACGCACCACGACGCCCACACGTTGAGCAGCCACACCTTGCCCTTCATGTCGGCGCTGGAGAGCGTGCTCGCCTGATCATGCAGCTGCGCGAGCTTGAAATCGGGTGCGGGCTTGCCGATGAGCGGCGACGGCACTTCGCGCGGGTCGCGGCCGAGCCCCACGTACAGAAACGCGATCAGGATCACGAAGATCGCGAGCGGGATCGACCAGCGGGCGGCTTGCATCGGGCGCTTCACCATATCGGCCTCGAGCCGTTCAATCCGCCGCTGCGGATGCCGATGGGGCGTGGCCCATCGCGGCGCTGACCCTGCTGCGCACCGCGATGCGGTAGCGACGATCGGAGACGGCGAGAAAGCCGCCGAGCGCCATGAGGAACGCGCCACTCCAGATCCAGTCGACGAACGGCTTGAGATAGACCCTCACGCTCCACGGGCCAGCGATCGCATCGGGCGCGGCGACCGGCTCGCCGAGCGAGACGTAGATGTCGCCCGCGACGCGCGTATCGATCGCGGCGATCGTCATCGCCTGTCCCGAGGCGTTGTAGACGCGCTTCTCGGGATGCAGCGTCTCGATCTGCCGGCCATCCTTGCGCACCTCGAAGGTGCCGGTGAGCGCCCGGTAGTTCGGCCCCGGTCCCGGAGCGACACCGAGAAACTTGAAATCGTAGCCGCCGACGCTGACGCTTTCACCGACATCGAGGCGCACGTCGCGCTCGACTTCGTAGCCCTTCACCAGCGTGACGCCGACGATGAACACGCCGATGCCGACGTGCGCCAAGAGCATGCCGTAATACGACGGCGAGTTCGCGCGCAGCGACGCGATCAGGTTGCCGCGCTGCGTGTTGACGAGTCGCGCGCGCAATCCGGCGACGGTACTGGCGAAAATCCAAAGCGCCAGGAACAGGCCGAAAGCGATCAGGGGCGACCAGCGCCCCAGCGCGAAGGGCAGCAGCAGCGCGCTCACCGCCGCGACGCCGAGCGCCCAGCGCAGCCGCGTCCACAGCTCGGGCAGCGGCGCCTTGTTCCAGCGTGCGATCGGCCCGATGCCCATGAGGAACGCGGCGGGCGCCATCAGCGGATAGAACACCGCATCGAAATACGGCGGACCGACCGAGATCTTGCCCAGGTTGAGCGCGTCGAGAAACAGCGGATACAGCGTTCCGAGCAGCACGCTCGCCATCGCCACGATGAGCAGGATATTGTTCGCCAGAAGCATCGACTCGCGCGACACCGCGCCGAAAGCGCCGCCCAGGCCAACATTGCCCGCACGCCACGCGAACAAGGCGAGCGAGCCGCCGATCACGACCGCGAGAAAAAGCAGGATGAACGTCCCGCGTGCGGGATCGGTGGCGAAGGCGTGCACCGAGGTCAGAACGCCGGAGCGTACGAGGAAGGTACCCACCAGCGAAAGCGAGAACGCAACGATCGCGAGCAGCACCGTCCAGCTCTTGAACGCGCCGCGCTTCTCGGTGACCGCGAGCGAGTGGATGAGCGCGGTGCCGGTGAGCCACGGCATGAACGATGCGTTTTCGACCGGATCCCAGAACCACCAGCCGCCCCAGCCCAGGGTGTAGTACGCCCAGCCGCTGCCGAGCGCAATCCCGATGGTGAGAAAGCTCCACGCCACGGTCGTCCAGGGGCGCGACCAGCGTGCCCACGTCGCATCGAGTCTTCCGCCGATGAGCGCCGCAATGGCGAAAGCGAACGCCACCGAGAAGCCGACGTAGCCCATGTACAGGATGGGCGGATGAAACACCATGCCGGGGTCCTGAAGCAGCGGGTTGAGGTCGCGGCCTTCCGCGGCCGCGGGGAGCAGGCGCTCGAATGGATTCGACGTGAACAGCAGGAATGACAGGAACCCAACGCTGACCCAGCCCATCACCGACACCACGCGGGCGAGCATCGCCGTCGGCAGATTGCGCGAGAACAATGTCACCGCGATGCTCCAGCCGCCGAGCATCAGCGTCCACAACAGGAGCGAGCCCTCGTGCGACCCCCACGTCGCAGCGAAGCGATATTGCAGCGGAAGCTGCGAATTGGAATTGGAGGTGACGTTCTGCACCGAGAAGTCGTTGCTGATGAACGACCAGGCCAGGCAGCCGAACGCCAGCGCCACCAGCAGCCCCTGTGCACGCGCCGCGGGACGCGCCAGCGCCATCAGTCGCGAATCACCCTTCGCCGCGCCGACCAGCGGCAGCGTGCCCTGGACGATCGCGACCAGCAGCGCCAGGATGAGCGCGAAGTGGCCGAGCTCCGGGATCATGGTGCGTCTCCGTGCGCTGAGGATTCGTGCAGGCTTTTCATGGTCATGCCTTTTTGCGCCGCATCGACGGCCGCCTTAGCCTCGGGTGGCATGTAATTCTCGTCGTGCTTGGCGAGGACTTCAGTGGCGTGGAATACGCCGTCGGCGCCAAGCGAGCCCTGCGCGACGACGCCCTTGCCTTCCTTGAACAGGTCGGGCAGCAATCCGGTATAGGTTACCGGAATCGTCTTCGCCGTGTCGGTCACCATGAAGCTCACCGTGAGCGAATTCGGTTCGCGCTTCAGGCTTCCCGCCTCGACCATGCCTCCGATGCGAAACGCCCGCCCTTGCGGAGCGTCCTTGGCGGCCACCTGCGAAGGTGTGAAGAAAAACACCAGGTTGGACTGGAAGGCGTTGAGCACCAGCGCAGCGGCCACGCCCAGCGCGGCGAGCCCGGCGCCGATCCACGCGAAGCGGCGGGTGCGAGGCTTCATCGGTTGCGCGCGCTGACCGCGTCGGCGGCGCGCGCCGAGCGCAGGCGCGCTCGCACCGCGAGCGCCTCGATCGCCACCAGCAGAGCGGCGAACGCGTACGCGCCCCACACGTAGAAGCCGTAGCCACCCATCGCCAGGAAGTCGCTTGCATTCGTCATCGTGCCGCTCCACTGATCCATTGCGCGCCGCGTTCGCGCTCGAGGATGATCGCGCGCACGCGCACCAGCACGACCGCGATCGAATAGAACCATGCGGCGAAGGCCATGATGAGCATGCCGCCGAGCATCACGCTCGCCATTTTGGGAGCCGCCGTCATGCTTACGCTGGCGCCCTGGTGCAGCGTGTTCCACCACTTCACCGAAAAGTAGATGATCGGCACGTTGACCGCGCCGACCAGCGCGAGGACCGAGCTGGCGCGATCGGCGCGACGCGGGTCGTCGATCGCATTGCGCAACGCGATGTAGCCGAAGTACAGGAAAAGCAGGATCAGCTCGGAGGTCATGCGCGCGTCCCACGCCCAGTAGGTTCCCCAAGTCGGCTTGCCCCAGAGCGCCCCGGTCCACAGCGCGATCGCGGTGAACATCGCGCCGGTGGGCGCCACCGACTGCGCGAGCATTGCGGCGAGCCGCGTATTGAAGCCCAGCGAGATTGCGCACCAGAACGCCATGACGAGATACAGGAACATCGACATCCATGCCGCAGGCACATGGATGAAAATGATTCGATAGGCGTCGCCCTGCTGGGCATCGGTTGGCGCGACCACCAGTCCCACCCACAGCCCGACGAGCGCGAGCACTGCCGCCGCCCCCGCGAACCAGGGGGCGAGGCGCCCTGCAAGCGGAAAGAACGATACCGGCGCCGCGAATCGAAACCAGGGAGTGGCTGTCTTCACGTCGTTGCCCTTGTTCTCATCTCATTCGAGCGCGATGCGCACCGCCGTGGAGGTGGCGAGCGGCGCACCCACCGCCGCCGCGATGAGCGCTGCCGCGAGCAGCGACAGTTGCGGCGCCGCGCTCAGTCCTCCGCGTACCGTCTCGATTGCGCCCGCTCCGAAGATCAGGATTGGCGCGTACAACGGAAGAATGAGCAGCGCGACCAGCGCTCCGCCGCCACGCACGCCCAGCGTCAGCGCGGCGCCTATCGCACCCAGCAGCGACAGCGTGGGCGTGCCCAGGATCAGGCTCAGTGCGAGGACCACACGCTCTTCTCCCGTCATTCCAAACTGCATGGCCAGCAGTGGTGACACGATCACCAGTGGAAGCCCGGTCGAGGCCCAGTGCGCCGCGATCTTGCCCGACAGAAGCGCCGGCAAAGGGTAGGGTGACAACGCAATCTGCTCGAGGGTGCCATCGGCATAGTCGGTGGCGAACAGTCGCGGCAGCGACAGCAGCGAGGCCAGCAGCGCCGCCACCCAGAGGACGCCTGGCCCCAGCGCTCGCAGCAGCGCCGGCTCGGGGCCCACGCCGAGCGGGAACAGCGTCACCACGATGATGTAGAAAAGAAGCAGGACGCCAAGTTCCGGCCGCGATCGCAGCGCCAGGCTGAGATCGCGGTGGAACGCCCAGGCGATACCGGGCCATGCCGCGGTCGGCGGCCGATCGACGATCATGGCGTCGAAGGGAGTCATTGCAATTGCAGCGTACGCCACGTGCCTTCGCGCGAGGCAAGCGGGTGGTGCGTCGCGACGATGGCCAGGCCGCCCTGGTCCAGATGTGCGCCGAGCTGGTTCTGCAGCGTGGCGATGCCCGCCGCGTCGAGCGCGGTGGTGGGCTCGTCGAGCACCCAGAGCGGGCGACGTACCAGACGCAGGCGCGCCAGGCCGACGCGACGGCGTTGCCCCTGCGAGAGCACTCGTGCGGGAAGCGCCCGCTGCGCGTCCAGCGTCCAGGCGCGCAAGGCATCGCGCACCGCCGCCGGCTCGGCCGTTCCCCCGTGCAGCATCGCGAGCGAGCGCAGATTTTCCTCGGCCGTCAACTCGTCCTTCAGCGCCGGTGCGTGTCCGATGTACAGCGTGGTCGCGCGGGTCTCCGCGTCGAAGGGAAGGCGCGCCGCGCCCTGCCACGCCAGGTCGCCCGAGGCCGGATGGGCGAGTCCGGCGACCATCTTGAGCAAGGTGGTCTTGCCGCTCCCGTTTGCGCCCGTGACCAGCAACGCTTCACCGCGTGCCAGCGTGAAGTCGACACCTGCGAAAAGGGTCGTGGCGCCGCGCTGCGCGGCCAGGTGCTGCGCTTCGAGCATGGCTCCCGGAAGGTGAGAAAAGGCAAAAAATCGAAGCCGGATTGTAGCCGAGCGGCTGGTGCGGACATTGATCCGCGTCATTAAGCGCGGGCCCTAGGGCATCACCTGGTCTATGTTGATGCGCAGGCCTCGCGCGCCAGGCTTGACGGGCGTTGTCCTGCCGAACAGGTCGCCAGGCTGCGGCATGGCATTCCCGCTTTTCGAGATGCGCGCCTCCACGATCACCTGGGGAGTGGCGGACAACTTGGCGCCGGGGCCCATACCCATGCTGTCGTCGAGTGTGAAGTCCCTGGGCAATTCCTTGGCGCCGATGCGCAAAATCGCCAGCGGCATCCGCGGGCCGTCGGCCGCGCGTGCATAAATGAACACCGTGTCGCTGAGCGCGACCTTGGAAGCAAGCGCGGGATCGATGTCGACGCGGCCGCTGATGCTTTCCGGCGCCGGGGGAGGGGCACTCGAGGCAGGGCTTTGGCGGACGCCGGATGGGGCAGTGGCGGTCGACGCGGGCGGCACCCCGGCGCCCTGTGCGGTGATCTCCGCGATGAACCCGGCGACCTGCCGCGCTTCCTCGGATTCCGGCGGCAGTTCCGCTGCCAGCGCCTTCCAGTAGCCGAGCGATCTGGGAATGTCATGCGCTTCCAGCGCCACCGTCGCGGCAAGCGCCAGCGCCTTCTTGTTCCTTGGATCGATCGCAAGCGCCTGTGCAACCAGCGCGGCGGGCCGACCCGCCAGCGTGCGGTTCTGCGTCATCGCCAAAACATCGGCGTAATCGGCGAGCAGGTTGGCGTCGTCCTTGATCAGCGCGTTGGCGTGCCCATAGGCATCGGCGGCTTCGGGAAAGCGCTCGAGCGCCAGGTAAGACCGTCCCAGCAGTACCCATCCGTCGGCGTCCTCGGGGTGCTGCTTTAAACGTGCTGCGAGCGCATCCACCATGGCGAGGATCTGTTTCTCGCTGACTTCGTGTCCGGCGGTCGCATCGGCAAGGACGGTGGCGTCAGGCGTGCCCAGCCGTTGATAAATCAGAAAGGCGGCGATCGGCACGATCACGACCAGCGCGATCGCTGCCCACCACGCGCGTTTCGACGACCGGTGCGAGGCGGACGCCTCGGTGCCGTCGCTTTCCTCGGCGACTCTGCGTGCCAGCTCGCTCAGCGCCGCATCGCGCTCGGCATCGGAAATCTCGCCGGCGTCGCGCTCACTGTCCAGCGAGCGCTTCTGATCGCGCAGGATGGCGATCGACGCAGCGTCGGCATCCGGTGCGTCGGCGCGCGCCTTCGCGCGCAGCAGCGGCCAGACGATGACGGCGAGCGTGGTGATGACCAGGAGTGCAGCCCAGGGCCACAAAAGAGTCATGATCGGCAGGGAGGCGCCGCTGGCTGGAAGCAGGGCGGCAACGCGCCATTATACCGGCCGGCGATGGGCACGATGCGGCTTCGGAGCCGAGTGTCTCCTCTGCTATGATTTCCTTTCCCCCCGAGCCACCTCCCTGAAGGGACCGATCATGCCGGACAAGGACATCCGCGACGCCTCGCTCGAGTACCATCGCGCGTATCCGCCCGGCAAGATCTCGATCCTCCCCACCAAACAGCTCACCAATCAGCGAGATCTGGCGATGGCGTACACGCCGGGTGTCGCGGCGGCGTGCGACGAGATCGTTCGCGATCCGCTCGAGGCGCGCAATCTGACCGCGCGCGGCAACCTGGTCGGCGTCATTACCAACGGCACCGCAGTGCTGGGTCTGGGACCCATCGGCCCGCTGGCGAGCAAGCCGGTGATGGAAGGCAAGGCGGTGCTGTTCAAGAAATTCGCCGGCATCGACTGCTTCGACATCGAGATCGACGAGCGCGACCCCGACAAGCTCGTCGACATCATCTGCTCGCTCGAGCCCACCTTCGGCGGCATCAACCTCGAGGACATCAAGGCACCCGAGTGCTTCATCGTCGAGAAGAAATGCCGCGAGCGCATGAACATTCCTGTGTTTCACGATGATCAGCACGGCACCGCGATCATCGTGGCCGCGGCCATCACCAACGGCCTGCGCGTGGTCGGCAAGCAGGTGGCCGACGTGAAGCTGGTGTGTTCGGGCGCGGGCGCGGCGGCGCTGGCGTGCCTCGATCTGCTGGTCGGTCTAGGGATCAAGCGCGAGAACATGTGGGTGGCCGACATCGCCGGCGTCGTGTTCAAGGGACGCAAGCAGGAGATGGACGAAAACAAGGCGCGCTACGCGCAGGTCACCGACGCGCGCACGCTCGCGGATATCATCCCGGGCGCCGACATTTTCCTCGGGCTTTCCGCCGCGCGCGTGCTCAAGCCCGAGCTCCTCAAGCTGATGGCCGACAAGCCTCTGATCATGGCGCTGGCCAACCCCGAGCCGGAGATCATGCCCGATCTCGCCAAGCAGGCGCGCCCGGATGCGGTGATCGCCACCGGCCGCTCGGATTTTCCGAACCAGGTCAACAATGTCCTTTGCTTTCCGTTCATTTTCCGCGGCGCGCTAGACGTTGGCGCGACCACCATCAACGAAGCGATGAAGCTCGCGACGGTACGCGCCATCGCGGATCTCGCCAAGGCGGAGCAGTCCGACATCGTCGCCGCCGCCTACGGCAGCGACGACGTCAAGTTCGGTCCCGACTACCTGATTCCGAAGCCCTTCGATCCGCGGCTCATCGTGCAGATCGCCCCCGCGGTCGCCAGGGCCGCGATTGAATCGGGCGTGGCGACGCGGCCGATCACCGATTTCGATGCTTACCATCAGCAGCTGATGCAGTTCGTGTATCACTCCGGCCTGCTAATGAAGCCGATTTTCCAGGCTGCCAAAAAATCGCCGAAGCGCATCGTGTTCGCCGAGGGCGAGGACGAGCGCGTGCTGCGCGCGGTGCAGGTCGTGGTCGATGAAGAGCTCGCCAAGCCGATATTGATCGGGCGGCCGGCGGTGATCGCGCAGCGCATCGAGCGCTTCGGACTGCGCATCCGTCCCGGCGCCGACGTCGAGGTGATCAACAACGAGGACGATCCGCGCTATCGCGCGTACTGGGCCGAGTATCACCGACTGACCGGTCGCAAGGGTGTGACCGAGCCGGTAGCCAAGCTCGAGATGCGACGGCGCCTGACGCTGATCGGGGCGATGATGATCCACATGGGCGACGCCGACGGCATGCTCTGTGGCACTTACGGCACGCACGAGTCGCACCGCTTCTACGTCGATCAGGTCATCGGACTGCGCCGCGGCGTGCGGGTGAGCGCGGCGATGAACGCGGTGTTCCTGCACGAGCGCACGGTGTTCATCGCGGACACCTATGTCAACGCCGACCCCACCGCCGAGCAGATCGCCGAAATCGCGATGCTCGCCGCCGATGAGGTGCGACGCTTCGGAATCACTCCGAAGGTGGCACTGGTGTCGCACTCGAACTTCGGCTCGAGCACGCACCCGCAAGCGAAAAAGATGCAGGCGGCGCTTGCGCTGCTGGTGTCGATGGACAGCCAGCTTGAGGTCGATGGCGAGATGCATGGCGATTCGGCGCTGTCCGACACGGTGCGGCGCGCGGTGCTGCCCAGCTCGCGGCTCAAGGGTGACGCCAACCTGTTGATCATGCCGACGATCGACGCCGCCAATATTTCGTTCAATCTGCTCAAGATCGCTGCCGGCAGCGGATTGACGCTCGGCCCGATGCTGCTCGGAGTCGCCAAGCCGGTGCACATCCTGACGCCGTCGGCGACGGTGCGGCGCATCGTCAACATGACCGCGCTCACCGTCGTCGACGCGAGCGTCGATCGGCAGCCGTCGCTGCTTTAGATGTTGCACCGCGGGCGCCGGCAGGCGCCTGCGAGGGCATTGCACCGCCGTACGCGCGCGTTTTGTCCGCTTTGCAAGCGGTGGCGAACTGTGCAAGAATCACCTTAACTTGCAGAATCAAGGTGGTAGCGATGCTGGACCGTGACGGGTATCGCCCGAACGTCGCCATCGTCATCGCGAGCTCGAGGAATCTGGTCTTCTGGGGCAAGCGGATCCGCGAGCACTCGTGGCAGTTTCCGCAGGGGGGAATCAATCCCGGCGAAACGCCCGAGCGTGCGATGTATCGGGAGCTGAAGGAAGAAGTCGGACTGGAACCGCAGCATGTGAAGATCCTGGGGCGCACCCGCAACTGGCTGCGCTACGAGGTTCCGCAGCACTGGATCAAGCGCGAATGGCGAGGCAGCTATCGCGGCCAGAAGCAGATCTGGTATCTGCTGCGCCTCACCGGTCGGGACAACGACGTGTCTTTGCGCTCGAGCGATCATCCCGAGTTCGACGCCTGGCGTTGGCACGACTACTGGGTGCCTCTGGAAAGCGTCATCGAGTTCAAGCGCGACGTCTACCGGCGCGCGCTCACCGAACTCGAGCGCTACCTGCACAAGCGACCGCAGACGCGCCGCGAGCGGCTCTACGGCTGGGCGCACACCGTGATGCCGCCCCCGTACTCGACTCCCCCCGGCGACGCGAACTAAGCGCGGACGGCTAGAGCAGCACCAGGTTGTTGCGGTGGATGAGCTCGGGCTCGTCGACGTAGCCGAGGATCGCTGCGATCTCCGATGACGGCTTGCGCAGGATGCGCTGCGTCTCGCTCATGCTGTAGTTGACGAGCCCGCGCGCGATCTCGCGACCCTCCGGATCGATGCACGCGACGACTTCACCGCGCTCGAACGCGCCTTCGCAGCCAACGACGCCGATCGGCAGCAGGCTCTTCCCCTCGCGAATCAGCGCGCGCGCCGCGCCGGTGTCGACACGCACGCGTCCGGCGGTGCGCACGTGGTCGGCCAGCCACTGCTTGCGCGCGCCGAGCGTGGGCGTCTCGGCGACCAGCACGGTGCCCAGCGCTTCGCCGGCACAAAGGCGCGAGAGCACGCGCTCTTCGCGGCCATCGGCGATCACTGTGGTCGCGCCGCTGCGAGCGGCACGTTTGGCGGCGAGAATCTTGGTCAGCATCCCGCCCTTCGAAAGGTCCGAGGCCGCGCCGCCCGCCATTTGCTCGAGCGCGGGATCACCGGCGCGGCCGCTTCGCACCAGCGCTGCCGCCGGATCGGTGCGCGGATCGCTGCTGTACAGACCCGCCTGATCGGTGAGCAGCACCAATACGTCGGCCTCGATGAGATTGGTCACCAGCGCGCCCAGCGTGTCGTTGTCGCCGAGGCGGATTTCCTCCGTCGTCACGGTGTCGTTCTCGTTGATGACCGGGATCACGCCCAGCGCCAGCAGCGTGAGCAGCGTTGAGCGCGCGTTGAGGTAGCGCTTGCGGTCGGCGAGGTCCTCGTGCGTGAGCAGGATCTGCGCGGTATGCAGGTCGAAGCGCGAGAAGGCCGCTTCGTACGCCTGCACCAGTCCCATCTGACCGACCGCCGCCGCCGCCTGCAGCTCGTGCATCGCGGCCGGACGATCCTTCCAGCCGAGGCGCTTCATGCCTTCCGCGATCGCGCCCGAGGACACCAGCGCAACCTCCTTGCCGGCGCGGCGCATGGTCGCGATCTCCTCGGCCCAGCGCGCGACCGCGGCGTGGTCGATGCCGCGCCCTCCCGCAGTGACCAGGCTGGAGCCCACCTTGATGACGACCTTGCGCGCCGCTGCGACCGACGAGATCGGAGGCGACGTTGAAGGGTCCGTGCTCATTGCGCCTCGTTCACCTCGGTGCTCGCCATCGCCGGATGCTGCTCGAGCCACGCCTGGATCGCGAACACCAATTCGCCGCAGCCGGTGCCATCGATTGCGGTGACCGCGAACAGCGGACCCTTCCACCGATACGACTTGACGAAGGCGGCGACTCGCGCCGCGCGCTCGTCCTCGTCGATGAGGTCGAGCTTGTTGAGCACCAGCCATCGCGGCTTGTCGGCGAGCGCGGGATCGTAGCGCTCGAGCTCGCGCACGATCGCGCGTGCATCGGCGACGGGATCGGTCGCGGCGTCGAATGGAGCGAGGTCGACGATGTGCAGCAGCAGCCGAGTT
The DNA here is from genome assembly GCA_963816915.1 of uncultured beta proteobacterium. Taxonomy (GTDB): domain Bacteria; phylum Pseudomonadota; class Gammaproteobacteria; order Burkholderiales; family Casimicrobiaceae; genus PALSA-1003. The sequence goes on from CAWFMK010000007.1 coordinate 462,758, forward strand.
CGCTGCAGGTGGCGCAGGAACTGGTGGCCGAGTCCCGCGCCGTCGGCGGCGCCTTCGATGAGTCCCGGGATGTCGGCGACGACGAAGCTCTTGTCCTGGTCGACGCGCACGACGCCGAGGTTGGGAGCGAGCGTGGTGAACGGGTAATCGGCGACCTTCGGCTTGGCCGCGGAGATCGCGCGGATCAGCGTCGACTTGCCGGCGTTGGGCATGCCGAGCAGCCCGACGTCGGCGAGCACCTTGAGCTCGAGGCGCAGCCGTCGCTGCTCGCCTTTTTCTCCGGGCGTGGCCTGGCGTGGCGCGCGGTTGGTGCTCGACTTGAAGTGGATGTTACCCAGGCCGCCGGTGCCGCCCTTGGCAACCAGCGCGGTCTGCCCGTCGGCCGCCAGATCGGCGAGGGTTTCGCCGGAGTCGGCGTCGGTGATGACCGTTCCCACGGGTACGCGCAGCGTGATGTCGTCGGCGCCGCGCCCATACTTGTCCGCGCCGCGGCCATTTTCGCCGCGCTTGGCGCGATGAATGCGCGCGAAACGGTAGTCGATGAGGGTATTGATGTTGCGGTCGGCACGCATGTAGATGCTGCCACCTCGGCCCCCGTCGCCGCCATCGGGGCCGCCGCGCGGAATGTACTTCTCGCGGCGAAACGACGCGATGCCGTTGCCGCCGTCGCCGGCGATGACTTCGATCGCGGCCTCGTCGATGAACTTCATGCGGCGGGTCGCGCGTCGGTGCGCCGGAAAAGGAGGTAGCGTTCGGTGCTGTCGCCGCGGCGGCGACCTTCCCACACCGGCACCCACGCGGAGTCCGGGGGCGTATCGGAATCGTCGCGCCCAACCTGCATGAGCAGCGACTGGCATGCGTGCCCCGGCTCGATCTCGTCGCGGACCGTGACCAGTCCGATGAAATATTCGAACAGCGCGCGCTGCGGCTCGCCGAGATTATGGCTGGCCACACACCCACTTGCTGGAAGCTCGGGCGCGAGCGATTCCGCCACCGGGCGATAGCTGCGACGCGAATCGAGATACGGCAACCAGATGGTCATGTACAGGCCCCACACCAACGTCATGCCCGCCGCCCAGTTGAGCACGGCACGGCGGTTGGACCGGCGCGCCGGACGCACCAGCACGACCCAAAGTAATGACAGGAAAACTCCGATCGCCAGCGCCAGCCACTGCACCGGCGGCTGGTATCCGGGTTGCGTGTCATTGAACAGTCGCGCCACAGCTTCCGGCAATCCATTGCGCCAGGATTCGCCCCAAAGCGCCCAGACGAGTACCGCCAGCAGTCCGAAAGTGAGGATGCCGAACCAGTCCAGAAGCCCAGAGGCGCCGCGCTTGAGCGTATCGATCTCGGCCGAAGCGAGCAACGACAGCGGCACCAGCACCGGCAGTGCGACCAGCGCGCGCGGCTCCGCCGCGGCCACCGAGAGGATTACCGTAATAACCACTGCCGCGGTAGCGGGCAGTGCCACGCCGGCGCTGCCGAGGCCGCCGTTGTCGCCGCGACGACGCACCCAGAGCGTCCACAGCGCGAGCGGCAGAACGGGAAACGCGAACCATGGCAGGTTCTTGGCGTACCAGTAGAGATCGACCGGCGGTGCGTTGACGGTCTGGCCGAAAAAGCGGTGAATGTCCTGCGCGTGCAGCCACTGCGCATACAAGGCGGGATCGCGTGCGTACAGCGCCCACGGCCATGCCGCGATCAGTGGTGCTGCGACCGCGAGCGCGAGCGCCAGCGTCGCGACATGGTGGCGTGTGCGCCACGGCCGAAACATCGACACCAGCAACGCAGTCGCCGCGATGAGCGCGAGGCCGAGGCTGCCCCTGCATAAAAAGGCCAGCCCGGCAGAAAGCCCCAGCAGCGCGCCGCTAACTGCATAGCGGCGCGGCGAGAGCGCGAGCGAATAAAGCGCAAGCGCATACGCGGCGAGCAACCCGACTTCCGGAGCCACGTAATGGGCGCGATCCCACAACCCCACGCAGCCAATGAAAAGCAACACGGGAAGCCAGCGAAAGGCACGCCCGTAGAGCTCGCGACCGCAAAGCGCGAGCAGCCACAGCGTGAGCGACAGGCAAACCGCATTGGCGACCCTCGCACCGTCATGCAGGCTCAGCAGCGGCGACAACGCTGCGGCGCTGGCGGCGGCAAGCGCGTAATACAGCGGGGCGCGCTCGGGCAAAGCCGTTCCCGCAATATCCGCCACGACATAGTCGTGGTGCTGCAGCATCTCGTGCGCCACGCCGATGCTGGTGGCGTCGTCAGGTTTCCAGGGATCGTGGCCGAACAGTCCGAGGAGCACCCAGGTCGCGCACAACACGACCAAGCCCGCTTGCTTGAGCGCGCGATACGGGCCGGATGGTGAAAGCCGCGCGGCGTCGTCCAGGCTGGTCGATTGAGCTTCGGCGAGAGGCATCGCGGTCGGAGAAACAAAAAAGGCAGCCGAAGCTGCCTTTCATGCGTCAGGTAGTGATCAGTACACGCGCGCTCAGGCGGCCTTGGGGGCGGCCTTGGAAGCGGGCTTGGTCGCGTAGCGCTGGCGGAACTTCTCGACGCGCCCGGCGGTGTCGACGATCTTCTGCTTGCCGGTATAGAACGGGTGGCAAGCCGAACAGACTTCGACGTGCAGGGGCTTGTTCACGGTCGATCGCGTCGTGAACGTGTTTCCGCAGCTGCAGGTGACCTGGATCTCGCTGTAGCTCGGATGAATGGCTGTCTTCATCGAATGCCTCAGAGGAATTCTCGAAAATTTCGATTTCGCGATGCGCGCCGCGCGCCGTGCGTCGGGTGCTTCCCGCGAAGGGGAGGGCCGAGTGGGGCCGGTAAGCGCCTTCTCGCAGCAAAACTGAGCAATTATGAGCTTTTTCTTGTTGCAGCGCAACGTCGGGCGTACTTCCCAGAGTGGGGTCGGCGTTCATGGATTCAAGGCTTCTGAGCAGTTGCAGAGGGGCTAGCGAAGCAGGATTGCAAGACCCAGCGCTGCCAAAGCCACCCCGGAAACCTGTCCGAACCAGCGTCCCGGAGCGACCAGCCTTTCAACGGTCACGAATAGCGTCAACGCGACGATCCAGGCAAGGTTCATGACCCCGTAGACGAACAGCAACGCCATCAAGAGGCCGCAGCAGCCGACGCAGTATGCGCCGTGCGCCACCCCCATGCGCAGCGCGCCGGAAACGCCGTCGTGCCAGTGGGCCTGCAGGAAGGCCAGCGGCGTCGCGCAGGCAGCGAGGCACACCCGCTTTCGCACAGTCCACTGGTACATGCCCGCGAGGATGACCAACGCGCCCGCAACGAAGCGGTTGCCGAGCACCGCGGCCGGAGACACCAGCGCGGCGTTGTGCAGCCCCCATTGCGCCGCCGTCGCGACTATGCTGAACGAAGTCCATACCAGCAGGTATCCGGCGACGAACAGGGCACTGGCGGCGGGTACAAGCGGGGACCGTACCGCCTGCAGCCGGCGGTGGACGAGGATCGCCGGAATGGCGGCGGGAACCATCATCGCTACCATCATGACCGCCCACATGACGAAGACGAGCGCCAGATCGGCCAGCGACCACGCGCCGGCGCCGGGCATCGCCATGTCGACCACGTCCATGTGGCGCATCGCCCAGTCTTCGTAGATCAGGTACGACCAGCTGGCCACGACCAGCGCGGTGAGCGCTGCGAGCAGTGCGGATCGGCCGTGTGGGGCTCGCTGCGCGCTCGCCGTCGCAGACCCGGTCGATGTGCTGCCGCGCGGAGCGTGCATGAGCGTGAAGCGCGCGGGCTAGCCCCTGCGCATCGAGTCGAAGAACTCGGCGTTGTTCTTGGTCTGCTTGACCTTGTCGACCAGGAATTCGGTGGCTTCGAGGTCGTCCATCGGATAGAGCAGCTTGCGCAGCACCCACACCTTCTGCAGCACGTCTTGCTTCAGCAACAACTCTTCCTTGCGCGTTCCGGAGCGGTTGACGTTGATCGCCGGATAGGTGCGCTTTTCCGCCATGCGCCGGTCGAGATGAATTTCCATGTTGCCAGTGCCCTTGAACTCCTCGTAGATCACGTCGTCCATGCGCGAGCCGGTGTCGATGAGCGCGGTTGCGATGATGGTGAGCGAGCCGCCTTCCTCGATGTTGCGCGCGGCGCCGAAAAAACGCTTCGGGCGCTGCAGCGCGTTGGCGTCGACGCCGCCGGTCAGCACCTTGCCGGAGGCGGGCACGACGGTATTGTAGGCGCGCGCGAGACGCGTGATCGAGTCGAGCAGAATCACCACGTCCTTCTTGTGCTCCACCAGGCGCTTGGCTTTTTCGATCACCATTTCAGCGACCTGCACATGGCGTGTCGCGGGCTCGTCGAAGGTCGACGAAACCACTTCGCCGCGCACCGAGCGCTGCATTTCGGTCACTTCCTCCGGACGCTCGTCGATCAGCAGCACGATGAGCATCACCTCCGGATAGTTGGCCGCGATCGAGTGCGCGATGTGCTGCAGCATCACCGTCTTGCCCGACTTGGGCGACGACACCAGCAGGCCGCGCTGGCCCTTGCCGATCGGCGCGATGATATCGATGATGCGGCCGGTCATGTTCTCCTCGGCCTTGATGTCGCGCTCGAGGATCAGCGCCTCATCAGGAAACAAAGGCGTGAGGTTTTCGAAGAGGATCTTGCTTTTGGCGTTCTCCGGCGGCTCGCCGTTGACCTTGTCGACCTTGACCAGCGCGAAATAGCGTTCGCCGTCCTTTGGGGTGCGTATCTCGCCTTCGATCGTGTCGCCGGTATGGAGATTGAAGCGGCGGATCTGCGAAGGCGAGATGTAGATGTCGTCGGTGCCGGCGAGGTACGAGGTGTCCGGAGAACGCAGGAAACCGAAGCCGTCCGGCAGTACTTCCAGCGTGCCGTCGCCAAAGATGCTCTCGCCCTTTTTCGCCTGGTTCTTGAGCAAGGCGAAGATCAGGTCGTGCTTGCGCATCCGGTTCGCGCCGTCGATCTCGTTGGTATTCGCGATCTCGACAAGCTCGGTGACGGGCTTGGACTTCAGTTCTGACAGGTGCATGGATGGACTGGGGAAGGGAGGGGCGGGCAAGGCGGCCCTAAGGACACTCGCGGCCGCGCAAAATAGATCTGGGAGGTTGGCGCCCGAGGATTCCGCGGCGCCGGTGGTGACACGTCGCGGAGATGGCCTCCGCGAGGTGCACTTCAATGGGTCAGAAGCCTAGCCGGTTCAAAGATGGCTGTCAATAAACGCCGTCAGCTGCGATTTCGACAGTGCGCCCACCTTCTGAGCGGCGATCTCGCCGTCCTTGAACAGGATAAGCGTAGGAATGCCGCGAATGCCGTATTTGGCGGGCGTGCCCGGGTTGGCGTCGATATCGAGCTTGGCCACGGTCAGGCGTCCCGCGTAGTCCTTGGCCACGTCGTCGAGAATCGGCGCGATCGTCTTGCACGGTCCGCACCATTCGGCCCAGTAGTCCACCAGCACCGGCGTTCCCGATTTCAGCACGTCGGACTCGAAACTCGCATCGCTGACGTGCTTGATGTTTTCGCTCATGGATTCCTCGCTGCGTGGATATCGGAATGCGCAGATATCCGAACTCCACGTCCTGATGGCGTAAGTTAGCCCAAAGGGGTTGCGTGCGCAAGCGCCGCGCCCGCCCTCTGAGCTGTCGGAACCGTGAACGAGCACGTAGGCCAATTTGGTAGAATTGGCATTCCTTCGCTTGCGTTCCACGCGCACGGACCATCGCCGCAATGACCTACGTCGTCACAGAGAGCTGCATTCGCTGCAAGTACACCGATTGCGTGGACGTCTGCCCGGTCGACTGCTTTCGCGAAGGGCCCAACATGCTGGTGATCGATCCGGACGAATGCATCGACTGCACCCTTTGCGTGGCCGAGTGCCCGGTGGAGGCGATTTTCGCGGAAGACGACGTGCCCGATGACCAGAGGGAATTCACCGCGATCAACGCCGAGCTTGCCAAGCTGTGGAAGCCGATCATCGAGCGCAAGCCAGCGCCGCCGGATGCCGACGACTGGAAAGAGGTCAAGGTCAAGCGCCAGATGCTCGAGCGCTAGCGGGCTGTAATGGTCGGATCGGAGTCAGTATCGCGCCGCGATCAGCGGGCGCGGCGAGGCGCGAGGAGGAGGCATAGTCCGCACTATGGCGACGACGAGCAACGAAGCTGCGCCCGCCGAGGGCAAGCGAGACGCTACCGATTCGATCGTTACAGTCCGCGAGTTTGACCGCGGCGCGCGCGCGCCCGTAAAATGGCGCAGTTTTTGCACCCGCGCCGGCTTTGGCGCCAATCGCAGCGAAAGACGGTCGATGCCCAGGTTATCCGTGTTGTTCCTCCTGCTGGCGATGCCCGCGTTAGCGTGCGCGCAAACGGCCGCGCCGACGGGAAGCGCAGCTGAAGGCGCGAAAAAGAATCAGATGTGCCAGGGTTGTCACGGCATCGTCGGATGGCGGACTGCGTATCCGGAGGTCTACAAGGTGCCCAAGATCGGCGGCCAGCATGCCGCCTACATCGTCAAGGCGCTGACCGAGTACAAAAGCGGCGAGCGCAACCACCCGAGCATGCGCGCCATTGCAGCCTCGCTGTCCGAACAGGACATGGCCGACCTCGCCGCCTATTATTCCGGCGCGCCACCGATGACTGCGAGCAAGTGATGCCACTATTCTTGAAACCTTCCGCTGCGATGGTCCTGTGCGCAGCTCTGTGCCTTTCGGCGCCGCTGGCATCCGCCGCGGGCGATGCACGCGCCGGCGAGGCAAAGGCGAAGGAAGTCTGCCAGGCATGTCACGGCATGGACGGCAACAGCGCGGTCGCGGACTATCCGAAAATCGGCGGCCAGTACCCGGACTATCTCTCCAAAGCGCTGCGAGACTATAAATCCGGCGCGCGCAAGAATCCGATCATGGCGGGATTCGCGGGCACGCTGAGCAAGCAGGACGTCGATAACGTCGTCGCGTATTACTCGTCGCAGCCACCGGCAGTTCTCACCAAGCACTGAGCGAGTACTGATCGCAGCCGCCGGCGGTCCTCACCGAGCACTGAACAAGCACTGATCTCCCTGACCGCGCCGCCGGACCTCAGAGGCGGCGCCGGGCCTTGCGCGGCTTCACGCGCGCCATCTGGGGCAACTGCGGGACGTCGTGTGTCTTGTGCTTGTACTCGCACAGATTCTCGATCACGCATTCCGGGCACTTGGGCTTGCGCGCGATGCACGTGTAGCGTCCGTGCAGGATCAGCCAGTGATGCGCGTCGTGCCGGAATTCCGGCGGCGTGAATTTCACCAGCTTCGCTTCCACCACCTCGGGAGTGGCCCCCGGCGCGAGTCCGGTACGGTTGGCGACTCGAAAAATGTGCGTGTCCACCGCGATCGTCGGCTGCCCGAAGGCGACGTTGAGCACGACGTTCGCGGTCTTGCGGCCGACACCGGGCAGCTTGATCAACGCCACGTGCTCCGCCGGCACGCTACCACCATGCTCATCGATGAGCTGCCTGCACAGCGCGATGATGTTCTTAGCCTTGGTGCGGAACAATCCGATGGTCTTGATGTAGGGGATGAGCCCGGCCTCGCCCAGCGCCACGATCGCTTTCGGCGTGTTCGCCTTCGGGAACAGTCGCGCGGTCGCGAGATTGACGCTGCGGTCGGTCGCCTGCGCCGACAGCACGACCGCGATGAGGAGCTCGAACGCGCTGGCGTATTCGAGCTCGCTGCGAGGGTTGGGATTGTGCGCGCGCAGCCGTTCGTAGATCTCGCGCCGCTTGGCGGGATTCATCGCATCACCGCGCAGGGGCGCGTCGCGCCCGCGCTCTCGCCAGCGCCGCGGCAATGGCGGCACGGCGCTGCGCGCGCGTGCCGCTCGCGGACGCGCGTGCATCGCGGCGCGCGCGCATTTGATCGACCAGGCGCTGGTTGCGCACGGCGTGCTGCACGCGCGCGCGTTTTGCGTCCTCGCTGCTCCAGCTGCGGTGCGCGGGGCGCATGACGATGCAATCGACGGGGCAGGGCGGCACACACAGTTCGCATCCTGTGCAGCGCTCGGCGACGATAGTGTGCATACGTCCCTTGGCGCCGACGATCGCGTCGGTCGGACAGGCGCGGATGCACAGGGTGCAGCCGATGCAGGTCGCCTCTTCGATGAAGGCGAAGGCCAGCGGCTGCTGCCGACCGCGCGTCGTGTCGGGAGGCAACGGCGGGACGTCCAGAAGTCGCGCCAGCGCGGCGATGGTCGACTCGCCACCCGGCGGGCAGCGATCGATAGGCGCGTCGCCGCGCGCGATCGCAGCGGCATAGGGACGGCAGCCGCGCTCGCCGCAGCGCTGGCATTGAGTTTGCGGCAAGAGCGCATCGATCGAGTCGACCAGGCCGGTATCGAGGGGGCGCGGCATGGCGCTATTCTAAAGCTCAATCCACTGCCGGTTGGTTCGTGACCGGGTTCGAGCGACGTGGTCGAGGCCATTGAGCGCGAAGCCGTCGATCCACACGCTTCAGGCAGAGTAAGCCGCGTTGCGGCGGTTGGCGCATTGCCGGACAATGGATCGACGGCTCGCTCATTCGCATGCACGCCCACCCTCACGGCGCCTCCGGGTCGCCGCATCGATCCCCCGCTTCCGCCGTCGCGCATTCGCACGGCCCCGCCGCGTTGCCGTCCGATCGCGCGACCCGCCGCGCACTGGTGCTCGCGCTGCTGCTGACCGCCGGCTTCGGCGTCGTCGAGGCCGTCGGTGGCTGGATCGCAGGGTCGCTCGCGCTGCTTTCCGATGCCGGCCACATGTTCACCGACGCCGCGGCGCTCGGCCTTGCACTGTTCGCGCACTGGGTCGCGCGCCGGCCACCGTCGCGTCGCGCCAGTTACGGATACGCGCGCGCCGAAGTGCTGGCTGCATTCGTCAATGCGCTCGCGCTGATCGGACTCGTCGTGTTCATCGTGATCGAGGCGGTGCGCCGCCTGTTTGCCCCGCAACCGGTTGCGGGCGACGACCGTGGTAGTCATCGCGGTCGCAGGGCTCCTGGTCAATCTTCTCTGCGCGTGGGTCCTTGCGCGCGCACACGGATCGTTCAACGTGCGCGGCGCACTGCTGCATGTGCTCTCGGACCTGCTCGGCTCGGTGGCGGCGGTGGTCGCCGGCGCGGTCATCGTCACCACGGGCTGGACGCCGATCGACCCCATCCTGTCGCTGGCGGTCTCGATGCTCATCGTGCGCTCGACGTGGCGCCTGCTCGCGGAATCGACCGGCGTGCTGATGGAGGGTGTTCCGGCGCATCTGGATTATGAGGAGATCGGGCAGGCGCTGACCCGCGTGGAGGGGATTGCCGCAGTCCACGACCTCCACGTCTGGCACATGAGCAGCGAGCGCGCCGCGCTCTCGGCGCATGTGCTCGTGCGCGAGCCCGCGAAGTGGCCGCAGACGCTGGCCTCAGCGCAGCGCGTGCTCGCCGAGCGCTTTCGCATCGATCACGTCACGCTGCAGCCGTCGTGGCATCAGCCCCCGCCTGGCAAACGTGTGATCGCGGTCACGGCAGTGGCGCCCGGGGAGCAGACGTCCCTGCCTTGACCCTCAGCGATCCGCCGTTCGGCTGCGGTTTCGGCCGCGACGTCAGAGCGGATCGGGACTCAGTATCCTAGAGCCACTTGACCCGCCGGAACTGCACGTAGAGCAGGATGTCGAGCACCACCATGACGAGCATGGCAGTCGGATAGCCCCATGCCCAATCCAGCTCGGGCATGTTCTTGAAGTTCATGCCGTAGATTCCGGCAATCATGGTTGGCACCGCGATGATGGCGGCCCACGCCGCGAGCTTCTTGGTCACCTCGGTCTCGGAGAGGCTGATCATGCCCAGGTTCACCTGGATCGCGGTGGTCTGCATGTCGCGTATGCCCTCGATCGTCGAATGCAGGCGCGAGAGGTGATCGTAGACGTCGCGGAAATATTCGCCCATCCCCGCACAGATCTGAGGAACGCGCCCGCCGTAGAGCTTGCCGACGGCTTCCATGAGCGGATCGACCGCGTGCTTCAGGATCATCAGCTTGCGCTTCAACGCGTACAGCGCTTCGATGTTCGATCGCGCCTGGTTCTTGACGAAGATCTGCTCCTCGATCGACTCCAGCTCGGTTTCCAGCAGGTCGAGTACCGGAAAATAACGATCGACCACCTTATCGAGCAGCGCGTAGAAGACGTAGGCCGCGCCATGCTTCAGCAGATGCGGCTCGCGCTCGGACCGCGCGCGTACGTCGACGAATCCGCGCTCGCTACCGACACGCACCGAAAGCACGTAGTTGTGCCCGACGAACACGTCGAGTTCCCCCACGCGCAACTCGTCGTCGATCGGGTCAATCATCTTGACGACGGCGAACAGCGAATCGCCGTACTCCTCGATCTTCGGACGCTGATGCCCCGTGTGCGCGTCTTCGACGGCGAGCTCGTGCAAATCGAACTCTTCCTTCATCTCCTCGAGCTCACCCGGATCGGGATCCTTCAGTGCGACCCAGACGAAGCAGCCCGGGCGCTTCAGGTATTCGCTGATGTCTTCCTTGGGGATGTCAGCAACCTTCCGCCCCTGTTCATAAGCGACGCAGTTGACCAGCATGAGGCACCACCTTCCCGATCCGATGCGCGATGATAGTCGCACGTGGTGGCGCTGACCATCGGTGGCCGCCGCCTGGGACAGCGGGTAACATTGCGCCCTTTACCAGCCTTACGGTGCGCACAAAGCATGATCATCGAGTCGCTGCTCGATACCGACCTCTATAAGTTCACGATGATGCAGGTGGTGTTGCATCACTTCCCCGGAGCGCAGGTCGAGTACCGCTTCAAGTGCCGGACCGCGGGCGTGGATCTCACACCGTACATCGTCGAGATCGAGCGCGAGCTGGCCGGTCTTTGCGCGCTGCGCTTCAGCCAACGCGAGCTCGACTACCTGCGCAGCTGGCGCTTCCTGAAAAGCGACTTCGTCGACCTGCTCGGGCTGTTCCATCTCGATCAGCGCTTTGTCGAGGTACGGCCCTCGACGTCTGCGCCGGGCGAGCTCGACATCGCGATCAACGGTCCGTGGCTGCACACGATCCTGTTCGAGGTGCCGCTGCTGTCGATCATCAGCGAGGTCTATTTCCGCAACAACGTCGTCGAGCCCGATTTCGCGGAAGGGCGCAGACGCCTGCAGACCAAGATGACGCAGATCAACTCGGTCTCGGATCCGGCGTTCCGCGTGGCCGATTACGGCACACGGCGGCGCTTTTCAAGCGCCTGGCAGGACGAGGTGCTGCGCACCTTGAAACAGGGCATCGGCGCCAAGTTCGTAGGGACGAGCAACGTGCACCTCGCGTTCGAGCACGGGCTCACGCCGCTGGGGACGATGGCGCACGAGTACTTGCAGGCGTGCCAGGCCGTGGGCCCGCGTCTGCGCGACTCGCAGGTGTTCGCGTTCAACACCTGGGCGCGCGAATATCGCGGCGACCTCGGGATCGCGCTGTCCGACATCTGCGGCATGGATGCTTTCCTGCGCGATTTCGACCTGTTTTTCTGCAAGCTGTTCGACGGTGTCCGCCACGACTCGGGCGATCCCTTCGAATGGGGAGAGAAGCTGATCGCGCATTACCAGAAAATGCGCATCGATCCGCGTTCGAAGGTGATGGTGTTTTCGGACAGCCTCAATGTGCCGCTGGCGATTCGCCTGTTCGACTATTTCAAGGGACGCAGCCAAACCGCCTTCGGGATCGGTACCAACCTCACCAACGATCTGGGCTACACAGCGCTGCAGATCGTGATCAAGATGACACGGTGCAACGGCCAGCCCGTCGCCAAGATCAGCGACGAACCGTCGAAGGCGATGGATTACGACCCGTCGTACGTGGCGTATCTGCGCGAAGTCTTCCAGGTCCCCGCCGCCGCCGAAACCTAGGTTGCAGTCGGGCCGCGCGCAAGATACGCGCGATACGCCTGCGTCACCCGCTCGGACGGATTGACGAACACCACGCGCGAGATGGGGTCGCGCTGCACGAACGCGCGCACCGTTTCGACTGCGACCGAAATCGCGAGCTCGAGCGGAAAACCATAGGCACCGCAACTGATCGCCGGGAAAGCGATCGTCGCGACCTCATGACGCAGCGCAAGCTCGAGGCTGCTTCTATAGCACGATGCGAGCAACAAGCTCTCGCCCTGGTCGCCTCCGCGCCAAACGGGACCGACGGTATGGATGACGTACCGCGCCCCCAGCCGATAGCCGGATGTGAGCCGCGCTTCGCCGGGGGGGCAGCCGCCGAGCGCGCGGCAAGCCTCCAGCAACCCGGGTCCGGCAGCGCGGTGAATGGCACCATCGACGCCGCCGCCACCCAGCAGTGAGCTGTTGGCGGCATTGACGATCGCGTCGACGTCCAGCGTCGTGATGTCGGCGCGCGCGACGATGAGCTCGTAGGTCACTCGCGGGTGGTGGCGCGGTTACAACAGCCGAGGGCCGCAGGGGGCGTGGCGCGACGCTGCAGTATAGCTCTGCTGTCTTGCGCAGGCGGTTTGGTTTACAGTATGCCGATGACATCAGGCAAACCCGGCGCGGCTGCCACTGCGGCGGCTACGCGCCCTGCGGCTGCGCCCGCCCGTCCAGCCCGGCCGCCCGATCGCCGGCTGCGGGTCGAAGACATTCTCAAGCTGATGGTGGCGGACGGTCTGGTATCGGCCGCCGACGCCGAGCAGCTCAGCCGTTCGCGCACGCAGCGCTTCGAGACCGCGCTCGAGCTCATCGCCGACCGCAAATGGCGATCGCTGTCGGATCCGAAAAAGGCGATCACGCTCGATTTCCTGGTCGAGTGGCTGGCCGGCCGCCTCAAGGTGCCGTATCACCACATCGATCCGCTGAAGATCGACCTGGTCGCGGTGACGCAAACCATGTCCAACGCCTACGCCGAGCGCTATCGCATCCTCCCGGTGGCGGTGACTTCGAGCCTGCTCACGGTGGCGACCAGCGAACCTTTCGTGCGCGGGTGGGCCGACGAGCTCGAATCGATTCTGCATCGCAGCATCCAGCTGGTATTCGCGAATCCGCAAGACATCCGGCGCTACGTGGGGGAATTCTTCACGCTCGCGCGGTCGATGAAAAAGGCGCAGGAGACCTCGCGCGGCGAGATCTCGCTGGCGCGCAACTTCGAGCAGCTGGTCGAGCTGGGCAATCGCGGCAACCTCGACGCCAACGACCAGCACGTCGTCCATATCGTCGACTGGCTCTGGCAGTACGCGTTCGAGCAGCGCGCTTCCGACATCCACATCGAGCCGCGGCGCGACCTCGGCGTGGTGCGCTTCCGCATCGACGGCGTGCTGCACCAGGTCTACGCGATTCCCAATCCGGTGCTGCTGGCGATGACCAGCCGGATCAAGTTGCTCGCGCGGATGGAAATCGTCGAGCAGCCGGCGGCCGCAGGACGGCCGGATCAAGACGGTGTCGCCACAGGGAGGCGAAGTCGAGCTTCGCATCTCGACCATGCCCACCGCGTTCGGCGAAAAGGTGGTCATGCGCATCTTCACGCCGGAAGTGCTGGTGCGCGACTTCCAGGAGCTCGGCTTCACCAACGAAGACCGCGAGCGCTGGGAAAAGATGATCAAGGAGCCGCACGGGATCATCCTGGTGACCGGCCCCACCGGCTCGGGCAAGACGACGACGCTTTACTCGACGCTGAAGCTGCTCGCCACCGAGGAGGTGAACGTCTGCTCGGTCGAGGATCCGATCGAGATGATCGCACCCGAGTTCAACCAGATGCAGGTCCAGCCGACCATCGGCGTCGACTTCGCCAGCGGCGTGCGCACGCTGCTGCGACAGGATCCCGACATCATCATGGTCGGCGAGATCCGCGATCGCGACACCGCCGACATGGCGGTGCAGGCCGCGCTGACCGGCCACCTCGTGCTGTCGACGCTGCACACCAACGACGCGCCTACCGCGATCACGCGACTGCTCGATCTCGGCGTGCCGCCGTATCTCATCAACTCGACCGTGCTCGGCGTCATGGCGCAGCGCCTGGTGCGCACGCTGTGCCCGCACTGCAAGGCTCCCACCGATGCGCCCGACGAGGACACCTGGCGCATGCTCACGGCGCCCTTCGTCGCCGATCTGCCGCGGCAGCCGCACAAGCAGGTGGGCTGCCTGGAGTGCCGCATGACCGGCTACTACGGGCGAATGGGACTCTACGAAATCATGACGGTGTCACCCGCGCTGCGACAGCTCATTCACAAGGAGGCGTCGGACTCGACATTGCGCGAGCAGGCGTACAAGGAAGGCATGAAGCCGCTGCGGGTGTCTGGCGCGGCCAAGATCGATTCCGGCGTGACCACCGCGGAGGAAGTCATCAAGGTCGTGCCGCTGGGGTGAGCGCGATCAGACGCTCATGCGCGAGCTCACGGCGCGCGCGAAGTGGCCGGCGCGATCGGTTGCAACAGCTGGTAGCGCCCCGAGCGGGCGATGGGTGCGAGAAGGTCGCGCCACACCGGCGTTGCGGCCAGCTGCGCGTCGGTGAGCACAAAAAAATCGGATTTCCCCGCCCGGACCAGCGCGTCGAGCTCGGTGGCCGACGCCACGGATCGAAGCTTGCCCGACGCATAGAATTCAGCCGAGAGCGGCGGTGCTCCGAGGTAGACGAGCTCCTGCGCCGGACCCTGGCGTCGGCTCAGGTACTCGGCGACCAGCGCCTTGTGCGAATACGCCGGGGCGATGCGCGGCAGAGCGAACAGCACCGCCAGCACCATCACCACCGGCATCACCAGCGCGTTGTACCGCGTGCCGGCGGGCTCGCGCCCGGCCTGCACGACGTGCGACCACGCCTCGCCCACGAGCAGCGCGAACGCCGGCAGACTAGGCAGTACGTAGGTGGGGAGGATGTTGCCGGCGGGCGTGAAAAACACCGGCGCAGCCAGCAACCACAGCCAGAGATACGCGTGCCAGTCGTTGGCAATGCGCACTGGTCGCTGTGCGTCCTTGCGCCTGAGTCTCCACGCCAGGACCGCCCACGCCACACACCAGGGCAGCGTCGACGCGAGCGCATAGAGCCAGATGGTCCCGCGCGGATGCGCGTGCGCCGAGCCGAACATGTCGCCCTGCCAGCCGCTCACCGTGTAGCGCTTCCAGTGCTCACCGATGATGAAGTAATCGAGAAAGCCCGGCGTGCGCGATTCCGCGAGCAGATACCAGGGCACGGCGAGCAGCGCGGTCAGGATCGTTCCTGAAACCCAGGGGAGACGCTGCCAGACGCGACCCACGCCGCCTTGCCACAGGGTCCAAATGCCCACGGGCGCCAGCGTCAGCACCACGCCGACAGGCCCCTTCGCAAGCAAGCCGATCGCCAGCCCCACGAAGAACGCATAAGCCCAGACTCGGCCGCTTCGACCCTCGCGCGTCATCGCATGCCAGAACCCGGCCATCGACAGCGTGGTGCCGAGAATCAGCGCCGGATCGGTCATCACCGCGCCTGCGGAGATGAAAAACAGCGGTGTGGTCAGCAGGACGACGACCGTGCGCAACGCGACATCGCGGCCGGCGCGCGAGAGCGCGAGGTCATAAGCAATCCATGCGACCCCCAGACACGGCAATAGCGAGGCAAGCCGCGCCGCGAACTCGTTGACGCCGAAGACGATGTACGAGATCGCGGTCAGCCAGATCGACAGCGGTGGCTTGCTCCAGAACGCGACGCCGTAGCGATGGTGCGGAGTGACCCAATCCGCGGTCTCGAGCATCTTGCGCGCGACTTCGGCGTAGCGCGCTTCGGTATTGTCCATCAGCGGATACGCCGCGAGCGTGGCCAGTCGGACCAGCACCGCCACGAGCAGTAATCCCACGAGCCAGCGCCGGTCGGTGCCGAGCGCGCGCGCTTCGGCAAGCGACGAATCGACGGCCGGAAAAACCATGCGGAAGTATACCGGGAGTCGCGCGAGGCCTTGGGTCCGGGCCGGGCACGTGCATGCGGCCACTCCCCTTGATTTTCGCTTGGCCGCCCCGATGTTGCAGCTGCAGGATCGAGTGGCGGATGGGGTGGGATTCGAACCCACGAAGGGCTTGCACCCTTGCCGGATTTCAAGTCCGGTGCATTCGACCGCTCTGCCACCCATCCCGCGAGAGGCGCGCCGCGGTGTCGACCACCCGTCGCAACGAGGGCGCAATTCGTTGAAACCTGGCGCAGTTCTGCTAGTCTAATGCACTGACGGAAATCCGTCGCCTACGGTAAAGGGCAACTTACATGGAACCGCAACTCAAACCTGTTCCGATCGACTCGCAGTCGCCGAACACGTGGCGCACCTACGATCAGGGTACCGCCGTCGCGGATAGCGGCAGCGTCATCCGCAATACCTACTGGCTGCTCGCGTTGTCGATGCTTCCGACCGTCGCCGGCGCATTCCTCGGTTCGTCGATGAATTTCGCCGCGTTCTACCGCGCCTCGCCGGTCATGGCGCCGCTGCTGATGTTCGCTGCGATGTTCGGCATGCTTTTCGTGGTCTCGGCGCTGCGCAACAGCGCGTGGGGGATCGCCGCGGTGTTCGGCTTCACCTTCGTTTCCGGCGTGATGCTGGCGCCGATGCTCCAGTACGCGGGCGGCTTGCGCAACGGCGGCCAACTGGTGGCGCTGGCAGGCGGCATGACTGCGGCGGTGTTCTTCGTCATGGCGACCATCGCGACCGTGTCCAAGCGCGATTTCAGCTTCCTCGGCAAGTTCCTGTTCGTCGGGCTGATCCTGCTGATTGTTGCGTCGATCGCCAACCTGTTCTTGCAGGTGCCGGCGATGACCATCGCCATCTCGGCCATCGCGGTGCTGATCTTCTCGCTGTACCTGCTCCATGACCTGAGCCAGATCGTGCGCGGCGGGCAGACCAACTACATCATGGCGACGATCGCGCTGTTTCTCGACATCTTCAACATCTTCGTCAATCTGCTGAACCTGCTCCTGATCTTCTCGGGTCAGCGCGACTGAGGTCGAAACAGCTCAACGAAGGGCGCCCGCACGGGCGCCCTTTTTTTTCGCGCTAGGCCGGGCCGCGCTCGAACAGCGCGATCGACTCGACGTGCGCGGTGTGCGGGAACATATTGGCGATGCCCGCCGCGCGCAGGACGTAGCCGTGCTGGCTGACCAGCACCGCGGCGTCGCGCGCCAGCGTCGCCGGGTTGCACGACACATACACGACGCGCCCGAGGCCACGTTCCGGCCACGCCTTGACCAGCTCGATCGCGCCCTCGCGCGGCGGATCGATCAGCGCCTTGTCGAGCGCGCCCAGGGCCTCGATCGCTTCCGGCGTGACCGCAAACAGGTTGGCGGTGACGAAGCGTGCGCGCTGGTCGAGTCCGTTGGCGGCAGCGTTGGCCTCGGCGCGTCGTACCAGCGCGGCGTTGCCCTCGACGCCGAGCACCTGAGCGCCGCGCCGCGCGATGGGCAGCGTGAAGTTGCCCAGGCCGCAGAAAAAGTCGGCGATGCGCTCGCTCGCTCGCGGATCGAGCAGCGCGATCGCGCGCCGCACCAGCACACGGTTGATCTCGGCGTTGACCTGAGTGAAGTCGGTCGGGTCGAACGCGAAGCGCAGGCCGAAGTCGGGCAGTGCGTACGAGAGCTGCGACGCCGCCTCGCCGAAAGGCCGCATGCTCGACGGGCCTGCGGGCTGCAGCCAGAACTCGACGTGATGACGCTCGAGCGAAGTCGGCCAGGTCGCGCTCGTCGCTCGCAGACAGCGGCTGCAGGATCCGCAGCACCATCACGTCGACCGGTCCCGACTCGCTTTCGCCGCACGCCAGCTCGATCTGCGGCAGCCGGTCGTGAACCGACAGCGCTCCGATCAGCGCGCGCAATTCCGGGAGCAGCGCGGAGATGCGCGCCGGTAGCACTTCACAGCTTTGCATGTCGGCGACGTAGCTCGATTTCTTCTCGTGAAAACCGACCAGCACGCCGCCCTTCTTGGGAACGTTGCGCACCGACAGCCTCGCGCGCTGCCGGTAGCCCCACGACTTTCCGTACAGCGGCGCAAGCAGCATCTGCGGGCGCACACGCCCGATGTGCCAGAGCGCGTCCTCGAGCACGCGCTGCTTGATCGCAACCTGCGCGGCGTGATCGAGGTGCTGCAGATTGCAGCCGCCGCACACCCCGAAATAGCGGCATCGCGGCTCGACTCGCGAAGGACTGCGCGTCTCCAGCGCAACGACGCGGCCCTGATCGAAGCTGGGCTTGCGGCGCGTGACTTCCATCAGTACACGCTCGCCGACCAGCGCGCCCTCGACAAACGTGGCCTTGCCGTCGACGCGCGCGACGCCGCGGCCTTCCTGGTCGAGTGCGGTGATGACGATGGGATTCATGTCGGAGCGCGACGAGAGGACCCTCGGCGCAGGCGAATTGTACCGGCTCGCGCAGGCGTTCCGTCGCGCATGCGCCAGGTGCGCTGCGCGCTGCGAAATCACGAGTAAAATCCCCGCATGTCGCTGCGCATCCTCGCTCTCGACGCGTCGACCGACCTGTGCTCGGTGGCGCTGGGCGACCACTCCGGATTCGTCGAGCGGCGCGAGCGCGCGGGCCAGCGTCACTCCGAGCTCATGCTGCCGATGGTCCGCTCGCTGCTCGACGCAGCCGGTATGACGCTGGCGCAGCTCGACGCGATCGCTTTCGGCGCAGGCCCCGGATCTTTTACCGGACTGCGCATCGCCTGCGGCGTGGCACAGGGACTTGCGCTCGGCGCGGCGCGTCCAGTCGTTGCCGTGCCGACACTCGCCGCGATGGCGGAAGCTGCGCGCGTGCTGCACGGCGCATCCCGCGTCTACGCGGCGCTCGACGCGCGCATGCGCGAGGTTTACGTTGCGGCCTACGAGTTCGACGGCGAGCGCTGGAATGAACGTGTCGGTGTGGCCGTGGTTGCGCCGGACGCCGCTCCGCTGCCACTGCACAGCGCGTGGCTGGGCGTAGGTCCCGGATTCGCCGCCTATCCGGCGCTGCGCGAGCGGCTCGCCGCTCGCCTGTGCGGCTGCGACCCGACACTCGAGCCCAGCGCGGCCGTCGTCGGCAGTCTCGCGCTGCGCGCGCTGGCCGCGGGTGAGGCACGCGATGCGCGCGATGCTGCGCCTCTCTACGTGCGTCATCGCGTTGCCCTGACGGTCGCCGAACGCACTGCCGGGATGGCACTTTGAGCGCGGCACTCGTTCGCACCGCGGATCTGCTTCCCGCCGTGCGCTGGCGGCCGATGCACGAGAGCGATGTCGCGATCGTCGCGGAGCTGGAATCGCAGGCGCACATCGCACCGTGGACCGCAGCCAACTTCCGCGACGCGCTGGCGGCGGGCTATGGAACCACGGTCGGCGAGCTCGACGGCGAGATCGTCGCCTACGGCGTGCTCATGCTGGCTCCGGGAGAAGCGCAATTGCTCAATCTCACCGTCGCCGCGGCGTCGCGCCGCCACGGCATCGGGCGCGAGCTGCTGCGGCGCCTGATCGACGATGCGCTCGACCGCGGCGCGGACCAATGCTTCCTGGAAGTGCGCGAGTCGAATCTGGCAGCGATCGCCCTGTATGCGGCAGAGGGCTTCATGCCGGTCGCGCGGCGCGCGGGCTACTATCCGTCGGCGCCGGCGGGCGGCGCGCGCGAGGACGCGCTGGTGCTCCGGCTCGGGTTGCGCGAGCGATGAATCGCGATGAGCTCATGCAGGAACTGGGTCTCGCTCCGCTGTGGCGGCTGCGCCGTCAGCAGCTCGCGCCGACGGGTCCGGCGCCGCTGCCCGCACTGCACGTCGCGCGCGAGGCCGCTCCGTGTGAGTCCGTCGTCGCCGGCACAGCGCATGACGCGCGTGGCGCGCGCATCGCAGCGCTGCAATGGCGCGACTTCGCGTCGGACGTGGCAGCGTGCACCGCGTGCGAGCTATGCAAGACGCGTCGGCGTCCGGTTCCCGGCGTGGGCGACGTGCGCGCACAGTGGCTGTTCGTCGGCGAGGCTCCTGGCGCCGAGGAAGACGAGCGCGGCGAGCCCTTCGTCGGGCAGGCGGGGCGTCTGCTCGACAACATGCTCGCTCGCGCTCGGCATGCGCCGCGACAAGAACGTCTACATCGCCAACGTGCTCAAGTGCCGGCCCCCGGGCAACCGCACGCCGACGCCACTGGAAACGCTGGCTTGCCGCGCCTATCTCGACCGCCAGATCGAGCTCATCGGTCCGAAACTGCTCATCGCGCTCGGCCGGAGCGCAGCGACGACATTGCTCGAGGCCGAAGCGACGCATCGCGAGCCTGCGCGGGCGCGTGCACCGCTATCGGGGCGTGCCGCTGATCGTGACGTATCACCCGGCGTATCTGCTTCGCAACTTGCCCGACAAGGCGAAGGCGTGGGAAGATCTCTGCCTTGCACGGGCCACCATGCGCACGCTGCAGGTCGAGGCGGACTTGCGAGGCGCAGGAAGGGCCCCCAACTGAGTCAGGCGGGACTCTCCCCGCGTTGACACGTACGGGAGGTTCGAATGCGCACGACGTTCGGTTCGACCGCGGCCGCACTGGCCGCGATCGCGGTGACGCTTAGCCTGGCCGGTTGCGGCTACAACGATCTGCAGCGCCAGGACGAACAGATCAAGTCGGCATGGTCCGAAGTGCTCAATCAGTACCAGCGCCGCGCCGATCTGGTGCCCAACCTCGTCAACACGGTGAAGGGCTACGCCGCGCAGGAAGAGCGCGTGCTCACCGAAGTCACCAACGCGCGCGCCAGCGTCGGCAGCATTCAAGCGACGCCGGAGCTCATCAATGACCCGGTCGCGTTCGCCAAATTTCAGGCGGCGCAGAATCAGTTGCAGTCGGCGTTGTCGCGCCTGCTGGTGGTCGCGGAAAACTATCCGAACCTCAAGTCCGATCAGAACTTCCGCGACCTGCAGTCGCAACTCGAGGGCACGGAAAATCGCATCACCGTCGCGCGCAATCGCTACATCAAGGCAGTGCAGGAATTCAACATCACCGTGCGCTCGTTCCCGACCAACCTGACCGCGATGTTGTTCAAGATGGACGTGAAGCCCAACTTCACGGTGGACAACGAGAAGTCGATCAGCGCTCCGCCGACGGTCGATTTCAGCAAGCAGCCCGCGACGCCCGCCCCGGCGCCCAAGTAGTGTCCCGCGGGGCGCGTCGGCTGCCGCAGCCCGCGTCGTGACCGGCAGCGCTCATCGAATCCTCGCGGCTGCCGCGGCGGCACGCGGCATCGCCGTCGCGCTGCTCGCCGCCCTGCTGGCGGCGATTTCTTCGCCATGCGCCGCCGCGACCTGGGACACCGGCAAGGATGGCCTGCATCCGGTGCCGCCGCTTACCGGGCGCGTTGTCGACCTCACCAACACGTTGTCTGCGAGTGAGCGTCAGGCGCTCGAATCGAAGCTCGCCGCATGGGAGGCGCGAACCACCAACCAGCTGGCCGTCCTGGTGGTGCCCACGACCGT
Organism: uncultured beta proteobacterium; assembly: GCA_963816915.1. Lineage (GTDB taxonomy): Bacteria > Pseudomonadota > Gammaproteobacteria > Burkholderiales > Casimicrobiaceae > PALSA-1003. The sequence goes on from CAWFMK010000007.1 coordinate 484,135, forward strand.
ACCCGAGTCGATCGACGAGTACGGCATCCGCGTCGCGGAAGCGTGGAAGATAGGTCAGAAGGGCGACGACAACGGCGCGATCTTCATCGTCGCCAAGGACGACAAGCGCATGCGCATTGAGGTCGGGTACGGTTTCGAAGGCGTACTCACCGACGTCACCTCGCGCCGGATCATCGGAGAAACCGTCGCGCCGCTGTTCTCGCAAGGCAAGTTCGCGGCCGGGATCGACGCCGGCGTCGATCGCATCATCGCCGTGGTCGACGACGGCAAGCCGCTGCCGCCTCCGGGCAAGCAGGCGCGCAAGCCCGCGCGTTCCGGCAACCTCGATTTCGGCACGCTGTTCATCGTGCTGCTGGTTGCGGTCCCCGTCGTCGGCGGAGTACTTCGCTCGGTGCTGGGCAACGTCGGCGGGTCGGTCGCGGGCGCCGGCATCGTCGGTGTCGCCGCGTGGTTCGTGGCAGGCTCGCTGCTGATCGCGGGGATCGCGGGCATCGTCGCGTTTTTCATCATCCTGTTCTCGATATTCGGCGGCCGCGGCGGCTGGATTCCGATCGGCGGCGGTGGCGGGGGCGGATTCGGCGGCGGCGGAGGATTCTCCGGTGGCGGCGGCGGATTCGGCGGCGGTGGCGCCTCGGGCGGATGGGACTAGGATTGCCTCATGGCTGATCGCAAACCGCTTCGTTTCGGAAGGCACCTCGTCACCGACCACTGGTCGGCGCGTCGTGCGTTCCCGCCGATCGTGATGCAGCGCATCGGCGCGGCGATCGCCTCGGGCGAAACGATGCACGGTGGCCAGGTGCGCTTCGTCGTCGAGGGATCGCTGCCAATGACCCAGCTCGTTCGGGGGGAGACTCCCCGCGAGCGCGCGCTCGAGGTCTTCAGCCGTCTGCGCATCTGGGACACCGAGGAGAATTGCGGCGTGCTCATCTACCTGCTGCTGGCCGATCGTGACGTGGAAATCGTCGCCGACCGCGGCATACACCGCAAAGTGGGCGACGAGGCATGGCAGGCAATTTGTCGCGGGATGGAAGCGGCGTTCCGCGAAAAGCGCTTTGCCGAAGGCGCGATCGACGGCATCGATGCGATCAATGGGCTGCTGGCGGCGCACTTTCCGCGCACGGGCGCGGGGCCCAACGAGCTTCCCGACACGCCGGTGGTGTTGTAGTCGCGACGCGAAGGGATTGCAGGCGTCTAGCGTCCAGGCGTCGGTTCCACGCGGTCGCTCGCGGCCAGATGAGCGAGATCGCCCGCGGCGAGGTTCAGGCGATGGCGCAGCATCACCAGCAGCATCGTGCCCGCGACGAACAGGCCGAAGAGCACGATCACCGTGTTGGTCGAGGCGCCGAAGAAGAGCAGCAATCCGTAGAGCGTGAGCATCACCAGCACGCCGATGTTCTCGTTGAAATTCTGCACTGCGATCGAGTGGCCGGCGCCCATCAGCACGTGTCCGCGGTGCTGGAGCAGCGCGTTCATCGGCACGACGAAGAAGCCGGCGAAGGCGCCGATCAGCGTCATGATCAGCACAGCCGGCTGCAGCGAGTAGACGTAGATCATCGCGATCACGCCGACACCCATCAGCACGCCCAGCGGCAGGACCTTCACCGCGTTGCGCAGCGCGATGAACTTCGCCGCCAGCACCGCGCCCAGCGCAATGCCGATCGCGACCACGCCTTGCATGAACGCGGCGCGCGACAGGTCGTAGCACAGGTGCGAGGCGGCCCAGTCGATCACGATGAACTGAAGCGTGGCGCCCGCGCCCCAGAACAGGGTCGTCGTCGCCAGCGAGATCTGGCCTAGCTTGTCGCGCCACAGCAGCGCGCAGCAATGCGCGAATTCGCGAATCAGGAACAGCGGATTCTTGCTCGGCGCGCGATGCGCAACGCCGGTATCGGGGATGTACCAGTTGAAGATGGCGGCGACGGCATAGCAACCCATGATGACCGAGATCGCGGCCTGCGGCGGCGTGTTGATGCCGGTGTCGATGCGCGGGATGTCGATCGCGAGCAGCGTCCCGGAAATCGGTCCGCTGATCAGCAGTCCGCCGAGCACGTAGCCGAGAATGATCGAGGCGACGGTCGTGCCCTCGATCCAGCCGTTGGCCACGACCAGCTGCCGCGACGGAAGGAGCTCGGTGAGGATTCCGTACTTCGCGGGGGAATACGCGGCCGCGCCGAGGCCGACCAGCGCGTACGCGATGAGCGGATGCAGCGTGAACAGCATCAGCGAGCAGCCGACGATCTTGATGCCGTTAGTGATCAGCATCACGCGTCCCTTGGGCATCGAATCGGCGAACGCGCCCACCAGCGGAGCGAGCACGACGTACGAGATGACGAAGCACTGCTTGAGTGCTGGCGTCATCCAGCTCGGCGAATCGAAATCGCGCAGCATCTGGATGGCGGCGACAAGAAGCGCGTTGTCGGCGAGCGACGAAAAGAACTGCGCCGCCATGATGGTGTAGAACCCGGCCTTCATTGTCCTCGAATGCGTGGACCCTCTGGGGTGTCCTCCGCCCGGCGCGCGCAAGCCGGGGAGCGTGCGCTCTGCTTGTGTATAATTGGAACCGCACGGCGCCTGCGGCTCGCGCCTTATACCACGTTTCATTACCTCAGACCAAACCGCGCCCCCAAGGTTCTTCTTCGATCCGCGCCGCGTCGTCATGACTCGTCCGATACTTGCGCAGATCAACCTGGCGGCGTTGCGGGCCAACCTCTCCATCGCGCGCGAGCGCGCGGCCAGCGCACAGCTGCTTGCCGTGGTCAAGGCGAACGCCTACGGTCACGGCCTCATGCGCGTCCTGTCGGCGCTGGCCGACGCCGATGGCCTTGCGCTGCTCGAGCTCGATGCTGCGATCGCACTGCGCGAGAAGCATTATGCGCGCCGGATCCTGCTGCTCGAAGGGTTCTTCGCGCAAAGTGAGCTAGCCGAGATTGCCGCGCGCCGACTCGCCGTAGTTGTGCACCACATAGATCAGGTGCGCATGCTCGAAGCGAGCGAGCTCAGTCGTCCGCTCGAGGTGTTCATCAAGATCAATTCGGGAATGAATCGGCTCGGTTTTCGTCCCGACGAAGTACAAGACGTCGCGCAGCGACTGTCTTCGGCGGCGAGCGTCGCCGCGCTGCGGCTGATGACGCATCTCGCCCGTGCCGACGAGGACGAAGGCATCGCCGAGCAGATGCAGGTGTTCGATAATGCGTGCAAGGGCTTGCCGTATCCGCGTTCGGTGGCTAATTCGGCGGGTGTGCTGCGCTTCGCCGAGGTTGGCGGCGATTACGTGCGCCCCGGCATCATGCTTTACGGCTCGTCACCGTTTCCCTACGACACCGCCGAAGCGCTGAAGCTTGCTCCGGTGATGACGCTGCGCAGCGAGATCATCGCCATCCAGGACATCAAGGCAAATGCAACGGTGGGCTACGGCGGCGGCTACACCGCGGCGCGCGCGCATCGCATCGGCGTGATCGCGTGTGGCTATGCCGACGGTTACCCACGCCACGCGCCGAACGGTACGCCGGTGCTGGTCTGCGGCAAGAAAGTGCGCACCGCCGGCCGCGTGTCGATGGACATGATGACCGTCGACCTCACCGAGGTGCCTGAGGCCGCGCCGGGAAGTCCGGTCGTGCTCTGGGGCGAAGGCCTGTCCGTCGACGATGTCGCCGCGGCGGCGAGCACGGTCGGCTACGAGCTGCTTTGCGCGGTCGCTCCGCGCGTGCCGTGTGTCAGCACCGAAATCGGAAAGGTCGACATCGAGCTGTGAGAAATTTCGTGACCGCTCTGCGGACGTGACCGTGTACACCGTCGTCACCGGCGCCGCAGGCTTCATCGGCTCCAACATCGTGAAGGCGCTCAACGCCCGCGGCGAGGATCGCATCATCGCCGTCGACAACCTGGCGCAGGGCGACAAATTCCGCAATCTCGTCGATTGCGACATCGCCGATTATTTCGATCAGGACGATTTCCTGCGGCGGCTGCAGGACGATGAATTCGACGATGGCATTTCCGCAGTGCTGCATCAGGGCGCTTGCTCCGACACGATGGAGACCGACGGCCGCTACATGCTCGCGAACAATTACCGGTATTCCATCAGCTTGCTCGAGCACTGCCAGGACAACGACATTCCCCTGCTCTATGCGTCGTCGGCCTCGGTATACGGTGCCGGGCGGGCGTTTCGCGAGGAACGCGAGTGCGAGGCGCCACTGAACGTCTACGGCTATTCGAAGCTGTTGTTCGACCAGTACGTGCGACGAACGCTGCCGGAACGCACTTCGCAGATCGCCGGCTTTCGCTACTTCAATGTCTACGGTCCGCGCGAGGCGCACAAGGGCCGCATGGCCTCGGTGGTGTGGCACTTCTTCAACCAGTATCGAGGCAGCGGGAAGGTCCAGCTTTTCCAGGGCTCGGACGGTTTTCCCGCGGGCGAGCAGCAGCGCGATTTCGTGAGCGTCGACGATGTCGTCGCCGTCAACCTCCATTTCCTCGGCCACGGCGACCAATCGGGCATCTTCAATGTCGGCACCGGCAGCGCAGCGAGCTTCAACGCGGTCGCCGAAGCGACGATAAACGCGTGCAGAGCAGCGGAGGGCGCGGCGCCGATGCCTTTTCTCGATCTGCATCGGGGCGGATCGATCGAATACATCGCGTTCCCGCCCGGTCTCGCCGGCAAATACCAGAGCTTCACCCAAGCCGACGTCTCGCGCCTGCGCGCGGCGGGGTACGGCGCTCCCTTCGCGCCAGTCGCGCAGGGGGTCGCCGAATGTGTGCGTACACTGCTTGCCCAATCGCAATCCAGCGCTTAACATCGCTCCCGCGCGCGTGACGCGATCCGGCGACGACCGGCGCGCCGCGCGCCCGACGGTGTAACCGCACCGCGGCGAAGCGCATTTTCGGAGGGGACACATGAAACGAATCATTCTGCTGTTGTTGATGCTGTTGTTTTCTGCGTTTGCGCTGGCCGCGGTGAACATCAACACGGCGACCAAAGAAGAGTTGGACGCGCTACCGGAAATCGGTCCGGTGAAGGCGCAGGCGATCGTCGACTACCGCGCCAAGAACGGTCCTTTCAAGACGCCCGAAGACATCATGAAAGTCAGCGGGATCAAGGAAGGCACCTACAGCAAGATCAAGGGAATGATCAGCGTGAGCGGCGCATCGACGCCGGTGGCCGTGCCCGCTGCGAAGACTGAGGCGAAGACCGAGACCAAGGCAGCCGCTGCACCGGCAATGGCTCCTGCGCCGACGCCAGCTCCCGCCGCCACTGCACCTGCAATGAAATCCGCAGCGCCAGCTTCCGCGCCTGCCGCCGCGGCGCCGGCCGCGCCTGCGTCCAAGGCGGCAACAAGCGCTCCCTCCGCCGCTGCCCCCGCTGCCCCCGCAAAGGAAATGACCAAGGCGGAGAAAGACAAGGCCGACAAGGAGGCCAAGGCTGCGAAAGCGAAGGCCGACAAGGAGGCGCAAGCGAAGGCGAAGGACGACGCGGCCAAGGAAGCGAAGGCCAAAAAAGACGCCCAGGCGAAGGCGAAAAAGGACGCCAAGGACGCCGAAGCCAAGGCGAAGAAGGACGCCAAGGCGGCTGCCGACAAGGCCGACAAGGACGCGAAAGCCGCGAAGTCGAAGACGTCGACGTCGGCGAAGGACAAGGCCGCTGCCGACACGAGCGATGCCAAGTCGAGCAAGAGCACGAAGGCCACCACCGACAAGGCCACGGCTGACAAGGCCACGACCGACACCAAGAAATAACGCGATCGCAATGATGCGAGGGCCGCCGCCTCGCGAAGTCCGTAACGACTGTCACCCACCCCGCCGCCCGGCGGGGTGGTCTTTTCGGGGCGGTGCGGTCCCGACGTTGCGAGCCTGCCCGCCGCGGTCCCGCACAGGCGTCGGTTACAATCGGGCTCGCATCTCGATCAAGCGCACATGTACAAAACCATCGAGGACACGGTCGGCGACACGCCGCTGGTCCGGCTGCAGCGGTTACCAGGGGCGACCACCAATGTCGTGCTCGCCAAGCTCGAAGGCAACAATCCGGCCGGCTCGGTGAAGGATCGTCCCGCGCTGTCGATGGTCGTCGAAGCGGAAGCGCGCGGACAGATCAAGCGTGGCGACACGCTGATCGAGGCCACCTCTGGCAACACCGGCATTGCGCTGGCAATGGCCGCGGCCATGCACGGCTATCGAATGGTGCTGGTCATGCCCGAGCACCTTTCCGTGGAGCGCCGCCAGACCATGCGCGCCTTCGGCGCCGAGATCGTGCTCACACCCAAGGCGGGCGGCATGGAAACGGCACGCGACGTCGCCGAAAAAATGCGCGCCGACGGCAAGGGCTTCATCCTCGACCAGTTCGCCAATCCCGACAATCCGCTCGCGCACTACCGAACCACCGGACCCGAGATCTGGCGAGACACCGACGGCGGTATCACGCACTTCGTGTCAAGCATGGGCACCACCGGCACGATCATGGGGGCCGGCCGCTATCTCAAGGAAAAGAACGCGTCGATCCAGATCGTCGGATGTCAGCCCGATGAAGGCTCGCAGATTCCGGGTATCCGCAAATGGCCGGAGGCGTACCTGCCGAAAATCTACGACGCCAGGGGTGTCGATCGCGTCGAGGAAGTCTCGCAGGCCGATGCGGAGGACATGGCGCGCGCGCTGGCACGCGAGGAGGGCATTTTCGCGGGCATCTCATCGGGCGGCGCGTGCGCGGTGGCGCTTCGTATTTCGAGACAGGTCGCCGACGCGACGATCGTGTTCATCGCGTGCGACCGTGGCGATCGTTACCTATCGACCGGAGTATTTCCCGGTTGAGCGATACGGTGCGGCGCGGCCGCGCGGCCCCATGACTCCCACGCTCGTTTTCGACATCGAGACGATTCCCGACGTCGCCGGCATACGCCGGGTGCACGCGTTGCCCGGAGACTTGCCCGATGCCGATGTTCTCGAATGGGGGTTGCAGCAGCGACGCGCCGCCACCGGCAGCGACTTTCTGCCGCTGCATTTACAGTGCATCGTCGCGATCGCCTGCGCGATGCGCGAGGGCAACACCTTTCGCGTCTGGTCGCTGGGCGAAACCGGCGATCCCGAACCCGAGCTCATCCGGCGCTTTTTCGACGGCATCGACCGCTTCACGCCACAACTGGTCTCGTGGAACGGCGGTGGCTTCGACCTGCCGGTGCTCAACCATCGCGCGATGATTCATGGCGTGAGCGCGGCCAAGTTCTGGGACTGGGGCGACGACGACCGCGAGTACAGGTACAACAACTACCTCAGCCGCTATCACACGCGCCACCTCGATCTCATGGATGCGCTCGCGATGTACCAGCCGCGGGCATCGGCGGGACTGCATGCGATGGCCCGGCTGTGCGGATTTCCCGGCAAGCTGGGCATCGATGGCAGCCAGGTCCACGCCGCGCATGCCGCCGGCGAGCTCGAGAAAATCCGGCGTTACTGCGAGACCGATACGATGAACACGTATCTGCTCTACCTGCGCTTCCAGCTGGTGCGCGGCGTGCTCACTGCGGGTCAGTACGCGACCGAGGTGTCCTTCGCCCGCGAAAAAATCGTCGCCACAGGGCTCCCGCACTGGCAGGAATTCGTGAGCGCGTGGGACGCCAACGCCGACTAGCACTCAATCGACGCGACAGACGCTGACTACGCACGCAGCAGCGGAACCACCGGGTAGCGTGCGCCAAGCAGCGCGGTCGCCGACGGCAAGCCCCACCAGCGCTCGAGCACCGTGGCATACACGCTGCGAAAATCGATCGCGTACGCGGGATTGCCGTCGGCGGAAAGCTTGTCCAGCGACGGCTGTTCTCCGTACAGCCCGCCGGCGACGCGACCTCCGAGCACGAAATGCGCGCTCGCGGTGCCATGGTCGGTGCCGTTGGAGAGATTCTCCCTGGGACGCCGCCCGAATTCGGCGTAGGTCAGCATCAGCGTCTCATTCCAGCGCCCCAATTCCTCGAGCGCGTCCTTGAGCGCGACGACGCCGGCGGCGAGTTCTCCGAGCAGGCGCGCCTGCGTGGCGGGTTGGCCGCTGTGCGTGTCGAAGCCGCTCAGCGTGACGCGCACGATGGCTACACCGGCCTGGTTGGCGATGACCTGCGCCGCGGTACGCATCGCGTTGCCGAAGCCGCTGGCAGGGAACTCGGTGCTGAACGCGCGATTGGCTGACAAATGCGATGCAGCCTGCATGACATCGGCCTCGACCTTGAGAATGTGCTGCAGTGCCTTGTTGCGCGACTGGCCCTCCAGCGTTGCCAGGCGCGCCTGACGCAGGAACTGCTCGGTGTTCGACAGCGCGATCGCGCGCGTCCCGCCACCAGCGAGCGGACCGAGGTCGGGCGAACCGATAATGACGCCGTCGGCGGCGAACCCAGCGGGTGTCGGCGCGGTCGCAAAGGTCCGCGTGAGCCAGCCTTCCTGCAGGTATTCGTTGCTGCGCGACGCGGTGTCCCAGATCTCGATCGACCGGAAATGCGAAAGATTCGGGTCGGGATAGCCCACGCCCTGGAGGAGGGCAAGGCGCCCTTCGTCCCACATTGGTCGCAGCGGCGCGAGCGCAGGATGCAGTCCGACGCGATCGGTGAGCACCACCACCTGGTCGCGCGCGATCGCGATTTTCGGCCGCAACGTGTAGTACGCGGGATCGGCATAGGGAACGAGCGTGTTGAGACCGTCGTTGCCGCCCTTGAGCTCGATCAGCACCACGACGTTGCGGTAGTTTGCCGCCGCAGGCGTGGTGGCCCGGGCGAACTGCGTAGCGAGCCCGGACGAACAGGTTAGCGCGCTGCCGGCCGCGAGCTTGAGAAAATGACGGCGGTCCATATAAGGTCGACACGCTGTGGTTGGAGTTCTCGTTCGAGGCCTCTTTGAGCTCTCATTCGGGTTCTCATTTTGAGTTCTCATTTGAGTTCTCACTTGAGTTGATAAGCGACGTCGAGCACCAGCGCGCGCACCATCGCCACCGACTCGCTGTCCGGATCCGGGGGCACTTGCGGCGCGGTCGCGAGCAGCATGCGCGTGGCCGCCTGGCTGCGCTGTTTCGACTGCGGCGTCACTCCCAGACTCGCGAACCAGCTCGCGCCGTCAAACTGAACGCGATCGAGGCTGCGCTCCATGTTGCGTCGAAAGGCGATCTCACGCAGCTTGTCGGGATCCTGCGCGCCGGAGGGGAGCATCGCCTGCTTCGGCGGCGAAGCCATCGCGAGCTCCATCGGCGCAGTGTCGGTCTTGTCAGCGCCGTCCTCGGCGCGAAACAGCCGGTCGAGAAACTGCTTGCGCGCGAGCAACGTGCTGGAATTGATCCAGGTGTCGTGACCTGGCCAACCCTTGACGTTGGGCGGAGAGAACAGGTTCTGGCCCATGCCCGCCGCGGCCACCGCGAACGGTAGCATCTGGTCGGGCTTGAGATCGAATTGACGCAGCGTCCCCACCACCAGCTCGACCGGCGACTTGACCAGCGTCGCACGGTTGTCGGCGGCATAGAAGGCATCTGACACGAACAGCGCGTGCAGTGCGACCTTGATATCGTAGTTCGATTCACGAAATGTCCTGGCTATGCGCCTGATCTCCGCTTCGTCCGGTTGCGGCGAGACGAATTCGCGCCACATCTTGCGCGTGATGAATTCGGCGGTTTGCGGTTGCGCCAGCAGGATGTCGAGCACGTCGTCGCCGTCGAGCAGGCCGCTGCGACCGAGCACGGTCTTCACCCCGTAGTCGTGGATGAACGGACGGAACACGAATTGCCCGGAGGCGCGATCAAGACTCCATCCGGTGAACGCGCGCGCGGCTTCCTTGATGTCCTGCTCGGCGTAGTTGCCTTCGCCCAGCGTGAACAGCTCCATGACTTCGCGCGCGAAATTCTCGTTCGGCGATCCCTTCCGGTTCTGCACGCTGTCGAGATAGATAACCATCGCCGGATCGCGCGCGATCGTGTGCAGCAGATCGCCGAAATGACCGAGCGCATGGGCACGCAGCGTGACGTTCTGCCTGTACATGAGCTCGGCCAGCCTGACTTTCTGCTGGCTGGAGACGAAGTGGTTGTGCCAGAACAGCGTCATCCGCTCGGTGAGCGGCGACGGAGTCGCTACCATCTCGCCCACCCACCAGCCGCGAAGTTCCAGCCCCTCGCGCACCTGCTCGCGCTGGAACGCCTTGCGCTCGGCGTCGCTGGCCTTATCCCCGGGACGCGGATAGCGCAGCGGCTCGGTGCCCGAGGTCCACGCCGGCGCCGCGGTCACCGCTGTCGTGCGCGTTTCGGAAAGCAGCGTGCGAACCGCCTGCTCGCGCGTCAGCGTGGCGAAGTGCTGGATCTGCGCGTGCGTGGCGCCGAAGCCGGTGCGATTGAGCAGCTGGCGCGCGTCTTCGTAGCCCAGCGGCCCGCCGGCAGGCGCCGCGCGAGCCGAGCAGGCAAGCATTGCGATGTACAACATGACGAACGCATGCGCGGTCGGACTCTTCTTCGTACCCAAGTTGCGTTGCAGCACGAACACCTCCGCGGCAAATGACCGTCCGGTCAACAACGCTTCAGTCTGGCGCGCTGTTGACCGCGAAAGCGGCGAAGGAATGTAACCGGGTGTTACCTGGTCCCGGCGGATGTCAATCCAGCTGCAGGACGCCGCGCGCGAACTCGAGGACGCGTCCCGAGACGAAGACGCGTCGGTCAGCGTCGACGCGCAGTCCGAGCTGACACGAACGTCCCACCAAGTCGCCCTGCTGCAGCACCAGCGTCTGCGGCAGCGCCGCGCCGGTGGCGACCAGCCATCCTCCGAGGTTGGCGCACGCCGAGCCGGTGCCAGGATCCTCGACCGCCGCGCCGTGCTTGGAGAAAAAAAAGCGGCAGACCACGCGTCCCGGGCCGTCGTACGCCCACACGTATGCCATGGCGCGCGCCGCCGCGCCTTCCAAAGGGATGCTGCCGTGCCGCGCCAGCAGCGAGCCATCGGGGCGGGCCTCGCGCACGGCGTCGGCGCTGCCGAGCGGAACCACCAGCTGCTCGGCTCCGGTATTCACCCACAGTGGCGTCGCACCGAAGTCGCTCTCGTCGATGCCGAGCATCGCGGCCAGCTCGCGTCGCGATGCCTCCACCGCGCGCGTGCGCGGTGCCTGGGCTTCGAGCGTCCAGCGATCGCCTTGCGCGCTGACCGGTACGATGCCGACCTGCATCTCGAGCCTGACCGCGTCGCCGTGGCCGAGCAGATCGCGCACCACGTGCGCACTGCCCAGCGTCGGATGTCCGGCGAAGGGCATCTCGAATGTCGGCGTGAAAATGCGCACGCGGACGTCGGCGTTCGTGGAGGGCAGAATGAACGTCGTCTCGGACAGATTGAACTGCAGCGCGATCGCCTGCATCGTGCGCGCATCGATCCCGTCGGCGCGCTCGACGACGGCAAGTGGGTTGCCGCCGAGCCGCTGCTCGGCGAACACGTTGACGATGCGGAACGGATAGTCGCGCATCAGGCTAAGATAGCGCAGCAAGCGACTCGGCGCCGAAGCGCGCGGCCAGCTCCGCCGCAAGTGCCGCGAAGCCCGCCGCCGAGATATCGTCGACCTCGGCTTGCAAGTCGGCACGCGCCGGCGCGTAATGCATCGCCAGCGAGCGAGCGTACGCCGGATCGTAATGGCGCGCGAGCAGCTCGGCGACCAGCGTGTCCCAGTCGCCGGCGGCGGCGAGCTCGGCCCAGTGCGCGAGGATCACTTTGCCGTGCAGCGGTGTCAGCGGTAGCAGCGAGCGCTCGAGCGCGCCTGCATCGTCGATGAAATGCCGGTAGTCCTGCTTGAGCAGCGCGACCCGGAGTGGATGCGGGGTCCGCAGCGCGACGCCGCGGCCGGTGCGCATGCGTTCGAGCAGCGCGTCGGGCAGCTGCAGCGCGCCGACGCGACGGCTTTCCGACTCGACGAAGACCGGCCGCGAGGCGTCGAAGCGCTGCAGGCGCTCGAGCAGCGCTGACTCGAACGCCTTTTGCGAAGGCTGTGGCTCGCCGGGAACGCTTCCCAGCAGCGAACCGCGATGACACGCGAGTCGTTCGAGGTCGAGCACCTGTGCACCTGCGGCGTCTAGCGCTGCGATCAAGCGGCTCTTGCCCGAGCCGGTGAGCCCGCCGACGACGACGAACTCCAGTCTCCTTGGGAGCGTCGCCAGCCGCGTCACGACGTCGCGGCGATAGGCGCGATAGCCACCGTCGAGCTGCATCGCGCGCCATCCGATTTCGTTGAGCACGTGGGCGAGGGAGCGGCTACGCTGCCCGCCGCGCCAGCAATAGACGAGGGGACGCCACTCGCGCGCCTTTCCCGCGAACGCCGTGTCGATCATGGCCGCGATGTTACGCGCGACCATTGCCGCGCCGAGCCTGCGCGCGGCGAACGGCGACGCGACGTAAAGCGTGCCGACCTGTGCGCGCTGAGTGTCGTCGAGCACCGGATGGTTGACGGCGCCGGGCACATGATCGAGCGCGAACTCCGCGGGGCTGCGCACATCGATGCGATCGGTGAATTCCGCGATGCGGTCGACATCGGCTCGCAGCGTGTCGTGGCGTTCGCTCATCCGCGTCTTCCCGGCGCGACCAGCAACGGCTTGAGCGCTGCCCACACGTTGTCCTGCATCCGCGACTGCGCTGCGGCAAGCGGATGCACACGATCGGCCTGGAACATCGCCTCGTCGAAGGCAAAGCCCTCGAACAGGAATGGCACCAGCGCGGTCTTATGCGCCTTCGCGACGTCGGCGAACGTGGCATCGAATCGCGCCCCGTACGCCGCGCCATAGTTGGGCGGAAGACGCATGCCGACGATCACGACGCGTGCGCCGGCTTTTTGCGCAGCGAGCACCATCGCGTCGAGATTCTGGCGCATGGCGTCGATGCTGCTGCCGCGCAGCCCGTCGTTGGCGCCGAGCTCGATCACGACGATCGCCGGATGGTGCTGCGCGAGCAGCGCATCCAGGCGCGCCCGGCCGCCGGCAGTGGTATCGCCGCTGATGCTGGCGTTGACTACGAGGTGCGGATAGCCTTCGGAGCCCAGACGCCGCTGCAGAAGCGTCGGCCACGCCGTGTCGGTGGGAAGCCCGTAACCCGCGGACAGGCTGTCGCCGATCACCAGGATGACCGGTTGCGCGGGCGCTGCGCGCGCGTCGGCCGCAAAGCCGGCGCAGGAAACTGACGCACCGAGCAGCATCAGGAATGAAACCAGATATTTCATGGGCAGCCTATTCTAGTCGCGCTGCGCAGGGGTGCCCAGCGCGACCGGTACAATGCTTGTCTCGCGCCTTGTTCGATCCCGCGCGCGTCCCAACCTCCCATTCATGCCGCCCGATTCATCCTCGCTCGCTTCCGACACCGTGATCCGCGCCAGCAACGTATCCAAGCGCGTCCAAAGCGGTGATGAACCGCTGACCATCCTCGACGCGGTAAGTTTCGAGGTCGGCGCGACCGAGACGGTTGCCATCGTCGGCGCATCGGGCTCGGGCAAGACCACGCTGCTGGGTTTGCTCGCCGGGCTGGATCGTCCCACCTCCGGCGAGATCTGGCTGGGTGATACGGCGCTGGGCGAACTGAGCGAAGACGCGCGCGCAGCGCTGCGCCAGCGCTGGCTGGGCTTCGTGTTCCAGTCGTTTCAGCTGCTGCCCGCGCTCACCGCGCTGGAAAACGTGATGCTGCCGCTCGAGCTCGCAGGCGCGCCGGATGCTGCGCGCAAGGCGCGCGACTGGCTGGCTCGCGTAGGGCTCGCCGCGCGGCTGACGCATTATCCGAAGCAGCTCTCGGGCGGTGAGCAGCAGCGTGTGGCGATCGCACGTGCGTTCTCGGGCGAGCCCAAGGTCCTCATGGCGGACGAGCCCACGGGCAATCTCGACGGACACACCGGAGGCGAGATTGCCGACCTCATGTTCACGCTCAACCGCGAGCGCGGAACGACGCTGGTGCTGGTCACGCACGAAGTGACGCTGGCCTCGCGCTGCGCGCGGAGGCTGTCGCTCGCCGACGGAAAACTGGTCGCGGACCAGCGCGCCGTGGATACCGCGGCGTCGGCCCGACCGTGAACACGCTGCGCCTTGCGCTTCGCATGCTGCGCCGCGACTGGCGCGCCGGCGAGCTGTCAGTGCTGTTCGCTGCGCTGGTGCTCGCGGTCGCGAGCGTCGGCTCGGTGGCGATGTTCACCGATCGCGTCAAGGTGGCGCTGACGCGACAGGCCAATGTGCTGCTCGGCGCGGACCTTCTGATCTCCGGCGATCGACCGCTTCCGGAGTCGCTCGTCGAGGAGGCGCGCGCACGCGGGCTCGCGGTGGTGCCCGCGATCCGCTTCAACAGCATGGTGCAAAGCGCCGGGCGCGGCGACGACGCGGGACCGGTGCTCGCCGACGTCAAGGCTGTGGGCGCGGGCTATCCGCTGCGTGGTGCAATCACGCTGCTCGATCCCTCCAACCCTGCGGGACGCATCGCGCGCGCCATCCCGGCGCGCGGCGAGACCTGGATCGATACCCGGCTCGCGGCACGACTCGACGCGAGGGTCGGAAGCGCGCTCGCCGTCGGCGACACCATACTGAAAATCAGCGCCATCGTTCAGCAGGATCCCGAAGTGACCGGGGGATTGTTCACGCTCGGCCCGAAGATGCTCATGAACATCGACGACGTCGGTGCGACGGGACTGTTGCAGCCGGGCAATCGAGCCACGTGGCGGTTGCTGGTCGCTGGCGCCGCGAGCGACGCGTACCGCGACTGGGCCAAGGGTCGACTCGAGCGCGGTCAGCGCCTCGAGTCGATACGCGATCTTCGCCCCGAGGTGCGGCAGACGCTGGAGCGTGCGGAGCAATTTCTCGGCCTGGCGGCGCTGGTGGCGGCGATTCTCGCGGCCGCTGCGGTCGCGCTCGCCGCGGCACGTTACCTGCGACGTCATCTCGATGCCGCGGCGATGATGCGCTGCCTCGGGGCCGCGCAGCGCCAGACCCTGGCGCTGTTCCTGCTGCAGTTCCTCGCGCTGGGCAGCGTTGCCAGCGTCGCCGGTTGCGCGATCGCGCTCGGCGGCCAGCAGGTGCTGGTCGCAATCCTCGGATCGGTGGTGAGCGCGGAACTGCCGCCGCCGTCGGCGCTGCCGGCGCTGATCGCGATGGCCACCGGTCTCCTGCTGCTGCTCGGCTTCGCATTGCCGCCACTGCTGGCGCTTTCGCGCGTGCCGCCGCTGCGCGTGCTGCGGCGCGATCTCGGCGCGCCGAGCGCGGGTGGCGCGCTCGGTTACGCGCTGGGCGCGGCGACCGTGGCTGCGCTCATCGCCGCGCAGGCGCCCGATGCGCGCATGGCGATGATCATGATCGGCGGCGTTGCAGCGCTGCTGCTCACCGCGGTGATCACTGCTCGCGTGCTGGTGGCGGCGCTGCGACTTCTGCCGCAGCGCGGGTACAGCTGGCGCTATGGACTGGCGAACCTGCGCCGCCGGCCTTTTGCCGCGAGCATGCAGATCGGCGCGTTGGCGCTGGGCCTGATGGCGCTGCTGCTGCTCACGCTGGTGCGCGGCGATCTCATGGCGAATTGGCGCGCCAGCCTGCCTGCAGACGCGCCGACCGCGTTCCTGATCAACGTGCTGCCCGACCAGGTCGACGGCGTACGCGCGTTGCTCAAGCGCGAGCTTGACGTCGACGCCGTCTCGTATCCGATGGTTCGCGGCCGGCTGGTGGCGATCAACGGCGTCGCCTTCGACACCACCAAGCTCCCCGACGAGCGGGCGCGCCGACTCGGCGAGCGCGAATTCAACCTTTCGTCTGTCGACGCGCTGCCGCCCAGCAACAAGGTCGTCGCCGGCAGGTGGTGGAACGCTGGCGAGAAGGGTGGCATGTCGCTCGAGGATGGCATTGCAAATACGCTCGGCATCAAGCTGGGTGACACCCTGACGTGGGATTTCGTCGGCACCCGGCTCGATGCGCGGGTGACCAGCCTGCGCAAGGTCGCCTGGGACAGCTTTCGCGTGAATTTTTTCGCACTGTTCCCGGCGGGCGCGCTCGACGCGATGCCGACGACGTATATCGCTGCGGTGCGCGCCGCCAACGGCAATGCCACGTGGCTCACGCCGCTGCTGCGCGAATTTCCCAACGTATTGGTGATCGACGTCGGCGAGATCATGCAGCAGGTGCAGTCGATCATCGAGGAAGTCGCGCGCGCGGTAGAGTTCGTGTTCGTGTTCACGCTGCTCGGCGGCATCCTCGTGCTCGAGGCCGCCGTCGCGGTGACGCAGGACGAACGCCGCTACGATGCGGCAATCCTGCGCACGCTGGGCGCGCGCCGGCGCGCGCTCGATGGCGCGCAGATCGCCGAGTTCCTGGCGCTGGGCGCGCTCGCGGGGTTGCTCGCCGCCGCCGGCGCGACCACGGTCGGCTACTTTCTTTCCGATCGAGCGTTCCAGATCCCGTTCCACTTGAATCCGTGGGTATGGCTGATCGGGATCGTCGGCGGCGCGCTCGGCGTCGCGCTCGCCGGCTGGCTCGGCACGCGCAGCGCGACGCGCCAGCCGCCGCTGGTCGTACTGCGCCAGCTAGCGTGATTCAGCTAGCGTGAGCCCAGCGCCGACTCGCGGCGCAGCATTCGACCCACCGCGATCAGCGCGAGCGCCGCCAGCGCCAGTGGGACGACCGCACTTTGCAGCCAGTCGAGCGGCGCAATCTCATCGCCGCGCAACGCGCGCGATAGCAGCGTGTATTGCGACGAGATGGGCACCCACAGCAGCCACGGCGGCTCGCGCTTCTGCAGGAAAAGCTGAACGACGGGCATCATGCTGATGATGAACAGCAGCAGCGACACGTTCGCTTGCGCTTCCTTCAGCGTGCGCCCGCGCGCACCCATGTACAGCAGCGCCGCGGGCAGCAAGGCCACCAGTGGCGCGAGCACCAGCAGGAAACGCAGTAACTCGCTGGCGCCGAACAGGAACGGCACTCCGACCGCCGGCAGCGGCGCGAAATTGAGCGTCAGGTAAAAGCCCGCTAGCGTAAGCAGCACGACGGTCGCATCGAAGCACGAGATCGCGAGCCATTTGCCGGTGGCTATTTCCAGCGACGACGCCGGCGTGGCGAGCAGCGGCTCCAGCGAGCCGCGCTCGCGCTCGCCCGCGGTGGCATCCAGCGCCAGCGCCATTCCGCCCATCAGCGAGGCGAATAGTCCGTAATACGCGATTAGGAACAGGATGAGCGCGCCCGACTGTTGCGGCGTGGCCAGGTCGATGCCCTCGATGTCCATCGGCAGCGCGACCTGCGGCACGATGCCACGCAGCAGCAGCCGCTGCGTTCCCCATTGCCGGTTGTAGGCTCGCAGCGCCGCTTCGGCCGCGTCGATCGACGCTCGTGCGCGGTCGCGCGATCGGTCGTAGACCAGCTTGACGGTGGCGGCGCGGCCGGCGGCGACGTCGTCGACGAAGTCCGCATCGATGACCAGCGCGACGTCGAGCTCGCCGGCGCGAATCTTGGCTTCATAATCGAGAGGCGCCGGCTGCACGGTGATCTGCTGGCGCTCGAGAAATGCGATGAGCGCAGGCGCGTATTGCGCTCCGGCCACCGCGAGCTTGAGCTCGCGAGCGCGCTCGGCCTGGTTCGCCGCCATGTTCAGGATCAGCGTCAGGAACAGCGGTCCGGCGGCGATGGCGGTCAACAGCGTCACCGTCATCGTGCGCCGGTCACGCAGCGCATCGACGAGCTCCTTGAAGGTGACGACAAAAATGCGATGCATCACGGACGTGGCCGCTCAGGCAGCGAGTCCTTCGCCCGATCCGAGCAGGTCGACGAAGGCATCTTCGAGCGTCGACTTGCCTGACCGCGCCAGCAGGTGCGCGCAATCGCCGCTGGCGACGACGCGACCGTGACCCAGGATCACGATCGTGTCGCACAGCGCGCTGACTTCCTGCATGACGTGCGTGGAGAAGACGATGCATTTGCCCTCGGCGCGCAGCGCGCGCAGGAGCTCGCGCAAGCCGCGCGTGCTCATGATGTCGAGCCCGTTCGTGGGCTCGTCGAGCAGAAGCGCTGCGGGGTCGTGCACCAGGGCGCGCGCGATCGCCACTTTCATGCGCTCGCCCTGCGAAAAACCCTGCGTGCGCCGGTCGGCCAACTCGTCCAGGTTGAGCGTCGCGATCAGCTCGTCGATGCGCGTCTCCAGCGCCGCGTCCGGAAAGGCCATGCAGGCGGCCGTAGTAACGCACGTTCTCGCGCGCCGTCAGCCGTGCGTAGAGCCCGCGCGCATCGGAGAGCACGCCGACGCGCTCGCGAACGCGATAGCGGTCGCGCACGACGTCCAGGCCGTCGACCTGCGCGCTACCGCGATCGGGAAGGACCAGCGTCGCCAGCATGCGCAACAGGGTCGTTTTTCCAGCACCATTGGGGCCGAGCAGCCCGGTGATCGCGCCGTCGCGCGCGACGAAGCTCGCGCCGTCGACGGCGGCGACTTCTCCCTTCCTCCCGAAGTGCTTAACGAGGTTGTCGACGACGATCATCGCGATTGGAGCAGCGAATCGAAAAGGGGAGGCCGCGCGCTGCTCGCCAGGTAATCGAGGCAAGCCTGCGGCAGTGAACCGAATCCTGCCTCGTCGATGAATTTCTCGATCAACCGCGGAACGCAGGCGTGCGGAGAGACGATGTGGCCGTACCCGGCGGCGACAATATGGCGCGAATTCGGCAGCGTCTGCGCGACCTTCGCGCCGTTCGCGGGCGGAGTGACCGGATCGAGCCCGCCGGAAAGGATCAGCACCGGCTTGTCGCTCGTGAGCGGTGCGCTGAAATCCGCGGATGCAGCGGCTTTCGGCCAACCCTGGCAGGCGACGAGATTGCGCTCGGCAAGCGCGGGCGCGCGCAGCGTACCGAGCGCACGCTTGACTTCCGAGGGATCGATGCGCGGCGCGTCTTCGCCGCAGGTCACCGCGTAGTGCAGTGCCATGTTCATCGAACGCTGCGCGTCCTGGGTCACCATCAGCGCGGCCGCCGCGAGCGGCGCATAGTCGCCACGGCTTGCTCGCGCGAGCAGGGTCGGTGCCAGGCTTGCGAGCTCGGGAACGTACATCAATGCCTGCAGCGCGCCAACGAACATGTCAAAAGTCAGCGCGACCTCGCGCGTGACGCCGGTGCGCGGATCGGCGATGCTCACGCGCCTGCCGTTGCCCAGTTCGCGCTTGATCGTGGCAAGCGTCGCATCGAGGTCGGGATAAGCCTGCCGGCACGCGGAGTCTTTCGCGCATGCGGCGAACAGCGCCGCCAGCGCGGCCTCGCGCGAGGGCCAGACATCGAGGTTGATGCGCATCGATGGCGGTGCGACACCATCGAGCACCGCCGCACGCACGTGCTGCGGAAAACGGCGCAGGTATTCCTGCACAACGCGCGTGCCGTACGACCCGCCCCACAGGTTGATCCGCTCGTAGCCGAGCGCCAGGCGGATAGCGTCGACGTCGTCGACCAGCGCAGAGGTGTTGTACTGCGCGACATCGGCAGCGTGAGCTTCGGTGATCTCGCGCAGGCAATGCTGGGCTTCGCGCCCGGCATCTTCGTCGGCGAACTCATCGAGCGCATCGCGTGGCGCGAAGGCGGCGCACCTAAGCGGCGACGACATGCCGCCGCCCCGCGGATCGACGAGAACGATGTCACGGTTGCGCCGGACGCCGCCCAGCGCAGCGGCCAACGGCGCCAGCGCAGCGGCCGATTGTCCCGGCCCGCCGGGGAGCATGAACAGCGGGTCTGGAAGGGGATTGAGCGTGTTGGCAGGCAAAACGATGAACGCGATGTCGATCTTGCGTGCGTCGGGCTGCGAACGATTTTCCGGGACCGCGATGTGCCCGCATTGTGCCGAGGTTGGCAGTCTTGGCACCCGGCATTCGCTCAGCTCGACGTGACGCTGCGCATTTTGTCTGGCGCAGCCGGCGAGCAGGATTATCACCAGAGTCACGAGCACGATGGCGCGCTGCGGACGTCTGCCGGCGTCGAGAATGCCCGTGCGTTGGATCACGCGGGCGATGGTAGCAGACACCATGCGAAGGGCCGAGCGCAACAGCGACCGCGGATGGACACCCGAACACCCGCTTCCTATACTGCGCCTTCCTCTCCAGGTGTTCATCTCATGTCGCAGCGACTCGAACCGGGCATCGTGACCGATTTTCGCGATCGCCTCACCTACGCGGGCTATCTTTGTCTGGACAGGCTGCTCGAGGCGCAGAAGCCGTTGTCAGGGACGCAGGACACGCCGCCGCGTCACGACGAGATGCTGTTCATCATCCAGCATCAGACCTCCGAGCTGTGGATGAAGCTCATGATCCACGAGCTCGTGCGGGCGATCGATTTCGTCCGCGCCGATCAGCTCGACGCGTGCTTCAAGATCCTCGCGAGGGTCAAGCTCATCCAGAAGCAGCTCTTCGAGCAGTGGGCTGTTTTGGAGACGCTGACTCCGTCGGAATACGAATCTTTTCGTCCGGTGCTCGGCCAGTCATCGGGCTTTCAGTCCGCGCAGTATCGCGCGATCGAGTTCCTGCTCGGCAACAAGGACGCCGCGCTGCTCGACGTCTTTCGCCACGATCCCGCCAGCTACGCCAGGCTTGACGCGCTGCTGCGCGCGCCGTCGCTCTACGACGAATTCCTCCGCCATCTCGCCCGTCGCGGCCTCCCTGTACCGGTGGCCGTCGTCGAGCGCGACTGGACGCAGCCCTATCGACGCAACGAGGCGCTGGTCGGCGTGTTCAAGACGATCTACGAGGAGCCGCAGCGCTACTGGGACGCCTACGAGATGGCGGAGAAACTGGTCGATGTGGAGGAGTCGTTCCAGCTGTGGCGCTTCCGGCACCTCAAGACCGTCGAGCGCATCATCGGATTCAAGACGGGTACCGGCGGCTCCAGCGGCGCGGCGTTCCTGCGACGCGCGCTGGACCAATCGTTCTTCCCGGAGCTTCTCGACGTGCGCACCGTGATCGGGAGTCGATGAGCGCTGTGGGGCCGCTCAAAGCGCGCGCGCGCTCCGGGGCAAATCGCGCGCCGCGGCGCAGCCGGACGATCCTGCAGATGTCCTGCCGGTAATGGCTGCAGGACGCATTGAGGAGGCGGTCGCTGCGATGGGCGCGGGAGCGCTCAGCGCGACGACGCTGTCGAGGCATGTGCGTCCGTTGTTCTCGCGGGTGCTGCGCGAACAGGCAGGCAAGATCTATCTTGCCAATCATTCGCTGGGCCGCCCGCTTGACGCAACGGCCGACGACGTCGCCGAGGCGCTGGCGCTCTGGCCGGAGCGCATGGGACACGCGTGGGACGACTGGTCGCTGGAGCTGCGCGCGTTTCGCGAGCGGCTGGCTTCCCTGCTCGGTGCGCCACGCCCCGATTGCATCGTGCCCAAGACGAGCGCGGGGCAGGGATTGCGCGCGATACTCAACACCTACGACCACGCCGCACAAGTGGTCGCGACGCGCGGCGAGTTCGATTCCATCGACGTCATTCTTCGCCATTACGCACAGCGCGGACGCATCAGCCTGCGCTTCGTCGAGCCCGGCGAAGAAGGCACCTTCGCCGCCGCCGATGTGCGCGCCGCGGTGCGCGCGGGGACCGATCTGGTGGTGCTCTCGCAGGTCATGTTCAATAGCAGCCAGGTCTTACCCGAGCTGGGCGCACTCGTCGACGATACGCACGGCACCGGTGCGCGCGTGCTGCTCGACGTCTATCACTCCCTGGGCGCACTGCCGGTGGACGTGGCGGCGCTCGACGTCGACTTCGCCGTCGGTGGAAGCTATAAGTACCTGCGCGGAGGACCGGGGTCGTGCTTTCTATATCTCCATCCGCGCCACCTCGACGGCAACGTGTCGACTCTCGACGTGGGATGGTTCGCGAAGCGCGACGCCTTCGATTACCGGCGACCGGATCCGCCGCGCTGGGCCGAGGGAGGCGACGCGTTCATGGAGTCGACGCCGCCGGTGCTCACCTGGTACCAGGCGCGCGCCGGTCAGCGCCTCGCGCTGGCGCTCGGCGCGGTGCGCGTGCGCGAGTACACGTTGGCGCAGCAACGCCGATTGGTCGACTGGCTTGCGCGAGAGGGCATTGCGGCGGCCGGTGGCGACGAAGCGCACGGTGCGTTTTGCGTGGTGGACCTCGCGCATCGCGGCGAGGACGCGGCGCTGCGCTGCGCGCGGGCGCTGGACGCCGAAGCGGTGATCGTCGATGCGCGCGGACGCTGGCTGCGCCTGTGCCCGGACATCCTCAGCACCGACGACGAGCTGGAGCGCGCCGCCGCCGCGCTCGCGAAAGTTCTCGCGGCGCCTGGCTGAGCCGCCGGTGTGCCTAGGCGTGACGGGTGATGAAGCGAACCAGCACGATCAGGATCGCCACGAACAGCGCGGCGCCAAGCACGCCTGCGATGATCACGTGATGAGGCTTGATCGTGACCATGTCGTGTTCGCCCGAGGTTTTTTTGCGAATGCCCAGAAAACTAGCAAAAACCGCCCCGAGCACGCGAAAAAAGCTGGCGGGACGGGGCTGGACATGCTTGGGCGGCGCGGGATCGTTCGGGGCCATGAAAAATCGTGTGGGAAATCGAGCGCTTCCGAAGCAAGAATGATCGTAGCATGCGCGGGCAGCAGCTTTGCGCGCGCTTCGGGCGCGGACCGCGTGGTGAAATCGTTTGCTTCGGTCATTTTGCGGCTTGAACCCGCCGATGGCGTCCCCATCTCCGCGGTAGGGATAAATTCCTGAGGGAAATGCAATGCGATTCGACAAGCTGACCACCAAATTCCAGCAGGCGCTGGCCGACGCGCAAAGCCTCGCGCTGGGCAACGACAACGGGTTTGTCGAGCCGCAGCACCTGCTTTCCGCGTTGCTGAGCCAGGACGACACGGGGACCGCGTCGCTGCTCGCCCGCGCAGGCGTCAACGTGCCCGCGCTCAAGACCGCTCTGGACAAGGCGATCGCGCGCCTGCCCAAGGTCGAAGGCCAGGGCGGCGAGATCAGCGCGTCGCGCGACCTGACCAACCTGCTCAACGTCAGCGACAAGATTGCCACCAAGCGTGGCGACCAGTTCATCGCCACCGAGCTGTACCTGCAGGCGCTTGGCGACGACAAGGGTGACACCGGACGGCTGCTGAAGGATCACGGCCTGACCAAGAAAGCGCTGGAAGCGGCGATCGACGCGGTGCGCGGAAGCGGCAGCGTGGATTCAGCGGACGCCGAGAGTCAGCGCGAAGCGCTCAAGAAGTACACCATCGATCTCACCGACCGCGCGCGCCAGGGGAAGCTCGATCCGGTCATCGGACGCGACGACGAGATCCGGCGCACCATCCAGATCCTGCAGCGGCGTACCAAGAACAACCCGGTGCTGATCGGCGAGCCCGGCGTGGGCAAGACGGCGATCGTCGAGGGGCTCGCGCAGCGCATCGTCGACGGCGAAGTTCCCGAAACGCTCAAGAACAAGCGCGTGCTGTCGCTCGACATGGCGATGCTGCTCGCCGGCGCCAAGTACCGCGGCGAATTCGAGGAGCGGCTGAAGGCCGTGCTCAAGGACATCGCCGCCGACGAGGGCAGGACGATCGTCTTCATCGACGAGCTGCACACGATGGTCGGCGCCGGCAAGGCCGAAGGAGCGATCGACGCCGGCAACATGCTGAAGCCCGCGCTCGCGCGCGGCGAGCTGCATTGCGTCGGCGCGACCACGCTCGACGAATACCGCAAGTACATCGAAAAGGACGCCGCGCTCGAGCGCCGCTTCCAGAAGGTGCTGGTCGACGAGCCATCGGTCGAAGCCACGATCGCGATCCTGCGCGGACTGCAGGAGCGCTACGAGCTGCATCACGGCGTCGAGATCACCGACCCGGCGATCGTGGCCGCCGCCGAGCTCTCGCACCGCTACATCACCGACCGCTTCCTGCCGGACAAGGCGATCGACCTGATCGACGAGGCGGCGGCGCGCATCAAGATGGAAATCGACTCCAAGCCCGAAGTGATGGACCGGCTCGACCGCCGCCGCATCCAGCTCAAGATCGAGCGCGAAGCGGTGAAAAAGGAAACCGATCCGGCGTCGAAAAAGCGCCTCGAGCTCATCGAGCAGGAGATACTGCGGCTCGACCGGGAATATGCCGACCTCGAGGAGATCTGGAAAGCGGAAAAGGCGCAGGTGGCCGGCAGCCAGCACATCATGGAGGAGATCGACAAGGTCAAGGTCGCGATGGAGGACGCCAAGCGCAAGGGCGACTGGCAGAAGGTTTCCGAGCTGCAGTACGGCAGGCTTCCGCAGCTCGAGGCACAGCTCAAGAAAGCCGACAAGAAGCTCGCCGGTGAAGATGCGAAAAAACCGAAGCTGCTGCGGACGCAGGTCGGCGCGGAGGAAATCGCCGAAGTCGTGTCGCGCGCCACCGGCATCCCTGTGTCGAAGATGATGCAGGGTGAGCGCGACAAGCTGCTGCAGATGGAAGACGCGCTGCACAAGCGCGTGATCGGACAGGACGAGGCGGTCACGGCGGTCGCCGACGCGATTCGGCGCTCGCGCTCGGGTCTGTCCGACCCGAACCGGCCCTACGGCTCATTCCTGTTTCTGGGCCCGACCGGTGTCGGCAAGACCGAGCTGTGCAAGGCGCTTGCCGACTTCCTGTTCGACTCCGAGTCGCACCTGATTCGCGTCGACATGTCGGAATTCATGGAAAAGCACTCGGTGGCGCGGCTGATCGGCGCGCCGCCCGGCTATGTTGGCTACGAGGAGGGCGGCTACCTCACCGAAGCCGTTCGCCGCAAGCCGTACAGCGTGATCCTGCTCGACGAGGTCGAAAAGGCACATCCCGACGTGTTCAACGTGCTGCTGCAGGTGCTCGACGACGGGCGCATGACCGACGGCCAGGGGCGCACCGTTGACTTCAAGAACACCGTCATCGTGATGACGTCGAACCTGGGATCACAGATGATCCAGCAGATGCAAGGCGACGACTACGGAGTCATCAAGCTCGCGGTCATGGCCGAGGTCAAGACCCGATTCCGGCCGGAGTTCGTCAACCGCATCGACGAGATCGTCGTGTTCCATGCGCTGTCGCAGAAGGACATCGCTTCGATCGCCAAGATCCAGCTGCACGGCCTCGAATCGCGGCTCGCGAAGCTCGAGATCAAGCTCGACGCGACGCCTGCGGCGCTGGGCAAGATCGCGGAGATCGGGTTCGACCCGGTCTACGGGGCGCGTCCGCTCAAGCGCGCGATCCAGCAGGAGATCGAGAACCCGCTCGCCAAGGAAATCCTGGCGGGCAAGTTCGGCCCCGGCGATACCGTGCACATCGTCGAGAAGGGCGGCACGATCGCGTTCGCGAGGCGCTAGGACCGGTCGCCAGCGTGCGGCGATCGATTGCCGACCAGGTCAATCGACATCGACCCGCTGAACGCACGGCGGTTGCAGTGACGCCGGTTCGGCGAGCGCGACGAAAAGCGTGCTGTCGCGCTCGATGGCCGAGGGCACCACGACCAGCGTGGCGAGCGTCGCCGCGCTTACGGCGATGCTCAGCAGTGCGAGCGCGACGCGCGGGGTCTTCGGTTGGTAGCGTTTCATGTCGAGTCTCCTGGTGAGCAGCGCGCCCAGGGCGGATTAGCAGAGCCCTAGTAGTACGGCACGCGTGCGCGGTCGACAAAGCGGTGCGCGCTGGCGAGGCCCCCGTCAGCGACTTGCGCGGCGCTGTCAACGGGCTCGGCGCGCAACGCGTCCAGCGCGGCAGACACCCGTTGCGCCCAGCTTGGCGCGTGCTCGATGCGCAGGCGCGAATCCTCTTCGGCGGTGACCACGGTGCGGCCCTCGCGATCAATCTCGAAGCGCATCCCGGGGAGCAGCACGATATCGCGCGGGTCGCGCTCGAGCGTGATCCACACGCAGCCGTAGTCGAGGTTGATGGCACTTCCGGCCGCGTCGTCGAGGACGAACGTTTTCCGGCGCGGCAGCACTGTGCGCTGGATGGTGCGGTCTGGGGTGCGGTCGAAGGGCATGGTATTCTCCTTTTGAATGCGTATAATTCATGCATCATTCAAGTACCGCCAAAGGCGAAGACTGTGATGCATGCCTCGGATTATGGTTTCGCCCGCAACCGATCACAAACGAAAATGGCGCATCCTTCGCATGCAAGTTAGGAATGGCTAAGCCACCCATCCCGGCGCGTTTGCCCTCGCTCGACCTCCTCAAGGGGTTCGATGCCGCGGCACGCCACCTGTCGTTCACCCGCGCCGCGCAGGACCTCTTCCTGACGCAATCCGCGCTGTCGCGCCAGATCCAGGCGCTCGAGGAGCAACTGGGTGCCCCGCTGTTCGAACGCCGTCACCGCGAGTTGCGCCTTACCGACGCTGGCCAGATCCTGCACGCGAGCGCGAGGGTGGTCCTCGACGAGCTGACGCAGTCGGTCGCCAAGATCCGCCGCGAGCAGACGGCGCAGCCGCTCACCGTTTCCACCAATCAGCCTTTTGCGTCGCTCTGGCTCATTCCGCGGCTGGCCCGATTCCGCGCGCAGCACCCGAGCGTCGACGTATTCATCTCCGCCGACAACCGCGTCGTCGATCTCGAGCGCGAGCGCATCGACCTTGCCGTGCGCTACTGTTCGGAGGCGATGGCTCCGCCCGGCTCGCCGCGATTATTCGGCGAGCGGCTGCTGCCGGTATGCAGTCCTGCGCTGGCTGCCGACCCGGAACGTCCGTTGCGCAAAGCCGAGGACCTAGAACGGCACGTGCTGCTGCACATCGATGACGAGGGTGGGCGCTTCACCTGGCTCAACTGGTCGGTTTGGCTTGCCGCGGTCGGCATACGCGATCTGAAGCCGGCGGGATCGATGCGCTTCAATCACTTCGACCAGGTGATGCAGGCGGCCCTGGACGGGCAGGGCGTCGCACTCGGGCGCGTCCCGCTGATCGATCGCTTGCTCAACGAGGGGCGACTGGTGGCGCCGCTGCGCGGCAAGTACACCACGCCACGCGCCTATTACGTGGTGACGACCGCGCAGGCCAACATGCGCGCGGAATCGCACGCATTCGTTGATTGGCTGGTGCACGAGGCGGCCGCCGACTGCGCGCAGACCGGCACGCCGGTAGTAACGGCCAGCCGGCGCAAGGCAGCGCGAGCGCGCGCTCGCCGATGAGCGCCGGCGCGCTGCAGCGCCAACGCGAGGCGCCATCGCCGTGGATCGTGCGCTTCGCCGCGTTGATCCCTGCGGGGAGCCTGGTCCTCGACCTTGCGTGTGGCACCGGCAGACACACGCGGCTGCTCTGCGCTCAAGGCCAGCGCGTGCTCGCGGTCGACCGCGACGCCGACGCCCTGCGGCAACTGTACGGCGTCGACGGCGCGACCACGCTGCAGGCCGATCTGGAGCAGGGCACCTGGCCGCTCGCGGGCCGGCGATTCGACGCGGTGGTGGTGACTCGCTATCTGCATCGGCCCCGTATCGACGAGCTGCTAACCAGTGTCGCCGCCGACGGTGCGCTGCTGTACGAAACGTTCGCGCTGGGGAACGAAGCCTTCGGCAAGCCCTGCAATCGGGATTTTTTGCTGGCCCCCGACGAATTGCTTGACCGCGTGCGCGCCTGCATGCGCGTGGTCGCCTTCGAGCAGGGGCTGGTCGCGGCGCACGCGGGCCGGCCTGCAGTGCTGCAGCGAATCGCCGCGGTCGGCCTGGAACGCGCGTGGCCGTCTGCGCTGCCGTGAGGTCGGGTCGCCGTCCGCATCCTTGCCGAGCTGGGTCGGTCGGCCGGCGTCGTGCCTTCCCTTGAAGGAAGAACCCGGTTCGGAATGGGGTAAAATGGCGCATTTTTTGGGACCGGTGCGCGTGAGTTCGACATTGACTGGAAGCCTGGTCGCGATCGCGACGCCAATGCACCACGACGGCGCTCTCGATCTGTCGGCGTTGCGCAAGCTCATCGACTTCCAGATCGCCAACGGCACGTCTGGCATCGTCGTCGTCGGCACGACGGGCGAATCGCCGACGGTCGATTTCGAAGAGCATTGCCTGCTCATCAGGAGCACCGTCGAGCACGTCGCGAGGCGCGTCGCGGTCATTGCGGGAACCGGCGCGAATTCGACGGCGGAAGCCATCGAGCTCACCCGCTACGCGCACGAGGCCGGCGCCGATTACGCGCTGTCGGTCGTGCCCTACTACAACAAGCCGTCACAGGAAGGGCTGTATCTTCACTTCCGCAACATCGCCGAGGCGGTGGACATTCCGCTGCTCGTGTACAACGTTCCCGGTCGTACCGTGGCGGACCTCGCCACCGACACCGTCCTGCGTTTGGCGCAAGTCGATCGCGTCGTCGGCATCAAGGACGCCACTTCGGACATGGTCCGCCACGTCGACCTGATGCGGCGCTTGCCGCGCGGCAAGGGCTTCGCCTTGCTCTCGGGCAACGACGACACCGCGCTTGCCTACATGCTGTTGGGCGGGCACGGCGTCATTTCGGTGACCGCCAATGTCGCGCCGCGGGCGATGGCCGACATGTGTGCCGCGGCGCTCGCCGGCCGCCTCGAGGAAGCGCGCTCGATCAACGCGCGGTTGCTGCCGCTCAACATGCAGCTTTTTATCGAAGCCAACCCCATACCGGTCAAGTGGGCGCTATCCGAGTTGGGCCACATCGGCCCCGGATTGCGGCTCCCGCTGACCACGCTCGCCGCGCGGCACCACGACGTGGTGCGTTCTGCATTGCACGAAGCGGGCTGTATCTAGGAGAACCTCATGCTGAATCCCGGAATGCTCAGAAGCACGGCGCTGTGCGTGGTCGCGTTGCTGCTAGGCGGCTGCGAATCGATGTCGATGTCGCTGGGCAAGAAGATCGATTACAAATCGTCGTCGAGCGTGTCGTCGCTGGAGGTGCCGCCCGATCTGAGCACGCCTACCTATGACGACCGTTACCAGGTCGCCACCGCTTCGGGACAAGCCGCGGCGCGCGCGGTTGCCAAGCCGTCGGAAATTCTTCCCACCAACACCGACGCCAAGCTGGTTCGCGCCGGCAGCGAGCGCTACCTCGTGGTCAAGGCGAGCGAGGATGCCGCGTGGAAGACAGTACGCGAGTTCTGGATCAAGAATGGCTTCGTGATCGCCAGCGAGCAGCCCACCGTGGGCATCATGGAAACCGACTGGGCCGAGAATCGCGCCGGAGTGCCGCAGGACTCGCTCCAGAAATTTTTCAGCAAGTACCTGAGCTTCGTCAACGATACGTACACGCGAGACAAGTTTCGTACGCGCATCGAGCGCGGCACCGAGCCCGGCACGGTCGAGATATTCATCAGCCATCACGGCGCGGCCCAGTTGCCCACCAAGATCAACAAGGGACAACCCGAAGACTTCCAGTGGCAGGCCGTGCCCGCCGACACCAATCTGGAAGCCGAATTCCTGGGGCGCATGATGCTCGCCTTCGGGACACCGGAGCAAAAAGCGACCGAGGCCATTGCGCAGCTCAACAAGACACCAGAGCGCGCGTTCATCGAAAAGGGCAAGGACGGCGGAAGTCAGCTGGTGGTCGACGATGCGTTCGACCGCGCGTGGCGCCGTGTCGGGCTCGCGCTCGACCGCACCGGATTCACCGTCGTCGACCGCGATCGCTCCAAGGGACTGTATTTCGTTCGCTACGCCAACCCCGATCTCGACGCCAAGAAGGAAAAAGGGTGGCTGGACAAACTTGCATTCTGGAAGTCCGACGACACCAAGCCCGAGCAGTACCGCGTAGTGGTGACGCAGGCCGACCCACGCAGCGTGGTGACCGTGCAGGATCCGGCGGGCGCGCCCGACAAATCGGTCAACAGCGACAAGATACTCGCGCTGCTCAAAGACCAGCTCAAGTGACGCGGTCGTGCGCTTCGCCTGCCTAGGCAGCGGCAGCGAGGGCAACGGCCTGCTCGTCGAGGTCGGCAGCACGCGCGTGCTCGTCGACTGCGGCTTCGGACTCCGCGACGCGGTGGTCCGCCTGCGCCGCCTCGGCGTCGAGCCGGAAACGCTCACTGCGATCCTGGTGACACACGAGCACAGCGACCACATCGGAGGAGTGGCCGCCTATGCGGCGCGCTACGACACACCGGTATGGTTGAC
This sequence comes from uncultured beta proteobacterium, assembly GCA_963816915.1. GTDB lineage: Bacteria > Pseudomonadota > Gammaproteobacteria > Burkholderiales > Casimicrobiaceae > PALSA-1003. Next base: position 514,114 of record CAWFMK010000007.1, read on the forward strand.
CTTCGGCACGCTCTCGATGGTGGAGGAGCGGCTGTCGGTGCTCCCGCACGTGCGAGGATTCGACAGCCACGACCCCTTTGCCATCGATGATGTAAGTGTCGAGCCGTTTCCCGTGCCGCACGATGCGCGCGAGCCGGTCCAGTTCGTCCTCTCGGACGGTTGCTGGCGTCTCGGTATCCTCACCGACATCGGCGTATCGACCGTGCATGTGGAGGCGACGCTGTCCGGCTGCGACGCGCTCTTGCTCGAGTGCAACCACGACGTCGACATGCTGGCGCAGGGCGACTACCCCTATCCCCTCAAGCAGCGCATCGCGGGCCGTTTCGGGCACCTCGACAACGCAGCCGCAGCGGACTTGCTCTCGCGTCTCGACAACACGAAACTCAAGCACGTGTTCGCTGCGCATCTGTCGCAGCAGAACAACACGCGCGAGCTGGCGCGCGCGGCGCTGGCGCGCGCGCTCAACTGCGCCCCGGAGTGGATCGGCATTGCGGAACAGAGCGATGGCTTCGACTGGCGCGAATTCATCTAGATACGGAGTGGCAATGGAAAAACGGCAGGAGCTCTACCGCGGCAAGGCGAAGACGGTGTTTACCACCGACGACCCGAAATTCCTGGTCATGCACTATCGCGACGACACCAGCGCGTTCGACGGCGAGCGCGTCGAGAAACTCGAGCGCAAGGGCGAGACCAACAACAAGATCAACGCCTTCATCATGCAAAAGCTCGCCGCAGCCGGCGTGGCGACCCATTTCGTTCGCCTGCTCGACGAGCGCGATTCGCTGGTGCGCGCGCTGAAGATGATTCCGGTGGAATGCGTGGTGCGCAACATCTGCGCGGGATCGATGTCGAAGCGGCTCGGCATTCCCGAGGGTACCGTTCTGCCCGAGCCGATATTCGAGTTCTTCTACAAGAGCGACCCGCTCAAGGATCCGCTGGTCAACGACGATCACATTCGAGTGCTCGGATGGGCGAGCTGCGAAGATATTGCTCAGATGAAGGCGCTGACGCACAAGGTGAACGACGTGCTCAAACCGCTGTTCGCCAACGGAGGCATGGATCTCGTCGATTACAAGCTCGAGTTCGGCCACGCGGTCGACGATCCGAGCGGTCCGCTGCTGCTGGGCGACGAATTCACGCCCGACGGATGCCGCCTGTGGGACCAGGGAACGCAGGAGAAGCTCGACAAGGATCGCTTCCGGCGCAACCTGGGCAACGTCATAGGCAAGTACCGCGAAGTGGCGGAGCGCATCGGCGCGCCGCTGTGATCGAAGCAGGTGGCGGAAGGATGCCGTTCACCGTGCTCGATAGTCAGATCCAGCGATGGGAATAAAAAAAGCCGGCTCGAAGCCGGCTTTCCTTTTGCTGCGCTGACTTTATTTCTTGGGCGCTTCGGCGGGAGCCATTGCAGGCGCTGGCGCGGTGCTCGGCGGCGTTGCCTTCATTGCCGCGTCGTTGGCGGCGTCGACAGACTTGCCCGCGCTGTCCTTCGAATCCATCGGGGCGGCGCCTGCCTTGGCCGCATCGTTCGCGGCGGCGCCCGCCTGCGTGCTGGCGGTCGACGCATCCTTGGCAGCGGCAGCAGCCTTGTCAGCGGCATCCTTCGACGCGGCAGCAGCCTTGTCTGCAGCGGCCTTCGCGTCAGCGGCAGCCTTGTTGCTGTTGTCGCCGCAGGCGCTCAGTGCAAGCGCCAATGCAGCGACAAAGAAAACGGACTTCTTCATGGGGTTCCCCTGCGGATGTGAATGAGATGGTGTTCGCGCGTAAATCGGATCGCGCGCTGGCCGCCTACTGCCATCTCATGACGGCAAAGCACGCACCGACATGTTGAAGTCTACTACAAAGGGCAATGTTATCAAATAGATCGTCTTCGCCTGGTTCGCGCCAAAGCTTGCGCAGAGCGTTCAATCATTGCGCACTCAAAGGCCGAGAACGGTCCCGCTGACGCCGGATTGTCCCGTCGCCCAGATCTCTTCGAAGCGGCTCGTCAGCAGTCGCGTCTGCTCGGGTTGAGCGATCCCCAGCGTTGCCCGTGGCTGATCGAAATGGAACCGGTGCAAATAGTGCGCGGTGTCGACGATGACCAGCGGATCGGTGGCGACGTGCGCGTCGTCGCCGGTGCGCAGGATCGACATCACGTGACCATAGTTCTTCAGCAGACGAACCAGCCGCGGGCAGGAGCTCTGAAGGTAGCGCGTATCGTGGACGATGATGTCGAGTCTTCGCCCGCGCACGTCGCGCAGGAAAGCAGCCACTCGATCGGTGCGCGCGGCAGAGCTCCATCCCGTCTGCGAAAGGTCCTGGTCGAAAACTCGGATGTGGTGGCGCGCCATCGCGATGAGCTCATCGATGGCGGCGGCCTGCGCCGCGACGGTGGCAAGCGCGATCACGCGCGGTGCAAGCGGTGCATCAGGGGCTGTCGAAGTCGACGTATCCATCGTGGTACCAGAGATGCAGCAATCGCAGCAGCTGCGGGCCATGAACGTCGCTGCCGGCGAGACATCGCGCGTTGGCAAGCCTCTTCAACGGCGCGGCATCGCCGCGCGGCCATCGAATCGCTTCGCCATTGACGTAGAGCGCATCGTGATCGTATAGGAATTGACTGCGCGGGTCCAAGCGCACGCCGCGGCGCGACGCCAGCGCGGCGAAGCGTGCCGGCGCCAGCATTCGCACCGGCGCATCGAACACGACCGTCGGCTTGGGCTCGGTGAGGTGACAGCCGAGAAAGCGAGCGACCATCGCGCGGTCCCAGCGTATCGAGTCGAGCATGGCGGCGCAGCGAGCAAGCATCGACGCGCCGATGCGAGCGGGCTCATGCGCCGGGGCGAGATGTGGGTCCGCATATGTGCCCGCGAGTTCGATCGAATCGCGCAGCCAATCCAGAAACGCCGTTCCCAATTCCTGCGCCGACGGCGCGCGAAACCCGACCGAATAAGTGGTGCACGCATCGAGGGCAACGCCTTCATGCGCGTGGTCGGGAGGCAGATACAGCATGTCGCCCGCGTCGAGCGTGCATTCCGCGGTCGGCTTGAAGCGCGCCAGGATCTTGAGCGGAAGGCGAGGCCGCAGCGCCAGATCGCGCTGGGCGCTGACGCGCCAGCGGCGACGACCTTGACCCTGGAGCAGAAACACGTCGTAGGAATCGAAGTGGGCGCCGACGCCACCACCCGGCGCCGCGTAGCTCACCATGAGATCGTCGAGGCGCGCGTAGGGAACGAACGAAAATCGTCGCAGCAAAGCGTCTCCTGCGGCACTCTTCAGGTTGACGCCATGCACGAGCAGCGTCCAGTCGCTGCTCGGCAAGTCCCGCAAGTCCGATCGGGGGAACGGTCCGGACCGCGTTGACCAAACACCGCGCTCGTGCACGACAATGCGCGAGTCGACATCGTCGTGGCCAGCCCACTCGAACAGGCTTCGCTTCGACACGCAACCCCGGAACCCGGGCATCGCTGCGCGCACCAGCAGCGCCCGCTTTTGCCAATAGCGGCGCAGGAACGCCGATGGCGTCAGCCCACCGAGCAGGCGATCCGAAGCGGAGGCGGGCATGGCACGATTATAGCGAGGCCGTGCGCGACTTTTGCTAGAATGCCGGCCACGACGCCGTGAACCCAGCGCGCGCGTACTCACTGCAAAAACTACAGCCCGCGCATGAACATCGTTTCGGATTCGGTCGTCACGCTTTCATACAAGTTGTACTCGGCCAGGGGCGAGCTTATCGAGGAGTCGCCGCAACCGATCACCTACCTGCACGGTCACCACGGCATTTTCCCGAAGGTCGAGGACGAGCTCGCGCAGAAGACCGTGGGTGACACGTGCTCGGTCACGCTCGAGCCGGAAGACGCCTTCGGCGAGTACGACGCCGAGCTCGTGCGTGTCGAGGCGCAGGACCGCTTTCCGACCGATGTCAAGGTGGGCATGCAGTTCGAGGGCCATGCAGGGCAGGACGACGACGATGAAGAGCAGCGCGTCTACACCGTGACCGACATCGCCGACGGCAAGGTCGTGGTCGATGGGAACCATCCTCTCGCCGGCCAGCGCCTTCGCTTCGACTGCACCGTGCTTGAGGTACGCGCGGCGTCGAGCGAAGAGCTCGCGCATGGGCACGTCCACGGCGAGCACGGCCACCACCACTGAGCGTCGACGCGCGCGGCTAAGACTCAGCGCGAGCGGTCCGCCAATCGCTTGAGCTCGTAGAGCGCCGCGTGCGCTTCCCGCGGCGAGAGCGCATCGGGATCGAGCGCGGCCAGACGATCGGCGATCGGTGTGTCGGGACGCGCAGACTCCTCATGCGGAGCGGTGGCACCGAACAGGTCCGCCTGCGAATCGCGGCGTGCGCTGAACTGGTCGAGCCTGGCCAGGAATGCGCGCGCCTGGCGCACTGCTTCGGCGGGCACGCCGGCGAGCTTGGCGACCTGCAGCCCGTAACTTTGATTGGCCGGGCCGTCGGCGACCGCGTGCAGGAAAACGATGCCATCCTTGTGGAGCACCGCGTCGAAATGCACGTTGGCGCAGCCTTCGAGTTCCGAAGGTAGCGCGGTCAACTCGAAATAATGCGTCGCGAACAGGGTGAGACTGCGGTTCCTGAGCGCGAGCTCGCGCGCGATGGCCCAAGCGAGGGCCAATCCGTCGAAAGTTGATGTGCCGCGGCCGATCTCGTCGATCAGCACCAGGCTTTGCGGTGTGGCGCGATGAAGGATTGCGGCGGCCTCGGTCATTTCGACCATGAAGGTAGACCGTCCTCCGGCGAGGTCGTCCGCGGCGCCGATGCGCGTGAACAGCGCGTCGACGGGTCCCAGCCGCGCAAAGCTTGCTGGAACGTAAAGCCCGCAATAGGCGAGCAGCACGATGACGGCAGCTTGCCGCATGTACGTCGACTTGCCGCCCATGTTGGGTCCGGTGACGATGAGCAGGCGCTGCGCCGGCGTGAGCGTGAGGTCGTTGGCGATGAAATGCTCGACCTGCAGCTCCACCATCGGGTGCCGGCCAGCTCGGATCTCGATGCCGGGATCCCGGGTCATCATGGGCTGTGTCCAGCCGCGCTCGGCAGCCGCCACCGAGTGCGACGCGAGCAGGTCGATCGTCGCCATCGCCCGCGCCACTTCCTGCAGCGCGGGGACCGCCTGCGCGAGCTCGGCTAGCAGCGCCTCGTAGAGCTTTTTCTCGCGCGCCAGCGCGCGTTCACCCGCCGACAGCGCCTTGTCCTCGAAGCTCTTGAGTTCCGGCGTGATGTAGCGCTCCGCGCTCTTCAGCGTCTGTCGTCGCCGGTAGTCGTCGGGAATCTTCTGCGCGTGCGCGTTGGTCACCTCGATGTAGAAGCCGTGAACTCGGTTGTACTCGACCTTGAGGTTGGCGATCCCGGTGCGCGCGCGCTCGCTCGCCTCGAGCTGGACCAGGTACGCGCCGCAGTTGTCGCCGATCGCGCGCAGGTCATCGAGCTCCGCATCGTAGCCGGTAGCGATGACGTTTCCGTCGCGCAGCGTCGCCCCGGGTTCGACGGCAATCGAGGCGTGCAGCAGTCGAGTCCAGCGTGATTCGAAGCGCAGGCACGCGGCGGCGTGAGCCAGCAGCGCCGTCGTGAAGGTATCGGCTATCTTCCCAAGCGCCGGCAACCGATCGAGCGTCGCGCGCAGTCCCGACAGGTCGCGAGGGCGCGCGCTGCCGAGCGCGATGCGCGAGGCGATGCGCTCGACGTCGACGCTGTGGCGCAGCTCCGCCGCGATGCGCGGCGCGCACGATGCATCGTTGCCGATCTCAGCGATGGATGCGTGGCGCGCGGCAGCGGCATCCTGCGCGCGCAATGGCTGCGTCAGCCACTGGCGAAGCAGGCGACTACCCGCCGCGGTCGTGCACGTGTCGAGCAGCGACAGCAGCGTCGGCGCAGGCTCGCCGCGCAGCGTCGCAGTGATCTCGAGGTTGCGCCGCGTGGCGCTGTCGAGCAACAGCTGCGACCCCGTCTGCTCGACCCGCAGCGTGCGCACGTGAGACAGCGCCGCCTGCTGCGTCGAGCGCGCGTACTGCAGCAGCGCACCCGCAGCCGCGACGCCGAGCGGCGCTTCGTCCGCGCCGAAGCCGGTGAGATCGCGTGTGCCAAATTGCTCACACAAACGGCGCGTCGCCGCTTCGGCGTCGAATTGCCACGGTGGGAGCGCGCGCGCCGGCGTGCCCGCACGCAGCGTCAACGCCGTGCCTTCGGCGTGCAGCAGCTCGCTCGGTGCGACGCGATCGAGCAGTGACGACAGGTCGTCTGCGGGGATCTCGGCGATGCTTAGCGTGCCCGCGGCAAGATCGAGCCATGCCGCCCCAGCGCGCTTGGCGATCGGATGCACGCAGGCAAGCAGGCTTTCGCGTTTGGCTTCGAGCAATCCCGCATCGGTGACCGTGCCGGGGGTCACGATGCGGGTCACCTTGCGGTCGACGGGCCCCTTCGACGTGGCGGGGTCGCCGATCTGCTCGCAGATCGCGACCGATTCGCCCTGGCGCACGAGTTTCGCCAGATAGCTTTCGGCGGCGTGGTAGGGAACACCCGCCATCGGAATCGGCATGCCCGCCGTCACGCCACGCGAGGTCAGCGTGATGTCGAGTATCCGCGCCGCCCGCTCCGCGTCGTCGAAGAACAGCTCGTAGAAATCGCCCATGCGGTAGAAGACGAACTTGTCGGCATGCTCGGCTTTGATGCGCAGGTATTGCTGCATCATCGGCGTGTGCGCCGAGAGCGGAGCATCGGCGGGAGAGGCGCGCGTGTTCACCGGCGGATTATAGGCGAGGGCCGGCGCCATCCGCAGAACGCAACCTTGTCCGCGACGGGACTGCGGACGGGCGCGGCACGACGCTGCGCGCTCGCCATTTACGCGTCGCGCTGCTCGCGACGCGGCTGTCAGTTGTCCTGCGTCAGCCCTGCCTGGAGTGCGTTCGACGGTCCGACCACGTAGAGCGTATAGGTCTTTCCACCGACGAGCGAGAGTGCCGGTACCGTCAGCAGCGTCTGCGACGTGCCGGCGACATTGAATGAAAACTGGTAGGTCGTGCCGGTGACCGCATCTGCGGTCAGCTCGAGTGAGAAGGCGCCCGAATTCTGTGGCAGCCCGGAGATCTGCTTGCTGAAATTGACGAAGACATCGATAGCCGGCAGGTCCGGGGACGTATTGACGACACGCACGCGCGCATTGCCGGGTCCGGGTGGAAGGTTGTTGTCCTGGAGCAGAAGCGCTTGCATCGCGCCTGCCGTACCCTCGAGAACGACCGAGCTGTCCGTCGCCGCCGTCAGCGTCGGGGTGTAAGTGAGCAGCGTGGCTCCCGGCGTTGCGGTGGCTTCGACGGTCAGCGTGTGCGCGCCTTTGGTCGTCCGCTGGTATCCGGTTGCGCCGGCGACCGGAATGTTCGAGAGCTTGAGGGCGCCGTCGAAGAAAACATTGAGCGGGGATGTGACCAGCGATGCGTTGATGACCTTGAACTGCGCCAGCAGGCTGTCGACGACGGTGCCGCTGCCGGCGCTGTCGATGGCAAGCAGCATCGCGTTCGGCAGCGTGCCGCTGCCGCGAGAGTAGACAACGATCTCGTAAGCAGCCCGCTCCTGGTAATTGAACGGCACGGAATCGTAGATCACGCTCTTCGATCCCGCTGGCGTGATGCGCAATTGAAGGTTCCCGATGGGAAGGCTGGCGAAGCCGCTCAGGTTGTTGTAGTCGATGCCGGCAACACTCGGAGAGACGAGGTCGAGGCTGGCTCCCGGGGCGGTGAGATAGACGTCTACCGCTCCGATGCCTGCGGCGGCGTTGATGACCCGAAGATTGAAGCTACCGGCACCCGAGTCGAGGAATGTGTCGTCGACGATCCGCCCGACCGGGTTGGTGATCGGCCCGAACAAGATGTAGGTGTAGTTCGCCTCGCCGATTGCCACCACCGTTGTCGCAATGAGGTTCGACGGCGCTCCTGTGACAAACGCCTCGAGTGTGTGCGTGCCCGCCTCGATGATCTGATACGGCGAAAGTGACTGGAAGGGTATCGGGGGGGTGAGAAAAGAGTTGTCGTCGAGTGTAGTTACGATCGGGCCGCTGGCATTCGGAATCAGATTCACCACGCGCAGGTTCGATTGCGTGCTGGCCACGGTGACCACGCCGTTGCCGGTATTGCAGCCCGCGAGCAGTACACCGAACGCAAGTGCGGCGGCCCTGATAAGGAACGAACGCATTGAATCTCCGACGGAAGGCTGGCGGGGAACGCGCATCGGGCGCGGTGTGCGGCGCGCTCGCCCGGATTCCGGCGCGTCGGAAAGTCCCCGCGGGAAATCACTCATCCTGCGTGACGATGCCTTGCAGCGTACTCGTCGGCCCTGCCAGATACACCGTGTACTTGTGACTCGGAAGCAGCGTCACACTGGGAAGCTTGAGCAGTGACGTCGTTGTGCCCGACACGTTGAAATCGAATTCGTACGGAGTGCCGGTCAACGCCGCAGCGGTCAAGTTCACGTAGCCCGACGCGGTATTGATCGCGAGGCCGCTGATCGTCTTGCTGAAGTTCACGAACACGTCGGTCGACGCGACGCTCGCCGAGGTGTTGACGAAGCGCACGCCGGCGCTTCCCGTGGCGGGCGGCTGGTTGTCGTCGAGCAGCACGAGGCCAGCCATTGCGCCAGCCGGACCGACCAGCGCGATCGAGGTGTCGGTCGCGGAGGAGAGATTCGGGTTGAGCGTCAGCAGCGTCGCGCCGGGGGTGGCTTGCGATTGGATGGTGATCGCATGCGCGCCGGCGGAAGTCTGCTGGTAGCTCGAGACCCCTGTGTACGGGATGTTGGACAACTGCAGGTTGTTGTCGATGAACACGTTGAGCGGCGAGCCGACGAGCGACGCGTTGATGACTTTGTACTGCGCGACCAGGTTGTCGACGATCGTGCCGGTCCCAGCGCTGTCGCTCGGAAGAATGGCCGCATTGACCAGCGTCCCGCTGCCCTTGCTGTAGGCGAGGATGGTATACCCCTGATGCTCGAGGAACGCCTTGGGAACGGAATCGAAAATGACTGTCTTGGTGCCGCTCGGCGTAATGCGGATCTCAAAGGGCAGGCCGATGTTCACCGAAGTGAAGGGGGTGAAAGCTCCATACGCCACGTTCCCGACGGTCGGCGCGGCGACGGTGAGGTCAGCCCCCTGTGGCGTCAGGTAGACGTCGATCGGTCCGATGCCAGCCGCGGTGTTCATCACCCGCAGCGTAAAGAATCCGCTGCCTGGATCGCTGAAATTGTCGGCCGCGAGAATCGTTCCCGGCGCCGTCAGCGGTCCATAGATGACGTAGGTGTAGTTGGCGCCGCCGTTGAGGCCGAGGCTCTGGTTGACCAGCGGCGTGCTTGCGCCGACAACCGTGACGGTGAATGTCTGCGTTCCGTTGCTCACGCCCGCGTACTGCGTGAGACCCTGGAAGGGAAGCGCGGCCGCCAGCGTGGTGCCCGCCGCCACGACGTTCATCGCGGGGGCCTCGAAGAATGCGTTGACGACGCGGATCTGGCTGTCGCCGCCGTTGCTGTTGCCGCTCTTGCTGCATCCGACCACGGACAAGGCGATCAGACATATGCAGACGACGAGAGGGCGTGGCAGCGACATGGGGGTTCTCCGATGCGGCTCACGCGCCGCGTTGCTGTAGTTCCGAACGGTCGCAAATTATACGGCTTGGCAGGGCGTCGTGAAACGCCCGCAACATCTGCTTACGCCCGCGATGGGAAGACGACGCGAAACGAACTCGACCTGTGTTGGAAACTGGTCGGGGTGAGAGGATTTGAACCTCCGGCCTCTACGTCCCGAACGTAGCGCTCTACCAGGCTAAGCTACACCCCGACTGTTGCAGTGCCGCGGCCGTCGATGGCACGTCGGACGTGACGATGCAAAACCGACGCGAACTCAGGCGGTTCGCGTGACTGCGAAAGCCGTCAATTCTAGCAGAGTTTCGCGGTATGTCGACGGGGGCAGCGTGTCCAGACAACGGGCGGCAACGGTCGATTCGCGCACGGCGCTGGCGCGTGCAAAATCGAGCGCGCCTGTGTCTTGCAGGACCGCTAGCACCCGCGCGAAATCGCTGCGTCGCGCGCCGCTGATCGCTTCGCGGATCAGCGCGCGCTGCGCATCGTCGCCGACAGCGAGGGCACGGATCAGAGGGAGCGTGGGCTTGCCTTCGGCGAGATCGTCACCCAGGTGCTTGCCGATGGCGTCTTCATCGCCGGAATAGTCGAGCACGTCGTCGATGAGCTGGAACGCGGTCCCGAGGTGCATCCCATAGCTCGCCAGGGCGTCCTCGGTCGCGCGAGCTGCGCCACCGAGCACCGACCCCAACCGCATCGCCGCTTCGAAAAGCTTTGCGGTCTTGCGCCGAATCACCTCGAGGTAGCGCTGTTCGCCGACGTCGGCGTCGCCCGAATTGACCAGTTGCATCACTTCACCCTCGGCGATGACGTTGGTTGCCTCGGACAGAATTTCCAGCACGCGCATGTCGTTGACCGCGACCATGAGTTGAAAGGCGCGCGAATACAGGAAGTCGCCGACCAGCACGCTGGCTGCGTTGCCGAAACTTGCATTGGCAGTTGCGTGGCCGCGCCGCAGGTCTGATTCGTCGACGACATCGTCGTGAAGCAGAGTTGCCGTGTGGATCATTTCGACGATTGCCGCCAGCGTGTGATGGTGCGCCCCACGGTATCCGAAAGCGCGGGCAGAGAGCAGCACAAGCGCCGGCCTCAGCCGCTTTCCGCCGCCGCCGATGATGTATTCGGCGACTTGGCGAATAAGGACGACATCCGAATCCAGCGCCTCGCGCAGGACGCGGTCGACCGCGGCCAGGTCCTCGCGGAGCAGAGGATGCAGCAGGGGAATGTTCACTTGGGCGCTTCGACGTGGAGGTAGGTAGCTTGGGAGCCGCATATTATCCGATGCGGCGTTCGCCCTCCCGCGGGTCCTGGGCGCTTTGACAAAACGACCGTAAGCCCATAAACTAGCAAACTTTTTGCAACTCGCAACCCGTGTGGAGTTACCTATGTACGCGGTCATAAAAACCGGTGGCAAGCAGTACCGAGTCGCCCCCGGTGAAAAACTCAAGGTCGAGCAGCTGCCGGCCGATGTAGGCGCGGCGGTCGTTCTCGATCAGGTGCTCATGGTCGGCGAAGGCGAAAGCGTCCGCGTGGGCCAGCCCACGGTCGCGGGCGCGACCGTCAACGCGACAGTGCTCGCGCACGGTCGCGGTGAAAAGCTCCGAATTTTCAAGATGCGGCGGCGCAAGCACTACCAGAAGCATCAGGGCCACCGCCAGGGCTATACCGAGCTCCAGATCGACGGCATCGTCGGCTGAGCTCTTCTGAGGCTCCTCATACAGGACTTACGGCAATGGCACACAAGAAAGCAGGCGGCAGCTCCCGTAACGGCCGCGATTCGCATTCCAAGCGCCTCGGTGTGAAAGCCTATGGCGGCGAAGGGATCTCGGCCGGCAGCATCATCGTTCGCCAGCGCGGTACGCAGGTTCATCCCGGCGTCAACGTGGGCATCGGCAAGGACCATACATTGTTCGCGCTGGTCGACGGGAAGGTTCAGTTCGCGACCAAGGGATCCGCGGGGCGCACCTTCGTCAACGTTCTTCCCTCAGCCTGACGCTCCTCACAGCGCTGCCGCGCAGAAACCCAGAAATCCCCGCCACGCGGGGATTTTTTTGCCTTGCGCTGGGCGATCGCGGCGCTAGCGCCGCTCCAGCCACCAGAGCATGGTGGCTGCGACCATGACGAAAGCGGCGACCGGGAACGCCGCCGAGAATAGCGGCGGCCAGTCGTTGATCACGCCCAGATAGGAGAACAATCGCCCGAGCAGGAAAAAGACCAGTCCCAGGATGGTGCCGGCGAAAATGCGGAATCCGACCCCTCCGGCGCGCCGCTGAAAATACGCGAACGGCAACGCCAACACCATCATCACCAGAACCGCGGCCGGATAGAAGATCTTGTTCCAAAGTGCGATCTCGAATCGCGACGTCTTCTGCTGGTTGCTTCCGAGCACGGTGATGTTGTCATAGAGCGAAGTCATCTCCAGCTTTTCCGGAGCGACCTGATACACCGTCAGGATCGACGGCTTGAGCACGGTCTTCCAGATCCACTCGTCGACGCGCGTGACGTGCGCGCCTTCGGCGGATAGCTCGGTCGTACGCACGTTCTTGAGCCGCCACTGTCCATCGGTCACGAATGTTCCCGAGTCGGCGACGCGCAGCGCGTGCAACCGCAGGTTGGCGTCGAATTCGTAGATGCGCACCCCGAGGAGTGAATTATCGCCGAGCAGGCTCTTGATGTTGGCGAAGGTCTGCTCATGGTCACCCGCGCCGTCCTCGGTGTCCTGGCGGCCTTGCTTGAACCAGAATCCCGACTGGAACTGCTGCGCGAACACGCGGCTCGCCTGACCCTGTACCTGCGCGCGGACGCGCTGCGCCAGGCGTTCCGCGGGCGGTGCCAGGAATTCACCTGCGAGGAAGGTGGCGATCGCCAGCGGGATGCCGATGCGGATGATCGCCCAGGTGATCTGGGTGAGCGATGCGCCGGATGCGCGCATCACGGTGTACTCCGAGTTACTCACCAGTTGAGCGATCGCGAACAGCGTACCGATCAGCGCCGCGGTGGGCATCAACTCGTAGACGTGTCCTGGCAGGCTGAGGCCTACGAAGAGGAGCGCGCGGCTCAGCGGGTAGCCGTCCTTGCTGACGTTGCCGAGTTCGTGGATCAGGTCGAAGAACGCGAACAGGCTCAGCAGCGCGACGAAGATCAGCAGCGTCGCGTAGAGCACTTCGCGCCCAACATAGCGGGTGAGCGTTTTCACGCGGTGCGGCGCCTCGCGAACCAGCCCAGCACCGAGAGGCGCTGTCGGAACAGAAGGATGACCGTCACCGCGGCGACCGAGTGGATCAGAAGCAGCCCGGTGAGGATCGAGATGCGTCCCTGCGCAATGAAGCTCTGCACGATGTTGATGCAATTGCTGTACAGCATGTAGACGAACACCGCTGCGAACAGGTTGAACGAGCGGCCCATACGAGGGTTGACGTAGGACAGGGGAACGGCGAGCAACATCAGCAGAAACGCGCTGATTGGTACCGAGATACGCCAGAACAGCTCGGCGCGCTCGGGTGCCCCGTCGACCGCGGCCAGCTGCACCAGAGGAATGGCCTTCAGCGAAAGGGGTAGTGCGCGGACTTCGGCGGGCTCGATTCGCCGCCCCAGCTTCTCGAACTCCGCCGAGCGAAACTCTGCGCTTCCCGGCTGGCCTTCGTAACGGCGGCCGTTCTCCAAGACGATGAAACGGTCGCCGTTGGGCGCGTCCTCCAGACGACCCAAGCTGGCGACGGTGGTGACGTCCTTGTCGCCTTCGATCGAATGCAGGAAAACGTTGCGGATTGTACCGTCGAAACTGTTGATACTCTCTATGAAGACAACAAGTCGGGCCTGTCGGAACTCCTTGAATAAGCCCGGCGCGAGCAATGACAGCTCTTCACGCGACTCCAGCTGCCGTTCGTATTCGAGACGGCGCTGTTCGGCCCAGGGTGACAGCCAAAGTGATAACACGACGATCGCGAGCAGGAACGGACTGGCGAACCAGAAGATGGGTTTGAGCCACGAGGTCAATCCCAGGCCCGAGGTGAACCATACGATCATTTCGCTATCGCGATACCACCTGGACAGCGTCAGCAGCACGGTGAAAAACAAAGCCACCGACAAAAGAATATTAAAATAAAACAATGCGTTGAAACCGAGAAGCGCGAGAATCCCCTCGGGAGCCACGGTTCCTCCGGCCGCACGCGCCAGCAGGCGCAAAACGAGGTTGGTGAACAGGATTCCCAGGAGAATCAGAAATAGTCCCACGGCCGTGGCCGTGAGTTCTCGCACCAAGCTGCGCCTAAAGACCATGACGGCGGAAATATTTTGACTTTTTAGGGAGGATTTGCCGATAATGCGGATCGTACCGCGTAAAGGCAATTTTAGTTCGAGGAACGTCGATGGAATTTACCATAAAAAGCGGCAGCCCCGAGAAGCAGCGCAGCGCGTGCGTGGTCGTCGGCGTCTTCGACAACCGCAAGCCGAGCCTTTCCGCCGACCTCGTGGATCGCGCCTCGGGCGGATATATCAGCGAGATCATCCGGCGCGGCGACATGGAGGGCAAGCTGGGCAGCACGCTCCTGTTGCATAACGTCAAGGGTACGCTCGCCGATCGCGTGCTGCTGGTCGGACTGGGCAAGGAACGCGATTTCCGCGAGCGCGAATTCCGCAGCGCGATGCGCGCCGCGGTGAGGCTTCTCAATGAAACGGGTTCCTACGAAGCGGTCGTCTACTTGACCGAGGAAAAGGTCAAGCGCCGCGAGGTCGCGTGGCGCGTCGAGCACGCGGTCGTCGTCGCGATGGAGGCTGTTTATCGCTTCGACCAGATGAAAAGCCAGCCCGCCGAGGTGCGTCGACCCTTGCGCAAGCTCACGCTGTCGGTGCCGCAGCGTAGCGATCTGACCGCCGGCGAGAGCGCCGCGGCGCGCGGACTGGCCATCGCGCACGGCATGGACCTTGCGCGCGACCTGGGCAACCTGCCGGGGAACCTTTGCACGCCGGCCTACCTCGGGGAGCGCGCCCAGGCGCTCGCGCAGGAGCTCGGCTTCAAGTGCGAAGTCCTCGACCGCGCCCAGATCGAGGCGCTGAAAATGGGCTCGTTCCTATCGGTGACCAACGGCAGTGAGCAGTCTCCCCGATTCATCGTCATGGAATACAACGGCGCCGGCAAGAAGCAGCCGGTCGTGCTTGTAGGCAAGGGAATCACCTTCGACACCGGCGGGATCTCGATCAAGCCGTCGCTGGACATGGATTACATGAAATACGACATGTGCGGCGCCGGGAGCGTGTTCGGCGCGTTTCGAGCGGTCGCCGAGCTCAAGGCCAAGATCAACCTGATCGGTCTCATCCCTGCGTGCGAGAACATGCCGAGCGGCCGGGCGACCAAGCCCGGCGACATCGTTACCAGCATGTCCGGGCAAACCATTGAAGTGCTCAACACCGATGCCGAGGGACGGCTCATCCTGTGCGACGCGCTGACCTACGCGGAACGCTACGAGCCCTCGGCGGTGGTCGACATCGCGACGCTGACCGGAGCCATCGTTGTCGCGCTCGGCCATATTCCCTGCGGCATTTTCAGCAATAGCGACAGCCTTGCGCGTGCGCTGCTCAACGCGGGCGAGGAGTCTTTCGATCGCGGATGGCAGATGCCGTTGTGGGATGACTACCAGGATGGCCTCAACAGCAACTTCGCGGATTTCGCGAATATTGGCAGCCGGGCCGGAGGCAGCGTTACCGCAGCGTGTTTTCTATCGCGTTTTGCCAAGAAATTCGATTGGGCGCACCTCGATATCGCCGGGGTCGCATGGAAGGAAGGCAAGGAAAAGGGCGCTACCGGAAGACCGGTCGCGCTGCTCACCACCTGGCTGCTTTCGCAGGAGGGTGCGCCCTCCTAGCGGCTTTCAGCGCCTACCATGACCGCGATCGATTTCTACACTCATGTGTCCGATCGTCACCAGGTCGTGACCAAGCTCGTCGCGAAAGCGTTCACGCAGCATGGCCACGTGCGCGTGCTCACTGACAACGCGGCGGCCACGGATGCACTGGAGCGGCTGCTCTGGACGCAGCCGGCGCTTAGCTTCCTGCCGCATTGCCGGGTGGGCGACCGGCTCGCCGGAGAAACGCCCATCTGGGTCGATCACGTGCTCGAGCACCCCGGCCCCGCGCGCGTGCTCATCAACCTGCACGCGGCGCCGCCGCCGTTCTTTGCGCGTTTCGAGCGGCTTGCCGAAATCGTAGGAATCGACGATGCCGACAGCGCGAGCGCGCGCACGCGTTACCGCTACTATCGCGAGCGTGGCTACGAATTGCGTTCCCACCGGCTTGGCGAGGTCGCATGATGGCCACCGCGCGCGAGCTCCTCGAACAGGCCGATGCGCTGATGCGCAAGAATCGCGGGCGCGGCGACGCGGATTTTCCCATCCTGACCGACGCCATCGATGAGCCGGTGGCCGTGATCGCGGAAGCCGCCATTCCGATCCTGACGCAACGCATTCAGCCCGCGGAGGCGCCGGCGGCCGAGGTGATGGACATGCCTCCGCCGGCTCGGCAGCCGACCCGCGCGGCGGTCGCGACGCTGGAAGGCGACCCCTCGGACTGGCTGGTGATGGACACCATCGATCCATCATCGCACAGCGTCACCGGCAACGTCCCCGACACGCTTGCCGTCGTACCCCCGGTCACGCTGAAGACCGAATCCGTGAGGCCGCCTGACGAGGTGATCGAGACGCCGACCCGTTTCACGCTCAAGGCCGCGGGCTCCGAACCGACCCCGCCGCCGACGGGGTCGGGCATGTCGTCGAGCACGGCGCTTTTAGAGCAGGCACGAGCCCTCCCCGCGCTGCCGGTGCAGCCGCCATCGGACGCCTTGGCGGCGGCGCCCCCGCACGAGGCGCCATCCGCGGAGTCCCGACCCCTCGCAGCTGCGCGCCCGGATTCCGAAGAGCGCTGGGCCGCGCTCGCCGAACAGATCTCCTTGCAGGTGCTGCAGCGCCTGGACCTTTTCACCGATACGGGACTCAAGGATCAACTCGCGCGTCATCTGCAGCCCATCGTCGATCGCGCGGGCGCCGAGCTGGTGAGCGCGATCAACGAGCAGGTCGGCAAGCTGGTGCGAAGCTACATCGCCGAAGCGATCGAACGCGAAATCGCGCAATGGCGGCGCGAGCACGGCTGACCCTTGCGGTCCGTCCATGCTAGACTGCATCGCATGCACCAGACCTGCACCTTGAGTAAACCCAGCGAAGCAACGCGCGCGATGCGCCGCGACGCGTACGTCTACGTCTTCTATTTCGATGTACGCACCGAGGGGCGCGCACGAAGGTAATTCACGACGAATTCACCAACGATCGGGCGGCCTCAAAGGCCGCCCGATTTTTTTCGACCACCGCAACGGGACCTTAGTCATGATCATCGTAATGCAGCCCGACGCAGGCGACGCCGAGATCGCGGCCGTCACCGCCAAGATACGCGCCCATGGACTCGACGTGCATGTCTCCAAGGGCACCGAGCGAACGCTCATCGGCGCGGTCGGCGACGAGCGCAAGCTCGATCCCGAAATGTTCGACCCGATGCCAGGCGTCGAGAAGTCGATGCACATCGTCAAGCAGTACAAGATCGTCGCCCGCGAGTGGCACAAGGCGAACACGGTTATCGACGTTTCCGGAGTGCCGATCGGCGGGAACGTCGTCCAGGTCATCGCAGGGCCGTGCTCAGTGGAGACCGAGCCGCAGATGAGCGCCGCCGCGCAGGGCGTTAAGGCGGGAGGTGCGCGCCTGATGCGCGGCGGCGCGTTCAAACCGCGCACCAGCCCGTACACCTTCCAGGGCAAGGGCGTCGAAGGTCTGGAGCTGCTGCGAGCTGCCGCCGATTCCCAGCGCCTTCCCATCGTCACCGAGCTCATGGATGCGCGCATGCTCGAGACGTTTCTTCGCCATGACGTCGATTGCATCCAGATCGGCACGCGCAACATGCAGAACTTCGATCTGCTCAAGGAAGTGGGCCGCGTCAAGAAGCCGGTGATACTCAAGCGCGGCATGTCGGCGACGATCAGCGAATGGCTGATGGCCGCGGAGTACATCGCCGCCGGTGGCAACCATGACATCATCTTCTGCGAGCGAGGCATACGCACCTTCGAGACGGCGTATCGCAACGTGCTCGACGTCACCGCGGTGGCGGTGCTCAAGCGCGAGACGCACCTGCCGGTGATCGTCGATCCGTCGCACGCGGGCGGCAAGGCGTGGATGGTACCCGCGCTGTCGTGCGCCGCCGTCGCCGCCGGCGCCGACGGTCTGCTGATCGAGGTACACCCGACTCCGTGCGATGCGTGGTGCGACGCCGATCAGGCACTCACGCCCGACGAGTTTGCAAGGCTCATGACGACCTTGCGTGCGGTCGCGGCGGCCGTGGGTCGCGCGCTTTGAGCAACTCCGTCCCATCGGCGGCTCGAATCGCCGGTCCGCTATAATTTCGGCCTTTCGATTCGTCGCATGCGCCTACCGCCCATGGAATTCGCCAAGTCATTCGAGCCGCGCGCGATCGAGGCACGCTGGTACCCGTTCTGGGAATCCACAGGGCTGTTCAAGCCGTCGATGAATTCGAATGCGCCGGCGTTCTGCATCCAGCTGCCACCCCCCAACGTCACCGGCACGCTGCACATGGGGCATGCATTCCAGCAGACGCTGATGGACATCCTGATTCGGTACCACCGCATGCTCGGCGACAACACGCTCTGGCAGGTCGGGACCGATCACGCCGGCATTGCGACGCAGATCGTCGTCGAGAACCAGCTGGTTTCTGCCGGCACCTCGCGGCGCGACATCGGACGTGAGGCGTTCCTCGCGCGCGTGTGGGAATGGAAGGCACAATCCGGATCGACTATCACCGCACAGATGCGCCGTCTAGGCGCGTCCTGCGACTGGACGCGCGAGCGATTCACAATGGATCCTGGATTGTCGGCCGCGGTTGTCGAGACCTTCGTGAAGCTGCACGAGGACGGACTCATTTATCGCGGTAAGCGGCTGGTCAACTGGGACCCGAAACTCGGCAGCGCCGTCTCTGATCTCGAGGTGGAAAGCGAGGAGGAGAATGGGACGCTGTGGGAGATCCGCTACCCGCTCGCCGACGGCAGCGGCTTTCTCGCGGTGGCGACGACGCGACCGGAAACGATGCTCGGCGACGTCGCGGTGGCGGTGAACCCGGATGACACACGCTACGCGCATCTCGTAGGCAACGAGGTCGAGCTGCCGCTGAGCGGACGCCGTATTCCGGTCATCGCAGACGCCTACGTCGACAAGGATTTCGGGACGGGCTGCGTCAAGATCACGCCGGCGCACGACTTCAACGACTGGGACATCGGTGAGCGTCACGGGCTGGCGCCCATCACCATCTTCACCCTCGACGCGCACATCAACGACAACGCACCCGCGAAATATCGCGGGATGGACCGCTATGTCGCGCGCAAGGCGGTGCTCGCCGATCTCGAGACGGCGGGACTGATCCAGGCGCAAAAGCCGCACAAGATGGTTGTTCCGCGCTGCGAGCGCACCGGCGAGATCATCGAGCCGATGCTCACCGACCAGTGGTTCGTCGCGATGACCAGGCCAGCACCGTCGACACATCCGCACTTTCCCGGAATGTCGTTCAAGGATATCTGCCTGCACGCCGTCAACGGCGGCATCATCGGCGCGAGCGCCGAGCGCCAGACCATCCGCTTCGTGCCCGAGCATTGGGCCACGTGGTACGACAACTGGCTGGGCAAGGTCTACGACTGGTGCATCTCGCGGCAACTGTGGTGGGGACATCGCATCCCGGCGTGGTACGACGCCGAAGGCAACGTTTTTGTCGCTCGCAACGCGGCCGACGCGGCGCAACAGTCGGGCAAGCCCGAAGCTGCGCTGCGACAGGACGAAGACGTCCTCGATACGTGGTTCTCTTCGGCGCTGTGGTGCCACTCGACGCTGGGGTGGCCGGAGGACACGCCCGAGCTGCACGCGTTCCTGCCTAGCTCGGTGCTGATCACCGGCTTCGACATCATTTTCTTCTGGGTCGTGCGCATGGTCATGACGACCACGTACTTCACCGGCAAGATTCCGTTTCGAGACGTCTACATCAATTCGATCGTGCGCGACGAGGCCGGACAGAAAATGTCCAAGTCCAAGGGGAACGTGCTCGATCCCATCGACCTGATCGACGGTACCGACGTCGAGTCGCTGGTCATCAAGCTCACCTCGGGACTGATCCTGGAAAAGCAGCGCGAGTCGATCGAGAAGCGCACGCGCCGGCAATTTCCCAATGGCATTCCAGCCTTCGGCGCCGACGCGGTGCGCTTCACCTTCGCGAGCCTGGCGACCTTCGGTCGCACGCTCAATTTCGACCTGGATCGCTGCGATGGCTATCGCAACTTCTGCAACAAGCTATGGAACGCGACGCGCTTCGTGTCGATGAACGTCGAAGGCAAGGACACCGGCCTCGATCCTGCGCTCCCGGCGACGACGAGCTTTGTCGACCGCTGGCTGCTGGGTCGGTTGCAGCGAGCCAAGCGCGACATTGCCGAAAACCTCGAGCAGTACCGGTTCGACCTCGCAGCCAAGGCGCTGTACGAATTCGCGTGGGACGAGTTCTGCGACTGGTACGTCGAGCTTGCCAAGGTGCAGCTGCTGCGCGCGGAGACCGCCGGCGACGATGCCGCGGCGCGGGGGACGCGGCGCACGTTGGTCCGCGAGCTCGAGGCGATGCTGCGGCTCGCGCACCCCTTCATCCCCTTCATCACCGAGGAACTCTGGCAGGGTGTGGCCGCGCACGCGGGCAAAAGCGGTCCATCGATCTCGATCCAGCCGTTTCCGCGGGCGGACACGAGCCGGATAGACGAGGATGCCGACACCGACATGGCGCTGCTCAAGAACGTGGTTAACGCCTGCCGCACGCTGCGCAGCGAAATGAAGCTCTCTCCGGCGCAGAAGGTACCGCTGATCGCGTCAGGCGATGCTCGCCGTCTGGAGGCGTTCGCGCCTTACGTCGCGGCGCTCGCGAGGCTCTCCGAGGTCAAGATCGTCGACGAGCTGCCACGCACCGATGCGCCGGTGCAAATCGTCGGCGAATTCAGGCTCATGCTGCACATCGAGGTCGATGTCGCCGCCGAAAAGAGCCGGCTGTCCAAGGAATACGATCGCGTGGACGGCGAAATCGCCAAGCTTGCGGTCAAGCTGGCCAACGAGAGTTTCGTGGCGCGTGCGCCGGAGCACGTCGTCGCACAGGAACGCGGGCGGCTCGAGGGGCTGCAGGCAACGCGGGGACGGCTCGAGCAGCAGCTGGCGCAACTCGGCCGCTAGAGGAGTCCGCGAGCGGGCCGGTCCATCGCACCTATCGGCCGACGGACCGGTCGTAAACTGCGCCCGCGGCCGCGGGCGTCGAACTCAAACTTTTTCGGGAATCGGCGCTGAGCGCTTCATCAGCAGCGCGGCGACGGGCTTCGCCTGACCAGCGCGCCGCGAGGCGGCCTGCGCGTTGGTCAGCGCTGAGGACGCATCCGCGGGCGCGGAAGGACGCATCACGAGCGGCTGGTCCGGATTGCGATCGAAAACGCTGTCATCGCGCTGGCGGCGCGGCGGCTGCTCTTCGGCGGGCCTCGCGGGCCTCGCTGCCGTTCTCCCCGCCGGGCGCGGACTACGCTCGCGAGCGGGTTCGCGGCGCGACTGAGACTGAGGATCGCTGGATCGCATCGATCCGACCGGCTGCGCCACCGTGATCGAGCGCTTGAGCAGCCGTTCGATCTCCACCAGCAGCTTGTCCTCTTCTGGTGCGCAAAACGAAATCGCCTCGCCACTGGCGCCGGCGCGGCCGGTGCGGCCGATGCGATGGATGTAGTCCTCGGGGACGTACGGCAGCTCGTAGTTCACGACCAGCGGCAGGTCGTCGATGTCCAGGCCGCGCGCGGCGACGTCGGTGGCCACCATGCATCTGCACCTTGGCCGCCTTGAAGTCGTCCAGCGCCTCGAGGCGGGCCGCCTGACTCTTGTCGCCGTGAATCGCGGTCGTCTTCAGGCCGTCTTTCTCGAGCTGGCGTGCGAGCCGCGAAGCGCCGTGCTTGGTGCGCACGAAGCAGAGCACCTGCCACAGGTCGCGCGAGGTGACGATGTGCGGCGAGCAACGCGCGCTTCTGATCGGGCGAGACCTTGTACACGCGTCTGCGTGACCGTGTCGGCGGTGGTGTTGCGCTTCGCGACCTCGATGAGCTGCGGCGCGTTGAGCAGCTGGTCGGCGAGCTTCTTGATCTCGTTGGAGAACGTCGCCGAGAACAGCAGGTTCTGGCGCTTCGCGGTCACCGGCAGCAGCGCCATGATGCGCTTGATGTCCGGGATGAAGCCCATGTCGAGCATGCGATCGGCTTCGTCGAGCACGAAGATCTCGACCTGGCCGAGATTGAGCGTCTTCTGTTCGATGTGGTCGAGCAGGCGTCCCGGCGTTGCGACCAGGATCTCGATACCGCCGCGCACGATCGGGATCTGCTGCTTGATGTCGACGCCGCCGAACACGACGGTGGAGCGAATCCCGGTGTATTTGCCGTAAGTCTTGATCGCTTCCTCGACCTGGATCGCAAGCTCGCGGGTGGGCGTGAGGATCAGCACGCGTACCGGGTGACGCGCGGGGGATGGGCTCGCATTGGCCATCGGCAGCAGCTTTTGCAGGATCGGCAGGGTGAAGCCCGCCGTCTTGCCGGTGCCGGTCTGGGCACCGCCCATGACGTCCTTGCCGGACAGGATGATGGGAATGGCCTGCGACTGGATCGGCGTAGGCGTGGTGTATCCGGCTTCGGCGACGGCCCGCAGAATCTCCGGGCGCAAGCCGAGCTCGTCAAAGCTCGGGGTACTACTCATCGATGGAATCTCCTGGCGCGGCCTACTCGCGTCGGCGAGTTCCGGTCCAGGCAGCGAATCAAGCGTAGGTGATGGGGTGGCCGCGGGTTACGACTACGGCAGGCGAACGCCCCATCCAGGGATCGGCGGTGACCGGAACGGCCCGCCGAGTGACTCGTATTGTAGACGTAAACGTCGGATTTTGCAAATAAATAGTGCCGAGCCCGCGCCCGGCTTGGTACAATCGTCGGTTGATCATTGCGCAACGCACCATGACTACCGCTAGGCAGCTCCGCAACATCGCGATCATCGCCCACGTCGATCACGGCAAGACCACGCTGGTCGACAAGTTGCTGGCCCAGGCCGGGACATTCGCCGCGCACCAGCACATCGCCGAGCGCGTCATGGACAGCAACGACCTCGAGCGCGAACGCGGCATCACCATCGTCGCCAAGAACTGCGCGATCGAGTACGGCGATACCCACATCAACATCGTCGATACGCCCGGCCACGCGGATTTCGGCGGCGAGGTCGAGCGCGTGCTGTCGATGGTCGACGGCGTTCTGCTGCTCGTCGATGCGGTCGGAGGGTCCGATGCCGCAGACGCGCTTCGTGACCCGCAAGGCGCTGGCGCTGGGACTGAAGCCCATCGTCGTGGTCAACAAGGTCGATCGTCCGGGTGCGCGCGCCGGAGTGGGTCGTCAACCAGACATTCGAGCTGTTCGACAAGCTCGGCGCCACCGAGGCGCAGCTCGATTTTCCGGTGGTCTACGCATCGGCGCTGCAGGGTCACGCGTCGCTCGACCCCAACGTCCCCGGGACGGACATGCGTGCGCTGTTCGAGACCATTCTGGCGAACGTTCCCGCGCCGGTCGGCGATCCTGACGGGCCGCTGCAGCTCCAGATCAGTGCACTCGACTATTCGAGCTACGTCGGGCGGCTGGGCATCGGGCGCATTCGCCGCGGACGCCTCAAGCCTGCGCAGGAGGTCATGGTTCTCAACGGCGATGCGCCGGGTACGCGCGCCAAGGTCGGGACAAGTGCTCGGGTTCTCGGGACTGGAGCGCGCGTCCGGTCGACGAGGCGAGCGCGGGCGACATCGTGCTCGTCACCGGCATCGACGCGCTTTCGATCGGCACGACGCATCGCTTCGGTCGAGTCGCCCGAGGCGCTGCCGATGATCGCCGTCGACGAGCCGACGCTCTCGATGCAGTTCCAGGTCAACACGTCGCCGCTTGCCGGCAAAGAGGGCAAGTACGTGACCAGCCGCAACCTGCGCGAACGACTCGCCAAGGAGTTGCTTACCAACGTCGCGCTACGCGTCGACGACACGACCGACACCGACGTGTTCACGGTGTTCGGCCGCGGCGAGCTGCACCTGACGATCCTGCTCGAGAACATGCGCCGCGAAGGCTACGAGCTGGCGGTATCGCGCCCGCGCGTCGTCCTGCGCGAAGTCGACGGCGAACAGCGCGAGCCCTTCGAGCAACTCTCGGTCGACGTCGAGGACGCACACCAGGGAGCCGTGATGGAAGCGCTCGGCGCGCGGCGTGGCGAGCTCGTGCACATGGAATCCGACGCGCGCGGACGAACGCGCGCTCGACTACCGCATTCCGGCGCGCGGGCTCATCGGCTTCCAGGGCGAGTTCATGAACCTCACCCGCGGAACAGGGCTCATGAGCCACGTGTTCGACGGCTACGCGGTCGTCAAGGGCGAAATTCCCGAGCGGCGCAACGGCGTGCTGATCTCGGCGGAAGCCGGGGAGGCCGTCGCCTATGCGCTGTGGAAGCTGCAGGAGCGCGGGCGCATGTTCGTGTCGCCCGGCGACAAGCTGTACGAAGGCATGGTCATCGGCATCCACAGTCGCGACAACGACCTCGTGGTCAATCCGATCAAGGGCAAGCAGCTGACCAACGTGCGCGCCTCGGGCAAGGACGAAGCGATCGCACTGACGCCGCCGATCCAGCTGACGCTCGAGTACGCGGTCGAATTCATCGCCGACGACGAGCTCGTCGAGATCACGCCGAAATCGATTCGCATCCGCAAGCGCTATCTGCTCGAGCACGAGCGCAAGAAAGCGAGCCGCGAAGCCGCGTAGCGCGGCTTTGGCCGTGTCGGCAGCGCAGGACGGAGCGCGCGCGAGCGCATTTTGCGATGCATGCGCCGACGACGTAAACTGCGCAGCATGGAATCGTTCACATTGATCATCGCGCTCGCCCTCGGCATCACCGTGGTCGGGCTGCTGCTTGGCGTGATGCTCGTGCGCCTCGCGGGCATTGCTCGTGATTCGCGCGAGCTGGTGCATCTGAAGGCGCAGCTCGCGCTGCTCGGAACGCAGAACGAGCGCCTTGAGCGCGAGCTTCGCGCCGAGCTCGTGCAGTCGCGCACCGAAGGCAGTCAGCACGCGCAGGCGGCGCGCGGCGAATTGGGTGCCACGCTCGGACAGTTCGCGCAGACGCTGCAAAACCAGCTTGGCAACATGGCGCACGTACAGCACGAGCGCCTGTCGACGCTCACCCAGAGCAACGAGCAGCGACTGGACGCCGTGCGCAGCACACTCGAGCAGCGTCTCGATCTGCTGCGCACCGACAACGCGCAGAAGCTGGAGCAGATGCGCGCGACCGTCGACGAAAAGTTGCACGCGACGCTCGAGCAGCGCCTGGGCGAATCGTTCAAGCTCGTGTCCGACCGTCTGGAGCAGGTGCATCGCGGACTGGGTGAGATGCAGTCGCTGGCATTAGGTGTCGGCGACCTCAAGAAGGTGCTCACCAACGTCAAGACGCGCGGCACCTGGGGGGAAATGCAGCTGGAGAACCTGCTCGAGCAGATTCTCGTTCCCGCGCAATACGAGAAAAATGTCGCGACCCGCCCGGGAAGCAACGAGCGCGTCGAGTTCGCGATCAAACTCCCCGGTCGCGACGCCGACGGTGCTCCTTGCATGCTTCCCATCGACGCCAAGTTTCCGCTGGCCGACTACCAGGAAGTGGTCGACGCGCAGGAGCGCGGCGACGTGGTCGCGGTCGAGCTGTTCTCGAAGGCGCTCGACCGCCGCCTTCGCGAGCAGGCCGCCGACATCCAGCGCAAGTATGTCGCGCCGCCGCACACAACCGACTTCGCGCTGCTTTATCTCCCGGTGGAAAGCCTGTACGGCGAAGTCTTGCGGCGGCCTGGGCTGGTCGATGCGCTGCAGCGCGATTATCGGATCACGGTTACCGGTCCGACGACGCTTGCGGCCATGCTCAACAGCCTGCAGATGGGATTTCGCACGCTCGCGATCGAGCGCAGATCCAGCGAGGTGTGGACGCGCCTTGGCATGGTGAAAACCGAGTTCGCGAAGTTCGGCGAAGTGCTCGCGGCCACCAAGAAGAAACTCGATGAAGCGAGCAATTCGATCGGCAAGGCCGAAGTGAGAACGCGCGCCATCGAGCGTCAGCTGCGCGACGTCGAGGCGCTGCCGGAGACGGACGCCGATCGACTCCTCGTTGTCGAACCGCGCCTGGTTTACGACGCCGACGCCGAGGCAGACTCCGTGGAGCAGCTCGATTTCGATATCGAGCCGAGCGACGATGCGCCGCGCAGCCGCGAGGGAAGCTGAGTGGCGCCGTCCCGGCATCATGAGCTGAGGCATGCTCGACACGCTGCGTAACTGGCAACGCCGACGCGTCCTCGCGCAGGCTGCAATTCCCGAGCCGCTGTGGCGTGAGGCGCTCGAGTCGCTGCCGTTCCTGGCGATCTATACCGATGCCGAGCTCGCACGCCTGCGCGAGCTCGTGGTGCTGTTCCTCTCCGATAAAAGCATCGTCGCCGCGCGCGACTTCGAGGTGACGCCGCTGATGCGCGTGGTGATCGCGATGCAGGCGTGCATGCTGATACTCAACCTGGATCCGCGCTACTACGACGGCTGGGAAGGCGTGATCGTCTACCCCGACGAATTCATGTCCGAGCTCGAATACCAGGACGAGGTCGGCGTGGTGCACCATCGACACGAGCCGCTCGCCGGTGAAGCGATGCCGCACGGTCCGGTCATCCTGTCGTGGCAGGACGTCGAGGCGAGCGCGGATTGGCAGACCACCGGAATGAACCTCGCCATCCATGAATTCGCGCACAAGCTGGACATGCGCAGCGGCGAGGCCAATGGATGTCCGCCGCTGCCCGCCGAGATGCCGCCGCGCTCGTGGCAAAAAGCGATGAACGCGGCGTTCGAGCATTTTCGCGCCAGGGTGGAGCAGGGCGAGGACACCGCGATCGACCCGTATGCGGCGGACGACCCCGCCGAATTCTTCGCCGTGCTCTCGGAAGTGTTTTTCGTCGACCCAACGCTGCTGCTGCACGAGTATCCGAAAATCTACGAGCTCTTCGCCTGGTTCTACCGGCAGGATCCGGCGAGCCGCACGCAGCTTCTGCTCGACGATTGAATCGGCGTTTGGTCAGCTACGCTGCGCGCGATCGAGGATCGCATCGAGCGCCGCAGTCGGCGGGAGCGCGCCGAAGGCGCCGTGCGCCGGTTCGTCGAGGCGCGACGCACAGTAGGCTTCGCCGGTCGCGCTGTCCGCATGACGGATCAGCAGCGACGCGGCGAGGCACGTCGCGATCGTCCCGGCGATCCTGCGGGCGTCACGTGGGTCGGATTTTCCCTGCAGCGTCGCCGCCAGCGCGTCGATCCGGCGATCCAGCGCGCGGTGTCCACCGCGCGCCAGCGCGAGCTCGGCGAGCAGCGCTTCAACTGCCGCCGGTTCGCGTTCGGCCGCGCGCAAGACATCGAGGCACATGACGTTGCCGGAACCTTCCCAGATCGAATTGAGCGGGGCCTCGCGATACATGCGCGGCAGAACCGACTCCTCGACGTAGCCATTGCCTCCGAGCACTTCGAGCGCCTCGGCGAGCGTCGGCGGCGCGCGCTTGCACACCCAGTACTTGAGCGCGGGCGTCGCCAGTCGTGCGAACGCCGCGTCCGGGCTCGCCTCCGCGGCGTCGAAGGCCCGCGCCAGCCGCATCGCGAGCGCGGTTGCGGCCTCGTCCTCGAGCGCAAGATCCGCGAGCACGTTTCGCATCAGCGGCTGCTCGATCAGGCGCTTGCCGAACGCGCGCCGATGGCGCGCATGGTGCAGTGCCTGCGCGACCGCACCGCGGATCAGGCCGGCACTGCCGATCACGCAATCCAGGCGCGTGTGACGCACCATCTCGATGATGACCGGCACGCCGCGTCCTTCCTCGCCAAGCAGCCACGCAGTGGCATCCTCGAACTCGACCTCGCTCGACGCGTTCGAGCGGTTGCCGAGCTTGTCTTTGAGCCGCTGGATGAACACGTGATTGCGGCTACCGTCCGGAAGGTAGCGCGGAAGAAAAAAGCATGACAAGCCTGCTGCGGTTTGCGCGAGCACGAGGTGCGCGTCGCACATCGGCGCCGAAAAAAACCATTTGCTGCCGTCGATGCGATAACTGCCGTCGGTGCTGCGCTGCGCCCGCGTGGTGTTGGTCCTGACGTCGGAACCTCCTTGGCGTTCGGTCATCCCCATGCCGATCAATGCCGAAGCCTTGTCGGCGACCGGCATCGAGCGAGGATCGTAATCGCACGCCAGCAGCCGCGGCATCCAGGTGGTCTGCAGCCATGGCAGCGCGGCGAGGTGGCGGCGCAGCAGGGGCACTGCCGCGTAAGTCATGGTGAGCGGGCATTGCGTTCCATTCTCGACCTCGGCATGCATCAGGTACGCCGCGGCGCGCGCCACCTGTGCGCCTGCACGTGGTGCCGCCCACGGCGATGCGTGCTCACCCTCGCGCATCGCGAGCGCCATCAGCGCATGCCAGGAGGCGTCGAACTCGACCAGGTCGATGCGCTCGCCGTAGCGATCATGCGTCTTCAGTTCCGGCGCACGTCGGTTGCATCGCGTGGCGAGCGCGAATGTCTCGACGCTGCCGAGCGTGGCCCCCCATGCGTCGAGACGTGCATGCGCCCACGCCGCGCCTTCGCGTTCCACCGCTTCGCGCAGCGACGCATGCGTCGCGTAGAGATTGCGCCCTTCGAACGGCGGCGGCTGGTTGGCGTCCAGCGGCACGGGTGTTGGGCTCAGGGCGCGGCCGGCCGCACTGCGCTCTTGGGACGAAAGACCTTGCACACCGCCTCGTGCGTCTCGATGTACGGGCCACCGATGAGATCGACGCAATAGGGCACGGCCGGAAACACGCCGTCGAGCGTCTCCTTGATCGCTTTCGGCTGACCCGGCAGATTGAGTATGAGTGCGCTGCCGCGGATCACGCCGACCTGGCGCGACAGGATCGCGGTCGGCACGTACTTGAGGCTTACCTGCCGCATTTGCTCACCGAAGCCTGGAAGTACCTTGTGCGCGACGGCGAGCGTCGCCTCCGGTGTGACATCGCGCGGCGCCGGACCGGTGCCCCCGGTGGTGAGCACCAGGTGGCATCCGGTGATGTCCACCAGCTCGACCAGGGTGGCTTCGATGAGGCGCTGTTCGTCGGGAATGAGCCGCGTCTCGAGCTCCCAGGCGGATTTCAACGCCGCCTCGAACCACTCGCGCAGCCCGGGTACACCCTGGTCGGCGTAGACGCCCGCCGACGCCCGGTCGCTGATCGATACCAACCCGATGCGCAGCGACGAGTCGCTCACGGGCGTGTTCCGAGCAGTGCATTGAGTACGCGGAAGAGCTCACGGTAGGCGTGCGGAGGCGAGCCGCGCGCGCGCTCGGCAGCGGCGCGCGCGATCAACGTTTGCAGTGCAGCGCGATCGGCCAGCGGCTGCGTCTCGAAAAATGCGTCGAGCGCGCCGGCTTCGCTGAGCAGGCGCTCGCGCCAGCGCTCGACCATCCCGAGCCGCGCCTTTTCCGCATTGGGCGCGTGCGCCCAGCGCGCGAGCTCAGTCTCGATGGGCGCGGGATCGACTTCACGCATCAGACGCCCCACGTATTGCATCTGCCGCCGGCGCGCTTCGTGACCGGTGAGCTTTCGTGCCGCAACGATCGCGTCGGATAGCCGTTCGGGCAGAGCCAGCGAAGCGAGGCGAGCGGGAGTGAGTTCGACCAGGCGTTCGCCGAGGTCCTGCAGCGCGAGCATGGCGTGCTTGCGCTGTGTTTTGGACAGCACAACTTCGGAATCAGGCAGCGCGAGGTCCTCGGACACGCTGCTTCGCGGCGTCGCCTCCTGTCCCGGCCGCCGGGGTGCTTCGTCGGATCTTCGCATCGGAGGATATCGAACGCAGAGGTGTTTGCTATCATAACCGATCCCCCTGCAGCGCCCCCTGAACCGCTCTCGACCCGCCCCTCAAACCCCGTGCCCATACAAGCATCCGCGAGCCGTTTTCCGCTTTCTTCCGACGCGCTGTCCGAAGTCGCCGACCGCGTATTGCGTGAAGCGAAAGCCGGCGGCGCCACTGCGGCCGAAGCGGAAGTCTCGCAGGCTTTCGGGCAAAGCGTGACGGTGCGCAAGGCCGACGTGGAAACTATCGCCTACAACCGCGACAAGGGCATCGGCGTGACCGTGTATGTAGGCGCACGACGCGGTCACGCGAGCACCGCCGATTTCGCGCCCGATGCGATCAAGTACACCGTGGGCAAGGCGCTGAGCATCGCGAGCTTCACCGGCGACGATGCCTGCGCCGGCCTCGCCGACCCGCAACTGCTCGCGCGCGAATGGCGCGACCTCGACCTGCACCATGCGTGGGAGCTGAGCGTCGAGCAGGCGATCGAGTTAGGGCGCGAGTGCGAAGCTGCGGCGCTCGCGGTCGATCCGCGCATCACAAATTCCGAGGGCGCCAGCGTCTCGCTGCACGAGGCGCACTTCGTCTATTGCAACAGCAACGGATTCTCCGGAGGCTACGCGAGCTCGCGCCATTCGATCTACTGCTCGGTCATCGCCGAAGAGGACGATGCGATGCAGCGCGAGGATTGGTACACGTCGGCGCGCGCGCCGGAGGATCTCGAATCGGTGGTCGACGTCGGACGCAAGGCGGGTGAGCGCACGGTTCGCCGGCTCGCTGCGCGCAAGCTCACGACGCTGGAATGCCCGGTGCTGTTCGAGGCGCCGATGGCGACCGGGCTGGTCGGGCATTTTGTCAGCGCGGTAAGCGGCGGGAGCCTCTATCGCAAGTCGTCGTTCCTGCTCGACAGCCTGGGCACGCAGGTGTTCCGCCCCGGCATCACCATCCGCGAGGAGCCGCACCTGCTGCGTGGACAGGCTTCGGCACCCTTCGACGATGAAGGCGTCGCTACGCAGCCGCGCGACGTGGTGCTCGACGGTGTCGTGCAAGGGTATTTCCTGGGCAGCTATTCAGCGCGTAAGCTCGGACTGAAGTCGACCGCCAATGCCGGGGGAAACCACAATCTGGTGGTGAGCCACGGTGACGATGACTTCGGGGCATTGCTGGCGAAGATGGGAAGGGGACTGCTGGTGACCGAGCTGCTCGGCCACGGCATCAATCCTGTGACCGGCGATTACTCGCGCGGCGCGGCGGGGTATTGGGTGGAGGGGGGACAAGTTGCGTATCCAGTGGAGGAAGTCACCATCGCGGGCAATCTCGCCCACATGTATCGCGACATCGTTGCCATCGGCAGCGACGTCGATCGACGAGGATCAAGACAATGCGGCTCGATGCTGATCGGCGCGATGACGGTCGCCGGCAACTGATAGCCGCGCGCCAGGCGATGATGGCCAAGCGCGGAATTCGCGATCGCCTGCAGGCGTGGAAGCGATCGCTGTCCGATCCTCTGCGCAACGCCCCCGCCGCGACACGCTGGATCTCGAGCCTGCCCGCGGGCGACGCGCTGCAACTGCAGCGCGAAGCGCTCGAGCTCGTCGCGTCGTTCCCGGGGACGCGTCGCAACATCGGGCCGAGCCAGGCCGAAGCGCTGCTGCGCATCGACGAGCGCGTCGCGCCGATGATCTCGCAGCTGACTTCGCAATATGTGGTCAATTACCAGCGCTCGACCAGCGTCGAGACGCGTCTCTGGCACGGCGTGTTCGATCTGGTCAAGGCGTTCATCGCTGCATACCAGGTCGCGCTAAAAGCCGGCATGGTCGGAGAGCCGAGGCGCTGGAAATCGGTATTGCCCGCGTTGTTGACCCGGCTTGCGCACTACAAGTGCATCGATGGCAAGTTCCGGCTGTTCCGCTACGGGCACTGGATTCCGGCGCAATGGCGGGATCTGCACGAGTTTTACGAACTCGCGCGCATGCGCGGCTGGCAACGGGAAGCGTTTTCGCTCCCTGGTGCGAGCGAGCCGGGAGTCACCCTCGAGCACGAATACATCAAGGTGTTGTTGCTCATGCGCCTGGACAGCGGCAGCTTCACGCCCGATCAGGTGGAGTGGGTGGCCCGCATCCTCGACGAGTGGGTGACTCCGCTCGCGCTGACTCCGCCACCCGGGACAGGCGCAAATTTCTATGTCGACATTTCCGGTACGCAGGGACTCAAGCGCGCGGACAAGCCGCGTGCAGGCGGACGCCTCATGTTCCTGGACACCGCGCCAGTGTATGCGCGCGTCGTCGAGCGTATGCGCGTACTGCCCGAGCAGCAGGACCAGCCGCTGGAACCCGGCGAGCTCCCCGCGCGCGAGCAGAAGCTCCTGCTCATGCGCCTGGCCGCCCTTTATGGTCCGGAAGCTCTCGCGTATTCGCCACGGGCGCCGCGCAAGCCGGCGGATGTCGAGGTCCGCGTGGTGGTGGGATTGCAGGCGCTCACTCGCGCGGTCGCCGAGGTCGGTCGCGTTGCCGACGAAGCCAAGACCTCCGACGCGCGCCACAGCTTCGACGAGATCACGCAAATGGTGAGCCCCGCGGCTAATCCCGATTCTGTGGCACGGCGCGTTCGTGGCTCGCAATGGCGCGTGGTCGACAAGAGCGAAACCGGTTGCCGGCTCATTGCGCCGTCTTCCGATGCGCCAACTTCGCTCGGCGAGATGATCGCCTTTCGTGATGTCGACGGCTGGTCGCTCGCGATTGTCCGACGCATGCAGCGCCAGCAGGTCGACGAGGTCATCTGCGGCGTGGAGATCGTCGCGCGCCGCATGGTCAGGGTGCTGCTGCGCAACTGGACAGCGCCGCTGGAGCCCTCTCGAGCGAGTGTGGACCGGCCTTTTTTCGGACTGTATCTGCCGGGTCATGCGGATAACCGGCAGGCGTCGCAGCGCAGCCTTATCGGCCCGGATCAACGCTTCACTCCAGGCACAATGGTCGAACTGGATACCGGCAACGCGCGATACCTTATCCGATTCACGCAAACCATCGAACGGCAGGCAGGATGGGCGTGGGCGATGTTCACTGCGGTGCGTAAGCTATCCGGCTAGGTCCCCACGTCGACGCGCTTGCGGCTTACTGCAGGCTTGCCAGAAGGGAAATGCGTTAGAATCGCGCCAGACTCGAAGGCGCAACGCTCCAGTGACAGGCGGGCCAGCGTCCCGGACGGACGCGGTCTAGTCTGGCGATTCGCAGTCGTTCATCCATCGGAGGAAGTCAATGAAACGTCGTTCTTTCCTGAAGAAAACGGGAGCAGGACTCGCCGCCGGCGCGCTCGCCGCACCCGCGATTGCGCAGGCGCCAGCAGCGGCCGGTACCGAAGTCAAATGGAGGCTCGCCTCGAGTTTCCCCAAAAGCCTCGATACGATCTACGGAGGCGCCGTCACCATCGCCGAGCGGGTCGCATCGGCCACCAACAACAAATTCCAGATCCAGGTGTTCGCCGCCGGCGAGATCGTCCCGGCGTTCGGGGTGGTCGACGCGGTCCAGAACGCGACCGTCCAATGCTGTCATACCGCGCCGTATTACTTCTTCGGCAAGGATCCGACCTTTGCATTCGGCTGCGCGCTGCCGTTCGGCTTCAATTGCCGTCAGCAGAACTCGTGGATGTATCACGGCGGAGGTCTCGCGCTCTACAACGACTTCCTCAAGGACTACAACATGACGAGCTTCCCTGCGGGCAATACCGGCACCCAGATGGGAGGCTGGTTCCGCAAGGAGATCAAGACGGTCGCCGACCTCAAGGGCATCAAGATGCGCATCGGCGGCACCGGCGGGCTTCCGCTGACCAAGCTGGGCGTCGTGCCGCAACAGATCCCGGGGGGCGACATCTATCCGGCGCTCGAAAAGGGCACGATCGACGCCGCTGAATGGGTTGGTCCCTACGACGACGAAAAGCTCGGCTTCTTCAAGGTCGCGAAGTACTACTACTACCCGGGCTGGTGGGAGGGCGGGCCCGAACTGGCGCTGTTCGTGAACAACAAGGCCTATGCCGACCTTCCGAAGGAATACCAGTCGATTCTCCAGGCCGCCTGCTACGAGGCGAACGTCGACATGATGGCGAAGTACGACGCGGTCAACCCACCCGCGATGAAGCGACTGATTGCCAGCGGCGTAAAGCTGCTGCCCTTCTCCAACGAGATCATGGCCGCCTGCTACAAGGCGACCAAGGAAACCTACGAGGAGATCGCCTCGAAGAACGAGAAGTTCGCCAAGATCTACACGCCCTGGAAGAAGTTCCTCAGCGAGGAAGTCGAATGGTTCTCGGTGGCGGAAAACCGTTTCGACAACTTCATGATCGCTGCCGAGCGGATGTCGCAGAAAAAGACCTGAGCAGGCACGACATCGAGCGTCGCAACCACGGCGCGCCAGTTCGCTGGCGCGCCGTTTCTTTCTCGGAACCATCGTTCGTGCAGCAAGCCAAGCGGGCGCGCACACCCGGAACCGCCACCCGGCCCGCGGGACTACTTCGTGGGCGGAGGCGTCGTGTCCGGCGGGTTTTCCGGGGCCTTTTCCGGAGCTTGCTCCGTAGCGCCGCCGCCCATCTCCCGCTCCAGTGCCTTCGACGCTTCGTCCTGCTCGACGCTTGATCCTCCGGATGGGGACGCGCCCGGTGTAGAAATATCGCCAGGCGTCTCAATCCGGATATTCTCGATGTCGACCTTGGCTTTGGTCGCGAGTCCGCCCGACACGATGTTAGGGAAGGCGATGATGATGCCGACCATGAGCACCTGGATCAGCACGAAAGGCACCGCGCCCCAGTAGATCTGGCCGGTCGTCACGGGCGCCGTCCTGCGGCCCGTGAGCCGGTCCAGAAATTCCTTCGCCGGCGCGACGCTTCGCAGGTAGAACAGCGCGAAGCCGAAAGGCGGATGCATGAACGAAGTCTGCATGTTGACGGCGAGCAGCACCCCGAACCAGACCAGGTCGACGCCGAGCTTTTCCGCGACTGGACCGATCAGCGGAATGATGATGAAAGCGAGCTCGAAAAAGTCGAGAAAGAACGCGAGCACGAAAATGAGGATGTTGACCACGATGAGGAAGCCGAGCTGTCCCCCGGGGAGGCTGGTGAGCAGGTGCTCGACCCACACGTGGCCGTTCACTCCGTAGAAGGTGAGGCTGAACACGCGTGCCCCGACGAGGATGAAAACGACGAAGGTCGACAGTTTTGCCGTCGTGTTCATTGCCTGCTTGAGCAGAGGCAGCGACAGGCGCCGACGCGCAGTGGCCATGACAAGCGCGCCGGTGGCCCCCATTGCGCCACCCTCAGTCGGGGTCGCCACGCCAAGGAAAATCGTGCCAAGTACCAGGAAAATCAGCGCCAGAGGCGGGATCAGCACGAACGTCACGCGCTCGGCGATCTTGGACAGCAGCCCCAGTTTCAGGAGCTTGCTGATCACGGCGGCGAAAAAGGCAAAGCCGATCGCAACCGACGCGGTGATCACGATGCGCTCGTCCGTGGCCGTGTCTGGATTGTACCGATCGTAATAGATCTTCCAGAACGCGATGCCGATGGTGACAGCGATCAACGTGAGCACGAGCAACGAGCGATTGCCGGACGATCCGTCGGGCTCGCGCAGCGTGCGCGCCTCCCTTGGCAGCGCCGGTGCCCATCCCGGTTTGGCCACCGTGCAGCCCACGACATAAACGGCATAGAATCCCGCGAGAACGATCCCTGGGATGAACGCGCCGGCATACAGGTCCCCGACCGAGCGTCCGAGCTGGTCGGCCATGATGATGAGCACCAGAGATGGCGGAATGATCTGTGCGAGCGTTCCCGATGCGGCGATCACACCCGACGCCAGCCGGCGGTCATAGCCGTAGCGAAGCATGATCGGAAGCGAGATGAGTCCCATCGAGATAACCGACGCTGCGACCACGCCGGTGGTCGCTGCCAGCAGTGCGCCGACGAAAATCACAGCGTAGGCGAGGCCCCCGCGTATCGGGCCGAACAGCTGCCCGATGGTGTCGAGCAGGTCCTCTGCCATGCCGCTTCGTTCCAGGATCAGCCCCATGAAGGTGAAGAACGGCACCGCCAGCAGCGTATCGTTCGACATGACCCCGAAAATTCGTTCGGGCAGCGCCTGCAAAAGCGAGGGTTGCAACAGCCCCAGCTCGATACCCAGAAGGCCGTAGGCAATGCCGACCGCAGCGAGCGCGAAAGCCACCGGGTAGCCGATAAGCAGCACAACAACCAGCGACGCGAACATCAGCGGTGCGATATTGGCGATCAGGAAGGCGCTCATGACTTGCTCACCCGGCCTTTGGCGATGCCCTCGATTTCCTCGGCGATGGCGCGCTCGCCGCGAGCGCGCAGGATCTCCTCGGCCAACTCTTCTTCGGCGGTCTTGGCCACGATCTTTTCATTCGGATCGGGGATCAGTCCCCTCAGGAACGCGATACGCTTGATGAGCTCCGAGACCCCTTGCATGATCAGCAGGAAAAAGCCGATCGGCACCATCAGCCGCGCTGGCCAGATGATCAGACCTCCGGCGTTGGTCGAGACCTCGTTGCGCGCATACGCGTCGATGAAGAGGGGCCACGACAGCCACATGATCAGGAACGCCATCGGGAAAAGAAAAAAGACCGTTCCGAAAACATCGATCCAGCTGCGGGCACGCGCCGAGAGCCGGTTGCTGATTATGTCGATGCGAACGTGTTCGTTGTGCTTGAGCGTGTAGCCCGCGCAGAAAAGGAAGATCACCGAGAACAGATACCACTGGATCTCGAGGTATGAGTTCGAGCTGAAATTGAACAGCTTGCGCACCACCGCGTTGGCGGCGCTGATCAGCACCGCGACGAGAACGAGCCAGTAGATCGTCAGACCGATGCGTTCGCTGACACGATCAATCACTCGTGCAAGTGCTAATAAGGCTGACACGGAGCCCTCCTCGATCCGGTGTGCTGCGACGGCATTCGCTGCACCCGGCCCCTCGCGCGCAGAAGCGGCTGCGGCCGCACCGCGGCAGAGATTAACCCGCAAGGCTGGCATTGGCAATCGGCGAGTAGTGCAAGGTCCGCGAACGCTTTCGCAATGCTAAAATGCGATTCTTTGCCCTGACCAGACCATGCCGAAGAGCGCGCAAACCCTGAGCCAGGCCGATCCCGAGTTGTGGGAGGCAATTCGCGGCGAAAATGCGCGCCAGGAGGCCCACATCGAGCTGATCGCCTCGGAAAACTATGCCAGCGCTGCAGTCATGGCAGCGCAGGGGTCGCAGCTGACCAACAAGTACGCCGAAGGCTACCCCGGCAAGCGCTACTACGGTGGCTGTGAGTTTGTCGACATCGCCGAGCAGCTCGCGATCGACCGCGTGAGGAAGCTGTTCGGCGCGCCATTCGCCAACGTGCAACCGCACTCGGGAGCGCAGGCGAATCAAGCGGTGTTCTTCGCGGCGCTGCAGCCCGGCGACACGATCATGGGCATGTCGCTGCCGCACGGCGGGCATCTCACGCATGGCTCGCCGGTCAACTTATCCGGCAAGTGGTTCAAGGTGGTGTCCTACGGGCTCGATCCGTCCACCGAACTCATCGATTACGCCCAGGCCGAGCGACTCGCCCACGAGCACAAGCCGAAGCTGATCGTCGCCGGCGCGTCCGCCTATTCGCGCGTTATCGACTGGAAGCGTTTTCGCGCCATCGCCGACGCTGTGGGCGCCAAGCTCATGGTCGACATGGCGCACTACGCCGGCCTAATCGCGGCCGGCGTTTATCCCTCTCCGGTGGGCGTAGCTCACTACGTCACGAGCACGACGCACAAGACGCTGCGCGGTCCGCGCGGCGGCTTCATACTGGCTGACGCGGAAGTTGGAAAGGCGGTGAACTCGGCAGTGTTTCCCGGCTGGCAGGGCGGCCCGCTCATGCACATCATCGCCGCCAAGGCAGTGGCTTTCAAGGAGGCACAGACGCACGAGTTCAAGGTTTACCAGGAGCGCGTTCTCGAAAATGCGCGCGTGCTCGCGGTCGTGCTGCAGGATCGTGGCTTGCGCATCGTGTCCGGCGGCACCGATTCGCACATGTTCCTGGTCGACCTTCGCGCGAAAAAGATCACCGGCAAGGACGCCGAGGCCGCGCTAGTCCGCGCTCACATCACGGTCAACAAGAACGCCATCCCCAATGATCCGGAAAAGCCGTTCATCACCAGCGGCATTCGCGTCGGAAGTCCTGCGATCACCACGCGCGGCTTCACCGAGATCGAGTGCGAGGAGCTGGCGCACCTGATGGCCGACCTTCTCGACGCGCCGGACGATGCGACGACCATCGATCGCGTCACCAAACAGGTCGCGGCGCTGACGGACAGGTTTCCCGTGTATCGCTGACCGGATGCGATCTCTCACGAGCCGGATGATCGATCGTCGCGAACGGCAGTTGCCGGCGCGAAGCGGCGCCGGCATCCGCGGGATTCCGGATCGACGTCGATGAAATGCCCGTTTTGCGGGAGCCCCGATACCCAGGTTGTCGACTCGCGCGTATCCGAGGCTGGTGATTCGATCCGCCGCCGCCGCCGTTGTCATGCCTGCCAGAAGCGCTTCACCACCTACGAGACCGCGGAACTGCGCCTGCCGCAGGTCGTCAAGCAGAACGGAACACGCTCCGACTTCGATGTCGCGCGGATACGCAATGGCTTCCAACGTGCGCTCCACAAGCGTCCGGTGCCCACCGAGTACGTCGATCAGGCAGTCGAGCGCATCGTCCAGACGGTGCTCGGTCTGGGCGAGCGCGAAATACCATCGCGCCAGATCGGCGAGATGGTGATGCAGGAGCTGTACAAGCTCGACAAGGTCGCGTACATCCGCTTCGCGTCCGTTTATCGGAGCTTTCAGGACGTCGCTGATTTTCGCGACGCGCTCAAGGAAGTCGAGCCGGTGCCGGCGCGCCGCAAGCCGCGCTGAGCATGGGCCGCCCCGAGCGCGAATACCGCAGCGCGCAGCGCGGAGGTGCTCCTTTGAGCGCGATGAGCCACGCCGAGCGCGAAAGACTTCGATGAGCGCTGTCGAGCCCCTCGACGAGGAAATGATGGCGCGCGCACTGGTGCTCGCAGAGCGCGGCATGTACACGACGACGCCGAACCCGCGCGTGGGCTGCGTTGTCGCGCGCGGACCGGTGGTGCTCGGCGAAGGCTGGCACGAGCGCTGGGGCGAAGCGCACGCGGAAGTGCGTGCGCTCGCCGACACGAGATCGCGCGGGCACGATCCCCGCGGCGCGACGGTGTACGTGACGCTCGAGCCGTGCAATCACCACGGACGCACTCCCCCGTGCACCACGGCGCTGCTCGACGCAGGCGTCGCTCGCGTGGTCGCCGCCATGCGCGATCCCAACGCGCAAGCCGGGCACGGCGCCGAAAGATTGCGCGCGGCGGGAATCGACGTCTCGTTTGGACTGCTCGAGGAGCGCGCGCGCGAGCTCAACGTCGGCTGGATCAAGCGCATGCGCAGCGGCCGCCCGTGGGTGCGCCTGAAAATCGCCGCGAGCATCGACGGCCGAACGGCGCTCGCCGACGGGACCAGCCAGTGGATCACCGGCGAGGCGGCGCGTGCCGATGGACATCGATGGCGCGCCCGCGCGTGCGCGATTCTCACCGGCTCCGGGACGGTGCTGCAGGATGACCCCCAGCTTACGGTGCGCGGCGTGGATACCGCTCGCCAGCCGCTGAAGGTGGTGGTCGATCGGCACGGCGAGCTTCCGGCGACGGCACGCGTATTCGCAACGGGGCAGACGCTGGTGTTCACCGCGACGGCGGCACAGACCCGCTGGCCGGCCCATGTCGAGCATTGCGTACTTCCCGACGGCGACGGACGCATCGATCTTGCCGCGATGCTCGACATCCTTGGAAAACGCGGCATCAACGAGCTGCACGTCGAAGCCGGCGCCCGGCTCAACGGTGCGCTGGTCGCCGCGTCGCTG
Source organism: uncultured beta proteobacterium (assembly GCA_963816915.1). Classification (GTDB taxonomy): domain Bacteria; phylum Pseudomonadota; class Gammaproteobacteria; order Burkholderiales; family Casimicrobiaceae; genus PALSA-1003. The sequence goes on from CAWFMK010000007.1 coordinate 553,697, forward strand.
GTCGACGAGCTGCTCATCTATTTCGCGCCCTGTTTGCTGGGCGATCCCGCCCGCGGAATGCTGGAGCTCAATCCAGCATTGGCTCGCCTGGACGATCGCATCCGCGTCAGGCTGCGCGACATCGCTGCGGTGGGCGAGGACTGGCGGATCGTCGCGACCTTGGCGAGCGAAGACTGATGTTCACCGGGATCGTCGAAGCGATCGGCCGAATCGACGTCGCCACGCGTCGCGACGCCGGGTGCAGCCTCGGCATCGACGCCGGAACGCTGGATCTCGGCGATGTCGCGGTGGGAGACAGCATCGCGGTCGATGGCTGTTGCCTTACGGTCGTCGCGATCGCCGGCCGCATGCTGCATTTCGACGTTTCGGCCGAGACGCTGTCGTGCACCACCGGACTCGACCGCGTTGGCGAGGTGAACCTGGAAAAGGCGCTGCGCTTCGGCGATCGACTCGACGGCCATCTGATGCAGGGACACGTCGACGGAGTGGGCACGGTCGTGCGCTGCGAAGCGGTGCCCGGCGACCCGCGCAGCGTCATGGTCTCGATCGAGGCGCCGGCCGAGCTCGCACCGCTGGTCGCGTCCAAGGGATCGATCGTGGTCAGCGGCGTCAGCCTGACTTCGAATCGAGTCGACGACAGGGTCTTTTCGGTCAATCTCATCCCGCATACACTGGGTGTCACGACGCTGAAAGACCTCGCGGCCGGCAGCAGGGTCAATCTGGAAGTCGACGTGCTGGCGCGCTACGTCGCGCGGCTCGCGCAGACTTCCTATAAGTAACCGAGGATATGCCATGGATCTGACCACACTCGAACGACTGCCGCTTTGGATCGGCGGTCGCCCCGTCGCCGCGCACACGACGCGCTACGGTGAAGTTCTCGACCCCGCGACCGGCGAAGTAGTTCGCCATGTTCCGCTCGCTGACGCGCACGACGTGGATGACGCGGTCGCGGCCGCAACCGCCGCGTTCGCGACCTGGCGTGTCGCGCCCGCGTTGCGTCGGGCGCGCATTCTCATGCGCTTTCGCGATCTGATGGAAGCGCACAAGAAGGACCTGGCGCGGCTGGTGTCGCAGGAGCATGGCAAGACGCTCGTCGACGCCGAGGGCTCGATCACGCGCGGCATCGAAGTCATCGAGTTCGCCACCGGCATTCCGCACCTGATCAAAGGCGAATTCAGCGACAACGCGGGCACCGGCGTGGACAGCTTCTCGATGCGTCAGCCGGTCGGCGTCTGCGCTGGCATCACTCCATTCAATTTTCCGGCAATGGTGCCCATGTGGATGTTTCCCGTCGCGCTCGCCTGCGGGAACACGTTCATCCTCAAGCCCTCGGAGCGCGTACCCACGACCAGCCTGCGAATGGCCGAACTGCTGCACGAGGCAGGCCTTCCGGAAGGCGTCTTCAACGTCATCCACGGCGATCGCGAATCGGTCGACGCCATCCTCGCGCACCCGGGCATACGGGCCGTGTCGTTCGTCGGATCGACGCCCGTGGCGCGCCATGTCTATGAGACCGGAACACGCCACGGCAAGCGCGTGCAGGCGCTCGGTGGCGCCAAGAATCACGCCGTAGTGATGCCGGACGCCGATCTGGAGTTCGCCGCCGACGCGCTCATCGGCGCCGCATACGGGTCCGCGGGTGAGCGTTGCATGGCGGTGTCGGTGGCGGTCGCGGTCGGCAACGCGGGCGATCCGCTGCGCGATGCGCTGGCGCAGCGCGCGCGCCGAGTCAGCGTGGGACCGGGCAATAGCGCCGACTCCGAGATGGGACCGGTGATTACCTGCGCCGCGCGCGACCGCATCGTGGGCCTGATCGATCGCGGAGTGGAGGAGGGCGCGACCCTGGTTGTCGATGGACGCAAGCCGCAGGTCGTCGGAGGCGCGGACGGATTCTTCGTCGGCCCCACGCTTTTCGATCACGCGCAACCGGGGATGGCGATCTATCGCGAGGAAATCTTCGGACCGGTGCTCATCGTCGTGCGCGTCGAGTCGCTGGACGCCGCGATCGCGCTGATCAATGCCAACCCTTATGCGAACGGCGCGGCGCTGTTCACGCGCTCGGGTTACGCGGCGAGGCGCTTCCAGCACGACGCTGAGATCGGCATGATCGGCGTGAACGTTCCGATTCCGGTCCCGATGGCGTTCTATTCCTTTGGCGGGTGGCGCAATTCGCTGTTCGGCGACCTGCACGTACATGGCATGGATGGCGTGCGCTTCTACACGCGTACCAAGGCTGTCACCACGCGCTGGCCGGACGACGGGAGTGCGGCGCCCGGCTTTACGATGCCCACGCTCGGCTGATCTGCGCGGGCACGCGAATCAGCCGGCGCTGAGCACCTTGGCCGGTCGCGCTCGACGCATCGTGAACACGAATTCCATGATTACCCAGTAGGACACGGCCGCGCCGTCGGCTTCGGCCGGCAGGAACTCGGCTTTGTCGAGTGCCTCGCGAACCGTCGGTGCGAACAACGGGTCCTCCGGCGACAGCGTCGATTCGAGAACTTTTCCGTTGGCATCGATGACCAGCAGCACTGCGATGCGCGCATCGCGCCACGACCTTGCGGCGCGCACCGGGTAAGGGACGATGAGGGGAGCTTTCAGCCGCGGAGGCTTGGCTATCCTCTGCGGAAAGCGCTGAGCAAGTCGCAGCGACTGGGTGCGCCCCATCGGCTCCGCGCTTTCCGCGGCGCCGACCGCGACGTCGCCGGGAGGCGTGGGCGCATCGTCGGCCACGGTCTCCGGGATCGATTCATTCGGGGTGGGATTGCCGCTGGGGACGATCGCGGCCGGAACCGGATCGATGCGCGCGACCGCCGATCGGGATTCGGTGACCGGAATGGGCAGCCTGGATGGAACGGGCGCCGGCTCGACGGGCGGCGGATCGATGACTGGCACCGGGGTCGGATCAATGGCGGCAGGCGCAACCGTCGAAGGTTCGGGCGTGGAATCCCGCAATAGCACTTCGACGACCGAAGACTGGCCTACTCGGGCCAACATTGGCGCGTGCAAAGGGAACAGGAGTCCGGCAAGCATGGCGATCGCCAGGGCGTGCAGCACTGCGGAGATCGCGAACGAAACCCATAGCCTCTGATTGCCAGGATTGCTGGTGGGGGCAATCGTCATCGCCATGCCCTGATCATTCGCGGTGGTTGCCGATAAATACTGCGGCCGCTCTGCTTGCGCAAGAGCGGCCGCGAGCACTGCCGGTCGGCGCGAGTCTACTCGCCAAGCAGGCGCCAGGACATCCGGTGCTTGTCGAGCAGCGGCACGTTCTTCGGCTTGATCGGCGCGTACAGGTTACCGGTCGTGGCAGCGTTGACCATCAACCGGACTTCCGCAGGCGCCCCGGGTGACGTCTGCAAGGTCACGAAGTCTATGCCCACGGCGCCTTCGGGATACGAGACGCTTTCGACGGTGGTGCCGCCGCCATCATCGAGTACCGACTGGCCGTTGGCGTATTGTCTTGCGTACACCGCCGCCTGCATGCCGGTGAGGCACGGGTCGGTCTGCGCCGACGTGCCGATGTAGGCGACGATCGACACCTCCGCCGCCACCGGCACGACGATGCGCTGACCCAGCGGCAGGTCGTCGAACCAGCCCTTGTCGGGCGTCGTCGTCAGGCCGAAGTCGTTGGCTGCGGCGTGCGTCACCTGCGGCAGGCCCGCAGTGAAGCGGCTCAGCGGTGTTGCCGGCAGCGGCAGCGGCACATCGTTGGTTCCATCGCGCAGCGCATACATCGTCTGGATCTGCGTGCTGGCTAGGTCGGAATCGTCGTACAGCTTGCCGGTCCCGACGAACACCCAGCGGTCGACGCCGTTCAAATCGATTTCGATTTGCGGCGGCGTGGTGACTGGCTGCGCGACGCCGCTGGGATCGACGAAACTCGCAAGCTGGCCGACCGTCCAGTTCCCCGGATTCGGATCCGAGATATCGAAGCGCCAGAAGTTTCCGAGCAGGTCGCCCGCATATACCTGCTCGGCGACCTGGTTGCGGAAGTCCTGTGTATAGCCGGAAGGATGCGCCAGTCCGGATGGGGTCCCCGGCGTTCCTGCGCCGGTCGACATCGTCTTGAGCAACGTTCCATCGCGTGCGCGCACGAAGTAGATCTTGCCGACGCCACTTGGGTTGTTATAGCCGGTCGCAAGGATAACCACCCACGCGCCACCGAAGGCGTGCGTCTTGGTGATCACCGGCTTGCCGTAGCTATATCCCATGTCGGAATCGGTGAACTCCCACAGCGCCTTGCTGGTCGCCGCTGCCTCGCTCGTGATGGCGGCCGGGTCGGTGATATCCAGGGCGTAATACGACATGCCGCCCTTGCCGAGTCCGCCGACGAGGAGCGTGCGCCAATCCTGGCCCGCGGTCTCGGCGGCAAAGTTGACGTCGACGATCCGGGGCGTCGCATCGACATAGAAGTGGTGCTTGAACGGAGGAAGTGCGCCGTCCTGGTAGGAAAGCGCTCCCAGGCCCGTCTTGGGATCGCCGCCCGCGGTGCCGCCCCGGAACAGCTGGCTCGGAACGTAGGCCCACGTCTCGTTGCCGCTCGCATCGTCGAACGCATGCAACATGCCGTCGTTGGCGCCGACGTAGATGCGTGCCGCACGCGACGCGAACGTCGATCGGAACCCCGAATAACCGGGGTCTGTCCCATCACGGTAGGGCGCGCGCGGAACGCCGACGTAGACCGCCGACGAATCGACGATATCGCCGAGCGCGCCGTTGCGCGAGCGCAGCTGCCCGAGCTTCGCGCCTTCCCTCAGTCGATTGCCGCGCAGGAAGTCGACGATCTGTTGCTGCTTCAGCGCTGGCTTGCCCGGCGCAAGCGAATCCTGCTGGTTGCCGCCAAGGTTGGCCCAGAGGAACGGCACGGCGGTGCCGCTCTGATTCCGCGTAATGATCTTGCGCTCCGTGTTCCACGGCGTGTCCTTGACGCCGGGAACGATCACCAGCTGATTGTTGAGCTGATCGGCCGCATCCCAAGCCTGGGTAACCACTAGGCCGGTCAGCGGATCGATCTGCAGCTTGGCGAGGCTGCCGCCCCAATCCGGCTCGAACCTCGTGCGATAGACGAAGTTGGCCGCGCCCGACAGGTTGAGGCTCTGATAGCCGATCGCGGCTCTGGCCCCGGCTTGGTTGACGATGTCGGCCAATATCTGGCCGATCCCCAGCTTCACCTCGTCGGCCGACTGCGCGTTGACGAAACGACCACGTCCATTGGTGGCGGCGTGCCACAGATCGTCGACGCCCGAATTGTCCGGCTTGAAGACGGTCGGGTACGGCTTCGGCCATTGCACCGATCCCGCTTGCAGCGCGGCCTCGGTGCCCGACTCGTTGTTGGCGTCGAGCTTGCCCGATGTTCCCAGCGCAATCGCGGCGAAGTTCTGGTGCTGCCAGCTCGCCGGATCCTTGCTGCTGGTCGGGACGTTGTTGGTTGCCATGCCGCCCGTAGTGCGAAGGTCGGTCACCCAGTAGTACATGGCGTAGTCCGACAAGCTGTTCGACGCGCTCCCGAGAGGATCTTCCCGGTACGGCGCAGGCCAGGGATTGCCCGGGATCAGTCCGACGACGGGCACCGGCAGAGCAGGAATCACATCGTCCTGGTCGCCGTAGACCGTGCTCGGCAGCCCGCTCTGGTTGGTGTATCCGTCGGTGAAGAACATGTGCCAGTTCTTCTGGCAGGCGAGCACGATCGGATCCGTCGAGCCTGCGAGTTGCGGGTGCGTTCCGTTCTTGTAGTACTCGCCAATGCGCACCACCGCGTCGAGCGAGGGCGTTTCCTGCCCGAGCGGAATCTGCACTCCGAAGAGCTGGTCGAACCACGTGCTTTTCTGCGCCGCTGCGAAGTCTGCGATGTTGACGAAAGACGTCAGCTTGAACAGATTGTGGAAGCCGACGCGATAGTTCGCATCGAGCTCCTTGAACGTCAGCGACGTAACTGATTTCACCGCCTGGATACGCGTGCGGTAGTACGCGAACCAGTTGGCGTAGTTGGTCATCTCGGAGACATCCGGCGTGCTGCCATCGAAGGCACGCGTGATCGTCTGCACTTCCCCGCTGTCATCGGTCCACGTGTGCGTGTATGTCGCGGTCGCGCGCTTGGTTATATCGAGATCGATGCGCTGGAAGGCAGGCGTCGCGTAGTTGTCGGTGCCCGCCGCTTGGCCGAACTGGTAGAAGCGCGGATAGATGTGCGTGGGGTCCTGTGAATCCTGGCAGCTGCCTCCGGTCGGCGTGCCGTATCCAAGCCACTTGTCGCCGGCGGTGGCGATCTGCTTGTCGCACCACTCGAGCCCCGTCTTGTAATAGTGGCGCGGGACGCTGGCGTAGCGAGGCGATGCGGTGCACGTATTCGGGCCCGTGCCAGCCGTCACCGGCGTGTTGAACTGCGCGTTCGGATAGTTGTAGCGATCGGCCGCCACGATTCCATACGCCTGATTGTTGTGACGACAGACCAGACCGGGGCCGTTGGCGTCCTCGAGCAGGCTCATGCCCGAGCTGATCGCGACCTGGTCGATGAACGAGGTCTTGTCGCCGCTCCCGTCGGTGCCTTCGAACGACAGCGTGTGGGGACCTGGACTCGCTACGCTGAATCCGAAGGCGAACGTGTTGAAGTAGAAATCGGGCGTTGGCGTGACCGCGGCGCCAAGCGGCACACCGTCGAGTTTCACGAGGATGGGTTGGTACGTACCCGACGGGACGCTGTAGGGACGACGCGCCGCCTGGAACGAGACCCGATACGAGCCCGCGGGTAGGCTGATCGTCTGCGAGAACGATCCGGCGCCCTGGATGAACGCTGTCTGGTAAAGATCGTTGCTGGGATACGCTCCAAACGAGCTGTAGTAGCGCTGGATGCCGGCTGAACCCGACCAGTTCCAGCTCGAGCCCGCCGGTGCAGGCGCGTAGTCGCCGACGTTCGGCGTTTCGAAGTTCCAATTGGCCACCGGAATCGTTCCCGTCGTCGACCCGGCGACCAGGTCGCTGCACACCGCCGACGGTGAACCCATCGGGATCGGCGGGCACTGCGTGTCGGAAGTGCAGCTGTTGTTGTCGATCGAACACTTGCCCGGGTTGCTGAGGGTCGGGCAGTACACGAAGTCGTAGAACGGCGGCGAGAAGAAGTGGGAGCACGGGCTGTGGTCGACGCTGCAGGTGCCACCCTGACGCGGGCAAAACGCGGGCTCGTCACAGGTATATGGCGGCGCATCGAACTGGCAGTACGGCGAATACGTTCCGCCCGAGCAGGATTCCCCAGTGACCGAGCAGGTGTTGTCGATGCCGGGGCAGCCTGCATCAACGGTACAAGCGATGCCGGTGTGGATGCTGCAGTGGCCGGCGATCGGGGCGCAGCTAGCGTCATCGGTACACGCCGTGGCTACCACGGAGCAGGTCCCTGGGACGGTCGGGCACTCTCCGTTGCTATGGCAAACGCCACTGGTAAGCGAGCACTGGCCCGATTGCGCGCAGTCGCCGTCGACCGTACACGCATGGGCGTCGAGATTGCACGCGCCCGGGACCGTCGGGCAGTCCGGGTCGACTACACACGCTGCGTGGGTGAATGTGCACTGCCCACCGAACGGCAGGCATTGCGGATCGGCGAAGCACGGCCCACCGGACAGGTTGCACTGGCCGGATTGTGTCGGGCACTGGGCGTCGACGGTGCAGACGTTTCCGACGAGGGTGCAGTGACCTTCGTCCGGACATTGGGCGTCGTTGAAGCACGCGTTGCCGTCCGTGCTGCAGGTACCCGGGACGGCGGGACACTCGCCCGCGTTTGCGCAGGGCAGATTAGTGTCGCTGCATCGGCCTTCCGGCGCGCAGTCGCCGTTGACGGCGCATGACGAGCCGGTAGCCGAGCAGTGTCCTGCGGTGTTCGGACACTGCGCATCGTTCGTGCATAGTCCACCGGACACCGTGCAGGAACCGCTGCTGGGACAATCGCCGGCGTTGGTGCACGCGCCGTTGGTTACGCTGCAATGGCCGCCGAGAATCGGACAGTCGGCGACCGACTGGCAGGCGTTATGCGCGGCGCTGCACTGCCCGAATGACGGGCAGTCTCCAGACACCAGGCACGCGGTGCCAGATACGTGGCACGTGCCCTGCAAAGGCGCGCAGTCAGCCGTGACGTTGCAGGCGTTGTGGCTGACGCTGCACTGACGCGCCCCCGGGCAGTCGCCATTCGACGCGCAAGCTCCGCCGGTCGCGCTGCAGACTCCCGGGGGACACACATGCTCCAGGTGGCACTCACTGCACTCCGGACCGCCGCAAGGGCAGCCGTCCGGCTTCCACTCGACCGGGCATGTGTCGGGATCGGGCAGATTGCAGACTTCACCGATCACGTCGCAGGTCTGCGCGCCGACGTTGTCGCAGCTTTGTGGCACGACGTTATCGCAGGTCTGAGTTGTGGTTCCATCGCAGGTTTGCGAGCTTATTCCGCCGCAGGACTGGTTGACCGCGCCGTCGCACGTTTGCGGCGAGATGCCGTTGCAGGTGGGGAAATGCGCGCCGCCGCAGGTCTGCGGACCGATCCCGCCGCAGGTCTGGTTGCCGATGTTGCCGCAGGTCTGCGGTTGCTGACCGGAACAGGTCTGCGGCTGCGCACCCTGGCAGGTCTGGTTGCTGAGGTTGTTGCAACTCTGCGCCTGTGCGTTCTGGCAGGTCTGCGGAGTGACGCCCGTGCAAGTTTCGGTCGCTCCGCCTCCGCAGGTCTGGTCGGTGACTCCTTCGCACACCTGTGGAGTGAACGTCGGCGGAGGATTGGAGCAGGTCTGCGGCTGCAACGGCCCGTAGTTGGGCCAGAGCGGACTGGTGGCGTCGCACCAGATAACGTTGTCGTTCTGGTAGTAGAACTTCGAATCCTTGGCGGTTGTCCAGGCAGCGAGCAGCGCGTGCGTGGTCGAATCGACTTTCGAGTACGCGATCGACAACGCGGTGCTGCCGCCAGCGCTTGGGTCCACGCCAATTGGCGCCCATGGATAGCCGTAGTCTCCGTCAGGGGTGGACGCCGACGAGGTCGCTGCGGTGGGGCCTGTTCCATTGGTGCGGCAAAAGCGCGGGTCGGACTCGAGGCCCTGGCTCCAGTCGGAGTTGCACCAGAGGCCGACGGTGACCTGCTGCGTCAGATCGACGTACTTGATCGTGGTCGCCCACGGATCCGCGGGTACGTGCGTCCAGTTGATTGTGTTCGCCGCGTTCATCTGCGGGTAGCTCGACCCGTCCGCGAACGAGGGCGGATCGTAGTTCAGCCTGGGGTTGTAGTACGCATGGTTGAGCTCGGTGTTGTGCACCGGCGCGGGCCAGAGCGTCCAGTATTCATAAGGCTTGCCGGCGAGCGGAGATTTCCCGGGTCCGGGCGGGCCCGGGAAACGCTCGAGTCCTGGAAGCGGACCGGGGTCGACGCCGCCGCTGCACGTCGACGTCGCGAGGAGTGTCGTATCGCATCCCGCGCCCGGGCCGCTGGGGTCGAAAGATGCGTACGCGGGGAAAGGGAAGCCGTACTGCTCGTAGATATAGCCAGGAGTGACGTACTTGCCGTGTCCGATCAGCGAAAGGTCGGTGTTGGTGTCGATCCGGCCGCACGACGCGTTCATGTTCCCGGTGATGTCGCGGCAGTACTTCGATATCGCGCTGTCGGGCAGGAAGTCGTAGAGCATCGACGTCGAATCGTCGACCGTCAGCATGATGTTCGGCTTCGCCTGGTTCTGCACGCTCAGCGGCTGATCCGCGAGCAGTGTCAGCGCCGCGTAGGTCGGCGTCGCCATCGGTCCGAGTCCGACCATGACTGCAAGCGCGGCAGCCACGCAGCGGCGCCATTGCATGCGTTTTTCTTGTTTTGAAATGGTCATGATTCCCTGGGAAGCAAGTCGCATACCACTCACTTGAGCATGGCCTGCAGGAATGACGTCGTGTTCTGCGGCCCATCGACACGAATGGTCACGCGATAGAACACGGCTTGCCCCAGGTCCGGTGGCTCGAACTCATCGCTCGTCTTGCCCTTGGGTACCTTGGGTAGCAAAAAATCGCAATTCTGGTAATTCGGAGCGCCCACGGCCGAGCACATGCGTTCGATGACATAGCGGATTTCGGTCTTAGTCGAGTCGTCGGTGACCTTGGTCAGTCCGGCGGCATCGAACGAGCTTTTCTTCTGAAGAAGGTCGGGCACGCCGCTCGCATTGTCGGTGCGCTTCTTGGCGTAATAGTTCTCGGGCAGATAGTCTGCCGTGGTGTCGGCAATCCGGATCGCACTCGCGATGTCAGCGTTCGGGAAGAGCGCGGCCGCGGCTTTTTCCACCGCCTGGTTGCCGGGGAGTATCGACGCCATCCTGAACGACAGGTTGCCGATGACGGCGTTGGTCGTGTCCACCGAGCGAACCAACGCGATCGCCGCCAGGCTCAGCGCGACCATGACGATGAGCGCGATGAACATCACTACGCCGCGCTGGCGCGCGACGGGAGCAACCATTGCGCGCCGACGGGTCATCATGAGTTCCACACCGGATTGCGCAACGGGATGATCGTTTCGTACGTCCGATAGCGAAAGCCGGGCAGCAAAGCGCCGGTGAGGTTCACGTCGGGTGTGAACAGTGTCCAGGTCGGCGATGGCGTTTCGAGCGCGAGTGCCTTGTCGTACTGCTCCCCCTGCACGACGATGCCCAGACGGACAGCTCTGATCTTTTTCAGCGTCGTGTTGTCTGCAGCGAGAACGTTGGCGGGCGACCAGGCGCCGACCGCGGCATTCCATATCACCCCGCCTGCGCCATCGTCGATGCCGTACATGAGCTTCATCATGACGATGTTCGACGCGATCGGATTCGGGGCCTGGGCATTCGGTGCTCCGTCCAAGTCCCACAGCGACGTGCTGCGCAGGACACCCGCGTTGACATCGAAGGTGACGCGCTGCGCGCTGGACTTGTTGGGGCCGAGGTTGAGCAGCAGCGACTCGCCCGTGAACGTGTCCGGAACGGGGGTGTGGGTTATTTTCACCTGACCGCTCAGCGGGTCGAGCAGATTGACGCTGCCAGGATCGGCGGTCACGCCGGTGACTCGAGAAACATCGCAGATGGCGGGCGTCGAAGACGAAATCGCGAGAACAAGATCGTCGGTCTTGAAGCCGTTGGGGCTGATGACTTCGTAAGGCGCGCCCGCGGCGGCAGTCTGCGAAAACTGCACCGGCGTCACTACGCGTTGGGAGAGGCTGTAGTTGACGGTGAAGGAGTCGGAGTTGGCGCCGCCGTCGGTGATCAGCAGCGGAATTGGACGGAATGTCGTCGCGATGTTCGCAGTAGGCGCGCAAGTTCCCAGATCGGTCATCGCATCCGCGATGCCGTTGCTCGCGTTCGCGACCTCGATATTGAGCATGAACGACGACAGCAGTCCGTTCTGCTGCGCATCACCCACGCTGGTGGTGTTGCGGCGCAAGCCCTCAGCCGCCGAGAACACCTGGTAGATCACGAGCACCGCGATCATGCCGATGACGATTCCGACCATGATCTCGATCAGGCTGAATCCAACCTGTGCCCGGAGGCAGTCGGCGCGATGGAAGCGTTTCATGGCTAGTTCATGCCGACCACACCGGTCGTCGTGTAGTTGTGAAGGATGCTGACGGGCTCACCCGGGAGCCGCCAGAAGATCTGAACCTGCACCACCCGGCTCGTCTTGGTCGGCGCCTGCGGCATCGGTGCGGGGGGATCGACGAGTACGACGGGGTCCTGAACCATCGCGGCTTTGAACGTGTTCGAAACGTTCGTCTTGAAGGTGGCGAACTTCGGGCCGCCGGGGCTCGCATAGTTGGCCGGGATCGCGTTGTAACTGTCGACCCACATCTGCGATATCAGCGAGTTGGCAAGGTAGACAGCCTCGGCGCGGTATTCGGAGTCGTTGGTGAAACGCAGCGCCTGCGCCTGCAACCCGACGATCCCAAGAACGCCGAACGAAAAAATCAGGATGGCGATCAGCGCTTCGAGCAGGTACGCGCCGGCCTGGTCGCGCGGCGACGATACACTACGAGCCTGCAGTGTTGGCCGGTGGCTCATGTCGCTGGGCACACGCGCGGATCGTCGCTGGCGACGCCCGGGTCCGGATCGCAGAGCTTGATGCCGCCGGGGGTCTGCGGGTTGACGAGGACACGCAGCTTGCGCGGCGTGCTGATATTGGTATTGGTTATTTCGATCCAACGCAGCGTGGCGCTGGCGTCGGGGTTGGGAACGATCCTGCCCATGCCGTTGAAGGTGACGATGGTAGCCGCGGAAGGCGCGGCGCTCGCCGTCACCTTGCAGGCACCGTCGGAAAACAAGTACGACTCGACGGCATCGAAGGCTGCGGTTTCGTCGTTGAGCCGCAGAACTTGCCACCCGCCGGTGCAAGGCGTCGGATCGAGCACGAACTGCGCCTGGCTGTTGTTGCGAATGGCTTCGGCTTGCGCGCGACGCACGCCGTTGAGCGTGTTTTCGCCGCCGTTGCGGATCTGCATGTTGCCCATGAAGTCCGCGTATTGCGGTCCGGCGACCATCAGGAGAAACGCAAAAATGGAAACTGCGATCAGCAGCTCGATCAAGGTGAATCCGGCGTTGTGTGCACTTTCCATGGATCTCAGCTGCAGGAGCCGTCCTTGCGGATCGTCCAGCAATTGCCACTCGCCGACCATCCCGATTCAGTGATGGTGCTTGCCTTCTGGTTGTTCTGGTTGATCGTATAGGCGAAGTTGCCCATCCCCTCGCCGGCCTTGCCGGTCGCGGTGCCGGTGTATGTAGATACCGACTCATTGCTGCAGTCGATGTCGAAAGCCCTCGCGGTATTGACGACCGGCTTGATGATCACGCAACCACCCACGTAGGTGCGATTGTCGAGAAAGAACTGCTCGTAACGCGTGCGCAGATCGGACAGCGCCGAGGTCGCCTCGATGATCTTTCCGCGCTTGACGTAATCGGCGTAGTTGGGCAGCGCGATCGCAGCCAGAATCGCGACGATGGCCACGACGATCATCACTTCGATCATCGTGAATCCGGGGGCGCCGCCGAATCGGGCGGGATGAGCGCGCGACCGTGTCGTAAGAACGGTTTCGAAACAGGCTGAATCCACGGCATTCCCCTTTTTTCCTAGGGCATGGTAGGGCTCGCCCGCTACGACCTGCAAGGCAAGCCGATTAGAGGTATCGCCAACGGAACAGACGGTTACGATGCCGTTTCTCCCGCGTAGCGCTTGTTGGAAACGCGGCGGTGTTGTGCACTGCAACCGCCTACGCGCAGCGGTCGTTTGTCTTTTCGATACGCGCTCGGCCACCGTTGGCAAGGACGACCTTGAGCGCATTCTGCCCTGATTTGCACACCACGAAGGTGCCCATTTGCAAGGCGCCGTTGAGCAGCCTCGCATGGCCCAGACTCGTATACGACACATAATCGTCTACGGGGTGATTCTGCGTGATGGTGACGCCCTTTGGCGCGGTGCCCTCGCGCTGCAAGACGGGCTCGTCTTCGTCGATCTCGCCGTTGCGATTGTCATCACCGAACATGATCCAGCCGGCATGCCACGCGCTGCCGCTGTCGCATTGCCGGCCGTCGGTGCTCTTGCACAGATTGACGCGATGGCCATGCTTGATGGCTTCGCTGCGCGCGAGCTCGAGCGTCTCGGCAAAGTGGTGGGTATGGTTGGCAAGCTCCTGGCGCGACATCCAGTCCGCGTAGGACCCGGGAGCGAGAACCAGCAGTGCTCCGAACACCGCCAGAGCGCCGATCAGCTCGAGCAGGTTGAGGCCCCGCTGCGTCGATCTCCGGCCCGTCATGTGCGTCATTGTCATGGTCGCCTCTGACTGTCCCGTGCCTCTGGGCACGTTCGGTCATGCTAGGACGGCGACGCTGGATTGAAACTTGAACCTTCGCCCTAAGTCGTTGGATGGATTGACTTTCGGTTAGGCCATCTGGCGCGCATGCGGGTCGAAGCGATGTCCCGTCGTGTCATAATCGACACTGTGGGCAGCGACCGTCGCCCTCTGCTTTTCGAGCCTCCGCCAATGGCACCCAAACCCAAGTTTTCCTGGTCCGATCCGCTGCTGCTCGACGAGCAGCTCGACTCCGAAGAGCGCATGGCGCGCGATACCGCGCACGCCTACGCGCAGGAAAAGTTGTTGTCGCGGGTCACCGAATCGTTTCGCCACGAGCGCTCGGATCCGGCGATATTCCGCGAAATGGGCGAGCTGGGATTGCTTGGATGCACGCTTCCCGAAGCCTACGGCGGGTCGGGCATGAACTACGTCTGCTATGGGCTGATCGCGCGCGAGATCGAGCGCGTCGATTCGGGATACCGCTCGATGATGAGCGTGCAGAGCTCGCTGGTCATGCACCCGATTCACGTCTATGGAAGCGAAGCGCAGCGCAAGAAGTATCTGCCCAAACTGGCCTCCGGTGAGTGGATTGGATGCTTCGGGCTGACCGAACCCGACCATGGGTCGGATCCTGGCTCGATGGTCACGCGCGCGCGTGCCGTCGATGGCGGCTACAGGCTGACCGGCGCCAAGATGTGGATCTCCAATTCGCCGATCGCCGACGTGTTCGTGGTATGGGCGAAGACAGATGACGGAATCATCCGCGGATTCGTGCTCGAAAAATCGATGCCGGGTTTGAGCGCGCCAAAAATCGAAGGCAAGTTCAGCCTTCGCACCTCGGTGACCGGCGAGATCGTGCTCGACGACGTCTTCTGTCCGGAAGAGAATCGTCTCCCGGGCGTCGAAGGCCTCGCCGGACCGTTCGGATGCCTGAACAGCGCGCGCTACGGCATCGCATGGGGCGCTCTCGGCGCGGCTGAATTCTGCTGGCACGCCGCGCTCCAGTACACGCTCGACCGGACGCAGTTCGGGCGTCCGCTCGCCGCTAATCAGCTCATCCAGAAAAAGCTTGCGGACATGCAGACCGAGATCACACTCGGACTTCAGGGGTGCCTGCGACTGGGCCGGCTGAAAGATGAAGGCAAGGCGGCGCCGGAAATCACCTCGATCCTGAAGCGCAATTCCTGCGGCAAGGCGCTCGACATCGCGCGCGCCGCGCGCGACATGCACGGCGGCAACGGCATCGTCGATGAGTTTCACGTGATCCGGCACGTCCTCAACCTCGAGACGGTGAACACCTACGAAGGCACGCACGACGTGCACGCGCTGATTCTGGGTCGTGCGCAGACCGGGATCTCGGCGTTCAGCTAGGAAGGCCGCCGCTGATGAAGCTGCACAACTATTTTCGATCGTCCGCGGCGTACCGGGTACGCATCGCGCTCGCGCTCAAGGGGCTTGCCTACGAATACGTCCCGGTGCATCTGACGCGCGGAGAGCAGCGCTTGCCCGGGTACACGGCGCTCAATCCCCAGGGTCTGGTGCCGGCCCTCATCACCGATGGCGTGACGATCACGCAATCGCTGGCGATCATCGAGTATCTCGACGAGCGCCATCCCGCGCCGCCGCTGCTGCCGGCGACCGCGCAGGCGCGGGCACGGGTGCGCGCCGTTGCCTTGGCGATCGCGTGCGACATCCATCCGCTGAACAATCTGCGCGTACTGCAGTACCTGACCAAGGTGCTCGCGGTCGGCGATGACGCCAAGAACGCCTGGTACCGGCACTGGGTTCAGATCGGACTCGCCGCGCTGGAGACGCAGCTCCGCGCGGATCCTGCGACCGGGCAGTTCTGTCACGGCGACGCACCTTCGCTGGCCGACGTGTGTCTGGTGCCACAGATCGCCAACGCGCGTCGCTACGACGTGCCGCTGGACGCTTATCCCACGCTGCTCCGGATCGACGCGCATTGCCGCGCGCAGCCTGCGTTCGCAAGTGCCGCTCCGGACCGACAGCCCGACGCCGCTTAGCCCGCCGGTTGCGCCGGCATTCATCAGGAGTATTCATGAAATACGCCATTCCCTCGTGGGACGCGCCGAGCGTTCCGGTTGCCGGCACCGACCAGGTCTACCCGGTGCGCCACATCTATTGCGTTGGTCGCAACTACGCGGAGCACACGAAGGAGATGGGCGGCGACACCAAGGAGCCACCGTTTTTTTTCACCAAGCCCGCCGATGCAGTCGTTCCGGTGGTCCCGCCTGCGACGGGCGAGATCGCCTACCCGATGGCGACGCGCAATTTCCATCATGAGATCGAGCTCGTGGTTGCGCTCGGCGCGCGCGGCGCGATGATCGCACCCGAGCAGGCCGAGGGGCTCATCTACGGCTACGCAGTCGGGTTGGACATGACGCGCAGGGATTTGCAGAATCAGATGCGCGAAATCAAGCGTCCGTGGGATATCGGGAAGTCATTCGCGCAAGCGGCACCGATCGGTCCGATTCATCCGGTGAGCGAGGTCGGTCACCCCCGGCGCGGGCGTATCAGCGTGGAAGTGAACGGTACGCTCAAGCAGCAGGGAGATCTGGCGGACATGATCTGGGACGTCCCGCACATGCTGCATTTCCTGTCGCAGTATTACGAGCTGCTTCCCGGGGACCTCGTCTTCACCGGTACGCCCGCAGGCGTCGCCGCGGTGGTCGCCGGAGATACGATGGTCGGGCGCATCGAGTCGCTCGGCGAGCTCAAGGTCAAGGTGGTGGCGGCGAAGGGCGTCTGATGTCCGCATCGACCGCGGAGCTTATCGAGCGCGGTTACAACAACCGTGCGGCGGTCCCCGACCATCAGGATTGGTTTGACCGATGGGCCTCGGCAAGCGCCGAGACGCGCAAGCGAGCGCCAGCCGTGCTCGACCTTCGCTATGGGAGCGGACCGCGCCAGACGCTGGATGTCTTTCCAGCGCGCGCGCCGCGCGCAGCGCTGCTGTTCATCCATGGCGGCTACTGGCGCTCGCTCGACAAGTCCTATCACTCTTTCGTCGCCGACCGCTTCGTCGAGCGCGACGTCGGCGTCGCCGTGATGAATTACGACCTGTGCCCCCAGGTCGGCATTGCGCACATCGTCGACCAGGCCCGCGAGGCGGTCGCATGGCTCTCGCTGCATGGCGCGGAGCACGGGCTTCCCGCGCGCAGCATCGCGATCGCGGGGCACTCGGCGGGTGGCCACCTCGCGGCGATGATGCTTGCCACCGACTGGACGGCGCTTGGGGTGCGCCCGCACGCGATCTGCGGCGCGGCTGCTATTAGCGGCGTCTTCGATCTCGAGCCGCTGCTGCTCGCTTCGATGAACGGGGATCTGCGGCTCGATCGGCCGACGGCGCGGGCGATGAGCCCGGCGTTGCTGTCGCCGCGGCTCGCGGTTCCACTGGTGCTCGCGGCGGGAGCGGATGAGACCTCCGAATTCATTCGCCAGACCGCGCTCGCATGGGACGCATGGCCGCCATGCCGCCCACGCTGGATGTCGCAACCGTTATATGTGCCGGGGCGCCATCATTTCAGCGTCGTGAACGACCTCGCCGACGCCGACAGCGACCTGTTTCGCAGCATCGACCGGCTCTTCGCCGAGCAGGCTCGATGACGGCGCGACGGGCGCGCGCAGTATAATGCACGTTCCTCCGCTTATCGCACGCGACCCGTCATGAGCACCCCTCGACTGCACGCAGTAGACCCCGCCGCTTCGCCATCGGCTGCGGCACATGCGGTGAGCTCGATTCCCGAGATCATCGCCGAGCTGCGCGCCGGGCGAATGGTGATCCTGGTCGACGAGGAAGATCGAGAGAACGAAGGTGACCTCGTCGTGGTCGCCGACGCGATTACGCCCGAGATCGTCAACTTCATGGCGCGTTTCGGACGTGGACTCATTTGCATGGCGATTACCGAGCAACGTGCGCAGCAGCTCGATCTCGCACCGATGACCCCGCTCAACCGCTCGGTCCACGGGACCAACTTCACCGTTTCCATCGAGGCTGCAGAAGGCGTCACCACGGGTATTTCCGCGGCCGATCGCGCCCGCACCATTCGTGTTGCCAGCGCGCCGGGCGCGCGCGCCAGCGACATCGTGCAGCCGGGTCACGTGTTTCCCCTGGTCGCGCATCCGGGCGGCGTACTCGCGCGCGCTGGTCACACCGAAGCGTGTTGCGACCTCGCGCAACTAGCCGGATGCTCGTCGGCAGCGGTGCTGTGCGAAATTCTGAACGACGACGGCTCGATGGCGCGCCTGCCCGATCTGGTGGCGTTTGCCGCGCAGCACGGACTCAAGATCGGTGCGATCAGCGATCTCATCGAATACCGCGGCCAGACCGAGCGTTTGATCGAGCGCTTGGGCGAGCGTGCGATCCGCACCTCGGAAGGCGAGTTCAGGCTGGTCACCTTCCGCGACAAGCTCAGCGACGCCACGCATCTCGCGCTCGTGCGCGGCGAAGTAAGCCCCGAGCGCGAAACGCTGGTCCGCGTTCACGAGCCGCTGTCGGTCGTGGATCTGCTCGACCACGGCAGTCGCGCACATTCGTGGACCATTCCTGCCGCGCTCGCGAGGATCGCCCGCGACCAGCGCGGCGTGCTGGTCCTCCTGCACCGAGCAGAGACATCGTCGGAGCTCCGTGAACGTGCCGTGTCGGATGCGCCGCGCGCGGACACCAAGATGGACCTGCGAAACTACGGCATCGGCGCGCAGATCCTGCGCGATCTCGGCGTCGGTCGCATGCGACTTCTTGCCAAGCCGCGCAAGATGCCGAGCATGGCCGGGTTCGGACTCGAAGTGACCGGCTACGAAGACGCGCCGGCGCCGCCCGGGCCTGCACGGCATTGATCGACCCCAGCTGAGCCGGCGCGCGCCGACACGCGACCTCAACGCCTCCTCTACGATTCTCATGGCCGCCCGAAAAATTCCCGTCGATGCGCGCGCTTCGCATATGCGCGTAGGCATCGTCACCGCGCGTTTCAACCCGCAAATCGGTGAAGCGCTGCTCGAGGGCGCATTGAGCGCGCTTGAGGGGGCGGGGGTCAGTTCCGACGCGATCGTGGTCGCGTCGGTCCCCGGTTCGCTCGAGGTGCCGCTCGCGCTGCAGCGCATGGCGCAGTCGGGCGACTACGACGCGCTGGTTGCGCTCGGCGCGGTCATTCGCGGCGAGACCTACCATTTCGAGATCGTCGCCAACGAGTCGGCAGCGGGCGTCGCCAGCGTCGCGCTCGAGTTCGGAACGCCGATCGGAAACGGCATATTGACCACCGACACCGAAGAGCAGGCGCGTGCGCGTGCCGCGGAAAAAGGTCGCGACGCCGCGCTCGCGGCCGTCGAGATGGCCAACCTGATGGACGCGATCGATGAGGAATAGGAACAGCCGGTCGCGCTCGCGGGAGTTTGCGCTGCAAGGCTTCTACGAATGGATCCTGTCGAACAACGATCCGTCCGCCATCAGCGCGCGCATCGCGCAGTCGGAAGGCTTCGACGGGTGCGACGTGCCGTACTTCGACCGGCTCTGGAGCGGCATCACGCGCGAGTATCGCTCGCTGCTCTCGGCGCTATCGCCTTTTTGCAACCGCTCCACCGACGCGCTGTCCCCGATCGAGAAGGGCGTGCTGGTGATCGGTGCGTGGGAGCTGCTCCACGAACCGGAAGTGCCTTACCGGGTCGCCATCGATGAAGGAGTCGAGCTCGCCAAGTCGTACGGCGGCACCGACGGCCACAAGTTCGTCAATGGCGTGCTCGACAAGCTTGCCGCCACCGCGCGGCCGCGCGACGCCAGCGCCGCGCGCGTCTAGCGCGGCCGCGGCGTTTCCCGGCCCTGACAGCGTGCGGTGCGTGGCGTTTCGGACGAGCGCTGCACGGTGTCTATGAGCCAAGGGAGCGCGCTCGGCGAGTTCGAGCTGATCGAGCGCTTTTTCAGGCGTCCGACTCGCAGCGCGGTGCTCGGGATTGGTGACGATGCCGCGCTGCTGCAGCCAAGTGCCGGATGCGAGATCGCGATCTCGGTCGACATGCTGGTCTCGGGGCGCCATTTTTTCGCCGATGCCGACCCGCGGTCGCTGGGTCACAAGACTTTGGCGGTCAATCTTTCCGACATGGCGGCGATGGGCGCGACGCCACGCTGGGCACTACTCGCCGGAGCGCTCACTAGCGTCGACGGCGCGTGGCTTGCGGCATTCTCGCGCGGATTGTTCGAGCTCGCCGATGCGCTCGGCGTCGAACTGGTCGGCGGCGATACGACCCGGGGTCCCCTCACGCTGTGCGTCACCATCGTCGGCGAGGTGCCGGCCGGTCGGGCACTTCGCCGGAGCGGTGCGCACGCTGGAGACTCGATATGGATCTCGGGTCGCCTCGGCTCCGCCGCACTCGCGCTCGCGCACCTGCAAGGACAGGTGAAACTGTCCGCCGATGAGTTCGCGCGCTGCGAGCGCGCGCTGCTTTGGCCGATCCCGCGGGTGGTGTTGGGTCTGCGGCTGCGCGGGCTCGCCACCGCCGCCATCGATGTGTCCGATGGATTGACCGGCGATCTCAGTCATGTGCTGCGTGCCTCTGGCGTCGGCGCGCGCGTCGATCTGGCCGCGGTTGCGCACGACCCGGCGCTGGACCGGCAGCTGCATGGATCGCAGCGCCCGGTCGCACTGCGTTGCCTGCTCGCCGGGGGCGACGACTACGAATTGTGCTTCACGGCGCCGAAGGCGCGCGATTCCGACGTCGCCGCGCTCGGCGGTGAGCTCGACGTCGAACTCACGCGTATCGGAGAAGTCACCGCGGCGACCCAGCTCACCGTGCTCGACGAAACGGGGCGCGCACTCTCGTCGTTGCCTGCCGCCTTCGACCACTTCTCTCGATGAATGCGCGCGCGGTACCGACGCTGCGCTTCCTGTTCTCGCATCCCGCGCATTTCATTGCGCTGGGATTTGGCGCGGGCCTGGCGCCGGTGGCACCGGGCACCTTCGGAACGCTGGTCGCGTTGCCGATCGCAGCAGCATTGCGCGCGTACGCCAACGATGCCGTATTCATCGCGGTGATCATCGGCGCATTCGCGGTCGGCGTCTGGGCCGCGGGACGTACCGGACGGGCTTTGGGCGAAGGTGACCACGGTGCCATCGTGTGGGACGAGGTGGTCGCTTTCTTGCTTGTACTTTTTTTCGTGGGATCCAATCCGGTTCGCGATGCGTTCGCGTTCGTCCTGTTCCGCGTGTTCGACATCACCAAGCCGCCGCCAGCGCGCTTCATCGATCGCGAATGGCACGGTGGATTCGGCGTGATGGCGGACGATATCGTCGCCGCTTTCTATGCGCTGCTGGTACTGGCGCTGTGGCACCGCGTGGCATACACGTCATGAACGCGACGCGCCGCCCCGGGTGCGAATGCCGGAGCGCGAAAGGGGAAGGCGTCGCATGAGCGCGCTCTCGGTCGATCTCGCCACGGCACGCGCCCTCGAGGAGCACGCGCTCAACGCATCGGGCGCGTTTCAGTCGCTGCTCTACGACGGTTGGCTGCTCGGATTTCGCGCCGGCCCCACCAAGCGGCTTCGCTGCGTCAATCCGTTCTATGCTTCGACGCTTCCGCTCGCGCGGAAAGTCGAGCATTGCGTGAATTTCTATCGCGACGTCGCGCTTCCGGTGATTTTCCGGATGTTGCCGTTTTCGCAGCCGCCCGACCTCGATGCCTGGCTGGACCACGCCGGGTGGCCGCGATTCGATCGCACTAAGGTGCTCCACGTCGACCTGGCATCGGTGCGTGCGCCGGCTGCGCCCACCGACTGTGTCGAGCTGATGGATGTCGCGGCGTGGCAGGCGCCGGTCGCGGAGTTGATGGAAGTCGCGCCGGAGAGGGTCGCCAAGCTCGTCGAGCGCGCCCGTTCGTATCCGCTTCCGCACAGCGGCGCGCTGGTACGTCGCGACGGGTGCGTGGTCGCCTGCGGCCTGGTCAAGATCGACTCCGGCCACGCCGGCCTGTTCGCCGTGCACACCGCGAAAGCGTTGCGCGGCCAGGGACTCGGCAAAGCCATCGTGTCCGCGCTCCTCGCCGAGGCTGTCGACAAAGGCGCCCGCCATGCCTACCTGCAGGTCACCGCCGATAACGCGCCGGCGATCGCGCTGTACGAGCGTTACGGCTTCGTGTCGGCGTACGAATATTGGTATCGCGCCCGCGAGGACGAGCAGCATTGAGCGAGCCCATGCGCATCGACGACACCCTGGCACCACTGGCCGAAACGCTGGGTCGCATCGCGCTGCGTCAAGGCGTCTTGCTGGCCACCGCCGAATCATGCACGGGTGGCCTGGTGGGTGCCGCGATCACCGCAGTGGCGGGCAGCTCGCAGTGGTACGAGCGCGGGTTCGTGACCTATTCGAACGCGGCCAAGGCAGAAATGCTCGGGGTGCCGCCGGAAACAATTGAACGTTTCGGCGCGGTGAGCGTCGAGACGGCCGGCGAGATGGCCGTGGGGGCGTTGCAAGCCAGTCGCGCGCAGTGGGCAGTGGCAGTCACCGGAGTCGCCGGCCCGTCGGGAGGAAGTGCTGAAAAACCCGTGGGGACGGTCTGCTTTGCCTGGGCAGGTCCGACCGGCGTGACGACCGAACGCAAGCTTCTCGCCGGGGGGCGCGACGAGGTCCGCCTCGAGTCGACAAAAGTGGCATTGCAGGGCCTCATCGATCGGTTGTCCTAGGCCGTCAGACTACTGGCATCGAACGATCGTTCTATGCAATAATCAGCCTCGATCGAACCCACCCCATAGGCGCATCATGAGCAACGCACTCGGCAAGGCCAACGGAAGCAACTCCATGGACGACAGCAAGACCAAGGCGCTGGCAGCGGCGCTCGCGCAGATCGAAAAGCAGTTCGGCAAAGGCTCGATCATGAAAATGGGCGAGGCCCAGGTCCAGAGCGACCTGTCGGTCGTCTCGACTGGCTCGCTGGGACTGGACATCGCGTTGGGAGTGGGCGGGCTGCCGCGCGGGCGCGTGGTCGAGATCTATGGCCCCGAATCGTCGGGCAAGACCACGCTGTGCCTTCAGGTCGTGGCCGAGGTCCAGAAAGCTGGTGGGGTTGCTGCTTACATCGATGCCGAAAACGCGCTCGATCCGGTGTATGCGGGGAAGCTGGGCGTGAAAGTAAGCGACATGCTGATTTCGCAGCCGGACACCGGCGAGCAGGGATTGGAGATCGCCGACATGCTTGTGCGCTCGGGCGGCGTCGACGTCATCGTGATCGACTCCGTCGCCGCGCTGGTGCCGCGCGCCGAAATCGAAGGCGAGATGGGGGATCAGTTGCCGGGGCTGCAGGCGCGGCTGATGAGCCAGGCGCTGCGCAAGCTCACGTCCAACATCAAACGCGCCAACGTGCTGGTGATTTTCATCAACCAGATCCGCATGAAAATCGGTGTGATGTTCGGCAATCCGGAGACCACGACCGGCGGCAATGCGCTCAAGTTCTATGCCTCGGTTCGGCTGGATATCCGCCGCATTGGTTCGATCAAGCGCGGCGAGGAGGTCGTCGGCAACGAGACGCGCGTCAAGGTCGTGAAGAACAAGATCGCACCGCCCTTTCGCGAGGCGCTGTTCGACATCCTCTACGGCGAGGGCATCTCGCGCGAAGGCGAGATCATCGAGCTCGGCGTGGCGCAGAACATCATCGAGAAATCCGGCGCCTGGTACGCGTACAAAGGCGACAAGATCGGCCAGGGCAAGGACAACACGCGCGAGTACCTCAAGGAGCATCCCGACATGGCGGCCGAAATCGAAGCGAAGATCCGCGCGGCGGTCGGCATCGCGGGTCCGGGGCCTGCGCGCGGTGCGGCGCCCGCCGAAGAGTAGCCCGACCCGACGCGGCGAAGCGCCAACACTGGCGGACCTTCGTGCGCACGCGGTCCGCCTACTGGCGCGACGCGAGTACGCGCGTGCTGAACTCGAGTCGCGCCTGGTGGGCAAGGGCGCCTCGCGCGAAGAAGCTGTCGCCGTGCTCGATGATCTGGTGCGGCTGGGGTATCTGTCCGACGAGCGCTTCGCACGCGCATTCGCGGCACACAATGCGAAGCGCTACAGCCGCCGTTCCATCGCCGGCGAGCTCAAGTCCAAGGGCGTCGGCTCCGACGCCATCGAAATCGCGTTGGCGGACGCCGAAATCGACGACGCCCAGGCGATGGAAGCGCTCTGGCGTCGGCGTTTTGGGCGGCTGCCGGCCGATGATCGCGACAAGGCGCGGCAGGTGCGATTTCTCCAGTCGCGCGGGTTCTCCGTTTCGTCGATCCTGGCGCTGCTTCGCAAGGCCAAGGCGTGACGCCGCCATCCAGCTCTGCTAAGATCTTGAATTTACTAACGTTCGCGGCACCTAGCCGCATGACCGGACCATGACCGCCGCCGAGATCCGCAGCCGCTTTCTCGAATACTTCGCCTCGAAGGGGCACACCATCGTGCCGTCGGCGCCGCTGGTCCCGGCCAACGATCCGACGCTGCTGTTCACCAACAGCGGCATGGTGCAGTTCAAGGACGTCTTCCTGGGCCTCGACCACCGCAGCTACGTGCGCGCTGCCGACGTGCAGCGCTGCCTGCGCGCGGGAGGCAAGCACAACGATCTCGAGAACGTCGGCTATACCGCGCGCCATCACACGTTCTTCGAGATGCTCGGCAACTGGTCGTTCGGCGATTATTTCAAGCGCGATGCGATCCGCTACGCGTGGGATCTACTCACCGAGGTGTACGGCCTCGAGGCCGACGCGATTGTGGGTCACGGTGTATCAGACCGACGACGAGGCATACGACATCTGGGCCGGCGAGATCGGCTTGCCTCGCGAGCGCATCGTGCGCATCGGCGACAACAAGGGCGCGCCATACGCATCGGACAATTTCTGGCAGATGGCCGATACGCGGTCCTTGCGGGCCGTCCAGCGAGATCTTCTACGACCATGGCCCAGCGATCGCTGGCGGCCCGCCGGGATCGCCCGACGCGGAAGGCGATCGCTACATCGAGATATGGAATCTCGTGTTCATGCAGTTCGATCGCGATGCGGCCGGCGTTCTCACCCCGCTGCCCAAGCCGTGCGTCGATACCGGCATGGGGCTCGAGCGGCTCGCGGCCGTCCTGCAGCACGTGCACAGCAACTACGACATCGACCTGTTTCGCGACCTCATCGCGGAAGCGGCGCGGCTGACATCGACCAAGGATCTCGTGTCCCCGTCGCTGCGCGTGATCGCCGACCACATCCGCGCCTGCGCTTTCCTGGTGGTGGACGGCGTCATACCCGGCAACGAAGGACGCGGCTACGTGCTTCGTCGCATCATCCGGCGCGCGATCCGCCACGGGTATCAGCTGGGGCAGGCCAAGCCATTTTTTCACAAGCTGGTCCCCGCCTTGTCGAAGCTCATGGGCGATGCGTATCCCGAACTTCCGCAAACGCAGGACCACGTGATGCAGGTGCTCGCTGGCGGAGGAAACACGCTTTGCGGAAACGCTCGAGCATGGAATGAAGGTCCTCGAAGCCGCGCTCGCGGATGCGAAGCGGAGCGGCACCCGTAATTTGCCGGGCGAGACCGCATTCACGCTCTACGATACGTTCGGATTTCCCCTCGACCTGACGGCCGACGTCTGCCGCGAACGTGGCTTCACCGTCGACCAGGCCGGATTCGACGCGGCGATGGACAAGCAGCGCCAGCGGGCGCGCGCTGCCTCGACCTTCAAGAGCGCAGGAGGCCTCGAGTACACCGGTGCGAAGACGCTGTTCGAAGGGTACGATTCGCTCGCGCAGGAGGCGCGCGTGGTGGCGCTCTACCGCGAGGGTGCGTCGACCGACGCGCTGGCCACCGGCGAGGAGGGCGTCATCGTGCTCGACCGCACGCCTTTCTACGCGGAATCGGGCGGACAAGTCGGGGATCGCGGTGAACTGTCGAAAAACGGCGCCTGCCTGACGCTGTTTTCAGTGAGCGACACGCAGAAGATCCAGTCCGACGTGTTCGGCCACCATGGAGTGGTCAAGACGGGAGAGCTGCGCATCGGCGACACCGTCGAGGCGCGCGTCGACCGGGCGTCGCGCGAGCGCGCGGCGCGGAATCATTCAGCGACGCATCTGATGCATGCGGCGCTGCGCAAGGTGCTGGGCGAGCACGTCACCCAAAAGGGGTCGCTGGTCGACGCTTATCGCACGCGCTTCGACTTCGCGCATTCACAGCCGCTGAGCGAGGAAGAAATCCGAACCGTCGAAGCGCTGGTCAACCGCGAGATTCGTGCCAACCATCCCGTCGACGTGCGCCACATGGCTTACGACGCCGCGATCCGTTCGGGCGCGATGGCGCTGTTCGGGGAAAAATACGGCGACGAAGTGCGCGTGCTGCGCATGGGCGAGTTCTCGACCGAGCTGTGCGGCGGCACGCATGTGACGCGTACCGGCGACATCGGCAGCTTCAAGATCGTCGCCGAGAGCGGAGTCGCGGCGGGAGTTCGCCGCGTCGAGGCCGTCACCGGCGAGTCCGCGCTCGCGTATACGCACGAGCTTGAGACGGCGCTCAACGGCGCGGCGCGCGCGCTGCGTGCCTCGCCGCTGGAAGTCGCTGCGAAGGTGCAGCAGACGCTCGATCAGGTGCGCTCGCTCGAAAAGGAGCTTTCCCGGCTGAAGAGCAAGCTCGCTTCGAACCAAGGGGGAGACATCGCGGCCCAGGCCGTCGAAGTCAACGGCGCGCAGGTGCTTGCAGCGTCGATCGAGGGCGCGGACGCCAAGTCGCTGCGCGACACGCTCGATCAGCTCAAGGGGCGCTTCAAGTCGGCCGCCATCGTGCTCGGCACGACCGATGGCCCGAAGGTGACGCTCATCGCGGGGGTGACCTCCGATCTCACGGGGAGGATCAAGGCGGGCGAGCTGGTCAACCACGTCGCGACGCAGGTCGGAGGAAAAGGCGGAGGACGCGCCGACATGGCGCAGGCGGGTGGAACGCTCCCGGAAAAGCTGCCCGCTGCGCTGGCCAGTGTTCGCAGCTGGGTAGAACAGCGCCTTTAAAGCGCCTTCACCGTCCCGGACGCAACCGAGATGCCGCTGCGCGCCGACGCCACGCTTGACCGGTTTGTCAATCGTGGCGACGGCTTTCTGCCCGGTTTGATCGGTGTGCGAATCGTAGCGATCGCCGAAGGGCGCGTCGACGCCGAGCTCGAAGTGCGCCCGGATCTGCTGGCGCCCAACGGGTTCCTGCACGCCGCGAGTGTCATCGCACTCGCTGACACCGCGTGCGGCTACGCGTGCATCGCGCATTTGCCCGACGGCGCCCAGAACTTCACGACGGTCGAGCTCAAGACCAACTTTCTCGGAACCGTGCGCAGCGGCGAGATTGGCTGCGTGGCGACGGCGGCGCACCTGGGCCGTTCCACGCAGCTGTGGGATGCAGTTGTGCGCGACAAATCGACCGACCGAACCATCGCGCTGTTTCGCTGCACGCAGATGGTGCTTTGGCCGCGTTCTGCTTGACTGCCGACGCGGAACATCCATGGACGCCGACCGTTTGTTCCTCGACAGGCACCTCTGATCGGGCCTCCTTGCTCGGGCATCAGGTCCAATCCTATGATCGCTGCGATTATCCGGACGACGGCGCCCCGGTGCCGTTGCCGAGCTTACGAATTCCAACATCTACGGACCGATGACGATGAACATGACTTCGCGTTTCCTCGCGGTATTGGCTGCGACGGTGCTGTGTGCGGGCGCGTTGCCAGTGCAAGCGCAGGGCATCACTTCCGAGCAGGCGACGCAGATCCTGGAAGAGCTGCGCGCCATCCGGAAGAACCTGGAGACGCGTCCGGTCGCACCGACCGCCGCGGCGCCGGCGCCGCAGCGCCCCGTCGACGACAAGGTGAGCTATGCCTTCGTGCCCGGCACCTACACGCTGGGCAGGGAAGACGCGCCTCTGGTGCTCGTCGAGTACACCGATTACCAGTGCCCGTTCTGCCAGCGCTTCCACAACGATGCATTCGCACAGATCAAGGCCAACTACATCGATACCGGCAAGATCCGCTTCGTCACCCGCGACTTCCCCTTGAGCTTCCACGAGAACGCGATGCGCGGCGCGATTGCGGCTCGCTGCTCGGCCGAGCAGGGCAAGTTCTGGGACTTCCGCAATACGCTGATCGTCAACGCGAGCCAGCTGCAGCCGGACAAGATCGCAGGCTACGCGCAGAGCGCGTCGATGGACGTGGGCAAGTTCAAGGCGTGCATCGACTCGGACAAGTACAAGGCCGCCATCGACAAGGACATCGCCGAAGGCACCG
This sequence comes from uncultured beta proteobacterium, assembly GCA_963816915.1. GTDB lineage: Bacteria > Pseudomonadota > Gammaproteobacteria > Burkholderiales > Casimicrobiaceae > PALSA-1003. The sequence continues at coordinate 581,769 of CAWFMK010000007.1, forward strand.
TGGCGGGCGTGACTGGAACGCCTGCCTTCGTACTGGGTCGTGTCCAGAACGGCAAGATCGAGGGCGTGCGCATCGTCGGTGCAATGCCCTACGCGCAATTCGACGCCAAGATCCAGGAATTCATGAAGCAGGCGCCGACCGCCAAGAACTAGGCGCGACGCTCCACAGCGGCCGACTCCGGGCGAAGCGCCCGCGTCGGCCGTATTCTTTTGAGCGCGAGTCGGGCGCGGGAATGCATGTCCCGCCTGCGTGGCCCTGACACCGTGCGCTGCCTGCTGCTCGGATTCGCGCTCGGCATCATCGCGCTGCAACAGCAGGCGCTGCTGCCTCCACCTTTCTTCGAATGGGTCGCGGCGCCCGCGCTGGCCGCCGGGCTGGCGGCAACGTGGCTGTCCAGTCTTCGCGCGCTGCGGGTTGGCAACATGTGGATGGCGACGCTGCCGCTGACCGCCTTGCTCGCCGCCAGCGCCGCGGGATTCGGCTACGCCGCCTGGCGCGCAGAGGTGCGTCTGGCCGACGCGCTTCCCTCGGAATGGGAAGGCCGCGATATCGCGGTCGTCGGCGTCGTCGACGACCTGCCGCAGCCCGTCGACCGCGGAACGCGCTTCGCTTTCGCGATCGAGCGCACGGAAACGAGCGGTGCGCGTGTTCCTTCGAGCGTATCGCTGGCGTGGTATGCGCCGATCTCGCGCGATGATTCGGCAGAGCCGGTCCCTGCGCTGCACGCGGGCGAGCGTTGGCGGTTGCTGGTGCGCCTCAAGCGTCCGCACGGGACCGTCAATCCGGCGGGATTCGACGTCGAGGCTTGGCTGCTCGAAAACGATCTGCGTGCCACCGGCTACGTGCGCCGCGACCCCGGCAACGTGCGCCTCGACTCGTTCGCGGGCCGAGCGTCCGACTACGTGGCGAGCGCGCGCGAGCGCATCCGGCAGCGCATGCTCACCGCGCTCGACGGCAAGCCGTACGCAGGCGTCATCGCCGCGCTCGCCATCGGCGACGAGCGCGCAATCCCCGAGGCCCAGTGGCAGCTGTTCAATCGCACAGGCGTCGGACACCTGATCAGCATTTCCGGGCTGCACATCACTTTTTTTGCGGCGCTGGTCGGGTCGGTCGTCTTCTGGCTCTGGCGAAGGAGCCACGCGTTGACCGCGCGCCTCGCGGCGCGGCGAGCCGCCGCCATCGCCGGCGTAGGCGCGGCGTTCGCCTACGTGCTGCTCGCGGGATTCCAGATTCCCGCGCAGCGAACGCTGTACATGCTCGCGGTCGCCGCGACGGGACTCTGGATCAGTCGTCCTGGGACGACCTCGGTCGTCTGGCTGTGGGCGCTCGCGATCGTGCTGGCATGGGATCCCTGGGCCGGCCTCACGCCGGGATTCTGGCTGTCCTTCGGCGCGGTGGGACTGCTGCTCTACATCGGCGCCGGACGCATCGGGCGACTGCGTCCATGGCGCGAGGCGGTGCGCGCGCAGATCGCCATCACGGTGGGACTGGTTCCACTGATGCTCATCCTGTTCATGCAGGTTTCGGTCGTGTCGCCGCTCGCCAACGCGGTCGCGATTCCGGTCGTGACCTTCATGGTCGTTCCGCTGGCGCTGGCATCGATCGTCCTGCCATGGGACCTGCTGCTCCTCATTGCGCACCAGGTCTTTGCATGGCTTGCGGCGTTTCTCGAGATGTTGAGCGCGCTGCCTTCGGCAGTATGGCAGCAGCACGCGCCTCCAGCCTGGACCGCGCTTGCAGGCATGATCGGCGTGATGTGGCTGCTCGCTCCACGCGGCGTACCCGGGAGGGCGCTGGGCACCTTATGGCTGCTGCCGCTGTTCCTGGCGCTGCCGGTGTGGCCGCCCGCCGGCGCGTTCAAGGTCACTGTGATCGACGTCGGCCAGGGGCTGGCGGTGCTGGTGCAGACGCACGCGCACGCTATGCTGTATGACACCGGACCGCGCTACAGCGAAAACGCCGATGCCGGAAACCGGATCATCGCGCCGATGTTGCGTGGCACCGGCGTGCAGACGCTGGACATGCTCGTGTTGAGCCATCAGGACACCGACCACAGCGGCGGTGCTCTTTCATTGCTGCAGACTGTTCCCGTGGCATCGGTGCTGTCGTCGCTGCCCGCGACGCATCCCATCCTGCGTGAGCGCGAGGCGAGGCACGAGCATGCACGGCGATGCAGCGCGGGCCAGCGCTGGACTTGGGACGGGGTCGACTTCGAGCTGCTGCATCCGGTCGAAGCCAATTACGCCAATCCCAAGCTAAAGTCGAACGACCTTTCGTGCGTCGTGCGCGTTGCGGCAGCGCACGGCAGCATCCTGCTCACCGGAGACATCGAGGCGCGCACCGAAGCCGATCTGGTGCGCCGTAGCGCCGCGGCTTTGCGCTCCGACGTGCTCGTGGTCCCGCACCACGGCAGCCGAAGTTCGTCGACGCAGGCCTTCATCGATGCGGTGCACCCCGACACCGCCGTGTTCACACCCGGTTATCGCAACCGCTTTGGCCATCCGCGACCGGAGGTCGTCGACCGCTATGCGCAGGCGGGCATCGCGCGCTTTCGCACCGACTACGACGGGGCGATGATTTTCGACTTCGGGCCGAATGCACGCGGCGTACATGCGCAGCGCGAACGCGAGGCGCGCTACTGGCGCGATGTGCCGGTACGTGCCGAGCTGCCGCCGCTGGAGTAGTTCAAACGATCCGCCCGATGCGTACCGCGGTCTCGCCACGCTTCGGACGGCGTGTCGGCATGATCAGCACCGCGCCATCGTGAGGCGTGCGGATGGGCGCGCCGCCGTCGGTCGCAAAGACGGTTCCCTTGTGCGCGATGGTCTGCAAGCCATGCACCGGTGCGACGAAGCGAAAGTCGTCGCTGGCGATCGTCACCGCGGCGGTCACTTCGATGACCACCTGAGGCTCGGGCGGCGGTGCCGCAAAGCCGTCGCCGAGCATCTCGAAATGCACGAGAAAGCGAAGCGTCGCCTGGCGCGCGACCTCCGGCGCAGCCGCCTCCCAGTGCTGACCGCATTCGACAAGCAGCGCGTTGCGCGAATCGCCGGCATCGTCGAAGAACGCGTAGTCGCGCAGACGCCGTCCGGCCGCGTGACCGCCATCGACGATGATGTGCTCGTGGAATGCCGATCGCGCGCGCGAGCTCGAGGCCCTTGCGCTTGCGAGCCTGCCATCGCCAGCGGCGGGCACGGCTCGGACATCGAATGCAGGTCGAGCAGGTAATCGACGCGGTCGTAGAGCGGGCGCAGCTCGCGCGCGCGCTCGAGCTCGACGCTGCTGCGCGGTCCGTCCAGCACCTCGCGCAGTCCACAGGCGGTTGAAATCCTCGTCGACGCAGCGCGATGCGAACGGATCGGCCGGATCGAAGCGGCGATAGGCGCCGACGTTTGCGAATACCGACGTCAGCGTGCCGCGGCGCGGACGCAATCCTTCGCGCAGCAGCGCGTCGAGGCGATGGCACCGCACACCTCGTTGCCGTGGGTGAGCGCCTGCACGAGCACGTGCGGACCGGGGCGCGCGGCGGCGAAGCGTCCAGGCATACGGAATGCCCGAATTGCCGCTGGCCCACGTCCCGAGGTCGGGGAAAGTGACTTCGATTGGCGGGGGCGGGGCGGAGGATTGCGGCGGCGGCACGGCGCTTCCGGACGCGCCGGCGTCAGGCAACGGCATCTACGGGACCTATGCGCTGCACATGTGGTCGGCGAGGCGCGACATGAACGCCTCGCACTGAGCGAGCTGCTCGAGCGACACCCACTCGTTGGGCTGGTGCGCCTGCTCGATGTGCCCGGGGCCGCAGATGATCGGTGGAGACATCGGCGTTGTGAAACAGCGATGCCTCGGTGCCGAACGATACCTTGCCGCAAGTCGTGCGTGCCGCTGCAACGGCCGCCCAGCTCGACGATCTCGCTGCCGCCGTGCGTGTCGAAGCCGGGCATGGACGAGAGCTGATCGAATTCGATGTAGGTCGCGGCATCGACCGCGTGCATGTCCGGCAGCAGCGTCGCCGCGAAGCGCTTCACTTCGGCGAACAGCACATCCGGATCGTCGAACGGCAGGTGGCGGAACTCGAAATCGAAACTGCAGTCGCGCGGCACGATGTTGAGCGCGGTGCCGCCGCGGATCACGCCGGTGTGCACCGTCGTGTACGGAACGTCGTACGCCGCGTCGAAGGTGCCGCGATCGCGAAATCGTCGCGCCATGTGCGTAAGGAAGGTCACGATCTCGCAGGCGACCTGTACCGCGTTGACGCCGCGCGGCGTCAGCGAGGAATGCGCTTCGTGGCCGCGAACGCGGCAGCGGTAGCTCTTCTTGCCCTTGTGCGCGACGACGAGATGCATTCCGGTGGGCTCGCCGACGATGCAGCCGGCGGGCCTGATGCCGCGCGCGACGATGTCCGCGATCAGGCGGCGCACGCCGACGCAGCCGACTTCTTCGTCGTACGACAGCGCGAAGTGCAGCGGACGCTTGAGTCCGCGCCGCAGGAATTCGGGGACGAAGGCGAGCCCGATCGCCGAAAAGCTCTTCATGTCGGCGACGCCGCGGCCATAGAGTCGATCGCCGATGATGGTCGCTTCGAAAGGCGGCGTGCTCCAGGGCTGTCCATCGACCGGGAACGACGTCGGTGTGGCCCGATAGCACGATGCCGCCACGCGACGCCTTGCCGTCGCGCGCGGGCAGCGTCGCGAACAGATTGGCCTTGCGCCGGTCGTCGTCGAAGGTAAGCTGCGAATCGATCCCGTGGCCGGCCAGATAGTCGCGCACCCAGTCGATCAGGGCGAGGTTCGAATCGCGGCTCGTGGTGTCGAAGGCGATCAGCGTGCGGATCAGCTCCAGGCCGACGAGTTCGACGCGATCGGCCACGGCGGTAGGGGCGTTCACGTCGGAATTCCTGCGGGTGGAGGGAACAGGATATGAACCGTGCGGGTCCATGTCAATGCCATCCGGTCGACAGCGACGCTGGCCGCGATCGTGCACCGCGGGGTAGCAGCGACCATCCCACCTTAAGGAGAGTCCGATGGACCGATGGAATGTTGTTCTCGTGCTGCTGTTCGCTATTGCGCTGGGAGAGGATCGGGCCTCGGCGCAGGCACTGCCGCTGGACAAAATCAAGCTGCCGCCGGGATTCACGATCGAGCTGGTGGCGCGCGTCGACAACGCGCGCGCCATGACACTGGGGCGCGAAGGGCACGCTGTTCGTCGGATCGACGCAGGCCGGAAAGGTCTACGCGTTGCGCATGCGAAACGGCGCCGCCCCTCAGGTCATCACGATCGCGTCCAGTCTCAAGCCGCCCGCCGGAGTCGCCTTTCGCGATGGCGCGCTCTACGTGTCGGCAGTCGACCGTATCCTCCGCTTCGACGACATCGAAGACCATCTGGCCGATCCGCCGGCACCCGTCGTCGTCAGCGATCGTTTCCCGAGCGAAACACACCACGGCTGGAAATTCATCGCCTTCGGTCCCGACGGCAAGCTCTACGTTCCAGTCGGCGCGCCATGCAACATCTGCGAACCCGATCCCGATCGCTACGCGAATATCATGCGCATGAACCTGGACGGGTCGGGGCTCGAGGTGTACGCGCGCGGCGTGCGCAATACCGTGGGCTTCGACTGGGATCCGCGCAGCGGCGAGTTATGGTTCACCGACAACGGCCGCGACATGCTCGGCGACGATCTTCCTCCGGACGAGCTCAATCACGCGGTGCGCGCCGGTGATGAACTTCGGCTACCCGTATTGTCACGCGGGCAGCGTCGCCGATCCCGAATACGGTCGCAAGCACCCGTGCTCGGATTTCGTCGCGCCGGCGCAGGCGCTCGGCGCGCACGTCGCTGCACTCGGCATGCGCTTCTACACGGGCACGCAGTTTCCAGCCGCGTATCGCAACCAGATCTTCATCGCCGAGCACGGATCGTGGAACCGCAGCGCCAAAGATCGGCTACCGGGTCACGCTGGTCCGGCTGGACGGCGCAAAGGCGGTTTCCTACGAGCCGTTCGCGACCGGGTGGCTGCAGGGACAGGAGGCGTGGGGCCGACCGGCTGACGTGCTGGTCGCGCCGGACGGCTCGCTGCTCGTTTCGGACGACAACGCAGGGGCGATCTATCGCATCAGCTATGGAGCGCCGCGATAAGAGCGCGGGCCTGATCGCTCAGGCCCGCGCACGCTTCGAGCGCCGTACGCTGCGTGCTGCTAGTGGTGGTAATGCCCGTAGTAGCCGATGTGAACCGGACCGCGATAGTACGGCGCGTAGGCGCGCACATACGGGCGGTAGTACGGCGCGTAAACGATCGGCGCGGTATACGTCACGACGGGCGCCGTCACCGCATAAGGATCGGCGTAGTAGGGATAGGGCGCGTACGTGTAAGGAACCGGCGCCGGAACCGGTGCCGCCGCGACGTAGCCGTACCCATGATTGGAATATCCGACCGCGAGTCCCGGCACGCCGATCGACACCGCGACGCTACCGCCCGCCGACGCGCTCGGCGCAATGGCAATGCCTGCTGCGACGATGGCCGCGGCGGACAGCGCTGTTGCAAGACGACGACGGTTGAATCGGTGATTCATACGACCTCCATGCTGTTGATCCGCAAGCGGTGCGGAACACTTACACCAACGTTCGCGCGTGACGTGCAGTTGACGAACAACTGCGTCGACGACGCGACGTTACAATTCGTTACTGTTCCGCTATGCTTGTCCATGCGAGTTCGACCTCGCGCCGACCGGGGGGTTCCATGATGTTTCAGCGATGCTTCCATGCCGTGCTCATGCTCGGCGTGGCCGCCCTGGGCTCCGTGTGCGCGTGCGCCACCGACCTCACGATCGGCATCGGTGCCGACGTCACCGCGATCGATCCGCACTTTCACAACGTCACGCCGAACAACAACGTCGCCGCGCACATCTTCGACTACCTGGTGCTGCGCGACGAGCGGCAAAGAGCGATTCCGGGCCTCGCCGAGTCGTGGAAGACGGTCGATCCGATGACCTGGGAGTTCAAGCTGCGCAAAGGCGTGAAGTTCCACGACGGCAGCGAGTTCACGGCAGCCGATGTGGTCGCGTCGATCGAGCGCGTGCCGCTCGTTGCCGAACAGCCCGTCGCCGTTCACCGCGTACACCAAGCAGATCAAGGAAATCGTCGTCGTCGACCCGTACACGATCCGCTTCAAGACGGCGACGCCGTACCCGCTGATGCCGTCCGACATGACGCAGGTCGCGATCATCTCGAAGCAGGCGGCGAAGGCGACGACCGAGGACTTCAACAACGGCAAGGCGGCGATCGGAACCGGGCCGTACAAGCTCGTGCGCTACGCGAAGGGCGATCGCATCGAGCTCGCGCGCTACGACGGCTACTGGGGCGGCAAGACGCCGTGGGAAAAGGTTACGCTGCGGCTGCTTCCCAACGATGCCTCGCGCGTCGCGGCGCTGCTCGCCGGCGACGTGCAGGCGATCGAGTACGTGCCGACCTCGGACGTCGCGCGCATCCGCGCCGACAAGAAGCTCAACCGTGTACACGCATCATCGCCGACCGGCTCATCTACCTGCACATGGACAGCGATCGCGATGTGTCGCCCTTCGTCACCGACCGGGACGGCAAGCCGCTCACGAAGAATCCGCTCAAGGATGCGCGCGTGCGCAAGGCGATGTCGAAGGCGATCAACCGTCCGGCGATCGTCGACAAGGTGATGGAAGGCCAGGCGGTCGCCGCCGGCCAGCTGCTCGCCGATGGCATGTTCGGCACCACCAAGAACCTCAAGGTCGAAGCCGTACGATCCGGAAGGCGCGAAGAAGCTGCTCGCCGAAGCCGGTTATCCCGACGGCTTCGGCCTCACCATCCATGCGCCCAACAACCGCTACGTGAACGACGCGAAGATCGCGCAGGCGGTCGCGCAGATGCTCACCCGCGTCGGCATCGTGACCAAGGTCGAGGCGATGCCTTCGGCGACGTTCTTCGCGCAGGCGACCGATCTCAAGTTCAGCTTCATGCTGGTCGGCTGGAGCTCGGGCACCGGCGAGGCGTCGAGCCCGCTCAAGGCGCTGCTCGCCGACGTACAACAAGGACAAGGGCTTCGGCACCGCGAATCGCGGGCGCTATTCGAACCCCAAGGTCGATGCGCTGCTCGAGGAGGCGCTGGCGACGGTCGACGATCGCGAAGCGCGAAGCCGTGCTGCAGCGCGCGACCGAGCTCGCGATCAACGATACCGGCATCATCCCGCTGCATTTCCAGGTGAACCTGTGGGCGACGCGCGACGGCATCACCTACGTGCCGCGCACCGACGAGAACACGCTGGCGTACAAGTTCCGGCCCGCGAAATGAGGCCCGCAGCGCGCACGCCGCTCACGATCATGGACACTGCCGTCATCCGCGTGCCGCCGCGGCATTTCATCGACAACGCGCAGGTTGCGCCGTCGTCGGGCGAGACGCTGCCGATGATCGACCCGAGTGACGGTTGCGCCTTCGCCGAGATCGCGCGCGGCAATGCGGCCGATGTCGATCGCGCCGTCGCGGCCGCGCAGCGTGCGCGCGATGGCGGGTGGGGAGCGCTGGCTCCGGTAGCGCGGGGCCGCGCGCTCGCGAAGCTGTCGCACGCGATTCTCGATCATGCGGTCGAGCTCGCGAACATCGAGTCGCGCGACTGCGGCAAGCCTTGGTCGCAGGCCAAGAACGACGTCATCGCATGCGCGCGCTATTTCGAGTTCTACGCCGGCGCCTGCGACAAGCTGCACGGAGAAACGCTGCCGTATGCGCCCGGTTACACGGTGCTAACCTGGCGCGAGGCGCACGGCGTCACCGCGCACATCATTCCCTGGAACTACCCGCTGCAGATCTTCGGACGCTCGGTGGCCGGCGCACTGGCCGCGGGCAACGCTTGCGTGGTGAAACCCGCGGAGGATGCATGTCTTTCGCTGCTGCGCGTCGCCGAGCTCGCCGCGGCGGTCGGGCTTCCTGCCGGTGCGATCAACATCGTCACCGGGCTTGGACGCGAAGCGGGGACCGCGCTGGTGTCTCACCCCGGAGTGCAGCACGTGTCGTTTACCGGCTCGCCCGCCACCGGCGTACAGGTCGCGCAGGAAGCGGCGAAGCGTCATTGCCCGGTCACGCTCGAACTCGGCGGCAAGTCGCCACAAATCGTGTTCGCCGACGCCGACCTGGCCGCGGCGCTGCCAGCCGTGGTGAGCGCGATCGTCCAGAATGCGGGGCAGACGTGCTCCGCGGGAAGCCGCCTGCTGATCGAGGAGGCCTGTTACGAGCCGGTCCTTTCCTCGCTTGCCGAGCGCTTCGGCGACCTGCGCACAGGGCCAGCGCTCGCCGATCCCGATTGCGGCCCGCTTATCCGCGCATCGCAGCAGGAGCGGGTGCGCCTGTTCATCGCGCAGGCGGAGCGCCACGGCATTCCGACGGTCGCGCAGGGAACGCTGATGTCCGACGCGCCCAAGGGCGGCTTCTACGCAGTGCCGAGGCTGTTTCGCGATGTGCCGCCGAACCATCGCCTCGCGCAGGAGGAAGTTTTCGGACCCGTGCTCGCAGCGATGCCGTTCACCGACGAGGCACACGCGGTGGCTCTTGCCAACGCGACCGAGTTCGGGCTCGCCGCCGGTGTGTGGACCCGCGACGGCGCTCGCCAGCTCCGCCTCGCGCGCGCGCTCAAGTGCGGGCAGGTCTTCATCAATAACTATGGCGCCGGAGGCGGCGTGGAACTGCCCTTCGGTGGCGTGAAGTCCAGTGGCTATGGCCGCGAGAAGGGCTTCGAGGCACTATATGGCTTCACCGCGCTGAAGACCGTGGTCGTGCGCCACGGCTAGACGATGAGAGCGAGTGTTCGCGATGGGCGTTGACCGCCGGCGGTTCCTGCGTGAAGGGGTGCTGTTCAACGCGACGCTGGTTTCTGCGGCGATATTCCCAGCCGACGGCGCCCCGGGCGCGGGGAAGGCAGGCGCAGCCACGGGGGCGTTTGCGCTCGACGAGATCACCATCGATGCGCTGCAGGAACGCTTCGCATCGGGAGCGCTCGGCGCGACCGGTGTGGTCGACGCGTATCTCCTTCGCATCAAGGCGATTGATGCCGCCGGACCCACGCTGAAGAGCGTGCTCGAGCTCAATCCCGATGCGCGTTCCATCGCGCACGAGCTCGATCGCGAGCGCGCGCGCGGCACGATCAGGGGACCGCTGCACGGCGTGCCGGTGCTGATCAAGGACAACATCGAGACCGGCGATCGCACGCACACGACCGCGGGATCGCTGGCGCTACTCGGCGCGCCCGCGCCGCGCGACGCTCCGATCGTCGCGCGGTTGCGCGCGGCGGGCGCGGTGATCCTCGGCAAGAGCAACCTGAGCGAATGGGCGAACATCCGCTCGACGCGCTCGACCAGTGGCTGGAGCGCGCGCGGGGGCCGCACGCGCAATCCCTATGCGCTGGATCGCAACACATCGGGATCGAGCTCGGGCTCGGGCGCCGCGGTGGCGGCGAACCTGTGCACGGTGGCGATCGGCACCGAAACCGACGGCTCGATCGTGAGCCCGTCGTCGATCAATGGCATCGTCGGCATCAAGCCGACGGTCGGACTCGCCAGCCGAACCGGCATCATTCCCATCGCGCATACGCAGGACACGCCGGGACCGATGACGCGCACCGTGCGTGACGCCGCCATCGTGCTTGGCGTGATCGCCGGCGCCGATCCGGAGGACTCCGCGACCGCCGCGAGCGAAGGGCACATTCATGCGGATTACACGCAGTTCCTCGATCGCGACGGGCTGCGCGGCGCGCGCATCGGAGTGGCGCGCAACTACTTTGGAACACTGGACGGCGTCGACGCCGTGATCAATGCGGCGCTCGCCATCCTGCGCAAGGCCGGCGCGATCCTGGTCGATCCCGCCGACCTGGCCAACATGGACAAGCTCGCTGACCCGGAGCTGATCGTGCTCCTTACCGAGCTCAAGGCCGATCTCGACGTCTATCTGCAACAGCGCGCCGGCGACGTTCGCTCGCTGCAGGAGGTGATTGCCTTCAACGAGCGCTTTCGCGCGCGGGAAATGCCCTACTTCGGGCAGGATCTGTTCATGAAGGCGCAGGCAAAGGGACCGTTGTCCAATCCCGAATACCTGGAAGCGCTGGCCACCTGCAAGCGCATCTCACGCACTGAAGGCATCGACGCCGTGATGGACCACGAGCGTCTCGACGCGATCGTCGCGCCAACCGATGCGCTGGCATGGATCGCCGACTACCTGCTCGGCGATCACGCGATCGCGAGCAGTTCGAGCGCGGCGGCGGTGGCGGGATATCCGAGCATCACGGTGCCGGCGGGCTTTGTGTCGGGACTGCCGGTAGGCGTGTCGTTTTTCGGGCGTGCCTGGAGCGAGCCGACGTTGCTGCGCATCGCTTTCGCGTTCGAGCAGGCGAGCCTTGCGCGGCGGCCGCCGACGTTTCCGGCGAGCATCGGCCAGCGCGGTTGATGCTTTGCCACCATCTGGACGACCGCTCATAAGGATGCGCGGCAAAGGAGCGGCAGACCGATGAGACTCGAGCAGAAGGTGGCGATCGTGACCGGCGCGGGATCGGGATTCGGCGAGGACATCGCGCGCCGCTTCGCGATGGAGGTCAGCGCTCTTGCGCGATCAGCTGCTGCAGAGGAGCGACGATTGGCGTCGCTGCATCGACGCCGATGCGCTTGACCAAAGCCTGGGCAAAATCGGGAAGCAGATCGTGCAGGTCGCGCAGATTCGCCGCGCGTTGTAACCGCATCATCATCATGTAACCCCGAAATCCGAGATGCGCATTGATCGCATCGCTCATCTGCTGCTGGGCGGCGAGAAAGCGCTGCACTTCGCTTTCGCTGCGCGGAGCAGGCGCGGATCCGCTGTTCGAAGCCGACGGCGCGCTGAAACGCTTCGAGATGAGACCGGCGCGCTCGAGCGATCCGAGCGCCGCCGCATCGACGCGGAGCGCTCGCGCGTGCTCCAGGACTTCGGCGACGGTCCGGTTGCCATCGACCATGATGAGCAGGGTGCGCAAAGCAATCGGAAGGTTTCGCTGGCGCTCCTTGAGCTCGCGAACGCCTTCCTCGGTCTTTGCGTAGATCTCACCCGGATCCATTCGTTCGGGGCCTCCCGGCATCGGCCGAGTCTGGCTAAAGCCTGCGTCGGCGAGGGTCCATTATAGACGAGCGCGGTGACCCCGCGCTCGGGCGCGTGGCCGGCGGTGGGGCTTTGTGGAATAATTTGGTGGCGATACGACCCAATGCTTGATCCGACTCTCGTTGCCGCACTCGGCGAAATCGTAGCTCCCTCGGCGTTGCTCACCGCGCCGGAGGACACGCGTCCTTACGAATGCGATGGACTGACGCTTTTCCGGGAGCAGCCACAGGCGGTCATCCTTCCGGAGAACGAAGCGCAGGTTGTGGCCATCCTCAAGCTCTGCCACGCCGCACATGTTCCCGTAGTCGCCCGCGGCGCGGGAACGGGTCTCTCGGGTGGTGCGATGCCTCATCGCAATGGCGTCGTTCTGTCGCTCGCGAAATTCAATCGCATCCTGTCCATCGATGCGGCGACGCGCAGCGCGGTCGTGCAGCCCGGCGTTCGCAATCTCGCGATCTCCGAGGCAACCGCCGCGTACGGGCTCTACTACGCGCCCGATCCCTCCTCCCAGATCGCGTGCACCATCGGCGGCAACGTCGCCGAGAATTCCGGGGGCGTTCACTGCCTCAAATACGGCTTGACCGTGCACAACCTGCGCCGGGTGCGCGCGGTGCTGATCGACGGCGAGATCGTCGAGCTCGGTGGCGATGCGCTAGATGCGCCGGGCTTCGACCTGCTCGCGCTGATCACAGGATCCGAAGGGCTGCTTGCCGTCATCACCGAGGTTACGGTCAAGCTCACGCCGTTGCCGCAGGCGGCTCGATGCATCCTCGCCGCGTTCGACGACGTGGCCAAGGCGGGAGATGCGGTGGCCGCCATTATCGGCGCAGGCATCATCCCCGCCGGTCTGGAGATGATGGACAAGCTGACCATTGCTGCGGTCGAGCCGTTCGTGCATGCCGGCTACCCGCAGAATGCCGAGGCCATCCTGCTCTGCGAGTCCGACGGCACCCCCGAGGAGGTCGCCGAGGAGGTCGAGACCGTGCGTAGGCTTCTCGAGCGCTGCGGCGCCACGCTCATCGAAGCATCGCAAAGCGAATCGCAGCGACTCAAGTTCTGGTCGGGGCGCAAGGCGGCGTTCCCGGCGGCCGGACGCATCTCGCCCGACTACTATTGCATCGACGGGACGATTCCGAGGCGATCGCTGGCGCCCATTCTCAAGGAGATTGCTGCGTTGTCGCAGGAATTCGGCTTGCCCTGCATGAACGTCTTTCACGCCGGCGACGGCAACCTCCATCCGCTCATACTCTACGATGCGAACCGTCCGGGTGACGCGGACAAGACCACCGCGTTCGGCGCGCGCATCCTCGAATCGTGCATCGCGGCGGGCGGCACCATCACCGGCGAGCACGGCGTCGGCATCGAGAAGATCGACGAGATGTGCGTTCAGTTCGCGCCGCTCGAACTCGCGCGCTTTCACGCGGTCAAGCATGCCTTCGACCCCGAAGATCTGCTCAATCCGGGCAAGGCGGTGCCCACGCTTCACCGCTGCGCGGAAATGGGCCGGATGCGCATCCATGGCGGAGCGCTTCCGCATCCAGAATTGCCACGCTTCTAGGAGTTCCAGATGAGCAGCGCGACCCTGGTACGGCCCGACCCCCGCGCGCTCGCCGGCGTGGTGCGCACGCTATGCGGAGACTACGGCGAGCGCGCGAGCACGGGACATGCGGTGCGCGAGCAGCATAGCCACGGCGAAGGCCTCGCCGATGCCGGCATGCCCGATGTCGTGGTGTATCCGCACACCAACGAGGAGGTGGTCGCGACCGTGCGCCTGTGCGCGGCTGCGCGCGTGCCCGTCATCGCTTTCGGCGTGGGCACCTCGCTCGAGGGCCATGTCGCCGCGCTCTATGGCGGAGTATGCGTCGATCTTTCGCAGATGAACCGCGTGCTCGAGATCAATGCCGGCGACCTCGATTGCCGCGTGCAAGCGGGGGTCACCCGCGAGCAGCTCAACGCAGAGCTCAAGGGCACCGGTCTGTTCTTTCCGATCGATCCCGGCGCCAACGCGACGCTCGGTGGCATGGCAGCGACGCGCGCATCGGGTACCAATGCCGTGCGCTACGGCACCATGCGCGAGAACGTGCTCGGGCTCACCGTGGTCACCGCGCAAGGCAAACTGATCCGCACCGGCGGGCGGGCGCGCAAGTCGAGCGCTGGCTACGATCTCACGCGGCTGTACGTCGGCGCCGAGGGAACGCTGGGCGTCATCACCGAGGTCGCGGTCCGTCTCTACGGGGTACCCGAGGCGATCGCCGCTGCGGTTTGCCAGTTTTCGGATCTCGAGAACGCAGTCAACGCGGTGATCATGGCGATGCAGACCGGCATTCCGGTGGCGCGCATCGAGCTGCTCGACGACGTTCAGATGGACGCGTCGATCCGCTACTCGAAGCTCGAGGGCTTCGAGATCAAGCCGACGCTGTTCTTCGAGTTCCATGGCTCGCCCGCCGGCGTGCGCGAGCAGAGCGAAGCCATGCAGGCGATCTGTGCCGAATTCGACGGCAGCGCATTCCAGTGGGCGACGCAGTCCGAGGACCGCACCCGCCTGTGGAAAGCGCGCCATGCCGCGTATTACGCGGCGATGGCGTATCGCCCGGGCATGACCTCGTTCGCCACCGATGCCTGCGTGCCGATCTCGCGGCTCGCGGATTGCATCATCGAGACGCGTCGCGACGTCGAATCCAGCGGCTTGATCGCTCCGATCCTGGGACACGTCGGCGACGGCAACTTTCACCTGGTCGTCCTTTTTGACCCCGCATCGTCCGAGCAGCGCGAGCGCGCCGAGGCGCTCGCCAAGGGCGTGTCGATGCGCGCTATCTCGATGGGCGGCACGTGCACCGGCGAGCACGGCATCGGCTGGCACAAGCTCGACGTCCTCGCGCAGGAGCACGGCGAGGCCGTAGACTCGATGCGCGCGATAAAGCGTGCACTCGATCCCGACAACATCATGAATCCCGGCAAGACAGTCCCGCTCTAGCGAAATCCGCGGGCCGCGTCGTACCCTCCATTCACCTGGCGTCGGGTTCGAATCCATGTATACGCTCTACATCGGCAACAAGAATTACTCGTCGTGGTCGCTGCGCCCGTGGGTGCTCATGAAAAACGCCGGCATCGGATTTCGCGAGGAAAGGATATCGCTGTACGGCGCCGAGTCGAAGCCGCGACTGCTTGCAGTTTCGCCTTCGGGGCGCGTGCCCTGCCTGCACGATGGCAAGCGCGTAGTCTGGGATTCGCTTGCGATTGCCGAGTACCTCGCGGAGCGCCATCCCGGCCTTTGGCCTGAGGACGACGGCGCGCGCGCATGGGCGCGTTGCGCCAGCGCTGAAATGCATTCAGGCTTCGCCGAGCTGCGCGACCAGCTCAGCATGGATCTGCGCGTGCACACGAGCATGCGGCCGACGCCGGAAACGGCAGCCAACGTCGCCCGCATCGATGCGATATGGCGCGAAGGCCGCGCGCGCTTCGGCGAAGGCGGCCCTTTCCTGTGCGGCGCATTCAGCATCGTCGATGCATTCTGGTGTCCGGTCGCGTTTCGCTTTCGCAGCTACGGCGTCGTGTTGACCGGAGCGTCGCAGGAGTATCTCGAGGCGCTGCTGGCGCTGCCGGCAATGACGCAATGGGCCGCCGACGCATCGCGTGAAACCGAAGTGCTGGTCGTGCCCGGCCAGGCGTCGCATCCGTGACCCTGTCACGACGATGAGTACCGTCGCGTGCTGGCGCGAACGCGTCCTGTCCGCCGCCTTGACGCACTCGCCGCTGCGCATCGTCGGCGCCGGCACCAAGGACTTCTATGGCCAGGTCATCGCCGGCGAGGCATTCGATACGCGCGAGCATCGTGGTATCGTCGACTACGATCCGACCGAGCTCGTCGTCACCGCGCGTTGCGGTACACCGCTCACGGAAATCGAGAGCGCACTCGCCGCCGAGCAGCAGATGCTCGCTTTCGAGCCGCCTCATTTTGGGGATGGCGCCACGCTCGGCGGGTGCATCGCAGCGGGGCTGTCGGGACCACGCCGGCCCTATGCTGGCGCCGTGCGCGACGTCGTGCTCGGCGTGCGCCTGCTCGACGGCAAGGGCGACGAGCTCGGTTTCGGCGGTCGCGTGATGAAAAACGTCGCTGGCTTCGATGTCTCGCGCGTGCTCGCCGGATCACTGGGAACGCTTGGCATCATTCTCGATGCATCGCTGAAATGCCTGCCGCAACCACGGTCTGAACGCACGGTGTGTCTCGATGTGGCCCTCGACCAGGCGCTGGCCCGTTTCGCCGAGTGGAGCCCGTTGCCTCTTGTGGTGTCGGGGACCTGCTGGCATCGGGATCGGATGAGCGTCCGACTTTCCGGCGCAACAAGCGCGATCGCCGCCGCCGAACGGCGCATCGGCGGCGATGTCCTACCCGACGCCGAGGCGTTCTGGTCGAGCGTGCGCGAGCAGCGCCACGCTTTTTTCGCCGAGGGCGATGGCGCGTTGTGGCGTGCATCGGTACGCGCGACCGCCCCCCAGCCGCCTGTGGCTGCGCCGACGCTGATCGAATGGAGCGGGGCGTTGCGCTGGTTTCGCGTCGACTCGATTGCTCAGGGTCACGCGATCCGCGAATGGGCGATGGTGCATGGAGGCCATGCGACGCTGTTTCGCGGTGAAGACAAGTCTGCCGGTGTCTTCACGGCGCTGCCGGGTGCACTGATGACGGTGCACCGGCGACTGAAAGCGGCATTCGATCCCGCGGGTATCCTCAATCCGGGACGGATGTACGCGGAGTGGTAGGGAAGCAATGGAAACCAAACTCGCCGATTTCATCAAGGGCACGCCCGACGGCATCGAGGCCGACGCGATCCTCCGTGCATGCGTGCATTGTGGCTTCTGCACGGCGACGTGTCCTACTTACCAGCTTCTTGGTGACGAGCTCGATGGACCGCGTGGCCGCATCTATCTCATCAAGCAAGTGCTCGAAGGCGCGCCGGCGACGGCGAGCACGCAGCTCCACCTCGATCGCTGTCTGACCTGCCGCAGCTGCGAGACCACGTGTCCATCGGGCGTTCGCTATGGCGACCTGGCCGATATCGGACGACGCGTCGTCGAGGCGCAGGTGCCGCGACCAGCCGGCGAGCGTGCGGCGCGGTGGGTGCTGCGCGCGGGGCTATCGCGACGCCGCGTGTTCGGTGCCGCGCTGCTGGTTGGACGCGCGGTTCGTCCGCTCCTGCCGCAACGGCTCGCGCAGCACATTCCGGTCGTGACGCGCGCGCGCGCGTGGCCCAAGGCGCGCCATTCGCGTCGGATGCTCGCGTTGACCGGGTGCGTCCAGAATGCGATCGCGCCGTCGATCGATGCCGCGCTCGCGAGGGTGCTCGATCGCATCGACGTGACGCTGGTGCGCGTGTCGGGCGGCGGATGCTGCGGGGCGATTGACGAGCACTTGGGGGCACACGACCGCGCACTCGACCGGGCGCGTCGCAACATCGACGCGTGGTGGCCGCATATCGAGGCGGGTGCGGAAGCAATCGTCGTGTCGGCAAGCGGCTGCGGCGTACTGGTCAAGGACTATGCAAGGCTGTTGCGAGATGACCCGGCGTACGCGACGCGGGCGCGACGCGTTTCGGATATCGCGCGCGACCCGGTCGAAGTGGTCGCCGCCGAGTGGAAGCGGTTCGCGCCGAAGGTCGCGATGGACCATGGACCGCAGAGGGTCGCTTTCCAGTCGCCGTGCAGCCTGCAGCACGGCCAGAAGCTGGGGGGGCGGGTCGAGGAAATTCTGGAAGCGATAGGACTCGAGCTCGCTGACGTCGCCGGCGGCCACCTGTGCTGCGGATCGGCGGGAACGTATTCGCTGCTGCAACCCGCTCTGTCGAAGCAGCTGAGGGCAAATAAACTGGCTGCGCTCGAAGCGGATGAACCCGACATGATCCTTACCGCCAACGTCGGATGCCTCTCGCATCTTGCCAGCGGCGCCACGAGGCCCGTGCGCCACTGGATCGAGCTCTTCGAAGCGCGGCTTCGATCGCGCCAGGTGGTCAAGGTCGAGTGAGATGGCGGCGGCGCCCACGCGCGCCGGGTTCCGGCGCTTTCTCGCCATTCCCACGCGCTGGCTGGACAACGACAGCTACGGGCACGTCAACAACGTCGTCTATTACTCGTATTTCGATACCATCGTCAACGAGCATCTCATCGAAGCCGGTCATGATGTGCAGCATGCGCCGGTGATCGGCGTGGTCGTCGAGACGTGCTGTCGCTTCCATTACCCGCTGTCGTTTCCGGGGATCGTCGACGCGGGCCTTCGCGTGGCCAAGGTGGGCAAGAGCTCGGTACGCTACGAAATCGGTTTGTTCGCGGCGGGCCGTGACGATGCGGCCGCCGACGGGCACTTCGTCCACGTCTGGGTCGACCGCGAAACCAACCGGCCCTCGACCGTTCCGCCGGCGATACGCGATGCGCTCGTTCCTCTGGCGGCGCAGTGATGATCCGCGCGCGCTCACGCACGCCACGTCCGCCTCGTGGTTGAGCCGCGCCGCTTTGCCTTGATCCCTGCCGCCGGAAGCTCGGCGCGCTTCGGCGGCCGCGTGCCCAAGCAATACGCTCAGCTCGCCGGTGCGCCGGTCATCGTGCGGACGCTGCAAGCACTTCTCGAGTGGGGCGCGCTCGACCGGGTATTCGTGGTGCTCGCGCCGGGAGACACGCGCTTTGCGCAAGCGTGGACCGATTCGCCGCTCGTCGTGCCGTTGAACTGCGGTGGCGCGACCAGAAGCGAGTCGGTGGGCAACGGTTTGAACGCGATTGCTTCGCGCGTCGCTGACCACGACTGGATCCTGGTGCACGATGCGGCGCGGCCGTGCATCGATGCCGCGCTGCTGGCCAGGCTCGCCGATGCGATCGGCGACGACCCGGTCGGCGGGCTGCTCGCCATTCCGGTCTCGGACACGCTCAAGCGCGCGCAGGCCATCGATCTCGCCGATGCGCGCGTCGAGCGCACCGAAGACCGTCACGGCCTGTGGTGCGCGCAGACTCCGCAGATGTTTCGCTATGCGCTGCTGCGCGCGGCGCTGGAGCGAGCGCGTGGAAGCGCGCTGACCGACGATGCGCAGGCGGTCGAGGCGCTGGGGATGCGGCCGCGGCTAGTGCGCGGCAGCGCATCGAACATCAAGATCACTTACGCCGACGACCTCGCGCTGGCCGAGGCGTGGTTCGCGCACCGGGTCGCTCCATGAGCGCGGGGTCGCCGCGGATCGGCAACGGCTTCGACGCGCACGCGCTGGTCGAGGGTCGCCGGCTGGTGCTCGGCGGCGTCGACGTTCCCTTCGAGCGCGGGCTCGACGGCCATTCCGATGCCGACGTGCTGGTGCACGCCGTGTGCGATGCGATCCTGGGCGCGCTCGGCGCGGGCGACATCGGACGCCATTTTCCCGACACCGATGCCGCGTACAGGAATGTCGACAGCCGGGTGCTCCTGCGCCAGGTGTGGGAGCTCGCGGTCGCGTCAGGGTATGCGCTCGGGAACGTCGACGCGACGATCATCGCGCAGGCCCCACGACTGGCTGGCTATCTTCCGCGCATGGCTGCCAACATCGCGTCCGACCTCGATGCGTTGCCGGATCAGGTCAACGTCAAGGCCACGACGACCGAGCACCTTGGATTCACCGGGCGTGGCGAAGGCATCGCCGCGATGGCGAGCGTCCTGCTGATCAGCCAGCGCTGATCGGAATCGGCTCGTCGACCGGCAATCGCACGCGCGCGATGGCGCCGCCGCCTTCGCGTGGCGCGAGGTCGAAGCTGCCGCCGTGCATGCGCGCGATGCGCTCGACGATCGCGAGCCCGAGACCGGCTCCGCTTGCACCGGTGCGCGCCGATTCGCCGCGCGTGAACGGCCGCTTCAGCCGCTCGACATCATCGGCGCGGATGCCGGGACCACGATCGGCGACCTCGAGGACGACATCCTGGTCGGTCGCGCTCGTGCGCACCTCGACCGGCGTCCCGCCATGGCGCAGCGCGTTGTCGATGAGATTGGCCACCAGCCGCGACATCGCCGTCGCGCGCAGCGGCAGGGCAGGGAGCTCGCCGGCGGTGAAGCGAACGTCGCTTGCCGGCTTGGCGTAGCGCTCGACGAGAGGACGCGACGATGTCATTGAGTTCGCGCTGCTCGCCGCCGGCATCGCGATCGTCGCGCGCGAAGTCGAGGAACTGGCCGATGATCTTGTCCATCTCCTCGATGTCGGCGACCATGCCCTCGCGCTCGGCGTCCTCGCGACGTGCCGACCTCGACGCCGAGGCGCAGCCGCGCCAGCGGCGTGCGCAGATCGTGCGACACGCCGGCGAGCAGCAGCGCGCGATCCTGCTCGGCCTGGCGCAGGTTCGCGAGCATCTGTTGAAGCCGCGATTCAGGTTGACGATTTCGGAGGGCCCGATCTCCGGCAGCGGCGGCGGCGAGCTTGCCCTCGCCCGACGCTGCGCCACGGCCGCGTTGAGCTCGCGCAGCGGCCGCGCGAGGTAGCGCGCGAACGCGAAGGCGCTGACCAGCAGGACGCGCCAGCGCGATCAGGCTCCACTCGAGCGCGCGCGACGGCGTCGTCGTCCGGAGGCCGCGGCAGCGGGAAACCCGCCCAGTAGGCGCGGTCGCCCGCCTGCAGCTTGATCCACGAGCAATTGCAGGCGCGGCTGCACGCGGAGCTCGGTCTCCGGGCCAAGCTCGGCTTCGCAGGCGGTTCGTGAGCTCCTCGAAGATCGGACCTGGCGGCGTGCGGCGCACGCCGGAGCGGCTGCTCGTCGTCGGGGACGATGCGCGCCTCGATACGCCTCGCCGAACTGCGCGAGCGTCGCGCCGCGTGCTGCGCGGATCGGCTGCCGCCAGCGCCGCGCGCAGCGACTTGCAGCTGCACGATCTTGGTGTCGCCGAATTGCCGCGCGAGCAGCGCGGCGCGGTCCTGGCGGAAGAGGTAGATCGCGGTCGCCTGGCTGATCAGGATCGACCAGCGAGCAGCAGCAGGGCGAGGCGGCCGAACAGCGAGCGCGGCCAGAGCCTCACGTGGACTCCGGCGCGGCGGGTCGATGCGTCAGCGCTGGTGCCGCTGGCGGACCTCGCTCGGCGCCTCGTCCGGAACGAACACGTAGCCGAAGCCCCAGACCGTCTGGATGTAGCGCGGAGACGCGGGGTCGGGCTCGATCAGCTTGCGCAGGCGCGAGACCTGGACGTCGATCGCGCGATCGAACACGTCGTGGTCGCGGCCGCGCGCGAGCAGCATCAGCTTTTCGCGCGCGAGCGGCTGGCGCGGATGCGTCGCCAGCACCTTGAGCAGGCCGAATTCGCCGGTGGTCAGCGGCACCGTGGTGTCGCCGCGCATCAGCGTGCGCGTGGCCAGGTCGAGCGCGATAGGGGCCGAAGCTGATCTTGCCCTCCAGCGCCGGCGCGCCGGGCGCGAGGCGCTCGCTGTGGCGGCGCAGCACGGCGTGGATGCGCGCGACCAGCTCGCGCGGATTGAACGGCTTGGGCAGGTAGTCGTCGGCGCCCATCTCGAGGCCGACGATGCGATCGACGTCCTCGCCCTTGGCGGTCAGCATGATGATCGGCACCGTCTCGCCCGCGCCGCGCAGGCGCCGGCAGACCGCGAGGCCGTCTTCGCCGGGCAGCATGAGGTCGAGCACGAGCAGGTGCGGCGGGTCGCGCTGCAGCTTCTTGTCGAGGTCGCGCGCGTCGGCGAGCGCCTGCACCTGGAAGCCCTGCTCGGTCAGATAGCGCACCAGCAGGTCGCGCAGGCGCGGGATCGTCGTCGACGACGAGAATTTTCGGAATGGTCTGCTTCATCGACTGCATCCTAGACGCGTTGATGAGGCGCACGCGCTCGCCGCTGTCAGCGAATTGTAACCCCCGCTCGCGAGGGCAACGATTGGTTACAACCCCGGCGTGCAATGGCGACGCACGACGCGGACAATGGCGTTCAACGCATCGGGAGGTGCGCGGCGGATCGTGGCGGCGCCAACGCATCGTTACACATCGGTCCGAGCCGGCAATGCTTTGGAAACACCCGCGCCTTATCCTGAGAACCGTTGGCCGCCCAACCGGTGCGGTCTGATTGATTACGTGAAAGGTAGACGATGAAACGATTTCTGGTGGCACTTTCGGTGATCGGCCTCTCCGCGGTGGGCTTGGCCGCCTACGCGCAAATGCCGCATCGCGGCGGTGGCGACCCGGTCGCTGTGATCCAGGCGGTCAAGGACAAGCTCGCCCTTAACACGGCGCAGCAGCAGCAATGGGACGCGGCGGCCGCACAGACACAGGCGGTGCGTCAGGCGATGCGGGCAGCGATGGACCAGCTCAAGGCGGCGACGCAGGCTGAGCTTGCCAAGGCAGAGCCCGATCTTGCGGCGCTGGCCGCGCAGGCTGATGCCTTGCACGATCAGAACGCGGGCGCGCGAAAGGCAGCGCGCGATGCATGGCTCGCCCTCTACGCCACGTTCAGTGCGCAGCAGAAGGCGGTCGTTCGCGACGCGATCTCGGCTCGGCTCGCGCGGATGGAGCAGTTCCGCGCCCACATGCTGCAGCGCATGGGTCAGTAACCCCCGGCGGCCGGGGCCAGCCGACGAACGGCATAACCAAGCCGCGGGCGCTCGGCGCATAATGCTGTTGTCATAAGTCGGGCCATTGGTATCGAGGGAAGTACTGTACAGCTCTACACAAGCAACCGCAGGCTGGGTTTATCCCCCCGACCCTAACCGGTCATCCCAAACTCAGTCTGTCCTCCGGCGCCCCTCCGTGGGCGCTTTTTTTAGGAGGCCCGGCACCGTCTTCGCTGGCCTAGGCGGACACGCTCGCCTCAGCTCGAGCGCGCAATTCCTCGGCGGTGACTGGCTTGAGCAAAAGGTCCAGCGTCGACGCGCGCATGTCCGCGATGGCGGCGGCCGATGCGTCGCCGCTCACCAACATAGCCGGGATGCAGAGCCCGAACTCTTCGCGAAGCCGCTCGATCACTCCGGTGCCCAGCTCGCCATCGGCGAGGCGGTAGTCGGCGATGATGAGGTCGGGATAGCGCGCGAGGTCACCCAGCGCGGCGAGGATGGCATCGCCCGACCTCGCACCCACCGCATCCGCCCCCCATTGTGCGAAACAGGCCAGCATTCCCTCGAGCACCGCAGGTTCGTCGTCGATGATGGCAACCACCGCGCCGTGGAGCGAGGAGGGGCCTCGCTGGCGGTCCAGCAACGGTGCGTCGGCCGGCGGTGTGCATGGAGCAGCCGCCGGCAACTTCACCGAAAAGCGCGAGCCGCGACGCGCGGCGCTGGACAACCGGACTTCGTGCTCGAGCAGCGACGCCAGCCGGCGCACGATGGCGAGGCCGAGCCCCATGCCCTGGCTCCTGGACCCTCGTACGGTCGTGCCGCGATAGAACTCGTCGAAAACACGGTCCTGATCTTCCAAGGCGATCCCAACGCCTGAGTCGATGACATCGATCCAAAGACTGCCACCGCGACGGCGCACGCCTATCACCGCACCGCCGCGCTCCGTATGGCAAAGCGCATTGACGACGAGATTGGACAGGATTCTTTCCAGCAGCATCGAGTCGGTGTGTGCCCAGACGCGCGTGGCGACGAAGCGCAGGCGTAATCCGCGGCTCTGCGCCAGCAACGCGAATTGTTGCTCGAGTCGGCCGAACAGCGGTGCAAGCGGAAAGTCGGCGCGCGCCGGCTCGACTGCACCGGCGTCGAGCTTCGAGATATCCATCAGCGCCGAGAAAAGTCGCTCGAGCGCCTCCACCGATGCGTTGATGCTGCTGACGATGTCGCGCGCCTCGGGCTCGCGCACCTTTGCCGACAAGGCGGCGCCGAACAAGCCTAGCGCATGCAGCGGTTGCCGCAGATCGTGACTGGCCGACGCGAGAAATTGTGTCTTGCCGCGATTCGCGCTTTCGGCGCTGGCGCGCGCGTCCTCGGCAGCGAGCCGCTGTGCCTTGAGCTCACCGATGAGCTCGTCGTTCTCGTAGCGGATGGCGAGCGACTGAGCCATCAGGTGATTCAGATTGCGGCCGAAGCGAAGGATGAAGGCGAGCACTACGCTCATCACCCCAGCGAGAAAAAGATGAGTCTCGTCGCCTTCCAGCGCGACTCGCAGCGTGAGCGGGGCCAATGCCGGAACGACGAATCCGTAGAACGACGGCTTGTATACCGACGTGAGGTCAACGCCCCCAAGCACGACGCCGAACAGACAGACGATCAGCAACGCCTGGTGAGCGACGTCTCCCGCCGAGTAGAGAGTCGCGCCGGCGAATCCCCACAGCGACCCCGCGGCCAGCGACCCCAATGCCCACGCATATCCCCATGGCGCGCGCGCCCGCTCCTCCGGCGCGGCGAGGCGATAGCGCCGAGTCAGCGCGTATCGCCAGAGCTGATTGGCTGCAATCGCGGCGATCCACGTCGCGAACGCGAACGGCGAGGCCGCGCCCCACATCACGACGGTGAGGATCGCAGCTCCCAGAAGCATCGACAGCGTGGTCCGCTGCCACTGCCCGAACAGCCTCTGGACCTGGTCGGCGCGCACGCGCACCGCGAGCGCTGGATGCGCGCCAGAGAGTTGCGCGAGGCGCGCCGCGGCGAGCGTCACGGTGATCAGCGGATGCTGGTTGCGGGCGGTTCCAGGCGCACCCCGCGGCGCGCCAGCTCGATGACGACCTGCGTGCGCGTATGGACGTTGAGCGCGCGCAGGATCGCACTCACGTGGACCTTGACGGTTCCCTCGGACAAGCGCAGATCGCGGCAGATGAGCTTGTTGGGCTTGCCCTGAACAAGGAGCTTGAGCACGTCCGCCTGGCGCATGGTCAGTCCAAGCTCCGCAGGCCTGGCGCTAATACGGGGACGCGCGCCACCGTCCCCGGTATCGCCAGGAACATACACGCCGCCCGACAGTACGAGCTTGAGCGCGTCGAGCAGCAGGCGCGCATTGGCGGTTTTGGGAATGAAGCCCATCGCACCAGCGTCGAGCGCGGCTTCGATGGTGACACGGTCGTGCGTCGCGGAGAGCACCAGCACCGGAATGTCCGGCCAGTCTCGTCTGAGTTCGCGGAGAAGCGTGAATCCGTCGACCCCCGGCAGCGTCAGGTCGAGAATGATGAGGTCGATGCCGGGCGCGGTCGCGAGCATTGTCCGCGCGTGCGTCGCGTCGGGCGCCTGGAACAATTCGAGCGCCGCGTCGAGTTCTTCGAGCACGTGCTTCAACGCCACCTGGATGAGCGGGTGGTCATCGATGACGATGATTCTCATGCGGATCCCCTTGTCCCCGTGTCGCACAAGAAAACGATGGCCCGCCTGCAGGTCGCCACGCATCGCGTAGCGCCCACTTTGTTGTGCGGAATCGCAACGCTAGTGAATCAGTAACGACAGGGGGATCGCAACTGTAGGAAGTGACAGGCTGGCGCGCACGCGGCCCTGCCCCGCATGTTGCCGCGCGCGCCCCTTCTAGGGCTGTAGAACTGCGTCGACTGCTAGCCGCCGGTGGTTTCTCCGCCCATCACTTGCAGGATGGTGCCGGTGATGTACGAGGAATCCGCGTTCGACGCAAGGAACACATATGCGGGCGCGAGCTCTTCGGGTTGCGCTGGCCGGCCCATCGGGCTGTCCTCGCCGAACGAGGACACTTCGGCGGCGGGCAGCCCTGCGTCTGAGGGATTGAGCGGCGTCCACACCGGTCCCGGCGCGACCGCGTTGACCCGGATGCCCTTGTCGATCAGCTCCATCGCCAGCGTCTTGGTCAGCGCGTTGATCGCACCCTTGGTCGCGGAATAGTCAGGAAGCTTCTTCGATCCGAGGATGCCTGTCTCCGAGCTGGTGGCGATGATGGCCGCACCGCTTTTCATGTGGCGCAGCGCGGCGCGCGACAACCTGAAATACGCGTAGATATTGGTCTTAAAAGTGCGCTCGAATTCCTCGTCGGTGACGTCGGCCAGCGAGTCCTTGCGTGCCTGATGCGCGGCGTTCGACACCAGGATGTCGAGCTTGCCCATTTGCGCGACCACGGTTTCGACGAGTTGGTCACAAAAAGTGGGATTCGTCAGGTCTCCGGGCAGCAAAGCGCATGTTCCGCGCTGGCGCGCGATGAGCTTCTTCGTTTCGTCGGCGTCGCTCTGTTCGGACGGAAGGTATGAAATCGCCACCTTCGCCCCTTCGCGCGCGTACAGCAGCGCCACCGCGCGACCGATACCCGAGTCACCGCCGGTGATCAGGGCCACCTTGCCCTCGAGCTTGCCCGCAGCCCGATACGCCTCTGCCTGAAAGTGTGGCCGCGGACGCAGCGCGGATTCGAGTCCGGGGCTGGGTTGATGCTGCTTGCGAAACGGAGGCTTCGGTTCGGCAGGTGCGGCCGAAGGATTCGTGCGTGTCGGTGCGCGGGCTTGCAGCGCGCGAGAGCGCGGGGATTTCCGTTTTGTCGTCGTGGCCA
This sequence comes from uncultured beta proteobacterium, assembly GCA_963816915.1. Classification (GTDB taxonomy): domain Bacteria; phylum Pseudomonadota; class Gammaproteobacteria; order Burkholderiales; family Casimicrobiaceae; genus PALSA-1003. The sequence continues at coordinate 608,298 of CAWFMK010000007.1, forward strand.
TGATCATTCGCTCGCAGTAGGACAGCGGACACGGGCCGGGTAGTAGTCGTCTTTCCAGCCGGCGTGCGTCCGCATCGGCCACCTCATCCTGGCAGGATGCGGACGTCAGGAGCCAATGTGCTCGCCGTCCGGCCGCGACGCTATCGGAGCCACGCCGAATCTCGCGTAGGAAAAGCGGATGAGCTGGCGATGCGCCCTTCGGCGCCGAGATCCGGTGATCGACGATGAGTGATCCTGATGCGCGCCCGCAGACGCGCGGCTTTGGTGGGACAGTGAGGTAATCTAGCGCTTTGCCGTTACCGCCCCAGCGATGCTCGCCTTCGTGCTCCGCCGCAGCGTGCAAGCCGTCGTCGTGCTGTTTGCGATGTCGCTGCTCGTATTCGTCGGCGTCTATGCGATCGGCAATCCGATCGACATCCTGATCAGTCCGCAGGCCGACCAGAGCGAGCGCGAGCACGCCATCGCCACGCTGGGACTCGACCGTCCGATGTGGGTGCAATACGCGCGATTCCTCGAAGGCGCGCTGCATGGAGATCTTGGCAACTCGTTCGTGCACAACGTGCCTGCGCTCGGCCTCATCCTCGAGCGCATGCCGGCTACATTGGAGCTGGCGCTGGTGGCGATGCTCATCGCGGTGACACTCGGCATTCCCCTCGGACTGTGGGCGGGGCTCAAGCCGGAGTCGACATCCGGGCGCTCGATCATGGCGGGCTCGATCCTCGGCTTCTCGCTGCCAACGTTCTGGGTCGGGCTGATGCTGATCATGGTGTTCTCTGTGATGCTGGGCTGGCTGCCGTCGAACGGGCGCGGCCCGACCACGTTGCTGTTCGGCATTCCGGTGAGCTTTCTTTCCGTGGAAGGGTGGAAGCACCTCATCCTTCCCGCGACCAATCTGGCATTGTTCAAGCTGGCGCTGCTCGTTCGCCTGACGCGCGCCGGCACGCGCGATGCGCTGCAGCAGGACTACGTCAAATTCGCGCGCGCCAAGGGCCTGTCCAACGCGCGCGTGATCGGCGTGCATGTGCTGCGCAATATCCTGATCCCCGTGGTCACGGTGATCGGGCTGGAGTTCGGGTCGGTGATCGCCTTCGCGATCGTGACCGAGAGCGTGTTCGCATGGCCGGGCATGGGCAAGCTGCTGATCGACTCGATCAACCTGCTCGACCGGCCGATCATCGTCGCCTACCTCTTGGTGATCGTCACGCTGTTCATCGCGATCAATCTGCTGGTCGATGTCCTATATTCGGCGCTCGACCCGCGCGTGCGTCTCACCGAAAGCGCCGGTTGATGGCCGCCGAGTCCACATCGCTTCGCCGCATCGTCGGAGATTTCGTCGCCAGCCGGCTGGCGCTGTTCGGCATCGCCACGCTGGCGCTGATCGTGCTCATCGCGGTGCTGGCGCCGCTCATCTCGCCGCAGAACCCGTACGATCTCGCTCAACTCGACGTCGTCGACGGGCGCATGCCGCCTCTGTCGGTCTCGACTGCGGGCACAACGTTCTGGCTGGGCAGCGACGACCAGGGCCGGGACATGCTCTCGGCGATTTTCTACGGACTGCGCACAAGTCTCGTGGTGGGCGTATGCAGCACCGTCATCGCGTTGGCGATCGGCTTGGTGCTCGGGCTGTGCGCGGCGTATTTCAGCGGACGCACCGAAACGCTGATCATGCGCATCGCAGACATCCAGCTCTCGTTTCCGGCGATCCTGATCGCGTTGATCCTGCTCGCGGTGCTGGGCCAGGGAACGCTCAAGATCATCGCCGCGCTGGTCACCGTGCAATGGGCGTATTACGCGCGCACCGTTCGCGGCACCGCGTTGGTCGAGATGCGCAAGGAATACATCGAGGCAGCGCGCTGCCTCGCGCTTTCGCCGCGTCGCATCGTCCTGAGCCACCTACTGCCCAACTGCCTTCCTCCGCTGATGGTCGTCGCCACGGTGCAGGTCGCCGCGGCGATCGCGCTGGAAGCCACGCTGTCGTTTCTCGGGCTCGGGCTGCCGATCACCGAGCCATCGCTGGGGCTTTTGATCGCCAACGGCTACCAATACCTGCTCTCGGGCAAATATTGGATCAGCTTCTTTCCGGGAGTGGCGCTGGTGCTCACGATCGTGAGCATCAATCTGGTCGCCGACCAGTTGCGCGACGTGCTCAATCCGAGGCTTCAACGATGAGCGCCGTCGGGATGGCGCAAGACGCGAATAGCGTCCACCTTGAGGGCAGCGAACGGCGCAAGCCGCGCGCGTGGTGGTCGACATGAAGGGAACGGCACTCGCCGTCGAGCATCTGTCCACGCACTTTAATACGCGCGCGGGCGTCGTGCGCGCGGTCGATGACGTCTCCTTCGACCTGGCCGAGGGCGAGGTGCTCGGCCTGGTCGGCGAATCGGGGTCGGGCAAGTCGGTGACGGGATATTCGATCATGGGCCTGGTCGATCCGCCCGGGAGGATCGTCAGTGGATCGATCATGCTGGGGGAGCACGAGCTTACGAAGCTGCAGCCCAGGCAGATGCGCACGTTGCGCGGCAATCGCATCGCGATGATCTTCCAGGACCCGATGATGACGCTCAATCCGGTGCTGCGCATCGACACGCAGATGATCGAAGCCGTTCGCGCGCATCGCAATGTTTCGCGCCGCGAGGCGCGCGAGCGCTCGCGCGATGCGCTGGTGCGGGTGGGCATTCCGGCGCCGGAGAAGCGACTGCGCGACTATCCGCACCAGTTCTCCGGCGGGATGCGCCAGCGCGTCGCCATCGCGATCGCGCTGCTGAACGAGCCCGACATCATCATCGCCGACGAGCCCACCACCGCACTCGACGTGACCATCCAGGGGCAGATCCTGTTCGAGATGCAAAAGCTCGCGCGCGAGACCGGCGCCGCGCTGATCTGGATTACGCACGACCTGTCGGTGGTCGCGGGCCTCGCCGACCGCATCTGCGTCATGTATGCGGGTCGCATCGTCGAGCAGGGCACGGCGGCCGACGTGCTGGGTACGCCGCGCCATCCGTACACGCGAGGCCTGCTCGATTCGATTCCGGCGAATGCCCCGGCGCACACGCGACTGAGGCAAATCACGGGAATGACGCCGTCGCTGCTCGACCTGCCTGCGGGCTGCGCCTTTCGCACCCGCTGCGCTTACGCCGCGTCGGAGTGCGAGCATGATCCGCCGATGTTCGACGTCGGCGCTCCCGGGCAGTCGGTGCGTTGTTTTTTTCCGCTCGGCTCAGGCGCCGAGGCAACGTGAGGCAGGGGCGCTCGTCTGCGGTGCCGCTGCTCGAGCTGTGTGGTATGAGCAAGCGGTTCGAGCGGCCGGCGGATCTCGCGGCGCGGATGGCGCGCCTGGTCGGCGCGGGCGCGGCAGCGCAATCGGTGTGCGCGGTCGACGTGGTCGACCTCGCGATCGCGGAGCGCGAAGTCGTCGGGCTGGTCGGTGAGTCGGGTTGCGGCAAGTCGACGTTGGGACGACTCGCGGTCGGATTGCTTGCGCCGAGCGCCGGGGAACGTCGTTGGCGCGGCGCGCCGGTGGTAACCTCTCCCCCGGCGGCTGCGCGCGAACAGCAGCTGAAGACGCAGATGATCTTTCAGGACCCGTATGCTTCGCTCAATCCGCGCCGGCGCGTGCTGGACATCGTCGGCGAAGCACCCGTCGTCCACGGGGTGATTGGGGCGCGGCAGCAGCTCGAATACGTGGGGCTGCAGCTCAATCGAGTTGGGCTCGATCCGACGCTGATGCGGCGGTTTCCGCACCAGTTCTCGGGCGGGCAACGTGCGCGCATCGGTATTGCACGGGCGCTGGCCGTCAAGCCGGAGTTCCTGGTGTGCGACGAATCGGTGGCCGCGCTCGACGTCTCGATCCAGGCGCAGGTCATCAACCTGTTCATGGACCTGAGGGCGGCGCTCAACCTGACTTATTTGTTCATCAGCCACGATCTCGGCGTAGTGCGCCACATCAGCGACCGACTGGTGATCATGTACCTCGGACGCGTCGTCGAGTCGGGCCCCGCCGACGAAGTCTTCGCCGCGCCCAATCATCCGTACACGCGAGCGCTGCTCGCGGAAGTAGGCAGCGTACAACCGGGCAAGCGTAAATTCGTTCCCGTGCGCGGCGAGATCCCGTCACCGCTCGCGCCGCCGCCGGGTTGTCACTTCCATCCGCGCTGTCCTTACGCCATGCCACGCTGCCGCGAGCGCGCGCCGGCGCTGACGCCGATCTCGCCGGGGCGCGTGTCGGCGTGCTTCCTCAACGATACCGAACCCGCGGCATGAGCCTGCGCCGCCACGACCCTCCTGGCGCCGCGCTCCCGCTGGTGCTCGACTCGCCGCATAGCGGCACCGACTATCCCGACGATTTCGACCATGCGCCCCCGCGCCAGCGCGTGCGTCAAGCCGAGGACACCTACGTCGCCGAGCTCTATGCAGCCGCGCCGGCGCTCGGTGCGACGCTGATCGAAGCGCTGTTCCCGCGCGCCTATATCGATCCCAACCGCCACCTGAGCGACATCGACGCGGAGCTGCTCGATGCGCCATGGCCCGGGCCAGTGACGCGCTCGCGCAAGACCGACCAGGGGATCGGGCTGGTGTGGCGCGTCGCGCACGGCGGGGAGCCGATGTACCGACGAAAACTTAGCGTCGATGAGGTGCGCCAGCGCATCGAGCGCTGTTACGCCCCGTATCACCGCACGCTCGCGCAGGCACTCGACGAGCGGCATCGATCCTTCGGCACGGTCTGGCACATCAACTGTCACTCGATGCCTGCGGTCGGCGATGCGATGGCTGACGATCCCGGCCGCGCGCGCGCGGACTTTGTGCTCGGCGATCGCGACCAGACGACGTGCGCGCCAGAGTTCACCGCCTGCGTCGAAGCGACGCTGCGCGCCATGGGCTATACGGTGGCGATCAACGATCCGTACAAGGGCGTCGAGCTCGTGCGCCTGCACGGCAGACCGCAGGAACGACGCCATAGCCTGCAGATCGAGATTAATCGCCGCCTTTACATGAATGAGGCGACGCTGGAGAAGACCGCCGGATTCGCAGGGTTGCAGGCGAACCTGACCGCACTGCTCGAGGTGCTGCGCTCGTTCATCGTCGCTCGCTCGGTTTAGGCATGTGTGGTCGACCCCAGGCCTCGCGGCCTTCGCCAGCTCGCAGGCACTGCCGAGCCCGCATAGGGCGCAGCCGCACTTTTGCTGCGGCGCAGCGCGTTGACCCAGACATGACCGACGGGTAAAATCCGAAAGATTTTCAACGGGTAGCGCCTTCCGCCGGATTTTTGGCAAGGCGGGAGTCAAGGCATGCGCGGTCGGCTCGTCGTCGGTAACTGGAAGTTGAACGGCGGCCTTCGTCAAAATGACGCCTTGCTGTCGGCGTTGCGCTCGGGCTGGGAAGCGCAGGGCGGGCATCGAATGGCGGTGTGCGTTCCCTTTCCGTATCTATGGCAAGCCCAAGCGGCGTTGACGGGTTCGTCGATTGGCTGGGGCGCGCAGGATGTGAGCGAGCACGAAAGCGGTGCCTACACCGGTGATGTGTCGGCGACGATGATCGCCGAGTTCGGTGCCACGATCGTGCTCGTTGGCCATTCGGAGCGTCGAACGCTCCACGGTGAAAGCGACGCGACGGTCGCGAACAAGGCGGTTGCGGCGCTGGCGGGTGGATTGACGCCGGTGGTCTGCGTCGGTGAAACGCTCGCCGAGCGCGATGCCGGCCAAACCGCCGCCGTCGTGACGCGCCAGCTCGACGCGGTGAGATCGCGTCTGGCGGATCGGATCGACGCGGTCGTGGTGGCCTACGAGCCGGTTTGGGCGATCGGAACGGGACGCAATGCGGCGCCCGCGGAGGCCCAGGAGGTGCATGCGCTCTTGCGCAAGCGCCTGGGCACGGCAGGACGGGAGATGCTTCTGCTCTACGGCGGAAGCGTCAAGGCGGGCAACGCGAGCGCACTTTTCGCGATGCCCGACATCGATGGCGGTCTCATCGGCGGAGCATCGCTGAAGGCCGAAGAATTTTTGGCGATTGCCGCTGCCTAAGCGCGGTGGGCGCCGGCGAAGGAATAGGATGATCTGGGAATCGTTGCTTTTGGTCGTGCACGTGATCGTGGCGGTGACGTTGATCGGTTTCGTGCTGCTTCAGCATGGCAAGGGCGCCGACATGGGCGCGGCGTTCGGCAGCGGATCCTCCGGAAGCCTCTTTGGCGCGGCAGGTTCGGCGAATTTCCTGTCGCGCACCACCGCGATCCTGGCGACGGTGTTCTTCCTGACCAGTCTCACGCTGACTTATATCGCCGCCAACCGTGTCACGCCGAAGGATCTGATACTCCAGGGTGGGACGCCAAAGGCCGTCGAGCCGGCGTCCAAGTCGACCGAAATTCCACAGCCCGCGCCGACGCCGGCGCCGGCCACAGCGCCCGCGCCGCCGAGCGCGCCGGGATCGAAATCCGGGGACGTTCCCAAGTAATTGACGAAGAACAAGCGAAGAACACGGCCGACGTGGTGAAATTGGTAGACACGCTAGCTTGAGGGGCTAGTGGCCGAAAGGCTGTGGGAGTTCGAGTCTCCCCGTCGGCACCAGGCAAGACGATGCAGTTGTGGTAGGCAAGGACGATACTGAGGGACGAATTAGGCGCACGCGCGAAAGCCGTCGGTTTTCGCATCGAAACGATCGACCGAGGTTTGGAGTCGCCCGTCATGCTGGAACAGTACTTCCCGGTCCTCCTGTTCATCGTCGTCGGCCTCGGCATCGGAGTGGCGCTGCTCTCCATCGGCACGCTGGTCGCGCCCGATCGGCCCGATCCCGAGAAGCTCTCGCCCTACGAATGCGGCTTCGAGGCCTTCGAAGATGCGCGCATGAAATTCGACGTGCGCTATTACCTCGTGGCGATCCTGTTCATCCTGTTCGACCTCGAAATCGCCTTTCTCTTTCCTTGGGCGGTGGTGCTCCCCGAGATCGGCAACTTCGGCTTCTGGTCGATGATGATCTTTCTCGGCATCCTGATCATCGGCTTCGTGTACGAATGGAAAAAGGGCGCGCTGGAATGGGAGTAGCGGCATGAGCCACCTGACGAGGGGCCCCATGCGCAGCATGGAGATCGACAGCACGGCGAACGGCGCAGGCCGCCGGCCCGGCATGCCATGCGATCGTACGACGGCTGCAGGAGGCGGCGACGAGGGAGGCGGGGGAACCCGCCAACAGAGGTCCATGGAGGTTTCGCATGCCCATTGAAGGCATTCTCGAAAAGGGCTTTGTCACCACGTCGCTCGACGCGCTGATCAACTGGGCGCGCAACGGGTCGATGTGGCCGATGACCTTCGGTCTCGCCTGCTGCGCGGTCGAAATGATGCATGCCGGCGCTGCGCGTTACGACCTCGACCGCTTCGGCGTGGTATTCCGTCCGAGCCCGCGCCAGTCCGACGTAATGATCGTCGCCGGAACGCTGTGCAACAAGATGGCGCCTGCGCTGCGCAAAGTCTACGACCAGATGGCCGAGCCGCGGTGGGTCATTTCGATGGGATCGTGCGCGAACGGCGGCGGGTATTATCACTATTCGTATTCCGTCGTGCGCGGCTGCGACCGCATCGTCCCGGTGGACATCTACGTGCCGGGCTGCCCGCCGACCGCGGAGGCGCTGCTCTACGGCATCCTGCAGCTCCAGAACAAGATCTGGCGCACAAATACGATCGCACGCGGATGAAGATCGACGCATTGGTAGCCGCGCTGGGTCCGGCGCTTGGCGACAAGCTCGTCAGCGTCACCAGCGCGCTGGGCGAGGTTACGGCGGTTATCAAGGCCGACGGGCTGATCGACAGCATGCAGCGGTTGCGCGACCGGCCCGAGCTTCGCTTCGAGCAGCTGATCGACGTGTGCGGCGTCGACTATCTTTCCCACGGCGGAGCGGGCCGGGAGGGCGCGCGCTTCGCGGCGGTGTATCACCTGCTCTCGCTGTCGAATAACGTCCGGTTGCGCGTGCGCGCGTTCGCGCCCGACGATGATTTTCCGGTGCTGTCGTCGGTGATCGGGGTGTGGCCCTCGGCCAACTGGTACGAGCGCGAGGCTTTCGACTTGTACGGCATCATGTTCACGGGGCACCCCGACCTGCGTCGCCTGCTGACCGACTACGGCTTCATCGGGCATCCCTTCCGCAAGGATTTTCCGCTGTCGGGACACGTCGAGATGCGCTACGACCCGGATCAAGGGCGGGTGATCTACCAGCCGGTTACCATCGAGCCCCGTGAAATCGTTCCGCGCGTGATCCGCGAGGAAAGTTACGCCGAGAGCGAAGGCTTCCGTAAGGGCTGACGTGGCAGAGATTCGCAATTACACGATGAAATTTGGCTACGGCCGCGCGGCTTGGCCGCGCTTAACTTGCGCGTTGCGCAAGTTAGCCTTCGCCGAAGTTCATCGTGACCCCACGCTGGCAAGCGCTGGGGGTTGATCGCGATCATGGCAGAGATTCGCAATTACACGATGAACTTTGGCCCGCAGCATCCGGCTGCGCACGGGGTGCTGCGGCTGGTGCTCGAGCTCGACGGAGAAGTCATCCAGCGCGCCGATCCCCACATCGGGCTGCTGCATCGCGCGACCGAGAAGCTTGCCGAGTACAAGACCTATATCCAGGCACTGCCATACATGGATCGCCTCGACTACGTGTCGATGATGTCCAACGAGCACGCGTACTGCCTGGCAATCGAGAAGCTGCTCGGGGTCGAGGTCCCGATCCGCGCCCTTTACCTGCGCGTGATGTTCGACGAGATCACGCGCATTCTCAACCACCTGCTCTGGCTGGCTGCGCATTCGCTGGACGTGGGCGCGATGACGACGTTCCTCTACTGCTTCCGCGAGCGGGAGGACCTCATGGACGTCTATGAAGCGGTATCCGGCGCACGCATGCACGCCGCTTACTACCGGCCCGGGGGCGTCTACCGCGATCTCCCCAACCGGATGCCGCAGTACAAAGTGTCGCCGATCCACGGCGAGAAGGCCGTCGGACGCATGAACGAGAACCGCCAGGGCAGCGTGCTCGACTTCATCGAGGATTTCACCCGGCGCTTTCCGGGCTATGTCGACGAGTACGAAACGCTGCTGACCGAGAACCGCATCTGGAAGCAGCGCACCGTCGGCATCGGCGTGGTCACTGCCGAGCGCGCGATGGCGCTCGGTTTCACCGGACCGATGCTCCGAGGCTCCGGTGTGCCGTGGGACCTGCGCAAGAAGCAGCCCTATGCCGTGTACGATCGCATGGATTTCGACATCCCCGTCGGCACCCGCGGCGACTGCTACGACCGCTACCTGGTGCGCGTCCAGGAAATGCGCGAGGCCAACCGCATCATCACGCAGTGCATCGGGTGGCTTCGCGACAATCCGGGGCCGGTAATCGTCGACAACCACAAGGTGGCGCCGCCTTCGCGCGTGGAGATGAAGGAGGACATGGAGCAGCTCATCCACCACTTCAAGCTCTTCACCGAGGGCATGCACGTGCCCGCGGGTGAGGCCTATGCGGCGGTCGAGCACCCCAAGGGCGAGTTCGGCGTGTACATCGTGTCCGACGGCGCCAACAAGCCTTATCGCCTCAAGCTGCGCGCTCCCGGATTCGCGCATCTCTCGGCGCTCGACGAAATGACACGCGGTCACATGATCGCCGACGTGGTCGCCGTGATCGGCACGCAGGACATCGTGTTCGGAGAGATCGATCGATGAGCGTACGAGTCCCGATGAGCGTTCCACTGATTCACATCGACGACATCGAGTTCTCGCGCGACGTTTCGCACGGCGATCGCTTCGCGGCGAAGATCGCCCCGGTAGCAGCGCGCATCGGGGCGCGCAAGCTCGGCTACAACGTCACCGCCGTGCCTCCGGGCAAGCGCGCGTTTCCCTTTCATAATCACCACGCCAATGAGGAGATGTTCTTCGTGCTCGACGGCGAGGGAATACTGCGCTTCGGCGGCGAGGAATTTCCCGTACGCAAAGGCCATTTCATCGCCTGCCCGCCAGGAGGAACCGCGGTCGCGCACCAGCTCATCAACACCGGTACCGTGGAGCTGCGCTACGTCGCGGTCAGCACGATGATCGACACCGACATCTTCCAGTATCCGGACTCGGGAAAGTTCGGGGCGGTGGGCGGACGCGAGCCCGGAAAACCCGGGAGCGACGCGACGTTTCCCGGCAAGATGGTCCCCGAATCGGCCGACGTCGACTACTGGCACGGCGAATAGGCGATGGCGAGCCAAAAATCGATGCAGCCCGGCGCTACGCGTACGATCGATTCGCGAGTCGTCAACATCGACGCGCTCGAGCTCGAGCATTTCGAGAAGGGTTCGCAGTTCGCGTCCGACGGCGTGCGCATCGGCCCGTTGCTCGGCGCCAAGGAACTGGGCTTTTCCTACGATGTCGTACCCCCGGGCAAGCGCTCGTGTCCGTTCCACAGCCACCGCGCCGAAGAGGAGATGTTCTTCATCGTACGCGGGAGCGGCACGCTGCGCTACGGTGACGAGACGCGCCCTATCCGCGCGGGCGATGTGATCTGCTGCCCGACCGGGGGCCCCGAGACGGCGCATCAGATCGTCAACGACTCCGACGGCGAGCTTGCGTACCTGTCCATCAGCACCATGATGCCGGCGGAAGTATGCGAATACCCCGATTCGCAGAAGATCGGTGCCTTCGCGAAGAGTGGCATGCGACACACGACGCATGTCGATCGTCATGTCGACTACTGGACCGACGAAATATGAAGGCGTCGGCTTCGACGGTGAACTCGCGCGTATCGCGACGCGATCGCCCATGCTGAGTGCCGACGCCCTCGCGCGCATCGATCGCGAGATCGCGAAGTACCCGCGCGACCAGAAGCAGTCGGCGGTGATGTCGGCACTCGCGGTCGCGCAGGACGAGAAAGGTTGGCTGTCGACCGAGACGATGGATTTCGTCGCAGCGTACCTGGGCATGCCGCCGATCGCGGTGTACGAAGTGGCGACCTTCTACGAGATGTACAACACCGAGCCGACCGCGAAGTTCAAGCTCACGATGTGCACCAACCTGCCGTGCGCGCTGCAGGGCGCGACCGAGGCGGCCGCGCATCTACAGGGCACGCTCGGCGTCGGCTTCGGCGAGTCGACCCCCGACGGCATGTTCACGCTCAAGGAAGGCGAGTGCATGGGCGCGTGCGGCGACGCGCCGGTGGTGCTGGTGAACAACAAGCGCATGTGCTCGTGGATGCGACCCGAGAATCTCGATACGCTGCTCGCCGAGCTGCGCGCGCAGGACAAGCGATGAACGCGCCCGCCGAATTTCTCGATTACGGTCCCGACGCGATCCTCATGGTCGGGCTCAACGGACGCAACTGGCGGCTCGACGACTACATCAAGCGCGGCGGATACGACGCGCTCAAGAAGATCCTCTCGCAAAAGATACCGCCGACCGAAGTCATCGCCGAGGTGAAGAAGTCCGGGCTTCGCGGACGCGGCGGCGCGGGCTTTCCTACAGGGCTCAAGTGGAGCTTCATGCCGCAGCAGTTCCAGGGCGAAAAATATCTGGTATGCAACTCCGACGAGGGCGAACCGGGGACGTTCAAGGATCGCGACATCATGCGCTACAACCCGCACATCCTGATCGAAGGGATGGCGATCGCGGCGTACGCGATGGGTTGCAGGCGCGCCTACAACTACGTGCACGGCGAGATCTGGGATACCTACGAGCGCTGCGAGGAAGCCGTCGACGAGGCCTATAAGGCGGGGCTGCTCGGCGACAACATTCTCGGCAGCGGGTGGAATTTTCACCTGTACAACCATCACGGCTACGGCGCCTACATCTGCGGCGAGGAAACGGCGCTCCTCGAATCGCTCGAGGGCAAGAAGGGGCTGCCGCGATTCAAGCCGCCGTTTCCCGCGAGCTACGGCCTTTATGGCAAGCCGACCACGATCAACAACACAGAGACCTTCGCCGCGGTGCCGTGGATCATCAACCACGGCGGCGAAGCGTTTCTCAACCTCGGCCGGCCGAACAACGGCGGCACCAAGATCTTCTCGGTGTCGGGCGACGTCGCCCGTCCGGGCAATTACGAGGTCAAGCTCGGCACGCCGTTCGCCACGCTGCTGCAGATGGCGGGCGGCATGCGCGATGAACGCGCGCTCAAGGCGTGCATTCCCGGGGGCTCTTCGATGCCGGTGCTGCCCGGCGAGATCATGATGGCCACCGACATGGACTACGACTCGATCGCCAAGGCAGGATCAATGCTGGGCTCGGGCGCCGTGATCATCATGAACGACACGCGTTGCATGGTGCGCTCGCTGCTGCGCCTGTCGTACTTCTACTTCGAGGAGTCGTGCGGGCAGTGCACGCCATGCCGCGAAGGAACAGGGTGGCTGTGGCGCGTGGTCGACCGTATCGAGCACGGTCAGGGCCGCAACGAGGACCTGGATCTTCTCGTCTCGGTGTCGGACAACATAGCCGGTCGCACGATCTGCGCGCTGGGCGACGCCGCAGCGCTCCCCGTCAAGAGCTTCATCAAGCATTTCCGCGACGAGTTCCAGCACCACATCGACCACAAGCAGTGCCTGGTTCCGGCGTACATGTGAGATGAAACTACCCCCACGCTCGCTTTGTGCGGCTTCGCCCCATCCCGCTTCGCGGGACCAGCCTTCGGCTGTCCTGCGGCCTTCGGCCTGGTGCGCGCTGCCCCCCGAGGGGGCTCGTCAGTGTGTCGGGGCGGCCCTTCCCCACTGACATGGCCGAAATCAAAATGCTGAACCTCGAGGTCGACGGCACGAAAGTGGAAGTGCCGAGCGGCTCCACGGTCATGGACGCCGCTCACAAGCTTGGCGTCTATGTGCCGCATTTCTGCTGGCACAAGAAGCTCAGCATCGCCGCCAATTGCCGCATGTGCCTGGTGCAGGTTGAAAAGGCGCCGAAGCCGCTGCCGGCGTGCGCGACGCCGGCCACCGAAGGCATGAAGGTGTGGACGCATTCGGACGTTGCGGTCGAGGCGCAAAAGGGCGTGATGGAGTTCCTGCTGATCAACCATCCGCTGGATTGCCCGATCTGCGACCAGGGCGGCGAATGCCAGCTGCAGGACCTCGCGGTCGGCTACGGCGCCTCGAACTCGCGCTATACCGAGGCGAAGCGCGTAGTGTTGAACAAGAATCTCGGGCCGCTGATCTCGACCGACATGACGCGTTGCATCCACTGCACGCGCTGCGTACGCTTCGGTCAAGAAATCGCCGGCGTGATGGAGCTCGGCATGGCCAACCGCGGCGAGTTCGCCGAGATCATGACCTTCGTCGGCAAGACGGTCGACTCGGAAATCTCCGGCAACATGATCGACCTGTGTCCGGTCGGCGCGCTCACGTCGAAGCCGTTTCGCTACTCGGCGCGCACCTGGGAGCTGTCGCGGCGCAAGTCGGTCTCGCCGCACGACGGACTGGGCAGCAACCTTATCGTCCAGGTCAAGAACGACCGCGTGATGCGCGTCGTTCCGCTGGAGAACGACGCGGTCAACGAATGCTGGATTTCCGACCGTGACCGCTTTTCGTACGAGGGGCTTAACTCCGATGACCGTCTGCCCAAGCCGCGGCTGCGCGTCGGTGATGCGCTGACGGACGCCGACTGGCAGACAGCGCTGGCGCAGGCGTCGAGCGAGCTCAAGCGCGTGATCGAAACACACGGCCCGTCTGCGCTGGGCGTGCTCGTATCGCCGCACTCGACGCTCGAGGAGCTGCACCTCGCGCAGAAGCTCACGCGCGCGCTGGGTTGCGACAATATCGACTTCCGACTGCGCCAGACCGATTTTACCGCGGCCAATGTGCCGTGGCTGGGCATGAGCGTCGCCGAGTTCGGGGCGCTCGACCGCGTGCTGGTGATCGGAAGCTTCCTGCGCAAGGATCAGCCGCTGCTCGCGCAGCGAATTCGCCAGTCGACCAAGAAAGGCGCGCAGCTTTCCATTTTGCATTCGGCGCGCGACGAGCTGCTGATGAAGGTCGCCAATGCGCTGATCGCGGCGCCGTCGGCGCTGCCCGCGGAGCTCGCCGGGATCGTGGCGGCTGCCGCGCAGGCCGTCGGCAAGCCGGTACCGGACGCACTCTCCGGCATCGCGCCGTCCGACGCCGCGAAAGCGATCGCTGCGAGTCTTGCGAGCGGTGAGCGCAAGGGCGTGTTCCTGGGCAATCTCGCCCAGCAGCATCCGCGCGCATCGCAGTTGCATGCGCTTGCGCAATCGCTGGCCGAGCTCACCGGCGCGCGCGTCGGATTTTTGACCGAGGCTGCGAACTCGGTGGGCGGCCACGTCGCGCAGGCACTGCCGCGCGAGGGAGGAGGCGGCCTGGATGCGCGGGCGATGCTCGCCGCGCCGCGCAAGGCCTATCTGCTGGTCAACGTCGAGCCGGAGCTCGACACCGCCGACGCGGCGTCGACGTATGCCGCGCTGGAGTCGGCGGAGCTCGTCGTGTCGCTCTCGCCGTTTCGCTCGGCAGCCGCGCGCCACGCGCATGTGCAGTTGCCGGTGTCGCCGTTCACCGAGACCGCCGGCACCTTCGTCAACTGCGAAGGCCGCGCGCAGACCTTCAATGGGGCGGCGCTGCCCCTCGGAGAGACGCGTCCCGCATGGAAGGTGCTGCGCGTGCTGGGCTCGATGATGGCATTGCCGGGATTCGACTACCAGAGCATCGACGACGTGCGTGCCGAGCTTCCGAACACCGACGCCATTGGTCCCCGTCTGTCGAACAGCACCCGCGTCGGCATCGAAGCGATTGCCGCGCGCGCGTCCGACGGGCTGGAGCGCATCGCCGACGTTCCCATCTACTCGTCCGATGCGCTGGTGCGTCGCGCGCCATCGCTCCAGAAAACGCGCGACGGCGCCGCGCCGGTGGCGCGTATGCACCCGGCCACGCTGCTCAAGCTGCGCATCGACGAAGGCGTCGCGGTACGCGTGCGCCAGCGCGGCGAGGCGATGCTCAAGACGGTCGCCGATGCCGGCGTGCCCGAAGGCTGCGTGCGCATCGCCACGGCGCACGCGACGACGTGCATGTTGGGGCCGATGTTCGGTCCGGTCGCGGTCGAGGCGCTGTGATGGACGAGATGCTCATGCCCGTCGCCGGCTTCTTCGGGCCAGCGTGGCCACTGGTCTGGACCTTGGCCAAGATCCTCGCTATCGCGCTTCCGCTCATCCTCGGTGTCGCCTACCTCACTCTCGCCGAACGCAAGGTGATCGGCTGGATGCAGGTGCGCATCGGTCCCAATCGCGTCGGGCCGCTGGGACTTCTGCAGCCCTTCGCCGACGTGTTCAAGATGATGTTCAAGGAAATCATCATCCCGTCGGGCGCGAACCGCTACCTGTTCCTGATCGCGCCACTGCTGTCGATCGGTCCGGCGCTGGCAGCATGGGCGGTCATTCCCTTCGCCGACGGCATGGTGCTGTCGAACATCAATGCCGGGCTGCTCTACATCCTCGCCATGTCGTCGATCGGGGTTTACGGGATCATCCTCGCCGGCTGGGCATCGAACTCCAAGTACGCGTTCCTCGGCTGCCTTCGCTCGGCAGCGCAGATCGTCAGCTACGAGATCGCGATGGGCTTCGCGCTGGTTGGGGTGCTGATGGCGGCGTCGAGCCTCAACATCAGCGACATCGTTCGCGGGCAGGAGGGCGGTGCGGCGCACTGGTACGTCTGGCCGCTGCTGCCGCTGTGCTTGGTCTACCTGGTGTCGGGCATCGCCGAGACCAACCGCCATCCCTTCGACGTCGCCGAGGGCGAATCGGAGATCGTCGCCGGATTCCATGTCGAGTATTCAGGCATTACCTTCGCCGTGTTCTTCCTCGCCGAGTACATGAACATGATCCTGATCTCGGCGCTGACCTCGATCATGTTCCTCGGCGGCTGGCTGTCGCCATGGCCGCTGCTCAACCAGGCCGAGATTCTCGGCTGGCATCCGCTGGGCGACGGCATCGGCTGGCTACTGCTCAAGATGTGCAGCATCCTGTTCATTTTTCTCTGGATACGCGCGACTTTTCCGCGCTATCGCTACGACCAGATAATGCGCCTGGGCTGGAAGGTGTTCATCCCAATCACGCTGATCTGGATCATCCTGATCGGTGCGTTGATGCAGACGCGCTGGGCGTACCTCTTTCACTGAGGAGACGAGGATGCTGCAAAGAGTCCGCGACTTCTTCAATACCTACCTGCTCATCGAGCTGTGGCAAGGGCTACGGGTGACCGGCGGCAACATGTTCGCGCGCAAGGTCACGGTGCAGTACCCGGAGGAGAAGACGCCGCAGAGCCCGCGCTTTCGCGGGCTGCATGCGCTGCGCCGCTATCCCAACGGCGAGGAGCGCTGCATCGCGTGCAAGCTGTGCGAGGCGGTGTGCCCGGCGCTGGCGATCACCATCGAATCCGAGCAGCGCGAGGACGGCACGCGGCGCACGACTCGCTACGACATCGATCTCACCAAGTGCATTTTCTGCGGCTTTTGCGAGGAGTCATGTCCGGTCGACTCGATCGTCGAGACGCGCATCCTCGAATATCACGGCGAGAAGCGCGGCGATCTCTACTACACGAAGGAAATGCTGCTGGCGGTCGGTGACCGCTACGAGGCGCAGATCGCCGCCGATCGGATGGACGACGCCCAATACCGATGACTCGCTGACCCGCGATGACCTTCCACACTGCCATTTTTTACGTGTTCGCGGCGATCCTGGTGTTTGCCGCGCTGCGCGTGATCACCAGCCGCAACCCAGTGCATTCCGCGCTGTGGCTGGTGCTGTCTTTTTTCAGCGCGGCAGGCGTGTGGCTTTTGCTGCGTGCTGAATTCCTGGCGATCGTGCTGGTGCTGGTCTACGTAGGCGCGGTGATGGTGCTGTTCCTTTTCGTGGTGATGATGCTCGACGTCAATTTCGACAAATTGCGCGAGCGCTTCCGCAGCTATATTCCGGTCGGCGCGACTGTCGGCGTGCTGTTCCTGGTCGAGATGACGCTGGTGCTCCTCGGCGGCTACCTCGGGCCGGCACCGCTGCAGCCGCCAGCGCCCGCCGGATACACCAACACGCGCGCACTCGGCCTCGAGCTCTACACCCGGTACGCGTATCCGCTCGAGATCGCCGCGGTGCTGCTGCTGGTCGCGATCATCGCCGCCATCGCGCTGACGCATCGCGAGCGCCGCGAGAGCAAGTATCAGAATCCCGGCGAGCAGGTGCGCGTCCGACCGGGAGACCGACTGCGCGTGCTAAAAATGCCGTCGGAGAAACGCGAGCCCTGAGCGGCCGCACAATCAACAACAAACTCCACGGCCGTCGCTGGCGGCCGGGAAAAGCAGGGAGCGGTCCGTTGGGGTTCTTTTCGCAACCGTCGTTGACGCACTATCTCGTGCTGGGCGCGATCCTGTTCGCCATCAGCGTGATCGGGATATTCCTCAACCGGCGCAACGTCATCATCATGCTCATGGCGATCGAGCTGATGCTGCTCGCGGTCAACCTTAATTTCATCGCCTTTGCGGCGTTCCTGGACGACACCTCCGGGCAGATCTTCGTGTTCTTCATCCTCACTGTCGCCGCAGCAGAGTCGGCGATCGGGCTTGCCATTCTCGTGCTCTTGTTCCGCAACGTCGGCACCATCGACGTCGAGGAGCTGGGCCGGCTCAAGGGCTGACCCGGTGAGCATGGTCTCGCTATATCTCCTGGTCGCGCTGGCGCCGCTTGCCGGCGCCGTGATCGTCGGCCTTTGGGGACCGAAGCTCGGGCGTGCGGCCTCGCACTGGATCTGCATCGCCGGCGTGACGGTGTCGACCGTCGGCTCCGCGTTCATCCTCCACGACGTGCTCGCCGGCAACACCTTCAACGGCGACATCTACGTGTGGATGACGTCGGGCGGCCTCAAGTTCTCGATCGGATTCCTGATCGATCCGCTGACCGCGCTGATGCTCGCGGTGGTCACCTTCGTGTCGCTGATGGTTCACATCTACACCATCGGCTACATGGCCGACGATCCCGGTTACACGCGTTTTTTCTCGTACATCTCGCTGTTCACGTTCAGCATGCTCATGCTGGTGATGGCGAACAACTTCCTCCAGCTTTTCTTCGGCTGGGAGGCGGTGGGCCTGGTGTCGTATCTGCTGATCGGCTTCTGGTACGAGCGGCCCACGGCGATCTACGCCAACCTGAAGGCTTTTCTGGCCAACCGTGTCGGCGACTTCGGGTTCGTGCTCGGCATCGGCCTGATCGTGGCGACCCTAGGATCGCTCGACTACGCGAGCGTATTCGCCGCCGCACCGCAGCTGACCGGTGTCACCATCAACCTTCTGGGCAATGCGCAGTGGTCGGTGCTGACCGCGATCTGCATCGGCCTGTTCGTCGGTGCGATGGGCAAGAGCGCGCAGGTGCCCTTGCACGTGTGGCTGCCCGACTCGATGGAAGGCCCGACGCCGATCTCGGCGCTGATCCACGCCGCGACTATGGTGACCGCCGGTATTTTCATGGTCGCACGCATGAGCCCGCTATTCGAGCTCTCGGACACCGCGCTGTCCTTCGTGACGATTATCGGCGCGACCACCGCGCTGTTCATGGCGGTGCTGGGGCTGGTGCAGTTCGACGTCAAGCGCGTGGTCGCGTACTCGACGCTCTCACAGCTGGGTTACATGACGGTGGCGCTGGGCGTATCCGCCTACCCGGCGGCCATATTCCACCTGATGACGCACGCGTTCTTCAAGGCGCTCCTGTTCCTGGGGGCCGGCTCGGTGATCATCGCGTTGCATCACGAGCAGGACATGCGGCGCATGGGCGGGCTCAAGAAATACATGCCGATCACGTACTGGACGATGGTAATCGGTTCACTCGCGCTCGCTGGCGTGCCGCCGTTCGCCGGCTTCTATTCCAAGGACGCGATCGTCGAGGCGGTGCAGTTGTCGACGGTGACCGGCCACGGCTACGCGCTGTTTGCGGTCACCGCCGGCGTGTTCCTCACCGCGCTGTACTCGTTCCGGCTCATCTTCCTGACTTTCCACGGCCACGAGCGCTTTCGCGACGCAACCGTCCTCGACGGCGCGCATGCGCAGGACGACCACGCCCACGGCGATCCGCAAGAGAGCCCGTGGGTGGTGACCATTCCGCTGATCCTGCTCGCGATCCCGTCGGTGCTGGCAGGCGCGGCGTACGTCGGCAGCGTCGTTTTCGGCGACTACTTCGGCGACTCGATCCTTATCTCGCAACAGCACCCCGCGCTCGCACAGATGCGCGAGGAGTGGCACGGCGTCGCATCGTTCACGCTGCACGCGTTCACCGGGCTGCCGTTTTGGCTGGCGCTTGCCGGCATTGTCGCCGCCTGGTTCTTCTACATCAGCCGCCCCGAGCTGCCGACGCGCCTCGCGGTGCGTGCGGGCGGCCTGTATGCGCTGCTGATCAACAACTATTACATCGACCGCTTCAACGACTGGTTTTTCGCCGGAGGCTTCCGCCGACTCGGGTCGTTCCTGTCGAACGTGGGCGACCGCACCGTGATCGACGGCTTTTTCGTCAATGGGAGCGCGCGCGTGATCGCCGCGACGTCGATCGTGTTGCGTCATCTGCAGACCGGACGCGTCTATCACTACGCGTTCGTGATGATCGTCTCCGTGTTCGTGATGCTTGCGTGGTGGGTGGTCCATTGAGCTCCGCTGCGGGAACTCGCCGATGAGCGCGAGCATGCTGCCGTATCTGAGCCTCGCGATATGGGTGCCGATCGTCGCCGGCGTGCTGGTGCTCGCGCTGCATCGCGACCGGGACGCCGCCGCCGCGCGCTGGCTGGCGCTGGTAGGCGCCGTCGCTGGCTTCGCGGTGACGATTCCGCTGTTCGTTCACTTCACCATCGATACCGCTGAGATGCAGTTCGTCGAGGCAGTGGAATGGATCCCGCGCTTCAACGTCAATTACCTGCTCGGCGTCGATGGCATCTCTGTCCTGCTGGTGCTGCTCAACAGCTTCATCACCGTGCTCGTGGTGTGGGCGGGCTGGGTGGTGATCGAGAAGAAGGTCGCGCAGTACATGGCGGCCTTCCTGATCATGTCGGGGCTTACCAACGGCGTGTTCACTGCGCTGGACGGCGTGCTGTTCTACGTGTTCTTCGAGTCGATGCTGATCCCGCTGTACCTGATCATCGGCGTGTGGGGTGGTCCGAACCGTGTGTACGCGGCGATCAAGTTCTTCCTGTACACGCTGCTCGGGTCGCTGCTGATGCTGGTGGCGCTGATCTACCTGTACTCGGTCAGCGGCGGCAGCTTCTCCATCCTCGAGTGGTACCAGCTTCCGCTGTCGATGAACACGCAGATCCTGCTTTTCGTCGCGTTCTTTGCGGCCTTTGCCGTGAAGGTGCCGATGTGGCCGGTGCACACCTGGCTCCCCGACGCGCACGTCGAGGCGCCCACCGGCGGGTCGGTCGTGCTGGCGGCGGTGACCCTGAAGGTCGGCGGCTACGGCTTCATCCGCTTCGTGCTCCCGATCCTGCCCGACGCGAGCCACTACCTCGCGGGCTTCATCATCACGCTCTCGCTGATCGCGGTGATCTACATCGGCTTCGTCGCGCTCGTGCAGCCCGACATGAAAAAACTGATCGCGTACTCGTCGATCGCGCACATGGGATTCGTGACGCTAGGCGTATTCCTGTTCAGCGAGCTGGGCGTCGAGGGCGCCATCGTTCAGATGGTCTCGCACGGCTTCGTCTCCGCCGCGCTCTTCCTGTGCGTGGGCGTGCTCTACGACCGCATGCACAGCCGGCAGATCGCCGATTACGGAGGGGTGGTGAACACCATGCCCAAGTTCGCCGCGCTGACCATGGTGTTCGCGATGGCCAACGCTGGATTGCCGGGGACCAGCGGCTTCGTCGGAGAATTCATGGTGATCCTGGCCGCGGTGAAGGCGAATTTCTGGCTCGGATTTCTCGCCGCGACGACCATGATTCTCGGCGCCGCGTTCACGCTGTGGATGTACAAGCGCGTGTGGTACGGCGCGGTCGGCAACGCGCGCGTCGCTGCGCTCAAAGATGTGACCCGGCGCGAATTCTGGATGCTCGCCACGCTGGTCGCCGCGGTCCTCGCGCTCGGCATCTATCCCAGGCCGTTCACCGACATCATGCACGCGTCGGTGGCGGACCTGCTCGCACACGTCGCCGAAAGCAAGCTCTAAAGACCGCTCATGCTTGCCACCTTCATTTTCGCCCCCGCGATGCCAGAGATCGTGCTGCTGTGCGCGGCGTGCTTCGTGCTCATCGTCGACCTTTTCGTCCCCGATGCGCGGCGCGCGGTCTCGTACTGGCTGACGCAGGCCGGAATCCTGGCCGCGGCGTGGTTCGCGGTGTATGGGTTCCACGCCGTTCCCGTGCGCATCTTCGGGGACATGTTCGTCTCCGACTCGCTTTCCGACCTGCTCAAGATCGTGAGTTGCCTCACGGTGATGTTGACGCTGTTCTACTCGCGCGCGTACCTCGTCGCGCGTGGACTGTTCCGTGGCGAGACTTTCGTGCTCATGATGTTCGCGCTGCTGGGCATGATGGTCATGATCTCGGCGGCGAGCCTGGTGACGCTGTACCTGGGACTCGAGTTGATGTCGCTGTCGCTCTACGCGCTGATCGCGCTGCAGCGCGATTCGAAGGTCGCTATCGAAGCGTCGATGAAGTATTTCGTGCTCGGCGCGCTGGCGTCGGGCCTGATGCTCTACGGGATGTCGATGCTGTATGGAGCCACCGGCTCGCTCGACCTCAACCGCATAGCCTCGACCATTTTCACGGGCAGCGCCAACCGGCTCATCCTGCAGTTCAGCCTCGTATTCCTGGTCTCGGGCATCGCATTCAAGCTGGGCGCGGTCCCGTACCACATGTGGATTCCGGACGTTTACGATGGCGCACCGACGCCGATGACGCTGTTCATCGGCGCCGCGCCGAAGCTCGCGGCGTTCGCCTTCATGATGCGGCTCCTGGTGGGATCGCTGTCGGCGGTAGCCTTCGATTGGCAGGGGATGCTGCTGATTCTCTCGCTGCTGTCGATGATCGTGGGCAACCTTGTCGCCATCGCGCAGAGCAGCGTCAAGCGCATGCTGGCGTACTCGACCATCGCCAACATGGGCTACATGCTCATGGGTTTTCTCACCGCTGATCTCTACGGATACAGCGCGGCGATGTTCTATGCGATCACCTACGCCATGACCACGCTGGTGGGCTTCGGTATCGTGCTCATCCTGTCGCGCGCGGGCTTCGAGGCCGACAAGCTCGACGACCTGAAGGGTCTCAACCAGCGCAGCCCGTGGTACGCGTTCATGATGCTGCTGGTCATGTTCTCGCTGGCGGGCATTCCGCCGACGGTCGGCTTCTACGCAAAATTCGCGGTGTTCGAGGCCGCGGTGGCGGTGGGACTCGTATGGTTCGTCGTGATCGGCGTGCTGACCTCGCTCATCGGCGCGTTCTACTATCTGCGCGTGGTCAAGCTCATGTATTTCGACGACCCGGTCGACGATTCGCCCATCGAAGTGCGAACGGATACCCGGGTCCTGCTCTCGCTCAACGGCCTGTCATTGCTTTTTTTCGGTATCTTTCCGCAGCAGCTGATGGGCGTGTGCGTGGTCGCGCTCACGCAGTCGTTCTAGGCGAGCAGACGTCGCATCGGCTGTGCTAAGCTAGATTCCTTCTTTCGCCTCATCCCATGCGCGTCGGTCTTTTCGTCACCTGCCTCGTCGACCTGATGCGGCCGTCGATCGGTTTTGCCGCCGTCACGCTGCTCGAAGCGGGTGGGGCGGAAGTGTTCGTGCCCGCCGGGCAGACATGCTGCGGACAGCCCGGCTACAACTCCGGAGACCGGCAGGGCGCGGGCGCGCTCGCGCGCAAGGTGATCGCCGAATTCGAAGCCTGTGATTACCTGGTGGCGCCCTCGGGCTCGTGCAGCGGGATGATCAGGACGCACTATCCCGATCTGTTCCGCGACGATCCGGCGATGCTGGCGCGCTGCCGGGCACTCGGCGCCAAGACCTACGAGCTCACCGATTTTCTCGTAAGCGTGCTTAAGATGGTGCGCGTGCCGGGACGTTTTGCGGGGCGCCTGACCTACCACGATTCCTGCGCGGGACTGCGCGAGATGGGAGTGAAGCAGCAGCCGCGCAAGCTGCTGGCGACGGTCCCCGGCGTTCAGCTCACCGAGATGACCGATTGCGAGACGTGCTGCGGCTTCGGCGGCACTTTTTCGATCAAGTTCGGCGACATTTCCTCGCGCATGGCCGACAACAAGTGCAACAACATCGAAGCTTCGGGCGCCGATACCGTCGTGGTCGGCGACCTCGGCTGCATTCTCAACATCGAGGGCAGGCTGCGCCGCCGCGGCGATACCACGACGCGCGTGCTGCACGTCGCCGAAGTCCTCGCCAGTCAGTCATAGGGCGCCCATGCACGTCGCGTCGATGCATTTCAAGGAACGGGCGCACAAAAGTCTCGACGACGTCCAGCTCCAGCAGAATCTGCAGAAGTTCCGCGGCAAGTTCGTTGCCAAGCGCCGCGAGGCGATGACCGAGCTGGATGACCTCGAAGGCACGCGCGACGCGGCGCGCGCCATTCGCCAGCGCGCGCTTGACAACCTGGACACGTGGCTGGAGATGTTCGAAGCCAACGCCATCGCGCGTGGGGCGACGGTGCTGTGGGCGTCCACGCCCGCCGACGTGAACCGCCTGGTGCTGGAGATCGCGGCACGCCATGGTGTGGCCAAGATCATCAAGTCGAAGTCGATGGTCAGCGAAGAGTCGGCGCTCGATCGCGCGGTCGAGGCCGCCGGGCTCAAGGTCGTGGAAACCGACCTGGGCGAGTACATCCTGCAGATCAACGACTACGAGCCGCCATCGCACATCATCGGGCCGGCGCTGCACAAGAGCAAGGAAGAGGTCGCCGACCTTTTTGCCAAGACGCACGGCACGCCGCGCAAGCTCGAGATCGAGGAGCTGTGCTTCGAGGCGCGGCAGGTTTTGCGCACGCACTATCTCACCGCGGACATGGGCATTTCCGGTGGCAACTTCTTCGTCGCTGAGACCGGGTCTGTGGTCCTGGTCACCAACGAAGGCAACGCGACGCTGACCACGACGCTACCCAAGGTCCACGTGGCGATTTCCGGCATCGAGAAGATCGTTCCGACGCTCGAGGACGTGGCGACGCTGATGCGGCTGCTGCCGCGCTCGGCGACGGGACAATCGATCTCCAACTATGTCGACATCCTCACCGGGACCAAGGGCGCGGGCGAATTCCACGGCGCGGAGCACATGTATTTCATCCTGGTCGACGCCGGGCGATCGGGCGTGCTCGCGAGCGACGTCCGCGAGGCGCTGCGGTGCATACGCTGCGGCGCGTGCATGAACCATTGCCCGGTCTACCAGAACATCGGCGGACACTCGTACGGCTGGGTGTACCCGGGGCCCATCGGCTCGATCCTCACGCCATCCTACGTCGGCCTCGAAAACGCGCTCGAGCTTCCGCAGGCGTCGACGCTGTGCAATCAGTGCGGCGTGGTATGTCCGGTCAGGATTCCGTTGCCCGACCTGCAGCGCAAGCTGCGCGAGAAGGAATTCGAGCGCGCGCTGCGCCCGTGGTACGAGCGCGCGGGGCTGCGCGGGTGGTCGTGGCTCGCATCGCATCCCAGCGTCTATGCGCTGGCCGCCCGCATCGGCGCGCGCGTTCTGCACTGGATGGGGGGAAGAGCCGGCCTGATACATCAGCTGCCGCTTGGAAGCGGGTGGACCGCGGAGCGCGACATGCCAGCGCCGCCGGGACGCACCTTCCGTGAGCTCTACGCCCGGACAAAGGCCGTGCGATGAACGCGCCGCGCGATCTTGCCCGCACTGCGCCGCCTATCAGCCGACGCGGCGAGGCGCTGGGCACCGAGAATGCATTCGTCGTGCTCGCCGAAGTCAACGCGTTGCAGCGCGAGGGTCGCGACATCGTCTCCTTCTGCATAGGCCAGCCCGACTTCCCGACCCCGGTGAACATCCAGGACGCCGCCGTCGCGGCGATCCGCGGCGGCAAACACGGCTATACGCCTTCCGCCGGGATCGACGAGCTGCGCGCAGCCGCCGCGCGCGACATGGCCAGCCGCCGCGGGCTCGACATCGCGCCCGAGCATGTCGTGGTCGGCGCGGGTGCCAAGCCGTTTATCGCCTACGCGATCGCGTCGGTGACCGATCATGGCGCGGGTGATGAGGTGATCTATCCCGTTCCTGGCTTCCCGATCTATGAATCGCAGATCCTCGCGCTGGGCGCGCTGCCGGTGCCGATCTACCTGCGCGAGAGCCGGGATTTCGCCTTCGATCCGAACGAGCTCGAAGCGAACATCACTGCGCACACGCGGATGCTGATTCTCAATTCGCCGCACAACCCAACCGGCGGCATGCTGCGCGGAGCCGACCTGCAGGCGATCGCGGACATCCTGCGGCGTCATCCGCAGATCTGGGTCTACGCCGACGAGATCTATTCGCGCCTCGCCTACGACGGCGAGTTCGAGTCGATCGCATCGCTGCCCGGCATGCAGGAGCGAACGATTCTTTCCGACGGGGCGTCGAAGACGTGGGCGATGACGGGGTGGCGCATCGGCTACATCGCCAATCGCACGCTGGCGCCGGTGTTCACGCGGTGGATCACCAACACCGACTCGTGCGCCTCGCAGATCAGCCAGTGGGCCGCGGTCGAGGCGATCGAAGGGCCGCAGGACGCAGCCGCCGCCATGCGCGCTTCGTTTCTCGAGCGCCGCAACCTGATCGTCGGTCTGCTCAACGCGGTTGCGGGGATCAGCTGCAAGACGCCGGGCGGCGCCTTCTATGCGTGGCCCAACGTTACCGAGGCGTGCAGGATGACCGGATGCGCGGATTCCGAGGAGCTGCGCAAGCGCTTGCTCAACGAGGCCGGCGTCGCGGTGCTCGCCGACATCCACTTCGGCAGGCGCGTTCCCGGCGACGGCCAGCACATCCGTTTTTCGTACGCGGCGTCGCCCGCGATGATCCGCGAAGGCGTCGCCCGCATCGCCGCATTCATTGCGCGGCAAAGCCGATGAGCGCCGCCGGGCCGTCCCAAGGCGCGCGCCCCCCCTTGGGGGGAGGTCGCGGAGCGACTGCGGGGGGAGACTCATGAGCGCCGCCGGGCCGTCCCAAGGCGCGCGCCCCCCCTTGGGGGGAGGTCGCGGAGCGACTGCGGGGGGAGACTCATGAGCGCCGCCGGGCCGTCCCAAGGCGCGCGCCCCCTGGGAGGAACGGCGCGTAGTGACGCTCGGCGAGAACGTACAAGCTCGGCACGCGACGAGGTGCTCGCGCGCGTGCGCCAGGCGCTCGGGAAATCGGCGGCGGATCCGGTAGCGCTGGCTGAAGCCACCCGCTATATCGCGGCGCATTCCCAGGGACCGCGCCCGCGCGTCGGCGCCGATCTGATCGACGTCTTTCTGAAGCGCGCTACCGACATGGAAAGCACCGTCGAGCGCATCGCCGATCGCGCCGCGATCCCCGTCGCCGTAGCGAAGTACCTCGGAGCGCTCGACCTGCCTGACGCGCTCAGCGCGCAGCGCTCGCTTGCCGGCGTGTGCTGGCCGGAGTTTGCCGATCTCGACTGGAAAGGTGCGGGTCTGTCGATGGAGCCGCGCCCGACGCAAGGCGACGATCGCCTCGGCATCACCGGGACTTTCTGTGCGATCGCGGAGACCGGAACGCTGGTGTTCGTGACCGGGTCGCAGACGCCCACCGCGACCGCGCTGCTGCCCGATACGCATGTCGCGGTCGTCGCGGCGAGCCGTATCGTCGCCGGCATGGAAGACGCGTTCACGCTGGTCCGCGCCGAGCGAAAGCTGCCGCCGCGCGCGATCAACCTGATCTCGGGACCCTCGCGCACCGGAGACATCGAGCAGACCATCGTGCTCGGCGCGCACGGGCCCTACCGGCTGCACATCCTCGTTCTCGTCTAGGGCGCACGCCGCGGCCCGCGCTTCGCGGGTGCGCTCAGGCGTAGATCCACGAGAGCAACGCCAGCATTGGCACCATGATCAGCGACGCCCACGCGAAATAGGCGAAAAAGCTCGGCATCGCCACGCCGCGCTCCTCGGCGATCGATTTGACCATGATATTGGGTGCATTGCCGATATAGGTGAGCGCGCCGAAGTACACCGCGGCCGCGGAGACCAGCTCCAGTGTCCGCGCCAGTGGCCCCATCAGTGTCACCGCATCGCCGCCGGCGAGATTGAAGAACACCAGATAGGTCGGCGCGTTGTCCAGAAACGCCGACAGGATTCCGGTCGTCCAGAAATACATCAGTGGGCGCGGCGCACTGCTGGTGTCGCTCACCAGTCCGACGATCGGTGCAAGGGCGCCTTCCCGTCCCGCATGCAGCATCGCGATCACCGGCGCGACCGTGAGAAAAACGCCCGCGAAGAGCTTGGCGACCTCCGCAATCGGTGCCCAGTTGAATGCGTTCGCCTCGCGCACGCGGCGTGGTGTGAGCCACAGCGATACTCCCACAAGCAGCAGCAGGCCGACGTCGCGCGCGACGTTCTGCAGCTCCAGCGGCGTCCCCACAAGGTCGAGCGCGATGCCGGGTTTCCAGATTCCCGAGAGCAGCACCAGGCCGGCCACGCCGGCGACCAGCAGGAAGTTCCACGCGCCTTCGACCGCTAAAGGTTCGTGGGCCGAGTGCTGCGCTGACACCGAACCTCGCTCGCGTTTCCAGAGAAGCGCATCGACCACGAAGAAGGTCGCCAGCAGCGCCACCGAAAGCAGCAGTGTCGGCATCGCCAGTGCGCGCGTAGTCCAGAAGAAGTCGACTCCCTTGAGGAAGCCGATGAAAAGCGGCGGATCGCCGAGCGGCGAGAGCGCGCCACCGACATTGCCGACTAGGATGATGAAAAACACGACGAGGTGCACCTTGCGCTCGCGCGTCTGGTTGGCGCGCAGCAGCGGCCGGATCAGAAGCATCGCCGCGCCGGTGGTTCCCATGAGGCTGGCGAGCGCCGTACCGAGTGCGATGATTCCCATGTTCAGCGCGGGGGTGCCGACCAGCGTGCCGTGCACCGCGATGCCGCCCGCGACCGTGTAAAGCGCCAGGAGCAGGATCACGAACGGGAGGTACTCGCCGACCAGCACATGTACCAACGTGTGTACGGCTTGGTCGATGCCGAATACGGCGGTGAACGGCACCAGGAAGGCGATCGACCATGCGGCGGTGATCTTGCCGTAGTGGTCGTGCCAGAAGCGCGGCGCCAGCAAGGGCCAGATCGCCAGCGAAAGCAGGATGCCGGCGAAGGGAATAGCCCATGGCCGCGAAAGCAAGGCGCCGTCGAACGTGCTCGGTTCCGCGGACGCCACCTTCGAGAGCAGGGCGAGGCTCGCGCCCGCTACCGCACAGCACAGCGCGCGGCATCTGCGTATCACGAGCGATTCATCCCTGCAGCGCGGTCGCCAACGCTGTGCAGTGAACGCAGCCAGACATGCGCGGGTGTTCGTGCTTCGGTCCGCCCGCGGCATGCGCGATTGCAGGCGCAGCCAGCGTGACAAACCAGCAAAGACATCGCTTCAGCCGGAACACGCGTGCTCCTGCAGACGGGGACTGGGAAGGACACGGCACGCGATATGCCGTGCGGGGTGCTTTTGTGACGCGGATTGTAGCGTGCAGCCCTTCGCCAGCCAATGCGGACGCGTCCTTGCGATTCGTTTCGCTGTAGTGTCCAAGCAAGGCGAGCGGGCTCGATCCTTGCTTGTCAGGTGTTGTTTAGACCCCTTAGACTCCTCGCGTCCCATGGGATGGGGCGGGGGCGAGACCGGCCTGATGGCGCTAACGCGATCACTTGTACGCCTTGATCATCCGACGCTGGCAACGGTCGGTGAAGGCATCGAACGGGAAGCCCTGCTTGCGCTTTCACAGCGCAAGCTCAACGCGCTCGGCTTGCCCGTCTGCTACATCGACGCCAACCAGCGCTATCGCTTCGTCAATCGCGCGTTTCTCGACTGGACCGGTAAGACGCAGGTCGAGGTGATCGGCCGTGAGGTCATCGAGGTCGACGGCCGCGAGCTCTATCAGCTCTACAGCGCCTATCTCGACGCGGCACTTGCCGGCGAGCGTGTGAGCTTCGAGCGCCAGCTCTCGTCGGTCAAGCGCAACGCCTTCTGGATCCGCGTCGACTTCTACGCCGACCGCGGGCCGCGCGGCGACGTGCGCGGCGTCCTGGCAACGTACACCGACGTCGACAACATCAAGCGTCTCGAGCTCGAGGCCGGCGCGCGCGAGCATCGGCTGCGCATCGTCACCGACAGCGTCGGGCTGCCTATTTACTATTTCGATCGTGGACAGCGTCTGCGCTTCGCCAACAAGCCCTACGGCGACTACATCGGCATCCCCGTCGACGACCTGATCGGCCAGCCGCTCAAGAACTTCGTCGCGCCCGACGCGCTCGCGGAAATGCAGTCGTACATCGAGCGCGCTTTCGCGGGTGCCACCGTCAGTTACGAGCGTCGCGAGCGGCCCGCATCCGGCGAGCTGCGCTGGGCGCGCATCACGCTGTTCCCCGACCGCGAGCCCGGCGGCAAGACCGGCGGCGCTTTCGTGGTGGTGAACGACATCGAAGACGACATCCGCATCCGCGAGGCGCTGAAGTCGCAGGAAGCGCAGTTGCGGCTGTTCGCCGACAACATCCCGGGCCCGATCGCATATCTCGACAATAAGGTTAGGTACACCTTCGTCAACCAGGCGTTCGCCAACTGGGTTTGCCGGCCGCAGGACCAGATCTACGGCAAGTCGCCTTACGAGGTGCTGTCGCGAGACGTCGGCTCGTTCCTGCGCCCGATCATCAAGCGCGCGCAGGACGGCGAGAACGTCGAGTACGAGCGCATCGGCGTGGCCGCCGACGGCCAGAGGCGGTGGATGCACGGGCGCGTCGCGCCGGATCTGGATGGCGGCGGAAGCGTGCGCGGCCTGTATTGCACCGAATACGACATCCACGACCTCAAGCTCACCGAGCAGACGCTGCAGACGCGTGAGGAGCAGCTGCGGCTGTTTACCGACAACATTCCGGAGCCGGTCGTCTACGTCGACATCGAGCGCAAGTACACCTTCGTCAACGACGCTTTCCTTCGCATGGTCGGCATGGACCGCGACGACGTCATCGGCAAGTCGCCCAGGGACGTGCTGGGCCCGGAAGTCTTCGAGTTCCAGCAGCCGTTCATCGACCGCGCCGCGCGCGGCGAGGACGTGACCTACGAGCGGCAGGCGGAGGACGTCAACGGCCGCATGCGCTGGCTGCGCAACAAGATCGTTCCCGACCTCAACTTCGACGCGACGATCAAGGGCTACTACATCGTCGGTCACGACATCACCGACCTCAAGGAAGCCCAGGACGCGTTGGCCGCGCGCGAATCGCAGCTGCGCGCGATCATGGACGGCGTGCCCGCGCCGGTGGCCTATATCGACCGCGACGAGCGCTGCCAGTACGTCAACCGAACGTTCCTTCAATACTTCGGGCTGACCGCGGAGCAGGTGGCGAGCCTTCGCCTGCGCGACGTGGTCGGCCACGGCATCTACGCCAGTGCGCAGGCGATGCTCACGCGCGCGCTGGAAGGCGAATCGACCGCGTTCGACCGCCTGGTGCCCGGCGCCGGCGGCGAACGCCGCTGGATGACCATCCGGGTGGTCCCCGACGCCACGCCTTCGGGCGACGTGCACGGCGCGTTCGTGCTGATGAACGACATCCACACCCTCAAGCAGGCGCAGGAAGCACTGCGCGCCAGCGAGGCTGAAGTGCGGCTCATCATGGACAACGTGCCCGCGCGCGTGGCCTACATCGATCGCGATTCGCGCTTTCGTTTTCTTAACCGCCACAACGAGGAATGGCTGTCCGAGAGCCGCAAGGACCTGACCGGACGACGCATCGCCGAGGTGATTGGTACTGGTCGAGCGCAACAGCTGCAGCCGCTGATCACGCGCGTGTTCGGCGGCGAAACCATCTCCACCGAGCAGATGCTGCTGCAACCCAACGGCGAGCAGCGCTGGGAATCGATCCATTACGCGCCGAACCGCGACGCCGAAGGCAACGTCATCGGCATCTACGCAGTGCATACCGACATCCACGACCAGAAGCGCAACGATGAAGCGTTGCGCCGCGCCAACTGGATGCTTTCGTCGCACATCAACAACACACCGCTGGCGGTGCTGGAGTGGGACCGCGACTTTCGCCTGGTGCGCTGGTCGCCGCAGGCCGAGAACATCTTCGGCTGGCGCGCCGAGGAAGTGCTGGGCATGCCGATCACCGGCAGCCAGATTACGCACGAGGCCGATCGCGACCAGGTAGTCACGCTGATCAACAAGCTCATGTCGGGCGAGGAACCGCGTGCGACCGGCCTCAACCGCAACTACCGCAAGGACGCCGAGACGATCTGGTGCGAGTGGTATCACTCGTGCCTGCTCGACGAGCAGGGCAACATCGTGTCCATTCTTTCGTTCGTGCAGGACGTGAGCTCGCGCATCCAGGCCGAGGAGCGCCTGCAGTACCTGGCCACGCGCGACGCGCTCACGGGGCTTCCCAACCGGCTGCTGCTGCAGGAGCGTCTGGGCCAGGCGATCGCGCAGGCCAAGCGCAACGCGCGCCGCGTCGGCGTGCTGTTCATCGACCTGGACCGCTTCAAGAATGTCAACGACACGCTCGGGCACCGCATCGGCGACGAGCTGCTCAAGCGCGTCACCGCATCGCTGTCGCAGGCGCTGCGCGAATCCGACCTGCTGGCGCGCCTGGGCGGCGATGAATTCATGGTGATCGTCGAGGACTTCGATGAATCAACGATTCTCAATCGCGTCGCGCAAAAGCTGCAGGACGCGATCGCGCAGCCTTTTCAGATCGAGGAGCACGAGATCTACGTGACTTCATCGATAGGCATCGCGGTGTATCCCGACGACAGCGACGATCCCGAAGGCCTCCTCAAGCACGCCGACGTGGCGATGTACCGCTCGAAGGACCTCGGCCGCAACACCTACCAATTCTTCGATGCCGATCTTGCGGAGCACCGGCTCAAGCAGCACACGCTGGAAAGCGCGCTGCGCACCGCGGTGAAGGAAGGCAAGCTGCACCTGCACTACCAGCCGGTGCTGCGCATCACCGACAAGACCATCATCGGCGCCGAAGCGCTGTTGCGGTGGCACGATCCCGAGCATGGCGACGTCGCGCCGCAGGTATTCATCCCGCTCGCTGAAGAGTCGGGGCTCATTCACGTCCTCGGCGACTGGGTGCTGCGCTCGGCGGCGGAGCAGTGCGCTGCTTGGCGCAAGGCAGGAATGGCGCTGATGGTGTCGATCAACCTCTCGGGGCGCCAGTTCTACCGGGACGACCTCGCACAGCGCATTTCAGCGATCGTGCGCGAGGTCGGCTGCCAGCCCGAATGGATCGAGCTCGAGGTGACGGAGTCGAGCCTGCTGCACGACCTCGACTCGATCAAGAAGGTGCTGCAGAAATTGCGCGAGGAAGGTTTCTCGGTGGCGATCGACGATTTCGGCACCGGCTACTCGAGCCTTTCGCACCTCAAGCACTTTCCGATCGACACGCTCAAGATCGACATCTCTTT
Source organism: uncultured beta proteobacterium (assembly GCA_963816915.1). Taxonomy (GTDB): domain Bacteria; phylum Pseudomonadota; class Gammaproteobacteria; order Burkholderiales; family Casimicrobiaceae; genus PALSA-1003. Next base: position 640,819 of record CAWFMK010000007.1, read on the forward strand.
CATCGCCGACCTGGAGACCGACCCCGGCGACGCGGCGATCACCGAAGCGATCATCGCGCTCGCGCGCGGCCTGGGATTGCGTGTGGTCGCCGAGGGTGTGGGCACCAAGGCACAGCTCGATTTTCTCGACATTCACGGCTGCCACTGCTTCCAGGGCTTCTGGGCGAGCAAGGCGCTGCCGCCGCTGGAGTTCGCCGAGTTCACCAGGACCAAGGTCGCAGCCTGACGGATCGATAGCGCTGGGATTCGCGCGGCCCGCCGGCGATGCTATGCCTTGAGCGTCGCCAGCCAGTCGAGCAGCGGCCGCGCAACCTCGCCCCAGTCGTCGTCGAGCATCATCATGTGCGCGAGCCCGGGAACGATGATGGCCTGAACGCCATAGACCGAAGCGGTCGCGCGAACGTCGTGCGGCGTGGCGATGCGATCATCGCCCACGCCCAGCACCAGCGGACGCGCGCCGGCGACGGGCTTGCCCTCCTGCAGGCGCAGCGTCATGTCGAGCAGCGCGCGCGCAGACTCAAGCGTGAAATGGCGTTGCGCCTCGTGCACGATGGTGGGGGTGACGTTGCGGCTGAAATACATCGGTCGCAGCGCGGCCATCATGTCGCCGGCGAGATGCGGCGCATCGAGGCGCTGCATGTTGATCAGATACTCCGGCTGCCACGCCATCAGGCGGCTCGCGACCGGGGCGAGGCCGCCCGGCGGCACTGGCGCAAGCAGCGCGGCGCCGCGGACCGGACGCGTGAGCATGAGCCGCTCGACAATCGATGCGCCCATCGAGTGGCCGATCAGGATGGGTGGCGAAGGCAGCGTCGACGCCACCCGCTCGACATCGGCGACGTAGTCGTCCAGGCCAGCCACGAACAGCGATTCGTATCCGCCGCTCTCGCCGTGGCCACGCAGCGACAGCGCATGCGCCGCGTAGCCGTTCTCGGCGAAGAATGGCAGGAAATACGGCTCCCAGCACCACGCGTCGCAATACCCCCCGTGCACGAACAGCAGCGGTGGCCTGCCGTTGCGCCGGGCGGGCAGGCGAGAGCGGACCTCGAGATGCAGTTCGGGTGGGAGCATGTGCGAAGACGGCTATGGCGCCATGTTAAAATTGTCGCGCCGCCGAGTATGACATTCAGGGCGCGCCATTCTACATGAACCGACTCGCCTCCCGCGATCACGTCGTCGATCGCAGCGCGGTCTACGACGTCGATTGCCGCCGCTGCACCCGCCTCGCGCACTTCCTGGACGACGTGCGCGCGCAGCATCCGGGCTATTTTTGCGCGCCGGTCCCGCCGTTCGGCGACCTGCGCGCAAGGCTCATCATCGTCGGGCTCGCGCCCGGCATGCACGGCGCCAATGCGAGCGGGCGCCCGTTCACCGGCGACTACGCGGGGATCCTGCTCTATGCGACGCTGCACAAGTTCGGGTTCGCCTCCCAGCCGGAGTCGACCGGCGTCGACGACGGGCTTCGCCTGATCGGCGCGCGCATCACCAACGCGGTCAAGTGCCTGCCCCCCGCCAACAAGCCGTTGCCCGCGGAGATCCGCAATTGCAACGACTATCTCGCCGCGGACCTCGCGCAGGCGCCCGCCGGCAGCGCCGTGCTCGCGCTCGGCACGGTCGCGCACGAGGCGAGCCTGCGCGCGCTTTCGCTCGCGCCGCGCGAGTATCCGTTCGCACACGCATCGGAGCACGCCCTGCCTAAAGAGCTGCGCCTTTTCGACAGCTACCACTGCAGCCGCTACAACACCAACACGCGACGTCTGTCGACGGCGATGTTCGAGGCGGTTTTCGAACGCATCGTGCAGCATTTGAGAGCACCGCGCACGGTGAGCGTCTAGTCATGGCCGACGACGCGCCCATTCTGCCGAGCGCTGCCAAGGACCGTCCCTTCGACGTGCGCGAGCTTGTCGCGTCGCTGCCGAACCGTCCCGGGGTCTACCGCATGCTCGACGCCGCCGGCGAGACGCTGTACGTCGGCAAGGCGCGCGAGCTCAGGAAACGCGTCTCCAGCTATTTTCAGAAGACCGACCATCATCCGCGCACGGCGATGATGATTGCGCAGATCGCGCGCGTCGAGACGACGGCCACGCGCTCGGAGGGTGAAGCGCTGCTGCTCGAGAACAACCTGATCAAGGCGCACCAGCCGCGCTACAACGTCCTGTTTCGCGACGACAAAAGCTATCCGTACGTTTGCATCACGAACGAAGCCTTTCCGCAACTGCGCTTTCACCGCGGACGCCTGGACAAGCCGCATCGCTACTTCGGGCCGTTCCCCAGCGCCGGCGCGGTGCGCGAGGGCATGGCGCTGCTGCAGAAGGTTTTCCAGATACGCACCTGCGAGAACAGCGTATTCGCCAACCGATCGCGGCCATGCATGCTCTACCAGATCCAGCGTTGCACCGGCCCGTGCGTCGGATTGATCTCGGCGGAGGAATATCACGAGGATGTCAACAACGCGACCATGTTCCTCCAGGGCAAGACCAGCGAGGTGCTCGCCGGTCTGCAGCGACAGATGGAGGAGGCGGCCGCGGCGCTCGCTTTCGAGCGTGCCGCCCGGCTGCGCGACAAGGTGGCGCGCCTGACGCAGCTGCAATCGAGGCAGTTCGTCGAGAGTGCGACGGCCGGAGATATCGACGTGGTGGCGGCGGTATCCGCACAGGGACTCGTGGCGGTGAACGTGGTGATGGTGCGCGGCGGGCGGCACGTCGGCGACCGCACCTTCTTCCCGCAGCACGCCGAAGGCGCGACGCTGGACGAGGTGGTGCCCGCGTTCCTGATGCAGCACTACGTCGACCGCACCGCACCGCCCACCATCATCGCCGAGCAGGGCGGCGACGACCCGGTGCTCGCCGAGGTGCTGACCGCGCAGTCGGGACAAAAGGTCGCGCTCGTATCGAACACGGGAGGCGAGCGCCGCGTGTGGGTGACCATGGCTTTGCAGAACGCCGAGCTCGCGATCGGGCAGAAGCTCGCGCAGAAGACGACGCAGGAGGACCGGCTGGCCGCGCTCCAGGACGCGCTCGGGCTGCCGCCGACGGCGCAGCGCATCGAATGCTTCGACGTGAGCCACACGATGGGCGAGGCGGCGGTGGCGAGCTGCGTGATCTTCGACCGGCTTTCGATGCAGACCGGCGAGTATCGCCGCTTCAACGTCAATCCCGACGTCGGTGGCGACGACTACGCCGCACTGCGCGAAGCGCTGTCGCGTCGCGTCGCGCGCATCGTTACCGGCGAATATCCGGCGCCCGACCTGCTGGTCATCGACGGCGGTAAGGGACAGGTCGGCGTAGCCGCAAGCGTGCTAGCCGATTTGGGACTGCACGCGACGCGACTCATCGGCATCGCCAAAGGACCCGAGCGCAAGCCAGGGCTCGAGGAAATCGTGTTTCCCGACCGCAGCGAGCCACTGCATCTTCCATCGGACCACCCGGGGTTGCACCTGTTGCAACAGATCCGCGACGAAGCGCACCGTTTCGCGATCCAGGGCCATCGCGCGCGCCGGAGCAAGACGCGAAACACATCGACGCTGCAATCGATCGGCGGCATTGGCGCAGCGCGGCGCAAGGCGCTGCTATCGCACTTCGGCGGGCTCAAGGGCGTGCAAGCCGCCAGCGTCGAGGATCTTGCGCGCGTTCCCGGGATCAGCCGCGCGCTGGCGCAGCGCATTTTCTCGGAGCTGCACTGAAATGTCGTTCCGAGGAACATCGCAATGAGAAATCTGCTTATCCAGCGGAGGCCCGGCCAGTGGATTCCTTGACGGCGCGCAATGACAACCTGACAACGACCGGGTAACTCTCAACGCCCGGTGCCATGGGCGTAGAATGGCGCCCTGCACGGGCCCACCCCGCGAAAATCTCGAAGCAATGTCGTTCAATCTCCCCACCGCGCTCACCTGGCTAAGAATCGTCCTGATCCCGGTCTTCGTCGGCGTGTATTACCTGCCGGCGACGTGGATGTCGCTGCCGATGAAAAACTGGCTGGCGATGACCGTGTTCGCACTGGCGGCGATCACCGACTGGGCCGACGGCTATCTCGCACGCAAGCTGGGGCAGACCTCCGCGTTCGGCGCATTCCTGGATCCGGTCGCCGACAAGTTGATGGTGGCCGCGGCGCTGATCGTGCTCGTGCAGCTCGATCGGGCCGATGCGTGGCTGGCGATCATCATCATCGGACGCGAGATCGCGATCTCGGCGCTGCGCGAGTGGATGGCGCAGCTCGGACAATCGAAAAGCATCGCGGTGGCGTTCATCGGCAAGGTGAAAACCGGAGCGCAGATCACCGCGATCATTGCGCTCTTGCTCTATCAGCCGCTGATTCCGGGCATCAGCACCATCTGGCTGGGGACGATCGCGCTATGGGTCGCGGCGATCCTGACGCTGTGGTCGATGTTCCATTACCTTCGACTGGCGGCGCCGCATCTGAAGGGCGTCGCGCCTTCGCCTCCTCCAACCGAAGCCGTACGTCGCATTGACCCGAACACGGCCGAAACGCTAAAATAGCAGGCTGTTCCCCGATAGCTCAGTTGGTAGAGCGACGGACTGTTAATCCGCAGGTCCCAGGTTCGAGCCCTGGTCGGGGAGCCACCAACAACGTTTCTCAGGGTAGTACCCACTAACTGGGGTAAATGGCATTTACCCCATGGGGTAAATTCACTTCACACTCGCGATGATCGGCACTTCGTTGGGCCGGACCATTTCGGCGAGCAATCCCTTCAAGTAAATCTCCGTCGTCCGCACGCTCTCGTGTCCAAGCAGCGTTTGGATGAAGCGTATGTCCACGCCAGCCCTGTACATCGCCGTCGCACCTTTGGCGCGTAAATCGCGCAGCCCAAAATCCTTGATGACCGGATCCACCGGGCGCTGCTTGGTGCCGACGCAGTAGCGTCGGAACATTGCACCGATACCGTCGACCGTGTACGGCTTGCCATCGTCGCGACGTACGAAAGTGGGATGCAGCGATCGCCCATTGAGGAACGGAGCCAATGCGATCGCGAGCTCACCGACGATCTCGAGCTCGACGGGCACCTTGGTCTTGCCGCGACGGAAGCGCAGCGTGTACAACTCGCCGTTCTTGACGAGGTTGCGTGGGCCCAGCTTGAGGACGTCGACCGGCAGTCCCCGCGTCCGCACCACGAGCACCATGGCGAGCTGCACCGATGCCTGCGCGCGATCGTAGATGGTTAGGTACTCATCGTCGGTGATCAGCCGTTCACGGATCATCTTGCGCGGGCGGCGCACGTCCACCGCCACGTTCCGCTCGATAGTCCCCGCTTCGAGCGCCCACGATAACGCCGCCGAAAGGCACGCCATTTCGTTGCGCACGTGCGACGGCGAATCCTGCGCCCGCTCATCACGAAACTTGGCCACATGCTTTGCTTCCAGCCGCCTGGCTGGAATATGGCCGAGCCCCTTCTTCAAAATCTCCGCATCTCGCAGGTAGTCGCGCGCCGTGCGCGGTGCCATCGTCTTAGCCTTGACGCGCCCGGGGCAGGCGACGCCTACGAAGTTGTCGAGCAACCACGCGATCGTGCCCGGCTTGCCGCCACCAGAGTGCTTCCACGCAGCATAAGCCGACACCGCGTCGACGTAATCAGACCCGGAGTAGAGCCACTCGTCGCGGACCCTCGTGCGGTACTGGCGGCGATGCCGGTACAGGCCCCTCGGAAGCGGCGCTGTCGGATCATGATGCACGCGATGACGTCCCGCCATGGATTGCCCGAACATTGATGTCGTACTGTTCTACTTCGGCGACTGCTCCTATCGGGCCGCCAAGTGCACGCTCGGCTGCGGCGCGAGACAAGCAGCGTGCCATCGAGCGGGTGCAGGCTGAATGGTATGCCGAGCAGCCGCAAAACACGAGCCTGGGCTGTCGGGCGGTCACGACGCGTGAGTGCGACCAGTTCGGATGGCGACAAGATCATTGCACGCTGCGCAAATGCCCTACCCAAGCTACGCTCGGGCCATGTTTCCATGGGAGCTTGCGCTTGGCCAATGATGCACGGCGGCGATACCTGCATACAACAGACTCCAGCGTACCAGAGCGCATCACCTCGCAACGCAGCGTACCATTGACTGCGCTGCGCGCGATGGGACCTGGAAGCAGTGAGAACAGTGGTACGGAGTCCGGGTGCAGATCACAAGAGAGAGGGATGGACTTGCCTCTCAACTCACCGTACCACGCCGTGTATGGGCTCCCTCTGCAAGCCATTTCTGGATCGATTCGTCCCCACAGAACCAATCGTTCTCAAGGCTTCTAGAGCCAGGCGTGGTACCGGTCTTTCTGTGGGGACGAATCGTTTAGCTATTTCTCCATCGGTTTAGTCGCGATATCGATTCATGAATCAGCGAAGTCGGTTGCAGCCGTGTATTCGTCCTATTGGCGAGCGGACTAAGCGCTCTGGACATCATGAATTCCGCGGGTACAGAGCCAATCGTTCTTAAGACCTCGCAGGCCATACGTGGAAATGACTTGGCTGTACCGTGGACCGATCCACTGCTCATGACAACGATAGTGACGCGCAACGCGTAGGAAGAGCTTACGTAGGATCAGGCGACGTGGCTTGCCCAGCTGCCGTCATAGACGCGACCGTGCTTCCAGGTTGCCCAAATGACGCGCGCAAGCCGGTTCGCGAACGCAACGGCCGTTCGGTTCCGGCCCCGTCGTTGTTCGCACCCAAGGGCCCAGTTGCGTAGATGATCAAGCGGCTGGCCACGTTGACGCGCCATCCGTGCGGCCGTCAGCGCCGACCGCGCGCCATGAATCATCAGCGTTCGCAAATACACATCTCCCATTTTCGAGATGTGGCCTAGGCGCCGTCGTTCACCGCTGGATGTTTCTCTAGCTGTCAGTCCCAACCAGGAGGCAAAGTGGCGGCCTAACGGGAATCGCTGGATATCTGCCACGGATGCGCGCATCGCTGTCGCCGTAAGCAATCCGACGCCCGGAAGGGTGAGTAACTGCTTAACGAAAGGATCCGCTCTAGCAAGCAGGCGTAGATCACGCTCCAGCTGCGCGATACGGTCATCACATATGTGGACTTCTGCAAGCATCAGACTCAACGGACTACGTAACGCGGGAGGAAGTAGATTGTTTTGGTCGCCGACAATAGTGGCGACACGCGATTTGGCGATGGTAGTACCCAAAGGGATGCTGAAGCCGTACTCGCGCAGCGTTCCACGTAGTGCATTGACATAGCGCGTTCTGGTAACAACCCACTGCGTGCACATCCGATGCAAGGATTGGATCTGCTGCTGATCCACTGTCTTGTCGGGGACCGGCGGCATAGGCCGGTGGTCCGTCAGCCGCGCGATTCAGCCAGTGCACATCCTTTGCGTCGATCTAAGATTAAATTGGCGCCAATTATATGTGTTCAAATATATAGGTGGAACTTTTGCGTGCCGCCTGCGTCTCAACGCTAGACGGGCTATTGGAATAGCGTGTGAATCTCTCTCGACGCAATCTGCTAAAGGCGACCGCGCTCGCACCGGCAGCGGCGATGGCTCCCAGCCGTACTCTACGTATCACTCCTTGGCAAAGCCCGACCTGCACGAGAGCGATATGGTGGGCATGTCGCCGCTGGATCAGCTTTGGTGTCGCTAGTGTTCAAAGCTACATTTAAAACAGGAGATAACCATGAATGCAAGAAATGCAATCTACGTGTTGCTGGCAGCAGCGATATGCAGTCTGTCAAGTGCGGCCTTCGCCGCTTCGGCTTCCATGACGCAGTCCGATCTTGAGCGAGACGCCAAGCTGGATCGGACCCGTGCAGAACAACTGGCTCTCATGGATGCACCGGAGGGGGCAGTGAAAAGCGCCCACCTTGAGCGAGACAACGGCAAGCTCGTCTGGCGGATCGATATTGCTCGATACGGTGGAATTGCCGGCATTGTTCAAGTCCAGGTGGATGCCACGACGGGTGAGATCATTTCAAGCAAAGTCAAGACTTCATAGAAGTCGAAGTAATACACGGAGACTTGGTCCAGCAAACTGACGCCCAGAGACACGCTTAAAACAGCCGCCACGACCGGTTCGGCGGAGACCAGGCACACCTGGGCCTGATCGTCCCCGGCGCGGACCGCGTGCACCGCGTCACCATCGTCCCGCGAGGCCGCGCGCTCGGGGCGACGTAGTTATGTCGGAGGGAAGCCGTTCAACGAAGATACCGTGGGATCGATCGACGCCGAGGTGCACAAGATCGAGGAATCACACCCCGAAGCGAAGCGGCTCCTCACCCTCCACGGGCAAGGCCGGCAAGTCTGTGGCGCTGTTGGTTCAGCGAAATGACGAAAAGATGTACGTTGCGATCGATATGGGTTGATGCTGGCCTTGCTGGCGCATCTGGACTTGCTGCTGCGGATTCCAATCAGTGCCCATAGCTTGTTGCACGCCCGACACGGCCGTGGGTATTACGGTCAAACGCGACAGTCGGAGAAGCGAGAGCGTTTCAGAAGCCGCAGGTAATGCGCGGATGCCGTTAGGACTGCCAGCCGATGCTTGCGAAGCGAAGCGTGGAAACGAGCCGTCCCACCCAGGTGGTGGTGCCGTTCGCACGAAACCCTGCAGCGTGCCATGCGCGCTGGCCATGAAGGGAAACAGGATGTTCCTCAAGGAACTGCCAAATGGGCTAAGCCGTCGCTCCGCCGCAAAACTTCCTAGCTGGGCCACTCCAACATCACGTCGTCGTGCGTTCCTTTGTGCACATTGAATGCGCGCGAGAGCGTGGTTTCCTTATAGCGCGCCGTTACCGTATATCGTCCTTCTGGTAAGGAAGCGAGCACCTCTGGACCGCTCGAGCGCGCGTCCACCAACTCATGACCCGACGCTTTCTTTATCGACCAATCGACATCGATTGGAGTCTCCTTCTGCCCGCGCCCCCAGAAGAACAGCAGTTCCAGCGGGTAGCGAGCCGCTTCGTTGTCCATGGCCTTGGCCTGTGCGGGAGTGCTGCCGCCGCTCGAATAGGTGATTGGTCCCACGCTCTTCGCCGGCGGCATATCGGAGTTTATGGATGCCCATCCGGTCGATGCCGCAAACGGCGTCACCGCCAAAAGACTTAACCAAAGCTTTCGATTAACGGTTTTCATAGTGAAAACTCCTCTCATCTTTACGTGGACGTCAGGTTTCATGAAGATTTGGTGTCCACCGTGCTCGACCCTCGGCATTTAATTTCTCCGGGCATGTTCTGCGGTGATCATGTCGCAAGACGCTGCGGCCAGATCCTTATGTCACCCAGCAGGCCCATCGCCTGGCGATTGTGTCGTGCCCAAATCGTTCTCTATAGACGCCACAGTTTTTTTGACATGGGAACACTCCGAGAGTTCTCCCGTAGCGGCTTTCTCATCGCAAGGATCCGCGCGCAAATCTGCACGGACGACTCGAGGCATGTGCGGACAACAAACCAGTTACGGAATGACAAACATGCTGATCACGAGCCGCAAGCGTCCGACCCTGCTACAACCGCACTTTCGCGGTCAGCTCCAGCAATCTTTTTTTGTATCGTTCACTGGTCAACGGGTAAGTCTCGAGCCAGCGGCGCATCGAGAAATCGGCGTCGCGGGAGCGGATTTCGTCGACCTCCCATTCGGCCGCGGCGCGATTGCCATCTGCCACCAGCGCTGCGGCGAGGTAGACATGAGTTTCCAGGTCGTCCGGATTGCGCCGCTGCGCTTCGCGCAGATTGATGAGCGACTGTTCGATATCGTTCTCGAACAAGTACGCGCGGCCGAGCAGCAGGAAGTACAGGTATCCGCCGTCGGTATTGAGCCGTAGCGCGGTGCGCAGCAAGGGAATGGACCGCGCCGGCTGTCCGACATAGGTATAGATGCCACCCAGGAGCGCATAGGCGTCGGCGTACGACCGATTCAGCTCGATCGCTTTCTGCAGCGACTCGATTGCCAGGTCGTAACGACGGGCCTGCGCGTGGATGAAACCGAGCGCCCAGTAGATTTCCGGAATATCGGGGTCGATTGTTCGAGCGGTTTCGGCTAGCTCCAGGGCCCTGCCGAGCGTGACGGAGGATTCGGCGGACCTCTGGTAGCGATAGTCCATCGCATAGGTCATCGCAAGGCCCGCATAGGCGCGCGCAAATTGCGGATCGAGATCGAGTGCCTTTTGGTAGAACACGCGAGCCTGGTCGTTCTCCTCGGGGCGTCGAGCGAGGAACAGCGCCTGAGCACGCAAGAAATAGTCGTACGCCTCCGGGCTGCTGGTGTATCGCTTCGCTGCCTGCCGGCGCTCGGCGTCGCTGATCTTGCCCGGCATCTGCGCCATCAAACCGGCGCTGACGTCGTTCTGAATGGCGAAAAGATCGCCGTACGGTCGCTCGAATCGCTGCGACCAGAGCTGCTCGTTGGTGCGCGAGTCGGTCAGCCGAACGTTAACCCGCAGGGTCGCGCCGTCCCGTTGCACACTGCCCGAGACGACATAGCGAGCGGTACTGGCCGCGTGGCCGCTCGCGGTGTTGCCAGAGCCGCTAATCAACCGCAATCCCGAAAGGCGGGAAAGATCGGTCGTCAAGTCGCTGCTGATTCCCCGCGCCAGATAACCTTGCTCGGCGCCGGCGCCAACCGTTTCGAAAGGCAGTACCGTCACTGTCTCCAACCCGGTCTTGTCCTCTTCGGCGGCATCGGCGCCAGCGTGCGTAACCGGCAGCGGCTGCGACCGTGTACCGAAGAAATAGACACCGGCCGCCACCAAGACCAACGCAATGCCCGCGGCCATTCCCAGCGAACGGATACCACGACGAACGGAAGGCGGCGATTGCGAAGGCACGGGCCCACGCTCGTCGTGCGTCGCCGGCACGCCATCGTTTGTCACCACCGTCGCAATCAGGCGGTACCCGCGCTTCGAAATGGTCTCGATATAGGACGGTGAACGAGGATTGTCGCCCAGTGCCTTGCGCAGCTTGATGATGCTTTGCGTGAGGGAGTCATCGCCGACGACCACGCCGGGCCACACCGCCGCGAGAAGGTCACCCCTACTAACGACCTCGCCCGCGCGGTCGGCGAGCACCATCAGGACTTCCATCACCTTGGGTTCGATGCGCACCGTGTCGCCGGCGCGGCCGAGTTCGTTGGTCCGGCAATCGGCCCACCACTCGCCGACCTGGAGCACCGGCGGCGTCACCGCACCCGTACTGAAAACCTGATTCAACATCCGAGAAGCTTCCGGCGCACCAACCTGCCGTTGATCTGGCTACGATACCATTTTCATCAGCAAAGCGTAGGCGTTCCATTGGGAAATTCCGCGGTCTAGGCGGTAAACATAGGGCACCTGCGGCGCCATCCCGAGAGAGGCGACACGCCAAGTGCCGGGAAGCGATCCGGCAAACGGGTAAACCAACGGAGGTGTACTTATGAAACGGCTTCTTATGCATACCGGAAGGATCCTGGTACTGGCCTCCGGATTGTTAGCGTCACTGCCAGTCCTGGCGGAGACGGAACAGAAGTATGTCGTCACGCCTGTCGCGGAGAAGAAAATCAGGGAGCTGCCCACCGGGCCGTTGTACTGGCGGGTCGAAAATTTCCCCACGCTGACCGACGCCAAGGCCGCGGTGGGCCCCGACGGCTGGAATCCGGCTTCGGTACGGTATGAGACGACCACGTCACTGATTGCCGAAGTCGCCGGCAGGGTTTGGGTGGTTACGCTCGGCCCCAAGGACGCCTCAACGCCCGGCGGCACTAAGGTCGCCGAGATCGGGCCTCTGCCTCCGATCACTGCCTCGGAGTATCTGCTGCGTCTCAACCATGGCTCCGGACCAGCCGGGTCCAAGACGCCGGTGCACTCTCATCCGGGTTCTGAATCCTTCTACGTGATTAGCGGTCGGCTGGGCCAAAAGACTTCGGAGGGCGTCAGCTACGTCGAAGCTGGCCACACTATGGCTGGACATGCACCAGGAACAACCATGGAAGTCTTCAACGCTGGCAAGACGGATCTGAATGCCCTGATCATGTTCGTGGTGGACGCGAGCAAGCCGTTCTCGGTGCCGGCCAGGTTCGACTGACTCCGGAGTCGTCGGACACGCGCCACAAAGAACACTTAAGTAGGCAGCATTCCATGCGACCTGGCGACCGACGGTCCATTCCGGACACATGGGTAACGTTTTATACCGGCGGTGAGTGTCAAGGTTGTTGTCGCGTCAGTCATGCCGCAGCCTGATATGCCGCAGCCTGATATGGCGCAGCCTGATCCGGTGCGCGTTCGGGGTTGAGCTCCTTGTGAGCGAGCTCGCGCTCGAGCTGACGAATGCGCTTGATCGTAGACGTCGCGGCTCGTCCGCCCTCGTCAAGCGCAATCCGCCACTGCTCGTAGTCAGCGAGTTTCACCCCTTGGCGCTCGAGATAGGCGGTCAGCGCCTCGCCGTCAAGTTTGGAACCCTCGGCGAGCACACGAGCCTTCTGCTCGACCGTCCACGCGCGCACGGCGGGTTTTGGTGTATCGCTCATCATCGGCAGGCTACGCGCCTCCTCGAGCCAGCGCGATAGGCTCTGCTGCCGGACTCCTGTCTCTCGAGCCAGCTCCCTCCGATGCACTCAGTGCGTCTTTCCCGGTGAACCGCTGGACCATCTTCTGTTTGAACGCCACGGAGAACGGCTTGGTCATGTCGTCGTCGAGTTCTCGCCCCTCAGAGGTTCAACTTCGAACGACGCGACAACTATCCTGGCACAGGGGGCCGGACACATAGGTAACACTTTTGCGGCGAAGGGGTTGTCGGCGGTTCCCAGTCGACCTGTCTCATGATCGAAGAACCCCAAGTCGTAATCCATAAAGCTCACTAGCCAGATTTTATCGCTCACTTCCTTCACCCCGACATTCTGGCCGGCGAAGACGGTGCTGAGATTGATCTTGCGGCGACCGAAGCAGAGGCGGCCGCACTGGGTGACGGTGATGGTGCGGTCGTGGAAGGGGTAGTGGAGCGCATCGAGCCCGTGATAGAGGCGGCCTGAGGGGCGGTAGAGCTCCGCGGGATACTTCATATCGAGCGCGTGGTGCGGGCGCTCGTCGTTGTAGCATTCGAGGAAGTCATCGAAGCGGGCTTGCTGCTGCAGGAAGTTTTGGGCAGCGGGCTTGGTGGTCTCTTTCTTCGAGGTCAAGTGCATGCGCTCGTGACGGCCATTTTGTTGCGGCTTGCCAGGTTGGATGCGCTCGAGGTGGATACCGAGTCGTAGCCACCACACGGCGAGCTTGCTCAAGCCGAAGAGCGCGTGCGGACTGGCGAAGGGCACGCCGTTGTCGGTGCGAATGGCTCCGGGCAGGCCAAACTCCTTGAACACGCGCTCGAACACGGTGAAGGCATAAGTCTCCTTAGTGCTCCCGAGAGCCTCGCAAGCGAGCAGGTAGCGGCTGGCAAAGTCGCTAATGGTGAGTGGATAGCAATAGCGGTGATCGGCGAGCATGAATTCACCTTTGTAGTCGGCGCACCACAGCTCATTGGGTCGCACCGGCTTCGACAGGGTTGTGCCCTGAGCGCGATAGCGGCGCTTGCGACCGCGGCTGACCAGGCCATGGCGATCGAGCACTGCGTGCACGGTGCTGATGGCCGGAGTCGGGATCTCGCTGTGTAACCGCCGGAGCTTCTCACGGATCTTCGGCGCGCCCCAGCTGGGTCCAAACCTCAGCCGTGCGGGGAAGGGCGTCTGCACAGGGTTGGCGGCGGCACGCGCTAGTCCTGTCCGCGTGCCGACTTATCACATCGCGCCGCAGTACATCGCCGCGTCAGTGCTTGTCCGGCGCGGGCCCCTGCACGACCCGCACCCAACGCTGCGGCTGCAGGTATCGCTTGAGCGCATCCTGCACCTGCTGTGCGGTCAACTCAAGGTAGTGCCCGGCAGCCACCATCGGTTGATCCAGTGGTTCGCCCCTGTAGCTCCACCTCAGCAGTGAGCGCGCGATGCGGTTGACGCTGGCGACCTCCAGCGGGATCGAGCGGATCTGATACTGGCGCGCGTTATCGAGCTCGTCATCCCTGACGCCCGCCTGCTGCATCGCCCTGATGTTGACCAGCACCAGCGCATCCACCAGCGCCACCTTGTTCGGATCGCTTCCGTACTCGACATAGAAGATCGAGCGCGAGCGGTCGAACTGCAGGCGCGACTCGGCACCGTAGGCGTAGCCGTGGTTGACGCGAATGTCCGTCATCAGCCGCGAAGCGAAGCCGTTGCCGCCGAGCACGTCGTTGCCGAGCTGTAGCGCATAGCGATTCGCATCGTACAGGTCGAGATCCAGCGTCTGGCCCATCAGCACCTGATCTTGCGACGCATAGGGATTCGGCACGACTGCATAGCTCGGCGGATTGGGCGGCAGTCTCGGGGGAATCACGTTGGGTTTCGGGCCCTGCGCCTTCCATTGCCCGAAATACTTCTCGATCTCCGCCTTGGCCTGATCCGGCGTGACGTCGCCAACTACTACGATCGTGGTCAGGTCGGGACGGTAGGTGTCCTCGAAGTAGCGCCTGACATCCGCCGCACCGAGCTTTCCCACCGTCGCTGGTGTGGCTTCGCGCAGCCTAGGGTCGTCGACGGGCAGCAGGCCCTGCCTGAGCGCGCGGAGCATCCTGTACTCGGGGGTCTGGAGCTCGCCAGCAAGCGTCCGCGCCAGAGTCTGCTGCTGGACAGCGAATGCCTGCTGCAGGCAGCGCCGGATGCAGTAAGTTGTCGGCAAGCAGCTGCAGGCCCCGATCGAAGTCGTCGCTCGGCACGGCGAGACTGAAGTCCTCACCGCCTGACTCGGTCGCAGCGATGGCATCGAGCGCCTTGTGGAATGCCGTTCGGTCGAGTGTTGTCGTGCCGTAATCGAACAAAGCGTCGAGCAGCCGGCCCACACCTTCCTCGCCCGCAGGCTCTTGCAATCCCGCATCGTGATCGACGTGGCCGACCACGGTGACGGTCTTGCTGACCGTCTCCGGCTGCACGATCAAGGTGATCCCGTTGGCGAGCTTCAGCTGCGTCGGGTCGAGCGTCCAGTGCGGCATCTCGAGCCGGGCGAGCGCCTGCGCCGCCCAGTCCGGAAGCGGCACGTCCAGCTTGTCGTTGCCGGCGAAGGATTCGGCGCCGCCGAAACCCGAACTGTCCGGCGGACGCTTGCCATTCGTATCGGGCGTCAGCACGACGGTCACGCGTGCCTGCGGCCTGAGATACTCGTGTGCGATGCGGTTGACGTCGTCCGCCGTGACCGCCTGAATTCGCTGCTCGGCGGCGTCGGGTGAATCCAGTCCCTGCCAGGCGAGCGCCCGCGACCATGCGCTGGCAAGGCTCACCGCGCTATTCTTGTTGAATTCGAATTGCGCGAGCTCGGAGCGCTTCGCGGCTTCGACCAGGTCGGCCGACACGCCGTCCTTGAGCAACGCCTCGATCGCGTAGTCGAGACGCGCCCGCGCCTGCTTCGCGTCGCCGTCCTTCGCGAACCCGACCTCGACGCTGGCGATGCCGCCGTGGCTGAACGACTGGATTTGCGCGTCGGCGCTGAGCACCACGCCTTGCGCAGCCAACTCGGAGAGCCCGCTGCGCGGATTGTTGAGGACATCGATCAACACTTGCGCGGCGGCATCGTCGTTCGAAATCATACCCGGCATGCGGTACAGGAACTGCACCGTGCCGGTGGCGTCGGGCGTGGCGCGCGCGATGGTCTGCGCCTTGAACGGGTTCAGCGTCACCGGCTTGCGCGCCGGCGTGGGCCGGCCCGGCATCGAGCCAAAGAGTGACTTCACGGTGTCCAGTGTCGTCGGCGGATCGACGTCGCCGACGATCACCAGGATCGCGTTGCCCGGCTGATACCAGTCGTCGTAGAACGCGTGCAGCATCTTCGATGTGGTCTTGTCGAACGAGGGCCGCGTGCCCAGAGGATCCTTTTCATAACCGGTGCCGGTGTAGAGGATCCCTTCCGCCCGCTCGAACGCGAGGAAGCCGGGGTCCGAGATGTCTCGGGATACTTCCTGCTCGATCGCGCCCCGCTCGAGCTTCCAGTCCCCGTCGGTCAGCAGCGCGCCGCGCATGCGGTCCGCTTCAATGCGCAGCAGCACGTCCAGGTAGATGGCCGGTGCGACAAAGGTGTACTGGGTAGCGTCATTGGTAGTGAAGGCGTTGCTCTCGCTGCCCATCTTGCCGGTGATTTCATTCAACTGGGCGCCAGTCAATCCCTTGCTGCCGCGGAACATCATGTGCTCCAGCGCATGCGCGGTGCCGGGATAGCCCTTCGGCGTCTGATAACCTCCGGCGAGGTAGGTGACCTGGGTGGTGACGACCGGCGCCAGCGTGTCGTGCACGATCACCACGCGCAGGCCGTTGTCGAGGACGGCGCGCAGCACACGGCCCCCGGTTGCAATCGTGTCAGCTGTGGGCGCGCTCGCGGCGCGAGCGGGCAGGGGACCTGCGAGCCAGCCGAATGCGAGCACGAGGCCGAGGGTCAGCGTCGAGAGGAGGCGAAGTTTCATCGGATGCGGTATGACACCTATGTTCCCCGCCTGTTCATCCGGTCTTGCATTCTGGCGGAGCAGCGACGCCCGCCGCTGCGGGCCGGCTGGTCGGCGCGCGGCGCGAGATCGGCGTGCTCGAGAATCGGACAAGACCGCGTCATGATTCGCGCGTGGATTCGAAAATGCGACAATGCCGGCTTCGACTCGCCGATGGCTTGTCTGCTCGATACAGGAGTTGTAGATGAACGACCGAGTGAGCGCCCTTCACGCGGCCATCGCCGGTCTGCTGGCGGTGGGGGCGGCATCCGTCGTGTCAGCACACGACGCCCCGGCTCCCCCGGGGACGGAAAAGTGCTATAGGATCGCCAAGGCCGGTCAAAACGATTGCGGCACAAGTAAGCATGGCTGTGCGACGCTCGCCAAGGTCGACAACGATCCGGCGGACTGGAATGCAGTCCCGAAAGGCACCTGCGTCAAAATCGGCGGCGCGACAAATCCTCCGAAAAACAAGAGCTGACCCCGGCACGCCTACAAGGTTTGCAGGTGCAGCGCCGGCGCAGCGATTTTGATGCTGATTCGTTTCGCGCCATTTCGCGTTCACGGTTAAAATGACTGCATCAGCAGGAGGAGAACCCGATGAAATCGCGCGTTGCGGCAATTGCGTCGGTTTTTTTCGTGTTCGCGCCGGGCTTCGCGAACGCGCACGGCGACCACAAACCGGCGCATGGCGGCACGGTGGGTCGCCCGGACGAAGACTTCGTAGTCGAATTCGTCATGGAGAAGGGAACGGTCAGTTTGTACCTCCATGATGAATCGGGGGCTCCCATTCCGGCCAAGGACCTCACAGGCACCCTTACGCTCATCCCACCGCAACATGTTGCGCAGGAGGTCAAGCTCGTCTTCGCTGGCCAGCACAAGCTTGCCGCACCGGGCATCAAGCCGGTGCCTGGAGACAGGTTGAGAGCCCACATCAAGCTCCCCAGCGGAGTGGAATTCGAGGCGGTAGTGTTGTTCAGCGAAGCCAATCTCGAGAAGCCCGGTCTGTCCTTTTCGGCCGATGCGTTCGTATTACCAGGCATTCCCGGCAAGCAGGGGGACGCGCTGCCGTGAATGCAACGTAACGCGTTTCTCGCTGTCGTCATCCGCGCCGTCACCTCGGCCGCGGACCGAACATCGAAGCCTTCAGTCAGAGCCGGTCGCCAGTTTCGCAGCAGCGAGCGTCTTCTTCGGGTTGATCAGCGTGCGCCGACCATCAGGCGTCTTGTCGGCGTTGTCGCGGATCAGCGCGATCACCTGGTGGGCGTCAGTTTCGGATTGACCGCGAGGATCTTCGCTGCCAGGTTCACCACCTGCGGCGAGGCCATCGACGTGCCCGATTCGGCGAGCTTCTCGCCGCCTGGAATCACGCTCTCGACCTGATAGCCGTTGGCGTGCACCTTGACGGTCGGACCATAGCTCGTGAACGAGGCTTCGTCCCCGGCCTTGTCGACCGCACCGACCGTGAGCAGGTTGGGCAGCACGATGCCGGCCGGGATATCCTCGACGAAGGAGGCGTCCTCGTTGCTGTTGCCCGCGGCGGTGACGAACAGGATGTCGGGCGCGCTCGCGAAGGCCTTGGTGAGTGCATTCTTCTGGATGTCGAAGTAGTCGCGCGCGATCGCCTTGCGCTCGTCGGGCGTCTTGCCGATGTTGCAGAGCTCCAGCGCGCCCTCGATGTCTTTCACGCTGCCGCCCCAGCTCATGTTGACGACGCGCACGCCCTGTTGCTTGAAGAAGTCGACGTAGGACTGGGCGTTCTTCGCGTCGCGCAGCGCGAGCTCGCGGGTCGGGCACGGATCCGGGATCAGGTGCCAGTCGAATTCGATGCGGCCGACGACAAGGCGCGCATAGGGATTGCCGGCGACTGCGATGCCGGCGACGTGCGTCCCGTGCATCCAGTTGCCTGCCAGGCCGATCTCCTCGACGAACGCCTTGTACTCGTCCGGCTTGAGCGTCGACATGTAGCTCTTGATCTCGCTCGCCTCGGGACTGTCGATGTTCGACTGCAGGTCGGAGAAGCCCTTGAGGTACGACTTGAGCTGCGGCACCTTGCTCTTCAGCGCGTCGGGGATCTGCTGCAGCTCGCCTTTCGCAGGCTCCGAGAAGCGGTCGAACGCGATGACGGGCACGCTGCCGTTCGCGCTCGCGAGGTTGTTGGGGAAGAGCTTGGTGTCCACGCCGCTGTCCCAGATCGCGATCTTGACGGGCGCGTAGTTGCCGCCTGCAGGCAGCGTCACCGCGCGCGCGGCCCAGATGTCGGGCTTGTCGACCTTGTGCGCGGCGAGGTAGGTAGTCCAGGCATCGACCAGCACCGGCTTGAGCGGCAGGATGTAACGGTACGCATACTTGATGCGCACGAGCGCCGGCGCGAGGTCGGACGACAGCGAGCCGTTCTTGTCGACGGAAGGCTGCAGCACCTCGCGGACGTTGCCGATCAGACGGCCTTCGCCGAGCAGCTCGGCGCCGGCCTTGATCTCCTTCGCCTCGTTGGCGATCACGTCATAGGGCATGGCCGCCAGCTCGCTCTTGATCGATTGCGCGACCGCGGCCCGATACGCAGCCGAGGTCCGGTCCGGGCTGGCACGCACGCCGGCGACAATCGCCCGCGTGGTGATGCCGGAGAGCAGCTTGTCGGCCGGCTTGTCCTCGAGCGCCTTGACTTGCGCGACCCGCGCCAGCGCGGCGTCGTAGTTGCCGTCGAGCATGTCGAGCTGCGCGAGCTCGCCCAGGATTTGGCGCAACGTGGCCTTGTCTTCGATATCGTACTGCGCGAGGACGCTTTCAAGGTCGCGGCGCACCTCCGCCGGCGAACGGTTTGAACTTGGCGTCGTCGCGGACCATGTCCTCGATCCTGCCGTCGAGCTTGTAGCTGAAGCGCGGGAGGTCTGCCGCCTTGTCGATGCGTTTCTTGCCCTCGGCGACGGCGCCGCCGGCGAGCAGGAAACGAGAAACAGCACGAGCACTCTGACTGGCACGAAATGAACCCTCCGTGGGTGGCTGATGGCGCTACGGAGCCGCTGCGCGATGGCGCCCATTGTGCGACCAGACACTTAAGCCAGTCTTAAGGTCGAAACAAGCCGCCAAGCAAGAGTTCCCGAGCCCGAAGCCGACGGGGTCAGGAAATCTGCGACTGTCCAGCGTGTTCGGCGAGGTCGCTACTTCGCCGGCATGGGGACCGATTCAGCTTCCGTCATCCGGTAAAGCAGTCCGGACTGATCACTCTTGAGCAAGGACAACTTGCCCGACATGATGATCGGATCGAAACCGAACTTGACCGGACGTTTGCTCACGATTTCGACGATCGCCTCGGGGCCGGCTGGCATGCAGAATGGGCACGACGCCGGCACCGCGGAGAGCAGAAAATGCTGCTGTCGCGCGGTCATGTCGAGCGGCATCATGAAGCCGCAAATGCGAACCGTCTGATTGTCGAGCGCAAGAATCTCGCTGCTGAATTCCGGGATCATCTTGCCACCGCGCTTCACGGGCTCGACTTGCGCGAGCGTCTTCCATGAGACGGCACCGTCTACCTGGGGAAGCATGGACGAACTGAAGTCAGACGCGCTGGGCAGGCCGTCCGGGCCAACGGGCGTATATGCGCGCGACGGCAGTGTTATGCACGCCAGCAACGCCGAGAGAGCAAACATTGTAAGAGAACGCATGTCGATCATCCTTATTCGTGCTAATGATTTATCGTTATCATAACACCATACCGCTCGCGCAACTGCAGCCCTCGGATCAGGACTCGCGTCGTCGGTACACCGTTGCTCGTAACCATCGTTACAGGCAAGTTCGTCATACGTGAAGACCACCTACCAATCCCATCGCCACTCGCTCGCCGTACGACAGTGCGAAACGAGCTGCTGTTTCGGCGCTCGGGAAGGTTCTCTTATAGATAGGCGCGTTGTTGCCGTCGAAAGTTTGGATCGCGCCTTTGTTGATGGGTCGCCTGCTCTTGATCCACAACACCGGTTCCCACTCGTGACAGTCGATCCGAAAGCGAGCGCGGCCGATAATGACATATTTGTTGACGGTGGCTGACACCTCACATTCGAGCGCGGCATATTTGCGACGAAAGAATCTGCTCGCGATGTGAAACGCGGAGGACTCGGCCTGCTTCTTGTTCATATACCTGCCGGGCAGGTCCAATCTCACCGCGAAACGCGATCGCATCCCGCCTCGATTGTCCCGGGGATGTGCGGTGACGTATGCGCGGTGCAGTCCGTCCGCGTCCGCTTTCTCGAGCCACAGCTCGTACTCGTGTTCCATGTCTGCAGGCCACCCTACGACCTCACGTTTGGGCATGTCAGCGCTGACTACCATCCACGAGAATATGTGGACGGGCACTTCGCTCAGCCACCTTGCTGTTCGGCAAAGCAGATGGACAAAGATGCGACGAAAGAAGCAGTGATTCTTGTTTCATACCTGTACCTCCTGTCTAAAACCTTTGTGCAAGACCCGCGTACCACGTCCGCCTGCCACCGTATTGCGGCGCTCCGACACCGACGC
Source organism: uncultured beta proteobacterium (assembly GCA_963816915.1). Taxonomy (GTDB): domain Bacteria; phylum Pseudomonadota; class Gammaproteobacteria; order Burkholderiales; family Casimicrobiaceae; genus PALSA-1003. The sequence continues at coordinate 661,769 of CAWFMK010000007.1, forward strand.
CACTGCCGTCTCGCAGCAGATAGGTCTGGTCGAACAGATTGGTGACGCCGACGCGGCCTTCGAGGCTGCCAAAGGAAAAGCCTTTCCATTCGTGAATCAGAGCGATACCCACGGTGGCATAACCCGCCAGCTTTCCCGAATTCGGCGGCGCGTCTTCCGGCGTATTGCGCAGGCCACTGCCGGCGAGCACGGTACCGCTCAACCGGGTGGCGCCAAAGTTGTAGGTCAGGCCGCCGGAGAACGTGTAGCGCTGGTCGTGATCGAGATAAATGTAGTGATCGGCGATGTATGCGAGCTCGTCGACGCCGAACAGCGATTGCCCGGAAATAATGTTCTTGCCTTTGGCCTTGCCGATCCCGAGATTGAGGTAGTCGCTCCACGGCCCCTCGGCGTATGTCGTCGCGATCTCGACGCCTTCGGCATAGCCCTTTGCATAGTTGAACGGCGTAAGGATCAGCGCCTGACCGAACTGCCCTTCGTCGAGAAGGTTGGTGATGTCCTTGTAGTACGCATCGACCGTCATCGACCAATTGGCCGTAAGCTTCTGCACGAGGCCGACGTCGAAATAGTTCGTCCGCTCCGCCTTCACGACGTCCGACAAGGGAATCTCGGGCGCGTTGGTAGTGTTCGCGTACAGCCCGATGCTGGATTGCGCGACGAGTTCCTGCGGCGGCGGCGTGAAATATCGTGCATAGCCCGCATGGATCGCGGTCGCGTCCGTGATCTTGTAGAGGGCGTTGATTCGCGGGCTCCATTGCTGTTCCGTGGTGAAGGCATCGACACGATCGAAGCGGATGCCATAGTTCAGGGTGAATTGAGGGTTGATGCGCCACTCGTCCTGAACGTAAAGGCCAAGCAGGTTGCCGTTCTTGCTCGAATCGTCGAGGATGGTGAGCGGAATGTCGGATGTGGGGTTGCCAGCGTCGTCCGTGGGGAAGGCCTGGACGGTGTTGTTGCTCTTCGTGTACTGGTGAGTCAAGCTGCCGCCGAACCGTGGGGTGTGAGCGTCGTTGAGCTTGTAGGACGCATCCAGCTGCAAGCCGATCGCAGAGTTGGATCGCGTGACGTTCGAGGCCACACCGTTGTAGACCAGATCGCCCCCTTGCGTATCGGGCACGTAGTGCAACTTGGAATACTGGTAAAAGACCGACGCCTGGTAGTCAAATGCGCCGCGTTTCTGCTGCAGAGAAGCCACGACGTAGCTGTTCTGTTCGCGCTGGTTCTGGTCGAGATCAGCCGAAGGGATCGCGTTGAATCCGGTATCGACGTTGCTGATGCCAGCGAGCGAAAAGGCGGCGTCCTGGTCCGGGTTGTTGGGGATCTGGAACCGGCCCTGATAGGTGCTCAGCATCAGGGCGACCCGCGTGTTGTCGTCAAGCAACTTCGACATGTATCCGAACCCCTGGACCTGCTCGGTGCGGTCGTGAATGGCGTTCCTGGCGGCGGTAGGGTTTTCGATGCCCTGCTGGCTGGTCAGATAGTTGCCGGTGAAGTAGTAGTTGAGCGTGCCGCTGCTGCCGACGAACTCGACACTCGGTTGGACGAGGCTGTGCCCACCCCCCAGGATGCCGATGCTGCCACCGGGTGGGGTGTCGATACCGTCCTTCGTCTGAATCTCGACGATGCCGGCTGTGCGCTGCCCGAACTGCGCGGGTACCGCGCCGGTAACGAAGTCGATACGATCGACGAAGCGGCTGTCGACGGACTGGCCGAAGCCGCTGATTCCCTCCGGCAAGGTGACGCCGTTGATGCGAAACTGGACATTGGCATGTTCGTCGCGAACGTGGATCGATCCCGAAGCCTTTGAATCCTGCGCGATCCCGGGCAACGTCAGCAGCACTTCGTTCATCGGCGTGTTCGTGCCTTTGCCGAACTCGTCGATGCGCTGTTCATCGATGGAGTAAACCGTCGTTCCAACCTTCGGCGAGAGCGAAATCTGAGCCTCTTTGAGCCGTGTTGCCGCCACCGTAATCGTGGCAAGCCGCTGCGCGTCGCTTATGACAAGCGTGACATCGGCCGTGGCGCTCGACGTGACATCCACACTCTGGGTCGCCGTCGTGGCACCGCCGGTGACGGTATAGCGGCCCGGCGGAATGTCGACAAAGCGGGCCATCCCCTTGTCGTCGGTGGTTTGCTGTGCGATCCGCTTGCCGGACGCGTCCCGCAATGAGACGAGCACACCCGCCAGTAACTTGCCCGAACTGTCCTGGGTGCTGGTGTTGATCGTTGCCGCCGAGGCGGCGTGCAAGGCGAGGCAGGTGGCAGCACAGGCCGCGCCGTGCGGCCAGAGGAAAAGCTTGCGCATGAACGCTCCTTATCACTCGTACCAAAGAGACATCCGCCCAAGAACAGGCGGGAGCTATTTCGAGGCTCTTGGTGCGCCGGCCGGTTTGGCCTAGGCGCGGACTACGAGGAGTAAGGAGGGCCGCACGACGGCGGCAAGACAACGACGACGACGGCCAGCGGAGAATCCTGGTGTCGCCGAACCGCGAGCGTATAGCTTATGTGGAGATCGGGTTGCACCGCCGGCGCCGCACTCGGGCCGGCTACTTTACCGACAACGGCGGCGCAGACCGCGCACGCTTCATCGGCATCGAGTCCAAGGTGCAGATGCGTAGCCGCTACCGACACCAGCACGGCAAAGCACAGCGCGGTCAGCGCGCACACCACGCGCGGTCGCATCTGGCGCATCGCCTTAAAGGAGTCTTTCACGCGAGTACTCACAGGCTAGAGATCGTAGCCGGATTTGCGCGCAATATTGCATTGCAATGCGCATGTTGCGCACGGCTCATCGCAGAGTTATTCCGGGTGCTTCATGCCACAGTACTTGCCATAGGCGATACCTTTGCACGCCTTGGCCAATTCGGCCATGCAGTAGTCTTCATCCTTGCCCGACTCCTGGCATTTCGCGGCGGCTTCGTGCGCAGCAGCCATCGTGCGGTGTCGCTTGACATCTTCCTTCGTGTGCTCCGCTTCCTTTGCAGGATCGACCGCGGACCGCGCTGGCTTACTTGACGGCGCGGTCTCCGCCGCCCCGGCGCCACCGATCAACATCGGAAACATCGAGACAAATATAGCGATAGCGATTGCAATTGCTTTCATGCTCAACTCCTCAAGTCCATGATTAACTGCGACGCGCCAACGTCGCGGAGATGTCGGCGTGAGCCGCTCGCCAGCTGGGGAGCAAAGCGGCGAGCGCCGCCGCCAGCAGCGCGGGCACCAGAAGCCAAAGCTCTTCAACCGAGAATGCCCATGCACTGACGCGGACGCTCTCCTGCTGCGCCATCCACGTGACAAGGACGGCAACCAATGCATGCGCCAGCAGCAAGCCGACGGCGCCACCCAACACAGCCAGCATAAGCGCCTCCACCATCATCATCAGTGCAATCTGTGATGGCCGCGCGCCCAGCGTCCGAAGCACCGCAATGTCATAGGCGCGCTCGTTGAGCGCGTGATAGAGGGCAATGAACAAAGACAATGCCGCGGTGGCGAGGACGACGCCGCCGAAGGCCTTGATCACATCAGCGCCAACACCGATCATGCGAAACAGCCGTGCCGATTCGTAGGCCGGCGACGCGGCCAGCATGTCGGTCTCGGTGTTTATCTTTCGGGGCAACGAAGCAGCTGCAAGCGGGGAGGCATACTGCACCAGCAACACCGTCACCTGCCGTTCGGCGGCGATGACCTTCTGCTCTTCCGGATCAGTAATCTTGCCTTCGTGGACGAACCAGACGCTTTCCGTATTGACCAGGACTAGACGATCGAGCACCGTGCCGGTGGGTCTCAGTATCCCCACCACCGTGTAGACCGAAGCCCCATGCACGGGGCCACCTTCGGTCAATCCGTGCGAACCCACGAATCGAGCACCGACGCCGAGGCCGGTCTTCGCGGCAACGGTCGACCCGAGCACGGCTTCCAGTTTGTCTTTCCAGATGACGCCCGCCGCGAGCGTGCCACCGTAGAGTCCGACATAGTCGGGCGACGTTCCCACGATGCGGTAGCCGCGGAAGCTGTCGCCGAGCGAAAGTGGGATCACGCGTTTGATCAATGGGTTCTTGGCGAGATCTTCGGCAAACTTGAGGGGAATGTTGCCGGTCGGGGCGTCGAGATGGAAGATCCCCGCCAGGATCAGCTGGATCGGACTACCTTTCGCTCCGACAATCAGATCGATACCTTGCGCGTCCCGGTTGAGGCTGTCGCCGATCTGCCCGTTCACGATCAGCACGAAACCGATGGTTCCCACACCCAGGGCCAGCAGCACGACGTTCAGCAGCGTGCCGAGCGGTCGCGCTCGCAAGTAGCTCCAGGCGAGCTGCGCAACATTCACGAGGGGCTCCCCGCTGGACGGGGAAGAACAAGTTGTCGCGCAATCCGCGACTTCAATCGCATGTCGTGCGTCGCGATCAACAGCGAAGCGCCTTGCCGCTGCGTTGCTTCGAGCAACAGATCCGCCACCAGCGAGCAAGCCTCGTCATCGAGGCTGGACGTCGGCTCGTCGGCTAGCAGAAGCTTGGGCCGATTGACCAGAGCACGCGCGATGGCGACACGCTGTTGTTGGCCGACAGAAAGTTGGTGCGGGAACGCATCGACCCGATCGTTAACACCCAGGGACTGGAGCATGATATGTGCGGCCGCACGATCGACTGGCAATCCGGCGATGGATTGGGCGACCAGTAGATTCTGCAGCGCCGTTAACGTAGGCAGGAGGTGGAACTGCTGGAGCACGATGCCAACGTGCTGTCCACGAAAGCGGTCGCGCGCCGCTGGGGGAAGCTGCGCGAGATCCTGGCCATCCACCAGGACCCGCCCGCCGCTTGGCAGGAGCAGCCCCGCGATCAAATGCAGGAGGGTCGTTTTGCCGCAACCCGATGGTCCGACGACCAAGACATTGCTCTTGGCATCAAGCTCGAATGCCGCTAAGCGCAGGACGTCTTCGGTGCTGTGATACCCGAAGCGAAGCGCCTCTATGCGAATCATCACGGAACGTGCGTCACGTTCTATCCGCAGTCCGCGCAGCGCCCGTAAAGCGTGATGTCGTGTTGCTCAACCGTGAATCCCCGCGGCGCCAGGCGCCGCAAATTTCCGGGGCACCCAGGGATGTCATACACCCGCTGACACGTCGTGCACTGAAAGTGGTGATGGTGGACCGATTCGGTGGTCTCGTAACGCGGGTTGTCCCCCGGAAGCGTAATAGCTTGCACCGAGCCTTCTGCCACCAGCAGCTTGAGATTTCGATAGATCGTTGCGAGGCCAATGCCTGGAACAACGGCGCGCACCTGATCGAGCAACTCTTGCGGTAGCAGAGGTCGGGTCGAATCTTGAATGGCCGCTCTGATGGCGTCGCGCTGCCGGGTGCTGCGTTCCATGGACTCGGTCGGAGGGTTACAGGCAGCTCACTATATCATGTATGATAATGAGAAGTCATTAGCACAACTGGGTAAGCCTGATGTCTGGAGCAGACGCTGCTAGGTGCAATTAGGGTGCGCCTTGCTGAGGGTGCGAGGGGGTAGCGTGACGCTTTCCTGGATTGTTTTGGCGACCCTTGTCAGCGGACTGCTGAGCGTCCTGGCCGCGGCCGTGATTGCGCTGTCAATGCCGCGTCGTTGGATCCCCTATCTCGTCAGTTTCGCGGTGGGCGTGCTGTTGACTGCGGCGTTTATTGATCTACTTCCAGAAGCTGCGGAGTCATTGCCGTTGTCAACAGTGCTTGCAACCACACTTGCCGGCATATTCGCATTCTTTGTTCTGGAGAAGCTGACCCTGTGGCAACACGGTCGCATAGTCTTGGCTGACATAAGCGTCGGGTTCAAACCCGCCGGACCGATGATCTTGGTTGGCGACGGACTGCACAATTTTGCGGATGGCATTTTGCTCGCGGCTGCCTTTCTGACCGATGTCCAACTCGGCATGGTCACAACCTTCGCCGTCATCGCCCATGAAATTCCGCGCGAAATGGGCGATTTTGGCGTCCTTTTGGACTCTGGATTCTCCAATCGGCAGGCGCTCTTGTGGAACGTGATATTCAGCATTGCCGCGGTACTCGGCGGCGTCGTTGGCTACTTCGGTCTTTCCATGGTCCATGCCGCGATTCCGTATGTTCTCGCCGTCTCCGCTGCAAGCTTCATCTACATTGCTATTGCCGATCTTGTACCGGGGCTGCACCAGGTTGTTAGACCGCGGGCGGCGCTCGCGCAAGCGCTCATGATTGGACTTGGCATCGCAACGATGAGCGCAACCATCTCAGTGTTGATCTAGCGCAACTGTCGAGAACGAATGATAAGGCGGATCGTGAAGGCTTAACGCCCACGTGGCAGCTCGACGAAACGATTTGTCACAAAGCTTGGTCGTAGTGGTGCGCCGTGACATGGATCGAGGGCTACCATTGCTATGGCGACGCCTTTGACCCTGTACTGCGTCACCGCACGATTTCTGTCATTGGAGAGTCCATCATGAAAGCACTGCTCGTTGTGGCTTCGGTTCTGTTGCTATGTTCGTGTGCGGGAGCGCCCGCAATGAACGGTTCAATTCAGAGTTCGTTCAACGGGACCCCGTATACGCCGGGGCCGACGAATGCCGACGACCCCCGTCTTCGCAGTGCTCAGTTCTACATGAATGACGACAAATCCTCGGTTGTGCGGCCGGCTGCCCCTACGCCTTCCCAATTTAGCTCGGTGGATAGCTTCTGTGCGGCGAATTGCCTAGCCCATCACTACGCTGCTGCATATTGTAATGAGGCTTGTGCCAGGTAGTGGTGCAACCCATCTGCAAGCCGACTGCCAGTAATCTGACGGCCGCTTCGGTTTGCAAATTAGGCGACTGCTCCGCGCAAACGCGTGGTCTATTTAGATAGCGCAGCGGGGAGTAAGGGGCTGTAACGTCACAAATCTCTCGAAAAATATACCACGCGGACATTGTGCAGCTTCATGATCGCGTGAAATTCTTAGCTGACGAGCGCCGTTCTGTTAATCCGCAGGTCCCAGGTTCGAGCCCTGGTCGGGGAGCCAATTATTCAATGTGTTGCGTTACTTCTGCGGTATTGCTTCTTCCGACCGTAGCGAAAACGTATGCTTGCCCTTTTCTTCCTGCAGCACCGCCATCGCTTCGTCGTTCAACGGCACGCCGATCGCCGCGCCGCCCTTCGCTTCGTCGGCGTGAACCCACGCCGTGCTGCGGGCGAGATCGACTTGCGACCATCGCAGCCTCAAGACGTTGGCTTGCCGTAGCCCAGTCGCGAGGGCGAAGCGTGCGAGCGATTTCTGATGCGGTGGCAACGCGTTCAGGAGCCGTATGACCTCTTCCTTGGTAAGCCAGCGAACCCGTCGCCTTGCCTCGGCATACAGGGTCACGGCCGGCGCTTTCTCGATCCATTGCCATGGCCCGGCTGCTCGCCGCATGACGGCCCGCACCAGGGCGAGATAGCGATTGGCGGTGGCGCGGGAACTCTCCGCGGCCTTGGTCTTGCCCATCGACTGAATCTCGTGCATGAACCGTGTCGGCGACCGCGTTTGCCACCTCAAGAACGCGCGCTAGCTCGCCCGCAACATAGCCGCCACCCGCTACATGGAGTCGCAGTGAATGGACCATGCGCCATTTGCCGGCGCTAACGATATCCTGCCCGAGATCCAGGAATTCCTGACCGGCAGCCGTGAGTCAGTCGATCCCGAGCGCATTCTTGCCACCGTTTTGTTCACCGATCTCGTTGGCTCGACCGAGCTGATCCGTGAGCGCGGCGACCACGCGTGGCGCGACCTGAAGACATGCCCAGAGTGCCTCGCCTTGATCAATCAGTGACTCGTATCACCCGCATCGCGAGTTATAACCGGAAAGCAGTGTGTCGTAACTATAATAAGAACAAGGAACTGCACCGATCTGCGTTTTTTTGACGGACGACTGCTGTACGTCCACATTTTTCCGAACTGAGATGAGGCGATCTGGGTATGAAGCAAGTGGCTAGACCTGCGCTAAACGTCAAGGAGTCTCAGCAAAGCGGGATATCGGCCGTCCTTGCGGCCGGCGACATTGCCCCATCCTGCGTTCTTCCTTCTCTCGACGACCGGATCGTCAATATTCAGGCTGACGCCATTGCTGGCCATCCGGTGGTGCTTCTGTTCTGCCCGAATTTTTCAGAGTCGAACACGACAAGCCTGAAGGCGCTCGTTGCGGCGCGACCGTCGTTCGTTGCCGCCGGCGCACAGGTCTTTGTCGTCACCCTCGGCGACGGAGAAAATGCGCGGAAACAGCATATCCCTTTTCCTTTGTTGCTCGATCGGGAAGGCGATGTGTTCCGCAGTTTCGACGCCGACACGCGCGATTCCTCGACTACGGTTGTGCTGCGGCCGAACCAGCATGTGCTGGTCATCCTGAAATCCACGCCATCGCTACAGGTTACCGAAGCGCTGGAAGAGCTCGAGCGCCTTGCACCCGAACGCCGAACCGTACTGATGGCGTACCATCCTCCGGTCCTGCTTGTGCCGGACGTGTTGAGTCAAGACGAATGTCGTCACCTCATCACCGTGTACGAGACTCGTGGTCGGCAATTTATGCCGCCAGGTCCGGGGATCGACTACATCGGCACCGACTACAAGATGCGCATACCCGAACATGGGCGCGTCGACCGCGTCGACCACTGGATCGTCGACCGAGATACCGAGACGCTGCTGCACCGACGTATCGCGCAGCGCGTGCTTCCTGAGATAGTCCGCGCGTTTCAGTACCAGATCACACAATGGGAACGGCTGCGCATCGGCTGCTATCAAGGCGAGCGTGGCGGCAAGCTTCATGGGCACCGCGATAATGTCGAGCCGACGCCTTACCGTCGCTTCGCGATGTCCATCAACCTCAATACGGAGGAATTTTCCGGCGGCGAATTGCGCTTCCCAGAGTTTGGTGATCAACGTTATCGCCCCGATAGCGGCACGGCGATTGTGTTTTCATCGTCGCTTCTACATGAAGCGCTTCACGTGACTTCCGGGCGCCGCCTCGTCCTACTCGCTTTCCTGTTTGGCGACCACTGACGCGGTCGTTTCGTCTGAGTTTCTTTTGGGTTTAGAGCCTCGGGCGGGCCGCGGCGAGGTGCGCCGCGCCGCCCGTGGTTCCTCGCGGGCGCGAGTTGCGTGACAGCCAAGTTCGTGCTATGTGTACACCACAATCCGCTGCTCGGCTCGCGGATCTGGAGGGAGACTCGGCCTAACCGTAAGGAGGAGACACCATGACGATGCGCTTGCGTGCGCTTAGCGCGGCGTTGCTGTCGATAGCGCCCATCACCGCGTGGTCCGCCACGCCCCCTTGCTCCGATCTCGCAACCAACCCTGCCTGGGGCCTTGCCGGCAATCCGAACATCACGGGCCTGACTGCGGTCGTCACGCCGGCGGCGGGCGGCAACGCGGCCTATTGTCAGGTCAATCTTACGGACCGAACGCTCGTTGGACCGCAGTACGGCTATGCGGACGGAGAAACCTCGAAGTTTCAAATTCGTGTGGGCTTGCCGCTAAACAGCACCGACGGCGGGACTGGAGGCGTGCAGGGCGCATGGAATGGGAAGATCGAGACCCTGGGGAATGGTGGATTCGCGGGCACCGTCACCGCCGTGACCAGCGCAACGAACGCCGGCTATGTCGGCACAGGCACGGATACCGGGCACAGCTCGTCCATTACCAACCCCATTCCCAATCCGAACCCGCCGCCGGCCACTGTCGAAGCCCCTCCGAGCGAGAACGGCGCGGTGTTCGCACTCCGTACGGACGGTAGCCTCAATTATGGGCGCATCAAGGATTACGCGTGGCGCTCGGAACATCACGCCAATCTCTGGGGTCAGCGCATCGCTAGCACCTATTACGGGCAGGCGTATGCGCGCAACTACTACGTCGGCTGCTCGGACGGCGGCAGGGAAGGGCATGAAATGGCGCAGCGCTACCCCACCGAGTTCGACGGCATCGTCGCGATGTCGCCGGCGATCATGTGGGATCGCTGGGGCTTCTCCGGCGGCTACGGCAACTATTACGCCAATTATTTCCTGCACCAGAACGGGCTTGACACCGCAAAGGTTGCGGACGTTAACCAGAGGGCGCTGGCGGCATGCGACCCGCTCGACGGCATCACCGACGGAATCATCCAGGACGAGCGCGTTTGCACGTACAACGCCAAATCCGCGATCTGCGGCCAACCCGGTGCGTCGACCGATCCGACGGTATGCCTGACGCCGTTGGAAGCGGCGACCGTGAACTACATCTGGGAGGGTCCCAACAAGGCGGACGGCACCAAGCTGTGGGTCGGCTGGGAACGCGGTCAAGGCGGCGTCCTCGGGACGACCCCGGCCGCAACGGGCGCACCGACGCTGTTCGGCGAGCAGATCAATCGCTACTGGGTTCACCGCGATCCGACGTTCAATTGGCGTACGATCGGCGTGCCGCAGTTCGCCAACGAGCAATTGAACCTGACGAACCAGTGGTCGCAGTACATTGGATCGGACAATCCGAACCTGAGTGCGTTCAAGTCGTCGGGCGGCAAGATGCTTGTCAGCTACGGCGATCAGGATCAGATCATTCCGTACAAGGGACATTACAACTACATGCAGCGGCTGTTCACCGCGATGGGCGGCGTGCCCCAGACACAGCAGTTCTATCGCTATTATGTGTTCCCGATGGCGACTCATTGCGGAGGCGCCGGCATGACGACGCAAGTGCTGCTCGATGCGCTGGTGAACTGGGTCGAGCACGGGGTTACGCCCGACTATCTGATCCAGCAGGCGAGCGCCACGCGGACGCGGAAGGTCTGCATGTACCCGAACACCCTCGTCTATACCGGCGGCAGCATCGACGATCAGGCGAATTTCGTCTGCCAGACCAATGCCAACGACGATCCCGCGTTGTTGGCGAAGCAGTTGCAGATACTGCAGGGCAATCCGCCGCTTGCGGACAATAACGATATCGATCAGCTGCCTTGACAGGAGCGGCATGACAGACGCGATCCCGACGATCGCGAGGTAGTTGTCTTAAGAGCCGCGGGTGGGCGCAACGCGCACCCGCGGCTGCCCTCCGGTGCGGCTCGTTGCCGCCCCTAAGCTTGCGGCGAGGATCAAGCTCCCCGATCTCAAGTCCCTACAAAGCATCTGAAAAGGGCTGGATTCCGTGACTCTGAAGTAAACGGGCCGATCAACGACGACCGAAACGACTACGCCCACCGGCGGAATACCAAGGCAGCCCATACCTTCTTCCGATGAATGGCGAATACGCGCGCTCCGCGACAGTCGGGAGCAGGAATGACGCCGGCCTCTGGGGGACCGGAGGTTAAAGTAAGGTCCGCTTCGCCAATATCTAATGCCGGCTATCCGGAAGCTCGAAGGGCAGGAGTGGGTCGGTCAGAGTCAACCGCGCCCCGCCGCTGAACGGCGGCACTACGATCCGCAGCAGCCCCTTCACACCTCGATCGCTGCCCAGCGTTGTATAGCGGCCGCTGGATCAAATCGCGTCAATGCCGGCGACCGGCCAACTCGGGTCGTTCGCGCCATTCGCTTGCCGCAATCGCGTGGCCGCACACCGTGTTGCGACCGCAAGACCACGGTGATGTGCTGACCAGCCGGCAGAATTCAATCAATTCGTCATGCCCGATCGACTAGAGCTTCCAATGAAATTTCGATCGCTTGCTCGGGCGATATGGCGCGGCCCTCCTGCCAAGCTAGGTTGAACGCAGCGTCATCTCCCAGGGCGGCGCGAGCCGCGGCCATATGCCGGTCGTGACGGAGCCGTTCATCCGGCGTGAGCGGATAACCGATCTCTTCCCGCAGTCGTTCGGCGGCGCCGCCAATGTGCGCCGCGTGAAGAGCGTCCCCGATTGCACCGATCACTGCAGCCTGCTTCTCCAGTAATTCCGCGATCCCCATCTTGTCGCCGAGCTCGCGCCGGATACAGAGGGCATCCTTGAAGAATGCGCCGGCAGCTGAGTAGTCGCCATGTTGGAGGGCGACATCCCCGAGGCCACTGAGCGAATAGGCGATTCCGCCCGGATCCTTGAGTTCCCGGCGAATCGCCAAGCTCTCCTCATGCAGCGCGCGGGCTGCCGAATATTCGCCTTGCTGAAACTTTGAGTAACCCAGGTTGTTCAACAAAATTGCGATGCGCACGCGATCTGCCCGCTCCCGAGCGATCGCGAGGCTCTCCTCGTACAAGGACTGGGCCATCGAATGCGCACCCATATTGCCAGCCACATTTGCTAAGCCGTTCAACGACTGTTGCGTTAGCCACGGATCCCCCAGATTACGAGAGATTGCCAAGGCCTCCTCGCAAAGGACCTTAGCGGCCGCGTGGTCCCCTTGGAACGATCGCAAATTGCCCAAGGAAATGGCGGCGCGTGCCATACCCTTTTGGTCGCTCAGTTCCCGTGCGATCGCGAGGCTGTCTTCGTGGTAGGCACGAGCCGCGGGAAAATCGCCCAAATGATAAGCAAGTATCCCGGCAGCTTGGAGTGCCATTGCGCGTTCCGGGGCACGCTTGTCGCTTCCTTCAATGCCCAATACTCGCACGCACCAATCGAGACCTTCCGCGCGATATCCGCGCATGATCCAAAACCAATGGAGCGCACTGCAGAGTCGAAGCCCCGCGTCCGACCCCGACGCCGCCACAAGGCAATACTCCAATGCTGACCGAAGATTGTCGCGTTCATCTTCCAGGCGCTGCAGCCAAGTGGCTTGTTCCGGACCCGCCAGATTGGGTTCCGCATTCACTGCCAGTGCGAGGAAGAAGTTGCGATGCCGCTCCCGCACCGCATTAGCGCCCCCGCTTATCACCAGTTTCTCGCGCGCATACTCACGCACTGTCTCCAGCATCCGGTAGCGATCGCCGTCGTCGTCTGCGACCACCAGCGATTGCTCGATCAGTCGGATCAACACATAGACTACGTCGTCCTTGGCGATCGACTCGCCGCTGCATACTTCACTCGCGGCTTTGAGTGTCCAGCCGCCGGCGAACACCGACAACCGCGCGAACAGGACCTTCTCCGCCCCGTCCAGCAGCTCGTAGCTCCAGTCGATCATCGCGCGCAGCGTCTGGTGTCGCGGCAGCTCGCGGCCGCCGCTCGTCAACAGCCGAAAGCGCTGGTCGAGCAAGCGCACGATCTCTTCCACCGGCAGTACCGCGACCCGCGCCGCCGCCAGTTCCAGCGCCAGCGGGATTCCATCCAGTCGCACGCATATCAGAGCAACCGCCCGTGCGCGCTCCTCCCGCAGATCGAAGTGCGGGCGTTGCTGTCGCGCGCGCTCCACGAACAGCTGCACTGCATCCGAGCGGGCGATGCTCTGCGCGTCACCCTTCGGGTCTGGTAGCGGCAACGCACTCAGCGGATGGACGCGTTCGCATTTCAGGTGCAATGGCTCGCGACTGGTCGCGATCAACGTCACCTGCGCGGTCTCGCGTAACAGCGCTTCGGCGAGCTGCGCGCACGCGTCCAACATGTGTTCGCAGTTGTCGAGGATCAGCAGGATCTGCTTCGTCCGCAGATGATTGCACAGCGTGGTGAGCAGAGGCTGCCCCGCCGCTTCCTTCAACCGCAGTACCTGCGCCAGCGCGCTCGGCACCAGCGCCGCATCGCGCAGCGGCGCCAAGTCGACGAACCAGACGCCGTCGCGATAGGCATCGTGCACTTCGGCGGCCGCTTGAAGCGCGAGTCGTGTCTTGCCGATGCCGCCAGTCCCCGTCAGCGTCAGCATACGCGTCGCTGGTAAGCGCTGCTTTATCTCGGCGAGTTCGCGTTCACGGCCGACGAACGAGGTCGACGACTCGGGCAGATTGGTGCGCCCCCGATCGGCGGCCACGGGCGCCACGGACCGACTGCCGATCTCCGTGACCGGCCCGACAAAACGGTAGCCGCGCCGGGCCAGCGTTTCGATCCAGCTGCCACCCCCCGGCACCAGCGCGAGCGTGCGGCGGATCAAGGAAATCTGGACATTGAGATTGCCCTCCTCGACCACGAGGCCCGGCCACGCGGTATCCATGATGACGGTCTTCGGCACGTACTCGTTGGCCCGGCTCGCCAGCACGGCAAGTACTGCGACGCCACGCGCCCCCAGCGCCATGGGTGCGCCATCCCGTGTCAGAACCAGGGCTTCCGCGTCGAGCTCCAGCGGACCGATCGCGTAGATTTTGGTCATCTCAAGCGCTCGCCACGACCCCTCTCGCGCGGGTTGCGATGTTGCCGACTTCGTCGACGGTCAGGGGGTGCTCGTCGATGCGAACGCCTGATTCCGCTTCAACTGCGGCAACCTTGCCAATTCACACTCCTTACGTCGGATGGCACTGGAGTCAGCCATGCCGATTTCGTCCGAGCTTGGCATGCGGATCGAAGCCCTTCATTCAGCGGCCGTCCATCGACGTGGTCGGGCCCTGACAGAACTAGTCGCTATCGTTGCCACCAGTGTGCAGCGTTTTAGCAAAATTTTAGGGTAGTCACAAGACTTCGTTGCTGCTCGCATCGAAGATTCCCTGCGCCGACACGACAAACACGGAGGGACATTCATGAACGCTGAATCCCAAATGCGCACTGCGCCGTCGATCAATGGTCACATGATCATTCTGGGTGCCGGTCACTCGATCGCCATATACGAAAGAAACCGCGAGTGCTACGTGGCGGAATTCCGTGACGGCTATGGAATGCTCGCGTACACGGGCACATGGTTCCGCTTTCACGCCGGAACTCTGAAGTGCTACAACGGACGCGCCGCTCTCCGGTCCTCCATGCCCCTGACCCCGGAGATGCTGGAGCAAATCGAGCGACTCCACCGCCAGAGCGAGGCTCGCCAAGAGAGGATGCTGGCTGTGCCTGGAAACGTTGCCGCGATAGCTAAGCGTTGCCTACTCGGCCTAATGTCTTGGACGCGGGGCGTCGCGTCCAAGCCCGGCCGGACAGTCGGCTAAGCCGTTGCGGCGTCGGGAAGCAACTCCCCGGGGGTGGGATCTCGTAAGGTCGCCGAATTTTTCAACGACTGCTTTTCAAAACTGTAATGACAGCTATGGGTCCGGGATTTCCTGCGGGACACGTCGCTCAGGTCCGGTCGTAGCGTTTGGCGATGTTGACCAAGATGAACGTCCGCGCCGGCGGTCAGCGCAAAGTGAAATCTCCTTCAACCGAAAGGAGATCACGATGGAATCGACACAGGTTCGTCATCACGGCGCGTGGAACAAGGGCAAGCTGGTCGGACAGAAGGCACCATTTAAGCTGAAGGAGATCTGGGCCATTCGGATTCGCCTGGAGATGCAGGGCCGACTGCGGGAACTCGCCCTGTTTGATCTCGGCATCGACAGCAAGCTGCGCGCTTGCGATCTCGTGAGCTTGCGTGTCCGGGACGTGTGCCACAGCGACCGTGTGGCCACGCGGGCAATAGTTCTCCAGCAAAAGACCCAGCGACCGGTCCAGTTCGAGATCACTCCCTCAACCCGCGAGGCGCTCGAGGCGTGGATCAAGTCAGCCGAGCTGAAGTCGGACAGCTTCCTGTTTCCTAGCAGGGTGCACACGTCACCTCATCTCGGCACCCGGCAGTATGCCCGGATCCTGCATGACTGGGTCGAGGAAATCGGACTCGATCCCACGGCGTACGGCACGCACTCCATGCGGCGAACCAAACCGACCCTGATATATCGCCGCACCAAAAACCTCCGAGCAGTGCAACTGCTCCTTGGCCACAGCAAACTCGAAAGCACCGTCCGGTACTTAGGTATTGATGTCGACGACGCGCTTGAGATTGCCGAGCAGACCGAAGTCTAGCTAGCACCACTGTGAGCGGCCGGTCGGCGGTGGATGCAGAAGGTCGCTGACCGGCCAAGAGCGGTCAGCCGTGAAATCGGTTGAAAGCGGTCATCCACGGTTGCGTCTGCCGCATTGCGAACAACTGGCCGGGGAGCTAGCATCAAAGATCTTCCGGTTGCCAGTTGGTGCCGGTCATGCTGATGCCAGGAGAATGCAATGCAGTTTTCGTTCGAAATGAGGGCGGTGCAACTGATTCAGGCGGCGGTGGTCGGGGTCGCAGTCACCGCTATGGCCGGCTGCAGTTCCGTTTCCCAACGCGACTCGACACTCAAGACCGTCAGCGCAATCGCGCCGCCCGAACTCACGGCGGCCTGTCCGATTACGCAGTCTGGAATCGAATCTCTGGTGGTCAAGACGACAGGGCTTGCCTACAACGGTGCGCGGTTCGGAAACGTGGGCACCTACACCTACCTGCTCGCCGAGGCGAAGGGCACGGTCAAAGCGAACGACCCATGCGCTCCGACGATTGTCGATCTGAAAAATGCGGCGGACGGCACGGGCGCGGTGAAGTACTCGTTCGACGTGGTGATCCTCACGCCGACCGATCCCGCCAAGGCGAACGGTACATTGCTCTACGAGGTCGTCAATCGAGGAAGAACCATCGCATTGGCCGCGCTCCAGGACAGCAACACGATGGACATCTATAACGCCATCAAGCCGGTCATTCCGAGCGAGGCGAAGGGTGTCGTCCGAGGCAAAGGCGCGGGCAACGCCTTTCTGCTGA
Organism: uncultured beta proteobacterium; assembly: GCA_963816915.1. Lineage (GTDB taxonomy): Bacteria > Pseudomonadota > Gammaproteobacteria > Burkholderiales > Casimicrobiaceae > PALSA-1003. Next base: position 678,285 of record CAWFMK010000007.1, read on the forward strand.
ATCAGGGATACACCATTGTTTTGTCCGGTTGGCAGGGCGACCGCCCCCAGCAGTTCCGCACCGACAAGCCGGCACCCATCTCGGATAAGAACACTTGGCCCGTTCTCGGCATGACCGTGCCCGTCGCGCGCGACGTGACAAACGGTAACGCCCCGATCACCGGCAGGGTACAGGACGAGTTCATCGCTGACAGTCCGAAGGCCAACTTGCTTGGCACCTACTACAGACGTGTGCCTGGCACTCCCGCGACGCTCGTCATTCGCAAGACTCCAGCCTCGTCCCCCGTCGTGGTGTCCGAGACGCTGTGGAAATACATTCCGGGCGCTGGCACCGCGGAAGGGGGGAATACAGGTCCCAATGGATTCGGGTATGTCGAGATTGACCGCGCGGGACTGCGTGCCGACCCCCGTTATGCGGCAGCGCTCGACGACGGCAGCGACAACGGATCAATCTACCTCTTCGACTTCACGGCAGTCGACCCGAAAGTGCTGGGGCTCGGGTTCCTCGCGACGCGTGACCTGATTTCGTTCTTGCGCTACGAGAGCAAGGATGCGAGCGGAAACGCCAACCCTTTGGCGACCCGGCCCACCATTGCTGTGGCCACCGGCATCTCGCAATCGGGACGCTACCTTCGCGACTTTCTCTGGCAGGGGTTTAACGAGGACGCGCAGGGACGCATAGTCTTCGAAGGAATGCTTCCGCTGGTCGGTGGTTCGCGCAAGACTTACACCAACTATCGCTGGGCAAAGCCGGGCGACTACTCACGCCAGCAGGAGACGCACTACGCGCCGGGCGACCAGTTCCCATTCGCCTACATCACCATCACGGACCCTCTGACCGGAAAGACTGACGGGCTGTTGCGGAAGTGCACGCAGACGCGCACCTGCCCCAAGGTCTATCAGTACGACAGTCCCATCGAAGCGAACGGCGGGCGCACGTCCCTGCTCGTGACGGATGGCACCGGGAAGGCGATACCGGTACCCGACAACGTGCGCCTCTTCTACGCGCCGGGCACACAGCACACTCCGATGCCAGCCACTGAGGCCGCCGACCTGCAGCCTGACTATACGGTCGACCGGACCGTCGGCAATGACGATCCGTCGGCTAACCCGTGGGCGCTGGTGTCGAGCACTGCGATGTACCGCGCGCTGCTCATGAACCTCGAAGGCTGGGTGAAGGGGACAGCGAAGCCACTGGATAGCCGCTATCCCTCCGTGACGGATGGAACGTTGGCTGTCGCCACGCCGAATCCCGCCAGCACGGGCCGGCCTGATCTCGCAGCGGCCGGGCTACGTTACAACGGGGGATACAACACGTTGAGCGTGAACGACGAGTCGGTAAGCCCGCCGGTGCCGGGAGACCGGTACTACGTGGTCCTGCAACTAACCACCGACGCGCAGGGAAACGAGCGCGCGGGAGTCAAGATGCCGGACATCGCCGTGCCGTTGGCCACTTTCACCGGGTACAACCTGCGCAAGCCAGGCTACGTCGCGGGGCAACAGAATGGGCTGAACAGCTCGCAACTCGCATTTGCAACGACACCTTCGTCGCGCAAGCCTGGTGATCCCCGTAAGAGCGTGCAGGAGCTGTATGGCAGCAAGGCGGCCTATCTCGACGCGGTCAACCGCGCGGTTGATCAGTTGGTCGCCGAAGGCTTCATTCTCAAGGCGGGAACTGGCGGTGTGGATGACCCGGCCGAGTACCGCAATCGCGTGCAGATGCAAACGAGTCAGGCAGGATTCCAACAACTTCCTTAGTACGGGCGCCGCAGGCGCTCGTCGACTAAATGACCGCTTCGACCTTCAGCGGAGTACCGCTTTGGGTCGTGACTCGACGTTTGAACCAATCCAGCGAACTCACACAACCGGCCAGTAGCGGTCTTCGACGTACTCGCTTCAAACCGGTCGTTGCAACGCCCTTTCTCAGGGTCCATTGGCGCGAGAAACGGCCTTGCGGTCACTTCGGGCGCGCCATTCCCTGGGGCTCGCCTTTGACCACCCGCGGAAGGCCCGGGAAAATACCGCCGGGTCCGCATAGCGCAGCGCCGAAGCGATTTCCGACAACGGAAGCTCCGTGTTCTCGATAAGTTGCTTGGCAAGCTCGAAGCGTGTTTGCCCGACGAGCTGGTGCAAGCTGGTCCGCTCGGCCGTCAGCCGTTTGCGCAGCGTCCGTTCGTGAATGCCGAACAGTAGCGCCACGTTCCCGGCAGACGACGTGCCGCTCAGTACCATCTGGTGAAGCGCGGCCCGCACCAGGTCGGCGAAGCTCATCGTGCTGTTGGCCTGCGTCTGCTGGATGGCCTTCATGACCAATTCACGGAGATTGGGGTCCGCGCCGGTGATGACGTGGCCGAGCCACGACGACTCGAACACGATGCCGGACACATCGGCATCGAAGCGAACATTCGGACCCATCAGACGCCTGTAGGGGCGGGAGTCCTTCGGTCGCGCATGCGAGAGCTGGACGTGCACCGGTTTCCATCGGGTGCCACAAATTTCCTTCAGCGCCCTATATCCGATGGCGATGGCTACGTCGTAAAGGTGCGCGGCGCCAGATGTCCCGTGCCGGTAGATCGAGTAGCCAAGCAGCACATGTGACGCATCCAAATTGATCAATATCGGGACGGCCCCCCGATCATGCAGGTAAAGATGCAGGAGAAGTGCCCGCAGCGCCTCGCCCACCGTGGGTGAGTTGCGCATCAGGTATCCAATGGCGCCGAGTCCGCTCAGATCAAAGCACTCGCCGACGAGCAAGCCGAAATGTTCGCGGCCCGTCAACGTCGCGCATTCGGAAAACAAGCGGCCAAGGGTCTCGAAGGCGATCCGGTTTTCGGGATTCCTGAAAGCGGCAAGTGGGACGCCGGCCCGTACAAACGGGAGACTCGGTGCGACCCCCAGCTTTTTTAGAACGTCTGGAATCGCAGCAACAGGACCGATCCTGACTTCGCCGGCGGCCGCAGCGGGCAGGTCGCCGCGCGGGACAGTCTTCGGGCCGGCGATCTGTCGCGCGGAGTCGCGCGGGCGGTTGGTCGACCCGGCGAAGGACCTGTCGGCGACGCGCTTTGTTGATCTGGCCATCCGGCAACCTCCAAGCTCCCGACCGAATCAGGTTATGCCGGGCCCGAGCGAGCATGATTATCGTAGGCGAGAGGACCCCTGGACAAGTCATTGTAGGGCCGGATTTGCAAAGTATGAATCCTGAAGGTCTGTTAACGTGGCACCCGAATTTTTCGCCGATGCCGCGCATACCTACTGCGCACAAGGAGACATGAACATGACGAGACACGCACTGATGGGCGCGATTCTCGCCGTCGCGTTCGCCACGGTTGCTTCCGCACAGACTTTCCGGATGACCACGCCCTTCGCGCCGGGCGTTGCCGTCCCCGACAAGATCGAGTCGTCGATCGGGACTCTAGACCTGAACTACGGCTATCCGTCGGCCGATACGATCGACAAGATCTACGACAACCTGGACCGTTCGCGGGCGCTGCAGGCGTATCTCCTGGCGCTTCCCATCGTCAACCAGGCAGGCATGCGCGATTCAATTCGCAAGTTCGGGCCCGACAATCAGACCGACGTGATTTGGGAAGATCTGGTCGATCCGAGGACCGTGGAGCTGACGGCGAACGACAACACGATATACAACTTCATCTGGGTCGACACCAGCAAGGGACCGTTGGTGGCCGAGATCCCGCCCAAGGTGCTGGGGCTGGTCAACGACTTCTGGTACAAGTGGGTGGCGGACGTTGGCATCACAGGAGCCGACAAAGGCGAAGGCGGCAAGTACCTCCTGTTGCCGCCTGGATTCAAAGGCGACATCCCGCCGGGATATAACATCGTGCGGCCAAGTACCTTCGGGAGCTGGCTTGTGTTTCGCGCCTTCGTTGTGGACGGTTCAACCCGATCCGGCGTCGAGTCGGTCAAGAAGAACCTGCGGATCTATCGCCTCGCAGACGGCGCGAACCCGCCGCCCATGAAGTTCGTCAATGCCTCGGGAATTCCGGCAAATTTCGTTGCGCCGGGCGACTACACGTTCTGGGGCCTGTTGAACCAGGTGATCCAGGAGGAGCCGGCAGCGGGTTCCGATCCCACGACGCTGGGACTGTTCGCCTCGATCGGCATCGTCAAGGGCCAGCCCTTCAATCCCGATGATCGGATGAAGAAGATCCTGACCGACGCCGCGAACATCGGTGCCGTCACGGCGCGGACCATCGCCTTCAAGATCCGTTCGAAGGAGGCGTATTTCTATCCGGACAGCGCGTGGCGCTTGCCTTTCTTCGGCGGCTACAAGTTCGAGGTGGCGACGGGGGTCAGCAACCTGGATGGCGCTGCCTTCTACTACTACTTCGCCACCGGCGTCACGCCGGCGATGGAGGAGAAGATGGTAGGTCGGGGATCGCAATACCCCTGGTCGGTGCAGGATGCGAAGGGCAATCCCTTCGATGGCGGCAAGACCTACAAGCTGCGCCTGCCGCCCAACGTCCCGGTCAAGGATTTCTGGTCTGTGATCGTCTACGACAACCAGACGCGCTCGATGGTGCAGACCGACCAGAAGGCCCCGAGTGTCAGCAGCCAGAACAAGGGGGTCAAGACCAATGCCGATGGCTCGGTGGATGTGTACTTCGGACCCAAGTCGCCCGCCGGAATGGAGAATAACTGGGTGCAGACGATTCCAGGCAAGGGCTGGTTCATGATCCTTCGCCTCTACGGTCCGCTGGAGCCATGGTTCAACAAGACGTGGCGGCCGGGCGAAATCGTGCTGCAGCCCTGATCGCTGTACCACAACACATTCGACGGGCGCCGCGGCGCCCGTTTTTCATTCCGGGTGAACCTCGAATTTTCCGTGCGCATCGGTGAATGACCGCTTCCATTCACCAGCAATGTCGGCAACGGGTCGCGTGCGGGCCTAGCACTGCGCGCGCCCAGCGTCTGCTGTGCTTCCCTTTGCCGGACGTAGCAACGTCGAAGTCGACCGGCAATGACCGGCCAGGTGCGGCCGGTCGCGAATCTCCTCCAAAGCGGACATCGCGCTAGAATTTGACCCTAGGTGGGCCTATCCGGCGGCGGGGTCGTAACAAGCATCATGGTGAACGGCGAGGCACAAGAAGTCGAGTTCACGGCCGAAGCCGTGCGAGATGGCACGCTTGTAATCCCGATTCGGCCAGAAACCGCCGCTCAGGGAAGTGGCCAAGGCTCAAACAGCGACAGAAAAGGTTGTAGCGGAAAGGTCTCGCTGGTAGCTCAAATTCGTTGAAGGACATGCAACGCCCAAAAGAAATCGAAATGAAGAAAGATCATCGCGGAATTAATCTAGCTTCGAGACCAACTGGTGATGGTTGTGTGCAATGTCTCGCGTCGCCGAAAGGTTGGTGGTTTCATCTTCGCCGGTGTGCGGAGTGTGGGCACATCGGATGCTGTGACAGTTCTCCGAGTCAGCATGCCTCAAAGCATGCGGCGACAACAGGGCATCCGATCATTGCCAGCTTCGAGCCGGGTGAAGATTGGTTCTACGATTACGAGAAGCAGAGGATGAGGATGATCAAGGGTGTGGAATTGCTTCCGCCGCATTCGCATCCGGAGGATCAGCCAGCACCGGGCCCTGCTGGAAGGGTGCCATCCAATTGGGAATCGCTGTTGCAGTAACTGGTGTCGGTCCTTTTTTGTGAATGGATCGGGACTCCGGACACCGTATCGGCAATGTTCCCGCAAGTTCGCCTCGTGACCCGCGGATGAACACGAGGCCACCGTATCCAAAGATAATGGTTCCGAGAATGGCGGGGATAAATCTCGAGCCGGGGAACGATGGTGCGGAATATGCCAGCCAGTGTTGCACGTCGCTGGACCAAAAAACGACGGGAATAGTGAGGGCGAAACTCAGCCAAAACTTGTCACGAAACGTCGCCGCTGAGTGCCCGGCATGGCGATCGTGGCTCCCGTGCATATCGGACATCTTGTGACCGGCGGGTGAGTTGTACGCAGGTCCGAGATCATCCGCCTTCGTGTACCGCACTACGGTCGCCTTCGGATCGGATGTCAAGCGGGTAAGTCTCAGCGTTAACTGACCACCTGAGCTAAAGCATTGTCACATCCATCTCAATAAAGTGTTCATTTGACGCTGAGACTTGCCCGATAAGGGATGAGAGACGAGCAAGCGGAGAACGACCGCTCGGTGGAGTGTCAGCCTTTCGCCGCAGGTGCAGGCGGAGTCTCGCGGCCATATTCACCAGGTCGGCGAGAGAGTCGGCCTTCATCTTTCGCATCACTTGGCCTCGGTGCGCCTTCACCGTGATCTCGCTGATGTCGAGCTCGCCACCGACCTGTTTATTCAACAGGCCGGAGACTACCAACGCCATGACTTCCCGTTCGCGACGGCGTGAGTGACGCGTAACAGTCCCGCAGCGACCGCATCTCCGCCTCGTGATCCAGTGCAGCGCGGCTGCGCTCGATGGCGTGCCGGATTGCGCTCAACAGCACGTCGTCGCCGAATGGCTTCGTCAAGAACTCGACAGCTCCCGCCTTCATCGCTTGTACCGTCATCGGCACATCGCCGTAAGCCCGTGATGAAGATGATCGGCATGTCAATCCGATCGGCGGCGACGCGCTTCTGCAGATCGAGACCATTGAGGTCCGGAAGAGAAACGTCAAGCACCAGGCAGCTCGGCGCAAGGACTCGTGGCCGAGAGAGGAATTCCTCTGCGGACGCGAATGTCTCCGGCTGCCAGCCTGCGCTGCGGATCAGCAGCTTCCAGCGATTCGCGCACCGAGACGTCGTCGTCGACAACGAACACGATCGGTGCGGCGTGAGACATGGGATGACCTCGATACATGGCCAAGTGCGCTCGCTGGTCTCAGAGTGTATCCCAAGGGTGCAAGAGCGCGGCGGATTGCTTATTTCACTCGAATCGCGGCATTGACCGCGTCAAGCAGCGCCGTATCGCTGAATGGCTTGAATAGGCACTCCACGGCACCCTGTTCAAGCAAGCTTGGACGGTCGGTCTCATCTCTGTTGGCGGTGATGAAGACGATCGGAATCTCTTGCCCGCGATGCGTCAATTCGCGTTGGAGATCGGGTCCGGACATACCCGGCATGGCGATGTCGAGGATCAGACATTTGGTCTCGCCGACGCATTCGGACGCGAGGAACTCCTCGCGCCGACGAGAACGCCTCGACCTCAAAGCCGAGCTCCCTCAGCAAGTCAGGTAGCGACTCGCGCACGGACTCGTCGTCATCGACGACTGACACCAGCGAGCCGACGACCGATACTAACGAAGGTATGACCATCATTAATTCCTCATGACGTGCTGATGCGAAGTCGTCACATCAGGCGTCCGAATGGCGCCAGGACTGTGGACGCTCATGGCACCCTCAGGTCTGCACGGGATAGAAAATGAAAACGTGGCGCCGGGACCATCATTCGGTGCCGCCCATAGACGTCCATGATGACTCTCGATAATGGAGCGACTGACGGACAGGCCGATCCCCATGCCGCCGCTCTTGGTGGTGTAGAAGGCTTCGAAGAGCCGGTCCACGCTTTGCGGGTCCAAACCCACACCCGTATCCTGCACGCTCAAGCGCACTCGATCTCCTTCGTCTCGTTCGGTTCTGATCGCCAACTGCCTTGGACGATCATCGACGCCCTTCATCGCGTCCAGGGCGTTTATGAGCAGGTTCAGGACGACCTGCTGAAGCTGGACACGATCGCCCATGACAGGCTGGACGCCGTCGGCGAGTTCCGACCGCAGGATCACCCGGTTTCTCTGAAGCTCACTCATCGACAGCGCAATCACTTCTCGTGCAGCCTCATTCAGGTCTATCGACTCGGACGTGCTGCTCTTCTTGCTAAACAGCGCGCGCAAGCGCGCGATCACGTCAGACGCACGGTTGCCATCGCGAATCGTGCGTCGGGCGGTTTCTCGCGCGCCGTCAACGTTTGGAGGATCGGCAGCCAGCATCCGCAGACAGGTGCTCGCGTTGGTGATGATTCCCGACAGCGGCTGGTTGACTTCGTGCGCGATCGACGCCGTCAATGCTCCAAGGCTAGTGACCCTGGTCACGTGTGTGAGCTCGGATCTGACCTTGCCCAGCGCCTCTTCAGAGAGTCGACGCTCTGTCACGTCCTGCACCGCGCCGATGTACTCCATGCGACCATCCTTGTCTCGCGTCCCATGGGCGACCAGGTACACGTACTTGACCGAACGGTCGGGCATCAGCAGCCGATACTCGTGTTCCAGGTCGCCGCCGGCGTCTCTCGCGCCCGGTCGACTATCGTCAGACCAATTCGGGACGTCTTCCGGGTGGATTCGACTGCGGATCAACTCGAGCGTCACAGACACATCCTGGTCAAACTCGAAAATGCGATAGAGCTGCTCTGACCAGACGATTTCGTCTGTCGCCACACGCCAGGAAAAGCTCCCCGTCGCACTGAGACGCTGCGCTTCCGCGAGAAATGCCTCACTGCGCCGCAACTCCTTCTCCGCCTGTTTGCGTTCCGTGATGTCGCGCAGGTAGCCGGTGAAGGACGGTGGCCCCTTCAACGGGATGCGTGTGATTGCGAGCTCGACAGGGAACTCGCTTCCGTCGGCACGCATCGCCGTCATCTCGAGGCGCCTCCCGAACACTCGCCCCTCGCCCGTGGCCAGATAGCGGGCTAATCCCCGATGGTGCTCCTCTCGGAGTGACGGCGGGATGATGACGTCGGCGAGCCGCTTACCCATGACCTCGTCCCGACGGTAGCCAAAGGTGCGCTCGGCAGCCAGATTGAACTCGGTGATGCAGCCTTCGTGATCGATTGTCACGATGCAGTCGAGTGCCGAGTCGAGGATCGCCGTCTTGCGCGCCTCACTTCGTCGAAGGGCGGCGGCCTGTGCGTGTGCCTGTTGCGTCATGTAGACCGTCAACCCCATGATAGGTGCCAACAGGCACCCGCCACCGAGCACGATGGCAGGCAGGAGGGCGAACCGTTCATATCCATCTGCGATAAGCGCTTGCCACACGCCCACGGTGCTCGTGGCGACGACGACCGCCACACTGATCGGCAACCATTCGGGAGTGGAGGCCGCGTCCGTCTCGACGTGCCAGCCCAGCGCAAGCATTCCGGCCCCGAGGATCCAGAGGCCGACTGCCGTATGGGGCGCCACACGTGTGACGTCACCCCAACCGAAGGCACCGCTCGACCCCAGCGCGAACGCCATGCTCGTCGCTATCCCACCCGCCGCAATGATCGAACCGTTTAGCCCCAACAACATCGCGGGACGCTTCGACAGGATTTGGGGCGCCAGCAGCAGCCCGATCGAACCCAGAGCGAAACAAATCGCCGTCACCGGCGCCAAGCGCCCCGGGCTCGACGGCATGAGAATGATATATGACGGCCCCAGAAGGTCGTCGACTCCTGCATTTACGCCGAAGACGTATTCGACGATGGTAAGGACACTTACGGCGCTGACTGTCCCCGCGCACGCCACGACCAGCCACCGTGGGCCCTTGAGAGCGGCGATCAGCAGGGCGAGACCACACAGCAGGAAGCACGCGGCCGCGTTGCGCGTCATGGGAGGCAGTTGTGGCAGGATCTGGATCAGCACGGGGGTGCGAGAGAACCAGCCGGCCAGCACAGTCAGACCCAATGCGACGAGGAACACAGCTGAACCCGCCGCCAAGCGCGTCGGCCAGAGGCTCACACGGGCGGTTTCAGTCACGCCAGAGATTCCTGAGGAAGTCGGTGTGCCCGTCAGGCAGGGCAGTCCGCACCAATGCGGGAATCGTATCCGCGATGCGGCCGCGCTCAGTCTCCATTCCTCTCCTTCCGTGGGGGTCGCCCGCACAGCAACATGCGTCACGCGATGGGCGAATGTCCATTGTACTTTGGTCTCGGTTTGCGGCTATGAAACACAGCGTGCCCGGACTAGCAACGATTGCCCCTGGGTCTCTTCTGTGGTTCAAGACCACTGCGTCCGCCATGCCCGCAAATACGCCGTCGGTATATTTCCCGCGTATTGCGCCACGCAGGTTTGCAAGGTCCAGGAGACTCGTGCAGCGCGATTGTTGCGCTGACTGATGCCAAAGTATCGTCGATACCATCGTCCAATAGATTCGCCTCCACGCTTCTGGTGTGATTGCATATGTGTTTTACAGCGGAAGGTCCGGCGGATCGCGTCGCCGGTGGCCATTGGTAAAAGGAGAGGACGTCATGGCCTTCACCATCAGAGTCAACGGGAAGACGCACAGCGCCGATGTCGACGACGACACGCCGATGCTCTGGGTGCTGCGCGACGTCCTGGGTATGACCGGCACCAAGTTCGGTTGCGGACTCGGGCTGTGCGGGGCGTGCACGATTCACCTCGATGGCAAGCCGGTGCGTTCATGCATCACGCCCGTCTCCGCCGTGGTCGGCAAGCGCATCACCACGATCGAGGCCATCGGCGCGACGGCAGCCGGCAAGAAGATTCAGCAGGCATGGATCGAGCTGGAGGTGCCGCAATGCGGCTATTGCCAGTCCGGCCAGATCATGTCCGCAACGGCGTTGCTTGCCGCTAAGCCCAACCCGACCGATAGCGATATCGACGATGCCATGTCCGGAAACATCTGTCGCTGCGGGACCTATGTGCGCATCCGCGCCGGGAATCAAGCGCGCGGCGCATGCTCCGACGAGCGACAAGAAAGGGGCCTGACATGATCCTCGATCGAATCCGCGACGTCGTTGAAGGCGACTCGGACATGAATCTCTCACGTCGTCAGTTCCTGAGCGCGAGCGCGGCGCTGGGCGGCGGCTTGCTGATCGGGTTCACCGCCGGTCGTTCAGTCAACGCGGCCGGCGCTGCGGAAAAAATCGCGGGCGAGCCGTTTGCGCCCAACGCATTCATCCGTATCGATCCGAACGGTCAGGTCACGCTGATCATGCCCTACGTCGAGATGGGCCAGGGCACTTACACCTCCATACCGATGCTGATCGCCGAGGAGCTGGAGGTGGACCTGAAACAGGTGCGGCTGGAACACGCTCCGCCCAACGAAAAGCTCTACGCCAACCCCCTCCTGGGCGTGCAGGCAACGGGCAACTCGAATGCGATACGCGGCGCTTGGCAGCCGCTGCGCCAGGCCGGGGCGACCGCAAGAGTCATGCTGGTGTCGGCGGCAGCAAAGCGCTGGAATGTCGATCTGGCGTCCTGCCGCGCGCAAAGCGGTGAAGTGCGTCACGTGCCGAGCGGACGAACGCCTCAAATACGGCGAGCTTGCCGCCGACGCGGCCCGCATGCCGGTGCCCGAGAGCGTGACGCTCAAGCGACCGGAGGACTTCAAGCTCATCGGCACCGCCGGCGAAGCGTCTGGATACACCCGCGAAGGTCAACGGAACTGCCGTCTATGGCATCGATGCTCGGCCGCCGGGTGTCAAGTTCGCGACGCTTGCGCAATCGCCGGTCTTCGGCGGTCGCGTGAAGAGCGTCGACGATGCGAAGGCCAAGGCTGTCAAGGGCGTGCGTCAGATCGTGCGGCTCGACGACGCCGTCGCGGTCGTCGCCGATCATATGGGGGCCGCGAAGAAAGGCCTTGCGGCGCTCACGATCGAATGGGACGACGGTCCGCACGCCAAGCTCAGCACGCAAGACATCGCGGCCGAGCTTGAGAAGGCAACGCTTAACTCGGGGCCGGTGGCGCAGAACATCGGCGATACCGACAAGGCGATGGCGGGCGCCGCCACCAAGGTCGAGGCAAACTACCAGGTTCCGTTCCTCGCGCACGCGGCGATGGAGCCGATGAACTGCACGGTTCATGTCCGCAAGGACGGCTGCGAAATCTGGGTCGGCAACCAAGCCATCGCGCGTGCCCAGGCGACCGCGGCGAAGACCACCGGACTTCCGCTGGACAAGGTCGTGGTCCACAACCATTTGATCGGCGGCGGCTTCGGCCGGCGGCTGGAGAGCGACGGTGTCGCTCGCGCCGTCCAGATCGCGATGCAGGTCGAAGGTCCGGTGAAGGTCGTTTGGACCCGCGAGGAAGATATCCAGCACGACATGTATCGGCCCTATTTCTTCGATCGGATCTCTGCCGGTCTCGATGCAAAGGGAATGCCGGTCGCCTGGAATCATCGCTTCGCGGGCTCGTCCATTATCGCTAGATGGCTTCCTCCGGCATTCAACAATGGTTTGGACCCCGACACGACGGAAGGCGCGATCGATCTGGTCTATGCGCTGCCGAACATGCACGTCGAGTACCTGCGGGTGGAACCTCCGGGAATTCCGACCGCCTTCTGGCGCAGCGTCGGGCCCTCACACAATGTCTTCGTGACAGAAAGCTTTGTCGACGAACTTGCGGCAGCGGCAAAGCAAGATCCGGTCGCCTATCGGCGGGCTCTGCTTGACAAGGCGCCCCGCGCCAAGGCGGTCCTCGACCTTGCCGCGGAAAAGGCCGGCTGGGGAAAGCCGCTGCCTGAGAGGGCCGGCCGTGGCGTCTCCCTCCAGTTCGTCTTCGGGACGTATCTGGCGCAGGTTGCCGAAGTCGAGGTGTCGAAGGACGGGGCGGTTCGTGTGCGGCGCGTGGTCTGCGCGGTCGATTGCGGCACCGTCGTCAATCCCGATACGGTCACGGCGCAGATTCAGAGCGCGATCATCTTCGGCATCACGGCGGCGCTGCATGGAGAGATCACACTAAAGGACGGACGTGTCGAGCAGAGCAATTTCCACGATTACCAGATGCTCAGGATGAACGAGGCGCCGGCAATCGAGGTTTACATCGTGAACAGTACCGAGGCGCCGGGAGGGATGGGAGAGGCTGGGACCTCGGCGATCGTACCCGCGGTCACCAACGCAATCTTCGCGGCAACCGGCAAACGCCTGCGAAAGCCGCCAGTCGACACAGCAGCGTTGAAGCAGTCGGTGTGAGCGGACCATCGTCACGATGCGTACGAAGCTTGATTGAAATTGGAGAGAGTTCGAAACACACCACGGCAAGGAGACATTAAATGATCCGCAAGGCGAAAGCCGTTTGGCGCGGCACGGGTCGCGCCGGCAACGGGAATCTCTCAACCGATTCCGGCGTGCTCGCAGACACCCCATATTCTTTCAGGACCCGCTTCGAGAACGAGAAGGGCACCAATCCCGAAGAGTTGATCGCTGCCGCCCATGCTGGATGCTTCACCATGGCACTGGCCTTTCAGCTGCAAGGTGCCGGCTATACGCCTACGGAGCTCAATACCGAGGCCGCGGTCACTCTCGAGCCAGAGGGCCAGGGATTTCGTATCAGTCGGTCGGCTCTGACCCTGCGCGCCCAGGTGCCAAACCTGGACGAAGCGGCGTTTGCTCGAATAGCCGGCGACGCGGAGAAGAATTGCCCGGTCTCGAAGGTGCTCAACGCCGCGATCACATTGGACGCCAAGTTGATCTGAGGCGTCAGCCTCATCATTAGCCGATCAACACCTCAAGATCAGGAGGACCGCAGTGGTTCGAACCCATCAGCCAGGCGAAGACGTTTTCAGATCGATCCTGCCGGAAGACATCGAGTGGAAGCCGTTCCCGGCGTTCCCACCTTCGGCCCGCCTCGCTGTCCTCGTCGGTCAACCCTCGGAGCCCGGCCCCTACGTGATCAGGGTCAAAGTGCCCTCCGGCGTGAAGCTGATGCCACACCGACACCCGGAGGACAGGATCTACACCGTGATGTCCGGCGTCTTTTATGTCGGCCTCGGAGATCGGTTCGACGGCGACAAAGTGGCGGCGTATCCGCCCGGTAGCGTCATCGTTCTGCCCGGCGATACGTATCACTTCCACTGGGCAAAATCCGGTGAGTACGTCACCCAAGTGTCGGCCATTGGTCCGTTAGGTCTTGAATACCTGGATCCCGGCGATGATCCTCGTGAGTTGGTACATGACTAAAGCAAGACTTCAACAGCACTAGAAAAGTCACCCAACGAGTACGAAGCAAGCGAGCGCTGACGCAACGGCCTTACGCTCGACGCTTAGGGAGCGCTCTAGACCATGGATGTATCACTTATTACATCGGCGCGAACGCGCCATCGAATGCATAAGCGCGTTGAATCCGACAAATCGCGCCGACTGGATCGGCAACGTGCTCTATCTGCCCGAGGCGCGCTACTGCGGACTAGCAATTGTCATGCTGGCAGGGCGTGGAGCCTTGACGCCATTATTGCAACGCGCCTCGCAACCTAACCCGCGGAGGGCACCGTGAACAGCACACTCATGAGCAATGAACGCGCAACCCAAATCCCAAGCGCTGAAGCGGTCGACGTGAAGCTCGAGGTCGTCGTCATCCCGGTGTCCGACGTCGATCGCGCCAAGCGCTTCTACGGTAGCCTGGGATGGCGACTGGACGCCGATTTCGCTTTCGACAATGGGTTCAGGGTCGTGCAGTTCACGCCGCCCGGCTCGGGTTGCTCGGTCCAATTCGGCACGGACATTACGTGGGCCGCGCCCGGCTCGGCGCAGGGCCTCTACCTGGTCGTCTCCGACGTTGCGACCGCACGCGACGAGCTGGCCGCCCATGGTGCCGATGTAAGCGAGGTATTCCACGCCACGGCACCGGGCGCTCAGTTCCGGCACGACACCACGGACGGTCGAGTGGGCGGGCCCGCACCCGACCATGCCAGCTATGGCTCGTTTGCCACGTTCAACGATCCGGACGGCAACAGCTGGCTGCTGCAGGAGATCAAGACGCGACTTCCGGGACGAGGACTCGGCAACAGCGATGTCACGACGCTGACCGAGCTTCTGCAAGAGGCAGAGAAGCACCACGGCGAGTACGAACCGACCGCTCCGAAGCACCACTGGTCGGACTGGTATGCTGCCTACATCGTCGCGCGCGAGCGCGGTGCGACGTCCGACGGCGCAGCCAACGGTGCGGCACTTCATCTAAAGGGTCTCGGCCAATGAGGGCCGACATTGTGCCCGGCGCCGTCTTCCCCGACTATGAACTTCCCGATCACCGTGGCAAGCACCGGACGCTATCGGAGTTGCAGCATGGCGATCCGCTCGTCCTGGTTCTTTCGCGCGGAGGTTTTTGTCCGAAGGAAAGAAGGCAACACGAGGGACTCCTCCAACTCCATCACGAGATGGGGGTGGGGTATTGTTGCCTCGTGACCATCTGCACCGACAACCTGCTCGAGACGAATGAGTTTCGCGCAGGCGTCGGTGCGCATTGGACGTTTCTCTCGGACAGCCCGCGCAAATTGCAGAAGGATCTCGACATCGCGGAATACACCGACCCGCAGCACAATCCGATGATCCCGCACACACTGGTGCTCGAACCCGGCCTGCGTGTCTACAAGATATACAACGGCTACTGGTTCTTCGGGCGGCCGACGGTGGAGGAGCTGCGCCTCGACCTGCGCGCCGTGCTGCAGCGGTGCCGCCCCGATTGGGACATCGGCAGTGCGGAGCAGCGGGCCCGCTGGGCGAAAGGCGATACCGCGAGCTTTTTTCCGTACGGCAAAACCCAGGCGCAGTTGTTGGCCGAGCAGGACTAATGCCGCAAGGAATCGGCCCGCATCGCTGCCGGCGGCGGTTTCCTTCGCTAAGGGTCTCCGGTCAGCGACCTTGGAAGAGATAACCCTTCATCTCCAGAGGAGTCAAATGCCGCACGATGATCTGCAAAGCAATACGGGCAAGGTTCTGACCGATCAACATGTCGCCCTCTACCGGGATCGCGAGGGCGGGTTCCACGCACTCAGCAGTGTCCGCACGCATATGGGCTGCGACGTCGGTTGGCACGACCGGGACAAGGTCTGGGCCTGTCCTTGCCACGGCTCCCGGTTTGCGCCGGCCGGCGACGTCATCCACGGGCCGGCGGTAAAGCCGCTGCGGCCGGTCGCGAACGCTTGCAATCTCGCCCTCATCGCCGCCAAGCGCCCGCTTGCAGGCGGGTACACCTAAGCGAGCAACTTGGCTCAATTACTATCGGTCAACGTCGGACTTCCACGCGACATCTTGTGGAAGGGTCGCACCGTACACACGGGAATTTGGAAGGATCCCATGCGCGGTCGCTGTCGCGTTACCCGATTGAATCTTTACGGAGACGGTCAAGGCGACCTGGCCGGGCATGGAGGCGAGCAGCGTGCCGTCTTTGTGTATCAGATCGAATCGTATCGTTACTGGCAGGATCAACTGCGCAGGACCAACTTCGTTCACGGACAATTCGGCGAGAACTTTACAATCGACGGACTGCCCGACGATGCCGTGTGCATCGGCGACCGATATCAGATCGGCGGCGCGCTGTTCGAGGTCACGCAACCTCGCGTTACCTGCTATCGCGTCGGCATTCGGATGAACGAGCCCCGGATGCCGGCGTTGCTGACGTCGAGCGGACGGCCAGGTTTCTACTTCCGTGTGCTGCAGGAAGGCGAGGTCGGCGCAGGGGATGCAATCCTGAAGGTGGGCGAGGCGAAGGAGCGAATGAGCGTCGCAGAGATCAACGCCCTCCTCTATTCGCGCAATCATGCGCGCGATCGACTGGAGCGCGCGTTGCAGATCGAGGCGCTTTCGCCCGGATGGCGCTCGTCGTTTGAGGCGTTACTGCAGAGCCACACGAGCGGCAATGCGGGGCTCCTGCCGGATGCGGCCGCGCATCCGGCTGCGCCTGGATTTCGGCCGCTTGCGGTGGCAGAGATTACCCAGGAGTCCGCGGACGTCCACTCAATTACAATGCGTAGCCTTGACAATCAGCCGCTGCCGACCGCGATACCCGGACAGTACGTGGTCCTGCGTCTGCAACGAGCCGCCAGCGACCCGCCAATCTTTCGCAGCTACTCACTCTCGGGTCCCCACTCATCGGAGCGCTATCGAATCAGCGTGAAGCTCGAACCGAATGGGGTGGCCGGAACTTACTTGCAGGAGCATGTGCGGGAGGGCGACACTCTGGACGTCAGCTTGCCGCGAGGAAGCTTCATTCTCCAGCCAGGGGACCTGCCCGTAGTGTTGCTTAGCGCAGGCGTTGGAGTGACGCCGCTCATGGCGATGCTGTACGAACTGGCGACGACGCGCTCGCTACGGTCTGTGTTGTGGCTGCACGCAGCCCGCGATGGCGAGCATCATCCTTTCGCGGGGGAAGTCCGCGCCCTCATGCACGCGCTCCCGCACGGCCGCAGCTATGTTTGTTACAGCGATCCGGGTGCCGACGACAAGGCGGGCGAGGATTTTGACGCGACCGGTCGCTTTTCGCGATCGGTGTTCGAAGAGGTCGGTGTCCCACCAGAGGCCAATGTCTACCTCTGCGGGCCACCTGGATTCATGGCGGCGATGAAGGAAGCGCTCGCGACATTGGACGTCGCGCCGGAGCGGATTCACACCGAGATATTCAACGGCGGTGAGTCGATGACTCCTGGCGTCGTCGGCTCGCCGACGCGAGCCCCGCATCCTCCCTCGGACGACCTCAACACAGGCCCGCTGGTCTCGTTCGCGCGCAGCGGCATCGCGGCACACTGGAAAGCATCTGCCTATCAAAGCATTTTGGAGCTTGCCGAGGCGTGCGACGTCCCGGTTCGCTGGTCGTGCCGGGCCGGTGTTTGCCACAACTGCGAGAGTGGTCTGGTTTCCGGGGAGGTCGTCTACGGACCGGAGCCACTCGACAAGCCGGCCGACGGCAACATTCTCGTTTGCTGCTCGCAACCGAGCGGCGACCTCGTTATCGATTTGTGAGCAACGTGCAACCATCGGTTTGCGGCTGTGAAGCTGCCTGCAATTCAGCTGGCGCAGGTTTTGAAATGCTATTCACTCGGTTGAGATCCGACGGGGCTTTCAAGAGGACGTCCGGCTAGTCGGGCGTCGGGCCACGGCCGGAATTGAGAATGATCCAGTGTTGACCAGTCCGATCTAGCAGCAATTTTCAGCCTTGATCACTTTCCCGCGAAGAATTCGGACGTAGGAAGTCTTTCGATTCTTCCTGATCCCGCACAGTAGAGGCGTGACGAAGAAACCTTCCTTTGCGATCGGTGCATCAGCAGGCGTACCGACGCCGCTCATCGACGAGCTCCCGCCTGTGGAGCGAGACGAAAGAAAGCAAATTGCGGCGCAGTGCTGATCCATTCGCGGCTCACCGACCAACCCGCTTGCGCCGCGAGATCAGCGAAGGATTGGATCGAGAACTTGTGCGAGTTTTCGGTATGCAAGCGCTCCCCGGCCTTGAAGGCGAAGGTGTGCTTGGCGGCATTCACAATCTGATTGGCCCGGCTTACAAGATGCATTTCCATGCGGCTCAGTTCTGCGTTCCAAAGCGCCAGGTGGTCGAACGCGTCAAGATCGAAGTCCCCGCCGAGTTCACGGTTGATGCGCGCCAGCAGGTTCTTGTTGAACCGGGCGGTTATGCCCTCTGCGTCGTCATAGGCAGCGACGAGCGTCGCTTCGTCCTTGATCAGATCCGCCCCGATCAGAAGCAG
The DNA here is from genome assembly GCA_963816915.1 of uncultured beta proteobacterium. GTDB lineage: Bacteria > Pseudomonadota > Gammaproteobacteria > Burkholderiales > Casimicrobiaceae > PALSA-1003. The sequence continues at coordinate 696,652 of CAWFMK010000007.1, forward strand.
GGACTCATCACCCAGCAGTTGCCGCACCGAGCCCAGGAATTGCAGTGCCTCGGCCCGCGACAGGTTGCCAATGGTCGAACCGGGAAAGAAGCCGATTTTGACGCGGCCCTTCGCCGCCGCCGGCAATCTGATGGCGCCGCAAAAGTCGTCTGCAACGGGGACAACGAGCACTCTTGGATAGTCGCGCGATACGGCAATGGCGGCCTTCTCCAACGCGGCTTTGCTGATGTCAATCGGCACATAGACGGCAATCTCCGGCGCCGCATCCAGGATCACCCGAGTCTTGTCGCTGGCCCCGCTTCCGAATTCCACCAGGACCGCGTCGTCCGGTATTCCAGCGACAATCTCGCGCGCAGACTCCTCCAGTAACGCGGTTTCAACGCGCGTTGGATAGTACTCGGGGGTCCGGCAGATCGCCTCAAACAGCTCCGAACCGACGGCGTCGTAGAAGTACTTTGGAGGAAGCGTCTTGTTTTTCGCCGACAGGCCGGCAAATACGTCGACCGCGAAATCGGAATCCCCATCTATTGGTGCAATCGATTCGCTTGAGCTGTTCACGACGATGTCGCTCTGACGTTGGTTTGCTGGCGCACTGTCATGGCAAGCCTCTCCTCCAAGTATGCCTACGACCCCTACTCCACCAGAAGGGCCAAGGCGAATCCATTGGACGATGGTATCGCTCTCGGTTCCTGAGTTAGACCGATACCATCGTGCAATTGGCGGGTCTCGTTGCTTCTGTTGTCATGTGTGCACCGCGACGGCGTCGATGGGCGCTCAAGGCACAAAGTCGACCTGCTGCAAGCCAATCCAGAGGCCATCGATGAGTATTATTGACAATGCGCTAATAGCAAACCGCGATTATGCAAAGAGGCACGATCCAACGCTCGCTCAACGTCCAGCGCCCAAGATCGCTGTCGTGACCTGCATGGACCCGCGTCTTTCACACCTCCCGGAGATCTTGGGGTTGCCGTACGCTGACATCGACGTTATCCGCACTGGTGGACCCGCGGTGACCGAAGACGTTCTCGGTGAGCTTGTTGTTTCTACGCGCGTGCTCGGAACGACCGAGATCATGCTCCTCAATCACACGGGCTGCGGATTCACGACCTTCACTGATGCAGAGTTGAACGCCAAACTCGCCACTTCGACGGGCGACTCGTCACCGGCTCCGATGCGATTCTTCGCTTACAAGGACCCCGAGCAGAACACTCGCGAACAGATCAAGAAGGTGAGATCACATCCCTGGATCGCCAAGGATATTCCGGTGCGAGGCTTTGTTTTCGACATGGAGACAGGCCTTCTCAGTGAAGTCCAGGCAGTCAGACAGCGAACTGCCGCCTGAAAGGACCGCGGTCTTATTGCACAGGCCGTGAGGTTCAAATGGGCAAATGCCGCCATCAACAATTGAGAAAGGATCAGCCATGCAGCGCAAGCCCATCCGAAGGTTCGCAACGGCAACGGCGATGGTCGGATTCCTGTGTGCCGCCGTCTACGCGCAGGACAAGTTCGACAAGTACTCGCTGAAATCGCCGGATGGAATCGCGTTCTCCGACTTCAGGGGGTACGAGGACTGGTCGGTTGTCTCTTCGGCCCGGACTGACGAAGTGCTCAAGGTTATCGTCGCCAATCCGATCATGATCAAGGCGTACAAGGCCGGCATTCCAGGCAACGGCCAGCCTTTCCCGCAGGGCTCCAAGATCGCGAAACTCCAGTGGAGCTTCAAGAAAAGCACGGAGGCCCCCTTTGCTGTGGATGTGCCAGACGCCCCCACGCAGGCTTTCCTCATGGAGATGGACAGCAAACGATTCCCGAAGACCGGCGGCTGGGGATACGCGCTTTTCAACGATGACGCGGCGAGCGGCCACATGACGGCCGACGCGGCGAAATCCGACTGCGGGCACACATGCCATGTGGCCGTGAAAGCGAAGGACTACATCTTCCACCCGTACCAGAAGCGGTAAACCGCGCGTGCCGCCGACATGGAGTACCCGCGGATCCAAGGAGTTCCACCATGACCTTCAAAAAAGCGCAGGACAGTGCCCGAGTACCTGAACGAATCAACGATGATCGCCGCCTCTTTCTGGGCAATGCAATCCTCACGATCGCTGCCGCCGAGCTCGGCGTCATGGGCTCCGCGTACGCACAGTCGAACACGATCAAGGCGATCAAGCCGGGAACGAACACGTCATTCGGCCCACTGAAACAGATCGACGCCGGTGTTCTCAACGTCGGCTATGCAGAAGCGGGCCCTGCCAATGGCCCACCGGTCATCCTTCTGCACGGTTGGCCCTATGACATCTACAGCTTCGTCGACGTCGCTCCCTTATTGGCGTCGGCGGGCTATCACGTGATCGTTCCTTACGTGCGCGGCTACGGCACCACTCGCTTTCTTTCCAGCGACACGTTCCGCAACGGCCAGCCCTCGGCGGTCGCCGTAGATCTCATCGCGCTGATGGATGCCCTGAAAATCGAGAAGGCCACCCTCGCCGGCTTTGATTGGGGAGCGAGGACCGCTAACATCGTCGCGGCGCTGTGGCCGGAGCGATGCAAGGCGATGGTTTCAGTAAGCGGCTATCTCATCGGGAGCCAGGAAGCGGGCAAGATGCCGTTGCCCCCGGAGGCAGAATTCCAATGGTGGTATCAGTTCTATTTTGCCACCGAGCGCGGCCGGCTGGGCTACGACAAGAACCGGCACGATTTTGCGAAACTCATTTGGCGGCTGGCTTCGCCCAAGTGGAACTTCGATGACGCGACGTTCGATCGAAGTGCCGCGTCCTTCGACAATCCGGACCATGTTGCCATCGTGATCCATAATTACCGCTGGCGGCTCGCAATCGCTGAAGGCGAGGCGAAATATGCGGATCTGGACAGGCGCCTCGCCGCAGGTCCGGTCATCACCGTGCCCACCATTACCATGGAAGGCGATGCGAATGGCGCGCCGCATTTGGATCCAAGTGCTTATGCCAGCAAATTCTCGGGCAAATACTCGCACCGGACGATTGCCGGTGGCGTCGGACATGATCTGCCCCAGGAAGCCCCGCAGGCATTTGCCCAGGCGGTGGTCGACGTGGACGGGTATTCATCGCCCTCAGGCTGACCAGCGCCACAGGAGCTTCGCTCAAGGACGTTCTTCACGAACGCAAAAAAGCTCTTGTTGGCGACACTTTTTGCCAGCGCGATCATAGCGCCGAGCGTGGCCCTGGCCCAGGACAAGAGCGTGGCGACGTTCTTGCCCGTCAAGGGGAGATGGCTTCGCTCGGCGGTGCCACCGGATGAGTGGCTGGCCAAGGATGATCGGGGCGATGTTGTGCTTTCCCAGGAGCCTGAAGCCACGCCGTTCAAGCGACTGGAGATCTTTCTGCTGTCGCCATTCGAGCCCGAGCAACTGCTGTAGCGTCCACGCCAAAACGATCGTTGTCACACGCTGGGCGAGTGATCCAGTGGTGGCGAATTGCAGCCCCGGGGCGCAACCACCAACACAATGGCACGCTCACCGTAGATAGTTGCACCACCACCCATTTCTGGCGGCCGCGCCATAGGACGATGGTATCGATAAGCGCGCGCACGGTGCGACCGCGGTTGCACGGAGCAACACCAAAGCACAATCGACATTCGCCAGGGTGACGTGGAGACTTATGGATATCACCGTCCAGCGGTCGCCGATTTCGTGATTTGAGCTCAACGGCCCCCAAGTTCGATGAACCAGGAGCGCTCCAAGCCATGGATGCATCTCTCATCACATTTGGTGCGCAGGCGCCGGACGCCGCGCTCACACTCAACCGCGTGGCGCTCGGCCTGTTTTTCGTGATTAGCGGCTACCACAAGCTATTCGACCGTTCCCGTCACGCGACGCTGACACAAACGCTGCAAGACGACGGCGTGCACGCGGTGTCGATCATGCAGTGGCTGGTGCCTGGTATCGAGTTCAGCGGAGGATGGGCGCTCATCATCGGCCTCCTGTCCGCGCTCGCAGCGTTCGGGCTTTTTGTGATCTGCCTCGGTGCAGTCGCGCTCGACGCCATCAAGAAAGTGCGCGCATGGAAGCCGATCGATCGGGCCGATTGGCTCGGCGATATTCTCTATATACCCGAAGCGCTCTACTGCATCGGACTGGCCGTTGTGATGCTGGGGGGTCCGGGACCGTGGAGCCTTGACGCCAAGATCTCCTCGCTCCTCGCAACCTGATAAATCGTGTCTAACGCTCGAACTCGCTCCTGCTACAGACCGAGGGCCGCTCGATGATCGACGCGTCGACCGCGCCGTACGCGGCGCTCCTGCTGCGCATCGGACTGGCTCTGCTCTTCCTGGCGCATGGCAATCTGCAGATCCGAGTCTACGGACTGCCGACCGAAGCTGAGTACTTCAGGTCAATCGGGTTGCCCGGTGGTCTCGTGTATCTGACGGCCGCCATGGAGGTCATAGGAGGGATTGCTCTTCTGGCTGGTGTCTACGCGCGGTTTGCTGCGTTGCTATTGTTGCCGATCATCGTTGGCACGATCGTCACGGTACACGCCAGCAAAGGATGGCTGTTTACGAACAAGGACGGGGGTTGGGAATATCCGGCGTTCTGGGCGCTGGCGCTGCTGGTGCAGTTTCTGCTGGGCGATGGAGCGTGGGCACTCCTGCCATCACCCGACCTTCACGCGCTTGGAGTTGGCTGAAAGGCCGATGAGACAGCGGAGCCTTGATCGGCCAATGCGTGGCCAGTGACAGCGGAAAGGAGCAACGATGGCGACGAGCGAGATGGAGATACGCGCGGTCCTCGACCGGCACTGGGCAGCGTCGGCTGCCGGAGATCTCGAAGCGGAGCACGACATTTACCAGGATGATGCGATTTGCGACTATCCCCAATCTGGCGAACGCATTCGGGGGCGACGCAACATCCAGGCTCTCCGCGGACACCACCCCGACAAGCCTTCGGGGTTCAAGGTGCGGAGAATAGTGGGTACAGGTGTACTGTGGGTCACCGAGTACTTCATCACGTATGAGGGAAAGACTTCCTACACGGTGAGCATCATGGAGTTCAGTGGGGACAAGGTGTCCCACGAAACGCAGTACTTTGCCGATCCGTTCGCGGCGCCGGCGTGGCGGACACAGTGGGTGGAGCCAATGCCGTAACGAAAGCCACGGCGGCCGCATACGGGTCGTACCCAGACCCAGGCTCAACCGTAAGTGAATTCCGGCTTGCTTTGCCCAACTTCTATGATGTAACCATCAGGATCGCGGATGTAACAACGTGTCTCGCCATACTTGTCCTTTGGCTCCGTGATGAACTCAGCTCCTCGCGCTCGCCATAGTTCATAGCAGGCCTGGATATCGGCTACGCGTAGATTCATAAAGCTATTGACCGCATCCGGGTCGGCGGGGACGCTGAGCGTTACCGATGGCTTGTCGGGAGTCGGACCGCCCCCGACGTTGACAATGAGCCACGTGTTCGCGATCTGGATGTACCCGGGCGCACCGCTACTGTCGCCTCTGCTCAAAATTCGACTTCCGAAGACCGTTTCGTAGAATCGAAGTGATCGGTCGATGTTGGCGACGGTAAGAAAATGCGCGACGGTAAACCCCTCTCGCGGCGGCATCTCGTAGCTCTTCTGCTCGACCTGTACCTGACTCATGGTTGGCTCCAATTTAGATAGTTCGGTGGCATGGGATCATTTCCAACTTCACGGCGTCCAGATAGGCGCGGAGCGCTCCGTCGTGACGAATCCGCCATTCGGATCCCGGTCCACGACGTGCGGTGCGAGGCCGTGGAACACCAGGATTCTTGTCGGGGCTCGCTCGTTCGCCATGCGGGGAAGTTGACCGCAAACCAGGAGGCGGAGCCATTGGACGAAGGTATCGCCGATACCTTCGTCCAATGGCAGCCGCTGAGTCTGGGCGGCATCCTAGCAAGCGTGTCTATCCACTCGCCAAAGGACCCCCAGTGAACGCTACGACAACCCACGCACAGATCCGCCTGACCCGACGCTCGCCGGCCTACTGGCGGGTGACGTTTGACAATCCGCCGCTCAACGTCATGGGTCCGCAAATGGTCCGGGACTTCCAGGCGCTGATCGGAACCATCGAGGCCGACGAAGCCGTTCGGGTCGTGGTCTTCGATAGCGCCGTCGACGGCGTTTTCCTCAACCACTCCGACTTCATGGCACGGCTCGAGGACCTGACGTCCATGCCGCCCGGAGCCACGGGTCTGGCGCCCTGGCCTGATTTCCTCGTGCGCCTGACCCGCGCGCCGGTCGCCTCGATCGCTCTTATCCGCGGCCGCGCCACCGGCAACGGCAGCGAGATCACCCTGGCGTGCGACATGGCCTTTGCCAGCAAGGAGAAAGCCATCCTCTCCCAGTGGGAAGTCGGCGTGGGCATGGTCGCCGGCGGCGGCCCGATGGCCAGGCTGCCGCACCTCATCGGCCGCAACCGCGCCATGGAGGTGTTGCTGAGCTCGGACGATATCCGCGGCGAGCAGGCCGAGGTCTATGGCTATGTGAACCGCGCCCTGCCCGACGCCGAGCTCGATGCCTACGTCGATGCGCTCGCCACCCGGATCTCCCGGTTCGACAAGTGGGCGATCGGCCAGACCAAGCGGCTGGTCAACACCAGCCTGCCGCCCGACGTCGAGCTCGGCGCCGGCTGGGAAGCCTGCATCGCGTCGCTCGGGCGTCGCGCTGCCCAGGAGGGAATCAAGGCCCTCACTGCTCACGGCTTCCAGGCGCCGGGCGATGTCGAGACCCGGCTGGGATTCCACCTCGGCGAGCTCCGGCGTTAGGCGGAGTTCGCCGCGACGCCACCACACTTCAGGAAGGATCGATCACATGGATCTGCTTACGACAGCCAAGACCTTGGCAGCGCGCGTAGAAGTCGAGGCGACGAAGGCCAAGGTTCCGGTCGCGGTTTGCATCATCGACGTTCACGGCAACCTGGTGCTCCAGCATCGAATGAACGGCGCGCCACTCTTCTCGCTCGAGATATCCGAGCGCAAGGCCTACACGTCAGGCCTCGTGGGGGTGCGTACGGCCGACCTTCTCGCGCTTGTCCAGCCGGGCCAGTCGCTCTATGCGCTGCCCACCGTCGGCGGCGGCCGCTTCTGCCCCATGGGCGGCGGCGCTCCGTTGCTCGACGACGATGGCAAGGTGTTCGCGGGAGTCGGAGTCAGCGGCGGTACAGCGGAGGAGGATGTCGCCATTCTTGAGGCGGCCCTCCACTAAGCTCGCCGCTGAATGAAATAGACCCTTTGGCGATGGCTGCATTCTTCAATCCTTTCGTTCGGTCCCCCGAGCCGACTCGTCGAAAGCGCTGGGCTGAGCGGGCGCGCCGGCCGGTTCAGCGGCGACAGGAATCGAGAAGCTGAACGTGGCTCCCGGCCCGTGGTTCGGCATCCGCACCCCGTTACGCAATGCGGTCAACGATTAAGAGACTCCAGATGCTGGTGAATCTGCGCAACCACTGCGGCACCCTCCCCAATCGCCCCGCCAGCCCGCTTGACCGAGCCAGCGCGCACATCGCCTACCGCGAAAACACCCGGCGCGCTTGTCTCGAGGGGACGCGGCGCCGGCGCTCCCGTCGAAGCCACATCCGCTCCGGTCAGGATGAAGCCATTGGCATCCATCGTGACGCCGCATCCTTCCAGCCAACGGGTATCCGGATCCGCCCCGATGAAGAGGAACAGATTGCGGATGTCCCGATCGCACACGCTTCCGTCACGGCGATTACGCCAGCCTACGCCCAGGAGTCCGCTGCTCCGATCCCCCCGAACAGCGCAGAGTTCAGTTCGGTAGAGAACCTCGATTTTCGGCGTATTCGAGATGCGATCGACCAGATAGCGCGACATGCTCTTGGACAGATCCTCCCCCCGAACCAGCATGCAGACGCGAGCGGCGTGGCCGGCGAGGTACACAGCCGCCTGGCCGGCGGAATTTCCCCCGCCCACCAGCGCAACGTCAGATCCTTTGCATAGTACGGCCTCCATTGCCGAGGCCCAATACCAAATGCCTCGACCCTCGAACTCCGCCAGGCGGGGGACGGCGGGACGTCGATACGTTGCGCCGCAGGCAATGACGATAGAGCGGCTCCTCAACCAGCGGCCATCGCCGATCTGCAAGCGGAGAGATCGGTCCGCGTCAGTACAACTGCAGTCCAGTCCGCACGCCGCTACCGGAATCATGACCTCGGCGCCGAACTTCTGCGCCTGCACGAACGCACGCTCGGCCAGCGCCATCCCCGAAATTCCAGTCGGGAAGCCCAGGTAGTTTTCGATTCTGGTGCTGGCTCCCGCTTGACCTCCGAAATGGCGGCTGTCCACGACGACAGCCTTGAGGCCCTCGGATGCCGCATAGACGGCTGAAGCCAGCCCGGCAGGGCCAGCGCCGATGATGAGGACGTCGACGCACTCGGGGCGGTCGCGCATGTCGAGCGTCCCGATGCATCGGGCGAGCTGGCCTTCGTCTGGGTTGACCAGCACCGCGCCGTTGGGGCAGATGGCGGTCGCGTCGTCCGCCGTCGCTCCGTATTGCTCCAGCAGCGCCGTGGTTGCATCGGACGCACCTAGAGGCATCTTCTGATAGGGCACAGCATTTCGGCGCAGGAATCCTTCGAGCCGCAAGACTTGCGGAGACTGCGCGCGGCCGATCAGAACCGGCCCGCTGGACGCCGATTCGATGAGCATCGCGCGCCGAAGGATCAGCGCTCGCATGATGCGCTCGCCAAGATCTGCCTCACCGATGATGAGCGCTCGCAGGCGGTCCGGTGGTATCAGGAGCGCCTCCACATCCTCCGTCGCTTCGGCATCGGTAAACGATGCCGCCCCTCCGAGATGACCGACCTCACCCAGGAACTCGCCGGGGCCGTGTTCCGCAATGGGCACGCGCTGCCCGAGTCCGTTTCGCTGCTTGATCAGCACGCGTCCCGCGATCAGCACGAAGATCCCTGGCGGCCGCTCGCCGGCCTTCTTCAACAACTCCCCCGACCGGAAGCGCTGGGCGTCCCCGAAGCGGGCCATCCTGGCCACGTCCTCCGCTTCGAGAACAGGGAAGACCTGGTGGCGCCTCTGCGCCGCTATCGCTTGTGCTCCATCGCGACCCGTGTCGTCCATCAATGGACAGGTGCAGTGCGGGCGGCGTCAATGATCAGCTTAGCCACTTCCGCGGGATGCGAAAGCATCGCAACGTGGCTGGAAGGGAGCGTGATCGTCGTCGCCTTAATCGCTGCAGCGGACCGACGCTCGAGTTCGGGCGAGATCATCCGATCATTGGCGGCAACGACGTACCAGCTCGGCTTGTCTTTCCAGGCGGCGTGGTTGACCTTGGCGCCGAACATAGAGCTGTTCGTCGCACCCTGCGTGGCTGCAATTATCTTTCTCTGCGCCACCGGGAGATCCGGCGCAAAGCTGTCCATAACGCCCTTGATTGTTATCGTCACGTACCCTTGGGCGTCGGTCCGCAGCTCCACGTTCCCCGGTGGGTCCGGGAAGCCCTTGCCCAAGTCTCCGACCGGCACCCCGACGTCCGGCGCGAATGCCGCCACGTAGACAAGGCCGGCGACCTTGGGATCGGTGCCTGCCTCGGTGATCACCACGCCGCCCAACGAATGGCCGACCAGAATCACCGGTCCGTCCTGCAGCGCGATAGCACGCTTCGTCGCAGCCACGTCGTCCTCGAACGAGGTCAGCGGGTTCTGGACGGCAACGACGTTGAGGCCAGCCTTCTCGAGGAGCGGAATGACCTTGGCCCAGCTCGATCCGTCGGCCCACGCTCCATGAACCAGCATGACATTGCGCACGCTGCCGGCGGCTTGGGAGGGCTGTGCAACGAGTGCTGTGGCAAGCGCTGCTCCTAAGATCAATGGACGGATCATTGGATGCTCCAGGATGTAAATGATTTCCAGCGCTCAGTTCGATGCTCGCGCCGGGTAGCACTGATGCGACCGCAAGTGCGACGTTGAGTCCATTGGACGAAGGTGTCGGCCGGCGGTTGCAACTAGGCTCTGCAATCGCCGACCCACTGCGCCAGGGTCGACCGGGCGATGCCAAGGCCAGCGCGTTCGATGATGTGTTCCTGTCGGCACGGTCGATCTTCGTCCCGCGCCTATTACCGGACCTGCACCGCGGAGACCGCTCGGGTTTTATGCGGAGGACCGAGGTATGGGAACGCGTCGAGCAGGTCGCTGTGCGCACTGACACCGTCCGTCGTCACTTTTCCATTGGTTAGGATGGAGATGAACCCGTCCATGACGTCATCGAGCAGCGCGCGGCCGTTGTCCGGAAAATGCGCTAGTCGCGAAGGGTCGTAAGAGAGGATGTCCGGCAACAAGGTCTTCGCCACCCGCGTCGCTTCCTCCGGCGTGTAGCCACCTGTGTGCTCCAACGAGTGCGCATAAACCGCTACGAATCGACCATCTTCAGAAGGACCAGCTGCAAAGTAGGCGGCCTGTTCGGAGCCAGTCAGGAAGACGGATTGCGACGGCCGGGCCCCGCGTTCTGCCTGGACCCATTGACCTCCACGGCCATCGACCGTGCGAGCCCACACGCTCATCTTCTTTTGGCTCAGCGCAGAGTTCGGGATTTCGAGAACGATGCCGCACACGTCCCCTTCGGCGAAGAAGTCGACTCCGGTGAACTGCATGTTGTTCAAGGCGCCCTGCGTGTCGAAGAAGAACGGGTCGCTGCGCCAGCCCGCGAAGAACCGATACCCCCCAGCCTCTGTCACGCGTGTCTCGTTGCCGGCGGAGACCGGCGCCCGATCGAGAAGGGTTCGACCGCCTTCGCCTGTTCCAGCGGCATCTTTCCCTTCGGCAACGCGCAATGTCGCTGTCTGCGATCCGTCCTCGAAAGGCGAGAAGCGAATGCGATAGGCGATATCGGCGATCAGGTCGCCGTCGGTGTCAATCTTGATCTCGTACACCGCTTCGTGCGAGAAGGGCTCTGCCGTCGTCAGTCCCGGCGGACTCAGGCTCGCCGACGGATGCACGTCCATGACGAAGATCGACTTTCGCGGATCGCCAGGCTTGGGGAAGACATACAAGTCGGTGAGGTCGAGGCGAGCGTCACCGTGGGGGAAGCCAAGGTTAGGGCCTGAGTAGTGGTGCGACACGAGTCATCTCCTGTGCCAAACAGTACTACTGATTAGGCCAGAGGAATGGGCATCGATCTATTGAACGATGGTATTGATCGGTACCATGGCATCGGGTTCGACTTATATCGTGGCCCGCGCACCTCATCATCGCGCAACAAGGCCGTTTGCAAACTCGCAGTCTGTTCCTTCGTCTACCGTCGCGCCGCAGCTCTCAGGAGACGCCATGCCACCTTCAACCGGCCCACCACAGCCACTTCGCCCTTGACACGCAGGGGAAGTCCTTGCAAACAGAATAGGTCGAATGCAGTCGCCACAAGTGTGTGAAATCGGCCAGAAGCGCACGCTTGCGCCAAATCAGACAAGCTCGTTCTTCGCGCGCAGGCCGATTGCCGCGGCGGCCAAGCCGATCGCGCACGCGCCCAATGGGACGAACGCGAATGCGGGAATTCCGCTCAGGTCCCAGGCGGCGCCGCTCACGATGGCGATGGCGACCGCACCTGCATAGCTGATCGTAAACATTCCCGCCGATGTGCGTGCAACATCTTCGGGACGGCAAAGGAGCGGTGGCAGCGTCAGGCCGACGATCAGTGCGGCCGAATCCGAGAATCCGAGCAGCGCGGCCCAGACGACGGTCGCGGGGCCGACCATCAGCACCAGTCCTGCTACTGAGAGCAGCGAGAGGAGGCCGGAGGTGACGTAAGGCCAGACGCGACGCTCCAGGTTCCCGGCTACGAGCAGCAGCAGGAGCGAAGCCGGAAGCTGTCCGAAGTTGAGCCCGGTCAGCGCACCGCTGACCAAATCCGGCCGACCCGCACTGGTGAGGTAGATTGGGAGGAACGCGTTGGCGCTGAAGTAGATCGCGTTGATGCAGCAGAATAATGCGCCGAGCCGCCAGACGAGGCCGACGTGCCAATCGGGAAGCCACTTGCGCGGCACACCCGGCGCTGCTGCGTGCTCCGCTCGCGCGCGCGGCCCGAAGGAGTAGATCGCGACGGCGATGATCGCAATCGGCAGCGACCAGAACACTAGCGCTAGGCGCCAGCTGCCACTCAGCAGCGGCAAGACATAGGGAATCGTCAACAGCGTCGGGAAAATCTCTCCAACCAGCAAACCATTGGTGTAGATCGCCGTGCCCAGCCCGATACGGTGCGGCAGCCATTGCCGCACCGCGGTGGGCATGATCGGCTGCATAACGGCAACGCCCGCGGACATGACCACGGTGGTTGCAAACAGTACCGCGTAATTCGCGCTCAAGCCGCGCAGCGCTGAGCCTGCAGCCACGAGGGCCAGCCCTCCGATCAGAGCGCTCCTGATCCCCAAACGCGCGACCAGCAGCGAGCCCGCTAATGCGGCGACTGCAAACAAGGCGGGCGGGATGCTGCTCAGCAGACCGACTTCGGTGGCGCTCAAGGCGAAGTCGTCGCGAATCATTGCGATGACGGGCGGAACGGCCAGGATGGTGAGCCGCAATCCATTCCCCGCCAGCCAGAGCAACGCGATCGCTACCCACACTCGTCGCAACGAAGCGCGTCTTTCGTCAGAAGCAGGCATCGGTCGTCTTCTACCACATTGCCCCTTCAGTCGCTTCGTGCCCCGATCTAGACTACGTGTCGCAGCAGGGGTCCTTGCGCCCGGTTCCAGAAATTCACGACTCAGTACCAACAGATCGCGCCCATTCTAGAAGGGCTGGAATCGGCCAAGGCTGCTGAAAAACGCAACGTTGGGTCGAGGAGGTATTGCCGCGAGCATTCGGCGGGAGCGGATCGGTGGTCGGGGAGTTCTTTTGTCTTGGCAACGCCGTTCTTCGCCAATCCAGCTTGCCATGCTTGTCACTTCTGGTTCTACTGAGAACAACCACTTCGCCATTCGTCGCAAGTTCGGTGCGATCGCCGCCAGAAGAAACTCGTCGCGAGCACCATTCGGCCCACGCAGGCGCAGTCGATCGAGCCTCAGAATGCGCTTGAGGTGCGCGAAGAGCATCTCGACCTTCTTGCGATCCTTGCGGGATTGCTTGTAGGCATGGGTCTTGGCGATATCACGGGCGACATCGCGTGTCGCAGAAACACTAGGACCGGCCATTCGCGATATAACTCGTCCGCCGGCACTGTAACGTGATGCGTGCAAGCGGGGGAACCGCCCCGCTTGCATGTCGTCGGAGCCTATTTCTGCGGCGCTCGGATCGGGTTGCTGTCGCCGTTTCCAGGGACCTTCGCGGCGAGGATGACACAGTGAACGCGTGGTTCCGGCCCGCGCAATTCGTCCGGTCGTAATTTCACCAAGAGCTCCTGAATAGTAAGCTGGCACAGTTCTTCGATCTCACGGGCGGCATTTGCCATGACTTCGGCAATCCTTTCCGCGAGAAGCTTCTCTGCCAAGGCGATCCGCTCTGCGGACCGCTTGTGTTCTGCTGTCGCCATGGTGGCTGGATCGGTCGAGCACGCAGCCGATTGATTAGTCGGCGAGGTCTCTCTCTCCTTGTCCCTCGGTTAGGAGCCCCGTTAGGAAAGCGCCAAAGAAGATGCGAAGAAGATTGCTAGAGAAGGAACGAAGACGACTTGCGCCGCCAAAGGCACATCCTCTCCAACACCCGCTGCAAAAGCGGCAAGGGTGCACAAACTCCCTACGAAAATCAACGGCAGATACCGGAACATTGCACCACCCCGCGTCTGCTATTGAGTACTTTTAGTGTTCTCCAGCCGACAAGAATTGCAAATCGGTCGATGGCCAATTCGGGGGTAGGAAATTAGTGCCTCAGCGTAAGACTCAGTTGGGTTACCAGAATGCACGTCGATACCGTCTGTGAGGCTCTTGTCTGCCGACTATTATTATTAATACCTGAGCGTCCGCGTCCGTTTGTTCCGCACGATTGGCTGGCGCGGTCGAATGTCTCCAACTGGCCGACTGCCGCCGCTGTCTCCGGATCCTTGAATGGCCGCTTCTTTAGATTGTTGGCTGTGTAAGCGGCCGCAAGTATGGCCGAAGCACAACAGGCGCCCGTTCACATTCAAATCGCTGCTGATGCAGATCAACGCTGATGCTCTCTTTCTCGCCCCAGAACACAGTTTCAGCAACTTACAGTGCCGATCGCTCCGATGCGGATCGGGGACGAGGTGTATACGAAAATGTAGCGCACTGATTTGCATGCCCCTGCGTTGCACTGCATTTGACTGCAATGGCGAGGGTGCGCGGACGCCGTAAGCAGTTGATGATGCAATGAAATTACCTACAAGCTCGGCGGACTGTTAATCCGCAGGTCCCTGGTTCGAGCCCAGGTCGGGAGGCAAATCCATGCAAGTGCTTGCGAGCGATCGCTGCGCATTTCGCGGCGAGCTGATGGGTCTATCAAAGACCGGATCAAAAAAGTAACTTTTCGCGCGTCCCTGCGGGGCGCCGCGTTCATTTTTCGCGGTGACTGCTCTCGGCAACTCCCGGACGGTCGTACTCGTTCTCAACTGCCGTGGCGGTGAGCAAGCAATTGACATAAATGATTGCCGAGTTTCAGAATTGGGACTCGGGTTCCCACCGAAGCGACACTGACAGGCATGCTGCGGATGTCCGGAGGAGACCGTTGATTCCGTCGTGTCGCTGGGTGTCTGCGACACTCATGGCATTTATTGCCACGTTCGCGTTCGCGGAGGAGTTTCCGGCTGACAGGGCGATACGCCTGATCGTGCCGTTTCCGCCGGGCGGCGGGACGGACATCTTTTCCCGCGCAGTTGCGACGAAGCTCACGGAAAGTGCGAAGTGGGTTGTGGTCGCCGAAAACAAGCCGGGCGCGGGAGGCAACATCGGCATGGACGTTGTCGCGAAGGCCGCGCCTGATGGTTACACGATCGGCATGGGCCAGACAAGCGACCTCGCGCTCAATCCGACGCTTTATAGCAAACTGCCGTACGATCCGCTGAAAGACCTCGCTCCGATCGTCTTGATCGCCGATGCGCCGGTGGTCCTGGTCGTGTCCGCCGGCTCGCCATTCAAATCGCTTGCGGACCTCGTGGCCGCTGCGAAAGCAAAGCCGGGCGAGGTAACGTTTGCGTCGCCTGGCAACGGTACGGTCTCACATCTCAGCGGTGAGCTATTCCAGTCGGCAGCGGGCATCAAGCTGCAGCACATTCCGTACAAGGGCGCTGCTCAGGCGATGACCGATCTCATCGGTGGCCAGGTTCAGTCGTTCATGGCATCGGTACCGAGCGCTCTTGTGCAGATAAAGGGAGGGACCGTGCGCGGTCTCGCGGTTACGTCGGCGACGCGAGTCGGGTCGTTGCCCGATGTGCCTACGGTAGCCGAGTCGGGCTATAAGGGCTTCGATGCGAATACCTGGTATGGCTTGGTCGCGCCGGCGCGAACTCCGACAAACGTCATCGCAAGGATCAATGCGGAAGTAAACAAGATCCTCACCATGCCGGACGTTCGCGAAAAGTTTGCGGCAGAAGGCGGCGGCCCGGTGGGTGGATCGCCACAGGACTTTGCGGATTTGCTCGAGCGCGACTATGCGAAGTGGCGGAAGGCCGTGAAGGACTCGGGCGCCAAAGTGGACTGACGGCACTAGGCTGGATGCCGCGCCATGATCACGATCGCCGAACTCGATACACCCGCTGCTTTCACCTTGAGTGCAATGCGATGCGCCGTGGCGGATTGACGGCAATAGGTCGTATCTCCGTCGTCCGAACGCTCTTGTGCCCGAGGAGGACTTGGATTTTGCCGATGCTGCGGCGGTCAGCGCGGTACATGTCCGTTGCGGCCTTGATCAATGCGGCATCGTCGATGTAGTCCCGCAACGTCAGTGCGTGCGGCCCTCGCGGACTTCATTTCTCGTTGTGCACGTTCGTCAGTCTCCCGCTCAATAATTCAATCCTCGCTGCAGTTCCTTAGCAGAAGTGAGGCGCTGAGCTGGGTGGCCACTGCCGCCCTCAGCGTCTGGCGAGCCGACCAAGTCACGGTTCGTCAATCAGGAACGACTGATGCTAGTAAGCGGCTTGCCGCCGAGATGTCGCGACGGACAGCTCGTCTGCGCGAACACTGAAAGATTAGCAGTGCTATATGACAGCGGCGATGCAGATTTCTGACACCGATATGCGATGATCGTCGGTCACAAATACCTTCACCGAGAGTCGCTACCTCGGCGTCGACGCCGATGATTGATCCCAACGTTGGTTTGCGCGCCGATTGAGCTTGGCGGCGGCGAGTGGCGACTTGATGACGCACGAGTTGTGAGGTGCCGGCTCGCGCCCACATCGCGTCACATCGCTGCAATCCAGCGCGGCTACCATGGACCATTCCAGATCTTCCGATCCCCGGATCACGGCCGATGTCTGTGCAGACTCATTCTGTGCTGTTCGAAATGCTCGCGCCGAGCTTGCAAGGTCCCGTGTACGTCACGCTGGTCGGCGACGGCAGGCTGCTAAAGATTGGCGGTGAATTCAACCTGAGCGCCGACCAGGTCGAGACATGGATCTCGATTCTTGAAGTCGTTCAGGACAAGATGAAGCGGGTGGGCTAGGCACGGGCATACCGCCTAGCCAGTTGCCGGCGTTCGATGCCCCGCCGCGATGATCCGACGTCGCAACCTGCGCTATGCGCTTGCCAAATGGTGTCGTGGTCATCGCGGAATCGCATCTCGCGATCCACACCTGGCGAGAAAAGCGTTCCGCCGCAATCGATGTGTTCACCTGCGGAACGAGCGTGCGAATCGAGGCAGCCAGCGCCCTCTTGATCGAGGTATTTCGCTGCAAGCGTCCGCTACAGCGACATTTCAAGCGGAGCGAGCAGCTCGTTCAATGAGCTGAACCGCTAACACCTACCCCTTCAAGTTAGCTGCGGCCCGGTCTGATCCAATGACGAATCCTGCCCCACCCTGCGTGGAACAGGGTCACCCAATGGCCGCTCCGCGGCAGTAAATCGTGCTCAATGTGCCGTCCTGCGTAGGCATCTGGTGGCAGCAACAGCCTGTACATGGTCTACCTCCGCTATGAATGCGCGGCCAAGTCGCCTTTGCCGTGCGGAGACTAGAAGCATGCATCGAATGTGCCAGGACCAACTCCGACGACACCCAGTCGAGGCCATCGAAGCACTGTGCAAGATTCCGACGACCCGCCAGGGGCGCATCGTGTCTTGGTCGCCCTATTTTTCGGCAGGCCGTGTTGACCAACGATTAGGTCGGCGGCTTTATTGGTCGCCGAGTCGAGCGAAGAGCGAAGCTGATTCAACTTCGCAAGATCCACACCGGGTCAGTTGGCACCTCTTGCTTGGGCGCGCGACTCAGATCCGTCCGAACAGCGACGAGTGCCTCCAGCGACAGATTCAGACGATTGTCATCCGCAGGCATGAAGCTGTTGCTGCGCTTCCCCGTGGCTGTCCACGGCTGATCGCCTACCCAGAGGAGCGCACCATGTCCTTGCGCACCTTCTGCAATGCATCGATCAGCGCGTTCACGCCGGTCTTGGTCAGCCCGCGCTTGTCGACATCGAATTCAATGAGCATCCACTTCCCTGAATCCGAAACGTGACAGGTGATCGATCCACTCTTCCCAAGATCGAATTTGCTCTTGCCGTCAGCCATGCTGCCATTCTCCCTTGATGTGCCAGTTTAGAAAGATCGGAACGTCGATCCAGCGTCCTTTGCACGACGCCGAACTCCTTCCGGACTGAGACTGTTGCCTTCGTCAGGAGGGAAGCATTGTCGCACGCCTCATGTTCGCGATATCGATCAGAACGTCGGATGTCACGGCACTGTAATACGGGCGCAATACTTTTTTTGGCGCCGAACCGGAGCACCGCGCCGCGCCGCGTTCTCTTCTCGAACTATCCAGGCACTTCGCCGGCGGAGAGCATTGGAAACCGTTTCGCTGATGGTCGAGCCGGGCGAATTCACCGCGCTGATCAGCGCGTTGTGCGCTAGAGTAATTGAGGATATTGAGGACATCCCGCGTCAGAAAGTGCGCGATAGCGTGGCTTCATTGCGGGCGAAGCAAGCAATGATGCCGCCGATAAATCGAAGTAACGGCACGATGTAATCGTGCCGTCGTCTCAAGAGTTAATGCTCCGAGGTGGCAATTGTCGATGCCGCCTCGGCGTCGCCCCCAGGAGTTGTTGAGGTGAAGACTGGGCACCGCGCCTTTACGCTTCTTTGGAGATGCAAACCAATGCACAAGCTCGTCGCTCCAAGCATTTTGGCCGCCAGCCTGGTCGTCAGCGCGGCGCATGCCGCCGGACCCGATAAATTGAGCATCGCGGTGTACGGAGATTCTCCATACGGCACGAGCAACGCGGACACCGCCCAGTTCTCGGCGACCCCGGCGTTCATCAGGTAGATCAACGCGGATGCGGACGTCTCACTGGTCTTCACGTGGGCGACATCCACTCCGGTCAGCAACAGTGCACCTTCGAGTACGACCAATCGATCTACAACGCGTGGAACGGCCTGCAACCGGGGCCGCATCCGGATTGCCCATGCTCGTCAATCCGACCGCCTTCCGGTTCCCAGTCGTCCACACGCCCGGCGACAACGAATGGACCGACTGCCAGAAGATCAGCAAACCGTCCGTTGCGGGCGCGCGGCGGAATGCCCGGATGTGTCGTGCGTGACTGCCCTCGAGGTTGCGCCGTTCGCTTCGGCGACATGGCTTGCCGTCTCTTTGAAATCAGTTGCCATTGACTAGAATCCTCCAACTCCGTGGGGCCGGGATAACGCGCGGCTGTCGCACTGCGTACACGTCCGCTTACAGGCTTGGAAAGCCCGTGACCATGGAACCACGTACATGCATTCGCGCGCGCAACGGCCCATTCAAAGGACGGGAAACCACAAAGAAAAAGGGTAACTCAAGATCTACCGCCGCTGAATCGGAGCAGATCTCGGCACCTGTAGGAAAAAGACCTACGTGAGGATGACAAAACGGGCGGGGTCGCCTAGTCTGGCCGTCACTACTGACGGTCCGGTCGCTTCCGCGGATAGGAGCGCGCATCCATCGACACCGGCCGGTACGCCTGCTCAAAGCGGCAGTTCTCGCCGTAGCGGCTCACGTATTTCGCGCACCGGGATGCAACGGCGGCGACGTCCGGCTTGCGGCCACGGTCCACCCAATCGAGGAGCGCGGCCATCAGCGCGGCGTACTCCGGAGTACTGAGGTAGCTGTGCTCGGTCTCGTCGGTGAAGCTCTGCACGAGCAGGTCCTGCGTCTCGGCGCGCTCGCGGATCGTTCGATAGGCCGACTCGTTTTCGACGAAGGCAGTCGGATCGCCGACGGCATGCACTGTCAGCGTGGGAATGGCGGTCCGGCCGGTAGGTTCGGCGTCCGCCGCGAGGGCGGCAACTCCCTGGGGATCGGCCCGGTAGCGAGCTACCCCGGTGTTGAGCGCATCGTCGTCGTCCGAGCCCGCATACCGTACCCCTTCGTTGCCGAATGGGTTCCGACCTCCCAAACGGTCGTGCACGATGTCGGCGAACATGAAAGTCGCCCAGTTCATGTGGCTCTGCAGGCTCGATTCGGGAATGCGCACGACAGCGACGATGTTTGCGAGGTTGCGCCGCTGCGCCTCGGTGCGCTTCTGCGCGGGCAGGTCCACTCCGGTGCATTCGTTCACTCGCGCTCGCAACTCGGCGGTCGTCATCTTCGCGCCAGGCGGCAGCCCCTCCCACAACGGATACTGAAGCTCATCGGGACTGGGGTGGTTACGGCAGTAATATTGATAGATTGCGCGCAGGTCGAGGCGGAAGTCGTAGGTGCGTGGCGCGCCCGCCAGCACTCCGCTTGTAAGCAGCGCGGCGTCGTAATTGCGCCGGCCGTCCGGACCCGTGCCATAGAGTTCGATTACCCGCGCGCCCACTAGACCACCCCACGATTGGCCGTGCATGATAGTCCGGCGCGGTTGGCCGAACGTCTTCACGAAATACTTGCGAAGATTTTCGGTGTCTTCGGCGGCGATGAATACACCGTACCCACCGCGCCGGTACTGCGACGCGGCATAGGCATAACCTTGCTGGAGCCATATCACCCAGCGCGTCACGTCCTCCTCGCTGCGTTTCGCCCCGAGGTGTTCGGGGTAAGGGCCACCGCGCGCGTGCATGACGAGTACGCGATTCCAGTGCTCCGGAATCGCGATGAGGTAATACGCGCCATTCGTATCCTGACCCACGTAGCACGCAGTACCGGCGGGCACGGCGGGCGGACAGGCAGCGGTCGCTGGAGGGGCGTCGGCAATGGCGCGGCCGGCGGCAAGCATCAGCACAAGCAGGCTCGCCGCCGAAATCACTCGGATTGACATGGCGGTGCAGAAACGGCGGGGCGCAAACAACTCAGGATGCAGCCGTCGGGCCGGAGCTCGCACCCGGCGGCGGACATTCCGGAAGCTCTAAGGCACGTTTCTATTTATCGTCACCGTGAGCGATTTTGCGGGCTCCGCATTGCCAGCGTTGTCGATGGCAGAAAACGCAATTCTCGTCGTTCCTTCCGCGGTGATCACGATCGACGCCTGGCTGTCGCGAACGATTCCAATCGTTGACTGGGTGCCCGTCGTCGCGAACTTGATCTGCTTGACACCCGAGCCTCCTGCGTTATCGGTTGCAGCCAGCAGCACCGTCACGCTGGTGTTGTTCGAACCGTTGCCGTTGGGCGGCGGACTCGCCGTGGCGCCTGTCGTGGGGGCCACGGTGTCCGGCCCGACGGTTTCCTGTGCGATTCGCTGCAACCGGACCGCAATATCCGACGCGATTCCCAGATTCCCCGCTGCAATTTCGTTCGGCCCGAGGCTCAATGCATTTCGCCCCGTGATCGTCTGGAACAGAACCAGTGCGCTCAGATAGGAGCCGTACTTGCTCGGGTGTGTGCGGTCGAGCCACCAAAGATTGATGGGCGAAGCGGTTGACTCGTCGTAGGTTCCGTCGGACTTGTAGAAACCGCTGTCCTTCGCGAACCCCTGGTTCACCGCGCGTTGGAAGGCGTCCCCGACGGCTGCGACGCCCGCAAAGTTCGGGTTGGATGCGACCTTGCCGTAGAACGCGTTGTGAAGGTCCGTGGTCATGTCCGCCAGATTGGCCGCGGTGGTCGGCTCGCTCGTGTAATAGAGGTCGTTTTGTCCGGTTGTCGCGCTACCGTTGCTGCCCGCCGCGCAGGTTGGATCTACGATCGGCGCACCATCCGTCGTCGTCACGTCGGGGGTCGTACACTCGTGCGCTTCCACCATGTCAGGGCGCGCCCAGCTCTGTTCGACATACACCTTGGCGGCGAGGTTCGCGTTGGTATTGGCGGCAACGAATCGTCGCGTGTTGCAACTCCCCGAGGTCAATCCCGCGGCGACGCATGCTGCCAGGCTGCCGAAGAGCTCCGTCTCCGTGTAAAAGCCGTCGGCGCCCGTCACGTCGCCGCTGTGGATAAAACGCTCAAACTGATCCGCGTAGGCGTTGAACTGCTCGATCTTGGCGTTCTTCCCTTTGCCTGCGGGAAGTGGTGCGTCGCTCTGCTCCTGCAGGATCACGACGTCCCACGGTCGTGTGGCGACGTTCTCGCGGAGCTTCCAAGTGGCGTTCGCCGTGTCGAGGAATTGGCCGCGCAGCGTGGCGGCATTGCGCGCGGAAAGCGAGATGTCGTAGTCGAGTCCCGCTTCATCGGTCATCATCTTCAGAATCCCCGGCACGCCGCCCCAGTTGTGGGGCTCGAAGCAAGGGCTCCCCGGGGTCACGCAGGGATTCGGCGGCACGCCGGAGCCCACTGGAAAGCTGTTGGTGCCCGACGGATCGACCGCGTTGAATGCCGCGGTGAGATCGTGCACATTGGCCGCGTTGTATTGGAGCGCCGGCGCCACGCGCGCAAAGGTATAGCTGTTGCCAACGAATAACACCACCACCGGGCTTGCATATGCGAGAGGCGCCCATGCACTTGCCGCAAAAAGGACCGCAGTGAAACGATTCATTCTTGCCCTCCGAACCATTTGTGGTCGAGCGGTTGAGGTATCCCAGCCGCTGACGTACCGGTCATGCTAGTGCTTGACTATCCATATGACAAATATTTGTTTAGTATCTTCTTCATATCCATCGAGTATGGAACGAATGGAACTTCGGCACTTCCGCTACGTTATTGCTATTGCGGAAGAGGGCACCGTCACTCGCGCAGCGGCACGGCTGCGGATGCAGCAGCCGCCGCTCAGTCAGCAGCTCCGCGATCTGGAGCGCGAACTCGGGTTCCCACTGTTCTATCGCAGTCGGAAAGGTGTCGAGCCGACAGCGGCTGGCGCCGTGTTTCTCGACGAAGCACGAAGCGTTCTCGCCCAGGCGCAACGCGCAAAGGACCGTGCCGTCCAGGCGGCCGCGGGTTTTGATGGCACTCTGGCAATCGGCTTCACCAGCTCCGCCGCGATGGGCCGCATCGCGCCCGAGATGATTGCGGCCTATCAGGCACTGTACCCTCGCGTCCGCCTAACCTTCAGCGACGGCAATGCGGGGACGCTGACGCAGGCAGTCTTGCAATCGACGCTCGACCTCGCGCTCGTGCGAACGCCAGTGCTCAGCGTGCCCGAGATCCGCTGCGACAAGCTTCTCCACGAGCCTTTGCTGGTGGCCCTGTCGTCGTCGCATCCTCTTGCTCGCAATGCTTCCCAGCGTCAACGCTCGCTCAACTTGCATGCGTTGGCGGACGAGCCCTTCATCCTGGTCCGTCGCCCTGGCGCTCCGGGCATGTACGCCAACTTCGTTGCGGCGTGTCAGGCTGCCGGTTTCGTCCCGCGCATCGCCCATGAGGTCGAAAGCATGCTTACGAATCTGCTGCTGGTCGCCGCGGGCGTTGGACTGACGGTCGTTCCGGCATCGATGCGCGGTATGCACGGCGAGTTGATCACCTATTTTCGGCTCCGCTCGCCGACGCAACTCTCGGCTCCCATGACTTTGCTGTCACGCCATGACACGCGTAATCCAACCGTGGGGAATTTCCTCGTGTTGGCGAAGAAGAAACCGACCCGTTGAACCGAATTCTTCTCGATTCCGCATGCTCTCTCGCCGCGTAATGCTTGCTGCGCTCGCGGCGAGCATGATGGCGGCCGTTCCGCTGCTTTGCTCCGCGCAGTCATTCCCGATACCGGGCAAGCGGGTGCGAGTCGTGGTGCCCTTTCCGCCGGGAGGGCAGGCCGACTTCCAGGCGCGCCTCATTGCACCGAAGCTGTCCGCGGCACTCGGCGTGCCGGTCGTCGTCGACAACAGGGCAGGCGCGAGCTCAATCATCGGCGTGCAAGAGGTCGCAAGGGCAGCGCCGGACGGGCACACGTTGCTGTACACGATCGCCTCGCCGATCGTTGTCAATCCGCACCTGTTCGCGAAGCTGCCTTACGATCCCCTGCGCGACCTGACCCCGATCACGCTCACGGCAGTTACCGCCCAGGTATTGGTTGCCCACGTATCGGTGCCGGCCAACGACATCAAGGAACTGGTCGCGTATGCGAAAGCCCACCCGGGCAAGCTGAGTTTCGGTTCCTATGGGTTAGGCACCAGTTCCCACCTTTATGGGGAGATGCTGAAAGCAAGTGCCGGCATCGACGTCGTTCATGTTCCCTATAAGGGTGCAGCGGACGCCACGAAGGATTTGGTCGCAGGGCGAATTGATCTCATGTTCATGGCCCTGACAGCGCCGCTTCCCTATGTGCGCCAAGGAAAGTTAAAGGTGCTCGGCGTTGTCGGCGACAAGCGCATCGCCAGCCTGCCCGATGTGCCAGCCGTCCCCGAGCAGGGGCTTCAAGGTTTGGAGTTAACAGGCTGGCTTGGAATGTTCGCCCCCGCCGGGATTCCGACCCCCACTGTGGATCGTCTTAACTCGGAACTGGTCAAGATCCTGCGCGAGCCGGAGATCGTCGAGCGCTTTCGTCAGGGAGGCTCGGATGTAGCGAGCACCACGCCCGAGGGATTTGCGGCGCTGATACACAACGATTACGAGAAATGGGGTGAGGTTGTTCGTAGGCTTGCCATCACGGCGAATTAGATCGTCGCCCAAATCATTGGGTCGAGTAATCGACCATGGCGCGAACGCGATCGGGCACGAAGCGGCCGCTGGGCATTGCCGCGCACGGAAGTCTCGGTCGCGCGGGGCAGCAGTTCAAACAGTCTCTCCGTTAAGGGTGATGCTGAGGAGCATCACGGTTGCAAGGCTCGGTCGACTGCATTTGGTCGCACGCGCTATAACCATCTGGGGCTGTCTAATCCTTGACAGCGGGTGCCGTAGGTACCGGCAGGATGATCTCCGACGCGATCTTCCAGTCCTTCCCGACTCTTATCCAACTTATGATCATCAAAAACGGCTTGGGCGTTCCGTCCTGCCCCGCATATGAAACCGTGATATTCATCGGCGCGTAGGACTCCGCTACGTCCGGCGTCAGGCCGACGACCTTGAGCTTCAAGTAATCCGGCTCGAGCACGACTGGGCCGGAGGTGCCGATGTCGTGCAGCTTCTGATCGATTGCCTCGTTGCCCCAGAAACCTGCCCATTTCCCCTCCGAGGGGATCGCGCTCTTCGCCACAAGAAGGGTCGAGGGTGATTGCCAGAACATCTCGTGCAGAGCGTTGAAATCGTGCCGGTTGGCCGATTCCATGAGCTTGCCGAACTGTGCTTTGATCGTGTTCAAGGCCTGAGCGTCCAGCGGCTCGCTGTAGCCGGGAGGAGGAGCTGCGAGAGATCCGGCAGAAAGGGTCAGGGCTATGGCAACGGCAAAAAGTGTCTTGTGCATAAGCGCCGTACCCTTGGATTGTCTCTTCATGCTCGTTCTCCTGTGATTGCTATCGTGCGACTGCGCTGGAACAGCGTCAGTAATCTGGATCATGGGTCGCCGAGAGCACTATTGCCATCGATGGTTTCTCCCGTTGGCGGTTAGCACAGCTATCATTCCGCATGCCGCGCATACTTCCCCCGCTCGAGACGTTTCGCTTCTTCGAAGCGGCTGCCCGGCACTTGAACTTCACGCATGCCGCGGAGGAGATGCATGTCACCCATGGCGCGGTGAGTCAACGCATCAAGCGCCTGGAAGAGCATCTGGGAATGTCCCTCTTTCGGCGCAGTGGCAGACAGATGCTGCTGACGGAGGAGGGACGTCGACTTCTCGAACGAGTGCGGACCGCCATCAGCGAGCTCGCGGAAGGGGTCGAGGCGATTCGGTCGAGCAATAAGGACCGGATCCTGACCGTCAGTATGATGCCGGCTTTCGCCACGTATTGGTTGCTGCCGCGCCTCGCCGCGTTCATTGAACGTCATCCCGACATCGAAGTGAATATCCGGGCGAGCCTGTCGCTAACCGATTTCACACGCGACGAGGTCGACATGGCAGTGCGGTTCGGCCCCGGCACGTGGCCCGGGCTGACATCGATAAAACTCTATGACGAGGAGTTGGTTCCGGTCTGCAGCCCCGCGTTCCGAGGGGGTCGACTGCCGCGTTCACCCAGTAGTCTTCTGAAAATGCCGCTTCTTCATGACGAGCGGCAGCCGTGGTCTCTATGGTTCAAAGCGGTCGGACTGGACTACCGCGACGCCGGTCAAGGGCCGCGGTACAGCGAGCAAACGTTGCTGCTCGCAGCGGCCATTGCTGGCCTCGGTGTCGCCCTGGCGCGCGCATTATTCGTCCAGGCCGACCTGGAATCCGGCCGACTCGTTCGGCTCTTTCCCCATAGCGTGCGCACGAAGTATTCGTACTTCATCGTGTATCCGCCGGGGGCGGAGACCATCGGAAAGATCAAGGCGTTCCAGGAGTGGCTCATCGAGCAGGCCAGCGGCCGGCAGCGCCCAGAGCTGCAGAGTGAATCCGTGGGTGCTGGTCGACATACCGCATGAGCAATGACAACCGATGCGCCGTTTCGCGCAGCCTTTCTCTGATTGCGGCTATTGAAGGCGTTATTTTGCATTTTATTGACGTCCAATTCTCCTTCGACTTCCTGATGCGACGCGATCATGGCGCGGCGTCCGCCTTCATCCTGGAACGCGAGCAGTACGTAGCCTGACGCCGTGTCGGTCAAGCCGAGCTGCGCGCCGACCTTGAGACCGAAGGCCCAGCGCTCGGGGCTGTCGATCTCCGCCACAACCATGACTCGTCCCGCGTGAAAGACGGTCAGATGCTCATTCCTCGTGCTGATGATTCGCAAGAGTCGCATCACGCAAGTCGAGCTCCCGCTCGATTCGGCGTCGGGCCTCGTCCTTCAGCGTGCCGAGGCGATGGAGTTCATTGATCCTGACCCGCTCAGTAGCGATCAGCAGCAACTCGATCTCGTCGGGAAGCTCGGGCGGCACCTGATGACCGCCCGCCCGATCGGGACCGTGTTCGAAATGTTTGAGTCGCTCCTGATACTGGGCGCGAAGCGCTTGAACAGCGTTCACCGGCAGCTCGCGCTCTGCGGCGAGTTGGTCGAGGCGCTCAATCGCGACCCTGATTGCCTGTTGGCGTGCCGCCAATTCCTCGGCCCTGTCGACGCGGCGCTCGCGCCAGCCGGCATTGTCGAGGCCCAGCGCGCGAATCACGGCCGGTAACAACAAGCCCTGTCCCACCAACGTCACCAGGATGACCGAGAACGTGAGGAAGAGAATCAAATCGCGGTCGGGGAACGGGTCACCGCTATCGGTTGCAAAGGGGATGGCCAGCGCCGCGGCAAGCGAGACGATCCCGCGGACACCGGTGTATGCGAGCGCGAACGGCCACTGCCACGGCGGCGACGGATCCGTGCGCGCAATCCTGGGAATCAGCAGACGAGGAAGATAGGTCGCTGGAAACATCCACGCAAAGCGCGCCACGATCACGACGACGCTCACGACAGCGGCAGAGATGAGCAGCGTGGATAACGAATACTCGGCGATGCCGGTGGTCAGGGTGCGTGCCTGCAGGCCCGTCAGAAGAAACACGCTGCCCTCGACCAGGTACACCAGGACGTCCCAGAAGAAGATACCCTGCAGACGGGTCGCGGCGCTGATCACGCTCATCCCATGCCAGCTGACATAGAGTCCGGTGACCACCGTGGCTAGCACGCCGGACCCGCCCAAATGCTGAGGTGGCCAATATGCGAGAAATGGCGTCAGGATCGAGAGCAAGATCTCGATTTGCGGATCGTCAACCCATCGCCGCAGACGCAGCATCAGCCAGCCGACGCCGATTCCCCACAGGAGCTCTCCCGCAACGATTGCGGCGAATATTCCCGCTGCTTTCTCGAACGAAAAAACTCCGGCGCTCACAGCCACTACCGCAAAGCGATAGAGGATAAGCGCAGTGGCGTCGTTAGCGAGACCTTCTCCTTCCAGGATGACGAGGATTCGCCTGGGGAGCTGCATCCTGCGGGCGATCGAGAGCGGCGCCACGGCGTCGGGCGGCGAAACGATCGCTCCCAAAACAAAGCCCACTGACCAAGGCATGCCCAGGAGCCAATGCGTCGCGGCGGCGGCTGCGACAGTCGTGAACACGACGCAACCGACGGCCAACTGCGAAATGGGGCGCAGGTTAAAGCGAAATTCCCGCCAGCTCATCGCGACCGCAGACGAGTAGATGATGGGTGGCAACACCAGCAGCAGGACAAACTCTGGTGCGAGTCTTACCGTGGGTAGGCCGGGAACGAGCGCGAGCGCAACCCCGGCAAGTACCAAGAGGATGGCTGGAGGAACTTTCAGTCGTTTCGCGGCGACCCCCACCGCGGCAACCACGACCAGCAGCAGGATCAGACTCTCGATCGTGCTAGTCATCGGCGCATGTGCTTGAAGCAGTTTGTCCGGCGCTTTGGACAAGGGCTGCTGGAGCGCTCTGCCATTAGCACCAAGGCTGCGGGGAACATCCGCGCGAAGGTCCACCAAAGCGACGGATTCGTCAATGGGAGCCCAACATAGCCTTGAGCGCGGGAAACCGCCTGGCACGCTTGCCGAGCGAGAGCGCTGCCACCGGGTAAACTCCACCGGCAATGGATACCCTGCGCACGCTGTTCGAGCAGTATGGCTTGCTGCTCGTGTTTGGAGCGGTATTCGTGGAGCAGGTAGGGCCGCCACTTCGTCGGGCCCGCTTTTGATCGTTGCCGGTGCGCTGGCGACCGAGGGGCGTTTATCCGCGTGGCTGGTTGCGGCCGTGGCGTGAGGCGCCCGCATGCTCGGGAAAGTTGCGCTCTACATCGTAGGTCGTCACTACAACAGTCAGGTGATGCACTCGTTATGCCGGATGGCAGTGGCGCCGAATTCCAGCATCGGAAAAACCGATCGCCATTTCGAGCGCTGGGGCGCGACGCTGCTGGTCAGCGCAATGCTTTTCAACATCGAGACCTTGCTGTTCATGACTGCTCCTTACTTTAACGAAGAATTGATAGTTGAATTAGGCGAGGATTTTAATTTGCTGCATGGGTGATTTCCTTTCGATTGAACATCAGGCGTTCGCGTGAACCGGTAAATTCACCCGCGCCCAGGAGGAGAACTTGGTCGGTTGCCGGCCTGCCAGTCGGTTTGCGAGCGCAATGCGGTCACGCGAATCCGAACCCAGATAGGTGTGAGATTCAAACCAGGCAAACGTCGCTGCGATCTCCGCGGCCCCGGGGAAGAACGTAGCAAAAACGTCCTCTGGGACCCGCTTGAATGAAAATTCGTGTCCCTGGCGATTCAGCGTGTCGACGATTTCGTTGAAGCTCATGAAATCACCGACCAGCGGCAGGTATTGCCCATTGCCTGCCTGCTCCGGGTGTGCGAATGCGCCAGCGACGATGCTACCGATTTCGGTGATGTCGCCCATGTGAATGCCACGTACCGTGGGGTCGACGGGAAGTGCCCAGCCCAGGGTTCCGTTTTCCTGCGTTTGCGGAGCCATAAGGCCGAGCAGATTCTGGTAGAAGAAAGGTGCGACGACGAACGTATGATGCACAAACCCGGCTTCACTCACGATCCGATCGACTTTCGCCTTGCCGGTAAAGTGCGGAACGTGCAGCCGGCCGCGGCTGATCGCTTCGACGTCGGGCAGCGTCGACCAGATAAAGTGTTTGACGCCGGCCTCCTTGGACGCGCGTACCGCCGCCGTCGCCTGCTTCACCTCGTCGGTGCCTGGCTCCCAAAAATTGGTGACGAGGAAAACGCCATAGGCGCCTGCAAACGCGGCCTTGAAGGTTTCGGGGCGATCGAGATCCGCTTCGACGACTTCGTCGGCGAGCCCGCGATGCTTATCCGGATGGCGCGTCAGGGCGCGCACCTTGAATTGGCCTTGAGCTTTGAGAGCACGAACGACTGACCCTCCCTGTTGCCCGGTCGCGCCGATCACGGCGATGAGTTTCTTGCTGTTGGATGACATTGTCTGCTCCTTGTCTAAGTTGCGTTGATGTTTACAGCCTGCCCGCAGCACGAAGCCGCCGGCCAATACGATCGATTTCCGCTTCGCCTTGAGCCAGCGCGGCGCTGCTCGTATGGACTGAGTAGTAGCCGAGCACTAGCGGGTGCGGGTGCTTGATCGCAGACCCCAGCACGAACGATGTGTCACCTTTCGCCTCCAGCTCGATCGCGCCTTCGGACTCATCGAATACGGCCAGCTGTCCTTCGTCGATCGGCTCGGACGAATGCAAGACTCCCTTGTCAATCGCGAGCCAGGCGACGGTGTGACCTTCGGGCGGCGCATAACGCCAGCGTTGGCCGTCTTTCAGTCGCACATGGAAATAATTGATGCCTGCGGGGGCGCGAATCGGGCTAGTCGCGCGACCGTAGGTTCCGAGAATTACTCGCACGGGTCCTTCTTCCTGCACGGCGTCGGGAGCGATGTACTGACTTTCCGGCGGAGCGTTCTCGTCCGATGACGGCAGCGCCACCCACAGCTGGAAACCGCGCAACGGATCGCCGAGCACGGCCCCGCCGTCGTGCCACACGCCGTTTCCGGCTTTCATCCATTCGAGTCCGCCCGTCGCGACCGTGCCTGACTTTCCGGTCGTGTCCTCATAGGCGAGGCCGCCGCGAAGCACAACGGTGAGTGTCGCGATGCCAGAGTGCGGATGGATGCCGAAAAGCGGCTGGGGGCGCGGCACAACTCGAAATGATCGAGGAATACGAACGGCTTGATCAACTCGCCGATATGGGAGGGGCTGACCAGACGCGTAACGGGCCCATGGCGGCGACCGCTGTCGATGTGCACGATTCGGCGGGCGCCGACGCTCACTGCCGCTTCGGGTGCATTCTCGATGTCGAAGCGAATGGTAGGGCGCGCGACGGTTGCTGCAGCTGAGTTGTTCATTTGCATCTCCAAAAAGAGCCTTGTCGCTAAGATAGGGCTTGAACTAGCATCTTAGAAGCCTATATATTTAGATATCATCTATCGTCTGCGACGATGGCTATGCTCGACGCGATCACGCTGGACCAGTTACGAACCTTCATCGCCGCGGTGGACGAGGGGAGCTTCTCGGCCGCGGGCCGCAAGCTGCGCCGTGCGCAATCCGTGGTCAGCCAGACGCTGGCTAACCTGGAAGCGCAGCTCGGCGTCAAGCTCTTCGATCGCTCTGCGCGCTACCCGCGCCTCACCGAGGAAGGGCGGAGCCTTCTGGTGGGCGCGCGCTCGGTGGCGGACAGCGTGGATGAATTCAAAGCCCGGGCCCGCGCCATGCGCGAGGGCCTCGAGCCCGAGCTCTCGGTTGCGATGGATGTGATGTACCCGATGGAGGCGCTCACGAAGGCCGCGGCGCACAGTCGAGAAACCTATCCACATACGCCGCTGCGGCTCTATGTCGAGGCCCTCGGCGGGGTCATCAAACCGGTTCTCGATCGGGCTTGCAGCATCGGCGTCATAGGCTCGCTGCCTCTCGTGCCGGACGAGCTCCAATCCGAGCACGTGCTGAACATTCCGTTCGTAACGGTCGTCGGTCCATCGCACGCGCTAGCCAAGAACCGCGGCGTGGCATCGGCCATCGCCAAGCACGTGCAGCTGGTTCTGAGCGACAGAACCGTGTTATCCGAAGGGCGGGATTTCGGCGTGCTGTCGCCGCTGACGTGGCGCCTTGCGGACCTCGGCGCGAAACACGCATTCCTCAAGGCCGGCCTGGGGTGGGGGCACATGCCATTGCATATGGTGAAGGCGGACCTCGACAGCGGAGCGTTGGTCAAGATCGGCGTCGAAGGCATTCCGCGCGCTGTGGTGATGCCGATGAGCGCAGTCTTCCGGAAGGACGCGCCACCGGGGCCCGCGGGCCGGGCATTCATCGCACAACTCAAGCGGAAATAAACGCTTCGCCCGCAGCCGTCGCAGATTCGCTGTGCGTCACCGCGGCAACGACGGCCGAGGGTATGCTCGCGGAGCTGCAGCACGGACTTCGCAGCCTTACCATTGCAACTTGCCGACCTCCTGTCCGCAGGTCCATGATTCGGGATTGGTGGGGCGCCGAACACCAGCGCGTTGCGCACCTTCTCCCGGTCGCGAATGCCGCGCTCCAACGGAAATCCGGCGCAAGGAGGGATTCATGCAAGTCACGGGCATGCTGTACGGCGCGAAATTATTGCAGTTCGCAGGCTTTCCAACGTCCGAAGTGTTGGGACCGGACGCCAGCGAAGAGGAGATCAAGGCGCTCATCGAGCGTCACGGCTCGGTCTTCGTGAAGCCAGTATTCAAGGGCGGCGTAGGCAAGAAAGGCAAGGCCGGACTGCTCGGCCGCGCGAAGGATCTGAAGACGGCGCTGAAGGAAAAGGAGCGGCTTTATTTCGTCGAGCATCGCCATGGCAATCAATTCGCCAAGGCGAACGGAGTGACGTTCGAAGGCGCCGTTCCGGCGGAACACGAGGTGTATTTCTCGCTCACCGATTCGACTCATTTCCGGGCGCCGACCATGACGCTCACGCATCACGGCGGCATGGATATCGAAGAGCTCGACAAGAGCAAGGTGGCGAGCGTCCCGTTCGATGCGCTCACCGGCATGAAAGCGTTCGTCGTCGCCAACGCGCTCTCTGCGCTCGACGCGCCCAAGCAACTCATCTCGCCGCTGGTACAGCAACTGCCGAAGCTGTGGGAGCTCTACCACGACTTCGGGATGACTACGCTCGAGCTCAACCCGATTCGCATGCGGCCGGACCGTGGAGGGCGCCTCACGCCCGTGGCATGCGATTTCAAATGTGGCTTTGATCGCGACGATCCGCGCTGGCAGCGCCTCAACCTGCCACCGCATGTGTTCGCGATGGACTTCTCGGACTTCGAGCAGGAGATCAACCAGCTGCGCACTTACCAGGGTCAGAGCGATGTCTACGTCATCAACGCCAAGGGCACGATCCTGGCGCCTACGTTCGGCGGTGGCGCCAATTCCCTGGTAACGGAGCTACTCGGCGACGACGCCATCATCTCGTCGGACTTCGGCGGTAACCCGCCTTACGAAAAGATGAAGGAGGTCGCACGGATCTGCTTCAAGCACTGGTTAAAGCAGGCGAACGTGCTGTTCATCATCGGCGGAAAATCGAACAACACGGACATCTTCGAGACGTTTCGCGCCATGGCAGACGCGCTTCGCGAGCATTTCAGCAAGCACGGCGCGACGCCGCTCTATGTCGTGATCGGACGCGGCGGGCCGAACCTCGTGCGCGGGATGGGGGTGATGCGCGACACGTTCGACGCCCTGGGTCTGCCCTACCGCATTTTCGGCTTCGATTCGGATATGAGCGAAGTCATCAATTATGCGCAGGCGATAGACGCCTGGATGAAGTCGGGGGGACGCGAGCAAATCGCGGCCCAGCTCAATCTATCCGGCCCGACAGCGCCGAAACCTTAGGCAGCGCGCTTGCAGGCGTAGGAGGTCCTTATGTACCGACGCGGCGTGGGAGATTTCAAGTATTTCGTGGGCATCAGCTCGCTCGCGCAGGTTGCGACCCGCGACGATCGCATATGCGTGCTCAACATCCTCGGCGGCGAATCGAGCGATGTGACGCCCGTAGGTCACACCTATTCGGGTGGCAACGTGGCGTTCGGCACTTCGCCGGGGCGCCGTGGGCAGGTGCTGGAGACACCCATCGGCAACGTGCCCGTCTACAACAACGTCCTCGAAGGACTCAACGACGGGCATCGCTTCAATTGCGGGGTGATCTATCTCCCGCCGTCGGCCGCCCGAGACGGCGTCGCCGAGTTGATCCGTGTAAATCCGGAGCTCAAGAAGATTTACATCGTCACGGAAAAACTCTCCGTGCACGACTCGCGCGAGATTCGCTCCCTGGGGCAGCAGAACGGCATCGACATCTTTGGCGGCAACAGCCTGGGTGTCGCTGACACCTGGAACCAGGTGCGCATAGGAGGCGCGCTCGGGGGCGACAGTCCCGCGGAGGCGCTGCGCAAGGGCTCCATCGCCATCTTCTCCAATTCCGGCAATTTCACGACGACGATCGCGACCTACTTGCGCATGGCCGGGTGGGGCACGACGACGTCGATCTCCAGCGGGAAGGATGTCTACATCCATTTCGCTGCACCGGAGTGGGCGTTTGCGCTGGCCAACGACGCCCGCTCCAAAGGGGCCGTGATGTACGTTGAGCCGGGCGGTTACTACGAGTACGACGCCGAGTACACCAAGCCGATCGTGGCGTGCGTGGTGGGGCGCTGGAAGAGCAAGCTCACGCGGGCGGTCGGGCATGCAGGCGCAATGTCCGGCGGCAGCGACGACGCCGCCGGCAAGGAACGCTGGTTCATGGATAAATTTGGTGTCGATGCCATCTTCACTCCGGAGCAGCCCGTGTTCTCGGCCAGAGGCGCGGTTGTGACCAACATCGCGCACATCTCCCTCGCACTGAGCGCGGTCATGCGCGAAAACGCGACGCGGCCTGACTT
Organism: uncultured beta proteobacterium; assembly: GCA_963816915.1. Lineage (GTDB taxonomy): Bacteria > Pseudomonadota > Gammaproteobacteria > Burkholderiales > Casimicrobiaceae > PALSA-1003. The sequence continues at coordinate 730,445 of CAWFMK010000007.1, forward strand.
TGCGCCCGAGGGCAGTCTGGCGCTGAAAGCATGGTTCGGCTCCAATCGCGGGCTCGAGCTGCCACTGGTCCTGAACGTGCCCGTCGTCGAGGCGACGCCGCCTTACAACGTGCAAATCGCAGCGCTCAACGAGCAGATCGGTGCACTGCTGCCGCGCCAGTCGATGAAGGACACCTCCGGCGCGTCGCAGATGGACCCCAAGACCCAGGTGACCAGCCTGCATGGCGTATCGATGCTCGAAGCCGCGCAGTTTCCGATGGAATCCAACATCTGCCTTGCACTGTTGCATGAGCCCGGCGGAGAGAACGACTGCAAGCTGGTCAATGTGGCGATCGGCGCCGAGCTCAATCTCTGCGGCGACGCGACGCTCGCGGCAGCGCAGGCTTCGCGCGACGCGGGCAACGCGCCCAACAGCGTGCTTGCCGCGGCAGCAAGCATTGTGGGCCCGCGTCGCCAGGAGGCAGCGCGCAGGGCGCTGCGCGAGCTGATCGAGCAGTTTGCAAGGGCCGGATTGCAGGACGGGCGGGACGAAACCTTCGATCTCTCCAAGGTGACGCCGGGTGCCCGCGAGCTATTCGTCACCGGGGAACCGGACCCGAAAGCGGATGCGATGCTGGCGGGGCTGAAGATGCGAGGCGCGCGATCGGTGTTCGTGCGTTATCTGCAAAGCCTCGGCGGCTATCCGACTGCGGACGCGGTGCTCGCGACCATCGCGGCGACCCTTGCCTGGGGTCCTCTGATGCGCAAGCGCATCTCCAGACAGACAGCGGAAAGCCTGCCATGGTGGCTGCGCCTGTTCGGGACGATGATCGGCGCTTCGGTTGACGCCGGCAGGCACACGGCTGCGAGCTTCTGCGGGATCACAACCGCCGATCTACTCGGCAAGCGTTCGCTGACCGAGGTCGCCTGCGTTGCACTGATCGGGCAGGATCCAGAGACGGCCGACCTGTTTGCGTTCCAGACGCTGGTGGGCCTGCTCTTGACCAATGGTCCCGGTGCAATCTCCGCTCAGGGTGCGAAAGGTGCCACGTCCGCCGACGGTCCGGAGGCGCCGGGGCGGGTCCAGTTCAACAAGGCGCTGGTCGGGTTTCTCACCCACTCCGGCTACGCCCATGGTGGCAACGGCTACGAAGGCGTGGCATTCCTCCTCGAACGCTTCAAGGACGTCAAGCTCGCCAATCCCTCGGATCCGAATCACGGGCTCGATCTCAAGGCCATGACGACCGAATTCGCGCGTCGCTATGGCGAGGAGCGCATCCAGCGCAAGGAGATGGGCGCCGAGTCGGCGCAGGCGCTGCCCTGCATCAACCACCCGGTGTTCAAGGGAAAGCCGGTCAACATCGATCCCCGCGAGGAGTTCGTGCGCAACCTCTTCGAGCAGCGTGGCGAATACAACGTCTTCCACGATTACTACCGGACGCTGGTGCAGGCGCTCTACGACGAGAACGCAACGCGCAACGTATTTTGTGTGAATGTCGACGCAGTGATCGCAACGCTGCTCCTCAAGATGCTGTGGCGGCGTTACCGGCGAGGCGAGTTTTCCGAGCGCGCGCTGGAAACCGCCGCGTTTACCGTGTTCTTGTATGGCCGGATGCTCGGCTGCGCGGCGGAGATCGACGATCACCTCAATCGTGGCAAGAATATGGACACGCGCACGCCGCAGACGGATATCCGCTTCGTAGCGTAGTCGCGCACTGATTCACGACGGATCCGTGCCCGCTTCCGACATCTGGCGCCGGCAACAAGGCCTTACATTCAGAAAATAACGGAGGACTCGATGGATAAGACGGCGGCAGCACCCGTCCCGGATCAAGCGCCGCAGCCGTCGGGGCGATTCTGGCCCGAGGGTTGGTGGAGATGGATGGAATTTCGCATCGGCATCATTCCGTTGCCGGTGTTCGTCGTGATGGGGGCGTTGATAGCGGGCTTCGTCGCGACCGGCAAGATTTCGTCTGAAATCTCGATGGCCATCGTGGTGTTTTCGTTTTTCGGCTTCACCTGCGCCGAGCTCGGCAAACGGATCCCGCTTATCCGCAATATCGGCGCAGCGGCGATCTTCGCGACGTTCATTCCGTCGGCGTTGGTCTATTACAAGGTGCTGCCGGAACCGATCATCAAGATGACGACGGAGTTCACCAAGTCGTCCAACTTTCTATATCTGTTCATCGCTGCGATCATCGTTGGCAGCATTCTCAGCATGAATCGCAAGGTACTCATCAAGGGCTTCGTCAAGATCTTCGTCCCGCTGGCGGTCGGCTCGATTGCGGCGATGATCGTGGGAACGCTGGTCGGCACCGCATTGGGGCTGGGGACGCACCACACCTTTTTCTACATCGTTGTTCCTATCATGGCAGGCGGGGTCGGGGAGGGCGCCATTCCGCTGTCGGTGGGTTATGGCGAGATCCTCCATCAGGATCAAGGCGCGCTGTTTGCGACGGTGTTGCCGCCGGTGATGCTGGGAAGCCTCACCGCGATCCTGCTGGCAGGAATGCTGAACTACATGGGCAAGCGATATCCAAAACTGACGGGCGAAGGTCGGCTGCAGCCCGACGAAGCCGACGAGATGGACCCCAATCAGGAGGAAATTACCGGCCACATGGACGTCACGCATATAGCGGCCGCCGGTGTGACCGCCGTCACGCTCTATATCGTGGGAATCATGTGTCAGCGATTGTTCGGGCTGCCTGCGCCGGTGGCAATGCTCTTCATCGCCGTCGTTATCAAGCTGACCCAGGCGGTGTCGCCGCAACTGCAGCAGGGCGCTTTCGTCGTGTACAAATTCTTTTCGACCGCGGTCACGTATCCGCTGCTGTTTGCAATCGGAGTGGCGCTCACGCCCTGGGACAAGCTGATGGCCGCGTTTACGCTGCCGACGCTCATCACGATAATCTGCACGGTCGTGACGCTGATGGGAACGGGATTTCTCATGGCGCGCCGCCTCGGGATGTATCCGATCGACGTGGCCATCGTCAACGCGTGCCACAGCGGCCAGGGAGGCACGGGAGACGTGGCCATCCTCACCGCCGCCAACCGGATGCAGCTCATGCCGTTTGCCCAGATTGCCACCCGTATCGGCGGCGCGATTACCGTGACGCTGGTGCTGATAGCGCTTGCGCGCATGTCGTGAGGCCGGTGATGAGTATCGAGACCGCGCTTCCGCGCCTTCGCCTTTGCGCCTCATTGCTGTGCCTGGTGCTCGCTACGCTGGGCGTTCAGGCGACGGCGCAGGAGGTCACCCGATTCCCGGCGAAAGGGCAGGTGCCGCCAGGTTATCCGGCGCAATATGCCGCGATCATCGCAGCGGGCGAGCAGGAGGGACAGCTGGTCATTCACTCGACCACGGATATCCGCATTGCCGTGCCCCTCATCGATGACTTTCAGGCGCTCTATCCGCGCATCGACGTCCAGTACCAGGACATGAACAGCAACGACCTCTACAACGGCTACCTGGGCGACGTGCTCGCCAGTCCGTCCACGGCCGACGTTCTGTGGAGCTCGGCGATGGATTTGCAGCTCCAGTTGGCGAACACCGGGCAGGCGCAGGCGTATGACTCGCCCGAAATTGCCGCAATTCCGGAATGGGCGGTATGGAAGAACATGGCATTCGGCACGACGTTCGAGCCGATCGTGATCGCCTACAACAAGCGTTCGCTCGCGCCTGATGAGATTCCGCGCACGCATGCCGACTTGACACGCCTGCTCATTGAAAAGCGCGACCGATTCGCCGCCAAGGTCGTGACCTACAACATCGAGCGCTCGGCGTTGGGTTTCCTCTTGGCAACCCAGGACGAGCGGACCTCGGGAGAGTTCTGGCCGCTGATAAAGGCGCTGGGCGGTGTCAGGGCGCAACTCGTGCCGACCACCGAGGCAATATTGACGCGCGTCGGCAAAGCCGAGGCGCTGATCGGCTACAACGCCATTGGCTCTTACGCATTCATCGAATCGAAAAACGAGCCTGACCTGGGTTACGTATATCCAAGCGACCACACGCTGGTCATCACGCGCGTCATGCTTATTGGCAAAAAAGCGGCCAACCCCAACGCTGCGAAGCTGTGGGTCGACTATCTGTTGTCCAAGCGGGGCCAGACGGTGCTCGCCAATCGGGCCAACCTGTTCTCAGTGCGTACAGACGTCGATGGCGTCAACTCGGCTGCCGCGTTGACGAAAACGCTCGGCCAAAGCGCGACACCTATCCCGCTGGGGCCGGACCTGCTCGCCGCCTTTTCCGATCGGACAAGGCGTCTGGCATTCCTCAGGCGATGGCAGCAAGCCATCGCCATGAAGCAATAGAGCGAAGATAAGGAGGTACCAGTTGCCAACATTCGAAGGAACTCGTGACCGGATGACTTATTCCCGAGGTCTTCGCGAAAATTGGTCGGTCGCGTCCGAAGGCACAGCCTTCTAAGCGCGACACGAGGCAGGAAGTAGGGTTGTATTGACTATTGCAGGAGCAGCGAGAGTAGCAAAGACGCTTCCGGCAACGAATATTCCGGGACGGCATTCGCCGCTGTCAAGCCGAGGAAAGCGGAGGCCACTGCGTGGCCTGAGCGTCGAGCACCGATAAGCGCGCCGTTAGCACGGCTCCTTTCGACCGGAGCCGCTCGCGCCATGTACTACCATGGCGCGAGCAGAAATATTCCCGTCGGCAGCATTCCCCAGATCGCAATCGATGCGACGCGCTCGTCGGGAATAAACACGTGCCTTCGTCGATATAGACGGGTGCAGGCAATCCCGCCTTCAGGACGAGGAGCTACTCATGAGCACCGTTTACACTACCCGCGTGGTCCGCAATCCCGGGCGCCGCAAGGCGTTGAGCTGTCTTGCTGCGTGGACGGGCGCTGCCGTTGTCTGGGCAGTCGACGGTGGCGTGCCGCGCGCGCTCGGCGCGACGGGATACGGCACGCCGCCGGCTGTTCCGAACAATGCGCTGACCTTTGTGCAGATCAGCGATACGCACATCGGATTTCGCAAGGATGCCAATCCCGACATCGTCGGCAGCCTGCGCCATGCGATCGCGGATATTCACGCGCTGCCTCAAGCGCCTGCCTTCGTCGTGCACACGGGTGACGTGAGCCATTTGTCGAAACCCGAGGAATTCGCGCAGGCGCGCGACCTGTTGAAGGAAATCCGCGTCGATCGCGTGCACACGATTCCGGGTGAACACGACACCATCGATGACGGCGTCAGCGGCTATCTCAAGTTTTTCGATCACGACGGCAAGGGCAAGGCGTGGTACAGCTTCGACCAGGGCGGCGTGCATTTCATCGGCCTGAACAACGTGCTCAACTTCAAGATGGGCACCATGGCCTCGCTCGGCGACGAGCAACTGGCATGGCTGAAGGGCGATCTCGCAGGCGTCTCGCATTCGGCGCCGATCGTCGTGCTTGGACACATCCCGATGTGGACGATCTGGGAGCCCTGGGGCTGGGGAACTGCCGATTCGGCGCAGGCGATGGCGATGCTGCGTCCGTACGGTTCGGTCACCGTGCTTAACGGACACATTCATCAGGTGCTGCAGAAGGTCGAAGGCAATGTCGCTTTGCACACGGCGATGTCGCTCGCCTATCCGCTGCCTGCACCCGGACAGGCGGGGATCGGCGAGCCCGGCCCCGTGACGGTGCCCGCGGGTGAGCTCGGCAAGCTTCTCGGCACGCGCCAGCTCACGGTGGTCCGCGGACAGCATGAACTTGCCATGGTCGACAAGCCGCTTGTCGGTTGACGACTCGATTGTCGAAATCTAATTCGCAAAGGGACAGCCCCATGAACCATGCCACTGCCTGCGTTGCCCTGCGTTCGCTTCGCGCCGGTGCACTGCTCGCGCTGATCGTCGGTGCAGCCTTCGTCGCGCCCGCGGCCTCAACGTCGGCCGCACCTTCATCGACGGTCGACATCAACATCGCGAAGTTCGCCTATGCGCCGAAGGAAATCACCGTCACGCCCGGCACCAAGATCGTCTGGGTCAATCAGGATCAGACGCCGCATACCGTGACCAGCAACGACAAAAGCTTTGCCTCGAAAGGACTGGATACCGACGACAAGTTCGAGCATACCTTCGCCAAGGAAGGTGACTTCAGCTACATCTGTACCGTGCATCCGTTCATGACGGGCGTCGTGCACGTGCGCAAGCAATAGCCAGCGGGAAGGGCGCTCGGTAGAGCGTACGGCTGAGCGATGGACGTCGACACCGCCGCAGCGATTCCTATACTTCGGTTCGAGCGACCGACGCCGTGCGCTCGACTCGCCTCACCACGCTTCCATTGCCATGCAGCTGGGCCCATTCTCCCTGAGTCGGCAGGACCTGCGCCTGTGTTCGGGTCTGACTCTGTTCGCCTACGTCGCCGCCCATTTTGCCAATCACGCGCTCGGACTAATTTCGATTGCGGCCGCCGAGCGCGGCTTGCGCATCGCCGTCGCAGTGTGGCACAGCCTGCCGGGCACGGTCCTGCTGTACGGCGCGGCGCTCATCCACATCGCTGTGGCCTTCGTGGCGCTCTACGAGCGTCGCACTCTGCGCATGCCGCCTCCGGAGCTGATCCGGATCGTGCTTGGCTTCGGGATTCCGACGCTGCTGATCGCCCATGCCGTCGGGACGCGCGTTGCCTTCGAAGCGTACGGCGCCCAGCCGGACTACGCGCATGTCGTCTGGATGCTCTGGCATTCGAACCGCGAGGGTCGGCAGATGGCGTTGCTGGTGCCGGGCTGGTTGCACGGCTGCCTTGGCGTCAATTTCGCATTCGGCCGGCGGCCCTGGTTCCAGCGCCTGCGTCTGATTCTGTTCGGCGCCGCGCTGTTGTTGCCCATACTGGCGACACTCGGATTTCTGGAGATGCTCAAGGAGGTCTCGATCCTTGCGCAGGATCCGGCGTGGTTCGATGCAAGTATCCTGAGTCCCGACGCAACGCAGGTTGACAAGCTGGCGCGGACGAGCGACGGCCTGCTCGTTTTCTACTTCGCGTTGATCGGCGCCGTATTGGCCGCCCGCTTGCTTCGCAGCGTCATCGAGCATTTCCGGGGAAGGCTGATCTCGATTACCTACCCTGGACGCACCGTGCGCGTGCCGCGCGGCTGGACCGTGCTCGAGGCGAGCCGCAGTCACCACATTGCGCATCTGTCGATGTGCGGCGGCCGTGCGCGATGCTCGACCTGCCGCGTGCGCGTCGTGTCCGGCGGCGATCGGTGTCCACCACCTGCACAGGATGAAATCGCCACCCTCGCGAGGATTCACGCGTCCGAGGGCACGCGGCTCGCGTGCCAATTGCGTCCTCAGGGCGATATCACCGTGATCCCGTTGCTGGTGGCCGCACTTTCCCGGGAGAGGCCGGTGGCGCAGGAGACGGTGGAGCGGGAGATCGCGGTGATGCTTGCCGGCTTTCGGTGGATCACGACGCCTCAGCGCTTGCTGCCGCAGGACCTGTTGTACGTTCTCAACCGCTACAGCGAGATCGTGGGCGAGACAGTGCGCGAGGAGGGCGGAGCCCCGATCCAGTTCCTGGGCGATGGCGTCATCGCGGTCTTCGGCCTCGAAGTCGGAGCTGGAGAAGCCAATCGACAAGCGCTGCGTGCCGCTGCCCAGATCGACCGGCGATTGCAGGCTCTCGGCGACCGACTGGAGCGCGAATTTGGCTGGGCAGCCCAATTTGTCATCCATCTGCACACGGGCTCGGCGGGTGTTGGCGAGACCGGGGACGCCGCGACGCGAACACTCGCGGCGGTCGGCGGCGCTGTCGACGATGCGCGACAACTCGCGCAGCGCGACGACGGCGGGAGTGCGCGGGTGGTCGTGTCGGAAGCAGTGATGATCACCGCGGGATTCGACACCCGCGCTACAACCTGGCGCGAGATCGCACTCGCTCACGACACGCGGCTGAAGGTGACGACGATCGATGACGCAAGCACGCTTCGACCCACAGCGGGGGCAGGTCGTCCTACCGCCGACGATCTGCTGTTATTCCACTAGGCATATCGCGTTCGCTGCTCCGGTCTGACAGGTATGCGAACGCGCGTTGTGATGGTTGGAAGCTGACAAATGCTGCACTAGCCAACTAGCATCTCCGACGCGATCGCAGGGCCGCGGAGCTTCCCCGTCCCCGCCAACGGTGCAGGTGACAGCTTTACGCTGTGCTTCGCAAAAGGATCGTTTTCTCAATCAACCGCCTTAGAGGAGCAAGTCATGTCTCGCAAACCGTATTCACTGCACAAGCTATTGGTAGTCGCAACGGCGCTCGCGCTCGGCGCGTCGAGCGTTGCCTTGGCCGACGACAGCAGCATGAACCCGCTGGCCGGCGAGTCGTACAAGTACTTCAACAATGGCTACAACGCCGGAAGTCCAGGAGGATTCAACGGATCCTTTGCCGGTAATGCGGTCAGCGACCCGTCGTGGCGCCGCAGCCACCCGAACGGCCTGCCCGAGGTAGATCTGCAGGCGCTGTCGGCATCAGGACTGTCGGCATCCGCATCGCAATTCAATCCTCCGATCCTGGCCAGCGTCTCGACCGATCCCTCGTGGCGCCAAAGCCATCCGAATGGGCTGACCGAGCATGAGATCCAGGTGCTGTCGTCGTCCACGCTCGCCGCGTGGACGCGTCCGGACGGGTTTGGGAGCATCGGGCGGGCAGTGCCCGCCAAAGTCAACGTCGCGGAGGCGCCCGGCAAGGAGACGTTCCCGGGTCGGTTCGCGACGGCTGCCAACCTCGGGGGAATAAATCAGCCCGCCCCCAAGTATGGTCGGTATTGAGGGAGGTTCGCTTGACTGAGCACACGCGATTCGAAACGCTGGTCCTGCCGCATCTCGACGCCGGCTACAATCTGGCGCGTTGGCTGTCGGGCAACGTAAACGACGCCGAGGACGTGGTTCAGGACGCCAGCGTGCGTGCGCTCAGGTACGTCGGATCGCTGCGAGACGGTGATGCGAAGGGGTGGTTCCTGACGATCGTGCGCCACACCTTTTACGACTGGTGCAGGCGCAACCGTCCCGCAGAAATCGTCAAAGACGACGGCACGGCGATCGAGATGGCGGTCGACGAATCGGCGACGGACCCGGAGCAGGCGGCGCTGCGAAGCGCGAAGTCGCGATCGCTCTCCGAAGCAATGGCCGAGTTGCCGCTGGTTTTTCGAGAGGTGTTGATCCTGCGCGAGCTCGAAGAGCTCTCGTACAAGGAAATAGCCCGTATCGTCGACATTCCCGTGGGTACGGTGATGTCTCGACTGGCGCGTGCGCGCGGGCTGCTGCAACGCTCGCCGCTCTTGCGCGCAATCCACGGCCGTGCGGCCGGAGGTGCACGATGATTTGCAACGAAGCTGGATCATTGATCGCGGCATACGCGGACGGCGAAGTCGATAGCGCCCAAGGACGATCGATCGAGCAACATCTGCGAAGCTGCGCAGCGTGCGCGGCGAAGCACCAGGAGGTGCTGGCGCTGCGCGCGCGGATTCGCGCCGAGGTACCGTATTTACAGGCGCCGTCGGCGCTGCGCGAGCGGGTGCGGGCACTGGTCGCCCAGAGCGCCGCAGCGACGCCGCGCCCGCGCCCGGAGCGCGATCGCTGGCGCTGGCTCACCGGCGGCGCGCTGGCCGGCTGCGCGGCAACGATGCTCGCATGGGTCATCGGCACGTCGGTCGTCGATTGGCGCGCCAACGAGGACGTCGCGGTCGAGGCGGTCCAAACCCACGTCCGCGCGACGCTCGACGACCATCTCATCCAGGTCGCATCGTCGGACCAGCACACGGTGAAGCCGTGGCTCTCGGCGCGCCTCGACTATTCGCCTCCGGTGAAGGACTTTAGCAGCGAAGGCTTCACGCTGATCGGGGGCAGGGTCGATACGCTGGAGGCGCAACGCGTCGCCACGCTCGTCTACCGCTACAGGCTGCACACGATCGATGTCTTCGTCAGACCCGAGCTGGCACATGCACCGTCGGCATTGCGCGCCGTGCGTGGCTTCAACGTCGCGCATGCCACGGGATCCGGGATGGATTGGCTCGCCGTCTCCGACGTCAGTGCCGACGTGCTGAGCGCATTCGTCCAGCGCGTTGCCAGCGAGGCTGCGGCGCGCTAGCTGAACGTCTCAAGAAAAATGAGCGCCGACCGGGCGCGAAGGATTGCGCGTGATGAGGCAGTGCAATGCTGCATGCGAAGCGTTCGTTAAGCTTGCGTCGATCGCGTTGGCGGAAGGACGCGTGGAGGATGCGCCGCGAATAGCCGGTTACGCGCAGTCGGTACTAACCCGCGAGATAATCGAGCGCGCCCCCCAGCGTCGTGGCGTCGAAGACATCGCCGGCAGGATCGATGCTCGGATGCCGGATGCCGCTCCCCGGCAATTGATGGATGAGGGAGCGCGATTGACCGAAACGCAGATAACGGCGCTCGCCTTGTGCATCGGCGCGACTGAGAAGCCTAAGCCCGTACCTTAGGGAATGTGGGGACGCTGCTCACGACGCTGTACTCGAGCGACCCGATGAGGTGAATTTCAGCATCACGGAGCCACCAGCCGCCAACCCATCGGACAATCCGGCTGATCAGGGTAGTAACCGGACGGATTCGGACACCAGTAGTAGAACCCGCTCGGTTCGCGGTAGGCATCGTCGGGCGGATCCTGATCGACGTAAGACGGTGCGGCAGGAGCGTAGTAGTACGGCACCGGTCCAAGCGCTGGAACAAACACGATCGCGGCGACCCTGTGTCGATGAGTCGCGTACGCTCCGTGCTCTCTCGCTCGTTGGACGGGCGCTTCCCGTCCCTGCGAAGCTTGCCCATCGTATCTCTCCTGGATGCCGGTAGGCATCGGAGCGTGGCTACTGTTCCAAGCGTCCGCAGCGACAACACCTGATGCCGTCAAGAGCGCGGTCGCAATAACTGCTACGGCGATTCTGTTCACTGAATGGCTCCAATTCATTTAGCTGGAAGTCTCGATGCATTCGAATAGGCAACTAATTCTTCGAATGGACCTTCCCTCTCACGAAATGAATAGACACCGGCGGCCGCCCAAAATTTGCCCTTCGCTACAATTGAAACAGATCGAGTACCGGTCTGCGTTGGCTAGCGCTTCGTCGCTGACGCGGCATGAACTACGTTCGCGAGAAGCGCACCGATACTCCCTGCGACCAGCAACACCATCGCGAGCGATCTGTCGAACGAATCGAGACGGGTCAGCAAGCCTGTCACGAGGAGCACGCCGACGATGGTCAGCGCCAGCTTGCCATCGTCGATGAAAAGGCCGAACAGGCCTCGCATGGTGCGCCCGAGTATGTTCATGTGCTCCCTTCCCCGGTTGCGAGGCGCTTGCCAGATCCGCCGAATTGCGTGGCCACTCTGATGCCCTTCCAGAGTCACCGCCTTGAATGCAGCGACGATGGCGATGGCATCCCATCGGGTAGGCGAGTTCGACGGCAGGTGCGCGCTGTTCGCGCCCAATGCGAGGATTTCCTTCTGGTAAGTCGATGCCTCGTCGCGAAGATCGATCACGCCGGCCGAGCGCAGCATTGCCTTGCGCAGCCAGCGAATGCCGAAGAGCAGCAATAGGGTCCCTACGACAAGCTGGAGCAGAGCAATGGGTACCGATCCGAGCGCCAAGCCGAAAATCGCCACCAGGATCAGCGAGCGTCCTCCCGCAGTCGAAGATCGCGCGCTTCCTGGCCACTGGGAAGGTGATCTATTGTTCGGCAGCAAGAACAGCCAGATCGCGACACTCGTTGAACGTCAATCACGCTACGTGATGCTGGCGAAGGTGAGAAAGAAGGATACTGAGCCGGTCGTTAACGCTCTCATCAAGCACGCACACAAACTGCCCCACGAGCTCTACAGATCGCTGACCTGGGACCGTGGCAAGGAAATGGCCGACCACCGACGCTTTACGCTAGCCACTGACATCAAGGTCTATTTCTGCGATTCCCGAAGCCCTTGGCAGCGCGGATCGAACGAGAATGCGAATGGGCTATTGAGGCAGTATCTCCCAAAGGGAATCGACCTCTCCGCGTACTCGCAAGCAAAGCTCAACGCGATCGCTAGGCGTCTCAACGAACGGCCGAGAAAGACGCTGGACTACGAAACGCCAGCGCAGCGATTCCATGAAGCTGTTGCGTCGACGGGTTGAATCCGCTACCCAAAGCAGCCACACGCGCCGCGGCAAAGCGGACCGTCGCCCCAGAGTCAACTAATGAATAGTCAGGAACCCTCGTCCAGCCACGCACGGGCTTGGGCGATCGCCTCGTCATATGAAAGCGAGCGGCCATCGGACTCAGCGGCGGCAAACGCGATGGCTCCCAACGCCTCCCGCGCCCGCTCGATAAACACGTCCTCCCCTGGCTCGGGGTGATGACCGATGCGCTCCCTCTGCGCCTCGGCTGCCCCATAGAGTCGCGCGGCGAGGTTCCACTCGCCGAAAAATACCGCGAGTTCCGGCGCACGGCTCAGATGCGCAATGCCAGCTCGCTTCGAACCGATGTCCTCGGCGATCGAGAACCCCTCGCGCAACATCTCCCTTGCGCGGTCTCCCAAGCCGAGGGCAATCGACGTCGCCCCGAGATCTGAAAGATTGATGGCAATACCGGCGCGATCTCCCCGCTCGCGGTTAAGCGTCAACGCTTCCTCGAACAGATGCTGCGCCCTTTCCTGTTCTCGCTTTTCGCCGTAAAAAGACGCACCAAGCGCATGGAGCGCGCGAGAAAGTTGTCGCTTGTCTCCAAGCTGTCGCGAAAGCGCGAGCGCGTCCTGGAAATGTGTGCGCGCCATGGCTCTGTTTCCCCCAGCGAGGACCACATACCCTAATAACCGGAGCGCTTCGGCCTCTCTTCCCTTGTTGCCTATCTCATGCGAGATGGACAGACTCGTCTCAACGTATTCTTTCGCCTCCGCGTAACGGCCCATAAAATAGCTGGCCTCGCCCGCAGCCCAGAGCGCCCGGCACCGAGCGAGGTTGCGCACCTCGGCCCAAGGCCGCGTCAGTGCATCCTCCGTCACTCGATGTCTCAGCGGGACCAGGCCGCGATGCAGCAGGTACACCCCTAAGGAGAAAACCAGTCGCAATCCCAACTCGGCGCCATCCTCGGCGTGATCGCACCAAGAATGAGCCGCCAGAAGGTTCTCGCGTTCCAGGTCAAGCCGCGCGAACCACGCGCCCTGCTTTTCCCCGACAAGCTCCGGTTCCGCTTCCTCCGCGAGCGCTACGAAGAACGCGAGGTGGCGGTTACGCGTCGCCTCGCCCTCACCGGACTCGTTGAGCCGGTCCTGTGCATACTGGCGCACCGTTTCCAGCATTGTGTAGCGGGTTGTGCCGCCCTCGACGCGGTTGGTTGTGACGAGTGATTGCTCGACGAGACGCGTGAGCACGTCCAGAACCGCATACTCGTCCAGCTGTTCGCCGGCTACCCGCGTGGCGCTGGCTAGAGTCCAGCCGCCGACAAATACCGACAGCCGCTGCAACAGCTGCTGCTGGTCGGGCGCGAGATGGTCGTAGCTCCACTGGATCGTCGCGAGCAGCGTCTGTTGCCGCGCCATCGCGGTCTTGCTGCCGCCCGTCAGCAGCCGGAACCGGTCGTCGAGCCTGGCGCGGATTTCCTCCACCGTAAGCATTTTCACGCGGGCTGCGGCCAACTCGACAGCCAGCGGAATGCCGTCCAGTCTTCGGCAGATCTCGGCCACGGCATCACGGCTGTCGTCTCCCAGCGAGAATTTGGGAACCAACAGTCGTGCCCGCTCGACGAAGAGGCGCACCGCCTCGCAGGCATCCAGTGCTCTGGGGTCAAGTTTCGATCCAGGCGGTGGAAACGACAGCGAACGAACAGTGACTGTGCGCTCACCGGCAACACTTAACCCTTCGCGGCTCGCCGCCAACACGCGCACGCCTGAGCCGGCGCCGATCACGCGCTGTACCAGAGCCGCACACGCCGCCACCAGATGCTCGCAGTTGTCGAGGACCAGCAACATATGTCTACTGGCAAGGCGGTCGCAAAGCGTGTCGACCATCTGCCGGTCATTCTCCTCTCGAATCCCGAGCAGCGTTGCAACCGTCAGCGTCACGCGCTCTGCATCCAGGAGCGACGCCAGATCGACGTACCAAACGCCATCCGGGAACGACTGGAGAACCCGTTTTGCGAGCTCGACAGCGAGTCGAGTCTTGCCACAGCCGCCGATGCCGGTCAGTGTCAGCAGTCGCGTTTGCTCGAACAGTGCGGCGTACTCCTCGAGATCGTCGTCGTGACCAATGAAACTGGTCAGCTGAGACGGCAGGTTGTGCCGCGGCGTCTCCGGCAGCGATGACGACACACTGCCGGGCGTGAGCTCCAGCGTAAAGCAATAACCGCGGCCCGCAGTGGTCGCAATCGCTGCTGTCCCCAGAATCTTGCGCAGCGCAGAGACCTGCACTTGCAGGTTGTTCTCCTCCACGACAACGCCAGGCCAGACCAGGCCAAGCAATTGGTCCTTGGTCACCAGTTGACCGGCGCGCTCGACCAGCGCCAACAGCACGTCGATTGCCCGATGGCCGAGCTCCACGGGGTGACCGTCGTTCAGCAACCGGCGCTGATTGGGCTGCAGCTCAAAGCGGCCAAAACGGTAAATGGTCATCGACGGCGGATGGGTCGAGCGCGGTTGACGCTGCAATTGTCGCGAATTTACTCCGCGCTTCGTTGCCTTAAGCGCAGCTTCAGAACATTTAAGCCCGGCTAAAGGACTGAAGCAGCTCGCCTGAAGGAAAGTAGGTCCCAGCAGCACCGGACTCTTCCCGACCGAAACAGGACCGTAAGGAGACTGCCATGAACGCCAAGCCCACGCTAGCCCGCCCCCGCGTCGTCGCGACTATCGCCGCCGCGCTGTCGACAGTCATCGCAATCGGACTCCTTACCGCCGTCACCGGCCTATTCCAGCGCGATGGCGCCCCGTTTGAGCAAGTCGTCATCGCCGAACACGCCTGCGCCAATCATACGTTCATCTCTGAACGCGAGGCCTGCGTGCGTTTATGCCTTGCCGCATCGCGTGTCCAAAACGTTGCGAGTCGCTGAAGCTCTGCGCAGGGATAAGGCCCTGCGAACGGCCGCCTTCGGAGACTAGGCGGTATGGCGGCTTTTGGCCGGGTGCTGTCCTTGAGGTTGCCGAAGCCAACGGCAACTCACGCGCCTTGCTGCCACTCGGTTGTCGAACGCCATGTCAGCAGGCGACCCGTTGCGGTCTATCAAGCCCTCGAGAAGCAGACGTTCGCGAAGATTGCGCTGCGTACAAACAGCCGCTTGAGTCAACGAGTTCTTGGGTTGACCGCGCCTGTCGACGAATAGCATCGCAGTGGCAACGTGAAAGCGAACGTCGACCCCTTACCTACCTGACTCTCGACCCAGATTCTTCCGCCGTGAAGTTCGATGAACTTCCGCGAAATGGCGAGGCCAAGGCCGGTCCCTTCGACCTTTTTGCTGCCGATCCGACTTGACGAAACTCCTCGAATACAGTGGCTTGATCTTCGGGCGCGATGCCAACCCCGGTGTCCGCGACCGAGATCTCTGCGGTGCTGTCGAGAACAGTGGCCCGCACATCGATCCGGCCGCCCTCGGGCGTGAATTTCAGCGCGTTCGACAGAAGGTTAAGGAGCACTTGCTTAACCTTGCGCTCGTCGGCGTGAACCACTCCGAGGCGCTCGTCGACACGGCGGCCAAGTTCGATGCCGCGTCGCATCGCCCTCTCCCGCACTAACGTAAGCGTGTTCTCGATGGTGTTGGGCAGATCGAAATCGTTCAGCTCCAACTCCATCCTTCCGGCTTCGATCTTCGACAGATCAAGGATGTCATTGATGAGAGACAGGAGATGTTGTCCCGACTCTAGGATGTCGCCGATGTATTCGGCTTGTTTTTCGTTGATCTCGCCGAACATGCGCTCCGACAGTACCTCAGAGAAACCGATGATCGCATTAAGCGGCGTGCGCAATTCGTGCGACATGTTGGCCAGGAACTCGCTCTTGTGTTGGCTCGCGACTTCCAGTTGCTGGCTCTTTTCCTCGATTTCCCGGAACAGCCGCGCATTCTGGATCGCCAGGGCCGACTGCGTCGCAAACGTCTTCAGCAGTTCGATCACCTGCGGCGCGAATTCGCCGACGGCTTTCCGGTTCACGACCAAGCCACCAATCAGGCGATCCTCGCGCAACAGCGGCACCGACAATAACGAGCGGTAGCCTAGGCGAATCAACATCTTTCTGACGCCGCTTTGGTAGACCTTTTCATCCATGATGTTGAGAACCTGCACCGGCTCCGCGACGACCGCCAGACGTCCTAGCGCGCCTTCGCCTTTGCGTATCGGCCTCGCATGCAGAGCCTCGACGAGGTCATCGGCATATTGGTCTACCGCGCGCAAGTAAAACTCTTCCCGCACCTCGTCGTACTCGTAGATAGCGCCGGCATCCATGCCGGCAAGCTGCGTGGCACGCGAGACGATCGTGCTCAATACCGTCTCCAAGTCAAGCGTCGAACTGACGGCCTGTCCGACTTCGCCGAGTGCCTTGAGTTCGCCGACGGACTGCGTCAGCTGCGTCGTCCGTGCTTCCAGCTCCGTGAACAGGCGGACATTCTCGATCGCGATCACCGCCTGGTCGGCGAAAATCTTGAGCAAATCTATTAACACAGCCGGCGTCTGCCCCGCCTCGCGCCATGCAAGGACAATGACTCCTAGCACGGCACCGCCGCGAAGCATCGGCACGCCGAGCATTCGTCGCAAGCCAAGAGTCACTGCATGCTCCTGGTCATACAACGGATCGCGCAGGGCGTCGTCGATCTGCTCGACCATACCGCTGAGAATAACTCTGCCTGACATGACGGAGGCTTCCCCCGGTTGAACGGGGTACCTCTTGCGCAGCTGTTGCTCATCTTCCGTCGAGAAACCAGAGCATGCGGCGATATGCAGCAGGCGACCGTCGTAACGCAGGACGTTACACCGCACAGCGCCACTGAGGCGCTGCGCGTTGCGGGCGATCGTTTCGAACACTGGCGAGGCGTCCGTCTGCGCACTAGAAATAGCTTCAAGAACCTCGGATGTCGCCGTCTGCCGCTCCAGCGCCTCGGTCAAGTCGCGGTTGCGCGCTTGCAGCTCCTTGAACAGGCGCACGTTCTCGATGGCGATCACCGCCTGGGCGGCGAACGTCTGGAGTAACGCGATCTGCTCCTCGGGGAATGGTCCCGGTTCGGGTTTGCCGACGGCGATGGCGCCAATCGGCCTTGTGTCGCGGATCAACGGGACCGACACGACGCTTCGGAAGCCCGCGGTTACTGCGATATCCGGGACGACATACTCAGGGTCTTCAAGCACGTCCGGAATCGTGACAATGCGACCGGTCAGAACCGTCCGTGCGGCCGCCGTATCGCGACTGGGTGGAGTCGGGTAGTGGCTGCGCGCGCCGACAGCGCCGGGTTCGCGCGCCACAAGATGTATCAACTCACCGTCGAACGTGAAGACCATCGACGAACTGGCGCTGCAAAGCCTCAACGCGGCCGACACGATGGTATCGAATACGGGCTGCACGTCCGTCTGCGACTGACTGATCACCCGCAGGATCTCACTGGTCGCCGTCTGCTGTTCCAGAGCCTCTTTGGTTTCGTTGAGGAGGCGCACGTTCTCGATTGCGATCACTGCCTGGCTGGCAAAGGTTTCCACGAGGGCAACCTGACTGTCCGTGAACGGCTTGATTTCACGACGCCACAGTGTGATAACCCCCACCAGAACGCTTTCGCGCAGCAGTGGCACTGAAAGCACTGTTCTTACCTGCTCCTTGCGTTGGAAGTCGGGTGGTGCGTAGCCGTGGGCGCCAAGGAGATCGGCTAGGTGGATGGTCTTCCGCTCCAACGCTGCCCGTCGCGTCGTCGTCTCGTTGCCAGGACGCAGGCGTGCGCTAGAAAGATAGTCCGCGAAATCGGGAGAAGCGTTGTGGTTCGCAACACTTGTCAATACTTCGCCATCGAACAACCAGAGCGTAGCGACGCTCGCGCTGCAGAGCCGGATCGCGTTTGCGATGATCATCCGGAACACCGGATCGAGCTCGGTCGGAGAGCTACTGATCGCGCGCAGGATTTCGCTTGTCGCCGCCTGCTGCTCTACTGCTTCAGTCAGGCGTTGCTCGAGTTGCCCTTTATTCGATGATTTGCTTCTGACAGATGGCCCTTCCACCTTGGCTTTTGCAAGTTTTGCGCCCCGTTCCATCGGTCCTCTCTCTCGCGTACTGCGACGACGATAGGCTACCCCAGGACCTCGTGATAGGCTAATGAATCACTTCAAAGTCCGCCGGCACCGCGTTTTCTTATGGCCAGACGGATGCCTATCGAAGCGAGCGCGACAAAATCTTACGTTGACTGAAGCGGCGTAATTATGTCAGGTCCGGCAAGGGACCCTACCAAGTTTGATACCGAGATGGTCGCGCGGCTGGACAAGCTATATGCGAGTCCACAGGCTGTCGCTCAACGAATGCGGTTTCGCGAGCTCCTGGCAGCCCGAAAGGGCGAGATAGGAGCCGACGTTGGCTGTGGTCTTGGGCACCTCTCTTGCGAATTGGCTCGCGATGTCTTGCCGGGCGGGCGGATCATTGGGTTGGACTCAAGCCGCGAGATGGTTGACGCCGCGAATTTGCGGATAGAGAAGGAAAAGCTCAGCGATTTCGTGCAAGCGCGCATCTGCAATGCTGTCGCTCTTGATCTACCAGAGGACAGCACGGACTTCGTGGCCGCCGTACAGGTTTACTCGTACGTGCAAGATGTAACAACAGCGGTGCAAGAAGCCGCTCGGGTCTTGCGTAAAGGCGGCCGTTTGGCGGTCTTGGAGACCGATTGGGATATGTGCATCTACGAATCCAACGATCCGGCTTTGATGCGCCGCGTCTTGGACGGACGCTGGCGCTTTGCCCATTCGTCTCTTCCTCGGCAGTTGCACCGCCTCCTACGGCAATCTGGTTTGAGGCTAGAACGATGCGAGGCTTTCCCCATCGTTGAAACGCAATTCGAAGCGGGCTCCTTCGGTGTCGGCTTGGCGGCCATTGCCAAGGAAGCCGCGGTACGGCACGGCGTCAGTTCTGAAGACGCAGACCGATGGGCTACAGATATTCATTCGCGGTCGCAGGACGGTGACTATTTCTTTTGCACGGTCCGATTTATCTTCATAGCAACGAAATGAAGTGCGCGCGCTAAATAAAACCAAGCCGGCAGCAGACCACCTCCGCCAAGTTCGCGCATCAACACTCGTCAAGGGAGCACAAGAGTAGCGCCAGCAGGTTGATCCATGGGAGGACGCGTTGCGCGAAATCTTACAAGAACCGGAGGTTCAACCGCGATGAACTGGCAAAGTTCAGTTTACTTAATCACCTCGTCCGCGCGCGCCAGCACTTGCTCCGGGATCGTGATGCCGAGCGCCTCAGCGGTTTTGAGATTGATCACCAACGCATACTTGCTGGGCCGCTCGATGGGCAGATCACCGGGTTTTGCCCCCCTGAGAATCTTGTCGGCGAACGTCGATGTATTCCGATAAACGTCAAGAATGCTGGGACCGTAGGACATGAGACCGCCCGCCTCCGCAAAACTTCGGAACGGCGAGAAGGCCGGCAGCCGATTGCTTGTCGCAAACGCGGCGATCCGTTTCGAATTGACTGTTGCGCCGACCACCGGCGACGACAGTACGATGAGAGCATTCGCGCCGCCGCGCAGTCCAGCAGCAAGTGCCACGTCGAGATCAGCAGCGTTCCGGATCTCCAGCACCAGCAGCTGCACGGCGATCCCTTGTGCGGCGGCCTTCACAGTGGCCAATTGGGCCGGCCCGGTTCCCGGATCCCACAGCACGCTGATGATTTCGATCTTGGGAACGACCACCAGCAACAACTCCAGCCATTTCCCCGCCAGTGACGAATCCATGAAAAGCCCGGTGATGTTGCCGCCTGGCCGCCCAAGGCTACGAGCAAACCCACTTGCGACCGGGTCCGTCCCCAGGTCCATTGCTACAATCGGAATCACGCTGGTTGCATCACTCGAAGCTCGCACTGCCGCTGGACCGATCGCAATGATCACGTCAGCGTTGAGCCGGACGAGTTCTGACGCATATTCGGGAAGGTCTTCCGCTCCCGTGGCAGGCGACCGGAATTCCAGCACGACGGTCTGGCCCTCGGCATAGCCGAGGTCGCGCAAGCTGGCGCGAATCGCCATGATGCCCGCGCTGCTAAGAGTGGCAGCGGGAGATGAGTGCAGAATTCCGACGGTCGCTACCTTGCTCATAGGCTGCGGGCGGGCGATGTTCGTCGCGATAATGAAACCACCAGCGACTACTCCCACAAACGCACGCCGATCCATCACTGAGTTCCCTCGTCGACATACTCGATCGACGATACTACATCCTCTTGAGCGTCGCCTTGTCAGGTTGGCGCCGTCGCGCGTTCGATCATTTGGGTCCTGTGCCCTGGGTCGCGGAGTCACGGCCGCTATGCGGCAAGAGGTCGACCGTCTGTTATTTGCCGCGTGCTGGCGTCTGATTCGCTGCCGGATCAAACTCTGTTGAGAGTACGCGGTCCCAGCTGGAGCCTTTGGAATGAAAGCTATTGATACGATGACCATGGCGACGTCGATCGTCCGTCGCTACAAGCGCGTGATCGGAGTCGTGCTCTTCCTCGTGATCCTCTTCGCCATTTTCGAATTTTCTGGACTTCGCGCCAACTTCAACCTTCCCTTCATTCGCGACATCATCATCCATCATCGGCTCGGAGGGCTTGCGCTGTTTGTCGCACTGTTTTCGCTCGGCAACCTGATCCAAATCCCGGGTTGGCTCTTTCTCGCCGCCGCAGTGCTGACACTAGGGAGGATGTGGGGAGGCGTGGTCACCTACGTCGCCGCGGTCATATCGTGCGCTTTGACTTTCGTCACCATACGGGCAGTTGGCGGCGACGCACTTCGTCTGATTAAGAACCGCACTGCGGTGCGCCTCCTAGGCAGTCTCGACGCGCGTCCAGTGTCCAGCGTAGCGCTACTGCGTACGCTCTTCCAGACCGCACCAGCGCTGAACTATGCGCTCGCAATGTCGGGAATCGAATTTCGCAGATACTTGGTGGGCACGCTAATCGGACTGCCGCTTCCTATTGCGTTGTACTGCATATTCTTTGACGCCCTGACAACGCAGTTGCATATGGCGCAGTAACGTCGAGTCCGGTGGCTCGAGCGGGCCGTGGCAACGCCCACTGGCGACTCAAGCAGGCACCGAATGTATTTCTTTGGCGTGGGCACGATTAGCGTCGCAGCGCGTATTTGGCGGTCAAGCGCTGCTAGTGCACAGGCTACGACGGTCGCCGGACGCAAAGTGGTCCTTTGGCCTAACGTCGGGGACACTTTTAGGACTTCCGATTAAATTACCTTTTTCGATATGATTGGTCGCATCAATGGCGAGACAAGGCGTCCCGCCTCGGACCGCTTTGAAGTTGTGTAGGAGCAACGCAATGCCTCGATACTTGATCTCATTCGACGACGGCTCGATGGACCATATACCCGAGCAGGACTGGCCGGCCGTGGGCGAGTCGGCGCATTCAGTTGTCAGGGACGCCAAGGCCGCTGGGGTCTGGATCTTCGGTGGCGGCATTCAGCGCCAGCGATCGAGCGTCGTAGCCACTGACGGAACCATTGCAGATGGACCGGTACCTGAAAAAAAAGCTGTGCTGGGCGGCTTCTCAATAATCGAGGTGTCTTCGCGGGACGACGCGTTGATGTGGGCAGCCCGAATCGCCCGCGCTTGTCTGTGCGCACAAGAGGTACGTGAGATTATGTTCGATGCGGAGTCCTGACCGAAGCACCGAGATCATTCGCGATATTCCGCACTACGTGGAGCGCTCTCTCCCGTGCGAATTCTGTACCGTGGCCCGTCGAATTTCGGCCCCAACGATAAAATACCTCCGACACGCCGCTTGGTCTGACTGACCGCTTTGGAGAACGAGCCGGAACGGCCGCTCATGGCCGGTCATTGCCGGTCGACTTCGACGTTGCTACGTCCGGCAAAGGAAGCACAGCAGACGCTGGGCGCGCGCAGTGCTAGGCCCGCACGCGACCCACTCCGGTCAGTCGCTCTGCGGAAAAGCGGACAGTCGCGGACGTCGAATGCCGACTCTCGGGACGATTTGAGCAATTTCTTGCAATCTATGCATTCAGCACGTTGCTAGAATTAACATTGTGTGGACAATCGCTAGGACGCCACAGTCCGGCGTGCTCAAGACAGGCTCCATATAGGGGGAAGAAATGAAAGTACCAAGTCGGACCATTTCGTCAACGATGAAACGAATCCGGGCTTTGCTGTCATGCATGACGATCTCCGTCTTGCTGGTCGCATGCGGCGGAGGAGGCTCCGGCAATGGGCCGACCGCGACCCTACCGCCCCCGGTCGGAACCACGACTTCCGACGAGAATCTACCGGCTGCGCCCACACTGCCGACCGACACTCAAGTGTGTTCAACGCTTCAAGCGAGCAACAATTTAGTGACGCGACCCGATGGCGCCTTGCCACCCGAATCCGATCCGTCAGTGCCAGGTGTTGGCGTTGCGGCCAATCCGGCCACGGCGAATCCCGATCAGGTACGTATTCAGGCGGCGCTCGACGCTTGTGGCGCAGCGGTCTATGCCGAGGTCGGCGCCGCAATTGCCAGTGCCGATGCTGCCGCTACCGCAGCGCAGGTCGCCGCAGCCGTGCCAAACAAGAATATCTCGGGAGCATCGGGTGAAGAGCTGGCGAAAGCGCAATACATTGCGTCCAAATTCGCGGTTCGCCTCGTCGTCAACAGCAGCGGCCCGGGCAACGCGTTTATAAGCGGTCCGCTGACGCTGCCTTCCGGGGTAACGTTGTGGATCGACAAGGGCGTGACCCTGTTCGCCTCGCGTGATGTGATCGCTTATTCGCCTAATAAGGCGGGGCCCTATTGCGGCAACACGGCGGTCAGCGCGATCAAGGCCGGCAGCTCGTCAAACTGCTTGCCGTTGATTGGCGGCGATTTCCTCATCAATTCCGCGGTGATGGGCGACGGCAGCATCGACAGCCGGGGCTACGCGGAAATCGTGACGACAAACAAGCTCTATCCGATAATGAAGGTCGACATGACCTGCTCGAACACCTATACCGCCTACGCCGGCGGACTGCAAGCAGCAGACGGTACCGCGTGCGATAACGGCGGTACTTTAGTCGATTCGAAGTCTTCGGTTCGCAATATGACGTGGTGGGATCTGGCCTGGCTTGGCAACTTGGTCCAGAACGGCACGACGGGCAGTGCTTCGCAATCGAACTTCCGCATGATGGTCTTCAACTACGCGAAGAACCTGACGCTATATCGCGTACTCCTGAACAACAGCGCCAACTTCCACGTGGTGCCGAGCGGGGTCGACGGCCTCACGGTCTGGGGCGTCAAGGTCCAGACGCCGTCGCTCGCTGCATTCGCCAACCCCGCCGGCAACGGCAACCCGCTCTACACCGGCGCGACCTTTGACAGAGGACAACGTCAAGAACACGGATGCCTTCGACCCAGGGTCGTCGGCCAAAGCGGTGTCGTCGAAGCTCACGATTGGCAGCACCAACGACCTCCGCCAGCGCAATCTCGTTTGACGGCTACCTGAAGAACTTTGTCTTCGCCTACAACTACGTTAGCACCGGTGACGACGATATCGCGCTGAAGGGAAGTACCAATCCGAGTCCCTCCGGTTCCGGTTTGGCGGGAATCGACGGAGACCGCGATGTTCGCACTGATCGCAAGTGGGGCATCGTCATCGCGCACAACCACATCTACTGGGGCCATGGCATTTCGATCGGCTCCGAGACCAATGCCGGTGTTCGCAATGTGCAAGTCTATGACAATAGTTTCCGCAATTCGGAAGAAGGTCTGCGAATCAAGTCCGACTATGCGCGCGGCGGTGAGGTAAGCAACATCTATTACAAGAACATTTGCATCCGCAATGCGACCAATGCGTTGCTGTTCACGCCATACTACAGCACCAAGGCCCTGCCTTCGGCGGGACCGCTGATCCCGAACTTCCATGACATTTATTTGAACAATGTAAGCATCCAGGGCGCGACAGGTGCAACGCTGCAAGGCTTTGCGGCCAACACCGGCGGCTTCAACAATCCGCCTGATCCGCTGGTGATGACGTTGACTAATGTGGTGACGGACTCGCCCGCAAGCGTAGACGTGCTCTCCTCAGACGCAAATCTGACGCTCAGCACAGTGAATCTTCCGATCTTCGCCTCGTCCGCCAATCGAGTTGTCGTGAGTGGTTCCCCCATGGAGTCTATAGATCCGACCCTGGTGCTCGATTGCAGTAAGGCGTATGTCGACTTTCCGTCGTCTACGAGCCCCTTCGGCACTACGTGGGCGCCGGCCTTGTCCTGAACTGCGGCGCGGCGGCAGCTTCTAGGCAGAAGGTCGCCCCGCGCGGGCGAGTGACTGCTTCGAGGAGGGTGTCGCCTGGAGGATCGTTTCTGGCTGCGGATTGAACCGATCAACGCAAGGTGTGGCTGAATCGTTCAGTTCGGCGCCTAATGAAGGCCATGAATCTTAGGTGGAGGGGTTCGCACACCGAGATCGCTTGCATTCAGTTGTCAGCTAGGTGGTGCTGGCACCATAGGCATCATGTCACGGGCGCGGGATTGAAGAGAACCAGCGCGTTGTGGAGCTTCCATTGCTCTGCCCAGGTTTTCTTGCGTCCACTGGCGACTTCGAGCATCAGGTTGGAACAATTCCCAGCCTACCTCGTCGATGGTCTTCTCTCCCGTCGCTATCGTTCCGGCATTGACATCCATGAGGTCGTGCCAGCGCCTTGCCAGATCGCTTCGGGTTGCCACCTTGATGACCGGAACCTGCGCAAGACCATAGGGCGTGCCGCGTCCGGTGGTGAACACGTGCAGATTCATCCCCGCAGCGAGCTGCAGCGTGCCGCAGATGAAATCGCTGGCAGGTGTGGCAGCGTAGATCAAACCCTTTTGCCTGACTTTCTCGCCAGGCGCCAACACGCCCGAGATGGGTGAGCTTCCCGACTTCACGATCGAGCCCATGGCCTTCTCGACGATGTTCGACAAGCCGCCTTTCTTGTTGCCGGGAGTCGTGTTGGCACTTCGATCCACCCGTCCCTTGTCGAGATAGTTGTCGTACCAGGCCATCTCCCTGATCATGGCCTCGGCGACCTCCGGGGTAGATGCCCTCGACGTCAGCTGGTCGATGCCGTCGCGCACCTCGGTGACTTCGGAGAACATCACGGTCGCGCCGGCACGCACCAACAAGTCGGTGCAGAAGCCGACCGCAGGGTTTGCGGTAACGCCCGGAAAAGGCATCGCTGCCACCGCACTGCACCCCTACTACCAGTTCGCTGGCGGGTACCGTCTCGCGACGACGGGCATTCAAGCGCTCAAGATGCTCTTGAGCCTGCATCATGATCGAGTCGATCATCGACATGAAGCCGACATGCTTGTCGTCCTGCAGGCAGACGACATCCAGGACAGCTTCGGCATTATCGCCGATGTCCGCGACGTTACGCTCGTCGATCAACGGAATTGTCCCGGGCGGCAGCAAGCGGTCAGGTTGCAGTTTCTCGCACCCGAGGCTGATGACCATTACCTCACCGCCGAAGTTGGGATTAAGACTGATGTTGCGCAGGGTGCGAATCGGTATGATTGCGTCTGGCGCATCGATGGCAACGCCGCACCCATACGTGTGGTCCAGCGCCACGACATCGTCGACGTTCGGGAACATCGGCAGCAGCTCTGCCTTGATGCGCTGCACCGCGAAGTCGGTAACGCCGGCGACGCACTGAACGGTCTGGGTAATCGCCAGGATGTTGCGCGTGCCCACAGAGCCGTCAGGGTTTCGGAACCCTTCGAAGGTGTACCCCTCGAGCGACGGTTGAGGTGCGGGCTTGACGCTGGCAATGGGCAGGTTGTCCAGCGAGCGGGCCGACGGCATTTTCAATAGTCGCTCATGCACCCAGCTACCTGCCGCGATATCTTTGAGCGCGTAGCCGATGATCACGTTGTAACGAACTATCGGTTTATCTTTGGGTATGTCGACCAGCGCAACCTTGTGACCCTGCGGCACGTGTTCGCACAGGGTCAAGCCGGAGGGAAGCTGGCTCCCCGGCGGTAGTCCACGGTCATTGGCGACGATCGCGACATTGTCGCGTTCGTCCATGCTAATCGTGAGCGGTTTTTGTAACGAAGTTTCGACCATCGATGTTGTCCTTTGGACGCTCAGCGTGGTTCGGCACGCTGCATCGTCCGAAACCGTCCCACGCGGAGTTTAGCAAGTTGCGTCATTTTGGCCGCCGACGCTACCCGCGAGACCGTCGTGCCTTTGACGGCAATGTTCGCAGTGCGATCAACCCAAGCATAGGAAAAAATTGCGCTTGGTTGCCATGGCATGACAGGGTTTCACGCGCCCCTTGCAGTCTGAGTTGGAATCGACAGGATCCTGCTCGTGCCAGCTTTTGGCGCACGCTTGTGCTTTGCCACGCCAGCGGTGGCTTTCGGATACATCGCGTCGGCTGCCTCGTGCAACGACCTCAGCATTGCCTCAGCGCCGGGCGACATCTGGTGATTGCGTCGAGTGATGATTCCGAATGGTTCCATCAGCATGCCCAAAGTCAATGGTAGGGCGGTGAGCAGTCCTGCCTTCAGGTAGGGCTCAACAGTCACCTCCTGCAACGCGGCAACCATGTCGGTCTTTTGAAGCAAGCTGATTATTACCGGGATCGAAGTAGTCTCGACGAGGTTGCGCGGCAGACCGAGGCTGCGCTGAACAAACATGGAATCGATCCGATCCCTGAGAAGGCTTCCGGTTGAGGGAAGGATCCAAGGCAGATCCGCGAGGTCGGCCAGATCCAGAGCGCGCTTGCCAGCGAGTGGATGTGCAGTCCGCACGATCACATGGTGCGTCTCACCGGCGAGCGGCTCAAAAATCAGCTCGTCGGCTCCGTGAGAGTCCGAAACCCTCGCCAACGCGACGTCCAGCTCCCCTTTGAGCAGGCGTCCGACGAGAGCAGCGCTGCTGTCGATTTCGATGCTTATGCGGATCCGCGGGTGTTGCTGTTTTAGCAATGCAATGGCTGTCGGTGCCAGGTTTGTACCGGCACTGACTACCGCGCCAATAGTGCATTGGCCGGCCAACCCCGATCTGAGCGCGGTAATCTCGTCTTGCGCACGATCCATCTCGGCAAGCGCGGAACGAGCGTGCCTCATCATGATTTCGCCATACGGGGTGGGTTCGATGCCTCTTGCGTGCCGTTTGAAAAGCCGCACGCCGAGCGATTCCTCCAAATCGGAGAGCAGCTTCGATGCTCCAGGCTGCGTCATGTTGGCGGCCTTGGCAGCCCGCAAAACGCTGCGTTGCTCGTCCAGATGCACAAGGAGCACGAAGTGGCGCGTCTTCAGCCGACCCCGCGTCATCGGATTTGTCTGAGCTTTCATGCACGACTTTCGTGTGACTACTGGGTGGGCGCCGGTCCCAACACCGACGTCTTCTAGTCTTCTATGTGCGCTAGCGGACAGGTGTATCGTGTGCTATGTACGCCAGCGGACCTGCGATCCTCGAAAACCCTCGCTAGCCCCAGGCGGCATCTAGCCGGGCACAGCACTGGTATACATCTTCCATTATATCACGAGCGTTTTATATCATTATTCAAGCATATCTCCTCCATGCAGAATGGCCTGTAAGGGACTTGGGTACGATGGGAAAAAAAGTCCGTGTATAGCCCGCAGATATGCAATGGAGGAAGTCGGAATGGTCTTCATCGATTTGGTAAGTTCAATCAGCCGCGCTCTGCCGTGGCTCGTTGCGGTGTCGGCACGACGTCCGCACGACGAAATGGTCTTTGGGTCCAAAATCGGTTACGCATTCTTTTCGCCAAACAAGTCGGACCCGACTGAACCGACTGAACTCGAGAACGCGAGCACGTGGTCGGCCCTCCAGGCAAGCCCCTTGGGCGTCGTCGGGACCGGTCGAATAGGTCAGGCAGTGGGGCAGATAACGTATCAGAGGTTCGGCAGCGAGATCGTGCACCATCGCTCGCCGCCGCCTGCTGACATTGAATTCGCCGATGGGGGCCAGCGGCTATCCTTTGAAGAAGTCATCGCCGTCCGCGCGATCTGCTTCGTGCTCCCGTGGTCCGCTGACTTGCCAGGACAAATTCAGAAAAACAAGCTCACACCAGTGAATCCCGAGACCGTGCTTGTAGCGTGGAGACGCTCGCTCGCGATTGAGCGCGCGCTTAGCTATATCGGTCAGCACTACGTCGAGCCGATACAACTGTGCGACCTCGCGAAGGTGGCATGCGTCAGCAAGTGTCACTTGGTGCGGCGTTTCACGGCGACCCTTGGAGTATCCCCGCATCGTTTTCAGCTGCTGCTGCGACTATCGCGTGCGAAGGCGATGCTGCGCGAAGGAACTTGCATCACACACATCGCGCAGGGCGTCGGATTCTTCGATCACAGTCACCTGGATCGCAGTTTTCGGGTTCTGTTGGGTATGACCCCGACCCAATACCAGCAAAACGTCCACCGCTGAAGGCGCAATTTCTTCCTAGTCGGTCAATCGATGCGCGACTAGATTGGGGAAGTGCGACGTCAGCCGTTTCCGGCCGTTTTGCGAAGATATCAAATTGTTAAGGAACCATCGATGACACACCCACCCCATTCCAATCGGCATTCAGCTGTCGACCGCGGGTCACCCAATCTCCAGCAATTCTCCAAGCGTCTCGTCCTCGGATTCGCCGTTCTGGCAACGGGCGGCATGCTGCATTCGCCACCCACCCGAGCGCAATCGCTACCGTGGATGAACCCGGCACTCGCGCCAGAAGAGCGGGCAACGCTGTTGGTTGGCGCGATGACGCTCCCACAGAAGGAGCAGCAGCTGGTGGGCAATGCGCCTGAAATCGTTCCTGAGTTGCCACAGTGCCTGGGCGCGAGACATGTGCGAGGGATTGCTTCGCTGGCCATTCCCACGCTCCGCATTACCAACGGCCCGGTTGGTATTGGTCAAAATGACTGTGTTGACCCATCCGTCGTGGGATTCGCAGCATTTAGCGACTCGTCCTCTGCCAAGGCGACCGCGTTGCCTTCAGCCATCGCCCTCGCAGCGTCGTTCGACCCCGCCGTTGCGACGGAATTCGGCACCGTGATCGGCACCGAGGCCAACAACCTTGCGCTTCACGTGTTCGAAGCGCCCGGCGTCAACATGGCCCGTATCCCGGTACTGGGAAGAAATTTTGAGTACTTCGGGGAAGATCCCTTTCTGACAGGCAGCACGGCGGTCGCCGAGATCAAGGCGGTCCAGTCCAGGGGGATCATCGCGATGGCCAAGCATTTCGCGGCCAACGAGCAGGAAACGAATCGCATGACGATTCAAGAAACCGTCGATGAAAGGGTCTTGCACGAGCTCTACCTGCTGCCATTCGAAATGGCGGTCAAAGATGGCGGCACAGCCTCCGTCATGTGTTCGTACAACTCCGTCAACGGGCTCCAGGCGTGCGAACAAAAGCATCTGCTGACCGAAGTGCTGCGCAATCAATGGGGCTTCAAGGGTTACGTCCAATCGGACTTCTTCGCTGTGAAGAGCACGGCGGCCTCCATGCTCGCGGGGTTGGATCACCTGATGCCCTTCCCCATGATGATAGTTCCACCATTCACGCCGGTTTGGTCCCCCGCCGAGTTGAACGCTGCGTTGGCAGCGGGCCAGCTCCAGGTGTCCGATCTCGACACGGCACTGCTGCGCCGGTATACGCAGATGTTCAAAATGGGCATCTTCGAACGGCAGCCGCTGGTGCAGACACCGATCGATTTCGCCGGAGGGGGTGTAAAGGCGCGCGCAATCGGTGTTCAATCTGGCGTGTTGCTGCAGAATGACAATCAGGTGCTACCGTTCGATGCACGCACCGTTAGAAACGTCGTTGTCATCGGCAAGGCGACGCAGGTTTACGCGCAACAGGCCGTGGCCGGGGGTTCGCTCGTCGGCAGGCCGATGGGGGCCGGCGGCGGAAGCTCCGACGTGGTGCCCAATTACACGGTGACGCCGGTTGATGGCCTGAAGGATGTGCTCAACGCGCTGGGAAACACCGCGGCGACCGTAACGCTGATCACCGTCAAGGACGACAATAGCGATTTGAATGCCGCGAGAATTGCCGCAGCAGCGGCTGATGCTGTGATCATCATGGCAGGCACCATTGCAGAAGAGGGAGCCGATCGCGCGTCCTTTGCCGATTCCACCGGTCTGTCCATGACGGTGGTTGGTGATGGTCTTGACTGGTATGTGGCGGGGCCAAATGCGATATCTACCGCGACCTCGAATCCGCCGGTCGACAGCAATACCGTTGCCATGATCACGGGCATCCTCGGTGCTATCTCGGCGACGGGAAAACCAATGCTGGCGAAGACCGCCCTCGTGCTCAAGGACAATGCGGGCGTGGCGATGGACCCCGTGCTCCTCGGTGCGGCGGGCCCGGCAATACTCGAAGTCTGGTTCCCGGGTCAGGAGGACGGCCATATCGTCGCTGACCTGCTGTTCGGCGTGCAGAATCCCTCCGGCAAGCTGCCGGTCACCTTTGCCAAGCTCGGCCAGGGGTTCCTTGACTGGGTGAAGACCGACCCGTCCGTGTATCCCGGCGTAAGAAACGCTGCCGGCCAGCCTGAAGTCACCTATAAGGAAGGCCTGAATATCGGCTATCGCTGGTATGACGCCAAGGGTGTCACGCCAGCCTTCCCGTTCGGCCACGGCCTTTCGTACACTACCTTCTCGATGTCCAACTTGACGGTAACCCCAAAGATATCGGACGGTACGCAACCGATAAGTATCCAGTTCGTTTTGCGAAATACAGGCAGCCGGGCAGGAGCCGAGGTGCCCCAGCTCTACCTGGGCTTCCCGTCCGCGACAGGTGAACCGCCAAAGCGGCTTGTTGCTTTCGCGAAGCTGCAGTTGAACCCCGGTGAAACGACCAATGTGCAGCTCACGATTGACCCGGCTGCAACGAACCACCCACTCTCGTATTGGGATAGCAACAGCAACAACTGGAACATCGCGAACGGCTTTTACCCAATCTATGTTGGCAGCTCGTCTGGAAACATCGCGCTCAGTGGAACCCTGATGGTCAGACGCAACTAAGGACCAGTCAGTGACTCAGAAATTGCTTCGGCGTATTGCCACCGACTGATTGCTGGTTACCGCACAGCGTAGAAATCCAGCGCAGCCACAGGCGCACCGAGCCGTACGCTATTGGAACGAAGAGTAGTGTCAATCAAGGAGGAGTCATATTATGAATCTCGGATTCATCGGGCTGGGGATCATGGGCACGCCCATGGCCGTGAACCTCGCGAAGGCTGGCCATTCGCTGCAGGTCTTCGATCTAAAGCCGGTGCCCGAGTCGCTCGCAGGCAAGGTTGGTGCCTGCGCGTCGAGCCGCGAGGTGACCGAGCGATCGGACGTGATCATTATCATGGTCCCGGATACGCCGCACGTTGAGGCCGCGCTGTTCGGCAAAGCGGGCATCGCCGAAGGGCTGACGCGCGGAAAGACCGTCGTGGACATGAGTTCGATCTCACCGTTGGCCACCAAGGGATTCGCCAAACGCATCAATGATCTTGGCTGCGATTATCTCGACGCACCGGTATCCGGCGGCGAGGTTGGAGCTAAGAACGCCACGCTTTCGATCATGGTCGGCGGCCCGGAAGCTGCGTTCAACCGCGTGAAGCCGTTGTTCGAGGCTATGGGCAAGAACATTACGCTGGTCGGTGGTAACGGTGACGGCCAAACGACCAAGGTCGCCAATCAGATCATCGTCGCGCTCAACATCGAGGCGGTGGCCGAGGCGTTGCTTTTCGCCGCGAAAGCCGGTGCCGATCCCGCACGCGTGCGACAAGCCTTGATGGGCGGATTCGCATCATCGAAGATACTCGAAATTCATGGCGAAAGGATGGTGAAGCGCACCTTCGATCCAGGTTTTCGCATCGAGCTGCACCAGAAAGACTTGAACCTCGCCCTCGCGAGCGCACGCCAAATGGGCGTGTCATTGCCCAATACTGCAACCGCGCAGGAACTGTTCAATGCGTGCGCTGCGCACGGCGGTTCGGCATGGGACCACTCTGCGATGGTGCGCGCGCTCGAACTCCTGGCCAATTTCGAAATCGGCCAGAAGAGCGCGGGTGCAGCGGCGTAGGCCGTGGACCACTGCGCAACGATCGGGTGCGACGTCCCCCGGCTTAAACTTCTCCGCAGGTCTCCTGGGTCCGTGCGAGTATGGCCACGCCGCGCGAGCTGCTGAGACAAATGTTCGACGCCGCGATCGCCGCCGCGCAGCCGACACTCTGCCTGCCCGCTCATCTGCCACCGCGTCCCGCAGGACGCCTGCTTGTGATCGGCGCGGGAAAGGCATCGGCTGCAATGGCGCGTGCGGTTGAGGACAACGTCGACGGGCCGGTTGATGGACTCGTGGTTACCCGTTATGGCTACGGAGTTCGGTGTGAGCGCATCGAGATCGTCGAGGCTGCGCACCCGGTACCGGATGCGGCAGGAATGGAGGCTGCGCGGCGAATCGTGGAAATGGTGTCGGGATTGAGCGCTGACGATCTCGTGCTTTGTCTGATTTCTGGCGGCGGATCGTCACTGCTTGCATCGCCGGCGCCTGGTCTAACGCTGGCAGACAAGCAGGCCGTCAGCAAAGCGCTTCTAAAGAGCGGCGCGAATATCTCGGAGATGAATTGTGTGCGGCGACATCTCTCCGCGCTCAAGGGTGGTCGCCTGGCAGCAGCGTGCTATCCGGCAAAGGTCGTAACGCTGCTCATGTCCGATGTTCCCGGTGACAACCCGATCGACATCGCTTCCGGGCCTACGGTACCGGACCCCACAACCTGCGACGACGCGCTCGCCATCATACGGCGCTACGGCATCGAAGTTCCGGCCAACGTGCGCCGGTTACTCGAATCGGGTGAAGGTGAAAGCGTGAAACCGGGTGATCCGCGTCTTGCGGTTGTCGACATGAGGATGATTGCGACACCGCAAATGGCACTCGAGGCTGCGGCGCTGGTCGCACGAAATTCAAACCTTCCCGCACACATTCTCGGCGATAGCCTGGAAGGCGAAGCGCGCGACGTGGGCAAGGTCATGGGCGGCATTGCGCTCCAGATAGCGGGGCGGCGACAGCCGTTCGCGCCGCCTTGCGTGCTGCTCTCGGGCGGCGAGACTGACAGTCACCGTGCGCGGCAGCGGTCGCGGTGGGCGCAACGTTGAGTTCCTGCTCTCGCTTGGCATCACGCTTCGCGGCCATCCGGGAATTCACGCCATTGCAGGCGATACCGACGGCGTCGATGGCCTCGAGGAAATTGCTGGCGCGCTCCTAGCGCCGGACTCGCTCGATCGTGCGTGGCGCAAGGGCATCAAGCCCAACGATAGTCTTGCCAACAACGATGGCCATGGATTCTTCGGTGCGTTGGGTGACTCGGTTGTGACTGGCCCGACACTAACCAACGTCAACGATTTTCGTGCGATCTTGATCGAAGACGATGCGGAGAGTCCGTGATATGCGCAGACATCGCAACGCAAAGATCGTAGCGACGCTAGGCCCGGCCAGCGCGACCGAGAAAATGATCCAAGCGCTGTTTCTGGCGGGTGTGGATGTGTTCCGTTTGAATTTCAGTCACGGGACGCACGATCAGCATCGAGAGCGGCTGCAGCAGATCCGCGATGTCGAGCGCAGCGTGGGTCGTCCGATCGGTGTGTTGGCCGACATGCAGGGGCCGAAGCTTCGGGTCGGGACGTTCGCCGCCGGTGTGGTCACTCTTACGGCCGGTTCAGCGTTCCGACTCGACCTCACCGACAAACCAGGCGACGCCGCACGCGCGTACCTACCGCACCGGGAAATCTTCGCCGCGCTGAAACCCGGGGCGAACCTCTTGCTCGACGACGGCAAGCTGCGCCTGCGTGTCACACGATGCACACCCGAATTTGCCGAGACCGAGGTGATCATCGGCGGCCCGCTGTCCGAGCGCAAGGGCGTGAACGTGCCGGACGTTGTTTTGCCGCTCTCCGCGCTGACCGAAAAGGATCGGCGCGACCTCGAATTCGCGCTGGATCTCGGTGTCGAGTGGCTGGCGCTCTCGTTCGTGCAGCGTCCCGAGGATTTGGATGAGGCTCGTGCTCTCGCCAAAGGGCGTGCTTTGATCATGACCAAGCTCGAGAAGCCGTCAGCGGTCGAGCACCTGGACGCAATCGTCGAGAAATCCGACGCCGTCATGGTGGCGCGTGGCGATTTGGGGGTGGAATTGCCGGCGGAAAAAGTGCCTGCGATCCAGCGCCGTATCGTTCGCGCGTGCAGACAGCGGGGAAAGCCCGTCATCGTTGCTACGCAGATGCTCGAATCGATGATCAATTCGCCCGTGCCCACTCGAGCGGAGGCGTCCGATGTGGCGACTGCGATCTACCACGGTGCCGACGCGGTGATGTTGTCTGCCGAATCGGCCTCGGGAAAGTATCCGCTGGAAGCCGTTCAAATGATGAATCGGATCGTTGCAGAAGTCGAGGCGGATCCCTACCACCGTCAGTTGCTTGACGCTGCACAGACACCCGCGCAATCGACGAGTGCTGATGCAATTTGTGCCGCGATGGACACGATTGCAGGACTCTTACCGGTTGCCTCCATCGTGACCTATACGACGTCCGGTTCCACGAGCCTGCGCGCTGCACGCGAGCGGCCAAGGCCGCCGATTCTCAGCATGACGCCAAATCTCGCGACAGCCCGTCGCCTCGCTCTCGTGTGGGGTGTGCACTCGGTGCAGACACGGGACGTCGCTACCGTCACCGAAATGGTTGAGCATGCGAGCCAGTGCGCCATCGCCGAGGAGTTCGCGAAGTCTGGCGACACGATACTCATCAGCGCCGGGATGCCGTTCGGTACGCCCGGTGCAACTAACCTCCTTCGCATCGCTGTGGTTTGAGGCATTCATGGCGAAGATCAAGAACATCAAGGGCTTCGAAATTGTCGATTCTCGTGGCAACCCGACCGTTGCGGCTGAAGTTGTCCTTGCCGACGGGTCAAGCGGTTTTGGTGCTGCGCCTTCCGGTGCATCGACAGGATCGCGTGAAGCGCTCGAGCTGCGCGATGGCGATCCCAAGCGCTATTTCGGCAAGGGTGTCACGCGCGCCGTAGGCAACATCGATGGAGAACTGCGCCGTGCACTCGTCGGCCGCGATGCCGACGATCAAGGGGCGCTCGATCGGCTCATGATCGAGCTGGACGGAACCACGAGCAAGTCGCGGCTGGGGGCCAACGCCATCCTCGCAGTTTCGATCGCAGTGGCGAAGGCCGCGGCGCAATCGGCCGGCATGCCGCTTTATCGGCGCATAGCCGCCAATCGGCGAATCGTCATGCCAGTACCGATGATGAACATCGTCAATGGCGGCGCGCATGCGGATAACAATGTCGATCTGCAGGAGTTCATGATCCTGCCGGTAGGTGCGCCCAACTTCTCGGAAGCAGTGCGATGGGGGGTGGAAGTATTCCACACGCTGAAAAGCGCGCTGAAAGCACGTGGGCTTTCGACCTCGGTCGGCGACGAAGGCGGTTTCGCTCCCAATCTGCCGTCGAACGAAGCTGCGCTCGACATCATCATGCAGTCGATCGAAGGCGCAGGCTATCGTCCGGGCCGGGATATCTGGTTGGGGCTCGACGCCGCGAGCTCGGAATTCCACCACGACGGAAAATACGATCTCACTTCCGAAGGGAAACGCTTTGATTCCGCGGAGTTCGTCCGTTACCTTGCGGCTCTGGTCGATCGCTATCCGATCATCTCGATCGAGGACGGGCTCGCGGAAGACGATTGGGGTGGGTGGAAGATTCTGACCGAAACGCTCGGCAAGCGCGTGCAACTGGTCGGAGACGATCTGTTCGTGACCAACACGTCGATCCTCAAAGAAGGCATCGACAAGGGCGTCGCCAATTCTATCCTGATCAAGCTGAATCAAATCGGAACATTGACCGAGACGCTCGCTGCCATCGAGATGGCGGATGAGGCGGGATACAGTTCGGTGATTTCGCATCGCTCCGGAGAGACGGAGGATACGACCATTGCCGACCTCGC
Source organism: uncultured beta proteobacterium (assembly GCA_963816915.1). GTDB lineage: Bacteria > Pseudomonadota > Gammaproteobacteria > Burkholderiales > Casimicrobiaceae > PALSA-1003. Next base: position 766,503 of record CAWFMK010000007.1, read on the forward strand.
CGTCTGCACAGCGGCTGCGCAGATCAAGACCGGCTCATTGTGTCGGTCTGATCGGGTGGCGAAGTACAACCGTTTATTGCGCATCGAGCACGATCTAGGGACCGAAGCAGTCTACGCGGGCCGCTCGGCCTTCTCGGTTCTTCGGAACGCTGCGAGCTGAATGTGTTTCCAACAGAAGTCGGCAGCGAGAATGCACATCGACACGAGATTAGGGGCGCGCAGTTGAAGCTTCCTGTTGAATGCGTCGTCGATGCACGCAACGTGACCGGCGAATCGCCGCTGTGGTCGGCTCGCGATGCGGCCCTTTATTGGGTCGACATCCCTGCTGGAGAGATCTACCGCTGGCGGCCGACGACTGGCGAGCGGCGCGTTTGGAAATTGCCGACCGCGGTCGGCAGCATCGGTCTCGCCGAGCAGGGCGGTCTGGTCGTGGCTATGCGCAGTGGGTTCCACCTGTTCGACCTGGAGACCGAACGCCTGACGTTTCTTTGCCATCCGGAACCAGGTATCACGACTAACCGCCTGAACGACGGCAAGGTATCGCCCGAGGGCCGTTTCTGGGCAGGCACGATGGATGAACGGCCCGAGAAGGAACCGATCGGAAGTCTATACCGGCTGGACGCGGATCATCGTTGCACGCGGATGGCAACTGGCATCAAGGTGTCCAACGGCCTCGCGTGGAGCCCCGACGGCCGGACGATGTATCACTCGGATTCGCGGGGCGCGGCGATTTTCCACCATACCTACGATCCTGAGACGGGCTCGATCGGCAAGCGCGAACTCTTCGTATCGGTGCGACCGGAATGGGGCCGACCCGATGGCGGTGCTACAGACGAAGAAGGCTGCTACTGGAGTTGCGGCATCTCTGCCGCACGGATCAACCGGTTCAGTCCATCCGGAAAACTGATTGAATACGTTGAGATGCCCATCACGCATCCGACCATGCCTTGCTTCGGTGGGCCCGATGGCCGAACTCTGTATGTGACCTCGCTTCGCGAGAATCTTTCCGACGCCGAGCTCGCGCGCACGCCGCTGGCGGGTGGCGTGTTCATGCTCCAACCGGGAGTCGCAGGCGCATCCGCGTCAATCTACAAGGGATGACAGCAATGACCAAGGTTGCCCTCTCGGGGGCCGGCGGCAACATGGGCCGGATTATTCGTACAGGACTCCAGAAGCGGGGTGTCGACCTGCGCTCGGCAGGCGGACGAAGTCCGCTTGTGCCTTTGCATGAAGGTGAAGACATCATGTACGGGGATCTGCGCGATCCTATCGTCGTTGATCGGTTGCTCAACGGTGTAGACGTGCTGATTCATTTGGCAGGCACCAGTGTCGAACGACCGTTGCCGGAGATCATCGAGAACAACCTGGTGGGCTTGCACCAGGTCTACGAAGGGGCGCGACGCAACAAGGTGAGGCGGGTGATCTTTGCCAGCTCGAACCACGCATTCGGCATGCACTCGGTCAAGGACAAACTCAAGCTGGACGCGCCATTTCGTCCCGACAGCTTTTACGGGCTGTCGAAGGTGTGGGGGGAGGCCATGGCCCGCATGTATTGGGACAAGCACGGCATCGAGGGTATATCCGTGCGCATCGGCACAGCGTTTAGCGAGCCACCCGCTGAATTCCGGCACCTGAGCACATGGTTCGGGGATGAGGACCTTATGCAGTTGATGATGCGGTGCATCACTGTGCCCGATGTCGGTTACATGGCCGTGTGGGGCGTCTCGAACAACAGCCGGAGCTATTGGGACAACTCCGGGGCGGAAAAGCTTGGCTATCAACCCACCCAGAACAGCGAGGATTTTGCTGCCGAGGTTCTCAAGCAGCCAAACCCTCTCCCTCCGATCGCGCAGCAATTCCAAGGAGGAGGCTTCGTCACCTTGGACTACACTCCACCTGATGCGCGTCCTGGGAAAGGGCAGACATCGCGCGAAAGTGCCTAGGGGTGGCGAGAATATTCCAGTCGTATCCAATTAATGGCGCAAGCCACTGCATCCAACGAGGAGGTGTTATGAAACGTCAGTTCAGAAAATTACCCGCACTAGTCGTCGCTACCTTGTTCATCGTAGCGGCCACGACGGCCACGGCACGCACGTTCCGCTCGGCCGACGTGCACGCGAAGGACTATCCGACGAACATGGCCGTCAAATACATGGGCGACGAGCTTTCCAAGGCGACCGGCGGCAAGGACAACATCAAGGTCTTCGGGGACAGTTCGCTGGGATCCGAAAAGGACACGATCGAGCAGGTAAAGATCGGCGCGCTGGACATGGTGCGGGTCAATACATCCGCCTTCCACGGCATCGTGCCGGAGTCCATGATCCCGGCGTTTCCGTTCCTGTTCCGGGATATCGAGCACTTCCGCAAGACGATGTACGGCCCGCAAGGCGAGAAGATTCTCGCGGCGTTCGACAAGGCCGGCTTTGTGGGTCTGGCCTTGTACGAAAGTGGCGCGCGCTCGATGTATGCCAAGAAGCCGATCAAGACCGTAGCGGACATGAAGGGATTGAAGGTTCGCGTTCAGCCGTCCGACTTGTGGGTCAGCCTGATCAGCGCGATGGGCGCCTCACCGGCACCGATGCCCTTCGCCGAAGTCTATACGGGTCTCAAAACCGGTCTGATCGATGCCGCGGAGAACAACATCCCTTCGTACGACGAAACAAAGCACTACGAGGCCGCTCCGATCTTCTCCGAAACCATGCATGCGATGCCGCCGGAAGTGCTTGTGTTCTCGAAAAAGGTCTGGGACACGCTCAGCAAGGAGGAACAGGCGGCGATCCGCAAGGCAGCCAAGGATTCCGTTGCGTACTACGTGAAGCTCTGGGAGGCCAAGGAGAAGGAAGCCAAGGCGGCGGTCATCAAGGGCGGCGCGAAGATCATTCCGGCCGCCGAAATCGACCGGAAGAGCTTCGTGGAAGTCGAGAAGCCGGTCTGGGACAAGTTCGCCACCACACCGGAAATGAAGTCACTGGTTCAGGAGATCGTCAACACGAAGTGATGCCTTTCGACGCTTGTCCGGGTTCTGGCTAGACCTACGTGGCGGAGTGATCCGCCACGGGGTCGATCGGGGGAGAAGCGATGAATTGGCTTACCGCTTTGAACGCGAGACTTTCGCGATGGACGATGTACCTCGCGTGCATCTGTCTCGCAGGCCTGTTGATCGTCGTCGTCTACGGTGTCGTCCTGCGCTACGTCTTCAACGACGCTCCACCCTATGTCGAGCAGGTGGCATTGCTGCTGGTGATTTCGGTCGCCATGTTCGGCGCTTCCGCCGGAGTGCGCGATGCCGGTCATATCGGCATGGATTCGCTGGTTGCTATCCTTCCGGAGCGAGCGCAGTTCTGGTGCGAGGTCGCCGTTTTCATTCTTAGCATCATGTTTGCGCTCGCGCTGCTCGCAGGCGGAGTCGAGATGGCGATGTCGACGCGCGACAACACGATTCCAACTCTGGGAATTTCCGAGGCCGTACGCTACCTGCCGGTCATGATCGCGGGCGTGCTCATCACGCTGTTCTCGATCGAGCACCTCATTGCGCTTGTTTAGCGGACAGGAGGTGGTTCCATCATGGCACTGACCGTTCTATGTCTGAGCTTCGTTGTCTTTCTGCTGCTGGGCGTGCCGGTGGCGTTCGCGATCGGGCTGAGTTGCCTTGCGACGTTCGCGGTCGAAGGATTGCCGTTCGAGACAGCCATCCAGATGATGACTTCCGGAATGAACGTGTTCTCGTTCCTCGCCATTCCGTTCTTCATCTTTTCCGGCGAATTGATGCTGCATGGCGGAATCGCCGACAAGATCGTCAACTTCGCCCGAAGCCTCGTCGGACATTGGAGAGGAGGCCTGGGTCTCGCGAACGTGCTGGCGTCCACGCTGTTCGGCGGCGTCTCGGGCTCTCCGGTGGCAGATACCTCGGCCATGGGCGGAGTCATGATTCCGATCATGAAGCGGGAAGGTTACAGCGCCGCATACGCGGTCAATGTCACGACGCACGCATCGCTCTCCGGTGCGCTGATGCCGACCTCGCACAACATGATCATCTACGCATTCGCTGCGCAGGCGGCGACCGGAATGATCGACGGACACGTCGTCAAGGGCGTGTCGATCGGCGATCTGATGTTCGCTGGCCTCATCCCCTGTTTCTGGATCATGGTGTGCATGCTGGTCGCCGCCTACTGGCAAGCCGTGAAGTACGGCTATCCGAAGAGCGTCGAAGGCAAGTCGATGATCGAGAAGTTTCCGGGCTGGAATGCAGTTCTGCGCACGTTTATCGCGTCGGTCCCGGGGCTGATGGTGGTGCTCATCATACTGGTGTGCGTGATGAAGGGGATCACGACGGCGACGGAAGCGGCTGCGATCGCGGTGACGTATTCGTTGTTACTCACCGTCTTCATCTACCGGACGATGTCCAGAAAGAATCTGGTCAAGTCGTTGGCCAAGGCTTCCAAGACAACGGGCGTGATCCTGCTGCTCATCGGCGTGTCCAACATGCTTCGCTACCAGATGGCGTATCTCGAAATTCCGGAGGCCATCGAGTCCGCGCTTCTGACCGCAACGACGACACCTTGGTTGATGCTGCTGTACATCAACATCATCCAGATTATCCTGGGCATCTTCCTGGACATGGCGGCGCACATACTGATCACGACTCCGCTCTTCCTCCCACTGGCGATTCAGATGGGCGTCGGCCCGGTGCAGTTCGGCATGATGCTGCTGCTGAACTGCGCGCTTGGGCTCGTCCATCCCCCGGTGGGTACGGTGCAGTTCGTGGGATGCGCCATCGGCAACATCTCCATCGGAGAGGCTACCAAGACCGCATGGCCTTATTACCTTGCAATACTCGTTGCGATAACTTTGGTGACCTACGTACCGTCATTCTCAACTTGGTTGCCGACTGTGATCACGGGCCACCCCGTGCTCTAGGTGCGACGAGTCTTCGACAGGGTCTAAGACGCGGCCTACCATCATGATCGACCAACAGGTGCGACGCAACAGGATCTTAGTTCCAGGATCGAGAAACCTGATGTAGTTGATTGTAAAGATCGATTGGAAGGCTAAGCCGCTCGTACGTATATTCGTGTCGTGCGCCGCAGATTCAGGGGCGCGTCAAAAAGGACAGACATGGATTACAGATCGAACAGCGCTACCCCTATCCTGTTCCGAACGGTCCACAACTCCTGGTACGTATTTGGGCTGTGGCTTCAGTTTGTCATCGTTGGAGTGGGTATGCTCGCAACGGGCGTAGCGCTGCTGGTCGGCCGCGTTCACCAACCCGTGGCGGCACTCATCTGGTTGATCGGAGGCGGCGCGGTGACAGCCTTTGCGTGGCGTAATTCCGCGGCGGCGCTTCGGCGTCTCCACCGTGCCGAGGAAAGAGCTGAAGGGGCCGCGTCTAACGACAATCTACACACGAGGCACAATCGTCTAGGCTCGATGGCCGCAACATTGTTCGGCAGGCCTGCCGCGACGGCGTTCGACCCGTCTCTCCGAGAACAGTCTTCATAATTTTTGGACGATGCCCGGAGCTGTCGCAATAACGCACATCTGGCACGTCAACCGCGTATCGGGGACGGTGTTGTTGTACACCGTTCCCGCGATCTTGACGTTCTTCAGCACCATGGCGTGAACGTTGTAAGCATGGACGGGCCCCTGGTGTACTCGCAGTGGCGGGCCCCGCTGCCGCCGGCGTGCCAAAGCCGCAATCGCCGGCACGGTCGGTGCATGTGGCGCGCGACTGTAGTCAAATGCCACCGACCCTTGTGCCACGATGGCCTGGAAGTCTCGCGCGAGTGCGGTTGACTGCTAATCGCGTCTTTGCCGGGCTGATAGTCGCAATCGAAGGTGACCACCCCTCCTTGTGCCGCCGAAGGAGTGGCGTTTGCGCTCGTCACCACACCGAGCGGGATGCCGTTGTTGATGGGGCTCTCCGGCAAGATGGAGCAGCCATAATCGGCACTTGTGGTCCTGACCCCGTTCGCTAGAGGTACACCCGTCTAGGTAGAAGTCTTTCACGAACCCGCCACGGTTCATGTTTGTCTTGATCCGGATGGCGACTTCAGCGGGTTGGTGGCCCAACTCTCATGCGTGCGCTCACGCATGCGATTCACTGAGAGTGTTTGGCTTATTAATACTCTGGGCTCGTGCGGCCAAAGTCTTCAGTCTTGTGCTCAGGTCACATTAGCAGCGCGCTAGACGCTGGACTAGCAAGCAATTGCGCCTGACCTAAACGGGACCGGCTAAACGTGCGACTCGACACAGTGCTATCCGTAAGGGTTCTTCAGGCGCTTCTGATCATCCGAGTCATTTTCGTAGGGGTGTCTCCCGCGCAACATCAGTGGAGTGTCGATCAGGGAAGGCGCAATTTTTTCCTAGCCGATGCCAGTGATGCTGCCCTAAATTACTTCCACCGGTGAAGGTGCCGGGCGCCACGTGTGACCCTACAATGGGCTTCCTGCTCAGAACCCTCCGCGCCACGCCGCCTCTGGGCTCCTAAAGGAGAAATCCTATGTCTTCATCCAACGCGGCGGCCAACCGCCATGGCGCCCCTGTCGTTACCGAACTGCAAGTCGTTCCTGTTGCAGGCCACGACAGCATGTTGATGAACTTGAGTGGGGCGCATGGCCCATTCTTTACACGCAACATCGTTATCCTGAAAGACAGCGCCGGCAATACCGGGGTCGGCGAAGTGCCGGGCGGAGATAAGATTCGGCAAACCCTGGAGGACGCGCGTGAGCTCGTCGTCGGTCAATCGATAGGCGGGTATCACCGTACCTTGAATAACGTGCGTGGCCGATTTGCGGATCGTGACGCCGGCGGACGCGGTCAGCAAACATTCGACCTGCGAATCACGATTCACGCGGTGACGGCGCTCGAGGCCGCGTTGCTCGACCTCCTTGGTCAACACCTTGATGTGCCAGTAGCCGAGCTCCTCGGCGAGGGACAGCAGCGCGAGTCCGTCGAGATGCTGGGTTACCTCTTCTATATCGGCGACCGACATCGTACGAAATTGCCATACCGCAGCGAGCCTGATGCGGACAACGATTGGTTCCGCCTGAGGAACGAAAAGGCCATGACTCCTGAAGCCGTGACGCGGCTCGCGGAGGCGACGCACGCCCGCTACGGCTTCAACGATTTCAAGCTGAAGGGTGGAGTGCTACGAGGCGAGCAGGAAGTCGACGCTATTCGCGCCCTGCATGAGCGTTTTCCGAAGGCGCGCATTACGCTCGATCCGAATGGGGGCTGGTGGCTGAAGGACGCGGTGCGGCTATGCCGGGATTTGCACGGCATCATGGCGTACGCCGAAGATCCCTGTGGTGCGGAGGGAGTCTATTCCGCGCGCGAAGTGATGGCGGAATTTCGCCGCGCTACCGGGATGCCGACGGCGACCAACATGATCGCCACCGATTGGCGCGAACTGGGCCATGCGATCCAGCTGCAGTCGGTCACGATCCCATTGGCTGACCCGCATTTCTGGACGATGGCCGGCTCGGTGCGGGTCGCGCAGATTTGCCATGAATGGGGGCTCACTTGGGGTTCTCATTCCAATAACCACTTCGATATTTCGCTAGCAATGTTCACCCATTGCGCGGCGGCGGCACCAGGTGACATCACCGCGATCGACACACACTGGATCTGGCAGGACGGCGAGCAGCTCACCCGCGAGCCCTTCAAGATCATCGGCGGGAAGGTGGCGGTGCCGAAGAAGCCTGGCCTGGGCGTGGAGATCGACATGGCCCAGATCGAGAAGCACCATCGCCTATACAAGGAGAGGGCCTTGGGGGCTCGCGACGATGCGCTCGCGATGCAATACCTGATTCCGGGCTGGAAGTTCGACAACAAGCGGCCCAGCCTCGTGCGCTGATCCTGACACCATATTGAGTCAACCGAAGAGGACAACAATGCGTGAAAACCGAATTCGCTCTATTTGGAAAGCTGGCGGGGCGGTCGTCAACGGTTGGCTTGCGATTCCCAACGCGTTTTCGGCCGAAACAATGTCGCATCAGGGCTGGGATTCATTGACCATCGACTTGCAGCACGGCGTTGTCGACTATCAGGCCGCCGTCAACATGCTCACCGCAATCTCGACGACGAATACGGTGCCCGTGGTCAGGGTGCCTTGGCTCGAGCCGGGCATTCTCATGAAGATGTTGGATGCCGGGGCCTATGGACTGATTTGTCCGATGGTGAACACGCGCGCGGATGCGGAAAGATTGGTCGCTTTCACCCACTACGCGCCACGTGGCACTCGCAGCTTCGGCCCGATTCGAGCACTGCTTTATGGAGGTGCGGACTATGCGAGCCACGCCAACGACACCATCGTTGTTTTCGCGATGATCGAGACTAAACAGGCGCTGGACAATCTCGACGACATTCTCTCAGTGAAAGGGCTCGACGCGGTGTATATCGGCCCGTCGGATCTTTCACTTGCGCTTGGCTGCACACCCACTTTCGACGATGTAGACAAGCCCGTTGTCGAGGCCATCGATCACATCCTCGCGAGAGCCAAGGCGCATGGCGTCGTGGCCGCAATTCACAACGGCAGTCCCGAAGCCGCCCTGAAACGAATTGAGAAGGGCTTCCAGTTCGTGACGATTAGTTCGGACGCGCGCCTGATGGCGGCGGGCGCACAACAGGTTATCGCCAAGATGGCTGCGCGCGCGGTCAACTCGTCGCCCGGCGGCGCGACGTACTGAGAACGCTGTCAATTCCGTCTCGTCTCGAAGTGAGACAGGCGATAAAAGTAGCTTCAGGAGGTGTCTATGGATCGAACGCTCGAGAAGCGGACGATCGCCAAAGTCTCATGGCGTCTGCTGCCATTGATAGTGATCATCTATTTCGTCGCGTACATCGATCGCACGAATGTGGGGTTTGCAGCAATCGGGATGAACAAAGAACTAGGATTCACAGCCTACCTTTACGGTTGGGGCGCCGGGATATTTTTCCTGGGCTATTTCCTCTTCGAAGTCCCGAGCAATGTGATCCTTGCCAAGGTCGGTGCGCGCTGGTGGATCGCGCGGATCATGATTACCTGGGGACTTATCGCCGGTGCCATGGCATTTACGCAAGGGCCCATCAGCTTCCTTGTACTCAGGTTTTTGTTAGGCGCGGCTGAAGCGGGTTTCTTTCCCGGCATCATCCTGTATTTCACGTTTTGGTTTCCAAAGGTGTACCGCGCGCGCGTTATCGCCTCGTTATTTCTCGCTGTCCCCGGTTCGAATGCGGTCTCTGCGGTCTTATCTGGAGCGATTCTCCAGCTCGATGGCGTATGGGGTATCGCCGGATGGAAATGGTTGTTCATCCTCGAGGCGATTCCCTCGGTCCTCTTGGCATTGGTAGTGCTTGTTGTAATGACGGACCGGCCAGCGCTTGCAAAGTGGCTCAAGCCTGACGAAAGGAATTGGCTCGAAGCGGAACTGGAGAAGGAGCGGGTCGCACTCGAGGCTGGCCACGGTAGCTTGACGCTAATTCAAGCGCTCACCGACAAACGGGTACTCGCATTGTCGTTTATCTACATGACGATTGTCACGGCAACGTACGGCATCACGTTCTTCTTGCCGCTCATCGTCAAGGGTGCTGGGTTCTCCGATGCTATGACCGGCATCGTAACCGCTGTTCCCTATGTGATTGGTACCATAGGCATGGTGCTGTGGAGTTTTTCCTCCGATCGACGGAGGGAGCGTCGTTGGCACTTCATTGTCGCGTGCATCGTAGCCACCGTCGGATTAGTTGCCGCTGGCTGGCTTGGAACCTCCTGGTGGGCGCTCGCCGCAATGTCGGTCGCCACCGTGGGCCTATATGGATCCAAGCCGGCCTTCTGGCCGCTTCCCTCGGAATTTCTTACAGGCAAGGGTGCAGCTGCCGGTATCGCGCTCGTCAATTCGATCGGTAACTTGGGTGGCTTTGCGGGCCCCTATGCCGTCGGCTGGCTCAAAGACGCGACAGGCAAGTATGAAGCGGGACTTTATTTCCTGGCCGGTTGCGCGCTGCTATCCGCAGTCATTGCATTTTTCGCGGTCCATCGACAGTCAGCGGTAAGCAGAAGTGCAGCTGTCGCGAGCAGAGTTGGCGGCATGTGAATCGAAAATGCCCTGGTTTGGTGAAAAGCGGCGGTGAAACGAATCGGCTATCGCCGCGAATACCTCACAGATTCGGTTGCAGCAACCAAGGAGAAGAGCCATGGGCAAAATGAGCGACCACGATCCTGTTGAGACCCAGGAATGGGTCGATTCGCTGCGCGCGGTTCTACAGCATGCGGGACCCGAGCGGGCCAAGTATCTGCTCGGCAAGCTGCGGGACGAAGCGCTGCGCACCGGCACGATGCCGCCTTTCCTGGCGACCACGCCTTACCGCAACACGATTCTGCCGGAGCAGGAGGCGAAGTCTCCGGGCAACCGCGATCTCGAGCATAAGATCCGCGCGGCTATCCGCTGGAACGCGGTGGCGATCATCCTGCGGGCGAACAAGGAGTCGTCGGAGCTGGGCGGTCATATCGCGAGCTTCCAGTCCTCGGCATTGCTCTATGACATCGGCTTCGGACACTTCTGGCACGCCCCGACGGATGAGCATGGAGGTGACCTGATCTACGTTCAGGGTCACGTTTCGCCCGGCATCTACGCGCGCGCGTTTGTGGAGGGCAGGCTGACAGAGCAGCAGCTCCTGGGCTATCGCCAGGAAAGCGAGGGCAAGGGCATACCCTCGTATCCGCACCCGTGGCTCATGCCCGATTTCTGGCAGTTCCCGACGGTGTCGATGGGCCTCGGACCCTTGATGGCGATCTATCAGGCTCGCTTCCTCAAATACCTCGAGGGACGAGGTCTGGCCAGGACCGACAACCGCAAGGTGTGGGCGTTCCTCGGCGACGGGGAGTGCGACGAGCCGGAATCGCTCGGCGCGATTTCGCTCGGCGGACGCGAGAGGCTCGACAACCTCATCTTCGTCATCAACTGCAACCTGCAACGGCTCGACGGACCTGTGCGCGGCAATGGCAAGATCATCCAGGAGCTCGAAGGCGTATTCCGCGGCGCGGGCTGGAATGTGATCAAGGTGGTGTGGGGCTCGGGCTGGGACAAGCTGTTCGCGAAGGACAAGGCGGGGATCCTGTTGAAGCGGATGGAAGAGTGCGTCGACGGCCAGTATCAGGACTTCAAGAGCAAGAACGGCGCTTACGTGCGCGAGCATTTCTTCAACACCCCAGAGCTGAAGGCGCTGGTCGCCGACCTGAACGACGACCAGGTGTGGAAGCTCTCCCGTGGTGGTCATGATCCGTTCAAGGTCTATGCTGCCTACGCCGCTGCGGTGAAACATCAGGGCCAGCCGACGGTCATTCTCGCCAAGACCGTGAAGGGATACGGCATGGGCGAATCGGGCGAAGGCCAGATGATCAGCCATCAGGCCAAGAAGATGACGCAGGACGCGTTGAAGCAGTTCCGCGACCGCTTCGACATTCCGATGCCCGACGACAAGATCGCCGCGCTGCCGTTCATCACGCTTCCCGACGGCAGCCCGGAGAAGAATTACCTGCACGAGCGGCGTGCCGCGCTCGGAGGCTACCTGCCGCAGCGCCGACGCAAGACCACGCCATTGCCGGCGCCGCCGCTATCGAACTTCGAACGACTGCTGCAAAGCTCGGGCGACCGTGAGATCTCGACGACGATGGCCTTCGTGCAGATGCTCGGGACGCTGGTGCGCGACAAGACGATCGGCAAGCACATCGTCCCGATCGTGCCCGACGAATCGCGCACGTTCGGCATGGAAGGAATGTTCCGCCAGCTAGGGATCTACTCGTCGGTCGGGCAGCTGTACAAACCGCAGGACGCGGATCAATTGATGTACTACCGCGAAGATAAGGCGGGCCAGGTGCTGCAGGAAGGCATCAACGAGGCAGGCGCCATGAGCTCGTGGATTTCGGCAGCGACGTCCTACAGCACGAACAACCTGCCGATGATCCCGTTCTACATCTACTACTCGATGTTTGGGCTGCAGCGCGTAGGCGATTTGGCATGGCTGGCGGGGGATATGCGGGCGCGCGGATTCCTGCTCGGCGGCACCGCCGGACGCACGACGCTCAACGGCGAAGGTCTGCAGCACGAGGACGGCCACAGCCACATCCTGGCGTCGACGATCCCCAATTGCGTGTCTTATGACCCGACCTTCGCCTACGAGGTCGTGGTGATCATTCGCGACGGAATCCGCCGGATGTACCAGGAGCAGGAGGACGTCTACTACTACGTCACGTTGATGAACGAGAACTACCATAACCCCGGCATGCGGGCGGGCGCGGAGGAGGGCATCGCCAAGGGCATTTACCTGTTGCAGGAAGGCGCGAAGATGAAGGGACCCCGGGTCCAGTTGATGGGCTCGGGCACGATCCTGCGCGAGGTGATGGCGGCGGCTGATCTGCTGCGTGACGATTTCAAGATCAACGCCGATATCTGGAGTGCGACGAGCTTCAACGAACTGCGTCGCGACGGCATGAGCGCCGAGCGCTGGAGCTTGCTGCATCCGACCAAGCCACGGCGCAAGAGCTATCTCGAAACCACGCTCGAGGGCCACGCCGGGCCCGTTGTGGCCGCGACCGACTACATGCGCAGCTTCGCCGATCAGGTGCGCAGCCAGATACCGCGGCGCTTCGTCGTCCTGGGCACCGATGGCTTCGGCCGCAGCGACTATCGCCTGAAGTTGCGCAAATTCTTCGAAGTGAATCGCTTCTACGTGACGATCGCCGCATTGAAGGCGCTGGCCGACGACGGCGAGATCAAGCCGGAGATCGTCGATCAGGCGATCAAGAAGTACGGACTTGATACCGAGCGGCCCGATCCCTGGACGGTGTGACCGGCCAAGCAAGGAATTCGCGGGGCATATTGAATGGGGGCGACATGGGCGCAGTAGCGGAAGTAAAGGTGCCGGACATCGGGGACTTCAAGGACGTTCCGATCATCGAAATCATGGTCAAGGTGGGCGATTCGGTAAAGTCGGAAGACCCGCTCGTCTCGCTGGAATCGGACAAGGCGACCATGGAAGTGCCGGCACCCTCCGCCGGGACAGTGAAGGAGCTCAAGGTCAAGCTCGGCGACAAGGTGAGCGAGGGCAGCGTGATTCTGCTGCTAGAGTCCGGTGCTGCGGAGCAGGCAACGATATCGGCGCCGATACCCAAGACTGCGATATCGGTGCCGCCGTCGCCAACGAGCAGTTCCGATGGCATCGCCGAGGTCCGGGTGCCGGATATCGGCGACTTTGAAGACGTGCCGGTGATCGAAGTCTTCGTAAGCGTCGGGGATACGGTAAAGGCGGAAGATGCGCTGGTTACACTGGAGTCGGACAAGGCTACGATGGATGTGCCGTCGCCGTTTGGCGGTACGGTGCACGAGATCAAGGTCAAGGTTGGCGACAAGGTGTCCGAAGGCGCATTGGTGCTCACGCTGTCAACTGGCCCCTCATCACCGGCGACAAAAGCAACCGCCCCGATCGCTGCCGCTGTCGCGGCAGCCGCGCCTTCTCCGACCAAGGTAGTTCCAGCAGTGCCGCCTGCGGGTGGAATTGACGAGGTCGCGTTTGGCCTCGCCTACGCAGGGCCAGGCGTGCGCAAGCTCGCACGCGAACTCGGCGTGGATCTCGGTCGCGTGAACGGCACCGGTGACAAGGGCCGCATCCTGAGGGAGGACGTGGCGAATGTTGCCAAAGGAGCGCCCGCGGCGCCGAAACCGGCATCCGCCGCAGCGTCTGCCGGTGCACGCCTCATCGGCATGGATCTCCTGCCGTGGCCCAAGGTCGACTTCACGAAGTTTGGTCCCATCGAATCGAAGCCGCTGTCACGAATCAAGAAGATTTCCGGGGCGAACCTGCACCGCAACTGGGTGATGATCCCGCACGTCACCAATCACGATGACGCCGACATCACCGAGCTCGAGTCCTTTCGCGTGCAATTGAACAAGGAGAACGAGAAGAGCGGCCTCAAGGTCAGCATGCTGGCCTTCATGATCAAGGCCGCGGTGGCCACGCTGAAAAAATTTCCCGACTTCAACGCCTCGATCGATGGCGACAATATCGTCCTGAAGAAGTACTACCACATTGGCTTTGCTGCGGACACGCCGCAAGGGCTCGTCGTGCCGGTGATCCGCGATGCGGACAAGAAAGGTGTGATCGACATTGCCAAGGAGATGGGCGATCTCGCCAAGCTCGCTCGCGACGGCAAGCTGAAACCCGATCAAATGCAGGGCGGCTGCTTCACGATCTCCAGTCTCGGCGGGATCGGCGGTATCTATTTCACGCCGATCATCAATGCGCCCGAGGTCGCGATCATGGGGGTATGCCGCTCGTTCTGGAAACAGGTATCGCAGGATGGCAAGACGTCATCGTGGCGCTTCGTACTGCCGCTCTCGCTATCCTGGGATCACCGGGTCATCGACGGCGCGAGCGCCGCGCGTTTCAATACCCATTTCGCCGGATTGCTCGCGGACATGCGCCGTGTGCTGATCTAAGGGGACACCAATGGCAACGATGGTTGAAGTCAAAGTCCCCGACATCGGCGACTTCAAGGACGTCGCGATCATCGAGGTATTCATCAAGGCTGGAGACGCGGTGAAAGCCGAGGACCCTTTGATCTCGCTCGAGTCCGACAAGGCAACGATGGACATCCCTTCGCCGGTCGATGGTGTCGTCAAGGAACTCAAGGTTAAGGTCGGTGACAAGGTATCTGAAGGCTCGTCAATCGTCATTGTCAACGCCAACGCTGGGCCAGCCGGCGTTGCGCCGCCACAGAAAGTCAAGGAGGGTGGTCATGCCACGGCGGCGGGCGCGCCTGCCGCCGACTACGGTACGTCGGGTCTCTACGAATCCATCGAAGTGCGCGTACCCGATATTGGCGACTTTAAGGACGTTCCGATCATCGAGCTGTTCGTCAAGACGGGCGATATTTTGAAGGCAGAGGATCCACTCATTTCCATCGAATCGGACAAGGCAACGATGGATGTGCCTTCGCCGGCCGCGGGTACGGTGACGGACGTAAAGGTGAAGCTCGGCGACAAAGTTTCGGAAGGCAGTCTCATCCTCACATTGTCGACCGGCGTCAAAGGTGCGGCGTCGGCCGCGCCGCTGGCGCACGACGCTCCCCCGGTGCCGGCTGGTGCGGAGACGCCGAAACCGGCGGCTGCGTACGCGGGCGGCGTGGACATCGAATGCGAAATGCTGGTGCTGGGCGCCGGACCGGGGGGCTATTCGGCCGCATTCCGCTCCGCCGACCTCGGCATGAAAACGGTGCTGGTCGAACGCTATGCCACGCTCGGTGGCGTCTGTCTCAACGTCGGCTGCATCCCGTCGAAGGCGCTGCTGCACACGGCTGCCGTGATGGATGAAGTCAAAGCATTGGGTGGCCATGGGATCAAGTACGCCGCGCCGCAGATCGACATCGACGAATTGCGCGGGTTCAAGGACGGCGTGATCAAGAAGCTCACTGGTGGCCTCGCGGGCATGGCCAAGGCACGTAAGGTCGATGTCGTGCGTGGTATCGGGCGCTTTCTCGACCCGTATCACGTCGAGGTCGAGCTGACCTCGGGTACGGGTCAGGACAAGACCGGCGAAAAGAAGACGATCCGGTTCCAGAAGGCGATCATCGCGGCAGGCAGTCAGGCGGTGAAACTGCCGTTCATACCCGAAGATCCACGCGTAGTCGATTCCACCGGGGCGCTGGAACTCAAATCCATTCCAAAGCGAGTGCTGGTGATCGGCGGGGGCATCATCGGCCTGGAAATGGCCACGGTGTACTCGACGCTGGGCACCCGCATCGACGTCGTCGAAATGCTCGACGGTATGATGGCCGGCGCAGACCGCGACTTGGTCAAGGTGTGGGAAAAAAAGAACACGCCACGTTTCGACAACGTAATGCTGAAAACCAAGACGGTCTCGGCTGAAGCCACGTCAGTGGGCATAAAGGTCGGTTTCGAGGGCGCGAAAGCGCCGGCCGAACCGCAACTGTACGACTTGGTGCTGGTGGCGGTCGGCCGCAGAGCGAATGGCAAAGTCATCGCGGCGGACAAGGCAGGCGTCGCCGTCACCGACCGCGGCTTCGTACCGGTGGACAGGCAGATGCGAACCAACGTCGGCCATATCTTTGCGATCGGTGATATCGTCGGTCAGCCGATGCTCGCACACAAGGCAGTGCATGAAGCACACGTCGCCGCTGAGGTCGCTGCCGGACACAAGTCGTATTTCGATGCACGACAGATCCCGTCGGTTGCCTATACCGATCCGGAGGTAGCGTGGGCGGGCCTCACCGAGGAACAGTGTAAGGCGCAGGGCATCAAGTACAGCAAGGCGGTCTTTCCCTGGGCGGCATCAGGCAGGGCGATCGCTAACGGGCGTGATGAGGGTTTCACGAAGCTGTTGTTCAATGAAGCGACGCACCGCTGTATCGGCGGGGGCATTGTTGGTACCCACGCCGGGGACCTAATCGGCGAAGTCTGTCTCGCGGTCGAAATGGGCTGCGATCCGACCGACATCGGCAAGACAATCCATCCGCATCCGACGCTGGGTGAATCCATCGGCATGGCGGCTGAGGTGTTCGAGGGCGTCTGTACCGACCTGCCTCCGATGAAGAAAAGATGACTAGGTTGCTCAGTGGATATCGGGCTCGGTGGAAAGCCGTGTCCCTGCCCAATCCGTACCCGTCTCTTACGTAGGAATCGTGTCCCCGCAACCAAATCAACCAACGGCTTGCCTCCGGGCAGGCCGTTTTTATTTTCAGTCGGGGTTACGCCTGGATTACGCGCGGCACTGTCTGGTGCCCGAATGAGGCGTGTGCATTGGTCACCGGGCCATCCAAATCATAGGCGGCGCGATGGTGAGCGATCTGCGCCGTGAGTCGCGCGAGTTCCGCTTCCGCGTCGCTCTGGATCAGGTTAATTAGCTCGGATGACCATGTAGTGAGCTCAAATACCGCGAAAAGCCCTACCACGATGAACGGAATAGACCACCAACCAAGACCGGCAATTGCAAGTAGCACACCGATAACAATCGTCAACAAGTACGCGTTGTTACGCTTGCCCTCGTCTTTGAGCCGGGTCACGGCAGAGTCCCGTTCACTTTCAATAGTCGCCACCTCCGACTGTAGCCTTGACCTGCATCAATTGCTAATGTCGGCACTCCTCGAAATTTGCTCTGCCTTGCTTGCTCTTTCCGAGACGATGCCCGACATGAACCACGCGTTCGGTGCGAAAGGAAAGGTCGATCCAGTGCGGCGGCTGGCCGGCGCGGCGTCTGCTTGGGGCGGCAATCCAGAAAAGGACGCCATCTATCTCAACGTCACGAGCGCCCTAGAAAGACACTAAACTTCGAAACACCAGCTGAACGATTCCAGGTACAGAGCGATGCCTACTCGGGGCCCGTCACGATCACCAACTTCCAGAAGTTTGAGTGGCTACGCGATCAGCTAAAGAAGGACGGCTTCAAACTCGGGCTTCCTGGGCAATAAGCGAGCGGTGTCCGCGGCTCCGGAGCGTCCCGGAGCCGCTTTCAAACGAACGGCTTCTGTGGATGCAGTCATTGGGCGCATTCAATCGCCGCTCGGAACCGCCGACTCCGCGGATTTCAACGTCCGCTTACGGTTCCGCCCGATGTCGACAATGGGTCGGGTCCGGGCGTCGAACTGCGCGCGCCCAACATCTGCTCTACTTTCCTCAGCGGACATAGCAACGTCGAAATCGACCGGCTCTGACCACCCAGAAGCAGCCGGTCGTTGTCATCTCTTGATTTTATCCAATGGGGACATTTTCTACCCTGTCGGACCAACCTCAAATCGGCCCGTTGCACTGACCCATCGCGAGGCATACATTGAGTAGTTCGGCCTGCACGGTCACTCTACGGTCGAACTCGTCAATCTCAAGGGAGGTGGTTCCATGAAACGCATGACTCGCATTGTGAGATGTGTAGTGGCCTTGACGCTCGCTGGTGGGCCAGTCGCGGTGGTCGCAGATGGCGCCAGTTCGCCGCAACGTAGCTGTTCTGCGAAGACTAACACCTCGTACGGCTTTCAATGTCAGGGCTACTCCAACGTGGGCGCGGGACTTGAACCCGTTACCTTCGTCGGCACCGTGGCTGGGAGCGTCACAGGTGTATTCGACGGCTACGGAACATTCAGCTCGAGCCTTGGGTCGAGTAGGCAGCACTCAGTGGGGCAGGCAATTTTTCAGGACAAATCCTGCTTCGGTCATATTCAGTATCACCTCAAGTTGGTTCTCCCCGACGGCAGCGAAGTCGACGTCGGGATCCCTCCGCTCGACATCGATTTCACCGTGGTTAACGGAGGATCCGAAATCCTCGGGACGCCGGTTGCGCTTGCCGGAGTGACGGGGGCTGCCGTTCCGCGTATGAGTTGTCGTCTTGTCACCATTCAAGGCCAAGACTGAACACGCGTCGGCGGCGGTCGTCATGTATGGGGGGATGCGGCACTGAATTGATCGGCGGCCTTGCGGCGATCCCGCTGGCCGCCGACCTCTCCGCTTGTCGTCAACGCGTAAGGGCCTCGGCAAGGTAGATGCGTGCGGCGCCGACACCTCTGGCTCCGTTTGAGCAGAACATTGACCGCTGTCCAAAATCAACTTTGGCAATTGTAATGTCCGCTTCCAACAAAGCCGGATGTCGCCTGAGGGTCTATTCTGTTTGCAAGGACTTCCCCAGCGAGTCAAGACTGGATTGATTGAGATGCCAATGCGAGCGGGCATCGTAGTCTTGTTGGGGTGGACCGGTTGAGAGCTGCATGGTGTGTTTATGCTGCGAATGCGATTTCAATTGAAGGAACAGACTGCGTCTTTGCAAACGGCCTTGTTGCGCAACGATGAAGTGCGCGGGCCACGATATAAGCCGCCCGAGAGAACCCTATTTGAATATCGGCATAGCGCGACACGGGTGATCACTCGTGTCGGGTGAATGCTCGCCAACAGAATAGCCGGGCTCGTCTCTCGTTCGGTCTGACCTCGTCTCGCTATCGCATGTAGCAGCCCTTCATTGGTCGTTGATTGGGTTCATGTGTTGTCAGGTAACAGTGGCTGGTTCAGGGGATGCCGCTGCTGCTGTTTATCGATTGGTTGTGGTCGCGACGTGGCCGGACGATCAAGGCCGCGAATTACCCCGCATGATTCAGCTCAACTTGTTTCACGACGGCGACGACGATAGCTCTGCCAAGGGCCCCGGCAAGCTGCGTTGGAGTTGGCCTTTTGTCGAAGACACGTTCTTTCCTGGCGCGGAAGTCGTGTATTTCGACGCAGAAGATGTAGAGGTGCTTTGCCCGGGCCATGCCGTGCGGCGCATGGCGTCGTCGGACAGCAACGTCGACCTATCTTATGAGATTGATCTTCAGCCACTATACCAATGCGCAGCACACGGGGACGGGTGGTCGAATGGGATGCCGACCACGGCAGACATACCGATCACGAGCATCGACTGGGCGGTGGAGGGGGAAAGCACTACCGGGGCGCTGTGGCTGGCTGTCCACAACATGCGTATGCACTGACCGGGGAGAATGCCATGAACGCTTACCAATTTTCCGCTGTTCTGATTATCGGTATCTTTACCTCGCGCGCGTATGCGGGCGAGCAGCAGCAACAGGATCAGTCGCCAATAGGAACGCTTGCGAGTACGCAAGAAGGTCCCGTGCTGCAGGCGATTCGCTGGCGCCTGGCCGACTCTTGCTACCAAAATTCCGATTGCGCAGCGCGGGCTTCCCCCGGCACTTCCGAACGGAAAATGCTGCGCTCGCAAGAGCCCGCAGGCGAGTCGCCTTCTACGCCCGAGAGGAGGCGAGCCCTCGGCTTGACAACGGATGTGGAAAACCAGCGATAGCCCTAATTTGGGGTAGGCGCTTGCGCAGACGTGACGGATCGCGCTCTTAGGTTAGAGGCATTTGTGACCGCCCCTCCCGGAGACAAGTAATGAGCCCTGGCCCTTGGACGTTCTACCAATATCGCTACGGCTTCTCGCACGTCGTGTGCGATGCCGACGGCCGCATTATCGCGTCCAGTGTCATGGCCAAGGATGGGCCGGTCATGGCGTCAGCGCCGATGCTACTCCACGCGTTGGCGCAGATTGGTCTAGGCAACGCGCCGGAGATCGCCAAGAGCGCGATCGAAGCGTGCGAGGAGCGGGCAGCTATCATCCTCGCAGACTGGAGCGCATCTCGCCGGGCGCCGCGGCCGCGCATTGTGGGCATCGCGAGCTAAGCATGAGCACACGGCGTGTCGGTAGCGCCTGACACCGTTACCGGAGTAGCCTCCCACATGCGAGAATGATCAGCCCGCCACCTCGGGAGGGTGCCATGGCTACACACTCGAATGAAACATTCTGGGGGCACTGTTGGAAGAATGTTATAGGCGCACGCGTCGAACTGACCGAGCCTTCATGTCACCGCGCGGCATCTCAATCACGTCTCCACCGATAGCTGCAGCGATGAGAACACGTGCGTCAGCGCTTGCCGTTGGTTTGTTGATGTTGCTGTCAATGTCGGCGATGCCACAAGGACCCGTAGCATCCGATCCGATGGCTACACCATCAAGTCCTCCGCTCGGTCTAACGATGATGCAGCTCGTGCCCCATCCGCACGAAGACATTGCGCTACCGGAGATTGCACCGGGCGTTCCGTACGCGTCGTGCTACCGTATCGGACGCTGCTCATTGTTGGATCTCTATCGCTTCCGGGATCGGCCCAATCGGTTGACGAGGCTCGCACCGGAGGCGCCTTCGGAAAAGAGTCCAGGAAACGGCCGGAACTCCTATCAGTGGGTTCTCGTTCCAACCACGCCGGACGAAAATGTCCTCCCTCGCTATCGGGGCGCCGGTCAAGTGCGTGCTGAATACCGCACCGTGGGCATGCCGATCGACAATCCCGACTGAGCCTAGGTCAACGCGACTCTCAACCGGTCCATTAGAGTCTCTCGAATATCAGCTATGGAGCACAACCGCTGAGACACCTCGGCGACAACTGAGGCGTGAGCAAGATCTGCCAGCCGAGCTCACCGCGCGGTTAGGCGACCGGTTGAGCGAGCGGTTTAGGCACCTCGCTCAATTCAGTTCCCGTTTCGTACTGACCAGAAATCTTCGAGTCTCGCGCGCTTGAAGAGCCTGCGCTAGTCGACGCAGACTGTGTCGCACGCTGCCGCTATCAGCGTTGCGCGATACGCGTGCCTTACCCACCGTTGACTTTGGTTTCGTGGATCATTCCCACGGCTTCCATTTCCGGATTAGCACCGCCTGTCGTACTTTGCGTTCGGGCTTCCACCCGCTCGCGATTGTGGACCTCCAATAGTTGTTTGGAACGCTCTCCGTTGTCTCTGGGCGATGGTTTGTGCAGGTGCATCATTCCTCGGGATTCTCAACGACCCATTGGCAAATAGTGCGCGCCGGCACAGTTCTCGCTCTTCGTTCTGGTGAAGTGTCATTCCTGCCGAAAACCGATCAAAACGCATTGGCCATGACACGTTTCGGGCGACGTACGTGAAAACGCGTGCCGCACGTGGCAGTAATGTGCCCATTCACGGCAGGTACAAAGGAAAAAGAGAGCGACATAGCCAAACCTATTTTCCGTAGCGCTCGTAGCGCAGCTTTACACATACCCACTATCGGAAGCTAAGGAAACGGTTCGCGTTGTACAAACTGGTGTCGAGGTGGCTGTGTCTTTTGGCCTGCTACCAATAACAATATTTGCAGGCGATAGCCGCGCCGCGCGCGACTACGCCGACTTGCCGTTCGCTTTCAAGCAGGAGCGATAGAACTATGGCTGCAAAACGTAGCGGTACCGCAAAAGGACGCACACCGCACAAGGCTGCGCAGCAAGGCGTGGGCGCCGTCCATAGTGGGCAAGAGTCTGAGGCAGGCGCCGGAAGTGGCGAAGGAGGCTGCATCAACATGGACGACCTCAGGCAAGCCCGTGAGTGCCTCTACGGTAAATCGCCGTTTAGCCCTGTTCAAGGGAATGCTGAAGTGGGCGTATCGGCAGGGAATGACCGATACAAACCTATCGGGAATGGTGCGGGTGCTACCGAAAAATGGGGCACGGGAAGTGTATCTGACGCGGGCAGAGGTGCGGAGATTGGCGAATTGCGACCCGACGGCTTCTTCACGCGCGGCGATTATGATCGGGGCTTACTGTGGGCTACGGATATCGGAAATTCTGGAGCTGCCCTCTTTGTCGCCGCGCACGCTTACGCTGTCGGTCGCGGCCACGGACGCGAAGAGCGGGAAGAGCAGGCTAGTTCTGGTCGCGTCACCCGCGCGACCATATCTGCGCTCATTGCCTTTGTCGCTTTCGTACTGGGAGCCGCATTCGCGGTTTACCGAAGCTAGGAAGAAGGCCGGGCTACCGCATGTAAGCGTCCACGACGTGCGCCATACCTGCGCGGGCATAGCCGACGCAGCCTAGCGACGTCCCGCTCGGTGAGCGGGGCGTTCTTATTGTTCCACGAGGTCTCGTATTGCAGCATTTGCCGCAATACACAATGCGCCTATCCGTTGCTACGGCACCACGCCAATGCACATCCAGCGAGCGCCCCGATAACGGCACTGTGTGAGTTGAAGCTGTCCCATGTTGCGACTACTCGATCCCGCATCGCCTCGCGAACGCTTGTGGAGCGGCGTTCCTTGTGACGGAGGCGGCAGGCCGCGGGTTTCTCGGCCGTACTAACGCTAGTGTTCGAAGACAAGCTGCCGTCGGCTAGCGTGAGTCAGGGTGCCAGCACTTCGTGATGGTGGCCGCGGTGTAGCTCAGAGACAACGCAGCGACGGATCACGTACGAAGCGCAGGTAGGAGCGCACCTTGCGGAAGCCGCCCTGGTCCGCGAACATGCGCTCTGCCTCCTCGTCCGAGATGAAGGGCAGAACCACTGTGTCATCTCCCGGCTGCCAGTTCGCCGGCGTGGCCACGCGATACTTCGCCGAGAGCTGCAGGGCATCCAGGATGCGCAGGATCTCGTTGAAGTTGCGGCCGATGAAGGCCGGGTAAGAAAGGATCAGCTCGACTCGCTTCGACGGCGAGATAATGAACACACAGCGCACTGTCATGGTCTCGCCCAAGCCGGTGCCGTGGCGGAACGTGGTGGCGTCGAGCATGCCGAAGAGCATCGACACGCGGCGATCCTTGTCCGCGATAATCGGGAAGTTTACCTGCGTATGTTGCGTCTCGTTGATGTCCGCGATCCAGCGCTCGTGGTCGTCGGCGCTGTCAACGCTCAGACCGATGACCTTGGTGTTGCGTACGCTCCACTCGTGCTGGAGCTTGGCTGTCATCCCGAACTCGGTGGTGCACACCGGCGTGAAGTCGGCCGGGTGCGAGAAGAACACGCACCATGAGTCGCCGATGAACTCGTGGAAGTTGATTGGACCCATGCTGGTCTCGGCGGTGAAGTCGGGAACACTGTCACCGATGCGGATGTAGCCCTGCTTCTTCAGCTGCTCCCGCGTCTTGGTGAAGACGCCGTCCGGCCCCAAATACTTGTACTCGAACGCCTTGTGTCCCACCTCGTCGAGGTCCGGCAGCAGGGTCTCGTACTCGTGGTCGAGCACCTTCACAGTGCGCTTCTTCACCGAGCCGGCGAACGCGAACGTCCCGTCGGGCTTCCGGATCAGCGGCAGGTCGAAGCGGAACGAGCTATCGGCCAGAAAGTCTTCCTCGTCACTGGTGTTCGCCCTCTGCTGGATCTTGTTGCGGTGGGGGAACCGGCCGAAGCGCTGTATTACCGCGACATGTCGGTGGAAGATTTCGTGGAAGACGTTCAGCGGGTCATCCGGCGCCAGCTCCTCCATCGTCCGCTCCCACTCCTCCATGCACAACAGCTGATCGTCCAGCACTTCGGAGTGGGTCAGCACCAGGCAGAGGAAGACCCGCTCGATCGGGCGCAGGCGCGCGCCGACGCCGACGCGCAGCCCACGCTTTACCAGGCGCTGACAGTGCGCGTCACAGGCATACATCCGGGGCGTGTCGCGGTACATGTTGCGGGTGAATTGGTCGAGCATGATCACCAGTGCCACTAACAGGCGCGGGTGTTCGACATTCAGGGCCCAGTGATCGTACTGACCCGTGGATGCCAGGGCCACGTCCGTGCCGAACCGGTTCAAGATATCCTGGTCCGTCTGCTCGGACTTGCCGAACCAGAGGTTCAGGCATTCTTCGATATTCGGGCGCACCATGTATTGCAGGACTCGTTCAGCCTTGTCGATCTCCGCCGTCGCGAGCTGTATGCGGTCGGTCTGGAGCAGCATGCGCAGCTCATGCCCAAGTCCGTCCAAGTCCGATCCAGAGAGTGCGTCGCGCCCTTCCAGGCCGGCGAGGATCACCTGCAGGCTCTGCTGGATACGCTGACCCAGCACCTCGGCCGGCGCGATGGAGAGCAAATTGTTCATCTCGCGAAGCTTGCGCACGAGACTCCCCATGAACGTGATCGCCCGCTGCGGATCGTTTTGCATCAATGGGATGAACTCGTCGTAAGTGGTCGCGACGCATTCGGCATCGGTCACCGCCTTGACAGTGGCTGATCGCGGACCCGGCTCGATCAGGGACATTTCACCGAACACGTCGCCGGCGGTGAGCGTCGCGACGGTTTTGGCTTTCGCCTCTTTGCCGACGCTGACCTCGACCGAGCCTGAGACGATGAGGAACGCGGTGTTGCCGTCTTCCCCCTCGGAAATGATCGTATCCCCGGCCCTAAGCTTGACGGTCTGCATTGATGTCACCTCGAAGACGGCCGACAGGTCGTCGATGATTGTCGGCGGATGATATGTCGGCGGGCAGAATGCCATTACATATCGGTTCCTAACACCGACCTCCGGCCAACCCGCCGACCAGGCCGAAGTCCGCATCGAACGCATAGCTCGCATTGGGCCAACTCAACAGAATTCGTAGATATCCGATTATGCCCGCTGCCGCCAACACCTCTGAATATCTCGGATGAGCGGATAGACCGTATTGGCTGGTCAGTTGACAAAATCGCGCGTCACAGTGCCACGGCCGATGGGATATATGGGAATGTAACCGTATTGCACGCCCTCGCCGAGGTCAAGGCGAGCGGTTCGACTGGGTTGGTTTCCGGGGCGGCGTCGGCGCCAAGGAGGCGCCGCGCGTGCACGTCGATGCACTGCTGGACGTCCGCCAGTTCAGACACCGGTAAATGGCGAACCCGATTCACAAATTGCTGGCGTAGTATTCCCAACGGACGGTCGAGCGACCGTAGCACAGCGATGAAATTAAATGTCCTTTCCGACCTGCATCTGAGCCTCGGCACCTTGCCGATACCGGAGAACAACGCCGAAGCGGTCATTCTGGCCGGTGATGTTGCTCGCCCGAAGGAAGCTGTCGCGTGGGCACGGGGATTTGCCAAACCAGTGTTCTACGTCGTCGGCAACCACGAGTTCTACGGGGGCAGCATTACCGGCACCGTCGCTGAACTCAAGCAACGGTGCGCTGGGACGAATGTGCGCGTGCTCGATGACGACGAAGTCATCTTCGACGGCGTGCGGTTTCTCGGAACTACGCTGTGGACAGACTTCATGCTGTTCGGCGAGGGCGAGAAACGAGCGGCGGCGATACAGGAAGCGCTGAAGTTCATGCGCGATTTCAGCAGGATCCGCATTGACGACCCAGACGAGCGCTTATTTTCCCCCGCCGATTCGGCGGCGTTATTCGACATCCACGCTCGTTGGCTCGATTGCAAACTGGCCGAGCCGCATGCCGGGCCGACCGTGGTGATTACCCACCATGCTCCATCGCGGAAAAGCATCCACCCGAGGTTTGCGGACTCGGTCCTGAACGCGTGCTTCGTATCCGATGCCGAGCGCCTGGCCGACGGGAATCGCGCATGCCTATGGGTACATGGACATACGCACGACAGCTTCGACTATGTCCTGAATGGCACGCGCGTGGTCTGCAATCCGCGAGGTTATGCCAAGGACGGGGTGAACGAGAATTCTCAGTTCGATGCGAATTTTCTGGTCGAAATCGACTAGTGTCCGCGCTCGGCCGCGAGGTTCCAGTGCGGGGACTCGCGCGTGGAGGATGAGATCAACGAGAGGTTGAGATTCCCGATAGTGGACGTTCGTGAGGTCCAGCTTTGAGTCGTAAGCAGTCGCTGATCTGCGCGCGCAATCGGCCAGGAGCGGTCGTGGCACAGGGCGCTACATTGCGGTCATTTGTGACGGTTGTTACGAGGGCTGGACGAGGGTAATCTGCCTCTGCATTAACCCCGATCAAAAGGCGGACAAAGCTATGGTCGTGCCGCAGACCAGAGGGTGCCCCCTCTTTATGAGCGCTAGGTTCTGGCAATTTTTGTCGAGGCTGGGATGGCAGATCATGTGATGGAGAACTCAAAATGGTGATGCCCCCTAGAATGGGCAGACAGGTAGCTGTCGTGCTTTACGTGGTGGCGATGGCAGCCGTCATAGTCGGTGTAGATTTCGTGTTCTTCAGAAACCGATTCTGGGAACGGCTGACAGTGAATATTGGCATTGTCTTGGTGTTCGCAGCTTTCTACTTGAGATTCCTCAGGCGTCCATGAACAAGGCGCGATAGCGCCCTTTCGCTGCGATTGTGCAGACGCACTTCGGCTGCGCTTGGACGAACGTAATCAGTTGCCCCACATAATACGTACGCCAAAACCTTCGAAGGTGGATTGCATGCATCGCTCGCGCATCAATGGTCTGCTGATCGATTGCAAGACCGATGATATCGACGCCGCCGCGCAATTTTGGGCCGACGCGCTGGGCCGTCCGGTCGATATGAAGCATCCGGGAACTCGCGGCAATTACCGCATGCTGGAAACGCCGCCAGACGAGCTCAGCGTGCAGGTTCAGCGCGTGGACCACGAAAGCCGCGTGCACATTGATATCGAGACCGACGACATTCAGGCCGAAGTTGCAAGGCTCGAAAAACTGGGTGCCCAGGTGGACGAACGCAAGGAGCGCTGGGTGATCATGCGCGCGCCCACGGGCCAGCGTTTCTGTATCGTTCGGGTGCAGCGCGCGAATTGGCCGGAAAACGCCAATCAATGGGACTGATATGCGATTGCTGCCGATGCGTCTTGTCCAACTCCAGACAGTTTAATCCGGCTTCCCCATAACCGCCATTCGCGCTGCCTGCTCGGTCGATTGCGGGCCTTCCGGCCAGCCGTCCCCCTACCTAAAACGAATTGGGGTTTCGCGGTATGCGTCGTCGCATATTCTTGGTGGTCATCGGAGCACCCTTGGCGTTGAGCGTCGTCGGTGCAGGGGCCGCTCTTACTGTGCCGAGGACGCGCCACCTGATCTCGGGCCGGTGGAACACGCCCGATCGGTTGCCCGCTCTGTCTGCCGTTAGCCAAGTGCATTATCAGCCGGGCGCTGAAGATTTTGCTCGTGACGTTGCCCGGCTGCTCCCCGATGCCATCGCACGGGTCGAAGCCGTGCATCGCCGACGTTTCACGCATCCCGTAATAGTGGGCGCGTATGCGACGCCGGAAGCATATGCGGCAGCAAACGGCCTAGGTTCTGCGGTTCCCATGGGCGTCACGGCCTACGGTGAGGTGAATCTGTCGCCGAAGCTGTTCTGGCCACAACACCAGCGTCTCCGCGCAATCCTGACGCACGAACTTTCGCATGCTCACATTCAGGGGTGGATCGGCGGATATGCATACCTTTACCTGCCAAATTGGTTCAAGGAAGGCTTGGCGGTTATGGTGTCGGGGGGCGGGGGCGCTGAATTGGTCAGCGAAGAAGAAGCGCGGGCCGCAATCCAACGCGCAGAGAAAATAGTCATCAATGATGCCGAAAGCCTCCGAAACTTGAGTGACCTTCGCGTTGAAAAAGAACCTGCAAATAGACCGCCTTGGTATCCAGTCGTGTTGGCTTATCGAGAAGCTGGAATGTTTGTAAATTACCTTCGAGAGTCAGACGGGTCGGCCTTTGATCGCATGATGACCGCCATTCTGGACGACCACCCGTTGGCGGAAGCCGTGGCCATCGGCTACCACGATAACGTGCGGTCACTATGGGAGAAGTTCATTAAGTCGAGCTAACCGTTGCCAAATGAGCGTCCGTTTTTTGTTGGCCTCGATGACCGCTTCGGGTCGAACTCGCGTCTGCCTTGGCAGACTGCGATGACATGGTTGATTCACAGCATGAGGCGCACGCCCAACGCGAGCAACAGCATCGCCAGGAGCGCGCGAAGGATGCGTTCCGAAAATCGGCTCGCCGCAACGCTTCCGAGCCAGACGCCAGGCACCGAGCCGATCAGCAGACTCGCGAGCAGCATGTAGTTCACGTGGCCGAGCGCCGCGTGGCCGAGGCCTGCGATGAGCGTGAGCGGTACCGCGTGCGCGATATCGGTTCCGACGATGCGCACCGCCGGCATGCGCGGAAACAACATCAACAGCGCGACCGTACCCAGCGCTCCCGCGCCCACCGACGACAATGTGACGAGCACGCCGAGCACGAGGCCGAGCAGCACCACACGCGATCCGGCTGTCGTACTCATCGACGACTCTCTCGCTGCAGTGTCGGCGTAGTTTCGGACGCGGTTGCGGAACAAAAGCGCGGCGGAGGTGGCAAGCAGGGCGAAGCCGAGCGTGGCCGATAGCAGCGTGCTGACGACTTTAGTGTCGCGCACCAACGTGTGCAGGATGATGAGCGTTACGATGGCTGCGGGAACACTGCCCGCCGACAGCAGACCGACGATCCGCCACTCGATGTTAGCGCGGGCGCGGTGCGCGATTGTGCCCGCCGACTTGGTGATCGCCGCATACAGCAGGTCGGTGCCGATCGCGGTTGAGGGCGAGAAGCCGAATACGAGGATCAGCAGCGGTGTCATCAACGAGCCGCCGCCGACCCCTGTGAGACCGACAGTCACACCGACGATGAAGCCAGAGATGGGATATATCCAGTCCACGGCGCTGCTCGGCGATCTTCGAGGCAGGCATCGTAGCGTCTGCAACGTTAAATCGAGAAGGAAGTAAAACTCATCCTAATAGTGCTGAATCGCATATCGATCAACGTTCATGCGTGGATTCGTCGGTATATCGAACGCACCTAAGAGGAGCGTAACCAGGAAGCGGCGTCTGGCGCACGTGTCGGCGACATGGCGCTCCCCGTGTGTCCATTAGTTGGAACGACGAGCCGCGGTAGGAATGTTGGTATGGACTCGGTGCCACCCGCGCTGTCGGTTCTTGATGATAGTGTCGGGCTGGGTCCATCCCCATCAGCTGGTCGTCATGGAGTTCCTCCAAGCAGAGAACCGATTGCTTAAGGAACGCTACGCGGAAAGTGGAACTTCACCCACCGACGCGGCCCCGGCCGACCGGGCATCATGCGTCACATCTCCGAATTGATCGTGCGCATGGCACAGGAGAATCCGAGGTGGAGCCATACCCGCATTCAAGCAGCGTTAGGCAGTCTCAGTCACAAGGTCGGAGTAGACAACTCTGGCATGACTACCACATGCCGAAACTCAGGCCGCCAGCAGCTTAACCGAGGGATCAGGTGCAGGGCGGGCGATATGGGAGTCGAACGGACGAAGCGGTGCTACCGAGGCCCCGAATCTATGCACGACATCGAGAGAAATTTGCTCATCCGAGATTCGTTGAAAGGCCGTATAGCGCCGTCGAGTAAGGTCCGTCAGTTATCTCGGCGAGACTGAAAAGCAAATGTCGAATGTGGGAAATCATCGTTGGCGATCAGCTGCGCACGCCATTATTTATCGGCGAGACCCTCGAAGTCCTCGGCAACGGACTCCTCCTGCTGCAGATAAGCCACGAGCCTGTTGCGCGCTCCGGAAATATGCGCACCCATCTCGGCCGCTGCGTGCTCCATATTCCCAGCGTCGATCGTCGCGAGGATACGAGCATGCTCATCGGCAATCACCAAAGGATCCAAAAGGTGGTGCATCTGAACCTGGGCCATGCACAGATGCGCCTCACCCATGACCATGTCGTGAAGCCGCCGAAGTCGCGCACTCCCCGTCGCGAGAACTAACGCGCGGTGGAAGTCTACGTCGGCCTGAACAAGTGCGGCAATCATCTGCGAACCATCAATCGCGGCACGGAAGCGAGCCAATGCCTCGACTGCGCCTTGCGGGATCTCACCGCGTTCGGCCAGAAGACGCGTTACGGCGCTCTCGACGGCACCACGAGCCAGATAGAGGTCCGCAACGTCAGCCACATTGAGGAGAGGAACGCGGGCGGTCTTGTTGCGCGTTCGTCTGAGCAATCCGATCTGTACCAGCTGCTCGATCGCTGCCTTGGCCGTGGGCCGGGCGACATTGAACATCTCTGCAACCGACACTTCTGCGAGCGCCGTCCCAGCCGGAATGGAACCTTTGAGAATCTGGGTCTGCATCTCCGTTCGGAGGGCATCCACGACAGATCGTATTTCCAGGGTCAGGTTCACTAACTACCCGTGTTTGCTGGGGAATCAAGGACCTTTACAAGGGCCTGGGAGGCTCGATGTCTCGGGAAGGCGGCAATCGGACACACCCCCAGCGGCAGCCGCCGGAGGTCCGAGTCCGGTGCTGCAAAAGATGCAAC
This sequence comes from uncultured beta proteobacterium, assembly GCA_963816915.1. Classification (GTDB taxonomy): domain Bacteria; phylum Pseudomonadota; class Gammaproteobacteria; order Burkholderiales; family Casimicrobiaceae; genus PALSA-1003. The sequence goes on from CAWFMK010000007.1 coordinate 797,018, forward strand.
AGTCTGTTTCATCGCACATATTCCAACAGGATACCGCCAAACAGACAAGCATTCAAGAGCACTTGACAGGCAAGTATTCAGATGTTCCAATGCGACCCACGGCTGAGAAGAAGACCCGGCTGTCCGCACGGCGTTTTCCCAGAGTATCCCATCGCAACGATGGGCCCATCGTGTCTGGAGGAGCTACAGATGCTGATCAAAACTAAGCGAACCCTACTGAGGCTCACTGCGGCCGTCGTCGGCATGACGGCAACAACGATCGCGGTTGGCCAGTCGAATCTTGTGAACACGGGTCCTATCGATCCAGCTACTTGGATACACGGGCCACTCTATGCGGCGCCCGCGAATCCCCCGATCTGGAACCAGGCAAAGCTCGATCGCTTGAATGGCAAAGAGATAGCATTGGGCACTCAGTCCACATTTTCACTTACGGGTTATTGCACCACGGCGAACAAGGTTTCGAACTCGGGCGGCACCATCGTCGACACCCCCGCTACCTGGACCGAGATGCAGCACTCGAGCAATGACTGGACCCAGGTCTGGGCGATGTGGAGCCAGCCGTGCGCCTACGTCCCGGTATCCGCGCCGGGGGTGCTTACGCCAGGTGCACACGTGCCAGGGTCGCGGCTGTCGACCCTGTTGAGACGTGACATCCAGAAGGCACTCGACGGCGGTGCCATGCAGCTCGTGGTACCGACGGTGGACAGCGTCGAGGAGGCCCAAGACATCATCGATCTGATCTACTTCCCGCCGATCGGCCACCGGACCTATGGACCGGGTCTCTACCAGACGATGTACGCCAACGTGCCCGGCGGCTACCGCCAGACATTTAACGCGAACTTCAACCTCTGGTTCATGATCGAGACGATTCTCGGGTCGCAGGCGGCGGCCTCCATCGGAGCCCTCACCAACCCAACCGTACCCACCGTACTCGACGGATTGTTCGGCGCGACCGCCGATCTGGGCAACTTCTCCGGCTACTCGAGTGGCGACGCAGACTACGAGAAGTTGATCCGGAACGCCTATGACGCCGCGCATGCCCACGGCGATGGTGCGTGCACCGCGTTCGGGTTCCGGGGCAGAACGGCCAATCCGCTCTTCCCTTCCCCTTTGGGCGGCTTCGTGTACGCATTCGACTGCTATCAGAACTGATGGCCCAGGCAGACGCGAAGTTCGAGGTTCGCAGATAGGGATTGCAGCGCGCCCGGCTCGTCGACCAAGAGTGCCGCGCGTCAACCAGAGCAATTGGAGGAGAAGTCACATGACGCATTCGAGAGCTAAGCTGATCAATACGAGACTCGCCGCTGCCGCGGTGGTCGCGGCGGCAGCGATAGCCGTCAGCCCATCGGTGCTGGGTCAATTTGGACCTGCCTGTTCAGCGACCGATCCGGCGTGTTGTCCGTCGACGCAGACGAACGGCTGCAACGTTACGGGCATTAGTGTGCCCAACGGGCTGCAGCTCTGTCAGGACGGGACGAACATCCACGATCCGGTGAAGTACCCGCCAGGCGGTCACACCACCGTCTTATGTAACACCCAGGCGATCGATCCTGCCACCTGGACGTACGGAATGGAAAACGATCTGACGCCTTCTCAAGAGGCGGCGCCATTCTGGAATCCAATGATGATCGCGATGTCGCAGGGTAGGGTGGTCGTGGGACATCGCTGGAGCCAAGGTACCGGAAGCGGCGCGACCGGTTCGGATTACTGCAACGTGTACCAGTACAACGCCACGACGAATGTCTTTACATGGGCCGACCAGCAGCACGCTGCGTTGGACAACTCCACGCTCTGGGCAAACTGGCGAACTCAAAACGTGTGTCCCGGGCAAACTGCATCCAACACCGCGGCCCAGGGGACGCTTGGTAGCCTAGGCGATGAGCGCGAATCCCAACACGACGGGGACGGCGGCGCGATGGTATTCATCAAGCGGGTTGACTCGGTCAGGGATGCGCAGGAGGCTGTTTTTTGGATCTTCTGGCCGCCGTTCGGACATCGCAGCCAGGGTGGCGCTCCGAGCACCTACAACAGCGCGATCAGCGCAGTTGGTGCGGGTCCCTACCGCGCTTCGTACAACATGAACGCCGTCTTGATCGCCCAAATCTCGACCGTCGCCGGCGCACAAATGGCCGACGGGATCGGCGCATTGGACGGCATCGACGGCCTCTATCTAGACCAGCAGGATCTGCAGTTTCAGGCGGGCGCCGCCAACTACCCGGCGCTTGCCAGCGGCGTTCAGGCGGCAGCCAAAAAATACGGCAAATATCTGTGCACCGTTGACACCACGGTTAGCCCCCAAGCCATGACCTGCGTGCCCCCCACGATGTCGCTGACCTCGGCGGATGTGGCCAAGCGCGAGTGGCCTTTGCGGCGGATCGGTGCCGACGGCATGCCCTTCAGGGCGGACAGAATCGCCAGCATTACCAGCAGATCAAACGCGAAGGAGTAACGGATCATGCGTTCGAGAACGGAGGAGAAGACAAGGACCATCGTTGCCGTTGTGCTCGCCGCGGCAACCATCGGTATCAGCCCAGGCGTGATGGGCCAGGTATGGAACCCTGTGAAACAAAAGATGCTCGCAGGCAGCACGATCGTAGGGCTGAGAATCGACGACTCCAATTTGGCGAACTATTGCACCGTCGCGAGCACTCCGGGCACCGACTTCACCTGGACCGACATGGTGCATTCGGGCTTGGAGTACTCCTACGTCTGGCCGACGTGGGCTGCGTCCTGCCCCACGGCGGTGGCCAAGGTCGCGGGAGCGGAGATCTTCTATAGCAAGCGGGTCAACTTCGTGACCAAGGCGTATTTCAGAGCGCCGGACCCCGGTGCGGACCAACTTCAGATCAAGGAGATGCAGCGCGCCACCGACGGCGGTGCCATGGTCATCGTGATTCAAGTGGAGAACCCGGCGCAGGCCCAACAGGCTGTGCAGCGGGCCTATTACCCGCCGATGGGCGCGCGCGATCTCGGTCCGGGCCAATACGACACCGTCTACCCGGCGAGCCTAACCGGCGGAAATTACGTCGGCACGTACAACAGTAACCTCGTCCTCATCGCCAACATCGGGACCGTGGCAGGCGTGAGCCAGGCAAAGATGATCGCCGCGACGCCGGGGATTAGTGCGCTTTATCTGGATACGATGAACTTGGAGAGTGACTCCGGCTATGCGCGCGGCACCCCCGATTTCAACAAACTGCTGCAGTTCGTCCAGGTCTCCGCACTAGCGAGCAAGAAGTACATGTGTACGGCGAACCGCACGACGACCCCCAACACGCTCACTTGCATGGCAAGTCCATTCGGATTGACGCCATAGTCCTTACCATTCACATCGGTCGAGGCAGCGAAGGCGGCTTAGGGCCGCCTTCGCGTTGTGGGCGCCCCAACGCGACTCGATGGGAGTACAGCACGCTTCGAGCTTACTCGAGCGAGCCAAAAAGCCCGCGCATATGTTCGAGCCCACGCGGCGCCCGCAAGGTTAACCTACCGAAGCTAGGCGGTCCCTAAAATGTTCAGGTCATCAGGTGGCTCGAAAGCAAGCCCGAACCACTCCCTCCGGGCCTTCGCTTTCTCCGCGTTGGTAGCAGTCTGCGCGCTGGCCGGCGCAGCCCAACCATCACTGGAGCCGCCCTACGAGCTGGTGATCAACGGAATCGTCGACTCCGCGCTCGACGACTTGCTGCTCCAAATGCGGCGTCTTCCCGAATTCGCGCCGGCGCCGAAGACTGATGTCCAAGGAGCGGACGCGGCGATCGAGAAGAAAGACGCGGCGGTTCCCGCGCGCATAGTCATCGCGGTCGACTACTCGGTCGGCCAGAGCGGACAGCCAACGGTGGCCTCCGATCTTCTGGATTCGCTGTTATTCCAGACCGCCCGTGAGAAGTGGCCACAATTCGAAGTGGTCAAGGTCACTCCGACGGCACTCAGTCGAGTGCAATACGTCCTCGGCGGAAAGCTGACGCCTCTCGATTCGGTAAGCACCTCGCGAGGGATGTTTCGTGTCGACCTTGTGCTGACTGAGTTCAAGACGAGCCACATCGTTGCACAGGCGAGCGTCAGATTCACCGCCACGGGTGTGGATCTCAGACCATTGTGGTGCTGCATCACTCACTGACCAAACTGAGTGACCTTAACAGTTGGCTCCCGCGGCAAGCAGTGAACTCGTCCTCAAAGACTCAAAGACGATGAATCCCGCCGCCCTCGGTGTTTCGACCCCGCCCATCGAAGGGCATTCGCGGCGGCTCACGAGCGCTCTCGTGCTTGCGCTGTGGTGCACCCCAGCGCTCGCGCAGGACGCGAACAAGATCTCGAACTTCGTGCGCAGTGCGTGTGTCCTAGGCAGCGAGCAGACGATTGCCGCGGCTATGGAGATGCCTGCGGAAAAATACGGTTTCAGGCCCTTGCCTCAGGATATGACATTCGGACAGCTCGTCCTGCACGCTGCGATGACGAATTACCAATACTGCTCGAAGATCGGCGGCGTTGCCGAGCCGGAGCTGCCGAAGATCGTCGACACCGAGCCTAAGGACAAGATCGTCCAGCGGTTGAAATCCTCATTCGACTTTTGCGCTACTGCGCTAGCCAAGCTCGACGATTCGACCAAGTCGGAAATGTTGGCAATCGGCGATACGAAGATCTCGCGCGCGATGGCGATCCTCACGCTTACAGGAAGCTGGAACGATCATATCGCGTTGGAGACCGCCTACCTCCAAGCGAACGGCCGCGTGCCACCCACAGCGAAGAATTGAAAGCGAAGCCGGCGGCAAGAATCGAACTCCACGTGCCCAGTTAGATCAGCCCCTCGCTCATGATGCGTCGTAGCCATCTGCTCACTACCGCTAGCGCTTTGTTGATGCTCGTCATCGTTTGCGGCTACGCCACCGCTCACGACCTGCCGATGAATTCCATCATGAACGCTTTCGTCAAAGTGGAACCGAAGCAGGTTGACCTGGTGGTCCGCGTGCCGCTCGATCTGCTGCGAGGCGTGCCTTTTCCCGTAAAAGACGGGTTATACGATGTGGCGGCGTCCAAGCCAGCTGCGGAACTTGCGCAGCTTCTGCTAGAGGATGGCCTCGTTTTATACGAGGACGGCGTACGACTTACAGCCTCGTCGTCGAGCGGGCGCTTGTCGCCTCCGACGGAGCGGTCCTTCGAAACCTATGAGACTGCAGTGGCAGTGGCAAATCGACCGCCCGACGTCGCCACGCCGATCGTCTACGACAAGGGGTCCTTCGACGTTCACTTCACGTATCCCATCTCTTCATCGAGCGCGGTGCTCAAGATCCAGAGTCAGGTTGCTGCTGATCTCGGCAGCGGCGCGATCTTGACGGTGCGCTATCTTCCTATCGACGAGACGAGCCGGGCGTTGATCATTCATAGCGGAGACGAGCCCGATGCCCTCAACCCGACCTGGTACCACGCCGCCGGCGGCTTCATCCTGCTCGGCATAGACCACATCCTGACGGGCATCGACCATCTGCTGTTTCTATTTTGCCTTGTTATCCCGGTTCGCCGGGTGTGGGGACTTGTCTCCGTAATCACCGCTTTCACAGTGGCACACTCGATCACGCTTTTCGCATCCGCTTTTCACCTTGCTCCGCAAGGTGCATGGTTCCCCCCGTTCGTCGAAATGGCCATCGCCGTCACGATCATTTACACGGCGCTAGAGAACATCGTTGGAGCAAACCTGCGCCGCCGATGGCTCCTCGCCGGCGGCTTCGGGCTTGTGCATGGCTTCGGTTTTTCGAATGCCTTGGGACAGTCGTTGCAGTTCGCGGGATCGCACCTTCTCTTGTCGCTGTTCGCGTTCAACATCGGCATCGAACTTGGCCAGCTTGCCGTTCTCGCGATCATGTTGCCAGCGCTTGTAATCTTCAGACGCCTGGTCCCGCAGCGGACCGGTATTGTCATTCTGTCTGCTGTCGCTGCGCTAGTTGGTGGCTACTGGATCGTCGAACGCTGGAAAGTGTTCGTTCAAGCGACATGGCCACGACCGGACGCTGACGCAATCTTCGGCGCCACGCGATGGGTCGCCGTCGTGCTCGTCGTGTTGGCTGCCGCATGGATACTTTCCGCGCGCATGGCCCATAAGTCAGGTCGACGGGTAAAAGCACTGGAGAGTGCCGAAAGAGAAAAGACTCCTTAAGCTCGGCAGTGGCGCAAAGCTGAATCGCAGTCGCAGCGTCGACCGAAGCTCTGCTCTTTGTACTGCCCGCAGGTGTGATTGGGCGAAGGGCGAGCGTGGCATTGCATGTCTGCCAGATCGCGTCGGTGAGTTCCAGGACGGCGTAGCTAAGGCGATTGAGTATGCCCTGGCCCTCGCATGCAGGCAGCTTAACCGTAATACGGCTCAACCGAACAAATCGAGGGAACCATGGCAAACGTAGGATTCATTGGGCTCGGCATCATGGGCACGCCGATGGCAGGTCATCTCATCAAAGCCGGTCACGAAGTCTACCTCTACAACATCCCGAGCATTCCCGAGGCGCTTGTGGAAGCAGGTGGTACGCCGTGCGCATCAAGCAAGGAATCGCGCAGAAGACCGATCTGATCATCGTCATGGTGCCGGACACGCCGCACGTAGAGGATGTGCTCTTCATCGAGCAAGGCGTGGCGGCTGGCTTGAGCCCTGGGAAGACGGTCGTCGATATGAGCTCGATCTCTCCGCTCGCGACCAAGGAGTTCGCCAGGAAAATCAACGCGCTCGGCTGTGAGTACCTCGATGCGCCGGTATCGGGGGGGCGAAGTCGGTGCGAAGGCGGCATCGCTCACGATCATGGTCGGCGGCAGCGCGGCAACCTTTGCAAAGGTAAAGCCGCTGTTCGACCTGATGGGCAAGAACATCACGCTTGTCGGCGGCAACGGCGATGGTCAGACGACCAAGGTCGCGAACCAGATCATCGTCGCTCTGACGATCGAGGCGGTGGGCGAGGCGCTGCTCTATGCGTCCAAGGCGGGCGCCGATCCGGCGAAGGTCCGGGAGGCGCTGATGGGCGGTTTCGCATCGTCGCGGATCCTGCAGGTCCACGGCGAGCGGATGATCAAGCGCACCTTCAATCCAGGCTTCCGCATCGAGCTGCACCAGAAAGACCTCAACCTCGCGCTCTCGACCGGTCGCGCGCTCGGCGTGTCGCTTCCGAACACGGCGACCGCGCAGGAGTTGTTCAACGCCTGCGGCTCACGGTCGCAGCGCATGGGACCATTCGGCACTCGTTCGCGCGCTGGAAATGATGGCGAGTTTCGAGATCGGGCAGAAGGCTTGAGGAAAGACCGGGCAAGTGACGAGCCTTGATCCGCGGTCTTTGCTGCTCCGGATGTTCGAAGAAGCTATCAGCGCAGTGCAGCCCGCGCGCTGCGTGCCGCCGCACCTACCGCCGCCGCCGCGCGGGCGGCTTCTGGTCATCGGCGCCGGCAAGGCTTCGGCCGCGATGGCTAAAGCCGTCGAAGATCACCGGCCGGCGCAGCTTGAGGGAATCGTTGTTACTCGCTACGGGTATGCAGTCGCCTGTCGGCGCATCGAGATTCTGGAGGCAGCCCATCCAGTTCCCGATGCTGCCGGCCTCCGGGCAGCGCGTATGATCCTTGACCTCGTCCAAGGACTGAACGCGAACGATACCGTTCTTTGTCTTATTTTCGGTGGCGGCTCCGCGCTACTTCCACTACCCCTCGATGGGCTCACGCTCGAGGACGAGCGGCTCATCAACACGGCCTTGCTCAGTTCGGGAGCAACCATAAGTGAGATCAACGTCGTGCGCCGGCATCTCTCGGGGATCAAAGGTGGAAGGCTCGCCGCAGCCTGTCATCCGGCCAACGTAGTCACGCTACTGATCTCCGATGTCCCCGGTGACAACCCGACAGACATCGCCTCCGGCCCCACTGTGCCCGATCCTACGACCTGCGCTGATGCGCTTGTCATCCTCCGCCGCTATGCGATCGGCGCGCCGGCTTGTGTCCTCGACGTCCTGCAAAGCGGACGCGGTGAATCGGTGAAACCGGGTGACCCGCGACTGGCGCGCGCCGAGCAGCGTATGATCGCCACCCCGCGGACCTCGCTCGAGGCCGCTGCGCGCGTGGCGCGTGAAGCGGGTGTGCTCCCTGTCATTCTCAGCGACAGACTCGAGGGTGAGGCACGCGATGTCGGCAAGGTCATGGCCGGGATCGCGCTCGAGGTCGCACGCCATGGCCAACTGTTCGCACGGCCGTGCGCACTGCTCTCCGGTGGCGAGACCACTGTTACTGTTTGCGGCGACGGCTCTGGCGGCCGCAATGTCGAGTTCCTGCTTTCACTTGGTCTCGCACTCGACGGCTGTCCGGGTATCCACGCCATCGCCTGTGATACGGACGGGGTCGATGGCATGGAGGAAATCGCGGGCGCATATCTTGCCCCCGACCGCATCGCGCGCGCCCGGGCGAAGGGGATCAAGCCGCGGGAGAGCCTGGAGCGCAACGACGGTCACCGCTTTTTCCGGGCGCTCGGGGACTCCGTCGTCACCGGCCCCACGCTACAAACGTCAACGATTTCCGGGCGATCCTCGTGTCGAGCGACTAACACACATTTGTGCACCACGGCTATTGCAACCGACCGGCGAATTCTGAAGGATCATTAATGCGACACAGGCCCGATCTTCTTTTTTTGCATGATGCAAGGCCTCCATCTCCGACGCATGAGCGCCCGATACGTCACGCCTACTGAAAATCACGGTCTTGACCGGCACGACTGCACCCTGAATACTTGAGCTCACGCGATTGAAGTGCCTATCCGTCACATCCCTCAACAACGACTGGAGCCAGCATGCCAAAGGCCTATTGGGTCGCTGCGTATCGCGCAGTGAAGGACCCTGAAAAGCTTGCCGCATACGCCAAGCTCGCCGCTCCAGCGCTCACCGCAGCAGGAGGGCGCGTTCTGGCGCGCGGCGAACCGGCAACGGTTTACGAACAGGGCCTGAAGCAACGCACGGTGCTCATCGAGTTCGACAGTGTCGAGCAGGCTGTCGCTGCTCACGATAGTCCAGGGTACCAGGCCGCACTCACGGCCTTGGCCGATGGTGTCGACCGCGAAATCCGCATCATCGAGGGCATCTGATGCTGATAGGTGCGGCCCTGTAGGCGGCGCAATGGTTGCCAGGGGATAACCTCGGCGCCACCGCACAGCAGCCGCCCCAAGCAATACGAATGATTACGTGGTCGTGCCGATTGCGAAGAACCCCTGCCGGAACCTCGTCCGGATGCCGGGTGTCGTCCTCGTCGGCGGAAAGTTTGTCGGCTATCGGTACAGCTGAATCAACATAGGTGGCACAAGTGGAGCCCGGCCGTTCACCTACCAGCACCGCGAACTATGTGGTTGTGTCAGCGGTGCGATGAGGCTCTGAGCCATCTTGACCAGCCGGGCGCGAGCCGCCGACGCATCTTCAGGGACGACCGGAACTCCTTGGATACCTGACCACGGTCCGAGATCGGCAAATGGCCCCGGATGATCATATGAAAAGCGGCAATTGCGTCAAGACTGTGCAGTCATTGACTTTAATCCTGATGCTCTTATTTTGCTTGGGCATACCGTGCCGTCCTGCGACTGCGGATGATTGGCCGATCGGGCCGCCGGACCCGATTAAGCTGATGGAAATGGTTCTAGTGAAAGGCGGCTGTTACATGATGGGTGATACCTTCGGCGATGGTGCCGAAGATGAGCGGCCTGCGCATGAGGTGTGCGTGCGGGACTTTTATATCGGCAAATATCCGGTGACGCAAATGCAGTGGACGGGGACGATGGGGACCAATCCGTCCATTGAACCCCATTGTGGGCTGACTTGCCCAGTGTCGAACGTGTCGTGGAACGAGGCGCAGGAATTTATTCGCAAGCTTAGCCAACGCACCGGAAAGGCGTACAGGCTTCCGACCGAAGCAGAATGGGAATATGCGGCTCGGAGCGGAGGGAAGGATGAAAAATGGGCCGGAACCGCGAGCGAGAAGGAGCTCGGAGACTATGCTTGGTACTACAACAATTCCACCTTCAAGAGCCACCCCGTCGGCTTGAAGAAGCCAAACGGTCTTGGACTGTATGACATGACCGGCAACGTATGGGAGTGGATGTCAGATTGGTATGACGATGGGTTCTACGCCCGAAGCCCAAAGGACCAGCCTCAAGGCGCGGCCACGGGCGGAGCTCGCTCGCTCCGCGGGGGGTATTGGGGCGACCTGTCGAGCTTCGTTCGAGTGACTAGGCGAATCGGTCTTCCACCCTCGACACGGACAGGAAGCCACGGATTTCGCCTAGTTCTGTCCGCCCCGTAGCGTCTGCGACGAGGCCCCATTCGACTCGCTCCAGTAAGCGCGCGGGCGCCTGCAATTATTTGAAACAATTGCAACCTTGACAGTCCGGGCCACCTGGAGTAAGAGCCAATTTTCTGTGGGCCACAGGTTTTACACCGGAACCAAGTCTCATCCTTGCGTGACACCGGCAGCGAGCAGGGGGTGTGCCGCCGCCACTTTTGAGGAGGCTGACAATGAAGAAGTCAGCGATTGGAAAGCTCGTACTGGGATCGTTGATGCTTGTGGGTGCATCGGTTGCCGCTCCCTCACCGCCGCTGACAAGCGGCAGTCCAGATCTTCTGAAGATCAACCCGGCGTTCATGATCACGCCAGCACAAGCGCTTAATTGGGTGATGATGAAATCCCAGCTCGGCCCGACGTACACGGGGAGCCCGGGCGGCGACCAATGGTTCAATTTCATCGTGACGACCATGCAGGAGTTCGGCGCCGTCGATCTTTTCTTTCAAGACATTCCGTACACCTTTTTTACTGTGAACGATTGGCCGGACCCGAACACCCACCGTTACGGCTCCGGTGTCGAGATCGAGAAACTCATCTCGAACGGAGTGCCGGTGCCCGTTGTCGCGTCCTACGGAATGACATCGGGGGGAACGCCCGACAGTGGAATCACCGCCCAGATGATCTATTACGACCCATCCAATCCGCCACCGCCGGCGAGCCTTGCGGGCAAGATCGTCGTCTTCAAGACGGTGCCTTATCCGGCTGCCGTTCCGGGCATAAATCCTCCTTATTCGTATACGAACGCGATCCTGCCGAACTACACGTATACGGATTATCTGTATCAAAGTCCCGGCAACTGGTCATTCCCGATGTTCACACCCGTGCCTCCGAGCGTGAGCAGTTCCTACTGGTACCGGTGGGTTTGGAGCCAGCTCGGCGGATTCGCGACGACGGCAATGAGGGGTAATGCTGCAGGCATGATCATCGTCTACGATCTGTCGCCGGCGGGAGCATTTGGCCTCATTCAGCGGAGCGTCTACAGCCTGACCGGCAGTGGCGGGGCGGGGACGGTATACCAGAGCGTTCCGACGCTGTGCCTGGATAGGGTGAATGGAGCCAAGGTGATAACGGATGCCATGGCGGGTGGGACCGCCACGTTGACGCTCAAAGCGAACTTTGTTCCTGTGCAGGGGCACTATGTCATCGGCTATTTGCCGGGCAAGAACTACGGAACGCCGCAAGACGAGCAGCTCCTGCTCTCGACGCACAACGATGCGATGTCCCTGGTCGAAGAGGATGGCGCCTTCGGGATGCTGAGTATCCTCTACTACATGAACCACATTCCCCAGGCTCAGCGTCCGAGAACCCTGATTTTCTGGTTTGACGCCCGGCACTTCATGCCGGGGGCGGAGGGCGCTTGGTCGCAGTACGACTATTACCTCAACAATCCGGAAAAGCTGCAGCCGATCGTGTTTACGATGGGCATGGAGCACATGGGAGGCAAGACAACGCAGGAAACAGGAGCAGACGGTAACAGCTACGTCTATTCCACCGCAGCCCCACAGGATGGTGGGGTGATTGCGAGCTTCATTGACTTGAACAACAACAACACCTGGCTGGTCAACACCGTCGCCAAAGCGGCCCAAGACAACAGCTGGCCACGCGTCGAAGCCAGCGCCGGTGGTGTGGCACCGGGGGTTAACGGCGGCTTCCAAAAACAAGTGCTGAGCCCGGTCAACAAGGGACGCTCCTACAGCCCACAGATTCCAGGAGTCGGCTTAGCCGGAGACTGGCCGGGCGCGTGGACCCAGGAGTATTCTCAGCTTGACACGGAAGCGGGAGCGCACGGGTTCGACGAAAACTACTTTGTCACCCAGGTGGCCGGGCTGACACAGATCGCTGGCACGATCATGGCTCAGGACAATGCCAAGATCGTTCTCGACCTCGGCTGGGGCCAGATCGCCTCTGGATTAACCTGCAGTTTGGCGTCAATTTGCACAACGAGACCCTCGACAGGATTGCTTCCTGACTCCCAGTTCACCAACTTAGCGCTAGCGCCGGCCCTTCGCTCCAAGCTCCTATACATATACAACGCGGCAATGGCCGACGTACAAGGCGGTCTGTACCCCCAAGCGAAGACCCTGCTGCAGACTTTGCAGTCAGCGATTACGTCTACGATAAAGGACCCGAATCAGACTGCATTGAATATTCTCATTGACAACCAAATCGCCAAATTGCCGTAGACCTGCAGGCGAGCGTAATCCCAAGCATCCCGGCGCCAAGAGCGCCGGGATGGCAACTAACCTCCAAAGGGACCCACCCCCCGTTGGAGGCGATTGTCTTGAGATGACACAACGTCTTAACGCGCATTTAAAGGGCTTGGCGAGGATCCTGCTGTTGACCGTTCCATGGTGCTTTCCGGTTAACGCGCAGGAAAGCAATAAGGTCGCCAACTTTGTCCGCCAGGCCTTGGTTGAACGGAGCAAGGAGATCATCGCGGCAACGATGGAGATGCCGGCGGACAAGTTCGACTTCAGGCCATCGCCTCAGGAAATGACCTTCGGACAACTCGTTTTGCATGCTGCCGTCGGAAATTATCTTTATTGTTCCAAGATCGGCGGGATCGCCGAGCCGGAGCTGCCAAAGATCAGCGACACCGAGCCCAAGGACAAGCTCCTAGCGCGGCTGAGATCCTCGTTCGAATTCTGCACCACTGCGCTCGCGAAACTCGACGATTCGAATAAGTCAGAAATGCTGGCGTTGGGGGAAACGAAGACATCGCGCGCGATGGCTATCCTAACGCTCACCGGAACTTGGAGCGATCACTTCGCGATGCAAGCCGCGTACCTGCAGGCCAACGGTCGAGTGCCACCGACGGCTAAGAACTGAGCAAAGACTTTCGTCGGGAAAGGCGTTGACTGTGCGTAAAGTGTGACTGAAGTATATTCGCGTCGAGATCGGCATGCGTCCGCACATTGCTGATTTAACAATTCCTTATATACGTTGAGTCCGCCTGATGGCGCGGGTGCCCAGTATTCGTTGAGGCGCTCGCCACGCGCGACATCCTCACTCGAAGGAGCGATGTGAAGTCGTCGATTGGCGTTGGGAACAGTTACTGGCCGACCTCGATTGGCTTGCCAAAGCTCACGAGATAGCGGCGCGCCTTCGTTTTTGATGCCGGTGCCTTTCAAAACTTTGCGTTAGGATCGCGTGTTGAGCTGTGCGAGCGGTCGGCCTCGGTTTCGTTCACGAGATCGCAAAAAGGAGAGGCGCCCTTGGCGCCTCTCCTTCGTCGCAGCGACCTTCCTTGCGCTATTGGAACAGCGTTAGGTCGATCGCGTCCGCCATCGCCTGATGGCCGGCGTTGTTGGGATGAATCCCATCGGTCAGATACTGCGGCAGCATGTGACCCGGATTGCTCGGGTCGTTCAACACCGCATCGAAGTCAATGAGGCCGTCGAGGATCGTGATGCCCACGGTGCGCATCCATTGGTTGTAGGCGAGCCGCTTGGAATCCACGTTCTGGTAATTCATGAATCCAAACGCGGGTCCCATTGTCGTGCCGATCACCTTGACCCCACGCGCATGCGCGCGTTCGACCAGTTGGCGCAATCCGTTTTCGATGTCTTCGGCGAATGGCGGGGTGCTCGGGTTGCTCGCTGTACCCCCGAGATCGTTGATGCCGTCGGCCATGATGATGTGCGTTAAACCTGCCATTCCGAGTACGTCGGTATCGAAGCGCGCAAGAGCCGATGGATTGCTCAGCGCTCCCGACAGTAATCGATTGCCGCCGATGCCGAGACCGAGGACGCTCATCTTGCGATAGAGACGCACGGCCAGTCGATCGCTCCACTTCGTGTTTTCGCCGGTGGAACCGCCTCCGGCGACGATCGAGTCACCGACCGCGGCGACGACGCCGGTAGCACCAGCCGAATGCGCTTCGACCGACGCGAGGAAAAAACCGTTGGTCATCGTCGACGTGTACATCATGCTCAATGCCTGCGTCTGGTCACCGCTGCCGATGTAGGTGATTTTCTTCGAGCCCGGATATCGCACCGACTCGCCGGAACCGCTTGGCAGGTAGATGCTGATCACGAGGTCGGCGAGCGGAGGCGCCTTCGCAATGGCGGTATCGCTCAACACAACACCGCCAGCGGGCACGGTGACCCCGGGCTTGCCGCCGAACGTCAGCGCGCGCAGCGACCCTGCAAGGAGCACTTGGTCGGTAACCGCGGTCGCACGGACACCGATCGATGCCGATCCGATAACGAGCGGTGTCGTGCCGTAAAGGTTCGAAAACTTGACGCGCAGCTGGTCCGCCTGGAAGTTGCTCCAGACGATCTCGCGGATCGTCGTGTCCGCGGGAAAGCTGCTGCCCGTCGCGCCCGGATCCTGAGCGGGACCCGCCCAGGTCGTGAACCATCCGTCTCCGGCAAGCGCGTCGGAAATCGGCACGCCCGCGAATGCGATCGCACAGAGTCCGATCGCGATGGCGCGCATCCACGTGGGGTGTTGTAGGTTTGCGTTCATGTTCGTCCCTCCTCCATCAATGGAAGAGACCAAGGTCGATCGCATCCGCCATCGCCTGGTGCCCTGCGTTGTTCGGGTGGATGCCGTCCGTCAGATACTGCGGCAGCATGTGCGACGGATTGTTCGGATCGTTCAACACCGCATCGAAGTCGATCACCCCGTCGAGAATCGTAACGCCCACCGTTTTCAGCCACTGGTTGTAGGCGAGCCGCTTGGAGTCGATGTTTTCGTAACTGCGAAAACCGAACGCCGGGCCCATCGTTGTGCCGATCACCTTGACTCCGCGCGCATGCGCACGTGACACCAGCTGCCGCAACCCGTATTCGACGTCTTCGGGATTGGGTGGAAGGCTCGGGTTGCTGACCGTGCTCCCGAAGTCGTTGATGCCGTCGGCCATGATGACGTGCGTCAATCCTGCCATCCCGAGGACGTCGCGGTCGAAGCGCGCAAGCGCGGCCGGGTTGGTGAGTGCGCCGCCGAGAAGTTGATTTCCCGCGATTCCCAGACCCAGCACGCCGAGTGGTGGGGCGGCGGCGGTTTCGACACGCACGGCAAGGCGGTCGCTCCAGCGATTGTTTTCACCGGTGGATCCGACGCCCTGCGTGATCGAATCTCCGACCGCCGCGATGACGCCGACGCCCGTCGTCGAATGCACTTCGATCGAGCCCAGGAAAAAGCCGTTGGTGCTGGTCGATGTCTGCACAAACGTGTCGCTGAGCGTTTGATCTCCGGTGCCGATGTACGTTGTCTTGTTAGCTCCGGGAAAACTCACCGCTTCACCGGAACCATTGGGAAGATAGACACTCACGACGATGTCGGTCATCGCAGGCACCGTCAGGCTCACTGGGTCGCTGAGCGCCAATCCATGCGGAGGAATGTCGAACGTCGCCTTGCCTCCGAACGTGAGCGGTATCAACGTGCCGGGAATGACGGACGATCCCGAAAACCGAATACCGATCGATACCGGTCCGACCGTAAGCGTCGAAGTACCGTAGGCGTTCGAGAACTTGACGCGCACCGCGTCGCCGCTGATGGTTGCGAACACAGGTTCGCGAATCGTCGTGCCCGCAGTGAACGTGCTACCCGTGGTGCCCGGATCGCGGCTGGCCGCGGCCCAGGTCGTGAACCAACTGCTCAATGCGGCATGAACAGGCGTCTGCAATCCGCAGAGCAGCGCGAACACTATCGCGCCTGCAACCACGAACCGTTGTAGCGGTAGTTTCATGAGAGCCTCCTCCAAATGCGGTGAGCAAAAGCCGCCGATGGAGCGACAAAGAAATCGCTGGCAGCGTTACCAGCGCGGCGAAACGCTCCCCGGCATTGACGACGCGTGGGCGGCTGGAGCACGCTCTTTTTGCATCGTGAGACGCCACGACAGGGCGGCAACGCGCCTGGCGTCGTCCATCCTACGCTCTTGGCCGGTCTCCGGCAAAGGAGCGGCGGCACTCGCGCGGCGAGGCGGCCCGGCTCTCGTAGCGGTATCGACGGAGAAGCCGCCGCCGTCTTTCATTGCGCGTCGCCAGTGCGCCATCGGCCGGCACCGAGCGGCGCCGCACGAAGAGGCGCAAGCCAAGCGTCGCCGACTGTTACCTTGTCTCGGGAAGGGCGAGCGAGATAGCGTATGCTGGTTACGCCGTGCGCGATTCAAGCGGGAATCAAAGATGACGTTTTTTCTAATCAACCAAACGTAAGAGCGTTGAGGCCTTGTTATCGTTTTGATATTGTCAGTTAGAATCGGGCAGCCCGGTCCTGACGATGGTGCGGGCATTGCTTTGTTGCCAGTTCGCGAACGCATGAGACCTGGATGAGGATTATCTCCAGGCGTATACATGCGAAGCTGCAGGTGCCAGGATCCCACAAGCTTTTTCGAGGAGGAATGATGGATTTTCGCCGAGGTCTACGAGCGGGTGCGGGACTCTTTGTCGGCATTGCTGCCTTGCTTGGCGCGGCTTGCCCTTGGGCCAGTCCCGTCGTGGTCAAACCCCTTTCGGTCAACAGCGGGTCGCCGGCCGCAGTCCAGACGCTTGTCTCTTACTTGCTCGGCGGCGGCATCACCGTGGTTCCGGGGTCGATCCAGTACACGGGCGCGACGGCGGCGTCCGGAATATTCGTGAATGGCGGCACCAATCTCCAAACCAGCATCGGGATCAACAGTGGTGTAGTGCTGACGACAGGCGATGCGCGCTTCGTCTCCGGCAGCGCGATATCTACCGACGACTATCCCAACAAGACCACGGCATTCGGCGCCGGCATCCAAAATGCCCTGACTCGAAACACATCGCCGGGCAACTCGCTCTTCAACGGATTGACGTCCGCGCCAACCTTCAACGCCTCGATTCTGAGCTTTCAATTCATTCCCACAGGAAACTCGATCACGCTCAAATATGTCTTCGGTTCCGAAGAATATGGCGATGTGGTGAACACCGGATTTCCGCCCGATGTGCTCGGCATTTTCGTCAATGGCGTCAACTACGCGCGCGTGCCCGGCACCAGCGTTCCCGTCTCCACCGCCAGCATCAATTGCGGCGGCCCGACCAGCGGCGCCGCGACCGGCGTGAGCCCACAGAATTGCAACTTGTATCGGGACAACCCGCCTTTCTTCGGAAAGATCGAGACCGAGCTAGATGGCCTTACCGTCGTATTGACGCTGACGGCGCCCGTCACGGCTGGACAAGTCAACACGATCCAGCTTGGCATTGCGAATTCGTCCGATTCGTACGCGGATTCGGCATTGTTCATACAAGCAGGGAAGCTTGCAATCGGCTCCGTGATATTCCGCCGACAACGAGACAGTTTCCATCACACGCGCTAGAGGAGGATAGTTATGGACAGACGTGATTTCTTGCAGGGCGTCGCAGCCGCGACGACGGCATGGGCGGTCAAAGACGTGGCGTTCCCGACCGAGGCTTCCGCTCAGACCGCCCCCGGTCAGCAACTAGTCACCCAACTCTGGTCGCGCCACCTGCAGTGGGTCAGCACCCAGGCACAGGCCCAGTCCGACCCCTTTGGGACCGGCGTCAAGGTGGGTCAAGCCTGTCTGGCTTCGGGATTCGCCGCAGTCGACCTCACCGTGCGCTCCGACGGCCACGTGCTGCCGCAGAACGTGGCCACGGTGCTGCCGCCAATGCTTAGTGGCATTCGCAGCACGGGCTGCATCTGCGACCAGATCGGGAACAATATCGCGCCGTCGAGCGACCCCACGGACACGTCCTGGATCGCGAGCCAGTTCGTGAACGAGATTCTGTCGGTGGCCGGCGCCAACGGCATCACCAAGTATCGCTGGTACAACTCAGGCGGCCCCAGTTTCCCGGCCAATACGTTCGGCCAGACGATGACCAACCAGCTCGACGGCTTCCGGATAAACATGCGTCGTCTGGCGGCGATCAACGCGCAGAATGGTCTGTGCGGCGTGGCGCATACGCATTCGGGCAATCTCGGCACCTCGGTTTACGACATCCTCTATGCGATGCAGGGCATAGACCCCGCCCAGATCGGCATCAATCTCGCCATTGGCCACACGGCAGACGCTGCGCCGGGGGTGACGTGGCAGTTGGAGATGCGTCGCGCGATGCCGTATATCAAGGGCACGGCGCTGCAGGATCTAAAAGGCACAATCAACTCCACGACCGGCGCGCTGAGCACCTCCACCGTCCAAAGCACCGGCGCGACCGGCACCGGAGCCGGCATAATCAACTGGGCCACGTTCTTCTCGCTGCTGAGGCTGGGTGGCTACAGCGGCCCCGCCGAGGCGCAGATCGAATACAGCATCACGGGCGCAAACGGCACCACGGTGAGTCTCAACAACGCTTTCTTCGCTGACAATGCACAATTCACTAGTGGCAATCTGACGCCAGCGATCATGACTGCGACCATGAAAATCGAATCCGACTTCTACCGGCAACGGGCCCTGGCCGGCGGTTGGACCGCGGCGCAGATCATCTGAACGCGGCGTGGCGCGCGACCGGTGCGCCATGCTTCGACGAGCGGGCGCGTGCTTTTAAGGCGGGCGTCCTTGTCCTTTTAGGCCGGCAGTGATGGGTGCAAGCAGTGATGCAGCGTCCCGTAGCGGTGATAGGCGGCGTCGGGCTGGCGGTAGCGCTGGCGCTGTGGGCTTGGTTGCCCGTCGACCACGGCGTCGTCGATGTCGGCAGCGGCAAGGCGAGCGGGAAACCACGCCTGCGTTCTGCAGAGCGGTCCGCTTCGCTTGACTGGCGAACGCCAACAACCCCAACAACGACGCCGTCCGTGTCGGTGTCGGCGCCGCCGCTGTCTGCAACGCCCCTGTTTGCCGTGCCGATCACGGTGGCGGCTCCGCAGAAGGCGCTTGTCGGCGAGACGAACGATCTGGTCCTCAGCGTAGGCGCGAACGCGGGTGTCGGCGAGATCAGCTTCACCGTGCAGTTCGATGCCAATGTGCTGCAGGTGCGCGCCGGCTTGGAAGGCGACTGGGCCATGGACCCCCGCCTCAACACACGCTTCGCGGCGGAAATTTCCGACAAGGAAGACCGCGTGCAGATTCGCAGCTCGGTGTCGGGCCAGCGGACAGGCATGGCGGCCGGCAGCGTGGCCATCGTGCGATTCCAGGCCGTTGCCCCGGGCACCACGTCGGTGCTGATCACCGACGTGATGGTCAAGGACTTGACCGGCAGATGGATAGCGTCTGCAGTCTCCGCTTCGAATCTGCCAATGACGGTGTATTCCGTGCCACCGCACGCCGAGGCCTGGCGCCAGCGCGGCGCCGTTGCCGTGGAACCGCCCACCGAAACCGCCGAAGACGGCGACTGAGAGGACTACAGAGGTCGCCACTTCAGGCGCTGAACTTGATCGCGTAGCCCCATGAGTCCAATCCGCCCGGGATGGCGTTGAACGACAACGTGATGCGGCGCTCGCCCTGATTGGGCGGCACGGCGTGCAGCACGTAACTCGGAAACAGCACCAGGTCGCCCGGCGCCGGCGCCGGGCTGACCCATCTGTCGGCATTGAATGGCGTCGGCGTTATGTTGGCGTGTTCATGCTTGAACAAAAACTCGGTGCCACCGGACGACTTCATGAACACGGTTTGGGAACCCGGGTGCGTGGGTGTCAGGTAGACCACGCCCGATACAAAGCTGTTGGCGTGGTTGTGCACGGTCTGCAGGCCGCCGGTGTCCAGCACATTGACCCACATCTCCTTGATGGCCCAGTCGAGTCGCTCACCGAACATGAGCGCGCCCATGTCGACTATCTTGGGTGTGATCACCGTCGCCGCTTCCACCAGCAGCGGACTGTCGCCGGGACGCAACATCGCGGTGTGCGACAAATTGTCGGACGCCTTGTTGGCGTCCAACGCCGACGCGCTGAAATGCTGCACCAAGTCATCCACCAGGCGCGCGCTCAGCGTGCCCGGCGCGCGCAGGAAAGGAATGGGGAACAGGCCAAATACTTCATCCATGGCGCCCATTATCACCGCGTCGGCCGGTACTGATCTACCAGTACCCGTTGGTGGCCAGAATCCCATATCAAACGCAACGGGCGTGGCGTCATCAAACCTTCATTCCGCACGCCAGCGTCCCGGCTCGAGTTACCGATCAGGGTGCCAACTGCATTCATCATGGTTCGGAACGTCGTGCTGTTGATCGTGTTCCCAACCAATACGCGGTTGCTAGTTGGTGCGTTGACGGGCAGACAGAACTTCGGCGATGGAACCCACACAGTTCCTGCGCCTCACTGCAGGTAGCCAGGCAGTATCCCCAGCAGGTGCAGCAACACGCCGACGCAACCGCCGACCAGCGTGCCGTTGACGCGGATGTATTGCAAGTCTTTGCCGATTTCGAGCTCGATTTTTTCAGACACCTCCTGCGCGTCCCAGCTCTTCACGACTTCTGTAATGAGCAGGGAGATCTGGTGCCTATGGGTGAGCATCAGCGTCTCCAGCGCTCCTTGCAGCCACTGGTTTAGTTTGCCCTGCATGGCTTCGTCTCTGACGAGCCCGGAGCCGAGCGCGTTTAGTAGCGACGAGACAGCTCCGCGCAGCCGCGATCGATCGGATGCGACGTCGGCGAGGATACGGTTCTTGATGTCGTTCCAGAGTGCTGCGTAGTAAGGCTTGCTACGCAGGTGCTCGATGATCTGACGCTTGATCGCCTCGCCGCGCGCGTACATTTCTGGCGATGTCTTCAGGTCTTCGATGAACTTGCGTGTCGCATCAGCGAATTGCATGCGCAGGGGATGTTGAGGATCGCGGATGAGTGCCTGCAGTAGACCAACAATCCCGCTGACAAAGCGATCGACGACGTACCGGTCGAAAAACTCCGGTGTGTACTTCGACGCCTCGCCGAATTTTTCCAGGATCAGCGCTTGATTGGCGGCAATGGATCTTTCGATGCCTCTGACCGCATCGTCGAACAGCGCTTGGTACTGCTCGCCGGAGATAACGACCTCGAGCGCTTCGCCTGCGACCGGTGCGAGGTTGATCTTCTCAAGCTCGCCCAGGAGGGAGCGCGTGAGGAATCGTGTCACGTCCTCATCCTCGAACATCGTCAGCACGCGCGGGACCAGGCCGCAGATGCCGGCTGCGGCACGATCACTGTTGGCAGGCTCGGCCAGCCAAGTCCCGCTAGCCTTGGCGAAGTTAACCAAGGCGAGGCGCTGCATTACGTTCTCAGGAGTGAGGAAATTCTCCTCCACGAAGCGGCCAAGACTCTCGCCGATGCGGTCCTTGTTGCTCGGAATGATCGCCGTATGCGCAATCGGCAATCCCAGAGGGCGGCGAAACAGCGCAACGACGGCGAACCAATCGGCGAGCGCGCCCACTACGGCCGCCTCGGCGAAGGCCTTGGCCCATGCTGTCCAAGGATGTACGGCAATCGTGAACGACGTTGCAGCGAGCAACGCCACCATCGTGAGCAGCAGCGCCAGGGCGACCCCCTGCATTCGCCGCAGATTTTCGAGTTTTGCCACGTCGACGCCACTTTTCCATCGCGTTTGCATGTCGTGCCTCGTGCTATGTCCGAAGAGTTCAGGGTAGAACCCGCACTACCGTGCGCGCAAGCCTCCCGCCTCGAAGCGGAGGCGGGCGTGGTGATTGCACGCTGACCAGCTCCTTACTATCCTGCTAGCGGTAAGGATATGGAGCGAGCCATGACTACCAAGCCCGAATCGGTTGATCTTTATCGGTCCAGTCATCGTTACGCCACGCCGTGGCTGATACATGGATCGCTATCGCCGAGAACGCAATCATTAGGGTCTTGCAGACCTCTTGATCCAGGCGCCTGCGGTGGGGCTGTAATCAAGCTGCAATCTATCGCCAAGCGCACCTCGGGGAAACACTGAATTTCTGCTAACGCCAAGCGGCGGGAGCGTCGTCGACTACGCATTTGGCTAAAACGTCCAGTCGATTCCATCAACCTGTGCCTCGTGAACCCGCGTTACACTGCGTCGACCGCAGCTCGCTAGTGCCCGAACAATGGAAACTGGAGGTTGCCGATGAAGGGAGACTTTTCGCGCGATAGTTTTGACGCCGACAAGCGCTACGGCGGAGTCCTGTTTCAACAGGGTCGCGTCCAGCTCGATTCCGATCAAAACGAGAATGTTGCAATCCATCGGCAACTGTCACGCTCCATCGTGCGCGACCTCATCGGAGCGCATGGTGGCCCTGATAGCTGCCCCGGCTTCGAATGCATCGCCAGCCAAAGCGCATACCGCGCCTGGCTGGGCCGCCAAAGCGGAGATCGCGACAGCTCCTCCGCCGATTTTTCAAATGGCATGGAATGGCAGCACGACTTTCTGCTCACTCCTGGCCGTTACTATGTCGGCGGCGTGCTGCTGGAGAACCTGACGATCGCGAGGTACTCGGACCATGCCGACCCCGGAACCCGCGGCTTACTGAACGATCGCCAGGATGTCGTCGTCTTCCTCGAGGCATTCGAGCGCGTCGTAACGGCGCTCGATGATCCCGGACTTCTCGAACCTGCGCTGGCCGGAGCAGATACAACCGTACGTGTGAAAGTCGATTGGCAGATCCGGCTTGACGGGTTCCCCAGCGCGTTGACATCGGAGCCCGATGGTCGCGCGTGTCCTCCGAGACGCTACGGCTTGCTCACGGCACGGACCCGTCCGCCCGAAACGCCCGATGCCGGCAAGGGTGGCTACACCGGCATTGAGAATCGGCTGTATCGAATCGAGATTCATGCTGGCTCGGATACGGGCATCCCGACTTTCAAGTGGTCACGCGATAATGGTGCGGTCGTTCGCGGCGTCGTTGACTCCGTTCTCCGGCCGACGAACGAGCGCCTGACATTGCAGCTCGTGCCTGTGGTGGGAATCTCCAAATTCGCCTCAGATATCGAGTCCGGGGCGTGGGTAGAATTGCTGCCCGCGTTTGATCCGGGACCATTCCGTCAAGGACCGCTGATGCGCGTCAACGGGGTCACAAGCAACGGGAGCTCGCTGGACCTCGACACCGGAGGCCAGCAGGTCGAAGCGGCGGGAATACGCGTGATTCGTCGCTGGGACCAGCGTGGCAGGCCGATCGCCATCCCCGCAGATGGGCAACCGATTCCGATCGAGGAAGGGATCGAGATCGTGTTTGACCCGCCTACGAGGGACAATCTGCGAGCTGGGGACTATTGGTTGATCCCTGCCCGTCCTTCCACAGGGGATATCGAGTGGCCCCGCGCTCCGGATCCACAGGGAGGTAGCAAGCGCCCGCTCGCTCGTCCACCGAACGGCCCGTGGTCCGACCGCGCCCCCATTGCAGTGCTAAGCAAGGCGGCAGCAGAGCGCCGCTGGATCACGGAGGACCTGCGGCGACGATTCACGACCATGGCAAGGTAGACGCTGTCGCATCAACGACGACGCACGAGATGCGCCTTCGTGGCGGCAGTCAGACGTCCATCCATGCGCTTAAGCGGATTCAATTGGGACATGCTGAGTCCTAAGGCGATCGCAGGTCGACATTAAGGCTGCAAGGCGAGACCGCATATCGAAAGTCGTCTCCAAATTTGAAGATCGAGTAACAAGAAAGGTTCTGCGGATGGTCGGCACAACTGAAGCGGACGCAGTCCGCGAACTGCGGCGCGCATTCGACGAAGCACGTCTTTCGCTCTTTCTTGGAGCCGGATGCTCCGTTGCGAGCGGGGTGCCAACGTGGGAACGCTTGGTGACGCAACTCTACGTCAATGGCATCGTCCGAAAGCTCGGTCGCCATTTGAGCGTCCCTGGGCTTGTGTCCGCGGTCGGTCATTGGGCATTCGCGCGCGACGTCGTTCCTCTGGAGGTTGCCGCACGAGGACTTAGGCGGTACTACGAAAGCGACGACATGTTCATGTTGATGGTGAGGACCATGCTTTACGGGTTGACTGGGTTACAGCAGTGGTCCCGCCCTCGCTCCGTCGACGTTCGGAAGTTGCTTCGGAGGAATCACACACTTCGTGCGGTTGCGGGATTGTGCCGCTTGAGTATTCCTAGCAAGCGCGGAGTTCAGGCGGTCATCACTTACAACTATGATGACCTGCTCGAGTGGATGCTGGAGCGGCGCCGTTTCCAGTCCGTGTGGAACGCCTCGATGCTTCGACCACGGCATCTGCCCATCTACCATGTGCACGGCTTGGTACCGCTTCGCGGAGGCAAGGGTTCGCTCGTCGATGAGATCGTGCTTTCCGAGGACCAATATAACCGCGCCGCGCAGGATGCGTACACTTGGCAGAACCTCGTGCAGATGCAGGCGCTGTCGGAAACCGTCAGCGTCATGGTTGGGCTATCGCTGACTGACCGGAACCTCCGTAGGGTTCTCGACAACCTAAGATCCATGCCTCGACGGAACCGGAGCTACGCCCTACTGAAGCGGCCGTCAACCTGGAACGTAGGCGACCAAGAAGTTGCCGCCATCCTGAAGGAGATGAAAGAGCGCGTGCGGACCGGATTTGAGTTCGGCTACGACGAGCGGGCGATTGCGTTGCTGGATCGACCGCCCGTCAGCGACCGGATCGTGAGCATGATTCGCGATCTCCAGCGCCTCGACCTCCGACGCCAGGAGGAAACGCTCGCAGAGTTGGGCGTCACCGTGATCTGGTACGATAGCCACGAGGACGTCGCGAAGGTTCTCGGGTCGATTGTTCGGCGCCGTAAACATTAATCCGCCCGGCGCCAGATGTTCTCCGCAAATATTCGGTTCGACATTACTCGAAGGGTTCAGGGCCACCATTTACGCGCTCGTGGCGTCACGGCGAGCGAGTATTCGTGATGCAGGCCGCCGAGGATCGATTTCACGAGGACGAGCATATCCGCTGCTAGACCGTGGCGGTGCCTCATAGCGCACTGGGACTTGGTGTGCCGGATCCGCCGGAGCAACATGAGCGCGTCCCAAAGCTGAAGCGCTGTGCACGAAGCGTTTGTCGTCAGCTTGTGCCGGCACCCGCATGGAGCTGCAGAAACGCGCTGGTCGCTGTGCGTGCGCGACGCTTGATCTCATCGTCTTTCGGTGTCGAGGCCACTCCGAGGAGTAAGCTCACCATCAGATCCCAAGCTCCTTCGCCATCGCGATCGCAAGGGCGCGCGCGAAGACGTCGGTTGAGCCGCCAGGCGCGAAGCCGACGAGCAAGTGCACGGGCCTGGCCGGGTACGTTTGCGCGGACGCGACAGCGCACACGAGCGCGACACCAGTGAGTGCGAAATGGCGGAGCATAGTCATGTGTGAACCGCGTGGGTGGGGAAGCGATACGGCTCGTACGCGCTTGCACACGGTGGACCGTCGGTAAACCATAACACGCCCGCGGTGAGATCGGCCACCATCGATGCGACCGTAGTGCGCGCGTACAGCGGGTTCGCCGCGGGGTCGGGATGCGAGCAGATGCCGTTGGGCGCGTACGCGTGGCCACGCAGGATCCCCTGCAGCCGCCTCACCGACAGACTATCGTTCGTCGAGAGCGCGCGGCGCATCTCGGCGAGGCGCGTGAGACTGTGCGGGCTCTTTGCGACATACGCGTCGATCGCGGCGAACTCCGCGCAAAGGAAATGATTGGCATGAGTGATGAGCCCGCCGTGCGGACCGGTTACGTGGATCTGTGCGTTGCCACCGGCGATTGTTTCGAAGTTCATCGCACGGCCCGACCGGTCGGCCACGAGATAGTTGGCCGACAGTGCGCGTTGCGCGGAGCCTAAGATACGGCTCGCGTCGTCGACCGACTCGGCGTCGAGGAGGGCGCGCAACATCACATGATACGGCACGCCTTTACTCTGGGCATCGCGCTCGCTGACAAGCGTGTTGGTGCACAGACCGAAGCCGGCGGCGTTGACACCGACCTTTGCCAGCATCCCGGCTTCCACGATCGTTGCGAATGATGGCTTATCCTCCCGCTGGACATCGAGGAGCACGCATACGTCCCGCGCGAACGGTACCCAGTCCCAGTTCTGGCCGAGCAGCGTGTGGCCGTTGCTGCTCGCGTCGGGCGTCACCGCGAACGACGTACACTCGCCCGGAGGCGTTTCGCCGTTGCTGCGCGCGGCCGCGAACATGAGCTCGCTGCGGCAGTTGAGCACGAGGATCGCATCGAACGGCACAACCGCGCCGTCGGCGATACCGCGCATCTCCTCAATGGCGTCAGGCGCGAACATCTCGATTTCACCGACGAAAGTGCGCGCATGGGTGACAGCGGCGTGCCACTTGAGTCCGGCACGATGCTCGAAAACGTCGCGGTACGCCGCGATGCAGCGATGAATGCAGCGCGCGGCAAGCCTGCCGTACTGCTGTCCACGCCTTGCAGGCGTGCCGCGGACGGCGATACGGTCCATCGTCAGTCGCGCCAAGCCGTCCCGAGCGACTGGCTACACTCCCTCTGGGGGCAGCGAGAGAGGCGAGCGTGGGGATCGTTCATAAAACGCGGGGTCCGTTCTTGACGACTGTCGTGTAGTCAGCGGACGCTACACCACGCGGACCCTGCGACAGCTCGGCCACGTGCGTGTACGCAGCCGAGACGCGCGGCTTCGTAACGTCGAGCGGCTTGGTCGCAGTGCGCGGCGCTTCCCGCAGGTACGCGATGATCTCCTTGCAGAACAGATGCAGGTCGCTCGGCAAGCGCGAACTGATGAGGTTGCGGTCACGCACGACGGCTTGGTCGTGATACCTGCCGCCCGCGTGGATCACGTCGTCCTTGACGAGCGCGACACATGTCAAGTCGCGATCGCGCGCAATGCCCGCGGAGGCGAGCACCAGGCCGGCATGGCACACCGCGGCGACGAGCGACCCCTGGTCGTGTACCTTGCGCACGAAATCGATCATCGCGCGGTGGCGGCGCATGTTCTCCGGCGCGAAGCCGCCCGGAATGACGACCGCGTCGAACGCTGCGGGATCGGCATCGGCGATCGCGAGGTCGGGCTTCACGGGATACCCGAGCTTGCTCGCATAAGTCTGCTCGGCGGGCCCGACGACGACCACGTTGCACCCTTCTTCGCGCAGACGCATGAGCGGATACCAGAGCTCGAGCTCCTGATACATGTTCTCGGCAAGGACCGCGATTTGCGCGTCGGGCAGGTTCATTGCGAAAGTTCCTCAAGAAGTTTGCGTGTCCACAGAGGGACGTCGTCGGTGGTGTGCGCCACCAGGGCGTCGGGGGCGAACGCCACCGCTTGGGAAGCGGCGGCGATGCGGACGCGCTTGCTGGCTGCCTCGCGCAGGAAGTTTCCGAACGCCGTGTTGTCTGCGAGCTTGGTGATGTTGCCGCCGGGAACGATCAGCGCGGCGAATTCGCTAGGCGAGGCCTGCGCCATTGCCACGTTCGGGACCACCGGATAGCCGAGCACGCTAGCCGCCGCGTCGCTGCCGTCGACGCCGATCACGACGACCTCCGCGCCCACCTCGCGCAGGCGCAGCACCGGATACCAGAACTCCATTTCCTGGAAGCCGTTGTAGATGAACACCCCGACCTTGCCCATGGGACTCCGTTTGCGGTAAGCTGTCTGACAGGCTGCGACCGTGCCGCCGTGCCGTCATCGTACAGCGAGAATGGCCCGGAAAGAACCAGGAGCCGTGAAAATTAAAGGTGCATGGAGCGAAGGCTGTCTTACATGAAGCTGCGCGTGGTTCCGCGTCGTGGCGCTGTTGCCGACGTGCAAGAACGGCTGCACGCGCAGATCGCATCGGGCGAGTTCAAGCCCAGCGAGCGCCTTCCTTCCGAGAGCGAGCTCTGCAAGGCGTTTGGCGTCAGCCGTCCGGTCATTCGCGAAGCGCTGATGAGCCTGCAGGCCTTGGGGCTCACGACCTCGCAGCCCGGCATCGGCACCTTCGTCCTCTCGGATTGCGTCCGCGTGCCGCTGCTGCTCGGTCGCTATTCTCCCGCACATGTGCGCGAAGTGCGTCGCTGCATCGAGATCCCGGCGGCGCGCTTGTCCGCGGAGCGGCGAAGCGATCGTGACGTCGGCGAGCTCGCCGCGATCCTCGCGCGCATGGACGACGCCGACAATCCGGCGCGCCGCAATCAGCTCGATGCGAGCTTTCACATCGCCATCGCGCACTCGTCGGGCAATCCGCTGATCGTCAAGCTCGTCGAAGACTTGCGGAGCGTGCTCGAGGAACATTCCCTTGCAGCGGCGCGCGCGCCGTACCGCCGTCGCGCGGCCTCCGAGGAGCATCGCGCGATCTACGATGCGATCGTCGATCGCGATCCAGTCTCGGCTGCGGCAGCAATGGATGCGCATCTCGCCGCCGCCGAGCGAAGCTTCGCCGAACCCGAATCGAAGGAAGCGAAAGCGAAATGAAGATCCGCACAGTGACTGGCGATGTGCCTGCCGAGAAGATCGGCCGCACGCTCACGCATGAGCATCTCCTGTATACGTACCCCGGTGGTGAGTACGACCATCTGTCGAGCTTTCGACTCGACGACGCGGTCGAGCGCATCTCGCGCGAGCTCAAGACCGGGATGGAAGAGTGGGGCTACGCTACGCTCGTCGACATGACGCCTTGCGAAGTGGGCCGCAACCCGGAGCTCATGAAGCGTGTGGCGCAAAAGACGGGCTGCAACGTGATCGGCGTGACGGGATTCTTTCCCGAGCGCATGGGCGTGCCATACTGGTTTCGCCGCCAGACCGTGGAGGAGCTCACCGAGTTCTACGTGCGCGACATCACGGAAGGCATGGTGTTCGGCGGCTTCCAGACGGACATCAAGGCAGGAGCAATCAAGATCGCGACCGGCCAGGAAAGCGTCAATCCGATGCCAAGCCCGATCGGACCGAACGGCCGACGCATCGGTGTCTACGAAGATAGGCTGATCCGCGCGGCGGGGCGGGCGCAGAAGCGTTTGGGCGTGTGCATCAACACCCATACCGATCCAATGGACTACACCGTCACGAATCCGGGCATCGAGCAGCTCGATGTGATCGAAGAGGAGGGCGGCGACCCCTCCAAGGTGATCGTGGGTCACGCGTTCGTCGAGCCGCAGGACGTCGAGCAAATCATTGACGTCTGCAAGCGCGGCGCCAGCGTGCAGGTAGATCACCTTGGTATTCCGTGGCGGCACGACAGCACCGAGGAGCTCGACGAAACGATGGCACGGATGATGTGCGAGGTGGCCGACCGCGGCTATCTGTCGCAGATGACCATCACCTACGATCGCTGGTTCTTCAACCCGCGAGGGCCCGCCACCGCAGACAACCCGCAATTGCTGAACGAGAAGGTCGGCCTGGGGCATCTCTTCGAAAGTTTCGCGCCACGGCTCGAGAAGAAAGGTTTCCGCGCCCGCGAGCTCGAGACGATCCTCGTCGACAACCCGCGGCGCATCCTCGCGTTCTGATTTTCACAACGAACATTTGCCATGCGTCGTTTCGTTACTTTCTTCTTGCTCGCGCTCGCCGTTCTACCCGCGTGGGCGCAGCAGTACCCGACGCAGCAGATCAAGCTGCTCGTCGCCTTCCCGGCCGGTGGCGGCGCAGATGTGGCGGCTCGCATCCTCGCCTCCAGCCTGGGCGATCAGCTCGGCCAGAGCGTGATTGTGGAGAATGTGTCCGGCGCGGGTGGCACGATAGGCACCGCGCGGGCGGCGCACGCGACCCCGGACGGCTACACGCTGTTCGTCGGCACGCCGAGCACGCATGGCTCGAACGTCGCGGTGTATTCCAAGCTCGATTACGATCCGGTGCGCGACTTCGCGCCAGTCATGCTGATCGGCACGTCGCCTTTCATGCTACTCGCCGCGCCCTCTTTCGAAGCGAAGTCAGTGAAGGACCTCATCGCGCTTGCCAAGGCCAAGCCCGGGCTCGATCAACTACGCGTCTTACGGCAATGGCAGCATCAATCATCTTGCGGGCGAGCTCTTCGCGTCGCTTGCGAACATCGACGTCGCGCACATACCTTATCGTGGAAGCGCGCCAGCCATGACGGATTTGATTGCGGGCCGCGTGCAATACACATTCGACGGGCCGGCAGCGCTTGGACAGGTCAAAGGCGGCAAAGTAAAGCTTCTCGCCGTCACCAGTAAACAGCGCTGGTCAGTGTTCCCCGATGTGCCGACCGTCGCCGAAGCGGGTGTGCCAGGGTTCGACGTGGTCACATGGTTCGGGCTGTTCGCGCCGAGCGGCACGCCCAAGGGCATAGTCGATCTCTTGAATGCGAAGGCCAACGCGGCCATCCAGACGCAGGCCGCAAAGGACGGGCTTAGTCAGCTCTCTCTCGATTCCGGTGGCGGAAACCCGGAGGTCCTGGCGAACCAGGTCCGCGCCGAGATCGACAAGTGGGTCGAGATCGCGCGCAAGCGCAACATCAAAGTCAGCGAGTGAGCGAGCGGTAGCGATCGAGCAGGCGCCGCGCGTTCCCGGATTCGATCTTGCACACGACATCATCAGGCAAGCCTTGCGCGTGCAGCTCAGCGAGCTGATCCGCGCTCTCGCGCAACGGCGCATCGGTGCCGAGCAGGAGCTGCGAAGCATCGACGAGTTGCAGTGCCGAGCTCATCCCCACCGGGTGCATTCGCAGCGCGGTATCGTAGTGCAGAGTGCGCAGGTGTGCGCGCACACCATGCGGCGCTGTCGACGCGAGCTTCGGATTGACGTGCGCGGCACGCACGAGATGCTCGACGACCAGCGGCAGGATACCGCCCACGTGCGCAAATATGAAGCGAATGTAGGAGCAGCGCATGAGCGTGCCGCCAAAGAGCAGGCTGGCGATCGCGCGGGTCGTGTCGATCGGAAATTCGAGCACCCAGTCGGCGATACCCGGCAGCAGGTTGCGGCAGCAATCGGCGACGGTGGGATGGACGTATACGACGGCACGGCGACGGTTCAGTTCGTCCATGATCGGGGCGAACGCGGGGTCGCCGAGCCAGCGATCACCATAGCTCGTGAGAAGGCCGATACCGTCCGCCTTCAACGCGTCGAGCGCATACTCGATCTCGCGCAGGCTGTCGTCGACGTTCGGCAGCGGCAGGCTGGCAAAAAGGCCGAAGCGCTCGCGATGATCCGCCGACATGCGCGCGCCGAAGTCGTTGCATTCGCGGTTGACGGTGAGAAGACGCTCGCTCGGAACGAGCGCGAGGCCTGGCGCCGTGATGGATGTGAACGCAGTCGCGATGCCGGCGGCGTCCATGTCCTCGAGAGATACCTGTGGCGTCCAGTGGCGCGCGACGCCGCGAGCGAGATAATGATCGTGCTCGATCAGCTCAGCGACGAATGGCGGAGGGAACAGATGGTGATGTACGTCTATGCACGAAAGGCCCATCGCGCTTTTATACAACGAATCCGATGAAGATTGCATTTCAACGGCAAGGCGCCGGCCCACCCGTGCTACTCGTTCACGGCGTCGGCGGCGATGCAAGCCATTGGGCTGCGATTAGCGAGCAACTGCACAAGCGGTTCGATGTGACCGCGATGGATATGCGCGGACACGGCAAATCAGATCAGATTACCGGACCATTGGACGCTCACGATCTCGCGCGCGATGCGATTCAGGTGCTTGACGAGGCTGGAATTGCGCAGTGCCGCGTCGTCGGCTTCTCGCTGGGCGGGGCTGTCGCGCTGGCGCTCACGCTCGATTTCCCGACGCGGGTGGAAAAGCTCGCCATGATTGGCACAGTCTGCGGCCGCACGGCGGAGGAAAAGGCGAGGGCCCTCGAACGCGTCGAATTCCTGAAGCAGCATGGTCGCGCCGCGCTTGCGGATGCGAACCGCGAGCGATGGTTCACAGACGAGTTCCGCAAAGCACATCCTGACATCGTCGACCGTCGCGTCGCACAGGTCGTGGCGTGCGATGCGACGTCGTATCTTCAAACGTTCAGAGTATTCTGCACCGAGGATTTCGAAGATCGCCTCGATCAGATTCGCGTACCGACACTGATCATCACCGGTGAGCACGACACCGCGGCGACGCCGCGGATGGCGCGCCTCATGGGGGAGCGAATCCGCGACTCGCGAGTGCATGTGCTGCCACGACTGCGGCACAGCGTGCTCATCGAGGCTCCGAAGCAGGTGGGTGCGTTGCTGGAGTCGTTTCTTTGACTCCCCGCGCCTCAATCTGCGTCGCCGGGCTCCTCCTCACGGCGATCGCTTCCGCCAAAGGACTCTCAACACTGCCCCAGCAGAGTCTCGTGCCGGGCGGCGTCGCCTTAGTCCGCATCGATTCGCCGGCGGGGGATGTGCCGAACGTCACGCTGGGTGGCGCGCGCGTGATGGTGCTGCGCGACGACGATCATTGGCTCGCAGTGGTCGGCGTTCCACTCGATACCAAGCCCGGCAAACTCAAGGTCGCGGTAGGGAAGCCCGATGCGAAACTGACGAGCGTTGAACTCGTCATCCGGCCAAAGCAGTACGTCGTTCAGCGGTTGCGCGTAGCGCCGGGTATGGTGGAGCTCGGCCCCGACGATCTCGAGCGCGTGAATCGCGAGCGGCCGACGCTGCAGGCCGCGCTGGCCACCTTCAGCGAAGCGCCACCGACGACCCTCCGCTTCCGGCAACCTGTGCCGGGCCCAAGCTCGAGTTCCTACGGCATGCGTCGCGTGTTCAACGGCCAGCCGCGCAGTCCCCACACGGGCATGGACATCGCGGCGCCTTCGGGCACGCCCGTCGTTGCGCCCGCGCCCGGAAAGGTCGTCCTGACGGGCGACTATTTCTTCAACGGCAACACCGTGATCCTCGACCACGGGCAAGGTCTGGTCACGATGTATGGCCATCTGAGCGCGATCGACGTTAAGCTCGGCGACACCGTGGACACCGGCGCCGTGATTGGCCAGGTGGGCGCGACCGGGCGCGCCACAGGCCCGCATCTGCATTGGGGTGTGACGCTGAACCACACGATGGTCGACCCTGCACTTTTCGTCCTCGAGTAGCGACTGCAACGTCTCGTTTCAGCTCGCTGTCTTACAGGTTGGCGCGGGTCCCAAGCACAGATGGACGTGGTCGTGCAGGTCAACTTAGTCATCATTGCGTTAGCGCGGTAGCTGCTTTAGAGTCTTGCTGTATTACAGGTTAACCACCGCCACGGAGAATGCAATGACTGCAACCGTCGAAATTCCATCCCGCCGCCGTTTGGGCTGTGGCGTTCGCGCCGCGACCGCGCTGCTGGCAGCGCTGGCGCTATGCGCGAGCGTCGTGAGCTACGCCGCGGTAGACGAGGCCGCGCGCGCATTGCTGCCGGACGACATAAAGCAAAAGGGAACGCTGGTTGTGGCGATGCCGCTCGACTTCGAGCCTTTCAATTATCTCGATGAGAAGAACGAGCAGACGGGGCTCGACGTCGATATGATCCGCGCCATCGGCGACAAGCTGGGGCTCAAGGTCGACATCCAGCGCATCGGCTTTGCGTCGATGATCCCGAGCGTATCCGGCGGACGCGTCGACGCGGCGATGTCGGCCATGGGCATCCTTCCCGCGCGGCTGCAGCTCGTCTCCTTCGTCCGCTACGGGCATTTCAGCAACGGCCTCGTCGTGCGCAAAGGCAACCCGACCAGCGTTCGCAACGACGACGCGTGTGGCCACACCATCGCGGTCGAGAAGGGCACCCAACCGCTCCTCGTGTGGCAGAAGAAGTCGGACGAATGCGTGACCGCGGGCAAGGCCAAGATCGAGCTGTTGGTGTTCGAAGGCAAGGGGCCGCAAGTCCTGGCCGTGGAGTCCGGCCGCGCCGAAGCTGCCGGCGTCGGCTTCGCGACGGCGATCGTCGCTGCCAAACATTCGAACGGTAAATTGGACGCCGCCCCCGGCGGTCCCGTCCCCGGTGCTACGGTGGAATGTGGTATCGCGTTCAATAAGCAGAGCGTGAAGCTCGGCCAGGCGATCGAAGCGGCGTTGAACTCGCTCGTCAAGGACGGCACCTACGACAAAATCTGGGAAAGGTGGTCGTTGAGTCCCGAGCGCGCGTCGCCGGCGGTGTTCCAGTAAAGCGCTTCGACATTGAGTTCGACGGCGACTTCCATTTCTGACAAGGGCACGCCGCGTGTGTACCTGCCGCCGGTCCCGCTGGCGCGTCCGGGTCGCCGGGCCGCCGCTGTGGTCGTAGCGCTGTTGCTGGTCTGGTTCGTCTCCATCATCTTCAACAATCCGAACTTCCAGTGGAAGGTCGTCGGAAAATACCTCTTCAGCAAGGAAATTCTCGACGGGGTCAAGCTCACGATCGAGTTGACTGTGTCGGCAATGGCGATCGGCGTCACCCTCGGTGTGATTGCCGCGCTGATGCGATTGTCCGACAACACGTTGCTCTCGCGTGCGGCCACGTTCTACATCGTGGCCTTCCGGGGAACGCCCGCGCTGGTGCAGTTGATCTTCTGGTACAACCTCGCCGCACTGTTTCCGAGGATCACGTTAGGGGTGCCGTTTTTCGGCCCTGATTTCGTCTCGCTCAACGCGAACGCGATCATCACGCCTGTCGTTGCCGCCAACCTCGGGCTTGGCTTGTGCGAGGGCGCCTACATGGCCGAGATCGTGCGCGCGGGAATCATGAGCGTGGATCCCGGCCAGCGCGAAGCTGGCGTGGCGCTCGGCCTCACCCGAGCGCAGACGATGCGCCGCATCATCCTGCCGCAGGCGCTGCGCGTGATCGTGCCGCCGACCGGCAACCAGATCATCGGCATGCTGAAGCTCTCGTCCTTGGCGAGCGTAATCTCGGTCACCGAGCTGCTCGCCGCGGCGGGGCTTATCTATACCCGGACCTTCGAAACGATTCCGCTCCTGATCGTCGCGTCTCTTTGGTACATCACGCTGACGAGCCTGCTCACGCTTGCGCAGCGCGTCATTGAGCGGCGCTTGGGGCGAAGCGTCCAGGAAACCACGACGGGCGGGAGCATGTGGTCGCGTCTGCGGGTGGGCGGCCGTCCGATTGCAGGGCCGGATTGATGCGATGGAAGCGATGATCGAAGTTCGAGACCTCCACAAGCGCTTCGAAAATGTGGAGGTTCTCAAAGGCATCAGTCTAGACGTCGCGACGGGCAAGGTCGTATGCGTGATCGGTCCCTCCGGTTCGGGCAAGTCGACGCTGCTTCGCTGTATCAATCACCTGGAACGTCCCGATGCCGGGTACATCCTCGTCGGCGGAAAGTTCGTCGGCTATCGTCTCGTCGGTGACCGCCTGCACGAGGTTCGCGAGCACGAGCTATGCGCGTCGCGCGCGTCAATCGGCATGGTGTTCCAGCGTTTCAATCTATTCCAGAACATGACCGTTCTGGATAATGTGACGCTCGCACCGAAACTGGCGCGACGCACGAAAGCTGCGGAAGCGGAGCGCAAGGCGCTCGCGCTACTCGAACGCGTCGGGCTCGCCAGCAAGAAAGATCGTTATCCCAATCGCCTATCTGGTGGCGAGCAGCAACGCGTCGCGATCGCGCGGGCACTCGCGATGGAGCCAAGCGTGATGCTGTTCGACGAAGCTACCTCGGCCCTCGATCCGGAGCTCGTCGGCGAGGTGCTCGACGTCATGCGCTCGCTGGCGCGGGACGGCATGACCATGGTGGTGGTCACACACGAGATCGGCTTCGCGCGCGAGGTGGCGGACGAAGTCGTATTCATGGACCAGGGCGTGGTCGCAGAGCGTGGGCCGCCTTCCCAGGTGCTGCATACGCCTCGCGAAGCTCGCACGCGCGAATTCCTCGCACGCCTGCTGTGATGTGCCATGCTGATGCTGGCTCGGTGCGGTCACTGTCCGACGAACCGTGGAAGCGATGCCGAGCAGATCTCGGCATCGTTTCTCTTTCGTGCGGCGCTATTGCATGTGGAAGAAAGTCCCCGGTGTAGGATAGGAGAGCCAGGTATTCGCAAGAGGAGTCTTGCCAATGCCGGGTTTAGTCCAATCGCAAACCCCCCCTGGAAACGCCGCCTGGACCATCGCCAACTGCTGAGCAGTCAGCGGCGGACTGTAGTCGGCAGGATCGACTGGTTTCAACGCGCACTTGAAGACATCGTCGATGACGGGACCCCCGGCGACGAGCCGCGGGAAGCCGTAGTACGGAAACATCTGTGCACACTGCGCGGCATTGGTGATCTTCTGGCCCGAAAGGTCGTAGCAGGCATCGACCGCGTCGCTCGGCTTGTTCCGCACGACCTTCTGCGGCTGCGAGCCGGGCGCCGCGTCGTTGGCGATGTTGGCGAGCCACCGGTCGAGAACATCGAGCATTGCGTAAGCGGCGACGTTCAACGGGGAGCCGATCGTGCTCGTGTCGAGAGTCAACGTTCCCAACGTTTGCGCCGTCACGATGATCTGATTGTCGGCATTGCCGTTGGTTGCGACGAGGCGCGCGCGGTTTGTGCGGCTATGGTACGAATCGTGCACGTCGACGGAGCCGTCGCTGTACGGCGTGTCGACGTACGAGCGAAGGTCGATGATCGGAATCATGGAATCGCCTGCTCCGAATTCGTTGACGCGGCCCGTCTGATACGCGGTCGTCAGCGCGAGCGGGTCGGCAACGGTTCGGTTCGGGACCAGGTTGCCGTCGAGATCGTGCCCGCCGATCCGCGCGTTCAGATCGATGAACTGCGCGAAGCTGATCACGCCGGCGTTGAGCGCGCCGAGCCCGTACTGGATCCCGACGTTGTCGAAGGGCCTCCGCGCAAATCCGGTCGAGGGATCGATGCCGAAGATGTTCACCATGTTGTCGTGGTAGGTGCAGCGCGCGCCATGAGGATTGGTGACCGGATTGTAGACGAGCGCGGGCGGAATGGACGTCGTGTTGCAGTTGTTCGCGCGCAGGTTCGGGTAGCGCGTGCCGTTGCTGACGCAATAGCCGAAATCCTTGAATCCGGCGACGGCAGTCTTCTGCGCGTTGGTCCAGGTCAGCGACGACGTATTGAAGCCATTGCTGAGGAGCTCGCAGTCGAAGAGCGGATTCAGGAAGCTCATCATGTCGGGAAAGCTTCTGCCCGGAATGATCCCATCGAGAAGGCCCGGATAGTTGTTGCCCAGCAGGTGCTGCTGCATCGAGCCGCCCGAGGCGCCGTGTCCTATCGTGTAGCGCGGCGGTCCGAACTCCTCGATGAAATGCTCCTTGATCATCTCCGCGGTCTCCGCCGAGATCACGTCGGCGCAGCTCGTGCCGGTGACGTTAAGCGAGCCGCCGATGACGGCGTAGCCGCGGGCGAGAAATACATCGTGGAACGCGGCGCCGGTGTCCTCGAGGTTAAACGTCGTTGCGGACATCCCGCCAACCGATCTCCCCTGGTGATAGCCAGCCTGACAGCCGCCGCCGAAGGTGTAGATCAGCCGCCCGTTGTAGCCCGAAGTTCTCGTGAACGGGTCGGACAGCGGGCCGGCCGGATCGTGCAGGATCGCGACCATGTAGACGGCGCGGTTGATCACGCCCATCTCCCGGCGCACGATGTAGGGAACCGTCATGCCTTCGTTCGTGGTCGTCATGGCCAGGTCGGCCGGACGCGGCCCCGACGTGTTGAACGGCTGGAAGCTGTTCGTCGTCGTCGACCGGTAGTAGTAGTCGACGCGGGTCGGTGCGCTGCAGTCGGGATCCAGCGGTGGCCCCAGGCCCTGGAAGTCGGTCTCGCATACAAAAGGCGTTTGATGCGGGCCGGAAAATATTGGCCCGCTAGACGGATAGTTCATGACCAGTATCTTGGCGAGAATCTGCCCGGTCGAGCGCGGCCCCGCGCTGAGCACGTTCTGGCCCGACTTGAGCCCGCTGATAAAGCCCCTTAGCGAAAACGTCCCGAGAGTGCGGAAAGCACCGGTCACGTCGACGCCATTGAGCTTGATCGAAACGTCGCTGAGCGCGGTCGAGGTGGGGACTTGAACTTCGGCGAGAGCATCACCGCCAGTCACCGCGTAAGCAGGTGACGACAGGATCTTGATCGTGAACTGGTTGGGTGGTTGCTGCGCGCCAGCAGAGGTCGCGGCAACAGCGACTAGGACAGCAATGACGACGTTCAAGAAAACAACGAAGAGTTTGTTACCACCTCCTGTAAGGCTCAAACGAAAGTTAGACATCTTTCTCTCCTCGGTAAGACTGAGTGTTCGACGCGCCATCTCTGTGACGCGGAGTACAAAGTATATTGAGTTCCTGTAAAGATTAGAAGCCGTGGAGCACGACATCGAACGACATCCAACGACCTAAAAGGCATCCAACGGCATGGACCCGGTCGTGCGGATGCGGAAGGTCTTTCCTTCCCAGAGGATTACCTTCATCGTGGAAACGTACCCGGTGCTGTGAGATTGCCTCGCGCTCCTACAGCACATTCAGAGTTGCGCCGACTGTGCGGCCGCCTGAGTTCAATTACGCTCCCATCCTCGCGCCAACCTATAGGAGGTAATGATGAACCGTGATCAGGTGAAGGGCACCGCAAAAGACATAGCGGGCAAAGCTCAACAGAAAGTCGGAGAGTTGACCGGAAGCAAGTCGCAGCAGGTCAAGGGCGCTGCAAAGCAGGTTGAAGGAAAGGTGCAGAAGGGCGTCGGAAACGCAGAACAAACACTCGACAACGCGGACCGGAAAACCCGCTAAGACCATGGAGCCCATCGTGGATTGCCTCAAGGTCCTATCTGCCACCGCGCTCGCGCTGGGCTTTGTCATCGCACCATTTGCGTAGACGACCGGTAATGCGCTCAGCGGAATGAACAATCCTGCAGCCTTGGCCGGGTCTCGCTGGCCGCATGGACCCGCGCCCGGATCATGGGGAGACGAGCTACAAAGGATCGGGTCGTCTCGCGGGTCGCAAGGCGCTCATCACTGGGGGCGATTCAGGAATCGGCCGCGCCGCGGCGATCGCGTATGCGCGCGAGGGCGCCGACGTCGCGATCAATTACTTGCCACCTGAGGAGGCAGATGCGCGCGAAGTACTCCAACTTATCCGCGCCGAAGGCCGCAAAGGCGTGGGCATTCCTGGAGAAATTAAGGACGAGGCGTTCTGCAATAAGCTCGTAGCGACAGCAGTGCAGCAGCTGGGCGGCCTCGACATCGTCGTCAACAATGCCGCGCGCCAGTTCTCGAAAGATTCAATCATCGACATCACGACCGCGCAGTTCGACGAGACATTCAAGACCAATGTCCATGCGATGTTCTGGATCACGCGTGCGGCCGTACCCAACCTCAAACCCGGCGCGACGATCATCAATACCGCGTCGGTGAACGCCTATGACCCCGGGGAGAACATCATCGATTACGCTGCCACCAAGGGCGCAATCATGATCTTCACCAAAGGCCTGGCCAAGCAGCTCGCCAAGAAAGGTGTTCGCGTGAATGCCGTTGCGCCCGGTCCTTTCTGGACCCCGCTGCAAGTCACGGGCGGACAGCCGGCCGAAAAGATTCCCTCCTTCGGTGAGGAGACTCCGATGGGCCGACCTGGGCAACCTGCGGAGTTGGCTGCGATCTATGTTTTGCTGGCTTCCCCTGAATCGAGCTATTCGACCGGGCAGGTGTATGGCGCCGTCGGCGGCCGAGGCGGGCCGTAACGAGGTGTGAAAGCGTAAAAGCGCCTAATCGACGAAGCTGGGCTCCGCAGGAGAAGGGCCTTCGGCCGCGACGCGCGACTCGCAGTGTGGCGAAAGTACATTCGTCCGCTCGGCCGTCAGCAGCCACTTGCGGGATTCCGGTCAGTACATGTCAGGTTCGGACACCCCTTCAGGTTGCGATGGCGTGCCGCCTTGTAGCTGCAGCCGGCGACGCGCAGAGAACTGGCCGCCCCGAGCTTTAGAAAGCGGTGCGAAGGCAGCAAAGCCGATGTCCCGCGGCATGTCGTCGTAAATGGCTTCCATCCCGCCACGCATGCAATACGTCTCGTGCCAAAAGCCTGTGCCACCTGAGTTCCGAAGGAAATTGGTCCACCACTTACGATGCGGTGTCGAACGTGTCCATGTTTCCAACGACGCGAAATCCCTCCAGTACCAGCGCATCCCAACGTGAAAAGGAAAGAAGCCGAAGATGAGGTTCTGCTCGCAATGCAACAACCCATCAGGCCGTGCAGTGCCGGCTACCTGGATCTGAGGGCCGAGTCTAAAGAGTGTCCTAATTCCGGCAAGCGCATTAACTTGCATGCCGAGATATACCACGACCAGGTCCGGGTACCCGTCCAGATCGACCGTAAGGCGATTCACCTGTGTCTTCAACGTGGACTCCCAGCTCTGTTCGGGTCGATTGCCATGCCGTGATTGCGGAGGACTACCACTTTGTCCAAGCGTCCGCGATTATGAATAGCTCCTGCGGCTCGCGGATACCCGAAGCGAGTGGGTACCCATCGAAATCATTCTGCCTGAACTGGTTAGGGCTGCCTCAAAAAACGTGCTTGAAGTGTTCGGTTCGCCTTGCTGTCGACCGGTTCCCGGGGAAACTCCTCATTTCGCTCCCAGTAGCCTTTTCCGCTAGACTAACCGGCGTTTGAGCGAATTTCAGGCGCGACACTTGGCTGAGCTCTCGATAGCGGCTTGGAAAGGGAGCGTTCCTGAACGAATAGTCAACTCCGGCCCTTCGCATAGACACATTGGTGAGCTCGCCGTGACCGAGACCGAGCGGCATCCGCCGATCCGTACGTTGGTCGCTAGTTTCCTGTTCACCGACCTTGTCGAATACTCGAAGGGAACGGCGGCCGAGCAGTACGCTGCCAAGGCCACCTTGTCGACGATTCTCCGTCGCAATCTTGCGGCTCTGCGCGAGGTCGACTATCGGATCAAGGACACGGGCGACGGCGCGTTGATCGCGTTCGTCTCCAATCCCGAGCACGCGCTCTACATGGCGCTGGCGATTGCGGAAGATTTCGGACGAGCCGCGGGCGAAGCGGGCTTTCCTTCGAACCGCCTGCGCACGGGCGTCCATCTCGGATCCGTCAAAGAGTCGACCGACATGGAAGCGCGGCCCAATTTCGTCGGCGACGGCATCAACGCCGCCAAGCGGATCATGGACTTTGCCGCTCCCGGGCAGATCACCGCGTCGCAGGCGTTCTTCGACGCGGTCGCGTGCCTTGATTCGGCTTACGCCGAGCTGTTCAAACACATTGGCGCCCCCGGCGACAAGCACGGGCGGGCGCACGAGTTGTACGCCATCGCGCCGAGCGCCACGGTGCTGCAAAGGCTCAAGGTCGAGCTCGCGGAGGATGCTCCCGAGTCCGCGCTGCCCGAGGTTGCTACGAAGGCTCCCGCGACGATCGAGGCGAAGCGGCGGGCTGCGGCCGCGGTCGCCGCCGATTCTATGGCCAAATGGACCCGTGCGCGCCAGATCGTTCGCAACTCGTTTCTCGTAATCGGAGTGCTCGCGCTCGGCGTTGCGTTACTGTTCGTGGGCACGAAACTGACTGAGCCGAACGGCGCGAAGAGTCCGCCGACTGCGAACGCGACCGTCGCGTCTCCGGTCACGACCAAACAAGCGGCCGCGCCGCCGACTGCGACGGAAAAAAGCATCGTCGATACGCAGACCTCGTCCGCGATTACGACCAAACCCGAAGCGCCGCCACCAGTTCCCGCCGCACGCGTTGCGGGCGATGTACCGGCACCTGCATCCGATTCGACGCAGCCCGTGATTGTTCCGCCCGCACCGGTGGCAAATACGAACCCCAGGATCAAACCGAAGACCGATGCATCTCCGGCCCCACCGGTCCCCGCAGCCACCGCGTCTGACCGGACTACCGCGCGTTGCAGTCGGATCATGGAAAAGGCTACTCTTGGCGAGACGCTGTCCAGCGAAGAAAAGAAGGAGCTTGCAAGCTCATGTCGCTAAATCTGCCGCGGTGTATGACGAACGGGCCGGCCAGCGCCAGCCTCACTGCCTTACTCCTGCTTGGTTCATGCGCAGCGCCACCGGCTCCCGAGCGTCCGGCCGCGCCGTCGTCCGAATTGAACTTCGACGCGGGTGTCGATTACGCGATCGACGATTTACTGGTTCAGACGCAAAGGCTGCCGGCGTTCAGCGCCGCACCCAGCCTGCTCAAGTCCGACGCCCCCCGCAGTATCATCGCGGTCGACCCAGCCATCGATGGGAACACCGGGCAGCAGACGGTCGCATCGAAAGCGCTTGATTCGCGGCTGCTCCAGCGCGCTTCGAGCAAGTTCGCGCAATTCGACGTGGCGGCGGTCAACTCGACGACCCTAGGCAAGGCGCAGTATCTCCTGGCCGCGACGTTGACTCCGATCGATGCGGCGAAAGGAACATCGACATTCCGCATCAGCCTCTCACTGACCGATATCAAGACCGGGTTCGTCGTGGCTCAGTCCGCAGCGAGGATCCGCAACGAAGGAGTCGACACCACACCTACGCCGTTTTATCGCGACAGTCCTTCATTGACCAAGGATCGCGTCGTCGAAGGGCAGATCAAGACGGCACAGACGCCGACCGGCGGCGCGGCGGACGAGATCTACATGTCGCGGCTGCCGATCAACGCTCTGATAAGCGAAGGCTCCGACCGCTATGAAGCGGGCAACTATGCGGAGGCGTTGCGCTACTACGAGTCGGCCGCGGCGCGACCCGAGGGACAACAGTTGCGCGTCCTCAATGGGCTCTATCTTTCGTACACGCAGCTCGGGCGTAGCGACGATGCTGAGAAAGCGTTCGGGAAAATAGTCGCCCTCGGCCTGGCGACTAACAGTCTTTCGGTCAAACTCCTGTTCCGTCCCGGCTCTACCGAGTTCCTGGCGGACCCGAAAATCAGCGGCCCGTACAACGTGTGGCTGCGCCTTGTCGCGCGCGAAGTCGCAGCGTCGAAGAGCTGCCTGACCATCATCGGTCACACAAGCCACACGGGCGCGGAGCCGTTCAACGAGAGGCTCTCGCTGCAAAGAGCGGTCGCCATCCAGCGCCGCATCGAGGCACAGGCTCCGGAGACTACCGGCCGCCTCGTGTCGGTAGGGATGGGCTTCCGGGAAAATCTCGTGGGATCAGGCACCGACGATCTGCGCGATGCGCTCGATCGACGCGTGGAATTCAAGGTTCGAAGCTGCTGAACAAAGCCTGGCCAGCGCTTAACGCTTGTTGCCGCTACGCTCGGTCACGGGGGCGATGCCGGAGCGCCTTCATCCCGCATCCGGTGCCCCTCGCTACGTTGATTGTTGTAGCATACCGACAGTATGTGCTGACCAAGCTTGGGTATCGCGTCCCAACGACGCTGAGTGCGCTCCCAATGGCCCATCCCTACGACGCTACAGCAAGGAGCTAGTTTTATGCATGGCGTTTTCAATTGCTTTTCCGTGCCGCAGGTCTGCTCTGTCTCTTGACGTCCACCGCCTTCGCCACGCAGGTGCTCGCGCATCGGTTGAACAAGAACGTGTCGGGCCGACGATGTTCATCGCGTGCGCGAACGAATAACTTGAACAGGGAGCAACTGATATCTGTGTAGGAGGAGAAAATGCAACATACGAGTAAGTCCACGTTGCTGTTCGTGCTGTGTTTGCTGGGTGTCCCCATAGCGGTTGCCCAGACGGTTCCGAACAACGTTACCCCCGGCCAGTTCGTGGTCGAGCCACCAACGCTCCAGAACCTGGGCTTCGAGTGGTACATCGATGGCGACGCCAATCGTAATGCGACCGTCACCGTCCAGTACCACAAGACAT
Organism: uncultured beta proteobacterium; assembly: GCA_963816915.1. Taxonomy (GTDB): domain Bacteria; phylum Pseudomonadota; class Gammaproteobacteria; order Burkholderiales; family Casimicrobiaceae; genus PALSA-1003. The sequence goes on from CAWFMK010000007.1 coordinate 840,732, forward strand.
CCGACACTTCCGGTGTTTGGAAGCAGGGCATGAACCTGCTTCGGATTCAAAACGAAGTCAATGACCAAGGCGCAGGCGGCGTTTATACCGCACCGAATATGTTTGCCGGGAGCGTGCTCGATCTTGACCCGGATACGGATTATCAGGTCATTCTTACGATGCACGATCCGGACGGCGTTAATGGCAATCCCTATCAAAAGATTTCGGTCCGCACACGACCGGTGCCGAAACCCTTAGTGGGAGGCAGCGTCTATCATGTTTACCCGCTTAACTTCACCGGCACAAAGATCCAGCCCGCATTCACGGGCCTGCTGGCTGCCTACTTTCTTTGCGCGTCAAACGGCGACGGCAACAAGGCCTGCCGGGCGCGCGTCGTACCGGGAGACACGATCATGGTCCACGCCGGTACCTATCTCGACGACCCGTGGCACTACAGCTTTGCCGGTTTGGGAACGCCGTTCGACGCGACGTATTACCTGACCGCCAAGGGCACCGCCGACAAGCCCATTTCGATCATCGCCGCGGGCGACGGACCGGTGATCTTCGATGGCGGCGGCAATCACAACCTGTTCAACGTGATGGCCGCCGACTACAACCTCTTCCAAGGGATCACCGTCCAGAATACTGACATCGCGTTTTGGGCGGGCATCAAGGACATCGTCGGCGCCGTGGGACTGAGCATCATCGGCTGCACGCTGCAGAATATCGGCTTCGGCGTCTGGACCGAATACGCGGGTTCGTCCAACTACTACATTGCCGACAACACACTCATCGGCAAGGAAGAACCCGACCTGCTTTTCGGCTGGTTTGGGGGGCCGTCCACTGTCGCCGGAACACCGTCATGGCAGACGATCTGGAGTTCGTTCCCGAATCGGCCGACCCCGTACCCGGCACCGATTTTTTCGTACATCGGGATCAAGCTTTATGGTTCCGGCCATGTCGTCGCCTATAACTCGGTCTCGAGATTTCACGACGGCATCGACATCGACACCCACGGCCTGCCCGAGGGGTATCCCGATCCGACAGCAGGACCTTCCCTCGTGCAGCGAATCAACATGCCGGTCGCCAACGACTTCTACAACAATTTCGTAAGCCACACGGCGGACAACTGTTTCGAAACCGATGGGTCGATGCACAACATGCGCGCCATGCGCAACCTTTGTTACAACAACGCCGGTCAGGTCACGAGCAGTCAACCGACCTTTGCCGGGCCGACCTACTTCATCCGCAACGTCTCGTACAACTGCTGGATCGGCGCCATCAAGTGGTCTCATGCCGAAGGCTCCCTGTATTACAACAACACCTTCACTTGCCGATTGGGGGGACTGACATCGGGGGGCAGCAACCAGGGGTCGAACGCGCAGTTTTATAACAACCTGGTGCTAGGGCACAATCCAGGAGAAATCCTGGTCGAGTTGGGCACATTCACCAACTACACTGCGCTCGACTACAACGGCTACCGGCCCAATGATGGCGCAACGAACAATTTCGAGTACAACTCGCCGCCGTTCGGGGTTGCTGCCGACTACAACACCGCGCATCTGGTGACTCGCCTCTACCCAACGTTGACGGCCTACCAGGCCGGGACGGGCCAGGATCTGCACAGTATTCTTATCGATTGGAATGTCTTCAACAATGCGCCGCCGCCGAGCTTTACCAATTACACGGCGGTCTACGACCCGGCCGGCATCGATCTCACGCTGGCGTCGGGTTCGGCCGCAATCGACAGAGGGATCGTGATTCCGAATGTGACGGACGGATATGCCGGAAACGCGCCTGACCTTGGTGCCTACGAATTCGGGCAACCCGTGCCCCACTACGGTCCACGGTTGTAGCATGGCTGAATGACCTCGAAACCCTCGTGCTGCCCGACGAGAGTTTCGACGGTCTTTCGGTGGCAGCACTCTTGCTGTGACGCGATTCGATCAAGCTTCGAGAGCGTGCCGCTTGATAGATCCGTTCGGCGCTTCGCAGTAAGGACGGAAGGCACTCGTCGTACTGTAGGCGGGATGAAGATCGTTTCGCACCGGCAAGCAGCCGCCGTACGTTATCACCACGCCTTTGCAAACTCCCGGATAACCCGTTCGATATGCTTGCGCATTTGATCTTTGGCAGCGGGCGAATCGTGTGCGAGTAAAGCATTAAATATCTTTTTGTGATCTTCGACTGCTGCTTCACGCAGCGCGGGCGTATGAAAGTGCTGTTCGATCTTCTCCCACATTTCACCACGTCTTCGATCCCAAACGCCGGCGACAATCTGGGCCAGCATATCGTTGCCAGTCGCCGCAGCGATCGCTATATGAAACGCCCGATCCGCAAGCTCGTTAGCCCGTTTGTCCTCCACGGTATCTTTCATCCTGACTATCGACGCGTAAATGTTGTCGAGATCGGGATCTTTTGCTTTTGATGCCGCCACTGCACAGATCTCGGGCTCAATGATGAGTCGTCCTCGCAGTAGCTCGAACGGCCCCGTCGACGCATCAGGGAGAAACGAGGATGGCTTCAGCTCGCGCACGTAAATCCCCGAGCCAGTTCTAACTTCCACTATTCCCCTTATCTCCAACGCAATAATTGCTTCCCTGATTGAAGTTCGACTGACTTTAAAGCGCTTCGCGAGGATTCTTTCTGATGGTAGACGATCGCCGCCAGACAGCTCACCCCCACCAATGAGTTTGGAGATCTCATTGGCGAGTCGGTTGTAAGGGCGGTCCGCAACGCCCGGAACGACGTCGCCACCGTTGTCAACGGCATCTCCTCCTGTGCGGATTAGCCACTCACGTGAGTAGCGATCCGCACGTTTTTTCAACTCGGCGATGGTCGGCACGTTGGTCTCGGGGATCTTCCCGGCAAGTGAACGAAGGAAGCGCGGACCGCTGGATTTACTTGCGTGTCAGCAGCTCGTCATCCTACGCGTGACCGCGGTCAAGTCATTAACATCGATGACACCGTTGCCGTCGATGTCCGCCGTCGGCAAGAATCCTGGCTCGCCAGCATGAAGCCCGTAGGCCAGTTTCAGTGCCATAAGGTCTTGACAGTTCACGACGCCGTCGCCGTTCACATCGCCGACAATCTGGCTCGAGGGGAACACGACTGTCGTAACCGCCGTATTCACAAGGTCACCCGATGAATGACCCAGATAGAAGTTGAGCTTACCGTGCATAGTGTCCCAGTTCTGAACTGATGTATCCCAATACGACAAGGGATGATTGGTCGCGCTCGGGTCGATCGAGAGAGTGACCGACTTCTGCTCGCCCGGGTTGAGTGAGACCTTCTGAAATCCCACAAGTCGCTTCGGCGGTTCGCTGAACTGCGGAAGAAAGCCGAGGTAAATTTGCGGTACGTCGGCACCAGCAACATTTCCCGTGTTCTGCACCGTGAACTGGACAGTAAACGGCGTCGTTCCAAGGCTCACGGCTGGCGTTACTTGAAAATTCGAGTACGCAAAAGTCGTGTATGAGAGGCCGTGACCGAACGGGAACAACGGCGTAATGCCCTGCGCGTCATACCAGCGATAGCCCATCTGTAGGCCCTCGGAATAGGTGGCCGTGGGCACATTGATGATTTGGCCATTGCCGTTGGGGTTGGGGGCTTGGATCGTCACACCGGGATACTGAGCGGTGGTGTTTGCCGGAACATCCGCCGCATTCACGGGATAGGTAATTGGCAGGTGGCCCGAGGGATTGGCGTTTCCGAACAAGAGGTCGGCGACCACGTTGCCATCTTCCTCGCCGGGATACCAGACCTCAAGAACGGCGGGCACCTGATTTATCCAAGGCATGAGCACCGCGTCACCGTCCATGAGCACCAGCACCGTTTTCGGATTTGCAGCGGCCACCGCCGCGATTAGCGCGTCCTGATTGTTGGTTAGCGAAAGATTGGGGCGATCCGAGCCTTCCGAGGTGATGACGCCTGCCATGACAATCGCAACGTCGGACGATGCAGCCAACTGAGCAGCCGCGGCGTTGTTGCTGCCATTATTGGCGGCCACGAGCAATGTCACGGTCGCTGAGGAGCCTTTTTGGGTCAAGACGTTCTGCAGCCCCTGCAGCGGGGTAATCTCGTACAGTGGTGACACCGTCGAGCTTCCGCCGCCGCCAACGAAGGCATTGGAGAATGGTGTTTGCCCGATCAGCGCGATGCTATGAATTTGCGATGCATCCAGCGGCAGCAATCCGTTCGCATTCTTAAGTAGAACCGAGCTTGCCTCCGAAATGGAGCGAGAAATAAGGCCGTCTCCAGTAGCGTCGATCTGCGTCAGCGTGATCGGTCGGTCGAAGACGCCGGCGCGGAACATCTGTGTATAGCGGCGGGTGAGAGCGGTCTGGATGTCGCCCAGTGTAATGGTGCCCGCGGCCAGTGCAGTGTTGAGCGCAGCAGCGGTATAGAACACGCCGCTTTGCATCTCAAGATCCATGCCAGCCTTCATCGACGGTGCCGTGCTCTTCGCTGCACCGAAGTCCGATTGGACGTAACCCTTGAAGCCCCACTGCCCGCGCAGAACCGTGTTGAGCAGGTACGAGTTTTGGCAGTTGAAAGCGCCGCTGGTCTGGCCGACTTCCGGATCCTGCACGCTGTTATAGGCGCACATGATCGCGGCAACACCGCCGTCCTTGACCGACATTTCGAACGGGAGCAAGTTAATCTCGTGCAAGGTCCGGTCGTTGATGATTTCGTTGACGGTGGTCCGGTTGGTCTCCTGGTCGTTGCCGACGTAGTGCTTGCTCATGCCGATGATGCCATGGGCCTGCATCGACTGAATGTACGGCACGGCCATCGAACCGGCGAGGAAAGGGTCCTCGCCCAGGTATTCGAAGTTGCGACCGTTTTGGGGTACGCGAGCCATATCCATGCCCGGCCCTTCAACAACGTGAATGCCGACGTTGATTCCTTCACGCCCGACGAGATCGCCATAGGCAGTCGCTTGGGCCGGGTCGAACGATGCGGCCAGTCCCAACGACGTCACTATGGCGGTTGCCTTGGCCACCGGCGTGCAGTCCCCCTGGCCAATCCCAACGGGACCATTGCTGATGCGGAAGGTGGGTATCGCGAGAGCGGGGATTCCTGGAACATGACGAATGGGATTGGTGCCACATGATGGAACCTCGGGTATGGGCCCCGATTGACCGTGCATCTGCTGTTCCATCTGATCGAGCGACATCGCGGCGACCAGGAGTGCCGCCCGTTGTTCGGGAGGAAGACTCGGGTCCATCCAGGGCAGACTTTGCCCCAGCGCAATCGTCGACCCCAACGCTAAGCCAGCGATTGTCGATGCCATCTTTAGCGCAGAGAGCCACTGCCAGGTTCCTGTTTCAATCGTTAGTGCCATGTTCGCTCCTCCAAAATTAGACCGCGGTCTGATCTTATGGCTATCGGTTGACCAGTTGCAAAGGTGGTTCTACCCATTTGTAGCTATCAAGAGCGCTCCGGTCCCTGAAGATCAGCCTTGTTTTATCTACCGAAACTGCCTAGCGGGCCCGGATTTGTATGACACATATAGTTACACTTCAGGACGTTGAGGCGGCTCAAAGATCCGGGTTGGCCCGGCGATTAATACCCAAACCGACGCGACTGAATTCTGGTTAGACCAATGGCTTCCGATCCAATTTGCTGGACTCGACGATTGAAGGCAGGGTGGACTAGCACGCGCGATCGAACGGTAGCTTGGCCCCGTTGAAAGATTTGATTCTGTAGTCCGTCAGCAGCCCGTCGTTGCTTCGTTGTCGAGGATCGATAGGCTTGGGATTGGGCGGTATCTATCGCGGCTAGCACCTTCCGAGGGCGATGCCGAACTCCGCAAGCAGGGATCGCAACCGCAAGTAGGCCATCGCTCCCGAGGACGGCGAAGGTCAAGCGCTAGGGAGTACCGCCGATGCTTCGCGCTCTCTCGGCTCTACGCATGTCGGTCATACGTCGCCGAAGCGAAGTGATATAAATTTGTAGCCTCACTTGAAACCCCGCCGCGCGGACGGGGTTGCCGGGGTAAGGCTAGTCAGGATGAAACCTTCGTGACATTGCCCTGATGGACGTTGTTCTCATTCTTAATGAACCGAGTCGCTGAGTGAAGACTGAAACCGACCTCGGGGGGGCCGAGGTAGACGAGGACCCCTGGATCGTCGAGAGGGGCATCGCACTTCTTGTCGGAGGGACAGCCTGGTTACTGCTGAGTTTTAACCCTTACTTTTTCGACGGTCCTGTCGCGAAGGGAACTGCAATCTGGGCGAGCGCAACCCTCACGCTCTCGGTGGTGTTCTCCGCAATATTTGCAAAGCGCGAGTCCAACGTTAGGAAGTCACCCCTCGCCAATCTCTGGTTCACGCTGACCCAGGCATTGACGTGCAGCCTGCCCCTAAGTGTCATTATCTTCGCCAACCTAGCGGGACTTCCTCCCGTGCCGTCGACACTGTACGCGCTCAGCGTTGGGCTGATCGTCGCAATGTCTCTTGGTATTGGCATCCGCTTCTTTCGTGTAGCAGCGATGCGCATGATTACACTGATTGCCTGCCAAGTATGTCTGGCGACTCTCATCGTCGTATTTGCGGCACTGTGGACCAGCTGGCAAGGGAATCAGGCGTTTGCGAGTCTGGAGGAGACTACGCCTGTCAGTCCGCTCAGCGGCCAGTGCTTCAGCACTCCCGATGTACTGTTTGCGCACATCAGTGATCTGCATCTCGCGAATCCAGGCAGCCAGACGACTTACGACGGCAGCGAACCTGGCAATCGGTATGTGCCCGATCTCCTAGCGGCGATCGCCCGGGTGCATCCGGCGTATCTGTTGATCTCCGGTGACATCACTGATCGCGGATTTATTGAACAGTGGCGCAGCGCCCTTCGGTACCTAGCTCCCCTTGCCGGTAATACTCCAATAATCCTCGCGCCAGGCAATCACGATCTCAGTAATGCGTTTGAAGGAGATCTGAGCGATGTAACCCCGGAAACGCGATTGCAACGCTTCGTGACTGCGCAGGAGCAATTATTCAGCCGACTATTGACGGCGAAGGATGCAACCCTGGGGGACGTCGTCAAGCACGCACCCACCTTCGATGACCCGGACTATGTGGCGGCGGAAGGCCGTTTGCAGGAATGTCGTCAGACTTGCGAGGCGCTCTTGCCACGGTTCCCAATTGCTCCCAAAGCTACTGACCCAGGCGAGCGACCGATGCTGGAATTACGTGAAACGCAACGTCGCCAAGGACAGTGTGCGGCAACCTGCGCTGCGCGCCTGAGCTCCGATAACGCCTTCATAGAGCAACATATCGCCGCGTATCACGACTATTGGAAGCAAGTGCGCGAACAGGCGTTCCCTCTATACTGGCTCGACGAAGCAAAGGGCTTGGCCGTGTTCTCGCTCATGCTGGAACCGTCCGCCGGCGCAAACGGGCTAGGCAACAATGCGATTGGGTATCTAGACAAGAACCAGGCGCAGCGACTCAAGTCAAAGATTGCAGCGCTCCCACCCAGCATCCAATCGATAGCAGTAATGATGCATCACCCACCAACCCGGGCACCCGACGATGCGATGCGGATACCGTCGTTCACATTCGCGAAGCTCGGCCGATTCGTCGATGATTTGTACAACAGCCAGTGGTGGAGCTATGCTTTCCTACGCGCCGATCCGAACGGTTTAAACGAGTTGGTCGGTTGGCTGAAAGATTTTGCTGAAAGCGATCGAAGTCGCGCCTTGGTGATCGTCTTTGGTCACCGCCATCAGCGCTCACTCGGCAGGGTAGGCAGGGTAATCGCGATGGAGGCTCCGAATGTAGCGTCGTCGCGTGAGCGGGGTTTTTACCTCACGACACGCTCGGCCGCCGGCGCCCTTGCGGTGTCATGGTGTGGTAGTCCGTAGTGACGTGATTCGAGCTGTACGAGTCCTCGAGGGACGCGGTCAGGCGCGGCGCCACTATCCCGTTGGCTTCTAGGCGGATGTCTCGCAGCAATTTGGGCATACGGTTGCCAGTCGACTCGCACCAGAAAAGGCGTTCGGCAGCTAAGGGCGGCCTTGCGGTTGCGATTGCGTTTCGAACGTTCCGGGCGCAAGGCTCAACCACGCTTCACGCTCCTATGGGAAGGTGGTCAGCACGTGAACTGCGCGATGGCGATGATGGCCACGATAGGCACGACGAAGAGCAGCAGCTCGAGCATGCCCGATTCCGTCGGGCATGATGCCGAAGATACTTCGATGAAATCCACGCCATTCCTCCTCGAGAGGAGACGAAACGCGCGCGCCGCTAGCTCAGCACTCGCTGGTACGCGCCGCGCCCCATTGTGCTGCAATAGAGCGTGTTGCTCGTAACACGCAGTGCCAGGTCGCTCACCACGACACGCGGCAGGCCGTCGCTGAACGGCTCCCAGTTCGCCCCGCCGTCGCGGGTACGGAATGCGCCGATGTCCGTCGCGATATAGACGGTATCGCTCAGGTGAACATCGATCACCAGCGCGCTGATGGGAATGTTGGGCAACGCGCCCGCGCCGCTGCCGCTCGCGTTGCCCCAGTGCGCGCCGCCGTCGGTCGACTTGTAGACGCGTCCTCCGTACGAATAGGCGATGTAGACGAGATCGAAACGGAACGGGAATGCGACGATGCCCCCGACCCTCGCCGACGTCCGTCCACGAGGCTCGGAAGCCTGCGCGGTGCCGCTTTGCGCAATGACGTCCCACGTGATGAACCGCGCGGCAAGGGCGGTGATGACGTCGCCCGGGGGCTTGTTGGCGTCGCTATAGGGTTGGCTCCAAGTGGACGTGGAGCCCTGTTGCGCGCTGCGAAACACGAGGCCCGTCGAGGTGGCGGCGTAGCAGGTGTTCTTGGTCTCCCAGGCGACGCGCGTCACCAGTCCGCTGGGGAACGTCAGCACCGACGTCCAGCTGTTGCCTTGATCGGTGCTGCGGAACACCTCGCCGCCGCCGGCGCAGAGCAGGAGACTGGAATTGCCAGGGCAGACGGCAAGGTGATGGACCGTCACCGCGACCGGTGGCGTGCCGGTCTGCGTGATACCGGTCAGGATCGTCTGCCAGTGATTGCCGCCGTCGGTGCTGCGCCGCAGGTTGCCGTCCCACGGCGTGACATAGACGTTGTTGCCGTTGTTTGGGTCGACGATGAAGAAGCCGCCCTCGTTACCGGCGCCGGTGTCGCTCCAGGCGGCGGGGCCGGTGGTCTTGATGATGCCCTGGTCCTGTGTCGCGCCGCCGAGCAGGAACGGAGCACCCTGGCTCACGCCGATGCTGTAGAGCTGCGTGGCGACGAGGCCGGTGCTGCGCAGCGTCCACGACGCACCGTTGTCCACCGAGCGGTAGACGCCACCGTCGCACGCCATGTAGCACAGGTCGTCGTTGCTCCGTGCGAACGCCAGCGCGTGATGGTCGGAATGGGTGCCGGTGACTTGCGAGAAACTCGTGCCGCCGTCGCTGGAGCGCTGCAGGCCTATGCCGCCCGCGAAGATCACGTTGGTCCGCTTGGGATCGATCGCCACCAGGTCGGTCCATTCGTTATAGGCGGCCGGTTCGTGCGTACCGGGCAACGGCTGCCAGGGGGTGTCGAAGTCCAGCACGATCGGCGGCAACACCGGGCGACGTCTACGCGACTCGATCACCGGTGGAACGTGAACGCGACACTTGAAGAGCTGACCCGAGTCGGTACCCATCTTCGCGACCAGCGTAACGGAGCCGTCGCCGGCCCGGTCGCTTGCGGCGAGCTTGATCCAATCGGCGGCGGCGCCGGTGGGCAATCCATTGTTGAAGTCTGACCAGCTCGCACCGCCGTCCTTGGTGCGGAAGATACCGCTCGCCCACACGGCGGCATAGATCGTGTCGGGATAGATCGGATCCATCACGGCGTCGGACACGTGGTCGTAGCGCAGGTTGGTCCAGCTTGCCCCACCGTCGATCGACTTGTGCAGGCCGCCGCTGCCGGCAACGTAGATGATGCTGGCGTTGGTCGGATGCAGCAGCACACGCGTGCAGCGCGTACTTGCGATCGGCGCGAGCAGGGTCCACGAGTTTCCGCCGTCGTCGCTCCGATAGACGCCTACGCCCGGGTAGGATGGTCCCCAGCCGGGCGTGTCCTCGCCGGTCGCCGCGTAGATCACCGAAAGATTGGCCGACGATCGCGCGACCGCGCCGATCGCTAGCGAGCGCTCCTGCGACATCAGCGGAAACCAGGTGCCACCGCCATCCTGCGTTCGCCATACGCCACCGTCCGCAGCGCCTGCGAGAACGCCGTTACCCTCGACGGGATGGATCTGGAGGCTCTTGATACGGCCGCTGACGTTGCTTGGGCCGACTGAGCACCAGCCCTGGAACCAGATCAGGCTGTCGAGATCGACGGCGAGATCGCTCCATCGGATGCGCTCAAGGACCTGCTTGCCGATCGGATTGACCCACGACGGCGGTGGACAGAGGTCATCGATGAGATGGAACTCAGGCAGCCCACGGGCGCCTATGTCGAGTCGTCCGAAATCGGGGCCGCCCAACGCGGCCGCGTGTCGACCGGGCAGCTTGGGAGATAGGAGCTCCGATATCAGCGCAACGACTCGCCTGCGCGCAGCTTTGTCGGGCTCGGCGCGCACACGCGGCATCAGCACGCGGAGCGCGGACAAAGCGGCGAATGCATAGGCATCGGCGGGCAATCCGATGGCGACGTACAGCCCTGGACGCTGCAAGTGTGCCCACGCGTAGCCAGATTCCGCGTTCGTACCCGACCGGGCCAGGAGCTGCCATTCCGCCGAACCTGCATCGAAGCCGAAAACGCGCACGGTTGACCGGTCGACGCGCGTCAGGCGCTTGGCGTCGAGCTCGATCTTCAGCGTCACGCCGCCAAGATCGGCCGGGCCGTGCACTTCGATTGCCTCGGAGACGAAGCCTAGGCTCGACCGTGGGCGCGGATTACGGCCCGGTGATCCTTTCGCCGCTGCACGGCCTTTTGTCTTTCCCTCATCGCGCGGCGGCACGAGTTCGAACCCTCCTCGCGGACGCGCGCCTCCGGGATCACGATTGTCGAGGCCGTCGACTGCATGCTGGTCGGCGAGCGCGAGGGCCTGGACGCGCAACTCGCCGGACACCACGCCGCTTCGGTCGCCATGGTAGAGGCGCCACCACTCGGCGCGCTGGCGGAATTCGTCCGACTCGTCCTCGAATGCCGCGTCGCCCTCGCGATCGCGCCGCGCGCGTATCGGATTGAGCGCGCTCGACGCATCGCCGCCCCCGGGCTTGTGCCCGTTGCGTCGCTCGGCCCGGCGACGACTTGCAACGGATTTCTTCATGGCTACGTGTGCAGTTTTGCAACCCACGATCTGCCAACGCGACGCAGCGATCGCGGCTTCGAGCCGGGGATCTCGCGTACCCCACTCGCGGCTCGCTTCAGGCTACTTTACGCCCAACACCGAGCCAATACCATCGTCACGACAGTTGAAAAATAAGCACACCAACGTCGGACGCCGAACGAAAGGTGAATGGCGCGATCGGGCGGCGCGCCCGGCGGCCGCGCTTAACGCACCTGAGCACTCCGTCTCAAGCAGGTTCGCTGGCCGCGCTCCCCGCGTCTCGACAGCTAAAACAGCCTCGCTTCGGGATGGCGCTGGCGTCGACGGGAGGAGCGCGCTTCACGCTCGCGCCGTCAAGAACGCCCCGACGCACAAACCTATGCCCACAACGTACAGCGCCCAAGTTGCGGAAATGGCATACGGATAGAGCATTAGCGCAATCCCGATCCACTTGGTTGCAGGTCGCGACATCTTCTTGCCGTACCGGTAGGCGACGTATCCGGCGATTCCGAAGATGACGAGGCCTATCAAATAGCCGGTGCTCGGCAGCGTAAAGCCCAGTGCATCAAGTGCGAGGAGGCTGTCATTCATTGTTTAGTGCTGCGCGCCACGCACCATCGGCGTGATGTCGGCGCGGCTTAGATGCGTGACTACATCAGTTCGACCTTGAGCCGCACCAATTCGGCCGCAAGCTCGGGAAAACGCTCGGCACGACCATCCGCGGATCGATATTCGATGACCAAATTTTGCCCTCGACATAGCCCAGTTCGCGCAGCCTGTTGCACTCTACCGCACGCAGGGAGATCCCGGCAGTATCGCGCTCGGGCTATTCAACTTGTCCCGAATATCAATCGAGCGCGGTGCCGCGACGGTGGCGAAGAAACGACAGTGGAGGCCCTTCGCATCTGCGAGCGCCTCGTAACGTTTGGCGGTCTGGCGAAGGAGGCGGCGGAATCCGCCACGCCGAATCTCGCTGTTTTCGGTAGAATTCGGCCGTGAGTCGCTTCGACGAAGATACCAGCGTGATGCGCGCACGGCGCGAGGCTACCCTCATCGAGCTCCTCAAGCCCGAACTCTCGCCGCAGAGCAAGGCCCGCGGGATCGTCAATGGCGTGCTGCTCGGTGCGGTACTGTGGGCCGCGATCATCGCGCTCGGCGTCACGATCTGGCACAGGCTCAACTCCTGAAAGAACGCCGGGTTGCACCGGCTGGATCTGTCGGGAATGGATGCGCTCACCACATTCGGTCTATTCGCCGAGAACCAGCGGACTTCTGCGCCGATAGGGAGTTGCCATGCGAACCGTGTCGCTCGCTCTGGTCATGGCCACTGCTGTCGCTCATGGTCAATCCGCCCCGGACGGTGAGGCGCTGTACAAACAGCATTGCGCCACCTGTCACGACGCCGGTGTGCCGCGCGCCGCTGCTCGCAGCGTGCTGCAACAGCTCTCCCCCGATGACATTCGCACCACGCTCGATGTCGGCAGCATGGTCCAACAGTCAGCTGCTCTTCTGCCCGCACAGAAAGAGGCCATTATTGCCTTCCTCACCCGCGACTCGGCACCGCAGCCGGCGGTTGCGGTCAATTCGCAGTGCGCGCCGCAAGAGCAAACGTACTCCGCGACGCTCAGCACGCCTCACTGGACCGGCTGGGGTAATGATGTAACCCAGCATCGCTTCCAGTCGGCCGAGCAGGCACAGCTGACGTCCGACCAGGTAACGAGGCTGAAACTCAAGTGGGCCTTCGGCTACCCCAAAGCGCAGAAAGCGGCGGCGCAGCCGACGATCGTAAATGGACGGCTCTTCGTGGGCAGCGCCAATGGCAAGGTGTACGCGCTCGATGCCGCCACCGGCTGCACTTACTGGACCTACAACGCCGGATTCCCCGTGCGCACCGCCATCAGTGTCGATGAACAGACGAACACGCTGTACTTCGGCGATCAGCGTACCGGCGCCCATGCAGTCAATGCCGTGACCGGCGAGCGCGTATGGAAGACGCTGCTCGACGAGCATCCCACTGTAACCATCACCGGCGCGCCGACATTCTCCGGCGGCGTGCTGTACGTGCCGATGACGACCATGGAAGATGCCGCCGGCGCCGATCCGCGATACGAATGCTGCAAGCTGCGCGGCACCCTCGCCGCACTCGACGCCGCCACCGGTGAGGTGCTATGGAAAAGCAGCACCATCACCGACGAACTCAAGCCCACTCGCAAGAACAGCCAGGGCGTGCAGCTGTGGGGCCCGGCCGGTGCGGGCATCTGGTCATCGCCCACCGTGGACGTGAAGAAACACCGCGTGTACGTGACAACCGGCAACAGCACGACCGATCCGGTCGCGGCAACTTCAGACGCGATCATTGCCTTCGACATGAAGAGTGGAAAAATGCTGTGGTCGTATCAGGGCACAGCCAGCGACGGTTACAACCTGGGCTGCGATCGGCCCGATCCCAACCACACCAACTGCCCCAGCGCCAATGGACCGGACTTCGACTTTGGTTCGTCGGCAATCCTGGTGGAGCTGGCTCGCGGTCACCGCGCACTGATAGCGGGACAAAAATCCGCCGTCGTGCACGCCATCGATCCTGACGCCAATGGAAGAGTCCTGTGGAAAAAGCAGATCGGCAAGGGCGGAAGAATCGGCGGCGTGCAATGGGGGCCGGCCACCGACGGCAGGACCGTGTACGTGGCGCTGTCGGATGCGCAGCTGGGCGTTGCACCTCCGGGCACACCGGGCGCACGGGCGGCACTCGGTGCCAACTTCATATTCAATCCAAAGGTTGGCGGCGGACTGTTTGCGCTCGACGCCGCTACGGGCGAGACCCTCTGGCATACACCGAATCCGGGATGTACAAGCGACCGACCCGGCTGCAGCCCGGGACAGTCTGCCGCGGTGACCGTCATTCCCGGCGTGGTGTTCTCGGGCGATATCGGTGGCATCCTGCGTGCCTATGACGCCAAGACTGGGCGCATCATCTGGTATACCGACACCGAGCAGGAATTCAAGACCGTCAACGGCGTAGCCGCGCATGGGGGCTCTCTGAATGGACCCGGCCCCGTGATTGTCAGCGGCATGCTGTACGTCAATTCCGGCTACGTGCACATTGGCACGGCACCGGGCAATGTGCTGCTGGCGTATTCGATAGATGGGAAGTAAGCCAGGCCCGCCACATCATTGATTCCGGCAGGACAGCAAAAACTTAGTGAAGCCGTGCTACGAACGAACGTTTTCCCTCCCATCGTATAGTGACAAATGAAAGCGGAATATTGGCTCGTCTTCGAGCCGAAACCAGGCATCGTTACGAAGCCCGAAGCTGAAGCGGGCACCCTCGACAGACGATACCGCATTAAGCTGCCGGGTGACCCTTTGGACAACCCGCAGCTAATTCAAGACGCCGTCAAAGGCTTCGAGTCCTATCACGATGTCAAGAGCTGGAAGGAATTGGCTTTTGCCTATCACACGGAAACCTCCAATTTGCCCTAGGTCGAATTTTTGTTTGGCGGTTTCTTGCGACGCCTGGAAGGACCGGTGCGCGCTGCTACGGCAGCGCCAAATCATGAATCGTCCTTGGTCGGCCGATAGCCGTGATGGCGGCCTCGGGTACGCGTACCAATGCGCGGAAACGCTGAGGATCGCCTTCGGCCTGGGAATGACCGTCCCCACTTCCGCCCAGCGGGCGGTGAATGCGTTCTGCACTCATCGGATTTCCATGGCCAACAAAAATCGTAGGTATCGTCGAATGTATACGCATGGACCGCTCCACCCGCGGTCTGCGCCCTCAGCAAATCGCCGGAACTGCCGTCAGCGGTGAAGTGCGCATGATTCGTCTCAGCCCGAGATTTGTACCGAGTGGATCTTCCGCCTGCTCGGCATCGCTCGGCGTATGCGGCGGGCGACCGGGCGCTTCCAGAACCGTCAACGGCCCAGGCAGCAACTCCACCGCCAGCACGCTCAGCGGTGAGGTTCGTGGCAAGCCGAGCAACGCGAGGCTCGCCTCGATGCCTTTCTGGACGAAGGCGTGCCCAGCCCTAGCCTCCCTCCCGGAACCATGGAACGTATTCAGTGGCTGGTTTCGCAGATCGCGCAGCGTCACGCCGCGTGCATGATTCAGCAGAATGTTGCGATACGACGTCCCGTCTGCCTGCAGTACCTGCGCATACAGCATGAACCAGATGCGCGTCTGGGGATCGCCGGCGCTCAAATCGAAAAAACGATTCCCCGCCGTGTCCACCGTCACGGCATAAGGAGCGGTCACCAGTACTCCGTCCTTGCCGTGTTCCACTGAGCAGATCAGATGCGGCGAAGGATGTTGGAATCCTGTGACACGCAGCGGCCGCCCATAACGGCCCTGCGCCGTTGACCACAGCTTCGTGTGCCCCGCACGGAATTCGTACGTCCAGAACCCGAACAACCGCAGGTCTTCCGGGTCGACAGGAAGCGGCAATAGATAGAACGTTCCCGACCTCCCCACGCCGATCGAGTCCGCAGGCGTCAGCTGGACCATCGCATCCAGACCCGATTCATCGGCAGCTTGCCCGGAGAATATGCGGCGCACCGGCTCGGGATTGATCGGAAGAGGCGGCTCGGGCGTTTCCTGCAGCATCGTCTCGGGCTGGAACAACGGCAACAGGCTCGCGGCCAATAGCGGATCGGGCCCATAGGCGAGCACTCTTCCGAACGGCGCGTCTTCACCATCGGCGATCGGCCGGTCGAATTCGACCCACAGGTAGCGCCGGCGGAGGTTGGTCTCTGAATAATCGGGCGCGCGCTGGTATTCGGATTCCGCGATTCCCGTGGAGACGATTTTTAACGTCTGCGCAGGCGGCGTCGTAATCGGTAAGCGGATATCGAGTGGGAACTGTTGTGGCGGCGCGCCTTTGAAGGCGGCCGTCACCGTGTAGTGACGGTGGATTTCCTTCGGGAACCCCTGCGCATCAAACTCCGGAGAAATACCGTCGAGAAAGACCACCCGCGAAAAGGCGCGCTCTGCCTGCTTGCCGGGAGAGCTCGCGGCCGAAGCTGCCACGACGCGTGGCATGGCTATGACACCAATCTCGCCTCCGTTCGACTGGAAGCGCAGACCCGGGTCATCGAATCCGTCCCACGTCCAGTCACGCTCGAGATCGAGAACGATAGCGACAATCCAGTGCCCGAGGAGCTCGGTCTGATTGGAAAACGTGAACGACGCCGCATCCGCAGAGATGGCATGCCGGATGCCCCCCGACCCGCCGAAGATGGTGCGGATTCCTGGAGCTCCCGTAAGCGTCAGCGCGCTTTGTGCGAGGCCGAGCTGCTGTGCGAGCAACTGGGCAATGTTCACCCCGGGTTGGAAATAAAACGCCTGACGCTGATTCTCCGGATTTCGTGGGAATAGCAGGTCTTCGGCTGCCGCTTCCTGGCGCACGCTGTAATCGCGCGTGAGACCGGTGAGCGGCGTATCGGGTCCGTAGTAGTTGGGCCGATCGGCGGCCTTCGGAAACAACCGGACGCGGATATCGCGTGCGGTGGGAATCGGCAGATTGACTGTGCCGGGCGCGGGCGCGGTAACGACCGAGATTTCGTCGATGCCATCGACGTAGTCGAACGTCACGGTCACGCTGGTGTCGCCTTCCACATCCACCGGGAAAGGCACTTCTATCGAATAGACAACCCGAAAGACCTCATCCAATTCACCGGGATCTGTGCCATTCACACCGGTGTCATGCGCGGGAATCCGCGCTTCCACCCGGACCTCGAAACGGTCCACATCAGGATCCGGCACGCTAATCGTGCTTCCATCGGCCCAGGCATCCTGAATCAAGGCGCCAAGATTCGCCGCGGTGTATGTAGATGGATCGACGCCGGCGAAGACAGCCTCGGGATAACCAATGCGAGGACGGCGCACTTCCAGCGTCTGAATGGTGCGAACGTCAGGCGGCTTCACAGGCGGCGCCGGTAACGCAGGCGACGAAATGACTTCGAGTGCCTTCGGTGGGACATGCCGGCGGAAGCTCACATGAGTGATCGGCGCGGTGCCCGGATGGACGATTGGATCTAGGGCCTTCGGCCCGCCACCGGTCAAATCGACCATGCGGACGCGGAACTGGTAGTTCTCGCCGTAGCGCAGGATGGGCACCAGGGTGAGATCGGGATTTGGATTGGACAGCGCCGGCGCCGGCAAAGGATTCCCGGTCTTCGGTGTATTCGCTGCATTGACCGCGTATGCAAGAAGATTGATCACAGGATCGGGGAGGACCATGCTGGACCCGGTCCAGTGGCCGAAGTAGAGCGGCAGCCACGCCGGCTGCGCGTTGGTCGCGTTATCCGCCGTGCCGGGGCGAATCGGCGCGGGTGAAATCCAAAGCTCATCGCCATCGAGAGGCGTCGATGCACCGCCGCCGAACGCATTGCTGTCGAAGGGCAGCGTGCCGTTGATGAGACAAAGCGAGCACCAGGGACTGGTGTCGTGCTCGCGGATATCCACGCGATAGCCCTGAACACCAACCGGCGCTTCCGGCATGTTGACAGTGCCGTTGACGCGATCTCGCAGCAGATCGACCTGGTTATTCAGCCAGATCGTGAGCTGCTCGTCATCCCAGCCGAGATGGATTCCGGATTCCGCGCCAGGAACGATCTGTTGCGGCGCCAGCGTGGCCGTGTCGATGGTGGAGGGCTGGTACGCATGCACGATCTGCGCGAAACCGTCGTCGTATTGTTCGGCCTCGCGCTGCGCTTCGCCGAGATTCCCGGGAGCCACTGGCACGATGGGCAGCAACGCCGCCGCAAAGACCGGACGCTCATCGGACGCGGCTAGTTCGGGAATTCGCGCCGAGTAGGATTTCACCGCGTCGTTATTGACGTTGAAGTCCTTCACCCAGGGATCCGTAGCTTGCGCGGTGTCGAGCGAGACCCAGAGAAAGCCGCCCGCTGCAACTTCCGCCGCGGGGATGTTGAGCGCCACTTCGGCGTAGATCAGACCGGCGACTTGGGCAAGTCTCGGCTGGCGCAGCACATAGGAGATGATCTGGCCCCAGGAGATCTTGTCGTCGGGCTTTGGAAGTACGGCGTTGAGCTCGGGCGCCTGTGCCCGCAGTGCGCAGCCAAATCCGTCGCCAACACGAATGTCTTGTGAACGGGATTTCTCAAACGGAAAGGCCTGCCGGTAGCTGTCGGGTAGCGACTTCAGAATGCGGGCACCGGCGGGCGGTGGAGTGGCGAGCTTCGCGCTGGTGACGGTTATACCCTTCGCCACCAGCTCGTCGCGCAGCCGCGTAAAGATCGCCGGCGCGACGGGTGCGGGCTGCGCGGTGAAAGCGATCGTGCGGGTGGGAACGATCGCCGTTGAAGGAAGGGCGTCCAACCCGGAGACAAAGTTGATCTTCAACGGGATCGGCTGGCCGGCGAAACGGATCGTTGGATCCCCCACGGGCAGCAGCAGGATATTGAGCGTCAGGGTTTCCGCCGCTCCGCTCCAGCGCTGCGGGAATGCCATCAAGCTAAGCTCGAGATCGTTGAGTGCCATAAGACGTTCCTCAGACGCCCAGCGTGATTTCGGGAGTGTTGACCGACTGCGAGAACTTCCACGAGCCATCCCAACTGATGCTGACGACCCAGCAGATGCTGATGTGGATTCCTACGGAGCAGACTGCGAGTAGCGTGATTTCCTCGCTGCCGAGCGTCACGGAGGTGGGAACTGCTGGCAGCGGTGGATGAAAGGTGATGGGTGGAATGATCGGGCTAAGCGCAAAGCCGAGCGCCGCAGCGATAGTAAGCGAAGCGCTGGCAAGCCCGTCCAGCACATCCACCGACGCGCGTCCGGTCAGGATCGCCATCAGAGTGATCTTGTTGCCGGTGATATCGAGTTGCACGGCAAGTGTGATCGACGCGGAGCCGGATGCAATGCCGAGATCGATGGCGAGCCCGAGGCCAAGACCGGCCTGAATGGTGAAGCTCGGCTGGCTTTCGACGACGCCAAACTGCATAAGGCCGGTGCCGGCGAGTGGCGAAACGATCCAGTTGAACGGATGCTCGTCGCTGCCGATGCCGACGAGGAAGTCAACCGAGAGCGGCGAGAGCTGGACACCGAGCCCGAGGTTGAGGCTGATGTCCTGCAGGTTGCCGAGACCGAGCGGCAGATCGCCGATGGTGAAGCTATCTCGAACGGTGAGACGGCCGTTCGAGAGCGCGACGTCGAGGTTCGCACCCGCGCCGCCGGGAAGGAACTGCGCCAGCGCTTGCAGTCGGCTGAACACGCCTTTGACGACGCTTAGAGCGTCGCCTAATTGGACGTTGAGATCGGTGAGGCCGGCTTTGGTGTGTTCGTCAGCCTCGAAGCCGCCTGTGATGGTCAGGATTGGCGTATTGCCGAACAGTGGTACGGTGACCAGAAACGAGAGGGTGCCGATCGACAGGCTCCAGCTTGGCGATGCCGCGGAGTCGACCAGATATTCGAGTTTCGCGGGAGGCAGCAGTGGCGCCGTCGTGTCGGCATACTGCATTGCGATGCTGATGATGCCAAGATCGATCAGGGTGGATTTCTGGTTGGCGTTGAAGGTATGGGATTTCGAATAGTGAAATCCCTGCGTCACGGTGTTGATCTGTTCGAGCGGTCCCTTGAGCAGCGAAAGCGCATTCGCAATATCGGGGAACAGACCGGTTGCGCCGAGGATGGACGCGATGTCTCCCAGGTTGGGCGATCCGGGATTGACCGGTGCCGCTCCGGCTTTGGGTGGCCCGGGAGGGGCCGGCTTGGGGAACTGCAGCCCTGCGGTGGGGCCGCCGTTGGCAATCTGCGGCGATTCGAACAGGACCTTATTTGTCCCCGTCGCATGCAGCAGGCTGTAAAAGTTGTCCGGTTGGGAGAGCTGAAGGATGTCAGTGGTGTCGGCGAGAAACCAGAAGTCCGGGCCGCCGGTGGGGCGCACCAGGGGAACAGGGAAATCGTTGGGGAGTGCCGTGGGCGCAGCTTCGTTGAATTTGCGACGGCCGAGACTCCAGCCGCCTCCGCGCGGAATCTGCGGCGCGCCGCGCAGCGCGACGCCGATCGCAGGCACCTTCGCTCCGGTATTGGTCGCGTCGATGATATTCACCTCGAACGCGGAGCAACGCAGCACGGTGCCGGTTTGATTCGCGATGTGACCTGCTTCCACCGTGCAGTGAATCGTCGGCGTCAGCGGTCCGGTCTTGTGCAGCAGCTGCTGAAGAATCGATTGATCCGGAGTGTGCCGGTTCGGCTGAAGTTGCAGATAGCCGACAATGTCGCGGCCGGCCACAAAGACCGGAGGATTTGCCACGCCCGCCGCGGTAGCTTGAAAGCCGCCGGTCATCACGTTGAGAGCGGGATCAACGCCAAAATCGGCATCGAAGAGAACCTTCTCAAACTTGAAGGGGCTCGCGGCGTTGGCCGGATTGGGAAAGGTCTCCACTTCGAGCATCTCGCGAATGTTCCGAACGTTGAATGCTCCGACCAGCGGACCCTTGTGTACCGAGTTGGTCCAATCTACTCCGTGGACCACGTCGGGCGGGAACTGGAAGAGGCCATGCGATGCCGGCTGCCATCCGGTGTCGGTGCGCTGCACCCAGCCGGCGTTGCGCCGCTGCATGGTTACCGTGCGAACCACACGCGGCCCATACGGGTAAATCACGCTCGCCGCCTGGATCACTTCGTATCCGGTGCGGCCGATAGAGGTCTCGAAATGGACTTTGATAATCGCGGGCGGAACGGGATCCACCTGCTTCCATTCGCTGAAGATGCTGGCTCCGTACCCGGAAAGATCGATCTGCCGGACGGGAACACCCTGCGCTGCGCCGCCGTTGCCAAAGTCGTTATTAAAGATCTGTCCCACGCCCAAACTGTCTGCGCTGGCGCTGAAACTGCTTCCCATTACCGTGTAACCGTAGCCATCCGGCGACAGGCCGGAACGTGGACCGTGTGCCGCGTCGACGATGGTGTATCCCTCGAACTGAGCATCTTCGAGATCAGGGAACGGAGGTTTCAGACGGAGTTGCAACGCGCCCGCGAGCGGCTCGCCCGCCGGGTCGGGATCAGGAAAGAATCGTTCTTTGAACTCCGGCTGATTTGCACGAAAGACGCCGCCCTGCGAATGGAAAAGGGACCGAACTTCCGCACGCCCTAGCAGCGCACGATTGGTCTGCCTGATAACCGCGTTCAAGCCGAAGGGAAGACTGAATATCGCGGCAAACGAACGGCCCAGCGCAACGCGATCGATGTTGCCGAGCAGCACAGGCTCCGGCATGAACGGCACCATCTTCTGGTTGTCCGGAGCGGATACGATCAGCGGTAGCCCATCGGACGCGGGATCGCAATAGATCGGCGTGTTGGGAGTCGCGCTCGATTCCATCGGCTCCCACGAAACCTGCGGCAACGCAAACGTGGCAGCGATGGAGCTGTTGAGCGAGAGCCGCAGGCCGCTGAAAGCCATGGCGGGCGCCGGTGCGGCTGCGGGGTTCTTAAACGCGGGGTCATTCAGTACATTGCCCTGGTGATCGTTGTTGCCTGCGATAGCTGCGGCGGCCGGAAACGTGGCGACGCCAAACAAGTCGACCCGCGTGGAGAGATCGAGCAGCGCAAGGCCCACGCCGGAGCCGCGGCCGACGGCCAGAAATGCCGCGCTGTTGGCCGCTGCGAGCTGGAGAGGCTGCAGCAATTGAAAAGCGAGGGTGGGTGGCGTCGCCGGGGGATTCCAGTGAGTTGCCGCGAGCAGCGTTCCGAGCGGCGCGGCATTCGCCTGTCGGCGGATCAGTTCGAGATCGTTGTTCGACGCGTAAGGATCTGGCAGCGTAGGCAACAGCCACCGCAGGTTGAAATAGAACGTGGCGGTTCCCGAGGTGACGTCGTGATCGCTCAGGGCTCCCTGAACAATCAGCGCGAGCGGTGTTTCGACGCCAAGCAGCGCATTTTCCAGCGCAACGGAAACGATGGGATCCTGATCCGGGCCGGTAGTGGCAAAGGCGAAAAGATTCGTGGCGGCACTGGAGTGGCTGATGGCGAGGAAGCCCGCGCCCTGGAACGCGAAGCGCGATCCATTGGCGGCGAGTGGTCGATCGAGATGAGCGATCGCCTTGCCCTGCGTGATCAGCGTTTCCTGGTCCGGTGTGGAGAGATAGGCGCAGAGGAACGCGGCCGGTGTTTCGAATTCCAACGTCGAATTGCGTTCGGAAGGCGGCGCTTCCGGCCAAAGCTGATAGATATTGCTGACGGCCTTCGCGTTGCCCTGCATCACGACGTAAAGTGAGCCATTGCCGATATCGAGAATGCCGTGCATGACGGGTACTGGATTCGGCGCTGTCCGGGTGGCGATTGATGCTCCCGGTTTGATTTCTATAAAGCCGGTCCCCGCGCCCGCCGCATCGGGCAGCGACGAAACCGTAGCCGTGGTCAGCGCCAGCGCCCAGCCTGCGAGCGATATGTCGGCTGCGTCCGAGGGCGCAAAAAGTCTCGACTCTACCTGCTGGAACGCGAATCGCGCCGGAGCGGGATCGCACGGAATCAGCACGCACGGCAAACCAGGCGTCTGCACAGCAGGCTGGTTGTTGCGATGCAGGTCGATCTGAGATCCATAGGCGGTAACAGAAAAGTCATCGACCGCCTGGAACGTCGCGGTGCTTTGCTGGAAGACGATTGTCACCGAAGCCGGCGGAATAAATCGCGCATTGACGGCATCCGGTCCGGCGGTCCCGTGCCCTGCGGCGGCACTCGGCGCGAGTTTCAGATGAACGGTGAGCGTCGCATTCGCGGGAACCACATAGACACCGTTCTGCAACGCCGGCGCGGTGGGTGATTCGAGCGTTCCGCCAATAATCGAAAGACCCGTGAACTGCCCGGCAGGAAGAGTGTTCGCGAGCAGCCGCGCAAGAAACCATACACTGCCCGCGCCGAGCGTCAGGCGGTTTTGCACCACAGGCCCTGCCAGGATCGCGCGTACGGGGAACACGCCAAATGGAGTCGCGGCATTGGCGAATGCGAATGGAATGGATCGAGTCAAAGGAATCAGATCGACCCAGTTGATGACGCCGTTCGCATCCACGAACGGTCCGAGCGATTGCGCGGTCGCCGCGCCGTGAGCCCACGCAGGACGTCCCAGCGGATTCGCGATGTCGGCAGCGAGCGCGCTGCGGACCACGGCAGTCGTACGAGGCGGTTGGGCTGCCAGCGCGTCGGTAGCAATGCGCAGAAGATCGCTCGAGAGTGCCGGGTTGACCGGAGCCCTCGCGTCCACTGGAAGACGCCCCGCATGAATATCGGCGGAAGCTTTTCCGAAAACCAGACTCGATGCGATGGACTGCCGTGCAGCCGCAAGAGCCTCGGCCGGCACGCCGCGCACGGGAGTCCAGCCGGCCGTCAGTTGTTCCAGCGAGGCGGCCAGTGTTTCGGCGCGGTTTTTTCCCGTGTCGGCCATATCACGCACTCTCCATTTCCGGAATAGGTCGACAGCCGTCTATCAGGCACAGCGATAGCGCACGATCGAGATGCTCGGGCGTACACACCCGTGTGCGGTCGAGCTGGGCCCGCATCGTCTAACTAGGAAGCGCGGTCGCGCGCAGCATCGTTGGCCGCATCCGCGTCGGGCAGCAGGACAGACCATGATTCATAGATTGCGTGCGGCGGAGCCTTCCAACGCAGTATCCAGATGTCGGGCCTTTGAAATACAAGCTCTCCGTGCTCGTCTTTTGCCCCCGTCAACAAAAAGCCGTGCTGCGCTTCGTTCGGCATGCCACAGAAATGAATGAATGGGTCCCAATGCGCGAGATGCGAGTGCGCGATCGACAACGCCTCATCCAAACAGCGGTGCGGGTGCTCGCGCACGGCAAAGGGTTGTCGAGGCTGCTCAGGGAACAGTGCGAGGAGATGGGCCCACGCGGACTCGGCTGCGGCGGGCCAATCGGCAAAACAATAGTCGCGCTGTTGGGTACTGTAGCGCGCCGCTCGCTCGTTGCGCGAAAGGATGCGACCATTCACGGCAACCAGTTGCAAAGTGTTGGGGGCGCCATACAGAGTCTTGCGTAACACCGGTTCACCCAGTTGGTTGCAGCCCAGTGTCACGTAGGTGTGCGCTTCGCGCTCAGGGAGGAGCTCATACCCAAACAGGCCGTCTTCGACAATGGGCAACAGGTCGAGCGCTAAGCCAGCCGCGAACGGATGACGGGAAGCGGCAGCGATGAGATGGCTTCGAAGTAGCGGCAGCAGATGCCGGGCTTCAGAAAGTCGAGGACAGAAGATTGTGGACAAGGCAGCCTCCCGCGGGATGGACAAGGGAGCATCTTCGTGACGGACCCGCGAGTTATTAGAGGCCAAGACCGGCGCGATGCGCCACTCTTTTTCAACGCATCTCAGGTCCGAGTCCTAACCGTATGAATCCACTCTGATCCCTGATGCGCTTGGTAGGGACAACAAATGCGTCGCCGGATCGGCGGATCTCGTGGACAGCGTCGGCGTAAACAGTCGATAGCGTCAGGTGGGTGGCGATTACGCCGATCCGCGAAAATTGGCGTATCTTTATCCGTATCCTTACCTAGCCTCGAGCAAGATGAGCAAGAAACCAGTCTCTCGGAAATCGAAGTCGATATCGTCTTGGGACCGTGCGGCGAGTAGGCCACGAGCGGGTCCTTCAACTCCGGGCAAATCGATCGACCCTTCGCACTTGGCGCAGGAATCGACCGATGCGGTGCGCCCGCTGGGTCATAGTCGTTCGGCACCGGCGCCCGGCGTTCCGGTTTCGGGCAAAGAGTTCGAGCGCCTCAAGACGAGGGCGAAGTCCTCTTCCGCCCCTCGCAGCGAGCATTCGCAAGAGGATCCGTCGCAGAAGAAATAGGCTGCTATCGCTTCCCCGTTGGCGTAGGCTGGCCAATGTCGATAGCTGGACGTACTGTTGTGATGGGGTTGCCGAACTCGGTGGCAGCGTACTGGCTCGCGGACACCGCGACCGACCCTTGCCGGCGCGCCCTGTCCAGGCGCAATAAGAGCCTTGCTTGCCAGCACCTATTACGGAGCTGTAACCAAGTAGGCCGAAAACTTCGTCGAGGAGAAAATGATGGCTACGAAGGGGAAACCTAGGAAGTCGACAAGAGCTACCGTTGCGAAACGCCGAGTTCCGAAATCCGTGGGTTCGAAAGCGGCCCCCGAGTACAAGGGCAAAGCCCTTGCGGGCCGAATCGGTCCCGGCAAGGAATGGGA
Source organism: uncultured beta proteobacterium (assembly GCA_963816915.1). Taxonomy (GTDB): domain Bacteria; phylum Pseudomonadota; class Gammaproteobacteria; order Burkholderiales; family Casimicrobiaceae; genus PALSA-1003. The sequence continues at coordinate 866,154 of CAWFMK010000007.1, forward strand.
CCCGGCGCAAGCGTTGAAGGCAAGAGCCGCCGAGCTTCAGGAAGTAAACGAGCCTCGCCCTTACACCAGTCGGTATCCTATCCCGGACGCCGAATTCGAATCGCTCAAGGCCAATGCGCCCAAAGCGAAGCTACCCAAGAAAACGGCGTCGGCCGTCAGGGACTCGGGAAAGAAGTCGGAGTTGGCGGCATTGGCCGCAGCGCCTGCCGCACTCGAGCCTGGCCTCGAACCCGTCGCGGCGCCTACCGGATCGACGAACTTTGCCGGTATCGCGGCCACCGGCTGGATTCCGCCAGACTGCACGATGGCGGTCGGGCAGCAACATGTGCTGCTGTCCGTGAATTCCTCGTTGGCCGTTCACAGTAAAGCTGGCGGCGCACCCGTGCTCCAGCGCACGTTGACCCAGTGGTTTTCCAACGTGGTTCAGGGAATGACGATCTTCGATCCGAAGGCCCTATACGATCAACATGCAGGGCGCTGGGTGCTGCTTGCGGTGGCCGTTCAAAACAGCCCCAAAGCCTCACTTCATTTGCTATCCGTATCGGCCACGTCGAATCCGCTTGGAGCATGGCGAAACTACCGCTTCAACGCGATGCTCGATGGTTCAACCGCGACCACCAATTGGGCAGATTTTCCCGCGTTGGGTGTTGATAATCAGGCTCTGTACGTAACGTCGAATATGTTCGCATTTGGAGGAGGATTCCAGTACGCAAAAATCCGCGTTATTCCAAAGGCAGGCCCTTATTCAGGGGGCGCGGCGCCGTACTTTGACTTCGTCAAGCTGAAGAACGCCAACAACACGTTCGCTTTCACCGTCCAGCCATGCCACACGTTCGGCGCCCCGCAAGTGGAGTACCTCGTCAACTCAGGGTTTCCGAGCGGCAATTTCCTGACGCTGTGGCGGATCACCAATCCCATTGGGACCCCCGCACTCACGCGAGTGCAGTTACCCGTTTCACCCTATACCTTGGCGCCCAATGCTGATCAAGGCGGAGGCGGGCCACAGCTCAATACCGGAGACGTTCGTATCTTGCATGCGGTTTATCGTGGAGACCTGTGGACCGCATTTACTACCGCGCACAGCTGGGGTGCCGGGCCCAACAGGGCCGCAGTTCAGTGGTGCCAAATTCGAGCTGCGACTCCAGCGGTGGTCCAACAGGGCGTGTATGGAGCCGCGAACTTTCACTATTTCTATCCGGCATCCTGTCCGGACAACAACGGGAACATGACCATGGTGTTCAGCCGATCCGGTCCGAGCGAATTCGGATCAATCCTGTATACGGGACGCAAATCGACGGATGCACTAGGCACGCTTCAGGGCAGCGCGCTCTTGAAGGCCGGGACAGCGCACTATGTTGGTTTGGACAGCGGCGGCCGTAACCGCTGGGGCGACTATAACGGTGTAGCGTCCGACCCGGCAAACTCGCGTTTGATCTGGTTCTACAGCGAGTATGCGAGCGCGGTCAATACCTGGGGTACCTGGGTTGGATCAGCCTTTTTCTAGTGTCCAGCCAGTTGTCGTTAGCCGGCTCGTTCCGAGGCAGCAACGGCTGAGTCCCGCGACGAATCGAACGCGCCATTTATCCACCCTTCCTGACCGGAGCGCATTATGGAAACCCTGATCGAAATCTTTCCTTTCGCATTTGGTGTGCTGCTCGGCTTGACCTGGGCGCGCTTTGGCGGCCCTAAGGCCTGGCGCATTCAATGGGGAGTTGCCTGCGTGGCACTGGGCGCATTTGCGACGTTCGCGAGTGGCGAGTGGCGGCTGAGCCCGTTTTACTTCTTGTTCGACATGCTACTGGTCGCGATTGTATCGGCGGCGACGCAGCTTGCGCTTCACTATTGGCAGCGGCATCGTCGCAGACAAAGTTAGCTGAGCTGCGCTCTTACGACTGTTCTGATTTCTACAACCGGTATTCAGCGGACCGGCCGAGTTTGCCAAGCGGTGTTCGTTGCCATGCTGCCCGCGGCGCTGGTGCTTGACAGACGTCATCGAATTGGTATTACAATTTGTACACCACGGTCGCGCAAGACCGCGGCGACAAGCAATTGTTTTTGCTTGCGACGGCATTTCACCTGGAGATGACCATGTCGATTGATTGGGGCCGTGATGTTTTTAGCAGAACTGTCAACGTACTGTCTCATCCTGAACAAACGAGCAAGTTTGTTTCAGAGTTGGCAAAGAAGACTGGTTTGGCCGAAGCGAAGGTTACCGCGGTCATCGCTGAACTCGGTCTGAACCAAGTGCAAAGCATGGGGGCGGCTCACGAAAGTGATACTGGAGCGGCTGACGCTCCAAGTAAAACTAAAATGCTCAGCAGTCTTCGGATTGGGCGTTCCGTTATCATCTTCTAGTTTGAATTTGCGAAAAGGCTGCCGAGCGAGTTGCATGGCTGAGAACGGTATGCATCTCGCCCGGGAGCACTCCGAACCATGTCGTACGCCGAGAACGTTCACTCATTTGCGTGCAATTTGGGTGCGGGCGTTCTGTCGTGCCAGCTTACGCTAAGACCGTGCTGACGACTTTGATGTAGTCGTTGGATAGCATGCTCGCTTCTGCGTGGACATCCGAGCGATAAAGCGGCGATCAATTTGATCTGGCGTGGCGTCTGAGCGCCAGCGCGATTTCCGATCCGTAATCATGGCCGCCTTCGGACAGCCTCGACCAACTCACGTTCTGAGCACATACGCCCGCTTTCACCTCTCGCGATTCTCAGTCATAAATTCGTCCCTCGCCTTTGTGTTGCGGTTCAATAAAGCATTCGATATGCACAGCCAGGGACCAGCACCCGTTCGCGATATTCCTTTGATTTAATGGCGCCACTTGCAAACATGGCCTCGTCTCTTCTGCAGCAACTCCTAAGTAAGTACGACTCCCTCACTTTTGACATTGAAGAGTATTTGGTGTCCACGAAATACGTCGACCACTTACAACGGAGGTTCGCCGCCTTTCGAAAAGGAATGCACGAGATAGAGAGCTGGCCTCTCAAGAGCAAAATATTGAATTCCATTAATGGGGGAGAGCTGGATCACATACCGTACTACGCTCTTCAAAAGAAAGGCTACGCCTCATTCGAGGATCTTCCATTCATCGAGAAGAACGACATTCGTGCTCACCCGGCTCAGTATGTCTCCTCGTCGGTGGCCGTTGAAGACAGTTGGTCCTCGCAGTCGTACGGCACCACAGGAAGGGCAGTAAATATCCGCTACAGCAACGAGTATTACTTCGATGTGTTGTACTTACCGATACGCAAGGCCGCTGCTTGTGTGGGCTTTGAAGAATGCACCGCCAATTCCGTCTGCGCAATTGGGATCGGCGAGACCGGCGATTTCGTGCTCGTGGACCCCACAAATGAACACGGGTTGTATCTGGAACTGCGAATCGACCCTGACAACCCAGCTTCACGACATCGAGTACAGGAGGCAATTTGCGAACTGAGACCTCATTTCATTTCATCCCGGCCCAACCTGTTCAATCTTCTACTCGATAAGGGTTTGGATCTTGATCTAGATGAATATCGCCCGCAAGCAGTGATGTCGGGTGGCGAGGTCCTCTCACTCAAGACCAGACGCAGGGTAGAAGAGTTTTTTGGATGCAGGGTCGTTAATAGATATGGAATGTCAGAAGTCGGTTTGATAGCGGCCGAATGTATCCATGGATATTTGCATGTTGACACATCCGCCCACTATCTTGAGATTGTGGATGAATCCGGGCGGCCTGCGGAGCCCGGAGAGATCGGACAAATCGTCATCAGTGGTCTCGGCAACCGCGTCATGCCGCTGGTAAGGTATAAAACTCGGGATGTTGGAGCAGTTGACCTCAGCCCTTGCGAATGCGGGCATCGTTCTCCGCGGCTCGTGAACTTCGGTGGGAGGAAACTTCCGAACTTCACTCTCCCTAACGGCCAGGCGTATTCCCCAGTCCCCCTGACATCCGTGCTGTTCGACAGGTTCCCGAACCTAAGCGAATTTCAGGTTGTGCAGGAGTCCAGCGACGTCCTGAGCTTGCTCGTTGAGTTCGCGGCCACGCCGTCCGACCAAAACGACCAAATGCGCTCGATGGCGGAAATCGTACGTTCTGCCTTGCCGGTCCGAGATATTGAGGTGCGGTGCAACGCTGTCCAATTCTCCAAGACGAGCAAGTTCGAGAGATTTCGATCCTTGATCTAGTGAGCGCCGCGATCGGCGCGGTGCGGCGAGCGCGTTGGGTTGCTCTTATCAGTTTGCGAGACGCCGAGGCCCGCTTTCACGCATAGGTGCCTGAGGGAATGTTCCTATGGACGGAGAGGGAAGAACCTTTCACGAGGCACGATTCGATCGGTCTGGAGAGCGACTGACTATAAGACTTCGCGAGTATGTCGTCGACGAGATCGATGCGGTATCGACTGTGCATATGGAGTTGGGCCGCGATCACGCTACAGGGCAGGAGTTACTCTTTCTTAAGGTCGAGGCAGGATGCGGCACCCGTGCATTTTTTGTCGACTATGAGCACGGACAAACCAATGTCCGGGAAGTATCGCCCACATTAGCATCGCTCTCGGAAACTTTGGCTTGGCTGTTGCCGTCGGGCTTCCTGTTACGACAAGGAGATCTAGCGTTTTATCGAATGAAACAAATGCCACAAGGCGTGCAGGAAGTCAGTTTGGAGCAATTTGAAAGGTTGCTACTTCCCAAGATAGGAGGACGCCACCTGATTTGCGCCGCTCCGACATGCAAATTCTATGTCCTCGAAGCTTGCCGCTTCTTTTTCTACGTAGTAGAGGGTATGCAAGTGACTCACCCAGAACACCCGCCGGCGGTGATGAAGCCGGGTTCCTACGAGCTCGCTATTGCGAGGGGACGATCTCTGCCGGAATATTTGGAGATAAGGGAAGCGATGACATTCGCAGTCGGGCTCTGACCGCCTGAGTATTGAGTGCGCGGTGCATCTCCAGCGCCGGCCAGCTCACTGGCAGTGAGACGTAAAACTAACAATTCATCTTGAACCTTTCAAATTTCCCAAGACCGTATTCCGTCCCGAACTTCACGGTCACGGTCGGATTTCCCGGTATTGCGTGCGACACGTAATGCCGAAGTTCCTCAGGCATAGTCGACGTCAATGCGGATCTATCGAGGGGGTCGATCAACAGTTGAAAATCGGAAATCCGCTCTTGGATCAGTTGAAATTCTGCCAAGTTCGGAAAGCGTGTAAACAGATCATTGAAATAGGTGGGCGAAAACAGTCCACCGTCGGCAAGTTTGAAACAGCGTATCTTCCGCCCCACGAAACGCTCGAATCGGGTGCCTGTCCCGTCCAATGCACCTAGGTCTTCAGTCTTGTAGCGCAAAAGCGGCATGGCGGTGTTTTTCAGGCTGCTAATGACCAGTTCCCCGACCTGCCCAGGCGGCAGCGGATGGCCCTGCTCATCAATAACCTCCACGGCAAATGCAGACGTGTCGATCAGCAACTCGCCCGCGCCGGACTCGCTGGCGATCAGTCCAAATTCGGTCATTCCGTAGGTATCGACGACGCGACTTGAGAAGCAGTGCTCTAGATTCGCCCTCAGATGTGATGACACCTCGGCGCCCCCCGACACGACGATTTCCGGCGCGCTCGACGCGTCCAGGCTCTGACTGGCAACGGAGCACATCATTTCGAAAACGCTCGGCTTTGAGGACACACACACCGGTTGGAGTTCTTCGATTAGGCGAAGGGCTCTTTTGAACGAATCAATGCTATTTTCTTTGACCAGAATTTGTACAAAATGGCCCATGGGCTTGCTCGGATCGGACGCTACAAATTCGCGACACGCGAGGTTTCCGCTTACCGCAACGCAGAAAATGGGCCGTTTTCCAACGTTCTGAACACTCGCTGTATGGGCCACCTTTTGTAGTGAAAGCAGCAGAAAATCGAAATAAAACTCTGCATCGTAGAAGACCGGTGTTGGAGGGCCCGACGAACCAGTGGTCTTCTTGACCCAAAGTTGTTCAGGCGCAAAGTCAGAAGAAACGAACTCTCCTCCTCTCTCTCGCAAATCATTTTTATGAACAAACGGCAAGTCTCGTAAGTTACTTATCGAGGAGATCCTGCGGTAAGCGGGGACTGCCCGACAAGCGCCCTGGTTCAAAGACTCCACGATAAAGTCGGCATAACTATCTGTGCCGGCGTTCTTGGCCCGAGCGGAGAAGAAGGCTGATAGAGACTTGTCAAGGCTCGAGGCAATAGCCGTCGAACGCAGATGTTCTTCCAAATCGAAATGGAAATTTGGATACGTTTTTAGTAACTCGTTAAGCCGCATTCGCATTGCCTCCGATTGCGAGGAGCAACGTGCTCGCCTTAGCACGCGTCATCCTCAAGTTAGCTCGGGTAGCGACTCGGAATCGTATAACGCGCGCGTAGAAAGTTTCAATGGCCGCCTGCCCCAGGCGTGCGTCAACGCCCGTTGGTTTCTTCCCTGGGCGATGCCAAGGCCGAGATCAGCGACTGGAAGCGGTACTATACCGAGCGCCGGACCCGCTCATCGCTTCAGTTTGGGTACCCGGCCGAATTCGCGCCGTTGCCGGCGCGAGCTCACAATGATCAGGAGGTCGTATGACCGAGATGAAACTGGGGACGGGTCAAACGAAACGCAGGGCGTGGCACTACGTGATCGTGGCCGTGGCCGCGGTCGGCGTGTATGCCACGTCCGCCGCGCCGGCAGCCGCGATCGAGCCACCGCCCAAGGGTAAGAGCCCGATTATCGACCGCATCCGAGACAGCGGCACGATTCGCGTCGGTATCAACGTGGCACTACCCTGGTTGGGCCAGAACCCGCAGACGCGGGAATTCTTCGGGCCGGCGATGGAACTGACCGATCGGATCGCCAAATCCCTCGGCGTCAAGGTCCAGCTCAGCACTGCAGCGTCGGATGTGATCATCGCCGGGCTGCAGGCCAATCAATACGACCTCGCGATGGCCCCACTCTTCGCCACCCCGCGGCGCATGGAAGTCGTAAACTTCGTCAACTGGACCTCGGCCGGCCAGTGCTACGTGGTGCTCAAGGACAACAGCGCTTTGAACTCACTTAGCGACCTCGACAATCCCGCCATCACCATCGGCACTTGGACCGGTTCTGGCTCGGAGCAGGCGGTCAAAGCAAAGTACACCATGGCCAAGTACAACAGCGTCGTCATGCCGGTCGGCGGCTCGAATCGCTTCGAGGAAGTCATCGCCAAACGGATCGACGCCGCCACGTTCGATTCCGCTCGTGCAAACTTGGTGGCACACCAGTTCCCGCAGGTGAAGATCCTCCCCGGCGGCGTCGAAGGCTGTCTCAAGAATCCCGATGTGCCAACACCGATCGGCTTGGCCTTCATCAAGGGCGACCCCGCCCTGCAAGCCTATCTGCAGGCACTGGTCGACGAGGCGAAGCCGGCGATCGAAGCCTCGCTCGCCAAGTACAGCTCGCTCGAGTACATGCTGCCCAAAAACTGAGGCGTGCGCGCGGACCAGACGACCGCCCGCGCGCCAGGAACAGCAGTTCGGCAGGGCTTCGACGAATGGACAGCACCGCATTCTTCTGGCGCTTCGACGCGGTACTGCCGTATCTAACCTACCTGCTGGCAGGGGTGAAGATGACGGTCGCCGTGTCGGTTGCCTCGATCACGCTAGCGCTAGTGCTGGGCTTGATCGTAGCGCTCGCTAGGATGTCGCGACTGGCGCCCATGCGCGCGGCGGCGGGCCTCTACATCGATATCTGGCGCAGTACTCCTACCCTCGCTCAGCTCCTCTGGATTTACTACGCGCTGCCGATCCTGATCGGCATGCCGCTCAACGTGTTTGTCACCGGCATGATCGCCCTCGGCTGCCACTACAGCGCCTATTTGGCGGAGATCTATCGCGCCGGCATCCTCGCGGTACCGAGCGGCCAGACCCTCGGAGCGCTCGCACTCGGCATGACCAAGCGACAGATGTTGCGCCGAGTTCTGCTCCCCCAGGCGATCACGATGATGCTCCCGTTGATCGCCAGCCAGTTCGTCACGCTTTTCAAGGAATCAGCCCTCGTCTCGATGATCTCGCTCGAAGAGCTGATGTGGCATGCGCAGTCGCTCGCCGGCTTCACCATGCGTTCGGTCGAGGTTTTCACCGTCACCGCGCTGTTATACATGGCTCTAACCTATCCTCAGACGCTGGTCGTCAACTGGCTGCACCGTCGGGCAGTGATTTCGGTGCGATAAGGGTTCCTCGATGAACTACACGTGGCGCTTCGACGTCGCCCTGCAGAGTCTGCCGCAGCTGCTCGAAGGGCTGGGCCTCACTTGCCTGCTGACAGTCTTGGCCATGGCCATCGGCCTGGTCGTTGGACTCATCATTGCCGTGATGCGGTTCAGCCGCTGGAAAGCGATACGCCTTCCAGCGTATGCCTTTACCGAAGTGTTCCGTACCACGCCGCTTCTCGTCCAGGTTATCTGGGTCTTTACTGTGCTGCCGCTGACGGTGGGCATCACGCTCTCGCCGTTCTTCTCTGGCTTGGTGGCGTTGGGGCTTAACGTCGCCGCCTTCATGTCGGAGGTTTACCGCGCCGGCATCAGTTCGGTTGCGGCAGGGCAGACCCATGCCGCGTTCGCGCTCGGCATGACGCGTCTGCAGGCCCTGCGCCGCATCATTCTGCCGCAGGCCGTTCTGCGCATGGTGCCCCCCATGGCTGCCATGTGGGTCGCCCTGTTCAAGGACACGTCGATCCTTGCGGCGATCGGCGTCGCTGAGATGATGACTCAGGCGCGCGTCTTGGCCTCGGAAACGTACCGTCCGATGGAGATCTACACATTGGTGGCGGTGGTCTACTTCCTGCTGACCTATCCGCAGTCGCTCGCCGTCAATTGGCTCTTCGGCCGCTTCAGAGTGAAGGAATGAGCGGCGAGACGCTACCGATCCTGCGCGTCGAGGGCTTGATCAAGCGCTACGGCACGCTCGAAGTACTGCGCGGCGTCGACCTGACCGTCAGGCGCGGCGAGGTGGTGGTGATTATCGGCCCAAGCGGCTCGGGCAAGAGCAGCCTGCTTAAATGTCTCAATCGCCTGGAGGAACCTTCGGGCGGGCGCATCTTCCTCGACGACAGCGAAATCACAGGAAAGCATGCCGACCTGCCTCGCATCCGGCGGAAGGTCGGCATGGTGTTCCAGCACTTCAATCTATTCCCGCACATGACCGCGATCGAAAACGTCATGGAAGGGCCGCGTACCGTTCTCGGCCTGGGCCGCGCCGAGGCTGAGGCATCTGCGCGCGACCTCCTGGCAAAGGTGAGTCTGGCTGACAAAGCCCAAGCGTCGCCGGCGCAGCTGTCCGGTGGTCAGCAGCAGCGAGTGGCTATCGCGCGCGCGCTGGCCATGAATCCCGATGTGATGCTGTTCGACGAGGTGACGTCCGCACTGGACCCCGAGCTCGTCGGCGAGGTACTGACGGTGATGAAGCGCCTCGCCGATGAAGGGATGACAATGCTGGTGGTCACCCACGAGATGAGCTTCGGTCGCCAGGTCGCCGACCGCGCGCTGATGATGGATCAGGGCATGATCATCGAAGAGGGCGCGCCTGAGCAAATTTTCACCCAGGCGCAGCACGAGCGCACGCGGCGGTTCCTCCAGCAGCTTGCCTGGGGTGGCGGGTGATGCGGCTGTCGCCAAGTCGAGGCTATCAATGTCGGAGTTGAGGATGGAAACGCCGCCTTTCGCGGCCGAGGTGTTCGAAGGTCGGATCGCGGCCGTGCGCCAAGCGATCATCAATCGCGGGCTCGACGCGTTGATCGTGACCACGCCCGCCAACATCTATTACCTTTCCGCCTTCCATACGCCGGCCTACGACAATTTCCAGTTCCTGCTGGTGCCTGCGAACGGCGAGCCGATCATGTTCAACATACTGCATGAGTCGGAATGCCTTGTCGCAATCCGAGCGCAGGTGCGCAAGCGAGTAAGCTATGCCGGCTGGACGTCGCACATCGACCGCGCGGCACAGATGCTGACCGACGAAGGGCTTGCAGGCGCACGCATCGGGATCGAGAAGTCTTCGTTCTTCTTTACGGTCCGCGATTACGAGGCGTTGCAGCGAGCGCTGCCGGCGCTTCGCATTGACGATGCCAGCGGCACGGTCGAGGCCTTCCGCAAGATCAAGACGCCGGAGGAGATCGCATACGTGCGCCAGGCCGCGCGCATCGCTGAAGCGGGGATGCGTGCCGGTATTGAGGCGACCAACTCGGGAGTGACCGACTTCGCAATCGCCGCGGCAGTCCATGAGGCGATAGTGGCTGCCGGCGGCGACTACATGTCTTATCCGCCTTTCGTTAATGTCGGCTGGAACTCCAGCTTGGTCCACAACACGTGGAGCGGCGCCAAAGTGCAGCAGGGCGACCTCGTGTTCCTCGAGCTCTCCGGGGTCGTCAGACGATACGGTGCGGCATTGATGCGCTCGGTGGCAGTCGGCACGCTGCCCGACGTGATCGAAAGTCGCAACCGCATCGTCCATGATGTGTTGGCGCGCACCATTGATTCGATCAAGCCGGGCATAACCTCCGGCGCGGTCAACCAGGTGGCGGTCGAGGCATTCGCACGACATGGATACCGCGTGCTCAAGCGCACAGGTTACTCGATGGGAATCAATTTTCCGCCCGGCTGGAGCGAGGGCGACTTCCTCGAAATCAGTCACGGCAATCCGACCGTTCTCGAATCCGGCATGATCTTCCACCTGCCGCAGCCCTTTCGTGTGCCGGGTGAGCAGACCGTAGCGACGTCCGAGACCGTTCTCGTCACCGAGAGCGGATGTGTACCACTGACGCAATTTCCGCGTCAGCTATTCCGCAAATGAACGCGCAGAGAGTGCCTATCCCATGAGCGGCAACACACGACTATTCACCGACGTCGATTACGAGCGGAACGGTCGCCAGGTCGGCTGGATCTATATGCCGTATTCGGTCACTCGTTCCGCCTATGGCAACGTCGCTATCCCGCTCGCCGTGTTCAAGAACGGCAGCGGCCCCACTGTCTTTCTGATGAGCGGCAACCACGGTGACGAGTACGAGGGCCAGATCGTCCTGTGCAAGCTGATCCGTAAGCTCGATCCTGCAAGCATCCAAGGCCGGGTGATCGTCATCCCGGCAGCGAACCTGCCGGCGGCAATCGCGGGCACGCGCATCTCGCCAATCGACGGAGGCAACCTCAACCGCGCCTTTCCCGGCGATCCGAACGGCACGGCCACGCAGCAGATCGCCTATTACATCGACCAGGTCATCTTTCCGATGGCGCAGTTCCATCATGATCTGCACTCCGGTGGCTCCTCGCTCGACTACGTGCCCTTCGTCTCGATGCGCAAGACGCGGGACGCCGATCTGGATGCCCGCACTTTGGCAGCGTTGCGCGCCTTCGGCGCCGAGAACGGACTGGTCTGGGCCTACAGCCACGATGTCGGCCTTGCGGCGCAGGCGGCGGTGGCGCGCGGAATCGTGGCGCTCGGTGGTGAGTTCGGCGGCGGTGGTACCGTTTCGGTGAACGGCGTGGCCCGGGCGGAGCGCGGCGTACAGCGCATCCTCGCCCACGCGGGCGTGATCGAGACGACGAGCGTGCCAGCGCCCGAAGGATCGACCCGGCTATGGGAGGTCGCAGGTCGTGACTATTACGTGCTCGCGAGCGACGCGGGGCTTTTCGAGCCTTTCGTCGAGCTGGGCGATTACGTCGAAGCCGGTACGCTCTGCGGCCAAATCCATTACGTCGACGATCCCGATCGACCGCCGCGCCCGGTGACTTTCCAGAGAGAGGGCATGGTGATCTGCAAGCGCCATCCAGGCCGTGTCGAACGCGGCGACTGCGTCGCCCATCTGGCAACTGAACTCAAGGAATAGATCTTTTTTGCGGATCAGCAACTATTCGTAAGTTCAATCCGGAGGGGGCCCCTTTGACCAGGTATCAGCTGCCAGGCGTATATGTCGAGGAGACCTCATCTCGCACCAAATCGATCGAGGGAGTCACCACGAACACCACCGGCTTCGTCGGGCCGGCCCGCCATGGCCCCGTCGGTCGACTACAGGAAAGCGTGACCAGTCTCACCGAGTTCGAGCGGATCTACGGCGATAACGCGTTGCTCGCGTTTGCGGACCAGCCCAACAGTCAAAATTATCTCTGGCACGCCGTGCGCAACTTCTTCGATGAGGGTGGCCAACGGCTGTACATCTCGAGGGTTTTCAAGCCGGGCGATTCGGCGGACGACGGTATCGCACGCGGCCTTTTGCCAGCGTCATCAGGGCTGATGAGCCACATAGGCGACGACTCGCTCGCCGCGGCTTGTCCCGATTCGATTCTCGTTCGGGCACGTTTTCCCGGGGTTGCCGGCAACCTCAGGGTGCGCTTCACCTTGCGCCGTGGACCAAACATCCTCACAAGCGACGGCCGGAAGTCGATGGTTCACGGGCTAAACGAAAATGATGTGGTCTGGCTGGGGTACACCGCGCCTCCCGTCGGCTCGCTGCCTGGGTCTGATGAGTTGCGGATCGCCAAGTTCGATCACAACCGCGCGGAATGGCGATTCGCCCGTAGCAACGCGCACACCGCCGACGACCAATGGCTCAACGGGGTCGACCCGACTCACCGCGTGCATCCCGAGAATGGATGCGAAATCAGAATCGTCACTGTCGATGTGATTGTGGATCAAGGAGGGCATGTCGAGGTCTGGAAGGACCTGCCGTCTCACCCGAGGCACTTGCAGCAAGGGACCTCGGATTCGATTGTTGACCAGTTCGCGCCGGATCCAAAGCATCCCCAGGTCGCTGATACATCTCCCATCGTCATAGTGCCCGGTAACATCATCGACACCGGCTTGCAGTTCATCGATGCGCTCGTACGAGGCCGCCGCGCGCAGGATGGTCACGAGCTACTCGATTATTTGAGGGCGCCGGGATCGAGCGACGACGAGCGCTCGGTCGAGCTGCGACTCGAGGACGGAAACGATGGAGCGAAGCCCACTGCCAACGAATATAGAGGAGAAAACACCGAATCCAGCAAGACCGGCCTGGTTGCCTTCGAGACTCTCGAGGACATATCCATCGTTGCCGCGCCGGGTGCTGTTTTCGATCCCAACGGCAGCTACGGTGTAGATGCTCAGTCGATAGTGCAGCTCCTCATCTCCCATGCTGAACGCATGAAGTACCGCATCGCCGTGCTGGACAGCGTCAACGGCCAAACCATCGACGGCGTCCTCAACATGCGCTCCAGGCACGATTCCTCGCATGCGGCCCTCTACTACCCATGGGTCATAGCGCTCGAACCCCGTCACCGGTGCCAAGATTCCATTGCCACCGAGCGGTTTTGTGGCCGGGATCTATGCGCGAAACGATCTTGAAAGGGGTGTCTACAAAGCTCCGGCCAATGAGGTGGTCCGTGGCGCCGTCGGTTTCGAGATGATGGTGAACAAGGCCCAGCAAGACAACCTCAATCCCGAGGGGGTCAACTGCTTCCGCTTCTTCGAAGGCAGTGGCTTCCGCCTCTGGGGTGCACGCACGATGAGTTCGGACCCGGAGTGGAAGTACGTCAACCTGCGCCGCTACCTTGCCTACATTGAGCGCTCCATCGACAAAGGCACCCAATGGGCGGTATTCGAGCCCAATGGAGAAACCCTGTGGGCCAGCGTGCGCCGCGCGGTGGAGGACTTTCTGCTCAGCGAGTGGCGAAATGGGGCGCTGTCTGGCGACAAGCCCGACGAGGCATTCCTGGTCAAGTGTGACCGAACCACCATGACTCAAGACGACCTGGACAACGGTCGTCTCATTTGCCTGATCGGCGTGGCGCCAGTGAAACCCGCTGAGTTCGTGATTTTCCGGATAGGGCAATGGACTGCTGGTCGCACCAGCTGAGAGTAGCTGTAGTGCCGCAGTGGCTCGCCGCTTCTGCACGGCGGCGGCCGTGGCTTGGGCAGCTTGTGGCCGAAAGCGCTCCGATGCGCATCGACGGGTTGGGTCGTCCCTGGGCCACGTCACGGCTCGATATTCTCCACGAGGGTGGCAATCTGCACGAACTCGATGCTGGGGCGCACGCCGTAGAGTTCGGCCACCCGCTTGAGTACCTCATCAGTAAAGAACGCTTTGGCGCTCTCCTCTGAATCCCACACGTAGAAGTTCGCGGCCTCACGCTTCTCGGAATTGAGCGTGAAAGCCTTTGAGCGTAGCCCCGGCATTCCTTCAAACCTTACGCGCGCGGTCTCAGCGATCTTCCGCACGGCTCGTTCATCGAAGTCGTTTCCATAGCGGAATGTAACGAATACACCAATCATCTCGCACTCCTTTCGACGCAATCGTTGAAGCCTCTCGGCGGGCGCGTCTTGATGACACCCAACAGCTCTCCGCGTCGCACTCGCTCCGATCGCGCGGATCACGACACCCCGGTCAATCCGATTCGATCGGTCGACGAGACCATGCTGGCGATAACCACGCTCCGGTCCTCCAGGCTGCCGCGGAGCCGAAAACCGAGGTGCATCGCGAAGGTAAGCATCGCGCGATTGTCGCTCTTGATCTCGCCGAACAGTCGCCGCACGCCTCGGTGCCAGGCAGTCGTGATAAGCCGCTTCAGGAGATGCCTCCCTAGACCTCGCCCCTGGAAGTCATCCGCAACGGCGATCGCGAATTCCGCGTTGTTATCTTCCTGCGCTAACGCGTAGCGCGCTTCCGCAACGATGGCAGTGCCCTCCTGTCGCCCGCTCAGTGCTACCAACGCCAAATCCCGGGCGGGGTCCACATTGACGAAGCGATCCAACTGCGTCGCCGACAACTCGGCAAGCGCGGCAAAGAAGCGAAAGCGCCGCGACCTCGCGGAGAGCCGGCGAACGAAAGCCTGCAGCAGCGAGGCGTCATCAGGTCCGATCGACCGCACGACGACCTCGGAACCGTCAGTAAGCTGCACGACTTGTCCTGCACTGGCGTTCATGATCGACCACCCCTTAGAGCTATACGGCGCGGCTCCCCGCCCCGTTGTGAAGAGAGCGTATCGAACCGTAGCAGCAGGAGAATTTCGCCAGGAGGCGAGATTTGTTTCTTTTCTTTCAGGCGGCGCCGCATAAAGGCGACCGCGCCCCCGGCGTGCCGTCCATGCCTGTCCGCTCGTCGAGGATGGCAAGCCGGGCAAACACCAAGGTGTTCGGCTAGTCGTTGCCGGATCAGTAGGCGAGCTGAACGACGAAGCCCTCGCGCTGCGCCGCTACGTCGTCCGGATGGAAGGGCAAAGGATGCCAGCGCTTGGCCGCGAACGAAGGCAACTGGTCGTAGGCGCGCGGCGACGCGGGGTCGCTGCTCTGGCCATACGTCAACAGTCCTTGCGCGACCGGGCCGCGCTCCTCGAAGGTCACCACCTGGATGTAGCTGGTGCCGAAGTTGACGTTATAGCCACTCGCATTGATGGTAGCTTGGCCATGCGATTCCATCATGTTGAGAACGCCTTCGAAGTCCTCTCCGCCATGCAGCGCGATTTCCTGACCGCGAACGACGCGCGATTGGGGAACGCCCATTGGCACCTCGACCGCGAAGCCCGCGGCGCGCACGATGCCGACGGCGTCGCCGAGCGCCTTGAAGATGGCCGCGCGCGTGGCGGGCGAAGCGGTGTCGAGGCCTGATGGCGTCGCCACGGGTTGTGCCGGGTCGAAGGGCACGCGCCAGACTTTCGGGATGTCCTTGGCAGCGCGCCAGAACTCACGAAACAGTGGCGCGCCGCGCGAGTCGGCATTGGTTGTGCGGTCCCATGCCGCAAGAGTCTGGCAGCCTGTCGTCTGGTCAGTAGTCAGTGCGGTTCTTCCATCGGCACAGACGTTGATCAGGTCGTCCATGACGAGCATGCCGGCGAGGTTCCTGTCGCGGAAGATGACGCTGCGCAGATCGGTCGCACTCATCTTGTTGCCGGGCAAGCCGTCGGTGCCGGCAAGCCGCCCGCGAATTTCCATGATCGCGCTGCGCGTGCGCAGGCGCTGGGGCGTGCCGATCGCGCCGACCAGCGGAGACACGTCGGCCATGGGAGCAGTGTCGGGATTGCTGAGCCAGTAGCTGTCGTTGCTGTTCTGCACATAGTCCGGCGTGACGACTACCGGCAGGTGCGCGGGCGCGATGATCCCCGGGGACGCAGCGCTGTCATCGCGCGCCCAATGGCATGCGCTGCGCGAACCGTCCAGCACCGGCAAGCCGGCGGCGTTGAGCAGCGCAGCGGCACGCGGCGAAGGCTTGCACGCCCGTAGCATCGCGGCGGAGACGTCGGGAACGACCGACAAGTCGGCATACATCGCGTTGCCGTCGCGGTCGGCAGCGATCGTGTTGATCCACGGCATGCCCTCGTTGCCGAGCGCCACGCGCACGTCGGCAACGTTCCTGGCCTGCGCGATCTGCATCCAGGTTGCGACGGACCGGACGTTCAGCGTGTTGGCGTCGCGGATTGCGTAGGCGTTCTCGGCCGTCCAGCCGAGACCCGCTCTCGGCAGCGACAGTACCGGGCCCCAGACGGTCGAATAGAACGTGTGCTGCAAGGGCGTCGCGCCCGACTCTGCTGGCAACGTGATGGTGCGGGCCACCATGTGTCGCGGCTGTCCATCGACGATGTAGACCGTGGCGTCCTTCGGGTCCAGTTTCAGTTCGTAGAGCGTGAAGCGCTTGCCGGTGGACACCGTGTGCGTCCACGCCACGTCCTTGTTGAATCCGATTACGACGACCGGGCTCAGGCCTGCGGTCGCCCCCATGACATCGAGCCTGCCAGGAATGGTCTGGTGCATTTCCCAGAACCGGGACGCTCCGGTCCACGGGAAGTGCGGGTTGCCAAGAAGCAGGCCGTGGCCATCGGGCGTCGCGTTGCGGCCGAAGGCCCAGCCGTTCGAGCCGGGTTCGCCGCCCTCCGGGTTATCGTTGAAGCTGTAGTGCCGGACTTCTGCGGCTGCCTGCTGCAGATCGACGGGCGCTTCGCTCACCTTGGCAACCGGCGGTACTGCGGCCAGGACTGCCGCGGCCAGTGCTCCTACGCCGCCTTGGATCATCGAGAGCTCGGTCGCGCGGGACAGGTCCGCCATCGTCATCGGACGCACCCACGCCTTGGCGCGGCATGCGTCCGGCAGTCCGTTCGGACCGACATCGGCCAGATATCGGTTGTAGCCCGCGACGTAGCCGCGCGATGCCGACTGCACTTCCTGATCGGTCGTCGCGGCAGCGCGACTGAGCGCCTCGTCGTCCATGTGAAAGCGGATGAAGAGGTCGATCTGGGCGTTCGGAAGCTGACCGAGACCGAGGTCGCCCAAAGCCTGTGCACCAAAGAACTGCGATCGTTCGCCGCGCAGCGTCAGCAGGCGCTCGGCGGTCTGGCAGACGTTGTCCTGTGCGTGCGCGTAGGCGGTGCCGTAGGCGATCCCCTCCCGGTCAGGTGCGGTGACGTGGGCGATGCCGAAGGTCGTGCGCTGGATGGTGACGGTGCGCGACGCGACGGTCGGCGCGTTCGTGCAGGCGCCTATCAGCGCGCTCAGTGCGGCGCAGCTAGCAGTTTGGCAAAAGCGCACGACGGTGTTCTTCAGGATCGTTTTCACGAGGTCGGCCTGGCGGGTTATTCGTTCCAGCGATTCTATTTGCTGTTTGCACCCGGTGCCATTGGCAGCACCCTCGAGCAGACATGGCGCCTTCGCAACGTCTGCTCGCCCATGTTCTCGATGCAAGCGGCGGCGCAGTGGGCAGTCTATCGATTTTTTGCCGGATGCCGACAAGCAGGCATTCGACGGCAACTCCATTGCGGTGACGTGTCGAGCATTTCGCAACCGCGCGCAGAAGCGGTCAGAAGTATCCGTATTACCTGGACTTCCTGTGACCCAGACCTGCTGCACCAGTTTTCGCGATATCTCGGGTCTCCTGCATCACTGTCCGACATGCGAGGGTCAACTCGCCATGGCGGGACATTGCCAGCGCGATGTGGCGCGATATAGTGGGATCGATTATTTTTGAAGATTGTACGCGGTACACCTTATTCGCCGCTGCGATGGCGTACGGACCCAGCAATGCATAAATGCCTCCGTCAGCAACGACGTGCGTCTGTAACGCCAATGAGTCGGCCTCGACTGCCACATTCAGGGAAATACCGCGTTCGGCGCTGAGCTGATCGAGCCGATCACGCCAGCTGTTCGGACGGCAGAACAGCGCGAGCGGCAGGTTGTGCAGCGCTGAAAACGGCACGGTCCGTCGCGACGTCAATGGATCGCCTGCAGCACTGACGAGATACGTCGCCGTGTCGACGAGATAGACATCGCCATTCTTCGGCGTCGAACTCTGCCGGAATAGGATGGCAAGATCGATACTCCCATCTTCGAGCCACGTCTCGAGTTGCGCGCCTTGGCCTTCACGCACGCTGAGCTGCACGAGCGGATAGCGCTCCTTGACGCGGTAATAGAGCGTGCTTACGAGGGGGTGTGCCGATGATGGCAGGATGCCGAGCCGCACCTTACCGATGGGTTTGCCAGCCGTCGTGTGTATATCGTTCGCCAATTGTTCCGTGCCGGCGAGCCATGCTCGCACTTTCGGCGCTACACGCTGGCCCAACTCGGTAAGAACGACGCCGCGTCCTGTGCGTTGAAACAATCGTCCGCCACACTCCTGCTCGAGCTCGGTGATCCGACGACTGATATGCGGCTGGCTTGTGCCGTGAACGACGGCAACCTTACTCAGGCTTCCCAGTTCGAGCGCGTCGATAAAGAGCTTCCAAGCGCCGTAGTCCATGAGCTCGCCGTTCCTTACGAGAAATACAGTTTCAGTATATCTGAAATGTCAATAATGCGTATTCCTACATAGCTCACTGCTCTCTACACTCCATCCTGCATGCACGACTTTGATCGATCCGGCGACGAGTGACCTCCGGATTGAGCGGCGAAAGCGGCAGCGCGAAACGGATCAAGCGTTCCAGTGAACGTCATCCACCCCTTGTTCGTAATGGAGGAATCAAAATGAAAGCACTTGACCTGCGTGGCCTGAGCCCCGCCCCTGTGACCCCGTTCACGCTCGACGGCGCCGTCGACTTCGAGGCCATCCAACGTCTGGGCTCCTGGCTCGGCAGCGTTGATGGCGTGAAGAGCCTGGTCGTTCTCGGCCACGCTGGAGAAGGCACGTTCTTGACGCAAGACGAGCAGGCGCGCGTGATTCGCGCCTTCATCGAATCGACCAATGGCCGCATCCCGGTCATCGCCGGGATCACCCTTGAAGGTACCAAGGTCGCGGCGGAAGAAGCCAAGCGCGCAGTCGCCGCCGGCGCCACTGCCGGCCTCGTCTACCCGTCGCACGGCTGGCTCCGCTTCGGCTACCAAAAGGGCGCTCCGCAGGACCGCTATCGCGCGATTTACGAGGAAAGCGGGTTGCCGCTGATCCTCTTCCAGTATCCGGACGCGACCAAGGCGACGTACAACCTTGAAACGCAGCTCGAGATTGCCGCGCAACCGGGTGTGTTCGCGATGAAGAACGGTGTGCGCAACATGAAGCGCTGGGACACAGAGATCCCGGTAATCCGCCGTGAACGTCCGCAGCTGCAGATTCTCACCTGCCACGACGAGTACCTGCTGCACACGATGTTCGACGTCGACGGCGCGCTGGTGGGCTACGGCGGGATCGCGCCCGAGCCGCTGATCGAGATGATCGCCGCCGGCAAGGCGAAGGATTACGCCAAGGCACGCGCGCTCCACGACCGGCTACTTCCGGTGACGAGCAACGTGTACCACCGCGGCTCGCATATGGAGGGGAGCGTGGCGCTGAAGTGGGCCCTCGTCGCCCGCGGCATCCTGGATCACGCGACGGTGCGGCCGCCGCTTCTTCCCCTCGCGGAAGGCGCTCAGGGCGAGATCGCGGCGGCCATGAAATCGGCGGGTCTCGGCAAAGTCGTGGCGAGAAAGGGCGAACGTTCCGCCGTGCCGGTGAATTGACCGACGGGCTGCGAGGCGCAAGAGTCAGGCGGCGGAGCGTAATTCCGCTTCGCCGCGTAAGCATAATGTACAAAAGGAGGAAGTTGTCATGACCGCAATCGTTGCGGATGGCGCCGCATTGCACGGCGCCGCCAATGCCCAACTGGTAGCTCGCCTCGAGCGGCTGCCGGTCACGCCCAGGTTGATGCTCATCCGCGCCATCGTTGGCATCGCCACTTTCTTCGACGGTTTCACGGTGCTCGCGATCGCGTTCGCGATGCCGAGCCTGTTGTCCGAATGGAAGCTTACGCCGACCGAGGTCGGCTTGATCCTCTCGGCAGGCTATGTCGGTCAGTTGTTCGGCGCCGTGATCTTCGGGTCGCTGGCTGAAAAGTACGGACGCCTGAAGATCCTCTTCATTACCATCGTGTTGTTCGTATCGATGGATGTCTCCTGCCTGTTCGCCTGGAGCGGCGCATCGATGATGATGTTCCGCTTTATCCAAGGCATCGGTACGGGCGGCGAGGTGCCGGTGGCAAGTGCCTACATCAGCGAGTTCATCGGTGCGCAGAAGCGTGGCCGTTTTTTTCTTCTCTACGAGGTGCTGTTCCTGATCGGGCTGACGTTCGCCGGCATGGCCGGCTATTTTCTGGTACCGATTTACGGCTGGAAAGCGATGTTCGTCGTCGGCCTGATTCCCGCCGTGGTGACGATCCCGCTGCGCTGGTTCATGCCGGAATCGCCCCGCTGGCTCGCGTCTAAGGGGCGCATCGCGGAAGCGAACGCCGTCGTGAATCTGCTCGAGAACAGCGCGACGCGGCGCGGGGTCGTATTGCGTGAGCCGGTGGTACGCCCGGTCGATCCCAAGGCGACCACTCGCTCCGACTGGCGCGAGCTGTTCCAAGGCATCTACCTGAAGCGGACCTTAATGATCTGGGGCTTGTGGGTGTGCGCCTACATGATCAACAATGGCCTGATCAGCTGGCTACCCACCCTCTACAAGCAGGTGTTCCAGCTACCGCTGCAGACTAGCCTTGGGTATGGCTGGATCACGTCGTGCGTCGGTGTCGTCGCGGCAATCATCTGTGCCTTGCTCATCGACAAGGTCGGCCGCAAGCGCTGGTACGCGGCGGCATTCCTGCTCGCCACGGTGCCGCTTATGGCACTCGCTTGGCTGGGCGCCACCTCTGCTGCCGAGGTTGTGATCCTGGCGACTGCCACATATGCAATATTGCAGACCATCACTTTCTCGCTCTATCTCTACTCGGCCGAGGTGTATCCGACACGTCTGAGGGCGATTGGCGGCGGCGTCGGCAGCGCTTGGCTCAGGGCCGGATCGGCGATCGGCCCGATATTGGTCGGCTTCATTGTTGGAGATTTCGGCATCCGGTACGTGTTCGCGGCGTTCGCCGCGGTGGCGCTCATCGGCGGCCTCGTCACACTGCTGTTCGCAATCGAGACGAAAGGCAGGGTTCTCGAGGAACTCTCGCCCTGATCGCCTGGCTGTCTCGTCCGCCCGCAGGCCTTAGCCTTGGCGGACGAGACGGGCACGACATTTCCGCCGTCCCTTCTGCCTTCTGATATGCCCTTGTGGGCTTATGATTCGGCTTCAGGTACCGTGTGATCTGAAATCTCGAGTGGCGGCTCAACTACCGCGGGCTGGCGTGCCCACAGCGGTATCAGGCTGGCGGCTGCATTCAGCAACAGCGAGCGTGCATAAAGTACTTCATTGGTACCGAGACGGGGATTGCACCGTTCTACGCGTTTGGGCGGGACGCCAAATATTGGCGAACAAAGTGCAATCCGTGACACTGTTCGCGCGGCGACAATCGCGCGACCCGGTCGATCGATCGTGTACCGCTGCCCTGCACACAGAATGTGGTCAATGAAGCTACCTTCCTCGGTGATCCAGACCTCTCCGAGGTCGATGCGTAGGGTGGTTGCAACGCCGTCGCTGATTGCAAGCAGCTCTCCGACTTTGAGCAACTGAGCCGGTAGCAACATAACGGAGGTTGGAGATTCTCTGACTTTGTGGGCGCTGCTCGCAGTCCGGCCGAATAGACGCATTCCACCCATTGTCTCAAGACGGTCGAGCACCGGTGGCGGTTTGATTTCTTCGCATTTCATGATGTGCGCTCTCCAGTAATAGAGGTCATGTCATCGCCTCTTCGCGACGGCGCGAAACGAGGCTATGGAGGCGTGGCGCGGTCGCAGACAAGTAGACTTTCTGGAACGTGGCTTGCCAATCCGCGATATGCCGCTTGATCGCTGAGTTGACCTGCGACGCATGGGTCAGCGGGCCCATGTGGCCGGCGCCAGGTACCACTACGAGACGCGCGGCGGGCATGAGCGTCGGCAGGGTCTCTGCGATCAGGCACGTCGGCGCTGGCGCATGCTCGCCGCGCATAATCAGCGCAGGAAAGCGCAAATCAGCGTATGCGCTTGCGGGTGTTGGCTCATCGATCAGCGCCCGAAAATCGAGCGGCGCTTTGGGCGCCCAGCGTGTCAGTGCGGCCTGCACAGACGGCCGCAGCGCTGCCCACGCCCCCGGCCCGCCCCAGTAGTCGACAAATGAACTTACCCCTCCGCGGTAGTCGCCGGTGATCACCGCTTCGCCGATCCGGGTAGCAATCGCCTGGATTTCCGCGAACGCGACAGACCCGCGAGCACCCATTGCCTTGAGCAGGTGGAACGCGGAAGGTTCATAGAGCGTGAGGCTGGCAATACGGTTCGGCCTCTCGACAGCCGCGCGCAGCGCGACGCCACCACCGTAGGAGTGACCGACGAGGTGCACTTTGCACGCGGAGCGATCGATGATTTCGATGGTCCTGACGGCCTCATCTGCCAGAGTAAAGGCGCGCTCACCGCTCCATGGACCCGCGCTGTCGCAGCCGTAGTGCTCCGGCGCAACCAGCTCATAACGCGAGTCGAGAGCGTTCCCGAGCTCGCGCCACTGCGCGGCGCCGCCGCCTGAGCAATGAAGCGCGATCACCGGTGCTGGGCCTGCCTGGGTGGGGCTACGCTGCTGCATAAGCATGGCGTCCTCTGATCCAATGCGTGACTAGCTGGCGTCCAATCCAATGAAGCTGGTGCCCAGAATCGTCATGCACATGAATCTCTGTGTGCCAGATTCCAGTTCAGTCTAACGGGCAGGTACGGCAGGGAAACTTCACTACGATGCCATTTTTGTGTCGTTTGTTTCATGCGGCTCAGCGCGAGTTCGGCGTGCCGCCGGCGATCTGGCGTCGCTGTTGGGCGCGGAGCACGTGCCGCATCTCAACTAGACCGTCGCATCGCCAATAGCAACACACTCGGCCGTGCCATCGCCGGCCGATTTATTTTGCCCCCGCGGACTCGATTCCGTGGATGAGTCCTGCCGCCTCGCCGAACCATACGCCGGTGTTTTCAGGGTCGCCATCCGAAAACGCCTTCCGGTAGCGCGGACCCTCAGTCGCAACGTTTCGCTCAAGTTCGTCTTCCCGTCCGTGCCAACGGTGCGTGAAGGCATTGCGCCGGATTCGCGCTGTAAATTCCCTCGGCCAAGGAATGTCGCGGGCGATGTCCGCCACACGCGTCCGCAGGGTGCCGTCGCCGTCGGTCTCGATAATGGCTTGGTGGTGGCGCGGCTTGACCAGCGCCTCGCTTGACGCCCATAGCCGCGAACCGACGAGCGCGCCGTCAGCTACCAATACAAGGGCGGCAGCGAGACCCCTACCATCAGCGATGCCGCCCGCGGCGAGCAGCAGCGTGTCGGGAGCCTGCGCCGCGATGAGATCTGCCGCCTCCGGGACGAGCGTCAGCGTGCCGCGCAACGCGCCATGACCGCCGGCCTCGGCACCTTGGCACGCAGGATCGCCGTAACCGCCGCCGATTAGGCCGAGACCACCGCGCGCTCACCGCCGCAGCCAGCGCACCACCGCCGGCGAACGCCATCGGCGCAGAGACGATGGGGTGCCGGAGGTTTAGCGCACGAGTCAAACGTGTAGAGAGCATCGTCAAGGATGTCATCCTAAGGATCGACTAACTATGCTCAGGAATGACCGGTCATGGCCGAGCTCTGCCTGATCGCCGACGGCCGCACATCGGCCCGAAGCGGCTACTCTATTTTTTTTCCAGGAGTAGCGTCGCTTCCCTGCACAATATTGGAAGGAGCTGTTTCGCTGCCTTCGCGAGGAGCCAAGGCAATGACACTTCGATGTGGAGCGCGTCCTCCAGTACCTCAACGCTCGCTGCCGCAGTCTGGCCGAGCGCGCGGATGCGGAAGCGCAATGTATCTCCTTCCCAGGTCTCATGCTCGATCGCGATCATCGATCCGAGGTGACCGTCGGTGCGCGCAAAGCCCTCTTTGAGACGGCGAACCGCTTCGACCTTCCCGAGACGATGGCCGATGATGGCTGTGACGGTTTCGCTCACGGAATCTGCAAGTGGGTTGCGTGGAGGTGCATGCGCGAGATTATGGGCGAACGGTCGCGTCCCTATGCCATCGTGCTCAAAACTCTATCGGCGGCCCGTGCCAGGCATCGTCGCGAGGTCGTGCGCGCGCTAATGCGACGCGCGCGGTACACCAGCCGTCACAGGCGTTTCGTCCCGGTCGGAAGCGCCAAACGTTGAGCAATCCTTTGCATTTAGCATAGAAGTGGAAGAACCAAAGTAAATTCCGACGCTGCGAGGCCGACGGTGGGCGTTCGCCGCACACGAGCTTGTCGTCGCTCATGCCACGATCGGTCAGCGTCACCGCCCCCCACGCCTTGACGTTAACACGCGCTCCAAGCGGCAGCCGCGGACCGAGAACCAGCGCATCGAGTAAGTCGCCCTCGAGTCCGATGTGGGTCGGCACCGACCCGTAATTGAACGGACAAGGCAGCGGTGAGACGAAATCGATACGCCCCGTCGAGCCTCGTTTAAGGAAGCTGCCACGTGGCACCTCGACTACCACCTCTACCTCCGGCGGTTCGCGCGACGAAGATTCGAGCGCGGCTGCGTTAGGCGGGGGCCACGGAGCTGACAACATGTTGATTCCCGGCGGTAACGTTCCAGATAAACCTGTTTTGTCAGGTAGCTTGTTGGCCGTGCCTTCAAAGCTGCTGCGAAACATGTATGTTGGCTTCGGTGAAAGCGGCCATTCGCCAACGATCGCAGTTGGGCCGATTGCCGACGTTTGCAGATGACTGCCAGCAGACGAGGCCAGATGGGTGTCTTCGAAATCGCTCTTCGCAAGCCCACATCATTGGAGTCGGCGACTTGGCTTACGGCTGCTCCTGTCGTTCTTAGCCCGCCGAAGTCGTTACGCGACATGTCGAAAAACTTTACACCACATCCAAAAGCGCTGCCTAAGACGACTTGATTTCGGATGAGACTGAAGTCAACTCAATAGGTTGCGGATAGGCTGGACAGCTGGTCCGATTCTTGCTGTGAGCTACATCTTCAGGTGGCGGGCGCATGTATGGACGCTTCCGATATCACGTGTTCGCTGCGGGGGGATGACCATGCTGAATAGAATATTGCGACTTTCAATTACGGCTCTCACCGCAACGGTGGCGGCGCTTGCGCTCCCCGCGTACGCAGCTGTTTGGAACTCGGATTACGACCCGCCACAGTTCGTCGGTATGGCCGCTTTCAACGTGCCCGACGCTTGCTTGGCCGCGGCAGACAACCTGTATTCGGTAGGAGCGCTCCCTGGCTGCTCTGTCATTACGGTGCTGAGCAACGTAACGACAATGCCAGTGGCGATCGATTTCGCTCCCGCGCTTCCTTCGACCGACGTCAACTCGTACGTGGTTATCGGAGGCCAGTTCGTTGGAGTCAATACCGGCATCATAGGTGGTGTCGATGTGGGTGACGTCGATTACTGGTTCCAATTCGTGGCGACGTTCACCCCCGGCAGCATCGAATCCGCGCCGAGCGTGCACAATCTCGTCAATCTTTTCAGTAACTGCGAATCGTTCGGTGATTCCGGACGCGTCTCCTGCGGCGACCCCGTTGCTACTGCGACCCAGGGGGTTACGTTCACACGCGTGCCCGAGCCCGCATCGCTAGCCCTGATACTCGGCGCGCTCGGGGCGGGCTGGCTGGCGCGCAAGCGAAGAATCGCGGCCTGATTTGGTCCGATGACCCTGCAAAGCCCCGTCGATCGTGACGGGGCTTTTTGATCTGGGGACATCTATCAAGCAGCGACAGCTGGCGCAGCGGTCGACGCAAGCGCGAAGTCGATGGCGTCGTCGAGCGCCCAGCCGCTGCCCTGCGACCATGCCGCCTTGAAAGCAGTCTCTCCCAGCGCTGCGCGCGCGGCGTTGATGTTCTGCTGCTGCTTGTCTTCACGACGTCGCGATCGCGGAAGCGCAAGGGTCGCGCGCACGGCGGCAACTGCGGCCTGCAGCCGTGCCGCACCGCCGGACTCGCCGACCGCCTGCAGCAGTCCGGCGCAGTCTTCAACGCAATCGAGTGCCTCCGCACGCATTTCAAGTGCCCGGAATGTGCCCAGGGCCTCGGCGAATTTCTTGCGTGCGGAGTCGTGATCGCTGCCGACCGTGTCGGCTTTTGCCATGCACCATAGAGCGACGGCCTCGTTGCGCTTGTCCTCGGCGTCGCGACAGACCTTGAGCGACCGGGCGAACCGCGATTGCGCGCGCTGCTGGTCGCCTTCTTCGAGCGCGATCTCTCCCAGGCCGCGCTCGCATTCGCATTCCAGTTCCTGGTGCTTGATGTTGCGTGCAATCGTCAGGCACTCTTCGAAGTGCTCCCGGGCCTTGGCGTCGTCGTCCAACTGGATGCAAATTTCGCCAAGGTGGAGCAATCCAAGGGCCTCTCCGAGTTGATCTCCAATTTCACGGAAGGTGCAAAGGGATTCCTCCGCACACTCTCGGGCCTTCGTTGGGTCTCCTTGCTGCAGGTACGCGATCGAAAGCGTGGACAATGTCCCGGCAATCTCGCGCTGGTCTCCCAGGCGCCGGCGCAACGCGAGGCATTCAGTCAGCAGCGTCATCGCTCCCGCGTGATCGCCGCGTCTCGTCGCCAGCGCACCCCCGACATACAGCGCGTGGGAACGCGCGATTTCCGGCAGGCCCGGGAGCGCAAGCGCCATTTCGATATTATTGCGACCCTCGGTCGCATAGCCACGCAGGATACGGAAATTCATCAACGCAACTTCGAACTTGACCGCGATCACCGGGTCTACTTTGCCGGCAAGCGCCAAGGCGATTGCCGCTCGCAAGTTGTCGAGTTCCACCTCCAGGCGTCGGGTCCATTCGCCCTGTTCTGGCCCTTTCAATTTCGCGCGTCCGGTTTTTGCAAGCGCGAGGTAATACTCGCAGTGCCTCGCTGCGGTCGCGACGACGTCATCCCGCTCGGTCAAGCGCTCGTGAGCGAACTCCTGGATGGTGCCAAGCAATCCATAACGCTGCTTGATGAGATGCTCATGGGCAAACTCGCGGATCGTCTCCAGCAACCCGTAACGCGACCCGCGACCATCGCGCTCGAACATGACGAGCGATTTGTCGACCAGCGAGCTGACCAGATCGAGGATGTCCTCCGGCACCAGGGGTTCAGCGCCACACACCGCTTCTGCCGCTGCGAGGTCGAAGCCACCGATGAACACGCTAAGCCGGTCGAGGACCAACTGTTCCTTCTCCTGCAACAAATCGTACGACCAGCTCACCAGCGCGCGTAGCGTCTGCTGGCGCTCCAGTGCTACGCGGCTGCCGCCGGTTAGCAATTTGAACCGATCGTGCAGGCGCGCGTTGATCTGCTCCACCGTCAACGACCGCATACGCGCAGCGGCGAGCTCGAGCGCAAGAGGAATGCCGTCGAGCCGGGTACACAGTTCGGCAACCGCCGGCACCTCGGTCGCGGACAGCGCGTAGTCCGGTTTCTGGAGCCGCGCACGCTCCACGAACAGTTGCACCGCATCCGATCGCAGCAACTCGTCAGGGGTCGCCTTTCGGTCGGGCACCGTGAGCGGAAATACGGGATAGGTTTGCTCTCCCGAGATGTGCAATGCCTCACGGCTGGTGGCGAGGACCCGGACCCCCGGAGCACCCCGAAGCAACGCGTCGGCCAAGCTCGCGCACGCACTCACCAAGTGCTCGCAGTTGTCGAGAATGAATAGCAGCGTATGTTCCTTGATGTGCTCGCAGAGCGTCTGCATGAGCGGCTTGCCAGCCTCTTCACGCACGTTCAGCACCTGCGCAGCGGCGCTCGGAACGAGAGCCGGATCTTTGATCGGTGCAAGATCGACGAACCAGACTCCGTCGGGATACCTTTCCAGAACGTCGGCGCCAATCTGCAGTGACAAACGGGTCTTACCTAGCCCGCCCATCCCGAGGAGCGTGAGCAAACGCGAATTTGCCAGCAGCGCTTTCGCTTCGGTGAGCTCGCGCTCGCGTCCGATAAACGAGGTGATCTGGGGCGGCAGGTTGTTGGGTGTTGCTTCGAGCGACCTCAGCACCGGAAAATCGTGCCGCAACTGCGCGTGCAGCAGTTGGTAGACGCGCTCCGACGTCGCCAGGTCCCGCAGCCGCACGGCGCCGAGATCCCGCAGGGAGACCGACGACGGCAGTCGCTCGCGGACCTGATCGACGACCGCCTGGGAAAGCAGTATCTGCCCGCCGTGCGCAGCTTTCATGATCCGCGCAGCCCGATTGGCGGCACTGCCGAACAGGTCTTCATCCCGGCGCTCGACGATACCAAGATGCAGACCCGCACGCACGAACAGTGCTACGCCGCTGGAAGCCGCCAGATTGTCCAGCGACTTCGCGAGCATCATCGTGGCGTTGACCGCGTCGAGCGGGTCATCGAAGGCGGCATACATGCCATCGCCCGTCATCTTGACGATGACGCCGCGATTGGCCTCGACGGCAGCCCGCGACGCGGCGTCGTGCGCGGCCAATGCCTTCGACATCGCAGCCCCTTCACTCTCCCAGAGTCGGGTACTGCCCTCGATATCGGTGAAAAGTAGTGTCGTCGCGCCTGACACCTGCAGGTCCTGAACTCAAAGACTAACTTCTAGTCAACGCCATACTCTACCGTTGTACCCTCCGGCTGCCAATCCGGCGTATTCACGCTGGTTGTGCCGAATGCTCCGGATGTGCAGCCGCTTCGTCGGTGAAACGAACAACCCCCTCGCGGGATCCTTCGACATCGAGTCGGAAGACGATGCCCGGCGCGGTAGCGAAATGGCCGGCGCAGCGGATGCGGCACGATCGCACGGCGATGATCGGTTCGAAACGTTCGACCACCGGCTCGTCGGTGCCGAACAGCACCCGCCCGCGATACCGTCATCGGGCGCTAGGGAGATACATCGTGCCGCAGATGGCGGCACCGACCCGATCAGATCGTGCGGCCACCGTCCACCGGCAGCTCGATGCCGGTGATGAACCGACCCCCGTCGCTCGCGAGGTACAACGCAGCCTCGGCGACGTCTTCCGGTGTCGACATGCGACCGAGCGGAATGCCTGCCGTGATCTTGGCGCGATTCTCGGGCGTATCGGGCGCGCCCAGGAACAGCTCGATCATGCCCGTCGCGCCCATCACCGGGCAGATGGAGTTGACGCGGATGTTGAACGGCCCGAGTTCGGCGGCCATCGACTTGGACATCAGGTTCACTGCGCCTTTGGACGCGTTGTACCAGGTGAGGCCGGGGCGGGGGCGGATGCCTGCCGTCGAGCCCACATTGATGATGGAACCGCTCTTGCGTTCGCGCATCATGGGCACAACGGCGTGCGCCATGTGAAAGATCGACTTGACGTTGACGTTGAAGACGCGGTCGAACGTGGCCTCGTCGACGTCGAGCATCCACTGGTTGCGGTGCGTCGTGCCGGCGTTGTTGACCACGATGTCCGGCGGACCGAACGCATCGACGCAGGCCTTTACCGCGGCGTGCACCTCGGCGCCCTTGGACACGTCGCACTTGTGCGCTTTGGCGTTGGCGCCCAGCGCCGATGCCACCGCTTGCGCCTTGGCCCCGTCCAGATCGACGATCAGCACCTTCGCTCCCTCGGCGACGAAGCGTTTGGCGATGCCTTCGCCAAAGCCACTGGCGGCGCCGGTGACGATCGCGACCTTGCCTTGAAGCCGTCCCATTTCGCGCAACCTTTCGGAATTGATGTTCTGTATTGTCGCTGGTCGCCAACGAGGTCGGGGAGCATCGGCGGCAAGCTTTCCCTATCTTACAGCGACTCTGCGATAGCGTAGGGACCTCGCTATCTACGCTCGCTCCGTAAGAGCCAAGGAAGGAAGCGAACTGGTTACCCGCTCCAAGCGACACCATGTACCTGGTCATGCGCTTGTATCGGCAAGCAGAGTGAATGCAGCATTGGCGGGTACCGCCGTGCCAGCGCCTTGAAAACTACGTTTCCTGTAGTCTATTAGGGATGCGAACGTCGAACGCAGGCGCATCGCGCAGGCACAAATACGCTGCACTGCTGGCGTTGCTGCTCGTCTCCCTAGCGGTCCAATCCTTCGACGCGCGGCTTGGCACCGAGGGGACCCTTTCCGACGTGTGCCGCACAATGCTGGGTGTCGCGATCGTGTTCGTCGTGTTCGAGCGTCGGCGCGAACGCCTGGCCATGGCGGTGATCGTCGCAGCGGCCTTTACGATTGCCTGGTGGCGTGACGTTTCCGGGGCGAGCCTCGACACCGCGCTGTCCATATTGCTTAGCGCATCAATTTTCACTGTTCGATTGGACTGCAGTATGGGTAATTCTGCGTGACCTGTTTCGTAAGCAGGCAGTCGGCGCCGAGAACGTGCTCGGCGCCATCTGTGGATACGTCATCGCCGGTGATGCGTGGGCGGGCGTCAACGACATCGCATACCTTGCGATACCGGCCGCGTACAGCATTAGTCCGGCGGTTAGCGGGCTCGTCGCCGACTGGCACGGTCGCCACGCGCTGTTTGCATACTATGCGTTCGCTCAAATGCTCACGCTCGGCTATGCAGACGTGACACCAGTGCGCGCGCCTGCGACAACGCTGAGCCTGCTCGGCGCGCTGTTCGGACTCTTCTATACCGCAGTCGTCGTATCGCAGTTCGTCCACCTGGCACAAAGTGGAAAGCAGTCGCCGGGCGACCAATGACGCCTGCATTTTGCTCGATCGTCGGACCGGTTGGATCGCGAAGGATCCAGCGCATCGAATTGCGAGAGATGAAAGGATGACGACGCGCCGCAAGTTCGTGAAAGCGACACGAGCGAGGCCGTGAGCGCCGCGATTTCCAGAATTGCCGCAGCGCAATCGATTGCGAAGCCGGATCGACGAACTGCGGGGCTCGCGCTCGTGTTTGCCGGCATGCTGCTGTCCTGGGGGCGAGGGCCGATGAAGGCGGGGTGCCGTTCTGGTTCTCCGGCCAGTTCGCGAGCCTCGCAGCCGTGCCGTCCGCGCCGGGCTGGTCGTTGATCACGAACCCGTACTACTACGACGGCAGCGCCGACAAGTCGAAGACCTTCCAGAAGGGCGATGCGCTGGTCGGTGGAGTCCAGTCGACCGTTGCGCTACTGCTGCTTCAACCTGGATATGCCGCGGACACGAAGATCCTGGGCGGCCAGCCCTACATCGGACTCGGTTGGGGTCCGGCTACAACCGAACGTCCGTCGACATTACGCTGACGCCGCCTGGCCTCAACGCCAGTCGCTCCGACACCATCTCCGGAGGAGGCATGGATCTAATCCATTCGCGAACCTCGCTTGGACCAAAGGCAACGACAACTGCTGACGTACTTGACCGGCGACATTCCGACTAGCGCGTATCAGTCGAGCCGTCTTGCCAACCCGTGTTTTACCAGTTGACAGGTGACAGCGGTAGCGGCGACAGGGTCGGTGCGTTCAAGTCACGCGTTGCCTCGGTCGGTCCTGAGGTCGGGTACGCGTCCAAGCTCAACGGTCAGCCGGCGTACTTCAATGTGCGTGGTTACTGGGAGTTCTGGGCACAGCACCGGGTAGAGGGCGTTGCACTGTTCGCGACGCTGAGTATTCCGCTCAGCGCGAGCCACTGACCTCGGGAGAGGAGGCTCCGATGAGCACGCGAAACACCCGGCCCCGCGTCATCGTTCTGACTTCGCGCCCGGGTTCTGCTTTCATGGGCGGCCGTGCAGGTGTTCGGGTCGGAGTGGTGTCCAAAATTACGAACGAGGGGCAGCCGTTGGTGTCAGGAAGTGCCGACCCGCGCCGAGCCTATCCTAGAATGTCGGCAGCGGCGGTAGATCGACACCAGTGTATTTCTTGTAAATCGAGGCCAGCGTGCCGTTCTGCGTGTTGAGAAATATCCAGGTATTGATCCATTGCCTGAGCTCAAAGTCGCCAGGCCTTACGATCGGACCGTAGAAAGCAGTTGCTACGAGCAACTTGTTTTCAAGGTGCTTGCCCGGGTTTCCGTCGGAAACCGTCTTCATGGCAAAGGCAGACATCGCCGCCGCGTCCACCTGGCCCGAGAGCAACGCCTGGACGGTCGATGCAAGATCGTCAAACCAAACGATCTTGGTCCCTTCCGGAGCCATCTTCGGGACCGTCGCTTCCTCGAGCGTCGCCCGGGTGATGCCAATACGTTTACCCACGAGGTCGGTGGGCGTCTTGATCTTGACGCTCTCCGGCGCAAAGATGGTGATAGACAATGCCCCGTTCGGATTGCAATACATCACGGCCTTGGCCCGCTCGGCGGTGATGGAAATCGAGGCGATCGTGACATCCGCGCGCCCTGCCAACAGCGCAGGAATGCGTCCGGTCGCTGCCACTTGTACAAATTCGATTTCAACGCCCAGGTCCTTCGCGAGCTGACGAGCGACCGCAACGTCCGATCCATCAGGTTGGCCACTTCTATCGAGAATTCCGAACGGAGGGTTGGCCACGTCGATGGCGACGCGAATCTTCTTCCCGCTTATGATTTTGTCGAGCGTGCTTTCTGCGCTTGCCGAGTGTGTCGCGAGCATCGTCGAGACCACCACCAGCACTGCGATTCCTAAGAGCTTGAGACGTGCGCGCATTTCTTCTCCTCCTTGAATGCTGAAATTGTGTACTAATTCGATGCCGGCAAGCGACTATGCGCCCAAACTGGCCGATGCAGTTCAGAATATGGGAGCGAGCCTTTCACCGAGATTGCGGCGAGACCGATCGGCAAAGGGCGAACCTGCGCTTACATCATTTCCGGTCCTCAGTTTC
This sequence comes from uncultured beta proteobacterium, assembly GCA_963816915.1. Lineage (GTDB taxonomy): Bacteria > Pseudomonadota > Gammaproteobacteria > Burkholderiales > Casimicrobiaceae > PALSA-1003. Next base: position 899,175 of record CAWFMK010000007.1, read on the forward strand.
AAATTGAGGGTGAAGTACAAGCCCGATGGGCGCCGCACCGGGAACGACGAGCGACTCGGGTAGTTGACGGAAACGGCGCTGTTTCGATATGAGGGACCTGGAATGAAAACACGCAGTGCGCCGAAGTGGATGGCGGACCGGATGTTGCTGGCGACTGCCCGTTGCCAAATCACGGCGACGGTTGCCACGTCCTGAATTACGGCACTGGTGGAATCGAACGCGATTGTTTCCTCGCTGCTCGCGCGTCCTTCTTTTCGACCTAGTACGACGTTTGCCAGCTCGGCATGCACGTCGCCGATCGTCATTGCGTCCGCGCTTACGGCGCGATGCAGATCGCCCATCGTCGCGGCACCGCTCAGTGACGATACCCTTTCACGCGAACCTTGAAGCTCATCGCCGGACCAGGCGTGGGCGCAGTCTTGGTTCTCAGCACGTAGTCGGGTGATTCCAATTCGAGATCGAGCTTGTGGAACATTCGGGCCATCGACAGCGCCATCTGAACTTCGGCCAGGCTCTTTCCCAGGCAGGTGTGCGGGCCGCGGCCGAAAGGTGAGTAGACGCCAGGCTGCAGATGCTCGGCCCGCGGCTTCTGGTAGCGATCGATGTCGAAGCTCTTCGCATTGGGCCAGTATTCCTCCATGAAGTGCGGCACGCTGGTGCCGATGTAGATCATCTCGCCTTCATGAATCTGATGGCCTTCGAACACGAAGTCCTTGGTGGCGGTGCGCATCTGCGCCACGGCGATCGGGTAGAGACGCATCGTTTCCATGATGGCGCCATTGAGTGCGGGCAGCTTCCTGAGCAGTCCTTCTTCATCCAGGCTGCCAGCTGCGAACAGCGCATCGACTTCCTCGAGCACCCGCGCCTTGACTTCTGGATGCTTGAGCACTGAATAAACGACCGCAGACGTGGTGTTGGCGACGGTGTCGAGGCCTGCGACGTAGGGGCCGGTCAGAGATACGATCAGGTCGCTCTCCGGCATCTTCTCCGGCGTTTCGATGTGCGCCGCCATGATGTCGTCGATCAGGTTGCGATCTTCCGGCCTGGTCGTGGCATATCGTGCCTTGGCGTCCTTGATCATCTGGCGGCCCAGCTCCATGACCCTGCCCATGGCGTTCTTGTATTCGGGACGCTTGAGCAAAATCCTCGGGCGTTGACGCGTGACCAATACGTTGAGGATGTAGATGATCGCGGTGCGGATGTCCTTCACGTATTCCAGCGGCGCCGCGCCCGTGAGAATGGTGCCGAGCTGATCGACCACCATGTACTGCATGGCTTCTACGACCGGCACTTCCTTGCCGACGGGCCAGTCGCGCGCGAGCGAGCCGTCGGTGATTGCGACGAGTTCGTTGTAGCGGCCCTTGATCGATTCCTTGGAATAGCCATCGCGCATGATGTCGCGCAATTCCTTGTGGCTGTCGCCATCTTCGCCGGTAAGTACGCGCGTGGCGCCGTACTCACCCTTCAGCCCTTCCCAGAACTCTTTCGAGCGCAGGCAATCCTTGCCAGCGCGCGTGCCCATGAAGTTGGCGGCTTCAACGCCGGAGATCAGAACGTACTTCTCGCCGAGTATGCTGAGGCGGCACACTGGACCGTAGGTGCGGTAGCAGTGAACGAAAAAGTCCGCGGGTCCTTTGACCATGCCAAAAAGGCTGCCCAGCAACGGCAGCCCGGGTACTCGAGGCGTCTTTTTTAGCGCAGTCGTTCCGGGAGTATCACTCAAGGCGATCACTCATGGTTTTTCCGAGCCGAGCAGCATGCGGGTACTATCTGATTACAACAGGGGTCCTGGCGTGTCGTGGCGAAATCAGGATGGCCACGGCGCGCCTTTGTGTGCAAGGAGGAACAAGTGTCCAAACCCCCGTCGGCGTCCGCAACTATCGCACGTGGCCTACTCGCGCTCTTCCTGTTTTCCGGAAGCGCTCTGGCGGCCGACGATCCTGCGACTCCCGCGCCGCATTGGTCGGGCCTGCCGATATGGGGCCCGGAAGCCGAGGCAAGAGGCTATCAAATACCACTTCCTTTCGGGATTGGCGTCACCGCGTATGCAGCTCGGCAACCAGTGGATATTCAGGATCTGCGGTTGGGGTTCAACGGAAAGGACCCCGTATCGGTCAAGAATTTCCTGCAGATCAATACGGTCGATACTTCCCAGAAGAACGTCTCGGCGAAGTTCGACGTACTCGTGTTCCCGTTTCTCGACGTCTACGCTCTGCTCGGATATACCACGGGAACCACCAAGGGACTCATCCAGGTTCCCGCCGATCCCATTCTTGACATCATCCAACCCAGGGAGCTGCAGCTCAACGCCGCCTTCAACGGCCCGACCTACGGCGCAGGTTTCACCTTTCAGGGAGGTGCCAGAATCAGCGACTGGCGTGACCTCACTGCTATCGCGGTGGCCGATTGGAACCGCACCCAGACGAAACTATCGTTCGAAAACGAAAGCCTGATTGCGAACACGAAGCCGATAGCGACGGTCTTCTCGGCAAGAGTGGGCTTGCATGCGATCGCCGGCTCGTCGATGGGCGTGGCGATCTGGACCGGAGCGATGCATCAGAGCATCCAGCAAACGGTCGCGGGCAGCGTCGCCAATACCGACCTTAAATTCGCCGTGGTCCAATCGCCGCAGCAACCATGGAACACGCTGTTGGGCGGCCTGATCGAATTCGGCAAGAGCGGTTATTTTCTTCTCGAGGGAGGGTTCGGCGCTCGCACCTCGGTCCTCGCGGCAGGCGTGTACCGGTTCTGATCGGATTGATTCTCTATCGTTGCGGTGTATAGTACAGACCACCTCGGTGTACGGTAGTGGCCGTTCGCCGATGGCGGATCGTATTTGTGCGCGATCGACATTCACTCATTCAGTGTTCCTACGCGAGAAGGATTCCCGCCATGAACGGACGTGCAATCATCATCATCGCCATCGCCGCGGCCTTCGCCGCCAACGCTCCCGCGCAGGTCGTTACCAGCAGTGAACCGGGCAAGGCCAGCGTCGAGCAAACGGTCGACGTGACCGCCACCATCGTTGCCATCGACAAGGCAACACGCGACATCACGCTGAAAGGTCCCAAGGGCAACTGGGTAGTCGTCACGGCCGGCCCGGATGTCAAGAACTTCGACCAAATGAACGTCGGTGACAAGGTCCATGCCCGATACGTCGAGGCGCTGGTGCTCGAGCTGAAGAAGGGCAACAACCTGACGGTTACCCGCACCGAGGAGGCGACCTCTTCGGGCGCAATGCAGGGAGCGCAGCCGCACGGCGTCACGGGTCGTCGCATCACCGTCGTCGCCGATGTCGTTGCCGTAGACCGCTCCGCACACACTGTCACGCTGCGGGGGCCGCAACTCACCGCGGTCGTGAAGTCTGTGGACCCCGAGCAGTTGAAGCTGATCAAAAAGGGCGATCAGGTGTACGCGACCTACACGCAGGCGCTCGCGATGGTGGTGGAGTCGGCCAAATAGATAATCGTACGGACGATTGATGTCCCTTTGCGATATGGTCTGCCCGGACGTCACATTGGTGCCCGAGTGACGGCGGCGCCTACGTGTTCCGCGCCGTCGCCTCCTGCAAGTCCACGGTCCTGTGAAATCGAAGGTGGGTGATGTCCGTTCGAAATAGCGCGGCCCATGACCACTCGACGAAGATGCGCAGCTTGCGACCGAAGGTCGGCATCTGCGACAAGTAATACGCGCGCCACAACAGCCAGGCGGCGAAACCCCACAACGAGAGACCAAACACTTCCGCCACGCCGCGACGATGGCCGATCGCAGCCATCGACCCGCGTTGCCGATAGCGAAAAGGCGTCGTCGGCTCCCAACGTATCGCCGCGAGCAGGTTCTTCGCAAGGCACCGCGCTTCGCGGATCGCGAACTGCGCCGTAGGCGGTGCGATGCCGCCCCCATGCGCATTGCGAATGCGGGCGCAATCGCCCACCGCCCACGCGCGACCGATGTCGGGAATCGACAGATCGGCGTTGACGACGATCCTTCCGCGCTCGAGCAGCAGCGGCGAGCCCTCCACCAGTGGATTCTGCATGGATCCGACGGTACAAATCACCGTCGCAGCCCGCTGCGTCGTGCCATCGCCAAGGATCACTCCGCCTTCATCGATTGCCGCAACCCTGGCTTGGGTCTTCACCGCGATCCCACGCTCGGTGAGAGAGCGAAACGCTGCGTCGCCGAGCCGCGCCGACAGTTCCGGCAACAGGCGGTCGATATCCTGCAGCAGCGTCACCTTTATTTCACGCGGCGATACGCGAGGATAAAACGACACGATGTCGCGCAGGCTGTCAGCGAGCGCGCCGGCCGTTTCCACGCCCGAGAACCCGCCTCCGATCACGATGAAGTGACCGAGGCGCTGCCGCAGGGGTTGGTCGGTCTCGAGCTCCATGCGGGCAAGCCGACGCAAAGCGAGGTTACGCAGATGCGCGGCGTCGCCGATCGTCTTGAGTGGGAGCGCATGCTCCGCCGCGCCGGGAATGATGTCAAGACGCGCTCGACTGCCGAAGGCGAGGACGACATGCTCGTAAGGAAACAGACGTCGACCCGCGAGCGTTTCGCATTCGATTGCTCGTGCTGCGAAGTCGATGCTCGTCACGCGCCCCATCACGAATCGAGCGCGCGGAACCATCTGCCGGATTGGCGCGACGATCTGTTCCGGAAACACGCCCGCGCCTACCACTTCGGGCAGCATCGGGGTGAACGTCGTATGGCTCTCCTCGTTGATGACGAGCAGCTCGTAGCCGGGCGGCAACTTGCCGTCCAGCGCGCGGGCCAACGTCGTCCCGGCAAATCCTCCACCGATGATGGCGACGGTTCTCGGTTCCATGATGAGACAATCCTTTGCAAGTGTCGCATGCGATAGATGAGGTTGTTCTCGACGCGCACACGGTCGCCCGCGTGCAGCGGGCGTCGGATCCCGAGTGGAAGGAGTCACCGCAAGTCCTCGCACAACTGTGCTTGTGCTTCGTGGCATCCCTCCTCGCACGTGACTTTGCCGTACGAGTCCCTCGTGACATTGCCGCCGGGTGTCGTCGAGCACAGCAGGCGGCCCGTGTCGTCCGCCGTGCAATAGCCAACACCGCACAGCACGTTACCGTACTGGTCGCGGATCGCGCCGCCGCCTCTTTGGGCACAGAGCAATTTGCCGTTGGAGTCCATCAGGCAGTTGCCTCTTCCGCAGTAGACGGTTCCATAATTATCGCGGACGCATTCGCCGGCAAAGACCGGCGAAATGACACCGAGGGCCAAAGCACAAGCTACAACGATGCGAGAGATCATGGCATCTCCAATGCGGCGAGCCCAAAGGGCGCGTGCCGCGTTTGACTTACGGGAATTGCGCCCAACCGTATCCGCACCTCGCGACCACAGGCGTGAGCAGCCTGACATCCACGTTTCCTGCTGAAGACATCGGGCGCGAAGGCGCAGCGGCTGGCCGCCGTTAGGATGGTTCCCTTGATTTTCGCGAGGGGCGTCATGTCGGGTTCATTTGATTCAACAGTTCCTTGCACATTAGCGGCTACGCCGTGTCGAGTCCTGAAGAAACCGTCTGGATTCGGTGGGATTTGGATAAGCGAGCGGAAGTCCAATGTGACCCCACGCTTTCAAATGACGCCGCCGATGACATTGATGCTCATCGCAAGCACGGCAATGTTGAAAACGAAGCTGAGAATGCCGTGGGCGAGTGTCGTTCGCCGCATCTGCGCAGTCGTGACCGAGACATCCGAAACCTGCGAGGTCATGCCCAGCACGAATGAGTAGTATGCGAAATCGAAGTAGGCAGGCTCCTCCACTCCGGGAAAATGCAAGCCCGCGGCCGGACCCTCGCGTGCCGATGCTGGTGCGTAGTAGCGGCGGGCGTAGTGAAACGCGAACACCGTCTGGATCAGCATCCAGGACAGCAGCAGCGCCGTGATCGACAGCGCGACGTGGAGCGCCTTCGGCCAGAAGTCCATCGACTTGACGTCGCCCATCACGAAGCCGATGGCGATGATGCTCGCGCACGCTGCATTCGTTACGAGCAGGAAGATGACATACGCGGCCTGGTCGTACGTGCTCGCACGGCGACGGGTCAGGTCGGCGTCCGCATGCAGGATCGTCAGCCAATACAGGATCAGGTAGGTCATGGACGCGGCGATCCATGTCACAAGCAGGCGGTTTGCGATGGGAACGACGGTTGGGCCGACGGAATACACCACGATGCCGACAGCAATGACGATCGCGAGCCGTCGCGGGGCAGACAAACGGATGGCCCATGGCTCGCGTTCCGAATCATTCATCAGTTGCATGCCTTCAAACAAGGTGCCGGTACGCCGGATCCGCTGCTTCTTGGACGACACGTGGTTGACCGTAGCGACGCTCCCGATATTTCGGTCGTCCCAACGAGCCCGTGCTTAGATCCGATAGATGTGACCATCGTCGACGCGCACACGGTCGCCGACCCGCAGGTTGAGGTCGCGCGTGTCTTCGACGATCAGCGAGCTCCCGGAATCGAGTCGCACGATAAAGCGGTATCGCGTCGGCTGCTGTTGCTTCTTCTCGATTTCGTTCCCGACGACCGCGCCGCCGATTGCGCCGGCGATGGTCGCCGCCGTGTTCCCGCGGCCGCTCCCGATCTGGTGACCGATCACGCCGCCGGCGAGGCCGCCGATTAAGGTTCCGGCGTTGACGGGCTTGTCGACGGGCGCGCGATAGATCTCGATGGCCTCGACTTTGCCCTCGTCAGTGGGGACGGGGGATTCGGCCATCACCCCTCTGCCGGTGCCTGCTACGAGCAAGCATACGGACATCCACAGACCTAACCGTTGAATGCATCGAGTCAGCATGTTCATTTTCCTTTGCGTAGTGTTGTATTGAGTCGGTTAGCCCGAGGATCGCCGCAGCGACGCAAACGAACAAGGCACCGGCCTTGCGTCGATCGGATTCTTCGACAATGTCCGAACGTTCGTCGCGGTGCTCAGTAGGAGCGGGTGCTTCGACGCGTTGCGTCGGCAGCTCGCGAACGTCTTGCGGATGTCGGTGTTCGCGCTGATCCTGTAATGGAACTCTTGCGCGTTGAGGATGCTGTTCGCGGGTGCCGAGCTTAGGAGAGGCTTGTAGTGTTTCAATGGTTAGGCTGTTTTGCGTGGGTCATGCGGCATACTTTAGTGCCCGCAATCCGGGGAGTCGTCAGCGAAACGTCTGCGTTGCGTAGAAATTCGGTAGAGATTGCGAGTGCCGTCGTCAGCGGAATCATGGCGAGCACGGTGGCCGCGATGTCAGCGCACCCGCGCGCTCAGCTATGGCACGGTGACGCCGACCGTGAGCATCGCTCCTGCGCTGCCGATGAAAACGAGTTCGGAGCAGAACCGGTTGAAACAGTAGCCCACCGACGGCACGATCGTGGGGGCGATCCCCGAACCGTTCAAGGGAATCTTGTGTTGATACAGGCCATGATAGCCGTGGACAAGGCCGCCCGATAACTTGAAATACAGAGGCTGCAAGCTCTCGAATGGCGGAACCGGTAGCCACCATACACATACTGCGATGCCTGACCGTAGGAGTTGTTGAACGCGCTCGCACCGATGAGCCACCGCTGCGTGACGTTCCATTCGACGACTATCGCATCCTGATGATCGTTGTGCGCGGCGTCGTCGCGAAAGTGGCGAGTATAGAGACTCGTTTCGAAATAAAAACGATCCGTTCGCCACGGTTCGGGCGCCTCCCAGACAGAGGTCGTGGTTGATTGGGGTTCGAGCGTGGTCGATCGCGCCACGTCGGGACCCGATGACGATGACTGCGCCTGCACGGCTCCCTTTGCCGCAATCGCGGTGACCATGACAAATACGGCGTGTGACATTGCAGCCTAGTCTTCACGATCAGCGCGGTGCCTGTGGCGAATTGAGCAGAAGCTCGACATGCAGCACACCTTCGGCGTCCCGTGTCTTCATTGGAAGCCCGCTGTGACGGAATACCGCGAGCATCGGTGCGTTTTCTTTGAGCACGTACGCCTCGAACTGGCCTATTCCCTGGTCTCGCGCAATGCGGGCGAGATGCTGCAGCAGCCGGCTTGCGATGCCACGGCTCTGCCAGGCTTCTACGACGGTGAAGCCTATCTCTGCCGTGCGGCCGACCACAGCGTAGCTACCTTCGCCGATGATGAGTTCGTCGCGTCCGCTTGGCACGGTGGCTACCAGTTCCGACGTGGTTCCCGTGGCTGATTTCGTCGAGCCAACGCAGGTCGCCGTCGCTCAGAGTCTTTTTCGCGTAGAAGAAGCGCGTGCGAATCGTTTCAGGCTGGAGATGCAGAAAGGCTTTGACAAGGCGCTCCTTGTCGTCCGCGCTGCATGGCCCGGAAGGTCACCTCGTTGCCGTCCTTCAGCGCTTCCTTAGCGAGATAGGCCGCTGCATTCGACATGTGACCCCTCAGACACCAAGGTAAGGGAGGCCGACCGGCGAAAGCAGCGTACTGGTGCGACAGAACAACAACACGCAGCGGCGCGTTGCCCTCGTGAGCACGATACCTCTGCCGCCAGGTCAACCATAGGTGTGGAAACCGCGGCCCGTCTTGCGACCGAGATAGCCCGCGGCGACCATCTCCTTGAGCAGCGGCGCCGGCCGGTACTTCGGATCGTTGAAATCGCGGTAGAACACGTCCATGACCGCGAGGACCACGTCGAGCCCGATCAGGTCGGCAAGCGCGAGCGGTCCGATCGGATGGTTGCAGCCCAGCTTCATCCCGTCGTCGATCTCCTGCGCGCTTGCTATCCCTTCCGCGTACAGGAACACCGCCTCGTTGAGCATCGGGCACAAGAGGCGGTTCACGACGAACCCTGGAGAATTCCTCACCACGATCGGCGTCTTGCCGAGTCGCTTCGCCAGCGCGCAGGCGGCCTCAACGGTCGCGTCGTCGGTCTGCAAGCCGCGGATCACCTCGACCAGCGCCATCATCGGCACCGGGTTGAAGAAGTGCATGCCGATGAGGCGCTGAGGACGCTTCGTCGCCGCGGCGAGCTTCGTGATCGAGATCGATGAGGTGTTGGTCGCCATGGTCGCCTCGGGCTTCGCGAACTCGTCGACTTGCTTGAGGATCTTCACCTTCACCGTCTCGTTCTCGGTCGCGGCTTCGATGACAAAGTCGCACTTGCGGAGCGCGCCATAATCCGTCGTGCCGTCGATGCAGTTCAACGCGGCCTCTTTATCGGCGGCGGACAGCTTCTCCTTCTTCACCAGCCGATCGAGGCTCGACGACACGGCGTTGCGCCCGCGCGCGACCGCGGCCTCGTCGACGTCGACCATCGTGACCGAAAGCCCGACGACAGCGCATGCCTGCGCGATGCCGCTACCCATGGTGCCGGCGCCGATAACGCCGATCGTTTGCAGAGATGTCATTGTTTCCCCATCGAAAGTGTCATTCTCGTTCTCCTGAGCCCTCGGGGCTGCTCGCGCCGTCTCGGGTCTCTTCAAGCCATGATGTTCACGCCGCCGTCGACGTACAGCGTCTGCTCCGGACAGCCGGCGTGCGTAGGGCGTGGCAAGGAATGCGCAGGTGAAGCCGACGTCCATGATGTCGACCAGCTCGCCAATCGGCGCGCGCTGTGCGGCCTCGTTCAGGAGCAGATCGAAGTCCTTGAGCGAGGACGCCGCGCGCGTCTTGAGCGGCCCAGGCGAGATCGCGTGCACGCGTATGCCCTTGCCGCCGAGCTCGAAGGCGAGATAACGGCACGACGCCTCGAGCGCCGCTTTCACAGGGCCCATCACGTTGTAGTTCGGCACGACCTTGTTGGCTCCGTGATAGCTCATCGCGAACATGGATCCACCGTTCTTCATCAAGGGAGCCGCGAGGCGCGCCATGCGCACGAACGAATGGCAGGAGATGTCCATCGCCTGCTTGAAGCCCTCGGCCGAACAATCGATGAGCGGCCCCTGCAAGTCCTGCTTCGGCGCCCAGGCGATCGAGTGGACAAGGATGTCGAGCTGGCCCCACTCCTTGGTGATCCTGTCGAACACCGCCTCGAGCATGCCCGGCGCGGCGACATCGAGCGGCATGAAGATCGGCGCGCCGAGCTCTTTGGCGAGCGGTTCGACGTAGGTCTTCGTCTTCTCGTTGACATAGGTGATCGCGAGGTCGGCGCCCAGCTCACGGAACGCCTTCGCGCATCCATAGGCAATCGAATACTGATTCGCCACGCCGACGACGAGCGCTTTGGCGCCTTTGAGCACGGGCGGCGGAATTTCGATGGTCATGATCCTTGGTCTCCTAGATTTGCATCTGCGGCACCTGCGGCGGCACGACCAGGCTTGCCTCGGTGGCCGCGAGCACCTGCTGCACCGACACGCCGGGTGCGGTCTCGACGAGCGTCGCGCGACCACCCTCGAACGAGATTGCCGCGAGCTCCGTGACCACGAGATCGACAGCGCGCACCGAAGTCAGCGGCAGCGTGCATCGCTTGATGATCTTCGGTTGACCCTTGGCAGTGTGCTGCATGGCGACCACCACGCGCTTCGCCCCGGTCACGAGGTCCATCGCGCCGCCCATGCCCGGAACCATCTTCCCCGGGATCATCCAGTTGGCGAGTTGTCCCCGCTCGTCGACCTGCAATCCTCCAAGCACTGTCATGTCGACGTGCCCGCCGCGGATCAGGCCGAACGACACGGCGCTGTCGAACGTGCAAGCTCCGGGCAGCGCGCTGACGGGCCTGCCGCCCGCGTCGGTCAGGCGCGGTTGCGCCATACCCTCTTCGGGTATCGGGCCCGTACCGATCAGTCCGTTCTCGGACTGAAAGAAGATGTGCATGCCGTTCGGTACGTAATTCGCCACGAGCGTAGGAATGCCGATACCGAGATTCACGAGCATAGCGTCGCGCAGCTCCAGCGCGATGCGCTTGGCAATGATGGTCTGAGGGTCCATGGTCATCGGGCAACGAGGTAATCGACGAGCGGCGCAGGCGTCATCACGTGGTCCGGAGAGATGGTGCCTACCGGCACGATATGCTCCGCATCGACGATGACCGTCTTCGCAGCCATGGCGATCACCGGATTGAAATTGCGCGCCGTCAGCGCGTACGTGAGGTTGCCGAAATAGTCGGCCAGAAACGCTTCCACCAGCGCGAAATCCGCGCCGAGCGGCGTTTCCAGCAGGTACTCGCGGCCGTCGACCGCGAGTTTGCGCTTGCCTTGCTCGACAACGGTTCCGACGCCGGTGGGCGTGAGGACGCCTCCGAGGCCGTAGCCCGCGGCGCGGATACGCTCGATAAGCGTGCCCTGGGGAACCAGTTCCACCTCTATCTCTCCCGAGAGCATCTTCTGCTGCGTTTCCGGATTCAGCCCGATATGGCTCGCGATCACCTTTCGAACGAGCTTTGCGCTGATCAGCTTGCCTATTCCTCTACCGGGCATCGCTGTGTCGTTGGCGATCACGGTCACGTCGCGCCTGCCTTGCCGGACCAGTTCATCGATCAGGCGCTCCGGCGTGCCGACTCCCATGAACCCGCCGATCATCAGGCTCGCGCCGTCGGGAATCTTCGCTACGATTACTTCGAGGGAGACGGAGTGCATTGCGTTTCCTGTCGGGAGCCCGGTCGCGATGTCAATTGGCCGCTGAGAACCGCGATCGCATCCGGCACCTTAGGCCACCGCTTTCGTGCTCGCTTCGCGGCGAGCCTTCGCGACCAGCACGGCAACCGCACAGGACGCGAGACGCGTCAGCAGCGAGTCCGCCCGGCTCGTGAGGATGATGGGTACGCGCGCGCCGAGCACGATGCCCGCCGCGTCGGCGCCGGCGAGGAACGACAGGCTTTTCGCCAGCATGTTGCCGGCTTCGAGATCGGGGACGACTAACACGTTGGCGCGGCCGGCAACGGGGGATTCGATCTTCTTGATCTTGACCGACTCCAGGCTGATCGCGTTGTCGAGCGCGAGCGGCCCGTCGAGAATCGCGCCGGTGATCTGCCCGCGGTCGGCCATCTTGCACAGCGCCCCGGCCTCCACCGTCGAGGGCATCTTCGGGTTGACGGTCTCCATCGCGGAGAGTATCGCCACACGCACCTCCGGGAACTGGAGCGCGTGCGCGAGGTCGATCGCGTTCTGGATGATGTCGACCTTCTCTTCCAGCGTCGGTGCGATGTTCACCGCCGCATCGGTCACGATGAGCGGTTCCGCATAGCTGGGCACATCCATCACGAAGCAGTGGCTGACGCGGCGCGCGGTGCGCAGCCCTGAATCGCGTCGAACGACGGCGCCCATCAGTTCGTCGGTGTGCAGGCTCCCCTTCATCAGCGCCTCGACCTTGCCCTCGCGGACGAGATCGACCGCCTTTTCGGCGGAGGCATGACTGAAGGGCGCGTCGACGATTGGCAGCCCCGAGATGTCGATCTTGTTCTGCCTGGCCACTTCCTCGATGCGCGTGCGCGGGCCGACCAGGATCGGCGCGATGAGGCCCATCCGGGCCGCGTCGACCGCGCCCTGCAACGAGCTCTGGTCGCACGGGTGCACGACCGCGGTTGGTGTCGGCGGCAGCGTCTTGCAATCGTCGACGAGGCGCTGATATTTCTCGTGGGCATGCGCCGTCGCGGATTCGCGCGCCACCGCCACCGTTACCAGCTGCTGTTGCGGCCGCCATGCTAGGCTGCTCCGGCGGCGGTTTCTTCACCGGCGCGACGCGCGGCACCGCAATCTTGACCCGAGCACGGCCCGGGATCGGTCGAGGAACGCGCCGCGACGCGGTTGGCCGGCGCTCCGCGGCGCCGAGCACCCCGCGGATACGCGCGAGCATCGCTTTCTGCTCGGCCGAAGGCTGGATGCGTTGCACGCGCCGGTCGGCGAGCACGCGTTCCAACAGCGTTAGCAGCCGATCCCGGTCTTTCCGATCGGCGACCAGCACAGGCAGCGTCTCGACTGCCTTTTCCGGTTCGTAGCGCGCGATGATCTCCTGCTCGCCGCCGATACGGCGCGCCTCGTCGAGTGCGATAAGTGGGCAGCAGGTCGCGGTACTCTTCGATCAGGTCGTGCGCGAGCTGTAGCCGCGAAAGCGGGAGTGGCTCATCCTTGTGCGCCATCAGGAAGGCGACACGCGCGAGTGCCTCCGCATAGCCGCCCTTGTCGATCGAAGCCAGCGCTTCCTTCACGAACGAAAGCTCACGCGGGTCGTCGCCGGCAGCGCCTCCGTTTCGGCGCCTCGTTTGTCGCTCGAGATAGAAGGCGAACAGGTTGCCGTAGATCTGGAAGAAGGCGGCTTCGGCCGCCGCGTCGCGCAATGCGCGATAGCAATCGAGCGAAGCGCTCGTCAGCTCCGACACCATCGATTCGAGCTTGCGGGCCGGATCGTCCGACGCCGAGCGCCTGACGCTGGGCCTTCACCGTCTGCGCAGTCGGCGCGAGCCACCACAGCCAGGGATTGAGGTCCGAGATCGACCAGCGCTGCAGGCGCAGCGGGTGAAACTGCGCGCGAGAGCTTCGCGGCGTACTCGTTGGACAGTGCTTGTACCAGCGGGCGCCCGAAGAGCTCGTATGCGCGCTGATTGAACTCCGAGACCGTCTTCACGGCTTCGAAGGGTCTCTCGTCGGCCCGCTTGAAGCGATTCAGGCGCGCGGCGATTTCTTCCAGACGCAGTTCGACGAAGCTCACGTCGTAGGTCGGCTTGCCCTTCGTGTCCTTCTGTTCCGCGATCTGCATCCCGTACAGGCCCGGCGGCAGCGCCTCGATCGACTTCAGCACCGACGCGATCTGCGCTCCCTCCTTCTTCGCGACCTTGCCGGAAACGAAGATGCCCAGGTGGCCGACGTCCTCGTGCATCAGGCCGACGATCACCTGCCCGCGGGCCTTGATCTCCTCGGTGCTGCCGTAGACGTCGGCGACCCAGTTGAACGCCTGCTGCGGCGGCGTGATGTTGTCGCCCGCCGAAGCGAACAGGACGATCGGCACCTTGATGTCACGCAGGTCGAAACCCTTGCTCGGTCCCGCCTTCACGGCGCCGGACCACACCTTGTTGCCGACGAAGAGATTTTGCGTGATCCACTCGATCTCCTCGCGGTTCAGCAGGAAGTAACCGCCCCACCAGCGCTCGAACTCGAGAAAGCGCTGCGCCTCGGTGTCGATGTTGGCGAACACCTGGTAGTACTTGTCCCAGAACGTATTGGCCGGATTCAGGTTCTCGAAGTTCTGCACCAGCTAGGCGCCGTCGAACTTGCCTGCGCCGAGGTCGGAGGTGAGCGACGCGAGCCAGGTGCCGCCAAGCAGCCCTCCGGAATAGCGCATCGGATTGTCGCCCTCGCCTTCGCTCCAGGCACCGCCCCAGTAGGACATCGGCGCGCCGACGATCACGATCGGACCGGTGTCGTCGGGATTCGCAGCGGCCAGCATCATCGCCGCCCAGCCGGCCTGACAGTTGCCGACGATTCCCGGCTTCGGGCGCGTCGGGATGAAGCTCGCGCACACGATGCACGAACTCGCGCTCGGCGTTGCACACGTCGAGCAGCGTCTGTCCCGGTTCGGGATTCGGGAAGAAGATGACGAAGTAGACCGGATGGCCTTCGTGTAGCGCGACCCCGACCTGGGAATCGTCCTTGAAGCCGCCGATGCCGGGACCGTGACCTCCGCGCGGGTCGATGATCACGTACGGGCGGCGCTTGGCATCCACCGTGACGCCCTTGGGCGGAATGATGCGCAGCAGCGCGTAGTTGACCGGACGCTCGAACGAGCGCCCGTCCATCACGATCTCGTAGTCGAAGCGCAGCACCGGCGGCAAGCCCTGCCGCTCGTGCTCGAGGAAGTTGTTGCCGCGTTGGCGCAGCGTGTCCCAGAACAGGATGGAGCGCTGCGCGAAGTCGACGCCGTATTGCGCGCCGTCGTGCCCAGAGTTGCCAAGGCAGCGCCGGATTCGACGTCAACTCGGCGACCTGCTCCTCGTAGACTTGTTGCACCCGTTCGTTGAACGCTCCAGCGCCAGCTTCGTGCGGGTTTGCAGCATCTGCGCGACCTTCGCGGACACGTCGTGGCTCTGGGAAAGCTGTTTATTCAAATTGCTCATGGTGTCGTTCTCTCTTGATCGCTGCGGGGATTGCGGCGATGTCATGCGCTCAGGTTAGGGGCCTGCGCCGGCAGTGTCGTCAGCGAAACGTCTGCATTCGATGGGAATTCTGTCTGGATCCCTTTCCATCACGCCTCCTCCGGGCCTCGGGCTCAGCCCAGAACATTTTCCGGCGGCGCGTCAGGCTCCAGAACCAGAAGAGGTCCAACGCCGGCCATCAACGGCGACGGATTCGCGACGTTTCGCTTAGGACTTCGACCCGGACGCGCCTTAGCATGGGTTTGCGGATGCCGGGACGGCGAAGCAGCTGAAACGCGGCATTCGACTGAATGCACGGATACGTATGGACCGACCCTTGACCGAACTGAATCACATCCGACAACCGATCCGCGCTGCTGCCTGGACCATGAACACAAAAGTGAGCGCACGATGGTTCTATGGCGTGCTGATCGTCGTCCTTTCAGGTTGGATCCTCCACAGCTTCCTTCAGGCGCTGCTGGCGGCGTGCGTCACTGCCATCGCAAGCTGGCCGCTCTACAGGCGTTTCTCGGCGTGCCTGCCGCGCACGGGGCGAAGCATCAGATCGTTTATTTTCACGTGTGCCATGGCCGCGTTCGTTCTCGTACCGCTGCTGTTCGCCTTCGGGGCACTGCTAACCGAAGCGCACACGCTGCTCCTGGAGATCGCAGCCGCGGACAAGCAGGGAATCGCGGTTCCACGCGGGCTGGAGAACGTGCCGCTCATCGGATCGTGGCTGGTCGCACGTTTGCAGAGCGAGCTCGGGTATTCCGGAGCGCTTTTCGCCTGGACGCAGCGGACCGACGCGGCCGCGCTCCTCGGCTGGGCGCAATCGCTCGCGCAGTTCATGCTTCGACACGCGTTCATCATCGGATTCACGATCCTGATGCTGTTCTTCCTGTATCAGGAAGGTGAGTCGCTGGCGGACGGCTTCAGAGCAATGCTTCGTCACCGCATCGGCGAGCGGGCCGACGGTTACGTCGACCTCGCAGCGGGGGCCGTGCGCGCGTCGGTGAACAGCATGCTGGTCGTTGCGCTCTTCGATGGATTCGCCACCGGGATCGCTGTACGCGATCGCAGCGGTGCCGCACGCCGCCCAGTGGGCGTCGATCACCGGCTTGCTGGCGCTCGTCCCGTTCCTCGGTTATGTGGCCGTCGCCGCATTGACTTTGCAACTGGCGATGACGGGCGCGGCCGGGTCCGCGCTGCTCTCATTCGGCCTGGGCTGCGGCGTGCTCTTTTGTGGCGACAAGATAGTGCGGCCCGTGGTCGCGCGCAACGGAGTTCGATTGGCCTTCGTCTGGATACTGATGGGCTGCCTGGGCGGCTTCGAAGTGCTGGGGCTTGTCGGGCTCGTGATTGGCCCGGTCGTGCTCACTCTTCTGAGGGAACTCTGGCAGCAGAACGTTCGCGATCTAGCTCGTCGCAACGTCGCGGAACCAGCGTCAAACATTGAGCAGAGAGCATGAAATGCCGATGCAGATCCGTCCGAGCCGGGCGGCCCCACATCCCGGCTACACCTTGCCTATTCGGCTTCGGTCGGCACCTCGTGCGGCAGGATTTCCTGTCCATTGTTGACCGTGGTCAAGGTGCCGACTCGCCATCGGCGCAGAATTCATCCGTATCGCGCAATCCGCGATGCGTTCAGGATTGTCAATGACAAGACTCCTTGGACGCACGCGCAGGCCCAACCAGGCGTACGCGACAGCGTCCTTTCTCGATGGCCGGCTTTCTCGCCGGCCCGGCATCACCAGCCCCGGTGCCGACGCTCGCGATCAATCCCCTGAACCCGTCCCGCCGATCGTTCGCGCCACTGAGCGCGAGAACGAAAGTGCAGGCTCGACCCGTTTCACATGCCGGATGCGTGCGCGGCCGTCGTGGCTGTTGCGGCGCCTACGGCATTCACCGCTGGGAGGCTCATCATGGCTGTCACCGTCACCCATGACCACGTACTGCCGATAGAAACGCCGCGGCCCGCGGTTACCGTACGACCGCCGCACGTCCCGTGGAAGGCGCTCGCGCCCGTCGTCGTCGCGCTGGTGCTGGCGCTGATCCCGCCGCCCGAAGGTCTCGCGCCTCACGCGTGGTATTTCTTCGCGATCTTCGCCGGCGTCATTCTCGGCCTGATGCTCGAACCGCTGCCGGGCGGCGCAATCGGGCTGATCGGCATCACGGTCGTGAGCGTGCTGTCGCAGTTCGTGCTGTTCGCGCCCGCCGAGCTCGCCAAGCCGGGTTTCAAGGCGTACAACGCGGCGCTGACCTGGGCGCTGTCCGGCTTCGCCAACACCACGGTGTGGCTGATCTTCGGCGCATTCATGTTCGCACTCGGCTACGACAAGACTGGGCTCGGCAAGCGGATCTCGCTGCTGCTCGTCAAGAAGATGGGCAGGCGCACCCTGACGCTCGGCTACGCCGTGGTGGTCGCGGACACACTGCTCGCGCCGTTCACGCCGTCGAACACCGCGCGGTCGGGCGGCACCATCTATCCGGTGATCCGCAACCTGCCGGCGCTCTACGACAGCAAGCCGAACGATCCCGTCGTCGCGCCGCATCGGCTCGTACATCATGTGGGTCGCGATCGCCACCACCTGCGTGACGAGCTCGATGTTCCTGACGGGCCTCGCGCCCAACCTGCTTGCCATCGAGATGGTCAACAAGACCGCCAAGGTGAGCCTGACGTGGACACAATGGTTCGTCGCGTTCCTGCCGATCGGCATCCTGCTGCTCGCGCTGATCCCGCTCGTCACCTACTGGCTGTATCCGCCGGAAGTGAAGTCAGGCGACGAGGTGCCGAAGTGGGCCGGCGACGAGCTTGCCAAGTTGGGCGGACTCACGAACCGCGAGATCACCCTCGGCGTGCTGGTGTTGCTGGCGCTCGGCATGTGGATCTTCGGTGGCGACTACATCAACGCCACCACTGCGGCGCTGGTCGTTATTTCGCTGATGCTGGTGTGCGGCGTTGTGAGCTGGGACGACATCGTCAAGAATTCGGCGGCATGGAACACGCTGGCGTGGTTCGCGACGTTGGTTGCGCTGGCCGATGGCCTCAACAGGGTCGGCTTCGTCAAGTGGTTCGCCGACACCATTGGTGCGCAGATGGGCGGCTTTTCGCCGTTCACCGCGATGATCCTTCTCGTGCTTCTCTTCTACTTCACCCACTACCTGTTCGCGAGCGTTACCGCGCATGTCACGGCAATGCTGCCGGTAATGCTGGCGGTGGGCATGACGATTCCCGGCATCAACGTACAAGAGTTCGCGCTGCTGCTGTGCCTCACGCTCGGCATCATGGGCATCCTGACGCCGTTCGCGACTGGCCCGAGCCCCGTGTACTACGGCTCCGGTTACCTGCCGTCGAAGGACTACTGGAGACTCGGGGCCATCTTCGGCGTGCTCTTCATCGTGGTGATGCTGATCATTGCGGTGCCATGGCTGGCGCTGATTCGGTGACATGCCGAGCAAACTCTAATCGGCCATGCAATGAAGGACCTTCACCAGATGGCAACCAAACCGTTCGTTTATCAGGAGCCATACCCGCTCGGCGTGGACAGGAGCAAGTACAGGAAGGTGGAGGGCTCGGAGAAATATGTTTCCGTCACTTCCTTTGAAGGCAACGAGATCCTCAAAGTCGATCCCGAAGCGCTGACTGTCGTTGCTAATGAAGCGATGCGTGATGTCTCCTTCCTTGCTCCGTCCGGAACACAACGAATCCGTGAGCAGGATTCTGCGCGACCCGGAGGCATCCCTAAACGACAAGGGCGTGGCAGTGGCGTTCCTGCTCAACGCCGAGATTTCCGCCCAGTTCGAACTACCTGTATGTCAGGACACCGGCACCGCAACCATCATCGCCAAGAAAGGGCACCGAGTGTGGACCGGAGGGAAGGATGAAGTGGCCCTCTCGAAGGCGTGTACAAGACCTATACCGATGAGAATCTCCGTTACTCGCAAACCGTAGCGCTCGACATGTACCGGGAGATCAACACCGGTACCAATCTGCCGGCCCAGATCGACATCCAGGCGGTGGAAGGTGACGCCTACAAGTTTCTCTTCATGGCGAAAGGAGGTGGCTCGGCGAACAAGACCTCCCTTTTCCAGGAGACGAAGGCGCTGCTGGCCCCGGAAAGCCTTCTGCGATTCCTGGTCAGCAAGATGAAGCAGCTCGGCACTGCCGCCTGCCCGCCGTATCACATCGCCGTGGTCGTCGGCGGTACCAGTGCTGACGCGTGCCTGAAGGCGGTCAAGCTCGCCTCCGCCAAGTATTACGACGACCTCCCCACCCAAGGGAACGAGTACGGCCAGGCGTTCCGCGATCTGGAGCTGGAGCAGAAACTGCTCGACGAGGCGTACAAGCTGGGGATCGGCGCCCAGTTCGGCGGAAAGTTCTTTGCTCACGATGTCCGGGTCGTCCGCCTCCCACGGCATGGCGCCTCATGCCCGCTCGGAATGGGCGTCTCGTGCTCGGCCGACCGCAACGTCAAGGCGAAGATCACCCGAGACGGTATCTTTATCGAAGAACTTGATCGCAATCCAGGTCGCTTAATACCGGAAGAATACCGAGGCAAGCAGGCGCACGGTGTCAGCATTGACCTGAATCAGCCGATGAAAACGATCTTGGCCGAGCTCTCCCATCATCCGGTTTCTACTCCGCTTCTGCTCAACGGCACCATCATTGTCGGCCGCGACATTGCCCACGCGAAATTCAAGGAGCTCATCGACGCCGGAAAGCCGGTACCGGAGTATCTGCTCAAGACATCCAATCTACTACGCCGGTCCGGCCAAGACGCCGAAAGGGAAGGCGTCCGGCTCCTTCGGTCCAACGACCGCCGGCCGGATGGATTCGTATGTCGACCTGCTGCAGAGCAAGGGCGCCAGCATGATTATGATCGCCAAGGGCAACCGTTCGCAGCAGGTTACCGATGCCTGCAAGAAGTACGGCGGGTTCTACCTCGGCTCCATCGGCGGCCCGGCCGCGGTGCTGGCAGAAGAAAACATCAAGAAGGTCGAGCGTATCGACTTCCCGGAACTGGGGATGGAAGCGGTCTGGAAGATCGAAGTGGAGAATTTCCCGGCGTTCATCCTGGTCGACGACAAGGGCAATGACTTCTTCAAGAAATTGGGGCTGTAGTTGGTTCTGTCGGTCTACCCAAGGGCCGCGCCATCGCGATCGGCCACTCTATGAGTGCGTCGCGCTGCCGGATCCTCTTACCGATGCAACGCTGGACGGGGGTTTTCTCGTCCAGCCGTTCGCGCACGCTTTGGTGCAAGTCCAAGGGAGGAAACGATGCAAGATGTGGAGACACGACTGCTGGAAGAATGGAAGGCGAACTTGGACTTGTTCAAGTTCTACGAACAACTGAAGCAGCAGCGCTTTTCTCACTTCCTTACCATTCAAACGGCGTTTATCGCGACCGTTGCTCTGCTAGCGAAGGAGGCCATGGGCGTATTTTCGCTGGTGCCGCTCGTCGCGCTCGCCATGGTTCCAATCGCGCCACTTTTTATCTCGTTCTACTTCTTACGCTTAGACGCCAGAAACCGGGCCTTCATCGACACCGCGAATACTAAGTTGCTGCTCCTCGAAGATGAATGGAAAGACCGCTTTCCGGAAAACCACTTCGCCACATATCACGACCAATTTGGCGTTTTGTCCCTCCGCAATACAGACCTGATGGAGAGCTATCGTGCAGCACGGAATCTTGCAAAGGATCCGTACGAAACCCTGGTGCAAGCGCCATCTTCTCATGCCACCGAGACCTCGATTCTCCGGTTGTTCTATTGGCTGTGGATACTTGTGTTCGCCGCGGGAGTCCTTCATTTGATCTGGCAATTGGCACATGCGCAGTTGAATCCGATATGAAGAGGGCGAACGCCGCCAGGCTGAGCCGCGCCTCTGGAATGCCGAAAACAGCCTGACACGAAGCCACGAGCGGCCAACTTGTCGGCGTCTCCAGTGCGGCTGCGAGCCCGCCGGCGAGCAGGGCTGCCATCTGGCGAGATTTAATTCGTCAGACGTCTGCACAGTAGGATTCCGGCAAGCGCGCGAGTCGCGCGGCCCTAGTACTTCGGCGGGACGAAGCGCCTGCCCTGCAGCGCCGCCCGATCGTCGTACGCGCCCTTCATCGAGCGCGCGGGGAGCTTCACTTTCTTGCGCGCCACCTTCTTGTACGGGATCAGGCTGAGCAGGTGGCGCATGCAATTCAGGCGCGCGCGCCGCTTGTCGTCAGAGGGAACGATGTACCAGGGAGCAGACGTCGTGTCCGTGCCCTCGAGCATCCTGTCGCGCGCCTTCGAGTACTCGAACCAATGGCTGCGCGAGGACAGATCCGTCGGACTCAGCTTCCATTGGCGCAGCGGGTGCGTGATGCGGGCCTCGAAACGGCGCTTCTGCTCCGGCTCGCTCACTTCGAGCCAGTACTTGATCAACTGTACGCCTTCGTCGATGATGTACTGTTCGACTTCTGGCACGATCTTGAAGAAGCGCCGATGCTCGGCTTTCGAGCAGAAGCCCAGTACGTACTCGATGCCCGCCCGGTTGTACCAGCTGCGGTCGAAGATCACGATCTCGCCGGCCGCGGGAGCGTACTGGAGATAGCGCTGCATGTAGAGCTGCGTCTTCTCGCGCTCGGATGGCGCCGGGAGCGCCGCCACGCGGAACACGCGCGGGCTGACCCGCTCGGTAATCGCCTTGATCAGGCCGCCCTTGCCGGCGGCATCGCGGCCCTCGAAGACCACGACCACTCGCGCACCTTGTTCCTTGACCCAGTCTTGCAGCGTGCACAACTCGATCTGCAGCGTGCGCAGCGCCTTCTCGTACTGCGTGCGGCCCATGGGCTGGTCCGCGGTGGCCATCGCCTCTGCTTTTCCCTTCTTCATGTCCAGGCCTCCACGGCCGTCACCGCGTCGCGCAGCGGCGGCGACGACCGGATGATCAGCTTCTCCATTTCTACAACAACCCGGCAACCTGCTCGCTGCGCGACGTTCGCGGATGCGTCGTGGCTCTGGGAACGTTGTTTAGGCAAATTGCTCATGGTGTCTTTCCTTTTGGGGCGCGCCTTTGGGCTTGCGGCTTTTGGACTCACGCGGGCCATATCAGTCGAAATGCGGAAACTGGTGCATGCGTGCGAATCACTGCGCCGGCACCTGCCAGAAAGGCCCCGCGACGTGTTCGAGGGGCCGGCCGGGCTCATTGGGGCGCAGACCGTATCGCAGCATCGCAATGAGGTCGGCGCTCGCCTGCGGGTTGGAAATGAAGTAGCTGTGGCCGAAAAAGTCTGTTGTGCCGCGGACCTGGATGATGTCGACCGCGCGCAGCAAGGCGATCGCTTCGATCTGGTCAGCGCGGAACGCCGTCGCGACGATCCGCCCGAGCCGGGCGATACTGCCGGACAGCCAGCTCGCCGTCGCCAGTGCCTTGTCGTCGGGCGAAACGTAGAGGGTGACCCTGAGGTCCGGTGAAGGGGGGATAAGCGCGCCCGGATCCGCTTTCCCGCCGAATGGTAGGTCAGGGTCAGAGAAGACTTTGAAGATCTTGGTCAGCGCGACGTCGCCATCGAGGTCGGGAGCGACGAGGACAACATTGCCGATGTGAAACTCGCGGTCCAGTGAGCTCTGGAGTGTGTAGGCTTCGACGCTGAGCTCGGCCAGCGCCGATGCGAGAGTATCCGTGCCGCGGCTATGTGCGATGAGGTGGATACGCTCTACGCCCGGCGTCCGGCCGACGATGCGGATCACCTTCAACAGGTCCTCGACCGCGTATTCGGCCGACTCCCGGTCGAAGTCGTAGCCGAACAGTATGCCGCGCGATCCGCCGGCGGGCCACGAGAAGATGCCGCAGACGAAGTCCCGTCCCAGGAAATGGCACAGCTCGCCCAGTCGTCAGCGCGGCACTCTCGAAGCTGCTGTGGTAGCCGTGCACGAACAGCACGACTTCCTTGCGGCGCGCGATAGCGAGCCGCCTCGCAATCTCGGCTTGGAGCTGCTGCTTCGCCTTTTCGTACGCCTCGACAACGGCGGATACGCGTCTTATGCCATCCGGAGCGACAACGACTTCAAACGGTATGGGCGGAAAGCGACCGAGCTCCGTGGTCGGGCCGAGCTTGAGCTGCAGTGGAGTGACGCGTTGCGTCGCGGTGCTTTCCTCAACCAGCACGTCCCAGGAGACGTCTTCGCCGAACTCGATCATCGTCGATCCGAACGCCATCGACCGCGATCGGCGAGCGGTATACGGCAAGTCATCGGCCTGCTCAGCCGGTGCACGATCGGTGATGAACAGCAGGTCGAGAGCCGGCGCGTCGACTGTCGATCGACGAGTCGGTGAAGAGCGGCTTGGCATTCGCACCTGTGTAAAGCACCGGCGTTGGCATCATCGCGCGGTTCGTCGCGCAACCCGTCAGGACGAAGGCGATGGCGACGATGACGATGGCTGCTCGCGCTCCGGGGGAGGGCGTCCTTGCCAGACATCTCAAATCACGCTTAGACATGGCCGCCAAGCAAATCGATCGAGGTTCGGCTTTCCGCCGGGTCCTGCGCGCTAGCCCGAGGCTCGACCGCGCAGCCCAGCGAGTCGCCCATGCTTCAGAAATGCCGAGTCGCGGCCGAGGATCAGCCGCACGAGGTCCTCGAGACCGGGCTCCTCGATCGCGGTGCTCGGGAACTCAAGCGTCACGCGCTCGAGGCGATCGACGTTGACGAGCGCCACGGTTACGATCCCGGTCCGATAGTCGACTCGACACGAGACCCGCGCCGGGATCACGGGCGGGACTGAAAAGATGCACGTGCGCAGCGTCCCGTCGGGATCCTCCACGCGGCGGCAGGTGTATTGCAGCCCGAACGCATCGAGGGTCTTCTCGGCAAACGAGACCCACCCGGGGACCACCTCGATCGCCAGCGGTTTGGCTGCGGAAACCTCGTAGTAGACGTCGATTCCTTCGACCACCGGGAAGCCGCGGATGCGGCGCTCGTGCTGACCGACCGAACCGTGGGCGAACCGCGGCGAATCGAAGACGTAGCCATAGCCGAGGTCGAAGCGGTGTTCGATCGGGGGCTTCAGGACGTTGAGATAGGTGATCGCCTTTTCCAGCCAGCGAAACGCCGCGCGCAGCCGCGCATCGATTGCCTGGAAGCTCTCGACGTCGCCGCGGTCGTCGGTCGATTCCTGCACCGCCTCGTATCGAACACGCAACTCGTCGAGCAGCGAATCAGGATTGTTCATCTCGCTCTCGCAGCGTCGTCACTTCATCATGCGGTTTATCATTGCAGGTTCGCAACGATGCGGCCGTCGATCTTGCCATCCTCCATGCGCGCGAAGATGTCGTTGATGTTCTCCAGATTGTCCCAGGAGAAGTGGGCGGAGACGGCTCCGCTGCCGGCGAAGGCCAGCGCCTCGTCCAGATCCTGACGCGTTCCGACGATGGAGCCGCGCACGGTGATGCGCTTGAGAACCATGTTGAAGATCGGCAGCGACATCTTGCCAGGCGGCAGACCGACCAGCGCCATCGTGCCGCGCGACCGCAGCATGTCGAAGGTCTGTTCGAATGCCTTCGGTGACACGGCCGTGACGAGCGCACCGTGGGCGCCACCGATCAGTTTTTGCATCTCGGCCGCGACGTCCGCAGCCTGCGCGTTGAGAGCGATCTCGGCACCGAGTGACTTGGCGAGCTCGAGCTTCTCGGGATGCACATCGACGGCGGCGACGTGCATGCCCATCGCCTTGGCGTATTGGACCGCCATGTGGCCGAGGCCGCCGATCCCCGAGATCACCACCCATTCGCCGGGCCTCACCTCCGTCTCCTTGAGACCCTTGTAGACGGTCACTCCGGCGCAAAGGATCGGAGCCGCCGGACCCCATTCAAGATCGTTCGGCAGGCGACCGACGTAAGCTGGATCGGCCAGCGCATATTCCGCGAAGCTGCCGTTCACGGAGTAACCGCTGTTCAACTGGGAGCCGCACAACGTCTCCCACCCGGTCCGGCAGTACGAGCAGTGCCCGCACGCCGTATGCAGCCACGGAATTCCGACCCGATCGCCCTCCTTGACGCCGCGGACGGCGCGGCCGAGCGCGGCCACCGTTCCGACGCCTTCGTGGCCGGGGATGAAGGGCGGTTTCGGCTTGACGGGCCAATCACCCTTCACGGCGTGGAGGTCCGTGTGGCAGATCCCGGTCGCCGCGATGCGAACGAGGATCTGGTTCTCGTTCGGTTGCGGAACAGGTACCTCCTCGATTGTCGAGCGGCTTGCCGAGTTCGCGGACGACGGCTGCTTTCATGGTGTTGCCCATCGATTCTCTCCTTTGTATCGAGCGCCTGTCACAGCGCCTTGATCTGCAGGCACATGAGTCGTTCCAATCGACTGAGGGCCTCGTTCATCGGTGCTTCATGCCGGGGCGGCGGCCGCCGACGGCATCGAAGGATTCGGAGCAGAAGCCCGCTCCACCCTGAACCACGCCGCGTAAAGAGCGGGCACGAAGAAGATCGTCAGCACGGTCGCAACCGTGAGCCCGCCCATGATCGCGATCGCCATGGGACCCCAGAACACGCTGCGCGTGAGCGGAATCATCGCGAGCACGGTGGCCGCCGCGGTCAGCGCGACCGGACGAGTCCGGTGCACGGCCGCCTCAAGCACGGCACTCCAGGGATCGCGGCCCTCGGCCATTTCGGCCTGCACCTGGTCGACCAGAATCACCGCGTTGCGCATGATCATCCCGCACAGCGCGGTGACACCGAGAATCGCGACGAAACCGAGCGGCGCCTGGAAGATGAGCAGCGCGGCGACGACGCCGATGAGTCCGAGCGGTGCCGTGAGGAACACCATGAACATGCGCGAGAAGCTCTGCAGCTGCAGCATGAGGATCGTCAGGATCGTCACGAGCATCACCGGGAACACCGCCATCAGCGCGCGGTTGGCCTTGTCGCTTTCTTCGACAGCGCCGCCGACGTCGATGCGATAGCCGAAAGGCAGCTTCGCTTCGATGTCCTTCAGCATCGGACGGATTTCCTGCGTCACCGACACGCCCTGCTCGCCGTCCTTGACGTCCGCGCGCACGGTGATCGCCATGTCGCGGTTGCGGCGCCACAGCACCGGCTCTTCGAGCTCGTAGCGTACGCGCGCGACCTGCGACAGCGGCACGACCGTACCCTCGCGAGTGTAGAGATTGACATCCTTCAGCGTGTCGAGATCGAGACGCTCGGACGGCACCGCACGGGCGACGATGTCGATCAGGTCTTCGTGCTCGCGCAGTTGCGACATCGTTGCGCCGTTCATCACGGTCTGGGTCACGAAGGCCACGTCGGCCGGCGCCAGGCCGAGCGCACGCGCCTTGTCCTGGTCGAGGTCGACTCTCAGCGTGCGAACCGGGTCGTTCCAGTCCAGCTGCACGTCGCGCACCTTCGGGCTCGATGCCACCACCGCTTCGACCTCACGCGCGATCGAACGAACCACCTGGGTGTCCGGGCCGACGACACGGAACTGGACCGGGAAGCCGACCGGCGGGCCGAGCTCGAGGCGCGTGACGCGAACCCAGACATCCGGGAATTGCTCGTCTGACGCTCGCCATCAGGCGCGAGCGCACGCGTTCACGCGCCTCCATGTCCCGCGTCATGACGACGAAGACCGCGTAGCCTGGGTTCGGCAGCTCGGGGTTGAGCGAGAGATAGAAGCGCGGCTGGCCGGCGCCCGTGTACGCGGTGTAGAAGCGAACGTCCTCGTCCTTCTTCAGCACCGCCTCCATCTTCTTCACCTTCTCAGTCGTCGCGGCGAACGAAGCGCCTTCCTTCAGGCGTCAGCTCGACCACCAGCTCGGGCCGCGAGCTGTTGGGAAAGAACTGCTGCGGCACGAACCTGCTTCCGACGATGGCGACGGCGAGTGCGGCCACGGTGATGCCGATGACCCACCAGCGCCGCTCGATGGCGAAGTCGATCCAGCGGCGCAGCCTGCGGTAGAACGGCGTGTCGTACGGGTCGCCGCCGTGATGCTTGCCGAAGTCCTTCGGCAGCATGTTGACGGCAAGGTAGGGCGTGATGATCCCCGAGACGACCCATGACAACAGCACGGCCGTGCCGACGATCCAGAAAATGCCGCCCGCGTACTCGCCGGTGGTCGATTTCGAGAAGCCAATCGGCATGAAGGCGGCCACCGTGATGAGCGCGCCGGTGAGCCGCGGCATCGCGGTCGCTGAGTACGAGTAGGCGGCCGCTTTGAGGCGGTCCCAGCCTTCTTCCATCTTCACGACCATCATCTCGACCGCGATGATGCCGTCGTCCACCAGCAGGCCGAGTGCGATGATCAGCGACCCGAGCGAAACGCGCTCGAGGTTCCAGCCCATCGCGAGCATCACCAGGGCGACGACGCCGAGCACGATCGGCACCGAGAGCCCGACCACGATCCCCGTGCGCCAGCCGAGGCTCAACAGGCAGACCGCGAGCACGATCGCGAGCGCTTCCATCAGCGAGCGTTCGAATTCCCAGATGGATTCGCTGACGACCGTCGGCTGATCGGCCACGCGCTCGAGCTCGACGCCATAAGGCAGCTCGGTCTGGACATTGGCGACCGCTTGCTCGATCGCCTTGCCGAACTCGACGATGTTGCCGTCGTTGGTCATCGTGATGCCGAGCATCAGCACCTGCTGCCCGTTGTGGCGCACGGTGTATGTGGGCGGATCCTCGTACCCGCGCGTGACCGTCGTGAAGTCGCCGAGCTTCAGCAGCCGGCCACCGGCGGCGATCGGAACGTTGCGGATATCGTCCAGGCTGCTGAACTGGCCGCTGACGCGCACGAGCACGCGGTCGCCGTGCGTGTCGACCTGGCCGCTTGCCAGCACGCTGTTCTGATTGCGCAGGCTTTCGGCGATCTGCAGCGGCGTGATCCCGAGCGCGGCCAGCCGTTCGTTCGAGAACTCGACATAGATCTTTTTGGCCTGCTTGCCATAGATGTCGACCTTCTTGACCATCGGCACTTTGAGCAGCCGCCGCTTGATGTCCTCGGCGGTGTCGGAGAGATTGGCGAGATCGACGCCGTCGCCCTTGACGGCATACAGCAGCCCCGTCACGTCGCCGTATTCGTCGTTGAAGATCGGGCCGATGACACCCTCGGGCAGCTCGAGCTTGATGTCGCTGAATTTCTTGCGCGCCTGGTACCACGCCTCGCGCTGGTCCTCGTGCGAGGTGCCGCCGGCGACCGTGAGCGTCATGCCGCCGAAGCCCTGACGCGCAAAGGTCTTGACCTTCTCGAAATGGTCGAGCTGCTCGAACTTCTTCTCCATGCGGTTGAGCACCTCGTCCTGGACCTGTTGCGCAGTCGCGCCCAGGCCAGATGACCATCACCGTCATCGACGGCACCGAGAAGTTCGGGTCTTCGAGCTGGCCGAGCTTCGTGAAGCCGAGCACGCCGCCGATGGCGATCGCGAGGATCAGGAACAGAACGATGGCGCGGTGGTTGAGCGCCCATTCGGTGAGGTTGAATGACTTCATCGGGCAGCCTGCTTTGCTTCGGCGCTGCGCGCGGCGCCTGGAAGCGCGACCCGCAAGCCCTGGCGCCATCTTCTGCACGCCGGCGGTGACGACGAGCTCACCGGCGGGCGGGCCCGACACGAGCACCTCGTCGTTGCGATAGCCGTGAACGACGACGCTCTGCAGATCAACAGTTGCGACCGGCTCGGTACCCGCACGACGAACGACCCAGACCGCCGGCTGGCCTTTGTTCTGGGTGATCGCCGAGGCGGGGATGACTGCTGTCGGCGCTTCGCCGACCTGCCGTTCGACGACGAGCGTGGCGGTCGCGCCCAGCGGCAGCGGACGCGGCGTGATCGGCTTCAGGCGGGCGCGAAAGGTTCGCGTTTGCGCTGCCGCCTGCGGCGACAGTTCCCGCAGCGCGACCTCGAACGTTTGCTCGGGCGCGCTAGCGAGCCACGCCTTGTATCGCGCCGTCTTGAACGTCGCGAAACGATCTTCCGGCACGTCGGCCACGATCTCGGGCTCGCCTTCGTTGGCGATCGAGACGATCGGTTGCCCTTCGGCCACGACCTGACCGACCTCGATGCGTACCGCGGTGACGACACCGCTCTGCGACGCGCGCAGCACCGTGTACTTCAGCCGATTGCGTGCAAGCTCGAGTTTCCTTTGCTCGGCCTCGGCCGTTGCCGACGCCGTCTGCGCACCGCTCTGCGCCTTCTCGTCGTCGGATACGCTCACCGAGCCGTCGCTCTTCAACGCGTCGAGCCGGTGGCGATCCGACTCGGCCTGGCGCGCCTGCGTCGTGGCGGCGACGAGCTGCTGGCGCGCCGCTTCCTCGGCCAGCCGGTAATCGGTGTCGTCGAGCACCGCCAAGCACGTCGCCCTCGCGCACTTTCTGGCCGACGTCGACTTTGCGCTGCACGACCTTGCCGCCGACGCGAAATGCCTCGTTCACTTCGTGACGCGCCTGCACGGTGCCGACGTAGCGGTCCGTTTCCTGCGCCTTGTCGTAGCGGATCTCGGCGGTGCGCACGGCACGAAGCGCTTCAGGGGGCGGCTTCGATGAGCACGCGGACAGGCCGGCGACGGCGATCACCGCGACGACGACTAATGCGGGGGAGAGAGACGGATTCACGATGGTTCCTCGTAGCAATCGACGGAGTTTCATGATGCTGGTGAATTCGGGTTGGCGGACCCAGCGGGCAGCGGCGACGGGCTCGAACGCCTGCCAGCCGCCGCCGAGCGCCTTGTACAGTTGGACGCTGTCGAGCAGCAGTTGCGTGCTGCGCCTCATTTGCGGAGACTCGCACGACCAGCCGGACGCGCTGAGCGTCGAGCAACGGCAGGAAATCGGTCTGCCCGCGGTCGTAGAGCGATTGCGCGTGGCTAAGCGCCGCGTCGGCCGAGGTCGCCGCGCTCTGCATCAGTTGTGCCCGGTGCCGTTGGTCGTCGAGCGCGACGAGCGCGTTCTCGACGTCTTCCAATGCACGCGCGATCGCGTCTTCGTAGCGTAGGACGGCTTCGCGTTGTCCACTCTCGGCGATGTCGTTGATCGCCTGCGTGCGCCCGGCGTTGAAGATCGGCATCGCCAGCAGCGCCGCGACATTGGTGAAACGCGCCGGTCCGAGGGCCACGCCGTTGAGGTCGATGCTCTCGCGACCGAACAAGGCGCCGAGAATAAGGCGAGGGAACCATTCGGCCATGGCCTGTTGCCGGCGCGCGTTGGCGGCGTCGAGCTGCGCGTCCGCAGCGAGCAGGTCCGGCCTGCGTTGCAACAGGGCAGCGGGTTGGCCCGGACGCGCCGGCGGAACGGTTGGCTCGACGGTCGACGGCGTGATGCTCGCTGCATTGAACGCCTGGTCTCCAATGAGCACGGCGATGCGATGGCGCGAGACGGCAGCGAGCGTTTCGAGCGGCGGGATGGCTGCGCGCGCACGCGAGGCTTCCGTCTGCGCACGTTCGACGTCGAACGGCGTCGCGAGACCGACCCGTTGGCGCGAAGTTACGAGGCGCAACGTTTCGTCTTGCGCGGCGGATATCGCACGCACCGATTCGAGCTGGCGCAACGCGCCGGTGAGCGTGAAGTAGTTGCTTGCGACGTCACTCAACACCAATAGACGCACGCCTCGCGCGCCGTTTTCGACGGCCAGCGTTTCGGCGGCCGCCGCCGCGGCGCCCGCGCGCAAGCGGCCGAAGAGGTCGACTTCCCAGGTCACACCGACGCCGATCTGCGCCGCTCTCGTGTTCGCCGCTTCCGGGACGAAGTTCTTTAGAGCCGAGTCGTAGTTGGTCTTGTGATCGAAGGCGTCGCCCCCGAGGCTGACGCTCGGAAACAGCCACGAACGGCTGATCGTCTCCCCGGCGCGCGCTGCGCGCAGCCGCTCGGCCGCGATCTTGACGTCGCGGTTCTGCTGCGCTGCGCGGCGGATGAGGTCGGAAAGCACCGGATCCCTGAAGCCTTCCCACCACGCCACCTCGGGCTCGTCTGCGGCAGCCGTTGCTGCGGCGAACCGGTCCGGTACGTCGAGCGAGGGCTTCAGCACGGGTGTGGCACAGCCCGCCAACGCGAGCGCGAGCGACACGGCGAGTACACGCAATGGGCGGAATGGGATGCTGGCGGTGGCTGGGTTGGACATGGGAGTCAGCGTAAGGGAACGGTTGCCGTGAGTCGTCAGCGAAGCGTCGACGTTCTGTCGGGATTTCGTTGGGAGCCGCGACACGGATTTACATGCGGGTGCGTATCGACTTGAGCTCGACGCGACAGGCTTCGCTGAACGCCTTCAATGGGTCGGGGCCTTTCGAGTGGGCAAGTTGGCGCATCTCCTGCACCGTCATGTTGCGCGAGAAGTACTGGTCGGTGATATGGGTCAACAGATGTTCGGCCTCGGCGAGCACCGGTTGCGAGGCGGTGAGGCGAATGCGATTCGTGAGTGCGTAGAGTGCGAGCAGTTTCTCCGGCTCTTCGAGCGTGTGGGTGAGAGCATCGATAAGAAGCTTCGCGCATTCAGTGATGTAGTCGCCGTACAGCTTTTCGCGCTGACGCATGTCCCTGACGTTGAGCTCGCGCCGGGTGAGCGTCTTCTGGGTGATCCAGGCGGTGGCCACCGTCGCCGATCCGCCGACAAGCGAGCCCAGCACGCCGGACATTGCTGCGATGAGATTCGTGTCCATGGTTATCTCGACGG
Organism: uncultured beta proteobacterium; assembly: GCA_963816915.1. GTDB lineage: Bacteria > Pseudomonadota > Gammaproteobacteria > Burkholderiales > Casimicrobiaceae > PALSA-1003. The sequence goes on from CAWFMK010000007.1 coordinate 930,823, forward strand.
CCGTTCTTCGACAAGATCGCCATAGGCCTTCTTCAGCCTTCCGATCACATCGCGCTCGATCGGCGGGGTATGCACCTGACCCATTCCTCGACGGACTGTTGGCTGACGATTGCACTATCCATGCGTTCGCTCATTCACGCGGGCGGCCATTTTCCGAGCAACTCGGCGAAGCGAGTCCGGAGTTGCTCGACGACATGTGCCTCGATCTGCGCGGTCTCAAGCTGCCCGACAGCGTCGACAGACTTTTGGCGATTCGCTAAATAGAGCATGAGCATGTTGTGCAGTTTTTCGAAAGCGACTGGATTGGATGTTCCGCACACCGAAGCGTCCTTCTTGAGCACACGCTCGATGATGCCGTGATCGAGGATTCGTACCTGACAAAGCAGGCACAACCTGGCAATCTCGCGGTCGAGCTCGCCGATGTTCTTCGCCCACCAGGCGATCTGAAGATCATCTTGTTGCTGAGTCATGGCTTCGCTCCATCGCGTGAATCGTCACAATTGCCGGCGCTGAACAGCATGATCACTTGCATTCCGCATCCGACGGCCGGTCGTGGAGGGTCGCCTCGAGGTCGCTAGCAATGGACTCAAGCAACTCACGACCGGACGCGAACTCAGATTGCCTGCCGGTAACGAGGTTCTCGAGGCGACCCGCGAGCGCATCGCCCTTTGCATCGCCGCGCACCTTCACGACGTATGCGCGTCGGGTCGGGTACTTGGAGTCGGTGTTGAACGTCATGTCAGCTGTCGAGAGCAAGTTGTCGAGGCTAGGTTAGTGGCTCTCATGCGCCGAGTTGTCAGCACAACGTCGCCGATTCGTCGACTTTGTGTGAGAGCCACGACAGAACGCCGCGGGTAAGCCGCGAATGCGCCGTCTGCGATCAAAGCGAATCGCCGCGCACTATCGGGCGGCCTCCTGCGTCGGGACTGGCAGGAGTTTGACGTCCACGCTCGCGCGCGCGTCCTTTCTCACGAATTCGATTGACACATGCGTGCCCGGCTCGGCACCGACGACCACGCTTCTGACATCCGCGGCATGCGACACAGGCTTTTCGCCGAACCGCACGATGACATCGCCGGGTGCGATGCCGGCGTGATCGGCTGGCCCGTCCGGCTCTACCGATACCACGAGCGCACCCTCGCCGCGTTGGGGCGGCGCCGTTGACACACCGAGCCAGGCGCGAGCGACACGACCCTTTGTCCTCAGCGCCGAGGCGACCGTCTGCACGTAGTCCACCGGTATGGCGAAGCCGATACCCTCGCTTCCGCCACCATGCGAGAGAATCGCGGCATTGATTCCCACCAGGCGGCCCGCGGTGTCGATCAGGGCGCCGCCCGAGTTGCCGGGATTGATCGCCGCGTCGGTCTGAATGAAGTTTTCGACCGGGTTCGCCCCTTTGCGCACGATCGCGCTGATGATGCCCTGTGTGACCGTCTGGCCGACACCCAGCGGATTGCCTACCGCGAGCGCGACGTCACCGACGGAAACGTCGTTGATGTCCGTGAGTGCGATAGGCCGCAGACCCTCCGCGTCGATCTTGAGCAGCGCGATGTCCGATTCCGTGTCGACACCGACGATGCGGCTCAGATGCAACGTACCGTCCGCCAGCGCGACCGCGAGGTCCGACGCGTCTTGGACAACGTGATAATTGGTCACGATGTAGCCGTCGCTGTCGATGATGACGCCGGAACCGAGGCCCTTCACGAGCATGTCGGATGAGAATGGCAGTCGTCCCTTCAGCACGTGAGCCGAATGCACCGTCACTACCGAAGGGGCGGCTCGGGCGACCGCGTCGCGATAGGTGACGATCACCGCGGGTCGTTCCCCGCCTGGCGGATACGAAATCGCCGCGGCAACCGGCGCCACAGATGGGGAAAGTGGCGCACCGGCTGTTGCGACAAGTGCGATCGTCGGCGTTGGAACGAGACCTGTAGCGGGGCCATGCGCGTAGAGGAACGCGTACGCGGACGCACAGCCTACAGCGGCTGCGAGCGCAAGTTCGATCAATGGATGCAACGACCGATTCATTCTGTGCGTGTGTTGAACAAGTGAGCCCGCTTTGGCGCGAGTTGTCGAGGCCAGCGTAACGGCTCTCGGACGCCGACTTGTCAGCGCAACGTCGCCATTTCATCCGGATTCGGGCAAACCGACTTCCGGCGCGAGGGTTCTATAGCTGAGGTTCGCCGCCGGAAGTAGCCGAGAGGTCATCGAATCGGCTGCGCCGCGTCGCGCACCGGCACGCAGCCGGTGCTTGGTGCAGGAGCAGGCGTGGTCTACGCGGACGGCGTCTTGTCGAGCAGTGCTCGCGCCCTCGCGACAGCGGCGGTGTCGCGCGCTTCGGGAAGCTGGTTGACGAGCGCGGCAAGCGCCCGTCGGTCTTTGGCCGTTGCACGGTGGCGGTCGCAGAGCTCAATCTGCGCCATCAGTTCCAGCCACGGCGCCTCCTGAGCTCTCGCCTCCGCGATCGCGCGTCGGATCGCGGCGTCGGCGGCTGCGCGATCGTCGCACGCGCGCGCGATGCCAGCCTGCATCACGAACAACTGCGGCAGATACACGCGCTCCCCGAGAGTGTTCGCCGCTTGCAGCGCGGCCTCCAGTTCGTGTTGCGCGCCATCCCAGTCCCCTGCAAGCACCAGGGCTTCCGTAGCATACCCGAGGACCTCACTGCCTCCCGCCAGCATCCCGAGCCGGGTATTGTCTTCGTACGCCTCTCGGATGTAGCGATAGCCGTCGCGCGGCCGTCCCATCCGGGCATCCGCCCAGCCGCGAAACCACCGCCACGCATATCGACCTTGCGCGACCCCGGATTCGTCGACGAGTGCGCGGATTTCGTCGGCCACAGCCGCGACACGCTCCGCGTTGTCCAGTCGAACCTCGAACAGCGCATCGAACCAGAGTGCCACCAGCCGCGTGTTCGGCCATCCCCGCAGGCGAGCGCGTGCGTGCGCAAGCTGCAACCGCGCACGCCCCTGCTCGACGAACCCGGAATGAAGAAGGTGGATGGCCATCAGCCCCAGCAGCGTGACCTGCGGATGGGCCACGAAGATTTCGACCGGCGCCAGTTCGAGAGGCTCCGCGGCGGCGAGCCCGCGCTCGATCCACGTGCCAGCCGCTCGCGATCGGCCCTGAAGCTGATCGACCTCTCCATGCACGATGCACGTGGCGAGCAGAAGCACCGGATCGTTGGTTGCAGACGAGATCGCCTCGGCTCGTTCCGCCACTGCCAGCGCCTCGGCATAGTCCGCCCGCAGACTGAGAACGAACCCGAACCCATGCAGCAGCCGGCTGCGCATGGGATGTTCGGGGGTGTCGGCGAGAAGCGAGTACGCACGCTGGAACGCGCTCTTGGCTTCGGGACTCATGCCATACACGTGGGTGGCCGATATTCCATGAAGCGTGCTGAGCGAGATCTCCACCGCGTCGCGTTCGGTGCCCTCCGGCGCCTGGCGGAGAAGGGTCAACGCGTGCTCGGTGACGTTCAGGCACTCGCGCCCGCTCAGGCGCACGAGCGCCGCTTCGGCAGCCTCAACGTAGTAGCGCAACGCGGCCATCGGCTCGCGGCCAAGCTCGAAGTGCATTGCGAGTTCCGCTGCGGCGACCGGTGCGCCTGGCGCACGCTCGCGTTCGAGTGTGGTGCCGACTTTGCGGTGGAGCTGCGACCGAACCGACGAGTTCGTGCGCTCGTACAGCGCCTGGCGAAAGACCGCGTGCCTGAACGAGTACGGCAACTCTGCCGCATTGTTGCTTCCCTCGGCACGCGGGGCGACGAGCCACAACTGCTCGCGCGCGAGCTGGTCGCACGTCTCGCCGACCCATACAGTGTCGCGCTCGAGTGCTCCCGAGATCGTATGGATACAAAACTCGATGCCGCAAACTGCGGCGGCGGAGAGCACCAGGCGCTGAGTGCCCGTGAGCTTCGCGATGTAATGATCGATGATGGCGGCGAGATTCTCCGGAACCGCGATTTTCGCGAGCTGCGACCCGGCTGCAGCGTCGTTACCGGCTTGCGCGGCGCGCATGATCACCTCCGTCATCACCGACGCGACGAACAGCGGTACGCCGTCGGTGCGTTCGTGCAACGCGCGCACGAACGCTTCATCGGTCGCGATCGCTGGCGATCGTTCCGCCACGTAGCCGGCGACCTCGCTTTCGGAGAACGGATCGAGCACGATCTCCTCGCATAAGTCATGCAGGCGCAGCTCATGCCGCAACGCGTTGAGCGGATGATCCAGGGCCACGACCTCGGCGAGGCGAAAGCTCGCAAGCCACATCAGCCGCGCGCTGCCACGGCGCCGCGCGATGTAGTCGATGAGCTGCATCGTCGCGCGGTCGCTCCAATGCAGATCCTCGGTCACCAGCAACAGCGGTTGGCGCTCGCCCGAGCGATCGAGGACCTCGCCCATCTCGCGCAGCATGCGATCAGGGCTGACCCCTGCGAGCTCTCGTCGCAGCGCTTCCCGCTCGTCCGCGGTGCTGAGCCATGGCAGCTGCAAGAGCCACGTCGGCGCGACGGCGCGCAGCAGCGGCACGAGGGTGCTGTCGTTTCGGCACAGCTCCGAGAGGGCTTCTAACACGGGAAGATACGGTTCCCCTGTACCGTAGTGCTCAACGCACTGGCCGCGGGCGACAGCGACGTCTCCAAGCGTGGCGACGAAGTGGTCGATGAGCGTCGTCTTGCCGATACCCGGCTCGCCAGCGACCCAGACAATCGCGCGTTTGCCGCTGCACGCCATGTCCCACGCGCGCCGAAGGCGCGACAGCGGTCCTTCGCGACCGATGAAGTAGGGCGCGCGTGCAGAGGCGAGTCCCGGAACGTTTGGCTGGACGCCGGGCGCAGCGGCGACCGCACTCGGGGCGGCAATGAAGCGATACCCGCGCCGCGACACCGTTTCGATGAAACGCGGTTTTCGGGCGTCGTCGTCGAGCGCTGTCCGGAGCTCGCTGATGGCAGTTCTTAACACCGAGTCGGTGACGAATTGGTGGCCCCAAACCTCATCGAGCATAGCGTTCGTGGTGAGCAGGGTCCCGGGTTGCCGCACGAGCGCGCACAGGACGGCGAAGGGCGTCGGCGCCAGCGCGACAGGCTTTCCGTCGTGCAACAAGAGTGCGTTTGCCTCGTCGAGCTCGAATCGATTGAAGTGCACTCGCACCGGATTCGAACTGACCGAGGATCGGATGTGGTCGGTGCGTTTCGCCATTTCGATACAAACGGAGTCCCCGGACCGTCACGCGACGACAGCGACATCAAATCCACCTACATGGCGGTAGCGAGCTTGTGCGGCGTACTAGCCAAACGATAGTTTACGCACAGAATTGCCACGGTAGTCGCGCCATTGGGTTTTTATGCGCGCAGGGCAAGAAATCCTCGCCTCGAAGCGCCGGTCCGGGTTCCTCTCGGGTAGCTCCGGGGGCCGGCGAATCGAGAAGGAGGGTGACATGCAGCACCCCCCTTCGGCCTCCCGTGTCGTCATGGGAAGCCCGCTGTGACGGAATACCGCGAGCATCGGTGCGTTCCCCTTGAGCACGTCCGCCTCGAACTGGACTATCCGCTGGTCACGCGCAATGCGGGCGAAATGCTGCAACAGGCGGCTTGCGATGCCCCGTCCCTGCCAGGCGTCTGTGACAGGGAAGCCTATCTCCGCCGTCCGTCCAAGCGCAACGCAGCTACCTTCGCCAATGATGAGTTCATCGCGTCCACTTGGCGCGGTGGCGACCAGTCCCATGTGGTTTCCGTGGCCAATTTCGTCGAGCCGATGCAGGTCGTCGTCGCCTAGAGTCCTCTTGGCGTAAAAGAAGCGCATGCGAATCGTCTCAGCCTGCAGATGGCGAAAAGCTTCAACAAGGCGCTCCTTTTTGTCGGGGTGCATGGCCCGGATGGTCACCTCGTTGCCGTCCTTCAGCGCTTCCTTGGCGCGATAGGTTGCTACAGCCGACATGATGGGCTGCCTGGGCGACTTCGAAGTGCTTGGGCTTGTCGGGCTCGTGGTCGGCCCGGTCGTGCTCACTCTCCTGAGGGAACTTTGGCAGCAGAACGTTCGCGATCTCGCTCGTCGACATGCGCCGTCCCAGTGACACAGGAGGACGGCAGGTGCAGAATCGCGCAGCGACATCGAAACAGGCGACCGCAAGATGTCGGCCCGGATTTGTCGGCTGTGAGCGAATACTCGATCACAAAAATCGGATATCCGCGTCCAACCGCGTTTTGACGCTTCGCGAAAGAGGCAAGATTGTCTCGACGACGAATTCTGCCCAGGGTTGTGGGTCCTCGCACCGCGATGGCGGCCACGCTGATTTGTTGCCTTACCTGCACGCTGTTCGTGGCACGCCCGGCCCGCGCCCTCGATCCCGATAAGCGTCTCACGCAGTACCTGCACACGTCCTGGCGCATACAGGATGGGTCCGCGCCTGCCGGCATGTTCACGGTGGCGCAGACTTCCGACGGCTTCCTTTGGTTCTCGACCTATTCCCCGGCGATCTACAGATTCGACGGCATCCGGTTTCTTCCCCGGCACTTTCCGTACAAGGGCGGGTCCGGCAACAAGGTATTCAAGGTCTTTGGCGGTCGCGCCGGTGGGCTGTGGGCAGTAGGCAGCCGCGAGATCGCGTACATCAAAGACGGGGCGGTCGCATCCGACGTCCAATTGGACGGCTTTTCATCATTCCAGAACGTGAGCGAGGATCCTGACGGGTCGCTGTGGGTGGTGCGGGCGGCCGCGAATATCTCGGATTCGGCTCTGTGTCACGTTACCGAGCGCGCGGTCAAGTGCTTCGGAAAGGCAGAGGGCGTACCGATCAGCCCGATCGACACGATACTGGCCGACGGCAAGGGTGGGTTTTGGCTCGGAGGCCAGACAGCGCTCGTGCACTGGCGTGATGGCAGCGTCGGAGACGTACCCCATCGAAGCGCTCAGATCCAACGTCGGACAGCACGGGGTCGTGAGTGTAGCCCTCGGTCCGGATGGAACCGTGTGGGTTGGCATGCTCGCGGAAGGGCCGGGGCTGGGACTCGGACAATTGAAGGAAGGAGTCGTCAAGCCATTCGTGACGCCCTCCTTCGATGGAAGCAAAGTCGAGGTCTTCGCCATGACCTTCGATCGCGACGGCAACCTTTGGGTCGCCAGCCGAGGCAAGGGGCTGTATCGGATTCATGGTGACGTCGTCGATCACTATGGACGCACCGATGGCCTCTCGAGCGATGCGGTGAACCTTCTCTTCGAGGATAGGGAGGGAATCCTGTGGGCCGCGACATCGAACGGAATAGATAGCTTTCGAGATCCACGCGTCACGACCTTCTCGTCATTGGAAGGCCTGGGTAAAGACGCGGCGTCAGGGGTTCTGGCCTCCAGAGATGGCTCGATCTGGGTTGCCAACGACGGCTCGCTCGACCGTATCGCAAACGGCAGCGTCTCCTCCCTTCGCACAGGTTCTGGTCTCCCGGGTCATCAAGTCACTTCCTTGTTCGAAGACCGCGCCGGCAACTTGTGGGTCGGCGTGGATGATGCACTCTATGTGTTGAAAGACGGGCGCTTCCGACGCATTGCCGGAGCCGATCACAAACCGCTTGGATTTGTAGTGGGAATTACCGAGGATATCGATGGCAACATTTGGGCGGCGTGCGCCGGGAATCCGCGAAAGCTGGTGCGCATCCGCGATTTCGAGGTGCGCGAAGAATTCCCGACGTCGCAGGTTCCGGCGGCCCGCATCCTTGCACCGGATCCACAGGGAGGCATTTGGATAGCAACCACATCGGGGGACCTTGCGTCCTTCCGCAATGGCGCTGTCGAGAAGTTCGCGCTGAACCTGAAGGGCAATGTAGTCCTACGCCGCCTTGTCGCCAACGAAGACGGCTCCGTGCTTGTCGCCTCGGAAGACGGGCTCATCGGATTGCGGCAGGGCAAAGTGCAGCGCATGACGACTGAAAACGGCCTGCCCTGCAGTGCAGTATTTTCCTTCATGGAGGATAAAGAGAAACGGTGGTGGCTCTACGCCGATTGCGGCGTCCTCGAGCTGGCAGACTCCGAGCTGCAGCGGTGGTGGTCCGATCCAGGAGCGCTCGTGCAGACCCACCTTTATGATCGGTTGGATGGGGCTCAACCCAACCCACCGTATTTCAACTCGGCGGCATGCTCCCCGGATGGACGCGTGTGGTTTCCGAACGGACAAGTCGTGCAGATGGTGGATCCGTCGAGATTGTCGCGAAAGACGGCCCCCCCACCGACGTACATCGAAGCCGTGATCGTCGATCGAAGGGAATTCGCGGCGATTGGGAATCTTGGACTGGCACCACGACCGCGTGACTTGCAGATCGATTACACCTCCCCGACGTTCACGGTTCCGCAAAAGGTAAAGTTCCGCTACCAGCTCGACTCATATGACAGTGACTGGCATGACGCGGGCCCGCGTCGGCAGGCGTTCTACACCGACTTGCCTCCGGGAAACTACACATTTCGCGTAGTTGCCGCGAACGGCGATGGCGTCTGGAATGAAATCCCTACCAAGCTGGATTTCTCCATCGCTCCAGCGTACTTCCAGACGACCTGGTTTCGGGCTCTCTGCGTTGCCCTTTTCCTGGCGATGTTGTGGATGCTCTACCGGTTGCGTGTTCGGCACTTGCAGCAGCGGTTCGAGACGACGCTGGAGGCGCGCGTCGGGGAGCGCACGAGAATCGCGCGAGAACTGCACGACACGCTTTTGCAGAGCTTCCACGGGCTGATGTATCGGTTCCAGGCGGTCCTCATGCTGCTGCCCGGCGAGCCGGTGAAGGCCCGCCAAATGCTGGAAGGCGCGGTCGATCAGGCATCGCAGGCGATCACCGAAGGGCGCGACGCGGTGCAGGGATTGCGTGCGTCGGCAACCGAAATGAACGACCTCGCCGACGCGATTCGCGAGCTGGCTGCGGAAGCTTCGGATGGCGAAGCTGCCAGTGTGCGCATTCACGTGGAAGGCGCGGCGCGCAAGCTGCATCCAATTGTGCGCGACGAGGTTTTCCGCATTGCCGACGAAGCGTTGAGCAACGCGATCCGGCACGCAAGCGCCAAGCAGGTCGAGGTCGAGATCCGCTACGACGTGCGGGAGTTCCGGCTGCGCGTGCGCGATGACGGCGCGGGCATCGATCCTGCGGTTCTCCAGGCGGGCGGTCGCGAAGGCCATTTCGGCTTGCGCGGGATGCGCGAGCGAGCGCAGGCCGTAGGCGGCAAGCTGCGGCTGTGGAGTGCGCTGGATACTGGCACCGAGGTCGAGTTGATCATTCCCGGTTCTCGTGCCTACGCAGCGTCGCTTTCGGCGCGGTCCCGTCTGGCCGACAAGCTTTTCGGGCAAACCGTTTCGGAGGATTGATGAGTGACGACGAACCTCGCATCCTCATCCTCTGCGTCGATGATCATCCGATGCTCCGGCAGGGTCTCGCCGCGCTCATCGGCAGCGTGCCCGACATGACGCTGGTCGCGGAGGCGACGAGCGGCCGGGAGGCGATCCAGCAGTTCCGCACCCATCGGCCCGACGTGACGCTGATGGACCTGCAGATGCCGGAGATGGGCGGGCTCGACGCGATCATCGCGATCCGCAACGAATTTCCCGACGCGCGGATCATCGTGCTGACGACGTATGCCGGCGACGCGCAGGCGTTGCGCGCGATACGCGCTGGCGCACGTGGCTACCTGCTGAAGAACGCGCCTCACACGGAAGTGCTCGATACCATTCGCGCCGTTCATGCGGGACGGAAGGCGATGTCGGCCGAAGTGTCGTTCGAGCTTGCCGAACATGGCACCGACGAGGCGCTCTCGCCCGCCGAGATCCGTGTGCTGCGCCTCATCGCACAGGGCGAGGCGAACAAGGAGATTGCGTCACACCTTTCGCTCAGCAATGAGACCGTGAAGCGGCATGTGAGCACGATCCTGTCGAAGCTCGGCGCCAAGGACCGCACGCATGCGGCGATGATCGGATTCAAGCGGGGAATCATCGATATGTAGAAGTGTTGCGTCGACAGTTTGTTCATGCAGGGCGATTCGTCCTGCGTAGGCCGAGGTGAGGCCATTCGCACGCGCCTGAAACGGTTCCTGCGCGCCCCAAAAGTGTTAGTGCGTTGACGCCTTCCGCGTCTTCCGGTCTTGCGTGGCCTTTTGCTAGGCTCGGCGGGTGAGAAGACTTTTCACGACGTTTGCGTACGGCCTCCCCGGGATCGGCCTATTGGTGATGCGCCTTGGGGCGGGCAGCGCGCTGCTCGGTCACAGCTGCGCCGCGCTGGCGGCTGGCGCGAGCCTTGGCGGCGCAGCCGTTCAGGGGCTCTGCGCGTTGCTCGGATTGCTGCTGGTCGCGGGGCTGTGGACGCCGATCGCAGCCATGCTGGCCGCCGCCGCCGCGGCGTGGGACGCCTACTCGAACCCCGGAGACGTGGGTTTCTACGCGCTTCTCGGCACGATCGCCATCGCGTTGGCACTGGTTGGCCCCGGGGCGTGGTCGATCGACGCGCGACTGTTCGGAATGAGGCGAATCAAAATTCCAAACGGCAGACAAAAGGGGCAATGACGATTCCTCTTTTGGCGCGCGCATGGTCTTCGAACGGGTACTGCGGCCGTTCCAATTGTCACTAAAAGACACGCCATTGTGGGGTAGCACGAACGGGCAGAGGCGCGCGACACTGATGCCGTATCGTGCCATGGAGAGTAACCATGAATGCCACCACACTCGATCGATCCGCCGTTACTGGTGCCGACGACCGTTATGAACCCAACGCGTGCGTCAGCTGCCCGCGCGGCGTCCCGCCTTCTGCGCGCCCCGGCAGCTTGCGGATGGCCTACACGGCACGCACTGCTGCGCAGAAGTGCGTGCCGACCCTCGGCGCACCGCTGTCCCCACCGCCGCAGCGTTCGAAGCTCGACGTCGAATCACGTCCAACGCGAGGGTTGCAAATACAGCGGCCGCTGAATGACTCGAGTCCCGACCCACTTCGGGTCCGCTTTGGTCCTATCGAGATCGATGAAGCTGAGGCACGTCTCACCGTTAAAGGGCACCTCGTGCCCCTCCCGCCCAAGCCGTTTTCCGTGCTGTGCGTATTGGCACGGGCACCCGCAAACGCTGTTGACGACGAACGCCTTGCTCGATGCTCGTATGGGGTCATCGCTTCGTCACCGAGTCGGTGCTCAAGACGGCCATCAGCGAAGTGCGTGCGGCGCTCGACGACGACCCGAAACAGCCGCGCTACATCGAGACCGTATCGCGGCGCGGTTATCGCTTCATCGCCGCCACGGTTGGCGCTTCGTCGCAACGCGCGCCTGCCATCGAGCGGAACGTCGCGGCCGGACGCTACCACCCCGCGCTCATGGCACTCACGGTATTGTGCCGCGGCGACGCGGCGCTCGCCGACCTCATCCGCGCGGTCGCCGCCACGCTGGAGCGCGAGCCGCTTGTCCTCAACGAATCCTAAAAGAGAGTGCGTCGCATGAAACCCTCCGAGCAACGCCCAAGCGAAGTGTGTCACCAGCAGACTGAGGCGATCGTCGCCCGCCACGTGGACAAACTATTCAAGCGTCTGCCGATGCTGTCCGGCTTCTGGCTGAGACCCGACCTCGAGGTGACCGAGCTGTCGGTCTGCGCCTGGCCGGGCTACACCGCCGGCAGTGATCTCTACGATCAGGTGACGGAGTCGCTCGTCCGAGCTCGCCGAGGAATGTCCCGAGGCGGTGCAGCTCATTCGCGGGCGCATCTTTGCACGCGCGGTGCACTGATGCGGCCGAAGACCTTGACAGTGTGCGCTGTCATAACTGTCGATGCACCGAGGCGCGAGGTGGGTTGCACGTTGCCACGGCCAGTACACGCGACGGCGGAGGAAGTGCGTTGTGCCGACGAGTTGAGGCTCCAGTTGAGAGCCCGATTGCTGCGCGATGCTGCACCTCAGACGCAGCCGTGGTGTGTCGGCGCCGATCGATATGAGCGGAACAAGCGAGCTCGGTAGGAAGGTCTCATGGGCGTGATGCCAAGATGTTGTCCCGAGTGCGGAGCCGCCGGTGGCGAACCTCGTGTTCAACCATATCCGCATACGAAGCATGCATTGAGCCGTCGGCTATTGGTGGACGGTAGCGGGAAAGGAGTGGTGCAATGATTTCCATTTGGTGGCTGTTAGCCGCATTCATCGGCGGTGGCTGGGCTGGCATGTTGCTCATGGCGCTGATGCAGGTGTCAGCCGACCCGTCGAAGCAATCCGGGTACGCGTTAGATCTCGATGGCACACCACTGCAAACGAATCAGGCTGGAGTGGTGGACGGTTTTAAGCATGTTCAGTTATTGCGCTGGTAATCGGTAAGTGCCTCGTGAGGGGTGTGACATGAGTGGAACAAGTGAGCGCGGTAGGAGATTGTCATGGTCGTGATGCCGAAATGCTGTCCCGAGTGCGGAGCCGCCGGTGGCGAGCCTCATGTTCAACCCTGCTCGTTCCACCAACGGTATGAAGCAGCCTGCGGTCCCCTGTTCGCGTGGCTTGCGAGCCTCCCCGCGGAATACGGGCGCCTGAAGGCTCGCGCGGCTGCCTACGCTGTTGCGCACGAGGGATCGAGCGAGGCGGCATGATGCCGACGCACTGCTCGCCGCCGACCGCGTAAGCCGAAGATTCCTGTTTCGGCCAACCACGCGATCGTTCCCGACGCCGCCGTCGCGGCCTGACAAAGCAGCCCCGCTACGTAATTCGAATCGTCGGCCGCGCGCGAGCGTTGATTTCGTCCGGTCGCCCGTAGCAGCACGGCTCGCGCTGTGCCGTGAAGTGCCAGTTGATACCGGCGGTAGAGCAGGGAAGCGTCACGTTAAGAAACCGAAGCGGCCAAGCATGCCGAAGGCGTTGTAGTCGCTGAGCGCTACCAATGCGCCGAAGTCACGGAAGCGCAACGACGGCTGAGCCTTGCCGCCGGGGTTACCCACGCATGCCCGGCTCGGTACCGCGCTGATAGTGCGCGAACGCCGTTTGCAGTCCCTGTAACACTTCCGCGCTGGTCTCGAACAACGCCTGCGCCTTGGGCTCGTCGAACTTTTGAATATCTTCCCGCAAATGGCGGACCAGATCGCCAAGCATGTTGTCGACCTTTGCGATGTGATGCCGAGCATCGGAATTGGAAGCGCTTTCTCGCATCATCGTCTCCTTCGAACAATAGACGCCCAATAAATAGACACCGGGCACTCTTTCTCGGTTCCTACGGGTCTGTGACGGTAAACCTTACTGATTCCTTCGCTGTAGGCCGTGGCCTACAGCGAAATCGGATTCGTGCCGACTTTTCCGCGCGTTGATGTGCCTCGATACTCCGGTGGGGTGCATCTCGCTTTTAGGAAGCGCCCTCAAGTAAAAGGGCGGGGCGGCCGGAAGTGTCCGCAATCCAATCTATCACTCTGGATCTGAGAGAAACACATGACCACACGGAAGAGCGTTAAAACGACGAGCAAGAGTAAGAGTTCCGACCGACAGAGCAACGACGCGATCGCGCTTTTGACTCAGGATCACCGTAACGTCGAAAAACTATTCAAGGAATTCGAACGCACGGAGGACGACGAGTCCAAGGCGGAACTGGTTGCGAACATCTGCGCTGAGCTGACAGCTCATACTGCCGTGGAGGAAGAACTGTTCTATCCCGCGGCTCGCGAGGCGCTCGGGGACGACGGTCAGGATCTCCTGGACGAAGCCGAGGTCGAGCATGCGAGCGCCAAGGAACTGATCGCGCAGCTGCAGGACGCCGCGCCGGGAGAAGGACTCTACGACGCGAAAGTCACCGTCCTCGCGGAATACATCCGCCATCACGTCAAGGAAGAGGAGGGTGAGCTGTTTCCGAAGGTCAAGCGAAGCGACCTCGATCTCGAGTCCCTAGGTGCGGAAATGCAAACTCGCAAGGACGAGCTACGCCCCGAGCCGGTGGAAGAAGCCTAGCCGGTCGAGCCTGCGTGTCAGGCGCGCCACGTGCGCGTCCTGACCACTGTGACGCCCGCGATGGCTGCGGGCGTATGCGTAACCCTGCCTGAGAGGGGCCCATGAAAAGCATTCTTGATCCTACGTTTTCCTCCATGATGCTCATGCACACAGATCCAAAGGCGACGTTCGATCGACTGATGCGAGCGCATCAGGAAACCGGCGAGCTCAATACGGGAGCGATCGCCTCACGCTCAGCCACAGCGTTCCGAGAGGAGAAATTGGGCCGGCGGCGCACGCAGAAGGCGCCCGAGTCCCGCAGTGCAACCCGCCGCGCGGCGAAGAGCATCTCATGACTACATTGACCGGTGTCAGCTTGGCGGAGCATGGCGGGGACGCTCGCAGCCGCGCCACGCTGGCGCCTCCGAACCTCGATTCGATCCCGATCGTCGTCCATTCGCATCTCAGGTGGGACTTCGTGTGGCAGAGGCCGCAGCAGATCCTGTCGCGACTTGCACGCAATCATCCGGTTTTGTTCCTCGAGGAGCCGATGGACAGTCCCGACAAGTCCCGGCTGATCATCTCGTCGATCGCATCCGGCGTGGTCCGTGCAGTGCCTGCGCTGACCAAGGATATCGCGGGCACCGACGAGAGGATTGCGGCGGTTGTGCGTTTGCTGCTCGACGCTTTGAACGATCAGGCCTCACCGATAAGGGTTTTCGAATCCGCCGTGCATTGGTTCTATTCCCCCATGACGGCGCCGGCGGTGCTTCGGTGCATCGAGCCCGCCGCTGTCGTGTATGACTGCATGGACGAATTGGCCAACTTCAAGTTCGCGCCGCCCGACATCGCCGTGAGAGAGCAACTGCTCCTGCAGTGCGCCGATCTCATCTTCACCGGCGGGCATGCTCTTTACAGCGCCAAGGCGGCGCAACATCCGAATGCACATTTTTTCGGCTGCGGCGTCGATGTTCCGCATTTTGAAAAGGCAACCGCGGCGGAGACCTCGGTGCCGCACGACGTGGCGGCATTGCCGAAACCGGTACTGGGTTATTTTGGCGTAATCGACGAGCGGCTTGATTACTCGTTGATCGAACTGCTCGCGAGAGCATTTCCGTCCGCGAGCATTGCGATGGTGGGTCCGACCGTAAAGGTGCGCCAGCAGGATCTGCCCTCGCTGGCCAATATCCACTGGCTGGGCCAACGGTCGTACGCGCAGCTTCCCGCGCTCGTAAAGGGCTTCGACGTCTGCCTCATGCCGTTCGCTCTCAATGCCGCCACTCAATTCATCAATCCGACGAAAACATTGGAGTACCTGGCTGCGGGAAAACCCGTCGTCTCGACCGCTGTGCCTGACGTCGTCCATGGATTCTCGGACCTCGTCTCGATTGCGACGTCGCCAACGGACTTCGTGGATCGAACCCGGCGGTTGCTGACAGGCCCGGATCTCGGCCGAACCGAGCGAGGGCTCGAGCGCGCCCGAACGGCCTCCTGGGACTCGATCGTCGAATCGATGCGCGGACATTTGCTCGGGACGCTCGAGAGACTGCCGAGTGACGTCCATGCACCGGCCGACCGTGTCCTTACCCTGGTCAAGGCGCGCGATCGGGGAATGCATCCATGAAAGCGCACCGTCCAGTCCTAGTGGTGGGCGCCGGGTTTTCCGGTGCGGTGGTCGCGGAAAGGCTGGCCGCCTCCGGCGTGTCTGTCGTGGTTCTCGACAAGCGGCCGCACGTCGGCGGTAACGCCTACGACACGGTCGACAAGCATGGTGTCCTCATCCATCCGTATGGTCCGCATATCTTTCACACCAACGGAAACTATATTGCAGAGTACCTTTCGCGCTTTACAGAATGGCGTCCGTACCACCACCGCGTGCTCGCAAACATCGACGGCCGGCTTTTGCCGATGCCGATCAACATCGACACCGTGAACGGTCTGTACGGCCTGTCACTGAACGTCGAGACAATCGCGGCATTTTTCGAGAAAGTGCGGGAAAAGCGATCGCCGGTTCTGACAAGCGAGGACGTCGTCCTCAATTCAGTCGGTCGAGACTTGTACGAGAAATTCTTCAAGGGCTACACCCGCAAGCAGTGGGGCCTGGATCCTTCCCTCCTGGCGGCTTCCGTCGCTGCCCGGGTTCCGGCGCGGCTCAACCACGATGACCGTTACTTCACCGACAGCTTCCAGAAGATGCCGGCGTCGGGCTATACGCGACTCTTCGAGCGCCTGCTGAAAAGCCCTCGCATCGAAGTGCAGCTGGGCGTCGACTTCTTCAAGGTAAGACACAAGTATCAGCCGAGCCACGTTGTCTATACCGGACCCATCGATGCCTTTTATTCGTATTGCTACGGCCGGCTGCCGTATCGATCCATCCGCTTCGAGCACGAGCACATCGACATGACTGGCCAGTTCCAACCCGTAGGCACTGTGAATTACCCCAACGACCACGACTACACGCGCATCACCGAGTTCAAGCACCTGACGGGCCAGTCGTGCAGAGGCACATCGATCGTTCGCGAGTACCCGCAGGCCGAAGGCGATCCCTACTATCCGATTCCACGGCCGGAGAACGAGTTGCTGTTCAAGCGCTACGAAGCGCTGGCGCGGGGGGAGCCATCGGTGACCTTTGTGGGCCGATTGGCCCAGTACCGCTACTACAACATGGATCAATGCGTCGGCGCCGCCCTCAAGACGTCTCAGTACGTCTTGGCGAAGCTCGGCGCTGAAAAGCAGGACGCCACCGCGGACTTCCTGGCGGCACCGTCAGGGCTACGAGCGGAGCCTGCGGCTTGACAGCTGTCGCGGTTTTCCAAGCATGATCAAAGCAGGGCATGTCGAAATCTGGGGAGGGGTCGAAGCCACCGTCAATCGCGTAGGTGAGGCATTTTTCAGCCAACTCGCCCAAAGTGGCCACGACGATCGCCTCGGTGACATCGATCTCATCGCTGACCTCGGAATACGCGCGATACGCTACCCGGTGCTGTGGGAGCGAGTCGCGCCGGTCAGCCTTGACAGTCCCAGCTGGGACAAAAGCGACGCCGCGCTCGCGCGACTGACGCAGCGCGAGATAGGTGTAATCGCCGGGCTGCTCCACCATGGCAGCGGTCCTATATACACGTCGCTGGTCGATCCCGGTTTTCCCGAGCAGTTCGCGCGATTTGCGCGCATGGTGGCGAGCAGATACCCATGGATTCACCGCTACACACCGGTCAACGAGCCGTTGACCACCGCGCGTTTCAGCGGTCTGTACGGAAAATGGCATCCGCACGGCCGCGACCCGCGAACATTCGCCACCGCGCTGCTCAATCAATGCCGAGGCACCGTACTCGCCATGCGCGAAATCCGCCGCATCAATCCAGCAGCGGAACTCGTTCAAACCGAAGACCTGGGGAAGACGTACAGCACGACCGCTTTGGCCTATCAGGCGGAATTCAATAACGAGCTGCGATGGTTGGCGTCGGACCTCCTGTGTGGTCGAGTCGACCGGCATCACGCGCTTTGGCACTGGCTCACACATTGCTGTGCCATCTCGGAAACGCAGTTGGCGTGGTTCCTGGAAACCCCGTGCGCCCCCGACGTGCTGGGCGCCAACTACTACGTCACCAGCGAGCGTTTCCTGGACGAAGGCATCGCAGCCTATCCCGTGCGATATCACGGCGGGAATGGACGTGACGCTTACGCCGACATCGAGGCCGCGCGCAGCCTGGCGACACCGACGGGCGGCCTCAAGCCGCTGCTGCTCGAAGCATGGCAGCGCTATCGCATCCCGATCGCGGTGACCGAGTGCCATATCGACGCCACTCGCGACGATTATCTGCGCTGGGTGGTCGAGAACTGGTCAGCTACGCTCGCTGCGCAATACGACGGCGCGGAGATAGTGGCATTTACCGTCTGGTCCCTGCTGGGCGCATTCGATTGGAACTCATTGCTGACCGAGCGCCGGGGCTATTACGAGCCAGGCGCCTTCGACATACGCGGTTCGCACCCGCGCAGGACAGCGGTGGGAAAACTGGTGGCGGAGATCGCCGCCGGCAAGCCGCCGTCGCATCCCGTGCTGTCCTCTCCCGGCTGGTGGAATCGAAAGGACCGCTTTTTCAGCCCGCCCGCGATCGCCAAACAGCCGTCAGGCGCTCGCTCGCCCGTTCCTCTGGAGATGGCAACACGACCCCTCCTGATCAGCGGAGCCACGGGTACGCTGGGCAAGGCATTCGGGCGGATTTGCGAAAGACGCGGGTTGTCCTATGCGTTGCTTACCCGGGCCGAACTCGATATCGCGGACGAATCCAGCGTAGCGAGTGCGATCACGAAGTTCGCGCCGTGGGCAGTGATCAATGCATCGGGTTACGTAATGATCGATGCGGCCGAGCACGACGTTGCCCGATGCATCCGCGAGAATGCGTTGGGCCCGTCTACACTGGCAAAGGTTTGTTCGGAAATGGGGCTCCCGCTCATCGTCTATTCAAGCGACATGGTGTTCGACGGCCAGCATGAGCATCCCTATGTCGAGCACGAACGTCCGGCGCCGTTGAACGTGTATGGGAAAAGCAAGGCGGAAGCCGAAGCGCAGGTTCTGGCACGATACGCGGATGCGCTGGTCATCCGCAGCAGCGCCTTTTTTGGTCCCTGGGACCAGGCCAACTACGTATCGAAGGTGATAAGCACGCTCGCGGCGGGTGGCTGCCACGAAGCTCCGGCCGACTTGACCGTCTCGCCGACCTATGTGCCTGATCTGGTGAACGCGTCGCTCGATCTGTTGATCGATGGCGAAAAGGGCATATGGCACGTTACCAACGAATGCGCGCTTACATGGGCTGACCTGGCCACCGAAGTCGCGAGCCGCGCGCATCTCGATCGCCGCGGTGTGCATGCGTGCGCCCACAGCGAACTCAGATGGCCGG
This sequence comes from uncultured beta proteobacterium, assembly GCA_963816915.1. Classification (GTDB taxonomy): domain Bacteria; phylum Pseudomonadota; class Gammaproteobacteria; order Burkholderiales; family Casimicrobiaceae; genus PALSA-1003. The sequence goes on from CAWFMK010000007.1 coordinate 949,603, forward strand.
CGGCACGACCCGCCTACAGCGCGCTGCGGAGCGAACGAGCTACGCTTTTGCCTGCCCTGGACAACGCGCTGGGACGCTACTTCTCCGAGAAAGAGGCTGCGTAGGCTCGCACCCTGGCCTCACGGTCGCTTGCGATCGTTGCGCGCGGGCATCGTTGCCGCCCGGATCTGTTCCAGCGGGACCTTCGGTGTCCGATCGGCGTTCAAGAGTCCGTTGGCCTCCTGAAAAGTATCCGCGAATTGGGTGTAGCAAAAGCCGGAGAGCAAAGGGGCGCCCGATACCACCTGCAGGAGCTCGCGATAAAGGTCCAGCAATTGCTCGGGGCTGCTGACGGTGGCGTAGCCCCAATTGTCGGACGCGCCGTCGTCATTGCACGCGATGCCACCGAATTCGGTGAGCATGATCGGCTGACCTCGATGAGGAAAGCCGTCGAGTGTGAGCACGCGGCCACCTGGGCGGCCTTCCGAGAAAAGCTCCTTGGGATCGGCTTTCATCTCGTATCTTTCGCGCATATGCTGCGGATCGGGATCGTAGTCGTGAATGCCGACGATGTCGGTCTCACCGCTTTCCCAGCCATCGTTCGCCAGCACCAGCCGCGTGGAATCGAGGGTCTTGGTCAGGTGGTACAAAGCCTGAACGCCGTGCCGATGGGCCTCGACATTTGGAAGCTCGGGCACGCCCCAGGATTCGTTGAACGGCACCCAGACGATGATGCAGGGGTGACTGAAATCGCGATCGATAACCTCGCTCCACTCGCGCACGGTGCGATTGATCGCCGTGCGGGTGAAGCGGTAGGCCGAGGGCATCTCTTCCCAAACCAGAAGCCCCAGCTTGTCCGCCCAGTACAGATAGCGCGGTGACTCTATCTTCTGGTGCTTGCGCACGCCGTTGAAGCCCATCAGCTTTGCGGTCTCGACGTCCCGGCGCAGCGCTTCGTCGCTGGGAGGCGCCAGCAAGGTTTCCGGCCAGTAGCCCTGGTCCAGCACCAGGCGCAAATGATACGGACGACCGTTGAGCATGAACCGGTCGCGAACGGAATCGACCGATCGCAACGCCGTATACGACGTGAATTCGTCGAGTACGACGTCACCGTGACGCAGGCGCACGTGCGCATCGAGCAGGGTCGGATGCTCGGGACTCCACAGCAACTCGTTTCGGGAATCGTCGATGCCCGGATCCGACAGGACAATCCTGCGGTCGGCCTCGCCGTCGATGACGACATATGAATCCTGCGCGAGCACGCGCTGGCCGTGGAGCAGCAGCAAGTCAACGATCAGGTACTCGATCGGCTCGCCACCGACGCGAGCTTCGAAGCCCAGCGCGTAGCCATCGAGATGCGGAGTCCATCGGATTTTCTCGATGTACGTGGCCGACACATACTCCAGCCAGACGGTCTGCCAGATGCCGGACGTGCGTGGATACCAGATCGAATGCGGATCGATCTGCCAGTCCTGCTTTCCCCTCGGCTTGGTCAACTCGAGCGGATCGTCGTAGGCCATCACGGTCAAGGTCTGTCGCGCGCCATCGTTAAGCGCCAGGGTGATATCGGCCCAGAACGGCGTATGGCCACCCTCGTGCGTGGCGACAAGATGTCCGTTCACCCAGGCACGCGCGTAGTAGTCGACGGCGCCGAAGTGGAGGATGACCCGCTTGCCTCCTGGCGAGACCTCGAATTCGCGCTCGTACCAGCAACAGAAGTGATAAGAGCTGTCGCCTATCCCGCTTGCGGTCGATTCGGGGGGAAATGGGACGACGATTTCGAGCGGCCAATGATCGATGTCCGACGGCCGAGTGAACCGCCTGTCATTATCGAAAGCGAATTTCCAGCGACCATTGAGGTTTATCCACTGCGGGCGTTCAAGCTGCGGACGCGGATAAGCGAATGCGGCATCAGCGCTGTCCATAGGCTGCATCAATAATGGCGGAGAGATGGAACGATGATGGGTCCGGCCCGCGCGGATGGCGGCGATGCGTTACTCGACCTCGTCGTTGGCTTAGCCGAATCGTTGCTGCGCGGCGATGTATTCGTCGCCGACCTTGAACACTGTAACCTAGCTTTGGTCAGGCAAAGTGTGACCAAATTCCCGCCCTACGGCAAGGCGCCGAACCAAGGATTGTCGGTGGCATCCGACGCGCGAGAGCGCGTACCATGTTTCAACCCAGTAGTACCCAAAGGCGATCTTCGCCACGCAACCGGGTTTTTGCGGATATCAGTACGAGCCAGCCAGTAGACGTCGGAACGGAAAGAGGAGCGAGCATGCAGTTCTATCTAGATGGCTTCAAGCCCGGCGACCCCGATATCCTCACGGCGAAAATTCCTAACGCCGTCGATGTCCTCATCGTGGGCAGCGGTCCGGCTGGGACCTTGCTGGCAGCACAGCTTTCGACTTTCCCGAGCATCACCACGCGACTCGTCGAGCGTCGCGACGGACCGCTTCTGGTAGGACACGCCGACGGCGTCGCCTGCCGCACGGTGGAAATGTTCGATGCCTTCGGTCTGAGTGCGAAGCTCGTACGCGAGGCTTATTGGGTGAACGAGACCGTCTTCTGGCGTCCGTCAAAGGCGGATCGTTCGCGGATCGAGCGCACGGGTCGCGTGCAGGATACCGAAGACGGCCTGTCGGAGTTCCCGCACGTCATCGTGAATCAAGCGCGCATGCAGAAATACCTGCTCGATTACATCCGCAACTCGCCGACGCGACTCGAGGCCAACTACGGACTGGAATTCGTGGACCTCGAGATCGAGAGTGACGGCGATTACCCGGTCGTGGTTACGCTGCGCACGGTGGCCGACGGTGCGGAGACCAAGGTTCGCGCCAAATATGTCGTCGGTTGCGACGGCGCACGCAGCCGGGTGCGTGAGGCGATCGGTGCCGTGGCGCACGGCGACTTCGCCAATCACGCCTGGGGTGTTGTTGACATGCTGGCCGTCACCGATTTCCCGGACATACGGCTCAAGGCCGCGATTCAGTCTGCCGACGAGGGCAACATCCTCCTCATCCCGCGCGAGGGCGGCTACCTGGTGCGGCTCTACGTAGACCTCGGCGAAATCGATCGGAGCCACCGCGAAGCCTTTCGTGACAAACACACCCAGGAGACTGTCATCGCGACCGCTCAACGCGTGTTGCGCCCCTATACGCTCGACGTAAGAAGCGTCGCATGGTTCGCGGTGTACCAGGTCGGCCAGCGCGTCACTGATCGTTTCGACGATGTTCCCGCAGACCAGGCGGGCTCCCGCCTGCCGCGCGTGTTCATCGCCGGGGACGCCTGCCACACGCACAGCGCGAAGGCCGGTCAGGGCATGAACGTTTCGATGCAGGACGCATTCAATCTCGGCTGGAAACTGGTCTCGGTGCTGGAGGGACGAGCCAAACCGGAACTGCTGCGCACGTACAACGTCGAGCGCCACGCAATTGCTCAGCGCCTCATCGACTTCGACAAAGAGTGGTCGAACATCATGGCCTCGCCACCGAAAGATCCGAAACGCCCCGAACTAGGCGGCGTCGATCCAGCCGAGCTTCAAGCCTATTTCGTGAAGTCGGGTCGTTACACGGCGGGTGTCGCGACGCATTACCCGCCGGCGACGGTCCTGACTGCCGACGCGACCCATCAGGATCTTGCCAAGGGTTTCACAATCGGCATGCGTTTTCACTCCGCACCTGTCGTGCGCCTTGCCGACGCCAGGCCGGTGCACCTCGGGCACGCCGCCCGTGCAGACTGCGCTTGGCGCATTTACGCCTTTGCCGACGCGAGCGGCCGGCGCTTGCGCAAGCTCGCAGACTTCCTGTTGGAGTCCCCGAATTCTCCGATCGGCCAGTTCACGCCGCCGGGGGCGAACATCGACAGCGTGATCGATGTTCGCGCCGTCTTTCAGCGGGGACATCGCGACATCAAGGTCGACGAGCTGCCGTCGATTTTGCTTCCGCGAAAAGGGCGCTTCCGTCTTATCGACTACGAGAAGGCTTACTGCCCCGACCTAAGGAACGGTCCCGACATCTTCGACCTGCGCGGCATCGACCGCGAGAAGGGCACGATGGTCGTTGTCCGCCCTGACCAGTACGTTTCGAACGTGCTCCCGCTGGACGCGCACGACGAACTTGCAGCGTTCTTCAGCGCATTCCTGCTCGATCGACGATAGCTTCGTGATCGCTGCGGCTGAGTGACGGTGCGGCGCGTTCGCGGCTCTCGCTCATTGGGTCTTCACACCCGCCTTCCTTACGATATCGCCCTTGATGGCATAGTCCGCGGCAAGGATCTTCGCGAAGTCGGCGCTGCTGCGATATACCGGTTCCTGGCTCGCCTGACGGACGGCTCGTTGGAATCGCTCGTCGGCGCTGATTTTTTCGCACGCCGAATCGATCTTTTTCGCGATGTCGGCTGGCAAGCCCTTGGGTGCGAACAGGCCACCGAACGCAGAGCTGACGACGGGGTAGCCAAGTTCCTTCACCGTCGGCGTGTCCGGAATTTCGATCTGCCTCTTCTCGGCAAAGGTCGCGAGCGGACGAAATCCTTGTGCCTTCGCGCCGCCGATGTTGAGCATCGCGCTGTCGATTTCGCCCGCGCGCAGCGCGACGATGGCCGGAGGATCGCCTCGAAACGGCACGCCGAGCATGTCGATGTTGGCGACGATCGTGAGCTGGCTGATCGCAAGATGCGGCGCCGTGGCGACGCCACCGAAGCCGTAGGTCAGTTTGCCTGGCTGGCTCCTCGCGGCCGCTACGAAATCGCCCAGTGTCTTGTAGGGGCTGTCCGAACGCACGGCGAGCACATATTGCACTGCAAATACCTGACACAACGGCACGAGGTCGTCGTACTTGTACGGCAGCGTAGCGATGACGTGCGGTTGAACGGTGATGGGGCCGTTGGGCGTGAAGGCCAGGGTATAGCCGTCCGGTTTCGCCGCGGCCACCGCGGCGATCCCGATGGTGCCCGCCGCTCCGTCGCGAGGAACGACGACCACGGGCTGCTGGATCATGGCGCTCCAGAGCTCGGCGAACGGTCGCGCGATGACGTCGACGCCACCGCCCGCGGGGAATGGAACGATCAGCTGGATCGAACGGTCGGGCCACGTCGGCTGCGCTGCGGAGGTCACGCTGAGCAAGAGTGCGGCTGTCATTGCTAGCGCGCGCTGGATTGCGGCAATTCTCATCGAAGACCCCCGTGCGTACTGGGAACAGCGTCCGATCGTAGGGCGGCGCGACGACCGCGGCAAGTCGGCCATCGGGATGTCGCGATACGGTATCCATTATCATGGAGCCCGCAATGGCAGACTGGTTTTCGATGAAGGGAAGGACCGCGCTCATCACCGGGGCGAGCATGAGCATCGGGCGGAGCCTTGCTCTGGGGTTTGCGGACCACGGCGCCTCCATAGCCGTCCACTACTCGGCGGCAGCGGATGCGAAGGCCGGCCTGCCCGATGCCGCCCGTGCGACCGCGGACGAGGTTCGCCGTCGCGGTGTCGATGCATGCCTGGTGGAAGCGGATCTTTTGCCGACAGGTGCCGGGAAGCGTGCGTTCGAGCTCGCGACCACCGCATTCGGCAAGATCGACATCCTCGTCGTCTGCGCGTCGATTCAGTTGCGCACGCCATTTGCGCAGGTGACGTCGGACCAGATCGAGCAGCAGGTTGCGATCGATTTTCGCGCCACCGTCGAGCTCCTGCAGGCCGCGCTACCGCCGATGAAGGAGCGAAAATGGGGACGGGCGCTGACCATCGGGAGCATCAACCAGTTGCGCCCCTCTGCCGATCTTGCGGTGTACGCGGCGCTGAAATCCGCGCAGCACAACCTGTGCATCAACCTCGCGAGGCAGTACGCTCCGTACAATGTCATGATCAACAACCTGTCGCCCGGACTCGTCGCCACCGAGCGCAATCGCTGGCGACGCGAGGACGCGGACGATTGGCGCAGGATCCAGGCTTCCACGGCTGCCCCGATCGCGCGGGCAGCGCAGCCCGACGAGATGGTCGGCGCGGCGGTGCTGCTCTGCTCGGACGCCGCAAGCTATATCGCCGGCATCGATCTCCCGGTAACAGGTGGAGCACATCTGCCTGCAGAGTAGATTCGCTTCTCGATCGGGCGACCGCCCGGCGCAAAAAAAAAGAGTCAATCTTCTATGCGCCTCCGTGGTAATTTTCACTGCCATGGAGCATGAGACTTCCTCGCTCGCGATGCGCAGTCGCGTCGAATCGGTAGCCATGCGAGATCGCGGATCATGGACTCGTTCCCTGCGCCGCTGCGAATTCGTCCTGGCGCTTGCCGTCATCGTGGCCGTATGGCAGATGGTCAGCGTCGCCGTGAACAACAAGACGCTCGTGCCGCCACCGCTGCTGGTGCTCGACGCGTGGATCGGCCTGTGGGCCGCCGAATTGCCGGGCGACATTCTCGCCAGCCTCGTTCACCTTGGCGTCGGCTATGGGCTCGGGATCGCTGCCGGGCTCGCGCTGGCGTTGCTCGCGGCGCGCTTCCTTTTATTCGAAGCGATCATCGATCCGATGGTGGAAATTCTGCGTCCGATCAGTGCGATCGCCTGGATTCCCATTGCCATCCTGATGTTCGGCATCGGGCGTGGGGTGCCGATCTTTCTCATCTTCTACGCGGCCATTTTCCCGGTGTTCATCAACACGCTCGCGGGCATCAAGCAGGTGGACCCGCATCTGCTGCAAGCAGCGCAGATGCTCGGCGCTTCGCGTCGCCTGATCGTCACCCATGTCGTGATGCCAGCGGCTTTGCCACTTATTCTCGCTGGTGCCCGATTGAGCCTCGGCGTCGCCTGGATGGCCATGGTCGCGGGGGAGCTGACCGGCGCAGATTCAGGGTTGGGATGGCGGATCTTCTGGTACCAGGAGTTCTTCGCCATGGACAAGGTCATGGCGGTGATCCTGACGATCGGCATCCTGGGGTACATCCTGGATACGCTGCTGCGCTGGTTGCAGGCGCGCATCACGCGCTGGAGCCAGGACGGCTTGGAGACCCGACGGTGACCGACGCGCAGCGCCGCTGGCTGCCGCTGCCGGTGTTCGCCACGGTGCTCGTGCTCTGGGAGTTTGCCGTGCGCCATTCGGGGCAACTCGCGCTCTATCCCTATCCGAGCGGCGTGCTCGCGGCGGCCGTACGCACGATCGGAGATGGAAGCCTGCTGGCGGCGACATCGGGAAGCCTTTACCGCGTGCTGCTCGGATTCAGCATCGCCGGCCTCCTGGGCATTCCACTCGGCGTGCTGATGGGCTCGCTGCAGCCAGTGAATCGAGCGATGAGCCCGATCATCGACTCGTTGCGCTCCATCGCTCCCATCGCGTGGATTCCGATGGCGCTCCTCTGGTTGGGCATACGTGGCAACGCCGCGCTTTTCATCGTAACCTACGCGGCATTCTTTCCCTTCGTCGTGAACACGATCCAGGCAGTGCGACTGGTCGATCGCAACCTCGTCAATGCGGCGCGTGCGCTCGGTGCGAGCCGCGCGCTGATCGCCCGCGCGGTGATCCTTCCGGGCTCGCTGCCGGTCATCCTCACCGGGGCGCGCATCTCACTGGCTTTTGCCTGGGGCGCGATCATCGCGGCGGAACTCGCGATGGGCATCAAGGTATCGGCCGGCGGTTCGGGTGCGGTCGGACTCGGGCAGCTCATGGTGAGCACGCTCTACATCCGGCGCGATGTGAATGCACTCGTCCTCTACATGATCGTCGTCGGCGTCATCAGCTTTATGATCGACCTTCTCATGCGACGACTGCAGCGCAACCTCACGCCATGGCGGTAACGATGAATGCAAAGATCGAAGGCGTCGGCCTTTCCAAGACCTACGTGTCGGCGCGAACGGGCGATCGGGTTGAGGCGCTTCGCGACATCTCGTTTCGCATCATGCCGAACGAGTTCGTCAGCATCGTCGGCCCGTCGGGCTGCGGCAAGTCGACGCTGCTCTCACTCGTCGCGGGATTTGTGTCACCATCGGCCGGAAAGGTGCTGGTTGACGGTGTGCCGGTGGCCGCTCCGGACCCGCGACGCGGCGTCATGTTTCAGGAGTACGCGTTGTTTCCCTGGCGGACCGTGCTCGGCAATGTCGAGTTCGGACCGATGGCGCGAGGCGCAAGTCTTGAGGCACGCCGCGCGGTGGCGCAGCGCTACATCGAGATGGTCGGTCTCGCAGGCTTCGAGGGCCGCTATCCGCACGAATTGTCGGGCGGCATGCGACAGCGCTGCGCGCTCGCACGCCTGCTTGCCAACGAGCCGGAGGTCTGGCTGATGGACGAGCCGCTGGCAGCGGTCGATTTGCAGACTCGCAACATCCTGCAGGACGAGTTGCTGCGCCTATGGGGTGATGCCGGCGATCCGGCGTCGCGTCGCGCGGTGATGTTCGTGACGCACGGCATCGACGAGGCGGTGTATCTGTCGGATCGCGTCATCGTCCTTGGGCGGCGGCCCGGCCAGATCAAGGATGTCGTCTCCATCGATCTGCCACGCCCGCGGCGCTCACTGCGCAACACTGCTGCTACCGGACGCTTCATCGATCACATCTGGAACCTGATTCGCGACGAGGCCGCGCAGGCGATCGTCGAGGAAACGAGCTAAACCCGACTCACCTCGTCAACCATCCCAAGGAAAGCCATGAACGACGCGCGATCGAATCGTCGCAACGTGCTCCGCGCAGGACTCGCCACCCTGCTTGCCGTCCCGCTGTTTCGCGCGAGCCCGGCGCTCGCGCAGGCGCTCAAGATGACCATGGGCGTCGGCCTGACCAACGACGGCGCGCCGCTCGTCTTCGCCATGCAGAAGGAGAAGCTGCTGGAGAAGGCCGCGACCGAGCTCGGACTAACTCTCGATCCGGAATACCTGAATTTCCCGGTGTTGCTGCGCATGCTGCAGGGACTGGCGGCCGGACAGCTCGACATCGGCATGCTGGGTTCGACGCCGACGATTCGCAGCCTGTCCCAACCCAATCCGGCGATCCCCATCGCCATTGCCGGAGGCGGAATCAAGTTTCCACTGCAGGTGCCGCCGGGCTCGCCGATCAAGAAGCTCGACGATCTCAAGGGGAAAACGGTGCTGACGATCGTCGGGTCGGATCTGCATCTTGTTCTCAATCTGATGCTACAGGCTCAGTTCGGAACCGACGATCCGAAGGCGCTCGACATTACCGTCAAGAACATTCAGGCCTTCGCCGAGTTGACGCGCGCGCAGCCCGGCATCGATGCAGTGCTCAACGTGGAGCCCGCTGCGCAAGGTGCGGTCAACTCCGGCCAGCTGGTGAACCTGCTGCTCAACGACGGAACGACGGGGCCCGCCTACGACGGTCCGGAAGGCAAGGGCGCCGGCCACAAGATCGCCAGCTTCGCCAAGACACCGTTCGCACCGGAAGCCTATTACCCGCACCGCATCTGGTGGGTCGTCCGCGAGGAGTTCCTGAGCAAGAACCCCAAGGCGATCGTGGCACTGCTGATTGCGAACGAGCGCGCGACCCGACTGGTCAGCGAGATGACCGCGGACGCCGTCATCGATCTCGCCAGCCAGGATTGGTTCAGCGACCGCGCTGCGCAGCGGCCTTACGTAGAGAACATTCTGTACCGCCGCCGCGGCTGGTCATGGATCACCGAAGGTGACGCGCGCAGCCTCGTCGGTCTGTCGCAGGTCAAATCGATCTATCAGCAACCGTTGACCGGCGAGCTGGTAAAGCGGCTGATGCGCATGGGAGCGCCCTTGTCGAAGGAAGCCTGGGAGCGCACCGGCAAGCATCCGGGAGCAGAGGCATTCGTCGACAAGAAGGCGATCGACATGCGCGGTCTTCCGGTTTGGGAGATCGATCGCTGGACCACGCTTTGAGCATCGGCCGGCAAGCAGGCGGCGACGTCTGACGCCGACAGCTCATTTTGCGGACTGTGTTTCGCCCCTACCCAGGGCGAATAGTCCCGAACCGGAACCCAACACCACAGCTCCCGAGACGATCGCGAATAGCAGTACGAATGCGCGCAGCTTGCGGCCGCCGACCCGGCCATGAACCAGGCGACTCATCGCCGCCCCAAGTAGCACCATAGGGAGGAACACGAGCGCGGCACCGAGCTGCGACGCATTCACGCGGCCGGTGATCGCCAGCAGCACGAGCGACATCACTTGGCCCACCAGAAAGCAGAAGGCGAGGGTGGAGCGAAGCGTAGCCGCGCCATGGTGCTGATAGACGAGCGCAAGCGGAGGTCCGCCAATCCCGGTGGCCGTCTCGGTCACGCCTGTAATGACTCCGGCCGCGACATACGCCCGGTTGCCGGGCGCGAATGAAGGAGCGATGAGCGTGGCGATGGCCGCCAGAATGGTTGCCGCGCCAATCACAATGCCGAGCTGGCTCGACGACAGCGCGGCGAGCAGCCACAAGCCACCGAAGGTGCCCACGAATCGGCCTGCCGTAATCCAGGCGGCGCCCGCGCGGTCCAGCGCCGTCCGCTCGCGCCACGCGACGTACACATTGAGTGGAATCATCAGCGCCAGCAGGCATACCGGCACCAGGTCGGGTGCCAGGAACGCCAGGACGGGTGCGACGATGAGCGCGAATCCGACTCCCGTGGTTCCCTGAATGAAGGCGGCGACGACCACCGCCGCTGCGATCGGTGTGAAAGTGAGCAGGTCCACTGAGTGCGGCTGTCTCTAGACGAAATCGTCCGGATCGCTGACGGGAGCGCTGCCTCTCCGTTCTTAGGCCATGGAAGATCTTGGGTCGACTAACCGAAAGCTCGACTGCGAGTGATCCGCCCGCGTCCTGACAGGCTAGCAACCGCGGAAGACGGGAACGAATATCGAAGAAATAGGTGACTACTGCCGCGCCGCGCATCGATCAGGGTGCCCCACAGGGGATGGGCCGGTGCGAACGTCTTGCCCATGATCAAGCTCAGTCGCCTGCCACCGGCGGTGCGGCCGGCAATTTGCGGTGCGAGGGTCAGGAACTGCTCGTCGACAAGATGCTGTGCGTAAAAGTCGGCAAGCAATCGCGGGCCGCCCTCGACGAGGATAGACTTGCCGTGTGTCCGACACACCTCGTCGAGGATCGCGCTCGCCGGGATTGCGCTCGCGCTGCGATGAATTGCACGGATCTCGACGGTGTCCGGCACGCGCTGATTGCGTAGACGTTTCGCGCCCGCGGCCGTCGTAACGATCAATGCCGGCACCTTGCCGGATAAAAACACTGGTATGCGCAGATCGATCTCACCGCTTCCGCTAACAATCACGTTCAGCGGGGTGGCGGATTTACCCAGCCTTTGCCTCAGCTGCAGGTACTCACGCGCGAGCTCGGGAAAGATCGCTTCCGCCGTCCAGACGTGCCGGCGATCGGCGCGCAGCGTACCAGAGCCGATGACTACCACGTCGGCAATGGCGCGCAACAAACCCATTACCATGCGGTCCTGAGCATTGAATCCGCTGATGTCCGCGCCGCTGGCGTGCCCCTTTACATTGAGCGAGACGACGCCGTCCAACGTGGTCACAAAATTACTGAAGACATGTGGATCTGAGCGCGGCATCGGCATGCGCAGGCATCCGTACAGGCGCGCCAATTCAGGAGGCAGCGGCAGCGCCGTGTCACGCGCGGTTTCGAAGAGCGTCTCAAGTGGCGCGAGGGGCGAACGAGCGGGGCGGGTCATTGTGTTCGTCGGCCACCCTATCGAGCGTGTCCAAATTGATCCACATCCTGTCCTGCGGCCAACCATTCAGCGGCTCGCCTTCGGTCGGTACGTTTTGTTTTCAATCCGGGTAGCGCTTGGGTATCAGCAGACGACGTTTCAGCTTTTGAATCGTGTAGCAGTATTTTTCATCGCTAGCCCTCGCAATGAAGGTGACGTGCCGATTTTGTAGGTGAATGCTGTGACGATCCGTCTGGTTACCGCAGAAATCCGACAACGCGCTCGACGAACCAGAACGCGGCAAGCGTGCCGATCGCGTAGGTCGCGACTGGTTGAGCTTGGCGCGATACGGTGGCGGGAATCGGAATGCGTCGTGCCACCGCCAGCAACGCGAGCACCGCAGCGATAAAAATGAGCTGGCCGATCTCGACACCGACATTGAATGTGAACAATGCGAGCGGAATGTCACCGCGCGGCAGGCCGATTTCGGACAGCGCGCTGGCGAAACCGAAGCCGTGCAGCAGGCCGAACGAGAACGCCACCAACCAGGGCCATCGCGCGGTGAGACTCGGTTGGCCCGCGCGAGTAGCGCACGATCTCGCAGGCGAGCAGAAGAATGCTGAGCGCAATGGTGGCCTCCACCGGCGGACCCGGCACATGCACGACGCCCAGAGTCGCCAGCGCGAGCGTGATCGAGTGCGCCACGGTGAACGCGGTCACGGTCGCGACCAGCATCCGCAGGTTCGGCACGATGAGGATGAGCGCGAACACGAACAGCAGGTGGTCGTAGCCGAACAGGATGTGATCGATGCCGTGCATGAGGTACGCGCCCGCGACGGCGAATGATCCCGGGCGGCGACGATTTCCACCCAGGGCTGCGAGGGATGGACGAGCGTCGTCGAATGTCGCGCCGTCGCGCGTCTGTACCCGCACCAGCACGTCGGTGATGGTGGCTTGCAGGCCCACGAACTCGATGCGCTTGCCGCCGAGGCCGCCCGGCGCGGTGATGATACTGCGCGCTCGACGACCGAGTCGGGCAGCTCGCGCAGCGTTCGGCTCGACAAGCGTGCTTGACGCCTTCGGGAAGTTGCAGAACGACCGGCAGCCGCATGCCGGCCGACACCGGCGTGCGCCACACGACGTCGTAACGATCCGGCAGCGTCTCGGTCAGCTCGAGGTAGGCCGGGCGCGCTTCGTGCGCGCTCGCGCTCGGGTCATGCGCAAGGAGGGCCAGCGCGGCGAGCGCCAATGCACCGCCCAGCCATCGACGGCGATCGCGATGCGAGCGTCATCGGCGTCGACTTCGCGCTGGCGCCCGATGCGGCGCGGTCGCAACCTGGGTCGCCTCCGGCAGATGGATCTCGTAGTGCGCCTTCATCGCCTCGAATGCGCGCTGCCGCGCAGCGGTCCGCTGCTCATCGATCCATCCCGCCTTGATGTCCGCTTCGATCTCCTCGTACGCGGGCACGCGCCCGGGCGTCGCCGACGTAACGAACACCAGATGCCAACCCAGGCCCGACTCGACGGGCCCTTGCCAGGAGCCGGGTTGAAGCTTGTCGACCGTGGCGGCGAACGCGCTTCCGAATATGGATGCGATCTGCTCCGGCGAACGATCGGCGTAGAAATCCTGGAACATGAATGGATCGCCGATCGCCGCGACAGTCGATGAATCGGCAGGCTTGTTGGCAAGCTTGGAGAGCGCGACGCGCCGCATCCTCGCGCGCCCGGTCGCCGCGACGATCGGTGGAAAAGTACACGTGCCGGAACGATCGGCGACCGGGCTCGGCGAAGCGCTCCGAGTTCTTCGCATACCATGCACGCAATTCGTCGGCGGTCGGATCGCGCAGCGCCGAGACGTCGTCGGCGAGAAATTCCATTTTCTGCGCGAGCCTGCGCTTGACGATGGTGTCGCCCTGATCGAGGCCGAGGGCGAGCGCTTCGCGGTAGAGGATCTCCTCGCGGACCCGGCCCTCGACGAGCCCGCGCATCTCATCCGGCGTCGGCGGTCGATGCCACTGCGCCGTCCACACGATCTTCGAGCTGCCGAAGATCGTCGGCCGTCAGCTCGATCCGATTGACCTCCGCTCGCGTGGAAAGCTCGGGATGAAGCCACCGGTAGCCGGCGAACAGCAACAGGCCGGCGACCAGGAAATGCAGCAGCGGCTCGCGCAGCCAGCGCTTCGGCGACAAGCGCCACGACGCTCTACTCGACCTCGTAGTTGGCGTAGCCGAACTCGTTGCTGCGTGCCGCGACATACTTGTCGCCGACCTTGTAGACGGTGATCTCGAACGGCGTGTTCGCGATCGTGGTGACGATCTTCCCGCCGCGAATCTCGTAGTGCGCCGGCGATCCGAGCTCGCCGCTGTGCAGCACGTCGCCGATCTCGCCGACGGGCGGCTGCTTGCCGTCGACGCTGAGGATCAGGCGCCGCCCGTCCGGCCCGTACAGGATCTCGAAGCGCTGTCCGGTCACCGTGTTGCGAACCTTGAAGGTCTTGCCGACGATCAGTTGCTTCAGCTGCGCATCGTCCAGCGCCACGGCACCCCTTTGCTCGCAAGTCGGCGACCGTCGTTCCGGGCTTCGCGGCCTTGCGCGCTTCGTCGCTCGGCGAATACCAGATCGGCGACGTCCACGCGCGGTCCTGAACGGTCGCAGGAACGTTGTTGGGCGGCGGGACGCCGAGCTTCTTCGCGTCGTACGTCGTCCAGCGCGGCGTCGGGATCTGCAGCACGCGCGCGTAGTAGAACGCGAATTGGCTCGGATCGAAGTCCGGGTCTGTCCAGACCGTCTTCAACTCGACCGCACCGATGGTGTTGGTGTACGACGCGTTCTTGACGTCGACGGTGTTGCCGACGGGCGGCAACTCGGCTTCACCGCGGCGAACCAGCGCGTGCGGATCGATTCGCCGCCGCGTTCGCGCTTGCGATTGTTCGACCACGCGACGTTGTAGATCTTCTCGAAGATCTGGCCGTTGCGCGTCCATCCCTTGACGATCTGGATGCGATCGAGATTGGCGTCGTCGGGATCCTTGACGGCCCACACGATGAACGTCGGCGCCTTCGATTTCGTCGCCGGCAGGTCGCCGCCCATCGGCACGCCGTTCGCGTACCCGGTCTTGACCCAGTCCTTGCTTTGCAGGACGTTCAGGCGCGAAGTCCCAGCCGCCGAAGAAGCGCACCTTGATCCGCACGCCGCTGGTGCCGAAGGTCTCCTTGCGCTGCATGGCGGCGAAGATCGCTTCGCGCGTGTTCTCCTCGGCCCACACGCCGCCCGAGCCCGGAGGTCGAAAGCTTGTCCATCGTCATGCCGGCGGTCTTCTCGCCGCTCAGGCGCGCCTGCGGCGTGGCGTCGAGCAAGCCATGACCTCCGAAATAGTTCGATTGCGTGTGCGCCGCCGCGGTGCCGTGCGTGTCGCTGGCGCCGACGAGGCCGAACTTGTACGGGTTGTAGCCGCGCGTGTCCTGCATCGCCAGGCCATTCTCGTACGCCTCGCGGATGTAGCTGCCGTGCAGCCTCGGCGCGCGATCGACGCCGCCCAGCAGATATTCCAGAATCTCGTGGCCGGCGAACTCGTCGTTGGGCGACAGCGCCGGATGCGTTTCCGACGCGCCCTTGAGCTGCTGGATCTCGGACAGCGGCTCGTTGTTCACCCGCGATTGCGCCCACGCCGCGTCGATCGGCCGGCCCTTGCTGTCGACCTCGAGCGGGAACATGACGCCGTCGGACAGGTTCGCGTTGTGCGAGATCGCCAGCAGCTCGTTGCCCGCCTTGCGCTGGCCATCCATCCAGTTCCACAGGTCCTCCGGATGGGTCGAGTCGATCGAGGTGAACGGCAGCGCCGGAACCTTCTTCGTGTCCTTGAAGATGATGTTGCGGTGCAGGTTGCGATTGTCCGGCGTCGAGGTCCATTCGTAGGCGGCGAAGGTCGTGAACTTGCCCGGCTGGTTGTACTTGTCGGCGATTTCGACGATGCGCTTCCAGACCGAGCCCGCCACTTCGGGGCTGACCAGCTCCTTGATCGGCTCGTTCTTGATGAGCGGACGTGCCGAGGAACAGGTAGATCTTCTGAATGTCCTCCTTGCTTCTGACCTTCAGCTTCTCGGCGATCGGCAGCTTGCTCAGGTCCGACTGCGGGTCGTTGGCGAGCCGGACCGTGCCCATGTATTCCGCGTGGTCCGTCACGGCCTCGAAGTCGAGCGGCCGCTTCATCTGGACCATGTAGCCCGCGGGATGCCTGATCGGCTTGCCCAGGGCGAACTGGTACGCCTCTTCGGGGCCGGCGAGCGTGTTGCCGAAGACGTAGGCGTCGAACGACCAGCTCGTATGGATGTGGGTTTCGCCGAAGAAGACATCCCGCAGCGGGTTCTTCTCCGCGTGAGCCGGGAGCGGCGAACCGCAAATGGCCGGCGCCGAGCAACATCGCGATCAACGGGGAAATTTTTACCCCCTGCCGTTCTCCGCCGCGCACTGCTCTCCGTTTCATGATTGCCTCCGCAAGCAACATGAAAAACCGTAAGCTTGGATTGTTACGGCTGCACACTCTTCAGGGTCAAGCTGCGTACGCAAGTGTGACCAAATTCCCGCTTCATGTCGAGGGTCGCACCGCAGTCGATTGTTGCGCTCCATAACGTTAGTGGGCGACGCAAAACGCAGCTTCGCCTCGAATTCGCCGGCCTCCTACAGCGCAATCAGAGTTCTCTGACTGTGCGTTTGCCGAAAGTGGCGAATAGTTTCCGATTAAGGCGATAGGGCAGACACGATGGAGACCATACGTGGGGACAAGGAGGCGGTGCGCGACCACATCGCTGCGGCAAAGGCTCTGCGGGACCGGACGCTTGTAACCGGTTTGTTCAGCGACCGAGCGAGTGCAGAACGCGCTTACGATTCCGTGATTCTGCGCGGCTATCGATCGGACGATGTGGATGTCATCATGTCCGACCAAACGCGGCGTCAGCAGTTTGGCCATGGAAGCACGACTGAATCGGGCACGAAAGCCCCGCAACGGATGGCTGTGGGTGCGGCAGCGGGCGGGGTGCTGGACTCGCTGACGGCGATCGGCGTGCCGGAAAACACAGCCATGCGCTACGCGGAAAGGATACGGTCCGGCTGCATCCTGATGATTGTGCGTGCACGAGACGCCGACGACGCAGATTATTTTGTCGACGAATGGATCGCAAACGAAGGTCAAGACGTCTGCCGTTAAGCGCCACGGAACACCCGTACCCAAACAAGATCTCTACTTTTACCTCTGCACGCGAACAGGATGCGACTGATGGCGCTGGACAGTCGTCCAGGGAGCTGTACGGTGAAATGTGTATTTGACGCGCCGCCACTACCACCTATCAATGTACCGAGATTTGGAGATCGTCATGAGTAAACTCACCACTGATGCGCGCAAGAAGTTGCCAAAATCGGATTTTGCCTTATCGGGCGGTAGGTACCCGGTCGAGGACAAGGCGCACGCGCGCGACGCAAAGGCGCGTGCGGCGCAAGGCTATAATTCGGGCAAGTTGAGCGCCCAGGAGAAGGCGAAGGTGGATAAAAAGGCTAATGCCGTTCTCGGGAAAAAAGCTACGTGAGCGGCAGTTGCACTCTCGACCGCCGCGCTCACAAAAGGCGGCGGTCATTTCCTCGCTGGGTTGGTGTCCCTACATTGTTTCCTGGGCTGATTGGGCACCGCGGCCGAATGCGAGGAGAGGATGAATAGATGCCAACGTCCGAAAGCTCGGACGCATTTGTTTTCTTCGGTGCGACCGGTGATCTGGCCTACAAGCAGATCTTCCCCGCACTGCAGGCGCTGACCCGGGCGGGCCAGTTGGACATGCCGATCATCGGCATGTCCCGCCCTGGCTGGACGCTCGATCGGCTACGCGACCGGGCGCGCGACAGCCTAGAGCACAACGGCGGCGTCGATCCCAAGGCATTTGCAAAACTGTCCGCGCGGCTGCAGTACGTCGGCGGCGACTACCAGGATCCTGTCACATACGAGCGTCTTCGCGAGGCGCTCGGCGGGGCGGCGCGCCCGCTGCACTATCTCGCCATTCCCCCGAGCATGTTCGCGCCCGTGGTGCAAGGACTCGCGACGGCGCACTGCGCGACCAACGCGAGAGTCATCGTCGAAAAGCCATTCGGCCGCGACCTTGCTTCGGCGCAGGCGCTCGATCGAACGCTGCACGAAGTGTTTCCCGAGTCCGCGGTATTCCGCATCGACCATTATCTGGGCAAGGAAGCGGTGCAGAACCTGCTTTATTTCCGGTTTGCCAACGCATTCCTCGAACCGGTCTGGAACCGCAATTTCGTCGAAAGCATACAGATCACCATGGCCGAGAAGTTCGGCGTCCAGGGCCGCGGCAGCTTCTACGAGGAGGTCGGCGCAGTTCGCGATGTCGTGCAGAACCATCTGCTTCAGGTGACCGCGTTGCTGGCGATGGACGCGCCGGTCGGCCGCGATCCGGATGCGATGCGTGCCGAAAAGCTGCGCTTGTTCCGCGCGATGCGTCCGCTCGATCCCAAGCAGGTAGTGCGTGGCCAGTTCAGCGGCTATCGCAATGAACCCGGCGTGGCGCCGGATTCGCAGGTCGAAACTTTCGCGGCGCTGTGCGTTCATATCGACACCTGGCGCTGGGCCGGAGTGCCCTTCTATATCCGTGCCGGCAAGTGTCTGCCGATCACGAGCACCGAGGTCGTCGTCGATCTGAAATGCCCGCCGGTCGCGATTTTCGATGAGATCAACCCTGCGCAATCGAACTACTTTCGCTTTCGGCTGAGCCCGGAGGTTGTAATATCCGCAGGTGCGAGGGTCAAGCGGCCCGGCGAGGAAATGGTCGGCGACGCCGTGGAGTTGGTAGCCCGTCATTCTCTTGCCGGCGAAAAATCGCCGTACGAGCGGCTGTTGGGCGATGCGATTCGCGGCGATGCCACGCTGTTCACCCGCGACGATGTCGTCGAAGCGGCGTGGCGCGTGGTCGATCCCCTGTTGCATGGCGCCCAGGCGGTCGCAGCGTACGAGCCGGGCACCTGGGGGCCCGCCGCAGCGCGCGAAGTCGTTGCCGGCGCTGAAGGCTGGCACGATCCGAAGCCCGAGGAGACTCAGCCGTGCTGAGCGACGGTGAAGTCGTGTTTCTGCTCGATGTCGACAACACGCTGCTCGACAACGATCGCTTCGGCGCGGATCTCGGTGAGCGCCTGGAACAGTCCTTAGGGGCGGATCAGCGCGAACGGTATCGGTCCATCTTCGCGGCGCTGCGCGAAGAGCTGGGCTACGTCGACTATCTCGGGACGCTGCAGAAGCTCCGGGTCGGGCTGGACGACGATCCGGCTTTGCTGCAGATGTCTTCATATTTGCTGGAGTATCCGTTCGCAGACCGCCTGTACCCCCACGCCCTCGAAGCGATTGCGCACCTGGGTACGCTTGGGCTGCCCGTGGTTTTATCCGACGGCGATGTAATATTCCAGCCGCGCAAGATCCAGCGATCGGGCATCTGGAATGCTGTGCAGGGGAGGGTATTGATCGAGGTGCACAAGGAGCGCGCGCTTGATGCGGTGCGCCGACGCTATCCGGCGCGACACTATGTGATGGTCGACGACAAGCCACTGCTGCTGGCATCGATGAAACGCGCGCTCGGGCAGGATCTGACGACCGTTTTCGTGCATCAGGGCCACTACGCGACGCAATCCGAAACGACCGTGATCGACCCGCCGCCCGACCTTGAGATCGAGCACATCGGTGATTTGCTCGATCGCGATTTATCCGAGCTTCTCCACGCTTCGCCGGTCGGCGTCGCGGCCACGAACCAGGAGGGACCATGAACAAGGCCCAAGAACTGCACAACCTCGGCCAGAGTCTGTGGCTGGACAATATCACCCGCGAGATCCTCGATAATGGCACTCTGCGCCGCTACATGACCGAGTTCTCGATTACAGGACTGACCTCCAACCCGACCATTTTCGACGAGGCGATCGGCAACACCGGTGCCTACGACGACGGCATCCGCGACAAGGCCAAGGCGGGAAAATCAGGTGAAACTCTTTTTATGGAACTGGCGCTCGAAGACCTTCGCCGCGCCGCCGACCTGTTCCGTCCGGTCTTCGATGCCACCGATGGCATCGACGGCTGGGTCTCGATGGAAGTATCGCCCCTGCTCGCAAGTGACACTGCGGGCAGCATCGACGCAGCCGCGCGCATCCATAGACAAGGTGCGCGGCCCAATTTGTACGTCAAGATTCCGGGTACGCCGGAAGGCGTGCCGGCGATCGAGGAATCAATATTCGACGGCGTGCCGATCAATGTGACGCTGCTGTTCTCGCGCGAGCAATATGTCGCGGCGGCCGAGGCGTATCTTCGCGGCATCGAACGGCGCATCGCCGCCGGGCGCGACCCGCGCGTTGCATCGGTGGCCTCGCTGTTCGTGAGCCGATGGGACAAGGCGGTGGGCGACAAGGTGCCGCCGGAGCTGCGCAACCGCCTCGGCATCGCGATCGGCGGCCGCACCTACCGCGCTTACCGCGAGCTGCTCGCGTCGCCGCGCTGGCGCAAGCTCGCCGGCGCCGGCGCACGCCCGCAGCGTCTGCTTTGGGCCAGCACCGGGACCAAGGATCCCAAGGCGTCGGACACCTTGTACGTCGAGGCGCTGACGGCGCCCGACACCATCGACACCGTTCCCGAAAAGACGCTGCGTGCTTTCGCCGACCATGGCCAACTCAGGGGCGTGATGGCCGAGGACGGCGGGGATGCCGAAGCGGTGCTCGCAAGCTTCGCCAAGACCGGCATCGATATCGACGCGCTCGCCATCCAACTGCAGCGCGACGGCGCGCAGGCATTCGTGAAGTCGTGGCAGGAGTTGATGAGGCGCATCGCCGACAAGAGCGACGCGCTCGCCCACGCCAGCTAGCGCGGCGGACCAAGCGGACATCCTTGGCTGACATGCCCAATTCAGCTTTTCCCGGTTCCGGGTCGCTGACGGGACGCCCCCAGTGGCGGGCGCTCATGGAGCATTGCGGACACATCGAACGTCGGCATTTGCGCGAGTTCTTTGCTACCGATCCGTCGCGTGGGGAACGACTGGTCGCGGAAGCTGCCGGCCTTTACCTCGACTATTCAAAGAACCGCATCAGCGACGAAACGCTCCGTTTGCTACTGGCGCTGGCCGAAGCCTGCTCGATACGCGAGCGTATCGACGCCATGTTTCGCGGCGACGAGATCAATGTCACCGAGCAGCGCGCGGTGCTGCACGTCGCGCTGCGCGCGCCGCCGAACGAGCGCATCCTGGTCAAGGGCAGGAACGTCGTGCCCGACGTCCATGCGGTACTCGACCGTATGGCGGCATTTGTCGTGAGGGTACGCAGCGGCGAATGGGCCGGTCACAGCGGCAAGCGCATTCGCAATGTCGTCAACATCGGCATCGGTGGCTCCGACCTTGGCCCTGTCATGGCGTACGAGGCGCTCCGGCATTACAGCCAGCGCGACATTACGTTCCGCTTTGTGTCCAACGTTGACGGCACCGACTTTTCAGAAGCGGTGCTCGACCTCGATCCCGGCGAAACGCTGTTCATCATCTGTTCCAAGACCTTCACTACGCTGGAAACGCTCACCAATGCGCGCGCGGCGCGCGACTGGTGTCTGCGCGGACTTGGCGAGGAAAAAGCCGTGGCGCGCCATTTTGTCGCGGTCTCGACCAACGCCGACGAGGTCGCCAAGTTCGGCATCGATCTCGACAACATGTTTGGTTTCTGGGACTGGGTCGGCGGTCGCTACTCCATGGATTCGGCGATTGGCCTTTCGACCATGCTCGCGATCGGCGCCGAAAACTTTCGCACGATGCTGGCGGGGTTTCATGCGATGGACGAGCATTTTCGCGGCGCGCCGCCGGGTCGCAACCTGCCGGTCCTGCACGGACTGCTGGCGATCTGGAACAGCAATTTTCTGGGCGCGACGACCGTTGCCGTGCTGCCCTACGAGCAATATCTCAAGCGCTTCCCTGCCTATCTGCAGCAGCTCACGATGGAGAGCAATGGCAAGCATGTCACGCTCGATGGCGACCATGTGGATTACCAGACGGGGCCCATCTACTGGGGTGAGCCAGGTACCAACGGACAGCATTCGTTCTATCAGCTGATCCATCAGGGAACGCGGCTCATCGCCTGCGATTTCATCGGGTTCCGCCAGGCACTGAAGCGTCTCGGCGACCAGCATGATCTGCTGATGGCGAACCTGTTCGCACAGAGCGAGGCGCTGGCGTTCGGCAAGACCGCCGACGAAGTGGAAGCCGAGGGAACTGCCAAAAATCTGATTCCGCATCGCACTTTTGAAGGCAATCGTCCGAGCAATACCATACTGGCCGAGCGGCTGACGCCGCACTCGCTTGGTGCACTCGTCGCGCTATACGAGCACAGCGTTTTCGTGCAAGGCGCGATCTGGAACATAGACTCGTTCGATCAATGGGGTGTCGAGCTTGGCAAAGCGCTGGCTAAGCGCACGGCCGATGAAATCGCGAGTGTCGGCGAACCCGTGCTGGCGCACGACAGCTCGACGAATGCGTTGATCCGGCGCTATCGCGCATCGCGCAGCGGCCGATGAGCACGAATATCAGCCCACTGGCCGGACAACCCGTGCAGGCAGCGCAACGGGTGGATGTCCAGAAGCTGGTCGCCGCTTATTACAGCCTGCGCCCCGATCCTGCAGTGCCGGCGCAGCGCGTGTCCTTCGGCACGTCGGGTCATCGCGGCACGTCGTTCGACAGAACCTTCAACGAGGCGCACGTGCTCGCCATTACTCAGGCGATCTGCCTTTATCGACAAGGCAAAGGTATCGACGGGCCGCTATTCATCGGCATCGACACCCACGCGTTGTCGGTGCCGGCGTTCAAGAGCGCACTCGAGGTTCTGGCAGCCAACGGCGTCGAAACCTTGATCGCGAAGGGCGGCGAATATACGCCGACGCCGGCGGTGTCGCACGCCATTCTCGTCTATAACCGCGGCCGCAAGACGGGACTCGCCGACGGTATCGTGGTGACGCCTTCGCACAATCCGCCCGACAACGGCGGCTACAAATACAACCCGCCGAACGGCGGCCCCGCGGACACCGACATCACCGGCTGGATCGAAGCCAAGGCGAATGCGCTGCTCGAAGCGAGCTTAAAGGACGTACGCCGCACTCCGTTCGATCGGGCGCGCCGCGCGGCAACCACGCGGGAGCACGATTTTCTGAGCGCCTACGTCAGCGATCTAGGCAGCGTGATCGATTTCGATGTCATCCGTGGCTCCGGCATCCGTATGGGCGTGGATCCGATGGGCGGCGCAGGTGTGCACTACTGGGCCAGGATCGCCGAACTGTACAAGATCGATCTGACGGTGATCAGCGAAGAGGTCGATCCGACTTTCAGCTTCATGACCCTGGACTGGGACGGGCGCATTCGCATGGATCCATCGTCGGCTTACGCGATGCAGCGTCTCATCCGCCTGAAGAATCGCTACGACATCGCGTTCGCCTGCGACACCGATCACGATCGGCATGGCATCGTGACGCCAAGCGAGGGCTTGCTGCCGTCAAATCATTATCTCGCAGCCGCGATCGACTACCTGTTTCGGAATCGCACCACCTGGAATCGAGCGGCGGCAGTAGGCAAAACCGTGGTCAGCAGCGCAATGATCGATCGTGTCGCAGGCAGATTGGGTCGCAAACTCTACGAGGTTCCGGTCGGCTTCAAATGGTTCGTCGATGGGCTGCTCGACGGTCGCTTAAGTTTCGGTTGCGAAGAGAGCGCCGGTGCTTCCTTTTGCCGCATTGACGGATCGGTATGGACCACCGACAAGGATGGGATCGTGCCGTCGCTCCTCTCGGCGGAAATGACCGCACGCAGCGGCCATGATCCTGCCGAGCTGTATCGAGACCTGACCCGCGAGTTCGGTGAGTCGTTCGCTGATCGCGTCGAGGCGCCGGCGACCGCCGCACAGAAGGAGGTGCTGGCGCAACTTTCGCCGCAACAGGTAAAGATCACCGAATTGGCCGGCGAACTGATCGACAAGGTGCTCGATCGCGCGCCAGGTAATGACGCGCCGATCG
The DNA here is from genome assembly GCA_963816915.1 of uncultured beta proteobacterium. Taxonomy (GTDB): domain Bacteria; phylum Pseudomonadota; class Gammaproteobacteria; order Burkholderiales; family Casimicrobiaceae; genus PALSA-1003. Next base: position 973,258 of record CAWFMK010000007.1, read on the forward strand.
GCGGTATCAAAGTGATCACCGCCAGCGGATGGTTCGCTGCGCGTCCCTCCGGGACCGAGGACATCTACAAGATCTACGCGGAGAGTTTTCGCAGTTCCGACCATTTGCGCCTGCTGTTGCGCGAAGCGCAGGACATCGTCGACCGCGCGCTGAAGGATCATTGATGCGAGACACAGGCGCCGGTACCACGCTCGACGTGTTCCAGGCAATTGACCAGGAGTGACGATGTCGGATCAAATCGATCAGCTCTGCATCAACACGATTCGTTTCCTGTCGGTCGATGCCGTGCAGAAAGCGAAGAGCGGGCACCCGGGCATGCCGCTTGGCGCCGCGCCGATGGCATATGTGCTGTGGACGCGCCTGCTCAAGCATAATCCGCGCAATCCGAGCTGGTTCGATCGCGATCGCTTCGTGCTTTCCGCCGGACACGGCTCGATGCTCCTCTACAGCGTGCTGCACCTCACGGGCTACGACCTGTCGCTAGACGATATCAAGCAGTTCCGTCAGTTCGGCAGCAAGACGCCGGGGCATCCCGAACGCGGGCACACTCCTGGCGTCGAGACGACGACAGGCCCGCTCGGGCAGGGATTCGCCAACGCAGTGGGCATGGCGATCGCCGAAGCGCAGCTGGCCGCGCGCTACAACCGGCCCGGTTTCGACGTGATCGACCATGCCACGTACGCGATCGTCAGCGACGGCGACCTCATGGAGGGCGTCGGCTCGGAGGCCGCGTCGCTGGCCGGCCATTTGCGGCTCGGCAAGCTCACCTGTCTCTACGACGATAACTACGTCACGCTGGCCGCCGGAACCGACATCACGTTCTCGGAAGACCGAGCACGGCGCTTCGACGCCTACGGCTGGCACACGGTGTCGGTGCCGGACGGCAACGACCTTGTCGCAATCGATGCCGCGCTTCGCGCGGCGCGCGCCGAAACCACGCGCCCATCATTGATCCTGGTGCGCACGCACATCGGTTACGGCTCGCCGCACAAGCAGGACACCTTCGAAGCGCATGGCTCCCCGCTCGGCGTCGAGGAAGTGCGCCTGACCAAGCAGAACCTGGGCTGGCCGGTCGAGCCATCATTCCTGATCCCCGAAGCGGCCCTCTCGCACTTTCGCGGCGCTGTGGAGCGTGGCGCACGCGATGAAGCGACGAGCAACGAGCGGATGGCAACCTACGCGCAGGCGTTCCCCGCTCTGGCCGACGAGTTGCGGAGAACGCTTGGTGGCGAGCTGCCACGCGACTGGGATGCGGACATGCCGGTGTTCCTCGCCGACGCCAAGGGAATGGCCACGCGCGTGGCGTCGGGCAAGGTGATGAACGCCATCGCAGCGCGCTTGCCCGCGCTGACAGGAGGTTCAGCCGATCTGGATCCTTCGACCTACACCGCGCTCAAGGGACTCGGCGACTTCAATCCGGCCGCCGGCAAGGGTGTCGACATCCAGGGCTCCGACGGCGGTGGCTGGAGCTATGCCGGGCGCAACCTTCACTTCGGTGTACGCGAGCACGCGATGGGCGGGATAGTCAACGGCATGGCGGCGCACGGAGGGGTGGTGCCATACGGTTCGACCTTTCTGATCTTTTCGGACTACATGCGCCCGCCCATCCGCTTGGCGGCACTGATGGGCCTGCATGTCATTCACGTGTTTACCCACGATAGCATCGCGCTTGGCGAGGACGGTCCCACCCATCAGCCGGTGGAGCAGCTGGCCGCGCTGCGCGCGATTCCAAACCTGACTGTGATCCGCCCCGCAGACGCCAACGAAACCGCGGTCGCATGGCGCGTCGCTCTGGAGACGCGAGATCGTCCGGTGCTTCTCATCTTGAGCCGCCAGGACGTCCCGACCCTCGACCGCAGTCGCTACGCGCCGGCAGACGGCCTGCGCCACGGGGCGTACGTGCTATGCGATGCGCACAATGGCAAGCCGGACCTGATCCTGATCGCCAGCGGCGCGGAGGTCGGCTTGATCGTCGCTGCTGCGGAGCGCTTGACTGCTGAAGGTGTCGCGGTGCGCTGTGTCTCGATGCCCAGCTGGGAGCTCTTCGACGCGCTGGTGCAGGCCGACCGCGATGCCGTGTTATTGCCGACGGTGCAGGCGCGCTTGGCCGTGGAAGCGGGCGTGGCGCAAGGCTGGCATCGCTACGTCGGCGACGCCGGTGGCGTGCTCAGCGTCGAGCGTTTTGGCGCGTCTGCGCCGGGAGAAGTAGTGCTGCGCGAATACGGGTACAACGTCGACGAGGTTTGCACGCGCGCGCGAGCGCTTCGGCGCTGAAGACTGCGTCGCGTCCGTCGATTCGCGAATTCCGGAAAACGACCCAATCCAGACAATCAAGGCCTCAGCAAGCGGACATCCTCCGTGTGGCGTGATGGCCGTTCCCACACCGCTAACGCTTCACCATCTCGACGTCTGACGGCGTCGAATTCTTGGCGAACAGCGCCTGTTTCGATCCGTAGCGGCAAAATGTCAGGAAGAAGTCTTCGCCCGCCGGAAGGCGGTTAGACTCCATGCCGTAGCCTTCGGGGTCGAAGTAGAGGTCGATGGCGGCATCGGAGGTGTCTGGTCACCGTTGGCAATTGATGAGTAGACGATGGAAACTAGACAAACAGGCCCTGAACGGCTTGTACCTGCTTCGGCGATGACGCGACGGCGGATTTGGGCCGATCTGCTGTTTTATCCCGCGCACACCCTGCCCATAGCGGCTGCGCCGGTGATGATTGGCGTAGCGCTCTCACTGCGACACCATGTTTTTGCAGTCCTGCCAGCCCTCCTCGGATTCATCGCTAGCTGGCTCATTCACACCGCGGGCCTGTTGTACAACTACTACGAATTGCTTGTCCGCTACCCCGACAATCGCGAGCATCCTGAACTCGTGCAGGCCTATTGGGACGGCGAACTCAGGTCCACCACGCTAGCGTGTGCAATCATCGTTTGTCTGGTATTGGCCGCGCTGACGGTACCCTATTTCTGGAAGGTCGCCGGCTGGCCGGTCGCTGTATTTGGCGTGATAGGCCTGGCTGCGAGCATGAGTTACGCCGGTGGTCCGCTCGAATACGCCAGATACGGGCTTTCCGAACTTGTCTTTTTCATCATGTTCGGCATCGTAGCGGTCATCGGAATCTACTATGCCGAAGCGGCGAGCGTGTTCGGCGACTGGCGCAAAGCACTTGCGACGTTGCCTCCTGAAGGTTGGGTGGTTGGGCTGCCCAGCGCCGCACTGATCGTCAACGTTCTGATAATCGACGATATGTGCGATCGCGAGGCCGACGCGTCCAAAGGCTGGCGTACAGGCGCCGTACGTTTCGGGATCCGCTGGGCGCAGACGGGATGCCAAGTTTTGACGTGCTTTGCCTATGCTGCGCCGTTGTGGTTCTGGTGGGAATTTGCTTTCAGCGCTTGGATATTCCTCCCCCTTGTAACGCTTCCGTTCGCAATTCTGATTCTTCGCATGCTTTATAGCAGGACGCAGGCGGCGGAGCTCGACGTGTCAGCGCGTGGAGCGTTCCTGGCGTTCTTCTTTTCGCTGCTGCTCGCAATCGGCATCGCCGTTCCTTCATAATTTCGTTTCATGGAAAATGAGGGTGTTCTGACTTCCCGCTGAAGGTTCGCATCGGCGACATGGCGGATCAGGTTGCCCCGATCCGCCATCCGGTTCGTTGTCGCTGAATTAGCCTGGCGGATACTTCGTATTGGTGCAGAGCAGATTGGCAAAAACCATGTCCTTCGCCGTCGGAGCGAACGGAGCCGCGAGTACGTTCGATGCAGTCGCGTTGGCAATCAGCGTCGGTGCTTCGGACGGGAGCAGGAAACGCTGGTAGACAGCCTTGTTCACGGCACGCGTCACGACGCAGACGTATCCGGCATGCGTACCGTACCGTTCCTCGAGTGACGGACGCGGGTCACCGGCTGCGAGGCGGTTAGTCCGGGTATCCCAGAAGGGCCAATAGCCTCCGCTGTTACCCGCCCCGGCAAAGACCTGGCCGACGCTTCCCGGGCCGTTACTTGCGTTGGGCCCATACCAGCCTGTCGTGGCCAGGTTCCAACCGACGTAAGTGCCCAGCGGGGCATCCCCCAGCACCGTTGGCATGCCGGTGACGACGCTATCATTGCCATCCGAGTTCACCCTCGCGGCAAAGTAGGGAAGCACAGCGTTGATGATGGGTGGCTGGATACTTGGTATGCCACTCTGCTGATCGTAGTTCTCCCCGGGTCCGAAATCGTAGACGAACGGCACCCAGGCCTGATCCCCGTGATACGTAAGACGTGGGACGGTCGTGCTGAAATCTGGATATCCCTCGGCCGCAGCGGTGTTGGGCACCAGCTCTCCGCGCGCAATGGTGGGATAGACGCTCGGCGGCATCGGCGTACCCTGCATGATCAGCTGGATCAAAGCAAAGTTCAACGCGTTGTTGGTATGCGTCGCCGGAATTGGACTCGTGGGAAGCGACTGACCAGCCGGTGTGGCGATCGTCGCGGGCGAAGTCCAGGTGAAGTTGGCCGCGCCGCCGCCGTGCGTGCCACCCGGCGTGAAGTACCGATGGACATTGGATGGTAGTGGAATGTCCTCGATGCAAGTGAAGCCGCACAGGCTCGCCGTGAACTTCTCGGAATAGAGCTCCGCCGAAGCGAAGGTCTCCAGGATCTCCGGGCAGGTATTGGTTTGCGTGCAGCGGTGGAGCATCCCGTTCGCCGGAAGGCCACGGGCGAGGTTCGGATAGTCCGCCCACCAGACCGGTGCTTCGTCCCCGCCCATATACAGATACATGAGGTTATTCGGCTGGCCCCAACGGATGTTCATGACCATCATCCGCCCATCGACCTGTGGCCAAGCGCCATCGAAGAGCTTGCGGCCGGCTTCGTCCTTGTTGAAGCCGTAGAAGATGAACCCATGAAGGAACGCGGCCGACTGCGACCCGCCAACGGTAGATGCCTTGGTGATGGTGCCGGCAAGGGGGTTTGACCCGCCGCCCGGCGCAGCCGACCCGTAGCGAAGGAAAGAGCCCAGGTCTCGAAACGCCGCGAATCCCACGCCGAGCACCAGCGGGTTCTTCGCCGTGTAGGCCATTTCATACAAGAGGCTGGGGTCGAACGTGCCGGTCTTGAGACAAATCCAGTTGGGATTTGGCGTGCCGGGCGGACCACTCGGGCAATAGGCCCAAGTCCACTGGTCGCTCGCGATCGGCGTTTTTGCGCCAGTCACGCCTTTGAACGTTTGCGAGGACACGGTCCAGAACTGAGCCTGGGTCGTGTCCGTGCTTACCGGCTGGTAAGGCACAAACGCCGGCCCCTGGATGACCAGCTGCGCGGTGCTCGTAGGCGCACTTCCGACCGCCAGGCCGCACCCGTTTGTGCCGGTGCACACATGGCCGTACACCGCACCAGTAATGGGTGGCTGTCCCGCCCCATTCGTGGCCACCGGCACCTGTACGACAAAGCCCGCCAGGGTCTTGAGTCCCCCTGCAGCCGCCACGTCAGGTACCGAAGGAGCGGTAAAGGCCCCTGTGGTGGTGTTCAGGCTGCCATAAGGTCCGGAGTTCAGATCGAAGCAGGGATAGGGGATCGCCGCGGACGGCGAGCATTGCGTCAGAAGGTCGCCCTGCCAACCGCTCTGAACGTAAGTTACGCCTTGCAGCAGCGCCGTCGTGGTGATCGAGTTGCCTCCACGATTCGGCACCGACTGGATCATCAGTCCGTTACGCCCTGCCGGATCGGTGGGCGTGATGATCTGAAAGTTGGCAACGTATTCGACCCTTCCGGCGGCGTTCTTCGGCGCAAGACTGATGTCCGTGATGACAGTGTTGCTGGGATCGCTGGGATTGATTTCGCCAAATGACCGGCCTACGTACACCGTGTAGGACGTCGGGACGCCGGGAGTCGCGGTTCCCAGGGTGATCGGCGTGAAGTTGACGGTGGCCGTCTGGTCGATGACGATGCGTTGGATCGCGGCATCACTGGGCGCACTCCAGCCGATGAATGCGCCGACCCCGAAAGCCGATACAAGATACAGGAGCGGCCTGCTTGTCTTCGGACACATGTTCATTTCTCCTCCTTTGTATTGACATGATTAGGATGGTCGCCGCATTCGAGCATGCGTAAGGCTTTTATCCTCGCGAGAATGTTGTGGACAGCGGATTATTGCCAGCCGAAATTGTCTCGTCGCCGCACTTTCGCAGTACCCACCTCCCAGTCGTTTTATCCTAGCACCTAATGCCGGCACCAGGAAAATCATCAGCACGCGGACAGCCCGGCACAGGGACGTCCATTTTATCGCCACGTTCCACAGGAACATTTGCACCATTTGATACGACCGCCTTGGAGAAAAATGGAGGGGAGCGACGTGACTCCCTGGGCAACACCGCGAACGCGAATTCCGACCAGATCGCACCGCCGCACTTGCATACTACGCCCGAGGCTGCGGTCGCCGCATCGGAGATTTTGACCGCCTAGATTTGGCGTTGCTCGATTGAGTCCAATCTCGGTTTCTCAGGGTGCAGTCGCATCAGTGCCCGCGTCGCCTGGTCCTCTTGAGTCTGGCCACCGTCAGGTGCGATGCGCTTAATTTCGTTGCTGTTGAAGCAAGCCTTATCCGCAGTATTCGATCTTGCCATTGACCTGGTACTTGTGCATCGTCTACGCGCCCACCGACGCCCACATCAGCGCCAGACAAGAATCAAGCTCTACGCACAAACCCTCCTCGGTAACCATGATGTCGGACACGGCATAACCTGACGTCGTGCGTCACTGATATCGGCCGACAGTCGCTGAAGAAGGCAGGCGCTATCCCTCGGTAGTGGGGACGCAACTCCGATGCCAATGCGAGCGCCGTGTGGCCCGCGAACGGTGGTCAGGCAGACTTTTTGCGAGAACGCGCAAGAGCACAAAGTGGCACTAGCCAGCCGCCACGTTCAAGGGAGCTGACGGGATGAGTGCGGAGAAGCGGAGGGACGAACAGAGGGAGTACACGTTGCGCATCGGGGAGGTGCTGTCCGGTATGGACGGGATGTTTACTTACCTCGCCAATCGTGTAGCAGCCAGCGCAGAAATTCCTCGTGCACGACCGTAATGGATTCTCTAAGCGCCTTTATGTCGAACATGTGGGAGGGGATCACCTCGCTGGGAAAAGCCATCGTGGGCGTTGCCGGACCAGTGGTAACCACCATCGTGGATACGCTCCGGTGCGGTGTTCAAGCAGTTCAGGATGCGTCAAAACGGGAGTTCCGCGATCCCCCGGCCGCCAAGCGCGAGCGAATCGAGCGCGAGCTTGAGGACGTCAACTGCCGGACTATGTCGTTGCGCAAGCGCTATCGCAAGCGCGGCCATCTATCCGATAGCGATAAGCGGGAAAACGAGCGCCTTCATAGGCGGCGCGCCGAGCTGGCGAAGGAATTGGAGGCGCTCGATCAGACCGCCACCGCCGAAGACATCGTAAACAAGGCAGACAAATACCAGCCGCTGCAAATAAATCTCGAGTTGACGCATATCCTCCAGTATCACGTAGGACAGAGCACTTTCAACAAGAATTGCCGTGTCTGCGGGCGAGCTATGCTCCTGCAATACAAGCGTGAACAGCCAGTGGCAGCGACCGACGATTTCTCCTGGGGCTGTATCGGTTACTACCACCGCAAGAAGCATTGCCGGCACTCCGAGCCATTTAGCGCAAGTGATTTCAACTTATTCGTCAACGTCTGCCGGCCGGAGTTCGATTTGGCTCCGTCCGAACTCTCGGACCTCCTATTTGAGCAGCATTCAAAAAAGGTCCAGGAAGCGATGCGCGATTTGATCGTAAGCGGACAACGCACCCGCCAAGGGATAGATGGCTATCGTTGTCCCATCCACAAGGAACGACTGTTGCTGCGCGAAAAGCGCTCCCCCACAAGGCTCATCGGTCAGTTCCTTCTCGGTTGCCCGCGCTACGACAAGGACGACAACGGTTGCAACTATCTGGTGAAGATCATATCCCCTGCTCAGTTCAGCGCCGTATTCGAGGCTACCGGCGAGGGAGGACTAATTCAGGTGACCGACTCGGGATCGGCGCCACCGATTGCCGTTAACCATGGGAAACCCTGGACGGCCGAACTCGACGCGCACGTCGTACGTGCCTATGAGCAAAGGCTGTCCATCGCGCAGATTTGCGCTATCTTCGAGCAGAGCGAAACGAGCATCCGCTTCAAACTACAACAACTTGGCAAGATCAGCCTCGATGACGGGAATGCAGCGCAGGAGCCACTAACGAATCGATCCTAATTCAGCCGCTGTGGGATCGGTCCGTGCACCATGCCGCGTCCCTTCGGCTTGGCGCCCATGTAGCGCTCGCGCAGCTCGCGCACCGTCAGTTTCTCCCACAGCCTGAATTCCTTCTTCAGGAAGGCGAGCGCTGCCTGAAACGCCGGGTCATCGTGCCCCTTGGCGAGCTCGTCGTAGGTGCTCTGGATATACCCCAGCGTGTGCGGCGGACAGACTATGCCGTCGAACGGGCCGCCCGGCTTCCTGGTGATTAGCTGCACGAACGTCGAGCCGCGGGCGAACGCCGCAATGACGACGCCGAGGATGCGCGGATTGGCGTCGACGGCATCGTTGAAGTGCTCGTCACACCACGCCGCCGCCGCTACCACTTCTGCCTTCGTTGATAGCCATGAGCGCTCCTGTTGACGGATAGGAATTCCAACGCCACTTTCGCAAGTATCCGGGGCCTGTCAGGAGCGGTCAATGCGGAGTTTCATGCAGAAGGATGTTTGGGCCGATTGAAAGATCGATCCCGTGCAGGCCCATAATGCGAGCGTGCCGTCGTCAGGGCCAGTCATCGTCTCATCGATCGTGCTCGGCGGCTGCATCCGCTTGCAAGTGATCTTGACGGCGCCACCGACCGACTGCTCTTGGTGTGGTTTTCAATCGATCGATGCAACAGTTTGGTGGAATCGTTCTGCGGGTGTTTCGTAGTTTAGGGTTTTTTCTTGGGGGTTCAGTTAGCTTCGTGCCACTGCATCAGATAAAGCTACCAGCGCTAGGGGTTTACATCGCGTAGCGGTCCGTGATCGTCCGCGAAGTTGCTTGTATTCAGCACCTGAATGCCCGCATTGTGCTCTCCATTAAACGGAGTCAGCGTGGCGGGGCAGCCCGCCGCCTGAGCGTCCGCAGGGGAGTCAAACCAAAGGCCCAGGTGATACATCTGGATCGGGTTGAACGGGGGATTCAAGCTGGCATCGGGAAATGGCCCATTGAATACCACGGGTGCCGGCGCCGAGCCCGGCGCCACCGCAAAGGTCTCAATGCTGAAGACGCCCGCAAAATACTGCTGTCCGTGGCCTTGAGCGTCGGTTTCGATATCACCCTGATACCAAGCGATCCCGAAGGGCGCTTTCGGCACTTGAAGGACAAAGAGATCGAAGACGGTGTTAGGAGGCATACCGTCGATGCTGACCACCATGAAGTCGATAGATCCTACAGGGCTGATTTTCACTTTCCCCTGCGCGTTCGGCAGGCAGGTCTTCGCACCGGCCGAAACAACCATGTCGAAAACCGCAGCCATCAGCGGAGACGCTGTCGTCAGTACGCCAATGCTGGTCAAAGCTACTAGGAAGAGACGCAAGTTTCTGAACATGGATACGTCCTTTCGGGAATTAGCCGACCTCAGGCTTAGACACGTTAGCGCCAAAAAAAAGGGCGAGCAGCGCGGCGAGGATCTATCCTAAGATCAAGGCGGCGTGCACCACGGAGTTGGCTGTCATCGTCGCTCCCACCAGGATGGGAAAGAGAGCCCCACGCAGCCAGTCAAGAGTCCGGTCGCGGACAGCGAGCCAATAATCTGAATCATGCGAGCCTCCTGACTAGTGGAGAGCATCGGGGACCTTGCCGAGCTTTCGCGCGATCAATTGTCACCGTCGTTGGCCGGCGTCGCTATCAATCGATGGTCGGCACGACCAGAACTGCCCCTTCCAAATGTCGAAGGGTTTTACAAAGCGCGTGTTGAGGGGCAATTTTCGCTCGCGGAGCAACGCCCGTGCCTGCCAACAAAAAGTCTGCACGTTCAGTTGATTGCGCTAATCCTCGCGGAGACTATCTGGGAGCGTGTAAATTTTGTCGACGCGCGCCCGGATCAGCTCCATATGCCGCAGCGCGAAGTCGCGCCGCGAGAACATCCGCTTTACGCTGGTTGCGCTTAGCTCCAGCCATTCTCGAAAACCGCATAGGTGGTGCTTGCCCTTTAAGCATTCACATTAGCGCGTCGATGAGCGGAACCACGAACATAACTGCCTCCCGCATTGGTCCTTTGGCAATGGGTAACTTCGAGAGCAGATAGCGCTCGGTCTACTTACGACCCTCAGCAGAGATCGCGGCCCGCTCGCCGGCGACTACTGAAACGAGAGCGGCGGCGGATAGGCGACATCCAAGTTAATGGTCGCCTCGACAGGGTGCAGGCCGTTTTGCCGCACCACCACCGGCGTGCATCCGGTGTCGTAGAGAATTGATTGCACCGACACCGTAGTCGCTTGTCCAACCGCGCCCACGTAGAGGCTGATCCCGGCAGGTGTCTGTATTTGTGTCGTAGCCCGTACGCCCGCGCGGGACGAGCTGTAGACATGCGCACCTGCAGTGCAATCGGGTGAGGTGAATAACACGACTCCGCCCGCTTGCCACGTCGCCAACCCCGACGCCTCACGTCCATCGGGACCGTAGATCGGCCGGATCGAGGCGGCAGCCACGACTTCCGTGCCAATCGTAACCAGCACGAGGGTCTCGTTGAGCGGCTTTGCCACGGCCTTGCCGGTCGCGTCAACCAACACGATAGGGTTCAGCGATGGCGACAGTCCAGTAGCGTCGGTGCTCTGAGCACTGGCGAATCCACTCGCGGTGAACGCCACCGCAACACATGCTGCAAAGATCCAAGCCGACATGTCTAGATCCTGCTTGCGGACATGATACTGCACTTCTGCTCATTCCTTCTTGATCTCATGACCGCCGAATTGATTGCGCATCGCCGACAGCAGTTTGTCGGAGAACGATTCGCTGTCGCGCGAGCGCAATCTCTCTAGGAGCGAAAGGGTGATCACCGGCGCCGGAACGTCCAGATCGATAGCCTCGTTGACGGTCCAGCGACCTTCACCCGAATCGGCAACATACGGCGCGATCCCGTCCATCGTCGGGTTCTTGTCCAGCGCTTCCGCCGTGAGGTCCAGCAGCCACGACCGCACTACGCTGCCGTACCTCCAGATTTCGGCGATCTGATGCAGGTCGAGCGCGAACTCACGCTTGTGCTGCAGAATCGAAAATCCTTCGGCATAGGCCTGCATCAATCCGTATTCGATGCCGTTGTGAATCATTTTGGCGAAGTGGCCGGAGCCCACCGGGCCAACCCGGCCCCAACCCTGATTCGGCGCCGGCGCGAGCGTCTCGAAGATCGGCTTGAGCCGCTCCACCACCGCTGCGTCGCCGCCGACCATCATGCTGTAGCCCTCGGTCAGGCCCCACACGCCGCCACTGGTCCCGCAGTCGACGTAGGAAAGCTTCTTTTCGGTGGCGGTGTTTGAACGGCGCAGCGTGTCCTTGTAGTTGGAATTGCCGCCGTCGACCAGCACATCGCCTGCCGCAAGCAGCGGCAGCAGCGCAATCACGGTGCCGTCGGTGATGCTGCCGGCAGGAACCATCATCCAAAGTGTGCGCGGCGCCTTCAGACTCGCCACTAGCAGTTCGAGTGACGCGGCGGATTCGGCGCCTTTGGCTTCAACTTGCGCCCGCGCCTCGGGCTTCGGGTCGAATCCGACGACACGGTGGCCACCCTTGACCAGCCGCTCTGTCATATTGGCGCCCATGCGCCCCAAACCGATCATGCCAAGTTCCATTTCAGTTCCTTTCACCGCGCAGCGCGGCAACGCGAAGGTGAATTGACCACCGGTCTTCGCGTCGAGTCGACATAGGCGTCGGCCGCTTTCTTGATCGCTTCCGCCTGGGTCGGATAGGCATGGATGACGCGGGCGAGCGTGCGCAGTCCGATCCCCGCGACGATGGCCAGCGTAATTTCGTTGATCATCTCGCCCGCATGACGGGCGACGATGGTCGCGCCGAGAATCCGGTCGGTCCTTTCCTTGACATGGATCTTCACGAAGCCGGTTTCCTCGCCGTCGGCGATCGCGCGATCCACGTCGTGCATCGGTATGGTGAAGGTCCTCACCGGGATATCCCGATCGCGCGCCTCGCGGACGTAGAGGCCGACGTGGGCGATCTCGGGATCGGTGTAGGTGCACCACGGAATCGTCAGCGCGCTCAGTCGCCGGCGGCCGAGGGACAGCGCGTTATGCACCGCGATGCGTGCAGAAGCGTCGGCGGTGTGAGTGAACTTGTGCTCCAGGCAGGCGTCGCCCGCGGCGTAGATGCGTGGATTGCTGGTCTGCAGGAAATCGTCGACCCGGACGCCGGTGATCGGGTCGCAGTCGACGCCCGCAGCCTCCAGATTGAGGCGCTCGACATTCGGTAGGCGGCCGGTGCCGGTGAGGATGGCATCGACCGCCACCGTGCTTTGGTAGTCATCGCTGACGAGATCGACGAGTCTTCTGGCCGTCCTCCATGCGCACCCTGACGGCTTCGGTATTGAGCCTGACCTCGATACCGTCGCGCGCAAAGGCATCCGAAAGAAGTTGCGCGGCATCGCGTTCTTCCTTGGGCAGGAACAGCGGCAGGTCCTGCACGATGGTAGTCCGCGCGCCGAAGCGGCAGAACGCCTGCGCCAGCTCGCAGCCCAGCGGGCCGCCGCCGATCACCAGCAGGCGGCGCGGCAGCTCGGTCAGGTCGAATACGTTCTCATTGGTCAGATAGCCCGCTTCGAGCAGGCCGGGAATCGACGGCGTGTCGGGTCGCGCACCGGTGGCGATCACGGCCTTCCTGAAGCGCAGCTTGGTGCCGTCCACCGACAGTGTGTCGGCTCCGGTGAAGTGCGCTTCACCGAGAAATACATCGACGCCGGCGGCACTCAGACGTTGAACCGAATCGCCGCGGCTGATACGGGCGCGGATGCGGCGCATGCGTTGCATCACCGCGGGAAAATCGACGCGAATATCGCCGGGCACTTGCGCGCCGTAGTGCTCGGCATTGCGCATTTCGGCGTACAGGCGAGACGTTCGTATGATCGCTTTCGACGGTACGCAGCCGACGTTCAGACAATCGCCGCCGAGCAGCGCTCGCTCGACGAGCGCGACTTTCGCGCCCATCGACGCCGCCGCGCTCGCCGCGACCAGTCCCGCCGGGCCGCCGCCGACGACCACCAGGTTGTAGCGGCCCGCGGGCTTCGGATTGCGCCATCCCGGCGGGCGCACGTTTTCCATCCGCTCCTGCTCGTACGCATCCTGAGGGAGCGCTGCGCTTGGCCCGTTGCGTTGCTGCATCTAAAGCGATCCGCGGCAGAAAGGAGCGGCTACAGCCAGCCGCCGCGAAACCCGGCGCGCCGCAAGCCCGCGCGGATATAGGGGCAGTCGCGCATCAGGCGCCAGATCAGCCCGGTGCGATGGTTTTCGATCATCATGACCACGATGCCCTTGGTCGAGCCCGAAGTGGCCGGGCGACACCCAGGCGCGATGGTCGGCGCTCAGCGAGGCTCGGATTGAAACTGCTGGCGTAGCGCGACCCGGACAGCATCTCGGGATAGCGCCGATGCATGTTACGCGCGGCGTCCAGGGCGATGTCTGGCGCGAACGGCAGCGATGCGAGCGACGCCCATCCGGCGAGGGTGCCATCGTCGGGTCCGTACGGCACGCCGCGCGCGGCGTAGCCGAACAGGCGCCGCGGCTCGCCGGTCACGTCGGGCAACTCGTCGCTCGGCCCGTCACACGCGGTGAGACCCCAGCAGTGCTCGTCGTAACCCGCGAATTCGTTCGGATTGCGCTGCGCGTACTCGCGCTGGACGAGCGTCGCGCGCCGGCTGTTCTCGAAATAGTCGCAGCGCTTCTCGCGCATGAAGCGATCCCGGATTCCGCGAAAATCGATCCATGCGTGCGAGAACTGGTGCACGAATAGCGGACCGCCATACAGAAAATCGTAACCGTACAGATTCTCCCACTGGTAGGTCGCGGTCCACGCGTGGTAGCAGTCACCTTCGAGCGGATGCGTCGGCGAGCCCAGCGCCAGCACGTAGAGCACGATCGCCTCGTTGTAACCTTCCCAGCCGTAGTGCAGGAATCCGCACTCCGGTTTCCAGCCTTGCCTGAGCGTCGCGCCGCCATCCTGCGCCCATCGCCAGTCGATGCGACGGTACAGCGTCGTCGACGAGTTCGCGCAGCTCGATTTCCTCCGGCGTGTTCGCGTCGAAGTACATGCCCGCGGTCAGCGCACCGGCGATCAGCAGCGCGGTGTCGATCATCGACAGTTCCGAGCGCCAGACGCGGGCGCCGGTGTGCAGGTCGAGGAAGTGGTAGTAGAAACCCTTGTAGCCGGTTGCCTCCGGGCTGCCGCTTTGATCGCTGTCGCGAAAGAAGCGCAGCGCAGCGAGGCTGCGTTCCACCGCGTCGGCCCGCGCGAGCCAGCCGCGCTCCACCGCCACCGGATAGCTCGACAGCGCGAATCCGACGACGGCGATGCTGACCGGCGAATTCGCACGCGAGTTGTCCGCGATCAGTCCGTTGGCCGGATTCACCGCCTCCAGGAAGTAGCCGAACGCGGCGCGCTGCAGCTCGTCCAGCAGCGCCTCGTCTGCGGGCTCGGAGACTTCAATCACCGACGGGGTTTCCCAGTCGGAAACACGCCTTGACGCGGACGCGCCGCGACGAGTCCTGGAGGCGTTCGCATTCGATCGCATATTCATCCGGCAGCGTTGCTGGCATCATAAGACAAAACTTTCGCGATGTTGTTCTCTTCGCGGCTGAGCCCCATGCTTCAAACTGTCCTACTCATTGATACGCTAGCGTACGTTGTGCTCGTGATGTCCTTCCGCCCGCAATCGAGCCCTGTCACGTCGCACCACGCGCAGCTGTTGTCGAACGGCCGCTATCTCGTGATGCTGACCACGGCCGGATCGGGCTTTAGCCGCTGGCGCAATCTCGCAGTTACCCGCTGGCGGGAAGATCCGACTTGCGACGGCTGGGGAAGCTACGTTCTGCTGAGGGATTCATCGCGTGGTGCCGTCTGGTCGGTGTCTCTGCAGCCTTGTGGTGGCAATTCCCCTTGTGGTGCGCAACTCCCATGCGCACACCGCGATGCTTTCCGAAGGTCGCGCCGAATTTGCGCGCCACAACGAGACCTTCACGACCGTGCTCGATGTCGCGGTCGCCAGCGATCGGGATGCCGAACTACGCCGTGTGACGATCACTAACCACGGCGACACGGTACGCGATATTACGCTCACCTCCTACGCCGAACTGGTGCTCGGCTCCGCCGCTGCCGACGCGGCGCATCCGGCTTTCTCCAAGCTGTTCGTGCAGACTGAATCGGTGGAGGATGGCCGCATCCTGCTAGCGACGCGTCGACGCCGTGCGCCCGGAGAAGCCGAAGTGTGGGCGGCGCACTTCGCCGTGATAGAGGGGCAGGAGCCCGGTGCGTTCGAGTTCGAAACCGACCGTGCGCGCTTTCTCGGACGCGGCAGGACACTGCGCAATGCACGGGCGATGCAGGATGGCGGGGCGCTCTCCAATACGACCGGTTCCGTCCTCGATCCCATTTTCAGCCTTCGCCAGCGGGTAAGCATTCAGCCCGGTGCAAGCGTGCGGGTGGCATTCTGGACGCTCGTAGCCAACTCGCGTGATGCGGCGATCGCGCTCTGCGCGCCACTGCGCGCGCCCGACACCTGCGAAAAATGCATCGCCGGAGCTGTCGAACACGCGGCCAGGCAACGGGCTCGGTTTGGACTCGATAGAGAACAGGTTGAACGGTATGGGCAGTTGATCGGCGCACTGGTGTCTGCCGATGCGGCCTGGCGCCCGGCGCCGGAGGTCCTCGAGCTCGGCAGCGGCGGCCCGCCCGTGCTTTGGACGTGTGGTATTTCTGGCGATCGCCCGATCGTGTTGCTGCGTATCGCCGGCGAGTCTGGCCTCGACCGCACGCGTGAACTGCTGCGTGCGCAGTTGCATTGGCGATCGCAGCAGTTCGGCGTGGATGTGGTTTTGCTTAACTCTGCCGGCGGGGGTAGCGCCGACCGACTTCGCGCTACGCTGGAAGCCTTGGTAAAAGAGCAACGTGCGCTGCTCCAGGCAGGCCCCGAAGAGGCGCAGGCCGGCGTGTTCGCCCTGCACAAAAATGAAATCACGGACGCACTGCGCGACGGACTCGCTACTGCCGCGCGCGTCGTCCTTGACGCCGCGGCCGACGAGCCGAACTGGCCGCAGAAAGGAAAAGTGGCCACGGATTCCGAGCGGACTGCCGGGTCCATGCCGAGCTTCACAACCTGGCCCCAGCCCAACAGTACGGCTCCGTCTGAGCCAATAGCGCCTTTGGGACCGCTGGAGTTCGAAAATGGTATCGGCGGTTTCGACAGCGCTGCCCGCGAATATGCGATTACGCTCGCCGACGGGCGTTGTACGCCGATGCCGTGGATCAACGTCGTCGCCAATCCGTCCTTTGGATTTCTGGTGTCAGCCGAAGGCGGCGGCTATACCTGGTCGGTCAATAGCCAGCAGAATCCGCTTACGCCGTGGCCCAACGATCCAGTGAGCGATGCGCCGCACGAGATCATGTACCTGCGCGACGAGGACAGCGGCGAACTGTGGAGTGCTACTGCGCTGCCGATTCGGGTGCCGTCCGCAATCTATATCACGCGCCACGGAAAGGGGTATACCCGCTTCACGCACAACGCGCAGGAGATCGAACTCGAGCTGTTGCAGTGCGTGCCCTTGACCGATTCGATCAAGCTGTCGCGGCTGCGCATTCGCAACGGTTCGCAGCGCGTGCGGCGCTTGTCAATCACGGCATATGTCGAATGGGCACTCGGCGCGAATGGAACAGTGCCTGCGCCGTATATCGTCACCACGATGGACGCGGAGACCGGCGCGCTATTCGCGCGCAATGCGTGGCGTGCCGAATTCGGCGAGCGCGTCGCATTTGCCGATCTTGGCGGCGTGCAAAGCTCACTGACGGCCGATCGCACGGAGTTTCTCGGCCGCTTCGGCGCGGTTGATCGGCCCAGCGCACTAGCCCAGTCGTCGCCGCTTTCGGGACGAGTCGGCGCCGGTCTGGATCCGTGCGCCGCGCTGCAAGCGCGGGTCGAACTGGAGCCTGGCGCCCAGATCGATATCGTGTTCGCTTTGGGCGATGCAGACTCGTCCACGCAGGCGCGTACTCTGGTCGAGAAGTACCGCGCCGTCGATCTTGACGCAGTGATGCGCGAAGTGCGCGCACATTGGGACGAGACGCTAGATAGCGTGCAGGTGCGCACGCCCGACCGCGCGATGGACGTGATGCTCAACGACTGGCTTTTGTATCAGACGCTCGCGTGCCGCCTGTGGGCGCGCACGGCCTATTATCAAGCGAGCGGCGCCTACGGCTTTCGCGATCAATTGCAGGACGTCATGGCTCTGTGCGTGGCCCGGCCCGACATCGCGCGTGAGCACCTGTTGCGGGCATCGACGCGGCAGTTTGCAGAGGGCGACGTCCAGCATTGGTGGCTGCCGCCAAACGGACAAGGTCTCCGCACGCGAATGACCGATGACAGGGTCTGGCTTCCATTCGTCGCCGCGCATTACGTCGAGGTGACAGCGGACGCCACCGTACTCGACGATGCGGTTCCCTTCATCGAAGGCGACGCGCTCAAGGATGGCCAGACGGAAGCGTTTTTCACGCCACGGGTCGCGCGCGACGAAGCCAGTCTGTACGAGCACTGCGCGCGTGCGCTCGACGTGAGTCTTTCGCTTGGCACCCACGGCCTGCCACTGATGGGAACCGGCGATTGGAACGATGGCATGAATCGCGTCGGTGAAAAGGGCCGCGGCGAAAGCGTCTGGATGGGCTGGTTTTTGCTCGCGGCGATTGCCGCCTTCGTGCCGCACGCACAGGCGCGCAATGACAGCGGCCGCGTGTCGCGGTGGACGCGATTCGCAGACGCTCTTCGCGTGGCGCTCGAAAGCGCAGGTTGGGATGGGGAGTGGTATCGGCGCGGCTATTACGATGACGGTTCGCCGTTGGGTTCGAGGGATAGCAGCGAATGCAGGATCGATGTGATCGCTCAGTCGTGGAGCGTCATCTCGAAAGCGGCGAATCGAGGGCGTGCCGCACTGGCGATGTCCTCCGTAGAAAAGTATCTTATCCGCCAGGACGACAGGATCGCGCTGCTGCTGACGCCGCCATTCGATCGTTCTGCACACGACCCGGGCTACATCAAGGCTTATCCGCCAGGCATTCGCGAGAATGGCGGGCAATACACGCATGGCGCGATCTGGTCGATCTTCGCGTTCGCCGCTCTAGGCCAGGGCAATCTTGCCGGCGACCTCTTCGCAATGCTCAACCCCATTGGCCACAGCAGCACACCGGGCGCGGTCGCGCGCTACAAGGTCGAACCGTACGCCGCCTGCGCCGACGTCTATTCCGTCGCACCGCACATCGGCCGCGGCGGCTGGACCTGGTACACCGGCTCGGCAGGCTGGCTGTATCGTGCTGGCCTCGAGGCCATACTCGGATTTCGCGTTCGCGGGACAGTGCTTGCCATCGATCCATGTCTCCCGGAAGCGTGGCCCGGCTACGAAATCGCGTTCCGCCGCCGCGGCAACAGTAATACGATTACCCGATACGAAATCACGGTCGAGAATCCGCGCCACGTCAGTCGCGGCGTCGTCCGTGCCGAACTTGACGGTGCGGAGCTCGCGAAGGGTGCTGCGCTAATTCCGCTTGTCGACGATGGGCAGATACATCGCTTGCGCGTGGAGCTTGGCTGAGCGCGCTCAGCAGCCTTCGTGCGCACCGAGCTTACGCATGAGGATTTCCAGCGGGCACCAGCCGGTAACGGCGCTCTGCACCAGGTTGGCGCCGACGAACGCTGTGAATGCCAGCCACCAGGTGCTAACGAATATCGGGCTGCCCGGGACGCCCAGTGCGAGGGACGCCAGGATGAATGTACCCGCGGCTAGACGGACGAGTTGCCAAGAGGTCATGCGGGTTCTCCTTGAGGGATTGGGCAAGTACCCTTCTGTTTTCGGCACCGCTCAGGCCATGATCAGCGCGAGCGCGGCGCCGATTCGTTCCCCTTGCGCGGGCGTGATCATTCCGTTCAGCAATTCGCCGAAACGGGGAATCTGCACGCCCGAGCCCATGTACTGCCAGCGATACGCGGCAAGCACGGTCGCCTTCACGGTTTCGACCTCGGCCGCGTGCATGGGCCGCCCGCAGATTTCGACGAAGTAGTGCGTATCGGCCGCGGACTGGACCTGCAGGATTCGGTCGACGGCACCCACCAACGCAATCAGGTCGTCCACCGCCGCATCGCGCGCCTCGGGCGTGAGCTTCGCGTTCTCGCGCACCCATTCCAGCTCGTCGAGGATCGCGTGCTGCGATTCCTCTTTCCAGTGGAACAGGAACACGTCCTTGAACAGCGGGGAAAGTTCGCTGTCCGGTTCGATGCTTGCGCGGTAGTGCACCTGTGTGAACAGCTCGATGAGGCAGGTCAGCGCCAGCACCGACCAGGTCGACTTGCTCAGCACAACCGACGCCACGTCGTTCGGCTGCGGCAGGAACGTATACCCCGCCGGCATTCCGGCGCCGATCATGGTTTCGATCCGGCGAAACAACTCCTGGTGCTTGAGCTCTTCGTCGGTGAAGCGAACCAGCGCCTCGAGCGCGATCTGGTCGCCGAGCCCGTAGTCGCGACTCAACTCGAGGATCTTGACGCCTATGATAGCGCTCGACCAGACCGAAGATGTTGGCGTACGAGCGGCCCTGGATTTGCGATAGCAGGCGGCGCTCGTCGGCGCCGAGGAACGGCACCCGGTCGACGAACGACAGGCCGTCAGGCAGGAATTTCTTGGTGAAGTCGAATTCGCGATGGCGAATCACGTCGCGATCGATCTCCCAGCGGACGCGCTTGGACACTTCGATGCACTTGGCGTAGCGCGCGGAATCGACGTTGGATGGCAAAACGGCTTCCGAAACGGGCATGGGAGTTCTCCCTGATGAGACGAGGCGAAGAATATCGTTGCCGATCGCGGGGCCCGCTAGATGCAGCAATACTTCGTCGTGGAGCATTTCCATGGTTCATCCTTTCCGGGTTGGTTGTCCCTAGGGCACGGTGCTAGTATTCCCGCAGTCGCAACGACATTGAATGACCGAGCCTCCAGCTTTTTTGTGCGCAACGCCGCGATTGCACAAACACGACGATGGATGCTCTCTCCGACGTATTGCGCATCGTCCAGCTAACCGGTGCGGTCTATCTCGACGGTGTGTTTTCGGCGCCGTGGTGCATAAACGTCCCCGCGGATTCCGCGCTCTGCTCGGCTTACCTGCCGCCATCGGAGCGCGTAATCTCGTTCCATCTGATTACGGAAGGAAGATGCTGGGCGATGCTGCCGGGCGATCCTGGCGGCGCGTTGCAGGTCGAAGCAGGCGACGTCATCGTCGTGCCGCAAGGCGAAACTCACTTGCTCGGCAGTGCCACCGACTTGTCGTCGGAGCTCATGGCGCCGTTATTGACCGATCAGGTGGACGCAAGGCCGGGCGAAGTCATGACACTGGCCCACGGCGGCGGCGGGCCGGTCACTCGAATGGTCTGCGGTTTTCTCACGGCGCAGGAGATTTGGAGGAATCCTTTGCTTTCCGCGCTGCCGCGGCTGTTCAAGGTCGGCATGCGCGGATCTGGCGCGTCATGGCTCGAATCGTCGCTGCGCTTCGCGACCGAGGAGGCCGCATCGGCGCACGCCGGCCGCGCTACGGTGCTCGCCAAACTGGCAGAGCTGGTGTTCGTTGAGGCAGTACGACGTTACGTCGACACGATGCCCGAAGATCGCACTGGTTGGCTGGCGGGATTGCGCGATCGCTTCGTTGCCCGCGCGCTCACGCTGATGCATGCGCGCCCGTCGCATCCGTGGACGGTGGAAGATCTTGCCAGCCGGGTCGGGCATGTCGCGTTCCGGGCTCGCGCAGCGTTTCGCGGACCTGCTCGGAGTTCCGCCGATGCAATACCTGGCGCAATGGCGCTTGCAGCTCGCCGCGCAGCAACTTCGCCTTGGCGACCGACCGCTCGCGTTGGTCGCGGAGGACGTCGGCTACGAATCCGAAGCCGCTTTCAATCGCGCCTTCAAACGGGAGTTCGGTGTGCCGCCTGCCACCTGGCGCAGGAACGCCGGCCGTCCCGCAAGTCGCGAAACGCAACGCTGAGAGCGGCGCTTTATCGGGCAGCACTGCGCCCGGCTGAGGGTCCAGCTGTGGTTGAGGTCAATGATCGGCGGCTCGGGTGCTTCCGGACCAATTCGCTGAGCCGCCAAGAGTTCCTGACGATGGTTGATTGACGACAATTGCGTAACAGAGACCATGTCCGGCAGACGAATGCGATGGGCGCGATATCGAGTGGCTGAAGGGAGGTAGAGCATGGCTGAAGACCGCACCGAGCCCAGCGGGCCCGACCTGACGCAGGGCATCGCGCTCAGCGAGCTCGCGGCTATCGGCAAACAGGTCGGTCATGTCGGCGACGAGGAGGTCCTCCTGGTGAGCCGCGGGACCGAGGTGTTCGCCGTGGACGCTCATTGCACGCATTATCACGGCCCGCTCGTCGATGGCCTGGTGGTCGGCGATACCGTGCGCTGCCCATGGCACCATGCCTGCTTCGACCTGCGCACGGGCGACGCTGTACGCGCCCCGGCCTTGAGCCCTATTGCCTGCTGGTCCGTCGAGCAGCGCGACGGCAAGGTCTTCGTGCGCGAAAAGCGCGCGAAGGCAGCGCCAAGCGCGCGCGGTACGCCTTCCCGGAACGCTCCTGAAAAAATCGTGATCGTCGGCGGTGGTGCAGCGGGGTTTGCCGCGGCCGAGAAGCTGCGGCGCGAGCGATATCAAGGCAGCATCGTCATGCTAAGCAACGACGACTCCGCGCCGGTCGACCGGCCGAACTTGTCCAAGGACTATCTCGCCGGCAATGCACCCGAGGATTGGGTCCCACTTCGCCCGCAGAGCTTTTATTCCGAAAGCGGCATCGACCTGCGTCTGCAGGCGAACGTCACCGGCATCGACGTGAAGTCGCGCGAGGTCTCGCTCGCCGATGGGAGCAACGTGTCTTACGACCGGCTGCTGCTCGCAACCGGGGCCGAGCCGGTGCGGCTGTCGATCCCGGGCGCTGACCAGTCGCACGTCTTCACATTGCGCTCGCTCGCTGATTGCAGGGCCATCATCGAGCGCGCAAAGACGGCGCGCCGCGTGGTGGTGCTCGGGGCGAGCTTTATCGGCCTCGAAGTCGCCGCCGCATTGCGCGCTCGCAACCTTGAAGTCCACGTTGTCGCCCCGGAAAAACGGCCGATGGAGCGCATCTTGGGTCCGCAGATGGGCGACTTCGTTCGTTCGCTTCACGAGGAGCACGGCGTCGTTTTCCATCTCGAGGAGACAGCGATTGCGCTCGAGGGAACGCAAGTTAAGCTCAAAGGCGGGGGTACGGTCGAGGCGGATCTTGTAGTCGTTGGTATCGGCGTGCGCCCGCGGATCGAAATCGCCGAGAGGGCCGGGCTCGCCGTTGACCGCGGCGTCACTGTGAACGCGTATCTCGAAACGAGCGTGCCGGAAATCTATGCCGCCGGAGACATCGCGCGCTGGCCCGATCCGCACAGCGGTGAGTCCATTCGCGTCGAGCATTGGGTCGTTGCCGAGCGTCAGGGGCAGGTCGCGGCGGTCAACATGCTCGGTAACCATGAAAAATTCACCGAGGTTCCTTTCTTCTGGAGCCAGCACTACGACGTCCAGATCAATTACGTCGGACACGCCGAGCACTGGGACGAACTCGCGGTCGAGGGAGATATCCAGGGCAGATCCTGTCTGTCTGCGCTTCAACCGTGATCAGCGCACGCTCGCAGTCGCGTCGATCTACCGTGATATCGAGAGTCTCCAGGCCGAAGTGACGATGGAGCGGTATGCCGCGAACCCCGGATAGGTTGTGGCATATGCGACGCGACCGTCCGTTTGGAATCCCTTCCGCGTGAGGTCGAGGTCGATCGGGAGATCGTCAAAGTGAGTATGAAGATCTCTGGGTTTCCTGCGCAGGCTCCTGGAACAGAGGCTCCTGTGGAGATGCTTTCCGCTTGCCACGAACGCATCCAGATCCAGTGTGCGACGTTGAGGCGTCTGGTACCGCACCTGGCTGAACATGGCGCCGACGAGGGAGGCCCGTAACGCCGCGAGCAACGTAATGCGCTATTTCGACACCTCAGCCAGGCTCCATCATGCCGACGAGGAAGAGGACCTCTTTCCTGCGTTGATCGAATCGATGGCTGGGTCGGACGCGATTTGCCTGCGTAAGATGATCGAAGAGCTGACCGCCGATCACCGCGCAATGGAAGTCGCCTGGCAGCGTCTGCGCGGTGTGCTAAAACGCATTGCGGCCGGTGAAACAACGCCGCTTGCCTCGGATGATGTAGAAGCATTGGTTCGACTCTACGGGCGCCACATCGGATGCGAGGAAGACGAGCTGTATCCGATGGTGGCGCGGCTGCTGAGCGAAGAGGATCTCGCTCATGTTGGGCGTGCGATGCGCGAGCGCCGCCGTACGCCAGCGCGGAACTCCGCATAACCCTGAGTGAGCGCGGCACGGGGAATTAAGGTTGCGTTTCAGAGCAAATCTGGCGCGGCGGGATAGGTAATCTGCGTTCCGTGTACCTTAGCAAACGACGTAAGAGTATGCGGCTTGCGTTTCCCGGGGCCGATGATGTCCTCGACGCGAAGGCCTCGCACAAGGAGTGCGTCGCCGATCAGCGACCGATGGCATCGCCATGGAACCGCTTCGGCACACATCAATGCGCAGCGCTCGCTGATTGCGAGCTCCGCGACCCGTTGAACGTTCTCTGTGAACTCCGATGACTGCATGTAATCCGCATAGCCGCGAAACGAGAGATTGTTCCATCCGGTATTGAGGGAATCGGCTTGCGCGTGACGTAATCCCCCCAGGCCCGGGAGATGCGTGTAGCCAATATCGATCGCACCCAGGGATTCGTGGAGTGATTCGCGATTGAACTGCGGATTGTGACGCGACCGCGGCACGGTCCTTACATCGAGTACCCGCACAACCTCGTTCGTCCTCAGCAAATCGACGAAGGTGTCGATCGACCGATTCGAGTGGCCGATCGTGCAGACAAGCGGCTTATCCGATTCGATTTCGCTTCTCGTCAACCTGCTTGCTCAGCGGTTATCTTGCGGTGCTCGTTGTTTCAACGCATCCCTCGGGACGCCTATTTCATGACGACATCAGTCAACTCGTCGTCGACCCGCCAGGTGCCGCCTTGATTGAGCAGAACGGCCTCGCCGGTGAGCTTCAATCCGCTCGCCCCGCCGTCGAAGAGCAGGACGGCGGTCTTCCCGTTGCTCCAGCCCTTGGTGATCTTGACCGACTGGGTCGGATGCTCCTTTGCCAGATAGTTCATGTACGAAGCGCCTTTGCCTTCCTTGATGGCGCCGGCCTGGATTTTCCGACCCTCGTCGGACAGCGCGACGCGCAGCGCGTTGGCGTCGCGCTTTACGAGCGCGGAGTGATAATCGAGGTACGCCTTGCCAGGCGCACCACCGTCCGCCGGCAACAGGCCGCCGTGAACGTCGGACACGACCGCAAGGTCGAGGCTGAGGTCGAAGTCGCGGTTGGTGTCGGTGCCCTTGAGCGTACCGGCGAGGCGACCGTTGGCCAGCTTGACCGTCGTCGTGATGCCCATGTTGCCGCCGCAATAGCCGCAGCCGTTGCCCGGTGCGAAGTAAAAGGAGTAGCCGCGATATTGGCCGTCCGGGCGGAACTCGAAGAAGACCACGCCGGTGTTGCTGTCCTTGACGCGCTGGTCGATCGCCCGCCGACGATCGTAGTACAGCGCTAGCGCGTCCGAGTTCATGTCGGCGCTGGTGACGGCGACTACGATCACGTCGCTCCTATCCAGCATGGACTTGCCGGGAAAGGCGAGCGCGCTCTTGATCTGCATCGTGAGGTTCTGGTTCTTGAATGACCCCGAGGCAGTGTCCGTTGCCTCGGCGGATCCAACCCACGCCGACAGCACAGCTGCTAGCAGGAGCGTGTTCATCGTTGCGACCCTCTGAGCGACAGCGGCATCGTGCTGCCAGATCTGCGGCTGCTTGCCTGGTTTGGGATTGTACTCGTGGCGCGGTGGACGTCTTCGACTGCACGAGCAGGCGCGTACGCATTAACCGTCATGTTGTCGGGTGTCTTCTGGTCCATCGCCTTTGTGTTGTATGCGATTCGCTATTGGGCAGTCTGTCGCGCGTCCGCGTGGACGGAACCGGGCTAGTGCGCGAGCTGCGTGTTTCAACGGCTTGCCGCCGTGCATGCCGTTTTGTTCTTGTCCGGCCGGCGCCATACAATCACCTGATCCATGAAGCCAAAATCCCTCCGGCGCTACGCCTGGCTTTCGATCGCCGCCGCGTTGTCCACAATCTTGCTCAAAGGCCTCGCGTGGAAGCTCACCGATTCGGTGGGCTTGCTATCCGACGCGATCGAGTCGTTCGTAAACCTGGCCGGCGCGCTCATGGCGCTGGGCATGCTGTCCGTGGCAGCGCGTCCTGCGGACGATGGCCATCCCTATGGGCACACCAAGGCCGAATATTTCTCCAGCGCCTTCGAGGGATTTCTGATTCTCGTCGCCGCAGTCTGGATTGCCATTGAAGCGGTCGAGCGGCTGCTTGATCCCCAGCCGATCGATGCGCCTGGTATCGGGTTAGGTGTGGCGGCGTTGGCGACGATCATCAATTACGCCACCGCGCGCGTCCTGATGACGGTTGGGCACGAATCCAGATCGATCGCGCTCGAGGCCGATGCACGGCACTTGCTGACGGATGTGTGGACCTCGATCGGAGTGATCGCGGGGGTCAGTTTGGTCTGGGTGACGGGCTGGCTCTGGCTCGATCCCACGATTGCGCTCCTGGTGGCAGCGAACATCGTATGGACCGGGTGGCACTTGGCCCGCCGCTCCGCTGCCGGTCTGATGGACGCCTCGCTGCGCGATTCGGAGTTGAAGCAGATCGAGGCCGTCCTGGATTCATATCGACCGCAAGGATTGGAGTTCCACGCTATACGCACGCGACAGGCGGGGACCCGCGCATTTGTCACGATGCACGTGTTGGTTCCGGGTGCATGGACGGTGCAACAGGGACACGATTGGTCGGAGCGCATCGAAGCCGACCTTCGGAGAGCCTTGCCGGGCGTGCATGTGACGACACACATCGAACCCAAGGAAGATCCGGTCGCTCAAGGCGATCAGGAACTCGATCGTTCTTAGCCCGTTCCGCTCCGCTGGGTAGCGGCGCCCGCTGGCCGCGCATCCTCAACATCACAGAACGATGACGCCGGCCGCCGGCCACGCCGAGCTGGCGATCTGCGCCGTCGGTTCGGCGTTGAAGATCACGTACACCACGATGATGAAACCGACCGCGGGCGCGAGAGTCCCAGCCATGCCGGCGCCAGTCCAGGTGCCCGAAGTCGTTTGCCGCCCGATAGCGCTTCGCCTATATTGCGGACAGCATGCGCTCGCCGGCATGTGAAATTGACTTGCAGTCCAATACGACCCGTTCAACAGGAGGTTTCGATGTTGCGCTCGATATCGCTGCTGTTCGTGCTGTCGCTGGTTTTTGGCGCCTCGGAGATTTCCGCCCAGACGAAGTGGCCGCCGTCACCGCCCAAGGCGACACCCACGATGAAAGATAGCTCCATCACCGTCAATGTCTTCATGAAGGACAACAACAAGCAGGAGTTATTGCTGGCGACGCGAATCTGGCCGGGTTATCCCGATTACAACAATATCGCGCTGCAGCGGTTCTTCCTGGTGATGAAGGCGCTCGAGCCTGCCTACAAACAGGACGACGAAGTCGCCTATACCTGGGGCACGAAGGGACGAGTGAGCAAGTGCAGCATCTACCTCGAGGCATGGGAGGCGGCAGCCAAGACCGGCACCGGCACAATGGTCGGGTGCGAAGCCAATGCGGTGAGCACCATTGCCGCGACTTCGCTCGCGGATCCCAAGCATCCCGTGAGTTCCTCCGGAGATCCGAAGCACCTGGACGACGTCATGGATCTGTTCAAGCGGCAATCGGAGAGAGCCAAGGGGACGCTCGCCAAGCAATGACGGCTGTTGCAGGAGCAAGCAGCCTGGTAAAACCGTCGATGAGCCAGGCGCGAGTCTTGTTGCGCGCGTCTGGCGCCGACACTATTTCTTGTTCAAATAGTTTTTTTCCAGGAATTCGGATCTGAACTTTTGTGGCGGAACAGGAATGTCTGGCCGTCCCTCCGGCGTAAAGTCCATGAGATTCCAGTACGGCCACACCGTGTCGACATGGTTTCCCGACAGCTCGGTTCCCCAGAAATGAAACATCTTTCCGTCCTGTTTCCTGAATACATGCATCACCGGCCATTGCATGTCGTCGGAGTCTCCCTGACACTTGTAATCGGCTTGATAGGGAGATTTCGATCCGGAAACCAGAGGAATCTGTGACCATCCGCGTTGTTTCGCCCATGCATTGATACGCTCGGCAGATGCTTTGGCAATCGCGACAAACGAGGCATCTTGGGCGACCTGGTACCAGGTTCGATCAAACCCGTCGACCAGCGACGTACAGGAAGGACACGGATTGTCCCAGCCCGGGCCGTACATGAACGAATAGAGCAGCAGTGTGTTCTTGTCTCCGAAGAGCTCGGAAAATTTCACGCTCTTTCCTACTTTGCCATCGTTGGCCCATTCGAAGACGTAGTCCTCTTTCAAGCGCCCGCCGGGCGGCAGCTTGCGCCTTTTTTCCGCCACGGACTTCACTTTTGCGACGAGCTCCTGTTCGTCCTTGAGCAATGCGTCACGCGCCTCGCGATATTGTTTGCTTTCGTTGGGATATCGTAGTTCGCTCATGGTCGTTCTTCCAGGATTTCGCGATGAAGGGTTAGGGCAATGACGCGACTGGTGCTATGGCCCGCAGCGTGCGTCAATGCCAGGGGTTGGCGTGCAGCCACGCTAGTCTGTTGTTGGTCGCCGTCGCGCGCACGGCATCGGGCAATAGCGCCGCAAGCAACTGCTCGTCCTGGATTCGGTCGAAGTTCGCGGCGGTTGCCCGCAGACCCTCCTGCTCGATGTCTA
The DNA here is from genome assembly GCA_963816915.1 of uncultured beta proteobacterium. Taxonomy (GTDB): domain Bacteria; phylum Pseudomonadota; class Gammaproteobacteria; order Burkholderiales; family Casimicrobiaceae; genus PALSA-1003. The sequence continues at coordinate 1,001,454 of CAWFMK010000007.1, forward strand.
ACACGAACGTCCGCGGAGCCGACCCCGAGGGGTAGCGCACGTATACCGAACCGTAACCGGTCTCCAACTGCACCATGTCGCCATTCCCCGGCGAGATAACGCGAGTGATTCCTACTGCTCGCAGTTGCTGAGCATAGGGCCGCGCCGCCTCGGCCAACCCTGGCTGGTCCGCCATGGGCGGTTGCGCCGTGGACGCGCAGGCGCATAGCAGAAACAGCGGAAGTAACTTGGAGAGCATGGTCAAACATTAGGCCCAATTCAACGATTTTGGTTCGCCGACGGGTACCTCGGGCCGGGCTGGCGCCGACCGAACGAAGCCGTCAGAATGGACGTCAGGTCGCGCGACCATCCACCGCGTGACGGAGGAGCGCCACAATGGATACCAGGATTTGGAGAGGCGAAGGACTCGCCGCGAGCCGCATCGACCCGGCGAGCGAAAGCGCGGGCTCACCGAGTTTTGGCGCGCGGGCGGCGGCCGTCATCTGCGCGCTGGGCGCGTTTCTGGGAATAGCCCCCGTGATCGCGCAGCGCGCCGACGTGCCACTGGTCGCCTATTCCTCCCCCACGCTGAAGAGGATCGACGCGACCGGTGTCGTTCGTCTCGGGTACCGCGAGAACTCGCCCCCGTTCGCGTTTCTCGACGCGAAAAAGAAGCCGATCGGCTATTCGCTCGACCTGTGCGAAGTCGTCGTCGACGAGATTGCACGCGAGGTCGGCAAGGAACTCAGCGTCGAATACCGCGCGGTGACGCCGGAAAACCGCTTCGATCTCGTGACTTCGGGTGCAGTCGATCTCGAATGCGGCTCGACCACGAACACTGCCGAGCGGCGCAAGAGCGTCGGCTTCTCGCCGACCATGTTCGTCACCGGCACCAAGCTCCTGGTGCGCCGCGGCAGTGGTATACGGACGCTGCGCGACCTCGACGGCAAGACCATCGTGCTCACTCGGGGCACGGTTCAGGAAACCGCGGTCCCAAAGCTGGTCGAGCGGCAGAAAGTGGCGGTGAAGTTCGTCTACGGCGCCGATCACAACGAGTCGTTTCAGATGCTCGCGTCGGGCAAGGCGGACGCTTTCGCGAATGACGACGTGCAACTGTACGGCATGCTGGCGGAAACCCGATCGGCCAGCGATTTTCGCGTCGTCGGCGACTTCCTGACCTACGCCGACTACGCGCTGACCATGCGCAAGGACGATCCCGAATTCGCTGAGGTCGTCGAGCGCGCCTTCCGAGGGCTTGCGGGAAGCCGCGAGATCGTTGCGATCTACGCGCGCTGGTTCCTGAAGCCGTTGCCGTCGGGCATCCGGCTTAATCTGCAGATGAGTCCGCATCTCGAGGAGATTTTCCGCGTGCAGGGTCTGCCCGGGGATTGAAGCAGGGCGCGACAATTGCCGCGCGCCGCGCTGAGCTGAACGGCACTGAACGATAAACGCACTGAAGACCGGAGACAAGCATGGACAAAGCGCATCGACCACTCTACAAATCCCTTTACTTCCAGGTCATCTGCGCCATCGTGCTCGGCGTCCTGCTCGGCTATTTCTATCCGGATACCGCCACCGCGATGAAGCCGCTGGGCGATGGCTTCATCAAGTTGATCAAGATGATCATCGCGCCGATCATCTTCTGCACCGTCGTCATCGGCATCGCGGGGATGGAGGACATGAAGAAGGTCGGCAAGACCGGCGGACTCGCGCTGCTGTACTTCGAAATCGTCAGCAGCATCGCTCTGATCGTCGGCCTCACGATCGTCAATTTCCTGCAGCCCGGCGCCGGCATGAATATCGACCCGGCCTCGCTGGATACCAAGGCCGTCGCCGCATTCACCAAGCCCGGCCAGATGCAGAGCACGCAGGAATTCCTGCTCAACATCATCCCCAACACGTTCGTCGACGCATTCGCCAAGGGCGACATCCTGCAGGTGCTGCTGATCGCGGTGCTGTTCGGTTTCTGCCTGCACAAGTTCGGCGGGCGCGGCACGCTTGTTTTCGACATGGTCGAGAAGACCTCGCACGTGCTGTTCGCGATCGTCGGCGTCATCATGAAGGTCGCGCCGATCGGTGCCTTCGGCGCGATGGCTTTCACGATCGGCAAGTACGGTCTCGGCTCATTGCTCTCGCTTGGCAAGCTGATGGGGACGTTCTACCTCACCTGTCTCATCTTCATTCTCATCGTCTTGGGCCTCATTGCCCGATATCACGGCTTCAGCATCCTGAAATTCATCCGCTACATCAAGGAGGAGCTGCTCATCGTGCTCGGCACGTCGTCGTCGGAATCGGTGCTGCCGCGGATGATGGCGAAGATGGAGAACCTCGGCGTCAAGAAATCCACCGTCGGCCTGGTGATTCCCACCGGGTATTCGTTCAATCTCGACGGGACATCGATCTACCTCACGATGGCAGCGGTGTTCGTCGCGCAGGCGACCAATACTCCGATGACGCTCGACGCAGGAACTCACGCTGCTCGCGGTGCTACTGCTGACGTCGAAAGGCGCGGCCGGCGTCACCGGCAGCGGCTTCATCGTGCTCGCGGCCACGCTGTCGGCCGTGGGCAACGTTCCAGTCGCGGGTCTCGCGCTGATCCTCGGCATCGACCGTTTCATGTCCGAGGCGCGCGCGCTGACCAACCTGGTCGGCAACGGGGTCGCCACCGTGGTCGTGGGCAAGTGGTGCGGCGAGCTCGACGTGAAACGAATGAATCAGGTACTGAACAGGGAGACCGACGAGGATGCCGAGGAGCCGGAAAAAGCCATCGACGTGGTCGACGAGCACATGCCGGTCAAGCCTGCATAGGCACGGCGATGGGCCGCGCGGCGTGCTGACAGCGGAGGCGTAAATCGCAAACTCGTCGGCGGCGTATTCGATGCGACTGCCAGCCAAGTGCGACACGCTGGTCATCGGCGGCGGTGTCGTAGGCTTGGCCACGGCGTATTTCCTGAAGACCATGGCGCCCACTGCGGCGGTGGCTGTCGTCGAGCGCGAGCCCGGTTACGAGCACTGCTCGACGCTTCGCGCTTCCGGCGGCTGCCGGGTCCAGTTCTCCTGCCCCGAGAACATCGCGATGTCGCTGTTCTCGATCGATTTTATCCGGCGCTTCCCGCAACTGATGGCGACGGCTGCACGCGAGGCGCCGATCGATTGGGTCGAGGGAGGCTACCTCTTTGTTGTTCCGCCGGAGCACTCGAGCCTGCTCGAGGACAATCACGCGATCCAGCGGGCGCACGGCTGTGAGGCGGATCTTCTCGATGCTACGGCGTTGCGCACGCGCTTTCCGTCGATGCGCGTGGACGATCTGGGCGCGGGCGTCCACACGCCGCACGACGGCTGGTGCGATCCGTACCAGATGCTGCACGGGCTGCGCCGGAAGGTAATCGATCTGGGCGGACGGGTTATCGCGGACGAGGTTGTGTCGTTCGACGTGTCAGGTCACGCGGTACGCTCCGCGGTGCTTCGCTCCGGAACTCGCATCTTCGCGTCAGCATTCGTCAATGCCGCGGGCGCGTGGTCGGCACAGGTCGGCGACATGGCAGGCATGCCGCTTCCCATTGCTCCGCTACGCCGATTCGAGCACTACTTCACATGCGGCAACGCTATCGAGCGTCTTCCGTATGTCAAGGACGTGCAGCGCATGGCGTTCCGTTCCGAAGGTGCCGGATTTTCCGGCGGCGTCGTCAATTCCAACGAGCCGCGCGGCTACAACTTCGACGTCGATCACGATTATTTCGAACGCGCTGTCTGGCCCGTGGTCGCCCACCGCTTCCCGGTTTTCGAAGCAGCCAAGTGCCATCGGACGTGGTCGGGCTTGTACGAACAGTGCGAGCTGGACGGCAACCCCATCATCGGCAACTGGCCGGACACCCTCGATAATTTCCACGTCTGCGCGGGGTTTTCCGGGCACGGCATGATGCACGCGCCCGCCGCGGGTCGCGCAATCGCGGAGCGAATAATCCATGGCGAGGACCGTTCGATCGGCCTCTCGCGATTCGGGTACGAGCGCGTGGTGGAAAATCGGCCCTATGCGGAGCGCGGGATCCTCTGACCAACGTTCTCGCGCGCTAGCGGTTTCTCCACTCACGTCGACTTGATCGCGGCTTGCACCTTGGTCGGAGTGAAGGGCACGGACCTCATCCGTGCGCCCGTTGCGTTGAATATGGCGTTGGCGATCGCAGCTGGAACGACGGCGGCTGTCGGTTCGCCTGCACCCCACGGCTTTTCGTTGGGACGATCGATGAGCTTGATCGCGACATCGGGCACGTCGGGAAATTTCAGAATCGGATAGCTTACCCAGTCCACGCTGGTCACGCGCGAACGGTCGAAGGTGAGCTCCTCGATCAGCGTACGGCTCACCGTCTGCACCACATTGCCTTCGATCTGGTTGCGCAGACCGTCCGGATTGATGATCTGCCCACAATCGTGCGCGACGTAGAACTTCGTCACCATCACCTTGCCCGTCTTGATGTTCACCTCGACGTCGGCGACGGCACCGACATACGTGCGCACCAGCTCGTACTTCACGTAGGCGAGCCCACGACCGCGGACGATGTCGCCGCTGGCCGCCGCCCGTGAGCCTTGCGGCTTCCAGTTGGCGAGTTCAGCGAGCGCGGCCAGTAGTTCGGCACCGCGCGGATCCTTGAGGTTCTTCAGGCGGAACTCGAGCGGGTCCACCCCGGCGGCAACGGCGACTTCGTCGACGAAGCTCTCGTTGCCGAACGTGTTCTGCATGCGTCCCGGCGTGCGGATCCACGACGGCCGGAACGGTGTCTCGGCGAGCCAGTGCGCGGTGGCGCGAATGTTCGGGAAGGTGTACGGAATTCCCAGCGAGTTCTGGATGTTGCCGGGATGCGAATCCTCGTGCGGCAAACTCGCAAGCTCGGCCGGCAACAATGCGACCGCGATGTCCTTCGGGCGATCCGGAATGAACGCTTCGGACTGCCAGCCCAGAACGTTGCCCTTGTCGTCGAGCGCCGCCCGGTAGTCGAGCAGCGTGGGCGGCCCTTTCGGATCCCAGCCGTGTTCGTCCTCGCGCATCCACTGGACACGCACGGGCAGTCCCGTTTCGCGGGCGATGAGCGCTGCATCGGCCGCGGCATCCTCATGCCCGTTGCGCCCATAGCAGCCCGCGCCCTCGACATAGATGCAGCGGACGTCGTCGGGCTGCATCGACAGCATGTTCGCGATCTGCTTGCGCAACAGATGCGTCTGTTGCGAGGCGCTCCAGCACGTGAGCTTGCCGTCCACGATTTCGGCCACCGCGCACGACGGTCCGATCGAGCCATGCGTGTGGATCGCGAAGTTGTAGCTCGCGGTCACCAGCTTCGCGTTCGCCGTCCTCAGCGCCTCAGCCGCGTCGCCGACTTTCTGCAGATCCTCGTCCTTGCTGACCTTGGTGTTGCGCACGACCTCCCAGAGCTTGGCTTGATCGGGCAGTCCGGCCCAGTCGGACCAGACCGTCTCGATCGAGCGGCTGGCCGCTATCGCCGCCCATTCGGTACGCCCCAGGACCGCGAGAAAATTACCCTTCCTCACCAGGCCGACATAGCCGGGAATCTTCTTGCAGTCGAAATCGTTCCACGACTGCAGCGTCGCCTTTATCGCCTTCGGCCGGACTACGCGGGCGTGCAGCATGCCCTTGCGCTTGAAATCCTGCATGTAGGTGAAGCGCGCCATCACCTTGTCCGGAATGTCGATGCGGGCGATGGGTTGTCCGACGATCGTGTAATCCTTGGGATCCTTGAGCGTTGCCTTGGGGTCGACCGCCAGCCTGAAGTCCTTGCCGCCGATCAGCATTGCATAGTCGACACCCTTGCTCCCGCCCTTGGCCGCGACGACACCGTCCTTGACGGCGACGGTGTCCTTGTCCACACCCAGTCGGGTCGCGCCTTCGACGAGCAGCAGCTGTCTCGCGGTCGCGGCCGCCTGTCGGATCTGCATGCCACCGTTCTGAATGGACAGGCTGCCGAAGGTTATCCCCTGATCCGGCGTGAGCAACGTGTCGCCCTGGATCACGGTAACGCGATCGAGCGGAACCGACAGTTCCTCGGCGGCAATCTGCATCATCGCCGTTTCGATGCCCGTGCCGAGATCGACCTTGCCGGAATAGACAGTGACATGGCCCTTGGCATCGATGGCAAGGAAACCGTCGACCTGATCGGGGGCGACGGTCTTGGGAGCTGCGCCGGCCGACACCGCTGCCGACGTCGAGCCGGCGCCGAGCGAAAAGGTAACGACGAGCGCACCACCGGTCTTGAGGAAATCGCGGCGTGCGGCGCTGGCGGGGATTTCGGAAACGTGCGTGGTCATGGCCTTCTCCTCAAGCGGCAGTCTCGGACGCGCGCTTGATCGCGCGCACGATACGCAGATGTGTGCCGCAACGGCACAGGTTCTCGGCGAGCGCCGCTTTGATTTCCTGTTCCGTGGGCTTTTTGTTGGCCTGCAGCAATGCCGCGGCCTGCATGATCATGCCGTTGATGCAATAGCCGCATTGCACCGCCTGCTCGTCGATGAATGCCTGTTGCAGAGGATGCAGCTTGCCGGGCGAACCGAGACCCTCGAGCGTCACGATCTTCTTTCCGGCGACCGCGGCGACCGGCGTCACGCAGGAGCGCGTCGCCGCGCCATCGATGAGTACCGTGCAAGCCCCGCATTGGCCGAGTCCGCAGCCGAAACGCGGGCCATGCAGGCCGAGATCGTCGCGCAATACGTACAGCAACGGCATCTTCGGATCATCGGCAGTGGCCATTACCGGCTTGCCGTTGACGGTCAATGTGATCTTCATCGCCGCTCCTCCTCCAAGGGTGACAACATCGCATTGTCACCGCGCAGGGCGGACCTGGGAAGCTGCAGCTTCCGGTCGTGCGATCGCGGTTGAACGGGCGCTACCGGGAGCTGGGTTTGCGCGGTGAATGCGCCCGAGGGCGCATCGCCAGTCAGCGCCCACCGGTCACGTCGATGATCGACCCCGTCGTGTAGCTGGCGCCATCGCCCGTCAGCCACACAATCGCCTGCGCGACCTCCGCCGCAGTACCGGGCCGCTGCATTGGAACCTGAGGCGCGAGTTCGCGCGCGCGATTGGGCTGACCGCCAGACGCGTGAATGTCCGTGTCGATGATGCCGGGCCGCACCGCATTGACGCGAATCCCTTCGGTCGCGACTTCCTTGGCGAGGCCCAGCGTGAAGGCGTCGATCGCGCCCTTGCTCGCCGCATAGTGGACGTATTGCCCGGGCGAGCCCATGCGGACCGCGGCGCTGCTGATATTGACGATTGCACCGCCCGCGCCGCCATGGCGGGTGCTCATTCGCCGCACTGCCTCGCGCGCGCACAGGAAGGAGCCCAGCACATTGATGTCGAACATGCGCCGCAGCTGCCGGAAGCTTACTTCATCGACGCGAGACGGCGTGTCGACGACACCCGCATTGTTGACCAGCGCGGTGAGCCGCCCCAGTTGGCGGTCGACCGTTTCGAACATGGCAACGACGTCGTCCTCGCGCGCGACGTCGGCACGCACCGCAATCGCACGTCCACCCGCGGCCTCAATATCGCGCACAACCGCGTCGGCGGCTGCGCAATCGGCCGCATAGTTGACTGCGACTGCGTACCCCTGCTGTGCCGCGAGCCGGGCCGTGGCTGCGCCGATGCCCCGGCTGCCGCCGGTCACGATGATGATCTTGTTGTCCAACGCTTGCCTCCGTGAATCTGCGCGACGCAGCGGACATTTTATCGCAACGGGCGCACTGCCCACGCGTCCGCGAACACCCTTCTACATCAGCGCCACGATCAGTACCCTCCGTGCTGGCTGCCGGTCGCAGGACGTCGGATTTTCACTTCGGGCTTGAGGTTTACCGACCACACGACTTCCACGCGCTGCGCGCGTGTCGCCTCCACATTCTTGCGCGTGGCCTCCTCGGCGACGGCGAGTTGAGGGTGCCATACGCGCACGACGTAACCTCGCGGCGGCACGTCTGTCAGCACTGCCTTGCCCTCGGCGTTGGTTTTGGCGAAGTAGGGCGACTCCGAAACGTAGATGTAGCCAACCATCCAGTCGTGGATATTGCACCCCAGAATAACTATCCCTGGCTTGTCGAACACCACCGCCCGCGGGACGCCTTCGTAGAGCGGCAGTTCGAACCGCTTCGCGGGAGAAAACGAGTACACCTGGTGGCGCACGCTATCGCGATTCGGAAAGGTCACCGCCGTGCCGACCAGTATGGCTTGCACCTTGGGGAGAAATTCCTTGTCGACCTGGTCCACGATGTCTTCGCGTGGGCGAGAGGATACGCGGATGCCACCGTCGCTAGGCACGGCGATAACCACCGCGTCGGCGACGGGCTTGCCACGCTCGTCGGTAACCGTTGCCGCGATTTCGGCATTCTGCGCGTGCGCGATCGACGCGGCGAGGACAGCGATCACGGCAAACCACCGTGTGAGCATGTTCATTGTTCCCTAGAAACGATAGTCGAAGGTCAGGAAGATTGCGTTGGTCGTGTATTCGAGGCTCTGTGCGGCCCTCGTAAAGCCGTAGCGGTACACGATGTCCACCGATGACTGGCTAGAGACCGCATAACTTGCAGTCAGGTCGCCTGTCCAGGTGGTGCCGCGCAAGCGGTACGCGTACAGATTCGGGTCACCCCACACAGGATCCTTGGCGATGGCCGACGACGCGAGAAAGATCGGTAAGCTCTGCTGCGAAGTCGACTCGCCATCGCCACGCCTTGCACCGGTTCGGGCATCGAAGTAGAGCTCGCTGGTCGCCGCATAGCCGGCTCGCATGAATGCGCCTTGTCCGCGAAGGTCGAATACTTTTCCGGAAATGCCGGGAACGACGGGTTCCCCATGACTATCGTAACGGCGCTCGTAGTACAGGCCCAGCGATGCGTCGAGCTGTTCGGAAAACCTCTTTCCAGTCTCGCCACGAATGTCCAACCGGGTGCTTGTGCGCAAATCATCGCGAAAATTGTCATGGGAACCGTCCACCGAAATGACGACCCATGGCGCCCGGTTGCCGACGCCAAATTTGTGACGGTACGCGGCACCGCCGCCCACCGTCAGATTGGTGAGCCCGTGGTATCGATCGAACAGCTCTGCACGGCCGTAGAGCGTAAGAGTGACGCCGTCGCTACCCGCGAGCGGGACGAAGTTGGCCGCGCTCGCGTTCACCGTAGCCGCGCCGTCAGCGCGCTTGTCTGGCGCGTTTGCCGCACGAGTGAGATTGTCATCGTAGAGCGCGCCGGCGGAGCCGTCGACTTCCCAATCGGCGAATGCCTGAGTGTGGGCAATCACGATCAGCAGCCCCAGTGCGCACTCGGAAGCAACGCGAGCCCGGAGTCCAGTGGCGCGTGAGGCGGAGCGACTTGAAGGGATTGGCATGCGCGGGCAAAGAACTTGCAACGATGACGCAGGCCCCAGCACGAGTCGTGCCCGCAACCGCTGCCGCGCGAGCGGCGGCGCGCACGATTTCGGATGTAAGCATCGGATTCGGAGGGATTTGATGATGTGCGTTGCATGTTGTGCACGACTTGATTACCGTCGCGCGGCGCCGCGCGCGCACGCACTTCCAGTCGTGCAACGGCCGATTGTGGCAAATAGCGACATGCGCCCCAGTGTAGTCCGATGAATGTCGCCTCGATTTCTGTCCGATCGCGCCGGGTCAGCCTGCAAACGCGGATTCTGGCGCTGTTTCTGGCACTGATGGCCGTGTTGCAGATCGGCGCATTTATACTGGTCAACTCCGTGGGAACGAGGGCGGCGCGTACGACGATCGGCGATGAACTCATCGCCGGCGAGCAAGTGCTCTTGCGTTCACTGCAGCAGGAAAAGCTGCGCCTGATGCAAGGCGCGCGGCTGTTGGCCGCCGACTATGCATTCCGCGAAGCTATCGCCACCGGCGACCGCGATACGATCGTTTCCGTACTCGGCAATCATGGCAAGCGGATCGACGCGGACCTCACGATGTTGATCGGGCTCGATGGCAAAGTCATTGCCGATACTCTCGGCGGCAGCGCAGGGACGGCGTTTCCGCAACCCGTTCTTATAACGACGGCAGAATCCGACGGCGAAGCCGGCGCGATGATCCTGCTGCGCGATGGCCTTTATCAGGTGGTGTTGGTGCCCGTGCTGGCGCCTTTGCCTGTTGCCTGGGTGGCCATCGGGTTCAAGGTCGATGACGCGCTTGCGAAAATCCTCCGCGGTCCAATGCGGTTCCACGTATCGCTGTTCAGCCTGAATGCGGGCGGCAGTTGGCGATTGCAGGCGAGCACGCTGCACATTGCTGAACGTGAGCAGGCATTGCACGATGTCACGGTGGATCGATTCGCAGACGTTGATGCGACAGGCAATGCCGTTTACGACGCGATCGCGTTGACGCGCGTGATGCGGTTGCCCGCCGGCTCCGGGGATTCAATCATCGCGCTATTGCAGGAACCCCTGGACGCCGCAATGGAACCGTTCTACCGGCTACAGCGCCAGCTTGCGCTCATCTCCCTCGTGGTCATTTTGGTCGCGATCGTCTTCAGCGTGCTGATTGCACGCGGCATCGTTCGCCCGGTGCACGACCTGGTTGTGACCGCGCGGCGGATCGCATCGGGCGACTACACAGCGCTCCCTCCGGCGTCGCGCGACGACGAAATCGGCGACCTCGCGTCCGCGGTGCGCACGATGGGAGAAGACATCGCATCGCGCGAAAAGCGGATACTGGATCTTGCTTACCGTGACCCGTCCACGGATTTGCCCAATCGGGCGCTCTTTGCCGAACGGCTGGAGGCAGCGCTCGCAACCGTGCCCGCCATTGGATCCGTCGCGGTGCTTTTGATGGATCTCGATCATTTCAAGTACGTCAACGACACACTTGGTCACGAGATTGGCGACCTGCTGTTGCGAGAAGTCGGAACGCGTTTGCACGAGGCGCTCAAGCGTCCAGGGTGCACTGTCGCGCGGCTGGGTGGCGACGAGTTCGCCATTCTGCTCCCCTGTGAATGGTCGGCAGGCGCCCAGCGCATTGCTGGCGCGCTATTGCATACGCTCGAGGCGCCGATGACGGTCGCCGGCCATGTCGTTGACGTGCGCGCCAGCGTGGGTATCGCTTGCTGTCCACAGCATGCGCACGAAAGCTCGACGCTGATGCGTCAGGCGGATATCGCGATGTACGCGGCCAAACGCAGCAACCGCGGCATCGTCGTATGGGACCAGAGGTACAGTCAGCAAGGTCACGATCGCCTCTCGCTCATGAGCGATTTACGAAGGGCAGTCGACGGCAACGAGCTATCGCTCGTGTATCAGCCAAAGGTCTCGTTGGCCGGCGGCCAAGATCACCACGTCGAGGCGCTGCTGCGCTGGAATCACCCGGTGCGCGGCGTTGTGCCTCCCATCGATTTCGTTCTGTTCGCCGAACAGATCGGATATATCCGGACAATAACCCAATGGGTGCTGTCGCACGCCATCGCGCAGTGCGCAGCGTGGCGAGCTACGGGGCTGCCGATCAATGTATCGATCAATCTCTCCGCACGCGACATAATGGATGAGACGCTGCCCGATCGCGTAGTTGCGCTCTTGCAGGTACACGGCTGCGCGGCGCAATGGATTGCACTGGAGATCACCGAAAGCGCGATTCTCGACGATCCCGGCCATGCGGTGGAAAATCTGAAACTATTGAGCGCACTTGGCTGCAAACTTTCAATTGACGATTACGGCACCGGCTATTCGTCGCTTGCCTATTTGCGCCGGCTGCCGCTGGACGAGCTTAAAATCGACAGGTCCTTCGTAATGGGGATGGTGCGTGACGCTAGTGACAATGTAATCGTGCGCTCGACGATCGACCTCGCCCACAACATGGGACTGGCCGTCGTGGCCGAAGGCGTGGAAGACGAGGCAACCCTGGAGCGGCTGCGCGCGCTCGGCTGCGATCTGGTTCAGGGTTATTTCTTGAGTCGCCCGATGGCCGCGGACTTGGTTGCGGCATGGATGATCGACCATGCGCCGTCACGCATCAAAGAGCCTGTGAATTTGCGACGCGTGGTGTGACCCATGGGAGTCGTGTCAGCCACCCACAGCCCGCAGGTCCAACGTATGACTCTTTCCGAGCCAAAGCGCGCTATCCCGATGGTCGCGCAGCTCATTGCCGGTGTTGGGGTGCACGAATACGTCGAGCGTGCCGTGGTTGAGCGTCAGCCAACCCAAGAAGTCGGAGAATAGGGCCGGCGCAAACGCAATCCGGTAGCTCCAGCGTGGATGCGGTCCGACCGCTCGCTCGTGAAAACGGCCCATCTCCACGCGATCGCCGAATTGCGCGGTAATCGCTTCGCGAAATTCCCTGGCCGCATCGCGACTGTCCGCGTCGAAATAGACGTGCGCATGCCAGCTTGCGATGCGCGATACATCGATAAACGCCAAGACGGTCCCCTTGATCTCTTCCATCAATCCGGCTTCAATTCAAGCTCGGTACCGCGATTGTAGGGTCATCTGGCGGAAGAAGACTGCTTTCGGCGCTGTGCCGCGCGCTGCTCGATCGAGGACATGATGCATTGCTGCTCGCGGACCGTGCAACCTTGTGCAGTGCCGAGTCCTTGGGGGTGCGCACGACAGCACTCTCCGGCGACATCAAGGGCACCTTGCAACCTGGCGGATCGATATCGAACGTCGTCGACAAGGGAAGTAGCTTTACCAGCATCGCGAACGCGCTCGCCGGGATCGCCAACGCGAACGCCGAAGCATGGATGCGCGAAGTGATCGCTGCAGGCGAAGGTTGCGATGCGATTATTGTATCGGGCTTGGCCGCGTTCATCGGATTGTCAGGGGCGGAGCACCTTCATGTGAAAGCGATCGGAACCGGTCTCATTCCGATCACGCCGACAAAGACTTTTCCTTCACCCTTCCTGCCACCGGGGTTGGTGCCACGGTTTCTTAATAGCGAGTCACGAGCTGGTCAACTGGATGCTGTGGCGCGTATTTCGCACGGCCACCAACGGGGCGCGGACAAAGGTTGCGGCCTCCCATCTCGGCGCAACGGCTGGCGCACCCACCCCATGCTCTATGGGGTATCGCCGAGTCTTGTGCCCAGACCGGAGGATTGGCCGGACAACGCGCATGTCTGCGGACAATGGATACCACCGTCGCCGGGCTGGTCCCCGCCTGCGACGGCAACCATTGAGAGATTAGTGGCCATATGAAGTGTTTTTCACGTTTGGGACGAGGCGACGGTTTGATCCAACGCAAGAGGAAGCTGGGGGGCTCAGGCTAAGATTCGGGCCTTTGAGCAGATTCCATGCGTAATTCGCGATCGGTCGGGTCTGACACGTCAACACGGACATTGGGAGAACGTGATGAACGCACGTCATATGTTCCAGTCATTCGCCGCAGTAGTTGCGGTGGCATCGTGCATGGGCTCGCTTTCAGCACAACAAGTAACTGGTGTGCTGGGCTCTCCGAGTGCCACCACGACCCTCGACGGCAAGCAGCTGCCGCCGCCCGATCCGAAGTTCGGCGGTGTGATCAAGGAAAAGGCCTCGGAGTCGAAACCGTGGTGGGCGCCGCGCGTCGTGCCGCCGAAGGGCGCACCCAACGTGCTGCTGATCATGACCGACGACAGCGGCTTCGGCGCGCCGGGCACGTTCGGCGGCGTCGTTCCGACTCCGGCCATGGATCGCATCGCAAAGAGCGGGCTGCGTTACACCAATTTCCACTCCACGTCGCTCTGCTCGCCGTCGCGCGCGGCGCTGATCACCGGCCGCAACCATCACGTCGCCGGCTTCGGCGTGGTGGGCGAGATCGCGACGGGATTCCCGGGCTACGACTCGGTCATCCGGAAGGAGAACGGCACCATCGGCGACATCCTGAAGGACAACGGCTACGCGACCTCGTGGTTCGGCAAGGATCACAACACGCCCTTCTACCAGGCGACCCAGGCCGGGCCGTTCGACCAGTGGCCGAACGGCATGGGCTTCGAGTACTTCTACGGCTTCGTCGGCGGCGACACCAGCCAGTGGCAGCCGAACCTGTTCCGCAACACGACGCCCATCTATCCCTTCCAGGGCAATCCGGGATGGAACCTGACCACGGCCATGGCCGACGAGGCGATCCATTACATGAAGGAACTCAAGGAGGTCGCGCCCGACAAGCCGTTCCTCGTCTATTACGTGCCGGGCGGCACGCACTCGCCGCATCATCCGACGCCGGAGTGGATCAAGAAGATCAGCGACATGCACCTGTTCGACGACGGCTGGAACAAGATTCGCGAAACGATCTTCGCCAATCAGAAGCGGCTGGGCATCATGCCTGCCAACGCCAAGCTGACGCCTTGGCCGAAGGATCTGCCGGAGTGGGACTCGCTGAGCTTGGAAGAGAAGAAGCTCTTCATCAAGCAGGCCGACGTGTTCGGCGCCTACCTCGCCTACACCGACCACGAAATCGGCCGCGTCATCCAGGCGGTCGAGGACATGGGCCAGCTCGACAACACGCTGATCATCTACATCAGCGGCGACAACGGCGCGAGTGCCGAAGGCATGCTCAACGGCACGCCGAACGAGTTCACCACCTTCAATGGCGTTGCCGTGCCGGTCAAGGACCAGTTCCTCTGGTACCCGTTCTGGGGATCGGAGCGGACCTTCCCGCACTTCGCGGCGGCGTGGTCGTGGGCAATGGACACGCCGTTCAAGTGGACGAAGCAGGTGGCGTCGCATTACGGCGGGACGGCGCAGGGCGTGGCCATGTCGTGGCCCGGCCACATCAACGACGCGGGCGGCATCCGCCGTCAGTTCAGCCATCTCATCGACATCGCTCCGACGATCCTCGAAGCGACCGGCATCCCGCTGCCGGATACGATCAACGGCATCAAGCAGCGGCCCATGGACGGCGTGAGCATGGCGTACACGTGGGACAAGGCGAACGCCAACGCGCCTACGCGGCACGCGACGCAATACTTCGAGATGCTCGGCAACCGCGCCATCTACCACGACGGCTGGATCGCTGCGACGACCCCGGCGACGCTCCCGTGGGAGTTGAGCACGGCCACGCCGCCCGACGTGATCACCGGGTACAAGTGGGAACTCTACAACGTCGGTGATCTGCAATCGGTGGATCCCACCGAGAACAACGACCTGGCTGCCAAGATGCCGGAGAAGCTCAAGCAGATGCAGGACCTCTTCTACGCCGAGGCGAAGAAGTTCGACGTGCTGCCGCTCGACAACACGTCGCTCGCGCGCTGGAACTCGCCGCGCCCGAACCTCACCGGCGGGCGCAAGGTCTTCACCTACTCGGGCGAACTGATCAGCACCCCCAACAGCGGCGCCCCGAGCATCCTGAACAAGTCGTACACCATCACCGCCGAGGTCACGATTCCCGAAGGCGGCGCGGAAGGCATGATCGTCACCGACGGCGGGCGCTTCGGCGGCTACGGCTTGTTCCTGAGCAAGGGCGAGCTTGGAGTCGG
This sequence comes from uncultured beta proteobacterium, assembly GCA_963816915.1. Lineage (GTDB taxonomy): Bacteria > Pseudomonadota > Gammaproteobacteria > Burkholderiales > Casimicrobiaceae > PALSA-1003. The sequence continues at coordinate 1,016,864 of CAWFMK010000007.1, forward strand.
CCGGGGCAAGCCGGTGTTCCTCTACAACCTGCTCGACCTCAAGCGCACGACGTGGGAAGGGCCCGAGTTGAGCGCCGGCAAGCACACCATCGTCTTCGACTTCAAGTCCGATGGTCCGGGCCTGGGCAAGGGAGGGACGGGCGTGCTCTCGGTGGATGGCAAGGAAGTGGCCAGGAATTCCATGGAGCACACCACGCCGATCACGTTCCCGGAGGACGAAACCTTCGACATCGGCCAGGACACGCGCACACCGCTGGCGCTGGTCGAGTATCGCTACGACGTTCCGTTCAAGTTCACCGGCAAGATCAACAAGGTGACCTTCAACCTCGGAGAGGAGAAGTTGACGGCCGAGGAGCAGGAGATCGTGCACAAGGCCCTCGCCCGAGCGCGCGATGAGCTCTGACATAGGACCAGCGCGATGAAATGGGTGCTTGTTCTTGCCGCGGTAGGCGAGGCCGTGACCGGCGCAGCGTTGCTGATTGCTCCATCGCTCGTTGGCCGGGCGTTGCTCGGTGCGGAGCTTGGTGGCGTGGCCCTACCGGTAGCGCGCGTCGCCGGAATCGCGTTGATCGGATTGGCGGTCGCCTGCTGGCCGGGGCCGCCGCGAGTCGGCATGCTGGTCTACAGCGGGGTAGTCACGTTGTTTCTCGCCTACGTTGGTTTCGCCGGCGGAGGCGGCGTTCTACTGTGGCCGGCGGTCGTCCTGCATGCGATCCTGACGGCACTTCTGACTCGAACGTCAAGCACCGGCAACGACACGGACGACGATGGCAGCGCGTCCGTCAGACGCACCGGACTCTGACGCATATTCCGCATGTGGTGGATAAGCTATCGAGGTGAGGGCAAGAGCGGCGTCGAAAACATCGGCGTCTTCGAGGACGACGGCACGCCACGCAAGAATCATCCGTTGCTGCTCGATCCGTCGCCCAGGGCGTATCCGCTGCACATTGCGCGCGGCTTCGCCCTGGTCGGCGACGATCTCTATATTGCCAACGCCTGGCGCAAGGACAGCCATATCGCGCGCTATCGCCGCCTCGGCGACACTTTCCGCTTCGCCGGCATGGTGGTGACCACGAAGCACATCCCGGCGATGGTCCATCCCTTCGACGTGGAGCTTGGCGACGACGGGCGCCTTTACGTCTCGTCCCAGGACACGAACACCGTCCTCGCGATCCTGCCCAAGACACGCAAGCCGGCGCCGGTTGCCTCGCATCTCCTCAAGAGTTTTCCCAATGGAAACTTCCTCCCGGGCACGCTCGTCGCTTCCAGTTTGGGCCGGCTCCCCGAGTGTGGCGAGCGCGCACCGCTGGACGTGCCGTCGCCACAGGGCCTCAAGGTGGTGCTCGACGTGCACGGCAGGCCCCGCCACTCCGTGCGCGGCATCGTCGTGCATCGCAAGCATCTCTATGTGGCGGGCGAAGCGGGAAACGTCGTCAAGGTCTACGAGCTGAAGACCGGGCGGCTGGTGGCGCGTATTCACGGGAAGAAGCTCGCGAAACCCGTGCATCTCCTTCTGCACGGCGACACGCTCTATATCGGCTCCGCCGGCACCGGCAGCATCTTCGCCTACGACATCCCCAAAGCGGCTCCGCGCGGCAAGCTCAAGCCGCGCATCGTCATCGACGGCAAGCTCAAAGCCCCGTCCGGCTTTGCGATCGGCCCGGACGGCGATATCTACGTGGCCGAACGCTTCGATCAGCGGATCCGGCGCTTTTCCATCAAAGGAAAGAACAAGGGGACGTTCATCGAAGGGCTGCCGGATATGCCGGAGTTCCTGGTGCATATCCCGGATTCGGCGTAAGGCAAATCAAGGGTCGAGATTCGAAAGGATAGCGGCGTGTCAACTTACGAGATCTCACTCGACGAGGCGATGTGGGGCGCGCTCCTGGTGGCAATCACCATGGCGATCCACGGCACCGGCATGTTCGGCATCCTGAGACTCATCGAGGCATTGAAGGAGCGCTTCGCTCCCATGGAGTCCTTCCTGGGCGGCCTCGGCCTCGTCATTCTCGCGAGCCTGCTGATCGTCGTCACCAACATCATCGAGGTCGTCGTGTGGGCGTCGTTTTTCCTCCTGCAAGGTGCGCAGCCCAGCCACAGTATTGCGATGTACAACACCTTGCTGAACTACACGACCCTGCAAGCGGGCTACTTGCCGCAGCACTGGCACCTGCTCGAAGCGCTGCTCGGCATGGCCGGGCTGCTAACCGTCGCCTGGTCGACAGGTATCCTGTACATGCTCGCGCAGGACTTCCAGGACACGCAGCTACGCAAGCGTCGAAGCCAGCGCGCACAGCCGAGCACGATGGATTCTGAAGCGGCGGCGCGACCGCGTCGCCAAACGCGATAAGTGGAGAATCGAGGCGAAGCTACTATGTTTGCCGCGACTTCAGTCGCCGAGCCCAAGGCTGCGAACGTGCCGTGATGCGACGATCTCGCCCTTGACGAATTTGTCGTGGTTGCCCTCGATCGCCCTGGGCTCGTATAGATAATTCACCATCATGCCGAGCGATTGGCGCAGGCCCTTCTTGGAGGTATCGGCCATCCAGTTGATCCGCTCCAGCTTGGCGCCGTTGTTGAGATGGAACCGCGCTACCGCGTCCTGCGCAGGCTCGCCGACATCGGTCCGGTGCAGCAGGTAGGTGGCGCACAGATGCGTCAGCGGGATCTTCAGTGGCGCCAGGCGTTCGACTGCGCTGGCCGGATCGCCGGCGATCTTGGTGATGTCGGTGCCAAGTGCGGCAGCCACCACGCTCAAGGCCTGTGTCAGCGGTTTGGATTGCTGCGCGTCGCCGCCCTTAAGCAGCCGATCGAGCCAGACCACGAAATCAGGGACGGGCGACAGCGTGCAAAACACCCTGAGTCGTGGGAACTCTCGCGACAGCACATCCACGACGTTCTTGATGAGGAAATTTCCGAGCGATACCCCGCGCAGGCCCGGCTGGCAGTTGCTGATCGAGTAGAAGACCGCGGTCGTCGCTCGGGTCGGGTCGTTCGACGCCGATTGCGCGTCGAGCAGGGGCGGCACCGCATTGGCCATCCTGTCCATCAGCGCAACCTCGACGAAAATCAAGGGCTCGTCGGGAAGCGCGGGATGGAAAAAAGCGAAACAGCGACCGTCGATCTCGAGGCGCCGGCGCAGGTCGTTCCAATCGCGGATCTCGTGCACTGCCTCATGCGCAATGATCTGTTCGAGCAGGTAAGCCGGCGTGTGCCAATCGACACGAACGATCTGCAGGAAGCCGGGGTTGAACCACGACGACAGCAGGTGACGGAAGTCCCAGTCGACCGCGTCGAGCTCGCGATTCTCGACCTTGAGTTCCAGCAGGCGCTCGCGCATGCGCAGAATGGTGGCGGTACCGCCAGGCGCCCGGTTCAGGCGCCGCAGCAGCTCCTGGCGCGGCGGCTCCACCGCCATGCTGAGCTGCGCCAGATTCGTCGCCGAGGGCGCGGCGGCGTAGGCCTTGGATGCAGCGAGCACGCGCTCCGGATCAGGCGAGAACTCGGCGAGCAGCGCCGCGAAGAATCGGGCCTGACCCTTCTTGTCGAGCTCCCGGTACAAATCCCGGGTGATCTTGGCCAGGGATACGCCGGCGGCCTCGCCGCGCTCCGACAGCAGCTTCCTGCAATTGGTGATGAGTCGACGGAGCCTGAGGCCGTCGGGCGTCATCGCCATGGCGCGATGTTGAACAGATTCGAACATGAATGCCCGCCGGGTCGAGAAAACGCTGCACTTCCGGGCAAAGTATAGAACGTCGGGGGCAGGAGATGACAACGAGCCCGGGGTCGGCCGGTAAATCGGCACTGGCTCAGGCCGGCGGGGTCGCCTTCAGCATGTCGCAGACCGCGCGAACGGCCACGCGGTAACCTTGCGGCCGAGCCCGGCGATGACCGCCGTCGCGACTTTTGAAACGTACGAATGGTGGTAGTGCTCCTCGCGACGATGGATGATGCTGATGTGCACCTCGATGATCGGGCCGGAGAACATCTTCAGCGCATCGAGGATCGCAATCGAGGTGAACGATACGCCGCGGGATTGATGACGATGCCGCTGAATCCGAAGTAGACCGGCACGTGATCTGGATGCCGCCCTGTTCGCGCGCCGCTGACCCAGGCGACGGCAAGATGTCGCCTCGCTCATTCGCACGGCAACCCGCGACGCACGATAAAATAGGCCCGTGACTTTTGCACTCCACCACGGGGACCACCATGAATCCGCAGCAATACGAAAAGATCAAATCCGCCAAAGGCTTCATCGCAGCGCTCGACCAGAGCGGCGGCAGCACGCCGAAGGCGCTTAGCCTGTACGGCATCAAGGCGGACGCCTATTCAGGCGATCAGCAGATGTTCGACCTGATGCACGCGATGCGCTCGCGGATCATCACCAGCCCGGCGTTCGACGGCGATCGCATCCTCGGAGCGATCCTGTTCGAGCAGACCATGGACCGCGAGATCGAGGGACGCGGCAGCGCCGACTATCTCTGGTCGGTGAAGCAGGTGGTTCCGTTCCTGAAGGTCGACAAGGGGCTGGCCGACGAAGCTAACGGCGTACAGATGATGAAGGCGATGCCCACGCTGGACGCCTTGCTCGCGCGTGCCAAGGACAAGGGCGTATTCGGGACCAAGATGCGCTCGGTCGTGAAGCATGCCGACGCCAAAGGCATCGATGAAGTCGTCGCTCAGCAGTTCACGATCGGCAAGCAGATCCTGGCGGCGGATCTGATGCCCATCATCGAACCCGAGGTCGACATCCACGCCACGGACAAGCAGGGCGCCGAACGACTCCTCAAGGCGGCCATCCTCAAGCAGCTCGATAGTCTGGGATCGCAACAACAGGTCATGCTCAAGCTGACGATTCCCTCAGTCGACGATTTCTACGCCGATCTTGTCAGTCATCCCAAGGTGCTGCGCGTGGTCGCGCTATCCGGAGGCTACTCGCGCGAGGAGGCTAACAGGCTGCTTGCGCGCAACCATGGCGTCACCGCCAGTTTTTCGCGCGCGTTGACCGAAGGCCTTACCGCCCAACAGAGCGACGCGGAATTCAACAACGCGCTCGACGCGTCGATCGCCAGCATCTACCAGGCATCGATCACCTGAGCTTAACGGTAGAGATGACCGGCTGGCCGGCCTACTGCATTTTCGTCGGAGCGGCTGCGCCCGCGAGGGCCTTGGCGCGTCGCACCGTTTCGTCAAGTTCCTGTGGAACCCACGGATTGTCCGCGAGAAATTGTCGCCGCTCGTCGTCGCTTTGCGCGACGAGTTGGTCGAAGTTATCGACGGTGACCTGGGCTCCGTAGCCCGGGACCCTGAAGTAGATCGCATCGAACACGGCGACACCGACCTCCTCGTTGAAGTGTATTAAATCCTGCCACAGACGGTCGCGCGCCGGCTTCCCCAAATGAATTCTCTCGCCATTCCTCGGCGAGTAATCCGAGAATTGCCAGACCTGAATCTGTCGCGAATTACCTCCGGTCTCTTGGGCCACGATGGACACGACGTGCCAAACCCAATTCCAATGCGCCTCAGGACCCTGACACCGGCGCTGGATCTCGCTCAACAGAACGTGCGTCGGATAGAAGAGCAAGATCAACTCGACGTGCCTGTCCAAAGCGAGTCGTATCAGTTTGCGCAGTCCCGTGCCCTGGTCGCTCGCCACCGTGTCCTTGCGCAACCGCAGGTTATTCAGCGCGCCTTGACCAGCGGTCGCGCGTGCACATACCTCACCTTGCATCACAACGGCGAAGTTCTTGGCCACGTCATCGCCTGTCTGCAGATGCTCATCGTAGCGACCGAAATACCACAGCCCTTCTGGAGTCATCGACGCCCTTTGGCGCTGCAGACGCACGGTCTTGCGCGACGCATCAAAGGCGGTCCGCGAGAACAAGACTCTGCCGTAGTCCACTTGAGCAAGCGTCGCGTCCGCAGGGCAGGTACCCTCGTCTGTGCCTGACACGCCCACGACCATCCGCTTCACCGGCGCCTGACGCATCATAAACATCGCAAGGCAGAACGTTTCGTTCCAGGTCGCGCCCGGTATTGCTAGGTTGAATGGAACCAATGCGCCATCTCTGGTGAACCCAGGATGGGTCGGGGGTAGCCCAATCTCCGCAATGGAGTCTCCTACAATGACCGCGTCAGGCTTGAGCTTGGCGGCCCACGCCGGCTTTACCAGCCGGTCGTTGCCGGGCGCCTTTGGTTTATTGTAGTTAAACCCGATGATCTGGACATCGCGAAAGTACGCGTACGGATCGACGATCCGATTGAAGAGCCCGACACAGCCGACCAGGAAAAGTACCGCCGTCACGCACGCTACGCTGAATGCTTTGGAACTCATTCAGAACCGGAAATAGCTATAGCGGTGAAACGGACGGCAACGAGGTGGACCCAAGCAATGCCGCTGAGCGAGGTCTCTTGAGCATCTGGATTCGCCTGCAAATCAAGCGCTCTGCAAAGCGCACTGACAGATTGTCAAGAGCGAGCTCACGACCGTCAAGCAGTGTCGGTATTTTTTACGTTACCGAACTTCAGGAAGAGGGCCTTATGAGTAAGTCCATGAACATTCGTATTTAGTCAGATATGGAACGGCTCTTGCCTCAACTATGGATGGATCGAGTGGAAATGAAGTCCGTGGAATAGAGGTTGTCTTTCACCAGCTCACTCATGGGTCGCAAGTCATGTCGCAACCATCGTCAACTCAGCATTTCGATTGTTGGTGAAAATGTAGTTTTTACCGATACAAATAGTAACAAATCGCTGTTGACAGTCCGGATGTCCGGTCGCAGTCTCACTGCACAAAAGTATTTCGCCTCCACGAGAGGTGTCGGCTGGGACCGAATGCGGCCTGAGTCGAAAAAGATCCGGGGGAGTCAAGATCATGAAACCAATTTCAGTTGACGCATTGGCATCGATCACCGATCCAAGGCAGCCGCGGAACAGTGCCGATAGGACCTTCTTCAAGGCGGTGCTGCTGGCGAGTACCCTGCTGAGCGGCGCGCTGGCGTTCCAACCGGCGGACGCGAGGCTGCTGATCACGACAACCGGCACGATCGGCTCGGGAAGCGAGACCGGTGGTCTGTTCGGCTTGCCTAGCGCTACCACGAGCCTGACGGGCGAGAGTTACACCTTGATCGTCAGGCTCGACAATCTGGGCCCGAGTTACTTTACCACTGGCGACGGAACCTTCGCGCAGGACATCGAGACGCCGGGCGTGACTGGGTCCGTGACGGCAATCATCAATGGACAGTCCCTGACAAATCCGGTGACGAATTCCTCAGGATCATCTCTCATCGAAGACATGTTCGACTTCAATACCTTGTACCAAGGCTTTAACGGCGCCAGTACGGGGGCCTTCGTCAACGTCTCGCAATTCCTCAGTTGCAACGACACTTGTGTGCCGTACGCAGATTTGATGCGGCCATTCAGCTATGTACTGATGCCCCTTGACTCCGGCACGGACCTTTATACCTTCGACGGTGCCGGCTTCCCTGCCATGGGCACCCCGACCGCCAACTTCACAGGAACGTCGGCCACCTTCAGCTTCGCCACCGTTCCCGAGCCCGCTTCCTGGGCACTGTTGGCAACCGGGCTGATCGGGCTGGGCATATCGACCCGACGCCGCCACGGTGCCTGAGTTCGGCCGGCCCGCGTGCCGGTCGCAATAGACGTTCGACAGTCAATCCAGTCCAAAGGAATACAAATGCGCGGCTCACATTCTGGTGGCATCATCGGCTTGGCGTTGCTGGGCCTGACCATGAGCGGCGGAGCGGCCATGGCTGCCGGCAATCCGTGCAGTCCGCTGAGTTACGGCGCGGTCGGCGACGGAACCGTCGGCACCAACAATGGAACCCTCAACACCGACGCGATCCAGTCCGCGATCGATGCGTGTGCGGCGCGCGGCGGCGGAATCGTCGCGCTCAACCCCGTGCCGAGTGGCAAGAACGTCTACCTGACCGGCCCGATCCAGTTGAAGAGCCATGTCTACCTGTCGATCAACGCGGGCGTGACCCTACTCGCCACTACCGACCAGGGGCAATACAGCATTGCTTTCCTCAACTACCCGATGCCCGGGACCAATGTGTTTCCGAACCAGCCGACCAAGCCCTACGAGGCGCTGGTCTTCGCCTATCAGGCGGTGGATACCGGGATCATCGGTACCGGAACCATCGCCGGCCAGGGCAACCTCGTGTCCACTTCGACCAACCGCCCCGCTGGAACCGGAATGGGCGGCTTTGCCGCCGGCCCGATAACCGCCAGCAACCCATCCTATATAGGGTTGATTGCAAACACTGGAACTCCGGCATCGCTATACAGTTGGTGGACACTGCCGTCGCCGGGGAACGGCGCCACCCTGAACGGGACGACGTGGTACAACGCGCCGCAAACCGACATGCCGACGTCCAACGGCACGGGGCGTCCGTGGCTGGTGGAGTTCTATCAGTGCAGCAACGTCCTGGTGAATGGGATCACGCTGGTAAACTCGCCGATGTGGAATCTGGTATTGCGCTACAGCAGCAACATCACGATAACCAACTATCACGTTCAAAACTACACCGACCCCGCCAACACCATCCCTGCACCTACGATCGGGCCGAATACCGACGGTATCGACCCAGTCGGCTCGAGCTTCGTGAACATCTCCACTATCAATATCCAGGTTGGTGACGACGATGTTGCGATTAAGTCCGGCTTGCCATTGGATGTTGTATCGGGCATCCAGGGACCCCCGGGCTCAGACCCGAACCAGATGGGCCTGCCGACGATGCCGTCCCATGACATCACGATCACCAACGCCAATATAACCGGCGGCCACGGCATTTCGATCGGCAGCGAAGCATCGAACGGTGTCTACAATGTCAACATCCAGAACATCAACGCGAATGGTTCCTCACTGTCGGAGGGCTTGCGGGTCAAGACGGGCAGGACTCGCGGCAACTACGCCGTCGGTATCCACGATATCAACATAAACAATATGATCGCGACCAACGTCGTGCAGCCGATCCTTATATACGGCTACTACCCAGCCAGCGGTCCGCCCAACGAAACGGGTACCAATCTGCCCCAGTGTACTTTGACGCTCACGAATAACTGCGTCGATCCGCCGCAGGCGATCCAGCAATACACGCCAAATGTCTACAACATCTTCATCTCGGACCTGACGGCGACCGGAGCAACGCAGTCGAGCGTCATCGCCGGGGTGCCCGAATCCTGCATCCTGAACGTGAACCTCAACAACGTGAGCATCACGTCAAATGCAGCCGGCCCCGCTGGCGCAAACGGCACGTTCCAACTGCGACACATGACCGGGACCTTCAACAACGTGAACCTCACCTCCACGCACTCGCCGCCGATCCCCGGATGGGTCGTGCAGGAGAACGTGATTGCGACGGAAACAGGCGGCACCCCCTTCCCAGGCGGCGTGACATCGGTCGATACACCTCCGAACGCGACAACCCCGCCTGGTCTGCCGTGCGCCCCCTATCCGCCAGGCAACGTGTATCCGATTGGGTTCATCCCGCCATCGCCATAAAACAGTGGTTGAAACGGAGAACCCGGGGCTCGCCTCGGGTTTTTTCGTGCCTGATGACGGCACCAGCGAGCGCTGTACAAGGCGCAGTGTCTGACCAACGCGCTGGTCGCGAAGCCGGTCCGATCGACATGATTCGGACACAAAAGGAATATCCCCTCCTTAGGTCACGTCTGGCGGGCGCTACCTGCCTGGTGCTGTTGGCGCTGGTACTGGCAATCAACCCGGCTGCCGGCCAATTCCGCGGCGATCCTTGTAGTCCGCTGACCTATGGCGCAGTTGGGGATGGTGTCACCGATAACAGCACTGCGATCCAGTCGGCAATCAGCGCCTGCGCCAAGATGGGCGGCGGTGCCGTGCGGCTCTACGTGGAAGATGGCAAGGGCACCTATCTAACAGGCCCGATCTCACTCGCCAGCCATGTCCGACTGCAGATCGACAAAGGCGCGACCCTGCTCGGTACCACTGATCACACAAAATATCGGGTTGCGTTCCTAAACTATCCGTACCACGCGAACGAGGCATTGGTGTCGGCGTACCAGGCCGTCGACACTGGCATCATCGGCCCCGGTACCATCGACGGCCAAGGCGGCGCGCCGGCGCTTGACGGCGGGCCGAGCTGGTGGACGCTGACCCAGCCGTCGGGCGCTACTGGCGACGGAACGGCATGGTACGCCGCACCCTACGCCGACATCCCGACCTCCAACGGGGTGCCGCGCCCGTGGCTTGTGGAGTTCTATCAGTGCGATGGTGTCGCGGTTAACCACGTCACGCTGGCCAACGCGCCGATGTGGAACCTGGTGTTTCGCTACAGCAAACACATCACCGTGTCCGAGTACAACGCCACGGTCATGCCCGATTCTTCGATCGCGCATACCGACGGGATCGATCTTGTCGGCTCGAGCTACGCAACCCTGCTGTTCCTGAATGTCAATACCGGTGGTGACGCTGTCGCGCTCAAATCCGGCTTGCCGCTGAACGTTCCGATCGCGGACGATCCGAACGAGGCCGGTCTGCCGCAACTGCCCACCCATGACGTGCAGATCGTCAATTCCACCTTCACAAACGGCAACGGCATCGTGATCGGCGGCGAAGCGGTGAACGGCGTCTACAACGTGGTCGCGCGTAACATCGTCGAAACCAACGCCGGTTATGGATTGCTCATCAAGTCGAGTCGGGCTCGCGGCAATCATGCCGTCGGCATCTACAACATCATCGCGCAGGACCTGACCCTGACGAGTGTCCGGCAGCCGTTGACAATAACCGCCTACGACCCGGCCGCGGGTGATCCCGCCGACCCACCCAATGATTCGCCACGGGCGGTCACGGCACTCACGCCGGACATCCACGACATCACCATCGCCGGCCTGAAGGCGACCGGTGCGACGGCGCCAAGCAGCATCGCTGGCCTTCCGGAATCCTGCATACGTAACGTGAGTCTCGACAACGTAAGCATCCGGACCAGCGGGGCGGGTATCCAACTGCGAAACATGACCGGCACGTTCACCAACGTGACCAGCGCACCTGCCGATGGGCAGCCGCCTTTCGTGGTGCGGGAGAACGTGACGGTGGCGACCATAGGCACGACGACCGCCATTGTGAATACGCCGCCCTCGGGGTCGCCGACGGCAGAACCAGGCCTGCGTTGCCGGCGCAATCCCCAACGCTAGGGTCTGGATGCATCAGCTCGACGCTTTCGAGGCGCCAACCGTGGCGCTGCCGCCAGCTCAGAGGCCGGGCGACTACTTGCTGAATTGCTTGAAGATCGTCGCGTCGAATTTGACGTTGACCTTGGCACCACCCGTCGCGCTATCGTCGATGGTGAGGCTTCCGGCGAGGTGCTCGGCGCTATCGGCAGTCAGTTTGAGGCTCTCATCCGGCTTGACGGTGCCCGAGTACTGAACCTTCTGACCGTTACCCACGACCCAATAGTTCAGGCGGGGCCCGACGTCGAAATCGACGGTCATGCCTTCGAGCACGTTTCCGCTGGCGCACATCATCGATGCGCAGGTCTGCAGTTTTGCACCGACATCACCGGAAGTGAAGATCAGTTCACGCATCGCCTTGTGGCTCGCTGCATCCGGACCCTGGATCATGTATACGTTCGTGACGTTGACGACGATCGGGCCTGATTTGCTTTGATAGGTGATCGTTCCGGAGGCCGAGTCGGCGGTAGCACCGGCCGGAACGAACGCCGCCACGGCGGCCATGGCGATGGCCGGAGTGGCCGCTCGGTGCGAACGAGTATCGCGCATAGGTTTGTTCTCCGCCGACTTTCAAGTTCGCCGCAGGAGACCGGCTATCACGATGAGAAGCTCGGCCGTGTCGACTGGCTTGGCGAGGTGAGATTGATAGCCCGCCAGAAGCGCCCGTTTTCTGTCCTCCGCGCGCGCAAACGCCGTGAGGGCAACAGCGGGAATCCGCTCTCCGTGCTGCTCGCTAGCCCGAATGCGGCGCATCATCTGATAACCGTCCATTTCAGGCATCCCGATATCGCTGATCAAAATGTCCGGACTCGAGGTTTCGATGATCCGAATTGCGTCTTGGCCGGATTCAACGGCCGATACGGTGGCTCCCTGGTCCAGCAATACGCGCTGGATGAGATCACGGGCGTCCGCTTCGTCGTCGACGACGAGCGCGTGAACGCCGGCCAGGTCAGGAAGTATGGATTGTTCTTCCGGAATCGCGTGCGCGGGATGAATTCGATCCACTGACGAGGCTTCTGCTTCCGGCATCTTGAGCGGAAGACTCACGATGAACGTGGAGCCCTGGCCCTCGCCCGGACTCCTCGCGTGCAGCGAGCCTCCATGCAATTCAACCAGCTGTTTCGAGATAGCCAATCCGAGGCCAAGGCCTCCCTGAGTTCTCGTCGTCGAACTATCTTTCTGGGAAAAACGATCGAATACGTATGGAAGAAAGCTGGCTGGAATGCCGATGCCGGTATCGCTGACGCTGATTTCTATGTGCGAATCTCTTCGCTCCAGGAGCACTTGAACCTTGCCGTCCTTGGGCGTGAACTTGATCGCATTGCTGAGCAGATTCCAGACGATTTGTTGTAACCGACCCGGATCACCAGTCACGCTCCCGCCGCGTGGATCGAGAATACTTTCCAGCCGCACCCCTTTTGCTTGGGCGATCGGCTCCGCAGATTCGATCGCTCCTCGCACGACGTCGACGACCGCCGTTGGTTGCACGTCGAGGCGAATTCGCCCCGACATGATCCGGCTCAAATCGAGTAGATCTTCGATGAGCTGCGCCTGTGCCCGCGTGTTGCGTTCGATGACCTCCATGGCGCGTTGGAAGTCCTCGGGTTTCGGCGTCGCCTGTCTTCGCAGCAGTTGCGTCCATCCCAGGATGGAGTTCAACGGCGTCCGTAGCTCATGCGACAGTGTGGCCAGAAACTCATCCCTCATGCGCGCTGCTCTTTGTGCTGCGATGCGCGCACTGCGCTCTGCTTCGAGCATTTCCTCCCGTTGCGCTCCCATGGCTTCCATCGCCTCTGCGCGCTTGCGTTCCGACAGGTCGCGAGTCAGTTTGGCAAATCCGTGGAGACTCCCGTTCCTGTTGCGCAAGGCTGTGATCGTGACGTTCGCCCAGAATCTCGTGCCGTCTTTGCGAATACGCCAGCCATCTTCAACGAACCGTCCCGTCTCGGTGGCGACCTGCAGCTCATGCTCTGGCCACGCACTCTCTATTGCATCCGATGGATAGAATTTCGAAAAGTGCTGACCGATGATCTCATCTGCGCTGTAACCTTTGATGCGTTCCGCGCCGCTGTTCCACGTCATTACATAACCGTTGGGGTCGAGCATGAAAATTGCGTAGTCGCTGACACCCTCGACCAGCAGACGGAAACGCTCCTCGCTCCTTCGCAGTGCTTCTTCATGCTCGCGGCGCTGGGTTAGATCCCGCGTAACCTTGGCAAATCCGCGCAGAGCTCCCGTGCCATCGCGCAGCGCGGTGATGACGACGTTAGCCCAAAACCTCGTTCCGTCCTTGCGCAGTCGCCAGCCTTCATCCTCGAAACGACCCTCGGTGCCGGCCACCTGCAGCTCATGTTCAGGCAGGTGACGATGCAGCGCCTCGGGCGGGTAGAACTTCGAGAAATGCTGCCCGATGATCTCAGCGGGTTCGTAGCCCTTGATGCGCGCAGCACCGGTGTTCCACGTCAAGACCTGGCCATGCGGGTCCAGCATGAAGATGGCGTAGTCCGTGACACCTTCCACCAGCAGGCGGAAGCGCTCGTCATTTCGATCGGGCGATTCTTCGGGCATGCGACTGAGAGACCGCTACGGGATGGAGATCTTATCCCCTATTGTGCCGAGCCATCCTTGCTCGAGTAAGCGACACGCGGCATAGCCTTCTTAACGGCTCGGAAGTCCGATTGAAGAGGGCGCCGATTAACGCAGCTGATACGAAGGATACCGCTTCCATTGCTTCGATTCTAGGCGGTGGCACGAGCGACGCCGAGAAGCGAAAGCTCCCTCGCGCGATGACAGCTCACGAAGTGATTCGGGCTGATCTCTTCCAGTACGGGAGACCTCTCGCGACAGACGGCCTGCGCATATTGGCAGCGGGGATGGAAGTGGCAGCCCGGCGGGGTATTGGCCGGGTCCGCCACTTCGCCCTGGAGCACGATCCGTTCGGAGCGAAGTCGCGGATCTGGTTTGGGGACCGCCGACAGCAGCGCCTCGGTGTACGGATGCTTCGGATGGGCAAACAACTCTTCGGTGGGCGCGGTCTCCACAATCCTTCCCACGTACATCACCGCCACGCGCTCGCTGATGTGCTTGACGACGCTCAAGTCATGCGCGACGAACAGGTAGGTGAGCCCGAGCCTTTCCTGGAGCTCGAGCAGCAGATTGAGAATCTGCGCCTGAACGGACACGTCCAGCGCGGAGACGGGCTCGTCGGCGACGACCAGGCCGGGGTTCAGCGCGAGCGCGCGGGCGATGCCGATGCGCTGGCGCTGTCCGCCCGAAAACGCGTGCGGGTAGCGGCGCATGTATTCCGCGCGCAGACCCACGAGACGAAGCAGCTCGACCACGCGGTCGGTCCTTTCCTGCACGTTGCCCACGCCGTGCACGAGCAAGGGCTCTCCGACGATATCGAACAGGGTCATGCGCGGATTCAGCGAGGAGAACGGGTCCTGGAAGATCATCTGCATCTGGCGTCGCAGCGATCGAAGTCTGCTCTTCGGCGCGCTGGCTACGTCCAGGACTTGGCCGTCGTCGTCGAGTAGAACCTGGCCCGCCGTCGGGGTGACGGCTCTCAAGATGCAGCGCGCGGTCGTGGTCTTGCCGCAGCCGCTCTCGCCGACGAGCGACAGCGTCTCGCCCTTTTTCACGAAGAACGTCACGTCGTCGACCGCCTTCACCTGGCCGATGATCTTCTGAAGCAGCCCCCGTCGGATGGGAAAATACTTCTTGAGTCCCTTGACGTGGAGAAGGACGGTTCTGTCCGGGGTAGCCTTGCCGGGGATCACCGTCGTGGCCTTGCATCACGCATAGAGGAAGCAGCTCACTTTTCTTCGGTCGCCGACCGTCTGGAGCTGCGGAACCTCGCGGTCGCAGCGACCGGCGATGGAAGAAACGCAGCGCGGATGGAAAGGGCAACCCGGCGGGCGGTTGAAGGGGTGGGGAATCGATCCACTGATGGTGGCGAGCCTCTGCCTCGGCACCGACTCGATGCTCGGAATCGACTGCAGCAGCGCCTTCGTATACGGGTGCTTCGGATCGTGAAAGATGTCGTCGACCTTGCCTTGCTCGACGACCCGGCCCAGATACATGACCACCACGTCGTCGGCCATCTCGGCCACCACGCCGAGGTTGTGAGTGATGAGCATGATGGCCATTCCCCGCTCGCGCTGAAGCTTGCGCAGAAGGTCGAGGATCTGTGCTTGCGTGGTGACGTCCAGCGCCGTCGTCGGCTCGTCGGCGATGAGCAGGCGGGGATCGCAGGAGAGCGCCACCGCGATCATCGCCCGCTGGCGCAGCCCGCCGCTCAACTCGAAGGAATACTCGTCGATGCGCCGCTCCGGCTTCGGGATCCCCACGCTGCGCAGCGCTTCGATTCCGCGGCGCCGAGCTTCCTTCTTGCTGACCGCAGTGTGGAGCAGCACCGCCTCGACGAGTTGCGCGCCGATCGTATGCACGGGACTGAAGGACGTCATCGGCTCCTGAAAAACCAGTCCGATGTCGCCGCCTCGAATCGAGCGCATTTCGCGTCCGTTCGCGGCGAGCTTGACCAGATCGGTTTGCGATCCGTCGGCGCGAGTGAGAAGAATCTCGCCATCGACGATGCGCCCGGGCCGATCGACGATGCGCAGGATCGACTGCGCCGTCACGCTCTTGCCGCAGCCGCTTTCGCCGACGATCCCCAGCGTCTTCCCGGGAGAAACGTCAAACGAAGCGCCGTCGACGGCCTTGGTCGTTCCCTCGTCCTGGAAAAAACTGGTCCGCAGATTCCTGACCGAAAGCAGCGGCTTTGTGTCGGTGCGCATCGTCAGTCAGAAACGCCCGCGCCGACCGGCCGAGCTGCACGGGGCGCAGCGAGCGGAGCAGGCGTCAGGGGGCGCTTCATCTACAGGTAGGGGTCGGCTGCATCGCGTATGCCGTCACCCATGAAATTGAACGCCAGCACCGCGACGATCACCGCGATCGACGGCAGAAGCAGCCACGGAGAAATGACCAGCGCCTGGATGTTCTGCGCATCCTGCAGCAGGACGCCCCAGCTGATCGCCGGCGGACGCAGCCCAAGCCCCAGGAAGCTCAACGACGTCTCGCTGATGATGATCGCGGGAATCGCCAGCGTCGTCGCCGCGATGATGTGGCTGATGAACGAAGGCACCATGTGGCGGAAGATGATTCGCGTCTTGCTGCAGCCGAGGAGCTCGGCCGCCATCACGAAATCCTCCTGCTTGAGCGAGATGAATCGTCCGCGCACCACCCGCGCGAGCTCGGTCCAGCCGATGAGCGAAATGATGATCGTGATTGCGAAATACACCTGCACTACGCTCCAGTCGGCGGGGAGGGCGGCGGCGAGCCCCATCCAGAGAGGAATCGTCGGGATCGAGCGCAGGATCTCGATGATGCGCTGGATCACGGTGTCGATCGTGCCGCCGAAGTATCCCGAAATGCCCCCGAGAACCACGCCGAGGATGAGACTCAGCGCCACGCTGACCAGGCCTATGGTCATCGACGTCCGCGTCGCGTACATGAGCCGCGACCAGAGGTCGCGACCGTGAGTGTCCGTCCCCATCAGGAACAGCGACTCGCTGGGCTTGGCGCCTTCCACCGCGATCAGGTGGCGATCCGTCGGGATGAATCCAAACAGCAGCCACGGCTCACCATGACCGAAAAAGATGACCGGAATCTTGGTGCTGGTATCGGGCACGTAGACGCGCTTGAACGTCAGCGGGTCGCGGGTGCCTTTCAATCCATACACGAAAGGACTCAAGCGTCCGTCGGCGATCCAGTGGATCGGCTGCGGGGCCATCAGCGATCGCTGCGCTTCCGATTCGGTCGGATCGACATAGGCGAAAAAGTCGGCGAAGAGCGCGACTATGTAAAACGCAATCAGGACGAGCGTCCCGCCCACGGCGAGCTTGTGCTTCCGGAAGCGCCACCAGATCAGCTGCCATTGCGTCGCGACCGCAATCCGGTCTTCGGCGATGTCGCCGGCGATGGGAGGCGCGGCGAGTTCCGCCATTATTCCCTCCCGAACCGGATCCGGGGATCGACCCACATGAGCAGCAGATCGGAAATGAACGTTCCGATCACTGTCATGACGCCGAGCAACAGGATGATCGTTCCCGCCAGGAACATATCCTGCGCGATGAGCGCCTTGAGCAGCAGCGGGCCGACCGTAGGCAGGCTCAGCACCAGCGATACGATGATGCTGCCGGATACGACATAGGGGAGGAGATAGCCGATGGTACTGACGAACGGATTGAGCGCCACCCGCACCGGATAACGCATGACGACACGGTATTCCGAAAGACCGCGCGCCCGCGCCGTCATCACGTAGGGCTTTCTAAGTTCATCGAGCAGGTTCGAGCGCATGATGCGAATGAGCTGCGCGGTTCCTGCGACACCGAGCACGATCGCTGGAATCGGCAGATGCTTGGCGAGGTCCCACACCTTCGCCACGCTCCACGGCGCCTCGATGAAATCGGGCGAAAAAAGTCCGCCCACGTTCGCGCCGAACCACGCGAAGCCGACGTACATCACCACCAGCGCCAGCAGGAACCCGGGAATCGCGAGTCCGATGAAGCCGATGAACGTGAACGCGTAATCAAGGAACGAATACGGGTAGACCGCGGAGTAGATCCCGATGGGCAAGGCAATGCCCCACGTGAACAGGATCGCCGCCACCGAAATGATCATGGTCAGCGTGAGGCGATCGCCGATGACGTCGGACACGGGGCGTCCCCACTCCATCGCCATGCCGAAATTGCCCTGCAGGATGAGGCCCATCCACTTGGCGTACTGAACGGTGATGGGCTTGTCGAGACCGAGCTGCTCGCGCAGCGCCTGCGCCTCGCCCTCGGACACCGCGCTCCCTGACGCCGACATCGACGCGATGTACGAGGTGACGTAGTCGCCCGGAGGCAGGTGGATGATCATGAACGACAGGACCGAGATGGCCCATACCGTGAGCACGGCCAGCACCGAGCGACGAATGATGTAAGCCACCATGCTAGCGACTCCCTGAACGACGGTCACCCCGCGCGTTCACGCGACGCCGGGAATGAGCGCGGGCCACCGCCCCGGATTGCGCAGGGGGCGGCTGTCTTCCTCGCTACTTGAAGTAGAACGTGATCGGCATCGATGTATGCGGAGTCCGCGCGTGCTGTGCATTCACCTGCCGCTCGGGGACGTTGCCCATGTTGTTCTTCACGATGCGCACGCCCATGACGGCGGGCGACTGGCCTACGGTGCCGATGCTCCACATCTGCTCCACGGCGATCCTCCAGATCTCCTTCGCGTTGGCAACCCGTTTCTCCTCCGACGCGCCGAACGCCTCGCGGAACAGGTCCATCGCGCGGATCATTTCCGGATCTTCCGGCTTCTTGCCCGCCGCACCGCGCGACGCGTACCACCTCGCGTACGCCATCCCCATGTGGGCTTCGGCCGCGTCCACCGGCAGCGCATGGCGCGGGAACAGGTACACCATCTCCGAGCCGTCGTTCGCCCAGGTGATCATCTGGTTTTCGTTGTTGTTGTCGCGGGTGAAGGCGAGATTGCGCTCGAGTTCCTTCACATCGAGGTCGATGCCGATTTTTTTCCATTGCTGCTTGATCATTTCGCCGATCGCGGTATAGGGGACAAATTGACCGCCGACCGTCACCAATTCCAGACGCAGGCGTCCTTTACCGTCGGTACGCAGGCGATAGCCCTCGGCGTCTTTCTTGGTCAGACCGACTTTGTCGAGGAGGTCATTGGCCTGCTTCACGTCGAGCGTCGCGTATTTCTTGTTCCATTCGGGGCCCGGGCTGTAGATGGTGTCGGGCGCCGGCGCGATCGATCCGGGCGTTCCCACGCCGAGCCAGAACGCTTCGTTGAGCTGGTCCCGGTCGATACCCAGAGAAAGCGCATGGCGGAAATCCTTGTTCTTCAGGAATTTTGCGATCTCCGGATCACCCTCATAGGCGTTCCCGATGTGAAGCGTCGCATCGGATCCGTTGAGCGCCGGGTCAAGGTGAACGGTGTAGTTGCCTTTCTTGGCGTTCTCGAGAAAGACCGGAAGCTTTGCCAGACCCATGTGCCGTTCCTGGATGTCGTACTCTCCGGCGATCGCGCGCAGGTTGGCGACTTCGGTGTTTTCAGCCAGCGTCATCGTGATCCGGTCGATGTACGGGAGCTGGTTTCCGGCGGTATCGACGGCCCAGAAATACGGATTGCGCTCCATCGACCACGTCGGCGTGTTGATCGGCGACACGGTCTTCCACGGCGTCATCACCGGCAGTTCGTTGTTCAGCGCCCAGCTGTAGCGGTTCTTGAGCAGCGACACCCAGCTGTCGAATCCGAGCTCCTTGGCCTTCTTGGTGACGGCCTCCTCCGACGAATACTTGGGCAGGAACTGCTTCAGGTAGTGCGCCGGGGCATACGCGCCTCCGAAGTTCTGGAAGCCTCCGCGCGTGGCGAACCCCGCGCCGATGGCGGTGCTACCTGCGAGCTGAGAGACGAAGAAAGGGTAGGGTTCGGGAAATTCGAAGGCGACCGTGTAATCGTCGATCTTCTTCATCACCCCGTCCTTGCCGTTGATCTGGAACTCGAAGAACGGGGTGGGATTGATGCTCTTGTTGAGATAGATGTCCTGATACCAGAACATGAAATCGTTTGCGGTAAACGGCGTGCCGTCGGACCACTTCGACCCCTTGCGCAGGTAGATCGTCGTCGTCTTGCCGTCGTCGCTGACTTTCCAGTCACGGGCGAGGCTGGGGATGATCTTGGTGCCCGTGTAGTCGAAGGTCAGGATCTTGTCGAGCGAAACGATGCGGCCGCCATTCTCGTAATCGGCCGGTCCGGTGAAGGCTCTGCGCCAGTTGCCGCCGTATTTCCCGATTTCATGCAAAGGCTTCACGACGAAAAGCTGCGAGGGTTCGGGCAGACGCTTATCGACCGATGGCAGCTTTCCCGCTTTCACCTGCGTGTCGAGCATCGGCGCTTCCTTGAACGTCTTCGGATAGGCGCTGGGATCCAGGATGATCTCCGGCCCTTCCAGCTTTCCGATCAGCGACGAGCCCATTTTCGCGGGCGCAGGCGTCGCCGATTGCGCGACTGCCGTTCCAGACGCCATCGCGAAGGCCGCGATGAGTGCCAGCACCAATGCCGAGCGCAGCGGTTTCATACGATCCTCCTCCTGTTGTGGCCGGGTTGACGGCCAGGAGGTCCCCCGCTGGGAGCGGGTCGGGCTTTCCTGTGCTGTCGCCGTGGCCGGAGTTTGCCACAGATCACGGCGGCTATAGGCCGGCGGATCGATCTCCGTGCCGATCAGTCCCGCGCCGGCCTCACCACGTTGACGCAGGGCCGTCCCGCGGCGCGACGGACGATATTGTCGGCGATCGTTTCCCGGCGTCGGTGAATCGTTCCGGTGGTCCAGCCCGACATGTGCGGTGTCATCACGACGTTGGGCAGTTCGTGGAAAGGGAATTTCGAGGGCAGGACGCTCGGCTGAGCGGGGGACGGGTAGCTGTACCAGGTGTCGATGACCGCGCCGGCGATCCGACGGCTCTCGAGGGCTTCATAGAGCGATCGCTCATCGATTGTCGGGCCTCGCCCGACGTTCAGTATCACCGCGGACTCGCGCATCGCGGCGAACGATGCGGCGTTCACGATGCCGGTCGTCTCGGCGTTCGACGGCACCGAGACCACGAAGAAATCCGCCGCGCGCCAGAACGGGTCGAGATCGTTGAGCGCATACGAGCGGTCGATCAAAGGCGATGCCGTCACCGGGCTGCGATTGGCGACGTGAACCTTCATCTCGAAGGCCTTTGCCCGGGCTGCGATCGCCTTGCCGATGTGACCGAAGCCGAGCAGCCCGATTGTCTTTCCGGCGAGCTCGCCGTGCAGGCGCGAGGGCGACCCCGATGCATAGGTCCACTGCCCTTGGCGCAGATGTCGGTCGGCATCCTTGAGCGGGACGTGCCGTTCCAGCAGTGCCGCCATGACGTACTCCGCGATCGACTGCTCGTGCCCGAAGCAATTGCAGACAACCGCCGAGTCTGGAATCGCGGCGACATCGACGGCGTCATAGCCGGCGCCCGGGACGTGGAAAAGGCGCAGCTGCCTCGGCCGCGGAAGCTCGCGAGAAAAGCGGGCGCCAACGATGACATCCGCGTCGACGTAGGCCTGCGAATGTGCTGGATCGCTCAGCACGTCGGGTAAGACCGAAATCCGCGCCGCCTCGCCAACGAGCCGTCCGAAATCGTCGCTGAACGATGCAGCGTTCTCTCCGTGAAACACGATGCGCATGGTCGGGGCTTCGACGCCGCGGGTCGAGTGGAAAAGGTCCTGAGTCAGTATACTGAATATTGCCAGGGCTCCATGCGCCGCTTCACGTGGGAAGCCGTCGCCATGCCGATCGATCGATCAACGGATCATTGATGAAAATCACTGCGCTCGAAACGCTGCGGACCGAGGAGTTCTCCAACGTGATTTGGGTCCGCGTCCACACCGACAGCGGCACGATCGGTCTGGGCGAGACCTTCTACGGCGCCGGCGCGGTGGAAGCGCATATCCACGAGACGCTGGCCGATCGATTGCTTGGCCGCGATCCCCTGCACATCGAGGCGCTCAACAAGGAAATGCTGAGCCTCCCGATGGCGCAATCATCGACCGGCGTTGAGTATCGCGCCGCCTCGGCTGTCGACATCGCCCTGTGGGATATTTTCGGCAAGCTATGCGGCCAGCCGGTGCACCAGATGCTGGGCGGTCTGTGCCGGGACAAGCTTCGCATCTACAACACCTGCGCCGGCTACCGCTACGTTCGCTCGAAGAACATTCGCCCGGTCTCCAACTGGAACCTGGGTCAGGGCGAAGGCCCGTTCGAAGACCTCGACGCGTTCATGAACAGGGCCGACGCACTGGCGGAAAGCCTGCTTGAAAGCGGCATCGATGCGATGAAGATTTGGCCCTTCGATCCGGCAGCTCAGGAAAACGGCGGGCTATATATCTCGGCAGCGCAGATGAAAAAGGCGATCGAGCCGTTCGATAAAATCCGCAAGGCGGTCGGCGATCGCATGGACATCATGGTTGAGTTCCATTCGCTGTGGAACCTACCCGCGGCGAAGCAGATCGCGAAGGCGCTCGAGCCCTATGCTCCGATGTGGTACGAGGATCCCATTCGCATGAATTCGCCGCAGGCGCTCGCAGAATACGCGCGATCGACGGACGTGTGGGTCTGCGCAAGTGAAACGCTGGGCTCGCGCTGGCCCTACAAGGACCTCCTCGAGAAGGATGCGGTTCATGTCGTGATGGTCGACCTGTGCTGGACCGGCGGGCTCACGGAGGGACGAAAGATCGCGTCGCTCGCGGAAACGTGGCATCGTCCTTTCGCGCCGCACGATTGCATCGGTCCGGTGGGTTTCGCGGCCGCCGTGCACATGTCCTTCAGTCAGCCTAATACGCTGATCCAGGAATCGGTGCGCGCCTTTTATCGCGGCTGGTACAACGAGCTGGTTACGGCAGTGCCGCGCGTCGAGAACGGCTATGTGTATCCGATGGAAGGGTCGGGCCTCGGTGTCGAATTGCAGCCGGGGGTGTTCAAGCGCCAGGATCTCACGGTGCGGCGCTCGTAGTCATGATCGGGAGCGATCGGTGATCGACCTTTACCGATAAGCGATAAACGAGGATCGCCCGATGTCCATCGAGCTGCATGCATTCGACACGCCGAATGGCCGCAAAATCAGCGTCGCGCTGGAGGAAATGGCGCTTCCTTACGAAATAAAAATCGTCGACATCCGCAAGGGTGACCAGCGCGATCCCGAATTCGTAAAGATCAGTCCGAATGGCAAGATTCCGGCGATCGTCGATCCTGAAGGGCCCCACGGAAGACCGGTCAGCGTCTTCGAGTCCGGCGCGATCCTGATCTACCTAGGAGAAAAGACCGGCAAGTTCTGGCCGCGCGATCTCGAGGCGCGCATCCCCGTGCTCGAATGGCTGATGTTCCAGATGGGCAGCTTTGGACCTTTTCCGGGACAGGTTCATCATTTTGCGGCGATGGAGAACGAGGTGGACCGTCGCTACGGACTCGAACGCTATTCCAAGGAAACCCGGCGGCTCTACGCGGTTATGAACCGTCGGCTGGCCGCCCAGGAATTCTTTGCCGACGAGCTCTCGATCGCAGACTTCGCGATCCTCGGCTGGGCGTGGAGGCACCCGCGGCACAAAGTCGACCTCGCCGAATTTCCGAATGTCCAGAGGTGGTACGCGATGATGATGGCGCGTCCGGGCGTGCAGCGGGGATTCGCGGTGAAATTGAGTTGACCGCTGCCCGCGCCATTGAAGCAGTGAACGCGGAATGGGAATGACCCGACCAGATGTCCTGCGAAGTGGTCTTACCCCTGGGTACCCGAACCTATGACATTTGCATTGGGCGCGCTTTAGCGCTAGGCTCAAAAGCCATTGACCGCAAAGTGGAGGTGCGCAATGTCTATTTGGAAAGAAAGCACGGCCCCGAGGGCCCCCGACACACAAGCCAAGGAACCGGTCCGGTACGAAACAGTGCCCCAGCCCGCCACCGTGGTTACGCCAGTCGCGGCGCCGGCAGTCCGGCCGGCTGCAGGCGCGTCACGCAAGGAGTCGCTCATCGCTTCCGACATCACCATCGAGGGGAAAATCGAAGGCGGTGGAAGCGTGCGCATCGCCGGCAAGTTCAAGGGCGACGTCAACGTGCAGGGCGATCTCGCCATCGAGGCCGGAGCGAAGCTGACCGGCGCCGTGCGTGCCGACAAGGTCATGATCGCGGGCGAGCTCGAAGGCAATGTCGAGCAGGCCTCGCACGTGGACTTGCTGCAGACCGGTGTCGTCGTAGGCGACCTCAAGGCGGGCGCGCTGGCGGTTGCCCCGGGCGCCCGCATGCGCGGCCATGCTGAATTCGGCTGGGGTGACGAATCCGCGGTCAAGCCGCCGAAGTACAGCAACGGTCACGGCGTGGAGCGCGGCGCGGGGTCATGAACAGCGCCCGCCCCGGATTGCCAGGGGCGACGCGCCTGTGTCCGCATTGCCGGGAGACCATTCTCGAAAGCGCAGCGGTATGTCCGGCCTGCCGGCACTACCTGCGCTTCGATGCCGTCGTCGAGGCGCCGCAAACGCCGGTGGTCACGCCACTGCGCATCGAAGGCAGCATCCGCCACCCCGCTGAAGGGGAGCCGTGGGAGTACACGATCGTCGTGTCGATTCAGAACGATCGCGGCGAAGAAATAGCGCGCAAGCTGGTCGGCGTGGGGGCGCTCCAGCCTGACGAGCAGCGCACGTTCACGATGTCGGTGGAAGCTGTGTCGGCGAAGGCCAGGAGTCCTGGGAAAGGCGGCACCCAGCATTGATATCGTTGTGCGACGTATAGAGATGATGGATAGCTCCGATCCCAGGCAAGGTTTCCAGCGCACGGCGTCGATAGAGGACCGGGTCAGCGCGATCCAGGACGTGCTCGACGATCGTGGCTTGAACGCCAGCGTGGAGGCCAAGGAGCTCGACCGCCTGGCGCAGGAGCAGTGGGTGCCGCAAAATGGCGCCCGTGTCGTGGCCAGAGCGTGGACCGACGCCGCGTTCCGGGAACGCCTGCTGGCGAACGGTCGATCCGCCGTCGGCGAGCTCGGGCTGATGATGCCCAAACACCATCGGCAACTGGTGGTGCTGGAAAACACGCCGGCGATTCACAACGTCATCTGCTGCACGCAGTGCTCATGCACCGCGTTCACGCTCATCGGCTTGCCTCCGGACTGGTACAAGGACTTCGAATACCGCTCGCGCGTGGTGCGCCAGTCGCGCACCGTGCTCAAGGAAATGGGGCTAGACCTTGGCGCCGACGTCGAAATCCGCGTGTGGGACACCACGGCGGACACGCGTTACCTGGTGTTGCCCATGCAGCCGCAGTCGACGATCGGATGGGCGGAGGAGAGGCTGGTGTCGATCGTCACCCGTGATTCGATGATCGGCGTGGCTCGCTTATAGGCCGGCCATGGATGGCATCCACGATCTAGGCGGCAAGCAAGGCTTCGGGCGCGTGCGTTACACGCCGAATGCACCTGCGTTCCACGCCGGGTGGGAGGTGCGCGCCAATTCGCTCTATGCGCTCGCGGTGAAGTGCGGCGTGTTCAACATGGACGAATACCGGCACGCGATCGAGCGCATGGATCCTCGCCACTATCTGGGTGCGGGTTACTACGAGCGTTCGTTGACGGGATTGGCGACGTTGCTGGTCGAAAAGGGACTGGTGACGCGCGAGGAACTGGAGCGGCGCGCAGGCGGTGCGTGTCCGATCGCGGCGCCGAGCGCGCCCGGTCGCGCGAACGTCGTCAGCCGCGAACGCTTCGTTGCCGGCGATCGCGTACGCGTTAGAGACGACTACGTGCCGGGCCACGTGCGCATGCCGGCGTACATCCGGGGCAAGACCGGCGTGGTGGTCGGCGAATCACCCGCGTATCCGTTTCCCGACGCCCACGCACATGGCGTCGTCGCCCAGGACGAGCCCACCTACGACGTCCGCTTCCGCAGCGAGGAGCTGTGGCCAAACTCGTGCGACGCCGCGCTCGTGCACGTCGGCGTCTTCCAAAGCTACCTCGAGGCCTGCGCGTCGGGTCAGCCATCGACCCGGACGCGGTGAAGAAAAGTCCGGACGGCGGCACGCCAACGATGCGCCGCCGGTCTGGACTGCCATGCGCAGGCGCCCTACTGGGTCGACTGCCGGCAGCTATTGGTGCTCAGGCACGTGCTGACGAGCGAGCAGGTCGCGGGTGCGCCGTCGATCGCGCACCCGCAGCCGAACTGCGAGCACCACGCCTGTTGCGTCTTGGCCGTGTCCCTGTAGAAACTGGAGTCAGTGCTGACGCGGGTCCCGGGCGCCGCGCAGGCGACCAACAATGCCGATGCGCCCGCGACGAGCGCGTGGCGGAGGAATGATTTCTTGCTCATATCGACTGTCCTTTCACCAAAAGTAAAGGAAGTACGCCGGCCTCGACAGAATCCCGAAGTCGGCCTGGGTGCAATCGCAGGTTCTTCCAAGCGCTGACCGGGCGCTATCGGCCAAATACTGAATTCACTGTCAGAATCGATGAGCAGCGCGTGGCTCGGCGCTCGAATTTCCGCCGTATACTTCGATCGACCGCACTCTCTGGAGGTCTCTCATGTCAGTGCACTCGTTGACGTCGTCGCGTGACAGCGATGCGCTCACGCAAGCCAGGATCCATCTCGCCGCAGCGCACCGCCTGGCGGTACTCCACGAGCTTGAAGAGGGCATCGACAACCACTTCACGGCGTCAGTGCCCGGACAGCACGACCGTTACCTGATCCTGCCCTTCGGGCTGCACTGGTCGGAAGCCCGCGCCAGCGAGATGATCGTGTTCGACGAATCGGGCACTACGCTCGAGGGCGAGGGCGTGGTCGAGCAGTCGGCGCAGTGCATCCATGCGCCGATCCATCGCCTTTGTGGCGTTCGCGTCGTGCTTCACACGCACCAGCCGTGGGCGCTCGCACTGAACATGCTTGAGGACAACCACCTCCTGCCGGCGAGCCAGACCGCGGCTTTTTTCCACGGCCACATCGCCTACGACGACGACTATTCCGGCGTTGCCGATTCGCTCGAGGAGGGCGAGCGGTTGGCGGGCGTGATCGGCGACAGGAAAATTCTGTTCATGAAGAACCACGGCGTAATCGTCACCGGAAGCAGTATCGGGCAGGCGTACAAATGGCTGTACAAGCTCGAGCGCGTGTGCCGCGCCCAGGTGCTCGCGCTGTCCACCGGCCGGCCGATCCAGGTCCTGTCGGACGATGTCGTCGCACGGGTGCAGGCGCCTTCGCGCAACGATCGCCACTCCCGCGGCGAGCGCGAGCGCATGTACTTCGATGCGATGATGCGCGTGCTCGATCGCGAGTCGCCGGGCTACGCGGACTGATTGTCGGTCAGGACTGACTCCGGCTCGTGACCGGCATGCGGAATCCAGGGCAACGCAAAAGGCTCGTGCTAGCGCTGAGGTGCATCGCGCAGTTCGCGGCGCAGGACCTTCCCGATCGGTGACTTCGGCAGGGCGTCGCGAAACTCGACGTGGCGTGGCACCTTGTACCCGGTGAGCTGCATCTTGCAGTGCTCGACTACGCTTTCCTTGGTGAGATTCGGGTCCTTGCGCACGATCGCGACCTTCACCGCCTCGCCCGACTTGTCGTCGGGTACGCCGACTGCGCCGCACTCGAGCACGCCCGGATGCATCGCAACGATGTTTTCGACCTCGTTCGGGAAAACCTTGAACCCCGACACGACGATCATATCCTTCTTCCGATCGGTGATCGTGATGTAGCCGTCGGCATTCATGTTGCCGATGTCGCCGGTCTTCAGCCAGCCGTCCTGCATCACCTTGGCCGTTTCACCCGGATTGTTCCAGTAGCCTTTCATGACCTGCGGGCCGCGCACGCAGATCTCGCCGGTGCACTTGTCGAGATCGCCTTCGCCATTCCATATCGGCAGCTCGTTGAAGCCGTCGTCGTGAATCGATATTTCGGTCGAGGGGAACGGCAAGTCCGATGGTGCCGTTCCAGGGTGCGCCCAGCGGATTGGCGCACGCGCCGGGCGAAGTCTCGGTGAGGCCGTAAGCTTCGGTCACATAGCCGCCCGTGACGCGTTTCCATCGCTCGGCAATAGGCCGCTGCACCGCAGCCCCGCCGCCGACCACCACCTTGACCGACGTGAAATCGAGCCGGTCGAATCCGGGCGTATTCAGCAGCCCGTTGAACAACGTATTGACGCCCGTCATGACGCTCCATTTCCAGCGCCTGAGCTCCTCGACGAACGCCGGCATGTCGCGCGGATTGGTGATCAGCACGATCAGGCTGCCCCATTTCATGAAGGACAGCGTCGAAGTAAGGCAGAAGATGTGATACATCGGCAACGGCGCGATGACGATCTCCTCGCCCTCCTTGAAGTTGCCCGAGACCCACGCTCCCGTCTGCTCCACGTTGGCGAGCATGTTGCGGTGGGTGAGCATCGCGCCCTTTGCGACGCCGGTGGTGCCGCCGGTGTACTGCAGAAACGCGATATCAGCGTGCGTCAACTTCACCGGATTGAGCGTCGCCTGTGCACCGCGAGCGAGCGCGACGCGGAATGGAATCGCACCATCGATTCGCCATGCGGGGACCATGCGCTTCACGCGTTTGACGACGATATTGACGATCCACCGCTTCGGCGCCGGCAGCAGATCGCCGACCTGCGACGTAACCACGTGCTGCACCGAAGTACTCGCTGATGACCTGCTGCAGCGTACTGGCGAAATTCTCCAGGATGACGATCGCCTTGGCGCCGGAGTCCTTGAGCTGGTGCTCGAGCTCGCGCGGCGTGTACAGCGGGTTGACGTTGACCACGGTCATTCCGGCACGCAGGATGCCGAACAGCGCGACCGGATATTGCAGCAGATTGGGCGACATGATTGCGACACGCTCGCCCTTGGCCATGCCCTGCAGGCACTGCAGGTATGCTGCGAAGTCGCGCGATTTTCTCGCCAGCTCCGCGTAGCTCATCGAGTAGCCCAGGTTGTGGTACGCCGGCTTGTCGGCGTACTTGCCGACGATGTACTCGAGCAACTCGACGAGCGAACCGAAGCGGTCGGGGTCGATCTCGACGGGCATGCCGTGGGGGTAGTGCTTCAACCAGATCTTTTCGCTCATGACTGTTCCAGGCGTCTCTGGCGCTCGCTCCTCGCTCGATATCGCTTGGGACGGCGTTCCGTGCGATCAGCGTATGCGCCTGCAGCGCGGGCTGGTTTGATATGCGTCAAACCGAAGTCGCGCCAAGAGCATAAGCTCTCACAGAGCACGCCCCAACCAAGGAAGAATCCATGACGAATGCTGCGAACGATGTCGATCAAGTATTGAAGGCGCTGGCGAGCCAGTCGGTCAAGCAAGGCGGAAACGTACGCATCGCGGTGCGAGACCTCACCCTGAAGGCACTGCAGCAGAGAGAACTCACCCTGAATCAGATCGGGAAGGTCCTCAGAAGCGTGATCGCAGGCGCTCACCTTGGCCTGGCGAAGCGCGAGACCAGGGTCGAGAAGGCGCTTGCCGACACCGTTGCCGGGATGGACGACGCATTGCTGAAGGCAGTCCATGCCAGCGATGTCGCGCTTCACCGCGCAACCGGCAAGGGCTACGACTACGAAGACTCGAACCTGAAGCAGGCGCTCGACGAGCTCGAGCGGTTGGAAGACGAATTCCTGAAGAGCCTCGCGCACGCGACGGCCAGCGTCAGCGACAGGCTCAGTGCACCGTGGCAGGCGGTCCTGAAAAGCACGAGGCTGTCTGGAACCGCAGCCGGTGCCCATGCCGCGTCGACAGTTCGTGACTACGCGCGGCGCGCGCAGTTGGCGATGCGCGCTCAACGCGAGACGAGCTTCAAGGCGGCGCATTTGCTCACCCAAAATTTTGCCACGCTGGCAAGCGGCGTATTGATCGGAATGTCGGAAGGATTGGGATCCAAGCGCAGCGCTTCGAGGGCCGCGGCCAAGTCGGCAAAGGCCAGGCGCGTCGCCAAGCCGGCCAAACGTCGGACTACGAGATCGACCAAGAGCGTGAGCGCGAAGTCGCCGAGGCGCCCCGGTACGGTACGCGCCAAGGCGACGACCGGACGCAGGTCCTCCTAAACGCGGATGGAGGTGCAAGAAGTCGCTGGATGGCTGCGCAGGAATGGGTTGCGCTTCGGCGTCGCGGTAGCCATCGGCCTCGTCTGCGTCGGCTATGCGGCGCGCAACCTGATGTTCGGTACGTCGGTTCCGGTGTACCTCGCGGTGGTCGAGGATCTTACGCAGTCGGTGGTGGCGAGCGGCCAGGTGATCACGCCACGGCGCGTCGCCATCGCTGCGGAGAGTACCGGCCGCGTGGTGCGCATTCCGGTGGAGGAAGGCCAGCGCGTCACCCGCGGTCAAGTGCTCATCGAGCAGGATCAGACCGACGAGCTGGCGGCGCTCGCGCAGGCAAAGGCGGCGGTCTCGCAGGCCGAGGCCAAGCTGGCGCAACTCGATGCGCTGACCCTTCCCGCAGCCGAACAGGCGCTGAAGCAGGCGGAAGCGAACGTCAAGCAGGCGCAACAGCAATATCAGCGTACCAAGGACCTGGTTGCCAAGAATTTCGTTTCGCAGGCGCAGCTCGACGATGTCCAGCGCAATCTCGACGTGGCGACGAGCCAGCTGCGCGCAGCGCAGCTTCAGGTGGAGACGAATCGACCCAACGGCAGTGACTACCGGTTGGCGAAGGCGGCTTTGGGCCAGGCCAATGCCACGCTGCAGGTGGCGCAGGCGAGATTCGACCAGACGGTCCTGCGCGCACCTGCGGACGGGATACTGATCGGACGCAATGTCGAACCCGGCGACGTCGCGGAAGCAGGCAAGCAGCTGATGCTGCTCGCGCCCGACGGTGAAACGCAGCTCGTCGTCCAGATCGACGAAAAGAACCTCGCCCAGCTCGAGCTCGGTGAGAAGGCGCTGGCCTCCGCGGACGCCTACCCCGAGAGGCGCTTCCCGGCCGAGGTCGTCTATGTCAATCCAGGGATCGATCCGCTGCGTGGATCGGTCGAGGTCAAACTGAAGGTGCCCGATCCACCAGACTACCTTCGACAGGACATGACGGTTTCAGTCGACATCGCCGTCGGGAAACGAGCTCATACCGTCGTAGTGCCCACCGACGCCATCCACGATGCCGGCAGCGCGCAACCGTGGGTGCTGGTCGTCCGCCATGGGCGCGCGACGCGCCAGCCTGTCAAGGTAGGCCTGCGCGGAGACGGCCGGACCGAGGTCCTTGACGGTGTCGTCGCCGGCGACGCGTTGATTCCGGCGACCAGCGTCATGGTCCAGGCCGGGCAACGCGTGCGCGGCGCACCTGTCGGGTCGGCAGCGCATTGAACCGCTTTGCCCCGTTCGAGTGGATAGCCGCCATCCGCTTCATGCGCGAGGGCCTGATCCAGACATCGCTGATCATTGTCGGCGTCGCCTTGGGCGTCGCCGTCATCGTTTTCATGTCGGCGCTGCTCGCCGCGCTGCAAACGAACCTGTTTCGAAGGACGCTCAGTTTCCAGGCACAGATCGTGGTCATCCCGCCGGAGGAAGTTGCACGCCCGCAGCGCGAACCCGGCGAAGGGGCCATCGCTGCACTGGTCCAGCCGAGATCGCAGCGCCTGAAATCCGTCGATCAGTGGCAGAAAGTTCGCAGCCAGATTGAGCGGTTGCCTGATGTCACCGATGTCACTCCGGTGGTTTCCGGTCCGGGATTTGCCATTCGTGGTGACGCCAACAAGGCGGTCACGATCACCGGAGTCGAGCCGGAAACGTACTTGCGCGTGATCGCACTCACCGACAAGATCGTCGCGGGCAAGGTCGGCGTCGGCACCTCGGATATCGTGATCGGTACCGAGCTCGCCAAGGACCTCGGCGCCGCGCTGGATGACAAGCTGCGTCTGACCACGGCGTCGGGCGCGGCGGAAACGCTGACCGTCACCGGCATTTTCGATTTCGGGAACAAGGGCATCAACGAGCGCAATGTGTACATCTCATTGCGCACGGCGCAGAACCTGCTCGATCTGGTGGGAGGCGTGTCCAGCATCGAGCTCAACGTGCGCGATCCGTTCCAGGCTGAAACGGTCGCCCAGACGATCCAGGCGCTCACTGCGCTCGAAGCCGACAGCTGGATCCGCACCAATGCCCAGTTCTTTTCGGCGCTTTCGGCGCAAACGCTGTCCAACAACTTCATCCGATTCTTTGTGGGACTGACCGCCGCGCTCGGAATTGCCAGCGTGCTCGTCGTGTCGGTCGTCCAGAAGTCGCGCGAGATCGGCATCCTGCGCGCCATGGGAACGACGCAGGGACAGGTGCTGCGCCTGTTCCTGGTGCAGGGAGCGGTGATGGGATTGGTCGGATCGCTGTTTGGCTCGGTGCTCGGATTCCTGTTCCTGAACTTCTGGCGTGATATCGCCAAGAATCCCGACGGCACGCCGCTGTTCGTCGTCACAGTGGATCCGATGCTGTTCGTCGCCACCGCCGCCGGCGCAACGCTGGTGGGCACGCTTGCAGCCATGGTTCCCGCACGGCGTGCCGCCAAGCTCAACCCGGTCGTGGCGATCCGTGGATAAAGGCAAGCCCCTCCCCGTCCTGCGCGTGATCGACGTTCACAAGGCCTACGCGCCGAATACGCCGGTCGAGCTGGAAGTCTTGCACGGGATCAACCTGGTCCTGGAGCACGGTGAATTCACGGCGCTGATCGGACCCTCGGGTTCCGGCAAGAGTACGCTGCTCAACGTGATCGGACTGCTGGATACACCGACGCGCGGCGAGATCATCATCGATGGAAGTCAGACCGGAAAACTGAACGACCAGGACCTCACGCGCCTGCGCGGGCGCTCGATCGGCTTCGTCTTTCAGTACAGCTGCCTGCTTCCCGAATTCACCGCCGCCGAAAACGTGCGGATGCCTCTGCTGGCGAATCGAGGATGGCCCGATGTGGAAATGAACAGAACTGCGCAAACGCTGCTCGGCCAAGTCGGCCTCGAGCCGTGGAAGGACCACATGGCAGGCGATCTGTCGGGCGGCCAGCAGCAGCGCGTCGCGATCGCCCGCGCGCTGGCGATGCAGCCGGCGCTGATACTCGCCGACGAGCCGACCGGCAATCTCGATACGCGCGCCGCGGACGGGGTCTTCGATCTGCTGCGCTCGGTCAACCGGACGCTAGGGACGACCTTTCTCATCGTCACCCACGATCCGCGACTCGCTGTGCGCTGCGACCGCATCGTCGAGCTGGTCGATGGCCGCATCGTTTCGGATCGGCCCAACCAGCCGGCACCTCACGCATCGTCCGAAACGGCGGCCACCGGTGCCGCGGCTTGACCTGCGTGGTCACGGCTGCATGACATAGCTTCCAGGCGCGTCGCAAAGCACCATGTAGTTCGCGGAGGGACACCCGAGTCGCGGCGGTGTCGTCATCGGTCCTGAATGGCGATTCACCCACGCCACCCACTCGGGCCACCACGATCCGCTGCTTGGTGGCGTCTTCGCTTGCCAGACCTCGGGATCGACGTACATGGCATCGGCCATCTTGGTGGACACCCGGTAATGACGATCGGCGTGGCCGGGTTCGGAGACGATGCCGGCGTTGTGACCTCCGCTGGTGAGCAGGAATGTGACATCGGCGTCGGTGAGAAGATGCAGCTTGTACACCGATCGCCACGGCGCCACGTGATCCCATTCGGTGCCGACGGCGAATATCGGAGTCCGGATATCCGCCAGGGCAATGGCGCGCCCATCGACCCGGTAGCGCCCCTCTGCGAGGTCATTGTCGAGAAATAGCTGGCGCAGATACTGTGAGTGCATGCGGTAAGGCATGCGCGTCGCATCGGCATTCCACGCCATCAAGTCGC
Source organism: uncultured beta proteobacterium (assembly GCA_963816915.1). Classification (GTDB taxonomy): domain Bacteria; phylum Pseudomonadota; class Gammaproteobacteria; order Burkholderiales; family Casimicrobiaceae; genus PALSA-1003. Next base: position 1,050,492 of record CAWFMK010000007.1, read on the forward strand.
TCATCGGCTGGCGCTCGCCCATGAGGTATTCGTGGATGAGGCGCGACCATATGAGATCGTTCGAGCGCAAGATCTGGAAAGCGCCGGCCATCTGCTTGGTGTCGAGAAATCCCTGCTCCCACATCACGTCCTCGAGAAACGCCAGCTGGCTGTCGTTGATGAACAGCATCAGTTCACCCGCCTCGGTGAAGTCCGTCTGCGTCGCGAAGAACGTCGTCGACTTGAGACGATCGTCGTGGTCGCGTGCCAGCGCGGCTGCGGCGATCGCGAGCAGCGTGCCGCCGATGCAATAGCCGACGGCGTGTACTTTCGCTTTCGGCACGACCGCCGAGACGGCGTCGAGCGCAGCCATGACGCCGAGGTTCCGGTAATCGTCCATGCTTAGCTCGCGGTCCTCCGGCCCCGGGTTCTTCCACGAGATCATGAATACCGTGTAGCCCTGCTCGGTCAGGTACCTGACCAGCGAGTTCTGCGGGCTGAGATCGAGGATGTAGTACTTCATGATCCACGCCGGAACGATCAGTACCGGCTCGGTGTGCACTTTTGCGGTTGTCGGCGCATATTGGATCAGCTCGATAAGACGATTGCGGTAGATGACTTTCCCGGGCGTGACGGCGATGTTCTCCCCGACTTTGAAGCGCTGCGCGCCAATCGGAGGGTGTCCTCCAACGGCCCGTTCCCAATCCTCGATGGCATGCTGCAAGCCGCGCACCAGGTTCATGCCGGCCTGTTTTTGCGTGCATGCCAGAACCTCGGGATTGGTAAGGATGAAGTTCGATGGCGAAAAAATATCGAGCAGCTGACGGGCAGCGAACGCCGCGGTACGCTCGTGTTCGCGAGTGACGCCGCCGACGCCGGTCACGGCGTTGTGCCACCACTGCTGGGTGAGCAGAAAGCCTTGGTACAGCGTGTCGTAGGGCGGACGCTGCCATGCCTTGCCGACGAACCTTCGATCCTGCGCCAGCGGCGCGATGCATGGTTCCACGTCGGCGCCGGCGCCGCGGCGGCTCGCGTAGAGGCCCAGCCGAACCGACTTCTTGATTGCCTTCTCGATGAGCTGCAGGCGCTTGCCGGGCGAGAAGCCGAGATGCGCCGCCCAATCCATGTAGGCGCCGATCAGCATCATCGGCGACAAACCGACGGTGAAGCGTGCCGTGCTCGCGTGCACCGAACGGTCGATGATCTCGGCGAGCGCGGTCGACGAGTACGAATCCTGTAGCGCCGGCGGTACAGGCGTAACGTCAGGAGGCTGCACGGGACGCTTCGCGGGCTTGAAAACCTTGCCGGCGGATACGACCAGCTTCAGATTCGGTTTGCGGGCGGCCGACCGTTTTGGTCGCGGATTTCGCTTGGGTTCGATGCTCACAAGTCAGTTCCAGAACAGAATCCGCGCATCGTTGCGCGATGTGCTCGGCGTCTCGCCACTGGGGACCCCTACGATGATGGGTGCGATAGCGGCGAACTCGGCGGGGATGCCAAGCTCCGCCCGAACGTCAGGCAAATTCAGGGCACCTAGTGCCGAGCCGATCACGCAAGTCCCCAGGCCCAAGGCCCGCGCCGCGAGCATCAGGTTCTCGGCGGCAAGCCAGCAGTCCGCAATCGCGAAGGGTGCAGACGTGGCCCCGCAGATCACGATGAGAGTGCCGGCGTTGTAGAAGATGTTGAATTCGGGACTCATGAACATCTCGAGCGAATGGCCGCCTCGATCGAGATGGCTGTGGCGGGCCTCTTCGACGAAAAGCGGCTTTGCTTTATCCGACAGTCGCTTCAGAGTGGGCGCATCCTGGACGACAACGAATGCCCAGGGTTCGCGATGTACTGCGGTCGGGGCGCGCACTGCGGCCGACAGGAGTTCGACGACTGTCGCCCGAGCGATTGCTTGCGGCAGGTACGAACGTACGGACCGCCGGGCCATGATCGCTTGGATCACTGACGCCGTCTCACGGGTGTCAGTCACGAAAATCTCCATTCAGGCAGATCAGACAGCTGTATTTCACGTCCTCGTGGCTGCGGCTTCCTCATAGTCATATTCATCTTACGTCCAGCGCAGCGCACAATATTGACCTGGATCAATGAGGGCATCGCTTCGACGTTTCAGTCTTCAACTGGCGCACTATCGATCGCTGATCTAGATCGAGTCTCGATGGAAAAGAAAACGAAACGTACGCTGGATCCAGTGCCTGCCTCGCGGCGGGCCACTGCAAGTTCGTCGAGCATTTACTGGGACGCGTGCAGCCGCTTGTGGGAGACGTGGTGGACGCGCGCCGCGGGCGCGGATGCCATCGAGAGTGCGCGTCGCCGCCGCTTCGATGCGCTGGTGCGACATGCTCGCCAACACTCCGCATTCTATCGCGACGCGTATTCGAGACTTCCGCAACGCGACTTGGAAGCGCGCGAGCTGCCGGTCGCCACCAAGCCCGAGCTGATGGCGCGCTTCGATGACTGGGTGACCGACCCTGACATCGAGCTCGACGCCGTGATGACCTTCGTCGCCGATCGCGGACATATCGGCGAGCTCTACCTGAACCGTTATGTCGTATGGAAGAGCTCGGGCAGCACCGGGAGTCCGGGCGTTTTTGTCGAGGACGCGGGCGCGCTCGCCACCTTCGATGCGCTGATGGCCGCGCACATCGCGCTTCGTCCGGGGACACAGTACCCGTGGAACATGCTGAGCAGCCGCCGTGCGGCACTCGTGGTCGCTACCGGCGATCATTTTGCGAGCATCGCCTCCTGGCAGCGCGTATGTCAGGGCAGTCCCTGGATCTCAGCGCGCAGCTTCTCGATCCTCGAACCGATCGAACGGCTGGTCGCGCAGTTGAACGACTATCAACCGGAATTTCTTTCGAGCTATCCGACCATGCTCTCGCTGCTGGCGGTGGAGCAGGATGCCGGCCGCCTTAAAATATCGCCGACGATGCTGTGGGCGGGTGGCGAGACCCTGACCGCCGACATGGGTGCGGACATCAAGCGCGCATTCGGTTGTCAGCTCACCAACGAATACGGTGCTTCGGAATGCATGAGCATGGCCTTCGGATGCAGCGAAGGCTGGTTACACGTAAACGCCGATTGGGTTCTGCTCGAACCGGTCGATCGCTATTATCTTCCGACGCCGCCCGGTGTCGCCTCGCACACCGTGCTGCTCACCAACCTTGCCAACTACGTGCAACCCATCATCCGTTACGACCTGGGCGACAGCATAGTTATCAAGCCCGAGCCCTGCGCCTGTGGCAGTCCCTTGCCTGCGGCCCGCGTCGAAGGCAGGCGCGACGACATCCTGTCCTTGCGCGCCGCGGATGGGACTTTTGTGCGCCTGTTGCCCATGGCGCTCACGACGATCGTGGAGGAAGCCGCGCACGTGCATCGGTTCCAGATCGTGCAGACCGCAGCCGATCGGCTGGTGCTGCGGCTCGAGCCGTGCGCTGTCGAGGCCCGTCATGCAGCGTGGCGCGCCGCCGGACCGGCGCTGCAGCGCTATCTTGCCCAGCAATCGCTGTCGAACGTTCGGGTCGGGTTGGACAAGCGGTCACCGCATTGCGATAGCCACAGCGGCAAGCTCAGGGAAGTGATCGTTGCGATGGAATCGGCTGCGGTCGCGCGATGAGCGAGGCGGGCTTCGCAACGCTGCGCGAGCGGATGGTCACGCGCCAGGTGGCACGGCGCGGCATTCGCTCACAGCGGGTGCTCGACGCGATGCAAGCCGTGCCTCGAGAGGAGTTCCTGCCGGAGCCCATGCGCGAATTCGCGTACGAGGACTCGCCGCTGCCCATCTCCGAGGGGCAGACAATATCGCAGCCCTACATCGTGGGGCTGATGGCGGACGCGCTCGAACTCGAGGGCGGCGAAGACGTGCTGGAAATCGGCACCGGCTCGGGCTACGCGGCGGCGGTCCTGTCGCGAATCGCCGGCAACGTCTATACGGTTGAGCGCATCGGCCAGCTCGCAGAGAAGGCGGCGTCTGTTCTGTCCCACCTCGGCTATTCGAACGTGCACGTGCTCCACGCCGATGGCACGCTCGGCTGGCCGGATCATGCGCCGTACGACGCGATCGTGGTCGCTGCAGGCGGGCCCGAGGTTCCGGATTCGCTCAAGGCACAACTCAAGATCGGCGGCCGGCTGGTCATTCCCGTAGGGATCGATCGGCGCCTCCAGGAATTGCTGCGCGTGACCCGGTTGTCGCGCACCGAATACAGGACCGAGGAGCTTGCCGACGTGCGTTTCGTCCCGCTGGTGGGCGAGCAAGGGTGGGGCGCCGAAGAAAAGCGCCCGGCTGTGACCCAACGCCCCACTGCCCTCGAAACGGACGACCGCGCGCTGGCAAAAGCGCTCGCGGCATCGGGCGAGCGGTTCGATGAAATCGCCTCGGTCGACCTCGAGCCGCTGTTGCGGCGCATCGGCGACGCGCGCGTCGTACTGCTCGGCGAAGCGACGCACGGCACCTCGGAGTTCTATCGCATGCGCGAGCGCATCTCGCGCGAGCTCATCGAGCGCAAGGGATTTTCGTTTGTCGCGATCGAGGGCGATTGGCCGGACGCCGCGCGCGTCGATCACTACGTGCGGCACGCTGAATATCCCGCCTCGGAATGGACGGCGTTCGCGAGGTTTCCGACGTGGATGTGGCGAAACCGGGAGGTCCGCGAATTTGTCGACTGGCTGAGGAAACGCAATGGCGCGATGGAACCCGGCGCTCGGGTGAGTTTCCACGGGCTCGACCTCTACAGTCTCTACAATTCGATCCAGTCCGTCCTCAACTATCTCGACGAAGTCGACCCGCACGCAGCGCTGATCGCGCGTCGGCGCTATGGATGTCTGACCCCCTGGCAGTCGGACCCTGCGACCTACGGCCAGGCCGCCCTCTCGGGTTCGTATCGAACGTGCGAGCGCGAAGTCGTGACCATGCTGCTCGATCTCATGGAAAAGCGCCGCGCCTACGCCGAGCACGACGGTGAGCGGTTCCTCGATGCCATGCAGAACGCGCGGCTGGTGGCGAACGCCGAGCGCTACTACCGGGTTATGTACTATGGGTCGCGCGCTTCCTGGAACCTGCGCGACGGGCATATGTTCGAGACCTTGAAGACGCTGCTCGAATTTCACGGACCCTCCAGCAAGGCCCTGGTGTGGGCGCACAATTCGCACGTGGGCGACTCCGCGGCGACCGAAATGGGCTCGCGTGGCGAGTACAACATCGGTTACCTGTGCAGGAAGGAATTCGGCGAGGCAGCGTATTCGATCGGCTTCGGAACCCATAGCGGCTTCGTCGCGGCTGCCTCCGACTGGGATGCGCCGATGGAGGTCAAGGCCGTGCGCCCGGCGCTGCCGGAGAGCTACGAGCGACTGTGTCACGATGCGGTGTCTCCGCGGTTCCTGCTGCCGCTGCGGCGATCGTCCCGGGACGGGCTGCTCAAGGCATTGTCCAAGCCGCGCCTGGAGCGCGCCATCGGTGTGATCTACCGTCCGAGCACCGAGCTCGAAAGCCATTATTTTCAGGCCGTCCTGCCGCAGCAGTTCGACGAATACATCTGGTTCGACCAAACCCAGGCGATTACGCCATTGGACGCCACGGAGGTGAAAGGGCTTCCCGATACCTACCCCTTCGGTGTTTGAGGCCGGGCCGTCCTTTCGATGCGTGCAGGTGCGGTCGGCCGCTGCGCGCTCAAGCCGAAGAAGAAAGCCATCGATGGATCTGCGCGTAGACTTCGCGCCGGCTGAGGAGGTCGAGGTGATTCATCGCATAGCCGATCCATTGGCAAGACTCGGGGAACGCGACGCTGAGCCGCGCGTCGTCGTGGCGTCCCAGCGCGCTGTCGACCGGCACCACCCCGTCGCCGATCGGTCCGCGCCGACCAGGGCTCTCGCGCTTGGCAAGCGTGGCCGCCATCGCGTAGCAGCGCACGTTCTCAGGCAACCGCACCGGATGCCGTCGATCGGGCGAGCGGTCGAAGCGATCGCGCCCCTCCCAGTCCTCGTCGACCAGATTGCCGTAACGCAGGTCCGTGATGCCGGCGCTGCGGATCTTGCCCAGGCGCGCGAACGGCGCGATATACGGGCTAATGCCGAGAATGACGTCCACCCAGTGGCCACCGCGCTCGAGCGGCGCGCCGTGGTGGGGCGAACCCAGGCAGATGAGTGCCGAGAGCCGCTGCGGCCACGTGTGACCGGCAGCGTCCGCGTAATGGCAGGCGCTTCGTGCCAGGAGGCCACCCATGCTGTGGCCGATCAGCACCATCTCCTTCAAGGGCACCGGCCACGCATCGACCAGCGATTGCATGAGCTCGGAGAACTCGTGACCATTAATCGAAATGTGGCGGCCGCTATTGTAATGCAGATAAATGGGCGTGTATCCCAGATCACGGGCGAGCGCGGCGCCGTGATCGTGCCCGTTTCGGTGCCACTGCAAATCGTTCATGCACAGCCCGTGCACGAGCACGACCAGCCTATTGGCCGATGGCATTGCGTTGCGCAGCGCCGTCGCCGGCGTTGGCAAGGCGTGCCCTTCCTGGCGCAGTGACATCGGGATTGCAAAGGGACTGCCCGATGCCGCGAGATAGTCTCCCAGCACCCCGTTCAGGGCGCTGAGCGATGCCTCGCGCCCCGGCCATCCGCTGCTCTCGCCCAGCAGTGGAGCCAGGCCCGCCAGCAAGCGGTCCAGGCCGTGCTCGACCACGGCCGCGGTGCCGTGGATGCTGCGGTATACGAGACCCGTGATCCCGCTGGTCTTGCCATGGCGCAAGCCACCGACGATTCCAGGGAGGCTCGAAATATTGAGATGCACGCTTTCGACCAGATCGACGAGGCCTGCAATTCCCGCGAAGACGAGGCGATTGAGCCCGCGAAGATCGCGGGCGGTGGGACGGGATTGAGTGATCACGGTGCTTCGCTATACGACTGCCGAGTAGGTAGGGATGATCCTGATCAAACGCATCATGACCCACCCCGGGCATGATGGGACATTCCGACCGACCCGGCACTGGAAAGGCGCGGCGAACGAGGTGGGCATGCTTCCCGACGTCAAGGAACTCGACGAGCACCAGGCGAGACGCCTCGTGCACTGGATCCTGTCGTTCGCTGCGTCACCTTGACGATCGATCGCGTCGGCGGATGGTTGGCAGCAACGTCGGGAGTGACTCGGCCGCTGCGGGCGACGGCATGACCGAGCCCTCTTCGGCCTTCTGGGCCGTGCCTGCCGCAGAGGGAATGCAGCAGCTGGGCGTCACCCGCGACGGCCTGGGCTCGCAAGACGCGGGACAGCGGCTCGCCCGCTACGGCGCGAACCGACTGAAGCCGGAAGCGCGGTCGACCGCACTCGCGCTTCTTCTCGGCCAATTCAAGAGTCCGATCGTCCTGCTCCTCCTGTTCGCGACGGCCTTGTCGTTCTTCCTGCACGATTCGGTCAACGCGCTCATCATTCTGGCCATTGTCCTCGTGAGCGGGCTGCTCGGGTTCTGGCAGGAGCACAGCGCATCGAAGGCGGTCGAAAGGCTGCTGGCGATCGTGCAGATAAAAGCGACCGCGCTTCGCGACGGCGCGCCGCGCGACATTCCCGTCGAAGCGATTGTCCCCGGGGACATCGTGATCCTGAACGCCGGAGATCTCGTTCCAGGCGACTGCCTGATCGAGGAGTCCAAGGACCTGTTCGTCGACGAGGCCACGCTCACCGGTGAAACCTACCCGGCCGAGAAAATGGCGGGACTGCTGGCGGCGAAGACACCACTCGCCAAGCGGACCAATGCATTGTGGATGGGAACGCACGTGGTCAGCGGAAGCGCCCGAGCGCTGGTCATCATCACCGGAAAGCGGACCGAATTCGGCAAGGTGTCCGAGCGGCTCAAGCTGCGACCGCCCGAGACCGAATTCGAGCGCGGCATCCGGCGGTTCGGCTTTTTCCTGATGGAGGTGACACTCGTTCTGGTGATGGCCATCTTCGCCATCAACCTTTACCTCGAGCGCCCGGTCCTGGACTCGGTGCTCTTCTCGCTGGCGCTTGCGGTCGGCCTGACGCCGCAATTGTTGCCGGCGATCATCAGCATCAATCTCGCGCGGGGTGCGAAGCGGATGGCGCAAGCTAAGGTCATCGTGAAGCGGCTCGCCTCGATCGAGAATTTCGGCAGCATGAACGTGATCTGCTGCGACAAGACAGGCACCCTGACGGAGGGCACCGTACGGCTTCAATCGGCGCTGGATGTCGAAGGCAATCCCAGCGACGTCGTGCTGTTGCACGCGTACCTCAACGCCTTTTACGAGACGGGGTTCACCAACCCCATCGACGTGGCCATCTGCGCTCACCGTGAATTCGATCTCTCGGGCTATGCGAAGACCGACGAGATTCCCTATGACTTCCTGCGCAAGCGGTTGAGCATTCTCGTCGCTCACGACGGCACTCATCTGCTGGTGACCAAGGGCGCGCTGCATGAACGTGCTCAGCGCCTGCACCCAAGCGCGCACGAACGCCGGAGGCGTTGTCGACATCGCGCTCGTGAGCGATCAGATCCAGCAGCGCCTCGAAGAGTTCAGCCGGAAGGGATTTCGCACGCTGGGCGTTGCCGTCAAGGACATGGGTGCCGCGGCGCTTGCGAGCAAGGCTGACGAAGCCGGCATGACCTTCCTTGGATTTCTCGTCCTGTTCGATCCGCCCAAGTCCGACATCGTCGACACCATCGCCAGACTTAAGCATCTCGGCGTCTCACTGAAGATCATCACCGGCGACAATCGGCTGGTTGCGGCCAGCATCAGCGAGCAACTGGGCCTGTCGGGCACTCTGATCCTCGCCGGCCCCGACCTCCAGCGGCTAAGCGACGGCGCGCTGCTCAACCGCGTGGGACGCGTGAATGTTTTCGCCGAGATCGAGCCCAATCAGAAGGAGCGCATCATCCTTGCGCTGAAGAAGGCCGGCAACGTCGTAGGGTACATGGGGGACGGCATCAACGACGCCTCCGCGCTCCACGCCGCCGATGTCGGCATCTCCGTGGACAGCGCCGTCGACGTCGCCAAGGAGGCAGCCGATATCGTGCTCCTGGAAAAGGATCTCGGCGTACTGGTGCAAGGCGTGCGCGAGGGGCGCACGACCTTCGCCAATACGCTCAAGTACGTCTTCATGGCGACGAGCGCCAATTTCGGAAATATGTTCAGCATGGCGGGTGCATCGCTATTCCTGCCGTATCTGCCGCTGCTGCCGACACAGGTGCTGCTCACCAACCTGATGACCGATTTTCCCGAGATGACCATCGCCACCGACAGCGTCGACGCCGAAATGGTCGACCATCCGCGACGCTGGGACATCGCGGCCATCCGCAAATTCATGATCACCTTCGGTCTGGTCAGCTCGGTGTTCGATTTTCTTACCTTCGCAGCGCTCTTGCTGCTGCTGCATGCGGACCAGGCGCAGTTCCGAACGGGCTGGTTTCTCGAGTCGGTGATTTCGGCGTCGCTGATCGTGCTTGTGATCCGCAGCCGGGGGCCGTTTTTCAAAAGCAAGCCGTCGAAGTATCTGCTGGTTGCGACCTTCCTGACCATTGGTTGCACGGCGGCGCTGCCCTACACCGCGCTGGGACAGGTCTTCGGCTTCAGCCCCGTTCCCTCGTCGTTCCTGCTGGTGATCGTGGCGATCCTCGTGCTCTACGTCATCGCGGCCGAGATCGCAAAGTCGATGTTCTACGTCAAAGTGAAGATGTAACGGTCGGTACGAAGCCGACGTTTCGCGCTCGATCCAGGCGAGCGAATTCGTCGCGCCGGGAATAGGAATCGACGGCAACCTGTTCGCACCTCGTCCTCGATTGACTTTGAGCAGGAGCGCACCGGCATCCGATGGTCAGCCACGCGCTTTGCCCTGAAGACCGCCGTCAAATGACGATTCTGTTCCGGATATCAGGCTCGCTCGTGCTCGCGCTGGCCGCCTCACTCGTCTGGACACCGCCCGCCTCCGCGCAGGTCGTCGTCCACAGTAACGAACATCTCTCGTCGACGCGCCCGGAAGCGTGGGCGATGAACTACGTGGGCGCCTCCACGTTCATGACCTCGTTCGGGGAAACGCCCGCGCTCGCCGAGGCGAGCTGGATGTTCGCCGGCGACCTGGGCTACATCCCGAAGCTCAGCGATGCACAACAGCGCATCGGCCTTCACGGCGTCAAGCAGGAGGATCTGAACAAGACACAGGTGTTCGGAAGAATTCGAGTCATCCTCGGCCTTCCGGGTGAATTCGTCGCGCAACTCGGGTATACGCCGCCGCTTTCGTATCACGGTGTGCAACCGCTGGACTTGTTCGCGTATTCCATCGGACGGCGCATCTTCGAGCGTGACGGCTTCACCGAATCGCTGCAGGCGTTTGGCCAGACCGGACGCGTGCAAGGTGACATCACCTGTCCGGCGCGGCTCGGCGGCGTCGACGACCCGGTGCGAAACCCTTACGGATGCCAGGCGGCCTCCAACGACCACGCCTTCCTTAACTATTACGGCGTCGAGGCGACGTCGGCATGGAAGAGGCAGGCTTGGCATGCGCACGCGAGCCTCGGTGTAGTGCGCACCGAGTTCGCGGTCGAGGTCGATGCGCTTACGTTTTCGGTCCGCGATCGATCACGCCTGGTCGCGCGCGGCTATCTGCCATTCGGCACCCTGGGTGGCAGCTGGGACCTCGACTCGCACTGGAACCTTGGCGCAGAAGTCCTCTACGTTCCGTTGCGGGTACAGCGCGAGCTCGACGGCCCAACGACCAACGACCCGCTCACCAGCGCTCGCCTGCAACTGGCGTATCGATTCGACTGATCGATGTCCAAGAGCTAGACTCCCCCACGGCACCGATCGCCGTTGCGTACCACGGCAGCGTCGCGCGCCCCGATGCCGCGGAGTCGAGCCTTGCTGATCGCCCTCATGTCCGATATCCACGCCAACGTCGAGGCGCTGGAAGCATGCCTCCGCCACGCGAGTGACCGAGGCGCCGAGCGCTATGCCTTTCTCGGAGATTTCGTGGGCTACGGTGCCGATGCGTCGACTGTGGTGGATATCATCGCCAGCCGCGCCGCCCAGGGTGCCGTCGTCATCCGAGGCAACCACGACGAAGCCATCGCCAGCAACGACAGCTACTTCAACGAAGCCGCCCAGGCCGCGCTCGACTGGGCACGCGCGACGCTGAGCACCGAGCAGAAGCGCTTTCTCGCATCGCTGCCGCTGATCGTGCACGAAGACGAGGTCTGCTACGTGCATGCGTCCGCGGCGTCACCCGAGCGCTGGGATTATGTCGACAGCGCGTCGGCGGCGAGTCGTTGCGTCGAAGCTGCGCACGCAGCGTACACCTTCTGCGGCCATCTGCATGATCAGGTACTGTACTTCGAGCGCGCGCGCGGCCGCATGAGCGCGTTTCGGCCCGCTGCGGGCACGCCGATTCCCGTGCGCGAAAGCCGGCGCTGGCTGGGTATCGTGGGCTCGGTGGGGCAGCCGCGCGATCGCAGTCCGGCGGCTGCCTACACACTGTTCGATTCGCGACGCAAGGAGGTGACCTTCTGCCGCGTCGTATATGACGCGAAGGCCGCCGCCGACAAGATACGCAAATGCGGACTACCCGAGTCGCTGGCGTTTCGCGTCGAGCTCGGCATTTAGCCCGCGGTATGCGTGAGCGCATCGAACCGGGCGCGATCATCGACGGCTATCGCGTCGGAGCATGCATCCACGGCGGCGGCACCGGTTCCATTTATGAAGTCGCCGCGCCGGCCGGGCGCGATCCGGGTTTTCCCATCGTCATGAAGGCGCCGCTGCTCGGGCGCGGCGAATCGAGCGTGGGCATCGACAGCTTCGAGATGGAGCAGATGATCCTGCCGACGCTCGCCGGACCTCACGTTCCGCGCTACGTCGCATCGGGCGACGTGACGGCGACGCCGTACATCGTGATGGAGCGTATCGCGGGACGCGGTCTTTCCGAATTCGTCGCGCGCGCTCCGCTGGACCCCGACGAAGTCGTGAGCGTGGGCGCGGCGCTCGCCGACGCGGTCCACAGCCTGCATCGTCAGGAAGTCGTACACCTCGATCTCAAGCCTGAGAACTTCATGATCCGTGCCGGGGGCGAGGCCGTCGTGCTCGACTTCGGCTTCGCCCGGCACGCGCGCTATCCCGACTTGCTGGCCGAGGTAGAGGAATTTGCCGCCGGCTCCGCCGCGTACGTGTCTCCCGAGCAGCTTCGCAACGATCGAAGCGACCTGAGAAGCGACCTGTTCGCGCTGGGCGTCCTCATTTACGAGCTGGCGACCGGACGTCTCCCCTTCGGCCTACCGCAGACATTGTCCGGCATGCGTGACCGCCTGTGGCGGGCGCCGGCACCCCCGCGCGCGTTCAACGATCGCATTCCGGGCTGGCTGCAGGAAATCATCCTGCGTTGCCTGGACCCGGACCCTGCGCAGCGCTATCAATCGGCGGCGCACATTGCGCTCGATTTGCGCAATCCCGAGCAGGTCACGTTGTCGGCGCGGGCTGAAAGGAGCAGCGCGGACGGCTTTGCCCGGCACCTGGCGAACTGGTGGCGGGCACGCAGCTGGGTAGCCGCGAACGACACGCGCTCCCAGACTGGCGGTCCCACGGTGATCCTGGTGGCGGTCGATACCGAGCATCCCGACGACGAGCGTCATTCGCCGCTGCGCTTCGCCACCGCGCAAATCGCATCGCTCGATCCGGACAGCCGCGTCATGTTCGTCTCGGTGATACGCAGCCCGCCGATCGGCGAAGGCCCCAACGACATGGACACCACGCCGGGCAGGCATCTGGAGCACAAGGCGCGGCTTCGGCACTGGGTCGCGCCACTGAAGCTGCCTGCGTCGCGCATTTCGCTGCATGTGGTCGAGGCGACCAGCGCGGCCGACACGTTGCTCAATCTCGCCCGCGCCAATCACGTGGACCTGATCGTGCTCGGCGCACCGGGGCCGTCGGAGAAAAGGCTCGGCTGGTGGCGGTCCGCGGCGTCGAGCGTGACCGCCAACGCGCCGTGCAGCGTCCACGTGGTGCGCGTGCCCGAGCGAACCGCGTCAGCAGCTCGCTCCTCGCAGGGCCCCGCGGACGATCCCGTATAGCGCATTATCCGACCCCTGTTTCGGAGCGCGTCTGATTCTGCGCAGCGGACGACACGCCCACAATGACGGCGTGGTCCCGGGGCCGTCGGTCGGTCCGACGGCGCTGGGTGATACAACCCACAGACAAAGGACATGTTATGGACAGGCAACCGCTTTATCGATACGTGATGATTGCAGCGCTGGGAACGCTGTCGAGCGCAGCGCTTGCGCATGGTTCGGCACAGCCGTCAGCGCAGGGTCCGAATCCTTCAGTGGCCGCGGGGACAGCCATGGACGGCTTGGGTAGCAGTCCTTCGGGCACGACCAGCTCTACCGATTCGTCCGTTAACTCGTCGAGTTCGGCCAATTCCACGCCTAGCCCCGGCTCCGCGACGACGCCCGTTCCCGATACCGGCTCTACCGCACGCACGACCGGTGTAGCGCCGTCGAGCGGGGACATGGCACCGCGTGGCGGAGCGACCAACAATACGGACGGCGCGGCAGGCACGACCAACGCGTCTCCGAGGGATAACTCCAACCTTCCCCGGACACCCGACCTTACCCCGCGTGGCGGATCGAGCAACAAGCCGCAACCGGCCGATGACACGACGCCGGGACGGGCACGGACGTAGCGCCATCGTAGAGAACTGAATTGATCGATGGACAAAGCGCGGCCGTTGAATGCAACGGCCGCACCGCTATGACTGGCGCTTCGTATCGCTGTCAGGATGCGGTTTCAGGCGTGAAGCTCGCCGTGGATTGACCTTCGTCAACACCCCCATCGCTCTGCATGGGCAGACTCCGGCCCATGGACACTTCCGCCCCCGGCCTGCTGGCGCAGGCCACGGCTCGGTTCGATCCGGTTCTCGTGCGCAAGTACGACGGTTTCGGGCCGCGCTACACATCGTATCCGACCGCCGATCGCTTCAGCGACGCCTTCAACGCGCAAGATTATGTCGACGCGCTGCACGCGCGCAACCAGCTGCGCTCGCAGCAACCGCTTTCGGTCTACGTTCACCTGCCTTTCTGCAATACGATCTGCTACTACTGCGCCTGCAACAAGGTCATCACCAAGAACCGGACCCGGTCGGCGGAGTACGTCGACTATGTGTGCCGCGAGACGGCGATGGTCGGTGCGTTGCTCGAGGGCCCGCGCCGGCTGGTGCAGATGCACTGGGGAGGCGGCACACCGACGTTCCTTTCGCACGAGGAAATGTCGGCGCTGATGCACAGGCTGCGCGAAACCTTCCGTTTCGAGGCGAATGCGGAGGTATCGATCGAGGTCGATCCGCGCAAGGTCGACGCAGCAACCATCGATCTTCTCGCCGATCTTGGATTCAACCGATTGTCGGTGGGCATCCAGGATTTCGATCCCGTTGTGCAGCGTGCCGTCAACCGGATTCAGAGCGAGTCCGAAACGCGCACGGTGATCGACGCTGCACGCCGGCGCGGTTTCGTATCGGTCAACGCGGACCTGATCTACGGCCTTCCGCTGCAGACGGTGGCGGGCTTCGCAGCCACGCTGGACAAGGTCGTCGCCACCCGGCCCGACCGCATCGCCCTTTACAGCTACGCGCACGTTCCGCACATGTTCAAGCCGCAGCGCCGGATCGACGAGGCCCAGCTGCCGTCGGCCGACAACAAGCTCGCGATCCTCGCGTTGGCGATCGAGAAGCTGGGTACAGCCGGCTATGTCTACATCGGGATGGACCATTTCGCGCTTCCCGCCGACGAACTTGCGATTGCGCAGCGCGAAGGCACGCTTCATCGCAATTTCCAGGGATATTCCACCTTGCCCGACACCGACCTGATCGGGCTGGGCGTATCGGCGATCGGCAAGGTCGGCAACGCCTACGTGCAGAACGTGAGAACGCTCGACGAGTATTACGGCCGGCTCGATGCAAAGGCGCTGCCGGTGATGCGCGGCGTCGCGCTCGACGCCGACGACGTTCTTCGACGCGACGTCATCCAGCGCCTGATGTGCGATTTTCGGCTCGATACTGCGGCGATCGGGGTCGAGCACGGCGTCGATTTCGGTCGCTATTTCGCGACCGAGCTGGCGGCGTTGGCGCCGATGCGCGAAGACGGTCTGGTCGACATGTCCGCCGGTGCAATCACCGTGACCGCGTCGGGCCGCCTGCTGGTGCGCGCACTGGCGATGACGTTCGATCGGCACCTTCGCGAAGCGCGCGAGCGTGCGCGCTATTCCCGCGTGATTTGACCCCCAGCTTCGGTGCGCCGGCGGCCCCGCCGCCCACATTGACGCGTCCGAATCCTTGACGCAGATCAATGCGAATCCACTACACTTCCGGCCTGGAGAGGTTTATGACGTACAGGCGGTGAAGGTGTCGATGCGACAGGGAGGCTGGCTTGGCATTTCGCTGGGCCTCGTCATCGCCGTGCTGGCTGGCTTCACGGTCGGTTTCTCGCTCACACCGCCATCCGGCGCGGCCAGCCCGTGGGCCGGAGTCGCGATCGCGCTTGCGCTCGCCGCGCTCGCAGCCGCTTTTGGCATCATCGTGTACCGCCAGTCGCTGGTCCGCAGCGAGGCCCGCCTGCACGGCGTCATCGACTCGGCGATGGATGCCATCATCGCGGTCGATGACAAGCAGCGCATCGTCCTGTTCAACGGCGCGGCGGAGGTGATGTTCGAGTGCCAGCAGTCGGAGGCGATCGGCAGCGCACTGTCGCAATTCATCCCGGAGCGTTTTCGCTCAGGGCATGCCCAGGATATCGAACGCTTCGCGCACGCGGGCATCACTTCGCGCCGCATGGGCGCCTCGCGCGTGGTAATGGGCCTTCGTCGGGGGGGCGGCGAGTTTCCGATCGACGCATCGATATCGCAGGTCCGGCAGGGAGCGCACAAGCTCTACACCGTGATCCTGCGCGATGTGTCCGAGCGCGTCGCGCAGGAGGCGCTGCTCCGGCAGTCGCGCGAGCAGCTTCGCGAGCTCGCCACGGCAGCGCACCACACCCGCGAACAGGAGCAGCGCCGCATCGCGCGCGAGTTGCACGATGAGCTTGGCCAGTCGCTGACCGCGCTCAAGATGATGGTCGTCGCGGTGGAGGCCGCCGACCCGACGGTGATGGAAAAATTGCGACGCATGCAGCAGGTCATCGACGATACATTGGGCGCCACGCGCCGGCTGGCGTCGGAACTTCGCCCGCTCATCCTCGATGACCTGGGACTGTTCCCCGCGATCGAGTGGCTGCTCGACAATTTCCGCGAGCGCACGGGTGTCGCCTGCGCGTTCGCGGTCCATGGCGGCGACGTCGAACTCGACGATACGCGCGCCACGGCGGTGTTTCGCATCCTCCAGGAGGCGCTGACCAACATCACCCGACACGCCCGCGCGAGCCAGGTCGACATCGCGATCCGTCATAGCGACGCCGACGTGACGATCGCGGTGGTCGACAACGGAATCGGATTTTCCATGCAAGAAGGATTACCGACCAAGTCGAGGGGACTGCTCGGAATGCGCGAGCGTGCCTACCTTCTGGGAGGTCAGCTCGAGATCGTCAGCGCTCCGGGCAAGGGAACCGCGCTGGAGGTGCGTCTGCCGCTGACCGCCGCGGAGTCGTGGCCATGATTCGCGTTGTGCTCGCTGACGATCACACCATCGTGCGCGAAGGCTTGAAGCACCTGCTGTCGAGCACGCCGGACATCAGCGTCGTCGGGGAGGCCGTCGACGGCTTCGAGGCGCTTCAACGGGTGCGCGAGCTCGACTTCGACGTCCTCGTGCTCGATCTCTCGATGCCCGGCAAGAGCGGCATGGACCTGATCAAGCAGGCCAGGTCCGAGCGCCCCGGCGTTCGCATCGTCGTGTTGAGCATGCACCAGGAGCACCAGTACGCGGTGCGTGCGATCCGCGCGGGGGCCTCGGGCTACCTCACCAAGGAAAGTGCCTCGGCGCAACTGGTGTCGGCTATTCGCAAGGTCGCCGCCGGCGGCGCATTCATCAGCGCCGAGGTTGCGGAGCGCCTTGCCCACGAGGCGCACGGCGTGCAGCCGGAAGCGGCGTACAGCCGCCTGTCGGACCGCGAGTACGAGGTGCTCACGCTGCTGGTGTCGGGAGAGAGCCTGACCGCCATCGCTGCGCGTCTCAATCTTTCGGTGAAGACGATCAGCACGCACAAGGCACGCTTGATGCAGAAAATCGGCGTCGACAACCAGGCCGACTTGATCCGCTACGCGATCGCCCAGGGTATCGATGCCGATCCCGGCGCGGAGCGCCCCGTTTAGGAATATTCCTACCCCTTCCGCTTCGCGATTTCCCACCCGCCGAATCGGAATGCATTGACGCGCCGAATCAGCATTGGCCGATAGGGAGCGCGCGCCGGGCCGCGCAGAATGCGTTCCATGCATACGCCCATCAAGGTCTTCATCGTCGAGGACTCGCCACCGGTGCGTGAGGCGCTGGTGGCCCTTCTCGAGCGCATCGACGACGTCTCGATCGCCGGCAGCACCGACAATCCCCGCGACGCCATCGCCGCCATCCTGAAAGAACCGCCCGACTGCGTGCTGCTCGACTTCCAGCTCGTCGGTGGAACCGCGCTGGATGTCATGACTGCCGTGCGCCGTTCGCTGCCTGATGTTGTTTTCATCGTGCTAACCAGTCACACCGGGCTGCAGTACCGCCGTGCCTGCTTCAACGCCGGGGCGGCGTGGTTCCTGGACAAGAACCATGAGTTCGTCCGAATTCCGGACATCGTCCGCGGATTGCACGCGCCTCAGCGCGGCGTGCGGTCCTCATGCCAGCACTAAGGGGGGATCATGTACACGACCAGCGCGATACCGTTGCCGCGAAGCGATACCTTTCCGGGACGATCGGCTCAGACGAACGCGCACCCTTTACATCGGTGCGCGCATATCGTGCGCGACTGCCAGGCATGCCATCTGCAGGATGTTTGCCTGCCGGGCACGCTGGACGAAGCTGACCAGCGTCTGCTCAACGAACTGATCGTGGCCAACCGGCGGGTGCGTCGTGGCGACTATCTGGTGCGAGCAGGCGACAAGCTCGAGATGTTTTTTCTGGTCAAGGCTGGTGTATTCAAGAGTTTCGTCGTCGGCGATGCCGGCGACACGCAGGTCACCGCATTTCCGATGCAGGGGGACCTGATCGGATTCGACGCGCTCGACACGGGGACGCACCACACATCGATTGTCGCGCTCGAGGACGGCGATGCCTGCGCGATCTCGTCTTCTGACTTCGAGCGCGTCGCGCGCTCCTCGGCCGCCGTGCAGCGCCGGTTCATGCATCTCATGAGTCACGAGCTTGTCAACGAGCAGCGCATGATGCTCCTGCTGGGAACGATGCGCGGCGAGCAGCGACTGTCGATGTTCCTGATCGAGCAGTCGGCGCGCTACCTGCGGCTAGGTTATTCGCCGACCGAGTTCGTGCTGCGGATGACGCGAGAGGACATCGGCAGTTTCCTCGGCCTCAAGCTGGAAACGGTGAGCCGCCTGTTCTCGCGCTTTCAGCAGGCGGGCCTGATCAAGATCGATCAGCGGGCGTTGAAGCTGCTCGACATCGAGGCGCTGCGCCAGTTATCCGCGCAATGACGGCTGCAGCGCTATGTCGCGATGCCATCGCGACGTGCTTCCAGTGCGGCCGGGCCAACCCGGCGCACGCCCTGGACGGCATCGTCGACGGCGAGTCGCGGCAATTTTGCTGCGCGGGATGCCGCGCGATCGCGCAAACCATCGGCGCTGCGGGACTCGGGCAGTTTTACGCGCGCCGTGAAGCGCCAGACGCGCCGTTTGCCGAGGAACTCAACGCCGGCGACGAGCCGTCGCGGCTCGCCGCTGCGGCAGACAGCGGGGGACTGATCGAAGAGCATGCGCACGGCGAACGCTCCGTCTCGCTCCTGCTCGAGGGGATTCACTGCGCCGCATGCACCTGGCTTATCGAGAGCTACCTCGGCCGTCAGCCCGGCGTGCGCGAGGTCAACGTCAATTTCGCCACCCGGCGCGCCCGCGTGCGCTGGGATGGCGCCCGCGTCTCGCTCGGCGCGCTGCTGCGCGCGATCGGAAGCGTCGGGTACCGCGCCTATCCCTACGACCGCGCGCGCCGCGAGACCGGCGCACGCCGCGAGCGCCGCACGCTGCTGCTACGCGCGGGCATCGCGCTGCTGGCGATGATGCAGGTCATGATGTTCGCGATTCCCGCGTATCTCAGCGACGACGGCGTCGAGCCTGCGCACGCGATCCTTCTGTCCTGGGCAAGCCTGATCATGACGCTGCCGGTGGTGACCTATTCGGCAGCGCCGTTTTTCCGGAACGCATGGCGTGACGTGCGCATGCTGCGCGCAGGGATGGACGTTCCGGTGGCGCTGGGCATCGCTGCCGCGTTCATCGCGAGCGCGTGGTCGACGCTGGGCGGCGGCGGACCGGTCTACTACGACTCGGTGACCATGTTCGTGGCGCTCCTGCTCGTGGGCCGGCTTTTCGAGCTTCGTTCCCGGCAGGTCGCGGCGGAGGCCATCGAGTCGGTCACTCGCGAGCTGCCTGCGCTGGCTGAAAGGCTGGAGAGCTACCCGCGGCCGGGCGAGAGTGCCATGGTGGCGGCGGGATCGCTGCGCGCCGGTGATCACGTGCGGGTGCAGGTCGGCGACGTCGTTCCCGCCGACGGCGTGGTCGTCGAAGGACGTTCCAGCGTCGAAGAAGCGCTGCTGACGGGAGAAAGCTGGCCGAAGATCAAGTCCGCCGGCGATGACTTGCTCGCGGGATCGATCAATCGCGAAAGCCCGTTGATCGTTCGGGTGAGTGCGGCGGGCGCCGACACCCGGGCCGCCGCGCTGGGGCGCCTGGTCGAACGCGCCGCCAACGCCCGTCCGCGCATCGCGCGCATCGCCGATCAGGTGGCCTCGTGGTTCATCGTCGCGTTGCTCGCGATGGCGGCGCTCGCCGCGGTCCTCTGGTGGCGTATCGATCCGACCCGCGCGATCGCGGTGGTCTTCGCGATGCTGGTGGTGAGCTGCCCGTGCGCGATGTCGCTCGCGACCCCGGCGGCGCTCGCCTCGGCCGCGGGAGCGCTGGCACGTCGCCGCATTCTTGCAGTGCGCGCCGATGCGCTGGAGGCGCTGTCGCGCGTAACCCACGTCATCGTCGACAAGACCGGGACGCTGACCTGCGGACGCCCGCAGCTCATCGACCTGGTTGCGGTCGGCGCGCGTGGCGCCGGCGAATGCCTGTCCATCGCCTGCGCGCTCGAGCGCGGCTCGTCGCATCCGATCGCCGCCGCGCTGCTCGAGTTCGCCGATGCGAGTGTGGGTGCCGAAGACGTCGTCGCGGTCCCGGGATGCGGCGTCGAAGGGACGATCGCAGGTCGGCTGTACCGGCTTGGAGAACCAAGATGGGCGGGCGAGATCTTCGATGCGCCTCTGACCAACGCGCTGCGCGGGGTAGGCGACGACCGCATCGCGATCATGCTCGCAGGCGAAGAAGGCTGGCTCGCGCGCATGACCTTCGGCGACCCGCTGCGTCCGGGCGCCGCGCAGGCAGTCGCTGCGCTGCATGCGATGGGCATTGGCGTCTCGCTGGTGTCAGGCGATCGCGCCGTAACCGTGCGCCATGTCGCCGATGCGGTGGGCATCGACAGTGTGGTGGCCGAGGCCAAGCCCGAGCACAAATGGGCGGCGATCGTTCGGGCGCAACGCGACGGCGCGATCGTGGCAATGGTCGGCGACGGTGTCAACGACGCTCCGGCGCTCGCGCAGGCCAACGTTTCGATGGCCTTTGGCAGCGCCACTACGCTTACCCGCTGGACCGCTGACGTGGTCACGCTCGGCGAAGACGTGCGCCTGATCGCAGAAGCGATACAGGTGGCGCGCCGCACGTACCGGATCATCAGACAGAACCTGCTGTGGGCCGTCGTATACAACGCCGTTGCGATTCCGCTGGCGGCGTTCGGCTTCCTTACGCCGCTGGCTGCCGCGCTGGGCATGTCGATCTCGTCGTCTCTGGTGGTGCTGAACGCGCTGCGCCTGCTGAGGCAGCCTCCGTTGGACACGCCCGCGGCGGCCCTGCGCGATGCGACGCCTGCGGCGGCGATGGCTTAGGCAATTTGCTCAGCCGACTGAGCAGGCGACCGGGTTAAGCAACTGAGTTACGCAACTGAGTAGACAACTGAGTGGACCAGGTCCTCATCCTGCTGATTCCCTTGTCGGTCGTATTGATCTTCGCGATCGGAGCGCTGTTCTGGTGGTCGGTGCGCAGCGGCCAGTTCGACGACCTGGAGGGACCCGCGCATCGCATCATCGCCGACGACGACCGTCCCTTTGATCCCGGTCAACATCCCCCGTCGCCGCGCCCGGTACCTTCCGCGATGACCAAGACAATGCACCCCGGCCGCGGCCGGAACCGGAAGCCCGAGGAGCAAAGCACATGACCACTGCGGTATCCGCAACATTCAACTACAAGGTCGTTCGCCAGTTCGCGATCATGACGGTGGTCTGGGGCATCGTGGGCATGCTCGTCGGCGTGATCATCGCCGCGCAGCTGCTCTGGCCGGATCTCACGTACGGCATCCCCTGGCTGTCCTACGGACGCCTGCGTCCGCTGCACACCAATGCAGTGATCTTCGCGTTCGGCGGATCGGCGCTGTTCGCCACGTCGTACTATGTCGTGCAGCGCACATGTCAGGTGCGCCTGTTCTGCGGACCGCTGGCCACATTCACGTTCTGGGGCTGGCAGGCGGTGATCGTGCTCGCCGCGATCACGCTGCCGCTGGGCTACACGTCCGGCAAGGAATACGCCGAGCTCGAATGGCCGATCGACCTGCTGATCACCGTCGTCTGGGTGTCGTACGCGATCGTGTTCTTCGGCACGATCTTCATGCGCAAGACGCCGCACATCTACGTCGCCAACTGGTTCTTCGGCGCGTACATCCTCACCGTGGCGATGCTGCACATCGTCAACAGCGCGGAAGTGCCCGTCTCGTTCTGGCCCATGAAGTCGTATTCGGCCTATGCGGGCGTGCAGGACGCGATGGTGCAGTGGTGGTACGGCCACAACGCGGTCGGCTTCTTCCTGACCGCAGGCTTCCTCGGGATCATGTACTACTTCGTGCCCAAGCAGGCCGGCCGGCCGATCTACTCGTACCGCCTGTCGGTGGTCCACTTCTGGGCGCTGATCTTCACCTACATGTGGGCCGGGCCCGCACCACCTGCACTACACCGCGCTGCCCGACTGGACGCAGTCGCTCGGCATGCTCTTTTCGCTGATTCTGCTGGCGCCGTCGTGGGGCGGCATGATCAACGGCATCATGACGCTTGTCGGGCGCGTGGCACAAATTGCGCGAGGACCCGATCCTCAAGTTCCTGATCGTGTCGCTGTCGTTCTACGGCATGTCGACCTTCGAAGGACCGATGATGTCGATCAAGACGGTCAACGCGCTGTCGCACTACACCGACTGGACCATCGGCCACGTGCACTCCGGCGCGCTCGGCTGGGTGGCGTTCATCTCCATCGGCGCGATGTACTACCTGATCCCGCGCATGTTCGGCAAGATCGAGATGTGGTCGATACGGCTGATCACTGTCCACTTCTGGATCGCGACGATCGGCGTGGTGCTCTACATCGTCGTCGATGTGGATCGCCGGCGTGATGCAGGGCCTGATGTGGCGCGCGACCAACGCCGACGGCACGCTCACCTACGCGTTCGTCGAAGGCGTGAAGGCGACGTATCCGTTCTACGCGATCAGGCTGGTCGGCGGCACTCTGTTCTTCGTCGGCATGCTGATCATGGCCTGGAACGTGTGGCGCACCGTCGCTGGTGCGACCGCGGTCGAGGCGCCTATTCCAACCCTGGTCGGCAGCGGCCTGGCTGCGGCCGACTGAGTACGGAACTGAGGATCGAACATGAAGCTCAACCAGGGAATCATCGAAAAGAACATCGGCTTGATGATCACGCTGATCGTGCTCGTCGTCGCCGTCGGCGGCCTGGTCGAGATCGTTCCGCTGTACTTCCAGAAGTCGACGACCGAGCCGGTCACCGGCGTGAAGCCGTATCCGCCGCTGCAGCTCGCCGGGCGCGACATCTACCTGCGCGAAGGCTGCTACAACTGCCATTCGCAGATGATCCGTCCGTTTCGCGCCGAGACCGAGCGCTACGGGCACTACTCGGTGGCCGGCGAGTTCGTCTACGACCACCCGTTCCAGTGGGGCAGCAAGCGCACCGGTCCCGATCTCGCGCGCGTCGGCGGCACGCTACTCCGACGACTGGCATCGCGTGCACCTGAACAATCCGCGCGACGTGGTGCCCGAGTCGAACATGCCGGGCTATCCCTGGCTCGCAGCCACCGCGCTCGATCCCGGACGAGATCGCGCCGAAGATGCGCGCGCTGCGCCGCGTCGGCGTTCCCTACACCGACGCCGAGATTGCGGCGGCGCCAGAGCAAGTGCGCGATAAGACCGAGGAGGACGCACTGATCGCGTACCTGCAGAACCTCGGACTCGCCCTGCGCAACGTGAGGTAGGTATGGAAATCTATTCGACAATGGCAAGCGTGCTCACCGTGGTGTCGTTCTTCGTGTTCATCGGCATCGTCGTCTGGGCGTACAGCGCGCGCCGCAAGGACGCCTTCAGCGAAGCAGCGCAGGAGCCGTTCGCGCTTCCGGACGAGACCGAGGCCGACGTATGGCATGCATCGCAGCGAGGCTCGCGATGAGCGACTTCACGTCGGATTTCTGGAGCTATTACGTTGCCATCGCGACGCTGGTATCGATTCTCGCGTGCGGCGTACTGCTCTACTCGATGGGGCGGATGCGTGTGCAGCGCCCGGGAAGCGAGCAGGGCCATGACGCAGGCGCAGTCGCAACGACCGGCCACGTCTGGGACGGCGACCTCGCCGAATACAACAATCCGCTGCCGCGCTGGTGGATGTGGCTGTTCTACATCACCATCGTTTTCTCGCTGGGATATCTCGTGCTTTATCCGGGGCTGGGCAAGATTCCAGGCGTGCTTGGATGGAGCTCGGCCGGCGCGTACGCCAGCGAGCGCAGCGAGGCTGACGACCGGCTGCGACCGATCTACGCGAAGTACCTGGCGATGGACCCGAAGGACGTTGCCGACGATGCGCAGGCACGGGCCATGGGAGAGCGTCTGTTCCTGAATCATTGTGCGCAGTGCCACGGGTCGGATGCTGGCGGTGCGAAGGGCTTTCCTAGTCTGCGCGACAATGACTGGCTCTACGGCGGCGACCCGGCGACGATCAAGGAGAGCATTACCAACGGTCGCAACGGTGTCATGCCGCCACTGGGCCCGGCGCTTGGCGATGAAAAGGTCAAGAACGTCGCCAACTATGTCCGATCGCTGTCGGGACTGCCGAATGACTCGCTGCGCGCGCAGCTGGGCAAGCCCACGTTCATGGAGATCTGTGCAGCCTGCCACGGTGCGGAGGGGAAGGGCAATCCCGCGGTGGGCGCGCCCAACCTCACCGATCAAATCTGGCTGTACGGCAGCTCGCAGGCGACGATCATCGAGACGATCACCAACGGCCGAGGCGCGTCGGGTACGGTCACCCGCATGCCCGCGCACAAGGACATGCTCGACGAGGGCAAGATACAGCTCCTGACCGCGTACGTTTGGGGATTGTCCAATACGAAGGGCATGGCGACACGCTGAGTGGCGCTTCGCCACGCGAGCCCACCGGAGATCGCGTTGAACGCTCCCGCACCGCATGGGGTGATCCCGATCCAGCCGGCGGTCGACGAGGTCGCGCTCTACGAGATCCGCAAGAAGATCTATCCGCGCGCGGTCCATGGATGGTTCGCGCGATGGCGCTGGTCGCTGGTGTTCCTGACGCAGGCGATCTTCTACGGCATGCCTTGGCTGTCGTGGAACGGCCGACAGGCGGTCCTGTTCGATCTCGCCGCACGCAAGTTCTACATTTTCGGCCTGGTGTTCTGGCCGCAGGATGTGATCTATCTCGCCATCCTGCTGATCCTGTGCGCGCTGTCTCTGTTCCTGTTCACCGCGGTGGCGGGCAGGCTGTGGTGCGGCTACGCTTGTCCGCAGACGGTGTACACGGAGATCTTTACCTGGATTGAGCGCAAGATCGAAGGTGACCGGCTGGCGCGCATCCGCCTCGACGCCGCGCCGCTGTCGCTGGAAAAGATCGTCGTCAAGTCGCTGAAGCACACCGCGTGGTTCGTCGTCGCGCTGTGGACAGGCTATACCTTCGTCGGGTATTTCACGCCGATCGAGGACCTCGGCGTGCGGCTCATCACCTGGCAACTCGGCGGCTGGGAGTCGTTCTGGGTGCTGTTCTACGGATTCGCGACCTATGGCAACGCCGGCTTCATGCGCGAGCAGGTTTGCAAGTACATGTGCCCGTATGCGCGCTTCCAGAGCGTCATGTTCGACAAGGACACGCTGGTCATCACCTACGACAACGCGCGCGGCGAACCGCGCGGATCGCGGCCGAAGTCGGCGGACCCTCGCGAAAGGGGGCTGGGCGATTGCGTCGACTGCAATATCTGTGTCCAGGTCTGTCCCACCGGTATCGACATCCGAAAGGGCCTGCAGTACGAATGCATTGGCTGCGCTGCGTGCATCGATGGTTGCGACCAGGTCATGGACAAGATGGGCTACCCGCGCGGGCTCATACGCTATTCGACCGAAAACGCGCTGAGCAAGGGCTACGACGCAAAATCGATGTGGCGCCACGCGTTCAGGCCGCGCACGCTTTTCTATGCAGCCGTGCTGCTGGTGATCGCCGGCGTGGGCGCGGGATCGCTGGCGCTGCGCAACCCGCTCAAGGTCGATGTCATTCGCGACCGCGGTGCGCTTGCGCGCGAGGCGGCGCCGGGCGTGATCGAGAACATCTATCGCCTGCAGATCATGAACACCGACGAACAGCCGCGACGCTACTCGATCCGTGCCGAAGGACTGCCCGGCCTCAACGTGGCGGGTGTCGAGCAGCCGGTTGCAGTCGGTGCGGCGCAGACGCGGCTGCTTCCGCTGCGCCTGCAGCTCGCCCTCGACGCTCAGGCCGACGCGGCAGCGCGTGGCGGCCGACCTGGCGCGGGTGATGCACTGCAGCCGGGAACACACAAGATCGAGCTCGTAATCCAGTCCCTCGACGACGACAAGGTGGTACGACATGAAAAATCAAGCTTCATCATTCCGCGCTGAGTCCGGCGCGCGCTGGTATCGCCAGCGCTGGCCGTGGCTGCTGATCGCGGGGCCGGGGATCGTAGTGGTCGCGTCGCTTGCCAGCGCGTGGCTGGCGGTTGCGAGTGACGACGGCGTCGTCGCTCAGGACTACTACAAGCAGGGTTTGCTGATCAACAAGCGATTGCGCGACGCCGCGCCGGACCCGCAACGAAACTTCGCCGCGGTCATCGAGGCGACTCCCGACGGCGCGGTGCGCGTGCACATCGAGGGCCTGCCCGGGAGCGAGCGCACCGCGAGGCTCAGGATCGCCGTCCCCGCGGCCCACGATGCCGAGGAGATCGTCGCGCTGACCCGCGACGACGACGGCGACTTCGTCGGGCAATTGCGCGCACAGGGACGCGGCCGGTCGATCGTGACGCTGGAGGTGGGCACATGGCACCTGCCGATCACCGTAGTGTCTGCGCCGTGGAGCGAAATCCGGCTTGGCGTCGCCGCCGGTTCCTGACTCATCGACATGGAGGAGCGCATGCCTTTACTCAACGCCACGCAGCTGATGCGCATCGTATGGCCCGCATTCCTGGTGGCGGCGGTGGCGGAAGCGGTGTTCTTCAGCGTGTTCGATCCCTTCGAGCTGCACTTTTTCGGCGAGCCGCTGGACTGGTCGCGCCAAGGCATCTACACGCTCGGCTTTTTTGGATTCTGGGGATTGGGCGTTGCTTGCTCGACACTGACGACATTCATGTCGGGATCGCCGTACGATCGCGATGAGGGGCCTGACGCGTGAGCTGGGGCCTGCTTCTCAGCGCGTGGCTTGTCGGGACGCTGGGTGGCGTGCACTGCGTTTCGATGTGCGGAGGATTTGTCGCGGCGATCTCGGCGCGCGACAGCGCAGGGCGTGCCGTAGGGGCGCCGCTGCTGCCGGCGCGCGCGCTCGTTGCAAGCGCGCTCACCTATCACGCCGGTCGGATCGGGACCTATATGGCGCTGGGCGCGATATTCGGCGCCGCGGGCGCGCTCGCGATCCAGGTGGCGGGCGTCAGCGCGATCCAGCGCGCGCTTTACCTCGTCGCGAACGTGTTGCTGTTGCTCGTCGGGGTAGCGCTGCTGTCGCGGGGCGTGGGTGTGATGCCGCTGCAGCGCGCCGGTGCGCGCGCCTTCAGCGCGATCCTGCCCGCGCTGCAGCCGCTGCTTCGCAGTCGCGGACCGACGGGGCGGGTCGCGCTGGGGCTGGCGTGGGGTCTGATGCCTTGCGGCCTCATTTACAGCGTGCTGCCGCTGGCGCTGTTTGCGGGTGGACCAGGGCAGGGCGCTCTGGTGATGCTCGCCTTCGGGCTCGGCACGCTCCCCAGCCTGGTGGCTGCCGGCGCGCTGCTGGCACGTTGCCGGACTTCGGTCCATTCGAGAGCATTTCGCATCGGCGCGGCCGCGATGGTCGTCGCCTTCGCGCTGGTTGGCGTCTACCGCGCGGCATTCGCTCCGGAGACGCTATCGCTCGGCGCGTTCTGCCTGACGCTCTGAGGCACCCGACGAGGCGCGAGACGCAGCAACGGTCGCTGCGGCGCGCATCCGGCCTCACTCCGCGACGATCTTGTGCTCAGTGGCGATCTGCTTCCACTGCGCGAGCTCTTCCCTGAGGCGCTGCGCGAACGATGCCGGGCTGATCGCCGTCGGCAGCGTCCCGTCAGGCTCGAGCACGGGGCGCATCTCGGGTGACGCTGAGATCTCGTCGATGTCGCGGTTGAGCCGGCCAATGAGACTCGTTGGCGTGCCGGCTGGGGCGAACACACCGACCCAGATATCGATCGCATAGCCGGGCACGCTCGCCGCCAGTGGCGCCAAGTCGACGAAAGCCGGATGCGGCTGTTTTGACGTTACGGCGATCGGCCGGATCCTGCCGGCGCTGATCATCGGCGCGAGGGTGCTGTAATTCGAGATCATCACCTGGATCTGTCCGCCGGCGAGATCGGTGAGCGCGTTCGAAGCGCCTTTGTACGGGACGTGCGTCATCTGCACTTTCGCTGCATCGTCGAGCAGTTCGGTCGCAAGATGGCCGATGGATCCCACGCCGGCGGAGCCGTAGTTGAGCGTACCGGGTCTGGCGCGCGCCGCCGCGATCACGTCTTCCGTCGACTTGAACGGGGTAGAGGCTGAGACCGCGAGCAGCATCGGACCCTGACCAATCATCGCCACCGGCGCAAATGCGGTCAGGGGATCGTACGGCAGGTGCGGCTGCGTGACCGCAGCGGTCAGGAAGCTCGACGACGTCAGCAGCAGCACCGATCCGTCGCGCGGCGCCTTGGCCACGAAATCCGCGCCGATCACGCCGGCGGCGCCGGCCCGGTTCTCGACGACGACAGGAATGTCAAGGCGCTTCGCCAGCGGCGCCGCCAACGCGCGCGCGATGACATCGTTGCTGCCGCCCGCCGAGAACGGCACGACGATCCGGATTAGCTTCGGCAGCGCGTCTTGCGCTGCGACAGGCATCATCGTGGCCAGGAATGCGCCGACGCAACACGCGACCCGCAACATCAGCGCCCACATGATGACCTCCTGAAATCATCGCTGCCGAAATGCTAGTGGCAGCGCGTTCTTTCGTCCACGCGCTCCGGCCTCGGCACGGCCGCACTCTCGCTGATATTATCGCTCTCGTCTCGACGAAATCGCGCATGCGTTCGCTTCGCATCATCTGCCCCAACGGCCATCTCGGTTTCGCGCCGCTGCGCGCGGAGAGCTTCAGGCTCGGCGTCGCCGCGCGGCCCGACTACATCGCTGCCGACTCGGGCAGCGACGACGTCGGTCCGATACCGCTCGGGACCGATACCTCGACCAGCCCGCTGGCGTGGCAGACACAAGACCTCGAGCATATGCTGCTCGCGGCGCGTGAGCTGCGCGTGCCCATGATTATCGGCTCCAGCGGCGACACGGGGTCCGACAGCCGCGTCGATCTGTACGTGCGGATCATCAAGGATCTCGCGTCGAAGCACCGGTTGAAGCCGTTTCGTATCGGCTACTTCTATTCGGAGGTGGACAAGGAGGAGCTTCTGCGTCGCATGCGCAGTGGCGAGATCGTTCGGGGACTCGAGGGACACGCGACGCTGAACGAAGCTGAGCTTGCCGCCACCGAGCGCATCGTGGCGATGGCGGGCGTACATCCGTTCATCGATCTGCTGCAGCGCGGTGCGGATGTGATCATCGGAGGGCGCAGCAGCGACAGCTGCGTGTTCGCCGCGCCGGCGATCCACCACGGCTTCCCCGAAGCGCAGGCGTATTACCTGGGCAAGGTGCTCGAATGTGCCTCGTTCTGTGCGGAGCCCTATGGCGGTAAGGAGACGGTACTGGGCGAGGTGAGCGCCGACGACGTGCTTGTCACCGCGATGCATCCGGCGCAGCGCTGCACCGTCGCGTCGGTGGCGGGCCACGCGATGTACGAGCGCTCCAACCCCTACTTCGAGCACGTCGCGGGCGGCACGCTTGACATGTCCGAATGCCGCTACGAGCAGGTCGCCGAGCAGACCACCCGCGTCATCGGCGCCAGGTTCATCGGCGCACCCGAGTTTCGCGTGAAGCTCGAAGGCGCGGGTAAGGTCGGTGAGCGCTACGTGGGTATGGTCGGCATTCGCGACCCGTACACGATCGCGCACGTCGACGAGGTTATCGGCTGGGCGCGGCAGCAGGTCCGCGAGCGCTTCGGCGAAAGCGGTTACGAGTTGCATTACAACGTTTACGGACGCGACGGCGTGATGGGCGAGCTCGAACCGCTCAGGCATCGGCCTGGACACGAGCTGTGCATTCTCGTGCAGGGCGTCGCCCCCACCGCGGCTATGGCCGAGGAAGTCTGCGTGACCGGAACCCGACAGATGTTCTACGCGCGCCTGCCCGCGGTGAAGGGGTCCGCGGGCTCGGTCGCCTTTGCGCTCGACGAGGTCCTGCGCGCAAGTCCCGCGTATCGCTGGACGATCAACCACACGCTGCGCTGCGCGCACCCACTCGAGCTGTTCCCCACGCACCTGACCACCGCGGGAGCCTGACCTATGAAGACGCGCAAGGTTTCCGACCTCGCCAAGACCGTGCGCAGCAAGAACGCAGGCGTGAACCTGATCACCTTCGACATCATTTTCAATGATCGCGCGACCTACGAGCGGGTCAAGAAGGCGCGCGTGCTGACGCGCGACACCGTGATGGCCCTGTATGGCCTCGCGCCGGAGCGTATCGCCGATTTCGTCGAATTCGACCCCGCGAACGCGATCAAATTCACGATCTATCGGCTGCGCCCCAGCGGCAGCCCCGGTGACCCCGACATCTTCGGGGCGCAGCAGTACGCGCCCCTGCTCGACCTTGAGGTGCCGGACGACACCCCATGATCGGAGGACCGCTGCCGTGCGGCGTGCCGTCCTACACGATATTCAGACGAACGCCGATGGGCACCTTTGCGCGTTGCGGTAACGTAGCAGCACCTGACACGAGGGGTTGCAAAATGAAATGGATCGACACATTCAGGTTCGGCGGTGCCGATAGCATCGATCCGACCGAAGAGACCGTCATCAATATCCCAGGACGACCGACGGATGATCCTGCTGACAGGCGCGCTGGTCTGGATTCCGACCTGGGTCCTGCACTCGACGACGCGGTGAAGCAGCGACAAATCTCGTTGGCCGTCGAGTACGCGGCAAGAACGCGCACCCGTTGAGGGCGCTCCGCCGCGCGCTAAGGCGCGCCTTGGCTACGCGCGCTATCACATTCATTGCGCATCTGCCCCGAGCAACGGCTCGCGCGTGGATGTCTCTCTGCTCGCCGTCTGCGCCACAGGCTCTACTTCAACCCGTATACCGACGACGTGCGCCTGGCGATCGTCGACCAGCGCGATCGCGCACCCGGCCTGCGCCACGTCGTCGAGCCATACTCGCGTTGTCGAGTCCTCCCCGCTTTCCTGGCGAACGACGATCCGATACGTGGTCTCGAGATAGCGATAACGTATCTCGCACGAAGGCCAGTCCCGGGGCAGGCAGGGCGCGAACGTGAGGCGATCGCCCTCGCGCCGCACGCCGAGCAGTGCTTCCAGGATCAGGCGATACATCCAGCCGGCGGAACCCGTGTACCAGCTCCAACCTCCGCGCCCGGTATGCGGCGCGACCGCATAAACGTCTGCGGCGACCACGTACGGCTCGGCGCGATAGACCGCGATCGTCTTGGCCGAGTCGCCATGGTTGATCGGGTTGATCAGTCGCATGATCTCCCATGCGTGCTCGGAATCGCGCAGCGCGGCGAACGCCATCGCCGCCCAGATGGCGCCGTGCGTGTACTGTCCGCCATTTTCGCGCACGCCGGGCACGTAGCCGCGAATGTAGCCCGGATCCATGCCGGAGGTGTCGAAGGGTGGGTCGAGAAGTTGAACTAGTCCCGCGTCGCGCTTGACCAGTCGCTGGTCGACCGCAAGCATGGCGGCGATGGTGCGCTCCTTCGAGCCGGCGCCGGAGAGCACCGACCAGCTTTGTGCGACCGAATCGATATTGCATTCCGCACTTCGTGCCGAGCCCAGCGGTGTGCCGTCGTCGAAAAACGCGCGCAGGTACCAGCCGCCGTCCCAGGCATGCCGCTCCAGATTCGAGCGCAGCGAGCGCGCCTCATCCTGGCAGCGCTGTGCGAAGACCGAGTCTCCATGGCGGTCGGCCACTCTTCCGAACTTCGCGAGCACGTCGTAGAGAAAAAAGCCGAGCCACACGCTTTCGCCTTTGCCGCCGATGCCGACGTTGTTCATGCCGTCGTTCCAGTCGCCCGACCCCATCAGCGGAAGCCCGTGGTCTCCGAAGGCGAGTGAACGTTCGACCGCGCGCACGCAATGCTGATACAGGCTGGCGTGTTCCCGAGAGCGAGCCGGCAGGTCGTAATACGATTCCTCCTCGGGGCCCAGCGCGCGTCCATCGAGAAACGGTGCCTGTTCGGTGAGGACGTCCCAATCGCCGGTCGCTGCGACGTAGTGGCACGTGACCATCGCCAGCCAGAGGAAATCGTCGGAGCATCGCGAGCGCACGCCTCGGCCGAGCGGCGGATGCCACCAGTGCTGCACGTCGCCTTCGAGGAACTGGCGCGACGCGCAACGCAGCAGCTGCTCGCGCACGAGGTGGGGCGCCGCGTGCACCAGCGCCATGGTGTCCTGGAGCTGGTCGCGATATCCGTACGCGCCTCCTGACTGGTAGTAGCCGGAGCGGCCCCAGATCCTGCACGACAGCGTCTGGTACAGCAGCCAGCCGTTGGCGAGCAGATCGATCGAGGGATCGGGTGTGGTCACCTGGACCGCGCCGAGCGTCTGCTTCCAATGCGCCTTGACGGCCTCGAGGGCATCGCGCGCAGTTCCTGGGCGCCGATGCTGCAGGACGAGACGGCTGGTGTCCTCCGGACCCCGCCCGACGCCGAGCCGAAAAATGATCTCGCGGGATTGACCATCCGCGAGCGTGAAAGGGATCTGGATGGCGGTGCACGGGTCCATCCCCGCACCCACCTTCCCCGACAGCCGCGCACGCCAGAGCGCCGCGGGATCGCGCAGCGAGCCGTTGCGCCCGATGAATTCGGTGCGATCGCCGCTGATCGTGCGGGTGACATCGTCGACGTCGAAAAAAGCGACGTTGTCCGCAAACTCGGGATGGTAGGCGTTGCGCGCGAGAACCGCGCCGCTGCCGGGGTCGATCTCGGTGACCACGTGCATCGTCGTCTTCGGTCGAAGGTCGCCCAGCACCCACTCGATGTAACCGGTCGCGCAGAGGCGGCGCGTGCGCCCGGAAGTGTTGCGGATGCGCAGCACGCTGAACTTGATCGCCGCCGCTGGCGCGACAAACATCGTGAGCTCGGTCGCAATCCCGTCCTCGCTGTGCTCGAAGACGCTGTATCCGAACCCGTGGCGACAGGTGTATTCACCGACGCCGCAGCGCGGCAGTGGCGTCGGCGACCAGAAGCGGCCGCTTTCCTCGTCTCGGATGTAGAAGGCTTCGCCGCTCGCGTCGGTGACGGGGTCGTTGTGCCACGGCGAGAGGCGGTATTCGTGGGCATTTTCGCTCCACGTGTACACCGGGCCGTTCTCCGAAATCACGCACCCGAAGTAGGGGTTGGCGATCACGTTCACCCACGGTGCCGGCGTGGGTCGGTCCTGCGTAGTGATGATCACGTACTCGCGACCGTCCTCGCTGAACCCGCCCAGCCCGTTGTCCATGCGCAACGCGGGACGCGCCGTCGCCGGTTGCGCGATGGATTCTGCGGAGCGCTCCTGCGCCGGGATCAGACGCGGAATCGTGGGGTCGGCCGCCACCGGCCGCCGCACCTGCTCGGCGAGTGAGCCTCGGCTGTCGGTGAAGATCGCGCGCGCGACTGATTGCAATAGCGCGCGGTCCTCGGTGCTGATCTGCTCGGCAGCGCGCAGAAAAATGCCGCCGGGCCGGTCGATGACGTTGGCTTCGACGCCGGCGGCGATAAGTCCCATTATGAGATCGTGCAGCAGCTGGCGGTAGCCGCCGCGCTCCTCGTTCCAGATCACGAGGTCGACTACGAGCCCCTTCAGGCGCCAGTAGGCATGCGCCTGCACCAGCTGCCTCACCAGCTCGATGTTGTCGGGATCCTTGATCTGCAGCAGCACGATCGGAAGATCGCCCGAGATCGCGTAGCCCCAGAGGCTTGACTGGCCGCGGCGGTTGCGCGCGATCACGCCGGGATCGGCGCGCAGCGAGGCGTTGGCGAAGATGATCGAGCCGGTCAGACGACCGTAGAGCTGTGCCTCGGCCTCGGTGATGTTGAGCTGGCGAAGCACGACGTGACTGTGCGTCCATGCCATTTCCAGCGCGCGATCGGCGAGCCGGCGGTCCTGGTATTTTTCGACCAGCGCCAGGCACGCAGCGCGGTCCTCGCCGATGCCGGTGACCATGTCGACAATCATCGTTTGCTGTGGAGCAATGTTGATTCGCTGGCGGATCGAGACGATGGGATCGAGCACCGAACCCTGCGTTCCCGAAAGCGGCCGGGGCTTGCGCATCGCCTGCGGGTCGGCGACGG
This sequence comes from uncultured beta proteobacterium, assembly GCA_963816915.1. Taxonomy (GTDB): domain Bacteria; phylum Pseudomonadota; class Gammaproteobacteria; order Burkholderiales; family Casimicrobiaceae; genus PALSA-1003. Next base: position 1,084,665 of record CAWFMK010000007.1, read on the forward strand.
AGTTGCCTCGTCCGATGAAGCGCGCGCGGTCGGTCTCGTAAGACGTCTCGCCGTTTGTGCCGCCGTGCACCGCCATCAGATGAAGGAGGCACGGCGAGTGTTCGCTGCGCGAGCGCGGCCGTCGTGTGCACAGGATCGCACGCCTCGCCGACACGATTTCGGTCTGGACGAAGAGATTGGAGAACGCGGGGTGCAGCGTGTCGGCCGCAGCGGAGGTGAGCACGACCTCGGCGTAGGTCGCCACGTCCAGCGCGACGGCCGCGCGGCCGCGGTTGGTGATGTGCAGGCGACGCAGCTCGACGTCGTCTTCGGGAGAGACCACGATCTCGGTATGCGTCTCGATGTCGCCGTCGCGACGTCGAAACTCCACACGCGATTCGGCGAAGTTCGCCTCGAAGGTGTCGGCCGCGACCCGCGCAGGCAGGTAGCTCGGTGACCAGACGTTGCCCGTTGCCACGTCGCGCAGGTAGCAGAAGTTTCCCCACGGGTCGCAGGTGACGTCCTCGCGCCAGCGCGTGACCGCGATGTCCTTCCAGCGACTGGAGCCTCCGCCGGCGCTGGTGACCATGACGTGATAGCGCCCGTTGGACAGAAGTTGCACGGCGGGGACCCGCAGGTCGGGCGTCTTGAAAGTGCGGACGGGTGCTTCGGGCGCGTCCGGTGTGGGCCGCAGGTCGACCAGCGCCGGGTTGTTGGAATACAGGGCTCGCGCCTTGGGGACCCGCTCCTGGAGCAGCAGCAGCGTCGACTGCAGGCTGGGATCGGACACGAAGCGCCGCTGCATCGGCTGGTCGAGCAGCAGGTAAGCGAGCGAGAGGAGGCTCATGCCCTGGTGATGCGCCATGAACGATCGCACGATCGCGCTCGATTCACCGCGGCGCATCCGCGAAGGCGTGTAGTCGATCGCCTCGTAGAAGCCGAAGTGGCCCAGGCATCCCTGTGCCGCGAGTTGCTGCAGATTCCGGCACGCTTCGCGCGGCGCCACCATCAGCGCCAGCGCGGCCGCGTACGGCGCAATCACCACGTCCTCGGACAACCCGCGTTGCAAGCCCAGTCCTGGAACGCCGAAGGCACGGTACTGATAGGTCAGTGAAGCGTCGACGACGTTGTATCCGCACTCGGAAATACCCCACGGAACGCCGCGCTGCGCGCCGTAGCGGATCTGCCGCTTCACCGCGGCGCGCATGGTCTGATCGAGCAGCGTGTTATCGTAGGTGGGCATGACCAGCAGCGGCATCAGGTATTCGAACATCGACCCGCTCCAGGACAGAAGGATGGGCTCGCCTGCGGTGTGCGTGAGCAGGCGTCCCATGGCGAACCAGCTTTCCTGCGGTAACAGGCCCTGCGCAATGCCGACGAAGGTCGACAGGCGCGCTTCCGAGGCGAGAAGATCGTAAAAGCTCGTGTCGCACCGGCTTTCGGACACGTTGTAGCCGATCGCCATCAAATAGCGTTGAGAGTCGTACAGGAAGTCGTAGTCGATCGAGGTCAGCGACGCGATGGCAGCGACCAACTCATCGATCGCGGCCAGCCGCTGCGCCGCGTTCGCGCTCCCCGTTTGCGCCATCGTACCTAGCGACGCGAGCCATTCGCGTTCCTGTTGGGGCAGCTGGTCGGCGAGCGCGCGCTCCATCGACGGCGCCAGCAGCGTCGCCAGCGCGGCGGCTTGCTTCAGGGTGGGAATGCCAGGCGGCAGTAGAGCGCGGCTCAATCGTTCCGGAGCGGAGCCAAGCGCGCTCCACGGAGCAAGCAGGCTGAATTCCGCCAGCGCGTCGCTGCACTGCCGGTCCATCGCCGCAAGCCAAGTCGTGGCTTCTTCGTCCGTGGCGGGAACCTGCGTGGCTATATGCGCGATCTCGACGGCCACCCGCTCGATGCGCTCGCGCGCGGCAGCGACGCTGCCAGACGCCGCCGAACGCGCGCGATCGATCTCGCGTTCCAACCCGGCAAGCTTCTGCGGCGCACGCTCGGTGGTGGCCGCGCGAAACGTCGCGACCGTGTCGGCGAGTCCCTCGAACCAGCGCGCGGGCAGGATCGGCTCGTCGCCGAGCGAAGCGAGACCGGATCGCAACGTGAGCAAGTGTCCGACCAGATTGCCGCTGTCGACCGTCGATACGTAGCGCGGATGCAGTGGCTCGAGCGTGCGCGTGTCGTACCAATTGAAAAAGTGGCCGCGGTGCCGTTGCATCCGTTGAAGCGTCGCGAAGGTGAGAGCAGTGCGCTCGAGCAGCCGGCCTGTGCTCAGGTAGCCGAAATCGTGCGCGGCGAGATTGGCGAGCAGCGCCATGCCGATGTTGGTCGGCGACGTTCGGTGCGCGACCACCACGTCTGGGTTTTCCTGCACGTTGTCGGGCGGCAGCCAGTGATCGGCTTCGCCGACGACGTGCTCGAAAAATCCCCACGTGCGCCTTGCGACCATGCGCAGGAACGCCCTTTGCGCCGGTTCGAGCCGGGGCTGTTCGCGCGGCAACGGGCGACTCAGCCACCAGGCGAGCCACGGCGAAACGATCCACAGCAGCAGGATGGGTGCCGCGAGCGGCAGTGCCTGCGGATGGTCGCGGATGAGGAGGACGGCGATGGTGACCGCGAGCGCGGGACCTGCCCACATCGAGCGATACGCCCCGGCGAGCGTGCCGATGCTCGCGTGCTCGAGATCGCCGCTCGGAGTCCACTGGAGCAAATGTCGCCGTGTGAAGACCATGCGAAGCGTCGTTCGGACAATGGCGTCGAGCGTTGCGTAGGTCTCGAACGGTAGGCACGCAATCGCGAAGAGCACCTGCGCGAGCCGCTGCACTGTCGATCGTAGCGTCGTACGGATGTGTTCGGCGAGGTAGGTGTCGGCTGCTTTCGCCACCAGGTCGGCCAGCACCGCAACCAGCGCCGGCAGAGCGATGATCGCGACCACGGCCACCGTCCAGAACCAAGCCGGCGAGAGCGCTGTCCATGCGAGGCACAGCAGCGAAGTGAGCGCCGCCGGGACCAGGCTGCGGCGCAGGTTGTCGAATATCTTCCATTGCGAGAGCAGCGAGAGCACGTTGGGCTCGCTGCGTCGCCCGGTGCCGGGGACCCTCTTGAATAGCCAGCTCGCGATCTGCCAGTCGCCGCGCACCCATCGATGGCGACGACGCGTATCCGCCGCATACGAGGATGGATCGTCCTCGTAGAGTTGTGTGTCGCTCAGCAGTCCCGAGCGCGCGTAGCATCCCTCCAGCAAGTCGTGGCTCAGGATGCGGTTGTCGGGAAAGCGGCCGGCCAGCGCGAATTCGAAGGCGTCGACGTCGTAGATTCCCTTGCCGATGAACGAGCCCTCGCCGAAGAGGTCTTGGTAGACGTCGGATACCGTGCGGGTATACGGGTCGAGCCCGACTTCGCCGCCTTGCAGGCGCGCGTACAGCGATCTCCTTGACCCGGCGAGGCTCGCGCTCACGCGTGGTTGCAGGATGCCGTAACCCTCCACTACACGGCGGGTCGCGCGATCGTAGCGAGGTCGATTGAGCGGATGCGCCATCGCCGCGACCATCGCCCGTGCGGCGTCGCGCGGGAGTTGCGTGTCGCTGTCCAGCGTGATGACGTATCTCACGTCACGAAGTACGTCGATCCGACCAACGATGCACGAGAAGCGTTCGGCACCGTCGCCGCGCAGCAATGCGTTGAGATCGCCGAGCTTGCCACGCTTGCGCTCGAAACCCATCCAGACGCGCTCGCGCTCGTTGTAGCGTCGCGGACGATGGAACAGGTAGAACACATCGTCGCGCCCCTCGCCATGCTTGGCGTTGAGCGCCTCGACGCCGCGCTTCGCCTGCTGGAGCAGCGGTGCGTCCGACGCCAGCGTGCCTTCCCGCGCATCGACGAAATCGGTGAGCAACCCGAAGTGCAGCTGCGGGTCGCGATTGGCCAGGAAGCATATTTCCAGCGCTTCCAGGAGCTGGTCGATCACGGTCTGGTTTGCAAGCAGCGTCGGCACCACCACCAGTGCTCGTGCTTCCGGGGAAATGCCTTCGCGGAAGTCCATGTGCGGCAATGTGCGTGGCGACGCGATCAGCGTGACCATGCGATTGACCAACTGCACTGCGAGCTGGCTCGCGCATAGCACGAACAGAACTACACAGAACGCAAGCAGTCCCGGGTGGGCGACGACGGCGGCCGCTTGGGCCCACAAAAAGACGGCTGGTACTGCGGTGATCAGTGCGATCGCACCGAGGTAGAGCGCCAGGCGCCACCCAGAGCCCGCGTGACGCAGCATATCCTTCGCCCGCGCGGGTGCACGCACGGCACGCTCGAGCGTCGGCAAGCCACGATCGACCAGGTAATAGCCCACGTGCGTGCGCCGTGCGTCGGCGTCATCGTCAGCAGCCGCGAGACGCGCGAGCTCGAGCGCCTTGCGAGCGACATCGATCTCGGAGCCGCGGATGCGTCGTGCGATCCTTTCCAGCACGTGGCGGTAAGCGTCGCGCGTCGCAAAGTCCATGCGCGCATACACACCGGCGGGATCCTCGGCGAGCATCCGGTCCGCGATACTCATCGCCTCGACGAACTTGCGCCAATCCATCACCGCCAGAAAGCGCAGGCTGCCGATGCTGTTGGCGATCGACACCTGATCGGCGGCCTGATGCTGGCTTTCCGACTGCACCATCTGCTTGATGGTGAGTCCCGATTCGGCGAGCCATTGCTCGACCCAGGTCAGCGCAAGCGCGACTGCGGGGCTTTGTCCTTGCAGGCGCCGCGCCAGCTCGGCGACGAAGGCCGTGCTGGTGGGAGGGTTCGAGCGCGCCATGTCGGCGATCACCAGCACCAGGTTCTTCGGATCGCGCTCGACGATGCGCGTCATATGGTCGGCCCAGTAGGCAGCGGTGTTGCTGCCCGTGCCTGACGCAGCCAGCCGCGCGGCGACGCGACGCAGATTCTCGATCAGCGCTAGGCGCAGCATGATCGGCACCGCCCACAATTCGCCCACCGTGAGCGGGATCACGTTCTGGTACGCGGCGATGAAGCGGCTGAGGCTGTCGGGATCGACCTGACCGTCGCCGTGCGAAATGATCTCGAGCGCAATATCGTAGACTCTGGGCAATCCCGCCGAGGGACCGCTGCGCAACGCCGGGAGCTCGGAACTGTAGTGACGCGGCAGGTGACGCCGCGCGGTGCGAATCTGCTCTTCGATCAGATAGAAATTGTCGAGCAGCCACTCGCCGGCGGGGGTGATCGGACGCTCGTCCTTGATTGACTGCGTGAGCTGCGCGCAGGCGTCGACCAGGACGTTCTCGTTCTGTGCAAGGCGCGTGAGCAACTGGTCGCGCACCCTGCGCGTACCCAGCTGATGGGTGGCGGCGAGCGTCGCACCGTGATGCTCCATCTGTTCGGCGCTGAAAAGTTCCGCACGCAACGGCGCCTCGCCGCCCGCACGAAGCACCGCGCCGGCTGCTCGTCGCGACTGCGACAATGTATGGATCACGCGCCCGATGTCGATCACGCCTGGCATCCCTCGGCGGCGGAGCGCGGGCGTTGTGCGGTGTAGGTAGCGAGCTGCAAGGGTGTAGGAAAGTGCTGATCGGTGCGAACCATGGGGAGCGATCGCCGAATCCTCATGTTATCAGTCTCCGAGGTCGGCGTTGTACACACCGCGTCAGCGCCAATCCGCGGTATGCGCTCTGGTAAGACTTACAAGCGACAGGCAATAACGCGTGGAAGCGCTGATCGTGCGACGACCGAACGCGTTGCATGCGATGCCGGCTTCGCTCTGCTTAACCAGAATGCCGTACGCGTTCCCTCCGGGCAGCGCCAATGCGATATCGGGTCAGCGGGCGCACGTCGCATCATCGCGAGGCCGGACAACCCGATGGCATTGATCTTGCAGCATGTCACGCATCCGAACCCAACCAATTTTTATGGCGCCTCCCACCGTTTCGTATCTCAACACCGCAACGACCCCACCTTCGTCGTTCACTGACGACCAGCACCGTTTCCACATCGCGCTCATGGCCTTCAACGCGCTGCGGCTTGCGCCCGCGCTTCCGGGGCCGGACTGGAAGGAAGATCTCCGCGCCGCGCGCGAGATGCAGATCGCTGAGGGCGAGTTCATCGAGCAGGAGCGGCGCACGATCCGCCGCGATGCCGCGGACGCGCCCGCCGATCCGTGCGCGTTCCTGGCATGGTTCGAGCAGCTGTGCGAGACGGGTCCCGGGCAGGGCGACCCGTTGTTCCCCTGGCTCGCGTCGAGCGCGACTCTGGCGCAGATGCGCTGGTTCCTCACCCAGGAGGCGGCCGGAGAGGCCGGCTTCGACGACCTGGTGGCACTTACCCAGGTGCGCTTTCCGGTACAGCCGAAGCTGGAGATGGCGCGCAACTACTGGGATGAAATGGGCCGCGGACACGAGCGCGCGATGCATTCGCTGATGCTGTCTGCGGTTGTCGACGAATTGAAGTTGCTGCCGTCACCGGAAAGTACCCTCTGGGAATCTCTCGCGCTCGCCAATCTGATGGTCGGGCTCGCGCTCAATCGTCGCTATGCGTACCACGCGGTCGGCGCGCTCGGGGTTATAGAGATGACGGCACCAGGCCGCGTCGCGCATGTCAACGAAGGCCTCAAGCGCCTTGGCGTCGGAGCGTCGGGCCGCATGTACTTCCAGCTGCATGCCGGGCTCGACGTGCAGCATTCGCAAGCCTGGAACCTCCAGGTCATTTTCCCGTTGGTCGAGCGCGATCCGTCGGTCGGTCGAGCGATCGCCGAAGGCGCGCTGATGCGGCTCGCCAGCGGCGCTCGGTGCTTCCGCCGCTACCGAGCGCACTTCGGTGAGGAGCGTGTCGACGTCAGCACGAGGTGAAAGATCACGCCGTCCCACACTGAGAACGGCTGCGCGCCCGCAGTGCGTACGTCCATCGAGTGGCTCGCCGCGAGCCGCCGCACATCGTCGCAGTCGCGCCCAAGGTCGTTGCGGTAACTGAACTCCAGGATCAGCAGGTCGCCCCCGGGCCGAAGCACGCGCCGGATTTCAGCGAAGTGCCGCTCGACCAGGGCCATGCCCGACTGAACCAGATAAGGGAAGGAATCGACCGCGAGCACCAGATCGAAGGAACGATCGTCGAAATCCGCGAGGTCGCGCCCGGAGCACGTCGCCAGGCAGACATTGGCAAGCTGCGCGCAGCGCCGCCGTGCTTCGGCGATCATGCCGGGAGACACATCGATGCCCGTGACCGAGCGCACGCGCGCCGACAGCGCGACTTCGAAACGCCCGATCCCGCAACCGAGGTCGAGCACCTCTCTGGCGGGTCCGAGCAAGCTCTGCGCTGCCATGAGCTCGACGATCTCCGCGGTCGCCGCGTGCAGGATCTGTGCGCTGCCCAGCGAATACAGCGCGACACTCGACTCCGACGACTGCGCGACCGACCAGTCGAACAGGCGGCGGCAGAACGCGATCCCCTGCTCGACGCTGGGCGCGGGCTGGTCGGTATCGACCCCCGTTCGAAGCATGCGCGCGATGCGCTCGCAACCGGTCCGATTGCGGCGCAGCAGACCGATCAGCGCGTCGATGGCTGCAGCCAGCGCGGCCCCGTCGCCGGAAGCGACTGAGGCGAGGGACAGTGCGCTTTGCAATGCGTCGTTCAGCGCATTGACGTCGGGCTCACCCTTGAGCGCGTACATGAGCGTCATTTCCGCCGAAAGCTTGCCGTCGAGGTAGCGCTCGAGCGGGTCGCGGTGCGCGGGCATCATCGGACACGCGAGCACGCGGTCGCGTAAAGGAGCGAGCACGGCCTTCATGGCGTGAGATACCCCAGCCGGACGAGCATAGCGAGGTCGCGTTGCGCGACGCGCTCGCCGATGTCGTCGCGGTAGCGCAGATTGGGTACTACGACTTTGCGCGCGAGGGCGTAGGCGCGCTCGCGAGCGGCGTCGACGGTCGGTCCGGTCCCGGTGGCGACGCCGACGTAGCCGATCTTCCCGCTGGTCACGAGCTGGTCCGCCTCCATCGCCACCTCGGCCAAGTGCAATGCGCCGCGTTCGGCGTCGGTCATCGAGGCGTCGAACAAGACCGGAAGGCCGCGCGAAAGCTGCGCATAGCCGTAGCCGTACGGGAACGGTGGTACCGTGAGGACCACACCGGCGGCGAATCCCGCGCGTGTCTGCAGGTGGGTGCCCGCGCCGTCCAGCATTTTCCTGAACAGGCTGTCCCACGGCTCGTCGTGCAGCGCCTCGCAGATCGCAAACCCCGGATAGCCGAAGCGGCTGGTGAACTCCAAAGGCCAGAGCCCGTGCTCGTTGGCCATGAGATTGAGATTGATGTAGCCGCAATAGCCGCTTGCCGCGAGGGCCTCGGCCATGTGCGCGAGCGTGCGTTGGAAAATGCGCTCGTAACCGCGATAGGTCACGATGGTTCCCATTTCGCCAGTCAACTCGCCGAGCTCGCCGGGAAAAAAACGCTTGTGCTCCCAGTCCAGGCACGCCGGCTCGAGGAAGGTGCGCCCGTTGAAATACGCGCCGACGCCGACTTCCACTCCAGAGACATACTCCATGAGCACGAAGTCGGGCGCGTTCGGTTCGTGCCATTGCCGCTCGTAGGCGCGCAACAGCGCCACCACATCCTCGCCGTCATCCAGCTGACCGATGTAGTTGCGCGTGCGCAGGCTGCCCGCGCCGTTGCTTTTGAATACATAGCGGGCGCTTGTTTCACGCACGAATGCGGCCGCTTCGCCGAAGTCGTCGAACGGGTGTGACGCTGCGATACGCAATCCCAGTCCCGCGAGCTGCGCCTGGCCGAAGCTGCGGTCGGCTTCGAGGCGATCGCCGAAGGCGCTGCCCCCGATCACCTGAAATCCCTCGCCGCGCAGGCGATCCTGCAGCTCGCCATGCTGCGCCGACTCGAAAAGCACGACGCCATCCTCGCCGGCGGCGCGCACCCAATCGAGCTCGGCTCGCCAATCGTGCGTGGCTTTGACCATGCCCGCATACAGGCCGCGCGATTCGGGCGATCCGATGTACATGCGCACGTCGTGGCCGGCGCGCGTGAGGCCGTAGTACATCGCGCACAAGTCGCCGTCCTCGCCGATGCCGAGAAATCGCATGAGGGCGTCGAATCTAGGCCGACATCGATTCGAACACCGCCGCGACCACCGCGATGCGATCGACGTCTTCGTAACCCGGGCGCGCCAGCTCCTCGCCGAACACGTCGGGGTCGAGCTCGCGGTAGGAGAGCTTCGCCGAGGCCCGCTTCGCCTCGACCTCGACGGCGCGACGCAGCCGATCCTCTCCGCGCACGATGCAGGAGCCGGTATAGAGCACGAGCATGCCGCCCGCCGCGAGCCGGGCCAGACCTTCGCGAACGATGCGAAGCGAAAGCGCCGAGCCGTGCTCTCCCCCGCCGTCGCGGTACAGGCGCGCCAGCGGATCGGCGAGATAGGGCGGGTTCGCCACGATCAGATCGATCGGTGTGTCGATGCCTGCGAACAGATCGGCTTCGAGCAGTTCGGCGTCGACGCCGGCGAGCGCGGCGTTGATCTTCGCGCAATGCAGCGCGCCGGGATTGATATCGGCGAGCACGAGCCGCGAACTGCTGCCCACGGTGCGCCAAGCGACGATGCCGCCGGCGCCGCTGCCGCAGCCGACATCGACGATGCACCTCGGCGGGCGGGCGGCGCGGTCCGCGAGCGTCGACGCGATCAGTGATGCGAAGCGGTACGTATCCGGGCCGAAAAAAACCGAGTCCGCTGCCTCGGTGGGATAGGCCGAGTGCACGTACAGGTCTGTGCCCAGCGTCGAATAGCGCACCCGGCTGCCGAGCAGGTCGCCGCGCGCTTCGATCGCGGAGGCGGCATCGAGCAGCGACAGCACTTCGCACGGCAGAAGCGCTGGGCGAAAGGGCCGGCTCCAACCGAATACGTCCTCCACGCTGCGTGCCTCGCGGCTATCCGAGCGCGCGTTGACGCGGGCGTGTGTTGCCGGCGTCACGGTGACGAAGCTATAGGTTCTGGCGGACAGCCAACGTCCGAGGGTTTCCAACGGGTCGGGCGAGGACATGGATTCGAGTGGTTGCGGCGAGAGCGCAAGCACGAAGCTCGCCAGTGCGCGCTCATACGCTGCGCGCACGCAAGACGCACGGGCAATCCTTGGCGCTGCCGGTACCGTCGGTAAAATTGACCGACTGCAATGTATAGCTGGCGCTTCGCCGAGGAGTTTCCTGCCCTTTCTCTGCCCGGTTTGACTGGACTACCATGGCGCGGTGATCGGACGCCCGACAGCGACGCGGCTCGCGACTCTACGAATGGCCTTGGCCTGCGCGGCCGCTGTACTGCTCGGTGCGTGCGGCGGCGGAGGCTCCGGGGATGCGCTGCCTCCACCCGCTGCTGCCTTCACCGATCCTGTCCTTTATTCCACCGACGCCGCGGCGGCGTTGCCGACCGCCGTGGAGATCACGTCGGTGACACACCACCAACTCGCACTCGGCACGGCGACCCTCAGCTACACGGCGACCGCGGGACACATGACGGCGCGCAGCCTGCCGGGGCAGGCGCCCGAGGCGTCTTTTTTCTACGTCGCGTACACGCTGGACAATCAAGATGCGGCCACACGCCCGCTGACTTTCTTCTACAACGGCGGCCCCGGGTCCGCGACGGTATGGCTGCACCTGGGATCGTTCGGGCCGAAGCGTCTGGTGACCGGCGATCCGTCGACCTCGGCGCCGACGCCTTTTCCCTTGATCGACAACGCCGAGAGCTTGCTCGATGTGACCGATATGGTGTTCGTCGACGCCGTCGGCAGCGGGCTGTCGGAGGCCATCGCGCCGAACACCAATCAAAGTTTCTGGGGTGTCGACGCGGACGCCGCGGTCTTTCGCGACCTCATCATGCGCTATGTCGCGGTGAACAACCGCACGGCGTCGCCGAAGTTCCTGTTCGGCGAATCGTATGGAACCACGCGCAGCGCCGTGCTCGCGAATTTGCTCGAAAGCGCGGGTGTGCAGGTCGATGGCGTTGTTCTGCAATCGTCGGTCCTCGACTACAACACCAATTGCGCGGTGGTCGCACCGGCGGTGAAGCTGAGCTGCGGCAGCTATGTTCCCAGCTATGGCGCGATCGGCGCGTGGTTCAACCTGGACAACCCGAACCCGGGCAGCGCGAACCTGGTGCCTTTTCTAGCGCAAATGCGCGCATTGACCGACGCCGCCTATGAACCCGCGGTCGCGGCCTTTCTCACCATGGCGATGGCACCCGATGCGGGGCTGTTGCTGCAGCTGAGCGGCAGTACCGGGCTCGCGTTCGCCAAGTGGCAGGCCAACTTCAATGCGAGTCCTGACTACTATCGCGCGAACCTGGTCCCTGGCGTGCTGCTCGGCCGCTACGATGCGCGCGTGGGCGCAGCCTTCGACTCACCGCTGACCAGCCAGGGCGATCCATCATCGACCTTCGTGGCGCCGTCGTTCGGTTCCGCCATCGCCAGCTATCTGTCCAACGACCTGAAGTACACCAATCCGTCGGTGTACGTGACACTGAGCACCGCCACGTCGTCGTGGGTTTATGCACACGACCAGCTCGCGCTCCCCGATACCATCCCCGACCTTGCCACGGCGATGGCGCATAATCCAAGGCTGAAAGTGCTTTCGCTGAGCGGCTACCACGACTTGGCGACGCCGTTTTTTCAGACCGAGCGCGACCTGGCGCGCCTGGGACCGACGCCCAACGTGCAGATTCGCTCTTACTCTGGCGGGCACATGACGTATCTGGACGACGGCGCCCGCGTCCTGGAAAAAGCGGACCTGGCGCAGTTCTATCCAGGCGGCGACCGCGGCGCCATGAATCGCTTCGAGTCCGCAATGAGCATCGCGAATCCTCGCGCCCTCTCGAGGGTCCGTTGTGGAGTAGCGGCCATCGCGCTGGCTTCGGCGCTCGCCACACCGGTGCAACTCGCGCGGGCTCAGGGCGCCGTACCTGCAGCGGTCGCGCAGGTGCCGATGCTCGATCCATGGGTCCCTCCCGACGCGCGCAAGCCGTCCACGGCGCCACCGACTCAGGGCGCGGCGTTGCGCGAGCAAGTCGAGCGCAAACTCAGGCAGGGCTTCGACGCCGCCGATACCGCCCGCACCGGCATGCTCACGCGGGAGCAGGCGAGCGCCGCGGGTTTGGGGTATGTCGCCAGGCATTTCGACGAGATCGACCGGGGGCGCAATGGCGCAGTACGCTTCGAGGACGTGAAACGCTATTTGCGCGAGCACGGAGCGCAACTAAACTGAGCCGAGGTTAGGCGGGTCGTAAAAGTGGAACCGACGGCGCCGCCGTCGCAGGGCCATTACATCCAGGGAGGACCGCATGCTTGCGCGAATTGCCCCGATCGACACGAAAACAGCTGCAGCGTCGTTGACCATACGATCGCTGCGCGTGCGCGCGGTCAAGGTGCCCATGGTCGAGCCGCATCGCACTGCCAGCGGAACCATCAACGAATCGCCGCTCGTGCTCACCGACGTCGTCACCGACGAGGGGATCGTTGGTCACAGCTATGTGTTCTGCTACACGGCGCTGGCGCTCAAGCCTGTCGCGCTGCTGGTGAAGGCGCTGGAGGCGCTGATCGTCGAACAGCCTCTCGCGCCGGCTGACATCGAGCAGATGATGGCGCGGCGATTCCGGTTGCTCGGCGCGCAGGGCCTCACCGGCATGGCGCTAGCCGCTGTCGACATGGCGCTGTGGGACGCGCTTGCGCGCGCCGCCGGATTGCCGCTGGCGCGATTGCTGGGCGGCACGCTCAAGCCCATCCCCGCGTACGGTGCAACCGGCTACGACGGCGCCGATGGATCGGCGCGCGTGGCCGGCGCGTGGGCCGAGCGCGGATTCAAGGGCGTGAAAGCCAAGATCGGCTACCCCGACGCGAGCGAGGACGTCGAGGTCGTGCGCGCGATGCGGCGTGCGGTTGGCGACGGGGTCGCGCTGATGGTCGATTACAACCAGTCGCTCTCGCCGGTCGACGCTATCGCGCGCGGCCAGCGCCTCGACGACGAGCATCTCGCCTGGATCGAGGAGCCGACCCTCGCCGAAGACTACGCTGGGCACGCGCGCATCGCACAGGCGGTGCGCACGCCCATCCAGTGCGGCGAGAACTGGTGGGGCCCGCGCGAGCTGCGCAAGGCGATCGATGCCGGCGCGTCGGATTACGTCATGCCCGACGTCATGAAGATCGGCGGTGTCACCGCGTGGATGCGCGCCGCCGCGCTGGCCGAAACGCATGCGATCCGCATGTCGAACCACCTGTTCGTCGAATTCAGCACGCATCTGCTGTGCGCGACGCCGACCGCGCACTGGCTGGAATACGCCGAATGGTTCAATCCGATCATCGCGCAGCCGCTGCGCATCGTCGACGGTTGCGCTGTCCTCGACGAGCGTCCGGGCAGCGGTGTGGAGTGGAACGAAGACGCGGTCGCGCGCTATCTCGTCGAGTAGTCGCGGGTGCCGTTGATCGCTGCAGCGGCGCTCTTGCTGCCTCAAGCCCGGCGACCATGAACGGGACGCATAAGCATGTAACCGATCGTTATGCTGGCAATGTCGACGGCCCGTTATGATGGTACATGCCATTGATCCCATGGCGGACCAAGCGAAATGCCGAAGACAAAAATCCATGTCATTCATGAAAACGCCACCTGGGTAGAGCCCCTGCGCGCCGCGTTCGCAGAGATCGGCGCGCCTTTCGCCGAGTGGTTTATCAGCGATGGAATACTCGACTTATCGACGACCCCGCCGGAGGGCATCTACTACAACCGGATGAGCGCGTCTTCGCACACGCGCAATCATCGATACGCTGCCGAGTTGACCGGGGGGTTCCTGGCGTGGCTCGAGGCCCATGGGCGCACGATTGTCAACAACGGTCGTGCGCTGCAACTCGAGATCAGCAAGATTGCGCAGTACACCGCGTTGTCCGATTTCGCGATCCGCACTCCGCACACGATCGCGGCGGTAGGTCCCGACGATAACCTCGCCGCGGCCGGCCGGATGAGTGGACCGTTCATCACCAAGCATAACCGCGCGGGCAAAGGTCTTGGTGTTCGGCTGTTTCAAAGCGTCGACGCCCTGCGCGAACATCTCCAGACCCCGAAGTTCCAACCGTCCGTGGATGGAATCATGCTGATTCAGGAGTACATCCAGGCGCCCGAGCCGTTCATTACCCGTGTCGAATTCGTGGGCGGCAAATTCCTCTATGCGGTACGTGTCGACACGTCGCAGGGCTTCGAGCTCTGCCCCGCCGACGTGTGCCAGGTCGGCGACGCGTTCTGCCCGGCGGGTGCTCCCGCGACCGCACCGGAGTTCCGGATTCTGAAGGGCTTCTCGCACCCTTTGATCGAGCGCTACGAGCGTTTTCTTGCGGCCAACGGCATCGGCATCGCCGGGATCGAGTTCATTGTCGATCGTGAAGGCGAGATCTACACGTACGACGTGAATACGAATACAAACTACAACCCCACCGCCGAAGCCGAAGCGGGCATCTATGGGATGCGTGCAATCGCGAACTATCTCGAGGGCGAGCGCCGCAGGCTCGAGCGCGACGAGCCGATTCTCGCAACGACCTGAACGGGAGCAGTTTCTGGTTTCATGCTAAAAGCCGAAAGGTCCCTCCCCAGACATAATTCCGACGGCCGCTTCGCGGCAAAATGAGATGTAAGGGGGACTGTCTGGAACCGACCCCGCAGCGGCCAGCCACACCCCAAAAAACAGTCATTCGCTGATTACCTATGGTGGAGCGGCTGGTATAACGTGTGACGCGGGCTTAGCGTTTCGGGCACGAAGTCATCGGTCCGCATCCCGCGGAAAATGGGCTGATGGAACAGGTAGATAGCAACAAATTCAAGTTCATCTTCTTGACGCTCCCTTGGGCGCTCCTGCGCTTTTTGGGCAGGATGAGCCGCCGCTTTTTTTTCGCGCTGGGCGTGCTCGTGGCATTGGTCATCGTGGGCTATGTCGGCCTGGAATCGCTTATCGAAGCAATCGATTCGCGGTATTCCGAAGAAATCGATGCGCGCCTCGGTATCGACAGGAATGCAATCTCGCGATTGCATGACCCGGCCTACTTCTCCGAGCAGACGATGATCGTGTCCGAGGATCAAAGGACGGTCGCCTGCATATCGTCGCCCGAGCATCGAATCCTCATCAACGACCCTGCCGAGATCCCGCCGCTCTTCGTCAACGCGATTCTCGCGTCGGAGGACAAGAACTTCTTCACGCACGAAGGCATCGACAAGCAAGCGATTGCACGTGCGCTGGCAAAGCGGGTGCTGCACGAGAGCCGCTCCGGCGCATCGACGCTGACGATGCAGATCGCCAAGCATCTTCGCGCAGGCACCGGTCGTCAATCGAGCGAGAAGGAAAAGATCGGCGACATCATCATGGCGCTTCGGATCGAGCGCGAATTCTCGCGTCAGCAGCTGCTGCTCAAGTACGTCAACATGCCGTATTTCGGTCGCGGACAATACGGCATCGAAGCGGCCAGCCGGGCTTACTTCGGCAAGCCCGCGAAGGATCTCGCCCTCCACCAGGCGGCATTCGTCGTGGCGCTCATCAACAAACCGGCGCTCCCGGATCGTTCGTTCGCACTGGATCCGCTGCTCACGGAGCTCGAGGACATTCGCGATGCGAATTGGGCAGAAGCGGCGCGCGGCACCACGCGGGTGCTGGGGTTGATGCTGGACCAGGGCATGATTACCGATGTGGAATACGCGCGCGCCGCGAATCTCGTGGCCAAGTCACTCCGCAAGGAAATCGTCTCGGTCGGCATCGGGTGCGGTACGCACGACTATTTTCTCGAGCGCGTGAGGATCCTCTACAAGGATCGCTTCCCGATCAGCAAGGGCGGCCTGACGATCTCGATCACGCGGGATGACGGACTCCAGGAAGTGCTCGCCAAGGCGGTCGACCTGACGCTCCAAACCTACCTGGCGCGTCACCCGGACGACGCTGACAACAACCAGCTGCGCGCCGGGGCGTTTGCCGTCGATTTCACCGGAGATGTGCTCGCCGAAGTGGGCAATGTCAACTTCCGTGAACTGAAGTACGACGTGATCGCGACCGGCTGGCGGCAGCCCGGATCGACGTTCAAAGTCTTCACCTACGGCGGTCTGGTGGAGCGCCTGACCAACGAGTTGCTCGCCGCGAAGTCACCGCCGGAGACGATCGAGGAGATCACGGCCGCGGTACTCCAGCGCTGCACGGTGCTCGACGCACCGATCTTTGTTTCGTTGGGTCGCGGGCGGGGCACCAAGAAGATCGAGAACTTTCACTCGCGGTCGGAGCCAGAGTACCGCGGAGAGATCTCCTGCCGAATCGCTTTGGGGGAGTCGCGCAACACTGCCGCCATGCGCGCGGGCGCACGGGCCGGAATCAAGAACGTTATCGAGCTCACGTATCGCCTGGGCATGCCCAGGGACGCGAAGCACGTCCTGCAGCCCTACCCGACAACTGCGATCGGTGCATCCGAGGTCAATCCGCTGGCGATGGCTTCGACCGCCGCTTTCGTGAATGGCGGATTTCGAGTTACCCCGCGTTTCGCCAACGATGTTTGCCGCGAGGGCAAGTCGGTGCTTTACAAGGATCATGACGGGCATCCGAAGGACTGCGACATCAAGGGCGAAAACCGAACCTCGCAAGAACGAATCATGCACCCCGCGGTGTCCGCTGCAATGACTGAACTTCTGAGGGCGCCGCTCGACATCGGCAGCACCGGCACCGCGGCAGCGCTCAGGAGCGGAGTCATTCCCGGAATGGATCCTCTGAGCGATGCGATCTGGAAGATGAAGCCTGAGGAAAGGAAACGACGGACGGTCGCGTTTCCATTCGAGACGGCAGGCGAGATTGGAGGAAAGACCGGCACTGCAACCAACGCGGATGGCAAGACCTCCGATGTGTGGCTGCTGCTGTTTGTTCCTGGCCTGCCAGATCATCCGGAGAAAGGCATCGTGCTTGGATTCTGGATGGGAAAGGATTCCAAGGATCATGCCTTGGGCATACGCGGCTCCACGGGCGGTTCCGGCTTCGCGGAATCCGGCGCCCGCAATTGGGTGCATTCAGCAGCAACCGTGCTCGCATTTCTGCAGCAGGAGCGTGGTCTCCTGAAGACGGGTTACAAATTTCAGCCGATCATCCACGACGATGTGCTTGCAGGTTTCGACGCGAAATAGCTGGACCACCTCGGCGCGTGAGGTCAGTTCCAGCCCGGCGCATCGATGATCAGCGCTTCACTTGCCCCCACTCCGTGTCACGCTGAAATCGGAATTAGTTCTGAAGCGTGGCGTCGTCGATCAACACCTTGAACGAATATCCGGAGCCAAGATCCCGGTCGATGTGCACAACGCCCTTAACCGACACGACATCTCCGATCTTGGCTTCGTCCTTCGTCGTCACGAGCACATCATTGGTGCCATCCGAGGCCGAACCCGATCCGTCGCGCAGATGGATCCAGTTCATCCCGAGCACTGCCGGCGTGAATCTCACGACCTTGCCGCGAACCACGACCGTCTTATCCTTGAGTTCTGTTCTCCGCGTTGCGATTTCCGCAACCGTACGCGCATTCGGTCCTGTGGCCTTGGCAACCTTGACATCTCCAACGCCCGGTGTGTTGGTGACGCCGGCGTGCAGCACAGCCAGGTCACCGCCTGCGGCGGCGGCGCTTGTACCCGGGGAAACAAGGGAACCGAAGACAATCCGGTCGAAGTTCTTATGCAACGTCTTGCTCTCGAAATTCTGCATGATCGTCACGTTTTCGATAGTGACCTCAGCTCCAACCTGGACCGCTGCCTTCGCTACCGCCGCCCACGTCTCTCCGTCTTTGGTCATAAGGCGGAGATAGGTGTAACTCTCGACGTCCTTGACTTCGAGAACCTTGCCATTCACGGACGCCGTCCGCGCGGCCACCGATTTGTCAGCGGCCCAGACGCTACCGACAAAAAACATCATCGCGACAACCAGGTACCATTTCCTCATGTCCCTCTCCATCCAGGAATGTAATCGCTGCGTTGAACCGTGAAGTGCACCGCCATCAGGTTTGAAGTGTAAACGTTCAAGCGAGGCTCCGATGTGGATTCGTGGGTAACATCAAAAGCAGCCTTCAACAAATCAACCTAGGGGCATCGAGCGAACGGCGCGAGGTCATCGAATCACCTCTGCAGCTCGGCCCGTCGGCGTGTCCGCGCAAGTCCCCGCACTGGAACCTCGCGGCGGAGCGCGGACTGGTCGACTTCGACCAGAAAATTCGCATCGAACTGGGGATTCTCGTTCACCCCGTCCTTGGCATAACCTCGTGGATTGCACACCACCCGCGCGCCATTGAGGACACAGTCGAAGCTGTCGTGCGTATGTCCATGTACCCAAAGGCATGCCCGGGTCCCGTCGGCCAGGCGCTCGACATCGGATACGAAGCACGCGTTCAGGAGCGAGTCCGCAAACCTCGGGTGAATTTGAGATAGTTCTAACCGGGCAGCCGGGAGATGACACAGTGGTTCCGCCCTTCATCTTGGACGAGGACGCAGAGCGCATGTTCGCGGTCCAGAGCGGCTTCTGCAAGGTGCGCTCCTACCAACCTCGTATTGACTCCGCCAGCCATCTCGGTATCGTGGCCGCAGCCACGAGTCGATGGCGCCACCCAGGAGGATTCGAAATGGGCGATACGATGTGCTGGACCCGGCGCCGAATGCTGGGCGCGGCGATCGGAAGCGTGCTCGCATCGGCACTGCCGCGCGCCGCGACGGCGGCGACCACGCTGCGCTGGGCGACGGTGCTGCCGGCCAACCACCCTGGCGTGACCATGATGGAGCGCGTCGCCAAGCAGGTCCGCGAGGACACCGGCGGCACGGTCGAGATCCAGATCTTTCCCGCTGGGCAGCTCGGGTCGTCACGCGATCTGATCGAGGCGACTTCCAACGGCGCCATCCAGATCGTCGACGAAGGCGCGGCGCAATTCGGGCAGTTCGTCCCGCAGTTCTCGATCCTCGAAGCGCCGTACATCTGGCGTGACGTGCCGCAAATGCGTCGCGTGCTTAACTCGCCGATCACCGAGGAAATGAACGCGCAGCTGGTCGCCAAGCGCCAGATGCGCATCGTCGGCGCGACGTACTATGGCAAGCGCCACGTCACCGCGGGCACCAAGGCGATCAACACAGTCGACGACATGAAGGGATTCAAGCTGCGCATCCCCGAGGTCGATACCTTCCGCGCGATGGCGGAGGCGTGGGGCGCGCGGCCGACACCGCTCAACATCGGCGAGCTCTACCTGGCGCTCAGCCAGGGCGCCGTCGATGGACAGGAAAATCCCCTGCCCACGATCCAGAGCAACAAGTTCTTCGAAGTGCAGAAATATCTCATCCTCACCGGCCACATCATGACGCCGCGATTGAACGCGATCAACGAAGGCACATGGCAGGCGCTGAGCGCGAAGGACCGGCAGGCGCTCAAGGCGGCGATGGAAAAATTCGGCCAGGAGCAGGACAACGAAATTCTCTCGCAGGAAGGCAAGCTCGTCGAAACCTTCAAGTCGGCCGGCATGGTCGTGATCCAGCCGGACGTCGAGAGTTTCCGCAAGCCGGTGCTGGCGATCGTGCCCGCGAAGTTCGAGTCCAAGTGGGGCAAGGGTCTCTGGGAGCGCATCGCATCGACCTGACGTATCGCTAGCGCGCGAAAGACGCGACTGGCCGAGGTTGCCCTGATGCTCCGTCGTTCGATCGATGCCTTCGACAAGGCGGCCGCGGTGGTGGCGTGCGCGCTGCTGGTCGCGCTGCTCGGCTGCGTTGCGCTCGGGGTCGTGACGCGGGGCGCGGGTACGCCGCTGATCTGGACCGACGAGCTGTCGCGCTTTCTCATGGTGTGGCTCGCCGTCTCCGGATGGATCCTGGCGAGTCGCAAGCGCATCCAGGTGCGCATTCGTTTTTTCCAGGATCTGCTGCCCCCGCGCGGGCATCGAGCGGTGGAGGTCGCGCTCCAGCTCGCGTTGACGATCTTCGGCGCGCTGATCGCGTGGTACAGCGTGGGGCTGGTGATCCGCAACCACGACCTCGAAGCCACCACGCTGCCTTTGTCGATGGGCTGGATGTACGCGCCGATGGTGCTCGCGGGGACGGTGACCGCGCTGCAGGGCGCGAGCGAAGCGATCGCCGCGCTGCGCCGGCCGCCGTCCCCTGACGCCGCGCCGGCGGTCCTGGAATGAGTCACCTCATCCTCGAGATCGTCGCCGTCTGGCTGGTGGCGATCCTGATCGGCTTGCCGCTGTATGCGTCGATGGGGCTGGCGGCGTTCGCCTATGTCGGATTCACTGGCCTGTCGTCGTCGATCGTTCCGCAGAAAATGGCGCAGGCGATGAATTCGTTTCCGCTGGTCGCCGCACCGCTGTTCATCCTCATGGGCAATCTGCTCGGGGCCGCGAAGCTCACCGACCGCATCGTGCGCTTCGCGACATCGCTGGTGGGTGCGTTGCGCGGCGGCTACGCGCACGCGAGCATCCTGTCGAGCATGATCTTCGCCGGCATGGTCGGCTCCGCGGTCGCCGACGCGGCCGGCACCGGCGCGATCGAAGTGCGCGCGATGCGCAAGGCGGGCTACCGCCCGGAGACCGCGGCGGCGATCAGCGCGGCGGCGGCGACCATCGGTCCCATTATCCCGCCGAGCCTGCCGATGGTGATCTACGGCGTTAGTGCGGACGTCTCGGTGGGCCGCCTCTTTCTCGCGGGCGTCGTTCCGGGCGTGCTCATGGGGCTTTCACTGATGGCCATGGTCGCGATCATCGCGCCGCGGCAGGGACTCCCCCGCCACGCGTTCGGCGGACTATGCGACGTCTGGCTCGCTTTCAAGGACGCGGTGTGGGCTTTGCTCGCGCCGGTGATTCTGCTCGGCGGGATGTTCAGCGGGTTGTTCACGCCCACCGAGGCGGCGGCAGTCGCTGACCTGTACGCGCTTTTTCTCGGCTTCGTCGTCTATCGGACGCTGCAGCTCAAGGATCTTCCTGATGATCCTGGTCAATGCGGCGGAAACGACGGGGATCGTGGCGGTGCTGGTGATGGCCGCGGGCGCGCTCGGCTGGTGCATGTCGATCTCGCGCATCCCGCAGACCGTGGCGCCGGCGCTGGTCGCCATGATTCATGAGCCATTGGTGTTCCTGTTCGCGTCGAACGTGATCCTGCTGGTGGTCGGATGCTTCATGGAAACGCTGGCCGCGTTGCTGATCCTGATCCCGATCCTCGTCCCGGCCGCGATCGGCTTCGGCATCGATCCCGTGCAGTTCGGGCTCATCATGATCTTCAACCTCATCCTCGGTACGATCCACCCGCCCATCGGCGTGGTGCTGTTCGTCATGGCGCGCATCGCCGACATCAGCTTCGAGAAAATATCGCGCGCGATCTTGCCGTGGCTCATTCCACTGCTGACCGTGCTGGTCGCGATCACCGTATGGCCGGCGCTCACGCTGTGGTTGCCCGCGCGTCTGATGGGTCGCTAGGTCGCGGCTTCCGCCAGCGCCAGGTGAGCCGTCGTCGCCTTCGGCGCGCGCGTTGCGGCAACAGCCTCGGCGGCGTCGACTCCTCCGGTGCTTGCCAGAATCAGTTGGATGGTCTCGGCAGGGACGTCCCACATTGGGTAGTGGCCGCTGTCCTCGAACCAGTACACATGCGCACCGGGAAACAGCGCGAGCGCGCGTGCTGCCTCCCTGGGTGCGCAGATGCGGTCCTGGCGTCCCCACTCGATGATGATTGGCGCGGTCATCGAATGGGGGGCCAACCCTCGCGGCGGCTCAGTATAGGTGGTCTGACGCAGAAGTTCGTCGAAGCCCGGTGCCGCCCTCGCGCCGAGCTGATCGCGCAACAACTCTGGGGAGAGCCGCCAGGGACGCACTGATGCGCGTCGGCGGTGAGGAACGGGAGCAATGGCTGCAGGTGGCGCGCGAGCCACGCGGAGGCCGACATCGAGACGTAGAAAAGATGGCGTTGCGATCGGCTCCAGAATCCTCCCGGATCGAGGGCGACGGTCGTGCCTACCGCCTGGCGACGCGCCAGTTCGAGAGCCAGGCGTCCGCCCAGCGAGCTGCCGACGGCGTCGACGCCGAACAGCTGGTGGCGGTCCAGGAACTCGATTACCGCATCGGCGAGCGCTGTGATCGATGCCGTGCCCGACAGCGCCGGGGTTTCGCCGAATCCCGGCAGGTCAAGCGCGATCACGTCGCGATGCCCCGTGAGCGCAGCCAGGTATGGCCGCGGTTCCGCGCGAATTCAAGCCGCCCTGGCGCGCTGTGCGCGGCGGATTCATGCCACAAACTTAAGCCGGAGCACCGCCCTTGAGGATCGGCCAAACTCCCTTTCGGATGTAGGAGCGAGGGGGCGCGGTCTAAGGCTTCGCCGGATCGAAGCCGGTTTCCTTGTAAATGTCGGCGAGGAGCTGCTTGCCTACGCGCGATTCCATTTCGGCGTGGACTTTCATCAGCGCCTTTTTCCAGGCGCGCTTTTCTTCCGCGGTCAGTTCGATGACCTGCGTGCGCCCGGACTTGCGCACCGCGGCGAGCGCGTCGTCATTGTCCTTCTTGGCGATGTCGTTGCCGTACTGGGTGGCCTCCTTCATGGCGCCGTCGAGCGTCGTGCGCACGTCGGGAGGCAGCCCGTCCCAGAATTTCTTGTTGACGATCACGACGTAACCGATGTATCCGTGGTTTGTCAGCGTGACATCCTTCTGGACTTCGAAGAGCTTTTGCGTGTAAAAGTTGGAGATCACGTTCTCGGTGCCGTCAACGACACCGGTCTGAAGCGCTTGGTACACCTCCGAGAGCGCCATCACCTGCGGCAGCGCACCCAGCGCGCGCATCTGCGCATCGAGCACCTTGGACGACTGGATGCGCATCTTGAGCCCCTTGACGTCCTCGGGCCGGTGAAGCGGCTTGTTCGCGGACATGGGCTTGAAACCGTTGTCCCAATACGCGAGTCCGACGATGTCCTTGGACTCGAGCTTGTCCAGAAGCGCTCGCCCGACCGGACCCATGGTCACCTTGTGCACGTCGGCGTAGCTGTCGAACAGGTATGGGAAGTCGAACACTTCGAACTCGCGGATGCCCAGCGGCCCGAACTTCGACAGCGTTGGCGCGAGCATCTGCACCGATCCGAGCTGGAGCGCGGAAAGCTCCTCGGCGTCCTTGTAGAGCTGGCTGTTGGGATAGATCTCGACACGTACGCGCCCCCCGGTTCGTTCTTCGGCGAGCTTCTTGAAGTACTCAGCGGCGCGGCCCTTGGGCGTGTCGGGCGCGACGACATGGCTGAACTTGATGACGATAGGCGCTTCGGCGCCTACCGCGGCCGCGGCGACGGTAAGCGCAAGAAGCGAGCACAGCAGCATGAAGCGATGGCGTGCGGACATGCGGAAGCTCCTCGGGGTGATCGATGCGTCCATTGTATTTGAGCGCGGAGCATACCCCCGGCACAATGTCGAGACTCATTCCAACGGGACAGCCATGGCCGCCACCATCATCGACTCCGGCATTTTCGGCAATATCTTCAGCACCGACGCGATGCGCCGGGTGTGGTCCGACCACGGACGCACCGCGAGATACGTCGAGATCGAACGCGCGCTCGCCGTGGTGCAGGGCAGGCTCGGCATCATCCCCGCGGAGGCGGCCGACGAGATCGTGCGCCACTGCGAGATCTCGAAGATAGACATGGACAAGCTGCGCGCGCAGACGGAGCGCATCGGATATCCGATCCTGGGCGTGGTCTCGCAGATCAACGCGCTGTGCCGCGACCCGCTGGGCGAATACTGTCACTGGGGTGCGACCACGCAGGACATCACCGACACCGCGACCGTGATGCAAATCCGCGAGGCGCTCGAGCTCGTCGATGCCGACCTCGCGGCGATCTCGAAGGAGCTTTCGGCGCTGGCGAAGCGCCATCGCGACACGCCGGTCGCAGGACGCAGCAATCTCCAGCAGGCGATCCCCGTGACTTTCGGATACAAGATGGCGACCGTTCTGGCCGCGGTCGAGCGCCACCGGCAGAGGCTCGCACAACTGCGCACGCGCGTGCTGGTCGGCGAGTTCGGCGGCGCCTGCGGCACGCTGGCATCGATCGAGAAGCACGCGATGGAAACGCAGGCGGGCCTGATGGCCGAGCTGGGACTCGCGCAGCCGCTGATCGCCTGGCACACGGTGCGCGACAGCATCGCCGAAGTCGGGTGCTTTCTCGGGTTGGTGGGCGGCACGCTGGGCAAGCTGTCGATGGACGTGAAGCTGATGATGCAGACCGAGGTGGCGGAGGTGTACGAGCCGTTCGCGCATGGCCGGGGTTCAAGCAGCACCATGCCGCAGAAGCGTAATCCCATTTCGTCGTGCTACATCCACGCCGCGGTCTCGGTTGTTCGTCAGCATGCCGCCGCGCTGATGGACGCGATGATCGCAGACCACGAGCGCTCGACCGGGCCATGTGAGATCGAATGGATCGTGCTGCCGGAGGCGTTCTGCCTGATCGCCGGAGCGCTCAGGCAGACGAGGATAGTGCTCGAGGGCCTCGAGGTCGACGCGCAGCGCATGCGCTCGAACCTCGACCTCACGCACGGACTGGTGATGTCGGAAGCGGTGATGATGGGCCTGGGACATTACATCGGCCGCGAATACGCGCACGACCTGGTCTACGATCTGTGCCGGGATACCATCCGCGAGCGTCGGCCGCTGATCGATCTGCTCGCCGCGCACCCAGAGATCAGCAAGCATCTCGATCGTGCCGCACTCGAAAGGCTGTGCGATCCCGCTCTCGACCTCGGCCAGGCTGGTGTAATGGTCGATCGGATCGTGGCGAGCGTGGCTGCCTAGTGTGCTGTCCCGCTGACGCCGCAGCCCGTTGCGTGCTGGTGCTCGTACTGTCGCTCTCGATGGTCGACGCCGTGAGCGCCCAGGAGCTCGAGCGCAAGGGCGAGCCCGTAAGTCCCGTCCCGACGGTAACCCATTCGAGCGATGCCATTCGATATCGCGTCGTGGTCGACGCGCCGTCGGCGATCGCCGATGTGCTGGCGACCAGCGTCGATCTCATCCGCTGGCAGGATTACGGGGACATGACCGAGGATCTTCTCGACGCCCTGGTGCGCGAAGCGTCCACGCAGGCCAAGGAAGCGGCCGCCGCGGTCGGATACTTTTCCGCGGCGGTCACGGTGAGCATCGATCGCGCGCAGACTCCGCTGACGGTTACGCTGCGCATCGTCGCAGGCGCGCCGACACGCGTGACCAGCGTGCGCATAGGCGTCGACGGGCCCGCGGCCTCCGACGCCACGCTGGGCGCGAGCACGATCGCGTCGGTGCAAAGCGGATGGAATCTACGCGTCGGAGATGTCTTCACGCAGAGCGCGTGGGCCGCGGCGAAGCAACTCGCGGTGGCCACGCTGGCGGCCAGTCCGTACGCGGCCGCGCGACTCGCCAGCAGCGAAGCGCGCGTCGATCCCGATAGCGCCAGCGCCGAGCTACAGGTCACGCTCGAGAGCGGGCCACCTTTTTACGTCGGCGACATCGACGTCCAGGGCTTGTCGCGATACACGCCGGAGCTGGTGCGAAACTTCGGCACGCTGCCGCGCGGCACTCCCTTCAGCGAATCTGCCGTCGACGATTACGTGCGCCGATTGCTGGCCTCGGGCTACTTCGCGAGCGTGCAGGCGCGCCTGGACACCGATCCCGAGCATGCGGAGGATGCGACGTTGACGCTGTCGCTCATCGAAGGGCCGCCCAAGCGACTCGAATTCGGGCTCGGTTACTCGTCGGATACCCAGTTTCGGGCGAGCGCCAACTACAGCGACGTCGACATCGACGGCAAAGGGCTGCAGTTCTCGGCCAACGTGCGGCTGGAATCGAAATTGACGAGCGTCGACCTGCGGCTGGTTCAGCCTCCCACCGATCGCGGCTGGATAAACTCCTATTCCGCTGCCATCGTGCGCACCGACATCGAAGGGCTGGTGACGCGCACCGCGAGCGTCTCCGTGCAGCGCCAGGCGGTCGACGAGCGCAACACGCCCGCGTTCGGTATCGGCTACTATCTCGACGACCAGCAACCCAGCGGCGGCGAGCAGGAGACCTCGCACGCGCTCTATGCCGACGCGCAATATACCTGGCGGCGAACCGACAACCTTCTCTCACCGACGCGCGGCTGGATGGCCAACGTGCAGGGCGGCGCGGGAATTCCGGGGGCATCGACCAAGGGCTTCGGGCGCGTCGTCGTCAAGGCGGCGTACTGGTGGCCGCTGGCCCGCGACGATTCACTCTACTTGCGCGCGGAAGGCGGCGCGGTACTTGCGGATTCGCGCGACGGTGTACCTTCGGTGTTCGTTTTTCGCACCGGCGGCGACACGACGGTGCGCGGCTACGCCTTCGACAGTCTCGGCGTGCAGCAGGACAATGCGGTGGTCGGTGGACGCTACTACGCCGTCGGCAGCGCCGAAGTGACGCACTGGTTCAATCCAACCTGGGGGATGGCCGCCTTCGTCGACGCCGGCAACGCGACCGACTCGCTGCAATCGTTTCCGTTCCGCCTGGGCTACGGCATAGGCGCCCGGCTGCGCACGCCCATCGGGCCGTTTCGCCTCGATCTCGCCTATGGTGAGCACACTCACGAGGTGCGCGTGCATTTTTCGGTGGGACTTTCATTTTGATCCCGCCGCCGCTCGCCGCAGGGCCCGCACCCGGACAGACCCCGCCCCGCCGCCGGCGCTGGGTGCGCGCGCTGGGCGCTATGCTGGTCGCGCTGGTCGCCGTGGTTGCCGTGGTGGCTGCGGGAGGTTATTGGCTTTCCACCCAAAGCGCGCTCGATTGGCTGCTTGCGCGCGCCGTGGCGCGCAGCGCAGGACGCCTGGACGTCGAAGGCGCCACCGGCTCGCTGCTGTCGACGGTCCACATCGAACGCCTGCGCTGGCGTGGCGATGAAGTCGCGCTGGAGGCGAGCGGCGTCGCGCTGACGTGGACACCCTTCGATCTGCTCTCGCGGCGATTCCACGCCCAGGGCTTCGCCGCGCAGCACCTCGATGTGACGCTGTCCAATTCGAACGCCACGACGACGCTTCCCGCGAGCCTCGCATTGCCGCTGGAAGTCAGCATCGCGCAGGCAGGCATCGGCCGCATCGACTGGCATGCGAAGGACCGCAACGGAACCGTCACTGGACTCAAGTTGGGCTACGCCGGAGGAGCGACGCAGCATCGCATCAGCAATCTGGAAGTCGTGACCGAATCCGGAACCTTGAGCGGCAATCTCGGCATCGCCGCCAGCGCGCCGTTCGCACTCACGGGCAATGTGGTCTTCCGAGGCGACGGCGAGATGCGCGATACCGCCATCGAAGGCAGCGTGACGGGAACACTGGAACTGCTCGACCTCGACGCGAAGGTGACGATGCGCGGCGCGCGCGGCACCGGCACGGCGCGGCTCGCGCCGTTTGCGACGGTGCCCGTGGTCGCCGCGAAGGTCGCGCTCGCCGAAGTCGACCTGCAGCGTTTCGTGACGGCGCTGCCGGCGACGCGGCTCGACGTCCGGCTCGATGCCGCGCCGGCGCCGGAGGGCTTCGCAGGCGATATCGACGCCACCAATGCGCAGCCGGGACCGATCGACGCCGCGCGCATTCCGGTGCAGACGCTGCACTCGCACTTCACCTGGACGAGCGCCGCGATCGACCTGTCGAGGCTGGCCGCGACGCTCGGCGGTGGCGGAAGCGTCAGCGGCAGCGCGCGCTACGATCTAGCGCGCAAGGGAGCGCACATCGACGCGACGCTGCGCGCCGTGGATCTGCGCCTGATCCAGTCGACACTGGTGTCGACCCGTCTCGACGGGAGCATCGCCGGAGAACTCGAGGGCGCGCGACAGTCGCTGCGCGGCGAGCTTGCGCAGTCCGATCTTCGTCTTGCGTTCGAAGCCACGCTCGCCAATCGGTTGCTCGAGGTGAGCCGGCTGCGCGCGAGCGCGGGGCCGGGCGAGATCAACGCGCGCGGCCGCGTCGCGCTCGATGCGCCGCGCGCCTACAGCGTCGAAGGGACCACGCGTCGCTTCGACCCGCACCGGCTGGGTGACTTTCCGACGGGAGCACTCGACGCATCGTTCAAGCTCGGCGGTGAGTTGGCGCCGTGGCGGGCGTCCGGCGAAGTCGTGCTGGCACCGGGGAGCGAGCTTGCGCACCTCGCGCTTTCCGGGCGCGCGCACGGGGACATCGATGCCCATCAAGCGCGCAGCGCGGAGCTGCAGCTCAAGGTGGCCGGCGGGACGATCAGCGCCTCCGGAAACGCGGGACACACCGGCGACGAGCTGAATTTCTCGCTCGACCTGCCCGATGTCGCCGCGCTGCGCCCGTTGGCGACGCTGTTCCACGGCACCGGCACAGGGTCAGCGAACCCTCTGCCCGATACGCTGCGCGGCGCGCTGAAGGCGTCGGGATCGGCCTCGATCCAGCCCGAAGGCAGCGGCTTCGATATCGAGGCGCATACCAGGAACATCGCGTGGGGCGCTTCCTTCGGCGTCGTCAGCGCCGATCTGCGCGCGACATTGCCGGCAGCGGCGGCGGGCACGCCAATCAACGCACGCACGATCTCGCTGAGCGCGAAAGCGGGCGCGCTCACCCTGCCGCAGGGCGTGTTTTCGTCGGCGGGCATCGAGGTTTCCGGTACACTGGCGCGCCACGTGGTCGACATGACGCTGCGCGGTGAGTCGCTCGACGCGCACGTCGCCCTCACCGGAGGCTTCCGGGCAGCAACCGGGCCGAACCTCGCGCAAGTGCCGTGGCCGTGGAGCGGCAGCATCGACATCGCGGAGAACCGCGGCGAGTACCCCATTGCGTTGCTGGCGCCGGCGAAACTGGAAATTGCCCAGCATCGCGTCCATGTTTCGCAGGCGCGCGTGCGCATCGCCGAAGGCTCCGCCGACATCGACGAGTTCGTCTGGGACGATGGGCGGATCACTTCGCGCGGCAGCTTCGGCGGGGTGCCGCTTGGCGCGCTGGCGCGTGTAGCGGGCCACCCCTTGACGGTGCGCTCGACGCTGACGCTGAAGGGGGACTGGTCGGTCGCTGCCTCGCCGCGGCTCGACGGAACCGTTCACATAGCGCGCGATGCCGGCGATGTCTTCGCCAGCAGCGCCGAGACGATCGATCCCGCGCGCGGGCTTGGCATCAGCGTTTTCGACGCATCGGCGCGCTTCGTCGCCGACAGCGTCAGCGCGACCGGGACGCTGCGCTCGACACGCGGGGGCACCGCCGACGCGACGCTGTCGCTGGGCACCGTGGCCGGAACACCGCCCGGACGCATCGCCGCGCGCGCACCGCTCGAGGCCACGCTCCGCGCGGATCTGGTCTCGCTGCGACCGCTGCAGGCATGGCTGGGCACGCTGGCCGCGCTCGACGGGCGCGCCCACGTCGATGTCGCTGCCAAGGGAACGCTCGCGGAGCCCGTGCTGACCGGTGAGGCTAGCGCCGACGAGGTCCGCATCGATCTTGCGCAGTACGGAGTGCAACTCAAGGAAGGCACTCTGCGCGCACACTTCGCCGGAGATCGCATCGTGCTCGATGACTTGTCGATCCACGCCGGCGACGGTCAGTTCTCCGCGAAAGGCACCATCGCCGCCTCGCCCCGGAGCGGTGTGGCGCCCGACGTCACCTGGCACGCGGAGCGCTTTCGCGTGGTCAATCGGCCCGACCTGCGCCTGGTCGTCGGCGGTGATGGAACGCTGCGCATCGAAACCGGGAAGCTGGTGCTCGCGGGCAAGCTACGCATAGACGAGGGGAACATCGCTTACGAACCGACGACCGCCGGCCAGCTTGCCGACGATGTCGTCGTCGTAGGCGCCGCGCCGCGTCCGGCATCGTCAGGAGCCGGAGTCGGCGACCTGCCGCTGAAGCTCGACCTGGAGGTCGAGACCGAATCCGGCGTGACGTTCGTGGGAGAAGGGCTCGACACGCGACTCGCAGGCAGCGTGCATCTCATCACGCTCGCCGACGGCAGACTGAACGCGAAAGGCACCATACGCGCGGTTTATGGCACGTATACGGCGCTCGGCCAGAAACTGACCATCGACCGTGGCGCGCTGATCTTCGACGGCCCGGTGGACAATCCCGCGCTCGATGTCGTCGCGCTGCGCAAGAACCTCGCGGTGGAAGCCGGTCTGCAGATCACAGGCACCGTACGGGTGCCGCGGGTGCAACTGGTGTCGAACCCGCCGGTGCCGGACAACGAAAAACTTTCGTGGCTGGTGAGCGGCCAGCCTCTTGACCGCGCTTCGCACGCCGATGTGGCTCTGCTTGCGTCGGCGTCGGCGTCGCTGCTGGGCAAGGGCAAGCCGGTGACGCAGACCATCGCCAACAGCATAGGACTCGACGATATCTCGGTGCACCAGTCCAGCGTTACCACGGCGACGGGAGCTGCCGCGGGTCAGGTCGTCTCCTTTGGCAAGCGCATCTCCGATCGCCTGTCGCTGGTCTACGAGCAAGGACTCACGATCGCTACCAATGCGCTGCGTATCGAATACACCCTCACGCGCACGATCACGCTGCGCGCCGAAGCGGGCACCGTGGCCAGTGTCGGGATCTACTACCGCAAGACCTTCGACTGACCCGACGCCCGCTGTTCCCCGGCTTAGTGCGCGCTCGCCGTCTTCTGGGTTCCGGAGATGGACGCCGTCAGCGTGGTGACCTGCTGGAGGTGCGATTGCAACGTCGGCAGCGTCGAGCTTGCGAACTGCTTCAGCTCGGCGTCCTTGCCATTGCGCGATTCGCCCTGGAACAGTGCCACCGCGTCTTTGTGCGCCGCGAGCTGTATGCGGACGTACTCGCGATCAAACGCCGCGCCGCTCAACGACTGCAGCTTGCGCAGCTCGGCCTGGTCCCTGGCGCTGAGCGTGGTCGTGTGGGGCAGCCCTTTCGCATCCGCGATCTTGACCAGGTCTTCGTTGGCCTTTTGATGGTCCTCGATCATGTGCGCTGCGAATTGGGAGACCGCGCTCGATGCCGCATGGTCATGCGCGATCTTGGCCATTTCGACCTCCGCCAGCCCGGCCTCGGTCGCCGTGGCGACGAACTTGCGATCGGCGCTGCTTGCATGCGACGTATCGCTACCGTCGCTCGCCTGCGTGACACTGCTCGCTGCGGTCGAAGCGGAAGCCTTGTCGGCGTTTGTCGAGGTCGCGCTCGAGACAGCAGCCTTGTCGGGGTTCGCGGCATTGCCGGTCCCGACCGACAGCGCCAGCGATGACGTGCCCAGGCCGACACCGAGGCCGAGCGCCAGTGCAAGCGCGCGTGGGGAAAAGTTGCGGTTCATGATCACTCCGTATCGAATAGCTTTGCACGCGCAAAGCGATCAACGCAGCTTACGCGGGCATACACGCGGGCGCTGTCCGCCAACGTCCGAAAGTGTTGTAGTAACGTGTGCCCGTTATTGACTGCGCGGCAGAGCTGTCGCGCTGTCGGAATCCCTCCTACGCACGCGCGCCGTTCCGCCGATGGCGCGGGTGGATACGTTGCGCGACTATCGAGCGACGACTCACCACTATGCAGCGAGGATGAACATGAGTGTCTGCGACATGTGCGGCAACGATTACGACAAGACCTTCACCGTCACCATGATGGGAGCGACGCACACTTTCGACAGCTTCGAGTGCGCCATCCACATGCTGGCGCCCAAGTGCGCGCACTGCAGCTGTCGCATCATCGGACACGGCGTCGAAACGGGCAGCGCGCTGTATTGCTGCGCGCATTGTGCCCAGGCTTCGGGAATCGGCGGGCTGCGGGACAGGGTCGGAAGCGTGGGGCACACGACCGCACAGCCGGCCAAGCTCTGAGCCTGAGCGTTGCCCAGGCGCGTCTGCGACCGCAGTAAACTGAGGGCAGATCGCATCGCCACCGCACCGGGCGGAGGTTCCACGGCATAATCGACATTCCGGGCGGTATTAAGGCCCGGCGATGCCAGGCCACCCCACGGGCGCGACTGATGAAAATGATTCGAAGGGACTGGGTCTACTTCCTGTTCCGCAATCCGATCGTGACCTTCGTCCTGCTCGGGGTGTTTTTTCTGCTGTTCGGCATCACCTCGATCAACCTGTTTTTCCTCCTCAAGGCCAACATCAACCTGTTTGTCGAGTACGGGCTGATGGTGATCGACGATGGCGCGCTCGAGCAATTGTTCGAGCTGCTCGGCTCGGCGTATCTCAGCATGCTGTTCTGGATTCTGTTCAAGCTGTGCGAGCGAGTGCTAGTCGAGCGCCTTACCAAGCGCCGTTTCGGCGCGCACTGGGTCAACCAGGAATTCGGCGGCGGCGAGTGACCCGACCCGCCAGCGTCAGCCGGCGCGACAGTTGAGCGGAAGAAACGCAGCGGGGATATCGGTTTTGTCGACGCCGATGGGGACCATCTTGGCAGGCGTCGATGCGTGTCCGCACAGCCATGTGGGAGGAACGATCGGCGCGTCGGTGACCACGGCAGGCCGGATCGTGAGTATTTTTCCCCTCAGCGCGGCGCTCGCGCTGTTGCCGAAAGTCATGTCGATGGCTCCGCTCGCAATGACGACCGAGCTGATGTAGTTGCTCACGATCTTGTCGGCGACGGGCAGACCGGCGGCGGCGTTGTCCGCCGGAAAAGTCTGCGTCGCCGCCCAGGCGGTGGCGATCGGGGGCTTGGCGACGTCGGCGAGGGGCACCGCAGCGATCACCTGGTCGCGAACCAGCTTTTCCTGCAACGCGGGCACCGCCATAAGGCCGAGGATCGCGACGATACCGATCACCACCAGGACTTCGATCAAGGTCATACCGCGAATGCGTACGCTCGACGGCGGCATCCGCGTGCCTTCACGCTGCGCGCCCCGGCTCATCGCGCAAGCGGCCCGCGGTCGATGGACCACACGCACCTCATGCGAGCGCCTGCTCGAGGTCTGCGAGCAGATCCTGCGTGTGCTCGATTCCCACCGACAGGCGCACCAGGTCGGCGGGGCAGAGCGTGTCAGGGCCTTCGACGCTGGCGCGATGTTCGGCGAGGCTTTCCACCGAGCCGAGCGAGGTCGCCTGCTTGAATAGGCGCAGGCGATTGGTGAAGGTTATGGCCGCGGCTTCTCCCGCCGCCAGCCGCAGCGACATCATGGCGCCGAAGCCGCCGCTCATCTGGCGGGCGGCGATTGCATGGCCGCGGTGGCCGGGCAACCCGGGATACAGCACGTGCGACAGGCGCGGATGCCCAGACAGCGACTGCGCCACAGCCATCGCGCTCGCGCTGGCGGTCGTCACCCGCAGGTGCAGGGTACGCATGCCGCGCGACAACAGCCAGGCTTCGAGCGGGCCGAGAATCGCGCCGCCGGCGCTGCGGATGTAGCGTATGCGCTGCCACAGCGCGTCGTCACGGCGGCAGGCAAGTGCGCCGGCGACGACATCTGAATGACCATTCAGATACTTGGTCGCCGAATGCATGACGATGTCGGCGCCCAGCGCGAGTGGCCGCGTCAACAACGGTGTTGCGCAGGTCGAATCGACCGCGACGAGCGCGCCGACCTCGCGCGCGATCGTGCAGGCCGCGGCGATGTCGGTGACATCCCAGGTGGGATTGGCGGGCGTCTCGACCCAGATGAGTTTGGGGCGATGCGCTCGCGTTATCGCCGCCAGGTCGTCGAGCGAATCGTTGACGTAGAACTCGACGCGCAGTCCCCAAGACGCGGCAAAGCTTTGCAGCCATTTGCGCAGTCCCCAATACATGTTGCGCGGGACGAGCGCGACGTCGCCGGGCGCCAGGGCCTGGAAGACCGCGGCTGCGGCGGCCTGCCCCGAAGAAAATACCAGCGCCGCGTGCGCGCCCTCAAGCGCGGCGATCAGCGCCTCGACCGGATCGAAGGTCGGGTTGTCTGCGCGCGCGTAGATCCGGCCGCCAGGATACGAGCCGTCGGCTGCCCGCTCGTAGGTGGTGGCCATGTGGATCGGCGGCAGGATTTCGCGATACGGCGAGGAGACATTCGCGACGCCCTGCGCGACCACGGTTTGCGCGTTCAATGCTGCGCGGTCGTCCTTCATCGAAGCTTCACGCTGAACATGCGCCCGAATATGCACGCAGCCAACGCTGGCTGCAACCGGTCTCCGTGACAGCGAGCCGCCGCTTGGATACCATCGGCCGGCGTTCGCCGCAGCGACGGCTCCTCGGTTTTCTATGACTCCGGACTCCATGAACGACGCCCCCGCACGCATTGGCGACCCGATCGAAAGCATCGACACGCCGGCCCTCGTCATCGAACTCGAAGCCTTCGAGGCCAACCTGGCGGCGATGGCGCGCTTCGCGAGGACGAGCGGCGTTCGTCTGCGGCCGCATGCCAAGACGCACAAATGCCCGCTCATCGCGCGCAAGCAGATCGAGGCCGGCGCGGTGGGGCAGTGCTGCCAGAAAGTCGGCGAGGCCGAGGCGCTGGTGGATGGCGGCGTCGGTGACATCCTGGTCACCAATGAAATCGTCGACCCGCGCAAGCTCGAGCGCCTCGCCCGACTCGCCACGCGCGCCCGGGTCGCGCTGTGCTTCGATCATGCCGACGCGGTCGACGCCGCGGCGAAGGCCGCACGCGCGGCCGGAGTCGAGCTGGGCGCGCTGGTCGAGGTCGAGGTCGGCATGCGACGCTGCGGCATCGCAGGCGGCGCCCCCGCCGTCGCGCTCGCGCGCCGCATCGCCGAGGCGCCCGGTCTGAGCTTTCGCGGCCTGCAGGCTTATCAAGGCGCCGCGCAGCATCTTCAGACCCGTGCCGAGCGCGAGCAGGCGATCGCGGCCGCCGCCGACGCGGTGCGCGCCACACTGGCAGAACTCGACCGCGCCGGGCTCGCCTGCGAGTTCGTAACCGGCGCGGGCACCGGTACTTATCGGCTCGAGGCCGCGAGCGGGGTATGGAACGAGCTCCAGGTGGGCTCGTACCTGTTCATGGATACCGAATACGCGCGCATCGACGGCAACGCGGCACCGGGCAGGCATTACGACGATTACGCGCACAGCCTGTTCGTGCTGGCGGGCGTGATGAGCGTGCCACCCGGGCGCGCGGTGCTCGACGCCGGGCTCAAATCCTTCAGCGCGGAAAAGGGATTCCCGTGGGTCCATGGACGTGCGGGCATCGAGGTCACCGGCGTGTCGGACGAGCATACGCGGCTCGAGCTCTCCCTCGCGGCCACGCCGCTTTCGCTCAACGAGAAGGTGTGGCTCATTCCCGGGCACTGCGACCCGACCGTCAATCTGCACGAGGTGTACGTCGCCGTTCGCAACGGCATCGTCGAAGCGCTTTGGCCGATCGCCGCGCGCGGCGCGAGCCGCTGAAGGCTGGAGCGCGACGGGCTGGTAGAATCACGCTTCACCCTTTCGCGATTCGTACCCACGCCATGGATCAAGAGCATCTGCCGGCCCCGTCGAATCCGCTGGGCCTGCAAGCCGTCGAATTCATCGAGTACACCACGCGCGAGCCGCTGGCTCTGGGCGCGCTGTTGCAGCAGTTCGGCTTCATGCCGGTCGCCCGCCATCGCTCGCGTGAAGTGATGCTGTACCGTCAGGGGCCGATGAACATCATCGTCGACGCCGATCCTGCGAGTGTGCGCGAATCGACTCGCGCCGACGCGCCGGCCATCGCCGCGGTCGCGTTTCGCGTTCGTGACGCCGCATTCGCGCATCGCAGGGCGCTCGAGCTCGGCGCATGGGACATGCCGACGCGCGCGGCGGCTATGGAGCTCAACATTCCCGGCATCCACGGCGTCGGCGATAGCCTGATCTATTTCGTGGAGCGGCACGACGGGTTGACCATTTACGACGTGGATTTCATCCCGATCGCCGCTGCCGATCCTGCACCACCCGCGCTCGCCGGACTGCACTGGTTCGGATTGGTGCAGGCGGTGCAGTCGGACCGTGCGGCCGACTGGATCGACTTCTACCGGACGCTGCTGGGGTTCGAGCCGCTGCGGCGCGGTCAATATTTCGGCGTGCTTCCCAAGGGAACGCTGTTGGCGAGCCCCGATGGCGGATTTTATTTCCAGCTGGTCGAACCGCCGCCGGGCGCGGATTTCGTCGAATGGAACGAAACGCTGCTGCGCGTAGGTCTGGGCGCACCGGATGTCATGGCCGCGGTTCGCGCGCTCCAGGCGCGCGGCATCGTGTTCGTCGACCGCGAGCCGGTGCGCCCGTCGGACAAGGGTGCGCTGACGCAGATCTACCTTGGCGGGTTCTGCGTCGAGCTCGTGGTCAGTGCGACGCCGACCCCCGCGTTGAGGGTCGCTTCGTGAAGCTCGAGGATTTCGGCATGGACACGATCACCCTCGCGGGCCCGATCGAGGCCAAGCTCGAGGTGATGCGCGAGGCTGGATTCACTCAGGTGATGCTTTCCGCGCGCGACCTGGTCGACCATCCGAACGGCGAGAAGGCGGCGATCGAAGCGGTGCGAAGGAGCGGCCTGCGCGTCACCGGACTGCAGGTGCTTCGCGATTTCGAAGGCTTGGCCGGGCCGCTGCACTCGTACAAGGTCGACGTGGCCAAGTCGATGCTGCAGCTCGCCCGCGACGTGGGCGCGCCGCTGGTCCTGGCATGTTCGAGCACTTCGGCGCACGCGACCGGCAACTTCGATGCGCAAGTCGCCGACCTGCGCAAGCTGGCGATGCTCGCTGTCCCTATGAGACTGCGCATCGCTTACGAGGCGCTGTCGTGGGGCCGCGTCGTCGACGATCTCGCCGCGGCGTGGGCGCGCGTTCAGGCTGCCGATCGCTCCAACCTGGGCGTCGCCATCGATTCATTCCACATGCTGGCGCGCGAAACGCCGCTCGCCGTCCTTGAAGAGCTCAGTCCCGAAAAACTTTTTTTTGTTCAGCTTTCCGATTTCATGTGGAGTGCGCCGGCCACGCCCGAGGAGCGTCGGGAAACCGCCCGTCATGCGCGCGTCTTCCCCGGTGAAGGGGCGCACAGCGATACGCTCAGCGACATGATCCGCGCGATCGATGCGCTGGGCTACGAGGGCGACATCAGCTTCGAAGTCTTCAACGACGATTACGTGCAGATGCCGCTGCCGGTGGTCGCGCAGCGTGCCCGTCGATCGGTCCAGTGGATCACCGACCACGTGTCCCGGCGCAGCCTTCCGGTGCGCCGAAGGGTCGCAGGCTGACCGCTCTACCCGGAGAGCTCCCTCTCGTCCAGATGCTGCACCGCGCCCAGTTTGGGTGGCGAGCCGGTCAGTATGGCCTTGGCGACCTTGAACAGCATCACCGGCCGCGAATCCTTGGACTTGAAATAGGTCACGCTGTGCGCATGCACGTCGATGAGCACGATGCGTGGATCGTCGGGCCCTCCGTCGTAGGGGACGCCGCGGTCTCCCAGCCATGCCTTCCAGTCGCGCTGGTAGAGCTCACGGATTCGCTGCGGATTGCGCGACAGCGTCGCCGTGCCGCTGACCGACACCCATTCCTTGGTCCCGCTGGCAAAGTACATGACGTTGACCTCGGGGTGACCCTGCAGCGAGTCGACCTTGTGCGTCTCCGAGCTGGTCATGAACCAGAGGTCGACGCCGGGCGTCGCCTTCTGCGTCGCCATCGGTCGTGACACCAGCGAGCCGTCGGGCTCCCACGTCGTAAGCATGGCGGTATCGATTTTCTCGATCAGCGAATACAGCTCGTCGATGCGCTTGGCGCCGTGCGCGGGTCTCTGGTTGTCTTGCGGCGCGCCCTTGCCGTCGGGCACGAGCGATTCGAACTTGACGTCGG
Organism: uncultured beta proteobacterium; assembly: GCA_963816915.1. Classification (GTDB taxonomy): domain Bacteria; phylum Pseudomonadota; class Gammaproteobacteria; order Burkholderiales; family Casimicrobiaceae; genus PALSA-1003. The sequence goes on from CAWFMK010000007.1 coordinate 1,122,314, forward strand.
CGGGATTCATCGCGATTCCTTCACGGGAAGCATCGCCGCCATTGTTCGAGCGCGGCGAACGCGATGCCATCGGACGAATTCTGAAACCAACGTAGGAATTGCGAGCGACGCGGCGGTTCACGCCGCGGGTGCGACCGGCGGAATCAGCTGGTGAGATCGTGGTCCCGGGAGCGCGTTTCAATGCGGCCTGCCGAGCGCGATTGCATGATGCTGTCCCAGTTCTCGTCAGCGACCGGCGCGGTCGCGCCGCGCACGTGCGCCAGGCTCTGGCGCAGGAGTTCCGCGGTCGCGCCCGCGGGCAGGGGACGCCCGAGCATAAAGCCCTGCACGGTAGTGCAGCCCAGCGCCACCAGAAAATCGATCTGCGCCTGCGTCTCAACTCCCTCCGCGACAACCGAGAGCTGCAGGCTGTGCGCGATCGCGAGCACTGCCTTGATGATCACGCCATCGCCTTCTTCGGTGCCGACGTCGCGCGTGAAGGACTGATCGAGCTTGAGCTTGTCGACGGGCAGCCGCCGCAGATAGGCGAGCGAGGAGTAGCCGGTACCGAAGTCGTCGATCGCGATCTTGACCCCCATCTCGCGCAGCGCCGTCAGCGTGTTCAGCGTCGCGTCGAAGTCGCGCATCAACATCGACTCGGTCACCTCGAGCTCGAGGTAATCGAGCGGAACACCGACCACGCGCGCGCTTTCCTTGACCCGCTCGGCGAGGCCGGGATCGTCGAACTGGACGCTCGACAGGTTCACGGCGATGGTGACCGCCGGCAGCCCCTGTTCGAGCCACGCGTTGTGCTGGATGAGCGCGGTCACCATCACCCATTCCCAGATGTCCATGATCAGTCCCGCCTCTTCGGCGACGCTGATGAAGTGGCCCGGCGTGAGCAAGCCAAGCGTGGGGTGGTTCCAGCGGATCAGCGCTTCAATGCCGACGATCCTGCCGGTGCGCACCTCGATCTGCGGCTGGTAGTAGAGCTCGAACTGGCCGCCCTCGAGCGCCTTGCGCAGGTCGTGCTCGAGCGAAAGGCGCTGCGCCGTTGCTGCGCGCATCGCCTCGCGATAGAAAAAGCAGCGGTTGCGGCCCTCGCCCTTGGCGTGCGACATGGCGACGTCGGCGTTCTTGAGCAGTGTATCGAGGTCGTCTCCGTCGCGCGGATAGAGCACGATCCCGATCGATGCCGACACGAAAACTTCCTGAGCGCCAAGCACGATCGGCTGAGCCAGCGTCGCAAGCAGGCGATTGGCGGCGCGCGAGGCTTCCTGCTCGGTGGCGACGCCATTGAGCAGCACGATGAACTCGTCCCCGCCCTGCCGGCAGACGTCGCGTTCGACCGCCTTGGAGTGCGTCGGGCCCGCCATGTCTTCCGCGCGCAGGCTGCGCGTGAGGCGCTGCGCGATAATGCGCAGCAGATCATCGCCGACCGCGTGTCCCAGCGCATCGTTGATGCGCTTGAAGTGGTCGAGGTCGAGAAACATGATCGCAAACGGCCGGCCGTCGCGGCGCGCGGCTTCCAGCGTCTCGGCGAGTTTTTCGTGGAAACGCGAGCGATTGGGCAGCTCGGTGAGCACGTCGAAATGCGCCAGTCGGTGGATCTGCTGGATGGCGCGCGTTTGCTCGGTCGAATCCTGGATGGTGCCCGCGACGCCAATGCACAGTCCGTCGTCGCCGAGGATGCCTTCACCGAGCAGATGCACGTGGCGCAGGTCGGCGTCGCCGAGCAGCACCCGCAAGTCGATCCCTTCGACGCTCGCGCCGCGCGCGAGCTTGATCATCCATCGGCGGAATGCGCGTCGGTCGTCGTGGTGGAGCAGCGCCTCGATGGTGGCGGGTCGCGGCCGAAACGACGCCGGATTGAATCCGAGGATACGGCTCACTTCGTCGGAGCAGGCGATGGCGTCGCTGTCGCGATCCCACTGCCAGCTGCCGAGACCGGCGATCCGCTGGGCGCGTGTGAGTTGGCCCACCTGCTCGCGCTGAGACTTGGCCTCGTTCTCCGCGGTGTCGCGCTCTGCCCTCAGCCGTTGCACCCGCCGCAGCGCGCGTCGATGAGCGCTTTCGAATCCGTGTTGCAGTTGGAGCAGTCCGACGCGCGCGCCACTGCGGGCATCGTCGCCTTCGCGCTGGGCACTGAATTGCAGCAGCGCCGCGCGCAGTCCGTTGAGCGCGCGCGCCCAGCGCTGCCCTAGGACCGCGAGGGCGGCGCAGGAAAGGGCCAGCGTGACGAGCGCGAAGCCCACTCCGCCCACCCAGCCGCGCAGCAGCAGCGGCAGCGTGGCGGCGTGCGCAAAAGCCACCGCAGCCATCGCCTGCGCCGTCAGGTTGTCCGCGAGCTCGACCCAGCGCCGGCGCGGTGGCGCGCCTAGGCCGCGGCTCGACGGGGAGATGGTCTTCGGATCGCAAATCGCAGATCGTTCCACGCTCGCCTCACGCGGACACGGCCCGGCTCGAGGCTTGGGGTACGCGTCCAGCTCCGCACACACCGTGCGTGGGACTTCGAAGCGCAAGCTCCATGCCAGCTGCCATCGGGACGGAGACAGCGGGCGAGGCGCCGCTGCGCGTCCGAAGCTGCCTCAGTCCGTCACCCGGGCGTTTGGGAAGACCTCGGCCCCACCCTTGAACGTCGCGGGTGCGGTGGGGCCCGCGCCAACCGCCTGGAGTAGAGTAGCGAAGGCCGCACGGACGCCCGGATCCGGGCGGTTTCGGACGCCCGATCGAAAAGGAGGAACTGCATGAAGATGATGGTTGCGCTCATTTGCGCCGGAGTGCTCGCCGCCGCCGCTCCGGCGCGGGCGGAACTGAGCGAATTGAGCGTTGCGCAGCAATACGGTGTCGCCTTCCTGCCCCTCATGGTCATGGAGCGCGACAAGCTGGTGGAGAAGCACGCCAGGGCCGAGGGCCTGGGCGAGGTGAAGGTCAACTGGGTCAGTGTCGCGGGTCCCAGCGTGATGAACGACGGGGTGATCAGCGGGGCCATCCAGTTCATCGCCGTTGGCGCGCCATCGCTGATCACGCTCTGGGACAAGACCAAGACCAACGTGCAGGTCAAGGGCATGTCGGCGATGACCACCTATCCTCTCTACCTCAACGTGCGCAACCCGGACCTCAAGTCGGTCAAGGACTTCACCGACACGGACCGCATTGCAGTGCCGTCGGTCAAGGTGTCGACGCAGGCAATCATGCTCCAGATGGAAGCGGCGAAGATCTACGGTGATGCCAACTACGGGCACTTCGACCCGCTGACTGTTGGACTGTCGCACCCCGACGCGATGATCGCGTTCATGAACAACACCGGCGGCGTCGACGCGCATTTCGCGACCTCGCCGTTCCACGAGCAGGAAATCAAGCTGCCGGGCGTGCGCACGCTGACGACCAACTACGAAATCCTCGGCGGTCCCGCGACGGCGCTGGTGATCGCCACGTCGACGCGCTTTCGCGAAGCCAATCCGAAGCTCTACAAGGCGTTCTACGACGCATTGAACGAAGCGATCAACGGCATCAACCGTGACAAGCGCGCCGCCGCGAAGGTCTATCTCGAGCAGGCCAGGGACACCAAGAACAGCGTCGACGACATCTACGCGATGATCAATGCGCCCGACTACGCGTATACCTTGATGCCGCAGAAGGTCGGCAAGACGGCGGACTTCATGTACAAGATCGGCAGCGTCAAGACCAAGCCTGCGACCTGGAAGGAGCTTTTCTTCCCGGAAGTGCACAATCTTCCCGGGGATTGACCGCGGGATGCAGCGGGTGCGCATCGGCAGCGGCGCCGGGTTCGCCGGTGATCGCCTCGAGCCGGCGGTGATTCTGGTCGAGCAGGGCGGCATCGATTATCTCGGCCTCGAGTGCCTCGCCGAGCGCACCATCGCGCTGGGGCAGCTGCGCCGTCGCGCCGATCCCGACAGCGGCTACGATCCGCTGCTCGAACGGCGCATGGAAATGCTGCTGCCGCTCCTGCGTCGCAAGGGCGTGCGCCTGATCAGCAATTTCGGCTCGGCCAATCCGCGTGCGGCGGGACAGCGCATCGTGCATATCGCGCAGCGCCTCGGCGTGCCCATCAAGGTCGCGGTGGTGACCGGCGACGACGTGTTCGACCGCGTTTCGCCGGACGCGATCGCGCTCGAAACTGGTGGCTCATTGCGGGCGTTCGGCGAGCTCATTTCAGCCAATGCCTACCTCGGCGCCGACGCGCTCATGCCCGCACTGCGCTCCGACGCCGACGTGATCGTCACTGGACGCGTCGCCGATCCGTCGCTGTTCGTAGCGCCGATCGCGCATCATTTCGGCTGGTCGCTCGACGATCTGGAACGCATGGCGCGCGCCACCGTGGTGGGGCATCTGCTCGAATGCGCCGCGCAGGTCAGCGGCGGGTACTTCGCGGATCCGGGATGCAAGGAAGTCGACGACCTAGCGCACGTGGGCTTTCCCTACGCCGATGTCGATGCCGATGGCAACGCCGTGATCGCCAAGGTGCCCGGGACAGGGGGCCTCATCAGTCTCGCCACCGTCAAGGAGCAACTGCTCTACGAAGTCGCCGATCCGGCGGCCTACGTCACGCCCGACGTCATCGCCGATTTCAGCGGCGTCGAGCTGACCGCGATCGCGCCTGACCAGGTGGGCGTGCGTGGCGGCCGCGCGCGCGGACGCACACCCATGCTCAAGGTCAGCGTCGGCTACCTCGCAGGTTATCTGGGGGAAGGCGAGATGAGCTACGCCGGTGCCAACGCGTTGCCGCGGGCGCGGCTTGCCGGCGAGATCATCCGCGAGCGCATCGGCGAGGCGTATCCTGAGCTGCGCATCGACCTGGTGGGAAGCACGTCCGCGCACGGGCGCTGCTTCGACGAAGCCGAACGCCCATATGAGATCCGCCTCCGGGTCGCGGCGCGGGCACCTACCCGGGAGGCCGCGGAGCGCATCGGCGAGGAAGTCGAGGCGCTCTATCTCAACGGTCCAGCAGGAGGAGGAGGCGCGCGCAAATACGTGAGCGAGCAGGTGGGCATCGCCTCGACGCTGATCGAGCGCAGCCTCGTGGCGTTCGAGACCACCCACCTGGAATGGAGCGATGAGCCGGCGATTGCATGACATCGCGCACTGTCGTGCCGGCGACAAGGGCAATACATCGATCCTTTCGGTGATCGCCTATCGCGCCGAAGACTATCCGCTGCTGGTCGAGCGCGTGACGGTCGAGGCGGTGAAGCGTCATCTGCACGGCATCGTCGATGGCAACGTGCGCCGCTTCGAGCTTCCGGGGCTGGGGGCGCTGCAGTTCGTATGCGAGCGCGCGCTCGGCGGCGGCGTGACGACGTCGCTCGCGCTGGATGCGCACGGCAAGACCTTGAGCTACGCGCTACTCGAGCTGCCGCTGTAGGCAGCGGGCAGCGCCACGCCGCGTCGTGCGATAATGCGCGAAGGCGCTTGTCCCTTGCGCGCGGTGCGCAGCACCGGCGCAGGCTCGCAAATGGGGCGGCCCGCGTCGTCGCAGGAGTTCCACATGATCGACAAGACGTCCCCGTCGGCGGATGCGTTACGCCTGATGGCCTGCAGGTCGTGGAAATGATCGACGGCCTGAGCTTCGATGCGCTCCAGCGCCTGTCCGGCGTGCCGCTTGCTCCGTCCCGCGCCACCGCGGTTGCTGCGTAGGCGTCACTGGAGTCACCATGCAGGAAGCCTACATCTGCGACGCCCTGCGCACGCCCTTCGGCCGCTACGGCGGGGCGCTGGCGAGCGTGCGTCCCGACGACCTGGCGGCCATCCCGCTGCGCGCGCTGATGGAGCGCAACCGCGGCGTCGACTGGAGCGCGGTCGACGACGTGATCTACGGATGCGCCAACCAGGCTGGCGAGGACAACCGCAACGTCGCGCGCATGGCGCTGCTGCTCGCAGGCATTCCCATCGATGTCCCTGGAGCGACCATGAACCGGCTATGCGGGTCGAGCATGGATGCGGTCGGCATCGCCGCGCGCGCGCTCAAGGCCGGAGAGACTTCGCTGATGATCGCCGGCGGCGTCGAAAGCATGTCGCGCGCGCCTTTCGTGCTGCCGAAGGCCGAGTCGGCATATTCACGCGTGGCCAAGATCGAAGACACTACCATCGGATGGCGATTCGTCAACCCGCTGATGAAGGCGAAATACGGCATCGACTCGATGCCCGAAACCGCGGAGAACGTCGCCAGCGATTTTTCAGTCTCGCGCGCCGACCAGGACGCGTTCGCGCTGCGCAGCCAGCAACGAACCGCGGCGGCGATCGCGGCGGGTCGCTTCGCCAGTGAGCTCACACCGGTGTCGATCGCGCAGAAAAAAGGCGACCCGGTCGTGGTGGCGCGCGACGAGCATCCGCGCGAAACCACGATCGATGCGCTGGCCAAGCTCAAGGGCGTGGTCAAACCTGACGGCACGGTCACCGCGGGCAACGCTTCGGGGGTCAACGATGGCGCGTGTGCGCTGCTGCTCGCCACGGGAGAGGCCGCGAAGCGGTTCGGGCTCTCGCCCAAGGCCCGCGTCATCGCCACCGCGGTGGCGGGCGTGGCGCCTCGCATCATGGGCTTCGGGCCGGCGCCGGCCATGCGCAAGGTCCTCGCCAAGGCTGGGCTCACGCTCGCGGATATCGATGTCATCGAACTCAACGAGGCGTTCGCATCTCAGGCGCTTGCCGTGCTGCGCGATCACGGCATCGCCGACGATGCGCCGAACGTGAATCCGAACGGCGGCGCCATAGCGCTGGGCCATCCGCTCGGCGCCAGCGGTGCGCGCCTGGTGACCACCGCGATGTACCAGCTGCACCGCACCGGCGGCCGCTATGCACTGTGCACCATGTGCATCGGCGTCGGCCAGGGCATCGCGATGATCATCGAGCGCATCTAGATCGGTCGAAAACACTTGCACGGAGGAACGGGCGCATGGACGAACGCGAGCTCTACGAAGCGGGACTGAAGGTTCGCCGCGAGGTGCTGGGTGATGCGCACGTCGACCGCACGCTAGCGCACCGGAACGAGTTCAACACCGAGTTTCAGGAGATGATCACGCGCCATGCGTGGGGCGACATCTGGACCCGTCCCGGGCTGCCGCGTCACACGCGCAGCCTGATCACCATCGCCATGATGATCGCGCTCAACCGCGCCGACGAGTTCAAGCTGCACGTGCGCGCATCGTTCAATAATGGCGTGACGCGCGACCAGATCAAGGAAGTCATCCTGCAGGCGGCGATCTATTGCGGCGTGCCGGCATCGAATACCGCGATGCATTTCGCCGAAGAGGTATTCGCGCAGATGCAACCGGCGCCGAAATAGCGGGCCGGCGCACGCCGCTCTTCTCATGAGTGCGCGCACGCAGGTCGCCATTGTCGGCGCCGGCCCGGCGGGACTGCTGCTTTCGCACCTGCTGCACCGCGACGGCATCGAGTCGGTCGTCATAGAGAACCGCAACCGCGACTATGTCGAGCAGCGCGTGCGCGCCGGCGTGCTCGAGCAGGGCAGCGTCGACCTCCTGAACGAATCCGGCCTCGGCGAGCGGATGCGGCGCGAGGGGTTGGTGCATCAGGGCATCGAGCTTCGCTTCGACGGTTTCGGCCACCGCATCGATTTTCCTTCGCTGACCGGCGGGCGATCCATCACCGTCTACGGACAGCAGGAAGTGGTCAAGGACCTGATCGCGACGCGGCTCGGCGCGGGGGGTGTCGTCCACTTCGGGGTGAGCGACGTCGCGGTGCACGATTTCCACACCGATCATCCGCGCGTCACCTATCGCAACGGCAGCAAGAGCATCGATCTCGCATGCGATGTCATCGCCGGCTGCGACGGATTCCACGGCATCTGCCGGCAGGCAATCCCGACGGCGGCGCTGTCGGTGTTCGAGCGGGTCTACCCCTTCGCGTGGCTCGGCATCCTGGCGCAGGCGGCGCCGACGCACGACGAGCTGATCTACGCGTACCATCCGCGCGGCTTCGCGCTCTACAGCATGCGCTCGCCCGAGATCACCCGGCTGTACCTGCAAGTCTCGCCTGAGGAGGATGTCGCGGGCTGGCCCGACGAGCGCATCTGGGGCGAGCTGCATCGCCGACTCGAGACCGGCGATGGGTGGAAGCTGCTCGAAGGTGCGGTACTCGAAAAAAGTGTCACCGGAATGCGCAGCTTCGTCACCGAGCCGATGCAGCACCGGCGGCTGTTCCTCGCCGGCGACGCCGCGCATATCGTCCCGCCGACCGGCGCCAAGGGAATGAACCTGGCGGTCGCCGACGTGAGGGTGCTTTCGCGCGCGCTGCGTTCCTTCTTCATGGAGCACCGGAGCGACGAGCTCGATGCCTATTCAGCAACGTGCCTGAAGCGCGTATGGCGGGCCGAGCACTTCTCGTGGTGGATGACCACCATGCTGCACCGATTTCCGACCGACGACGCCTTCCAGCAGCGCCTGCAACTCTCCCAGCTGCGTTATGTCACCAGCTCGCGCGCCGCCGCGGCGTCGCTCGCGGAGAATTACGTCGGCTTGCCGTTTGAGTAATACGCGGCCAATGCGGCCGGCTAGGCGTTGCCCCACACTTCGTGCGCGGTATCGACCACCAGCCGGATTTTCGCCGCCTGCGCCTCGCGATGAATCGCGTTGCCGTGCACGGTGCTCGAGAATCCGCATTGCGGTGACAGGCAAAGCTGGTCCAGCGGGATGCGCTTGGCGGCCTCGTCGATCTTGCGCTTGAGCGCGTCGGAAGATTCCAGCGCGTCGAGCTTGGTCGTGACCAGGCCGAGCACCACGGACTTGCCCTTGGGCACGAAGCGCAGCGGCGCGAAGTCGCCCGATCGCGCATCGTCGTATTCCAGGAAATAGCCGTCGACATCGAGGTCGTTGAACAGCACTTCCGCGACGGGTTCGTAGCCGCCCTCAGCCACCCACGCGCTCTTGAAATTGCCGCGGCACAGGTGGACGCACACCGCCATGTCGGCGGGCCGGTCGGCGATCGCGGCATTGATCAGCTGCGCGTAGCGGCGCGGCAGCTCGTTGGGATCGTCGCCGCGCTTGCGCGCGCCTTGGCGCATTTTCTCGTCGCACAGATAGGCGAGGTTGGTGTCGTCGAGTTGCAGGTAGCGGCAGCCGGCATCGGCGAGCGCGCGGATCTCGGCGCGGTACGCGGCGGCGACGTCTGCGAAAAAATGCTCCATGTCGGGATACGCTTCGCGGCTGATCGCCTCCCGGCCGCCGCGAAAGTGGAGCATGGTCGGCGAAGGGATCGTCACCTTCGGCGTGCCGCGCGTAACCGATTGCAGAAAACGAAAATCGGCGACCTGTATCGGCTTGATGTGGCGGACCGGGCCGGTGACATGCATCACCGGCGGCGCGAAATCGACGTTCCCCGCTGCGCTGTGAAATGCCACCGAGATGCCGCCCTTGGTCTCGACTCCCGCAAGCTGCTCCAGGAAATCGATATGAAAATAGGTGCGGCGGAATTCGCCATCGGTGATGCCCGAAAGTCCCAGCTCTTCCTGAAAGCGCACCACGTCGCGGATCGCTTCGTCCTCCACGGCGCGCAGGTCCGCGGCTTCGATCTCGCCTTTTTTCCGGCGATCGCGCGCCTCCAGCAGGGTCTGCGGCCGCAGGAAGCTGCCTACATGGTCGGCGCGAAAGGGCGGGCGGGTGCGAACGGACATTGGGATCTCCTTGGTGCGATTCTGGATGGCGCGGGTCCGGCCCGCAGGTGCAAGCGGACTGGCGGGTTGGTCAGCACGGCGCCAGACACGATAAGCAAAATCGATGCATAAGTGAAGCTGGCGCAAGTGCGGTCCATGGCGGCAAGACGTAGAATGCGCATCGACGACAAGAACGACACCAAGGAGGGCATTGTCATGCGTCAATCGATTGCTCACCGGCGCGCGCTGCTCGCCGGCATCGCCGCGGTCACGCTGCTGGCGGCGTTGCCGTCGCCGCCGGCCGCTGCTGCCGATCCATTCAAGATTGGGCTGATCCTGCCGATGACCGGGCCATTCGCGTCGACAGGACGCCAGATCGAGGCCGCCTGCCGCCTGTACATGCAGCAGTACGGCGACACGGTCGCCGGTCGCAACATCGAGCTCATCGTCAGGGACGACACGGGGCTCGCTCCCGAGACGACCAAGCGCATCGCGCAGGACATGGTGGTTCAGGACAAGGTCCAGGTGCTGGCTGGATTCGGTCTTACGCCGCTGGCGCTGGCCGCCGCCCCGGTGGCCACCGAAGCCAAGGTGCCGATGATCGTCATGGCCGCGGCAACGTCGATCATCCCGTCACGCTCGCCATTTATCGTGCGCTCGGGCTTCGCGCTTCCGCAGGTGACCGCGCCGATCGCGGACTGGGCCGCGAAGAACAAGATCAAGCGCGTGGTGACGATGGTCACCGACTATGGTCCGGGCCTCGACGCCGAGAAGACCTTCGTCAAGCGCTTCACCGACGCCGGCGGGACGGTGGTCGAGTCGCTGCGCACGCCACTGCGCAGTCCCGACTACGCACCCTTCCTGCAGCGGGTGAAGGATGCCAAGCCCGACGCGCTGTTTGTCTTTGTCCCATCGGGGGAGGGCACCGCGGTGATGAAACAGTTCAACGACCGCGGACTGGCGGCGTCGGGGATTGCGCTCATCGGCACCGGAGACGTGGTCGACGACGATCTGCTCGATGCGATCGGTGCGCCGGCGCTCGGCGTTGTGACCTCGTTCCACTATTCCGCGGCGCATCCCTCGCCGGAAAACAAGGCTTACGTCGACGCGTTCATGAAGGCGAACAAGGGCATGCGCCCGAACTTCCATTCGGTGGGCGGGTACGACGGCATGAACCTGATCTATGAGGCGCTCAAAAAGACCAACGGAAATTCGGATGGCGAAAAGCTGGTCGAAGCGATGAAAGGCCTGTCCTGGGTGAGCCCGCGCGGCCCCATGACCATCGATCCCGCGACCCGCGACGTCATCCAGACCGTTTACATCCGCAAGGTCGAAATGCGCGACGGACACTACTGGAGCATCGAGTTCGACAAGGTCGACGCGGTCAAGGATCCGGGCACCTGATCGCCCGCGCATGATCGGGAACTTCATCGGGGTCCTGTTCGACGGCATAGCGTACGGCAGCCTGCTGTTCATCATCAGCATCGGCCTCTCGGTGACGATGGGGCTGATGAACTTCGTCAATCTCGCGCACGGCGCCTTCGCCATGGTCGGCGGCTATGCGTGCGTGCTCGCCATGAGCCGGCTTGGTGTGCCGTTTCTGGCGACGCTGCCGCTCGCCTTCATTGTTTCCGCCGCGGTCGGCGCCGTGCTCGAGCGAACGCTGTACCGGCGGCTCTACCGCGCCACGCACCTCGATCAGGTCCTGTTCAGCATCGGGCTGGTCTTCATATCCATCGCGGCGACCACGTATGCGTTCGGCTCGCAGCAGCAGCCGGTGCAGCTTCCGTCGTTCCTGCGCGGACAGGTGCACGTGCTCGGTCTCGACCTCGGCACCTACCGGCTGTTCCTGATCGCCGTGGTCGTGGTGGTGACGCTGGCATTGACGTGGCTGATCGAGTTCACGCGCTTCGGCGCGCAGATCCGCGCGTCGGTCGACAACCAGCAGGCAGCCGCCGGACTCGGCGTGAATGTCGAGCGCGTGTTCAGCCTGACCTTTGCGCTGGGATCGGGGCTTGCAGGGCTGGGCGGCGGACTCGGCATCGACGTGCTCGGACTGGAGCCCACGTTTCCGCTCAAGTACATGGTGTACTTTCTGCTCGTGGTTGCGGTCGGAGGCGCCGGCACGATCACCGGCCCGCTGGTCGCGGCGCTGATACTCGGCGTGTTCGATGTCGCCGGGAAATACTATGTGCCGCAGGTCGGATCTTTCATCATCTATGTGCTGATGGTGGTGATGTTGATCCTGTTTCCGCGCGGGCTCATGGGCCGGCGCGTATGATGAAGATTGTTCCATGAGCGGCCTCACCACACAGCGCTGGACGCCCTACGAGATGGCGTTCTGGCTGCTGCCGGTCGTGGCGTTTTTCATCTTCCCCAAGTACCTCACGCTGGGCAGCCAGATCCTCATCACCGGGATGTTCGCGCTGTCGCTGGACCTGATCCTAGGCTATGCGCGCATCCTTTCGCTGGGACAGGCTGCGTTTTTCGGTGTCGGCGCGTATACGGCGGGATTGCTCGCCAAGTACGGATGGACTGAGCCCTTGAGCGGACTTCTGGTCGCCGCGGTGGTGGCCGCGCTGCTCGGACTCGTCACCAGCTTCCTCGTCGTGCGCGGGCAAGACCTGACGCGCCTGATGGTCACCATGGGCATCGGGCTCATGCTCTACGAGGCAGCGAACCAGGCGACGTCGATCACCGGCGGCGTGGACGGCCTGTCCGGGATCGAGATGGGCAAGATTTTCGGCGTGTTCGGATTCGGCATGGATGGGCGCACCGCTTACGTCTACGCGCTGTGCGTGCTGTTCGCGGTGTTCTGCATCCTGCGCGTGGTGGTTCGCTCGCCGTTCGGACTGTCGCTGCGCGGGATCCGTGAAGGTGAGCGGCGCATGCCTGCGATCGGCGCCTCGGTACCGCGCAAGCTGATCGCTGTTTACACCATGGGCGCATGCGTGGCGGGCATCGCTGGCGCGCTGCTCGCGCAAACCACGCAATTCGTCGGCATCGACACGTTGGGCTTTCCTCGTTCCGCCGAGCTCATGATCATGCTCGTCCTCGGTGGTACCGGGTACCTGTACGGCGCGCTGATCGGCGCGGCGGTGTTCATGATCATGCAGGACTACCTGTCCAATCTCAATCCGGTGTACTGGCAGTTTTGGCTCGGATTGCTGCTCGTGCTCATCGTCATGTTCGCGCGCGGCGGCATTCTGGGCGGATTGCTGGCACTACGCCGGCGCGCGTCGAGGCCGGCGTGAGCGCGGATGGCCGCCCCGAGGGCGAACACCGAAACGCGCGGCGCGAAGGCACTCCGGCTAGCGCCGTGTTGCGCACGCAGGGCTTGTCGAAGGCGTTCGGTGGTTTCAAGGCGAACGCCAACATCAGCGTCGCCTTCGAGTCGGGCGCGCGCCACGCCATCATCGGTCCGAACGGCGCCGGCAAAACGACGCTGGTGAACCTGCTCACCGGCGCATTGACGGCGACGTCGGGCCAGGTCTTCCTGGGCGACGAGGACGTGACCTCGATGCCGCAGCACCTGCGCGTCAAGCGCGGCATGACGCGCACCTTCCAGATCAACACGCTGTTCCCGGGATTGACTGCGCTCGAGTCGGTGGCGCTGGCATGCTGCGAGCGCGACGGGCAGGGCGGCGTATGGTGGCGCACCGTGGCTGCCGCGAAGACGCAGATCGAGGAAGCGCGCGCGATTCTCGACCAGCTACGCCTGGGTGCCGACGCCGAAGTCGAGACGCGCAACCTGCCCTACGGCAAGCAGCGCCTGCTCGAGATCGCTCTCGCCTTGGCGACGCGGCCGCGACTGCTGCTGCTCGACGAGCCAGCCGCCGGCATTCCCTCGGGCGAAAGCGCCGCGCTGTTCGAGGTGATCGCGGCGCTGCCGCGCACGGTGTCGATCGTATTCATCGAGCACGACATGAATCTGGTGTTCCGTTTCGCCGAAAAGATCACGGTCATGGTTGGCGGTACCGTGCTGGTCGAGGGTACCCCCGCTGCGATCGCAGACGACCCGCGGGTGCGCGAGGTGTACCTGGGCGAGGCGCAGCATGAGTAGGCTGCATGGGTAAACTGCTACAGGTCAACGGATTGACCGCCGGCTACGGTGCATCGGTCGTGCTCGAGGACGTATCCTTCGCGCTCGACGAGGGTGCGGGACTCGCCCTCCTCGGGCGTAACGGCGTTGGCAAATCGACGCTCCTGCTCACGCTGATGGGCCTTACCCGACAGAAAAGCGGAACCATCGCATGGCGCGGCGACGACGTGACCCGCGTGGCGACTTACCGGCGCGCGCATGCGGGACTGGGCTGGGTTCCGCAGGAGCGCTTCGTCTTTCCTTCGCTGTCGGTCGAGGAGAACCTGACCGTCGTCGCGCGTCCCGGGGCGTGGACGCTGCAGCGCGTCTATCGCGTGTTCCCCAGGCTCGAGGAACGCCGGCGCAACCTCGGCAACCAGCTTTCCGGCGGCGAGCAGCAGATGGTGGCGATCGCGCGCGCGCTAATGACCAATCCCCGTCTCCTGCTGCTCGACGAGCCGATGGAAGGGTTGGCGCCGATCATCGTGCAGGAGCTGATGAAGGTGATCGGCGAGCTGGTGAAAGCTGGCGAATTCGCCGTGATCGTCGTCGAACAGCACGCGCGTCTCGCGTTGCAGCTGACTCAGGAAGCCATTGTACTCGATCGCGGACGCATCGTGCATCGGTCGAGCAGCGATTCGCTGCTGCGCGATCCGGCGACGCTGGAGAAGCTGGTGGCGGTCGCCTGATCCCCTCGGCAACAGTGCGCTGACCCGGGTTTGATGCGAGTCCTGCTCAAGGCGCTCACGCGCATACCGCTGCCGATCATGTACGCGCTGGGCTGGGTTCTCTATGTCGGCGCGTACCGCATCATGGGTTGGCGGCGCGAGCGCGCGAAGCTGGATTTGCGCAACGCGTTCCCGGACAAGGACGACGCCGAGCGCGCGCGCATCCTCAAGCGAGCGTATCGCAATCTCGCCGATACCCTGGTCGAGGCGTTCTGGGGTTTCGGCGCATCCGCCGAGGAGCTGACGCGCCGCGTTGTATTCGAGAACCCCGAGCTGGTCGAGCAATGCATCGCCGCACGGCAATCGGTCGTGCTGCTTACGGCCCACTGCGGCAACTGGGAATGGCTGTCGCTGGCAGCGGGCGTGCGCTTCGGTATCAGCTTCGACATCGTGTATCAGCGCCAGCGCGTGCAGGCCATCGACGATTTCCTGCGTGAATCCCGCGCCCGCTTCGGCAGTCGCTTCATCCCCCGTGAGGAATTCATATTCGACCTCATGAGCCACGGAAGTGATCCGCGCGCCTATGCGCTGATCGCCGACCAGACGCCCAAGCACAGGAACGATCCCAAGCACTGGACCCGCTTTCTCGGGCAGGACACGGCGTTCTTCAAGGGCGCGGGCAAGATCGCTCAGTATCTCGATGCGAAGGTGATCTACGTCACCATGCGGCGCGTGCGCCGTGGGCACTACTCGGTGCGCCTGACGACGCTGGCCGAGCCGCCGTACGAGCGCGATGCCAATGAAACCATCGTCGAGCGCTATGCGAGCAGCCTGGAACGTGACGTGCGCGAAGCGCCGGCCGACTGGCTGTGGTTCCAGAACAAATGGAAGGTGACGAAGCCTGCTGCGCCGACGGACGCTCAGGCGTGATTCGTCATGGCGCCGTGCCCGAAGCAGTCGCTGAACGCGCGGGCCTGGCCCAGATCGCGAGCGTGGCGATGAGCGTTGGCGCGACCTCCGGGACCAGCAGGCGCCAGTCTTCGGGAAGATAGGGCGGCGGTCCTGCGCGCAACCGCGGCGCGCTGACGATGTCGACGTCGAGTTCGCGGAACGGGGCCGACAACGCGTCGCCGGTCGCCTTGCTCATCGCCTCCTTGCAGGTCCACAGGCGCAGGAAGGCACGTCGGCGGGCGTCTGAGTGCAGTGCGGCGATAGCCGCGCGCTCGCGTTCGCCGAGAAATTTTCGCGCGAGGCGGTCGGCGGCGACTTCGCGGTGCCCGTATTCGAGGTCGACGCCGATGCGCTCATGCGCGGCCAGTCCCGATCCCACGGCGATGAGCGCGACATCGCCGGTGTGCGATATGTTGAAATCCGGATAAGAGGATGAACTGTCGAGCTCGGGGCGGCCGCGCACGCCGCGGCGCAGCTTGACCCTCGTGGCTGCGACGCCGAGCGCGACACCGAGCGCTTCGCGCAGGCAGGCGCGACCCGTGATCCAGCGCCGACGCAGGACCTCGGTGCCGAACCGTGCCGCGCGGTGATGTTCGGCGGTCGAGAGGTACGATGCCAGCGTCGCGAATTCGACGTCGTCGCGGTCGAGCTGGCACAGCCAGAGGGAAATCGCCGGGATCGGCGCGGCGAGCGCTTGCAGGCATTGCACGCAGGAGGGGAATATAGCCGATCGCCGGGTGCCCAGGCGACTCCCCGCGTTCTGGCAGGCGCTGGTACCGAAGTGCATGCTAATGGCATATTCGCGAGGGGTGCCAGGCACAAAATCGCGAAGCTGTGCGGATCAAGCGAGGGCGGCGCGCGCGACCCGCCGTCATCGCGTCAGACGCTAGTTCGATTTCATCCGCACACGCATCACGCGACGATCGTATTCTGCTTCAGTCTCGCGGGTGATCTCGCGTCCAGCCATCGTCCACACACGTCCGCCCTTCCGCCGGCAGGCTTCACGCTCGTATTGGCACGGGCCCATCTCGGGTGCCTTGCGACATAGTGCCTCGACCGACGCGGTAAATTCGATAGCGGTCCGTTGCTCGGCACCGTTGTTGACGATCGCGCAAACGTAGAGTGGTCCGGCTTGAGCGGCCGCACCGGACGACCCAGGGGCGAGCTCGGCAGGTGCAGCGGAAGTGGCTGGAATCGATGCGGCGGGTGGAGAAGGCGGCGCGGTGGGCGAAGGTGCTGGAGAGCTCGAACTGGCCTGACCACTATCGCGCGCGCCGCAGGCAACCAGCGCAACCGTACCTGCCAGCGCGAGGACCAGCCCGCGAATGAAACCGATCGATGCCGAGTACTGCATCAAGCTCCTGATGCGGGCACGCGATGAAATTGTTCTACCGCGCCCCAATATAGCCCACGTGGCGCGGCTGCGGGGTTTCGAGACGGGTCAGCCTGCGGCGCCTGAGCTGCCGCCTCTTCAAATCCGGACTATTTTTTGCTATTATCGCGGGCGGTCGTCAGGGAAACTGAGAGTGGAAATAAGCGGAAATGGGCTGGCCGGCCCATTTTTTTTTCCGTTTTTTGCAGGAGCGCCGACCGTGCCGACGGCGGTGGCGGCGTCCCGGCACTTGTTAAACATTATTCAAGACCTTGAATCTCGGAGATATTCTGGAGCGTACGCTGCCTGCGATGGGTTACGAGCTGGTCGACTGGGAAGCGCCGGCTCGGGGCGGATTGGTGCGCGTGTTCATCGACAAGCCGCATGGCATCGATGTCGAGGACTGCGCTCGCGTTTCCAATCACCTGACGCACCTTTTCGCGGTCGAGAACGTTGCCTACGAGCGTCTCGAAGTATCTTCGCCGGGCCTGGATCGACCGCTGAAAAAGGCCGCTGATTTCTCGCGTTTCGCTGGCGAGGAGGTCAAGGTGACCTTGCGCGAGAGCGTTGACAACGCACGCCGCATCAAGGGCGTGCTGCGCGGCATCGAAGGCGAATCGATTCGCGTCGAGACCGAGACCGGAATGCGCAGCATCGCGCTTGCCAACGTCGACAAGGCGCGACTTGTACCCAAGATTGAGTGGAGAAAGACCAAATGAATCGCGAACTTCTGTTGCTGGTCGACGCGCTGGCGCGCGAAAAGAACGTGCCCAAGGACATCGTGTTCACGGCGCTGGAATCGGCGCTCGCCTCGGCGACCAAGAAGCGGTTCAACCAGGACATCGATGCGCGCGTCGAGATCGACCGCGAAACCGGCGACTACGAATCGTTCCGGCGCTGGACGGTCGTGCCCGACGAGGACCACGAGGAGCCGGCGCACCAGATCGCCATCACCGATGCGCAGGAGCGTGATCCGCCGCTCGCGTTGGGCGACGTCGTCGAGGAAGAGCTCGAGCCGGTCGAATTCGGCCGCATCGGCGCGCAGGCCGCCAAGCAGGTGATCCTGCAGAAGATCCGGGACGCCGAGCGCGAGCAGATCCTCAACGACTTCCTCGAGCGCGACGACAAGTTGCTGACCGGAACGGTCAAGCGCATTGAGCGCGGTGCCACCATTGTCGAGTCGGGGCGCATCGAAGGCGTGATCCCGCGCGACCAGCTCATCCCGAAGGAAAACCTGCGCGTGGGCGACCGGGTACGCGCGTTCGTGGTCAAGATCGAGCCGCAGGCACGCGGTCCCCAACTCGTGCTCTCGCGTATCACGCCCGACCTGGTCGTGCGGCTGTTCGAGCTCGAGGTCCCCGAGATCGAGGAAGGGCTCATTGAGATCAAGGCGGCTGCGCGCGATCCCGGCATCCGCGCCAAGATCGCGGTCAAGTCGAACGATCCGCGGCTCGATCCGCAGGGGACGTGCATCGGCATGCGCGGGTCGCGCGTGACCGCGGTGACGAACGAGCTCGCCGGCGAGCGGGTGGACATCGTGCTGTTCTCCGAGGATCCGGCCAAGTTCGTGATCAACGCGCTGGCGCCCGCCGAAATCTCGAGCATCGTCGTGGACGAGGAGAAGCATGCGATGGACGTCGTCGTCGATGAGGAAAATCTGGCGATGGCGATCGGGCGCAGCGGACAGAATGTACGCCTGGCCTCCGAGCTCACGGGCTGGGAGATCAACCTGATGGGGGTCGAGGAATCGCAGCAGAAAACCGCGCAGGAGAGCGAGAAGATCCGCGCGCTGTTCATGGAGAAGCTCGACGTGGACCAGGAAGTCGCCGACATCCTCATTCAGGAAGGCTTTTCCACGCTCGAGGAAATTGCCTACGTCCCGCTCAACGAAATGCTCGAGATCGAGTCCTTCGATGAGGACACCGTCAACGAGCTGCGCAGCCGTTCGCGCAACGCGTTGCTTACCGAGGCGATCGTGCGCGAGGAGTCGGTGGAGAACGTTTCCGAAGACTTGCTCAACCTCGAGGGCATGGACACCGAGACGGCGGGCTTGCTCGCCGAAAAGGGCATTACCACTCGCGACGCGCTGGCGGATCTCGCCGGCGACGAGCTGGTCGAGCTCACCGGCCTTTCCAACGATCGCGCGCAGGACCTGATCATGAAGGCACGCGCGCACTGGTTCGAGTCGGCCGAGGCGCCCGCGGACGCGGAGGGCGCGCACCACGGCAATTGATCAGCGCTGCACGGGCCCACGCGGCGATCGTGCGGCGGGCCGTCGCATGGGAAGTGCAGCCAACGAAAGTGCAGTCAACGAAAGTGCAGTCAACGAAAGTGCAGTCAACGAAAGTGCAGGCGACGAAAGTGCTATCGAGCAATAGAGCGCAGCAGCGGAGAACACCATGGCTTTGACCACCATCGAGAAATTTGCCACCGAACTGAAAATGCCTCCGGGCATTCTCCTGGAGCAGCTCAGCGCTGCCGGAGTGGGTGGCAAGAAGGAAGGCGACAAGCTCTCCGAGCAGGACAAGACGCGCCTGTTGGATTACCTGCGCAAGCAGCACGGCGGCGTCGAGCTCAAGAAGAAGATCACGCTCACCCGCAAGCAGACCACCGAGATCAAGGCGGCCGACAGCACCGGCCGCGCGCGCACCATCCAGGTTGAGGTGCGCAAGAAGCGCGTGTTCGTCAAGCGCGATGGACCCGAGCCTGCGCCGGCTCCCGAGGAAATCGCGCCGGCGCAGCCGGTGGTGACCGCCGCCGAACTGGCCGCGCGCGAGGAAGAGGCTCGCAAGGGCGCCGCCCTGATCGCCAAGCAGCAGGAAGACATCCAGCAAAAGCAGGATCAGGCCAAGAAGCGACAGACGAAGAAGGAAAAGGAAGCCGAGGAAGCCGCTGTCAAGGCGGCGGAAGCGGCTGCGGCGGCGGCGAAGGAAGCAGCCGCGGTCGCCGCGAAAGCGGCACCCGAGATCAAGGTCGAAGCCAAGACCGAAGGCACCCTGCACAAGCCGGCGGCGAAGCCCGGCGCGAAAAAGGACAAGTCGTCGCGCAAGCCATCGGCGACTGCATTCCAGGAAGAAGCGGCGCGCCGCCGCGCGCTCAAGCTGCGCGGCGATGTTACCGGTGGTGCGACGACTTCGGGATGGAAGCAGCCCAAGACGGGACGCCATCGCCACGAGGAGGGCGAGGAGGCGAGCGACGCGCTGGGTGGTGCACTCGAACCGCTGACGCGCGAGATCGCCGTGCCCGAAACCATCACCGTCGCCGACCTCGCGCACAAGATGTCGGTGAAGGCCGCCGAGATCATCAAGGCGATGATGAAGCTCGGCACCATGGTGACCATCAATCAGGTGCTCGACCAGGAAACGGCGATGATCGTAGTCCAGGAGATGGGGCACAAGGCGATTGCCGCCAAGCTCGACGATCCCGACGCCATGCTCGCCGAAAGCGCGCAGGCATCGTCTGCCGAATCCCTGCCGCGCCCGCCGGTGGTCACCGTGATGGGCCACGTCGACCATGGGAAGACGTCGCTCCTCGACACCATCCGGCGCACCCGCGTGGCGAGCGGCGAGGCCGGCGGCATCACACAACACATTGGTGCGTATCACGTCGAGACCGCGAAGGGCGTCATCACGTTCCTCGACACGCCAGGCCATGAGGCATTCACCGCGATGCGCGCGCGCGGCGCCAAAGTCACCGACATCGTCATCCTGGTGGTGGCGGCCGACGATGGCGTCATGCCGCAGACCAAGGAAGCAATCGCGCACGCAAAAGCGGGCAACGTTCCGATCGTGGTCGCGATCAACAAGATCGACAAGCCGGAAGCGAATGCTGATCGAGTGAAACAGGAGCTGGTCGCGGAAAGCGTGTTACCAGAGGAATACGGCGGCGACTCGCAGTTCGTCGAGGTCTCGGCCAAGACCGGCAAGGGCATCGACAACCTGCTCGACGCTATCCTGCTGCAGGCGGAAGTGCTCGAGCTGCGCGCTCCGCGCGATGCGCCGGCGAAAGGCATCGTCATCGAATCGCGGCTGGACAAGGGCAAGGGCCCGCTCGCTACCATCCTCGTGCATTCGGGAACGCTCAAGCGCGGTGACGTCGTGCTCGCGGGCGCCGTCTTCGGGCGCGTTCGTGCGATGACCGACGAGACCGGCAAGTCGGTCACCTCGGCCGGTCCCGCGATCCCGGTGGAGATCCAGGGTCTGTCCGATGTCCCCCTCGCGGGCGAGGACGTGATGGCGCTGGGCGACGAGCGCAAGGCGCGCGAGATCGCGCTGTTCCGCCAGGGCAAGTTCCGCGACGTGAAGCTCGCCAAGCAGCAGGCAGCCAAGCTCGAGAACATGTTCGAGCAGCTCGCCGAAAGCGAGATCAAATCGCTGGCGCTCATCGTCAAGGCGGATGTGCAGGGCAGCTACGAGGCGCTCGCTAACGCGCTGACCAAGCTGTCGACCGGCGAGGTCAAGGTCAACATCGTGCATGCGGCAGTTGGCGGTATCACTGAATCCGACGTCAACCTGGCGCTCGCGTCGAAGGCGGTGATCATCGGCTTCAATACCCGCGCCGACGTCGCGGCGCGCAAGCTCGCCGAACATGCCGGCGTCGACATACGCTATTACGACATCATTTACGAAGCGGTCGACGAGGTGAAGGCAGCGCTCTCGGGCATGCTCGCGCCGGAGCAGAAGGAGAGCCGTCTCGGCCTGGTCGAAGTGCGCGAGGTGTACAAGATCTCCAAGGTTGGAACCGTCGCCGGTTGCTACGTGCTCGAAGGCGTGGTTCGCCGTGGCTCCAAGGTGAGGTTGCTGCGCGACAATGTCGTCGTCTTCGACGGAGAGCTCGACTCGCTCAAGCGCTTCAAGGACGACGTGCGCGAGGTGAAGGCCGGCTTCGAATGCGGTCTGTCGCTCAAGAACTACAACGACGTGGAAAAGGGCGATCAGCTCGAGGTCTACGAAATCGTGGAAGTCACGCGGACGTTGTGATTCGTCGTCCCCGCGTAGGCGGGGACCCATTTTCTTGCCATGTAACTCGAAAATGGATTCCCGCTTGCGCGGGAAAGACGTCTTTCGGGAGCGCCATGCATGAAAAAAAACACACAGCGCGCGCAGCGCGTCGGCGACCAGATCCAGCGCGAGCTCGGTGATCTGCTGCGCCTGCATCTGAAGGACCCGCGCATCGGCATGGTTACCGTCACCGCAGTCGAGGTCTCGCCCGACCTGTCACATGCGAAGGTCTTTTTCACCCATCTTGCGGGCGCCGAGCACGCCGCCGCGGCGGTCGAGGCGCTGCAGCGCACCGCCGGCTACTTGCGCACCGAGCTTTCGCATCGACTCGGGCTGTATTCGGTGCCGCAGCTGCATTTCGCCTACGACGATTCGATCGAGTCGGGCCTCAAGCTGTCGAAGCTGATCGACGACGCCATCGCCGACGATCGCAAGCACCCGCCCGGCTAAACATTACGCGTTGGCGAACGCAGGCAAAGACGACGTGCGCTCTCCTTCGCCCGTTCGGGCCCACGGGGAGGTAGCGCGCGCGCCGAGGCGACGCATCGATGGCGTGCTGCTGCTCGACAAGGACATCGGGCTGTCCTCGAACGCGGCTCTGCAGCAGGTGAAGCGCTTGTTCAACGCAGCCAAGGCCGGTCATACCGGGACGCTCGATCCTCTCGCCAGCGGGCTGCTGCCGATCTGTCTCGGCGAGGCGACCAAATTCGCGCAGCTCCTGCTCGACGCCGACAAGACTTATCGCGCAACGCTTCGACTCGGAGTCACCACGACGACGGGCGATGCCGAAGGAGAGACGCTGATGAAGCGCGATGTCGACGCGACGCTCGCCGACTTCGAGGCACTGCTTGGGCGCTTCACCGGTACCATCTTGCAACGTCCGCCGCGTCACGCGGCGCTCAAATACCAGGGACGCAGTTATTACGAATACGCGCGCAAAGGCGTCGAGATCCCGCGGCCTGAACGCGAGGTCTCGATTCGCGCGCTGCGCATCGTCTCGTGGCGGGTGCCCGAGGTCGATTTGGAGGTGAGCTGCAGCAAGGGCACCTACATACGGGTGCTGGCCGAAGACCTGGGCGAGGCGCTCGGGTGCGGAGCGCATCTGTCGGCATTGCGGCGTACGGCGACCGGCGGGTTCGATCTCGCCGACGGCATGACGCTGCACGCGCTTTCGCTGCTGACGGCCGATGAGCGCGACGCGCGGCTGTTGCCTGCGGACGCGGCGTGCGCTGCGCTGCCCCGCGTCGAGCTGGCCGCGGTCGAGGCCGCTTCGCTCATCGAAGGCCGCAGCGTGGCGCGCCCGACGCTCGCGGACGGCATCTATCGTGCGTACGCCGCGCATCGATTCACCGGCATCGCCGAAGCCGAGCAGGGCGTGCTGCGAGCGCGCCGGCTGGTGGCTATCCAGACGTCGGCGCAGCCAATCGAATCGCTTGAATCCTAAGCACTTTTCAAGTTATAATTCGACCCTTTCGCGAAGTTCGGAGCAACATAGAATGGCAGTCACGGTGCAGGAAAAATCCAAGGTCATCGCGGCGCACCAGCGCGCGCAGGGTGACACGGGCTCGCCCGAGGTACAGATCGCCCTTTTGACGGCGCGTATCAACGGGCTGGGCGATCATTTCAAGGCCAACGTCAAGGACCATCATTCACGCCGGGGCCTGCTTCGCATGGTGTCGCGTCGTCGCAAGCTGCTGGATTATCTCAAGACGCGCAACGCCGACACCTACCGCGTCCTGATCGACAAGCTGGGATTGCGAAAATAAGCATCACCGCGAAAGAGCTGCAATGACCGACGTCGCAAAGCGCGGCCATGACGGCTCGATTCACAAAGATGTCCCGTCGCTCCACGGTGCATCGATAATCTGACAATGGCTGCGCCCATCGGGGCACGGCCATTTTTTATTCCCGATTCCGAGGACTAACGTGCCCATTATCAAGAAAACCATTCCCTACGGTCGCCAGACTCTGACGCTTGAAACCGGCGAGATCGCACGCCAGGCCGGCGGTGCCGTCCTGGTGAGCCTCGGCGACAGCGTCGTGCTGGTCACCGCCGTCGCCGCCAAGAGCGCCAAGCCCGGACAGGACTTCTTTCCGCTGACTGTCGATTACCAGGAAAAGACTTACGCGGCCGGCCGCATACCAGGCGGTTTTTTCAAGCGCGAAGGACGGCCCTCGGAAAAGGAAATCCTGACCTGCCGTCTCATCGACCGGCCGGTGCGCCCGCTGTTCCCCGAAGGTTTCTACAACGAAGTGCAGATCATCGCGACGGTGATGTCGGTGGATCCGGAAATCGATCCGGATATTCCGGCGATGATCGGCGCCTCGGCGGCATTGTCGCTGTCCGGCATGCCCTTCGATGGCCCGATCGGCGCAGCGCGCGTCGGCTACGTCGACGGGCAATACGTGCTCAATCCCACCAAGACCGAACTGACCACGACGTCGAAGCTGGATCTGGTCGTCGCGGGAACCGAAGCCGCAGTCCTCATGGTCGAGTCCGAGGCGAAGGAACTCCCGGAAGACATCATGCTGGGCGCCGTCGTGTTCGGCCACCAGCAGCAGCAGGCGGTGATCGAGTTGATCCATCAGCTCGTCGAAGAAGGCGGCAAGCCTCTATGGGACTGGAAGGCACCGGCGCGTGACGAAAACCTGGTCGCGCGCGTCACTGCGGCGGCCGAAACCAACCTGCGCGCCGCGTACGCGCTGCGCCAGAAGCAGGCCCGCCAGCAACGGCTGAAGGAAATCGCCGGCGAAGTCGAAGCGGCCTGCCTTGGTGCTGATGCAACGCCCACGCAGAAGAACGACGTCTCGAATCTGATGTTCGAGCTCGAGGCGAAGATCGTTCGCAACCAGATCCTTTCCGGCGAGCCACGCATCGACGGCCGCGACACGCGCACCGTGCGTCCCATTTCGATCCGCAGCAGCGTGCTGCCTCGAACCCACGGATCGGCGCTGTTCACGCGCGGCGAAACGCAGGCGCTGGTGGTGGCGACGCTGGGCACCGCGCGCGACGAGCAGATCATCGATGCGCTGCAGGGCGAGTACCGCGACCGCTTCATGCTCCACTACAACATGCCCCCATATGCGACGGGCGAGACCGGCCGCGTCGGCACCCCGAAGCGCCGCGAAATCGGCCACGGCCGTCTTGCCAAGCGCGCGCTGATGGCGGTGCTGCCCAGCGCCGAAGAGTTTGCCTATTCGATCCGCATGGTGTCCGAGATCACCGAATCCAACGGCAGCTCGTCGATGGCGTCGGTATGCGGCGGATCGCTGGCGCTGATGGATGCAGGGGTCCCGATGAAGGCGCATGTCGCCGGCATCGCAATGGGACTGATCAAGGACGGCAACCGCTTCGCGGTGCTTACCGACATCCTCGGCGACGAGGACCACCTCGGCGACATGGACTTCAAGGTCGCCGGCACCGATCGCGGCCTCACCGCGTTGCAGATGGACATCAAGATCCAAGGGATCACCAAGGACATCATGGCGGTCGCGCTTTCGCAAGCTCGCGAGGGGCGTATGCACATCCTGCAGCTAATGCAAGACGCGATGCCGCACGCGCGCACCGAGCTCTCGCAGCACGCGCCGCGCATGTTCAGCTTCAAGATCAATCCGGAGAAGATCCGCGACGTCATCGGCAAGGGCGGCGCGGTGATCCGCGCGCTGACCGAGGAAACCGGTACCACGATCGACATCCAGGACGACGGCACGGTGACGATCGCGTCGGTCAACGCTGACGCGTGCGACGCCGCGCGCAAGCGCATCGAGGAGATCACCGCCGACGTCGAGGTTGGCCGCACCTACGAAGGCACCGTGCTGCGTTTGCTCGATTTCGGTGCGATCGTTCAAATCCTTCCGGGACGCGACGGCCTTCTGCACATTTCGCAGATCGCCAAGGAGCGCGTCAACCAGGTCTCGGACTACGTGAAGGAAGGCCAAATCGTGAAGGTGAAGGTGCTCGAGGCCGACGAAAAAGGTCGCGTGCGTCTGTCGATGAAGGCCGCGTCGGAGGACGCAGCAGCGAGCGCAGCGCCCACTGTGCCGACCGCCGCTCCAGCAGAGTTGCCGGCGACACCGACCACCTGACGTCAGCGCAAACACGTATGACGAAAAGAGGCGCCCGCGGGCGCCTCTTTCGTTGGTCAGCGTGGTGAATGCGCACGAGCGATCATTTCCACAATTTGCGCGTGGTCAACTCCAAGACTGAGTTTTGCTACCATGACGATGTCGGGGTCGACGGATCGGTCCATGAGTTGCCACTGCGGGTTTGCCGCGCTGAGCAAGCCGGAGCAAGCGTCATGAGCGGGGTTCCGTGGAAGCGACCCTGAAGCTGATCGCCGGCTACGTTTCGCTGGGACTCGAAGCGATTGCGATCCTCGTGATCGTGATCGGCGCGGTGGAATGCATCGTCGCCATTGCGCGAGTCATGCTCGCAGGCAAGGCGAGCAACGCGGAAAAGCGCGCGGTATGGCTCGAATTCGCGCGCTGGCTGGTTGCGGGTCTCACTTTCCAGCTGGCAGCGGACATCGTGAACACCACCATCGCGCCGACCTGGGATGAGATCGGCCGGCTCGCCGCGATTGCTGCAATCCGCACCTTCCTGACGCTGTTCCTGGACCGCGACATCGATTCGATGCGTGGCCTTCGGCGCCACCCAGAACGGAGGCAAGACGATGCCAGGCACAGCTGAATCCGCAGATCTTCTGGGATTCGGGGCGGTGTTCACGTTTCTCTTCGTGACCCTTGGCCCGCTGAAGATGCTCGGTCCATTCGTGAAGGAGACCAGGGATGTGGACGCCCCGATGCTGCGCCAGATCGCGCTCCGCGCTTTCGCGATCGCGCTGGTCGCGGTGGTCGCCGGCGGCTTCATCGGTGAGGTGCTGCTGCGAAGCTGGGCCATCCCGGTCGCGGCCTTGGAGATCGGCGGCGCGATCATCTTTCTACTGGTGGGACTGAGCCTCGTTCTAGAGCAGTACAAGACGACGCAGTCCGCACCGGAGTCGTTACCGGCGGCGCCGATGGCGGCGGCGATGCGGGTCACCTTTCCGCTGGTCGTCACGCCCTACGGCATCGCTGCATTGATCATCATGCTAGCGAACAGCCCCGACTCCATGCGGACGGTGTCCATTCTGGCAATCCTCGCAGTAGTCATGGTCCTCAATCTCCTGGCGATGCTGTACGCGCGCCGGATCATGGCAGGGCTGATGATCATTGCACTGCAGATTCTTGGGGCCGTGCTGGGCGTGCTGCAGGTCGCGTTGGCGATCGAGATGTTCGCCCGGGGATTGCGCGGGTTCGGCGTGCTGCACGCATGACTTCTGAGCGGGGGTACATGTCTATGGCGGAGCCATCGAGCACGCGCGTAACGTCGACGTCGGACAGCGATAGGATTTCTGTCGAGCTGTCGTCGCGACGCACCGGGATGTCGTTTCAGCGCACGCGCATGAGCGCGGACCGGACCCTGATGTCGGTCATGCGGACATCGCTGGCGCTGATCAGTTTCGGATTCACAATCTTCCAGGTCTTCCAGAAGTTGCACGAAGCGAATGTCTTGAAGAACAGCGTAGCTCCGCACCACTTCGGTGTCGCGCTGGTGCTGCTGGGCATCGCCATGCTCGTGGTAGGCATCGGCTATCACGTGGTCTTCATGGTCCAGCTGCGCAAGGAGCGCGCCGACCTCAAGTCGGACGGCCTTGTGCACGCCGAGAGTCAATTCCCGCCTTCATTGACGTTGATGGTCGCTCTATTGTTGCTGGCGATCGGCCTGTTCGCCATCGCGAGCATGCTGTACGGGATCGGGCCATTCGGGTAGGCGCCAAGGCGCACGCCCCCAGGTCCGGGTTGTCAACGCGGTCGCGCGGACCGCCAATCGTTAGAAGCAAGCCGTGGCAAGGAAGAACACGCCCAAATCGCCCAAATCGAAGTCGGCGCAGCCCAACATTCTCGTGATCTGGGGTGACGACATCGGGATCTCGAACCTGAGCTGCTATTCCCACGGCCTGATGGGCTACAAGACGCCCAACATCGATCGCATCGCCAAGGAAGGAATGATGTTCACACGACTCCTACGGCGAACAGTCGTGCACGGCGGGACGCTCGTCCTTCATCACTGGACAGAGCGTGCTTCGCACCGGCCTGTCCAAGGTCGGCATCCCGGCGGCGCCGACCGGCATGAACGAAAAGATCATCACGATCGCGGCAGCGCTCAAGAACCACGGCTACGCAACGGGACAATTCGGCAAGAACCATCTGGGCGACTTCAACTCGATGCTGCCCACCAACCACGGCTTCGACGCATTTTTCGGCAACCTGTACCACCTGAACGCCGAAGAGGAGCCCGAGCAGTACGACTACCCGCCGGAGAAGGATTTCCCGAAGTTCCGCGAGCGCTTCGGTCCGCGCGGCGTACTCCACGCGTGGGCGACCGACAAGGACGACCCGACAGAGATGCCGCGTTGGGGCAAAGTCGGCAAGCAGAAGATCGAGGATACCGGGCCGCTGACGGCCAAGCGGATGGAGACCTGCGACGACGATTTCGTCGCCGCGGCGACCGATTTCATCAAGCGCCAGGAGAAGGCGGGCAAGCCCTGGTTCGTGTGGCTCAACACGACGCACATGCACCTGTACACGCACACGAAGAAGGAGAGCCTCGGTCAGGCCGGGCGCTGGCAGTCGCCCTACCACGACACGATGATCGATCACGACAAGAACGTCGGCCAGATGCTCGACCTGCTGGACAAGCTCGGCGTGGCAGACAACACGTTCGTGATGTACTCGACCGACAACGGGCCGCACCGCAACTCGTGGCCCGACGGTGCGATGACGCCGTTTCGCAGCGAGAAGAACACCAACTGGGAAGGCGCGTTTCGTGTTCCGCTCGTCGTCCGCTGGCCGGGGAAGATCAAGGCCGGCAGCATCTCGACTGAGATCATCCAGCACCACGACTGGTTCCCGACCTTCCTCGCCATGGCGGGCGAGCCCGACATCGTGGAAAAGGCCAAGAAGGGCTATCAGGCGATAGGACGAACGTACAAGAACCATATCGACGGGTACAACTTGGTGCCTTATCTGACCGGCAAGGAGGCCAAGAGTCCGCGACAGGGGTTCATCTACATCAGCGACGACGGCGACATAATCGGATTGCGCTACGACAACTGGAAGTTGGTGTTCATGGAGCAGCGCTGCCACGGCACGCTGCAGGTGTGGGCGGAGCCGTTCACGCGGCTGCGGGTGCCGAAGATGTACAACCTCCGTACCGATCCGTATGAGTTCGCGGACACCACCTCGAATATAGAGGAAGGGCTGGACCGTGCCGACGAATACGGCATTACCGTCGTAAGCATGAAGCGAGATTGGAATAGTGTTTTCAAGAACTGAGTCCCACGACGGGGCCTACGTGGATCCGCGCTAGAATCAAAGGCCTGTAGTTGAATGGCACATAAACTTCGCTCGGATCCCATTCCATGACCCAACCGAATCACCGAATCGAGCGCGATACCTTCGGGCCGATCGAGGTGCCCGCAGACAGGCTCTGGGGCGCGCAGACGCAGCGCTCCCTCGAGCATTTCCGCATTTCCCGCGAGAAGATGGCCCCCGAGCTGCTGCGCGCGCTGCTGCTGATCAAACGAGCCGCGGCGCGCGTCAACGTGGAACTGGGCGCGCTGCCGAAAGCGACGGCCGAAGCGATCGTCGCCGCCGCGGACGAGGCGCTGGCGGGAAAGCACGATGCCGAGTTTCCGCTGTCGGTGTGGCAGACCGGTTCGGGTACGCAGACCAACATGAACGTCAACGAGGTGCTCGCCAATCGTGCCTCGGAGCTGCTCGGCGGCGAGCGCGGCGAGGCTCGCCTCGTGCACCCGAACGACGACGTCAATCGCGGGCAGTCGTCCAACGACGTGTTTCCCACCGCGATGAACGTCGCCGCCGCCGAAACGACCGTGAGCGCACTGCTGCCCGCGCTGCGGGCGCTGGGGAAAACGCTGTCGAAGAAGTCCGACGAGTTCGCCGACATCGTGAAAATCGGCCGCACGCACCTGCAGGACGCGACGCCGCTGACTCTGGGGCAGGAATTCTCCGGCTACGTCGCGCAACTCGCACACGCAGAGTGTCACATCGAAGCTGCCTTGCCGCATGTGCTGGAGCTCGCGCAGGGGGGCACGGCGGTGGGCACCGGGCTCAACGCACACCCTGAATTCGGCGCGCGTGTCGCCGCGGACCTCGCGGCCGAGACCGGCCTGCCCTTCGTGAGTGCGCCCAACAAATTCGAGGCGATGGCCGCTGCCGATGCGCAAATCAATCTTCACGGCGCGCTGAAGACGCTGGCCGCCATCCTGTTCAAGATCGCCAACGACGTGCGCTGGATGGCGAGCGGTCCGCGTTCAGGGCTGGGGGAGATCACGATTCCGGAGAACGAGCCGGGAAGCTCGATCATGCCGGGCAAGGTCAATCCCACCCAGTGTGAGGCGCTGACCATGCTTTGCGCGCAGGTGTTCGGCAATGACGTCGCGGTCAATATAGGCGGCGCATTGGGCAATTTCGAGCTCAACGTCTTCCGCCCGCTGATCGCGCACGACGTGCTGCAGAGCATTCGCCTGCTCGCCGACGGGATGAAGAGCTTCAACGAGCACTGCGCCCGCGGCATCGAGCCGAATACCGCGCGCATCGACGAACTCCTCCGCCGGTCCCTGATGCTGGTCACCGCGCTGAACCCGCACATCGGTTACGACAAGTCCGCCGAGATCGCCAAGAAAGCCCACCGCGAAGGGACCACGCTCAAGGACGCCGCGCTTGCGCTGGGCTACGTAAGTGCCATGGACTTCGATGCCTGGGTGAAGCCCGAGAAAATGACCGGGCGCTAGAAGTTCGGCCAGCGACGCGCCGGCGCGCTGCCGATCGAACGTCGTCAGCGCTGACCTTCGAGCAGCGCCTCTCCCGACACCGATACCGTGACGTCAGTGGTACCCGCTTCGAGCGCCACCGGGGGCGCGGCAGTGGCGGCCATCGCCTGCGCGCGCATCACCGGATACGGCTGTCCACTGCTCGCCTGCACGTTCACGTGTCCGACACGCCACTTCGCGAAGCCCAGCGCCTGCGCGGCCTGTTGCGCGCGCGCCTGCCATGCCTCGATCGCCTGCTGCGTGACCTTGTCCTCGGCGTCGTGGCGCGTCTTTTCGGTGATCGAGAAGCTCATGTTCGAGAGCAACAGCCCATTGTCGTCCTGGAGCTTGGAGAGCAGCGTCGCCGCCGCCGTGAAATCGCTGGCGTCGACGGTGATGGTCTGCGAGACGCGCCAGCGTGTCGGCTTGCCGCGCTCGGCGATCTGTTGAGTCGAGTATCCCGTCGTCGCGACCTTGATCGACGGAAATGCCTTCGCGTCGGCGAGCGCCTTGGCGCTTGCCGCGTTGACCTGTGACGCCGCCGCAGCCGGGCTGACGTTCTCGGCCTCGGTGCGCAGCCACGCCTGCAGGCGATCGTTGGTGACGGTTGCGCTCGCCGATGCGCTCACCGTCACGCTGGGCGGGGCAGGGATTGCAGGTACCTGCGCCCACGCACATGCGGCGAAACAAGTCAGTGCTGCAGAGGCGATCCAGCAGACATTGCGATGGCGGTTCATCCCCGACTCCTTGCAGTCGCGACTCTATCCGGCAATGCCTCGATCGCCGCGCGGTTGGACCACGAAAAGCACCGGGCTGCCGCATCCTGCCACGGCAGCCATGCATGCGTTAAATGCTCGCGCGGGTTCAGCGTTACCGGGATCTCGTCCGGCACTTCAAGCGAAAACGCATGCTCGGTGTTGTGCGTAGTTCCGGCTGCGTAGCGGTGCCGCCAGCGCGGGAAGATCTCGTAAACGTTCGACCATTGCCAGTCGATGACGCCGCCGTAAGCGCGCGCATCGATCCCGGTTTCCTCCTCGAGTTCACGCTCGGCCGTCTGCTTCAACGTCTCGCCCGGCTCCTGGCTACCCGTCACCGATTGCCAGTGCCCAGGAAAGTCGGCGCGCTCGAGCAGGAGCACGCGAAGCTCCGCTGTGTGCACGATCACCAGCGCGGACACTGGCAGCTTCACGCCGGGATGCGGGCATCGCGCCGTGCGGGCGCCGCGATCGGGAACGTACGCCAGCATGGGGGGCCGACGCTCGACGCGGCGCCGGGGGAAGCCATGCTACGCGACGAATATCCAGAGAGGCTTGTGCAGATCGCGCCAATACTCGGCGGCTTCGCCGAGAATGTCCGACAGCGTCTCCCAATCCGCCGTGTGCGCCTTGCGGTACGGCGCGGTATGGCGCAGCAGAACGACCTGGCCGTGCGCGCCGAGCCAGTCGCTGTCTTCGATCGCATCGGCGAGCGCGTCCCAGTTGGCGCCGAAATGCTTCGGGAGGTCGAGACCCTTGCCGAGCGCATTCATGAGCTCCGCCTTGCTGGTGATGCCGTGCAGATCCACCTGTCGATAGCGCAGCGAGGCCGCGGAGGCAGCCGACTTGAGCGACTCCGGCGCGCCGGCCCAGTCGCGAACGCCGGCGTTCGCGGCTTGCGAGAGATCGGGGACATTCATCGCAGGATCCTGCGGAAAGACTGATAGTGATCGTCGGAATAATAGCACTCCGCGACGCTGCGTTTCGCTCCGCCGCAGATGATGCGCCGCGCGCCGCGGGTGTGGATGCCCGGCGTGGGCACGGTGTACTCGTGATAGTAGCCGTGCGAGTGCGCGGGCAGCAATCCCTCGCGGTTGCCGAACACGATGCCGTCGCGCTGATAGGGGAAAGGGCCGCCTTCGGCGATGCTCGCCAGCAGCGATTTTCCCTCGGCGGGCAATTGCTCGAATGCAATCGTCGCCGGCTCGGGCGCGGTGCGGGCTCGGGCAGGACCGACCGCAGCCGTACCGGCCAGCCAGATCGCAGCCAGTGCGATCCCGACGTGGGGCGAGCGAAACAGGAAACATGGCCAGGTAGCCCGCATCATGCCATCAAGTCTAGCGCAGGCTTGCAGCCCCCGGGTCTACACCGCCTTCGTCTTTTCCGGCGTGCGCACGCGAATATGGAGCTCGCGCAGCTGCTGCTCGGTCACGGGCGAGGGCGCGTGGACGAGCAGGTCCTGTCCGCGCTGCGTCTTGGGAAAGGCGATCACGTCGCGGATCTGATCGACGCCGGCCATCAATGCGACCATCCTGTCCAAGCCGAAGGCGATCCCGCCATGCGGCGGCGCGCCGTACTGCAATGCATTGAGCAAGAATCCGAATTTGCGCTGCGCGTCCTCGCTGCTCATGTTGACCGCGCGAAAAACCTTCGCCTGTACATCTTCGCGATGGATTCGCACCGACCCTCCTCCGAGCTCCCAGCCATTGAGCACTACGTCGTAGGCCTTGGCGATCGCGCGCCCGGGGTCGGACTCGAACAGGTCCTCGTGGCCATCCTTGGGAGCGGTGAAGGGATGATGGCGCGCCGCCCACGCCTTGGTTTCGTCGTTGTATTCAAACATCGGGAAATCGACCACCCAGAGCGGTCGCCAGCCTTCGACGGCGAGGCCGCGATCGTGTCCCACGCGCGTGCGCAGCGCGCCAAGCGAATCGTTCACGATCTTCTCGCGGTCCGCGGCGAAAAAGACGAGGTCGCCGTTTTTCGCGCCGGTAAGCGCGAGAATCCGCGCAAGCACGTCCGGCGAGAGGAACTTGACGATCGGCGACTGGAGCCCGCGCTCGTCGATCTGTGACGCGTCGTTGACCTTGATGTAGGCCAGACCGCGCGCGCCGTAGATCGCGACGTACTCGGTATAGTCGTCGATCTCTTTGCGCGATAGCGTGCCGCCGCCGGGAACGCAAAGTGCGGCGACGCGCCCGTCGCGAAGCTCCGCCGCGGCGCGAAAAACCTTGAATTCGACGCCGCGCATGAGCTCGGTGAGCTCGGTTAGCTTCAGATCGATGCGCAGGTCAGGCTTGTCCGACCCGTAGTCGCGCATTGCATCGGCATACGTCATCACCGGAAAGGGCCGGGGGAATTCGACGCCCAGCGACTCGCGGAAAATCGTGCGCACCAGCTCTTCCATCAGATCGCGAATCTCGAGCTCGTCGAGAAATGAAGTCTCGACGTCGATCTGGGTGAACTCGAGCTGACGGTCGGCGCGCAGGTCCTCGTCGCGGAAGCATTTGACGATCTGATAGTAGCGGTCGAACCCGGCCATCATCAGCATCTGCTTGAAAAGCTGCGGAGACTGCGGAAGCGCGTAGAACTCGCCCGCGTTGATGCGCGATGGGACCAGGAACTCGCGGGCACCCTCCGGCGTCGACTTGTAGAGTATCGGAGTCTCGATGTCGACGAAGCCGTTCGCGTCGAGGTAGCGGCGCGCCGCGATCGTCGCCTTGTGGCGAAGCATCAGATTGCGCTGCATCGCCGGGCGGCGCAGGTCGAGCACGCGATGTTCGAGACGCACCGTCTCCGAGATCGACTCGTCGTCCATCATGAACGGCGGAGTCAACGAGGCGTTCAGAATGGCCAGGTCATGCGCAAGGATTTCGATCGCGCCGCTGACCAGGTTCGGATTGACGGTGCCTTCGGGTCTTGGGCGCACCAGCCCCCGGACGGCGACCACGAATTCGTTGCGCAGCTTTTCGGCTGCGGAGAAGCTGGCCGCGCGGTCGGGGTCACACACGATCTGGACCAGCCCTTCACGGTCGCGCAGATCGATGAAGATGACCCCCCCGTGGTCTCGACGGCGATGGACCCAACCGCATACGGTCACGATCTTGCCCAGTTGTTCGCGGCTGACCTGGCCGCAATAATCGGTGCGTTTCACTGCTTTCTCCGGCAGAAGTTGCTGGCGCATGCGCGCCCGGTACCGCATCGTCGCTTGTTCGGGAACGAGTGGCGGGCAGGCGCGTCAGCCATCCGCCTCGCGCGCGGATCGCGAATGCAGCCGCCCGGTCAATTTCGGTGATCGAGAACCGCGGTCTCGCGCACGGGCCGCGGCGGCGCGGTGTGCGGCCGGGGAGCGACGACGCCCATCGAGATAATGTACTTGAGCGCCTCGTCGACGGTCATGTCGAGCTCGTGCACGCGCGAGACCGGAACCACGACAAAGTAGCCTCCGGTCGGGTTCGGCGTCGTCGGAACGTAGACGCTGACGTGATCGTTCAGCAGATGCGTCGTGACGGCGGCCGCCGGCAGCCCCGTCTGGAACGCGATCGTCCAGCAACCCGGATACGGCCACTCCACGAGGAGCGCCTTGCGGAAGGCGTTGCTGCTATCCGAAAGCAGCGTGTCGCTTACCTGCTTGACGCTTGAATAGATCGACTTGACGAAGGGGATGCGACCGACGAGCGCTTCCCACATCAGGATCAGGCGGGCACCGAAGAAATTGGCTGCGACCGCGCCGGTCCCGAGCAGCAGCGCGAAAAACAGCAGGACGCCGAATCCTGGAATGCGGAAACCGAACACCGCCTCCGGGCGCATGCGGTCGGGCAGCAGCAACAGCGTCTGGTCGAGCGTGGTGAACAGGAAATGCAGGACCCAGAGCGTGATGCCCAAGGGTACCCAGACCAGGAGGCCCGCGATGAAATAGCGACGCATGGCTTAGCGTCCGCGCGATGTCACAAGGAAAGCGCCATTACGCGGAGCTGCTGCCCGAGCTGGTCGCTGGCGTCGTCGCAACCGCGGCTGGCGCCGCCTTGGTTTCGCTGGATGTTTCGGTCTTGGCTGGCGACGCTGTGGCCGCCGCATCCGAGGCTTTCGATTCGCTTCCAGACTCGGCAGCAGGCTTTTCGGCAGGCTTGCTTCCCGATCCCTTGAAGTCGGTGGCGTACCAGCCGCTGCCCTTGAGCTGAAACCCGGCGGCGGAAACCAGCTTGGAAAGCGCGTTCCTGCCGCACGCTGGGCACGTCACCAGCGGCGCATCGGCGAGTTTCTGGAGCGACTCGAGCTTGTGCCCGCACTCGTTGCAGCGATATTCATAAATAGGCATGCGGCGTCGCCGGAAAAAGGGACCAATCCCTAACCCACCATTATACCGGATTGCCCTGTCCGCGCCGGCCCTAGCTCCGATGCTGTCGCCGTATGCCGAATCCTTGATATTCTCGGGGCCGAGCGTCTCGGGACGGATATCAACCAGGGAGAATGCACGATGAGAATTCATCCGATGGTGCAGTGCGCCGTGGCAGTTGCAATGCTGGCGTTCGCCGCGACCGCGTCGGCGCAGGAAGTGAAGCCGTACAAGGAAGGGCCGGTCACCTCGCTTTCCTATATCCGCACCAAGCCAGGGAAGTTCGATGAGTACATGAAGTTTCTCGACACCGGGTACAAGTCGCTGATGGAGGCGAACAAGAAGGCGGGACTCATCATCGGTTATGCGGTGTATGCTGCCTCGCCGCGCTCACCGAAGGAGCCCGATATCATTCTCTCGGTCTCGTACGCCAGTTGGGCGGGGTTCGACAAGGTCGATGAAGCCGAGGCCGTCGCCTCGAAGATGATGGGTCCGAGCAGCGCGCAGAGCAAGGGCGCGATCGATCGCGAGGCGCTGCGCGAGGTGCTGGGCGGAGAAGTGATCCAGGAATTGATGCTGAAGTAGTCGTCCAAAGGCAACGCGCCACGACGTGGTCAGCATCGCGCCGGTGGCTCTTTTCCAAATTTCATAAGATCGACAGGTCAGCATGCAAACCAAAGGCAGTACGTTCATCGTGACCGGCGGTGCGTCCGGTCTGGGCGCAGCCACCGCGCGGATGCTGGTGCGCGACGGAGCCAATGTGTTGCTCGCCGACGTCAACGATGCGCAGGGCAACGCGCTCGCCGCACAGCTCGGCTCGAGCACGCACTTTGTGCATACCGACGTGACCGACGAAGCGAGCGCCAAAGCGTGCGTCGCCGCCGCGCAGAGCGCCTTCTCGGGGCTGACCGGGCTTATCAACTGCGCGGGCATCGCCATCGGTGAGCGCGTTGTCGGCAAGGAGGCGCCGCATGCCCTCTCCAGTTTCGTGCGCACGATCAACATCAACTTGATCGGCTCGTTCAACATGACGCGCCTCGCCGCCGAAGTAATGTCGCGCAATGCACCGAACGCATCAGGAGAGCGCGGCGTGATCGTGTATACCGCGTCGGTGGCAGCCTTCGACGGACAGATAGGCCAGGCCGCCTACAGCGCGTCGAAAGCGGGTCTGGTCGGCATGACGCTGCCTATCGCGCGCGAGTTCGCGCGCATTGGCATTCGCGTCGTCACCATCGCGCCAGGATTGTTCGAGACGCCAATGATGGCCGGAATGAGCGCGGAGGTGCAGGAATCGCTGGGCAAGATGGTGCCCTTTCCACCGCGCCTCGGCCGCCCGCCGGAATATGCTTCGCTGGTCGCCGAGATCATCCGCAACGAGATGCTCAACGGCGAGACCATCCGCCTCGATGGCGCGATCCGGCTCGCGCCCAAGTAGCGACGCAAGCCACCGGCGAGCGCCACATGAGCAGGAATCGAACCTATTCCTTGATCATCGGAGCGCGCGTGGCGAATTGCTCGTCCTGCGTGCGCGCTGGCAGCGAGCCGTTCTTCGCCGCGTAGGAGACGACCTCGCCGAGGAGGCGAAGCCCCATCGGGGCGAGCGCGCGCTCCCACAACTCGCGCGCGGTCTCGCCCTTTTTCACGAAGCACCAGTCCTGTGCGGCAATGGCGCCGGCGTCCATTCGCTCGGCGAGATGATAGATGGTTCCCCCGGCAATCGGATCGCCTTCGCGAATCGTCCATTCGATCGCCGCCATCCCGCGATGCCGCGGCAACAGCGAAGGATGAAAGCCGATGCCGCCGAGTCGCGACCGCGCCAGCGCTTCGTTGCTCACACGTGCGTGGCTGTGCGCGGTGACGATCAGGTCCGTTCCTTCGGCGATGGCGTCCGCCGGAATGAGCATAGGATTGGGAGGCACGACGACCTCGATCCCGGCCGCCGTCGCTGCCGCGGCAAGGCGGTCATCCGCCTGCGGAACCACCACGCGTACGATGTCGACGCCCTGCGCGCGCAGCATATCGAAGGCAGCAGCACCAAAATAGCGCGAACCGACCAGCGTAATTTTCAAAGGTCGTCTCCGCATCCGGCGCGTGTCGGCGGCAATGCGGCGTCAGTCGCGGCGGAGGACGGCGAAGGCGGTGATGATCATCGCCACGAAGAAAACAAGAGCCCAGCCGGCGATGGACAGATGCAGGAACTCCCATCCCTTCTCGGCGCACTCGCCGCTGCCCGCGAACACCCGGCGCACGACGTCGGTGAAAGGCAGCGTCTCGAGCATGTAGTTGAGGCCCATGCCGCACGACGGCACCTCGTCCTTGGGCAGCGATTGCAGCCACACCTGGCGCGTCGCGAACGCGATGCCGACGCCGCCGAGCGCGAGCTGCAGCAACGCATACATCGTCGCGGCGCCGCGTCCCGGATTGTGTATTGCTGCGATCAGGAACACCACGCCCATCGCGATCACGCACGCGCGCTGGAACTGGCACAGCGGGCACGGGTCGAGTCCCTCGCCATACTGCAGATAGAGTGCGCAAGCCATGAGACCCACGCACACGGCGAAGGCCAGAAAATAAGCGATGCGTCTGGGCGGCAGCATGATCAGCGCAAGCGATGTCAGCGCGACCGCCATGAGCACGACACGGTACACGGTGAGCGGAGCGTTCACGCCCGCGGCCTGCAGCATGTACTCCTGCCCGAGCAACGCGAGGCAAAGCAGCAGCCCGACCCACGGCCATGCGAGGGCCGGATAACGTGCGTTGTTCATCATGACTGGCTTTGTTGCAGCGCCTGATCGAGGTCCCAGAGGATATCATCGAGCGACTCGAGTCCGACCGACAGCCGGATCATCTCGGGAAGCACGCCGGCCGCGCGCTGCTCGGCGTCGTCGAGCTGCCGGTGCGTGGTCGATGCCGGGTGGATGATCAGGGTCTTTGCGTCGCCGACGTTCGCCAGGTGCGAGAGAAACTGCGCCGACTCGATCAGACGTTCGCCGGCGCGCGCGCCGCCCTTTACGCCGAAGGTCAGGATGCCGCCGGCGCCGCGCGGCAAATAGCGCTGCGCCAGTGGAAGGTCGCGCGATCCGGGCAGCAGCGGATAGTTGACCCAGTCGACGCGCGGATGCGCGGCCAGGTGCTGCGCGACGGCGAGCGCCGATTCGCAATGTCGCGGCATGCGAAGGTGCAGCGTCTCGATGCCCTGCAACAGCATGAACGCCGAAAATGGCGACAGCGTCGCTCCAAGCGTTCGCATGGTTTCCATTCGCGCCTTCATGGTGAAGCCGAAGTCGCCGAAGGTTTCGTGGAAGATCACGCCGTGGTAGCCGCGCGAAGGCGTGGTCATTTGCGGAAACTTGCCGCTGGCCCAGTCGAACCTGCCTGACTCGACGACGACACCTCCCATCGTGGTGCCGTGGCCTCCGAGATACTTGGTCACCGAATGGATGACGATGTCGGCGCCGTGCTCGATCGGCCGGCACAGGTACGGCGAGGCGAGCGTGTTGTCGATCACCAGCGGGATGCTGGCCTCGCGCGCGATCGCGGCCACGGCGGCGATGTCGAGCACGTTGAGCTGCGGGTTGCCCAGCGTCTCCGCGTAGATCGCCTTGGTGTTCGGTCGCAGGGCACGGCGGAAATTCTCGGAATCGTCGGAATCGACGAAGGTCGTCTCGATTCCGAACTGGGTAAAAGTGACCGCGAACTGCGAATACGTTCCACCGTAGAGCGTGCGCGCCGCGACCAGATGATCGCCTTGCTGCGCGAGCGTGAGCAGCGCGATCATCTGCGCCGCCATGCCGGTGGACGCCGCGATGGCTGCGCGACCGCCCTCGAGCGCGGCTACGCGTTCCTCGAGCGCGGCCACGGTGGGGTTGGATATGCGCGAGTAGACGTTGCCGAAGGTCTGCAGATTGAACAGGCTCGCCGCGTGATCGGCGCTGTCGAACACGAACGACGTCGTCTGATAGATCGGCAGCGCGCGCGCACCGGTGGCGGCGTCGGGGATCTGCCCGGCGTGCAGGCACAGTGTATCGAAACCGAAGGCGCGGTCGGCCATGCTGGTCAAATCGGCCGACGTGCCGAGATCACGCGTGTGTTCACGCCGGCCCAATGCAGGCCGCCGAGAATGCGCGCATGCTCGATTTTTACGCAGCGATCCATCACGACGTCGAGTCCCGCGTCGCTGGCGATACGTGCCGCCTCGTCGTTATGGATGCCGAGCTGCATCCACAGCACGTGCGCGCCGATCCGCACCGCATCGCGCGCCAGCGGAACGATCTCCTCGGACTTTCGAAAGCAGTCGACGATATCGACGTGCTCTGGGATGTCGAGCAGATTCGCGTAGCATTTTTCTCCGAGCACTTCGCGGTAGTTCGGGTTCACAGGGATCATGCGATAGCCGTGGTCCTTCATGTATTTGGCGGCAAAATAGCTGGGCCGGTACCAGTTGGCCGAGACCCCGACGACCGCGATCGTGTGGCTCTCGCGAAGGATGCGGCGCAATCCCGAGGTGTCGTCGATGGTCGTCATACGCCGTCAGCGCTGAGACCCAGGCTCTGCTCGGATGCCTATTTCCGCGGCCGTTGCGCGAACTTTGGGCCTGGCGAATACCGCGGACCGCAGCCTTCGCTGGTCGATGCGATTTCGTCGGCGCGCGAGGTCGCCGGATCGTTCCCAGTAGCCTGCACGAATTACCATGGACGCCGCGCGGTCATTGAAGCCGCCCGGATCGAAGTTCGGAACCCAACCATGCAGGGTAATGCGGCGGTCGCCAAAATCCGGGGATTCCAACAGCGTGATTTCGGCAGCATTAGCCACCGCGCAGACGCTCGCTACGACCGCAAAAACCAGGTGCCGCCAGCAGTTGTGCACGCAAACCCCGGGTGGGCGGCGCCGTTGGCCGCGTTCGCGTGGTAGTTTATCGGAAATCGCGCATGCGCCGATGGACGGGATCCCGTGTAAGGCGGAGCCCGGCGCGGCGACTAATGTGCGCATCCGTGGAACGCGGCCGCCACTGCGGCTGTCAACCTTGGGCACGTTATCCGTTCTGCAACCCGTCGAGGGACTGGCATGAAGCGACGTCATTTTCTCAATTTGTTGGCCGCGAGCGCCGCGGGCAGCGCACTCCCCGCGATGGTGGCGGCCGAGACCTCACCCCAGGCGGGCAAGTCCATCGCCGAGATCCAGAAGTCGTGGGAGTCGCTGCTTCCGGCGGACGCGAAGCTCGACTTGTCGACGGCGCCCGTCGTGCGTAGCGAAGCCGAATGGAAGCAGGCGCTTCCGGATTCGAGCTTCTACGTGCTGCGCAAGGAGGGCACCGAGCGCCCGTTCAGCAGCCCGCTCAACGACGAGAAGCGCGCGGGATTATTCGTGTGCGCAGGATGCGCGCTTCCGCTGTTCAGCTCGCAGATGAAATACGACAGCGGCACCGGGTGGCCGAGTTTCTTCACGAGCATCCCCGGGAATCTCGCCACCAAGAAAGATTTCCTGATGATCGTCGAGCGCACCGAATACCACTGCGTGCGCTGTGGCGGACATCAGGGCCATGTATTCGACGACGGTCCGCCCCCGACTCGCCAGCGCTGGTGCAACAACGGCGTGTCGCTGCGCTTTATTGCGGCAGCGAAGGCCTGAGCGCTGCTTCGAGGCGGGTCGGCATTCGCTAGCCCGAGCGTCCGTCCGCAACTTTCTTTTTCTGGTCGGCCAGTTGCTCGCGCACCGCGCGTAAACGCGCCTCCGCCACCGACGACTGATAGAAATCGGGGTCGCCGGACTTGAGCGCTAGCTCGAACTGAACCACCGCCGCCGGCAGGTTGCCCTGCCATGCGTAGTATTCCCCCTGATAGCGGTGCGCCAGGAGCGGTTTGCCAAGATCGGCGTACGCCTTCGCCGCGAGCTGTTGCAACGGGCCGTCGTTGGGATAGCGTTGCAGCTGCTCGGCCAGAAAAGCGGCAGCCTTCGCCGCCTGCTTGTCCTTGATCAGCGCCTCGGGGTAATCGTAGATGAGCTGCTGCTTGTTTGGATATCTCACCAGCGCCGCCTGGTAGCGTGCGATGGCCGCGCTCAACTCTCCCGATTGCATCAGCACCTGTCCGGCCATCGCCTCGATCATGGGATTGGGAGGCGCAGTCTTCTCGAGTATCGTCAGCTCGCTTTGCGCACGCTTCAGGTCCTGCGCGCGCAGTAGCGACGCGACCAGGCCATAGCGTACGGCGGTTGGATCGTTGTAGCGCTTTTCGCTGAGCGCATTCTCGAAGAAGGCTATGGCTTCGCGCGGAGTCCCCTCGTAGCTTCTTAGCAGCGCGCGCACCATGTTGAATTCGAGCGAGTCCTTGACCTGCCGGAACGGCTTGCCCTGGGCACGTGCCTGCGCCTCGGCGATGCGCTCGTAGGTGACCGGGTGGTCGCGCAGGTATGAAGGCGCGTTGCCTTCAACGAAGCGCGACGCGCGTTGCAGGCGCTCCATGAACGTCGCCATCGCGGTGACGTCGAAGCCCGCAGCGTCCAGACGCTGAAAGCCAAGCCGGTCGGCTTCCTGCTCGATCTGTCGCGTATAGTCGATTTGCATCTGTATGCCCAGACCCTGCGAACCCGCGATCGCGGCCTGCGCCAATTGGCCGCCGCTCGACCCTCCTACGCGAGCGGCAACCAGCGCAGCGGCCAGCGCAGCCAGGCTCGTAAGCATGGCGTCCTTCTGTTTTGAAATGCTGCGCGCGATGTGATGCTGGGTGACGTGCGAAATTTCGTGCGCGAGCACCGCGGCCAGCTCCGATTCCGTCTGCGTCAGCAGGATCAATCCCGTATTGACGCCGACGAATCCTCCAGGTAACGCAAAGGCATTGATGGTCGGGTCGTTGACCGCAAAAAATTCGAAATCGAAGGGCGCGCCCGGAATGGCAGTCACCAGGCGATTGCCCAGCTCGTTCAAGTAGCCGTTGACCTCGGGATCCTCGAGATAAGCCCCCGACATGCGAATGTCGCGAACGACGGACTCGCCGAGCCGGCGCTCTTGCGCGAGCGACAGGTCGGATCCCGACGGATCACCGAGGTCCGGCAGCGATTGCGCAGCCAGCGTCGTCGGCGCCACCGAAATCGCGAGCGCGAGTGCCAGACAAACCCCCCTGCAGAGACGGAGCCGAAGGCGCGGAGTCATGGTGCTATGATTGCCGAAAACATTGCAAAGTTTCAGGGAGTTGCGCGATGTCGGACGCCGATCCTCATTTTACCCATTTTGATTCGACCGGTGCGGCGCACATGGTCGACATCGGCGCCAAGGAGGTCACGCACCGGGTTGCGAGAGCAGCGGGGAGCATTCGCATGACTCCTGATACGCTGGCCGGAATACGGGCGGCGACCTCGCGCAAAGGCGACGTGCTGGGCGTAGCGCGGATTGCCGCGATCCAGGCGGCCAAGCGGACCTCGGAGCTCATTCCGCTCGCGCATCCCCTGCCATTGACGCGCATCGCGGTCGAATTCGAGTTCGGAGGCGAGGTGCTTTCGATCGAGGTGATCGCCGAGACACTCGGACGCACAGGCGTCGAGATGGAAGCGCTTACCGCAGTCGCGGTCGGTTTGTTGACCGTCTACGACATGTGCAAGTCGGCCGATCGCGGCATGCGTATCGAGGGCGTGCGATTGCTTGAGAAGTCAGGCGGCAAGTCGGGACATTTCGAACAGGCTTAAGCCCTCGCCGGGCGACACGCTGGCGCGGCCTTCCGCAACGATCCGTCGAAATTGTGGTGCTACCTTGTCGCCCGCAAGCGCCGACTCGCAATTCCCGGTCGATCCCCGCGCGCTGCGCGGGGGCCCCTCGCCTGGCTCTCGCGTCGCTACCAGTTCCACATCGACCCATCTTCCAGGCGATTGACCGGCAGCGCGCTGGGCTTGTAGGGATATTTCGCCGCCAGCTTTTCATCGATGGTCACGCCGTGCCCAGGCGCATCACCCGGATGCAGGTACCCGTCCTTGAAATAGTACGCGTGCGGGAACACCGCGTCGGTCTCCTCCGTGTGTCGCATGTATTCCTGGATGCCGAAATTGTGCACCCAGAGATCGAAGTTCAGCGCCGCGCCCATGCACACCGGCGAGAGATCGGTCGCGCCGTGCGAGCCCGTACGCACGTGGTACAGCTCGGCCAGCTGTGCGATGCGGCGCAGGTGCGTGATGCCTCCCGCGTGGACGACCGTCGTACGGACGTAG
Organism: uncultured beta proteobacterium; assembly: GCA_963816915.1. GTDB lineage: Bacteria > Pseudomonadota > Gammaproteobacteria > Burkholderiales > Casimicrobiaceae > PALSA-1003. The sequence continues at coordinate 1,166,150 of CAWFMK010000007.1, forward strand.
TCGATCAGCTGCTCGGTGATCAGCGTCTGGCAGTCGTAGATCGTGTTGAAAATCTCGCCGACAGCGACCGGCGTCACGGTGTGCTGCCGAATCAGGCGGAACCCTTCCTGGTTTTCCGCGGGCGTGGGATCCTCCATCCAGAAAAGCCGGTAGGGCTCGAGCGACTTGCCCAGGCGCCCGGCCTCGATCGGCGTGAGCCGGTGGTGCACGTCATGCAGCAGATGATGCTCGAACCCGAAGCGCGTACGCAGCGCCTCGAAGAGCTTGGGGGCGTGATCGAGATACTTGCTCGTCGACCACACGTTCTCGGTGGCGATGGCGGCGTCGGCAGGCTCGTAGTACATGCGATCCTTCGACACGCCGTAGGTCGACGCCAGGCCCGGAATGCCGGACTGCGCGCGTATCGCCTTGTACCCCATGTCGATGTAGCGCGCGACCTCGTCGAGGGTCTCCGCAATGTCGCGCCCGTTCGCGTGGCCGTACACCATCACGCCGTCGCGGCTCGCGCCTCCGAGCAATTGATATATCGGCAGGCCTGCGACTTTGCCCTTGATGTCCCACAGGGCGGTGTCGACCGCGGCGATGGCGCTCATGGTGACGGGACCGCGACGCCAGTACGCGCCTCGATAAAAGTATTGCCAAGTGTCCTCGATGCGCGCCGGATCGCGCCCGACGAGCGCGGGCACCACGTGCTCGGTGAGATACGCGGCGACCGCGAGCTCGCGGCCATTTAGCGTTGCATCGCCGATGCCATGAACGCCCTCATCGGTCTCGATCTTGAGCGTGACGAAATTGCGGCCAGGACAAGTAACGATGACGCGGCAGGCGGTGATTTTCATGATCGCGGCTTCGAATGGGACGAGATAAGGAAAGCGAAGGGCCTGTGTTGCGCTCGTCGCGGAGGCGATGCCCGGCGCTACCGGCTCGATCGTGGTTCGGTGGTCCGACCACTTGACCACAGCTTAGCACGGGGCTAAGATGCCGTCGAGTCGCTGTTCTTCGCGGCCATCACGGCGTCGCCGATTTTCATTTGCTGGATGCGCGCACGCATCCAATTCCCGGAGGATCCACTTGCCGCTGCAGCACGTCGAGCCACGGCGATTGTATCGGCAAATCGCCGATCAGATTTCCGGACTCATCGCGGCAGGCGAGTTCGCCCCCGGGTCACGCCTGCCCGCCGAGCGCGAGCTCGCGCTCAAGCTCGGGGTAAGCCGCGCCTCGGTGCGCGAGGCAATCATTTCACTCGAGATCGCCGGCCTGGTCGAGGTGCGCGTGGGCACCGGGATCTTCGTCACGCTGCAGCAGGCCGCGCTTCACGCACCGGGTGACGCAGGGCCGGGGCCTTTCGAGCTGCTCAACGCGCGCAAGCTGGTCGAGGGCGAGATAGCGGCGCTTGCGGCGTCGCAAGCCGGCCCCGACGACGTCGCCGCGCTGCAGCAGAGCGTGGCGCGCATGATCGAACATATCGACGACTTCGCGGTACGCGAGGAGACCGATCGCGACTTCCACCTTGCGCTCGCCAAGGCCACCGGTAATGGCTCGCTGGAGATCGTCGTCGAGGGTCTGTGGAATCAGCGCGCCGAACTGTGGGGCCGGATGCAGCGGCATTTTCACACCAGCGATCTCGCACGGCAGACGATTCGCGACCACGCGGCGATCGCGCGCGCGGTGGAAGCCGGAGACGCCGAGGCGGCGCGCGGCGCGATGCATCGGCATTTGTCCCGCGTCATCCGAGAGTTCCAGCGCGGACTCGAGGGCGCGCAAGGCGGGGGGCGCGATATCGGACGCAAGTTATCGACGGGTCGCGCCAAAGCGGGCGGGCGTCCTAACAAACGAGTACACGCCTGATGGGCGCGCGTCGTGCCGCGTCGATCGGCATCCATTCGCGTCAATGCACGATCGATGAGCGCGCACGGCGAGGCGACGCCGCGGCTTCAACAGGGAGGAGTGTCATGAAACAGTACCGTTGCGCAGGTCTTCGCGACCCGTGGTGGCCGATCGCGCTTGCCATACTGGCGGCGTCGCTTGCGCTGCCAGCGGATGCGCAGCCTTCGCCGATGCCCGCTGCACCGGTTACGGTCAACGTGGTCGATGTCGGCGGCGCGCTCGCTCTATTGCAGGACGCGATCGAGGCATACCAGACCAAGAATCCCAAGGTCGTTTCGAAAATCAATTTCACCAAGGCGCCGGCGCCGGAGCTGCCCGGGAAGCTCAAGGCCATGCAGGGAGCGGGACGCAGCGACATCGACCTCGTCCTCGGCGGCACCGATATCCTCTCCGCCGGAATCGAGCAGGGCCTGTGGGTGCGCATGCTGCCCGACAACGCCGCCAAGTTTCCCAACGTGCTCGACAACTATCTGCCGGCAGCGCGCAAGATGCAGGATCTCGCCGAGGGCCAGGCGCTAGCGGTCGTATTCACGCCCGCGGGGCCGCTGCTTGAGTACAACCCCGACAAAGTCAAGCAGGTTCCGACGACGCCGGCGGAATTGCTCGCATGGTGCAAGGCCAATCCCAACCGCTTGATCTACGCGCGACCGGCGAACTCCGGTCCGGGGCGCACGTTCCTGCAGGGCTTGCCCTACCTGCTCGGTGACAAGGACCCGAAGGATCCCGTCAAGGGTTGGGACAAGACGTGGGCGTTTCTGAAGGATCTCAATACCTGCATCGAGTACTATCCGACTGGCACCGGCGCCACGATGAAGGAGTTCGGCGAAGGCTCGCGCGACATGACGGTCACCATGACTGGCTGGGACATCAATCCGCGAGCGCTGGGGATCGTGCCGAAGTCCTACAAGGTGGGTGCATTCAAGGGCATGACATGGGTGAACGACACGCAGTTCCTGATGGTCCCGAAGGGATTGTCGGCGGAAAAGCTCGCCATCGTTCTCGACATGATGAAATTCCTGCTGCAGCCCGAGCAGCAGGCGCTGACCTATGACAAGGGGTACTTCTATCCGGGCCCCGCGGTCAAGAACGTTCCGGTGACCATGGCGCCGAAGGAAAGCCAAGATGTGATCAAGGAATACGGGCGTCCGGAGTACGAGGCATGGTTCGCGCAGAATCCGCAGACGCAGCCGCTCGACGCCAAGCCGCTGGTCGACGCGTTTCGCCGCTGGGACCAGGAAATCGGCGCGCAGAAAACCAAATGAACAGAGCCGGTGCCTCAACTCGAGGCTGGCCGATCATCCACCCACAGGAGGTCACATGAAGTCGTTCGATTCGAAATCACTTGGCATGCGTCGTAAAGTGTTGCGTAGTGCGCTGGCGGGCGTTTGCGCATCGGCACTGGTGGTCGCAGCTGCGTTCCCGGTGGCCGCGACCGCGCAGCCCAAGGGGGGCCCCGTCACGCTCAATATCGTCGACGTCGCGGGCAACCTCGCGTTGACGCAGGATGCGATCGAGCTGTTCCAGAAGAAACATCCGGAGCTGATCTCGAAGATCAACTTCACCAAAGCGCCTGCACCCGAGCTGCCCGGCAAGTTGAAAGCGATGCAGGGCGCCGGGCGAAGCGACATCGACATGGTGCTGACCGGCACCGATTTTCTCGCCGCCGGCATCGAGCAGGGCGTGCTGATGAAAGTGCTTCCGGAAAACGCCACCAAGTTTCCCAATCTGACCGCGAACTACATTCCCGCGGCGGCAAAGATGCAGGAGCTCGCGCAGGACTACGGCGTGGCGGTGGTGTTCATGCCGGCGGGCCCGCTGATCGAGTACAACCCCGACAAGGTCAAGCAGGTCCCCACCACGCCGGCCGAGCTGCTGGCATGGTGCAAGGCCAACCCGAACAAGCTGATCTATGCGCGTCCTGCCAACTCCGGACCCGGGCGCACGTTCATCATGGGGCTGCCGTACATCCTGGGCGATTCGAATCCCAAGGATCCCATCAAGGGATGGGACAAGACCTGGGCGTACCTGAAGGAGCTCAACAGCTGCATCGAGTACTACCCGACGGGCACCGGCGCGGTGATGAAGGAACTGGGTGAAGGATCGCGCGACATGACGATTACGATGACGGGCTGGGACATCAATCCCCGCGTGCTCGGGATCGTCCCCAAGAGCTTCAAGGTGCAGCCGTTCAAAGGCATGACGTGGGTCAACGACGCGCATTACATGACGATTCCGAAGGGCGTGCCGCCCGAGAAGGTCGCGGTCGTGCTGGACTTGATGGCGTTCCTGCTCACGCCCGAGGCGCAGGCGTATACGTGGGACAAGGGCTATTTCTATCCAGGTCCCGCGGTGAAGAACGTTCCTTTGTCGATGGCTCCCAAAGAGAGCCAGGACGCAATCAAGGAGTATGGACGTTCGGAATACGACAAGTGGCTGACCGAGTTCCCGCACACGCAATCGCTGCCGCCGTCGGCGCAGGTCGAGGCGTTCAAGATCTGGGACCAGCAGGTCGGGGCGTCGAAGACCAAGTAGATCGTTGACGGGGCGTGGTCCGTGCAGCGGACCCCGCCCTTCTTGCGCATTCGGTGTCATCGGCGCTCGGGTGGATCCGATGCGCGCGAGCGCGTGATCAATGGCGTGCGCGCGGCGAATCGATCGCCAACCAAATGGCGGTTGAAGGAGGAATGTGAACATCGAAGCAAACGATCCACACGGCCGGCCAACGTGTGCGTGTCGTGTCCATCGCGTCCTGCTGGCGTGCGTGGCCGCCGCACTCAGCGCTGCCGCAATGACCACCATGGCGCAGATACCGGCGCTGCCGAAGGCTCCGGTGACGCTCAACGTCGTCGACGTCGCGGGTGATCTCGCGCTGACGCAAAGCGCCATCGAGGCGTATCAGGCCAAGCATCCGGAGCTCGTCTCCAAGGTGACCTTCAGCAAGGCGCCGGCACCGGAGCTGCCAGCCAAGCTGAAGGCGATGCAGGCCGCGGGACGTACCGACATCGACCTGGTGCTCACGGGAGTGGGCGCGCTGGCGGCGGGAGTCGACCAGGGGCTTTGGGTACCCATCCTTCCCGACTACGCCGCCAAGTTTCCCAACGTGCTCGACAACTATCTTCCCGCCGCCCGCAAGATGAACGACCTCGCGCAGAACCAGGCGCTGGTCGTTACCTTCATGCCAGCCGGGCCCCTGCTCGAATACAACCCCGCGAAGGTGAAGCAGGTGCCGACCACGCCGCAGGAGCTGTTGGCGTGGTGCAAGGCCAACCCGAACCGCTTCGCCTATGCGCGGCCTGCCAACTCCGGGCCGGGCTTCACCTTCATCATGGGTCTTCCCTACATCCTCGGCGACAAGGACCCACGCGACCCGGCCAAGGGATGGGACAAGACCTGGGCCTACCTGAAGGAGCTCGACGGCTGCATCGAGTACTACACTACCGGAACCGCCGCGATCATGAAGGAGCTGGGGGAGGGGTCGCGCGACATGACCGTTACCATGACCGGGTGGGACATCAATCCGCGCGTTCTCGGCATCGTCCCCAAGGACTACAAGGTGACGCCATTCAAGAACATGACGTGGGTGAACGATGCGCACTACATGGCGATACCCAAGGGCCTCACGCCCGAGAAGCTTGCGGTGGTGCTCGAGCTGATGGCGTACATGCTGACGCCGGAGGCGCAGGCGCTGACGTATGACAAGGGCTATTTCTATCCGGGTCCGTCGGTCAGGAACGTTCCGCTGTCGATGGCGCCGAAGGAGAGTCAGGACGCGATCCGGGAATTCGGACGTTCCGAATACGATGCATGGCTGACGCAGTACCCGCACGTGCCGACGCTCGACGCCAAGGCCGTCGTCGAAGCGTACCGGCGCTGGGATGCCGAAGTCGGCGCGCAAAAGACCAAATGAAACCACGGCAGCGAGACGCATGAAACACGATTTCAGCCAGCTCAAGCTCGATCACGTCACCCGGCGATTCGCCGGCGCCGGGGGCAAGGCATTCAATGCGCTCGACGAATTGACCATCACCGTCAAGCGCGGCGAATTCATCTGTCTGCTCGGGCCCTCGGGCTGCGGCAAGTCGACGGCGCTCAACTGCATCGCCGGACTCATGCAGCTTTCGGGCGGCAGCATCTGGCTGGACGACACCCGCATCGACACGCTGCCGCCGGAAAAGCGCGGCTTCGGGATGGTGTTCCAGAACTACGCGCTGTTTCCGCACATGAGCGTTGCCAAGAACATCGATTTCGGGCTGCGCATGCGCGGCATGTCGGCCTCCGACATTGCGCCGCGCGTCGCCAAGGCGGTCAAGCTGGTGCAGCTCACGGGCCAGGAGCACAAGCTGCCCGGACAGCTTTCCGGCGGCCAGCAGCAGCGCGTCGCGATTGCGCGAGCGATCGTCATCGAGCCACCGCTTATTCTCATGGATGAGCCGCTGTCAAATCTTGATGCGAAGCTTCGCATCGAGACGCGCGCCGAGATCCGTCGCATCCATCACGAGCTCGGACGCGCCACCATCTACGTCACCCACGATCAGGACGAGGCGCTTTCGCTCGCCGACCGCATCGTGGTAATGAAGGACGGTGTCGTGCAGCAGATCGCCGCGCCTGTCGAAGTCTACTCACAGCCGGCCAATCTGAACGTCGCGCGCTTCATGGGTTACCGCAACGTGCTTCCGCTCGACATCGAGCGCGAGGAGGGCGATCGCGTGATGCTGGGCGGTCCGGACTTCGCGCTGACCGGCACGCGCAAGCAGCCGCTCACCAATGGCCGCGCGATGGTGGCGATCCGCCCCGAGGAACTCGTGATCGGAGAGGGCCCCGGCGGCGCCAATACGATCGCAGCACGAGTGGACAACGTGGAGTACTGCGGACGCGATTCGCTGCTCGACGTCTTGACCGCGGGTGGAACGAGATTGCATGTGCGCGCGGGCGGAGCCGTCGCGCTCGGAGACACCGTTCGCGTGCACGTTCCGGTCGAGCGCGTCCTGGTGTATCCCACCGAGTAGCCGATGAGCACGACCGTCGCCGGCGGCACCGTTCGCGCGCCCTTCGATCGTTCGCTGCTGCTGGTCGTTCCGGCGGCGGCATTCATGCTGCTGCTGTTCGTCTATCCGTTTTTGTACGGGCTCGGCTTGTCCTTCGAGCCGAAGGAGGGTGGGGCGCTGGGGAACTACGCGCACTTTTTCACCACCGACAATCTCTGGCCCACCATCTGGACGACATTGCGCCTGGCATTGCCGGCGACGCTGATCAACGTCGGCCTCGCGCTGCCCATCGCCTACAAGATGCGTGTCAAATCGCGCTACCAAAGGTGGGTGACGACCATCCTCGTGGTGCCGATCACGCTTGGCACGGTGCTCATCGCCGAAGGCATGCTCACCTATTTCGGGCCCCGGGGCTGGCTGTCGCAGTTCCTGCAGTTCTTCCACCTGTACGAAGGGCCGATCCGGCTCACGCACAACTACTGGGGCGTGCTGATCTCGCTGGTCATCTCGGGATTTCCTTTCGCGTTCCTCCTCATACTCTCGTACATCACGGGGATCGATCCGGTGCTCGCGCGCGCAGCCTCGACGCTGGGTGCCGACCCCAAGTCGCAGTTCCGGCACATCTATCTTCCGCTGCTCGCGCCGGGACTGGCGATGTGCTTCTGCCTGGCATTCGTGCAGGCCTTCTCGGTGTTCCCGTCGGCGGTTCTGCTGGGTTCGCCCGCAGGGCCCACGCGCGTGATCTCGATCGCCGCGTACGAGGCCGCGTTCGAGCAGTACGATTATTCGCTCGCCTCGGCGATCGCCATGATCATGGGCTTCGTGCAGCTCGTCATCGTGGCGATGGTGCTGAGCCTGCGCAACCTCTTCTACCGCGGGCCGGTTAGCGGAGGCAAGGGATGACCAGCGTGGCGGCCGCCTCGAATCGCACCGCAGCCTCGACGCGCTCGTGGTTCGATCGTGTCTGGCGCGTCCTCCTGCTCGGCGTCATGACGCTGTTCCTGGTGAACGTGGCGCTGATGATCGCAGCCGTGGTCACCAGCTCGTTTGCCAGGCGCTGGCTGGGCACGTGGCTGCCCGAAGGCTGGACCACGATGTGGTACAGCGCCGCCTGGAAGGAGTTCCAGCTCGGCTCGGTTCTGATAGTCACGGTGGAGGTCGTGCTCGCCGTCGTGCTGCTTGCGCTCCTCATCGGGGTGCCCGCGGCGTACACGCTGGCACGCCGCAATTTCCCGGGCAAGCGCGCGCTGATGCTGCTGTTTCTGCTGCCGCTCATGGTCCCGCCGATCACATACGGGATTCCGCTGGCGACGGTGCTCTACAAGGCGCAGCTCGCCGGAACGATCTACGGCGTGATTCTCGCGAATCTCATCCCGGCGGCACCGTTCGTGATCCTAGTAATGACGCCTTTCATCGAGCAGATCGATCCCAATCTCGAATCGGCAGCGCGCGTGTTCGGCGCCGGCACCGGGCGCATGTTCTGGCATGTCCTCGTCCCGCTGCTCGGGCCCGGGATCCTGGCGGCGTCGCTGCTGGTCCTGGTGCGCACCATCGCACTGTTCGAGCTCACCTTCCTCACCGCGGGTCCGGATTCGCAGACGCTGGTGGTCGCGCTGTACTACGCGGTCTTCGCCGCCGGGGTGCGTGCGCCGCAGTCGGTCGACGCGATGGCGATGGTCTACATGCTGGTGACACTGACCTGGTTGCTGATCGCGCTGCGCTTCGTCAATCCGACGCAGCTCGTATCGCGGGTCAAAGAGCACCCGCAGCCGGCGGCATAGGCCGCGCGGCGATGGCCTCGATGAAGCGGCTGTCGCTGGAAACGCTGGGCGAGCTGCCCGAGGCGGTGGCGCGGCCCGCCTACGACGCGCACGCGCTCGGCATCGGCATCGTGCATCTGGGGATAGGCGCGTTCTATCGGGCACAGAGCGCGGAGTACACCGACGACGCGCTCGCGCGCAAACCTGGGCCATGGGGCATCTGCGGAGTCAGCCTGCGCTCGGCGGAGGTGCGACAACGCATGGCGCCGCAGGACGGGCTCTATACCGCGGTGGAAAAAAGCCCGGCGGGCGTTCGTCGACGCGTCATCGGCAGCGTGCGCGAACTGCTTTTTCTCGGTGAGCAGCGCGGCGACGTGCACGCGCGCATGGCCGCAGCTACGACCGCGATCGTATCGTTGACCATCACCGAAAAAGGCTATTGCCACGATCCGGCGACCGGGCAGCTTAACTTCGCGCATCCCGACATCGTTCACGACCTTGCGAACCCGCAGTCGCCGGTGAGCGCGGTGGGCCTGCTGGTGCACGCGCTGGCGTCACGACGGGCGTCGCACGGCGCGCCGCTCACCGTCCTGTGCTGCGACAATCTGCCGCACAACGGCGCGCTGGTGCGCGGACTGGTGATCGCCCTCGCGCAGGCGCGCGACGAAGGTCTCGCAAGCTGGATCGCTCAGCGCGCGCGCTTCCCTTCGACCATGGTCGACCGCATCGTTCCCGCCACCACCGATGCCGACATCGCCGACAACGATGCAGTACTCGGCGTTCACGATGCGGCGCCGGTGATGCACGAGCCATTCAAGCAGTGGGCGATCGAGGACGATTTCGCCGCGGGCCGGCCGGCATGGGAGGCGGTCGGTGTGCAGCTGGTCGCCGACGTGGCACCTTTCGAGGCGATGAAATTACGCCTGCTCAACGCCAGCCATTCGGCGTTCGCCTATCTCGGCTTCCTCGCCGGACATGAGTTCATCTATCAGGTCGCCGCGCAAGAGGCCTTCGCACGCTACATGCGCGCTCTCATGCGCGACGAAGTCGCCCCGACCTTGCGCGTCCCCGTCGGCGTCGATATCGCCGCGTATCAGCAGGCGCTGCTCGAGCGATTTCGCAATCCGGCGTTGCCGCACCGGACTCAGCAAATCGCGATGGACGGTTCGCAAAAGCTGCCGCAGCGCCTGCTCGGTACAGTGCGCGACAACCTGGCCGCGGATCGCCCGATCGATCTTCTCGCGCTGGCGATCGCGGGATGGATGCGCTATGTGGCCGGGACCGACGAAGCGGGGCGTGACATCCGCGTCGCCGACCCGATGGCGACCGACTTCGCGCGCGTCTCCGCGGCGCATCGCGGCGATCCGTCCGCCCTTGCGCAGGGCCTGCTCGCGCTGCGGGCGATTTTCGGCGACGATCTCGGCGCCGATCCACGCTTCGCCGGCAAAGTCACGCGTTGGCTGGCCGCGCTGTACGCCGAGGGTGCGGCACGGACCGTGCAGCGTGCCGTGGCCGAGCATCGATGAGCGGACGGCGTAGCATTCGCTCATGATGGCTCCATTGCTGATATGTCCTCCTGGTCGTACGCGCCATTCCGGCTCGGCGTCGCCCACGCCTTCAACGTTCCCGAGGCTCGCATGATCCCGCTTACGCTCCATCCCGATCGACTGTTCTCCGCGGACCCGCGCCAGCGCGCGATTGCACGTGCGCTCTACGCCACCGTGCAGTCGCTTCCCATCGTCAGTCCTCACGGGCACACCGACCCGCAGTGGTATGCCGACGATCAGCCGTTCACCGACGCGTCGGCACTGTTCATCACCCCGGATCACTACGTGTTTCGCATGCTCTACAGTCAGGGCGTGCGTCTCGAGGACCTGGGCATCGCGCAGCGCTCGGACTCGGCGGGTGCAGCGAAGGTGCCCGATGGTCGCGCCATCTGGCAAGCCTTTGCTGGGCATTATCATCTGTTCCGCGGAACGCCGACGCGGATCTGGCTGGACCACGCGTTTCACGAGGTCTTCGGGATCCGCGAGCGCCTAAGCGCGGAAAGCGCGGATCGCATTTACGACCACATCAATGCGTGCCTGGCGCAACCGGAATTCCGTCCGCGAGCGCTGTTCGAGCGCTTCAACATCGAAGTGATCGCGACCACTGAGTCACCCCTCGATCCGCTGTTGCACCACGCCAAGATCCGCGCCAGCGGCTGGAAGGGACGCGTGGTCACCGCATACCGTCCCGACCCCGTCGTCGATCCCGATTTCGGAGGCTTCGCCGCCAACGTGGCGATGTTCGGCCAGCTTACTGGCGAGGATACGTCGACATGGCGCGGCTACCTCTCGGCGCATCGACAGCGGCGTGCGTTTTTCAAGACCATGGGCGCGACCTCGACCGACCACGGACATCCCACCGCCGAGACCGCCGACCTCGATACCGCCGAATGCGAGACCTTGTTCGCACATGCGCTCGCGGGCACTGCCTCTGCGGTGCAGGCGGAAATGTTTCGCGCGCAGATGCTCACCGAGATGGCGCGCATGAGCATCGATGACGGGCTGGTGATGCAGATTCATCCGGGATCGTTTCGCAATCACAATCCGCAGGTTTTCGCGCGCTTCGGCCGCGACAAGGGCGCCGACATGCCCACGCGCACCGACTACGTTCATGCCCTCAAGCCGTTGCTCGACCGCTTCGGCAACGAGCCCAACCTGACCGTGATCTTGTTCACGCTCGACGAGACGGCCTATGCGCGCGAACTGGCGCCGCTCGCCGGTCATTATCCGGTGCTGCGGCTTGGGCCCCCGTGGTGGTTTCACGACAGTCCCGAAGGGATGCTGCGATTTCGCGAGCAGGCCACCGAGACCGCGGGCCTGTACAACACCGTCGGATTCAACGACGACACCCGCGCATTCCTGTCGATCCCGGCGCGTCACGACGTCGCGAGGCGCATCGATTGCCGCTTTCTCGCGCAGCTCGTGAGCGAGCATAGGCTCGAGGAGGACGAGGCCTTCGCGCTGGCTCCGGAGCTCGCCTACAATCTCGCCAAGCGGGCGTACCGCCTGTAGACGTTCGGTCCCGACCGTGGCCGGTGGCGAGTGCATCGGGCACAATCCTGCCGGCACATGCGATCCTGTCGCTACGACCGCGAGGTCGTCGCGCTTGCGTACTGGAGGTTTCGTGGGTACCGCCATTTATGCCGCCGCTGCTGCGTTTTGGCTGCTAATACTGGCGTCGACCGCGGCACACGCAACGCATCCTTTCGTCACCGACGACACACGCACACAGGGCACCGGAAAATTCGAGCTCGAGCTCGGCACGCAGTACACGCGCGCTCCCTTCGACGACGGAGTGCTATCGAATTTCCAATTCGCGCCGCAACTCACTTACGGCGTGACCCACGAACTCGACGCGATCCTTCGTCCCACCTACAACGTCAACGTGCTCACCGGCGCTCAAGGTGCGCGTGGCTCCGGATTCGGCAATACCAACGCCGAGTTCAAATGGCGCTTCCTCGAAGAAACCCAGGGTGTGAGCGCCGCGCTGCTGGCGGGATCCGGCTTCGCCTCGGGCAACGCGGCGTTTGGTGTCGACTCCGGGCAAAGCACGCCGCGTGCTTATCTGCTCGTCACGGCTGTCGCAGACGGGTTTGAGGTCGACTGCAATATCGGCACCGTGCGCAACGTGAACGATCCCATGGCGCGCCAATGGCTGGGCCACGCCTCGGTGCTGCTGCTGTGGACGCCCCGCGACAATCTGCGGGTGGGGGCCGATTTTGCGGTCGATCAGAATCCGCTGCGGTCGGTGTCGCAAACTCTGGTCAGTGCCATGTTCGGCGCCATAGTCAAGGCGTCGCCCAGATGGGATCTTGACGCCGGATACCAGCGTGGCCTCAACCGCAGCGCTCCGCGCGACCAATGGCTGCTCGGCGCGACGTTTAGATGGTAGCGTCGCGAGCGATCGGGCGAGTGGCACGCAGCGCGCGGGGGTCGACGGCACGCGAGTCAACGCACCCGGGCGACGGGACAGCGATGCGGTTCGCGCAATCGCACGGAAGCCCGGGTAAAGGGCGACCCGGCAACGTTGCCCTCGCCTGCGGTTTCGAGCAAACTCGGCAAACAACGTGGGTGGAACCTTTCACGTACCTGACACGAGCCTGCCATGCGCCTACTTGTCGTTGAAGATGATGTCCAGCTTGCCAACGGACTGGTGTCGTCGCTAGCCCAATCCGGCTACGCGGCCGACACCGCCCACAACGCGCGCGATGCCGAGATCGCCTGCGCTCATACCAACTACGCTCTCGTGATCCTGGATCTCGGTCTGCCGGATCTCGATGGACTCGAGCTTCTGCGCCGGCTTCGCCTGGATTCGATGCGTGCCCCTGTGCTCATCCTCAGCGCGCGCGACCAGCCTCAACAGCGCGTTGTGGGACTCGACAGCGGCGGCGATGATTATTTGTCGAAACCTTTCGTGGTCGCCGAGTTCGAGGCGCGAATTCGCGCCCTGTTGCGGCGCGGCGAGCCGATGGGAACCGCGATCACCTTCGGCGCGCTGTCGTTCGAAAAGGCTGCCCGGCACCTCACCGTTCATGATCGCGAGATCGAGCTTACGCCCAGCGAGCTCGCCGTGATCGAGCTGCTTCTGCGTCAGCCGGGGCGCATTGTCAGCAAAGCCGATATCTTCAATTCGCTGTACAGCTGGCAGGACAACGCCAACATGTCTGCGGTCGAGGTATTCATCAGCCGCCTGCGCCGCAAGCTGAGTACCGCGGGCGCCGACGTGGGCATTCGCGTATTCCGTGGGCTGGGCTACCGCCTGGAAAAACTCGTCGATGCCAAGGTCGCGACCGAGGCCTGAACCGAGCCTTCGACGGCGGCTTCTGATCCGGCTTTGGCTGCCGCTGCTCGGCGTCCTGCTCGCGGGCGCCTGTGTTTCGGTCGGGCTTGCGGTGCATTTTGGAAACGTCGCGCACGATCGCTGGCTCCTCGATTCCGCGTTGGCGCTGGCGACACAGCTGCGGTCGGAGACGACGGGCCCGCGCCTTACGCTGCCTCCGTCCGCGGTCGAGATGTTCGAATGGGACAGCGTCGATCAGATTTTCGAGGACGTTACCGACGCCGACGGCCATCACCTGTTCGGTAACGCCAGTTTTCCGCGCAGGCCAGGCCTCGTGCCTGCCAACGTCCCGCAGTTCTACGACGAACTGCTCGCCGGACGCCCCGTGCGCGTGGTCGCCATTGCGGTGACGGGACCGCCGCCGGAATCGAAGACGGTCGTCATCCAGGTCGCGGAGACGCTGATCAAGCGCAAGACGCTGGTTCGCGAGATCGTGCTCATGACCGTACCCCTGCAGGTCATCATCCTTCTGCTCGCCGGCGCGTTCATCTGGTACGCGGTGACATCGAGTCTCTCGACACTCGACGCGACGGCGTCTCGTCTGCGTACCTACAGTCCCGAGCATCTGGTGCCGGTGGGTGAAGGCGAAAGCCTTCCCTCGGAGGTGAAGCCACTGATCGTTGCGATCGACCAGCTCATCGGCAAGCTCGCGGAGGCGCGTGAAGCCCAGCAGCGTTTCGTCGCGAATGCGGCGCATCAGCTCAGAACACCGCTTGCCGCTCTGCAGGTCCAAACGGAGCGGGCATCGCGCGAGACCGATCCGCGCAAGCACGCCGAGGCGCTGGACGAAGTCATCAAGTCGCTTTCGCGCATGCGCCACCTCACGCAGCAACTGCTCACGCTGAGCCGCGCGGATGCGTCGTCGGCCAACATGCTGCGCATGGAGCCGGTCGATCTGGCGCAACTCGCGCGAAACGAGATCGAGCGCTGGGCCGACGCGGCGATCGAGCGCAATATCGACCTCGGCTACGATGGTCCCGAGAAAGGCATTGTCGTACACGGTGAGCCGCGCTTGCTATCCGAGCTGCTCGGCAACCTCATCGACAACGCGATTCAGTATGGTGGGGCTGGCGCCAGCGTGACGGTCGGCGTGCGTGAGCATCCATTGATGCTGTTCGTCGAGGACGATGGACCGGGGATTCTGCCGCAGGAGCGCAGTCACGTCTTCGAGCCTTTTTATCGCGTGCGCGGCAGCGTGGGTGCCGGCTGCGGTCTGGGTCTCACCATCGCGCACGAAATTGCCGCGAGACACCAAGCGACACTTGGTATCGTCGATACCGGCGATGCACGCGGCGCGAGGATCGAGGTCGTATTCTCTGGCTCGCCCCCGGCCCCGAGTCCCGCGGTCGGTGCCCGCGCCGGAGAGCCGCTCGACGCTTAGAATTTGTAACTGGCGGCCTAACGAATGATCCGCTGGTCGTGGCAACTCATAAATTGACATGACCGAGTGACCAGGCTGCGTTAAAGGTTGTGCAGCGGGCTGCGCGCATGCAACTACGATCCAACCACATGAAAGGACTATCCATGGCACCACGATCCGACGGCATGGCTCTGCTTGGGCGCGCGTTGCTCGCCGTCTTGTTCATCGTCTCCGGTTGGGGAAAGCTCACCGGTTTCCAGGGCGCGGTGGGATTTATCGCGAGCAAGAATTTGCCGATGCCACAGGTGCTGGCCGTCATCGCGGTCGTGTTCGAGCTCGGTGGCGGGCTGCTGCTGTTGATCGGCCTCAAGGCCCGCTGGGTCGCTCTGCTCCTGGTGGTCTTCCTCCTGGTGATCACCCCCATCTTTCACAATTTCTGGAGCGCCGCGGCAGATCAGGCAGGGAACCAGCAGATCCATTTCATGAAGAATCTCGCCATCATGGGTGGGATGTTCATGGTGGCGGCGCTGGGTCCGGGGCGCTTCAGCGTCGATCGCGGATAGCGGTCCCGCTTATTCGCGCACGCGCGAGTCGAGCCAGAAGGTCACGGGCCCGTCGTTGACCAGCGCAACCTGCATGTGCGCACCGAACATACCCTGCGCGACCGCCTGCCCAGACTCGCGGGTGAGGGCGGCGACGAGGGCGTCGAAGCGCGGGTGCGCCAATTCCGGCGGCGCGGCGCCGGAATAGGAGGGCCGCGCGCCCTTGCGGGTCGAGGCAAGCAGCGTGAACTGACTGACCGCGAGGATGGTGCCGTCGATGTCGCGCAACGACAGGTTCATGACTCCGTCGGCGTCGTCGAAGATGCGCATCGAGGTGATCTTGCGCGCGAGCCAATCGATGTCGGCATCGGCGTCGTCGGCGATCGCGCCGGCCAGCACCAGGACGCCGCGACCGATCGCGCCGACGACGCGTCCATCGACACTCACCGATGCCTCGCGAACGCGTTGGATCAGCGCGCGCACAGCGAGGGCGACGCGGGCGGGGAGGGGATCACCGGGGCGATCTTTCCTCGCGTGGGCAGCGGCCGTCAGCGGACAATCTTGCGCTCGACATCAGCGACCTTGCCGTCGACCAGCGTTACCGTAGTGATGGTGTTGGCGTCGCCGCTGCGCGGGAGGTACGACCAGCGCTGACCCTTGCCGCGCGGGTTGCGCGCGTCGACATCGGGTCGTCCCACCCGTTGCAGCACTTCGGCCTGCGACATGCCGACGCGTATGTAGCGGCGATCACCGGCATTGCCCACCGACTCGCGCGCACGAACGGGAATCGCCACGCGATCGCCGCGAGCTTTTGCAGAGGACGCAGGCGGGGTTGCCGGCGGGCGTGCCGGCGTGACACCGGGAATTATGCTCAGCGTCGGCGGGTCGGTCGCAAAATTGCGCAGTTCGGTCCCCGCTGCGCACGACGAGTCCTGATAGACGACGCTTCCCGCGGCGCCGGTGCACTTGTAGACCGTCGCATCGGGCGGCGGGCGAGCCGCGGCGGGCTGGGCGGCGACCGCGCACGCGAGCGGGGCTGCCCACAGCACCAACGTGATCGTCGTGGCCCAGCGGAGGGACATTGACCGGCTCCTGTCGGCACTCCGGTGTCGTCCGGTGCCGCCAAATTGCTAACATACACCTTTCGTCCGCCACTCAAATCATCCGTACGATGGATACGCCTCACCGTATCGCTGCCCGCGTTCACGACATCGCGCCGTTCCATGTCATGGAGGTCCAGACGGCCGCGCGTGCGCTCGAATCGGCGGGACGCAGCGTCGTTCACATGGAGATCGGCGAGCCGGACTTTCCAACGCCTGAGCCCGTGCTCGACGCCGCACGCGCGGCGCTGACGGGAGGTGGCATCTATTACACGTCGGCGCTCGGCCTTCCCGCATTGCGCGAGGCGATCGCGGGTCACTATCGTGATCAGTACGGAGTCGGCGTCGGCGCCGAGCGCATCGTCGTCACCGCGGGTTCGTCGGCGGCGCTGCTGCTCGCGCTGGCGCTGCTCGTGGATCGCGACGACGCGATCCTGCTTTCGGACCCCGGTTATCCTTGCAACCGGCACTTCGTGCGCACGCTCGAAGGCGAGGCGATCGGCATTCCGGTGGGCCCA
This sequence comes from uncultured beta proteobacterium, assembly GCA_963816915.1. Taxonomy (GTDB): domain Bacteria; phylum Pseudomonadota; class Gammaproteobacteria; order Burkholderiales; family Casimicrobiaceae; genus PALSA-1003. The sequence continues at coordinate 1,183,189 of CAWFMK010000007.1, forward strand.
CAGACGCGGTATCAGCTCACCGCCGATGCGATCGACGCCGCCTGGACGCCGCGCACGCGCGGGGCGTTGATCGCCTCGCCTTCGAACCCCACCGGCACCGCAGTGTCCAACCTGGAGATGGCGCGCATCGCATCGGTGGTCGACGCCCGTGGCGGTGCGCTGCTCGTCGATGAAATCTATCTCGGCTTGTCCTATGCCGAGTCCCGGCAAAGCGCGCTGACACTCTCCGACGATCTGTTCGTGATCAACAGTTTTTCGAAATACTTCAACATGACCGGCTGGCGCCTGGGCTGGCTGGTTGCACCCGAGCGTCACGTCCGCGATCTGGAGAAGCTCGCGCAGAATCTCTATATTTCACCGCCGACGCTGTCGCAGCGTGCGGCGCTGGCCTGTTTCGCGCCGCCGACGCTGGCGCTGCTTGAACAGCGTCGAGCGCAGTTTCGCGCGCGCAGGGATTTCCTCGTGCCTGCACTGCGCGAGCTCGGGTTTCGCATCCCGGTTACCCCCAGCGGGGGATTCTTCGTCTACGCCGATTGCTCGCCCTTCGGGATGGACAGCGAGCGCTTCTGCATCGAGGCGCTGGCTGCGACCGGCGTCGCGTTCACGCCGGGCATCGATTTCGGGGAACATCGCGCGCGCGATCACGTGCGATTCGCCTATACCGTTGCGCAGTCCAAGCTGAGCGAGGGCGTGCGCAGGCTTGGCGAATGGCTTCCGACGCTGCAGCGGGCGAACGACGCGCAACCTGCGGCGCACGTCGTCGAGGGCGCCAGGTGAAGCGCGCGCTGCCGATCGCTGCCTCCATCGTGGCGGCGTTCGCGCTCGCCAGCTGCGGAAGCGTCACCTATTACTGGCAGGGCATTCAAGGGGAAATGGATATCCTGCAGCGTGCCGAGCCGATCCCCGCGGTGGTGGAAGTCACGTCCGACGCGACGCTCAAGCGCAAGCTCGAGCGCTCGCTCGCGATTCGTGCGTTTGCCAGCCGCGAGCTGGGGCTTCCGGACAACGGAAGCTACAAGAATTACGCCGACCTGGGGCGGCGCTTCGTGCTCTGGAATGTCGTCGCGACGCCGGAGCTCTCGCTGGAGCCGCGACAGTGGTGCTTCCCCATCGCAGGGTGCGTCAACTACCGCGGTTACTTCGACGAGGCCGCCGCGAACGCCGAAGCTGCGCAGTTCACCGCAGCGGGCGACGACGTGCACATCGGCGGTGTGCCGGCATTCTCGACGCTCGGGTATTTCAACGATCCGATCCTGTCGACGTTCATTCGATATCCGGATCCGGAAGTCGCCCGCCTGATTTTTCACGAGCTCGCGCACCAGGTGGCGTACGCGAAGGACGACAGCGTGTTCAACGAATCCTTCGCCGTCGCGGTGGAGCAGGAGGGCGTGCAGCGTTGGCTGGCGGCGCAACACGATCCGACGCTGGTCGCGCAGGTCGAATCGAGCGAGCGCTACCGTGAAGGTTTTCGCGCGCTTGCCGACCGCACACGCGCGCGCCTGGCGTCGCTCTACGCGAGCAAGGAGAGCGACGAGGTCAAGCGCGCCGGCAAGGCCGCGGCCTTCGCGCAGATGCGCGCCGATTACATAGCGCTCAAGGCCTCGTGGGGAGGCAACGGTGTCTACGACGGCTGGTTCGCGCAGGGCCCGACCAATGCGAGCCTGGCGGGGCTCGCGCTGTACACGCGCAAGGTCCCGCAATTTCGCGCGCTTCTGGCCGAAGAAGATGGCGACCTACCGCGCTTCTATGCGCGGGTGAAGGCGCTGTCGCGAATGCCCAAGGCCGACCGCGACAGGATTCTCGCCGCGGCGGGTGCTGCGCAGGCTGCAAAGGTATCGGGCGCGGTCCAAGGGCCGAACTCCAACTGATCTAACCTCTTGTCCTGACTGGACAAAGAAGTTATAATCATTGGTTCCTTGCCTCATTCGCCGCAGACGGATGAGGCCGCCCGCAAGGCCGCCTGGGATCGGATCCCGTGATCGGCGCCTCGCCAACCCTGTCCGCAAGGACACAGTCCACAAGGAGCGGTCTGCATGCGTCACTACGAAGTGGTTTTCATCGTCCATCCCGATCAGAGCGAGCAGGTGCCCGCCATGATCGAGCGCTATCGCGCCATGGCCACCGCCAACGGCGGCCGCATACACCGCCTCGAGGATTGGGGCCGGCGCCAGATGGCCTATCCGATCGCCAAGGTCCACAAGGCGCATTACGTCCTCATGAACATCGAATGCGATGCCGCCGCCCTCGGCGAGCTCGAGCATGCATTCAAGTTCAACGACGCGGTGCTGCGCCACCTCATCGTCGCCATGCGCGAGGCGGTCGTCACGCCTTCGCCGATGATGAAGGAGGAGAAGTCGCGCTCGCTGTCGCCGGCAGCACCTGCCGTGGCCGCGCCCGCCGCGCCCGCCGCGGCCGCCGCTCCAGCCGCCGAAGCAACACCGGCGCAGGCGTAGTCGCGGCCCTGCAGCTTTCGCAGCCGAGGACGCAGTTGATGAACCAGGTGCAGCTCGATGCGCGGCTCCAGGCCCGCGAGGCTCTGCGCTACACGCCTGCCGGCGTGCCGGTGCTCGACTTCGCGCTCGCCCACGAGTCGATGCAGATCGAAGCCGGATCACAGCGCCGCGTAGCGTGCGAGCTGGCCGCCGTCGCGCTGGGTCCGCTGGCGCGCGAGCTTGCCGGCGTGGAGCCGGGCGCCTTCCTCAGCTGCCGCGGCTTTCTCGCGCGTCGCTACCGCACCGGCACCAGCGTTGCGTTGCACGTGAGCGAATGCCGCGTCACCGACCACGAATCCATCGAAACACAGAACCGCAAAGGAAATTGACATGCCCCGTCCCATGGGAAGAAACGCCAAAGGTAAAGGCAAAGGCAAGGATGGCAAGCGCCGCGAACGCGGCAACAACCTTTTCAAGCGCCGCAAGTTCTGTCGCTTCACCGCCGAAGGCATCAAGGAAATCGACTACAAGGACGTCGACATCCTCAAGGACTTCGTGCAGGAGAACGGCAAGATCATGCCTGCGCGCATCACCGGCACCAAGGCGCGCTACCAGCGCCAGCTCGGCACGGCGATCAAGCGCGCGCGCTTTCTCGCGTTGCTGCCCTACACCGATCTGCACTGACCGGAGCCAAGCGACATGCAAGTCATTCTGCTGGAAAAACTGCCGAACATCGGCGAGCTCGGCGACGTGGTCAAGGTCAAGCAGGGCTTCGCCCGCAACTACCTGATCCCGCAAGGCAAGGCTAAGCGCGCTACTCCGGAAAACATGAAGGTGATCGAGGAAAAGCGTGCCGAGCTCGAGAAGGCGGCGGGCGCGAAGCTTGCGCTCGCGCAGGAGCACGCCGCCAAGCTCGAAGGCGTCAAGATCCAGATCACACAGAAGGCGGGGGTCGATGGACGCCTGTTCGGTTCGGTGACCAACGTGGACATCGTCGAGGCGCTCGCGGCGATCGGGCACACCGTCGAAAAATCGATGGTGCGCATGCCCGATGGCCCGCTGAAGCAGGTGGGTGAATTTCCGATCACCATTGTGCTGCACACCGACGTGCCCTCGCACATCGTAGTCAGCGTGCTCGGCGATACGACCGGCGCGCCGGCCTGAGGACAGCTCGTTCCGAAATGGGCGGTGGACGCATCTCGCGTCGCCGCCCGAAGACTTCTAAGCTCTCGGTGACGTCGTCGTTGGCCGCGGCGGTGCGCTCTGATTTGCTAGAATGACCGGGCATCCGCGCGCTCTCTAGCATGCCCAACGACTCCCAGATCCAGGCGCTCAAGGTACCTCCGCATTCGATGGAAGCGGAGCAATCGGTGCTGGGCGGCCTGTTGCTGGAAAATGCCGCCGCCGATCGTGTTGCGGACCTCATCGACGCCAAGGACTTCTACACTGAAGTTCATCGCGTGCTCTACGCCGCGATCATGGACCTTGTTTCCGACAACAAGCCCGCTGACGTGGTCACCGTCGGCGAAGCGCTCGCTTCGCTCAACAAGCTCGACTACATCGGAGGTATGTCGTACCTGGGGATGCTGGTCGACAACGTGCCCACTGCCGCCAACATCCGTCGCTACGCCGAGCTGGTGCGCGAGCGTGCGATTCTGCGCAATCTCGCCGCTGCGGGAGGCGAGATCGCCGACAGTGCCTATCATCCCCTCGGCCGCAGCGTCCGCGCCATACTCGACGACGCCGAAGCGAAAGTGTTCAGCATCGCGGAGCACGGTGCGCGCGGGCAACAGGGGTTTCAGGAGCTTCGTCCGTTGCTCACGCAGGTCGTCGAGCGCATCGAATTCCTCTACAACCGCGACAATCCATCCGATGTGACCGGCATCGCGACGGGGTTCACCGACCTCGACCGCATGACCTCGGGCTTTCAGGAAGGCGATCTGGTCGTGATCGCGGGTCGGCCCAGCATGGGCAAGACCGCGCTCGCGCTCAACATCGGCCAGCACATCGCGCTCGACTTGAAAATGCCGGTGGCGGTATTCAGCATGGAAATGGGCGCCTCGCAGCTCGCGATGCGCCTGATCGGCTCGGTAGGTCACCTCGACCAGCAGAAGGTGCGCACCGGCCGGCTGAACAACGAAGACTGGGAGCGGTTGTCGTCGGCGCTCGGCAAGCTCAATGACGCGCCGATGCACATCGACGAGACGCCTGCGCTCAACGCGCTGGATTTGCGCTCGCGCGCGCGGCGCCTGTCGCGCCAGTACGGCGGCCAGCTCGGCGCGATCATCGTCGACTACATCCAGCTGATGCAAGCGACCGGCGAGGGCGAGAACCGCGCGACGGAAATCTCGGAGATCTCGCGCTCGCTCAAGGCGCTCGCCAAGGAGCTCAAGGTGCCGGTCATGGCGCTTTCGCAGCTCAACCGCAGCCTCGAGCAGCGTCCCAACAAGCGTCCGGTCATGTCCGACCTGCGCGAGTCGGGTGCCATCGAGCAGGACGCCGACGTGATTTTGTTCATCTATCGCGACGAAGTGTATAACCCCGAGACGCAGGACAAAGGCGTTGCCGAGATCATCATCGGCAAGCAGCGCAACGGACCCATCGGTACGGTTCCTCTCGCATGGGTAGGCGAGTACACGCGGTTCGAGAATCTTGCCTCAACGCCTGGAAGCTACAGGCCCTAGAGGCCGACGCATGCCGGAGGTGCGTCGAAACGATCGCTGCCCGTGTGAAAGCGGGAAGCGATACAAGGATTGTCACGGTCGGCTCACGCTTGAATCGGCGCCCGACAACCTGCAGGAACCCCTTGCGAGCAACGCTGGAATCGTACTGCGGGACGCCGCGGCCTGCCTCGGATCCGGAAAGCTCGCCGACGCCAGGGCCTTGTGCCTTGACGTGCTAAAGACCACCCCGGGACATCCCGAGGCGTTGCGAATCCTCGGACGCTGCGACTTCGAAGAAGGCGACCCGGCGGCGGGTCTGGCGAAGGTTCTGCAGGCGGCACGATCGATGCAGACATTCAGCGTCACATCTGCCGTTCAGTACGCGATCTGGTCCGACGTCGGATTCCTGTTCACCCAGGCGCTCGCAGGCCAGGACACATTGATCGCGACCCAAAAGCGCGCCGAATACTTGCGCTTCCAGGATGCGGCGACCTGCAGCGACGAAGCCGTGCTCGTGAGCGTGATATTCCTCGCCGGAGGGCGCGACGACTGGATGCTCGACGCGCTCAAGTCGGTCGCAGCCCAGTCCTACCCGAACATCGAAGTCGTCGTCGTCGAGTCAGTTGGCGCGGTCGAGATTTCGAAGCCTGTGCTCGATCTGATCTTCGCGTGCAATATCAGGCACCGCCGGGTGAAGAGCCCGTCCGCAAGCGCTGCGTCGCGAATCAACGCGGGCGTGCGTGCATCGTCGGGAGCGTTCGTCAACGTTCTCGATGGACGCGACCTGTTCGGGCACGACCGAATCAAGCGATTCGTGGACGGCGTTGCACGGCGCGGCAAGTCATGGGGCTTTTCCGATGCGGCCTTCGTGGACGCGGCAGGCGGGACCATTCGTCCTGAGGAGAACGCTGTCGTCGGAAGCGCGACCGAGCGACTGGGCGCGATTGCTGAGTCGGATACCGTGGGCTTTTCCTTCATCCATCAGTCATTCGTCGCCGTCGACGTCGGCAATTTGTTCTTCAGCAGGAAGTTGTACGATGACATACAAGGCTTCCGGGAATCCCACGATGCATTCGGCTGGGATTTTGCGCTTCGGGCAGTGTGGCTGGCCGAACCGGTATTCGTGGGGTACAAGGATTTCACCAGGCGAATCGTTCCAGCGCCGTCGTCGGCGGACGAGCGCGCTCGCTCTGAGGTGCAGCAGGTCGCGATGTTTCGGGAGTTCTATGCTCGCGCACGTGCGGCCGAGTTGCCACCGAATCCCTACGCACCTTCATCTCGCCACTGGGGTCTTCACTTCCTGAAGTCGCCCTTTCAGGTAGGCCACGTACTGGCGTTTCCGCTGGAGACGCTGGAGGACATCGCAAAAACCGTCCTCGCCAACCACGATTCGATCAGGACGCGAGTGCCGCAACCCGGCGTCAATCTCGTCGGCTTCGCATACGGCGAGTTCGGCTTGGGCGAAAATCTGCGCGCGATCGCCAGGTCGTGCGAGCTCGAGGGCATTCCTTTCGCCGTTCGCGATGTCGACATGCGCCTGAAAACGCGGCAGGCCGACCGCACGCTGGCGGCGCACATCGTGCATGATCTGCCCTACGTCTGCTCGTTGTTCTGCCTCAACCCCGACATGATGAAACCCGTTGCGCCGTTGATGAAGCCAGTCGCGGGGACGCGGCGCTACAACATCGGATTCTGGTTCTGGGAGCTCGAGCAGGTACCCGATGAGTGGACCGATGCGATCGGGAAAATCGACGAGATATGGGTAGCGACCGAGTTCATCGCCGAGGCCATGCGGCGCGTCACTGCGAAACCCGTTTTCAAGGTGCCTACGCCGATCGCGGTCAACCTGGAACGAGAGTACTCGCGAGCCGAATTCGAGCTTCCCGAGGACAAGTTTCTATTTCTGTTCAGCTTCGACTTCAACTCCTTCGCCATGCGCAAGAATCCCGACGGGGCGATTGCGGCTTTCAAACATGCATTCGATCCGGCGCGAACCGACGTGGGCCTCGTCATCAAGTCCATCAACGGCGCCAACAATCCCGCCAAGTATCGGCAGCTGATGGAGTTGGTCGGCGGCGACCCCAGGATTTTCGTGACCGACGGCTTCCTGAGTCGCAGCCAGGTCTCCGGTCTGCACAGCGTGGTCGATGCCTACGTTTCGCTGCATCGTGCTGAAGGACTCGGACTTGGACTCGCCGAGTCGATGTATCTTGGCAAGCCGGTCATCGGCACGGCGTACTCGGGAAATCTCGAATTCATGAACCCGGACAACAGCTGCCTCGTTCCCTACAAGCTCGTCCCGATAAGTAAGGGCCAGTACCTGTATGACGACGAACGCTTTCGCTGGGCCGATCCGGATGTTGAGGAAGCCGGCCGCTGCATGGCCCGGCTGGCTGATGACGTCGAGTTCCGGACCCGGATCGCGCGCCGTGGCCAGCGCGATATCCTGACCCGCTTCAGCCATGAGAATGCCGCGAAGCTGATACGCGCGCGACTCGAATCATTAAAGCTGCTCTGACCAAACCATGTCCTTCATCTCTCATGCACAGAATTACGAAGACGTCGTCCTGTGGAGGGCGCTGAAAGACGTTCCGCGCGGTTTCTACATCGATGTCGGCGCGCAGGATCCTGACGTCGACTCGGTGACGCGCGCCTTCTACGATCGCGGCTGGTCCGGCATCAACGTCGAGCCGGTGCAAAAGTACTACGAGATGCTGTGCCGAGCGCGCCCTCGCGACATCAACCTCAACGTGCTCGCCGGGACCCATGATGCCGAGCGGGAATTCTATGAGATCGCCGAGACGGGACTGTCGACGGTCGACTCGTCGATCGCCGAAATGCACCAAGCCGCGGGGCGGCACGCCGTTCCTCGGCGGGTGACGCAACGCCCGTTGTCGGCGATATGGCAGGAGCGCGTGACCGGCAACGTGCAATTCCTCAAGATCGATGCCGAAGGCGCCGAGCGCGAGGTGCTCGAGGGCGCGGGGCTGGATCGGCACCGTCCGTGGATCGTCCTTATCGAGGCCGTCGCGCCGCTCACCCAGACGGCCGCGCACGACGCATGGGAGAAGTGCCTGACCGATGCAAATTATGTCTTCGCGTACTTCGACGGCTTGAACCGTTTCTACGTGGCGCGCGAGAAGAGCGACCTGATGCCACGCCTTGCGGTGCCGCCGAATTTTTTCGACGATTTCGTTCGTGTGCGCGAATCAAAGGCGATCCTGGATGCCGCCGAACTCCGAGCAAAAGCGGCAGCGCCGCTGCCGGGCGACGTCGATGGCCGCCTTGGACGCATCGAGTCGGCGATCCAGAGCCTCTCGTCGAGCCTGAATGCGCTCGCGCAGCGTACCGCCGCGATCCAGCCCGTGCTGCATTCGCAGACGACGTATCTCGGGGACCATCGCGCATTGACCTATCTCCAATCCGGGCAGAAGATCTTCGTCGATACGCGCAGCGTGGACATCGGCACTCACCTCTTGCTCGGCGGCTGGTGGGAGCCCAACTACGCGACCGCTTTCTGCAATCTCCTCAAGGCTGGGGACACCGTCCTCGATGTTGGTGCGAATCACGGCTTCTACTCGCTGATCGCGGCGCCGCGGATCACACCGGGCGGGCACATCTACGCGTTCGAGCCCAGCCGGTCGTTTTACGAGCTCATCAAGGCATCGGTGAGCGTGAACGGTCTCGACCAGATCGTTTCGGTGCACAACGTTGCGCTCAGCTCGGCGGAGGGTGACGTAACACTGGCTTTCGATCGAAGCTGGTCAGGCGGAGGCCACCTCGAAGTAAATGCCTCGGCGCCACTCGACCCGTCATCCACGATCGAGCGTGAAACCGTGAGAGCCGTGCCGCTCGACGACTTTCTCGGCGCGAAAATCGATCACATCGATGTCGTCAAGATGGACATCGAAGGCGCCGAAGGGCTCGCGCTCAAGGGCATGAACAAGCTCATCGACCGTTCGCCTAATCTCAAGATGATGCTGGAGTTCTGCCCCGCGATGATGGCAGGTTTCGAGCTCGACGCGAAATTCGTCGTCGAATTTCTGGAGGCAAAGGGTTTCCTGTGCTGGGAGATCGATGTCGCTGGCAATCTTCTTCCTGCGCGATGGGCAGGGCTGCTGCAGGATCCCGACCGCATTCGCAACATCATCGTGTCGCGGCAAGGACTCCAATGAGGGTGCAGCCTCGGCCATGTAGCGCCGCGGCCAGGACAACAGCGCGTCAGCGGAAGCGGGGAAGCGTCTAGAGGATCTCCGCTGCGTGGTCGGCCAGGCGCGAGCGCTCGCCGCGCATTAGGGTGATGTGGCCGGAATGCGACCAGCCCTTGAACCGGTCGACCACGTAGGTGAGTCCCGAGCTGCCCTCGGTCAGATACGGAGTGTCGATCTGCGCGATGTTACCGAGACACACGACCTTGGTCCCGGGGCCGGCGCGCGTGATCAACGTCTTCATCTGCTTGGGAGTCAGGTTCTGTGCCTCGTCGATGATCAGAAACTTGTTGATGAACGTTCGTCCGCGCATGAAATTAAGGCTCTTGACCTTGATGCGCGAACGAATCAGGTCGCGCGTCGCCGCGCGACCCCACTCGCCGGCCTCGTCGTCGGTCTTGTTGAGCACGTCGAGGTTGTCCTCTAGCGCGCCCATCCAGGGGTTCATCTTTTCCTCCTCGGTGCCGGGAAGAAAGCCGATGTCCTCGCCGACCGGAACCGTCACCCGCGTCATGATGATTTCGGTGTAGACCTTGAACTCGAGCGTTAGCATGAGTCCCGCGGCGAGCGTGAGCAGCGTCTTGCCCGTTCCCGCCTGGCCGAGCAGCGTGACGAAATCGATCTCCGGGTTCATGAGCAGGTTCAGCGCGAAGTTCTGCTCGCGATTGCGTGCCGTGATCCCCCATACGTTGTTCTTCTGGTGCGTGTAGTCCTTGAGCGTCTGCAGCAGCGCCGTTCTTCCGCTCACCTCCTTGACCTTGGCGTAGAGCGCGGTCTCGCCAGGGCCTTTGGCCTCCTGGTATACGAATTCGTTGACCAGCAGATTGGCGCACAGCGGTCCGGTCACACGGTAATACGTGTGGCCACCATGCTGCCACGATTCCATGGCCTTGCCATGACGGTCCCAGAAATCGGTCGGCAGCTCGCGCATGCCGCTATAGAGCAGGTCGGTGTCTTCGAGAACCTTGTCGTTGGAGTAATCCTCGGCCGCCAGCCCCAGCGCGCGGCCCTTGATGCGCATATTGATGTCCTTGGACACCAGGATGACGGACCGCTTGGGTAGCGATTGGCGCAGATGCGTCACCACCGCGAGGATCTGGTTGTCGGCCTTGCCTCCCGCGAGCGAGGGCGGAAGCGTGGTGTCGATAGCCTCGGTCTGGATGAACAGCCTGCCGCTGGCGGCGCCGCCGCTGTGCGCCTTGAGCGGGATCCCGTCGGCGATGCCGGCGGGATTGATCGCGGTCGCGGTGGTCACGAGCTCGTCGAGATAGCGCGACGCCTGGCGCGCGTTGCGCGCGACCTCGCTGGTTCCCTTCTTATTGTTGTCGAGCTCCTCGAGCGTGAGGATCGGCAGGTAGATGTCGTGCTCTTCGAAACGAAACAGGCTGGTGGGATCGTGCATCAACACGTTGGTGTCGAGGACGAAAAGCTTGGAAGAGGATGTCTTGGCGGATTTGGTGACGTGCAGCGCGGGACGGAGAGTGCGCTCGACCATGGGCCTCCTTGGGCTTGGGGTGGGGGTAGGTCTCATGCTAGCCACCCGGTTCGCAGAACACAAGCGCTTGTGTCTGCAGGTACCGGCCACCGCAGCGTTTGTGGTGGAAAGGGAACAGTCCTCCGGCGCGCGTTGTCTGCGTCTTAGAGTGTTTTGACGAAATCGAGGACTTCCTGCGCATGGCCGGGAACCTTGACGCCGCGCCATTCGCGCACAAGCTTGCCGTTCGCGTCGACGACAAAAGTGCTGCGCTCGATCCCGCGCACCTTCTTGCCGTACATGTTCTTCATCTTAATCACGCCGAACTGTGCGCAGAGCTTTTCTTCCGGATCGGAGAGGAGCTCGAAGGGAAACTCCATTTTCGCCTTGAAATTCTCGTGCGACTTGAGGCTGTCGCGGGATACCCCGACCACGACCGCGCCGGCCTTGGCGAATTGACTGTGCAGGTCCCGAAACTGCATGCCTTCGGTGGTGCAGCCCGGCGTGTTGTCCTTCGGATAGAAATAAATGACGATCGGGTGCCCTTTGTGGGACGACAGCCGGAAAGTGCCGCCGGTGGTGGTCGCTGAGAAATCAGAGAGCTTGTCTCCAACCATGTTGTGGCTCCATAGGAGGTGGGCATTCGGGCAAAACACGCTCCGCCTACATCGAGTACCGGCGCGTGCGCGTTCTTATTATGTGGTGAACAAAATCCACTGGACGTTGACGGGAAGTTGACCAAGGTGTAGGACAGGTTACGATGATCGGCCCGATCGACCTATCCCGGATAGGGGACCGCCGATACTCGTCGAATTGCGGGGGCAGTAGAATGTTTACAAAATGCGGTCGTATAATCGTGCGTCGCTTTTCGGCGACACTTGACCAGCGCGACCGAGGTTGCGTCAGCACCGCGATAGCAATGCTCGGGGTTCGTGCTCTTTTCAATTGGGGACCATGACGCCCGTGAGCTTGCCGCAATCTCCTCCCCCGTTTCAAGACGATTCCATGCTGGAGGGCAGTGCGCGCCAGGTCATGGCCGACATAAGTCAGTTCTTTTCGAAGGAGCGCCTCGAGCGCGCGGCGGTCGAAGACGAGCGTGTGCGCCTCGCCCGCGACCTCCACGACGGCGTGCTGCAATCGCTAGCCGGGTCCCTCATGAACCTCGAGGCCTTGTCACGCCTAATTGATGAAGACCCGCGGGCGGCCCGCAAACGGCTGCAGGATATTGGCGATCTCATTGCAGACGAACAACGGGAGTTGCGCGTCTGGATTAGCAAGCTTAAGCCGGCGGCAAAAGTGTCCATGGCTTCGAGCGTCGAACTCGCTGAAGCGCTCGAGACCTTGTGTCAGCGTGCGGAGACGCAGGGGGGGCTGCGGGTGAATATGACAATCAGCCGCGGAATGATTGAGAGAGGTTTGGGCGATGAGGTCTATAACCTTGTCAAGGAAGCCCTCTCCAATGTGACGCGCCACGCCCACGCAACGTCCGTCGAGGTCGGTCTGCAGATCACCCAGGATCGCGTCAACATCACCATTGCGGATGATGGTGTTGGCTTCCCATTCTGTGGACAGTACGAATTGCCGACCCTGGTCCACCGTCGGCTGGGCCCAACGTCGCTGAAAGAGAGGGTTGCGTCTCTTCGCGGCGAGCTCGTTTTGACCTCTTCTGAATACGGCTCGAGGCTGGAAATAAGTCTGCCGGCGCAGTCTCAACGCCCGAAACCCGTCAAGTCTGACGCATAGCGACCGGTTCTGGAGCTGACGATGAGTATCCGCCTGGTGCTTGCCGATGATCATCCGATCGTTCTTGATGGTCTCGCTCAACTCTGCGCGATGGAACGGGACTTCCAAGTCGTGGCTCGGGCAACTACCGGCGACGAAGCGATGGAGTTGGTGCGCCAGCTCGTGCCGGAAATCCTCGTGCTTGACTTGCGGATGCCGGGAATGGACGGGTTCGCAGTGTTGCGTCAGATTAAACGCGAACAGCTTTCGACACGCGTCGTCGTATTGACGGCCCTCGACAGGGAGCAGGGGCTCGAGGCCCTTCGCCTTGGCGCGCGCGGCGTGGTGCTGAAACACATGGCTCCCCGATTGTTCGTGCAGTGTGTTCGTACGGTGCATGCTGGCGGGCAGTGGGTAGAAAAAGGCGTGGCGACACATGCTGCGGAAATCCTTCTAAAACGAGAGTCGGGGATACGCGTCATGGCAGAAGTTCTGACGCCGCGCGAGATCGAAATTGCGCAGCTGATCGCCAGCGGCCTCTCGAGCAAGGCGGTCGCCAGCGAGCTGGCTATCGGAGAAGGCACGGCGAAGCTGCATTTGCACCACATCTACGAAAAGCTCAACTTGGATGGACGCGTGGGGCTTGTCCGGTACATGCAGAGCCAGGGATTCAACTGAACCCGCAGGGCCGACCTGCGGAAGCGGTGCTAGCCTTTGCGAATTAGGTGCACAGTCCCAAGACCGCCTCTGTCGGCGAGCAGGAGGTGCCGCGGAATTTGGGTTTTCCCGTACCGGGCGGTGGACCGCCGCATGCTCGAATTTGCTTTGCGGTCGGCGGATAATAGCTCCAGCCCTCTCCCAACTCTGGCAGGGACAGTGTGACATCCTTCCACTTGGGATGACCTTTCTCTTGCAGGGCAGGGAAGTTCTGGCACAACGATTTGGCAAACCGCGACAGATACTGGACCGTCTGCTGCAGGTTGTAATCGTACGTGACCAGAAACGCCTTTACCGCGATTCCCGGAAGATCCTCTGTCAGGAGGTTGGGGTAGCTGGTTGCGCGAATGGTAGCCGCAAAATACGTCCGAAGCGCGTCCCTGCTCATGAAATTGGTCGCGTCGAACTTCAAGAGTTTGACGAGCTGTTTCGCTTCCGGCTTCATATCCGCCAACAGCTTCATCGGCTGGCCGCCGACGATCACGACTACGTCTACGGACCGGTCTCCCGTAAGCTTGACTAATCCTTCTTCGTTGGACAGAAAGGACGTGGTCGCTTTCGGAAGTGCCGTGTGGTACATCGATTGGTACAACGTCAGCGCGGTCAGTGCGGTGCCGCTGCCGTACGGACCGGCATTGATGCGGGCATCCTTGATCTCGTGGATATAGTTCAGTGGTGAATCCGCCCTGACGACGAAGTAGATTTCTTCGTTGTATAACGGCACGATGACCCGCAGTGGACGAATGATGTTCCCGGCCTCCTTGTTACCCGCGGCTGCTTGATCCAGGAACGCCTGGTACACGTCCGACTGCACCAACGCCAGCTTCACTCCAGCCTCGTAGCGCAAGCGGAAGACGTTCTCCGAGGACCCTGCCGAGGGCAGCGCGTCTAGTTCGATCTTCGCATCCGGGGCGACATACGTAGCGAGGTCGCGACCGAGCACAATGTATGTCCCCCTTTCCGACGCAGTGACGATCTTGTATTGCACCGTGCCGTCTTCTGTTGGCTGTGGCGCAGGTTTCGCTGCTTCGTTGGCAGCTTCAACCCCAAGTATCGAGAGCGTTGCCCAAAGCGCCACTGCCAGTCGAATCATCATCCTCGAAAACTCCGTGTCCAGTGAAATTGGCCGCCAACAGCTGTTACTGAAGGTTCAGAGCGGCTTTCGCGGCCTTCACCCTCTCCTCGGTCGAGATCGACGCAGACGACCCTCTCATCTCCGCCGCCTTCCCTGCGTCCGGTTTTGCTGTCTGCACTACATTGCTCAGCGCCTGCATATTCGGAGGAGATTTCCTGGTGTCTCCACCGGGAACAATTGTCTCCCCCCTGATCACCTGTTGCATTGCGAGTGGAGCAGTGGTCACTTGCGTGACTTGTGCTTCCGACACGTTGGTCTGCTGCGGCGCCGGGCTCGCGCTGCTCTTAGCCTGAAGCGTCTTTGCTTCGTCGGCTTTCGCCGCTAGCTGCTTCTTGGTGGTTTCCTCCGCCATTATTTCCTGTGGCGTCTTTTCGCTAGCTTGTGTCGTTGCATCGGTGAACTTCAACGTGTCATTCACCTTCGCCATTGTGGCTGAGCGCTGCAACGCTTCCTGTGCAAGCCGTTGTTGCTCCTTCAACGCGGCTTCCCTCTGCTCTTGCGTCTGCACCGGCACCGGCGCGGGTGGCACGCGCGCGGGCGCGGTCGTCGCGGGGGCCTCGGAGGTCCTTGCCGGCAACGCCAAGGCCTCGCGCATTGCTTTGGCCTTCATCGCCGCTTGTACGATCGGAAGGTTGTCCAGGATCGCGTTGGCGACATCCATCCTGCCTATCATCGCGGCGACGCGCGCCGTCTCCCTGGCGGAACATCCTTCATCCACGGTCGATGTGTTCGCACCTAGAGCAAATCCTGCCATGCTCACGCCGAAGCCGCCACTAAAACCGTTGCAAGGTCCCGAGGCCGGACCGCCCACGCTGACGTCCGGCGTGTTCTTGAGCTTGTACGAACCCTGATACGTGACCGTGCTGTCGGTAACGATGGCACCCGTTACGGCGTCGACCCCGACACCGAGCCCGGCCTTGCCCATGGGAACCTGAGTGGCGGGCACATTGTAGTTGACGGTGACGTCGCCCAACGACGCGCTTGAGCCACCGGTCGATACCGAGCCTACACTTCCCCCGGATGAGAAAGAGTTGCCGCCCGTGGACGAAGAAGAACCACCTTGGCCGCCACTTGCAGTGCCGCCGCTTGCGCTTGACACGCCCGAGGTATTGTTGGTGGCCGAACCACCGGTGGCCGAGCCGCCTACCGCCGAACCACCCGCGCCGCCATTGCCCCCCGACGATGTCGACGTTATTTGCGCAAGGGCCGAGGGCGTTGCGGTCGCAACGGCAAGGGCGACGGTTACTAAACACAATAATTGTTTCATTTCCGAACCCTTGGCGGGGCAGTGTCGGCGAAATTCGGGGAACCCATGTGGCGAGTTCCCCGAATGCTTCGCTGCCCGATTACGGCTTACGGCCCGCCTGGCTGCCAGCACCATAGCCAGGAGCTGACGGCGCCGAAACGGCCGCCGGTACAACCACCGACACCGCGGAAGCACTGCCGCCGTTCCCACCAGCGCCTCCGATCGCCTGGCCTGAAGTGGCGCTACCGCCCTTGACCGTTTGACCCTGAGTGATGTTACCCGACTTCGCGTTACCGGTATCGCCACCGTTTGCAGAGGCCTTGTTGCCGTCCTGGCTGCTTGTCGCATTGGAGGACGTGGAGCCGATGCGGTTGTTGTTGGCGGACGAGGTGGCATTCGCCGTGCCCGTAGTCGCACCCTGGGTCATGGAACCTGCCAGGTTGCTGCCGCCAGCCGTGATCCCGCCGCCGATGCTGCCGCTCTTGCCACTGCCGGCATCGACAGACGAGCTCGCTTTCGACGACGCGTCGCCGCTGGTCGTCTTGCCGCCCTCCGTATTCGACTTGACGTCGCCCCCGCTGGTTGAACCACCCTTGGTCGAGCTGAGGCCCGCGGAGCCGGCAATTCCTACGCCGACGGCAAAACCACTGCTGGCGTCTTGCGAAACCTTGCCCCCCGAGGCGTCGTTGCTCAAACGGTTGTTGCCTGCGCTGCCGCTATTGCCGGCGTCGCCGCCACTGCCGTTCCCACCGTTGCCACCAGTGCCACCGCCACCACCGCCACCACCGCTACCCGCGGCAAGCGCGGCCGCACCACCGGCACCTCCGGTACTGCTTTGTGTCCCGCCGCCATTACCACCCGTGGTATTGGTCAGCGATCCTGCGCCACCATTGCCGCCCGTCGAGTTCCCGGCCGAGCTTGCACCACCGGCTGCACCCGCACCGCCTGTACCGCCGGCGGCGCCCGTACCGGCGCCACCGGCGCCACCGGCGCCCGAAGTGTCGGTATTCGTGTTGGACGCGGTCGCTGCTCCGCCCGTGCCAGGACCGGCTGTCGCTGCGCCTGTCGTTTGACTACCAGGGTTCGCCGCTCCGCCGGTATTGGTCGACGTCGTCGCACCACCGGTCGCTGCACCGGCGGTGTTGGTCGACGAGGTTGCACCGCCCGTTGCCGCCCCGGTCGTCGCTGCGCCGGACGTCGTCGCGCCACCCGTGGCCGCGCCACCTGTGCCCGCCCCGGTTGTGTCGGTGCGTGTTGCTGACCCGGCCGCTTGATACGCACCCACCTGACTCGAACCCGTGGTCTGGGTTACCCCGGTCGGGTTGCTGATCGACAGCGATGGCGATGATCCTGCGGATGCGCCATTGTTGGTGAGCGTCGGCGAAGCCGTGCCGCCGTTCGCGCTGCCGCTGGTCGCGGTCGTGCTGCCGGAGTTGCTTTGCGATCCCCCGCTCGCGGCACCGCCAGTTGCTGAACCGCTGGTCGCCGCGCCACCTGCCGCGCCTGCACCACCGGTCGCCGTCGAAGTGGTCGCGCCACTCGAGGTCGCCTGCGGGTTGGAAGTGGAGGTGCGAGTGCTAGTTTCGGTATTAGTCCGGGTGTTGGTTTCAGTACTGGTGCGCGTGTTACCAACGGTACTATCGTTATTGGCAGTCCCTGATCCAGTTTGCGTCTGTGTGTTGGTCTCGGCGGCAAGCACCGCACCGGACGAAAACATGGCTGCAACCGCCATGGCAATTAAGGTCTTGTTCATTGCAAACTCCTTGTGAAGTGACTTTGAAACGTTTGTCGTGCGTGGTGACGATGCCGCCCCGCAGTGGCCACCACGCTCCCACTGCTGGTTGCTGTACCCGTCCTTTCGATCGTCGACTCGCCAGCTGCAAGCCAAGATTCAACTTCGCCCTATCCGCGCTGAGTGTGGGCGCGGAGGGACTTGCAGGTAAATCCATCCGTGGGTATGGGTTTGTATATCCTTCGATATAGTTGGCATCGGCATCGCGCGCGCGGAAGTTACGCTCGGCGGCATGCGCACCGGCCGGATAGACGAGGAGGTGCCGGGCAAATTCGTCAATCGATCCCGACGCAGCAAGTGTCTTGCTTGCGCGGATGGGAGTATCGTATGTCCAGAAGAACGGGTTCTCTGGCCAATGTAGAGATCGTTTCGCTGGAAAGATGGATACGCCATCGAAGCGATCAGGGCTGAATTTGGACGCACGGGTTTGCGAAAGGTCGTCGCTATGGACAGGAGATCACGATTGGCGGTCCTATGGTTTGCCTCATCGACGCTCGCTGTTCCCGCTCTAGGACAGAGCGTCTATCCCGTGCAAGGACAATCACCAGAGCAACAGAAGCAAGACGAGTCCCGGTGCTCCACTTGGGCCACGCAACAAAGCGGCTTCGATCCGGCGAAGCCATGGCTTGCTCCGCAGTTTTCACCGAACTCGATTTCGGGAAGCAGCGTGCGCGTTCGAGGTGCGACCGCTGCTGCGGTAGCAGGTGGCGGGACACATCCCGATGCTGGCGATGCTGTGGTGGCTGGCGCCATCGTCGCAGCGTCTACGCAACCCGTGACCAGCGGATCGACTGACGGATCAAGGCGCCGCGAGATCCTGGCCACGAGCGCAGGCGCTGACCGCGAAATGCGCACGCAACCGCTCGACGCGAAGATGCGTCAAGACTCCAACATCGCTGGTAGTGCTGCGTCGACATCCGCCGCTGCGAGCGCTGCAGCGGCCGCGATACTGGGTCGAGATGCGGGCAGCGTGACTGCTGCAGGCGCTGTCGCCGCGCCAATGTCGCGCCGCGACCTCAACCAGATGATCATCCTGCAGGAGGAAGCACCCGCGTCGCAGCAGCAACCTTCGCAGCAGGCATCATTCCAAAAGGCGCGAACTGAGTGCCTGGAGGCACGCGGCTACACGGCGCCGTAAATACATTGCACGGCGTGGCACTTGCCGGTGCGCCATTCTTGAAAAGTACATCAGTCCGGTGTCATGCTGAAATGCTGGCTTGCCAGACTTCCGGCAGCACGTATCCATGAGCCGCGAAGTTAGCCACCTGTCTGGAACGGCGATCGGGATGGTGGTCGCTTCCGCCGCGTGCTTCACCGCGATCGACACCATTGCTAAGTATCTTGGGACGCGCTATTCGGTCCCATTGCTAGTCTGGGCAAGATGGGGCATTCCCGCGCTGCTGATGGTCGTCCTGCTCGGGCCGAAGATGCGGTGGGGTCTTTTGCGCACCCGAAATCCCAAACTCCAATGCGTGCGCGGCGCTGTGCTCAGCCTGTCGTCGCTTTGCTTCTTTGGCGCGCTCAAGGTCTTGCCACTGGCCGAGGCCACCGGACTTAACTACTCGACACCACTCCTGGTTGTTCTCATGGCGGGCTGGTTTCTGCACGAACGCATTACACGATCGCGATGGCTGTTTGTCGCGGCGGGATTTGTTGGAACGATACTCATCCTGCGACCTGGCAGCGGCATGCTGCACGCCGCCTCGCTTTTCGCCATCGGCGGCGCCGCCCTCAACGCGACGTTTCAGATTCTTACCCGCAAGCTTGCGCACGAGGATTTGATGGTGCTGATTTTCTACCCAGCCCTGGTCGGATCGGTGTTGATGACCTTCGCTTTGCCATTCTTTGGCGACGCCTCGTTTGTAACTTCCGACATTCTGCTGTTCGTCGCAATCGGAGCTATTGGCGGTTTAGGGCATTGGCTGTTTATCCAGGCGTTTCAACGGGCACCGGCTTCGACCATAGCTCCCTTCACTTACATGCAACTTCTATGGTCGACGATGGCAGGCTGGCTGATATTCGGTGCCTTGCCCGACGCTTGGGCGCTGGCTGGCATCGGCGTAATCGCGTCAAGCGGAATGCTGCTGGCGGGCTACGAACGCAGGCGCACCGGTCTCTCCCTGGGGCGCGAGGCAATCGAATTGGAACGGGGTGCGATGATAGTGGGTATCCCGGGTTCGGGTGTGATGGAGATCGCACTGCAGGGATATAGCAAGGGCGTCTTTCCCAACGAATTGCCATTCGCGGCCGGGGAAACGGCGATGGTGTCGTATGGTGCCGGTCCTCCGACGACCATCGTCAGGACCGACTAGGAGACGTACGCAGCGCCTTGTTGCGAAGCGCGGGCGTCGCGCGACTCCGCACTCATCCACCTGCCACGACCGTGACGTCGCCGAGAAATTCCTCACCCTGAACAAGCAATGTGCCGCTTCTACCCGGAACCGTCCCGGTCGCAACCTCGTGCCGCGGTAACGCGAGTGCCTGCACCGTCTCGTACAGCCTGCGCATCGAAGTGACGTCGTAGCCTTGCGCCTTCCAGCCTGCGACTAACGTTTCGAGCACTGGCGACAACAGCATGCCCTCGAGCTCGGCGTGCAGCGTGAACACGTGACCTTGGGCGGGCGGCATCTTCGTCATCGCGAGCAGACGATCGGCGACGTTGTCTGCGGTCACGTCTCCCGTTCCGATCAGCTCGTCGAGCGTGGGCAGCGTGGTCGGGAGCTGCGCGCAGCGGATCAGCTCTGCGTTCCACACCGGCAGGTGAGGTGAGCTGCCGCGGCCGTCGGAGCAATAGTCGAAGCCCATGGTTTGCGTCAGACGCAGCGCGTGGACGTTCATTTGCCAGCCTGCCGCTCCGTGAACTCGCGGCGGCTCCTGGAAGATTTCGCTGTAGCGCTCGCATGCAAGCTGCATCTGCCGTCGCGTCCATGCCAGGCCGGCATTGGCGACGCCGTCCTGCCATTTGGTGTGGTCCCACGAATGGACGCCGGTCTCGAAGCCTTCGTCGCGCACGTGGCGCATCACGTCTCCGGCGCGGGTGCCGATATCCGGCCCCGGCAACAGCGTGCCGTAGAGCAGCGTGCGCATGCCGTAATGGCGGACCACCGACGTACGCTGCACCTTGCCCATGAATCCCGGACGGAACGCCCGCCGGATCGCGCGTCCGGTGTGGTCCGGGCCGAGGCTGAACAGGAACGTCGCACCGACGCCGTGACGGCGCAGCATTTCCACAAGATTGGGGACCCCCTCGCGCGTGCCGCGCAGTGTGTCGATGTCGATCTTGAGCGCGAGAAACGTCATCGGCCGCTCATTCGACCAGCCGCCTCGCTTCGCCCACCTGGCCGCGGTAGGCGTCGAAGATATGCTTGAGCGCCTGCGCCATGTCGACCTTCGGTGTCCAGTCGAGATCGGCGCAGGTATTGTCGATCTTCGGCACCCGATGCTGCACATCCTGATAGCCGCCGCCGTAGTAGGCGTCGGCCGTCGTGTCCACCAGCGTCACCTGGCGCGCGCTTTCGCGGTATTCGGGATAGGTGAGCGCCAGGTCGACCATCATCCGCGCCAGGTCCTTTACCGCGAAGTTATTGCGCGGGTTGCCGATGTTGTAGATCTTGCCCGACGCTACGCCGTTGTCATTGGCGATGATCTTCGTGAGCGCCGCAATGCCATCGTCGATATACGTGAAGGCGCGCTTCTGGTTGCCGCCATCGACCAGCTTGATCGGCTCGCCGCGCACGATATGCCCGAGGAACTGGGTGATGACGCGCGAGCTGCCTTCCTTCGCGGTGTTGATCGAGTCGAGCCCCGCGCCGATCCAGTTGAAGGGCCTGAACAGAGTGTAGTCCAGCCCTTCCTGCATTCCATAGGCGTGGATCACGCGATCCATGAGCTGCTTGGCGCATGCATAGATCCAGCGCGGCTTGTTGATCGGACCCAGCACCAGCTCCGACGAATCGGGATCGAACTCGGCGTCGCGCGACATCCCGTACACCTCCGAGGTGGACGGAAACACCACGCGCTTGCGATAGCGCACGCACGCGCGAACGATCGGCAGATTCGCCTCGAAGTCCAGCTCGAAAACGCGCAGCGGCTCACGCACGTAGGTGGCGGGCGTTGCGATCGCCACCAGCGGCAGCACCGTGTCGCACTTCTTGATGTGGTACTCGATCCATTCACGGTTGATCGTGATGTCGCCTTCGAAAAAATGAAAGCGCTTGTGCGACAGCAGATCGCCCAGCCGGTCTGTCTGCATGTCCATGCCGTAGATTTGCCAGTCGGTCTTGGCGACGATGCGCAGCGAGAGGTGGTGGCCGATAAAGCCGTTGACGCCGAGTACGAGGACTTTTTTCATTAAGTGTGGTCGCCGCTCGATTTGTCGGGCGCAGGAGAATCCCGCACCTCACCCTTGGGAACGAAATGCAGTAGAGCGAGCAGAAAGTAAAGATACAGGGCGATGCGCGGGCTGTACAACGCCACGAGCATCGAGAGCACGGGCACCAGCGCGAAAAACCCCTGCCGTATCTTGAAACCACGGACGATCTCCGGGGTGAGGCTCGGTGAGGACAGCGCGGGATGGCGGCCGACGTACCTGATGTTCAGGTAGAAAAAGCCGACGAGTACGAGCAGGTTGGCGCTATAGATCGGGAAGGGCAGCCACAGGTGGATGTGCTGGCCGAGCAGCGCGGTCGAGAAAGGCACCGTGCTCACCGCGAGCAGGAACACCAGATTGATCCAGAGCAGCGCGCGATCGGTGCGCTGCACGAAGTGGAACTGATAATGATGGCTGACCCAGAACATCCCGAGCACAAGAAAGCTGATCACATAGATGGTGAGGTTGCTCTCCAGAGACAGCAGTCGTTGGAACAGCTCGCCCTCCGTCGCGTAGAACTCGGTGGGCGGAAGCTTGATCTCCAGCACCAGCAGCGTCATCGCAACCGCGAAGATGCCGTCGGCCAGTGCCTCGATGCGGCTCTTCCCGAAACCCTCCGGCGCCGGGTTGTTCCTCCAGAAGCTGAAATGCATCGTGCGCAAGCCTCAGCGGCCGAGCTCGGAAGGCCGCCCACCCATGCGCTCGACATACGCCTTCGCATCCAGGGGCACACCGTCGATCTCGAGCGCCTCGACCTGCAGCGTGCCGCCGCCGCCACAGTGCGCGACCAGCCGATCGTCATCGACGACCAGCGCGGGTGCGTGGTTCGACGATTCGTCGATGACTCGCGTGCGCAATATGCGCGCGGGGTGTCCGGCCACGTGCGTCAGCGCGCCGGGGTAGGGAGGCGCGACCGCGCGCACCAGGTTGTGGATCGCGCGCGCTTCGCGGCGCCAGTCGATGATGCCGTCGGCGGGCCGGCGCCGGCCGAAATAGGATGCCAGGGACGCGTCCTGCGACAGTCGCGGTGCATTGCCGGCGACCAGCGCGGGCAGCGCCGTATCGAGCGTCATCTCGGCGGCGACCGTCACCTTGTCGAAGACTTCGCGCGCGTCGTCGTCGGGCAGGATCGGGATCGCGGTCTGGCCGACGATGTCGCCGTTATCGGGCTTCTCGGTCATGTAATGCAAAGTGGCGCCGGTCTCGCGCTCGCCATGGAGTATCGCCCAGTTCACGGGCGCGCGACCGCGATATTTGGGAAGCAGCGAACCGTGCATGTTGAGCGCACCGCGCACAGCGAGCGCGAGCAGCGGCTTGCCGAGCAGCATGCGATAGTAGAAGGAAAAGATGAAATCCGGCACGCAGCCCGCCACCTGATCGACGATCGAGGGCGCATTCGGATCGGCCGGTGCGATGACGGGCAGTCCATAGCGGGAAGCGGTGCCCCGAACACTGTCGAACCAGATCGTCTCGCCCGGAGTGTCGGCATGCGTAACCACCAGCGGCACATCGATGCCGTGCGCGAGCAGCACCTTGAGGCAGCGTACTCCGACGTTGTGATAAGCGAAAACGGCGGCACGGGTCATCGCGGCGTCGGGTGCTTGTCACCCATCGTGTCCTGCTCGAGCACCGCCTGGATCATGAAGCGGGGCCGGTGCCGCACCTGCTGGTAGATGCGGCCCACGTATTCCCCGACCAGTCCGAGTCCGAACAGCACCATGCCAATCAGGAAGAACTGCAGGATGTCGCGGTCCCACAACGTCGCGATTCCCTCGCGCCAACCGGAGAGCAGCAGGCGCTCGGCGATCACCACGAGATACGTCGCGACGGAGCCGATGGCGACCACGATGCCGAACATGGAGAATATCTGCAGCGGCACCAGCGAGAATCCGGTGATAAGGTCGAAATTGAGCCGTATCAGGCGGTATAGCGAGTACTTGGACTCGCCGGCGACGCGCTCGGCGTGCGCGACGTCCACCTCTATCGGATTGACCGCGAACGTGAAGGCGAGGGCCGGAATGAAGGTGGCGACTTCCTGAGAATTGGCGATGGAACGAACGATGTCGCGGCTGTACGCGCGCAGCATGCATCCCTGGTCGGTCATGCGTATGTGGGTGATGCGCTCGCGCACGCGGTTCATCACCTTCGATGCAGTGCGCCGAAACCAGGAGTCTTCGCGCGAGCGGCGCACGCCGCCGACGTAGTCGTGCCCGGCGTCCATCGCATGCAGCAGCTTGACGATCTCCTCGGGCGGGTTCTGCAGGTCGGCGTCCAGCGTGACCACACGCTCGGCTCTGCAATGCTCGAAGCCGGCGATGATTGCAAGGTGCTGTCCGTGGTTGCCGTTGAGCAGGATAACCCGCGTCACGTCGGGGCGCCGCGCGAACTGCTCGCGCAGCAGGGGTGCCGAACGATCTCGGCTGCCATCGTTCACGAAGATCACTTCGTAGGGTTGGCCGATCGTATCCAGTGCGGGATAAAGACGGTCGAACAGCCGCTGCAGGCCGGCTTCCTCGTTATAGACGGGAATGACGACCGACAGGCGCGGAAAAACCGGGCTCACGGCGCAACTCCGGCGAGCGTGCGGGCAAGCGCGTCGCAGACCCGGTCGACGTCGGCCTCGGTCATCGCCGTATGCAACGGCAGCGTAAGCGTCTCACGCGCGATGCGCTCGGCGCGGGGAAACTGTCCCTCGCGTCCGCCGAAGCGGCGCCCGAGCGAGCAAAGATGCAGCGCCTCGTAAGACACACCCGTCGATATGCCGCGTGCCCCCATCGATTGGCGAACCTCGGCTCGCGTCATGTCCAGGTCGTCGAGCGGCAGAAGAACGCAGTACATGTTCCAGCTGTAATCGTTGTCGTCGCGCGCGCCCGGACGCGGCGGCAGCATACATGGCGAATCGCTCTCCAGGCGCTCGAAATAACGGTCGACGAGCCGCCGGCGTACATCGAGAAACCGCGGCAGCTGCTCAAGTTGCGCGCAGCCGATGCGCGCGTTGACGTCGGGGAGGTTGAACTTGCCTCCGGGGAAATCGACGTCGCGCGTGCGGTCCTCGCGGTAGGTGATGCCATGAAAGCGCAGCGCTTCGACGCGCTCGGCTTCCGCGGCGTCGTTGACGACCAGTGCGCCTCCCTCGATAGTCGTGATGTTCTTGTTCGGGTGAAAGCTGAAGGTCACGAGGTCGCCGAAGGCGCCGACGTTCTTTCCGCGCCAGCGCGAGCCCAGGACCAGCGCCGCATCCTCGATGACGCGCAGCTGGCGCCGGCGGGCGAGCGCGTACAGCGCATCCATGTCGACCAGCGCGCCGGGGTAATGCGTGGGGACGATCGCGCGCGTGGCCGGGGTAATCGCCGCTTCCACCTGCGCGAGATCGATGTTTCGCGTGACCAGGTCGCAATCGACGAACGCGGGACGCGCGCCGACCTTCACTATCATGTTGAGCACCGTGAAAAAGCTTTGCGCCGAAGTGATGACCTCGTCGCCGGCACCGATGCCTGCGAGCTGAAAGGCGACCTCGACCGACGCGGTCGCCGAAGTCAATGCACGGACCGGGCGAGCGTCGCAGAACCGCGACAGCCGCGACTCGAATTCGCGCACCCAGGGACCGCTGGTGATCTGGCCCGAGCGCAGCACCTCGGCGACGCCGGCGATGGTCGCTTCGTCGATCTCCGGCCCCGCGAACTTGAGCGGCGCCGTCGATGGCGCGGAGCCCGTCGTAGCGCGCATCATGAGCGCGCCACCAACCACACGCCGACGACGATCAAGCCGATGCCGAGCCATCGCGATGCGCTGACCGATTCGCCGAGCAAGTAATACGCAGCGACGGCATTGATCACATAGCCGAGCGAGAGCATCGGGTAGGCAATGGTCACCGGCACGCGCGACAGGCCGATGATCCAGACGATGAGACTGATGCCGTAGCACGCGACGCCGCCGATGAAATGCGGCTCGACGGCCATTCGCTCGAATTGATCAGCCCAGTTGCCGCGCGTGAGCGTGATCACGCCGAGCACGTTGGTGCCCGCCTTGAGCAGGAGCTGCGCAGCAGCGTTGAGGAGCACGCCGGTGAGAAGAAAGGAGAATGCGGCCCAGGTCATGTCTTTGCTCGCTCTTGAGTCGCCTCGTCGCGGGTCCGCATTACCGTCGGGATACGATCACGCGACGCGTATCGCGGCCGAGTTCGCGCATCGGCACGCCGTCACGGCGAAGCTTTGCGTAGTCGTCGGGCGGCATGATGGCATATGCATCCGGCACGCGGTCCCAGATGGC
This sequence comes from uncultured beta proteobacterium, assembly GCA_963816915.1. GTDB lineage: Bacteria > Pseudomonadota > Gammaproteobacteria > Burkholderiales > Casimicrobiaceae > PALSA-1003. The sequence goes on from CAWFMK010000007.1 coordinate 1,209,216, forward strand.
GCGCCATGTGGATACCTGGGCAATGGCCTTGTCGGGTTCGCTGGCGAGTCCCATCTCGAGCTCGTCGGGGTGATCGACCTGAATGATGGTGCGACCGAGATAATACGGCAACGTCTGGTCATACATGCGCACGGAATAGAAGGGCAGGTCCGCGCGAAAGGGTCCATGAGCCGCGCTGATGCGCGCCAGCAGCGGCTGGCTCGAGCGCGTTTCGGCAAACGCGCCGTAGCCGGTCAGCAGCAACTGCGCCGCGACCAGCGTGCTGAAAGCGATCGTGAGCACGGCGCTGCCGCGCCCCCCCCGCCGCAGCGCCCACAGGCCGGCAACGCCCCCAGCGAAAGCAATGCCCACCCCGCCTCGCAGCCACGGCGCATAGGCCACGAAAGGGGCGAGCGGCTGCTGCGGACCCGCGAGCCGGCGTGCGATCGCGTCGTAGCCGAACAGCGTCAGCAGCCACATGCCACCGGTCAGCACCACGAGCGGCACCGACAGACGCAACAGCAATGCGTCGTCGATGCTCGAAAGCTGCCAGGCGATGATCAAAGCCAGCGCCGGAAACATCGGCAGAATGTATGACGGCAGTTTGGATCCCGAGAGACTGAAGAAGACAAAGATGAATGCAGCCCAGATGAGCGCGAAGCGCTGCCAACGAAAGCCGCCGGCGGATACCGATGCGCTGGTCCATGCCCGCCGCGTCTCCCACACGAAGACCGTAAGCCAGGGCAAGAGTCCGACGGCGAGCATCGGCGCGAAGTACCACCACGGCGCCACGCGTTTCGCCTCGGTGGTGAGAAACCGGGTGAAATGCTCGTGGATGAAAAAGAAGTCGAAGAACTCGGGGTTGCGCAGCGACACGACGATGAACCACGGCGCCGTGATCGCAAGAAACACGACTGCACCCGCGGCCAGGTGCAGCCGCCTCCACAACGCCAGGTCGCGCTCGACCAGCGAATAGATCACCAGCGCCGCCCCAGGCAGCACGATTCCGATCAGCCCCTTGGACAGCACGGCCAGCGCGAGCGCAATCCACGCCGCAATCATCCACGTCCGCTGCTCGCCTGCGTCGCGGGCGGCGACCTGCGCGATCAGGAAGCTTCCCAGACCCGCACCCATCCACCAGCTCAGGCCCGCGTCGAGTGTCAGCAAATGCGCGTTGAACGCCCACCAAAGGCAGCCGCCGAGCGTGGCTGCGGCGTAGAGACCTATGCGTGCGCCACCGATGCGCAGCCCCGTATAGCCGATGAACAGCACCCCCAGCCAGCCCGCCAGCGCCGGCCACAGGCGCGCCGACCACTCGGTTACGCCGAAGGCGTCGAAAGTCGCGGCGCCGATCCAGTATTGCAGCGCCGGCTTCTCGAAATACTTGATGCCGTTCAGGCGCGGCGTCACCCAATCGCCGCTTTGCGCCATCTCGCGCGCGATCTCGGCGTAGCGCCCTTCGTCGGGATGCATCAGCTTCCGCGTGTCGAGACCAGTGAACCAGATCAATGTGAACGCGATCAGCAACACGATCGCGATCGGCCGCGTCAGCGGTGCGGTGTCGGCGTTCTGGGAAGTCTCGGACGAGGAAGGGGCGGGATGCATCGCGAGCGCGCGATTTTACCGCGTTTGCAGCGCTCTCCGCGCGGGCCTCGAACGCGTTCTCGCGACGCGTTGATCGCCGGTTTACAGGTTCCTCGCCAAGCTTGCCCCAAGGACGACGATTGGCTACCATCCGCGCATGTCGCCCATGTGCATCTTCGCCGTTCGATTGAACCGCTGCCGCGCGTGCTGTCGCAACGGCTACCGCGCTCGGCTGCGCGCCTGACGCAAACGCTTATCACCAGGAAGCCGCCCGGGGGTCCCGAGCGGCTTTTTTGTTGGAACCGACGATGCCTTCTCCGCTGACCTTCTACGACAACTACACGCGCAGCCTGCGTAGCTTCGAGCCTTTGGTCGCGGGCGAGGCCGGCCTCTACACCTGCGGTCCGACCGTGTACGACTATCAGCACATCGGCAATTTCCGCACGTTTCTTTTCGAGGACGTGCTCAAGCGCGTGCTGGAGTGGAACGGCTACCGCGTCACGCACGTGATGAACATCACCGACGTCGGGCACCTCACCAGCGATGCGGACACGGGCGAGGACAAGATGGAGGCGGGTTCGCGCCGTACCGGACGCAGCGCGTGGGAAATCGCCGAGCTGTACACGCGCGATTTTCTCGCCGATGCCGACGCGCTCAACATCGAGCGGCCTAGCGTGCTTTGCCGCGCGACCGACCACATTCGCGAACAGATCGAATTCGTCGCCGACATCGAAAAAAACGGGTTTGCCTATCGAACGTCGGACGGCATCTACTTCGACACGAGCAAGCAGCCGGACTACGGTTATCTCGCGAGGCTGGATCGCGCTGGGCTCGAGGCGGGCAAGCGAGTCGATATCGGCGAGAAGAAAAGCGCCAGCGACTTCGCGCTGTGGAAATTCTCAGCGCCGGGAGAAAAGCGACAGATGGAGTGGCCCAGTCCATGGGGAACGGGATTTCCCGGATGGCACATCGAGTGCTCGGCGATGGCGCAGAAATATCTTGGCGACTATTTCGACATCCATTGCGGTGGCGAGGACCACATTCCCGTCCACCACACCAACGAGATTGCGCAGACACAGGCGCGCGCAGGCACGCGACTCGCCAATTTCTGGATGCATGGCTATTTCCTGCTGGCCAACGATGCCAAGATGGCCAAGTCGGCGGGCGAATTCCTGCGTCTGAAATTGCTCACCGACCGCGGCCACGATCCACTGGCGTACCGCTATCTGTGTCTGACCGCGCATTACCGCACCCAGATGAACTTCACCTGGGATGCACTTGACGCGGCGGGCACCGCGCTCGACCGGCTGCGCGGTGGCATTCATGCTTTGCCCGACGCGGGCGAGCCTGACGCAGGCTACCTCGAGCGCTTCGAGCGCGAGATCAACGACGACCTGAACGTCCCGCGCGCCCTAGCGCTCGCGTGGGAGGTGCTGCGCGGCGAGCTGCCGGGTGCCGCAAAAAAGGCGACGCTGCTCGCCTTCGACCGCGTGTTCGGATTGGGGCTTGCCACGTGGGTCCCGCGCACCGAAGCGATTCCCGAGTCGGTGAGTGCGCTCGCCGCCGCACGCGCGGCGGCGCGTGCGGCCAAGCAATGGTCCGAAGCCGACCGCTTGCGTGCGCTACTGCACCAGGCGGGGTGGGAAATGGAAGACGGTGTCGGCGGCTACCAGCTCAAGCCCAGGACCTGATCGCGCCATAGACCCAGGTCGTTGCCGCAGTCCTGCGGATGCGATTGCTAGAACAGGCGCTGGATCGAGCCGCTGTAGAGCACGGGGCCTGTCGGCAGTCCCGTGGGCGATCCTCCGCGCGGCTCGAGGCTTACCGCCAGCGCCGGCACCTGCGCGAGTGCGCTGTCGGCGGGTCCCGTGAGTGGGATCTGCACCACGTCCGAAGCCGAGATCAGTCCCAGCGAGCGTGGTGCCCCTCCACGCGGGAGCGCCCAAAGCTCGAGCGCGCGATCCGGGTCGAGCTGCAGCGGCGTGACCGGCTTGATGCTGAGTGTTCGACCGGTCCGGTCGACCGACGCGATCAGCACGGGTCGGGCGTCCTGTCCGGCGAGCACCGCGACCAGTGCCTGGTCGGTACGTTCCGGCGGCGGCGACAGCAGCACGATCGCCAGCGCCATCGCGGTCGCGAATGCCGCCAGCGTGAGGCCGCGCCAGAGGCGCACGTCCGCCCAGATCGAGGCAGGCTGGGTGGACGACGACCGGCCCGGCTGAATGCGCGACAGGATCTGCAACCAAACTCGCGCAGGAGGCTCGATCGGAGACAGGCTCTCGCTGAAAGGCAGCAGGCGCTCCTCCCACGCGTTCACCGCGTCGGCGAGTCCGCGTTCGGTGCGCAGCAGCCGCACGAAGCGATCGCGCGCCCGGCCGCGCAGCGTGCCCAGGACATATTGGGCGGCGAGCGCATCGACGCGTTGGGGATCCCGATAGTTCACGTCGGAGCCACGCGCGTCATCGACCCATGCCCGAGGCTTCCAGGCAGGCCTTGAGCCGCTCCAGGCCGCGGCGCACCCAGGACTTCACCGTGCCCAGAGGCTGTCTGAGTTGCGAGGCGAGCTCCGAATGCGAAAGCCCGCGATAGAAGGCCAGCGCGAGCGCCTGCTTCTGACCGCCTTCCAGCCCCTCGACGCACGTCTTGACCGCGCGCGCGTCGGCGCTGGACACGAGCAGTTCCAGCGGGGTGGGTCCCTCATCGCGCAGCGCCATGCCTTCGTCCTCGTCGTCGATCGTCACCGTGTCCACTTCGCGTCGCCGCAACCGATCCAGACAGCGGTTGCGCACGATGCTGGTCAGCCAGGTAAAGGGCTGGCTTTTTGCGGCGACGTAGGAGCCGGCGTGGTTCCAGACGCTGACGAATGATTCCTGCAACACCTCTTCTGCGGCCGCGGATTCCCTCAATATACGCAGCGCGACTGCATACAGATGCGCCGAGGTGAGGCGATAGAGCTCGGAGAAAGCGTGCTGATCGGCCAACGCGGTACGCGCCAGGAGCTCCATCAACCGCGCGTTACGCTCCAACTGCTTGGCCGGATCGATTGCCATTTAAATCAGCTGCGGCCGCGATCCTTGCGCCACAGCACGTCGCCGCGCCCACCCTCCCGGTTGAGCACGCGGGCCATGATGAACAGCAGGTCCGAGAGCCGATTGATGTACTTGCGCAGCGGCTCGCGCACCTCGGCCTCCGCTCCAAGGTGCACGAGCGCGCGCTCGGCGCGCCTGCAAAGCGTGCGTGCGACGTGGGCGAGGCTTGCCGCCCGCGTACCACCCGGCAGAATGAATTCCTTCAGCGGCGGCAACTCGGCGTTCATCCGCTCCAACAGGTCTTCCAGGCGGAACACGTGTGCATCCTTGACCGCGGTGTAGCCGGGAATCGACAATTCGCCGCCAACGTCGAAAAGGTCGTGCTGCACCTCGACCAGGCAGGCTCCGATCTCCGTCGGCACGGACTCCGCAAGCAGCACGCCGATCGCCGAGTTGAGCTCGTCGACGGCGCCGATGACATCGATGCGGGCGGAATCCTTGGGCACCCGCGTCCCGTCGCCCAGACCAGTGGTGCCGGCGTCGCCGGTGCGGGTTACGATTTTCGAAAGGCGATGTCCCATGCGGGTTGGCTGACGTACGGACGGCGTTGCGGGAAGCGCCGAGCATAGAGAATTCAAGGGGGAGCAGCAAGCCGAGCGTGGCCCCGACCCTTCATCGAAGGCCGCGTAAGCGATCGCCGGGTGATCCGCCTCGAAGGCGATTGTCTTTCCCGCCGGATTGCGTACCATGCCCGGCATGCACAGGACTGCTTTGCGATGACGATACGAAACGCATACGACGATAATCTGGGTCGCAACGCCGCGAATTACACGCCGCTCACGCCGCTTTCGCTGATCGCGCGCGCCGCGTACACCTATCCTTCGCAGCTATCGGTCGTGCACGGGCCGCGGCGCTATACCTGGGCGGAAACCTACGCGCGATCGCGCCGGCTTGCTTCGGCGCTGTCGCAGGCGGGCATCGGTGTCGGCGATACCGTCGCGCTGATGGCGGCGAACACGCCCGAAATGGTCGAGGCGCATTTCGGCGTGCCGATGAGCGGGGGCGTGCTCAACACGCTCAACACGCGCCTCGACCCCGAAACGATTGCGTTCATGCTTCGACACGGCGGCGCCAAGGTACTCATCACCGACACCGAGTTTTCCGCGATCGTCGCGCCTGCACTCGCCGCGCTCGAGGCCAAGCCGCTGGTGATCGACATCGACGACCCGCAGGGCGTGGGCGGAGCGCGCGTCGGAGCGCAGGAGTACGAGCAGTTCATCGCCGCGGGGGACCCCGCGTTCGAGTGGAAGCATCCCAGCGACGAATGGAACGCGATCTCGCTCAACTACACGTCGGGCACGACCGGTAATCCCAAGGGCGTCGTCTACCACCATCGCGGCGCGTATCTCAACGCGCTGTCGAACATCATCGATTGGGGCATGCCGCGCCACGCGGTGTACCTGTGGACGCTGCCGATGTTCCATTGCAATGGCTGGTGCTTCGCCTGGACCATCGCCGCGCTGGCCGGAGTCAACGTCTGTCTTCGCCGCGTCGAGCCGAAGACGGTCTTCGATGCGATCCACGAATACAAGGTCAGCCACTATTGCGGCGCGCCGATCGTGCACGCGATGCTCATCAACGCGCCGTCGGAAATGCGCGCCGGCATCACGCACAAGGTGAGTGCGCTGGTCGCGGCCGCCGCGCCGCCCGCATCGGTGATCGAGGGCATGGAGCGCATGGGCTTCGACATCACCCACGTCTATGGACTGACCGAGACCTACGGCCCGGCGGCGGTATGCGCCAAGCACGGCGAGTGGGCGGCGCTCGATATCGCCGGACGCACCGAGCGCAACGGCCGCCAGGGCGTGCGCTACACCTGCGAGGAGGGCATGACGGTCATGGACGGCGAAACCATGATCGAGGTGCCGTGGGATGGCGAAACCATGGGCGAGATCATGTTCCGCGGCAACATCACCATGAAAGGCTATCTCAAGAACCCCGACGCGACCGCAGAGTCCTTTCGCGGCGGCTGGTTCCATACCGGCGATCTCGCGGTCATGCAGCCCGACGGCTATGTGAAGATCCGCGACCGCTCCAAGGACGTGATCATCTCGGGTGGGGAAAACATCAGCTCGCTCGAAGTCGAGGACGCGCTCTACCGGCATCCTGCCGTACTTGCTGCGGCGGTCGTCGCGCAGCCGGACCCGAAGTGGGGCGAGACGCCGTGTGCATTCATCGAGGTTCGCCCGGGGGCGGAGGTTTCCGAGGCTGACCTCATCGAGCATTGCCGAAAGCATCTGGCGCGCTTCAAGGCCCCGCGCAAGATCATATTCGGCGAGCTGCCGAAAACGTCGACCGGCAAGGTCCAGAAATTCGTCCTGCGCGAGCGCGCGCGTTCCTCGCAGGCCATCGAATGAGTGCCGCGCGGCCGTCCCAGGGCATGCCGCAGGCGTCAAGCGCTGCGTCGTTCGTCTCCGCAACCGACGACGAGCCGTACGTGCTGCGCGACACCCGCGATGGCGTCACAACGCTTACGCTCAATCGTGGCGAGCGTTACAACGCGCTGTCGCAGGCGATGATCGCCGCGGTGCACGCCGAGCTCAACCAGGTCGGCAGCGATGACTCGGTGCGCAGCGTCGTGCTCGCGGCGCGCGGCAAGGGGTTCTGCGCGGGCCACGATCTCAAGGAGCTGCGCGCGCACGGCGACATCGAATGGCAGCGCGCGCTGTTCGGCGCCTGCAACGAGCTCATGCTGGCGTTCACGCGCCTGCGGCAGCCGGTCATCGCGCGCGTTCATGGCCTGGCGACAGCGGCGGGATGCCAGCTGGTATCGATGTGCGACCTCGCGGTCGCGGCGGACGGGGCGCGCTTCGCGTTGCCCGGCGTCAATGTCGGCGTGTTCTGCACCACGCCCGCGGTCGGGGTCGCACGCAATGTCGCGCGCAAGCGCGTGATGGAAATGCTCCTGACCGGCGAGCCCGTGGATGCGGCGACTGCACTCGACTGGGGCTTGGTCAATCGGGTCGTGCCGCTCGCGCGGCTCGACGACGCGGTGGCCGAATTCACCGCGGCGATCGGCAAGCGCAGCGCGCAGGTGATCGCAGCAGGCAAGCAGGCGTTCTACCGCCAGGTCGACCTCGGTCTGGCCCACGCGTACGAATTCGCCGGTGCGCGCATGGCCGACAGCCTGGTTTCGCCCGAGGCGCACGAGGGCATCGATGCCTTCGTCGCCAAGCGTGCGCCGAAATGGACCCTATGACACCCGCCAATCCCCGATTGCCAACACAGGGGTCAGTGCGCATAATCGCGCGCTCCGACCGGAATCGGGCAGCGACACGAGTGCGGTAATGGCTGACGACATCATTCTCGAAACGCGCGGCCTGACCAAGGAGTTCAAGGGGTTCGTGGCGGTCAACGGCGTCGATCTCGCCGTGCGTCGCGGCACCATCCATGCGCTCATCGGCCCCAACGGCGCCGGCAAGACAACCTGTTTCAACCTGTTGACCCATTTCCTGACGCCGACCCGGGGCAGCATCTTCTACAATGGGCGCGAGATCACGGGCGCGGCGCCGTCCGCGATCGCGCGCATGGGTATGGTGCGATCGTTCCAGATCTCGGCGACGTTTCCGCACCTCACGGTTCTGGAGAACGTGCGCATCGCACTGCAGCGCAAGCGCGGCCACTCCTACGATTTCTGGCGCTCGGCGCGCACGCTCGACGCGCTCGATAGCCGCGCGCTCGAGCTAATCGAAGCGGTCGGGTTGTCAACGTTCGCGCGCACACCGGCGGTCGAGCTGCCATACGGTCGGAAACGTGCGCTGGAAATGGCGACCACGCTGGCGCTCGATCCCGAGATGATGCTGCTCGACGAGCCCACCGCGGGCATGACCCACGAGGACGTCGAGCGCATTACCGAGCTGATCCGCAAGATGGCGGTCAAGCGCACCGTGCTCATGGTCGAGCACAACCTTTCGGTGGTGTCGACGCTGTCCGGGCACATCACCGTGCTCGCGCGCGGGCAGGTGCTCGCGCAGGGCGATTATGCGGCGGTGTCTAAGAATCCTGACGTCGTGCAGGCGTACCTAGGGACGGCGCATGCCTGAGACCGCCACCGGCAGCATGCTCGCGGTCGACGGGCTCAACGCGTGGTATGGCGAATCGCACATCCTGCACGGGGCGTCGTTCGACGTCGCGCGCGGCGAGGTGGTGACGCTGCTCGGCAGGAACGGCGCCGGCAAGACGACGACGCTCAAGTCGATCATGGGCATTGTCACTCAACGCAAGGGATCGGTGCGCTTCGATGGCACCGAGACCGTGGCCCTGGCGTCGAACAAGATCGCGCACCTCGGTATCGCCATCTGCCCGGAGGAGCGCGCGATCTTCGCGAGCCTCGACGTGGAGGAGAATCTGATGCTGCCGCCGCAGGTGCAGCCCGGCGGGCTGACCGTGGCGCAGATCTTCGAATTGTTCCCGAACCTGAAGGAAAGGCTGCACAGCCAGGGGACCAAGCTTTCGGGCGGCGAGCAGCAGATGCTCGCGATCGGGCGCATTCTTCGAACCGGTGCACGCCTGCTGATGCTCGACGAGCCGACGGAGGGCCTGGCGCCGGTGATCGTGCAGCAGATCGGCCGCACTATCGCGGCACTTAAAGCAAAGGGCTTCACGATACTGCTGGTCGAACAGAATTTCCGGTTCGCGGCCACCGTCGCGGACCGGCATTACGTCATGGAGCGAGGCAAGATCATCGACATGATCCCAAATGCCGAGCTCGATGCGAACATGGGGAAACTGCACGAATACCTGGGTGTGTGAAGGTCGCACAGCCGCAAGTCAAACAGCTCGACCAATGGATGGAGAAAGCATGAAACGACTACAAGGAAGTTTGCTCGCTCTCGCGCTTGCGGGAACAGTGGGTATGGCGCAAGGGCAGGTTTCCGACGGGGTGATCAAGATCGGGGTGCTCTCCGACATGTCCAGCCTCTATACCGACCTCGCGGGCGCAGGCTCTGTCGTCGCCGCGAAAATGGCGGTCGAGGATTCGGGCATCGAGAAGCGCGGCTACAAAGTGGAGATCGTCTCCGCCGATCATCAGAACAAGGCTGACGTAGGGTCCAATATCGCGCGTCAATGGTACGACGTCGACAAGGTCGACATGATCGTCGACGTGCCCAACTCCGGCGTCGCGCTGGCGGTCAACCAGATCACCAAGGACAAGGGCAAGGCGTTCCTGGCAGTGGGCCCCGGTACCTCGGACCTGACCGGCAAGGCATGCTCCCCGAATACCGTTCACTGGTCCTACGACACATGGATGCTGGCCAATGGCACCGGAACCGCGATCACCAAGCAGGGAGGCGACACGTGGTTTTTCATCGCCGCCGACTATGCCTTCGGAGCCGCGCTCGAGCGCGACACCAGCGCGGCCGTTCTGCGCAACGGAGGCAAGGTGGTCGGTGGCGTGAAGGTGCCCCTGAACACGCAGGATTTCTCGTCGTTCCTGCTGCAGGCGCAGGCTTCGAAGGCGAAGATCATTGGCCTTGCCAACGCCGGCGGCGACACGACCAATTCGATCAAGCAGGCAGCCGAGTTCGGCATCGTCAAGGGCGGACAGAAGCTCGCGGGGCTTCTGGTGTTCCTCACCGACATCCATTCGCTCGGCCTGCAGACCGCGCAGGGACTCACTTTCACCGAGACGTTCTACTGGGACATGAATGACCAGACGCGGGCGTTCGCGAAGCGGTTCGCGCCGCTGGACAAGGGCATCTATCCGACGATGGTTCACGCCGGCGTGTATGCAGCGGTGCTGCATTACCTGAAAGCGGTCGAGGCGCTCAAGAGCGACGACGGCACCAAGGTCATCGCGAAAATGAAGGAGTTGCAGACCGACGATCCGCTGTTCGGCAAGGGCACGATCCGCATCGACGGACGCAAGATCCATCCGGCGTATCTGGTCCAGGTCAAGACGCCCGCGGAATCGAAGGCGCCGTGGGACTACTACAAGATCGTAGCGACGATTCCCGCGGATCAGGCGTTCAGATCGCTGACCGAAGGCGACTGTCCGCTGGCCAAGAAATAGCGGTTGGACGGCGTGCGGTCGCGAGATGCGCGATGACCTCCGGATGGGCATCTCTGCGTGAGCGGCGACCGCACGTGGCGAGGCGCGTGCGCCTGAGGGCACTGCAATGACCGAAATCTTCGGCATTTCGACGCAGGCGCTGTTCGGTCAGCTGCTGATCGGCCTGATCAATGGCGCGTTCTACGCCATGCTCTCGCTCGGGCTCGCGGTCATTTTCGGCCTGCTCAATATCATCAACTTCTCGCACGGCGCGCAGTACATGCTCGGCGCGTTCTGTGCGTACTTCCTTCTCGAGTTCGCGGGCGTCGGCTACTGGTGGTCGCTGCTCATCGCGCCGCTCGTCGTTGGCATCACCGGCATCATCATCGAGCGCACCATGCTGTCCCGGCTCTACAAGCTCGACCATTTATATGGTCTGCTGCTGACGTTCGGACTCGCGCTGATTTTCCAGGGTGTATTCACCAACTACTACGGCAGCTCGGGGCAGCCGTATCGATTGCCCGAGGAATTCTCGGGAGCTTTCAATCTCGGCTTCATGTTCCTGCCAAAGTACCGGGCGTGGGTGATCGCTGCGTCGGTGATCGTGTGCGCCTCGACGTGGTACGTCATCGAGCGGACCAAGCTCGGATCGTACCTGCGCGCGGCGACCGAGAATCCGGCGATGGTGCAGGCCTTCGGGGTCAATGTTCCGAGGATGATCACGCTGACCTATGGCTTCGGCGTCGCGCTCGCGGCATTCGCCGGGGTGATGGCGGCGCCGATATACCAGGTGAGCCCGCTGATGGGCGCGAATCTCATCATCGTCGTCTTTGCCGTGGTCGTCATCGGAGGGATGGGATCGATTCTCGGCGCGGTCATCACCGGTTTCGGGCTGGGGATCGTCGAAGGTCTCACCAAGGTTTTTTATCCCGAGGCATCGAACACCGTGATTTTCGTGATCATGGTGATCGTGCTCATCATCCGGCCCGCGGGCCTGTTCGGGAAGGAGCGCTAAGCGATGGCGGTGACTACCACCCGGGCAGCCTCCGGCGCGCGACCCGCCGGCGTTGGGATTGCGATCGCGGTCATGGCGGCAATCTTCGCCGTTGCGCCGTTGCTCGGCATCTACCCCGTGTTCCTGATGAAGGTGCTTTGCTTCGCGTTGTTCGCGTGCGCGTTCAATCTGCTGATCGGGTTCGGCGGATTGCTCTCCTTCGGCCACGCCATGTTCCTGGGCACCGCCGGATACATCTGCGCGCACGCCGCCAAGGAGTGGGGATGGCCGCCCGAGGCCGCGATCCTGGCCGGCACCGCCGTGGCGGCGGTGCTGGGCCTGATCGTCGGCGTGCTTGCCATCCGCCGCCAGGGCATCTACTTCGCGATGATCACGCTGGCGCTGGCGCAGATGGTGTACTTCTTCTGCCTGCAGGCGCCGTTCACGCACGGCGAGGACGGCATCCAGTCGGTGCCGCGCGGCAAGCTGTTCGGGCTCCTCGACCTGAGCAGCACCCTGGTGATGTACTACGTCGTTCTCGTCATATTCCTCGCGGCGTTCCTGCTCATCTATCGTACCGTCCATTCGCCCTTCGGCAACGTGCTGAAGGCCATTCGCGAGAACGAGCCGCGCGCGATCTCGCTTGGATACGATGTCGACCGCTACAAGCTGCTTGCGTTCCTGCTCTCGGCGACGCTCGCGGGTCTCGCCGGCGCGACCAAGGCGATCGTGTTCCAGCTCGCCTCGCTCACCGACGTGCATTGGACGATGTCTGGCGAGGTAGTCCTGATGACGCTGCTGGGGGGCATGGGAACCATCTTTGGGCCGGTCGTGGGTGCGCTCGTCATCGTCGGACTGGAAAACTATCTCTCCGCATTCGGGCAGTGGGTCACCGTCATCACGGGTGCCATCTTCGTGGTCTGTGTGCTCGCTTTCAGGCGTGGCATCGTCGGCGAGATCGCGGCGTGGTGGGCTCGGCGCGGGCACTAGCGCTGGTCGCCCTTGCTCAAGACGCCTCCGGAGGCGCACACCTTGATGAGATCCGCGCCGTATTTCACGACTTCGCGAACCTTGGTTCGGACGGCCCACGGTCCATCCGCAACTCCGCCCTCCTTGTAGTGAAATTCGTAAGGCAACAGATTATTGTCGCAGTGACCGCCGGTGATCCCTAGAGGAGGTCCGGAGACGAACATGCGCGGGCCGGGGATATCGCCGTCGTTGATACCATCGCGCAAAGCTACATCGGTAAAATTTCCGGCGCCGACGTTGCGCACGGTCGTGAATCCGGCGCGCACCGTTTTGTTGGCGTTCTTGGCGCCGGTGATGGCTTCGCGAGGAATCGAACGCGCGAGCCCGGCATAACCGTTATCCGTCGGATCGGAGGTGAGATGCGTGTGTACATCGATTTAAGCCAGGCAGACACGTGGAACCGGAAAGATCGACCGCTGTGACGCCCTGCGGCAAGATGGTGGAGCCGGCGGCACCAACAGCGGTGACAACGCCGTTGTCGTCAAACACGACCATTTGATCGACAAGCGGTTTCCCGCTGGTAACGTCCACGAGCTTTCCGCAATGAATCGCGCCCGGCGCAGCGAAAACCGCGGGCGCAGGAAACCACAACCAACACAGCAAGACGAATAGCAGGCTTCATGAAGTTCCCCTGAATGAAATAGAAGAAATCAGGATACACGGAATTGTACGAATTGTCAGAAACCGCTCGCAAGGGTAGAATAAGACGAAACCTGCATTTGTCTCATCGTGGCAAATCGGCAGAGTCCTCAGATCTCGCCGAAAAGAAGGGATCCTAATGAAACTGCAAAGAAGTGCTTCTTTATTTGTGGTGGCCGTGGTGTTGGCATTGGGCGGGGCTGCATGTTCGCCGACCGCGGACACCAGCAAGACCGCCAGTACCGCTCCCGCAGTGCCGGTCGAGTCGTTTCTTGGCCGCTGGGATTTAACGCTGAAGGCGCCGGACAAGGAGTACCCGTCTTGGCTGGAGTTGACGAAGGAGAATGGCCAGCTGAAAGCCGTAAGGTGGGGCGCTGGGGAAACGCGCGGCCACTGCCCAAAGTTGAAATCACGAATGGCCAATTGAAATTTGTTTCGCCGAAGGAAGAAGAAAGCGCCAAGAGCGATATGGTATTCAATGGCACGCTGACCGACAACACGCTTTCGGGAACGGCTACGGCGCCGGACGGCACTACGACGTGGACGTGGACTGGAGAAAAGGCGCCCTCGCTGAAGGAGAACGGCATGCCAAAATGGGGTAAGCCCATTGCGCTGTTCAACGGAAAAGATCTGTCCGGATGGACGATGAGCAAATCCGACGCTAAGACTGCCTGGAAAGTGGAGAACGGCAATCTGGTTACTCCCGGAGAAGGCCCCGATTTGATCAACGACCAGAAATTCCAGGATTTCAAGCTGCACGTGGAATTCAAACCCGATGCGGATTCGAATAGCGGCGTGTATCTACGCGGGCGGTACGAAGTGCAGATCGAGACCGACTCGCCAAATGATCCTCCGAATCGCCGCCTCGGCAGCGTCTACGGATTCCTGACGCCCTCGCCGGAACCTGCTCGCACGTCTGGAAAATGGCAGACCTACGACATCACTTTGATCGGACGAAACATCACCGTGGTACACGACGGCAAAACCATTGTCGACAATCAGGAGATTCCTGGCATCACGGGTGGCGCGCTTGACAGTCGCGAAGCCTCGTCGGGTCCCATCTATGTATCTGCAAGGCAGCGAAAAAGGACACGTGTATTTCCGCAAGATCGTAATCACGCCGGCTGAACCGGGCAGTTAACGGGAAGCGGGAGGATCCGGCTTTTTGTCGCCAGGCACGTCTGGCTTTTTCGCCGGCGATGGCGCGGATGGAGCGCCGGCGAACGAGCGCACCAGCAACACCAGTTGCCAGCGCTGCTCTTCCGTCAGGCGTTTCTTGAAAGAAGGCATAGGCTTACGGCCTTCCGTAATCTGGTAGTAGATCTCGCCGTCGGTCACTTTCCGCATGCGCGCCTCATCGGTCAGATCCGCAGGCGCGGGATCGTACATCATCGCGTCGGAGCCGTCGCCTTTGCCGGTGTCTCCGTGACAGTTGGCGCAGTGATCGATTAGATCTCGCTTTGCGGCGGTGGTGTTCGCGTCGGAAGCGGTCAGCGGATTCTTGCGCGCCTTTTCTTCCGGAGGCACGATCAGGGAGTCTTCTGGAACGCGGCAAAACCAATCGATAGAAAAATCAGGGCGAGGGTACAGGCAAAAAGGATTTTGCGCATCTTGAGGCTCCGTTGCGGTTTCGCGCTCATGGCCCAGGCAAAATCTTCGCACAAATGGGGCATGGGGAGGAAGCGCGGCTGAGATAAATTCAGTACGAGCGGAAGGTCAGCCAGAGCAGTTCGGCATTGAAGAAGAGAATGGCGGCGGTAACGCCCCAGGCAATCACAGCGGTGGCGCGCGAATTGGCGAATTCCCCCATTTTCGCGCGGTCGCTGGTGAAGCGCACCAGCGGTATCACCGCGAACGGCAATTGAAAACTCAGCACCACCTGGCTGAGGATCAGCAGCGCCGTGAGTTTGCCTTCGCCGGCGATGCCAATCACCAGCACCGCGGGCAGAATCGCGATGAGCCTGGTAACTAGACGGCGAACCACGGCTTCAGCCGAATCTGCAGAAAGCCCTCCATCACAATCTGGCCGGCCAGCGTTCCCGTGAGCGTGGAATTTTGTCCTGAGGCGAGCAGCGCGAACGCAAACAGCGTGCTCCCCAGGCTGGCGCCTAGGACTGGACTGAGCAGTTTGTATGCCTGCGAGATGTCCGCGACTTGATTAAGACCGCGGAGTGAAAGGCCGCGGCGCCGAGCACCAAAATCGCAGCGTTGATAAACAACGCAAATGTGAGCGCTACCGTCGAATCGATGATCGCGTACTTTATAGCTTCGCGGCGCTCCGGGTTGCTCTGCCCAAACGCGCGGGTCTGCACGATGCTGGAGTGCAGATAAAGATTATGCGGCATGACGGTAGCCCCGATGATGCCGATGGCGATGTACAGCATTTCTTTGTTGCGCAGAATTTCCAGGTGCGGAACAAAACCATGCACCGCTTCCAGCCACAGTGGCCGCGCGAAAAAGATCTCGTAAGCGAAGCACATCGCGATGGTCCCGATCAGCGTTACCACGAACGCTTCGACGAACCGGAATCCGCGGCCCTGCAGCGCTAGAACGATTAAAACGTCGAAGGCAGTCAAAAGCACCCCGGCGAGAAGTGGCAGCCCGAAAAGCAGTTTCAAAGCGATGGCGGAGCCCAGAACCTCCGCAAGGTCGCACGCGGCGATGGCCAGTTCGCAGACGACCCAGAGAAAAATCGAGACGGGGCGCGAATAGTGGTCCCGGCAAGCCTGCGCGAGGTCGCGGCCGGTGGCAATGCCTAGCTTGGCGGAGAGCCCCTGCAGAAACATTGCCATCAGATTGCTGATCAACACCACGCTGAGCAGGGCATACCCAAATTTCGATCCTCCGCCAATGTCCGTGGCCCAGTCGCCCGGGTCCATATAACCCACGGCAATCAGGTAGCCCGGCCCGGCAAAGGCGAGTATCTTGCGAAACCACGAGGAACCCGGGGTGATCTTGATGGTGCGATGGGATTCGGGCAGAGACGGCAGTGTCAGGGAGTGGCGCCAGCCGGAAGTGCCCTCTGAGTCCGAGAGGCGGCTGCGTCGCCAGATGCTTGGAAAAGGTGTCGCCCATCTTTCTATTAACTATAGTGAACTCTTCGTCTAAACTATACTTAATAAGGATTGGAACTGTCAATAGATCTTCTGCGTAAGATGACGCGACGTTGCTTTTTGCGTCATCGCGGCCCAGCGCTCTCACAATCAATTAATGTTGTGATTCCTCGGCGCACGGTGCTGCGCCGCGCAAAGCATGGTATTCGCATCGATTCTGTATAAATTCAGGCCAAAGCCATACCCCGATGAATGTAGAGAAGCCATCGCCCACCATGGCTGTGCTATTTTGGATGTGGCAATTTCGGGGAGAAAAACATGGATGAGAAACAAGCACCGCCGCCAGGGCAGGTTCAAATCAAAGCCGACGAAAAAGAGCTGCAGGGAATGTACAGCAATCTCGTGATGGTTCATCACCACGCGGAGGAGTTCACGCTGAATTTTGTTTATGTTTTCCCCAATGGCGGTCAGGGGAAACTGCTGGCCAGCATGATCGTCAGCCCGGGGCACGCGAAACGCATCTGGCGAGCCCTCGGCGAGAATATTTCGGGTTTTGAGGCGCAGTTTGGGCCGATCAAAGAGGGTTTGGAGGGATGGTACCGGGCGGAAACATTGGATTTGTGCAGTAGCGCGCAGTAGACGGGGAGGAACGGTGCGATTCCGCGCGGCCAGTGACCAGGCGCTGCTTGTATACCTGGGCGAGGAAATCGGACTCTCGCACGCAGGAACGGGTAGTACGGTTGTTGAGGCTATTGCAGCACGAGCCGTTGCCTTGGCTACGCAACTTGCAACCGGCGTATTGTTCGCTGTTGGTTTCGTTTGACGCTTGCGCGGTGGATCACGCCCAGGTCGAAGCGACGCTGCGCGGTTACGAAAAGCGCGCGCAAAAGATCGCACTGCCCACGCCGCGACTCGTCGAAATCCCGGTTTGCTACGGCGGCGAATTTGGCCCGGACCTGGAAGAAGTTGCCGTAGCGCGCGGATTGAGACCGGAACGCGTCATCGAACTGCATTCTTCCCAAACCTATCACGCATATTTTTTGGGATTCGCGCCCGGCTTTGCTTACCTTGGGGAATTGCCGGATTCTCTGGCCACGCCGCGTCTCGCAACTCCACGAAGAAAAGTTCCTGCCGGTAGCGTAGGCATCGCTGGAAAGCAGACCGCCGTTTATCCCTTCGCCACTCCCGGTGGCTGGAACCTGCTGGGCAGGACGCCCCTGCGCATGTTTCAGGCCGAGCGTGAGCCCATGGGGCTGCTGGACGTCGGCGATGAAGTGCGCTTTCGTCCAATCGCCGCGAAGAATTTTCCGCGTTGGAGAATCGATGAGCAGGCTCGTGGTTGAGCATCCCGGGCTGCAAACCAGCGTGCAGGATCTGGGCCGCGCGGGCTACGGCCCAATGGGCGTATCGCCATCGGGCGCGGCAGATCCGGTATCGTTGCGATTAGCGAATCTGCTGGTAGGCAATGCGCCGGCGGCAGCAGCGCTCGAAATGACCCTGCTCGGCGGAAGCTACATCTTTCCCGAAGGCGGCGTGATCGCGTTGGTTGGCGGGGATTTTGGCGCATCGTTGGACGGCCGCCCTCTCGATCAGGCGTCCCCTCATGCCGTAATACCCGGCGGAAAATTGCGCCTGGGCCAAACTCGTACAAGCGCGCGATGCTACCTTGCCATTGCGGGTGGCGTGCATGTTGCCCCGGTGCTCGGCAGCGCTCGACACACCTGCTGAGCGGTCTCGGCGGATTCAACGGCCGCGCCTTGCCCGGAAAAGGGCGACGTGCTGCAAATTGGCCGCCCACCAAGCGGCTGCCACGAGCAGGCTCGCACCCAAGGCGCTGCAGGCGTTTCAGGCACGTAAAATACTTCGCGTGACGGAAGGCCCGCAATTCGACTGGTTTTTGCCCAAGGCGCAACGCACATTATTGCAGAGCGCCTTTCGCGTTACCGAAGAGGCGGATCGCATGGGATTACGACTGGAAGGCCCGGCACTGGCACTGCAGACTGCGAAAGAAATGATCAGCGAGGGCGTCTCCCTCGGCGCGGTGCAAGCGACGCCGTCGGGTCAGGCCATCCTGCTATTCGTCGATCAGCAAACCGCGGGCGGCTATCCGAAGATCGCGAATGTGATCGGAGTAGATCTGTTTTGCATCGGCCAGCTGCGTCCGCGCGACGAAATTCGCTTTGAACGCGTCACCTTTGCCGAGGCGCGCCAATTGTGGATCGGGCAGCAAAAACGTTTGAATTCTCAGGAGTTTCTTTTCGCATGAAGCGCGTCGATTTGAATTGCGATATGGGAGAAGTCGCCGAAGCGGTCACCGGCGGCGCGCAGGAAGAGCTGCTGCGCTACGTCACTTCGGCGAACGTGGCTTGCGGCGGGCACGCAGGCGATGCCGCAATGATGCAAGCGACCGTCCAACAATGCGTGCAGCACGGCGTGGCGATTGGCGCGCATCCGGGATACGAGGATCGCGCCAATTTTGGCCGGATTGAGTTGGAACTGAGCCGCGAAGAAATTGCTACTTCGGTTCACAGACAACTGCTGGCGCTGGCGGAAATCGCGGATCGTTGCGGAGCCCAAATCTGTCACGTGAAGCCTCACGGCGCGCTTTACAACCAAGCGGCGCGCGGACACGGAGTTGCCCGCGCAATCGCTGAAGGCATTGCACGCTGGAGAAGCGATGTAGTGCTGGTGGGTCTCGCGGGCTCCGCGATGCTCGAGGAATTTCGAGCCGCCGGATCCACCGTGGCTGCGGAGGCGTTTGCCGACCGCCGGTACGAGCCCGACGGCACTCTGCGTTCGCGCAAATTCCAGGACGCGTTGCTGAAATATCCCGGAGAAGCCGCGGCGCAAGCGGTGCAAATCGTCCAACAGGGCAGCGTCATTGCAGCGGACGGCAGCAGGGTGCCGCTGCATGCGCAGACCATCTGCATTCGTGAGACACGCCCGGCGCACCGGAAATTGCCGCGGCGATAAATAGCGCGTTGCGCACGGCTGGCGTTGAGCTTAGAGCCACTGGCACATAGGCGCCCGAGCCGCGGCCCGTGTAACCTTCCTGTCACCACGCACTCTAACTGCTGTGAGGCATTCCTCCATGCAAAGTCCCATCATCGGTCGCACCATCGCCGTTGCTATCATTATTCTGCTGGTTGGCTGGACCGCTTTCCGTTCCCTCAGCGCTCGTCCTCCCGCCGCGCCTTCCGCGGCGATGCCGGTGCCCGCTCTGGACGCGCCCCTCGCACCTGCAATAACGCAGCAGACCGCCGTGTTTGCGGGCGGCTGTTTCTGGGGCATGCAAGCCGTCTTCGAGCAACTGCGCGGCGTCAACAAGTCGTTTCCGGCTATTCGGGCGGATTCCTGAGTCTCCGTCGTACGAAGCCGTCAGCGTATGGGTTTGACCGGCCACGCGGAAAGCGTGCGAGTCACCTACGATCCCTTGCAAGTCACCTACGGCCAGCTTCTGATGGTCTATTTTTCCGTCGCGCACGATCCCACGCAGTGGAATCGGCAAGGACCCGAACCGGTTCGCATTACCGTTCCGCCATTTTCTATACTTCCGACGAGCAGAAACGCATCGCCGACTCTTACATCGCGCGACTCAACGCCGCGCGCGTTTACTCGCGCCCGATCGT
>CAWFMK010000008.1:0-704312 GCA_963816915.1 uncultured beta proteobacterium
GCTATTTCTACTTCTCGGGACTGACGACCTTCGCGCTCCTGTTCGTCCGCGGTCACTATCACGTCAACCAGGCGACAGCCGAGGTGGTGCTGGCGGCGCTGGTCGGGGGAGCGATGATCGGCACTCTGGTCAGCGGCCGGATCACGGACACGATGGTTCGGCGCGGGTTCATCGAGGCACGGGTCTGGGTCCCGGCGCTGTGCTATCTCGGCGCCGCGGCGCTGCTCATCCCTGGCGTGCTCGGCAGCCACCTGACGCCTGCGTTGTGGTTCGACGTCGCCGGCGCCTCGCTTCTGTCGGCGGCTAACCCACCGCTCGATGCCGCGCGGCTCGACATCATGCCGGCCCTGTTGTGGGGCCGCGCAGAGAGCGTCCGGACGTTCCTGCGCTCGCTCGCCCAGGCGCTGGCCCCGCTCGTGTTCGGCGGGCTCTCCCAGTTGATCGCGGGCATCGTGCCTGCGCAGGCCCCGATCGGCACGCACGCCGGTGGCGTATCGCCGAGTGAGGCCCGGGGACTCGAGATCAGCTTCCTGATCTTGCTCGTGACGCTCTTCGCCGCGGGTTTGTTCCTGGCGCGGGCGCGCTTCACCTACGCCGAGGACGTCGCGACCGCCGCCGCTTCGCCCGAGGGGAATACGGGTGGTCAGCCGCCCAGGCCGCCGAATATGGCGAACGAGCCGCGCGTCGGCTCGTCGTCGTAGGTCTGGCGCAGGCTCGCCTCGGCGGTCACGGTGCTGCCGTCAGGGGCCTCGCCGCGCAGGCGCTCGGCGAGCGCGTTCGCGCTGTCCTCGTCGGCCGCCCCGACCAGCAGGTACTTCCACCGCCGCACGGTCGGGAACCCCTCGTCGTGCAGGCGCTCGGTCGAGCTTGACCGTGTCGTGATGGGACGGGCACTCGATCCGGACTTCGTACTCGGGGTAGCCGCGGATGGCGGAGTTCTCGCGCTCGGTCTCGAGCAGCGCCTGGTGCTCGGCGAGGCGCTGGGCGTCGTTCTCGGGAAGCGGCTTGTCCGGGTCCTCCCAATCCTCCGCGGTGGGATGCCAGTGCCTGAGCTCGATCTCGATGTCCCAGTCGTGCTCGGCCGCGACCGCCCGGATCTTGCTCTCGGCCGCCTCGGCCTGCGCTCGATCGCCCGCGTACACGAACACGTTCGGAGGATCTGCGGACACGACCAGGCGCTGGCCGAACTCCTCCTCGAGATCGTCGCCGAGCTTCCCGGCGTCGAGTCGCTCGGTCAGCGCGTGCGCTCTCCCGTCCTCGAACAGGCCAACCTGCAGTCGCCAGTCGTCACCCATGGTGCGCAGACTATGTCAGGTCGGGTTGGCGGCTGGTCGATCGGAGGCGGCGGTTGCTGACCCGTGCACGAGCGGGACGAGCGGCGTCCGGTTGGTGCGGAGCAGCGCCACCAGCGACGGTGGCGTGATCACGGTCGCGGTCGCGGTTGCGCCGTCCGGGCGGTTGACACGGGCCGTGTACCCCGCCGGGGACCAGCGGAGCAGCTCCGAGCCGAGCAGCAGGTGGGGCTCGCCCTGGTGGAGCACGAACGTGCCGTCGGGGAGCTCGCCGAAATCCGCGCTCGTGGAACCGGCGCTGCTTCGTCCGTGGGTCGCGCCGCTCGCGGTCGAGCTGCTCGTCGATCGCGTCGGCGCCGTGCTGGCCGGGGTGCAGCTCGGCCCACATCGTGGTCAGCTGCTGGTAATCCGCGTAGCGGCACTCCCCGCACGGGCGGTGGCCGGCGGCGAGCGCGGTCGCCTCGTCGAGGAAGAACAGCTCGGTGAACCGGCCGGGCATCATCTTCGGGTCCCGCCGGCGACCGTTGAACTCGAGCCGGCACGCGATCCATCTTCTGGTCGGGTAACGGTCGCCGATCCGCCCGGCCGCGTCGTGCAGGCAGCCTCGGTTGGCGTAGACGAGTCCTCGCTCGGGCGTGGCGATCAGCTCACCCAGCGGCGTGACGCGGTTCTGGAGCGGCATCGATTCGAGCGTAGAACGGCGGCCGTCGCATACTTGTGACATGGATCGCTTGTTCGGCGAGGACGAGGCGCCGGCGCGCAGCCGTTCGGCGACGGTGCCCGGCGCGCCTCTGGCGACGCGGATGCGACCGCACACGCTCGACGAGTTCGTCGGCCAGGACCGGCTGTTGGCGCCCGGATCGTCGCTACGCCGCGCGATCGAGGAGGGCAACCCCCATTCGATGATCCTGCACGGGCCGCCCGGAAGCGGCAAGACGACGCTGGCCCGCCTGATCGCCGAGGCATCCGACGCCGCGTTCGAGGAGGAGAGCGCGGTCCAGGCGGGCCGCGCCGAGGTGCGCGGCGTGATCGAGCGGGCGCGCGAGCGGCTGGCCTCCGGCGGCCGGCGCACGATCTTCTTCCTCGACGAGATCCACCGCTTCAACAAGGCCCAGCAGGATGCGTTGCTGCCGGCGGTCGAGGACGGGATCGTGACGCTGATCGGGGCGACGACCGAGAACCCGTACTTCGAGGTGAACTCCGCGCTGCTGTCGCGCACTCGCATCTACGAACTCGAGCCGCTGTCGCCGGCGGACGTGCGCGTGCTGATCGACCGGGCGCTCGAGCGTGGCGAGTGCGGGCCGGCGCTCGCGGGTCGACCCGGCCGCGCTCGAGTTCCTCGCCTAGCGCGCCGGCGGCGATGCCCGGACCGCGCTGAACGCGCTCGAGCTGGCGTGCCAGACGGCCGGTCCGGACGGGACCGTCGACCTCGCGCACGCCGAGGATGCGCTCCAGCGCCGCGCGCTGCTGTACGACCGGCAGGCCGATCGCCACTACGACACGATCTCGGCGTGGATCAAGGCGACCCGGGGATCGGACCCGGACGCCTCGCTGTACTACCTCGCGGTCATGCTCGAGGGTGGCGAGGACCCGCGGTTCATCGTCCGCCGGATGGTCGTGCTCGCGTCCGAGGACATCGGCAACGCCGACCCGGTGGCGCTGTCGGTCGCGACCGCGGCGGCGGCGGCCGTCGAGCACGTCGGCCTGCCCGAGTGCCAGTTCGCGCTTGCGCAGGCTGCGTCTGTATCTGTCGCTCGCGCCGAAGTCCGACGCGGCCAAGCGGTCGATCGGTCGCCGCCCGGCAGTACATCCGCGAGCATGGGGCCGAGGCTCCCGCCGCCGTGGCTGCGATCGTCGACCCGGAGCGACGGCGGGTACGACAACCCGCACCACCGTCCGGGTCACTTCTCGCCGCAGGAGCTGATGCCGGACTCGGCGATCGGGCAGCGGTTCTACGCGCCCGACGACGCGGAGGCGGCGCTGCGGGCGCGGCTCGAGGAGATCCGCCGCGCTCGCGGGCGGGCCTGACCGGGGCTGACCCACGGCGCGGACGCTAGTCTCGACCGCATGGACACCGCTATAGCCACCAGCCCAGCTCGAATCGTTCAACCCCGCCACCGGAGAGCCGATCGGCTCGGTTCAGACCACCGCGCCCGAGGACGTGCAGGGCGTCGTCGACGCCGTCGCCGCCGTGCAGCCGGCCTGGGGTCGGCTGTCACTCGAGGAGCGCGGGCGCTACCTGGAGCGCGCCTCGCAGGTGCTGCTCGACCAGGACGACGACATCCGCGACCTGCTCGCTCGCGAGCAGGGAAAGCCGCGGACCGAGGCGTTCTCGATGGAGGTCCTGCCGACGATCGACGCGCTGCAGTGGATCGCCCACGCCGGCGCCGAGATCCTCTCCGAGGAGAAGATCCCGATGTCGCAGTGGTTCCTGAAGACCAAGCGCTCGGCCTTCGTGTACGAGCCGCTCGGCGTGATCGGGGTCATCTCGCCCTGGAACTACCCATGGAGCATTCCGATGGGCGAGGTTGCGCTGGCGCTGATGGCCGGCAACGGCGTGGTCCTCAAGCCGGCGTCGCTGACGCCGCTGATCGGCGAGCGGATCGTGCGCGTGTTCGAGCGCGCGGGCGTGCCCGAGGGGCTCGTGCGGGTCGTGCACGGTCCGGGCACCGGCGCGGCGCTGGCCGAGTCGAGCGTCGGCAAGGTGTTCTTCACCGGATCGGTGCAGACGGGGCGGACGGTGGCGGAGGCGTGCGCGCGCCGCCTGAAGGGCTGCGTGCTCGAGCTCGGCGGGAAGGACCCGATGATCGTCCTGGACGACGCGCGCATGGAGCACGCCGTCTCGGGGGCGATCTGGGGCGGGTTCGCGAACGCCGGCCAGACGTGCTCGGGGATCGAGCGCGTGTACGTGCAGCGCTCGGTGGCGGACCGGTTCATCGCCGCGTGGTCGCGGGAGCTCAGAACGGCTGCGCGTGGGCGACCCGATGAGCTGGGACACCGAGATCGGGCCGATGGTCTCTCGCGAGCAGCTCGAGATCGTCCGCGAGCTGGTCGACGACGCGGTGGCGGCCGGGGCTGTGCTGCACTGCGGCGGCGCGGTCGAGGCGCCCGCGGGGCTCGACGGCGCGTTCTACGCGCCCGGCGGTGCTGACCGGCGTCACGCACGAGATGCGGATCATGCGCGAGGAGATCTTCGGCCCGGTGCTGCCGATCATCGTCGTCGACTCGGAGGCCGAGGCGGTGGCGCTCGCCAACGACTCGGACTTCGGGCTGGGCGCGTCGGTGTGGACCTCGGACCGCGCCCGCGGCGAGCGGATCGCCGGCGAGCTCGAATCGGGCATGGTGTGGATCAACGACCACATGTTCAGCCACGGCGCCTGCCAGTGCGCGTGGGGCGGCGTCAAGGACTCGGGTCTGGGCCGCACCCACTCGAAGTTCGGGCTGTACGAGTGCGTCAACGTCAAGCTGCGCGTCTGGGAGGGGGCGACGATGCGCGACCCGTGGTGGCATCCCTACGACGAGACGCTCGGCAAGGCGTTCCGTCAGAGCGCGAAGATCCTGTACGGCCAGTCGTCGGAGCGGGCGACGGCGCTGCGCGACGGTGTTCGGGCCGCTGATGAAGGTCGGGGCGCGGCTCGCGCGGGACGCCGTGAAGCGGTAGCGGTTCGGGCGGCGGCCGCCGGCGGGCGGTCGAGCGCCCCTCGATACCCTGTAAGACGATGCCTGCCCAGGCCTATACCGGCAAGGAGTGCGTCTGCCAGCTCCGCAAGGGCACGTGCGACCAGTCGTGCGTGCAGGGAATGCTCGAGACGCCGTTCTACATCGCGTGCCTGCGCCTCACCGGCCGGCGGTGCGTGGTCGTCGGCGGTGGCGACGTCGGCCTGGAGAAGGTCGAGGGGCTGCTCGCGTGCGACGCCGACGTGACGCTGATCGCCCCCGAGGCCCATCCGGAGCTGACGCAGCTCGCGCTCGAGGGCTCGATCCGGTGGCACCAGCGCGAGTACGCGTCCGGTGACCTGGACGGCGCTCTGATCGCGATCGCCGCGACCGACGACACCGACCTGAACATCCGCGTGTTCGAGGACGCCGAGGCGCGGGCGATGCTCGTCAACGTCGTCGACGTGCCGCCGCTGTGCAACTTCATCCTGCCCGCGATCGTGCGCACCGGGCCGCTGGCGGTGGCGATCTCGACCGCCGGCGCCTCGCCGGCGCTGGCCAAGCGGATGAAGCGGGAGATCGGGGAGCTGTTCGGCGAGCCGTACGCGCTGCTCGCGATCCTGCTCAACGACGCCCGCGGCTGGGCCAAGGCGACGCTCCCGACCTACCAGGATCGCAAGGTGTTCTTCGAGTCGATCGTCAACGGCGACCCCGACCCGATCGAGCTGCTGCGGGCCGGCGACGTCGAGGCCGTTCGCGACCTGATCGCCGACGCCCAGCGCATGGTCGCGCCCGCGGCGCGGTGAGCGACCTCACGCATCTGGACTCGGCGGGCCGGGCCCGGATGGTCGACGTCGGCGACAAGCCGGCGACCGAGCGGCGCGCGGTGGCGCGGGCCGTGGTGCGCGTGTCCCGCAAGACCGCGGAAGCGGTCGTTGCCGGCGATGCGCCCAAGGGCGACGTGCTCGGGGTGGCGCGGATCGCGGGCATCCAGGCCGCCAAGCGGACCGCCGAGCTGATCCCGCTGTGCCATCCGCTGCCGCTGTCGTTCGCCGGGGTCGAGGCCGTCGGTGGATGCGCGAGGCCGGCACGATCACGCTCACCGCCGAGGCGCGGACGACCGGGCCGACCGGCGTCGAGATGGAGGCGATGACCGCCGCCTCGGTGGCGGCGCTGACCGTCTACGACATGATCAAGGGGATCGAGCGCGGCGCCGAGATCGGCGAGGTCGTGCTGCTCGAGAAGTCCGGCGGCCGGTCCGGCCACTGGACCCGCGGCGCCGTCAGCACGCCCCGTCGCTCACGCAGACGTCGTATATCCGCCGAACGGCATGGCCGAGAACTCGGTCCGGTCGGGTCGAGCGCCCAATAAAGAGAGCATGGAAACCCCGATCAGGGTGCTCCGGCGTGCCCAGAGTCGCGCCGGCGCCGTGCTACTGCCGATGCTGCTGCTCGTGTGCAGCGCCGTTCTGCTCGCCCTCCCGGGTGCGAGCGCGCGGGCCGCATCGCTGAACCTCAGGCAGCCGCTGGCCGCCGGGATCGCGCACACCCGGCCGGGGATTCCGTCGGCGGCCGCAAGCCCGCAGGCCGTCGCGGACTCGCTCGCGCAGGTGACCGGGCTGACGCCGTCGCAGGTGGCCGCGGCGAACGTGTGCCCGACGCCGAGCCCCGGGACGGCGCAGTGCCTGGCCCAGGCGGTCGTGCTTGCGCTCGAGCCACGCGCGGGTCCATCCGCACGTCCACGCCCGAGCGACGTTCACCCAGGTGTTCCCCCGCCATCGCTCGGGCCAGGCCGCTCCGAGCGGCGCCGTGACGGGCATCGGGCTCGGGTGCGACGGCGCCGCCGACCGCGAGCACGCCCGCGTACCTGCAGCAGGCATACGACCTCACCTACCTCTCGCAGACCGCGGGAGGCTCGGACACCGTCGCGATCGTCGACGCCTACGACGACCCGAACGCCGAGTCCGACCTCGCGCACTTCCGCAGCAATTACGGGCTGCCGGCGTGCACGACCGGGAACGGCTGCTTCAGGAAGGTCAACGAGAACGGGCAGGCCTCGCCGCTGCCGTCGGGCGATCTCGGATGGGAGGAAGAGGAGAGCCTCGACCTCGACGCGGTCTCGTCGCTGTGCCCGAACTGCCACATCATCCTGGTCGAGGCCAACAGCAACTTCAACTCCGACCTGTACGCGGCCATCGCCACCGCCGAGAGCCTCGGCGCCAACCAGATCTCGAACAGCTGGGGCGCGACGAGCTCCGCGCCGTTCGGCGCGAGCTCGTACCCGGGGCAGACCGTGATCGCGTCCACCGGCGACCACGGCTATCCCGGCGCCGGGCTCGACAACTACCCGGCGGCGATGCCCGGTGTCACCGCGGCCGGCGGGACCAGCCTGTCGGCCGCCACCACGAGCACGAGCCTGCGCGGCTACGGCGAATCCGCCTGGTCGCTCAGCGGGGGCTGGGGCGGCGCCTCGGGCTGCGATCTGAACGTGCCCAAGCCGTCGTATCAGACCGACACCGGATGCGCGGGACGCTCGTGGTCGGACCTGTCCGCCGACGCCGATCCGTACACCGGCCTGACCATCTACGACTCGGGCAACGGCGGCTGGATCCAGATGGGCGGGACCAGCCTCTCGAGCCCACTGATCGCCGCGTACGAGGCGGTCACCGCAGTCAACGGCACGAGCCCGCAGTGGGCCTACGGCGACAGCGCGATGCTGAACGATCCCGTCACCGGCTCGACCGGCAGCTGCGCCGCCGCGATCGCCTACATCTGCAACGCCGGCACCGGCTACGACGGCCCCACGGGCGTCGGGTCGATCTCGGGCGCGGTCGCCAACGGCGCGCCCGGCGTCGGCGGCCCCGCCGTCGGCACCGGCTACAACAACACCTACGCGCTGACCGTCGGCGCGACGGTTGCGAGCCTGACCGGCGGCGTGTACCCCAACGGGCTCGATACCACGTACTCCTGGCAGTACGGCACGACCACCTCGTACGGGCAGCAGACCCGCGCCGACCGACGTCGGCGCGGGCCGGGCCCCGGTCGCCGCCCCGGCCAATCTGACCGGCCTGACCGCGAGCACGGTCTACCACTACCGGCTCGTCGCGCAGAACAGCGCCGGGACCACGTACGGCTACGACTACACCTTCACGAGCGCGTCCGCCGGATCGATCCCGCCCGCCAACACCGCACCGCCGGTCATCAGCGGCACCGCCCAGCAGGGCCAGACGCTCACCACGTCGAGCGGGACCTGGAACCCGACGCCGACCTCGTACGCCTACCAGTGGCAGCGCTCGACCGACGGCGGCAGCACCTGGGCGACCATCGCCGGCGCGACGGGCTCGAGCTACACCCCGGTGGCCGCCGACGTCGGCGATCAGCTGCAGGCCGTCGTTACCGCCGGCAATCAGTTCGGCTCGGCCACGGTGACCGCCGCCGCGGTCGGGCCGGTCGCCTCGGGCGCGCCGCGGAACACGGTGGCGCCGAGGATCAGCGGCACCCCCGAGCAGGGCCAGGTCCTGAACGTCAACTCGACCTGGAATCCCGCCGGCACCTCGTACACCTACCAGTGGCAGCGCTCGCCCGACGGGCACCACCTGGGCGAACATCGCCGGCGCGACCAACTCGAGCTACGCGCTCGCTCCGCGCCGACGAGGGCGGCAGCGTCCGCGCGGTTGTCACCGCCACCAACGCCTACGGCCAGGTGACGGCGACGAGCCCGGCGGTCGGACCCGTGCAGTCGAACCCGCCGGTCAACACGGTCGCGCCGACCGTGACCGGGACCACGCAGCGGACCTACACGCTGACCGCGACACAGGGCACGTGGAGCGGCCCGAACAACACGTACTCCTACCAGTGGCAGCGTTCAGCCGACGGCACGAACTGGACGAACATCGCGGGCGCGACCAACGCGCAGTACGTGCTCGGGACCGGCGACGAGGGCGACGTGGTCCGCATGCTCGTGAGCGCCTCGAATCTCGACGGCATCGTCACCGCGGCCAGCCAGCCGACGCTGCTGATCTCGCCATATCCGGCGGCGCAACATCGTCGCCCCGACGATCAGCGGCACGCCGACGCGCACGTACACGCTGACCGCGACGCAGGGCACGTGGACGGGCCCGGACAACCAGTACAGCTACCAGTGGCAGCGCGACTTCGGCGAAGGTTTCGTCAACATCGCCGGCGCCACCGGCTCGAGCTACACGCTCGGGCTCGCCGACGAGGGCGCGGTCGTTCGCGTGGTCGTGTCCGCCGCGAACCCGGACGGGACGATCGTGCAGGCGAGCCAGCCGACCACGACCGTGCAGGCCGCGGTGCCGGTCAACCAGACGCCGCCGTTGGTCGTCGGCACCGCGCAGCGGAGCTCGACGCTGACGGCGACCGTCGGTACCTGGGCCGGGATGGGGAACACCTACGGCTACCAGTGGCAGCGCTCCTCAGACGGCAACACGTGGACGTCGGTGACCGGCGCCAACGTCTCGACCTACACGGTCGGCGTTGCCGACGAGGGCGAGCAGCTGCGCGTGCTGATCACCGCCACCAACGCCGACGGCACTGCCGCCATCGCCAGCGCGGCGACCCAGGCGATCCCGAGCTCGCCGCCGGTCAACACGGTGGCGCCCACGATTTCCGGCGCGGCACAGCGCGGCGCAACGCTGACCTCCACCCAGGGCACGTGGACGGGTATCGGGAACACGTACAGCCAGCAGTGGCAGCGCTCGTCCGACGGCACGACGTGGACGAACATCACCGGCGCGACCGGCGCCGCTTACACGCTGGCGATCGCCGATGAGGGCGACGAGGTGCGGCTGAACGTCACTGCCACCAATCCCGACGGCACGGTCTCGGTCGCGACGCAGCCCACCAACACGGTCCAGTCGGCCGCGCCGGTCAACACCGCCGCACCGACGTCTGACCGGCACCGCCCAGCGCGGGTCCGTGCTGACCGCGAGCGTGGGAACGTGGAACGGGCTCGCCAACAATTACGCCTACCAATGGCAGCGGTCTTCGGACGGCACGACGTGGACCAGCATCACGGGCGCGACCGGTGCCTCGTACACGCGTCGGAGTCGCCGACGAACAAGCGACCGTCCGGGTGCTCGTCACCGCCACCAATGCGGACGGGACGGCGAGCGCGGCCAGCGCCGCGACCACGACGATCCCCACCGCCCTGCCGGTCAACACGACCGCGCCGGCGATCTCGGGCACCGTTCAGCGCGGGTCGACGCTGACCGCGACGCAGGGCGCATGGAACGGCATCGCGAACAGCTACGCCGACCAGTGGCAGCGGTCGACCGACGGCACGACGTGGACGAACATCGCCCTCGCCACCGGCACGAGCTACATACTCACGACCGCCGACGAGCTCGCGACCGTGCGGGTGCTCGTCACCGCCACAAATGCGGACGGGACGGCGAGCGCGGCCAGCGCCGCGACCGCGGCCGTACCGACCTCGCCGCCGGTGAGCACGGCCGCGCCGACGATCTCCGGGACCGGCGCAGCGCGGCTCGACGCTGAGCTCGACCAAGGGGTCGTGGAACGGGATCGGGAACGGCTACGCGTACCAGTGGCAGCGGTCGAGCGACGGCACGAACTGGACGAACATCGCCGGCGCGACCGCCGCGAGCTACACGCTCGCGGTCGCCGACGAGGGCGACGCGGTCCGCCTGGACGTGATCGCCACGAACGCCGACGGCACCGCGACGGCGTCGAGCAGCCCGACCGCGACGGTGACCGCGACCCCGCCGGTCAACACGACCGCTCCGACGATCTCCGGCACCGCGCAGCGATCCGTCGTGCTCACCTCCACGCAGGGCACCTGGAGCGGCATCGGCAACGCGTACAGCTACCAGTGGCAGCACGACACGGGCTCGGGCTTCACCGACATCGCCGGCGCGACCGGCCAGACGTACACGCTCGGCGTCGGCGACGAGGGCAGCACGATTCGCCTCGTCGTCACCGCGACGCAACGCCGACGCCACCGTCACCGCGACCACGGCCCCGACCGCGACGGTCACCGCGGCCCCGCCGGTCAACACGGTGGCGCCGACGATCTCGGGCACGGCGACCCGCTCGTCGGGGCTGACCTCGACCCAGGGCACCTGGACCGGAATCGGCAACAGCTACGCCTACCAGTGGCAGCGCTCGCCCGACGGCAGCACCTGGAGCAACATCCTCGGCGCGACCAGCGCGAACTACACCCTCGCCGTGGCCGACGAGGGCGATCAGGTGCGCCTGAACGTCACCGCGTCGAACCCGGACGGCACGGTCAGCGTGCCGAGCGCCCCGACCGCGGTCGTCAACGGCGCCCCGCCGGTCAACACGGCAGCGCCGACGGTCTCCGGCACGGCGCAGCGCGGCTCGACGCTGACCTCGACGCAGGGGACGTGGGTCGGCGTCGGCAACAGCTACGCCTACCAGTGGCAGCGCTCGCCGGACGGGAGCAGCTGGAGCAACATCCTCGGCGCCACCGCCTCGACGTACACGCTCACGGTCGCGGACGAGAACGACTCGCTCCGGGTGGAGGTCAGCGCGAGCAACGCCGACGGCACGGTCAGCGCGGGGAGCGCGCCGACCGGGGTCGTCGCGTCCGCGCCGCCCGTGAACAGCTCCGCCCCGACGGTCAGCGGTACGGCGGCGCGCGCCTCGATCCTGACCGCCACCCAGGGGACGCTGGAGCGGCGTCGGCAACAGCTACGGCTACCAGTGGCAGAGCTCGACCGACGGTGGCAGCACCTGGTCGAACGTCGCCGGCGCGACCGGCGCCACCTACACCCTCGGCGTCGCCGACGAGGGCGCGCAGCTGCGCGTGCTCGTCGCCGCCACCAACGCGGACGGGTCGGCAAGCGTCGCGAGCGTCGCCAGCCAGACCGTGACGAGCGCGCCCCCGGTGAACACGGCCGCGCCGGCGCTGACCGGCACCGCGCAGCGGACGGCGACGCTGAGCGCGAGCCAGGGCACGTGGGGCGGCGTCGGCAACACGTACGCCTACCAGTGGCAGCGCTCGACCGACAACGGATCCTCGTGGACGCCGATCGCCGGCGCCACCGCGAACAGCTACGCACTGGTCGCGGCCGACGAGAACGCGAACGTCCGCGTGCTCGTCACCGCCACCAACCCGGACGGCAGCGCGAGCATCGCCGAGCCCGGCGACGAGCGCCGTGCAGCCCGCGGCGCCGGTCAACACCGGCGCCCCGAGCGTCAGCGGGTCGGCACGCGTCGGCGCGACGCTGACCGCCGGCAACGGCACGTGGACCCCGAGCGGGGCGACGTTCACCTACGACTGGCAGCGGGGCGACCCGATCAACGGCTTCCAGGACATCGCCGGCGCCACGGGATCGACGTACACGCTCGCGACGGCCGACGTCGGCGAGACCGTTCGCGTCAAGGTCACGGCCACGAACGTCGACGGCGCACGCAGCGCCACCAGCGCCGCGACCGGCACGGTCGCTCAGCCGCCGCAGAACCTGACCGCGCCGGCGGCGCCGAGCGGCACGCTGATGGACAGCTACACGCTGTCGCCCGACAGCGGCACCTGGGACACCCCGGGGGCGACGTTCAGCTACGCGTGGCTGCGGTGCCCGACGAGCGCGACCAGCGTCACCGCGAGCTGCACGCAGGTCGGAACCGCGGCCACGTACACGCTGACCACCGCCGACATCGGCCATCCGATGGCGGTCGCCGTGACCGCGACCTCCGCCGGGGGTGTGTCGGCGCGGCGAACAGCGCGCTGACCGCGGCCGTCACCGGACGCCCGCTGACGAACACCGCGCCGCCGAGCATCAACGGCGATCCGCAGCCGCCGAACACGCTGACCGCGAACCCGGGCAGCTGGAGCGTGCCGCTCACCGGAGTCAGCTACACGTGGCAGCGGTGCGACGCCGACGGCGTCTCGAACTGCACCCAGGTCGGCACGGGAACCTCGTACCCGCTCGGCGCCGCCGACGACAGCCACACGATCATCCTCACCGTGACCGCGACCTCGCCGGGCCGGACCGCGACCGCGCAGAGCACGGCGCTCACGATCCAGGCCCAGCCGCTGCCGCAGCCGTCGGTCGCGCCGACGGTCACCGGCACGGTGCAGCGCGGGAGCACGCTGACCGCCAACCCCGGCGTGTGGACGAACAACCCGTCGTCGATCACCTACCAGTGGGAGCGCTGCGACGGCCTCGGCCAGAACTGCCAGCCGGTCGCCGGCGCCACCGGAACCACGTACCTGCTCGCGAAGGAGTGACGAGACGTTCACGATGACCGTGCGGGTGACCGCGACGAACACGTCCGGAAGCAGCTCCGCGACCGCCCAGCCCACCGTCACGGTGGCGCCGCTGCTGCCGGTCAACACCCACGTCCCGGTGCTCGCGGGCGTCGTCCAGCAGGGCAACGCGGTCGGTGTGACCGCCACCGCGTGGGTCGCGACCTCCGACACCACCTACGCCACGACGTGGGAGCGGTGCGCCGCGGACGGCACCGGGTGCCAGCCGATCGCCGGCGCCACCGGTGGCACCTACACCCCGGTCGCCGCTGACGTCGGCCACGGACTCGTCGCGGTCGTCACCGCGACCAACTCCGACGGCTCGGTCTCGGCCGTGTCGCGGGCCCAGGTCGTGCGTGATCGCGCCGCCGCGGTGGAAGACGCTCCCGACGATCTCGGCGAACAGCGCGCAGGTCGGCGTGTCGGTCTCGATCACCGCGGGCGTGTGGACCGGCCCGGCGGTGGCGACCGACAACGTCGAGATCATGCGGTGCACGAACGTGTGCACCCCGGTCCAGCAGGGCCTCAGCTACACGATCTCGAGCGCGGACATCGGGGCGGTCCTCCGCATCCGCGAGACCGCGGCGAACGCCGGCGGCAGCACCGTGGTGTGGTCGCCCGCGTACGTCGGGCTCAATGCGATGAGCGCGCATATCAGCGCTCGCTCGAGTCGGCTCTGAGCCACCGAGGGGCCGTTCTGACCTTGGCGATCGCTACTTTTGCCGGAAGTGTTTATTTATTCGTCACCATCCCCAAAGGGTTCTTTCCGCAGGAGGACATCGGTCAGATTCAAGGCGTGGTACAGCCCGCCAACGATGCCTCGGTGGACAGCATTTCCGACCACCTTCAACGCATCTCGACCCTGCTTCTGAAAGACCCCGCGGTCGATTCCGTGGTCGCCAGCGTCAACGACAACGCCGGGCGTCTTTTCATCAATCTCAAGCCCAAAGCGGACGCGCCCCGCGATGCCGGTTCTGCTCGACCAGCTGCGCAAACTGCTCTGGCCAACGAGCCCGGGGCGGACACGTACCTCCAGGCCGTACAGAACCTGCGTCTTGGCGGTCGCATTTCGAAGAGCCAATACCAGTACGTGCTGCAAAGCGTAAACGGCGGCGAGCTGAACTCCTGGGCCGATCAGCTGCAGCAGACGCTTGCTCGCGATCCGCGTTTCCGTGACGTCAGCACCGATTCGCAGCTCAACGGTCTGGATGCGCGGGTCGACGTCGATCGCGAGCGCGCCAACCTCTACGGCGTCTCGCTCGTCCGACGTGCGCTCTGCCCTGTTCAGTGCGTTCGGGGATCGCAACGTGTCGAACATTTACACCGCCAGCGGATCCTACGAGGTCATCCTCGAGGTGGCTGCGCCCTATCGCAGGGACGAAACCGCCATCGGCCAGATTCAAGTGCGCTCGAAGGATGGACAACTGGTTCCGCTGTCGAACGTGGCGCATATCAGCCGCGTCGCCGGCCCAACAGCGGTCAACCACTCCGGACAATTACCGGCGATTACCGTATCGTTCAGTCTCGCACCGACCGCCACGCTGGGCGAAGCGACCAAAATGATCGATGCGTGGCAGCGGCGCGCCGGTCTCCCGGCTTCTATTCTCACGTCGTACGCGGGCGAGGCGGCTGCGTTTCAACAGACGCAGAACACGCAGTTCATTCTCATCATAGCCGCCGTCCTGGTGATCTACGTGCTGCTCGGCGTCCTGTATGAAAGTTACGTCCATCCTCTGACGATTCTTTCCGGGCTGCCTTCCGCGGCGATCGGCGCGTTGCTGACTCTGGAGCTCTTCGGCCTTCCACTGACGGTCATCGCCAGCATCGGTATTCTGATGCTCATCGGCATCGTCAAGAAGAACGCCATCATGATGATCGATTTCGCGCTGGCGGCGCAACGCAACGGGAAACGTCCGGAGGAGGCCATTCGGCAGGCCTGCGTCCTTCGCTTCCGGCCGATTACCATGACCACGCTCGCGGCGATGATGGGCGCCTTGCCGCTGGCCGTTGGCATCGGCG
Source organism: uncultured beta proteobacterium (assembly GCA_963816915.1). Classification (GTDB taxonomy): domain Bacteria; phylum Pseudomonadota; class Gammaproteobacteria; order Burkholderiales; family Casimicrobiaceae; genus PALSA-1003. Next base: position 15,219 of record CAWFMK010000008.1, read on the forward strand.
CAGGCTCGGAATTGCGTCAGCCACTCGGCGTCGCGGTGGTGGGCGGACTGATCTTTTCGCAGGCGATTACGCTCTACATCACGCCGGTCCTGTTTTTGTACCTTGAATCGCTTCGCGACCTGCCGCGTCGAGCGCGAGATTCGACCAAAATCATCACGAGTTAGTGCAAATACCTTCTCCGAAGCCGCCGGCGACTGACAGGATCGCTCCTTGTTGCCGTGGGAGGATTTGTCAGCAGATGGGCCGCCTAGAGTCGATCAAGGGCTTGCAGCGATGCAAACTTTTGAGTTCGCCATTGTGAAGAGAACCTGAAGGTCGCAGTACATTCCGCCCGAAAGATGGAATCTATTTCGACCCTCGCCGGACCCGCGGATCGCATTGATATGCGTTCCTTGAAGCATCTTGTGCGGTCCACGCGCTCCGTTGCTCGCTGTTGAAAAGCCCTCAGGAACCCCTAACCCCCGATTTCGCGGACCAGATCGAAGCCGCGCCCCGGGCTCAAGGACATCAATTACCGCCATTCTCGGCACCGCGGCGTCTAGAAATCAGCGCGAAGTGCTAACTGCGTACCGCGATTCCGACCGCCCACGTTGCGACCCGATACCGTCGGCGTAAACTTATAATGGCACAACACTATCGCTGCAATTTGTGTCAGCGGTTGGCCGACGACGAAATGCAGGAGCCTCGCCATGAGCAAGAAAGACGAATACTTCGCGATGATGGAATCGCAAATCAAGAAATGGGATGCGGAGGTTGACAAGCTCAGAGCTAAGAGTGAGCAGATGAGCGCCGAAGCGCGTGTCAAATACGAAGAGCAGCTCAAGGCGATGCGCGCAAATCGAGATGCTGCGCACAAGAAATTGCAGGAAATGCGCACGGCGACCGAGGCGGCGTGGCAGCACACGCAGTCAGGGATGGACTCGGCATGGGCATCGATGAAGAACGCCTTGGAGAAGGCGTCCTCTCAGTTCAAGAAGTAAGCTGCCAACGACCGATCAGCAAGCAGCATCCAACTACTCTGAGACGTAGCCACCGGGACGTGGCAAAGCGTGACGTGATCCGCGCCCTCTGCGCATTCCTGCTCCTGCTCGGGATGTCGTCGCCGACATCGGCCGACGACGCGAAGGCTATAACCGCAATCCTGCTGGTCGCTCGGGCCGAGCTACCCGATTCCAATTTCAGGGACTCGGTGGTGCTCGTGATGAACAACATCGGTCCCGCCCCCACGGCGTCATCATCAACAGGCCAACAAGATCTGCGTGTCTCGCGTCTATTTCCCGATCTCGAACGCTCGCGCGACTGAACGGCAAGTTGTACTTCGGCGGCCCCGTTGAGATCGAGTCAGCGTCGTTCCTTTTCCGCGCCGATACGCCGCCCGAGCACGCCATCAAGGTAATCGACGGCGTCTACTTCAGCGCGAATCTGGAACTGCTGCGCAAGCTGCTCGCGCGAGACAATCCCATGGACGGTCTGCGCATCTTTGTCGGCCACTCGGGCTGGGGGCCGGGTCAGCTCGAGGCCGAGATCGCGCGCGGCGATTGGAAACTTGCCCCTCCGGATAGTGAGGCGATCTTCCACGGAAAATCCGAGCACCCCTGGCCCGAGCAGCAAGCGCCCGACGCGGAGCACCGCACCTGACAGCAGGCCGCACCTCGTGGTGTCCAAAATTACGAACGAAGGGGCGACGTTAGTATGACGGTATGGGCTCGGTGCCACCGCTGCTGTCGTTTCTGTTGATGATCGCGGCCGGCTGGGTCCATCGTCATCAACTGATCGTTACCGAATTCCTTCAGGCTGAGAATCGACTGCTCAAGGGCCGCCCTGGAGGACGCGCATTACCGCCAAAGAACTGGGTTGCGCCAAACTGTGACCGATCTACATTGACTGTGCCGTGATTGTGACTGGAGTAGACTGGTTTTGAGATTGGCAAGCGTTGCAAGTTATTGATTTAACAAATATTCCGATTGGTAAAATCCGCCTCATAACCCGAAGGTCACAGGTTCAAATCCTGTCCCCGCAACCCGACCCATTCCATCGCCGACCGCTCGCAGCAGCAAGCGGTCGGCGGTGTCCTCAAAGACTGCATAGACGCCGTCCCCTTCCGGCTGAAGCCGGACGTCGCCCAGAGCGGCGCGTAGCGCGTCGCGGGCGACCGGTAACTCTGCCTTCAGCGCCCCACCCAGATCGCGCAGGAGCGCGCGCACCGACTCGCGGACGGTAGAAGAGAGGGTGGCGAAGGGGGCGCTTGCCTGAGCGCGTTTTAGCCCAGCGACCTCGGCCTCGACCTCGCGAAGTCGGCTAGTGAGGGCGGGCGAGATGCCAACCGCCGCGACGGCATCCGCTAAGCGCCTCGCTTCGGCTTCGAGATCGCACACCCGCTGGCCGAGCTCGCGCCGGTTGCCATGACGGGTCCCGCGGTCCGTTACTACAAGCGCAGCTTCCCGTTCGAGTTGTGCGAGGATGGCAGGCGATTCAAGATGCTGCCGCACATGCCCGACCAGCTCCTCATCGACCCGCTTGGTCGCCGCGCTGACGCCAACGCACACGGCCCGTCCGCGATCTCGCCGTGCGGAGCATCCGTAGGAAGTCGCGCTGGTCTTGACCACAGCCCCGCCGCAAAGCCCACAACGCAGGATGCCACCGAGTAAGGTTGTCGGTACACCACCGCGCCCGGCACGGCCGCCCTCGGCTCGTGTGCCGGTCATCCGCGCGCGAACTGCATACCACGTAGCGTCATCGATTATGCGAAGCTGGGGCCGCTCGTCGACCTTCCATTCCGCTTCCGGCCTCATCAGTCGCTCGCGCTTGCGTGTGTCAGGATTGCGTACCCATCGCGAGCGATTCCACACGTAGCGGCCGACGTATACCTCGTTGTTGAGGATGCCTGAGCCTTTGGCTGGCGAGCCGTAGATCGCAGAAACGCACCAGGTGCCGCCCCTTGGACCCACGACGCGCCGCACGTTCAGATCCGCGGCAATGCGCTGGCAGGATTCCCCGGCGCTGTAGCGCGCGAAGATCTCACGCACCGTCTCCGCCTCTGGCTCGTAGATCTCTAGCCGATGCCCGATCGGCTCCCCCTTGGCGTCGTGACCGGCCACGACGCTGCGATACCCAAAGGACACGCCGCCCGCGTGAAAGCCGCGCTCGACTTGTCCCGCAAGACCTCGGTGCGTCATGTCGCCAATATCATGGCGAAGCTTCTCGTTCATCGCGCCAGCGACGATGCGCATCATCTTGCGCATATCGCCTTGCTCACTGTCGTAGCCATCCGACGCGCCGATGATCCGCACGCCGCGGTGCTCGAGGCGGCGCATTTCCATCTCGCCGTCGACCGTGTCGCGCGAAAGCCGGGAAAGTGATTCGACGATGAGCACGTCGAAGCGGTCTGCCATTAGTGCGGCGCCACCGCTGCGTGAGCGCAATGGGACGCCACCGGACACGGCTGCATCCGCGTGCACCGCGGCAACCGTCAAGCCGAGCGCTGTTGCCTTGGCGCGGCAGACGCGCGCCTGGTCCTCAATCGACGACGCGTTCTGATTCTCGGTGCTGAACCGAGCGTAGATGACGACGCGCATGCCGGTCCTCCTTCGCATGCAAATGTTCGACTTCGCGCGAACTGGTGTCAACCGCTGGTGGCGATAACACACGATCGGCTGCCATGCGCGCAAGCAATTGGATGAGGGGATCGAGGTTCACGGCTGGCAACGTGACTGCAGATGATCCCGAGTGTGGCGATTCGCCGCGACGTTGGGAACCAAGTACAGCGGGCTCAATGGGGAAAGATCGGGGTCAATCGTGGAACGAGCACCCACACAGCACGCCGAACGGCTCGCGACGCCTTTGTTATTGAGCCCGACGTAGCCCGATCTAGCCCGCCGTACTTGGTTCCCATGACGTCGTCGCACATGCACGATTCATGGTTGCGATGACGTGATGTCGTAAGCCAAAGGAGTGAACGATGGGAAAGGACTTCTACACGATCGACGAAATGGCCGAGTTGCTCCGGGTGCGGCCGGGAACGATCCGCAATCGGTTGTGGCGGGGCGACGCGACGCTGCCGCCGAGTATTCGAAACGGCCGCCGCCGACTATTTCCTGCAGCCGCGTATGCGGCCTGGAAGGAGCGTCTGGCGGATTCGATGTGACCGTTTTTGTGTCCTGTAGGGAGCCGCTCGTAGTTATGAGCTATCGGTGAGCTTGCGCGCGATCCGATGGGCTTGGCAGGCACGCGCAGGCAATGCCAAGGTAGTGCTGCTCGCGTTGGCTGACCTGGCAGACGACTCGGGGTACTGCTTTCCGAGTCACGATCACCTCACGAAGATGTGTGAGCTCAGCGAACGTACCGTGCGCCGGATGATCACGCTTATTGTTACGTCCAAGCTGATGACGATCGAGCGACGCTTCAACGGGAATGGATCCTGCACGAGCAACGGCTACCGGCTTGCCATCCCCGACTACCCGGTCAATTTGACCGGGCGGGTGGTCAAACTGGACAGGGGGAGGGGGTCACCGGTGACCCCACCCCTGGTCACCGGTGACCAGGTAACCACTACTGAACCGTTACTTTATCCAAAAACAACAACAAGCACGACCCCGACCACATTCCCGAAACCGATGCTCGGCGATGGTTGTAGTGGTAGTGAACTTTGCTTTCCAAAGACGGTTACAGCGTCGGAGCGGCGGACGTTGGCAAGCCAAGTGCAAGCGCTGGGCCACGATCAGGCGCAGCAGGTCTTGGACGAGCTCGCCGGACGGATGGCACGCAAGCAGGTTCGCAGTCCGGTCAAGTACTGTGCAGCGTTGATAAGATCCATTCGGCGAGGCGAATTCAAGCCCGACGTCGGCTCCGAGATTGCCAATCGACGCAACGCGGAGCAACAGCAGGAAGCAAGACTTCGAGCAAGCCAAGCACTCCTGAACCCGACAGCGAGTATGTCGACGGTTCGCTTGCCAGAGGTGCTTCGTGCGCCCTTTGAACGTGCGCGGGCCAAGGCGATGCGCGCTTGGTCGGACAAGAATACCGAAAGCGGCTCGTCAGACGATTAGCAAGTCGCGAACGCGATTCGCGACGTGTCTCTTCGATGCGACGGTAGCGTGCAAATTGATCCTCCAACAATACCTACCCTTCGCATCATGATTGTGGCTGCTTGGTTGAGTGCTTGACGATCTGAGTGCAGCCGCCGTGCATTCAGAGTGACGACGCCCACGCAGTCCGGGCGTTGACCGCCTACATAATCTGCCGTTGATTGGCGGCGCGGAGACCGCGGCTATCTGTGCCTGCTCGCTGCATCTGAACGACGTTTCGCATCGCGGCCGGAAACCTCGTTGGTCCGTCACGGGCCTGTAATGTCTCTTGCACTACACCGGCCGTGAGGCTGGGTTTGTGTTGCTCAGATCGAAGCAATCTCGTGGTCTGACGTCCCGAGCCGTGATTTAAGGCGTGATAGAGAGTGAGAGTCGAAACGGCGAAATTTCCGAGGGCAAGATTTAAGGTCGCGGCACGCGACCAGGGCTAGTGGTTTGTCTGCACATGGTTTTCTTAAGCACGGCGCTTTTTCGTGCGCGTGCCGACGTTTTACAAGTCTCCGCGCTGGCAGCGGCGTTAGCGCGTGCCGTCCCCGCTCTACTACGATCTAGACCGATTCAGCACGATAAGGTGAATAGAGACGACGAGCGATTCAAAGTCAGACCGCGTCCGCCTCGTTCGCGCCCTGCTCCACGCAGTGAAACCTTCTTGAAGCAGGTTCAGTTGGCCGTCAATCGGTCTGGCGGACATCTCAATCTAAACGGATGCCGACGCCGCCAGGCGGGCTCTCGAATTGGTCGGGGATTCGTGGCAACGCGCCTCAACGCAGGATCCCCGAATCCGCGTTCCCGGCGCGTGGTGATCAAGACCCGGATCGTCTACTTGCAAAGGGTCGGCGACGATGCAGTAGCGGCGCATTTACGCTACATAGCGCGTGACGGGATTGCCCGCGACAGCGAGTCTTCGCAGCTACCTTACGACTCGACGACGGATCGCGTCGACCTCGATGAGTTCAGGGCTCGGGGGGCCAACAACCGCCACGAGTTCCGGTTCATCATCGCGCCGGAGGATGCAGTCGAGCTCGGGGATCTGCGCGGATTTACTCGCAATCTAATGGAACGGGCTGGCGGGCGATCTGGGGATCACGCTGGACTGGGTAGCGGTCGACCATTGGGATACGGACAATCCACACACGCCCACTACGCGCGCATCACCCGTGCTGTGATCGATGGTGATCGCGACGTTGTCGCCCGGGAGGCAACTCCGATCGGCTACGCGGCGGCTGATGACTCTCCGGAACGCATCCAGGCGGTGGTCGATGTCATCTCTCTCGTCTGTGAACCGCTTCGGCACCTGGGTCGATACGACTTTTCCAAGTCGGATCTGCCTTCGCGCGTACGCGCGTTCGGATTGGACCTCGCGTTTCGGCGCGGGTTTCTGCGATCGCCACCTCCCGAGACCATCTTTCTGCATCGCAAGCTGGTGGGTTCAAATCCTGCAGGGCGCGCCATTTTTCAAAGGCTTAGCACCGCAAAACCAGATGCTTGGCCGGCCCGCGCGACTTTTGCGCGACCCTTTATCCACAGCTTAGGGTCGCGCATCGTTGCGTTTCTTGTGCATCAGCCATTCGCAACACGCAGAATCGTCATCGTTCCGACCCGATCGAGCACTCGATTTGCGAGGCTTACGAGGCGTCCGACATCGGCACTCGCATAGTGCTCGGGCATCGTTCGCATGGCATGGCCGAGTAGCGCCGCGCGATCCTCTTCCGCTACGCCCGCCGCTCGCAGCCGGGTCGCAAAGGTGTGCCGCAAGTCGTGAATCCCAACGTCGGACAGATTCGCTTCGCGACGGGCGCGCTGCCACGCCGTGTTGTTCATGCGTTCGACGTGTTCGCCGCGATAGGAGAACACCCATTCGGGATGTTTCCTCTCTGTGTCTCGATAATCGACCACGCTGAGTCATTCAAGATGACCACGTGCGCGCGCCGCGATTTGAACGCTTGCGCCGGAATGACGAATACACTGCGACCGAGCTCGGCGATGGGCACATCCCACGACCACCGCAGGCCACACAGGTTTGCGTCACGTAAACCGGTGTTGACGGCAAAGAGCGCCATGCGGGCGAGATGGTCAGGCAATCGGCGAAAGATCTGATCCTGCTCATCTCAATTGATCGGATGCGGAAGACGAGGTGACTCGCGCAGCACGTGATCAGTGGAGGGGCAGTTTCCAGCCACGGGAAACCGTCCCGATCGCGATAGGCGCGTGCGGCGCGGTGCAGTATGGTGCGCGCGACTTCCAGCGTTCGATTGATCGTCGTTGCGCTCACCCCATCGGCCAAGCGTGCCTGTATGAGCGGTTGCAACGTTTCGTCGTGTACCTTGCGAATCTCGAGATCGCCGACATAACGCGTTAGCAATCCCAGATGCCACGCGATATCAGCCCGACTCCGTTTGTACTTGGATTCGAGCAGGAACCGTTTGGCGCAGTCAGAGAACAGGGGACGGGCGTGCGCTCTTCGCTCCAGTTCCCACTCGAGACGCTCCAGTTCCTGCGCAAGCCGACGCTCCGCCTGCTCCTGACATACAAGCCCAGTCGCGCGAATATACGTTCGCCACGGTATTCTTTGTTGATGGTGCGAAAACCCTCGGCATCGACGGTAATGCCTCGTGTGCATATTGTGGCCATGAGCTCCTCCTTCGGGGCGGAGGAGCATTTTCGAAACCAGCGGCAAGCGCTGGCAAGTCGTCGACCGACGGATTCATAATCGGCCGAGCTTGCCTTGCTGCTCGACACCGTCCCGCGGCGGAGGTCCGCATCGCTGCGGCAAACTCTTGCGGCAACATCGACATAGTCTTCAGCCCGGGACAGATCACGAGCCGAGATCGAGCCGCGTACCGTTTCAACGGAAGTCGATACCAGGTGCGTTAGTGTCTCGAAGGAGATTGTCGGCCAAACGACAAATTTATCGGCTCGAAGCCCATACACTGTGCACCGTGTCCGGGCGCCGTTTAGGCCCGGTTTAATTAGGATGAACTTGCGGCAACAAAGAGGTCGCGCGGGCGTGCACGGCGCCCATAAACATGGAGGGCCTCAGAGTGCCATCAAACGCACCGCAAGCCGACACGACATTTCGTTGCTGCGCGATGCTGCCGAGCGAGCGACGGCCGGCTACGCGCGAAGGTACCACTCGGTTCGAAAATGTTGGGCTAGGAGGAGAAACATGAAGGCTATCAAGCAGCTTATCGTCGGATTCGCGGTGCTCGCCGCCGCCAGCGCGGCGTTTGCACAGGACGAGCAGTTCATCCCAGTGCTCTCCTATCGCGTCGGCCCGTATGCCGCGGGCGGTTCCGGCTACTACGGCGGCGCCATCGATTATTGGACGCTCGTCAACATGACCGGCGGCATCAATGGCGTAAAGCTCAAATGGGAGGAGTGCGAGACCGAGTACAACCCGTCCAAAGGCGTCGAGTGCTACGAGCGGCTCAAGAAAAAGTATGGCGGCGCAACGACCGTCGAGCCGCTGGCGACCGGCATCGCTTACGGGCTGTTCGAGCGCGTCGCGCAGGACAAGATTCCGCTGACGACCTTCGGCTACGGGTTGGGCAGCTCCGCCGACGGCCGCGTCTACGACTGGGTCTTTCCGCTGGGCACCACGTACTGGGACCAGATGGCCGCGATGATCGCGTACCTCGGCCAGAAGGAAGGCGGGCTCGACAAGCTCAAAGGCAAGAAGATTGCGTTCCTCTATCACGAATCGGCCTACGGGAAGGAGCCGATTCCGGTGCTCGACGCACTCGCCGCGAAGTATGGCTTCGAAACCTTGAAGATCCCCGTCGCGCCCCCGGGTCAGACGCAGGAATCGCAGTGGCTGCAGATCCGTCAAGCCAAGCCGGACTACACGATCATGTGGACCTACGGCGTGATGAGCACGGTCGCGCTCAAGACCGCGGCCAAGACGGGCTACCCGCGCGAGAAGCTGCTCGGCGTATGGTGGGCTGGCTCGGAGGAGGACGTCATTCCGGCGGCCGACGCGGCCAAGGGCTACGTCAGCGCCTCCTTCACCGCGTCGGGCACCAACTTTCCGGTGATGCAAGACATCAAGAACAAGGTCTACGGCGCCGGCAAGGGCAACCTCGAGGACAAGTCGCGGTTGGGCAACGTCATGTACACGCGCGGGGTCGTCTACGGCATGATCGTCGTCGAAGCGCTGCGCGTGGCACAGGCCAAGTACGGCAAGGGCAAGGTGATGACGCCGGAGCAGCTGCGCTGGGGCTTCGAGCACCTCAACCTGACTGAGGCTCGCATCAAGGAGCTGGGCGCCCCCGGCCTCTTCCCACCGATCAAGACCAGCTGCGCGGACCACGAAGGCTCGGGCATGGTGAAGTTCCAGATGTGGGACGGCACCGGCTTCAAGCAGGTCACGCCGTTCATGACCGGCGATCGCGACATGGTGCGCAAGATGGTGGAGGAGACGGCAGGCAAGTACGCGACCGAGAAGAAGATCACGCCGCGCGATTGCGGCAAAGAGCTCTGATGTCAACGGTGGCGCCTCCGGCCGTCCGGAGGCGCCGCCAGGCGGTCGCGTGGTGATGGACGGCGCGGCGCGGGACCTCGCGCAGAACGAGGACGTGAAGGAGTTCTATCTCGGATTGTCGACCGCGGGCCGCAAATCGTTTCGCGACGTCAAGCACTATCGCCGCCGCAAGCGCTGGCTCGCATGATATGCCCGATGAGGAGCTCACAATGAGCGAATTTTTCGACACCCTCGAGATACGCGACCCCGATGCACGCGAACGCGCCCAGTTCGTCGCGCTGCGCGCGCAGATCTCGCACGCCAAGGCCAATGCGCCTGCCTATGCAAGATTGCTGGCTGCCGTCGATCCCGCGGCTATCACCTCGCATGACGCGCTTGCGCAGTTACCTGTCACACGCAAGTCGGCGCTGGTCGACATGCAGAAGGAACAACCGCCGTTTGGCGGTCTGTCGACCGTCGGCTGGGGAAGGGCGCGCCTAGCGTTCGCGTCTCCGGGCCCGATCTACGAACCGGAAGGCGCCGCGACAGACTACTGGCGCCTGGCGCGTGCGCTGTTCGCGGCCGGTTTCCGAAGCGGCGACCTCGTTCACAATTGCTTTTCGTATCATTTCACCCCGGGTGGAGCAATGTTGGAGAGCGGCGCGCACGCGTTGGGGTGTAGCGTCTTTCGGGGGGGCATAGGCCAGACTGAGCAACAGGTGCAGGCCATGAAGCAGCTTCGGCCTAACGGGTATGTTGGTACTCCGTCGTTCCTCAAAATCATCCTCGACAAAGCGGATGACCTCGGCACTGAACTGCCGACACTGCAAAAAGTGCTGCTGTCGGGCGAGGCGTTTCCGGCGGCGTTCCGAAAAACGCTCGCCTCGAGGGGCATCGCGGGACACCAGGTCTATGCCAGCGCCGATCTTGGGAGCATCGCGTACGAATCGCCCGCCGGCGAGGGCCTCATCGTCGACGAGGGCGTTCTACTTGAGGTGGTGCGCCCCGGCACTGGCGACCCGGTCGCCGTGGAGGAAGTCGGAGAGGTTGTGGTGACGCTTCTCCATAATGCCGACTATCCGCTGATTCGATTCGGAACTGGCGACCTTTCGGCTGTCCTGCCTGGTGCGTCGCCCTGCGGCCGCACCAATCTCCGCATCAAAGGATGGCTCGGGCGCGCGGACCAGACAACCAAGGTCAAGGGCATGTTCGTCTATCCTGCACAGGTCGACGCAATCATCAAGCGCCATCCGGAGATCGGCAGGGCGCGGCTGGTCGTGGATGATGCCGGCGGAAGCGATCGCATGACGCTGCACATCGAGCTGTGCGACGCGGCACGAGCCGACGCCGAGGCAATCGTGGCGACCATGCGCAACGTCACGAAGCTGCGTGGCGAAGTCGCAGTGGAAGCGGTGGGCCATCTCGCAAACGACGGCAAGGTTATCGACGACACACGCAAGCACACATAGCGAGCACGCGCCGGTTTAGCGACGAATGAACAACAAGCGGTCTCCCAATGGCCTGGAGCCTTCCGAAGAACTCGATGCTGATCAATCCGAGCGAATCTGGTGAGGCGCTCTTCAAATTCGTGGTGGCGCTTCAGTGGATGGGTGATCCGAACGTTGCGCGGAGCGTGTCTGCCGTTTGTCGCGCTGCTGCCGACCTTGGCGTCGCTGTGCGGTTTCCCCCTGTTCCCCTGATAGTGCAGCTACGATGAGCCCTTGGCATGATTTTCACGAGGTGCCTGACAAGTACAGCAGGCGCTCGTTTTGCCGGCCCACATGTTCGACAGGTGGTAACATGCCGCGCAGCTGCTGGAGAAATTTAACGGCCGATCTCGCCGGCGCTGTCGACATCGTACGACGGTGGTTAGTGTGCAAGTTAAGGGTGAAGGCCCTCTTCTAGAGGGTGACGGCCGCGCTCATTCTAAGAGCAATGATCACATTGGTTACGCTGGGCTTCGCCCGTCTCGCAGACGCATTCGCCGAAGACCACAGTTCGCGTTGCTAGAGACTGGCTCCATCCACTGGGAGTGTCGAAAATCTCCAAGCTCGCCGCCGATATTAAAACCTTCGGGGCACAACGCGTTCTCGCGTCATCATGGGCTGCATCGTTGAGCACGGAACTACGCAAGCGTGTGGAAAACGAAACGATCACTAAGCGAATTGACAAGGGACGCTATGTCTGCCGGAAAGGCGAAAAAGCAACTGAGTGGTTTTGTGTAGTTGAGGGCCTCATTAAGGTTTCTATTGAATCGCCCGAGGGCAAAGAAGTCAGCTTCATCGGCGTACCTTCGGGCGGATGGTTCGGCGAAGGAGCGTTACTCAAAAATGAATCGAGGTTGTACGACGCTATCGCACTTCGTCCGAGCATAGTCGCCTTTGTACCGCGTTCCACTTTCTTCTTACTCTTAGAAACGAGCGTTACGTTCAATCGATTCCTCCTCCTACAACTAAACGAACGCCTGGGTCAATTTGTCGGAATGGTAAAGCATGGCCGATTGCTAGCACCTGAAGCGCGACTCGCAACCGAGTTAGCGGCCTTGTTCAATCCGGTCCTGTATCCGGGACACCGGGAATCGATTCCGATCTCACAAGAGGAGCTCTCTCACCTAGTCGGCCTCTCCCGACAGCGAGTAAACACTGCATTAAAGAAACTGGCGAGCGCTGGGCTCCTTCGCGTCCACTACCGAAGCATAACCATTGTAGATCTCGATCGCCTCAGGGCGTTCGATAAGTAGTAGCCCGCGATGGGTGCACCTTTTGCGCAACGCATCGTGCTTTCCCGAATTGCGGCCCAGATTCGTACGGCTGTAGCCTCGTCGCTCAGTCAGGTCATGCTGAGGGGATTACGATGCGGCGGACCCACTGGGAATTGTCTTCGCGTATAGACTTGACCGATTCCCGCCATTCGGCCGAGGTTGGCTGGAGGTGCGCGGCGACATCGATCGCGCGTGAAACAAGCGTATGCGGACCTGGCCGCGCATCATTCCAATCGATCGACCAAAGGATCCATGCGAAGTCGCCGCCGCGTTCGCCCAACCGCGCTGCACGCCATGCGGATCCGTCGACACGCACTTCCACCGCTTTCAATGGCGACGGGCCGCCCCACGCTGCACCGCTGATCCTGTACGCGTACCCGCCGTTCGTGTCCTTACGCCGCGTGACGCGGGCAATCACCGACTTGAGACGAATCTTGGAAATCGACGTTTCGAGCACGGTGCCGGCATCCAGTGTCCCGAGCTCGCGGATGGTGTGATAGTTGCGCGCCATGTGGCTGCCTTCGTAGCGGCGGTCGAGCACTTCGATCCGGTTTAGCCATTTGATCTGGGTCATTCCATACCAACCCGGCACGATCAGCCGCAGGGGGAATCCATGCTCCGGTGACAGCGGACTTCCGTTCAGGCCATAGGCCAACATCGTATTGGGGTCTAGCGCATCCTGAACGTATAAGCTGCGGCCGTGGGCGGCTGCGGCGGGTGCGTCGTGCTCCCGCTCCAGATCCATGCCAAAGAATGCGACCTCGCGCGCTTCCGGCCGCAACCCGCATTCCTTCAGGATCGGCGCCAGGCCGACACCGGTCCACACGCCGTTGCTGACCTGTCCGTTGGCGGTTGCATCGCCGTTGTTGCCCGAGCACTCGATGGTCACGGCAAGCTCGCGTCTGCCGGTGCGCTGCATGATCTGGTCGAGCGTGAGCTCCTGAGGTTTGTCAACGAAGCCGCCGATGCGCAATCGCCAGTCCGCGAGCGATGCTTGGACGGTCCGCGTCTGATGAAAGACGAAGAAATCGTCCTGAGGTGTTTTCCAGGAGGTGAGACGCCTCAGGTCGAAAAACTTCACGCGCGGATTCTCTGCGCCGTTTTCTACGCTGTAACCGTCGAGGTCCGCGAAGTCGATCACCTCTTCGCCCGCTTCCAGCGCCCACGGTTCGCGCGAAATGCTGACAAGTGCCATGCTGGCTGCCACCTTCAGGATCGCCCTCCTGTCCGGATCGAAGCCCAGACTGTCCTCGCGCATCTTTAGATCCCGAGGCCCGGCTTCACGTCGGCCGCGCGCCAGGCCCGAGCAATTCGATTTTGCAATGCCGCTGCTTCGCCCGTGCGGCCCTGTGCCGCGAGCGCCGCTTGCAGGCCGTACAGCCCGCGCCCGTTCTCGGGGTTGCGCTCGAGATCCTCGCGGTAGACCTTCTCGGCGGCGCTGAAATCGCGGACGCGCATCAACGCGGCGCCCAGCGCCTGGCGTGAAGAGAGGTACCACGCCGGCGGATCGTCCTGCGCCAGCGCATCCTCGGCGATCACCGCCTCGCGCAGCCAGCCGATTGCTCGCGGGAGGTCGCCACGCAGCAGCGCGCCGCGGCCTTCGAGATAACGTTGCGCAAGTGCGACCAGAGCGCCCGAAGTGTTGTTGCCGAAGGGTATGTCTTTCGGCAGGTCATTGACGGCCCTGGCAAACTTCGCCCCTTCGCTCATTGCGTCGGGTGTCTGGTTCTTCGCCACGAGCGCCAGCGTGCGCGCGAAGTGCCACATCACTCCCGTGAGCGGTACCTCTGTAGGTGGCCTGGGCAGCGCCAGGATATCGTCCCAGCGGCCGAACTCGATCAGTACCATCGCCGGGGTGACCATGAAGAAGTCGAGCTGCGTCGTCTCCTTCGTCCAACGCTCGAAATGCATGTAGAGCTTCTTCGCGGCGGCGATCGCGCGCGTTGAGTTCCCCGCCAGCGCGTTGGTTACCGCGAGAAAATGCAGGTTGTGGCCGTAGTAGGCGACGCTATAAAAGGTCGCTTCCTCCGACTTCGGCAGCGCTTCGTCGGCCCGCACCGCGGCCTCACTGGCGCGCGCGGCCCGCGGATAATCACCGGTGCGGATATAAATGTGCGCTGACATGTGCAGCAGATGTCCGGCGGCCGGCGCGAGCTTTTCCAGCCGCTCCGCCGCCGGAAGAGCCTTCTCCGGATGCGGCGAACCTTCCATAACGTGGATGTAATAGTGATTCGCGCCGATGTGATCGAGGTGCTGCGCCATTGCGCGCTCGAGGACGTTTGCGACCTCCTGCATACTCGCATCGGTCATGTGGAGATTCATCAGGCTTTCAGCGTATAGCACCGCAGCGTCGGTGTCTTTTGGGTAGGTTCGCGCCAGATTCTTCATCGCGGTCATGTACGCGGTCTGCAGCAGTTGCCTATCGGCATCCGGGTTGGCGCTGTAGCGATTGGCGAGTGCGTCGATGTAGGCGCCCTCGGCCACGGACGCCTTGGATTTTAGCGCGAGCGCCTTCTGCAGCTCGGTGTACGCCGTTTTGTGCGCGTCAGGGCTCATGGGCTGATTGATGTTGGGACCGAGCGCAAGTGCGATCCCCCAGTGCGCCATCGCCAGGTTGGGATCGAGTTCCAGCGCACGTTGAAATGATCTGATCGCCGCTTCATGATTGAAGGCGAAGATAAGCTTGAGACCTTGGTCGAAGTACGCCTGTGCCTCTGCGTTCCGGGTCGACACCGGATGGTGCAGCGTTCCGAGGCCGCGTTCGAGTGTGATCGGCGCCGAGAACTCGCCGGTCGCCGTGGGATGAGCCAAGGCGCCCACGGGGAACAAAAGGGACAGCAGTATTAAGATAGGCGGCACAGGTTTTATCGCTACCATATTAAACATACTTGCGCCTCCTTTGGCATCGGTGCGCGGTCGCGTCCGGAAGCGACAGCCGGGCGAATGCGCATCGTTGTAATACAGCGCCCCTTCGATTTGCTGGTCACTCAGCCCGAACTGGCCCCGTATCGGGTGAAGTCGCAGCATCGTCTTCAACGGGTCGGAATGAAGACGGCGCCCCGCTGTGGATACACTGGCGCGAGGAGGTTTAGAAGCAGCTCCATGGAAACACCTAGATCTATCTCGGCGAGAGAGGCTTGACGCCGTGTCTGCTTGCGCTTCCCCGTATTTGGCATCCCAAAAAGATCTGACTCATCGCTCGACTCGCCTTGTCATAAGGTGAGGATCGACCGCCCACTAGCCTGCGCCGGCAACTGAGCGATATCTTCATGTCCTGAGATCTTCCACCGAAACGTGCACTAGGGTATCGTCGACGCCGTAGATGAAGCCGTGGACTGCCAGCGGTGCCACGGTGCCCGCGCGCTCCAGCACTGCAATCGGCGTTGATGGACTCGGTTGGACTACGTTTACCTCAGGTCGTCGCTCGCTCTTCTTCTGTTCGAATGGCGTTTAGCCGGCGGGCATGGACATGCCGTATGTCCTCAGGTTAACAGCGGGTTGGCCAATCGATGCGTCTGCATTGCATCTCGTGATGGAGCCGATACAGCCGCCCCGTACCCAACGAAGTCTCCAACGAAAATGGCAATTCGAACGTTGTGGTTTCTACGCTCCGGCGTTGTTCCGCCGCGAGTGCTCGCCCAGAGCTTGCGCTTACCACCCCGTCCTCAATTGTCGCGACGACGACAGTGTTTTTCTTGTGAATGACCTACAGTGATTTTAGTCCAGTGAGAGCTGCGCGGCATAAGACAGCGGACCATGGGAACAGAAGTTAACCGAAGGAGGATGAGACATGGAACGGTATCAATTTATCCGAAGTGCCGCGATTATCTTGGCAGGGCTCTTTTGTGCGGTAACAGAAAGCGCGGCGCTCACACCGCCCGAGATCCTCGTCTTGTCGAACCGCGCTGACCAGATCTCCGGCGGCGATGCATTGGTGCAGATCAACCTACCTACCGGGCTGCCGGCGAACGGGTTCAAGATTCTTCTCAACGGCACGCTCGTCAACAGCATGTTCGCGATGCGTCCGAACGGCCACTTCCAGGGAGTCGTGACGGGGCTGGTCAACGGCGACAATATTCTGACTGTGCGTTCTGTTTTGGGGAACTCTCAGATCACCATCACCAACCACCCCATCGGCGGACCGGTGTTTTCGGGCGGCGGACAACTCGAACCTTGGATCTGTGCAACGCAGGCGCCCACGACCGTTAGCGTCACAGCGCCCGACGATCCGAGCCTAGTCGGAACGACCACAACCAAGATAAATGGATTGTCTTCAGATCCGGTCGATTTCCAATGCAATACCGCTATCGAGTACTTGTACTACTATTATCCGCAGGCCAAGGTGGGAACGGGTTGCACGCTGGGTATCACAGGGACCAATCCGTGCTACGTCGCGTACGATCCTGCGAGCCGGCCGGTTGACGCTCTCATTGCTGACTTTACGAACGACCGCGGCGACACGGCCAAGAACATGCTGCGGGTCGAGAGAGGAACGATCAATCGCGCCATCTATCAGATCGTCGCTTTTTTCGATCCAGCCCAGCCCTCGGCGCCTTGGGCTCCGCAAAAGGCTTGGAACGGCAAGCTCATCTGGGGCATGGGCGCCTCGACCTCCGCCAACCATTTTGAACAGACGGCGGCCGCGAATTTCGACCAGAATGCGCTAACGCGTGGCTTCATGACCGCCACCTCGATGCTGACGCTGCACGGAATTAACAACAACGAGTTGACCGCGGCCGAGAGCATCATGATGATAAAGGAGCACATTGCCGAGGTCTACGGGCCGATCCGGTACACGATCGCCAACGGATGTTCAGGTGGGTCAATGATGCAAACCAGCCCGGCAAGCATCATACCGGGACTGCTGAACGGCGTTCAGCCGACATGCAGTTATCCGGACGCCCCGAGCACATGGATCGAGACAACGGACTGCGGGCTGCTCGCTGGTCACTATTTCCTCACGCCGAACGGACTGGCGTTGACGGATCCGGAGAAGTCTGCAATCACCGGTCATCCCAATCTCTCCGGGGGCGGGGCGGCCTATTGCAACACGTGGGTCAACTCCTTCATCAACCCGCAACTCCCAAATATCGCCAACAATTGTGGATCGGGATTCCCGGCCGGCATCGTGTATGACGCGGCGCTGCGACCGAAAGGCGTGCGCTGTTCGATCCACGACATTCAGGTAAATCAATGGGGCAGGTTCGTCGACACGGACGGAAATACCAAAACCAGGCTGCCATACGACAACGTTGGAGTGCAGTATGGCCTGCAGGCGTTGGCAAGCGGCAACATTTCGCCTGAAACTTTCGTCCGCCTGAACGAAGGCGTCGGCAGCTACAGCAACGACCTGGTCTGGTCGGGCGGCAGCAACACTAATCCGATCATTCCCGCGCCGCGCCACGTGGCGCAAGTTGACGTGCTGCCCACGCTCTACACTAGTGGGATAGTCGCTGATGGCAAGCACCTTGCCAAAGCGGCCATCATCGACCTTCGTGGTTACAATCTGGCGCCGTGCATCCACATGCCGTGGCGTTCGTTCTCGGAACGCGATCGTCTCGACCGGGCAAACGGAACGCATGGTAACCAAGTCATCCGAATGTTTAACTCGGGCATTCAGCCGGGCGCCGGCGCTGTCAGTCAATCGTTCGACATGATCGATCGCTGGCTCACTAACGTCGAGGGCGACCCGAATCCGACCTCCCTCGAGCAGAAGATCATCAACGACAAACCGGCTGATGTGCACGACGTCTGCTTCAACAATAATGGCGCCACGGCCGCCAACGTGGACGTGTCTCAGGAAATTCCCTTGACCAGCCCGGCATGCACTGTTGGTCCGGTAGCACTGGCCATGAAATCACCCCACATAGTGGCCGGTGGCCCTGTGGCTGAGAACGTTTTCAAGTGCCAACTCAAGCCGTTTAGCGCACTTGATGCTGACTACAACGGCGCGTTTTTTGATGCTGGCCAGCGAGCCCGCCTCGCTGCAGTGTTCCCCAATGGGGTATGCGATTGGACCAAGCCGGGTGTCGGCCAGACCGATGCTGTGTTGACAACGTTCGTTAACGGTCCCGGTGGCGTTCCCCTCGGGCCTGCTCCAGTTTCGATCGCGATCCCATGAGCGGGACCGAATAAACTGCATGGTACCGAACCCGCCACCGCTTTCGCTGATGCGTTTGCGGTGGCCGGCACCGGGCCTTCGATTGGCGCCAAAGCAAGAAGCAACAGAATAGCGAGCCGCACGTCGCAGTTCTGGAATCGAACGTTCAAGCTGCCCGATGTAGGCCTAGGTTCGGCCCACGCTCCGTTCGGGAGACCGCATCGTCGAGGCTGCTGCGCGTGCCATCCCCCGCGGTGGCTATAACTAGAAGAAGCGTTTTCCTGAAATACCTTTTCGGCACCCTTGACAGCCTCCGATCGAAGGCTTAATGTTCGTTCGTATAGCGAAGCAAAGTTCGCATTCCGAATAAACGGACATGATCGCCAAGCAGCCCGACAAGAACGTCGTGAACTCCCTGGCGAAGGGCTTCCGGGTATTAGAGGCATTCACCAGCGAGGAACCGGAGCTGGTGCAAGCCGAGGTCGCCCGACGGGCCGAGCTCGACAACGCAACCACGTTCCGCCTTCTGAACACGCTGGTCATGCTGGGCTATGTCGCGAAACTGCCCGACAGCCGCAACTTTCGCTTGACGCTCAAGTGCCTCGATCTCGGCTTCAACGCAATCGCGCACTCCGATCTGCGAACCCAGGCGCGCCCCATATTGCGCAACCTCGTGGGAGAAATGAACGAGGCCGCCTCGATCGGCGTACTGGAAGGCGCCGAGATCGTGTACATCGAACGGATGCAAGCCGGGATGACGCGCCTTGGCGTCAACGTCCGCATTGGCAGCCGCGTGCCGGTGCACTCCACGGCCATTGGCCACGCGATCCTCGGTTTCCTGCCGCGCGCGGAGCAGGAGCGGATTCTCGCGGCCGCACCGCGCAAGAAAGTCACGGAAAAGACCGTAACCGACGTAAAGACGTTGTTGCAGCGCTTCAGGCAGGTTCGAGCGCGTGGCTACGCCGTGTCGGATCAGGAGAACGTGCCTGGTCTATGCGTGCTGGCCGCGCCGATTCTCGATGCCGACGGATTGCCTGTGGCCGGACTGAGTGTCGCCGCCCCCGCGTTTCGAATGTCGGCTGAGGCATTCGAAAAGGCCGGCGCGGGCCCACTGCTCAACGCCGCGCACGAGCTGTCGCGCGGACTCAACGCCACCGGCGGATTCGCACCCCACTCGACCCACAACTGAGCTCTTCCCCAACACCGGAGACATCCCTCATGCGGACCATGACGAACTTCCACGGCATCATCCCGGCGATCGCAGTACCGTTTCGTCCCGACTATGGGATCGACGAGATCGAGCTGCGTCGGTTCGCGGCCTGGCTTGGCAGGCGCAAGGGCGTCATTGGTCTGATGACCAATGGCCACACCGGCGAAGTGTTCTCGCTCACGACACGCGAGCGTGCCGAAGTCACTCGGGTCACGGCCGACGCGGTCAAGGACATCTGTCCAGTTATCTCGTCGGTCGTCTGCGAAGGGATCGCGGAGGCGATCGACCACGCCAACCTGGCGAAGGAGGCAGGCGCGTCGGCCCTCGATATCATGCCGCCGCACCACTGGCTGCGCTTCGGCTTCAAGCCCGAGCATTGTATCGACTACTTCACGGCCATTGGAGATGCGACCGGCCTGCCGCTGATTGTGCACGTCTACCCCGCGTGGACCCGGGCCTCATTCTCGTCGGACCTGCTGGCCGAGCTCGCCAAGCTGTCATTCGTCCGGGCGTTCAAGATCGGGACCCGTGACATGAACAAGTACGCTCGCGACCTCAAAGCCATTCGGGCAGTCGCTCCGGAAAAGGCGTTGCTGACCTGTCACGACGAATACCTGCTTGCATCGATGGTGCAGGGCATCGACGGAGCATTGGTCGGATTTGCGTCGTTGGTGCCCGATCTGATCAACGAACTGCTGGAAGCGGTGAAGGCGGGTGATCTCGCTCGGGCCATGGCGGTGCAGGCACGGATCGATCCCCTCAAGGATGCCGTATATGGCGCAGGCGAGCCCACCGGCGAGGCGCATGGCCGCATGAAGGCAGCCATGGCCGCCGTCGGGATTCTCCCTAACGGCCGAGTGCGGCCGCCGACCCACGCGCCAACGTCGGAGGAGAGCGCCGCGATCCACGCCGCGATCAAGGCCGCGGGGCTTTCGGAACGCGCCGCCGCATAGCACGGGTAACTGTGAACGCGGTGTCCCAGACGATCTCGGGAGAAACGCGCGAAGAAATCCTAAATGCCCGCCGGCAAGCCACCCACAAGACGGTGTCGCGCAGCGAAGCTCACCAATGCTGGAGGAGTGAATGATGGCAAACCCGCAGGCCGTGTCACGCGAACCCGTATCCGTTGGGGCCGGCGCACGGCCGCTCATCGGGATTCAAGACGTTTCCAAGACCTACGTCACGGCATCGAGCGGCGACGTGCACGCCGTCGACAAAGTCAACCTCGCGATTGCCGATGGCGAATTCGTCTGCGTCGTGGGCCCGTCCGGATGCGGCAAGAGCACGCTGCTGCGAATGCTGGCGGGCCTCGACACCTACGACAACGGTCGACTCATGCTGGATGGTCAATCCGTTACGGGCCCATCGAGCAAGGTCGGCGTCGTCTTTCAGGCCGCCAATCTGCTGCCCTGGCTCACCGTGCGCGAGAACGTACGCCTTCCGCTGCAAGTCGGCGGTCGGCACGATGCGGCGACTGAGCGCATCGACGAGCTTCTCGATATGGCGGGCCTCGCCGAATTCGGGAAGCGCTATCCGTACGAGCTTTCGGGAGGAATGCAGCAGCGCGCCGGCATCTGCCGCGCGCTCGCGCGCGATCCGCAGATCCTGCTGATGGACGAACCGTTCGGTGCACTCGATGCGCTGACGCGCGAGCGCATGAACATGGAGTTGCAGCGCATCTGGCAGGCGCATCGCAAGACGATCATGCTCATCACGCACAGCATCTCCGAGGCGATCTTTCTGGGCGATCGCGTCGTCGTGATGTCGGCCCGCCCCGGGCGCGTGCTGGCCGACCTGCAGGTGCCCATTGCCCGTCCGCGCAGCTTCGACACGATAGTGACCCACCCGAGTTACGCGAAGCTCGCCACCGAGATTCGCGGTTTGCTGAACGCGCAGGAAGGAGCACCCAATGACTGACATCGCAAGCCGTCCGGTGGTGTCACCGGCCAATGTCGTTGAGCGCGGCGACTTGAACCCCGATGCGGCGATGCAAGGCGCGGTCGAGGACGCGCCGCCGACGCAGCGCCGAAGTGGTCGATCGGGTCTCAGCGGCTCCGTGATCGCAGGTATCGGCCTCGTCGCATTGATCGGGCTGTGGATCTTCGCGGTGCGCGTGCTTCGCGTGCCGCCTTACATCCTGCCGTCGCCGCAGGCGGTGCTCAACGCGCTATGGGCGGGCCTGGCGATCGATCCGGCGAGCCCGAAGGGCTATTACTTGCCGTTGTGGAGCACGCTCAGCAACGCGGCCACCGGATTCGGCATCGGCACCGCGATGGGACTCGTGCTCGGCTCGTTGATGGCCGAGAGCCGGACCATCGAGAAGCTACTCATGCCCTATGCGTTCGCGTTGCAGAGCCTGCCGAAGGTCGCCATCGCACCGCTCGTCGTGATCTGGTTCGGCTTCGGCGACGGCAGCAAGGTTGCGATCGCGGCCCTGCTCGCCTTCTTCCCCGTGCTCATCAACAGCTTCACCGGATTGCGCTCCGTCGAGCCGGAGAAAATCGACCTCATGCGATCGCTTTCGGCGACGCGCTTCGAGACGTATCGGATCGTCAAGCTGCCGAACGCGGCCCCGTTCATCTTCGCCGGCCTCGACATGGCGGTCGTGTATGCACTGCTCGGCGCGATCGTCGCCGAGTTCCTCGGTGCGCAGCAGGGCATGGGTGTCGTGATCACGCAAGCGCAGTCTGTTTCGGACGTAGCCGGCGTCTTTGCCGCCTTGGTCATCCTGGGCGTGCTCGGCGTCGTTCTTCACAGCTCCGTTCGCCGCCTGGAGCATCGCGTGGTGCACTGGGCGCATCGCGGCAAGAACTGAGCAATCATCTTTGGAGGAGTGAAATCATGCAGGTGACGAGAAGGCATTGGCTTCAGGCGACTGGCGCGTTCGCCGCGGCGCTCGCGATCGGCCCGCGCGCGGCTCGCGCGGCCGAGCTCAAGACGGTCCGCTTCGGCATCGGTCAGAAAGCGATGGCGCCCAACGTGATCAACTGCGTCATCGGCGAGGCGCTCGGCTACAACAAGGAGGAAGGCTTCACGATCAAGCCGCAAGCGCTTGGAGGAAATTCCAACGTGCAGGTGGCCGTCGATCGCGGCGACGTCGATATCGGAATCGGCGTGCCGTCGTTCGGCCTGCCGCTGCTCGCGAAGGGGCAGTGGGGCGACGCGCTCAACTACTACGAGTACACGTACCCGTACAAATGGGACATCGTCGTGAAGCCGGGATCGCCCATCAAGAGCTACGCCGATCTCAAGGGCAAAAAGATCGGCGTGTCCGATTTCGCCGGAACCGAATCTCCGGTCACGCGAAACGTGCTGAGCTCATTACACATCGATCCCGACAAGGACGTCCAATGGGTCGCCGTCGGTAACGGCGTCCCCGCCGGCGTCGCGCTCGATCGCGGGGCGATCGACGCGCTCGCGTATTACGACACGGGCTTCGGCCAGATCGAGGCGGCGGGAATCGCCATGCAATTCCTGCCTCGCCCCAAGGATCTGCCGATGATCGGTGGACAGTTCCTGATGGCGAAGAAGGCCATGTTCAAAGACCAGCGCGACCTGCTCGTCGGCTTTGGCCGATCCGTGAGCAAGTCCTCTCGCTTCCTGCTGGCTGATCCGGCTGCCGGTGCCAAGGCGTTCCTCCAGATGTACCCCGAGATCGCGCCGCGCGGCAGCTCTACGGAGGAAGCGGTCAAGACGGTCCTTGTTGCAATCGGCCGGCGCATCAAGCTGTACGAGCCGCCTTATGCGAACGCAAAGATGGGCAGCATCAATGCGCAGGAGTTCAAGACCGAGGCGGAGATGAACGGCCTGAAGATCACCGATTACGGCAGCTTCTACACCAACGAATTGATCGACGCCATCGACAATTACGACGTGAAGAAGATCCAGGCGCAGGCACTCGCCTACAAGCGCTAGCGACTCGAAGGTAGGCACGATGTCGACCGGTTCCTCCGCTGCTCGCGCGCTGGTCACGGGCTCGAGCTCCGGCATCGGCGCGGCGATCGCGCGACGACTGCTGGACGACGGCTGGGAAGTGGTGGGTTTCGATCGCGCACCGCCGACGTTGCACGAGCACCGCTTCAGGTCGATCGCCGTCGATCTGGCGGACGCGTCGGCGCTTTCATCAGCGGTCGCGGCCGAGCGCGGCATCGGCGCGCTGGTTCACGCCGCAGGTTACATGCGCGTTGCACGATTGGGCGAGCTCGATGCGGAAGAGGGCGCCGGCATGTGGCGGTTGCACGTGCTTGCCGCGGCGCTGCTCGCCGACGCACTCGTGCCGCGCCTTCCTTCGGGGGGACGCATCGTGCTGATCGGCAGCCGCACCGCCACCGGTGCCGCGGGACGCAGTCAGTACGCCGCGACAAAGGCCGCACTGGTTGGCATGGCGCGCTCGTGGGCGATCGAGCTCGCGCCACGCGGCATCACGGTGAACGTGATCGCTCCTGCGGCGACGGATACGCCGATGCTGCACGACAGTAGTCGCGAAGCCGTCCCGCCTCGCACGCCGCCGATCGGACGATTCGTGCGGCCCGAGGAGGTCGCGGCGCTGACCGCTTTCGTGCTTTCGGACGAGGCGGCCGCGATCACTGGACAGCAGCTCGTGATCTGCGGTGGGTCCTCGCTGTAGAGCATGTCCGTACCCACGCGCTTGCGCGGACTTTTGTCCGGGCGCCATCCGATGACATACCAACGCTGCGCCAAAGCAGCGCCATACTGAAGGAAGCAAGCTATGTCAGTCCGCATCGTCGATGTCCGCGAAGTCACCAAGCCGATCGCCTCGCCGATCCGCAACGCGTACATCGATTTCTCGAAGATGACCACCAGCCTGGTCGCCGTGGTGACCAACGTGGAGCGCAATGGACGCCGTGTCGTCGGCTACGGATTCAACTCCAACGGACGCTATGGACAGGGCGGCCTGATCCGCGAACGCTTCGCCCCGCGCATCCGCGAAGCTGACCCCGCGGCGCTGCTCGATGCCACGGGCGAGAACCTCGATCCCGACCGTGTCTGGTCGGCGATGATGGCAAACGAAAAGCCGGGCGGCCACGGAGAACGGTCCGTCGCAGTCGGCACGCTCGACATGGCCGTCTGGGATGCGGTCGCGAAGATTGCGGGCGAGCCGCTCTTCCGCCTGCTAGCGAAACGGCACGGCGTGCAGGCGAATCCGCGCGTATTCGTCTACGCAGCGGGAGGCTACTACTACCCCGGCAAGGGCAACGACGCACTGCGCGCCGAGATGCGCGGCTACCTGGCACGTGGTTACATCGTGGTCAAGATGAAGATCGGTGGAGCATCGCTCGAGGAAGACGCGGCGCGCATCGAGGCCGTACTGCGCGAGATCGGCAGCTCGGCGCAACTCGCTGTGGACGCCAACGGCCGGTTCGACCTCGAAACGGCGGTGGCTTACGCCAAGATGCTGCGCAACTATCCGCTGTTCTGGTACGAGGAAGCGGGCGATCCGCTCGACTTCCACGTGCAGGCGACGCTCGCCCAGTTCTATTCCGGCCCGATGGCGACCGGTGAGAATCTTTTCAGTCACCAGGACGCCCGCAATCTCCTCCGCTATGGCGGCATGCGGCCTGACCGCGACTGGCTGCAATTCGACTGCGCACTGTCGTACGGCTTGTGTGAATACCAGAGGACGCTCGAGGAGTTGAAAGTGCACGGCTGGTCGTCATCGCGTTGCATTCCACACGGTGGCCACCAGATGTCGCTCAACATCGCGGCGGGCCTCGGCCTCGGCGGCAACGAAAGCTATCCGGACCTTTTCCAGCCTTACGGCGGATTTCCCGATGGCGTAGGAGTGCAGGAGGGATACATCACGATGCCCGATCTTCCAGGCATCGGCTTCGAAGGCAAGTCCGATCTGTACGCGGAAATGCAGAGGTTAGCCGAGTGAGACCGACGCATGCGGCGAGTGGTGCTTCGGATCTCGCGGGAAAAGTTGTGCTGGTAACAGGGGCCGCACGAGGGCTCGGCAGTGCCACAGTGCGCTTGCTTGCACAGCGCGGCGCAAGCGTGGTGGCGTGCGATATACGCAGTGTAGAAGGCGAGCGACTCACTGCTGACCTGCTCGCGTCCGGCTACCGGGCACGCTTCCTGACGCTCGACGTTACCAGCGAGGACGATTGGTGCAGCGTCGAGCGAGCGATAACTCAGGAATTCGGTGCTCTTCACGTACTCGTGAACAATGCCGGGATGATCTTGCGTCGAGGCGTCACCGAGGCGAGCCTCGCTGATTGGCATCGCGTCATGGACGTCAACGTGACAGGTGCCTTTCTCGGCACCCGTCAGTTCGCCCCGCTGATGAGGGACTCCGGCGGAGGGTCGATCGTCAACGTCTCGTCAACCGCGGGCCTGATCGCCCATCACGACGTCGCTTATACGGCGAGCAAGTGGGCTGTGCGCGGACTGACGAAGTCTTCGGCGCTCGATCTCGTCCGCTGGAACATCCGGGTGAACTCGGTTCATCCGGCGACCATCGCGACGCCGTTGACGGACGCCGCGCCGGGCGGTCATCTTGAAGCGAATCGAGCCGCCATACCGATGGGCCGGGAAGCGACGGCCGACGAAGTCGCGGAAGCGATCGTGTTCCTTGCCTCGGACGGCTCCTCGTTCATGACCGGCAGCGAAATCGTGGTGGACGGCGGACTCAGCACGGCGGGTGTGGCGTGGATGCGTGCGCGCCTGCAGCGTCTCGCAATGGAGGGAGGCGACACGGGCGGGAGGTCCGGTCAGATGATCAACTCATAGTGTGCCGTGGAGCCGAGGTGCTATTGAGTAAAGCCCGCCGCCGCAGCTTCCTTGTGAGCCGCATCGATCACGTCCTTGCGAATGCGGCTCTCCATCTCTTTGGAGACCGGGAGGAGGGCCTTGCGCCATGCCTCCTTCTCGGCGTCGGTCAGGTCGTAGACCGTGGCGCGGTTCAGGGCCTTGATCTTGTTCAGACTGGCTTCGCTATCGTTGATCGAGAGCTCGAACTGCTACCTCGTGGCGTCCTGCATTGCCTGGGTCAGCATCGCGCGAATATCGGCGGGCACGCCGTCCCAGTATTTCTTGTTCACGATGACCGCGTAGCCGTCATAGCCATGCGCCTTGCGTTCCTGCTCGTACTCGATCCGCGCCATCTCGACGCGAAGTCGTTACTCAGGCTGTTCCTGGGTGATGGCGCCGACCCGTAGGCCGATACCAACGCCGAGGTGTCTCTTGTCAATGAACAACCGACCGTTTGCAAGGACGGTGATGGCTGGGGTGCGTGTCTTGGCCATGGGCTCCTCCGATAAGGCGAAGGAGCATTTTCGAAAGTGCAAGTAAGATAAGGCAAGTGTCGGCCTGCGGATTGCTAATCCGTCGGTCTCGTTATTGATCCCCAACAACAGCAGCTCCGTATTTGAAGCCCGGCCGTCTGCTTTAGGCGTGTCTGAGGACCTTCAGATTGACTCGGTAGCTGTCGCTGACCGGCCAACAACGGTCTTTGAGCGATTGATTCGCTAACGGCTGCTGTGACCTCATAGCGGACCTCAGCTTATCGGTAGTCCGCCGGCTTTTTGATCTCTGCAAACCTGGTTGCCGCGATACCCGAGAAGGTGCATCCTTAGGCTCAGACTCCAACCATCTAGGAAAGGCGACATGACAGGCGGGGGCGACGAACTTCAACGGAGAAGATTCTTGGCAACCGCAGGCGGTACAGTCGTTGCCGCGCTCGCGACCGGAGTTCCAAACCTGTTGCTTGCAAAAGGCCAAACACCATCAGGGGCGGCGCTGGACCAGCGACTCGCTGATGTGATCGAGGGCTATGACGCTCAGGGAAACCACCGCACAGGAACGCCGGCGGACAATGCATCGGCCGAATGGCTAGCCAAACGGGTACAGGAAGCAGGCGCCGAGCCTTCGCTTGAGCCATTCACGCTCAGTCGAATCGATCCTCTCTCGTGCTATGTGCGCGTCACGGATCGGCGCGTCGACGGCGTGCCGTTGTTCGACGCGACTTTTACTGACGCCGACGGTGCGCGCGGCACGCTCGGTCCCATCGGCTCCGATGCCGAAATCGGGTTGGCGGAAAGCAAACCGTCTCGCCTCACGGAACCGGGAAGTGAAGTGCAACGCGCCCGAATCTCGGAGGTGCGGCAGGCGAAGCACAAGGCAGTGATCTTACTCACTAGCGGAACCAGGCCCGGACTGTTTCTGCTCAACGCTCCGGCGTTCAAGGCGCCGTTCGGTCCCCCGACGCTACAGATCTCTAGCGTCGAAGCTGAATGGCTGAAGGTGCAAGCGCAACAGCGGGCCGAAGCGACCCTCGTCGCCCACGTCGAACGGACTGAGGCGCAAGCCTTCAATGTCACGGCTCATATTGCAGGTAGCGATCCTAATCTCGCGCCCCTCGTCATAACGACACCACGCAGCGGCTGGTGGCAATGCGCGAGCGAGCGCGGCGGCGGGATCGGCTGCTGGCTGGAAATGATCCGGGTCCTGGCCGCCAGCAGGCCGGCGCGTGATTGTTTTTTCGTCGCGATGAGCGGTCACGAAATCAGTTGGCTCGGGGCGGATGCGTATATCGACCGACGCAAAGACTTGCCGAAGCGCGCTTTCGCCTTCATCCATTTTGGTGCGAATATCGGCGCACCGCGACAGCCGAATCTCATTCAAGCGTCCTCCGACACACTTGAACAGTGGGCCGTCACTGCGATGGAACGCGAGGGGCTGGATGTGAATAGGAAAGCTGAGCGCAGCGCCACACCCTTCGGAGAGGCCGCCGTCTTCAAACGTGCGGGCGCGCGATATGTTGCTCTGGTGTGCGACAACGACGCCTTCCACAACCCGGCCGATCGCTGGCCAGACGCTGTGGACGTGGCGGTTCTTGCTCGCTACGCCAAAGCGTTTGCGAAGGGCGCGCTAGAGCTGGCGCAGCAGCGACCTTGAAGCCGCGTGCAGTGAGGCTCCGCATTCCCACCAAGAAATACTTTAAGACCGTCAGCAACTCTGACGCCGACTCAATAGTGAGTTTTCCTGGGCCCCGAATGTCTGGTGGTGGCACGAGCTGCCGTTCGGGCCGAACCGCGCCAACGCCCGCAACGGGTCGACAACGGTCTAATCGTGGTCCCGATAGCCGACGGTCGACGGAGTGCCGCTTTACCGGTTCCCGGCAATCGAAGTAGTCGATACGCGGCGCAGCGTGGATAAGGACATGATGTAAGCGAGCGCCGGGAAAAGCGCCCGCGGCGCTCGCCTCCTCTCAGAGCAATCCGTCAGGCTGATGAGGGAAGCTCCGAGTCTTTGACTCCCAGCCCGTAAAACCTAATTGGTTCGGTGTTTCCAGACGAACGCGCGACCTCGACGTTGGTGCGAGGCGGTGCCGATCGAATTACCATTCGAAGCAGTCGCACCCGGGCCAAGAACTAAGTGCTTCGCCTCTCGGACGCAGCATAACTGCGTTCGCATCTCGATTCGGGGGAAGCGCATGATGCACCGAATTGCAATTTTCACTCTGCTACTTCCGTTCATCACGATCGAACCGGCGGTCGCTGGATTCGATGAGGGTTTGGACGCATACAGAAGTGGGGACTACGCCGCTGCATTGATCGAGTTGCAGCCGCTCGCGGATCAGGGTCACCCCGCAGCCCAAGCGGTCCTGGGCGAAATGTACCTAACCGGGCGGGGTACGCGGCAGGACGATCTGCAGGCGCCCTACCAACGTCGGTGGGCGAAATGGATGAGAACATAATGTTCGAACGCGATGTGCGGCGAAGTCATCGGCTGTTCGACCTCGCGATAGGATCGTGGCGGTTGTGGACACGCCAACCGCTACATCGGAAACGCCGACGCGATTGTGGCCGAGGTCGCTGACGCCGGTTTCGCCATCGCCACCGTGCACGTCGAGCCCCGCAAGACGGTTGCGGAACAGGACGATCTCGTCATCCGCGCGACGAAGCCCGCAGATGCGGAGACGTTAGTACATTCCTAACGACCGTCTCACATAGACCGCTTGCCCTCCTTCAATTCCACGCCACCACCAATGGCTGCAATGTCGCTCGATGCGGCCGTTCAGGCGCGCCTCATGAACTGGAGCTAAGGCCAGAAGCGGACGCTGCGGGCCGTCGCGGGAAGCGGTCACGCGACTCAATAGTTGGCTTGTCGGAATAACCTGCGCAGACGAATCGCAAGAGGTCTGGTGACGCAGCCTGATTGGTTGAATCCGAGCAGATGGTCGGCAGTATCAGGCTCGAAAGTAGTCGGGCCTTCATCCCCGAGTGGAGGGCACCCAGAAGGAAGCTCAGGTGGCCGATCGCCAATGGCGCCGTCGTGGGCCTTCGTCTCGCAGGAACCTGTGCACGAGGCGTCGCCGCTGCCTTTGTCACGGTAATCGGGGCATTCACGCCGTAATTTGCCGGACACGTCGCGTGGCCGTTGAGAGTTGTCTGGTGGCTGCCTACCATGCAATCACGCCACAACCAATTTCGCGCGTGGCAATGGAGACAACATGAATGCCAAGTCGAGCTTTGCCCACGCGTCATCGTTCTCGATCACCGTCGTAGCAGCGTTGGCAGCGTTCATCGCCGTCGGGCTGCTCACCGGCGTCGCGTTTCTGTTCCAGCGTGACGGAGCACCGATGGAACAGCTAGCCGCGGCCGAACGCGCCTGCACCCAACGCATCTACGTTTCCGAACGTGAAGCCTGCATGCGCGAATGGCTCGCCGCACGCGCACCCAATGTGGCAAGCAAGTAGCGCAAGAATTCCGACACGTTACGCGTTGACACGGCTGCAAATACGTCGGCATGCAGTGACTGCGTACGGATTGCCGTCGTTCGTTAGGGCGGACCCATTGCACAATTAAACCGCCTCCGTTGTATCACAAGAGTAAAGGAATCTGTCATGAGTCCAGAACGGTACACGCAACCTAGCTGCTATGCACTTGGCGTGGCGCTCGCTCTTGCCGCGTCCACCGTCCTTGCGGAAGCCTCCGCCCCGCAAGCGCCGGTTGTCGAAGCTTCAGTTAAGCTGGCCGTCGCCGATAGCACCGGAACGATGCCGGCGGCGTCCGATTCGACAACGCCACTCATTTATCCTTCGAGCGAGGTCGGTCTGCGTCGCGCCGCAGCACAAGGACCCGTAGCGCTACATCTTTATATCTATCGCACACGGATGATCTACAACTACTATATCTGGGACTTCGCGACGCCGGAGTAATTCGCCGTCCGAGTGAGTGCAGTGGTTCATCGAGTTAAGAGCAGCCACCGCGCACTAAAATTGCGCGGTGGCTGCAGCCCGACACGTCGCGGCAAGCGCGTCGGGGACCAGTGGGAACGATGAAGTTGGCCGTACTATCATGTAGTGACCTTCTTTGACGCGACATATCGCGATACCGTACTGCACGCACGAAGCACTTAATCGACAAATCGAAGGTCCGCTTCGCGCGATGGGTAGGGCTGGTTAGGGTTGCGGACGGTCTCAGTGCGAGGACTTCACCCTTCTCAAGCCTGACCGTTCCTATCCCCGTTCATGCGCGCGGCGATTACTTCAGGGCCGCGGAGCGAAGGGTCATCTCAAGCGTCGGTCAAGAGCGAGACCGGTTGCCAGCACCATGCGAGGGCGCGTTGCCCGGGCTTCGTCGGCGTAAACCCGCCATTGACTCCAAATTGGGAGGGCTCGGTCGAAAGCGGCCCAGCTCCCGCTCCTATTGGGCTACGCTCTGTGCACCAGGGCTTTGCCTTCGCCGCGGTATCATTCTCGACGGACCTCACTTGCTTCCGCTTCCATGAACGATCCACGAAGCAATGACCTCGCAGCGTCTCCGGTTCGTCGCGACAACGGTGGCGGGGGGCGCTATTCGAATCATTCGTCGTGGCGAGTGTTTGGGAACTACGTGGCGGCCGCCCGAGCGTGGCTGACCCAAACGTTCAATGGGCTTACGTGGAAGCGACTTGGCATTTTCTGCCTGGTCGTCGAATTTGTGGCCCTCTATCAGGGCCCCTCGATCAACGCCCTGCGCAGCGGTTTCCCATGGCTGGTGCCCAGCATTTTCCCATGGATGCCTGTGGGAGCCGAGGGCCTGGCAAAGGCGTTCATCCACATGTTCCTCTTGTTCTCTCCCGTCTTTCTCGCAGCGATCGCCGTCGAAAATCGTGGACCACGTCGAGGAAAAGCACGCATCGTATCGTTGTGCGCCGCCGTCGTCGTCGGCCAAATACTCGGCACGATTCTCTACGCCATCGCGATTGCCTGGCTCTATCCCAAGGGTTTCATGAGGTGGGGGATGTTGAGCGACCCGATTCAGAGGTGGGGAGTGTTAGGAGGACTGGGGATTCGGTCCCTGGCCTTCAGCACCGCGGCCGCCGGCTGCTACTACTTCTTCAAGCGAGACGCCGAGGCTGCCGCGGCGGTGCACCGCGAAACCCTCGAGCGCGAAGACGTCAAGCGCGAGAACGCCGAGGCCCGGCTGCAGGTCATGCAGGCGCAGATCGAGCCGCATTTTCTGTTCAACACGCTGGCCAGCGTCCGCAGGCTCTATCAAATCGACCGATCGTC
This sequence comes from uncultured beta proteobacterium, assembly GCA_963816915.1. Classification (GTDB taxonomy): domain Bacteria; phylum Pseudomonadota; class Gammaproteobacteria; order Burkholderiales; family Casimicrobiaceae; genus PALSA-1003. Next base: position 47,356 of record CAWFMK010000008.1, read on the forward strand.
CGGCCGGTCGATGCTGCGGCATCTTTCGCGGTACCTCACGTCATCGTTGCCGGAAATGCGCGAATCACGTCCAACGCTCGAGCGGGAGCTGGCGCTTGCGCTCGCGTACCTCAGCGTTCAGAAAATACGCATGGAGTCCCGACTCACGTTCGACGTGAATGTGCCGAAGGGGCTGAAAGACGCCATCGTTCCACCGATGATGCTCGCCACTCTCGTGGAGAACGCGGTGATTCATGGCGTCGGTCCGTTGTCTTCCGGCGGACATATCGGGATCATCGCTTACGCCGAATCGGGAAAGCTCTTCCTGGAGGTAACCGACAACGGATGCGGTCTGAAGGAGACGTGGGGAGGAGGCGTCGGCCTCGCCAATATCCGCGCTCGTCTCCATTCGGCGTTCGGCAGCAATGCGCAGCTTCAGCTGAGGCAGCGGCGCGAGGGCGGTGCGATCGCGACAATCACGCTCCCATTTGCGATGGGCGCAGAGGCCAAGGCTGCATGAATTCGGTCCGCCTCTACCCGTGGTCCGCAGTGCGATCGTGCGTCCGACCGCTCGTCTTCGTTTGGAATTCCTGGCGCGGAATCGCCGGGCGCGACCTCCGCTATATGCTGCTATTCGCGGTCGCGGTGGCGGTCATGATTGGGACTGGCGAGTTGCTCAAGAGTAGGTCGTGGGGCGCCTTCCTCTCCGAGTTTCAAGATACGGTAGTTCCCGCAGTCCTGCTGGTGCTATGCCTTGCGGTGGCGGCGCAGGTCAAGACGACGACGTATCCAAAATGGGTGCCATACGTCGTCGCGGCCACCGTCGCGATGGTGCTTAATGTGCTATTGACGCACTTTGTTATCAATCCGCTCTACGATTGTGACCCCACCGTTCCCTGCCAGCCGCTTTGGTTGTATTTGTGGCTGAACGTCCCGCCCAGAGTGCTGCTGTGCTACCTCGCAGCGATCGGATACATGTCCATGCGCGAAGCGCGGCATCGTGCCGATGTTCTGCGAGGCGTGCAGCTCGACCGCGCGAGGCTCGCCCGCAGCACCTTCGAATCGCGACTGCAAGCGACGCAAGCGCGGGTCGAGCCTCAGTTCCTGTTCGACACGCTCGGTGACATCGAGCGGCTCTATGAGGTGGACAGCCGTCTCGCCGAACGCATGCTTGACGATCTGATCGCCTATCTGCGCGCTGCCCTGCCGAGCCTGCGCGAGTCCACGTCGACGCTGGGAACGGAACTTGCGCTCGCCAACGCGTGGGTCGACATCATCAAGATCCGGCGGCCCGACCTGCTGGCCGTGACCAGCAACGTGACCGGCGACGCACTGGATGCGTGCATGCCACCGACAGTGCTGCTACCGCTGATCGATCACGCGATTCAGGTCAGCATCGCCTCCGCACGCGCCGACAAAGCGATTGCGCTCGACGCCGTAGTGGCCGACGGAAGGTTGCGGATCTCGCTGACCGATGCCGGGTCCGGCTTTGCATCGAGGATCGAGAGCGACGTCACTGCGCGCATTCGCGAGCGATTGCGAGATGTCTACGGTGACCAAGCCGTCGTCGCTTTCCATGACCATGCGTCCGGCGGCAGCCAGGCGATAGTGGAGGTTCCCTATGAGCAAGCCAACCGCAATCATCGCTGAAGACGAAGCCGTTCTGCGTGGGGAATTACGCGCAAAGCTGGCTGAGCTTTGGCCCGAGCTTGTCATCATCGCGGAAGCCCACGACGGTCCCGCCGCGACGCGGGCCTTCGACGAGCACGCACCGCAAGTCCTTTTTTTGGATATCCAAATGCCGGGAATGACTGGGCTCGAAGTCGCGCGGCTGGCGAGCGGAAAGTGCCACGTTGTCTTCGTAACGGCCTTCGACAAGTACGCTGTCGCGGCGTTCGAACAGGGCGCGGTCGATTACGTCATGAAGCCCTTCTCGTCGGCACGGCTCGCGGAGGCGGTAGCGCGTCTCAAGGCGCGCCTGCGAGATCGACCAGCGAACCTCGATGGCATCCTCACCCTGCTGGCATCCGGGACTCGCAACGGGGAGTACCTGCGCTGGATCACGGCGCTGCAAGGCAACGAGCTCAGCGTCATCACCGTTGAGCAGATCTGCTACTTCCGCGCCGATAACAAGTACACGATGGTCGTCACGGAGGATCAAGAGGCGTTGATCCGCCGCCCCATCAAGGACCTTGTGGAGGCGGTCGATCCCAGCGTCTTCTGGCAGATCCACCGCTCGACGCTGGTGAACATCAACGCGATCGCCGGCGTGACGCGCGACTTCCGCGGACATCTCACCGTGCGTCTGAAGCAACGCAAGGAAACGCTGCCGGTCAGCGAGTCCTATACGCACCTGTTCAAGCAGATGTGACGCGGAGTCACAACAACGCAGATTGTAGTACTGAGTTTTTCTGCCTGGGGAGGCGCAATTGAAGCGTCAACGAACAAAGCTTGCAGCCGCGCTCGGCATAGCCGGGATTGGAGTGATTTCCGGCGGGTCGCCATCGGCGCAGGACCTTCGCATCGACGTCACCGGGACCAACATCAAGAGGGTCGATACGGAAACAGCCGCACCGATCCAAGTCATAACTCGCGACGACATCCAGGCCTCCGGTCTCCAGACGATCTCGGACGTTCTTCGCCAGATCACCGCCAACAATAACGGTACGATTTCACCGTCGTGCTTCGACTGTTTTTCAAAGTCGGGCACTGCGGTGTCACTGCGCGGCCTCGGAGCCAACAACACGCTAGTGCTGCTGAACGGTCGGCGCCTCGCGAATTTCGGCTTGGCAGATGACGCGCAGCGCTCGTATGTCGACCTTCAGCAGATTCCCTTCGACGCGGTGGAGCGCATCGAGGTGTTGAAGGATGGCGCGTCCGCCATCTACGGTTCCGACGCCGTGGCAGGCGTGGTCAATGTCATCCTGCGCCAGCAATTCACGGGCGTCACCGCTACCGCTACCGCCGGCACCAACTACAACGGCAGCGGCAACCAATTCAAGGGTGCCATCACGCTGGGCACCGGCGACTTGATCGAGGATCGCTACAACGTCTTCCTGACGATCGACGGGCAAAAGCAGGACGCGATCCCCATGAACAAGGGGAGGCAATACATCGGCACCAACAACCTGACGTTCATGGGACTGGACGACATGCGGCAAGGTAACCCGTTCTCCGGCTTCGGGATGTCGAGCCTGCTGGGCAACGTGCGGCCGGTGGCCGCGGCCAATCCGAATGGCCCGCCGGGCCCCTTCCAATCGCTGCCAGGCAACTGCGCCGCCGCCAATCAGGACGGTCAATTCTGCCGGTGGGATGTCAAGGACTACACCGACATGCTGCCGCATATCGAGCGTTTCAACGTCTTCGCCCATGGTTCGTACAATTTCGGGGATTCGATACAGGGTTATGCCGATTTGTCGCTATTTCAGGTCAAGACGCAGATTAGGGACCATCCCATCCCAACGCGTGGAACTTGGTACGACCCGTCGACGATGAGCGTCCAGTCGTCGCTCAACATCTATCTGCCCGTCGGTCACCCGGACAACCCGTTCTCGGCCAACAACCAGGTCGCGCGCCTCTACTACGTCGATGCCGGACTGGGCGGCATTCGCGAGAAAATCGAGACGGACACCCAGCGGTACTTGGCGGGTGTCAAAGGTAATGGCGGCGGTTGGGACTGGGACGTCGCAGCCTTGTATATCCGCAGCGACACGAAAATCGACGTGCAGCACGTCTACGCCTACGACCGACTGCTGCAAGGTCTGGCGGGGACCGGCCCCTACGGGTACTACCGGATTGGCGCAAGCGCGAGTCTCAACAATCCTGCGGTCTACGATTGGATCGCTCCGGAGAGAAGCTATACGGTCGTGTCCGACAATACGATTTTCGATGCAAAGGGATCGCGGGATCTATACCCGCTGGCCGGCGGCCAGATGGCCCTCGCGGTCGGCTACGAATTCCGGCGCGAGGCGCTGTCCAATCCGGGACTTCCGGGCACGGACATCGGCAACGTCGTATCCACATCCTACATAACCGCGGCCGGCAGTCGCACTGTCAATGCCGTCTTTGCGGAACTCTACGTACCGTTCCTCACCAACCTCGAATTGACGGCCGCTGTTCGATTGGACGACTACTCCGACTTCGGTACCACGACCAATCCAAAGGTGGGTGTCAAGTGGGCGGCGGTGCCGCAGCTGGTCGTTCGCGGTACCTACGAAACTGCGTTTCGCGCGCCGGGAATCTACGAGATCAAGCCGTCCGTCCTCACGGGTTCAATGACGGCGGTTGATCCGGTTCGCTGTCCAATAACCGGCCTCCCCGTGGATTGCAATGGCATTGCTCCATTTCAGGGCCTCGTCGCCGGCAATCCCGATCTTCGGCCCGAAACGTCCACTATCTACACGCTCGGCCTGATCCTGGAACCCACCCAGGGACTGAGCGGTACACTGGACTACTGGAACATCAAGACCAGGAACCAGATCACCGTCGCCGACTTCCAGGCCATACTGAACAATCCATCGGCGTACCCAGCGTCGACCGTGGTTCGCGACACAAACAACCTGGCGGGAGTCCCCAATTCGGGCAGCCTCGTGTACGTTACGACGCCATGGGCGAACGCGAACAGCGTCAAGACCGACGGCATCGATCTCGATATCCTCTGGAAACTGCGCCCCAAGGAATGGGGCGCCCTCACGACCGAATTCCAGTGGACGCACATCTTCAACTTCACGCAAACGTTCACCGATGGCCAGACGTTCAGCTACGCGGGGACGCAGGGCAACTATGGCGTCAGCAGCGGAGCGGGCACGCCCGTGGATCGGATGAACCTGATCGTTGGCTGGAACCGCGGCGCGTGGAACATGACGGGAACGGTTCGCTATATAAGTGATTACCAGTCCATCTATTGGAAGGGTGACGAAGCGTTAGACGGATGCGTTTCCACTGAGGACAAGCCACCCGCATGCCATGTCTCTTCGTTCACGACGCTCGACCTATCGGCGTCGTATACGGGATTCAAGAATTGGCAGATATTCGGGTCGATCATCAACGTGTTCAACCGGATCTCGCCGTTCAATCCTGCGGCGGCGTACGGCGGCGTCAATTTCAACTACAACTATGCGTTTTCCGGCGCCACTGGCACCCAGTTCAACTTGGGTGCGCGGTACACGTTCCGATAGTCTCGGTTGCGAACAACCGACCCAGCTCCGGACCTACCGCCAGCCATTTCCCCCGCAACAAGATAGACCAACGCTTCGCTGTTGCGTCCGTCGCGGCAAACGAACCCTTCGCCCCGAAATTTGCGGGACACGTCGCATGGCCCTTGAGGCTCGAGAATCGTCTGCCTACCATGCAATCACGCCGCAGCCAGCTTCTCGGTGCGGCGACGGGAATAAGAGCGGATCAATTCAGACGTCGCTTTCAACACCACAGCGCTGAACGTCACTTAGGGAGATTGGCCATGAAACAATACAAGCCCTCAACACCGCGGACCGCGTTTGCCGTCGCGGCATTGGTGATGACCACCATCACGTTCGCCCTTGTGGTGGTGTTGCCCGCGACAATGATTTCAGGTGCCGACGACGTCCGGGCGCAAGCGGAGGTCGTGGTCGTTGCTCTGCAGTAGAGAGGCCCGCTAATCGACGATCCACCCATATCGGCCGCAACGCGAGCGCCTCAAGGAGGGACTGCGCAAGGCCGGAATGGCGGAATGGACATTGACCGTCTGCTCGGAGAGACTCGACCGTCCGCAACGGGTCGTGACTCGACTTTTGAATTAATCAGCGAACTCACACAACCGGCCAGGAGCGGTCGTAGGGCATCCGTTTTCATAGCGGTCATGTTGCTTGTGACGAGATGATCATTCAGTGACCGGTCTTGCGAAGCGTAGTATTGTCAGAGCGCGGGCGGTTCAAGCCAACTCCGGCTACTCGGCCAGACCGGTCTGCCGGGCGCGTGCTCGAGGAAGCACGAGGTGAGGAAGGTTGCGGTTTTCGGCAATACGGGTGGCGGCAAGTCCACGCTGGCCCGCAAGTTGGCAGAACTGACGGGCCTGCCACTTTACCCGTTAGACATGATCCAGTACCGGGCGGGTGGCGGCGAGGTCCCGCACGATGAGTATTTGAGGGCGCACGCAGAATTGTTGGGGCGTGATGCATGGATCATTGATGGCTACGGTTGCCGCACGTCCGCCTGGGATCGTTTCGCATCTGCGGACACGCTGGTCTATGTCGATCTCCCGCTCTTCACGCATTTTCGGTGGGTTACGAAGCGCCTGTGGAAAGGCCTTTTTGTAGCGCCCGAGGGCTGGCCCGAAGGCAGCCCAATGCTCAGCAGCACCATTAATAGTTATCGAGTTTTGTGGTCATGTCATCGGCTCTTGACGCCGAAGTACAGAGAGCTTGTTTCTGAAGCCCGACACCGTAAGCGCGTTTATCACCTGCGGTCCTCAGCGGATATTGTTACCTTCTTGGCCACCGCAAAGCTTGAGACCCAGAGTGCCTGAGCCGGCGCCTAATCGGGCGTTGCAGCGGACGGTCACGGGTGAACTCAACCGTTGGGCGTCTGCCTTCCAAGGAGCCCTACGCCTGGTCAGGATCGAACTCCGACATTCGACCATCACGCTGCTGGCGGCGAGACTCGAAGGTCGCTGACCGGCCAAGAGCAGCTGCAGCGCGTCGCGCTCCATTGCAGTCATTGATCGACGTTGGTTCCCCAACTGCGAGATGCCGGACGGACGATGCGATAATCCTCGATCCGGGGCCATTGCTGCCATCCTGGGCGGCAGCATGGCGTTCACCGCGTTATGCATGATCATCAATAACTTGACGACGAGGAAACTATGCGTTCGCTTCAATCAAGCTTGTGCCTTGCGCTGTGCCTGGCCTGTGTCGCGACGTTTCCGGTACGCGCTGCGGATATCATCGTTTCCGCACAGGATGGAAAGTTCGTCCGTGTCGACGGACAGGCGACGTATCCCGAGCCGGCGCCGCCGGACAGCCTCGTCGTGCTCGATGCTTCGCGATTTCCACCGGTTGTGAAGGGAACCGTCGAGGGGCTCGAGCACACCGTGCAGGGGCCACCGCAGGCAGTAGCGGTCACTCCCGATGGCAAGCTCGCCATCGTCGGCGCGCCGACCAGATACGACTACGGGGCGAAGAAAGAGGTGTTCGACAATTTCCTGCAAGTTGTCGATCTCGAGACCACACCACCGAAGCTGATCGGCAAAGTCGATGTGGGCGGCCATCCGAACGGGCTGTCGATCAATCGGGACGGCACGCTCCTGCTCGCTGCGGCCCATGATGGCGCGGTCAAGGTCCTTGCGATCGAGGGCAAGAACCTCAGGTTGCTCGACTCGGTGAAGGTTGGCGAAAAGAGGATGTCAGGCATTGCGTTCACTCACGACGGCAAGGCGGCGATCGTTGCCTTGCGCGATGAGAATGGCGCCGCAGTGCTTGCCGTAGATGGCATGAAGGTCACTCTGACCAAGGAGCGAATCTCGACCGGTGTGAATCCGTACGCGGTCGACGTCTCGAGCGATGGGCAATGGGCCGTCATCGGCAATACCGGCGTCGGTAGGACGGTTGACGATGCCGACGTCGTGACCCTAGTCGATGTGAGCAAGCGGCCGTTCCGCGCAGCCCAGCAGATCTCCGTCCCGGCGACGCCAGAGGGAGTTGCCATCTCGCCCGACGGTCGCTGGATTGCGGTGTCGTCAATGGCGGGGTCAGGCCTCCTAGCGACCGACCCGGGACGCAACAAGCTCGGGAAGGTCGCGTTGTATTCGATCAACAACGGCGTGGCGACGAAGGTCAACGAGCTTCCCGGCGGCGAAGCGGCCCAGGGCCTCGTGTTTACTCAGGACAGCAAAACTATCATCGTGCAATTCGACGTCGAACGAGCCCTCGCAATCTATGCCGTCCAGGAAGGCAAGCTTGTCGACACCGGTGAGCGCATCAAGCTTTCCGCGGGCCCGGTTTCGATCCGATCAATGCCGCGGTAGCTATCGACATGGCATGCGGGGGGCGCGCGCACAATCTGAGGGATTTTATGACCGCTTCGGTGTCACGGCAGTGGCGGCATAGGGTCGGGATTTGTCCCCTGACAGCGTTGCTCAGTACCGGTCCTGGCGGTCGACAACTTTGACGCCGATGAGCGTGCCGGCGGTCGGAGCACAGTGAAATCTCCTTCAACCGAAAGGAGATCTCGATGGAATCGACACAGGTTCGTCATCACGACGCGTGGAACAAGGGCAAGCTGGTCGGCCAGAAGGCACCGTTCAAGGTGAAAGAGATTTGGGCCATTCGCGTTCGCCTGGAAATGCAAGGCCGACTGCGCGAACTCGCCCTATTTGATCTCGGCATCGACAGCAAGCTGCGTGCTTGCGATCTCGTGAGCTTGCGCGTCCGCGACGTGTGCCACGCCGATCGCGTGGCGGCGCGGGCAATCGTGCTGCAGCAGAAGACGCAGCGGCCGGTTCAGTTCGAGATCACGCCGCCGACGCGGGACGTGGTGGCGGCATGGATCAAGGACGCGGGACTGAAACCGGACAGCTACCTGTTTCCCAGCCGGGTGCATCATTCACCTCACCTCGGTACGCGGCAGTACGCGAGGATTGTCGACGGCTGGGTGGAGGAGATCGGACTTGATTCCGCGGCGTACGGCACGCATTCGATGCGCCGGACCAAGCCGACGCTGATCTATCGTCGGACCAAGAACCTCCGGGCGGTCCAACTACTGCTCGGCCACACCAAGCTGGAGAGCACCGTACGATACCTTGGAATCGAGGTCGACGACGCCTTGGAGATGGCAGAACAAACTGAGGTGTAATCTCGTCGGGGCCGGTCGCGACCGCCGGATTTGACGGTCGCTCGCCGGCCATCGGCTCTCTACTGGCGCCGGCAAGGAGCCGGTCGCCGTCACGGGCCGGAATGGAACTCTCGGCCAGGAGCGGTCCTTCCGGTCGCGAGCACATAGCGGTCGATCGCGCGCGGACGAAGCAACGCCACAAGGCCCGCATGACTATTGAGTTTCGTCCCGCCGCAAGTGCACAATGCGCGGATCGGCGGCGAATTGAAGACGTCGATCTATCAGCTCACCGCGCGGCATGCCGGCTTCCGCCAATCCATCGGAGCGTAGCCCGCGTGCTCCGCGACTGGATACGCAGCCGCCTGACCCGCGTACTGGACGACGTTCGGACTCTCGATTCGTGCTCGCGCGGATAGCGATTCGGCGAGCGAGCTCAGCAGCGAGACTTCACCATGCGCCTCGCCCGTCGTCGTTGGCTCCGTGATGCGGTCGTGCTGCCGCTCGTGGCATCGCTCGCCGCATGCGTGCAGCCCGGCGTCCGCGTGCCCTTCAGGCGTGTCCGACCGTCCGACTCCGCGTGGCCTTCGCCCGCAACGTGGCGCTCGCTCGGCGACGCGGTCGGTGGGCGGCTGGTCGAGCCGCGCTCACCGCTGGAGGCGTGTCGGTCCGCTGATGACGTGTCATGCAGCGCGCTGTTCAAGTCGTTGCGCAATCCGTACTTCATCGGCGACGACGTCGCGCTCACACAGACGCTCGGCTGGGTCGACGCGTGGACGTCGCAGCGGAGCGCGTACGCGGTCGCCCCGCGCAGCGTGGCCGACGTCGTCGCCGCGGTGAACTTCGCCCGGCAACATAACGTGCGCCTCGTGGTCAAGGGCGGCGGGCACAGCTACCTCGGGAGCTCGAATGCGCCGGACTCATTGCTCATCTGGACGCGCGCGATGAACGACATCACGCTGCACGATGCATTCGTCGCGAGAGGTTGCGAACGCGTGCAGGTGCCCCAGCCCGCGGTGACAATCGGACCCGGTGCGCTGTGGATGCACGCGTACGACCGCGTAACAACGCGAGGCGGCCGTTATGTGCAGGGCGGCGGCTGCGGCACGGTCGGCGTGGCGGGCCTCGTGCAGGGTGGCGGGTTCGGCAGCTATTCCAAGCGGTTCGGCACCGCGGCGGCGAGCCTGATGGAAGCGGAAGTGGTGACGGCGGACGGCATCGTGCGCATTGCTAATGCCTGCACGCATCCCGACCTGTTCTGGTCGCTGAAGGGCGGCGGCGGAGCTACGTTCGGCGTGGTGACGCGACTGACGCTACGAACGCATGAGCTGCCGGACTGGTTCGGTTTCGTGTCAATGACGATCGACGCGCGGTCGGCCGCCGCGTTCCGGCGCCTAGTCGAGCGCTTCGTCGATCTCTATGCCGAGCGTCTGCACAATCCGCATTGGGGCGAAATCGTCAACGTGCGGCCTCGTAACCGGCTCGAAATCCAGCTGTCCTGCGAGGGACTCGACAAGACAACGCTCGACGCGACCTGGCAGCCTTTCGTCCAGTGGGTCGTGGAAGCAGCGCGCGACTTCTCGTTCTCGGCTGCACCATCGATCCGCGTCATCCCGGCGGTGCATCGCTGGGACGCCGAGTACATTCGCGAGCGTGCGCCGGCGGCGATCCTGTCCGATGATCGTCCAGGCGCTCCGCGCGAGAACGTGTTCTGGTCGGCCAACCTCGCCGAAGCAGGCCACTACATTTACGGATACGAGTCACTCTGGTTGCCCGCACGGTTGCTGCAGAACGACCAGCGCGGGTCGTTGGTCGACGCGCTCGTCGCTGCCGGCCGGCATTCGACCGTCGAACTCCACTTCCAGAAAGGGCTCGCGGGTGGCTCGGAAGAGGCCATCGCAGGGGCGCGCGAGACGGCGACGAACCCAGAAGTGGTCGACGCGTTCGTCCTGGCGATCGTCGGACGCGAAGGCCCCCCGGCCTATCCCGGCATCCGCGGGCACGAGCCGGACCTCGAGGCCGCACGTCGAAGCGTCCGTGAAATCGAAGCGGCGGTCGCCGAACTGCGCAGGATCGCGCCGCGAGCAGGCGCCTACGTGGCGGAGAGCAGCTTCTTCCAGCGCGACTGGCAGAACGCTTACTGGGGTGCAAACTACGCGCGCTTGCGCCGCATCAAGCGGCGTTACGATCCGGACGAACTGTTCTTAGTGCATCACGGCGTCGGCAGCGAGGATTGGAGCGCGGACGGATTCGTCCGAATCGTGCCGTGATAGCGAACAATTGAAACGTACCGGCGTCCAGCCAGCAATAGTCATGCAAAGATGAGCTGGTGGGCGTGTACTCACGGGAATGAGCGGACTTCCGCGTCCTGGTAGCGCAATCGCGGTTCCTCGATTCACGGAGCGACATCGGGCATGTGCTTGTCGGTCCATGCTGCAACTACGTAGGGACGGACGTTCCCCCCCGGCGGGTCGGTTCATAACGCTGGAGGCGCGCGGCGCCAACCTATCTTTTCGACCATTATGGAATTGCTACATCGAATGACGTTGCGGATGTTGGCAAGATGGTACGAGACAAATCTGAAACTGTTGGATTCGGACTCAGTCGTTGGCATTCAGGTTGCGGATTTGCGCGCCTCCGGCCTGCGTCGAGCACTGCGTGCTCGTTTCAATGACCCGGAAGCGATAGCTCGGCTCCTTGGGGCAAACATGGTGGGATTGGCCAGAGGAGAGCCGTCACTCCGATCGATAGATGAAGAATCCCAACTATTGTCGCGCGAGGCGTTGAGATTCGGCGACGAATGACAAGCAGTTCCGTCCGCGCTGACAACAAAATCGGCCGGCGCCCGATAGACAGCACCCCAGCCACTCCGTAGCCTTTACTCTACTAGCGTTGATTTTCATCGGAACTAGCCTATGAGCGACAACGAGATGAACTGCAACACTTGAACTGGGCGCGCATTGAGTTGAGTGAGATAGTGCTTGGGCGGAGAAGTTAAGCGTTACCCAGGAGCAAGTGGCGCGGACCGGGAGCCTTCGTTGTCATCGTCATGTGATGGGTTCTGATTACCAGAAGGAAAAGCTATGTTGAGAATCTCGATGATCATTGCTCTATTGGCGTTCGCAACGGTACCCGCCTATGCGCAGTACGATCGCGATCGCGCCCAAGAGTGCTGGAATCCGCGCGCGGGCCATTTCGAGGGGGTGCGCCCCGGCGAAGTCCAGAACGACCTGGACTTCTCGCGTTGCCGACCGGTGGGCGACTACCGCGCCAGCAACCGCGATGTGCCGCGAGAGTGCTGGAATCCGCGCGCGGGCCATTTCGAGGGGGTGCGCCCCGGCGAAGTCCAGAACGACTTGGACTTCTCGCGTTGCCGACCGGTGGGCGAATACCGCGCCAGCAACAGCGATGTGCCGCGAGAGTGCTGGAATCCGCGCGCGGGCCATTTCGAGGACGTGCGTCCGGGCGAGCGGCAGGACGACCTCGACTTCTCGCGGTGTCGCCCTCGCTGAAGCTGCGCGGCGTGTAAAGCGTCACGCGCATGAGAGGCACGATCAACGACGCCGAAGCAAGCACTCTGTTACCGCTCAAGCGGGATGTTGGAGTGGTTCGGATCGGCCGATGCTGCCGGCGTTGCGCACTCCGTCCTGACCGCTTTCTGCGTGCATGACAGTTCAATCCGGGCGAACGACCGCTCAGGGTAGTTCGCGACCGTCGCTGACCGGCCACGATCGGCGGTCGCTCGCCAAACTGCCGAAAGCGGTCAGTCGCGTAAGCCGATCCACCGCTGTATGGCGGCGGCCACCGGCATCCTGAAGTCGCTTGGCAGCAAAGGGCCATGCCCGCAATCGGCGAAGCGATGGCGAAGTTCCGGCACGACCCGCGACTCTTTTCAAGGCTTTGGCATTTGCACAGGTCTCGCGGGCTGGATCACAGATGGCCGTTTATCGCCTCGTAAAGGGGAGTCGCGTTCTCGGTGTAGTCGCAATCCGCGGCGCCTCATCGCTGACGATGTCCGCTTCTTCAGAATTCCAAGTCCGCAATAGATCGGGTACGGTCAAGCGAGCCACGGCATTGAGCGGCGGCTGAACGATTGTGGATTCAACTGGTCAGCGCAACACATGCTACGTTTAGAAGACGCATGAGCAAGTGCTTGTCAAATCGGTACTAATCGCAAGTAGCGGTGTTTCCTAGTCCCTCTCACTCGTGCTTGTACAAGCTTGGATCGTTTCTAAGCTACGTCGCAGCAAGGCCATAGGCTTCAAACCCTTGCCTGTAAGGATGGACGGTGTTGCGTCGACCGGTTGAGCCCGCAGATTGACTGCGGTCGTTCATGCCTCGATGGCTGCATTGCGTTATGCAGCGGCCGTTCGAATGAGCACAGTGGGGGCCTCTGACCGGCCAGTTCCAGACGGTCGGCCTCACCGCACAACTTGCCGGGAAACGGCCATTGGCCCCGGCACTGTTCAACCTCAAAACGCGGCACTGCTAATCAGTAACGTCCACGTCAGCGTTGCGAGAACCGGGCAGATCGACTATTTTGCGGAGGCTTATGCGCATGTACTCGCGCGGGTCTCCCTAAATCGACATCATTTGACGCTGTCCTGCCTTAGCCTTCGTCTCGGTAGCGCTTTCGTCGGTGGGCTTCAGACGCGAACTCCTCCAGTGCCGGGTCCATTGCGTTACGCGCTGAAACTATCCCAACAACCTTGCCGTCCTCGATCACCGGAAGGTGTCGAAATCCCCCATCGTGCATCTTGAGCAATGCGTGCCCGAAAGATTTGTTAGGATCGATTGTGTTGGGAGCGGGAGTCATAACTTCGGCAATTCGGACCGTCTGTGGATCAAGCCCGCGTGCGACGACACGAAATGCGACGTCGCGCTCGGTGAAAATGCCAACCAATCGCCCATCCTCAACCACCATGACCGCGCCGACATTTTTTTTGGCCATCAGCTTGGCGGCTTCAATGACCAGGGTCTGGGGCGGCGCCTTCAGAACATTTCGGCGCCGCATCACGCTTCTAACGGGCTCATCGAACATCGAATTTCTTTCGAGTTTGCGGCCCCTCGGCTGCGTCATCCTGTTGGCCGCGCCGAAGGTAGCCGATCAACTCGCCGCATCGGCTCGCAGCAACAGTACCCTTCCCTCGAACAAGGAATTTGACCAGGATCAATCCCACTGGCAGATGCATTCGCCATCTCACGCCACGCCTGGTGTCGGACTCGGCTCTTATCAATTCGGCAGTATCCGGATAGTCGAGTCCGAGGGTAGTCGCCATGGCCCACACCCCTAGGCCGGAGTCAGCCTTCGTGTCGGGACCCGACGGTGTCGAGGCTTCCGGTCGGATCATCTCCGTTCATGACCTCAAGGCGCATTGCCTCACTTGCAGCGTGCGCGAACTATGTCTTCCAGTCGGTCTCACGACCGCCGAGATGAAGCAAGTCGACGGATTGATCGCGCACCGAGCCCGTCTAAAGAAACATGAAGCTCTTTATGATGCGGGACAGCCCTTTCAAGCGCTGTATGCGATCCGCGTCGGATCGATCAAGGCCACCTTGGTTGACGAGGATGGGCGCGAGCAGGTAGTGGGCTTCCACATGCCTGGGGAAATCCTCGGACTCGACGGCATGGGCACCCATCGACACGAGGCCGTGGCGACCGCGCTCGAGGACACCGAGGTCTGCGTGCTGCCGTTCGCCCAAGTCGAGGACCTGGCGCGGCGCCTGCCCGCGCTCCAGAAAAACTTTCACCAGATCTTGTCCAAGGAGATCGCTCGAGACCAAAGCATGATGCTTCTCCTGGGCGCGATGAACGGGCAGGAGCGACTCGCCGCGTTCCTGTTAAACCTCGCCGAGCGACACCGCCGCCGCGGCTATTCGTCCACCGAATTCCTGATGCGCATGACTCGCCAGGAGATTGGCAGTTATCTCGGCCTTAAACTAGAGACGGTGAGCCGCCTGTTCTCGCGGTTCCAGGAAGGAAGGCTGGTCCAGCTACAGGGCCGGACGGTAAAAATACTTGATCCCGTCGCGTTGAAGCAACTCGTCGGAAAACGCGACTGACATCCGAACGACCGCTTGTCTCGGTTTCAAAGTCCGCTTCGGTTTTCGCCCAACGTCGACAACGGGTCGCGTGCGGTCTAGCACTGCGCGCGCCCAGCGTCTGCTGTGTTTCCTTTGCCGGACGTAGCAATGTCGAAGTCGACGGGCAATGACCGGCCATGAGCGGTCATCGCGGCTCGTCATCCAAAGCGGTCGTCGAAATCCGAGGCGAACGAGGTGGCGCCCGAGCGGTTCGGTGCCGCGAAAGGCCGTTCATCCGCTTACAATCGGCGTTGGTGTGCTTTCCTTGAACCAGCCTTGACGGATCGAGCCGGTTTCGGCGCTGACCTGCCTGTGGTCGGCATACCAACCTGGAACGTGGACGAGAAGTCGCATACCTCCGCGGCGATTGCAATGATCGACGACACCAGCGCGCTCTTGCGCGCGTTACTGTACATCGCGACATAGGTGATGTCTGGCAACGAAGGGGTGACGCGGACGATTTGCAGCAGTTGGCGCTCGATCAGGTCGCCGACGCACGCCACCGGCAGATAGCTAATCCCCAGGCCCGAGACCGTCATCCCGATCAGGGCGAGAAGGCTGTTGCTGACGATCGAGTTGGTCGCCGGAATCTGCACGGTGCGCAACCAGCGTTGATAGACGATACCAGTGCCTGAAAGGCTTCCCTGGGCGAGCATCGTGTAGCCGCTGAGTTGATGTGCACGCATTGAGGTGCCGGCCGGCAACAGGCTGGGCGAACACATCCAGGCGTTCTCCACCTTACGCAATCGCCTTGCGCCGAGACTCGGCTCGGAGAATGCGTTCGGCACGATGATCACATCGGTCCGTCCCGCAACCATCTCGTCCTTGAGGTTCACGCTCAAGTCGACGATTGGTTCGATCGCAGCGCGTGGGTACTTGGCGCGCAGTCGTTCGACGAACCGGGGCAGCCAGGTCATCGCCGTCAATTCGGTCACGCCGATCCGAATGGTGCGCTCAATAATCTCTGGCCGGCTGAAATGCTCGACCGTCGTGTCGCGATGATCGAGCAGTCCCTTCGCGATCGTCAGCATCTCCTCTCCCTTTTCGGTCAGCTTTGCTGTGCGCCCAGAACGGTCGAAGAGCGGCGTATCGAAGAGGTGCTCGAGATCCTGTATGCGCTTTGAAATCGCCGACTGGGTCGTGTTGAGGCGATCTGCCGCATGCGCGAAACCGCCCATCGTTCCGACCCAATAGAGTGCTTCCAGCTGCTTGAACGTAAACATGGCGTCACCGGATGGCGGGTTGCGTGCGTCCATTATTCATCGTTTTTAGCGATCTTAACATAGCAAAAAACATCGCTTTTTATTGTTATCCAACTCGTCAACAATTCGATGCACGACGATCGTTACTCAGTGCGATGAGCCGTAACCCACGAATCTAGGAGACAGGTCGATGGTGTCCACCTCAAAGCTCCAGGCGCTGCGCCGACTCGGTTCTGCCACCGTCTACGAGGCGCAGGGCGCAATCGGCGCTCTCGACTCCGGCGTGAAGCCACTCGATCCGGCGTCGCGTCTCGCAGGTCCCGCGTTGACGGTGGATACTTGGCCCGCCGACAATCTCATGCTCCATTACGCACTACTCAAGGCGAAGCCCGGCGATGTCCTGGTCGTCGACGCAAAGGCATTCGTTGAGGCCGGGCCGTGGGGCGATGTGTTGACCGCGGCCGCGATAAAGGTCGGCGTCGCCGGTCTGGTGATTAACGGTGCCGTGCGCGACGCCGCGATGATCGTCGACACCGGATTCCCGGTTTTCTGCCGTGGCCTGTCGATCAAAGGGACGACCAAGCATCAGCCCGGCCGCGTGAATGTGCCGGTCTGCATCGGCGGTGTCGTCATCCATCCGGGAGACATCGTTGTCGGCGATCGCGACGGCGTCGCGATCGTGGCGGCGGATTCGGTCGACGCGACCCTCGCCGCTGCCGAGACCCGGGAGGCGAAGGAGAAAGGGTTTCGTGCGGCAATCGACGAAGGCCATATGACGGTCGATTTGCTGGGCCTGCGCGCGACGCTGGCCCGTCTCAAGCTGGAGTAACCGCCCATTGATTCACATGCGGCGCATGGAATTTGCCACGCCGTACGAATGCCGCCGACCGGGCCATGAATCCCGGCGTAGCAAATCAAAGGAGACAACATGACGACCTCTTCAACAGCCGGTGCGTCCCTCAACGCGCACTCGTCGAGACGAACGCATTTCCGCTGGGTCGTCGCCGGCCTGATTTTTCTCATCTACACGGTCGCCGCCGCCGATCGCGCCAACATCGGTTTTGCCTTGCCATTCATCCGCAAGGAGTTCTCGATGACGAATGTCGAAGCCGGGGCGCTCTTGAGTCTTTTCCTCTGGGCATATGCGCTGGTGCAGATCCCATCGGGCTTCGCGATCAGCCGCTTCGGTGTTCGCAAGATCTTTCCGACGGCGATGATACTGACCTCGGTGCTGACCGGACTGATGGGGACGGCGGGTTCAGCCCTGATGCTAAAGGTGTATCGATTCGGCCTCGGCCTCGTCGAGGGCCCGCTTCCTGTGGGCATCACGACCACCATCAATCATTGGTTCCCGCGTCACGAGAAGGGCACCGCGAGCGGCATCTTCTTGTCGGCCGTCAAGTTCGGACCCGTGATCGTTCCTCCACTGTGCGCGCTGATCGTCGCGACCTGGGGATGGCGCGAAATCTTCTACGCCTTTGCGGTACCAGGCGTCGTGCTGGCCGTGATCTGGTGGCTACTGGTGCCGAATCATCCGTCGCCGAGTCGGTTCTGTTCGCGCGAGGAGGTCGAGTA
Organism: uncultured beta proteobacterium; assembly: GCA_963816915.1. Classification (GTDB taxonomy): domain Bacteria; phylum Pseudomonadota; class Gammaproteobacteria; order Burkholderiales; family Casimicrobiaceae; genus PALSA-1003. The sequence goes on from CAWFMK010000008.1 coordinate 64,998, forward strand.
CATTGAGACCGACATGACCTCGGCGGAGGTGGCGAGCGCGGGGCACCCGGCGTCGCGCAATTTCGGCTTGCTCGACCGGCTCATTCGTCGCCGCCGTGTTGCTCCGCTAGAGACCTCGGGAAGCGTGTTCCGCTCCTGGAACATCTGGGGTTGCTCGCTCGGCTACGCTTTCCAGCTCGGCATCTCGAACACCCTTCTGGCCTGGCTGCCGACATACCTCCTGACTGTCAAGAAGTTCTCGGTAATGGGCACCGGGTTCGTCGCGGCCGCTCCCTGGGTGGGCGCAGTCGCCGGCAATCTCATCGGCGGCTGGCTTTCCGATCGCGTCTTCCAAAAGCGCAGGAAGCCGGGCATGCTTTTCTCGGCGCTCGCAACGGCTGGGATGATGTATCTGCTGATTAATTCGCCCAGTGACCCGACCCAATACGCCGCCGTGCTGTTCCAGACTGGACTCATGCTCAGTATCGGATTTTCTGCCTACATGGCCTATCCGATGGGCGTCGCCACCAAGAAGACTTTCCCAATCGCGAGCTCGCTGGTCAATATGGGTGGGCAGTTCGGCGGCGCCGCGGCGCCGCTGGCCGTGGGCTACCTGCTCGACAGCAGCGGCTGGGACTCCGTCTTCCTCTTCATGACGATAGGGTCGCTTTTCAGCTTCGTGCTCGTGTCTACGATTGCCGAACCGAGCACTGACTAGCAGTAGGCGCGCCCATAGTCAATGCCATCGATTAGTATCGAGAGCAGGCATAAACGCACCGAAGCTCATCGCGACTAGCGCACTCCCAAAGCGCCTGCGCGACATCCTTTGCCTGGACGATTTCGAGACCGCCGCGGAAGCTCATTTGCCGCGCCCACTCTTCGGCTACGTCGCGGGCGCGGCCGAGTCCAATGCCTCGCTGCGCGACAATCGGACAACGTTCGACGCGTGGCGCTTCGTCCCGCGCATCATTTTCGACGTGTCCCAGCGCAACATCACGCAGACGCTCTTCGACCTCGAGTGGTCCGGCGCCCTTCCGCATCGCTCCACTGGGCCTGAGGCCGGCCGGAATCGGGGGCCCCCTTCCGTCGAACCGGTCTCCTCTGCACCGGTCGTATCACCGAACTTGTGCCGCCCTTACCGTGTATCACCGAAGCGCCGTAAACGACAGCAATGCATCGTTACCTGCCCTTGGGTTCGAGGATGTGGCAGGCAAGTGGCGGCCAGTTGCAGACCGTCAGCGTCGCCGGCCCAAAATACCCGAATGCGGTCACTCGCCGCCGAAGCGCATAAGGAAACCCCGCCACGCGGGCGGGGCGATCGAAGCCACGACGAGATCGACGCGGTTACGGCGCGAACTTGTGGCGAATCGAAACACGGTGAGATCCTGATCCGCCGACGCGTGCGCAATAACGCAATCGCGCGCCCGATTTAGCGCGACACTTTCACTACGTTCCCCTGGAACACTGTGTTCTGGTTGGTCTGGATCATCCACAGCTCATCGCCGTTGAGCGGGATGAACAGGTCAAAACTCGGGCCACCGGTAAATGCGAGTGTGCCGGTGCAGCCTGCATCGACGGTATAGGTCCCGGTCCCTCCGGGCGGGCTCTGCGCGACCACTCCATTGATGCTATGCGTCGCTGCGGGGACGGTCAGTGTGCCGTCTCCGTTGAAGCGTATGACTTCGACGATGGCTTTGGGTTGCGCGATACCCGCGACAATGTTGTATCCGGACGCGGTGAAGATATACAGGCCGTCGAGCGTATTGAGCGCACACGCCTTCTTGCCGTCATCCGCCAGCGAAACGCTGCATACGCCCAACGCGATCCCGACCCCTACCACGGCTTGCTTGATCAGCTTGTTCATTTGTCGCTCCGTTCCTACTCGATTGAGGAGTACTCCCTGTCACATCGGTTGTGGCACCGACGTGGACTACGGCCGCGCGGCCGAATCCGCGCGGTTTCAACGCTGGACTAGAGGGTGAAGGAACAGGCGGCTTTGCCGCCTGTGGCGCGCCCAGGAGTGCGGAAGAGAATGCTTTGCGGCTTTGCGGATCTGCCGCTCAAGGGCCGATCGCGCGACTACGGATGATTTTGCGCCGCCGATCCTCCGTTAAACAACGCGAATAATCATATTCGCCCTGCCACCGCGACCTGGATTGCCGTGCACAGCCTTGAGTTCGAGCGCGGCTGGTCGAATTCGTTCGGACGGTTTGGGCTGACCAGCGAGTCGGTCTCGCACTGCTGATGAAAGATTCGACGCCCCGTTGGCGCGGCACGCGACTGCCCGCTCTTGGGTAATGCGACTGGCTTTTGTTGTTCGAACTGGGACCGTGGACGATCGGGCCGAATGCGGCCACTCCGCGGCGCATACCCGGCCGCACGCGGTCTCAGGTGGTACCTGGCGGTCACCGCCGCACGGCCGGCACGAACAAAACGACGCTAGAACTCGTACGCGCCGATATCCGGCGAGCCTCCGTTGACCCGCGGGAAGCCCGGGCCGCGCTGATCCGTGGTGAGGCCGAGCGGGTTGTTTCCGGTGTTGATCGCCGGGCTGCCTGGCAGCAGGGCGTGGGTGCGAGATGGCGCGGCGACAGGATTGAAGGCCAGCGAGCTGACCATCGGATCGAGGCCGATGAAGTTGCCGGGCGGTCCAGCCACAACGATATTGCAGGTGGAACAGAGCGCTTGGATAAGCGAATTCGAGGCGCTAATAGGGAACGTCGACCAAAGCGCAGTATTCGTCGAGATATCGGCAGTACTTCCGCTGCTGCTGGTGCTGTTGGCCACGATTGACGAAACCAGCTTCAGCGTTGGTGCGGTCGCGTTGCTGAACGATACCGGGCTCGTTGCTCCACTCGTCAGATTGATGCCGCCAATGCGACCCGGAGCCGCCAAGTTGGCGTTGATCGTGCTGTTGTCGATTTCGAGCGCGATGTTTCCGTATGCCTGCACGGCGCCTGCCGTGGCGGCGACCGCGTTGCCGGAAATCGTCGAATTGATGATCTTCACCGGTATCGCGTTGCTCGGCCCCTGCAGCGTTGGATCGGCGTTCGTGAACCTCATACCGCCAGCGCGCGTGGTGTCGGAAGCTGTCACGTCATTCACTGCGTTGCCCGCTACTTCGGAGCGTTCGATGCGGAACGAGTTGGCCGCGTTCACATAGATGCCGCCACCCTGATAGGCTGCAACCGGCGGATTCGGGGCATCGACGTGGTTGTTGATGATCCGCGAATCGCTGATGAGGATATCCGCGAAGGAGAACGACGAGATCGCGCCGCCACGCCCGTTGAAGGTAACCGGCCGGGAAATGTTTCCGTCGAAGACGCTATTCGAGATCGTCACGGTGACCGGGCTCGTAATCGGAGTGTTTAGTCCGCAGCGCTGGGATGCGTTTAAACCCCCTCCGCTCGAGTTCGTGAACTGACTAGGCGTTACCGCCGGGAAAGCAGTATTGTTGATAAATTTGGAATTTGTGATCGTCAACGACTGGCCGCTGAATTGTATGTCGAAGCCAAGGCCTCCCCCTGCGCGCGCAATGCTGTTCTGGATAACCACGTCATTGAGCGCGAGGCTGTGCCCCGCATAGAGGGCGCCAGCGAAGCTGTCTTGAGCGTTGTTCGCCCCGTTCGTCAGCGTGAGCCCCGAGATCGAAACCAGGAAATCCGGCCCGGCTTCGTACGCCGGGCAGGCAAGGCTCGTCACAAAGATGGAGAAGATACGACTGTTGCCATTGCCGCTGATGGTCAGGCTGGCCGACCCCGGACCGATGATCGACACCGAACGACTGATCTGGATCTGACCGGACGTAAGCACGATCGTGCCCGTCACACCCGTTAGATCGACGATGTTGGGTCCGGGCGCGGCCAGGTTGGCGGCGGCGATCGCACTGCGCAGGCTGCCGGCGCCGCTGTTGTTGAGGTTGCTTACCGTGAAGGTCTGCGGGCCGGGACCCGCGGGGCCAACCGCAAAGGTCAGCGTTGCCTGCGGAGCGCTGTTGTAGTTGGCGTCTCCATTCTGATTCGCCGCGATCGTGCACGAACCCGTCGCGAGCAGCGATACCCGTGCGAAATTGACGCCGGACACCGAGCACACAAGTGGCGTCAGCGAAGTCAACGCGATCGGATTGCCCGTTGGCGCAGAGCTAGGACTGGAGCTGGTCGCAGTGACGAACACCAGCGGCTGCCCCACCGTGACGCCGGAGGGCGCCGGGCCGAAGGTGATCGCCTGGTTCGCGCTGTTGATGTTGAACGTGCGCACCACCGAGGTCGCGGCAGCGTAGTTCGCATCGCCCGCTTGGCTCGCGGTGACCATGCAGGTTCCCAAGCCGCCGATGAGCACAAAATTCCCAGCCAGCGCGCATGATCCGTTCGCAGCGTACGCCACCGGCAGCCCCGAGCTGGCGGTCCCGTAGAGCGCGATCGCCGGTCCGCCGTAGGCCACGTCCGGCAGCGGGTCGAAGAAGATTGTCTGCGCCGTCTTCGCCACCGTGAACTGCTGCGACGGAGAGAAAGCAACCGTCGACGAGGCGTAGGTCGCGTTGCCACCGTAGGACGCCTGCGTTACGGAGTAGTCGCCCGTCGGCAGCCCCGGCGGCGGCAGCGTCGCCTGTCCGAGATAGTCAGTAATCGACGAGATCGTGACCGCGCCGTTCGGTCCGGTGACGGCGAAGCTCACCGCTTCCTGCTGAATCGCTTCGGTCTTGCCGCTGAGCGTGCCCGTTAGCACCGCACCCAGCGGCAGGAGACGAACCAGGCTCGATGCCGCCTTGCCCACGACGAACGACGCCGACGTCGACGAGGCCTGGTAGGTGTCGTCCCCGGCGAACGACGCCGTCACCTGGTACGTGCCGGGGGTCGACGCGACCGGCAGAGCCACGGTGACCGTGCCGTCGGCAGCGGTGGTGCTGAGTTGCGATACGCCGCCGACCGCGACTGTCACCGTCTTCCCAGCGAGCGGGACGCCGCCGATGGTGAGCTTGGTCGTGAAGTTGACGCTGTCGCCGATGACGGCGGTCGTCGGCGGCGTCACGAAGGTGCTGGCGGTCGCCGCCGGCGCCAAGGCGTCGACGCCGTAGTATGCACCGCGATTGTCGTCGAGCGACACCAGGCCGACGCCGTTCACGGCCTGCGCCAGGTACTTGAGGTTGGCGGGCGGACTGGCCAGCCGCCCCTTCCAGAAGCGCGAGTCCTCGCTCGCGCAGGCCGCGGGCAGCGGCGCCACGCACTGCGCGAGGTCGAGCGAATTCCACGCGCCCGTGCCGTCGCCGGAGTACGTGATCCACACTTGGTAGATGGCTGCCGCCGGGTCACCGATGACCTGAGCGGTGAACACAACGCCACCAACGTCCGGCAAAGCATCGACGTCGACGATGGTCGGCGCTTCCGACAGCGCCGCCTGCGTGAGATTGCCGCTGTAGTACAGACGCAGATTGACGGCCGAGAACTTGCGCTGCGTGCTCGTGCCGTCCGCGATGTTGACCGCACGGTGCTGCGCGGGCGTCACTAGCAGTTCGGTGCCGCCGGCCCCGGCCAGCGCGCCGAAATAATTGAGGCTCGACAGCCGCCCCGGATAGAACACCGGCGACAGGAACGGGACGTGCACGCCGCGCAGCTCCGTCGTCGGCGCGCCGGAGAACGGGAACACCGGCGCGGTATCGACGTACGTCCCGCCGCGCAGACCAACGCCGCGCAACACGAGGCTCGCGTCGGTCGGCGTGACATTGACCGCCGCCAGCGGCAGCGCGGGCTCGCCGGGTTTGGTCACCACGCCATCGGGCCCGCTCAGATATGTCGCGTTGATGTCGGACCCGCCGTTGACGCTCTTGAGGGTGACCACGTGGCTGGCCAAGGCTGGCGACAGACCGAGGTCGTAGGTGTTGAGCCCCAGGTCGTGCGCCGGCCCGCTCGCCACGGCCACCGGGGTGATGACCCCACCGCCACCGGGCGACGCGCCGCGGCCGGAGGGCATGTTCACGCCCAGCATCGGCAGGCCGAAGAGCGTGGCCTCGCAGCAGCGTCTTCTCGTGGATGCCGCGGATGTCCGGCGTGATCGCCATGTAGTCCAGCTTCGCCTTGACCAGCGCTTCGCCGACTGCGAGTGCACCGTTGCCGGCCCGCAACTGGCGCGCGAAGTTGTCGTAGAGGCGCTCGCTGTACTCCATGAAGTCGGTGTCGCCGTACTGGTAGCCGGTGCCAGCGATCAGCGTCGCCTTCTTCCGCGCGAAGGCCTGCGCCCAGTCGAGCGTCATCGTGACGCCGGGGATCGCGTCGCCGTCGACGATGTTGTAGCCGGAATGGCATCCCGCGCTGAACACGATCGTGTTGGTGAAGTCGGTGGTCGAGGCGACGAGGTCGGTGGTGAGCAGGCTGGTAGTGAAGTCCGCGGCGAGCGCGCTGTTGGCGCTGAAGTGTCCGGCGAGGAAGACCACGTCGTGGCGGCTGCCGAAGAGCACTGCAGCGAGCTGCGCCGCGGACCACGACGCCGGATCCTGCGGCGACTTGCCGTTGGGCGTGATCAGCGCGTCCGGCGTGGCGCCGGTGCCCTGCTGCAGCTCCGACTGGACTGCGGCCGCTTCGTCGGCGAGGAAGTCGTATCCTGTCACCAGAGAGGTGGTCGGCGCGACGACTCCGTTGGCAACGACATAGGCGTCGATCATCCCGGCGATGTCCGTCGGCGATTCGACCAGTCGGCCGACGGCGAGCCCCGGCACGGGGAAATCGCTCGACGGCAGCGCGATCTGGGTGTTCGACCCATAGCCATCCTGGCTCAGTACGTAGTCCAGCCGCAGGCTGGCTTCAGACGACGAATTGCTCTGCACCGGCGGCACGTAACCCGATTCATCGGCGAGCCCGCTCACGTCTGGCGTGCGGAAGAACGGGATCACGCCGTCGTTGCCGGCGATGACCACGAAGCGCAGCGGATTCGCCCGATAGGTGTCAACGATGCCCTTGATCTCCTGCGCGACCAGGTTCTTCGCGAACGGGCACGCCGGGTTGTTCGCCGCCTGCTGCTCGAGCGCAGTCACCCGCGCATCGCCCGCAACGTCGACCACCACGCCCGCGATTTCGGTGCGCGCTGCGAACGCGGAGAGCTTGTCGCGCAGCGTTTCGCCACCTGACGTCGAAAGCGGACTGTCGAGGCCAAGTTGCGACGAATCGGTGAGGATCACCGTGTTCAGGCCGGTGGCGGCCACCGGCGCACGCGGCGTGAGCGTCGTGTCGGTGACGCCGGTGCAGGTCGTCGGTCCCTTGCTGATGCTGACCGCGAACGGCGTCGCCGTGTCGAAGGCATCGCCACGGCCCGTGACCCGGATATAGAAATTCCCCGTGTTGTTCCAGGAATTGACGATCACCGATTTGTCGGCCGTGCCCGGTGTCACCGACACGCCGATGACGCTGCGCGTCTGCGCGGTCGAGAACGATTGTGCGATCTCCGCAGGACTGAATACGGCAGGGCTGAACACCGCGGGCGAGAAAACGGCAGGGCTGAACACCGCGGGCGAGAACACGGCAGGGCTGAACACCGCGGGCGAGAATATGGTGGGGCTGAACACCGCGGGCGAGAACACGGCAGGACTGAACACCGCGGGCGAGAACACGGCAGGGCTGAATACCGCCGGCGCGTACGCATCCGGACTGAACACCGCGGGCGAGAACACGGCAGGGCTGAATACCGCCGGCGCGTACTCCGCAGTCAGCTTGAGGAGACCCGCCGTACTTGCGGTCGCCGGCGTGAATTGGCTCAGGAACGCCTGGTAGATGTCCTTGAACACCGCCACGGTGTAGTCGGCCGGCAGCCCGGTGAGCGAGACCTGGATGCGCTGGCCGGGAACGACGCTAAACTTGTACCAGCGGGCCTTGCCCGGCGCGTCGATGAGATCGTGCGCGCTCGGGGATGCATCCAGGAGCGTGAACGCCTTTGGCCAGGAGTCGTTATCGGTGGAACTGATCAGGCACGTCGACAACGGGCTCGCTGCCGGCGAGGTCACCTTCACCGCGACGAACGTGCCCGGATTGACGCCCTGCACGTTGACGCCGAAGTAGCCCGACGCATCGGTGGTTACGGGCAACGGGCTGCCGACGGTCGCACCGGAGACCAGCGTGCCAAGGAAGCAGGTCGACGCCGAGTACGGCTGCAGCGTGATCGGCAGGTTCACCGCGCCGTTGACGCGGCCAATCACGTAGGCGCTGCTGCCGCCGGTCGCCACCACTCGGATCAGGCTCGGCGCGTCCTGCGGCGCCACGGGGACGGTATATAGGATCTGCAGCGTACTCGAGAACGTCACCCGCTGCGGATTGGCGAACTTGAGAACGAACTGCAGCGAAGCGCCGCTCGCGAGCTGCGTGCCGACAGCGAGGGGGCTCACGTATGCCTTGCCGTCCGGCGTCGGCCCTACCGCGTTGAAGAGCGTCACTCCTGTCGGCAATCCCCCGACGACGGCGCTGATCGGTGCGAGGACTGGGGTCCCCGTCGTGTTCTTGACGGTGACCGTCGAGTCGAAGGTGTTGGTCGTGCGATTGAGGACCAGACCCGTACGGGCGATCGCCAGCTGACTGGTGATGTCGAGCGTCGTTGCTTGCGCAGCGGCTGCGAGCAGCAGCCCGAGCGCGACCGACCACCAAGCATGGAACGTCACTCCCAACCGGCGTGCTTCACGCATACGCCCCCCCCCCCGGACGATCAACGCTTGCAGTCGCGGATAGTTCCCCAGTCCGTGCAGGAAGTCAAACTCCGACGCTGACACAGGCGGCGCCGGGCGAAGAGACCGAACAGTCCCGCCGCCAGCAGCGCCAGTGAAGTCGGCTCCGGTACCGACCGGACGCGCGTCACCGTGAATGAGAAGCCCTCCTGATCGGGCGTGTAGACGGCCGGGTCCTGGTCACTGTTGCCAATGTTGTACAGGAACAGTGCATTCTCGCCCACGTTGGGATCGCTGGTCGTAATGAGGAACGATCCGTCAGGATTCAGAACGAAGAAGGAGAATGCGTCCGGAGTTCCACCGAGAGGAGGATTGTCGGTTGTCGTAAAAGAGAACGTCACCAGATTGCCGATCGGCGCGAACACCACCTGCAGCTCGTTGAAGAAGGATGGGTCGGGGTTCGGTGGCACCGGTGCGTCCGAGAACGTCCACGGCCCGAAGTCCGAGTCTTGCGTCACATTGCCGATGAGCGTGGCGGGCGGCGACTGGCCGGCCTTAGTGAGGTCCAACAGCTTCACCGTGTTGTCCGGCGGTCCTCCGTCGATGAAATCGAACACGAACAGGACTTGAGGATTGCCCGTCAGCACAGAGGTGTCGACCGTGACCTCGAAGGTGCTCGGCCGCGCGCCGGCTGCACCAAGCGCCAACCCGACCATCAACCCCCACCTGGCAAGCCGCCCAGACGTGCGAAGGCGCATGCTGACCTCCCCTCAACAGGATCGCATGCTGTGGCGAAGCAAGATTCGGTCCGCGCGGATTTTCTCGGGTTGAATTAACGGCATAGGCGATCGCCCACGGGGCTGGCCACCGGCGAGTGTAAAGGCGGGCGACGCTGCTGGAGCGTGTGATCACGCCGCGGGGTCCGCGCGCTGCCGACCCGTCGCCTCGATCTGCGCGCCCGCCGGCTCGCCTTCGCAAAGTGCCAGCGCATGGGCGACGGCCGCGGCCAGATCGCGCGCGCGCCCCGTTGCCCGCAGAGCTTCTCGTTCCCGCTCCGGCAGAGCAGCCGTCGCGGACTCGAGCGTGCCAGCGAGTTCTGCTTCTAGCCACGCTGCGCGAGGCGTTCCGATGGCCTCGCGCATCGCGTCCGCCGCGCCAACCAGCTCCAGCGCCGACGAAGCATCGCCGCTCCGGGCGGCGAGCATCGCGATGTCCTCGAGCAGAAACGCGAGCCCCCAGCGGTCATCGTAGTCGCGATACGCGCGCAGGCTCTCGGCGTAGTGCGAGCGGGCCGCCGGGTAATCGCCCAGGCCACGCGCAGCGTTGCCGAGGTTGTTGTGAGTGATTGCGACCATCCAGGCATCCCCTATTTCGCGGCTCAGGGCAATCGACCGCGAGAACCAGTCGCGCGCCTCGTCGAAGCGCTTTTGCAAGACGGAGATTGTGCCCAGGTTTCCCATCGACACGGCGATTGCCTGCCGATCCCCGATCTCGGTGCGCAACAATAGTGCCCGCTGATAGAAGCTGCGCGAGCCATCGAAGTCGCCGCGATACTCGGCGATGACGCCCAGGTTCGACAGCAGGCTACCCATGCTCGCCTTGTCGTCTAGCTGCTCGCGAATGCGCAGGCTCGCCTCGTAGTTCAGGACCGCCTTGTCGTAGTCGCCGCGCTGCGCCGCAACCGTTCCGACGAGGTGCTGCACCTTGCCGACACCCGCCGTGTCGCCGACACCCTCGAATCCCTGCGCAGCACGCGCGAGGAGTTCGAGCGCTTCGTCGAAGCGGCCCTGCTTCCTGGAGGCTTCCGCGAGCGCAGTCTGGCAGGACGCTCGCATCGCGACGTCGCCCAAGCTTTCGGTGATTGCGAGCGCCTGGCGCTCGATGTCTTCTGCATTACGCCAGTTGCCGACCAATTCGAGGACCTTGCCGAGCTTGAGCAAAACCTCGACACGCGCCCCTTGTTCCACCAGCGGCGTCAGCCGCTCGAAGTAGTCGATGGCCGCGGTATTCGCATAGGCGGCCTGTGCCGCCGTGCCGGCCCGGCCGAGATACTCGCGCTTCTTGGCCAGATTCTCGCTGCGCCAATAGTGGTGGGCGAGCAGATCGAGGTTGCGATCGATCGCACCGGGCTCGTTACGCTCGATGTATCCGCCGACACGTTCATGCAATATCGACCGCATGCCGAAAGGGATGCTCTGGTAGGCTACCTCCTGCGTGACGCCGTGTTTGAATATGTATCGCTGCTCCGCCTCGACGTCGACGCTGACGAGGTCGACCGCTGCGAGCGCCTTCAGGTCCTTGCCGACCGAGTCGAGGCCGCCGAGCTCGGGGAATACGCCCGGCAACATGGGCGCATGGAACGAGCGCCCGAGCACGCTCGCGGCCTTGATCGTCTGCCGCGGCGCTTCACCGAGCATGTCGATGCGGCTCAGGATCAGGCTGTGGAGGCTCTCCGGTAGATCGATCTTCGCCAGCATCGCCTCGTCTCGCAGGTCGACACCTTTGCTTCGGATGAAGCTCAGCAGCTCTTCAACGTAGAACGGGTTGCCTTGCGCCCGCGTCGTGACCAGGGCGACGAGTGCCTCGGGCGCGGCCGCATCCTGGCCGAGGAGTTGCTTCAGCTTCGAACGGATCAATGCACTCACTTCGCTGCGATCAAGCTCGTCGAGCACAAGCTCGGTGAAGTGCGGCAACCCATCGATTCCGAGACCGCCTCCGGCCTTGTCCGCCGGCCGATACGCGAGCACGAACAGGACACGCAGGCCGACTGCGGCACGCGCGAGTACTTCCAGCAGGTCGCGCGACATCGGATCGATCCAGTAGCAATCCTCGAGCAGGATGACCAGCGGCGTCGCGGCAGCACGCGCCCGCAGGCAATCGGCGAGGAGGCTTTCGAGCGATGCCTTGCGCAGCTTCGCGTCGAACTTGGCTGTAAGCTCGTTGTCGGGGATATGCAGGTCCAAGACCCCATGCAGAAGAGGGGCCCGCGGTACCAGCGCCGGGTCGATCGCCGTGAGCTCGGCTTCGAGTGTCTTGACCTGCGTGGCATCCGCCAGGCTGTCGTCGAGGCGAAACAGCGTCGCCCAGATTTCGCGCCATACGAAGTAGCTCGTGTTCGCACCGTACGCCTGACACTCCCCGATCGCGATGCCGACCCCTCGCGGTTGCGCGAGCCCGATGAACTCGGCCGCCAGGCGCGATTTGCCCATGCCCGCTTCCGCAGAGATGCCAACGACCTGGCCATTGCCAGCGAGGGCATCGTCGAGCTTCTCGGTCATCTTCCGGAGCTCGGCGAGGCGGCCAACGAGAGGCAACTCGTAGCCTGTCTGCCGGCGGGACGCGTGGCGTATCGACCCGCGCAGCGAAAAAGCGATCACCGGCTCGGTCTTCCCCTTGACCGTGATCGGGTCCAGCTGATCCCACTTGAAGATTCCGCCGGCGGCATCGCGGACTGCCTGCGACACATAGATCTCCCCCGGCGGGGCCTTCGACATCAGGCGCGCCGCGAGATTGACGGCATCGCCCAGGCACGTGAACGCTTGCCGATCCTTGTGCCCGTAGGTCCCACTTCGCAAGCGGCCAAGCGTAATGCCTATCTGAATGTCGGTCGCCGCGGTAATGGACGGCAGCTCGCGCAGCTCGAGCGCCGCCGACGCTGCACGCGCGGCGTCGGCTTCGTGCGCGACCGGCGAGCCGAAGACAGCGTAGAGATAGCCACCCTTGTCGCCGAGCGTGAGCTGCAACAGGTTGCCACCGAACGAGGTGAGGATCCTCTGCACGTAACGAACGAATTCGTCGAGCTTCGCCGTCGCATCGTCGTCGTCATCGTAGTCGATGCCGCCGAAGCGAATGAACAGCGGGTACGCGGGCCGCAGCTCGGCGAGAAATGCGCCGTGCCCCCCTTTCAGCCGTGCGTACACGGCAGGGAGCAGCCACTGCCGGACGACCTCCTCATGCAGCGGCGCTCCGATCGGTGCAAGTGGTGCTTCGGCAACGTCCGCATGCATCCTGCCCACGACGACGCATGTACACCCGTTGGCGTAGTCGGTGCGGCATTCGCGAATCTCGACACGATCGCCGACCGATTCGTGCGCCGACTGCGCGAGTATCGTCTCTCCGGCACGCGTGAGCTGCTCGGCTGCGGCCAGCTCGTCGATCAATCCACCCGCAAGCACGTCGATACGCTGAACCTCGGGATCGCCGACGAGGAAACGTCGCGCCGAACCGACGGCAACGGCGACCTTCATCGCCAGCCGAATCCGCGTGCCGCCGGGCGTCGTCACCTCTCGCAGGCCTTCCAGCGTGGCCTGCATCGCGAGCCCGCAGGCGGTCGCGCGCAAGCCGTCGTCACCCATTAGCCAGCAGGTGACCGCATCGCCGCTGAAATAGATGACGTGGCCGCCAAAGCGATGGAGCACATCGATCAGCGCGTGGTAAACGCGATTCAAGTGCGCGGTGATCTCCTCCGCGCCGCGCTGCGCCCCGAGCTCGTTGGCCAGCGTTTCCGTGAGGGGGGTGAAGCCGGATATGTCCGCGAACAGCACGGCACCGGACACTCGGTCCGGCATCGCCGTCCCGGCAGCGAGAGCGCGCCTGCGGTCACCCGGGATGTGGGCCTCCGGATTGTCGAAGGCATCTCCCGGTCGCGAAGCAGCCGTATCAGTTACCGCGCCAGTTTCCAAGTGTGATCGGTCAACTCTTGCAGTGGGTCGCCCAGGACCATCGCTCCCCTCCCGGATTGTGGCGTAGAAAATGGCTCTTGCGAAACTCCTCGAGCAAGCACCCGCGAGGCGTCGCGTGGCGCCGCGGTCGTATACGTCAAGTTGTGCAAATTGGTGGTCACGGTCTGAGGCCTACGCGGCTTTCCGGAGCTGCTCCTTGCGCTGCTCGCGCAGCAAATCCATGTTGATGTGGCGATTGTCTTCGAACCAGGCCTCGTGGGTTTGGGCGCACAGCGCGCGTGTCAGCCGCAGGCAGCTCGCCGCGTTGGGGAATCGTCTCTAACCGGCCCAAACCAGTGATATGTTGCCGAGCGAGGCCACTTAAATTCGTAACCTTACTTGAACACGTATTTGATCCCAGCCCAGTACAGTCGTCCGTGCGGATCGGTGTACGTGGGGTCGTACCCGCCCGCCGAACCGGCGCCGGTGGTCTGGGTTTGATTCGAGAACGGAGGGTTGCGGTCCAACAGATTCTTGACTCCAGCCGAAAGCGTCCAGCTTTGGAAGCCCGTGTAGAAGCCACTGAGATTCCAGATGTCGTAGTCGCCGACTACGCGCAGACCGGTGCCGCTGCCCGGCCCCGGGGCAGCGTCGTAGCTCGCCATCTGGTAATTTTCGGTGAGTGTCGCACCCCACGGGCCGTAATTCCAATCCAACGTCAGGTAGTGACGCCAGTAAGGAATGACGCCGGGCGAAAGTTCGTGATTGACCCGATTGAGATAGCTGCCATCCGTCTGCTGCTGCATGTACTTCATCGTGTATGTGCCTTGAAAATTCAACTTGAACTGACCCCAATCGAGTTTCGGGAATGTGTACTGCGCGTTGCCATCGATACCGCTCACTCGCACCTTGCCAAGGTTGAATAGCGTCTGGTCCACGAGGACTATCGGACCGGGCAGATTCGGATAGGCAGGATCAATAGGGCCACGGTGGATGAACTGGCATGTCAGGCCGTTTACGCCGTCGGGACACAACTGAAAAATGGTCTGGCCGCTGAGCGAGAAGATGAGGTTGTCGACCACGACGCTGAAGTAGTCGAGGCCGAGTGACAGCCCGAGCGTCGGGGACCAGACCCCGCCGACGCCCCACTGGTTGGACTTCTCGTTCTGCAATAGAGGATTTCCGCCGGACTGGTTCGGAAAAGCACGGTTGCAATCGTCAGCGGAATTGGTGGTCGGGCATCGAGCCGGGTCGCTCGTGATGCCCGTCGTGCCGGGGACCGGCGGTTCGTACAATCCCTCGAGGCCTGGCGGCCGGAAGCCGGTTCCCACCGAAGCACGGAGTACCAGCGTCGCAATCGGCTGCCATCGTAGCGACAACTTTGGATTGGTCGTCGCGCTCACGTCGCTGTAATGATCGTAGCGCACGGCGAGGTCGGCTTCGAAATCTTTAACGATAGGCGCGGACGCCTCGGCAAACACCGCCCACACGGTGCGGCTGGCGTGCATCGAGGGAATGGCGCCAACGTTTAGTATGTCGCCGGTCTGCATGGCCGTTCCCGAAATCTCGGTCAGATTCCACTGTCTGGCGTCCATGCCCGCGGCGAATGCTATCGGGCCAGCCGGTAGCTGGTAAATGTCATTCGATGCACGGAAATCAACCGAACCTAGCGTCGCCCTGCCGGTGCGCACGGTCTGGTCGATTTTCGCTGTCGACATCAGTGCCACGACGTCCGGCGTGTTGTAGCCGAAGGCATTGACCACTCCGCTGTTGAGGATAGGAATGAGCACCGATTCCCTGGCGTATCCATCGACGTAGCGATCGGTGATGTTGCTCTCGCTATAATCGACCGCTCCGGTGTAGTCCCATCCACGCAGCGTGCCCTGCATGCCGGCAACGACGTTCCACTGCTCGATAATCGGCGCGTCGGTACGCGGTCCGAGCTCGACGCTGCGCCAGCGGATGTTCAGCGGCTTGCCATCGATGCCGAAGCTTTGCGCGAACGCATGCGGATAGAACACGCTGGTCGGTGGCAGAAAGAAGTGGTTGATGCCCTGATAAGTGTTGGCGTTCGAGACGTTTGTCGGCGCGCCGACGAACGTGAAGCGATTGCGCGCGTAGTTGCCTTGAAGGAAAAACTGGTTTTCCGTGTCGATCTGCCACGTCAATGCACCTACCACATCGAGGCGTTCGCTGGGACTGGCGACATCGACGTATTGCGCGGGATCAAAACGGCACTGCAACGGAGAAGCATTGGTCGGGAACGAAAGCGGCGGCGCGCAGGTAGGATTCTGATAGCCGTTGCTCGGGTCGCCGGTCGGGTTGCGCGTACCCTTGGGCGTGTCCACATTGCCAGGGAAGCCGTTGCCGCTGGTTTGGTCGAAGTTCTGACTGGGAATGTACAACGTACTCGCAAATGGACGGTCGAGGGCCTTGATACCACCGAACTGCTGGTAGTCGACCATTGCGTAGACGTTGAAACGCTGCGTTATCAGCTCGCCATAGCCGGCGGTAACGTTGAAGTGATCGCTGTAACCTCCCGTATGCTGCGGTGAGCTGTACTGCGCCGACGCCGCAGCGCCCTGGAAAGACTTGAGAAGGATGAAATTGATCACGCCGCCAATCGCGTCGGCGCCATAAATTGCAGACGCGCCGTCCTTGAGCACTTCGACGCGCTCGATCGCGGCGACGGGGACGATGTTGAGGTCCGTGGCACTGCCGGTAAATGCGTAGTTGGCGACACGCCGGCCGTTGAACAGCACCAGCGTGCGGTTGAGGCCGAGACCACGCAGGGAAGCACCAGCCAGCCCCGGCTGCGACGAGCCGACCAGCGCCTGTGTCTCGGTGAATGAGCCGAAGCTCATGTTCGCCGAGATGGTGTTGACCAATTCGGCGGCGGTCTGGATGTTGGCGCGCTCGATCATTTCGCGAGTAATGATCTGTAGCGGCAAGCCGGTCTCCGCGGCAACACCCGGAATGTTGGTCCCCGTGACGGTGATCTTCTCGCGATAATCGACGGTTGCTTCTGGCGGCAAAGTCGATTGTCCGACCGCTTCGGTCGAACACGCGCAAATCGCGCCGGTGCCGAAGGCGAGACAGACGGCTGAGGCGACGCGACTGCGTCTGAATTTTCCGGCGCGCACAAACCAGGGAGGCGACGATGCATTCACACGCTGTCGACCCTTCCCCATGGGATCGACAATACTCCCTTGATCGGGTTATGCAACGAAGAGAAGTGCCTCTCAGTTCTGCTGGCCGCGACATCCCCGTGGACATGACTTCGCAGATTTGTCGCGCACGCCCAACCCAGGGAGTAACCTGTGCTTCAACCGGATCAGCGTCTGCTTTCCGAGATCCAACAATGACGAATCGCCGCGAATTCCTTGGCATGGTTGCCGCAAGCACAATAGCGCTAGCGCAAGGGGCTCGCGCGCAGCCGGCGGTGGGCGCACGCCGGATCGGCTTCCTTCGAGTCCGCGAAATTCCCATTGGCTACGTCTTCTGGGACTTGATGCGCGAGTTCGGTTGGACTCAAGGGCAGAATTTAATCGTGGAAGCGCGGTATGCAGCGAATGAGGAGCAGTTGCCGGATCTTGCACGGGAGTTGGTACAGCTCAACGTGGATATGATCATTACCAACGGCACGCCGGCTACCAAGGCGGCGATGCAGGCGACAAAAAAGATCCCGATTGTTTTCTTCCTCGCAGCCGACCCTATTCAAAACGGCGTGGTGTCGAGCCTTTCACGCCCAGACGGCAACGCCACCGGGTTTGCGTTCGGGCTCTACGCTCCGAAACTGCTTGAGGCTCTAAAGATGGGGTTGCCGAGTATTTCTCGGGTTGCAGTGCCGAAAGCCGTCGAGCATGCGTCGTTGTTGGACGCCGCGCGCGCAATGAATGTGAAACTGATCGACATCCCTCTAGCGCGTTCCGAAGACATCGACACTTTTTTTGTCACGGCACAAAAGTCCAAAGCCGAAGCGCTGCTCCTCCCCGACGTCCCATGGTTTGGTGCTTACTATCCCCGCTTCGCGGAAGCAGCGGCCCGCGCTCATCTGCCATCGATTGGGCCCGACCAGGAGTTTCCGGCGTCCGGTGGACTCATGTCGTACGGACCCGCGCCGCAGCACTGGAGAGCACTGGCGCCTGAAATCGACAAGATTCTTAAGGGAGCAAATCCGGGCACGTTTCCCGTTCTGCTCCCGACACGTTTCGAATTGGTGATAAACAAGAGAGTCGCAGACTTGCTCGGGGTGACGTTCTCAAAAGCACTGCTCGCGCGTGTAGATGACGTGGTCAATTAATCGGAAAGGCCGCTTTGAAGAACGGGCTATGACCGTGGTAGGTCGAAAGCGCCAGTTGACGCGCCGGGATTGAACGGCCGGTGTCGCGCGGGGCACAGACTGAAGCCCATGCAGCGAGAACCTCGATTCCTGCCCTCACTGCGCATTCATGCCCGTCCTCCGCGTGGGCAAGAACGAGCCCAGAGGGCACGAATGGTGCGCCTCCAGACGCGACCCTTTGCCGGATCGACCCTCATCTCCCCGCGCGGGACAACAGTTCTGTCAACGCGGCGCGCAGCAGCCTGCCAGGTTCAAGGCCGAGCTTGCGCGCGGTGGAGTTGACGTGGGAAATCACGCCAGCTTCCCACATATCCTGCGCGTCGCCGATCCTAGCGCTCGTATGCGCGACGGTCCCCGCCGCAACGCCTCTCGCCTCCAGCATTTCGAGCGCGACGATGCCCGCGTTGTCTTTCCCGACTCCTGCATCGTTGAAGAAAACGAGCTTCAATGGCACTGCGAGGGCGAACTCTGCCGAGCTGACACCGCCATGCGATGCGGAGACGACGATAGCCCCGGCGTCTTCAGGTCTGAGCTTGGTGATCGAATCCGTGAGGATCACGCGTTCGCCCCGACCATGATCGACCTGCGCCTTCAGCATTTGGTACCTTGCACCTCGGCATTCATGCCATTTTCGCCTGTTCCGGCAACCTCTTGCTTGGCACGAAATGACCCGGGAGGGTACGAACGGTGCGACCCGCCATCAACACCAAAGTAAATTTCCCATTTTCGACTGGCGGGCTCGTGATACTCGAGTCCACTGAACACTCGGGACCGCTGATGCAAACACCCTAATCTTTCCCATAAACGGCCATTTTTGGGAATGATCTTGGTAACCCACCCCGTCTTCTTCGCTACAGCGCCGTGGAAACGGCCCCGAATCGATTCCGCATGCTCTCGCCCGGTTGATCACGCGGACTGTCGGGAGGACCTCATTGCACGGTCCGAGTCGGCCTGTTACTGGAAGTGCTATAGAAATTGCGGGCCTCAGAGGCGTCGCTGAACTTCGGGGCGCGCGGACTCGTGCTGCGTGCCATCAAGATGTTTCTAAACGAGCTTGCAGCGTTTCGTGGGAGCAATTCGCAACTGCGATGAAGGTTGGCAAGAAATTGCGAGGGGTGTGCATTTTCGAGTTTTTGCAGCGACTCCCGGAGTGATGGGGTGAACCGGCCCCTATGCCTGGGGGCGCACACTACCAACGGTGTGGTCGTAGGTGCTGATGTCCCGGTTACTGGTCTCGCTGAGGAAGAGGGAACCGATAATCGGCGTCATGACCGCGACGACAATCGGATACCACAGCCCGTAGTATATGTCGCCGGTCGCAGCGACCATCGCCGTCGTGGCGAGCGGCAGGATGCCGCCGAACCATCCGTTGCCGATGTGGTAGGACAGCGAAACCGACGTGCACCGGATGCGCGTCGGGAACAGCTCGACCAGGTATGCGCCGATCGGCCCGTACACCATCGCGGCGTACATCACCATGACCCAGAGGATCAGCAGCGTCATCGGCCAGTTGATCGCGCTCGTGTCCGCCGCCGCCGGGTAACCAAGATCAGCCAACGCCTTCTTGTACTGCACTTCATTGTAGCCCTTGAGTTCCGTATCGCCGACCTTCGTGACGACCGTGTCCGCGCTGCTCCCCGGCAGGTCCGTAGACGTGAACGACAACCCTGCCTTCGTAAGATAGTCCTTGGCCTTGTCGCAATCGGAGAACCTCGACCACGGGCCGATGAACATCTGGAAGTAGCAGTCCTTCGCCTGCACGGTGATCACGTTCACCGCCCGGAATTTCTCCAGTGCCGGATTCACGTAATGCGTCAGAGCGTGGAACAGCGGGAAATACGTCAGCGCGGCGATCACGCATCCGGCAAGTATGATCTTCAATCGGCCGATCTTGTCCGACAGCCAGCCGAAGAAGATGAAGAACGGAGTGCCTAGCAACAGCGCGATCGCGATCATCGTGTACGCGGTGACACCGTTCACCTTGAGTGTGATCGTCAAGAAGTACAGCGTATAGAACTGGCCTGTGTACCAGACGACGCCCTGACCGGCGGTCACACCGAGGAGCGCCAACAGCACATACTTGTAGTTCGGGTACTTGAGGAAGCTGTCGGTCAGGGGGGCCTTCGAGCCTTTGCCTTCGGCCTTCATACGCTGGAACATTGGCGATTCGTTGAGCTTCAGCCGAATGTAGATGGAGAAGATCAGCAGAATCAGCGACACGAGGAACGGCAGGCGCCAGCCCCAGTCGGAGAATTCCGTCGGCGTCAGCCAGCCGGTGAAGCGGCAAAAGCCAATCACCAGCAGCGCGAGGAAGAAGGCCAGGGTGGCCGTGGTCTGGATCCACGCCGTGTCGTAGCCGCGCTTGCCTTCCGTCGCGTGCTCCGCCACGTAGGTCACGGCGCCTCCGTACTCACCCCCAATCGCCAGTCCCTGCAACAGCCTCAGGCTCAACAGCAGGATCGGCGCCGCCCATCCGATCGACACATACGTTGGCAACAGCCCCACCATGATGGTCGAGAAGCCCATTATCAGGACCGTCACCGCAAACAAGTACTTGCGGCCCACCAGGTCTCCGATCCGCCCGAACACCAGGGCCCCGATCGGCCGCATAAGGTATCCGGCAGCATAGGTCGCAAACGCCGAGAGCAATGCGGCAGTATCGTTACCTCTCGGGAAGAACAGCGGCGCGAAGAACGGCGCCAGTGTTGCGTACAGATAAAAGTCATACCACTCAAAGATCGTGCCCAACGAGGAAGCGAAGATAACTTTCTTTCTTTCATGCTCGAATGTTGGCTGTTGCGGAATTGCGGCGGGCCGACTTGCCGTGCTCATTGTTTCTGCTCGGCCGGGCAATTCGCCGACCGCGCGGGAGAAAAGTTTGCGTAGCGCGTCGGAGACGCCGAAGCTGAGTGGGTCAGCGCTCGCCCCCGCCATAAAACCCAGGAACACCCGATCGGCTAGCGGACTGGAGGCAGGGGCGGCACGCAGCAGATCCATCGGGCCGAGCCACCGGCTGATCGACAGCGATGGGCCCTTGGCGCGTTTTGGCTCCGCGCCCGCGCTCCGTGGCGCTTGCGACGCGGCCATGAGCGCGAGACGCTCGAGGAGCGATTCGATCGAGCGGCGCACCGCGGCATTCTGCTTCGGCGTCATTCGAGTGATCAGGGAGACGCGTAGCCAGTCGGGCATGAAGCCGTACCGCAGCCACGGCAGTCGCGCAAGGCCCGGCAGGAGGTCGACGGCGGAGCGCGAGGCGCTTGCGTCGATGGAGGCGAGAACGCAGGGCTCGGCGAGGTGCAGTGTCAGCGGCAAGGAGATTTGCGGGTAGACCGCGCATCCGCACAGCCACGCGAAGCCGTCGGGGCCGAGATAGCCGCGCAGCTGGCGCACGAGCTCCTCGGCTAGGTCGTCGTCGGGTGGGTTGCGGTCGAGCCAGCGCGACGGCTCGTCGACAATGAGCGTGGGATACGCGCGCGCGTACGGCGCGGGGAACATGCGCTCCGCGCGCCAGTCGCCGGCGATCTCCCCGAAGCTACGGAAGCCCACAGCGCCTGCGGGGAGCACGACGAACCCCTCCGCGGCCAGCATCCATTCGCGCGGTCCCCACCGAAATGGGGGTTCGGGCGTAAAGACCACGCGCCCAGACAGTGGCGAAAGCGATCCGACCCAAGGATGAAGCGCGCCCTGCAGCGGATTGAAGAAAACGGAGGTTTCCGCGAACAGGAGCACCGTCGCACGGTGGTGATGCGCGACCAGCTCCGAGAGACGATGTGCCCGTCGCCGCTCATCGCTGGTGTAACAGGTGCGCGGGTCGTCGTGGAATGTCATGACTTCGACCACCACGCCGGTCGCGGCGAGGCGAAAGAGCCATTCGTCCACCCACTCGGCCCAGTGGTCGTCGCCGCTGCTACGGTGGACGAGTGCCAAGTACTCGGGCATCGCCCGGCGTGCCGCATAAACTGGCACGAACAGCCCGCCTGCCTGTAGGGTAGCTCGGACGGTTGCTGCGGCATCGAGCTCCACGGCCGTCTGCTCGCGCGGGCGACGCCATGCCGACGCGAGCCGCCTGAGCTCGTGATCGGTGATTGTGACCGCTGCGGCCGCGTGCGGCGTAAGAGTGGCGTCGTCGGCGTCGCCCGTTGCCGCGAGACGCTGAAGCGCGAGACGGCGCTTGGCCGTGCCGACGAGCGCGAACAGGCCCAACGACGTCAGCGTCGCCAGCGCGAACCCGAACGCGATCGTCTTCCAGGGCGGCCCACTGGCAACATCGGCCTGCGGCGAATCCGTCGCGAGCGTGCCCTGCGGCGCTTTCGCGCCCATCACCTGCGAATATTCAGTGATGACCGGCCGGAATTCGCGGAACAGTAGGACCACCGCCACGGCAAACAGCGGGATGCCAAGCGCCGCAAGGATCAGCCGGCGCCGCGAGCGGCGCCAGAAATCGAACGGCGGGGGCCCGCCGTTGTGAGGGGCGTCGATCGGAACGGGCAGTCGATCGCTGCACCACGCGCGAATCTCGTCGACGAAGCGCGCTTGCTCCTCCGGGAGCGTGCAAAAAATCGGTCCGAGGTGCGAGGCGAGCACGCCCACGTCGTCTTCCAACCGCCGGCCGCGCGCCGCGAACGCGAGTAGCATCTCGTGTGCGCTCAAGTACTGCCTCGTGTCGACACGGAATCCCGCCGTGCGCAGCCGTTCGACGAGGATCGTGAGATCGATCGCCGATCCGTCCATCGAAAGCTCTATCTACCTGCGCGCCAGGAAGGCATCGAGCGCAGTGCCCACGCGGTCCTGGTCGTCGGGGTCTTTGCTGAGCGCGCTGATGCCGGAGCGTGCGGTCGCGGCGGCCGTGTTGAGCCGCTGTCGGGGCGCCACCCCTCGGCTCAACATAAAGGTCAGCCACTGAATGAGCTCGGCGGGCGAGATCTTACGCTTGGTGACGTTGTTGTCGCGCAGCTCGCCGAAGAACTTCAGCGCATCGCTTATCAGGGGGCCATTGACCGCCTCGAACCGCTCAAGGCGGGCCATCAAGATAGCCCTTAGCCTATCCGGATTGGGGAACGGGATATTGTAGTAAATGCAACGCCGCAGGAAAGGGTCCGGAAGGTTCTTCTCCGAGTTGCTGGTGATGAATACCAGCGGGCGGTAATCGTCGGCAAGCTGCTCGCTGCCACCGATTTGCGCATTTCCGAGCTCCGGAATGCGGAAGTACATCTGGTCGATCTCGTTCAGCAGATCGTTGGGGAAGTCGCGTGGTGCTTTGTCGATCTCGTCGATGAGCACAATGCTACGAACTGGCCCGGTGTACAGGAAGTCGGGCGGCAGATACGGCGCCACGGCGTCTCGCGGCAACGCGTTGATTAGGCTTCGCCCGAGCGCGTTGTAGGTGAGGTAGTCGACGTTGTTCTCGTTGCCCCCCGTATGCGCGGCTTGAAATCGTCGCAGTGTGTCGAACGAGTAAAAGAGGTCGCGCGCCAGGCTGGTCGACTTCGTCTCGAACTTCTCGACTCTTTCCGAGGTCACCTTGAGGAGCTTGCGGCGGGAAAGCTGCCACGCGACGCTGGAAGCGAGCTGCGTCTTGCCGGTGCCCGGTTCACCCGTTACGAGCAGCGGACGATTGAGCACAAGCGCTACATTCACTGCGTCGACGAGCCCCACGTCCGGCTGGTAGCCCGCAGGATGGTCGATGCCCGGCGCTCCGGCGACAGTGCGCTGGTCCGATGGGATGTCCTCCACGTCCGCGGTGTAGTACATAGTAGACCTCACTAACTGCGTTGGTACCCTTAGGGGTGCACGACAATGCGTCGCACGTTGTCGACGAAGTTTTGCATCCGGACCTTCCCGACCTCGACGAAGTACTTCGGGTCGTCCGCCATGGCGAGGATCAATGATTCGAAACCGAACATCGCGCGCTTGACCGCGTCCATTGCGAGCCACTCGACGATGTCCCCCTGCGTTACTGGCTCCAGGCGCCGCAGCAGGACGGACGCGCAGCGGCTGTCAGCATCAGTCATCTCCTGGTCGTCGGTGTCGTACGTCAAGTTGATCCATAGCAGCGCCGGCATTGTCGACGCCCGGGACGCCCCCGCGGCTTGCGCAGCCTCGGCAAATAGTGCGTGCCACGCATCGATGAAGCCCGGCACGATTGCCGGCCCGCAGTCTTGGTAGTCGGGCCAAGTGACCTGCAGCACCGCGACCATCGGTTGTGCGAGCCGGCGCAGGTTGGCGAGCAGCTCGACATCGCTTGCCGCCACATCAGGCACCCCGGTGGCCTTGAGCGCGCGGCGCAGAACGTCGGCGTACTGGCCTGCTTTCGCCTTTTGCCGATTCCACTGCAACATATGCGTAGAAAGGCCGCTATCGCGTGCCTTGAACAATCGCTCGAGCACGCGCTGGTAGCGGAGCCGATCGAGGAACGAGCTGTGCAATTCGAGCTTGTGCCCGTGGACGATGCAGGCATACGTCGCCCGGCCTGCGGAGTTGTTGCTGATTAAGTCAACCAGTCCTTCCTGCTGGGGAACGCGGTCGCACAGGTACGGCAGGAAGACGGGGATCGCGCCGCGCGCAGATGTCACCGCGACCTGACCTCCGAGCCAACGGCGGGCGCTGTTGACGAGATCCTCGCAGTCGTTCGTCCAGTTCTCGTTCGTAAGTAGAAGCTTGTTCAGCAGGGGCAGGCGTCGCAGCGACGCGGGCAGCGCTTCAACGGGGGGGAAATCGACGACACCCGCCATCAGCGGAACGGTGCGCACGCGAGGATGCGCCGTCAGCGCGGTCTCGATCTCGCGGCGGACATAGTCGCGCGGATTTGCGAGCCGCTTCAGGTTCTTCTCGCTCACCCATTGCGGACCGATGACGACGAGGCACACACTGCATTCCTTCAGTGCGTTCTCGATCCGCTCCGGGAAGTTGTCGCCGTAGTCGATCTTGTCCCGCTTAATGTCGAAAAAGACGTCGAAGGACGACTCGATGTCGGCATGCAGCCGGCCAGCCCAACCGCCATCCTCGCGGCGATAGCTAATGAAAACGTCACTCATCGGGGTTCACCGGCGGGTCGGGGTCGCTAGGAAAGATTGACTTTCGTAACGGATAGCAAATTCAATCGCGCGAGGCGGATTGTGGTGTGGTCGGTGGTGGGGGTCAAGCGTCGATTTTCGGCCGCAGTGGATTGCTCTGTGCGTTTGTCGTCACACTTCGGTGGGCGCTGACGCCAGGTTGGTTGCGCGCGATCAAGCTGCAGGGTTATTCGCGAGCGGCTCGCTCGCACCGTCGTGCTCCAACGGTGGTAGCTACCAGGCGATGCGCTGGTCGAACTCGTGGGGCGGGGCGGCCCGGATGATGGGCCGACTAGTCCGCGGTGGCGGCCTTCTCGCGCGACGGGCTCCATGCGGCGTGACGCCATCGGCTCACCGGGGCGGGCGAGAAGATCGTGCGCGGTGGAGACATAGGTGCTAAGGCGATGATGCGCATCGCGCCCTGCGACGAAGCGCACACGAGCGAAAGTCAGTGGTGCACGCCAAATCGCGCGCCAATCAACTACTGCGTTGAACGTCCGCTCTCCGGCCGGCGAAAGTCGGCATTGGGCAGAGTTAAGGACTGCAGGGGGTCCGAACTCGGAAGTAGGTGCACGTAGGCAAGGTAATCCGTCCCTCCTGTTGAGGACCACTGAGCCACTGATGATGCCCGCGCTTTCCTCTGGCGCGTTCTGTGGCCTCAGCGATGACACCGGTCAGGACGCCAGCACCCGTTGCGCTACGCTCACACCGATTCCAAGTGTCCGTGCAATCCGTCCCTTACCCATGCCTTGCCGTGCGAGCTTGCGTATCCTGGCTTCCACCTTCGGGTCAGTCCTTGGTCGCCCCAAAGTCTTTCCCTTCGCGCGTGCCCGTTCGAGACCTGCCCGGACTCTTTCCTGAATCATCGAGCGCTCAAGCTCCGCGAATACGCCACAGAGTTGAAACATCGCTTTTCCCATCGGCGTCGAGGTGTCCAGCGCCTGCTGATGTAGATAAAGGTCGACGCGCTTGGATTGAAGTTCGAGCAGGAAACTGAGAAGGTCTTGCAGACTGCGCCCGAGGCGGTCAACCGACCACGCTGCGATCATGTCGAACTCGCGCCGAGCAACGCCCCTGAGTAGCGCATCGAACTGCGGGCGCTCATGCCTGCTCTTGGCTCCACTGACGCCGTGGTCAACGAACTCGACAACGATGGTCCATCCGTGACGCTCGGCGACAGCACGAAGCTGTAGCAACTGGTTCTCCGTAGTCTGCGCGTCTGTTGACACGCGCGCGTAGAGAGCTACTCGCTTGGTCTTCATATAGGTTCCGGTGGACGAGGCCACCGCATCCTACGCCTGCGCCATACGGAAAACAACTGTTTACCGTATGCCACAAACACGCATCGGCACTCGGGGCTTCCGACCGGCGTTTTCAGGTGGGGTTTTCCGTATCCCCGCCGGCCAACTCGTGTAGGCACGCAGTCGAGCCGCGTCCAATCGTCCAACCCGACACTGATTGCATCGCCTGTTGGCGTTCGAGGGCTGCCGCTTGCGAAGGGGGCTTTTTATCCGACGTTGAGGCGGGACCCGTGGTCCCGTCGCCCCCTCGCACCCCGCCGCGCTATCTGCGCGGTCGGGGTGCCAATGTTTGTTCTGCGTGGGCGCGAGAAGTCTGGAAACTGTAGCTCGCCTGAGTTACCGAATCAATACAACGGAGCGAGGCGGGCCGACTACGGATGCGACGGTGCGCAAGCTGATTGCCAGTGCAGGGCAGGAAGCCGCATCGGCCTTACCGTGTGGAGGGTGTCAACCGACACGCGTTCAGCCGAGACCGACCTGTCGAGATTCATAGCGGCCGTTCGGGCTGATGCCGTGAGTGTCTCTGATCGGCCCAATTCCAGACGGTCAGTGTCTCCGCCCACATTTCCCTAAAGCAGTCCTTCCGGGTCGATCCGGTTCATCGCGTCGGCGCGGTCGCAAATAGCATGCTAGCCCGACCGGCCTCGAGACGACGAATCGACGACGGATTCCTCTTGTCCCGCACCACGTTCATTGTCTTGCAGCCAAAAGGCTGTGGGAGCCTCGGCCGGAGAGTCTCCGGACACGTGCAGAAGTGGAATCCTGGGTAACGTAAGTTCAATGACAGGCTGCATCCGTAATCTACGTGCTTTGGTCCCTTCAAGGTATCGGTCGTTGTGAATGTTCGCGTGCCCATCAAGCCCGCACGGATGGAAACCCAACCGTCGCGGCGCTGGCTCCTTTGCGTTTGGGCGCTGGTACTTTCCTACTTTGTGGCCGGTGTATTTGGCCGCTTTCGACTGCGGTTTCAACCGGTCGATGCAACACACTACCCGCTGATCCAGGCGGAAGGAGTGTTGCAGATGAAGAGAGACCGCGGATTCATTACACGGACAGCCAGAAGGCGCTCATGTGGGAGCGCTGGCGCAAGGGCGAGACTCTTCAGCAGATCGCCCAGCTGTTTGATCGACACCACCCATCGATAGCACGCATTCTGGCTGAGACGGGCGGGATACGTCCCCGCCAGCGACGCCGTTCCAGATTCGGCATTGACCTTGAGCCGAGCGCGAGGAGATCTCGCGTGGTGTGGTGGCGGGACGTTCGATCCGGTCGATCGCGGCCACGCTCGAACGAGCCCCATCGACCGTCAGCCGTGAGATCAGGCGCAACGGTGGCCAGGAAGGCTATCGGGCCAGCCAGGCCGATCGGCCGCTTGGGATCGGGCCGTCGCCCCAAGGCCTGTAAACTGGTGCGGCAACCGAGCGTTGGCGCGCATCGTGGCAGGCAAGCTCCACCTGCAGTGGTCGCCGGAGCAGATTGCCGGCTGGCTCAAGCGCACCTATCCCGACGACGAAGCCAATCAGGTGTCACACGAGACCATCTATCGCAGCCTCTTCATCCAGGCCCGTGGGGCTCTGAAGAAGGAGCTGATGGAGCATTTGCGGCGCACGCGAGGGATGCGTCGCTCGAGGCATCACACGCAAAAGACCGACGATTCACGGTCAGAATCACGGACGCCGTCTCGATCAGCGAGCGTCCTGCCAGCGGCTGAAGACCGTGCCGTGCCCGGTCACTGGGAAGGTGATCTGCTGTTCGGCAGCAAGAACAGCCAGATCGCGACGCTGGTCGAGCGTCAGACGCGCTACGTGATGCTGGCGAAGGTTGCGAGCAAGGACACAGAGACGGTCGTCAATGCGCTCATCAAGCACGCCCAGCAAGTTGCCAAAGGAGCTCTACCGGTCGCTGACCTGGGATCGCGGCAAGGAGATGGCGGATCACAAGCGCTTCACGCTGGCCACCGACATCAAGGTCTACTTCTGCGATCCCCAGAGTCCCTGGCAGCGCGGATCGAACGAAAACACCAACGGGCTCTTGAGGCAGTACTTCCCGAAGGGCATTGACCTCTCGGTCTACTCGCAAGCCGAGCTCAACGCGGTCGCCCGGCGACTCAACGAACGGCCAAGGAAAACACTAAACTTCGAAACACCGGCTGAACGATTTAACCAATCTGTTGCGTTGACCGGTTGAAACCGCAGTCGAAAGCGGACGAACCGTATTCGTTTGGCATCGCCTGGGAGATGGTCGAAGACCATCAGTGGCTGATACCGCAGGTCGCCGATCAGCCATTCGTGGAAAAGCCGCCGCTGGTCTACTGGGTTGCCGCAGCCTTCATCAAGGCGATTCCAGCCGTAGCAGCCCACGAAAGTGCCCGGTTGGCGGTGCTCCTGTTCATTGCGATCGCCGCTGCCGCGCTCTACGCGACGGCGAAGCACCTATTTCAGGAGGCGCAGCCTTGGTTGCAATTCGTCCAGACTCGAGACCGCGGATCCTATTCGAGTGGTGCAGACCTGGACCGACATGCTTACGCAACACTTGGATTACTGCTGATGGTCGGCACCTTAGGATTTGCCGAGCACATTCACAAGCTAACGGCGGATATTGGTCAGTTGACTGGAACGGTCCTAGGACTGTGCGGATTGACCTACATCGGGATGTCGGACGCGCCAGGATTCGACGCGCGTACGGCGCGTAGATCCAGCGTCGTAGGTGGATTGATGCTGGGAACCGGTGCTGGAGTGGCATTTATGTCGAAAGGACTCCTGGTCCCGGGAATCTTGTCTACGACGTGTCTCTGCTTGTTGTTCTTGCCTGCCTATCGTAGCCGCCGCGCGCGATTGGCATTCACCATCGCCGCGGCGGTCGCCTTGCTGTGGTTCGTTGTCTGGCCAGCATTGTTCTATGCGGCGTCGCCAGAGTTGTTCGACGAATGGTTGTGGGGTCACAACATTGGTCGGTTTCTTGGTTCAACCCT
This sequence comes from uncultured beta proteobacterium, assembly GCA_963816915.1. Lineage (GTDB taxonomy): Bacteria > Pseudomonadota > Gammaproteobacteria > Burkholderiales > Casimicrobiaceae > PALSA-1003. The sequence continues at coordinate 93,942 of CAWFMK010000008.1, forward strand.
GCTCGGGGGCAACCAACGGACACTGGCCAACAAAGTCGGCGTGGCGCTCACTATCGGTTTCCCTGCGCTTATGCTCGTTCCGTTCGTCGCGTGGCACACTTTCCGCGGCGCGGGCCGCACGGACATGGATAGCCACTGGGAAGTCTTGCGCGACGCTCCAGGTCATGTTGGGGTGGCTGTGTTCCTATTGGTTTCGGCCACCGTGCTTGGTATATCGGCCTCGATGCGTGACATCTATCTTCTGCCGTTGCTCCCAGCGATGGTCTTGCTTGGCCTGCCGGCACTGTTCTTGAGTCCTTTCGCTTTGCTTCGTGTTGCGCGAAACGTTGTGGCAATCGCGTTCGGCGCGATGGCGATTTTGGTCGTCGCTATTTGGCTTGGCCTCGCGACGACCGGTAATCTCACGTGGCTGGCCTGGCTTGGTCCGTTTCTTGGGCAGATGCTGCCGCTGCCCTATCGTCTTGCGATGAACTGGGAGGCCATCATCATTGCGATGGCAGCGATTATCGTATGGGCTTTCATCCTCCGTGGCGATGTTTTGCGCAGCCTGACGATAGTCTGGTGCGCCGGTTTCGCCATGCTATGGGTCGTGGCCACGGCTCTGCTGCTTCCGTGGATTGATGCTGCGAAGAGCTATCGGGAAGTGTTCAGCGAGTTCGCACCATTGTTGGCGACATCGAAAACCTGCGTGGCTACACTCAACCTGGGGGAGTCGGAGCTCGCGATGCTCGAATACGTGACGCGGGCGGAAGTAACGCGTGGAAGTCTCGGACACTCCGGCAGCGGCAAGCGCGAGAATCCCAATCCTGCCGCACGTGACTGCGACTGGCTCCTCGCACTATCGAACCGCAAGACCCTCCCTATGAATCTGGATCCTGCCCGTTGGACGGCAGTGCGGACGGCATCGCGACCGGCACACGAAAACGAGCTATTTACGCTCTATCGGACCGCGGAATCGTCGGAATCGCAAACGGACCATAACCTCAACTTGCCGGGAAGCGATCATTAGGGCGGAGTTCCATTGCCCCGCTTTGGCCGCAACAGAAGGTAGGCCAGCCATGAAATGACCACGGCAAGGATAACGAACAAGCATTGGCCCGTTATGCTGAATGCTTCAAGATAGGGGGTCAATGCGACCAGCGACGGGTTGTCGGAATTGCTGGCGAGGGTGTACAACCCGACCCAAACTATAAGGGCAATCGTAAGACCGCTGAACGTGCAAAGAAAAGCCATGTTGATGGCTGACTGTAATTTCTACGACCGTTATTCAGCGTTCTCGGAAGCTCATAATCTGATCAGGTCGCGTGCCCCAGACCCGTCCAGTGATGACGAAGCCTGGATCACCGCAGCGACGAACCTCGCTTCCTCCAGCGCCCCGGCGCACAGACGTAGCCGCCTCTATGCGGCGCCCAGTGTGGTGAGGCCATACACGCGTGCTCGCGGCGGAATCATCCATCGTGGACCGGGCGCCAGCCGCAGCCAAATGTGGCCATTGCTTTCACGACGGATTGCCGAGCACTAGATAATCAATGTACAGCAAGGTTTCACGCCATAGAAATCTAGCCTGGCTTGCATTAGATTGAAGGCGGCTCGATGTTGTGGGGGCCGGCATTGCTCGCAAGCCGAGCTGTGATGCCATTGCCATCGCTCGGCGCATATGCAGCGGATCACTAACCAGCAGCACCGACTGGATTCCGACTGGTCCAATCAATTCCTTTGCGTTTGCAAGGTTCTGCCACGTAGTGCGGGAGGTGGTTTCGACCAAGATGGCTGTGGCGGGCACACCGTGTTCAACGGCGAACTCGCGTCCGACTTGCCCTTCAGCTGGGTAGTCCGCCATGGGCGTGCCGCCAGTGAAAACGAGGTATTGCACTCGACCACTCTGGTAAAGCGCAATAGCTTCTTTGATTCGCTCACGATATACAGGAGAGGGCTTCTTGCCCCATGCCGCCGCGCCAAGAACCACCGCGGCATCGGCATGTGAATTGTATGTGTGGTTCCCATAGCTGACGATCTGCCAGGCTACGCTGAGGAACCCCAACACAACAAGCGAGAGCAGCACCACGAGGCCTACGGCGAACGGGTGCCTGCGCACGAGCATTTGAATCATCTCCGAAGAGTTGTCAAACGATGTCTACTATCGACGCGGCTCGCCCCGGGCCTTGGCTACAGCTAGTTCAGCGTTAGCGTTGTGTCATTGAACACGACGCTTGAAGAGACGAATCCGCTCGATGATCGCTAGCAGTTTGCTGATGATGAGCAGTCGTTTTTCGAGCCTGCAAGAAAGACGCTGCCACTTGCTACACGATAAAGATGCCAACAAAGGGGAAGGCAACCGCAACGAGGAACAGGCCCCGACAAGATTTCGGTAATTCATATCCATTCAGATGAGGTTGATGCCACGGAAGATGCTTTCAGTGCCCAGATGAGCCAGCTGCCCATGTCACGACGAGAACCCCGAGTCCGCTGGCCGCCATTAGCGCAGCCCGATCAACCATCCATTCACCCGCTCGCCCTCGATTCACTCGGACGGCCATCCGCCTTGCGCGCGCAGTTTCCGACGCAAGCGACGGAGTATGAATTGACGCGCGACAAGACAACCAATCAAGCAGACGAAGGTCGCGACGGCGATTGCCACGGCACCCCCAATTACGTTTCCGCTCCGCTCGCCATAGGAGGGGCCGCCCTGTGCGAGGCTAATAAGCTCGGTAGCGAGGGCCACCGCCAGGAGTAGCACGCCACAAGCTATGTTGGCATGCCTCGTGGCCAGTATCTCAAGTGCATCTTGCCGCGATTCACGATTCCCTTGAATGACGCTGCTAGAGTGTTCTCGTGGGCGGCGAATTCCGAGGAGAAGAAATATGGCAGCCAAGCATGTGAGCGCAATGCCAAGGTAGGTGAGGATCGCGTTGATCGTCATAGTAGTTGATCGAATTGGTCCCAAACAACCAGCTCCAACAGGTCGCGATTCATGACTGCGACGACCGAACGCTAGCGTCAGCGAGCCCACGATGGCATGGTCGCGCTCCCCGACCACTACGCGCCGCGGCATGACTGTAATCGTCGACAGCGTGGTGTGCGATATTGGATCGGCAAGCATCTGCGGGAGAGGACGCCACGTCGACAGTATGCATGTTCAGATGCACGCTGAGACTCTCCGCAAGGAGTCTGCAAGGTGTTGCATGCAACCTAATCTCTTGCGGTGTGTGCGAAATACGCAGCTCTTCGCCTTCTCCCCTCTCCTGGCGAGATCGCGCAATCGATCGCGCCCCAAGCTACTCGTTGACCTCGGTTCAAGTGGCTGCTTTGAGGTCCGCGCACGCCTGCTTCCGAGCGCTCGCTACTTCTGCTGTGGGCCAGAAGCGGTCATGATCCGAGTCTGCCCCGGACGCGGACGCTAATGCCCGCACGCGTTCGACACGCGAGCATATTCCTCGGGTGAATCCACATCGGCTTGCGCCTCATTGAGCAGGCGTTGCCGCTCGCTCAAGAACTGCGCTAGGTAATCGCGAACCGAAACGACCAAGCGTTGCTCGAGCTCTTCGCGATTCTTCGCATGGCGGAGCTCGGCGCCGATCGCTTCTGGCAAGTCGCGCTCGAGATCCCGCGCCGCGCGCTCTAGCGTTTGGCGGAGCACCTCCACATGCTTCATCTCGTGCGACAAGGTGACGTCGTGCTGGCAGGACCCCGTCGCAAGCTCGCTGGCGACAAACACGGTCACCGGCTGCATCGACAGCTCCACCCGAAGCCGCGGCACTCCGCAAGTCCGCGAACCTCGGCGATCATCGACCGCATTGAGCTCGATGTCGGCGCTGTAGCCGAACGCAGCCGCGGTCAGACCGTTCGCCCGATACGTGGCGAGCGCGCTTCCTCTCTTCGCGGTCAGCGTCTCAATGCTGTGCGAGTCGTCGCGCTCGAACGTGAGTGGCAGCGCGACGACTTTGAGATGCGTCGGCGGCAGCTTCCCACATCGGGCCTCGAACGATGCGAACGGGCTATCATCGCCGCATGCGGTCGACAGCGTGGAGAGCGCGAGAAGCGTCGCGAGGCTGCCGCGCATGCGTGCTGGTAATCCTTGTCAATGGACACCGTAATTGTACTTTGGGCAGCCGATGACCAGGCGGCTTTCGCTCGCCGGGTGCGGCACAACGCAGCCGAAGCTCAGCGCGATCCGAGCACGAACCTCGGCTGCTCGATCAACAGGGCGTCAATGCACCAGGACTCCGATGTTAACCGCATTCCCCATCGTTAAGTACCCGGCGCGGTTTGGATGCACGTGATCGCCTGCACCCCCGATACTCGTATTGGGTATGAACTGGGCCTTCATCGCGCCAGTGGCAGGATCGGTTGTGACGGCATAGAAGTCCACCACGTCGTCGAACAGTCCGCTCGACTTGATGAATTGGTTCAGCTCAATCCGCTCGGCAGCGGCTGCGGCGGTTCCACCATTGCCCGCGGCGCCGACTTCGCTCGTGATCGTCGTACCCACGATCCGCACGCCAGGAATCGCTGCACGCAACCGCTGAGCGACGGTCACGATACCGGCTTCGATTGCTGCCGCGCTGGTTCCCGCGCTCACGTCGTTGGTGCCCTCGTGCCAGATGACGGCGGTGACTCCCGAAAGCCCTATCACATCGCGGTCGAGACGCTCCAATGCGGAAGGACCACCGCTAGCCGGATTGGCAGGGTCGTAGTGCGCGGGCCCGACGATCTGGTTCCCGCCGATCCCTTCATTGACCAGCACCACGTTGTCGCCGTAAGTCGCCTGGAGACGGCGCGCGACGACATCGGGCCAGCGATCATCGCCGTTGATGGTCGAACTCGTCCCATCGGTGATCGAATCTCCGAGAGCAACGACGAGTTGCGTTCCTTGAGGAGCATCCATATCGATCTTGTCCATGAAGTACCAAGACGTGGTGCTCGTCGGAAAGACGTCTCCCTCTGTCGCGCCAAGGGAGCCAGCCCCTCGGTCGGTCACATACGAAGTCGTCATCGCCTTGGCGTGCCATGTCATCGGTCCTGTGGAACCTACCGTGTGGAAGCTGATCGCAAGCTTCCTGCCTGCCATGGCCGTGTTGTCGAGTGCGGCGCTTTGCCCCTCTCCATTCACGTACCGCAATTTCACCGAGTCACTCCACACGCTTTCTCCAGGCTGCAGAGTAAGCCTCGTCGAACCACCGTTGAAGGTAACGGGCTGGTTCGTAGTCGCCACTATTTCCGCACCGGTCTTTTGTATACCGACAAAAGCGCCATCCAGCGTAATCGGCTGGTTGCCAAACAGGTTCGTAAAGTGAATGCGGATGAACCTTGACAGCCATATGCCCGGACGCACGATAAGGCGGAAGGTCTGGTCGTTAGCAGCGTTATCCGGGAACGCAAACGAGAGGTCCGGCTGCGCTACCGCAGCACCGCTCGGATACGGCCCCTGGGGAGACGCCGCCCAGGAGGTTATCCAGTTGGGAGCCGCGGACGCGGGAAACGCCATCGCGGTGCTGACTATGAAAATGCACGCCGCCAAGGCGGTGGTCCAGCGACGAGCACGATTTCGATTGAGCGTGACAGCATTCATGGTTGATCTCCTCAGCGTTGAAACGCGAACCGCGTTGAACTCGCGGCCCGCGGCATGACCGGCGCTGTTATCCACGGACCGTTGCGCCGGTTGCAGTTCCTATTTTAGCCCTGCTCGGCGCGCCGTTGCGACGATAAACAGCTGAGAGCGGTGCCTCGTTTGATTTCGTATCGATAACGTTCGCATGCGATGCTTGTGGTACGCGGCTGCGAGCGATAGCGTTAGGACATCGCGGGCTTTTTTGAATGTACAAAAGCCGGCAGCAGCGCCTCCCGATCACTGTAGCGCGGCAGCGTCTAGCCTTGGTACTCCTTGGCCAGACGTCCGCTCAGGGTCGACAAGCGCCCTTGATCCAGATCAGCATGAGGCTCCTTTCCTTCTACGAAGGAGCCATTCATGTATGCCGACACCAACACCGTCTCCAAGGCTGACGGGCGGTAGTACCGTGGAACAAAGGGAAGCTGATCGGCCAGAAGCCCCCGCTGAAGCTGAAGGAGATCTGGGCCATCCGGATTCGACTGCAACTCGATCATCGAACCCGGGAACTTGCGTTGTTCAACCTCGCCATCGACAGCAAGTTGCGCGGCTGCGATTTGGTCGGGCTTCGCGTTCGCGATGTGGTCCAGGGCAGTCATGTCGCCGCGCGCGCGATTGTCATGCAGAAGAAGACGCAGCGGCCGGTGCAATTCGAGATCACCGAGCAGACGCGGGACGCGGTCGCTGCCTGGATCGCGGCCGCCCATCTGAAGCCGGAGCAGTTCCTCTTTCCGAGCCGTATGTCGGCGTCGCCTCACCTTTCGACTCGGCAGTATTCCCGGATCGTTCATACCTGGGCGGGATCGATTGGGCTTGATCAGGCGGCCTACGGCACCCATTCGATGCGGCGCACCAAACCGACGCTGATCTACCGGCGGACCAGGAATCTCCGGGCGGTTCAGCTTTGCTCGGCCACACCAAACTTGAGAGCACCGTCCGATACCTCGGGATCGAGGTCGACGACGCGCTGAGATCGCCGGAGCAGACCGAGGTGTAGTTGCGGCTGGTCGCGACCGCCGGACTCGACGGTCGCTGACCGGATTGCAGCCATTCGGCTTTCGCGAGGTAGTGGCACTCATCGACCGCAGCAGCTGATGCACCCGAAGTAGCGGGGTCTACGCGACCGCGGGCACATGTTCGGCCGCCTTGCCTGGTCGCCTCGAACTCAGTACGCACGCCTAAGAACCCTCAACGCTGTGCCTTCGTCGGCCATCGATGCGGAAGAAGCGGCGCGTGCCGGACGTCAGCGATCACGGCTATGTATCACTGGCTCCGGTCGCTTTGCCGGGCGGCTCGTCGTTCACGAATTTTTGTGGCACGGCGCCCCTGCGAACTCTGCAGCTCAGCGATGCGCGCGGGGCTGATAACGGTAGCGGGCAGTTGATTTTCCGCTCGCATGCTGGATCCGATCTGCGGCCGTCCCCTGGACGCGAAATAGTGTTCCAGGTGCTTGGCGACCTGCGTGCGCATAAACTCCTTTGCTTGCTCCGGATCCTGGATGTCGCGGGTGCGCAGCTCGCTGCGGCTCGCCGGATGGGGGTCGAGGTACACCGAGCCGGCGAGGACTTCGCGTTGCATCGCATCCATGGCCTGCGGTTGCACCGGTACCGTGACCGCCGGCGTGGTATTGCGCCAGCGGCGTGTCCCGTCATCGACGAGGTACGCGGTGAGCTTTGCCGCATTCTGGTCACGCTTAGTGAGAAAGCCGCCAGGCAAGCTCCAGGCCTCGATCAGGCTCCCAGGGATCGTCGCGTGACTGTAGACCGTCGAGTCAACGGCCGCCGGAAACCACGGCGATATCAAAAGCGCGGGGACACGCAACCCCAAGCGATCGAAGGCGAACGGTTCGAGGAAGGGCTGGTCGGTACGCCCCGCGATGTCGTCCGGCGACACCGTGGCCGGCGGCGGCACATGATCATAATAGCCACCGTGCTCGTCAAACACGACAATGACCAGGGTCTTCTTCCAGACCTCGGGGTGGGATCGAAAGGCGCTGTACACGTCGGCCACCAGCTTCTCGGCGGGCCGCACGTCGGCGGGCGCGTGCATGCTGTTGACGGGCTGTCGCGCGGTGCCTACAAAGGCTGGAATGATGAACGAATACGTCGCCAGGTTATCGCCCGCGACGTCAGTCAGGAAATTGCCCTCGAACAGCGTGTTGTTGGTTGGTTTCTTGGATAGCGCAGGGTACAGTTCGAGGACATCGTTGCTGTCGTGATAGTACACGCGCCATGAGAGGGACGGGCTGGCATTGATACGATCGTACAGGGTCTTGCAGGTGAATTGCGGCTTCCAGTTAGCGTTCCACGTATAGCCTTGCGACGTCGCCGCATGCACGAAGGCGCGGTTCGGCATCGTCGGCCCCGGCACGTCCGCAAACCAGTGATCGCAGAGCACAAAGTTTTGCGCGAGCGTTGAGAGTACCGGCAACTGGATCGGGTCGAAGCAATTCATAACTTGCTGCAGCTCGCTGTCCGTCGGCGCGCGCTTGAGGTCGGTCTTAAGCGACGTCGCGAAAGACGCGACGAATCCGCTCATCGTCGCCTGGTCGGCGGGCATGCTGGCGGGGAGGTTCGTTGCCGCAAACAGCTGCATGTTGACCTCCTTAAGGCTGTGCGACGGCCCTTGACCGATGGCCGTGTAGTCGCCGCCACGCTGCGCATTGAACGCCGTGGTCTTCTTGTTGAGGGGTTTGCGGTAGTTCGTCGCATTGATGCCGGTCAGTCCCTCGCCGATGCCGAGGTATCCGAACAGATGATCGAAAGAGCGATTCTCGAGCATAAGCACAACAACGTGTTCGAACAGTAGCTTGGTCATGATCCCTCCTGGTTGGCCAGTGGAACGCCATTGGGACAACGGCGCAGGTCGTCAACCGCGGCTTCGCGATGCAAGTATGGAATTGCGGCAATTTTGATGGCAAGCCGACAATTCACGCTCCGCCATTCCGGATCTCATCCAGCGCGACGGTGATTGCCGCAGCACAACGCAACCGGCGAACGCTTCAGCCAAATTCTGCAAGCAATTCGTCAGGATGCCGGCCACTTCCGGAACAAGTTCGCCCCCACGCGCTCGCCACGCGATTCGCCCGCATCGCGAATTTCATTTGCGCCGTCTGGGACGATCCACCAGCTTGTCGACAATATCTTGAGGAACTGCTTGTCGATCGGCGCGGCGGGAGAAAAGGCTTTCCGATAGGGGGGCTGCGCGAGTTGAATAACCTACGTGCCTACGTACGTCGCCATGGACGACGCGTTCGACCAGTCACGAAAGCGAACGTAGATGCAAGACAGCTTCGTCGAGCGTTCCGATGCACGAGATGGTCGACTTCGCCGTGAGGCCGTTCGGGGCGAAGATCGGCCGGTCGGCGCAACTCGCCATGTCAGCGCACTCGAATCGGCCAATCCGGTTGTGTGCAAGCTTGGTCTTGAGGCGAATATTCGTCTTGATAGTCCGCAGTAGCGAGGCGTACCTTTGAATTGCGTGCAACAGCAGATTATTTGCGCCGGCGAAGCGCCAATTGATGACGCGCCTTCCGTTTGATCGACCTACCTCGCAGGAGCAGTCATGGCGAATGAAACCCATCCAGCGACGAGATCTACTCCGCCCACTCCGACGCAATTCGCATCGTCCCCCTATTTGTCGCCGACGGCGTAGTCCAGCCCACAGCGGAAGCTGCGAAGGCAGCTCCGGCGGCCCCTCCCAAGCTCACTTACCGAAACGGGCCGCTGCTCACTGCCGTCGAAGTATTTACGATCTTCTGGGGACCAGCCTGGCAGCAGAGTCCGCAAAGTACGATGACGACGCAGATAAACCAGTTCTTCGACTTCATCCTCACCAGCCCGCTGATCGATCAGCTCGCCGAGTATAGCGTCCCGGGCAAACCGATCGGGCACGGCAAACGGACTGGGACAACCACGATCACGACCCCCAAGCTTGGAACTCGGTGTCCGATACCGCCATTCAGCACATGCTGCAGCAGGAGATTTCCACCAACTCGGCGTCCCCACCCGACGCCGAATACGTTGTACTTCGTGTATCTATCTCCCGGAGTGCGCGTGGTTCAGGGCGGCTCGGCTTCCTGCCAGGCGTTCTGCGGCTATCACAACGATATCACCGGCCAGATCTTCTACGCCGCCATGCCGTACCCGGGTTGCGCAGGCTGCCTCGGTGGCCTGTCAGGCTCGATGCGCTGACCTCGACCAGTTCGCACGAATTGTGTGAGGCGATCACCGACACCGATCCCCGGCCAGGGCTGGTACGACGACGCCAACGGCGAGATTGGCGACATCTGTGCCTGGAAGACCAAGAAGATCGGCACGTACACGGTCCAGTTGGAGTGGTCGAACAAGGCGAACAAATGCGTGTAGACGCGATCCGGATTCAGCATTGAGTCGTTGTCGAGCCTTCCGCTGGTGGGAGGTCATTCCGATGCCATCGGCTTTGCGCGCCGAACCGAAAGACACTCGCTGAGTACGCTCTGGCTGATCGGCATGCTGGTTGCCGCAAGTCAGCCCTTGGCTCGCCTGCTCGCCCTACCCCGGCGGCGACCTGGCTCGAGGTCAGCGAGCGCACGGCATGCGAGGCCATGCATGGTGAACACTGCGTTGGACGCTATGGCTTCGCTATCCGGCCTGGAGGCACATTTGTCGCGGGTGGATCCGGTGGAAGCCGCACCATCGAAGGGAAACTCGCCTTGGCGGAGCTGCAAAAGCTGGATTTGCTCATCCGAGCGGCTTCGAGCAGTGCGCGTAGCGGCGAGCGAGGACGTGCAGGAAAGGCGGCCTTCCGGGCATCAGGGACCAGGTCGATCTGACGTTTACGGATGGAACAGTCATCCGACTTTACGATCTCGGGAGCCAGGTTAGCCAAGTCTGTTGCGTGGGAAGCTGGGATCGCGTGGGACGGCTGCACGACTACCTTCGTCGCTTGATGAGCCGATACTATCCGTGCGTTCCCCACGCAATAGGGCAACGCGGCCGATAAGGAGGCGGAGAAAGCGTCGTGGTCTCCCTCGGCACGGCGAAGCCCGCGAGGCGCCGTTGAATGGGCCGCCGCAAGCGCCGTAGCGGTTGAGCGATACGGCGAAGGAACAGCCATCGCGGTCGCGCCGGAAGCGGCGGGGTTGGCAGCTGCAAGGACGCTTGCCACATCGGGGCGACGCGATGGCGTTGGTCAACGACCGTTTGTCCCATGTTTGTTGAACGGCCGCTTCAGAGTGGTTTGGACGACCGACAAGGGTCGAAAGCAATGGGATGGACCCCTCCTCACCTAAACGGCATCAACGTGCCAGACTGGAAGTGTCATCCACCAGTCGACTGGGAGAAGGAGTCCACCATGAAGCTTATTCGGGTTGGGGTAGATTTGGCAAAGAACGTGTTCCAGGTGCACGGCGTGGACCGGAGCGAGAAAGCGGTGTGGCGGCGAAAGCTCACGCGGGAAAGCTGGCTCAAGGTATTGCTGGAGACGGTCTCGCCTGGCTGCGAGATTGGCATGGAGTCCTGCGGTGGCGCGCACCACTGGGCCCGTCAACTGCAGGCGCGTGGATTCAAGGTGAGGATGATCGCGCCGCAGTTTGTAAAGCCGTATGTGAAGAGCAACAAGAACGACGCCAACGATGCCGAGGCGATCTGTGAAGCCATGAGTCGGCCGCAGATGCGGTTCGTGTCGGTGAAGACGGTGGAGCAACAAGACATTCAAGCGGTGCACCGCATTCGCGCCGAGTTGACCAAGCAACGCACGGCCAAGGCCAACCAGATTCGTGGTCTGGTCGCCGAGTACGGGTTAGTGGCACCGAAGGAGCTGATGCATTTGCGCCGGGCATTACCCTGTTGGTTGGAAGATGCGGAGAACGGCCTGAGCGCGCGGTTCCGGCGACTCCTGAACGGGCTGTGGGGCGATCTGCGGACGCTCGATGAGAGGATGGCGGAACTCGACCGCGAAATTGCAATGATTGCGCAAAGCGACCCGGCGGCCAAGCGGCTGCAGCAGCTACGCGGGGTGGGGCCGATCATTGCCACCGCGTTGGTGGCCGCGGTAGGTAACGGCGAACGGTTTGCCAACGGGCGGCAGATGTCTGCGGCGTTCGGGTTAACGCCCAGGCAGCACAGTTCAGGCGGCAAAGAGCGGCTGCTGGGAATCAGCAAACGTGGCGACGCGTACTTGCGGGTGCTACTGATTCACGGCGCTCGCTCAGTAATCCACCATTCCAAAAACAAGGACGACCGACTCAGTCAGTGGCTAACTCGACTGGCGGCGCGTAGCCACACCAATGTGGCGGCAGTTGCGATGGCCAACAAGACCACGCGCATGGCTTGGGCGATGTTGCGGAACGGCACTAACTACCAACCGGCCATGGTCACCCGCTGAGGCAACAATCAACGCCGAGACTGCCCAACGGCAGCGTCAACAGGAGCACATTCACCACGATTGCTAAGCAATCCGAACGATGGCAAACAGGTCGAACCGGCGCCGGCAAAACCCGAAACTGGCGAGGTGCGAGAAGCACGAGAAAGCACTGGGGAGCTGGCGCGCGAATAGCCCATCATGGTCGCGCATCGTCAAATCGATGCGGCAATTAGAGGCCGGATATACGTGAGCAGTCGTACCTCATTGCCAAAGAACGGAATGCTTGCAAACGAGGAGGGGTCCATATACGCCAGTTGACGCGCCGCGATTGAATGGCCGGTGTCGCGGGCGCAGACTGAAGCCCATGCCGCTCCGTATTCCGCCACCCATCCAGATGTTGCTCGCTGCGGTGCTCATGTGGGTACTGGATCACTGGATGCCTTTCGGTCAGTGGATGAGCGCCCCGTGGAACAGACTCGGCGGGCTGGTGGCTGTCGGCGGAATCGCTATCGCGGTAGCCGCGTTCATGCGCTTTCGTAAGACGGGCACCACCGTCAACCCCCACGACCCGAGCAAAGCCTCGCGCCTCGTGACGGACGGCGTTTTTCGCGTCAGCCGCAACCCGATGTACTTGGGGCTGCTGCTACTGCTGATCGGGTGGGCGGTCTGGCTCGGCGGCTCAGCCCGTGGCTCGTTCCACCGCTGTGGTGGTTGTCATCACCTTGGTGCAGAGCGCGCGCTCAGTCGCAACTTCGGGGAGGAGTATGTCTCCTGGCGACGAAGGTGTAGCGCGGTGGATTGGGTGGCCTGGGTGACGCGTCATTGAGGGAGGGTCACAGTCGACGGCCAACGGCTTCACGCTCCTCCATTCATGCCATCACCGTCCATTTATGCCCTACCTCCGCGTGGGCAAGAATGGACACATAGGCACGAATGGCTTCGCGCACGTACTTGGCTCGACGCTCGCCACCGCATTAGCAGACTCGAGTAGTTTGCTTGCGTGATCGTACGATAGCGGACAGTGTTTGCACCTGATTTTATGCGGTGCTATAAAAAGCCGTTCGTGCGGGGGGCGCGCGATGTCTGAGTCGCTGCGAATGCGTGAGCTTACCGATCTCATGGACGCCCTAGTGGCGCTCCGTGTGGACCTCTGCAAGGATGGCAATCCGGCCCATCCTGCGGACCACTTGGGCGCGGAGCAGATCAAGACGCTCTGCTACCTAGCGACCGTCGCGATTGACCTGACCCACCGCATCGCCGCACGCGAAAACGCCGACGCCACCGGGGGACACCTGCTCGGCTGGATGGTCCGACGCGCGCGAACAAGTCTGCAACAAAATCTTCCGGGGCTACCTGATCCCGAGTGCAGCGCGGAACGCGGTCTCGAGCTTCGCGGAGTAGCGAATCTCCTTCACCTTTTCTCGCAGCGTGTCGGCCTCTGACTCAAGGTCTCCGTTCACCGTTACCGGCACGGCGTGCTCGGCCTGTGGTGGCGAGGGCTGGGTCTGCGAGGATCACGAAGACCGACCTTGGCCCGGCACGAGTTCACGAGCTGATGCCTGCGACTGCGGAGGCGCTGGCGTGGCATGTCCAGTGTGCAACTGCGATAGCCCACCGCGAAAGACCGGCTTCGACAAAGTATATGCCAGCGTCGATGCGCCAGACGGCGACCGGGAGCACTAATGATGAGGCGACCCAGGAGGGCCCAGACGAATCAGCTCCCCAGCAATCCTGACCTACTTGCTGGCGGGCTTCCGCGAGACCCGCACTGGCCGACTGCACGTAGCGCCGGATCGTCAGTGCCGGATTGGTATGCTGACGTCTCGCTCCAGAGATCGAAGTCGACCGCGCAGTTGTGTCAATACCGCGCCTGCTGCGCCCGGAATCTCGATCACATGCTCGGCAAGCTCCGCTTCGATGATGTCGAGCAGCTCGCGGGCATGGCGTAACAGTTCCGCGACTTCAGCATCACTCCCGCGTTGGTGAAGTTCGCGCGCCTCGGCAATCGCAGTCGTAAAGGCAGTCCAGGCTGATTCGATGGCGCTCATTTTGAAAGGAAGTATCAAACTCGCCGTCGAGAGTACACCCGCCCAAGCGGCGGCGCTATTCGTAGCGCGTAGTGCGGCCAAGCGGGTCCTCCACAACCTGTAGCGATGGCCGTGCGAGGCGTTGTGCGCGAGAATCCAGCGGTGAGCGCAGGCCTCTGGTCATTCCACCAATATCTTTACGGCTTCTCGCACGTCATCTGCGACGCCGATGGTCGCATCATTGCTTCGAGCGTGGTTGCCGGTGATGGTCCACTCATGGCCGCCGGTCCAACGCTGTTGCACGCCCTAAGGCGGATTGCTGCGATCGAAGGGCCCGCACAGGACTCGCCGCGCGCGCCGTTGAGGATTTCGGCGAGCGCGAGGGCTTCGTGCTCTCCGACTGGAATCCGCACCGACCGCGACCCCGGCTGCGGATCGTCGGCGAGGCAATTTGAAGTGGAGTGGCCTCACTCTCGGTCTCGCCCACCACGGGCGTATCCGCGATCTCGCGGATCTCCTCGCCCATCTGGGCGGCGCGCAGCTCCTTCGGCGCGCGTATGCTATCGCGAGGTCGGCGTTCACCCGATCACGCAGCCTACCCGCGATCAGACCTAGCCGGCACCGGCTCCATCCGCCGCGTTCCCGTTCTGCAGCAGTCGCCTCGAAATCCCGGTGGGCGCGGCTTGTTCGCGCGCTCGTAGTTGAGCGCCAGTGGTCGCGGCATCCTTGGCGACGGGGTCTTGTAACGCTCGTTCCGTTACTGCAGCGTTTCACTACCGTTACAGTCGCTGGCTTCCCTCGCGCGCGCGTAGTGGCCGATCAGCTCCGCTCGCAAAACATGCGCGTACTGCGGCGCCAGCTCGGATTTCTCTCGAAACTCTTACCGGCTCAAACCGCGCCGTTTCGCAGAATTGCGATTCCTGAACCTTTGCCGCAACATAGGCGCGGTCAGCTTGGCCTACACGACTCGGCGCATCAGTATGAATGCCTACATTATCTACCTCGATGAAGCAGCCCAAGACCCATCTG
Source organism: uncultured beta proteobacterium (assembly GCA_963816915.1). Lineage (GTDB taxonomy): Bacteria > Pseudomonadota > Gammaproteobacteria > Burkholderiales > Casimicrobiaceae > PALSA-1003. Next base: position 108,948 of record CAWFMK010000008.1, read on the forward strand.
CGCGCTGGAGTATGTATACAGTGCCCGGCATCGACTCGATCACGCATGATGATCGCACAGCATCGCTCTATTCCGATGCGAGCAAAAATGGGCAGACGTTATTGGGGGTCGTTCGGTTGTCCGAAGCCGTTTCCGTCGTTCTGGCCGCCGAGCCACCGCTGCTGGGAGGCTTGACGCAGGCGCCGGTGCGGAGCGTGCCGCCGCGCCCGGTCGTCACCTCACTCGCCCCAATGGGCGGCCCCACTGCTGGCGGCACTGAGGTCGAGATCGGTGGCAATGCGCTCGCCGATGCAACGGGCGTCTTCTTCGGCGTCAGGCCGGCTCAAACGTTTAACCTCGTCTCCATCGATGGACCGATCCATGCCGTCGCTCCAGCCGGGACTGGCATCGTCGATGTCACGGTGACAACACCGGGAGGCACCTCTGCCACGACCTCCGTTGACCAGTATGTCTACGCCGATCCCGCCCTCCCTGTCGTTTCTGGTGTCAATCCGGCCAGCGGGCGGGCTGCCGGAGGCGAGACCGTGCAAGTCCTCGTTAATTCCATCGACGTGAAGGGCGTCAAGGCATTCTTGTTCGGCTCTATCCCGGCACCATCGTTCAGCCTGGACCTTGTCCGTACCGACGGCACACTGTCGTACCTTGTACAAACACCACCCAATAGTGGCGAGGTGAATGTCACCGTGGTGACCACCATCGGCAGTTCGTACCCTACGGCCGAAACCCTGTTTACGTTTGTTTCACCTCCGCCGCCAGGGCCTCCTACGATCAGCGCGGTATCGCCCGCGACAGGCGTCAGTATCGGAGGAGCGACCGTCCGTCTCGAAGGAACCGATCTGGGCGATGCGAACTCGGTCATGTTCGGCACCGTTCCGGCGGAGTCCTTCAGCGCGAATCTCCTCAATCAGAATACGGTCGTGTTAGAGGCGGTGAGCCCGTGCGGGAAAGGGGCCACTCCCATCACTGTCAGCACCCGGCGCGGCACTTCGGCGGTGAGCGCCGTCGGTGAATTCGCGTATACGGTACCGGTGGTGTTGGGAATCGTTTCCTTTGCTACTCAGACTGTCGGTACTGCAAGTGGCGCTAAGTCCACGACCGTGCCGCTGCAAGCCAACATGCGCGATCTTCCGCCGAATCTCGTGGTCCCGTATTCGGGTGGCAATTCAAGCCTCGACTTCATCCTGCGTTCCGCCGGTCTCGGCCCACAGTTCACCATCGGGCAGTTCATCGCGGCCTTTGGCGACATTACTGTGAGCTACGCAATCGCTGGCTTCAACCTCGACCGGATGGCAGGCGACTTTTCATTCACCGTGAGCACGGTCGGTGCAGGCGCGGTCGCGGTTTCAGTCAGCTTCAAGCCAACTGCGAAAGGGTACCGGGCCGATGTGTTGCGCGCGAACGTGGGGGGCCTGCAACTCTCAGGCAACGGGGTAGCCGGCGTGCTGGCGTCGTTTGCCAATTTGATTGCACCCTCGCTCACACCGCTCATCAACAGCTACGCCGCCGTGCTCCTTGAGGGCGACGGCATTTGAACGGTGCGAGCGCGCCTAGGCTCTTCGCCGAAAACTGCAGATCACTCCCAGGAACAGGCGCTCAGTGATGCTTTGGGGAACATAACTTTCTACCGACGAAGCGTGGCAACGTAGATTGGCTGGCCTTGGCGACGCGACGTTCAGCAGGCCGCTCCGTTCAGCGCCTCGTCGCGAATGATTTCGTAAGTCACGATAACCGCGCGACGTCGCGATAGCTCAAGCAGAAGCGAAAGCATGCCACATGCGGCGGCTGATGATCTCGGAAGGGAATCGGCGACGGTGATACAGCGGCTTCAACTGGACCCATGCAGCATCAGAAGCCACGATCTACTCAACCTGACAATGGCATTCCAGACTGCCCGAGCGCTCGCATGTGTGTCAGTATCGTAATTCGCCTAATTCAGGTTCACGAATACCGAGGACGCAGCATGCTTAGATTAGGGACCCAATGCGGAAACTCTGATTCAACTCGGAGGTCATGATGCGACATTTCCTGGACCGGTTCGTTCGACTATGGATTTTCGGTATGTCGGGCCTCACGGTTGGTTGCGGAACGATGAATGCCGGCAAGCTCCCGGAGATCCCGTTCGTTCCGCTGACCAATCAGACGCCAGTGCCTTTGCAAGTTGCCACGGTCGAGAAATTTGTGGACTGGGTCTCCACGATGCCCAGCTCCCAGATCAGCGACGTCAAACAGCAAATCGCCCTGGTCAACTCCGATCCGAAAGTGGTGGATGCCGTGGCCAGCAAGCTGTCTTTCCGCGACCTCGGTTCCTATGGACGCCAGCTGATTTATCTTTCGATCCTCGGAGAGATGAAAAATGAACGCGCGTTGACGCCGCTCCAGAACTATCTGAATTCAAGCGACTGCCCAGTGTTCGAGGAACGCGCTCTTATTCGCCCGGTCTTCAGTGCGCCCAAGACGTCCATTTTCGATGCGTGCGCTGGCCTGAAGGCGGCGTCCATCAATATGATTGCCTATATCAACTCAGCGACGGCGCAGACCGTGGTGCTGCAAACGATCAGCGGCCATGCATCGCGGACGGTGCGGCTGAGCGCCATAAATGCGTATCTGTACAGCAACGGCGATTCAGAGAAGGCCCTGGCCATGGCGCGGCAGTATGCTAAGCCGGAGGAAGCGAAGTTTGTGGGGATTCCAAGGCTTTCGCCGGATACGAATCCCAAGGAATTTGCGGCGCGGATGGCACGGTTTTACACCGAACACCCCGAAGAACTCCCTCCGCCACCGAAGCAGGCAGCGCGGAGGAATCCAGGGAATGGGCATCCGGAAAGAGTATCGGTCACTCCATCGCCCGGAAAAGCAGAAGGTGCGGCGCAATGAAATACTCAAAGGGATTCGCGGGCAAGTTTGTATTCATGTGCGTAAGCGCGGCGGCGCTCCTTCCGGGAGCTTGGACCGTGGCCCAAGCCTGCACCGATGGCGCCACCACCACGGAGGTTTCCTTCACCACAGCGTGGCCATCGTGCGACCAGGATCTGATCAAACAATTCTGGCAAGGCTGGGGTTTGACGGATGATTCCTGGAACCCCGCCGGAATTTCGGCCGATTGCAACGAGAGCCTTCCTTTCGCGAAGGTAATGAATGCCATCGCTCTGATCGGAGGCGCGCCTACCGTTGCAGGAATTTTTCATCAGAGAGGCGATTACTACCAGGAGTCGCGAGCAACATCGACGCCGTACCATGACGATGTCTACCAGCGCTTCATTCAGGATCACGGGGCCGGAGTCGAGGCCCTTAGCGATGCGGGGGATCACACCGATCTGGATTGCCCCATCTTCAACTATCCTGGAACGCCAACTCCGAATCCCGGCAACCCCAATGCGGAGATGCTGGCCGAACGCTCGGCGGTGCTGATACATGAAATGTGGCACCACTGGCAGGATGCGCATGGCTATGATTCAAGCCATTTGGATGGACCGCAGGGAAGTTGCACCGCCGGAGCAGGCGCCTGCGATTGGTATTATCCGCACGCACCCGGATCGTCCCTTCCCGATGGCACAACTTCGGACCAACTCTACAGCTTGAACAAAACCAACGTAGTGAACAATATTGGCCTGTATTTTCATTCGCCGTATCAAGTGATGACTGAGTTTGAAACCGACGTAGCGAACTGGGGCAGCCCGGTATTCATGCCCTTCGCTATCCGGCAGGAGGCGCAGAACGTTGGGAACGTTCATCTGACTTCCAACTTCGTAAATGGGGTGGGGTTTACGATTGGCAACCCCGTGCCTTTTCCGTAATGGGTGCCCTGACCGCACATTTATGCCCGTCCCCCGCGTGGGCAAGAATGAGACCCGAGGGCACGAATGGGGACGCTTGACACGGGCATCAGCAAACTCCAGCAATTTGCAGTTCAGGCTGGGCCACGCGCTTGCCAATGCCCGACACGGGCCTGCGTATCGCTGGCGCTCCCACTATTTGCCACTATTTTATTGCGACCACTTTCGCAAACCCTGTGACGCGCACGCACGCGCACGCGCGCACTGGCGTGCCGGATCAAGCGGGAGTTTGATCAACTCCGCCGCCAGTTCGGATAGCCGACCATAGGCTCCGTCGGCAGACCGCATTTCTATAATGATGTTCTTACCCTCGACGTAGCCGTGCTCACCGAGGCCGGCGCGCAGCGCGTCGACCCGGTTGGCCTGAACAGAAAGCGTCTCCGAAATTAGAAAGCCGATCCGAGGGATGGCTCGTTGTTGCTGTGCGAACGACAAGAGCGGCGCAACGAAAAGGCCGGAAGCAACGCCGCTGATGAAGGTACGGCGATCCATCACTGAATCACCTTATCCGCCCGCAGCAACAGCGATTGCGGAACGGTCAGGCCGAGAAGCCCTCAGGTCGCCATCCACACGAACCTCCGTCTGCCCACCACGGAATCACTCCTTGGCGAATGAAACGATGATCAGGGTCGGTCAGAGTCAACCACGCATCAGCACGCCCGTCATGCCGCCGATAACGAACGTCACCATGAATCCGATCGACCAGAGCACCGGCACCGTGAAGCGCACTCGGCCACCATACATGGTGAAGAGCCAGTTGAAGATCTTCACGCCCGTAGGCACCGCAATTATCATGGTCATGACTCCGAAGAAGCCGTTGACGTTCGCGCTCGCGCCCATCGTGAAGAAGTGGTGCAGCCAGACGATGAACGAGAGAACGCAGATCGCCATCGTCGCGGCGACCATGGAGCGATAGCCGAACAGGGGCTTCCCGGAGAAGGTTGCGACGACCTCCGAAAAGATGCCGAACGCAGGCAAGATCAGGATGTACACCTCCGGATGGCCCCAGACCCAGAAGAGATTCACATACATCATCGGGTTGCCCCCGGCATCGATCGAAAAGAAGTGGAATCCGAGGTAACGGTCGAGCAGCAGCATCGCGAAAGTCGCGGTGAGGACGGGGAAGGCCGCGACGATGAGCAGGTTGGAGGCCAGCGCCGTCCAGCAGAACACCGGCATGCGCATCAAGCTCATCCCGGGCGCGCGCAGTTTGAGAATTGTCGTCACGAAATTGATTCCCGTCATCAAGGTTCCGACGCCGGAGATCTGTAGTGCCCAAAGGTAGTAGTCCACTCCGACACCGGGCGAGAACTGCAACTCGCTGAGTGGCGGATACGCCACCCAGCCCGTTTGCGCGTATTCACCGACGGCGAGCGAGATGTTGGTCAGTAGGATGCCCGACGCAGTCAGCCACAAGGCGACGGAATTCAACGTGGGAAACGCCATATCGCGCACGCCGAGCTGCAGCGGCACCACATAGTTCATCATGCCGATCACAAACGGCGTCGCCATGAAGAAGATCATGATGGTGCCGTGCGCGGAGAAGACTTGATCGAAGTGTTCCGGCGGCAGGTATCCTTGCGCGGCACCGGCCGCGACCGCCTGCTGCGCCCGCATCATGATCGCGTCGGCAAAGCCACGAAGCAGCATGAGCAGCGCCAGCACGATGTACATGACGCCGATGCGTTTATGGTCGACCGAGCTGAGCCACTCTCGCCAGAGATGACTCCAATATCCCTTCACCGAGACCCACCCGAGAATGCCGACGATGAGGAGCACCATGAACGCCGTCGCGCCCATGATGATCGGCTGGTCGAGCGGGATCGCGCTCAAGCTCAGTTTGCCCAGAAGATTCATTTTTCGATCCTCTTGATCCTCTGTGAGGCGGAATAGGTGACCCGCGTTGGAAGTTCCGACTGCATTGGCGAGCTCAAGATGTCATTGAAGAGACCGGGAGCGACCGCTCGGTAGGTGAACGGCGCAACCGCGCTGCTTGGCTTAACTAGATCGGCATACGCGGACCCGTCGAGCACCGGACCGGCATTGCGGGTCGCGTCAACCCAATGCCCAAAATCGTCGGCCGGCACCGCATCGACGTTAAACCGCATGTCGGCAAAGCCACCGCCGCTGAACTGCGCTGAGAGCCCGCGGTACGTTCCGGGATGGTCGGCCTGCAGCTCAAGACGCGTGAGCATGCCGGCCATCGTGTAGATCTGGCTGCCGAGCTGCGGCACGAAGAAGCTGTTCATTACCCCCGAGGAGGTCAGCGCGAAGTTGACCGGCTTTCCGACAGGAATCGTCAGTTGATTGACGCTAGCAATGCCTTCGTCCGGATAGATGAACAGCCATTTCCAGTCGAGCGAAACGACCTGGACGTTGATCGGTTTTGTCGACAATTCCATCGGCTTGCGCGGATCGAGGTCGTGCGCGCCCACCCAGGCGACGCCGCCCACCAGGATTACCGTCATCGCGGGAATGGCCCAGACCAGTACTTCGAGGCGCCCGGAATACTCGAAATCCGGCAGATAGCGGGCGCGGCGGTTCGATGCGCGATACCATGCGGCGATGCCGAGCGTAGCGAGGATCGTCGGGATCACGATCGCGAGCATGATCCCGAGCGCGTTGAACAGAATCTGGCGTTCGGCGATGGCAATCGGTCCTTTCGGGTCCAGGACACCCTCCGTGCAACCGCCGAGCGCGACAACGCCGATCATGGCGATTGCTGAGGCGAGCTGACGTGCAACCGTCTTCATCGGCTTCTCCATCGCTCAGAGTCGAATCAGGAAATAGTGATCGGCCAATAGCGCTGCGAACAGCAGCGCGAGGTATACGATCGAAAAGCGGAAAGTTGCGTGCGCCAGCCGATCGCTGTACCTGCGGTAGAGCTTGACTGCGTGCGCCAGGAAGATGCCGCCGAGGACCACTGCACTCGCGACATAGATGAGCCCGCTCATGCGCGTGCAGAACGGCAGCAGGCTGACGCCGAACAAGACCACGGTGTAAAGCAGCACGTGCCGACGCGTGTAGCGCTCGCCGTGCGTTACCGGCAGCATCGGCACGCCAACCTTTGCGTACTCTTTTCTGCGATAGAGCGCCAGCGACCAGAAGTGCGGCGGGGTCCACGCGAAGATGATGAGAAAGAGCAGGAGCGCGTCGGCTGAGACTTCTCCGGTCACCGCCGCCCAGCCGAGCACCGGAGGCATCGCACCCGCGGCACCACCGATCACGATATTCTGTGGCGTGCGCGGCTTGAGGACAACGGTGTAAACGAAGGCATAACCGACGAAGGTCGCCACCGTGAGCCACATGGTCAATGGGTTGACAAACGAGTAGAGCAAAGCGACGCCGATGGCCCCGACGATGGCCGCGAACGCGAGCGCTTCGGCCGAATGGATCTGCCTCATCGGCAGCGGCCGCGCGCGCGTGCGCGCCATCTGCGCATCGATCCGCTGTTCGAGGAGACAATTGATCGCGGCAGCTGCACCCGCCACCAGCGCGATGCCGATCGCGCCGACCACGAGCGGCTGAAGCGCGACCATGCCGGGCGCCGCGAGCAACATCCCAATCACCGCCGTGAAGAGGATGAGTGACAGCACGCGCGGCTTGGTGAGCGCGAGGAACTGGTGAAGCCGGAGCGTGACCGGCCAGGAGTGCGCGGTGCTAGTCATGGCTTGCGAGAAATTTTGCGCAGGGGTCTCCAGATATCTCTATCCCCCGGCTCGGGGACATGCGCAATCGAGGCGCCGTTCGAGACGCTCGGATACCGTTGTCTCGGACCGCAGCGACCGTGCGAATTCGCCAACGCGTTGTGTGTTGGAACGTCATCCGCCATCCGCCATGGGTGAGCAGAACATCACCACGCTTGAGCACACCGGCGAGGGACTGTGGATCGGCGCTCGGATCCGCACTGGAATGCTTGATAGGCTGCGCAAGGTAAAAGGTCGACGCGGCAAGTAAGCGGTCCGGCACGCGGGTGAGCATCGCCAGTCCCGAGGCAATCCACTGTAGTTCCCTCGCGATGCCTTCGAAGTGGAAGCGAACGCTGCGATCGCCCACCATCGCAATGAGATGGAGCAGGATGCGACCAGCACTGAGTCGAGCGAGAATCGTCATACTCGTTTTTCCGATGTGCTGGGCAGGTTTCGTCTCGAGTGAACTTGACGGCAGTTTGCCGACCGACCCGACACATTTGTATCCCCTGAGCAGGGGGCAGGACGGCGACCCCCATCAGGGGGATACGACCGGCGGTGCCTTCAGCGGAAACTCTGATCGCCTAGCGATACGGAGGTTTTTGGATGAGCAAACACGTGGCTGATGTGTTGGTCCAAACGCTGCAAGCCGCTGGCGTCAAGACGTGCGACGGAATCGTCGGCGACACGCCGAACCGCATCGCGCACCCCATCGACCGCAGCGAGATCGACTGGGTGCACATGCCTGCGTTTACGCGGGCCCTTTCATTTTCGTAGCTTGTGACGCAGAACTGGCGAACTGCCTCTACTTCACTTTTAATTTGGTCAGGTTGCGGGTCCCCGCAACCAATTCAATCAACGGCTTGCCTTCGGGCAGGCCGTGTTTACTTCAGCTCGGGGTAGCGCGGGGGTAGCGCAGGTCTAGGTTTCGAAGCCGAGACCGCTCACAACGTGTGTTGCTCTTCTTGACGTGCAGCGAAGGTCAGTAAAGAACTGGCTCGGAATTCGGGAAGCATCGCTCGCGGCGTTGCGCGCGTACCGCCGATCCACGACTTGCCCAACTCGTGCTGCATTACCGGATGACACGGTCAACGTGGGACAAGAGCGTAGACCGCCGCCTCGGTCGTAGAGCCACGACTGACGTACTGTATTCGCTGATGAGCCGCGCGGCTGTGAAGATGCTTGAGGCCGCTCTCACCCGGATCCTGGCCGAGCGAGCGGCGCGTGCCAGCGTTAGTTAGCTCGGATGCCCAGCAGCGGGCCTAACACGGCGTTGGAATCCGTGGGAACGATCGACCGGCACAAAGACGCAGAAGGGTAAGGCGCGGGTTGCTCGTAACGCTATAAGGGCGGATCGCGGAAGATGTTGCGCGAACTGGCAAAGGCACTGGGCTACGTTGGGCTGACTGGTGTTTTTTTGCGCCGATGGCGGGCGCTCAAGCGAACGCGCCAACATTTCAAGAGTAGTGATTTTGCTTGATTCCGTGAGTCACGAAAACACTTGTGCTCTCACCTTGCAGGCGGTTCAGTTTCCCCAGGCCTCGATTTCGGTGATGCGTGAGTAGGAGGCGAGAGCGTTGGTAACGTTGATTCGGATGCGGCTGGTGGTCGTGGAGGCGAAGTTGACGGTACGCTTGACCAGGTTGTTGCCGCTGACGCTGGCGAGCGTAACCCAGGCGCTGCCGTTCCACCCTTGGACGGTGAAGTCGGTGACACCCCAGAGGGAGAAGGTTATGGGTGTCGGTGGGCTCGATCGGGTTCTGCCAGTTGTCCTGCACCGTATAGACGACGACGTGATCGATGGTCTTGCTGCCGTTGAAGTCGATCTCGACCCAATCGGGAAAGGCGCTGAAGGTGCCGTCGTTCCAGCCGCCGCCGTTGCCCCAGTTGACGCCGGCGCGCTCGTTGTCGTTAACTGAGGCGATCGGGAACGTATAACCGGGAATGCCGGTGAGTGTGCTCGACGCCGAGGCGACACCGCCGTTGCTGGCTAGCGCTACGTTAGTTTGTGCTGGTCCCGCATTGACGCCCCAGACCTCGATTTCGGTGATGCGTGAGTAGGAGGCGAGAGCGTTGGTAACGTTGATTCGGATGCGGCTGGTGGTCGTGGAGGCGAAGTTGACGGTACGCTTGACCAGATTGTTGCCGCTGACGCTGGCGAGCGTAACCCAGGCGCTGCCGTTCCACCCTTGGACGGTGAAGTCGGTGACACCCCAGAGGGAGAACGTTTGGGTGTCGGTGGGCTCGATCGGATTCTGCCAATTGTCCTGCACCGTATAGACGACGACGTGATCGATGGTCTTGCTGCCGTTGAAGTCGATCTCGACCCAATCGGGATAGCTGTTGCTGGTGCTGTCGTTCCAGCCGCCGCCGTTGCCCCAGTTGACGCCGGCACGCTCGTTGTTGTTGACGCCAGCAACGGGGAAGGCTGCACTGTATTGGGAGGAGGCTGTGGCGACACCGCCGTTGCTGGCCAGCGCTACGTTGTACATCAGCCCGGCGATGCCGTTGAGAAGTTTCGTGCCGTCGATGCTTCCCCACCCGGTGCACGGATCCCAGCCGGCGGCGGCGTTATAGAAGGGAGCGCCGGAGCTGTCCGCGGGATCGTTGTTGCCTGAGGTAATGTCGTTACACACGCTGCCGCCGATCTGGTAGATCGTAGGATTGAAGAAGCCGAGAGGAACGCCGAAGGCGCTGCGAAGAACGGCGTAAAGTCCGGCGAGCAGAGGGCAGGCGCAACTGGTGCCGGTGAAATTGTATTTGAGACCGTTGATGAAGAACCAGTCGTTGGCTCCTGAGCCGCTGTAAGAAACCATCGCGGCGACATCGGGGATGCAACGTTTGTTGTTGGTGGCGTTTCCGTTCGAGTCCGTCACGCTCGTTATGCCTGCGTTCGACTGGTACGAAGGGACCGGAAAGTTCTGGCTGGGTCCGCCGCCGCTGGCTCCGCCGAAGTTGCCCACCGGGTTCGTGGAACCGGCATTGCTCCAGACCACTTCGGCGAAGGAGACCGGCGGGCCGGGGTTGACGGTGCCGATGACGGTGCCGCCAACGGAAGTGACCCAGGGATCGCTACCTGGATAGCAGACGTGCGCGTTGCCGTCCGTGTCGCCGTCGTTGCTGCCGCGGTCCTGGGAAATGATAAACACGCCCACGCCTACAAGAGCCAAAGCCTGGAACAGCGCGGACATCTGATGCGCAGCGGAGCCTGAGTCGCTGACGTCCCCGATCTGCCCGGTCTCGTCACTGCCCCAGAAATTAAAACTGCACGTCACCACCGTGGGTTGACTCTCACCTTCGGGAAGAAGGATGCGATTCAGACAGACCAGCAGACCCTGCTCGGTGATCTCGGTGAAGTAGACATTGATGGCGGCGCCTTGCGCGATGGTGGCTGCGGTCGAAATGTCCTGGGTGACCTCCATGGCGAAGCCGGTCGCTGTCGAACCAAGCGTGAGCGAGGTGATGGCTTGGACCGTGGCAGTGCTGTTGGAATAGGTGTTGGTGCCGACAGTGAGGTTGATGTCGTTCAGCGAGGCCGGCGCGGTGCGATACGCGGCGTTCGAGATGTTGGGGAAGTAGTTGCTATTGATGTCGTTGACGAGGTAGCCGGATAAGCGTTGGCTGCTCGTGCCGACGGGATCGGAGGGCGCGATGACACCGATAACCTGGTCCGCAGCGCCGGAGTTTGGGAAATTGTAGAGCCCGGCGACGGTCGCGACGGCGAGCGACTTGGCGCCCGCCGGATCGCCAGAGCTGCCGCCGGGGCCGCCGACGGCGCGATTGTCGAGACCAATCACGGCGATGACAATGCCTGCCAGTGCGTCCGGGATGTGGACGGGGCCGTCGTACCCGTGATGCATGTACATTTGCGCCTCAGCATTGAGCGCGGACTCCCTCGCTGACATCGAATGAGCGCGCGAGCGATACTCGGGGCGCGGAGTTTCGTATTGATTCAGTTGAATCCCGAACGCGGCATTTATTTGAGCCGCGTCGCCAGAGATGGCTACGGTACGGCGGCCGGCGTGAGAGTCGAGGACCTTCAAGCCGTGAGAGGAAACGAAGGCAATGACGGCGTCGATATCTGCTTGAGAGGCCCCGTAGCTTTCCGCGTATTGCTGCGGAGACAGGAATTGGCGCTGAGCAAGGGGCGTGTTGTCCCAATGCTGGTGATCGGGAAGAGAAGGAGCATCAGGCTTGCGACGAAGAACGAGCGTGGCTGATACCTGGTCATTGAGGTCGAGAGGACCCTGGTATCGGGAGCCGGACGAGCGGGGGCGTTCGCTACCGCTAAGTTGGTGGTAACCCTCGGGGACGTTGTGACCTTCCGACGGGGAAGCCATGGAAGAATTCCTCCTGAGCAGAACACGTACAAGCGGAAAAGAAATTCAGCTCGACGCGACCATCTGGCAAGTTCTCGAGCGCGGCGCGAAGATAAGCAGTTCGCGCATGGAGCGAACCGTTCCTCCCCGCCAGCGCTGGCAAGACTACGCGTATAGGCGTATTTCTATACTACGCGTTCGCCATCCACAGGCAAGGACGACCGCATCAGTCAGTGGGTAACCCGTCTGGCGGCACGTAGCCACCCGAACGTCGCCGTAGTCGCGATGGCCAACAAGACCACGCGCATGGCTTGGGCAATGTTGAACAACGGCACTAACTACCAACCGGCCATGGTTGCAAACTGAAGCAATACTCGATTCAGAGATCGATCGACCGTGTCGTAAAGAGGAGCTCACCTACCGCGATTGCTAAGCAAGCCGAACGATGGCGAATAGGTCGAACCGGCACCGGCAGAACCCGAGAACGTCCATGTGCGAAATGCACGAGAAAGCAGTAGGGAGCTGGCGCGCGAATAGCCCATCATGGCCAGGCATCGTTGAATCGATGCGGCAGTTAGAGGCCGAATGTACGTGAGCAGTCGTACCTCATCGCCAAAGAACGGAATGCTTGCAAACGGTGAGGGGTCCATATACGGACGTTCAATGAATTGGTTGACGGGCGCCATCGGCAGGCGTCGGCCGGGCATCGACAATGGCGCGCAAATAAAGGCAACGCTCACGTAGGGTGCGCAGTGGGCGCAGGTCCTCGATTCCCGCAAGCTGTTCAAAGCTCTAAGTCCGAAATTCAAAAGCAAAGGCCCGGACGCACCGGGCCTTTGAGGTGAATTGCGGCGTCACATATCCATATCGCCCATGCCACCCATGCCGCCGCCAACAGCGCCCTTGTCGTCCTTGGGATGTTCGGCGACCATCGCGCCGGTCGTGAGCATCAGTCCCGCGACTGACGCCGCGTTCTGCAACGCGAACCGCGTCACCTTGGTCGGATCGATGACCCCCATCTCCACCATGTCGCCGTACTCGCTGGTCTGGGCGTTGAAGCCAAAGTTGCCCTTGCTTTCGACGACCTTGTTGAGGACAACCGACGGCTCGCCGCCGGCATTGGCGACGATCTGGCGCATCGGCTCCTCGAGCGCACGCAGCACGATCTTGATCCCGGCGTCCTGGTCGTGGTTGTCGCCCTTCAGATTCTTGAGGTTGGCGCGTGCCCGCAGGTACGCTACACCGCCGCCGGCGACTATGCCTTCCTCGACGGCCGCACGGGTCGCGTGCAACGCGTCCTCGACGCGGGCTTTCTTTTCTTTCATTTCTGTTTCAGTTGCCGCGCCGACCTTGACCAAGGCTACGCCGCCGGCGAGCTTGGCCACGCGTTCCTGCAGCTTTTCCTTGTCGTAGTCCGACGTCGCTTCATCGATCTGCACGCGAATGTTCTTCACGCGCGCTTCAATGGCGGTCTTGTCGCCGGCACCGTCGATGATCGTCGTGTCCTCCTTGGCGATCTCGATCTTCTTGGCGCGACCGAGGTCCTTAAGCGTGGCGTTCTCCAGCTTCAGCCCAAGTTCCTCCGCGATGACGGTACCACCCGTCAGGATCGCGATATCTTCGAGCATGGCCTTGCGCCGATCGCCAAAGCCCGGCGCCTTGACGGCGCTCGTCTTCAGGATGCCACGGATGTTGTTGACGACCAGCGTCGCCAGCGCCTCGCCATCGACATCTTCCGCGATGATCAGCAGGGGTTTGCCGGCCTTGGCAACCTGCTCAAGCAGCGGCAGCAGATCACGGATGTTGCTGATCTTTTTGTCGTGCAGGAGGACGTACGGATCCTCGAGCAGCGACACTTGCTTGTCCGGATTGTTGATGAAATACGGCGAGATGTAGCCGCGGTCGAACTGCATACCTTCGACGAGCTCGAGTTCGTTTTCCAGGCCCTTGCCGTCCTCGACCGTGATCACGCCTTCCTTACCGACCTTGTCCATCGCATCGGCGATCGTCTTGCCGATCGACGCATCGGCGTTGGCCGAGATGGCGCCGACCTGTGCGATTTCCTTGCTGGTCGTGCACGGCTTGCTGATCTTCTTAAGTTCTTCGACCACCGCGATAACCGCCTTGTCGATACCGCGTTTGAGGTCCATCGGATTCATGCCGGCGGCGACATACTTCATGCCTTCGGTGATAATCGATTGTGCGAGTACGGTGGCTGTTGTGGTACCGTCCCCGGCGACGTCGGAAGTCTTGGAGGCGACTTCCTTCACCATCTGCGCGCCCATGTTCTCGAACCTATCCTTGAGTTCGATTTCTTTCGCGACCGAGACGCCATCCTTGGTAATCGTCGGCGCACCGAAACTGCGCTCGAGCACGACGTTGCGGCCCCTGGGGCCGAGCGTAATCTTGACGGCGTTGGCGAGGACATTGACCCCGTCGACCATCCTGTTGCGTACGTTTTCGCCGAAGCCGACGTCTTTGGCTGCCATGATTCGATTCTCCCGTTGTTCTACTGGGTAATTGACTACGCGACGATGCCGATGATGTCGTCTTCGCGCATGTGCAGCAGATCTTCGTTGTCCATCTTAAATTCCTGGCCCGAGTACTTGCCGAAGAGAACCTTATCGCCAGCTTTCGCGCCCATAGGCTGAAGCTTCCCGTTGTCGTCGGTCTTGCCAGGACCCACAGCGACGACTTCACCCATCGATGGCTTTTCGGCAGCCGTATCCGGGATGACGATGCCACCGGCGGATTGGCGCTCTTCCTCGAGGCGCTTGACAATGACTCGATCGTGCAGAGGACGCAGTTTCATGGTTGCTCTCACTTCTGATCGCTTTGTTGAAATCGCAGCGAGTGACCTCGCTGTGGACCGGATGGACCCGGGGGCGGAGGTGGGGGCGTCAGACGCTTGCCCCGACGTTTCGCGCAATTGACGACGGGCTTCGTTCTATCACTTAACATGGGGCCACTGCGGCAATAATTCAATGACCCGGGCGCGGGAATCTGACCCACCCACTTCCGTCACTCGCATTGCCAAACATGGGAGATCCCCGCTTCGTTTACATGAAAATGGACCCGCTCATGCGTTCGCTGGCGCAGCGATCTACGCTGGCCGCCGTTCCTCGCCAAGTTTTGTGCCGCGGACCGGCGGTGGGTCGGTACCGCACTACACCTTCAGCGCGCAGATCACCGCGCACCACGACGCGAGCCGCGGCCCCAAGCCGCGACAAAAAAAGAGCTCGGTCGGGTGACCGGGCTCTTGACTAAGCTCACGACGCTGACTGGCCGGAATCAATACGCGCCTAAGATTCTGCCAGCTTCGCTGCCCGCGCACCGCATGATGTAACTGCACGCCACGCGCATACGGCCGCATTGCGACGCCGCAGCGACGCGCCTCTTTCGAGTGCTAGTGGTCACTGAATTGCCAGCCTCTTGCCCGGCGCGGCGGCCTTCTTAACCAGCTTGAGTTCGAGGACACCATTGTCGTATTTGGCCTCGCACGCCGCCTCGTCCAGCTCTGCTGGCAGCGTGAAGCTCCGATAGACGTTGCCGAAATACCGCTCGCTGCGGAGTACGCGGTCGCCATCCTTCTTTTCCCACTCCCGCTTCACTTCGGCGGTAATAGTGACCTGATTGCCCTCGATCGCGACGTCAATGTCTTCCTTCTTCACACCCGGCAATTCAGAATGAACCAGGTACCCGTTCTCGGTCTCGATCGCGTCTATCTTGATCGTTATTGGGGTAGGGGCACCTTCCAAGCGCACGGGCCTGAAGAAACCGCGAAACAACTCGTCAAGACCGGTATCTGTGCGTGGATCGTAAGAGATGAGGTTTTGCATAATGCCTGCCTTTCGGATAGTCCTGATTGCAAGACACCCTTAAGCCAGTGAATATGGCCGAAGGTGTAATGAGTAGCAAAAAGAAATGGCCCGGATGAGAGTCGGGCCACTGCCTAGAGATAAAGCAAGTGGCATCGCCACGGTTGTTCCGCCTTGAGTTATTTTCCCTCAGCGCAAATTAGAACAACGACCGGCTTCAGGCCGCTGCAGCAGCGGCGATCTTATGGAAAGTGGAGTTCGCGACCTCGTAGGTTTCAACCCGAGGAGTACCGTCGACCACCTTCGCCAGCATCTTGGTGACTTCCGCGTAATGCGCGCGGTCATAGGTATCGGCATTCTGTTTGTTGTCCCAGAAACTCAAACCGAACGCTTCGGTGCCGCCCGGAGCGACGAATGTGATTTCATCCCGGAACCCGTTTTGTTTTCGAAGCATGGGGATGACATCCTTTTCCAGCCGCTGGGTAAATTCTTGCGTGCTGTTGGGCTTCAACTTCATGGATACGCGACGTGCATACATTTGAATCTCCTTGGTTGTCATGGCCAAGGGGGAATTTCAGATAACCATCTCTAGTTACTAAGACTGGAAAACTCCCTCAGTCGTTAACGACAATAGGTTAATTAACTTGACCTGTCAAGCATTATCGGCAAATATGTGAAAGCCTTAATCAGGACTGGTTAAGTACGTACGCTACGGAGGCGCCCCGTGGATGTTTGCCTAGTCATCAAGCAACGGCTGGAACAATTGGGGTTCGACCAGAAGGGCTTGGCGGTAGCCACTGAGGTCACCGAGTCCTACATTTCTCAGCTGCTGACTCGGAAGAAGCTGCCCCCTGCGCCAGATCGAACCGACATCTACGAGAAGATGGGCAAGTATCTCAATCTGTCGAGCGGCACGCTGGCGAAATTAGCTGAACTCCAGCGCAGAGAGACGTTGCAGAGAAATTTCGCGGACCCACCCGCACCTTTGTTTCATGAAGTGCGAGAGTTGATAATCCGCAAGTGCACGCCGGAAAAACAGCAACAGATTCGAGCGCTTTTTGAAAAGCAGCCCTTTGGTGAACTCGAACGCCTCGTCACACAAAAGCTTCTGGACGTGATCAAAAAGGTCGCTCGAGAGGAATTGAAAAATGACAAGTGGCTCCGTTCGGTGGCTCGACTCAGTGGCCGAAGCTATAAGCAGATGCGGGTCGTAATCCTTGAGTTTCTGGACACCGATGTTTTCCACGTATCGTTGGAGAACTGCGTGTCCTTCCTGGATCCGTTGATCGATTCCTGGGATATCGACCTCTCGGGTTTCGCAATGCAAGTTGTGCTTAACCGAAGATTGGCGCCAGGAGATCCGAAGCGATTTGAGTTTGTTGAAACGCAAGCCGACCAACCGTTCGGGGGCGAGCCGGGGCTCAACGAATTCCTGCAGGATGCTTCACTCAGTGGCAATGTGACTCAGGACGAAATTGAATTTCTAAGGCGGTTGAGATTCAAGGGCAGGCGGCCTACGCCGCTCTACTATTATCGGGAATTGCAGAATCTCCGAGATCCGCTGCACTATCGCAGTGAAGCAGTCTGTCCAGCCCCGGTTGCATGAAAATCGTGATCAGCAGATTGACTGGAATTAGTGCGTAGGATTCGCCGTCTAGTTGACGCCAATTTTGGCCGAAAGGTCTGCCTGAATAGCGTGGCCGGCCTACGGATTTTCCGATTGGCATGCGCTCTATTCTAATGGAGCCGAGCTATGCAACAGCGCGAGGTTGAGATCGTCAACGTACTTGGACTGAACGCGCCTGCATGCATCAAACTTACGCAGCTGGCGGCGAAGTATCAGTGCGACGTGTCGCTCGCGCGTAGTGGGCGCAAGGTAAACGCCAAGAGCCTGATGGGTGTGATGATGTTGGCCGCGGGCAAGGGGAGCCGCGTCGTGCTGGAAACCGAGGGCCCTGACGAGACGGAAGCGCTCAACGCCATCGTGTCGCTGATCGGGGGCTATTTTGGGGAAGGAGAGTGACACAACGCCCATGAACCGGGAGATCGCTGGACACGACGCACCCACTGCTCTGTGTCTCACACGGGCGCTAAATTGCTTCGGGTATGTAGCACTACGCGCGGGCGCGCGCGCGTCAAGGGGTTTGGCTGGGGCGACACGAGCCGAGTAAGTGGGCGTAGGTCCATTCGTGCCCTTATGTTTCATTGTTGCCCACGCGCAGGAGGGGCATAAATGAGTGGTCAGGGCAAAAATCGAGACCTGACGCTGTCTGCCACTTACCATCGCGGACGAGCGGCATCTCCTGCAGACAAATAACCGACCTCGACCCACTCCAGCCAGTGGCGGGTTTCAGGCTGACAGGCCGCTCGCCCGGTTCGAATATCGGAGATGCCGTCGATCGTCGCTGTCGATAACGTATAAGCGTTTGTTAGCCAGTGGGTGACACTATCTGTTACGGCAGGAGCCTGAGTCGCCGCAGCAGCGATCGGCCTCAACGGTCGAGCGTCTACTCTCGGTAGCGCAGCGCATCCACTACCAGCGCAAACGCCGGTGACGAGTGGCGGCGGCTCGCGTAGTAGAGATGGTAGCCCGATGACAGAGGGCACCAGTCCTCGAGCACTCGCCTGAGATGACCTTTCGCGAGGTGGGATTCGACCATGCCCTCCGGTAGGCAGGCCAGGCCGAACCCTGCCAGCGCTGCATTAACCATCTGCGGAGCGCTGTTGAGAACGAGCTGACCATCGACGTGGACATTGAGCTTTCGCTTTCCCTTCTGGAACTCCCAGGGGTACAGCCCGCCATGGCTCGGCAGACGCAGGTTGATGCAGTTGTGTCCCGTGAGGTCTTGCGGTTTCTTCGGCGGTGATAGCCTCGCGAAATAGGATGGTGCGCCCACGACCGCCATCCGCATATCGGGGCCGATACGCACGGCGATCATGTCCTTTGCCACTGCCTCGCCCCATCGCACGCCGGCGTCATAACGCTGGGAAACGATGTCGGTCAAGCCATAGTCGACGATGATCTCGATCCGGATGTCCGGGTACTGCGGGAGGAGGTTCGCTAGTTTCGGGAACAGGACCGAGTTCGATGCGTACTCGGTCGCCGTGATGCGAATGGTGCCGGCTGGTTTGTCCCGAAGCTCGCTCAAGGCTTCCAGCTCGGCTTCGATCTCCTCGATGCGGTGACCCGCGGCCTGGAGCAGGCGTTCCCCCGCTGCGGTCGGCGACACGCTTCGCGTCGTTCGCGTCAGCAAGCGAATGCCGAGTCTGGCTTCGAGCACGCGCAGCGTGTGACTCAGCGCCGACCGTGATACCCCGAGCTTGGCTGCGGCCTTGGTGAAGCTTCGGTCTCGTGCCACAGCGAGAAAGACAAGGAGATCGCTCAGGTTGTCGCGTTGCATTGTTGAATTGAACTCACCAGTCCATGTGCATTGTACCATCTAATCAACCGCCACCGAAGTTGCTATCTTGTTTGCGATGGACCCGGCACAAAGCAAGAATTCTGTTGCGGCGCTGCTCCCGATCATGGAGGTGGTCTTCATTGCATTCCTGATTATCGGCTTGGCGATGCCGGTGCTTCCGCTGCACGTGCATCAAGGTCTTGGCCTCAGCACGTTCGTCGTCGGCCTGGTTGCCGGCAGCCAATTCGCAGCCTCGCTCGTGTCTCGCGTGTGGGCCGGACGCCATGCCGATACCCGCGGCGCGAAGCAGGCCGTCGTAGTGGGCCTCCTCACTTCGGCGGCGGCCGGTCTTTTCTACCTTCTATCGCTGCGCTTCGTCCGCGACCCGGAGATTTCGGTGGCGATCTTGCTCGCGGGCAGGGCGATTCTCGGCGCAGGCGAGAGTTTTATCATCACCGGAGCGCAAGCCTGGGGGCTGGCGCTGGCCGGCCCCCAGAATACCGGGAAGGTCCTCGCCTGGATGGGAACCGCGATGTACGCCGCCTTCGCGCTCGGCGCGCCGATTGGGGCGACCCTGTACGGAGCCTATGGCTTCATGGCGATTGGACTCGCGACCACGCTAATTCCGCTCGTCACGCTCTTGCTTGCCGCGCCGGTCAGACGCGTGGCACCGATAAAGCGTGCCCACGTTCCCCTCAGCACGGTACTCGCGACGGTATGGGTTCCGGGCGTCGGGCTGGCGCTCAGCAGTGTTGGCTTCGGTGCGATGACGGCGTTCGTGTCGCTTCTTTTCGCGTCGCGGGGGTGGACCGTGTGGCCCGCCTTCACCTCATTTGCCGTTGCTTTCATCCTCGCGCGCGTGTTCTTGGGTCACCTTGCGGACAAGGTGGGTGGCGCGAAAGTCACGCTAATTTTCGTACTGATCGAAGCGGCAGGTCAGGGGATGCTCTGGGTGGCACCTTGGTCCGCCTTGGCGCTGGTCGGGGCCGCAGTCACGGGGTTTGGATACTCCCTCGTTTATCCAGGATTCGGTGTCGAGGCGGTACGGCGCGCGCCGCCACAGAGCAGAGGTCTCGCGATGGGCGCGTATACCGCGTTTCTGGACCTGACCCTCGGCCTAGCCAGCCCGGCGCTCGGCTTCATCGGCGGCGTTGCGGGAATTGGAGCAGTGTTCCTCACCGGCGCTGTCGTCGTCCTCTGTGCCGCCGGAATCGCGATTCTGCTTTTACCTCCCTCTTTCAGGAAAGCACACTGCGTTCATAGTCCCCGTCGGGCAGTCGCGTGAAATGTCGCAACAGCGAGCAAGTTCCGTGAACCTCCAAATGACAATCAACGGCCAAGTGCTTTCCGCCACCTTATTGGACGATGCAGCCGCCCGAGACTTTCTCGCCTTGTTGCCACTGACGCTGGACCTTGAGGACTACGCCGCCACCGAGAAGATCGCGCAGTTGCCCAAGAAACTCTCCACCGTCGGAACGCCGGCAGGCATGACCCCTTCCGTCGGCGACATCACGTACTACGCGCCGTGGGGAAATTTGGCCATCTTCTACCGTGACTCCGGGTACGCCAAAGGTCTCGTCAAACTGGGCCGCATCGAGGGCAAATTCCAGATACTAGAGGCGCGTGGTCCTCTTAAGGCCCGCATTGAGGTGGCTGGGAAGCAATGATGGAGTCGTACGTGCGGCTAGTGCCGCATGCAAGACCTGAAAATTGAAAGGAATCGTCCATGGAACTCAAACGCGCTGGGCCTCAGCCTTCCGCCAAAGGCCCAAGCGAGTGGTTTACCGGCACTGTCCGTATCGACCCGCTCAACAGCCCTCCTGCTCCCGCACGCGCGTCGTGTGCGAGCGTCACCTTCGAGCCTGGTGCGCGTTCGGGTTGGCACACCCATCCGCTCGGGCAGACACTGGTCGTCACCGCGGGCTGTGGTTGGACGCAATGCGAAGGCGAGCCGATCGTCGAGATCCGCGCTGGCGATGTCATCTGGTGTCCGCCTGGTCACAAACACTGGCATGGCGCGACGCCGACCACGGCGATGACCCACATCGCGATTCAGGAAGCTCTCGACGGCAAGAACGTTGAGTGGATGGAGCACGTTACTGATGAGCAGTACGTCGCGGGGCCGCCGCGCAGCGCCATCGCGAATCGCTAAGTTCCTTCGACAACCTAATGCAACTACCGCTGAATACCCCATGAAACGCCGCGTTGCCGATGCACTGTTCGTTGGCCTGAGTCTGGTTTTGCAACTGCTCTAAGCCACGCGGCCTCGAATACGCAGGAGTCCCAAGTAATGACCGGCACACAAACCACCGCACCAAGCGCTTCCGAGACACTCACCGCGCGCCAGCAGGCCATCGCGCCCATCGGGGCTTTTGGCGCGGCCGGCGACATCCCCAAGCTGAGCGCAGCCCTGAATCTAGGGCTCGACGCCGGACTGACGGTGAGTGAGGCCAAGGAAGTCCTAGTGCAGCTCTACGCCTACGCAGGCTTTCCGCGCAGTCTCAACGCACTGGGCGAACTGATGAAGGTGCTGGACGCGCGCAAGCAGCACGGCATTGAGGATGCCCCGGGCCGCGCACCCAGCGGCCCGATCCCGACGGGCGAAGCGCTGCTGACTGCGGGCACTATCAACCAGACCAAGCTGTCGGGCGGGCCCGTCACGGGGCCGCTGTTCGACTTCGCGCCTGCTGTCGACAAATACCTCAAGACCCATCTCTTCGGCGATATCTTCGAGCGCGACAACCTAGACTGGCAGAGCCGTGAACTGGCCACCGTGAGCATGCTGTCCGCGCTTGTGGGGGCGGAGTCGCAGTTGCAGTCTCACGTCCGCATCAGCATGAACGTAGGCCTCAGTGCCTCGCAATTGCGTCAACTAGCCCAAGTGCTTGCCGATAACGGTCCTCCAGCGGCGGCCGGACGCGTCGAGGAAGCGCTGAATAAGCAACTGGCGGCAACCGTTAAGTGACGATAGGGCACACTGCAAAGGCCTGACCAACTTACGGCTGCCGACACGATGCACCCGCGGAGAGAGGGGTGCGTGATCCTAGGGCTCACAAGGCGCAGGATCCCGCAACGCTAGACATGCGCTCGTAGCATGCGTGAACACTAGGAGAGTTACCATGAAAGGAGCTGTTCTCTACGGCCCACGCGATATCCGCTTCGTCGAGCGCGAGGAGCCGAAGATCATCCACCCGACCGATGTCATCATCAGCCTGTCGGCCACTTGCGTGTGCGGGTCCGACCTCTGGCCCTATCGCGGTGTTGATTCTTCCTCTCAGCCGACTCCGATGGGCCACGAATACTGCGGCATCGTCGAGGAAGTTGGCAGTGCGGTGAGGAATGTCCGACGCGGCCAGTTCGTCGTCGGCTCGTTCTTTGCCTCCGACAATACCTGCGCGATTTGCACCGCGGGATATCAGAGCCGCTGCGTGCACAATGAGTACGTCGGCACGGGGGGCGCGCAGGCACCGTTCCTGCGCGTGCCGCTCGCCGATGGCACGCTGGTCGCCACGCCCGAGGTTCCGTCCGCTGACCTCATACCCGGCCTGCTCGCGACATCCGATGTTCTTGGCACCGGGTGGTTCGGCGCCGATGCGGCCGCGGTGGGGTCTGGCAAGACGGTCGCAGTCATCGGCGACGGGGCCGTCGGCTTGTGCGCAGTGCTCGCCGCGAAGCAACTCGGCGCAGAGCGCATCATCGCGATGAGTCGGCACGAGGCGCGGCAGAAGCTTGCGCGGGAGTTCGGGGCGACAGACATCGTGAGTGAGCGCGGCGACGAGGGCGTAGCGAAAATCAAGGATCTCACCGCCGGCCTGGGCGCGCACTCGGTGATCGAGGCGGTCGGCACGCAGGAATCAATGATGCAGGCCATCCGCTGCACTAGGCCCGGCGGGCACGTCGGTTTCGTAGGCGTCGCGCACGGCGTGCAGATCCCCGGGGAGGAGCTTTTCTACGCTGAGGTACATCTGCACGGTGGTCCGGCCCCGGTTCGCCGCTTTCTCCCCAAGCTGATCGATCTGGTACTTAACCAGAAGATCGATCCGGGCAAGGTCTTTGACCTGACGCTTCCGCTCGCGCAAGTGGCCGAGGGCTACCGTGCCATGGACGAGCGCCGCGCGATCAAGGCGTTGCTGCGCCCGTAAGATACTTTGCGAGTTTGCCCGCTCGTGCCTGTTCTAGGTTTCGAGGTACATGACAAATGACGATATGGTCTTGAGGACGAACTCCGCAAGATCGCTGAGGCCGATGACTTGCACATCTCACCTTTCCGCGAAGACGATTTGACGTACGGGACGCCGACGTGGATTTGGTCCGTCCTGGTCAAAGGCGCCCTCTATGTGCGCGGCTACAACGGGCAGAACTCACGTTGGTACCAGGCGGCAACTCGGCAGAAGGTGGGACGGATCACTATCGCCGGCATGACTAGGGAAGTTACATTCGAGCCGGTTGACGGGCCGATCGACGAACACATCGACGACGCCTACCGAACGAAGTACCACCACAGCCCATATCTCAAGCCGATGATCGGCGCACGCGCCTGCTTAGCGACGGTCGGGTCATGCCGCGCGAGACCAACACATAATGATCGAGTGATACCCGATGCTCGAAGAATTAGGACATCGGCGGGCACATCACGCGTATCGGATGATTCCCCTCAAAACGTCCCGGGTACACCATGTCTTGGCGAACCATGGCTCCAATGGTAGGTAGAGGCGTAGGATCGTGTTCCAGAACTTGCCCGGAGCCGTCTGCCCCAATCGCTCTCCACGCCTGCCGCCACAGTCGGGCCGAAGTACCCGTCGACCGAACCGTTTGCGTTGGTCTGAAGTCCCTCGGTCGTTGGCCGACGTTGCCGTTAGCGACTGGGGGCGGGCAATAGGCAACACGGCTGCACCGATCCGTCCAAGAAGAGTATTGTTGCAGCGGACTGCCTGATGCAACCCCACGCAGCAACCATCGCGCACTATGACCAATCCTGTTTTAGCGCCCCTATCCTCCGTCGCCTGTGACGGCCCGAACGGCCTGTTGCCTTCACCCGGAGAAGCGTGGTTCCGCACGCGTGATGGCCGCCGCTTTGGCTGGGAGATCGGCGTCATTTTCGTCGTGAAGCTGGCGCTACTTATTGTGTTGTGGTTCGTGTTCTTCGAGCCGTCGTCAGGTCCGGACACGGCGCCACCGATTACAGTGCAGCAGCTCTATCTGCCCAGTGGGCCGTCAGTGCGCCATGATTGATGCCGCCACTGTCGACCTGTCTCGGCTGCAGTTCGCGATCACCGCGCTGTACCACTTCCTGTTCGTTCCGCTCACCCTCGGCCTGGTGTGGATGCTGGCGATCATGGAAACAGTGTACGTCATGACGCAGCGCGAGATCTGGAAGCGCATGACTCAATTCTGGGGCGTGCTGTTCGGCATCAATTTCGCGATGGGTGTGGCGACCGGGGTAACGATGGAGTTCCAGTTCGGCACCAACTGGGCTTATTACGCGCATTACGTCGGCGACATTTTCGGCACGCCACTCGCCATCGAAGGGCTGATGGCGTTCTTCCTCGAGTCGACGTTCGTCGGTCTGTTCTTCTTCGGCTGGGACCGACTCAGCCCCGTTAAACATCTGATCGTCACGTGGCTGGTGGCAATAGGCTCCAATCTTTCCGCGCTGTGGATTCTGGTCGCCAACGGTTGGATGCAATACCCGGTGGGATCGAAATTCAACTTCGAAACAATGCGTATGGAAGTCACGTCGTTCAGCGACGTCCTGTTCAATCCGGTGGCGCAAGCCAAGTTCGTGCACACCGTTAGCGCCGGCTATGTGGTCGGCGCTATGTTCGTGCTGTCGATCAGCGCCTGGTACCTGCTGCGCGGGCGCAACGTCGAGCTTGCCAAGCGCTCGATGACGGTGGCGGCGAGCTTTGGATTGGCGTCGGCGCTGAGCGTGGTGGTGCTTGGCGACGCGTCGGGTTACACGGTGTCGGAAAACCAGAAAATGAAACTTGCGGCCATCGAAGCGATGTGGGACACCCATCCAGCTCCGGCGCCGTTCACCGCGTTCGGCTGGCCCGACGTCGCGCAGCGAAAGACCTATTTCGCCGTGGAAATCCCGTGGGTGATGGGGCTAATCGGCACGCATTCGCTCGACGAGACGATGCCCGGGATCAATGAACTCGTCGCCGAGGCCGAGCAGCGCATCCGCCGGGGCATGATTGCTTATGGCGCGTTGCAGAAGATGCGCGCCAACCGCAACGACAAGGAAGCACTCACTGCATTCGAGGGCAACGCGGGAGACCTGGGCTACGCGCTGCTGCTCAAACGCACAATGGACGATCCCACTCGCGCAACGCAGGCCGATATCGCGCGCGCGGCCGCAAGCACCATTCCCAACGTGCCGGTGCTCTTCTGGTCGTTCCGTCTCATGGTGGGTTGCGGCTTCTGGTTCATCGCACTTTTTGCGTACTCGTTCTGGCTGGCATCCACGCGAAACCTCGTGCGGCACCGCTGGTATCTGCGTCTGGCGCTATACAGCCTGCCGTTACCGTGGCTCGCCGCGGAGCTAGGCTGGATCGTTGCAGAATATGGCCGCCAACCGTGGGCGATCGAGGGCGTGTTGCCTACTGCGCTGGGTGTGTCGTCTGTTTCGACGGCGCAGGTGGCCACCAGTCTTGCGGGCTTCGTGCTCTTCTACACCGCGCTGGCCGTGGTGGACGTGATGCTGATGCGCAAATACATACGCAAGGGACCCGACGGATTGGGCATGTGGCGACAAACCCCGATTGCCGTTTCAGACGCCGGTTCGACGGCGATGGCCGACTAGAGCAACGGCGCGAGCTCACGATGTTCGATTACGAAACCCTGCGCGTAATCTGGTGGCTGTTGATGGGAATCGTGCTTATCGGCTTTGCGGTCATGGACGGCTTCGATCTGGGTGCGGGTGCTTTCGTGCGCACTCTGGCGCACGATGACGACGAACGCCGGGCGCTGATCGAGACGTTCGAGCCGTTCTGGGAGGGCAACCAGGTTTGGCTCATCCTTGGCGGCGGCGCGGTGTTCGCCGCGTGGCCGTACTTGTACGCCGCGTCGTTCTCGGGCTTCTATTTCGCCATTCTGCTGGTCCTGCTCGCATTGATTATGCGGCCCGTGTCGCTCAACTTCCGTAACAAATCGGAGGATGCGCGCTGGCGTGCCGTCTGGGATGGCTTCCTCACCTTCACCGGTGTCGTGCCTGCGCTGCTGTTCGGGGTTGCCATCGGCAATCTCTTCTTGGGCGTGCCGTTGCGCTACGACGACGCTATGCGCGTCAACTACGAAGGTGGACTGATCGGTCTGTTGCGGCCATTTGCGCTGCTGGCAGGGCTGGTGTCGCTCACGATGATCCTGATGCACGGGGCCACCTATCTGGCATTGAAAGCCGACCCGGTGATTGGCCAACGCGCGCAGCGTGCGCTGCGTCTGCTCGCACCGCTTTACGCGTTGCTCTATATCGCCGCCGGCGCGTGGCTGGCCTTCGGTGTAACGGGTTTTCGCATTGACTCCCAGGTCGTGACCGGTGGACCGTCGAATCCGCTATTGAAACAGGCTTCGATCGGTGGAAGCTGGCTCACCAACGGTCCTCTGGGGCAGTGGGCCTGCGTCGCCGCTGCAGTTGCGATTTTGGCGGCGCTGACTACTCCCGTGCTCGCGCGGCGAGGAGCCCTTGGGAGCGCTTTCGTCACAAGTTCGACAGCGATCGCGGGTACCGTGCTGTCGGCCGGTTTGGCGCTGTTCCCGTTCCTGATGCCGTCGAGCCTCGACCCCCGCAGCAGCCTGACCGTGTGGGACGCCTCGTCGAGCTACAGCACGCTCGGGCTGATGCTCATCGTCACGGTCGTGCTACTTCCGATCGTGCTGGCTTATACAAGCTGGGTATTCGTGGTGATGCGCGGGCGAGTGTCGCTGGAGCACATCCGCAAATCCCACGGCATGTATTGAACGAAGACGCGTCACGAAAGGATAGCTCGCATGTGGTATTTCTCGTGGATACTCGGCATCGGCCTCGCGTGCTGCTTCGCGATTCTCAACGCCATGTGGTACGAAGTAGATGTCGGCGTGGCGGCCAGCGAAGATCGCGAAGAAATCAAGTAGGGCAAGTCGGTCTTGATACCACGCCAAGCACCATACGGCGAAATATCGTGCGCCGCCTCGTTGGCCCAAATTCTCCTACCGATAGTTGACGACCACGCAATCACCAGCACGCTTGAGAAGTGCGCTTCCTGTGATTTACATCCTCAAAACCGGTCTACGCGGTCCCGTGTCAGCAGCTGTCGCCAATGCGTCGCATCATGCTCATAACGCGTCAATCGAGAATTTCGCGAGTTAGCCGTTCAGGTTGTCGGGGACGAGAGCATTCGGTGGCGCCGATGCCCATCGCCCCTCAGTAACGCGTCCGCAACAGCGAACATGCCTACATCGCGCACGTCGCCGGACAGGCACGCGATCAGGGAACGAACGCCAGAAACACGAACGCCGCGAACATCACGAGGTGCACTGCACCCTGCATCATGTTGGTGCGGCCGGTGCCAAGCGTGAACGCGCTGACGAGAAACGTCACGGCAAGCAGCACGAGGTCCTTCGCACCAAGCCCGAGCACCAGCGGCAGTTCGTAGGTGATGGCGGCAAGCACCACCACCGGAATGGTGAGGCCGATGCAGGCCAGGGCCGAACCAATGGCAAGGTTCATACTCGACTGCAGCCGATCCGCGTGCGCCGCTCTCGCGGCGGCCCACGCCTCGGGAAGTAGGACGAGCATCGCGATAACGATGCCCACGACGGCTCGCGGCGCACCCGCGGCTTCGACCGCGTGTTCGATGCTCGGCGACAACATCTTGGCCAGACCGACGACAGTGACCAACGCCAACATCAACGCCGCAAAACTGATCCACGCGGCACGCGTCGTCGGCGGCTCCGCCTGTTCGTCCGGATCACCCGCTTTCGTGATTGGAATGAAATAGTCGCGATGAGAAACCGTTTGGATGAAAACGAACGCCGCCCAGAGCGCGGCGGAGGTCGCCGCTACGAACAGGAGCTGCGACGTGCTGTACGTACCGCCAGGCGTCGTCGTGGTAAATGCCGGTATCGCGAGGGTGAGCGCCGACATCGCGATCAGCGCGGCCATGCCCGCGCCGGAGCCTTCGACGCGAAACGTCTGCTCGCGGTGCGCAAGCCCGCCGACTAGGAGACAAACACCGACCACGCCGTTGCAGATGATCATCGTAGCCGCGTAGATGGTGTCGCGCGGCAGCGTCGCCATGTCCTCGCCACCCGCGATCATCATGGACAAGATCAGCGAAGCCTCGATGACCGTGACGGCCAGCGCAAGAACGAGCGTGCCGAAAGGCTCGCCTACCCGATGCGCAATGACCTCGGCGTGGTGAACAGCGGCAATTACTGTGCCGAGAAGCGCGACTCCGCACAGCACGGCGAGCAGCGGGCCGACGCCCACAACGCTCGCGATCACCAGCACCACGAATGACAAGACAGGTATGAGCCACGTCCACATCGGCATTGGATTCTCCCGTTCTTATGAAGCGGCCGTCCCGACTTCCTCGAACGACCGCTTTGGGTGGCGAGAAGCTACGGCGGCTTCTGGCCGAAAGTGGACTTCCCACGGTATCGTGGACAGCGCGTCGTCTCACAACGAGGCACGTTCAAATGCCTCCGGGCTGACGCCGCCGAGATGGCTGTGGCGACGAATGCGATTGTAGAAGGTTTCGATGTAGTCGAAGATGTCGGCGCGGGCGAGGTCACGGGTTTTGTAGATCCGCTTGGGCACGCGCTCTTTCTTTAGGCTGCTGAAGAAGGATTCGGCGACCGCATTGACGCTCCTATGTCAAGAAGTGACTATGGCATCTCTCAGATCCGCGAGAATCAGCGGATAGAGTTCGCGCACGATATAGCGCTTCAGGCAGCGCTGAATCTCTTTCGATGATAGGCCCTCGGCGGTCCGTCGTGCGACGTAAGCGCGAGTGCGAGCATCGCTTCTCATCCGCACCATCGCGATGGTCCACAGTGCGTTGTTGGCCTCCCGGCTGCCCCCACGATTGAGTCGGTGACGCTGCGTCTTTCCCGAAGACGCTGGCAGAGGGCTTGCACCGCGTAACGCAGCCCTCGCCTGATAACGCTTTCAGCCAGGTTTGTTCCTATAAACGAAACAAGGGTGCGCCCTGGGCGAGCGGCTGCCGGAAATCCCGATAGCACGGCGAAAACCGACGACGATTCGATGAAAGTAACGACTCAGGAGTCGAACGCGGGCACGTTGGCCGGGCTAGCCCACAGCATAACGGCGTACAAGAAAACGGATCGATCGAAGCATAAAAGCTCCGATCGACCCCTCGATCCTTCTCTGGCCGGTGCGAGCGTCAGTTGCCTATGTTGGCGTAGGCCGCGTCCACCCAGTCCTGCAGCATGTCCGCGTACAAAAGGTAGCCCTGAATGTAGTTTGCCTTGTCGGCCCTTCCGACGGCGAGGTAGTAGCCAGAGGGGGTCGGGTAGATCGAGGCGAGTGTCGCGGCGTCGAATGGTGTCGTCACCCCTCCGTTTGGACAAGATCCGGGGCCCGCGTTTCCGGCCCCAGTCAAAGTGGCGGTTGGGACTTCGAGTTGCGAAAGGCGGATTCCGCCTTTGGCATTGCCGTGGGAGTCGCGGACGATCGCACCGTTGACGAACTCAATGAACGACGGGGCGTGTGCCGGCGGGACACCCGTCGCAACCCACACGTTAAGCTTGTTGAGCGCCGAGTTCACCACATAGTGTAACGGGGCTTTGTTGTGAGGCAGTGCGCACTGGAGCGGTCCAAACAAGAGATCGCGGGCAACAATGGGCTCGGTGAGCGCATCCAAGTAACTATCTACATGTCCCGTACCCGCAACCTCCCAGAGGCGGAAGTTCGGACTGTCCGGCTGGCGGGCAAGCCATGCAGAAGCAACGTCTACGCTCCATTCGTCCTCGAGCATCATCACGGGCGCGGTCGTGTCGCTGCGAATAACGGAGGCCGTGGGTACGGCTCCCGCATCGCCAGGAAAGAGGGCCAAGGCTGTTACGCTGCGGCTGTGCAGCAGAAATCCGTCATACACTTCGACGAGTGGGTCAATCGCGTTCACGTATGTAGCGAGTCCGTTCGCTGATTGCGAATGGCCGGCTGCGACGACACGCTCCACCGTCAGTCCATGCAGTGGATTTGCGCCCTGAGGATTCTGGATCGCCTGTCCGGCTTGAGTGAACATATCGTACGCATAGCGATCGCCTGGGTGGCTAAGCGAGCCGTAGCGCGCGGGATCCCATGCTTTCAGCGAAAACGGCGAGAGCTGCACAGCCACAGCCTGCGCGGAGACTCCTACCCATGCGTAGCCGCCGCGAAGCAACTCCTCGCTTACAAACAAGAAATGGTCGGCGATATCCCAACCGCTGCTCACGTTGAGCCACTCGACGAGCGCCGTGCCGTTGAACTGTGCTGAGTTCGCCGGGCGTACTACCAGCAGACGAGTTCTGTAGAACGCGCTGCCGCTGGGTGCCGCTGACCAGACTCCGTCCGTGGTCCAGGTTCCAACTTTCGCATACGAGTTGGCGTTGCCCTCGATAAAGTACTCTTCTTCGACGTAGCCGTACTTCGCGAGGTCGACGGCCGCGCCGGGCGTTCCGAACGCCCAACCATGAGTGCCACCCGTGATTGGCCCGGTTACGGTGCCGGCGAATGCCGCCGTGGCGGTGAGAAGAGCGGCAAGAAATAGCACGATGCCGATCGGGATATCGGTGCGAAGGTTGCGTGGTACGTAGACAGCGGACATGAGATTTCCCCTTGGTGATGCAGGCAATGATTCGGAGGGTACGTGTTGCCTTTCTAGGACAGTACCGGCAAACCCGCATAGATCGCGTGAAGATGCAGTCGATCAGTGTGTCTGCGACCGTACAGAGACATGGACGATACTATCTGCAGCCTCGGATAACGTCTGTGCTTCGCCGTACAAACCCACACACAAGGACACCAGATGAAGCGTCGGCATCATTGGCCCTGCTAGCAAGGCGATGTATGTTGTCGCCAGACTAACGAAGTCGCGAGCGTCAGCTTATCCAGCGTGCAACGGGCGGCAACGGTCGTAGGCAGTCGCACCACTTTGTCCACTTCCGGCAAGGAGCCGACCTTTGGGTGCTTGCCTCAAACCGGTCGTAGCGACACCGTCTGGAACGGCTGTCCGGACTCGCTGCGGCGCAATTCCGGATTCCGCGCCCACGATTGCCCTTTTGACCCGCCCACATTCGGGGCCGCAGCTGAAGCACACGGCGCACACAATTTAAGAGTAAGGGGAGTCTGTAGATGTTGAAACAAGTACTGCTCGGCGCGTTAGTCGCTGTCGCCGTAACCCCTGCGGCTTCGGCCCAGAATTTCAAGATGACGACGCCATTCGCGCCAGGCGTCGCTGTGCCGGACAAGATCGAGTCCTCGATCGGCACGTTGAACCTGGATTACGGCTACCCATCGGGCGAGACCGTCGACAAGATTTACGACAACCTCGACCGTTCGCGGGCGCTGCAGGCGTATCTCCTGGCGCTCCCCAGGCGTTGCGCGTTTCTGCGATTTCTATATCGCCCGCATACGCCTCTACGTAAAGCCGCTTTTGGCCTGGGCGGGATGAATCCACGCTACCCGTCGTACTAAGTCCGCTTGCTTGCCCTGGAGGCTCGCCTCGGCGTGCGACTGCTGATGCGTACCACGCGAAGTGTTTCAACGACCGAAGCTGGCCGCCCGGCTTCTGAATGAACTCGCGCCACGGCTCGACGAGATCGAGCTGGCGCTCGGGTCGCTGAGCGCCTTACGCGAGTCGCCAGCCGGCACGGTGCGCATAACGGACCATGCCATTGTCACAGTGCTTTGGCCACTGCGGACTTGGGCTTGCATGTCGACTCTTACCGCGAGTGGCGAAGCCAATGCAGTTCGAATTGTGATCCCGCGCTGGATCGAAATTCTCTATTTCTGCCACGAATGCGAGTCCGTCGTGATTCGGTCAGCGGGAACCCGGTCGGTTTCCGGAGTGAACCGCGTACAGCGGGGCACGTTTGACGAGCACCGCACTCAAACGCCGCCAAGCGTAAGCCACATGTGCCAGACCGACCGTGACCAACGCGGTTCCTACCTCGGTATCGAGACCCAGAACGAGAAGCCCAAGCACGAGCAGAGTCACTCCAGCGACCCCAAGACTCACGTAAGTGCTGAACCGCTCAATTCCTGACCGCCTCGGATCGGACTTGCGTACGGCCCTTACAGCCATGAGCAAGGTCCCCTTAGATTCCACCAGCAATTCCTTCACTCAGCCGAGCACATAGACAAGATCCTAACCGGCAAGCTAAAACTGATTGGAGCCTTAGTCAATCGCTATGGGAGATGATGACGATCAGGCGATTCGATAAAGAGAATCCTTTGCTCTAGTTTCGTTGGGTCGTGCGCAACGGGCTTCCTTCCAATCAGAGGCCGATACGTCGCGATCATCCAACGCCCGAGCGCGGTGCGCATAACCCCGGCGTCGTAACCACGTAGGAATCCGGCCCGCGGTAGTCGTAGGCGCGGCAGTCAGTCGACGTCGCCCAACTCGATAGGACTCGAATGCCGTTGCATCTGCCGGCATGATGGATGATCGCCGACAATTCGCCCGGAGCAAGCATTCGGAGATAAGGGTCGAGGGGGGACCGAAGGGAGGGGCCGAATAAAAATCGACACACGCTCCGAAGTCGTGCAATAATGTAGAACGACGTTCTGTTTTACGGTTGGGGGAAATGTTTCTCATAGGAGGCGGGCTATGCATAAGGAGTCGATGGCAATAAAGGACGGGCAAGATACAGATATGCCCACAAAGGCCGTTGTTGCCGCAACTATCGGAACCGCCCTGGAGTGGTTTGACTTCGCCCTTTACGGCGTCGTCTCAGCCACTATATTTCCGAAGCTATTCTTTCCCTCTCTCGACCCAACCTCGGGCCTGTTGGCATCTCTCGCGACCTTCGGAGTCGGCCTCGCCGCGAGACCGCTGGGCGCCGTTATTTGCGGGTACCTGGGGGACAGGTTTGGCCGCCGTAACCTGCTTCTATTTACCGTGTCGGTAATGGGCATCGCGTCCGTTTTAATGGGCTTGCTACCTACCTACGACCACATTGGTGTATGGGCCCCCGTGCTGTTGGTTCTACTCCGCATAGTTCAGGGATTCGCACTAGGCGGCGAATCAACAGGTGCACAGCTGATGGCGGTCGAGCACGCACGACCCACCAGGCGGGGCAAGTATTCCGGGCTGCTCGGTATCTGCTCGCCTATCAGTCAAATCCTTGCCAATGCGGCTATGCTGGTTCTGAGTTCCGTGCTGAGCCCGGCTGATTTTGAATCGTACGGTTGGCGCATCCCGTTCCTGCTCAGCTTCATACTTGTGGTAGTGGGTATCTACATCAGAATGCGCGTGAGCGAGACGCCTGCCTTTGTAGAACTGCAGCACTCGAAGACTGCAAGTGTCAGCAGCCCGCTCCGCGATGCGGTTAAGCTTCACTACAAAACGATTCTTAGATTGATGCTCTTCTTCTGCGGTCCGACTGCGCTGTTCTACCTTGTTGTCGTATTTTCGCTTGGCTACCTCACCAATACACTCGGTGTTCCTAAACAAACCGGGTTCGCACTTTTAATGGGCGCCAATGTGTGCGCGATCTTGGGTGCCCTTGCGGGTGGTGTCCTGAGCGACAAAATCGGGCGCCGCAAGGCATTGTTGTTGGGATCATCGGTCACGTTGATCATGCTGTTCTTTCTTTTCCCTCTCTTAGGCACTAGGAGTTTCATACCGATGCTTGCCGGTATGGGGCTGCTCCTCGGGTTTACCCAATATCAGAGTGGCATCCAGCCCGTGTATTTTGCCGAGGCCTTTCCCACCAACGTTCGCTATTCGGGTTCGGCATTGTCGTACACCGCCGCCAACTTGTTAGCTGGTGCAACGCTGCCCGCGTTGGCAGTTTGGCTACTACGCACCTTCGAAGGATCGCCTTGGAGCATCGTGGGAATCGTCGCATTATGGAATATCGTGTCGCTGACAATGGTCATCATCGGCCCCGAGACCCGCGGCAATGACTTGAATCGCGTGGATTCGGTATCCGCTGTTGCAGCCGACCACGCCGTCTCGCAGCACTCTAGGGCGGCATAGACTCGTGCCTCTCGCCGCCCTGTCGTGCGCGCGACCTCCGTCGCGTGAGGCGAGCGGCGCAGGTTATGTCAGCGAAAGGTTGCGCAACAATTGCTCTGAAGCCTTCATATTTTTGCTGTCCGGGCGCGATTGTTCGCGATTTGCGTTCCCCGAAGAGAGTTTTCGTACTTCCAATACAGCTCGACTCAAGATGGCTTCCTGCCCTAAGGCCATTTCGGTGGCAGGAGTGACGCAACGCTCGTGCGAGCCGAAACGCTGCAGAGGCGACTGAATGACTTGATCTTTCGAGCGTGCATTGCAAAGCGTTAAGGCTGCGTTAACCGTGGACTAACGATGGAATTTCGAGATCTACAGCATTTCGCTGCGGTCGCCGATGCCGGCCACTTGGTACGTGCCGCTGACCGTCTCGGGCGTAGCGCCCCCGCGCTCACGAAGTCTATTCATCGACCGGCGCAAGCGTTCGGCGCGCCTTTGTTCGAACGAACGCGCCAACGCATCCGTCTGACCCCGTCGGGAACGGTGCTTCGTGAGCGCGCTAGCACTCTACAGAGGATCTTCGAAGAAAACTCACGAGAAATCCGCAACCTATCGGAAGGCTCACGTGGCCACATCAAGTTAGGCGTGGCACCGACTGTCGCACAGTACCTGATGCCGCTCGCCTGCAGACTCTTTTTTCGGACATGCCCTGACGTTACCTTCGATATGGCCATCGGAATCTATCCGATACTCCGAGAGTCCCTCAAGTCGGAGCATATCGACCTTGCCATCGGCACTGTCGCTTCTGGACACGAATTCATATCGCAGAAGATCATTCATGACGATGTGGTCGTCGTAACGGGAAATAACAGCGATATCTTCCGCAAGAAAGTTACGTTGCCGGACCTGTGCAATTATCAGTGGGTGCTGCCGGCCGCGAGTTATGAAGCGGACACCCGTGAATGGTTGGAGAGAGTTTTCGATAAGCATCAGCTTCCCCGACCGCGCGTCCAAATAGAGACTGACTCCATATCTCTGCTACCGCGCATGATCGCGCAGACCGGTATGTTGAGCTTCATATCACGTCGCAATTTGGGCCCAGGAAAGATTGCTGCGCCTTTACGCGAAGTGCCATTACGAGCAACGACGATGCGCCGATATTTTGGCGCTAGCTATCGTCATGGCGGGTATCTGCCTCCGGCCACTCGCCGGTTTCTCGAGTTCATTGTCGCAAAAGGTCCTGGGCTATTCAGCAGCGAGTAGCTGGGCAGTGTCGAACCTCGCTCGCCGATCCACGCTAGAAACACGGAGGCCGGGCCGTCGACGCCTGGCGCGCACCGACCGTCGGAGTGAAGGCGCGCAGTTCCAGCGCCAATCATGCATCGTCGATACGACTGCTGCGGCAGAGAGGAATCGCTGCAACGATCAGTGGCGAGGTCTCGCAACCACAGCCGCGATGATCGGTCACCTAGCCCACGACCGAGGGCGTTTTCTTTGCCCTGGTCGATCTGGCGCCCGGGCTTTTGACGTTTACGGCCGGCAAAACATCGGGATTGCCTCCGAGGATGCGTGTGAGGTCGCGCGCGTGGGCGAACAGAACCGGCAGGATCTGTTTCGTACCCATTGCCTCGATGCGGTACCTTGGTCCAGAGACTGACAAAGCACCTATGAAGCGCTGATCCACACCAAACACGGGGCATGCGACCGCTGCGGTCTCGGAGTCCCTTTCGCCATATGAATCCGCAAAGAAGGCTGATCTGATGATGTCGTATCGCTTGCCCGACAGCCCACTGAAGGCCAGGATGAGGTGCCCAGCCGCACCGACCGTCAAAGGAAGGCGATCACCTTCGTGCACCGTGTCGCGCACCGCGCGAGGTGCCTCGATCCGATGTAGACATATACGCTGGTCTTCGTCGCGAACATAGAACGAGGCACCCTCTTGCAGCTCCTCG
Source organism: uncultured beta proteobacterium (assembly GCA_963816915.1). Classification (GTDB taxonomy): domain Bacteria; phylum Pseudomonadota; class Gammaproteobacteria; order Burkholderiales; family Casimicrobiaceae; genus PALSA-1003. Next base: position 145,124 of record CAWFMK010000008.1, read on the forward strand.
GCAATTTGCCTGAGCGCATCGGGTACAAACTCTGAGGTCCGGAAATGTTTCTGATAAAGCGATCCCAAGAACAGGAGCTTCGAACCGAGACGATAAGCACCTTTGTCCGAGCGGCGCACATATCCAAACTTCTCCAGCGAGTCCGCCAGTCGGATCAAGGTGCTCTTGTGAAGCCCTGTTCTCTTCGACAACTCAGTCAACGTGAGGACTTGGTCTCGTTCCTTGAACGCGTCGAGGATGGAAAGGCTTCGTTCTACGGCCGCGACTCCGGTGCTCGCCATTGGGCTCTCCAATCAATGGCTAATAATAGAACGCCACTATATGGAACGCAACGCGTTGTGTCGGGCGTCGCATCACCAGCTCGCGCTCCTTACGCTTGCCGCGGTTGATCGCCTTCAATACACACTGATTACCGTCGCCTCGGGCGGGTCCGGTATCAAAACGCTGGCTTCCGCATTGCCCGTTGTGGCGACGCTATGGATCCTCAGCGAAGAGCTGCCCGGCTTCAGTGACTCGAAGCGAAGCGCAACCAAGTTGCCCGCACCGGCAATCGTTGATCCCTTGTCCGCGTCGAGAATGACAATAATATTGCCATCGCTTGGCTCCTCGGCGTCGAAGTGCACAGGTTGCGCGGCTTGTTTCACGAGCGCCCCTGCGTTTGCCTCCACCAATCGCAATACTGCCTTGTCGTACGCGATCGAAAAAGTAACTTGCCGAGCGCCACCGTACGCTTCAAGATTCACCAGGACGTCAAAGGATTCCCCCGCTCGCACGGCGGAGGGCGCCTGCACGTCGATGTGCACCGGAGAAACACTCTGGGGAAGGGACGGGCTGGACACAGCTGGACCAGATGTCGATCCAGTTCGCCCAACGCCCGTATTTCTCGTCGCGACGTCGGTATTAGCACCGCCAGATGAGCTACGCACGCCAGTAGCGGGAGCCGCAGTGGTGAAATGGTCGGACCACCAAAGGCGTGCGCCAGCCCCGAGCATCAATATCAGCGCAATCAAAGCGACGCGCCGGCCAATCTTGTTCTGCATCAGCGCTCGTCAACGAAACCCTGGATCGACCCGACCGTCATGACCAACGACTGCATCGGTTGCGTAGAAGCCACAATCCAAAATCTGCGCATCAACGTTCGGCACAGCAAGCGAACGACGCGGGGCCACCCAATGTTGGCCTACGATGGGCATAATGAAACGGCGTTTCGCTTTAATTTTCTTCCTGATTTGACGTGAGGTCAATAGTGTCCGGGCGGGCTACGCATTAGTGTGGGTGGTCCAAGCCTTCCCATCTAGCAAGGTGTGCGCTGCTCGGCTTCGGTAGCGTACGCATGCAGGAGCAGCCCGGCGTCTCCCAACGAGTCACAATCAAATCACCCGTGCTTCGAAGCCGGCGCAGCGCCTACTCCGACGCCGGCGCGACGAATTGCGGTCGGCTTGGACTTGCGGCGTCCCTGTGCTTTAAGGCGGCCCCGGGGCAAAGCGTCCACGCTGCCACCCAGGATGCGCGTGAGTTCGCGGGCGTTGTCGAATAGCACCGGGAGAATTTGCTTCAGTCCCATAGCCTCGATGCGGTATTTCGGACCGGAAACCGACAACGCGCCCATGAATCGCTGATCCAAACCGAAGACGGGACACGCCACGGCTGCCGTTTCCGGGTCGCGCTCGCCATACGATTCGGCGTACATATTAGTGCGAATCGCTTCGTAGCGTTTTCCCGTCAATCCGCCAAAGGCAAGGATGACGTGGCCGGCGGCGCCCACAGTCAACGGAAGTCTGTCTCCTTCGTGCACCGTGTCCCGAACCGCGCGTACAGCATCGACTCGATGCAGGCAGACGCGTTGGTCCTCGTCCCGGACGTAGAACGATGCTCCCTCATGCAGTTCGTTGACCATCCGTCGAAGCGTGTCGGGAACGACCTCGGACATTCGGAAGTGCCTTTGGTAAAGCGATCCCAAATGTAGCACCTTGGAACCCAACCGGTAGACGCCCTTGTCTGGCCGCCTCACATAGCCGAATTTTTCTAGAGACTCGGCGAGACGTATCAGCGTGCTCTTATGAAGCCCTGTGCGCTTCGCGAGCTCGGCGAGCGTAAGGACATCATCTTGTTCGGTAAAGGCATCCAGGATCGAGAGGCATCGGTCCACTGCCGCAACTCCGTACTGAGCCATCGACGCTCCCAGGCTTTGTTTATCAAATTGATCTGCCATCGGTTGGGCGGATCAGCGGCAATCATCTCACGTTTGTCGACTCCTATTGCGGAGCCATTGGCTGGTTCATAGAATCACGTTGCGCTGCCCGAAACGACGTCACGCGTCGCGCCGATGCACGTCGCGCAATTCGGCGCCGCGATAAGTTACATTCGGAGGCGATTCCGCCAGACCATCTTCCGCGACATGAGGATCACACCAACGTGCGACACCTTCCCGTTGCATGAGTGCGTGTGGATAGAGAAACCCATAGGCGAGTCGTACGGGGCTCAAATCCCGCGCACCGACAAAGCTCGAGGTCGACGAATGCCGTTGCCGCCCACGCCACTCAACCCAAAGCTATGGCGCCAATATATTCCAACCCAACGCGCGACCCGTCGGCAGAAAACGCGTGCGTCAATCAGACTGGAACTTCAATGCGATTCTTCGGAGCAGTCTGGTGACCATTCGCGCGAAGGTTGCAACTCGGCCCCGGCGTTGCGCCCTCAGCGCCGTCTTCTCTTCCTTTGCATTGCCTATGCGTGAATAGAGCCGCCCAGACAGGCGACGGTATTCGGCTCACCCTCGGCGAAACACCCGCAATCAGCCGATCCGTTCTGAACCAGCGATCGTTTCGCTAGAGAAAACTGCGTTCTATTGTCGATAAAATTTACACTCAGAAGGGATGTGCTCCGCGGATGGTAGCGCATCCCTTTGATTAGAACGTCGTTTCCATTTATGGCGTGATAGTTGCTTAAATTCCTCCGGTAAAGCGTGCGCTATAAATCGGTACTGAGCCCGACAGCGATCGAAAGCCCCGGATGTTGAGTCGTCCCTCCAGGCGAACAAACGAACGTGTCGGGCAGATCGACGGACATAGCGTCGAGCGCCGCCGCTGGTCCGGTTGCGGGCCAAGCGCGCAATGGTTCTAAGGTTCAACAGAAGTCACTACTGAGGAGGCTTTGATCATGATGTTCCGCGTCGGGGTTATGGCTGTTGGATTGCTCGTTGCTGCACTCGTCGGACCTGCACAGGCGGCCCCTCAGTTCTTTGGTTTCGGCCTTACGTTTAACAGCGGTCCGCTCAACGGCCAGCAGGCTGAGGGAACCCTGTCCGTGAATGGCAACGATTGCCCTTTCCTCTGCGTTGGAAACTTCGACCCCACGAATCCGGCGAGGACGCTGCTTTCGTTGAATATCACCGTCGGTGGAGTTCCATTCGCGATGAATAACGACACCGGATTTGGGTTCGGCCCTTTTCCAGACGTCACATTTAACACGGGCGGACAGCTCAGTCAGATCGACTACCAGGGTCAGGTCAATTTTGGCGGACACTCGTTCGTGCTTGACATGACCAGCGTGAATGTAGGCGTGGACCTTGCTGCGTTCTATCAGGGTACGGTTGGGAACGTCGCCCCGGGCACCTTGGTAAGCACGGCGGTAGTGCGGCAGGCACCGGAACCTGGCACCGTACCGCTGCTCGGTGTGGCCTTGATCGGCATGGCGTTTGCATGGCGGCGCAAGGCATCCTCGCGCCGCGGTCGCGTGGGTGATTTGCTCGCTGCGTAGGAGTTCAGCGGCGACCTAACCCGATCCCGGTCGTTCGCAAGCCCGTAGCCTCGGCACCGCCTTGCCGGTTGGTGTGACCCGCCATAGCGACACGGGCTGCGTATTCGACGCGAATGGTGCTGTGGTGAGCTGTACTGGCGCAAGTCGGTCTACATCACCGACGGATCGGCTGAGGTCGGTAGCAGTTATTCGATGAGCGCGAGCCAGGTCCAGCCCTACCGCTGAGCAGAACAAGTTCTGCCCAGACTGCTGTTCTGCTACATGACCAAGCCCGCTGCGGCATGGGCTGCGGATGGTTCGCAGGCTTGCTGTCGAACATAGCCCGACAAGTTCGGACTGAGTCGTCGCACCGATGCCTCAGTTCCCGATCGCCGTCGCAGCAATCGACGGTGCCATCATCGAACGTGAGCATCTGACACCCTGTCACTCGCTTGGAGTCCTATGCCGGGCGGCGGCGATGGTGCCGTGTTGCGTTGCCGTTGAGAGCGAAGCTGTCCGATGCCAAGCAGTGCCGCTCTCCTCCGAAGACGGCTCCAATTCGGACGTGTATCGATATTGCTCCGCCTGAATTCCATCGGCCAAAAGGTCCACGCCCCAGTCGAGTCCCGAGTCATGGAACGATGTTTCAGGTTCTGTATGCCTCCGCAGGCAAGTTAGAGAGCGCCATGCTCGATTGCATATGCTTAGACATCGGCGAAGCTTGACTTCCCAGCGAAGTCTTTTATACTTTAGAGATATGGAACGATGTTCTGGCAGATAGAACATCGATAACCGGGGCGGGTACGAAGATCAGAGCGTCGGTTCCTGAAAAAAGCGAGCGTGCCAGTCGCATCTGCCGGACCTTAATTCGTATCAGCACTAGTCAAAAGAGGAGCGCAAATATCATGAGCACGAACCCGCACGGGAGTCGCCGCTGCGGAGACATTGCATCGGTTCATTGGAAGGACGTTCGATGATCTTGGTCGAACGCGATACCCAGTGACAGCGGCGGTGTTGATCCGCGCTCGCAGTGTCCCATCGGACACGGGTTCGCCGTTCTACCGTGTCCCTGCCTCACACGAAACGGAGTGCCTACAAGCCATGCAGCCTACGTTCGACGCAAACGGATTGGCATGGCTGTGATCGCGGTGTCGCATGCCGAGAATGAAAAATTGCATTGACTCTTCAGCGTTTCATTTTGGTATCTAGGAGATTTCGATGAAAGTGAAACTAGTTGCAGCTTCGTTGTTCGCCGTAGGAGCGATGGTGACTTCTTCTTTCGCGATGGCGGCCGCGAAGGATCTAAACTCCTGCTGCACGCCAGGCGACCAGGATTTTCCCAAGAACGGTGGCAATCTGGGCAACCAGCAGTATTCGTCGCTCTCGACCATCAACAAGTCGAATATCAATACCCTCGGTCCGGCTTGGATGGTGCACACGTCGGCCGTCCCGGCGACAACGCCGACCCCATCTCCTGGAACGAACGACACGGGACAGCAGACCACTCCGATTGCGGTCGATGGCATCGTCTACACGGATACGCCCAACGGCGACGTCATCGCTGTCGACGGCGCGACGGGCGCGGTCAAATGGAAGTGGCACCCGACGGTCGCGAACAGCGGGTTTGGTCCGACTTCAACGCGCCGCGGCGTATCGGTCGGCGGCGGCCGGGTCTACACCAGTGCGGCAGGCAACAGGGTCGTCGCGCTGGACCAAAATACAGGTGCGCAGATATGGGCGGTGGTGCCTGCGCCGCCGGCCGGCTCGGGCGAGACAACGCTCGGTAACGTCGGCAAGGTCGCGACGGTCTACTACGACGGCATGGTTTACATCGGCTCGGCCGATGCCAGCCGCAACGCCGGCTTTGCGCTGAACGCTGCGACGGGCGCCATGGTCTGGGCGTTCTGGGGCGGGGCTAAACCGGGGTTGGTGGTTACCGATGTCAACGGCGTTACGTATAACGCGGGGGACACCTGGACGACCAAGGTCACGCCTAACGATACGCCGAACACGTGCGCTCTCACCGCCGGAGCGTCGTTCTGGATTCATCCAGCCATCGATCCCGATCTCAATATGGTCTACTGGTCAGTCGGCAACGTGCGCAGCTGCGGTTCGTCTCAAGACGCTTCCACGCGTCCAGGCATCAACCTGTTTTCCAGCGCGCTCGTGGCAATGGACGCGAAGACCGGTGCATACAAGTGGCACTTCCAGTCGGTCCATCACGGCCAATGGGATATGGACAACACCAACAACCCGACGATCGCCGACGTGACGATCAACGGTCAGCCGAGAAAAGTGATCTATTACGGCACCAAGCAGGGAAGGACCTTCGTACTGGATCGCACCAATGGCCTGCCGGTCCTGCCCGTCGAGGAGAGACCGGTCACGCAGGACTCGAGGCAGCTTTCATGGCCGACGCAGCCATACCCGTCCGCGCCTCAGCAAGCATGGCTTCCGGATTGCGTGGCCTACCAGAACCTGGGTTCGGACATCCCGGGTCTTCCGCAGCGCGCAGTACCCAACTTCAACGGATATCAGGCCTCGCCCGATCCGGCCAATCCCGGTCAGCTGCAACTGACGTTGACGCCGGGCAACTACTTGGAGGCGGACGCGCCTTTCCTCAGCGGGCCCACCCGCAAAGGCTGCATGAACGAGGCGACCTGGGATTTGCCGGTGCTATCGACACCTAGCCAAAATGGCGGTGCCGACTGGTCGGGACACTCTTTCAGCCAGAACCTCGGCCTGTATTTCATTCCCTATGCAACCAATCCGTCAGCGCATGACCGCAGCGAGGGTAGCAACGGTCTTCGTGCGACCGGTCAGTACCAAACCGGCGGTATCGTCGCATTGAATGGAGCAACCAACACCATTGTGTGGCAGAAGGAATTGGGGTTGGACCTGGCGCACAACAACACGCCCCTTACCACCGCGACCGACCTCTTGTTTTTGGATCAGACCGACGGCTTTGTCGTAGCGATGGATGCGACGAATGGCAACCCGTTGTGGCGGTTCCAGACGGGGGCAGCGGGAAGCTCAGGGGTGATCACCTACATGGCCGGCGGCGAGCAATACGTCGCGGTTTTGGCGACAGGCACCGGTATCCCTTACAACCCGCCAGGAGGCGACACGCTTTGGGCTTTCAAGCTTGGCGGCACAGCACAGTACAAGGACGCCTCTGGTAATGTTGTTTCCGGCAGCAGCGAAGCTCCCACGCCTCCGCCACTCGTTATTCGTCGTCCCGTTGGCAATACCGCAGCGGGGCTCGTTCCGGCGAATACCGTCTGGTTGGCTCGTTCGAACGGCACTGCCGCAGGTGGAGCAGACAGCACGTCGACGGGCGCCATGGTCCCCTCTCAGCTGACTGTTCCGGTTGGAACGACGGTCACGTTTGTGAATCCTGGAACAGGCCTCGGACTTACTAATCCGAACGTGAAGCCGCACTGCGCGACGCAATTCTTCGAGGGTGCGTTCAACTTCAAGTTGAATCCAGGTCAGTCGGCCCAGTACACTTTCACGAAAGCGGGAGAGTACTTTTACAATGACTGCACCGATCCGCGTCCGACGGGCAAGGTGATCGCGGTCCTTACCCCGACCGTACTGTCGAACGCCGTTAAATTCCTGCTACCGGGCAGCCCGCCGGGTGTAGTGAATATGCATCCGTCGACCGGGGTAATTCCGGACGGAACGGTCACTGCCGTATTCAACGTCCCGGCTGGCTACGTGCTTGATGGCGGTGCGAGCAATGTGAAGTTGGTGGCGCCGCTTTCGACCTCGCCGATCGTCGCGACGTCAGCGTCTACGACCGGCTTCGGACAAACGCTGCTGGCGACTTTCAACAAGAGAGATATCGCCAATAATGTGCCGGCAGGTGCGGGCGTGCCACTTACGATATCCGGCGTCTTCACCAACAACGGCGTTCAGGCCATGTTTACGACGACCGTCTCGGTGACCATACAAAAGTGAGTGCGCGAGCAGGGCGCGCTTCTGAGCGCCCTGCGAGTGGGGAACGTGCGGCGATTGCAACCCGTCGTTCCCCATTTTTCGCCCCATGCAACGGTCCTGGCAACGAGTGCAACAAGTGCTGACGTGCGACAAGGCCCACAGAGTTACAGCGCGCGACCTATCCGCGCGACCTAGGGTTGGTGCCGCGCTCCTGCCGGTGTCGATGCTCGAAACCGGCGCGTTGAGCGGGGAAAGACGTCCCGATCGCCGCCGAGACTGTGCGTGAGCAGTCGAGCCTGCTTGAACAGCGTCGGGAGAAAATTTGCTGCTCCCGCTGAATGGATGCGATACCGGGGACCCGAGACAGTGAGGGCACCGACAAGCCGGCGCTCAGGTCCGAATACGGGACATGCGACAGCGGCTGTTTCCGGGTCCCTTTCCCCAAACGATTCCGCGAAGTAAAGCTGTCGGATGGTGTCGTAGCGCTTTCCGCTCGCCCCTTTGAACGCCAGCAAGACGTGGCTCGCGGCACCTACCGACAACGGCAATCGGCTTCCCTCATGCACCGAGTCACGTACCGTTCGCGATGAGTCCACACGATGAAGGCACACGCGTTCATCGCCCTCGCACACGTAAAAAGAGGCGCCCTCGCGTAGTTCACTAGCAATTGCTCGCAGCGCAGCCGGTACGATCTCAAAAGTCGGGAAGTGCCTCTGATAGAGCAAACCCAGCCGCAGCACTTCGGAGCCGAGCTGATAGGCTCCGCTGTCGGCTCGCCGAATGTAATTGAATTTTTCCAGCGAACTTGCGAGCCGAAGCAAGGTGCTCTTATAGAAGCCCGTTCGGTGCGCGAGCTCGGACAGCGTTAGCTCACTTTCGCTCTCCGTGAATGCATCAAGGATGCAAAGACACCGATTCACTGCGGCCACACCCGTGCCTATAGCCGGCATGTCTTCGGAACGTCGTTTCACGCTTGCTCGTACCTTGACCAAGGCTTCATTTTATAGAATCATGTTGCAACCTGCGAAACTATTCTATCGCGGCGTTCGTCCCCGTTTCTTTCAAGAGGCAGCACGCGGTGGATCTTCCCAAGTACGACAATTACATTAACGGTGCGAGCGTGGCCCCGAGCTCAGGCCAATACCTGCCCACTGAAGACCCGTACACGGGCGCCGCTTGGGCGCTCATCGCTCGTAGTACTGCCAGCGACGTGGACAGGGCAGTGGCCGCGGCTCAGGATGCCTTCGATGGCGACGCGTGGGCGCGCCTGAGCGCGACCGAGAGAGGCCACTTGCTCTGGAAGCTTGGCGAGCTGGTGATAGCAAACGCGCCCCGACTCGCGGAGATCGAGCAGCGAGACAACGGCAAGCTCGCGCTCGAGGTGACCTCCCAGGTGCGCTATGTCGGTGACTACTTCAAGTACTACGCCGGGCTGGCCGACAAAGTTCAAAGCGCCGTCATCCCCACGGACAAGAAGGGGGTGTTCGCATACACGAAATATGAGGCGAAAGGAGTCGTGGCGATCATCACGCCGTGGAACTCCCCTTTGACGCTGACGAGTTGGAAGCTGGCGCCTGCGCTCGCCGCAGGATGCACGGTAGTGGTCAAGCCGTCCGAGTTCACGTCGGCATCGATGCTGGAGTTCGCGCGGTTGTTCGCCGATGCCGGGTTTCCCAAAGGCGTTGTCAACGTGATCACGGGCCTGGGCCCCGAGGTCGGAGAGCCACTGGTAAGCCATCCCAAAGTGGCTCACGTGGGCTTCACCGGTGGGGACGCGGCGGGCCGGCGCATCTACGAGATCGCTGCTCGCGGCCTGAAGACCGTTACGCTGGAGTTGGGAGGAAAATCGCCGAACATCGTCTTTGACGACGCCGATCTCGACCAGGCGGTCAAGGGCGTGGTTTCAGGGATTTTTGCCGCTTCCGGTCAATCATGCCAGGCGGGGTCTCGCCTGCTTTTGCAACGAGGTATTCACGATCAATTCGTGGACAAGCTCGTCGCATTCACGCGGCAAGCGAAACTGGGCGACCCAAAGCTTGCTGATACCCAGGTCGGCCCGATCTCGACGAGGCCCCAGTTCGAGAAGATCATTTCCTACATTGAAATCGCGAAGAGCGAGGGCGCGCGCTGCGTTCTCGGCGGTAAGACACGCCCGGATCTGGGCGCCGGGATGTTTGTCGAGCCAACGATCTTCGTCGACGTAAAGAACAGCATGCGGATCGCTCAGGAAGAAGTGTTCGGACCGGTGCTTGCCGTCATTCCGTTTAAAGACGAACAGGAAGCCATACGCATAGGCAATGATGTCGCATTTGGACTTGCCGCTGCGGTTTGGACTAAAGACCTGCATCGCGCGATGCTTCTCACCGACAAGTTGAAGGCAGGCACGGTATGGGTCAATAACTACAGGGCCACCAGTTTCACGTCCCCTTTTGGGGGTTACAAGCGCTCGGGGATTGGCCGCGAATCCGGGAGCGAGGCCATCAAGGAATACCTCGAGACGAAGTGCGTCTGGATATCGTCCGCTCTCGATGTCCCCAATCCATTCATTCGCCGTTGAGCGACGCGCCTTTGACAGACGTTCCCGGTTGAGGCAAGCCGACTTTACTTCCATTCAATGCAGCTACTGCTAGTGAGACGACCAATGGCACCGAGCCAAACATCCTGAATGAGTGACTGATCGATGACCAAAGCGCTTTCCGGGATCCGCGTGCTCGACCTTACCAACGTGCTTTCTGGTCCCTTCTGCGCCTACCAACTGGGACTGTTGGGTGCAGAGGTCATCAAGATCGAAATACCCGACACGGGCGACTTGGCGCGACAACTCGGCGCAGATCCTGATCTGAACGCCCGATTGATGGGCGCCTCGTTTCTGGCGCAAAACGGTGGCAAGAAGTCCCTTACGCTTAACCTGAAAGTCGAGGAGGGCAAAACTGTTCTCCGTCGGCTCGTCGCGACGGCCGACGTTCTCATCGAAAACTTTCGCCCTGGCGTAATGAACCGGCTCAATCTAGGTTACGAAGACCTGCGCCTTCTGAGGCCATCGTTGGTATATTGTGCAGTCTCGGGCTTCGGCCAGGACGGACCTCTGAAGGGCGCACCAGCCTATGACCAGATCGTTCAGGGTCTCTCCGGGGCGATGAGTATCACCGGCGATGAAGAATGTGCTCCGCTGCGCGTGGGCTTTCCGGTTGCGGACACGCTCGGCGGAATCACCGCGGCCTTCGCCATCGCGAGCGCGCTTGTCCGCAGGCAACGTGAGGGCGAGGGGGCTTTCATCGATGTGTCGATGCTCGATGCGACCCTGGTGACCATGGGCTGGGTTGTCTCGAACTTTCTCATTGCAGGCGTCGAGCCTCAGCCAATGGGAAACAACAACTTTACCGCCGCGCCTTCCGGGACTTTCAAGACGGGCAAGGGGTTACTCAATATCGCAGCCAACAAGCAGGAGCAATTCGTTGCGCTGATGCACGCGGTCGGGTGCGCTGCGCTCACAAGCGATCCTCGGTTTGCCGAAAGGGAAAGTCGCAAGGTGAATCGGGCAGCGCTTACGGTTGAACTCGAAGCAGCGTTGCAGGCGCGCTCCGCTGAAGAGTGGGAGGCCATCTTCGGGCGAATCGGCATACCAGCCGGAAGAGTGTTATCCGTACCCGAAGCGCTCGCACATCCGCAAGTCGCCCATCGAGAGCTCCTCCAGACGTTTGAGCGCGTCGAGGGTGTCGACCGTCCTGTCACGCTTACGCTCGCGGGGTTCAAGATATCGGGCGCCGACCCGCACATTGCCTCGCCACCGCCGCAGTTGGGGCAGCACACGCATCAAGTCCTTTGCGATCTAGGCTACGCGGACGACGAAATCGCTAAACTGAAGTCGTTGGGAGCGATATGAGCCAAAAGACCGCTGAGCAGCTCATTGCCGAGGCGACGACATGGTGGTCGACCGCGATTATCGATATTCATCCGGGGTCGATCGGCATCAGAGGATTCCCGATCGAGGAGCTAATTGGCGAACTGACTTTTCCGCAAATGGTCTGGCTAATGCTTCGGGGCGAGGTGCCTACGGTGGCGTGCGCCAGGCTGCTTGAAGCTGCACTCGTGGCAGGTGTCGACCATGGGCCGCAGGCGCCGTCAATTTCGATCGCGCGAATGGCCGTAACATGCGGACTACCCGTCAATGGCGCTATGGCGTCTGCCATCAATGTACTTGACGACGTTCATGGCGGCGCAGGACAGCAATGCATGGAGTTGATGCATAAAATTGCGGCACACGATGCAACCGATAGGCATCTTCCCGATGTCGTTGCCAGCGAATTGGCAGCCTTCGCCGATGTGCATGGCAAAGTAATACCAGGGTTCGGTCATCGATTTCATCCGATCGACCCTCGAGCACCGAAATTGCTCTCTCTGATTCGTCGCGCTAAGGCTGACGGGACCATTTCGGGGCGATATGCCGATATTGGCGATGCGATCGAGGCGACGCTGAGCGCGCAGAAGGGCAAGCGGATTCCGATGAATATCGATGGAGCGACAGCCGCGATCTACTGCGAACTCGGCTTCGCTCCCGCGCAGGGACGCGGTCTGTTTATTCTTTCACGCTCGGTGGGCATTCTTTCGCATGCGTGGGAACAGGGCCAACAGGGCGGACGCATCAAAGGACCAATGCCAAAGAGTATTCCCTACAGCTATACAGGGCCGGGGAGGCGACACCTCGAGCCGAGTGATGCGGGCCGTGACCAATGCGCACCATCGTCCGATGGCTGTGCCACTACCAGTTAGGCATATAACGGAGCTGCATAGCGTTGCAGCGCTGCATGGAGGCTTTTGTGAAAGAACTGATTTCGCGTCAACTTGTGAAATACCTCGAGCATCGCGGCGTCGAATATATCTTCGGCCTGTGCGGTCATACCAACATCGCCGTACTTGCCGAACTTGCCAAGAGCAAGAAGATAAAGTTCGTCAACACCAGACATGAACAGATTGCCGCGCATGCCGCAGACGGTTACGCGCGCGCTAAGCACCGCACCGCAGTCGTGCTGAGTCACCTGGGGCCCGGATTAACCAACGCATCTACTGGCGTAGCCAACGCCGCGCTGGATTCGACCCCCATGGTGGTGATCGCCGGCGACGTTCCGACGCACTACCACGGTAAACATCCGCACCAGGAAGTGAATCTGCACGCTGACGCGTCGCAATTCGAAATATATCGACCGTTCGTCAAACGCGCCTGGCGCGTGGACCAACCTGATCTGTTTCCCGAGATCATCGAAAAGGCCTTCCAGCTCGCTGAGAGTGGACGCCCGGGTGCGGTGCTGGTTTCCGTGCCAATGGACATTTTCTCCAAGGAAATCGACGTCGCGCTATTTGACCGCCAGCGACTCAACACGCGCAGCCTGCATAAGCCATCGATCGATGATGCCACCGCCACACTGATCGTGAAGACACTACTCGCATCGCACAGCCCACTGGCCTATGTGGGCGGCGGTGTCGTACTCGCCGATGCTGCCGAAGAACTGAGAGAGTTCGTCACGCACTTGAGCCTACCGGTCGCGCATAGCCTGATGGGCAAAGGCATGCTGCCGGATGATCATCCGATGACGCTCGGCATGACCGGATTCTGGGGTACCGAATTCATCAACGACAAGTGCAAGGATGCCGATTACGTTATCGGGCTTGGAACGCGATTTTCGGAGGCGGATTGCAGTTCGTGGGACCCACGCTTTACATTCAACTTTCCGCCGACACGGCTGATCCACATTGACATCGATCCGAATGAAATCGGCCGCAACTATCCTGCCGACATCGGCGTTGTCGCCGATCTCAAGCAGGCGCTGACGGTGCTGAACCGCGTAGCGCGGGAGATTCTCCCCGACGGGCGCAGGAATGACGCGCTAGTCCGTGAAATCGCTGCAAATCGCGAGGCATTCGTAAAAAGCAACTTGCGCCATCAGGTCGATGACGCGTTCCCAATGCGTCCAGAGCGAATCCTGGCCGATGTCCGTGCGGTGCTGCCGAGGGACGCCATAATTACGACCGACGTTGGTTGGAACAAGAATGGCGTCGGTCAGCAGTTTCCAGTCTATACCCCAGGCAGTATTCTCACGCCCGGTGGATACGCCACCATGGGGTTCGGCGCGCCGGCCGCGATCGGAGCCAAACTAGCGTGCCCCGATAAGATTGTAGTTGCGCTCGTCGGCGATGGTGGCTTCGGCCAAAATCCGTCGGTGATTGCCGCGGCCTTGGAGGCCAACGTGCCAGTCGTGTGGATCGTCATGAACAACTTCGCCTACGGCACCATTGCTGGCCTCGAGATGGCGCACTACGGTACGACCTTCGGTTGCGTGTTTTCCAAGGACGGCAAGCCCTACTCACCGGATTTTGCTGCAATTGCTCGTGGCTATGGCGCCGAAGGCGTGCAGATCAAGTCAGCTGCGGAATTCAAACCCGCGTTGGAATCGGCAATCGCGTCAGGTCGTCCCGTCGTGATCGATGTCTCGATGCAGAATGAGCCGGTACCCACGGGTGGCCACTGGAATATTAACGACATCTACTCGCCAGACCGCAAGGTTTCGCATGTTGCCGTGGCGACAACGTGACCATGCGGGCATTGACCCTGACGTTGCCCCAGTGCGCGTGTTGGATTCAACGATGTGATCGACTGCGGTCAAGAGGCATGTGCGTCTGCAAAGTGCCGAGCCGAGCACTGAACTATTCATCGCAACTGTCCGGCGCCTGCTGATCGCCTCTAGCGGCTCCTTGTCGTGTAACGCCGCTGGGGTGTATCGATGAACGCGCGCTCGTCTCGCGATCGGCATGGTCTATGCTGCGCAGAGCCAGCATAGCCACTTGGCGGTACGAACAAGTGAATCAAATTGATCTAAACGGAAAGAATGCCGTAGTCACAGGCGGTTGCCGGGGAATCGGGCTTGCGGTCGCCGATCGCTTCGCCAAGTCGGGTTCGAGGATCACGATCTGGGATATCGACGTGATCACAATGAAGCGAGTATGTAACGAACGCCCGCACTGGACGTGGCACCAGGTCGACGTGACCAGCGAGGCAGCCATCGACGCTGCACTGAGAGCGACTGTACTGACGCTTGGCTGCATTGATATTCTTGTTAACGCAGCGGGCATTGCGGGCTCGCGCGGCCCCGCAGTTGATTGCTCGCTATCTGACTGGCAACGCGTGATCGATGTCAATCTTACGGGAACGTTCCTTTGCAGTCGGGCCGTCGTGCGGCACATGCAGGGACGAGGCTACGGACGTGTCGTCAACCTGGCATCGATCGCGGGTAAGGAGGGCAACGCAATGGGCGCCCACTACTCCGCTGCCAAAGCGGGTGTTACCGCGCTGACCAAGGCTATGGCCAAGGAATCGGTGTCGGGCGACATTCGGATCAATGCCGTCGCACCCGCTGCGATCGATACTGAATTCTTCTCATCGCTACCTCCAGATAGCCAGAAAATCGCGCTCAGCCGGATCCCGCTTGGACGCGCGGGTAAAGTCGATGAAGTAGCAGCACTGATCGCATGGATGGCATCGGAGGAATGCTCCTTCACGACAGGTTTTACTTTCGACGTTTCCGGGGGGCGCGCGACGTACTAGCGTTTCTCCGCGCGTGACTTGCCTGGCGTGAACTTTGGATCGGGATGTTTCACTTACCGCGCTGCCGGGTTTTCTCAGCACGCCGCGTCTGGAAGACTAGAGAGGTATGGCGCTGGGTGGCCAGCTTGGCCGTTGCATGTCCAGACCGTAACAAGGAGCTCAAATAACATGGCGCACACAATCTATATTTTAAACGGACCCAATCTCAATCGACTCGGCAAGCGCGAACCTCACATCTATGGCCACGAGACACTGGAGATGGTTAAGAATCGATGCCTAGAGAGAGGCTCGGCGCTGGGGCTCGACGTCGACTTTCGGCAAACCAACTTCGAGGGTGTGCTGATTGAAAGCGTTCATCAGGCTGCAGACCTTAATATCGCGGGGATTATCATCAATCCGGCTGGGCTGACCTTTACATCGGTGGCGCTTATGGACGCCCTAAAGATGTTCGAGGGGCCAAAGGTCGAGTTGCATATCAGCAACGTGCATCAGCGCGAACCTGTGTATCACGACTCGCTAGTATCTGCGCCGGTAACCGCGGTGATGGCGGGATTTGGCACCGACGGCTACTTGCTGGCGCTTGATTGGATGAAGGGTCGCATCGCGCCGGCTTGATGCAGACGCATCAGCGACCCAAGCATCGGAACCGAGCCTACACGGAGCGAAGCAAGTTCGCAGTTCAACTCACGAGGAGGCTTAACCCTTGTAACCCATGACCCGGGGCAACCAAAGTACAGTCTGCGGAACTAGCGTGATGATCGCCAGAACAACTAGTGCGACAATAATGAACGGCGCCGCCTCGCGAACAATTGACATCAGAGGTTTTTTGGTCATGTTCGCGACGACGAAGAGCAACAATCCGAATGGGGGCGTCAGCAGTCCGATCATTATGTTGACGACTACCACGACCCCGAAATGCACGAGATCGATCCCGAGTGCCTTTGCGGTCGGAATCAAAATCGGAACGATAACGAGGAGAATCGTTGTACCCTCGAGCAGACATCCCAGGACCAGCAATATCGCGTTGACAAGAAGCAGGTACCCGATGGGGGCTAACTGAAAGGTGGTGATAAAGCGCTGGACCGAAAGGGGAACATTCTCGATCGTGACCACGTAGTTGAAGACCAACGCCCCGGCGATCAGCATTCCCACCGAAGTAGTCGACTTCGCGCTCGAGAGCAGGATGGTATACAGCTGTCGCAGCGAGATCGAGCGATATATGAGCGCCGATGCCAGTAGCGCGTACGCTGCTGCAGCCGCGGCACCTTCTGTCGGCGTCATCACCCCGCCGTAGATGCCGAACAACAGCACGACCGGCAACATCAATGCGGGAAACGCATCCAGAGTAATGCGCGGGACCTCGCGCATCGGAACGGATGGCTCGACAGGATAATTCCTGCGCCGGGCAATCACCGTGTTCATGACCATGAACGCAACGCCGAGCAACAGCCCTGGGATAACTCCTCCGAGAAAAAGATAGCCGATTGAGGTATCGGAAACCAGTGCATACACAACCATCGGAATTGATGGTGGAATGATTGGTCCAATGATGGCGGCCGAAGCCGTGATCGCAGCGGCGTACTCGATGGGATACTTTCCATTGCGCGTCATCATTCCGATAATGATTCGGCCGATGCCGACGGCGTCCGCAATGGCTGATCCGGACATGCCCGCGAAGATGATGTTCGCCACCACGTTGACGTGACCAAGGCCGCCGCGAAACCGACCGACAAGCACAAGACAGAATTTCAGAAGCCTGTCCGTCAAGCTCCCGCTGTTCATCAGATCCGCCGCCAGGATGAACAAAGGTACCGCCAACAGAACATAGCTGTTGAAAAGGCCGTTCAGAATCTGCTCGCCCGCTGTGCCGAGGTCGAGACCCGCCACGAGCAGGTAGAACACCGACGCGCAAATCATCGACAGGCCGATCGGCAACCCAAACAATGCGAGCGCGATGAGTGCGATGATGCACAGCGTGAAATGGCTGGGCATCAAATTCGCTCTCCATCGTCGAGCACGTCTACCTCGGGTGATGGCCGCCCGCGAAACGCGCTCCAGGCGATCAACCCGTGCTTGACAATGCAAGCGACGGAAAAGATGACGTATATGGAGTAAAGATAGTCGAACC
This sequence comes from uncultured beta proteobacterium, assembly GCA_963816915.1. Classification (GTDB taxonomy): domain Bacteria; phylum Pseudomonadota; class Gammaproteobacteria; order Burkholderiales; family Casimicrobiaceae; genus PALSA-1003. The sequence continues at coordinate 162,529 of CAWFMK010000008.1, forward strand.
GCATTCCTAGATAAGCGGACTTCTCCCGCTTCATGAAGAGCACATAATTCCAGGAAGCCGGCAGCGAGACGATGAATAGAACGACCAGCGCCAGACTCGAAATCACCGTGAAAGCTCGTTGAGTTCGAGTGGAGACGAGCCCGTAGACAATGTCGAAGCGGATCTCGTCCTTGTCTGACAATATGAACGCCGCACCCCAGAGCACCAGCCACACCCAGCAGAGCACGGTGACCTCATCGGTCCACCCGAGCGGACGGTTCAACAGGTAGCGAAAAGCGATTTGCAGAAGGAAGGAGATGAACATGATTGCGATCAGCGCAACGATCACATTCTCAGCCCGCCTTCTCAGCCATGAAGGGGTACGCGGAGAGTTGCTTGGCTTAGTAGGTTCCATATCAGCCATTGACTGCACTGTTGTCGGACGAATCACGGCCGGTCAGCCGGCCATTGCGAGCAATGGCCGGTGACGCCGGTCACAACGTGCGGGGTACCTTACCTCTTGACTACAGCGCGTTGATTCGTTCGAGCGCGCCCTTGGGCCAGTCCTGGCCGTACTTGTCCAGGTACTTTTTCTGCGCGTATGTTCGAAACGCGTTGAGGTCAGGCGTGTAGACCTTCTTGCCTTCCGTCTTGAAGAAATCCAGGACTTCCTTTTCCTGTGCGCTGAACTTCACGACGTAGTCGTCGATCGCCTTGTCGGCTGCGGCCTGGAATGCCGCTTGTTGCGCAGGAGTCATCGCATCCCACAGCTTGCTGGTGATTGTCATCACATCGTATCCGATGACATGGCCGGTCAGTACGAATTGCGTCGTTACCTCGTAGAACTTCATCAGCTTGCTGGCGACCAGCGGATTATCCTGTCCGTCGATGGCACCTGTCTGCAACGCCGTGTATACCTCAGCGTAAGCGACGGGCACCGGATTGGCGCCAATGGACTCACCCAGGAACTGCCAGAACTCTCCGGGCGGCATCCGCAGCTTGATGCCAGCCATGTCGGCGGGGGTCTTGATCAGGCGATCGGGCTTCAGATTGACGTTGCGAGAGCCGAAGTAGACCGGCGTGATGATCTGGATACCCAGTTGATCCTTGGCCATTTTGATGAACTCTCGCCCAACGTCGCTTTTGAATGTCTTCTTCAAGTGGGCCGCATCGCGAAACAGATATGCGGAGGTCATCAGCGACCACGCGGGAATCTGCTTCGATATGTCCGCGGGCGCGAGGTTGACCATTTCCAGGTTGCCCCGCTGCAGTGCGATGAGTTCCGTGCCTTGCTTGAATAGCGTGTTTCCCCAGTAAGGCTCCAAGTCATAGCCATCCTTGATCGCAGCGGCGAATGACTTGTACGCGTCGGCGCGCAAATCCTGTTCCGTGAATGCAGAGCTGAAACGTAATTTGGTTTTTGCCTGCGCATGTGCGTGCGGTAGTGCTCCGAGTGCCAGCATCGATGCACCGGCAGCTAGAACCGAACGACGTGTGAACTTGGTCTGCATAAACTCCTCCGTTTGAGTTACGCGTAACAGGGACGAAACAAGGTCATCGTCCGGTCCCAAATTGTTAGTGTCTTTAACTATGACGCGATATTATGTGGTTCACCCGATAATATCAATATCACCATATGTCCAGGAGAAAGTTTATGCGCGATCCTGCCACTGAGACGCACAAGCTTGACGCGAAGTCGCGTGTGAAGCGTACGGGCAAGCCTACCGTTGCTGCTAGGCACCGGAAGGCCGCCGGGGCGGTGGCCGACCATGACCCCGTAGGGGAAGCGGCTTATCGTCGCGTCCGGGCAGACATCGTTTATGGGCGCCTGGCGCCGGGCCAGAAATTGACGCTCGAGCGGATGCGGGGGGCTTACGGCCCGGCCGTAAGTACCCTCCGCGAGATTTTCAGCGGTCTCGCTTCCGAAGGGTTGGTCACGGCGGAGGGCGCGCGCGGTTTTGAAGTGGCGCCAATCTCTCCTGACAACTTGCGTGAGATCGCCGCCATGCGCCAACTTCTCGAATGCCACGGATTGCGCAGCTCTTTCGAAGCAGGGGATGTGGAGTGGGAGGGAAGGGTCGTTGCGGCGCACCACAAACTAGGGACATTGGAAAAGCGTATGGCATCCGGGGATCGATCCCATCAAGAAACCCTGCGGAGCTACGATTGGGCATTTCACAACGCGCTCATCTCTGCCTGTGGCTCTCGCGTTCTCCTCGAGATGCACGCAGGGCTCTACGATAAGTACCTGCGCTATCTCATGCTCGCGGACGTCTTTCGCGGTGAGCCCGTCGCCGAGGAGCATCGCAAGTTGCTGAGATTTGCCCTGGCACGTGATTGGCGCTCGGCTCAGGCGACGACGATCACGCATATCCAGGACTGCGTGGCACAAATGGTTTCCGGAGATTGGTGGGTACGCTGAATCGAAATCGTTGGCTCGTTTGCCGAATGAATTCGAGATCTGTTCGACCTAGTCGCACATCCATCCATCGCTACGCTTCCGAGGGCGATCATGAGACCGAGGGCGATCTGGCGGTCGCATTGACCTTTAAGTATCTGGCGTTGGTTTGCGCGGTTAACGCCGCCGCCTGTCAAATCGATGGACAGCGCCTGAGCTTGAAGAGCGCGCCACTACGTCATTGATCGAAACGACCTTCAGACAAAACGCGAGTCCAGCCGGCCCAACGTGCGGCGCCCGACGCCAAATCAAAGCACCAGAGTTGTCATGAAGGTCCGACCTCGATTGGCAAGCGAATACGACGTTGTCGTATTGGGCGCCGGGGCTGCGGGGATGACCGCCGCGCTGGTGGCGGCGACAGAGGGCCTTAGCGTGTTGCTTGTGGAGCGAGCGGCGCAGGTGGGAGGGACTACTTCGCGGTCCGCCGGAACACTTTGGATTCCCGGGAATTTCAGCATGGATGAGGCAGAAGCGCGTGCGGACGTCGAGGAGGCCAGACTCTATCTCGATGCGCTGGTGGGTGAGCACAGCCGCGCCGAATTGCGAGAGCATTTCCTCCGTTCTGGGCCAGCGATGTTACGTTATCTGCAGCAGCATTCCGTCGTTAGCTTTCAGGCATGCCCTAAGCACACCGACTACTATCCCGATTTGCCTGGGGCCAAGCCAGGCGGCCGGCCGGTCGAAGCGCAGGTATTCAACGGTCGGAAGCTCCGCCACGAGTTTGGCGTGCTACGGCCGACGTTGCCGGAATTCATGCTCTTCGGCGGCATGATGGTCAGCAAGGCGGACGTCGACAAACTACTGAACCTCAAACAAAGCTTCGCTAATCAGAGGCACGCCGTTACCTTGGTACTGCGTTACGTCGCGGACCGCTTGCTAGGGTACGGCCGGGGCACTCGACTCACCATGGGTAACGCGCTGTGTGCACGGTTGCTGCGGAGTGTGCTCGACGCAGGCGTAACGCTGCGCCTACTCTGCGAAGTGACACGTATCGAACGCGAGTCAGGTCAGGCCCACGTACTCAACCTCCGCTGTCCTGAAAAAACGCATGCGGTTCGAAGCAAGCGAGCTGTCGTCTTTGCGGGTGGCGGCTTCTCGGCGAATTCGCGCTGGCGTGCAGCTCACATGCCCACGCCAACGCCTCAGCATAGTGCTGCGAACGAGTCGAACAACGCGACCACCATGGAACTTGCGTTGCGCCTGGGAGCCGTGCTTGGCGAACCGCGCGAGCACAATGCATGGTGGTTCCCATCGTCGGTCGTACACCGCGATGATGGGTCCGTTGGCGTCTTCCCGCACATAATAATGGACCGAGCCAAGCCGGGGCTGATAGCCGTCGATCAAAACGGCCGTCGGTTTGTCAACGAAGGCATCAACTATCATGAATTCTCGGTTGCGCAATATCGTCACAACGCGGTGCCTTGCTGGCTGGTCTGTGACGCTCGCTTCATCCGCCGTTACGGTTTTGGCGCAGTGCATCCTGGCAGCCGTTCCCTGGAACTTTGGGTACGGAAGCACTATCTCAAGCGCGGGGATACCCTAGAGAACCTGGCCCGCCAAATTCGGGTAAACGGCGCGGGGCTGCGCAGTACGGTTGAACGGATGGCGCAATATGCTGTCACGGGTACGGATCTCGACTTTGGAAAGGGCGCAGATCGCGTGAGTCGGCAGAACGGCGACCCCGCAAATGTACCGAATCCGTGTCTTGGTGCAATGGATACCGCCCCTTTTTATGCGGTGCAGGTGGCACCCGCGGACCTGGGCACCAGCTTGGGCCTCGTCACCAATGAGAATGCGCAACTTCTCGATGCTGGCGGCCGGCCCCTTAACGGTCTGTACGCTTGCGGCAATGACATGAATTCGATCATGGGCGGAACGTATCCGGCGCCTGGCGTGACACTCGGCCCGCGATGACTTTCGGTTACCTTGCTTCGCGACATATCGCGAGTAATAGTGGTCGAACCAGAGTACCGAGCCGGCAAAGCCAATGATCGATTGAGGAAAAAGAAAAGGAGAAGCTTCTCGGCAAAACGCCAACTCGCAAAATCCGGCCTCGATGAAAGTAGCGTGGCGGAGACGTGAGAGGGCGGTTTTTCTGCACCCGCGGCCAGCGCTGACACATTTCGTTACGAGATCGGCGGGACCCCTAAGGGTTGCCGCGCCGCGGCATCAATCTCACGAACGCATTTGGCGGCAACGCGAGCGTGTACGGGCTAAGCGGCCGTCGGGAGCCATTTGGTACAGTGTTGCGATTGACAGGGAACGAGGACCTCGGTGCTAGTACCGGCGCGAGGCGAGGCGCACTCCACAGAATAGAACAATTTCACGGAATAGAACACTATTCTATATTGTCGAAGAACTTTACAATGGCCGGCGCGGCGGCTGAGGACCGAGTCGCATTGCGTTGATTACAAAATCGTTTCGTTTCATGGCTCGATACTTGCTGTAAGACAGTCGCGCTTCGGGCCGCAATCTCCAGCAAAGCAAATCTTCTTTGGAGCCCGGCGCCCTCCACAGAGACGCACAACGAACTGCACAACGAAACTGATTTGTAACGAGTGTGCAATGCTTGACATCACTGTGTCCGAAAATACACAATAGACCGACGTTCTATTTTTGCAAATGTGGTATCTGTAGCAAGTAGCGCGCGGTACCTACGAGAGTTTTCGTCCGCCGATCCTGACGAGTGCTGCCAGCGAGCACGTGCATTCGGATTCGGTAAGGATATTTGGAAATATTCGGCAGTAAATAGCGTCACTTGCAGGAGGAGTCATGAATAGGCAGCGGTACCGCCAAGCCATTCTCACGGCTGGATTAGCGCTAAGCGCGATCAGCGTTGGTATCCAAAACGCCGAGGCGGCAACGAGGAGCGCCGTCGCTGGGCGCAACCAACGATTCGATTGAAACATTCACGTACGGGCCTTGCAGTGGCTCAACCCTCTACCAGGCGGTGGACGGCACTTCGGCGTCCTATGCCAGTTGCTATCACAATTGGGGACTTACTTATGCCAATTCGGTGATCATATTTTCCCGAACCGCGGCGGAGCGCAACGGCGCGCTGGGTAACCCGATGGGAACGGGAAACAATTTGACACCGGACGCCACCAACGTTGCGCAAGCCGGACTGAAGCGACTCCTTCTGGCGGCAGGCATTGCGACGGTGACAATCTCCGAAAACACAGCCAACCTGCCGGGGCAAGGAAGCACCGCGGGCGCGGTAGTTTTTCTCGATAACAGCGGCGATGCCCTCTGGGACCACGGCAAATCCGTCGCTGTGGCGAACGCCGTTTCGACCACCACGTCCGCTTACGTTACGACGGGCTACGTGGGTCTGCGCCAATACATGCGCCAGGGCGGTGGCTTCGTGGCCATCCACAACGCGGTAGGCACTGAGCGCAACTGGAATTGGTATGTGGGCCTGCTCGGCAATGCAAGCACCTACGATTCGGCCGCAATCCAGCCCGGCACGGTGCAGATCGAGACGGCCGATTCCTCGACCGCCGGTGTCGGTGCGCCGGGAACCCAGTTCGCGATCGGTGCTCCCGGCGTCGGTGGCGACAGCTTCTACAATTTGGTTCCCTATCCGACCAACGTGAAGTATCTCGCGACGGTTCTGGAAGGCTCGCTTACGACGAAGAAGTCGGTTCACCCGGGGCACGGCGTCTTTCATCCGGTCGCTTGGTGCCAGTACTACGACGGTGGTCGCTCATGGGTGACTACACTGGGCCAAGATCCCCGTTTGTGGGCGGACCTTACGCTACCGATCAACCAGCCCGGAGGAGCCAATTATTTCCCGGGCGCCGCTCAATTCCAGAGCATGGTCGTGAACGGAGTCTTGTCGGCAATGGGCAAAGTGCCTTTCTGCACCTGAAGCCGTCTCGCTGCATCCAAGTCACATAGCCTATCGCCACACATTAGTCCACGGAGGAATCATGAATTGGCAACAAGTTGGCAAAGGGATCATTGCAACTTCTCTCGCTTCTGGGCGCCGCTGCGGCATTCGCGCAACAGGGGCCGGTCGAAACGTACCCGCAAGTACCGGTCACGACCGATGCCACCGCGCAGTCTATCGGGACCTTTAATTACGGGGTTTGCTCCACCTTTGGCAGCGACACCTCGTGCTACCACAAGTGGGGTGTGCCTCGCGCGACCTCCAGTCAGTTTCCCAATGGCAAGGTGCTGCTCTACACACGGACGGCAGGAGTGCGCCAAGCCAGCCTTGGGACGCCGCTTGCCGCCGGGCTTAATCCACCGCTAGGCGCCGACAATAACACCCAGAAGGACATGATCCGTCTGTTGAACGCGCAAGGAATCGCCGTGGACTATACGGAAGACGTCCACTCCCTGAGCAGTCCCACGGCCAATCTCAACCAGTACGCTGCGCTGATCTTCTTCAGCACCAGCGAAGATGTGTTATGGGACAACGGTAATGCGGTAGTCCCGGCGCTTGCCGTGTCGGGCGAGCACGACCGCCTATCTCGATGCCGGCAGAACGGCGGTGCGTCAATATATGCGCGCGGGCGGTGGTTTTGTGGGTGTTAATTACGCCCTTGGGCAAAACATGGACGAAGGAGTCAGTGAATTCACCTGGATGACCGGCTTGCTGGGCAATGCCAACATATATGACTCCGCCGGCTACCAGAACGGAACGATCGTGATTCAAAACGCCGATTCTTCAACGGCAGGTGTCGGCGGGCCGGGTACACAGATTCCCTTCACGGACTCGTGGTTTACCTTGGTTCCGTTTCCGAAGGATGTAAAGTTCCTGGCCACTGTCGATGACAGCACGCTCGCCGTCACGAAGCCGGTAGGCCCGGGTTATCCCTCATTCCACCCCGTCGCGTGGTGCCACTACTATGACGGCGGCCGCGCGTGGATCACGTCTCTCGGTACAGATGCAAGCGCCACGTCAGACCTGACGATACCGCCGACGGGGTCCACCGTTCCGAACAGAGCGGCGTTCCAAAGCATGCTTGTCAATGGCATCAAGTCGGCGATGGGGTTGATACCGTTCTGCACGTGACAGTCAAGCGTACGATGCTTTCAGGGGTCATCGCTCGATTCTATAAAGTCTTCTGAGTTTTTCGACAAATGCTGTCACTTGCAGGAGGAGTCATGAATAGGCAGCGGTACCGCCAAGCCATTCTCACGGCTGGATTAGCGCTAAGCGCGATCAGCGTTGGTATCCAAAACGCCGAGGCGCAACGAGGAGCGCCGTCGCTGGGCGCAACCAACGATTCGATTGAAACGTTCACGTACGGGCCTTGCAGTGGCTCAAGCCTCTACCAGGCGGTGGACGGCACTTCGGCGTCGTATGCCAGTTGCTATCACAATTGGGGACTTACTTATGCCAATTCGGTGATCATATTTTCCCGAACCGCGGCGGAGCGCAACGGCGCGCTGGGTAACCCGATGGGAACGGGAAACAATTTGACACCGGACGCCACCAACATTGCGCAAGCCGGACTTAAGCGACTCCTTCTGGCGGCAGGCATTGCGACGGTGACGATCTCCGAAAACACAGCGAACCTGCCGGGGCAAGGAAGCACCGCGGGCGCGGTAATTTTCCTCGATAACAGCGGCGATGCTCTCTGGGACCACGGCAAATCCGTCGCTGTGGCGAACGCCGTTTCGACCACCACGTCCGCTTACGTTACGACGGGCTACGTGGGTCTGCGCCAATACATGCGCCAGGGCGGTGGCTTCGTGGCCATCCACAACGCGGTAGGCACTGAGCGCAACTGGAATTGGTATGTGGGCCTGCTCGGCAATGCAAGCACCTACGATTCGGCCGCAATCCAGCCCGGCACGGTGCAGATCGAGACGGCCGATTCCTCGACCGCCGGTGTCGGTGCGCCGGGAACCCAGTTCGCGATCGGTGCTCCCGGCGTCGGTGGCGACAGCTTCTACAATTTGGTTCCCTATCCGACCAACGTGAAGTATCTGGCGACGGTTCTGGAAGGCTCGCTTACGACGAAGAAGTCGGTTCACCCGGGGCACGGCGTCTTTCATCCGGTCGCTTGGTGCCAGTACTACGACGGTGGTCGCTCATGGGTGACTACACTGGGCCAGGATCCCCGTTTGTGGGCGGACCTTACGCTACCGATCAACCAGCCCGGAGGAGCCAATTATTTCCCGGGCGCCGCTCAATTCCAGAGCATGGTCGTGAACGGAGTCTTGTCGGCAATGGGCAAAGTGCCTTTCTGCACCTGAAGCCGTCTCGCTGCATCCAAGTCACATAGCCTATCGCCACACATTAGCTCGGAGGAATCATGAACTGGCAACAAGTTGGCAAAGTAATGATCGGAACTTCTCTCGCCTTGGGCGCCGCTGCGGCATCCGCGCAGGGGGCGCCCGGAACGTACCCCGTAGTGCCGCGCCATTTACAATAACGTCGCGGAGTCGAAGGAGAACTACAACTACGGGGTTTGCTCGACCTTTGGCAGCTCTCCCGAGGCGCTGTCGTGCTACCACAACTGGGGTGTGCAACGTGCGACGTCGAGCCAGTTTCCCAATGGCAAGGTGCTGCTATTTACCCGGACGGCCGGACCGCGACACGCCAGTCTTGGAACCAAGTTGCCACCAGGTCTGAATCCGCCGCTGGCGTCCAACAACAACACGCAGAAGGACATGATCCGCCTGCTGAACGCGGAAGGTATCGCCGTCGACTATACGGAAGACGTCAACGCCTTCACCAATCTCAACCAGTACGCTGCGATCATCTTCTTCAGCGACAGCCGCGAGGCGATGTGGAACCATGGCAACTATGTCGTGCCGGCGATGGCCGTGTCGACAAGTACGACCGCGCAGCTCGATTCAGCCAAAGTCAACTTGCGGCAATATATACGCGCGGGCGGTGGTTTTGTGGCTGTTCATAACGCGTTTGGTACGGAATATAACTGGCCGTGGTACGAGGGCTTGCTCGGCAATTCAAACTACTTTGACCACGGCGGATACCGAACCGGGAACGTCGAGATTGCCGCTGCTCGATCTTCAACCGTCAGCAACCTGCGTCGGCCCGCCGCGGGACGGAGTTTCCGTTCCGGACGAGTGGTACACCATGGTTCCGTATCCCACGAACGTCAAGGTGCTCGCTTAATCTCGATATAGGCACGCAGACCAGCCAATGTACTGGTTTGCCTTGTTATTATACTCCGGCAATCCGACCCTGCCCGCGGCCAGACAGCCGGCTTCGAGCCGATCACGTGGTGCCACTACTATGACGGCGGCCGCGCGTGGCTGACGGTGCTTGGTCATGACGTGGAGCGCCACGTCCGACATTCACGGTACCGGTACCTCGAGCTGTTCCGGGCAGGCCGCAGTTCCAAAGTTTGCTTGTCAACGGCATCAAATCGGCGATGGGGTTGATACCGTTCTGTACCTGACGGTCTCGTGGCGATAGGCAACATCCCGTTCTGCACGTAATACAGAGTCTTAAGCTAGCGCTGCAAACGTAGTCCGACGCCGGGTCGTCTAGCGATGAAAAGCATCGCCGGGCGCTCGGCGTCGATTTCTTTGGGCCGTGCGATTTCATGGAGATCGGCCTCGTAAACGCGTGCGCATCGCCTCCCGGTTCACCCGATGCGACGCCACGGTGTAGGCTGCCAGGCGTCGGTGAGCGTCCAAGGCGCTTGCGCGAAACGGGTCACGGCGCACATTCACAATTGAAGCTGATAGGATTCGATTGGTTCACTATGCTTCTTTACCGGACGGTCAAGGGCTCGACCCTCGGCCATGCAACACGCAGATGTCGTTATTCCGTCGACGTCCCCCCATGGGCTCCGCGACCGCCTCGGCGTGCGTCGGATGGCGAGCCGAATTCTTGCGCTCGCTAATCCTCTCGTCGCTGTTCTGCATTCCTGCCGCGTACGCCGCCGAAACGCCGCGTCAGATTGACTGGAAGGATCTCGTTGTGAGCCTGCCGGCGGCCGAAAATCCCTTTGCCAGTCTCTCGCCCGAACAGATGTACATGATCACCGATATCGGAGGGTTTCGCGCCCGCAGGGCACGCGGTGAAACTCTGCTGCCGCAGGAGGTCGAGATCGAGCGCACATCCATCGCGAAGCTCGAGAACGCAGGCATTCCTATCGACTCGCTGTTGGCTCAGCAGGACACGGTGAAGAAGAAGCTCGAGCATATGGATAGCGTCGCCAATCGATCGCTCGACGGCAAGCTGGTTCGCATGGCCGGTTATCCGGTGCCGGTTAAGTTCGCCGGTAACCGGGTGACGGAGTTCCTTCTGGTTCCTTAGGTCGGCTCGGAAACGCCGCGCCTACGCCCAATCAGGTCGTATACGTAACGAGCGTCAAGCCCGTCGAGATCAAAGGAATGTCGGAGCAGATTCTTGGTGACGGGCCGCATGTCGGCCGCCCGAGCACAAAGAAGACTTATGTCGTCAACAAGGGAAGGGACGAGATAGAAGGCAGTTATGCGATGAAGGCGAGCGAGGTCGAACCCTACAAGAAGTGAGGGCGATCGTGTCCGTGCTGCTTCGGCGAGGCTGGCCGGTGCGAGCGAGCGGCGAGCGTGACCAAAGCGGCGGCGCACTGCGCACCTTGGGCGGAAACCTCGAGAAAGCTTGCGCGCAATATTGGGCCCGTCGATTGAATAGGCAAGCAACGCCGCGAAGCCCCACTGAGCTCATCCGCGGAGTGCGACCATGGGCCCGCTTGGGTCGACAGTCGCCCGGTCGTACACGTCAACAAACCGGACAATCTTCGCATCCGGTCACAGGCGGCCGCGACGGCAGCGACTCCACAGCACCCCGTCACGCAAGAACGCAGTCGGGCCATTAGCAGACTGAGCCTGATCGCTTCTGTGCCCGGTCACGTTGGCTTGGTTCAATAGATCAGCGATTTCGGTACTGCCAGTGCCGATTCGGTCTGGTCCTTTCCAGATTGGCTCTCCTGTCGCGGTCGGTCCCGTCCACCATCCATTGATGGCGAGGCGCTTGCCTTGGGCGTACGGTGAGACATGAGTCACGAAATGGGTCGATTCCGGCCCCACGTTGAAAAGCCATAGCGTGTTGAAGACCGGCGGCAGGTAGGATGCCTTCGGGCACCAGTACAACGCGCCGCCCCACTCCGACCGCCAATCCTTTGCCAGATGCCACACGAAGGCGACTTGACGATTGAAATTTGCGCCGCTGTCCGCTGCATCATTGTGAGGAAGCGAATGGTCGCCTGGGAGGTACCGGCTCGCGTAGACCTCCGCCGGTCCAAGACAGGACCGACCGGACAACCGCGTCACCCACGCCTTCGTACTCGACGAGTCGAATACCTTGGAGCACCAGGCGAGGTCCGCCGGATACTCATCGGGGTTGTAGAGATTGTGATGATGATAGTGAAAATCCTTCTCGTAGTTCTCGTACAGACGCCAAGTCGTGCAGCTGTCGAGACTACGATACATCCGCTCGGCAAAGTCCGGCTCGAAGGCGTCTCGTATCTCGACGAGCCCGCCGGCCGCCAGCCGCGGGATAGCGTCCTTCAACGCTGACCCTGGTCCGCGAAGCGATGGACGTAGATAGGTTTCGATTGAGAGGAGGCTCGCGTCCGCTGCAGCCTGCGTGTCGACATCGGTGGTCGGCGCGACGGGGTCGCCGCAGCGTGACTGCATCCACTCTGGCCACCTTGCGCCGTACCTGCTCCATGTCGAGCGCTCGCGCAGCGCCCAGCACCTCGTCCAGCGCCCTGGCCTCCAGCGCGCCCGGTTTGGCATAGACGATGATGTTGCTGCGGAAGATCATCAGCGTCGGTGTCGAACGGATATTGAACTGCGTGCCGATCGCCTGCTGATCCTCGGTATTGACCTTCACGAACAAGACATCGGGGTTCCGGGCCGCGGCGGCGGCAAAGGTCGGCGCGAACGCGCGACAAGGCGCGCTCGATGGCGCCCAGAAATCGACGACCGCAAATGGATGGCCGTTGATCGAGGCTGCGAAATTCTGTTCGGTGAGTTCAATAACGCCCGGGCTGTAGGCCGTCATCTGGATGGCTGCCAAACGATTCTGATCTTTCTGCGACTCAAGGGTACCGGTGCCAGCACTCGGCATCCACCCGCCTGCTGTAGCGACCGATGGTATCGGCGCCTTCGCGCTTGATTTGTTCCTCTTCCGTTTCTTCATGAGGTTCAGCTTGATCCTGCCCGGTTTCAGACGTACATCAGGATTTTGATAATGTTCTGACCTGGCCTGATCGCTCTGTGGCGGTCACGTTGGCTCGATTCAATAGACCACGATTTCCGTATTGCCGGTGCCGATTCGGTCGGGTCCTTTCCAGACCGGGTCCCCTGTCGGGGTCATTCCTGTCCACCATCCATTGATGACGAGGCGCTTGCCTTGAGCATACGGTGAGACATGAGTCACGAAATGGGTCGAATCCGGCCCCACGTTGAAAAGATATAGCGTGTTGAAGGCCGGCGGCAGGTAGGATGCCTTCGGGACCCAGTAGAACGCGCCGCCCCACTCCGACCGCCAATCCTTTGCCAGATGCCACACAAAGGCGAGTTGACGAATGTAATGTTTGCCGGTGGTCACATTATCATTGTGAGGGAGCGAGTGGTCGCCTGGGAGGTAGCAGCTCGCGGAGATTTCCGTCGGTCCGAGACAGGACCGACCGGATAACCGCGTCGCCCATGCCTTCGAACTCGACGAGTCGAATACCTTGGAGCACCAGGCGACGTCCGCCGGAAACTGATCGGCGTGGTAGAGGTTGTGATGATGATAGCAAAACTTCTCAGCGTAGTTCTCGAACAGACGCCAAGTGGTGACGCTGTCGAGACTACGATACATCCGCTCGGCAAAGTCCGGCTCGAAGGCGTCTCGTATCGCGACGAGCCCGCCGGCCGCCAGCCGCGGGATAGCGGCCTTCAACGCTGACCCCGGTCCGCGAAGCGACGGACGTAGAAAAGTTTCGATTGAGAGCAGGCTCGGGTCCGCTGCAGCCTGCGTGTCGACATCGGTGGTCGGCGCGACGGGGTCGCCGAGCGTGACTGCATCCACTTTGGCCACCTTGCGCCGTACCTGCTCCATGTCGAGCGCTCGCGCAGCGCCCAGCACCTCGTCCAGCGCCCTGGCCTCCAGCGCGCCCGGTTTGGTATAGACGATGATGTTGCTGCGGAAGATCATCAGCGTCGGTGTCGAACGGATATTGAACTGCGGGCCGATCGCCTGCTGATCCTCGGTATTGACCTTCGCGAACAAAACATCGGGGTTCCGGGCCGCGGCGGCGGCAAAGGTCGGCGCGAACGTGCGACAAGGCGCGCTCGATGGCGCCCAGAAATCGACGACCGCAAACGGATGGCCGTTGATCGAGGCTGCGAAATTCTGTTCGGTGAGCTCGATAACGCCCGGGCTGTAAGCCGCCATGGGTCTTCGTTCCTTCAGGAGCCGGCGCGACAGAGAAACGATTGGCTGTGTCGCGCCAAGCGAGCGATAAGGGATGGCTGCTTGCGCCTAATCTTTGCCAGAAACTCCGTGCGGTAAGGCATGTCACCAGCCAACAGTAACTGTTCTATCACTCGTTCAGCTATTTTAGCTCAGCCGCCCTCCGTATTGCCTTCTGTACCGCGCGGTCAGTCAAGTGAACTTATTTGAATGGCGGCCCTGCCAGCCAACTCACCAGCGAGTAACGAACGCCGGTCTTCACTGGATTGACGTTGTGACACATGAACGACGGGAACACTGTCATCGTTCCCTGATCTTTGGGCGCCACAAACTCCGGATAAATGATCAATTCTCCACCGGTGTAGTCTTCAGGAGCCGACAATTGAACAGTCAAGCTCAATTTGCGTTCCGTCAGCTTCCCAGGACCAATATCGAAATGCGGTCCGTAGTACTCACCGACTTCATAACGCGTGAACTGAAAACCTTCTTTAAATTCACTTACAACGAAACCATACACAACGTCATTAGTTTCATAGACGGTTTTACGCAAACGTTCGAACATCCAATTCGTCGACCCATTCGGGAACACGAACACTGCAGATGACTTACGAATATCGGTAGACTGCGCCAGCTCCATGGTCTCTACCAACGCCGGTTTCAAATGCGGCGTGAAATCTGCGATTAATTGCAAGCATTCGTCCCGTGTGAACACCATCGGGATGGCTGCCAAACGAGTCTGATCCTTCGGCGGCTCAATGCTCTCGAACTCGATCCGGGTGAACTGATCTGGGGCTGTGCCAAGGGAAACCCTCTGGCCAACTTCGCGCCGCTCGAGCTTGAGGTTTTTTTTCCTCTTCTGTCTACTCATGAGGTTCAGGTTGATCCTGCCCGGTTTCGACCTACATCAAGATTTTGATAGTGTTCTGTTGAACCGAGGATGGAATGGCGAAGGAGAACGCGGGCTGCGAACCCGCGCCGAGCTGGACTCGGGAACAGATCCGACCAGAATCAAAGTGACGACGCGCAGCTCAACCCGCCGCATCTCGAACAGCCCGAGTTCACTGGTAAGGGTCTACCTGGCTCGCCTGCATCGAGTAACTACTATCGATCTCGGCCGATCCGTCCACGATGTAGACCGACTTGGTGTTCGCCCCCACCGACATGCGGCCCGTCACCCAAACTGCGTCGAACGTTCGCTTGATTTCGTAGGGCTTATCCGCCTTTACGTACACGATCTGGTTCGGCGATGGTGGCGGGGTATGGATGCAGGCGCCGACCCATGGAACAAGCAGGAACTCAGTCACCCGATTCCCCGCGAATTCAACCGGCAATAGGTAGCCGGGCATGCGGACCAGCTTGCCGTTGAGAGAAGGGTTGGGAGCGCTTTCCCGATCCTGAAGCTTCCTGGCAACTTCATCGCGCTTCGCGAGCAAAGCGTCGATAGGAATGCCCGCCTTCTCGAGCTTCGCTATGGAGGTTCGTTCGATCTCGACCTCCTGCGACAGCAGAGTTTCACCGCGCGCCCTGCGGGCGCGAAACCCTCCGATATCGGCCAGCATGTCGAGCTGTTCGGTGGAGAGGCTGGCGAACGGATTTTCGGCCGGCGGCACCGCAACGATAAGATCCCCCCAGGCAAGCTGGCGCGGCGTTTCGGCCGCGTAAGCCGGCACCCAGACCAGAGACAAAAACAAAAACAAGCTAATAACTCCAGGCTTCATGATCCAGCTTCCTTGTGTCTGCGTGATAGCCGATACGACTGCGCTGCTCTACCAATAACCCCGAACGCCGGCAGCAGCGCACGCTACATCAAACCCAAGAATAGAACATTGTTTCAATTTCCGCCATTTCCGCTATGATGCGACGATGTCAAGGCTTCATGGTGACTGTAACAAAAAATCTACTGCGCCTCAAAGTAGCCAGCCGAATGGAGGCGGACACACCGACCCCCATTGGCGGTAATTAAAATGCGCAATACAGAAACTGACGCGGCCCACGAGTGCGGCCCCGCGAGAACACGTCGCGGCGAGGCACAACGCGCCCATATCTCGGCAGTCAGCGGAAATTTGCCTTAGAGCATGGGGGGGCGGGTAATCTCTTGCCAGCGACGCGATGCGCAACGTCAGCGATTGCGGAGCCGACGGGCCCGATGCGTAATGCATCTATGCGATGCTCGCGCGGGCGGCTCTCGGGCGAATAGGCGATGACTCAATGAGATCGGAAGCGCGAGCCATATCCGACGCCCCGGACAATGATCCGACGTCGACACCCGATGTCATCGAACTCTCCGATGTGCGATTTTCGTGGCACGCGGCCGCAACCCCCGTCGTGTCCATAGATTCGCTGCGCGTCGCCCGCGGAGAGCGCCTATTGTTGCGTGGCCCGAGCGGCAGCGGAAAATCGACCCTCCTCAGCTTGCTGGCGGGCATCGTGGCGGCGCAGAGCGGTTCGGTGGATGTCCTGGGGAAGGAATTGGGCGCGTTCACGGGGGCGGGGCGCGAACGGTTCCGGGCCGACCATATCGGCGTTATCTTTCAGATGTTCAACCTCATTCCTTATCTATCGGTGCAGGAAAACGTGGGCCTGCCCTGCGCCTTCTCGAGTCGACGCCGCGAGCGCTGCGAGCGATCTGGCGCAGGCGTTGTCGAGGCCGCTGCGCGGCTTCTGGGACACCTCGACATTGGCGGCGATGAGATGTTGCGCCGCCACGCAGTGGAGCTCAGCGTCGGTGAGCAGCAGCGCGTGGCCGCGGCCCGAGCGCTGATGGGTGCACCGGAGATCGTGCTCGCAGACGAGCCTACGTCATCGCTCGATTCGGATCGCCGGGCAGCATTCCTCGAACTCCTGTTTCGTGAATGCGCGCGAGAACGAACCACGCTGATCTTTGTCACGCACGATGAAGCGCTCGCTCCGCAATTCGATCGCGCAGTGGAATTTGCCCAGCTCAATCGCGGCGGCGGTGAGTCGCGCGTTACCACGGTCGGTGGGGAGGCCCGTTGATTCTCCCACTGGCGATAAAGAGCCTTCGCAATCGCAGGTTTACGGCCGCGCTGACGGTGCTGTCGATTGCACTTTCGGTCGCACTCCTGCTAGGCGTGGAACGCATTCGTCAGGAATCGCGGGAGACGTTCGCAAGCGCGCTCTCGGGGACCGACCTCATTGTCGGCGCGCGCACGAGCCCCGTAAACTTGCTGCTGGCGTCGGTGTTCAGGGTTGGTAACGCGACCAACAACGTAAGCTGGGAGACCTACCAGCGGATCGCCGCACTGCCCGAGGTCGCGTGGACCATTCCCTTGTCGCTCGGTGATTCGCACCGCGGATTCCGCGTGCTCGGTACGACGCAGAGCTACTTCGACCATTACCGGTTTGGCCGAGACCGCAAACTCGAGTTCACGCAGGGCGGTCGCTTCACCGATGCCGATGGCGCGGTCCTAGGCTCGGATGTCGCGTCGACGCTAGGTTATCGCTTTGGACAGCCAGTCGTCATCGCGCATGGTTCCGGCGACGTATCCTTCGTGCTGCACGAGAATCATCCTTTCCATGTGGTGGGAATTCTCGCGAGCACCGGTACCCCCGTCGACCGTGCGATTCACATCTCGCTCGAAGGCTTGGATGCCGTGCACCACCGCGAATCGGCGGCGGACGGCGGCAATCCCCTGGCGGCCGCAAGGCGGGCAGCGCAGCAGCGCGAGGGACAAGGCGCCAGCCCGGACGATCACGATAATGGCCACCACGGCGCCGAGTCGAACGATGCGTCGCAACGCACGATCACGGCGTTCCTCGTGGGGCTTAAGTCGCGCGGCGGCGCGTTGTTCCTGCAACGAAAGGTGAACGAGTGGCGAGAGGAGCCACTCACGGCGATCCTTCCGGGCGCGACACTGCTGGAAGTCTGGGAGATCGTGGCGGGGGCCGAGAAGACCCTGATCGCGATCTCCGCTTTGGTGGTCGTCATGGGGCTCGCGGGAATGCTGATCGCACTTCTGACGAGCCTCAGCGAACGTCGTCGGGAAATGGCGGTGTTGCGTGCGGTCGGCGCGCGGCCGTGGCACGTGTTCGTGCTGCTGCTCGGCGAGGCGACTTTTCTGACGCTGCTCGGGGTCGCGCTTGGGTTGGCCACGCTGTACGTTGGTTTAGTCGTGGGCCGCCCTTGGCTGGAGCAGCAGTTCGGGCTGTTCATCTCACTTCGCTGGCCGTCGGTCGCAGAGTTTGAGTTTATGATATTGATCGTAGCGTCCGGGGTGTTGATCGGTCTGATCCCCGCCTACAGAATCTACCGCCTGTCGCTGGCCGATGGCATGACAATTCGGATTTGACGAGGGTGCGTCAGCCAGACTCCCGCTGTTGTGACCGCGTGCCGGGTGCCACAGCCAAAATAGACACTGCCACGCGCGTGCCATACCCGTTATTAGGATATACCGGAAAGGAGGACCTGATGGTCAGTCGAACGGTGTTGTTTATTGCAGTTCTCTTGGCTGTTTCAAGCCCAAGCTACGGTCAAATTGTCGAATTAACTCATAATGAACCTTTTGCTGGGGAGAAAATCTTCTGCGTTCAAGTGACTGGCACGTCGGACAAAGACGGCTACCTCTTGACCTTCATTCTGTCGTTAGCGGACAAGGATGTTCCTATCAAATACTTGTTCAATGGCAGGCTAATGAAAGATTTCACCGCAGATTATGAATTCAAAGCGCGGCAGAGGGTCCCCGGCACAGGGAAGTATGCATTCACGTTTGTGACCACCGCAAAAACCACAATCAGAAAGTTTGAAGTGCACGGCGATCCCGCGGAGAGCGGCACTACGCTCGGCCGCTGTACATGATTGCGAGACTAAAGACTGTCCGCCAGCCCGGTACATGGCCGTCGCACCTTTGGTGCGCAAATCGCGCAGCTCAAAATCCTTGGTCAAGACCAATATCTACGCGATGTTCTGGATCACGCGTGCGGCCGTACCCAACCTCAAACCCGGCGCGACGATCATCAACACCGCGTCGGTGAACGCCTATGACCCCGGGGAGAACATCATCGATCGATTACGCTGCCACCAAGGGCGCAATCATGATCTTCACCAAAGGCCTGGCCAAGCAGCTCGCCAAGAAAGGTATTCGCGTGAATGCCGTTGCGCCCGGTCCTTTCTGGACCCCGCTGCAAGATTCAGTGCTGCATCCTTCAACCTCCAAGGAATACAATGCCCTTTCATCGCAAACGCAAAAGCCGGGCGTTTACCGTCAAGGCCGCCGAACTGGCAGTCGCCGCGCCTCAAGTCGTCGCCTATCGAATCGCACGCATGGCGCTAGCAGGCACGTGCTCTACGGCGCGTGATCGGAGAGAGTTCCGGCAAATGGGTGTTGAGAAGATGGCGGCGTTTGCCGAGTCTTGGAATGCAATGGCCATCGAGACGGTTCGTGCTAGCTATGTGCTTGCGGCATCCTTCTGGTGGACTTGGCTAACGGGCAAGCGTTTCCCGCCTACGGGCCGGCAATTGCGTAACGCCACGTTAGGGGTGCTGGGGAAAGGCATCGACCCGATCCACCGTCGGGCGGTAGCTAACGCCAAACGGCTGGCGCGAACTACGCTTCAATAGGTAAGTGGCCAAAGTCGCTGGTCGATGTACCTCGACCGCGAGAGGCGTCTTATGGCTGGGCGTTCTTTCATCGACGAGGTAATTGCGCAATGCATCGACGCGCGTTCATCGGTACATTTGCCGCGGGCGTTCTGACCACGCCGCTTGGCGGCTGGGCACAGCCCGCCAAAAAGACGCCGCGCGTCGCGCTTGTGTTCATCGCGATCCCGGTCGCCAATATGACCGGCACCGAACCCACCAATCAACTTGCACGCGCATTCGTGCACGGCCTGCGTGACCTCGGGTGGATCGACGGCCGGAACATCGTCATCGAACGCCGCTCCGCCGAAGGACGACCCGATCAGATGCCGGCGCTGCTACGCGAACTCGTTGCCTCCAACGTAGATGTCATTGTGACCACCGACCCGGTCGACGCGCAACGCGCGAGCGACTCGATTCCGATCGTGGCGTTATTAGACAACCCGGTGTACGAGCGGTTGGTTGCGAACCTGGCGCGGCCGGAGCGAAACATGACAGGAGTGGGCGCCGAGGCCGACCCGGCGATGAACGGCAAGCGACTGCAACTTCTCAAGGAGGTCGCGCCGAAGGCGTCTCGCATCGCGGTGATCTCCACGAACTCGCCTGCCGGGATACCGGTTTGGCGTCCCGAGACCCAGGCCGCAGCGCGCGCGCTAGGCCTCACGCTGACGCTGGTTGGCGTCGACACGGTCGAACAGTTCGAGGCCGCGTTCGCGGTGCTCGAGCGAGACCGCCCGCACGGGTTGATCGTCGCTGATAGCTCGGCCAACTATTCGCACCCGCGCCTGATCGCCGACTTCGCCGCGCGGCAAAAGATTCCCGCTCTTTACTATCGTCGCGAGTTCGTCGATGCAGGGGGCTTGATGTCGTACGGTTCGAACTTCAGCGATCAAATGCACCGTGTGGCCGTGCTTGTGGACAAGATCCTCAAGGGCGCAAAACCTGGCGACCTGCCGGTCGAGTTGCCGACGAAGCTCGAGCTGGTGATCAACTCGAAAGCCGCAAACGCGCTCGGCATCACGATGCCGCAATCGTTGCTGCTGCGTGCGGACGAGGTGATTCAGTGATCCGTTGATTGTCTGCTTCCGAAGGGCGTGACAGGCGGCTCAGGGTCGACTTGGGACGGCCGATCTGCGACTCCGAGCGGCAGCTTAGCGATCCACTGCCGCCATCCGTGCCTCGATGGCTATGGCGCACTGTTCAGCGGCCACTGAGGCCGACGCGAGTGTTGCAGGTTCAGGAAGCCAGCGCCGACAGGCGGTCGTGCGCGTCCTGGGTCCTCGCGCCCCTTAGGCACTTCCGTTTTCGTTGGGAGCGTCGCCTTTCGGCCGACTGGACTATAGTGCGGCGCGGATCTGGTGTGCCGATCCGCGCCGTGTCGAGTGAGCCGCGACCGTCAACGGCAGACGAAGCTCGATGCGTCGCTGGTGGGGCCGGAGCCGCCGTAGTATGCGGAAGCTGGGTAGACGCACAGCGGGCGCGTGTACGTCGCGGCTCCGCTCTCGACGTGCGATGCGACAACGCGCTCCGGCGGTACACCCGCTTCCACCCATTGCGTGAGCGGAGTCAGGAAATCAAACGTGGTCGGCCCGGGACCGCCCGCGCAGTGATACATACCCGGTACGAGAAACAGGCGCGCGAATACCTGCGTCTTGCCGAGCGCCATGCGCTGCCGAAAGGCTGGATCGGCCACCATCGGTACTTGCTGCAGCTCCAGGTCCACTACGCTCTGGTAGTAGTTGATTGTGTTCTCCGGCGGGATCAGTGGATCGGCGTAGCCGTGATACAGGATGAGCTTGCCGCCTCGCGCGCGTAGCGGGAACACGTTCGGATCGGTCGAGTTGGTGATCGGCGCGAAGATCGCGTTATTGAGCGCGACGTCGGTGTCGAAGTTGAGCGTCGTGTAATCCCAAGTGGGATTGTTGAATACCGCAAACCTGAACCAGTCGAATGAGCTCACGCCGGACCCTTGCGCGACTGTGCGATTGATCACGAACTGCCCGCCCGCGGGTCCCCACCCGACTTCGCTTCCGCGCGGCAGGCCGGGATACTCGTTTGCGCCCGTGGTGGGGTTTGTCGGTCCCTGATAGATCTGGCGCACAGCAGCGACTTGCGGGGCCGTAAGGCACGTCGGCGCGTCCGCACCCACGCATTGCAGCACACTCGGATCGAAGTTGCAGCTATCCGGGTTCGTCAGGAACGCGTCGGTTGGAAGACCTCCGCCATTGTTGACGCACGCCGCGAGGACGGCGCTGTTGACCATCGGAAGCTTGGCAGTCGGCAGATTGCTCGGGCCGAAAGTCGCCTGCCCGTCCCAGACTTCAGACGCCATCTGCATGGTCCAGTAGTTCGCCGGGTCACCCGCCACGAGTCCGTCGTAGTCCTCGGGGAAACGCTGGGCCTCCATCAGTCCCTGCTTTCCGCCGGTGGAGCAACCCGTGTAGTACGAGTAAGCTGGTCCGGACCCGTAAAGCG
Organism: uncultured beta proteobacterium; assembly: GCA_963816915.1. Taxonomy (GTDB): domain Bacteria; phylum Pseudomonadota; class Gammaproteobacteria; order Burkholderiales; family Casimicrobiaceae; genus PALSA-1003. The sequence goes on from CAWFMK010000008.1 coordinate 184,420, forward strand.
CGGCGATCAAAGACTTTGCGTGCTGTGTGGTGAGGTGGAACCCGCGATAGCTGTAGTCAATGATGCGTTCTCGGCTCAAGAGCCACGTTTGCGGCTCGGTGGGGACGTGGCCCGTGTCAGTGCTCGCCGCAGCAAAGCCCTGCTGAACGACGGGCGCCATGGCGCTGTAGCTAATCGTGCCGGCGAGGCCGCCGTTGCCGACACCGTTGAAGCGACCGTTCCAGTTCGCAATCGGAATCCACACCTCGAAATTGATCACCGACTCAGAGGTCGGTGCGGCGACGCCGTGAACGAGGCAAAAGCTCGGCATGTTTGCGAAGGTCTGGCCGTTGGAGGCGGTGAACGAGCCGGCCGGGACAGTCATCGCGACGGTAATGGTCACGTCCTGCAGCGGCACAGTGGCGAGTGATTCGCAGGACCTCACCGGCGCGGCAGCGTGCGCGGCACAACCCATCACGGTCGCAAACGCGAGAGCGGAATACTTCAATGTTCGTATCATGAATCCTCCTTTGTGTATGACGCATACTTCTGACCCCGGCGCGCACGCGACGGCCTGTCAGTACGATTTACTGAACTACTTGGCGGGTTTTCATTGTGCTTCTGCCCTCCTCGAACCGTGCTTTGTTCAGCGACAACAGAATAGACCTCGCGTCACGGCGCACCAGCGAGCGAAAAGAGGGAAAGCACACACACGTAGATAGCAGTAGCAGAGAAGCGATGTTCCTATGGACTGCTATCCGAAATCAAGAGGGTTCGGTGCAACCAAGATGGGCGGAAGTCCGGTTCCTGTAACCGTCTGGCGCAGGAGGCTGACCGATAGAAGGTGGACGACAGAAGGCCAAATAAGATTGAGGATAGTGGTTATTGGGCTCGGCCCATCGATGTGGGCACTCGAGTTGCAGAACGGCCACCTCGAGCTGGTTTCCGGCTGCGCAGGAGCGAATCGAATTTGCACCGAAGCGTGGCCGCCGTCTTGCTACGTCAACACCGTAGATTGGAATTGGCTACTCGATCCGCCCGAAAATGCTATTACAAGCCGGGCACAGATCGATGCGACGGAGGAAGGCGTTCTCGCCGTCAGGTCGAAGTCAAGGCGGGCGAGCTACGCGCGATCCACGAAGAGCCGCAAACCTTCGTATGGTGACACCGTCTCCAGCGTTGTTGGTCCGTTCGTCCCCGGCACCGTCGGCAACGGCCATACGTCAGGTCTTGGTCATCCCCAACCGCAATACAAATAAGCGCAGTGACGTCGTTAGCGACGCTTTCTCCTTCCAGCATGACGAGGAGATTCGCCTGGGGAGCTGCATCCTGCGGGCGATCGAAAGCGGTGACAGGGCGGCTTTGCTAGACAAACGTCCAGGCTGGCGCTGATCCCGCGGACCCCGCGGCAGTAAGCGACCCCGCGAGTCGTCGCTTGGCCCATGCGCTAGAATTGCACGCTATCGGCTCGCACGTTGTCAACCGTTGCCACTGGAGTATCACCGTGACCGCCACCGAAACCACGAATGCGGGGCGCGAGACGCTCGGCTTCCAGGCCGAGGTCAAGCAGCTCTTGCAGCTGATGATTCATTCGCTGTATTCGAACCGTGAGATATTCCTGCGCGAGCTGATCTCGAACGCGTCCGACGCCTGCGACAAGTTGCGCTTCGAGGCGCTGCACAACAGCGCGCTGTTCGAGGACGATCCCCAACTTTCGATCCGCGTCGACTACGACGCCACGGCCAGGACGCTGACCGTTGCCGACAACGGAGTGGGAATGTCCCGTGATGAGGTGATCACGAACCTCGGTACGATCGCCAAGTCGGGCACGCGTGAGTTCTTCTCGCAGTTAACCGGTGACCAGCAGAAGGACGCCCATCTGATCGGACAGTTCGGCGTGGGTTTCTATTCGTCGTTCATCGTCGCCGACAAGGTGACGGTGCGAACCCGACGTGCCGGCGAATCCCCAGAGCAGGGCGTGCGCTGGGAGTCGGACGGCGGCGGTGAATTCGCCATCGAGATGATGGAGAAGGCTCGTCGCGGTACCGAGGTCACACTCCATCTACGCGAAGGCCAGGACGATCTTCTTTCGGGTACCAAGCTGCGGTCGATCATCCGCAAGTATTCCGACCACATCGTTCAGCCGATCGTGATGCCGAAGGAGGAGTGGAAAGACGGTAAGAATCAAAAGCTCGCCGAAGACGAGACGGTGAATCAGGCGTCCGCACTGTGGGCGCGGCCGAAGAACGAAATCAGCGACGAGCAGTACAAGGAGGTCTACAAGCACGTCGCCCACGACTTTGACGATCCGCTGGCGTGGACTCACGCGCGGGTCGAGGGTCGCCAGGAATATACGCAGTTGCTCTACCTTCCCTCGCGGGCGCCGTTCGATCTATGGGACCGCAACGCCCGCCACGGCGTCAAGCTGTACGTCCGTCGCGTCTTCATCATGGACGATGCCGAGCAGCTGCTGCCGGGATATCTGCGCTTCGTTCGCGGCGTCGTCGATTCTAACGATCTTCCGCTCAATGTCTCACGCGAGATCCTGCAGGAATCGAAGGACATCGAGGCGATCCGCGCCGGTTGCACCAAGAAGGTATTGGCGTTGCTGGAAAACCTCGAAGCAAACGAAAAGGACAAGTACGACAAGTTCTGGGGTGAGTTCGGTCGTGTGTTGAAGGAGGGCGTCGGCGAGGATTTCGCCAACCGAGAAAAGGTCGCCGGTCTCCTGCGGTTTGCGTCGACCCACGCGGACACGGCCGATGAGACGGTGGCGCTGGCTGACTACCTCGCACGGGTCAAGGAGGGTCAGGATAAGATCTATTACGTTACGGCAGACACGTTCAACGCGGCGAAGCACAGCCCGCATCTCGAGGTGTTTCGCAAGAAGGGCATTGAGGTGCTTCTGCTGTCGGACCGTGTCGACGAATGGGTCGTGGGCCACCTCACCGAGTTTCAGGGAAAGGCGCTGGTGTCCGTCGCCAAGGGCGGGCTCGATCTGGGGGCACTCGAAGACGAAGCCGAGCGCAAAGAAAGCGAAGACGAGGCGACGGAGCTCAGAACTCTGATCGACCGGATCAGAAGCAGTTTGGGCGAGCGGGTCAGAGGTGTTCGCGTCACCCGCCGGCTTACCGAGTCACTGGCTTGTCTAGTCGCCGACGAACACGGTGCCAGCGGTAACCTGGCGCGAATGCTCAAGGCCGCCGGTCAGCGCTTGCCGGATTCCAGACCGTTTTTGGAGATTAACCCGAAGCATCCGTTCGTACTGCGGCTGAAAGCCGAGGATAAGAGGTTCGACGATTGGGCCGCCGTACTGCTGGAGCAGGCGATTCTCGCCGAGGGCGGCCAGCTCGATGATCCCGCGACATTCGTGAAGCGGATCAACCAACTGATGTTGGATATGAGCGAGGAGAGATGAGATAGGACGGCATCGTTCGTGAACCAGGTCGGCATTCGTGCGCGAGCGATCTCAGTTCCTCCTCGGCTTCTTTGTATCTGCGGCGCGGCATCCTGACTCGCTGCACGGCGTTCGCGCAAGAGGAGTCACTCGCAACCGTTTAGGGGTTTGTGCGATTGGTGATCGGTGGTATAGCGACATTCTGTAACGCCGCGGCCGGGGCCGACGGAGTAATATTGACGTCGCAATCCCCGGGAACCGATTTATCATTGCGTCCGTGCCAATTATGCTGCGGGTCACCGGGATTCTTTCGTGAGAGGTGTTGCATGAGCAAGCTTCCTGTGCGTCGCACAGAACGGGCGCCGCGCAAAGTTGAGCAAGCTGAGGTCGAAGTCATAGAGCCAGCCTCAAGCGCCAATCCGTTCGTCAGCTTCCGCTATTCGTACACGGAGATTTCGGCGTCCGGTGGCAATGCCTGGGTAAAATCCCGCAGCGCACGCTTCGAGGATGGCAAACTTACCTCGGAAACGTTCGAAGGTGAGCTCGATCGCAGCGCCTACGAACGGATGGTGAGCGAAGCACAACATCAGTTACTTGCCCAGACCGCGTTGTTGATGAACTCGCTTTCGCGGTTGCTGCCGTTTGCCAGGAAGCATCGTCCCGACCCCGACTGAGCAGGGCCCGGCTTTGTGCGAAGCCTTGGGTAGGTGCCGCCCTGCGATGGTCGGGCACCGAGCCGGCGATGGTGAAGCTCGCGCAAAAGAAGCGAAGAGAGAAGTTCCCAATGAGCACCTTCTCGTCTAGTCGACCTCGCAGCAAACTCCCGATCGTCGGCGTCCTCGCCCTCATCGTTATCGCCGCGATGGCAGGCGGTGCTTACTTCCTGTGGCCACGTTTCGAATCGGTGCCGCCGCAGATCAACGTCTCGCCCAATGTCGACATCTTCGGCTTGGCTCCCCTCGAGATCCAAGTCACCGACAATGGGGCGGGCTTAAGATCCGTCACGGCCACGCTGTCCCAGGGTGGGACCGAGCATCAACTCGCCTCCGAGCAATTCGACCCATCCGTGAGCGAGAAGAAGATTGCGATTGCGTTGGCGAAGGTGTCGGGCGTGAAGGAAGGACCCGCCGTGCTTCGCGTCATGGCACGCGATGCGTCGCTGTGGCATCTCTTCAGCGGGAACGAGGCCGCGCTGGAGAAAAGCATTACGATCGACATCACGCCGCCCACGCTGGAGCTCATCGCCGACGACCGCTACGTGAATTTCGGTGGCGTCGGCGTGATCGTCTACAAAGCGTCGGCCGACACGGCCACCAGCGGGGTGAAGATCGGCGATTACTTCTTCCCCGGCGTCTCCGGCCAGATAAGGGACCACCCGGATCACTTTTTGGCGCTCTTCGCCCATCCGTACAACGCCCCGCCGGAGGCGAGGGCTACGCTGGTTGCCACCGACAAGGCCGGCAACACGCGCGAGCTGCGGCTTGCGTACGAGCTCAAGAACGTCCGGTACAAGAAAAGCACGCTCGCGTTATCGGACAGCTTCCTGCAGAACAAGGTGGCGCCGCTGCTCGCCGACGCTACCGCGCGGCAGGGCGCGCCAAAGGACGTGTTCGTTGCCGTGAACAAGCGATTGCGGAAGGAAAATGAAGACCGCATCACCGCGATCACGACGAAGGTCACACCCTCGATGTTGTGGAAGGACGCGTTCGCCCAGCTCAGCAACTCGAAGGTCGAGGCGAACTTCGCCGATCAGCGGACCTACACCTACAACGGCGAGCCCATCGATACCGCGTACCACTTGGGTTATGACCTCTCGGTTACAAAGCACTATCCGGTCGAAGCCGCCAACGGGGGTACAGTGGTCTTCACCGGCGACCTGGGCATCTACGGCAACGCCGTAATCATCGATCACGGCCTCGGCCTCTTCAGCCTCTACGGCCATCTCAGTTCGATCGACGTCAAGGAAGCCGATTCGGTCGCCAAGCGGCAAGTCCTGGGCAAGACGGGTGAGACGGGGCTTGCCGCCGGCGACCACTTGCATTTCGGCGTCTATCTCGATGGCGTCGCAGTGCTGCCCGTGGAGTGGTGGGACCAGAAGTGGATCGACGAGAACATCACGCCCAAGCTGGAAGGGCGAACCGGGCAGGAGATCGCGGAGGCGCAACAGCCTGTGAAGGGGACGCGGAAGGGTGGGGGAAAACGACGGCGATAGACTGGACTATAGGAAAACAGGTTCTTCGGCGAAGCCGCTGCGCTCGAGGAACAGCAGAAGTGCTCCGTCCCACGTTGCTTCGCCGCTCTTCAGCACATGTTCGATCCGGGGCCCGATGTCGGGCCAGATCTCCTGCCACACCACGTCTGACCGGGCACCGAGCACCCATTCGCGCTTAATCCCCAACGTCGGCAGGTACGCGTCGTTGCAAAAGAAGGTGAGCTCCGGACCCCACGCGAGCCACATCGCGAAACGCGAATCGAGCATTACGCGAACAATGGTCTTCAGCGATTGCGGCCAGAACTCAGGCGCTCCCAACGAGGTTGCTTTCCAGTCGTGCGTCCGCCTGCGCAGGCCCATCTCGCCGCCCGCTGCGAGGAAGGCGAGCTTTTGCGGACTGTCGTCACGCGCGGGGCTGGCCATGTGTGCGGCGCCGGGCGTCAACGCGGAGGGGGCTGCGTCCGGCTGTCGGTCGGGCATGTCTCAAGCGTTGCGACGTTCATCAGGTAAGACACCTCATCCGGTCCCGGAAACGTGGTTGCCCCGATCCGGACTGGGACCGAACCTCACGAAGTCGAACGGGACCGAATTTCGCATCCGCAACGACATCGGGTACAAAGTTTGTACGCTAGCGTACGACGGCCTCAGAACAGCTATAACCGCTTCCGGGAAATCCAGGCGACAACGCACAAGGTCCGGAGATGGCCGCACTAGGACATGCGATTGCTTTAGCAGTGTCGAACGTCGCCATTGTCTTGCGCAGCGTCGTGCCAAGGGAGCGCACTGAATCAGTCGCAGGATCCCAGTGCCTCCCCAGTCCTCCTGCGATCAACGACCCAAGTTGATCAGGGTCAAAGGTCCCACGAGCGCACTTGGAGTAGCGTTGTGTAGTCAGCTGTAATGATCAAGCACGAGGGATCGCACTGGGAACCGTTATGTTTGATGAGCCCGTAAAAAGCGTCATGGAGCGGGGGAGCGGCCTGACGGTTTCGCCTGAGGAACGCGTTTGGAGTGCGACCAAGCTAATGGCAAGTCGTCAAGCCAGCGCCGTCATGGTCGTTGAAGCGGGGCGCCTTGTCGGAATCTTCACCGAGCGTGACATCGTATTTCGTGTCGTCGCGGTGGGGCTGGACGGGTACGCGACACGGATCGGAGATGTCATGACGCGCGCGCCAGTTACGTTGATGCCGAACAGTCTTTCGGGGTCGCGCTGCTGATCATGCAAGCGGGCGGGTTCCGTCACCTTCCCGTTGTTACCGGCGGCGACGTGGTCGGTATTGTCTCGTCGCGCAATGCGATGGACCCGGCGCTCGAAGAATTCGCTGGTGAAGCACACCGGCGAAAGGGCTTTGAAGAAGAACGCCTCATACCGCTGTAAGTGCTGCCTATACGCTAGCAAAGCGCTTAACCGATTCGGACCGCCGACATCGAAACAAGCGTGAAGTACAGGCAAAACGATCCTGCCAAGACTTGCGCCAGATCAACGACCTGACCAATCGCAGGGAGCACCCTTTATATGTCGCAATGATATTAGGAGCGGGGATTGGGTAGTTGCACGGGCACAGTATTGATGCCGTAGATGCCGCGCAAACACCACCAACCACTGACAACGAATGCGCGATTTTCTAACCCAACTCTGCCTTCAGGAAGCCGGTCCAGCGGGTCCTCGGCAATCTTCAACAGAGGAACTCATCGATGTTGCGGACGGCGATCTCGTATTGCATTTCACCTATCGCTACCTGGAAGCCCATTCACTGCCGCCGAGCGATGATGAAGTCCATAGCGTGACCGCTGTCATCGCCCAATATACGGGACCCCAAGTCGTTTCATGGGCAACGCTTGAATCATTTCTTGCAGGAGCGCTCCTCGTGCAAGGCGCTTAGCGTCTGCGCAGACGGGCGACGTCACCAACGTAGCTAGCGGTGCCGCCCAACGCTCGCGTCATACTCTATTGGTCGGCTCAGGCCGGACCGGAGAAGCCGTTATTCGACAAGGTTTGGCGATTGCCGGACCTTGAAGAGTTGAAGTGCGTCCTGCGATGAGAAGCCTAGTGGTGCTGTGTCTGTTGCCGACGCTGGCACTTGCGCAAAATGCGACGAAGCCGAACATCGTCTTTGTCCTCATGGACAACTTGGGTATGGCGAGCTCAGAGTTTACGGAGGCGTGCTTCGCGGCGCGCCGACGCCGCGCATCGACCGGCTCGCCGCCGAAGGAACGCGGCTGACCCACTTCAACGTCGAAGCGCAATGCACGCCGAGCCGGTCGGCGATCATGACGGGACGTTTCGCGATTCGATCCGGTACTCACTCGTGCCATTGCCCGGCGCTCCGGACGGACTGACCCAATGGGAGATCACGATCGCAGAACACCGCCCAGCAGATGCTCGTGGGGGCGCGCCTTGCACGACTTACCAACCTGGTGGATCTGTACCAATTCTTCGGGGGCGGGTGGATCGAGGACACCGGCGATGCGGGCGAACTCGCACTAGTGCTGCTGCCCACGGCCGTGGGCGACCTGTGTCCATTGACACGATCCGTCGGATCGCCGACATGAGTTAGTCACGCACACCGACGAAACTAGGCCTGATGAAGGCGGATTTCGTAGGTCTTGCCGCGTCTTCGGGGAAGCGACCGTCATGACAGATAGCTACCGACGCGGCCTGGCTGCGGGATATGCACTCGCGCTGGGGCTTTGCTTACTCGGGTTGAGTGGCTGCAAAGGCAAAGCTCAGCCGCAAGCCCCGCCATCGCCGGAAGTGTCGGTGATCGAGGTCAAACCCGGCCCGGTGACGGTTTACAACGAATACGTGGCGCAGACCCAGGCCCCCGACACGATCGAAATTCGCAGCCAGGTCACCGGCTTGCTCGAGCGGCAGACATTTGCCGACGGGAGCCGCGTCAGGAAGGGAGACGTCCTCTACGTCATCGACCAGCGACCCTTCGAAGCCCAGCTCGCGCAGGCCAAGGCGAGCCTCGCTCAGGCCGAGGCGAACCTGGTCAATGCCAAGCAGAATCTCGCGCGCAACTCACGGCTGATCGCTCAGAAGGCGGTGAGCCAGCAGGACTACGACACCGCGGTGGCGCAGGAGCGCTCCGCTACCGCGCTGGTCGAGGCGCAGAAAGCTGTTCTGCGCAACGTCGAGCTGAACCTCGAATTCGCGACCCTACGTGCACCGCGCGACGGCTTCATGAGCAGCTCGCTGGTCAAGCCCGGCGCGCTGATTACCGCCCAGCAGACGCTGCTCACGACGCTGTACTCGAGCGACCCCATGTGGGTGAATTTCACCATTAGCGAGGACCGGTTCCTCGAGTTGCAGAAGACGCTGAAGCTTCCGCCGGGAGAGCAGCCCGATACCGCGCCGCCCTTTCACATCCGGCTTGCGGACGGCACCGACTATAGTTTCGCAGGAAAGCTCAACTTCATCGATGCCACGATCGATCAGAAAAGCGGGACGCTGCAGATTCGCGTTTCGGTTCCGAACCCCAATCGCGTCCTGCGCCCTGGCCTCTTCGTCCGCGTCATCGTCGCTGCCTTCGAGAACCCGAACGCGATCCGGGTCCCGCAGCAAGCCGTCCAGGAGTTGCAGGGACTGAAGTCAGTTTACGTGGTCGGCGCCGAAGACAAGGCCGAGGCCCGGCCGATCGTGGCGAAATATCGGATCGGCAACGACTGGGTCGTCGACAGCGGGCTAAACGCGGGGGATCGAGTCGTGATCGAGGGGGTGAGCAAGGTACGTGCCGGTGCCCCGGTGAAGGCGGTGGCGGTGGCATCGGCCACCCGCGCCGCCGCTGCCGATCCTGCACCGGCAACTGCGAAGAAGTAGCCATGCTCAACTTCTTTATCGAGCGCCCGGTCTTCTCCACCGTCATCGCGCTGGTCATGATCCTGGTGGGAACGCTGGCCGCGGTCAATCTGCCGATTGCTCAGTATCCGCAGGTCGTTCCGCCGCAGGTGACGGTGACGACCAGCTTTCCCGGCGCCAACGCGGACGTGGTGTCGCAGTCGGTAGCCGCTCCGATCGAGCAGCAGGTCAATGGCTCGCAGGACATGCTGTACATGGGGTCGAAAAGCGGCAACGACGGCTCCTACAGCCTGACGGTGACCTTCGACATAGGCACCGACAAGAACATCGATGCGGTCGAAGTGCAGAACCGGGTCGCCATCGCGCAGAGCCAGCTCCCCGCAGACGTGATCCGCAACGGCATTACCGTCCGCAAGTCGACCACCGACTTTCTCCAAGTGATCTCGCTGACGTCGCCCGAGCGCAAGTACGACGCGGTCTTCCTGAGCAACTATGCACTGCTCAATCTGTACGACGCGCTTGGCCGGGTGCCCGGAGTTGGACAGGTGCGCATCTTCGGCGCCCGCGACTACAGCATGCGTATCTGGCTCGACCCGGAGCGGATGGGGCGCCTCGGTGTCACCGCCACCGACATCGCCAACGTGATCCGCGAGCAGAACGTCGTCGCGCCGGCGGGCGGACTCGGCCTGCCGCCGATCCCGCAGGGCCAGCAGATGCAGTACACCGTGTTCGTCAAGGGACGACTCGCCGCCGCCAGCGAATTCGAGAACATTGTTCTCCGGGAATCCGGCAACGGTCAGGTGGTGCGTCTCCGGGATGTGGCCCGCGTCGAGCTCGCCGCGGCCGACTACTCGATCAGCGGCGCCGAAGACGACATTCCCGCCGCGCTGATCGGGATTTTCCTGCAGCCGGATGCCAATGCGCTCGACGTGGCCAAGCGCATCAAGCAGGTAATGGAGGACCAGGCCCCGCGCTTTCCTCCCGGCATGGTTTATTCCATCCCTTACAGCACGACGCCGTTCGTCACGGAGTCGTTGAAAGAGGTGATAAAGACGCTGCTGGTAGCGTTTGCGCTGGTCGTATTCGTCGTCTACCTGTTTCTGCAGAGCTGGCGGGCGACGCTGATCCCGATCCTGGTCGTTCCCATTTCGCTCATCGGTACCTTCGGCGCCTTCGCCGCGCTCGGGTTCTCCATTAACACGCTGACGCTGTTCGGCCTCGTGCTCGCGATCGGCATCGTCGTCGATGACGCGATCGTCGTCGTGGAAGCCGTGCAGCAGCGCCTGGATGCGGGGGGAATGACGCCGATGGAAGCGACCAAGTCGGCGATCGCCGACGTCGGCGGACCCGTGATCGCGATCGCACTTGTGCTCGCGGCGGTGTTCGTGCCAGTGGCCTTTCTCGGCGGACTCACCGGACAACTCTACAAGCAGTTCGCGCTGACGCTCGCGGTGTCGGTGGTTCTGTCGGCGGTTTGCGCGTTGACGTTCACGCCGGCGATGTGCGCGCTGTTGCTGATACCGGTGGAAGAAGCCCATCCGAGGCATGGGCCGCTCGGCTGGTTCTTCGCCAAGTTCAACGGTCTTTTCGAACGCTCGCGCGACGGCTATGTCAACAGCGTGGCCACCATGGAGCGTCATGCGGTCATCGTAATGCTCACCTTCGGCATCTTGTTGATCGCCGTCTGGCTGCTTATCGCAAATCGTCCCACTGGCCTGGTACCACCGGAGGACCAGGGCTATTTGCTCACCCTCGTGAGCCTTCCGCCGGCCGCGGCTCTGGAACGTACGAACGCCGCGATGTCGGCGCTCACGCATATCGCGCGCGATGTCCCGGGCGTCGATGGTGTCGTCTACATCAGCGGGTTCAATCTGCTGACCGGCCAGGCGGTTTCCTACAACGGAACTGCGTTCATCCGCCTCAAGCCGTGGGATGAGCGCAAGACAAGCTCCACGTCTGTCGACAGCCTCGTGCGCACGCTGACGGGGCGGCTGAACACGCAGATCAAGGACGCGCAAGTGCTTGTCCTCAACCCACCACCTATTCGAGGCTTGAGCACCGCGGGTGGCTTCACCTTCGTGCTGCAGAACCGCGGCGGCGCGGATACTGCGGAGCTGTCCCGCGTCCTCCAGGGTCTTCTGGCCGATGCCCGCAAGCGTCCCGAGATCGGCTTCGTGTACAGCGGCTTCGATCCGCGCATTCCGCAAATCGAGTTCCAGGTCGACCGTGACAAAGTGAAATCCCTGGGTATCCAGCTGAGCGATGTGTTCTTTGCGCTGCAGACCTTCCTCGGCAGTTACTACATCAACGACTTCAATCTGTTCGGACGCACCTATCGCGTCCAGGCGCAGGCCGAAGGCGCGCAGCGCGAGCAGCCGGACGACGTCAACCGGTTTTACGTGCGCACCGACGGCGGCACCATGGTGCCGCTGTCCACGCTGGTGAGCAGCCGATCGCTCAACGGTCCGCAGTATTTCGAGCGCTACAACGTCTACAGCGCGGCCACCATCAACGGAACCAACGCGCCGGGCTATAGTTCGGGCCAGGCAATCGCGGCGATGGAGGAACTCGCCCGCGCGCTGCCGCCCGGCTTCGCCTACGAATGGAGCGAGGCGACCTACCAGGAAAAAAAGACCGGCGGCCAGACCGGGTACATCTTCGCGGTGTCCCTGCTGTTCGTCATCCTGGTGCTGGCCGCGCTCTACGAGAGCTGGGCGATGCCGGTGGCTATCCTGCTGGTGATTCCGTTCGGCGTGTTCGGAGCCTTCCTGGGTCTTTTCCTGCGAAGCTTCGACAACAATGTCTACACCCAGATCGGCCTGATCATGCTCGTTGGGTTGGCGGCGAAGAATGCGATCCTCATCGTCGAGTTCGCCAAGCTCAAGCGCGAGCAGGGCGAATCGATCGAGCAGGCTGCTCTCGACGGCGCGAAGCTGAGGCTGCGTCCGATCCTGATGACCTCGTTCGCCTTCATCCTTGGCACCGTTCCGCTGGCGATCGCGCTCGGCGCAGGCGCCGGCGCCCGCCAGGCATTGGGCACGACGGTCGTGTTCGGCATGCTCGTCGCCACCTTGGTCGGTGTGTTTTTCATTCCCGTGTTCTACGTTTTGCTCCAGCGCGTGAGTGAGCGTCAGTGGCCATTCAGGCGCGCCGACGCCGTGCCGCCCGGAGGCGGCGGCGCTCACGCGGGCGCGCCTCCATCGCCCGCGCCTGGGGACTAGCGGAAGCCGTAGCCATGTTCGATTCAATGCCAAGCGACGGACGCGTGTGGAAGGGCGCGATTGCGCTGTTGCTGGCGATGCCGTTGTCGGCGTGCATGGTCGGTCCCGACTACCGACGCCCCGACGTCGACGTGCCCGCGAACTGGCGTCTCGAGGACGTCGAGACGACTGAAATCTCCAACATCGCCTGGTGGGACCAGTTCCAGGATCCGGTCCTCTCGGACTTGGTCCGGACGGCCCTCTTCAACAACAAGGATCTCAAGGTGGCGGCTGCCAACGTCGATCAGGCCGCCGCGCAATACGGGATCGTGCACTCCGCACAGTTTCCTCAGCTCAACGGCGGCGCGACGGCGGAGCGGCAGGGCTTGAGCAAGACGACCGCCCTCGGCAGCGGTACCGGTCGAGGACTGTTCAACGACTTTGGCGTGAATCTCTCCGCGAGCTTCGAATTGGATATCTGGGGCCGGTTGCGACGCGCGAGCGAGTCGGCGCGCGCGAGTCTGCTCGCGAGCGAGCAAGGCAAGGGCACCGTCGTGCTGACCGTGGTCACTGCGGTCGCGACCGGCTACATCCAGCTCCGGGCGCTGGACCGGCAGCTCGAAATCGCGCAGTACACGTCGCGGAGCCTGGGCGAGGCGGCACGCCTGCAGCGGGTGCGCTTCGAGGAAGGCGCCGTCCCCGAGAGCGATTACCAGCAAGCCGAATCGCAATACCGAGAGGCCGTAGCCCGAGTGCCCGAGCTCGAGCGCGAGATCGCGCAGCAGGAGAACTTCATCAGCGTGCTGCTCGGTCAAAACCCCGGCCCGATCGCGCGTGGACAGGACATCGATGCGCTGGTCTTCCCCGCAGTACCCGGCGGGCTGCCGGCATCGCTCCTCGAGCGCCGTCCCGACATCCGCGGGGCCGAGGAGAACCTCATCGCCGCCAACGCCGACATCGGCGTCGCGAAGGCGGCGTATTTTCCCGATATCAGCCTGACCGGGCTGCTGGGCCTGGAAAGCGCCCAGATGTCGGATCTGTTCAAGGGCCCGTCCAAGACCTGGTCAGTGGGGGCCAGCCTGCTGCAACCGATTTTCAACGCCGGCCGTATCAGCAGTCAGGTCGCGCGCGCCGAAGCTCTGCAGCAGGAGGCCCTCTACACGTACGAGAAATCGATCATCAGCGCATTCCAGGACGTGGAGAACGCGCTGATCGATCGGACCAAGTTCGGACAGATACGCGACGAGCAGGTGAAGAATGTGGAGGCGCTGCGACGCTTCCGTGACTTGGCCGACCTGCGCTACAGGGAAGGTGCGACGATCTATCTGGAGGTTGCCAACGCCGAGCAATCGCTGTTCATCGCCGAGCTCGCGTACGTCACCACACAATCCCAGCTCTTCCAGTCGTATGCGAATCTGTACAAAGCGATGGGTGGCGGGTGGGTTGACGACGCGGAGCGCTTCACCTCGGGAAGCAATTGATCACTGCTCGCGCTTCGCCTTGGGAACCGTGATCGCAGCGTCGCGCACAGCCGCTTTAACGAGATGACAGTGTCGGGTTCGGTTGCTCGCGCTGAGCACTGAACAACAATCATGACCTGCGCCTCTGAAGCTTGTTTCGGATCATCGTCGAGCTAAGGCGCGTGCAAGAGAACGATCAGGCCTCTGACGCTGGATTGGCTGCTGCAAGCCTCGCGCCGTGCACCGAGGCGATGGTCCGACGCTCAACTTGATAGCCCGCCGCAATCCAGGCATCCAGGCCTCCAAGCAATGGGCGGACACGGGTATAACCTAAATCCATCAATTTTCTGGCGACATGCGCGGACACGGCCTCGTTGGGACAGGTGCAGTAGAAAACCACCTCTCGATCTGTCGGCACCTGGCCGACCCATTGGTCAACCTCTTCAAAGTCCGCTATCAGCGCACCAGGAATAAAACGTCCGTCCTGTTCTCTGAACAGCGGTGTGCGCAAGTCGACGACCAGCGGCCGCTGTCCCTCGGCAAACAGTCGCTGCAGCTCGTGGACGCTGATTCTCGCCATGCGGAGCCGGTGGTAGAAGCGACGGCGTCGCCACCATCTGATCGCGATATATCCCGCAATCAATATCGCGATTGCGCCAAAGGCAATCGCACCGAGTGCCTGCAGGCGATCGATGAGGCGACTGATTTCGTGATGAAACAGCATCCCCAAGCCGATCGCAACGCCGACCCAGACCGCTGCTCCGACGCCAACCAGAAGTGCGAATGAACGGAAAGCCAGCTGCGTGGTCCCCGCTAACGACGACATGAACAGCGACAGCCCCGGGATAAATTTCACCACCACCAAAGTAAGCCTGCCCCAACGGTGGAATTGATATTCCGACTGCTGCACGCAAGAGTCTGGCGATAGCGAGATCTGACATAGGAGGTTCATCACGCGACGGCCGTACAGCCGTCCCGTCGCGTACCACGTTGCGTCGCTGATGGCGCAGGCAATGAAGGCCGCGCCGAATATCTGCGACGCGGAACATTTTCCATCAGCGGCCAATGCGCCCGCGACGATCAACGTCGGATAGACAGGGATCGGCAGGCCAAGCTGCTGTAACAGCACGTTGGCGAATACCAGTGCGACGCCATAGTGTGTGACTAAGTCAGCCATCGGCTGCGAGCCGGGAGCGCCCTAGCATTCACCGTGAGTGCCTTCGATAGGGCTGCATAGATCAGCTCCCTAGATGAGTGTCGATCAATGGCCGTCGACGTCGACAACGGCCTGGGCAAACGCCTGCGGAGCTTCCTGAGGCAAATTGTGGCCGATGCCGCCCTCGATGGTCCGGTGTGAATAGGTGCCGGAGAATTTCTTGGCGTAGGCGCTCGGCTCCAGATGCGGCGCTCCATTGGCGTCGCCCTCGAGCGTAATGGTAGGCACCGTGATGGCCGGACCTGTGGCGAGCCGCCGGTCCAGGTCGCCATATTTCGCCTCACCATTGGCCAGCCCGAGCCGCCACCGATAGTTGTGAATCACGATCGCGACGTGATCCGAATTGTTGAAGGCTGCCGCACTGCGCTCGAACGTAGCATCGTCGAAGTTCCATTTCGGCGACGCAATCTGCCAGATCAGCTTTGCAAAGTCGCGCGTATATTTGGCATAGCCTTCACGGCCGCGTTCGGTGGCAAAATAAAATTGATACCACCATTGGAGCTCGGCCGGTGGCGGCAATGGAATCTTCCCGGCTTCCTGGCTGCCGATCAGATAGCCGCTCACGGACACCATCGCCTTGCAGCGCTCCGGCCACAGCACCGCCGCAATGTTGGCGGTCCTGGCTCCCCAATCGAAGCCGGCGAGCGTCGCCTTTTGGATCTTGAGCGCATCCATCAAGGCGATGAGGTCGGCCGCCACTGCCGACGGCTGGCCATTGCGGAACGTGTCGTTGGAAAGAAAGCGCGTCGTGCCGTAGCCGCGTACATACGGAACGATCACCCGGTAGCCCGCGGAAGCCAGCAAGGGTGCGACGTCGACGAAGCTGTAGATATCGTAAGGCCAGCCGTGCAACAGAATCACCGGCGGGCCATTGGCAGGCCCCGCTTCGGCATACCCGACGTTCAGCAGCCCGGCGTCGATCTGCTTGAGGGGTGCAAACGACGTGTTCGTTCCAGGCTTGATCGCCGGCACGGCTGCAGGCTTGGTCTGAGTCGATTGTGCGCCCGCGGCGCCGATCATGCCGAGCTGAGCCGCGGCAATCGTCGTGGCCGTGGTGCTCAAAAAGCGGCGACGATGAGAGTCGATCTCTTTCCGGTCGATTTCTTCCGACAGTTTGCTCGTGCTCATGAGAAGGCCCTCCTCGGTTTGTTCGTCGCTCAAGGACCGAACGTGAAGACATACAGTCGGACGCCTGGATCGCTTGTGACGAGCGTCAGAACGTGCTTCTTGCGCGGCGCGCCGGCGACTAGGCGAATCATTCCCGACCGATCGAAGCGCGCGACTCCGTCGGACCCCACATCGGCGCCGCGCACCTCACCGATCGGATTCTCGTCGAGTAGCACCTTCATTGACGATTTTCCTGATGGTCCCGGTTGCACGACCAGGTTGACTTCGCCGGCGGTGAACGGCAGGACGATCGTGCCGTCGCCCTTCTGCAGCTCGACGAATTGTCCGTCGCTGCGCCAATCTCCTTCCAGCTTGAACATGCCGCGCTCGCGTCGGCGCGCGCCGACGTAGCTTTCGCCGGTGATCCCGGCGTACGAGGGCATGCCGGTCTTCGCAAATGCGCTTGCCTCGGCGCTGACTTGCGGCAGCTTGGCTCCGGGGTTGGCTGCAAGCAGGACGCGTCGGATCTCCGATTCGATCTGGTCGTAGCTGCCTTCGCCGGTCCACCGCATTACCAGTTGCCCTTGCGCGTCGAAGAGGTATGTCGCTGGCCACGCGTCGTTGTCGAAAGAATTCCAAATCACGAAATCATTGTCGATCGCGATCGGATAAGTGAGCCCGTGGTCGCGAATCCCGCGGTCGATGATCTCGGGTTGCTTGCCGAACGCGAACTCGGGCGCATGCACACCGATCACGACCAGGCCGAACTTCGCGTAATCGCGATGCCAAGCCTTGACGTAGGGCGACGTGCGGATCCAGTTGATGCAGGTGAACTCCCAGAAGTTGACCAGGACGACCTTGCCGCGCAACGCTTCGGGGGTGAGGGGGCTCGAATTCACCCAACGCGTCGCGTCAAGAGGTGGCATTTCGCCAGCCGCGATGGCGAGGGCTGGGCTGCCGGTGGCGCCGAACAAAAGCAGCGGCATGATAGTCCTCGTGAAGCGACGTTTAATGGCTTCTCGCATGGACATGGTTGGTCCTCCAGATTCGCAGTGCCGCCGGTGATCCGAAAGCTCGTCATCCGGAAAGACCGCGCCGGGAGCGATGTCGGCCCTCATCAGTCGTTACCTTCGATGTGGCGAGTCGCATCTTTGGCTGCATCTTCGGGGAGCTTTCCCTGTTCGCGCGCGACGATGTAGGCGCCGTACCACCCCGACCAATGGTGCTTCGGAGCGGTCGGTTCGTACTCGCCATGGTGCTTCTCCGCCTCTCGCAATAGGTCGGTCAGAGTTGCGACGTCCATGCTGAGTCCTCGTCCGGGAAGGCGCGATCGACGTCGGATACCGGGATGATGACGACCTCGAGCTTCGTATCGACCATCACGGCGCTCGCGGACGTCCGCTTCCAATCCAGCTCTTCCACGGTCCGACGCGCTCAGACCGTCTCGCCGTGCCGCTGCGGCGCGGTAGCGATCGGCTGACCCTTGACGAATGCCAGCAGGTCGCGATTGATGAGCTCGGGCTGCGTCGTGCACATGCCGTGAGGCAGGCCGGGATACACCTTTAGCGTGGCGTTCTTTACGAGCTTGGCCGAAAGCAGCGCCGAGTCCGCGATGGGGACGATCTGGTCGTCGTCGCCGTGCAGGATGAGCACGGGCACATCGATCGTCTTAAGATCCTCGGTGAAATCCGTCTCCGAGAAGGCCTCGATGCAATCGTAGTGCGCCTTGGCGCCGCCCATCATCCCCTGGCGCCACCAGTTGTCGATCGTGCCCTGCGACGCCTTCGCGCCGGGGCGGTTGAACCCGTAGAACGGGCCTGACGGGAGGTCACGAAAGAACTGCGAGCGATTGGCCACGAGAGCAGCGCGCAGGCCGTCGAAGACGTCGATGGGCGTTCCGCCTGGGTTCTTGTCCGACTTGACCATGATCGGCGGCACCGCACCGATCAGCACGGCCTTGGCGACGCGCCCCGCACCATGCCTCGCAACGTAGCGCGCGACTTCGCCGCCGCCGGTCGAGTGTCCGATATGAACGGCATTGCGAAGATCCAGGTGCGCTGCGAGCTCGGCGACATCGGCGGCGTAGGTGTCCATTTCGTTGCCCGTCTCGGTCTGCGACGAGCGTCCGTGCCCGCGCCGGTCGTGCGCGATGACGCGATAGCCCTGCGACAGGAAAAACAACATTTGCGCGTCCCAGTCGTCGGCCGATAGAGGCCAGCCGTGATGGAAGACGATCGGTTGGCCGGTGCCCCAGTCCTTGTAGTAGATCTGAGTGCCGTCTTTGACGGTGATGGTGCTGCTGCTCATGTCGTCGCTCCTGTTGGATTGGGCGGCAAAAAGTTGTGGTTCACCGCTTCTGGTACGCGTGGAAGATATGGTCCTTCGCCTTCACAGCCACGTGGCACGCGTGTCCGCAGTCTGAAACACCGGTGGGATCGACTGTGAATTTGTCCGATGGGGCATCGTAGTTGAACAGCGCGTATCCCCATCCGCCGCTTTTCGGAAATCGCTTGCTGTCCTTCTCGATGACAAAAGCCTGAGTAAAGGCGTTTGGCACATCCACGACGAAGGTGGCCTCCGTGCTCTTCTTGAAGCTCCACTGGAGCTTCGCGATCTTGGAGCCTTCCGGGAACGGCTTGCCGTTGCCCGGAATGCCGGCCTTATACGCCTTGATCATGATCGGATTGGCGACGATCACCTTGAGCACTTCGTCGGTTCGGGCGGAAGAGACCACCGACCAGTCCTCGTATCCCCTGAAGTCGGAGAACGCGATGCCACTCGGCGATTTCAGCGCGTACTTGTCCTGCGCGTAAACGACGGTGCTGCCGAGGACGGCGAGCACAGCGGTGGCAATTGCAATCGTGAACGTGTTTTTGCGGTTCATGGCTGATCCCCAGACTCGTTGTTTAGGTCTCGATACTGCAGGCACCCCCTGTATTTCTCACTATTACCGCTTTCTGTGACATGCGTTCCCGCCAGGACCACTCGAATGTGACAACTGAAACAGAAACGTCACCGCGGTAGCGCAGCCTTGCGGTCGCGCGCCGGGCTGGTTGAGACATGCGCTGCGGTCCATGATCCAATTGCGGGGTGAGCGACCCATGGGTCCTGCACGAGGCGGATTAAACTGGAGCCCTGATGACTTGCCGGCATATTCGCATATTGGCGCGCTTGCTCGTTGTCCTCGTCGAATCCGCGCTGGTCGCAGCGTGCGGAACGCTGCCGCCGCAGGTAGAGCAGCCACCCTCACGTGCGCTGGCGCCTGCGCTCGATAGCCCGCTGGTCCGCATAGCGCGGGATTCCACGACGATATCGTCGATGAGCGGCTTTCGTCTCATGCCGCAGGCGTACTACTCGCTCGATGTCCGCATCGAAGTGGCGCGCAGAGCTACCCACTCTCTTGACGTCCAGTACTACCTGATCCAAAACGACCGCAGCGGTCGGCTGCTGATGCGCACCCTGCGCGACGCTGCCTTGCGTGGGGTTCGGGTGCGATTGCTGGTCGATGATCTCAACACGGTGGGCGGAGATGAGATGTTCCACGGACTGGCAACGTTTCCGAATGTTGAAGTACGGCTGTTCAACCCATTCTGTTGCGCCCGAGAGAGCGTCGCGAGCCGGTTTGCGGCGTCGCTGGCGGATTTTCGGAGGCTCAACCACCGCATGCACAACAAGCTCTTCATTGCGGACGGCGCGATCGCCGTGATGGGAGGGCGCAACATCGCCGACGAATATTTTGCCAGGAGCGCCAGCAACAACTTCGTCGACATGGACGTGCTGGTGGTCGGCAGCGTGGTGTCTCAACTTGCCACGATCTTCGATACATACTGGAACAGTCATCAGGCGTACCCCGTCGACGCGATCCTGGGCAAGACCGCGGACATCGACGAGGGGCGAAAGAGCTTCAATCACTTGGTAGACGATGGAGATCAGATGATGTCGGTCAAGATGCAGCCGATGGACATTCTCGGCCATCGCCCTATCAGCGGCGAGTTCGATGCGGGATACCTCGGGCTCGTTTGGGGAACGGCGACGGCCATCGCCGATCAGCCGGGAAAGGTGATGGCGACCTCGGTCGAACAGGCTCGCTCGATGAGCGTGCAGATGAACATCATGGATCGGGTTGCGGAGTCGACGCGCGAGGTCGTCATCTCCTCCCCGTACTTCGTGCCTGGCGCTGAAGGCGTGGAGGCTTTCGCCGATCTGAGGCGACGGGGCGTGCGGGTCGTCATTCTGACCAATTCGCTGGCAGCGAACGACGTCCCGGTGGTGCACATCGGGTATGCGCGTTATCGCGTCGCGCTACTGAGGGCGGGCGTCAAGCTGTATGAGCTCAGTCCTTCGGGTGTTCATCACAACGATCTGGCCATGCTGCCGACCATGTCGCTGGGCCGTCTGCACGCGAAGGCGGCGGTGATCGATGAAAACATGGTCTACATCGGCTCCATGAATCTCGATCCGCGGTCCGAGAGCACGAACACCGAGCTGGGAATCGTCGTGCGCTGTCCCGAGCTTGCTCGCGAAGTGAGCAGCGTCATCGACGCCAGCGCTCAGCAGAGCTCGTATGAGTTGCGATTCGGCCCGGATGGGAACAGCTTGCAATGGCTGTTGGTGGGCGCTCGACCGGAGGTGTTGCTGTCCTCCGAGCCGGAGGTCACACCTTTCATGCAATTTCGCAACATGCTGCTGGCACCGTTCGTTCCCGAGCAGCTTCTCTGACGCCGATCAGCGGTCGGTCAGTTCGCCCAGCAGAAGGCCCAGCGATAATTCCGCCTCACGGGTCTGGAAGCCGCGCCTGAACGCGGCCGTGAGTTGCCCCTGTGCCTCACGGCTGCCCACGCCTTCGCCAAAGAGATCCGAATCGCGACGGAAGTCTTCGACCGGTGCTAGCGAGATCGCGTTGACTCGGTCTTTGACCACGACGCGGCCAGCCGCCGGAAAGGCGGCGATTCTGAGAGCCAGCGATCTGACGAAGTCGCCGAGCGCTTTGGCGGGCAACGCTCGATTGATCCAGCCATACCGCTCCGCCAGCTCCGCGTCGTAATCCTCCGCACTAAGCATGACCTCGAGCGCCCGGGCGCGGCCCATGAGACGGGCGAGGTGTTGAATGCCGCCCGCGCCGGGGTTGACTCCGAGCCCCGACTCCGGCTGACCAAAAATCGCCGATTCTCGCGCAGCGAAGCGCATGTCGCACGCCAGAATGAACTCGCTTCCGGCGGCGCGCACCCGGCCCTCGATCTGCGCGATGGTGACGAGGCGGCTCGCGCTCAGATGGCGAAACAGGAGGCCGATTGACGCTTCGCCGGTCAGCTTCGCCGCTTCCTCCCGGTACTCCTTGACCTTGTTCACGTCGACGTGGGAAATAAAATAGTCAGGGTCGGCGCTCTTGAAGACCACTACATGGGCAGTGTGGTCGGCCTCTGCCCATCGAATCAGAGAGACTAGATCGCGGACCAGCTCGGGACCGAGCAGATTCATGGGTGGAGCCGCGAGCGTAGCGAAGAGGACGCCTCCGTCGCGCTGTACTTTGATCGTGTCGAAATCCATGGAAATCGCGACAGGCAGCCTTCGATGAGCTGCGGGCCGGCGCCGTGCTGAATCAGATGGACCGCACTTCCGTTTCTGCAACTACCACTGCGGCACCGCCGCTCGATCGGGCGTGCGCGCGGCGGAGGGACTCTTCAAGAGGACCCCGCTAATCACAACGACCCACGCAATCCCGATCAGGGGTGAAATGAACCGCGAATAGGCACCGTCCGCCGCCCAGATTCCGTCAGCCGCCCACGTCGTCCCACCGAGCAGGACCAACACGACCGCTGCTACGCCGGCCGCGAATAGGGCGTTCGAAATCATTCCTGCGCGCCAAAGTCCGAAGGAGCCGGCCATGATCAGCATCGCCCGTGGGAAAGAGGTCATCACAGTGCAGACCCACGCCGCGTCGTTCAACCCGGAGGTGAGCGTTGGAATGCCGGAGCCGGCGATCTTGTACGCAAGCGTCGCGCCCACTGTCATGAGCACGAACAACATCCCCCCGAGCGCGGCACTCGAGGCGGTCACGGCGGCCCCCCAACCGTCCTGCCCTGCGTCGCGCAACGCGCTTCTGATTGCTGCTGCGAACCAGAGAAGGTTGAGGACCGACATACCGAAGACGAACGCGGCAATCAGGATCCTGATGCGATTGCCGTCGTAAAACGAGACAAGTGCGTCGGGCGACGCGCCGACCTTGGGCTGATCGCCGTAGACGAAGTAAGCGACGATGAAAAAGACGACGAATTGGATGCCGGCGCTGCGCCACAGACGGTCCCAGAACTGGGTGCTCATGAGAATCTCCTTTCGAAGGTTGATCAGCTGGCGCAGCAACCTTAACGCGTGAGCTCCATCATCACCTCGTCGATGAAGCACCAGCTCCAGTCTTCTCCCGCTTCGAGCGAAGTCATGATCGGATGCTGCGTCGCCCGAAAGTGCTTCGTTGCATGCTTGTTCTTCGAGTCGTCGCAGCAGCCGACGTGGCCGCAGGTTCGACAGAGTCGAAGATGCACCCACGTGTCGCCGGCAGCGAGACACTCTTCGCAGCCCGCGGTGTTGGGGCTATCCGTCACTACGAAGTTGAGATGGCTGCATCGAGAGGACATGAGACGCTTAGCCCCCGCAGCGCGGGCGGGCAAGCAACGAATTCATGTTGACCCACTCCATTCACGCCGACTGCTTCAACACGTTGCCATCGATGGGCAGTTTGCGCACTCGCTTGCCGGTCGCCGCAAAGACCGCATTGGTCACGGCAGGAACGACGCAGGAAGTGCCGGCTTCACCCATCCCGCCGGGCGGTTCCAGGTTCTGCACGATGTGAACTTCGACGGCCGGCGCCTCGTTCATGCGCAGGATGCGGTAGTCGTGGAAGTTGCTCTGCTCGACGCGTCCGTCTTTGAGCGTGATGGCGCCGTAGAGCGCCGCGGTGACGCCGAACATGATCGCGCTCTGGATCTGCGCCCGAACCGTGTCGGGATTGACCACGGTGCCGCAGTCGACCGCGCACACGACGCGACGAACGCGAACCGCTCCGTCCTTCGCGACTTCGACTTCGGCAACCTGCGCCATGTAGGTGGCGAAGGCGAACTGAACGGAAACGCCGCGGCCGATGCTGTCGGGCAGCGGACGCCCCCAGCCGGCCTTTTCTGCGGCAAGCTCGAGAACCGCTTTGGCGCGCGGCGATTTCTCGAGGAGGGCACGCCGATACTCCACCGGGTCTTTCTTCGCCGCGGCCGCGAGCTCATCGATGAAGCTTTCGGTCACGAACACGTTGTGCGAAGGGCCGACGCTGCGCCAGAACGCCGTAGGAATGCCGGTCGGCTCGACCCGGAGATACTCGACCCGCAAGTTGGGAAGGTTGTAGACGAGATCGATCGCGCCTTCGACCGTGTCGTGGTCGAACCCGTTGTTGAAGCCGGGGGGAAGCCATCTCGCAATGATCGATGAGCCGGCGAAGCGATGGCTCCACGCCACAGGCATACCGTCGGCATCGAGGCCGGCCGAGATCCGGTCGAAGAAATAGGGGCGGTACATGTCGTGCTGGATGTCTTCCTCGCGCGTCCAGACGACCTTGACCGGACCATCGACTTGCTTGGCGATCTCCACGGCACGACTGACGCCGTCCACTTCGAGGCGCCTGCCGAATCCGCCCCCGATAAAATGGTTGTGCACGATGACCTTGTCCAGCGGCATTCCGGCGGTCTTCGCCGCCGCGGCCTGGGCGCGCGCGATGACCTGCGTACCGACCCAGACTTCGCAGGCGTCCTTGCGCACGTGGACCGTGCAATTCATCGGCTCCATCGTGGCGTGCGCCAGGAACGGCACCTCGTAGGTCGCCACGACTCTGGTCGCGGCGCTCGCCATGGCCTTGTCGGCATCGCCGATGCTCTGCGCAACCGCGCCCGTATTGCGCGTCGCGGCTTCGAGCTCGCGCACGATGTCTTCCGTGGTGAGCTTCGCATGCGTGCCGTTGTCCCATTCGATCTTGAGCGCGGCCAGTCCTTGCTTGGCCGCCCACATGTGATCGCCGACCACGGCGACAGCGTCGTCGAGGCGGACGATCTGACGGACGCCTTTCACGTTTTTCGCAGCACTGTCGTCGACGCTTTTCAAGCGGCCGCCGAAGACCGGCGATTGCGCGAGGGTCGCGATCTTCACGCCCGGCGGGCGAGCGTCGATGCCGAAGACAGCGGTTCCATTGAGCTTCGCCGGTACGTCCAGACGCTTCGCCGGTGTGCCGATCAGCGTGAATTCCGACGGTTTTTTCAGCGCGACCTTCTCCGGCACCGGCATGGTCGCCGCTTCGGCAGAGAGATCGCCGTACGTGGCGCTGCGTCGGGTGTGCTTCGTGATGCACGACACCACTTCGCGCGCGGCAGGACGCCGGATCGACGTTCCATCGCTTCGCGGCGGCAGCGATCAGCATGGTTCGGGCGGTCGCGCCCGCCTCGCGCAACGGCTGCCACGACGCGCGTATCGCATTCGAGTTGCCGGTGGCCTGCACGCCCAGCAGCGGATTCGCGTAGAGCTTCTCGTCGGGCGGAGCGTGCTCGAGGCGCACCTGTGACAGGTCCACTTCCAGCTCTTCGGCGATCAGCATCGGGATGGAGGTGTAGGTGCCCTGGCCCATCTCGACGTAGGGCATGATCAGCACGATCTTCCCGTCACGGCCGATGCGGATGAATGCGTTGGGCTCGAAGCTTCCAGCGCCGGGTGCGTTAGCTTCGCCGCGAGCGAGCGGCAAAGCGAGGCTCAGCAACAAGCCGCCGCCCGCTGCGGCGCTCGTCTTCAGAAACCTGCGCCGCGAAACGCTGTCCGGTGATCCGGTCGCAGTCGAGTGCTCGACCTGGCAAGAATGATCAAGGCTCATGTTAGCTCCGAAGGGTCAGTGTGCAGGCCTTCGATTGCGCGGCCTGCTTGATGGCCTCGCGGATCCGGGTATAAGTGCCGCAGCGACAGATGTTGCCGGACATCTCCTGGTCGATTTCCAGATCGCTGGGATGAGGAAACCTGGCGAGAAGGGCCGCAGCCGACATGATCTGCCCCGACTGGCAGTAGCCGCACTGCGGCACTTCAACGGCGAGCCAGGCCCTTTGCACCGCCGCTCCGGTGGGCGTCTTGCCGACCCCTTCTATAGTGGTGATCGACTTTCCGTTTACCGCACGGAGCGGCATGATGCAGGAGCGGATCGGATCGCCGTCGACGTGGACCGTGCACGCGCCGCACAAGCCGAGTCCGCATCCGAACTTCGTTCCGGTCATTCCGAGGATGTCGCGCAGCGCCCACAGCAAGGGCATTTCGCTCGGGCGCATCGATTTTGCTCGGCTTTCCGTTGACGTTGAGGGTGATCATGGTGTCTCTCGTCGCGTTCATTGGCTGACTGGCGCAGTCCTGGCGGCGTCGATGATCAGCTTCGCCACTTCCGCCGGATGCGAGAGCATCGCCACATGGCTCGACGGCAGCGTGATCGTCTTCGCGTTCAACGTCTTCGCGAACTTGCGCTCCAGATCCGGCTGAATCATCCGGTCATTGGCAGCGACGACGTACCAGGTCGGTTTCGTCTTCCACGCGGCGTTGGCGACTTTGGCGCCGAACACCGCGCCGTTGGTCGCGCCCTGCGTGGCCGCGATCAGCTTTCTCTCCGCCACGGGAAGATCCGGCGCGAAGTCTTCCATGACTCCCTTCGTCGTCATCGTCAGGTATCCGTCCGACGCGGGTCGCAACTCCGCGCCGCCGGGCGGCGGCGGGAAGTCCTTGCCGAGATCGCCGACCACTTCTCCGACATCGGGAGCGAACGCAGCCACGTAGACCAGACCGGCCACCTTGGGATCGGTGCCCGCTTCGGTGATCACCACGCCGGCCCACGAATGACCGACGAGAATCACTGGACCATCCTGCATCGCGATCGCGCGCTTCGTCGCAGCAAGGTCGTCCTCGAGCGAGGTGAGCGGATTCTGGACCGCCACGACATTCAATCCCGCCTTTTCGAGCAATGGAATCACCTTGGACCAGCTCGATCCGTCGGCCCAGGCACCGTGCACGAGAACGACGTTGCGCGCGCCGCGCGCGCCCGTTTCCGCAGCGAACGCGGTTTGTGTGGCGACTGACATGGCGACTGCCCCTGCAACAATCAAGGCGGACAGGGTATGGGTGATCGTGCTCATCGAGCCCTCGCGGTGGTTGACCGGACGACGTCAGTGTCCGGCGAGCGAGCGTCGTGCGAATGTCGGATCAATCGGGTTGCGTGACAGGCGACACAAACGCGTGCCGGCTGTTATGACTCGCATCCGCGACGCGACCTCCGATGACTGCTGGGCGCGCCGCGTGAGGCACTGCTTTGCAGATCGCAACCGTTGAACCGGGTGCGTGGCACGAAGTGCACTCGAGTTATCGAAACTAAGCCGATCGACTGTCAGCGCCGAGTGGGTCCGGACTGAGACGGGCTGGCTCTGCGCCGGGGCTTGGCGGCACGCTTCGACGCCTCCGAAGATGCCAGCTTGTTCGTGCTCGAGCCTCCTGAGGGTGGCAACACGTGCTCAATTGCCATCTGGAGCTGGCGCGCGGACAACGGCTTTTTCAGAACCTCGCTCGCGCCGGCTTCGCGGGCGCGCTCGATGACGGCCGCGCTGAGATATCCGCTCACGAGCAGAATGGGTATCGTCGGCCTGAGCGCGCGCATCTTGCGAATGAGCTCGGAGCCCGACGCGCCTGGCATGCTTTCGTCGGTGATGACCGCATCGAACTGGTCGGGATCAGCCAGGAACGCTGCGATCGCTTTCGCGCTGGACGTGAAGCCGACTGCCGAGTATCCCAATTCCGTCAGCGTCTCCGTAGCAAGCCTCACCAACGCCTCTTCGTCGTCGATGACCATGACTCGGCCTCGTCCCGTCCGCGCTGGCTTGCGCTCCAAGCGCTTCCTGGGCTTTGCTCGGCGCGGTGACATCACCGGCTAGCGGCAGGTACACCTTGAACACGCTTCCCTCGCCGACGGTGGTCGCGACGTCGATGGCGCCGCCCAGTCCGGTCACGATGCCGTGCACCAGAGAAAGGCCGAGGCCAGTCCCGACACCGACTTCCTTGGTGGTGAAGAATGGATCGAAGATTTTTTCGAAGATCTCTGCGGGAATGCCGCTGCCAGTATCCGAAACTTCCAGTGCTACGTACTCCCGTGCCGCGATGGAGCCCGTCGTCACAACGCGTGGTGCTTGAAGATGCATCCGGTCGATGGACACGCCGAGCGTTCCGCCGGAAGGCATCGCTTGCACGGCGTTCGTGAGCAGATTCATGAGGACTTGATGGATCTGAGTTGGGTCGCCCATGACGGCGGCGCTGCCCGCATGCAGCCGCCGCTCGATCGACGATGTGCCGCGGCAATTTGGCGGCGAACAGTGCAAGCGTTTCCCGCACGACTTCCTCGACGTGCACCGCAACCCGCTCGCCGACTCCGCTGCGGCTGAACGCGAGGATGCGTTCGACCAGCGCGTGGCCGCGCTCGCCGGCGATCATGATGTTCTCGATATCGCGGCGCAGCCGACTGCCGGCGCGGACGTTCCGAAGCGCCATCTCGCCATAACCCAGTATCGCGCCAAGGAGATTGTTGAAGTCGTGCGCGATGCCGCCGGCAAGCGTACCGAGCGCTTCCAGGCGTTGAGCCTGGCGCAACTGGCCGCTCCAACTGCTGCAGCTCCTGCGTCGGCAAGATGGCGATCGGTGACGTCGAGCATGAATCCGACGATGCGCGTGGGTTTGCCCTCCGGATCGAAGAACATCCGGCCCTTCGCGTGCAGCCACCGGATTCGCGCCGCCGGGGTGCAGCACCCTGTACTCGGCATCGACGTCGCCGCGTCTGCTGCGCAGCCTTGATCGCGGCTTCGACGCCCTCCCAGTCTTCCGGGTGGACCAGCTTCTTCCACGACTCGTATGTCCCGTCGTACGAGCCTGATGGAATTCCGTGCATCGCTTCCAGGTCGGGCGACCAGCGGTTCTCACCTT
The DNA here is from genome assembly GCA_963816915.1 of uncultured beta proteobacterium. Lineage (GTDB taxonomy): Bacteria > Pseudomonadota > Gammaproteobacteria > Burkholderiales > Casimicrobiaceae > PALSA-1003. Next base: position 212,811 of record CAWFMK010000008.1, read on the forward strand.
CACCCGCGCCGACTCGCCACTCGAACGCGGCAGCGCGGGCGGCCTTCTGTGCCACTTCCAGCATCTCCTGACGCGAGCGAAGCTCTTCCTCGACGCGTTTGCGCTCGGTGATGTTGCGCGCGACGCCGTGGTAGCCGCGGAACTCACCTTTCTCATCGAAGATAGGCGTGCCGCTGGTGCTGATGTAACGCAGGGTCCCGTCGCCAGCCGGCCGGGAATACTCGAAGTCGCGGAACGGCTTGCGCGCCGCAAGCAGCTTCCGGTGTTCTGCCCACGAGCTCGAGAGCGGCACGACGTCGCGGAAGCTCCCATCGCGTCGTGCCGATGGCCGAGCCTCCGGGATAGCCGTCGGGCGGGTCTGTGGCGGCCGTCGAATACGTAAAGCGAAGGTGCTCATCCTGCCGCCAGTACCAGTCCGACCAGAGCGCGATTAGGGCGCGAAAGCGCGCTTCGCTCTCACGCAATTCATCCTCGGCGCGCTTGCGCTCCGTGATGTCGAACATCGCTGCAAGCATGCGTACGGGCTTTCCGTGGGCGCTGGCGAACGCGTGCTTGCGCTCCAGCACCCATATCACCTCGCCGTCGGTCCGCACCAAGCGGAATTCCTGCGTCTGGACCTGCAGTGTCTCGAGCGCACGTCGACGGGTAACGAGGAATCTGTCGCGGTCCTCGGGGTGGACCTGATCCTTGAAGAGGGGATAGCGGCCGCTTGCCGGCATCGGCCCGCGCAGCCACTCGGGAGGATCGCTCCAGGTGAGCAGATCGTCTTTGATGTTCCAGTCCATGATGATCATACGCATCGCGGCCTGGCCGAGCTGCAGTCGCTCGGTCTGCTCACGCAGCGCCTCCTCGGCGCGCTTGCGCTCCGTGATGTCCGCCAGCACGCCGACACGCCGGCGCGCGTGCCCCTGCGCGTCGCGCACGACCTTCGCGCGCGAGCGGATCCAGCGCGTCTCTCCAGAGCGCGGAACGATCCGGCACTGGATTTCTTGGAGGTTGCGGTCGTTCCAATCGTGCTTGCTCACCTCGGCAAGCACGCGCGGGCGGTCGTCCGGGTGAAACGGGATCCGCTCGAGAAACTCACTGCGGTTCAGCGTCTGTGCCTGTGCCGGAAACCCGTAGATCTCGTTCACGCGCGCGGAAACGAAGATGTCGCCGGCCTGCAGATCGATGTCGAAGTGACCCTCCTCCGAAGCCTCCAGCGCGAGCGCATAGCGCTCCTCGGAAACGCGCAGCGCTTCCTCGGCGCGCTTGCCCGCGGTCACGTCGGTCGCGGAGCCGGTCCAACGCAAGATCTTCCCGGCGGTATCGCGTACGCACATGCCGCTCAGAAGCACCCAGCGTGTTTCGCCGCCGTGGATGGAGCGCATTTCCATGGCGAGGCGCGTGCCGCCGCTCGCAAAGAGCTCATTGACCGCGCGCTCCCACTTCGCCCGGTCATCGGGGCGGAAAGGCGTCCGCGCCAAGAAATCAGCCCGGCTGGCGAAGTTGGTTCCCGGCGGGAAATCCGCCATCTCGATGAGCTTCGGCGAGACGTAGAACTGGTCGGCCGGGACGTCCCAGTCCCAGAACCCTGCCTCGGCCGCGTGCATCGCGCGCTCGTAGCGCTGTTGCGATTCGTGCAGCGCCTCTATCGACCGGGCACGCTCGATCGCGATACTCGCCAGATGCGTGAGCTGCTCTATCGTGCTTCTCTGCTCGGCAGTCGGGCTTACTGGTTCGCTCGGATAAATGGCAAAAGTACCCAACACTCGTCCTTCGGGGGACTTGATCGGCGTAGACCAGCACGTACGCAGGCCGTGCTCCAGCGTCAACGCTCGCATCTCGGGGGACCAGCGATCATCCGCAGTCATGTCCAGAGAGATCACCTGTGCGCGAAGATGCGCTGCCGCGGCGCAGGGACCGATTCCCAGACCGACCGGCGCCCCGTTGATGGCGGCAACGTAGCTCGGCGGGAGGCTCGGGCCTGCGCCGTGATGAAGTTGCTTCCCTGTGCGATCCACGAGCAGGATGGAGGTCAGCGAACTGCGGTCGACGTCCTCGGCAAGGCGGCACAACGCTTCGAGAGTTGCGGCAAGCGATCCCCCGGCGGCAATGACCTCCAGCAGCCTCCTTTCGCCCTCGAACAGAGCTTCGGCCTGCTTGCGCGCGCTGATGTCCCTGAAGATGAGATACGCAGCGTCCTCATCGTCGCGCAACTCAATCCGCTTCCCGGTGATGTGAGCGTGAAACCGCGTGCCGTCCTTTCGTCGACGAATGACTTCCCATTCCACCTTTCGCCCTGCGAGCAGATCCGGATCCTCGGGTAGGATCGCTTCGAGACCATCTGGCACGACCAGATTGCGAAGGCAGTTTCCAACGGCCTCTTCCGACGTGTAGCCGAAGATGCGCGTGAATTCGCGATTGATGCGCAGGATCCGGGGATTGCGCAGGGTCGTCAGTACGACCGCGTCGGGCGCCAGTTCGAACAGCTCGTCGAGATAAGTCTTCTGCCGGTTCAGTTCTCCGTCCGCGCGCTCGCGCTGCATGGGGTAGGGGAGAAAATCTGAGGGTTCGTTCATGTGCGCTCCACCGTCAGCGGTCTGACTGAATCGCCCGAGCTCACGCCTGCAGCACCGATGCGCTATGGTCGTTCACGACCCCTTCAAGCAATCGCGGACGGCGCGCAGCAACTGTTGACGCGTGAACGGCTTCGGCAGCACTTTCCTGACGTGCAGCCGTTGGGCCGGCTCGCTGGATCCACCCAGACCGCGCCGAAAGCGAGCGGACAATGCCAGGATCGGCGCAGCATAGGCGGCGTGCAGCGCCTCTATCGTATTCCCCGCGCTGCCAGGTTCGGAAATATCTGTGATCACCAGCCGCGGAATAACCTCGGGCATTGCGTGGTTTTTGAGCACCGGGACAACCTGATATCGCGGCCTCGTCCAGCCAGCGCTCGAGCAAGCTCGCGAATGAGGTCGTCGGGTTCAACGATGACGATGCAGTCACGGGGGGGCACGGAAACTCCTAGCTGGGAACGGATCCTTCGGCACCCGGTCGGTGACGCCGCCCGCGGTCTCATTCGAACCGGAGGAACCCACGAGACTGTGGCAGCGCGCCGCTCCGATGTGACAGACGACATATACTTTCAGGGTGCTGACAAATTCGCGTTGTGCCGATCGGCGAGTATCGCGGCACAATGCCCGCTCTAGGGCTCGAACCCTCTACCAAGATGCCTGCGCGGCAAGCAACGCTTGCGCCTATTCACGTCCTCGCCGTCGACGATGACCCATCGCTGCGGCAGATGATCGTCGACTACCTCGGCGACAACGACATCGAGGTGACGGCCATTGGATCGGGCAGCGAGATCGCGCCGGCGATGGCGCGCGCGACGATCGATCTGGTCATTCTCGATCTGAAGCTGCCGGGCGAGGATGGCATGCAGATCGCCCGCGAGCTCCGCGCCGAGTCGGATATCCCGATCATCATGCTGACGGGCCGCAAGGACGAAGCCGACCGCGTGATGGGCCTGGAGCTCGGCGCGGACGATTACCTCACGAAGCCCTTTTCCCCGCGCGAGCTTCTGGCGCGCATTCGGGCGCTGCTGCGCCGCTCCCGGGCGCAGGAGTCGGTGGCCGATGGGCTTGACCCGAATCAGGGCATATCGCTTCGCGGGATGGGAGCTCAACGTGCGGCTGCGCCGATTGAAATCGCCGCAGGGCGAGATCGTGCCGACGACCAACAGCGAGTTCAACCTGCTGGTCGCTTTCCTGGCCGCGCCGCAGCGTGTCCTTTCGCGCGAGCAGCTGCTCGAGCTTTCGCGGCTTGCACAACGACGAGGTGTACGACCGCTCGGTGGATGTGCAGGTCGGACGGCTGCGCAGGAAGATCGAGCCCAAGGACTATCGCACGCAGCTGATCCGCACCGAGCGCGGCGCCGGATACGTCTTCACGGCGCCGGTCGAAACCGTGCGCTAGAAGTTTTCGCAGCAGCAGCGCGCACGGGCGCTCCTTGCAGCCCGATTTTTCCTAACTGCCGGTGCTGCGCGATCAGCTCGTGCTAGAGCGCCGCGATCTTTCAGACGAGCGGTGCCGAAGGCCTGTCCATGCGCATGGATCCGGACTCCGTGCGATCACGTTCTTCATCGCACATCGCTTTTTGTCACGCTTCGCAAAATGCTGTCAAACGACACGTTCAGTGTGCGGCGCGACATAGCGCTGCAGTCTTGGCGCGCGAATCTACTAGCGAGCACCCTACGATCCAGCACACAGGAGAGCCTGCCATGGCAACACAAACACTGAGCAAACCGGAACAGGATCAGGCGGTCGAGAAAAAGATCCAGCAGTTCCGAGAGTTGTTTGCCGACGCGCCGGAGGTCGGCAAGAAGGCGCTGGAGAATGCACTTCACGAACTCAGATCGCAGACTTCAGATCTGCCACCGGCGGTAGAAAGCGCCGGCCGCGTCGGCGCCCGCTTGGGCAAGGTGTCGGAGCTGACCATCATCGTCCCGCTCGCACCCGGGGGCGCAAAGCGCTTGCGCGCTTTCCTGAAGCTGCTGAGGGGAAACCTCTCGCAGGGCGCGGACAAGGTCGGCACTCTCCACACTATGCGCTTCGTGTTTTTCGATAACGACACACGGCTGCTCTTCGCCACCGCCTATGACGGCGATTGGGACACCTATATCGATGACTTCGTAACGAAGATTCCCGACTACCTGGACATCATCGACTCGGCCTGGGACGGTTGGCCCGGCATTCGCAGTCCGGGAGCGAAGGATTACCTCGTCAAGCACCAGATCACGGCGGAAGGCTGGTATGTCGCGTATCCAGAACTGACGGTGGCCGAGATCCTCCGGCTCCAGCGCATCGGCAAGGCGGTGGACGAGTTGCTCGACAAGATCAGCTAGATCCGCGCACACGAGGTTCACAGCACACCGAAAGGAGAAGACAGCCATGACTACGCAAACAGCGACAGAAGACAGGCCAAAACAGGTGGCCGTCGAGCAGAAAATCCAAAAGTTACAGGAGCTCTACGCCGACGCGCCGGAGCTCGGAAAGAAGGCGCTGGAGAATGGGCTTCCCGCGTTCAACGCAGGCTTCGGAGCGCCAGCCGGCGAACGAAAACGCCGGCCGGATCGGCGCCCGTCGAGGGCAAGGTGTCGGAGCTGACCGTGATCGTCCCGTTCGCACCAGGCGGAGCGAAGCGGCTTCGCGCGCCTGCTGCAGTTGCTGGAGGGCAACTTCTCGCAGGGCGCGGACAAGGTCGGCACCGTCCACGACATGCGCTTCGTGTTCCTGGACAACGACACGAAGCTGCTCTTCGCCACCGCCTACGACGGCGAGTGGGACGCCTATATCGACGACTTCGCGACGAAGATTCCCGACGACCATGGACGTCATCGTTCTGCATGCGAGGGCTGGCCGGGGATTCGCAGCCCGAAGGTGAAGGACTGGATCGTCGAGCACCAGATCACGGCGGAGGGCTGGTACGTCGCCAATCCGGATCTGACGGTGGCGGAGACGCGACGGCTCAAGCGCGTCGGCAAGGCAGTGGAGGAGTTCCTCGACAAGGTCGGCAGCTAGATCCGCGCACACGCGTTTCGCATATCGACCGAAAGGAGAAAGCAGCATGGCTACGCAAACAGCAACAGCGGACCGGCCCAAACAGGACCTGACCGTCGAGCAGAAGATTCAGAAGCTGCGGGAGCTGTACGCCGACGCGCCGGAGATCGGGAAAGCCGCGCTGGAGAACGGGCTCTCCATGCTCACGGAAGCGCTGGCAGCGCCGCCGCGGGCGCAAACCGCCGGCCGTATCGGCCTCCGTCAGGGCAAGGTCTCGGAGCTCACCGTGTTCCTTCCGTTCGTGAAAGGGGGAGCGAAGCGGCTTCGCGGCTTCCTGCAGTTGCTGGAAGGGAACTTCCGGGCGGCGGACGCGGTAGGCACGGTCCACGACATGCGCTTCGTGTTCGTGGACAACGACACGAAGCTTGCTCTTCGCGACGGCCTATGACGGCGACTTTGACCCCTACATCGACGACTTCGCGGCGAAGATTCCGAATGCCATGGATCTGTGGCTGTGCAATTGCGAGGGTTATCCAGGAATGCGCAACCCGAAGGCGGCGACGGATTGGATCGCCAAGCACCAGATCGCGGCGGAGGCCTGGTACGTCAACAGTCCGAACCTGACCGCGGCGGAGACACGAAGGCTCGAAAAGGTCGGCAAGGCCGTCGAGGAACTGCTCGACAAGATTGGATAGGCGGAGCGGCCGATCGTTCGCTCGAGGTCCGGGCCCGCAAATGGACCCGGACCATGAAAGGATGTGCCCATGTTGTCCGCCAACGGAATCCGTCGACGAGAATCCTTCGACGCACGCGCCGACGCTCGACTTGCACGAGATCCAGGCGACCGTCCTGCGGCAGAGGCCGGCGCCGTACTTCGGCACTCATGTGCTCTTGCGCGTCGACGATGCTCAGGCGGGCCGGCAGTTCCTCCGCCGGCTCGACGCCTCATGTCGCTTCCGCCGCGAATTGGTGGAACGCGGCCAATACCTGGCTGATGGTCGGGATCAGCTATGCGGGCCTCGAGGCACTCGGGCTCCCGCAGGAATCGCTGCAAAGCTTCCCCGAGGCATTCCGCGTGGGGATGGCGGCGCGCGCACGGCAGCTCGGCGACGAAGGCGTCAACGATCCGAAGAATTGGGACACGCCGTATCGGCAAAGGCCAAATCCATATCGGAGTAAGCGCGTTCAGCGATTCCGAGGAAAAGCGGCAGCGCGCCCTCGCGGTCGCGCGCGAGCAGTACGAAGGATTCTCGGGCGTCAGCGTTGTGGGCATGCAGGACTTCGGCGCCCAGCCGGGTGACCTCAATTCACTGGGTTACAAAGACGGCATCGACCAGCCGGCGGTCGAGGGCAGCGGTGTCGAGCCGCTACCCGGTCAGGGACGGCCGATCAAGGCCGGCGAGTTCATCCTCGGATATCCGGGTGAGGCCGGGATCCCACTGCCGATGCCGCAGCCGGACGTCCTCGGTCGCAACGGGACCTATGTGGGATTCCGCAAATACCAGTCGCGCGTCGGCGCCTTCAATCGATTCCTCCACGCGAACGGCAGCACCGAGGAAGAACGGGAATTGATCGCCGCGAAGCTGGTCGGCCGCTGGCGCAGCGGCGCTCCGCTGACCTTGGCGCCGGACGCCGACAATCCCGCCCTCGGCGCGGACCCGCAGCGGAACAACGACTTCGATTACGCAAAGGACCCGCATGGCCGGCAGGTGCCCTTTGGAAGCCATATCCGGCGCATGAATCCGCGGGACACACAACTCACCCGCCTGACCGATCGTCAACATCCATCGCGTCATCAGGCGAGGCACGACGTACGGACCGCCATACGATCCGAACGCGTTGTCCGACCGAGACGATCAAGTGCCACGCGGCGCCATCTTCCTGTTCATCAGCGCCAAGGCGATGGCCACGCTCGAATTCCTGCAGCAGGAGTGGATCAACGACGGCAATTTCATCGGCATCGGCAACGAGCGCGACCCGATCATCGGGCGGCAGGACGAAGAGGCGACATTCACCATTCCGAAGGAGCCGGTCAGACGCCGCATCCACGGCATCGAGTCGTTCAACGTGCTTCGCGGCGGCGAGTACTTTTTCATGCCGAGCATCATCTGCGTTGAACTGGCTCGCGAACTTGAGCGGATGAAGGAGGCTGGCGATGTCAGATCATGTTGACTGCCCGCGCCGATGTGAGGTGCGCGTACCGTGAGAACGATGATGCCTATCGCCTCGCGTCGGACTTTCGGTTGGACTCTGGCGGGACTTGGGGGCGGCCTTCTTGCAGCCGCCCTTTCAGCATCGGTGAGAGGCGCTACGCCGCCGGGACCATCGGCCGTTCCCGCGCCTGGAGGGGCGCTTGCTGGGACACGCTATCGAACCATCGATGTGGGTGGGCTGGAGATCTTCTATCGCGAGGCCGGTCCAGCAGCGGCGCCGGTCGTTTTGCTGCTCCACGGGTTTCCGACATCGTCGCGCATGTTCCGAAACCTCATTCCGATGCTCGCCGACAAGTACCGGGTGATCGCACCCGACTATCCGGCATTCGGACACAGCGCCGTCCCTTCACGCTCCGATTTCCACTATACGCACGCCCATCTTTCGGAGGTGGTGGAGGCGCTGATCGATAAGCTCGGGGTCAGACGTTTCGCCATGTACGTGATGGATTTCGGCGGCCCCATCGGATACCGCTTGATGCTCAAATATCCCGATCGCGTAACAGGCGTTGTCATCCAGAACACACCAGCGTTCGGAGAGCCGATCGATGGCCCACTCTGGGCGACCGAGCTGGCGTACTGGAAGGACGGGTCGCCGGCGCATCGGGACGCGGTCCGGTCCAAGCTGACGCCGGATGCCGTTCGCAGTCAGTATCTCGCCGGGACGCGCGAACCTTCGCTGATCGACCCCGACAATTGGACGATCGACAGCGCCCTGCTGGCTCGCCCCGGCGTCGACGAGATCATGCTCGATCTCCTCTACGACATCAGGAACAACAGGCAGACGGTCGCCGATGCGCGACAGTTCTTCAAAGCGCACCAGCGTCAGGTGATGATCGCCACCGGCGTCAACGACCCGCTCTTTCCCGGGCGCCAGCATGAAGCCTCCCGCGGACATGCCGGAGATCGAGTTCCATCCGATCGACAGCGGTCACTTCGCGCTTGAAGACCACTGTGCAGAGATCGGGTCACTGACGCGCGGCTTCCTGGGGCGGGTGATGCCGACTTGACCTAAGCGGATGAAGGAGGCCAACGATGTCCGATCACGTTGATGGACCGCGGTCGATTGGCGAGCCTGCGGCCGACGTCACCGACCTCTTTGCGTTCACGAGTCCGGAGAATCCGGCGCGCACCGTGCTCGCCATGTGCGTTTTCCCTTCGGCCGGCGAAAATGCGAGTTTTCTCGAACGTCATCGATCACTCGATCGTCGTTCGCCGCGTGAGCGTTGCAGGCATTGGCAACGCCGCGAAGTTTCAGCCCGCGGACGACGAGATCTCGCTTCAGCTTCCGGTTCGAAGTGCTGACGCGCGATGCTGCGGGGAAGGCGATCCAGCGCGGCGTTTGCACATTGCCGGACGGTCGCGAGCTGTCGCTCACTGTGAACGACGAAAAGGGGGCGTCGACGCCGGAGGGCGATTTCCGCGTGTTCGCCGGGCTGCGTTCCGACCCGTTCTATCTCGCCTGGATCGTCGCGACGCTCAAGAAGGTTCCCAATCTGCTGCAGCACGACAACGTGCTCTGCATCGTCGTCGAGTTCGATACGCGCTGCGTGCTCGATCCCGCGAAAGGCTCGCTGTTCGGCGCGATCGCCGAGACCGTCCCCATCCCGCAGCCGCCCGACCGCGCTCGGATATCCGTCGCGCCGCATCGACTGGGTCGGACGCCCCGAGCAGACGAACATGCGGCTCAACAATCCCGCAATGCGAGGGGATCGACGATTTGCGCGACCTGTGGAATCAGCAGACGCCGTTTCGCGATCTCGGAGACGCTTCAGCCGTTGTTCCTGCAGCGCCTGAAGGACAGCTTCGCCGACTGGGACATGCTCGACGGCAAGGCCGATTGGACCCCGGAAGCGCTCGCCGCCAACGCCAATGTCTTCCTCGACGATTTCCTGCTGTTCGATGTCGCAAAGCCGATCACCGATCAAAGCCATCTCGAGATCGAGAAGAGCACGATCAACGGCCAGCCCTATCAGACGGGCGGCGGCCGCACGATCGACGCGAACGTCATCGACATCCTGCTCACCTGGCTCGTCAACCGCGATCGCGAATTCCTCCAGGGCGGCGCGACCGGGGCGACCAAGCCCGGCATGAAGGTGTTTCCGTATTTCGCCACGCCGAACACGGAAGTGCAGACCGTCGCCGAATCCGTCGAGCTCGCGGCGGCGCCCGACGACGGTGTGGTCGCTGATCGGCCAGTTCAATCTCCATTGGCATCCGGCGGTCGCACGAGTCAGCTTGATCGGCGCGGGCATGCGGTCAGCTCCGGAGAATCGAAACGCGCGACGGCAGGGAAATCGTCGAACGCCTCGAGAACGTCGACAACACGAAGCGGTTCTATCGCTACACGCTGGTCGCCGGGATGTCCCGCCTCGCACTACGCCGGCACGATCGAGGTCAAGCCGAAGGGCGAGCGGCTGCGTCGCCGACTGGCGCGTGGACTTCCTTGGCCGACAATCAGCCCGACATTGTCGTGCGGGCCATGGTCTCGACATTGCTCAAGACAGGTCTCGGAAGTCTGAAGCTCCGTTTCGAGGTCGCGGCATGAGCACGACTGTGGAACTTGACCGCGCCGGCCCACCCACAACCGACGGGGAGATCGCTGCGATCAACCTGGAGAGCGCGCGTCGTCGCGCGTGGACACGTTTCGCGCAAGATCCGCGGACGCCCGGGCATCGCCGAAGACATTATCGATAAAGAGCGTCTGGCGCGCAATTTCTTGGCGATCTGGACGCACTCGACCGTCTAGAATCGTTGGCCATCGCAATTCGCACGCGTGGACAACTCGTCTCGCGCAGCACTTGTTCACGCAGAGATCGCTTCCACCGTACATCGCTTCGACGATGCACGAGGCCATCTCGCGCGTGCGACGGTGATCGGCGGTTCGCGCGAAGCAGATCGAGCGCCACTTGTTGAGCGATCGATCAGGCATGTGGCGTGGAGCTCGATGTGGTGCTCGCTGCGCGTCGCCGAATTGCCACGGCGAGCGATCGGCTCGAAGATCTGGTGCCTCTCGGCGCCGTGCTTGCCGATCTCGACGCTTCGCCGAGGCAGACGCTGTGTATCGGCGGGCGTTTGACTCGTACGACGACGTTTCGCCGTTTCCGCTGGCGTGGGTCTGCTTTCAGCTCGGCATGCTGTGGGGAGAGCTCGTGCCCGTGCCGGACCCGAATACTTGCCGCGCTCTGGTATCGACGCGCAATTGCTTATTTGCCGGGCTATGTGAAGGCGCGTGTGCACCTGGCGGAGATCTACGCGAGCCAGGACCAAACCGGCGATGCGGAGGCGCTACTCCTGCCGGCGCTTTCGAGCTGCGATCCGGAGGTCCGGTGGCGTCTTGCCGACGTGCTGATCGCGCAAGAGAGGTTCGAAGAGGCCGAGATACAGCTCGACGCCGCGCGGTTTGGCTTCGATGATCTTCTTGGGAGACACCTGCTCGCTTTCGCGGACCACGCCGCGGAGTTCTACGCCGGCAGCGGCAATGACTGCCGACGTGCGCTCGAACTCGCGCGCGCGAATGTCGCAAATCGCCCGACACGCCGTGCGATCAAGCAGGCGCATGCGATCGCGGTGAAGCTCGCGAACTAGCTATCAGGTCCTCTGCCGTCGACTCCGGGACGCTCACCAGCTGCGCCCGGTGGCAGAGCGGATCGATACGCGGCATGATGACGCAACGACCGCCGTCGAAGGACGAACGGCGGCCATCGATCAATCAACGCGGGGAATCGACATGCTTGCAGTCCCGGTGACACATGGCGACCACATCCTGGGGCCTGAGACCGCGAGGATCACGCTTGTCGAATACGGAGACTTCGAGTGCCCCAACTGCGCTCAGGCCTACCCCGCGGTGAAAATGCTGCGCAGGCATTTTGGCGAGCGTGTGCGCTTCGTGTTCCGTCACTTTCCGCTGCGGGAGGTGCATCCCCATGCAGAACTGGCGGCGGAGGCGGCAGAAATCGCAGGCGGGCAGGGCAAGTTCTGGTCCATGCACGATTTGCTTTTCGAGAACCAGCTACATCTGAAAGCAAAAAGCCTCAGACGGTACGCCGAAGAGGCCGAGGTCGATTTGAAGCGTTACGACTACGAGATGAACGATCACGTCTACCTGCAGCGTGTCCAAGAGCATATCGATGGCGGCAACCGGAGTGGAGTGCGAGTGACCCCAACATTCTTCATCAACGGCACTGTGCACGACGTGTCGTTCGGGCTCGAGCACTTGCAACAGGCCATCGCCGCCGAACTTGAGCCTGGGCGCTCCGCTCGCCGCCGACGCTGACAACTGAGCACGAACAGCTCAGAACTTTGTGCTCAATAAACGGTCAGTTTGCCGGCTGGCGAACAAACACGCCACCCACCACAACGATCTGAAACAAGCACTCGCGTCCCCTGTTCGAGGCGACGAAATCGCCCGGTAAGGTATCCCTTCGTGGGTCAGACCAGTGGCAGCCAGTCGCAAAGAGGGTCGCGCCGCGGACCGCATTGCGCGAAGGGTGCGTTGGGAGACACTTGAGCAATGGCTTTTCTTTGCACGTTCAGCGGCCTTACCCTCGCTCTGCTTATGTGGGTCGCGCTTTACGCAATCGCGAGTAACTCGACAGTTCCGTCATTGGCAGCGCTAGCGCCCTATCTTGAAGCTTTCAGCATTACGGGCCAATGCTTGTTCGCGATTCTTGCTGTCGGCCTTTCTTGGTTAACTTACCGTCTACTCAGACGAAGACGGGGCTGACATGGCTCTCGTCCCCAAGTTCGAACTTGGCCGCGTGTGTTACGAACAAGCATAGCGTGGTCCGCGCCATTGGCCGCTGCCTTCGCCGCGGCATCAGTCATCTACTCCCATGCTTGGTCTTGCGTATCATTTACGTCTGAAATGACGTCTAGAAGTCGGTATGCCGCCTTTTTCGTTCAGAGATCAGAGCGGGTGCTCCGCTAAAGCGGACACCGTCTTGGAAGGTGCATCGAGATGCACCCCGCAGCGCCATCTCCTGAGCAGCGCTTCGAGTGTCGTTTTAGATCCCGCCCGCGAGCTGACATCACCGCCACAATTTCGCGCCGCCAGGCCTTGTAACTTTGAAACCGGCGCCAATCTAAGATGTCATTGAAAGGGAGCGACGCCGATTTTGAGGTGTCAGTGAACAGGAGCATTACCATGTCTACAAGATCGATGCTTAGCGCGCTAATCCTTACGGTCATGGCCTCGCTGGCCGTATCTGCCGGGGCTGCGGAACCGACCCTCAGTCAGGTCTATCAAGCGGCGGAATCCGGCAACCTAGCGGAAGCGCAGCGCATGATGAGCGACGTTCTGCGCGCGCATCCCGACAGCGCGAAGGCCCATTACGTCGAAGCCGAGTTGTTGGCCAAGCAGGGACACATGGCAAGCGCCCGCGATGAACTCAGCACGGCTGAACGACTCGAGCCCGGACTGCCGTTCGCCAAGGCTCAGGCGGTGGCCGCACTAAGGCGAGAGATCGCCTCTTCCGACAGCCTGCGCCCGGCAAGCGAAAGAGTCGGTCCTTCAGGAAATAGTGGAATCCCTTGGCTAACGTTCGCTGGCGTGGCCCTCGTGGCAATCATTGTCGTGGCATTCTTGGCAATGCGTCGGAGAGCCGCGGCAGGCGGTCCCTCCGGTTATTTCCCAGCTGCGTCAGGCCAGCCCGGGGGCGTGTCCACGGCAACCCCGATGGCTCCAGCAGGCGGTGGGATGGGATCGGGCTTGCTAGGGAGCCTTGCGACGGGTGCGGCCATTGGAGGCGGTATCGTTGCGGGTGAGGCACTTGCCAATCGATTGATTGGTGGGCACGCGAGCGGCGCCGCTTCGCCCTTGGGGGACGTTGACCAAGTGCCATCCGTTCCCAGCAACGACGACTTGGGTGGTAACGACTTTGGCGTCGCCGACAGCGGTTCTTGGGATGACGGGTTCAGCGGCGGTGCAGGGGGCGGAGATAGCTGGACGTAAGCCGGGTCGCGCAGCACGCCTTGCGCCTGCGGGTCGACCGCGGCCTGCAGATATTCGCCAAAGACGCCCCGGCTAATGCACGGATGGGATTCGAGCGGTAGCGAAGCAGTCACGCGGCCAGGAAACGCGACGCGATATTCGCGTAAGAAAGTTGGTGGTCAGCCCGCGCCTCACTTCTTTGCCGCTGATCGCGATTCGTCGCTCACAACAAGATTGTCGTTCGCGTTCTCACTGCGTTCGCAGGGCCGTTCTTAGCCGGAAGCACACGCAGCGGTGCTACTGCTTACGACGAGCCCGTGTGGAAACGCATGAATCGTCACGCTGCCACCACCCTTATCGCTCGACTCGTCACCGCGATGCCAAATATCTGCTTGACCCGCTTCAGGCCAAGGCCGAAGCGTCAGCTGGATTGAGCTTGCGGGAATCTTGCGTAGTTGTCGTGGAATTTTACAGAGTCCGAACGTGATGGTTCCCAACCCGCTGATAATCAGATGTGGTATACAACTTGCTTATCGCAATACGCGCCAAGTTGCCCGAGCGGCCGGACATTGCACCATCGCGTCGGGAGCATATCTGCGACAGTCCTCGCTTCAACTTGGCTAACAGCGCAATGCAAGCCACGGGTTGTGGCGTGTTTTGTTCCAGTCACTGCAGTAGCACCGCGCTATCTGTGGGCCGCGCAGCGACAACAACACGGGAGTTAAGCCAAACGAACTGGAGGTAAGCCAAATGACAAGCAAGCGTGGGCTCAAGGCAGCATTCAAGCTCCTCTCTTTCTGCGTCATTGCTGCAGGACTCGGCGTGGGACTTGTTTCGCGTGCGCACGCCGGCGGCCCCTGCCCCTTCATCGAGGAAAGCTCGACACCTCCGGGATCGTGTACTTGGTACGTCCAGTCCGGTGCTCCTGCGAGTGTGGACGGCGGTGTTTCCTCGCCGTTCAACAACCTCGCCCAGGTGCAGGCGGCGTCCAACCCGGGCGACACGATCATTATCGTGGCGGTTCCCACCAGCGTCCCGCCACTTGATGGTGGCATCGTGCTGCAGGCGGGCCAGACGTTGGCCGGAGGCAATGCGGCGGGCATCCCGGGAATAGCAGCATGCAGCAATATCCTGCAGCCGGGACCCACTCCGCCGCTGCTGTTTCCGCTCCCCGCCTTTCCGGTCATTACAACGCTGCCGACGACAGTACCAGTATCGTCTGGCGCAGCGCTGTTGCCGCGGATCACGAACACCAGCGCGACAGGAAATACGGGCACCGGTGACGCGGTCACGCTTGCTCCCAACACAACCGTGAAAAACTTGGTCATCGGCGGCGCGGATGCTGCGTCGCAGATCAGTCGTGGGGCGATTTATGGCCTCGACGCCGCCGGGAACATCACGATCACATGCAACGACGTATCATTCTTCAACACCTCCGGCGCGGTCGGGTTCATCGTCCAGCCGTTCTACCTGGAGTCATACACGCCGGGCATGGCGAATCACAATGCTGGCATCAAGGCAGGATGGGCCGGGATCATGCTCGATGCGGCCACCGTGCGCACGAATGCGACCATCAGCAACAACTACGTCCATGACGGCGTGTGCGGTGACGGAATAGACCTGCGAAATGTCGTTCCAGGCAACTCGGACGCGTACATACAAGCCATCCTCAGTGGCAACTACATGGCCTTCCTTCTGCAATGCCGCGGGCCGAATGGCATCGGAACGCTGGAGGGCATCGCGACGCAAACGGAGATCGGAACCACTGGCACCGTAATCGCATCGCTGGTGAACAATGTCCAGAACAGCATCGGCAGTCCGGGGGCGAATGCGGACAGCCTCTTCGTCAACCCGGCCGGCAATGGACCCCTGACCGAGAAGATCAGCAACCATCTGTTCCTGAACGGCATCGGTGGTGCGTCGACCAACGGGCTCGAATACATCGTCGCCGCCGGTCACAACACATCTTTCGTCTACGTCACGAACAGCATCTTCCAGCAAGACCCCGGCGACATGCTGGAGTTGTTCAATCGCGGCAATGACGGCACCGATGCGGGCACCACCGCATCGCTAATATTCAACAACGTGGTCGTCCAGAAGACGTCCATCAGCAACGGGCTACCAGCGTACTCCACTCCTCCTGGCGGCGTCGGAAGCGTGAGGCTCGCAAGCTCGCCTGACAACACCGGTGAATGCTTGGGCATCGGCTCGGTCGGCGGCGGCGACGTCAGCCTGCTTCAGATGACGAACACGAGCTTCACCGGATGCGGCAACAACGGCCTCGAAGTGACCAACAACTACGCGACGGGCGACGGGCCGCCGACGGATCATCCGCAGACGATCGTGCTGGACATCATCAACAGTCGAATAAGCGGCAGCCACTATTACAACCTGTGGGTCAACAATATCTCGCCCCTGACCAACTTGAACGTGAAGGTACAGAACAGCGACCTTTCCGGCTCGACGGCGGGTGTCGGCGTGGGATTCGACTCGTTCTTCGGCTACGCGATCTCCAACGCCAACATCGATCTCGGGGGCGGCCCGATGAACAGCACGGGGAACAATTGCTTTTTCCCGCGCAGCGCGATCAACGACCTCGAGGCAACCACCACGACGACGATCTCGGGCGACCCAACGCCTCCTGCGCATCCGGTGAGCGGTCAGTACATGCCGACGGTTTTTGCCGAGCATGGCTGGTGGGGCGGCGGCGACCCGACGTTCAGCAGCGGGGCGACGAACGTGCCGGGATTCCAGGTGTTCACGACGCAGCCCGGGCCGTACGCGACGATCAGGACAAGCCCGTCGCTTAGTGCGGTGCCGCTGTGTGGGCCGGGACCGGGATCGGGGCCCGGGCCGCAACAACTCGGCCTCGACTGATCCGGACGGTGTGAGCGTCGCGTGTTGGCTCGTGCTGCGGCCCTGATACTGGCTACGCTGGCGTTGAGCCTCGTGGCCGGCTGTAGCACGATGCCGGCGGCCAGCGCCGACATCGACGCGATCCAGACGGCGTGCCGCAATGGCGACGTCGGCACTACCCGCGCACTGCTTGCCGTGAACCCGGATCTCGTGGCCGCCAGGGACGGCAACGGCAACACACCGCTCCATTCGGCAGCGGTCAGGGGTCACGTCGAGGTCGTTGAGGTGTTGCTGGCCAATCAGGCCGACATCGACGCGCGAACTAGGCTCGCCGCGACCCCGCTATACCTCGCGGCGCTCGGTGGGCACCAGCACGTTGCCGAGGTATTGGTGGCCCATGGGGCCGATGTCAACGCGCAGGAAGTAAACGGCAAGACGGCATTGTTCTGGGCCGCCCTCGCCGGGCACGCCGACACGGTAAGGCTGCTGCTCGCCAACCACGCGATGATCGACGTCAAGGACGATGACGGCCAGACAGCCCTGTATGCGACCACCTTCACCGGCCACAAGGACGTCGCTGAGCTGCTCCTGTCGGCTAAGGCAGATGCCAACGCAAGCGACAAGGGCGGCAAGACACCCTTGGAGGTTGCAGCGTTTGCCGGCAACCGCGATCTTGTCCAATTGTTGTTGGCCAATCATGCCAACGTAAATGCCAAAGACCGCGAGGGCAAAACCGCCTTGCACGCAGCTGCATTCACCGGAAATAAAGACGTCGTCGAACTGTTGCTGGCCAGCAACGCCGATGTCAATGCAAGAGACAATGACGGCATGACGCCCTTGCAGGCGGCGACGTTCTGGGCCAGCAGTGGCATCGTCGAGTCGCTGAGCGGGGCAGGTGGTCACGAATAGTCAACGTGATGTACTCGGCACAATTTCGCCGGCCGCGCGTTTTTGTGAGCGCCAAATTGTCGGGTACGTGGTGTTCTTGACAACCGCATGGGGCAAGCGCAAATTTGTGTCGCTGGGGTGACGGTCGCGCGCCCGAATCTCATGCCTGAATAACGCCGGCCCTAACGAATCCCACGGGCGAGACCGCGCCTGAAGTAAAAGTATTCAGCGAATAATCGGAGTGGCAGCTGACCACTTTGTTCCAGGAGGAAACACATGAAATCCAGGCAATTCATATCGGCGTTTTTCGTGTTTGCGATGTGCTGCATGTCCTCGTCGGTAGCATTCGCGGACTCTGCTCTGATCGCGGCACGGCAAAAAATATTTGGACTTGAAAACGTCGACGCCAATACGGGGGCAGTCAAGAAGGACAAGGTCATTTTCTCCTGGTTGACGAATACGACCTACGCGGTTTCCGTTCTGGGACGCGTCATCATGCTCGATTCCTACGTCACTCGGCTGGAGCTCACGCCGGGCCGGACGCCCTTCGTCATTCAGGATATGGTTGACCTCAAACCGGAGGCGATTCTGCTTGGACATGGCCACTTCGACCATGCAGACAACGCGGCCTACATCGCAAAGTGGACCAACGCCACGATCTACGCCTCGCCGGAAACGTGTGACGCAATGCAGACGGACGTCCTCAGGATGTTCAACGATCCGAACGCGATCAACGGAGGAGCAAAAATAATTCCCGATGGCAATCCGGTCAATTGCTTCCCCCTCGTGACGCGCGGGTCGACCCCCGGGACAGAAATCACGCGGCTCAATTTCCTAGAACCGCTGGCATGCATTGTCAGCTTCAAGCACATGCACTCCAATGCCGTGCCGCCCGACTCCACATATCCCCCGTTCACGTTCAATGTGACTCAGGATTCACGCGATCCCCAAATGTACCCACGGGGCACGCCACTCACGCCACCGACCAACCCTGCGACCCGGGTGCCTGGCCAAATAAATACGGCGACAAGTGGTTCTGGCGGTCCCGGCGGACCCATTGCGATGTTTTATGACTTCGTCCTTCGCAGCGGCTACAACTTCAGCTTCGTCTGGCACAACAGCACGGGGCCTCTCAAGGAAGGCCTCGCTCCCGATGGGGCGTGGGGTCCGGCGGTCGGGCAGAATTTGTTCAATCTGTTCGCCGCGTTGCCGCCGACCGACGTTGAACTGGGCTCGGCGTCTTCGGCCAACACCGCCAACAACGGACACCGCGACATCGTAATGTACCAGCTGTATCTGCAACCCAAGGTCTTCATTCCCGGGCACTTGACGACGGGGACCAACGGCGTCGGCGAGAGCTCTACGCAAGAGCTGTTCTTCATGTACCGGAGCGCGTTGGTAAACATGGGTACCGTGCAGCCCGTTTACACTCCGGAAATTCACTGGCTGGTGGACCCCACCGACTACATTCGTCCAATAGTGTTCACGCCCGGGGATCCGCGCTGGTCCAATCCGGCCAAAGCGGCACGGATAGCGCAGTTCTGCAGCTAGGCTTTTGGTCGTTGCTCCAACGCTCGCGCGAGGATGGTCTGCTTGCTGTTCTCGCGCGACAGCGTTGATTGCGATATTCATGACGGCTGTCTCATGAGCAAAAGGTTCGGCGCGCCACTGCTCCTCGCACTGACCCTCGTTGCATTTTTATTCTGCAGTGCCGAGGTCGGCTATTCGGCCGATGTAGTTCGAGCCAAAGATCCCGGCGTGCGCACTGGAGCCGCTGCCGGAAATCCTCTCGCGAACTTGACCCCGACCCAGTTGGAGTTTTTCAACATGGGTAAGGTCTCCTTTGTGGAGGCCGAGACGGTCGCCGACGGCCTTGGACCGAGGATGAACCTCGACAACTGCGGTGGCTGTCATTCGCAGCCGGGATTCGGCGGGACGAGCCCATCACATAATCCTCAGATTGCACTTGCCAGGTTCAACCGGGTAAATCGTGCGGGCAATTTGCCCACATTTGTTTCGCCGGACGGACCGGTCCGGGTGGCGCGGTTCGTGCAAAATGGCGATGGCACGCCAGACGGTGCCGTCCACGCCTTGTTGACTGTCGCCAATCGGCCGGACGCGCCAGGCTGTTCCATCGCAGAAGTGGATTTCGCAATGGAGCTTGCGAGACACAACGTGGTCTTTCGCATTCCGACCCCGCTGTTTGGCGCGGGCCTGATCGAGCAGATCCCGGATAGCGCGATACGCGCGAACCTGGCCGCACACGCGGCACAGAACAAAGCGCTCGGAATTTCCGGTCATCCCAACGTGCTTGTCGCTGCGGACGACAGTCCCGCGCAGGTGACAGACGACAAGAATGTGCCGGTTGCGCGCTTCGGATGGAAGGCGCACAACGCCTCCCTGCTCGTCGCCGCCGCGGAGGCTTATCACGACGAAATGGGTATCACCAACGAGCTGTTCCAGAACGACCGCAACGAGTCATCGACATGTTATTTCCTGGCCAGCCGCAAGGGTGACGACAGCATCGGTGACCTGCCGGCAATCGATTCGGTGCGCAGATACCTCAATCCGCGGGGACATCGCTATCCCCTCGACGTTGCCGAGCTCCGTGAACGTGCGACTGCGTTCGCGGCACGCAATCCAAGGGGATACTACTTGAGCAACACCGATGGTCAAGCGACGGTCGACACCGTCAGCAGCATCGAAAAATTCGCGTCCTTCATGCGCTATCTTGCGCCGCCGACACCATCCGCCGATATCCCGGGCGGCGTCGAGTCAATCGGCAGAGGTGCGCATCTTTTCAGCGATGTTGGGTGTGCAGCGTGTCACACCCCGACACTTCGCACGGGTGACGCTGCGGTCGCGGCGCTGCGCGATCAGCCGGTGAATCTTTACTCCGATCTTCTGTTGCATGACATGGGTCCCGGGCTGGCGGATGGGGTCGCTCAAGGTCGGGCGGGGCCGAGGGAATTCCGCACCGCCCCATTGTGGGGTATCGGACAGAGGATTTACTTCCTGCACGACGGACGCACGCGAGATTTGCTCATGGCGATCGAGGCGCATCGTGGCGGTAATTCAGCAAATGGCGACGCGTCGGAAGCAAACGCCGTGGTCAGTCAGTTCGACGCGCTTCCGGAGAATGGCAAGCAGGATGTCCTGAATTTTCTGCGCTCGCTCTAGTCGCGCTGCCCGCGATTGCAGCGAGCGTGCGCGGGTGCGATACCGTTCATGGAACACCGGTACACGGGCCTCGTTCGTCCTCCCTGCAATTATTCCCCTTCTTGACGTAGATCGATTCCGCAGATATCCAGTCTTGAATGCCAATAGACGTTTCGACGATGACGCCTGACGATATCGTCGAGCTTTCGGGCGTGCGTTTCTCGTGGCGCGCGACTGCACCACCGGTGGTGGCCATTGACTCGCTACGTGTTCGCCGCGGCGAGCGGCTGCTGTTGCGCGGCCCGAGTGGCAGCGGGAAATCGACTCTGTTGAGCCTGCTGGCGGGCGTCTTGCAGCCGCAGAGTGGCTCTGTACGCGTTCTCGGGCAGGAACTGGGTGCGCTTGCCGGGGCGGAGCGCGACCGCTTCCGCGCGGATCACATCGGCGTCATCTTTCAGATGTTCAACCTGATTCCTTACCTGTCGGTAAGCGAAAACGTGTGCCTGCCCTGCGCCTTTTCGAGCCGGCGCCGCGAACGCTGCGAGCAAACCGGCGCAAGTGTCCGCGAAGTCGCGGCACGTCTTCTCGATCACCTTGACATGGGAGGAGAGGAAATGTCGCGCCGCCAGGTGACGGCGCTCAGTGTCGGCCAGCAGCAGCGCGTCGCCGCGGCGCGGTCGCTGATCGGCGCCCCGGACCTTGTGATCGCGGACGAGCCTACGTCGTCGCTCGATGCGGACCGCCGCGCAGCGTTTCTGGACCTCCTGTTTCACGAATGCGCTCGCGAGCGTGCGACTCTGATTTTTGTCACCCACGACGCAACGCTTGCGCCACTGTTTGATCGCGCGATGGAATTCGCAAGTCTGAATCGCATCGGCGATCACAACGACGTGTTGCGGGACGCATGATCCTTCCACTGGCCATCAAGAGCCTGCGCAATCGCAGGGTCACCGCCGGACTGACGGTGTTGGCCATCGCGCTTTCGGTCGCGCTGCTGCTTGGGGTGGAACGCATTCGCGAGGAATCGCGGGAGACATTCGCGAGTTCGGTCTCCGGCACCGATCTCATTGTCGGTGCGCGCACGAGCCCCGTGAATCTCCTGCTGTCGTCCGTGTTCAGGATCGGCAATACTACGAGCAATGTTCGCTGGGATAGCTACCAGAAGATCGCCGCACTGCCGGAAGTTGCCTGGACAATTCCGCTGTCGCTCGGCGATTCGCACCGCGGATACGCTGTTCTCGGCACGACGCAGGATTACTTCGACCATTATCGGTTTGGTCGCGAGCGCAAACTCGAGCTGGCGCAGGGTGACAGGTTCTCCGATGCCGATGGGACGGTCCTGGGCGCAGAAGTCGCGGCAGCGCTTGGATATCGCTTGGGCCAGCCGATCGTAATAGCGCACGGCTCCGGCGAGGTGGCCTTTGCGCTGCACAAGGATCATCCCTTCCGCGTCGTCGGCATACTCGCGCGCACCGGTACGCCCGTCGATCGCACCATACACGTCGCGCTGGAGGGCATGGATGCCGTGCACAGCGATGGATCGGCGCACGCGGGTGGTGGTGATCCGTTGGCGATAGCGATGCAGAACGCGAAACAGCGCGAACTACGAAGCGGTGACGAGGACCGCGACCACGATCATGGCCATCACGACCGTGGCGCAAGCGAGACAACGAACCGTACGATCACGGCCTTCCTTGTCGGGCTCAAGTCGCGCGGCGCGGCGCTGTCTCTGCAACGCAAGGTCAACGAGTGGCGAGAGGAACCGCTCACCGCCATTTTGCCAGGGGCCACGCTGCTTGACGTCTGGGAGATCGTGGCCGGCGCCGAGAAGACCTTGATAGCCATCTCCGTTCTCGTGGTCGTCATGGGACTCGCGGGGATGCTGATTGCGCTGCTCACCAGCCTGAGCGAGCGCCGGCGGGAGATGGCGGTGCTGCGTGCGGTGGGGGCGGGAGCCGGCCACGTGTTCGTGCTGCTGCTTGGCGAGGCGGCGTTTCTGACGTTGATCGGCGTTGCGCTGGGGGTTGCCGCGCTTTACGTCGGGTTGGGTGCCGGGCAATCTTGGCTGGAACAGCGTCTTGGGCTTTTCGTCCCACTGCGCTGGCCCTCGGTCACCGAGTTTGGGCTTATGATAATGGTCACGGTGTCCGGGGTACTCATCGGTCTGATCCCCGCCTACAGAATCTACCGCCTGTCGTTGGCGGATGGCATGACGATCCGAATTTGACGAGTCGTTTATCACAATGAAAAGATTTCTCTACGCCCTGATTGGTTGCTGTGCATTGTGGATGCCGTGCGCTTACGCAGAGGAACCGCGCACCATCGATTGGGAAGTGCTGTCCGTCAAAGTGCCTGCCGCGGACAATCCCTTCGCGACGCTCTCCACCGAGCAACTGTTCGCGCTGAGTGACGTCGCCGGCCTGCGTATCCGGAAAGGTCGTGGGATTACGCTGACGCCTGAAGAGCTCGCGATAGAAAAGAAGGCATTGACCAGACTGAAGCAGGACGGCATCGACGCCGATGCATTGCTGGCTAAACGCGATGCGATCGCCGAGAAAAAGGTTGTCGCCGCGCGTACCGTGAACGGCGCGATCGACGGCAAAATGATACGCATGCCGGGCTACGTGCTGCCGCTCGAGTTTTCCGGCATGAAGGTCACCGAGTTCCTGCTCGTGCCGTGGGTCGGGGCGTGCATCCATACACCTCCGCCCGAGCCCAACCAGATCGTATACGTCAAGGCGGACAAGGCGTTCGAAATGCGACGCATGTTCGACGCCGTGTGGGTCACGGGACGAATCGCTGCAAGCGGCAGCAAGCGGTCGGTGGAAATCGTCGATGGTTCCACCGATATCGACGTCGGCTATTCGCTGCGCGCGAGCCTAGTGGAACCCTATCAGGAATAGATCGGGGGAAATTCACCCGGTCTTGAACCGCGTCTACCGCTGAACCGGCGCTCGACCGGGCGATCGCGTTCGGGCCACCGCAGTGTCGACCGGCAGCAAGCAAGGGTGGGCTCACAGCTTGCTGCGACGCAACAAGCGCATAGCAATAATTTTGCTGTCCCTGGCCGTTGTGGATTCCATGCGCTGCCACTATGATGGCCTGCCGGGCGAACACAATGTGGCACACCGGTTGTGAGACACAGGCGTGAACACAACCGAGTTCCCGCCGAGCAGGCACCGTCGACCGTATCGAGCGCCGGAGGATGACGCAGAAAGGCCGCATTGATTCTCGCCGCCAAATGAGGTGATCGAAACCAAAGAGGAGGTCATGCAATGAATCGCGGACGAATGGTATTCGCCGGTCTGTCGCTGGCGATGTGTTTGTCGACGTCAGTCGCGTTGGCAGCAGTGGATCCCGCCGTACTCAAGGCGCGGCAGAAGTTTTTCGGCATCGACAACGTGGACGTCAATACAGGGGCGGTCAAGAAGGACAAGGTCATTGCCTCCTGGGCGACGAACACGACCTATGTGACGTCGATTCTGGGACACGTGATTCTGCTCGACAGCTACATCTCCAGGCCCGAGCTGCCGACCTCGCCCATCGACCACCGTTATTCCCCGGTCCTGCCGCAGGACCTGATCGACGTGCGCCCGGAAGCGATTTTCCTCGGGCACGGACACGGTGATCACGCGGACAACGCCGCATATATCTCCAAGTGGACCAACGCGCCGATCTACTCGACACCCGAGACCTGCGACGTGATGCAGGCCGACGTCGCGAGGATGGCCGCCGACCCGAATCCACAGAACGGTGGCGCGCCTTACCTGCCCGATAGCAACCCGGTGAACTGTATCGGCGTGGTACCGCGAGGCTCGAGGCCCGGCCAATTCGACGAAGGTCCCAACGCTGGGACGGGGAAGAGCAGCGCCACCAGGCTTGCCACGCCGCTGGATTCAGTGGCTTGTGTTCTCGCGTTCAAGTTCGTCCATTCGGGCACGGCGCCCGTCGATCCGTCCTTCTCGCACACCACGCTGAGCGATCTCGCCGATCCGCGCTACGCGGGACGCACGATCACCACGCCCACGCCCGCGATCACCTATCCGGCGATGTATCCAACGCTTACGCCTTTCACCCCACCCACCGCCGTTGGAAGCAGAGTCGCGGGACAGCTCAACACGACGACGACAGGATTCGGCGGCACGGCAGGCCCATACGAAGTTTTCTATCAGTTCGTGTTGCGCAGCGGCTATAACTTCACTCTCGTCTGGCTCAACTCCGCAGGCCCTGCAAAGGAAGGCATCGGCGTGGACCCGGGGTTCATTACACTGGCTCAATACAGTGACCCCACCTTTGACCCGACGGCGAAGGCTCTTGCTGCGTCCATCGGCGCTGGACTGTACTCGCTGATGGACACCCTGCCCAACACCGACGTGCTGCTCGGCTCCATCGTCAGCCTCGGCGCCACGAACAACCAGGAACGCGACATCATTCTGGTGCAGGAGCACCTCAAGCCCAAGTTCTACATTCCGGGCCACCTGACGGATGTTGCGCAAAAGGGTTCTGGGATCTATCACATGATGGCCTGGCGCGAAACGGCGCTCAACATGGGCTTCCCGCAGAGCGATTGGCCGGAGTTCCACCTGCTGCTGGACCCGATCGACTTCTTCGTCCCGCAGGTGTGGACGCCTGGCGATCCGCGATGGTCCAACCCCGCAAAGGCGTCTCGCGTCTCGCAGTTCTGCAGCTAGGAATGTTCCGGCCCTGGAGCGCGCGCGGGTCAGCGTGACCGCTGACCCGCGCCCCATCCGGCTTGGCGGTGAATGTCCAGCGCAATGCCCAGGTCTACGGCGCGCGAGCAGTCACGGCTTGCGGTAATGAACCGGCGCGATTTCGCTGCGCGAAAAAAAGCCCGCAGGAATGCGGGCTTTTTTTAAGCTGTGTCCGTCACTACATCGAACGACGATTCCTCCTCGAGAAACCCACCGCGGCCAAACCGCCGAGCAGCAACGCAAAGGTAGCCGGCTCGGGCACGACTCGCACCGAAATATTGTCCACATTGAGAAAGAAACTGTCGTCTTGCAGCCCGATCGATAGCACCGTGCTTGCGGACGTTGCGACGGGGTCGATGACAATTTGGTGGTAGCCGAACCCGAGGATGTCGCTTGCCGAGTAGACGACGTTACCGGCCCATCGAACTTGGATCTCGGTGCCGTCGGCAAACCCACTCAAATTCGCGAGCCACAGGTCGATGTTGTAGTGGGAGCCCGGGTTCGTCGTGATGGTCTGGGAAATGAATCCGAGATCGCCGACTGCGCCGCCGGCGAACGAATGGGTGCCGCTCTGAGCATCCGCCGGATTGGTGTCAATGAAATAATCGAAGCCCTCGCCGGTGAAAGCCCCGGACACCGTCCAACCGGAGCCGGCGACCACCGAGGTGGCCTCGAAACTGCCATTCGTGACCAGGTTGGGGCCGAACTCCCCTGATATTGGTCCGGCGTAAGCTACGGAACCCATCGCCGCCGCAGCCGCGCATGCCAGCCCCATACCAAAAGTCTTAGCCAAAGTCATAAGCCCCTCCCTCGCAAAGTTACACGTTGTAGATCACCGAAGGCAACTTTTGCGCCATCCTGGGGTTATTTCAACAATTCATATAGTTACGAAAATGCAGAATCGGCATGCTTGCGCGAGTGTAAATAGACTCGACACTCGATATGTAACGCCGGAAGCGGGCGGATGGGATCTGGCGGCGGAGGTGCTTCGCCTGCTACTGCTTATCGATGGCGCCGTCTAACCAGCCATTGTGCCTGCGACGGCTGGCCTTGGGAAAGCCTCCCTACCCAGGCCTCCCTACCAAGCCTCGACTGTCGTTACGTGATGCGTGTGATCGAGCCGTAGCGTCCGGTCGACGTAGCGCCAGATCTCGGTCCGACGGTCGGCGGGCCCTTCCTCGACGATCTCCATCGGCTCGCCCAAGATTGCTCTGGCTTCTTCGGGTGTCATGCCGACGCGGACCTGCCTTGCATCCGCCGCGGCAACGGTCGATGCGGTATCAGTTGACGGCGCGCTGGGCTTCGCCTGGGGTGGGTTGGGAGTCACCGAGGGCGTCTTAACGGCTTGCGAATTCGATGGTACCCAACCGATCGAGTCGAACTGGCATGGGAAGTTCTGGTACAGCGGCGTCCCGTCCTTGGCAACGCACTTGAATATTTCCGCGGACGCCAACGGCGCGCCACACAACGCCGGGACAATGAACGCGATGAGCGCGCGACAGTCACGCAATGAAGGGCGCACGTGATCTCTCTTCGAACACCGGCGAATCGACTTGGGTACCGGCGATTTTATCAGTATCCCCGGGCGTGCGGCTGATGAGTGCAGGAAAAATCGGCGCGATGAATTGGTCCTGCGAGATATTCAAGTAAAAGTCGAGGAGGCTGGCGAGCTGCCGAACGGCAAGACCGCTGTGAATACGTCCATGTCGACGAAGTTACTCTTGTCGCTGCGCGTAAAGTATTCGTCTACGATGTTGCGGCCTCCCCTGACGGCGAACACGGCGTCGGCGATGGAGAGCTTCTTATCTCCGTTAGGCCGCGAAACATCGGGGCGCCATCTGCCGTGTAAAGGTCGTCCACCAACAACCGCACTCATACGCCACGCAAGGCGGCGTCACGCAGGTTGCGCATCAGCAGGCGGCCGGTGGTGCGATCGTCTTGGAATTCGAGCGGCCCGCGTCTGACGGAAACCGCAGCGCGGCGTCAGAACCATCTCATTATTCGCCCGTTATCTGGACTTTCGAACATGCAGACCCTCTATTCGATTTGCCTATAACGCGTATTTGTTCTCCTGTCTTGCTTTTCCGTCGGCGGCGACGCATGATCTTCGCCGCATCAGTGCCATCGCCTCGCTCAGTTCAACCGACCCGATGCAGCGTGCGCGGCAACCTCGGTTGGCGAGCACGAGTCGCCGCTGACAGGCATCTATAGCGATGGGGACGCTCATTGGCCTGCCGCGATGAACGGCCGGATGACCAAGGTCTTGTGCGTCATCCGTACCTGGGAACGTGCTTAGCTTCACCGCGACGCTCGGGTTCGGCGGCATGGTGACGATCAGGTGGCACATGGCCACGGAGACTGGGTTCGACTACTACTTGCTGGATCGCAAGCTGAAGTCGGACCCCGACGATGCGTTCGAGCGTTACATCGCAGTCCAGGTGGTCGACGGAAGCAAGGAGTACTCGTGGACGGACACTCCAGCGCCGGATACGTACACGTACCGATTGCGTGCACTCGCTTCGACTGACCAAAGCGACGCTGGGAAGACGCTCGCAACGGCCGACGTCGCGGTCGATTATGTAGTAGGGCTCACCCTCGGTTATTTTGCGGTGAGTACCGCTTCCGGCCTCGTAGTGGTCAACTGGACCGCCGCGCACGAAGCCGGTGTCGTCAGGTTCATGCTAGATCGCCGGCTCGAGGGTAACGCAACCTACGATCTCAATGTCGAAGTCGGATACCCGCAGGGCGTGGGAACCGCGTACTCGCTCTTTGACGCTCCTCACGGATCCGGCTCTTTCATCTATCGTTTGCGCGCCACGTTCACTAAAGGCGCGGACATGGTGCTCGCAGAGGGTAGCGTTACGCTATGAGTACTCGCCGCCGTGCAGGCGTGCGCGCCTCGCGTCGGGACGTGCGCTGAAGAGCTCGGGCGAAGCAAGATCAGAAGGCCGCGCGCGGCGCCGCTGAACGTCTCAAAAAAAACGAGCGCCGACCAGGGCCGGCGCTCGTTAGTCGTGCGCCGCCGGCTTCTCTCGTGCGACAGAAGCCGACGTCCACTAGCCGCTACGGGTTATTGCGCACCGTGACCGTCACCACCTTGTTCGAGCTGATGCTCGTCGCGGGATCCGAACATGCCATCGCAAGTTTGTACACGCGGCCAAACGTCGATGTTCCAGAGGTGCTGGCGCGAACACTGGCGCTCATCGGTCCGGTGATCTGCGAATCGGCCGAGGTGGCTCCATCCGTGCCCGCGATCGCGGTGAGGCTGCAACTGACGTTACAGGTGTCCGGTGTGTTTAAGGACAGTGTGACGGGCACCATGTTTCCGCTCGCGGCCAGCGAGCTCGGCGACGCAACCGCGGTCGACACCCCCAGGGCGAACGAGTAGGGCACGAACGACGCGGGCGGGTTCGGAACGCCCCTGTTCGCGCCGAGGGTGCGCATGCGCTGCAGCTCGCTCGCGCTGTCCTCGCACAGCATCGTGCGTTGCTGGATCATCTTCGTTATGGCGGTCTTCACCTTGACGTCGTAGTCATCAAATGTAGGATAGCGCTCGGCGACCGACGGACGAGGATCGCCGGAGGCCGCGCGTGAATCTGCGGTCGTGGCGAATGGGATGAATTGCCCGGTCGACTCGCAGCCGTCGTTGGCCTGTGGCCCGCTCCGGAGTGCCCAACCGGTATATGTGGCGATCGGCACGGTGACGTCCGGAAGACGCACACCCGCGATATCGTTGCCATCGGCATCGGTTGCCGGAGCATAGCTCGGATAAACCGGACCATTCACATTATTGGGAAGCGGCACGGTCGTTTCGATCTCGAGCGGCGGAGTGATCACCGGCGGGAAGATGGTCGGGATACCCAGCGTGTAAAAGTCCGGCCCGAAATTGAACCGGTGACGTGTCGTCTTGAGACCGGTGTAGGTGACCTTGCCATTCGGCGTCTCTCCGAAGGGATCGGGGATGTTGGTCGGAAAACCGGTGTTCGCCGGCAGCGTCATCGTGCCGTTGTCGAGTCGGGGCACCATGCTGGGCGGAGGCGCCACGCCGAGAACGCTCCACTTGTCGAGTGCGAGCCAGAGCGCTCTTTGCACCGGGTTCGAGCTCAGCGGATTGCCGAACTGCTGACAGGCTCCCCGGCTTGTTGCGCTGCCGGTACCGTGCTGCATGCTCGACATGAAGTAGTTGCGCGAGAAAGGCGAATCGGGAAGATCGGTCGATCCATCCGGTGTCGTATGCAGAAGCGACGCCGTTTTGACCCAATATTCGTTCCCCGAGTAGATCTCGACGCCCAGCGGACAGGTGTTGGTTGCCTGGCACTTTGCATAGCGACTGTCGACAATGCCGGTGAACGGATCCATCGTGGCCACGTTGGCGAACGGGAAGACGTTCTCGCCAAAGAGGTGGTCCTGGCGATTGCGCTCGGTGCGACCGGATTGCGAAAACCGGAAGTTCATGCCGATGCCGCTGCCCGCAGAGATCCAATTCATGATGCCGTCGACGACCTTCCTGCCGCTCTCGTCCTCGTTGAATCCCAGATGCCGGAAGTCGTTCAGCATGCGTCCCGGTTGCGACGAGATTTCCGTGTAGATCCGCGAGATGTAGCCCGCGAGCGGATTGCCATCGGCAGCCGTCCCGTATTTGATCCAGGAGTTCAGATCGCGAACAGCGGCAAAGCCGAGCCCGGCGATCGTCGGATCCCTGGCGACGTACGAGAACTCGTAGATGTCGTTGGGGACGGATGCTACGCCGACCGGACTGACCGCCGTTCCGGTCGCGTTGTACTGCCAATTGGCGGCGGGAACCACCTGAGGCAGGTCGTCGAGGTGAACGCGATGAGTCAACGTCGCCAGATTCTTGTCCAGCGTTGCCGCCGGATAGCTCAAGCTGAATGAAGCGGATGTGTTGTATTCGTATCCCGGGCCCGTGATCGTCGTGCCGCCCGGGCCCTGGGCGATCGGCAGCGCCACCGCCGCGGTAAGGCTTGTGCCTAGTTGTGCTAGCGGCACCAGCGGTTCCCATCCGCTCCAGACCAGCGTGTAGCCGCGCGGCATCAGAAACGAGTTTGTCAGTACGGTCGCATCGGTGATCGTCGCCGGATCGCTACCGCCGCCGCTCACACGGCCCAACGCGGTCCACGTCTTGCTACCGCGGTTGGGCGGCTCGTACATCATCTTGCCGTAGCCGTTCAGCGCGGGATTGACGGCACTTAGATCGGCCGGCTTGAGAATGTAGAAATTCAGCAGATACCCGATCTTGCCCGTGGGGGTTCTACCTGGTTGCGGAAGACCGTTGACCAGACCGGCAGGCTGCGCCTGGGCCAGATTGATATCGGCAATGACCGCGTTCCGCGGATCGGCAGGATCCACCTCGGCGTACGCGACGCCGGTGATCTTCACGTATTGCCCGACACCCGGCCATGAGAAGCCGCCGAAGGCGACCGTGGGTGCGCTCATCTGAACGCTGACGATGCGAGCGTCCGTCGCAGAGCCCATCATAAGCGCGCCTGCCGCCAACGTGGTGGCAATGGCATGCCGCAACGTCCTCCGTTTGTTGAATTCCAGTGTTCGCGCGAACGGGACACCGTTTTTCTCGTCGTTCATGGTACCGCCTCCTTTTTAGTTGCCGGCGCCGTTTTGTCGGCGAAACCGGCGCTGGATTGCTGAAAGACGACAACACCTACGTGCCGGAACTGCGGCCGGCATACACTTCTCAAATCATGGACACCTGTTCCTAGGCCGGTTTGCGTCGCCGTTTGAATGCCATTCCGGCAAGAGCTGTACCGAAGAGAAATATCGTCGCCGGTTCAGGTATCATTCCCGCCACGAAGTGGGTGACCGTCCCCGTTGCCGCGCCTTCGATGCAATCGGTGCAATTGACTCGCCGCCTTCGGCTATGCGATGCGAGGCCCGCTACGGCGCCCCCGGGTCGCAGCTCTGCCCCGATGCGCCATGATTGCAAACATTGCTCGCCTGCGCTTGACTGACGAGGTTGATCATGTCCTGTGGGAGCAAGTAGCCTTGCCTCCAGGCGTTCCCCGCTGCGTTCTTCACCGCTAACACGTATGCGGTGTGACTTCCGTACCGCTCCTGCAGCGACAACCGTGGATCTCTGTTTGCCAATCGCTCGGCCATCGTCTGCGCGAACGGAATCATGCCGCCAACGTAATTGCAGACTTGCCCCGCATGGAAGCCGGACGGAGTGATGTTCCAGCCCAGATATGTCCCCAGCGGTGCGTCACGTAGCACGGTCGGCACGCCACCGAGTTCGTTGCCGTCCGCATCTACGCGCGGTACTTTCATCTTGATCGTCGCCAGAATCGGCGGCGGCAGATTGGTCGGGACACCGGTTGCATTGAACTCGTCGAACTGCGGGCCCCAGTCGTAGTTGAACACCGGGTTGACGAAGTTTTCCGGAGCAAAGATCGAGTCCGGGATGCCAGGAATTCCATGCGGAAAGCCCATTGCCGCCATCGTCGGATCGACCAGGTCGCCGCCGGTCAGAGTCGGGTAGCGGCTTGGCGGCGGCACCGTTCCGTGCATCAACCAATTGCGCATTGCCACGCGCAGCACGTTGGTCAGTTCGGTCTCCGACACCGGATTGGCGCGGAAGGCACCACCCGCGGGACTCCAGTTGTTCCCCGGACAATTGGCGGGCGTATTGGGGATATTCTGGTTGAACCCGCCGCCGCCGCCGCCGTGCGTGGTGCTTGGGACGTAGTACCGGCGCACATTGGGTGTCAACGGAATGTCGGCGTCGGCCGATGTGCCGACCCACTCGGTCGTCATCTTCAGGGCAAAGACTTCGGAGCCACCGAAGTGCTCGATGATCTTGGGACACGTGCCGTTTGCATTGCAGCGGTCGAGAATGCTGCCGGCGGGCAGATTGCGCACCGTGTCGGGCCATGGCACCCACCATTGCGGCCCTTCGCTGCCCAGTTGGTAGAGTTCGAGCACGCCGTCCGGCTGGCCCCAACGCGAGTTCACGGATACTCGCCGGCCCGCGATGATCGGCCACGCACCTTCGTGCACGATGCGGTTGGACTCATCCTGATTCATCCCCAGGAAAATGTAGGCCCGGGTGAAGTTGCCTGACTGCGAAACGCCGCGGATCACTGCCCAGTGAATGCCGCCGGCAATCGGATTGGCGTTGCCGAAATCGTCCTGGGCGGCATAGCGGAAGAACGAATTGACGTCGCGAAATGCGGCTGCGCCAACGCCAAGCGCATAGGCGCCGGTAGCCGGATAGACGACCTGATACAACAGCGTCGGATCGAAGCCGTTCCTGAGGCAGATCTGCACGGGCAGAATGCCCGCGACCTGGCCGGCATTGCCCGGCAGATGAGTCACGTCGATGTCCTGGGGGGTTCCCGGGAACGGATGCGTCGCATCGCAGTGCGCGAAGGCCCAGTCGGTGCTCGGAATCGTCGATCCTTCGGTGACGATGCCGTTGATGGTTTCTTTCGTATGCGTGACCAGCATGGCCGACGCGGTGTTCAGCGTGCTCGGTAGATAGGGTATCGGGTTCCCCATCACGTTGAGCGGCTGAGAATTGGGGCCGCTACGGTTGATGATGCGGCCGAGGACATTGCCGGTGATCAACGAACCGTCTGCATTCTTGGTGAAAGGGACCGCGACCCAGTGGTTTGTACCAGCAACGTGCGGGAAAGGTACCGCGGTCGCGCCGGCGTTGTCGCCCTGCCAAGCGCTCGCCAGGCCGACATCACCGAAGCCGCGCTCCGTTGCGTTGATCTGGATATTTCCGCCGCGGTTGGGCACGTCGTGCCACATGAACCCGCTGGACTGCGACATGTCGACGGGCTTGGTGATGGCGAACGTCGCCTCGTACCTGACCTTGCCATCCGGATCTTTGGCCGCGGAGATGTCGGTGATGATTCCATTGTGCGAATCGTTCGGATCGAGCTCTCCGAACGCACGCCCGCGCAGCAACTCGTACGCTAGCGTTTGCCCTGTGACGGGGGTGGTTGAATCTATGACAATTCTTGTGACACGAGCTTGCGTCGCTGGTGTCCAGGCTAGCAGCACGGAAGCTATGGCAGCAGCAATAAGAGATGGCCTGACAAGCCCGTCACGGGTGTGCATCGGTGTTTCCTCCTCGAGTCGCCTACCCCTGGCGGCGAGCTCGTAACATTTTGTTTCAAATTAACCGCGCGGGCAGGCTCGATCGGCTCACTCCGCAACCCATCACGCGAACGTCTTACGGATCGAATCTTCTCCAGTTCCCTATGGCCGTACGCGCCGGGGCGTTCATCGCGGGCGACGAACGTCGGGACGCAGGATATACCCGGTTGTTTGTCTCCTGCAATATGTCGTACGCAAGACGCATGGACAGCCAGCTTTCTACGAACTGTGCTGTTAATGCGGGTCAGTCGGAGCGCGTCGCGAGCGCCGAGCGCGTGTGCTGAACCATATCGGCGGCGACCGCGTTCGCGTGCGTCCCCCACGCGTTGCGCACGTAAGTGAGCACCGAGGCCACCTGGTTGTCATCCAGCTGGCGTCCGTAGGAAGGCATGCCCGGCGATGTGGGCTCGGCGTCGGTGGCAACGCTGCGCGCGCCGCGAAGCACGATGCGGATCAGCGTCGCTGGATCGCTCGAGCGCACCATCGACGAATCCGCGAGCGAGGGGAAGAGACGGTCCACGCCGCGGCCCTCCAGGCCGTGACACGCCGAGCACTGGTCGCGGTAGATGGCCGCGCCCGCCGTCATCATCGGATCGTCGGTCGCGACCGCCCGTGTTGTGCCCTCGCCATCACCCGGGACCGTCTTGAGATAGGCCGCGACCGCGCGAAGATCCGCATCGGTCATGTGGGAACTTCCCAGCGCGACTTCCTCCGCCATCGGGCCAGTGGCCGCGGTGACGCGATTGTGACCCGTCTTCAGATATCCGGCGATGTCCTCGACCGACCAGTTGCCCAACCCCACCTGGGCGTCGTTGGTGATGTCGGGCGCGAACCAGTCCTGCAGCCGAAATCCATGGAGGAACGCGTCGGACCGGTCGCCGCCCAGGATCGACTTCGGCGTATGGCACGCGCCGCAGTGCCCCGGACCTTGAACGAGGTAGACGCCGCGATTCCATTCCGGCGTCTTGCTCGCATCCGAGCGCAATTCACCTGCGTGAAAATAGAGCGCGTCCCAGGCACGCATGACGGCACGCACATTGAAGGGGAAGGGCAGCGTGTTGGAGACCACGGCATTGTGCACCGCCGGTACCGTCGCGAGGTACGCCCGGATGGCCGCAACATCGTCGCGCGACATGCGCGTGTAGTAGGTGAATGGCATCGCGGGATACAACCGCGAGCCATCGCGGCGTCGCCCCCTGCGCACGGCTGCGTCGAACTGTTCGTCGGTCCACGCGCCGATGCCCGTCTGAGCGTCGGGCGTTATGTTGGGCGCGACCATGGTGCCGAAAGGCGTCTCGATCGGGCGTCCTCCGGTATAGGCCTGACTGCTGCCTGGGCGGGTATGGCATCCGGCGCAGTCCGCGGCCGCCGCGAGGTAACGACCTCGCTCGATCTGGGCGAAGTCCTGGGGATCCGCGCGTGCGCACATTGCGGCAGAGAGCCACGCGACGAGCGCGAACACGATCGATGTGCGCTGTATCGCCGACGACCGGGATCGCTGGTCAGGCATCGACCAGCTTGCCGGGATTCCGCAAGTACCGTTTGCGGATTGCATCGGCTGCCCAGAACGCCAGAGCGGCGACGGTCCCTGTCGGGTTGTACCCCGCGTTCTGCGGGAACGCGCTCGCGCCGAGCACGAACAGATTGCTCACGTCCCAGCTCTGCAGATAGCGGTTGACGGCGCTCGTTTTCGGGTCGCTGCCCATGATGGCGCCGCCGTTGAGGTGCGTCGTCTGATACTGAGTCATGTCGTACGGAGCGGTGCGGTATTCCCGCGTGACCTCGCGTGCGCCCATCGCCTTGATGATCTCCGCGAACTTGTCGGTCAGAAAGCGGTTCTGCTTGAGCTCGTTCTCGTGAAAGTCGATCGTCATCCGCATGAGCGGCCGGCCCAGTCGATCGGTATAGGTGGGGTCGAGATCGAGGTAGATGTCGCGATACGCGTAGAAGCTGCCATGAACGCC
Organism: uncultured beta proteobacterium; assembly: GCA_963816915.1. Lineage (GTDB taxonomy): Bacteria > Pseudomonadota > Gammaproteobacteria > Burkholderiales > Casimicrobiaceae > PALSA-1003. The sequence continues at coordinate 248,212 of CAWFMK010000008.1, forward strand.
GGAGCCCGGCTTTACGGTGCTGAGGTAGTTGTCGCGCACGGCGGCCTTCCACGCAGCGCCCCACTTGGGCGTGCCCGGCGGGGTCAGCGTGGTCTCGATCGGGCGACCTCCGGTTTGCACCTGGCCCACGTACCCGCCGCCGACGAAGCCGTGCGGCCCGTGATCGAAATTGTCGCCATTGAATTCGTCGACGCACATGCCAATGGCACCGGAGCCGATGAATGGGTTGAAGTTGAATTTCTCCTTGTCGAAGAAGCCATTCGCGCTCGAGACCGTCTGGTGCGTGAAGTTGCGGCCGATGACGCCGGCGTTGGCGACCGGGTCGTAAGGGCGCCCGATCCGCGACAGGAGCAGCAGCTGCACATTGAACATCGAGTACGCCGAAAGGATCACCAGGTCGGCTGGCTGCTCCCACACCTGACCGCTCGTGTCGACGAAGGTCACGCCCGTCGCACGCGTTCCGGATGCGTCGACGTTGATTCGCGTGACCTCGCAATTATCGCGAGCCGAGAAGTTTGGCTTGCGAACGAGAAACGGCAGGATCGTGGTCTGCGGGCTCGCCTTCGAGTAGTTTCCACAACCGAACCACTCGCAGAAGCCGCAATAGGTGCACGGTCCCAGCCGCAGCCCGAGCGGGTTGACATAGGCGCGCGACATGTTGCCGGACGGCTGCGGAAAGGGCTTGTATCCCAACTCACGCGCCGCTTTCGCGAACAGGGTGTGGCTGAACGGTTGGGGCTGCGCCGGGTTGGGGTAGGGGCGCGAGCGAGGTCCTTCGAACGGATTGCCGCCTTCCTGGATCTGTCCACGAAGGTTGCCCGCGGTGCCCGAGGTGCCACACAGATATTCGAAGCGGTCATAGTGCGGTTCGAGGTCGTCGTAGGTCACGCTCCAATCCTGGATTGCATGGTCCTTGGGCAGGAATGCGGCGCCGTAGCGCTGCGTGAGATGGGTCTTCAGCACGAAGTCGGTTGGCATGAAGCGCCATGTCTCCGCGTTCCAGTGCACGCCGCCCCCGCCGACGCCGGTCGGCGGCATGAAGGCGCCCCAGGTGCGAATAGGAAGCGCCGTCTGACCCATCCGGTTGCGGAACGTGAACGTCGTCTGCGCAGGTCGCAGGAACAGCTCGTGGCGAACGCGATAGCGCAGCTCGTCCTGCATGTATGTCGGCGGAAAGTCCGTCGGCGTGTCGCGCCACGGGCCGCGTTCGATGGCGACCACGTCCAGCCCTTCGTCGGTGAGCTCGTTTGCCATGATCGAGCCGGTCCATCCGAGCCCGACGATGACGACGTCCTTCTTGGGTAACCGGCGCGCGGCTACGGCGCTCATGTCGACTTCGGCGTCCACTCGGCGCGGCCCGCGAGGCTCACGGGCGGCAGCGGAAAGCGCTCGTTGTGACGGCTCACCCAGTCGAGATAGTTGTACCTTGCGCCGGGGTACCCGATCATCTTCCAACCCACCATGTCGCGGTTGCCTCCGTAGACCGGGTCGGCAAAGAATCCCATCTGCACGTCCTTGATGGCTTGTTCGAAAAAAGCCTTGCCATCGGCACCGTCGAGCGCGAGGTCGCCGCTTTCGAGCGCCTTCAAAACCGCATCCTTGTCGGCATCGGCGAGCTGGGCGAAGGTCTTGCCCGCGAACTTCGCGCCGCATGCACGATCGAGTGCCGCGAGAGACGCGCGGTATTTCTGTGCAGGGCCGGCCTCGGATTGCGGACCCTGGTTCTTGGAGCCTTCCTTGAAGGGCGCTTCGGTGTAGAGGCCCTGTTGCTGTCCGTAGGCGCCGGCGAGCTGGCGGTCGACGAAGACCGCACATCCAGCATCCTTGCCGCCGGGCGTCTGTGGGTCCGGCGGAATGATGCGATCGGCGAGCGCTTCCATCGCCGTGGCCTCGGCTGCGGTAAAGAATTGCCACGGACCGGATGTCGCAGGCGTCGGGGGGGCGCCCGCGTTCGGCGTCCACGGCAGGCGACCGGTGATGATGTGGGCGTGGCCGATCGCCGGGACGACGAGGAGACTCGCTGCCCCAGCGAGAAAATCGCGACGATGATACGACAGAGGCTTGGTCGACATGCCTCCTCGCGTTTCTGTTCGTGGCTATGCGATGCGGCGTGGCAGCTCGTGACCGAGAGGCCTCGGGGACCGCAGCCGACGAATCACTAAAACTGCATTGGTATCGAATACCAATGTGTACGCCAATCAGCCGCCGTCCTAAAGCGGCGTAGGACGGGCTGAAGGCGAAGGTCCGGGTGCTGCGTGGCCGATACTCGGTGCGTTACGTCATACGCGCGCTCGTCACCGGCATTCTCGTGTATCCATTTTTTAGGTGGATCGACTCCGGGACGATGGTGGCGACGGCGGTGGCACTGGCGGTCTTTGCGCTAATCAATCGTCTCCTTCAGGGAGCGATGCCCGTCGCAATGGCGCAGCTGTTCCCTGCGCGGCTGCGCTACAGCGCCATGGCCGCCGGCTACAACGTCGCGCTCGCCGTCTTCGGCGGAACCGCTCCGCTCGTTGCGACCTGGCTAATCAAGACGACCGGCAATCTTGCGGCCCCGGCCTGGTATCTGGCCGCAATCGCTGCGATCACATTCGTCGTTAGGTTGACCATGCGACCGCATCAGGAGAGTCAAATGTCCGTCGTAATCGATTCGAACGTGTCGGCGAGTCGTCACTAAATGCATGGTATGCGGGCCTCCCTGCGCCTCGGTCGCTTGACTGGCTCCCGGTAGGGCCACGAATTGCGATAGACGTGCGAAGACGTGCGAAACGTTCAACCACAGTTCGTACCCCGCATCGTAAGGAATTGGCGCAAACTTGAAGCCCGATCCACGGCTTGTGACGAGGCCCGCTATGCGATTGCAAGCCGCCATTTGTAGCGAACCGCGTCCGGACCGCTGGAATTATTCTCGGTCGCCAACGGATCGCCAGGAGGGCATATCCATGAGTACCGCAATGCGAACGTTCGGAATCTTGGCAGTCGCGGGATCAATCCTCGCGTGGCCGTCACTGCATGCCGAGGGCACGCATCATTGGAGTTATTCCGGCCATACCGGTCCGGCACAATGGGCGACGCTGGAGTCCGATTTCAGCGCATGTGGAGTGGGCAAGCTGCAGTCGCCCATCGATATCCGCGACAACGTCGCCAAAAAAGGCGACCTGCCCGCGATCGAGTTCGATTACAAGCCGTCACCGCTCAACATCATCGATAACGGGCACACCATCCAGGTGAATTACGCACCGGGCAGTTTCATCACCGTCCAAGGCAAACGCTACGAGCTCGTTCAGTTTCATTTCCACAAGCCCAGCGAAGAAAAGATCAATGGCAAGAGTGCCGACATGGTGGCTCACCTCGTGCACAAGAACGCCGACGGGAATCTCGCCGTGGTCGCCATCCTGCTCAAGACCGGACAGTCCAGCGAGCTCGTCGAAACGCTCTGGAAGAACCTTCCATCGGAGAAGGAAAAAGAAACTGCTGTGCCAGGCGTTCAGGTCAATGCGGCGGATCTGCTTCCCGCCGACAAGGCTGCGTATTACACCTTCACCGGTTCTCTCACGACGCCGCCGTGCAGCGAAGGCGTTACCTGGTACGTGCTGAAGACCCCAACCTCGATTTCCAATACCGAAGTGGCGCGCTTCGCACGACTGTATCCGATGAACGCTCGGCCAACGCAACCGCTGAACGGTCGCGAGATTCGCACGACGCCGTAAGTCTCCCGTGATCGGTCCTGATCAGCCTGCCGCATTGGTGCGCGAAGAAGCAGGTGCCGACGTCGTACCACTTCTGCTGCTTTGTATCCCAGATGAGATCGGCGAATCTTCGTCAAAGCGCGAACACCGGATTCGAGATTGTCTCACCCATCTTCAGGTGCAGCTCCTCGAAATTGCGCGTCAGAAGAGGCTACCGCCCAAGGAGAATCTTTCACCCCTGAAAGGGTAATGCGTCCTACCTCATTATCGGATGCGCACCGATAGTGCGTCTTGGCCCTCGTGTATAGAGTCTGTCGCAAGAGTGGCTCACTGCAGAGGCGCACATGGTCTCCATCTGGTGGTTACTGGCTTCGTTCGTAGTAGGGGGTTGGGCCGGAATAGTGCTCGGTGCGCTCATTTACATGTCCGGCGGATCCCATCGGCGAGATGGCGCACAGGGCCTTCGCAGGAAGCGCGTTGCCGCGTCCCACCCAAGGCGGAGCGACCCGCGGGGCCGCCCAGCCGTCGGCATAATCCGCTCTGATGCGTGCGGCCTGTGAAGCAATGGCTCGCAGCTTAATCTCTGCTATCCCTATAATATTCCGCCTCGGCGCGCTGATCGTGCGCTTGCGCTTTAATTAAGTAACGGGGCATTCTGAGCTAGTGCGACCGCCGCGGGTCCTGCGGCCAGTGCGTCGCGGTCTTCGCCGCAAATTCATCGTCGATGCGTACCTACGGGCAATGTCGACGGCGGCCGTCAGCGGCTGGGAACTGATCACGCGGCTGCCTCCAAGGGCGCGGGTTCTTCAGCGAATCTGCGCGGGGCCGATCCGACAATACCGGCGGACACGCCCGACGACGCAATCGCTTCGCGCCACTGCGCATGCGATTGGGGCGAAGTCCAGACGTCGAGGTGCAGCCGAGACAATGCGACTGGATCGTTCAACAGACGCACCTTCTGCGCCGCGGTCAATTGCGCGGGACCGTTTTGCAGCGCAAAGCGCACGAGCTCGTGGCGTCCGCTTCGTAGCGCACCGTCCTGATCGAAGCGCGCAACGCCGGAAGCGCACGACAGCGCATTGACCACCGGATCGACGACGGCTTCGATGAAGCCCGGCGGCCTGGGCGCAGCGCTCGCGCTTTGCATCATCGATTGTATTTCCGGCGGAGGACGCAATTCTTCGGGGATCACGAACAGGCGTGCCTTGCGCAGACGGCGGCCGATGGATACGCGGCTTGTCAGGACCGATAGCGGGATCGACACCATCAGCGCACCGACGACCGGCAGTAGCCACCACACGTACGACGGATTGAGCCAGTACACAACCCCGGCCCAGAGCATGCCCAGCAGCGTGTGCCCGCCGTGCCGCGCTGCGGCTTCGCGCCAGGTCGTCTCGGCGTCTTCGCGCTGGGGAGATTTCCAATGAAGCGTCCAGCGCGAGAATGCGCCAACCACGAACTGGGTATGAAAGAGCATCCTGATCGGCGCCAGCAGCGCCGAGAGGGCGAATTCGCAGAGCATGCTCGCTCCCAGGCGCAAGGCGCCTCCGTAGCGTGTCGCTCCTCGCACCCAGAGCAGCGTCACCGCCAGTATCTTGGGAAGGAAGAGGAGCACCGCGGTCGCGCTGAACAAGGCGATGGCCCATTCGGGATGCCATTCCGGCCATAGCGGGAAAAGCTGGAAAGGCTGAACGAAGTATTTCGGCTCGCTCAACGTGTGAACTGCGACCAGCGCCGTCGAAAGGACCAGGAAGGTGAACCACAACAGCGCCGAGAGGTAGGCCATGACGCCACTCATGAAGACCGCGCGGTGCGCGACGTGCAGGCCCTTCATCATGAACAGGCGGAAGTTCATCAAATTGCCCAGACACCACCGCCGGTCTCGCGTGAGCTCATCGATGAGATTGGGAGGCATTTCCTCGTAGCTGCCGGCGAGGTCGTAGGCGATCCACACGGCCCAGCCTGCGCGGCGCATCAGCGCAGCCTCGACAAAGTCATGCGAGAGGATATCCCCCGACAGCATGCCGCGGCCGGGCAGACGGCGCAGGGCGCAGTGGCGCATGAACGGCGCGATGCGAATGATCGCGTTGTGGCCCCAGTAGTGCGATTCGCCGAGCTGCCAGAAGTGCAGACCCGCGGTAAACAGCGGACCATAGACGCGCGTCGCGAATTGCTGCACCCGTGCGTAGAAGGTGTCGCGTCCCGCGGCGCGCGGTGCAGTCTGGATGATGCCTGCGTTCGGATTCGCCTCGATCACCCGTACGAGAGCGGTCAGGCAATCGCCGCTCATCACGCTGTCCGCGTCCAGCACAACCATGTAGCGATAGTTCCTGCCCCAGCGCCGGCAAAAGTCGGCGACGTTACCGCTCTTGCGCTTGATCCGATGCTGGCGCCAACGGTAGAAAACGCGGCCAAAGCCGCCGACGGCGCGGCACAGATCGACCCAGGCGGCGATTTCGGCGACGCGGGTATCGGGATTGTTGCTGTCGGAGAGGACGAAGAAATCGAAGTGATCGAGCTCGCCGGTGCGCAGCAGGGAATCGTAGGTCGCGCGCAGGCCGGCGTAGACCCGCGCGACGTTCTCATTGCAGATCGGCATGACGATCGCGACGCGCGCGCCAGGATCGATCGGTGAGTCGCGCGCAGCACTCTGCGAAATGGCGAAGCGGTCGCCGTCGAACAACAGCAGCACGAAACCCGCTATCGCAGTCCAGAAGCCAGCGGAGATCCACCCGAAGAGAATGGTGAAGAAGATCAGGATTGCAACTTCGAGGACCTGCTGGCCATGGTAGGGCAGCACGGCGCTCATGAAGTTGGCGGCAATGTAGGTCTGGGAAACGACCAGGCCCGCGATGATAATGCGACGAAATCCCGCGGCCCGATGCCACCGGCCGACGGGATCGGGTGAATCCGATACCGTCTGCGCGGTAGGCGCAGAAGCGTGCGGCGTCTCGTCCGCGGTCCGTCTGGAAACGGGAATCGTCGCAGCCATCGTCCGAGCAGCCCGCGAGGCCACCGTCGCGCGGCCATCGGAGTCCGCGCGACGGGCGGGCTCGTCACTAGGCGTTCGCGTCCGAGCGCATCCTTGTCGATCTTCGGAGCCCGACCATCCTGCCGCCCGTACGCCAACTCGAGGCGACGCTGAATCGACGGATACGCAGCGTTGTCGGGAGGATCGCACGAGCTGGATAGCGCTTCGCTGGAAAGTGCCCGATGCAGCGCCGACATCGCGCTACGGAGCGCGTCGCCTTGACGAGCGTCGAACGAAGACAAGCCCTCGAGGAGCGCCCGACGCTGATCGGGCAAGAGCGAAAGCCGGTCAACGTAACCGCGACACGCGCCGAACTCGTCCAAGTCGATTGCAGGACGCAGCCCCACGGGCGCGACGGCGTATTCTTCGAATCCCGCAGGCATGAGCATGGGCGCGACTCCACTGGTTGTACGGATGCACCCGGCCCAAGCAGAGGGCGAGGCGCCGGCACCGGCTACGACTTCCGATGCGCGGCGGGCTCGCCCATGTCGTCCTTGCCGTCCGTTGACACGGTGAATTGGAGAGACGTTGGAGCATTGCATCCCACCCACGTTAAGTCTCCGCCCGACACCAAATATTGCAAATCGGCTGATCGCCAATTCGCCCGTAGGAGATCGGGCACCTCGGCGTAAGGCTTAGCGAAGGTCGGTGACCACCGCCCCACCAGATGGCGCTATTCGCGCATTGACAATGCCGTGAGGCGAGTTGTCGGTCCGGCCAAAAAGTGCCGCATCGCTACAGGGTGGTCGAAGCGATCGCTTCCTTTGATAGGTGGACCTTCGCACCGGCCAGCAGTTTCCGCCGCGCGAAACCCGGTGTGCGATCATCGACGCGATTATCGCGCCGTGACCTCAGAGCGCGGCAGGCGGCGGCTCGTCGAGTGCGCGCCCTTGGGTCGCAATAACTTTGGAATAGAAGAGCGCGCTGTCCTTCGGCGTTCGCTTCAGGCTGTCGAAGTCGACATGCACGATGCCGAAGCGCTTGGCAAAGCCGTGCGACCACTCGAGGTTGTCGAGCAGCGACCACGCGAAGTAACCTCGCAGGTCGACGCCGCGCTCGATGGCGGCGTGGATCGCCCTGATATGTTTGCGCAGATAGTCCACGCGCAACGGATCCTCGACGCGCTCGTCTTCGACGGTCGGGGGGTCGAAGAACGCAGCGCCATTCTCGGTGATGTACACCGGCGGGTTTCCATAGCGTTGCATTACCCAGACGAGCGTGTCGGTCAAGCCCTGTGGGTAGACCTCCCAGCCCGTCTCGGTATGAGTCGCGCGTTTTTGCAGGACACGCGCTGCGCCGAGCAGCCATGCCTCGGGGTCGCATCGCACCACGCTGCGCGTGTAATAGTTGACGCCGAGAAAATCGATCGGCTGTGCGATGAGCGCGAGATCCTCCGCCGGCCACGCTGGCCACGCCTCGCCGAAGATCTCTTCGAGTTCCTCGGGATAGCGGCCCAGGAACACCGGGTCGAGGAACTGCCGGTTCATGTAGGCATCGGCGCGGACGGTGGCCGCGACGATCGGCCGCGTCGTCGGACGCGGAATACTTGGGCTCGAGATTGACCACCAGACCGATGCGGTGCCGGCCTTCGCTGCGATACGCTCGCACGGCGGCGCCATGGGCGCGCAGGAGATGGTGGGCGGCGATCGGTGCTTCGAACCGGTTGCGGTGCCCGGGCGCGATCGCGCCGTGAAGATAGCCGCCGTCGGTCACCACCCAGGGCTCGTTCAGCGTCGCCCACATCTTCACCCGGTCGTCGAGCTTGCGAAACATGATCGCGGCGTAGTCGGCGAACCAATCGGCGATGTCGGGATTGAGCCAGCCTCCCAGGTCATCGAGCGCCGCCGGAAGATCCCAGTGAAAGAGCGTGACCGACGGCTCGATGCCGTTCTTCAGCAGCTCATCGACCAGCCGATCGTAGAAATCCAGGCCCGCGGGATTCACCGGGCCCCGGCCCCGTGGCAGGACCCTGCTCCACGAGATGCTGAAGCGATATGCGTTCATTCCGAGCCGACGCATCAGCGCTACGTCGTCGACATAGCGTCGGTAGTGATCGCACGCGATGTCGCCGGTCTCGCCGTCGCGAATCATGCCGGGCGTGTGGGCGAAGCGCTGCCAGATGCTCGGTCCGGCGCCATCGGCGAGGGGAGAGCCCTCGATCTGATATGCCGACGTTGCGCTGCCCCAGAGGAAGTTCGAGGGAAATTCGATTTTTGTGGCCATCCCGGTTCTTTCTGCTGTTGTTCGTTCGCGAAGAAGACATGCGCCTAGTGCGGCTGATCGTGAGCATTGGCCGATACGACTGCGCGAATGCGCCTTGCCCGAGCGCGCGCGAGTCTCCGCCATCGAATCCTTCGACGACGACGCGTGCCGGGAGCTCGTCGATGTGAAGCTCGTTGCCTTGCCAGCGCGCGGCGCGGCCGTTGACGCGCGTCGCGCGCGGAAGATCCTTCCACGGCCAGACAAAGACGAAGTGCCCCGGCGGTCGCGATCCCGCCTCCAGCGTCAGCATCGCCCTACCGCCTTCCTTCCTGAGCGAATAGCTCAGCAAGCCGTACGCAGTGCGCAGATTGCGGACGCCGATGCCGGCACCATCGAGCCAAGCGGGCGGAATGCCGGCAGCGAGCACGATCGACTGATCGTCATTGCGCTCGTAGGCGAAGAGGTCGAGCACCGCGTCGATGAAGTCCGAGGCGACCCACGCGTGCGGCATGTCGCCGACGAAGCGCGCTTTTGCGGGATCGCGCCCGACCACCTCGGGCCATTGGTGCCACGCCGCGGGACGCCGGCCGTCGAGAAAGAACGCGAGCAGCTCCTGCGCGCGATCGCGCCATCCGAGGCGTATGAACGTGCCGACGTTGCGAAGCTCGTAGGGTGTGTAGACGTCCCATGCCGTGTTGCCGTCGCGGCGGTCGATGAATTCGCGCCAATAGCGCTCGTAGGTCGATTGCACCCATGCCGGAGCAAGATCGCGCACGTCTCCGCGCGGCGCGAAGGCGATGGTCGTCGACGTCGGATCGAAGTCGCCGAGCTCGGCCGAGCCGGGAAGATACGCGATGCCGTGCGTCGCGATGGACGCGTGCAGCGAAGCGTGACAGGTCGCGGCGAAACTCGTCGCGCTGTGCCGCGATTCGCGACGCCGCGTCTGAGTGGCCCGAGCGTCGTCGCGATCGACACCGCGTCCTCGTAGCCTTTCAGCATCCAGAAATCGTCCCAGTACGAGTGCATCGGCTTCTCGGAATAGCCTTCGTGACTGATCGACGCCGGCATGAGGCCGTAAAAGGCGCGTCTCGCCGGCGCGAGGTTCGCGTCCGTGCGCTCGGACTGGCGCAGCGTCTCGGCGTACTTGAATGGCGGCTTCGACGTGCGGCCACATCGCTTCGAGCAACGCCCGATCGTGCGTGTAGCGATAGATTTCCTCCACCAGGAAGATGAACTCGCCCGGGCTGTCGTTCTCGGCCACGGGATCGGCGCCGCGCTCGTCGACGCAGCAGGGCACCTTGCCGCTCTTGAACTGGTGCGGCGCATACCATCGCAGATAGTCCGCGGCGACGTCGGCGTAGCCGAGCCGAAGAAGCGATTCGGAGATCATCGCGCCGTCACGGATCCAGGAGCGTGCGTATGACCGCGTCCCGGGACGAAGCACGGGACCGTCGCGCGTGATGAGCAGATGCGCCAGCGCCGTTCGCATCGTATCGACCAGCGGCTGGGCCGGAGCCGGAACGCGCAGCGAGACGCGATTGAGCTTTGCGCGCCATGCGGCGGCCACGGCGTCCTGCTGGCGCGCGATCCATTGGTTCGCGGAAATCGCGCCGAGCGCCGGTGGACGTCGCCGATCCGGAAAGCGGGACGACGAGACCTAGGGTCGCCGCTCCACGTGGCGGCAGCATAAGGTCGTAGGCAAGCGCGGCCGATGCGTAACCGGAAGAATCGTGCAGCGCTCGCGCGCCCGTCCAGTGCGCCTCGGCGAGGATGCGCGGGATCGGCCCATCCTTGAACGAAAAAACGCCTGCGCGGTCGGGTGGCCGCAGCGGAAAGATCTCGCGCGTGCCGTTTAGGACAAGCGCCGAGCCGGTCCATGCGGCGTCGCGGATGGGGCTTACACCGCCGGCGCTATTGAGGAACTGCACGGGAGGGTTGACCTGAAAAGGCCGCGCGGCAAGGACGAGCGTGAGCTTTTGCGGTTGCCCGGTGCGATTGGTCAGCTCGTAGCGAACGACGAGTCGGGATTCCGCGCGCGAGCCCGTCGCGAAGGACGACACGCGCAGATCCCACTGCGGCCTGTGCCAGATGACGCCGGGCATCGGCAGGTAGTCGCCGACGAGGAAAGGCTCCGCCGCGACGTCGGCCCACGTGACCACCTGCGAATCGGTGACGACGAAGGGCTCGATCGAGAATCCGGCCTTGGCGACTTCGAGTGCGCCGTCCTCCGAGAGAAGGCCCGTCTCGCTGCCGCCGTCGATGCCGACGAGCGTCCAGGTCGATGCCTCCGCAAGGAACCCGCGCGGATAGGTGCCGCGCGGTGACGCCCGCGCCAGGCTTTCGAAGACGGCATTGGGCGAAGCGTCGGAGGCGAGGTCTCCGGCGGCGAGCGTTCCGTCGACCGCGAGCGGCGGCTCCGCGAATCTGTGACGCTGACCGCGCGGTCGGCGCCGGCTCGCTCGCCTCCGGCGGAAGCTCGCGCAAACTGAGATCGCTGATATAGATCGAGCCGCGTCCACCGCCGCGCCCGGCGCTCACGACGAACTCGATCGCGGCCACGTGGCTGAGCGTTCGATCCTTCGTCGGTCCCCATGCGAATGCAATTTGCCGCTTCTCGATGGTCACGAGCTGCCACTCGCGCGGGAAGGCAACGTTCGGGCGATTGAACCACCACACGTTGTCGCCGCTCGCGTCGACGAGCTTGAACTGGAAATTGTTCACCGGCGCGTCGGCGCGCAGGTAGAACGAGATTTCGTAGTTCGGCGGCAGGTCGAGTGGCAGCGCACGGCGCGCGATCGCGTAGCCCGCCGTGCCGGCGAGATCGAAGTCCAGGCGCAGGCGTGCCCATGAGGCCCGTCGGCCGACGCGATCGAGGCGCTGACGTCATCGGATGCCAACGGCGCCCACGCTGCCAGCGACGCCGAAATCGTCCAGCACACGCGTCTGGGGCAAGTCGGCGCACCGCGCGATGGCGGGTAGGTGAACAAGACGACGGCAATGCCGAGCGACGGTAAGCGCGGAGCGCGCGCCGCGCGCAACACCGGCGGTCGGCAAGAAGCGTCATCCCTTGACGCTGCCCGCCATCAGCCCCTGGATGTAATAGCGCTGCAGCGAGAGAAAGACGACCAGCACGGGAAGGATCGTCACCACCGAGCCGGCCATCATCATCTCGTCGTCCTGCACGTGCTCGCGCGACAGGCTGGCGAGGGCGACGGGCAAGGTGTAGAGATCGCTTGTCGGTGAGCACGATCAGCGGCCACATGAAGTCGTTCCATGTCGCGAGCAGCGTAAAGACCGCGAGCGTCACGATGATGGGCTTCAGCAGCGGCACCACGATCGATGCGGAAGATCCGAAACTCGCTCGCGCCGTCGATGCGCGCCGCCTCGAGCAGCTCGTTCGGGATCGACAGCGCGTACTGGCGCACCAGGAAGATGCCGAAGATGCTCGCCATCGCCGGGACGATCACGCCGCCGTAGCTGTTGACCAGGCCCATGTGCTTGAGCAGCAGGAACAGCGGAACCATGGCGACCTGGCCGGGGATCACCAGCGCGCCGAGCAGCAGCTTGAAAATGCGGTCGCGGCCGGCGAATCGCAGCTTCGCGAACGCGTAGCCCGCCGAGACGTTGAACACCAGCGAGACGAGCGTCGCGACCGTCGCGAGCAGCACGCTGTTGGCGAGGTAGCGGCCGAGCCGCGCATGCGCGAAGAGCTCGCGGTAGTTGCCGAGCGTTGCGTGACGTCGGGAAGCAGCGGCGGCGGAAACGTGGTCGACTCGCCCGGCGGCATCAGCGACGTCGACACCATCCAGAAGAGGGGGAATAGCGTCACCGCCGCTGCCGCGATCAGCAGCCCGTTGACGATCGGCGCGGCGAGCGCGCGCTTCATGTCCAGCCTTCGCGCCGCCGCGCGTAGCGCACTTGCAGCGCGGTGACGGCGAAAATCACGAGGAAGAGCACGAACGCCACCGCGGACGCCGAGCCCAGGTTCCACCACTTGAAGCCTTCCTCGTACATGAAGTAGAGGACGCTGACGGTGCTCTGCAGCGGGCCGCCCTGCGTCATCACGTAGGGCTCGGCAAAGAGCTGGAAGTAGCCGGCGATGGTGAGGATGCTGACCAGCAGCAGGATGGGCGAGAGCATCGGCAGCGTCACGTAGCGGAACTGCCGCCAGACCGACGCGCCGTCGATCCGCGCCGCCTCGTAGAGCTCCTCCGGAATGCTCTGCAGGCCGGCGAGCAGGATGATCATGTTGTAGCCGAAGTTCTTCCACACCGCGAAGAGGATGATCGCCGGCATCGCCCAGTGCGGATCGCCCAGCCAGTCGATCGGGCGAAATCCCGACGCCGGCCAGCGCGTAGTTGAGCAAGCCGTAGCGCGTGTTGAACAGATAGCGCCAGATGACCGCGACGGCCACCAGCGTGGTGACCACCGGCGCGAACAGCGCGGTGCGGAAAAACGGCTTGAATCGCGCAAGCTTCGAATTGCAGCAGCAGCGCCGCGCCGAGCGAGACGCCGATCGAGAGCGGCACGCCGACGACGACGAAGTAGAGCGTGTTGCCGAGCGCCTGCCAGAACAGCGGCGTCTGCAGCGAGCGCGACGTAGTTGCTCAAGCCGACGAAGCGCAGGTTGCCGGAGGTCGGCCAGCGCATAGATGTCGAAATCGGTGAGGCTCATCAGCAGCGCCGCGCCGACCGGCAGGAAAAAGAACACGCCGATGACGAGCAGCGCCGGCGCGACGAACCACCACGCGGCGCGCTCGCCTCTCAATCGCCGGTCCGGTGCGCGAGCAGCCAGCGGCGCTTTTCGAGAATCCTGTCGGCGCGCGCGTCGAGCTCCTTCGCGGCCTGCGTCCACCGTGAGCTCGCCGTGCACCGCGCGCTCGGCGACGAGCCGCATCTCGTTGGCGATGCGCTCCCATTCGGGGACCTTGGGCGCCGGCTTGACGCGCTCGAGCTGCTCGCGGAAGGCGCGCGCATAGATGTCGTCCGCGAGCGGCGGCTCGTTCCACGAGGCGCGCCGCGGCGGCAGGTCGCCGGTCAGCTCGTGAAAGCGCCGCTGGATGTCGGGCTGCGACAAGATATTCGATCAATTGCCACGCGGCGCCTTTGTCGCGCGCCGCGCTGAATATCACCAGGCTCGAGCCGCCGGCGATCGACGCGCCCGGGCCGTCCGGACCGGGCAGCGGCGCGGTCATCCACGCATCCTGCTTGTCGGCAGGCAGGCGGCGCTTGAATTCGCCGATGTTCCACGGGCCCGGAGATGTAGAACGAAAAATAGCCGCGGCCGAATTCGTCCCACACGTTGGATACCTCGGCATTGGTCAGCGGCGGCGCCCAGCCGCTGGCGGAACATCTCGAGGTAGAAGGCGAGCGCGCGCCGGAATCCAGCGCTCTCGAAGTTGCCCCAGCGCCCATCGTCGCGCAGCAGCGGCTCGGGCTGCTGCAGCGCCAGCATGAGCAGCGGCTCGAATTCGTTGAGCGGCAGCAGGATCGCGTAGCGGTCGGGTCCCGCGCGCGCCTTGACGGCGGCAAGCATGCGCGTCCACTCCGGCCACGATGCGGGCGGCGCGGAGAAGCCGGCCTGCGCCAGCAGGTCGCTGACGGTAGAACAAGCAGACGCGTGTCGACGTACCACGGCACGCCGTAGAGCTTGCCGCTCGATGACGTTGGTGTCCCAGATGCCGGCGAAGTAGTCGCTGCGGTCCACCGTCGAGCGACTGCGCGACGTAGGAGTCCAGCGGTTGGAGCGCATTCAGCGCCACGAATTCCGGAATCCAGGTGTTGCCCAGCTGGCAGATGTCGGGCGTGGCGTCTCCGGCGATCGCGGTGAGAAGCTTCTCGTGCGCCGCGCTCCACGGCAGCTGCTGGACCTGGACGCGGATGCCGGGATGCGTGCGCTCGAAGTCCGGCAGCAGCTCGGCGACGACCTCGCCTTCGCGGCCCATGGCCCAGAAGCGGAGCGTCGTCGGATCCGTCGAAGATTTGCCACATGCGGCGAGCGCCAGGACTGCGACCAGCAGCGAGCGCAGTCGCCCACGCTCCACGGGCGGCCGACGCGCGGTCGACTCACTGCGACGCCGTGAGCCAGCCTCCGGAGAATCCCGCGCGCTCCAGGCCGCGGCGCATATGCGGATTTTTCGCCATCACGCGCCAGATCAGCGCGCTGCGCTGGTTTTCGATCATCGCGCAAATCGGCCCCTGATCGATGCCCAGATAATCGCCGTCGACCCAGCCGAAGCCGGGGATGTCGTGGCCATGGCTGAGCGGAACGTTCGAATGAAAGCTCGGATTGAAGGCATCGACAAAACCATATTTCGAGTAGATATATTCGCCAAAGCGGCGGTTCATGTCGAGCACCGCAGGAATCGCGAGTTCGGGCGCGAAGGGAATGGATGCGACCGTCGCCGTGAGCGCGAGCGTGCAATCGTCGTGATTGTCCGTGCCGCGGGCCGCATAGCCACGATAGAGGCGCCGCCCGCCGTCGTATTCGACCTCGACGTCGGCGGGGCCGTCGCTGGCCGTCATGCCCCAGACCGTCGCACCGTAATCCGTGCAGCGCCGCGGGATTGGCGATCGCGTAGGCCTGTTGCGCGTAGATCGCCCTGCGGCTGTTCTCGAAATAGTCGAGACCGCGCTTGCGCATGTAGGCGTCCTGGATCTTGCGAAAATCCAGCCAGACGTGCGTGTACTGGTGCCCGAACAGCGGCGCGAAGCCCAGGTACTCCTGCCCGAATTCCTTGCGCCAGGTCTTGTCGTAGGTGCTCGTCCACTCGGTCCAGGCCTTTTGCCCGACGGGATAGGTCGGCGAGCCCAGCGCCAGCAGGTAGACCAGCATCGCCTCGTTGTAGCCTCGCCAGTCGTATTCGAGAAAGCCGTCTTCCGGCGTCCAGCCGTGGCTGATGGCGGGCGCGTGCACCTGGGCCCAACGCCAGTCGACGCGGCTGTAGATTTCTTCGGCCAGGGCGCGGATTTCGACTTCCTCCGGATCCGTCCCGCTGAAGTAGGACTGGCAGAAAAGCGCGCCCGCGAGAAGGATGGCCGTATCGACGGTCGAAAGCTCCGAGTCCTCGAAACGCGCCCCCGTCTTCATGTCGAGGAAGTGATAGAAAAACCCCTTGTACCCAGCCGCGCCGCGCGCGCCTGGGTTCTGCGGGGCATCGCGGAAGAAACGCAGTGTCGCGAGGACCCTCTGCCGGGCCGCCTCGCGCGTGACGTAGCCGCGCTCGACGCCGATGGGGTACGTCGTCAGTCCGAATCCCACTGCGGCGATGCTCGAGAAGGAAGGCGTCGGATAGCGATCCGGGATCAGCCCATTCTGCGGATTGGCGGTGTCCCAGAAAAAGCGGAAGGTGCGCTCTTCGAGGTCGGCGAGAAACGGGTCGAGTACCCGACCCGCGGGACGCGGCATCGCGAAAGGACCGTCGAAGGGTCCGCCACTCTGAGCAAGGCCGAGGAGGGAGGCAATCGTCGCGGCGGTCGCGATCACCATCAGCGGCCGGGCGAGCCTCCGCCGGGAGATGGCGGCATGCACATTGCCCATGCACCGCGTAATCCAGGATTGGCGGACGACGCCTTGGTCGCTCGCGCCCTGTTGCTCGAACTCGGCTATCTCTTCGCGGATCGTCGACATCCGCGCTGAAGACAGCGCGCGCGTTGTTGGGTGGGGACGCCCGCTTGCGGGGTGATGGCGGTTAGGTACTTGCATCGAATCCAACTTGCAAAAAAAGCCAGCCCGCGTCAGACCCTGTCCTACATAAAGAGTTGCATTGTCCTACCGAATGCGCCGACTTCCAAGCCCCAACACCAAGGGTGTTGACCACGTACGCAGCCGCCTCGAGCGTCGGCGCGTTCGATCCGTGGTCCGAAAGTGGACGTTGAAGTCGGTTGGAGTTGCCGTTTGGAAACCGAGAACGGGGTGCTACAGAACCGCGGCTGACAAAGGCCGAAACCCGGGTAATGCTTTCTACCGCGGCTGCTTAAGCGCACGGGAATGCATCTCCGAGGCGCGGCCGCCGAACTGCCGCCGATACCAGCGCGCAAACCCGCTCGGCGCCGCAAAGCCGAGTAGCGACGACACCTCCGCGAGCGACCGATGGTGGTCCTTCAGGTAACGTTCCGCCAGCTCTCGTCGAACGGTGTCGACGATGCCTGAAAACGTTTGTTGCTCGCGAGCAAGATGGCGGTGAATGGTCCGCCGGTCGACGCCTATGTGCTGCGCCACGCGCTCGATCGTACAGAAACCGGTGCCCAGCAGCATCACTACAAGCTCGCGCACGTCTCTCGACACGTCAGCCGCGGGGCCTGCCAGACTCGCCTCGAGCAGGTCCCGCGCGTACTTCGCCATCGCGGGGTCGGCATTGGGATTCGGCAGATCGAGGTCCGCGCGGGCGCACACGATGCCGTTGAAGTCGTGTCCGAATTCCACGCTGGGCCCGAATATGCGCCGATGCACGGAACGATTGGCGGGTGCATCGTGCGCAAAGCACACGCGCTGTGGCCGCCAATCCGGACCCAGCAGCGTGCGTAGCATCTGAAAAGCTACGCCGACCGCGAGCTCCGTGGACTGTCGTACTGGGCTTGCGTGACCGACGATGAGCTCCTCGCGTAGCACAACGACATCTCCGGCTTCCTCGATCGTGAACAGCAATTCCTCGTTGAGCCGTCGCGCGTAGCGTGCGAATGCCTGGAGCGCGAGGCGCAGCGTCGGCTGCTCGCGTACCAGCAGGCCGAGCGGACCGAGATTGGAAAGGCGCCGCGCCTCGACCATGAGCAAGCCGAACGCCTCGACCCCACTGCGTTCCGCCGACGCCTCTAGAAGGCGCCGCGCAGAGTCGATTCGAATCTTGATTTCCGCGTCGACCAGGCAACGTTGTGGCAGTCCGAATTCGCGCAGCATGCGCGCCGGGTCGAGACCGGCGCCGCGAGCGACGTCGGCGTAGTGGGTGAGGCTCGCGCTGCGAATCAGTCCCGGCATGGGGCGCTTTTCCGCATGTCCCGAAAAGATAAGTCTACGTCACTAACGAACAATCGGCCAAGCGTGGGATGCAAGACAATCGGCTCACCTGCAAAGACGCATACCCGATTGCAATCCAGCCGGCTCGCCAGAGCGGAAAACGACCGACGATGAGCATCGCGATTCACCCTGTTGGCTACGACCCTGCGGGGTATCGTCCGGCGACGCGACGATACGCCTGGTCGGTATTCGCGATCATCTTCGCGCTCATGGTCATGGACTATGTCGACCGCCAGGTCGTCGTGTCCATGTTCCCGCATCTGAAAGCGCAATGGAACCTGTCGGATAGTCAGTTGGGCGCCCTCGTGTCCATTGTCTCGATCACCGTCGCGCTTGGGGCGGTGCCACTGTCGCTGCTCGCTGATCGGTGGAGCCGCGTCAAGAGCATTTTCCTCATGGCGCTGGTCTGGAGCCTCGCGACGATCTCGGCCGCATTCGCCGGAAGCTATGGGCAGTTGATCGGTGCGCGCAGCATGGTCGGTCTGGGCGAAGCTGCGTACGGAACGGTGGGAGCAGCTCTTCTGGCAACGCTGTTTCCGCCCCGCATGCGCAGCACGGTGCTGGGCGCATTCTTTGCCGCGGGAATGCTCGGGTCGGTGCTCGGCGTGATGCTGGGCGGGGTCATCGCCGAGCGTTGGGGCTGGCAGGCCGGCTTCGGCACCGTTGGAATCCCCGGACTCGTCCTCGCATTCGTCTTCCTAGCCATCGTCCGCGATTACAAGACCGTGGCGCTGCCCACCGGCGACGCGACCGGATTGAAGCCGCGCATGACGGCGCGCGCAGTCGTCACCGAGCTGCTCCGGCCTCGTACCGCTCTAGTCACGTGCTTCGGCGCCGGTCTGAATCTGCTCGTGGTCTCGACGATGTGGGCCTGGCTGCCGAGTTACTTCAATCGATTCTATGGCCTGCCGCCGGACAAGGCAGGACTCAAGACGGCCATCGTCGTCCTGGCTGGCGGCCTCGGCGCGCTGCTCTGGAGTGTGGTCGCCGATCGCCTGACTGCACGCATGCCGCGGGCGAGGCTGATCGTCCCGGCGATCGCCGCAGTCGTGACCACTGCATTCATGCTGATCGCGTTCGCGGGCTTTCAGCCGGGGGCGGCGCAATTCGCGTTGATCATCGCCGGCAGCGTAGTCATGGCCGGGAGCATCGGCACCACAGACGCGGTCGTGATCGATGTCATCCACCCGGCGCTGAGGGCGACGGGTGCCTCGGTCCTGTCCGTGACCCGCAACCTGTTCGGGCTCGCCGGCGGACCGCTGCTTACGGGCGCCCTGTCCGATGCCTACGGATTGCAGTTCGCGATGAGCGTAGTACCGCTTTTCGGCCTTCTGGCCGCTGCGCTGTACATGCTCGCCGCACGCACCTATCTGGCCGACCTCAAGAGCGTGGAGCGCGCCGCGCCTCCCGTCGAAATCGAACTGAAGCCCCAGGTGGCGTGAGCGATGAACGAAGACCGCATCGTACCCGACAGTTCCGAGTATTCGGGAGTGCGTCGTCCACGCAACCGGAAGCCGGCCTCCGGTAACTGGAATCCCGATTGGGAGCCGTTCGCCGAACTCGATCCCGCGTGGACCGAGAAGGTGATCGCGATGGCGATTTCACCGGCGGTCTCGGGCGCGCTCGACCCCAAGACGATCGAGCTGATCGGCATCGCGCTCGACGTCTCGTGCACGCAACATGTACGCGCCCGGTGTTCGCCGGCACATCCAGCGCGCGCTCAAAGCCGGCGCGACGCGCGAAGAGATCACTGCTGTGCTGCAGCTCGCAAGCATGCAGGGCCTTCACAGCATGTGTCTGGGCGCTCCGCTCCTGCTTGCCGAACTCGAAGCAAGCAGCGCGCGCAAAGGCCGACTTTCGACCAATCCACCGCAAACCAAACCAACCCTACAAAGGAAACGCCCATGAACTTTCTCGACGGATCGCTGTTCCCCGAAAACCAGGAAAAGCTGGTCATCACCGTCGCCCCTTACGGGCCCGAGTGGATGCCTTCCGATTTCCCCGAGGATATCGCGGTGACGATCGAAGCAGCAGGTGCAGAAGGCGGTCGACTGCTACAACGCCGGCGCCACCGTGCTGCACGTGCACGTTCGCGAGCTCGACGGCAAGGGTTCCAAGCGCCTGTCCAAGTTCAACGAGCTGCTCGGGCACCTTCGCGTCGCGGTGCCCGACATGGTCCTGCAGGTGGGCGGCTCGATCTCCTTCGCGCCGGAAACGGAAGGCGCCGCTGCCAAATGGTTGTCCGATGACACACGCCACATGCTCGCCGAGCTCGATCCGAAGCCCGACCAGGTGACGGTGACGGTGAACACCTCGCAGATGAACGTCGTTGAGCAGATGTGCGAGGCCGACCTCGCCGGCACGTCACTGGCCGAGCCGGCCAACTACAACGCATACCGCGAGATGACGGTTCCCGGCGGTCCTGGCTGGGCCGAGGAACACGTCAGGCGCCTGAACGCCGCTGGCATCCAGAGCGCGTTCCAGTTCTACAACATCAACTCCTTCGAGACCGTCGAGCGCATGATCCGCCGGGGCGTCTACAAGGGCCCCCTGGTCATGAACTGGGTGGCGATCGGCGGCGGCATGGACGCGCCCAACATCTACAACCTGGCCAACTTCCTGCGCGCCACGCCCGATGGCGCCGTGCTCACGCTCGAAAGCAGCATGCTCAACACGCTGCCGGTCAACATGATGGCCATCGCGATGGGCCTGCACGTTCGCTGCGGCATCGAGGACAACCTGTGGACGCAGGACCGCAAGGCAAAGATGAGCTCGGTGAAGCAGATCGAGCAGCTCGTGCGCATCTCGCGCGAGTTCGGTCGCGAGGTGGCGACCGGGAAAGAGGCGCGCAAGATCTGCAAGATCGGCACGTTCTACGAAAGCACCGACGAGACACTGGCTAAGAACGGCTTCGCGCCGAATCGCAAGGCGCGTGCTGCCGGCGTAACGCTGCGCTCGGCAGCCTGACAGTTGCGACCGACCAAGAGGATGACAACCATGGCAACCGCAATCCGCATGCACAAGGCAGGCGGACCCGAAGTGCTGCAGCTCGAGGAGATTGCAGTAGGCGAGCCCGGTCCCGGCCAGGCGAAAATTCGCCACGCTGCCGTTGGCCTCAACTTCGCCGACACCTACTTTCGGACGGGTCTATATCCGATCCCGCTGCCAAACGGCATCGGCGTCGAGGCGTCCGGCATCGTGGCGGCGGTCGGCGACGGCGTGACCAACGTCGCGCCTGGCGATCGCGTGACTTACACGGGCTTCGTCAACACGCTGGGAGCGTATAGCACCGAACGGATCATTCCGGCGGCGCCGCTGATCAAGCTGCCCGCGGAAATCTCGTGCGAGACGGCGGCGGCGATGACGATGCGCGGTCTCACCTCGGCGTATCTGATGCGTCGCGTCTGGCCGTTGCGGGCGGGCGATACGATCCTGCTGCATGCTGCGGCGGGCGGAGTCGGCCTCATCGTCTCGCAGTGGGCAAAGCTGCTCGGCCTCACGGTGATCGGCACGGTCTCGACCGAGGCGAAGGCGGAAGTCGCCCGCGCTCACGGCTGCGATCATGTCATCGACTACCGGCGAGAGGACGTCGCGAAGCGCGTTCGGGAACTGACGAACGGCGTCGGCGCGACGGTCGTCTACGACAGCGTCGGCAAGGACACGTTCGCCGGCTCGATCGACTCGTTGAAGCGGCGTGGACTGCTGGTGTGCGTCGGAACCGCGTCGGGGCCGATCCCGCCGATCGACGCGACGCAACTCGCGATCAAGGGCTCGGTATTCGTCACGCGGCCCGCGCTTGCCGACTACATCGCCGATCCCGCGGAGAAGAGCGAACTCGCCGGAGAGCTGTTCGGGCACGTTGCCGCCGGACGGATCAGGATCGAGATCAACCAGCGCTATCGGCTGCAGGACGCGGCGCAGGCGCACCGCGATCTCGAAGGGCGCAGGACAACCGGGTCGTCGATCTTCGTGATCTGACCCAAGAGACTCGGAAAACTCGCGAAGTCGCCGGGCAACGGCGACTCTGAGGCAGGGAGGAGAAAGCGTGAACATCGCAAACCCGGACGCATCGACGGCGATCGTCGTTGCTGAACGTCGACCGCATTCATTGGAGGAGCAATCAACATGACGATTGCAACCGCCCCAGCGCATATCACTACGCGGGGTTCTATCAGAGTCGAACCGCTGACGTGCACGATCGGCGCGGAACTTGGCAACGTGAACCTGGGCGTGGCTTCGCGCGACGTCGAACTCGTCGCAGAAATCCGCGCGCTTCTGCTCAAGCACAAGGTTTTGTTCTTCCGCGATCAGGACATTACTCGTGCGGAGCACGTCGCGTTCGCGCGGCACTTCGGCGACCTCGAGGATCATCCGGTCGCCGGCAGCGACCCGGACAACCCGGGTCTCGTACGCATCTACAAGGCGCCCGACGCGCCCGCGGACCGCTACGAGAACGCATGGCATACCGACGCTACCTGGCGCGAGAAGCCGCCGTTCGGCTGCGTGCTGCGTTGCGTCGAATGTCCTCCGGTCGGCGGCGACACGATGTGGGCCAATATGGTCGAGGCCTACCAGCGCTTGCCCGAGCACATCAAGGCGCAGATCGCCGGCCTGCGCGCGCGGCACAGCATCGAGGCGACCTTCGGCGCGGCAATGCCGATGGACAAGCGCCTTGCGCTGAAAGCCCAGTACCCGGATGCCGAGCACCCCGTCGTGCGAACGCACCCCGAGACCGGCGAGAAGGTCCTGTTCGTCAACAGCTTTCACAACGCATTTCACGAACTACCACACGCCGGCGAATGTTCGCTTCGGCCAGGACTACACCCCGGGCGCATCGCAGCTGCTCAACTATCTGATCAGCCAGGCGTTCGTCCCCGAGTTCCAGGTCCGCTTCCGCTGGAAGCCAAACAGCATGGCGTTCTGGGACAACCGCAGCACGCAGCACTACGCGGTGATGGACTACCCGCCTTGCCACCGCAAGATGGAACGCGCCGGCATCATCGGCGACATGCCGTACTGACTATCGGAGGCACGTGATGTATCGGCATCTTTTGGTTCCGCTCGACGACTCTCAGCTCGCAGTCGAGACCGTCAATCAGGCTGTCAGGTTCGCCAAGTCGCTCGGCGCCAAGGTGACGTTCTTCCACGCGCAGGCGGATTACGGTGCGTCGAGCATCGGCGCGCTCGAGCGCGTGATGTCGCCCGCGTCTTTCAACGAGCACCTGGCGGGCGAGGCGCGGGCGATCGTCGCAAAGGCCGAAGTGGTCGCGCGCGTGGCGGGTGTGCCGTACGAATCCGCGATCATGACGAGTGACCGCCCGCACGAAGCGATTCTTCATGTCGCCGAGTCGCGCGGTTGCGACCTGATCTTCATCGCCTCGCACGGTCGTCGCGGCATCAAGGGGCTGATGCTCGGCTCGCAGACGCAGAAGGTCCTGCAGCAGACGACGATTCCCGTGCTGGTGTCGGCGATTGAAAGCAACCTCCCGGACGCGCACATGCTCGCGCCGCTCACGATGATCCGCGACGAACATCGCTCGCTTGCTGCGGTGATCCACGGGCTCGAATACGTCGCCGCGCAGGCGCGCGACCGGGGAGCGGCGCCGTCGTTTCCGCTGCTGCGCGCCATGCAGCATTACATCGAGGCGTTTCCGGAGAGGCTGCATCATCCGAAGGAAGACGCGTATCTGTTCCGCAAGCTGCGGGCCAGGACGCACGAGTTCGATGCCACGCTCGACGAACTGGAACGCCAGCACGTCGAGGGGCACGAGCTGGTGACGGAACTGGCGCGAAGCATCGACGCCTACGAGGCGGATCCGGAGCGGTGGCCTCGCGCCATTTGTCGCGGCAGTCGAGCGTTTTTCAGTTGCGCAGCTGCAGCACATGGCGCTCGAAACCAAGGTGATCATTCCCGCCGCTCGTACGTACCTGACCGCAGAGGACTGGGCGGAAATCGGCGCTGCTTTCGCCAGCAACGGCGATCCGCGCTTCTCGGCAGACAACGACGAGGAATTCCGGCAGCTGTTCGTTCGAATCATCAATCTCGCGCGGGCGCAGGTCGCTGCCGCGCCCGCGCGCAGCTGAATCCAGGGTTTGCTCTTTTCAAACTTCATTACTTCATCAGGGAGAAAGAAGGTCATGCAACATTCAACGACAGTGGGCTCACGCGGCCCAGCACTTTTTCGGCGACGGGCGGCAGCGCTCGCTATCGCCTCGTTGTTCACGGCATCCGGCGCCGTGGAGGCGTTCGAAATCGACACCGGCAACCCCGACATCGCGATGCGCTGGGACAACACGATCCGCTATAACCTCGGCGTTCGGGCGCAGTCGCAGAACAACGCCGATTCTCGGCAACCCGAACTTCGACGACGGCGACCGCAATTTCTCCAACGGGTCGCTGGTGACCAACCGGCTGGACCTGTTGTCGGAATTCGATTTCGTCTACCAGCGCAAGTACGGCTTCCGCGCGAGCTACGCCGCGTGGAAGGATTTCGCCTACAACAGCCTCGACAACACCAACACCGCGACCGCGAACACGCTGGTCAACGGCTTGCCGGTCGCCGGTGCCGCTGAGCCCGTACACCAAGCGCTATTCCAAGGGCGCGTCGGGTGAATGGCTCGATGCCTTCGTGTTCGCGCAACTTCGACGCGGGCGATGTGCCGGTCAACGTCAAGGCGGGCCAGCACACGGTCTTCTGGGGCGACAGCCTGCTGCTGGGCGGCGCCGTCCACGGTTTCGCTATTCGCAGAATCCGCTCGACCTGCAGAAGGGCTTCATGACCCCGGGGTCGGAGGCGAAGGAACTGTTTCGTCCACGCGGCGGAGTCACGCTGCAGGCGCAGCCGACGAATGAACTGTCGGTGGCCGGCCAATGGTTCTACAACTGGCAGGCGGTCCGCGTGCCCGAATCGGGAAGCTACCTTACGATCAACGACGCGCTGCAACTTCGGCGGCGATTCGCTGATCTTCGGTCCCAATCCGTTTGCCGCAGTCGATTCCCGGCGCGCCCGCGCATGACCGCGCTTCTGGCGCGCGCAGGACATCCAGCCGCCGAGCTACGTCGGGCAGCCTCGGCGACTTCGGTCTCTCCGCGCGCTGGAGTCCTGCGTGGCTGGACGGCACGCTGGGCTTCTACGGTCGCAACACGACCGACATCCTGCCGCAGCTGATTCTCACGCCCGGCCTGGCGACCACCGTGCCGGCGGCCGTCTGCACCGCGATCGGCGGCAACCGTCTTGGCGGGACCAACTGCATCATCAACAAGAACGCGACGACGGTCGCCGACCTGCAGAAATTCGGCAAGGTCGGAACCTACAACACCGCCTACGGCGACAACATCCACATCTACGGCTTGACGCTGGCGAAGGAGATTGCCGGCGTCAGCTGGGCTGCGGAGATCTCGTACCGCCAGAACATGCCGCTGCTGAGCCAGGCGGTGCAGGTGCTGCCGGCGGCGTTGGTGCCGACCAAGCCCGGTTCGATCGCCACCACGGCGGTGCCCAGCAGCGGCACGCCGGGGGCGCTCGGCGACACCTATCCACGGCCTCATCAATGGGGTCAACGTCTTCCCGAAGACGCGCGCTGTTCGACACGGCGACGCTCTCCGGGCGAGCTGACGTGGATGCAGTGGTCGAAGGTCACCCAGAACGAGGCGGTGTTCAAGGGAGACGCGAGCTACGTCAACGCCGACGGCTCGACGCCGATCGACAAGGTGACCAAGAACTACTTCGGACTGGCGATCAACTTCACGCCGACCTGGTTCCAGGTCTTCCCGGGAGTGGATCTGTCGGCGCCGATGACCTGGAGCCAGGGCATCTCCGGCAACGCCGCCGTGCTGCTCGGCGGCAACAAGGACGCCGGCAACTGGAGTCGCCGGCGTCGCCGCGGACATCTATCAGAAGTACAAGGTACAGCTCAGCTACAACGGCTATTTCGGCAACTACTCGACGACACCGACCGGGGCGCTGAACCTGCGCCAACGGCACGTTCGCCGTCGCTCTCCGACCGCGGCTGGGTATCGCTCACGTTCAAGACCACATTCTGACGAGGATAGCGAATCATGTTCACGCAAATCATTGCTGGCCGCGGGCTTCGCGGCGATGTTCACCACCGGCGCGCTTGGCGGCGGTTTCGGCCGACGAGGCGAAGCAGCTCGGCACGACGCTCACCGCCGTCGGCGCCGAAAAGGCCGGCAACAAGGACGGCACGATTCCCGAGTACACCGGAGGCATCAAGGCGCCGCCGGACTTCAAGGCCGGGAGCGGGATCCGTCCCGATCCGTTCGCGAGCGAGAAGCCGCGGCTCGTCGATCACCGGCAAGGACGCGGCCGCGCAGGCCGACAAGCTGACCGAGGGCACGAAGGAGCTGCTCAAGCGCTACCCGACGATGCGCGTCGACGTCTATCCGACGCATCGCACGGTCGCGGTGCCGCAGCGCATCCTCGACAACACCGCGAAGAACGCAACCGGCGCGAAGACCATCGACGGCGGCGTCGCGCTGGAGAACGTCGTGCGCCGGCTATCCGTTCCCGATTCCGAAGACCGGCTCCGAGGCGATCTGGAATCACCTGCTGCGCTACAGCGGCCTCGGCTACGACAGCTCGCGCTACGACAACTGGAACGTCGACTCGGCCGGCGTGCCGACGCTCGCCGTGAGCGGCGATGCGAACTGGGCGTGGCCGATCTACGATCCGAAGAAGACGGGCGTCATCAGCGCCACCGATCCCTACTGGTACGTCAAGCTGCACTACGTCGGGCCAGCCCGGCGCAACGGCGAAGCGCTGCTGCTCGTCGACGCCGTCAATCCGCTGAAGCAGCCGCGCCAGGCGTGGCAGTACCTGCCGGGCCAGCGCCGCGTGAAGCTCGCGCCCGACCTCGCTTACGACACGCCGAACCCCGGCGCGGCGGGTGCGGGAACCTACGACGACGTCTCGGTGTTCAACGGCGCGATCGACCGCTTCGACTGGAAGCTCATCGGCAAGAAGGAGATGTACGTTCCGTACAGCAGCTACCGGCTGACCTACCACAAGACAGCCGGCCGACATCACCAAGCCGAATCACCTCAATCCGGACCTCGTGCGCTGGGAGCTGCATCGCGTGTGGGTGGTCGAGGCGACGCTCAAGCCCGACAAGCGCCACATCTACAGCAAGCGCGTGTTCTACCTCGACGAGGACAGCTGGACGGCGCTCGCCTCCGACCAGTACGACGCGCGCGGCCAGCTCTATCGCTCGAGCTTCGCGTTCCCGTCGTACAGCTACGACGTGCAGGCGCCGTTCGGCGACACGATCGCGATCTACGACTTCAGCTCGGGCGTGTACAACATCACCGGGCTGTTCGGTCCCTACAACGGGCTCAAGTACATGACCGAGCTCCCGACGCGACAGCTTCTGGTCGTCGGAGGCGCTCGCCGGCGCCGGCGTGCGCTGACGGGCTTCTCCATCAAATAACGCCCAACCCGGCGCGAGGCGCGAACCGCGTCGCGCCGGACCAGGGCCGATATCGACAATCGAATCATGATCGACTTTCCGCATGCGCGTCCGCGCTCGCCGTCGCTGCTGCAGCGACGTTGGCGGCGCCGGCGACCGGCGCCGGCTTCGTCGATCTGCTCGACACGCCGGCGCGCAATCCCCGCTCGCGGCGCGCAGCCTGCTGCAGGCGGTGGCGCAAGGCCGGCAACCGGCTCGTCGCGGTCGGCCAGCGCGGTCACATCGTCTATTCGACCGACGGCGGCAGCGAGCTGGAAGCAGGCGAGCGTGCCGGTGAGCTCGGATCTGACGGCTGTGTTCTTCGTCGACGACAAGCAGGGCTGGGCGGTCGGCCACGACGGCGTGATCCTGCATACCGCCGACGGCGGCGAGACGTGGATGCTGCAACTCAACGGCCGCAGGCGCCAACGACCTCCTGATCGCAGCGATGGAGCGCAAGGTCGCGGCGCGAGCCGGCGTCGGAGGACGCAAAGAAGCTGCTCGCCGAGGCGCAGCGCTACAAGGAGCAGGGCGCCGACAAGCCGTTCCTCGACGTCTGGTTCGCCGACGCGCACAACGGCTACGTCGTCGGCGCGTACAACCTGATCTTTCGCACCGCGCGACGGCGGCAAGACCTGGGAGTCGTGGTTCGACCGCACCGACAATCCGAAATTCTTCAATCTCTACGCGATCCGTCCGGCGGCGGGCGGCCTCTTCATCGCCGGCGAAGGCGGCCTGGTGCTGAAGCTCGACAGCGCGGCGCAGCGATTCCGCGCGCTGACCATTCCCTACAACGGCAGCTTCTTCGGCGTCGCGGATGCCGGCGCCGTCGGTCGTCGTCTTCGGACTGCGCGGCAACGTCTACCGCAGCGACGACGGCGGCGCGACGTGGGCCAAGGTCGACGCCGGACTGCCGGCGTCGATCGTCGGCGCGACACGCACGGCGGAGGGCGCAACGCTGCTGGCCGACGTCGGCGGCCGCGTCGCGTCGAGCTCCGACGGCGGCACGCACCTTCGCCAAGGTCGCGCTCACGCAACCGATGCCGCTCACGGGCATCGCCGATGCCGGCGGCGGCAAGGTCGCGCTCGTCGGACCGCGCGGCGTCGCCGTTTCCGCGCTCGCCTCGCGCTGACCCGCGCGCTCTCGCAGGACGACTGACATGGCCGCCATATCGACCGAAACTCGACCAGATGCCGGTGGTCCGCGATCTCGCGGACTTCGACCGCAACTCGGGCAACCTGCTCGAGCGGCTGGTGTTCAACAACCGGCTGGCGATGGTGATCGTCTGCGCGCTCGTCACGCTCGTGCTGGGCTACGTCGCGGCGACGCGGCTCACGCTGAACGCCAGCTTCGAGAAGATGATTCCGCAGAGCCAGCCGTACATCAAGAACTACCTCACGTACCAGAAGGACCTGCGCGGCCTGGGCAACGCGATCCGCGTCGTGGTCGAGAACAGCGACGGCGACATCTTCGACCCGCGTTACCTGGAGGCGCTGAAGCAGATCAACGACGAGCTGATCCTCACCCCCGGCGTCGACCGCGCCTGGGTGAAGTCGCTGTGGACGCCCGGCGGTGCGCTGGACCGAGGTGACCGAGGAAGGCTTCCGCGGCGGCCCGGTGATGCCGGACTCGTACGACGGCTCGCCGCAGAGCGTCGAGCAGCTGAAGCAGAACATCGCGCGCTCGGGGATCGTCGGCAGCCTGGTCGCCAACGATTTCAAGTCGAGCATGATCTTCGTGCCGCTGCTCGACAAGGAACCCGGCACCGGCAAGCGCATCGACTACGAGGGCCTGTCGAAGGTGCTCGAGGAGAAGATCCGCGCCAAGTACGAACTGGCGCAGAACCTGGAGCAGGTCCGCTCGAAAGCGGAGACGCCGCAGATCAAGGTCCACGTGATCGGCTTCGCCAAGCTCATCGGCGAGCTGATCGACGGGCTGGTCAAGGTGATGATGTTCTTCGCGATCGCCGCGCTGATCGCCACCGCCATCATCTACGCCTATACGCGCTGCGTGCGCAGCACCGCGCTGGTCATCGCCTGCTCGCTGATCGCGGTGGTCTGGCAGCTGGGACTGGTCGCGCTCTTCGGCTTCGAGCTCGATCCGTTCTCGATCCTGGTGCCGTTCCTGGTGTTCGCGATCGGCGTGTCGCACGGCGCGCAGAAGATGAACGGCATCATGCAGGACATCGGCCGCGGCACGCACAAGCTCGTCGCCGCGCGCTACACGTTCCGGCGGCTGTTCCTGGCCGGGCTGACCGCGCTGCTGGCCGATGCGGTGGGCTTCGCCGTGCTGATGGTGATCGACATTCCGGTGATCCGGGACCTCGCGCTCACCGCGAGCATCGGCGTGGCCGTGCTCATCTTCACCAACCTGCTGCTGCTGCCGGTGCTGCTCTCGTACACCGGCGTGAGCGCGAGCGCGGCGCAGCGCAGCCTGCGCGCGGAGAAGGAGGAGCACCGCGGCAAAGGCCTCGGCGCTGCCTGGGCCTTCCTCGATCGCTTCACCACGCGCAACTGGGCAATCGGCGCGATCGCGGTATCGCTGCTGCTGGCGGTGGGGGGCTTCGCCGTCTCACAGCAGCTCAAGATCGGCGACCTCGATCCCGGCGCACCGGAGCTGCGACCGAATTCGCGCTACAACCAGGACAACGCCTACATCACCGCGCACTACGCGCTGTCCTCCGACCAGTTCGCGCTGATCGTCAAGACGCGCCAAGGAAGGCTGCCTCAAGTACGAGACGCTGGTCGAGGCCGACCGGCTGGCGTGGGCACTGCGGCAGGTGCCCGGCGTGCAGACGACGGTTTCGCTGGCCGATGCCGCCCGCCAGATCACCGCCGGCTCGTTCGAGGGCAATCCGAAGTGGCTGACGATCAACCGCAATCAGGACGTGCTGAACTACGCAGCGCAGCAGGCGTCGGTCAACAACCCGGACCTGTTCAACACCGAGTGCTCGGTGATGCCGGTGATCGCGTATCTCGCCGACCACAAGGCGGAGACGCTGGATCGCGTCGTGGCCGCCGCAGCCGAATTCGCGGACAAGCACAACGACAAGGATCGGCAGTTCCTGCTCGCCGCCGGCAGCGCCGGCATCGAGGCCGCGACCAACATCGTGGTCGAGCAGGCCAACCGAACGATGCTGCTCTACGTCTACGCGGCGGTGATCGTGCTGTGCTTCATCACCTTCCGGAGCTGGCGGGCGGTGGTGGTGGCGGTGGTGCCGCTCGCGCTCACGTCGATCCTGTGCGAGGCGCTGATGGTCGCGCTGGGGATCGGCGTCAAGGTCGCGACGCTGCCGGTGATCGCGCTCGGCGTGGGCATCGGCGTCGACTATGCGCTGTACCTGCTGTCGGTGCAGCTGGCGCAGCAGCGCGCGGGGCTTCCGCTGACCGAGGCGTACAAGAACGCGGTGCAGTTCACCGGCAAGGTGGTCGCGCTCGTCGGCGTGACGCTCGCCGCGGGCGTCATCACCTGGGCCTTCTCGCCGATCAAGTTCCAGGCCGACATGGGCATCCTGCTGACGTTCATGTTCATCTGGAACATGATCGGCGCGCTGGTGCTGATTCCCGCGCTGTCCTACTTCCTCCTGCCGACGTCGATCGTGCGGCGGCGGCACAGCTGAACGCGACAGGAGGCGATCATGGCTTTGACCGGATACTCGATGAGCACCCTGGAGGATTTCAAGGGACGTGAAATCGGGGTTTCCAAGTGGGTCTTCGTCGACCAGAAGCGGATCGACCAGTTCGCCGAGTGCACGGGCGACCGCCAGTGGATCCATGTCGACGTCGAGCGCGCGCAGCGCGAAAGCCCGTACGGCGGCACGATCGCGCACGGCTACCTGACGCTGTCGCTAGTCGCCTCGCTCGCAATCGAAGCGGGGGTAATACCCGCGGACGCAGCCGCAGCGCTCAACTATGGCCTCGACAAGGTTCGCTTCGTCGCGCCGGTGCGGGCCGGCTCGCGCGTGCGCAACCGTATTGTGCTGCGTCAAGTCGAGAACAAGGCGGACGGCCGCGCACTGCTCACGATGGAGAACACGATCGAGATCGCGGGCGAAACGAAGCCGGCGCTGGTAGCGGAATCGCTGGCGATGTTGGTGCGCGCGCCGGGCAAATGACGCGAATGAAGGGCGCCACGACGATGACGACCGCCACGACTCCACGCCGCTCGCGGGCGCCGCGAACGACGCCGGCGGTACAAGCGCGTCGTGACGCCGACGCAGACTCCCTGGGCGAGCTTGCGTCGCAGCACACGGTGGCGGCCAACCCGCTCATCGGCGTGCGTCGCAGGGAAGTGATCGGCGCTGCACAGGCGCTGGTCGCGCGGCTCGCGCTTCAGCCGCGGACGGCGTCGCGCCAGTACGTGCGGCTGCTGCTGGAGTCGGCGCGCATCGCTATCGGCCGCTCCAAGCTGGCCGCGACGCCGGGCGATCGCCGATTCGCCGATCCCGCGTGGGTGGACAGCCCCGTGTTCCGGCGCGTGCTGCAATCGTACGTTGCGCTCTGCGGGACACTCGACCGCTGTGTCGAGCAGGCGAACCTCGACGCAGTGGCCGGCGGGCGCGCTCGTTTCGCAGTCTCGCTGATCGAGGACGCGCTTGCTCCAACGAACTTCGTCGCCGGCAATCCTGCAGCGCTGAAGAAGCTCTTCGAGTCCCGGGGAGCGAGCGGGCTTCGCGGGCTGGCGAACCTCGTCGACGATCTCGGAAGCGGCACGTGGCTGCCGCGACAGGTCGACGCGCGGCCGTTTGCGGTTGGCACGAACCTCGCAACGACGCGCGGTGCGGTGGTGTACCGCAACGACATGCTCGAGCTGATCCAGTACGCGGCGACGACGCCCAAAGTACACGCCCGCCCACTGCTGATCGTGCCGCCGCAGATCAACAAGTACTATGTCTTCGACCTCGCACCGACGCGCAGCCTCGTGCAGTGGTCGCTGGACAGCGGCGTATCGACATTCATGGTGAGCTGGCGCAATCCGACGCGCAAGCAGGCGGACTGCGGGCTTGACACGTACGTGCAGGCCCTCGAGCAGGCGGTCGACGCCGTCAGGGACATCTGCGCATCGCGCGACGTCAACGTCTTTGGCGCGTGCTCGGGTGGCATCACGCTGTCCGCGCTGCTGGGCTACCTGGCTGCCGGCCGACGCCGAGCGGTGCACGCGGCAACGCTCGCCGTCTGCGTGCTGGACACGGCGGCGATGCAGAACACGACCGCCGGACTGTTCGTGACCCCCGCCACGATCGCGGCCGCAAGGGCCGCGTCGCGCAGGCGCGGCATTGTCGAAGGCACCGATCTCGCCCGGATGTTCGCGTGGATGCGACCCAACGACCTGGTGTGGAACTACGTCGTCAACAACTACCTGCTCGGCAACGATCCACCGGCGCACGACATCCTGTTCTGGAACAACGACACCACGCGATTGCCGGCGCAGCTGCACTCGGATTTCCTTGACCTGTTCGAGTCCAATCCTTTCAGCATCCCGGGCAAGCTTCGCGTCCGTGGCAGGAGGATCGATCTCTCGAAGTGCGGAATCGACACCTACGTCGTCGGCGGTCTCGCCGATCACATCACGATATGGCAAGGCGCGTACCGCACCGCGCAGTTGTTCGGGAAGGCGCGTGGCACGTTCGTGTTGTCCAACGGTGGCCATATCCAGAGTCTCATCAATCCTCCGGGAAACAAGCGCTCGTGGTTCGTCGCGGGGCGCGCGCGTGCCGCAACACCGGAGACATGGCTTGCGGGGCGCGAGAAGTACCAGGGATCGTGGTGGCCGCACTGGCGGCAGTGGATCTGCGCCCGATCGGGGAAGCTGAAGCCTGCGCCCGCCACGCTCGGCAGCAAGCGCCATCCGTGCATGGGCGAAGCGCCCGGCACCTACGTTCTCGAGCGGTAGATCATGAAGGCGCGCAGCCGACCCAGGCGCCCACGCACCCGGATGCGAATCGACCACGCCCGCCTCGCGGGTCGACGTATCCGCTACGGCACGCGCGATGGCGATGCCGCCCGGCCACCGCTGCTCATCCTCAACGGGCTCGGCGCCAACATCGAGCTGGCGCAGCCATTCATCGACGCGCTGTCGGGGCCCGTGGTCGTGATCTTCGATGTTCCAGGAGTCGGGGGATCGCCGATGCCGCCGGCGCCGTATCGTCCCTCCGGGATTGCCCGACTCGCCGCGGCGCTGCTCGATCGTCTTGGTTACGCCGAGGCCGACGTGCTCGGCGTGTCTTGGGGCGGCGTCATTGCGCAGCAGTTCGCGTTCCAATATCCCGCACGCTGCCGACGACTGATACTCGCCGCGACGGCGCCCGGGGCGCTGATGGTGCCGGGGCGCCCCTCGGTGCTGGTCAAGATGGCGACGCCAAGGCGCTACGTCGACAGCCGGCACGCGCATCGCATTGTGGGCGATGTGTATGGCGGCGCGTTCCGGCGCGATCCCGCGCTCGTTTCGCGCACGCTTCGGCACATCCGTTTTTCGAGCAAGGGCGGATATTACCTGCAGCTTGCAGCCACCGTCGGCTGGACGAGCCTGCCGTGGCTTTTCACGCTGCGCCAGCCGACGCTGGTAATGGCGGGAGCCGACGATCCGCTAATTCCGACGATCAACGCCCGCATTCTGCAGTGGCTGATCCCGAACTCGCGGCTCGAGATCGTCGATTGCGGGCACCTGTTTCTCGTTACCGTTCCCGCGGAGTCGGCGCGCATCGTCGACGCATTCCTCAGGGAGCCCGACGAGCGTCGCGCCCGGTACGCAACCAACAGCACCAGGAGCATTCCATGAAGTCGCTTGCCATTGTCCGCACGTCGTCGGCGCACGACGCACCGCTGTCGATCGGACACATCCTCGACCGTGGTCTCGCGGCCGCACCCGCACAGGAGATCGTCTACGCCGATCGCCTGCGCTACACCTACACCACGCTAGGCGAGCGAGTGCGACGCCTCGCGAGCGCACTCGCCGCACTCGGCGTCAAGCCCGGATCCACCGTTGCCATCATGGACTGGGACAGCCACCGCTACCTCGAATGCTTCTTCGCGGTGCCGATGATGGGCGCGGTGCTGCACACGGTCAACGTGCGCATTTCCCCGGAGCAGGTTCTCTACACGATCAATCACGCCGAGGACGATGTCATCCTCGTCAACGCCGAGTTCCTGCCGCTGCTGGAGGCGATTCGCGCGAAGATTCGCCCTGGCGTGAAGCTGGTGCTGATCAACGACGGTCCGCCTCGAGGCCGGAGACCAAGATCGCGTTCGCAGGCGAGTACGAGATCGATGCTCGAAGCAGCGGCACCATCGTTCGCGTTCCCGCAACTCGACGAGAACACGCGCGCGACGACGTTCTACACGACCGGCACCACCGGATTGCCCAAGGGCGTCTACTACAGCCATCGCCAGCTCGTGCTGCACACGCTGGCGACGATGGCTGCGCTGGCAAACGCGCCGCACGCGACGTTTCACGGCGGGCGACGTCTACATGCCGATCACGCCGATGTTCCACGTCCACGCCTGGGGGCTTCCGTACGTCGCGACCATGCTGGGCGTGAAGCAGGTCTATCCTGGCCGCTACGTGCCGGACCTGCTGCTCGAGCTGATCGGCCGCGAGAAGGTGACGTTCTCGCACTGCGTGCCGACGATCCTGCAGATGATGCTTTGCAGCCCGGCGCTGGCCAACGTCGATCTGCGTCGCTGGAAGGTCATCATCGGCGGCTCGGCGCTGCCGCTGCCGCTCGCTCGCGCCGCGCTCGAGCGCGGTATCGACGTCATCGCCGGCTACGGGATGTCGGAAACCTGTCCCATCCTCACGCTCGCGCATCTGCTGCCGCGGATGCTCGGCATCGCCGTCCGAAGAAAGCCTGCCGTACCGCTGCCGGGCCGGGCGCCCGATCCCGTTCGTGCAGTTGCGCATCGTCGACGCGCAGATGAATGACGTCGCGCACGACGGCGCGAGCCAGGGCGAAGTCGTCGTGCGCGCGCCGTGGCTCACGCAGGGATACCTCGGCGAGTCCGAAGAAATCCGAAGAGCTGTGGCACGGCGGCTGGCTGCACACCGGCGATGTCGGTGTGATCGATGCGGATGGGTATCTCAAGATCGTCGACCGCATCAAGGATGTCGTGAAGACCGGCGGCGAATGGGTGTCGTCGCTCGACCTCGAAGACATCATCCTGCGCGTCCCCGGGGTTGCCGAGGTTGCGGTCGTCGGCATGCCCGACGAGCGCTGGGGCGAGCGTCCGATCGCGCTCGTAGTGGTGAAGCCGGCGCAGGCTGAGCCGCCCACCGAAGCCGGCATTCGTCGCCACGTCGACGACTATGTGCAACAAGGTGCGATCTCCAGGTATGCGGTGCCGGACCGCGTCCATTTCGTCGACGCCATTCCGAAGACCAGCGTGGGCAAGCTCGACAAGAAGGTGATCCGCGCCAAGCTTCACGAAGAGGCTGCGGTGCGCTAAGCCCGACGCGCCCACAACCGTACCGGAGCACACGATGAGCCAATACCGAGCGCCGCTCGCAGAAATGCAGTTCGTCATGACCGAGCTCGCAGGACTCGACGAAGTTTCGCGCCTGCCGGGCTTCGAGGACGCGACGCCCGACACTGTGGGCGCGATCCTCGAGGAAGCCGACAAGTTCGCGACCGAGGTCCTCGATCCGCTCAACCGCACCGGCGACCGCGAGGGAGCGCGTCTCGAGCCCGACGGACGGGTGACGACGCCGGCGGGATTCCCCGAGGCCTATAGGAAGTTCTGCGAGCTGGGCTGGAACGGGCTCGCGAAAAGCACCGACATAGGCGGGCAGGGGATGCCGCAGCTCGTCGCCGCAGCGATCGACGAGATGTGGAACGCGGCGAACATGGCCTTCGAGTTGTGTCCCATGCTGACCGGCGGTGCGATCGAGGCGATCGAACGCAACGGATCCGATGAGCTCAAGCGCATCTACCTCCCGAAGATGGTTTCCGGAGAATGGACCGGCACGATGAACCTGACGGAGCCCCAGGCGGGGTCGGATCTCGCCGCGGTGCGGGCGAAGGCGGTCCCGCAGTCCGACGGAAGCTACCGAATTTCCGGCAACAAGATCTTCATCACCTACGGCGACCATGACTACACCGACAACATCATCCACCTGGTCCTTGCACGCACGCCGGACGCGCCGCCAGGCACCAAGGGGATTTCGCTGTTCGTGGTGCCGAAGTTCATGGTGAACGCGGAGGGCGGGCTGGGCGCGCACAACGATGTCCGCTGCGTGTCGCTCGAACACAAGCTCGGCATCCACGCGAGCCCGACCGCGGTGCTCGCTTTCGGCGACCACGACGGCGCCGTCGGCTACGTCGTCGGCGAGGAAAATCGCGGCCTCGAATACATGTTCGTGATGATGAATCTCGCCCGCTTCGGCGTCGGCATGCAGGGCGTCGGGATCGCCGAGCGCGCGTATCAACGCGCGCGCGACTATGCGCGCGAGCGCGTGCAGGGTCGGGTGCTTGGCGCTGCGCGCGACGCAGCCGCGAGCGGCATCATCGGCCACCCGGATGTCCGGCGGATGCTGATGACCATGCGCGCCTACACCGAGGCCGCGCGGGCGCTCGGATACGTCACGGCGGCGGCGCTCGACCGTGCGCACCGGCATCCCGACGCCGACGTACGCGCGCGCGAGGTCGCGTTCGCCGAGCTGATGATCCCGATCGTCAAGGGTTGGAACACGGAGATCGCGCAGCAGACGGCGTATCTCGGCGTGCAGGTGCATGGCGGCATGGGCTTCATCGAGGAATCGGGTGCCGCCCAGTACGTCCGCGACGCGCGCATCACCACGATTTACGAGGGCACGACCGGCATCCAGGCGAACGATCTGATCGGCCGCAAGATTGCGCGCGACGGCGGCAAGGCGCTGCTGGCAGCGATCGAGTCGATGCACGGCGTTCATCGGAAACTTGCCGACGCAGGCTCGCCCGAGCTGGCGCTAATCGGCGCGCGCCTGTGCGCCGGTGTCGATGCGCTCGAGGATGCGACGCGCTGGATCGTCGCGCACTGGGGCGAGGATCCTCGCGCCGTGCTCGCCGGGGCGGGACCGTTCCTCGAACTCGCCGGCGTCGTCTGCGGCGGCGCGCAGCTCGGACGCGCGGCGCTGGCGGCGGCGCGCAAGCTCGCCGCCGGCGACGGCGATGCCGGGTTCCTGCGTGCGAAGATCGCGACTTCGCGTCATTTCGCCGACCACGCCCTGACGAAAGCGCCGGGACTTCGCGACACCGTCGTCGCGGGTGCGGCAAGCGTGCTCGAGCTCGCCGATGCGCAGTTCTGATGCCGGACATCGACCTGCCATGAACCGCGCTGCCATGCCGACGATTCTGATTGTTCCGGGTCTGCGCGACCACGTGCCTGCGCACTGGCAGACCCTGCTCGAGCAGAAGCTGGCGAATGCGATATCGGTGCCGCGCATGGAGCGCGACAAGCTCTCCTGCGCGTCATGGGTCGCGAAGCTCGACGAATCGCTGGCGGGGATCGCGGGTCCGGTCATTCTCGTCGCGCACAGCGCCGGCGTGATGATCGTCGCGCACTGGGCGAAGCAGCATCGGCGCCCGATCGCCGGCGCGCTGCTCGCAGCGCCGCCCGACTTCGAGTCGCCGCTGCCCGAAGGGTATCCGACGCAGGAGGTCCTGCGCGACAACGGGTGGTTGCCCACGCCGCGGCAGCCATTGCCGTTTCCGAGCATTGTCGGCGCGAGTACCAACGATCCTCTGGGTCGTTACGAGCGCGTCGAGGCACTCGCGCAAGCGTGGGGCAGTAAGCTCGTTAACCTGGGCAACGTCGGCCACCTCAACCCCTCTTCCGGATACGGTGACTGGCCGCAGGCCGAAGCGCTCATCCGCGAGCTCGCCACCGCACACACGACGTTGGCATGAGTCAGACTTCGACCGCAGCAAGCCTTGCCGGTGGTGGCTGGCGGGGCACCGCCCAGCGCTACTGGCCGGGTCTTCTGCTCAGCGCAGTCATCGCGATCGCGTCCGCGTTCATTGCCGATCACCGCGGCGGGCCGACGCTGCTCTACGCACTTCTGCTCGGCATCGCGCTCAATCCCGTCGCCGCCGAAGGGAAGGCCAAATACGGTGTCGACTTCGCCGCCCGGCGCATCCTGCGCTTCGGCGTGGCGCTGCTGGGCGCTCGCATCACCATCGACCAGATAGGCGGTCTCGGTTGGTACAACGGCGGGCTGATCGTCGCGGGCGTCGTGGCGACGATCGCGATCGGTGCGCTGCTGGCGCGCGTGCTGGGACTCTCGCGGCGCATCGGCATCCTGACCGGCGGCGCCACGGCGATCTGCGGTGCGTCGGCCGCGATCGCGATCGCCGCCGTTCTGCCGCGGGACGAGACGTCGGAGCGCGAGCTGATCTTCACGATCGCCGGCGTCACCGCGATGTCCACGATCGCGATGGTGCTCTACCCACTGATCGTCGGATGGCTGGGACTCGACCCGCATCAGGCCGGCATTTTCCTGGGTGGAACGATCCACGACGTCGCGCAGGTGGTTGGCGCCGGCTACAGCATCTCGCCCGAGGTCGGCGACTACGCGGTGCTGACCAAAATGCTGCGCGTGGCGTTCCTCCTGCCGGTCGTCATGGCGATTTCACTCGCGGTGCGCCACCGCCTTGGTCGCGACGACGCCGATCGCGGCAACGATCCGCTGCTACCGCCTTTCCTCCTCGCGTTCATCGGTTTCGTCGTCGTCGGCAGCCTCGGGTGGATACCCAAGCCTCTCGGCATCGCGCTGAACGAGATATCGCGCGCCTGCCTGGTGATCGCGATCGCCGCCGTCGGCCTCAAGACATCGCTCGTCGAAATGAAGAAGGTCGGCGCACGCGCCATAGTTCTTCTCGGTCTCGAGACGGCCTTTCTCGCCGCCATCGTGCTGGCTGCGCAAAAGCTATGCTGAAAACCGCGGATGCGATGTTCGCATCCCGCGGATTCGCCATGCCCACAGGGTTTCGGCCGTCGCTCAATTCCCGACGACTGGCGGTCGAAGCTCCTCATGGAACACCACGCGCGAGAACCAACCCGCGACCAGGGCACCGGCGATCGGTGCTACCCAGAAGAGCCACAGCTGCTGGAGCGCCCAGCCGCCCACGAAGATGGCCGGTCCGGTGCTGCGCGCAGGATTCACGGACGTGTTCGTTACCGGAATGCTGACGAGGTGAATGAGCGTGAGACACAGGCCGATCGCGATGCCGGCGAAGCCGGTCGGTGCCCGCTTGTGCGTCGCGCCGAGGATGACCAGAAGGAACATGAAAGTCATGACGACCTCGCAGACGAGCCCGGACCCGAGGCTGTACTTGCCTGGTGAGTGTTCCCCGTAACCATTCGACGCGAAGCCGCCCTGCAGATCGAATCCGGCTTTGCCGCTCGCGATGAGATAGAGCACGCCGGCGGCGAGCACCGCACCCAGCACCTGAGCGATCACATAGGGCAGCAGTTGCGAACCTGGAAAGCGGCCGCCGGCCCAAAGCCCGAAGGAGACGGCTGGGTTGAAGTGACCACCCGAAATGGGTCCGAACGCATAGGCCCCCGTCAGCACCGTCAGACCGAACGCGAGCGACACGCCGGTGAAGCCGATGCCGAGCTCGGGAAACGCTGCGGCGAGTACCGCGCTGCCGCAGCCGCCAAGAACAAGCCAAAAAGTGCCGATCAGTTCTGCTGCCAGCGCGCCCATCGGTGATTCCCCCTAGCGAGTCTCGTTAAGCAACGCCAGCCCTGCAACATCGTGGGGATTGCCGGTGCGGGTTGTTGCGTTGCTCAAGCGAGAACTGATGTACGAGACCCATGCGGTGCGTTGCCGGCCTGCCTTGCGACATTGGACGGCGTCGCAAGGCAGGATGTTCACGCCTGCTTTTTCCGTCGCATGAAAAAGATCACCAAAGCGATGATCGCGGCGATCACTACGTACCACATCAATCCCAGTCCAGATTGTTCAGCGGCTGGCGATGCGGGAGGCGGCGCACTCGGCGGAGGAGAGGGGGCCGGAGTAGCGGCCGGAGTAGCGGCCGGAGCCGCGGCGGGAGTCGTGGCCGGAGTCGCCGGCTGCGCGGGCGCTGCCGCCACCACGGCTGGGGCCGGCTCGGGTTCGGCGAGTACCGCCTCTACTTCCTTCTCGGTGAGGACGTTGGGCGGTCCGTTGGTGACGACCGTCGCCGACAGCTTGTCGCCGCGCCGGATATCGCCCAGCCTGACCGGGTTGCCATTCTTGAAGATCTGGATGCCCTTGCTATCCACCTCAGTTTGGGTGAACCTGCGCGAGCCATCGGCCGTGCGCACGGTTATCGAAACAGGCGTCGCGCGCAAGACTTCCGCCTCGCGCACTTCGGTGACGAAGACCGGCTTGACCGTGGTCGTGGTTGTTACGGTCGCCGTTCCTTTCATTCCGGGCTTCAGATCCGAGACCGCCATCTGCTTGCCGTCGACCGTAAAGCGGAAATCGTCCGGAACCGAGAGCTCCTGCGTTCCTCTTTCATCGCGGACGACGAGCTTGTTCCCGTCGACCGAGATCACCTCGAAATTGTGCACGTCGACCAATGACGTCGTCTGTGCCGAAGCGGTCCCCGCGAAGGCGAGTCCAAACGCAATCAGCACAACAAGGTCGCACAGCCATCTCGCCTTCATTCTCATCATTGATCTCCTCGGGGTTGCAGCACGGAGCTTCGCCTCCTGGACTTTCGTCTTCCGAAGCTCCGTTCCGCGATTGCGTCTAGTTGTTGACGACTCGGCCGGTCACTGACATCGGGCTGCCGCCGGACACGGGTTGCACCTTGAGCGTGTAGTCAGTGCCCCACGCAAACGCATCGGCGTTCCAATCGGTGCAAAGGTAGACGGCATCGCTCGTCCAAGGGTAGCAGAACCTTACATCATCGCTCTTGAAGTACTCCGCCGGGAAGTGGACCGGGCGGTTGCCGGCTTGGTCGACGAACCGGTAGCCTGGCGTCGCGAGGTACCAGACGATCTTGACGGCGGGCGACGCTCTCGGTGTCACCATGATGGTGGCCGGGTCGAGTGTCACCTGGTTGTTCTGGACCGTGACCTTGACATTGCGGCAGTTGCCGCCGTCGGGATTGCAGGCCTGAGCGAAGGCGGGCGACGAGAATGCCGCAGCGAGCGCGAAAACCGAAACGGAAGGAATAAACGCTGACTTGTACATAGGCTGACCCTCATGAATGAACCCCACCGCCCAACGGCAGGCGGGCTACCACCCTGCAACATCTAACACTTCGCGCTCGATCGTTCGTTGACTTTTATCAAAGCGGCTGCAGGTCAGCTCCTCCCTGCAATATACGCGCAAGTCGTACGCTGCGGACACGGCGGCGGTGAGTGTCGGGCAGGCGGTTCCTCCGCCGGTCGGGCGCTCGTGCCAAGCTCCGCTCATCTTTCCCCTTTTTACTGCGCTAGATCAATGCAGTATCTCGACGAGCGACTACACTTTGTATGGCAGCCGGGGCCAAGCAGCGTGCACGCGGCTTAGCTGCTTCTGACATTCTCTTGGGGAGGGGACATGGATTTCTCGGAGCTGGGTAGTTCGCTAGGAGTCGCCTTGGGCGTCGAGCTGCCGCGCATCGTCGGCGCAATCTTCATCCTCATCATCGGCTGGATCGTCGCCGTGCTGGTGCGGGCGGGGGTGCGTCGGTTGCTCGCTGCTTTGCAGTTGAACGGCCGTATCGCCGCGACCACCGAGCAGAAAATCGACCTCGAGTCGGGAATCTCCGCCGGATTTTTTTGGCTGGTCATTCTTATCACATTGATCGGCGTCTTCAACTCTCTCGACCTGGCGCTCGCTTCCGGTCCGTTCGAGGTTCTGGTCAAGCAGATAGCCGCCTATCTCCCGCGGCTGGTCGCGGGGACGCTGCTTGCCCTCATCGCCTGGCTCGTTGCCGTCGCACTGCGAGCAATCGTCAACCGGGTGCTCGATGCAAGCGGCCTGGACGAAAAGCTCTCTGCGAACGCCGGCATGCGGCCGATGCGCAACAGCGTCGGCAACATGCTCTTCTGGCTCGTGATACTGCTGTTCGTGCCAGCGATCCTCAACGTCTTCGATCTGGGCGGCTTGCTCGATCCGGTCAAGGTCATGGTGACCAAGGTCCTCGACATGCTGCCGAATGTGCTCGCCGCGTTCCTCATAGCCTTTGTCGGCTGGTTGCTCGGAAAGATACTTGCCGGTCTCGTGGCCAACGTCCTCGCCAGCGCGGGCGCGGATCAGGGCGCGCATCGTCTCGGACTCGATCCGACGCTGCGCATCTCGCGAATCGTCGGCACCATCGTGCTGATCTTCGTGTTCGTGCCGGCGCTGATCGCGGCGCTGGATGCGCTCAAGATCGAAGCGATCTCCAGACCCGCCACTGACATGCTCGGCAGGATGTTGGTGGCTGTTCCCAACATCGTCGCCGCCGCTCTGATTCTCGTCGTCACGTACTACGTGGCGCGATTTGCAGCCGCGCTGCTCGCGCGCCTGTTGAACAGCATGGGCTTCGATACGCTTCCGGCGAAGCTCGGCCTCGTGGGCGTCTTCGCCGGAGGCCCGCAGCCTTCGCAGCTGGTCGCAATGCTGATGCTGTTCTTCGCCATGCTGTTTGCGACCGTGGAAGCGGCGAACCGCCTCGAATTCACCCAGGTTCGCGACGTCGTCACGCTTTTCATCAGGTTCGGCGGCAACATCGTTCTTGGCGCCACGATTCTGCTCATCGGCTTCTGGCTGGCCAGCGTCGCGCACAGCGCCATTCGCCGCGCCGACACCACGCACTCGGAGACCCTTGCCGGGATCG
The DNA here is from genome assembly GCA_963816915.1 of uncultured beta proteobacterium. GTDB lineage: Bacteria > Pseudomonadota > Gammaproteobacteria > Burkholderiales > Casimicrobiaceae > PALSA-1003. The sequence continues at coordinate 291,388 of CAWFMK010000008.1, forward strand.
CCCGAGTCGCCATCCTGGGTCTCGTCATCGCGATGGGACTGCGCGCGATGGGCATAGCCGACGACATCGTGGACTTTGCGTTCCTATTGACCTTCGGCGCAGTGGCAGTTGCGGTGGCGCTCTCGTTCGGACTCGGCGGCCGCGAAGCTGCAGGCAGGCAAATGGAGTATTGGCTGGCGAAATTCAGGAGGGATGGTTGAGTCGGTAACGCCTGCTAGTCATGTTAACAAGCAAGCGCCGGGAGTCGATTTCGCCGTGACTGATCTGCACCGAGGAAAAAGGTGGTCGAGATCGACCAGAATCAAGCGAAGCTCGCCGCCGCGCGGGGCAGGATTGCGATGAACAACGACGAAGCCAGTGCTTACACGCGGCGCGACCTGACGCGTACCGTCCTCGCGGTTCTGCTGATGGTGGTTCTGATCGGAGCGTCGTTTTGGGTGTTGCGCCCGTTCCTGCTCGCGACCGTCTGGGCTGCCATGATCGTAGTGGCCACCTGGCCGATGATGCTCAAGCTGCAGCAGAGGTTGCGCAGCCGCGCGTTGGCGGTAACGATCATGTCCGGCGCGATGGTTCTGGTGTTCGTCGTTCCGCTTCTCCTCGCGATCCAGACGTTGGTCGATAATGCAGATACGATCACTGGGTGGTTCCACACGCTGGTCAGCGCGCCCATACCTCCGCCTCCCGAGTGGCTCGCCCGCATTCCGCTGGTGGGAACGAAGATTGCTGAGGGATGGACGAGCATTGCAGCAGCTGGCAAGGACGACCTCGTTGCGCGTCTGGCGCCGCACGCAACCGCTGCCGCCCAGTGGCTGGCCGATGCACTGGGTGGCGTCGGCATCCTGGCCCTGCAGTTTTTCCTGACCGTGATCATCGCGGTGGTCATGTACACGCAGGGCGAAGCGGCGCGAGCAGGGCTGATTCGTTTCGGCCGCCGCCTCGCGGGAAGCCGCGGCGAAGGTGTCGTCGTGCTTGCTGGTCAGGCCATCCGGGCGGTCGCGCTGGGCGTGGTCGTCACCGCGCTGGCGCAGACCATTCTGGCGGGCCTCGGCCTTGTCGTCGCGGGCATTCCGTTTGCCGGACTATTGACGTGCGTGGTGCTGCTGCTCTGCATCGCACAGATCGGACCCATCCTCGTGCTCGCTCCCGCCGTCTTCTGGCTCTTCTGGAGCGATCAGACCGGGTGGGGCACGGCGCTCTTGATTTGGACCATCGGCGTCGGCACCATGGATAACATCCTGCGCCCATTCCTCATCCGCAAGGGGGCCGACTTGCCGATGCTGCTCATATTCGCTGGGGTGATCGGGGGCCTGATCGCTTTCGGCATCGTGGGCCTGTTCGTGGGTCCGGTGGTGCTCGCCGTGACTTACACCTTGCTCAAGGATTGGATGGGCGAGCGAGACGCAGTCTAGTCGGCAGGGGTCAAAGAGCTGCATCTATCAGCTCCGGCGGCCGTGTGGGGACTATCACCCCTCCATCGACTGGAGTCAGCCTATAGAGATCGAGAGTGCGGGCCGACGCAATGTCGCGATCGGCACTCGGCTTGTCGCGCTTCAGCTTCCAAATGTATGCTGACGCCATTGCGCCTTAGGCGTGGACCTGCGGTTGACAACAAAACGCCCGCTGCAGTGGCTGCATGGCGCAGGCAGCCGCAGCTGCCAGTTTAAAAATGGAGGAACTTATGCTGAACCGCACTCGCATTGCCGTTGCGATCTCCGCGCTCGCTGTCGGAGCTGCGAGCGCCGCGCCGCCCAAGGTGGTGACGGCTCCCAACTCCGACCCGCAGTGTTTCGCACCGTGGGCCAGCAATACCAAGTTGTTCCAGTACCCGGCGAAGAAGGGACCGTACCGGATCGCACTCGCCAACGGGTACATCGCCAACACCTGGCGCATCCAGATGATCAAGACGGCGAAGGCGTACGCCGCGCAGCCGGAAGTGGCGGCGAAGTTGAAGGAGTTCAAGGTCGTCTCGACCGGCGAAGATGTCGCTGCGCAGATTGCGGCGATCAACAACTTCATTGATTCCGGGTACGACGCGATCGTCGTGAACGCTCAGAATCCTGCTGCGTTCAAGCCCGTGATCAAGCGCGCCAATGACGCGGGCGTCGTGCTCGTGGCATTCGACAACATCCTCGACACCGAAGAGGCGATCAACGTCAACGTCGACCAGAAGGGACTCGGCAAGTACTGGGCGGAATGGCTGGTGAAGAACGTGCCGAACGGCGGCAAGGTGCTCGAAGTGCGGGGCGTCTCTGGAACGTCCGTCGATCGCGACCGCCACGAGGGCATCCAGGAGGTGTTCAAGGCGTCGGGCAAGAAGTGGGACACCGTGGAAGTCCTCGGCAAGTGGGACGACCCGACGGCGCAGAAAGTGACCGCCGATGCGATCGCCGTCCACAAGAAATTCGACGGCATTACCGCGCAAGGCGGCGACACCGGCGTGGTGCAGGCGATGATCGATGCCAAGCATCCGTTCGTTCCCTTCGGCGGCGAGACCGAGAACGGCTTCCGCAAGTTCTGCGGCAAATACGGCGAGCAAGGCTTGAAGTGCGCCTCGGCGGGTACGGGACCGGCCCAGGTGGCGGTGGCGATCAAGACCGCCATCGCGGCGCTCGAAGGAAAGGTCGTGCCGCAGTCGGTGAAGCTTCCTCTGGCTCGTGCCGAGTACCCGAACATGAAGGAAGGGACCGACTACTATCCCGCGCAGAGCGATAATTTCTTCGTCGGCAATTCGTTCCCGACCTGCGGCATCAACTTCACCGCGCAGGAGATCATGGGGCAGAGCGAAGCAAACAAGTAGTGCAGGCGCGGGGACTTACGGTCCCCGCGGTTTCCCATGAGCCTGTTCGTGATGCAAGGCGTCTCCAAGCGCTATGGCGGAGTGCGCGCACTGCAGGACGCCGACCTGGCGATCGAGGCCGGGCGCATCCATGCCGTGCTGGGTGAAAACGGCGCCGGCAAGTCGACGCTGATCAAGATCATGGCCGGCGTCGTCAGGCCGGACGACGGCAGCATGTTGCTCGACGGTAAAAGAGTTGCGTTCGACTCGCCGACCGCGGCCAATGCCGCCGGCATCGCGTGCATCTTCCAGGAACTGTCGCTGATCCCCGATCTCTCGGTCGCAGACAACATCGCGATCAGCAATCCACCTCGCCGTTTCGGCCTGATCGACCGCAAGGCGCAACGGCGCATGGCCGAGGAAGCGCTGTCGCGCGCCGGGGCCGACAATATCCATCCGCTGGCGCTGGTCAGGGATTTGTCCTTGTCGCGGCGGCAGATGGTCGAGATCGCCAAGGCGCTTGCCCGAAGGCCTCGCATCCTGATTCTCGACGAGGCCACCTCGGCGCTGACCGCTGCCGACGTGACCAAAATCTACGCCGTGTTGAAGCGGCTGCGCGCGGAAGGACTGGCGCTCGTCTACATCTCGCACCGGATGCATGAGATCGCGGAGCTGGCCGACAAGTGCACGGTGTTCTGCAACGGTCGCAGCGTCGCGAGTTTCGCCGCCGGCACGAAAACAGACAATGAGATCGTCGAGCTGATGATCGGCCGCGAGTACAACGCCGTGTTTCCGGAGCGAAGCGCGCACAAGGCGGGTGCCGCGCCGCCGCCGCTCGAAGTACGTCACCTCGCGTGGACGAACCGCTTGAACGATATCTCGCTGAAGCTCGACGTCGGCGAGGTCATCGGACTCGGCGGACTCGACGGTCAGGGCCAGCGCGAACTGCTGCTGGCGCTGTTCGGTGTGCTGCGCGGCACGACGGGCGAGGTGCTGATCGATGGCCGACCCGTTGCCATCACGGGTCCGCACGTCGCCAAGCGCAAGCAAATCGGCATGGCGCTGATTCCGGAGGACCGCAAGACCGAGGGGCTGATGCTGCCGATGTCGGTGCGCGACAACCTTTCCTTCGCCGCACTCGACGTTTTATCGCACTGGGGCATCGTCGATGTTGCCGCCGAACGCGCCGCCGTGGAGCGGATCGTGCGGCTGCTCGCGGTGCGTACCGACGGAATCTATCTGCCCGCAGGGTCGTTGTCGGGCGGGAACCAGCAGAAGCTGGTCATCGGCAAATGGTTGATGATCGCACCGCGCATACTCCTGCTGAACGACCCGACACGCGGCATCGACGTCGGCACCAAGCAGGAGATCTACCAGTTGCTGCGCGAGCTCGTCGACGCGGGCGCGGCGATCCTGTTCTATTCGACCGACTACGACGAACTGGTAGGCTGCTGCGATCGCGTGCTGGTAATGTATGACGGCGCGATCAAGCGCGAGCTGGTCGGCGCCGAGATCACCGAACGCGCGCTCATCGGCAGCGCCCTGAACATCGGCGCCGAGGCACCCCAAGCCGCCGCTGCCCCGGCGACCTGATGTGAGCGGCGACTGGTCCTACTGGCTGCGCGAGCACAAGGGCACGCTTCTCGCCTTTGCGGCTTTCGTCGCGATGTTCGCGGTCTATGTCGCCAATCACCCCGCAGGGCTCAACGCCAATGTCGCGACCACCGCTGCCAACAAGGGCGTGCTGCTCGCTATCGTCGCCATCGCGCAGACGCTCGTCGTGCTGACTGCGGGCATCGACCTGTCGGTGGGGATGGTGATGGTGCTCGCAAACTGCCTGGCCTCGGCCATTGTCGTCGGCTCGCCCTCGATGGTGGCAGTCGGCGTGCTCGGCGTACTCCTTGTCGGCGCCCTGTGCGGCGCCATCAACGGGCTGATCGTGATCTACGGTCGCCTGCAGCCGATCGTCACGACGATCGCGACCGGAGCGATCTACTACGGAGCCGCGCTCGCACTGCGGCCTGTTCCCGGCGGCGATATCGATGCTTCGCTCGCCGATGCGCTGACCGGTCAATGGCCACTCGGCGTGCCGGCGAGCCTCGCGCTGTTGCTGGCGCTAGTGCTCTTCGTGTGGCTTCCCTTCCGGCGCTCGGCGATCGGACGCGCAGCCTACGCGCTCGGCTCGTCCGAGGTCGCGGCGTACATGTCGGGTGTCCCGATCCGGCGCGCCAAGTTCGTCGCCTATACGCTGTCGGGGTTGCTCGCGTCGGTCGCGGGATTGTTCCTGACTTGCATCACCTACTCGGGCGAGGCGTCGTCTGCGAACGGCAGCACCTACACGCTGTATTCGATCGCCGCAGTCGTACTGGGCGGGGTGTCGCTGTTCGGAGGTTCGGGCAGCGCGATCGGCGCGATTTTCGGCGCGCTGATGTTCCGCACGATCGGCGACCTGCTTTTCGTGTTCAACGTCGAGCCGTTGTGGCAGCCCTTGTTCCAGGGCGTGGTGCTGCTGGCGGCGATTTGCCTCGGGGCGATGCGGCTGCTGCGAGTGCGCAACCGGCTCGATCTGTATGGATGAGGACGCACGCGTCGCCGCCGAGCGCGGCGATGCCTTCGGCAATCTGCTTCGCGGCGTGCGCCGGCGCATCGACCCGGCGATCGCCTGGGCATTCGCCTGCATCCTGCTCGTGCTATTCATCGGCAGCCTGTATTCGAGTAGCTTCCTGTCGCCGGAATACCTGCTCCAGCAATTGAAGGTTGCTTCGTTCCTCGGTGTGATTGCCACCGGCATGATGATCGTCATCCTGCTCGGACAGATCGACCTGTCGGTGCCGTGGGTGGTCGCCGTCGGAGGCATGATGGCGACGGCGGCCACGGGCTGGGGACCCTTCGGCGAGGCGATGGCGATCCCCGTGGGCATCAGTTGCGGCGTCGCGCTGGGAATGGTCAGCGGTTTCGGCGTCGCGTTCCTGCGCATTCCATCGATGGTCGTCACATTGGCGATGAATGCGGTCGCGCAGGGTCTGATGGTGGTGCACACCGGAGGCTTCTCGCCGCAGGAATCATCGTCGCCCGCGATGCGTTTCATCGCCACCGGGAACAGCTTGCTCGGCATTCCGAATGCGCTGATCGTATGGACAATGGTCGGCATCGCCGCGGTCTTTCTGCTGACGCGCACGACCTTCGGCCGCACGGTATACGCGATCGGCAACCGGGAGCGGGCGGCCTATCTCTCCGGCGCGCGTACGCGCATAGTAGTGATGGCAGCGTTTGCGATCTCGGGCGGGCTCTCGGCCTTCGGCGGCGTGCTGCTTGCAGGATATGCGAGCAAGGCTGCGCAGGCCATGGGCGATCCTTACCTGCTGCCCGCGATCGCCGCAGTCGTGCTCGGCGGCACGTCGATTCTCGGTGGGCGGGGCAACTACCTCGGCACGGTCGCCGGCGTCATCCTGATCACGCTGCTGCAGTCGATCCTGTCGGTGATGCAGATGGAGGAATTCGGCCGCCACGTGATCTACGGCGGCGTCATCATCGCGATGCTGTTGATCTACGGCCGCGGCAAGCGACAGTCGGACTGACGGCTGTCGACATTTATTCGATCGGAGCACGACACCATGCCCCTCGAACTCACGTCCAGCTTCGAAGTCGTGGATCCGCGTTTTCACCTGCTTGCTCTGCCCTATGTGCATGTCGACAAGCTCTACAACGGTTGCCGCTGGGCGGAGGGACCGGCGTGGTTCGCAGCAGGCCGGTATCTGGTGTGGTCGGACATTCCGAATGACCGCATGCTGCGCTGGGATGAGACCGACGGTTCGGTTTCGGTGTTCCGCCAGCCCTCTCTCAACAGCAACGGCCACACGGTCGACGGGCAGGGCCGGTTGGTCTCCTGCGAGCACCGCAGCCGCTGCGTGTCGCGCACTGAATTCGACGGCTCGCGCACGGTGCTGGCCGATCGCTTCGACGGCAAACGCTTCAACTCGCCCAATGACGTGGTGGTCAAGAGCGACGGTAGCATCTGGTTCTCGGATCCGAGCTATGGCATCGACTCCGACTACGAAGGCGACGCAGCGCCAAGCGAGATCGGCGCCTGCAACGTCTACCGCATCGATCCGGCGAGCGGCAGCGTCAGCATCGTGGCCTCCGACTTTGCGCAGCCCAACGGCCTGGCGTTCTCGCCTGACGAATCGGTGTTGTACATCGCCGACACCGGACTCACGCACAAGGCCGACGGACCCCACCACGTGCGGCGCTTCAGCGTTTCGGCCGGTGGCCGTTCGCTTTCGGGCGGCGAGGTATTCGCGGTGTGCCCGGTGGGGCTGTTCGACGGCTTTCGTGTCGACGTTCACGGCAACCTGTGGCTCTCCGCTGGCGACGGCGTGCGCTGCCACGCGAGCGACGGTTCGCTGCTGGGCAGGATCCTGATCCCCGAGTCGGTCGCTAACGTGTGTTTCGGCGGAGCGAAGCTCAATCGCCTTTTCGTCTGCGCAACAACGTCGCTCTATTCGGTATTTCTGAACACGCGCTCGGCCCCGCGCCTCTGAGCTTTGCATCGGGGCCGATTGCCGGTACTCGGCCGAGCCCGAAGAAGCGTCGCACTCGCGTCACAGCGCGATAGATGACCAGCAGGCCAGTCGGGTCACGAGCAGAACGGCGCTTACTGCTCGGGCTTTACACCGGCCGTCGAAATCACCTTGGCCCATTTGGCGATTTCGTCGTCGAGGAACTTGCCCGCTTCCGTGGGTGTGTTGCCGACGGGTTCGATGCCCATGGCCTCGAAACGAGCCGTGATGTCGGCGGAGCGGACCGCCTTTGTAACTTCGGCGGAAATCCGATCGACAACCTCGCGCGGCGTTCCGGCCGGAGCAAGGAACAATACCCAGGTCGATGCTTCGATCTGGGGACCGCCCGCTTCGGAAATGGTCGGAACCTCGGCAGCGCCGGCAACCCGCTTGGCGGAGAACATGCCGAGCGCTTTGATCTTGCCGGCGCGCCCCTGTGGCATCAGGGCACTGGGCACGTCGACCAGAATCTGAATGTTGCCCCCCATCAGGTCCTGCAGCGCCGGTGCAGTACCCTTGTAGGGGACGTGGACCATTTCGACGCTCGTGCTCTGATCGAAGAGCTCCGTGGTCAGGTGCGCCGCTGCACCCACGCCAGAGGAACCGTAGGATAGCTTGCCCGGATTCGCCTTGGCGTAGGCGATCAGCTCTTTGAGGTCCTTAACCGGCAGGTCGTTGTTCGCAGTCATGATAAGCGGCGCGATACCGAACAGCGACACGGGCGTGAAACTCTTCGTCACGTCGAACGGCAGCTTGCCAGCATAGAGTGTGGCGTTGGCGGCGTGTGCTGCGATCACGGTCAGGAACGTGTAGCCGTCAGGTGTCCCCTTCGCTGCCATGTCGGCGCCGAGAATGGAGTTCGCGCCGGGCTTGTTCTCGACCACGATCGTCCACCCATTTTGTTCTGCGATCTTCTGCACGACCATGCGCGTCGCGCTGTCGGTGATGCCACCCGGCGGATACGGGATGATCCAGCGGATAGACTTGGTCGGCCACGCGGGACCTTGGGCGTGGAGGGCAATCGAGGCGAAAAGCGCGAGTGCAGCGAATGCGAGTCTTCGCAGTGGCACGATTACCTCCTTTCGTCGCTAAAAAGTTGGAGCGGGCTATTGTCGATGCGGGCCGTTTTTTTTCCCTACGATTAAGCAACACACCCTCACGGAGGGCAGCCATGCATCGCTCATATTAATCCGTATGTCCAGTAAGTGGCAGGGCGGCAATATGGCCGACTGAACTTGTGAGCAATTCTTATGAGCGGCACAATCCAGAGGCATAGGCGCAGATGATTTTGACTACGATCGGCACATGCCGACTGTCAAATTTAGGAGGATTCTTCCATGACGCGACGCCACTTTCTTTCAAGCCGCTCGATCGCCGCATTTGCGGCACTGGTCTGCACCGCGGTGCACGCCGCGTCAGTCGCACCTGTGGGTGGCGAACATGGCATGGTGGTCACGGCACATCAACTCGCGACCAAGGTGGGCGTCGACGTGCTCAAGGGCGGTGGCAACGCGGTCGATGCGGCGGTCGCTGTGGGTTATGCGATGGCCGTGGTTTACCCCGCTGCAGGGAACCTGGGTGGCGGAGGGTTCATGACCATCCAGTTGGCCGATGGACGCAAGACTTTTCTCGACTTTCGCGAAAAGGCGCCGCTCGCCGCCACGCCCAACATGTACCTCGACAGTGCCGGCAACGTCGTCGAGGGCGCGAGCACCAAAGGTCATCTTGCGGTCGGCGTGCCGGGCAGCGTGGCCGGGCTCGAATACGCGCGCGAAAAATACGGGACGCGTTCGCGCGGCGCGCTGATCGCACCGGCCATCGGCTTTGCCGAGCGCGGCTTCGTGCTCGACGCTGGCGACATTGCGTTATTCGCTACGGCGAATGACGACTTCAGGGACGATCCGGCGACCGCGGCCATCTTCCTGAACAAGGGCCGGCCCTACAAGGTTGGGGATCGGCTAGTGCAAAAGGACCTGGCGAAAACGCTGCGCCTGATCGCGCAGCGCGGCCCGGATGCGTTTTACCAGGGCTCGATCGCCGACGCCATCGCGGCGTCGAGCGCATTGGGGAACGGTATCATCACCAAGGCCGATCTCCAGCAGTACAAGGTACGCGAGTTGGCGCCTGTCGAATGCGACTATCGCGGCTATCACATCGTATCGTCGCCGCCGCCCAGCTCCGGAGGCGTCGCAGTGTGCGAGATCCTCAATATCCTCGAGGGCTACCAGCTCAAGGACCTCGGATTCCGCTCAGCGCAGGCCGTGCACTATCAGATCGAAGCCATGCGTCATGCATATGTCGATCGCAACAGCTATCTGGGCGATCCGGACTTCGTCAAGAACCCGCTTGATCGCCTGCTGGACAAGGGCTACGCGGAAAAAGTCCGCGCTGTCATCGACCCGAATAAGGCTGGCGTTTCGCGCGACTTGAAGCCCGGTGTGGCCCCGCACGAAGGCACCAACACGACGCACTATTCGATCATCGACAATCAGGGCAATGCGGTGTCGGTAACCTATACGTTGAACGACTGGTTCGGCGCTAAGGTGACCGCGGCGAAGACCGGCATCCTGCTGAACGACGAGATGGACGACTTTACCGCCAAGCTCGGCGTGCCGAACCTGTACGGGCTGGTGCAGGGCGAGGCTAACTCGATCACGCCGGGTAAGCGGCCGTTAAGCTCTATGAGCCCGACCATCGTCTCACGCGATGGCAAGCCGGTCATGGTGATCGGCACGCCGGGCGGCAGCCGCATTATCACCGTGGTCGTACTCTGCATTTTGAACGTAATCGATTACGGCATGAACATCCAGGAGGCGATCGATGCGCCGCGCTTCCATCAGCAGTGGCTGCCGGAAACGACCAACGTGGAGATCTTTGCATTGAGTCCCGATACTCGGAAGATTTTGGTCGACATGGGTCACAAGTTGGACGCTCCACAGCCCGGCGGCCACGCTGCGGGCATTCTAGTCGGGGCGCCGACGCTCAACGGCAAGCCACGCGGCAACGAACGCTTCTACGGGGCCAACGATCCTCGAAGCGGGACGGGGTTGGCATTGGGGTATTGAAACGCCGAACATTTGCGTAGCCCAGATCCACGAACTTCCTGGCGACATGAGCGGAAGCAGCCTCGTTGGGGCACGTATAGAGAAGATGACCTCGCGATTGCTAGGTAGGTGATCGAGCCAAGATGAAGGCGGGCATCGAACATATCCCCGCGGCGCGATAATCATCGGCAGGGTGGATTGTTCCGTGCATTGGTCCTTGACCTCGTGTCGAAGTAAGATCGACGCTATGGGTCCCCGCAAACCTGCGATGTGAATCGACGTCGTGCAATGCTCACGCTTGCTGCGGCGAGCGCTTACGCAGCGTTTCGACCTGCGACTGCGCTGGCACAGTCACGCACGATCCTGACTCGCCCGATCCCGTCCACCGGCGAGACGCTGCCGGTTGTGGGCCTCGGCAGCTGGATTACCTTCAACGTCGGCGACGATCCCGCGGCGCGAGACGCCTGCACGGACGTCATGCGGAACTTCGTCGACGCGGGCGGCCGGGTGATCGACTCGTCGCCAATGTACGCCTCGTCGCAGGACGTCATCGGCGACGGCCTGCGCAAGGCGGCACTGACCGGGCGCGTCTTCTCCGCGGACAAGGTTTGGATCTCCTCCGGCACACAGGGGCGCGAGCAGATCGAGCGGTCGCGCCGCAAGTGGCAGGTGAACCGATTCGATCTCGTGCAGGTTCACAACTTGCTCAATTGGCAGGAGCATTTGCCAACCTTGTTCGCGATGAAGGCGACGGGGCAACTCCGCTACGTTGGCATCACGACGTCGGAAGGGCGTCGCCATAGCGACATCGAGCAACTCATGCGCAGCCAGGCGATCGACTTCGTGCAGGTCACCTACAACCCGGTGGATCGCGAAGTCGAGGAGCGCATCCTGCCGCTGGCACAGGATCGCGGCATTGCGGTGATCGTGAACCGGCCGTTTCGCCAGGGCGCGCTGCTGCGTGCGCTCGCGCGACAACCGCTCCCTGCGTGGGCGGCCGAAATCGAGTGTACGAGCTGGGCGCAGTTGGTTTTGAAGTTCATCGTCTCGCATCCCGCCGTCACCTGCGCGATCCCGGCGACGACCAGCGTCGCCCACGTGCGCGAGAACATGAGTGCGGCGTACGGCCGTCTGCCGGACGAGGCGCTGCGCCAGCGAATGATCGCGGCGGTGGAGCGGGCTTGATGTCCGAGTGGTGGACATACAGGCTTACGAGTTTTCTGCTGTTCTCGCCGCGAACCTACTACCGCCTGCTCGAGCTCTACAACCTTGCGATCTGGCCGGCGCAGCTCGCAGGCATGGCGATCGGCCTTGCGATCGTCGCATTGCTGATTGGGAAGCGTGGCGACCGCGACCGCATCATCGCCGGGCTGCTGTCCGTTTGCTGGCTGTGGGTCGCCTGGGAATTTCACTACCAGCGCTACGCCCAGATCAATTGGGCGGCGACGTGGTTCGCGGCGGCGTTCGCGTTCCAGGCATTGTTGCTCGTAGTCGTCGGTGTTGTCGCAGGCCGATTCGTCCTGCAGCCCGCAAGCGCTGGCAAGCTATGGATCGCAACGTCGATCGTTGCAATTTCGGTTCTCGGCTATCCGTTGTTAGCGCCGCTCGCGGGACGTCCGTGGACGACCGTCGAGACATTCGGCGTGGCGGCCGATCCGACGGCGATCGCCAGCGTCGCGGTGCTGGGACTGGTCCGCGGGCGCATCCGATGGCTCCTGCTGGTCATTCCGCTACTCTGGTGCGCGATTTCGGTGGCAACGCTGTGGGCGATGAATGCACCGGAGGGCTTGGTCGTGGTCGGGGCTGGCCTGCTTGCGCTGTGGCCAGCGGTGCCGCGAACCCGTCACGATGCGCCCGAAACCATGCGCTGACTAACGCTTCGCCGTTGCTGATTACCTCCCCGAAGAAACCGCCGTCGTCTGCATGTCCGTCACGGATTGCACCGCACGACGAAAATCGAGCGGCGCCTGGATGTTCCTGAACTCTTCCTTGGTGCCGCCGCTTCCAGTGACCTCTATGTCTCCGTATCCGAAGATGCGCCCTACGAAACTCTGATTGACCGCGATCGCCTCGATCTTGTTCAGCAAAAGCTCGACCGAGCGCGAACTGAAGACGCCTACCTTCATCATCACCCGCTTATCGGTGACGGCAAAGTCTGAACTCTGTCGCTTGATGACCGCTGCAGCCAGCGCAACTAACCAAATCGCGGCAGGCATCCACGCATAGCTGCTCCAGGTGCCCGTTGAAAGGAACCAGGCGATCGGCGCCATGACAATGGCGGTGAGGATAACGGGTGAAATAACCGCCAGCCAGTGAAGGCGAGTGCGATAGACGATGCGCTCTCCTTCGAGCAGGCTGCTGTCGATGTAACTCATGGCGAGGGTTCCGCCTGATTCATCGCGTCGATCGCGATGATCGAATGCGCGTAGGCGGCACCTGCGCGCATTTCGGCGGCGACCCAAATCGCCTCCATGAGCTCCTGTTCGGTAGCTCCCTTCTTCAATGCGAGCTCGGTGTGCCCACGAATGCAGTACGGGCACTGGGTTACGTGCGCGACGGCGACCGCAATGAGCTGCTTGGTTTTCGACGGCAGCGCGCCGTCGGCGAAGACGCGCTGGCTAAACGACCGAAAAGCGCCATAAATATCCGGCGCAAGCTCTCGCCGCTTCTGTGCCAGATCCTTCGAGGCGTGGGGATACATGTGATCTTCCATGGCAGGTATTCCTTTCAGTTTGGGTCTCGGGCAGCGAGCCAGAGTGCCGACGAGGGATTCGCATACAGCGTGCCAGACGGCGGGCGCCCTAGCGACGAATCCGATGCCGCATCCTCAATCGTTCCTGATGTTGGCTTCCTTCATTACCCGAGCGTATTTCGCCAGCTGCGCCCGCATCGCCGTTCCGAGCTCTTCGGGTGAGGTGCCGCGCACGGTCAGGCCCTGCGCGTCCAGCCGTTCGCGCACCTCGGGGTCGGCGAGCGCCTTCTGTACTTCTACGTAGAGGCGAGCGATGATTGGCTTCGGCGTGCGCGCCGGCGCCATCAGCGCAAACCATGAATTGAACTCGAACCCCGGCAACGCGGACTCCGAAATCGTCGGCACGTCGGGGAACTGTGGCAGGCGATTGCGGGTCGTCACCGCGAGGAGCCGCAGCTTCCCGCTGCGAACGAGCGGGGCGACCGTGGACAGGCCCTGGAACGCGACGCTCACCTGTCCCGAGGCTACGTCGAGGGCCGCCTGCGTCGCGCCCTTGTACGGCACGTGTGTTAACGAGATGCCTGCCGCGGACGCAAACAATTCCATGGCGACGTGCTGCGGGCTGCCGTTGCCGCCCGATCCGTAGTTGATTTTTCCCGGATTCGCCTTGGCCGCGGCAATGAAGTCGGCCACGGTCTTGTAGGGGGCGTCGTTGTTGGCCACGAGTCCCCACTCGACCGTCGCGACCAGCGATACCGGTTCGAAATCCTTGAGGATGTCCCACGGCATGCTCGCGTGGAGATTCGGCAGCATGGTCATGATGCTGTCGTTGAACCCTCCGATGGTGTAGCCATCCGGCGCCGCCTTGGCCACGCGATCGGCCCCGATCAATCCTGCCGCACCCGGCTGGTTCTCGACGACGACCGACTGTCCCATGTTCTGCGCCATGCTCTGCGCAAGTATGCGCGCGGCATTGTCGACGGCGCTCGCCGCCGCGAGCGGAACGATGAGCTGTATCGTCCGGTTGGGGTACGTGGATTGCGCACCCACCGGTGACGCGCCGACGAGGAATGCGGTCGCGACGACCATGCGACTGGTAACGCGAAGCGCTGTAAGCATGAGTCCTCTCGCCGTTGACGTTGGGTAGTTTGCCACCTTAGGCGAGGCGACCGATGCGGAGATCGTCCGCCAGGCGATCGAGATTCTGCCGCAAAGCGCCGGGGATCGGGATGCCGTTCCGCAGATTGTCGGACCGCCGCGCGTTGCTCTGCTCGCCGGGCAGCCAGATCCGGTCGACGTTGGGCAGGCGGCGACTGGTGCGCAGGTCGTCGATCAGCGTATCCATGCGAGCCTTGAAGGCAGCGACATCACCGAACGCCCCGATATCGATGGCAACGATCGCCTGGCCGGTGTTGGTGGGGCTGGTGTCGTCGTGATTGAAGTCGATGATGTCCTTGCCCATCGCCGCGCCGTTCAGCGTACCGGCGAGCAGTCCCACGATGAGCGCCAGGCCGTAACCCTTGTATCCTCCGATTGGCAGCAGGAAACCCTCCTGGGCGCGACGCGGATCGGTGAGCGGTCGGCCGTCGCGATCGATCATCCATCCCTCGGGCATCGTTTCGCCGCGCTGCGCCTTGGCCTTCACCTTGCCGTATGCGGCGACGGTCGTCGCCATATCGAGCACGACCGCCGGCTCGAGCTCCGCGGGAACCGCAACCGCGATCGGATTGGTGGACAGCAGCATGTCGAGCCCGCCCCACGGCGGCAGATGGTTGGCGTTGCCGACTGCGAAGTACATTCCGATCATGTCGTGGGCGACGGGCATGCGCGCGTACAGCGACGCCGGTCCCGCGTGATTGCTCATGCGCGCTCCGACCCACGCGACGCCCACGGCGCGCGCCTTGTCTATCGCGAGCTCGGCGGCACGCGTCATGACCAGATGGCCCATGCCGTTGTCGCCGTCGAGAAGCGCCATCGCCGGTCGCTCCTGCACAGTCCTGATCAACGGATGCAGGTTGAGGCCACCGGCACGAATGCGACGCGCATAGTGCGGCAGCCGGATCACGCCGTGCCCGTCCGAGCCCTGTAGATCGGCATCCGCCATCAGCGCCGCAACGGTCTGTGCATCGCTCTCCGGCATGCCGAGGCGGCGAAATGCAGCGGCGATGAATTCGCGCAACACGCCCACGTCGACCCGGGAGGACGAAGCGTCGGTCACTAGAGCAGCCATTCGATCGGCAGTATCGACAGGAAATCGACTTGCCTGCGCAGGAGCCAGCTGGTGTCCGGATCCGTGTCGTAACGCTTGCTGCCGGAAGGAGTTTGCTCGATCCATTCCAGATTGCGGCCATCTTCCGCCAGCACGACTTCGTACGCGGTCATCGCGACGTCGGTGTCGAAGAATTGTCCGAGCCGCTGCGCGAGCACCGGACTCTCGATCACCAGACCCATCTCGGTGTTCAGCAGCGCGGAGCGCTGGTCGAAATTGAACGAGCCGACGAAGATGCGGCTGCGGTCAACAGCGAAAGTCTTCGCGTGTAATCCCGCAGACGAACTCGACCCGAACCTGGCCTCGCCCTTGCGCAATCCTTGTGCGGCAGTCGGCTTCAGCTCGTAGAGTTGAACGCCGGCCAAGAGAAGGTCCTGGCGGCGCTTCGCATAGCCCGCGTGCACGGACTTTTCATCCGAAGCCGCCAGGGAGTTGGTGAGAATGCGCACTTTCACCCCGCTTTTGGCCAGTGCCGCGAGCGACGATGTGCCATCGGCGCCCGGCACGAAATACGGCGAGACCAGGTCGAGGGTTTTCTGCGGGCGGCCCATCGTCTGCACCAGTTGCGGGAAGAGCAAGACGTCGGTGCGCTCGGTGGTGTCCAGCGTCTTCGCGGGATCGTCATAGACGAGCTGCGCGGTGTCCCACTCGAGAGCGAGTCGCCTGTCGAGCAAGTCGCGAATCAGCGGAGTCGCACGTACGGCCTCTAGGTAGGCTACCGACTCCAGGTCGGCGCGCGTCGCTGCGAACCGGGCCTCGAGATGGGCGACGCTCTCCGCTCCGGGGAGGCCGACAAAACTCACGGCAGGGTAGGCGGACGGACTGTTCCAATAGAGATCGAATTCCTTCGATACATCGCGCACCGCCGGCCCCAGCGCAATCACGTCCAGATCGGCGAAGCCGACCCCGCTTCCCGCGCCGAAGTACTCGTTGCCGATGTTGCGCCCACCCACGACGCTCACCTGGTTGTCGGCGGTGAACGACTTGTTGTGCATGCGCCGGTTGACGCGCGTGAAGTCGGTCAGGAAATTGAGCACGCGGGTCTCACGCTGGACGACCGGGTTGTAAAGGCGTACCTCGATGTTCGGATGCGCATCGAGCGTGGCGATCGTCGGGTCGAGCCCGCCCGTATTGAGGTCATCGAGCAACAGCCGTACGCGCACCCCACGTTCGGCGGCCTGCCACAGCGCTTCGAACATGAGGTAGCCGACCTGGTCGCCGTGCCAGATGTAATACTGCACATCGAGTGATTTTTCCGCGGCGGCGGCGAGAAGAATGCGCGCGGCGAACGCGTCGTAGGGCTCGGGCAGCGCATGAATGCCCGCCTTGCCGGGATTCGCGGCTACGCCTTGGGCGACGGCGAGGCCAAGGCGGGTCTGCGCCGTATCGGTCAGAGCGACGGTCGCGGTCCGCCCTTCCGGCGGGGGCAGGCTCGCGCAGCCCGCGATCAAGGACGCGAGCGCGATGACGACAAACGACCATGCACGGCTCATTTCGACTCGATTCCCGGATGCCATCCGGCCGATTCTAGCGATTAGCGGGCGAGCGAGTGCGGTAGTTACGGTCGGGCCGGGAAAGCAGGGACGTCTTTGCCGCGCCGGCCCGACAGGACGGATCCCCACCGACGGTTTAAACTCTAGCCATGTTGCAGCCTGGATGCTTCCTGGCTCTGATCGCCGCGCCGATCGTCCTTGGCGCGACGGCTGTGCGGGCCGCCGACAGCGGAATCGAATTCTCCGACACCCTCGAGCAGCGATTGCTCGCCTGCGCGGCCTGCCACGGAAACCAGGGAGAAGGCATTCGCCGCAACGAGTACTACCCGCGCATCGCCGGCAAGCCTGCGGAATATTTGTATCGGCAATTGGCTAGTTTTCGGGACGGGAGACGCACTTATCCGCTAATGGTGTACTTCGTCCGCTACTCGTCCGACGAATATCTGCGCGAAGTCGCGACCTACTATTCGAAACTCCAGCCGCCGTTTCCTGCGCCGATTCCGCCGTCGGCAACCAAGGACGTGCTTGCCCGCGGGGAAGCACTGGTGCGAAAGGGAGACCCCGCCAAAGGTATACCCGCGTGCACCGCCTGCCACGGCATGGCACTCACGGGAATGCTGCCTGGAATTCCGGGTCTGGTCGGGCTCGATCCGAATTACCTGTCGGCGCAAATAGGGTCGTGGCAGCGCGGTCTTCGGCATGCCGACGAGCCGGACTGCATGGCGAAGATCGCAGCGAAGTTGAATGGGCCCGATACTTCGGCCATCACGGCCTATCTGGCGACACAGCCTGGCGCGCCGTCGACGGGTCCGGTACCGGATACCAAGCAGAAGCTCCCCATGGCGTGTGGCAGTCAGCCGCGATAGAGGAGGGGCGATGAATTCCCAAAGTCGCATGCGCAAGGGCGTCCTTCTCGGCGTGATGCTGGCCGGCACGATGGGTACGCTCAGCGGCTTCGGTCTGCATTACGCACATGCGCAGGCGACCAAAGCAACCAAAGCACAGCCGGGCCCGAGCTCGGCGCGAAATCCCGCGCAAACCGATGGCGAATATCTCGCTCGCGCCGGGGATTGCGTTGCCTGTCACACCGCGCGCGGGGGCGAACCGTTTGCTGGCGGGCTCGAGATGAGGACTCCGTTCGGCACGCTGTACACGCCGAATATCACGCCGGATCCTGAGACGGGCATCGGCAAGTGGAGTCCCGACGATTTCTGGAGGGCGCTGCACGAAGGCAGATCGCGTGACGGGTCGCTGCTCTATCCCGCGTTCCCGTACCCTAGCTATACCAAAATCACGCGTGCCGACGCCGACGCGATCTACGGATACATCTGGTCGCTGAAGCCGGTGCGCAGGCGCAATACACCCCACGACATGCAGTTTCCTTATAACCAGCGAAACCTCCTCATGGGCTGGCGCGCGCTTTACTTCGAACCGGGCGTGTTCGCACCGCGTGCCGACGAAACTCCGGAGTGGAATCGCGGCGCCTACCTGGTAAAGGGTCTGGGGCATTGTGACGCGTGCCATACGAGCCGCAATCTGCTTGGCGCAACGGTCAAGGAAAAGGAGCTGGCCGGCGGTCTGATTCCATTGCAGGACTGGTATGCGCCGTCGCTGACCTCCAACCGCGAGGCTGGGCTTGGTCAATGGCAGATCAGCGATGTGGTAGCACTGTTGCGCACCGGTATTTCCAACCGCGGCGTTGTGTTCGGACCGATGGCGCAGGTCGTGCATGACAGCTTGCAGTACCTGACCGAGAGCGACACGCAGGCGATGGCGGTTTATCTGAAATCGTTCGCGCAAAGTGGAACGCCCGACGATCCTGCACAGATCAGACCGACCGAAGGGCAGAGCACCGCATCGTTCGAAGCCGGCGCCAAAATCTACGATACGCACTGCAAGTCCTGTCACGGCGTCGGTGGCCTCGGTGTTCCGCCGATGTACCCGCCGCTCGCCAACAATCAGGCGATCAGCATGGAATTCTCGGTCAATCCGATTCGGATGGTTCTGTTTGGCGGGTTTCCGCCAGCGACACGCGGCAACCCGCGCCCTTTCGGCATGCCACCCTTCGGCCCTTCGTTGAGCGATCAGGCGGTCGCGGACGTCGTGACTTATATTCGCCAGTCGTGGGGCAATCGCGGAAAGGCCATCAACGCAGCCGAGGTCGCGAAGTACCGAACTGTTCCAGTGGACTGACCCGCCATTGACCGCGACGAACGACGGTCGAGTACAGAGGAGAACGCGATGCCCAAAATGATCCGTTACGCGCGCCCCGACGGGCAGAGCGTCGCTGGCTACCTTGCAGAACCGGTAAACGCGATCGGCGCGCCTGGCATCGTGGTAATCCAGGAGTGGTGGGGTCTCAACGACCAGATCAAGGGCGTGGCGAACACACTTGCGACGGCCGGATATCGTGCCTTGGTGCCGGATCTCTACCGGGGAAGGGTCGCGCTCGAGGCGAACGAAGCCGAGCACCTGATGACCCATCTCGACTTCGGCGATGCGGCCGGTCAGGACGTGCGCGGCGCGGTCCAGCATCTAAAGGCAACGGGGAGCCTGAAGGTTGGCATCACTGGCTTCTGCATGGGCGGCGCGCTTACGCTTCTTTCCGCGGTGAACGTTCCTGAGGCAGATGCGTGTGTCGTCTGGTACGGCTTTCCTCCGCTCGAATATGTCGATGCAACCAAGGTCAAAGCGCCGCTGATGGCGCATTGGGGCACGCAGGACACGGTGTTTCCGATTGCCAAGGTAGACGAGTTGGAGAAAAAGCTCCGCGACGCCAACGTGAAGTTCGAGTTTCATCGCTATCACGCCAAGCACGCCTTCGCCAACGAAACGGCGGACTCTAAGAACCTGACATACCTGAAGCACGACGTCGTGGCGGCCGAACTTGCCTGGCGCCGAACGATGGACTTTCTCGCCGAACACCTGAAATAGATCGCTGCGCCGGAGCGAATGGCGTCGGGAGTGCAAGGTGCGTTTGCGCGACTGCCACAATTTTCATGATTTCCGGCGATTGGCGCGACTCAGGCTGCCCGGTCCAATTTTCGATTACATCGACGGCGCGGCCGACGATGAAGTGACCCATCGCCGTAATACGGCCAGTTTCGAGCGATGCGATCTCGTGCCGAACGTCCTGCGCGGCGTAGCAGACGTCGATCTCTCGGTGACGGTCATGGGGCAGAAGCTCGCCATGCCCGTCTATTGTTCGCCTACCGCGTTGCAGCGCCTGTTCCATCATCAGGGCGAGTTCGCGGTGGCAGCGGCTGCCGCGAAGTACGGCACGATGTTCGGCGTATCCTCGCTGGGCACCGTGAGCATCGAGGCGGTGCGCAGCAAATATGCGACACCGCAGGTCTATCAGTTCTATTTCCACAAGGACCGCGGCCTCAACCGGGCGATGATGCAGCGCGCGAAAGCCGCCGGCACCGACGTGATGATGCTCACCGTCGACAGCATCACCGGGGGCAATCGCGAGCGGGATCTGCGAACTGGATTCTCCATTCCATTCAGACTCACCTTGGGCGCAATGCTGCAGTTCGCTCTCAAGCCCATGTGGGGTGTCAACTACGTGACGCACGAACGCTTCAAATTGCCGCAACTCGACGAGCACGTCGACATGGGCGGCGGCACGATGTCGATCGGGCGCTATTTCACCGAGATGCTGGACCCGTCGATGAACTGGGACGACGTCGCGGAGATGGTCCGACTTTGGGATGGCCAGTTCTGCCTGAAAGGCGTCATGTCGGTGGCCGATGCCAAACGCGCGGCCGAGATCGGCTGCACGGGCGTCATATTGTCCAACCATGGCGGGCGGCAGCTCGATGGCTCGCGTTCGGCATTCGATCAACTAGGCGAGATCGTCGACGCCGTCGGAGATCGAATCGACGTAATCATGGATGGTGGCGTCCAGCGTGGCACTCATGTGCTGAAGGCCCTTTCCCTCGGGGCCAAAGCGGTCGGCATCGGCCGCTACTATCTCTATCCCCTCGCAGCGGGAGGCGAAGAGGGTGTCGAGCGAGCGCTCGGGCTGATGCGAGCGGAGCTCGTGCGCGGAATGAAGCTGATGGGTTGCACAGCCATCGCTCAGCTCTCCCCGGACAACCTGCGTTTCAGATAGGCGCTCGGCGTGTTCGACGCCCGAGGCTTCGAGGGGTCCGTTGAGCGCGGAGCGTTGTCGGCGTAGCCTGACAGCGGGCGGGCCCCGGCCTCTGAGGAAAACGAGGGAGAGCGTGTGAAGCAGTCGACCCGTTGGCGTGAATCCCTGCTGGGCAAGGCGCTCGATCCATTCAGCGGCGAGTCGCGCAAGCATGTCGCCCTCATCGCCTTCATTGCCTGGGTCGGGCTCGGCGCCGACGGGCTGTCGTCTGCCTGCTACGGTCCCGAGGAAGCGTTTCTGGCGCTAGGTGCGCACACGCCGCTAAGTCTGTACCTCGCGGCCATGACCGCGGTGACCGTCTTCGTCATCGCGGTGGCGTACAACCAGGTCATCGAGTTGTTCCCGAACGGCGGCGGCGGCTACAAGGTCGCATCGAAACTGCTCGGATCGCATGCGGGACTGATCTCCGGCAGCGCCTTGATCGTCGACTATGTGCTCACCATCTCCATTTCGGTGGCCAGCGGCGTCGACGCACTTTTTTCGCTGCTGCCCGCGGCCATGGGAACCGCCAAGCTGGGTCTCGAAGTCGTGCTGACGCTGTTGCTGCTGTATCTGAACATGCGCGGGATGAAGGAGTCGATACGCTTCCTGCTGCCAATCTTCATCGGCTTCGTCGCAACGCACACCGTGTTGATCGCGTATGGCGTGATCACGCATGGCGATCGCCTGCCGGGAATGCTCGCCGAGACTGTAACCCAGACGCAGCAGCTCGGCAGCGATCTGGGATGGGTCGCGGTCGCGGCGCTGTTGCTGCGCGCCTACTCGCTGGGCGGCGGGACCTACACCGGTATCGAAGCGGTGTCGAACAACGTGCAGTCGCTCGCCGAGCCGCGCGTTCAGACGGGCAAGTGGACGATGTTCTACATGGCGCTTTCGCTCGCGTTCACCGCGGCGGGCATCATCATCCTGTATTTACTTTGGGATGCCCGGCACGTCGACGGCCGCACGCTCAATGCGGTGACCTTCGAAGCCATCATCGCCAGCTTCGGCTGGCAGACGCCGTGGCTCAATGCCGCGACGTTGGTCACCGTCCTCGCATTCGAAGCGGGACTGCTGCTGGTGGCGGCCAACACCGGCTTTCTCGGCGGACCGGCGGTGCTCGCCAACATGGCGATCGACTCGTGGATGCCGCATCAGTTTCGCAATCTCTCCAGCCGCCTCGTCACTCAGAACGGCGTCATCCTGATGGCGATCGCCGCCGTCGCGGTGCTGCTGATCACGACCGGCAATGTCTCGGTGCTGGTCGTTCTCTACAGCATCAACGTGTTCCTGACATTTTCGCTCTCGCTCGCCGGTCTGATCAGATATTGGGTAGGCCACCGCGACGACGCGCGCTGGAAGGCGCGCCTGCTGCTGTCTCTTACCGGCTTCGCCGTGTGCGCAGGCATCCTGGTGGTGACCACCGTGGAGAAATTCTCAGAAGGCGGTTGGATCACGCTGATCATCACTGGTCTGGTCGTCGCGGCCGGATTGGCGATACGACGTCATTACGACGACACCGCCGCCGGAGTGAGTCGAGCCGACCAGCTCTACGCCGCGCCCGCGGGTCACTTCGCGGCGCGGCCGCGCCTCGACCCCGCGCGTCCGACGGCGGCCTTCATCATCGGCCGCAATCGCAGCGGCCTGGTCCACGCATCGCGCACCGTCCTGAGGACGTGGCCGGGGTTCTACAAGAATTTCCTGGTGGTCAGTGCGCAGCCGGTCGACGTGCGCAGCTATGGTGGCGATCAAACGTGCGACGCGCTGAGAGTGCAGCGGCTAAAGGACATGGAGTTCTACATGGAGCTCGCGCGCCAGCACGGCATCGCATCGAAGTACTACCTGGCTTTCGGCGTGGACGGCGTGGAGGAGATGGTCAAGCTGTGCCGCGAGGCGCACGCCGAATTTCCGCACGTCGTGTTCTTTGCCTCCAAGCTCGTCTTCGACAATGAAACATGGCTTACACGGTTGCTGCACAACCAGATCGTCTACGCGATCCAGCGGCGCCTCGAGCACGAAGGCATGCAGATGGTCATCCTGCCGATGCAGGCGCCCACCGGCTAGTGGACTGTAACGGTCGGATCGGTAGTCGGTATCGCGCCGCGATCGGCGGGCGCGGCTAGGCGCGACGAGGAGGCATAGTCCGCACTATGGCGACGACGAGCAACGACGCTGCGCCCGCCGAGGGTAAGCGAGACGCTACCGATTGGGCCGTTACAGCCCACCAGATGGAACCGGTTCCGACGCGGTTTGTCAGCTTGCGGCTGCGGCTGCTCGGACTGGTCGCCCTGGTGCTGGTGCCGTGGCTGGCTCTGGTGATGTACACGCAGGCCGATGAGCGCAAAGTCGCGATCGCCCACGTCAACGCCGATGCGATGCGGCTCATCCGCATCGCAACCAGTAATCAGGCCGCGCACATCGAGGCGGCGCGCGAGTTGCTGACTGCGTTTGGACGGCTGCCGCAGCTGCGCACGAACGGCCGCGCCGCATGCCAGGCGCTTCTGGCGGACATGCTCACGGCGTACCCGCTGTACCTCAATTTCGGCCTCGCCGAGCCCGACGGCGACGTGTCGTGCAGCGCGCGCCCGGTGCGGGGGTCGGTCAATATCGCGGATCGTCCCTACTTCGCACAGGCAGTGCAGACCCGGCGCTTTGCGATCGGTGATTATCAGATCGGCCGCGTCACGCAGCTTCCGCAGATCAACTATGCGTATCCGATGGTCGACAACGCAGGCAAGGTGGAGGCGGTGGTCTTTGCGGCGCAGAGCTTGAGCTGGCTTACCATGGCCCTCTCGAACGTTCAATTCCCCGACGGCGCCATCCTGGTGGTGACCGACCGCAACGGGACGGTGATTGCACGCCTGCCCGATGCCGAAGGCTGGATCGGCAGGATCCTGCCCGAGCCATCAGTTCTTGCCACGCTATCCATGCAAAAGGACGGTGGAGTCTTCGAGGCCACCGATGCGCAAGGAGTCGACCGCTTGTGGGCGCATGCTCCGCTCATCGCCGGCTTCGATCTCCATGCCACCATCGGCGTGTCCAGGTCGGTCGCGCTCGCCGATATCAATCGACGCCTGGTTCGCAACCTTCTCGCGCTCGGCCTGGTGACGCTGGTTGCGCTGGGCGCCGCGTGGTTCGGCGCCAACTTCTTCATCCTGCGCCAGGTGGATGCACTCGTGGCCGCGACCGGCAAGCTCGCGTCGGGCGATCTGGGCGCGCGCGCGCCCCTGGTGGGCGGTCGCAGCGAGCTCGCGCTGCTCGCGGGCGCATTCAACAGCATGGGCGCGACGCTGGAAGCACGCGACCGCGACCTGCGCATCGCCGAGGAAAGAACTCGCGTCGTGGAAATCGAGCTCGCGGTGACGCGTGCGCACATGGATATCGCGAGGCAGATTCAGCGATCGCTGCTTCCCGAGGAGCCGCTGACGCTGGCCGGCGTGCGCGTCGCCGGACGCTGCATCCCCGCGGTTGAGGTCGGCGGCGATTATTTCGGCTATTTCCCGCGTGGAATCAATGGCGTCGACAGTTTCGTCGGCGACGTGTCCGGGCATGGCGTGGGCGCGGCGCTGCTGATGGCCGAGGCACGTACCCTGTTCCTGTCGGAAAGGCAGATCGCGCAAAGCGCCGCGCGCATACTTTCGGCACTGAACAAGCTCCTGTACGAGGATCTCGACCGAGCCCGGTCCTTCATGAGCGCATTCTGCGCGACGTTCGATGCGGCCACGCGCGAGCTCTGCTACGCCAATGCCGGGCATCCACCGGCGCTTCTGCTGCGAGCCGATGAATCCAGCTGCACCTTGCTCGACGCCGACGGTATCCTGCTCGGCATCAGGAAGGACGCGGAATTCTCCGAGGTCAAGGTGCCGTTGCGGGCCGGCGATATCGTCGTTTTCTATACCGACGGCATCACGGAAACGCAAAACGACGTCGACGCGCTGTTCGGCATCGACCGGCTGGCGAGGGCCGTGGTGACGCGTCGTCAGCAAGAGCCGGAGATGCTGATCGCTTCGGTTCTCGCGGAGTTGAGCGAGTTCGGCGGCGTCAGGCAGCGCGACGACGATCTGACGATCGTCGTGATGAAACTCACGGCGTGACAAATCCCTGGTGCTACGATCGGGGTCGTCATCGCCGACGGCCGGATCATTTCAGCAACGAATGGAACATGGCACACGACAACCTGAAACGCGACGCGAACCGCGAATCCAGTCGAGACGCGATCAAGTCACTGATACGCACGATTCCCGACTACCCGAAGCCGGGCATCATGTTCCGCGACATCACCACGCTGCTGAAGGATCCCGTCGGGTTCCGGCTGTCGATCGACGAGCTGGCCGATCGCTACGAGCATCGAACCTTCGACAAGGTCATCGGGATCGAGTCGCGCGGCCTCATCTTCGGCTCTGCCCTTGCCTACCGACTGGGCAAGGGATTCGTGCCCATCCGCAAGCAGGGTAAACTGCCCGCTGAGACGATCGAGGAGGCGTACGACCTCGAATACGGCACCGCGCGCATGGAAATCCATCTCGACGCCGTTGGCAACGGCGAGAAGGTAGTGATCGTCGACGACCTGATCGCAACGGGCGGCACCGCCGAGGCTGCCGCGAGGCTTGTCGAGCTCCTCGGCGGCGAGGTGGTCGAGTGCTGTTTCGTGGTCGATCTGCCCGACCTCGGCGGCCGGAACCGCCTTCGCGGCAAAGGCATCGCGTCGCACGCATTGTGCGAGTTCGAAGGGGAGTGAGCATGCGGTATCGCCACAGCTCGCGGCGTCGGCAGGCGTGCCTGGGCATCGGCGCGCTGATGGCCGGATTGGCCCTGCCGGTGCGCGCGCAGAATCGGGACACCGATCCCGCGACGGCGCCCATTCGTACCTTTTACGATGCGCTGCTTGCGGTCATGAAGCAGGCCGACTCGCTCGGAGTGCGCGGCCGCTACGACAAGCTTGCTCCGGTGATTCGCGCGACGTTCGACCTGCCGGCCATGACGCGCATTGCGATCGGGCCCGACTGGAGCGCGATCCCGTCCGAACAGCAGACCGCGCTGGTCGACGCTTTTTCGCAAATGACCATCGCGACCTACGCGAATCGCTTCAACGGATACGCGGGGGAAAGTTTCGAGGTCGATCCGGAGGTTCAGTCGCGCAACACGGGCCGCATCGTGCGCACGCGCCTGCTGCGTACCAAGGAAGAGCCGGTCACGTTGAACTACCTTATGCGAGGCTCGGGCGACGCCTGGAAGATCGTGGACGTATACCTGAGCGGAAGCATCAGCGAACTCGCGACCAAACGCTCCGAATTCGGGGCGATCCTGAAGTCGGGTGGTCCCGCTGCGCTGATCGACAGCCTGCGCCAGCAATACGAACGACTGATGCGCAAGACCTGAGCGGGTCATTGCGAGGCCGCAGTCCGCGACGCGGCGCACTGCGCATCCGGCTTCACTCGGGAGATGCGCCAGGGTCGACCAGCTCCTCCTGGGGTTGCTCGGCCAAGCCGCGCGCAGCGCGCAGCTGGGCGTCGCGATATTGCCGTGCGATGCTGCGAAACTGTGCGTACTCGTCGAGCGCGCTGGCCTTGATCTGGTCGAGTGTCTCGATGTTTCTGGCCCTCAGGTCGAAGCCGCTGACGGTATAGACGCCGACGTTGACCCAGACGCCGGTGGATCCTCGAAACAAGTGCGCAGGCGGCGTCGTGTAGAGATCGACCGCCAGACCGATCGCATCGCGAACATTCGACGGTCCGAAAAGCGGCAGCACCAGGTAGGGTCCGCTGGCGACGCCCCACATATACAGCGTCTCGCCGAAATCTCCTGATTGCTTGGCCAGCCCGTGCTCGCCCGCCGGATCGAACAACCCTGCGAGACCAAAAGTCGAGTTGATGAAAAAGCGGCCGAAGGTCGTCAATGCGGCATTGACCCGCATTTGCAGCACGTCGTTGGCGAAAATGCGCGGCTCGGTCAGGTTATCGATGAACATCCTGACCCGGTCGCGCACGAACGGCGGGAAGATCGCGCGATACGTCTCCGCGATCGGCTTGATCACGCTGCTATCGATGGCTGTGTTCATGTTGAAGACGGCGCGATTCGTCGGCTCGAACGGGTCGTTGTTCTCCTGATTACTCGCGGTGGGCAACGTTGCGCAACCGGCGACGGCTGAGCCGACGACCAGGGCCGCGACAGCACGGACTAGATGCAAGCGACCCAATTCCAGCCTCTCATGCGTTACCGATGCCGTCTTCCGTGAACGACGTCATGCTTGGGCACTTCAACGACGGCGGCGCACCGCTGTCAGCAGCGCCGGAAGGAACAGCAGGGCGGCCACGAGCGTGTATGCCAGCGACAGCGCGAGCAGTTTTCCCATGCTCGAGGTGCCGGGATGGTGCGAGTACCAGAGGCTGCCGAACGCCGTGCCCGTGGTCAGCGCACTGAACAATACCGCGCGGGTCAGGCTTGACTGCAGCAGATGCTCGGCACCTCCGCGCCACGCCATGACGTAATAGATGCTGAAAGCCACACCGATGCCGAACAGCAGCGGCAGGGCGATGATGTTCTCGAAATTGAGCGGCAGACCGACGATCACGCACGTCCCGAGCGTGAGCAGGCCGGCGAGCGTCAGCGGCGCAAGCGTCAGCAGGACATCGGTCGCCCGGCGCAACGTGATCGCGAGCAGCACGGTGATCGAGAGGAGCGCCCAGAGCCCGGCTTCGATGAAGGCGCGCACGATGGTGCGGCTCGATTCCTGAATCCCGACCGTGGTGCCGGTGGCATCGGGCGCCACCTCCCGGACGGCGGATACGAACCGCCGCAACACGGCATTGTCGTTGGCGTCGCCTTTGGGAAACACTTCGATGCGGGCGCGCCCATCGGGGGCGGTCCAGTCGCGCACCAGGTCCGCGGGCAACTGATCCAGGGTGACGGGTGCGGCTTGCAGCGCGCTGCGCAATTGGTCGAGCATGAGAACGAGTCCCGGGATCATTGCTTCACGCGCGCGCTCTCGGGTCGCCCGCGGACCGTCAGCGAGCGCGCTCAGCAGTCGAGAAAGTCGGACGGCGTCGGCGGCTGCGTTGCTGCGGGGATTTGCCCGAGCCACCTCATCGAGCGCCCGCGCCGTTCGCTGCATGGCGCGAACGTCGTCTTCGTCGCTTGACGGGGGTTTCACCTGTGGCGGATCGAGCACGGGATCCAGAAGCATCGCGGCGTCGGCAAGCACGGGGAGCTTGTTTTCCTGTGCTTCCGGAATGAAGCTCGCCAGCGTGACCGCACGGCTGACTTCCGGCAGCGCCGAGAGTCGCTTCGCCAGCGCAACGCCAGCGTCGAGCGTGGGCGCCAGAACCTCGATCGTGTTCGGCGTCGTATCGGAATTCTGCATGAGGTCGAGCAGCGTAGCGACCGACTCGGTCTGTGCACTGCGCAAGTGCAGCGGATTGAAGTCGAACTGGAGCCGCGGCAACAGGGATACGCTGCCAAGCGCAATAGCCGCGGCTGCAAGGAGCACGCCCAGCCGATGCCGCGCCAGAAATCGGTCGAGCGGCGCAAACGCAGCGTATCCGACGGCAACGCGTTCACCGGATGGGCGCAGCACCGCCACCAGCGCGGGCAATAGAGTGATGGTGGTCACGAACGCGACGACCATGCCGGTCCCGGCGATCAGGCCGAGCTCCGATACACCGCGATAGTCGGTAGGCAGGAAAGCGTAGAAGCCGGCGGCCGTCGATGCCGCGGCGAGCGCGAGCGGCACCCCGACCTCGGCTCCGGACTCGCGCAATGCGAGCTTGAGATCGTTGCTCTGGTGTCGCTTGGCTCGGTAGCAGACGCAGAACTGGATGCCGAAGTCGACACCGAGTCCGATGAACAGGACGGCGAAGGCCACCGAAATGAGATTGAAGGCGCCGTACACGAAAAGCCCGAAAGCCGCGGTCACCGTCATTCCGGCCAGCAAGCTCAGCAGAATGGCGAGGATCAGGCGGCCGGAGCGAACCGCCATCCACAACAGGGCTACGACCAGAAGCATGGTCACGATGGCATTCTGTGCGGCGCCTTCGGCGAGCGTCGCGAACTCTTCGTCGGCGAGTGGCACGGGGCCCGTGAGCCGAACACGAACGCTTGAATCGGACGAGATCGCAAGTTCGCTGACAGCCTTCCGGATCGCCTGCACCGCCCGCGCACCCGGCTGCAACGCGCCGAAATCCAGCGCCGGCTGCACCAGGATGAATCGACGCAGCTCGCGCGGGTCGGCGGGCCGCCCAAGGATCAACGTTCTCCACGAGAATCGCGCTGGTTGTCCGCTCTCGATCGCGTCGAGGGCATCGGCGAACGCTGCGAGCGGCCGCGCCAGGTCGTCCAGCTTGATCGCATCGCGGCGCACGCCTTCGAGCACCAGCGCCAGCGCATCCATCACCCCGCGCAACGTCGGATCAGCCGCGAGGGTCCCCAGCAGGGGCTGCGCCGCGATCATCTGTTGTGTCGTTCGTGCCACTTCCTCGGTCGGTGCGAAGAGCAGGCCGACGCGATTGAAGAACGGTCCTCCATCCGGCCGCCGCACGACGAGAAACGCTTCCTTGTTGCTCGCGAGTTGTCGCGCAAGGTCGGTCGTCACCTGTTCCGCCAGATCGGGCGTCGGTGCATCGACTACCACGGCGATCACGGCAACGCGCTGAGGAAAAGCCTTCGCGAAGTCGATCTCGCGCTGACGCCACGGCAGATTCTGCGCGATCAGCTTCGACGTATCGGTATCGATGGCAATGTGCCGAACGGCGTAGATCCCCGCCACGACGCCAAGCGCCGCAGCGATGAGGATCACGGGCCACGGATGCCGTGCGCACTCGCCGACTACACGCGCAATCAGTGCTCGCAATCGTTGATCCTTGCCCGGGCTTGTCGCGGGAACCGCAAAGAGGCATGATTGTACAGATGACGGTTAAGGGCGACCTTGCACGGATCGAGTCCGCGATGGCGGCGGCGATGCGTCGGCGTCGGCAGCGGTTGGCCGAATGCGCGTGATTCTCGCGCAGCCCCGTGGGTTTTGTGCGGGTGTCATTCGCGCGATCGACATCGTCGAGCGGGCGCTGCAGATTTTTGGCGCGCCTGTTTATGTGCGCCACGAGATCGTCCACAACCGGCATGTCGTCGAGCGACTGCGTGCCAAGGGTGCGCGTTTTGTCGAAGACCTCTCGGAGATTCCAACGGGGGCGATCTCGATCTTCAGCGCGCACGGCGTCGCAACGAGCGTCGAGGACGATGCGCGCGAGCGGGGGCTGCGCGTGCTGGATGCCACGTGTCCGCTGGTCGCGAAGGTCCATGGACAGGGCAAGCGCTATGTCGCCGCGGGCCGCCGCGTGATCCTCGTCGGACACGCGGGTCATCCCGAAGTCGAGGGGACGATGGGTCAGATTCCCGGGCACGTCCTGCTGGTGCAGACCGCGGCCGATGTCGCGGCGCTCGATCTGCATCCTGACACGCCGGTTGCATACATAACCCAGACGACGCTGAGCGTCGACGATACGCGAGGAGTCATTGCCGCGATCGAGCGTCGATTCTCCGATGTCGTCGGACCCGATACCAACGACATCTGCTACGCGACGCAGAATCGACAATCGGCGGTCCGCGAGCTGGCCAAGATCGCGGATGTGATCCTGGTGGTCGGAGCCAAGAACAGCTCGAACTCCAACCGGCTGCGCGAAATCGGACTCGAGATCGGGGTGCCGAGCTACCTGATCGCCGATGGCAGCGAGGTGCGCAGCGGCTGGTTCCGCGAATCGGACGTTGTCGGCGTCACCGCCGGCGCGTCGGCGCCGGAGGATCTGGTCAACGACGTGGTCGCGGCGCTGCGCAGCACCGGCCCGATCGAGTTGTCGATGCTGGCCGGCATTACGGAAAACGTCGAGTTCCGTCTTCCCGCCGAGTTGATCCGCGCGCGCGGCGCGACGGCTACGGCCTCCTGAGCGCATCCTTCCGTCGAGAAATTTTGCCGTGGCCATCCCCATCCTGCAGCAGGCGCGCATCGGCGCTTACATCGTGCGCAAACAGCTGAGCCGGCAAAAGCGCTATCCGCTGGTGTTGATGCTCGAGCCTCTTTTCCGCTGCAACCTCGCCTGCGCGGGTTGCGGCAAGATCGACTATCCCGACGAAATCCTGAATCAGCGCCTGTCGCTCGCGGATTGCCTCGCCGCGGTCGATGAATGCGGCGCACCCGTCGTGTCCATCGCTGGCGGCGAGCCGCTCCTGCACAAGGAGATCGACGCCGTGGTCGCGGGCATCATCGCGCGCCGCAAGTTTGTCTACCTGTGCACGAACGCGCTGCTGATGAAAAAGAGGCTCACGCTGTTCAAGCCGAGTCCCTATTTCGTCTGGTCTGTGCATCTGGATGGCGACAGGGAAATGCACGATCGCTCGGTATGCGAGGAAGGGGTCTACGAGCGCGCGGTGGCGGCGATCGCGGCGGCCAAGGAGCGCGGCTTCCGCGTCAACATCAACTGCACGCTCTTCAACGATGCCGATCCCGAGCGCGTCGCGCGGTTCTTCGACACGGTCGGCGCGCTCGGCGTGGATGGCATCACCGTTTCGCCGGGCTACGCTTACGAGCGCGCTCCGGACCAGGCGCATTTTCTGAATCGCACGAAAACGAAGCAGCTTTTCCGCGACATTTTCCGTCGCGGTCGCGGCGGCCGCGCGTGGTCGTTCAGCCAATCGGGATTGTTCCTGGATTTCCTCGCCGGCAACCAGACCTACCAATGCACCCCGTGGGGCAATCCGACCCGCACCGTATTCGGCTGGCAGCGGCCTTGCTACCTGCTTGGCGAGGGATACGCTCAGACGTTTCGCGAGCTGATGGAGGAGACCGACTGGGACGCCTACGGGACCGGCAACTACGAGAAGTGTGCGGACTGCATGGTTCACAGTGGATTCGAGGCCACCGCGGTGCAGGATGCGGTGCGCCACCCTCTGAAGGCGTTCGCCGTCAGCCGGCGAGGTGCACGGACCGAAGGCGCGATGGCCGCCGAGCTCTCCTTCGCCGGCCAGCGCCCGGCGCAGTACGTGTTCTCACGACACGTCGAGCAGAAGTTGTCCGAGATCAGGGTAACCCAGTCCCGGCCCAAGGCGTCGACGCCCGCGTGACAACGCGCGCAGCGCAGTGCGCGCATCGATGGCGTTTCGGGTCAGCGCGGGCAACTGTCCCGGTTGCCGCAACAACGATCCAAACACCACTGCGTAGTTGATATTTCCATCCGGTCGCATTCCTCGCAGTGCTGCGGCGGCGAGCCGCCTCGCCACAGGGTCGGCGATGACCCGCACTACCGCGAACGGGATGCGGCGGGCGGAAGCAAACGAAGCAGCGATGTGCGATTCGGTGTCAACGGCAATTGCGCCCAGCGCGTGGCCCAGCGCGAGCTTATCGGCCGGTGCGGCGACGATTGCGTCTGCACCGGCGACGTCGCCGCGCACCGCGCCGGGTAGGTTCTGCGTGAGTGCCGCCGTCCACGATGCATCGACCGGCCAGCGCCCCTCGGGCGTGACGACGTTGTCGGCGACGACGCAGGTGCCCGGCACCGCCGCCGCCGTCAGCCCGCCGGCGATCCCGAAACTGATGATCGCGATCGCGCCGCGCGCGACTTCACGCTCGAGCGCGGCTAAAAGCCGTCTTCTGTCACCGCCAGCGGCCAGCGGCCTCACGCCGGTCCCGGCGGCAATTCGCGCTTCGATCACCAGGCCCGTCACTGCGACGACGCATCGGCTGTCTATCGAGGCCGCGCTCACATGCCCAGGTGAACCGGCGGCTCGGCGACATTCTTGAGATTGCGGAATCGGGCGAGCGCCCAGAGAGGAAAGTATTTCGAGTAGCCGTGATAACGAAGGTAGAACACCCGCGGAAAGCCGACGGCGGTGAACTGAGGCTCGGTCCAGACTCCGCTGTCGTCATTGCGCTCGATCAGGAACTCGATGCCGCGCGCGACTGCAGGGTGGTCTACCCCGCCCGCAGCCATCAATCCGAGGAGTGCCCACGCGGTCTGCGACGCCGTGCTGGGCGCCGCCTCGTGGTTACGGTAGTCGAGGTCATAGCTGCCTCCGTGCTCGCCCCAGCCTCCGTCCGGATTCCTGATGGAGAGCAGCCAATCGACGGCGCGCCGTATTTCGGGTGCATTCGCATCCACGCCCGCCGCGCTGAACGCGCACAGCGCGGACCAGGTCCCGTAGATGTAGTTCATTCCCCACCGGCCATACCAGCTGCCGTCGGATTCCTGGGTGCGGCGCAGGAAGTCCAGCGCAGCGATCAGCGCGTCGCGGTCCGATTCGATGCCGAGCTGCGCGATCATGCTCGCGCAACGCGCGGTCACATCCGCTGTCGGCGGGTCCAGCAACGCCCCGTGATCGGCGAAGGGAATGTGATTCAGATACTCACTCGTGTTGTCCGCATCGAACGCGCCCCAGCCGCCATTTCTACTTTTCAGTCCCAGGACCCATTCGCGACCGCGGCCGATCGGCTCGCTGAAGTCCGCGCCGCCGGAGATGTCGAGACGGCGGGCACCGCGCGCCATCGCCATCACCACGACGGCGGTGTCGTCCAAATCAGGGTAGTGCGGATTGGCATACTGGAACGGCCAGCCGCCCGGACGTACGTGGGGCCGCTGCTCGGCCCAATCTCCGACGACGCCGAGTTCCTGACGCGGCACCAGCCATAGGAGGCCCTTGCGCGCGCCCGCCAGGCAGCGTTCGGTGCCCACCTCCATCAGCGCCTGGCAAGCGAGCACGGTATCCCAGACCGGCGATACGCACGGCTGGCAATAGGCTTCGTCGCGCTTCAGGACGATCAGCTTGTCGAGCGCCGCTCGCGCGGCGACCACGTGCGGGTGATCGCACGGATAACCGAGCGCGTCGAACATCATCACCGCGTTGGCCATTGCCGGAAAGATGGCTCCGAGACCCTCTTCGGCATTGAGCCGCTCGGATACGAACGCTACCGCCTTGGCGATCGCACGCTTGCGCGATGCTGGCGGAAAGTAAGGCTCCGCGAACCGGATCAGCGCATCGATCAGCGCAAAGACGGCGAACCAGGGCCGGGACTGGTGCGCAGCCCTCGCTGCACGGCGGGTGCGCGAGATTTTGCCCAGGAAGAGCTCGTCGATGCTCACCGGGCTCGGATGGTGCGACCGCGGCTTCATGGCCTGCAGGACCAGCAACGGAGCGAGGACGGTGCGCCCCCAATACGAAATCCTGAACAGGTGGAATGGAAACCATCGCGGCAGGTACATGATTTCGACCGGGATGGTCGGCACGGCTTGCCACGGAATGATGCCGTGCAGGGCGAGCAGGATCCGCGTGAATACGTTGCTTGATTCGGCACCGCCGTGCGCCAGGATCGCATCGCGCGCAGCACGCATGTGCGGCGCATCGGGCGACTCGCCGCTGGTCTTCAACGCCAGGTAGGCCTTGACGCTGGCGCTGATGTTGAAGGGGCCGTCGTGATACAGAGGCCACCCGCCGTGCTTAGCCTGTATCCGTCGCAGATAATTCGCGATCTTGCGTTCCAGCGAAAGGTCGGGCTCGTTCAAGTAGCGCCTGAGCAGAACATACTCGGCGGGTATCGTTGCGTCCGCTTCCAATTCGTAGACCCAGTGACCGTCCCGGCGCTGCGAGGCGAGCAACGCGGCGGCGGAACGCCCGATGCACGCGTCGAGCCGTGCAACGGTGATGGCGGGGTCGGCAGTGGAATCGTCTGGCGATTCCTGAACCGCACTTCCCGCGTCGGGCATGGCATGCATCATGAGGTCAACGCTCTGGTAT
Organism: uncultured beta proteobacterium; assembly: GCA_963816915.1. Taxonomy (GTDB): domain Bacteria; phylum Pseudomonadota; class Gammaproteobacteria; order Burkholderiales; family Casimicrobiaceae; genus PALSA-1003. The sequence goes on from CAWFMK010000008.1 coordinate 326,126, forward strand.
CACGGGGGTTGCTCGATTGCCACATCAGCCATGCATCAGATCAGGCCATGTCGCGTCAGAATCCATAACAGCCCTAACCGACCGACGCGGACCCGGCACCGTGGCGCAGCAAAGCCGCGCCTGGCGAGGCGCCCAAGTATATTCTGATAAACCCTCGCCATGAGAACCGGCGAGCGCACGATCCGGAGCGGGTAGCGGGATAGCACCTCGTTCGCGCCGGCGAAGTGGTGGCGTGCGCGGGCGACGACCGTGGCACAGGCATGGCCGAGCGCCGGATGCGCGAGAACCCGTGCTGGCTCGACCACGGCGATCCCCGCAGCCTGCAATGATTCGCTCGGCAGATAGAGTCGTCCCTTGGCGGCATCCTCGTCGAGGTCGCGCAGTATGTTCGTCAGCTGCAGCGCCCGACCGAGGTGGAAGGCGAGCAGCATCCCATCGGCCATGGGCAGCCCGAAAACACGGACGGACAGCCGGCCCGCAGCACTGGCCACACGATCGCAATAAAGGTCGAGCGTAGCGCTGTCAGGACAGGAGATATCGGCGCAGGCGTCCATCTCCATGCCGTCGATGATCGCGAAGAAGTCCTCGCGCCGAAGGTGGAACTCGGTGACTGCTTGCGCCAATCCGCGCAGGCAGGTCGGGGGCGAGCCATCGAAGACCGCGTCGATCGCAGATCGCCACCGTTGCAGCTGATCCAGACGCGCCCGCCGATCGCCGTCGCCGTCGGCGATGTCATCCACTGAACGGCAAAAATCGTAGATTTCGAACATGGCGCGGCGCTTCTGCGCCGGAAGTATGCGCATCGCCGCGTAGAACGAGCTTCCGGAAGCCGATCTCGGAACCGGCGCGAGGCGGCCTTCGGATAGACCGCTCATTGTCGGTCCGGCGCGGGTATGTGCACGCGGCCTTTCCACTCGCCGCCCTGGCCGCGCCAATGCCGGTACGCCGAGTCGACCGTGAACACCAGGTACGTCGCCGCGATCGCCGGCAGCGCCAAGCCCCAGCATGGGGACACCCTGTAGAAGCGAAGGATCGGCTGCAACAGCGCCGCCATCAGCAGCCAGGTCGCGGCAGCGAGCCAGCGCACGCCATCGGCTCCGCTCAACGCCAGGAGCGGCGGAGCCAGATAGGTTACGGACATCGCCGCCAGCGTGCCAATGAGCAACCACGGCGAGTAGCGCAATTGCGCATACGCCGAGCGGCCCACCATCCGGCGGACATCACCGAAGGAGCAACAGGCGCGGAGGCTGCGGGCGTGCTGCGTGAGTCCCAGCCAGATGCGACCTCGGCGCTTGAGCAGACGACCCAGTGCGCAATCGTCGATCAATTCGTGACGGATGGCGTCGAGCCCGCCGGCATCGCATAGCGCACTGCGTTGTACGAGCATGCAGCCGCCGGCTGCCGCCGCTGTCCGCCGCTGCGGCTCATTGACCCACGCAAACGGATACAGCATGTGGAAGAAAAAGACGAACGCCGGAATGAGCGCCCGTTCGGCAAGGCTCTCGCAGTGAAGTCTTGCCATCAGCGACGTCAACACGAGGCTGTCCGCCTCGGCGCGCATGACGAGTTTGGTCAGCGTGTCGGGCGCATAGCCGATGTCGGCATCGCTGAACAGCAGGTAGTCCGCCGGCTCACGCATCGCTTCAGCGTGCACGACACCGCAGTTCATTGCCCACAGCTTGCCGGTCCAGCGATCTCCGAGCGGCGGCGCCGCCAGGACGGTCATGCGCTCCGAGGCGCCGCAGGCCGCGGCGGCCCGTTGCGCGATGGCTGCGGTCGAGTCCGTACTGTGATCGTCGACCACGACCACGTGGAACGCGCCACGATAGTCCTGGCGCAGGAGCAACGCGACGGTCTCGGCGATAAGTTCGGCTTCGTTGCGGGCAGGCACGATCGCCACGACCCGCGGCCATGCTCGGCGCGCGTCGGACACGGAACTTACGTCATCCAGATTCTTCGGAACCCGCCAGAATCCTCCGCGCATGAGCAGCAGGTATAGCCACGACACGCACGCCAACGCTGCGATGACCATCGTCACGACAGATGTCCAGCGCAGCGAAACCATTCGATCGCGTCGCGCAACCCTTCGCGATAGGGACGCGCGGCGAAGCCGAGGTCGCGCGTTGCCTTCGCGCTGGTAAAGAACATCCGGTTCTTCGCCATGCGCAACCCGTCGAGCGTGAGAAAGGGTTCGCGGCCGGTCCTGTTCGCGACCAGCTCCGCCACCGCGGCTGCCGGATAGAGCAGTCGGCGCGGCACGCGCAAGCGTGGCGGCCTGCGGCCCACCAGCTCGGCGATGTCGCGCAGCATGTCCGCGAGCAGGACGTTCTGGCCGCCGAGGATGTAACGCTCGCCGATCTTGCCGTGCGCAAGCGCCGCGAGGTGTCCCGCGGCGACGTCGTCGACGTGGACCAGGTTGAGGCCCGTATGCACGTATCCGGGCATGCGCCCGGATGCCGCTTCGACAATGATGCGTCCGGTCGGCGTCGGGCGAATGTCTCGAGGTCCTATGGGCGTCGACGGATTGACGATCACGGCCGGCAACCCGTCCCGTGCGATCATCGCTTCGACCAGCTCCTGCGCGGCGACCTTGCTGCGCTTGTAGGCCCCGATCGCCGCCATCTCGGCGAGAACGGTGGCTTCGTCCGCGTCCTGTCCGTCCGCTCGCAGCGCCAGTGCCGCGACGCTGCTCGTGTAGACGATTCGTTCAACGCCTTTTCGCAGCGCTGCTTCCATGACCGTCCGCGTGCCAGCGACATTGGTGCGCGCGATCTCGCTGCGATCGGACGACCAGAGCCGGTAGTCGGCGGCGACATGCATGACATGTCGGACCCGGGTCATCGCACGATCGACCGATGGTGCGTCATGCAAGTCCCCCTCGACGATCTCGACGTCCAGCGCCGCGAGGTTGGCCCGCGGACTTGATGCGCGTACCAGCGCGCGCACCGGATATCCGGCGGCAACCAGCGCGCGAACGACCGCAGAGCCGACGAAGCCGCTCGCACCGGTCACCAGCACCAATCCTACGTCGGTCATTGTGGCAATGCCTGTGGCGCCGCACTCGCCCGGCGAGCGCCTGCCGTCTTCAGGTCGATCCGTCGGATTTTACGTCGATTCGCACTTTGACGTGAACCGCACGGTGCGCGTCGACGCCGGAAGCAAACACGAGGTTCGATTACGGGCGCTGGGCCGCCGCCGGTTGACAGTAACCGAGCACGTGGTTGAATGGCCCCGGTCTCGCAGACTGAATGACATACTCGACGCCGGCGAGCCCGCAGCCGTACGTTCGAGGAGCCAAAATGTCCACGACCATCGAACTCCCACCAGCCGGCCAGCGCGCCAAACCCGGCGAGTACTTTCCTCCCGATCCGCCGCCCCTGCCGGACGATGCCAGCCCCGAACAGAAAGACATTCACTGGTACACCCACGTCTATCGCGGCGACCAGGTGCCGCAACTCACCTTTCGCGCGGTCGCGATGGGTGCGATGCTGGGGATGCTGATGTCAGTATCGAACCTCTACACCACGCTCAAGGTCGGCTGGTCGTTCGGGGTCGCGATCACCTCGTGCGTGATCTCGTTCGTGCTCTGGAACGCGCTTCGCGCGCTGAGCGCGGGACGGCTCTCGCCGATGTCGATCCTCGAGAACAACTGCATGCAGTCCACGGCTTCCGCAGCAGGGTCCTCGACCGGCTCCACGATCGGCACGTGCTTCGGAGCGCTGTTGCTGCTCGATCCCCTGCACCGGCATGTCTCGTGGCCGATCGTTGCGTCGTTCACGCTGGCCACGGGAGCACTGGGCGTGTTCCTGGCGATTCCGATGAAGCGTCAGATGATCAATCAGGAGCAGCTTCCATTCCCATCCGGAATCGCGGCGGCGACGACGCTGCGCAGCCTGTACTCACGCGGCAATGAGGCGCTGCGCAAGGCACATGCGCTGGTTGCCGCGCTCGTTGTCGGCGCGGTGGTAGGCGTACTCAATACGGCCGAGGACCAATTCGTCGCTCTCGGCAAGTTCTTCGCCTGGATGAAGGCGCATCTGTTCGATGTGCATCTGCCCGACCTCATCCCGGCCGACGGCTTTCGTCTGCTCGCCGGCAAGCCCATGGTCGCCTTCGGATTCGAGCCGAGCGCGCTGCTGATCGCGGCCGGGATGATCGTGGGATTGCGCGTATCGCTGTCGATGCTTGCCTCTGCGACGCTACTCTACGTTGTCGTCGCGCCCTGGCTGCAATCGCTGGACGCCCTCGACGCCAATGTCGCCGGTTACGTGCCTTCGATACCACTGGTCGGCGGTGGAACGCTGTTCCACCCGGTGCGCTGGGCGCTGTGGGGCGGGGCGTCGGTTCTCGTGTTTTCGAGCCTCGCATCGCTCGCGCTGCAGTGGCGCACGATCGGCCGTTCCTTTCAGGTGCTGCGCCGCGCGCGCGCCGGTGCCTCGAGCGCCATCGATGAACGGATGGCCGCGATCGAGGTGCCGAACAGCTGGTTCATCGCCGGCATCATCCCGATCACGATCGCGATGGTGCTCATCCAGCTGATCGCTTTTCAGATCCAATGGTGGGCGGGACTCATCGCCGTCGCGATGTCATTCGTGCTGGCGCTGGTCGCCTGTCGCACCACCGGCGAGACCGACACGACGCCGATCGGGCCGATGGGGAAGGTCATGCAGCTTTTGTTCGCGGTCATCTCGCCCGGCAACGTCACGCACAACCTGGTATCCGCGGGCGTCGGCGCCAACGGAGCTGCAGCCTCGGCCGACTTGCTCACCGACTTGAAGAGCGGCTACCTGCTAGGCGCGAACCCGCGAAGGCAGTTTCTCGCGCAGTTCGTCGGCGTTTTCTTCGGTACGATCGCCATCGTGCCGGCGTGGTACCTCATGATCCCCGACGCAGCTGCGCTGGAAAAATATCCGTTGCCGGCGACGCAGATCTGGGTCGCGGTGGCGCGCGTGCTGTCGACCGGTATCGCCAGTCTTCCGCCATCTGCCAGCGTCGCGATCCTGATCGGGGCGCTGATCGGCGTGGGCCTCCCGCTGCTCGAGAAGGTCTTTCCCCAAACGCGTCCTTATCTGCCGTCGGCGACCGGCCTTGGTCTGGGATGGCTGGTGTTCTTCAGCAATGCGCTGTCGTTCGCGATCGGCGCGGTCATCGCGTGGCTCTGGCGCATCGTGCACAAAAGTAGCCAGGAAAGCTTCAACGTCCCGATCGCGTCGGGCCTGATCGCGGGCGAGTCGCTGATCAAGGCGCTGCTGGCGATGCTCGTGACCGCGATCGGCCTGACAGGGGGTTGACCGGGACGGTTAGCTCGAAAAAAGCTGGCGCAGGAGCACTGCGACACCAAGTGCCGCCGTAGTTTTCAGCGCGGACGGCGGAGAAAGTGTGGCGCCTTCGATGCAACTCACCCTGGACTTCTCGTGCCTGACACGATCCAGCCGGAGCCGCTCAAGCTGACGTGCCCATCCTGCGCGGCAAACGGATAGAGAGCTCGTTCGACGGCTTCGACGATGACCGGCCGGTGCTCGACACCGGTTTCGCGCAGCAGGCGGGAAACCGGGCCGATCTGCACCACGGCCTCGGCCGCGGAACGTGGCGTCGTGCCAAGAGAAATCGCCGCATCGAAGCGCTGAACTTCCACCTCGCCAAGGCCGGCCCCCGACAGAATGGTGCGCAACCTTTGCTCGTTGGCGAATGCGAAGGGTCCCGGCGCATTCGGATCGACAGGAGGCGCCGTGATATTCATCGCCGCGCGCGCCGCGGAGAGGGGAACCATCGCCCACGCGTTGTCGCGCGGCACCCGCCAGCAGACGAACACGCAGCGGCCACCGTCGCGCAACGATGAGCGCAGATGGGTCAAGGCCTGGACGGGTTGGCCGAAGAACATGACGCCGAAACGGGAGAACAGCAAATCGGTGCCTGGCGGAAGTTCCGCCTCGGAAGCATCGCCTTCGTGAAAGGCGAGGTTGGGGCAATCAACCTGCGTGGCGCGCGAGCGGGCAACCTCGAGCATCGGAGCCGACACGTCGACGCCAAGGACCGTGCCGGTCTTGCCGACGATTCGCGCGATTTCGATCGACGTGTCTCCGCATCCGCAGCCTACGTCGATGACGCTCTCTCCCGGTTGCGGGGCCGCCACCTTCAGCGCCGCGTCGCCGAACGGGGCGACGACATGATCGATCTCGCGCTGCATCGCGACCCATCGCTGGCCCAGCGCGCCGTTCCATTCCGCTATCTGTTCAGAATTGTCGATCGGCATGGATTGCCACCCAATGCAATGAGTACGGCAGGAGCAGCGCCAGCGCCCAAGATCGCTGCGTCCACGCATACTCCGGAGCGCATTCGCCGCTGTCAAGCCGACCGAAACCGAAGTGACGGCAGGGGCCTCGACGTACGCACGGTGTCCATCGGTCTATAATTACCGCGCAGACTATCGCCAGAGAGCGCGAACCGGAGGTACGCATCATGTCCATGCATTCCCGCCTCGCCGGGTTGGCTGTCGCTGTTTCGCTTTCACTTTGCGTGACCGCGACTCGTGCCGGCGAAATTCGCGTCGCCTGTTACTCGGATGGCAACGAATGCGAGATCACGCAGGATCTTGCCAAGCGCTTCGAAGCCCAGAACGCGGATGTCAAGGTCGTCGTCGACAAGGTTCCCTACAAGGCGATCCTGGAGCAGCTGCCGGTGCAGCTCGCCGCGGGCGAAGGCCCCGACATCGCGCGCGTCACCGACCTCGGCGGACTTTCGAAGTACTACCTGGACATCACGCCATACGTGAAGGACCCGAAGTACTGGGAAGCGAACTTCGGCCAGACGCTGCCCTGGATGCGCTCCTCGCCTTCCGACAAGGGCATCTACGGGATGATGACGCAGCTCACCGTCACCGGCCTGTACGTGAACAAAACGCTGTTCGAGCAAGCGAACGTTCCGCTACCCGGCGCCCAGGCGACGTGGGATCAATGGATCGATGCCGCGCGCAAGGTGGCCAAGGCCACGCAGGTCCCATTCGCGGCCGCCTTCGATCGCAGCGGCCACCGCTTCGCCGGACCGGCGATCAGCATGGGAGCGAAGTACTTCGACGCCAAGGGCAGCCTGGTCGTCGACGAAGGTTATCGTGTCATGGCGAAAAAGCTCTATGACTGGAACCGCGACGGGACCATGCCCAAGGAAGTGTGGGGCGGCGTCGGCGGCGCCACCTATCGCGATGCGTTCGAGGAGTTCGCCAATGGGCGCGTCGTCATCTACCTGTCCGGAAGCTGGCAAATCCGCCGCATGGATTCGCAGATCGGCAAGAATTTCGACTGGATCGCCGTGCCGAACCCGTGCGGTCCCGCGGCGTGTACCGGCATTCCCGGCGGCGCGGCCTTCGTTGCCTTGAAGCGGTCCAAGAATCCCAAGGATGTCGGGCGCTTTCTCGATTACCTCGCCAGCGAGCCGGTGTACGCCGAGTACATGGCGCGCACCGAGAACATTTCGGCCAACGCGAGCGTGGCCAAGAAGGGCGTCGACTACAAGGTCTCGCCGCAGGCGCGCGCCGCGATCAACGTGTTCGTGGCCGACGTACCAAAGCTCTCGCCGGTCGCCTACCAGATCCAGGGCTACAAGCTCAATCGCGCGATCTTCAATCCGACCGCCGCACGGCTGGGCCAGGCGATCGCCGGCGAGATGTCGCTCGACGACGCGCTCAAGCGGATCAGCGCCGACATCGACGAACAGACCAAGGCTGCCGCCAGGTAGCGGCGCGAGGCCCCGCCTACCATGGGTCCGCAACGTCGGTCGCTTCTCGCGCTCCCGGCGTGGGTAGCCGGTGCGCTGCTGAACGCGATCGACGCGCCGATGCGCGCGCTCCAGCGCGTCGTCGGCGTGCCGCGCATCGGCTGGATGTTCGTCGCGCCGAACCTGGCGATCCTCGGCCTTTTCACCTTTCTCCCCATCGCCATCAACTTCTACTTCGCCTTCACCGGCGGCGTCGAGCTCTATCCGTCGCAACGCCCGGTCACCGGGATGGAGAATCTCGCAACCCTGTTCGAATGCGAGAACTATCTCGATCCGTCGACGTGCCGAAAGGACTTGTTCTGGCGTGCGATCTTCAATACGGCGACCTTCGCGCTGGCTCAGGTCGCGCTGATGGTCGCCTTCGCGCTCGTCACCGCGCTGGTGCTCAACCGCAAGATCCTCGGACGAGGATTCTTCCGAGGCGTGTTCTTCTATCCGGTTCTGCTCTCGCCGGTCGTCGTCGCGCTGATCTGGAAATGGATCCTGCAGCGCGAAGGCGTTCTCAATGCGCTGCTCGTCGCGGGCGGCTCGTCGCCGGTCGGCTGGCTGTCCGATGCGCATTGGGCGTTCTTCTGGTGCGTGTTCGTGAGCATCTGGGCGCACATGGGCTTCTATACGCTGATCCTGCTCGCCGGCTTGCAGGCGATTCCCGCAGATCTGTACGAAGCTGCGGAAATGGACAGCGCATCGCCGTGGCGACGCTTCTCTCGCATCACGCTGCCGCTGCTGATGCCCAACCTCATCGTGGTGCTGGTGCTGGGCCTGATCCGCGCGGTGCAGATCTTCGACGAGGTCTTCGTGCTCACCGGTGGCGGCCCCGGCTCGGCGACGACTTTCATCGTTCAGTTCATCTATCAGACCGGCTTCGCCGAATCGATCCATCAATACGGACTGGCCGCTGCGGCGTCGCTGGTGCTCGCGCTTTCCCTGCTTGTGCTGACGCTGCTTCAGCTGCGGTTGACGCGCAGGAACCTGGAAGGTAAAGGGGCGCGCGATGCCTAGGGTCGCGACGCTGTTGGCCCGGCGCGGGCGTGATGGCTTCGACTGGACCGACTGGTTCACTTACGGATACCTGGCGCTCGGACTCCTGCTGATGTTCGGGCCCGTGCTTTGGCTGGTGCTGTCGTCGTTCAAGAGCGCGGCGGCGCTCAACGAGTTTCCGCCGCAGCTGCTGCCTTACGGACAGAAGAGTGTGCCCGTGGAGGGCCACGACAAGGCGCTACCGCTCTACCGGGTGACGCTGCCCGACGGTGCGACGCGCGAGCTGGCCGAAGTCCGACGCATCGGCATCCAGGCGACGCTGGTCGATCCCAAAGCGCCCGACCAGGAATACAAAGTCAACATCCGCGAGCGCAAGCCGGTGCGTGAATTCCAGCTTGCGACCGAAAACTACACTGAGGTGTTCAGCAAGTTTTCATTCGCGACCTTTCTCTGGAACAGCGTGTTCATCACCGTCGTGGCGACGCTGATCACGCTGCTGTTCAACGCGATGGCGGCGTTCGCGCTGTCGAAGTACCGGTTCGGTGGCCGCGACGCGGTATTCCTGCTGATCATTTCGACACTGATGATTCCACCGACGATCATCCTCGTGCCAAATTTCCTGGTCGTCTCCGAGCTCGGGCTGCTCAACAGCCTGTGGGGCGTCATCTGGCCGGCGGTGGCGACGCCGACCGGCGTTTTCCTCCTTCGCCAATACATGCTCACCATCCCCGACGAGCTCATCGACGCGGCGCGCATGGACCACGCCAGCGAATGGCGGATTTTCTGGCGCATCATCCTGCCGCTGTCTGCGCCCGCGCTCGCGGTGCTGGCGATCTTCTCGGTGATGTGGCGGTGGAACGACTTCCTCTGGCCGCTGATCGTGCTTTCGCGCACCGAGAAATTCACTCTCCAGCTCGCGCTGAACGCCTTCCAGGGCGAGCTGACGACGCAATGGCATTACCTTCTTGCCATGACCGTAATCACGCTCGTGCCGGTGACGCTAGTGTTCGCGTTCCTGCAGCGTCACATCACGACCGGCATCGCGTCGGCCGGCGTGAAGTAAGCGACGCCGCGGACACGGCAAGGACTCCCGAGCGATGGCTTCCCTCCGATTGCAACGCATCGTCAAGCGTTACGGCGAGACGATGGTCATCCATGGCGTCGACCTCGACGTTCGCGACGGCGAGTTCGTCGTATTCGTCGGGCCTTCGGGCTGTGGCAAATCGACGCTCCTGCGCATGATCGCCGGACTGGAATCGGCGAGCGAAGGCGACCTGCTGATCGATGGCAAGCGCGCGAACGACATCTCCGCTGCGCAGCGTGGGCTGGCTATGGTCTTCCAGTCGTACGCGCTGTATCCGCACATGACCGTGTACCAGAACCTCGCGTTCGGACTCGAGAATCAGCGGATGCCGCGCGCCCAGATCGATGCCAAGGTGCAGGATGCAGCGCGCATGCTGCGCCTGGAGCCGCTGCTCGCGCGCAGGCCGACGCAACTTTCCGGCGGCCAGCGCCAGCGGGTGGCGATCGGACGCGCGATCGTGCGCGATCCGACCATCTTCCTGTTCGACGAGCCGCTGTCGAACCTGGATGCCGAATTGCGCGTTCAGATGCGCGCGGAAATCAGCCGGCTGCACCAGCGCCTGGGCACCACCATGGTCTACGTCACGCACGATCAGGTCGAAGCGATGACCATGGCGGACCGGATCGTCGTGCTGCGTGGCGGCCGCGTGGAGCAGGTCGGCACCCCGCTCGAACTCTACAATCGTCCCGCAAATCGCTTCGTGGCCGGATTCATCGGATCGCCGCAAATGAATTTTCTGGGTGGCAGCGTGGCCAGCGTCGACGACGCACACGTCACCGTGACACTGGATGCCGCTGCGCCTGATGCCCCCGCACCGGCGCTCCCGATGCGCGCAGGCGATGTTTCGGTTGGGCAGCGCGTCTGGCTAGGTATCCGGCCAGAGCACATCGTGGTCGGCGCCGCCCCGGCGGCGGCGCAGCAGGCGCTGACGGTGACCATCGACCGTATCGAACAGCTGGGGGGAGCGAGTTTCCTGTACTGCTCACTGCCCGGTGGCGGCAGCCTTACCGTGCACGCGGCGGGCCAGGTCGGGCATACGGCCGGCACACCGATCGCGGTCTATCTTCCGGTCGACGACGTGCACATCTTCGCCAGTACCGAGGGTGAGCTCGCGCTGAGCGGGCGGTAACCCCAGGCGTTCATCCATGCGACCCTTGCGCAGCGCGACGTTCGCGGGGCGGCTCGACCATGGTGTCCGCTTCGATTTCGAGGCGGAATGGTGCTGCCAGGTGTTCGTCCTGGCCGACGACCTGTTCCGCGTCTTGTTCCTGCGCAACGAAACCTTCCGGGAGCCACGCACGTGGACGGTCGCGCCCGGCGATGTCGACGTGCCATGGACGGGTCGCGACCGGAGCGACCTGGCGCGTTTTGCGTGTCCGCCATTCACGGTCGCCGAGAGCGACCATGAAGTCCTCCTGACGACGGCACTGCTATCGCTGCGCGTGAAGCTGCGGCCATTCGGCCTGCACTGGTCGTTCGACGGAAAGGCGTTCGCCGCCGATCGCTCGACCTACGCGTATGAGTGGAGCGAGCGCAATGTGATGCAGCGGCACTACATGGCGCGCGCGCACGACGACCGCTATTTCGGCCTCGGCGACAAGACCGGCGCGATCGACCTGCACGGCAGGCGGATGCGCACACTGGCGCTTGACGCCCTCGGCTACGACGCGCAGACGTCGGATCCGCTGTACAAGCACTGGCCGTTCATGCTCGGCCGCGATGCCGCGTCGGGCATCGCGTATGGCGTGTATTACGACACGCTGGCGCCGGTCACCTTCGACCTCGGCTGCGAATACGACAATTATCACGGCTTCTACCGTTATGCCGAGATCGACGATGGCGACCTCGACTACTATGTATTCGTCGGTCCGCGAATTCGCGACGTCGTGCGCAAGTTCACCGAGCTCACGGGTCGAATGGCGTTCGGGCCGCGCTGGAGCCTGGGTTACGCCAACACCGCGATGAGTCTTACCGACGCGCCCGACGCTCAGTCGAGACTCGCGGAATTTCTGGAGCTGACTGCCAGGCACGACATCCCGCTGTCGGCGTTTCACTTCGGTTCGGGCTACACGAGCATCGGCAAGCGCCGCTACGTGTTCACGTGGAATCGCGACAAATTCCCGGATCCGCACGCCGCGGTATACGGCTTCAGGCATCAGAACGTACGCGTGGTGGTCAACCTCAAGCCTTGCCTGCTCGATGACCATCCGGCTTATGCGGAAGTCGCCGCGCACCGCGCATTTGTGAACGACGCGCGTACCGGGACACCATGCATCGGGCAGTTCTGGGATGGGCAGGGTGCCCATCTCGATTTCACGAACCCCGAGGGAATCCGCTGGTGGCAGGAAGGACTTCGAAGGCAGGTCCTCGACTACGGCATCGACGCCGGATGGAACGACAACAACGAGTACGAGATCTGGGACGATGACGGCCAATCGCACGGCTTCGGATCGCCCTTGCCGATCGCGCGATCGAGGCCGCTGCATGCATTGTTGATGACACGCGCGACCGCTGAAGCACAGGCAGCACATCGGCCTGGCGAGCGCGTGTACACGGTGACCCGCGCGGGACCGCCGGGCATCCAGCGCTATGCGCAAACCTGGTCGGGCGACAACACGACCAGCTGGCACACCCTGCGCTGGAACGTGCGCATGGGACTGACGATGAGCTTGTCAGGCATGTTCAACACCGGCCACGATGTCGGCGGATTCAATGGTCCCGTGCCGGACGCCGAATTGCTCATTCGCTGGGTGCAAAATGGCGTGTTCAGCCCGCGTTTCATCATGAATTCATGGAAGCCAGGGGGCGAGGTCAACACGCCTTGGCTGCACGCGGAAGCGATCGAACCCGTTCGCGCGGCCATCCGCCTGCGCTATCGCCTGATGCCGTACCTGTATACCTTGTTCCGGCGGGCCCACGCATACGGCGAGCCCATCCTCCGGCCACTCTGCTACGAGTTCGAGAATGATCCACGCACCCTTTGCGACGGCGACGACTTCATGTTCGGTCCCGGCCTGCTGGTGGCCAACGTGCTCGAGCCCGGCGCGCGCGAGCGACGCGTCTATCTGCCGCAGAACGCGGACGGCTGGTACGACTTTCACAGCGGAGAGTATTTCCCCGGCGGACGCGATATCGTCGTCGCGGCGCCGCTCGATCGCATCCCGCTATTCGTGCGTGGGGGCGCGATCGTTCCGATGACAGCGCGCGATGATTTCACGCAACTTCACGACGAGCCTTCGCGGCAGGTGCGCCTGTTTCCATCGCGTCACGATTCGAACACTGCCTTCGCGCTTTATGAGGATGACGGCATCGGTCTCGGCTACGGTGACGGTGATTACGCCGAGGTGACATTCGAAATGCGTACGCGCCCTGATGAAATTCATGTCGTGGCACGCAAGACCGGAAATTACACGCTTACCTATCGAAACATTGACGTCATAGTTCCGGTGACCGAGAAGCGGCAGCTGTCGCTGAGCGGACATGGCGTTCAACTGACCGCTGCTCCCGTTTCCGCGTGACCTGGCAGGACACGGGCGCGAAAACCGATTCCGGGGGCAGTGACTTCAACGCTACGAATGCTCCCACTTCTCGGCGCTCGCGCCCGTCAGCGCCCTGACACGCGCCTCGTCGGCGGCAAGTTCGGACGCCCTGCCCGAAAATACGATGGCTCCATCGTCCACTACGTAGGCATGGTCGGCAATCTCCAGGGTCATGCGCGCGTTCTGCTCGACCAGCAACACTGAAATTCCCTCGTCGCGCATCTGCGCGATAATCCCGAACACGTCGCGGACAATCAGCGGGGCCAAGCCTTGCGAGGGCTCGTCCAGAATGAGCAGCCGGGGATTTAGCAGCAGCGCGCGCCCGATCGACAGCATCTCCTGCTCGCCGCCGGAAAGCTGGCGTCCGCGGCTCAGCTTGCGCTCGGCGAGGCGCGGAAACAGCTCGTAGATGCGCGCGATCGACCAGGGGCCCTCTCGCTCAAGCGGAACTCTCAGATTTTCATCGACACTCAGGTTGGCGAAAATCTTTCGCCCCTCCGGAACGTAGCCGACGCCGCTCGCGGCAATGCGATAGGTTGGCCAATGAGTGACCTCCGCCCCGAAGATCCAGATGCGGCCCTTGCGCGCAGGCGTGAGGCCCATCAGCGTGCGCAGCGTCGTGGTCTTGCCGGCGCCATTGCGGCCGAGCAGCGCAGTAATCCGGCCTTCGGCGACTTCCAGGCCGACCCCGTGCAGGATATGGCTCTTGCCGTAATAGGTATTGAGACCTTCGGCGGTCAGCGCGGCGCTCATGCTGCCTTCCCCAGGTACGCCGACTGCACCGCTTCATTGGCTGCGATCTCCTCGGGCGTTCCTTCGGCGAGCAAATGCCCCTGGTCCAGCACCGTGACCCGATCCGCGAGGTGGAACACCACACGCATGTCGTGCTCGATGAGCACGATGGTGAAGTTGTTCTCGCGGTGCAGGCGGCGGATGAGCTGTGTGGTCTCGTAGGTCTCCTCCTCACCCATACCTGCCGTAGGCTCGTCGAGCAGCAGCAGGCGCGGCCGCAGCGCCAGAGCGGTTGCGATCTCAGCGGCGCGCTGATCTCCGTGCGCGAGCTCGCCGACCAGTCGATCGGATTTGTGCGAGAGCCCGGTAAGTTGGAGCGTGGCCTCGACCGCGCTGTGCACCCTCGCTTTTTCGGCCTTGCTGATCCAGGGTCGCAGACGAAAGCCTTCCCCCGCTTCCGTGCTCACCCGAACGTTCTCGAACACGCTGAGCTCGGGAAAGATCTCCGTGATCTGGAATGTACGGGCGATCCCGAGCGTCACGCGCTCCTCCGGCGGCAGCGCCGTGATGTCGCGGCCGTCGAAGACGATCGTTCCCGAAGATGGCCGGAAGAATCCGCTGATGAGATTGAAGAACGTGGTCTTGCCGGCCCCGTTGGGGCCGATGATCGCGCGGAGCTCGCCTTCGTTCACCGTCAACGACACGTCGCGCACGGCCACCAAGCTGCCGAAGCGCCTGCTGACATTGCGCACCTCGAGTACGCTCATGCCTTGTTCTCGCGCCGGATGAAGCCGAGCAAGCCGCGCGGGAAGAAGAGCACGATCGCGATGAACAGCGCGCCGACGAACGACATCCAGTTGACGGTAATACTCGAAAGGTAATCCTGCAGCACGACGAACACCGCTGCGCCCAGCAGCGGCCCCCAGAAGCTGCGCATGCCGCCCATGACCGCCATCATGACGAAATCACCGGATTGGCTGTAGTGCAGGCCTCTGGGGTCGGCGAAGTTGTTGAGGAGCGCGTACAGCGCCCCGGCAAACCCCATGAAGAAACACGACAGCGAGAAAGCGATCCAGATATGACGGTCGACGGGGATGCCGAGAAAGCGGGCCCGCCGCTGGTTCTCCCGGATCGCGATCATCGTGCGGCCGAAGGGTGAGCGGAGGATGAATGCCATGACCGCGACAACGAGTGCGAGACAGACGAGGACAAAGTAATAGAATGCGTTGGCGTTCGACAGGATGTCGATGGTGGTGAATCCGAGGTCGAGCGGCTGACGGGAAAAGCCGCGCAGGCCGTCGTCGCCTCCGGTAACCGAGCTCCATTGGAATGCGATGTAGTAGAACACCTGTCCGAAGGCGATCGTCACCATCGCGAAGTAGACCCCGCGCCGGCGCGCAATCAGCGCTCCCAGGATCATGCCGGCTATGCCGCCGAGCAAAGTGCCACACACAAGCGCAAGCGGCGAGCTGGGCGCCAGGAACTTCAACGCGAATCCGGCGCCATACGCGCCAAGGCCGAAATAGGCAGCGTGACCGAACGACAGCACGCCGGTGAATCCCAGAAGGAAATTGACCGACATCGCCGCCAGGCCGAGCACCAGAACGCGAGTCCCGAGCGCCGTGTACCCGCCCAGCGGCGTCATCCAGTAGGGAGCGAGCAGGAGCAGCAACCATATTGCAGCGAGTGCCGCGAGCTTGCGCGATCGCATCGTTGCGCTCATGTCATCATCCCTTCCTCGCCAAGCAATCCGCGTGGCCGAAGAAGAAGCACGACCGCCATCAGCACGTACATGATCGCCTCGCTCGCCGCCGGCAGGAATACCGCGGTGATGCCCGAGGCGACGCCAATCAGCAGGCCGCCGATCAGCGTGCCGGTCAGGCTGCCGACGCCACCGACGATGATCGCGATGAAGCTTGGCATCAGCAGCCCGGTGCCCATCGTCGGCTCGAGGCCGAGCTGCCCGGCGGCCAGCACGCCGCTCAGGCCGGCAAGATAAATTCCCACGGCGAAGTTGAGCGAGCGCAACCGCCCGACATTGATGCCGAGCGCCGATACGGTCTCCAGGTCGAGCGTGCCCGCGCGGATGCGCATGCCGATGCGCGTGTAGCGCAGCAGCACGAATAGAAGCGTTACTACGACCGCCACGGTTCCCACCATGAACAGCCGGTAGCCGGTAATGAAAAACAGCTCATTGCTCAGCGGCTGCGCGAGAACCGGCGGAACCGTCACCGGTTTCCCCTGTGCGCCCCAGATGAATCGGGTGACGTCCTCGATGATGAACGCGAGGCCGAAGGTCAGGAGGAGGCTGTAAAGCGGATCGCGCCCATACACGCGCCGGATGAGTATCCGCTCGACCAGCAGGCCGATGATCGCAGTCAGCAGTGGCGCAATCAGCAGCGCACCCCAGAACCCGACATACGGTGTGATCGTGTAGGCGATGTATCCACCGATGACCAGAAAACCGCCATGGGCAAAGTTGATGACGTTGCTGAGATTGAGAATGAGCGACAGGCCGAGAGCCATCAGCACGTAGAACGCGCCGATGATCAGTCCATTCGTGATATTGAAGACAAGGAGCTGGGTCATCGCGTCCTATCCCTGAAGGGGTGAGCCCACGCCGGGCCGCTTGCGATTCAAGGCCTTTCGAGGAAGCATCAAGAAAAGCGCCCGAGGACGACTCGGGCGCTCATTGTGCGAATCAGGCGGGCCAGACGATCTTGCAGCCGGTAGCGTTCTCGGGCGGCGCCGTCTTGTCGCCCGCGATGACCTGATCGACCCGGAAGAGGTCTTCGGGATCGCCCGCCGGCTTGCTCAAGGCCTCGCCCACGAATGCCGAAGTCATGAGCTGGTGGTCGCCCTTGCGGTAGTAGCACTTGTTGGGTTGCAACTTGATATCGGGCGTCAGTTCATAATCGCCGAGCGCCTCGGCAAGCTTGCGCGAGTCGAGCGTCTTTTCCTTGTTGGCGACGCCTGCCAGCGTGTGCACTGACGTGTAGCCGAACCAGTGGCGCGCGGTGGGAACCTTGCCGCCGTTCGCTTTGCGGATGTCGGCGACGAACTTCTCCACGCCCGGTACGCCAGGCTGCTTCCAGTACCACTCGAACATCCAGATGCCGACGCGCGCCTCGGGTGGCATGGCCGCGAGCGATTCCAGTTCCTGCTGCAGTCCGGCAACGTGCATCTGCTTTTCCATGCCGAATTGCGCAATCTGCTTCAGGCAGTTCACCATGTCCGACCCTTGCGGCAGGACCAGCAGGACGTCGGGATTAGCCGCGCGCGCCTTGATGAGATAGGCAGAGAAATCGGTTGTTCCGAGCGGCGTGAGCTCGTTGCCCGTGATCGTGCCGCCTAGCTGCTGCAGATCGGTAGCCGCGGCCTTCTGCAGTGTGTGACCAAAGGCGTAGTCCGGTGTGATGAAATGCCATTTCTTTCCGTATTTGGTGAAGAGCAGGCTGGCGATGGAATTGGCCTCCATGCTGGTCGTGTTGCAGACGCGATAGACGTTCCATTTGCAATCGCTTCCCGTGATCGTGTCGGTGTGGCCGCCCGAGACAATGTGCAGGACTTTCTTTTCGTTGCTGACCTGGGCGATGGCCTGGGCGATGCCGGAATTGACGTCGCCGATGAGGAAGGTGACCTGATCGCGCTCGATCAGCTTGCGCGCCTTCTGCACGCCCGTACCGACATCATTGGCGGAGTCTTCAACCAGCAGTTCGATGGGCCGCCCGAGGATACCGCCCCTTGCATTGATCTGCTCGACAGCGAGCCGCGCACCCGTTACCTCGTTCTGGGCCACCGCCGCATATACGCCGGTGAGCGGGTCGACCATGCCGATTCGCAGCGGCTGTGCCTGTCCGTAGGCACTGCGTACGAAAGATGGCGCCAGCTGCACGGCGGCGGCCGCGGCGGATGTCTTGAGCAGGGTGCGACGATCGAAGGTGCGAATGCGGTTCGATGGTGCCATGATTTCCTCCAGGACTTGTCGACTCGGTCGACGACTTGGGTGTGGTGCCTAAACCAGCAAAACTTGATGCCGATCAATCTTGATTGAATCGCAAGGTCTACACAAGGCCCGCTTTCCACGGCACGCGACATCCGCCTTGGCGCCCGATCCTACGGCAAACAACCGTCGCAGGCGAATCCAGGGTCTAAGACGGAATTTGGCTAGAACGCGCAATTCGCTGGCGTCGGACCCACCCGTGCCAGGTTGATGCTCCCGGACTGACCGGCGTTCGATCCGGCGATGAACGAGAACGACAGCATCGCAGCGCTGCAATTGGTAAAGGTCAACTGTCCCGTGCCTACCTGGGCTGTCGCGGGCGCCGGTACGATGCTGTTGAAAAGACCACCCGTCGTCTCATACAGCGACAGCGGGATCGCGCGTCCACCGGGTACATACATGGCCTGTCCCGTGTACCAGCGTTGGCCTGTCGTTCCCAATGCTTGGCCGTTGACCGCATAGGTGTACCAGGCGAAGAACAAGACATGATCGACAGGATTGAGCTCGACGATGAAGCCCTGTCCGGATTTCGCCGGGTCAAACCAGTTTCCCGACAAACCAAAGTCGCTGCCGCCGCCCATGCTGCCGGCCTGCGCGCAGTTCACGTTGGGCGTGAGGCGCGTCATCGGAATCGCTCCGATGCGACCCGAGCCGTCGGTGAAGGTATAGCTCAGTTGCGCGGTCGTGCAGTCCGCGAAGCTCATCCCCACGTTGCCGACCTGCACGCTCGAGGTGACGGGCGGTGCGTTGAAGTTGCCTCCGATATTCTGGTAGAGGGCAAGAACCGCGGCCGAATCACCCTCCCGTACCTTGCCGCCAAAGGTGTACCACCGGCCGTGATCGGCGCCCCCGCTCGCCGCCGCGTCGAACGTGAACCATCCCCCCTGCAGGTAACCCGTGCCCAGTCCGAGCATGTCCGGGAAAACTTCGATCTCGATGCCCTGGCCGCTGGTCACCGGTTGATACCACGAACCGGTAAGCCCCTGCTGATCGATGTTCGGCGCGCTCGGTCCGGCGCTGATCGAGAACGTGCGCCTCATGAAGGTTCGCTTGCCCGTGTCACATCCGTTCAGAAAAAACGCATAACCCGATTGCGTGATGTGGCCGGACATCGCGCCCGGAGACATGAGCGAGGGATACCACCCGTCGAACGACATCCCGTCGTCCGTTTGCCCCGGGCACGGATCGATTAGCGGGAATTGTGAATTGCGCACCGCTTGCGGAACGCTCCAGTCCTGCAGATCGAGGCTCGTCGCAGTGGAGAAGTACCACGCGGCTTGTGCTTGCGGCACAGAACGGCACACGAAGGTCAGCAGGAAGAATTTGAGCGGATCGTAGTAGTAAATCGACGGCATTCCCTGCCCGCCGACACAGCCGCCCGACGGAAGAAATCCCGTATCCGCTCCGCCGATTCCCGGGGTGCTGAATGCGCCGTTGTTCCACTTCGAGAAGACGACCTGCCCGTTCCCGCCCAGCAGCGCACGCGCGATCCTTATCTTTCCGTCGGAGGTCATCCCGGGGCCCAGCGGTGCCACGTACGTGACGTATAGGTAGTTGCCGTCTACGATGGCGCCGGGGATTGCGTTGCCCATTGCGGCGGGCGATGGCTCCAACGCCGGCTCGGCGGCGGCGAGCTTCAGGACCGGATAGCGATCGGCGTTGCCGAACTCACCGTTGGCCGGTGCCGGCCATGTCTTCCCGTTGTCCGAAGATCGCGCCAATCCCACCGTCGCGTAAAAAGGCTGCTGCCAGACGCCGCCAGGGCAATGATTCTCCGCTTCGTAGATCATGATCAGGTTGCCGGGGGGGCGTGTTGGATCCTGGACGACCGATCCAGCGCCCGCGTAGTTCTCGTCGAATTCCGAGTCGTACGTCGCATTGCACGTGGTGAAGCGAACCGGCACCGACATCACCTGGTTGGCATAGCCGGATGCGAACGTGAATGTCTGCAGGTCCGTGCTGTCCAGCACCACTGTGCCGGAATTTCCGCCCGTCAAGCTGGTCGACGCGAAGAAGTGAAAGCTGCTCGAACCGGGGCTTGGCGGAAAAATCGTCGTATGCTCGTCGGGCAGGCTCGGTAGATTGGCGGGGTAGACAAGGGGCTCGTCCGGGCCCACCGACAGCGTGATCGTCGGCTGCGTGCCCGAGGCCGGCGCCTCAAGTGCCAGCGTCGCGACGAGCACCAAGACGAGGCGAACTGACCGCGAAATCGCTGACATGCAATGCTCCGCAACCGATCCGGATCGGCGCGCGCGTCTGTGCGGCATGGTAGCCAGCCACGGCGCGGCGACCCCACGCTCGCCCCAGACGTGCGCGGGAAAATGCTCTCACACGACTCTTTCACAACGCTGTCGATGAACGAACTGTTACAAATGTCGGATCGGCATCTGCACTAGAGTTTGAGGTCTGCGCGAACACGCCCCGATCTTGCGGCTTTGGCCAGCGCGGCGTGATCGCGCTCGGTCTGATCCGCGTAGCTCCGCGCAAAGCGCCGCAACGATTTGTCGTACTCATCACCGCTGCCGAGGTAGCCGGCGATCATCGCGGCGTCTCCCGTCCTGGCGTGCGCTCGCGCCAGCGCCCACGCGCAGTGGTTCGAATAGTCGGTGAATTCGGCGACGCCCAGCGTGGCCAGGTCCACCGAAACCTTCACGTCGCGGAGTTGGCGGAAGTAGAAGTCGGTCGGGGGCGTCCCGATCTGCGACCAGCCGAGGAAAAGGTCGCTCGCCGACTGCATCGTGCGCTGCCCCACGACCACGCGTTCGCCCTGGTTGCGATAGTCGGTCCTTCCGGCATACGGCTCGAGCACGGACGGACGCGCCTGCTTGACCTGTAGGAACACCTGGTCGTCGGGATCGGCTTCCAGCAGGACAATCGCGCAAATCGTGCCCACGCTGCCGACACCCACAACCTTCATCGCGGCGTCGACCACCTGATAGGCATCGAACAGCGCGCGGCGGTCCGCGGGCAGGCTCCTGCGATAGCGCAATGTGGCGGCGCGAAACAGCGCGAAGAAAGCCTTTTCGCGGGCTGGGTGATAAGTCAGAGGCGGGTCGTCCTTGATGCGATGCCTGCCGTTGCTTTCGGCCAGCAACTTGGGGAGTGGTCGTGCGGACAGGCTGGCGGCGTCCGCGCCGGCGTCCCCGCGGAGACCAGCTTGCGCCGGATGAGAGGCGATCTCCAGCATCTGCTCGGCGTCGACACGTGCATACCACACCTGCAAACGCGGCCATCCGGCGTACTCGGCCATTCTCTCGCGGTAGGTGCGGACCGCCTCGAGCACTGCCTCTGCGCAGTGGCGCTCCGCGAACCCGCAATAGCGTCCGGCGACCTGGATGCTCGCGCTAAGGCGCTGCAGGTCCCATTCCCAGGGCGCCGGCAGCGTTTCGTCGAAGTCGTTGATGTCGAAGACCAGGCGCCGCTCGGGCGTCGCGAAAATGCCGAAATTGAGCAGATGGCTGTCGCCGCATGCTTGGACGCGCAGCCCCGTTACCGGCTCGTGCCCCAGATCGGAGGCCATGACCGCAGCGGCCCCGCGCAAGAACGCGAAGGGTGACTGCAGCATGCGCCCGTAACGAAGTGGCAGTAACGCTGGAATGCGTCCGTGATCGCCGGCTTGCAGCATTGCGACCGGATCGCGTCCTTTCTTGTGGAGTTTCCAGCGAGCGAGTGTCGAGCGCGGCACTTGCCGGCGCATGGACTTGCCGATGTCGCGTCGCTCTGCACGCCCGTCGTCCAGTGCCCTGGAATTTTTCATCCGAATCTCCTGTCTCCAATATGGTCATGAGGCAATGGCGCGACGTGCGATTCGGATCCGCACCGGCACCTCGAGGACGTCGGGAATCGGCACCGATGGCGCACCGAGGCAGATCCGCATTCCAGTAACACACTATTACGTACGGTGGCGAACATATTCGCCCTTTTCCCTGCTACGATGCACACGTGCGGGACAGCATGTCGACAGGATGTCCCGTGGCTCGCCGGAGAGTGCGTCGATGTTACCCGTATGCGTCCGATCCACCTGAGGTCCCCCGAGCACCTAACTTGAACGCGGCAACCATCTCCAACGACTATCCGTTACCGACGCGGAGAGTGCGATGGCTCGGACTCAGCTTGTTCACGGTCCTCCACGCCGTCGGACTGATCGGGACGCCGCTCTACATTTACTACCGCGGAGTTACGGCACCCGAGCTCGCGCTGTTCTTTTTTTTCTGTGCTGCCACCGGATTGTCGATCACGATCGGCTATCACCGTCTGTTCGCGCACGGCGCCTTCGAAGCCTCGGCGATCGTTCGTTTCGTGCTGCTTCTGTTCGGGGCGGCTTCACTGGAAGAATCCGCCCTGAAATGGTCGTCGCAGCATCGGCAGCACCATCGGTTCACCGACACCGAGCACGACCCGTACGGGGTGGACCAGGGATTCTGGCACGCGCACATCGGCTGGATTCTGTTCTGGCGCCACCGCACCAACTACGACAACGTCAAAGACCTCAGGAAATCGAGACTGGTCGCGCATCAGCATGAGCATCACGCCTGGTGGGCATTCGGCGGGGGCATCGCGCTTCCCATGCTCATCGCCTGGTGGATCGGGCATCCGCTGGGAGGATTCATCATGGCGGTGTGTCTGCGCATGATCATCGTCCTTCATTCGTCCTTTTTCGTTAACTCCTTCGCGCATACCTTCGGATCGAAGACGTTCAACCGTGCCCAGTCGGCTCGCAACAACTGGGTCGGCGCGATCCTCACCAACGGCGAAGGATTCCACAGCTTCCACCACCGGTTTCCCGTGGACTACCGCAACGGCGTCCGCTGGTATCACTGGGATCCTTCGAAGTGGTGCATTTGCCTGCTCGAGAAGGTGGGCCTCGCGTGGGATCTCCAGAGGACCTCCGACGCGAGGATCGCCGCAGCGATCGAGCGTTAGAACGCTCGCGACGGTCAGCGATACAGATCCTCGCGCGACGGCGGCAAACCCGAGGGGCCGCGTGCGCGCCTGGACGCAAGCGTCTGGAAAATGCCGACGCTGTTTTGCGTGAACCCCATCGAGACCCCCGCAAGATAAGCGATCCACAGCCGGGTCTTGACTGCGCCGACCTCGGCTTCGGCCGCCGCGCGGTTGGCCACGAGACGATCGTGCCAGTGACGTGTCGTGCGCGCGTAATGCTCGCGCCAGGCCTCGACGTCGTGCACTTCGAAGCCATAGCGCTCGAGGTTGGCGACGGACATGCCGACATGATCGAGCTCGCCACCGGGAAAAATGTATCGCGCGACCGCGTTGTTGGTCTGAGATCTTTTCCGCCGCACGCGCTCGTACGCCGTCGAGCGCAGAGCGATCGAGTGATGAAGGTAGTACCCTCCGGGTTTGAGCAGCCGATGGATGGTCTCGAAGTACGCCGGGTGATTCTTGACGCCGACATGCTCGAACATGCCGACCGATGCGATCTTGTCGAAGTCGCCTTCCATCAGCGAATAATCGCGCAACTCGATCTTCGCATTGCCCTGCAACCCGAGCTGCGAAACCTTGCGCTGAGCATAGGCGAGCTGCTCCTCGGAGAGCGTCACGCCGACTGCGTGGACGCCGAAGTGCTGCGCCGCGTGACACACCAGCGCACCCCAGCCGCAGCCGATGTCGAGCAGGCGATCTCCTGGCTTCAGGCGCAGTTTGCGGCAGATCATCTCGAGCTTGTCGTGCTGCGCGGTCGCCAGATCGTTGTTCCAGTCGCGAAAATACGCGCAGCTATAGACCATCTCGGGATCGAGAAAGAGCGCGTAGAACGCATTGGATAGATCGTAGTGGTAGTGGACGTTTTCCTTGTTGACTTGTTCGCTGCCGTCGCTGGGGGCCTGGTGGTCGCGAACGGCTTCGAGCGGCCACGGTCCGCCGCGTGGCACGAACAGGAACCTTGATGCCGTCGCGAGTGCAAGCGACTTGTCGAGACGCTTGCGGATTTCCCGGCTTCTCAGTTTTGGGCGATGTGCCAGAAAATCGAAGATCATGCCGTTGCGGATGTCGACGCGCGAGGTGACCCAGAGATTCAGGAAGGTGTCCGCATTCGGCCTGCGCAGCAGCGCCGCTACTACGCCCTCGTCGGCGAACGCGATCGCCAGCGCGCCTGGCGGAAGATCGTCGGGCACGGTCGAGCCATCCCACAGTACAAAGCCGAAATCGGGCGAAAGCAGCGCGTGGACGTGAGTCAGGAGCCGCCTGAAGGTTGCCAGCCGCCGCGCGGCCTTGCGGTCTGCGGGCGCGATCATGTGCGGCTGGCCGGACTCAATGAAATTCCACCTACGCGAAATCTAGCACAAGGACCTGTCCGAATGCGGTCAGAGGGCGAGCGCTTTCTCAAGGTTAGGCAACATCTTGGTGACCATTTCGCGGCCTGCGGCTATCGACAGAGCGGCGCGGTGATATTCAAACGGTCCGAACTGTTCGAGATCAGGCGCGAGCAGGACATCCGGTGGTTCACCCACCAGTCGCGCATCGGCGATGCGTTCCTGCATGATGTCGATGGCGCCGAGCAGCGTATCCGCCATGGATGGCAACCGGCGCACTGGCGGATCGGGCGGCGAGCGAAGACTCGTTAAGAATCCGTGTCGAGGCGATCTTGGATTCGGCGGTTGACGATCGTCGAGTGGAAACCGTCTTGCTCGGTGACTGCCCAGATCGACCGCGATCACGATTTGCGCTCCCATCGCGCGACAGAGCGATACGGGCACCGGGTTTACAACGCTGCCGTCGATTAAGTACTGTCCTTCCCGGAGCACGGGCCGGAACAAACCCGGCACGGTACAAGACGCTCGAACGGCATCCGAGACGCTGCCGTCGCGGAGCCAAACCTCGCGTCCGGTTGCGAGGTCGGTCGCAACCGCGGCGAAAGGTACGGACAATTCCGAAAACAGGCATTGGACGAATTGTCCCTGGTACAAGTTGAGCAGGCGGTCGCCTTTAAAGACGCTGCCACGCAGCCCTATGTCGACAAGACCAACAACGCGCTTCCAGTCGAGCGAGAGAGCCCAACTCTCCAGCTGTTCGATGCGGCCGGCCGCAAAGGCGGCTCCGACCATCGCTCCCATCGAGCAACCGGCGACAAAATCGGGCGTGATACCGTGCTCGGTCAGGGCTCGGAGTACACCGATATGCGCCCAGCCTCGGGCGGAGCCGCTTCCGAGGGCGATACCAATTCCTGGTCGATGAGTCATTGTGGTCCGGCACGTGTAAGTTAGCGCCCGGTCCGGTGCAGGAACCGCCCGCTGCGCTCCCGAATCGCGTCACCAAAACGATAGGCGATCGAGCCGTTGACCACGACGCATTCGATGCCCGGCGACAGCGCTATCGGTTGCTCGAAGGTTGCCGCGTCTTTCACGGTTGCCGCGTCGAACACGACGATATCGGCGTAGGCGCCCTCGCGGATCTCGCCGCGATCGGCGAGCTTGAAGTTGCGCGCTGAAAGCCCGCTCATCTTGTGCACCGCGGTCTCGAGCGCGAACAGTCCCACGTCGCGGCTGTAATGGCCGAGCACGCGGGGAAAGGTTCCCCACAGCCGCGGATGCGGATGCTGGTCGTGCGGAAGTCCATCAGAGCCGATCATGGTGGCGGAGTACTTGAGTACCCGCTGCACGTCGTCCTCACGCATCTGGAAATAGCACGCGCCGCCGGGCTGCAGCCGATCGCACGCCTCCTGTTGCGAGCAGCCCCACTCGGCCGCGATGGCGGAGAGCATGCGACCTGCGACCTCAGGGTGCGGCGTCGACCACGTGATCAGGATGTCGATGATGCCGTCGACCATCTGCTTGCGCAGCACCGTCGAGCCCGCGATGTATGGGTACATGTCGAGCGCGATCGGCTGCGTCGCACGTGCGGCGTCGATGTGCGCGAGCGTCTCGACGGTGCGTCCCCAGTTGCGCGGGCCCGCGCACTTGTGATGCGACACGACCACCGGCACACTGCCTCGGCGACCGGTGGCGAATGCCTCGTCGAGCGAGTCGATCACCTTGTCGGACTCGTCGCGGATGTGCGCGGTGTACACGCCGCCGGCATCACCGGCGACGCGTGCGAGCAGCGCGAGCTCGTCGAGGTCGGCGGCGGCGCCGGTCGCGTAGAACACGCCGGAGCTCAGGCCCGTCGCGCCTGCGTCCATGCCTTCGCGCAGACGCTCGACCATGCGCGACTGCTCGTCCCGCGTGGCGGCGCGATAGGGGTCGTCCATGGTCGCCACGCGCAGCGTCGAATGGCCGACCAGCGCCGCGACATTGACCGCGGGCCGTGCCTTTTCGAGCGCGGTGACATACGCCGCCATCGTCGGATGGACATACTTGTCGCCACCCAGCAGGTTGAGCGGCGGCGGGGCGTCGGCGCGCACCAGCGGCGCCAGGCTGATGCCGCAATTGCCGATGACCACCGTGGTGACCCCCTGGCTGATCTTGGGCAGCATTTCCGGTGCGGCGAGCAGGATCTGGTCGTCGTGCGTGTGCACGTCGATGAACCCCGGCGCCACAATCCTTCCGGCGGCATCGAGCACGTCGGCGTCGCAGGTCGAGACGCCGGGGCCGACGGCCGCGATGCGCTCGCCTTCGACGCGCACGTCGGCGGCGAAGCGGGGCGCGCCGGTGCCGTCGATGACGGTGCCGCCCTGGATAACGAGCGCGCGATGCCGGCGTTCGTTCATGTCGGCTGTGCCTCGTCTTCGGACCACGCGCGCTCGAGCACCGGGTGCGTTTCGCCGTCGACGCCGCGCTCCTGTAGCACCTGTCGCACGCGCTTCAACTGACGCAACGCGGGTGGGCCGCGGCGCAATCCGGTCCCCACCATCAATATCTCGATGTAGGCCAATTGGGCGAGGTAAGCTTCGGTGCCGACGCGCATCGACGGATCGGAAGGAACGACGACCGGCAGGACGACGTCGGCGCGCGCAGCCAGTGGCGTGTCCGGACGCGTGATCGCGATGATCATCGCCCCCTGTTCTTTTGCCACGTCGACCGTTTCGAGGAGAAAGGGCATTCGCCCGATGTGCGAGATCGCAAGCGCGACATCGTGCTTGTTCATGGTCGCCGCCGAAACCAGCTGCAGATGCGCATCGAAATAGAAGTTCGACTGTAGCCCCAGCCGCGAAAAGCGCGCCTGCGCGTCGCTCGCCATGAACATCGACGTGTTGCCGACCGCGTAGCAATCGACGCGTCGAGCCTTGGCGATGCGGTTGACCGCGCGCTCCAACGCCGCAGCCGAGATGTGCTGCTCGAGGTTTGCCAGCGCGCTCGCCGCGCCCTGCAGCACCTTGTGCGTGACCGTCTGCATCGTATCGCCGGGCACGACCGCGCGGTGCAGCGTCGACGTGCCGACCGCAAGGCTCTGCGCAAGATGCAACTTGAATTCGCGCAAACCCGTGAATCCGATGGCCCGGCAAAATCGGATGATGGTCGGCGGGCTGACGTTGGCACGCCGCGCAAGCGCATCGACGTTGGCGCGAACTGCGAAATCCGGGTCGGCGAGCATGATGGCCGCAACCCGCCGCTGGCTCGGAGACAGCGTGTCGGTGCGTTCGCGCATCGAGAGCAGAACATCGCTTACCGGGCGGTCGAGCTTGTGGCGGCGATGAGTCGCGATTCGCATGGTGATCAGAAGAAGGTCCGGATTGCGCCGGTCACGCGGTAGTCGTCGTCGACCGTGAACAGCACGCGCCATTTGTCGAAGGTCGTGCACGGATGCGAGATGCCGCAGCCGACGAGGTCGCCGACCTGCGGCGCCGCGTCGGCCTCCGTGGAGAAACGCAGATAGGCATGCTGGTCGTTCATGTTGACGATTTTCCAGGAGGCGGGCACCGGCTGCGCCGCCGCGTCGCTGCCCCGGCGGTAGCGCTTGCCGGCGATGGGCATCTCGAGGTCGAACGATGCATCGCGCTTGCCCATCGTCAGGATGGCCAGTCCCGGCTCCGGGCAGGACTGCACCTGCGACCAGACCTCGAGCGCCGCCTGCAGGCCCGGGCGAGCCTGCCAGACCGCGCCGCTGCGCGCCTTCACGCCCTCGAGCATGCGGTTGTAGAAACCCGAATCGTGCGTGACGTAGCACCCGCTGCGCAGGATCGTCAGCGCCGGTTTGGAGAGCTGCATCGGCAGGTCGCGGGCAACGATGTCGAACGCCGCCGAGCCGCCCGCGCTGAGTATGATCGCCGGACCAGCGAACATCCCTTCGCGATCGCATGCGAGCGCGAGGTCGTGAACGCGCTGCATCAGCGCCGCGACCACGCTCTCATCGCGGCCGCTGTCGCCGGTAAGCTGAAGACCCTCGTAGCATTCCAGGCCGGACAGTGCGACCACTTGGCTCGCCGCGATGGCGCGCGCGATGTCGAGCGCTTCGTGGAACGTCCTCGCCCCGGTGCGGCCCCCCGGCAAGCCCAGCTCGAGCAGCGCGTTGAGTTTGCGCGAGCTCGTGTGCGCCCGCGCGAGCCGCTCGATCGAAGCCAGCTGCGCTAGCGAATCGATCAGGAAATGAAACTCGAGGCCCGGATGCGCTTCCTGCAGCTGCAGTACGGCACCCACCTCGGCATGTCCGATCAGCTGATTGGCCATGATAACGCGACGCACGCCGAAGCGTGCGCAGATGCCGAGCTGCTGCACGTTGGCGACGGTGATGCCCCACGCGCCCGCAGCGAGCTGCTGTGCGAAGATCTGCGGTGCCATCGTCGTCTTTCCGTGCGGCGCCAGCAGCACGCCGGTCGAGGCGGTGAAATCGCGCATCCAGGCATGATTGTGCGCGAGCGCCGACTCGCGAAGCACCGCCTGCGGCAGCGGGAGTTCGCCGGCGAACAGGCTCCAGCGCTGCGCGCCGATGGCGGAGATCGGCAGGGGAGGACTGCTAGGTGGATAGCCCTTGGTCGCGGCGTCGAGCGTTTCGGAAAGGATCGGGTCGAGGTTCAGCATCGTCTTCATAGTATGTCGTCGCGGATGCAGGCCTTGAAACGTCCTGGTGACACTTCGCGCAATGCGGGAACCGCCGCAGCGCACGCGTCAAATGCGTACGGACAGCGGGTGCGGAAGACGCAACCGGAGGGAGGATCGACGGGACTCGGGATATCCCCTGCGAGCAGGCGGCGGCCACGACGCGCTTCCGGGTCGGGTCGCGGCGAGGCTTCGAGCAGCGCTTCGGTGTAGGGGTGCTTCGGCGCGCCGTAGAGCTGTTTCGCGGGCGCGACTTCCATTACCTTGCCGAGATAGAGCACGACGATCCGATCACACAGGTATTCGACCACGTCGAGGTCGTGCGAGATGAACAGCATGGTCAGCGCGAAGCGCTCGCGCAGGTCGGAGAGCAGATTGATGACCTGCGCCTGGATGGAAACGTCGAGCGCGGATACCGGCTCATCGGCGACGATGAACTGCGGCTCGACCGCAAGCGCGCGGGCGATCCCGATGCGTTGCCGCTGGCCGCCGGAGAATTCGTGCGGAAATCGCTGCGCGTGCTCGGGTGCAAGGCCGACCAGTGACAACAGCTCGGCGATGCGCGCAGCGCGGCCGCCGCCGCGATGCAGGTCGTGCGTGGCCATTGCCTCGCCCAGCGTATCCCCGACTCGCTGGCGCGGATTCAGGCTCGCGTACGGATCCTGGAAGATGATCTGCAGGCGGCGCCGATAGGGACGCATGGCGCGCGAGGACAACGGCGCGAGATCGGCGCCCTCGAACCATAGCTCGCCGGCGCTCGGCTCGATCAGCTTCAACAGTGCTCGCCCGATCGTGCTTTTCCCCGAACCCGATTCGCCGACCAAGCCGAGCACCTCGCCTTTCGCGATTTCGAAGCTGACGTCGTCGACGGCGCGCACCGGGCGCTCGTGCTGCCCGAAGTACTTCTTCAGGTTGCGCACCGCGAGCATGGGTGCACTCGCAGCCTGGGGACCGTTCGGGAATGCGCTCAAAGCGTGCTCCAGCGGATGCAGCGGGAGCGCTGGCCCGCGGGGGCTTCGGCGAGGGGCGGCATCGCGGACGAGCACTCGGGCAACACCAGCGCACAGCGCGGCGCGAACGCGCAGCCGGGGAGCGGATCGAGCGGACTTGCGACCTGACCGGGAATCGCCCTCAGGCGCCTGCCCGTCCGCGCCATCATGGACTTGTCGTCGAGGGCGCGCCGCGGCAGGCACTCCAGCAATCCGCGTGTGTAGGGATGCAGCGGACGTCTGAACAGCGGGCGGACGTCGCCTTCTTCGACCACGCGCCCGCTGTACATGACGACGACGCGATCGGCGATCTCGGCGACGACGCCAAGGTTGTGCGTGACGAACAGCACGCCCATGCCGATGTCGCGACGCAGCCTGTCGAGCAGCGAAAGGATTTGCGCCTGGATGGTGACGTCGAGCGCGGTGGTCGGCTCGTCGGCGATCAGCAGCGAAGGATTGCATGCCAGCGCAAGCGCGATCATCACCCGCTGCCGCATCCCGCCAGACAATTGGTGCGGGTATTCGTCGAGCCGTTGTTTCGCGGCGGGGATTTCCACGAGCTCGAGCATCTCCAGCGCCCGCTTCCTCGATTCGGCGCGATTCATGTCCAGATGCAGCGCTGCCGTTTCCGCGATCTGATCGCCGATGCTGAACACGGGATCCAGACTCGTCATCGGCTCCTGGAAGATCATCGCGATGTCGCGGCCGCGCAGCCTGCGCAGCGCTTTGGCCGGCTGCTTGGCGAGATCGATCGTCGTGCCTTCGCGGGTGCGGAACAGAATCTCACCGCCGACGATGCGTCCCGGGGGATTCGGAATCAAGCCCATGATCGAGAGGCTAGTGACCGATTTGCCGGAGCCTGATTCGCCAACGACGGCGAGCGTTTCGCCGCTGTCCAGCGCGAACGAGACATCCTCCACCGCCTTGACCACGCCGGCATCGGTGAAGAAATGCGTCTGCAGATGCCTGACCTGGAGCAGCGGGCCGGCCGTGCGCGCTGGCGAGGGGCCCACGATCACAGCGCCTTCCGAAGCTTCGGATCGAGCAGGTCGCGAAAGCCGTCGCCGACCATCTGCAGCGACAGCGCAGAAAGTACGATCGCGACGCCGGGAAACACGACGAGCCATATCGCCTGGTGCGCAAACTGCTGGCTGCTCGCGATCATCGTGCCCCATGTCGGCAACGCCGGCGGCACACCCACGCCGAGAAACGAAAGCCCGGCCTCGGCGAGCACGGCGTACGCGAAAATGAAAGTCGCCTGGACCAGGATCGGCGACGCGATGTTGTTCAGGACGTGGATGAACAGGATTCGCCAGGTCGAGATGCCCAGCGCACGCGCCGCCTCGATGAACAGCAGCTCGCGAACGACCAGCGTCGATGCGCGCACCACCCGCGCGATGCGCGGAGTGTAGACGATGGAAAGCGCGAGGATCACGTTGGTCATCGACGCGCCCAGCACCGCGACCAGCGCGATGGCCAGCAGGATGTCCGGGAAGGACATCATGGCGTCGACGAAGCGCATGATGGGCCCATCGAGGCGGCGGAAAAATCCGGCAACCAGGCCAAGGAGCACGCCTGTGGTCACCGAGATCAGCACCACCGACGCACCGATCATCAGCGAATAGCGCGCGCCGAAGACCACGCGCGAGAACACGTCGCGACCAAGCTCGTCGGTGCCGAACCAGTGCGTTGCTCGCGGACTTTGCAATCGGTCCAGGATTTTCAGCGCCATCGGGTCGTAGGGTGTGATCCAGGGCGCGAAGATCGCCAGCGATGCAACGACCCCCAGGATCACCGCCCCCACCAGGACGAGCCGCCGCCGGAAGAGTTTGCGCAGGATGAGCGAAGTCGGGCTGCGTGAGGATGTGACGGGAGGGAGGGTGACGGCGATGCTCATGGCGAACGCGCTGCGCTCAGTACTTCACCCGTGGATCGACAACCAGATACAGCAGATCGATCAGCAGATTGATGAGCACGTAGAGTCCCGCGATCACCAGCAGCGCCCCCTGGATGACCGGATAGTCGCGGCGGAGCACCGCCGAGACGACCAGATTGCCGACACCCGGCAAACCGAACACCGTTTCGGTGACGATAGCGCCGCCGATCAGCAGCGCGAAGGTGAGGCCTAGCACCGTGATCACGGGGATCAGCGCGTTGCGCAGCGCGTGATGGAGAATCACGCTCGATTCGGGCAGCCCTTTGGCGCGCGCGGTGCGAATGTGATCCTCGCCGAGCACATCGAGCATGCTGGCGCGGGTGAAACGAAGGATCAGCGCCGAATTGACCACGCCGAGCACGATCGACGGAAGAACCAAATGATGCAGGCGATCGCTCAGCGGCACACCCGGATCGCCGTAGCCTGCCACCGGGAACCAGCCGAGCGCAACCGCGAAAATCTGCATGAGAATCAACCCAAACCAGAAGCTGGGTATGCTCGCGCCGAGCATCGCGAAGCCCGAGAAGAACTGGTCCACCGGCTTGCCGCGCCATACCGCCGCGATGATGCCGCAGGGAACACCGATCAGCGTGGCGATAAGGATCGAGAACAGCGTCAGGAAGAATGTCGGCTCTGCGCGTTCGGCCAGCGCCTGCGTCACCGGTCGTTGCAGGAAAATCGACTGGCCGAGATTGCCGCGCCCCAGTTCACCCAGCCAGTAGACGAACTGCAGCGGCAGCGGCTTGTCGAGACCGTAGGAAGCGCGCAGCTTGGCGATGTCGGCGGCGGTCGCCTGTTCGCCGAGCATCACCGCCGCCGGGTCGCCGGGCGCGAGCCGCGTGATGAAGAACACGATCGTCGCCACCAGCAGCATCACGATCGCCATGCCGGCGAAACGCGACGCGAGATACCGCGTCATTCCGTGCGGCTGCACGTCACGCGATCAGTCTGCGCGCACAGCTCACTTGGCCAGCCACGTGTTCCAGAAGAACGGCCAGGGCATCGGCACGTAGCCTTCGAGCTTCGGCGAGCGCGCGGTAACGCTGTTGAAATAGCCGACGCGAATGTAGGGCACTTCGGTGAACACGACGGATTGCACGTTTCCCCACAGCGCACCGCGTTTTTTCGGGTCGGCTTCGGCGTTGAGCGCCGCGAGCGACGCATCCTTCGCCGGCGAGCTCCACCAGCCGGGCGCGCCGTCGCCCAGTTGCGGTGGCGTCAGCGTCGGGTCGGGCAGGACCGCGGAGTGCGTGATGTAGATGTCCCACAGCGCGGGATCGTTGCGACGCTGGATCAGCGTCGACCAGTCGACCACGTTCATGTCGACCTTGAATCCGGCGGCCTTGAGATTTTCCGCCATCACCAGTGCCATGCGGTAGTGGAAGTCGTACTGCTGGCTGGTGAGAATCCTGATCGGGGTACCATCGTACTTGCCGCTCGCGACCAGTGCGGCCGCCTTCTTGGCGTCACCCTTGCCGTAGTTCTCGGTGCCGGCGGTCGAATAGAAGGGTGTGTTCTTCGCGTAGTGGCTGGCTTCGGTCGTGTAGAACTTGGGGTCTCCGAATCCGGCACCCATCATGTCGGCATTGTTGAGCGCCGCTTCCACCGCCTGGCGCAGCGCGACGTTCGCGAGCGGCCCTTGCTTGGTGTTCAGCACGAGATACGGGAAACCGAAAGGGGACGTCAGCACGGGCTTCACATTGGGCGCGTTCTCGATCCGCGAATACGATTCGACAGGCAGCAGATCAGCGAACTGGTATTGCCCCGATAGCGATCCCTCGACTCGTGTGTTGGCGTTGGGCACGGGAATGAAGCGCAGCTCGTCGATCCAGGCTTCGCGCTTGCCGGCATAGCCGCTCGCAGGTTCGCTGCGCGCGCTGTAACCGTCGTAGCGGACCAATTGCACGTACTGGTCCGGTTTGCGTTCCTTGAACTTGTACGGGCCCGTGCCGACGTACTCGACGAGCGGCGTGGCGATGGTCTCCTTCGGCATGATCGCCGCGAAGCCGTTGGGAAGCGCCAGGTGCGCGAGCAGCGGCGCATAAGGACGATTGAGCGTGATGACGATCGAGTTCGGGCCCTTGGCCTCGAGGCTCTTGATTTCCTTCGCCACCGCCTTGCCCCGCGGCGCGGTGTCCATCCAGCGCTTCAGCGACGCCACGACGTCGTCGGACGTCATCTCCTTGCCGTTGTGAAACTTGACGCCCTTGCGCAGCGCTATCGTGTAGACGAGGCCGTCCTTCGAAATCGCCGGCATGCTTTCCGCCAGCATCGGAGTCACGTTCCAGTTGGCGTCGAACGTGTACAGCAGTTCGTAGATATGCTGCGTGATGATGCCGACCAGGTCCGCCGTCGAAGCCATGGGATCGAGCGTCTGCGGCTCGCCGATCATCGCGATATTGGCCGCACCGCCTTTGACCGGCGCCGCGTGCGCGGTGCCACTCGTCAAAGGCACGCTCATCGCGGCGGTCATCACAAGGACGGCGAGCGCGAGGCGAAGCGTCGAGATCGAACGAGCGCATTGCGACGGCAGCCGATGGTAGCAGGCAGTGCGAAACATGATTCCTCCTTGACGGCGTGGGCTCGGCGCCCGCTGCGCGCTCTGGACGACGGCGCGCTGGCGTGGCGTTTGTCGGATGGGCGGCGATGCGTTGTAATTAAATTACAGGCTTGGCCGAGTCTACGCTTTTGCCTATAGACGTCAAGCTTCCCGGCTGTGTTGGTTTCCATCGATGTCAAGCGGGATTGCGGGTGCCCGGCAAAGCGCGGTCGCTGTGGCCTTAGACGTCGCGAACGGGTAAGCTGTAATTTAGTTTCAGCTTGAGCGGGTTCCAGAGACGCGCCGCAAGACTGGCGAACGAAAGCATGGAGGATCGAATGAGCGTTGAGTTTTTGGGGGCACCACGCGCCGGTGCGGGTGGGCAGGCATTGCCATTCTCGCCGGCGGTCAAGGCCGGACCGTTCGTTTTCGTGTCGGGTCAGGTGGCGATGGGCGAGAACGGCGAGATCGTCGCGGGCGGCATCGAAGCCCAGACTCGACAGACGATGAAGAACGTCGAGAAGGCGCTCGCCCTCGCCGGATGCTCGCTGAAGGACGTTGTCAAAGTGACGGTGTGGCTCGACGACGCGCGCGACTTCTGGACGTTCAACCGCGTCTATGCCGAATGCTTCCCCGACAACAAGCCGGCGCGATCGACGACCCAGGCCAAGCTGATGGTTGATGCCAAGGTCGAGGTTGAAGTGATCGCTTATCGGGACTAGCGACCCTTCGCACCGGCTGGTCACATTGCAGCTCGCATGTTCGACGCGGGCATTCGATGTAACGACACCGCGTACCGAGTCGTGTGCCGAACCCACGTGAGGTTGCTCAATATTGTTGTCACGGTGCATGCCGTCGTCAGCGCTTCGTGGGATACCTGCCGCGGGGGATAAGCAGTTTTCTGGCGGCTGCCTATCGCACTGGTATTGACGGCCTGTTCCGCGGCGGGACGTGCGGCGAGCGTTTCGATCGCCATCAACACCACCGTCCTCGAGGTCCAGTGCACGGGCGAGCAGCAGGCGAGAATTCGCGCGTGCGCAAAACCGCTTCAAAAGACGAGCGTCGGCCCGTACAAGACAATGGTCACCAGAGAATCGGACGCTGGTCTTCCGGGTCCGCCTGGTGTACGTCATGAGATTCGCGTCGACCCTTCCCGCCGCGTAATAATCAAAACGTTGCACCGCAAAGCACCCATGCCGGCGTATGCTATCGAAAGGTGCGCGCATTGACATGCATACCATGAGCTACGCCGTTGCACTGCTCCTCATCGGCACTGGTTTTATCATCGCCGAAGCGTTTACACCGACCTATGGTGCGCTGGGACTTGGCGGCGCGATCGCGGCGATTGCGGGCGTGCTGATCCTCATCGACATGGGTGTCGGCAACCTGGAGATCGCGTGGCCGCTCATCGTCTTCCTCGCGGCGCTGATGCTGTTGTTCCTGGTCATCCTCGTGCGTGCGGTACTGCGATCGCGCACGGTGCCGAACGCGGCGGGCGTGATGACGCTGGTGGGCGCCGAGGGCGAGATCTTGGAGACGTCGGGCCAATCGGGGTGGGCCAATATTCGTGGCGAGATCTGGAAGGTTCGCACCGCGGGTCAACTGACGCGCGGGCAGCGGATTCACGTCGTCGATGTCGACGGCCTGGTGCCGCGTGTCGCTGCGGCGGAAGGAGAATGAAATGCTGCTTGCCACTCCGCTGATCGTCCTTCTGCTGCTGGTGATGCTGCTGGCGTCGTCGCTGCGCATCCTGCGCGAGTACCAGCGCGGCGTGGTTTTCCAGCTTGGCCGCTTCTGGCGGGTGAAAGGTCCGGGACTGGTGATCCTCGTGCCCTGGATCCAGCAGATGGTGAAGGTGGATCTCCGCACGATCGTGTTCGAGGTGCCTACGCAGGACGTCATCTCTCGGGACAACGTTTCGGTCAAGGTCAGCGCGGTCGTCTACCTGCGTGTCATCGACGCCGAGAAAGCGATCATCCAGGTCGAAAATTATCTCAATGCGACCAGCCAGCTGGCGCAGACGACGTTGCGATCGGTTCTGGGAAAGCACGAGCTCGACGATATGCTGGCGGGTCGCGAGAAGCTCAACCTTGACATCCAGCAGGCGCTCGATGCGCAGACCAACTCGTGGGGAATTAAGGTTTCCAATGTCGAGATGAAGCAGGTCGACCTGACCGAATCGATGATCCGCGCCATCGCGCGGCAGGCGGAAGCCGAGCGCGAGCGCCGTGCGAAAGTCATCCACGCCGAAGGCGAGCTCCAGGCTTCCGAGAAACTGTATCAGGCCGCCAAGGTGCTGGCGCAGGAGCCTCAGGCCATCCAGTTGCGTTATCTCGAGACGCTGACGGTGATCGGCGCGGACAAGAACACCACGATCGTTTTTCCGCTTCCGATGGACATCATCGGGCCCCTGTTGAAGGCGTTGCCGGCCCGGGAGAAATCCCCGCCGGGCTGAGGCATTTTGTAACGAAACGCAACGGAGGCGTTGCGTTTCCATGGGAACGCTGCTACCTTGGTTTCACGCGGGCACCCGTGTCCGCATTTCAGGAGCCGCAATGACCCATTCTCGCGCCGTATCCGCCAGCCTGATTGCTGGCGCGCTCGCGCTTGCTCCGCTGTCGTCCGCGCTCGCTGCCGGACCGCACTGGTCGCACGGCGCTTCGTACCACGCACCCGCGTACCACGGGGGATATCACGGCGCCTATTGGCACGGCGGCGGTGGATACTGGCGTGGCGGCGTCTGGTGGCCTGCGGCAGCCGCGGCGGCAGTGGTCGGTACCGCGGCCGCGTTGGTCGCGGCGCCATTCGTGGCCATCGGCAATGCGGTGGCGGCATCCGCGTACGTTCCGCCGCCATACTATGCGCCGCAGCAGTACTACGCGCCTCAACAGTACGCGCCGCAACAATACGCACCGCAACAATACGCACCGCAGGGTTACAACCCGCCGCAACAGTACTACCCACCGCAGGGATACAGCCAGCAGGGATACAACCAGCCGCAGTACGCTCCCTCGGTGCCGTCCGACTACTACGCGCAACCCGCGCCGCAGTACTACAACAACGCGCAGCCGGCGCCGACCTACGTGCCGTCGTCGCAAGGCTATTACGCACCGCCGCCGACGTACTACCCGCCGGTGAGCAACAGCTACTATCGCCAGCGTACGGCGACGCCGGTGGCCTACTACTACGATCGTGAGCATGGCTAAGCCCAGCGGGAGTCACACGTTTGGGTGAGGTCCGCCGCCGCCTCCCCCGGGGGTCGGAATAGGCGATGGACTGAGTCGAACATGCCAAAGGTGCGCCGGGGAGGGCGCCCATCGCGCGAGGCGTCCGAGCAACTCGGCGAGTCGATCCTCGACGCGGCGACAGAATTGTTTCTCGCCCAAGGCTTCGGCGCCACCAGCATCGAAGCCGTAGCGCAGCGCGTGCGCGTCTCGAAGCGCACGTTCTATCACCGTTTCGAGGACAAGCCGGCGCTGTTCGCCGCGGTCGTGCACCGCATCATCGAGCGGCTGCGACCACCTGCCGGCATCGCATTGATCGAAGGCCTCGATGTCGAGGCGGTGCTGGAGCGGCTTGCGACGATCATCCTGCGTGCCGCCCTCTCGCCGCAGGCGATCTCGTTGCACCGCATTGATCGTCTCCGAATCGGCGCGCTTTCCCGAACTCGCGGCGGTGCTTGCCCGCGAGGGCGCCGCCCAGGAAGCGACCCGTCTCATCGCCGGTGTCATCGAGCACGCGAACCAGGCGGGTTCGCTGAAATGCGACGACCCCGCGTTCGCCGCGCAGCAGTTCCTGCAGATGGTCATCGCAGTGCCGCAGCGGCGCGCCATGGGGCTCGGCGCGCCGATGAGCGCACGGGAAGTCGACGAATGGCCGCGCAAGGTCGTGGATCTGTTTCTCAACGGCTGTATCGGTGACGCACGCACGCGCTGATCGCGGCGCCCGCGCATCCCGCATGATCATCCATCTCGTCGACGGCACTTACGAGCTGTTCCGCCACTTCTACGGCCTGCGGCGCTTCACCAAGGGCAAGGACCGGCCATACGGAGGCGTCGTGGGCGTCCTGCAGACCATTGTGCAGATGCTCGAGAAGGGCGCTACGCATGTCGGCGTGGCCACCGATCACGTCATCGAATCGTTTCGCAACGACCTTTGGCCAGGATACAAAACCGGTGAGGGCATCGAACCGGCGCTATGGGCTCAATTTCATCCGCTCGAGGACGCCCTCTCCGCCATGGGTGTGGTCGTCTGGCCGATGGTCGAGCTCGAGGCGGACGACGCGCTGGCATCGGCGGCCCGCATTGCATCGCAATCACGCCGCGTCGACAAGGTCTGCATCTGGACGGTGGACAAGGATCTCGCCCAATGCGTGCAGGGCGACCGTGTCGTGCAAATGGATCGCCGCGCCAACAAGATGCTCGACGCCGATGCCGTGCGTGCGAAGTACGGCGTCATGCCGGCACTGATCCCCGACTATCTCGCCCTGGTCGGCGACGCTGCCGACGGATACCCAGGCATCGCGGGCATCGGCGCGGTCTCCGCCGCGCGCATGCTCAATCGCTATGGGCCGATAGAATCGTTTCCAGCGAACGTGCTGGCCGAGCAGCGCAAGCAGGCGCTGTTGTTCAAGAAGCTGGCGACGCTCGACTCGCGCGCGAAACTCTTCCGCAACGTGGACACGCTGCGCTGGCAGGGTCCGAGGCCGACGTTTGCGGCATGGGCCGAGCGCATCGAAGCGCCACGCCTCGTGGAGCGCTGCCGGAAAGTGCTCGCTTCGAGGCACGAATGACGCTCTTTTCGCTGATGCCGCAATGCCGCACGATCGTGCGGCTGGACGCGAAGCGCTCGCAGCCCGCATCAGCGGCCACTTCCGCCTTTGACGAAATCGATCGATGCCTGGAAAAGCGCGAGGTCCTTCGCGTACTCCGTTGGGTCGGCTCGATTGATCTGGATCCATTCACGCGTGCTCGCAATGCCGCCGGGCTGAAAGGCGACGACGTTGTCTCGCGAGAACTGGAGCTCCGTCGCCACCGCGACGGGCAGACGCAGTCCGACGCCGCTGCCGCTGATGCATGCGAACATCCTGTCGCTGACGAAATACGCGTCGAGGCCGTTGATCGCTCGCGCGCTGACCCCGGGAATCGCGAGGAGCAGTGCATCGAGGTGCGGCTTGCAACGGGACGCGGGTGTATCGGTGGTCATGGGAGATCCGTTGTAGGTGCTTCGGACAGCCGAAGCGAGTTGACGCCGCGAGGACTGGCTTCTTCGTGCTGGCGATGCGAAACACAAGAAACAAAACGCAGATCCGGTGCAATGGTCCTGCCGCACCTGCCCAATAGAATCGTGGCATGGTCACCTTACCCGACTATGCCGGGCTGGTCACGTCGGCCGGCAGCCGCGACCTGCTGGGAGGCTTCGAGCGAGGGCTGGCGAGCATGTTCCATGCCGACGGAAACGCTTTGCCCATCATAGAGCGCATCGTCGAGCGCAACCCGATGTTCACGCTCGGCCACTGCCTGCGAGCGGGAGCATTGATCATGCGCGGCGTCGACACCGTTCCCGATGCGCTGGCAGCATCGGTCGCGGCAATCGAGGCCGACGCTGCGGCGAGCGAGCGCGAGCGGCGGCATGGCCAGGCTGCGCGTCGTTGGCTCGAGGGCGATACAGCGGGTGCGTCCTTGCTGTACGCAGCGCTGCTTCGCGATCACCCTCGCGATCGGCTGGCCCTCCTGGTTGCGCACGCGCTGGATTTTCGGCTCGGCCGGCGCGAGATGCTGCGCGACCGCGTCAAAAGCGCTCTCGCGCACTGGGACGTGAGTGACCGTGAGTACGGTTACCTGCTCGGCATGCATGCCTTCGGCTTGGAGGAAACCGGCAACTATCGCGATGCGTTGACGGTCGCGCGCAGGTCGCTTGAATTCATCCCGGACAATGCGGCCGCAATCCACGTCATCGCGCATGTCTTCGAGATGACCAGCACGCCCGACCGAGGAATTGCGTGGCTGCGCGCGACGCAGCCCATCTGGGCGGGCAATGCAGGCTTTCGTGTCCACATCGCGTGGCACCTCGCGCTTTTCCAGTTCGACGCCGGCGCCGCGGACGAAGCACTGGCCACCTATGACGAGCTGATCGCACCGCACCTCGACGGCGGCAATAACAGCCTCGTGGATGCTTCCGCGCTGCTCTGGAGGCTGCAGCTGCTTGGCGCAGGATCGCAGCGGCGGTGGCGCGCCGTGACGACGCGGTGGGTGCAACAGCGCGCGATCGGCAGCCGCGCCTTCGACCTGGTGCACGCGGTGATGGCGATGGCGGCGTCGGGGCAGCATCGGCACACCCGCCAGCTGGCGGCGCGACTAAGGGCGGACAGGATGCTGCGCGCTCGCAGCGGGAAAGAGGAGCTGTCGATTGCGGAGCCGCTGGTCGGGGCGATCATCGCGTTCTGCCGCGGCCGATACGATGCTGCAGTCGATTCGATTTGCGCGGTGCGGGCACGGGCCGACCGATGCGGCGGCAGCGTTGCCCAGTGCGACCTCATTCACCTGACGTTGATCGAGGCCGCGCTGCGGGGGCATCGGAGCGGTCTCGCGCGAACGCTCGCCGCGGAACGCGCCGCGCGCAAACCCGCGAGCCGGCTCAATCGCTGGCTCAACGCGCGCGCGTGGACCCGGGGGACGGCCAGATTGGCCGGCGCCCGGGCGTAAGCAGCTTTTTACAATCCGCGATAGCCGCGTGCCGATGACCCTTGCCGCCTTTCATCGATCCTCGGCGTCCGGTGGTGCGGAGCGTCCTGGTCACCGCTTGGGCTCGTGAATGGAACGAGCATCGGGACGCGCTGCCGATAGCTGCGGTACGCATCGCCCAGCGTGGCGACGAGATCGCGCTCTTCCAGCCGGATCGCGAACAGAATGTAGAGCGTGGTGACGACGGCGAACAGCAGGTGCGTGGCGGTCATCGTCGGCGTCGACCAGAATGCGAACAGCCAGCCGACGTACAGCGGGTGCCGAACCAGCCGATAGGGTCCTGGCGTACGGAAGCCGATCGGGCGGTACTCGTCGCCGACAAAATAGAGCCAGACCTGCCGCAGCCCGAAAAGATCGAAATGGTTGATGAGGAATGTCGACGCCAGCACCAGGAGCCACCCGAAAATGCAAAGCCCGTAGAGCATCGCCACCAGCACCGGGCTCCACACTGCCCAGACCGTCCCCCCCAGGGGACGCCAGAAAGCGAACAAGGCGATCAGTGCAAGACTCGACGCGAGAACGTAGGTGCTGCGTTCCGCCGGCTCGGGCACGACGCGCGTGAGCCAGCGTTTGAATCCCTGACGTGCCATCCCGCTGTGCTGAAGCGCGAACAGAGTCAGGAGCAGCAGGTCGATCGCCAGGCTGGCGACAAGATCGCCATCGCCGGGTGAATCGATCGAGCGCGGCACCAGGACGTTGGCGACAAAACCGATTGCGTAGAGAAATGTTCCGAGAAACAAGCCATAGCAGGCAAGTCCATAGATGAAGACGCTGAAACGTTTGAGCATGGAGGCTCTCCCCGTGGTTGATTACTATCCGCTTCGGACCGAAGGTGGGTGCGGATGCAGCGCAGGTTAGCGAACGGGGTGCTCGGGAAGACTTCACAGCAACGCTGTTTTTGTTCCATTTGTTGCGCGATGCGCATCGCAGTCTTGGGACGCGAAAACCAGGGTGGGTGGACAGCGGGAGACCGATCCTGGCGTCTGCGGGTAGAATGCGCTTCCCGACGCAAACGACATTCACTCCAGGAGTTCACATGAACATTTCGATGTATCAGGCGAGCGTGCCGCGCTTCATCAACATCCTCGGAAATCTTTCCAAGATCCTCGACAAGGCGCAGGCGCATGTCGACGCCAGGAAGATCGACGCTGCGGTTCTGCCTGCTTATCGCTTGTTTCCGGACATGCTGCCGATGACCACGCAGGTGCAAATCGCATGTGATACAGCCAAGGGCGTGGTGGCGCGCCTCGCCGGGGTCGACATTCCGGTGTTCGAGGACAATGAAAAGACGCTGGCCGACCTGAAGGCGCGGATTGCCAAGACCATCGACTTCATCCAGACCATCAAGCCGGCGCAGATCGAGGGCAGCGAAGACAAGGAAATCGTGATCAAGCGTGGCGACAAGGAGACGCGCTACAACGGCATGCAATTCCTGCTAGGCCACGCCATACCGAATTTCTATTTTCACGTCACGACGACGTACAACATCCTTCGCCACAATGGCATCGAGATCGGCAAGCGCGATTACCTGGGCAATCCCTAGACGGCGACACGTCATTCGATCAGGTCATCCGCGCCAGACGGGATTCGGGCGTTACCTCGACATCGGTGTGCTATCGCACCGACGCCGGCGGCGCCTGCGGGCCATGCTCGGATGTTCGCTGCCTGCACAGTCGTTTGCATGCCCAGGAAACAGCCCCGAAATCCAAAAACCCAGAGGTCAGGCGTGGTCGTAGACGGGATCGTGGTGACCCGCGCAGAAGAAGTGCTGCTCAAGGCGGGCGCCTTGCAGCGCGCTATCTTCAACAGCGCCAATTTTTCCTGCATCGCCACCGATGCCAGAGGCGTGATCCAGATCTTCAACGTCGGTGCCGAGCGGATGCTCGGGTACACCGCGGCCGAGGTCATGAACAAGATCACCCCTGCCGACATTTCGGATCCGCAGGAGGTCATCGCTCGCGCCGAGGCATTGAGCGCTGAACTCGCGACCGCGATCACGCCAGGCTTCGAGGCGCTGGTGTTCAAGGCCTCGCGCGGGATCGAGGATATCTATGAGCTGACTTACATCCGCAAGGACGGCAGCCGTTTCCCCGCGGTCGTGTCGGTGACGGCATTGCGTGATGCGCAAGATGCCATCATCGGCTATCTCTTAATCGGCACCGACAACACCGCGCGCAAGCTGGTCGAGGCCGAGCAAAAAAAGCTCGACCAGCGCCTGCGCGACCAGCAGTTCTATACCCGTTCGCTGATCGAGTCCAACATCGACGCGCTCATGACCACCGATCCGTCGGGCATCATCACCGACGTCAACAAGCAGATGGAAGCGCTCACCGGGTGCACACGTGACGAACTGATCGGCGCGCCGTTCAAGAACTACTTCACCGATCCCGGCAGAGCGGAGGCGGGGATCAAGCGCGTGCTAAGCGAAAAAAAAGTCACCGACTACGAGCTCACCGCGCGCGCGCGAGACGGCAAGCAGACCGTCGTGTCGTACAACGCGACCACTTTCTACGACCGCGACCGCACACTGCAGGGCGTATTCGCCGCGGCGCGCGACGTCACCGAGCGCAAGCGCGTGGAGGTCGAGCTGCAGCAGGCCAAGGCCGTCGCCGAGAGCGCGAGCCAGACCAAATCGGACTTTCTTGCGAGCATGAGCCACGAAATCCGTACGCCAATGAACGCGATCATCGGCATCGCCGACCTGCTTGCGAAGACGCCTCTGTCACCCGAGCAGGACAAGTACGTGCAGATCTTTCGACGCGCCGGCGACAACCTGCTGCATCTGGTCAACGACATTCTCGACCTCTCCAAAGTCGAGGCGTCGCAGCTCGAGCTCGAACGAACCGCGTTCTCGCTGACCGACCTTCTGGAGAAGGTAAAGGAGATGGTCGCGATCAGGGCGCAGGAAAAAGGGCTCACCCTGGTGTGCGAGGTCGCGCCCGCCGTGCCGGTCGATCTCGTCGGTGACCCCACACGTTTGCGCCAGGTATTGCTGAACCTGCTCGGCAATGCGATCAAGTTCACTGAATCCGGCGAGGTCGCGTTGCGCGTTGCGCCGGAGGCGGGCGCCGGCATACCCGGCACTTTGCGCTTCACCATCTCCGACACCGGCATCGGCATCCCTGACGACAAGCTGGGCGCCGTGTTCGAGCGGTTCACCCAGGCCGATTCGTCCACCACACGCAGGTATGGAGGTTCCGGGCTCGGTCTCACGATTTCCAAGCGCCTGGTGGAACTGATGGGAGGCAGCATCCGTGTCGAAAGCGGAGTGGGCAAAGGCAGCGTTTTCTCGTTCGCCGTGCCGTTCGAGGTCCGCCCGACGGCGGCGAAGCGAGCTGCCGTTGCGGTCGGCGCGCGACTCGCGCCCGCGCTGCCTGCGCTGCGAATCCTTTTGGTCGAAGACTCGACCGACAACCGCACGATCACGCTGGCGTACCTCCAGGACACGCCGTACCAGGTGGACATCGCCGAGAACGGAGCGATCGCGTGCGAGAAATTTACCGCTGGACACTACGAGCTCGTCCTGATGGACCGCCAGATGCCGGTGATGGACGGTCTCACCGCGACACGCACC
Source organism: uncultured beta proteobacterium (assembly GCA_963816915.1). Taxonomy (GTDB): domain Bacteria; phylum Pseudomonadota; class Gammaproteobacteria; order Burkholderiales; family Casimicrobiaceae; genus PALSA-1003. The sequence continues at coordinate 370,947 of CAWFMK010000008.1, forward strand.
ATACGCGCGTGGGAGCTGGCGAACCATCGACGCCCGACGCCGATCATGGCGTTGACCGCGTCCGCGTTGAAGGGCGATCAGGAAATGTTCGTCGCCGCGGGGTGCACGACGTACCTCACCAAGCCGATCAAGCAGGACGTGCTGCTGCAGGCGATACGCGATCTATCCGACGTCGCGCCCACGTCATTTCTCGAAGCTAGCACTTCGATCGACACGATCGCGGTGCGCGTGGATCCCAAGTTGGCGGACCTGGTGCCCGTGTTCCTGCGAAATCGTCGGCAGGATGTCATCGCGATGCTCGAAGCGCTGGATCGAAGCGATCACGCGACCGTGGAAAGCCTGGGCCATGGCATGAAAGGCGCCGGGGGAAGCTGGGGATTCCAGGAAATCACCGACATCGGCGCTGCGCTGGAGCGCTCGGCGGCAATCGCCGATAGCGCTGCGTCGCGAAAGTGGGTAGGAGAGCTGTCGACCTATCTCGATCGAGTCGAGATCGCTCCCTCCTAGACGCGGTTACGCAAGCTGGCTTCTTGCGAGACAGGCGCGCACACGCGAGGTGAGTTGCGGGATCGAAAAAGGCTTGGTCACATAGTCGGTGACCCCCGCCTCGAAACCGGCGCGGGTGCTCGGCTCATCGGTCATCCCGGTGAGCATCAGCACCGGCAGGGACCGTGTCTCCGCCTTGGCGCGAAGCAGTCTTACCACCTCCAGGCCATCGATGCCGGTCATCTTGTAATCCAGCACCACGAGGTCGGGCAGCGTCTGGCCGATCATCTGCAGCGCCTCCTCCCCGCTGGTCGCCGTGCTGACCACGTACTGATCTGCCTCCAGCGCTCGCACCAGCATCGTGAGCATGTCCGCCTGGTCATCGACGGCGAGGATGCGAAACTGGCGCCGGGCGACGGACGCCTGGGGCGTCGCATCTCCGACAAAAGGTTCCATCCGTGCGTGCGACGCAAGGAATAGCTCGCAACCTTCGAAAGCGCAGAACACGTCGAGCTTCGTGCCCAGCGTCGACGCCAGGGCGCGAGCCCGGCGTTCGATGTCGGCGACGAAGGCGTCGTCGTGATCCGGATCGTGGTGCGTGAGCGCAACGCGTTGCACGCCCGCCGCGGCCGCGATGTTAAGCACGTAGTCGTAGGAGCTGTGTCCCCATGTTTTTTTCGACGCGTACTCCTCGGGCGTGTACTGCGCGTCGTGGATGACGAGATCGGCGCCGGCCATGAATTTGGCATGGCGGCGGTCACCCTCGTGCAGGATCGAGTCGATATGGCCGGGCTCTGCATCGGCGCGCCAGAGCACGTCGGAAAAAGGCTCGTGGTCGACGAGATACACGACTGCCACTCCGTCGGCCTCCAACCGGTACCCCAGTGTCATCGCGGGGTGATGGAGGAACTGCGTCGCCACCCGCGCTCCACCGATGGTATAGATGCCTTCGGTCAGATCATGATAGGTGATCGCCGCCGGGAGCTGGCTCAGCTCGACGGGAAAATACGTGAACTCCATTTGGCCTGCGAGCACGTGATGGAGCGAACCGCGGCTGCCTTCGGGTCCATAGATCGCGGCGGAATTTCCCTTGACGAAGGCAGGCGTGAAAAACGGAAAGCCCTGGATGTGATCCCAGTGCGTGTGGCCGAGAAGGATGTGAGCGTCGATCGGTTCCTTGCTCCGCGTCATCAACTCGCCTGCGAGACGGTGCGCGCCGGTGCCGCAGTCGAGCACCAGCAAGCCGCCGCTCGCGGTGGTCAGTTCAACGCACGACGTATTGCCGCCGAAACGGATCGTGCCCGGGCCGGGCGTGGCAATCGATCCGCGCGTTCCCCAGAAACGTACTTTCATCGGGGTGCCGCTGTGTTGCGCGGGATAGTCTGGGCCATGGCGGTCTTCATTGGATCACTTCGTCCGCTCGCACCAGCACCGACGGCGGGATCGTGAGTCCAAGCGCCTTCGCGGTCTGGAGGTTGATCACCAGTTCGAACTTGGCGGGTTGTTGTACCGGAAGCTCACTCGGTTTAGCGCCCTTGAGAATTTGCTCGACGAACTGCGCTACGCGGGAATAAAGCTCGGGATAGTTCACGGCATACGCCATGAGCCCTCCGGCCTCGACGAAAGCGCGCGCAGGATACGTTGCCGGGAGCTTACTACGCAGCACGAGCGCGAGGATGGTTTGCTGATGCATTTGCGTCAGGCCGTCGGCACCGACGAGCAGGACATCGACCTGGTGTCGGATGGCAGTTTCAAATGCGCGATTCAGATCGTCCTGGCTGCCTACGTCGAGGAGTTCGGCCTGGAGGCCCAGAGATCGCGCGGCGATTTTCGCCTCCTCCCACTCCGGCGGCGCGGCGGGATTGCCCATGTTGTGCAGCAGCGCGACGCGCGAGGCCTTCGGAACCATATCCTTCAGCAGTTCGATCCGCTTGGCGGTCAGCTCGGTGCTGAAGGTCGTTACGCCCGTGACGTTGCCGCCAGGGCGCGCGAAGCCGGCTACGACGATGCGTGGATCACCCATGGTCGCCATCACCACCGGAATAGTGGCGGTTGCGTTCTTGGCCGCCTGCGCGGCCGGGGTACCACGGGTCACGATCAGATCGACCCTGAGTCGAACCAGTTCGTTCGCGAGATCCGGAAAACGCTCGGCGCGACCGTCCGACGACCGATATTCGATGACTAGGTTGCGTCCTTCGGCGTAGCCGAGCTCACGCAGACCGTTGCGAAGCGCGTCGAGATTCGCAGCATTCTGAGCGGCGGGTGTCGACTCGAGAATGCCGACGCGATAGACACGCGTCTCCTGGTCTGAGCGCGAAGCCAGCGGGACAGCGAGCAAGCCACCCGCAATACCGCCGATAAAACTTCGCCGATCCATGGGGAATGTCTCGCTGCCGATGACCGTCGGATAATACTACCGACTCCGGCGGGGCAACCGCCACCTGCGATCTTCGCAGACCGCTGTTGCAGCGCGGGCCCGTGGGCCTGGGCCTGCCTCGACGATCCAGGCTCGGCGACGTTAGCAGCTCCACGGTGCGTCGCCATCGATCGCGATACCGTACTTCTCGATGGCAGCCGCCGCCGTGCTGGGAAGGCCGCCTTCGCGTGCCATCGCGTCCAGCGCCGCGATCACGATGTGGTTCCTGTCCACCTCGAAGAACTGGCGCAGCGCCGAGCGCGTGTCGCTTCGTCCAAAACCGTCGGTACCGAGCGCAACGAAGCGCGCATCGACATAGCTGGCGATGAGTTGTGGGTACGCTCGCACGTAGTCGGTGGCGGCAACCACCGGCGCTTTGCCTGGGAGCAGCATCTGCACATGGCTTCGCTTGGTGTCTTGTGCCGGATGCAGGCGGTTCCAGCGCTCGACCTCACGCGCATCTCGCGCCAGCTCGGCAAAGCTGGTCACGCTGAAGATCTCGCTGTCGACGCTCCAGTCGCGCGCCAGCAGGTCGGCCGCGGCGATCACCTCACGCAGGATCGCTCCGCTGCCGAGCAGCCGGACCTTGGCTTTCGCACCGGACGCGTACCCGCTGCCGAACCGGTACATACCCTTGATGATGTCTTGCTCGACACCCTGCGGCAGCGATGGTTGTGCGTAATTTTCGTTCATGAGGGTGATGTAGTAGAACTCGTCGACCTGGCGCTCGAGCATCTGCTTCATCCCATGATTGATGATGACCGCCAGTTCGCTCGCGAAGGCGGGATCGTAGGGCCTGCAATTCGGGACCGTAGCCGCCACCACATGGCTGCTCCCGTCCTGGTGCTGCAATCCTTCGCCGCCCAGCGTCGTGCGGCCGGCGGTGGCGCCGAGCAGGAATCCGCGAGCGCGCTGGTCCGCGGCGGCCCAGATGAGGTCCCCCACGCGCTGGAAGCCGAACATCGAGTAGTAGATGTAGAACGGCAGCATCGGTTGGTCGTGAACGCTGTACGCTGTCGCCGCCGCGGCCCATGAAGACAGTGCGCCGGCCTCGGTGATGCCTTCCTCGAGGAGCTGCCCGTCGCGCGCCTCTCGGTAGTAGAGCATCGATCCGGCGTCCTCGGGCTCGTAGCGCTGCCCGACCGAGCTGTAGATACCGACTTGCCGGAACAGGTTGGCCATGCCGAAGGTGCGCGCCTCGTCGGCGACGATCGGAACGATGCGCGGGCCGAGCATCTTGTCCTTCAGCAGTGCCGAGAGCAGCCGCACCGCGGCCATGGTTGTCGACATCTCCTTGCCGTCGGCGTGCAGCGCGAAGCCGGCATAGCTTTGCAGCTCGGGAATGGCAAGCGCAGTCGACCGCCGACGCCGCACCGGCAACGCGCTGCCCAGCGCTGCCCGCCGCGCGCGCAGGTACGCGAGTTCTCGACTGCTCTCGCTCGGCCGATAGAACTTCATCGCTTCGACGTCCGCATCGCTCAACGGGAGCGCGAAGCGGTCACGGAATTCCAGCAATGCGCTGTCGTCGAATTTTTTCTGCTGGTGGACAGTCATGCGCGATTCACCCGCGCGACCCATGCCGAAGCCCTTCTTGGTCTTGGCGAGGATCACCGTCGGACGCCCCTGATGCTGCGTCGCGGCGCGGAAGGCGGCGTGCAGCTTGCGGAAATCGTGACCGCCGCGCCTGAGCGCGTCGATCTGCGCCTCGGTCATGTCGCCGACGAGCTCGCGAAGCTCCGGCGCACGGCCGAAAAAATGCTCGAAGTTGTACTTGCCGTCGTTGGCGCCCAGCGTCTGATACTCGCCGTCGGAGATGTCCGCGAACGCGCGCAGCAGGCTGTGCGTCTTGTCGCGCGCGAATAGCGGGTCCCAGTCCGAGCCCCAGAGCACCTTGATGACGTTCCACCCGGCGCCGCTGAACACCGATTCCAGCTCCTGGATGATCTGGCCGTTGCCGCGGACGGGCCCATCGAGGCGCTGGAGGTTGCAATTGATGACGAAGGTCAGGTTGTCCAGATTCTCGCGCGCTGCGAGCGTGAGTGCACCGATCGATTCGGGCTCGTCCATTTCGCCGTCACCGAACACGCCCCACACCCGGCGCGACGAGGTGTCGACGATGCCGCGATGCTGCAGATAGCGCATGAAGCGTGCCTGGTAGACCGCACTCATCGGTCCCAGCCCCATCGATCCGGTGGGGAATTGCCAGAACTCCGGCATCAGCCATGGATGCGGATACGACGACAGCCCTTTGCCGGTCACTTCCTGGCGATAGTTGGCGAGTTGCGCTTCGGAGAGCCTGCCTTCGAGATACGCCCGCGCATACACACCAGGCGCGGAGTGCGCCTGAAAATAGACCAGGTCGCCTCCATCGCCCTGGTCACCGCGGAAAAAATGGTTGAAGCCGACCTCGAAGATTTCTGCGGCGGACGCATAGCTGCCGATGTGCCCGCCGAGCTCTCCGTAGGCTCGGTTCGCGCGCACCACCATCGCCAGCGCGTTCCAGCGCACGATCGACGTAATGCGCGCTTCCAGCTCGAGATCGCCCGGGTAGGGTGCCTCGAGCTCCAACGGGATCGTGTTGCGGTACGCGGAGTAGGGGGGGACGTTGGCGACGATCCCGAGCTGTTGCGCCTGCTCCTCGAGCAACCGCAGCAGCACGAGCGCCCGGTCGTGCCCGGCGACCCGGACGACGGACTCGAGCGCATCGAGCCATTCGCGCGTCTCGACTTCGTCGTCGTCGACCATGGTTGCACGCGAGGAGCGCAGAAGATTGTTCGAGGTGCTGCGAGCGTTGTCCATGATCGTCTCGGGCGGGTGGAAAAGGCAGCTCTGTCGAAAACTGTGCCCGGTAACCAGGCAGAACCGAACCGGATGCACGCGACGCAATGATGAGACCGATCGTTGCACCGAACAAGAGCGATCGCACAGTACCAGTGCAGCGGCCCATTCGAGGAAAGTTTCCTGATACCTTTCGCTGCAATGCGAATCCTGCTTACGTCCGACCTGCATTACAGGCTGCGGCAGTACGACTGGGTGATTGGCGCGGCGTCGCGTTTCGATGCGGTCGTCATCGCCGGCGATCACATCGACTCGTTCCTCGCGGTGCCCACTGTCGTGCAGATCGCGGCGCTTTCGGCGAGCTTCGTCGCCGTGGCGCAGCAAAGCCGACTGCTGGTGTGCTCCGGCAATCACGACCTCAATGCCAGGAACGGGGTCGGTGAAATGACCGCCGACTGGCTGCATGGGCTGCGCAGCGACGCGCTGGCGGTCGATGGCGATACCGTCGATATCGGCGACACGCTGTTTACGGTCTGCCCGTGGTGGGACGGGCCGCATGCGCGCGAGAACATCGAGCAGATGCTCGAGAGTGCGTCGAAGCGGCGTCGCGGAGAGTGGGTCTGGGTGTATCACGCGCCGCCCGAGAGCGCGCTCAGCTGGACCGGCAAGCGCCATTACGGCGATGCGGTGCTTGCCGATCTCGTGCGGCGCTACTCACCCACGGCGGTGCTGTGCGGTCATATCCACGAGGCGCCGTTCCGGAAGGGCGGAGCGTGGGTCGATCGCCTCGACCGGACGTGGCTGTTCAACGCCGGCAATCAGATCGGCGAGATTCCGGCACGCATCGAAATCGACCTCGGCACTCGCGCAGCGAGCTGGATTTCGCTCGCCGGCGTCGAGCAGCGAGCGCTTCAGTAGTCGGGCACGTCGCCGCGCTCCGAGCCGGTCTTGATCGCGCCGGGGTGGACCGCGATCAGGTTGCCGAGCACCTGGTCCATCATCGCCAGGTGCGTATTGGTGTCGGCGTACTGGCGTTTGATGTCGACGAGGTAGGCGGTGACCGCCGAAAGCCGTCGCGCCAGCAGCTGCGCGATCGCATAGGTAATCTCGGGCCGCGTCTTCACCGCAGCCGACGCGTTATCGATGACGAGCACGACGCTCTCCGCCGTCGCCACCGCGTTGGCCGTCGGCGCCGATCCCAGCAGCGCCGAGATTTCGCCCAGGAAGGCTCCGGCTTCGTTGATCAGGACGATGCGCACACCGTTGCGCACGATTTCGAACGCGCCGGATTTGAGCACGTAGAGGCGGTCGGTGCGCACCCCTTCCGCGATCAGCGTATCGCCCTGGGCCACGCGAAGCTCAGGCAAACCCGCGCATATCGCGAGTACGTCGTTCATCGAGCGCACCTGTGAGCATAAATGGCTCCAAGTGTATGGCCTTTGCGCTCTTTTGTGTCGTCGGCCGAAAGCGCTATGTGGGAACTCGACGCTCATGCGAGCCCGGGCGCTTGCCCGCGGCGTCCAGTGCCCTCCAACCCTGTCTCTTGCGACTCGCGCGCGACAGCATTCCAGCGCTGTCTTTGCGCGCGACGTTCAAGTTACAGCGACCTCGCTTCCGCGTTTCAGCGATCCGCAGGTGACAGCGGCCAGCGGCTCGACGACGATGGCCCCGGTCTCGAGCGACGGCGCGAGCGCGAGACACGCGTCGGACATTCCGCCGCCGCTCACAATGCTCATCCCGAAGCGGCGCGCGATGCGAACCACGGGCGTATTGCCCGTGAGGCAGCGCATCAGCACCCGCCGCATTCCCCGCCCGCGGGCCTGCGCCACGCTGCGCTCGAACAAGGCGCTGCCCATGCCCCGAGCGCGATATTCAGGTAGCACCGAGAGCGCCAGCTCGGCAACACCGTTTTGCAGAGCCAAATGTGCAGCCCCGACCAGCGCATAACGGTCGTCGCAGACGCCGAACACCGCGTCCCGGGTAAAGTCGATGCGGTCGACATACGCGGCGATAACCGTCGGCGCCAGCGACATCCCGAAGCGAAGGCAGCGGTCGCGCATCGGCAGGGCGAGAAAATGCACGACCAGCGCAGCTCGCTCATCCTCGCCTACCGGACGCACCACGAAGGGAGTCATGCAGCATCGCCTTCGAAGGCGGCCTTGCCGAGTTCGCGCTCGCCGGCACAAGACCGATTCCCCGGGTGGCAGGCCGCGCTTGCCGCCGGGTGAGGTGTCATGTCGCGCATGGCATTGCGCAGGACGACCCAGCCGCGGCGCCAGCATGCGGCCGCGACCAGAGCGCCCGAAAACACGAGCCCGAGCGCCGATATCGCGCCCAGGTCGCCGGTGCACCATTGGAGCACCCCGGCGCCGGCGACTGCCGCGCCGATGAGCCCTCCGTGCAGCCAGAGGCCGCTCACGAGCAGGGTCCGTTCATCGCCGTCGTTCATCGTCGCCATGGCTCAGATCTCCGGTTGCAGGTAGACGCGATCGGACGCACCCCACGCGACGCGATTCACATCCACGCGGGTCAGGCCGATGTCGAGAAGCTCTCGGTCGCTCATCGTTCCAAGATCATCCAGCGCGGCGCGGGCGACGCGTCGTCTGTCGAGCCAAGCATCGAGCCAGCTCGCCGCGCCGCGCGCGCGTTCGGCGGCCGTGTGCATGAGCGCGGCGAGTCGAAACAACGCCGCGGCCGAGCGGTACGGAGTTTCGCTCCCGAAGGTCACGGCCTGCCACCCGTCGCCCGCCATGGGGCCGGCAAGCCCGACGCGTGCCGATGTACTGCCTGCGATTTCGTACGCGTGCTGCATTTGATTCTCCTGATGTGCTCGACGTGATGAAGTCTATGCATGCTGCCCACCAGGAAAACGTCAGCGCGGGCGCCGATTTGTTTCATTTGTTTCAGCACCGCTCCGCCACCTCAACATCGCGTGCGGAAGCGTTTATTCTTGGCACGTCGAACCGGCACGCGGTGTCGGCCCATTGCGAAGCGAGTTGCGTTGAATTCCCTATTGCGAGTCGATCGTTGTACGATTCACGATTCGTCCCCTCGTGAGCTCTCCCGGAGCAGAGCGACGTTCGTGAACGCCAAGGCAACCATCCTGATCGTCGACGACGAGCCGGACGTGCGCGAAGTGCTCGAGGAGTACTTCGGTACGCACGGTTACGAGGTGATCGGCGCGGAGAGCGCAAGCGCCGCGCGGTCGGCCGCGGCGGAACGGCCGATCGACCTGGCGCTGGTCGACATCCATATGCCCGGCGAGGATGGGCTCAGCCTCGCCCGCCACCTGCGCGAGCGCTACGCGACGATCGCCATCGTGATGCTGACGTCGGCCTCCACGGTGGTCGACCGCATCGTCGGGCTCGAGATGGGCGCCGACGACTACGTTGCCAAGCCTTTCGACCCGCGCGAGCTGGTGGCCAGGGTCAAGAGCGTGCTGCGACGTACGTCGGCATCCGGGCGCGCCGAGCTCGGTGCCGAGCGTGTGCGCATCGGACGCTGCGTGCTAGACCTTTCCGCGCACCGCTTGAGCGACGAGACAGGCGCCGAGGTGCCGATCTCGCCGCTCGAGTACGATCTGCTGAAGGCGCTGGCGGACCATCCCAATCGCCCGCTGTCGCGCGAGCGGATTCTCAATCTCAACCGCAAGCGCGACTGGGATCCGTTCGATCGCAGCGTCGATCTTCGCATCATGCGCTTGCGCAAGAAGATCGAGCCGGATCCAGAGCATCCGAGGTTCATCCGGACCATACGCAACGAAGGCTACATTTTCGTGCCGGACGGCGATTGACATGCTCGTGCCTCTACGTACCGTGCACCTCAAATGGCTAGGCGCGCTCGCAGCCGTCGCGCTCGTACTGTTGACGCTCGGATGCGTGCGCGAGCCCGAGACCGCGTTGCGCATCGGCACCAACGTCTGGATAGGCAGCGAGCCGCTGTATCTGGCGCGCGAGTTGGGGCGCCTCGATCCCGCGACCGTCCAGCTGGTCGAATATCCATCGGCCAGCGAGGTGCTCCGGGCATTTCGCAACCAGGCCATCGATGGGATGGTCATCAGCATGGACGAGCTGTTCGGGCTTGCCGCGGACGGACTTCAGCCGCGGATCATCCTGGTCGTCGACGTCTCGCACGGTGCCGACGTCGTGGTCGGGCGCCGCGGCATGAAGACCATGCGCGATCTCAAGGGAAGGTCGGTCGCCGTCGAGAGCAGCGCGCTCGGCGCATTCGTGCTGAGCCGAGCGCTCGCGCTCAACAACATGCAGGCCAGCGACGTCAACGTCGTGCACCTCGAGTCGAACGAGCAGCCCAGCGCATTCGAGAAGGGCCAGGTCGACGCCGCGGTGACCTTCGATCCGTATCGCGCACAGTTCTTGAAAGCGGGCGCGAAGACGCTCTTCGACAGCACGCAGATTCCGGGCGAGATCGTCGATCTGCTGGCAGTGCGTGCCAGCGTGATCGACCGGAAGCCCAAGGCGGTGCACGCGCTGCTGCAGGGCTGGTTCGCTGCGATCGATTATCTGAACGTACAGCCGGCCGACGCGGCGCGGCGCATGGGCATCCGCCAGCAGACCAGCGGAGAGCAGTTCCTCGAAGCGCTGCGCGGGCTGCACATCCCGTCGCGCGAGGAGAACCTGAAGATGCTCGGCGGGACAGCACCTGAGCTCTCGGTCGCGGGTCACCGGCTGATGGCGCTCATGGTCGATGCGAAGCTGCTGCACAAGGAGCTCGACATCGAGGGCTTGCTGGCACCACGGCCGCTGGCGGACTTGTCGCCATGAATGTCGCAACGGTGCCAGTGGTTGATCGGGAAGCCTCGCGTACCGGTCGCGGCACAGTCGTCTGACACTGGCGGAAGCGATGCCCAGACGAGTTCCCGTCTCACTCAAGTTCACGGTGCCGCTGATCCTGCTGGGCTTCGCCGCGACGCTGAGCACGGTGAACATCCTCTATCACGTGCCTCAGGCGGAACGCGCCGAGGAGGAAGACAGCCGCAAGCGTCTCGCGCAGGAGCTGTCGCGACTGCAGAGCACGCTGGAGTACCTCCTGCTCAAGGGCGACGAGCCGGCCGCGCAGCACGAGATCTCGGTGCTGGCGCACAACCACGACGTCGTTCTGGCGGCGCTGACCGACGATCGCAACGTAGTGATCGCGGCGACGCACCTCGCGTGGCTCGGACGGCCGATCGACGAGGTCCTGCCGCAGTTCGACCTCGATCAGGCGGCCGGCGCGATCCGCGAGCGCCGCGCCGGCATAGCCAACGACAAGCAGGGCGACGAGCTGCTGGGTTATGCGGGCATCCTGATGGGCGGCGCGCGCGACGAGCTGCGGCCGTCGCGAACCGGCAGCCTGTTCCTCGCCTACGACCTCAAGCGCTACAAGCTCGAAGCGCGCGCGCAGGTGCTGCAGCAATCGCTTTATTGGGCGGGATGGGTCACCGCTCTGGCGCTCGCGATGTGGCTGGTGTTTCACTTCCTTCTGACGCGGCGCACCGCGCGCCTGGTGCATGCCGCCGAGCAGCTTGCCTCGGGAAATCTGGCGGCGCGCAGTGACCTTAGAGGCAACGACGAGCTCGGTCGTTTGAGTCGCGCATTCGATGCCATGGCGCTCGCCATCTCCGCCGACATCGGCGAGCGCCAGCGCTCGGCGGAGGCATTGCGTCTCTCGGAAGCCAGCTACCGCGAGATATTCGACGCTGCCGAGGATGCGATTTTCGTCCACGACACCACGGGCGCGATCGTCGATGTCAACCGCAGGGCATGCGCGACCTTCGGTTACACCCGCGAGGAGTTCCGTCGCATCGACGTCGGCGCGCTGGGTACCGGCGAACGTCCATACACCCAGCAGGACGCGACGGCGCTCATCGCGCGCGCATTCAACGGCGAGCAACTACGGGTGGAATGGCACGGAAAAAGCAAGGACGGAAGCCTGCGCTGGCATGAAGTGTTCGTCAGGCGGGTGACGATCGGTGGACAGGATCGCGTCCTGGCGCTCGCTCGTGACATCACCGGCCGCAAGATCGCCGAGGCGGCGCTGCGCGCGAGCGAGGAGCAGTACCACGCCATGTTCAACGCATCGATCGACGGGCTGGCGCTGTGGAACGCCGCGGGCGAGATCGTGGATACCAACCCCGCGTTGTGGCGCATGTACGGCTATGGCGACGGCGAATTCTCGGCGCTGATGCCGGGGAGCTGGACCGGCCCGTCGTTCCGCCCCGAGTTCCTGCGCGCGGTCGCCGCCGGTGAATCGCTGCATTCCGAGGTGACCGAGTTGCGCAAGGACGGCTCCGCGCTCGAGCTCGAAGTGCACGGCATTCCGATGCAATACCAGGGCAAGCCACACGTGCTGACCATCGCGCGCGACATCACCGACAAAAAGCGCTCGGCGGAAGAGCTCGCCCGGCAGCGCGAATCGCTGTACCAGCGCGAAAAGCTCGCCGCCCTGGGCTCGCTGCTCGCGGGTGTCTCGCACGAGCTCAACAACCCGCTCTCGGTGGTAGTCGCACGCGCGGTGCTGCTCGAGGAACAGGGCGGCCCTGCGACGCAGGCGGCGGCACTCAAGATACGCACCGCAGCCGAGCGTTGCGCGCGCATCGTGCGCACCTTTCTCGCGATGGCGCGGCAGCAGCAACCGGCGCGCGGGCAGGTGGCCGTGAACGAGGTGGTGACCGCCGCGCTCGACATCGCCGGCTACGCCATCCGCACCAGCAGCATCGAGGTGACTCTGGACCTTGCCGGCGACATTCCACCGATCCTCGCCGATGCCGACCAGCTGCACCAGGTCATGCTCAATCTCATCATCAACGCGCAACAGTCGCTGCAGGACCAGCCGCCGCCGCGCCGCATACGCGTGAGCAGCCGCTTCGACGCGCGTAGCGACCAGATTTGCATCACCGTGGCCGACAACGGACCCGGCATCCCGGCGCATCTTCGCGCACGCGTGTTCGATCCGTATTTCACCACCAAACCGACCGGGATCGGCCTCGGCGTCGGACTCGCCGTAAGCCTGGGCATCGTCGAAGCGCATGGTGGAACGCTGAAGGTGACGTGTCCTCCCGAAGGTGGCGCGGTGTTCTTGGTCTCACTGCCGGTTGGCAAGGTGGGGACCGTCGTAGCCGACGAGCCACCCCAGGCCAGGCTGAGCAGCGGTCGACGCTCGGTGCTCATCGTCGACGACGAGACGGAGATCCGCGAGACGCTTGCCGAAATCCTGACCGGTGCGCGTCATCGCGTGGTGACGGTGGCGTCGGGACGCGAAGCGCTGGCCCGGTTGGCGAGCGAGAGCTTCGACGTGATCCTCACCGACATGCGCATGCCCGATCTCGATGGACGCGCGCTATATCACGAAATCGAGCAGCGCTGGCCCGGCCACGGCGGCCGCGTCGTGTTCGTGACGGGCGACACGCTGGCGTCGAACTTACGCGAGTTCGTCTCCGAAAGCGGCCGTCCCGTGATCGAAAAGCCGTTTCTGCCGGGCGAGGTTCGGCGCGTCGTCTCCGAGCTGGCTTCGATATCGGGCAAGCCGCCGGCTCGGGAGTAAGGACACTTGGGATGCTCGAAACATACGATACAAAAGGCAGTATCGGCTGACGTCGTGCTGGTGCATTCCCTGGCTAAGGTTCGGTGTCCACCCAGACATCGGGTCAACGTCAAGGAATCGAGCATGAATGACTACTTACCGAGCACGCCGCGCTTGGCATTGGGGCTGGCGGCGTTCGCAATGACAGCGCTCACCCTGACCGCGCTGGTCGTGCTGCCCGCAGAGTTCGAGATGGGAAGCATCGACCCAAGCCTGGTTTCGGCGGCCTATGCAGTGACAACCGAAACCAATCCGGTTAACGTTTTGCCTTCGAGGAAGCACGCAACCACCACTGACGACGATGCGCATGTCGCGACGATGTGCGAGATGCCGGACGTGCCAGCCCCACGCGCGAAGCGCGTGAAGTCCGGCGCGCAGAGTTGAGCCACGCCGGGGCGCGTACCCCTTGGACGTGACATGACAACTGAGAACAACGGAGAAACCATGGCCGAGACTTACAAGGGAAGCTGCTTCTGTGGCGCTGTCGAATTCGCCGTGACCGGCGAGCCCGCGGCGGCCGGCTACTGCCACTGCGCGTCGTGCCGGAGCTGGGCCGCCGCGCCGGTCAACGCGTTCAGTCTGTGGAAACCGGAATCGGTGAAGGTCACCAAGGGCGAAGGCAACATCGGCACGTATCACAAGACCGAAAAGAGCCACCGCAAGTTCTGCAAGACCTGCGGCGGTCACCTCATGACCGATCACCCGATGTGGAACCTGGTCGACGTTTACGCGGCGACGATTCCCAGCTACCGACACGACCCGAAGGTTCACGTGAACTACGGCGAAACCGTGCTGCGAATGAAGGACGGCCTCCCCAAGATGAAGGACCTGCCGAAGGAAATGGGCGGCTCGGGCGAGGTGCTCGCCGAATAGTCTCGAGGACGCGTGCCGCGTGGCACGCGTCGGCTACCGATGCTCGGGGTAGAGCTCGCGGAAAATAGCCTTGGCCACCTGCGGGCTGCTGCGATCGCCCTTGAGCAACGCGCCGGCGAGCGCGCGCGTCTCGGCGAGTGTCACATGCGGCGGAAGCAGCGGCACATTCGGGTCGGTTCGAGCATCGATCAGAAATGGTCGATTGGCAGCGAATGCCTGGTCCCACGCAGGGCCGACTTCCTCGGCCGAGCTGACTGTCACCGCGCCGAACCCAAGCATCGCCGCATAGGCCGCGTAGGAAAAATCGGGCACATCCTGCGAACCGGCAAAACGCGGATCGCCCTGCGTCCCGCGTTGCTCCCAAGTCACCATGTTCAGGTCGCCATTGTTGAGCACCAGAACCACCAGCCGCGGATCGATGAAGCGCTCGCGGTATTTGGCGATGCTGATGAGCTCGTTGATGCCGTTCATCTGCATCGCCCCGTCCCCGACGAGCGCGACGACCGGCCGTTCCGGATCGGCGAGCTTGGCGGCGAGCGCATAGGGAACCGCGCAACCCATCGACGCCAGGCCGCCGGAGAGCGACGCACGCATGCCTGACCGCAGGCGAACATCGCGCGCGTACCACACCGCGGACGATCCCGAGTCGCACGTGACGATGCATCGTTCCGGCAGCCGCGGCGAAAGCTCGGCGAACACACGTTGCGGATTCAGCGGCTCCGCGTCGTTCATCGCACGGCGCGCGAGCAGCTCGTTCCATTCGGCGATGTTCTCGTCAAGGCTGCGTCGCCACTCGGGCCGGCCTCTGCCGTCGAGCAGCGGCAGCAGCGCGCGCAAGGTCTCGTCGCTGTCCCCGATGAGATGGACGTCGGCAGGATAGCGCAGCGAAAGCATGCGCGCGTCGATATCGATCTGCACGGCGCGCGCCTGCCCTTCTGGCGGAAGGAACTCCGCGTAGGGGAACGCCGAGCCCACGATGAGAAGCGTATCGCATTTCATCATCAGGTCGTAGCTCGGCTTGGTGCCCAGCATTCCGATCGACCCGGTCACGCGTGGGTGATCGTCGGGCACCGCGGCCTTGCCCAGCAGCGCCTTGGCGATGCCGGCGTCGAGCTTGTCGGCGACCTCGAGCACTGCGTCGGTGGCACCGAGCGCGCCTGCGCCGACCAACATCGCGACCCGAGATCCCGCGTTGAGCACGTCGGCGGCGCGCTGCAGGTCGGCATTGTGAGGGACCATGCGCGCGGAACTGCATCCCGCGCCTGAATGGAGCGTGCCGTGCTCGTGAGGCGGCTCCTCGGCCGCGAGTTCCTGCACGTCGTTGGGAAGAATGATCGCGGTCACGGTGCGCTGGCTCG
Source organism: uncultured beta proteobacterium (assembly GCA_963816915.1). Classification (GTDB taxonomy): domain Bacteria; phylum Pseudomonadota; class Gammaproteobacteria; order Burkholderiales; family Casimicrobiaceae; genus PALSA-1003. The sequence goes on from CAWFMK010000008.1 coordinate 386,436, forward strand.
CAGCGATGCGAAACGCGCGGTCGACGACATGCCTCAATTGCGGCGCAGTCACCACCATTTCGACGTAGGCACCGGCGACGTCCTTGAACAGCGAGTGGAGATCGATCTCCTGCTGGTAGCTGCCGCCAAGCGCGCTGCGCGCCTGCTGGCCAACGATGGCGACGACGCTCTGATGATCGAGCTTGGCATCGTAGAGCCCCGCAAGCAGGTGAATAGCGCCCGGTCCCGAGGTCGCGATGCACACGCCGGTGCCGCCAGTGAACTTGGCGTGCGCGCACGCCATGAACGCGGCCATCTCTTCGTGCCTGACCTGGATGAAATCGACGTCCTCGCGGCGGCGATTGAGCGCGCCCATCACGCCATTGATGCCATCTCCCGGATAACCGTAGGTGCGCGTAATCCCCCATGCGATGATGCGTTCGACCAGCGCATCGCTGACGGTCTTGGCCATGAAATGCCTCGTTTTGATCGCTAACCCGAGCATTGTCGATGCCGCCGCGCCGACCAGAAATCAGCGGAAGCCTTGATCGACGGTAGGACGAACGGCAACGGTGCGCGACTGCAGACCTTTCACCATGGCTTGGCGTCGACTAACATGCGCCATGCGCCACGACCCCACGCCCGGCACCGCGCAGGCGGCCGACCTCTCGCTTCTTCCCTCGCACCGCGACCTTTTCTACGACGGTGCCTGGCACTCTCCGCTGTCCGGGCGCTATTTCGACCTCACGAGTCCCGGCACCGGCGAAGCGCTGGGACGCGCGGCCGACGGTGCAGAAGCCGACGTCGATGCGGCCGTCGCGAGCGCGCACGATGCCTTCGCCGCGTGGCGCGACACGCCGCCGCTGGAGCGCGCCAAGGCGCTGCGCCGCTTCGCCCAGATCGTTCGCGACAACACGCGCGAGCTGGCGATGCTCGACGCCATCGATTGCGGCAACCCGGTGCGCGCGATGCTGGGCGACGCCGAGATCGCGGCGGCGCAAATCGACTTTTTCGCCGGGCTGGTCACCGAGATGAAAGGCGCATCGATACCGATGGGTCCGGACCGAATGAACGTGTCGGTTCGCGAGCCGCTCGGCGTCGTTGCCCGCATCATCCCTTTCAATCATCCATTCATGTTCGCTGCAGGCAAGTCGGCGGCACCGCTGGCCGCGGGCAACACCATCGTCGTGAAACCGCCCGAGCAGGCGCCGCTCTCGGCGCTGCGATTGGCCGAACTCGTCGCCGACGTCTTTCCACCGGGTGTCTTCAACGTGGTCACGGGTCAGGGGCGAGAAACCGGCGCGGCATTGGTGGCCCATCCGCACGTCGCCAAGGTCGCGCTGATCGGCAGCGTCGCCGCAGGACGCGCTGTGATGCGCAGCGCGTCGGATACCCTCAAGCCGGTGCTGCTCGAGCTTGGCGGCAAGAATGCGCTGATCGCATTCGGAGACGCCGATCCGGCGACGGTGGCCGACGCGATGATCGCTGGCATGAACTTCGCGTGGTGCGGGCAGTCGTGCGGATCGACCAGCCGCGCATTCGTGCACGGCGCGATCCACGATGCGGTGCTGCATGAGCTCAAGGCGAGAATCGGCGCGTTCCGTCCGGGCAGGCCGCATGTGTGGGAGACGACCATGGGCGCGATCAGCAGCCGCGCCCAGTACGACCGCGTCCTCGGCTACATCGCGAGCGCAACCAAGGAGGGCGCGACGCTGGTGTGCGGCGGCAGCTTACCGCAGGCGCCCGAGCTGGCAGGTGGGCTGTTCGTTGATCCGACGGTTTTCGCCAACGTCACGCCGGCGATGAAGATTGCGTGCGAGGAAATCTTCGGGCCGGTGCTCTCGGTGCTGAAGTGGACCGACGAAGCCGCCATGATGCGCGACGTCAACGCGGTCGAGATGGGACTCACCTGCTCCATCTGGACCAACGACCTCAACGCCGCGTTGCGCACGGCGAGCGCCGCGCAGGCGGGTTACGTTTGGGTGAATGAGGTCGGCCGCCATTTCCTGGGCGCGCCGTTCGGGGGCATAAAGCAGTCGGGCGTGGGACGCGAGGAATGCCTCGAGGAATTACTTTCGTTCACGCAGGAAAAGAACATTCATCTACGGTTCGCACACCGGCCGCCCACGACATGAGGCCGCTGGGCGCGACGGATTCGCGACGGTCTCAGGTCTGCGAGCGCATCCGGTCGTCCGCGTCGAAATGGCGCCGCGCGAATTTCAGCAGCTGGCCGTCGGTCGGATGGTCTACCGTCTCGAGGCTGACGACGCGGGCGGCGACGGCCGGTGCATGCGCCTGCATGTGCTTGAACAGCTCGATCTTCGCGGTCGAGGGGCCTACGATGAGTATTTCACCGGCATCGCGGATCGCATCGCATACCGCCTGGTAGTACGCATGATCCTGCGGAGCCTTTCCGGATCCCACGACGCCTTCTTTGTGGTGCAGGTGCTCGTGCTTCGATTTCGGATGAATCACACTCGCTTCAGCGTCGTTAGGGTTGAACTCGATGACGTGCGCTTCGCGGTGATCTATCCAGACGACGCAATGGTAGTGGCTCATGTGGTTGCCTGCGTGATGAACATGGGCCAGTATAGCTTCGTGACTTCTGAGCGCGTATCGCGCGGTATTGATTTGGGTCAAGGCGCGTCGCATGTGCCGAGCTAATATGCATTACGTCCGTCCCGTCGCGAACTTCCGTGGCGGCGCGCAGGGGACCATCCATGCAGGCAGTCCGCACGATTCTCGACGAGCACCGGTCGCTGGCGGCGGTCCTTCACGGCATGCTCTACCTCGTGCACGACATCCGCGATGCCCGCAGCAAGCCAAATTTCGAGGTGCTGGGGGCGATGATCTATTACATCGACGCGTTTCCCGAACGCTACCACCACCCGAAGGAAGACCGATACCTTTTTCGCGCACTGAGGCGGCGTCGCCCCGAGGCCGCGCCGCTGCTCGATGGGCTCGAGGTGGAGCATCGCGCGGGCGCGGAAAAAATTCGGATGCTCGAGCAGGCGCTGGCGCGCTACCAGCAGGGTGGAGCCCCAGAGTTTTCGAATTTCCTCGCCGCGGTGGAGGCGTATGCCGACTTCCACTGGGAACACATGCGGGTCGAGGAAAAGCAGGTGCTTCCGCTCGCGCAACAGTACCTCACCGAAGACGACTGGAAAACCATCGACGACGCATTTGCCGGACATGCCGACCCGATGCTGGGCGCGGAATCGGGGCGCCAGTTCGATGCGCTGTTCACGCGCATCGTCAACCTCGCGCCTCCTCCGATCGGCGTCGGTCCGGAGGCGCGGCGCTCCTGACACGCTGCAGCGCGCCTTTCATCGCTCGCGCGCCCGACGCTGGAATCCGATAGCGGAACGACGCGATGCGGGCCATGGAACTTCGAAGCGCGGGCAGCCCGCTGATGCCGGTGGAGCGCGACGACCCGGAGGCCCTTCCCGGTCAAATCGTCGTTCGCGTCCACGCCTGCGGCGTTTGCCGAACCGATCTTCACGTCGTCGATGGCGAATTGCCGCACGCCCGCTCGCCCGTCATCCCGGGACACGAAGTCGTGGGAACCGTGGTCTCCACGGGAGGGGGCGTCGATGAGTTCGCACCAGGAGACCGCGTCGGCATTCCATGGCTGGCATCGACCTGCGGAGTATGCCGATACTGCCGATCGGGTCAGGAGAATCTTTGCGATGCACCGCAATTCACGGGCTATACCGTCGATGGCGGCTACGCCGACTTGATCGTCGCCGACAGCCGCTATTGCTTTCGTCTACCCGACGGGTTTTCCGACATCGAGCTCGCGCCGTGGATGTGCGCAGGACTGATTGGGTATCGCGCCTTGCGCAAGGCGGGCGATGCGCGACGTCTGGGGATCTACGGATTCGGTGCAGCCGCGCACATCATCGCCCAGCTGGCGCGTTTCGAGGGGCGCGAAACCTTTGCCTTTACGCGCCCCGGCGATTCGACGGCACAGTCATTCGCGCGAGACCTGGGTGCCGCATGGGCAGGCGGTAGCGATGAAGCCACGCCGGCAGAGCTCGATGCCGCCATCCTGCTCGCCCCGGTAGGTGCGCTGGTCCCGAAGGCGCTGCGCGACGTGTGTAAAGGCGGCATCGTCGTATGCGCTGGCATTCACATGAGCGACATCCCGCAGTTTCCATACGAGATCCTGTGGGGAGAGCGAAGCGTGTGCTCGGTTGCGAATCTCACCCGGCGCGATGCCCGTGAATTCATCGAGCTCGCGCAGCGCGTAACCGTGCGGACTGCGGTCATCCCCTTTCCGCTGGCGCAAGCCAACGAGGCACTCGCGGCGCTGCGCGAGGGGGCGATCAGCGGTGCCGCCGTTCTGACCCTCTGAGAGGGCCTAACGCGCCCTGGACGCGCGCTTGTTCGAAGCTGATCGCACCAGCAACACCGGGACGCCCGTCTCGCGCAGCACGGTCTCGGCGTCGCTTCCCATGACCAGGCGACTCAAACCCCTGCGTCCGTGCGTGCCGAGCACGATGAGGTCGGCGCGTGACTTTTTCACTTCGGCGAGAATCGCCTGCGCGACGCTGCGACCAAGCGTCTCGGCCAGCAGCGGCTTGATCGCCTGTCCCTCCTTTTGCGCCAGCTTCTGCGCGGCCGCGAGAACCTTGCGCCCGCTGCTGCGCAGGCGCTCGACGAGCCCCTCGACGTAATCCGCGGGAACGTAGACGCCGCCGTCGAGTCCGAGGGCGATCGCCATGTCGTCGACCACATGCACGACGTAGAGAGTGGAGTTGTGTTCCTTCGCCAGCGCGAGTGCGATCTTGAGCCCGCGGTTCGATGTCGGACTGCCGTCGATTGCCACGAGGATTCGCTTGAACATGGTCGTTGCTCCGTTTCGGGTCGAGAGGGTGCGATGAAAGTAGAGGTTTATCGGCGATGGGACCGAACCCATGGCCGGCCCATGGTCAAATGCTGCGTCGTTTCGACGACTGTCGCGTTGACGTGTGTCAACCGCCCAACCTCAAGCGTCTGCGGACCGCAACTCATCGGGGGCGCTGAGCACAGCTCCGGAAAGCGGTTCCACCCAGATCATGTGGTCGTGAATTTCCTTCACCCCCGGAATATTTTCCACGACCACGCGCAGCGCCTTGCGCTCGCGTTCGTCGAAGAGCGCCCCCCACAGGTCAACCTTGCCATCGTGAACGATCACATTGAAGCCATAGCGAGGACCCCACGGCTCGCGCGCCACCTCGTCGAGAATGCGACGGCGGATCGTCGCGTCGGAACCGGCCGAGCCCGACATGGTCTCGCCAAGGGCAGCGAGCGCCTGCAACAGATTGGCCCTGGTCACGATGCCGACGACCTTGCCGCCGCGCACGACGGGCACGCGCTTGATGCCGGATTGCTCCATCATCGTCACCACGGTCTCGACAGCGACGTCTTCCGTCACCGTCGCCACTTTGTCGGTCATGACTTCGTCGATGCGCCGCCCGTGGGTATGCACGTATTCGTCCGCGAGCCGGCCTGGGGGCAGCAGGATTTCGAGCCAGCGCGCGCGGCGCCTCGCGGTGCTGGTCTCGGCGCGTCGCAGCAGATCGCCCTCGGAAACGATTCCGCACAGCTCGCCAGCGTCGTCGATGACCGGGAGCCCGCTGATACGGTTCTGCAGCATGAGCTGGATCGCCTGGGCGATAGTATCCGAGGGGCGGACCGAAATGACTTCCGCCGTCATAATGTCGCTGACTTTCATTGCATTCCCTAACCGTAGAGCTGGACGCAGGAAGGTTACCCCCGACCTCTGGCGACGCTTTGATATCGCGCAAGGACTCCGCTTATTTGCGTTGCCGTACAAAATCCGTCACGCCGCTTGCACTTTCCGGCTCATACCCTATCTAATAACGCTGTTCCCCCCTGGCCGCATGACCTCCGACACCACCTTCCACCCCGCCGTCGAGCACTGGTTCCGCAAGCAATTCGTCGCGCCTACGGAGCCGCAGGCGCGAGCCTGGCCGGCGATCCAGGCCGGACGCAACGTGCTGGTGGCCGCGCCGACCGGGTCCGGCAAGACGCTGGCGGCGTTTCTGGCAGCCATCGACCACCTCGTCCGCAGCGGGGTCGAGACGCCGCTGCCGGATGAGACGCACGTGGTCTACGTCTCGCCGCTCAAGGCGCTGTCCAACGACATCCAGAAAAATCTCTCCGCGCCCATCGCCGGCATCCGCGAGGAGCTCGCTGCGATGGGACTGCCCGATGTCGAGATCCGCACGCTGGTTCGCACCGGCGATACGCCGCAATCCGAGCGCGCGGGGATGCGCAAGCGCCCGCCGCATATCGTGGTCACGACCCCGGAGTCGCTTTACGTGCTGCTCGGCTCCGAATCGGGCAGAACGATGCTGGCCACGACGCGCACCGTCATCGTCGACGAAATCCATGCGCTGGCCGGCAACAAGCGCGGCAGCCATCTCGCGCTGTCGCTGGAGCGACTGGCGGCACTGACGCCTAAGCCGCTAGTGCGCATCGGGTTGTCGGCGACGCAAAAGCCCATCGAGGACATCGCGCGCTTCCTGGTAGGCGAGCGTGCCGGAGATCAGCCGACCACGCCGTCCGACTGCGTGATCGTCGATGCAGGTCACGTCCGCGCGCGCGATCTCGCGATCGAGGTGCCGTCGTCGCCGCTGCAGGCAGTGATGTCGCACGAGGTCTGGGACGAGGTCTACGCTCGACTGGCCGAGCTTGCGCTCAGCCATCGCACGACGCTGGTCTTCGTCAATACGAGGCGCATGGCCGAGCGCGCCGCCCGGCACCTGTCAGATCGGCTTGGCCCCGAGCACGTCACCGCGCATCACGGCAGCATGGCGAAGGAGCTTCGTCTCAAGGCCGAGCAACGCCTCAAGTCAGGCGAGCTCAAGGTGCTGGTCGCGACGGCGTCACTGGAGCTCGGCATCGACATCGGTGATGTCGAGCTGGTGTGCCAGCTCGGATCACCGCGCTCGATCGCGACCTTCCTGCAGCGCGCGGGGCGCGCCAGTCACCAGGTCGGTGGCGTCCCCAAAGCACGCATTTTTCCGCTGTCGCGCGACGAGCTGATCGAATGCACTGCGCTGCTCGATGCCGTACGCCGCGGCGAGCTCGACCGGTTGATGATTCCGCCCAAGCCGCTCGACGTACTGTCGCAGCAGATCGTCGCCGAGGTCGCAGCGCGGGACTGGACCGAAGACGCGCTGTTCGATCTCGTACGCCGGGCGTATTCCTACAGGGATCTGACACGCGACGAGTTCCAGAGCGTCGTGCGCTCTCTCGCCGAAGGCTTCAGCACACGGCACGGCCATCGCGCCGCGTACGTGCACCGCGATGCGGTCAATGGCGTGCTGCGCGCGCGTCGCGGTGCACGGCTCACCGCGCTCACCTCGGGCGGAGCGATTCCCGACAGCGCCGACTATGATGTGGTGCTCGAGCCCGCCGGCCAGCTCGTCGGCACCGTCAACGAGGACTTCGCGGTGGAAAGCCTCGCCGGCGACATTTTCCAGCTCGGCAACAGTTCGTATCGCATTCTTCGCGTCGAGGCGGGCAGGGTGCGCGTCGACGATGCGCATGGGCAGCCGCCGACGATTCCCTTCTGGCTCGGCGAAGCGCCTGCGCGAACAGCTGAGCTATCGCACGCGGTGTCGCGACTTCGCGAGGGAATCTCCTATAGGCTCGACCAGCCGGCGGGCAAGCAAGGCGCGTTCGGACAGCTGATGCACGACGTCGGGCTGTCATCCCCCGTCGCCAGCCAGGTGATCGACTACCTGGCCACTGCCAAGGCGGCGCTCGGCGTGCTGCCCACGCAGCAGGTCATCGTGTTCGAGCGTTTTTTCGACGAGTCGGGCGGCATGCAGCTGGTGGTCCACTCAACCTTCGGCAGCCGCATCAACCGCGCATGGGGGCTCGCGCTACGCAAGCGCTTTTGCGTGAAGTTCAACTTCGAACTGCAGGCGGCGGCCACCGAGGACGCCATCGTGTTCTCGTTATCCACCAGCCACAGCTTTCCCCTCGACAGTGTCGCCCGCTACCTGAACGCGAAGACGGTTCGGCCGCTCCTCGTCCAGGCAATGCTGGTCGCACCGATGTTCGGCGTGCGCTGGCGCTGGATCGCCGGCACCTCGCTCGCGCTGCCGCGCTTTCGCGGCGGCAAGAAGGTTCCGGCGCCGCTGCAGCGCATGCGTGCCGAAGACCTGATGGCGGCGGTATTCCCGGACCAGATCGCATGCGCGGAGAATCTTGTTGGCGACCGCGAGATTCCGGATCATCCGCTGGTCGCGCAGGCCGTTCACGACTGCCTCTACGAGGCGATGGATATCGACGGGCTGGAGCACCTGCTTGCCGATATCGAAAACGGGAACATCAAGGTGGTGGCGCGCGACCTCACCGAACCTTCGCCTCTGGCGCTGGAGATTCTCACCGCGCGTCCCTATGCCTATCTCGACGATGCGCCGCTCGAGGAGCGCCGCGCGCAGGCGGTGATGAGTCGGCGCTGGCTCGACGACGCCAGCGCGGCTGATATCGGCCGTCTCGACATCGCGGCGATCGAGCGCGTGCGCACCGAGGCGTGGCCCGAAGCCGAGAGCGCGGACGAGCTGCACGACGCGCTGCTGGGACTGGGCTTCATCACGCGCGACGAGCTCGCGAAGCAACCAGCGTGGGAAGGACTGCTGGCCGATCTCGCGAAGCAGCGTCGGGTGACGCACCTCGCGCCACGTAGCGACGATCCGCATCGCGTGGACGGTGAGCGGAGTAGCGATCTCGCGCTGTGGGTACCCGCGGAGCGTCTACCCCAGTTCGCCGCCGTGTATCCGGGCGCCCGCCTCCAGCCGCCGATCGAGGCGCCCGCCGAATTCGCGCAGAAGACATGGTTGCGCGACGATGCGTTGCTCGAGATCGTGCGCGGGCGCATGGAAGGGCTCGGACCGGTGACGGCCGACGCGATCGCGCTGTCGATGAACGTTTCGGCGAGCGAAGTCGATGCCGTGCTGGCGAGGCTCGCCGGCGAAGGCGTGGTCATGAGCGGACTGTTCATCCCGGGCGCGGCGCAAACCGAATGGTGCGATCGCGCGCTGCTCGCGCGCATCCATCGCTACACGGTCAAGCGGTTGCGCCAGGAGATCGAGCCGGTATCGACCAAGGATTTCATGCGCTTCCTGTTTCGCTGGCAGCATCTGACGCCGGGCGAGCAGCGGCAGGGGCCCGACGCACTCGATGCGATCATCACGCAGCTTCAGGGATTCGAGGCGCCGGCCGCGTCGTGGGAATCGGACATCCTTCCGGCGCGTCTGGAAGATTATGAATTCACCTGGCTGGACGATCTGTGTCTTTCCGGACGCGTCATCTGGACGCGGCTGAGCCACGCCGCGAACGCCGCCGCGAGCGCGCGCGGCCCGATACGCACGACGCCGGTCACGCTGTTGCCGCGGCGCAGCGCTGCACCGTGGACGCGCGCCGCGCCCCCACCCGCGTTGGCGAAAGAGGCGCTGAGCTCGCGCGCGCAGGCCGTGGTCGAGTTGCTGCGCGCGCATGGAGCCTCGTTCTACGACGAGATCGTCGCTGCCACGGGATTGTTGCGCACGCAGGTCGAGGATGCGCTCGCCGAGCTGGTGGTTGCGGGATGGGTTGCCTCGGACAGCTTCGCCGGCCTGCGCGCGCTGCTGACGCCATCGGAGAAGCGCAAGCCCCTCGGTGCGACCCGACGACATCGCCGGGCGCCGCTGTTCGGCATCGAGGACGCCGGGCGATGGTCGCTGGTCAAGCGGCCCGTCGCGGGCGAGGCGCCGAAGCGCGCGTACTACGAGCCGGATCACGACATGGTCGAGCACGTCGTATTGGCGCTGCTAAGGCGTTACGGCGTCGTGTTCTGGCGCTTGCTGCAGCGCGAAGCGGTGTGGCTGCCCGCGTGGCGCGATATGCTGCGTGTGCTGCGCCGACTCGAGGCGCGCGGCGACATTCGCGGCGGCCGCTTCGTCGCCGGCGTCTCCGGCGAGCAGTTTGCGCTGCCCGAGGCGGTGACGGCGTTGCGCGATGCGCGCCGTGCCGTCGACGCACAGATACTGGTGTCGGTGAGTGGCGCCGATCCGCTGAACCTGATCGGCGTGATCACGCCAGGTGCGAAGGTGCCTGCGCTGCTCAGCAATCGCGTGCTCTATCGCGACGGCGTGGCGATCGCGACGCTGGTCGGCGGTGAGATTGCATGGCTGGAATTGCTGACGCCTGCCCAGATGCGCGCCGCCGAGGATGCGCTGGTGAAGCGCCTGGCTGGCTCGCCGCTGCTCGCGTATCTGCGTTGACGTCCGGTACGCCGGTGTTGCGCGCCCGCGTATGATCTCGCCGTGAATAGTCGTGCGCGCGAGGAGTAGCCGAGGGCATTCCGCATGGACAACGACATCACCGAGCGCTTCGCAATCCGCGACCTGATCGAGAACTGGGCGCTGTGGCGCGACGCCGGCGACTGGGAGCGCTTTCGCACGGTATGGCATGACGACGGCGTCATGATGGCGACGTGGTTCCAGGGGCCGGCGGAAGAATTCATTCGGGTCACGCGCGAAGGCTGGGCCAGGGGTGTGAGCATCCTGCATTTTCTGGGCGGGACATCGATCGACCTGGCGGGACCGCGCGCGATCGCTCAAACGAAGATGACGATCTCGCAACGCGGCGACGTGCAGGGAGTGCTCTGCGACGTGGTGTGCACGGGACGCTTTTACGACTTCGTCGAGAAGCGCGATGGTCGCTGGGGTGTCGTGCTGCGCCAGCCGATCTACGAAAAAGATCGCGTCGACCCGGTCGATCCGTCGGCGCGCCTGGTCATCGATCAGGCAGCGCTCGCGGGTTTTCCTAAGGGATACCGGCACCTCGCGTACATCCAGACGCAACTCGGCTACGTGGTGAAGCGCGACATGCCGCAACTGACCGGCCCGGAGGTCGACGCGCTCTATGCGCGCGGCAAGGCATGGCTCGCCGGAGCAGTGCTCGCGCCAGCCCTTGCATGAGCACGCCATGGCGAAAGCCTTCCGCGAAGTCTTGTGCGATGTCAGCCGCCGCCCGTCGCTCGGCGTAATCGCAGCTGAGTACCTGTTCAGGAGAACGATGATGAAATTGAAGGCTTCGATCGCAGCCGCGCTGGTCGCAAGCACGATGGTGGGGACGGCCGTCGTGCCCGTCCATGCCGCAACCGTTTACATCGGCACCCCGCCTCCCGCCGTGCTCGTGGAGCCGGTGCCACCGCCACGCGGCGGATACGTGTGGGCACCCGGCTACTGGCGCTGGAATGGCGCTCACCACGTCTGGGTGCAGGGCCATTGGATCGTCGCCCGTCACGGCTATCATTACGTGCCGGACGAGTGGGTCGCGGTGAATGGCCGCTGGGTGTTCCGTCCCGGTCACTGGGTGCGCTGAGCGGGCCCGGGGACAACGACCGCGAACGCCTCCGCCACCGTTGCACAGTCGATGAAGGAGGTACGATGAGCATCAGGCTCACCAGCGAAGATGTCCTCGAGAAAGTGCGCAGGGCCTTTGCGCCCTTTCATGTGGTCGCCGAGCTCCAGGATTACCACCGGGAACTCGGCTTTCGCGTCTATGGCGACCACGATGTGATCATCGGCACTTTCGAAGGCAACGTGATGGAGGATCTGCGCACGCCAGCGAACCTTAAAAAGCTCCTGCTCGACACTCGTGCCCAGATCCAAAGTGGCGGACATTCGCTCAACGGGTGGACATTCGAGTCGGGTTGAACCGGCGCGCGGGCGAGGCGATGCCGGCTCGATGTTTTGATTCCGTGATGCGCTAACGTGGGCGATCCGCGGCTCTTTGTCGTCGGCGCCGTGGGCGCGTGCGCGCTGCTCGCCTTGCTTTTCACGCGGCTGTCGGCGCGTTGCCTGCGCGGAAGACGCTACGGAGCATCGGCAATGCACGGCATGGCATCGTTGGTCGCGCTCCTCGCCGCCGTCGCGGTCGCGCTCATCGGCCTCGACCTGCTCACCTACGATCGCCTGACTCACGAGCAACCAGCGGCGGAGATCGCTTTCAACGTGACAGGAGAGCAACGGTTCGATGCCGTCCTTGACTATCCGTCGGGCACGAGTCAACGCGTGGCGCTGCGCGGCGACGAATGGCAGATCGATGCGCGCATTCTCAAGTGGACTGCTTTCGCCAACATGCTTGGTTTCGACGCGGCGTATCGGCTCGAGCGCATCAGCGGCCGCTACGCGGACGTCGAGCGCGATCGCACCGCGGTACGCACGGTGCAGGCTCTCAATCCTCCCGAGCGCTTCGACACCTGGCGTGCGCTGCGCTTGTGGCACCGCTATGTTCCGGGAGTCGATGCTTTGTACGGTACTGCGGTTTATCTTCCCATGAGCGACGGCGCTCGCTACCAGGTCTTCGTTTCACAAAGCGGGCTGCTCGCACGTCCATTGAATGATACTGCACGTCAGGCAGTGGGCGAATGGAAGCCGCTGTAGCCTGAATTTACGCGCGGGGACGCGGTCCAACGTGCACTCCAACCAAGAACCCAAAGGAGCTGAAATGCCGACCCCCAAAGGCACCTATGTTCGCGCTGCTCTGGCCCTGGCGTTTTGCCTGGGTTGCGCGCCGAACGCGGGCGCGCAGCCCAGCGCAACGGATACTAGCCGCGTCGTACGCTCGTACGTGTACCTGACCAACGCGACCAGCGACAAGGTGCTGGTGTCGACGCAATTCTGGCGCAACGATCCGAAATACGACGACCGCGCTTTTCACCGTTTTCTGGACACGCTTGCCGCGCTCGAGAAGCGCGGATTCCATCTCGATGAAAAAGCGACCATCGACGATTGGGAGAAACCCGAGCCATTTGTGCGCTGCTACATCTATCTGGAGGACTTGCAGGCGGCCCGAAAGGGAGGAACCACACCCAGCGGAAGCAGGGTCTGGTGCAGCGACAACGGCGCTTCGGAGCACGAGCTCAGTGGATCGGACAGCGCGAAGCACCTGGATCAGCTGATGGCATCGTTCGATGCCTACTTCAACCGCGCCAAGAAGAACGTGCACCATCGAGGGTAAAAAAAGGACGGCGCAATGCGCCGTCCCCCTTGTTCCCGCCTTTGAGGTCTGCCAACGCTCAAAAGCCAAAGAACAAGCTGATGCCTGGCGAGGGCGCCGGGTCGTAGACTACCGGAGGCGGACCGTACGCGTAGTACGGATCATGATAACGATAGCCGTAGTAACCCCGAGGGTAGTTATAGTTTCGGTAGGCGTAATGGGGTGCCGCGTGATAGCGGACCACCGGCGCGTGGTGAGTGTAGTGGCCCTCGCGATGCACGTAGCGGTCGCCATCAGCGGCCATCGCCGCACCGGCGAAGCCGGCCGTGGTGAGCGCTGCGGCCAGCGCCGCCACGATGCTTCCACGCGCTCGCTTGTGCGTGCGTAAGTTCCGATTCATCTCGATCTCCTTTGGATACCCGAGTCAGGAGGGCGTCGCTCGCAGCCTCAGCTCCCCTTTGGAGCCGCGGGTCGCGGCCTGCGCCTGCATGCGTCCGCGGAACATCTGATCGGCATTCTTTTGCTGAGCCGGCGACAAACTGTCATACAGCGCCTGGAAAGCGGGCACGAAATTCTTCAAGCCCTGCGCATGCGCATCGGCAAGCTCGCTGTATGACCTGACGTCCTCGACGGCGGTCATCCTTGACGCATTGTCGAGGCGCGTTTGCTGGATCGCATCCAGGTTCTGCGCGTTGTCGCGCATCACCTGGGCGACCGCGTTCCACCGATCTTCCTGAGCCGGGGTGATGCCGAGCTTCGAGTGCAGATCGCGTATCCGCGTTTCCACGCGGTCGGCATGCGATGTCGAATTAGCTCTCGACGCAGACTTTGCCGCACTCGTGCGCGCCTGAGCAGCAGTCGGCGACTGAGCAGCGGTCGCTTTCGAATCGTCGGTGTTCGCTGCGACAGCGGCGAATGGAAGGGGAAGGGCGACCGCAAGCGCGAAAGCCGCGCCGACCACGGCTACGCGGCGGGTGACTTCAAGGGAGTTGGTCGGGGACGTCATGCCAGATCTCCTCGTCGTGTTGATAATGCGAGCCGGCGAATGTCTCGCCGACGGATGCACCATTTTCAACAGACGCTGCTGGGGCGGCTATCGGACAACGCCTGATTCACGAGTAGGTGAGGCGAGACAAGCAAGGGGATGCATCGAGGGACTATGGACGCGAGACGAGCTTCAAGAACGCGATTTGTAGGTTACACGAGTCAGCGCTCGGATCGAGCCGGAGCTTCTTCCGGAGGACGCACCGATCGAAAGGTCGCCAGCAGCAGCAGGTCATAGACGATCTTTATGCTCCCACCGATGACCAGCGGCCAACCGAAGGTCGAAGCGCCCAGCAGGTAGCCCGCGAACAGCGGACCGATCGACGAGGAAAGGCTCTTGGCGACGGCAGTGACGCTCGCTGCAGCCGCGCGCTCGCCCGGAGATACCACGGCCATCACATAAGAATTGCGGGTCGGCACGTCCATCTGCGACAAGGCGCTGCGCAGCAGCAGCAGGACGATCGCCCAACCCAGGTCCGGCGCAAACGCCACCGCGATGAGCAGCGCACTTGATGGCAGATGCGTGAATACCATCGTGTTGATCAGTCCGAAACGGTTGGCGATGCGAACGGCGACCAGATACGAGAGCGCCGAGACGGTGCCCGTCCAGAAAAAGATGGTCCCGGCGACCGCGATCGAGAGCTGAAAGCGCTGGAACAGCCACAGTGCGAGCAGCGATTGCACGATGAACCCGCTGCCGAACGAATCCAGGCTGAACAATGCTGCCAGCGTATATACGATGCGCTTGGAGCGATGCAGGGGCGCGCTCTGAGCTTCGGTCTCGACGCCGGCGGCGGGCGGCAACCTGCGATAGACCAGCGCTGCGACGAGGCCGAGCGCGCCGTAAAGCGCGAACATTCCCTGGAGCGCCGTCAGCGTTTCGATGTGCGCGACATCGTGCAGCATCTCCGGAAATCCTGCGAACAGCGCGCCGCACGCGCCCGCAAGCGCGCCGACCAGGCTGTAGCGCGCGAATATCGATGTGCGCGCACGGGCGCTGGCAAGGCGTGCGAGGAGTGCTTGCTCCAGCGGCAGGAAGATGCTGACGTCGCCGCTCGATGGATTGAGCGTGCCGATGGTCGCGATCAGTAGCAGCGGCCAGAAATCGCGCACGATCGCGAAGGCGAAACCGGTCGCTGCCATAAGCGCCGTCGCCGCCAGCAGCAGCGTGCGATAGCGAAAGCGAAATGCATGGTGGCCTATCCAGAGGGTGAGCATCCCCGATCCCAGCAGCGTGGCAGTGGCGATCATGCCCACTTGCAAAGGCGCAAGGCCCAGCGCGATCAGATACAGGGGCAGCAGGAGGCTGACATATCCGTCCGCGAATGCGCGCAGCCCGCGTACCACGAACAGGCGTCGGATGTCCGGGGATGTCTCGAGCGTAGGGATGATGCTGCCCGCGTCGGTCGGCGTACGGCAGGAGGTGGACGGGGCACCGTCTTGGAGGGATCGTCCCGAGGGTCCTGCACACCCCCGCCATCAACGTACACGATTGCCAGGCAGCGCGCAAACGGGCGCCGGCAGCGCACTCGACGGCGTGCCGCGATGCTCGCCGGGCGAACCTTCCGAGGCGCAGCTTCGCTCCGTCACGGCGGTACGCATCGCCCACTGCGGCGCCTGGGAGAACGCGTCAGCGGTTGTCAGAGGCTGCAGGAGGGCTGCGGTGCGACCGGTTCCACCACAGAATCACGCCGCCCGCGGCGGCGGCCAGCAGCACTAGGCTGTTACCGGCGACAAACACCGCGTCACCCTGTAGTGCGCTGTAGGCGATGAATCCGCCCGACGCCACAATCTGTCCGGCGAAGAACCAGCGTCCGATGCCCTTGGTGGTGCGTTCGCTCCATTGCTTCCACGCCTGTCCGGCCATGGTCGCGAACAAAAGAAGCACGCTCGACCATCCGATGGCATTGACCTGCCACTCGCTCACTTGATGAGGCCAGCGAGCCGGGCCGCAGCCTCGAGATCGTCGCGCAACAGGCGCATCAGCTCGTCCTTGCGTTCGGGATTGGGCGCGCGCAGGACGGCCGAGGGATGAAAGGTCGCCATCACACGAATGCCTTCGGGCAGGTGCAGCACGCTTTCCCGCGCTTCACCGACCTTGATGCGACGGCGCATCAGCGCGGCGAGCGCGGTGGCGCCGAGCGCGACGATCACGCGCGGCTTGAGGGTCTCGAGCTCACCCTCCAGCCAGATGTGGCAGGCTTCCATTTCACGCTGCGCCGGTGTCTTGTGCAACCGTCGCTTGCCGCGCGGTTCCCAGCTGAAATGCTTGACCGCGTTGGTGATGTAGACGCTGGCGTGATCGATGCCGAGTTCGTCGAGCAGTCCGCGCAGCATCCGTCCCGCGGGACCGACGAACGGACGGCCGGCGAGGTCCTCCTCGTCGCCCGGCTGCTCGCCGACAAGCACCAGGCGCGCGCTGCGCGGACCTTCACCGGCGACCCCCTGCGTGGCGCGTTCCCAGAGCGGGCAGCGACGGCATTCGTCGACCGCGCGCTTGGTCGGCCACGCCGCCTCGTCCTGCTCGCCGTTGGCGGGAGGTTGCGGGTCGCTGCGCTGTCTGCGCGGCAGCGCACCGGGTGTACGCGCATTCACCATACCCGTCGTGACACGCTGCCCGCGCGCCTGTCGCGCAGCGGCATCAAGCGATCCGCGCGTCGCCGCCTTGCGGCTGCGCAGTGGCTGCCGGCATCGTTTGTGCGCTTCCGCCGCGCTCTTCGGACTGATAGCGGCGCAACTTGTTGTACAGGGTCTTGGTGCTGACACCCAGCAGGCGCGCCGCCTCATCCTTGGTTCGGCAGTGCAGCAGCGTTTGCAGAATCAGCCGCTGCTCGACGTTGGCGAGCGACTCGCCGATCTGGATGCGAATCGACCCGTTTTCGGCGACGGCGGACGCAGAAGCCGTCGGCAGAACGTCGCGGTGCACGCCGGGATGGGTGATCACGCGTCCCTCGCTCAGGATGTAGGCGCGCTGCACCATGTTGTAGAGCTCGCGAACGTTGCCCGGCCAAGGGTAACTCTCCAGGCGTGCGAGCGCCGATTCGCTGAAGGTTTTGGAGGTGCGTCCGGTTTCGTTCAGCTGCGACAGGAAATAGTTGGCCAGCAGCCTTACATCCCCCGCACGCGCTCGCAACGGCGGAACGTGCAGCGGAACTACCTGCAGCCGGTACAGCAGGTCCTCGCGCAATTTGCCTTGGCGAACCGCATCGTGTGGATCGCGATTGGTCGCCGCGATGACGCGCACGTCGACGGGTATCAGATCCGACGACCCCACCCTCGACACGCAGCGCGTTTCCAGCACCCGTAGCAGGCGCACCTGCAGCTCCAGTGGCATCTCCGTGACTTCGTCGAGGAACAGCGTGCCTCCGTGCGCTCGTTCGAAATATCCCGCGTGCTGGCGCGACGCTCCGGTGAAGCTGCCCCTTTCGTGACCGAAGAGCTCGCTCTCGATCAGCGTCGACGTCACGGCGCCGCAATTGAGTGCGAGATAGGGGCCGCGCGCGCGTGCACTGAGCGCATGCAGGCGGCTCGCCACCAGCTCCTTGCCGGTGCCACTTTCGCCGATGATCAGGACGGTGACGTCGCTCGACCCGATGCGCTCGATGGTCTGCGCAAGCCGCTGCATCGCGGGAGACTCGCCGATGATCGGCGACTCGACCGGCTGCGGGGCGGTCTTCGACGCCGATGCGACACGGGCGAGCGCGCGGTCGATCTTGAATCGGTTGAGCGGCTCCGCTATGCAATCGCGGGCACCGATCGCGAGCGCCTCGGCGGTGGTCTCTGACTCGGGATCCGACGTCACCACCACCACGTCGACGCTGGCCGCACATGCAGCCTGCACGATGCGCATGGCGTCGTCGAGCGCAAGGTCACAGATGCATAGGGGTAGGGCGGGCGACGACTCAAGATCGGCGACCGCCTGCGTGGCGGACATCGCGGCGCGCGTGGAAAATCCGCGCTGCTCGAGCAGGTCCAGCAGGAGCATCAGCGTGGGCGAGTCGCGGTGAGCGACCAAGGCCTGGGGCATCACGACCTCGTCTGAAGGTTAGAGCGATAGGCAAATTGTCGCGGAACCGGCCACGATTGCCAGAGGACGTGTGCTCGAATTGGTGTAGGCGGGCTCCTACATGCCGTTCGAAAAAAGGGGGCGGCGTCGAGCGCCGCTTGCGCTTGCCGCGCAGATTCTTATGGCGGGCCACGCCCTTTTAGCGTGGCCCGCGCGACGACAGCCGTTTACTCTTTGCGATTCCGCGAGGTGCCGCTGCCGGTGCCGTAGGCGGACGTCCCGCTGCCCGATGTGCCCAAGCTCGACGATCCCGAGCTCTCGGATCCCGAAGTGCTCGAGCCGCTCGATCCGGACGTGCCCGAACCGCTCGATCCGGACGTGCCCGAACTGCCCGACCCCGACGACCCGGAGCCGTACAGGCCCGACGATCCCGACGAGCTGCCCGACTCGTTCTGCGACCAATCGCCGCCGACGCGGACGCGGTTCTCGATATCCTTCACGCCGGGCACGCTATCAACCAGATCCTCGATGGCGTGCTTCACGTTGCGGTCATCGACCGATCCTTCCAACGTCACCTTGCCCTGCGAGACTTCAACGGTGACTTCGCTCGAATCGATGCTCTGGTCGTGGTACAGGCGTTCGCAGATGTCTTCCTTCAGGCGTTCGTCGGAGCGCTGCCACCCCTTGGGGCCGCGCGAACCGCCGCGTCCGTACATACCGGAGCTGCGTCCATAGCCCTGCTGGCCCATCGCCCCGCCCTGCTGGCCGTACTGAGACGACCCTCCTTGCTGGCCACCTTGCTGACTGCTCTGATGGCCGAACTGTCCGTACTGCGAGCTGCCCTGCCCACCGCTGCCATACGTGCTGTAAGGGCTGCGCCCTTGGCTACGGGAGCCAAAGCTTCCCGAACCGCCGCGTTGTCCGTAACCGCCTTGCATAGCCGATCCCTGGCCCTGCCAATCAGTTTCGGCGCCGTAGTGGCCGGACCACTCGTTCTGCCCGCCATACTCGCTATGCCCATAGCCACCCTGGCTCCATCCGCCTGGGCCGTAACCACCTTGGCCATAACCGCCCTGGCCACTTTGTCCGTAACCGCCTTGACCATAGCCGCCTTGACCTTGGCCATGACTACCTTGACCGTAGCCGGTTTGGCCATAACCGCCCTGGCTATAGCCGCCTTGGCCACTTTGTCCGTAGCCGCCCTGACCGTACCCGTCCTGGCCATAACCGCTTTGGCCGTAGCCGCCTTGACCTTGACCGTAACCGCCTTGACCTTGACCGTAGCCACCTCGGCCGCTCCATCCGCGCGAACCGCCCTGGCCCCAGCCGCCTTGACCGCGTTGCCCTTGGTCGCTATAGCGGCCCTGCCCGAAATCCTGATTGCTGTATTGCTGGGTGCGATCGCCTTGGGGATCGAAGTTGGCATCGTCGCGGTCCTCGTAACTCCCCCCGCCGAAGTTGCCGCCGGACGAACCATACGAACCACCGTACTGACCGCCAGATCCTTGCGAACCGCCTTGATAGCCTCCTTGCTGTCTGTACTCCGAAGACTGGCCGAAACCGGATTGCTGGTTCTGACCTTGCATGTCGTTGCGATAATTATCGTCGGACCGGCCTTGGCGCTGACCGCGATATCCGCCTTGCTGCGCGTTGCGGGACTGCTGGCTTCGATTTGCCATAGAAAAAAACTCCTCTGCGTAGTAAATGCGTTCGATCGATCAACTCAACTGCGGACCGCATGGTCGCAAACATCATGCCGAAAGAAGTTTCGCTGTGATGTACATGTTCAGGCGCTGCGAACACACGAAAAAGACGAAATTCTTTCCGGAATCTTTTGCCTGAGCACATCGCAAATTGAACGCGGCACGACGTAGGCGCACGTCCTACAGCGTTGCGGCGGCGTCCGCAGTATTCTCGCGCTCACAACTGAACGAGCTCATGGAGGAGCATCGAGATGAATGGATCAAACGAGAGCGCAGACCTGCGTCTTGCTGGAATGCGCATCGCAGTACTGGCGACCGACGGCTTCGAACATTCCGAGCTGACGCAGCCCCGCAGCGCGCTCGATGCCGCAGGTGCACGCACGCTCGTGGTCGCGCCGAAGCCCGGACCGATTCGCGGTTGGGAGCACGGGCAGTGGGCGGACAGCGTCTCAGTGGATCTGACGCTGGAACGCGCCGATCCTCTGGAGTTCGACGCGTTGCTGCTGCCTGGCGGAGCGCTCAATCCCGACCAGCTGCGCACGAACAAGCTGGCGATTTCGTTCGTATACGCGTTCGTCGAGGTGCGCAAGCCCATCGCCGCGATCTGCCACGGCCCGGTCATGCTCATCGAAACCAATGCGCTGCGCGGTCGCAGCATCACGTCGTGGCCGTCGCTGCAGACCGATGTGCGCAACGCCGGAGCGCGCTGGACCGACGAGCCAGTGGTGGTGGATCACAATCTCGTCACCAGCCGCAAGCCGGAGGATATCCCCGCGTTCAATCGCGCGATGATCGACGAGTTTTCGCACTCTGCGCAGTTTGCGCGTGTGCCGTTGACGCGAGGCGCCGGGCTCGGACGCGGCGACGAGCTGGGGCGCGGGGACGAGCTGGGGCGCGGCTGAGACGACGCGATCAGATTTCGGCGTCTGCGGACTGCGCCCATGCACCGAGGGTTTGCGCCCCCGCGCCGGCGTTCGCTTCATGCAGACGTAAGGGCGCGTCGGTGAACGCCGCGTCGCAAGGCATAACGTCGGTGTCGATCCCGATCGCAAGCAGACCGGCGCGCGTGTCGGCGTTGGCAGCAGCAAGCGCCAGGCCCGCGCGGTCGATCAGCGGCGCCTCGTTTCGACGCAATCGCAAGTAGACGTTCGCGCTGGTCTGCACCGCAAAATTGACTTCTCGAAACAGCGCTACGCAGTGCGCCAGAAATGTCGTGTTGCGCGCAGCGTCGAGGAGGGCGGCGCCGGCGAACAGCGTCGACGGCGAACTCGCACCGACGTCGACCTTGCGAAAACGCTCGACGTCGAGCATACGCCCCACGTCGAGCACATTAAGCACATCGTTGTCGCCGAATGCCACGGTGCGCGGACGCTCGCCTTGCGCGACGCTGTTGTCCAGGAACTCGAAGCGAAGGCGCTTGTCGCCGCGCCGGATCCACGTGAAAAACAGCTCCGGAATACCTGCGTAGGCATCGACGCAGTGCGCTAGCGTATCGTCCACCGCCTTGTAACGACCGACTTCGAGCCCCCGCGACCAGGCACGCTCGACCAGCAACTCAGGCGGCGTGATCATGAAAAATAGGTACACCACGTGTCCGAAACGGGTGAGCAGGTTGCTCCCCGCCTCGTTCGAATCGGGCGCGAAGCTGTCGAAGCGAAAGCGATCGATCAGCAGATGCGACATTTCGCCGCGCGCAGCCTTGCTCGCCATGTAGCGATCAAGCTTCTGGTCGATGATGCGCACCTCGTCGCCGGTAAAGGCGCCGCCGTATTTGTAGGTACTGCCCAGCGATGCGTAGTCGAGCAGCTGCTTGCGCCAGATGTCGGGACTGATCAACGCGAACTCGCTCCAGCGCACGCCGATCTGGCCGGCGAGAGCCTTTTGCAGGGGCCGCAACGTGCTCTTGCCCGACGCCGACGCCCCCTTGGTGTTCATTACCACGGGCTGGTCCTGCCGCGGTAGCAGCGGGTAACCCTCGTGCTGCGCCACGCGTGCGAGCAGCGGATCGAGCAGCCGCCCAATTTCTTCGCTCGCGAAATCGTTGCAGGCCTGGCTCGTGACCAGCGACGCGACGAGCTCGCGTCCACCCCAGGCGTGCCCGTGCCGGACCAGCAGCGCCGAAACGACGCGCGCGAGCGCGTCATACGCCGCCTTCTCGAAGGGATCGGCGCTGACTGCGGCCTGCAGTTCCCATGCCTTCACGATCCGCTGCTCGCGTTCGTCATCGGACTCCGGCGATGAGGACTCGGGGTGCGGCTTGCGGCGCAAAAACGCAAGCCAGCCCTTGCGCGCCGGTGCCACCGGCGCAACTTCGCCATCGAACAGACGCCGCAGTTCGAGATCGACGAACGTCCGCATGCGCGCACGCGTCGACTCGAAGGCGGCGACGATGGACGGCATCGCCGGCGTCACGCAGTGTTCGAGCAACGTCGTGGTGATGCGTCGGAAGTTGATGCCGAGATCCTCGATGCGCGAACCATCGGGAACCGAAAAATTGGCGGTGACCCGCACCAGAAGTTCGTGCAGCGCAAGGCGCTGGGGCCGGAACGCGGTGAGGTCCGCCAGCTCGAACCCGCTCAGGTCGCGCCATTCCTCGGCGTCGGCGACGCGGGTGAACACGTTCTCTTCCCTGAATATCGTCGCCAGGTGCAACAGTTCGCGCGGCACCTGCGCGCGGATACCGGGGTTCCAGGGACCGAAGGCGACGTTGGAGTGGGTGAAGGCGGAATCCATGAGCTTATAGGTTTGGAGGCGCGAGGCGATCGGACGTCGAGCGATTCTATTTCAGACGCGACGAAGGACGAGCGCTTTCTTCGTTCATGCGGCCGTCGGCCCTATAATGCCTCGACCGTACTGTCATTCCCGGGAGGACTCGCGATGCGACGATCCTAGCCGGCGATCAACTTGAGATCGAACGCGCGCTGGAGGAGCCATGCCAGCGCGACCATCGCGATGACGCTCGAGCCGCCGACGAAGATCACGCGCCGGTAGAGCGGCGTCCTCCGCAGCGCGTAGGCAAGCGGCAGGAACACGCCGACGATCGCAAGCTGTCCGACCTCGACGCCGAGGTTGAATGCCACCAGCGCGATCAGCAGCGCACCCTGCGGCAACCCGAGGTCGGCCAGCACCGATGCGAAGCCGAATCCGTGAATGAGTCCGAAGCAGAAGGCGATGACCCAGCGCCGCTCGTACACGACCGGCCACACGTTGTTGAGCGCAGCGAGCACCACCGAGAATGCGATCGCCGATTCGACCAGCCGCGAAGGCAGGCTGACTACGCCGAGCGCGGCCAGCGACAGCGTGATCGAATGCGCGAGCGTGAATGCGGTGACGACCTTGACCACGTCGATCAGCGCGGAGCGGAAATCCGCCGCCGGCTGCCAGCGTTCCCCCGCCACGCGCGATCGCACCAGCACCGCGGGCAGCAGCAGCGAGAGCAGGAAAAGGATGTGGTCGAAGCCGGTCCAGATGTGCCAGACGCCTTCATTCCCGTAGTCGAGGAATGCTTCCCACGGCGACAGCGTGGCCAGCGCGAAGCGCTGCTCGGAAGCGTCGGCGCTGAGCACGCCGGCGCGCGTCGCGCCGTGATAGTCGATGCGCACCAGGCCGCGGTGCTGGGGGTCGACGTCGAACAGCAGGCTGTAGCCGACGACGAGCGTTCGCGGCGCCGCGGCGCACGTCGCGCTAAAGCGCAGCACCGCGTACGCGCCGTCGCTGTGATTGTCGATGAGGAGATCACCCGCCTCGAGTGGGCAAGGTGCCCCGGTCGGGCCGATGCGAAGCCGCGACAGCGCGTACGCTGCGATGTCGGTGCGTCGCGCGCGCACCTCGCCCCACGTGATCTGATCGTCCTGATCGGCGTCGAGCCCGAGAACGAAATCGAGGTCGCGCAGCGCGATATCCCACTGGCCGGCAACGTGCGCGTCGTCCACAGCAAGCGTGAGGTAGCTGTCGGATGGCTTGTGCGCGAGGGCGGCGGCGGCGTGTGCCGTCAGCGCGAGCACGGCCAGCATTTTCAACGCGCCCATGAACCGCGTCACGGTTTTGCCTTTGGCGCCAGCATCGCCGCCACCTGTGGGTGCTCGATTCCGCTTTGCGTCATCCATGTCCGCACGATGTCGAGCGCGGCACTATCGCCGCTTGCACTGGCGCTGGCGGCCAGGATCCAGAGGTCCGCCGGCTCGCGCTGCACCTTCCAGCTTTCCAGCGCGTAGCCGAGTGCCGCCTTCGCGTCGTTGCGCAGCGCCAGTTCGAAACGCGCGTTCTCGCGGGCATGCACGGTGTCGCCGCGCGCGTGGCTCGCATCGAAGCGCGCCGCGAGCAGCGCTATCGACGCTGGCGCTTCGGGCGCGCGCAACGCCTGCTGCGCCAGCGCCAGGCGCAGCAACAGCGTGTCGACGCGTGTCTCTCCCTGCAGCAGCGCGACCACCTCGGCGGCGCGGCGCTGGTCGAGCAGCCAGTCGGCGTATGCACCGAGCAGGTAGGCGTCGCGATCCCCGACGCCGAGGGCGGCACGGAAATGCTTCTCGGCGTCAGGATCGCCTTGCCGGTGTGCGATCTCACCGAGCAGCGTTTGTCCCCACACCCGCGCGGAGTCGTCGACGTGCGTCGAGTACTGCAGCGCGTATTGCAGCGCCGCGTAGGCCCGCGCGGATCGGCCGGTCACGCTGTCGATCGCGGCGAGGCAGATCACGCGGTAGACCGTTGGCACCGCCCCGGCGAGCCTCCCGCAGTCCTCGCGTGCCGCGGCGTAGCGTCCCTGCACGGTCAGCACTGTCGCTCGGGTCAATCGTGCCTGCGCGTTGCCCGCCTCGCGCGCGAGCACCATTGCAAGGCTGGCGAGCGCGGCGTCGAACTGATGGCTGCTTTGCAGGATGGTCGCGCGCAGCACAAGGACGCTGGTGGGCGCCTGCGCATCCTTCCACCATGGGGCGAGCGCCGCCTGCGCGTAGCCGAGAAAGCGCGGGTCGCCTTCGACACGCGACGCGCGAACGTAAGCGAGCGCCAGCGCGCTCGCTGCGGAAACGTCGCCGGGATGCTGTCGCGCCGCCTCGCGCAGCGCTTTCAGTTCCCGGAATTGCGGCGTCGTCCGGGTCGGAAGGCGCTCGAGTATCTGCGAGTCTTCGCCAGGAACGAAAGGCGCCGCACGGACCGCGACCGCGAATAGCGCGCCGGCGATCAGCGCGCTTCCGCGGACTCCGCGCATCCGCGCGAGAACGGTGCGTGGATTTGGCGCTTTCATCGACGTGCCGTTCTCCAATTACGTGACAGCGTGCCTGCTGGCCAGCCTGCAGCGTCGTCAGCGTGCGTCTAGCCGAGCCCCGCCCTCCGATGTACGCGACAGGAGACGTAATGGATGCGGCCACCGAGCTAAAGTAGGCCAGCGGGGGCCGACTGCCCACACGCTGAAGGCGCCTGTCCTACGTGGCAATCAGCCCTTCGCCTATACCGGGACGCGGTGGGCGTCCCCGATACTTCAGCATCGCCTCAGTGGAATGACGATGGGCAAGCTGAGATCAATCATCGCTGCTTCGCTCGCAGCGCTCGCCACCCTGATTTTTGCCGCGGCTTCGCTGGCGCGACCAGCAACGGTCGTGCCGCCTCTAGCGCTCCCCGGCCCGTATCCGGTGGCGTGCAGCAACGTCGCACAGGACTTCAGCCGCATGGCGCCCGGAGAAGACGTGCAGGCGTACTGGGAGGGCGTGCCCAGAGCCGACAATTCCGCCCGCTATATCACCGACCTGCTCTCCGACCCGGCCAACACGCTCTCGTTCTCGCTCGCGGTCCCCTCGGATGCGTCGATCTACGGCTCATTTGCCGGCGCGAGGGTTCCTGTCGTGGTCCTCGTTTGCTACCCGACCTTGGCGAGCAACAGCCGGGCTGACTTCCCGCTGCCCAACGGCAAGGTCGTGCCGCACATGCAGCGTTCAGATGACGCCCCGATACTCGCCGATCGGACGGCCGCGTATCCACTGATTCTTTTCTCGCACGGCTATCTGGGCAGTCCGCTTTCGAATGACTATCCGGACGCGATGAGCGTGCTCGCAAGCTACGGTTACGTCGTCGCGGCGCCATTTCACGGCGACGCACGGATCGCGCAGTTCCAGCTGGAAAGCGTGGGCGATTTGACGTACCTCGTCAGCCATCTGGCGAACTTCCTGGCGCTGCAATCGCTGCGCCCGCTCGAGCTTTCAGCCACGCTCGATCTGATGCTTTCGCACCCGCAATGGAAGGATCGCATCGACGCCTCCCGCGTCGGCGGCTTTGGAGCGAGCCTTGGCGGTGAATCGCTGCTGCTTATGGCGGGCGCGGGAATGACCAGTTCCATCGGTCAGTCGTGGACCAAGATCGACACCGATCCCCGGCTGAAGGCCGCGGTGGGTTATGTGCCTTATTTCGGTCAGCCAGTCCTTCCCGCGTTCGGTCGTGACCAGCATGGGCTCGACGACGTTACGCTGCCGTTTCTGGCGATCGCGGGGACGGCGGACACCACGGCGCCACTCGTGTCCACGACGCAGGGCATCGAGCATCTGCAAGGCACACGCGAGCTCGTGACGTTGACGGGTGTGACGCACGGATTCGACGTCGCGTCGACCAACGATATCTTCACCTGGACGATCACCTTTCTCGATGCCGAGGTGCGCCACGACGCAGCGGCCTCTGCAAAGCTCGCGCAGATGGCCGCGGTGAGCGGGGGCGGGGACGATCATGCCGTCATCGCTGTCCAGCAATTGCCGCCGACACCCAACTATAGCGGCCTATGGTGGCGCTCGCCTGCCGGGTCCGAATCCGGATGGGGTATCAATGTGGCCCACCAGGGAGACGTGATCTTTCTCACCTGGTTCACTTACGGAGACACCGGCACTGCGCTGTGGGTGTCGATGACGGCGTTCAAAGTCAGTGACGGCAACTACAGCGGCACGATCTATCGCACCACGGGCCCGCCGTTCAGCGCCGCGGTTTTCGATCCGGCCGCGGTGACGCGGGTCGCGGTGGGGGCAGGCAATCTCACCTTCTCTGACCTAAACAACGGATTTTTCAACTATACGGTGAACGGCATCACCCAGACCAAGCCGATCACCCGTCAGGTCTTTGGCCCCCTTCCGACCTGCACCTGGCCCGCGGCGCAGGACTTGAGCCTCGACACCAATTACACCGACATATGGTGGAATCCGGCGGAATCGGGATGGGGCATCAACTTCGCGCAGGAAGGAGACACGATCTTCGCCACCTGGTTCACTTACGACGAATCCGGGTTGCCGTTGTGGTTGTCTTTCACCGCGACGCCAACGGCGACGCCGGGCAATTACTTTGGAACGCTATATCGCACGGCCGGGCCTGCGTTCTACAACGTTCCTTTCGATCCGGACAATGTGACGCGCATGGCGGTGGGATCGGCCGCCCTCGCGTTCAGCGATGGAAACCATGCGGCGTTTACCTATGATCTGTTCGGCGTCGATCAGACCAAGGCGATTACGCGTCAGGTTTTCCGGCCGCCGGGGACCGCGTGCTACTAGAGCGCGACGAAGGTTGCGCGCCACGGATGCGTGCGCTAGCGTCGGAGGGGCGGGAATTGGCGGCCTCGGTCGCGATCGGGTTTTGAGTGGTCGTAGGCGAGCCGCGAGTGGTGATCTCGCCCGCGAGCGTGCTCGGGTCGTCGTAGGCACGCATCTCGCCCCTGCTCGACATGGGGCGTGGTTTGTACTTGGGCCGCTTGCGCCGTGCGCGCTCACGTTCCTCCGCCATCTTTTTTCGGCGGCTGCGCGCCGCGCGCCTGGCCCCCATCAGCATGAGCGCGAGGCCGGCGAGCAAGAGCAGTGAAAGTGCATAGTCCATGGGCGTCGATGGCAAAAAGGCAGCCGCGCAAGGCTACTCCGTGGCTCGCGTTCCGCCAAGAAGACGCCGATCGGCGGCGGGTCATGCTGCTTTGCAGCGTACGACCCCTCGGCCCCTCGACTCCATGACTTCGCAAGCTGCGAGCCGCGGCTACCGCACGCGTGCGATCGTGGCGCATCCCTGGGCGTTTCTCGCCTGCGTGCTCAAGACCTTTCGCGCCAATCAGGGCCTGCTGCTGGCAGGGGCGGTTGCGTACTACACACTGTTGTCGCTGATTCCGTTGCTCATCCTGATGCTCATCGCCCTGTCGCATTTTATCGACGAGCAGCGACTGCTGGCGACGATGGCCGAGTATCTGCAATTCATCGCGCCAGGGCAGGGGGAGGCGCTGGTCGAAGAGCTCAAGAAGTTCCTCGCGCATCGCCAGGCGATCGGCGGCGTGCTGCTGGTCACCATGGTCTTTTTCAGCGCGCTGGCGTTCACCGTCCTCGAGAATGCGATGTCGGTGATCTTCTTCCATCGGGTAGCGGTGCGCCGGCGCATGATCGTGTCGGCTCTGATGCCCTACATATTCATTGTTTTCCTGGCGATGGGGCTGCTGGTGGTGACGGTGGTCGCGGGAAAGCTCGCGGTGCTCGCGACGCGCGACGTGACCGTTTTCGGGGTGCCGCACTCGCTGGAGCAGCTTTCCGACTACCTGCTGTACCTGCTCGGCGTTGTCGGCGAGGTGCTCATACTCACCGCGATCTATCTGGTGATGCCGGTCGGGCGGCTGGCCTTTCGCGAGGCGCTGATCGGTGGTGCGAGTGCGGCGCTGTTATGGGAGATCACGCGCCACGTGCTCGTTTGGTACTACGGAACTATCTCTCAGGTAAGGGTCGTCTACGGATCGCTCGCCACGTCGATCGCGGTGCTGCTCAGCGTCGAGATCGGCGCAATATTCTTCCTCTTCGGCGCGCAGGTCATCGCCGAGTACGAGCGGATCGGACGCGGAGAGCCCCCTCAGACGAAGCCGATGGACCTCGCTCCTGACGAGCCGAAAGGTCGCCGCCAGCTCGGGTCATAGGTGTCGAGCGACCGTGCTGGCGCAGACCCTGACGTGCGGATTTCCTAATTGGATGCGAAGCAGTAGAGATAGCCCGCGCTGCCGGTCTTCTTGAGCAAGTCAACGCTGCAGCCGGCGGTGGCGTGCGAGGAGTTCCACGACGCGTTCGCGACCGGATCGGGATTGGTGCCAGTGCGGTCGAGGTGGCCGACGATCGCCGAGCCTTCGCCGCTCTTGGTCCAGTTTCCGCACGTCTTGTCCTCCGCGCCGGTAAACGCGGTGCCGTCGGGCTGCGACCCGGTAAGGATGTCATGCTGGTTGGGCGTATCGCCGAAACCGTTGACGGTAGCGCCCTTCTCGGTGAGGCCGGTCTGCTTGTTGATATTGTTCTTGCCGTGCAGCTCGGCGACATCCTTGGCGATGAC
Source organism: uncultured beta proteobacterium (assembly GCA_963816915.1). Taxonomy (GTDB): domain Bacteria; phylum Pseudomonadota; class Gammaproteobacteria; order Burkholderiales; family Casimicrobiaceae; genus PALSA-1003. The sequence continues at coordinate 415,485 of CAWFMK010000008.1, forward strand.
CACGCCCTTGACGTTTTGCCATGGACCCTTGCCGATACGGTCGCGGGCATTCACGGCGGGACTGCCGCCCGAAGCGGTCGTAGACAGATAGGCGTGCCAGGTCTTGCCGCCGGCGCCGACGGCCGCGGCGAGGCTTTGGCAAAGTCTATCGGCACCGGCCAGCCCGCCCAGATCAGCGCCCTTGTCGGAGCCGGCGCTGGTCACGAAAAACGACATGTTCGACGACTGCGCCAGGGCCTGGCCCGAGGCGGCAGTCATCGCCGCCGCCATCAACACCCGGAGCGCGGTCTGCATCGCGGAGCTGTTCATTGTTCCTCCTTATGATCGGTCATTGCACCCCGAGAGTATCGGAACGCGCGAGTTCGCCAAAGCTTTTCGTCGCTTGTCAGCGCCAGTTGCGCCCGGTAGCATCGGACTGGATCGCGACCGGGGCGGCGTAGACGTACAAGCTCCGGCGCACGACCGCCCGAGGAGACCAACATGCGCCGCATCCCCTGTATTCCCGTCCTCTGTTCGCTTTCGCTGGCGGCGCTGGCCTGGTGCCTACCTGCCGCGGCCCAGCTCAAGATCGCCTTCATCGATCCGCTTTCGGGCGGGTGCCGCCAGCGCGGGAATCAACGCGCAGAAAGCATTTCATCTACTGATCGACGCGATCAACGCCGCGGGCGGCTTTAACGGCGAGAAGCTCGAGCTCCTCTCGTTCGACAACAAGGTCGATCCGCAGGAATCGCTGATCGCGCTGAAGAAGGCGCTCGACGAAGGCGCGCGCTACATCTTCCAGGGCAACGGCAGCGCGGTGGCGCTGGCGATCACCGACGCGGTGCTCAAGTACAACGAGCGCAATCCCGGCAAGGAAGTGCTTTACTTCAACTACGCCGCGGTCGATCCTGCGTTGACCAACGAGAAGTGCAATTTCTGGCATTTCCGCTTCGACGCCGACGCCGACATGAAAATGGCGTGCGCTGACCGACGCGATCGCAAAGGACCCGCAGATCAAGGCGGTGTACCTGATCAACCAGGACTATTCGTTCGGCAAGGCCGTCGCGGCGGCGGCGAAGAAGATGCTCGCCGAGAAGCGTCCCGACATCAAGATCGTCGGCGACGAGCTGCATCCGCTGCAGAAGGTGCAGGACTTCTCGCCCTATGTCGCCAAGATCAAGGCGTCGGGCGCCGATACCGTGATCACCGGCAACTGGAGCAACGACATGGTGCTGCTGATCAAGGCGGGCAAGGACGCTGGACTCAAGGTGAACTGGTACACCTATTACGGCGGCGCACTCGGTGCACCCACCGCGATCGGCGAGGACGGCGTCGGCATCGTCAAGCAGGTCAGCGAGTATCACAGCAACGCGCGCCCGAGCTCGACCCGGATGCGGCGGCGTTTCAGCAAGCGTTTCACCGGCAAGGACGACGAGTTCGCGCTACTATCGCCTGAAGACGACCTTCGACATGTTCGCCGCCGCCGCCGACGAAGGCCAAATCGAACGATCCGGTCAAGGTCGCGAAGGCGCTCGAGGGCATGAAGATGATGACGACGCGTCGGCGAAGTCGAGATGCGTGCGGACAACCACCAGATCCTGCAGCCGCTGTTCGTCTCGACGCTGTCCGACAGCGTGAAGTACGACGTCGAGAAGACCGGCCTCGGATTCAAGACCGACGTCAAGGTCGACGGCAAGGACACGGCACTGCCGACGACGTGCAAGATGGAGCGGCCGAACTGATGCACGCGCGACGCCGGTGCCGTTGATCGACGGACCGGCCCGGCGCAACAGCAGGATTTCCTGACGGCGACAACGCGCTGTGGACCGCACCGGCCGACCCGCCAGCGTCTAGATGCTCGAGCTCGTCACGTTCTCGCTGCTGAACGGCGTCGTCTACGGGCTGCTGCTGTTCATGCTCTCGCAGCGGCCTGACGCTGATCTTCAGCATGATGGGCGTGCTCAACTTCGCGCACGCCAGCATGTTCATGCTCGGCGCCTACTTCTCGTACCAGATCGGCGCAATGGATCGGCTTCTGGCCGGCGCTGCGTGATCGCGCCGCTGCTGGTGCGGCGTACTCGGCGCGGCGGTCGAGCGCTACGGCCTGCGCCGCGTGCACCGCTGCGGTCACGTCGCGGAGATCCTGTTCACGTTCGGACTCGCCTACCTGATCGACGAGATCGTGATCGATGATCTGGGGCCGCAACCCGATCGCGAACACGCGTCCCCGCGGTCGATCGACTTTCCCGCTGTTCGTCACTCTTCGGCACACGTTACCCGTTCTACAAGGTGCTGATGATGGCGATCTCGGTAGGCATGTTCGCGTTTCTCTACATCGGCGTTCAAGCGCACGCGCATCGGACTGGTCATCCAGGCCGCGCTGACGCATCCGCGCATGGTCAGCGCGCTCGGCCACGACGTGCCGCGCATTTTCGTGCTGGTGTTCGCGCGTCGGCAGCGCGCTGGCGGGTCTGGCCGGCGTGATCGGCGGCTTCACGTTGCTGACCGAGCCGAACATGGCGCGCGGCGCTCGGACCGATCGTGTTCGTCGTCGTCGTCGTCGGCGGGCTGGGGTCGATCTCCGGGCGCGCTCATCGCGTCGATGCTGATCGGCATCGTGCAGACTTTCGCGGTCGCGCTCGACTATTCGCTGCTCGACCTGTTCTCGCATCGCTCGGCGTCGCGGTGTCGCCGCGAATCGCCGCTGCTACGAGTCATGTCGATCAAGCATCGCCCAGGCGGCGCCGATCGATCCCGTATCTGCTGCTCGTGCTGATGCTGCTGCTGCGGCCGCGCGGGCCTGCTCGGCACGCGCGAGGCATGAGCGCAGATCAGGCGGCGACCGCGGCCGGCCTCGATGTCGCGGCGGGCAACTCGGCGCTGCGCACCGCCGCGCCGTGGATTGTCGCCGCAGTTGCGTTGCTGCTGCTCTGCCGCACGTTCCCGGGCTGCAAAGCAACTTCGGCGCGCTCGCTGCTGAGCGCAGATGGGGATCGCCGCGGTGTTCGCGCTCTCCTACAACCTGCTGCTCGGGCAGACCGGCCTGCTGTCGTTCGGCCACGCCGTGTATTTCGGCCTCGGCGGCTACGCGGCGATCCACCTCATGCGCGCGATCAACGCACGGCCTCGCCGTGCCGATGCCGCTGGTGCCGCTGGCCGGCGCCGCTGGCAGGACTCGCTCTTCGGCCTGGTCTTCGGCGCGGTGACGACGACGGCGCTCGGGAGTCGATGTTCGCGCTGATCTCGCTCGGCGTCGGCGAACTGGTCTACGCCGCGGCCGTTCATGCTGCCGGGTATCTTCGGCGGCGAGGAAGGCATCACCGCCAACCGCGCGCTCGGTCCGCATCCGTTCGGACTCGACTTCGCGTCGCAGCTGCAGGTCTATTACATCGTCGCGTTCTGGGCGCTGCTGGCGGCGCTGCTCATGCCGCGCTTCACGCGCACGCCGGTCGGGCGCATGTGCAACGCGGTGCGCGACAACCCCGAGCGCGCGGAATTCGTCGGGTACAACACGCAGGCGCGTGCGCTTCATCGCGTTCGCGGTGGCGGCGACTGTTCGCCGGACTGGCCGGCGGGCTGCATGCGATCAACTACGAAATCGTCGCGCGTCGACGCGGTCAGCGCGCAGCGCTCGGGCACCGTGCTGCTGATGGCGTACATCGGCGGCGCAGCGCAGTTCCTCGGTCCCATCCTGGGCGCGATCGTCATCACGTGGCTGCAGGTAAGCCTGTCGCGACTACACGCCGCGTGGCTGCTCTACCTCGGACTGTTCTTCATGGCCATCGTGCTCTATGCGCCTGGCGGGCTTGACCGGCCTCATGATGATGCACGTGCCCATCGCGCGCACGCGCGCCTTTGCCGGCGTCCTGCGAAGCTACGCGATCGCGCTGGTTCCAGCGCTGGCAGCGATGGCGGGCGTCGTCGTGCTGCTCGAGATGAACTATCGGCTTTCGACGCAACCGGAGGCCGGGTCGCGCATGAAGATACTCGGCGTAGTCGTCGACACCGCGACGCCCGTGGCCCTGGCTCGTCGCGAGCGCGCTGGTGCTCGCCGGATGGTTCCTGTTCCGGCGCACGCGTCCGTTGGTCGAGACAGCCTGGCAGCGCGCCCGCGACGAACGCCTGGCACGCAGCAGGACGCCGGCATCGTGAGCGATTGCATGGACGAGACCGCGACCATCGAATCGCCGCCGCAAGCCGACGCCGTCCTCGTGCTGCACGACGTGCACAAGCGTTTCGGCGCGACCGAGGTCATCCGCGGTGTGCTCGCTCGACGTGCGCGCGGCGAGCGGCACGCGATCATCGGACCGAACGGCGCCGGCAAGTCGACGCTGTTCAATCTGATCAGCGGCCGCTTCGCGCCGACGCGGGGGACGATCCGGCTAGACGGCGAGGACATCGCCGGCGAGAAGCCGTTCGCGGATCAATCGGCGCGGTCTAGCGCGAAGCTTCCAGGTTACCAACATTTTCCCGCGCATGAGCGTCTACGAGAACATCCGCTGCAGCATCCTGTGGTCGCTGGGCTATCGCTACAGCTTCTGGCGCAACGTCGACGGCGCTGCGCGATGCCGCCGAGCGCAGCGACGCCGTCCTCGAGCGCATCGGCCTGGCATCACGCCGCCACGTCGCCGCCGGTGTCCTCACCTACGCGGAGCAGCGTGCGCTCGAGATCGGGATCACCATCGCCGGCGACGCCAGGGTCATCCTGCTCGACGAGCCTACCGCCGGCATGAGCCGCGCCGAAACCGAACACGCGGTCGAGCTGATCCGCAGCGTGACGCCAGGGACGCACCCTGCTCATGGTCGAGCACGACATGAGCGTCGTGTTCGACCTCGCGGATCGAATCTCGGTGCTCGTCTACGGCGAGGTCATCGCCACCGACGTGCCATCACGCGTGCGCGAAAACGCCGCCGTGCAAAGCGCGTACCTGGGCACGCGCCGCGCATGCTTGAAGTCGACGACCTGCACGCCTACTACGGCAAGAGCCACATCCTGCAGGGCGTGTCGCTTCGTGTGGCCGAGGGCGAGATCGTGAGCCTGCTCGGCCGCAATGGCGCCGGGCGCTCGACCACCGTCAAGACCATCATGGGCGAAGTTGTGCCGCACGGAAGCATCCGCTTCAAGCATGACCGCATCGATGGACTGAAACCGCACCAGATCGCGCGCCGCGGGCTGGGCTATGTCCCCGAGGATCGCGCCATATTCCCGACGCTCACCGTGCGCCAGAACCTGCTGCTGGGCATGAAATCGGCACAGCCGGGCGGGCGCTGGCGCATCGAGGACATGTTCACGCTGTTTCCGGTGCTGCAGGCGCGCGCCGATGCGCCGGGAGGCGTGCTGTCCGGCGGCGAGCAGCAAATGCTCACGGTGTGCCGCACGCTCATGGGCGATCCCGACCTTATCATGGTCGACGAGCCCACCGAAGGGCTGGCGCCGATGCTGGTGACGCGCCTGCGCGAGTTTCTGGAGCAGATCGTTGCGCGCGGGGTCGCGATCCTGCTCATCGAACAGAAGCTCACCATTGCACTCGAGATCTCGCGACGGCTGTACGTCATGGGGCAGGGGCGCATCGTGTTCGAGGGGACGCCGCAGGACCTGCGCGCCAACGACCGGGTGCGCAAGGACTGGCTCGAGGTGTAAGCCTCGCCGCGCTCTGGTAAGCTCCCGCGACTCCATGAATTCCGCCGCCTATCGCGTCGACGGTGACGTCGCCGTCATCACGCTGGACAATCCCCCCGTCAACGGACTGGGCCACGACGTGCGCGCGTCACTGGTCGCGGGCATCGATGCGGCGCTTGGCGACGACGCGGTACGGGCGATCGTGATCGCGGGTGCCGGCAAGGTGTTCTCGGGCGGGGCGGACATTCGCGAATTCAACACGCCGAAGGCGACCGCCGAGCCGACCCTGCGCACGGCGATCCGCGTCGTCGAGTCGGCCACCAAGCCGGTGGTGGCGGCGATCAGCGGCGTATGCATGGGCGGCGGACTCGAGCTCGCGCTGGGATGCCATTTCCGCGTCGCGACGGCCGACGCCAAGATCGCGCTGCCCGAAGTGAAGCTCGGCATCCTGCCCGGCGCCGGCGGAACGCAACGCTTGCCGCGCGCCATCGGTGTCGAGAACGCGCTCAACATGATCGTCTCCGGCGCGACCCGATCGGGCGCGCAGCTTCGTGACACCGCCCTGTTCGACGCGGTATTCGAGCCCTCGTCCGAGGATACGCTGCTGGCGTCTGCGCTTGCCTTTGCGCGCAAGGCGGCGGCCGATGCGCGTCCGCTCAAGCGAGTGCGCGACATCAAGCTCTCGGTTCCCGATGCGGACGCTTTTTTCCAGTTCGCACGCAACTCGGTGGCCGCTGCGACCAGGCATTTTCCGGCGCCGCTCAAATGCGTCGATGCGGTCGCCGCCGCGGTGTCCATGCCGTTCGAGCAGGGACTCGCCTACGAGCGCGAGCTGTTCATGCAGCTGGTCACCACTCCGGTATCGCACGCGCTGCGCCATGCATTTTTCGCCGAGCGCGCGGCGCCGAAGATCCCGGGAATCGACGCGTCGACGCCGGCGCGCAGGATCGAGCGTGTCGCGGTGATCGGCGCGGGAACCATGGGCGGCGGAATCGCGATGAATTTCCTGAGCGCCGGAATTCCGGTGACGACCCTGGAGACCACGAAGGAAGCGCTAGACCGCGGCCTCGCAACGATTCGCAGGAACTACGAAGCATCCGCCAAAAAGGGCAGTTTGACACCCGACAAGCTCCAGCAGACGCTGGCACTGCTCTCGTCGACGCTCTCGTACGACGACATCGCGCAGTCGGACCTCGTAATCGAAGCGGTGTTCGAGGACATCGGCGTCAAGCAGGCGGTGTTCGAGAAACTCGACGCAACGATCAAGCCCGGCGCCGTGCTGGCCAGCAACACCTCGACGCTCGACGTCGACCGCATTGCCGGCTTCACGCGCCGGCCGCAGGACGTTGTCGGCATGCACTTTTTCAGCCCCGCCAACGTGATGAAGTTGCTGGAGGTGGTGCGCGGTGCCAAGACCGCTCCCGATGTGCTGGCTACCGCGATGCAGGTCGCGCGCAAGATCGGCAAGACCGCAGTGGTGTCCGGCGTGTGCGATGGCTTCATCGGCAACCGCATGGTCGAGCAGTACCTGCGCCAGGCGTTTTTCCTCGTAGAGGAGGGCGCTTCGCCGCAGGAAGTGGACCGCGCGCTGGAGAAGTTCGGCATGGCGATGGGGCCGTTTCGCATGAGCGACCTCGCCGGCAACGACATCGGCTGGGCGATCCGCAAGCGCCGCTATGTCGAGAAGCCGGACGTCGTGTATTCGCGTCTGCCCGACCGGCTGTGCGAGCTGGGACGCTTCGGCCAGAAGACCGGGCTGGGATGGTATCGCTACGCCGCCGGCAAGCGCGACGCGATTCCCGATCCCACGGTCGACGCGCTGATCGCCGCGTATCGCAAGGAACGCGGAATCGAGCCTCGCCGCGTCGGCGAGGACGAAATCGTCGAGCGCTGCATCTACGCGCTGGTGAACGAGGGCGCGCGACTGCTCGAGGAAGGCATCGCGCTGCGCGCCTCGGATATCGACCTCGTCTACCTGACCGGTTATGGATTTCCATTGTGGCGCGGCGGCCCGATGTTCTACGCCGATACGGTGGGGCTGTATTCGGTCGTGCGCAGCATGCGGCGCTTCGCCGACGAGGCCGCCCGTGCGGGTGGTGACGCAGGATTCTGGCAGCCGGCGAAGCGGCTCGACGAGCTCGCGTCGGCCGGCAAGTGCTTCAACGGGGCGGCATAGCGCCGCATACTTCCCGTAGAGGGGCGACCGCCCGCTCTGCAACCGGAAGACGTATTGATTTACGTCACGGCGCCGGTTCCGCAACCTGCTAACCTCGACGCTGTACGCCAGCACGCAAACGCGCGCGACCGCAACCGCCGGCAAGCGCTTCCGCAAATCCACGCAAAGTAAGGGCCTGAAATGGACCGTCCCCACGCGAAGTACGAGAAGTTGCTCGAATTCTGCAAGTCGCTCCCGCCGACGCCGACTGCGGTCGCCCACCCTTGCGACGAGAGCTCGCTGCGAGGCGCGGTTGATGCGGCGCGACTGAAGCTCATTGCGCCAATCCTGGTCGGGCCCAAGGCTCGCATCGAGGCGATTGCGAAACAATACGGTATCGATCTGGCGGGGCTGCCGATCGTCGACGCAGCTTACAGCGAAGAGTCTGCCGCCAAGGCGGTGGAGCTGGTGCGCGAGGGCAAGGCCGAGGCCATCATGAAAGGCAGTCTTCACACCGACGAGCTGATGGGCGCCGTGGTCCGACGCGACGCCGGGCTGCGCACGGCACGACGGATCAGCCATTGCTTCGTCATGGACGTGCCGTCGTACCCCGAGACGCTGATCGTCAGCGACGCCGCCATCAACATCGCGCCGACGCTCGAGGACAAGGTTCACATCATCCAGAACGCGATCGACCTGGGGCACGCCATGCGCTTTGCCGAGGTTCGCGTGGCGATATTGTCGGCCATGGAGACGGTCAATCCGAAAGTGCCGTCCACCGTCGAAGCCGGCGCGCTCTGCAAGATGGCCGACCGAGGTCAGATCACGGGCGGGATCCTCGACGGACCGCTTGCCCTCGATAACGCGATCAGCCTCGAATCGGTGAAGATCAAGAAGATCGACTCGCCGGTCGCCGGGCGCGCGAATGTCCTCATCGTGCCGAATCTCGAGTCCGGCAACATGCTGGCCAAGAGCTTGTCGTTCCTCGCGGGCGCGGACGCCGCCGGAATCGTGCTCGGCGCGCGGGTACCGATCATCCTCACGAGCCGCGCCGATTCCGTCACGACGAGGCTGGCCTCGTGCGGGATTGCGGCACTGGTCGCCAACGCGCGCCGCGAGAGCGCGAGCAAAGCGGTGGTTTGATCATGTCGGACGTCGTTGCGGTTCTCAACGCCGGATCGTCGAGCCTCAAGTTCTCGCTCTATCGAGTAACCGACCGCGATCTTGCGCTGCTCACCCGCGGCCAGGCGGAAGGCCTGTTCACGTCGCCGAAGTTCGTCGCCAAGGACGGTGACGGAAAGGTAATCGGCGAAAAGAGCTGGGATGCAGGTACCAAACTCGGCCACGAGGGCGCACTCGATCACCTGGTCGCTTTCATTCGCGACGGCTTCTTGGAGCACCATCTGGTGGCGGTCGGCCACCGCGTCGTTCACGGCGGCCCGGCGTACGCGAAGCCGGTGCGCGTGAGCGCGGACATCGTGAACGCACTCGAAAAGTACGTTCCGCTTGCGCCATTGCACCAGCCGCACAACCTGGCGCCGATCCGCGCGATCCTCGAGCGCACGCCGCAGTTGCCGCAGGTCGCCTGCTTCGACACCGCCTTTCATCGCAACCAGCCGGCGGTCGCACAGGGATTCGCCCTTCCCAAGGCGATCACGGAACGTGGCGTTCTGCGCTACGGATTCCACGGGATCTCGTACGAGTATGTCGCGAGCGTGTTGCCCGATTACGACGCGAAGGCCGCAGCGGGCAGGACGGTGGTATTGCACCTCGGCAATGGCGCGAGCATGTGCGCGGTAGCCGGAGGCCGCAGCATTGCGAGCACCATGGGCTTCACCGCGCTCGACGGACTGCCCATGGGGACGCGTTGCGGCAACCTCGACCCGGGAGTGGTGCTCTATCTCATCGACGAGCTCGGGATGGACGCGCGTGCAATCGAGAAGCTTTTATATCAGCAATCGGGGTTGCTCGGCATCTCGGGCATTTCGAGCGACATGCGAACGCTTCAGGAAAGCGGCGATCCCTACGCCAAGGCCGCGATCGATATGTTCGTCTATCGCATCGGCCGCGAATTGGGCTCGCTCGCAAGCGCCCTTGGCGGGCTGGACGCCATCGTGTTCACCGCAGGCATTGGCGAAAACAGTGCGATGCTCCGCGAGCGCGTCTGCCGCGACGCTTCTTGGCTCGGCGTCGCACTCGATCCCGAATCGAACGCACGGAACGGGCCGCGCATCAGCACCGCCGGAAGCCGCGTGGCCGCGTGGGTGGTTCCGACCAACGAGGAGCTCATGATCGCGCGTCACACGCTCGACCTTCTCGCGACTCCTGCATGATTTCGAGGACAGCACGATGACTATCGCTACACCCGGCCAGGTATTGAGCGGCCGGAAGGCCTTTGTTGTCGGCATCGCCAACGATCAATCCATCGCCTACGGATGCGCCCGGGCATTTCGCGAGCTGGGCGCGGACCTCGCGGTCACGTATCTGAACGACAAGGCGCGCCGCTTCGTGGAACCATTGGCGACCCAGGTCGGGGCCGAGACATTCCTTCCGCTCGATGTCGCCGTTCCGGGTCAGATCGAGACGCTCTTCGAAGCAATCGCCAAGAGATGGCGCCGCCTCGATATCCTGGTGCATTCGATCGCCTTCGCGCCCAAGGAGGACCTGCAGGGTGGTCTTCTCAACTGTTCCGCGGAAGGATTCGCCAAGGCGATGGACGTCCTGAACATGCGAAGCCGAAGCGAACGGGCCTTGCAAAGGCGGTCTCGGGCGCCGTGCTGATCGTCGCCGTGAAAGCGCTGGGAGGGTAAGGCAGGCGCAGCCTCGGTGGCATCGACGGGCACAGGCAGGATGCTAGGAGAAAGTGTCCGGCAGCGCCAGTGTGACGTGCAGGGTCCCGCCGTCGCGCTGCGATTTCATGGGCCATCCGGTTCGCGCGAAGACCGCCTGCATCGCCTTGTTCCCGGCGAGCACGTCGGCTTCGAAGGCGGTGATCCCTCGAGCACGCGCCACTGTCGCCAGATGCCGCAACACCTGCCCGGCAATTCCGCGCCCGTGATAGTCCTCTTCGACGACAAAGGCAACCTCGGCCTTGTCGGGAGCGCTGCGCACGTAGCGCCCTGAGCCGATCACGGTCTCTTCGCCGGCCACGGCGGTGGTCACGAGAAGAGCGACCTCCTGGTCGGGATCGAACCTCATGATTCGATCGAGTCCCGCTTCGGTGAGCTCGTTTCGGTGGCTGAACAAGCGAAAGTAGATCGATTGCCGGTCCAGTCCGCGCACGGCACGCGCGACGCGGTCGCGATCGTCGGGGCGGAGCGCACGGATCGTCACGCCGAGGCCGCCTTTCAACGTCGCGGTCGCGGCATAGTTGCGCGGGTCGATCGACGGCATCTCAGGCCTTTGCGGCAAGCTCGACCTCGGCGAGCAGGATGGGCGCGGCAAGACGGATGCTTTGCAATCCCTGCACGCAAGCGAGTTGGAGCACGGCGGTGATTTCGCCACGGCTCGCTCCGGCGGTCAGCGCGCGCCGGATGTGGTTGCGCACTGCGTCGGCGTGGAAGTGGGTACACGACGCATTCAAGGCGATGCCGATGAGCTCGATCGTCTTCCGGTCGAGCGAGCCCGACACGGCGGGCGCGATGGCGAACGCGACGGCCTTCTCGGTCCACGCAGGATCGAGGGACGCGAACGTTTCCCAGTCGGGATTCCAGTTGCCGCTTGCCGGAGCGCGATGCATGGGCGCACCTACCGGTATCGGAGTGTCGTTGCCTGGGGTTTTTGTCGCGCGGGTCGGGCGATGCATCACAATCGGATCGCGGCGGTCATAAGAGTGCGGGCACGATGTCCACGAACACGATCTTCACGATGGTCATCCCCGGGAAGATCATGGCGTACCCGATGTCCGGCCGATCTGTAGGCGCGAGCTTGTTTGAATAAGCGAGGATGGCCGGATTGCCGCAGGCGCCGGCTACGATGCCCGCCACTTCGTCGTACGGCATCTTGAAGACCCAGAGACCCAGGACGAGGATCGGCACGACCAGCGCGATGAGCACGATCGCGCCGAGGCCCAGCATGAGAAAGCCGGTCTGGGTGACGGTCGCTGCGAACTTCGGGCCCGAAGACATTCCGACCTGCGCCAGGAACAGCGTGAGGCCGAGGTTACGCAACACCAGGTTCGCCGACAGCGGAATGGTCCAGTTCATGCTGCCCGTGCGGCGCATGTTGCCGAGGATCAGCGCTACTATGAGCACGCCGGAGAGGCCGACGGCGATCTTGCCGATACCGGGGATCGGGATCTGGATCGCGCCAATCAAAAAGCCGAGCGCCATGCCGAGGCCGATGGAGACATAGCTGAATTCGGCAGTGCCCTTGATCGAGTCGCCGAAGAACTTGCGCAGCGTGGCGAAGTCCGACCGGTTGGCGAGCATGCCGATCCGATCGCCGAATTCGAGCACGAGATCGGGTCGCGGCATGACGTCGGTGTCGCCGCGGCGCACGTGGGCGACGATCGATGCTTTCTCCCCCGGCAACTCGATATCGCCGAGCGCTCGACCGACGATCGCGGGACGCGACGCGAACACGCGGAGGTAATCGAGGTCGCGGCGATCCTTGGCGAGGCGGCCCGGTGCCGCTTCGCCGATGCGCGCGCGGGCCTGATCGAGCGTCGCCTTGCTGGCGCTGACCACGAGCAGCACATCGTTTTCGCCGATGACCGTGTTCTCGAATGCCGGCTCGTTCTGGCTCTGGCGGCGCATGGCGGCGACGTGGGTTCCGGCGGGCAGCTCGGCCATCAGCTCGCCTAGGGACTTGCCGAAGAATGCGGGGTTGTTCACAGCCACTTCGAGCAGTTCCATGCCTGAACCCGATGGCATTTCGAGCTTGGGCTTGAGCGCCATGAAGGCGATGTACAGAAAAAGAATCGGCCCGGCGACGCCGAAGGGATAGGACACCGAGTAGCCCACCGCGGGATCGTCGTTGCCGAGCGTGGCGATCGCGGCCTGGAGGGTCGGCGTGCTCGTTCCCGAGCCTGCGAAGAGTCCCAGCGCGTGCCCTACCGGCAGATTCATCGTTTTCACGAACGCGATGCTCACCAAGCCTGCCGCGAGCACGCCGACGAGGGCGATCAGATTGGCCCTGCGCCCGTGGGCGCTCGTCAATCCCAGGAAAAATTGCTTGCCGTACTGCACGCCCACCGCGTACAGAAAGAGGGCGAGTCCGAGCGTTCCGACCATCGGCGCGGGGGCCGACTTCGGAGCGAACCATCCAATGACGAGCGCGACGAAGAGCACCGCGCCGACACCCAGTGAAAAGCCCTTGACGTTGATTTCACCGACCAGATAGCCGATCGCGATCGTGAGAAACAGCGACATCAGCGGCTGCTGCTCGAGCAGCGTGCGCAGGAATTCCATCGGCGTTGTCTTCCCTTCTTAGTAAACCGTCAGGCCTCGATCGCGGAATTGCCCGCGCACGCGCTCGGTCAGCGCGTGATCGGGCGGCTCGACGTTCTCCATCGGATAAGCCACTCCGAGCTTGTGCCACTTTTCGCGGCCCATCTGGTGGAAGGGCAATATTTCAACACGCTCGACATTCCTGAGCCCCGCCACGAATTCGGCGAGCTTCCCGACGTTGTCGTGGCCGTCGGTGTGCCCCGGCACCAGCACGAAGCGGATCCAGGCTGGTCGCCCCAACGCCGAGAGACGTCGCGCAAACTCGAAGGTGGGCGCCTGCGGGTGTCCGCTGACTTTCTCGAAGGTCGCTGCATCGCCGCCCTTGATGTCGAGGATCTGGAGGTCGATGTCGTTCAATTCGGCATCGGTGAAGCGGTCGCCGAGCCGCCCCGATGTTTCCATGGCCGTATGTAATCCGAGCGCCTTGCAGCGGCGGAAAATCTGCGTGACGAACTTCCGCTGCACCATCGGCTCGCCTCCGGAAAGCGTGACGCCGCCCCGGCTCAGCTTGAGCACCTGGGCGTATTTGCCGATCTGGCGCATGGCCCGCGAGACCGGCACGGGATGGCCGTTGCGCTTGTGCCAGGTGTCGGGGTTGTGGCAGAACTGGCAGCGCAGCAGGCAGCCCGTCAGAAACCCGACGAAGCGGATTCCCGGGCCGTCCACGGTGCTGCCGACCTCATACGAATGCACGTAGCCGACGACGTCCTGCTCCTCCGGCTCCTCGGTGTCGCTGGCATACACCGCCATGTAGTCATGCGCGACCTTGCTCGCGGCGGCGCCGTCGCGGGCGACGTGCAGCTCGTAACGGCTGCCGACCAGCGATTGGCTCATGGCGCTACCTCCTACATCGCGCCATGGAAGGTGCGGTTGATGACGTCGAGCTGCTGCTCTTTGGTGAGCTTGACGAAATTCACCGCGTATCCGGAGACGCGAACTGTGAGCTGGGGGTACTTCTCCGGGTTTTTCATCGCGTCCTGCAGTGTCTCGCGGTTGAGCACGTTGATGTTCACGTGGAAGCCGCCGACCGAGAAGTATGCGTCCAGGGCATTGACGCCGCGCTCCAGCCGTTCATCCAGGCTCCCGAGCGCCGTGGGAACCACCGACAGCGTGAGGGAGATGCCGTCCTCGGCGTCGTCGTACGGGATCTTGGCGACCGACATCAGTGCCGCCAGCGCGCCGTGCGTGTCGCGCCCGTTCGACGGGTTGGCGCCTGGGGCGAATGGCTCGCCCTTGCGGCGGCCATCCGGCGTGTTGCCGGTCGCCTTGCCGTAGACGACATTGGAGGTAATGGTGAGCACCGATTGGGTGTGCACCGCGTTGCGATAGGTGGGATACATGCGGATCTTGTTCATCATGATCGACACCAGCGTTTTGGCGATGTCGTCGGCGCGGTCGTCGTTGTTGCCGAAGCACGGGAATTCGCCCTCGGTCTTGAAATCGACGATGATGCCACGCCCGTCGCGTACCGGCGTGACCTTCGCGTACTTGATCGCCGACAGGCTGTCCGCTGCGTGGGAGAGGCCGGCGATGCCGCACGCGAGCGTGCGCAGGACGTCGCGGTCGTGCAGCGCCATTTCGATGGCCTCGTAACAGTACTTGTCGTGCATGAAGTGGATGACGTTGAGCGCGTTGACGTACGTCTTCGCGAGCCAGTCCATCATCGGCTCGAGCCGCCCCATCACTTCGTCGTAGTTGAGCCGTTCGCCAGTAATGGGCGCCATCATCGGTCCGACCTGCTGGCCGCTCACTTCATCGCGGCCGCCGTTGAGGGCGTAAAGCAGCGTCTTTGGAAGATTCACGCGCGCCCCGAAGAACTGCATCTGCTTGCCGACACGCATGGCCGACACGCAACAGGCGATCGCGCAGTCGTCGCCCCACTTCGGTCGCATGAGATCGTCGGATTCGTACTGGATGGCACTGGTATCGATCGACGCCTTGATGGCGAAGCGCTTGAAACCGTCCGGAAGCCGCGGCGACCAGAAGACGGTGAGGTTCGGTTCGGGCGCGGGTCCCAGGTTGTTGAGCGTGTGCAGCATGCGGAACGCGCTCTTGGTCACCAGCGTTCGGCCATCCTCGCCCATGCCGCCTAGGACCTCGGTGACCCATACCGGATCGCCTGAGAAGAGCTGGTTGTACTCGGGCGCGCGCAGGAAGCGCACCATCCGCCACTTGATCACGAGATCGTCGACGATCTCCTGGGCCTGCGACTCGGTCAGGACGCCCTCGCGCAGGTCGCGCTCGAAGTAAATGTCCCAGAACGTGGATAGCCGGCCCGCGGACATGGCCGCGCCGTTCTGTTGCTTGATCGCCGCGAGGTAGCCGAAGTAGGTCCACTGGACGGCCTCACGCGCGCTGGTCGCCGGCACCGAGATGTCGTAGCCGTAGCGCGTAGCCATCTGCTTCAATTCTTCCAGCGAGCGTATCTGCTCGGACAACTCCTCGCGCAGGCGAATGATGTCCTCGGTCGAATGCCGGTCGTCCAGCTCGGCCTTCTCGCGCTTCTTGTCGGTGATCAGGAAGTCGACCCCGTAAAGGGCGACCCGGCGATAATCGCCAATGATGCGGCCGCGTCCATAGGCATCGGGCAGTCCGGTGACGATCCCCGACGAGCGCGCCTTGCGGATTTCGGGCGTGTACGCGTCGAACACGCCGTCGTTGTGCGTTCGGCGGTACTTGGTGAAAATCTCGCCGACTCTCTCGTCCGGCTTGTAGCCGTACGCTTCCAGGCTCGAGGCGACGACACGCCAGCCGCCGTAGGGCATGATCGCGCGCTTCAGCGGCGCGTCCGTCTGCAGTCCGACGATGATCTCGTTGGACTTATCGAGGTAACCGGGGTCGTGCGCCAGGATGCTCGACGGAACTTGCGACACGCCGAGGATGCCTTTGTCGCGCTCCTCCGCGAGCATCGGCCCGAGCTTGCGCCAGAGGCCGAGCGTCCGTTCGGTCGCCGGTTGGAGGAAAGTGCCGTCGCCTTCGTACGGCGTGTAGTTGCGTTGGATGAAGTCGCGGACGTTGACCCGGTTCTGCCAGCTTCCGGGCACGAAGTCGCGCCATGCGCGTTCCGCCAGGTCGTCCACCGATTTCATGATTGTGGCCATGTGTCGCTCCCTTTACCCCAGGCTGTGAAACTTGATGCGCTTCGATGAAATGTACGTGTCGGGTCATTGACCGATTATTGCTTTCCAGCTCTCGCCGCGGCATGCGTTGGATCAATTCTAGGCGTCGGAATCGTTTACCGATCGCCCAGAGGTGTCATAAACTTGCTCATCGGGGACATGCGGAGGCTGGTATTTTGGGTCGCATCATTCGCAGCGCGAGTCTCACGAACTATGCCGACGTGGCGCGCAAATGCGGCCTCGATCCGGTGCGCATGCTGCTGGAATTCGACGTCCCCGCTCGCTGTCTCGACCGACCGGATGTCTTGGTGCCCATCGATGCGGTTCGTGGATTGCTGGAAGCGTCCGCGGCGCGCAGCGGCGTCCCGGCGTTCGCGCTGCTCATGGCGGAAAGCCGCCGCCTGTCCAACCTCGGCCCCTTCGGCCTGCTCGTTCGCGAGCAAGCCACTTTTCGGCTTGCACTCGATGCCTTCGTGACGTACGGGCGACGTGTCAACGAAGCGTTGCTGCAGAGTGTCGAGGAGGTTGCCGACGTCGCTGTGCTCCGCGAGGAGCTGGTGTTCGGACATGGTGGTCCGGTGAGGCAAGCTACCGAGCTCGCCGTTGCGGGGGCGTTTTGCACTTTGCGAGAGTTGCTCAGCCGCGATTGGCGTCCGCGCCGGGTGTGCTTCGCGCATGACGCCCCGGCGGACATATCGACGCATGAACGCGTTTTCGGCCCGCATGTCGAGTTCGGCCACGATTTCAACGGGATCGTGTTTGCGCGAACCGACCTCGATCACACGAATCCCGGCGCCGACCCCGAGCTTGCCCGGCTGGCGCTGCGTTTGCTCGATCTCGAATACCCGGATGAAGACCGCGGTAGCATCCGGGATGTTCGAGGGATCGTCGTAACGCTTCTGGCGACGGGAACATGCTCGATCGACCGCGTCGCTCAGCACATGGGTGTTGGAAGACGTACCCTGCACCGTCGCCTGGCGGGCGAGGGCGAGACCTTTTCCGGTATTCTGGGTGCCGTGCGCGACGAGATGGCCGAGCGTTACATCGAGGACGGCCGCAAGTTCACCGAAGTCGCCACGCTGCTTGGCTTCTCTACCGCAAGCGGGTTCTCGCACTGGTATCGTCGGCATCATCGAGAGCGGCCCTCGCAACGCCGCTCAGCGCTGAAGGGACCACCGCAACATTGATGGCCGTCGTCAACGCGCAAACAGTCCACTCCCTGGGAATAGGAACATCATGAACGACGCAGTCATTGTCAGCGCCGCGCGTACCGGGCTTGCCAAGTCATGGCGCGGCGCCTTCAACATGACGCACGGCGCGACGATGGGCGGACACGTCGTGCGCCAGGCGATCGAGCGTGCCGGCCTCGAACCGGCCGAAGTCGAGGACGTGATCATGGGCTGCGCGTTTCCCGAAGGCGCGACCGGCTCCAATATCGCTCGCCAGATCGCGCTTCGCGCCGGGTTGCCGGTGAGCGTCGCCGGGATGACGGTGAACCGCTTCTGCTCCTCGGGGCTTCAGACCATCGCGCTGGCGGCACAACGCATCGCCGCCGGCGAGGACGCGATCTACGTGGCCGGCGGCGTCGAGTCGATTTCGTGTGTGCAGAACGAGAGCAACAAGCACATGCTGCGCGAGAGCTGGCTCTCCGAGCACAAGCCCGAGCTCTACTGGACGATGCTGCAGACGGCGGAGAACGTGTCGAAACGCTACGGCATCGAACGCGAGCGGCAGGACGCATACGGTGTGCAAAGCCAGCAGCGTGCGGCCGCCGCGGCGGCCGCGGGGCGCTTCGATGCCGAAATAGCCCCGATGACGGTGACCATGGGCTTCGCCGACGCGGCGTCGGCCAGCATCTCGACTCGCGAGGTGACGATCGCGGCGGATGAGGGCATCCGAGCCGATACCACGCTGGAAGGCGTCTCCAAGATTCGCCCCGCGCTGCCGGGCGGCGTGATAGCAGCGGGCAATGCAAGCCAATTCTCCGACGGCGCTGCGGCGTGCGTGGTGATGAGCGCCGCGCGCGCCGCGCGCAAAGGCTTGCAACCGATGGGTATTTTCCGGGGGTTCGCGGTAGCGGGATGCGAGCCCGACGAAATGGGCATCGGACCTGCTTTCGCGGTCCCGAAGCTGCTGGCACGCGCCGGAATGAAGGTTGACGACATCGGCCTGTGGGAGCTGAACGAGGCGTTCGCGGTGCAGGTGATCTATTGCCGAGACAAGCTCGGCATTCCCGACGAGCATCTTAATGTCGACGGCGGCGCCATCGCGGTGGGACATCCCTACGGCGTGTCGGGCGCGCGTCTCACCGCGCACGCGCTGATCGAGGGGAAGCGTCGCGGCGTTCGCCACGTGGTCGTCACGATGTGCATCGGCGGGGGCATGGGCGCGGCGGGTCTGTTCGAAGTGCTGTAGGGTCGGTCCGCATGTGAGGTGAAAGTACCCTCGATCGTATTCTGGGAGATCGGCGCCAGCGTGAAAGCAACCGCGAGCGACGCGCGCTCGCAGGCGATCATCAAGCGCGGGGCGAAATAAGAGTCGCGAGCGGTGAAAGAGAACGCCGCCGGGGCGCGGTCACGCGGAGGACCGCTCGCGCGCGAGCGCACGACGCCGACCGGATCAGGTCCTCAGGTTCTCGTTCAGGAACGCCAACGTGCGCGACCACGCGAGCTTCGCCGCGGCCTCGTCGTAGCGCGGCGTGGTGTCGTTGTGGAAGCCGTGGTTGGTGTTCGGGTACACGAACGCTTGGTACTTGACCCCGTTGGCCTTAAGCGCCGTTTCGAATGCGGGCCAGCCGGCGTTCACGCGATCGTCGAGGCCGGCGTACTGAAGCATCATCGGTGCCTTGATCTTGGCGGCGTCGGCGGCCGAAGGCTGACCGCCGTAGAATGGAACCGCGGCGCCGAGGTCGGGAAAGCGTACCGCCATGAGATTCACCACCGTCCCGCCGAAGCAAAAGCCCACCGCGCCGACCTTGCCGGAGCATTCGGGGCGCGACTTGAGGAAACCGTAGGCGGCGAGCAGGTCTTCATTGCGCTTGGTGGGGTCGAGTTGGCCGAAAAGCTGCGCCGCCTTTTCCTCATCATTGGGATAACCGCCCACGGGGGTGAGCGCGTCGGGTGCGAAGGCGAGGAAGTTAGCCACGGCCAAGCGTCGCGCGACGTCCTCGATATACGGATTGAGACCGCGATTCTCGTGGATGACAACGACGCCGGGGAGCTTGCCCGCCGCGTTCGCGGGCCGCGCGTAGTAACCGCGCATCGTCACCGAGCCATGCGGCGACGGATACGTCAGGTATTCGGTCTTGATCCGCGGGTCGGCCTTGGGGACCTGCTGCGCCAATGCATAGTTCGGGCGCAGGCTTTCAAGCATCGCCACGGCGGTGAAGCTGCCGACCGCATATTTCTGGGCTCGATCGAGGAAATCACGGCGGCTCATCCAACCGTGAACGTAGCTGTCGAACAACTTGAGGACTTCGGGAGGAAAATCGCCGGCGGTCTTGCGTTCCATGTCAGTGGGCTCCTTTCTTGGACTGCACTCCCACTCCACTGACACCACTGGACGCTCTTGCGTTCCGTAATAGGGCTTGCTAGGACCGCCCGCATTTCAGTTCACGACGCTAGACGCGCGCCGTTAACCCCGGTGGACTCAGCCCAGTCGCACCAGCTGCTTGCCGAAGTTCTCGCCCTTGAGCAGTGCCATCAGCCCGCGCGGCGCGTTGTCCAGGCCTTCGACGATCGATTCGCGGTACTTGAGCTCGCCCGCCGCGAGATGCGCGGCGAGTCCCGCGATCGCTTCGCCGTAGCGATCTTTCCAGTCGAACACGATCATGCCCTGCATGCGGATGCGATTGACCAGCACCGAGCGCAGCATCGTGTAACCGTACGGCTGCGTAGCGTTGTATTCGGCGATGAGCCCGCACACGACGATGCGCGAGCGCAGGTTCATCAGCCGCAGCAGCGTGTCGAGAACCGCGCCGCCCACGTTCTCGAAATCCACGTCAACGCCTTGAGGACATTCAGCGCGGAGGTCCTGAAGCAGGTTGCCCGCTTTGTGGTCGATGCAGGCGTCGAAGCCCAGCTCGCTCACCACGTAATCGCACTTCGCCTTGCCGCCGGCGATGCCCACGGCGCGGCATCCGCGCAGCCGCGCGAGCTGGCCGACGATGCTGCCCACGGCGCCTGAAGCAGCCGAGACGACGACCGTCTCACCCGGCTTCGGCTGGCCGATCTCGAGCAGGCCGAACCAGGCGGTGATGCCAGGCATGCCGAGCACGCCCAGGTAGGCGGACCCCGGCGCGCGCCGCGTGTCGATCTTCATCAAGTCCCGGGGCTTCGCGCGACCGTAGCGCTGCCAGCCGAGTGAGGTGAGCACTGCGTCGCCCACAGTGAGCGCGGGATCGCGCGATTCGACGACTTCCCCGACGGTCTGACCGACCATGACTTCGCCGATCCCCACGGGGGGCACGTACGATTTCACATCGTTCATGCGCCCGCGCATGTAAGGATCGAGCGAGAGCCAGTCGTTTCGAACCAGGACCTCGCCCTCGGCAAGTGCCGGCAGCGGCGTGTCGACGATGTTGAAATCCTGCTCGTGGACGGCGGCCTGCGGCCGGCGCGCGAGCAGAACCTGCCTGTTCATTGTCATCTGGATTTTCCTTTGGTGCGGTCGCGCGATGCTTGATTCATCAAGCGAGGCTCGCGAAGCGCTCGAGATGGTGGTCGGCATCGCCGAACTGCTGCGCGATCATGGTCAGCCGGCGAAAGGTATGGCTGATTTTCATCTCCTCGGTCATGCCCATGCCGCCGTGCAGCTGCACCGATTCCTGCGCGATATGACGGCATGCATCGGCGATGCGCACCTTGGCAGCCGACACCATGCGCTTGCGCCGTGACGCATCTTTCTCGGTGTCGACGGCGGTGCACGCGAGGCTCGCCATCGAGCGTGCCTGCTCGCTGCTGATCACCATGTCGACCATGCGGTGCTGCAGCGCCTGGAAGCTGCCGATCGGGACGCCGAACTGCTTGCGCGTCTTCAGATACTCGAGCGTCGCGTCGACCGCGTAGCGCATGGCGCCCACTGCCTCCGCGCAGATCAGCGCGGTGGCGAAATCGACGACTTCCTCGATGAGCGCGAGCGCCGCGCCGTCTTCGCCGATACGCCTATCGTCGGTCACCTGGACGCCATTCAACGTGAGGTCGGCAGCGCGCATCTCGTCGAGTGTCCGGTAGGACGTGAGCGTGAGCCCCGGGCTTTTGGCGTCAACGATGAACAGGCTGATCCCGTCGCGGTCGGTATCGGCGCCGCCAGTGCGCGCCGACACCACGATCGCATCGGCGCAGGATGCGTGCAGCACCACCGACTTCGCGCCGTCGAGCACGTAGCCGCCGTTTACGCGGTGGGCGCGCGTGCCGACACGCCCGAGCTCGTAGCGCGCACCGCGCTCGCCGTGAGCGAACGCCATCCTGAGTTCGCCGGCGGCTAGGCGCGCCAGCCAGGTCTCGCACTGCGCGGCGTCGCCGCCGCGGCGAATCGCCTGCGCGGCGAGCCCGATCGTCGTGAGATAAGGTTCGACCAGGAGCGCCTCGCCGAAGGCTTCCATCGCGCTCATGAGGTCGACGGCGCCGCCATCGAAGCCGCCCGCGTCTGCGGGAAGCGTCAGCGCGAGCAGGCCCAGGTCGGCGAGCGCGCGCCAGATCGGGGCGCTGACGCCGGCGTCCGAGCGCACGATCGACTTGCGCGTCTCGAAATCGTATTGCTTCTCGACCAGACGGCGGATCGACGCCGCCAGCAGCTGCTGCTCCTCGCTGTAGTCGAAGTTCATCGCAAGCCCTAGAGTCCGAGCGACATCTTGGCGATGATGTTGCGCTGGATCTCGTTCGAGCCGGCGTAGATCGAGGTCTTGCGGTAGTTGCAGTAGCGCGGCGCGAGCGCGGCCAGGTAGGCGCCGTCATCGTCGGCAGTCTCGCGCACGCCTGCTTGCGCGAGCGGACCCGCGGCCTGCATCATGAGCTCGGTCAGCGCCTGCTGGATCTCGGTGCCGGTGATCTTGAGCATCGACACTTCAGCGCCGGGCGCGCTGCCGGTGCGCAGCCGGTCGAGAAAGCGCAGGTTGGTGATCGACAGCGCCATCAGCTCGATCTCCACGCGCGAGAGGCGGTCGCGAAAGCGCGGATCGTCGATCAGCGGCTTGCCGTCCTTGCGCTGCGCGGTCGCGAGCGCCTTGAGGCTCTCGAGCTCGCGCTGCGAGGTGCCGATGCGCGCGGTGTTCATGCGCTCGTGGCCGAGCAGGTACTTGGCCACGGTCCAGCCCTTGCCTTCGTCGTGCACGCGCTGGTCGACGGGGACCGCGACGTCGTCGAAGAACACCTCGTTGACTTCGCGCCCGCCGTCCATGAGTTGCAGCGGGCGCACCGTGACCCCAGGGGTCTTCATGTCGATGAGCAGAAATGAAATCCCGTCCTGCTTGCGCTCGCTCTCGCGATCGCCGCCACTACGCACCAGGCAGAATATCCAGTCGGCCATGTGCGCCAGTGTGGTCCAGGTCTTCTGGCCGTTGACGACGTAATGGTCACCGTCTCGCATAGCGCGCGTCGACAGCGATGCCAGGTCCGAGCCCGAGCCGGGCTCCGAGTAGCCCTGGCACCAGAAGTCGTCACCGCGGTAGATGCGCGGAAGAAAGCGCTGCTTCTGTTCCTCGGTGCCGAACTTGAGCAGCACCGGTGCGCACATCATCAAGCCGAAGGGAACGAGCGGCGGGGCGCCGGCATAGCCGCACGCCTCCTCGAAAATGTAGCGCCGGATCACGCTCCATCCGGTGCCGCCCCAAGCCTCCGGCCACGCCGGCGCGATCCATCCCCTCTCGGCGAGGATACGGTGCCAGCGCAGCAGGTCGTCACGCGAAAGTGGTCGGTAGTTCGTGACCTTGTCGCGCAGGTCGGCCGGGATGTGCTCGCGCAGCCAGGTGCTCACCTCGTTGCGAAAGGCGATGTCGTCGGCGGAGTAGTCGAGGTCCATGCGCTGGCAATGCCGGAAAAAAGTGGCGGGGCCGCGGCGCGTCCGCCGCGCATGCCGCCGCAGCGGGAATCTTAACTTACAATGCCGGCTCCCGGCAGCGGCTGCGCTTTCCCTGCCGATCCAGGAGCGACGCTTGAATGCACCGACGCAAACGCTGGACATCGAGGCCACGCTCGGGCGCAAGCTTCCGTTCGCGCGCCACCTTGGCATCCGGCTGGTTACACTGGGGGAGGGCACGGCACGCCTTGCGCTCGACGCCCGGCCCGAGCTGCTCAACAGCTGGGACGCCGTGCACGGCGGCGCGACCATGACCCTGCTCGACATCGCGCTCGCCGTCGCGCTGCGCTCGCTCGACGCCGAGAAGCGCGGCGCCATCACCGTCGAGCTCAAGGTGAACTTCGTCGGGCCGGGAACCGGCACGCTCTACGCCGACGGCCGCTGCGTCCACCGTGGCCAGACCATCGCGTTCTGCGAAGGTGCCGCGCATGACGCGGGTGGCAAGCTGGTGGCGACCGCCAGCGGCACCTTCATGCTGCGCCGCGAGCCCACGGCGAAAGGCTCTCCGAGCGGTTGATGCGCACCGACGTACCGCGCGATCCAGCTGCCGCGTTGCAGTGCGCGTTCGGGACCATCGAAGCGCAGATCCGCGCGCACGCCGCGCGTGATGCCGGTCACGCGGCGCTGGTGCAGGACTCAGCGCGCCTCGACTACGGCGAGCTCGACGCCGCGATGGACCGCGTCGCGACGGCGCTCCAGCGCGACGGCGTGCACGCGCGCGACACGATCGCGATTTGCGCGGCGAACTCGATCGATTACGCGATCGTGTTCCTCGGTGCGCTGCGCGCCGGCGTGACGGTGGCGCCACTGTCGCCCGCGTTGACCGCAGACGCGATCGCGTCGATGCTGCACGATTGCGGCGCCGCGCTGCTCTTCGCCGACGCCGAGGCGGCGAGTCTCCTGGCAACGCATGCCGGCGAGACGAGCGTGCGTTGCATCGGCATCGCCGATCACGCTCGCCCGCTCGCGGACTGGCTGCCTGCCACTGGCGTCCGCCCGGCGCCCGTCGCGGTCGAACCCGACGATGCCTTCAACATCATCTATTCGTCGGGCACCACCGGCGAGCCCAAGGGCATCGTGCAGCCGCACGCGATGCGCTGGGCGCACATGCAGCGCGGCCCGGTGTACGGCTACGCGCCGGACGCGCTGACACTGCTGTCGACGCCGCTCTACTCCAACACGACGCTGGTGTCGTTCTTCCCGGCGCTGGCGATGGGCGGAACCGTCGCGCTCATGGCCAAGTTCGAGCCTTCCGCGTACCTGCAGCGCGCACAGGAGCTGCGCGTCACGCACACCATGCTCGTTCCAGTGCAGTACCGGCGCCTGCTCGAGGTGCCGGATTTCGATCGCTACGGCCTCGCTTCCTTCCGGATGAAGCTCTCGACGAGCGCGCCGTTCGCCGCGGAGCTGAAAGCCGAGGTGCTGGCGCGCTGGCCCGGCGAGCTGGTCGAGTTCTACGGCATGACCGAAGGCGGCGGCACGTGCGTATTGCGCGCGAGCGAGCATCACGACAAGCTGCACACAGTGGGAGTGCCGGGGCCGGGACACGACATCCGGCTCATCAATGATTCAGGACGTGAAGTCGCGCCCGGCGGGACCGGCGAGGTCGTCGGCCATTCCGCCGCCATGATGACCGGATACCACCGCCGTCCCGAGCAGACGGCGGAGGCGACCTGGTTCGACGCCAGCGGCAAGCGCTTTATCCGCAGCGGCGACATCGGGCGCTTCGACGACGACGGGTTCCTGGTGCTGCTCGACCGCAAAAAGGACGTCATCATCTCGGGCGGCTTCAACGTCTACGCCGCCGACCTCGAAGCCGTGTTGCGCGCTCACGCGAGCGTGGCCGAAGCGGCGGTAGTCGGCGTCGTGTCGGCGCGCTGGGGCGAGACCCCGGTCGCATTCGTGGTGCTGCGCGAGCCCGACATCGATGCTCCCGCGCTGCTCGAATGGGCGAACGCGCGCGTGGGCAGGATGCAGCGCATCCATGACATCGTTGCGGTGGATGCACTGCCGCGCAGCCCGATCGGCAAGGTGCTCAAGCGCGAGCTCCGCGATCGATACGCGGCATCGCGCGCCGCGCGCTGATTGCTTCGCGGCGCGCGACTCGCCTATGATGCGAGGGCCATGCCGCCTACTACGCCTACGCCGCCCGCCGCAGCGCTGATCGACAAGCTCGTCGTCGCCAACCGCATCCTGTATCGACCAGGGCGTGGTCGACGGTTTCGGGCACGCCAGCGTGCGCCACGATGCCTCGGCGTCGCACTTTCTGCTCGCGCGCAACATGGCGCCGGCGCTTGTGCGCCGTGACGATATCGTGGCGTTCGATCTCGACGGCAACGCGCTCGACGCGGGCGGCCGTCGCGTCTACCTCGAGCGCTTCATCCATGGCGAGATCTACCGCGCGCGCCCGGACGTGAACGCGATCGTGCACAGCCACTCGCCCAGCGTGATTCCTTTCGGCGTGACGCGGCAGGCGTTGCGACCGGTGTTCCACATGAGCGGATTTCTCGGGCAGGGCACGGCGCATTTCGAGATCCGCGATGTCGTCGGCGACACCGACATGCTCATCAGCAACGCCGGACTTGGTGCCGCGCTCGCGACGACCCTGGGAGCCTGCTCGACGGTGCTCATGCGCGGGCACGGCTCGACCGTGGTCGGCGAGTCGCTGGAGCAGGTCGTGTATCGCGCGGTTTACGCCGAGGTCAACGCGCGCTTGCAGATGCAGGCCATTGGGCTGGCGCAGGCGAGCGGCGAGGTGATCTATCTCAACGCGCAGGAGGCCGCCAAGGCTGCGGCCACCAACGACACGCAACTCGCGCGGGTGTGGGAGTTGTGGAGCAGGCGCGTAGGTGCGATCGACTAGGGTGTCATTCCGAGCGCAGCGAGGAACCCGCTTTTGACACGCCGGCCAAGCAGATCCCTCGTCGCGACGCTCCTCGGGATGACGGCGGGTATCACTTCGCGCGCTTCGCGTAGTACTTGAACAGTTCGTCGATCTGCGCCTTGGTCAGCGGCGCGGGCAGGAACTTGAGGCTGACCGCGTCGGCCATCGCTTCGTCGAGTCCGGACAGCCGGTCGAGGCGCAGATTGTCCTTCGGGATAGAACTGGTCGCGCACTTCCTTGGCGAGCGATTCGGAAATGCCGACCCATTCGGCGTAGGCCTTGAGCGCCGCGGGGTCCGAGTACATCCAGTCCAGCGTTTCGCGATACGCCTGAAGATAGCGCTCGATGGCGTCGCGGCGCTGCTCGGCGGTCTGCGCGTGTTGGCGATCATCAGGCGGACCGTCTGGTTGCGAAAGAGCGGCACATCGCTTTCGCGCACGACGATGCGGATGCGTCCCTGCTGCAGGTCGGCCACGCCGAACGGCGGCGACGACCAGCCGATGTCGACCTGCCCGGTCATCGTCTGCGTGAATGTCGAGGCCGGGCTGCCGGTCGCGACCGGCTTCGCCTGAACGCCGAATTCGCGATTGAACGCGAGCACCGCGAGGTTGGTCGACGAGCCGTTGGTCGAATAGGCGATCGTCTTGCCGTCCGCGTCCTTGATGCTCTTGATCGGCGAGGCCGCCGGAACGTACCAGAACAGATCGTCGGCACCGGTCGTCGAGTTGGCGATCGCGCGCACCGGCGCGCCTTTGGCAAATGCGCCGAGCACGCCCGCGGTGCCGACGCCGACACCGATGTCGACGCTGCCCGAGATCACCGCCTGCAGCGTCTCGCCCGCGCCTTGCGTGTAGAGCAGCTCGAGCACGAGGCCGCGCTTCTTGAAGAACCCCGCCTTCTGGCCGAGCTCGGGCGCGGCGTTTTCCCAGTTGCCGCGCTGGCCGATGGCGAGCTTGAGCGTGTCTTCCGCCAAGGCACGCTGCCACGTCACGAGCGCCATCAGCGCGATGAGCGCGTGACATTGCACGTTCCTCTCGATTTCGACATGGCCTCCTGTGACGACTGATGACTTTGCAATCGTAGGCGAGCCCATTATGCCGGGACAGGGCCGTCGCGTGCAGCGAGGTATGGCCATGGCAACGCCACGAGGGCGGCGGCTTCGCGTAAAATGCGCGTCCTGCCTTCGTCGCCAGCGAAGGTCAACCAAAATTCATTGGATGCGAGTATTCAACTTCAGCGCCGGCCCCGCAGTGCTGCCGGAAGCGGTGTTGCAAGAAGGCGGCCGCGGAGATGCTCGACTGGCACGGCAGCGGCATGTCGGTGATGGAGATGAGCCATCGCGGCAAGGAATTCATGTCGCATCGCCGCACAAGGTCGAAGCCGACCTGCGCACGCTGCTGGCCATCCCGGCCAATTACAAGGTGCTGCTTCTTGCAGGGCGGCGCCATCGCCGAGAACGCGATCGTGCCCATGAACCTGCTGCGCGGGCGGACCGTCGCCGACTACGTCCACACTGGCGAGTGGTCGAAGAAGTCGATCAAGGAGGCAGGAAAGTACTGTCACGCCAACATCGCCGCGTCGGCCGAGGAGGGAGAAGTTCACCTATGTGCCCGCGCAGGAGAGCTGGAAGCTGAGCGCAAGACACGGCGTACGTGCATATCTGCTACCAACGAGACCATCGGCGGCGTCGAGTACCAATGGACACCCGAGACCGGCGACGTGCCGCTGGTTGCGGACATGTCGTCGCACATCCTGTCGCGCGTGATCGATGTCTCGAAGTACGGCGTAATCTACGGCGGCGCGCAGAAGAACATGGGCCCGGCCGGGCTGACGCTGGTCATCGTGCGCGACGACCTGCTCGACCGCGCGCTGCCGATCACGCCGTCGGCGTTTCACTGGCAGGAGCAGGCCGCGAGCGATTCGATGCTCAATACGCCGCCTACGTATGCGATGTACATCGCCGGGCTGGTGTTCGAATGGCTGCTGGCGCAGGGGGGCTGGCCGCGGTCGAGCGCAGGAACATCGCCAAGGCGGCGCTGCTGTACGACTGTCTCGACGAGTCAACCTTCTACCGCAATGACGTGCGCAAGCAGGACCGCTCGAGGATGAACGTCGTCTTCCGCCTTCCCGACGAATCGCTCGACAAGGCGTTCCTGCAGGGTGCCGAGGCGCGCGGCATGGTGCAGCTCAAAGGTCATCGAGCAGTAGGCGGCATTCGTGCGTCGATCTACAACGCCATGCCGATCGAGGGCGTGCAGGCGCTGGTCGACTACATGCGCGAATTCGAAGGCAAGCATGCCTGACGTCGCCACGTCGTTCACCCCATCATTCATGCAATCCATGAACCGCTACCAAGTCCTCACGCTCAACCAGATTTCGGGGCAGGGCCTGCACCGGCTTCCCGGCGCACGCTACACCGTGGGCAAGTCGGTCGAGCATCCCGATGCGATCCTGGTCCGCTCGCAAAACATGCTCGACATGGCAATCCCGGCGAGCGTGAAGGCGGTGGGACGCGCGGGAGCGGGTACCAACAACATTCCCGTCGCCGCGCTGTCCGCGCGCGGCGTGCCGGTGTTCAATGCGCCGGGCGCGAATGCCAATGCGGTCAAGGAGCTGGTGCTGGCGGCGCTGCTGCTGGCTGCGCGCAACGTCGTTGCGGCGATCGCTACGTGCGCGGGCTCGACCCGTCGTCACCCGATCTCGAGCGCCAGGTCGAGGAAGGAAAAAAGCAGTTCGCGGGCATCGAGCTTGCCCGGGCGCACGCTGGGCATCGTAGGACTCGGTGCGGTCGGCGGACTGCTCGCCGACACCGCCATCAAGCTCGGCATGCACGTCACCGGCTTCGACCCTGAAATTACGGTCGAAGGCGCATGGCGGCTGCCGTCGAACGTGCGCAAGGCTAACAGCGTCGACGAACTGCTCAAGCACGCCGACTTCGTCTCGCTGCACCTGCCGCTGCTGGGGGCGACGCGCCACCTGATCGACGCCAGACGGCTGTCGGTGATGAAACCAGGCGCGGTGCTGCTCAATTTCGCGCGCGACGCCATCGTCGACGAGGCGGCGGTCATCGCTGCGCTTCAGGGCAAGCGTCTTAAGAGTTATCTCTGCGATTTTCCCAGCGCGGCGCTGCTGGCGCAGCCTGGTGTGGTGGCGCTGCCGCACCTGGGCGCGTCGACCGAGGAAGCCGAGCAGAATTGCGCGATCATGGTGGTCGACCAGGTGCGCGAGTTCCTCGAGCACGGCAACATACGCAACGCGGTGAATTTTCCCGATGTCGAGATGGCGCGCGAGTCGCCTTACCGGGTCGCCATCGCCAATGCGAACGTGCCCAACATGCTCGGCCAGATCTCGACCGCCATGGCCGCTGCGGGGCTCAACATCCACAACATGGTTAACAAGTCGCGGGGAGAAATAGCTTACACGCTGGTTGACGTCGACAGCCCGGTGGGAGTCAACGTCGTGGATGCCATTGCCGCGATCGGCGGCGTGCTATCGGTGCGGCCTATTCCGCTGGAACCTGCGTAGCGCTGGAAGCGGCGGGACGCTGGGCGGATGCCTGGCGCGGGACGGCGGACGCTACAAGCCCAGCCAGGCGATCGCTTTGAGCTCGTCGTCGTGGTTGCTCGCGACGAACCCCTTGTAGCCGAGCGCAGTCAGCGCCTGCTTGCCGGGATCGTTCTGAGTGGCGCCCAGGAGCGCAGCGCGAATCTTTTCGACGTCGTCGGAAGGTACCTTGGTCGAGACGATCCACTGCTTGATGGGAACCGGACGCGACGTCAGCGCCACCTTGCCGCCCTTGTCGGTCCAATCCTTGGCCACGCTTTTCGCCGCGGTGGCGCCTACCTGCGCGAAACCGTATGTCACATAGAAGGGCACCGCATCCTGATAGCGGGTGGTGATGATCTTGAGGTCGGCATCGGGCTTGAGCTTCTGGTCGCGCAGCATCGCACGCAGCATCCATGCGGTGATCGAATCCGGATCCGGACTGACGATGGTGTGGCCGCGCAGGTCCTCGAGCTTGGTGATACGGTTGATCCTTGTTGGTCAGCAGCATCACCGAGTAGTCGGTGAAGCCGGTGGTCCAGGCGATCGACTGGTACTTGCCCGACTTGATCGCGGCGAGCGCAACGTGCGCCGGGTGGATGAACGACAGGTCGTATTCCTGCTTATCCAGGCCTTCGCGCACCTCGTCGTAGGCGCTGACCACCACGATGCGCACCGGGCGCTTGATGGCCTTGGAGACCAGATCGGCGATCGGCGGCGAAGCGCGCCTGGATTTCGCGGTTGAGTCTGGTAATAGGTGACGCCTTCTGTAATCGACAGCACGAAAGTCTGCCGCGCCGGCGAGCGAAGCCGTGAGCCCAGCCATCAGCCCAGCCGCCAGCAGCACCGCCCCCACCGCAGCGATTCGACATGTGTTCGCAACCGCGACAACCTATGTTTTTGTCCGCGACAGGATAGCATAGCGCTTGCCGCACAGACCCGACGCGAGCTGCCAGCGCCGGTCGCCGTGCCATTCCGTGTCGCCGGTCGGCATCTCGTTCGTGCAGTGCATAGGGCGCGGATTGGTGGCAGCCACCGTCGCAACCGCGTCATACTGGTTCGGTAACGTTCGCAACTTCATGAGGCGTCGATGCCCGTCGTACCTTTCGATCGAAGCGACCTGACCGTTTCCTACGGCGGGCACGCGCGTGCTCGACCGCGTCAGCCTGGACGTCGAGCGCGGCGAGATGATCGCGCTGCTCGGGCAGCAGCGGCTGCGGCAAGACGACCCTGTTGCGCTCGATCGCCGGGTTCGTGCATCCCGGATTCGGGAACGATCACGCGTCGGCGGCAAGGACATCACCCGCCTGCCGCCCGAAGCTCGCGAGACGGCGATGATGTTCCAGTCGTATGCGCTGTGGCCGCACATGAGCGTCGCCGACAACATCGCCTACGGCTTGCGCATGCGCGCCTGGAAAAAGGACGCGATGGCGGCTCGCGTCGGCGAGATGCTGAAGCTGCTGCAGCTCGAGGGTTTCGGGCCAGCGCCCGGTGACGCAGCTGTCCGGCGGCCAGCGCCAGCGCGTCGCGCTCGGCCGCGCGCTGGCGATCGATCCGCATCTGCTGCTGCTCGACGAGCCGATGTCGAACCTCGATTACAAGGTGCGGCTCGAGTTGCGCCACGAGCTGCGCGCGCTGCAGAAGCGCATCGGCATCACCGCGGTCTACGTCACCCACGATCGCGAGGAGGCGTTGACGCTCGCCGACCGCATCGCGGTCATCGACGCCGGGCGCGTCGTGCAGGTCGGCGCGCCCGAGGAGATCTTCCATCACCCGACGTCGGCGTTTGTCGCCGGCTTCATGGGAGCCGACAACGCGATCGACCTGGCGCGCGCGACGACGGCGAACGCTCGCATCGGCGGGCGCGCACACGCCGACCTCGGCAGCGCGTGCGCGCGCATTTTCGCAGCGACGCGGCACGCCTGTCCGACCGCAGCGCCGAGTCGGCCTGCGCCGACGGCGACCTCGTGCTCGACGGCACGGTCGCCCAGGCGGTCTACGTCGGCCAAGGTTATCGCTACCGCGTGCGCGCCGGCGATGCCGACGTCTGGGTCCATGCGCCGGACCGCGTCGCCGAAGGCACCCACGCGCGGGTCGTCGTCCCGCGCGCTGCGTTGCTGTTGTTTCCGCACGCACAATCGATGACACAATAGTCGAAGCAGTGCTACATGTTGGCCACACCAAGGAGGCAGTGATGAAGGTTCGCCATTTGATTCCCGTTGCGCTGTTCGCGCTGGCCGCGAGCGCGTTCGCGCAGACGACGCTCAACGTCGTCACCGCGGGCGACCAGAACATGGTCGACTACGTCAACAACTACCTGGCGCCGAAGTTCGAGGCGGCGAATCCGGGCGTGAAGGTGCGCGCAGTCGGAACCGGTCCCGGCGACGGAGGCTCGCAGAAAATCTACGAAAAGCTCTCCGCGCAGCAGAAGGCGGGCAACGCCGAGTGGGACGTCGACGTCGCCGTGATCCACCAGCTCGCCTCGGCGACGATGGTCAACGAGAAGCTGCTCATGCCGTACCGCAACGACATCGCCGCCGGCAAGCTCGTCTCGCGCGACACCGCGAAGAACGCGCTGGGCGCGAATGTCGACGGCTACGTGCTGCCGATGTTCCACAGCCAGATCGCGTTCGCGTACAACCCGGACCTGGTGAAGTCGCCGCCGAAGTCGTTCGCCGAGCTCAACGAATGGGTCAAGAAGAATCCGAAGCAGTTCGGCTACAACGGGGTCAAGGGCGGCATGTCCGGCGTTGGCTTCGTCACCGGCTGGGTGTCGGCGTACAGCGGGATGTCCGACAAGCTCGAGAAGGGCCCGTACGACGCGAGCTCGCAGGCGGCGATCGACAAGGCGCTGGGCGGACTAAAGGAGTTCAACCAGTACGTCGTGATGACCCCGGGCAACGCGGGAACGCTGGACATGCTCAATCGCGGCGAGATCGCGATGGGTCCGGTGTGGGTCGACATGTTCTACACCTGGCAGGCCGACGGTCGCATGAGCCCGAAGGTGAAGCTCGCGCTGCCGTCTCCCGGGCTGCCCGGGCAGCCGATGTACTACGTGATCCCGGCCAAGGCGGCGCACGCGGCGCTGGCGAAGAAGTTCATCGAGCTCGCGGAAAGCCCCGAAGTGCAGGCCGAAGGCATCGTCAAGCAGTTCAACTGGTATCCGGGCATCGACCCGCAGTTCGTGCAATCGAAGATGGACCAGGCGTCGTGGAACAAGCTGTTCACCGACATCTCGCCGGCGGATCTGTCCAAGTACGGCCGCCCGTTCCCGTTGTCGCCGTACTTCAAGGAGATCATCGAGGGCTACGAGCGCGTCGTCAGCAAGTGATCGGCTCGGGCGCCGGCGCTCGCGGAGGCAGCGCGCGCCGGTGCCTATCAGCGGAATGGACGCAAACGGGAGGTGAATCGCCGTGGCATCGCGCTGGCCCTGATCGCGCCTGCGCTGCTGGTCGTCGCGCTGTTTTTCATCGCGCCGCTCATCATGTCCGCCGTCCAGGCCTTTCGCGGCAAGGACGGCGGCTTCACGCTCGAGCATTTCGCCAAGTCGTTCGACTTCTACGGCACGGACTTGCTGTTCACGCTGGCGATCGTGATCTTGTCGACGCTGCTGATCGGCATCGTCGCGATCGCGATCGCCGGCTATCTCACGCTCGGAGCGAACCCTCGCGCGGTGGCGATGCTGCGCTGGCTATACCGCTGGCCGTTGTTCATTCCGTTCGTCGTGGCCGGGCAGGTGATGCGCACCTTCCTGGCCAAGAACGGCATGCTCAACCACGTGCTGATCGGGAGCGGGTTGATCGAGCCGCTGTCGGCGCAAAGCCTGCTCGACTGGCGCGGCATCGTCGTCGCCTTCGTCTGGAAGCAGGCGCCGTTCGTCACGCTGCTGCTCGCGGGCGCGATGGCGTCGCTCGAGCCGCAGCATATCGAGGCCGCGCGCAACCTCGGCGCGCGGCGCTGGCGCGTGCTCTACGACATCGTGCTGCCGCAGGTGCGCGGAACGCTGCTGGTCGGGCTGGTGCTGTCGTTCGTGACCATGCTCTCGGTGCTGTCGGTGCCGCTGATGATCAATCCGAACTCGCCGACGATGGTCACCGTCGACGTCGCCTATCGGATCAACACGCACGGCGACTACGGCGTCGCCAACGCGCTGTGCCTGCTGTCGCTCGGTCTGTCCGCCATCGGCGCGGCGTTCTATCTGCGCCATGCGTCGCAAGCCTCGGCGAAGGCGTCGCCGTGATGCGTGGACGCGGATCTTTTGCGCTCCCTGCCCCGGCCGCGGCGATCCTTCGCGCGGTACTGCTCGCGCTGCTCGCCTTCGCGATTTTCGGGCCGCTGCTCAACCTGATGCTGTGGGCATTCGCCGAGCGCTGGTATTTTCCGAGCAAGCTGCCGCTGGAATACGGACTGACGTACTGGTACCGGGTGTTCCAGCCGCGCGGCAACGCGCTGGCGTCGCTGGGAACAAGCGTCTGGATCGCGCTGCTCACGGTCGTGTTCAGCCTCGCCGTCGCGGTGCCCGCGGGCTTTGCGCTGGCGAGGCTCAAGCTGCCGTGGCGCGGCGGCATCCTTCTCCTGTTCCTGCTGCCGCAGGCGGTTCCCAACCTCCCGGTGTACGTCAATATCGCGCAGGTGTTCTATCAGATCGGGCTCAACGGCACGATTCTGGGCGTCGTGCTCGTGCACGCCTCGCATGGACTGGTGCTCGCGGTGTGGATCGCGTCGGCCGCCTTCGCGTCGGTCGACGTGTCGCTCGAAGAAGCGTCGCGCAACCTGGGAGCATCGCCGTGGACGTGCTTTCGCACGGTCACGCTGCCGCTGGCGATCCCGGGGCTGATCGCCAGCGCGATTTTCGTGTTCCTCGAGTCGCTCGACGAATTCACCGGGACCTATTTCGTCGGCGTTCCCGACGTCACGACGCTGCCGCTGCTGATGTTCAACGCGACCATGGGCGGCAACTACCAGATCTCGTCGATCACCGCGCTGTTGCTGCTCATCCCGTCGATCGGATTCATGCTCGTCGTCGAGCGCTTTCTCAAGGCCGACGTGCTGGCGATGGTCGGCCGCTGACGCGCACTGTCATTGCTCGCGCAACGCCATCGCGACGCGCGTCAGCGTCAGGCGATCAATCCTTGTAGCCCAGCGCCGCGGCTTCCTTCTGCACCGCCTCGATCCATTTGGCGCCGATGCGCGGCGCTGTAAGGGGACGAGCGCCTTGCGCAACGCGGCTTGCTCCGCGTCCGTGAGCGCGATCACCTCGCAGCGGCCGCTTGCCTTGATCTTCGCGATATCGTCCTGGTTTTCCTTGAGCGAGAGCTCGTTTTCGTAGTCGCTCGCTTCCTGCATCGCTTTTTCAAGCGTCGCCCGGATGTTCGCCGGCAGCCCATCCCAGAAAGCCTTGTTGACGATGACCGCGTAGCCATCGTGGCCGTGCGCGGTCAGCGACAGATACTTCTGCACTTCGAAGAACTTCTGGGTGTAGAAATTGGGTAGCGAATTCTCCGGGCCGTCGACCACGCCGGTCTGCATCGCCTGGTACACCTCGGAAAACGCCATCACCTGCGGCTGCCCAGCAGCAACATTCAAGACGAGCAGCAGCAAACGTTTGTTGATCTTCACTCCTTGCGCGTAGTGGTGTGCGCGGTGGCATATTCAGCGGCGGGCGCCGATCCCGTGCCCGCGTGCGGCACGCTCATGCGCGCTAGAGCACCGGCGTCCTGCAGCGAGTCCAAGCGCCAGCATTCGGCGATGAGCGCGTCGATGGCGGCCGCGTCGAGAATGGGCGCGCAGAGCGCGCGAAATTTCTGCTCGAGATCACGATCGCTCATCGGGCGCTTCAGACTGCCGATCGCGTGCTCAATACGGCGAGTGAGCACGCGGCCGTCGCGAAGCGTGATGCGCACGTTCGCCGCGTCCTCTTGCATCGCGGGATCGACCGTGGCGCGAACGCGATCGCGCAGCGCCGTAACCGCGGGATCGACTACGCGCGCGTCGGAGAACTGCGCCTCGCCGACCGCGCCATCGATGATCGCCACCGCAGCGCAGTGAAACACGCTGAACTTGCCTTCGAGTCCGACCTGCGGACGCGTCTTGCCGGTGAGCTCGAGCACCAGCGGGTGGACGTCGAGCTCGACGCGCTCGATGTCGCCCGCGCGCAGGCCATGCTCGTCACGCAGCTGGATGCATCCGTCGATGGTGGGGTGGATGACGATCCCGCAGGCGAAAGGCTTGTAGGTGTTGAGCGAAAGCTCCCAGGTCGTGCCCAGCTCGTCGGTGATTTCAGCGTAGTCGCGATCGGTGGCGAGCACGTTGGCGAATCCACGTCGGCCTTCGATACCGGCGTTGGCGCTGGTGAAATCCTTGCCGGCGAGCAGCGCGGCGTAGAGGCCGTTCTTCGCCGCCATGCCCGGATGCAGCGGCTTGCACATCGAGCCGAACATCTCGCGCAGTCCCGCCGCTTGCGTCGCGGCGATACCCAGCGCCCACACCAGCTGCTGCTCGGAGAGCCCGAGGAGTTTGGCGGCAGCGGCAGCGGCACCGAATACGCCGGTGGTGCCGGTGATGTGCCACCCCACATCGTAGTGGCTGGGATAGACCGCGTTGCCGATGCGGCATTCGACCTCGACCCCAAGCACGAAGGCGTGAACGAATTCGCTCCCGGTCACCGGCATGTATTCGGCGAGCGCGAGCAGCGCCGAGGCGACCGGCCCGGCCGGATGAATGACGGTCTTCAGATGCGTGTCGTCGAAGTCGAAGGTATGCGACGTCATGCCGTTCATCAGCGCCGCGTGCAGGATGTCGATGCGCTCCTGTCGGCCGAGCACGCTCGCCTGCGCCGGGCCCACGAACGGCGCGAGCGCTGCGAGCGCGCGGGTCACGGTGGCGTGACGTGACGCGCCGATGGCGCACCCCGTCCAGTTCAAAATCGCGCGCTTGGCCTCGTGCACGACGGCGGGAGGAATGTCTTCAACTCTCGAGGCGCGAACAAAGCGGGCAAGGGTGAGCGTCGGCGTGGAGGACATGCGGGTCTCGTGGTCAATTGGTCGATGACGGAGCGAAAATGGTAGGAGCAATCGAAAAACCGTGTCAAACCTCGACGGGCAGCGTGTCGACTTGCGTGACCGAGCTCAGGGCAGCGTATAGGCCGTCTTGACGACGGTGAAGAATTCCCGCGCGTAGCGGCCCTGCTCGCGCGGACCGTAGCTCGAGCCTTTGCGGCCGCCGAACGGCACGTGGTAGTCGACGCCCGCGGTCGGCAGGT
This sequence comes from uncultured beta proteobacterium, assembly GCA_963816915.1. Taxonomy (GTDB): domain Bacteria; phylum Pseudomonadota; class Gammaproteobacteria; order Burkholderiales; family Casimicrobiaceae; genus PALSA-1003. The sequence goes on from CAWFMK010000008.1 coordinate 452,570, forward strand.
TGACCATGACCATGCCCGCCTGGCTGGCGCGCTTGAAGTGCGACGCGTGCTTGAGCGAGGTGGTGACGATGCCGGCGGAGAGCCCGAAGTCGGTGTCGTTGGCGACCGCGAGCGCCTCGTCGTAGTCCTTGACGCGGATCACGCTCGCGACCGGCCCGAAGATCTCCTCGCGCGAGTGCGCATCGCGTTGGTCGCGCCGGTCAGCAGCGCCGGCGCCAGGTAGTGGCCCTTTTTGCGGCCGCTCGAGCACTTCGCCGCCGAAGGCCAGCGTCGCGCCTTCGCCTCTTGCCGATGCCGATGTAGTCGAGGTCCTGCTTGAGCTGCGTCTCGTCGACGACCGGGCCGATGTCGGTGCCCGGCGCCAGCGCGTCGTCGACCTTGAGCTTGGCGAGGCGCTCGGTCAGCGCGGCGACGAAGCGGTCGTGGATGCCGGCGCCGACGATCAGGCGCGACGACGCCGTGCAGCGCTGGCCGGTCGAGAAGAACGCGCCGTTGACCGCGCAATTGACCGCGTCGGCCAGGTCGGCGTCGTCGAGCACGACCAGCGGATTCTTGCCGCCCATTTCGAGCTGCAGCTTGGCCATGCGCGCGATCGCCTTGGCGGCGATCGCGCGCCCGGTCGCCACCGAACCGGTGAAGCTGATCGCGTCGACGCGCTTGTCGTCGATCATCGCCTCGCCGACGACGCTGCCGCGACCCATGACCAGGTTGAACACGCCGGGCGGCACGCCGGCCTTGACGATGATGTCGGCGAGCGCCCACGCCGACCCGGGCACGAGCTCGGCCGGCTTGAACACGACGCAGTTGCCGTAGCAGAGCGCCGGCGCGATCTTCCACGCGGGAATCGCGATCGGAAAATTCCACGGCGTGATGATGCCGACGACGCCGAGCGGCTCGCGCGTGACCTCGACGTCGACGCCCGGACGCACCGAGGGGATCTTCTCGCCGGCGAGGCGCAGCGCTTCGCCGCCGAAGAACTTGAAGATCTGTCCGGCGCGCGCGACTTCGCCGACGCCTTCGGGCAGCGTCTTGCCTTCCTCGCGCGACAGCAGCCGGCCGAGCTCGTCCTTGCGCGCGAGGATCGCGTTGCCGACCGCGTCGAGCATGTTGGCGCGATCCTGGATCCGACGACATCGACCACGCCGGAAACGCCGCGCGCGCGGCGCGCGATCGCGGCGTCGGCCTGCGCGCGGTCGGCGCGCGCGTACTCGCCGATGACGTCGCTCAGGTCGGACGGATTGATGTTCTTGCGAGATGTCGGCGCCGGCGATCCATTCGCCGGCGATGTAATTGCGGTGCAGGTCGGCCATGAGGTCTTCCGGTGGTCAATTCGATGCGCAGCAGGCCGCGCGCGGCGAGATTGCGCACCAGTTCGCCGACACCGAAGGTCCACGGCGGCGCGCGGTCGCTGGTCGTGACGCGGTTTTCGAGCGCGCCCAGACGCGCGGTGGCGATGACGACGCGATCATCCGATGGTGCGTGAAGCCCGCGCCCGGCGCGTCGCGATCCTTCGACCGGCGCGAACATCGTGCCCAGGAACAGCACGAAGCCATCCGGATACTGATGGTTGGCGCCGATCGCCTGCGCGACCAGGTCCGCGGGATCGCGGCTGATCTTGCTCATCGAGCTGCGGCCGGCGAGATGAAAGCCGTCGGCGCCGTACACGTCGAGCGCGAGTTCGCACGCGCGCACGTCGTCGAGCGCGAAGCGCGTCGTCGAACAGGCGGATGAACGGTCCGATCGCGCACGAGGCGTTGTTGTCCTTGGCCTTGCGACGAGCAAGCAGCGCGCTGCGCCCCTCGAAGTCGCGCAGGTTGACGTCGTTGCCCAGCGTCGCGCCCTGGATCGTGCCGCGCGAATTCACGGCGAGCACGATTTCGGGCTCGGGATTGTTCCACGCCGATTCGGGATGCAGCGCCGATCAACGCGCCGTGGCCGACGCTGGCCATCGGCTGCGTCTTGGTGAAGATCTCGGCGTCGGGGCCGATGCCGACTTCGAGGTATTGCGACCACGCGCCCTGCTCGACGAGGACCTGCTTGATGCGCGCGGCCTCGTCGGAGCCGGGCTTGCACCGTCGCGAGGTTGCCGCCGAGAATGCCTGGCGATGCGCGCGCGGATCGCCGTCGGCCTTGCTCGCATCGCCGCGCGCCTGCTCCTCGATGACGCGCTCGAGCATGCTCGTCGACGAAGGTGACGCCGGCCGCCTTGATCGCCTGCAGATCGCAGGGCGCGAGCAGCCGCGGCTTGGCAGAGTCGAAATCGGGACGACTGTTGGCGAGCAGCGCATCGATCGCTGCCGAGCGGCGCGCCCGGCGCCGCGCGCACGGCTGCGGGCGACGTCGTCGCGCTCGAGCCACGCGCTGACCGTCGGCGCAGTGTCGACGACAGATCGATGACGCTCCCGTCGGGCCGCACCGTGATCGGCGACGGACCGGCGGGTGCGCCAGGTATCCATGCACGTCCGAGCAGCGTTGCGCGGGTCCAATCGGCGGGGAGGGCGGACAGGTCGGGCATAGGATCGACGAGCTTCGAGGGAGATGGGCGAGAGCGAGTTGCCGGCCGAAACGCGAGGACGGCACGGCGGCGATCATGATACATCCTGCGCCACGGCGGCGGACGGTGTAGGCTATTTCACATGCGCATAGAAACCCGCTTGCTTGCGCTCGTTCAGGCGATTGCCGTCGCGTGGCCGGCATCGGCGATCGCGATGCAGCTGCATACGCCCGGACCGACCCCACCCGTCGACGACGATGAAGATGATGACGACGACATCGGTCGCGGCTCAGGCGGCGGCAATATCGATCCCGACGACGACGAAGGCGCCGACGACGATGAGGACGAAGACGAGGACGAGGACACACTCTGGGCGGGGTCCGGATCAAATGACCTCGACGTTACCGGTGGCGCCTGACCTCCTGCGAAGGGGCTCGGGACGACGGCAACCGCGTCATCGTCTTCCGGACGCAAACGTGCTATAGTTAATGGTTGCGGCGAACTGCGAACAACGAACAAGCACCACGGTTGCCCGCCGCACGAGCCACCTTCTCAGGCAACCGGATCATCGGCTTCTAATCTTCGTCCGGGACCTTTCCCGGGCTGTCCCACCGGTTAGCGACGATGGCATAGCACGCTACTAAGGACGCCGATGCAGAGGCGTCTGCAGTCGACCCGGTCGTGGCTGTGGATTAGGGCACTCTGGCACTTCGCTCGCAACCGAGCGCTCGGATGCGGCATAGGCCGACTCCGGCGCCGCCTTGCTTCCACACGTCCGGAACGTTGGTGCGGTCCGCGCTTGCGGACGCCGCGCCCTGAACGCATCCGCGCTCGACGCGCGCGATGCTTTATTGGATTCAGAATGACTTTTGAAGCAAAGCAGACTTTTGAAGCAGATCAGACTTTTGACGCAAAGCAGCCTGTCGAAGCAAAGCAGACTTTCGAATCGTTGCAACTTCGCCCGGAGCTCCTGCGCGCGCTTGCCACGTGCGGCTACGAGGCCCCGACGCCGATCCAGCGCCAGACGATTCCCGCGCTGCTCGACGGGCGCGACGTCATCGGCTCCGCGCAGACCGGCACCGGCAAGACCGCGGCCTTCGTGCTGCCCGCGCTGCAGCGCCTCGCCACGGCCGCGCACGGCACGTGCCGGCAGCACGCCACGGCGTCTGCATGCCGCGCGTGCTGGTGCTGGCGCCGACGCGCGAGCTCGCGCAGCAGGTCGCCGACGCAGGCCGTTCAATATGGTCAGCATTTGCGCGTGCGTGATCGTGTGCATCTACGGCGGCGCGCCGTACCCGGTGCAGAATCGCGAGCTCGCGCCGCGGCGTCGACCTGCTGGTGGCCACGCCGGGCCGCCTGATCGACCACCTCGAGCGCGGCCGCATCGATCTTTCGCAGCTCGAGATGCTTGTGCTCGACGAGGCCGACCGCATGCTGGACATGGGCTTCATCGACGACGTCGAGCGCATCGCCGCGCGCTCGCCGAAGACGCGCCAGACGGTGCTGTTCTCGGCGACGTTCGACCGGCGCGATCGCGCGCCTCGCCGGCGAAGCTGCTTGCGCGACCCGGTGCGCATCGAAGTCGAGCGCGGACAAGGCACGCACCGATCGCCATCGACCAGCGCGTGCACTTCACCGACGATCACGCGCACAAGCATCGCATACTCGACCACCTGCTCGACCGACATCGACGATGACGCAGAGCATCGTGTTCATCGCCACCAAGCGCGACGCCGAATCGCTGGCCACGCGGCTGCGCGGCGAAGGCCACGCAGCGGCGGCGCTGCACGGCGACATGAACCAGCGCGAGCGCACGCGCACGTTGTCGGACATGCGCCGCGGCAGCGTGCGCACGCTGGTCGCGACCGACGTCGCCGCGCGCGGCATCGACGTCGCCGGCATCAGCCACGTGATCAATTTCGATCTGCCGCGCCAGGCCGGCGACTACGTGCATCGCATCGGCCGCACCGGACGCGCCGGCGCCACCGGCGTGGCGGTGTCGCTTGGCGGCGCATACCGAGCGCGCACAGTTGCGTCAGATCGAGCGGTATACCGGCGCGGCGATTCGCCGCGCACGTGATACCCGGACTCGAGCCGCGCCGCCGCGCCAGCGGCAGTGACCGCGCGCAGCCCGGTGCGCGGCCCGAGCATCACCGCGAGCGCAAAGTCTGGACTGGACAGCGCCGCGACGGTCACAGCGGTTCGCGCAAGCCGGGCGGGACAGAACGTAAGTTCGCTCGCTCGCGCTAAGCACACCAGCCGACCGCGCGCCCCCAGGCCGCGGGCGAGGGTGCGGTAGTTGGTGAAAACGTGTATCGTTTTCTGGTGATGGCCACGCCTGACGGCGAGGAGAGTTCGCGATGTATGCCCAGATGGTCGATACCGGCGCCAAGCGCGTGCGCGCGCTCGAGGAGATGTCTCCCGAGGAGCGCGCGTTCCAGGCGCGTATCGACGCCGACATCAAGATCGAGCCCAAGGATGCGATGCCCGAGGCGTATCGGAGGACGCTGATCCGCCAGATCTCGCAGCACGCGCATTCCGAGATCGTCGGCATGCTGCCCGAAGGCAACTGGATCACGCGCGCGCCTACCTTGCAGCGCAAGGCGATTTTGATGGCCAAGGTGCAGGACGAGGCCGGACACGGGCTGTATCTCTATGCGGCGGCGGAGACGCTCGGCGTGTCGCGCGACGAGATGGTTGCCGACCTGCATTCCGGCAAGGCCAAGTACTCCAGCATCTTCAACTATCCGACACTGACCTGGGCGGATATCGGCGCCATCGGCTGGCTGGTCGACGGCGCCGCGATCATGAACCAGATCCCGTTGTGCCGGTGCTCGTTCGGCCCGTACGCGCGCGCGATGGTCCGCGTGTGCAAGGAAGAAAGCTTCCATCAGCGCCAGGGCTTCGACATCATGATCAAGCTCTGCGAGGGAACGCCCGAGCAGAAGGCGATGGCGCAGGATGCGCTTAACCGCTGGTGGTGGCCGTCGCTGATGATGTTCGGCCCGCCCGACGCCGATTCGGTGCACAGCGCGCAGTCGGCCGCATGGAAGATCAAGATCCTGTCCAACGACGAGTTGCGCCAGCGCTTCGTCGACCAGACCGTTCCGCAGGCGCGACTATCTCGGTATCACCATGCCCGATCCGTTGCTCAAGTGGAACGAAGCGCGCGGCCATTATGATTTCGGCCCGATCGACTTCGACGAGCTCTACGAGGTGGTCAAGGGCAACGGTCCGTGCAACCGCGACCGGATGCGTGCGCGCGTCGAGGCGTGGGACAACGGCGCGTGGGTGCGCGACGCTGCCATCGCACACGCGCGCAAGACCGCGGAACGCGAAGCGCGCAAGGCTGCGTGATCGCGCGCCGGGAGATCCTCATGAGCGCCACCGAGTGGCCTCTCTGGGAAGTGTTCATACGGAGCCAGCACGGACTCGCGCACAAGCACGTCGGCAGCCTCCACGCCGCCGACGCCGAGATGGCGATCAGGAACGCGCGCGACGTGTACACGCGACGCAACGAAGGTGTCAGCATCTGGGTGGTGCGCTCGGCCGACGTCACCGCCAGCGCTCCCGGCGACAAGGAACCGATGTTCGAGCCCGCCAACAGCAAGGTATACCGGCATCCGACGTTTTTCCCCATGCCGGACGAGGTCAAGCACATCTGACATGGCTGTCATCGCGGTCGAGCGCTTCGCTTAGGGCGACTTGCCCGCACCACGATCGCCAGGATCCAGCACCATAAAGCCGGTGTGCTCCGCCGAATGAATTCCGACACGCTCCTGTTCGACTACCTCCTGCGCCTCGCCGACAGCGATCTGGTGCTCGCGCAACAATTGGGCGCGTGGGTGGGGCGCGGGCCGGTGCTCGAGGAAGACATCGCCTCGGCCAACGTCGGACTCGACTTGCTCGGACAGGCCCGGATGTGGTTCGGGTACGCGGGCGAGATCGAGGCGCGCTTCGCCGGGCGCGCGCGCAGCGAGGACGAGCTCGCGTTCCTGCGCGACAGCGGGGCGTTTCGCAATGTGCTGCTGGTCGAACAGCCCAACGGCGACTACGCGCACACGATCGCGCGTCAGTTCTATTTCGACGCGTGGCACCAGCTGCTGCTCGATGCGTTGACGCGCTCGCGCGATCCTCGCATCGCCGAGATCGCAGTCAAGGCCGGGAAGGAAGTGCGCTACCACCTCGAGCGCAGCAGCGGGTGGCTCGTGCGCCTCGGCGACGGCACCGACGAAAGCCGGCGGCGCATGCAGGCGGCATGCGACGACCTGTGGATGTTCGCGCGGGAGCTGGTCGAGCCCGATGCGGCAGGCAAAGCGCTGGCTGGTGAAGGCATCGCCTGCGATACCGAGACGCTGGCGCCGGCGTGGCGGGCGCGCGTGGGCGCGGTGCTGGACGAAGCGACGCTGGCGGTGCCGGCATCGACGTGGGCGCAGAGCGGCAGCAAGCGCGGCGTACATACCGAGCACCTGTCGCACCTGCTCGCGGAGATGCAGGTGCTGCAGCGAAGCTACCCTGGAGCGAGATGGTGAGCGCCATCGAAACGCAATCGTCGCAGCCGAGCGTCCAGGCGCTCTGGAAGCTCCTCGAAGGCATTCCCGATCCCGAGATTCCGGTGATCTCGATCGTCGAGCTCGGCATCGTGCGCGCCATCGCCTACGAGGGAGAGACGCTGGTGGTGAGCGTTACGCCGACGTATTCGGGATGCCCCGCCACCGCGGTGATCGCCGGCGACATCGCACGCACCCTCGACGAAGCGGGTGTGGCGCGGCGCGAGATCCGCGTGCGGCTCGCGCCGGCATGGTCGACCGACTGGATCGTTCCGGCCGCGCGCGAACGACTGCGCCTCTACGGCATCGCGCCGCCGGGCGAGCGCGGTGCCGTGCAGCCGGTGGACATTTCCGGGCTTCGCCGGCGAAGCTCCATCGCCATCGCGTGCCCGCGCTGCGGCTCGCTGCGCACGCGCGAGCTCTCGGCGTTCGGCTCGACACCGTGCAAGGCGCAGTATCGCTGCGAGGACTGCCTCGAGCCGTTCGACTACTTCAAGCCGATTTGAGCCGCTGCGCAGCATTCGCGACGTTTCCCGCGTCCCGCAGGATGAGAGGGAAGGGGTAGGGACGCATGAGCAAGTTCCACCGGTTGCAGGTCGCTTCGGTCGCGCGCGAGACGCGTGACGCAGTGACGCTGACCTTCGACGTTCCACCCGAGCTTGGCGAGGCTTTTCGCTTCATTCAGGGCCAGCACCTGACGCTGCGCGCCGACATCGCCGGCGAGGACCTGCGCCGCTCGTACTCGATCTGCTCGGCGGTTTCCGACCGGGTGCTGCGCATCGCGGTCAAGCGAGCCCCCGGAGGCGTGTTCTCGGCGTGGGCGAACGAACAGCTGCGGCCGGGCCACGCAATCGACGTCATGCCGCCGATGGGCCACTTCAACGTCGCGCTCGACCCCGCGGAGGCCAGGCACTACGTCGCCTTTGCCGCCGGCAGCGGGATCACGCCGATCCTGTCCATCGTCAAAACGACACTGGAAACGGAGCCGCACAGCCGCTTCACGCTGTTCTACGGCAACCGCTCGTCGAGCGCGGTGATGTTCAGGGAGGAGCTCGCCGATCTGAAGGATCGCTTCATGCAGCGCCTGAACCTGGTCTACGTGATGAGCCGCGAGGCACAGGACATCGAAATACTCAACGGCCGCATCGACCGTGCCAAAGCAGACGCGCTGCTCGATCACTGGATCGACGCCTCCGATATCGATGCCGCGTTCGTGTGCGGCCCCGACGGCATGATGCAGGCCGTCGCGCAGGCGCTCGAGGCGCATGGCGTTGCCAAGTCGCGCATCAAGATCGAGCTATTCGCGGCGAGCATCCCGAAGCACGAGCACAAGCCCGCCGCCATGCCCGCGGCCGGCTCCTCTGAATGCGAGGTCACAGCGATCATCGACGGGGCGATGCGCGTGTTCGCGCTCGATCGCACCAAGGAGAACATCATCGACGGCGCGCTTCGCCAGGGCATCGAGCTGCCGTACTCGTGCAAGGGAGGCGTATGCTCGACCTGCCGCGCCAAGCTGGTCGAGGGCGAAGTCGACATGGACGTCAATTTCGCGCTCGAGGACTACGAGATCGCGCGTGGCTTCGTCCTGTGCTGCCAGAGCTACCCGGTCACCGACAAGGTGGTGGTCGACTTCGACCAGGTCGCGTAAGGCTCGCCGCGCGAGTTTGAGGCGGCATCGTTTTGCGTCGCGGCCATCCGGGCGCCGTCGACTGCGCGGCGGCTAACGCGTGCGCGATTTCCGACCGATGGCCGCGTCGAGCAGTTGCGCCGCCATCGAGCGGGCGAGGACGGCCGCTGCCGGGTCGTGATCCATCTGCGCCGCGACGACGGCGCCGTCGTAGAGCACCACCAGTTGATGCGCCAACTGCTCGGGTTTCGCTGCGCCCGCATCGCGCGCCAGTTCGACGAACAGTTCGTAAGTCCAGCGGCGCGAGTCGTCGCAAACAATCCTCAGGCTGCTGCCAGGACGCGCCTCAGCGCTGGTTCTGAGGAACGCGCAGCCGCGGAATGCGGGATCGGCGCAGATGTCCGCCAGCGCATCGAAGACCCCGAGCAGCCGGTTGCGAGGAGTCTTGCAGTTTTCGAGCCTGCGCAGAATGCGCGTCTGGCGTGCTTCCTTTCGCCCGACCAGGTACGCGCGGATCAGCTCGTCCTTGCTTCCGAAGGTGTCGTACAGCGAAGCCTTGGCGACGCCGGCGCGCTCGATCACGCGGTCGATGCCGACCGTGTTGATGCCTTCCTCGTAGAAGAGCTCCTCCGCTGCCGCCAGCAGGCGCTCGCGGGCCGAGCGGCGCTGCGCCTTGGGGGCGGCCGCCGGCGCGGGTTTCTGGGCTGCTTTTTCGAGAAGCGCGGTCATGGCTTGACATTAACAGACAGGTCTGTACAATGCAAGTAGCAGACAGACCGGTCTGTTTATATGTAGAGGGTTCTCCCAATGAGCTGCTCGACCACCGCCGTCCCTGCTATCGCGAAGTCGCCTGCCGGCACGCTCTCTCCGAGGGCCGCGTTTTATCTGCTCGCCTCGATCACGGTGTCGTTTCTCGCCGGCTCGGCGGCGCCGACGCCGCTCTATCCGATGTACCAGGCGAAGTGGGGTTTCTCGCCGGTGACCATAACTATCGTCTTCGGCGTCTACGCGATCGCGGTTCTGGTCGCATTGCTGGTTGCTGGCCGGCTGTCGGATCACATCGGCCGCAAGCCCGTGCTGATGGCGTCGATCCTGACGCAGATGGCGACGATGCTGCTGTTCGCGGCGGCCGCGGATGAAGTGGCCTTGATCGCGGCGCGGATACTCCAGGGATTGGCCACCGGCGCTGCCGTCGCGGCGGTGGGCGCGGGACTCCTCGATCTCGACAAGGCGCGGGGAACCACCGCCAACGCGATCGCGCCCATGCTGGGCACGGCGACCGGCGCGATCACCGCGGGACTCGCCGTGCAGTACCTGCCGGCGCCGACTCACCTCATCTACCTGGTGCTCGGCGTCGTCTTCGCGTTGCAGATGATCGGCGTGGGCATGATGGCTGAGACGACCGCGCTTCGCCCCGGCGCGGTTGCATCGCTGGTGCCGCAGTTCAATTTCAACGCTGCCGTGCGAGTGCCCTTACTGATTGCGGTGCCGGTGCTGGTAGCTACCTGGGCGCTCGCGGGCTTCTACGCCTCGCTGGGTCCGTCGCTGGTGCGCACGATGACGGGCTCGCACTCCTACCTGATCGGCGGCCTGGTGCTGTTCGTGATCGCGGGCAGCGCCGTGATCTCGGTGTTGTCGCTGCAGCAACGCGACGCCGGCAGCATGATGTTGATCGGCACCGCGCTGCTCATTGCGGGCACGGCGATTGTCGTCGCGTCGCTGCCGTTGAGATCGGTGACCGGATTCTTCATCGGTTCCGCGGTCGCGGGCCTCGGATTCGGCGGCGGTTTCCAGGGCGCCGTGCGCAGCGTGGTAGCGCATGCCGCACCGCGCGATCGCGCCGGCGTGCTGTCGGTGATATTCGTCGTCTCGTACCTGGCGATGGGCGCACCCGCGGTCGCGGCGGGCTATTCGGTTGCGCTGCTGGGGAACATCTTCGCGACGGCGCGGGATTTCGGCGTCTTCGTGATGATCCTGTCCGCGCTCGCGCTGGCTGGTGCCGCGCTACGTCGCTCGACGGACCGCGCCGCAACGCGAGGGGAAGATTTGCTAAGCTTGGGCTTCCTTCAAGGAGCCGTACGTGTCCAATCCCCTGTTCGATCGTCACCGGGCGTTACTCGATCGCGCGCTGCAGGCCATCGCCGAGCGCAGCTACTGGAGCGCGTTTCCTGAGTCACCGAGTCCCAAGGTCTACGGAGAAGGCGCCGCCGAGCAGGGCAAGGCCGCCTTCGATGCGCTGCTGGGCAAACCTTTTCCACTGAAGCAGGCCGGCACCATAGGCAGCGTAGGCGGCGAAATGTCCCCGTATGGCATGGCCCTCGGGGTGACGTATCCAAAGGTCGACCTCAACGCGCTGCTGGCGTCGGTCGATCGCGCGCAGGCGGCATGGCGCAAGGTTGGGCCGGAAGCGTGGGTCGGTGTCGCGCTCGAAATACTGACCCGCATCAACAAGCGCAGCTTCGAGATCGCACACGCGGTGATGCATACGACCGGCCAGGCGTTCGTCATGTCGTTCCAGGCGGGATGCCCGCATGCGCAGGATCGCGCGTTGGAAGCCATCGCCTACGCGTGGGACCAGATGCGCCGCGTGCCGGCCAAGGCGAGCTGGGAGAAGCCGCAGGGCAAGAACGAGCCGCTCAAGATGGAAAAGCACTTTCGCGTCGTGCCGCGCGGCGTCTCGCTGGTGATCGGATGCAATACCTTTCCCACGTGGAACGCGTATCCCGGATTGTTCGCGAGCCTCGCCACCGGCAACGCGGTGGTGGTCAAGCCGCATCCAAATGCGATCCTTCCGCTGGCGATCACGGTACAGATCGCGCGCGAGGTTCTCACGGAGGCAGGGTTCGACCCTGACGTGGTGACGCTGGTAGCGCACGCCGCGGGTGACGCGACCGCGCAGCAACTCGCGCTGCGTCCCGAGGTGAAGATCATCGACTTCACAGGCAGCCGAGCGAACGGCGACTGGCTGGAGGCGAACGCGCGCCACGCGCAGGTATATACCGAAAAAGCGGGCGTGAACCAGATCGTGCTCGACTCGGCGCAGGATTTCGCAAGCGTTGCGCGCAACATCGCATTCTCGTTGGCGCTCTACACCGGCCAGATGTGCACCGCGCCGCAGAACATCTACGTCGCGCGCGGCGGCATCGACACCGCGTCGGGGCATCTCTCCTTCGACGAGGTCGCGCAGGCGCTGTCCACGGCCGTTCAGAAGCTGGTCGGCGACCCAGCGCGCGCGGTCGAAATCCTCGGCGCGGTGGTCAACGACGGCGTCGCCGCCCGCATCGAGACCGCCCGCGGGCTCGGCGCGCTGGTGCTCGACAGCCGGGACCTCGCGCATCCGCAGTATCCGCAGGCGCGCATCCGCACGCCGATGATCGTGCGTCTCGACGCTGCAGACCGTGAAACCTATCTCAAGGAATGGTTCGGGCCGGTAGCGTTTCTCATCGCCACCGACGGCACTGCGCAAAGCCTCGACATCGCGAGGCAGGCGGTCAAGGAGCACGGCGCGCTCACGCTGTCGGTGTACTCGACTGACGACGGCGTGATCGATCAGGCGATCGAGGTCGCCGAGGACGCGGGCGTGGCGCTGTCGATCAACCTGACCAGCGGCGTGTTCGTCAACCAGTCGGCGGCGTTCTCGGATTTCCACGGCACCGGCGCGAATCCAGCCGCCAACGCGGCGTTGACCGACGCGGCGTTCGTCGCCAACCGCTTTCGCGTCGTGCAGCATCGCATGCACGTGTAAGCGGGAGCAATTGCGCGTGACCTACCAATCCATTCTGTTCGGCATTGACTGCGGTATCGCGCGCCTCACCTTCAACCGCCCCGATCGCCTCAACAGTTTCACCGAAGCGATGCACGCCGAAGTGCGCGACGCACTGGTTCACGTTCGCTCCGACGCGACGGTGCGCACGCTTTTGGTGACCGGTGCCGGGCGCGGCTTCTGCGCGGGCCAGGACCTGGCCGACCGAAGCGTCGCACCGGGCGCAGAGCCGGTGGACATAGGCGACTCGATCGAGCGCAACTACAAGCCGCTGGTGTTGAGCCTGCGCGCGCTGCCGATGCCGGTCGTCTGCGCAGTCAACGGCGTCGCCGCCGGAGCGGGCGCGAACATCGCGCTCGCCTGCGACATCGTGATCGCGGCGCGCTCGGCGAGCTTCATCCAGGCCTTCGCCCGCATCGGATTGCTGCCCGACGCCGGTGGCACGTATTTCCTACCGCGCTTAGTCGGCAGCGCGCGCGCGATGGGACTCGCGCTGCTCGGGGAGAAGTTGTCCGCTGAGGATGCCGAACGCTGGGGACTGATATGGAAATGCGTCGACGATGCCGAGCTCGTCTCGAGCACGGACGCGATGCTGGCGCACTTTGCGAGCGCGCCGACGCGCGGACTCGCCGCGGCCAAGCAAGCGCTGCAGCTTTCCGCGGGCAACACGCTGGAGCAGCAGCTCGACGTCGAACGCGATCGGCAGCGCGAGCTCGGCCGCAGCGACGACTATCGCGAGGGCGTCGCGGCGTTCTCTTCGAAGCGTCCTCCCAAGTTCGCCGGCCGATGACCGTGAATGATCTGGCGGGCGACTCCGCGCACGGTTTGCAGAAACTGGCTGAGCGTGTAGCAGCGGCGATGTTCGCCGACGACCGCGCCTCGCAGATGATGGGCATGCGCATCACCCGCATCGAACCCGGCCGCGCCGAGATGACCATGACCGTGCGCGCCGACATGGTCAACGGCCACGACACCTGCCACGGTGGATTCATCTTCACCCTGGCCGACAGTGCTTTCGCGTTTGCCTGCAATAGCGGCAACCAGCGTACCGTCGCCTCGGGGTGCAGCATCGAATTCGTGGCGCCGGCGTTTGCGGGCGACGTGCTCACCGCGATCGCTGTCGAGCGCAGCGCCAGCGGGCGCACGGGCGTATACGATATCGACGTGCTCAATCAGCGCGGCGAGAAGATCGCGTTTTTCCGCGGCAAGTCGTACCGCATCAAAGGGCCGGTCATCCCGGATCCGGCGTAGGAGGAAGCATGTCCCGCAAGAGGACTGCACCGAAGAAAGCGGAAGGTCTGGAGCACATCGAAACGGCGAGCCGCGACGAGATCGCCGCGCTGCAGCTCGAGCGCCTTCAGTGGTCGCTGCGCCATGCCTACGACAACGTGGCGCACTATCGCAAGGCCTTCGATCGCGCGGGCGTGCGTCCCGAGGATTGCCGTTTGCTCGCGGATCTGGCGCGTTTTCCATTCACGCTCAAGACCGACCTGCGCGACAACTACCCGTTCGGCATGTTCGCGGTGCCGCGCGAAGACGTGGTGCGCATCCACGCTTCTTCAGGAACCACCGGCAAGCCCACCGTCGTCGGCTATACCAAAAAGGACATCGACACGTGGGCGAGCGTGATGGCGCGCTCGATACGCGCGGCAGGCGGACGTCCCGGCGACCTGGTCCACATCTCGTATGGATACGGGCTGTTCACTGGCGGCCTGGGTGCGCACTACGGCGCGGAGAAGCTCGGCTGCACGGTGATCCCGATGTCGGGCGGCCAAACCGAGAGGCAGGTGCAGCTCATCACCGACTTCAAGCCGCGCGTCATCATGGTCACGCCGTCGTACATGCTGGCGATCGCCGAGGAGATGGAAAAGCAGGGCATCGATCCACGCTCGACGTCGCTCGAGATCGGCATCTTCGGCGCCGAGCCGTGGACGCCGACCATGCGCAAGGCGATCGAAGCGCGGCTGGACATGGACGCGATCGACATTTACGGGCTGTCTGAAGTGATGGGCCCCGGCGTCGCGCAGGAATGCATCGAGACCAAGGACGGGCTTACGATCTGGGAGGATCACTTCTATCCCGAGATCATCGATCCCGAATCGGGCGACGTGCTGCCGGAAGGCGAGAAGGGCGAGCTGGTCTTCACCTCGCTTACCAAGGAGGCGCTGCCGATCATCCGCTATCGCACGCGAGACCTGACGCGGCTGCTGCCGCCCACCGCCCGCTCCATGCGACGCATGGAAAAGATCACCGGGCGTTCCGACGACATGCTCATCATCCGCGGCGTCAACGTGTTTCCGACGCAGGTCGAGGAGCTGATCCTGAAGCAGGATGCGCTGGCGCCGCACTACCAGCTCGAAGTGACGCGTCCCAACATCCTCGACGAGCTGGCGGTGATCGTCGAGCGTTCTGCAGGTGCGGGCGCGAAGGATGGTGAAAACGCGGGTGCGAAGCTGGCGCATCAGATCAAGAGTCTGATCGGCGTGTCGGCGGCCGTGCGTGTCGTGCAGCCGGGCGGAATCGAGCGCTCGCTGGGTAAGGCGAAGCGGGTGGTGGACAAGCGGCCGAAGTCTTGATGCCGCGACCAGCGATGGAGGCGATCGTGACGCACGCCGGCGTCCGAGACGACGAGCGCAAGCACTAGTCGCGATCGAGCGGACTCACGACGCCGCGGCCGCCGCGGTTGAGCACGAGCGTATAGATCATCGTCGTCGACACCTCGCTGTGTCCCAGCAGCTCCTGGACGGTGCGGATGTGGTAGCCCGCGTCGAGCAGATGCGTGGCGAACGAGTGACGAAGCGTATGCGGCGTCGTGGCGGGCTTGGTCACGCTTGCGCTCCGCGACGCCTCCCGCATCGCTCGCTGGAACGACTGGTCCGAAAGGTGATGACGGCGCACGTCGCCATTGCGCGGGTCGCGCGAGCGCTCTGCCGCCGGAAAGACGTACTGCCACATCCATTCGCGCGCCGCGGCGGGGTATTTGCGGGACAGCGCGTCCGGCAGCCACACCGCTCCGGCGCCCGCGGCAAGGTCGCGCTGGTGGAACGTTCGCGCGATCTCGACCTGTCGGCGAAGCGCCGGTGCGGCAGCCCGCGGCAGCGTCGTCACGCGATCCTTGAAGCCCTTGCGGTCGCGCACGAGAATCTCGTGTCGCGCGAAGTCCACATCCTTGACGCGCAGGCGCATCGCTTCCATCACCCGCATGCCCGTGCCGTAGAGGAGCGCGCCGATGAGCGCATGGACCCCGTGCAGTCGTTCGAGAACACGATCGACCTCGCCGCGCGTCAGCACCACAGGCAGCCTGACCGGCGTCTTGGCCTTGTCGACGTGATCGAGCCATGGCAACTCGAGCCCGAGGACTTCCCGATACAGAAAAAGCAGGGCGCTCTTGGCCTGGTTCTGCGTCGACGCGGCGACGTTGCGATCCACCGCGAGATGGCTGAGGAAAGCCTCCACGTCGATGGGACCAAGCCCCGACGGGTGACGCTTGCCGTGGAAGAGGATGAAGCGTTTAATCCAGTCGCTGTACGCCTGCTCGGTGCGAATGCTGTAGTGTTTGAGACGAATCTTGGCACGCGCCTGGTCGAGCAGACGAGGCGGATCAGAAGGCATTGAGGCCATGCCGGCAGACAGGCTTTTAGGTGGTACTAAATGGAGTGACCTCGTTGATTTTCGGGGCAGAATCGCGCCTTCGGAATACGCCTTCTGGATGAGTGAGGGGAAATTTTCCGTCGGTTTTAGGATGGATACTTTTAGTTAAGCACCTAAGATGGACACCTCAGCTCGACCCAGATTCTCGTGGTCTGATGCGCGGCGACTCCATGCCATCGCTTTGGCATCGGCGCATCACCCCGCCACACTGCGAGAGATCATCGGCATGGGTGATGCGATCGAGAAGGCGATCTTCTCGTTCGAGGAGCTGTGGTCGGGCCCTGCCAAACTTCAAGCGGCCGGATACATCCGTCCGGTCGAGAATGGTTTCGAGCTCGAGCAAAAGGTAACCGAGAGGTTCAAGTCCGGCAGCCACGCAGAATGATCATGATGCTCGGATGTGGTTTCAGCCTTTTCTTGATTTCACGCCGTGGTCTGCTCAGGCGGAGCGGGAGGGCCCGGATCCCGATTGGCGGTATCCAGGTCTTCTCAGAGGCTGTGGCGAAAAGCTTCGGGGTTATCAGGCTGAAATGGCGAAGATCCTGAAGAAACTTGGGCTGTCAGATGCCTAACCCGCGGCGAGAGAATAAAATGCCCAGTTGAAGCATCCCTTCAGTAACAGGAGGTCAATAGATGGCACAGGTGAATTACTTTAGCTTTGGTTGGGTAGGAAACGGCTTCTATCCAGGTGTAGAACACTATTGGCAGTGGGGGCCACTTTCCGGCAGCGAGGTCTGGCAAATCGTAGCGATTCCGGTCAAGGGTGCGCCGTGGCCTTACGAACTCATGGTTAAGGACATGCGCGTTAACTCCGGTCCAGGGACGAATGGCTGGACACTTTTATTCACGATCCGGAACATGGGCGCGAGTCCTAACGACGTACCGGGCTACAGTATGCACATTAGCGTCGTAGCGCCCTGAGCAGGAGAATAGAAATGAAACTACATGCACACGTTGGACCAGACGGCAATATCGTAGGATTGGTCGCCGCGCCTGAAGGGGTACCTTCGCCCATGCTGACTCCAAACCCTGGCGTCCAAGTTTGCGAGATTCAGGGACATGGCTTCAAGGGCGACACGGTGGAACTCGATCAGCTCGTAAAGCTGTTTGAGACAAATACAGTGGTGCTGACACCCGCTCAAGGGAAGTTGGTCCGCCGCAAGAAATAGACCGCCAAAGCGGATCAGTAGAATCTGCCCTGAATGGGTAAATGGAAATGACGCCGTGTTCTACAAGGCGGCGTAGTAAGAAAGGTGTACTCTTCGCATTGCCCATAGTGACATAGAGGACAGGAAGCCTGTCCCAAGCTGCAC
The DNA here is from genome assembly GCA_963816915.1 of uncultured beta proteobacterium. Taxonomy (GTDB): domain Bacteria; phylum Pseudomonadota; class Gammaproteobacteria; order Burkholderiales; family Casimicrobiaceae; genus PALSA-1003. The sequence goes on from CAWFMK010000008.1 coordinate 469,968, forward strand.
TATTCCAATTACGCGCAGACCAACAACGGCATGCAGCGGACCCGCGACAGCGAGTCTCTCATTGGACGTCGAACGGGCGCTCGCGGCTGATGCCGGGCGTTAGGCCGCGTTAAGTAATGGCTGCCTCGAAGACAGACCGCGATCCCAGAGCTGGATGTGGCTTCAGTGTTTTCTTGATTTCACGCCGTGGTCTGCTCAGGCGGAGCGGGAGGGCCCGGACCCCGATTGGCGGTATCCAGGTCTTACCTCAGAGGCCGTGGCGAAAAGCTTCGGGGATTATCAGGCTGAATATGGCGGAGATCCTGAAGAAGCTTGGGTTGTCAGGTGCCTAACCCGCGGCTGCAGCGGACGCCCTTGCGGGCGCCGCTGAGCCGCAAGCCGTTAGGCCGCTATTCCCATGGAGCTTCGTGCATACCAGAGCCAGGACTGGGACGCGGTGTGCGAGATCTACAACCTCGGTAAGCCTGACGAATTGCGCGGCGTCGTCGAAGTGACGTCCTTGCTCCCTCTCGCCTCCGACCCAGACATGAAGTCCCTGTTTAACGCCTCACAGATTGTCGTGGCGGAAGAAGCGGGTCGCGTCGTTGGGTTTGGTGGGAACCGCGGCAGCTTCATTACGTGGCTGTTCGTTCATCCGGAGTTTCGCCGAAAGGGCGTCGCAAGCACGCTTGTGCGACACATGGTTGCGGGCTTGGAGCCTCCTGTTACGCTAAACGTTGCGTCCGAGAACGTCGCCGCGCGCGCCCTGTATCAGCGGCTCGGCTTCAAGGTGGAGCGGGAGCTAATGAGTCATTTTCAGGGTAAGCCATGCAGTGTTTATAAGCTTCGCTATGAAACAGCGGCCTAACCTTTCTGTATGGACTTCCCCGGAAATGCAAGAGTGATTGGCGTTGACGAAGGATCAGACTGCAACTCTGTATTCGGCCGTGTTGGGTGATCGGTTCGCACCCGGGCCATGCTAGGAACCGCGCGCTGCGCCCTCATTCGCTCATCGGCCTCGCGTTGCGGCCGTCAGGTTAGCCAGGTGCGCGCAGCGTCGGTCTGACCATCGTCTTAGCTTGTCTCCCTCGCAGTCGTTTGGAAGTGAAACGGCAAATCAGTTCATGGCGGTGTGCGCCCGTAGCGGCTCGTCACGGGCGAGCAACACCCAAAGCAGACGCGCGTGCTTGTTGGCGATAGCGACCAGCGTCTTGTGGTAGCCGATGCGCGCGTAGGTAGTGACGATCCATGCTGATAGTCGGGTTCGCCGCGACGGCACAGCGCGCAGTGCGGCCTGCAATGCTGACCGTGCACCCTGCACCAACAGCGAACGCAGGTAGGTGTCACCACGGCGCGTGATACGGCCCAGTCGGGGCTTGCCGCCGGTCGAGTATTGTCGCGGCGTGATCCCCAGCCACGCCGCGAACTGACGGCCGCAGCGGAACTGGTGCGCATCGGCCACCGTCGCCGCGACCGCGCTGGCGGTGAGCACGCCGACACCGCTCAAGCGTACCATCCGCTGCGCGCGCGGATCGTCACGGACATCCTGTGCGATCTCGCGGTCGCAGTCGGCCAGATGCGCTTCGATCTCGCGCAAGTGCTCGAGCTGCCACACCACCCCTCGTCGCAGTGCCGGCGGCAGCGTCTCGTCGGCCAAAATGGCACGCGCTCCCGCCAATGCTGCGGACGCACTGTTGGCATAGACCCGACCGAATTCGGCCAGCAGCCCACGCAGGCGATTGATTCCCGCGGTGCGTTCTTCCTGCCAGCCCTGACGCAGGCGATGCACCACCAGGCGCGCCTGCTGCTGCGCGCTCTTCACCGTCACGAAGCGTAGCTGCGGCTGGCGCACCGCCGCACAGATCGCCGCCGCATCGTTGCTATCGTTCTTCCCCGACAACCGGAACGGCCGCACGAACTCCGGCGCAATGATCTTCGCCGTGTGCCCGAGCGCAGCCAGCTCACGGGCGAACCAATGCGCGCTCGCACACGCCTCCATCCCGACGCGGCACGGCGGCCGCTGCGTAAACCACGCCAGTACCGCCTCGCGGCGCAGCGTGCGTTGCACCACCACCCGGCCCCTCGCATCTTCACCACACAACGACACCACCCGCTTTGCCAAATCCAGCCCCACGGTAGTAATCTCGCTCATGACTTCCCCCTCTCCTGGATTGAACGTGGAAATTCAATCGTGGCACTCCGCTGCCGACGTGAGTAGGGGAAGTCCCTCCTATTCGCTCAACCGGACGCCCCCCGCCGGGCATTCAGCCCGCCCGCGGTCGCTGATCAGCCAATTCGTTATGCGCCACACCGGTGGAGGATGATGTTGATGATTCGCAATCCCGATCATATGACCATCGCGGTGGCGGACGCTGCGACTGCGATCGAGTTCTTCGAGCTCCTCGGCTTCCGGAAGCAACACGTCGCGATGATCGATGGTGGCCCCCTGCGCGGTACATGGGCATGCCGAACATGAAGGCTCAGCACATCACGCTCGTACTCGAAGGAGCCGAGCCTCACTTCGAGATCCAGTTGCTCGAGTTCGATCCAAGCCCGCAGGACGACCCAGGGCAGCATCCGACGAATCTGCGCCGACGGGGCTACAACCATCTTGCGTTCCGCGTCGACGATATCGGGGCGGCCACCAGCCATTTGACTGCCAACGGGGTGAAGATGCTCAGCGATGAGATGGACTACATCAGCCGGCGGCTTCGATTCTTTGAAGGGCCCGAGGGATCACCCTTGAGCTCGTACAGTGGGTCGACAAAAGCAGCGACTAGTTTCCCCAACGACCGGGAGGAAATGTCATGGCCATCGACGCTTACATGTGGTTCCAGAACTACGACGGCACTTACCTCGACAGTGAGTCACAAGTCAACTTCTCCACGCAATCCCAACTGTCTGCACTCAATCTTCCGCCAAACAACAACATTTTTGTAATTGATAGCTATGCGCTCAACATCGCTCAGACCGTGAATATTGGCTCGCAATCCACTGGTGTCGGCGCCGGCAAGGTCGTCTTTGATCCACTCAGCATCACTCGCAACATCGACAGGGCTTCTCCTGTGATGTACCAGATGGCTTGCGCCGGCACGCCGTTTGAATCCGTGGTCCTCGTCCTTCTAAGATCGGCGGGAGGAACGGCATCCTCTTTTGCCTTCGAGAAATTCACGTTTAAGCTGGCAGGTATCAAGTCCATCGCATGGGCTCATGACGCGGAATCTCCCAAAGAGGTCGTGACCTTCGAATACGGAGGTCTCATCGTTGAATACTGGATTCAGAACGCCGACGGTTCGTTGGGTGCCAAAGTATTGGGCGGCTGGAACCGAGTGAAGAACATATTGGACCACGATCCTACCGGCGTCCTGACTTGAACGCTCCCGGCCGCGCGGCCTACGGCCAACAGAGCGTCTTTCGAGGAAGCCAGTGATGGCGCGTGAACTCACGTTCGATCCGGCTTCCTTAATAGGATTGGAGTATGCCGGTTGGCAGAAGGGCGCCGCGTCGTACGATGACCTCTTTGGTTCAGTAACGCGGCACGCGATGGAGCCGTTGCTAGACGCAACGGAAGTGCGCGCGGAGTCCAGCGTACTCGATGTGTGCTGCGGGCTCGGCTACGGTGCCGGGACCGCGCTATCGCGAAGTGCTCGCCCTATCGGCATCGACTTTGCCCCCGCAATGGTGGCGGCGGCGAGAGAGCGTTATCCTGCGGCCGTCTTCCGACAAGACGACGCCGAGGCTCGAAAATGGCTGATCTACACACCAAGGCCCCACACTTCAGGAGAACTCGTGTTTGACCATGTGAAATTCGGAGTCAGCGACTATGCAGCGAGCAAAGCGTTCTTCCTCAAGGCACTCGAACCGCTCGGCGTAGCTGTTGTCTCGGAGGGGCCGCCGACGTACGGTGTCGAGCTTTGCCCAAAGGAGGGTAAGGCTTCATTGTGCCTGTGCCAAACAGAGGAAAAGCCGGCGCATCTTCATTTGGCATTCACGGCCGAGAATCGCCGGCAAGTCGAAGCTTTCCATCGTGCGGCTCTGGAGGCGGGTGGCAAAGACAATGGTGCACCCGGTCTGCGCCCGCACTACCATGCGAACTACTACGCAGCTTTCGTCATTGGTCCGGACGGGCACAACATCGAAGTGGTTTGCCACGAACCCGAGGCCTACCCCCGCTCACCGGGGACGCTGGCTTGCCGTCCACTTGCGGCCGATTAGCTTGGTTCGTTAGCCGTCACTTATCACGCGGCTGGCGGTGGTTGCTTCACGACCTGCGGCAACTCTGCGTTGATGCAGGCCCATCGAGGCGCTGATGACGTCCAGATCGTCATCGCAGGATTGGCGAGATTCGGATTGTCGAAAGTGCCGACGCGAACGAAAACCAGATGAGGACGCGCCTCTGCCTCGCTGAAGAGCGGCGTTCCGCACGACGGGCAGAATCGCCGGTGCATATGGTTGCCGCTGTCCGCGACACTTGCATAGTCGGTGGTTTGGCCCGTAACCGTGAACGCCGCGGTACGGAAGCAGGCGTTGACCGTTCCGCTGCCGGCCCCGATATATTGGCACTCCCTGCACCAGCACACGCGCGTCACAACGGGGGGCGCCGAGCTTTCCCAGCGAATTGCCCCACAGAGGCATCGACCTGTTATCGTCATAATGTGCTCCAGGTAGCAAAGGGGAAACCCTGATCGCAGATCCTACGCGCAGTAGCCTTTCGCGGGAGATTCCATGAGACGATTCTTCTCTCTTGTAGTAGGTGCGGTAGCCCTGGTCCTGGCTTTCGCAGCCGTGGCGCAGCAAGCACTCGTTGTCCGTCCCTTGGCCGAACGCAAAGTGCCTGACCTGCCGAGTGGCGAGCTTTTCTGGCGCATCGAAAACTATCCGTCCAAAGAAGCGGCGCAAGCCGCCGCTGGAACCTGGTCGCTTGTCGCCGAGGCAGCGGCAAGGTCTGGCTGTTCACGCTCGGCTCTGCGGGCGGGTCATCTCCAGGAGGCACCAAGGTGGCCGAGGTAGGGCCCCTTGCCCGCGTTTCCGCCCCGCAGTACTTGCTTCGTATCAACGAGGCAAGCGGGCCGCCCGGAAGCGTCACTCCGGTGCATAGTCATCCTGGCTCCGAGGCGTTCTATGTGCTCTCTGGAGAGCAAAGCGTCCGCGGTGCTCACGGAACCATCGTGGTAAAGACCGGTGCTCCCGAAGCGGGCCATGGTGCCGGCGCGGCAATGCAGGTCTCGAGCAGCGGGTCCAGTGAGCTGCAGTCACTGGTCATGTTCGTTGTCGATGCTACCCAGCCGTTTTCTTCGCCGGCGTCTCTGCCCTAGGATGCGCCTTTGCCAGGCGCTGCAATCGTACGACCACATCGGTTATGGTCCGAGCCCTTTCTACAAGTAAAGATTTGCAATAGGAGATCTCATGAGTTCGAAGAATATAGTTCTTGTCCATGGCGGTTTCGTGGACGGATCGGGCTGGGAAGGGGTCTACCGAGCCCTGCGGAAAGATGGTCACGCGGTGACCGTCGTGCAGAATCCAACTCTCTCCCTCGGCGATGACGTCCGTGTGACGAGGCGGGCCATTGCTGCGCTGGACGGCCCCGTAATTCTGGTCGGACATTCCTATGGAGGGGTAGTGATTACGGAAGCAGGCAACGATCCCAAGGTGGTCGGACTGGTCTATATCGCTGCCTTTGCTCCCGACAGCGGAGAATCGGTGTCGAGTCTGATCAAGGATCCGCCGCCCGGTGCGCCCGTGCCGCCGATCCTGCCGCCACAGGACGGCTATCTTTTTCTCGACAGGGCGAAGTTTCGCGCTTCATTTGCCGCGGATGTGGATGCGGAAAAAGCCGAGTTCATGGCCGCGTCACAAGTGCCGTGGGGCGTCGAAGCGCTCGATGGCCGGATCACCCAGCCAGCTTGGAAGACCAAGCCGAGCTGGTATCTGGTTGCCACCGACGACCGCATGATTCCGCCGCCCGCGCAGCGTTTCATGTCCAAGCGTGCGGGAGCTACGGTCGTGGAGGTCTCAGGCAGCCACTCGGTGTACGTATCCCAGCCCGCCGCGGTCGCCGCCTTGATCGCAAAAGCTGCCGATGCTGCGCAGTAAAGGGCGCGATTCAGACACCTACACCTCCATCGCCTACTTCGAACGCACTGAATCACATAACGCCAAGGAAGCCGTCCATGATCAAGTCCATCACAGCTCTGATTTCACCCTGACGCTTCTCGCGGACGGCAAGCCACCGGTGGCGTTAAAACCTGGTGACTTCTACCAGATCCCCGTGAACGCAATCCACGACGCGAAAAGCGGGGAGAGCGGCGCGAAAATTCTCGCCGTCTACATCGTCGAGAAAGGGAAGCCGCTCGCGTCGGCCGCGCCGTAGACCGGTAACGTCCCTCGAAAATGGGGGCTGGCGCGGCCGGGCCTAATGGCTGCCCGCGAGCCCGATGATGGTCTCGAAGCCGCCCCAGAACATGCGCTTGCCGTCGAAGGGCATCTTCGAAGGGTCCATCGACTCCTTGAGCTGCGGATCTTCCATGACCGCCTTGCTGATGCGGTCGCGGTCCTCTTTGCTCCGATATACGACCCAAGCCAACGCGATCACCTCGCCGTCCTTGAGCTGCACGGCCTGAGGGAACGACGTGACCTTGCCCGGCTGGGCGTCGTCGCTGATCGAATCGGAGTAATAGAGAGCGCCGTGCCGCAGGTGGGCGTTGCCCCATTCCGCGGACATGCGTTTGTAGGTGTCGAGCTTGGCTCGGGGAACGGGGATGACGATGGCATCGATGTAGTTCGGCATGGGACCTCCGCTGGCGTGAAGGCGGTTGGACCGGTCCGGCGCGGCGCCGTTCCGCATCGGACCCACGGCGTCTGGTCAACGACCGGCTACACGGGTGCGGCGCCGTAGCAATCACCTTCCGGGCCTTTCATGGAACGCCTCCTGATTTCAAGCAGCCGACGTAAAATCCACAAGGCCGCTCGTGGCCGATCGCGACCCGCTATGATGGGTAGCATGTCGCTCAACCGGACTTCGCCAACGGCGCTTGAGTGTTGTCGGCGAAGCGCCGGTTAGCTCGGTTCGACAGCATCGCACAACGCGGAGGACGTATGAGCGCCGCCCCTCAGCAACATCCGTACGCAACGTTTCTCAATGTCCTGTTTCCGTCGCTGCAGGTCGTCGACGTACCCTCGCTTGCCGCCGCGTGCTCCGACCGCTGGTACAACCAGACGCTGTGCCAGGTGAATGATTCGGTCGTTCGTCTCGGCGTCATGCAGGGGGAATATCACTGGCACAAACACGATAACGACGACGAATTTTTCTTTGTTCTCGAAGGTCACTTCATCATCGACCTCGAGGACCGAAGTGTCGAGCTTGCTCGACTGCACGGTTTCGTTGTCCCCAGGGGCATCGTTCATCGCACGCGCGCGCCTGAACGCGCGGTCATTCTGATGGTTGAAACGGCGGCAATCGTTCCGACCGGCGATGCATGACCGACCGCCCAGGGTGCGGCGATCGCCTGCCTCGAGGTTACCTCGGTCGTCAGGCATCGAGAGCGCAACATGCGTCGTCAAACATCCATCAAAGGAGGATCGCAATGGCAAGTTTCATGCTCATACGGCACAAGGTCCGGGATTTTGCGGAGTGGAAGCGCGGCTACGATGCGCATCTTCCGAAGCGCACCCAGGCGGGCCTGACCGAGAAACATCTTCTTCGCAGCGCGGGCGACCCGAATGAAGTCGTCATTCTGCTGGAAGCGAAGGATCTGGGCGCCGCAAAGGCGTTCGCCGAGTCTGCGGATTTGCGGGAAACCATGCAGAAGGTCGGCGTCGTCGACAAGCCTGACCTCTATTTTCTCAATGGATGACGGGTCGTCTCGCTCGTTCGACGGCGCCTGTGGAGTAGGGGCGGGGTCTGACGGTCAACCACGGACCTCGCATGAGCGCGCCTGAAGCTGTCGACGTTGCCACCATCCTGCGCCGACATCCAGACGCCTTCAGCGGCGGTGCGCGCATGATTCCGGTGCAGACGGCGCGCGGCACTTTCAACGTCTGGACAAAACGCAATGGCGACAATCCGCGGATCAAGGTGTTGCTGCTGCACGGCGGCCCAGGCTGCACGCACGAGTATTTCGAGGTCTTCGACAGCTACCTGGCGCAGGCCGGCATCGAGTACTACTACTACGATCAGCTCGGCTCGCACCGCAGCAGCCAGCCGGACGTGCCCGAGCTGTGGGAGACCGCGCGCTTCGTCGATGAAGTCGAGCAGGTGCGTCAGGCGCTCGGCCTGAACAAGGATAATTTCTTCTTGCTGGGGCATTCGTGGGGCGGCATCCTGGCCATGGAATACGCCCTGAAGCACCAGCAGCATCTGAAGGGTCTTGTGATTTCGAACATGGTCAGCAGCATTCCCGCGTACAACGGATACGCGCAGGAAACGCTTATGCCGGAAATCTCGCCGACGGTGCTCGCCGAGATCAAGGCCATCGAAGCACGCGAAGACTACGACAACCCGCGTTACATGGAGCTGCTCATTCCCCACCACTACGAGCACCACGTGCTGCGCTTGCCCCACGCTCAATGGCCCGATCCGGTGCTGCGTGCGTTCGCGCACCTCAATCCTAAGGTCTATATCCCGATGCAGGGACCGAGCGAACTGGGCGCCAGCGGGAAGCTGGCGCAATGGGACCGGACGGCCGAACTTTCTCAAATCCGGGTGCCCACGCTGACCATCGGCGCGAAGTACGACACCATGGACCCCAAGCACATGGAGGCAATGGCGCACGCGCTGCCGCACGGGAGTCACCTGCATTGTCCGGAGGGCAGTCACATGGCGATGTATGACGATCAGGCTACATACATCCCCGGGCTGCTCGCGTTCTTGCGCGACGTGTGTCGCTGACGACGCGATCTGCTCCCCGCCGCTACGATCCGCTTGGCAGTTGCCGACCCCGACAAAGGATTCGTGATGAAGCGCAGCACCGACAGGTTTCTGACGACGCACACCGGCAGTCTGCCGCGGCCCGAAGATCTCATCCGGATAATGTACGCCAAGGAGGAAGGCGTGCCCGTGGATGCCGCCGCGTTGTCGCAGCGAGTGGCGGCTGCGGTCGACGAGGTTGTCCACAAACAAGCGGAGGCAGGTGTCGATATCGTCAACGATGGCGAGATGAGCAAGCCGAGCTACGCCACATACATCAAGGACCGGCTGAGCGGTTTCGGCGGAACCGGCAACACGTTCGTGTATCAGGATCTGACCGAGTTTCCTAATCTCGCCAAGCGCGTGTTCGGCGATCCGGGACGTTCCCGTCGCAAGACGCCGGCGTGCAACGCGGCGATCGGCGTACACGATCCACGGGCGGCGCAGACCGACGTCGACCATCTACAAGCCGCGCTAGCGACGGTCGATGCGCAGGACGCGTTCCTGACAGCGGCGTCGCCGGGCGTTGTATCGCTATTCTTTCGCAACGAACACTATCCCACCGAGGAAGCGTACCTGTTCGCGATCGCCGAGGCCATGAGGCAGGAGTACGAGACGATCGCCAAGGCCGGCATCATCCTGCAGATCGACTGCCCAGACCTCGGAATGGGGCGGCACATCCAGCACGCCGACCTGAGCCTTGCCGAGTGGCGAAAGAAGGCGCAGCTTCACGTGGAGGCTCTCGATCATGCTGTGGCGAACATCGCCCCCGAGCAGTTGCGCATGCATCTGTGCTGGGGCAATTACGAAGGGCCGCACCACTGCGACGTCCCTTTGGCCGACGTGATCGACATCGTCTTTCGTGCGCGGCCAAGCGCCATCGCGCTCGAGGCCGCCAACCCCCGGCACGCACACGAATGGAAGGTCTTCGAGACGCTGAAGCTGCCTGAGGGCAAGCTGCTCATTCCGGGGGTGATCGAATCGAAATCGAACTTCATCGAGCATCCCGAGCTCGTCGCTCAGCGCCTCGGCCGTTACGCGAAGCTCGTCGGCAGGGAAAACGTCATCGTCGGAAGCGACTGCGGCTTCGGCACCTGGGTGGGCCAGGCCGCGGTCGATCCCGACGTCGTGTGGGCGAAGATGGCTGCGATGGCCGAGGGTGCGCGCATCGCGTCGCGCGAGTTCTGGAAGCATTGAAGTGCGACGGATGCCGCGTGCTCGTGAAGCCATTCCTCATCCTCTTCGCCTTTCCGGTCCTCGTCGGGATCCTCGGTGAGACGATATTCCGCGACGCCCGAAAGGGCTCGCTGACGGCGGCGCTCGGAGCGATCGCAGCGACTTTCGCGTTCGTTCAGATCCTCGAACCTCGCGAGGCATGGAACTGGATCGCGGCGCTCCTGGTCTCGCCGCTGCCGATGGCCATCGCGGTGTCGGTCGCGATGTTCGTCCACGGGCGCAAACGGTCGCCGCGCGATGCGCGTTTTCTCGATCGGGTCTGACCGTTCGTATCGGCAGGACTTTACAATGGTGCGCACCGGCAACGTCGCAATCGGATAGGGAGTCGACGCATGAACTACAAGGGAAGCTGCCACTGTGGAAGGGTCGCGTTCGAGGTCGAGGGCGAGATCAAGGGCGCGATGTCGTGCAACTGCTCCATATGCCAGAAAAAGGGCTCGCTCATGTGGTTCGTGCCACGGGACACGTTGCATCTGTCGACTCCCGAAGAGAACGCGAGCACATACACGTTCAACAAGCACGTGATCAAGCACCGGTTCTGCGCCTCGTGTGGCATTCACCCGTATGGCGAGGGAACCGATCCCAAGGGCAATCGCATCGCCGCGATCAACATACGCTGCCTCGAGGACATCGACCTCGCTTCGGTGCCGGTTACGCGTTTCGACGGCCGTTCGAAGTGAAGCGTCGCGGATCGGCACCTGGCGCTTCTCGCGCACAAAAGGTCGCGCATCGCATACCTAGGCGAGTAGCGTGAAGATCACCGCGTTGGACGTCTACATCCTGCGTGCTCCGGACACCGGACGCCCCCACTGGGTAAGCAATTTCATCGTGCCTCGCGCCAATGAGATCCTGGTGCGAATGTACACCGACCAGGGAGTGGAAGGCATCGGGATCGCTACCAGCTACACGCCGATCGAGGCGGCCATCAGCGCATTCAAAAGCGGGATCGCGGAGCTTGTCGTCGGCGCCGATCCGCTCGCTCCGGAGCAGCTCTACCAGAAGATCTTCGCGCTGACTTCGCAACGCATCGCGAGCGAGAGAGGCTGGACGAGGGAGGCAATCGTGCGCATCTCCGCCGCGGTGGATATTGCTGCCTGGGACATCATGGGCAAGGTCGCCAAGTTGCCGCTGTACCGGCTGTTTGGTGGCTACCGGAGCGAGGTTCCCTGCTATGTGACCTGCGCTTATTATCGCGACGGGAAAGACATGGTCGAATTGCGCGACGAGATACAGATGCTGAACGCGCAGGGTCATACCGGCTTCAAGGGCAAGGTGGGGGGTGCCCCGCTCGAGGAGGACATCGAGCGGATGACGCTGGTCCGAGAAATCATAGGTGACGACAAGGACCTGATGATCGATGTCAATCGCGGCTGGGACCTGGCGACGGCGATCGAGGGGGCGCGCCTTCTCGAGCCGCTTCACCCTCGCTGGCTGGAGGAGCCGGTGCGCTGGGCGGACGATCGTCGCGAGCTCAAGCTTCTTGCCCGGCGCACTCGCATCCCGCTGTCCGCGGGGGAGAGCGAGCTCACGAGCTACGGATGCCGCGCGCTGCTCGAGGAACAGGCGATTCAGATTCTGCAGTTCGATTGCACGATGATGGGCGGCTTCACCGAAGGCCGAAAGCTTGCCGCGCTCTGCGAATTCAATCACGTGCAGGTGGCGCCGCATCATGATTGCTTCATCCACGCGCATCTGGTCGCCGCGACGCCCGCGGGCTGCATCGTCGAATCGTTCACCGATCCCGAGCGCGACCCGCTGCAGGCCGAACTGTTCGAGGATCCGCCCCGGATCGCCAATGGATGGCTCACGCTCAAGGAACAGCCCGGCCTCGGACTTCAACTTTCCGAAAATGCGCTGAAGAAATTCGGCACTCGAATTCTCTGACGCGCGCGAATGTCGTGCCGCATTACGCTATGACCAACATGCACAATAGGTTGATGGCGTCCCAACCTTAGTTCAAATTTGCCACGATGCCACTCGATCCCGCATTGAAAGAGCTCATTGCGACCAAGCTCGCGCACACGCACAAGCCGCAGTGGGCGATGCCGATCGCGGATGTGCGCCAGGCGTTCCGCAATCTGTGGACGCCCGCGCTGACCGGCGAGTCCGTCGCGTTGAGTCGCATCGAGGACGTCACGATTCCCGGGGCGGAGACACCGTCGGCGGCGCGCATCTACGCGGACGGGACCGTACCCCTGCCGCTCATGCTGTATTTCCATGGCGGCGGGTACGTGAAGGGAGGCATCGAGGAAAGCGATACCTTCTGTCGCAATCTCGCACGGGTCACGCGGCACCTGGTGCTGTCCATCGATTATCGGCTGGCGCCCGAACACGTCTTTCCCGCGGCGCTCGATGACGCGGAGGCGACGACGGTCTGGGCCGGAATGCACGCGGTGGAGGTCGGCGGCGTGCCCGGCCCCGTCGTCGTGTGCGGCGAAAGCGCGGGAGGAAATCTGGCCGCGGTGACGTGTCTGCGTCTGCGTGCGGACCCGCGCGTGGCGATTCGTTATCAGGTATTGCTGCAACCGGTGGTCGACTTCACGATGTCGTTTCCGTCCATCACCATGCCCCCGAACGAATGCCTCGTGCCTCGTGACGACCTGGCGTGGTACTACCGAACCTACGGCGATGGCCGGTGCGACGCAAGGGATCCGCGAGTTTCGCCCATCTACGCGCAGGATCTCTCCGGCCTGCCGCCCGCACTGATCATCACCGCCGAATACGACACCTTGCGCGACGAAGGGCAGGCCTACGCCGTGCGGCTCGAGAGTGCGGGCGTGGCCACCCGCTATATCTGTGCCCGGGGCATGGTGCACGGTTTCCTTCAAATGCGCGGCATCGTGCCCGATGCGCAGGATGCAACCGAGGAAATCGCGCGAGCCGTGAATTGACGCGACAGAGGGTGCCATGACGGACACTGACGTTCTGATTGTCGGCGCCGGCCCAACCGGGCTGATGCTGGCCAACCAGCTCGCGCGCCGCAGGGTGCGCGCGCTGATCATCGATCGGCACAGCGGCCCTGCGCAGCAGACTCGCGCGCTCGGCGTCCAGGCGCGCAGCCTGGAAATCTACCAGAAGCTCGGCATCGACCGGCGTGCGATCGAGCTGGGCAAGATCGGCAATGGCGCGAACATCTGGGCGGACGGGCGGCACATGGCGCGCGTTCCGCTGGGCGACGCCGGGAGGAGCATCACGCCCTATCCCTACATCCTGGTGCTGGGACAGGACGACAACGAGCGCATCATGGGCGAGCGCCTGCGCGACTTCGGATCGGACGTGCAGTGGAATACCGAGCTCGTGGGGCTGGTTCAGGACGCGGCCACCGCGACGGCGACGCTCAAAATGCCCGACGGCTCGACGCGGAACACGACGGCTCGCTGGATCGCCGGATGCGATGGCGCGCACAGCGCGGTGCGCGAAATTTCGCGGATCACGTTTCCCGGCGCGCCTTACGAGCACGTGTTCTTCGTCGCCGACACCGAGGCGACCGGCACCATGGTGCCCGACGAGGTCAACGTCTACCTGTGGCGCGCGGGCTTCCACCTGTTCTTCCCGATGCGCGGCCAGGACCATTGGCGTATCGTCGGCATCGTTCCGGTGGCGTTGCGCGATCGCAGCGACCTCGCGTTCGACGACGTCATGACGTCGTTGCGTGCCGAGGCGGGCGACGCGCTGTCGTTTCGCGCGTGCTCGTGGTTCTCGACCTACCGCATCCATCATCGCGCCGCGTCGCGTTTTCGCGACCGGCGCTGTTTTCTTCTCGGCGACGCCGCGCATATCCACAGCCCGGTGGGGGCGCAGGGAATGAACACCGGATTGCAGGATGCATACAACCTCGCTTGGAAGCTCGCGCTGGTGATCGATGGACGCGCCGACGCCGCGCTGCTCGATTCATACGAGCAGGAGCGCATCCCCGTCGCGCGGCGCCTTCTCGAAACGACCGACCGTGCGTTCAGACTGGTGATCTCCGACAGCCCGTGGACGGGCCTACTGCGCACGCAGGTCCTCGCGCGCGCTGCCGCGCTCGCCATGAGCGAGCCACGCGTCCAGGCATTCGCGTTCCGCACCGTGTCGCAGATCGGCATCGAGTACCGCGCGAGCCCGCTGTCGCACACGCAGGACGCCAGTGACGCCGGCGCCCCGCGTGCCGGCGATCGGTTTCCCTGGCTGCACCTGGCCATGCAATCCGATGGCGCGGTCGAGGATTTGTTCCAGACCCTCGACGACCTATATTTCCATCTGCTCGCGTTCGGCCAGGAGTTGCAGGCGGATGCTGCCGCGGCGCTGGGCGATGCGGTGCGGGTGCACGCCGTTCCTGCAACTCCAGGAAACGACAAGGCGCTCGCGCAGGCCCACATCGCCTTGCCGTCGTATTACCTGCTGCGACCCGACGGGTACATCGGCCTGTGCGGCGTGCGCATCGATGCGGCGGCAATCGCGGCTTATGCTGGAACGCGTCTGCGCATGACGGCGCCATCGTCGATGGCATCGCAACATGCCTAGCTCCCCGATCGTGCGCACGCAGGACGCCGTCGCGGGCGTGGTGCTCGGCGCGTTGGCGGCAGGAGTGTTCGACCTGATGTTCGCCTTCTGGTTTTTCGGCATGCGCGGGCGTAGCCCGGAATGGATCCTGCAATCGATCGCCGCGGGATGGCTGGGCGCGCCGGCGTTCGGAGGCGGCGTGCCGGTGGCGGTGCTCGGTGCGGTGTCGCATTTCGCGATCATGCTCGTCGCCTCGACGCTGCTGTACTTCGCGTGCCTGCGCTGGCGCATCCTGGCCGCGCATCCGGTGACTGCGGGTCTCGCCTTCGGCGCGGCGATCTACGTGGTGATGAATTTCGTGGTCGTTCCGCTGTCTGCGTTCCCCTATCGACCGCCGCATGCGCTTCGGACCGTGATCATCTCGCTCGCAGCGCACATGCTGCTGGTAGGTCTTCCGATCGCGATTGCCGTGTGCCATGTTGGTCTGCGCGGTACGCGGACGCGCCGAAATTGACAGCGTAGAGTGCCGCGGCTTATCGTTCGCAGGTGCCGACCGGCGGGTCGCGTCGGTCGCATGCCGCATCAAATCATCCCGGGAGGAGCTCAAGTGGCGCTGGCATGGGCGAGAACGCGCGCGGGCGCCGGCGTGCAGCGCATCGACGCCGATCCCCGGACCGGTAGCGCACGCATCGGAGGGCAGATCGCGCGCATCGGCGCGGTCGATTGGGACGTGCCGACGCGGGGCACGGTGATCGGTACGCTGCTCAACACCCGCAGTGCGCTCGACGCGCTTGCCGATGCCATGGGGAACAACCCCTACGATCGGCCGCCCCAGGCGCCGGTTCTCTATATCAAGCCGGCCAACACATGGTCCGCATGCAACGATGAGGTCGCCATTCCCGGCGAGATCGAGGCGGTGGACATCGGCGCAGCGCTCGGCGTGGTCATGGGCGCAAGCGCTTCGCGCGCTGTGCCACGAAACGCGCACGACCTCATCGCCGGCTACACCATCGCGATCGATTGGTCCGAGCCGCACGCGAAGTTCGTCGAGCCGCCGGTTCGTCAGCGCTGTCGTGATGGATTCTGCAGCCTCGGGCCGTGGGTGATGGCGCGCGACGAAGTCTCGATGCCAGACGCGCTGTCGATCGCGGTATTCGTGAACGGAATGCTCCGATCCACGCACAGCACCGCCGAGTGCCTGCGTCCCGTGGCGGATCTGATTGCCGACATCAGCGCATTCATGACGCTAAACGAAGGCGACGTACTGCTCACCGGAACCGCATGGCCGCTGTCGCAGGCGCGTTGCGGAGACCGCGTCCGGGTGGTGATCGACGGTGTTGGCGCGCTCGAAAACCTCCTGGTCGCGGAGGCTCGCGCGTGAAACATGCGCGGGTAGCATGGATGGGCGCAGTGCACGACGCGGTCGAGGACGGGGCGCGCGTGCGGCTCGCCGACGGCCGTGGTGTCGATGAGGAAGAGCTCGTATGGCTGCCTCCGCTCAAGCCTACCGAGCGGCCGCGTACGATTTTCGGCGTCGCCTCCAACTACGTCGATCGTGAAAAGGACCTCGCCTTCAAGGCGCCGGCGGAACCGCTGGTATTCATGAAGGGCGTCAATTCGCTGCTTGGTCATCGTGGCCGGGCGCCACGGCCGCACGACGCCACCTACATGCACTACGAATGCCAGCTAGCCGTGGTGATCGGCCGCAGTGCGCGCTGGGTGACGCGCGCCGATGCGTTCGACTACGTTGCGGGATACACCGTGGCCAACGATTATTCGGTGCGGGATTACCTCGAAAACTACTATCGTCCCAATTTTCGCGTGAAGAGCCGCGACGCATGCACCCCGATCGGCCCATGGCTGGTCGACGTCACCGACGTGCGCAACCCGATGAACCTGCGCATGACGACAAGCGTCAACGGTTCCATCACGCAGCGAGGCAGCACCGCCGACATGGTCTTCGACATCGCCTTCCTGATCGCGCATCTTTCCAGTTTCATGACGCTCTCGCCAGGCGACGTCATTCTCACCGGCACGCCACCCGGCCTGGCTGGAGTGCATGTCGGCGACGAGGTGATGTGCGAGATCGGCGGCATCGGTCGCCTGGTGAATACGATCGTGGCCGAGGAGCGCTCCGCATGAGCGCCGTCGGGCCGCCCAAAGGCGCTCGACCCCCCCTAGGTCGCGCAGCGACTTCGTGGCGAAACGCACCCCCTTTGGGGGGAGGTCGCATAGCGACTTCGGGGGGAAACGCATGAGCGCGCCCCGGCGCCGATCCGGCGATGCATCCGCCGTACGCGCCGCGCCGCGCGTGCGCTCGCGCGGGGCGCCGGCGAAGACGCCGCGATTCTGCGCGGAGGAATGGCACGCACGCGTGCAGCTCGCCGCCTGTTATCGCATTTTCGCGCGGCTCGGCTGGGTCGAGCTCATCTACAACCACATCACACTTCGTCTGCCGGGTCCGCAGAAGCATTTCCTGATCAATCCTTTCGGTTTGCTCTACAGCGAGGTCTGCGCCTCCAACCTGGTGAAGATCGACCTCGCGGGCAACGTGATCGGTGCATCGCGCTGGCCGGTCAACCCGGCCGGCTTCACCATCCACGCGGCCATTCACGACGCGATCCCGGGCGCGCATTGCGTGATGCATACGCACACCACCGCGGGCATGGCGGTGGCGTGTTCGCAGGCGGGCCTGTCGATGAGCAGCTTCTATTCCGCGCAGCTCCACGGCAAACTCGCCTACCATGACTTCGAGGGCATCACCGTGCACGCCGACGAGGGGCCGCGCCTGATCCGGGCCATCGGCGACCGGCCGGCGGTGATCCTGCGCAACCACGGGCTCTTGGCGTGGGGTGACACCGTCGCGCGCACCTTCGCCGTGCTGTGGCTGCTCAATCGGGCCTGCGAGATCCAGGTTGCATCGATGTCGATGGGGCCCGTCATCGAGGTGCCGATCGGCATCCAGCAGCGCGCGACGCGCGACTCGCTGCAGTTCAGTGATGCCTTCGGCGCGGGTGAGGACGTGTTCGCAGCGCTGGTCCGCGAGATCGATCGCATCGACCCGGCCTATAGGAGCTAGCACGCTCGATGAGGATCTGCGTCGTCGGCGCCGGTGCGATTGGGGGATTCATCGGAAGCCGCCTCGCGGCGTCCGGCAGTGACGTGTCGGTAGTGGCGCGCGGCGCGACCGCGGCCGCGCTGCGGCAGCACGGATGGCGGCTCGAGGTCGCCGGCACGCTGGTGACGGCGCCGGCAAGGGTCGCATTGCCCGAGGAGCTGGGCGCGCAGGACCTGGTGATCGTCGCGGTTAAAGGCCCCGCGCTGGCGTCGGTCGCCGCATCGATCGCGCCGCTGCTGCACGCGCAGACGACGGTCTTCACCGCGATGAACGGTGTCCCCTGGTGGTTTTTTCACGGTTTCGGCGGCGAGCTGGAAGGCCATCGCCTAGAGTCGATCGACCCCGGGGGCTTCATCGATGCGGCGATCGCGTCGCAGCACATCGTCGGTTGCGTGGTGCACGCGGCGTGCACTACGCCCGAGCCAGGACTGACCCGCCACGCCGTCGGAAAGCGCCTGATCATCGGCGAGCCGCGGGGAGGCGAAACGGCGCGCACGCTCGCGTTGTCGCAACTTTTCGGCCGTGCCGGATTCGATGCCGAAGTGTCGCCGTGCATTCAGCGCGACGTCTGGTACAAGCTGTGGGGGAACATGACCATGAATCCGGTGTCGGCGCTCACCGGTGCGACCGCCGATCGGGTGCTCGACGACGCCCTGGTCAATACGTACTGCCGCGCGGTGATGGGGGAGGCGCAGGCGATCGGCGCGCGCATCGGCTGCGTGATCGCCGAAAGCGCCGAGCAGCGCAATCAGGTGACGCGCAAGCTCGGCGCATTCAAGACATCGATGCTTCAGGACGTCGAGGCGCGCCGCGCCGTGGAGATCGACGTGCTGCTCTCCGCGCCGCGCGAGATCGGCAACGCGCTGGGCATGCCCACGCCGTACCTGGATGCGCTTCTGGGTCTCGCGCGCCTGCAGGCTAAAACGCTCGGGCTCTATCCGAGTTGAGGCGTGACGCTGGACTCGACCGGCCGATTCCCGAGCACTGGCTAGGGGCGTAGAATTTGCGGGATCGGCGCGATTCTGGATCGGCCTCGACCCGCTTCCAGTCCTTCTGCGCGCACGTTGACCAAGGAGTTCGCATGTCGCAAAAGACGTTCGCCTCGCACGCCGATCTCGATGAAAAAAAGATCAGCTTCGACAAGCTATCCGAGCACGCCTACGCGTATACCGCGGAGGGCGACCCCAACACGGGGATCGTCGTCGGTGACGACGCGGTGATGGTGATTGATACGCAGGCCACGCCGGTGATGGCGCAGGATGTCATCCGGCGCATCCGCGAGGTGACCGACAAGCCGATCCGCTACGTCGTCCTCTCACACTATCATGCGGTGCGGGTGTTGGGTGCGTCGGGGTATCGGCCAGAGCACGTCATCGCCAGCCGCGATACCTACGACCTCATCGTAGAGCGCGGCGAAGCCGACATGAAAAGCGAGATCGAGCGCTTTCCTCGATTGTTCCGCGCGGTGGAGTCGGTGCCCGGCCTGACATGGCCCACGCAGGTGTTCGAAGGGCGCATGACGTTGTGGCTGGGCAAGCTTCGCGTCGACATCATGCAGCTCGGCCGCGGCCACACCAAGGGCGACACCGTGGTCTGGCTGCCCGACGAGAAGATTCTTTTCTCCGGCGATCTGGTGGAGTACGGCGCGACGCCGTACACCGGCGACGCGTATCTCACCGACTGGCCGGCGACGCTCGATGCGGTCGCGGCGCTCTTGCCCGAGAAACTCGTGCCCGGACGCGGCGCGTCGCTGATGGATCGGCGCGCGGTTAAGGCGGGGCTCGACGGCACGCGCGCGTTCATCACGCAGATGTTCGGCGCGGTGCGCGAGGGCGCAGCGGCGGGCAAGGACCTGCGCACGGTATACCGCGACACGTACGCGCGACTGAAGCCGCAGTTCGGCGCGTGGGTGATCTTCGACCACTGTCTGCCGTTCGACGTCACGCGCGCGTACGACGAGGCGACCCACTACCGCGACCCGCGCATCTGGACGGCGCAGCGCGACAAGGAGATGTGGGAGAGCCTGGAGGGGTGAGGCGGTGACGACCTACACCAATCCCGTCTACCCCTACGTGAAGCCCGCCGATCTCGGGGGCGCACCGCGGCATTGGCCGGTGATCGTCGCCGGCGCCGGGCCGGTCGGGCTCGCCGCCGCGATCGACCTCGCGCAGCGCGGCATCGACGTGCTGATCCTCGACGACGACAACACCGTGAGCGTGGGCTCGCGCGCGATCTGCTGGTCCAAGCGCACGCTGGAAATCCTCGATCGACTCGGCTGTGGCGAGCGCATCGCGCAAAAGGGCGTTCGTTGGAACATCGGACGCGTGTTCTTTCGCGACGAGGAGATCTATCACTTCGATTTGCTCACCGAGCCCGGGCACCGCCGCCCCGCCTTCGTCAACCTGCAGCAATACTGGGTCGAGCAGCTGCTGGTCGAGCGGATGCTCGAGCTGCCGCAGGCGGAGCTGCGCTGGTCGAACAAGGTCAGCGGCGTCACGCAGCATGCCGACCGCGTTGCCGTGCGCGTGGAGACGCCCGATGGTGCCTACGTCGCCCATGCCGACTGGCTGATCGCTTGCGATGGCGCGCGCAGTCCGATTCGCGGCGTACTCGGGCTGGACAGCGACGGACAGGTGTTTCGCGACCGCTTCCTGATCGCCGACGTGCGCATGCGATCCGATTTCCCGGCGGAGCGCTGGTTCTGGTTCGACCCGCCTTTCCACCGCAACCAGTCGGCGCTGTTGCATCGGCAGTGCGACGACGTGTGGCGCATCGATTTTCAGCTCGGCTGGGACGCCGATCCGGAAGAGGAGAAAAAGCCGGAGAAAATCCTTCCGCGTCTGCGCGCGATGCTCGGCGAGCAGGCGCAATTCGACATCGAATGGTCCAGTGTCTACACCTTCCAGTGCCGGCGCATGCGCTCGTTTCGTCACGCACGCACGCTGTTCGCGGGCGATGCCGCGCACCTGGTGTCGCCTTTTGGAGCGCGCGGCGCCAACAGTGGCATCCAGGATGTCGACAATCTCGTATGGAAGCTGGAGCTGGTGCTCGAAGGCTTGGCGCCGGACAGCCTGCTCGACAGCTACGACCACGAGCGGACGCACGCCGCCGACGAAAATATCAGCGCCACCACCCGCAGCACCGAATTCATCACGCCCAAGGGCGAACATCAGCAAGACTTTCCGCAACGCGGTGCTGGCGCTCGCCAAGCGCCACGCTTTCGCCCGCGCGCTGGTCAACAGCGGGCGCCTGTCGGTGCCTGCCACGCTCGAAGGTTCCGAACTCAATACCTCGGACCACGCCGACGACGCGTTCGCGCTGGCCATGGCGCCGGGCAACTGCGCGGTCGATGCGCCGGTGCTCGGTAGCCATGGCGAATGGCTGCTGGGCCATCTGCAAAGCGGCAGCTTCACGCTCATGGTCTTCGCCAAGCTCCCTCGCGACGCGATTGCCGGGCTCGAGAACGATGGCGTCGCCTGCACGGTGATCCAGGTCACGGACGAGCTCGACTCCGGTCCATCGATCAGCGACCGCGAGGGCCTGCTCGCGCAACGCTACGACGCCCATCCCGGCACATGTTACCTTTTCCGGCCGGACCAGCATGTGTGCGCGCGCTGGCGCAGCTTCGATCTCGCGCGCGTGCGCGCTGCGATCGCTCGCGCCGGGGGCGCCGCTGGCGCGGCGCTGCGCAAGGAGGCTGCATGACGCACGACGCGGGCTCGCTCAACAGCGCGCCCAACCTGAAAAGCGCGGACGATTTCTACGAGGAGCTCATCGACATGCATCGCAACCTCAGTGAAGCGCAGAGCGCGATGGTCAATGCCAAGCTCATCCTGCTGCTTGCCAATCACATCGGCGATGACCGCGTGCTGCGCGAGGCGATGGCGGCGGCGCGCGCAGAGGTCGCGCCGGCCAGCGCGGCGAGCACGCCGGAGGCGTCTTGAAGGTCGACGCCGATCGGCGTGCTGCTCTCGCCGCGCAATCATCGTCGAGTGCGGCACTGAGCTACCAGTCGGGATTCGGCAACGAATTCGCGACCGAGGCGGTCGCAGGCGCGCTTCCGGTGGGACAGAACTCGCCGCAGCGCGCGCCTTACGGGCTGTATGCAGAGCAATGGTCGGGTACTGCGTTCACCGCGCCGCGCGCTCACAACCGTCGCACTTGGGTTTATCGCATCCGGCCTGTCGGCGATGCACGAGCCCTTTCGCGAACTCGCCGGCAGCGCAATCGAAAGCCAGTTCGATGCGGTACCGACGCCGCCCAATCAGCTGCGCTGGGACCCGCTGCCCATGCCTTCGACGCCGACCGACTTCATCGACGGACTGGTCACGATGGCGGGCAACGGCGACCCCGCCGCGATGAGTGGATGCGCCATTCACGTGTACGCCGCCAACCGCTCGATGACCGACCGCTTTTTCTACGATGCCGACGGCGAGCTGCTGATCGTGCCGCAGCAGGGGCGGCTGCGCCTGTGCACCGAGCTCGGCCGCCTCGACGTCGAGCCGCAGGAGATCGCGGTGCATTCCGCGCGGCCTGCGCTTTCGCGTCGAGCTCCCGGATGGAGAAGCGGTCGGTTACGTCTGCGAAAATTACGGCGCGCATCTGCGCCTGCCCGATCTGGGGCCGATCGGATCGAACGGCCTGGCCAACCCGCGCGATTTCCTCGTTCCGCACGCATGGTACGAGGACCGTGACGGCGACTTCGACCTGGTCGCCAAGTTCATGGGCAGGATGTGGTCTGCCGCGATCGACCATTCTCCGCTCGACGTCGTCGCCTGGCATGGCAACTAACGCGCCGTACAAGTACGACCTTCGCCGCTTCAACGCCATCGGCTCGATCAGCTACGACCATCCCGATCCATCGATTTTTCTGGTACTGCAGTCGCCGACCGACACACCCGGCGTCGACGCGATCGATTTCGTCGTTTTTCCGCCGCGTATCCTGGCCATGCAGCACACTTTCCGGCCGCCGTGGTTCCATCGCAACGTTGCCAGCGAGTTCATGGGGCTCATTCACGGCGTCTACGACGCCAAATCCGAAGGGTTCTTCCCGGGCGGCGCCAGCCTGCACAATTGCATGATCGGGCACGGCCCGGACGCCGAGACCTTCGCCAAGGCGAGCGCAGCCGACCTGTCGCAGCCGACGCGCATCACCGACACGATGGCATTCATGTTCGAGACTCGCACCGTCATCCGGCCGACGCGTTTTGCGCTCGAGTCCGCGCAGCTGCAGCATGAGTACTATCGCTGCTGGCAGGACCTGCCCAAGCTTTTCGATCCCGCAAAACGCTGAGCACTGGAGAAGCATGACAACTTCGTACGAAACGATCCTGGTCGAGACGCATGCGCGCGTGGGCGTCATCCGGTTGAACCGGCCGCAGCGCATGAACGCGCTCAACGAAGCGCTCGCAGGCGAGCTCGCGAGCGCGCTCGCGACCTTCGACGCTGACGATGCGATCAGCGTCATCGTCATCACCGGCAACGACAAGGCCTTCGCGGCGGGCGCCGACATCGGCGCCATGGCGGCGTGGGACTTTCAGCGCGTCTACGCCGACAACTACATCATGAGCTGGGAGTCGGTGAAGCACACGCGCAAGCCTGTGATCGCCGCAGTCGCGGGGTACGCCCTGGGTGGAGGATGCGAGCTGGCGATGATGTGCGACATGATCATCGCCGCCGACACCGCGAAATTCGGCCAGCCCGAGATCACCATCGGCACCATGCCCGGGCATGGGTGGAACGCAGCGCCTGCCGCGCGCGGTCGGCAAGTCCAAGGCGATGGACTGGTGCCTCACCGGACGGATGATCGACGCCGGCGAGGCCGAGCGATCGGGTCTGGTGTCGCGAGTCGTGCCTGCCGACAAACTCTTCGATGAGGCGCTCGCGACCGCGACCAAAATCGCGAGCTATTCGCTGCCGACCGTGATCATGATCAAGGAGGCGATCAACCGTGCCTACGAGTCATCGCTCGCTGAAGGCATGCTGTTCGAGCGCCGCTCGTTCCATGCGACCTTCGGCCTGGACGACCAGAAGGAAGGCATGCGCGCCTTCGTCGAGAAGCGCAAACCTGTGTTCAAGCACAGGTAGGTCCATGGAATAATCGCCCGCGGTCCATGTTGGCGAGACGGTGACAGGCTGAACCGCGCCGCATAGATATAGGAGACTATTCGATGCAGGCTTTCACACGCAGGAACACCCTCATGGCGCTGGCGGCATGGCTTCTCGCCGGCTGCGCATCGACGACGCTGCAATCCGCATGGTACGACAGCACGTACAAAGGCCCGGCGTTCAAGCGCATCCTGGTCGTGGGCGTGAGCGGCTCGCTGACTTCGCGCCGCGTGTTCGACGACATTTTTGCGCAGAGTCTCAACGCCGCTGGCGTGGACGGCCTGCCGGGCTATCAATTCATCGAGAATCCGTCCGCGCCGAACGAGGCGAATTTCAACGCAGGCGTTGAGCGTTCCGGCGCGGACGCCGTGCTTTTGGTACGTCTGCTCGGTGTCGACACTCGGACTCAGGTCTCGACCACGATGGTGCCGGCGATGTACGGCTCGCCGTTCGGTGGTCCCTTCGGACCCTATGGTCCCTGGGGCCCGGCGTGGTACGCGGTACCCGATGTCCAGCAATATCAGCTGGCCGACGTCGAAGCGACGCTGTTCGACACCAAGTCGCATCGCCCGATCTGGTCGGCGACAACCCAGACCTTCAACCCGACCACCGTCGCAGCCGAAACCCCAGGCTACGCCAAGCTCGTCATCGCGCAATTGAGCGCGCGCGGGCTGATCGCCGCGAAGTAACGCTACAGCAGCGGCCCCATCAGGCGCGCGAGGTTCTCAGCGACCTTGCGGCGCAGGGGACGTTTCGACCAGGTCGCGGCCTCGAGAAATACGCCGTCGCGAAGATAGCGATCCTGCTCGAGCGCGAGCCGCGCGGTGACGCCACGGTCGTAGAGCAGCACCACGATCTCGGCGTTGAGCGCGAAGGAGCGGATGTCGAGATTGGACGAGCCAATCCACGCGATCTCGCCGTCGATCGACACGTGCTTCGCATGCAGGAAGCGCTTGCCGTAGCAGCAGATGCGGATGCCGTCGTCGAGCATGTCTTCGTAATACGATCGTTGCGCGAGGCAGACGAGCAGCTGGTCCATCTGCTCGGGAACCACCAGGATCACCTCCACGCCGCGCAGCACCGCGGTCTGCAGCGCCTGCAGCAGCGCTTCGTCCGGAATGAGATAGGGCATGGTGATGACGATGCGGCGATTGGCGGCATGCACCAGCGACACGATCAGGCGCTGGTTGTTCTCCCGCGCGTAGCCCGGACCGCTCGGAAGCGCCTGCGCCGGAACACGTCCGGCGATCCGCGGGTCCGGAAAGTAGCGCGCGTCGCCCAGGAACTCACCGGTCTCGAGGTACCAGTCCTCGGCGAAGACCGCCTGCAGCGGGAGCGCGATCGGACCGATCAGCCGCACGTTGAGCTCTTCGTAATCGAGCCCGGGCTTGAATGTCGAGGCGATGAGATTCTGCGAGCCGACGTACGCGACTTCGCCGTCGATCACCGCGATCTTGCGGTGATTGCGCAGGTCGATGCGGCCTGTCTTCCGACGGAAAAAGCCGACCCGGAGCGTTTCGTCGGCGAGGATGCCGCGCTTGCGCATCCGAACGGCGAGCTTCGCGAACGCCGGACGCGAGCCCAGCGAGTCGGCGAGGACGCGGCACACCAGCCCGCGCTCGACGGCGCGTGCAAGTGCGTCGATCACGCGTGCCGAGGTGGGGTCGTCGCCGAAGATGTAATAGAGCAGGTGCACGTGATCGTGCGCGGCATCGATGTCGGCCACCAGGCGGTCGATGGTGCCGTCATAATCGGCCAGGATGCCCGCGTCGTTGCCTCCGAGGATGGGGAACCGCCCCAAGTTTTCCGCCAGGCGCACGCAGTGTTCCTTTTCCGCCTCGACCTCGGGATGAAAGATGTTGGGATCGCGCGCCAGACGTTCGTAGGTTGGCCGTCCGAGCTCCCGGAATTCGCCGATGCGTTCGACGCGCCAAGCGGGTAGCGAGGGCCGGCCGATGAGCAGGTAAAGCAGAATGCCGGCGACCGGCTCGAAAAAAATCAGCAACAGCCAACCTTTGGCGGCTTCGGGCGATCGCCGGAAGGGAACGATCACCACCATGGCGAGGCGCGCCGCCCATTCGGCGGCGATGAACACGTTGAGCCAGAAGCCGGAGTCGTGCAGGAAAGGAGGCAAGGGCAGCCGCAGCTTGGAAGACGCGCCATTCTACTCAATAGGCATATGCCGATGCGGGTGAACGCGCGCACGTTGGCAGCCGGTGATGCCTTTTCCGATATCATGACGGCGCCCGACTCGTCACGATGACTCACCCGACCCTTCCTTCAGCCTCGCGCATAATCGAGCGCTGCGAGGCGCTTGCTCGCTGCTCCGAGCAACCTGACGCGCTCACGCGGGTGTACCTGTCGGCGCAGCAGCGCGAAGCCAACGAGCTGGTGGCCGCGTGGATGCGCGACGCGGGCATGAGCGTTCACCTCGATGCGGTCGGCAACGTGATCGGGCGGTACGAGGGTGCGAATCCGGGCTTGCCCTGCCTCATGCTTGGCTCGCATCTCGACACGGTGCGCGACGCAGGCAAGTATGATGGCATGCTGGGTGTCGTGGCCGCGATCGAATGCGTGGGCGCGCTGCATGCCCGCGGGCTGCGCCTGCCTTTCGCGATCGAGGTCGCGGGATTCGCCGACGAGGAGGGCGTACGCTTCAACGCCACGCTGCTGGGCAGTCGCGCGGTCGCGGGGACCTTCGATCCGGCCAATCTCGATCGTGTCGACGCCGAAGGCATCAGCATGCGCGACGCGATGCGCGATTTCGGGCTCGACCCCGCGTCGTTTGCGCTCGCGGCGCGCCGTCGCGAGGAAGTGCTGGCCTATGCGGAGCTGCACATCGAGCAAGGACCCGTGCTCGAGGACGAGGGTCTTGCGGTCGGCGTGGTGACCGCGATCAACGGAGGCAACCGCTTCGCGCTGGAGATCGCCGGCATGGCCGGACACGCTGGAACGGTGCCGATGCACTTGCGCCACGACGCGCTCGCCGCGGCCGCCGATTGCGTGCTCGCGGTCGAGCGCATCGCCCGCGAGGAGCCGGAGCTGGTCGGCACCGTCGGCAAGCTCGAGGCGCTGCCGGGCGCCATCAACGTGATTCCGGGGCGCGTGCGCTTCTCGCTCGATGTACGCGCGCCGACCGATACGCAGCGCCGGCGCGCGGTCGAGGTGATGCGTCACGCCTTCGCCGAGATCGCGGCGCGTCGCGGCGTCGCCATCGACATCAAGCCGGTATGGGAGGCATCGACGGCCGCCTGCGCGCCATGGTTGCAGGAGCAGATCGCGGAAGCGATCGCCGGCGAAGGGTTGCACGTGCGGCGCCTGCCTTCGGGCGCAGGACACGATGGCATGGCGATCGTTGCCATCGCCGATATCGGCATGCTGTTCGTGCGCTGCAAGGGCGGCATCAGCCACAATCCGGCCGAGGCGATCACCCGTGCAGACGTCGAGGTCGCCGCACGCGTGTTCCTGCGCTTCATCGAGCGCTTTCGCGCGCGCACGAGCGCATGAAGCGGGTGCGCTACCCCGAATGCGGGGGCTCTCGATGAGCGCGGTGGACGCTCGCAGGACGATTCACGACTGGCTCGGCGCGCATCACGAGGACGCGGTTCGCTTCCTCGCCGAGCTGGTGCGCGTCCCCTCGGACAATCCACCCGGCGATTGCGCCGCGCACGCGACGCGCGCTGCCGGTCTGCTCGAGACGCTGGGATTCGAGGTCGAGCGCCATGCGGTGCCTGCCGAGGACGTTCTCGCGACCGGCATGCGAAGCTGCGTCAATCTGCTCGTGCGTCGCCGTTTCGGCGCTGGCCCCACGATCGCCTGTAATGCGCACGGTGACGTCGTGCCCCCAGGCACCGGCTGGACCACCGATCCTTACGGCGCCGAGATCCGCGACGG
Organism: uncultured beta proteobacterium; assembly: GCA_963816915.1. Taxonomy (GTDB): domain Bacteria; phylum Pseudomonadota; class Gammaproteobacteria; order Burkholderiales; family Casimicrobiaceae; genus PALSA-1003. The sequence continues at coordinate 497,690 of CAWFMK010000008.1, forward strand.
CCGCATGTTCGGACGCGGCGTGGCAGTATCGAAATCGGATTTCGCGACGTACGCGTTTGCGCTGCTCGCGCTCGATGCGGCAGCGGCGGCCGGCGCCTCGCTGGCAGGCACCGTCGAGCTGCATTTCACCTACGACGAGGAAGCGGGCGGCGCGATCGGGCCGGCATGGCTGCTTGCCAAGGGTGTGAGCCGTCCCGACTACGCGCTGTCGGCCGGCTTCGCCTACGCCGTGACGACCGCGCACAACGGCTGTCTGCACCTCGAAATCGACGTGCGTGGTCGCTCGGGGCACGCCGCCGAGCCCGACAAGGGTGTCGATGCGCTCGAGGCTGCGAACGCAATTCTCACCGATCTCTATGCTCTGCGCGCGGCGTATCCTGCGATTCGTTCCGGCACCGCCGGTATCACGTCGCCGACGTTGGTAGTAGGTCTGATCGAAGGCGGGGTTAACACCAACGTCGTGCCCGACCGGGTCGTATTCCGCCTCGACCGGCGGATCATTCCCGAGGAGGATCCGCAGAGCGTGGAGTCCACGCTGACGCGGGCGATCCTGGCCTCCGCAGCCAAGTGGCCGGGCATTCACGTGGACGTGCGCCGCGTGCTGCTCGCGCTGCCTTTCGTGCCGATCCCGGGACAGGAGCGGCTGGTCGCGGCGATCGTGCGCAACGCGCTGCGCGTGCTCGGCGAGCCTATCGAGGCGCGCGGCGTGCCGCTCTACACCGACGCGCGCCATTACAGCGCCGCGGGCGTGCCCACCGTGCTCTACGGCGCGGGCCCGCGCACACTTGCCGAGGCGAACGGCCACCGCGCCGACGAGAACCTCAAGCTGGACGACTTGCACAAGGCAACCGAAGTGGTCGCGCTGTCGCTCTACGATTTGCTGAGCGGCGCGGCCGGCTGAGGCGGGCGATCGGCACCCGCGTCGGCAGCGGGCGCGTGCCAGCGATGATGCCGCGCGTCGGACGCCTCGATGCCGCGGCGGCTGCGCCGCCCGAGCACGATGTGCGCGAGGAGGGCGGGAACGAGCGCGAGTCCGACGCCCCAGTGAAGCAGCGACACCGGGGGGCGCGACACGTCGTCGACCAGGTAGTACAACGCGTAGCCAGTCGCGATCAGCACGAACAACGTGACGACGAGCAGCGAGCCGCTACTGCGATTCCGGCGCAATGCCCATCCCAGGCGCGAGTGCGTCGCCAGCATCGCCCCCACCGCCAGCAGTGCGACGATGGCGGCCGCGCCGTGCACGCGCAGCGCCCAAGCCTCTCCGGCGATGCGCCCAAGCTCGCTGCGATCGTATCCGAGTGAATCGGCGTAATGCGCCAGCAGCCACCCGACGCCACTGCCTGCCAGTGCGACGACGACGCCATAAAGCGAGCTGCGCCACCAGCTGCCGAGCCGCACGCGCCTGGCGAGCAGGGCTGCGGTTCGCTCATGCGCGCGCGACATGGCTTCTCACGATCACTGCGGCGGCAACTGCGCACGCATCATGCCGCGAGCGAGGCACGCTGCGTTGTTTCGGGCACCAGCAACGTGCACCGCCAGCGTTTCGCGGCCGGCGACAACACGGCTGCGACCGCGCCATACTCATGCAGCAGCGATCGCGCAGCGCCGCCGTGTAGCGCGACCACCTTGGTCAGCGCGTCGGCGATCATGCACCTGTCGGCGATCACCGACACCGTGCGCGTGCTCATGACCGGCAAACCTGCCTGCGCATCGATGAGCGAGGTCGCCCAGCGGCCGCCGATGCGTCGCCGCTGATCGCCGTAGGCGCTGGTCGCGACCGCGGCATCGGCGATCTCCGCGAGGGCGACGACGCACGACTTCGCTCCGCCGGTGCGCACGTGAAGCAGCTCGGGTGCGTACCCGAACATGCGCATGTCGCCACCGGCGCTCACCCGACCGGCGCTCGCGCCATACTCGCGCAGCGCATCGACTGCACAGTCGACCGCGTATCCCTTGGCGATGCCACCGAAATCGAGCCGCAGAGCCTTGCGATAGCGCACGACGTCACCGTCGAGCTCGACGTCGCGCCACGACGCGCCCGGGTCCGTCGGCGCGGACGCGGGAAGGAAACCGCCGGCTGCCAGTCGCGCGCCGACGGTCGGATCGAAGACACCGCGCGAGCGTGCCGCCAGCGCCAGCGCGCCGTGGAGCACCACACTGAAGTCGGCTGAAACACGCTGCGGCCGGCGCGCGGCATCGCGGTTCACGTGGCTGAGCTCGCTCGATGCGTCGTGCCCCGACAGCGCGCGATGCACACGTGCGATTGCCGAGAAGGCAGCGGCAATGCTGCGATCGAGCGCAGGCTGGCTGCATGCCTGCGCGCGGATGTCGACCAGCGTGCCCAGCCACAGCTGCGCACACTGGGCCTCGCAGATTGCCGGGTCAGCCATGTGAAAGCGCGCGCTGATAGATCTGCAGGATGCGATGCACGCCTTCGGTCACGTGGCGCGAGGAAAGCGTCGCGCCCGACAGATTGCGGATATCGACGTCGAGCTTGACGGGATCGGCGGCGCGCTTGCCGGTGAATTGGGCGCGCCACGACGCGAGCCGGATCGCGTCGCCGTGAGACTCGCGGTAGGCGAGGATATCGATCGACTTCACCGCGCCGTCGGGCTCCAGCGCGACCCCATAGGTGATCAGCTCGACCTTGCCGATCACCTCGTCGACGACGTACCAGCCTAGATCGCGATCGCCCGCGTGCGCACGCCAGACGCGCGGATCGACGACGAAGCGTCCGGACTCACGCGCGATCGCGGCCTTGACGTCGCTCGCGACCAGCAGCGGGTCGAATGCGCTCGCGTCCGGAAACGCCGCGTGTTGCGCCGTCTCGACGCTCATGTACTCGGCGGCATAGACGAGCTCGGCCACCGGCGCGAGCGCCGCGAGCGAGGTGCCGATCAGCCAACGGACGTGCATGTCAGAAGTTCAGGCCGAATCCCAGCTGGAAGCTGTTGCGCGTCGAGTCGATGCGGAATTGCTGGTAGTCGGCCTTGAAGACGATGCCTGGAGTCACGTAAAAGTCCGCGCCGATCGTCCACACCTGCTCGGTAGGCGTCGGCGCAACGCCGAGACCCAGCGGCACCGACGCGTACGCGGCAGCGGTGTTGACCCACTCGTAGCGCGTGAACGGCGTGAGTGCATAGTCATTGTACGTCCACGCGTTGCGCCACGCCCCCTGCACGTATCCGCCATAGAACAGTTGGGGAACCGGCGTCGGCTGTCCAATGAAGGTAAGGTTGAGTGCTTCGGTGTCGCTGATGGTCCCGCGTGAATACAGCGCGCTCACGTCGAAAGGTCCGGGCTGCCAGCGCGCATGAGCTTCCCACAGTGTCACGCGTGCGTTCTGCGCGGGGAAGTCGGTGACGCCCTGGCCGGCCTTGCCGGTGAAATAGGTGCCGCCGAAGGTCCAGCCCGGAATGCCGACGTAATTGAGCGAGACGTATCCCGACAGATCCTTCGCCGCAGCGAGCGAGAGTTCCTGATGGATGCTTCCCAGCGGAGACGCGCGCCCTTCGTTCGACGAGGGATCCCAGTTGGCGAGGTTGAATCCGGTGGTGAGGCCGACGTTCCATTTGAGGCCGGACTCGGTGCCCCCGTAGACCGCGAGGCCGCCTTCGCGCCACGTCGTGGGAATGATCGATGTCTCGACGAAGTTGCGAAACACGCTGTAATACTGCGTCGGCTCGTGATGCTCGTTGATGAATCCGATCGGGATCAGGAACAGGCCGGCGCGACCGCCGACTCGGTCGGTGAAGTCGCGTTCTGCATAAAACTGCTCGAACTCGACTTCACCCTTGTCGGTGGACGACGCGACCGCGTGTTCGACCTCGAGCTCTGCGGCCATACGCGTGCGGTCATCGAAGCGGTGCCCCCAGCCGAGCACGCCGCGAGCGAGGTCGGCTTGCGCCTGGTTGGAGTGGTGCGCGGGCTGTGCGTAGGCGATCTCGCCGTAGCCCCAGAAGCTCGTCGCGCTTTGCTCCTCGGCTTGCGCGCTCACGGTTTGCTCGAGACGGTCGACGCGGGCCGCCAGATCGCTTTGCGTCGGCGCCGCTGCAGGCGGCGTGGTGGCCGTCGTGGGGGCGCCAGGTGACGGTGCTGTCGGCGCCGCGGGAGCCACCGTGTTTGCCGCAGTCGCTGCCGTGGCCGCCGGACGCTGCGCCGCCAGTTCCTTCATCTGTGCTTTCATCTGCTCGACTTGCGCGCGCAGCTCGGCGATTTCGGCCTTGAGCGAAGCCTCATCGGCCCAGGCACCTGTCGACCCGAAGGTGGTGGTAAGCGCAATGGCGAGCGGCAATCTCAGGGGATGCGGTTGCGCGCGTTGCGTATCCCGGCGTGGGTCGGCGGGCTTCATGACGATCGGTCTCCCATGAGGGTGAAGTGAAGATTGAGCAGTCGTTTACGGCTTTGGTGGCGTCGTTGCAGCAGCGCCGCCGTAGCCATCGGTCAGTGTTCCGAGGAAGGCTTCGAGATCGTCGAGCTCTGCTTCGCTGAGCCTCGGCGCTTCCCCCGGCCTACGGTCGTAAGGGACTTCGATCGTGTTGACGTTGCCCGCGAGCAGGCCCGGTAGGTCGTCGAACTTGCGCACGCTGCCATCGGCGTCGATCGGATAGAAAAGCTCCGGATTGGTGTCGCGCATCACGTAGAAGCGCAGCGCATCGCGCAGGGTCGTGAAGCGTCCGTTGTGGAAAAACACCTTGCGCGTGGCGACGTTGCGCAGTGTCGGCACCTTGAAGGCTCCGCACAGGTCGGTGCGTTGCGTGAGGTCTTCGCGATCAGGCCCGCACAGCCCCATGTCGGCATACGCCGGATCCGACGTCGCCGGGATCGCTGCGTTGCGCGGAACACCGAGGTTGTCGTAGCTGAAGTCCGTAAACAGCGGGGGCTGATGGTCCGGACCGCGGCCGCTCGGATGACACGCGGCACAGTTGCCCTTGTCGGCGCGATTGAACAGCGCCAGCCCGCGCAGCTCGGCGGGCGAGAGTTTCGTCTTGCCCGCGAGGAACAGGTCGTACTTCGAATTGAAGGGACGGAAATCCGGGTCGCGTTTCTGGTACTGCGCGAGCGCGAACGTTACCGCGAGCAGCGCCGCCTTCTCGTCGTCGAAGACGTGCTCGCCGAAAACCTGCCGAAATTCCTCGGCGTACGGCGTTCTCGCCAGCCTGGCGACCAGGTCTGCGGGCGTGGCATTGGCCATTTCATGCGGCGCAAACAGGGGACGCAACGCCTGCGTCATAAGATCGTTGGCGCGACCGTCGCGGTTGAAGCCGCCGCTCGGCGTACCATCGGTACCGAGCGAAAAGGGCGGGGTGAAGCTCAGGTAGTTGAGCGATGGAGTGGCGCGGAAGCCGGGCACGTCCATGCCGGCGCCGCCGAGCTGCACGGCGAGGTCGCTGCTTTGGGCGTGCGCGTGCGCCGGGTCGTGACAGCTCGCACAGGCGAGCTTGCCTGACGCCGACAGGCTGGCGTCTGCGAAAAGCTTTTCGCCGAGGCTCGCCGGAGTCGGCGCGGTCGGGTCGGCTCCGCCCGCGTAAGCCTGGTCGCGCCACGCGATCGTCGCCAGTACGCCCACCCACGCCAACATGACGACTGTCCCGAGCAAACGCCGGGCGAGCACGCCGGCCAAACTCCGCTCCCATGAGTTCATGCCAAACCTCGAACGTGCCGACATGTCGGCCACGGTCCGCGAAAAATGCGGACCCAACTGCGTTGGGATTGGCGGGCTGGCCGTGCGGGTCTCGCTTGTTGGCGTGGACCGGCCGGCTGGCTGGCTGGAATGCGGCGCCTGCGCCGCGGCGAGCGCTACTTGGTGAGAATCAGCTTCCCGAGTCGCGTCTGCCGGAGAAAATAGACCGTTTCGTTGTGCAGGATGGCCAATTGCGATGCGCCTGCCAGCAGTGCCGTGCTGTGGATGACGCGCGGTCCCGCGCCGCTGCGCTTTTCGCTCTGCGCCGTCTCCTCCTGCGGAGAAGCGTTGTGACCGGACAGCGCGGATGAATCAGCTTGCATCGCCCATCTGTGACTGCTGGTAGTTGGCGATGCCGATCCTCGCGATCAGATCGAGTTGCGTTTCCAGCCAGTCGATGTGCTCCTCCTCCGACGACAGTATGCTGCGAAAGAGGTCGCGGCTGACGTAGTCGCCCAGCTGCTCGCAATCGGCAATCGCGGTCTTGAGCGCGGGATGCGCGGAGAGCTCGAGCTTGAGATTGCACGCCAGGGCCTCCTCGACGTTCTCCCCGATGAGCAGCTTGTGCAGATCCTGGAGATTGGGCAGCCCTTCGAGGAACAGGATGCGCTCCATCAGGCTGTCGGCGTGCTTCATTTCGTCGATCGACGCCTTGCGCTCCAGCTCACCAAGTTGCTTGAGCCCCCAATGTTCGAACATCTTGGCGTGCAGGAAATACTGGTCGATCGCGGTGAGTTCGTTGGTCAGAACCGTGTTCAGGTGGGCGACAACCTTCGGGTCGCCCTTCATGCGGCCGCCGGCTGCTGCGAGCCCGCACATTCGGCGCTTGCGGTGATACGAGCCACCGTCTCGACGAGCAGCGACTTTGCGCACGATGTGCAACGCCCACAACCCATGCCTACGCCCAGTCCGCTGGCCAGATCCTCAGGCGAGCGAGCTCCCAGTTCCGCGGCCTGGACGATCTGCCGCTCGGTGATGGCGTTGCAAAGACAGATGTACATGCGCTTTGCCTCAGTGGGCCGCTCAGTGGGCCGTGTGCGCGGTGGTAGGCAGGGTGCGCCGGTCCTTGAGCCAGATGTAGCCGAGCCACGCCGCAGGGATCAGCACCATGAAGTAGGTGAGCCACTCGCCGTAGACACCTTCGGGGCCGTAAGGCTCGGTTGCCGCGTGCCAGAATTCGTTGTTGACGAACGGCACCACGCCCGCTTCGAAGAACTCGTGCAGTGTGTAGATGAAAAGCTGCACGGTGAAGATGAACAGGAAAATCGCCGTCACCTGAAAAAACCGGCCCAGGTTGATGCGGCGGCCGTAGCGTATCCACGCCCAGGCGAGGAGCGCGGCGCCCGCCACGCCCAGCAGTCCGCCCACGAGCAGGTTGCGATCGCCTTCCTGCAGGAACAGCGTGGAAAGCAGCAACGCCGTTTCCATGCCTTCGCGGACGATCATGAGCATGACGAAAAAGAACACGCCCCACCACGCGGCCCGCGTCGGGCGATCGGTAGTAGCGGCGTCGAGCTTGGCGCCGATGGTCGCGCGCATGGTGCGCGCGCGGCGCCACATGTAGACGGTCATCGAGGCGACCATAACGGCGGCTGCGGCGGCGAGCACACCTTCCCACAGCGGTTTGTTATCGGCTTGCGCGAAAAACAGGCTGGCGACGAAACTGGCGACGACGGCGAGTCCCGTTCCCCAGTACAGCGCCGGAAGCAGCGCGGCGCGCCCGGTCTGACGCAGGATGCCGGCAGTAATCGCGACGATCAGGAAGGCCTCGATGCCCTCGCGCATGGTGATGACCAGTATCTGAAGCATGGACGCTCTCCCGGCCGCAAACAGAAATGAGAATGGTTCGCATTATAGATCGCTTTACGTTGCGTATGCAAGACCCGTCGGGGGGATCCATTTCTCCCGCTAAAGAAAAGGAAACCAGGGCGCAGCGCAGCACAAAGCAGGTAACAATTACAAGGAACTGCGACGTCAGCCGGCGGATTCTTCCGCTTGTCACGGAACGCGCGTTCGGGCTCCCGCACGGCGCGCACGGGCCCCCAATTGAGAACGCGAATTCAGGGCCCCATTTACCCCACTGGGCACCGATCTTGCGTCATGCGCGCGAAGGGCGCACATCCGTATCGGGGTCCGGATCGTGCCATCATCGCGTTGGTTCGTCGATGAATGCGACCGCGTCGCCCTAACAGGGCGGCTCGATCGTAAGCTTTCCGCCCTCGCGCACGACTCCCCTGCAACGCACCCCATCGGAATGCCTGCGGTTCGCAGCTAACAAAACCTTTTCCATCGCTCGGCAAGCCGGATTTCATCTTTTCCCCTATCAGGAACATGCCATGCCCGCCATAGCAGCCCGCCTGCATCGCATCGACGAACGAGCTACCCGCGATGGCGTTGCGTTGTTTCATCGGCTCGACCTCGACCTGCCCGACGAGCGTGCGGCGCTGCTCGAGGGATTATTCGCGACTCCGGCCCGCATCGCGCCGAAGTACTTCTACGACGCGCTCGGCAGCGCGCTGTTCGAGGCGATCTGTGCGTTGCCCGAGTACTACCCGACGCGCACCGAACGCGCGATCCTCCTTCAGCATCGCGACGAGATCGCCCGCATCGCCGGCAGGCGCAAGCAGTTCGTCGACCTAGGCGCGGGCGACTGCGCCAAGGCGGCGCTGTTGCTGCCGGCATTGGCGCCGCGACTCCATGTCGCGGTCGATATCTCGGCGACCGCGATGGTGCCTGGGCTCTCTCGCCTGGCGCGAGAATTTGCGCAGACCTCGTTCGCGGGTGTGGTCACCGACTTTTCACGAGGCCTCGACATCGACGGGGCGATCGACGATGGCGCGACAACCTTCTTCTACCCCGGCTCCTCGATCGGCAACTTCGCGCCGGAGCAGGCGCTCGCGTTCCTGCGCGAGGTGCGCACGCGCTGCGGCCCCGGCAGCGGTCTTCTCATCGGTGTCGATACGAAAAAGCGGGTGGCGCGACTCGAATCCGCCTACGACGATGCGCTCGGCGTGACCGCGGCGTTCAACCGCAACATCCTCCGCCACGTCAACGCGGTCGCGTCATGCGATTTCGACCCGGCGGCCTTCGATCACGTCGCGTTCTACAACGTTTCGCTCGGGCGGATCGAGATGCATCTGCAGTCGCGCTCGACGCAGTATGTGCAGGTGGGCGATGCATTGCGCGAGTTCGCCGCCGGCGAGCGTATCCACACCGAGAGCTCGTACAAATACTCGACCGCGGAATTTACCGCGTTGCTACGCGACGCCGACTTCGCCGAAGTGACTTGCTGGCAGGACGCGCAGCGCGACTTCGCCGTGTACTACGCTCATTAGGAACGCGTCGGCGCGAGTGGGGGCGAATCAGTGCGAGTGCCCGTCGATCACCTCGGCGAGGATCGTCGCCGCGCGCACGCACTGTTCGGCGCTTACGTCGAGATGGGTCACGGCGCGCACCGTGCGCGGGCCGAACGCGAAGAGAAGCACGCCGCGCTCCTTGGCGGCGGCCACCACCGCCGCGGCATCGGGCGCCTGATCGCGCAGGCGGAACACGACGATGTTGGTCTGCACGCTGGCGGCGTCGAGCACGACGCCGGGGCATTGAGCGAGGCGTAGCGCGATCGCGCGCGCGTTGGCGTGGTCGGCGGCGAGTCGCGCGAGGTGATGGTCGAGCGCGTAGAGCCCGGCCGCAGCGAGCACGCCCGCCTGGCGCATGGCGCCCCCCAGCATCCGGCGCTGCCTGACTGCGCCGGCGATTAGTTCCTTCGACGCCGCGAGCACCGATCCTGCCGGGGCGCCCAATCCCTTGGACAGTGCCACCGACACCAGGTCAAATGGCTGCGCCAGCGTCGCCAGCTCGATTCCCGTCGCAATGCTTGCATTCCACAGGCGAGCCCCGTCCAAAAACGACGCGATGCCGCGCTCGCGCGCCGCAGCGCAGACGCGAATGATCTCGCTCTGCGCGACGATCACGCCGCCGGCACGATTGTGGGTGTTCTCGATTTCCACGAGCGTGGTCGGCGGGTAAATCACGTGCCCGCGCGGCTTGATCGCGGCGATCAGCTGCTCTGCGCTGAAGCTACCGCCATTGCCGATTTCGCTGAATTGCACACCTGCATTGGCGCCTCCGGCACCCGTCTCATGCCACACCGCGTGCGACTCGCGGCTGACGACAACGTCGTCGCCTGGACGCGTGAGCAGGCGCAGCGCGACCTGGTTGGCCATCGTGCCCGACGGTACGAACATCGCGGCTTCCTTGCCGAGCATCGCGGCGATGCGCTCCTGCAGGCGATTGACCGTCGGGTCCTCGCCGTACTGGTCGTCGCCCACGGGCGCGGCGGCGATCGCCTCGCGCATCGCGCGCGTCGGTCGCGTCACGGTGTCGGAGCGAAGGTCGATGGGTTCCTGATTTGCGGGTGATACCACGTTCGAGCCTCCGGGATCGTATGAGTTGCGCGAGAGCGGAGCCCAGACGCACCGCGTCTGCGCGCGTCTCGCAGTCGGCGCCCATGGTAATCCAGGAGGCGCCGCCGCGCGCGTTCCCGGAGGAGATCGCGCAGCGGCTCGGCGCGCCAGGTTCAGATCAGCGAGAGCAGTCCGGAGGCTCGGTCGGGAAGAAAGGTCGGCAGCGTCTGCGGCCGCGCGCTGAAGGTCGCCGCGGGAAGATCCTGGTGCGCCTGCGTCCCGTGCAGCCGGTAATTGCCCGCGCCGAAGATACCCAGCAGTCCGATGATGATCAGGTAGATCGCCACGATGTAATTGAGCAGCCTCGGCATGATGAGGATCAGGATGCCGGCGACCAGCGAAACCAGCGGTCCGATGGCGAGCGTGATGTTCATGAGATTCCCCAAAGAGGTTTGCGAGGGCAGCTTGCGCGGAGCAGTCTAAGGTGGCGTATTCCGTCGCTTGTAAGTCTTTCAAACCGAAATGCGCCACTCGTAAACGAGCAAAAAGCAGACCATCGCGCCGACGACCGGCGAGGCGACTGGCGGCGGTATGATGGGGGCCCCGATAGCAACAAAGGCGACACGATGAGCTCAGCACATCCCCTGGCCGATCCGATTCGAGCGCTGCTGTTGGCGTGTGCGGGTTGTCTGGCTGCGTGCGCGCAGCAGTCGGTCGCTCCCGCACCCGTCAATGCGGTGCAAGCGCAAAGCATCGTCGACAATCCCGTTCGCACCGACCAGGACCGGCGCATGGACGCGAGCAGGCACCCGGTCGAGTTCCTGACCTTTACGCAGGTCGCGTCGGGCATGCGTGTGATGGACATGGCCAGCGGCGGCGGATACACCTCGCAGCTGTTGGCGCTCGCGGTCGCGCCGAACGGCACGCTCTACGCGCAGGTGCAGCAGCCGGGCGCGACGCTTACCAAGCGCCTGGCCGATCATCCACAGACCGACGTGGTGCTGGTGGTGCGCAAGTTCGACGATCCAATCCCCGAAGGTCTGGCGCCGCTCGATTTGGTGACGCTGGTGCTCAATTACCACGACATCAGCTACCTTCCGGTCGATCGCGCGAAAATGAATCAGCGGGTGTTCGCCGCGCTCAAGCCGGGTGGGCATTTCGTGGTCGTCGATCATTCGGCCAAGGCGGGCACCGGCATCAGCGCGGGAAAGACGCTGCACCGCATCGACCAAGCGGTCGTGCTCGAGGAAGTGAAGCAGGCGGGCTTCGTGCTCGAGGCCGAGGGCGATTTCCTGCGCAACCCCGCCGACACCCGCGAGGAATCGTCCAACGAGCCCAAGGTGCCGACCGACAAGTTCGCGCTGCGCTTCGTCAAGCCGAAATAAGCAGCGGCGATCGTCTTTACGCAGCTGCCCTCGGCGACGCCGCGCCGGTGCGCTACGCCTGCTAGTGCCTGCTTGGCACTGAAGCGCGAGAGGCCCGCTCAGGCATCGCGCGCAAGGCGCACTCCGGTGAACTGCCAGCGCGCGGATGCCGGAAAGAAGTTCCGGTAAGTCGCGCGCAAATGCGAACGCGGTGTCGCGAACGAGCCGCCGCGCAGCACGAACTGATTGCACATGAATTTTCCGTTGTATTCGCCCACTGCGCCGGCGGCAGGACGATAGCCCGGATAAGGCGAGTACGCGCTTTGGGTCCACTCCCAGACGTCACCGTAGAGTTGGACCAGCGCCCTGTTCGTATCCCCGGGTGGGTGCGGCACCAGGGCTCGCTCCTCCTGGAGGTTGCCCTCGACGGCATGACCTGCAGCGGCCGTTTCCCACTCGGCCTCGGTAGGCAGACGAGCGCCGGCCCAGCGCGCGCAGGCGTCGGCTTCGTAGAGGCTGACGTGGCAGACGGGCGCCGCCAGATCGAGCGGTCGCAGGCCGCGTAACGTGAACTGTGCCCATGCGCCGCTCTCGCGCCTCCAATACAACGGCGCTTCGACGCGATGGGCATTGACCCAGTCCCATCCTTCGGAGAGCCAGAGCTCCGGCCGGCGATAGCCGTCGTCAGCCATGAACGCGAGGAATTCGCCGTTGTTCACCGGGCGACTGGCCAGCGCAAAGCTCTCGACATACACGCGATGACGCGGGGATTCATTGTCGAACGCGAACGCGTCGCCGGCATGACCGACCTCGACGAGCGCCGCGGGCTGTTCCAGCCAGGTGAGGGCGGGCGCCTCGCGCGGCTCCGCACCGGAATTGGCAGCATAGCCGGGATGTTCCGGATGGTGCGAAAGCATGTGCAGCACATCGGTGAGAATGAGCTCCTGATGCTGCTGCTCGTGATGCGTGCCGAGCATGATCAGCGAGCTCGCTTCCGGCGCAAGCGCTCCCTCGTCCTGCAGCAGTGCCCGCATGGCCACATCGACGTGCGCGCGATAAGCGAGCACCTCGGTTCGCGATGGCCGCGACAGCAGGCCGCGTTGCGGGCGCGGGTGCTTGTCTCCCACCGCGTTGTAGTACGAATTGAACAGCGTCCTAAAGCTCGGATCGAAAGCGCGGTATCCGACAAGGTGCGCGTCCAGGACGAAGGTCTCGAAAAACCAGCTGGTGTGCGCGAGATGCCATTTCACCGGGCTCGCATCGGGCATCGACTGGATCGCGCAATCCTCGTCGGAAAGCGGGTCGCTCAATGCGAGTGTGGTGGCGCGCACCTGCGTGTAGCGCTCGAGCAGGGGCGATCCACCGATGGCTTGAGCTTGATCGGAAACGACTTGCTGCAAGTGGCGCGAAGGCTTCACGGCAGGGCTCGACGATCGAGAGGGTTGGACTGCGAAAGTGCATGGACCGCTTCCGACACGGCGTTGTTCCGTGCATCGACAGGCCTTTGACGGCTGCCGTTCATTCGATCTCCACAATGCTGGGCCCGGATTGGCAGCGGCCGATGATGCGCGCGTCGACAAAAAGCTCGCGCGCGAACACCGCGAGCACGTCGTCGGCGGCGTTGGGCGCGCACGCGACCAGCAAGCCTCCGGACGTCTGCGGGTCGCACAGCAGCGCGCGCTGCGCAGCATCGATCCGATCGCCGCAGCGCACACAATCGCCGTAGCTCGCCCAGTTGCGCGCTGAGGCACCGGTCACGAATCCGCTGCGCGCCAGCGCGAGGGCTGACGGCAACAGCGGAATGGCATCGACGTCGATATGCGCGCCCACCCCAGAGCCGCGGCAGACCTCGAGCAGATGCCCGAGCAGGCCGAAACCGGTGACGTCGGTCAGCGCGTGCACAGCGTCCATGGCGCCCAGCGCGATGCCTGGCGTGTTGAGCCGGGTGGCGCTCGCGAGCATGGTCGCGTAGTCGGAACTCGCGAGCGCCTGCTTCCTGAGCGCGGTGCTGTAGATTCCCACCCCCAGCGGCTTGCCGAGGATCAGCGTGTCGCCCGGACGCGCGCCGCTATTGCGCTTGATGCGCGCGGGATGGGCGCGGCCGATCGCCGCCAGGCCGTAGATCGGCTCGACCGAGTCGATGGTATGTCCGCCGGCGACCGGGATGCCGGCGCGCGCGCAGGTGGATTCGCCGCCCTCGAGAATCGCGCGAATGGTGGCCACAGGGAGGCGGTCGACCGGAATCGCAACCAGTGCCAGCGCGAACAGCGGCGCCGCGCCCATCGCGTACACATCGGAGAGCGCGTTGGTCGCGGCGATGCTTCCGAAATCGAAGGGATCATCGACGATCGGCATGAAAAAATCGGTAGTGGCGACGATGGCCTCGGTCTCGCTGAGCCGGTACACCGCCGCGTCGTCGGACGTTTCGGTGCCGACCAGCAGCGCTTCGGGCACCGCGGCGCGCGCTGACCTGTGCAGGATCTCGCGCAGAGCTGCCGGAGCGATCTTGCAGCCGCAGCCGCCGCCATGACTGAATTGGGTCAGACGAACCGGCATCACGGCATCGGGGGCGTTCACGGTTCTTTGCTCGAGCCCATCGTCACCGGATTCTATCGCGAACGGCGCGCACAGTTCGGACGGCGCCGGCTTGGCGAGATCGCGATATGATGGCGCCCGGCATCGCTTGACCCTTCAGGACGAGATCCTCATGACACTGTCGCGGGAAACACGGGACCAGTTCAAGCACGCCAGCACGGCGACGCTTACCACGCAACTGTTCAAGCGCGGCCTGCGCAACGTTTTCCTGCAGGGTGTGCACTGCATGAGTCAGCGCGGAGAGAACATGGTCGGCGAAGCATTCACGCTGCGCTATATTCCGGCGCGGGAGGACCTCGACCACATCGGCGTGTTCGAGAATCCGGAGCATCCGCAGCGCAAGGCGATCGAAGTGATCCCCCCGGGACGTGTGCTGGTGATGGATTGCCGGCGCGATGCGCGCGCGGCATCCGGCGGCAGCATTCTGCTCAAGCGCCTCGAGGTGCGCGGTGTCGCAGGCGTGGTGACCGATGGCGGCTTGCGCGACAGCCAGGCGATCGCGTCGATGGCGTTCCCGGTGTACGGCGCGTGCGCGAGCGCGCCGCTCAACCTCGCGATCCATCACGCCGTCGATCTCGACGTGCCGATTGCGTGCGGCGGCGTCGCCGTGTTTCCCGGCGACGTGGTCGTGGGCGACGGCGAGGGCGTGGTGATCGTGCCCGCGCATCTGGCGGCGGAGGTCGCGCGCGATGCATCGGAGCAGGAGATCGTCGAGGAATTCGTGCTCGAGGAGATCGCCGGAGGGCGCGCTCTGCCGGGGACCTACCCGGCCAACGCCGAGACCATGCAGCGCTATCGGGCGTGGCGCGCGCGTCGCGACGCAAAAAAATGAATCATCCTCGAGGAGCAATCATGGGCATTGCGAAATCATCGGCATCGATTGCTGCATCATGCAGACGCTTCGGCGGCATCGTCATCTGCTCCGCAGCGATGCTCGCATTCGCGAACGGGACAAGCGCCGAGGTGAGCGAGCTGCGCATCACCAAGCAGCCGTCGATCATCTATCTGCCGCTGGTGGTGATGGAGCAGAACAAGCTGCTCGAAAAGCACGCCAAGGCGATGGGGATGCCCGAGCTCATCGGCAAGTGGATCACTTTCAACAGCGGCGGCGCCGCGACCGACGCGCTGCTGTCCGGCAGTGTCGATCTCGTCACCAGCGGTGTGTCGAACCTCCTGCTGCTCTGGGAACGCACCAAGGGTGAAGTGAACGGCGTGACCAGCGTCGGCGGCCTGCCGATGCTTCTGGTCACGCGCGACCCCAACGTCAAAACACTCAAGGATTTCACCGACAAGGACAAGATCGCGGTGCCCACGATCAAGGTGTCGAGCCAGGCGATGGTGCTTAAAATGGCGCTCGAAAAAATGTACGGGGCGTCGGCGCGCGATTCGCTCGACGCCATGACGGTGCAGCTTGGGCACCCGGACGCGATGATCGCGGTGGTGGGCGGCAGCAGCGAGGTGAACAGCCATTTCTCGGCGCCGCCGTACCAGGCGACCGAGCTCAAGACCCCGGGTGTTCATCTGGTGCTCGATTCGAGCGACGTGTTCGGCGGTCCGGCGAGCAACGCGGTCGTGTTCGGCACCAGGAAGTTCTACCAGGCGAATCCGAAGACCATCGCCGCGTTCATCGCGGGACTCGAGGAGGCCAACCAGCTCATCGCCCGCGACCCGGCGGCGGCCGCGAAAATCTATCTCGACGCGACCAAGGAGAAGTACACCGTCGACGAGGTGGTCGCGATGATCAAGGCGCCCAACGTGGTTTATTCGACGACGCCGAACGCGACTATGGTTTTCGCGGATTTCATGGTGAAGACCGGGCTGATCAAGACCCGGCCGGTGAGCTGGAAAGAATTCTTTTTCCCTGTCGTCCACAATTTGCCGGGAACTTGAGCGGCAAAAGGCGATCTGTTGTTGCGAAGTCACATCGTAATCGCTGCATCTAGTAACTGAAAGCTAAGGGCTTTTCACCTCGCTGCCGCAGGCGTAGTATCGGCGCCATTCGCGTGATGCAAATGGCCGGCGGCGCGGGCACGCTAACAGGGAAAACTGCGCCCGAACGAACAATACGACCCGGTGCATCCGTAATCGAGGAGATGTATTGAATCCGACGGATATCTCGGTACCCGAATATTTTCACAAAGTCGTCGATTGCCAGTGGGCGTGTCCCGCCCATACGCCTGTTCCCGAATACATCCGGATGATCGCGGCCGGTCGCTACAGCGACGCCTACATGGTCAACTGGCAGTCCAACGTCTTTCCCGGGCATCCTTGGCCGCACCTGTGATCGTCCCTGCGAGCCCGCATGCCGGCGCGGCCGCGTCGAGGACGGTGAAAATCGGGTGGGTGCGAGCAAGCCCGAGCCGGTCGCAATCTGCCGGCTCAAGCGCGTCGCCGCGGACTACAAGGACGACATCCGCGGGCTCTTACCCAAGCGCGCGCCGCGCGAACGGCAAGCGCGTTGCGCTGGTCGGTGCCGGCCCGGCATCGCTGACGGTGGCGCGCGATCTGGCGCCGCTGGGCTACGAATGCGTGGTCTACGATGGCGATGCGCGCGCCGGCGGCATGATCCGCAGCCAGATCCCCAAGTTTCGCTTGCCCGAATCGGTGATCGACGAGGAGGTCGGATACGTGCTCGACATCGGCGTCGAATTTCGCGGCGGCACGCGCATCGACAGTCTGAAGGCGCTGCTCGCAGAGGGGCACAACGGCGGTGGCGCCAAGAAGTTCGATGCGGTGTTCATCGGCAGCGGCGCCCCGCGCGGACGCGATCTCGATCTGCCTGGCCGCAAGGAATCGGCGAAGAACATTCATATCGGCATCGACTGGCTTTCCAGCGTGTCGTTCGGGCATGTCGATCGCATCGGCAAGCGCGTCATCGTGCTTGGCGGCGGCAACACCGCGATGGACTGCTGCCGCAGCTCGCGCCGGCTGGGCGGCGACGACGTGAAGGTGATCGTGCGCTCGGGGTTCGACGAGATGAAGGCGTCGCCGTGGGAGAAGGAAGACGCGATGCACGAGGGCATTCCCATCATCAATTTCCACGTGCCCAAGGCGTTCATCCACGAGAACGGCCGGCTGACCGGGATGAACTTCGAGAAGGTGCAGGCCGAGTACGACGCCAAGGGGAAGCGCCGCCTGGTGCCGACCGGCGAGCCCGACGTCGCCTTCGAGTGCGACGACGTGCTCATCGCCGTCGGTCAGGAGAACGCGTTCCCATGGATCGAGCGCGATTGCGGGATCGAATTCGACACGCACGGACTGCCGGTGCTCGATGCCGCGACCTTCCGCTCCACGCTGCCCAACGTGTTTTTCGGCGGCGACGCCGCCTTCGGCCCTAAAAACATCATCTGGTCGGTCGCGCATGGTCACGAAGCGGCCATTTCGATCGACCTCTACTGCCAGGGCAAGGAGCTGTCGAATCGGCCTCCGCCGATGGTCAACCTCGCTGTCGCAGAAAATGGGCATCCACGAGTGGAGCTATGACAACGGCGTGTCCAACGATGCGCGCTTCAAGGTGCCGCTGAAGGACGTGTCGATCGCACTCAAGAACATCAAGGTCGAGGTGGAGCTGGGCTTCGATCCGGCCAAGGCCTTCGCCGAGGCGCAGCGCTGCCTCAACTGCGACGTGCAGACAGTGTTCACGCCGAAGCTTTGCATCGAGTGCGACGCCTGCGTCGACATCTGCCCGATGGACTGCATCACCTTCACCGCCAACGGTGAGGAAACCGACCTGCGCACGCGACTCAACGCGCCGGCGCGCAACCTCACGCAGGACCTATACGTCGCGGGCGGCCTCAAGACCGGCCGCATCATGGCCAAGGACGAGGACGTGTGCCTGCATTGCGGGTTGTGCGCGGAGCGCTGTCCAACGGGCGCGTGGGACATGCAGAAGTTCCTGCTCGAGCCCGCGCAGGCGTGCGATCGCGGACGTCGCGACCGGCACGCGCCATCAGCACCGGGCCCGGCGAAGCGGGTGGCATCATGAAAACATCTGTCGCGCCGATCGCGCGGATCAACGATTTCGTCGTCAAGTTCGCCAATGTCAACGGCTCGGGCTCGGCGTCGGCGAACCTGCTGTTCGCGAAGGCGATCCTGCGCATGGGCATCCCGGTGGCGCCGCGCAACATCTTCCCATCCAACATCCAGGGCTTGCCGACCTGGTTCGAGGTGCGCGTGAGCGAGCAGGGCTGGCGCGCGCGTCGCGGTGGCGTCGACCTGATGGTGGCGATGAATCCGCAGACGTGGGACCAGGACGTGAAGGAGATCGAGCCGGGCGGCTACCTGTTCTACGACTCGACCAAGCCGCTGCCGCAGGCGAAATTTCGCGACGACATCACCGTCATCGGCATGCCGCTGACCGAGATCTGCAACCGCCAGTACAGCGACCCGCGGCAGCGCCAGCTGTTCAAGAACATCGTCTACGTCGGCGCGCTTTCGGCGCTGCTCGAGATCGAGCCCGAGGTCATCGCCGAGCTCATCGGCGAGCAGTACAAGGGCAAGGAAGCGCTGCTCAAGCCCAACGTGCAGGCGATGCACATGGGGCGCTCGTATGCGCAGAACAACCTCGACTATCCGCTCGGGATCCGCGTGCGGCGTGGCAACACCGTCGGCGAGCGCATTTTCATCGAAGGCAACAGCGCCGCGGCGCTGGGCTGCGTCTACGGCGGCGCGACGGTGGCCGCCTGGTACCCGATCACGCCCTCGTCGTCGCTGGCGGAAGCCTTCACACGACACTGTAAGAAGTTTCGCACCGACGCCGCGACCGGCAAGGCGCGCTACGCGATCGTACAGGCCGAGGACGAGCTTGCATCGATCGGCATGGTGATCGGTGCCGCGTGGAACGGCGCGCGCGCGTTCACGTGCACCTCCGGGCCCGGCATCTCGCTCATGCAGGAATTCATCGGGCTCGCGTACTTCGCCGAGATTCCCGCGGTGCTGTTCGACGTGCAGCGCGGCAGCCCATCGACGGGCATGCCGACGCGAACGCAGCAGGCGGACATGCTCTCGTGCGCCTACGCGTCGCACGGCGACACCAAGCACGTGATGCTCATGCCGGAGGATCCGAAGGAGGCCTTCGAGTTCGCCGCGCTGTCGTTCGACCTCGCCGATCGCCTGCAGACGCCGGTGTTCGTGATGCTCGACCTCGACATCGGCATGCAGGACTGGCTGTGCGAGCCGCTGACCTGGGACGACGCGCGCCGCCACGACCGCGGCAAGGTCATGACCTACGAGCAACTCGAAGCCGGGAAGGACTTCGGGCGCTATCTCGACGTCGACGGCGACGGGATTCCCTATCGCACCTATCCCGGTACGCACCCGCACCGGGGCTCGTATTTCACTCGGGGCACGACCAAGGACCGCTACGCACGCTACACCGAGGACGGCGCCACCTACGTCGACAACATGCAACGCCTGTTACGCAAGTTCGAGACGGCCAAGCAGATGCTCCCCATGCCGATGCGCCGCCCGGCGGCGACGCCGACGCGTGTCGGTGCCATCTACTACGGGTCGACCGCACCGGCTATGGATGAGACGCTGTCACTGCTCACCGCGCAGGGCATTGCGCTCGACACGCTGCGCGTGCGCGCTTTTCCGTTCCACGACGATGTCGCCGATTTCGTCGATGCCCACGATCACGTGTTCGTCGTCGAGCAGAACCGCGACGCGCAGCTGCGCGCGCTGCATGGTCAACGAGCTCGCCGCCCACCCGGCCAAGCTGATCCCGGTGCTGCACTACGACGGCACGCCGATCACCGCGCGCTTCATCGCCGGCGAGATCGGCGCCAAGCTCGCCATGTTCAACGTGACGCCATTGCTTAAGGCCGCCTCATGACCTACCTTGCCAAGCCGCGCCTGCATCACCCGGAGCTGCCGCGTAACGCGCTCGGCTACACGCATCGCGACTACGAGGGCAGCGTCTCGACGCTGTGCGCCGGATGCGGGCACGACTCGATCTCGAGCGCGATCATCCAGGCGTTCTTCGAACTTGACATCGCTCCGCATCGCGTCGCCAAGCTGTCCGGAATCGGCTGCTCGTCGAAGACACCGACGTATTTTCTCGGCAGCTCACACGGCTTCAACAGCGTGCACGGACGCATGCCTTCGGTGCTGACCGGCGCCAATCTCGCCAACCGCGACCTCATCTATCTGGGCGTGTCGGGCGACGGTGACTCGGCGTCGATCGGCCTGGGCCAGTTTGCTCATTCGATGCGCCGCGCCGTGAACATGGTTTACATCGTCGAGAACAATGGTGTGTACGGGCTCACCAAAGGGCAGTTCTCGGCGACGGCGGACCGCGGCTCGAAGAGCAAGCGCGGAGTGGTCAACAGCGATGAGCCGATCGACATGGTGATGCTGGCGCTGCAGCTGGGCGCAAGCTTCGTCGCGCGCAGCTTTTCGGGCGACAAGACGCAGCTCGTCCCGCTGATCAAGTCGGCGGTAAGCCATCAGGGCGCCGCGTTCATCGACGTGATTAGCCCGTGCGTCGCGTTCAACAACCACGCCGGCTCGACCAAGAGCTACGACTTCGTCCGCGAGCACAACGCCGCGGTGAATTTCCTCGACTTCATGCCGCATTAAGGATGAGATCACCACCGACTATGCCCCGGGTTCGCTGCAGGAGGTGCGCCAGCACGACGGATCGTTGCTGCGGCTGCGCAAGTTGCACGCGGAATATGACCCGACCGACCGCATCGGCGCGATGCATCACTTGCAGGAGCGCCACGCTGAAGGCGAGATCGTGACGGGGCTGCTCTACGTGCATCCGGAAGCCACCGATCTGCACGCTTCGCTGAACACGGTCGATGTGGCGCTGGGCGGACTCCGGGAAACCGAGCTGGTCCCAGGAGCTGCCGCGCTGGAGCGCTTCAACGCGACGCTGCGCTAGCGTCTGATCCTCGGCACGGCGCGCCGTACAAGGCGCGCCGTGGCCGCGCTACAATCGCCGAATGCGCATCTTCTGGCGAATCCTGATCGCCGTCAGCGGCCTTCTGCTGCTGCTGCTGGGTGCGGTTTGGATCGCGGTCCACACCATCGATTTCAAGAGCCTGATCGGACCGATACAGGCGCGCGTCAGGGACGCGACCGGACGCGAGCTTCGGGTCGACGGCAACATCGATCTCAAGCTCTCGCTGGAACCGAAGGTGGTGATCGAGGGCATCTCGCTCGCCAATGCGCCGTGGGGCAACGCCCCGCAGATGATCACCGCCAGACGCGTCGAGGCGCAGGTCGCGCTGCTGCCGCTCCTGCATCGCGATTTTCAGGTGCGCAGCTTCACGCTCGTCGAACCGGTGATCGCACTGGAGACCGACGCCAAGGGCAACGGCAACTGGCAATTTTCCAACGCGGCGCCAGGCGCACCGTCCCCGCCGGGCGGCGCGATGGCGGTCGGCGGCCTGTTCGTCGGCGACCTCTCGATTCAGAACGGCACGCTGACCTACCGTGACGGCGAAACTGGAAAGCTCACCACGGTCACCATCGCCGAGCTCTCGCTCAATGCACGCGATCCTGGCTCGGCCGTGAGCGCGCGCTTTCGCGGCAGCGTCGACGATATCGCTGTCGCGCTCGAAGGCGACCTCGGGCCACTGACCTCGCTCGCGCAGCGACGCTGGCCCTATCCGGTCGCGCTCAAGGGTCAGATCAACGGCCAGCAGGCGTCGGTCAAGACGCAGGTCAAGGTTCAGGAGCAGACGGTGAACCTCGATCCGCTGGAAGTCGGAGTCGGCAAGGATACCCTCGCGGGTCAGCTCAGCGTCGTCACCGGACAGGCGCGGTCCAAGGTCGCGTTCAAGCTCGCGGCGCCCACGCTGGCGCTGAATGCGATCGCCATCCCCGTCGGCGGCGCGCCCGGCAAGACGGCGGCGGTGCCGAAATCACGATTCATGTTCAGCGAAGCGCCCTTTGATCTCGGCGTGCTGCGATCGGTCGACGCCGACGGCGATCTCGCGGTCGATGCATTGCAGCTGCCCGACGGACGAACGCTCGATCATGTCCGGCTGCAGTTCAGCTTGCAAAACAGCGTGCTCGACGCGCCGGTGGTACAGGTCGGCTTGTTCGGCGGTACCGTCGTCGGACATTTGAAGCTCGACGCCACGCGCGAGAAGGACGCCACGCTGAACCTGCATCTCGACGCGAAAGGACTCGATCTGAGTGCCATCTTCGCGCAGGCTGGCATCAAGCGCGAGGTTCACGGCGGCAAGACCGCGCTGAACGTGGACGTCGCATCGCACGGCAACTCGCTGCATCAGTGGGCGGGCAGCGCCAACGGCAACGTACTCGCCGTCGTAGGCCCCGCGTCGCTGGGACATACGGGGACCAGCGACGCCGCGTTGAACAAGCTCGCCGACGCGGTGAACCCGTTTCGCAACGTCGATGCGACCACCGAACTCACGTGCGCGGTCGTCCGTCTCCCGCTCGCGAACGGTGTCGCGCGCGTCGATCGCAGCATCGCGTTCGAGACCAACAAGATCGGCGTCACCGCGAGTGGGTCGCTGGATTTCGGGAGCGAAACGCTGGATCTGTCGATCAAGCCGCAGATGCGCAAGGGAATCTCGCTCAACATCGACCAGTTCGCATCACTGGTGCATTTTCATGGGCCGTTCAGCGCGCCGACCGTGGGCGTCGATGCGAAGGCCTCCGTGGAGACGGCGGCCACGCTCGGTGCGGCGATCGCGACCGGCGGCACGTCGTTGCTCGGTCAGGTGTTGCTCAAGAGCGCAACCGCGGATTCGGCGGCACCGTGCCAGATCGCGCTGGGACACGCGGGCATAACTCCGCCGCCTGGCGCAAGGGCGTCTCCGGACAAGCCCGCGAGCTCGCCGGCGGACTTGGGCAAGGCGCTGGGCAGCCTGTTCAAGCGCTGATCCTCTGCGCATGCGACGCCGACGCGGTCGCGCGACTAATGGCCGCAGCGCCGCGTTGCCGGGATTACCCTTCGAGCATCGCCGTCAGACGCAGGCGCGAAATGCGCGCGATCTGCGCCAGCGCCTCATCGAACTCGGTGATGCGATCGTGATCCAGGCGCTGCGCGAAACGCTCGATGATCGATGCGCGATCGAGCCCCTTGACGGCGATGATGAACGGAAATCCAAACTTGGCGTGATACGCGCGGTTGAGCGCGCTCAGCCGCGAGAATTCGCGCGGCGAGCATTCAGTGAGGCCGGCGCCGCCTTGCTCGGCGTTCGAGTCCGCGGTCATCTCCCCACGGATAGCGGCCTTGCCCGCGAGCTCGGGATGGCTTCGGATGACGACGAGTTGGGTTTCGATCGGCGCGCCTCGCAACGCCGACATCATCGCTGCGTGCAGCGCGTCGACGTCGGAGAAGGGACGTTTTTGCCACGCGGCGTCGGCGATCCAGGAGGAGTGCTCGACGATCCCGCCCAGGCTTTTTGTGAAAGCGGTGCGATCGAGGGCATTGATGTCGGCGAGCGTCATGCCGCAGCGCGCCATGGATGCGTCTGCTGCCAGTGATGCGCGATGTCGATCCGTCGTGCGAACCAGACATCCTCGTGACGGCGCGCGTAGGCGATGAAGCGCGACAGCGCGGCGACGCGTCCGGGGCGGCCGGCAAGGCGGCAATGCAGACCGATGGAAAGCATTTTCGGCGCATCGAGCCCGGCCGGATCGCCTTCGGCATACAGCACGTCGAAGGCGTCCTTGAGATAGGTGTAGAACTGCTCTCCCGAGTTGAAGCCTTGCGCGGTGGCGAAGCGCATGTCGTTGCTATCGAGCGCATAGGGAACGATCAGCAGCGGCCTGCGCGCATCGTGCGCGTCCACGCTCGTCCAGTAGGGAAGGTCATCGGCGTAGCTGTCGGCGCTGTAGCTGAAGCCGCCGTGCTCGACCAGGAGGCGCCGCGTATTCGGGCTATCCCGGCCGGTGTACCAGCCTTCGGGTGATTGCCCGGTCAGACGGCGCAGGCTCTCGACCGCGCGCGCCATGTGCTCGCGCTCGACTTCTTCCCCGATCTGCTGGTAGGAAATCCATCGCCAGCCATGCGACGCTATTTCATGGCCATCTTCCAGAAAGGCCTGCGCCACACCGGGATTGCGCTCGAGCGCCAGCGCGACAGCGAACACCGTGGCTGGAACGCGGTGGCCGCGCAGGCAGCGCAGCAGCCGCCAGACGCCGGCGCGCGCTCCATACTCGTAGAGCGACTCCATGCTCATGTGTCGCGCGGCGTATGCCTGCGCCGAAACAATCTCGGAAAGGAACACTTCAGAGCCCGCGTCGCCGTCCTGCACCGAAGCCTCGGCGCCCTCTTCGTAATTGATCACGAACTGGAGCGCGATGCGTGCCGCGCCCGGCCAGCGCGCGTGCGGCGGACGTTCGCCATGACCGACGAAGTCCCGGGAGGAAGGGAATACGACGTCCACGAGATAGGGGTGCTCGCGCGCTACGTGAGTTGTAAACAATACTGCCCAATATTGTTGACATCGTCAACGCAGGATTGTTTACAATCGAAACCACGGTCCCGTCGCTTGCCCGTCATGCTCAACGCTGCTCCCCGCTCACGCCGCCGTCACCCGCACTCGTCGCGCCGGTTGTCGCGGCAAGGTGCGCGCGCGCCACAGGCTTCGCGTCCGGAAGCGGCGCAGCGCATCTACGATCACATCGTGCGCGCCGTCGAGGAGCATCGCCTGCCGCCCGGCACCAAGCTCGGCGAGGAAACGCTGGCCGGGCTGTTCGCGGTGAGCCGGGCGCGCGTGCGACAGGCGCTGCATCATCTTGCGCTCACTCATATCGTCACGCTTCACCCCAACCGTGGCGCTTTCGTGGCCGAGCCTTCCATCAACGAGGCGCGCGCGGTGTTCGCGGCGCGCCGCCTGGTCGAGCCGCCGCTGGCCGCTTCACTCGTAGGACGGCTCGGTGGTACCGAATTACAGCGCCTGAAAAAGCACGTCGCCGCGGAAGAGGCGGCGCGCAGCGCGCGCGACCGCCACGACGGCATCAAGCTCTCCGGCGAATTCCACGTGATCCTGGCCGAGCTTGCCGGCAACAGCGTGGTCACCGACATGCTTCGCGGCCTGGTCGCGCGCTCTTCACTGATCATCGCGCTGTACCAGCGCGCGGGAAGCGTCGATTGCGCGCCCGACGAGCACGGCGAGCTCGTCGAGGCGCTCGCTGGACGCCCCGCGCGAGTGATCGAGCGTCTCATGGATCATCATCTTCGCCACGTCGAGGCGGGACTCTCGTTGAGCGCGCCGGAGCGCGCAAGCGTTGACCTGCGCGCGGTGCTCGGCGCTACGTTGCGTTGAGGACGATCATGGGCAAGTTGACCACGCATGTACTCGATACTTCCCGCGGCGCGCCCGGCGCCGGGATCGAGGTGCGGCTCTATCGCGCCGGGACGGATGGCTACGAACTGGTTGCGCAGACGATCACCAACGACGACGGACGCTGCACGGCGCCATTGCTGGACGGCAGCGCATTCCTCGTGGGTCGTTATCGCCTGGTATTCGCTGCCGGCGCGTATTTCCGGCGCGTCGGCAGCGCGCTCCCGAATCCTCCTTTCATCGACGAGGTCACGCTCGATTTCGGCATCGCGGACATCCGTGCCCACTACCACGTGCCGCTGCTGGTGTCGCCGTGGAGCTATTCAACCTATCGTGGCAGCTAGGGCCAGCGATGGAAGCCTACGCCAGCGACTGGCTGCAACTGCTGCTGCGCTGGGTGCATCTGATCACCGGCATCGCATGGATCGGATCGTCGTTCTATTTCGTCTGGCTCGACGACCACCTTCTTCCCCCGCGCTCGCAGGCGGATGTGGACCTGGGCATCGGCGGCGAACTCTGGGCAGTGCACGGCGGTGGGTTCTACGTCGTGCGCAAGTTCAGGATCGCGCCCGAGTCGCTTCCCGAGCCGCTGCACTGGTTCAAGTGGGAGGCGTACTGGACATGGATCTCAGGGTTCGCGCTTTTGGTGGTCACGTATTACTTGCATGCAAACGTCTACATGATCGACCGCGGTATCGCCGACATCAGTGCCGTCGACGCGGTGAGTCTAAGCGTCGTGTTGCTCCTAGCAGGCTGGTTTTTCTACGATCAGCTTTGCACACGACTCGGATTCGATCACGAGCGATGGATCGCGGCGGCCATGCTCGCAATGGTGGCGGCGGTGGCGTGGGGTCTGTCGCACCTCTACAGCGGCAGGGCGGTCTACATCCAGATCGGTGCGATGCTGGGAACGATCATGGCGGCGAACGTGGCGCACGTGATTATTCCGTCGCAGCGCAAGCTCGTCGTGGCGAAGGAACAAGGTATCGCGCCCGACCCGGTCTACGGACGGCGCGGCAAGCAGCGCTCGGTCCACAACAACTATTTCACGTTGCCGGTGCTGTTCATCATGATCAGCAACCACTACCCGATGACGTATGCCAGCCGTCACGGCTGGTGGGTGCTGCTGGCGATCATGCTGCTGGCCGCGTACGTCCGCCACTTTTTCAACTTGCGTCATCGCGGCCGGACGGTGTGGGCGATTCCCGTCAGCGCGGCGCTCGCGACATTGGCGCTCGCGATCGCGATCGCCCCGGCGCCGCCGAAAGCGGCGCCGGCCACGGCGAGTTTCACCCGTGTGCAATCCATCGTCGCACTGCGCTGCGCCGGCTGCCATGCGGAGCATCCCACGCAGGAGGGATTCGCCGTCGCGCCGAAGAACATGTTGCTCGACACGCCCGCGCTGATCGTGGCCAACGCGCAAAAGATCTACGAGCAGGCGGTCGCGACCCGGACCATGCCCATCGGCAATCTCACCGGCATGACCGACGACGAGCGCTCGGTGCTCGCAAGCTGGATCGCTGCGGGTGCGCCACCGCGATGAACCCCGTTGGCCAAGCGCAGCGGTCGACGTGCCGGGAAGAGGGCGGGCTTTGACTACGGCTGCGACATTGTCCGATTCGACCCTCGCTGCGCTGCGCCCAGCGTCGGCGCGGCGCGGCCACACGCTGGCCCTGCGCGGCATCACGCAGCGTTTCGGTTCGACCATCGCCGCCAACGATATCTCGCTCGATGTGGCGGCGGGCGAGCTGGTGGCGCTGCTCGGCCCCAGCGGCTGCGGCAAGACCACACTGCTTCGCATCATCGCGGGCTTCCAGCCACAAAGCGCGGGCAGCGTGCTGTTCGACGGATCGCCGGTCGATCATCTTCCCACGGCACGCCGTGGGGTCGGCATCGTCTTCCAGAACTACGCGCTGTTCCCGCATATGAGCGTCGCCGACAACGTCGCTTACGGGCTCGCCGCCCGGCACGTGCCGCGCGCCGAGGTCGAGGCCAAGGTGCTGGAGATGCTCTCGCTGGTGCGCATGAAGGATTTCGCGCAGCGGTTGCCGCGGCAGCTTTCGGGCGGCCAGCAGCAGCGTGTGGCGCTGGCGCGGGCGCTGGCGGTCGATCCCAAGATCCTGTTGCTCGACGAGCCTTTCGGAGCGCTCGACAAGAACCTTCGTCTCGACATGCAGATCGAGGTCAAGCGGCTGCAGCGGGACTACGGCATCACCACGGTGCTGGTCACCCACGACCAGGAGGAAGCGATGAGCATGGCCGACCGCATCGCCGTGCTCAATCATGGCAACGTCGAGCAGTGCGCGCCTGCCACCGAGATCTACGATCGTCCCGCGTCGCTGTTCGTCAACCAGTTCGTCGGCACGACCAACCTCCTGCGTGTGCGTGTGATGTCGATCGAGACGCGTCGGGTCGCGGTCCGGCTGGGCGATATCGAGCTCGTCGGTGTCGTCGGCAACGCGCACGCGGCGCGGCTCACCGAGGGAGCCGACGCGCTATGGTCGATCCGCCCGGAGCGGTTGCGCGTAAGCAGCAGCGCGGGGGCCGGCCGCTTCGCGGCGACGGTGCGCGCAGTCCTGCCGATGGGCCCGATCACGGTCTACGAGGCGGAAGCGGGTGATGCCTCGATCAAGATCAACCAGCCTCGCGAGGAGGGTGTGACGATGCTGCGCGCGGGCGACCGGATATTCGTCGAGGCGGCCGATGCGCTTTCAGGACAGGTTTTTTCCCTGCAATGATCGATCAACGCGGAGGGTTTGCATCATGAAGTCATGGAAGCGAAGGGACGTACTGCTGGCCGGCCTGGGTTGCGGTGCACTGGCGGCGCTGCCGCGTGCAGCGTACGCCGCGGATCCGCTGGTTGCGGCAACTTTTCCGGGGACCTGGAACGAGGCGCAGAGCAAGATCCTCGTCCCGTGGTTCAAGAATGCGAGCAAGTCGGATGTGACGCTGACCATTCAGCTCGCGACCGATCAGGTGGCGAAGCTGGTCGCGTCGGGTGGCAAGCCGCCGTTCGACGTGTCGATCATGGATGAGGGGCCGCTGCTCGACGCGCTCAAGCAGGACCTGCTGGTCAAGTATCCGGTCGACAAGTCGGCCAACTTCAAGCAGCTCTATCCGATGTTCCAGGACGAATGGGGCCCGAAGATCTCGGTGCAGGTCATCGGCATCGGCTACAACCCCAAGAAGATCAAGATGCCACCGAAGTCTTGGAAAGATCTGTGGAAGCCCGAGTACAAGGGCCGTGTCGGACTCACCGCGCTCAACAGCACGCTTGGCATGGCGTTCATGGCGGAGATCGCGCGCCTCAACGGCGGAAGCGAATCGAATCTCGAGCCCGCGTTCAAGGCGCTCAGGGAGCTGCTACCCAACGTAGGCGCGATCTCGGCGAACCTGGGCGCGCACGCGACTTTGTTCCAGCAGGAGCAGATCGACATCGCGCCGTACAACTTCAATTTCGTCGAGACGCTCAAAGGCAAGGGAGTCGATGTGGAGTTCGTCGTTCCCGACAGCGGACCGGTCGCGTGGCGCACCAGTCTGCACATCGTCAAGGGTGCGGCACGTCCCGAGCTTGCGTTCCAGTGGATTGAGGGCGCGATCACGCCGGAGGTACAGACCGAGGAAAGCAAGCCGCCCTACGACGTCATTCCAACGCATACCAAGGTGCCAATGACCGCCGTGATGGCAGCCAAGATCGCCAAGACACCCGCCGACCTCAACAAGCTCATCTTCCTCGACTGGAAAAAGCTCAATGAAGTTCGCGGCTCAGCGATCGACCGCTTCAACCGTGAGATCAAGGTGTAGCGCGTGAGTATCGGAAGCGCCGCCGGTGCGATGCCGGTCGTCCCCGCACGCAGGCGCGCTTCCGAGTGGACGCTTGCGTTGCCGCTGGCGACGTTCATGATCGCGTTTTTCGTGGCGCCGCTGGCGGTGCTCATCGCGATGAGCCTGCACGGCGAAGCGGACCTCGGGACCTGGAGCGTCACGCAATACGCGAAGTTCATGGGCGACGGATTCGATCTGCGCATCCTTGGCGAGACGCTCTGGCTCGGCGCGAAGGCGACGCTGGTGTGCCTGCTGTTCGGCTATCCGCTCGCCTGGATCGCTTCCCGCGCCTCGCCGCGAATGCGCGCGGTGCTCATTTTCCTGGTCGTGCTTCCCATACTCACCAGCGTCGTGGTCCGAACGTTTTCGTGGATCGTTATTCTGGGCAAGCAGGGGGTTCTCAACAAGATGCTGCTTGCCATCGGCCTGATCGACGAGCCGCTCAAGCTACTGTTCAGCGAAAGCGGCGTCGTGATGGTGCTGGCACAGGTGCAGCTGCCGCTCATCGTCCTGCCGCTGCTGACCACACTCTCGCGCATCGATCCCAATCTGTCGAGTGCGTCGGCGGCGCTGGGCGCGGGTGAGTGGCGGACGTTCTTCAAGGTGACGCTACCGCTGTCGGTGCCGGGCATGATCGCCGGCTGCATACTCGCGTTTTCGGCGTGCGTGACAGCGTTCGTTACGCAGACGCTGATTGGGGGCGCCAGACTGGTGTACATGCCGCTGTTCATCTACCAGCAGGCGACCGGCGCGAACAACTGGCCTTTTGCCGCCGCGGTATCGGTCATTTTCATGATCGCCGTGCTGCTCGTGGTTTACGCGCTGAACGTGCTTGCCAAGACCAGCCGGGGCCAGATCTATGGCTGAGCCGCGCGCTGCTCATCTGGACGCCGAGGCGCTTTCGCTCAAGGTCGTTTTTGGTTTCGTCGCCGCCGTTGGCATCGTTTTCCTGCTCGCGCCGACCTTGATCGTGCTGATCACTTCGTTCACCTCGTCCTCGTCACTGAAGTTTCCGCCGGAAGGATTCTCGCTTCGCTGGTACGCGGCGCTCGCCGACGCGACACAGATCCAGACCGCCGCATGGAACAGCCTGCTGGTGGCGGCTGCGACGACGCTGCTGTCGGTGGTGATCGGCACCGCTGGCGCGGTCGTGGTGACGCGCAACCGTGCGGGATGGGCACGCGCGCTGGACGCATTGCTGCTCTCACCGCTGGTGCTGCCGGCACTGGCGTTCGGCTTCGCCTGCCTCATGTACTTCAGCATGCTCGGGCTCACGCCGTCGGTGCCCCTGCTGATCCTCGGTCACACCATTGTGTGCTTTCCCTTTGTCATGCGAACGACGGTGGCGAGCCTCGCGCAGCTTGATCCGGGACTCCTCGAGGCGTCCGAGAGCCTCGGTGGCGACTCATGGATGACCTTTCGCCGCATCGTGTTGCCGCTGATCGGCAAGGGCATCGCCGCGGGTGCGTTCATCGCTTTCATGTCCTCGTTCGACAATGTGCCGGTATCGCTTTTTCTCGCCGACGCACGGACCGAAGTCCTGCCGATCCATATGTGGCAGATCATCGAGAACGATCTTGACGTTCGCACCGCGGCGGTATCGGGTGTGCTGATCGCCTTCACGGTCGCGCTCATGTTTCTCGCCGAGCGCTTCGCAGGGTTGACGCGCCAGCTGGGGCGCTGATTCATGCCGGGGCTGTCGATCCACGTAGTCGATGTCACGACGGGAGCGCCCGCGCGCGGCATGCGCGTGCAGGTGTATGCGATCGGCGTTTCGCGTACCGCGCTGGGCGATGCCGTGGTCGCCGCGTCGGGCGGTGTCGAGCTGCCGGACCTCGCGACCCGTCGATTCGCTATCGGGATCTACGAGTGCCTGTTTCACGTGGGTGCGTGGTATCGCGAGCGCGATGTTCCGCTGCCGACGCCGCCGTTTCTCGAGGTGGTGCCGTTTCGCTTCGGCATCGCCGACCCGGAGCAGCACTATCACCTGCCGCTTAAGCTCAGTCCTTGGGGCTTCTCGCTGTTCCGCGGCGGCGCCTGAAGCAGGCACGCGCGGCTAGTCGGGTGGCTGCAGCGCCGGCGTCTCGAGCAGCGTCACGGCGGTCTTCGCCACCTGCACGGTGTCGTAATAGGCATACGCGGCAACCGCCGCCGCGCCCGCCACCGGAATCCACCGGCTGGCGGTCGTACCGGCGACCCGCTGGGTGACGCTTATGCCGACGCTCGTCAACGCGCTTTTCAGCGCGCCGCCGGAGAGTTGCCGCACCATCAGGCGTTGACCGGTGCGGACGACGACGTCGCGGGTGAATTGCGTCGCGGCATGACGAAACAGGCAATACACCATGTGCGTGCGGGTGAGTTGCATGTCGCGGCCGTACAGACCGGCGATGTCGGCCACCAGTTGCGCCTGGATGCGCCAGATCGCAACCAGGTCCGGGAGCACGGTGATCATGCCAAGCACGCCGGGTGGAAGCGCCAGCGCACCGGAGAGCGCAGCAGCGCGCCTGGCCGCCTTGCGCGCCAGCACCCGCGCGGTATGCGCAGGCGATTCGACCGCGACCTCACGCGACGCCGGCACTCCGGAGACGACTTTCTCGAGCGCGTCGACGACGCGATCGATCCAGGGCGCAGTGAAGGATGTTACAGCCGACATCTAAGCTCGAGTGCGTTGGAACCGAGAGAGGAACGAGCAGTATAAGGTTACAATCCGGCGCAGGACAGCTTGGCAGGGGAGGGGCCTTGGCGAACTCGCCTATTCTCGAATATCGCATCATGCCTCCAGCGTATGTGGAGTACGACCCCACCGTCATCGACGTCGCGACGCGCGTGATCGAGAATATCCACGCGGTGGCACCCTGGGTACAGGCAGAGCACATTGGCAGCACCGCTATTCCGAACTGCGCGGGCAAGGGCATCGTCGACCTCGCGGCGTTCTATCCGCCGGATTCGCTGGCACGCACCCGCGACGCGCTCGATGGCATGGGTTTCCAGCGCCAACGCGCGGGGCACATTTTTCCGGAAACCCGGCCGATGCGTGTGGGCGCGATCGACCACCGCGGCGAGATATTCCGGTTGCACATCCACGTGGTCGCCCAGGACAGCACAGAGGCGACGGACCTGCGGCGTTTTCGCGACGTGCTGCGCGCCGACGACGCGCTCAGCGCGGCCTACCAGGAGAAAAAGCGCGCGATCCTGAAATCGGGTCTCAGCGAGCCGGTCGGGTACACGCGAGAGAAGGGCGAGTTCATCACCGCGGTACTCGGTCGCGCGGCTTGAGCGCGCGCCGCGATGCGCATCGGCGTACCGCGTGAGCGCAAGGACGGCGAACGGCGCGTCGGACTGGTGCCGGCCGCGGTCGCGGCGCTCGTGGGCGACGGCCATCAGGTCGTCGTCGAACGCGGCGCCGGCGAGGGGGTGGGCTTCGACGACGCTGCCTATGCGCTGCACGGCGCGACGCTGGGCGACGATGCGCGTCCGGTCTACGAGTGCGAGCTGATCGTCAAGGTCAAGGAGTTGCAGACCGCCGAATACCCGCTGCTGCATGCCGGAACCACCGTATTCGGCTTCGCTCAGCTCGGTCGCGACCGAGCGTTGCAGGACGCAGTGCTGGCCGCGCGCGTGAGTTGCGTCGCCTACGAGACCGTCACCGCGCCCGACGGAACGCTGCCCTTGCTGGCGCCGATGTCCGCCATCGCGGGGCGGCTGGTTCCGCTCATCGCCTCGTCGCTGCTCATGACCGATCACGACGGCAGCGGCGTGTTGTTTCCGGGTACGGAAGGCGTCGCTCCCGCGCGCGTTGTCGTCATCGGTGCGGGCGTCGTCGCGCGCGAAGCGGCGCGCGTTGCGGTCGAATTGGGGGCAAGCGTCAGCGCCTTCGGACGTCGTTCCGACCGACTTGAAGCGCTGCGTTGTCACTGTCGTGGACTGCCGAGCACTGCGATCCTCGAGCCGCATGCGCTCGCTGCGGCGATCGCCGACGCCGATGTCGTGGTGGGCGCGGTGCTCGAGCCGGGGAAGCTCTCGCCCACGCTGGTGACGCGCGCCATGCTGCGGGCGATGCGTCCCGGATCCGCGTTCATCGACGTGGGTATCGACCAGGGAGGCATCGCCGAGACGTCGAGGGCGACTACCCTCTCGCGTCCCACCTACGTCGAGGAGGGGGTGACGCATTATTGCGTTCCCAACATGCCGTCGCTGGTGGCGCGCAGCGCGACGCTTGCCCTGACCCGGGCGACGCTGCCGTATGTGCGGACGCTCGCGCAGCTTGGGGTGGATGCTGCGCTTCGCACCGACACCGGGCTTCGTGCCGGCTTGCTGGTGCGCGATGGCGCCGTCACGCACGCGGGACTCGCAGATGACCGCGCGCGTGGCATGCGGCTGGCGGGCGCGCAGGCGTGAGCTGCGCTGTGCCGCGGTGTAGCCGACGCTTACAGGCGCGCTTGCACGCACGCTTTATCTCCAGTACAAGGACGACGCTTTTCATTTCACGGACGGTGTGATGCAGGTCTTCGGATTCGCCGGATGGTCGGGCAGCGGAAAGACAACCTTGATCGAGCGACTCATCCCGAGATTCGTCTCGCAGGGGGTGGTCGTTTCGCTGGTCAAGCACGCGCACCACGAGTTCGACCTCGACAGGCCCGGCAAGGATTCGTATCGCCACCGCGAGGCAGGCTGCCAGGAAGTGATGATCACCTCGGCGGTGCGCTGGGCATTGATTCACGAGCTGCGCGGCGACCGCGAGCTTGGCCTCGCCGAGTCGCTCGAGCGGCTTTCGCCCTGCGACCTGGTCCTGGTGGAAGGCTTCAAGGCCTCCGCCATCCCGAAGCTCGAGATTTATCGCGAAAGCGTGGGCAAGCCGCTACTGCACCCTGGTGACCCTCATATCACCGGAGTCGCCAGCGACGTCGCGGTCGCGACTTCGCTCCCAACCTTCGCGTTGGGCGACATCGACGACATCGCCGCATTTATCCTTGCCCACGCGGCAGCGCCTCTACCGCGCGCACACTGACGCGGGAGGTTTCATGGCGGCCGGAACTCCCGAAGACGTGCGACCTCCAACAAGTGTCGGGCTATTGCAACACCTCGCCCCGATGAACGGTAAGTCGTACATCCCGAAATTGACTTGGCTTGGGGGTGGGGGTAACTTCAAAGCGTGGGGAGATATTCGGCTGCAGGTCGGCCGGGCGCTTTCTGCAGTAAATCGTAATCCAATGAAAAAACAAATACTTGGCATCCTTTCGGCCCTCGCATTGGCGCTCGTCGCCGGCGTGTGCGGCGCGGCCGATGCCGGCTTTTACGGCGGGATTTCGCTGCGCGATGGGACGGCGGATCCGAACGGACTCAAGCTAGGTAACGTACCCCTCACGTGGAACCGCTTCGCGGCTCCAGTGGCCGATGATGTGGTGCAACGCACCCTGGCCTTCGGAGGCTATCGCTGGAGCAACGATCTCGCTCTGGAGGCCGCATTCAACACAGGCGACAAGTATTCGCTGCAACCGCGCACCGCGTCCCCCGGGGGCGGCTTCGGGCTGATGGCTCCGGACGCGGCGGCGCACACCTGGAACGCCGACGTCTATACGAGCTGGGAAATGGTGCGCAGCCTTTCGCTGTACGGCAGGTTGGGCTACGCGCAAACCGAAACGCGCCCCTTGTTCGCGGGCGCTT
This sequence comes from uncultured beta proteobacterium, assembly GCA_963816915.1. Taxonomy (GTDB): domain Bacteria; phylum Pseudomonadota; class Gammaproteobacteria; order Burkholderiales; family Casimicrobiaceae; genus PALSA-1003. The sequence goes on from CAWFMK010000008.1 coordinate 532,500, forward strand.
CGTTGACGCCCGGCGACGTGCGTCGTACGCGCGACGGCGTCAATTACGGCGTCGGTCTTCGCTACGACATGAGCCAGTCGCTCGGGTTGCGCGTCGAGTACGCGCGCTTCGGTCGCTTCGCCGGCGAGGCGTCGGCCACCGGACCGCTGCCCGAATCCGATCAGGTCATGATCGGCGTTCAGTTCAAGTTCTAGTTCCGAACCTTGCCTGAAGCGCCGGCCAGATTAAGCGCCGGCGTTTTTCATTGGCACCCCGCCTTGCGCTACCATTGCACCATGATTCGCCTTCTCTATCTGGCGCGACTTCGCGATGTGCTCGGCACTCCCGGTGAAAGCGTTGCTCTGCCCGCGGAAATAGGAACCGTCAGCGGCCTGCTTGCGTGGCTCGCTCAGCGCGGCGGCGCGTGGACGCAGGAGCTCGCGCCCGGGCGTGCAGTGCGCGTCGCCGTCAATCATGATCTCGCCCGTCCTGACACTCCTGTCCGCGCGGGTGATGAAATCGCGCTGTTCCCCCCGGTGAGCGGCGGATGACCAGCGTTCGCGTTCAGCAGGAGGATTTCGACGTCGCCACAGAAATCGCAAACATGCGCGCCGGCGGCACGCGTATCGGCGCGATCGTCGCCTTCGTTGGCCTCGTGCGCGATTTGAACGACGGCGACGAAGTGCGCACGCTCACGCTCGAGCACTATCCGGGCATGACTGAAAAGGCCCTCGAGCAGATCGTCGCCGACGCGCGGCAGCGCTGGGATGTGTCCGACGTACGCGTCGTTCATCGCGTTGGCGCGCTCGCACCTAGCGACGCCATCGTGCTCGTCCTAGTTGCCAGCGCGCATCGCGGCGAGGCTTTCGCCGCGTGCCAGTTCGTAATGGATTACCTGAAGACGCGCGCGCCGTTCTGGAAAAAGGAGATGACGCCCGGCGGCGAACGCTGGGTCGAGGCGCGCGAGAGCGACGACAACGCGGCGGCACGCTGGTAGCGACATTCAAGGGGAGCGTCGCGCCGCGCCGATGCGCGACGCGGCGGCGACGAGCGCATTGGCTAAGCCGGCAGCAGCGACGATTCTCGACAGCACGCGGCTGATCGCCATCGACTGGGGCACGACCTCGGCGCGCGCCTACGCGCTCGACGCCGCCGGCGAGGTCCTCGCGCGACGCAGCGCGACACTCGGCGTCCAGCGCGTGGCGGGCGGCGACTTCGCCCGCGCCCTCGCGACTCTGACCGACGGACTCTCCGGCGCTGCGCCGATGCTCGCCTGCGGAATGATCGGCAGTCGGCAGGGATGGGTCGAAGTTCCTTACCAGGAGTGTCCGGCGCGCTTCGAGGCGATCGCTACCGGAGTCGCCGCAGTTCCCGGGACACGGCTTTCGATCGTGCCCGGACTGCTGCACCGTGATGACGGCGGCATAGCCGACGTCATGCGTGGCGAGGAAACGCAGATCGTCGGCACGGTGCTGGACGACGCACCTCAGCTCGTGGTGCTCCCCGGCACGCACAGCAAGTGGGCGCTGGTTCACGAGCGCACGATCGTCGCTTTCAGCACTTTCATGACGGGCGAGTTGTTCGCGGTGCTGCGCGAGCACACCATCTTGGGCCGGCTGATGACTGCGGGTGATGATGCGGGAGCGCTCGAGCGCGGCGTCGTGTGGAGCCTTCGCGAAAACGCGGCGCTGACCCACGATCTTTTTTCCGCGCGAACCTTGCCGCTCACCGGCGCGCTTGCGCAGTCGGCCGTGGCCGATTACCTTTCGGGTTTGCTGCTCGGGGCGGAGATCGTTGCAGCACGGCGCTGGATCGCGCAGCACGCGGCTGCCGACGCCGCGGTGACCCTGGTCGGCGACGCCGCGTTGTGCGAGCGCTACGCGGTGGCGTTACGCCTTGCGAATCTCGATGCCCGCATCGGTGCCACCACGGCGTCGGCGCGGGGCCTGTGGCAAATCGCACTCCACGCAGGACTTGTGCATTCATGACCGCGTCCGCGCTAAGTCCGTACTTATCACCGTTGCCGCTGATCGCCGTGCTGCGCGGCATTTCTCCCGCGGAGATTCCAGCGGTCGCGGGCGCGCTGGTCGACAACGGGTTTCGCATCCTCGAGGTGCCGCTCAACTCGCCCGACCCGATGCAAAGCATCGCGCTGCTCGCGCGAAGTTTCAGCGAAAGATGTCTCACCGGCGCCGGAACGGTCGTCGAGGTCGCTGACGTGGCGAAGGTCGCGCAAGCCGGCGGCCGGTTGGTCGTCATGCCGCACGCTGACGTCGCCATCATCCGCGAGGCGAAGCGCCTCGGGCTCGTGTGCGTGCCGGGCGTTTCGACGCTGACCGAAGCCTTCGCTGCGCTTCATGCGGGCGCGGACGGCCTGAAGATGTTTCCCGCAGAGCTGCTGACCCCGCCGGTGCTCAAGGCGTGGCGCGCTGTCCTGCCGCCGCAGGCGCTGGTGTTCGCGGTCGGCGGCATACGCGCCGACAACATGCGTCCCTACTGGGAGGTAGGCGCCGACGGTTTCGGTACCGGTTCGAATCTGTACAAGCCGGGCGCGCCCGCCGATGAGGTGCGCGCCGCTGCCGCGGGTTACGCGGCTGGATTCGCTGCGCTAAAGCCTCGCTGACACGTCCGATGGCCGATGTGCAATTCGACGTGGTCGCGCTGGGCGAGCCGCTGCTCGAGTTCAATCAGGTGCATCGCGACGATCCCACGTCGTACCGCCAGGGATTCGGCGGCGACACGTCGAACTGCATCATCGCCGCAGCGAGGCTGGGCGCGCGCACGGCGTACGTCACGCGCTTGGGCGACGATGCGTTCGGACGCATGTTCCTCGAGCTGTGGCAGCGCGAAGGGGTCGACGCGCGCGGTGTTGGGGTTGATCCTTTCGCGCCGACCGGCATCTACTTCGTCACGCACGGGCCGAGCGGACACGAGTTCAGCTACCGTCGCGCCGGATCCGCCGCGGCGCGCATGCGCCCGGACGACCTTCCGCTCGACGTGATACGCGCCGGACGCGTCCTTCATGTGTCCGGCATCAGCCAGGCGATCAGCGACAGCGCCTGCGACAGTGTATTCGCGGCGATCGTCGTCGCGCGCACCGCAGGGGCGCGCATCTCCTACGATTCCAATCTGCGCCTCAAGCTGTGGCCGCTGGCACGCGCGCGCGCGGCGATCGTCGGGACGATCGCATTGTGCGACTGGTTCCTGCCCAGCCTCGAGGAAGCGATGCTGCTTTCGGGCAAGCGCGAGCCCGAAGCGATACTCGACTGGGCGCACGACTGTGGCGCGCCGGTGGTGGTACTCAAAATGGGCGCCGACGGATGCTGGGTATCGGCGCAGGAGACGCGCGAGCACGTGCGCGGCAACCCTGTCGACGCGTGCGACGCTACTGGTGCAGGCGATTGCTTCGATGGCGCCTTTGTCGCGCGCATTGTCGCTGGAGACGCGCCTATTGATGCGGCGCGCTACGCCAACGCCGCCGCCGCGCTGGCCACCACCGGTTACGGCGCGGTTGCGCCGCTGCCGCGCCACCCGGACGTCGTCGCCTTCATGAAGGCATCGCGATGAATGCGACGTTTCGCGACGACCTATTTGCCGGCAAGACGGCGCTGGTGGTGGGCGGGAGCAGTGGCATCGGCGCGGCCATCGGCAGCGCGCTCGCACGCTGCAGCGCGCGGGTCACGGTGACGGGCGTGAGCGCGCGCGAAGTCGAAGCCGCGCGCAGCGCGCCCGGTTTCAGCGCCGCCGAGGCGCGCGTGCTCGATGTCCGCGACGCCGGCGCCGTACGCGAGTTCATCGATGCGCTGCCACAACTGGACATGCTGGTCAATTGCGCGGGCATCATCCGCCGCGCCGACGAGCATGATGCCGAGATATTCACTCAGGTGATCGATGTCAATCTCAACGGCACGATGCGCACGTGCGCATCGGCGCACGACTTGCTTGCAAGAAGCAGGGGATGCATCGTCAACACCGGGTCGATGTATTCTTTTTTCGGCGGTCCTCACGCCCCGGGATATACCGCGAGCAAGGGCGGCGTCGCGCAGCTCACCAAGTCGCTGGCGGTGGCGTATGCTGGCGACGGGATACGCGTCAACGCCATTGCGCCGGGTTGGATCGCTACGCCGCTCACCGAGGTCGTACGCAAGGATGCACAGAAAAGCGCCGCGATTCTGTCGCGCACGCCGCTCGGGCGATGGGGAGATCCGGACGATGTCGCCAGCGTCGTCGTGTTCCTGTGCTCGCCAGCGGCCGCATTCATGACCGGAGCCATCGTGCCAGTCGATGGCGGCTATCTCGTCGCGTGATCGTGCAAGGAGGAAACGTGACCATTGGCACCGCGATTCGCTGTCTGAAAAAGGGAGAATGGGAGCGCGCGCACGGCATGGTGCAGCAGGATGAAAGCAAGCTCGGCTGCTGGGCGCACGGCATCGTGCATCTGGTGGAGGGCGACCTGGTCAACGCGCGCTACTGGTATCGACGGGCGAGCCGACCTTTTCCCAAGGATCGCGACGTCGATCGCGAAGTCGCCGAGCTCACGCGTGCGCTGAAGGAGGACCATTAGTTCGCTGCGGCGCGCGCTGGTGGATCGCTAATGAGCGCGTCGCCGATTCTGCCGTCGACCGGGATCGTCTCCGAGATCGCGCTGCGCGCGCTCCCCGATGACGAGCGCGTGTGGGTGCCGCAGGCGAAGGACGTGTGGTTTCGTCCGCTTATGCTCAATACGGTGGCCGGCGGATGGTGCAATCTGCTTCGCGTGCGCAAGTCGGGCGTGCTGAGCCGGCACCGTCATCCGATGCTGGTGATCGGTTACGTGATCCGCGGGAAGTGGCGCTACCTCGAGCACGACTGGACCGCCGAGGAGGGCAGCTTCGTCTACGAGCCGCCCGGCGAGATCCACACGCTGATCGTGCCCGACGATTGCACCGAGATGATCACGTTCTTCAGCATCAGCGGTGCGATGATCTATCTCGACCAGGACGGCAGGCAAAGCGGCTACGAGGACGTGTTCTCGAAGATCGAGATGTGTCGCGCACATTACATCGCGTGCGGCCTGGGATCGGGCTACGTAGATCAGTTCATCCGCTAGGCGGTGACCGCTTCGACTTCGATACAATCCGCGCATGGCTTTGCAACTCGTCGCGATTGCGATCGGCGCCACGCTGGGCGCGTGGCTGCGCTGGGGATTCGTCTTCTGGCTGGGTCCGCATTCGGGACCGTGGCCGCTGGGAACGATCGCCGCCAACCTGCTCGGCGGATATCTGGTCGGCATCGCGGTCGCGTACTTCGCGCTGCGCCCGGATTTGCCAGCGGAATGGCGCCTGTTCGCGATCACCGGATTTCTGGGAGGGCTGACGACCTTCTCGACCTTCTCGGCCGAAGTGACCGAACTGCTGGCGCGAGGCGATACGCTTGCCGGCATCGGGCTCGCGGCAGTTCACCTGTTCGGTTCGCTGCTGCTCACGGCCGCCGGTTTTGCCACGCTGCGTCTGCTGACGGCGTAGCGCACGTTTTCACCCACGGAGATACGCATGCCCAACGCCATTCGCATCCATGAAGTCGGTGGTCCCGAGGTCCTGAAATTCGAAAGCGTCTCCGTCGGCGAGCCCGGCGCCAACGAAGCGCGCATCCGTCACACCGCCATCGGCGTCAACTACATCGATACGTACCATCGCAGCGGACTCTATAAGGTGGCGCTTCCGTCGGGAATCGGCAGCGAAGGGGCCGGAGTGGTGGAGGCGGTGGGCGCCGGCGTGACCGAGTTCAAGCCCGGTGATCGCGTTGCGTACTCAGGCGGCCCGATCGGCGCCTACGCCGAAGCACGGGTGATGCCCGCAGATCGCCTGGTCAAGATTCCAGAGGGAGTTTCCGATCGCTCGGCAGCCACGTTGATGCTCAAGGGACTCACGGTCCAGTATCTGCTGCGCCAGACCTATCGGGTCAAGGCGGGCGACACCATCATGCTGCATGCGGCTGCGGGAGGCATCGGATTGATCGCGTGCCAGTGGGCGCGCGCGCTCGGCGCGACTGTGATCGGGACGGTGGGCTCCGACGAAAAAGCCGCGCTCGCCAAGGCGAACGGATGCACCCACACCATCGTCTATACGCGTGAGCCTTTCGTCGAGCGCGTCAAGGAGCTCACCGGCGGCAAGGGCGTCCCGGTGGTCTATGACGCGGTCGGAAAGGACACCTTCCCCGCTTCCCTCGACTGCCTGTCCCCACGCGGATTGTTCGTCAGTTTCGGCAACGCTTCGGGGGCGATTCCATCCTTCGACATCCTGCTGCTCTCTCAAAAGGGATCGCTTTACGTCACGCGCCCGACGCTGGTTACGTACACGTCAAAGCGCAGCGATCTGCTGGCGATGGCCGCGGAGATGTTCGAGCTGGTGCGCACCGGCAAGCTCGTCAACGATCCACGCCAGTCGTACGCGCTCAAGGACGCCGCACAGGCACATCGCGACCTCGAATCGCGCAAGACCACCGGGTCGACGATCCTTCTTCCCTGAACGCGGTAACGGCTCCGTGTTGGCATGTCGATTGCTGCTGTACGCGCGTATCAAATGCGAGGAGCGACATCATGGCAACCAGCACGCTATTGCAGACAGGCGAGCACCACCCCGCGCGCAAGGGCCAAGGAACCGCTGCACTTGGACCGAGCGACACCTCCGATTCGGGCAGCGACGTTCAGGGCGGACCGGGACTGTACGACGATCCGGGGATCGGCCTCGACCGCGGCACGCATGAAGACATCGAGGGCGATTCGCATCGCAGCGCGGGGCAGGATGTGGGTGACAGCAATCTCGACAGCGACAGCGATTCGAACGGCAGCGGCGAACGCGCCGGCGCGGGACGCGACGTCGCGACGCGCGACGCCAACGATCTTTATCCGGATCACGTCGAGGGCGGCAGTGAACGCGGCGATGTCGAGCGCGAAAGCGAGCCCGACCGTCTCGCCGAGGAAGTCGACGCCGGCAGCAACGAGACCGACATCGAGCTCGGGCCGCGCGACGGGCGGCGGCTCTAAAAACCAGGGCGCAGGTTTCCCGGATTACGCGTAACAATTACCTGCAGGCTCAGCGCGCGTCCGGGGTCGCGCCAGTGCGCTGTCTGGTGGCGGCCTGATTGATGAGCGCGCCCGCGGCCGGCGCGACTTCGGAAGCGGCCAGGCCGACGGGCCCGTGGCCACTCGCCACGAGTGCGTCGGCCGCAGCTCCGTGCAAACAGACGGCGAGCTTAAGCGCCTCGCGCGCAGCGATACGTTGCGCCACCAGCGCGCCGATCATTCCGGCAAGCACGTCGCCGGTTCCCCCACTCGCGAGCCCGACGTTTCCGCTCGCGTTGATCGCCCACGTCCCATCGACGAACGCAAGCACGCTGCCCGAGCCCTTGAGGACCGCGCTGGCGTTGAAGCGCCCGGCCAGATCGAGCGCCGACGTGAGCCGGTCGCTCTGCACCGACGCCGTGTCGCGCTGCAGCAGGCGCGCCGCTTCGGCCGGATGCGGCGTGATGATCGATTCGGCCGTGCGTGCCGCGAGCGCGCTCGCGAGCCTGGAATCCCCGGCGATGAGATTGAGCGCGTCGGCATCGATCACCAGCGGCGAAGCGGTCGCCAGCGCGGATTGGAGAAAGGCGCGCGCCTGCGGCAGCGAGCCGAGTCCCGGACCGATGATCAGTGCATCACACGGCATGTCCAGCACGCGCTGCGCGCTGTCGAGCATCAGCTCGGGCGCCAGTGCGTCGACCAGTAGCCTGTCGGTCGCGGCGAGTCCGATGCGCACTTTGCCGGCGCCGACATGCATGGCGGCGCGCCCCGCCAGCAGAGCCGCGCCAACGAGGCCGTCTGCGCCGCCGATGATCGCAAGCGTTCCGAAGCTTCCCTTGTGATCGTTGCGGCGTGCGCGTCGCAGTGGCGCGGGCAGGGCATCGCGCAGCGATTCCCAGCGCAGCCGCTCGCCGCGCGAGGGCAGGGCCGTCTCGGCGTCGAGTCCGAGCGCATGCACGCTGATCGTGCCGCAATGGTCGGCGCCATCACCGGTCAGAAGGCCGGGCTTGAGTGCGATGAAGGTCGCGGTGGCGGCTGCGCGGATCGTGCTCGGCTGCGCCATACCGGTGTCGGCGTCGAGTCCGCTGGGAATGTCGAGCGCCAGCATCGGCGCGCGGCTTTCATTGGCTCGCGCAATCCAATCGTCATAGGGCGCGCCGATGTCGCGTGTCGAGTCCGATGCCGAACATTCCGTCGACGATGAGCCCCAGCTCGCGGCACCTCCATTCGGGGTAGGATTGGCCGCCCGCGGCCTGCCATGCGCGCAATGCCGAGGCGGCATCGGGACCCAGCCTCGATGCCTCACCCGCGAACGCGACGTCGACGTCGAAATACCATGACTTGAGCCAGCGCGCGACCACGAAAGCATCGCCCCCGTTGTTGCCCGGGCCGGCGAGTATTTGCACGCGCGGAACGCCGCCCGCGAGCATGTCGCGCGCGATCTGCGCCGCCGCGAGGCCGGCACGCTCCATGAGGGGGAGTCCGACTGCACTGCTTCTCGAGCGAGCGCACCTCGCTGACGCGATAAACGGGTTCCGCCGCCATGCGGCCGATTATAGGGTGGCGCGACCCGTGCCGCAGGGCGTTCCCGGGCTTTGTACGTTGTTGGACATTCCCCGGGCCAGTCGATACACTTGCGCCACAGACTGGCACCCCCAAGCCAGCGGCATGGTGGTTTCCGCGGACGCGCCGCGACGCGAATCGCCGTTCGGCCGTTCAAGCGTTTCTCATTGTCGGAGGTCTGCATGAAGTTGCTCGCCAAACTGGTTCTGGGTGTGGTCGCGCTGGTCCTTGCCGCCGGGGTATCGGCACAGACCGGCACGCTCAAGAAGATCAAGGATTCGGGCACGATCACCATCGGGCACCGCGATTCTTCGATCCCGTTCTCGTACTACGACGACAAGCAGCAGGTCGTCGGCTACGCGATGGATATCTGCATGAAGGCCGTCGATGCGATCAAGGCCGACCTGAAGATGCCGAACCTCAAGGTCGTCCTTGAACCCGGTCACATCGGCGACGCGGATCCCGCTGATCGCCAACGGGACGATCGACCTCGAATGCGGATCGACGACCAACAATCTCGACCGGGAGAAACAGGTCGCGTTCACCAACACCTACTTCGTGACCGCCAACCGCTATGTCGCCAAGAAGTCGTCGAACATCAAGACGCTCGCGGACCTCAAGGGCAAGACCGTGGTGTCGACGTCAGGAACGACCAACATCAAGTGGCTCACCGAGGAAAACGGGAAGCAGAACCTGGGCATGAACATCATCCCCGCCAAGGATCATGCTGAAGCGTTCCTCATGGTCGAGACCGACCGCGCCGTAGCATTCTTCATGGACGACATCCTGCTCTCCAGCCTGGTCGCGAGCGCGAAAACGCCGGGTGACTACGTGATCGGCATCCGAGGCCTACAGCGTCGAGCCGTATGGCGCGATGATGCCGAAGGACGATCCGGAATTCGCGCAAGGTGGTCAACACGGCGACTGCCAACCTCTACAAGAGCGGCCAGATCAACGCGATCTATGATAAATGGTTCCTGAAGCCGATTCCGCCGAAGGGTATCAATCTGAATCTGCCGGAAAGCCCACAGCTTGAAGGCGGCCTTCGCCAATCCGACGAACAGCGGCGACCCCGCTGCGTACAAGTAGGCGCATTGCGAAGCGTAGCAGAATCGGTAGGCGGGGAGCTTCGGCTCCCCGTTCTCGTTCGTCGCAGCAGTCTGTCGCCGCGCAAGCGGGAGATCGGCGATACAAGATGAACTACCACTGGAACTGGGGCATCTTCTGGGAGATGTCCGCCGACGGCCGCCACACCTGGGCCATGACGCTGGTCATGGGCCTGGGCTGGACGCTGGTCACCGCGCTTTGCGCAGGAATCATTGCGCTGATTCTCGGCATCGTTCTGGGCGTGATCCGCACGACGCAAAGCAAATGGGCGGTGCGCCTCGGCAACGCCTACGTCGAGATCTTCCGCAACATCCCGCTGCTGGTGCAGTTGTTCCTGTGGTTCTTCGTGTTCCCCGAGCTGCTGCCCAAGTCGCATCGGTGGCGCGATCAAGCAGATGAATCCGCCCTGGGCGTCGTTCGTGCCGGCGGTGATCGGCCTCGGGCCTGTTTACCGCGGCACGCGTCGCCGAGCAGGTGCGCGCCGGCATCCAGGCGCTGTCGCGTGGACAGGGAATGGCCGGCACCGCGATGGGGCTCACCTCCGCGCAGACCTATCGCTACGTCCTGCTGCCGATGGCGTTTCGCATCATCATGCCGCCGCTGACCTCCGAGACGATGAACCTGATCAAGAACACGTCGGTGGCGCTGACCATCGGACTGATCGAGCTCACGGCAGCGGCGCGCTCGATGCAGGAGTTCACGTTCCAGGTGTTCGAAGCGTTCACTGCTGCCACCGTGATCTACATCCTGGTGAACCTCATCGTGGTCAACCTGATGCGCTGGCTGGAGAAAAGCGTCGCCATCCCCGGCTTCATCGGGCCACAGGTCGCAGAGGGAGCGCACTAGCGGCGGCAGGACACTGAATGGGCGAGTTCGACTTTGGCGTCATCGAGCGCTCGCTCGGCTATCTGTTCCGGGAGGGCATGACCTTCACGCTGACCCTGACCGCGATGGCGGCGCTGGGCGGCATCTTCTTCGGGACGCTGCTGGCGATGATGCGGCTGTCGTCGCACAAGTGGCTGTCGCTGCCGGCAACGGGCTACGTGAACCTGATGCGCTCGATCCCGCTGCTGCTGGTCATCTTCTGGTTCTACTTCCTCGTTCCCTATATCGGCGCATGGATCGTCGGCTCGCCGCGCCCGATCAAGGTCGGCGCGTTCGCCTCGTCGGTGATCACGTTCATGATGTTCGAGGCGGCGTACTACTCGGAGATCATGCGCGCCGGGATCCAGTCGATCTCGCGCGGGCAGGTGTGGGCGGGCTACGCGCTCGGGCTCAATTACTGGCAGTCGATGAAGGAAATCGTCCTGCCGCAGGCGTTTCGCAACATGCTTCCCATCCTGCTCACACAGACCATCATCCTGTTCCAGGACACTTCGCTCGTCTACGTGCTGTCGATCACCGACTTCCTCGGCGCGGCGTCCAAGATCGCGCAGCGCGACGGACGACTGGTCGAGATGTACCTGTTCGCCGCACTGGTCTATTTCGTTTGCAGCTTCGGCCTGTCGTACCTGGTCAAGCGGCTGCAGCAACGCATCGCAATCATTCGCTAGGAGCGGCATACCATGCCGATGATCGAACTCAAGGACGTATCCAAGTGGTACGGCAGTTTTCAGGTGCTGACCGACTGCACGACCGAGCGTCGAACGGGGCGAGGTGATCGTCGTGTGCGGCCCGTCGGGATCCGGCAAGTCGACGCTGATCAAGGTCGTCAATGCACTCGAGCCGTTCCAGAAGGGCGACATCGTCGTCGACGGCATCAAGGTCAACGATCCGAAGACCGATCTTGCCCAAGCTGCGCGCCCGCGTCGGCATGGTGTTCCAGAACTTCGAGCTGTTCCCGCACCTGTCGATCACGCAGAATCTGACGCTGGCGCAGATCAAGGTGCTCGGTCGCAGGCAGGACGAAGCCGTCGAGCGCGGTCTCAAGCTGCTCGATCGCGTCGGGTTGATCGCGCAGAAGGACAAGTTTCCCGGCCAGCTTTCCGGCGGCCAGCAGCAGCGCGTGGCGATCGCGCGTGCGCTGTCGATGGATCCGATCTGCATGCTCTTCGACGAGCCCACCTCGGCGCTGGATCCGGAAATGGTCAACGAGGTGCTCGATGTCATGGTGGCGCTCGCCAAGGAAGGCATGACCATGATGTGCGTGACGCACGAAATGGGCTTCGCGCGCAAGGTCGCGCATCGCGTGATCTTCATGGATCAGGGGCTAATCGTCGAAGACGCCACCAAGGAAGACTTTTTCGGCAAGCCGCGCTCGGAGCGCGCGCAACTGTTCCTGTCGAAGATTCTGCAGCACTGAGCGCGGGCGCACGCCGCGCCGCTGTGTACCGAAGCTCGCCGGAGGCGCCTAAGCGGCGTACAATTCCGCTTTACGCACCGTCTTGATCGATGGCCGAGTTTCTTACGCTTCGCGGGCGCTCCGCGCTCTCGGCGTTTCGCGTCAACAAGCTGCTGTCGGACCTCGCCGGAACCCGCATCGCCGGGATCGCCGCGGACTACTTCCATTTCGTCGCCGCATCGCGCACGCTTTCCGGAGATGAACGCGCGACGCTCGAGCGTTTGCTGACCTACGGCCCGCGAGGTGCTGCGCACGGCGACGCCGGCGAGCTGTTCCTGGTCATTCCACGGCCCGGCACGATCTCGCCGTGGGCGTCCAAGGCGACCGACATCGCGCATAGCTGCGGCCTCGATGCGATCACGCGCATCGAGCGCGGCGTCGCCTTCCGGGTCGTGACCCGCGATGGCGCACTCAACGACACCGATCGGGGCGCGCTGCTGCCGCGCATCCACGATCGCATGACCGAGTCGGTCGTGCCCGAGCTGGCCGACGCGGCGCCGCCTGTTCACGCATGTCGACCCGCGGCCGCTGATCGCGATCGATGTCCTGGGTGGTGGACGCAACGCGCTGTCGGTTGCCAACCGCGAGCTTGGTCTTGCGCTGTCGGACGACGAGATCGACTACCTCGCGGACAACTTCGCACGCATCGGGCGCAATCCAACCGATGTCGAGCTGATGATGTTCGCGCAAGCGAATTCGGAGCACTGCCGGCACAAGATCTTCAACGCCGACTGGATCGTCGATGGTGTGCGCCAGCCGAAGTCGCTGTTCGCGATGATCCGCCACACCCACGCCGCCAACCCGCGAGGAACCATCGTCGCGTACGAGGACAATGCCGCAATCATGGAGGGCGGCCACGCGCGCCGCTTTCTATCCCGACTGCGACGGCCGGTACGCGTGCGCACGAGGGGACGTCGCATATCCTGATGAAGGTCGAGACGCACAATCATCCGACTGCGATCGCGCCGTTTCCGGGTGCCGCCACCGGCTCGGGCGGCGAGATTCGCGACGAGGGCGCGACCGGCATCGGCGCCAAGCCCAAGGCCGGCCTCACCGGGTTCACGATCTCGCACCTGCGCATCCCTGGCATGCGCCAACCCTGGGAATCGCCCGACGTCTCGGCAGGCTCGAGTGGCGGCGCTTCAGACGAAGTATGGATCGGCAAGCCGGAACGCATCGCGTCGGCGCTGTCGATCATGCTCGACGGCCCGATCGGCGCCGCGTCGTTCAACAACGAGTTCGGCAGGCCCGACTCTGCTCGGCTATTTTCGCACTTTCGAGCAAAGCGTTGCCGGCGAAGTGCGCGGCTACCACAAGCCGATCATGATCGCCGGCGGGGTCGGCAACGTATGCGCGCGCGACGCGCACAAGCGTGCGCTGCCCCGAAGGCGCCGCTCATCGTGCAGCTCGGCGGCCCCGGCATGCTGATCGGGGTGGGCGGCGGTGCCGCGTCGTCGATGAGCGACCGGCGAGAACACCGCTGATCTCGATTTCGATTCGGTGCAGCGCGGCAATGCGGAAATGCAGCGCCGCGCCCAGGAGGTGATCGACCGCTGCTGGCAGTTGGGCGATGCGAATCCGATCCTTTCGATCCACGACGTCGGTGCCGGCGGGCTGTCCAATGCGCTTGCCGGAGCTGGTCACACGGCGGCGCACGCGGCGCGCGCTTCGATCTGCGCAGCGATGCCCAGCGAGGAGCCGGAATGTCGCCGCGCGAGATCTGGTGCAACGAGGCGCAGGAGCGCTACGTGCTGGCGCATTCGACCGGATGCGCTCGAGCACTTTGCAGCGATCTGCGAACGCGAGCGCTGTCCGTTCGCGGTGGTCGGCGCCGCGACCAGCGAGCGTCGCCTGGTCGTCGTCGATCCCGCCTTCGGCAACGCGCCGGTCGATATGGATCTGTCGCTGCTTTTCGGCAAGCCGCCGAAGATGACGCGCGACGTCGCACGCGTGCAACGAACCGGCACGGCATTCGACGCTGCGAGTCATCGACCTCGCGCGAGGCGGCGTCTGCGTGTGCTGCAGTTTCCCGCGGTCGCCGACAAGACGTTCCTGATCACGATCGGCGATCGCACCGTCGGCGGACTGTGCGCGCGCGACCCGATGGTCGGACCGTGGCAGGTTCCGGTCGCCGACGTCGCTGTGACGCTTGCGACTTCGATGGCTACGCCGGCGAGGCGATGGCGATGGGCGAGCGCACGCCGCTCGCGCTGATCGATGCGCCGGCGTCGGGGCGCATGGCGGTCGGTGAGGCGATCACCAATCTCGCTGCCGCAGCGATCGGCTCGTTGAGCGAGGTCAAGCTTTCCGCCAACTGGATGGCGGCGGCCGGCCACCCCGGCGAGGATGCCGCGCTGTTCGACACCGTGCGCGCGGTCGCGATGGAGCTTTGCCCGGCGCTCGGCGTGAGCATTCCGGTCGGCAAGGATTCGATGTCGATGCGCACGACCTGGCGCGATGGCGGCGCCGAAAAGCGGTGACCGCGCCGGTGTCGCTGATCGTCTCGGCGTTCGCACGCGTCGACGATGCGCGCCGCGTGCTGACGCCGCAATTGCTGCTCGATCGCGGCGACACGCGTGCTCCTGCTGGTCGATCTCGGCAACGGCAAGAACCGGCTCGGCGGATCCGCGCTCGCGCAGGTCTACGGACAGCTCGGCGACGATCGCGCCGGACCTCGACGATCGCAGCGGCGCTGGCCGGATTCTTCGACGCCGTGCAAGCGCCTGCATGCACAAGGGCAAGCTGCTGGCCTATCACGATCGCTCCGATGGCGGACTGTTCGTGACGCTCGTCGAGATGGCTTTCGCGTCGCGCTGCGGACTGACGATCGATCTCGACGAGCTCGCCGGGATGCGACCGCGCGCGTTGTTCACCGAGGAGCTGGGCGCGGTGTGCAGGTCGCCGCGATCGATCGCACGTCGTGGTCGCGATGTTCGAAGCCGCGGGTGTGCGCTGCATCGCCGTGGGCCGTCCCGAGCGAGGCGCGCAGATTCGCATTTCGCGCGACGGCGCCCTCCTGCTCGACGTCGCGCGGGTCGACCTGCACCGCGCATGGTCGGCGCACGACGCATGCGATGCAGCGTCTGCGCGACAATCCCGAGGCGGCCGATCAGGAGTACGAGCGCATGCTCGACACTGACGATCCCGGCCTCTCGCCGCATCTGACTTTCGATCCCGACCGACGACATCGCCGCGCCCTTTATCGCGACCGGCGCGCGCGCCGAAGGTGGCGATCCTGCGCGAGCAGGGCGTGAATGGTCACGTCGAGATGGCGGCGGCATTCGATCGCGCCGGCTTCGTGGCCTACGACGTGCACATGACCGACATCATCGCGGGCGCGCACGCGCCTCGATGGCTTCGCGGGCATCGTCGCTGGCGGCGGATTTTCCTACGGCGACGTGCTCGGCGCCGGCGAGGGCTGGGCGAAGTCGATCCTGTTCAATCCGCGTGCGCGCGACGAGTTCGCGGCATTCTTCGCGCGCGACTGATTCCTTCGCGCTCGGCGTCTGCAACGGCTGCCAGATGATGAGCAATCTGCACGAGCTCATCCCGGGGACCGCGCACTGGCCGCATTTCGTGCGCAACCGCAGCGAGCAGTTCGAGGCGCGGCTGGTGATGCTCGAGGTCCAGCCATCGCCGTCGCTGTTTTTCCGCGGCATGGAAGGCAGCCGCATTCCAGTCGCGCTCGCGCATGGCGAGGGCTACGCCGAATTTCGCGATGCCGCGCAGCTGGCGGCGGCCGAACCGCTGGCGACGCTTGCGCTTCGTCGACCATGCGGGGCGGTCGACCGAGCGTTATCCCTACAATCCCAACGGCTCGCCGCACGGCATCACCGGTCTCACGACGGCGGACGGGCGATTTTCGATCCTGATGCCGCATCCCGAGCGCGTGTTCCGCACGGTGCAGATGTCGTGGCATCCCGCCGCAGTGGGGCGAGGATTCGCCGTGGATGCGCATGTTCCGCAATGCACGCGCATGGCTCGGCTAGTCGACACCAGCAGGACGCGATCGAAAGGAACTTCGATGCCGGTCAAGGTCTGGTCGATCAACGGCGTCACGCCGGTCGTCGACCCGAGCGCGTTCGTGCATCCGAGCGCCGTCCTGATCGGCGACGTCGTCGTCGGACCTGGTTGCTACATCGGCCCGCTGGCTTCGCTGCGCGGCGATTTCGGCCGCATCGAGGTGCGCGCCGGCGCGAACATCCAGGACAGCTGCGTCATGCACGGCTTTCCGGGCACCGACACGATCGTCGAGGAGGACGGCCACATCGGGCACGGCGCGATCCTGCATGGCTGCATCGTGAAGCGCAACGCGCTGGTCGGCATGAACGCGGTGGTCAACGACAACGCGGTGATCGGCGAAAGCGGCGATCGTCGCCGCGATGGCCTTCGTCAAGGCCGGCATGATCGTCCCGCCGCGCACGCTGGTCGCCGGCGTGCCGGCCAAGGTCGTGCGCGAACTGACCGAGCGGAGCTCGCCTGGAAGATCGAAGGGACGCAGAGCTACCAGGAGCTCACGCGCCGAAGCCTCGCGACGATGCGCGAAACCGATGGCGCTCGACGACGGTCGAGCCCGATCGCAAGCGCATCGAGGTCGACCGAACTGCTGCCGTTGTCGACGCTCAAGCAGCGCGGCTGACGGTCACCGTCCGGCAAACGGTCAGAACCCGGCCGCCTGGCCGTCGCGTCGCGGATCGGAGCCCGCGACGTAGCCGTCGTCGCCGCGCACGACGAACTGTCCGGCGCCGAAGTCCATGTACGAATCGGGAACCGACGCGAACTGGTGACCGAGCGCCGCGAGACCTTCGCGCAGCTGCGGCGAGGCTTCCGCCTCGAGGTCGAGCGAGATGCCGCCGTTGACCTTCCAGCGCGGCGCGTCGAGCGACGCCTGCGGATTGCCGCGGTAGTCGATCAGCCGCACCAGCGTCTGCAGATGCGCCTGCGGCTGGATCGGCCCGCCCATGACGCCGAAGGCCGCGTACGGCGCGCCAGTCGCGCGTGAGCGAAGCCCGGGAATGATCGTGTGGAACGGACGCTTGCCGCCACCGACCAGGTTCGGGATGTCCAGCCTGCAAGCGAGAACCCCGTGCCGCGATTCTGCAGGCTGATGCCGGTGCCGGGTACGACGATGCCGGAGCCGAAGCCCATGTAGTTCGACTGGATCAGCGACACCATCATGCCGCTTTCGTCGGCGGCGGTGAGATAGACGGTGCCGGCGGCGGGCGGCGTGCCGTGCGGAAGTCCTGCGCGCGCGCGGATCGATCAGCTGCGCGCGCTCCGCGAGATAGCCGGGATCGAGCAGCTGCGCAGGCGTGACGGTCCATCGTGCGCGGATCGCTCACGTAGCGATAGACGTCGGCGAAGGCGAGCTTCATCGCCTCGATCTCGAGGTGCTGCACCTCGACGGAATCGACGGCATGCGTCGCCGAAATCGAAATGCTCGACGATGCCGAGCGCCATCAGCGCGGCGATGCCCTGGCCGTTGGGCGGGATCTCGTGGACCGTGTAGCCGCGGTAGTCATGTGCGATCGGCGTCACCCAGTCGCAGGTGTGCGACGCGAAGTCCTCGAGCGTGTGCGCGCCGCCGAGCGCTGCGCGAATGCGCGACCATCTCTGCGGCGAGCTCGCCGCGGTAGAACGCTTCGCCCTGCGTCGCCGCGATGCTCTCCAGCGATCGGCGCCATCGCCGGCGATGCGAAGATCTCGCCGGCGACCGGGCGCGCGGCCGCGCGGCAGGAAGTGCTCGGCGAATCCCGGCACGTTGCCGAGGATCGGGACGGCCTTGGCCCACTTTTCGGCGACGACCGGGCTGACCGCGTAGCCGTCGCGCGCGTAGCGGATCGCGGGCGCGAACAGATCGGCGAAGGGCAGCTTGCCGAAGCGCGCGCGACAGCGCGACCCAGCCCGAGACCGCGCCGGGAATCGTCACCGTGTCCCAGCCTGCGCGCGGCATCGCCGTCGATGGCCGGCGAAGCGCTGCGGCGTCCACGCTGCCGGCGCGCGCCCCGAGGCGTTGAGCCCGGCAAGCTCGCGGCCGTCCCAGACGATCGCGAAGAGGTCGCTGCCGAGGCCGTTGCTGCACGGCTCGACGATGGTCAGCGCGATCGCCGTGGCGAGCGCGGCGTCGACCGCGTTGCCGCCGCGCTGCAGCATCGCGATGCCCGCCTGCGTGGCCAGCGGCTGCGACGTCGCGACGACGTTGCGCGCGAAGATCGGCGAGCGGCGCGACGGGTAGGGCGAAGCTCCAGTCGAAATTCATCGCGCGTATCAACTCTCGCCTTCCTCGAACACTTCCTCGCGCTTCTTGCGCAGGTTGGGAAGGACGATGAGGATCAGCAGCAGTGCGGCGGCCGCCAGCATCGCCGCGCGAAAGCGGCCGCGTGACGAAGATCGTCGGATCGCCACGCGAGAGCAGCAGCGCGCGGCGCAGGTTCTCCTCCATCATCGGCCCGAGCACGAAGCCGAGCAGCAGCGGCGCCGGCTCGCATTCGAGCTTGACGAAGAGCACGCCGAGGAAGCCGAAGACCGCGGTCTGCGACACGTCGAAGCTCGTGTTGTTGATCGAGTAGACGCCGATCGCGCAGAACAGCAGGATGGCGGGATAGAGCACGCGGTAGGGCACCTTGAGCAGCTTGATCCAGATGCCGATCAGCGGCAGGTTGAGCACGACCAGCATCAGGTTGCCGATCCACATCGACGTGACCAGGCCCCAGAACAGACCGGGGTTGGACGTCATCACCTGCGGGCCTGGCTGGATGTTGTGGATGGTCATCGCGCCGACCATCAGCGCCATCACGGCGTTCTCGGGAATGCCGAGCGTCAGCAGCGGAATGAACGACGTCTGCGCGCCGGCATTGTTGGCCGATTCCGGTCCGGCGACGCCCTGGATCGCGCCCTTGCCGAACTGCGCCGGGATCCTTCGCGACCTTCTTCTCGAGCGCGTAGGACGCGAACGAGGCGAGCATCGCGCCACCACCGGGCAGCAGGCCCAGGATCGAGCCGATGCCGGTGCCGCGCAGCACCGCCGGCCACGCCTCCTTGAACTGCTCCTTGGTGAGCCAGAGGCCGCTGACCTTGCCGGTGATGACTTCGCGCTTCTCGGTGCTCTCGAGATTGGTGACGATCTCGGCGAAGCCGAACAGCCCCATCGCCACGCTGACGACGCCGATGCCGTCGATCAGCTCGGGAACGCCGAACGCGAAGCGCGCCGTGCCGGAATTGACGTCGGTGCCGACGATGCCGAGCAGCAGGCCGAGGACGATCATCGCGATCGCCTTCAGCAGCGAGCCGTGCGCCAGCACGACCGCGCCGATCAGGCCCAGCACCATCAGCGAGCAGTACTCGGCCGGGCCGAACTTGAGCGCGAGCTCGGAGAGCGGAATCGCGACGGTTGCGACGAACACCGTCGACGACGCAGCCGGCGAAGAACGATCCCAGCGCGGCGATCGCGAGCGCCGCGCCGGCCTGTCCCTTCAGCGCCATCTGGTGGCCGTCGAGGCAGGTGACCGCCGACGAGGTCTCGCCCGGCATGTTGAGCAGGATCGACGTCGTCGAGCCGCCGTACTGCGCGCCGTAGTAGATGCCGGCCAGCATGATCAGCGCCGACACCGGCTGCAGCGCGTAGGTGGTCGGCAGCAGCATCGCGATGGTCGCGACCGGTCCGATGCCGGGCAGCACGCCGATCAGCGTGCCGACCAGCGAGCCGATCAGCGCGTAGAGCAGGTTGATCGGCGTCAGCGCGACACCGAAGCCGAGTGCGAGATGGTTGAACAGGTCCATGTGCGGTCAGCCCGATCCGGGCCAGATCGGCAGCTGAAGCTTGAGACCGATGACGAACACGCCAACCGCGAGCGCGGCGAGCAGAACGCCGCTGACCAGCGCTTCCTTGCGGCCGGAACTCGTGACTCGCCGCACTCGACAGCACGATCAGGATGATCGTCGAGAGCGACAAGCCCGACGGTATTCGACGATCAACGCCGAACAGGACGACGCTGCCGAGCACGATCAGCGTCGGGCGCCACTTCCATGCGGGAACGGGGCTGCCCTGCAGCCGCAGCGCGCGCAACGACAGCGCTGCGCCGAGAACGATCAGCAGGATGCCGAGAATGCGCGGGAAGTAGCCCGGGCCCATGCGCGCTGCGGTGCCCAGCGCGTAGTTGCTGCCGATGACGATCGCGGCGACGCCGAAGGCGATGAAGATCAGACCCGCGAATAGAAATCCTTCGGATGGCGAATTATCGCCATCGCGGGGCCCTCCTTCTGCGCTGGGTCGCGGCTATTTTCAGGCCGCGTAAGAATAGCATCGAAGCCCGACGGTCAAGCACCCGGGCACCCGGCGCGCAAGGCGACCCGCCAAAAAAAGCAGGCGGCCCGCGCCGCCTGCTTTCACTCGACTGCTGGTTGCTGTCAAAGGCCGTTCTTGGCGCGCAGGTCCTTCAGGTACGCGTCGACTACCTGGCCCTGCATGCGCTGCGCGAGCTGCGGCTTGACTTCGTCGAACGGGGGCATCTTCGCGTCGCGGATGTCGTCGACTTCGATGACGTGCCAGCCGAACTGCGTCTGCACCGGGGTCGGTCGTGAACTTGCCCTTGGGCAGCGCCACCATCGCGTCGCAGAACGGCTTGACGAAGTTCGCCGGCGCGTTCCAGTCGAGATCGCCGCCGTTGACCTTGGAGCCGGTGTCCTTCGAGCGCTCGGCGAGCTTCTCGAACTTCTCGCCCTTTTGCAGCGCGGCGATGATGTCCTTCGCGTCGTCTTCGTTCTCGACCAGGATGTGGCGGACCTTGTATTCCTTGTCGCCCATCTGCGCCTTGATCGTGATCGTATTCCTTGTGCAGCGCCTCGTCGGAAACCGGATGCGCCTTCAGGTACTCGGCCATGTAAGCGCGCACCAGCACGGTCTGCGCGGCGAGGTCCATCTTCGGTCTTCACCGCGGGATTCTTGTCGAGGCCCTGCTTCTTGGCTTCGCGCACGAGCAGTTCGCGCGTGTTGAGCTCGTCGCGCACGGCCGCGCGCAGCTCGGGCGAATCGGGCTGGCCCTGCGCGAGGCGCTGCTTGAGCATGAAGTCGTAGAAGCCTTGCGGGTACAGGTCCTTGCCCTTGGGCGCATCGGCCTTGGCGGGGCGCCGGAGCAGCTGCCTTGGCTTTGCGGCCTCCTGGGCGAGCGCGATCGGGACCGCCAGCAATGCCGCGGAGGCAGATAGCGCAGCGGCCAGTCGGAGGATCTTATGCATGAATGATGGTTCCTTTGACGTTTGGAATGGCTTAAGAAAGTTCGTCAGGCGCCAGCGCCTTGATTTGTAGTGCATGAATCGGATGGGGAAGCAGATCGCTTGACCCGGCCGAGGACTTGCTGGTGGCGTTGCAGGCGGGAAATTCCGGAAAACGCCTTCGACACGATGAACAGCGAAAAGTGCCCGCCACCGCCTGCCGCACCCGCGTGGCCGACGTGGTCGGCGCTGTCGTCGCGGATTTCGCAGGCGATCGGGGACAAGATCCGCGAGCCGCTGTTCGCAGCGTGGTCGCGATGTCGTTCATGATTTTTCGGGCAGGTAGCGCGCAACCGATGCCACCGTGCCGACGGCAGCGAGCATGAACATGCCGATGCCGCCCCAGATCTTGAAGTTGACCCAGACGTCGGTGCGTGAAGTGCGCCGCGATGTACAGGTTGGCGGCGCCCATCGCCGCCAGAAAGGCCACCCACGCCCAGGTGATCGCGCCCCAGACCGCTTCGGGCAGGACCAGGTCCGGCAGCAGCGCCGATATGAGGTTGCGACCGAAACACGCGCCGCCCGACGAGCAGCACCATAGCCGAAGAGCCAGTAGAGCACGGTCGGCTTCCATTTGATGAAGGTCTCGTCGTGCAGCAGCAGCGTCGCGCCGCCAAAGATCACGATGATCGCCAGGCTCAGCCAGTGCATCGGCGCCACCCTGCCGCGGCGCCTGCGAAAATAAACGATCTGCGCGATCGAGGCAGCGATGGCGACCGCGGTGGCGACGTAGATGTCCGCCACCTTGAACGCCACGAAGAACAGGATAAGCGGGAAATACTCGGCCAGAAAGTGCATAACCTGTTATTTTACCTCGAAAACCCGGCCCGATTCAAGAAGGCGCCGGGGACCGAGCCAGATGCGCACCGAGACGCAGCGCGACGAACCAGCGCGAGAGGTGATCAGGAAACGGCCGCGATGCGGCGCCGACGCGGCGCGCTGAGTCGTCGGAACAGCTTCCAGTCGAAGGAGGCTCCAGGATCGGTCTTGCGTCCCGGAGCGATGTCGCAATGACCGACGACATCGCGGATGGGGTACCGGCGCTTAGCGCGCGCGTCAGGGCGGCCAGCGCGGCGTATTGCAGGTCCGTGTAGGGGATGTCGTCGGTGCCTTCGAGTTCGATCCCCATCGAATAGTCGTTGCATTGATCGCGCCCGCGCCATGACGACAGACCAGCGTGCCACGCACGCAACGCGCAGGGTACGAACTGCGCGATCGATCCTTCGCGACGGATGAGGAAGTGCGCCGACAGCTTCTGGCCCTCCAGCGATGCAAAGTAAGGATGCGCCGCGGTGTTGAGGCGATTGGTGAACAGCTCCACGATCCATGGACCCCCGAACTCGCCCGGCGGCAGTGAGATGGCGTGCACGACCAGAAGCGTAATGCGCGTTCCCGGCGGCCGCTCGTCGAAGTTCGGAGAAGGGATCTGCGGAGTGGCGCGTACGATACCGGAGCGATCGACGTGCAGCTTGGGCGTGGGAGCGGCCATAACCGCCTGATTAGATCTTTATCGGGCGCAGACGCGCACCCGACTGGGCGACGAGCATCACAACCCCCTGTGGAGAAGCCCACGCGCTGGTTCGAGGGCGACGCGGTGGACTCGCAGCATGGATAAGTATGTCCCAATACCTGGCGTGGGGTAAACCTTGGCTGCCAAGGCTTGCTGAGCGTCGGAGTGTGTCCGACGGAAAAAGAGCATTCAGCTGATTTTTCCGGCGGGCGGCCGCGCGCATAGTCTGGGTGTCCCAGCGGGGCCGCAACGCCTCGCGATCATTCGAGGAGCGAGCGATGGATATATCGATCAAGGCCAGACGGCGCGCGCGCGGCGGCTTGCGCAGCACCAGTGTTGCGCTTTGGGCGGTCGCCGCCGCGGCGAGCGCGCAAACGGCGCCCATCGGGACCACCCGTCCCGCGGAATACGATTGCAGCGGGCTGGCCGGTGTGGCGCTGACCAGTTGCCGCCAACTCAACGCCGACGCCGTCAAGGGGGCAACGTTGCGCAACGACGCGTCCGTTAACACGACCCATGACTGTGCGGGAATGACGGGAGGTGCGCTCGCGACCTGCCGCGATCTCAACGGCGCTCCGAATGCGGTCGCCCCTGGAGTCGCAGGCGCGGGCGGGGCCTATGGCGGAGTGCCTTCGCTGCCAGCAGGCTCGCGGCCCGTCCCGTCGCAGCCGGCTGACAGCACGACAGCGAACACCGCGTCGCAATCGACGGCGCCGTTCCCGCAGCAAACCACCCGCGGCACCAATCCGATTACACCTAGAGGCACCGGAGCAATGGCGACGACCGGCGGTACGAATCCAATCACGCCGAGCGGCACCGGAGCAATGGCAACTACCGGCGGCACGAACCCGATCGTTCCCAGCGGCACCGGGACGACGGCGCCAGCTGCACGGACCAGCCCTGTCCCGCCAAGCGGGACCGGAACGATCACCTTTGCCGATGGCACGACCGTCGTCGTACCGAGCGGAACAGGAGCCTCGACGACCACGACGGTGCCGTCCGCCACCATGCGTGATGCAGCTCCAGGGACGGGTGGGCGGGTGACGACTGGGCCAGGGCAAGTATCGCCGCCGAGCGATGTTGTGGCGCCCATGGGTGCCGCATCAGGCACAAGTGCCCCGGCGGGAGCCGCACCCGCTGCGGGTGGCGCTAAGTCGGGGAGGTAGGGGCGCGCAAGATCGCGCGACGCTACTCGCCCTTGCAGTCATTCGGAACGCGCCGGCAGTCCGGCGCGTTCTATTTGATGCCCAACCGCTCCATGCGATAACGCATCGCGCGAAAGGTAATGCCTAGCAGCTTCGCGGCGGCGGTGCGGTTGTAGCGCGTTTTTTCCAGCGCTTCGTTGATCGCTGAGCGCTCCACCCGGTCGAGATAGTCCTGCAGCGGCCATTTATCGCCCGCGGGCATCGCCGCATCGCTTTCGTCGGGCGGCGGGGTGAGATGCAAGTCGGCGGCGGTGATTTTCTCGGCGTCCGCCGCAAGCGACAGACCGCGCTCGAGAATATTTTCGAGTTCACGGACGTTACCGGGGAAGGGATACGCTTCGAGCGCCTTCACCGCTTCCGCATCGAGGCGCGCGGCGGGACCGCGCGCGAGCTTTTTAAGGATCGCATCGGCGATGGTGGGAATATCCTCGCGCATCTCGCGCAGGCTCGGCATGCCCAGCTCGATGACGTGCAGCCGGTAGAACAGATCCTGGCGGAATTCGCCCGCATCGACCAGCGCCGGAAGTTTCTTGTGCGTCGCGCTGATGATACGAACGTCAACGGGCTCCTCGGTGGTCGCGCCGACCTTGCGCACCTTCTTTTCCTGAATCGCGCGCAACAGCTTCACCTGCATGGGCAGCGGCAAATCGGCGACTTCGTCGAGGAACAGCGTGCCCCCGGTCGCCGCCTGGAAAAACCCGTCGCGGTCGGCCTCGGCGCCGGTGAACGCGCCTTTCTTGTAGCCGAAGAACTCCGACTCCATCAGGTTCTCGGGAATCGCGCCGCAATTGACCGGCACGAAGGGAAGATCGGTGCGCGAGCCGCCTGAATGGATCATGCGCGCGGCGAGCTCCTTGCCGCTGCCTGATTCGCCGGTGATGAACACCGGCGCCTGGCTCTTGGACAGCCGCTCGATCATTCCACGCACCTGCATCACCGCGGGCGATTCGCCGAGCAATTGATAGGATGACGTGGACGAAGGCTTTTCGGGAACCTTCAGCGCCTGCTTGACCAGTGCGCGCAGCTGCTCGAGCGCCACCGGCTTGGCGAGGTAATCGAAAGCACCGGCCTTGAGCGCGGCGACCGCATTCTCGGCGCTGCCGAACGCGGTGATCACCGCGACAGGTACATCGAGATTTTTCTCGGTAATATGCTCGACCACCGCGAGCCCCTGACCATCGGGCAGACGCATGTCGGTCAGGCACAGATCGAACCCCTGCGTGTCGAGAAGCTTGACCGCCTCGGCGACGGTCTGCGCGCGCGTCGTATCGAGCCCCATGCGCGATAGCGTGAGCTCGAGCAGCTCGAGCAGATCCGGCTCATCGTCGACGACGAGCACCTTGGGCTGTCCGCGATCGCGGATTCGGCGGGTCATGTTCGTATCGCTCCCTTAACTGCGTGCTTGTGCGATGGTGCCGGCGGCGCGCTTGAGCGTGAGCCGGAAATGCGCACCCGGTGACTTGGGCAACAATTCCATGGCAGCGCCATTGGCGTCCGCGAGCTCACGGGCGATGTACAGCCCGAGGCCCGTGCCTCCCGGTCGCGTCGTAAAAAACGGCTCGAATATCTGCGCGCGAAGCTCCGCTGGAATGCCGGGGCCATCGTCGGACAGCTCGCATATTACGGCATCGCCCATGTATCCGGGTCGCGCCGCCACGTGGATGCTGCCGTCCTTCTTCTGACAGTGCTGCCACGCATTGCGAACCAGGTTCCAGAGGATCTGGTTCAGATGGCCGCGATCGAAGATCACCAGCAGGTCGCTGGCGCATTGGATCACGACTCCGCCGGGCGGCATCTGCTCGGCCTGGACGATTTCCTCGATCAGCGACTCGATGAATTCCTTGAGCGCAACCACCTCGGGTTGCTGCCGGTCACGGCGATTGAGCTGAAGCACTTCGCCCACAATGCGGTCGATGCGTTTGGCGTTGTTTTGAATCATCGAGAGCAGGCGCTGGCCTTCGGGCGCGACCGATCCGTCTTCCTCGAGCAGCTGGGCCGCCTGATTGATCGCGGACAGCGGATTGCGCACTTCGTGCGCGATGCTCGCGGTCAGGCGCCCCATCGCAGCGAGCTTGATCTGCTGCGCCTCGCCCTGAGCGCGTCCAAGATCTTCGAGGTAGATCAGCGTGCCTCCGTTCAATCCGGATCCGATGCGCACCAGGCGCACGCGCAACAAACGTTGGGTCGCCTCGACCTTAAACGGCGGCAGCGGTTCGGCGAAGTCTTCCTGCCAGCGGCGCCAGTAGTCGTGCAGGATCGAGCTGAACTCGGACAGGCGCATTCCCCCACGCATGCGACCAAAGCCGCCGAGCAGGCGCGTGACCTGTGCGTTGTGACCGCGCACGACGCCGTTCAGGTCGACGACCAGGACACCGTCCTGCATGTCCTGGATGATCAGACGATTAACCTGTTCGAGGTTCGCGACGTCGATGCCGCGCTGCGCGGCGAGATCCTCGCTCGCCTTGGTATAGCGCCCCAACGCGAGCGCGGCGCCGACGGTCGCGAAGTAGCCGAATCCAATCAGCCCCGTCTGCAGGATCTGCGGAGCGGGAATGAGCCCGTCGATCAAGCGCCAGCTGTCGACGGCGATCAGCACCGAGCTCGCCAGCGCCGCGTGGAAAAAAGCGATTCGCGTGCGCATCAGCCAGCCGCTCGCCGCCAGCTGTGGGAAGAGCAGGATCGGCAGCGGTCCGCTGGCGCCGCCTCCGGAATACATCAGCAGGGCGATGAAGAACACGTCGCCGACGAGGAGCGCCAGCAACAGAGCGGGCAGCGGGATGACCAGCGACTCGCGCTGCACCCAGAGAAACGATGCGATGCCGAACAGAAAGTACAGACCACTCGCGGTGACGAAGGCGTTGGGAAGTCCTACGCCCGCCATCCGCAGGTCGATGAACAGCGCCGCGCCCAGCAGTAGCGTCGCGCAGACCGAACGGTAGATGCCCACGATCCAAAGGATGCGGCGACCCGATTCGTTGATCATCGTTCGCAGCGGCGGTGGCTCGAACGGCGGAATCGCGGGATGTGGATGCGTATCCATGCTCAATGCTTGGCGCACTCGCCCTCGGCGCAGGCAAAGCCATCGGTGAGCGCAACGGCATCGCTGCGCGGAAGGTAGACGCCGCATTTCGCGCAGCGGACCATCGGCGCTCCCGCGCTCATCTTGCCGCTCTTTGCATTCGCATTGCGGCGGGCACGCGCATTGCGCGCATTGACCAGGCGCAGGGCGAACAGCACCAAGAACACGACGATGATCCAGGCGATGATCTTCGACATCAGACGACCTTGCCCGGATTGAGCACGCCGTTGGGATCGAGCGCGCGCTTTACACGACGCATGAGCTCCACCTCGAGCGGCGACTTATAGCGAATGAGCTCCTCGCGCTTCATCTGACCGATGCCGTGCTCCGCACTGAAGCTACCTCCAAATTCGGCGACCAGGTCGTACACGATACGATTGGCCGGGGCCATGAGATCCATGAACCGCGTTGCGTCGCCGCCGCGCGGCGGCGAAAGATTGTAGTGCAGGTTGCCATCGCCGAGGTGGCCAAACACAACGTAGCGCACGCCCGGGAGGGCGGCGTCCAGAGCGATGCGCGCACGCTCGAGGAACGCGGGAATACTCGACACCGGAACGCTGATGTCGTGCTTGATATTGGGTCCTTCGAGCCGCTGCGCTTCCGGGATGTGTTCGCGCAGATTCCAAAGCGCGGCCGCCTGCGCATCGGATTGCGCGAGGCTCGCATCCGCAGCGACATGATCGTCGATGGCAGCCGCGAGCGCTGCTTCGACCTGATCGCGCAACGGCGAATGCTCGGCGGGGTCGTCGGCCTGCACCAGCACGTACCACGGGTGCCCGGGCAGCGCGTCGGGCAGGGCGGGAAAGCGCTCGCGGGCGAGCGCGACGCACTCGGCGGAGATGAGTTCGAAGCCAGTAACGCGATCGCCCAACGTGTCGCGCAGCGCGCGCAGCAGGGCAACGGCTGCCGCCACGTCGGTCACGCCCACCCACGCGGTCGCCGAGGTGCGCGGGCGCGGAAAAAGCTTGAGCACCGCGGCAGTCACGATGCCGAGCGTACCCTCGCTGCCGAGGAACAGCTGCTTGAGGTCGTAACCGGTATTGTCCTTGCGCAGTCCCCTGAGGCCGTCCCAGATCCTGCCGTCCGCGAGAACGACTTCAACGCCGAGGACCAGCTCGCGCGCGTTGCCGTAGCGAATCACCGCGGTCCCGCCGGCATTGGTCGCGAGGTTGCCGCCTATCATGCAGCTGCCCTCCGAGGCGAGCGACAGAGGAAACAGCATGCCCGCATCGGCGGCGGCTTCCTGGACCGCAGCCAGCGGCACGCCGGCATCGACGACGATCGTCGCGTTGTCGGTGTCGATCGCGCGTACCTGGTTGAGCCGCGACAGCGAGATCACGACCTCATCGCCCGACACGTGCGGCGTCGCTCCTCCGCAGAGGCCGGTGTTGCCGCCCTGCGGCACGACGGCAACGCCGTTGTCCGCGCAGCAGCGCACGACGGCGGCGACTTCCTCGGTGTCGCCGGGACGCACCACGGCGCGCGCATGGCCGTGGTAGCGATCGCGCCAATCGGTCACGAAGGCTGCGGTGTCCGCGGCGGCGGTGAGCACATTCGCGTCGCCGACGATGGCTTTGAGTGCAGGTAGAAGGAGTGCTGCCGATTCTCCCATGTGGGGCATAATAGCGGAAAAGCGAGGCGCGTAGCCCGCCGCCCAGTCGGAGGAAACCATGTCAGACCCCACGTCGCCACCACTTACGCCACAGCAGGCGCTCGAGTTCATGCAGCGCATGTGGAATCCATTCGGAATGCCGATTCCCGGACTGACCCCGGCGCCGGCGCCGGGCTCGCCTGCAGCGATGCCTTTCCCGAATCCCGCCGCGATGTTCACCACGCTCGACCCCGCCGAACTGGACAAGAAGATCGCCGAGTTCCGCGTGATCGAGAACTGGCTGAACATGAGCCTCAACTTCATGCAGATGAGCATCAAGACGCTGGAACTGCAGAAAGCGTCTCTCGAAGCGCTGCGCGGCGCGGGCGGCGCAACCGGGGATCACTCGTCGGGGCGCAAGCCGCGCTGAGTTGGGTCCAAGCCAGGAATATCCAATGTCGCTGACCCTCTACTACGGATCCGGTTCTCCCTACGCGTGGCGCGCCCAGCTCGCTCTCGAACACAAGGCGCTCGAATACGAACTCAAGATGCTCTCGTTCTCGGCGGGAGACACGCGCAAGCCGGAATTCATCGCGCTCAATCCCCGCCACCAGGTTCCCGTGCTCGTCGATGACGACTTCGTGCTCTGGGAGTCCAACGCGATCGTGGAATACCTCGACGAAGCATTCCCTGGACGCGGCGCGCCACTGTTTCCAGGCGACGCGAGGGATCGCGCGATCGCGCGGCGCATGGTGCTCGAGGTCGACAGCTACGCATGGAAGTCGACCGATCCGCTACTCGAGCAGGCGTTCTGGAAAAAGCCGGAGGAACGAGACGCCCAGCAAATCGCGGAGTGGCGCAAGAACTCAACCGATGAGCTCGCGATGATGAGCGAGCTCATGCGCGGTGATTATCTGGCGGGCCCCCTGTCGGCGGCGGACTTCGCGTTCTATCCGCTGATCGCGTTCCTGTATCGCGCGCAGAAGATGAAGCTCCCCGATCTGGACGCCGATGGCATGCTCACGCCGAAGCTCCGCGCCTGGAAGGCGCGCATCGAGGCATTGCCCTATTTCGACAAGACCGTGCCGCCACACTGGAAGGCGGCTTAGTCAACCGCCCAACCAGGCTGCTCGGCGAGCGAGGACCTCGGCAGTCGCTTTCTCGTCGGGCACCAGCCAGCATGCATCGTTCGGTGCCTCCTCCAGCACGAGCTCGAAGCTCATCAACTCGTCACGCCTGAATGCGAGCACGCTGATGCACTCGCCGGGCAGGCGCGTCCTGCAAAGATGTTCGATCCGCTCGGGCGAGGCGCGCAATCCGTCGAGTGAGACGATCGTGTCGCCCGCGGCGACACCCGCACGTTGCGCGGGACCGTCGGCCAGGACGTTCTTCACGCGGACCTCGTTGCCGGGCGCCATGCGCATGCCCAGCCAGATTTTCGGCAGATCGCGTTCGATCGCCTTGCCGCCCTTGTCGCGCTCGTCGCGCGATGCGCGCAGCTTGAGCTCGATGCCGAACTCTCGAAGCAGATCAGCCAGCGGAAGCTCGCGTGTTCCGCTGACGTAGTCGGCGAAGAATGGACCCAAGTCGCGACCGGCGAGCTCGCTGGCGACCGCCTCGATACTGTCTTCGCCGACGCCGACCCCGCGCTGTCCGAAACGCTGCCACAGTGCGCGCATCACATCGTCGAGGATTGCGTGAGCGTCGAGACGCAGGACCAGGTCGAGTGCGAGCGCGACCAGTGAGCCCTTGACGTAATAACTGACGACTGCGTTCGGCGAATTCTCGTCCTGGCGGTAATATTTCAGCCAGGCGTCGAAGCTCGATTCGGCGATGCTCTGCACGTGCCGCCCTGGCGTACGCAGCACGGCGCTGATGGCGCGTCCGACCAGCTCGAGGTAATCGCGCTGCGAAATGACGCCGCTTCGCAGCAGCATGAGGTCGTCGTAGTACGACGTGATGCCTTCGAAGGCCCACAATTGCCGTGTATAGGCCTCGGTCGCCAGGTCGTAGGGAACGAACGCCGCGGGCTTGATGCGCTTGACGTTCCACGTGTGGAAGTATTCGTGGCTCGCGAGGCCGAGCAACGTGCGATAGCCGTCGTCGACTGCTGTCGCGCCGGGCGCTGGCAGATTGTTCCGAGCGCAAATCAGGCTGGTGCTGGCGCGATGCTCGAGTCCGCCGTAACCCTCGCCGAGCGCCAGGAGCTGGAACACGTAGTGATCGACTGGGGCACGGCTGTCGGGATGGCCGCCGAAAAGGTCGATCTGCGACTGGCAGACGCGCTGCAGATCGCGCGCGAATCGGTCGAGGTCGCCGTGGTGTCTCCCGCTGACCGCGATGTCGTGGCGCGCGCCACCGGCGTCGAAGCTGACCAGGTCGAAGGTCCCCATCTCCACCGGATGGTCGATGAGCTCGTCGTAGTCAGCGGCGCGATAGCGCCCAAATCCACCTTCCGGCGCGTCCTGCCGCGGCATGCTGGTCGCAACGCGCCACGCTTGCCCGAGATCGCAGGAGGGCGCCACGAGCTCCAGTTCGCACGGCTGCAGCGCTCGGCCGTCGGGACAGACGAATACGCACGCGCCGACGAAGAATCCGCGCGTCGCGTCGAGGTACGCGCCGCGTACCGACGTGTCGAAGGCGTAGATCGTTGCGGTAAATGTCAGCGGACCCGTGCACGCGGCCGCCTGCCAGGCATCCTTGCTGATCTTGCGAACACTGACTTCGCCGTTCGGCGCGCTCGCTGCCACCGAGACGACATGCCGAGCGAATTCCCGGATCAGATAACTCCCTGGAACCCAGGTCGGCAATCGATAGATCTGCCCCGCCGGATCCGGATCGTCGATCGTGCAGGAGACCTCGAACAGATGCGCGTTGACATCGCGCGGCACGATTCTGAAACGCGTTGCAGTCATCGACGGCTGGCAGAGAAGTTGGAAACCGGCGCGCGCTCTGTTGCGTGAGATCCGAGCGATCGGTGAGGGCGGCGCAGCGCCTCGGGGTTTCCGTTGGACAGGTTATCGAGGACGACGACGGATTTACGAATTCGGAGCAGCTCGATGCAGGTATGCGGGCCGATGTTGCCGGCGCCGCCGGTGAGAAGCACCGTCACGGAAGGATCACTCCGGAAAAGAACGGATATTGTCGATGAAGCTCCGGCGAACCGTTATTAACGCGTGCAGGATGAGGCAGGCGGATTGTAAAGCATCGCGATCGCGGGACGCCCGCGTCGGACATGCGGTTGCAGTCTCGGGGCTGGCGGCGCCAGACCCTTCCGCCACACGTCGGCCCAGTCTGGAGTGTCCGGGCCTGGACGAATCCGGGTTGCCGTGGTCGTGCTCAGCCCGATACCTCTCGACTTCCCGTCACACGGGGCTGGGGCGCGCCGCGTGCGGAACAGTCACGTAGCGAACTTGTTTTTTGCGGATTGGCAGTCACCCGTCACGGCGGTAGAGTATACGTTGAGCAACAGCCAGCCTTGGAGCGTTTGGCGTGCAAGCGGCATCCGCGGGGACCACCCTGCTTTTCACCGACATCGAGGGCAGCACCCGACTCTGGGAGCAAGACGGGGAGCGCATGTCGCGCGCGCTCGCAGCCCACGACGCGGCGTCCCGGACGGCCGTCGAGGGCAATCGGGGCGTGGTGGTCAAGATGACGGGCGACGGCATGTACGCTGCCTTCGACGACCCGGCGGACGCGCTCAATGCCACCGTGATTCTGCAACAGGCGCTGGAGGAGCTGGCCGCGGCCACTGCGTTTGCGCTCCGCGTGCGTGCCGGACTGCACCTCGGCATCGTCGAGCGCCGCGACGAGGATCTGTTCGGCAGTCCGGTGAACCGCGCGGCACGCATCATGAAGGCCGCGCATGGAGGCCAGATACTGGTTTCCCAGGCAGTCGTGGACCGCGTGGGCGGCCGGCTGCCGCTCAAGATCACGCTGCGCGATCTCGGCGCTGTACGTCTGCGTGACCTCGCCACATCCGAGCGCGTCTACCAGCTCGTGCATCCGGCGCTGCGGCAGGATTTTCCGGCCCTGCGCTCGCTCGAAGCAACGCCCAACAACCTGCCGCAGCAGGTGACCTCGTTCATCGGGCGCGAACGCGAACTCTCCGAAACGAAAGGCCTGCTCGAGTCGACACGCCTGCTGACGCTTCTCGGCATGGGCGGATTGGGCAAGACCCGCCTGTCTTTGCAAATCGGGGCCGACGTGCTGGAGAAATTTCCGGATGGCGTCTGGTTCATCGACTTGGCGCCGATCAAGGACGCCTCGCTGGTGCCGAATGTGGCCGCACAGGTCTTGGGGGTGCGCGAGGAGGCCGGCAAGCCGATGCTGCCGACGTTGTGCGCCTATGTCAGGGAGCACAAGCTGCTGTTGATCATCGACAACTGCGAGCACCTGATCGGCGCCTGCGCGGGACTGGCGGACGCACTGCTCCAGGCCGCGCCCGGCATACGGATCATCGCGACCAGTCGCGAGGCATTGCACATCCGGGGTGAACAGACGTATCCGGTCCACCCGCTGCGCGTTCCCGACCGCAAGGCTGGCGCGGAAAGCCTCCTGCGCTCCGATGCCGTGCAGCTGTTCGTGGAACGCGCACGGCTGCAGAAACCCGATTTCTCGGTATCGGAGCGGGATGCCCCGGCCGTGGCCGAGTTGTGCGCCCGGCTCGACGGCATTCCGTTGGCGCTGGAACTGGCGGCTGCGCGAACGCGATCGATGTCAGTCGAGCAGATCAACGAGCGCCTGCACGATCGCTTCAAGCTGCTCACCGGCGGCAGCCGCGTCGCGCTCGAACGGCAGCAGACGCTGCGCGCGCTGGTGAACTGGTCGTACGATCTCTTGCACGAGAACGAGCAGATCGTTCTCGACCGGCTGAGCGCGTTTGTCGGCGGGTTCGACCTGGCGGCAGCGGAGGCGGTATGCGGCGCGGATCCGGTTGACCCGTTCGATGTCGTCGACCTGGTGACGTCGCTGGTCGACAAATCACTGGTCATGTTCGACCGCGACGGAGGCGGTGCGCGCTACGGGTTGTTGGAGACGATCCGCGAGTTCGCCCACGAGCACCTGGTCAAGCAACGTTACGGGATGCTGGAGACGATCCGCGAGTTCGCGCAGGAGCGGCTGGAACAGCGCGACGATGTCGCGGCGACGGCGGCGCGGCACTGCGACTATTACCTCGGCCTTGCCAAGACCGCGCGCGGCAAGCTGCGCGGCCCGGAACAGGCGGAATGGACGCGACGCCTCGAAGCCGAACTGGACAACCTGCGTGCTGCCGTCGTACTTGCGCTCTCAGGCGGCGCCGATCCGGTGATCGCGGTCAAGTTCGAAGTGGCCATGATGAATTTCCGGATTCTTCGCGGCTATGCCACCGAAGGCCGCAAGAACCTGCGCGCCGTGCTCGCGCTGCCCGGAGTCATGGAGCCGAATATCGCTCGCGGCCACGCCCTCTATGTGGGCGGCGTGCTCGCAACCAGCCAGGGTGACTATGCGGAAGCGACCCGGCTGCTGACGGAATGCCTCGAGCTCCGCCGGGGCTTGGCGGACCCGCGCGAGATCGCCGCGACGCTGTCCACGCTCTCCGTGCTGCACCTGCGCGAGGGTGACGCGGCCAAGGCGCGAGAATGTGAACAGGAAAGCTTAGGCATCTTCCGCCAGCTCGCGGACAAGGTCGGCGAGGCCATCGGGCTGCTGCACATGGGCGAAATTTGCGTGCAGTTGGCGGACGACGTCAGGGCAAAAGAGCACTTCGAGCAGTGCCTCGTGCTCGCCCGCGGCATCAAGCACCAGGAACTGGAAAGCGAATGCGAACGCAATCTGGGAGAACTGGCGCTCGCCTCGGGCGACCTGCAAAGCGCGCAGGCGCGGTTCATGCGTTCGCTCAAGATCTGTCGAGATGCGGAGAACAAGCGCGACGAAGCGATAGCCCTGTGGTGCCTGGGCAAGACCGACACCGCAAGCGGAGCTTATGCCGTTGCGGGCAGTCGACTGGCCGAAGCGCTGCGCGCGTTCGAGGACTTTGAAATGAATCTCGAGGCGCTCAACTGTCTCGAGGACTATGCGGTACTGCTGCATGCGGTGGGGCAATCCGCCAGCGCGGTGCGGCTACAGGCAGCGACGACGTTCATCCGAGCGGCACTCGTACTCCCGCGCTCGCCCCGCGACGAGCCGAAGCGGCAGGCGAACATCGACGCCGCGCGTGACACACTTGACGAAGCCGCCTTCGATGCGGCGTGGTCGGAGGGAAAGAACTGGGCCTTCGACGACGCCATGGAGTATGTTCTGGAATCCATGGCCGCTTCGGCGGTCACGCCGTCGATTGCCGTGACCGCCTGATCGTCGCGGGCCGGCGGTCGATTTCACCGTTGGGATCCGGGCCCCCAAGAAACAAAAGGCCCCGTCGCAAGCGGCGGGGCCGTGGTCATCATGGCGCGACTCAGGCGGCTGCTTTCCGCCTGCGCGCCAACCAGCCGGCACCCAAGCCACCGAGGACCAGGCATAGCGAGCCCGGCTCCGGTACCCGCGCAAAGGCGACGGTGTCTGCCGTATCCGCGAGCTGCCCACTGGTACAAATCGCATGATCACGGATCAAAGGGCAGTTGTGGAAGAGCAATACGCTGTTGTCGACCGATGTGAGCGTGAACGATGAGTCACGGTTATTCAGGCTGGTCAACGAATCACTATTCGAATCACTATTCGAGCTGAAATGTGGGACTGCCACGAATTGCAGCCACCAAAGCCCGGGAAAATCGATCTGATCGACGGCCGTGAAGCCACCAACGAAACCGGTGGTCACCCCGGCGAGATCTCCGTTCAGATACGCGAGGAATAGCATATCCGTGGAGTCTGGCAGCTTCCCCGGGTTCGAGCCGAAGTTGAGCGCGCTGGTGTGGCTGCCATCGGTCAATGTGACCGACGGTCCGGCCAAAAGATCGAAAGTGCAGCCGCCAACGCCTTGGAAATGCACGCCATCCGTCTCGCACGCGGTGGTGAGAAAGAATTCGGCGGTCCCGGAAAAGTGGATCGGGTCGAAATCGGAGCCATAAAAGCCGGCGTGTGCCGCGCCGGCAACGGACGCAAGCGCGCCAGCGGCCAGCGTGCAGATGAGCATTCGTAATTTGTTGATCGACATTGTTGTACTCCCTGTGGTTGCGCAAGCTACGCGAAATAGCGGTGGACCGAAATCGCGATGCTGGCGTTTCATGGTGGTTGCAGCAATTAACAAGCCACTGGGAGTCGTATATGTAAATTACTGAATCTAATGAGTTTTAGGTTGACTTGGCTTGGTTTCATGCTGTTCATGACAGCAAATGTAAAGTCTTCCGACAGCGGAACGCCGACCGCTATGCGCAGGCCTGGGAGCCGGTGATGGCCCTCGATCCAGCTACGAGCGGGCGGGGG
The DNA here is from genome assembly GCA_963816915.1 of uncultured beta proteobacterium. Taxonomy (GTDB): domain Bacteria; phylum Pseudomonadota; class Gammaproteobacteria; order Burkholderiales; family Casimicrobiaceae; genus PALSA-1003. The sequence goes on from CAWFMK010000008.1 coordinate 568,585, forward strand.
CGCCCGCCGTTGGCAGTGACGCATAAACGCGCTTAGATGCAACGGCCAAGCTTGACCCTTGCATCCCCTGCGAATCTAGTCGTCTTCAGGCACTTCGGAGATAGCCGTGAGCACCATTGTCCGAATGAGCAAGGCGGTCCGGCTTGGTCGAGCATCGGCGCAAGTTACGCAATGCGAGTAAGACGCCCATGGTCCTGAGTGTTTCGCGTGGACGACCGTACCAGCTGTGGCAGTTGGAACTAGAGTCGTCGAGCATGAGGTCACGCCCGTGATGGACGATACGAATTGCAGGGCGTTCGAGTCCGATCTTAGCGATTGAATTCTGGCGCCCTCGACACGAATCGAACGTGTGACCTATCCCTTAGGAGGGGATCGCTCTATCCACTGAGCTACGAGGGCGACCGCACGCATTTTACCCGAAGCACCTTGCGCCACGTCCGGCGAAGACAGTGGGCTCGCCTATAATGCAGCCGTGACCACGTCGTCTTCTCCCGCTGCGACCCGCCTGCACCACCCCGTCGCATCGACAGTGAAGCGACTGGCAGGTTATCTCGCGCCGTATCGCGGCCGCTTCGCGATCGCCGCAATCGCGCTGTTGATCGCGGCCGGTTGCGCACTGGCGATCGGGCAGGGACTTCGCATCGTCATCGACCGAGGCTTCTCGGCTGGCGACGCCGCCGAGCTCGATCGCGCGCTAGTCGCCGTGCTCGCCATCATCGCAGTGATGACGCTCGCGACCTACCTGCGCTTCTACAGCGTCTCGTGGATCGGAGAGCGGGTCACCGCCGATCTTCGCAAGCGGGTGTTCGATCACCTGCTCACGCTCTCGCCGGGATTCTTCGAGCTCACGCGCACTGGGGAGGTGATTTCGCGACTCACCAACGACACCACCATGCTCGAGACCGCGATCGGGTCGAGCCTGTCGATGGCGCTGCGTAACCTCGTGCTCGGTGTCGGCGCGCTCGTGCTCCTCATGCTGACCAGCCTCAAGCTGACGCTGCTCGTGCTCGCGGGCCTGCCGCTGGTGGTGCTGCCGATCATCCTTTTTGGACGACGAGTACGCCGCCTCTCGCGTGCCAGTCAGGATCGTATCGCCGACAGCGGTTCGTTCGTGGACGAGGCCATTCACGAGATCCGAACCGTTCAGGCCTATGCGCATGAGGATGTCGATCGCGCCGGCTACGCCGAACGCGTCGAGCGCGCCTTTGCCGCAGGTGTCGATCGCATCCGCCAGCGCGCGCTGCTCATTGCCGCGGTGATCTTTCTGGTTTTTGTCGCCGTCGGTATCATCCTGTGGATCGGCGGACACGACGTGCTTGCCGGACGGCTATCCGCCGGCCAGCTTTCAGCGTTCGTATTCTACGCCGTCGTCGTCGCGACCTCGGTCGGCGCGGTCAGCGAGGTCGTCGGCGACCTGCAACGCGCGCTCGGAGCCACCGAGCGCCTGTTCGAGATCCTCGATACGCCGCCGGAAATCGCCGCGCCAAACGCACCGCGGACATTGCCCGAGCCGCCCCTGGGCACGGTGGCGCTCGAGGCGAGTGACGTTTGCTTATCCGTCGCGGCTGGCGGACGCGGCGCTGCGAACGCTGACGCTTCGCGTCGCGGCCGGCGAGCGCATCGCGCTGGTGGGGCCGTCGGGCGCGGGCAAGACAACCGTATTCCAGCTGCTGCTTCGCTTCTACGATCCACAGTCGGGACGCGTGCTGATCGACGGCATCGATGTGCGCGACGCCGATCCGCGCGCCGTGCGCGGCAGCGCATCGCCGTGGTGCCGCAGGATCCGGTCATCTTTGCAGCCAACGTGTGGGAGAACGTGCGTTACGGCCGGCCGCAGGCCAGCGACGACGAAGTCCGCGACGCCTGTGAAACAGCGTTCGCGAGCGAGTTCATCGCACGGATGCCGCACGGCTTCGACACGCAGCTCGGCGAGCGCGGCGTCAAGCTTTCGGGCGGACAACGCCAACGCCTGGCGATCGCGCGCGCGGTGCTTTCGCAGCCGCCCGATCCTCCTGCTCGACGAGGCGACCAGCGCGCTCGATTCGGAAAGCGAGCGCATGGTGCAACTCGCGCTGGATCGCCTGATGACCGGACGCACCACGCTCATCGTCGCGCATCGGCTGGCGACCGTCGTCAGCGCCGATCGCATCGTCGTGCTCGATGGCGGCGTCGCGGTAGCGCAAGGCACGCATGCGTCGCTGGTTCGCGACGATCCACTGTATCGACGACTGGCCGCGCTGCAGTTCGGTCTCGGCGCGGCGCCGGGAAGGATCGAGCCGCTCGCGCAGACCGTCTGATCGGTAGCGCCGCGATTACCGCGTGCCGGCGGCGTATCGAAAGCAGGTCGTCAGATGATCGTTGACCATCCCGGTGGCCTGCATGAAGGCATAGCAGATCGTGGTTCCGACAAACCTGAAGCCATGTTGCTTGAGCGCATTCGGACATCGCATCGGAGACCGCGGTGCGCGCAGGCACCGAGCCCGCCCGAACGCGCCGATTGACGATCGGTTTGCCTGCGACGAACGACCAGAGATAGCGGTCGAGGCTTCCGTACTTCGATTGCACGTCGAGGACGGCGCGAGCGTTGCTCACCGTGCTTTCGATCTTGAGCCGATTGCGCACGATTCCCGCGTCGAGCATCAGCGCCTCGACACGATCCTGGTCGAAGGCGACGACGCGCGCGGGATCGAATCCGGCAAACGCGCTGCGATAGCCTTCGCGCTTGTTGAGAATGGTTTGCCACGACAGGCCAGCCTGCGCGCCCTCGAGCGTGAGGAATTCGAAAAGCATGCGATCGTCGTGGACGGGCGTGCCCCACTCGGTGTCGTGATACGCGATCATTCGCGCGTCGGTGCCTGCCCAGGCGCAGCGGCGTGGTGTCGTGTTTGCGCGGGTCGGACCACTGTCGTGCTGCGCGTTCCCGTGTCGGCGCTCCGGGCGGCGCGGGGCGCTCATGCGATGAGAACGGCGGTGCGGCGCATGACGGGAATGATACTTTGATCCCCTGGCTGCGCGGCGATGCCGCATTCCCTCCGATCGAGCACGCGCTCGACGGAGCCGAACGGGCTGCTCGCCGCCGGCGGCGATCTCTCGCCGGCGCGCCTGCTCGCGCCTATCGCCGTGGTATTTTTCCCTGGTACAGCGAAGGCCAGCCGATCTTGTGGTGGTCCCCCGATCCGCGCATGGTCTTGCGTTGCGACGAACTGAAAGTCACGCGCTCGCTGCGAAAGACCGTGGCCTCCAGCGGAAGTTCGAGATTCGTGTCGACACCGCTTTTCGCCATGTGATCGGCGAGTGCTCGCTTCCGCGAACACGGCCATCGACGGCACTTGGATCATGCCGGAGATGATCGAGGCCTATACGCACCTGCACGCGCTCGGTCACGCTCATTCAGTGGAAGCGTGGCGCGACGGCGCACTGGTCGGCGGTCTTTACGGTGTTTCGATCGGAAGGATGTTCTTCGGCGAGTCGATGTTCGCGCGCGAAAGTGACGCGTCGAAGGTCGCGCTCGTGCATCTCGTCGCGATGCTCAAGGATCGGGCGATGCCAATGATCGATTGCCAGCAGGACACCGACCATCTGGCGCGACTGGGCGCACGCCCCGTCTCGCGGCAGGTGTTTGCGAAAGCGCTCGAGCGATTGGTAAACTGCCCGGAGCCCGACCGTCGATGGTCGGGAAAGCAGGGCGCAGGGCGACCCCGATGACCAAACTCAATGACCTGCCGATCGCGGCGCTGCAGTTCTATGCGACGGCGCCGTACCCGTGCAGCTACCTCCCTGATCGGCTCGCCCGCTCGCAGGTTGCGACGCCCAGCCACCTGATCGACAGCCGGCTGTACGGCGAGCTGGTGCGTCTCGGTTTCAGGCGAAGCGGCGCGTTTACCTACCGGCCCTATTGCGATCACTGCCGGGAATGCGTTCCTGTTCGGATCCCGGTATCGCGGTTCAAGGAGAGCCGTAGCCAGACGTCGTTCGTGGAAGCGTCACTTGCAGTTAACGACAAATAGGTGCAGTTTGGCGTTTGATAGTGAACATTACGCGCTGTACCTGCGTTATCAGCGCCAGCGCCATCCTGGCGGTGGGATGGATCAGGACAGCCGGGAGCAGTACCAGCATTTTCTGCTGCACAGCAACGTCGGCACCGAATTGTATCGAGTTTCGAGACGCCAGCCGGGCTGCGGATGGTGAGCCTGGTCGACCGGCTTTACGACGGTCTGTCGTCGGTCTACACCTTCTACGACATCGAGCCGTCCGGCGCGAGCTACGGAACGTATCAACGTCCTTTGGCAAATCCAGCGCTGCCGGGAGCTTGGGCTGCTCGTACGTTTACCTCGGGTACTGGATCGAGGGCAGCAAGAAAATGGCCTACAAGTCGACCTTTCGGCCGATCGAAGGGTTGGTGCAGGGCGGGTGGAGGGAGTTGGAGGTTCTTCGCGATAAACACTAGTGGCGAAACACCGCCAGGAAGCGGTTGCGGAGACTATTGTGCAGAACTGATCGATAGTTGCTATGTCCACAACCTCATATCGAGGCGTGTACGATGCCAGCCTGGACTGCCTTGGCTATCGCCTCCTGTCTGCTTGCGGCCCCTAATTTGGATCGTATCGAATCAAAGTGGAACTGAACGGTACGAGTAGTTATTCCAAGTTTATGGGCAATATCGTCTCCTGTCTGACCATTGGCCGCGAGGGCAAGGCACTGACGTTCTCGAGCGCTGATCGGTGCTCCTTGACATGTCGGGCGCAACTTCTGGTCAATGATCGTTGCAACAAAAAGTTCCTCAAAAAAATGCGCGAACAAGACGATATCCCCAACACTTTTGCAGATCTCCGCTCTCCGTTGAGAATCAATTATCGTCGCGGCCGAGTTGAGCGCGACCGTGAACGGATGAGCTCGACGATCGAAAAAGCCAACGGCCACGCCGCTTCCTAAGCCAAACTGCGACGCAGCATCGAGAAAGTCATCTGTGCGCGAATTTCGTCCTCTGAACGTTTGCTGATCCCAAATAACTATTGGCAGCCCCGTAGCGAGGAGAGTTTGAATGCGTGGATCGACCTCTATAAACGACTTGGCGTCATACACTTCTAGCCACTCGGGAGGCAGAGTGGTGACAACGTGGATGAGCGAGTCTTCAGTAGGTCGAATGCTCATACTTACACCGCACGTAAACGTATCGAACCCGAAAAGCTTGGTTATCGCAGTCAATACTGGGATGAGATCTTCGCCATTCTTTGCAGCAGTGAATAAGGGTTCAGCGACACTAGGAATGTAGCCTTGAGGATCAACCTGCACGGGCTTTAGACGGAGTGCTTGCAACATAGATCCCTCCTTTTCAAAGCTGTTCTTCTAACTAGAGACCGATCCCACTCCGCTTTAACGATGCTAATCGAAAACAAGTAAAAGTAAGGTTCTGAACAGGTGGGTAACTGCTGGACAGGATGGAATCGTAACAGGCGACTTTGAGTTGGCCGCGCTACGAATTTTAGTAGCCGACGCAAACGTTTGCACCGGCCTACAATCTTTTAATTTTCATAGCTTTACGTCCGAGCGCGCGAATGGTACCCGGGGCTTGTACACTACCAGTCGTGGTTACCCAACCGTATTGAAAATTTGGTGTGAATCAAAATCCTTTGACTAGTACCGGCTTCTTTTATTGATAGTGTTGGCGTGCCTTCAAATTGTTTGCCACAATGCGAGCGAGGTAGGGGTTTGTTTGTTCGACCGTCAAGGGAGATTGAAAAATGAGCGCTGTCGCAGAGATTCGCTGCTTCCCACAATCCGTGTATGAACAATTAGATTTTCGGTTTGATGTTGAGCATGGGGTGATGTGGCATTTTATGAAGCCAGAAGTTCGGCCGGTGTTTAACCTTAAGTTGCTAGCCGAGTTGCGGGACTTTCATGGGAGCATCGAGCGGCAGCGGGGGTCCATTTGGGAGAATGGTTCAGAGCGTCAAGTGAACTATCTGGTGCTGGGTTCCAAGACTCCAGGAATCTACAATCTTGGCGGCGACTTAAACTTATTCCGCGAAGCGATTGCCAAGGCGGACCGAGAACGTCTTCTCGAGTACGGCCGCAAATGCATCGACAACATGTATCCCTGGTCCCGAAACTTGGACCTGCCACTGACTACTATCGCCCTTGTCCAAGGTGATGCACTAGGTGGCGGCTTCGAATGCGCACTCTCCTCGTCGGTATTGGTCGCAGAAGAGTCTGCCAGACTGGGATTTCCGGAAGTTTTATTTAATTTGTTTCCCGGGATGGGGGCTTACAGCTTTCTCTCGCGGAAGGTGGGGAGAAGGTTGACCGAGGAACTGATCACCAGCGGAAATGTTTATACCGCTAAGCAACTTTACGATATGGGCGTCGTGGACGTACTGGCGCCTGACGGTTCGGGTGAAGACGCGGTCTATAGTTTCATTCGGAAACATGCCAAAGCAGCTAACGGGCGACGCGGCATAGAGCTAGTCCGCAGGGAGGTCGAACCAATCACTCGTGAAGAGCTACTGCGTGTAGTCGAGATTTGGGCCGACGCTGCGTTAAGGCTTACGGAGAGAGACCTTCGCATGATGGAGCGTTTAGTTCGAGCTCAGAACAAGAACGCAGATCTTGAACTGGTCTCGTCCAACGTTACTCTGCTTCAACGAAGCGCCTAGAGCGGGGTAGCTCTAGCTTTTTCTCTGGTTTTGACGGTCCTCGACGTGATGGTCTAGGACTGTCAGAGCGGCACTGGCTGCGTGCGCAAGCTCTTCCATCCAGGTTGCAGCCTTGGTACGTAGAAGATCGTGACTTGCGTTTTCTAGACGTACAGCTAGTTGAACCAGTTGACTTGCGCCGACGCTACCCGCACCGCCCTTCAGTGCGTGGGCAGCCTCCTTCACTTCCTCGTAGCGGCGAGCAGCAAGCCCGTCGCTGATGGACTTTATCAAACGGTCGATGTCCGATCTAAAACCCCTGATAAGACGCTCAACGAACGTCGGATCCTTTGAGAGCTTGTCCAAATCGCGCAGGACATTGTTGTCAACGACGGGCGTATCGATGACTGTTAGGGTTACCGGTTCATCTGAGCGCGGGGGCGGCGAACCCGTTGCGAAACTTTCAGCCCTTTCAGCCAAATGCCGCTCGACGGCCTCGAGCAACGCACTAGGCCTTATTGGCTTCGCAATGAATTCCGCGCATCCAGCTTCCTGACAGTCAGTGATTATTTTGCTGGTTACATTCGCCGATAGAATAACTATCGGTATCGGATTCTGCGTTGTAAACCGATATAGTTTGAGCGCCTCAAGTCCACTCACAATTGGCATCGACAAATCAAAAAGCGCCAGGTCGAAACCCCCACGCTCTAGCGCATCCAACGCGCTCTCGCCATTGTCTACAATAGTGGCGCGATGCCCGCCGCTCTCCAAGATTAATTGCGTCACACGTTGATTCGTTGGATTATCCTCGGCGACAAGTATTCTCGCACCGCGAATCTTAGTTATTTTCGCTGTTTGCTGGGCAGCGAGAGCTGCCGAGGTAGAGGACAGTCTGTCCGAGGTTGCAATTTCTGAGGACAGATCGACGCCAATCGGCTCGCCAAACCGCAACGGCAGTTCGACCCAGAAAACACTCCCGACTCCAAGTTCGCTTTGGAGTCCTATCTCTCCACCCATCAATGAGACAAGCTGACGCGCTATCGTCGTACCAAGACCGGTACCACCGTATACGCGTGTGATCGAATCATCAGCCTGCGCGAACGGCTCGAATATGATCGCCTGCTTGTCATGCGCTATCCCGATTCCAGTATCACGAACCTCAAAGCGAAGCCTCGCCTCAGTCTCACTGGCGCCCATCTGCGTAACGCTGAGCTTTATCTCACCGCGGTCGGTGAACTTAATTGCGTTCGACAACAGATTCAGTAAAACCTGCCGGATATGGTGCGCGTCTCCGATGAACCAACGCGCCGTCTCGGAATCGATGTGCGTGTTGACAGCTAATCCCTTATAGCGTGCTTGGGGCAGCACAACTTTCACTGTGCTCGTTAGCAACTTGCCCAGATCAAACGGCATATTTTCTATCTGGACACGACCTGCTTCTATCTTGGCCATATCCAAAACATCTTCAATCTGCGCAAGTAACAAATGCGCCGACGTTCCCAACGTGTCGACGATTTCGCGCTGAGAGTCGTTTAGACTCGTTTCGCGTAGTACGTCAGCCATTGCGATGACGCCGTTTAGCGGTGTGCGCATCTCATGGCTTACATTGGCAAGAAATCGTCCTTTTGCCTGATTCGCGTCATCCGCATGTTTACGTGCTTCATTGATCCGCTCAGCCAGTACTCCAACGTAAAACGGGAGCACGATGAGCGCTATCAGAAAACCGAGGCCGATGCCAACATGCTGAGTCCAGAATGGAGATATCAAAAGAACTATGGAGAAGCCGGCAAGCCCCATCAGCTGACAGGCATGAAGATAACGCCGCCCAAAACGAAATCCGTTGCCGAAAGTAATGAAAAGGTATACGCCAAGTATGACAGCGCCGCCTTCTCCCATTTGCGCGAGGAAGTAGGTAGTGACCGCGTTGTCGCCTATCATTCCAACGAAACGACGTATTACTGACTCGTGCGGTGCGCTCAGCACGCAAAGGACTAAGACGACAGCGAGGGCGAAAAACCCAGCTGTTACTCCCAACACCTCATATTCTTCAGGTTGGATCCTTCCGTCACGCAACACGTACCAAATGAGATAGGCCAGAATAATGCCAACAATGACAACCCGGAGGGCAGTTTGCTCAAGCTCCGCTCGCGGCGCGGCTGTGATCACCGATTTAAGGTGCTCACGGCTAAGAAGGCTTGGCGATTTCTTTGAGCTCATAACTGCCAGACTATCCTTTGAATCAGCACAGTAATTCTACCGCGACATGATGAGTTGAACCTAAGATTGCCGTGCTTAACCCGCGACCTTTTACGCAGGAGGATATTTCGGCTTCACCGCTTCCTGCAAACTTTGTTATCTCAGCCACCGACGGGTACCCTTTATCTGCTCGGCTCTGGTCGCGTCAAAACACCGAATGTCCAAATCAGGTTGCGCTTATCAGTGCTGGAGCCGGAATCAGTATGAGTTATTACGATAAGTTTGCGCGCTTTCTCGCTGGAAACGAAATTCCGACTCTTTTATACGACTACCGCGGCATCGGTGGCTCAAGACCAAAGACACTGCGTGGATTCGTAGCTTCTGTCGAAGATTGGGGAAGCAAAGATTGTGCCGGTGCACTAAACTGGCTGACGACTAAGTATCGCGATGCTCGCACCGTCGCAATTGGCCACAGCGTAGGCGGCTTCCTAACAGGCTTCGCTCAAAACGGAAACCGGATTGAGCGCCTTATATTAGTGGGAGCGCATACCGGCTATTGGCGGGATTACGCCCAGCCGTATCGAGGAGCAATGTATTTTTTGTGGCACATGCTGATGCCGGCAGTAACACAAGTCGTGGGCTATTTTCCTGGACGAAGACTCCACCTCATGAATGACCTACCTTCCGGAGTGGCGTTTGAATGGGCGGATCGACGAAAGCCAGACTTTTGGTGGAATAGGACCGCCTCGAATGGGAGTCCCGACATTGAATGGCGAGATCGTGCGCTCGGTCGCTTCCATGCGATTCAGGCGTCGACGCTTGCGCTAAGATTTACGGACGATGCGTTTGCGACACAATCTGCGACGAATAGAATACTAGCCCTCTATCAAAACTGCGCGTCAACTAGCGTGGTTGTCTCGCCCACTGATGTGAATTCGCAGAAAATAGGACACTTCGGGTTTTTCCGATCTCGCTTCCAGCGCACCTTGTGGATGCGGGTCTTGGAGTGGTTGCTTAGATAAACGCTTACGCATCCAAATATTGCTGCTGGATTTGCCGAACCTTAGTCTCTCCACTAAGAAACGCCTCCACACACCTCGGATCAAAGTGCTTTCCCTTCTGCGCCTGAAGATAAGCGAGCCCCTCTTCAATCGTCCACGCGTGCTTGTACGGGCGCTCGCTCACTAAGGCATCGAATACGTCAGCAACTGCGACCACGCGGGCGACGATAGGTATGTCTTCGCCGTGTAACCCATTGGGGTATCCGGACCCTTCGAACTTTTCGTGGTGTCCCAGCGCAATGATGGCGCCCATGCTCAGGTACTTCGAGGGGCTGCCTTTCAGGATGTCGTAGCCAATGCGGGGATGCGTCTTCATGATGCCGTCCTCTTCGGGCGTCAGCGGCCCCTTCTTGAGCAGGATGGCATCCGGAATTCCGATCTTGCCGATATCGTGCATCGGCGCTGCCACTTCCAGGACGTGGACTGTCTCCGCGGCGAGTCCGAGATTGGTGCCGATCAAGCCCGAGTAGCGGGCCATGCGGATGAGGTGATGCCCGGTCGTTTGGTCGCGGAACTCGCCGGCCTTGGCCAGCTTGGCCAGTGTTTCCAGTTCGCGCTCGTGGATCTCTGCGACGGATTTGTCGACCTGGTACTGGAGCACGCGTGCCTGGTCCGACAGCACGATCTTGTGTCGCCGCAGGTCGAGCAGGTTGGCGCAGCGGGCACGCGTCTCGTGCTCGTCGAGCGGCTTGATCAGGAAATCGGTGGCGCCGGCCTCGAGCGCTTCATAGCGTACGCGGCGATCGTCGACCACAGTGATCACGACGATCGGCACATCCACGCAGTGTGGGAGCGACCGTATCTGCCGGACCAGCTGTACGCCGTCGAATTCGGGCAACTTGTAGTCCGTCAGGACCATGTCGACACGGTTGTTGCGCGCGTATTCCAGTGCGCGGCTGGGAGTGTCGAATAATTCGAGATTGAGCTTGCCGTCGATCTGGCGGACGATCTCAGCGAGCAGCAAGCGGCTGCTGAAGAGGTCATCGATGATCAATACCGTGTTCCGCTGCGCGCGTGCGAGCGCGAGTTCCGAAACGACGGAATTTTTACCCTGAGGGCGGGCGTTGGCACCGCTCATTGCTGACACCTTTTATAGGTAGTCGTGCCTGAACGGCTAAAGCAACTGTCGTGCCGGGCGCCGTGCAGGCGAACACATCGGCGATCGATAGGCTGCGCCGATTCGCTGAAAATGGCAATCTTCGCTGTTTTCCCAAGGGGACATGCCTCAAACGAGACCAAGGCGATCGCCGCCATGATCTCGTCCGGACAGAGGGGAAAATGGTCGGGGCGAGAAGATTCGAACTTCCGACCCCCTGCACCCCATGCAGGTGCGCTACCAGGCTGCGCTACGCCCCGACGCGAAACCATGAATTATACCGCCGTCAGGGCGCTCGACGGAGCAGCGCCCGTATTTCTTCGAGGGCCTGCCGCATTTCGGCAGGAGAAAGTGCCGCCGGGGAGTCCGGCTCGGCGGCCGTCGGCCTGGCTCCGACAGGGGCCTCCAGGGAGAGGGAGGCGCCCGCCGCAGCCTCGAGGTCGCTCGACTCCAGCCGGTGGCGCGCACCATTGATGGTGAAACCCTGCTCGTAGAGCAGGTCACGGATCCGGCGGATCAGCAGGACTTCGTGATGCTGGTAGTAGCGGCGATTGCCGCGTCGCTTCACGGGCTTGAGCTGAGTGAACTCCTGCTCCCAGTACCGCAGCACGTGCGGCTTCACCGCACACAGCTCGCTCACCTCGCCGATGGTGAAATAGCGCTTGGCGGGGATTTGCGGAAGCTCGAACTTACTTTGCCTGGACTCGGCCATTGTTCGCGGCCTCGACCATTGCCTTCAGTTTCTGACTTGCGTGGAAGGTCACGACGCGCCGGGCCGTGATCGGAATCTCCTCACCGGTTTTCGGGTTTCGCCCGGGCCGCTGAGGCTTTTCGCGCAGCTGGAAATTGCCGAATCCGGATAGCTTCACGCTGTCTCCGGACTCCAGTGCGACCCGGATCTCCTCGAAAAAACGCTCGACCATGTCCTTGGCTTCGCGCTTGTTCAGCCCGAGCTGTTCGAAAAGCAAGTCCGCGAGTTCGGCTTTGGTGAGGGTCATCGGAAAATCCCTACTGGCGTAACGTTGCCTTGAATCGATTCTCGAGTTCTCGCAGCAGCACCGCCACTGCAGCGTCGATTTCGGCGTCCGTCAAAGTACGTGCAGTATCTTGTATAAGCACAAGAATTGCAAGGCTTTTCTTGCCTCGATCGATCCCCGTGCCGCGGTAGACGTCGAACAGAGTGATTTGCTCGATCTGTGCAGGTTTCACCGCATCGAGAGCGTCGAGAATGTCCTGCGCGGGCACCTGCTCGTCGACCACGACGGCGAGGTCCCGGCGGACGGTCGGCAGCCTGGAAATGGGCCGACCGCTCGGCATGGGGCGGTTCTGCAGGCGGTCCAGGGCCACCTCGAACACCACCGGGGCATGGGCCAGCTCGAAAGCCCGGGCAACGCGCGGATGCAGTTCGCCGATCCACCCCGCAGGGTGGCGATCGATGAGCAGCCGCGCCGAGCGACCCGGGTGTAGGGCGGAGTGCGAGTCGGCGCGGGTGGTGACCCGCAAAGGCCACGCCAGCGCTTCGACATCGCCTTTGACATCGAAGAAGTCGACAGCCCGGGCGCCGTTATCCCAGTTCGGTCCGTGAACCGGGCCGAACGCCAGTCCCGCCAGGCGCAGCGGTTGGTCCAGCGTTTCGCCGTCGCGGCGAAAGCACCGGCCAATTTCGAAGATGCGTATTCGATCGGCTTTGCGGTTGACGTTGGTCCGCAATACGTCGACCAGGCCACCGAGAAGCGTAGTGCGCATGACATCGAGATGGCTGGCGATCGGATTGAGTACCGCGATTGGATGCGCCGCCGGATCCAGGCTGCGCTCCCAGGCCGAATTGACGAAGCTGAAGGTGATGACTTCCTGGTAATCGCGATCAACCATGCGAGCGCGTATCGCCGCCGCCGGTCGAACGATTTCCGGTGCAGGCAGCATTCGCTGGGCGTGCGCAGTACCGGACGTCTCGATTCTGTCGTAGCCGTACAGGCGTGCAACTTCTTCGATCAGGTCCGCTTCGCTCGCAAGGTCGAAGCGAAAGCTGGGCGGGGTCACGACGATATCGTCGCCGTCGCGACGGGGCGCGAGCCCGAGCCTGGCGAATATCGACTCGATCTCCTGAGCCGGCACGTCCACGCCCAGGATGCGTCTCACGCGCGCGAGGCGCAGCCGTATGGGCTCGCGCGCGGGCAGTTCCGCGACGCGATCGATCAGCGGCCCCGCCCGGCCGCCGCATACTTCGACGATCAGCGCGCTCGCGCGATCGACAGCTTCGGGCGAGGCGGCGAAGTCCACTCCGCGCTCGAAGCGGAATCCGGCGTCGGTCGCGAAGCCAAGGCGCCGCGCCTTGCCCTGAATGACCGCGGGCGTCCAGAAGGCGCCTTCCAGGAACACCGTAGCCGTTTCATCGCTGATCCCACTGTGCTCGCCGCCCATGATCCCGGCGAGTCCCAGTGGCTTGGCTTGATCGGCGACCAGCAGCAGCGATGGATCCAGATCGAGAACCCGCCCATTGAGGAGCGTGAGCTTTTCGTCGGCACGAGCGAAGCGCACGATGATCGCGCCATCGAGCTGTGAATCATCATAGGCGTGCAGCGGCTGGCCCATCTCGAGCATGACGTAGTTGGTGATGTCGACGACCGCTGAGATCGGGCGGATGCCGCTGCGCTCGAGCCGGCGCTTCATCCACGCCGGTGTAGGTGCGCGCGCATCGATGCCCTCGATCACGCGCGCGCAGAAGCGCGGACACGCCAGCGGCGACTCGATGTGTACTTCCCGCGTCGTTTTGGTTGTGGTCTGCACTGCATCACGCGGCGGAAGCGTCATCGGCGCGGCAGTGATCGCAGAGACGTCGCGCGCGATGCCGATGATCGACAGGCAATCGGCCCGGTTCGGCGTGAGTTTGAGCGTCAGCAGCGAGTCATCGAGATCGAGCGCTTCACGCAGGTCGATGCCGACGGCCAGCCCCGGATCGAGCAGCAGCAGCCCGGAAGCATCGTCGGAGATGCCCAGTTCGCTGCCCGAGCACAGCATGCCCTGCGACTCGACGCCGCGCATCGATGACTTGGTGATCCTGAGGCCGCCGGGCAACACGGCACCTTCGAGCGCGCAAGGCACCGTCGCGCCAGCGACCACGTTGGGCGCGCCACAGACGATCGACAGCGGTGCACCGCGCCCGGCGTCGACACGACACACCGTGAGGCGGTCGGCATTTGGATGGCGCTCGACGGCAAGCACCTTCGCGACGACGACCCCGCGAAACGGCGGGGCGGCGCTGACCCGCTCCTCGACCTCCAGTCCGGCCATCGTCATGGCGCCAGCCAGTGCCTCGCTGTCCAGTGTTGGATCGACGAGCGTACGCAGCCAGTGTTCCGAGAACTTCATCGCGATGCGCCGCTCATGCGAACTGCTTCAGGAAGCGCAGGTCGTTTTCGTAGAACAGGCGCAGATCGTCGATGCCGTAACGCAACATCGCCAGCCTGTCGGGTCCCATGCCGAAAGCAAATCCCTGGTAGCGTTCGGGATCGATGCCGACCGAGCGCAGCACGTTGGGGTGCACTTGGCCGGCGCCAGAGATTTCGAGCCACCCGTCGCCGAAGCTCATGTCGATTTCCGCCGACGGCTCAGTGAACGGAAAGAACGAGGCGCGAAAGCGCACTTTCAGATCGTCTCGCTCGAAAAAACGGCGCAGGAACTCCGAGAAAACGCTCTTCAGGTCCGCGAAGGTGACGTTTTCGTCGATCCACAATCCCTCGACCTGATGAAACATGGGCGAGTGCGTTGCATCGTTGTCGACGCGATAGACACGGCCCGGCGCGATGATCTTGATCGGCGGCGCATGCGTTTCCATGTAGCGCACCTGGATCGGCGAGGTATGCGTTCGCAGCACCAGGCCACCTTCGACGTAAAAGGTGTCGTGCATCGACCGCGCCGGGTGGTCCTCGGGGGTGTTGAGCGCGGTGAAGTTGTGGAAGTCGTCCTCGATCTCGGGGCCGTCGGCGACTGCAAAGCCGATCGACGCAAAGATTTGCTCGATGCGGTCGATGATGCGTGTGATCGGATGGAGACCGCCAACGCCGGCGGCGCGTCCGGGCAGCGAAACGTCGAGCGCTTCGCCTGCGAGCTGATGGACGAGCTTGAGCTCGGCGAGATCGTCGCGGCGACGGGCGAGCGCTGACTCCAGCTCGAGCTTCGCGGCGTTGATTCGCGCGCCGGCGGCGGGACGTTCCGAGGCAGGCAGCTTCCCCAGCGACTTGAGCAGGTCGGTCAGATGTCCCGTCTTGCCGACGTAGCGCGCCTTGACGTTCTCCAGCGCGACCGCATCCGTGCACGCCGCGAAATCGGCGAGCGCACTGGCGACGATGGATGCGAGCTCGTCCATTGCTTCAGCGACACCAAAAAAAAAGGGAGGCGATTGCGGCGCCTCCCTCGTTGCTTTCGGCGGGTCAGGCCAGAGAGGCTTTGGCCTGCTCCGCGATTTTCGTAAACGCCGCCTTGTCGTGGATCGCGAGATCCGCGAGTACCTTGCGGTCGATCTCGATCGACGCCTTTTTCAGTCCATTCATGAAGGCGCTGTAGGACAGTCCCATTTCGCGAACGGCTGCGTTGATGCGGGCGATCCACAGCGCGCGAAACTCGCGCTTCTTGGCGCGCCGGTCGCGATACTGGTATTGGCCCGCCTTCATCACCGCTTCCTTGGCGATGCGGTAGACGTTGTTGCGGCGCCCGCGATATCCCTTGGATTGCTCCAGGACTTTCTTGTGCCGCGCCTTGGCGGTCACACCACGCTTGACTCTTGGCATGGTCCGGGCTCCTTAGGCGTACGGCAGCATGGCCTTGACCGAGTCCGCATTGGTGCTGTGGACTTCGGCCGCGCCGCGCAGGTGCCGTTTGTTCTTGGTCGACTTCTTGGTCAGGATGTGGCGCTTGAACGCCTGCGAGCGCTTGACGCTGCCGCTTCCGCGCACGCGGAAGCGCTTCTTCGCGCCGCTCTTGGTCTTCATCTTCGGCATGACAACTTTCCCTATTTGCTGCCCACGGCGGTGCTCTCCGGAGGAGAGGCTTGTTTGCTCGCTGGCTTACCGGCTTCGGGCTTGTTCGGGTGATGCTTTGCTGCAACGACAGTTTTCTTCGGGGCCAGCAGCATCACCATTTGCCGGCCTTCGAGCCTTGGAAACTGTTCGACGATACAGTACGGTTCGAGATCGCCGCGGATGCGCTCGAGCAGGCGGATTCCGAACTCCTGGTGCGCCATTTCCCGACCGCGGAAACGCAGCGTCACCTTCGCTTTGTCGCCTTCACCCAGGAAGCGGATCAGGTTGCGCAGCTTGATCTGGTAGTCGCCTTCGTCGGTTCCCGGCCGGAACTTCACTTCCTTGACCTGAATCTGCTTGAGCTTGAGCTTGGCTTCGTGCGCGCGCTTCGCCTCGCGGTACTTGAACTTGCCGAAATCCATGATCCGGCACACCGGGGGCTCCGCCAGCGGCGCGATCTCAACCAGATCGAGTTCCGCTGCTTCTGCGCGTGCGATCGCATCTGCGATCGGCACGATACCGAGTTGCTCGCTGTCTGGACCGACCAGCCGTACTTCCGGGGCGTTGATTTCTCCGTTGACCCGCTGTGCTTTGTCCTGGGCTATCTCACTACTCCTTGTTCGTGAAAAATAAGCCGTGCCGCCCGCGTCTGGTCATCGTCGATCGGGGCTATCGCCTCGATGCCGTCTCGTCATGGAGACGTTCGATGAAGGACTCCAGGGGCATCGCCCCGAGATCCTCGCCAGTGCGGGTACGCACGGCCACTTTGCCTGCTTCCAGCTCCTTGTCGCCCAGAATCACCTGGTACGGCAACTTCTGCAGGCTATGTTCTCGAATTTTATAGGTTATTTTCTCGTTGCGCAAATCCGAAACGGCCCTCAGGCCGGCCGCCTTCAACCGAGCGGTCACTTCTGCCGCATAGCCCGACTGGCGGTCGGTAATGGTCAGGACGACGACCTGAACGGGGGACAGCCACAAGGGGAAGGCGCCCGCGTGATGCTCGATCAGAACGCCGATGAAGCGCTCGAGCGACCCAACGATGGCGCGATGAAGCATGACTGGCGTCTTGCGGGTGTTGTCTTCGTCGACGAATTCGGCGCCGAGCCGGCCCGGCATCTGGAAATCGACCTGCATGGTGCCGCACTGCCACGAGCGGCCGATGGAGTCCTTGAGGTGGTATTCGATTTTCGGCCCGTAAAACGCGCCTTCACCGGGCAGCTCCGACCATTTCATGCCCGAAGCCGCGAGGCCGTCGCGCAGCGCACTCTCGGCGCGGTCCCAGTCCTCGTCACTGCCCAGGCGCTGAGCGGGACGCAGCGCGATCTTGATCTCGACGTCGTTGAAACCGAAATCGCGGTACACGTTCATCGCGATGCGGTTGAACGCGACCACCTCCGGCTGGATGTGCTCGGGCTTGCAGAAGATGTGCCCATCATCCTGGGTGAAGGCGCGCACGCGCATGATCCCGTGCAGCGCACCGGACGGCTCGTTGCGATGGCACGCGCCGAACTCGCCGTAGCGCAGCGGAAGGTCGCGATAGCTGCGCAGGTCTGAATTGAAAATCAGTATGTGACCGGGGCAGTTCATCGGCTTGATCGCGAAATCGCGCTTCTCCGACTCGGTCGTGAACATGCTGTCCTTGAAGTTCTGCCAGTGCCCCGAGCGCTCCCACAGCGAGCGATCGATGATCTGCGGCCCGCGCACCTCCTCGTAGCCGTTGTCGCGATACACCTTGCGCATGTACTGCTCGACCTGCTGCCAGATCGTCCAGCCTTTGGCATGCCAGAACACCATGCCCGGCGCTTCCTCCTGCTGGTGGAAGAGATCGAGCTGGCGCCCGAGCTTGCGATGGTCGCGCTTCTCGGCTTCCTCGATGCGATGAAGATACGCGTCGAGCTCGTCCTTTTTTGCCCACGCGGTCCCGTAGATCCGCTGCAGCATCTCGTTCTTCGAATCGCCGCGCCAATACGCTCCGGCGAGTTTCGTAAGCTTGAACACCTTGAGCTTGCCGGTGGACGGCACATGCGGACCGCGGCACAGGTCGGTGAAGCTGCCTTCGGCGTAGAGCGAGATGTCCTCATTCGACGGGATCGACGCGATGATCTCCGCCTTATAGTGCTCGCCGATGGACTCGAAGTATTTCACCGCTTCGTCGCGCGGCATCAGCCGGCGCAAGACGGGCTCGTCTTTCCTGGCGAGCTCGGTCATTTTCTGCTCGATGGCCACGAGGTCCTCGGGCGTGAAAGGACGCTTGTACGAGAAGTCGTAATAGAAGCCGTCCTCGATCACCGGTCCGATAGTGACCTGCGCGTCGGGAAACAATTCCTTCACCGCGTAGGCAAGCAGGTGCGCGGTCGAGTGGCGTATGACTTCGAGGCCTTCGGGATCGCGCTCGGTGACGATCGCGACATCGGCGTCGCGGTCGATGGCGAAGGATGTATCGACGATCGTGCCGTCGATCTTGCCGGCGAGCGCCGCCTTGGCGAGGCCGGGGCCGATCGCCGCGGCGACCTGCGCCACGGTGACCGGGGCGTCAAAGTGCTTGACGGCGCCGTCGGGTAATCGAATGTCAGGCATTTCGGTCTCCAGAAACGAAAAAAGCGCGGACGAGCCGCACTTTTTCGCTGGACGATCGCGTGCGCACTCGGACTGGCGTCAGTAAGTCTCCGAACGCGTTAGCGGTGTCATAACCATGGCTTTCTCTCGCTGCCTCTCGCCTGATGCGGTGTGGTGGTAGGCGCGATTGGACTCGAACCAACGACCCCCACCATGTCAAGGTGGTGCTCTAACCAGCTGAGCTACGCGCCTGAAAGGTTGAATTGTACCGTAACTTCTCTGGACTGGGGAGCCGCGCCGCTTCGTGGCACGATGTTCGACGCCCACGGCTAGCCGAGCACCAGTCGCAGCGCGCCGAGCAGCACCGGCTGATGCACCATGTACACCAGCAGGCTGTGCCGACCCAGCCAGCAAAGCCATCTCGGTGCTCGCCGAGACAGCGGATGCAACGGCGCATGACCGCGCGTTACGAGCCAGCTTCCCGCTCCGATTCCGAGGCAAACGACGCCGAACCATGGTAGCAAGGGGACGTAGTCCTCGGTCGTGGGTTTGTGCGTCATCAGTCCCACCCAGTTGAGCCAGGGAGTATCGAATATCGCGAAGTGGACCTGCAACCCGATCGAGATGACGATGAGCCCGACGATCGTCGCCGCCGCGGGATAGCGCACCAGCGGCCACGCCAGGATCGACGAGACGGCGATGCAGTGCAGGATCCCGAAGGTGATGAATGATCGCGGAAACACGGCATAGCTTCCCGCGGTCACCAGCAGCGCGCATCCCGCGATCAGTGCGATGCGCTTCCAGAATCGCGGCCGCGATATGCCGGCGCGCTGCGCGACGACCAGGCTCACTCCGACCAGCAGCAAAAACGCGCTCACGATCAGTGCGCGAAACGCGAGCCATTGCCAATCGTGGTTGAAATCCGCGGCAAACACGCGGAACCAGTTGAGATCGAACGCGAAGTGATAGACGATCATCGCGCAGATCGCGGCTCCGCGCAGCGCGTCTAGGCCGGCGATGCGCGAGGGCGCCGCGACCGCGGGCGGCACCACCGGCTTTCGCGATGCATGCCGTTGCTTGCGCGTCATCGGCGCCACGCGAGCGGGTACGCCCCGCTCCCGTCGGGCGGCGTAATCGCTGAGAGCATCGTCTTGAGCGCGTTTTCGCGATCCTGCCCGAGACCCGCGCGCGGACGCACCGACGCGCGAACGCTCGCTGAGGCGTCTGCGCCAAGCGATGCGCTGCCGCTCAGGTCGACGTCACCGCCGCTGTTCGAAATCGTTCCCACCAGTGCGCCGGCCTGGCCGGACGCGTCGAGTCTCACGTCGCCCAGCGCGAGCGCGGGCGAGATCGACAACGCGGAGAGTGTCGCTGCGTTCCAGCGAATACCGACGCCGCCTTCCAGGCGATCGGCGCGACGCGACAGCGAGGAGATGTTCACGTCGACGCTGCCGCCCGCGGAGGCGATGGGCGGAACTCCGGCGACGCGCAGCAGCGTCTGCGCGGGGAGGATGAGCTTCAGGTCGCGAACCTCGAACTCGCGGGCGCCCACTGCGAACGCGGCGGGTGCTCCATCGTTGATCGACATCGTTCCGCGCACTCGGCCGATCATCAGCGGAGCAGCATCGACATGCCAGGCTACGCGCAGGGCAAAGTCCGCAGGAACGGTACGCAGTTCCCCGGAGCCGTTCCAAACCGTGCCGTCGGCATCGGCGAGCCGCAATCGGCCTCCGCTGAGCGCATCGATGCGTGCGTCGAGCAGAGTCGCGGGAGCCCGTGCGGCGAGCGCCAGCGCGAGCACCGCGAAGGCGATCAGGACGAAGGCGCTGCGCACTACGGAGCCAGCGTCAGCTCGGCGCGCACCTGTCCGGGCTCGACACGACCGGTGACGGTCAGCTCGACCGCCCGCAAGCGCGCGTCGCGCTGCAGCGCGTCGAGCAGTGCAACCAGCGCATCGAAGCTGACGCTGTCGATGGTCGTTCGAAGACGCTCGCCGTCGCCGCGGTCGATCGCGCCGGCTTTGATGCCCGCGCGTGCCAACGCGGTGTCGAGATCGCCGCGCGCATCGCGTTGAGCCGGCGCAGCTGTCGGCGCTCGAGCGAGGGTGGCGATGTCGTCGGCCCTGCGGCGTGCTTCGATCAGCGCAGCCCTGTCTACGGAGAGAGTGCGCGTCATGCGCTCTATGTCGCGCTGCATCGGCTGCCAGATCAGGAGCCAGAGCAGCGCTGCGAGGACGAGCAGCACCAGCAGAGCGATCACGATACGCTCTGTCTGCGTGCGTAACTGCCACCATGCGCGAGCGCGATCGTGGGCGGAAGTGTTGAGCGTCGTTGCCATGGCGCGCAGTCCTAATCGAGCCCGATGCGAATCCGCGTGCCCGTCGCAACCGGCACTGCGATCGCGACGAGACCCGCGCGCTGCAGCTCGCGCTGCACGCGCATTGTCTGCGCATCATCCTTGCCCTGCACCTCGGCGACGACGTGGCCATCGGCGTAGCGCAGCGAGCGCAGCGCACCCGCTGGCAGAAGCGTCAATGCCGGCGATGCGCGCGCGAGCAACGGCAACGCGTCGTCGTCGGCGGAGCGTCCGGCTTGGTGGCGAAGCACGGCGTCGCGTCGCGCCAACGCGGTCCATGGCGCGGCTCCCGCGGCGATCTCCTCGGGCGCGGCGCTTTGCGCGAGCGCGGCAATATCGCGGCGCACCTGCGAGCTCTGCCAAACGAGCCACGCCCACTGGCCGACGCTCGCGATCACCTGCACCCCCAATGCACAGGCTAGGATCCACGCCGCAGGGCGCAACGCACGCAGGATCACGTCGCGAGGAAGCACGGCGGTGCGCTCCGGCGCGACGGAACGCAGGTCGATCGCGGCGCCCCATGCCGTCGGCGCCGCGGCGAACCAGACCCAGGGGGCACCCGCGACGAATTCGACGCCGGCGACCGCGCTGGCACGGGTCATCCATTCATTCGAAGCCCCGGCAACATCGGCGCGGATGCGGCGCGGGGTGGGTTGCCGGCGCGCCGCGACCGCGAGAAGCAATTCGTCGGGCGGTGCGTCGCCACGCGCAGGACCCACGCCGAATGAGGGCCCCTGCGCCGTGCAGACGAAGCCCGACACGTCGATCGAGCGCGCGCACCAGCACCAGCCATCGGCGGGAGCGCGCGCCAGATCGCTTTCGAGCACGATACGGCGCCAGCTCAAGTCCATGCGCGCCGCCGCATCGGCGAGCGCGCGCAACCAGGGTTGGCTCGCGATCGCGACCCGGATCGATCCGTCGGCGGCCTGCGGGGCGGAAGCGAGGTGAACGTCCTCGGGCGCGCCGGCAAGCTGGTCTTCCATGGCGAAACGTACCGCGCTGGCGGCGCGCGTCGCGGGGATCGGCGGCAGAGTCAGCGTGACGATGCGCCCGCGCGCGGCGGCGACGACGCCTTCGAACGCGTCCGCGGAAGGCCACGCATCGCGCCGTCCGCGACCGTTGCGCACGACGCGGTCGCCCGCATCGAACAGCGCCCAGTCCATCTCGCGCCGAAGGTCCGGTACATCGTCGAGGTAGATGCGCAGCGTGCTCATGGCGCGGATTCTACTCGACGCGGGTTGGTCAACGGCTACTCGACCGTCTCCCAAACGACCACCGGCCACTGGCCGAGGGCGCTTGCGCGGTGGAGCAGGGCGCGTGCCCGCGCCAGGGTATCGCCTTGTCGCGCCTCGATCGACACCTCGAACCAGCTGCTGCGGACGTCGATCGCCGTGTCGTCGATCACGATATCGGGCCGTTGCAAGCGCTCGCGAAAGTCCGCGATGCTGCTGAACGGTCTCTGCTCGCGCTGAGCAACGAGCGCGAGCGCACCCGTGCGGTCGAGTCCGCCCGCCACCGCGGCGAGAACCAGGGGATCGGCCGTGTTGACGTTGACCGCGGTGGGCGCATCGAGGGTGCTGATGAAGGGGCGAAGACGTTCGAGCAGTGCGGGCGAGTCGCCGCGCACCTGCAGCAGCTCGCCGCTGCGGCGCACCGGCGCATTTGCTGCGAGCCCCGGGACCGGTTGCGCGAGATACCACGCGTCCTCGGCGCCGCCGGGGTCGGTGACCTGAGCGTCGGCATCGACCCAGTCGGTGATCGCGTTGAGCAGCGGCAGAGGCAACGACAGTGAGGCGAACAAACGCGTGAGCGCGGAGCGGGTCGATGGCTGGCTCGGAGAAAGCGCAAGGTTGTTGACGTTGATGCGGCTCTGCGCATCGATGATGTAACCGGCGATCGAACCGTTCTCGAGCGGAATTGCCGGCAGGCGCAGCGCCCACGGCTGTCCCAGATGCGTCGGTGCATTTGGCGGCGCGTTGTCGTTGATGATCTGACGCGCCCATTGCACGCCCGCCATCGCGAGTGCCTGCGCCTGCACCTGATCTCGACGGTGCTCGTTGTCGTTGATCCAGCGTTGTTGCTGAGAGAGCAGCGTCGCCGCGATGGTCGCCGCCAGCGCCGCCATGAGCATAGCCAGCACGATCGCGGCGCCGCCCGACGCGTGTCGTGTGGCGCGCGCGCCGATGATTCCGAGCCCGGGGCGGGTTCGGCTCATCGCAGCGCCAGCCAGCGCTCAATCGACTCGCCGTTGGCGAGCACGAGCTCGACGCGTGCGGCCTGGGGCAGCTCGGCTTCCCCGCTCACTGGCCAGTTCTCCACCCAGGCTCCATCCTTGGTGAGGTAGGCCATCCGGAATCGCGCCACGTCGGTGAGCAGTGGATAGACTGCTGGCGGCGTCGCACGCACGCGATCGTAGCTCGACCAGTAGAGCACTTCGATCGCGCCGTCGCGAAAGCGATACTGCAGGCGTTGCCCAGCGCTCCCTGGTTCGAGGTTGAATTCGGGACCGGCACGCGAAAACGCGAGCGTCGCATTGCCGTCGATGTCGCTCGCGCCGCCGAGCCACGCGGGCTCGAGTCCCTGCTCGAAACGGGCGGCGCGCGGGACCGCCTGCCTCAAGTCACCTTCCAGACGCGCAAAAAACAGATCCAGCGTGTGCCATCGGGTCGCCTCGCTGGCGAGCCTCGACTCGCTCTCGCTCATCGCCGCAAGTGCGCGATAGCCCAGCAGCGACAGCGTCGCCACGATGGTGATGGCGATGAGCACTTCGAGCAGCGTAAAAGCGCGTTCGCGGGACCGCATCAGCGCTGGCCCAGGTAGCCGATCAGTCGCGCAAGTACATAGTCGGGCGCGGAAGGATCGGCGACGGTGATCTCGATCTTGCGAAATGCGGGATTGGGCGTGCCGCCGATCGTTTCCTGCCAAGCGAAGGTGGTCCCCGCCTGTTCAGCTGCGCCGGAACGGCTCCCCGGCCCCGGCGTAGGCGACTCGATCTGCGCCAGCGCCAGCCGATTCTGCGCGACCCACAAGGCGAGCGTGCGCGCCTTGAGCGCGGTTGCGCCGTCGGCGCTCTGAGCGATGCTGCGGAATCCCGCGGCGAGCGCGACCGCGATGATCGCCAGCGCGACCAGCACCTCGACCAGCGTGAACGCGCTCGCCCGTTTCAGCGTGCCGCGGGTGCGGAGACGGCGACGCGGTTCAGGGGATCGGCGAGGAGCAGGGCGCGCCATTGTGCGGAGTCGATCTCGATTGCATAGGGTTCGTTGCGGCCGCTCGGCGTGAGCGGCACGATCGCGTCGTCGGCGACGGGCTGACCGGCGTACGATGCGATGTGCGCGGCCATCTCGGATCCGAGCGCACGGGGCAGTAGCACGTCGTCGTCGGCCAGCGGCACCCAGCGATCGCCCTCGACACTCGATTCACGACGCCAGAAGCGATACCCGGCGTCGCCCGCCGAAATGCCCAGGACCTGATTGCGCCACTGCGCCAGCGCGGCGGCGTGCTCCATGGCCGCACCCAAACGCCGCGCTTCGTTGTCGAGCACGCGGCGCGGATCGCTTTCCAGCCTCGCATAGACGAGCCCGGCGGCGAGTCCGATGACCAGCAGCACGACAAGCAATTCGACGAGCGTAAAGCCGCGGGTGCGTTGCGGCGCAGCGGACGCCTGTGTGCATGCGCCGTGCCGGCCTACAGATCCCATGATCCGACGTCGGCATCGAAGCCGGTGCCACCGGCCTGGCCGTCGGCACCGAAGCTGAACACGTCGATCTCGCCGCGCACCCCCGGGTTGAGATATTGATACTGGTTCCCCCACGGATCCTTCGGAAGGCGCTCGAGATAGCCATTGGGCTTCCAATTGGAAGGAACGGGCGGTTGCGAGGGCCGGGTGATCAGCGCCGCGATACCCTGGTCGGTCGTCGGATAGCGGCCGTTGTCGAGCCGATAGAGCTTGAGCGCCTGAATGATCGCCGCGATGTCGTTCTTGGCGGCAATGACGCGTGCCTCGTCGGGACGTTCGAGCACGCGCGGCACCACCAGCGCCGCGAGAATGCCCAGGATCACGATGACCACCAGCACTTCGACCAGCGTGAAGCCGAAGGGTCGCTGACGCACAGGCGAACGACGAAACGAAGCGTGCATCGACCCATTATAATCGCGCGCAATCCAATGCGTTTTCCGGACTCCTGATGCGCCGCGTAGTGTGGTTGTTCCTGTTCCTGATCGTGGTCGCGGTCGGAATGTTCGCGTGGACGCGCTGGTATCCGCTGCCGCTGCCATCGTCGCCATATGCGTTCAGCGTGAAATCCGGCGCGTCGCTGCGCTCGGTCTCCCGCGAACTCGCCGCGGCGGGCGTCATTCCCTCCGAATGGACGCTGGTCGGCGCAGCGCGGCTGGCGCGCGTTGACCGCGCGATCAAGTCCGGCAACTACGAGCTCGCCGCGGGAACGACGCTCGCCGGGCTGCTCGCCAAGCTCACGCAGGGTGATGCCACGCAGAGCGCTTTCACCATTGTCGAGGGGTGGAACTTGCGCGAGCTCCGTGCGGCGCTCGGCGGCAACCCCGATCTCAGGTTCACGCTCGCCGACGCGAGCGACGCCGACCTGATGCAGAAAATCGGCGCCAAGGAAAACGAAGCCGAAGGATGGTTTTTTCCCGACACCTACTATTTTTCGCGCGGAAGCACCGACGTGTCGCTGCTCGCACGCGCCAATCGGCTCATGCACGCACGACTCGATGCAGCGTGGGCGGCGCGCGCGCCAGGGCTGCCGGTGGAATCGCCGTACCAGGCGCTGACGCTCGCCTCGATCGTCGAGAAGGAGACCGGACGCGCCGCTGACCGGCCGCTCATCGCTTCCGTGTTCATCAACCGGCTACGCCAGGGGATGCGCCTGCAGACCGATCCCGCGGTGATCTATGGCCTGGGCGAGCGCTTCGACGGCAACCTGCGCCGGCGCGATCTCGACGCCGATGGCGCGTTCAACACTTACACGCGCGATGGGCTGCCGCCCACGCCGATTGCGCTGCCCAGCCAGGCTTCGCTGGATGCGGTGCTGCATCCTCCTTCAACGCCGTACCTCTATTTCGTTTCGCGCGGTGATGGTTCGACCGAGTTTTCGGTGAGCCTCGCCGACCATAATCGGGCAGTGGCCAAGTACCAGAAGCGGGTACGCCAGTGAAGGTTCGGAGAACATGACCTCATCCACGCAGCGCGGACGCTTCGTCACGGTGGAAGGCATCGATGGCGCCGGCAAGAGCACCCACCTGCCGTGGGTGCGCGAGCGGATCGCGCGCAGGGGTAGGCAGGTGTGGGCGACGCGCGAGCCCGGGGGAACGTCTCTGGGCGAGCGCCTTCGCGAGCTGGTGCTGCACGAGCCCATGGCGCCGCTTACCGAGCTGCTGCTGATGTTCGCCGCTCGCCGCGAGCACTGCGAGCGCGAGATCTGGCCGCGCCTCGCCGCCGGCGAATGGATCGTCTGCGATCGCTTCAGCGATGCCACCTATGCCTATCAGGGCGGTGGCCACTGCATCGACGCCGCGCAAATCGCCGAAGTCGAGCGCTTCGCGCTTGGCGGCTTTCAACCCGATCTGACCCTCGTGTTCGATGTGCCCTTCGCGGTGAGCCGCGAGCGCCTTGGCTCGGGGCGTGCGCTCGACAAGTTCGAGCGCCAGCAAGGCGAGTTCTTCGAGCGCGTGCGTGCGGTGTATCTCGCGCGCGCGAGTGCCGATCCGCAGCGATGCCGCATCATCGATGCGACACGCTCGCTCGACGACGTGCGCGCGCAAATCGCTCGCGTGCTGGACGTGCTGTGAGCGCGCCAGGGCGCCGCAGGCGCGATCGCGCGAGCATGTCGCGCGAGGCCCTTCCATGAGCGACGTCGCCGAATCGCCGCAAACCGCGTGGGATCCGTTGCCGCCCTGGATGGCGCCGATCGCCGCAACTTTGCTGGCGCAACGCGCGCGCTGGCCGCACGCGCTGCTCGTCACCGGGCCCGGCGGCATCGGCAAGCGTCTGCTGGCGATGCATCTTGCGCGCGCGCTGCTTTGCGAAGCGCCGCAACCCGACGGCAGCGCCTGCGGCTCGTGCCCGGCGTGCAACTGGGTCGAGCGCGGAACTCACCCCGATCTGCGTCTGCTCGAACCATTTACCTACGACGACGAAGGCAACGCGGTCGCGGCCGACGCGATCACGGTCGACGCGGTGCGCGATCTCATCGATTTCGCGTTGCTGTCGAGTCACCGCGGCGGCTGGAAGATCGCCGTCATCGCCCCGGCCGACGCGATGAACGCGGCAGCGGCGAACGCGCTGCTCAAGACGCTGGAGGAGCCGCCGCCGCGCACCTCGATCGTACTCGTGAGTTCGCGACCGGGTCGCCTGCCGGCAACCATCGTCAGCCGCTGCCGGCACGTTGCGCTGCCGATGCCTGACGCCGCGACGGCGAGCGCGTGGCTGGCGGACCAGGACGTGGAGGAACCCGCTCTGCTGCTCGCCCACGCAGGCGGCGCGCCGCTGCGCGCGAAGCTGCTCGTGGCGCCAGGCACGCAGCGCATCCGCGCGTGGCTGCTCGAAGACCTGGCGCGACCCGAGCGCATGTCCCCGGTCGCGGCAGGCGTGCGCCTGGATGCCACGCCCAAGGACGAGCGCAAAAGCGCGCTCGCCGATGTCGTGTACTGGCTGTTGACCTGGACCGCCGACCTCGCGACGGTGGCGAGCGGCGGCCCGCCGCGATTCCATCCGGACCGCGCCGATGCGCTGCGAGATCTCGCGCAGCGGGTGGCGCGGGTGCCGCTGTTCCGCTATCATCGTGCGCTGCTTGAGCAGCGCGCATTGCTCGGGCATCCGCTCCAGCCACGACTCGTGGCCGAGGCGATATTGTTCGAATACCGCGCGCTGTTCGCTCGCGGGCAGCAAGGCCGCGCTAGTTCCGGGAAAATGTAACTGCGAAACCGTAACCGTCAAAGACGTAACCGTCAAAGACGTAACCGCCAAAGACGTAACCGCATATGGCAGCAGATCGAAGCAATGGAAGCTCCGGCCCCGCCACGGTCTCCAGGCCGGGCGTGCTGTCGCTCAATATTCGCGAAAAGGCCGCGCTGTACGCCGCCTACATGCCTTTTCTCGCCGGCGGCGGCATTTTCATCCCGACCAATCGCCAGTACCAACTCGGCGAGGAAGTGTTCATGCTGCTCTCGCTGATGGACGATCCGCAGCGCATCGCGGTGCAGGGCAAGGTTGTCTGGGTGACTCCCGAAGGGGTTCAGGGCAATCGCACGCAGGGCATCGGCGTGCAGTTCACGCGCGACGATACCGGTGCCGCGGCACGCGCGACCATCGAGAGAATCCTCGGCGAGACGTTGGCCTCGAACCGGCCCACGCACACGATGTAGCGCCCGCGATGGCACGCCGGCGATAGGCCGGCAATCGACGCCGTCGCATTCCCCGTTTCGAAAAAACGTCATGTTCGTCGATTCGCATTGCCATATCGATTTCCCCGAGCTCGCCGATCAGCTTCCTGCGGTGCTCGACGCGATGGCAGCGGAGCGCGTGACCCACGCGCTGTGCATCGGCGTCAATCTCCCCGATCTGCCGCGCGTGCTTCGCATCGCCACCGACCACCCGAACGTGTACGCGAGCGTTGGTGTTCATCCGGACTATGAGGACACCACCGAGCCGACCGTCGACGTTCTGTGCGAGCTCGCGAACCGTCCCAAGGTGGTGGCCATCGGCGAGACCGGGCTCGACTATTACCGGCTCATCGGCGATCTGGAATGGCAGCGCGCGCGCTTTCGCGCGCACATCCGCGCGGCGCGCGCATGCGGCAAGCCGCTGGTCATTCATACCCGATCGGCCGCCGACGACACGCTGTCGATCATGCGCGACGAGCGCGCGGGAGATGCCGGCGGCGTGATGCATTGCTTCACCGAGACGCTCGCCGTCGCGCGCGCGGCGCTGGATCTGGGATTCCACATTTCCTTCTCCGGCATCGTCACCTTCAAGAACGCGCGCGAGCTCAAGGAAGTCGCTCGTGAGGTGCCGCTGGACCGCATGCTCATCGAGACCGATTCACCGTATCTTGCGCCGGTTCCTTATCGCGGCAAGCAGAATCAGCCGGCATACGTTCGCCATGTCGCGGAAGAGATCGCGCGGCTGCGCGGCATCGGCATCGACGAGGTCGCTCGCGCGACGTCACACAATTTCTTCACCCTGTTCGGGATTTCGCCCCATGCCCACTGAAGTTTTTTCGCTCTTTCGCGCTGCGATCGCGGGCGCGCTGCTGTGCGCGGCAGCCCTGCCTGCGCCCGTTACCGCCCAGGCGCTCTACGATCGCTTCGTGCAGTCGGTGGCAACCGATCGCTCTGACGACGTTGCCGCGCTGCTCGCGCGCGGGATGGATCCCAACACCGTAGATCCGAACGGCGAGCCGATGCTCGTAGTCGCCGCGCGAGCCGGCTGGCAGCCCACGGTGGACGTTCTGCTCAAGGCCGGCGCGAAGGTCGATGCCAAGAACAGCTTCGGCGACACCGCGATCATGGTCGCATCGCTCAACGGGCACCTGGTGCTGGTGAAGACGCTGTTCGCGCGCGGCGCCGAGATCAATCCTCCAGGATGGACTCCGCTCGCTTATGCCGCGACCAATGGTCAGACCGACGTGGCCCGCTATCTCCTGGACATCGGTGCCAACATCAACGCCGCGTCGGCCAACGGCACCACGCCGCTGATGATGGCGGTGCGTGGTGGGCACGCCGACACCGTCGATCTGCTGCTCGCCAAGGGCGCCGATCCCAATCTGCGCAACCAGAACGATGCGTCGGCGCTGGCGTGGGCGACGCGCGGCGGCTTTGACTCGATCGAGAAGTCGCTGCTGAAGCGGGGCGCCAAGCCCTAGATACGGCGTTACTCGCTCACGCATCGCGCCCTGGCGCGGCGCGACGCCTTCGGATCGGCCTGGAGCGGACGATAGATCTCGACGCGGTCGCCGTCAGCGAGCAAGGCATCGCGGCCGACGCGCCTGCCGAAAATGCCGACATCGCAGCGAGCAACGTCGATTTCGGGATGGCGCTCGCCGATGCGCGATTCGCGAAGCGCATCGGCTACGCACGCCGGAGGCGCAAGCTCGAGCGCGATCTCACTGGCGCCTTCGGGCAGCGCGTAGAGCACGCTCACCTTGATCACTCGGGCGGCCCGGTGCTCTGCGCGCGACGCACGAAGGCATCGATGAAGCTGTCGGCGATCTGGTCGAACACCGAGCCAATGAGCTTCTCGAGCGTCGCCGTCGCGAACTCGTAGCTGAGCGAGAGCTCGATCTTGCATCCCTGCTCGGCGAGAGGCAGGAAATTCCAATTGCCATCGAGCTTGCGGAACGGCCCGTCACGCAACGTCATGACGATTTGCTTCGGAGGCTCGTTGACGTTTTCGGTGGTGAAATACGCACGTACGCCGTGGAAGTTGATGTCGATCCGTACGACGGTGCGGTCGCTTGTGCGCTCGAACACCTCGACGCCTCCGCACCACGGCAGGAATGCGGGGTAGTCCTCGACGTCTTCGACAAGGTCGTACATGTGCTGCGCGCTGTAGGGGACGAGCACGGACTTGTGGACGCTTGCCATTGCTACAATGGTCCGGTTGAGATGCAAGGAAATAGGAAAGAAGAGCGCAAATGAGCATCGTTGCCAACAGAAAAGCGTATCACGACTATTTTGTCGAGGAGAAATTCGAGGCGGGGCTCGCACTCGAGGGCTGGGAGGTCAAGGCAATCCGAGCCGGTCGCGCCCAGCTCAAGGAAGCCTACGTGATCGTGAAGAACGCCGAGATCGTCCTTATCGGCGCGCACATCATGCCGTTGCCGACGGCGTCGACGCACATTCACCCGGACCCCACGCGCACGCGCAAGCTGCTGATGCACCGCGCGGAGATCAGCAAGCTCATCGGCAAGGTCGAGCGCGCCGGCTACACGCTCACGCCGCTGGATCTGCATTTCAGCCGAGGTCGCGTCAAGATCGAGATTGGTCTCGCCAAGGGCAAGAAGCAATACGACAAGCGCGAATCGGAAAAGCTGCGCGACTGGAACCGCGAAAAGCAGCGGATCATGCGCGCCCGCGGCCGATGAGCGGATTGCCGCCCGTCACGCTGCGATCGGCGCGCGACGGAGATTGCGCCATGATCGCCGCGATCTACGCGCACCACGTCCGCGCCGGCTCGGCGTCCTTCGAGCTCGATGCGCCCAACGCTGCTGAGATCGCGCGGCGTTTCCAGGAGGTAGCGCTCCTGCGGCTTCCCTATCTCGTCGCGACGCGTGGCGACGACGTCGTCGGTTACGCTTACGCCGCGCCGTATCGGCCGCGACCCGCCTACCACTACACGGTGGAAGACTCGGTGTACGTGCGCGCCGACTGCGCAGGCCGGGGCATCGGCCGGTCATTGCTCGACGAGCTGGTGACACGCTGCGAGCGTTGGGGCGCGCGACAAATGATCGCGGTGATCGGCGACTCCGCCAACGCCGCGTCGATCGGCGTGCACGCGGCCTCGGGCTTCGTGTACCTGGGCACGCTGCGCGACGTCGGTTGGAAATTCGGACGCTGGCTCGACGTGGTGCTGATGCAGCGGGCGCTGGGGCCGGGCGCGAGTAAGCAACCCGCCGAGGATCAAACGTAGACCCTGATTCAGCGATGCGCGGCGAGCAGCGCGCGCGCCGCGGCGACCCCGCTGCGGGCAGCCGCCTCGAGCGTGGCAGGCAGTTCCGGATCGGTATAGTCGCCGGCGAGATACAACTGCGGCAGCAGCAGCCCGGCGCTGGGTCGCGCCAATGCCGGAGTGCATGCGTAGGTGGCGCGGCGCTCCGCGATCACTTGTGTCCAGGTCGGCGACGGAAGGCGCGGCGCCACGCCGCGCAGTTGCATCGCGATCGCGCGCGCGAGCGCATCGTGAGGAATCTTCTCGCCGCTGCCCTCGGTGCTGATCACCACTGCCGCGAGCCCCACGGTGCCGTCAAGCAGCTCGCGATCGAACAGCCACTGTCCGGGCGCGCTGTCGAGCTTGATCATCGGCCGGCCCAGACCGAGCGGAGCGGCGTACTGCAGGTACGCCGTGGTGATCGGCTCGAAGGCGAACGCCGCGACTTGCGCGAGCAGCGCTGCGACGCGGCTGCCGTTGGCTTCGAGCACCGAAGCGAGCTGGTGCGGTCCGACCGCGACCACCGCGGCATCGAAGCGCTCGCGCGCGTAGCCGCAAGCGATTTCAATCGCGTTGTCGACGGCGAGCGCGCTCGCGACCGCGGTGCCGCCCCGGATTTCGCCGCCGCGGTCGGTGACGAATGCCGCTGCCGGATCGGGAAACAGCGTAGTGAGGTCGACGCGCGGCAGCAGGGTGTCGGAATCGCGCGCGCGCGCCGCGAACGCGACGCGCAGCACGTTGAGGAACACCTGCGCCGATGCGGTCGCCGGCGGCGTGTTCAACGCGGCGAGACATAGCGGTTCCCAGAGAAAACGAATCACCGTCGGCGGCTGGTCCTCGAGCAAGGCATCGACGGTCAGCTGCGGCGAGCATTTGAACCCGTCGCGCGCGAGGTGTCGCGCGAACGTCACCGTCGTCATGCAGTCGCGACGCGAAACCCCGCGCATCGTGAACAGCGCCGCGGCGAGGTGCCACGGCGCCGGTAACGCCGGCGTGTGCAGCCTGAACACGCCAGGTTGCTCGAGCATCAGGCGCCGCCGGTCGAACAATTCGTGCTCGGCACCTTCGCCGTGCACCACCCGCAACAGCTCGAGCAGTTGACGATAGGCGCCTAGCAGGATGTGCGCGCCGTTGTCGACGGGCGCACCATGCGAGTCGACGCGTCGCGCGCGTCCGCCCAGCGTACGCGCGGTCTCGAACACCGTGACTTCACGTCCCGCCGCGGCGAGCGTGACCGCCGCTGCGAATCCGGCGTAGCCGCCACCGATAACCGCGATGCGCTTGCTCATCGCGGACGGCGCACGAGTCGCGCGCTCAATAGGCCCACGATGCGCGCCATGCAATCCACGCTTTGTACGCAGGAGCCAGCGAGATGCGCCGGTCGAGCACCTGGTAGTCGTCGCGCTCGATTTCGGTGAGCAGTGCCCGATACACCGCCGCCATCACCAGCCCGGGACGCTGCGCACGTCGATCTCGCGAAGGGAGCAGCGCCAGCGCGCTCGCATACAAGGTGCGTGCACGCTCGACCTGGAACGCCATTAGTCGACGAAACGCGTCGCTCATCCTGCGCGCGAAGATGTCGGCAGCGGCAACTCCGAAGCGCTGCATCTCCTCCTGGGGAAGGTAGATACGCCCGCGCTGCGCGTCTTCACCGACGTCGCGGATGATGTTGGTGAGCTGGAACGCGATGCCGAGCCCGTTCGCGTAGTCGAGGGTGGAGGGCTCGCGAAAGCCGAAAATGCGCGCCGACAGAAGCCCCACGACACCCGCGACACGATGGCAATAGCGCTCGAGCGAAGCGAAATCCTGGTAGCGATTCTGGTCGAGGTCCATCGCCATCCCATCGATGATCGCATCGAAGTCCGCGTGCGGCAGATCATAGACGCCGACGACCTCCTTGAGTGCGAGCGCGACCGGATGCTGCGGCGTGCCATCGAAAACCGCGCCGACCTCGCGACGCCACCACGCCAGCTTGATGCGCGCGACGGCCGGGTCGGAAACCTCGTCGACGACATCGTCGACTTCGCGGCAGAACGCGTAGAGCGCGGTCATGGCGCGGCGGCGCGGCGCGGGCAACACACGGAAGCTGTAGGTGAAGCTCGAGCGGCTTTGCGCGAGCCGCTCTTCGCAGTAGGCGAACGGGTCCATGAGCCCTAGTGGCGCAGCGCCGAGAGCGACATCACCGTCCAGTCGCGCCGAGTCAGTATGGGACGATGCCGAAACACGTCGCCGTGCGCATCGTCGATGCGCTTGAGGATGCGCAGCCCGCCGGCGACGACCATTTTCAGCTCGAGGCCGAGTCGCAATGGAAGCGAGCGCGCGAGCGGACGCCCACGTTCGAGCAGCTCCCTGGTTCGTTGCGTCTGCGCCGACATCAACCGTTGCCATCCGGGGTCGCAATTGGCGTCGGCGATATGCCGCTCGCCCACGCCAAAGGCGCGCATGTCCTCGACCGGCAGATAGACGCGATCCTTGGCCCAGTCGATCGCCACGTCCTGCCAGAAGTTGGCGAGTTGCAAACCGGTGCAGATCGCGTCCGACCGGGCGAGCGAGGCTTGGTCGGACACCCCGTAAAGATGCAGGAGCAGCCGGCCGACAGGATTCGCCGATCGCTCGCAGTAATCCTCGACTTCGGCGAAATCTGCGTAACGCGTCTTCACCACATCCTGGCGAAACGCCGACAGCAGCGCGTGCAGCAACTTGAGCGGAAGCGCGTGCTGGCGCACCGCGTCGGCGAGCGCGGTGAATGGAGCTTCCGTCGGACGCTCGCCGCGCTCGATCGCATCGAGCGCCGCGGCATATCGATCGAGCGCCGCGAGGCGCTCGGCCGCGCTCGCATCGCCTTCATCGGCGATGTCGTCGGCGGCGCGGGCGAATGCGTAGATTGCGACAACCGCGCGGCGCAGCTTCGCAGGCACGAGCCACGACGCGACCGGGAAGTTTTCGTAGTGATCGACCGGCACCGGGTTTTCGGGTCTGACAGAGCGATGGCGCGCGGCTTTCAGCGTGGCGCGGAGGGGGCTTTTCCGCTACAATTGCGTGTTTCGCGTAACGGCTGCCGAAATGGCCGCCGACGGTCGGCGAAAGTGGCGGAATTGGTAGACGCACCGGCCTTAGGAGCCGGAGCCGAAAGGCGTGAGAGTTCGAGTCTCTCCTTTCGCACCACCGATGCAATCGACAGGGAATCTAGCAAGGAATCACCGGGCATGCAAACGACACTCGAGACACTCGGACAATTGGAACGCCGCCTGCACGTCGCCGTCCCGGTCGAGCAGATCGAAGACGAGGTCCAGAAGAGGCTCGCGCGGCTCGCCAAGACGGCCAAGGTGGCCGGGTTCCGGCCGGGCAAAGTGCCCCTGAAGATGATCACCCAGCAGTACGGACCCCAGGTGCGCTCGGACGTGATCAGCGACACGGTTCAGAGCAGCTTCAACGATGCGATCCGCGAAAAGAACCTGCGCATCGCCGGGCAGCCGCGGATCGAGGCCAAACAAGCCGCCAACAACGGGCAATTCGAGTTCTCCGCGTTTTTCGAGGTCTACCCCGAGGTCAAGATCGGCGACCTGTCGAAGGTGAGGATCGAGCGTCCGGTGGCGAGCGTCGAGCCTCAGGACGTCGAGCACACCATCGATATTTTGCGCCGTCAGCGCGTGCGCTACGAAAACGTCGATCGACCTGCCCGGTCGGGCGACCGCGCGCTGGTCGACTTCACCGGTCGCATCGATGGCGTGGAATTCCCCGGTGGCCAGGCCAAGGACTACGCCATCGTGCTCGGCGAGGGGCGCATGCTTCCCGCGTTCGACGCCGCGCTCAGCGGCATGCGCGCCGGCGAGCACAAGAGCTTCGATCTGACCTTTCCCGCGGATTATCACGGCAAGGAGGTGGCGGGGCGGAGCGCGCGCTTCGAGCTCGCGCTGCACTCGGTCGCCGAGCCGCACCTGCCCGAGGTCGACGCGGAGTTCGCCAAGGCCTTCGGCATCGCCAGCGGTAATGTCGACGACCTTCGCGCCGAGATCAAGGCGAACCTGGGTACCGAACTGCAGCGCAAGATTATCTCCATGGTCAAGGAGCAGGTCATGCGCGCGCTGCGCAGCAGCGCCGAAGTGGTCATTCCGAAGTCGCTGGTCGAATCCGAGGCGCAGGCGCTGGCGGCGCGAGCAACAGCCGAGTTGCAGAATCGCGGCATGAAGCCCGAAGGCATCGACCTCTCGCCGGAGACGCTGCGTCCGCAGGCCGAGGAGCGCGTCGCGCTCGGTTTGATCCTGAGCGAACTGGTGCGAACCCAACAGCTGCAGGCGCGGCCGGAGCAGGTGCGATTGCTGGTCACCGAAGCTGCGCAGAGCTACGAACAGCCCGACGCGGTCGTTCGCTGGCATTACGAGCAGGCGGATCGTCTGAGCGAGTTCGAGCTTGCGGCGGTGGAACGCAACGTCGTCGATTGGGCGCTGCAGCAAGCCCAGGTCGTGGATAGGGCGATGAGCTTTTCCGATCTGATGGAACCCACGGCTTGAAACACGCGCGGCCGCACCCATCTGAACGGGTCTACCGCCACGCCGCCTGTTGATCGCGCACAGACCACCCTACCCTGAACACCGCAGCGAAGCACACCGGAGCAGCCGAGTCATGAACAAACGCACGCAGAACCCCACGGACCTCGGCCTGATCCCGATGGTCATCGAGCAGAGCGGCCGCGGAGAGCGCGCCTACGACATCTATTCGAGGCTGCTTAAAGAGCGCGTCATTTTCCTGGTCGGTCCCGTCGACGATGCGACCGCCAACCTTGTGGTTGCGCAGATGCTGTTCCTCGAATCGGAAAATCCCGACAAGGACATCAACTTCTACATCAATTCACCCGGCGGGTCGGTGTCGGCAGGCATGGCGATCTTCGACACCATGCAGTTCATCAAGCCCGATGTATCGACGCTGTGCGTTGGGATGGCGGCCAGCATGGGTGCTTTCCTGCTCGCGGCGGGCACCAAGGGCAAGCGGTTTGCTTTACCCAATTCGACTGTGATGATCCACCAGCCGTCGGGCGGCTTCCAGGGCCAGGTGTCCGACATCGAGCGCCATGCTCAGTTCGCGATCGACCTCAAGCGTCGCTTCATAGAACTCATGGTCAAGCTGACGGGCCGCACCACCGAGCAGGTCGAGGCCGACCACGACCGTGACCGCTTTCTCAACGCGGAACAGGCCGTTTCTTACGGAATCGTCGACAAAGTCTTGCAGAGCCGGGTTTAAGGGCGGTAGAGTGTGATTAAGCCCTTGGTCGCTGTGCTGCACAGCGAGGGAAGTTTGACGCAAAAACGGCACGGACGATTTCGGACAATGAGGTTGGCTGAAGGCCTTCATGGCAGATAAGGCATCCGGCGACAAGCTGCTGTACTGCTCCTTCTGCGGCAAGAGCCAGCACGAGGTGAGGAAGCTTATCGCCGGGCCTTCGGTGTTCATCTGCGACGAGTGCATCGAGCTGTGCAACGACATCATCCGCGAGGAGGGTGCCACCGCCGATGCCACGCGCGCCGACAAGAGCAAGCTGCCGACTCCGCACGAAATCCGTCAGATCCTGGACCAGTACGTCATTGGCCAGGACCTCGCGAAGAAAATCCTGTCGGTCGCGGTATACAACCACTACAAGCGCCTGGAGACGAGCGTCAAGGAAGACGACGTCGAGCTCGCCAAGAGCAACATCCTGCTGATCGGGCCGACCGGCTCCGGCAAGACATTGCTGGCGCAGACGCTGGCGAGACTGCTCGACGTGCCCTTCGTCATTGCCGATGCCACGACGCTCACCGAAGCAGGCTACGTCGGCGAGGATGTCGAGAACATCATCCAGAAGCTGCTGCAGAAGTGCGACTACGACATCGAGAAGGCGCAGCGCGGCATCGTGTACATCGACGAGATCGACAAGATCTCGCGCAAGAGCGACAACCCGTCGATCACCCGCGACGTCTCTGGCGAGGGCGTGCAGCAGGCGCTGCTCAAGCTGATCGAAGGCACGATCGCATCGGTGCCGCCACAGGGCGGACGCAAGCATCCCAACCAGGAATTCGTGCAGGTCGACACGACCAACATCCTGTTCGTGTGCGGCGGCGCCTTCGACGGACTGGAAAAGATCATCCGTCAGCGCACTGCGCGTACCGGCATCGGTTTCGGCGCCGACGTCGCGAGCCCCGACGATCGCAAGGACCTGAGCCTCCTGCTGCGCGAGACCGAGCCTGAGGACCTGATCAAGTTCGGCCTCATTCCGGAGTTCGTCGGCCGGCTGCCGGTCGCCGCGACGCTCGAGGAACTCGACGAGGCGGCGCTGATCCAGATCCTGGTCGAGCCGAAGAACGCGCTAATCAAGCAGTATCAGAAAATGTTCCGCATGGAAGGCGTCGAGCTCGAGGTGCGCGAAGCCGCGCTGCGCGCCATCGCCAGCCGTGCCCTCGCGCGCAAGACCGGCGCGCGCGGTCTGCGCTCGATCCTGGAGCAGGTGCTGCTCGATGTCATGTACGATCTGCCGTCGCAGTCGAATCTATCCCGCGTGGTGGTCGACGAATCGACCATCAACAACGAGGGCAAGCCCCTGCTCATGTTTGCCGAATCGCCGAAGGTGGCGGCGGCCCATTCCTAGACCGAGCCGTTCGGACGACGGCTCGGCGGACCGGGAATGTCCGCTTTTGCGCCCTGACCGGACCAGCAGGTGAGCCGTGGGCGCCTTACCGCCTGTCTTGAAGCTGTCGTCCGCCAGCCCCATCTACGCGTTAGTTGCCTCAATTCCCCCGGAAAGACCCTTCCATGCCCACTGATCTCGCGTTGCAATCCGTTGAATTGAGTACCTTTCCGCTTCTGCCCCTGCGCGATGTGGTGGTCTTTCCGCACATGGTCATCCCGCTGTTCGTCGGGCGCCCGAAGTCGATCAAGGCGCTCGACGTGGCGATGGAAGCGGGCAAGCACATCCTTCTGGTCGCGCAAAAGTCCGCCGCCAAGGACGAGCCCGCAGCCGAAGACCTCTACGACATCGGCAGCGTGGCGACCATCCTGCAGATGCTGAAGCTACCGGATGGCACCGTGAAGGTGCTGGTCGAGGGCACCCAGCGCGCCCAGATCGTGCGCGTCACCGATGCCGGCGAATACCTCTCCGCCGAGGCCTCCACGCTCAGCGGCGTCGACGCGGGAACGCATGAGATCGAGGCGATGCGGCGCGCGCTGCTCGGGCAATTCGATCAGTACGTCAAGCTGAACAAGAAAATCCCGCCGGAAATCCTGACCTCGATGTCGGGGATCGACGACGGCGGCCGCCTCGCCGACGCGATCGCGGCGCATCTTCCGCTCAAGCTCGAGCAGAAGCAGGAAATCCTCGAGATGCAGCAGGTGGGCAAGCGTCTCGAGCATCTGCTTGGGCTGCTCGAAGGCGAGGTCGACATCCTGCAGGTCGAAAAGCGCATCCGCGGACGCGTCAAGCGCCAGATGGAGAAAAGCCAGCGCGAGTACTACCTCAACGAGCAGGTCAAGGCGATCCAGAAGGAGCTGGGGGAGGGCGACGAGAACGCGGACCTCGACGAGATGGAAAAGAAGGTCAAGGCCGCCAAGATGTCGAAGGAGGCCGAGACCAAGGCGATGACCGAGCTCAAGAAGCTCAAGATGATGTCGCCGATGTCCGCCGAGGCGACGGTGGTGCGCAACTACATCGATACGCTGCTCGGGTTGCCGTGGAAGAAGAAGAGCAAGATCAACAAGGATCTTGCCAACGCGGTCAAGGTCCTGGACGCCGACCACTATGGCCTGGAAAAGGTCAAGGAGCGCATCGTCGAATATCTCGCGGTGCAGCAGCGAGTCGACAAGCTCAAGGCGCCGATCCTGTGCCTCGTAGGTGCTCCCGGCGTGGGCAAGACCTCGCTCGGACAGTCGATCGCGCGCGCAACCAATCGCAAGTTCGTTCGCATGAGCCTCGGTGGCGTGCGCGACGAGGCCGAGATCCGCGGTCACCGCCGCACTTACATCGGCTCGATGCCCGGCAAGATCCTGCAGAACATGACCAAGGTCGGGGTCAAGAATCCGCTGTTCCTGCTCGACGAAGTCGACAAGATGGGCATGGACTTCCGCGGCGATCCGTCGTCGGCGCTACTTGAGGTGCTCGATCCCGAGCAGAACAACACGTTCGTCGATCATTACGTCGAAGTCGAGTACGACCTGTCCGACGTGATGTTCGTGGCGACCGCGAACACGCTCAACATTCCGGCGCCGCTGCTCGACCGGATGGAAGTGATCCGCCTTTCCGGCTACACCGAGGACGAGAAGATCGCGATCGCTCGCCAGTACCTCGTGCCCAAGCAGATGAAGAACAACGGGCTCAAGGACAACGAGCTGCACATCGCCGAGTCGGGCCTGCGCGACATCATGCGCTATTACACGCGCGAAGCCGGCGTGCGCGCGCTAGAGCGCGACATTTCCAAGATCTGCCGCAAGGTGGTGAAGGGCCTGTTGCTCAAGGCGAGCGAAGGCAAGCCGCGTGCGGCGAAAAAGCCGGTCGAGGTCAACGCCAAGAACCTCGACAAGTACCTTGGCGTACGGCGCTATACGTACGGCATCGCCGAAAAGAAGAACCAGGTCGGCCAGGTCACGGGTCTCGCCTGGACCGAGGTCGGCGGCGACTTGCTGACGATCGAGGCTGTCGCTCTGCCGGGGAAGGGCAAGACCACGACCACGGGCAAGCTGGGCGAGGTGATGAACGAGTCGATCGCTGCGGCGCTTTCGGTGGTGCGCCACCGCTCGAAGCAGCTCGGCATCGCGGCGGACTTCTACCAGAAGACCGATCTGCACATCCACCTTCCGGAAGGCGCGACACCCAAGGATGGTCCGAGTGCGGGGACCGCGATCTGCACGGCGATGGTGTCGATACTTTGCGACATCCCGGTGCGGGCGGATGTCGCGATGACTGGTGAGATCACGTTGCGCGGCGAAGTGCTGCCGATCGGTGGGCTCAAGGAAAAACTGCTCGCGGCGGGTCGCGGGGGCATTCGCCAGGTGCTCATTCCCGATGAGAACGTGAAGGATCTGGTCGAGATCCCCGACGAGATCAAGAACCGCCTCGAGATTCATCCGGTGCGCTGGATCGAGCAGGTGCTCGAATATGCGCTGGAGCGACAACCCGTGGCCATCGCCGACGCGCCGGTCGCGGAAACGCCTGCGGTTCCCGCTACACCTGTGGAAGAGCCGACCGCGCTCATCAAGCACTGATCCCGCGCGGATCGCACTCCTGGACGGCGGTCGCGCGGCGAGCTGAGCATGCGCGAGCGCGCTGACTCGCCGCCGACTGTGCGCGGGCTTGACACGTTGTTTTAGCGATTGCTATAAACACAGTCCGAGCCCTGCAGTCTTCCGCGCTCCCCCACTTCCAAGCTCCAGCCCGATTCGAAAGGGGACATTCGTGAACAAGTCCGAACTGATCGATGCGATTGCCAAGCACGCGGATATTTCCAAGGCTGCAGCGGGACGCGCGCTCGATGCGACGGTGAACTCGATCAAGGGTTCGCTGAAAAAAGGCGAAATCGTCACCTTGGTAGGGTTCGGCTCTTTCTACGTCGGAAAGCGCACCGCGCGGCAGGGTCGCAACCCGCGCACCGGCGCTGCGATCCGGATCAAGGCTGCGAAGGTTCCCAAATTCCGGGCTGGCAAAGAGCTCAAGGATTCAGTAAACTAGCGGGCTTCGCAGCCCACGAACACGTCGGTTACTTCGGTCGCGGCGGTGCTGCCTGAACGGCAGGCGGGCCGTGGCGCGCTGTTTCCACAGGGGTGCTTAGCTCAGTTGGTAGAGCGTCGCCCTTA
This sequence comes from uncultured beta proteobacterium, assembly GCA_963816915.1. Lineage (GTDB taxonomy): Bacteria > Pseudomonadota > Gammaproteobacteria > Burkholderiales > Casimicrobiaceae > PALSA-1003. The sequence goes on from CAWFMK010000008.1 coordinate 609,978, forward strand.
CAAGGCGAATGTCGGGAGTTCGAGCCTCTCAGCACCCACCAGCAAGCGTCACGCGCGGGTCGAAGCTTGCGCGGCTTTCGGATTTCGGAGTGGTAGTTCAGTTGGTTAGAATACCGGCCTGTCACGCCGGGGGTCGCGGGTTCGAGTCCCGTCCACTCCGCCAACTCGATTCGTGGGCACACTGGGGCGAACGCGAGTTCGCCCTTTTTGCAGCGCGGTCAACGTACGGGCAGGCGCTGCGTACTGGAACCTCGGGCCGACGCATCCGGTCCCGAAAGGCGATGCTCAAGTCATGTTCGATTTCGTCTATCGCAAGAAGCGCCTCGTCCAGATCATCCTTGCGCTGATCACGCTGCCGTTCGCGTTTTTCGGTGTCGACTACTATTTCCGCGGCGGCGGTGCCTTGGGCGAGGTGGCGCGCGTCGGCAGCGACAAAGTTACGCAGCAGGAATTCGACAACGCGATTCGTGACCAGCAGGATCGCATGCGTCAGCAACTCGGCGCCAATTTCGATCCGGCCGTGCTCGACAACCCGGAGGTGCGCTATTCGATACTGGAACAACTGATCGGCCAGCGGCTGCTCGACGACCAGGCGCGCAAGGCGCGCTTTCGCGTTAGTGACGAACAACTGCGTCAGTACATCACCGAAATTCCCGCGTTCCAGGTGGATGGCAAGTTCTCGCAGGAGCGCTACGAGCAACTCCTGGCGACGCAGAACCCGCCGAAATCGTCACCGCAGTTCGTGAGCGAGGTCAGGCAAGCGCTCCTGCTCGCTCCGCTGCAGGAGCCCATTTCGGCTGGCAACATCGTCGCCAAAAGCAACGTCGAGCGTTACCTGGCGCTGCTCGACCAGAAACGCGAGGTCGCGTCGGTCGTCATCTCGCCCGACGCCTACATGAAGGACGTCAAGATCGATGACGCGGCGGTCAGTGGGTTCTACGAAACCAACAAGGCAGCCTTCCAGGTGCCGGAGCAGGCCAAGATCGAATACGTGGTGCTCACTCCCGATGCCCTGATCGGCCAGGTCACCGTCGACGCCGCGGAGGTGCGCAAGCAATACGACGACAACATCAAGCAATACGCGAAGGCGGAGCAGCGGCAGGCCAGCCACATCCTGATCGCGGTCAAGCCCGACGCGAGCGACGCGGACAAGGCCGCTGCCAAGGCCAAGGCCGATGCGCTCGTCGAGCAACTCAAGAAGAAGCCGGCGCAGTTCGCAGAGCTCGCCAAGCAGAATTCGCAGGATCCGGGCTCGGCTTCGCAAGGCGGCGACCTCGGCACGTTCGCGCGGGATGGATCGATGGTCAAACCCTTCGAGGATGCCGTGTTCTCGGCCAAGCAGGGCGAGATCGTGGGCCCGGTACAGACCGACTTCGGCTGGCACATCATCAAGGTCACCGGCATCAACGCGGCGAAGACACAGAGCTTCGACGAAGCGAAGGCCGGGATCGAGCAGGAGCTCAAGCGGGTGAAGGCGCAGCGCAAGTTCGCCGAGGCGGCGGAGCAGTTCCAGAACCTGGTCTACGAGCAGGCGGACAGCCTGCAGCCCGTCGCGAAGACGCTCAACCTCACCGTGCAGTCCACGCCGTCGATGACGCGTGCGCAGATCCAGGCGCTGGCGCAGGGTAATCCGAAATTCGCGACCGCGGTGTTCAGTCCGGAGTCGACTCAGTCCAAGCGCAACACGGAGGCGATCGAGGTTGCGCCCAACACGCTGATGGCCGCACGGATCATCGACTATAAGCCCGCGACGCCGCGTCCGTTCGACGAGGTCAAGGCGCAGATCCGTCGCGAGCTCGAACGAAAGGCGGCCAGCGAGCTAGCCCAGGCAGCCGGGAAGGAGAAGCTCGCGCTGCTTGAGCAAGGCAAGGATGCGGGCGTCACCTTCGGCAAGCCCGTGACCCTGACGCGCACGCAGGTGCAGCCAGGGTACCCCGCGGAAGCGTTGCTGACGATCTTTCACGCAGACTCGGCGAAGCTGCCGGCGTACGCAGGCGCGCCGGCGGAGACCGGCGGTTATGCGCTGTACAAGGTCCAGCAGATCATCACGCCACCGGCGCCGGATCCGGCGCGCGTCGCGCAGTTCAATGAACGGATCAGCGAGCAGGTGGGGCGCGAGATGTTCAACGCCTACCTTGCCAGCCTGAAAGCCAAGGCCGACGTCAAAATCAACCAGACCAATCTGGAAAAGAAGAGCTAGCGCAGATTCGCGACGTTCGGACTATCGCGGTGCCACGGATATTTCCCGGGCGTCGAGATTCTCAGGGCTGCAAGGCAGGCGTGCAGCCGAGGTCGCGCATGATCTTCTGGTTCTGCGCGATCGAACTTTCGCGCTCGGCCGCGGTGAAGTACACCCGCTCGCCTTTTTCGTTGTAGCGGAAGACGTTCGCGTCTTCGCGCAGCGACTTGATCCTTCCAGTGGCCTGCTGACATTGCGAACGGCGAAGGTTCACGTCGACGCGATCCTTGTCCGCCTTGGCCTCAGCCTCCGAGCGCTGTTGCATGCGCTTGTTGATTTCCGCGTCCTTGGCGGCGAGATCGCGCACCGCGGCCGGGTCCGCGGGCGCGGTGCCCGTCACTACCCTCTCCGCCTTCACTCCGGCCGGTGGAGTGTCTCCATACACGACGCGGCCGTTTTCGTCGATCCACTTGTAGGTCACCGCCATCGCGCCGCCGCACGCGAACGCCATCACGAGCGCCGCAATTACGCGGGCTCCAAATGCTGTGCGAGTACGGGTATTCCGGAGGCCGGACTGATTCATTATCACAAGGTAATGCGAAGCGATGCCAAACGTCAACCCGCGCCGCCGAAGGGCATTTCCACGGGGATCAGCGTTTACCGGGGTGATCGCCCCGCGTATAATCCGCTTTTGCGCATAGGAGAAAAGCATTATGCGTGTCGTCCAGAAGGCACTCACCTTTGACGACGTCCTGCTGCTCCCCGCCCAATCCTCCGTAGTTCCCCGCGACGTCAGTCTGCAAACCCGCCTCACCTCGCGTATCGCCCTTAATATCCCGCTGCTTGCCGCGGCGATGGATACGGTGACCGAAGCCAGCCTGGCCATCGCCATCGCGCAGGAGGGGGGCATGGGCATTGTGCACAAGAACATGACTCCGAAGGCGCAGGCGGCCGAAGTGGCCAAGGTCAAGCGCTTCGAAAGCGGTGTAGTCAAGGATCCGATCACGGTTCCTCCGACTATGTCGGTGCGCGAAGTGCTCGCGATCACCCGCGCGCATCGCATTTCCGGCCTGCCGGTGGTCGACGGTCGCACGATTGTCGGGATCGTCACCAATCGCGACCTGCGCTTCGAGACCAATCTCGATCAGCCGGTTTCGAGCATCATGACGCCTCGCGAGCGCCTGGTTACGGTCCCTGAGGGCACCGAGCTCGATGTCGCGAAGGCGCTGATGCATCGGCATCGCCTCGAGCGCGTGCTGGTGATCAACGATGCATTCGAGCTCAAGGGACTCATCACGGTCAAGGACATTCTGAAGTCGACCGAGCATCCCTTTGCGTGCAAGGACGATCTCGGCCAGCTTCGCGTCGGCGCCGCCGTCGGCACCGGTGCAGACACGCCTGCGCGCGTCGAAGCGCTCATCGCGGCCGGCGTCGACGTCATCGTGGTCGACACGTCGCATGGTCATTCGCAGGGCGTGCTCGATCGCGTGCGCTGGATCAAGCGCGGCTTTCCTCTGGTCCAGGTGATCGGTGGCAACATCGCGACCGCGGCGGGCGCACGCGCACTCGCCGACGCCGGCGCCGACGGCGTCAAGGTGGGTATCGGCCCGGGCTCGATCTGCACCACGCGCGTGGTCGCGGGCGTCGGCGTGCCGCAGATCAGCGCGATTCTCAACGCGCTCGAAGGTGCGGGCCCGAAAATCCCGATCATCGCCGATGGCGGCATCCGCTACTCGGGGGACATCGCCAAGGCGATCGCCGCGGGCGCGTCCTCGGTGATGCTCGGAAGCCTGTTCGCCGGCACCGAGGAGTCTCCCGGAGACACCGAACTCTATCAGGGGCGCTCGTACAAGAGCTACCGCGGCATGGGCTCGCTGGGCGCGATGCAGGAAGGCTCCGCCGACCGCTATTTCCAGGACACCGAGGGCGAAGGCGAGGCGGAAAAGCTGGTCCCCGAAGGCATCGAGGGCCGCGTTCCCTACAAGGGCCCACTGTCCGCGGTAATCCACCAGCTCACCGGCGGCCTGCGCGCCGCGATGGGCTATTGCGGCTGTCCCACCATCGACGACATGCGCACCCGCGCCGAGTTCGTCGAGATCACCACCGCCGGCATTCGAGAATCTCACGTCCACGACGTGCAGATCACCAAGGAAGCGCCGAACTACCGCGTCGAATGAGCGTCGTCGCCCCATGAGTGCAATGCCCGCGCCGATTGCGGGTCCGTCGACGGACGCCGGCGCCGCACATTCCAGGATCCTGATCCTGGATTTCGGCTCGCAGGTCACGCAGCTGATCGCGCGTCGCGTGCGCGAAGCACACGTCTACTGCGAGATCCATCCCAACGATGTCAGCGACGCTTTCGTCCGCGAGTTCGCACCGAAGGGCATCATCCTCAGCGGCAGCCATGCGAGCACTTACGAGGCGCGCGACCTGCGCGCACCGCAGGCGGTGTGGGACATCGGCGTCCCCGTGCTCGGCATCTGCTACGGGATGTTCACCATGGCGGTCCAGCAGGGCGGCGAGGTCGAGCCGAGCACGCATCGCGAGTTCGGGTACGCGGAAGTGCGCGCGCGTGGACATACGAAGCTCCTCGACGGCATCGAGGATTTCGCCACCGCCGACGGACACGGGATGCTCAAGGTATGGATGAGCCACGGCGACAAGGTCACCGCGCTGCCGCCGGGATTCAAGCTGATGGCGAGCACTCCGAGCTGCCCGATCGCGGGCATCGCCGACGAGGCGCGCAGCTATCTACGGCGTGCAGTTCCATCCCGAAGTGACGCACACGACGCAGGGCAAGGCGCTGCTCGAGCGCTTCGTGCTCGACATCGCAGGCGCGACGCCCGACTGGGTGATGCGCGACCACGTCGCCGAAGCCATGGCGATTCGATTCGGCGCCAGGTGGGCGACGAGGAAGTGATCCTCGGCTTGTCGGGCGGCGTCGATTCCAGCGTGGCGGCGGCGCTGATCCACCGCGCGATCGGCGATCAGCTCACCTGCGTGTTCGTCGATCACGGCTTGCTGCGACAGGACGAGGCCGCGCTGGTCATGGAGATGTTCGCCGGTCGCCTGCATGCGAGGGTTCTCCACGTCGATGCCAGCGCGCAGTTCCTGGGCAAGCTTGCCGGCGTGAGCGATCCCGAGGCCAAGCGCAAAATCATCGGCCGCGAATTCGTCGAGGTGTTCCAGTCCGAGGCACGCAAGCTCAAGCACGCGAAGTGGCTCGCGCAAGGCACCATCTACCCGGATGTGATCGAGTCGGCGGGAGCCAAGACGAAGAAGGCCATGACCATCAAGAGCCACCACAACGTCGGCGGTCTTGCCGGAGACGCTGGGACTAAAGCTGCTGGAACCGCTGCGCGAACTTGTTCAAGGACGAAGTGCGGGAGCTCGGCGAGGCTCTCGGATTGCCGCGCGACATCGTGCACCGCCATCCGTTTCCCGGACCCGGCCTTGGCGTGCGCATTCTTGGCGAGGTCAAGCACGAGTACGCCGACCTGCTGCGCCGGGCCGACGCGATTTTCATCGAAGAGCTTCGCAACACGCGCGACGAAGCGAGCGGCAAGAGCTGGTACGACCTCACCAGCCAAGCCTTCGCCGTTTTCCTGCCCGTGAAAAGCGTCGGCGTGATGGGCGACGGCCGAACCTATGAATACGTCGTTGCCTTGCGCGCCGTGCAGACCACGGATTTCATGACCGCAGACTGGGCCGAGCTTGCCGCACGCGCTGCTCAAGAAGGTATCGAATCGGATCATCAACGAAGTGCGCGGCATCAATCGAGTGACCTACGACGTATCGAGCAAACCGCCGGCGACCATCGAGTGGGAGTAGCAGCATGATATGCAGGCCATGAGCCAGGACGAGACCACGCGCAGCCGCGTATCCTCGGGTGCGAAATGGGAACCCGTCGTCGGCTACTCGCGCGCCGTGCGCGTCGGCAGGCAGGTATTCGTCGCCGGAACGACGTCGACAGACGCTGCAGGCAATATCGTCGGCAAGGGCGATGCCGCAGCCCAGATGCGGCAGGTGCTCGCCAACATCGAGCATGCGCTTGGCCTGTCCGGTGCGCGCATGGCCGACGTCGTGCGCACGCGCATTTTCGTCACCGATATCGCGCAATGGGAATCGATCGGACGCGTCCATGGAGAGGTGTTCCACGCGATCCGCCCTGCAGCGACCATGCTCGAAGTCACGCGCCTGATCGATCCCGACTTGCTGGTCGAAGTCGAAGTCGATGCGGTCATCGGCAGCGGCGATGCGTGACGGTGCCGGCATTCCACGCGAATTCCGCGGCGAGGAGCACAGCCGGAACATCGATCCAATCGCCGCGTGGCGCGCAGGTGGCGCACCGTGAAATCGGTACTGCCGACTGAGGCTGCCGACGTAACCGCAGCGCTCGCCACGGACGAGCGCTGGATGGGCGAGGCGCTCGAACTCGCGCGCCAGGCGCAGGCGCGCGGCGAGGTTCCCGTCGGTGCGGTCGTCGTTCGCGCAGGCGTCATCATCGGTCGCGGCGGCAATGCGCCGATCGTCGCCAGCGACCCCACCGCACACGCCGAAATCGCCGCGCTGCGCAGCGCGGCATTGGCGATGGGCAACTACAGGCTGCCCGACTGCGAAATCTACGTCACCCTCGAACCCTGCGCGATGTGCGCCGGTGCGATCATTCATGCACGCCTGGCGCGCGTCGTGTTCGGTGCGAGCGATCCCAAGACCGGAGCGTGCGGCAGCGTCATCGACCTGTTCGTAGATCGTAGACTCAATCACCACACCCACGTTCGCGGCGGCGTGGCCGCCGATTCGTGCGGTTCACTGCTCTCGGCGTTCTTCGCCGCGCGCCGCTGACGCCTCGGTCGTGAGCATGCGAAGCTGGGGGATCGGTCTCTACGCACCGGCGGGTTTCGCTACCGAGCCCGCGGCGGTGGCACGTGCAGTCGCCCGTTGGGAAGCTGCAGGCCATCGGGTGATCGTGGATCCAACCGCGCTCACTCGCTGGCAGCGCTTTTCCGCGCCCGACGACGAACGCCTCGCGGCCGTTATGCGCATGGCGCAGGATCCGCGCGTCGAGCTCGCGATAGCGCTGCGCGGCGGTTACGGCTGGTCGCGCCTGCTCGAACGGATCGACTTCGGCGCGATCGCCCGGAGCGGAACGCGCTGGCTTGGTCACAGCGACTTCACCGCGTTCCAGCTCGGCGCGCTCGCTGGGCAAGGGGGCGTTACTTTTTCCGGTCCAATGGGCGGCTACGATTTCGGCGCGGAGCAGGTGTCGTCGTTTACCATGAAGCACTGCTGGGGCGTACTCGACGCCGACCGCTACGAGATACGCTGCCGGCTGTCGGGAGACGACATCACCACCGGGGGAACGCTCTGGGGCGGCAACCTCGCCCTGATCGCGCACCTCGTCGGCACGCCGTACTTGCCGCACGTCGACGGCGGAATCCTGTTCATCGAGGATGTCGGCGAGCATCCGTATCGCATCGAGCGAATGCTCTATCAGCTTCACGAGGCCGGCATTCTCGGCCGACAGCGTGCGCTGCTGCTCGGCGAGTTCAACGGCTACACCCTCGGCGAAAACGACAACGGCTACGACTTCGACGCCATGGTCGCTCAGGTGCGCACATGCTTCGGCGTTCCCGTTTACACCGGGTTGCCGTTCGGACACTGCCGCGACAAGCTGACGTTGCCGCATGGTGGACAGTGCGCACTCACGGTCAGAGGCGGCGAAGCGACCCTCGCGCTCTCCGGGTACGCGACGGTGTCGTGAGCGGCGGGTTCCGGGTACGGCCGGCGGACTGGCAGCGCGACGCTGACGCGCTGCGGCACGTACGGCGCACGATATTCGTGGTCGAGCAGCAGGTTTCAGAATCGCTGGAATGGGACGACGCCGACGCCGAGTGCATTCACGCGCTCGCCGAGGACGCCGGAGGCCAGGCGATTGGCTGCGCAAGGCTGTTGCCGGACGGCCACATCGGACGCGTCGCCGTCCTGGCCTCGCACCGCGGACGCGGCGTGGGCGACGCATTGATGCGATACATGATCGCGCTGGCGGCGTCGCTGGGTCACCGCCGCGTCGTCGTCAATGCGCAGACGCACGCACTGCGATTCTACGAACGGCTGGGCTTCGCCGCGGTCGGCGAGGAATACGACGACGCCGGGATCCCGCACCGGACCATGGTGCTCGATCTCTAGCTTCTCGCACGCGTCAAGGAGTCTACGTCTCCTGCACGCCGAACTCGAACGCGGCTTCGCCGGTGATCGTTCCCGCCGCATCGAAACTGCGCTCGATGAAACGCACGCAACCCTCCTTGTCGGCGACGACCACCGTCGAGCAGCGTGTACCGTATGACGGCGTGACGATGAACGCCGGCGATAACACGCGCTCCCATTGCTCGGACACGCCGGTAGACGGCAGCGAGGCGGCGGGCGCGGGCGTGCGATCGGCGAGCAGGGCAAACAGACTCTCGTTCAAGTCGGCGTCGCCGGCGAGCGCCGCTGCCAGCCGTGACTTGCTTTGAGTCACCTTGGGCCACGGCGTTTCGAGCAGATGGTTGGACAGCCCGATGAGACCGGGTTCGATCACGCGCGCACCGCTGGCGCGATTGGACACGTATGCGCAGCGCGGCGACAGGTCGCCCACCAGCAGATTGAAGCCGTGATAGCGCGCGCCATCGATCGCGAAGTGGGCGGCGCATTCGAGTGGTGACTGCGTCGATTGCAGCGCTTCCAGCACCAGTGCGCCGCGCGAGGGCGCCGCAGGATCGCGCGGAATCCCTTCGCGAAAGTTGGTGACCAGCGCCCACCGCCCGTTGCGCGTCATGCCGAACCACGTCCCGCCGCCTGCTTCATCGCGTCCGGCGAGCACGCCACGGTCCCACCAGTGCGCGGGCTCAGCCGCGCGCGCGTGAAACTCGTCGCGGTTGGCGGCAATGACCAGAGCATAGCGGGGGTGCGCATCGAGCGCGATGGCAGCGAGGCACACGCGATCAGCCTGCCATCAGGCGTCGCGAGTGCCGATGGTGCGACTCGATCAGCGCCGGCATCTCGGTATGCAGCATCTGGCCGTCCGCGATGCGAAGTCGACCGTCGATCACCGAGAAGTCGGCGCTGCCTGGAGCACACATCACCAGCGCTGCGACCGGATCGTGGCGCGCGCCGGCGAACGCGGCCGTGTCAAGCCGAAAGCCCACGAAGTCCGCGGCCATGCCCGGCGCGATGGCACCGATGTCGTCGCGATCGAGCAACGCCGCTCCGCCCAGCGTCGCGAGCTCGAGCGCCGCGCGCGCAGACAGCGCAGCAACGTCGCCTTCGATGCGTGCAAGGAGCCACGCGAGCCTTGCTTCGCCGAGCAGATGACCACTGTCGTTGGATGCGCATCCATCCACGCCCAGACCGACCCGAACGCCCGCGGAGCGCATTCGTGCGACCGGTGCCCGCCCCGATCCAAGGCGCAGGTTGGACGCGGGACAGTGGCATACCCCGGTGCGCGTCCTGGCGAAAAGGTCGATCTCGGCGTCGTCGAGCTTCACACAGTGCGCGTGCCAGACGTCAGCGCCGGTCCAGCCCAGAGACTCGGCGAATGCGCCTGGGCGCAACCCGAAGGTTTCGACGCTGAAGGCGACGTCGCGCGCACTCTCGGCAAGGTGCGTGTGCAACCCCACGCCGTAGCTGCGCGCGAGCGCGGCGCACTCGCGCATCAAGGCGGGCGACACCGAAAAAGGCGAGCAGGGCGCGACCGCGATGCGGGTCATGGCGTAGCGCCGCGCGTCGTGGAACGATTCGATGACCCGTCGCGTGTCGGCGAGAATGGCGTCCTCGCGCTCGACCAGCGCGTCGGGCGGCAGTCCGCCCGCACTCTCGCCGACGCTCATCGCACCGCGAGTCGCGTGGAAGCGAATTCCGATTTCGGCGCCCGCCCGAATGGTGTCGTCGAGGCGCACATCGTTGGGATACAGGTAGAGATGATCGCTGGTCGTCGTGCATCCCGAAAGCATCAGCTCGGCCATGCCCAGCTTTGCGGAGACGTACGCCGATTCGCCATCGAGTCTCGACCAGACCGGATACAGCGCGCGCAGCCAGCCGAACAGCTGGGAGTCCTGTGCCATCGCCCGTGTCAGCGATTGGAACAGGTGGTGATGCGTGTTCACCAGGCCCGGAATCACGACGTGAGCGCGGGCGTCGATCTCGGTGTCCGCGTGCGGTGTCGGCATCGACGCGAGATCGCCTGCGGCGACGATGACGTTGTCGCGCACGTAGATCGCGGCGTCGCGCAGCTCCCGACGCGCGTTATCCATGGTTACGAGCTTGTGGATGTTTCGTACCAGCAGCGTCGACACGCTACGCATCTCCGGAGACGAAGCGCTCGACCGTGCGCGCGCCGCCCGCGGCGAGGCAGCGCGCCAGACCGCTCTCCTTGACGGCGGCGGCGAGCGCCGACTCGAAGGCGGCACGATCGCGGATGCCTTCGTAAGTCTCCATCCACAGCAACGTGTCGTCGCTGCGGCGCAGCCGGCGCCCGGCGATGCCGGTGCACTTCTCGACGTCGGCGAGGATGCGCCGCACCGCGCGAGCCGCCGCGTCGGCGTGGTCGAGCGCGATGCGGTAGTAGACGTAGTAGTAGATCGGCGGCTCGCTCACATGCGGCCCCGCGGCGGCGGCGCAGCGGGAATCGGATAGGGCAGTGGAAGCACCTCGAGTCGGGGCCCTTCGATATTGTGCAGCCGAACCCCCTCGTCGCGTGCCGCCAGTTGCACGACGGCGAGCAGATCGCTTCCTCCATCGGGTGCCGGGGCTGCCTCGATCACGGTGCCGCAGGCCTGCGCGTCGAACACGTCGCTGTAGAGCCGTTCGCCTGCGGCAGCGGCCGCATCGACATGCGCCAGCACCAGGCGTTCCTTCAGGCGTCCGAGGTATTGCGTGCGCGCGACAATCTCCTGACCGGCGTAGCAGCCCTTGCGAAAATTGATGGCGTCGAGCGCGTCGAGATTGAGCGATTGCGGAACGAATTGGTCGGATGTCGCAGCGGTGACGCGCGCGACGCCGCTGCGCACGCGCAGCCACGTCCACGTCGGTTCGGCTGCGCGCCGCGCCGTGGCGCCCACGCGTTCCCACTGTGCCGTCGCCGTGAGCGCGCTGGCGCTGGCGAGAAAGCGCTTTCCAGGAAGCGCCTGCCAGAGCGCGCCATCGACGTCGACGATGCCGTTGCCTTCCGGGACGGCGCCGAGGGCATCGCGCAGCGCCACTGCGGCGGACGGGCCACCGACACCGAAGCGGAGCGTCGCCGCGCTACGGTCCTCGATCACGACCTTGGCGCGCAGGACGAACATCGAAAGGCGCTTGCGAATCGGAACGACCTGCGCGCCGGGCAACAGGAGCTCGAAGGATTCGTCAGTCAGTCGGCGCACCACGCATACCATCAGCACACGACCCTTGGCCGAGCACCACGCCGCAAGCTGCCAGCTACCTACAGCAAGAGAGTCGACGTCATTGGTGAGCTGACCCTGCAGGAAGGCTGCCGCGTCCGGCCCGGCGACGCTCAGGACACCCGACGCGCCGACGTCGCAAATGACGGCGCTGTCGCGCGCGGCCCGCTGCTCGCCGGTCGGGTCGCCGAAAGACATCGTGCCGTCTGGCTCATCGCGGGCACCAGGCCACACGCCGAGGGGGGTTGAGGATACCGGGATATTCACGGGGTTCTGGAGCTGGGCGGTTGTGCCAACCCGGCGAGGGCTACCCAGCCCGGGAGCAGGCCGCGAGGGCGATTTCCGTGTTAAAATCGAACGTTAACTTGGCTTGCGTGTGTCTTTGGTGCTGTCTCAGCGCGGGTCCGTAGGCTGCGAAGTCAGCCTGCCGCTTCCCGCTTCCGGGTTGCATGCCGGAAGATGGGGTCAAAGACGCATTTCGCCAGGTAATTCGCAGATTCGCCCCTTCAGGGTGCCCGAGCCAAGCGCTCAGGCCCGCAGGCGAATCGAGGCTCAACCCTGATCAAGGAGTGTAGTGATGTCGGTTACGATGCGTCAAATGCTGGAAGCCGGGGTTCATTTCGGCCATCAGACACGTTACTGGAATCCGAAGATGGCGGACTTCATCTTCGGTTCGCGCAACAAGATTCACATCGTCAATCTCGAAAAGACGATGGAGATGTACCAGGAAGCGCTGAAGTACATCCGCCAGCTCGCATCCAATCGCGGCACCGTCCTGTTCGTTGGTACCAAGCGCCAGGCGCGCGACATCATCGCCGAGGAATCGCAGCGTGCCGGCATGCCCTACGTCGATCACCGCTGGCTGGGCGGCATGCTGACCAACTTCAAGACGGTCAAGGTGTCGATCAAGCGTCTCAAGGACCTGGAGACGATGGCTCAGGACGGCACCTTCGACAAGATGAGCAAGCGCGAGGCGCTGACGCTCCAGCGCGAGATGGAGAAGCTCACTCGAAGCCTCGGCGGGATCAAGGAAATGAACGCGCTCCCTGATGCGTTGTTCGTCATCGACGTCGGCTACCAGAAGATCGCGGTCACCGAAGCGCGCAAACTGGGCATTCCCATCGTCGGCGTCGTCGACACCAATCACTCGCCGGACGGCATCGCGTACGTGATTCCGGGCAATGACGATTCGAGCCGGGCGATCCGCCTGTACGCTCGCGGCGTCGCCGACGCGATCCTGGAAGGCCGTAGCCAGGTGATCCAGGAAATCACGCAAAGCGAGGAGTTCGTCGAGGTCCCCGCCGACGAGGCGACGGCCTGACCCGCCAGGCCCGGGGGCTGAAGTACCGGCCCAAAGGGGCTGCTGCCCCTTTTTCGCAGGCGATGATATGAATGCACGGCGGCGGCATCGAGTTCGAACCGCTGCCTCGGCGAACAGCGCAACAGCAACGAACTGGAGTCAGGAAGCATGGCGGAGATTGCCGCAAGCATGGTGATGGACCTGCGCAGCCGTACCGGGCTGGGCATGATGGAGTGCAAGAAGGCGCTGACCGAGACCGGCGGCGACCTCGCCAAGGCCGAAGAGCTGTTGCGCATCAAGAGCGGCGCGAAGGCGTCGAAGGCGGCGGACCGGATCGCGGCCGAGGGCGTGATCGCGTTGGATGTCTCGGCGGATGGCAAGACCGGTGCGATCGTCGAAGTCAATTGCGAGACCGATTTCGTCGCCAAGAACGAGGAGTTCCGCGCCTTCGCCGCCGAGCTCGCGCAGCTCATCGCGCGCGATCAACCGGCTGATGTCGCGGCGCTGGCTTCGCGCACGCTGGGATCGGGGCAGACGGTCGAGGCGCGCCGCGTCGCGCTGGTCCAGAAAATCGGCGAGAACCTGTCGATACGACGCTTCGCCCGTCGCGCCGCGGCCGGCAAGCTGTACGCGTATGTGCACGGCGTGCGCATCGGGGTCCTGGTCGATGTTTCGGGCGGCGATGCTACGCTGGGCAAGGACCTCGCCATGCACATCGCCGCGAGCAAGCCCGTCGCGCTGGACAGCACGGAGGTGCCGGCCGAGCTCGTCGAGCGCGAGCGCAGCATCGCCGCGGCGCGCGCCGCCGAATCCGGCAAGCCCACCAATATCGTCGAGAAAATGGTCGATGGCGCGGTGATGAAATATCTTGCCGAAGTGACCTTGCTCGCGCAGCCCTTCGTCAAGGGCGACGGCAAGCAAAGCGTGCAGCAGCTGGTCAAGACGCAGGGCGCGAAGATCAACGGCTTCACGCTGTACGTCGTCGGCGAGGGCATCGAAAAGAAGAAAGACGATTTCGCCGCAGAAGTCGCGGCGATGGCCAAGTCCTGAACAGCACTCAACTCGAGCGAGGTTGCCGATGACCGTACCCACGATCACGCCGCTCGCCAGCGTCGCGCCGCTGGCGAACAGGCAACCCGCTTACCGGCGCATTCTGCTCAAGCTCTCGGGTGAGGCGCTGATGGGAGACGATCCATACGGCATCAACCGGGCGGTGATCGATCGCATCGTCGCCGAGATCGGCGATGTGGTGCGGCTTGGCGTGCAGGTCGCCGTCGTGATCGGTGGCGGCAACATCTTTCGCGGCGTGGCGCCCGGCGCGGCGGGCATGGACCGCGCCACCGCCGATTACATGGGCATGCTGGCGACGCTGATGAACGCACTTGCGTTGCAGGACGCGTTTCGCCGCGCCGGGCTCGTCTCGCGCGTGCAGTCCGCGTTGTCGATCGAGCAGGTCGCCGAACCGTACATCCGCGGGAAGGCGCTGCGCTACCTCGAGGAAAACAAGGTAGTGATCTTCGCCGCCGGCACCGGCAACCCTTTTTTCACGACCGACACCGCAGCGGCGCTGCGCGGACGCGAGATGGGCGTCGACATCGTGCTCAAGGCGACCAAGGTCGACGGCGTCTACACCGCCGACCCGAACAAGGATCCCGCCGCGAAGCGCTATCCCAGCCTGACCTTCGACGAGGCGATCGTCAAGAATCTGAGAGTGATGGATGCCACCGCGCTGGCGCTGTGCCGCGACCAGAACATGCTGCTCAAGGTGTTCAGCATCTTCGCCCCCGGAGCGCTCAAGCGCGTGGTGATGGGCGACGATGAAGGCACGCTGGTGCACTGCTGAACCCGCTTCGGGCGCGTGAAATTGTCGGCGTCGGCAAGGGTCTGCGCAGACGCCGGAACGGACTTCGAGGAGGTTGCGATGATCGCTGACGTAAAAAAGACCGCCGAGCAGAAGATGCAGAAGTCCATCGAGACGCTCAAGAACGATCTCGGCAAGATCCGCACAGGGCGCGCGCATACCGGGCTGCTCGACCATCTGCGCGTCGACTATTACGGCGCGATGATGCCGATCAACCAGGTCGCCAACGTCACGCTCGCCGACGCGCACACGATCGCCGTCCAGCCGTGGGAAAAAAAGATGGTCCAGATCGTCGAGAAGGCGATCCGCGATTCCGACCTCGGGGTCAACCCCGCTACCGCGGGCGACGTCATCCGTGTGCCGATGCCTGCGCTGACCGAAGAGCGGCGCAAGGAGCTGGTCAAGGTCGTGCACAAGGAGGCCGAGAACACGCGCGTTGCCGTGCGCAATATCCGCCGCGATGCGATCACCCATTTCAAGGATCTGCTCAAGTCGAAGTCGGTCTCCGAAGACGACGAACGACGCGCGCAGGAAGACGTCCAGAAGCTCACCGATCGCTACATCGCCGAGGTCGACAAGCTGCTGCACGTCAAGGAAGCGGAGTTGATGGCTGTTTGACGCAGCCATCGCCTCCAATTCCGGGTCGTCCGGTCCTCGCCGTGTTCCCCAGCTCCACCCGGGAAGTCCCGGAAGCGCGCAGCGTGCCCCGCCACGTCGCGATCATCATGGACGGCAACGGCCGGTGGGCCAAGCAGCGTCTGCTGCCGCGGGTCGCGGGGCATCGAAAAGGGGTCGAAGCGGTGCGCGCGACGGTGCGCGGTTGCGCCGAAACTGGTGTCGAATACCTGACGTTGTTCGCGTTCTCCAGCGAAAACTGGCGCCGCCCGCCCGACGAGGTATCGATCCTCATGCAGCTGTTCATCCGTGCCCTCGAGCAGGAAGTGGCGAAGCTCGACGACAACGGCATCCGGTTTCGTGTCATTGGCGACACATCGCGCTTCGAGCCGCGCATTCGCGAGCTCATCGCTTCCGCCGAGGAGCGCACGGCAAGGAACCACAGGCTGACGCTGACTGTCGCCGCCAACTACGGTGGCCGCTGGGATATCGCACAGGCCGTGCAGAAGCTGATCGCGGCGCAGCCCGAGGCCGCGCGCGGCTTTGCACCCGAGGCGCTCGATCCGTTTCTCGCGATGGCATACGCCCCGGAGCCCGATCTTTTCATCCGCACCGGCGGCGAGCAGCGCGTGTCCAACTTCCTGCTCTGGCAGCTCGCCTATACCGAGCTCTATTTCACCGACGTGCTCTGGCCCGACTTCGACGAAACCGCGCTGCGCGCTGCCATCGCCTCTTACCAGCAGCGCGAGCGTCGGTATGGACGGACCAGCGAGCAGCTTCGCGAAACGGCGAGCACTTGATGCTCAAGACGCGCGTCCTGACCGCGCTCGTCCTCGTGCCGCTGGTGCTGGCGGCGCTGTTTTTGTTGAATGTTCATGCCTGGGGTGCGCTCACGCTGGTGGTGGTGGCGATCGGCGCCTCGGAGTGGGCGCGCCTGGCGTCGCTCAATGCGCGCGTGATGCTGCTGTTTGTCGGAGCGACGCTGGCATCGGGAGCGTGCCTGTTGTGGCTGCCGCAGGCGGGATTGCTCGCAGGCGTCGGTTGGCCCGACGCGCTCGTCGTCGCGATCTGCGGCACCGCGACGCTGTTCTGGATTGCGGTGGTGCCGGTTTGGCTGTATCGCCGAGCGCAAGTGCGCTCGCAAGCGCTGCTGGTACTCGCGGGCTGGCTCGTGCTCGTGTCGACATGGTTCGCCGTGGTTCATCTGCAGGCACGGTCTCCCGGGCTTCTGCTTTCGCTGATGGCAATCGTATGGATCGCCGACACCGCAGCCTATTTCTCGGGGCGGCGCTTTGGACGGCGCAAGCTGGCGCCGTCGATCAGCCCTGGAAAGACGTGGGAAGGTGTCTATGGCGCGCTGTTCGCGGTGGGCGCGTATGCGCTCGCGCTCTTGCCGCTCGCTGCACGTGGCGGCTACTCTCAGGCGATTGGTTTCGGCGCGGTACTCGTCTGGATCGCGCTGGTCGTGCTGGTGGCGGGACTCTCGATCTTCGGCGACTTGTTCGAATCGATGCTCAAGCGCCAGCGCGGAATCAAGGACAGCGGCAACATCCTACCGGGGCACGGAGGCGTGCTCGATCGCATCGATGCGCTGACGGCGGCCATGCCGGCAGCCGCGCTCATCGCGCATTACGTAATCCGTTGACCGTGCGCGCCGAGCCTCGATCACAACGCCATGTCTGCGTGCTCGGCGCCACCGGATCGATCGGCGCATCGACCCTGGACGTGATCTCGCGCCACCCCGCACGCTTCGCGGTGACGGCGCTGGCCGCCAACCGTCGATGGGAAGCGCTGCTCGAGCTGGTGCGCCGCTTCACCCCGCCTTGGGCAGCGCTGCTCGACCCCGCTGCGGCGCATGAGCTTTCCGCGGCGGTCAAGCGCGAAGGACTTTCCACGCACGTGCTGTCGGGCGCAGATGGTCTGTGCGCGCTCGCCGCGCTACCGGAGGCCGACACCGTGATCGCCGGCATCGTCGGTGCCGCGGGACTCGCACCGACGCTGGCCGCGGCACGCGCCGGCAAGCGCATTCTGCTCGCCAACAAGGAAACACTGGTGCTCGCCGGCGCGCTGTTCATGACCGCGGTGCGCGAGGGCGGCGCGACACTGCTGCCCATCGACAGCGAGCACAACGCGATTTTCCAGTGCATGCCGCCGCGTGCAGACTCGAGCGCCCAGCCGCGAGGTGTGCGGCGCATCGTGCTCACGGCTTCGGGCGGCCCGTTTCTTCACACCGCGCATGCGCAGCTGGCCAGCGTCACTCCCGACGCCGCGTGCGCGCACCCGAAGTGGCGCATGGGACGAAAGATCTCGGTCGATTCGGCGACCATGATGAACAAGGGACTCGAAGTGATCGAGGCACGGTGGCTCTTCGATGTGGGCGCCGACGCCATCGACGTCGTGATCCACCCTCAGAGCATCGTGCATTCCATGGTCGAATACCTCGACGGATCAGTGCTCGCGCAGCTCGGCAATCCCGACATGCGCACGCCGATCGCGCAGGCGCTCGCGTGGCCCGATCGCATCGACGCAGGCGTGGCGAGCCTCGATCTCACGGCGATTGGATCGCTCAATTTCAGCGCGCCCGAGTCCGCGCGCTTCCCATGCCTGACGCTCGCGTACGCGGCGCTGCGCGAGGGTGCAAGCGCGACCATCGTTCTCAACGCGGCCAACGAGGTCGTGGTCCACGCCTTTCTCGACGGCGCAGCCGGCTACCTGGACATCGCCGCGGTGTGCGAAACGACGCTCTCGCGCGTTAAGTCAACGCCAGTGCATTCGCTCGAGCACGCGCTCGAGGTCGATGCCGAGGCGAGGCACGTCGCGCGCGGCGTGATCGACACCGGAACCCAGCACAGGTGCATCGCATGATCGACATTCTCCAGAAAATTCTCGCTTTCGCAGTCACGCTGGGCGTGCTGGTGGTATTTCACGAACTGGGCCACTACGCGGTAGCTCGTCTGGCCGGCGTCAAGGTGCTGCGTTTCTCGGTCGGGTTCGGCCGCATTCTGTGGTCGCGTCTCGTCGGCGAGGACCGGACCGAGTGGGCGTTGTCTGCGATTCCGCTGGGCGGTTACGTGAAAATGGCCGACGAGCGCGAAGGCCACGTCGCGCCTGCCGACGTGCCGCGCGCGTTCAACCGGCAAAGCGTCTGGAAGCGCATCGCGATCGTCGCCGCGGGACCGATCGCCAACCTGCTGCTGGCGGTCGTCCTTTTCTCGGCGACGTACATGGCCGGGATCCCCGGCCAGCGCGCGCTGCTCGCGCCGCCACCCGCGGGCTCGCCCGCGGCGATGGCGGGACTCGCGGGCGGCGACCTGATCGTCGCCGTCGATGGCCAACCGGTGCGCTCATGGCAGGACGCGCGGTGGCGTCTGCTCAAGGTGTCTGGCTCGCCCGACGTTTCGCTCGAGATCGAGCGCCCCGACGGCACGCGGGCGCCGCACACGCTCGCGCTTTCCACGCTCGCGATCGGCGATTGGGAAGGCAATTTCATGGGCACGCTTGGACTCAAGACCGATCTCGGCGCGCCGATCGTGCGCGAGGCGGTCGAGGGCAAGCCCGCTGCGAACGCGGGCGTTCGCAGCGGCGATGCGATCACCGCCATCGACGACCAGCCGATGCGCTCGCCGTCCGACGTCGCCAGCGTCACCAACGCTCACCCTGGCGACGCGCTGCAATTCACGCTGCGCCGCGAGGGCGCCGACATTCGCGTGCGCGTGGTCCCGGAAGCCAGCGATCAGAATGGTCGTCGCGTCGGCGTCGCCGGTATGCGCCTGGCGGTCGATCCCGAGCACGCGCAACAAGCGGCGATCACAGTGCGTTACGGCGTCGGCGAAGCGTTTGCACAGGGCGCGCGCAAGACCTGGGAGCTGTCGATCTTCACGCTAAAGATGCTCGGCCGCATCATCAGCGGCGATGCGTCGCTCAAAAACATCAGCGGTCCATTGACCATGGCCGATTATGCGGGTCAATCCGCGCAGGCGGGACTGTTCACGTTCATCGGGTATCTCGCGCTCATCAGTATCAGCCTCGGCGTGCTCAATCTGCTGCCGGTTCCCTTACTCGATGGCGGACACTTGATGTATTATCTCGCCGAGATTCTCAAGGGCAGTCCCGTTTCCGACCGCGTTCTCGAGGTCGGCCAGCGCATCGGCATGGCCGTGCTGGCGATGCTGATGGCTTTGGCGTTCTTCAATGACCTTTCCCGACTTTTTTGAATCGCGGCGCGCGCGCTCGCGCGTCGCGACGTGGCTCGCATCGCTGATCTTTTTTCCCGCCTGGCTTTATGCCACGCAAGCCAGCGCATTCGAGCCTTTCACGGTCAAGGACATCCGCGTCGAAGGCGTTCAGCGCACCGACGCGGGCACCGTATTCAACTATCTCCCGATCAAGGTCGGCGAGCGCATCGACGACGAAAAAGCCTCGGCCGCGATCAAGGCGCTCTACGCGACGGGTTTTTTTCGAGACGTCCGCCTCGAGGCCGAAGGCGATGTCCTAGTGGTCATCGTGCAGGAGCGTCCGACGATCAGTCAGATCGACATCGTCGGCATCAAGGAATTCGAGAAGGACACGCTGAAGAAGGCGCTCAAGGACATCGGCGTCGCCGAGTCACGCATCTTCGACCGCTCCGCGCTCGACCGTGCCGAGCAGGAGCTCAAGCGCCAGTACATCAATCGCGGTTTCTACGGTGTGAAGATCTCGACCACGGTTACGCCGCAGGAGCGCAACCGCGTGGCGATCAACTTCACTGTCGACGAGGGCGATGTCGCCAAGATCGCCAAGATCAACATCGTCGGCGCACAGGCGTTTTCGGAATCGACGCTGATCAGGGAAATGCAGCTGTCGACACCCGGATGGCTCACCTGGTACACCAAGAACGACCAGTACTCGAAGCAGAAGCTGCAGGCCGACCTGGAGACGCTGCGCAGCTACTACACCAATCGCGGCTATCTCGAATTCGCAGTCGATTCGACGCAGGTCTCGATCACGCCCGACAAGGACGACATCTACATCACGATCAACATCACGGAGGGTCCGAAGTTCACTGTCTCCGATGTGCGGCTCGGGGGCGACTTGCTGCTGCCGGAAGTCGAGCTGATGCGTCTCGTGACCATTCGTCCCGGCGACGTCTACTCGCGGGAAAAGCTCCAGCAATCGGCCAAGGCGATTTCCGATCGCATGGGCAGCGACGGCTATGCCTTCGCCAACGTCAACGCCGTTCCCGAGATCAATCGTGAAGCCCGCACCGCCGGCTTCACCTTCTACATCGACCCAGGCCGCCGCGTCTACGTGCGCAAGGTCAATATCACCGGCAACGCGCGAACGCGCGACGAAGTGATCCGCCGCGAAGTCAGGCAGCTCGAGGACGCGTGGTACGACAGCACGCGCATCGATCGCTCCAAGGTCCGCATCACGCGGTTGCAGTACTTCGAGGACGTCAACGTCGAGACGCCTTCGGTGCCGGGAAGCCCGGACCAGGTCGATCTCAACATCACTGTGACCGAGAAGGCGACGGGCAATCTGCTGCTCGGCGTCGGCTATTCGAGCGCCGAAGGATTCGTGCTGTCGGGCTCGGTCTCGCAGAACAACGTGCTCGGCACGGGCAACTCGCTCACCGCGGCGATCAACACCAGCAAGGTCAACCAGCAGATCGCGCTTACCTACGTCGAGCCTTACTGGACGGCGGACGGCGTGTCGCGGTCGCTGGAAATCTACGACCGCAACGTCAATCCTTCATCGCTGCCAGTCGCGGCATACCAGTCGCAAACCGCGGGCGCGGCGATCGGGTTCGGAATTCCGCTGACGGAAACCGATTCGATCAACGTCGGAGCGCGCTTCGAACACACACGTCTGACGCTCTACGGCGACAGCCCGCTTTTGTACCAGGAGTTCGTGAGGGAGTTCGGCGCCATCACCAACAGCGTCATTTTCACCACGGGCTGGTCGCGGGACACGCGCGACAGCATCCTGTTCCCCACGCGAGGCTTGCTGCAAAGCGCATTCGCCGAGCTCGGCGTGGGTGACCTGCTCTACTACAAGCTCAATTACCTGATCCAGTGGTTCACGCCGATGCCGCTGGGCAGCGTTCTCATGCTGCGCTCGGACCTGGGCTACGGAGGAGGCCTGGGCGACAAGCCGCTGCCCTTCTTCAAGGCGTATTATGCGGGAGGGGTGGGGTCGGTCCGGGGCTACGAGACGGCGTCACTGGGTCCGCAGGACGTCGCGGGAAACACGATTGGCGGCCGCCAGAAGGTGGTGGGCAACATGGAGCTGTTTTTTCCCGTGCCCGGGACCAAGGCGGGAGATCAGTCGACCCGGATGTCGGTGTTCGTCGATGCCGGCCAGATTTACGACAGCGGGTTCGAACCGAGTCTCGAATCGTTCCGCTACTCGACTGGCGTCGGCCTTGCATGGAACTCGCCGGTCGGGCCGCTCAAGTTCAGTTATGGCTATCCGCTGAACGCCGGACCGCACGATCGGATCCAGCGCTTCCAGTTCCAGGTGGGCACGGTATTCTAGAGGCGCGGATCGGTGAGACAGCGCGTAGGGCAGGAGAGAACGTTGAGGCAGCCTATGAAGCAATTCTGGACCGGCGTCGCGGTTGCGGTGTTCGCCGCAGCGATCGCGATGCCGTCGGCAGCGCAAGGTGCAGACTACAAGATCGGCTTCGTGAACAGTGAGCGACTGTTCCGCGACGCCGCTCCCGCCAAGCGTGCGCAGCAGAAGCTCGAACGCGAGTTCGCCGGACGCGATGCGGAAATCCAGAAGCTTGCCAAGCAGGTGCGCGACTTGCAGGCCACACTGGAAAAGGACGGCGTCACCATGAACGAAGCCGACCGGCGCAACAAGGAGCGCGACCTCGCCAACATGAGCCGTGACCTCCAGCGCGGACAGCGCGAGTTTCGCGAGGATCTCAACCTGCGCCGCAACGAGGAGCTCGCCGCAGTGCAGGAACGCGCCAATCGCGTCATCCAGCAGATCGCCATCGACGAGAAATTCGATCTCGTCATCCAGGACCCGGTCATCTACGCAAGTCAGCGCATCGACATCACCGACCGGGTGATCAAGGCGCTCGCCGACAAGTAGGCCGGCGGCGCCGGGACCCGGGATGGATCCGCGTCGCGCCGGTTCCGCAATCGCACTGAAGGTGCTCGCCGAGCACGGCGGGGCGCGGCTGGTCGGCGACGGCGAGGTCATGATCGACGCTGTTGCGGCCATCGAGACAGCGACGCCCGGCGCCATTGTCTTTCTCGCCAACCCAAAATACCGCAGCCACCTCGCGACCACGCGTGCGAGCGCGGTGATCCTGTCGCCGCGGGACGCGGAAGCGACGGCGCTCCCCAAGCTCGTCTCCGCGAATCCGTATGCTACATACGCGGCGATCGCCGCGCTGTTCCACCCGGCGATCGCCGCCACGCCGGGCATTCATCGCAGCGCAGAAGTCGCACCCACGGCCAGGGTCGCCGCTACGGCGACGATCGGACCCAACGCCGTGATCGGCGAGCGCACGATCATCGGCGAGCGCAGCGTCGTCCACGCCGGCTGCGTCGTCGCCGACGATTGCGTGCTCGCCGATGACGTCGTGCTCCATCCGCGTGTCGTTGCCTATGCACGAACGCGCATCGGCGCGCGTACGATGGTGCATTCCGGCGCGGTGCTCGGCGCGGACGGTTTCGGCATGGCCGAGCAGGACGGGCGCTGGCTCAAGGTGCCACAGGTCGGGGGCCTCGCCATCGGCGCCGACGTCGAGATCGGGGCCAATACCACCATCGACCGGGGCGCGCTCGGCGACACCGTGGTCGAGGACGACGTCAAGCTCGATAACCAGATTCAGATCGGCCACAATTGCCACATCGGCGCGCACACCGCCATCGCGGGCTGCGTGGGCATCGCGGGCAGCACGCGCATCGGACGGAATTGCAGGATCGGTGGTGCGGCAATGATCGCCGGGCATCTCAGCATCGCCGATGGCACGACGGTGTCTGCGTCGACCGGGGTGTTCAATGACGTACGCGAGCCGGGCATCTACACGGCGGCGTTTCCGGCGTTGCCGCACCGCGAGTGGCAGCACGTGGCATCGATCATGAGGCATTTGCGCACGCTGCTCGAGCGTGTCCGTGCGCTGGAGCGCGCGCAGAAGCACAAGGGGGAATGACGTGGGCGAGATGGACATCGGCGAGATCAGGCGGCACCTGCCTCACCGCTACCCGTTCCTGCTCGTCGACCGGGTGCTGGAATGCGTTCCGGGGCAACGCATCAAGGCGATCAAGAACATCACCGCCAACGAGCCGTTTTTCCAGGGCCATTTCCCGGCGTATCCCGTCATGCCGGGCGTGCTCATCATCGAGGCGCTCGCGCAGGTCTCGGTGATACTGGTCTACAGAACACTCAATCGACTTCCCGACGACAAATCGCTGATCTTTTTCGCGGGGATCGACGATGCGCGCTTCAAGCGTCAGGTGATTCCTGGCGATCAGCTGCAGCTCGAGGCGACGCAGGTGCGCCTGGTGCGCGGCGTCGGCAAGTTCGACGTGCGCGCCACGGTCGGTGACGCGCTGGTCGCGCAGGCGCAACTGCTCGCTGCGTTGCGCGACGTCTGATCGCGTGACCAGCGTTCATCCTTCCGCGATCGTCGCCGCCGATGTCAAGCTCGGTGCCGACGTCGAGATCGGCGCCTACTCGATCATCGGCCCCGGGGTCGTGGTCGGTGCCGGCACCTCGATCGGACCGCACGTGGTCGTCGCCGCACGCACGCGGCTTGGACAGCGCAACCGCGTGTTCCAGTTCGCCTCGGTCGGCGAGGTTCCGCAGGACCGCAAGTACGACGGACAGCCGACCTCGACGGTCATCGGCGACGACAACGTCATTCGCGAATACGTCACCATCCACGCAGGCACGGCGCAGGACCGCGGCGTGACCACGCTGGGCGACCGCAACTGGCTGCTGGCGTACACTCACGTGGCGCACGATTGCGTCGTCGGCAACGACACCACCTTCTCGAACAACGCCCAGCTCGCCGGGCACGTCGTGATCGAAGACCACGCCGTCCTGGGCGGCTTCGTCGGCGTGCATCAATTCTGCCGCATCGGCGCGCATGCGTTTATCGCGGCAGGCTCGATCGTGCTGCAGGATGTGCCGCCTTTCGTGACCGCAGCCGGATACCCGGCCAAGCCGCACGGCATCAACAGCGAAGGTCTGCGTCGCCGCGGGTTTTCCGCCGAGGGCATCGCGGCGATCAAGCGCGCCTACCGCACGCTGTACCGCGCTTCGCTTCCGCTGGAGGAAGCACGCGATCAAATCTCCGCCGAGGCGCGTGCCACGACGGTGCTTGCGCCGCTCGCCGCGTTCCTGGAAACGGCGGGTCGCGGCATCGTTCGCTAGCCCTCGTGCAGACCCAAGGCATCACCGTCGGCATCGTCGCCGGCGAGGCTTCCGGCGACGCGCTGGGCGCGCAGCTCATCCGCGCGGTGCGCGAGCGCCTGCCGCAGGTGCGCTTCGCCGGCATTGGTGGTCCACGCATGGAAAGCGCTGGCTGCGAGCTGTGGTACTCGCTCGACAAGCTCGCACTGCGTGGTCTCGTCGAGGTTCTGCCCAAGGTTCCCGAGCTGATTGGCATTCGCCGCGACGTGCATCGCCGTCTGCGTCGCGCCCAGGCGCCGCTGTTCATCGGAGTCGATGCACCCGATTTCAATCTGGGTCTGGAACGGCGGCTCAAGCGCGGTGGCGTGCGCACCATTCATTACGTGAGCCCGTCGGTGTGGGCGTGGCGCCGCGGGCGCATCGACTCGATAGCGCGCTCCGCCGACCGGCTGCTCGCGTTGTTTCCCTTCGAACCGCAGCTCTACGACCGCGCGCGACTGGCGGTGACCTTCGTCGGTCATCCACTGGCCGCGTCGGCGGCGGGCGCAGTCAGCCGCCGCGAGATGCGCGAGCTGCTGAAGCTGGAGACGAGTCGGCCGGTGTTCGCGCTTCTGCCGGGCAGCCGCATGGGCGAGCTCGAGATGCACGCCGAGCTCATGCTGCGCACCGCCGCGGAGATCTTCGACGTGCAGCCGGAGGCGCGCTTCATCGTCCCGCTGGTGAGTCGACAGGCGCGCGAGTATTTCGAGCGCGAGCAATATCGCCTGCACTTCGAGCTGATGCCGATGACGCTGCTCTACGGACACGCCGACCATGCGCTCAAGGCCGCCGACGTAGGCATTGTCGCGTCCGGAACGGCAACGCTCGAAGCGGCGATGTCGCGTTGTCCGCATATCATCTACTATCGCGTCAGCGCGGTCACGGCGGGTATCGTTATTCGCAGGCTGCTGCTACCCTATGTCGGTCTCCCGAACGTCCTCGCCGGGCGCTTCGTGGTGCCCGAATTCCTGCAGGATGAAGCCACGGTGGCCAACCTTTCGCGCGCAGCCCTCAACCTTTACGACGACACGGTGACGCGGAAACGACTCGAGGCGCTGTTCGCGCAGATGGCGCATAGCCTGTCGGCGGATACCGAGACGCTGGTCGCCGACGCCGTTCTGACCGAGCTGCGCGCGGCGGGGGTTGCGTGCTGATCGCGGGCGTCGACGAGGCCGGGCGCGGTCCCTTGGCCGGGCCCGTAGTCGCCGCCGCGGTGATCCTCGATCCCGATCGCCGTATCCGCGGACTTCGCGACTCCAAGCTCCTCACCGCGGAGGCGCGTGATCGGCTGGCTGTCCTGATCCGCGCGCGCGCCGTCGCGTGGGCAGTGGCTGCCAGCGACGTCGGCGAGATCGATGCGCTCAATATTCTCCAGGCGAGCCTGCTTGCGATGCGTCGCGCGGTCGAGCAGCTGACGTGTGCGCCCGACGTCGTGTGGATCGACGGCAACCAGTGTCCGCCGCTAGCGTATCCGGCGCGCGCGATCGTCGATGGCGATCGCGTGATCGCCGCGATCGCCGCGGCATCGATACTCGCCAAGACCGCACGCGACGCGATGCTCGTCGAACTCGACCGCAGCTATCCCGCGTACGGTTTCTGCAGGCACAAAGGCTACTCGACGCCGGAGCACCTCGCTGCCCTGGCGATGCATGGGCCATGCCCGGCGCACCGCAACAGCTTTGCTCCGGTCCGGCAGAGGCGCCTCGACTTTGGGGAAGGCTGGTTCGCAACGTGAGCGCACTGGCTGCGCGTCGACCGCAGGCGCTGCTGTTCGACGTGTTCGGCACCGTGGTCGACTGGCGCGGGAGCATCGCGCGCGCGTTGCGGCGTCTGCTGCGCGCCAAAGGCATCAACAAGGCGATCGACGCCGGGGCCTTTGCCGACCGCTGGCGTGCGGGCTACCGGCCGGCAATGCAGCGCGTGCGTGACGGTGCCTTGCCGTGGACCTCGCTTGATGCGCTGCACCGGATGATCCTGGACGAGCTGCTGCCCGAGTTCGGGCTGCGGCTCAACGAGCGTGACCGACGGGAACTCAACCTGGCGTGGCATAGGCTTGCGCCGTGGCCCGACGCGGTGCGCGGATTGACCCGGCTCAAGCGCGGCCACTTGATTGGAACGCTGTCCAACGGCAATGTCCGCCTGCTGGTGGACATGGCGAAGCATGCGCGCCTGCCGTGGGACTGCGTGCTCTCCGCGGAGCTGTTCGGCCACTATAAGCCCGATCCGGAGGTCTACCTGGGTGCCGTGGCGCTGCTGGGGTTGGCGCCGCGCGAGGTGATGCTGGTCGCCGCGCACAAGGACGATCTCGCGGCGGCGCGTCGCTGCGGCCTGGCGACAGCGTTCGTGAAAAGACCACTCGAGCGCGGGCCGAAGGTCGTGCCGGATCTCGCCGACGATCCCCGCTGCAACTTCAACGCCGACGATTTCGTCGATCTCGCGCGCCAGCTCGGTTAAGCTTCGTGTCTGGCTCGCATCGAGGATTTGCCATGATTCACTGCGTATTGCACGACCCCAAGGATTCGGTGGCGGTCGTGGTCGTCGAAGGCGTCAAGGCAGGGCAGACATTGACCGGCCTGATCCTCGACGAGGACCGGACCATCAGCCTGCCCTGCGTGCAGGACATCCCGCTCGGCCACAAGGTGGCGCTGGTGGACATGAAAGTCGGCGACACCGTGATCAAGTACGGCGTCGACATCGGCAAGGTGGTCGCGCCGATCGCGATCGGTCAGCACGCCCACGTTCACAACATCAAGACCAAGCGGTGGTGACCAGGATGGCAAACATGCAAAAGACTTTCATGGGGTACCGGCGCGAGAACGGCCGTGTCGGGGTGCGCAACCACGTCGTGATCCTTCCGGTCGACGACTTGTCCAACGCCGCCTGCGAGGCGGTCGCCAACAACATCAAGGGTACGCTGGCCATACCGCACCCTTACGGGCGCCTGCAGTTCGGCGCCGATCTCGACCTGCACTTCCGCACGCTCATCGGCACGGGAAGCAATCCCAACGTCGCTGCGGTGGTGGTCATCGGTATCGAGGATCAATGGACCCGGCGCGTGGTCGACGGCATCGCCGCGACCGGGAAACCGGTGACCGGCTTCGGCATCGAGCTGCACGGCGACCACGAGACGATCATGCGCGCATCCCGCGTGGCCAGAGGATATCTGCAGTCGGCGAGCGAGCTGCAGCGTGTCGAGTGCAACCTGTCCGAGCTGTGGGTCTCGACCAAGTGCGGCGAGTCGGACACGACGTCGGGCTGCGGCGCCAACCCGACCGTGGGCGACGCCTTCGACAAGCTCTACGCTGCCGGCTGCACGCTGGTGTTCGGAGAAACCACTGAGCTTACGGGCGGCGAGCAGATCGTCGCCGCGCGCTGTCGCGACGACAAGGTTCGCGCCGATTTCATGCGCGTGTTCGATCGCTATCAGGAAGTCGTGAACCGCCACAAGACGTCCGACCTCTCCGATTCGCAGCCGACCAAGGGCAACATCGCCGGCGGCCTCACCACCATCGAGGAGAAGGCGCTGGGCAACATCCAGAAAATCGGCCGCAAGTGCCTGGTCGACGGCGTGCTCGACAAGGCCGAGGTTCCCACGGGTCCGGGCCTGTGGTTCATGGACAGCTCGTCGGCGGCCGCGGAAATGGTCACGCTGTGCGCGGCGTCGGGTTACGTCGTGCATTTCTTTCCAACGGGACAGGGCAACGTGATCGGCAACCCGGTGCTCCCGGTAATCAAGATCTGCGCGAATCCGCGCACCGTGAGGACCATGAGCGAGCACGTCGACGTGGATACCAGCGGCCTGCTGCAGCGCGAAATCACCATGGATCAGGCCGGCGACAAGCTGCTCGAAATGATGTTCCGCACCGCCAACGGAAGGCTGACCGCGGCGGAGGCGCTCGGCCACCGCGAGTTCGTGCTGACGCGGCTCTACGAGAGCGCCTGAGGCCCCGGGGAAGCTCGCACGAACCTCAGAACGGAGGCGGCCGACGGCGGTCGCTTATCGCGCCGTCGCGCCTGCCCCGGGGTGCGGACGCCCGGGTTGCCCTCTATAATCGGCGCAGTACTTTTCCCATTCGGAGAGCCTCCAATGCCTTTCGCGCTAGGGCGACATCTGTGCATCTTGCTGTCAGTGCTTCTCGCTTGCGCGTCGACCGCGTTCGCCGAGGTGAGCGAGCTCAAGGTCGCCAAGCAGTACGGCATCAGCTACCTCCCGCTGATGCTCATGGAGGACGGTAAGCTGATCGAGAAGCATGCCAAGGCCGCCGGCGTCGACGTTACCGTGACCTGGGCGACGTTTGCGGGCGGTAACGTGATGAACGACGCGCTGCTGTCGAACAGCCTGCAGTTCGCCTCCGGTGGCGTGGGCCCGTTCGTCACGCTCTGGTCGCGCACGCGCGGCAATCTCGACGTGCGCGGCGTATCCGCGATCAACTCGATGCCGCTGTACCTCAATACGCGCAATCCCGCCGTGAAGTCGATCAAGGACTTCACCGACAAGGACCGGATCGCGCTGCCGGCGGTGAAAGTCTCGATCCAGGCGATCACGCTGCAGATGGCTGCCGAAAAGGCGTTCGGCGAAGGGCAGCAGGAACGGCTCGACCCGCTCACCGTCACGATGTCACACCCCGACGCGCAGGCCGGCGCTGCTGTCGGGCCAGTCGGAGATCGACGCGCACTTCGGCTCTCCGCCGTTCCAGTACCAGCAGCTGCGCAACCCGGCGATCCACACGGTGCTCAACTCCTACGACGTACTGGGAGGGCCGGCCACGTTCAACGTCGTGTGGACGACGTCGAAATTCCGCAACGAAAACCCCAAGCTCTACGACGCCTTCGTGAAAGCGCTGGACGAGGCGACAGCGATGATCAACAGCGACCGCCCGCGAGCGGCGGAGGCGTACCTGCGCATTTCAAGAGACAAGGACTCGGTGCAGGACATCGTGGCGATGCTCAATGATCCTCAGATCGTATTCACGACGACGCCGCAGAACGTCATGAAATACGTCGATTTCATGTTCAAGACCGGCGCGATCAAGGTCAAGCCCGACTCCTGGAAGGATATGTTCTTTCCCAACGCGCAGTCGTTGCCTGGAAGCTGAGCGATGAGCACTGCCGCGACGGTTCTTCCCGCCATCGAGGTCGACTTGGCGATAATTCGCGCCGCGCACGCGCGCATCAGCGCGCACATGCAGCGCACGCCGGTGCTTACCAGCCGCTCGCTCGACCTCGTCGCTGGAGCGCACGCTCTTCTTCAAGTGCGAGAACCTGCAGAAAGTCGCCGCATTCAAGGCACGCGGCGCGTGCAACGCGGTGCTCTCGCTCACCGACGCGCAGGCCGCGAACGGCGTGGTCACGCATTCCTCGGGGAACCACGGCGCGGCGCTGGCCTGGGCAGCGGCGCGTCGCGGGATCGCATCGTGGATCGTGATGCCGTCCAATTCCGCGATCGTGAAGCAGAACGCGGTTCGCGGCTTCGGCGGCAACGTGCGCCTGTGTGAACCGACGCTGCGCCGCGCGCGAAACGATGTGCGCGGAGGGTGCTCGACGAAACCGGCGCGACGCTCATCCATCCCTACGACGACTGGCGCGTCATCGCCGGGCAGGGCACGGCGGCGCTGGAATTGCTCGACGACGTTCCCGATCTCGACGTTGTCATCGCACCTCGTCGGCGGCGGTGGACTGCTCTCGGGCACCGTCATCGCAGCCAAGGGCGTCAAGCCCACGATTGCAGTCTACGGTGCCGAGCCTGCTGGTGCCGACGACGCGTGCGCGCTCGCTGCGCGCCGGTCATATCATTGCGCAGACCGATCCGCGACACCATCGCCGACGGACTGCGCTCGTCGCTGGGCGAAAAGACCTTCGCGGTGCTCTCGACGAACATCGACGGCGTCGGCACCGCTTCCGAAGAGGCCATCGTCGCGGGCGATGCGCCTGACCTGGGAAAAACTCAAGGTGATCATCGAGCCGTCGGCGGCGGTGCCGTTGGCCGCGCTGCTCGAGCGCGCCTTGTCGGTCACCGGCCAGCGCGTCGGGATCATCCTGAGCGGCGGCAACGTCGACCTCGATCGGCTGCCCTGGCAGCACTAGACCCGAGCTACGATAGCGCGCCACGAGAGGAGAAGCATGCCCGCGACCGATTCGCCGCTGCTCGACGTGAAAGGCGTGACGCTGCAGTACAAGACACGCGATCACCTCGTCACCGCGACCTATCGAGTCGACTTCCAGGTCTTACGATGCGGATCGCTTCGTGCTTCTCGGCCCCTCGGGGTGCGGCAAGTCGACTTTGCTCAAGGCGGTCGGCGGGTACATGCGTCCGGTCGAGGGCGAGATCCGCCTCAAGGGCACCGCGGTGACGCGGCCCGGGCCCGACCGCATGATGGTGTTCCAGGAGTTCGACCAGCTGCTGCCATGGAAGACGGTCAAGGAGAACGTGATGTTCGCGCTGACCGCCAGCGGCAAGCTCGCCGGCAAGCCCGCCGAGGAGCAGGCGCTCGAATACATCGACAAGGTCAATCTCACCAAGTTCGCCGACAGCTTTCCGCACACGCTCTCGGGCGGCATGAAGCAGCGCGTCGCGATCGCGCGCGGCATGGCGATGGAGCCCGACGTGCTGCTGATGGACGAGCCGTTCGCGGCGCTCGACGCGCTGACCCGGCGCAAGATGCAGGACGAGCTGCTGCAGCTGTGGGACGACACGCATTTCACGGTGCTGTTCGTCACCCACTCGATCGCGGAGGCGATCAAGATCGGCAACCGGATCCTGCTGATGTCGCCGCATCCGGGGCAGGTCAAGGCCGAGATCAACAGCCTGCCGCGCGGCGAGGCGGACAGCGAGGCCGGCAAGGCGCTGGAGCGAAACATCCACAGCATGCTATTCGCCGACGAGGTCGAGTCGAGGAGGTCATCCATGTCTGAGTCCGATCGTACGTTCGTGAAGACGTCTTCCGCGACACGATCGATGCAGCGCAGTTCGGCGTCGTCGAAAAGCCGCTGTCGACGTGGGAGCGCATCTACAACATCGGTGCGGTGCGCAAGCTGTGCATCCTGCTGGTGCTGGCGCTGGTCTGGGAAGTCTACGCGCGCTGGCTCAACAACCCGCTGCTGTTCCCGACCTTCGTGTCGACGCTGCAAGCGTTCTACGACGCGATCTTCGGCGGCGGACTGCTGGGCAAGGCATGGACCTCGATCAAGGTGCTGCTGATCGGCTACAGCGCCGGCATCGCGCTCGCGGCGGTGTTGACCGTGGTCGCGATCACCTCGCGCATCGGCACCGACCTGCTCGAGACGCTGACCTCGATGTTCAATCCGCTGCCTGCGATCGCGCTGCTGCCGCTGGCGCTGATCTGGTTCGGACTCGGCAACGGCAGCCTCGTCTTCGTGCTGATCCATTCGGTGCTGTGGGCGGTCGCGCTGAACACGCACTCCGGATTTCTCTCGGTGTCGAACACGCTGCGCATGGTCGGGCGCAACTACGGGCTGCGCGGATTGCCCTATGTCGGCGCGATCCTGATTCCGGCGGCGTTTCCGAGCATCCTGACCGGACTCAAGATCGGCTGGGCGTTCGCGTGGCGCACGCTGATCGCCGCCGAGCTCGTGTTCGGCGTGTCGTCGGGCTCGGGCGGCCTCGGATGGTTCATCTACGAGAACAAGAATCAGCTCGAGATTCCGAACGTGTTCGCCGGACTGTTCACCGTGATCGTGATCGGTCTCCTGGTCGAGAACGTCATCTTCCGCACGTCGAGGCGAGGACCGTGCGCCGCTGGGGCATGCAGAGCTGAGTCATGGCGTCAAACGGAAGCGCACGCGCATCGTCATCGCGAATTCATGGATGCCGACGCGGTCGCTGCGCTCGCGGCCCGATTCGACACGTGCTATGACGCGAGCCTGGTCGATCGGCGCGACGAGCTGAGGCAGCGGGCGGCCGATGCGGACGCGCTGATCGTGCGCAACCGGACGCAGGTCGATCGCGACCTGCTCGCTGCCGCGCCCGAAGCTCAGGGTCGTCGGGACGGCTCGGCGTCGGGCTCGACAACATCGACGTCGCGGCCTGCGCGGCGCGCGGCATCGAGGTCATCCCGGCGACGGGCGCCAACGCGCTGGCGGTGGCCGAATACGTGATCGCCGCCGCGATGCTGCTGCTGCGCGGCGCATACGCATCGCGCCGCCGCGGTCGGCGAGGGCGACTGGCCGCGCGCCAAACTGTCGAGCGGCCGCGAGGTCGCCGGCAAGACGCTGGGCGTCGTCGGCTTCGGCGGCATCGGCCGGCTGACAGCGCGCCTTGCGCGTGCGCTGGGGATGAACGTGCATCGGCCATCGACGCGCAAATCTCCTCCGATATCCCGATCTGGGCGCCGAGAGCGTACTGTGCCGCGGCCTCGACGTCGTTGCTGGCGAGCTCTGATGTCGTGACGCTGCACGTGCCGCTGACGCGCGACCACCCGCCACCTGATCGATGCCGCAAAGACTCGCGCGGATGAAGCCGGGATGCGGTGCTCATCAACAGCGCGCGTGGCGGCGTCGTCGACGAAGCGGCGCTTGCCGCTGCGCTCACGCGCGGCCATCTCGGAGGCGCGGCGCTCGACGTGTTCGAGCACGAGCCGCTCGCCGCCGGATCGGCGCTGGCGGGATGTCCCAACCTGATCCTGACGCCGCACATCGCTGGCGTGACGCGCGAATCGAATGTGCGGGTGTCGACGCTGATCGCCGACAAGGTCAGCGCAGCCTCTGCAGCGTTAAGCGGCGCACCATGCCCAGGTTCACGCCTCGACACCCTGTCCGATCTCGCCCAGCGTGCGCTGTCGCGCGCCGGCGCGAATCCGGCGATGGCCGCGGCGACCGCGCGGGCGCTCGTCTACGCCGAGGCGCACGGGCTTGTCATCGCATGGCGTGTCGCGCGTCGCGCAATACGCGGCGCATTTGCGGAACGGCCGCGCCGACGGAAAGGCGCACGCCCTCGATCGTCGCAGGACGAGGCGGCGCGGCGCTGGTCGACGCGCATAGCGGGCTTGCGTTCCTGGCCTGCGCGTTCGCGGTCGACGAAGCGATCCGACGCGCACGCGAGTTCGGCGTCAGTTTCGTCGGCGTGACCAACAGCCATCACTTCGGCGTCGCCGCCTATCACCTCGAGGCCGTCGACGCCGCGGGCATGGTCGGTCTCGCCTTCGGCAACTCGCCGGCAGCAATGCCGGCGGCCGGCGGACGCCATCCCATATTCGGCACCAATCCGATCGCGGCGGTGTTTCCTCGAGAGGGACACGAAGCACTGATGATCGACCTGTCGCTCTCGGAAGTCGCGCGCGGCAAGGTGATGGTCGCGGCCAAGGAAGGCAAGCCGATTCCACTCGGGCTGGGCGCTCGACGCCGACGGGCAGCCGACCACCGACGCCAAGGCCGCGCTCGCCGGCATCATGCTGGCGATGGGCGGGACCAAGGGCGCGATGCTGGCGCTGATCGTCGAGCTCCTCGCCTGCGCATTGACCGGCGCGGCGATGGGATTCGAAGCCGATTCGTTCTTTGTCGACGAAGGCAATCGTCCGCGCATCGGCCAGGCGTTCCTGGTGATCGATCCCGGCGCGCTCGCCGGCCGCGCAATCTATCTCGAACGCATCGAGACCCTCATTGCCGAGATGCAGAAGGATCCGGACGTACGCCTTCCGGGCTCGCGCCGGCGCGCGCTCGCCGACAAGGCCGCGCGCGAAGGCGTCGAGATTTCCGCGGCGGTGGCCGCGCAGCTCGAGGAGCTCGCCGCGCGTGAGGGGCGGCGGCGCTGACGATGACAAACCGAGCCACCGGGAATACCGCGCTGCTGCTGAACGTCGCGCACGCGCTCGACCACATGCTGCTCCTGATTTTCGCGACCGCCGTTGGCGCCATCGCCGCCGATTTCGGCTTCGCTGACTGGGAGTCGCTGATGCCCTATGGCGTTGGTGCATTCATGCTCTTCGGTCTCGGGTCGCTGCCGGCAGGGCGGCTGGGTGACTTGTGGGGACGGCGACGGATGATGCTGATTTTCTTTTTCGGCATGGCCGCTGCGTCGCTGCTGGTGGCGTTCACCCGCAATGCGTGGCAGCTCGCGGGCGCACTCACGTTGCTCGGCGCATTTTCAGCGATCTACCATCCGGTGGGCATCCCGATGCTGGTGCGCGAGTCGCCGCGGCCGGGACTGACCATCGGCGTCAACGGGCTCTCGGGGAATCTCGGCGTCGCCGTGGCGGCGCTCGCTACGGGGGTGCTGGTCAAGTACGCCGGATGGCGCGCGGCGTTCGTTGTCCCTGCGCTCATCGCGTTCTCGTGCGGCATCGCTTTCGCTCGCATCGCCCCGCGCGAGGCGGCCGCGCCCGGTCACGCACCCCGCCGGGCGTCCGAGCACAGCAGCGCGACGCTGGCGCGCGTCTTCGCGGTGATGACCATCGCCGCGATCTCGTCGAGCCTGCTGTTCAACTTCACCACCAACGGCAATGGACAGTTGCTGCGCGAGCGCCTCGCCGGCATCGTCGAGGACCCCGCGCTGCTCGGCTCTGCTCCTGGCATGCGTCTACGTGATCGCGTCGTTTGCGCAGGTGGCGGTGGGTCTGCTCATCGACCGCTATCCGCTCAAGTACCTTTACATCGGGATCGTCGCGCTGCAGGTGCCGCTGTTCGCGCTGGCCGCGTCGGCCAGCGGCTGGTCGCTGTTCGCGCTGCAAGTCGCGTTCATGGTATTCGTATTCGGCGCCATTCCGTTCACCGACGCGCTGATCGTTCGCTACGTCGACGACCGCATGCGCTCGCGCGTGAGCGGCATGCGGCTGACGGTATCGTTCAGTGTCAGCTCGGCAGCGGTGTGGGTGCTCGGTCCGGTGGTCAAGGCGGCAGGCTTCTCGACTCTGCTTCTGGTCATGAGCGCCATCGCAACGGTGACGCTGCTCGCCATCGCGTGGCTGCCCGCGCAGCCACGCCCGCGTGCGACGAGCGCTGCGACCATCGACGCCGCGCTCACGACGCACGGCGAAGACTGAAGACACGACCGCGTCTTCAGTGCCTGGCGCGATCGAGTTCTTCCTGCTCGAGCAGAAGGTAGGTTCCGTAGGCGTTGGTGCGATTCGCCTGCTCGAACGCGGGCAACGCGCTGAAGCGCGACCAGTCGACTTTCGCGTAGGCCTGGTCGAAAGGCTCGAGCTCGCGCACCGCGCGTCGCATCGATTCGCGCAGATAGACCAGATAGTCGCGTGTAATCGCGAAATCGCGCGCAGGGTCGCGCGATGCGCCGCCGTGGCCGGGCAGAACGATTGCCGGCGCAGGTTGGAGCGCGAGCATCTTGTCCAGCGCTGTAAGCCAGCCACGGCTGTCGGCGTTGCCGACGAAAGGCAGGCGTCCGGCGAACACGAGGTCGCCCGCGTAGAGCACGCGATCGTCGACCACGTACATCAGTGTGTCCTCAGGCGAATGCGCGCCGCCCGAATAGATCAGTCGGAAGGTGAGCGCACCCATCCTGAAATCGGTGTCGCCGTCGATCCAGACGTCGGGCGGCACGATGCGCGTTTGCTCATCGACCCACGGCGCGAGTTCGGCGCGGCGCTGCGCGAGGCGCTCGCTGGCGACGCTCGAATTGAGATATTCGGCCGCCTTTCGCTGCGCCCAGATTTCGGCGCCAGTCGCCTTCAGTGCCTGCAGGCCATAGATGTGATCGGCGTGGTAATGGCTGACGACGACGCGCCGGATGCGCTGCGGCGTGACCTTGGCGATCGCCGTGGCGATGGCGCGTCCCAGCGCGGGCGTGCCCAATCCATCGAAGACGACGACGCCATCGCCGGTCACCACGAACCCGGCGTTCGACATGAAGCCCCTGTTCGCCAGCGATGCCATACCGGCCTCGCCCTGGAAGAACCAGCAATGTTCCGAGACGCGCTGCGGCGTCAAGATGATTTCCTGCGCCTGCACCAGGCCCGCGCAGCACATCACGCCGAACCAGGCGAACACGCGAGCAAAGCTCATCTCAGGCGACCTTCATGCCGAGCATCATGCCGCCGTCCTCGTGCTCGAGGTTGTGGCAATGCACCATGTAGGTCTGCGGCCCGGCGAAATTCATCGCGAAATCGATCGCGATCCTGACGCTTTCTCCGGGCCACACCAGGACGGTGTCCTTCCAGCCCAGATCGGTCGCCAGCCGTCCGTGCTCGTCGATTTTCAGGGCGGCGACCTGGTCCGGACTGGTCTCGCGCGAAAGAACCTGGAAATGAAAGCCGTGGATATGCATCGCGTGCGGCATGCTGGTGAAATAGTTACGGATGAGCCAGGTCTCGACGCTGTCGCGCCGAACTTCGATGGGCGTCTCGCCCATCACGAACACGCGATCGTTGATGCGCCAACGCCCCTTGGCGAAGCCCAGCCGCAGCGGACGCTCGGTCGCGGATGTCACGTCGATCGGCGCGATCGAGCTGAGCGTCGCCGGTATCCGCGCACCGTGCGCGACGCGCCGACGCACGTGCAGATGCAGCAGGTCGCGCGGCGCGCCCTCGGGAAAGCCACCGCCGTGGCCCATTGCGGCATGATCGACCGGCGCGGAGGTCTCGCCTTTCGCATCGGCGGGCACGCCGTGCATCGAATGGTCCATCGGTGCAGGTTCACTCGCAGCGCCGGATGTTTCCATGTGCATGGGATCGAAGCGTTGGGTCTCGATGACCAGCGTGTCGCCCACGTCGGCGCGCGAAAGATCGAGCAGGATGTCGAGGCGCTCGGCGGAGGCAAGAAACGCGCGGACGCACTCGACGGGCGCGGACAGCAATCCGCCGTCGCCGCCGATCACGAAAAAGGGCAGCGCCTTGCCATCCTGCGCGCGTACGCCCAGCAGATAGGTCCGCGCGTTCGACGCGTTGACGATGCGCAAGCGGTAGATGCGCGTGGACACATCGAGATGCGGGCAACTGCTGCCGTTGACCTGCACCGTATCGCCGAGCCACCCGTGCACGCGGTCGGTCTCCGTGGGCGCGTAGGAGGGCCCGCGCCGGTCCTGCAACAGCAGCGTGATTTCGGAGCGTCCCGGCACCAGGTCGAGCTCGCGGCGCAGGCGCTGCTCGTCGGCGTCGTCCACTTCGATCATGCCGAACAGTCCGCGGTACGCTTGACCCGCGGTCAAGCCGTGCGGATGCGGGTGGTACCAGTAGAGCGAGGCGCGGTTGCGCACCTCGAAGTCGTAGCTGTAGTGCCCGCCGGGTGCGGCGACGAACGTTCCGCCGCCGTCGTTGTTGGTGTCGACCGCGAGGCCGTGCCAATGAACGATGGTCGGTTCGGCGATGCGGTTGATGAACGCAACGCGCAACCGCTGTCCCTTGCGCAACAGCAGCGTCGGATCGAGGTAGCGGCGGCCGCGATGCGTGGCCACATAGCCCGCGCTCAGGCCAGGCACGTTCCGCGCAAGCGCCGGCGACAGGTCGACCGCCTCGAGCGTGAGACCATCGTCGCCCGGGGCCAAGCGGCCAAGAAAGCCGTCGACTCCGGGAACGAACAGACGGCCGCGCGGCACGGAGGCGCATGCGCTGTCTGTCGCGGCGACGCTTCGAACATCCGCCGCCCACGCGGGTCCGAATGCGCAAGCTGCGAGCGCGCCGAAGCGCCGGATCACTTCGCGACGATGCATCGCCCGCATTCTACCCGGTGCGCACGCGCACGCAGGTGGCGGACACTAGCGGATCGCCACGCCCCACGGAAGTTCGCCGACGGGAATGTCCGCGATCTTGCGATTGCTCGCGGTATCGATCACCGCGACCGCGTTGGAACGTCCGCACGCCACGTACAGCTTGCTGCCATCGGCGGTGATCGCCATGTTCCAGGGACGCTTGCCGACGGGAATGCGCGCGATGATCGTATTGCTGGACGTGTCGATGACCTGGACGCTGCCTTCGCCTCCCGAGCTTACATAGACGCGCGTTCCGTTCGGATGCACCGTCACGCCGTTGGAGCGGCTGCCAGCCTTGATGCGCGCGATCACTTCTTGAGTGGCCGTGTCGAACACGTTCACCGTGTCGGCGTTCTCGGCGGCGACGTAAGCGCGGCTGCCGTCGGGCAGGAAGCCGATGCCACGCGGACGATCGCCGACTTTCACCGATTTCACCACTTCTCCCTTTACCAGATCGACGATGTCGACGCTGTCGGCTTCCTCGCTGCTCGCATAGAGCCACTTGCCGTCGGGACTGAATACCGCGTGCTCGGGATTCTTCCCACGCATCTTGATGCGGCGTTCGACCTTGCCGCTCTGGGTGTCGACCAGCAGCACGAGATCGTTCTCCTCGATGGCGGCGGAGAGCCATTTGCCGTCCGCGGAAAGGTAGATCGCCTCGGGCGAATCGCCAAGTGGAGTACGGGTGACGACCGCGCCGGTGCCGGTATCGATCGTGAGGAGTGCGTTGCTCGCCTGATCGCTGATGTAAAGGCGTTTGCCGTCGGCGGCGAGTGCGATGCCACGCGGCTTGCCGCCGAGCTTGAACGTAGTCGCGACGCTGTCGGTAGCGGTGTCGATGACAGACACTGAGCCCGACCCTTCGTTGGAGACGTATGCCATCGGTGCCGCCGACGCGGACCCGATCCACGCGCTCAGCAGCAAACAAGACAATCGAAACAGATTTCGCATCGTGGCTAGTCGGTTGGGCGGCCAGTAACGCGCGGCGCAGCAGTTGAAGGAACACGCACGCGGCGATTGTAGGTCGCTGGTGCGATCGGCTATGCTACACCACTTCCCCGGGCGCCGATTCATGGCCACTCCCTTGATAGCGCAGCCGTTGCACGTGAAGCGCGTCCCGCCGCGCCAAGTTGCGCGCGTACGCTGCTTCGCCTGCGCTGCCAGCCTGCTGCCGGTGCTTGCGTCGGCGCAGAGCGCCGAGCCGCAGCGTCTCGATCCGGTGGTCGTCACGGCGACGCGCACGGATCAGCGCGCCTTCGACCTGC
The DNA here is from genome assembly GCA_963816915.1 of uncultured beta proteobacterium. Lineage (GTDB taxonomy): Bacteria > Pseudomonadota > Gammaproteobacteria > Burkholderiales > Casimicrobiaceae > PALSA-1003. The sequence continues at coordinate 649,664 of CAWFMK010000008.1, forward strand.
CGGTTTCCATCGATGTGGTGGATTCTGCACAGATCCAGCAATACCAGCTGCAGGAAAACCTGTCCGAGTCGCTGGTGCGAGTGCCTGGCATTGTCGCGCAGAATCGCGGCAATTACGCGCAGGACCTGATGATCTCGGTGCGCGGCTTCGGCGCGCGCGCGAATTTCGGCGTGCGCGGCGTGCGCCTGTATCAGGACGGCATCCCGGCGACGATGCCGGACGGACAGGGACAGACGGGCTCGTTCAGCCTGGTTTCGGCGCGCCGCATCGAAGTCATGCGCGGCCCATTTTCGACGCTGTACGGCAATGCCTCGGGCGGCGTCATCGCGGTGTTCACCGAGGATGGGCCGTCGCCGCCGATCGCGCAGGCGCAGGTCGTCGCGGGAAGCTACGGCACGTCGAATTCCATCGTCAAGGTCGAGGGCGCGTCGCCCACGCTCAACTACGTGCTTGCCGGAAACGTGTTTCACATCGACGGATACCGCGATCACAGCGAAGCGACGCGCGATCTCGCCAACGCCAAGCTGCGCTTCGCAGTCGGCGATTCGGGCACCGTGACGCTCATCGGCAATTCGCTGTATCAGCCGGAAGCGCAGGATCCGCTCGGTCTGACCAAGGCGCAGTGGTACGCCGATCCGCGCCAGGCGGACCCGGCAGCGACCTTGTTCGACACGCGTAAGACCGTCAATCAGCAGCAGGGCGGCGCCACCTGGGACCAGCAGCTCACACAGGACACGACGCTGCGCGTCACCGGCTACGGAGGGACGCGCACGGTGCGCCAGTACCTCTCGCTCTCCGGCGTTGCGCTGACCTCGTCGGGCGGGGTAACCGATCTCAACAACACCTACGGCGGCGTCGACGCGCGCGTGGCGACGCGGTTCGTTGCGGCGGGCGCGCCGCTGCGCGTCACCGTGGGCGCGGCGTACGACACGCAGCATCAGCACCGGCGTGGCTACGTGAACAACTCGGGACAGCTTGGCGATCTGCGCCGCGACGAGCAGGACAACGTCAGCGACAACGATGTCTACGCGCAGGCCGAATGGTCGTTCCCGGCGTTCTCGATCCTCGGTGGTTTGCGCTACAGCGATGTACGCTTCGTATCCACCGATGCGTACATCACGCCGCAGAATCCCGATGACAGCGGCAGCGTGACTTACAGCAAGCCGACGCCGGTGCTGGGCGCGGTGTGGCATGCGAGCAGCGAGGTGAATGTCTACGCCAACGCGGGCGTCGGATTCGAGACGCCGACCTTTGCGGAGCTCGCGTACAAGCCGGTCGGGACGGGACTCAACTTCGCGCTTCAACCTGCCGTCAGCAAGTCCGTCGAGATCGGGCTCAAGACGCTGATCGGCACGCAGCAGCGCGCCACGTTGGCGCTGTTCGCGATCGACACCACCAACGAGATCGTCATCGACACGTCAACCGGGGGCAGGACGACCTACCGCAATGCCAGCAAGACGCGTCGTCGCGGCGCGGAGGCCGAATGGGAAGGCACGCTGGGCAACGGCTTTGCTGCGTATGTTTCGGCCACCTATCTGCTCGCGGAATTCACCGACGCAGCGGTCACTGGCACACCGCCGCAGATCATACCGGCGGGCGCGCGGCTGCCGGGTGTGCCGTCGTCGAGCGCGTACGCCGAGCTCACCTGGTCGGCGCCGGACTGGTACGGGTTTTCCGCGGCGATCGAGGCGCAGTACGCGAACAAGGTCTACGTCAACGATCGTAATACTGATTACGCGCCGTCGTACGCAGTGGCGAATCTTCGCGCGGGATGGACTCAACGCGCGGGCGCCTGGACGTTCACCGAGTTCGCGCGCCTGAACAACGTCGCCGCGCACAATTATTCGGGCACGGTCATCGTCGGCGACACCAACGGCCGCTACTTCGAGCCGTCGCCGGAACGCAATTTTCTGGTCGGGCTGACCGCCAATGTACGTTTCTGACAGCTCGCAACGCTACACGCGCACCGCGATCGTGCTGCACTGGCTGATCGCGGCGATCGTCATTGCGCAGATCGCGCTGGGCTGGTGGATGCAGGAAATTCCGAAGGATCCCGTCGGCCCGCGGGTGAATGCCTACAACCTGCACAAGTCGATCGGACTCACCGTGATGGCGCTGATGGTGATCCGGCTCGCGTGGAGGGCGACGCACGCGCCGCCGCGGCAATTGGCGATGCCGGCATGGCAGGCGAGCGCCGCACGCTGGAACCATGGCCTGCTCTATGCCTGCCTGCTGGTGCAGCCGCTCACCGGGTATGTCGGCTCGGCGGTGAGCGGTTATCCGGTGCGCTATTTCGGCATCGTGCTCCCCGCATGGGCGCTGAAGAGCGTTCCACTCAAGGATGCGTTGAGCGTCGCGCACCAGGTCACGAGTTGGATTCTCGTCGCGGCGATCGTGTTGCACGTCGCGGCGGCGATCAAGCATCAGTGGATAGATCGAGACGACCTGATGCAGCGCATGGGATGGCCACGCGCGGGCTGACACTGCGGGTCAGGGCGCGCGTGCCGTTTCCAGCAGCTTGACGGTGTCGGCGAAGCTGCCTTCGCGGGCGATGTCGAGCGCGGTCTTGCCGCGGTCGTCCTTCAGCTCGGGACGCGCGCCCGCCGCCAGCAGCGCCTTGGCGGTGTCGGTCTTGCCGTAGCCCGCGGCCCACATGAGCGCCGTCAAATCGTGCGCGTAAAGCGCGTTGACGTCGACTCCGGAGACGAGCAGGAGCTGCACGATCGCCGTATTGCCCTGGCCGGCAGCGTAGGTCATAGCCGTTTTTTGAATGCGATCGACCGCGCTGACGTCGGCGCCCTTGGCGATCAGCGCTTTGCTCGCGTCGAGCATGCCGGCGTGTGCCGCAGCCATCAGCGGCGTGACGCCGTTGACTGCCGCGAGATTCACGTCCGTTCCGGCGTCGATCATGCGCTGCGCGAGCGCCGGCTTGTCGTTCTTTAGCGCGATGATAAGCACCGTTTCACCGAGACGATTGCGTGCATTGACCGACGCGCCCTCGGCAAGCGCGCGCGCGACGCCGGCTTCGTCCCCGGCGCGCGCCGCTGCGAGCATGCGGGCGCTCACGCCGAGATCCTGCGACCACGCCGCGCCGAAGCCCGCGCAGGCGATCATGAGGGTGCAGGCCGTCACGATACGCGCGGACAATTTGCCGAGATCAGTCATGTCGAGAAGGTCCTGGATTCAGCTCTGGAGCGAGCACCCGAGCGGGCACCGCGGGTTTGCAATCGGTTACAAATTGGACTATAACCTGACGGTCGCACGCAAGCGTCGCCGCTCGTCGACGACGCCTAAAAGAATAATCCCGCGAAAACCGGCAAGAGGAGGGACCATGCCGTACACCAAGCGCATCACGAGCATCGCGTTGGCTGCGTTGGCCTGCGCGTTTGTCGGAACATCCGCGGCCCAGGAAGTCTCGGGCAGCGCGACGACGACCGCGAGTCCGATGTCGAACAATCTCGTTCCCGTCACCCAGGGGATGCTCGACGCGGCTGCCGGCGACCCCAAGAACTGGATCCACTCCAACGGCAGTTATGACCAGTCGCGCTACTACACGGGTACGCAGCTCAACGTGACCAATGTCGGTAAGCTAAAGCCGGCCTTCGTGTTCCAGACGGCGGTACTGGAGTCGATGGAGACAGCGCCCATCGTCATCAACGGCGTCATGTTCCTCACTACGTCGTTCAACCACGTCTATGCGATCGACGCGGCGACCGGTCAGGAGTTCTGGCATTACAAGCACAAGCTTGGCCCCATCGTGACGGTCTGCTGCGGCAACAACAATCGCGGCGTCGCAGTGTCCGAAGGCAAGCTGTTCATGGGCACCATCGACGCCAAGCTGGTCGCGCTCGACGCCAAGACCGGCAAGCTGTTGTGGGAACAACAGATCGCTGATCCGGAAAAAGGCTATTCGGAAACGATGGCGCCGGCATACGTCGACGGCAAGGTACTGATCGGCACCAACGGCGGCGAGTACGGCATCCGCGGCTTCTTGAAGGCTTACGACGCCAACGATGGCAAGCTCCTGTGGACGTTCTACACGATCCCCGAGACCGGTCAGGAAGGCGTGTGGGCAGTCAACGACGCGACCGGTCGCAACATGCACCGCGACATCGCCGCAGAGAAGGCGGCACTGGCCAAGGGTGGCGGCTTTTACCAGCAGCTCGGTGGCGGCGTCTGGATGACGCCGGCGATCGACAAGAAGACGCGCACGGCATTCTTCGTGGTGGGCAATCCCTCGCCAGACCTGTACGGCGCAATCCGCCCCGGCGACAACCTGTACACCGACTCGATGGTCGCGATCGACCTCGACAAGGGGACGTACAAGTGGCACTACCAGTACATCGCGCACGACGTGTGGGATCTGGACGCGGTCAGCCCGCCGATCCTGACCCAGGCCAAGGATGCCAGCGGCAAGATGGTCGACGTCGTGATCCATGGCGGCAAGACCGGCCACATCTACGTGCATGAGCGCAACACCGGCAAGCTCATCCGCTTCTCGGAAGCGATGATCCCGCAGGAAAACATGTGGGTGCTGCCGACCAAGGAGGGCGCGCGCATGCTGCCCGGCGCCAACGGCGGCGTCGAGTGGTCGCCGATGGCAGTGAATCCCAAGCTGCATCTCGCCTATGCGGCGAACCTGCACCAGCCGATGACCTACCACGTCGAAGAGTCGCCGTACCCCGGCGGCAAGCTGTGGCTCGGCGGCGCATTCAAGACGATTCCGAGCGAGGAGCAGTGGGGCAAGCTCGTTGCGGTCAATCTGGACACCGGCAAGGTCGCGTGGAGCGCCAAGACGCCGCAGCCGCTGATCGGCGGCGTGCTCGCCACCGCGGGCAACCTCGTGTTCAACGGCGAGGCCAACGGCTGGTTCAAGGCCTTCGACGCGGCCAACGGCAAGGAATTGTGGAAGTACAACTGCGGCGCCGGTGTGAACGCGCCAGCCGTGTCGTACATGGTCGGCGGCAAGCAATACGTCGCGGTCGCCGCGGGTGGCAACAACCAGATCGACGCGAAGCGCGGCAATAGCGTGTTCGTGTTCGCGCTGCCCTAGACGCAACTTTCTTCGATCGACGCGGTCAGCCCCGCTCGGCTGGCCGCTTTTTTTTGTGCGGGGTACCATGAGAATCGCCTTCACCTGTGCCGCCATGCTCGCACTCGCGGGCCTTGCCGGCGCAGCCGGCGCACAGAGCGACGACGCCAAGATGGCGGCGACGCGCGAGAAGGCGCAGGTGTGCTTCGGCTGCCACGGACCCAACGGCAATTCGCAGAGTCCCGACTATCCGATCCTCGCCGGGCAAAGCTGGCGCTACATCTACATCGAGCTCAAGGATTTCAAGGAAGGCCGCCGCAGCGATGCGCAGATGTCGCCGGTGGCGGCGAACCTGTCGCGCGACGACATGATCGACCTGGGTAATTTCTTCGCCGCGCAAAAGCCGCTGCCCATCAAGTTCACGCCCGACCCGGCCAAGGTCGACGCCGGACGCAAGACATCCGACGCGGTGCTATGCCCGATGTGCCATCTCGGCGGATTCGTCGGGCAGAACGAGATCCCGCGCGTCGCGGGTCAGTGGCCGCAGTACGTCAAGAAGCAGCTCGGCGATTTCAAGGCCAAGCGGCGCACCAACGATGCCGGCAACATGACCAGCGTCGCCGCCACGCTGTCCGACGCCGACATCGAGAATCTTTCGCATTACATTGCCAACCTAGGCCCGTGACGCAGATCCCGCTGTCGTGCCAGTCGTTGTGCTAGCCTCGTTCGGTCCTTCCCGCGCATTGCCGATGCCCCGGCCGCAGAGTATCCTTGGATCGCCGTCGCAGCCAAGTGCAGCAGCTCTCCACGCACGCAAAACTTTAGCGCCGGCTCACTGGATTGGAGGCTCTCCGTGTCTGTCTCGCTGTCTCTTAACGTCAATGGCAAGGCCACGACCGCCGACGTCGACGCGCGCACGCTGCTCGTCGATTTCATCCGCAACGATCTCGCGCTGACGGGCACGCACGTCGGGTGCGACACCGGTCAATGCGGTGCGTGCACGGTTCTGATCGACGGCAACGCGGTCAAGGCGTGCACCATCCTTGCCGCGCAAGCGAATGGCTCGCAGATCACGACCATCGAAGGACTCGCCGCGCCAGACGGTGAGCTGCATCCGATGCAGGCGGCATTCAAGGATTGCCACGGCCTGCAATGTGGGTTCTGTACGCCGGGCATGGTGCTCTCCGCGATCGACCTGGTGAAGCGCCATCCCGGCGCCGACGAGGCGACGATCCGCGAGCAACTTGAAGGCAACATCTGCCGCTGCACCGGCTATCAGAACATCGTCAAGGCGATCGCGCAGGGCGCGGCCGCGATGGCCAGGTAACGCGGAGGCGATCATGGGCACCAGCGAACTTTCCAGCATCGGTCAAGCAGTCAGACGCAAGGAAGATTATCGATTTCTCACCGGCGCCGGCCAGTTCACCGACGATGTCTCTCCCGCGCATCATGTGCACGCGTGGTTTCTTCGCTCGCCGCATGCGCACGCGAAAATCCGCAAGATCGACACGTCCAAAGCCAAGTCGGCGCCGGGGGTGCTCGCCGTCTACACCGGCGAGGACCTCGAAGGCGTAAACGGCCTGCCCTGCGGGTGGCTCATCACGGGCACCGACGGGCAGCCGATGAAAGAGCCTCCGCACTGGGTGCTGGCCAAGGGCAAGGTGTGCTACGTCGGCGACGCGCTCGCGATGGTGGTCGCCGAATCGCCCGAGCAGGCGAAGGACGCCGCGGAGCAGATCGTGGTCGACTACGACGTGCTGCCTTCGGTCGTCGATCCGGTGGCCGCGCTCAAAGCCGGCGCGCCGCAAATCCACGACGGTGCGCCGGGCAACAAGTGCTACACGTGGGCGCTCGGCGACAAGGCTGCAGTCGACGCGGCGTTCGCCAAGGCCGCGCACGTCACCAAGCTAGACATCGTCAACAACCGGCTGATCCCGAATGCGATCGAGCCACGCGCCGCGGTGGCGACCTTCAGCCGCGCCGACGACAGCTACACGCTGCACGTCACCAGCCAGAATCCACACGTCGAGCGGCTGCTGATGACTGCGTTCGTGCTCGGACTCCCCGAGACCAAGGTGCGCGTGATCGCGCCCGACGTCGGCGGCGGCTTCGGCTCGAAGATCTACCTGTATCCGGAAGAGACCGCGATGGTCTGGGCGAGCAAGCGCGTCAACCGCCCAATCAAGTGGACCGCCGAGCGCAGCGAATCATTCCTGTCCGACGCGCATGGGCGAGACCACGTCACCCACGCCGAGCTCGCGCTCGACAAGGACGGCAAGTTCCTCGCCATGCGCGTGCACACAACGGCGGCGATGGGCGCGTACCTTTCGACCTTCGCCTCGTGCATCCCGACGATCCTGTACGCGACGCTGCTCGCCGGCCAGTACACCACGCCGGCCATCTACTGCGAAGTGACCGCAGTGTTCACCAACACCGCGCCGGTCGATGCCTACCGCGGTGCAGGGCGTCCCGAGGCGACGTATGTCGTCGAGCGTCTGGTGCACGCCGCCGCGGTCGAGATGGGCATCGCGCAGGACGAGATCCGCCGCCGCAATTTCATCCGCACCTTTCCGCACCAGACGCCAGTGGCGCTGCTCTACGACACCGGCGGCTACGACGCGTGTCTCGACGAGGCTATGAAAATCGCCGACGTGAAGGGCTTCGCGTCGCGCAAGGCCGAGGCTGCCAAGCGCGGCAAGCTGCGCGGCATCGGCTACGCGTCGTACATCGAGGCATGCGGCATCGCGCCGTCGAACATCGCCGGCGCGCTGGGTGCGCGCGCGGGGCTGTTCGAGGCCGGCCAGGTCCGCGTCAATCCCACGGGCGGAGTCACCGTATTCACTGGATCGCACAGCCACGGGCAGGGCCATGAGACGACCTTCTCGCAGGTGGTCGCGAGCCGGCTGGGCATCCCCATCGAGAACGTTGAGATCGTGCACGGTGATACCGGGCGCATTCCCTTCGGGATGGGCACCTACGGCTCACGGTCGCTGTCGGTGGGCGGCACTGCCATCGTCAAGGCGATCGACAAGGTCATCGCCAAGGGCAAGAAAGTCGCCGCGCACCTGCTCGAGGCGGCGGAAGCCGACATCGAGTTCAAGGACGGCAAGTTCAGCGTCGCCGGCACCGACCGCAGCAAGGCCTTCGCCGAAATCGCGCTCGCCGCGTACGTGCCGCACAACTATCCGCTCGACAAGCTCGAGCCCGGTCTGGACGAGACCGCGTTCTACGACCCCACCAACTTCACCTTCCCGGCAGGCACGCACATCTGCGAAGTCGAGGTCGATCCCGATACGGGCGTCGTCGGTGTCGTCAACTTTTCCGCGTGCGATGACTTCGGCAACATCATCAATCCGATGATCGTCGAGGGGCAGGTGCACGGCGGACTCGCGCAGGGCATCGGGCAGGCGCTGATGGAGCGCTGCGTATACGATCAGGACAGCGGTCAGCTGCTCAGTGGCAGCTACATGGACTATGCGATGCCGCGCGCCGACGATCTCCCGAGCTTCCAGGTGGCGACCAAGGTCACGCCATGCACGCACAATCCGCTGGGCGCGAAGGGTTGCGGAGAAGCCGGCGCCATCGGCGCGCCCGCCGCGCTCATGAACGCGGTGCACGACGCGCTTGCGCCCTCCGGCGTGACCTACATAGACATGCCGGCAACACCGCATCGCGTCTGGCAGGCCATTCGCTCCGCGAAACATTGACGCGAGGAGACACTATGTACGCAGTCGAATATCAACGCGCGAAATCGGTGGCCGACGCGGCCGCGGCACTGGCCAAGACCGGCGGCAAGGCGCTGGCGGGAGGTCAAAGCCTGGTCGGTGCGATGAAGCTTCGCCTGGCGAGTCCGGGCACGGTCGTGGATCTGAGCGGGATCGCCGAGCTCAAAGGCATTCGGAAAGAAGGTGACGCCATCGTGATCGGTGCCATGACCACGCACGCCGACGTCGCCGCATCGACCGCGGTGAAACAGGCGATTCCGGCGCTGGCGAAGGTCGCCGAAGGCATCGGCGATCGTCAGGTGCGCAACCGCGGCACGCTCGGCGGCTCGCTCGCCAACAACGACCCTGCGGCCGATTATCCCGCCGCGGTGTTGGCGCTCGGCGCGACGGTGCTCACCAACCAGCGCAAGATCTCCGCCGACGATTTTTTCAAGGGCATGTACGAAACCGCGCTCGCGGACGACGAGATCATCACCGCGGTGAGTTTTCCAGTTCCCAAAAAAGCCGCGTACGCGAAATTCCCGCAGCCGGCATCGCGCTTTGCGCTGGTGGGTGTGTTCGTGGCACAGACGGCCGGCGGCGTGCGCGTCGCGGTGACCGGCGCCGCGTCGCACGTGCATCGCGCGACGGCGATCGAGCAGGCACTCTCGAAGAGCTTCACCGCGGACGCGGCGAAGGCGGTGAAGATTCCCGCCGACAACCTCAACAGCGACCTGCATGGCTCCGCGGAGTATCGGGCGCATTTGGTCGCGGTCATGGCGTCGCGCGCCGTTGTCGAAGCGCACTGAGTTCGGGTCGGAGCCTACAACGAGAACGCTACGTCCCCTGCAACTGCTGCCATTGCGTCCCGGCGTTACCCCTAAGCACACGAGGCCCGACCACCCAGCGATGCCATCGCCGGTTACGCCGTGGGGCGACACGCCCAACGGTCCCGACGAAGATGTCGACGTAATTTACACAGGGCCGCCAGAAGCGGTGGTGTACAGCTAATTTATATTAATATTCAATGCAGTAACGATCTGGAACAAAATATGCTTATATGACGCCGTCGTATCCGCCCTCGGGCTTTTTTGATTTAGGAGCAGTGGAAAAATGAGCAACGTATTTCGAAACACGCTAGCAGCAGCGGTAATTGGCCTCGGTGGCTTGATCGCTTCGGGGGCCGCGAGCGCGACCGCGGGGTATTGCATCGCGCCGGCTCCGCAGACAACTGACGGCCTGACGCTGTCGGATGCGGTCTTCACGATCGGTGCGACGAATTATTCGCCTGTCGATTGCTACGGCCTCACCGATACAGGCAGCTCGGACGTTGCTAACAACCTGACCTTTGTGAACAACCTCCGATGGGAGAATTTTGTAAATGGGGTCAAAGATGATGTCGGTGGTGGCTCAAATGTATTCACAGTCAATAGCATCCAATTCACCCTGACGGCCGGGGCCGACACGGGAAGCGGCACCAACCAATTCTCGAACTGGACCCTGAGCTGGAGCGATACGAATGGTGCGGCCGCGCCCAACCTGCCGGTCGATGTCGATTTTGCCTTGCAATGGAACGGTGGCAATAACGACGCATTTTATCTCTTTCAGAACGTCGTACTTACCAGTTCTCCGACCACGGGATCTGGGACCATCAATATCAGGGCGATGAACAACCCGGGAAATTCAGATCTCGGAACGTCGCACATCGATCTCTTTTTCACGACCCCAGTCCCCGATACGCGAAGCGTTGATCAAAAGATCCCAGAGCCGTCCACAATCCTATTGATCGGAGCCGCACTTTTGGTCGCAGCCTCGGTCAATCGGCGCACGCGTGCCTGAGACGCGACTTGCCCAGTGGACCCCGAGACCCCGCTTCGGCGGGGTCTTTCATTTGGTGAATCACTGGAAATGAAGCGAAGGCGATGTGGTAGCGACCGGTCTTCAATTAGACGATTTTGGTTTCATCGCCTCGCGGGTCTTCTTATCGTCTGGCCACTGGCGCAACTATACAAGCGCCCAAACGCGCGAACCTTGACTATCGAACGATCGTTCGATAGAGTAGGCCCTCCTGTCTGACCGGAACCATCTGGCGCACGCCCGGTGGCGCCGGTGGGCCGGCTTTTCAGGCTTTATCCCCCGGCGCGCCCTCCATGAACACCGCACTCGCCGAATTGCTGCACAACCCCATGCTTTGGCGTGGCGACGATATGGCGCAGGCGACCGGCACGTTTTCCACCGGCTTTGCAGAACTTGATCGCGAGTTGCCGGGTGCCGGTTGGCCTCGAGGCGCGCTTACCGAATTGCTGTCGGAACAGAAAGGCATCGGCGAGCTGCGCCTACTGGTGCCCGCACTGCGTCGCGTGGCCAGTGAAGGCAGGTGCATCGCCCTGGTGGAGCCTCCGCAGATTCCCTACGCTCCCGCGTTCGCGGGTGCCGGCATCGATCCTCGTCGTGTCGTGGTCATCGCCGCGGCCGAGGAAAAGCAGCGCTGGTGGGCCGCCGAGCAAGTGCTGCGCGCGGGGTGCGTCGGGGCGCTTCTGTTCTGGCCGAAAAACGTTCCAGATCAGCGCCTGCGCCGGCTGCAGCTGGCAGTGCAGGAGAGCGAATCCGCGGCTTTCGTGCTGACCGGAGTAGCGAGGGCAGCGCAGGCCTCGCCGGCGCCGCTACGCCTGCGGCTTTCTGCTGAGGTGACCGTTACGAGGGCTTGGCTGGAGGTCAACGTGCTCAAGCGCCGCGGCGGCGTTCTGTCGCGGCCTGTACGCCTCGATGTCATCACTGCAACGGTGCCGACTGCGCTGCTGCCGCCATCGCCCGAAGTCGTGCCTCTGCTTCGACGGCTCGAACGCGTGCCGCTGACGCGGGTTCCGGCATGGCATCGCCGCCACGCCGTCGAGGCGCCGCAGGCGCGCATCTGGAATCATGCGCTGGCGCGTGCCGACGAAGTCCGGCGCGTCCCGCCGCCGGACCCGCGCGGCGTACAGGCTTCCCGCATCGATCGGCCGACTGCGATTCCCGCAAGCCCTGCGGTGATCCTGCGATGACTTTCCATGCTCTGGGCGTGCCTGCATTTTCCCGATCTTCCGCTATCCGTCTTCGCGCGCGCGGATGCACGCACGCGACCCACGGTAGTCAGCAGCGTGAGCCATCGTCCCGATGTGATCGCCGCCAACCGCGCCGCGCAGCGCCGCGGCATCGCGCGAGGCATGTCGATCGCCGCGGCGCTCGCGCTCGACAGCGAGCTGTTGATCCACCTGCGCGACGAGCGCGCTGAAGGCACCGCGCTCAGGAACGTCGCGCTGTGGGCAGGGCAGTGGACGCCGACGATTGCCCTCGAGACGCCGGCGAGCGTGCTCATGGAAATTTCCGGATGCCTGCATTATTTCGGCGGACTCGAGCCCATGCTGCAACGGATCGACGATGGAGTGGACGCGCTCGGTTTTTCGGCGAGCCTCGCAGTGGCGCCCACGCCGCTGGCAGCAACCCTGCTCGCACACGCCGCCCGATGCGTCACGATCGTTGAAAGCGCTAATCTGGTCCGTGCGCTCGATGATCTTCCGGTCGCGCTGCTGGCCGATCGCGGACTCGCGCCCGAAGTCATCGAAACGCTCGCGGGCCTGGGTGCGCGTACGCTGGGCGAGGTGCGGTCGCTGCCGCGCGATGGCATCGCCCGCCGTTTCGGCCAATGGCTGCTCGACGAGATCGATCGTGCGCACGGCACGTTGCCGGATGCGCGTGCCCCCTTCATCGCGCCCGAGCGCTACGAAGGCCATATCGAATTGCCATCGCCGGTGGAGGAAACCGAGTCGCTGCTGTTCGCCACCAAGCGCCTGGTGAACGAACTCGCCGGATTCCTGCAGGGGCGGGGCGCGGGCGTCACGCGCCTGCGCTGCGACCTGGTGCACGAGGATGGCGCGCCGACGTCGATCGTGCAGGGCTTGAGCGCCACGCGCCGCGTCGAGCACGTCATGAACGTGCTGCGCGAGCGGCTCGCGCGCGAGACGCTGCCGGCGCGTGTCGAAGCCATTCGCCTGGTCGGCGAGGAAATGGCGCCGCTGACTGCGCAGGAAGGCGATTTTTTCTCGGCCGCAGGCAAGCAGGGCGAGGCTGCCGCGCAGCTCGTCGAGCGGTTGCGCGCACGGCTCGGTGAGGACGCGGTGCGATCGCTCGCGCTGCACGCCGACCATCGTCCAGAATACGCGCAAGCGTGGGGGCCGGCATCGCTGGAGACGGCGGCCTCGGGCAAGCCCACGCCCGATGCGCCATCGCCGGCAGCGCGTCCGTTCTGGCTGCTTGCCCATCCTCGCGCTCTCGACGCCGATCCGGCCGCGGCGCAATTGCGGCTGTTGAGCGGTCCCGAGCGCATCGAAAGCGGATGGTGGGACGGCGGCGAGGTGGGTCGCGATTATTTTGTCGGCCGTGATGCGCAGGGCGAGACGCTGTGGCTGTATCGCGATCGCGGCGGCCGTTGGTTCGTGCACGGGATCTTTGCGTGAAATGTCATTCCGAACAAAGTGAGGAATCCGCTGTTCTCCCCGTGAAGCAAATGTCCATGCGCTACGCCGAGCTGCACTGCATTTCCAACTTCACCTTCCTGCGCGGCGCGTCGCATCCGGAAGAACTGGTCGCACGCGCGCACGAGTTGGGCTATGCCGCGCTCGCCATCACCGACGAATGCTCGCTCGCCGGCGTGGTGCGCGCGCACGTCGAAGCCAGTCGATGCGCATTGCCGCTGATCATCGGCAGCGAGTTCCGGCTCGACGACGGCTTGCGCCTGGTCCTGCTCGCCACCGATCGCGCCGGTTATGGACGCCTCGCCGCGCTCATCACCACGGGTCGGCGCAACGCGGTGAAGGGCAGTTATCGGCTCACGCGCGCCGATCTCGCCGATGGCGTCACAGGATGTCTGGCGCTGTGGCTGCCCGGGCGCGTGCCCGCGATCGACGAGGCGCGCTGGCTGGCGACGCGCTTTCCCGATGCCTTGTGGATCACCGGCGAGCGCCTTCTCGATGCCGACGATGCGGCGCGCTGCAAGTCGCTCATCGCCATCGCCGATGCGCTCGCGGTGCCGATCGTCGCTGCGGGCGACGTGCACATGCACCTGCGCGAGCGCCGCGCGTTGCAGGACACGCTGACCGCGATCCGGCTCAAGACCTCGGTGGCGCAGGCCGGGCATGCCCTGCATCCCAATGGCGAGCGTCATCTTCGGCCGCTGTCGACGCTCGAGCGCCTCTATCCTCCGCAGTGGCTGGAAGAGACGCGCGTCATCGCCGGACGCTGCCGTTTTTCGCTCGACGAGCTGCGCTATGAATATCCTGAAGAAATCGTGCCGGCGGGCGAAACGCCGGCCAGCTATCTGCGCCGGCTCACCGAGCAGGGCTTCGCGCAGCGCCTTTCTCCGGAGCGAGCGTCCGAAACGCAGCGAACCAAGGTACGCAAGCTCATCGAGCACGAGCTCGCGCTGATCGCCGAGCGCCGCTATGAGCCGTTTTTCCTGACGGTGTACGACGTGGTGAAGTTCGCCCGCGAGCAGGGGATTCTTTGCCAGGGCCGTGGCTCGGCCGCCAATTCGGCGGTGTGCTATTGCCTCGGCATCACCGCGGTCGATCCCTCCTGCATGGAGGTGCTGTTCGAGCGCTTCATTTCGCGCGAGCGCAACGAGCCACCTGACATCGACGTCGACTTCGAGCACCAGCGGCGCGAGGAAGTCATCCAGTACGTCTACAAAAAATACGGCCGCGCGCGCGCCGCGCTGACTGCGACGGTGATCTGCTACCGGCCGCGCTCGGCATTGCGCGACGTCGGCAAGGCGCTGGGGCTCGACCTCAATCAGGTCGACCGGCTGGCCAAGTCGATGGCGTGGTGGGACAACCGCAACGAGTTGGCGGGGCGGCTGGTCGAAGCCGGATTCGATCCGCAGAGCCCGGTGATCGGACATCTTTTTTCGCTGGTGACGGCGCTGCTGGGCTTCCCGCGGCATCTGTCGCAGCACACCGGCGGCTTCGTCATCTCGCGCGGTCCATTGTCGGAGCTGGTGCCGGTGGAGAATGCCTCGATGCCCGAGCGCACGGTCATCCAGTGGGACAAGGACGATCTCGACGCGCTGGGGCTGCTCAAGGTCGACGTGCTGGCGCTGGGCATGCTCTCGGCGATCCGCCGTGCGCTCGATCTCTTGTCGCTACGTTATGGCCGGCGCTTCGCGATCACCGATGTGCCACAGGAGGACGACAGCGTCTACGCGATGATGAGCCGCGGCGACACCGTCGGCGTGTTCCAGGTCGAATCGCGCGCCCAGATGGCGATGCTGCCGAGATTGCAGCCGAAGACGTACTACGACCTGGTGATCGAAGTCGCGATCGTGCGCCCCGGACCGATCCAGGGTGGCATGGTGCACCCCTACCTGCGCCGGCGGCAGGGACTGGAGCCCGTGATCTATCCCAAGGATGACCTCCGCCCGGTGCTCGAGCGCACGATGGGCGTGCCGATTTTCCAGGAGCAGGTCATGCAGCTCGCGGTCGTCGCCGCGGGATTCACGCCGGGCGAATCGGACCAGCTGCGCCGCTCGATGGCGGCGTGGAAGCGCAAGGGCGGCCTCGAACCCTTCGAGCAGCGCCTGCGCGAAGGCATGCGTGAAAAGGGCTACGACGGCGAGTTCGCGCAGCAGATCTACAAGCAGATCCTGGGCTTCGGCGAGTATGGATTTCCCGAATCGCATTCGGCGAGCTTCGCGCTGCTGGTCTACATCTCTGCTTGGATCAAATACTACGAGCCAGCCGCGTTCACCTGCGCGCTGCTCAATTCGCAGCCGATGGGTTTCTATTCACCTTCGCAGCTCACGCAGGATGCGCGCGTGCACGGCGTGGTGATCCTGCCTGCCGACGTGCTGCTCAGCGAAGTCGAATGCACGCTCGAAGGCGACATCGCCTGTGCTGTCCCCGCGATGCATGCGACACCGAACGATCAGCCTGCGCTGCGTCTGGGACTGGGCATGGTCAAGGGACTGGCGCAGGCCGCGTGCGAGCGCCTGGTTGCCGCGCGCGCGCAAAGCCGCTTCATCGACGTCGAGGATCTCGCGCGTCGCGCCAGCCTCAACGCGCACGACATGCGCGCGCTCGCCGCAGCCGGCGCACTGGCCGGGTTGTCCGGACATCGCCGCCACGCGCTGTGGGATGTGAGCGGCATCGAGCGGCCGCGCGAGCTGCTGGCGCAATCCTCTTTCGTCGAAACGCAGCCGTGCCTGGCCGCGCCCAGCGAAGGCGAAGACCTGGTCGCCGATTATTCGAGCCTGGGGCTGACGCTGGGACGACATCCGCTGGCGCTGCTGCGCGAGCGCTTGCGACGCCAGCGCATGGTCACCGCCGCCGAGCTCAAAAAGCTGCCGCACGGGCGCCTCACCCGGATCACGGGTCTGGTGACCGGGCGCCAGCGGCCCGGTACGGCCAGCGGCGTGATCTTCGTCACACTCGAGGACGAAACGGGCATGGTCAACGTCATCGTCTGGCGCGATCTCGCCGAGCGGCAACGCAAGGCATTGCTGCGCTCGAGCCTGATGAGTGTCTACGGCACGCTCGAGCGCGAGGGCGAGGTCGTGCACATCATCGCCGGTCGCCTGCAGGACCAGACGCCGATGCTCGGCAACCTGGTGGCACGCTCGCGCGATTTTCACTGAAAGCCTGGCGCGGGTTTCGCCGATACCCTTCAGAATCCTGTACAAGTGCTAGCCAAGCGCGCGCCGCTTGGCTAGCATGTTCGATGCTCATGAGTGTCATGAATCGGCACGCCCTTGCTGTTGCGACGCTGATCCTGCTCGCGTCGCTTTGCGGATGCGGAAAGTCGGCCGAGCAGCGCGAACAGGAGCGTCTGGCGCGCGAGGTCGCCGTGCAAAAAGCCATCGCCGACTCGCAGGCAGAGGAGCGCGCCAAGGATCAGCGCATGCTCGCGGCCGCGAAGATGGAAGCCGACGAGCGCATCGCGCGCGAGAATGCGCAGCGCGACGCCGAGCTGCTCAAGGCGTCCGCGAGCGATGCAGCGGCGGCACGTGCACAGGCTGCGCTCGATCAAGCCCGGGCGCAGGAAGAAGCCGCGGTGCGCGTCTACGTCGACCGGCTGCGCTACTCGCGGGGCGATCCCGAGCTCATCGAGATTCGCAATGCGTCGCTGAGCCCGAAGCGCAACGGCTTATGCGCCGATTTCGCGGTCAAGGACAAGAACGGGCGCTACACCAGCGGTTTCAAGCGCGTCGTGGTCACCGACTCGCGCGTCGCTCCCGAGGAGCCGCCGGTGCACGACACGCTGACCCTGTACCTCGTGTTCCAGATCGCGGCGCGCGATACCGGGTGCTTCCCCGACGTGCAGCAGACCCGCATCGCGCAGTAGATCTGCTCCGACCAGAGCGGGTCGCGCCGGTCGAGGGGCGCGCGGTATAATTCGAACTCACCCCATGTCCTTGCCCGCGCTTCCCGATTCGGTCGATGCCGTGCTTGCGCTGCTCGCGAAGCACGACTACTTCAGCGATCGTCGCCTCGCCACCAGCGTCTTCCTCGCGCTGAAACTGCGTCGTCCACTGTTTCTCGAAGGCGAGGCGGGCGTCGGCAAGACCGAGATCGCCAAGGTCCTCGCCACCGCACTCGGGCGCTCGCTGGTGCGCCTGCAGTGCTACGAGGGCCTCGACACCGCGTCAGCGGTCTACGAGTGGAACTATCCGCGGCAGATGATCGAGATCCGGCTCGCCGAAGCGCAGGGCAGCGTCGATCGCGAAAGTCTCGCCCATGATATTTTCGCCGAGCGCTTCCTGATTCGCCGTCCGTTGCTGCAGGCGCTCAAGCCTGTCGACGGCATCGCGCCGGTGCTGCTGATCGACGAGCTCGATCGAACCGACGAGCCCTTCGAAGCGTATCTGCTCGAGGTGCTCGCGGAGTATCAGGTAACCATCCCCGAGCTGGGGCCGGTGAAGAGCGCCGATCCGCCGATCGTCATCATCACGTCCAATCGCACGCGCGAGATCCACGATGCGATCAAGCGACGCTGCCTCTATCACTGGGTCGACTATCCGGACGCGCAGCGCGAGCTCGCGATCGTGCTGCGCAAGGTGCCGGGTGCCGATGCGAGGCTGTCGAAGGAGGTCGTCGCTTTCACTCAGCGCTTGCGCGCGATGGACCTGTTCAAGTCGCCGGGCATCGCCGAGACGTTGGACTGGGCGGAGGCGCTGGTCGCGCTCGATCGCATGTCGCTCGACCCGGACACCGTCGCCAACACGCTGGGCGCGCTGCTCAAGTATCAGGACGACATCGGAGCCATCACGCCCGAGGTAGCGATGCGCCTGGTGCACGAAGCGCAGCAGGACGCCGTGGCCCTGCACGCATGACGCTGCCGTCGCCTTCGCCGCGGGTCGGCCGCGAACGTCTCGCGGAGAACATCATGCACTTCGCGCGCGTGCTGCGCGCGGCCGGCCTGCCAGTGGGGCCCGCCAAAGTGATCGCCGCGCTCGACGCGGTGCAGGCGGTCGGCATCGAGCAGCGCGAGGATTTTCGTGCGGCGCTGCAGTCGGTGTTCATCGAGCGCCACGAGCAGCAGCCGCTGTTCGAGCAGGCCTTCGAGCTGTTCTGGCGCAATCCGCGCCTGCTCGAACGCATGCTGCAGCTGCTCCTTCCGCGTGTGTATGGACGCGTCGTTCCCGAAAGCGCGCAGGCGCCGCTGCCGGCGCGGCTCGCAGAGGCCCTGGCGCCGCCCAAAAGTCCGCACGAAGAAGCGCGTGCCGAGCAGGAGATGGACCTCGATGCTGCGCTCACGTTTTCGCCGCGCGAAGTGCTGCAGGGCAAGGATTTCGAGTCGATGAGCGTCGACGAGCTGGCGCAGGTCAAGGCGATGATCGCGCGACTCGACCTGCCTCTGCCGGAGCTGCCGACGCGGCGCACCGTCGCCAGTGCGCGCGGATCGTCTGTCGACCTGCGCGCCACGCTGCGCGCGATGGCTTCCGCGCGCGGCGCCGCGATGCCGCTGGCGTGGCGCAAGCGCCGCCGGCGGCGCCCACCATTGGTCATATTGTGCGACATCTCCGGATCGATGGATCGCTACTCGCGCATGCTGCTTTTTTTCCTGCATGCGATTACCAACGATTGCGATCGCGTGCACGTGCTGCTGTTCGGCACGCGGCTCACCAACATCACGCGACACTTGCGCCATCACGATGTCGATGTCGCCATCGCGCGCGTCAGCGCGGCGGTGTCGGACTGGGCGGGAGGCACGCGCATCGGCGCGTGCCTGGCTGAATTCAACCGCCGCTGGTCGCGCCGCCTGCTCGGGCAGGGCGCGATCGTCATGCTGATTAGCGATGGGCTGGACAGCGACACTGGCGATGGCCTGTCGCTGGAAATGGACCGGCTGCATCGGTCGTGCCGCCGATTGATCTGGCTCAATCCGCTGCTGCGCTACGAAGGTTTCGAGCCGCGTCCGGCGGGCATTCGCGCCATGCTGCCGTACGTCGACGAATTCCTGCCGGTGCACAATCTCGAAAGTCTGAAGCAGCTGGCAGGTGCCCTGACGCGGCGCTCGGCCGCCACGCCGCCGGCGGCCGCGTGGCGCAAGGCCGCCTGAGGCATCGCGGAGCGTTTCATGGAAATGAAAGGCAGCCGCCTCGTTCCCGCCAGCGTCGAGCAGACGTGGGCGGCGCTCAACGATCCCGAGGTTCTCAGGTCGTGCATTCCAGGTTGCGAGTCGATTGAGCGCGCGGGCGAGGACGCCTATCAGGTGGCCATGACCGCGCGCGTCGGTCCGGTGTCGGCAAAGTTCACCGGGCGCATCGCGCTCGCCGATATCGTGGCACCGTCGTCGTACACGATCCGCTTCGAAGGGCAAGGCGGCGCGGCGGGATTCGCCAACGGACAAGCCAAGGTCGCGCTGGCCAAAGAAGGCACCGGCACGCGCATCGAATACAGCGCAAAGGCGCAGATCGGCGGCAAGCTCGCGCAGATCGGCTCGCGCCTGGTCGACGGCGCAGCGACCAAGGTCGCCGACGATTTTTTCAACTGCCTGGCGTCGCGGCTTGGCGCGGCGGCACCGGTGATGCCCGTGCCTGAGGCGCGCGCAACGGCGACGCGCGCGTTGAAGGTGCGGCTGGCGCTGGCGGTTGTCATCCTGGTCGTGATGGCCATCTACTGGATGACCAGATCCTAAGACGGAGCGCGAGCACCATGGACAGTGTCGATCTCGAAGTCCTGCGCAAGAGCGCGCAATGGCTCGCCGAAGGGCGGCGTGTCCTTCTGGTGACCGTGGTGCGCACGTGGGGCTCGTCGCCGCGTCCGCCGGGCGCGATGCTGGCGGTGCGCGACGACGGGCGGGTCGTGGGATCGGTCTCCGGCGGCTGCATCGAGGACGACATCGTCGAGCGCTCGCGTCGCGAAGGCGCCTACGTCGAGCGTCCGCAGGCCGCGACCTACGGTGTGTCGGCCGAGGATGCGCGGCGCTTCGGACTGCCTTGCGGCGGCACCATCCAGCTCGTCCTCGAGCCGGCAGGGCCGCAAAGTCGCATCGCCGAGCTGCTGACGCACGTCGAGCAGGGAAAGCTGGTGGCGCGAACGCTCGACCTCGAAACTGCCAGTGTGGAGCTGGGTGCCGCGCGCGCGGCGGATGGACTGCAGTTCGACGGCGAGAAGCTCACCACCATCCACGGCCCGCGCTACCGCATGCTGGTGATCGGCGCCGGTCAGCTCTCCAAGTACCTCGCCCAGATCGCGGTGGGCCTGGACTATCAGGTTACCGTGTGCGATCCGCGCGAGGAGTACAGCGAAACCTGGGACGTTCCGGGCGTGTCTCTGGTGCGCACCATGCCGGACGACACCGTGGTGGCGATGCATCTCGACGAGCGCTGCGCGGTCGTCGCGCTCACGCACGATCCGAAGCTCGACGACCTTGCGCTGATGGAGGCGCTCAAATCGCCCGCCTTCTACGTCGGCGCGCTGGGCTCTCGGGCGAACAACGACAAGCGTCGCAAGCGACTCGAGGAATTCGACCTGACGCCGGCGCAGATCGAGCGCCTGCGCGGCCCCGTCGGACTGTATATCGGCAGCCGCACGCCGCCTGAGATCGCGATCTCGATCCTTGCCGAGATCACCGCCATCAAGAACGGCGTCGCGCTCACCGAAGTTGCATCCGTCGCGCAGGCCAAGGAAAAGCTCGGGCCGTCGGTCGCCTGCGCGACCGGCGACACCTGATACGACGCCAAGGCACGCGGCCTGCGTGCGAATCAGCGCTGGTCGATCTTCGGATCCAGCGCGTCGCGCAAACCGTCTCCCAGCAGGTTGAATGCGAGCACAGTCAAAAAGATCGCAATGCTCGGGAACAGCGCGACGTGCGGAGCGTTCATCATGTCGGCGCGCGCCTCGTTGAGCATCGCGCCCCACTCCGGCGTCGGCGGCTGCGCACCCATGCCGATGAACGACAGGCTCGCCGCGGTGATGATCGAGGTGCCGATGCGCAGCGAAAAGTACACCACGACCGCAGCGATCGTCCCCGGAAAGATATGCCGCAGCACGATCGTCCAGTCGTTGGCGCCGACGCTTCTTGCGGATTCGACGAAGGTGAGATGCTTGAGCGAGAGCGTGTTGCCGCGGACCAGGCGAGCGAAGGTCGGTATGCTGAAAATCGACACCGCGATGATCACGTTGAACATGCCGCCGCCAAGGATGGCGACGATGCCGATCGCGAGCAGGATTCCCGGGAATGCAAACAGCACGTCGCACAGGCGCATGATCGCGCGGTCCCACCAACCCTCGTTGTAGCCGGCGAGCAGGCCCAGCGCAGTGCCGAAGAGTGCGCCGATCGCCACCGACACGAAGCCCGCGGTCAGCGAAATGCGCGCCCCCATCAGCACGCGACTGAAAATGTCGCGACCGAGCGGATCGACGCCGAACCAGTGCGCCGCCGACGGCGGCGCATTGAGCGCGTCGTAGTCGAAGTAGTTCTCGGCATCGTAGGGAACGATCCACGGCGCGAGAACGGCCACTGCTACCAGCAGGAGCACGAAGATGCCGGCGACGACGGCAACGTGCTGGCGCTTGAACTTGCGCCAGAACTCCGACCACGGCGTGCGCACGCGCTCGGCGACGGGCAACGATGCAGCGACGCTGGTCATCGGTAGCGGATGGTCGGATTGATCACGGCGTAGAGCACGTCGACGATCAGGTTGATCAGAATGAATTCGAGCGAGAACAGCAGCACCAGTCGCCTGGATCACCGGGTAGTCGCGCATGTCGACCGCGTCGACCAGAAGTCGTCCCACGCCCGGCCAGTTGAACACGACCTCGACGACGATCGATCCGCCAAGCAGGAAGCCGAACTGCAGGCCCATCATGGTGACGACTGGTATCAGCGCGTTGCGCAGCCCGTGCTTGATCACCACCACCGGTTCAGCGAGGCCCTTGGCGCGCGCGGTGCGCACGTAGTCTTCCTGCATGATGTCGACGAACGAGGAGCGCGTGAAGCGCGCCATGATCGCCGCGACCGCAGCGCCGAGTGTGATCGACGGCAGGATGTAGTTGCGCCATGTGTCGGCGCCGATGGTCGGCAGCCAGCGCAGCTCGACCGCGAAGATCTGCATGAGCACCATGCCGAGCGCGAACGCGGGAAACGAGATGCCCGATACCGCGAGCGTCATGCCGACCCGATCGGGCCAGCGGTTGCGCCATACCGCCGAGACGATGCCGAGCATCATCCCAAGGGTTACCGACCACGCCATCGCCGCAATGGTCAGCCAGAAGGTCGGCATAAACCGCTCGCGCGATCTCGGTCGATACCGGACGCTTGGTGCGCAGCGACCGCCCGAAATCGCCTTGCAGCGCGCCGCTGACGAAGCGCAGGAACTGCTCCGGGAGCGACTTGTCGAGGCCGAGGTCCTGGCGAACGAGCGCGACCGTCTCCGGCGTCGCGTCGGGTCCGGCGGCAAGCCGCGCCGGATCGCCGGGCAGCAGGTGCACGAACATGAACACCAGCATGCCGACGATGAGCAGCGTCGGTATCAGGCCCAGCAGGCGCTTGAGGATGAATTGCAGCATCTAGCAGGAGCCGATCGACGCGTACGCGTACACCTTGTCACCCCGAATCCACGTCACCGGACGAGGAATCTGCCTAGGTGCCTTTTCTCCAGCAGATCCCTCGCGCTTCGCGTGTCGGGATGAAGCATCCGTTGCCAATCGCAGCCCGGCGGGTGCCGGGCTGCTCTTGGACGGATGCGTCACTTCAAATCGACTTCGGTGAAGTTGAACGACGCGTCGGGAATGACGTACACACCGGAGAGCTTCTTGTTGTGTGCCGACAGGAGCTTTTCAGTGACCAGCGGCGCCCAGGGCGCGTCGCCCCACGATCGGTCTGCTGCGCGTCCTTGTACAGCTTGGCCTTCTTGGCCGTGTCGGTGGTGAGCTGCGCTTCCTTGATGTCGGAGTCGAACTTGGCGATTCTTGTAGTACGCCGTATTGAACAGGCTTGGCGGGAACGAGCCGCTGTAGAGCAGCGGCCGCATCGCCCAGTCGGCTTCGCCGGTCGACGTCGACCAGCCGACGTAGTACAGGCGAACCGGCGCGGTCGCAGGGTCTTGCCAGCTCTCGACCTTCTCGACGCGCTGGCCGGCTTCGAGCAGCGTGATCTTCGCCTTGATGCCGATCTGCTCGAGCTGCTGCTGCAGGAACTGCGTCACTTTCTGCGCGGTGGTGTGGTTGTACGCGGACCACAGCTCGGTCTCGAATCCGTTCGGATAGCCGGCTTCGGTCATCAGTTGCTTGGCCTTGGCGACGTCGTACGGCCATGGGCCGATCTTCACCGCGTATTCGACGCCCTCCGGCGCCATGCCGTCGGCCGCGGTCGCGTAGCCGTTGAATGCGACCTTGGCGAGCGCATCCTTGTTGATCGCGTACGCGATCGCCTGCCGCACCTTCGGATTGTCGAACGGCTTCTGCTGCGTATTCATCGACAGATAGCGCAGCACGATCGACGGCGCCGCGACTACCTCGAGCTCAGGCTTGCTCTTGAGCAGATCGGCCTGCTCGTAAGGCAGCGGGAACGTGAAGTGCGCTTCGCCGGTCTGCATCAGCGCCGCGCGTGCATTGTTGTCGACCACTGGCTTCCAGGTGATCGTGTCGACCTTCGGATAGCCCTTCTTCCAGTAGCCGTCGAACTTGGCGACCTTGAGGTAGTCGGTCCGCTTCCATTCGACGAACTTGAACGGACCGGTGCCGACCGGATTGGATGCGATGTCCTTGCCGTACTTGGTGAGCGCGGTCGGGCTGATCATCACCGTCGACGGGTGCGCGAGCTGCGCGATGAACGGCGAGAACGGCGTCTTCAGCGTGATGCGCGCGGTGTAGTCGTCGACGACTTCGGTCTTGGCGATGTTGTTGTTGTAGAGCCCGTAGCGCTTGAGCTTGTTGTCGGGATTGGTGACACGATCGAGGTTGGCTTTGACCGCGTCGGCCTTGAAGTCGGTGCCGTCGTGGAACTTGACGCCGCGCTTGAGCTTGATCGTGTACACCAGCCCGTCCGGGCTCACCGTGTAGCTGTCGGCGAGCACGGGAATCAGCTTCATGTCCTTGTCGAAGCCGAACAGTCCTTCGTAGAACGACTTGGCCATCGCCTGCGACAGCGTGTCGTTGGCATCGTACGGATCGGTGGTCGTGAACGTCGAGGCAACGGCGAAGACGACGTCCTTCGCGGCCAAGGCCTGCGTGCACTGGCAGCGCGGCGAGCACGGCGGCGGCGAAGGTGAGCGGGCGGACGAACGGTTTCATGGTGATGTCTCCAGTCGGCGAATGCATAGTGCAGAGTCGAACCCGAAGCGCGCTCCGCTGATGTCAGTAAAGGCCGGCGATACGATGCATGGCGACGAAATGACCGGGCTCGATTTCCGCGAGCGGCGCGACGACGGGTTCGTCGCCTACGCGCGCGGATCGGGCTGGGTACTTCGTCGGATGATAGCTCCGTTTTGCGGTCGCCGTCGCGTCGGGTCGGCGATCGGGACCGCGGCCAGCAGCTTGCGCGTGTAGGGATGCTGCGGATTCTCGAAAATCGCGCGCCGCGGATCCGATCTCGACGATCTGCCCGAGGTACATCACCGCCACGCGGTGGCTGACGCGCTCGACCACCGCCATGTCGTGCGAGATGAACAGATAGGCGAGACCGAATTCGCGATTGCAGATCGAGCATCAGGTTGACGATCTGCGCACGGATCGAGACGTCGAGCGCCGACACGGCCTCGTCGGCGACGATGATCTTGGGCTGCAGCGCCAGCGCGCGGGCGATCGCGATGCGCTGGCGCTGGCCGCCCGAGAATTCGTGCGGATAGCGGTGCGGCCGCATCGGGCGACAGGCCGACGTGCTCCAACAGCCACGCGACGCGATCCTCGGCGGCGCTTCCCTTGGCGACGCCGTGCACGAACAGCGGCTCGGCGATCGAGAAGCCGACCGTGAGCCGCGGGTCGAGCGACGCGAACGGGTCCTGGAACACCATCTGGATCTCGCGGCGCAGCGGCCGCACTTCGTCCGCAGGCAGTTTGCGCGATGTCGCGGCCGCCGAATTCGATGCTGCCGGCATCGATGTCGACCAGCCGCAGCAGCGAGCGGCCGGTGGTCGATTTGCCGCAACCGGATTCGCCGACCAGCGCCAGCGTCTCGCCCGCGGCGAGGTCGAAGCTCACCTGCTCGACGGCGTGCACGCGGCGCTTGATCCGGCCGAAGAATCCGTGCGTACGGGAAAGCGGGTGCGCAATCCGCGCACGCGCAGCAACGGCGATCGGTTCGCAGGCGCCGCCACGGCTCTCGCGCTGTCGCGCGGCGGCGGCAGCAGTCGGTGCTCATCGGGTACGGCAAAGCGCGCCGGCTCATCGGTGCCGCGCATCGAGCCGAGCCGCGGCACCGCCGCCAGCAACGCCCGCGTGTAGGGATGCTGCGGCGCCTGGAAAATCTGCAGCACGCTGCCGGTTTCGACCATCTCGCCGCGATACATCACCAGCACGCGATCGGCGATCTCGGCGACGACGCCCATGTCGTGCGTGATGAAGATCACCGCCATGTGCATTTCGTCCTGCAGCAGCCGGATCAGCTCGAGGATCTGCGCCTGGATGGTGACGTCGAGCGCGGTGGTCGGCTCGTCGGCGATGAGCAGACGCGGCTTGCACGACAGCGCCATCGCGATCATCACGCGCTGGCGCATGCCGCCCGAGAGCTGATGCGGATACCGGGACAGCACCTGCTGCGCTTCGGGAATGCGCACCTGCTCGAGCATGGCGCAGCGCCTCGCGCCGTGCCGCGGCGTAGTCCTTGCCCTGATGCAGGCGGATCGATTCCGCGATCTGCTCGCCGACGGTGAAGACCGGATTGAGCGAGGTCATCGGCTCCTGGAAGATCATCGCGATCTCGGCGCCGCGAATGCCGCGCATGGTCGATGCCGACGCGCGGGCAAGGTCGATGCGCTCGCCGCCGGGACGCTCGAAGCGCAGGACGCCCGACGTGATGCGTCCGCCACCGTGCTCGACCAGGCGCATCAGCGACAGCGCGGTCACCGATTTGCCGGAACCGGATTCGCCGACGATCGCCACCGTCTCGCCGCGGCCGATCCGGAACGTCGCGCCGCGAACCGCCTTCACGATGCGTTCGGTGCTGCGGAATTCGACCGACAGATCGTCGACCGCGAGCACGTTCGCGTCGTCGAAGTGCGCCGGGATCATCGCCGCGCCTGGGTGCGCAGGTCGTCGATGGTCGCGCTCATCGTGATGGCCTGCGGATCGACGCGCAAATGGAGCAGCGCCGCACGATTGGCGGCGAGTGCGCGCTCGAGCGCGGGTGCGAACTCGTCGGTGCGCACGACCGTTTCGCCGATCGCGCCGTAGGAACGCGCCAGCGCGGCGAAATCGGGATTGACCAGAGCGGTCCCGATCACGCGTTCCGGATACTCGCGTTCCTGGTGCATGCGGATCGTTCCATACATGCCATTGTCGACCACGATGAAAATCACGTTGGCGGCATACTGCACCGCGGTCGCGATCTCCTGGCCGTTCATCTGGAAGCATCCGTCGCCATTCCACGAGACGACGGTGCGTTCCGGACACGCAAGCTTCGCCGCGACCGCCGCCGGTACGCCGTATCCCATCGAGCCGTTGTAGGGGGCGAGCTGCGTTCGCCACGGACGGTGGCGGTACAGTCGATGCAGCCATACCGTGTAGTTGCCCGCGCCGCTGGCCAGGATCGCATCGGGCGGCAGACGCTCGCGCAGCGTGGCGACGACCGACCACAGATCGACTGCGCCGACCGTGGGGCGGGGCGCCTGCCACGCTTCGTACTCTGCGTGCGCTTTCGATGCGCTGTCGTCCCATACGACGGGAGAACGTTTCGGCAATGCCGCGAGAGCGGCGGTAAACGCCGGGATCGATGCCGTGATCGCGAGCCTGGGTTGAAACACGCGCCCGAGATCCGACGCATCGGGAAGGACATGGATCAGCGCACCGTGCGGCACGGGTGTATCGAGCAGCGTGTAGCCGCCGGTGGTCATTTCACCGAGGCGCTCGCCGATCACCAATAGGACGTCGGCGGCCTTGACGCGCGCCGCGAGCTTGGGGTTGATCGCGATACCGACCTCGCCTGCGTAGTTGGGATGCGTGTTGTCGATCACGTCCTGGTTTCGGAATGCGCTCGCCACCGGCAGCGCGTGATTCTCGACGAAGCGTCGCAGATCGGCGCACGCGGCTTCTGTCCAGCCGGCGCCCCCGGCGACGACCAGCGGGCGTTGCGCACCGTCGAGCATCGAGCGCAGCACATCGATTTGCTGTTTCGACGGTGCGATTTCAGCCGGTTCCACACGAGGCGGGTCGACCGCTTCAGCGCATGCACCGAGCATGTCCTCGGGTAGCGCGAGCACGACTGGACCACGACGGCCCGAGAGCGCCACCGAGAAGGCGCGCGCGACGTATTCGGGAATACGCTCGGCGCGGTCGATCTGCGCGGCCCATTTGGCGATGCCGCCGTACATACGGGCGTAGTCGATCTCCTGAAAGGCTTCGCGGTCGCGGAAATCGCTGCCGACCTGGCCGACGAACACGATCAGCGGAGTGGAGTCCTGCTGCGCGGTGTGGATTCCGATGGCGGCGTTGCGACGCTCCGGGCCCGCGCGTGACGAATACGATCCCGGGCCTGCCGGTGAGCTTGCCGTACGCCTCGCCCATGTACGCGGCGCCTCCTTCCTGACGGCAAACGATCAGGCGCAGGCGCTCGCGCACGTCATAGAGTGCGTCGAGCACAGCAAGATAGCTTTCGCCGGGAACGCAGAACGCGAGGTCGACGCCCTGGGCCAGGAGGTTGTCGACGAGGATGCGGCCGCCTGTGCGCATGGAATCGATCGAAGTCGGAACGGAGCGCGGCCATTCTACACGGACGCATCGAAGCCGATGGTGCTCTCGCGGCAGGGAGGGACGGCGGGTCGTATAATCGGCACGGTCGCCGCGCCGGCGAGGGAGAACGGGCCGTCCATGGTCGAACTGATCACGCTGCAGGAGTCGGTTGCGTTCAGCCTGGGCGCGTTGCTCTGCGGGCTGGTCACCGCCCGCCTGCGCCCGGAGTTCCGGCGCTCGATTCTGGTCACCTTGTTGCTGATCGGGCTGGGGCTCGGCGGGCTGGCGTTGCTCGCGAATTACGAGCTCATCCCGCCGCGCCTGGCCATTGCGGTCGTTCCCCGCGAGATCTGCCTGCTGATCGTCGCGCTCGGCAACATCCGCATCTACATCACCTTCCTCATCAACGTGGTGCTCGCGCGGCGCGCGGTGCCGCGGATCCTCGGCGAAGTCGCCATCGCGCTGTCGCTGATCGTATTCACGCTCGTTCGGCTCGACGCGGTCGGAGTGAACCTTCCGGGACTGATCGCGACGACGACGGTAGGCGCCGCGGCGCTCGGCTTCGCGCTGCAGTCGACGCTGGGCAACCTCATGGGCGGCATCTCGCTCCAGCTCGACAACACTTATCGCATCGGCGACTGGATCGAGATCGACGGCGGCATCACCGGAGAGGTCGTTGGAATCCGCTGGCGCTACACCGCGATCGCCACCGTGAACAACGTGACGATGATCATTCCCAACGCGCAGCTGATGAACAATCGGGTGACGCTGCTCGGGCGGCGCGGCGACCTGCGCATCCCGTGGCGGCGGCCGATCGAATTCACAGTCGGCTACGAGTGGACGCCGGGCCAGGTCATGAGCGTCGTCAACGCGGCACTCCAACGCGTCGACATTCCCCTGGTCTCGCCCGAGCCTGCGGCGCACTGCCTGTGCACCGGATTCGACAGCAACGCGATCAAGTACGTCGTCTTCTACTGGCTCACCGACCTGCGCATGTACGTGCCGACCGACTCGAAGGTGCGCGTGCATGTCCTGGCGGCGCTCGGTCGCGCCGGGATGGAGATCCCGATCTCGCGCTCGGACGTATACATGCACTCTGCGGCGCGCAGGAGTGCAGCGGGGCTAGAGCAAGAGCAGGAAGCACGACGCGAACTGCTGAAATCGCTGGAGCTGTTTGCGCCATTGACCGACGACGAAACGCACGCCCTCGCGGCGCAACTCGGTCCGACTCCGCTCGCCATCGGCGACGTGGCGACCAAGCAGGGCGAGCCGTCCGATTCGCTGTACATACTCGCACGCGGCGCAGTCGACGATCTATCGCGATTCCGGGGAGGGCGTTTCGGCGACGCGGCAACGCCTCGCGACGTCTCGCAGCGCCCGCGTATTTCGGCGAGATGGGCTTGCTCACCGGCCAGGCGCGCACGGCGACGGTGATCGCGGAATCCGAAGTGCTGTGCTATCGCCTCGACAAGCGCGGCTTCGAAGCGATCATCCGGGCGCGGCCCGAGATCGCCGATGCGATGTCGCAAACCGTGGCTGTGCGCGCCGGCCGCCAACGACGCGACACTCGCGTCGCTTTCGGCGGAGGCGAGGGCGCGCGCCACAGGCTCGCGCGCCAGCGATATCGTGCGTCGCATTCGCGACTTCTTCGGACTCTGAAAGGGTCGCGCTGACCTACAGCGCGACTCCGAGATCGTCGCGGCGCAGAAGGAAAACGTTGCCTTCGTCTGATGCCGTAGTCGAGCCAGATGAACGGCATCTCCGGGAACGCGGCCTCGGTCGCGGCGCGGTTGTGGCCGACCTCCACGATCAGCAGACCGTCCGGATTCAGAAACTCGCCGACCTTCGCCAGGATCGTGCGCACCGCATCGAGTCCGTCATCGCCTCCGGCAAGCGCGATCTCCGGCTCGTGGCGATACTCCGGGGGCAGCTCCGCCATCGATACCGCATTCACGTACGGTGGATTGCTGATGATCAGGTCGTAGGTCTTCTCGTTGAGGTTGGACAGCAGGTCGGAGCGCACCAGGTTGATACGGTCCTGCATCCCATGCTCGGCGACGTTGCGCTGTGCCACGGCGAGCGCATCGGAAGAAATGTCGGCGGCGTCGATATCGACGTTCGGAAAATGGTGCGCAAGCAGAATCGCCAGGCAACCCGAGCCGGTGCACAGGTCGAGCGCGGTCTGCACGGTGTTTGCGCTGGTGAGCCATGGCTCGAGCGCCTCCGGCAGCAATTCGGCGATGAACGACCGCGGGATGATCACGCGCTCGTCGACGTAGAAGCGAAAGTCACCGAGCCACGCCTCGTGGGTGAGATACGCTGCCGGAATGCGCTCGCTGACTCGTCGCTCAACGATCACGTTCACGTCGCTACGCTCGGCTTGGGTCAGACGCGCATCGAGAAACGGATCGAGGCGGTCCAGCGGCAGATGCAGCGTGTGCAGCACCAGATAGACCGCCTCGTCGAACGCACTCGCGGTCCCGTGCCCGAAAAACAGCCCGGCCGCGTTGAAGCGCGAAACGGCGTAGCGCACCCAGTCGCGAACCGTGACGATGTCCTGCGCACTCACGAGGGCAGCAGCCTCTTCACGATTCGCAGATAGATCTCGGCGAGCGGTTCGAGATCGCCGATGGCGACGCGTTCATTGAGCTTGTGGATCGTAGCGTTCACCGGCCCCAGCTCGACGATCTCGGGGCAAATGTCGGTGATGAAGCGCCCATCGGACGTTCCACCGGTGCACGAGAGCTCCGGCGTGATGCCGCAGACTTCGCCGATCACCTCGCTCGCCACCTCGACCAGGCGCCCGCGCGGAGTGAGAAACGGCTTGCCCCATCCGGTCCAGTGCAGCTCGTACTCGAGATGGTGCTTGCGCAACACCGCTTCGATGCGCTCTTCGAGCGACTCGCGCGCGCTCGCCGTGGCATAGCGGAAATTGAACATCAGCTCGAGCGTTCCCGGGATCACGTTAGTGGCGCCGGTGCCGGCGTGGATGTTCGATACCTGCCACGTCGTCGGCGGGAAGTATTCGTTGCCATCGTCCCATCGCATCGCGGCCAGCTCCGCGATCGCAGGCGCCACGAGATGGATGGGATTGCGCGCCAGGTGCGGATACGCGATGTGACCCTGGACGCCGCGCACGATGAGCGCGCCTGACAACGTGCCGCGGCGCCCGTTCTTGATCATATCGCCCAGTCGATCGACCGACGAGGGCTCGCCGACGATGCAGTAGTCGATCAGCTCGCCGGCGGCTTTCAACTTCTCGACCACCTTCGCGGTCCCATCGGTCGCCGGACCTTCTTCATCGGAAGTGATGAGGAGCGCGATCGAGCCGCCAGGGTCCGGATGTTCCGCGAGCAGGCGCTCGAGGGCGACCACGAAAGCAGCCAGCGACGATTTCATGTCGGCCGCACCGCGCCCATAGAGATAACCCTCGCGCAGCGTCGGCACGAATGGGTCCGAAACCCATGCATCGAGCGGGCCCGTCGGGACCACGTCGGTGTGCCCGGCGAAGCACACCACGGGGCGCGCAGTGCCGCGGCGCGCCCACAGGTTGGTCACTCCATTGGATGCGATCGTCTCGCAGCTAAAGCCCAGTGGCTCCAGCCGCGCACGCAGGATCTCCTGGCAGCCGCCGTCGTCGGGCGTCGGCGACCGGCACGCGATGAGCTCGGACGCGAGGTCCAGCGTCGACGTCTGCGAGCTGACCGGCGCGAGCGCGGCACCGCGTCGGTTCACTGGTGGCGGTTCAGGAATTCGGGATCGATTTCAAGCTTCGACAGGCCGCTGGTCACCGGCTGGCCGGACTCGTCACCGTCGGCCGCGGTGCGCTTGCTCGACGGCGTGTTCTGGTTGACCAGCCATGCAAGGTTGGTCGGCGAATCGGACGCGATCAGCGCCTCGTCGTACGCGATCGTGCCTTCGACGTAAAGCCGGCACAGCGCCTGCTCGAAGGTCTGCGATCCCGGATACAGGCTTTGCTCCATCGCTTCCTTGATCTGCGTGATCTCGCCGTTCTTGATCAGCTCGGCGATGAGCGATGTGTTGAGCAGGATCTCGACCGCGGGAACCAGCTCGCCTTCCTTGTTGCGCACCAGTCGCTGCGAAATGATCGCGCGCAGACCGATCGAAAGGTCGGACAGCAGGCCCGAGCGGGCGTCGTACGGGAACATGTTGATGATCCGCGACAGCGCGTGGTAGCTGTTGTTGGCGTGCAGGGTCGACAGGCACAGGTGACCCGTCAACGTGTGCAGCAGCGCGTGCTGCATGGTCTCGCGGTCGCGGATTTCGCCGATCATGATCAGGTCGGGGGCCTCGCGCAGCGCGTTGGGCAGGGCCTTGGCGTAGCTTTGCGTGTCGACTCCGATCTCGCGCTGGTTGACGATCGACTGCTTGTGCTCGAACAGGTACTCGACGGATCCTCGAGCGTCAGGATGTGACCCGACCGGTTGGTGTTGCGGTAGTCGATCATCGCCGCCAGCGTGGTCGACTTGCCCGATCCGGTCGCGCCGGCGATCAGCACCAGTCCGCGCTTTTCCATCACCAGGTTGAGCAGCACCGCCGGCAGCCGGAGATCCTCGAACGGCGGCACGTGGCTGCGCACGTAGCGGATCACCATCGAGATCGTGCCGCGCTGACGGAAGATGTTGATCCGGAAATTGCCGACCGACCGGTCGAGATACGAGAGGTTCATCTCCATCTCGTTCTCGAACTCCCGCGCCTGGTCCTTGGTCATCAGCTCGTAGGCGATGCGGCGCACCGATTCGACATCCATCGGCTGGGTCGAGATCGGCGAAACGACGCCGTTGATCTTGATGTTGATCGGCGCGCCGCAGGAGATGAACAGGTCGGAAGCCTGCTTGTCGGCCATCAACTTGAACAATCGGTCCAGATACATGGCTTTGTCCCGTGGCGCTCCGACGCCGGCAGCTGCCCCCGACCGGGGACGGCCCGGCGTCTTGACAATGTCATGAATTGACAAGAATAACCAAGGTCGCGCAAAGTAACAACTGGGCCGGCGCACCCTCGCAGACCGGCGGCCCGACTTCGTCGCCGCGATCTTCCTTCTAACCCGTCGATCGGTCCAACTCCATGCTCGCCATCATCGGCGGCAGCGGGCTCACCCGCCTGTCCACGCTTGCTATCGCGCACCGCGAAGTCGTGCGTACGCCCTACGGCGAGCCGTCGTCGGCGCTGCTGTTCGGCCAGATCGCCGACCGCGACGTCGTTTTTCTGGCGCGGCACGGGCACGGGCACACGATTCCGCCGCACCGGGTCAACTATCGCGCCAACCTCTGGGCGCTCAAGGACCGCGGCGTCGATGCGATCCTGGCGGTGGCCTCGGTCGGGGCAATCGCTCGCATGCGCACGCGCCCGGGCGATCTCGTATTGCCCCACCAGATCATCGACTACAGCAGCGGTCGCGAGTCGACCTTTTTCGACGGCGGCGACCGCACCGTCGTGCATGCGGACTTCACCCATCCCTATTCGCCGTCGTTGCGCGTGCGCTGCCTGCAGGCCGCTGCCGCGGCAGGTGTCGCGCTGCACGACGGTGGGGTCTACGCCGCCGTCTCGGGTCCGCGCCTGGAGACCGCAGCCGAGATCGACAAACTGGAGCGCGACGGCGCCACGGTCGTGGGCATGACGGGCATGCCGGAAGCGGTCCTGGCGCGCGAGCTCAACGTCGGCTATGTATCGATTGCCGTCGCGGTCAACCACGCCGCCGGGCGCGGGCAGAGCGCGCACGCGATCGTGCTCGATCGCATCGCGCCGGTGCTGGAAACGGCGATGGAACGCGTGCGCACGCTCATCGACCACGTGGTCGCGCGCGCCGAGGTATGATGGCTTCGCGCAGCCATTGTCTTTTCGAGGAGCAGGACGCGTGATCCGACCCATATTGCGCATGGGAGACCCGCTGTTGTTCCAGCGTTCGCAGCCGGTGCCGCGCTTCGGTACCCGCGAGCTTCGCGAGCTGCTATCCGACATGCGCGAGACGATGATCGCCGCCCACGGCGCCGGTCTCGCTGCGCCGCAGATCGGCGTGCTTGAGCGTGTGGTCATTTTCGGGTTCGAGCACAACGACCGTTACCCCGACGCCGACCCCGTCCCATATACCGAGCTCGTCAACCCCGTGCTTACGCCGCTGGGTGCGGCGATGGAAGAGGACTGGGAAGGTTGCTTGTCGGTGCCGGGTCTGCGCGGCAGGGTGCCTCGCTTTTCAGCGCTGCGCTATACCGGCTTCGATCCGGAGGGCCGCGCGATCGAGCGCGAAGTCAGCGGCTTCCACGCGCGCGTGGTACAGCACGAATGCGACCACCTGGACGGCATTCTGTACCCGATGCGCATGCGCGACCTGCGGCAGCTGGGCTACACCGATGTGTTGTTTCCCGACGCCGAACTGGTCGACGACTAGCGCTGTTCAGTTCAGCGCTGTCCCCTACAAAGGGCGGCGCGCCGTGATGGTCCAGGACGCGGAGTCCATCACCACCTCACCGTTTTTCTGGTGGCGCCCAAGCTCAGCGCGCATCGCGGCCTCGATCTCTGGACGACGTTTTTCCGCTTCGGCTCCCGCTTCGCGCACGATTTCCCCGGCAGGTCCCAGCGCAAGCTGGAAAGCGAGCGCCTGATCGACGCCGGCGCCGATCATCACCGGGCCCTGCGTTGGCTCGAAGTGGATCTCGTTGAAGCCCGCCGCCTTGAGCTGCGCAGTGACCACGTCCGGACTCGCCATGGAGAACGGGCCCGGTCCGCAGGTCTGGGCGTCATCGCCCGGCGGCGGAAGGAACTCGAGCACCAGCTTCTTGGGGATCTCCGCCCAAGGGTTGTGCTCGATCGAGCGCCACGTGATGAACATCAGGCGTCCCCCTGGCTTGAGCGCGCGTCGGATGTTGCGCATCGCTGCGACCGGGCTGCTGAAGAACATCATGCCGAAACGTGAAAAACACAAATCGTAGACCGGTTCGAACGCATGGGTCTGCACGTCGGCCTCGATGAAGCGAACATTGTCGACACCGGCGGCGCGCGCGTCGCGCTTCGCGTAATCGAGGAAGCTCGCGCAGCAGTCGAGTCCGACCACATTTCCCGAGGGACCGACCATGCGCGCGAGCTCGATCGCGGTGTCGCCCCAGCCGCAACCGACATCGAGTACCGAGGAGCCCGGCGCAAGGCGCAGGTTGGCGAGCGGAACCTTGCTGTGATAGCTCAGCCCGCCCAGCAGGATGTTGCGAAAACGATCGAACTTGGCTGCCAGAACGTTGTTCCAGAACGCCGTGAATTCGTCATTGGAAACCGCGGTGTCGCTCATGGCAACCTCCTCGTGCGGCTAGGTCGTCGCGGCGCGTCGGTCGAAGCCGCGCGTGCTTTTCCGAGTGTCGGCCAGGCTGCGTCTCAGGTCAACCGCAGGCGCTCGTGCAGCGACGTCTCCAGCTTGAGCAGCTCGGCTTCGTCGTGCAGCCGTGCGCCGTCGAGCAGGAACACGTCCTCGACGCGTTCGCCGAGTGTATTGATCTTGGCCGTCGCGACGTTGACGTTCGCCTTGGCCAGCAGATAGGCGATGCTCGCGAGCAGCCCGGGACGATCCCCGGCGACGATTTCAAGGATGAAATGCGTACCCTTGTCATCGGGGAAGATTCTCACTTCAGGCGACAGCGGAAAGTGACGCAGGTGCCGGCTCATGCGACCAACGGGAGGCGCCTCGAGCGGCGTCTGCTCGATCAGTGCGCGCTTGAGCTCGAATTCGATGTAACTGATCGCCTCGCGATAACTGGTATTGGGGTTTCCCGGATCGTGCACGACGAAGGTGTCGAGCGCGTATCCGTGACGCGTCGTGTGGATCTTCGCCTCCAGGATCGACAGTCGTGCGCGGCCGAAAAAGCCGCAGATGCGCGCGAAGAGCTCCTTCTGATCGGGAAGGTAGACCATGACCTGCAAGCCGACGCCGTCGCGCGCGAAGCGCGCCTTGACGATGGGAACGCCGGCATCGACGCGGAAATACACGTGCCGCGCGTGCCAGGCGATCTCGTCGGCGGAGTGCCGCTGGAAATACACCGCGTCCAGGCGCTGCCAGAGCATGTCTTCCGCATTCGCCGGAACCGCGTACAGGCGAAGCAGACGCTTGGCCTCCGCGCGCCGCTCGTCGATGCTGTCGTGAAGCCGGCGCTCGCCGCCGCTGCCGAGGCGCGCGTTGGCGGCGTGGAACAGGTCCTCGAGCAGCTTCGCCTTCCATGCGTTCCACACCCGTGGGCTGGTCCCGCGGATGTCGGCGACGGTGAGCAGGTAGAGCGCCGAGAGGTGCCGCTCGTCGCGCACCTTCGCGGTGAACGCGTCGACCACCTTCTCGTCGCCGATATCCTGCTTCTGCGCGGTCATCGACATCATCAGGTGCTGCTCGACCAGCCACACGATGAGCGCGCCGTCCTCGGCGCGAAATGCGGTGATCGCGGCAGAAGCGGCGCACGTCGCGTCCACCGAGCACCGAATGGTCGCCGCCACGGCCCTTGGCGATGTCGTGGAACAGCGCGGCGATGATGAGAATTTCGGGACGCGCGAAGTCGGCGATGAGGCGCGAACACAGCGGGTATTCGTGCGCGTGCTGCGGCTCCATGAACCGCCGCAGGTTGCGTATCACCATCAGGATGTGCTCGTCGACGGTGTAGACGTGAAAAAGGTCGTGCTGCATCTGTCCGACGATGCGACCGAAAACCGGGAGATAGCGTCCCAGAATGCCGTACTGGTTCATGCGACGCAGCTCGTGCGTGACGCCGCGCGGCTGGCGCAGGATCTCGATGAAGCGCGCGCGGTTGACCGGATCGCGCCTGAACGCTGCATCGACCCGGTCGCGATCGCGCCAGAGCGCGCGCAGCAGCGACGCCGACATCCCCTTGAGCTCGGGGTGCTGCTGGAGTGTAAGAAAGCTCTCGAAGATCGCCGACGGTCGCTTCACGAACAGCGATTCGTCCTTGAGATCGAGCAACTCGTCGACGACCTGGAAATCGGCGTCGAGATCGCGGACCTTGACCTCCGCGGGAAACAGCCGGCTGTGCAGGTTCTGCAGCAGGATCACGTTGATCTGACGGATCGATTTGGCGGCGCGATAGTAGCGCTGCATCAGCTGCTCGGACGCGCGCCGGATGGGCGTGTCGGAGAGGCCCATCTCGCGCGCGAGCGCAGTCTGCACGTCGAAGACCAGGCGATCCTCGCAGCGGCCCGCCACGTAGTGCAGGCGAATGCGCAGCTCGTCGATCAGCCGCTCGTGACGTGCGATCTCGCGCGCTTCATGCACCGTCATCAGCTCGTGTCGCGCCAGTTCGCGCCACGTGTGGCCGAACCCTGCAGCCCGCGCGATCCACAGGATGGTCTGGAGGTCGCGCAGCCCGCCGGGGCTTTCCTTGAGGTTCGGCTCGAGGTTGTACGCCGTGTCCTGATAGCGCAGATGACGCTGCTGCTGCTCGAGCGTCTTCGCCTCGTAGAAGCCGCGCACATCGAGCGTGGCGGCAAAGCGACGGCGAAAGCGCGCGTACAGCGTGGCGCGAGCCTTCGAGCAGGCGATGCTCGAGCAGGCTCGTGCGCAGCGTGACGTCGTTGGCCATCTCGGCCTCGCAATCGTCGACGGTGCGCACCGAGTGCGCTACCTCGATGCCGGCGTCCCAGAGCAGACCGATGAAGCGCTCGATCGCGGACTCGATGGGTTTGTCGGGCAGGGGCTCGGAGCAGCAGGACGAGGATGTCGACGTCCGAGAACGGGAAAAGCGCCGCGCGCCCGTAGCCGCCGACGGCGACCAGCGCTGCCCCCGCCGGGGCGCCAACGCTTGCCCATATGCGGCGCACGATCCGATCGACGAGCTGCGCGTTCTGCCACAACAGGCGATGCGGCCTCGGATCGGCGACAAAGGCCTCACGCAGCGCCGCCCGTCCC
This sequence comes from uncultured beta proteobacterium, assembly GCA_963816915.1. Taxonomy (GTDB): domain Bacteria; phylum Pseudomonadota; class Gammaproteobacteria; order Burkholderiales; family Casimicrobiaceae; genus PALSA-1003. Next base: position 687,671 of record CAWFMK010000008.1, read on the forward strand.
GCCGCGAGTTCCTGCTTCCACGGATCGGCGCCGATGACGGACGCAGCCGGAGAAGGCGCTGCCGGCGTCGTGGACACGTCGTTCGCCTACGCGGCCTGTGGCAGCGGAGGCGGCGCGGGTGCGCCGGTGGATACAGTCAGAACCTCGAATCCATCCGGTGTCACCAGCACCGTGTGCTCCCACTGCGCCGACAGGCTGTGGTCGGCGGTGACGATCGTCCAGCCGTCGGCGAGACAGCGAATGCCAGGCCGGCCCGCGTTGATCATCGGTTCGACCGTGAAGATCATTCCCGGCTGAGCTGGCAGCCCGGTCCCCGGTCGCCCGTAGTGAAGCACCTGCGGCTCCTCGTGGAACTGGCGGCCGATGCCGTGACCGCAGAATTCGCGCACGACCGAAAAGCCGTGGCCCTCGGCGAAGCGCTGGATGGTCGCGCCGATGTCGCCCAGGTGCGCGCCCGGGGCGATCGCGCGAATGCCGCGCCACATCGCTTCGTAGGTCACTTCGACCAGGCGGCGCGCCTGGATGGTTGGCGTGCCGACATAGAACATGCGGCTCGAGTCGCCGTGAAACCCGTCCTTGATCACGGTGACGTCGATGTTGACGATGTCACCCGGCTTGAGCTTCTTGTCCCCGGGTATGCCGTGGCAGACGACGTGGTTCACCGACGCGCACAGCGACGCCGGGTACGGCCGATGTCCGGGCGGCGCGTAGTTGAGTGTCGCCGGAATCACGTGCTGCACGTTGACCTGGTAGTCGTGCGCGATGCGATCGATCTCGCCGGTCGACACCCCCGGCTGCACGTGCGGGCGTGAGGAAGTCGAGCAACTCCGAGGCGAGCCGGCCGGCGACGCGCATGCCGGCGATCTCATCGTCGGTCTTGATGGAGACCGACATCGTGTCCATGCCTCGCATGGCGCTCAGTCGCGCAGCAGCTCGTTGATGCTGGTCTTGGACGCGCGTCCCCGCGTCGACCCGCTTGACGATGACTGCGCAGTAGAGATGGCACTTGCCCTCGCCCGAGGGCAGGCTGCCGGCGACGACGACCGACCCCGAGGGGATTCGTCCGTAGCTCACTTCGTCGGTCATCCGGTTGTAGATCTTGGTGCTCTGGCCGAGGAATACGCCCATGCCAAGTACCGAATTCTCCTCGACGATCACGCCCTCGACGACTTCCGAGCGTGCGCCGATGAAGCAATTGTCTTCGATGATGGTGGGGTTGGCCTGCAGCGGTTCCAAGACCCCGCCGATGCCGACACCGCCCGACAGATGAACGTTCCGGCCGATCTGCGCGCATGACCCAACGGTCGCCCAGGTGTCGACCATGGTTCCGCTGTCGACATACGCACCGATGTTCACGTACGAGGGCATGAGCACCACGTTGGGCGCGATGTAGGCGCCACGCCGCGCAACCGCCGGGCGGCACCACGCGCACGCCGGCGCGCGCGAAGTCGGCATCGTCGAAGCTGCGCGAATTTGGTCTGCACCTTGTCGTAGAACCGGAACGGTGCCGCCGGCGAGGCGAGTCCGATAGCAGCGTTATCCGAAAGCCGGAACGACAGCAGCACCGCCTTCTTGAGCCATTGATGCGTGATCCAGCCGTCGGCGGTTTTTTCGGCGACGCGCAGACGTCCCGACATCGAGCTCGGCGATGGCATCGCGACACGGCGCTGCGGACCTCGGTGGGCGCCGACGCCGGCGAAAGCTCGGCGCGCCTTTCCCAGGCGGCTTCGATGGTGGGCTGGAGGGTATGCAAGGCTGCGGACCGGGAAAAACCGCAAGTTTACCGTACCGGCGTTGCCCGCTGCCCACTCGGAGTGTTTCGAAGCCGCGGCCGCGGCGTTGTCTACATGGCGCGAAAAAGATGCGCGAAGCTGCGGCTCACGGTCAGCGGTTCGCTGCGGCCCTTGACTCGTATCAGCGGCTGGTCGCGGTAGTCGCGCTCGATGCGTGCGATGGCGCGCAGGTTGACGATGGTGGCGCGATGCACCTGCCAGAATTGCGCGGGATCGAGTTCCTCGCCGAGATCCTTGATTGACTTGCGTATAAGCGCATCGCCTTCGGTCGTGACCACACGCGTATACTTGTCCTCCGCGTGAAAGTACAGGATGTCGTCCACCGCAATGAGGCGCATCGACGCGCCCAGCGAGGCCTTGACCCAGCGCAGTGGCTCGCGCGCCGTGCGTGCGACGAGCTCCTCGAGCATCGCGGCCAGGTTGGCGGGCGGTTTGCCGATGCGCGTGCGCAGACGCTCGACGACCTTGGTCACGCGCGCCAGCGTCACCGGCTTGAGCACGTAGTCGACCGCGCCCTGCTCGAACGCGGTGACCGCGTATTCGTCGTACGCGGTCACGAACACGACGTGGCATTCGCCGTCCATCGCCGCGGCGACTTCGAGTCCGCTCTTGACCGGCATGCGGATGTCCAGAAACGCCACGTCGGGCTTCAGCGCACCGCCCTGAGCGAGCGCGTCGGCGCCATTGACCGCCTCGCCGACGATCACCAGCTCGGGCCAGGCCTGTGCCAGCGCGGCGCGCAACTGCGCACGCAGCATCGCCTCGTCCTCACCGATCAGCGCGGTAACGCGTTCAGTCGCGGGACGATGGTTCATACGGGACCTCGACGGTCGCTATAGCGCCGCCGGAATCGCGCGCTGCCAGCGCGAAGCGGCCGTGCCCGCCGTGCAGAGCGCGCAGGCGGCTTCGCAGGTTGGCGAGCCCCACGCCGCGGCCGATGGCGCCCTCAAGCCCGCGCCCGCTGTCAGCGACGGCGAGCACTACCGAGTCCGCCTCGCGATGCGCCGTCAGCTCGATGCTGCCGCCTTCGGCGAGCGGCTCGATCCCGTGCTGCACGGCGTTCTCGACGAGTGTCATCAACAGCATCGGCGGAAATGGATGAGCGCGAAGCTCGTCCGCGATGTCGATGCGAAAGGAGAGGCGCGTTCCCATGCGCATCTGCATGATCGACAGGTACGCCTCAGCCAGATCCGCCTCGTGTCCGAGGGTGGTGCTTCCGGACCGAAGCTGGGGCAGCGCGGTGCGCAGATACGCGAGCAGGTGGGCGAGCATCTCGCCGGCTCGCGGTGGATCGGACTCGGTAAGGTATTGCACCGACGCGAGCGTGTTGAACAGGAAGTGCGGCTCGATCTGCGCCTGCATCAGCTTCAGCTCGGCCTCCGCAGTCTGGCGCGACAGCAGGTTGCGATCGGCTTCGGCGCGCAGGATCTGGGTCTGCGCGCGGCTCTCTCGAAACTTGACCAGGAAAAACAGACTGACAAACAGCCCGTTGGTGAATCCCGAGAACGCGGTGAGCGCGAATTGCACGCGATGCGAGCGCAGCTCGTCCCATGAATACATGCCGAGCATCGGGATCTTGATCAGGATCAGCAAACCGAATCCGATCGCGGTCCCCGCCGCCACTGCCAGCGCCAGTCGCCGTACCGGGTGGGACTTTTCCCACGGCGTGGCGGCATTCACGCAATATGCAATGGCAAGGCCGAAGCACTGCGCGGTGATGAACGGGTGCCAGAACGAGCGCGGATCCTCGATCGACAGGATCGCGGCGAATCCGGTGTTGATCCCGACGATCAGCGCCAGCGTCTGCCATGACACGCCGCGAAGCCCGGCCAGGACCGGAGACAATCGTTTCGGAGCTGCGACGAGTTCCATGCGCCAGAATTGTACTTCGACGCTGCGCCGGGCTCGCCGGGCGCGACGGATCGCGCCAGGCGACGACCAGCTGCGTGCAGCTGTCGCCGGACGGTACTCTGGATCCTAGCTTCGGGCAGCAAAACGCAAGAGGCGGCCCACGCCTTCCGCGCATTCCGCCTGCTGCGCGACCAGCGCGATGCGAATGTAGCCGGTGCCGGGATTGACGCCGTCGTGCTCTCGTCCAAGATAGCTTCCGGGAAGCACGGTGACCGCTTCCTGCGCATAGAGCCCGCGCGCGAACTCGGCATCGTCTCGCGGCACGCGCGCCCACAGGTAGAAGGCGGCATCGGGGTTGGCCGCGGGCATTACGGCGTTCACTTTGGGCTGCAGCTCCGCAAACTTCGCTGCGTAGAGGGCCCGGTTCTCGCGCACGTGCGCCTCATCGCCCCACGCGGCGATGCTCGCCGCGGCGACCGCCGGTGACATCGCCGACCCGTGGTAGGTGCGATACAGCAGGAACGACCTGATAAGCGAGGCGTCGCCGGCCACGTATCCGGAGCGAAGGCCAGGGACGTTCGAGCGCTTGGACAAACTGCCGAAACTCACCAGTCGATCGAACCCACTTCGGCCGAGCTTTGCCGCCGCGCCGAGCGCACCCAGCGGCGGCGCCGACTCGTCGAAATAGATTTCCGAGTAGCATTCGTCGGCCGCGATGACGAAACCGTAGCGGTCGGAGAGATCGAACAGACGACGCCAGTCGTCGAGCGTCATCACGCGGCCCGTGGGATTGTCGGGAGAGCAGACGAACAACAGCTGCGTGCGCGACCAAACATCCGCGGCAACGGCGTCCCATTGCGGAGCGAAGGCATTGCGCGCGAGGCTGTCGACGCACCATGGGCGTGCTCTGGCGAGCAGCGCCGCGCCTTCGTAGATCTGATAGAACGGATTGGGCACGACCACCGTTGCACCGGGACGGTTGCCGTCGACTACCGTCTGCGCGAAGGCGAACAGCGCCTCGCGGCTGCCGAGCACCGGCAACACCTGCGTCGCCGCGTCGAGCTCGGCGAGGCCGTGCCTTTGCCGCAGCCACGCGGCGATCGCTTCGCGCAGCGGGGGGGTACCAGCGGTTGTGGGATAATTCGAAAGCCCCTCGCTGCCCTTGCACAGCGCATCGCGGATGAACTGCGGCGTCGGATGCCGCGGCTCACCGATCGACAGGCTGATCGGGGTCTGCGCGGTGGTCGGGGTCACGCCCGCGAACAGCGCACGCAGACGCTCGAAAGGGTACGGTTGCAGGAGCGCGAGTTGCGGATTCAACGTCGGGCGCGCCGAAGGCGCGAGAGGTGATGAGCGACGCGCAATTATACGGGACGACCACCGATGCTTTGCTGCCGCTGCGCTGGCGGTTGGTCTCATGGCTGGCGGGACTCGCCGCGGTCGCCGTGCTCGCACTCGTCCTCGCGCAATGGATGTGGCAATGGTTGGGACCCTCGCCGGTGGCGATTCCGGTCGCGCCGACCGCGGGCGACTTCGGTCGCCGCATCGCGGACGCTCACCTGTTCGGCAGCGCGGCGCCTGCACCATCCGCAGCAGTCGCTGCTGCGACGGGCGATCTGCGCTTGCTGGGCGTCATCGCCGAGCGCGACGGGCGCGGTTACGCGCTGTTCCGTTCGGGATCGCGGGGCCCGCTGCTGGTTGCGGCGGGACAGGAAGTCGGCGCGGGTGTGCGAGTGGACGCGGTGCGCGCCAATAGCGTGACGCTCATCGAAGGCGGCGTGCGCCGCGACATGCCGCTGCGTGCGGCGACTTCGCCGCCGGTTGCGCGCGTCGAGAAAGGTCCGAAGCCTGTGGTCGCCACCGCCGCAAAGACGTCGGCTTGCGCACCGCCCGCCGGATTTGCGGGACCGATCGTGCGCCTCAACGCCGAATTGCTCGGCGGCATGATGACGACGACCGATGCGTGGAAGGCGCTAGTCGAGCCGGGCGCGGGCGCGCTGATCGTGCGCGACCAGAGCGGATTCGCGAGCAATCTCGGCCTGAAGAACGGCGACCGTGTCGAGAGCGCCAATGGCATCGCGCTCGCCGTGCCCGCCGACATCCCTGCGATGGTTTTGCAACCGCTGACGCGCAGTCAGCCCGTGTGGCTCGCCGGCAGTCGCGACGGCAAGCCCCAGCATTGGCTCTACCTCAACGCGGGCGCGTGCCCGGGTTAGAAGGGCGCCCGCGTTTGCTGAGGAGGCACGCTCACGGGCAGCCAGTCGAGCAGCGCCGCAAGCGACTCGATCGATCCGTCGGCCGGCCAGCGTTCGGGCATTTCGTCCGGCGCGAAATATCCGTAGCGCGCAATCAGAGTCCTCATTCCGGCGGCAATGCCCGCGGTGACGTCGCGTTCGGCGTCGCCCACGTAGACGCAGCTCGCGGGTTCGATGCCAAGCGCCTTCGCAGCCGCCAGCAGCGGCGCGGGGTGCGGCTTTGCATGCGGCGTGGTGTCGCCGCAGATCAGCGCACCGGACCGTGGGTGCAGCGCGAGGTGCTTGAGCAGCGGCAGGGTGTAGCGCTCTGCCTTGTTGGTGACGATGCCCCATGCCAACCCGCGGCGGTCGAGCTCCGCCAGCATGTCTGCAACGCCCTCGAACAGCTGAGAACGTTCGCAGAGCACCTCGCCGTAGTAGCCGAGAAACGCGTCGCGCAGCGACTCGTAGTCGGCGTGCTCGCGGTCGACCCCGAGCGCCGCCTGCAGCAGGCCGCGCGCGCCGTGCGAAGCGTAGCCGCGCAGCGCAGACAGCGGCAGCGGCGCCAGCGTCCGATCGGCACGGACGCGATTGGCCGCGTGCGCCAGATCCGGCGCGGTATCGGCAAGCGTTCCATCCAGATCGAAAAGCACCGCGCGCACTGGCAGGCGCTTGCATTCAGACATCGCGGCGAAACGTAGCCATGTAGTTGACCGAGGTGTCGCTGTCCAGCGAATACACGCGCGTGATCGGGTTGTAGGTCATCCCGATCAGCGCATCGACCTCGAGACCCGCCTGTCTTGCCCAGCGCGCGACTTCGGCCGGCTTGAGAAATCTTGCGTAGTCGTGCGTGCCACGCGGGAGCAGCTTGAGGATGTACTCGGCGCCCAGCACTGCGAAGACGTAAGCCTTGGGATTGCGATTGATCGTCGAGAACACCACACGCCCTGAGGGACGCACCAGCGTCGCGCACGCAGCGATAGTCGACGCGGGGTCCGGCACGTGCTCGAGCAGCTCCATGCAGGTCACGACGTCGAAGATGCCCGCTGACTCTGCCGCCAGCGCTTCGGCGGCGACCAGCCGATAGTCGACCTCGGTCGCGGATTCGAGCTGGTGCAATCGCGCGACGCCGATCGCCTTTTCCGAGAGATCGATGCCAGTGACTTGCGCGCCCAGTGCCGCCATCGATTCCGCGAGGATGCCGCCGCCGCAGCCCACATCGAGCACGCGTTTTCCGGACAGGCCGTTGCAGCGCTCGGCGATGTAGTCGAGGCGCAGCGGGTTGATGTCGTGCAGGGGTTTGAATTCGCTGGTCGGATCCCACCAGCGATGCGCCAGCGCGCTGAACTTGGCGAGCTCGCCGGGATCGGCGTTGACCGTATTCATTGAAGTCTCTCCTGCCAGTAGCGCGCGCGTGCGCCGAGGTCCTGCGCGTCCAGGTGCGTGAGCTCGCGTTGCGCGAGCAGACGCTCTCCCTCAACCCACGCGTCGCTCACCTGGTCGCGGCCCGTAACGTGAACGAGATGCGACACCGCATCGTAGCAGGGGGCGTGCTCGAGCGCGCCCAGGTCGACCGCGATCATGTCCGCTGCTTTTCCAGGCTCCAGCGATCCGATCTGGTCCTCGAGCCCGATCGCCGCTGCGCCGTCGAGCGTGGCCATGCGCAGCACCGTCGCCGCCGGCAGCGCCGCGGCGTCGCCCGTTGCGGACTTGCAAAGCAGCGCCGCGAGGCGCGCTTCCGAGAACACGTCGAGGCGGTTGTTGCTCGCGGCGCCGTCGGTACCCAGCGCGACGTTCACTCCCTGTGAGTGCATCCGGGCCACGGGCGCGATGCCGTTGGCGAGCTTGAGATTGGACGTCGGACAGTGCACCACGTGGCAGCTCTGTGCCGCCAGCATCGCGATGTCGCGCGCGTCGAACTGCACGCCGTGGATGGCGATGAATCCAGGACCGGTCACGCCCAGGCGGTCGAGCCGCTGCAGCGGGTCCACGCCGTGCGCGGCGATGCTCGCTGCGCGCTCGTCGGGCGCTTCCAGCAGGTGCGTCTGGATGCGCATGTCGAGCTGACGCGCGTACATGACGATCTTGTCCCAGCTCGCGTCGCTGACGGTGTAGGGCGCGTGCGGCGCGAATGAGAAGCACAGCCGAGCATCGTTTTTCCACTGGTCGCGCGCTGCCAGCCCGGCACGCAGGCATGCGTCCGCATCGACCGCATACGGCGTCGGAAAATCGAGCACCGGCATGCCGAGCATCGCACGCATTCCGCTCGCTCGATATGCCGCGGCGGCGGCATCGGGGAAGAAATACATGTCGTTGCAGCAGGTGATGCCGGCGCGAAGCATTTCCGCGGCCGCGATGAGCGTACCGTCGCGCACGAAGTCCGGGGCGACGAAGCTTCCCTCGCGCGGCCACACTTGCTCGCGCAGCCAAACCTCCAGCGCGACATCGTCGGCGATACCGCGCATCAGCGTCATCGCGCCGTGCACATGCGCGTTGACCAGCCCGGGCATCAGCGCATGTGAGTCCAGCACGATGTGCTCGCCGGCCGCGTAGTCACGATCGGCGTCGACCGTCGGCACGATGGCGACGATGCGACCTTCGCCGACGAGCACCGAATGATGGTCGAGCGCGCCAGCAGGAACGATGGGCACGATCCAGCGGGCATCGAGTCGGAGGTCAACGGGGATGGACATGATCGACGAGGGTGTAGGGTTCCCAGCAGCACGTCAAGCGAGGGAGAGGCAGAAAGATATTCGCCATGCGCACAACAAAGAAAAAGCCCCGCGCGAGGCGGGGCTTTTTCGACAACGGTTGCAGCTTAGCGCTTCGTGACTTCGCCCTTGACTTCGACGTCAACGCGGCGATCCGGTGCATAGCATGCAATCAGTTCCTTCAGGTTCTTCTGATTGCAGGTCAGACCCGGGACCGGCTGCGTCTTGCCCATGCCGAGGGTTTCGATCTTGTCGCGGGCGATACCCTTGGACACCAGGTAATCGCGCACGGCGTTGGCACGACGCTCCGACAGCTTCTGGTTGTAAGCCTGCGTGCCGATCGGATCGGTGTGGCCGGTGACGAGCACGAGCTCGAGCTTGGACACGTCGCGGAGCTTGCTGATCACCTCACGATCGATGGCCGCCATGCCTTCAGGCTTGAGCACGGCCTTGTCGAAGTCGAACAATGCCTTGGCAGCCAGCGTGATCTTTTGCACACCCGGCGCCGGCGCTGGCGCAGGTGCGGGCGGCGGCGGTGCCGGCGCGGCAGCCGGAGGCGGCGGCGGTGCGGGCTTCGGAACGAGATCGGGATCGCATTCTATGATCGCCATGGCCGGAGTCCAATATCCGGTTCTCCAGCAAAGTGTGTCGTTTACCCCAGGTTTTCCACCGTAGGAACCGCTTCTCCAGACATTGGCGTCCGGCTTGCCGTACCCGAACAGGACGTAGCCGCTATTCTGCGGATTGGCCTGGCCGAGCGCCGCGGAGCCAACCATGGCCGCGGTCGCGCCGGTCATGATGGTCGCAATCAGACGAAGTTTATTCACTTTCACCCCTTTGGCTGAGTTGTTGAAGTCTGCCCGTGTAGTTTTTCGACGCGTAACGGCAACTTTTGTGGGTCGTCCGGAAACAGCGACTTGCGATCGACTATAGCATAGGGTTTTTACCCCTGCAAAGCGCAATAGCGTTTCCCGCAACAGGAAGTTTGAACGTTGTCGCAGCAATACAACGGTCATGATAAGATTCATCGTTTTCGGTATCTCGGTGCGCGGATGGGAGCTAGGGCCCTCGCCGAGCGAGTCTGCTACCCCGGGCCCGATGATCAGCCCCGCTCCGCTTTCAAACCTTAAAACGCGAAAGAGTACCCAAGACGATGGAGCAGTTCGCCAAAGAAACCCTTCCAGTGAGCCTGGAAGCCGAAATGCGTCATTCCTACCTGGATTACGCGATGAGCGTGATCGTGGGGCGCGCGCTTCCGGATGTCCGGGACGGCCTCAAACCGGTGCATCGCCGCGTTTTATTCGCCATGCACGAGTCCAATACCGTGTGGAATCGCCCGTACGTCAAGTGCGCGCGCGTGGTGGGCGATGTTCTGGGCAAATATCACCCCCACGGCGATTCGGCTACCTACGAGGCGCTGGTGCGCATGGTGCAGGACTTCTCGCTGCGCTACCCGCTGATCGACGGCCAGGGCAATTTCGGTTCGGTCGACGGCGACATGCCCGCGGCTTACCGCTACACCGAGTGCCGGCTGCAGCGCATTTCGGCGGAGATGCTGGCCGATATCGACAAGGAAACGGTCGATTTCGTCCCGAACTACGACGGCAAGGAGTTCGAGCCGACCGTCCTGCCTACGCGCATTCCCAACCTGCTGGTCAACGGCTCGTCGGGCATCGCGGTTGGCATGGCCACCAATATCCCGCCGCATAACCTCAACGAGATCGTCAGCGCGTGCCTTGCTCTGCTCGAAAATCCGGAGCTCACCGTCGACGACCTCATCGAGCACGTGCCGGCCCCGGACTTCCCGACCGCGGGAATCATCTACGGCGTGGAAGGCGTGCGCGAGGGCTACCGCACCGGACGCGGACGCGTGGTGATACGCGCGCGCACCCACATCGAAGATCTCGACAAGGGCGGGCGCCAGGCGATCATCGTCGACGAGATCCCTTATCAGGTGAACAAGGCGACGCTGCTCACCCGCATCGGCGAGATGGTGCGCGAGAAGCGCCTAGAAGGCATCTCCGATCTTCGCGACGAGTCCGACAAGTCCGGCATGCGCGTGGTGATCGAGCTCAAGCGCGGCGAAATCGCCGACATCATTCTCAACAACCTGTTCAAGCTCTCGCAGCTTCAGGACAGCTTCGGCATGAACATGGTGGCGCTGGTCGACAACCAGCCGCGCCTGCTCAACCTGAAGCAGTTTGTCGAGTTCTTCCTGCAGCACCGGCGCGAGATCATCGTCCGGCGCACCCGTTTCGAGCTGCGCAAGGCACGCGAGCGCGGCCACATTCTCGAAGGTCTCGCCGTCGCGCTGTCCAACGTCGACGAGATCATCGCGCTGATCAAGGCCGCGGCGACACCGGCCGACGCCAAGGTCGCCCTCATGGGCAGGATCTGGCGCTCGCCGCTGGTCGAGGACATGCTGAGGCGCGCCGCCGCTGATGCCGCGCGTCCGCAAGGACTCGCGCCCGAATTCGGGTGGCAGGCGAAAAGTCAACCCGCGGGTTATCGACTGTCCGACGCGCAGACGCAAGCCATTCTGGAACTGCGACTGCAGCGCCTGACCGGGCTCGAGCAGGAAAAAATCACCGCCGAATACCGCGACGTGATGGATCAGATCAAGGATTTGCTGGAGATCCTCGCGCAGCCGCAGCGCGTCACCGGCATCGTCGCCGGCGAGCTCAAGTCGGTGCGCGACCAGTTCGGTGACAAGCGCCGCTCCGAGATCGTTGCGCAGGGCGTCGATCTTTCGCTCGAGGACCTGATCGCGCCGCAGGACATGGTGGTAACGCTTTCGCACGGCGGCTACATGAAGGCGCAGCCGGTGGCGGAGTACCGAGCGCAGCGCCGCGGCGGGCGCGGCAAGCAGGCGACCGGCACCAAGGAAGACGATTTCATCGATCGGCTGTTCATCGCCAATACGCACGATTTCATCCTGTGCTTTTCCAATCGCGGCCGCGTTTACTGGCTCAAGGTCTATAACGTCCCGCAGGGCGGACGCGCGTCGCGCGGCAAGCCGATCGTCAACCTGGTTCCGCTGCTCGAGCACGAGAAGATCACGGCGATTCTTCCGGTCAAGGAGTTCGCGCAGGATCGGTTCGTGTTCATGGCGACCGCGCAAGGAACGGTCAAGAAGACGCCGCTGTCGGAGTTTTCGCGGCCACGTCCGTCGGGCATCATCGCGGTGGACCTGGACGATGCCGATTTCCTGGTCGGGGTCGCGCTCACCGACGGCAAGCACGACGTCATGCTGTTCTCGTCGGGCGGCAAGGCGGTTCGCTTCGAGGAGTCCGACGTGCGTCCGATGGGCCGCAACGCGCACGGCGTGCGCGGGATGCAGCTCGATCGCGGGCAGCGGGTGATCTCGATGCTCGTCGCCGAGGATGAGCGGCAATCGGTGCTCACCGCCACCGAAAACGGCTACGGCAAGCGCACGCCGATCGTCGAGCACACGCGCCACGGTCGCGGCACCAAGGGCATGATCGCGATCCAGCAGACCACGCGCAACGGCAAGGTCGTCGCGGCGGCGCTGGTGCACGACGACGACGAGGTGATGCTCATCTCGACCGGCGGTGTGCTAATTCGCACCGAGGTGTCGTCGATCCGCGAAATGAGCCGGTCGACGCAGGGTGTGACGCTGATCAATCTCGGCGACGGAGAAAAGCTCGCCGGCCTGGAGCGTGTCGTCGAGACCGAGGTCGACGTCGAGGAATAGTTCTGCTCGGCGCGCGGTCCAAACATGGCTGACCCGGAAAAACAACCGCAGGTCGATGCGACCCAGGAGCTCGCGCGCCGCCGCGAGGCCATCGACGCGCTCGATCGCGAGCTGCTCAAGCTGCTCAACGAGCGCGCGCGTCAGGCGCAGGCCATCGGCGCGCTCAAGGGCAGCGCCGCGGCGTACCGTCCGGAGCGCGAGGCTCAGGTGTTGCGCGCGCTGGAGTCGCAGAACGCGGGGCCGCTGTCGAACGAGGCTGTCACAGTGGTGTTTCGCCAGGTGATGTCGGCGTGCCTCGCGCTCGAGCAACAGCTTTCGATCGCGTATCTCGGTCCCGCAGGGACGTTCAGCCACGCAGCGGTCGGCCGCCATTTCGGCGAGCTCGTGCATGCCGAGCCGTACGCGTCCATCGACGAAGTATTTCGCGCCGCCGAAGCCGGCCAGACCGACTACGCCGTCGTTCCAGTCGAAAATTCGACCGAAGGCGCGGTCGGTCGCACGCTCGACCTCATGTGCCAGACCGGCCTTACCATTGTCGGTGAAATCAAGCTTCGTATCGGCCAGCACCTGCTTTCGCGTGCCGGCACAACCGGCGAGATCACGCGTGTCTATTCGCATGCGCAGTCGCTCGCGCAATGCGCCCAGTGGCTGCTGCGCCATCTCCCGACGGTGCCGCGAGTCCCCGCATCCAGCAACGCCGAGGCCGCGCGCCTGGCGGCGACGGACCCGTCGAGCGCGGCCATCGCCGGCGAAGCCGCGGCGGCGATCTATGGACTGCCGATCCTGGTCGCACACGTCGAGGACGAGCCCAACAACACCACCCGTTTCTGGGTGCTAGGGCGCCACCCGATCGCACGCTCAGGGCGCGACGAAACCTCCTTGGTGATGTCCGCGCACAACCGTCCCGGGGCGGTGCACGCCTTGCTCGAGCCGTTTGCGAAGAACGGAGTGAGCATGACGCGCCTGGAGTCGCGCCCGGCACGCACCGGATTGTGGGAATATTTTTTTTTCGTCGACATCGAAGGCCATCGCGACGACGCGCCGGTCGCCGCCGCGCTGGCGGACTTGCGCGAGCGCGCACCGTTCCTGAAGCTTCTCGGCTCGTATCCCGCGGCACCCACGCCCAACGGGGAGGGGTCACGATGAGCGCGCACACGCTGGCTGCGCCGGACTACGTGCAGCGGCTCTCACCGTACGTACCGGGCAAGCCAATCGAGGAGCTTGCGCGCGAATACGGTCTCGACCCGGAGGACATCGTCAAGCTCGCCTCCAACGAGAATCCCCGTGGGCCGAGCGCTCGCGTGCGCGATGCGATCGCCGCGGGGGTCGCCGGCATCACACGCTATCCCGACGGAAACGGCTTCGCGCTCAAGAACGCGCTCGCGGCGCGCTTTAACGTGACGCCCGAGCATATCGTGCTGGGCAACGGGTCGAATGACATCCTGGAGCTCGCGACGCAGGCGTTCCTTCGCCCCGGCGACGAGGCAGTGTATTCACAGCACGCCTTCGCGGTCTATCCGCTCGCCACGCAAGCGCGCGGAGGCGTGGGCATCAGCGTTCCGGCGCACGCACTCGGGCACGACCTGTCGGCGATGCGTGCGGCCGTCACGCCGCGCACGCGCATCGTTTTCGTGGCCAATCCCAACAATCCCACCGGCACCTGGATCGAACCAGCGGCGCTGCGCGCATTCATCGCGTCGGTGCCGAGCGAAATACTAGTGGTGCTCGACGAGGCCTATAACGAGTACCTGCGTCAGGATCAGCAATCCGACAGCGCCGCATGGCTGCCCGAGCATCCGCACCTGCTGGTATCGCGCACCTTCTCCAAGGCGTATGGGCTGGCCGGGCTGCGCATCGGCTACGGACTGGGCGATCCGACGGTGTGCACGATGCTCAATCGGGTTCGCCAGCCGTTCAACGTCAACTCAGTCGCGCAGGCGGCGGCGCTCGCGGCGCTCGCCGATGTCGAATACGTTGCCGAAAGCGCGCAGATCAATCATGCGGGCCTCGACCAGCTCACGCGCGGCCTCGCCGCGATGGGCGTCGCCTATGTGCCGTCGCACGCCAACTTCCTGCTGGTGCACGTCGGCGCTGCCGGCGCAATCTATGAAGCGCTGCTGCGCCAAGGCGTCATCGTGCGTCCGGTCGCCAATTACGGTCTGCCCGAACACTTGCGTGTCTCGGTTGGATTGCCCGCCGAGAACCAGCGTTTTCTCGACGCGCTCAAGGTCGCGCTGGCGCGCTGAAAGGCGGCGGTGCGCGCGCTTTCGAAGCTGGTCGTCTTCGGCGTAGGCCTGATCGGCGGCTCGTTTTCGCTTGCACTGAAACGCGCCGACGCCATCAGCGAGGCGGTTGGCATCGGTCGCGACGAGGCCAATCTCGAGATCGCGCGCCGCGTGGGCATCGCGCAGCGCACCTATACCATCGCACAGCCCTGGCAGCACGAACTGGGCGATGCCGCGCTGGTGCTGCTAGCGGTGCCCGTGGGGCAGATGGCTGGAGTATTCGCGCAAATCGCACCGCATTTGGGACGGGAGACGGTGGTCACCGATGCAGGAAGCACCAAGCGCGATGTGATCCTGGCGGCACGAGCCGCGCTCGCGCGCACGCTTCCCCGCTTCGTTCCAGCGCATCCGATCGCCGGCACCGAGCATTCGGGTGCCGGCGCGGCATTCGAATCGCTTTACGACGGACGCAACGTCATCCTCACGCCGCTGGCGGAGACGCACGAAGACGCGGCGGCGTTGGTGGAGGCTTGCTGGGCCGCCTGCGGCGCGCATGTGTCGCGGCTCGATGCGGCCCGCCACGACGCTTTGTTTGCCGCGGTGAGCCATCTGCCGCACGCGCTCGCCTTTGCGCTGGTTGGCGCGCTCGCTGCGAGACCCGACCGCGACGAATATTTCCGCTACGCCGCGAGCGGCTTTCGCGATTTCACCCGCCTTGCGGCGAGCCATCCCGAGATGTGGCGTGACATCTGCCTCGCCAACCGCGACGCCCTGCGCGCCGAGCTCGCTAACTACGGCGCCGAACTCGCGCGCATCGATTTGCTTCTCGAGCGCGCCGATGGCAGCGCGCTCGCCGCGTATTTTGCCGCCGCCCGAGATGCACGCGCCGCATGGCTCGCAACGCATTCCACCGATGGCGATGTCTAGGTCGCCTGCGTATCTCGACCTCGCGCCAGTCGCGCGCCTCGCCGGCAGCGTGCGCATGCCTGGCTCGAAAAGCATCTCCAACCGCATGCTGCTGCTAGCGGCGCTTGCCGAAGGCGAGACGGTTCTCGACGGCCTGCTCGAATCTGACGACACAGAGGTCATGCTCGCAGCGCTGCGCACACTCGGCGTCGCGTGGAGCCGCGACACCGCCGGCGTGTACAGGGTTCCGGGCGCGGCGGGTCCGTTTCCCACACGGCGCGCCGAGCTTTCGCTGCGCATGTCCGGCTTGTCGATGCGCACGATAGTTGCCGCGCTGGCGTTTTGCGGTGGTGATTATCGGGTCGATGGCGCGCCGCGCCTGCGCGAGCGCCCGATCGGCGACCTTGTCGACGCGCTGCGCGCGCTCGGCGCGGATATCGGCTACGAGAACAGTGAAGGTTATCCGCCGCTGCGCATCGGCACCGCGCGCACGGACGCGGCCGACCGCGTGTGCATTCGCGGCGACGTATCAAGCCAGTTCCTGACCGGCCTGCTGCAGGCGCTGCCACTGCTGCGGCGCGAGGTCAGCGTCGAGGTCGAAGGAGACCTGGTGTCGCGCCCGTACGTGGATATCACGATCAACCTGATGAAGCGCTTCGGGGTCGACGTCGATCGCGACGGCTGGAAGCGCTTTCGCATCGCCGGCGGCGCCAGGTATCGCGGTCCCGGACGCGTCGTCGTCGAAGGCGATGCGTCCTCGGCGTCCTATTTTCTGGCGGCGGGCGCTCTCGGTGGCCCGATTCGCGTCGAAGGCGTCGGGCGGGCAAGCGTTCAGGGCGACATCGCCTTCGCCGACGTGCTCGCGTCGATGGGCGCGCGAATCAGCGGCGGCGACGACTGGATCGAGGCACGCGCGGGCGCGTCGCTCGCGGGCATCGATCTCGATTGCAAGCTCATTCCAGATGCCGCGATGACGCTGGCGATAGTCGCGCTGTTCGCGCGCGGCGCGACCCTGCTGCGCAACATCGGCAGCTGGCGCATCAAGGAAACCGACCGCATCGCGGCAATGGCGCGAGAGCTCGCCAAGCTCGGCGCCAGCGTGGAGGAGGGACCGGACTGGTTGCGCATCGTGCCTCCCGATCGCCTGCGCACGGCGACCATCGACACTTACGACGATCACCGCATGGCGATGTGTTTTTCGCTGGCC